>NZ_CP194902.1:925000-5302579 GCF_051027545.1 Methylocaldum sp. GT1BB | reverse complement strand
CCCGATCTGCTAATAGCAACCTCAAGCGCGATCCAAGCTTTTACTCCGGTATAATTCGGCAAATACTGCCACCCGATCTTGTCCAGATCAGAAACACTCTCCGGATAATTGCCTGCGTGACTGTGACGCATAAGTCCGATGTCGTTATTTCCGCCAGCCAACTGACAAAGGCCTATGGAGGGCTGAGTGTAGTCGACCATATTTCCTTTTTGATCCCTCGCGGAGAGCTCTGTGGAATTCTAGGGCCTAACGGCGCCGGGAAAACGACGACTCTCAAGATGCTAGTGGGTAACGTTCCTCCGACCTCTGGACCGCTGCGGGTCTTGGGGTTTTCAATTTCAGCTCGTGCCCGGCAAATGCGGCACAGGATTGGAATTGTGCCACAAGTGGATAACCTCGATCCGGATTTTACTGTGATCGAGAACTTGATGGATACGGTCAATATTTCGGTCTGAAGTATGCCGAAATCAATGCGCGGATACCGTTTCTCCTGTCCCTGGCGGCACTTGAAGACAAGGCGCATTACCGAATCAACCAACTTTCGGGCGAGATAAGGCGGCGCCTATCCATTGCTCGGGCACTGATCAACCGGCCGGAACTTCTAATTCTTGATGAGCCCGCCACCGGACTTGATCCTTAGATCCGCCAGAATATCTGGTAGATGTTGAGACGGCTTCAGAAAGACGGGCTGACGATCGTACTCACGACACATTATATGGACGAGGCGGAGCGTCTCTGTAGCCGCATTATCTTGATGGATCACGGTCGGATTCTGACCGACCAAACGCTGGTCGCCTCGTTCAGGAATGCATCGAACCAAGAGTCTTGGAGGTTTATGGAGACGATGTTTTCTCGTGGCATCGCAGCCTGCCGTTACAGGATGACATCCGTTTCGAGCAAGTCGGGGAAACTTTTTTCCACTATGGCGAAAATCTGGAGTGTTTGGTTCACTCTTTGGACGAAAGAGTAGGCATACGCTATTCCTATCGCCCATCAAATTTGGAAGATGTGTTTCTGAAGCTGACAGGGGGGAGTTACGAGATGATTGATGCGTTATGCCTCTGGGTTGCAGTATGGCGGCGCAACGCTCTGGTATGGCGCAAGCCGATACGTACCTCTTGGGATGATTCGCCGAACCAATATTTTATCTATTTGCGCTGGGATATGGTCTCGGGGCCTTTATCGGGGAAATTGAAGGATTATCGTGCCTGGCGTCCCCTTCAACACGTTGTTGAGATTATACGAACGCTGCTATCCGGGCGAATTTCTCAAGACATTTTGAAACACTTGCTTATTCTGGCTGCTTTTGCCGGGCTGGCAATAAGCTATGCGATTTGGCGATCGCGGCGGCGCTTGCCGCTTTTGATTAAAACAGTCGGCTCTTAACCACCGTGGAATCAAGCGTATTCATCAATCCCTCAATGCAGGAAATCTTCAAACAACTCGAACGGAACCTCGAACTTTGCCTTCGCAAGGATCGCTACCGCCTCGGAAAGAGGCTTTCACGTTTGCTGGCGGATATACGCCAAGACCAAGCCGCTACGGATCAGTTACAGGCACTTCAGGACTCGATTAACCAGTCCGTAGCACAAAGGCGGCTTCGAGCAGACGCCATTCCGGTACTTGATTATCCGCACGAACTTCCGGTTGTCGAACGGAAAGCAGAGATCCTCGCAAGCGTTCGCAATCATCAGGTCGTCGTCGTTTGCGGAGAAACGGGGTCGGGCAAAACGACCCAATTGCCGAAAATCTGTCTTGAGGCCGGCCGAGGCGTCTCCGGTTACATCGGTCACACCCAGCCTCGCCGCATCGCGGCCCGTACCGTTGCCGCTCGGATTGCCGAGGAGCTCAAACAGCCCTTGGGGCAGGCAGTCGGCTATAAGGTTCGATTCCAAGATCACACCCGGCCGGAAAGCTTGATCAAGCTGATGACCGACGGCATCCTGCTGGCCGAGACTCAGCACGATCGATTTCTCGACCAGTACGACACCTTGATCGTCGACGAGGCTCACGAGCGGAGCCTCAATATCGATTTTCTGCTCGGCTATCTCAAGTGGCTGATGCCCAAACGTCCGGACCTGAAGCTCATCATCACTTCCGCCACCATCGATCCAGAACGCTTCTCACAGCATTTTGGTCATGCGCCCATCATCAACGTCTCCGGTCGAACTTATCCGGTAGACATCCGTTATCGGCCGGTAGAAGTCGAGGAGGGCGACGAGACCGACCGCGCCGAGCAGACGGCTATACTCAACGCCGTGGACGAGCTGTGGCGGGAGCAGCCCGGGGATATTCTCATCTTCCTGAGCGGCGAGCGCGAAATTCGCGAAACCGCCGAGTCGCTGCGCAAACATCACCCGTCAAAATGTGAAATCCTGCCGCTGTACTCGCGTCTGTCCCAGTCCGAGCAGGAGCGGGTGTTCAAGCCTTCGGGTACGCGTCGCATCGTGCTGGCGACGAATGTGGCGGAAACTTCGCTCACCGTGCCCGGCATCCGCTCGGTTATCGATACGGGCTACGCGCGCATCAGTCGGTACAGTCACCGCAGCAAGCTGCAGCGACTGCCGATCGAGAAAGTCTCCCGTGCTTCGGCCAACCAGCGATCCGGCCGCTGCGGACGGGTCGGTCCGGGGACAGCGATTCGGTTGTATTCCGAACAGGATTTTCTCAACCGGCCCGAATTCACCGATCCGGAAATCCTCCGTACCAACTTGGCGGCAGTCATTCTGCAAATGCATGCCCTCAAGCTGGGAGATATATCCAAGTTCCCGTTTGTAGAACCGCCCGATTCGCGGTTGATCCGCGATGGTCTTCGAACCTTGCAAGAGGTCAACGCGCTGGACGAGCGCGGGCAGATCACGGATATCGGCCGCAAGCTCGCGAAGCTGCCCGTGGATCCCAAACTCGGGCGGATGCTGTTGGCCGGGGCGGACGAGCATTGCCTGAGCGAGATCGCAATCATCGTCGCTGCCCTGAGCGTGCCGGATCCCCGCGAGCGCCCCGCCGACCAGGCTTCGAATGCCGATCAGAAGCACACCAAGTTCCGGGATGATGCGTCGGATTTCCTGTCCTTCTTGAAGCTATGGAACGAGTTCGAGGAACAGAAAAAGCATTTGTCGAAATCCAAGCTACGCCAATGGTGTCGGGACAACTTTCTGTCTTACGTGCGAATGACGGAATGGCACGATATCCACGCGCAAATCATGGAGGTGGTGAAGGGCGAGCTGGACTTGAAATTGAACCAGGCGCCGGGCGAATACGGCGAAATTCATAGGGCACTGCTTTCGGGTCTGCTGTCCAATGTCTGTCTCAAGCAGGAGCAGAACGAATATGTCGCGACGAGGGGTACCAAGCTGTTCATCCATCCCGGCTCTTTTCTGTTCAAGGCCAAACCCAAATGGATCATGTCGGCCGAGCAGGTGGAGACCACAAAAGTTTACGCCCGCACCGTGGCCAAGATCGAGCCGGAGTGGATCGAGAAGGTCGGCGCCCATCTCGTCAAGCAACAACACTACGATCCGCACTGGGAACGCAAGGCGGCACGCGCGGCGGTGCATGAGCGTACCACGCTGTTCGGACTCGTCATTCAGGCGGGACGCAAGATTCCGTACGAGAGGATCAATCCACAGGCGGCCCGCGAGATGTTCGTCCGCCACGCCCTGGTGCACATGGATTACGACAGCAAGGCCCCGTTTTTCCTGCACAATCTGAAACTTTTGGAAGAGGCTGATTATCTCCAGCACAAGGGCCGGCGCGCGGATTTGCTGGTGGACGAGGATTGGCTGTTCCGCTGGTTTGACGAGCGGATTCCGCAGGACGTGGTTAACGGCGTCACCTTCGAACGTTGGCGCAAGGCCGCGGAGGCGCGCAAACCCGATATTCTCAAACTCAGCCGAGACGACATTACCGCGAAGGAAGACAGTTCGCTGGATGCCAGGAATTTCCCCGATCACTTTCAGGTAGGGCCGTTGCGGTTTCAGTTGCAGTACCGATTCGAACCGGGACACGAGGACGACGGCGTCACGGCCATCGTGCCGTTGCATCTCCTGAACCAGCTCGATCCCGAGCCGTTCCGCTGGTTGGTTCCGGGGCTGCTCCGGGAGAAGACCATTGCTCTCATCAAGTCCCTGCCCAAGACTTTGCGTATCCATTTCGTGCCCGCACCGGACTACGCCGACCGGGCTTTGCCTATGCTGGATTACGGTCATGGTTCGTTCTGCGCCCAGCTTTCGTCGGCATTGAAAAAGACCGGCGGTATCGCCGTGTCGCCCGATTCCTTCCGAGAAGACGTGCTGCCGGCGCACCTTCGCATGAATTTCGCCGTAGTGGATGAATTCAATGCCGTCGTTGATCGTTCCCGCGATCTCAAGGAACTCAAGATCCGCCGCTCCGCCGACGCCGGCAAGAACTTTCAGCAACTGGCTCGGCAGGCCTACCTGCATACCGGCTGCAAAAGTTGGAGTTTCGGTGAACTGCCTCAATGTTTCGACGGCCAACACGATGGCCAAACGATCTATGGCTTTCCAGCGGTGGTCGACGAAGGGGAGAACGTGGGCGTTAGGGTATTCGATACTCCGGAAGAAGCAGCGCGGCAGCAGGAACTGGGACTGGCACGCCTGTTCCGCTGCGCTTTGGCCAAGGAGCTCAAGTATTTAAAAAAGAATCTTGCAGTCAATGCGCAAGCGGAGTTCTTATACCGGCAAGTGCCTGCGCATCCGTTCCTCTATTCCGAATTGAAAACCGGGCGCGAGCTGCGCGAGGATCTTTTGGACCGGCTCATGGGGACGTTGTTCTTGGAAGGGCAGCCAGATATCCGTAGCGCCGATCAATTCGAGAAGCGGCTTAGAGATCAGAAAACTGAGCTGGTCCTAAAGGCGGACGAAATGGCGCGCATAGCTCAGACCGTGCTTCAACTATATGGCGAGGTGCAGGCCAAACTGAAGACTAGGCCGGCCAATGCAGCCACGCAGGATATGCAGGAACAAGTGGGATTGCTTGTTTACGCGGGATTCTTGGTTACGACTCCATATGCGCAGATCAAGGAAATGCCTCGTTACCTCAAGGCGATATTGCATCGTCTGGAGAAATCTGCGCAAGACTCTGTTCGCGACCAGAAGCAGTACAATGAGCTTGCGCCCCTTTGGGCGCGCTATTGGAACGTCATCAAGGCGGCCAAAGGGCGTTTGCTTCCTGAGCGCGACGCCTATCGCTGGAGCTTGGAAGAGTTCCGCGTTTCGCTCTTCGCTCAGATGTTAAAGACGCCGTATCCCGTGTCCGCGAAACGATTGGACGAGGCATGGAAACAGCTCGGGCCTCGGACGTGAGACCTTAGACCCGAAGTCGTTCGCGTTGGACTGGAATATCAGCCCCTTCGCCGGACATGCTGCATATCCAGGCAAGGTGGATACGGTGCAGGTAAGAGGCTGTGATTTGAATGCCGGAGAACGGTCTTAATGAATAAACGCATATGCAGCCGATCCATCGAAAGGAGCCAGTCATGAAAATAGGTACCGCACTGACACGTAGCGCCACGCGCGTCATGCTTCTGGGTAGCGGCGAACTCGGCAAGGAGGTCGCGATCGCTCTGCAACGCTACGGCGTCGAAGTCGTGGCCGTGGATCGTTATCCCAATGCGCCCGCCCAGCACGTGGCGCATTGTGCCCACATGATAGACATGACTGATGGAGAAGCTATAAAGCGACTAGTGGAAATGGAAAGACCGGACATCATCGTGCCGGAAATCGAGGCGATCGCCACGGACGCCTTGGCCGAGATTGAGCAGGCCGGTGCGGCGGCCGTGATTCCTACGGCACGCGCGGTCTGCTTGACCATGAATCGTGAGGGGATTCGCCGCCTTGCTGCGGAAGAGCTCGGTTTGCCCACCTCGCCCTATGCTTTTGCCGATTCTTTAGATTCGCTGAGGACAGCCGTTCAAACGATCGGCTATCCCTGCTTTGTCAAGCCCGTGATGTCCTCTTCGGGTAAAGGGCAATCGCTGCTGTGCAGCGAGGTCGATGTGGAAAAGGCTTGGGAATACGCGCAATCAGGAGGGCGAGTCAAGGATGCCAGAGTCATCGTAGAAGGCAAAATTGAATTCGATTACGAAATTACCTTGCTTACGGTGCGAGCCAGCGATGGCCACGGTGTAGAGGAGACTTATTTCTGCGAGCCTATCGGTCACCGGCAGGAACTTGGCGACTACGTAGAGAGTTGGCAGCCACAGCCCATGAGCGCAGTCGCTTTGACGGAGGCTAAACGCATCGCCACGGCGGTGACGGGGCGTCTCGGTGGGCGTGGTCTTTTCGGTGTGGAATTGTTCGTCAAAGGCGATCGGGTTTGGTTCAGCGAAGTCAGTCCGAGGCCTCATGACACGGGCATGGTTACCATGATCACCCAGGCGCAGAGCGAATTCGAGCTGCATGCCCGAGCCATACTGGGATTTCCCGTTTCGACCGGTCTCCGCAATCCGGGGGCCAGCGCTGTGATTTACGGCCAGATCGAAGGCGAGGGGATCGCGTTTGAGGGAGTCGGCGATGCGCTTTCCGTTCCCGAAACCGAAATCCGGCTGTTCGGCAAGCCGATTTCATATCCGCGCCGCCGAGTTGGCGTGGCTTTAGCCGCAGGTAACTCCATCGAAGAAGCCCGAGAACGAGCAAAAAAAGCGGCAGGATTGATCAAGCCCTTGCCGGGTTGATGTCTTGCGGAGCGAAGCGGCTCGCAGGTTTACCGCCCTGACGTTTTGACGCGGTAGGGGCAATGGCCTTGCCGAGTTGCAAAAAAACAGATTCGTGCAAAACTTTCGTCTGTCGATAGGGTGACGATCAACAGGCGGAAGAACGATGATTAGACCATCAAAAATAAGACGCTCGTTGGCACTTTTTTTCTTTCTTTGTTCGGGTTCGGCCGCTGCGGATGTTTACAAATATGTGGATAGCGCCGGACATGTTTTTTATACGGACAATCCGAAACACTCGGGCTATCAGCTGATCATCAAGTCGCCTGCCGCATTTTCGCTCTCTCGGACCTCGAAAAAATGGCCGACCGGCTCCAGATTCTCCGATAAAAATCGTAGACAATTTGCGTCATTGATCGATGCGGCAGCCAGCAAGTACAGCCTTGATCCGGCATTGCTGCATGCCGTTATCCGTGCCGAGTCTTCCTATAACCCCGGAGCAATATCCAGCAAAGGCGCTGTCGGTCTGATGCAGCTCATGCCCGAAACGGCCGCTCGCTACGGTGTTCGTGATCGCTATGATCCGAGCGAAAACATAGAAGGAGGTGCAAGGTACCTAAGCGAGCTGATCGACATGTTTCAATCCGACGTTAGACTCGCCGTTGCGGCTTACAATGCCGGGGAAAACAACGTCATCAAATATGGAAATAAGGTGCCTCCCTTTCAAGAAACTCAGGCGTATGTGACCCGAGTCCTCAATTATTACAACCGATTGAATTGATGTTTGCAGCCGAAACGCCGGAAGCCCTCGTCATGGGGGCACCTCAATTGGTATCCCCGCCAGTCGCGGTGGCGCGGATTTCGACCGTTCTCGAACGTGAAGACTTCACGATCGGAGAGGTCGCCGAAGCGATTGGTCAGGACCCCGCACTTGCGGCGCGGTTGCTGAAAATCGTCAATAGCTCTTACTACGGATTGTCGGGGCGTATCGAGACCATTACTCGTGCGGTTGGAATGGTCGGTGCCGACGCACTGTATGATTTGGCGCTGACAACCTCTGTCATTCATGGATTTCGCAACATCCCCGCTTGTCTAGTCAACATGAACGATTTTTGGTTGAACAGCCTCTATTGTGGCGTGATTGCGCGTCTGTTGGCCAAGGAAGCTTCCGTTTTGCATAGCGAGCGCTTGTTTGTTGCCGGGCTGTTGCATCGTATCGGTGCGCTGATTATCTACATGCGCTTGCCGGATAAGGCGAGGGAAATTCTTTTGGTTGCGGCAGGTGACGATCGGTTGATTCCGGGGTTGGAAAAGGAGCTGCTCGGGTTTACCTACGCCGAGATCGGTGCGGCATTAGCCAAGGCGTGGAAAATGCCATCGGCCTTGCGGGAAGGGATTCGTTGGCATTTGGAGCCCGAACGGGCCGAGGACTATCGTTTGGAGGCCAGCCTGTTATACCTCGCCAATCAACTGAAAACTGTGTCATTACTCGGCTTTCCGATCCAAGATGTGCTTAGGGCGATTCCTGATGAAGTCGCCTCTGCTATACGTTTGGACGAGACCCAAATAATAAATGTGATGTCCAAGGCAACCGAGAAACTCAGCGATACCGCTGCCGTGTTCATGCCTGATGTTTACGTGCGCCATTGATTCAGATTACCTGAACCCCGAAGCTTTCCAGTAGGCGGGCTAGCCTGATCAGTGGAAGCCCAACCAGTGCGTTGGGGTCTTCGCCTTCGAACCTTTCAAACAGCACGATGCCCAAGCCTTCGGACTTGAATCCTCCAGCACAATCGAAAGGCTGTTCTCGATCTACATAACGTTCGATTTCCTTGTCACTCAGTTCTCGAAAGTGAACCAAGCAGCGGTCGATTTCGGCTTTCATATCTCCCGTGGCGGTGTTTAGGACGCATACAGCGGTGTAAAACACAACGCATCGGCCGGAAGCCGCACGAAGTTGCCGGATGGCGTTATCACGAGTCATAGGTTTGACCAACTGTTTTCCGCATAGAACGGCTACTTGATCGGAGCCGATTATCAGGGCGTCGGGAAAACCGGGCGCCGCGGCAGCGGCTTTTTCCTGCGCTAGCCGCAGTGCTTGGCAATCCGGCTTTTCGTTGACTTTGGGCGTTTCGCTAATCCCTGGAGAGATCGAATCAAACTCAAGTCCCAGCTTTTTGAATAGGTCTTGGCGATAGGTCGAGCTGGATGCCAGAACAATTTTTGTCATGCGGTCGGATTTGAGTGAAGACTTAATGGGTCAAAAAGAGTTAAAGAAGCGATTTTGACAGCTTTTGACATTTCTCGATATCATTGCACGATTATGCTTGACCGTTTGCCGGATTTGATAGATCCATTAGAGTTCGCGGAAAAGAAGCGACGGATCGTCGGATCGATGCCTTTGAACACCATTTCTCGTATACAGGATATGGTGCTGAATGGTGAAGCTGAGGCGAAAGTCGATCTTGAATTTAAGAAAGAAGGCCGTCGTGCAATCGTTTCTGGTTGGGTGGAGGCCGATCTTAAGCTGGAGTGCCAATGTTGCCTGGGGCCTCTGGACTGGCCGGTGCACAGCGAAGTACACCTCGGCGTCGTCAGCTCCATTGATGAGGGGAATCTACTGCCCGAAACGCTTGAGCCCTTGCTTCTTGACGAAACGGGTGTGATTGATCTGGCGGATATAGTGGCGGATGAATTGCTGCTGGCTATTCCTGCAATTCCCCAGCATTCCCATTGTGCTTCGCCTAAGACAGAAACTAATAGTGTGGATTCCCGCGAGAATCCTTTCGCCGTGTTGGCGCAACTGAAAACTATTCGATAATAGGAGCTTTTAAATGGCCGTACAGCAAAATCGTAAGACACGTTCCAAGCGGGGTATGCGTCGTTCGCACGATGCTTTGAAAGCAAATGCGCTTTCCATCGAGCCTACCACGGGTGAAACGCATCTTCGGCATCACGTCAGCCCGGATGGGTATTATCGCGGGCGTAAGGTGATTGCGAGCAAAGAAGAATCTAGCGAAGAGTAGCTTTGATATTTGGATTGACTTCGGGAGCCGGAATCGATGCGGCTCCTTATCGTTGTTTCTGCTGAGTTTGCCGCTCGATTGACTAAACAAGAACTATGATTAAGAAGCCGACCATCGCTTTGGATGCCATGGGCGGCGATCACGGTCCCGCCGTGATCGTTCCGGCGGCTCTGGACAGTGCCGAAAGCAATCCTCACTTAAATTTGATTCTTGTAGGTGATGAAGCCGTATTGCGCCATCATCTGGGATCAGCGTTAGCACGTCTCAGTGACCGAATTCGCATTCATCACGCGTCTGAAACGGTGGAAATGCATGAGTCCCCGGCGAAGGCTCTCCGCGGCAAGAAGGATTCATCCATGCGAGTTGCCGTTGACCTGGTCAAGGAAGGCGTTGCCGATGCTTGCGTCAGTGCCGGAAATACCGGTGCGTTGATGGCGATCGCGAAATTCGTTCTCAAGACGATACCTGGGATCGATCGTCCGGCCATCATCTCTGCTGTTCCCTCCATGGGAGGACATACCCATGTACTGGATCTCGGGGCGAATGTGGATTGTTCGGCCGAGCACCTCTATCAATTCGCCGTAATGGGCTACGAGCTCGTGCGCGCGGTCGAGGATAAAGATCATCCGCGGGTGGGGTTGCTGAATATCGGCGAAGAAGAAATCAAGGGCAACGAGCAGGTTAAGGAGGCCGCAAAACTATTGGCTGGTGCCCACATCAATTTTATCGGCTACGTCGAAGGGAACGATCTCTACTCGGGTAACGTGGATATCGTCGTCACCGACGGCTTTGTCGGCAACGTGGCGCTCAAAACCAGCGAGGGTCTCGCCAAAATGATCAATCATTCAATCAAACAGGCATTCGGCAGGAATTTTTTCACCAAATTGGCCGGATTAGCGGCTATGCCGGTGCTCCATTCCTTTAAGAAGCAATTCGATCATCGGCGCTACAATGGAGCCTCCCTCTTGGGGTTGCGCGGCATCGTAATCAAGAGTCATGGTAACGCCGACCGTTTGGCTTTCGCGAATGCCATCGGCATTGCAGTGAAGGAGATTGAAAAGGCTGTTCCGACTCGTATCGGCGAGCGCATAGCGGAGATTTTCGCTGAGAGGAAGACCGCGTGAGACGGTACGCTCGGATTCTCGGAACCGGTGGCTATCTCCCCGAAACCATTCTCACCAACGAACAGATCGCTCAAACCGTCGATACATCGGATGCTTGGATCATCGAACGGACCGGTATTCGCGAGCGCCGCATCGCAGGAAAACATGAAACAGCCTCCAGCATGGCGGAGCGCGCTGCGCGTCAGGCTCTGGAGTCGGCAGAAATCGAACCGGGAACGATCGATCTCATCATCGTTGCAACTTGTACGCCGGATCGAGTTTTTCCCAGTACCGCTTGCCTGTTGCAACAGAGGTTAAATATCCGGGATTGCGCTGCATTCGACGTTCAGGCAGCATGCTCCGGTTTTATCTACGCGCTCAGTATCGCTGACCAGTATGTCAGGGCAGGAGCCGCCCGTCGGGTTCTCGTCGTAGGCAGCGAGGTAACCTCGCGGATCGTCGACTGGTCGGATCGTGCAACCTGCATTCTTTTCGGCGACGGTGCCGGGGCTGTCGTGCTGGAAGCGGCGGATGAGCCTGGAATCCTGAGCACACATATTCATTCCGATGGGCAATATCAGGATTTGCTGTACGTCCCCAACCCTAACGGTGCGGGGAGCGGTGAAGGCGACGAGCGATTCTTGAAGATGCAGGGTAACGAGGTATTCAAGATCGCCGTCAATACTCTGGGACGCATCGTGGACGAGACCTTGGCCGCCAACAATCTGCAGAAATCGGATATCCACTGGTTAGTCCCCCATCAAGCCAATATACGCATCATCGCCGCTACGGCAAAAAAACTGCATATGCCCATGGACCGCGTGGTGATGACCATCGAAAAACAAGGCAATACATCCGCGGCTTCGGTGCCGCTCGCTTTGAACGAAGCAATTCGCGACGGTCGAATTCAGCGAGGCCAGATGGTTTTGATGGAAGCTTTCGGTGGCGGTTTCGCTTGGGGCTCGGCCCTCATCCGGTACTAGGGGAGTTTATGTCTACGAATCTCGTCGACGAAGGTTTGGCGTTTCTTTTCCCGGGGCAAGGCTCCCAGTCCGTTGGGATGTTGTCGAAGCTAGCCGAGGTCCATACCGAAGTTGCGTCGACCTTTCAGGCCGCTTCAGAAGTGCTTGGCTACGATCTCTGGGATTTAGTGCGGAACGGTCCCGAAGAAAGACTTAATCTGACGCAGTGTACCCAGCCGGCCATGCTGGCCGCCGATGTTGCTGCCTGGCGAGTTTGGTCCAAACGGACTTCGGTAAGACCGGGCTGGATGGCCGGCCATAGCTTGGGCGAATATGCGGCATTGGTGTGTTCCGGCGCTTTGATTTTCGAGGATGCGGTTCGGCTTGTGGCCGAGCGCGGACGATTGATGCAGGAAGCGGTGCCTCCCGAAACCGGGGCGATGGCAGCTATTTTGGGATTGAACGACACCCAGGTCGTTGAGGTTTGCAGCAGAGCATCGACCGAAACGGAGATTGTCAAACCGGCCAATTTCAACGCTCCTGGGCAAATCGTGATTGCCGGTCATAAGGTTGCCGTGGAGCGGGCAGTTGAACTAGGCAAAGCGGAGGGCGCCAAGCGGGCCGTTCTCTTGCCGGTCAGCGTGCCGTCCCATTGTCCGTTAATGAGAAGCGCCGCTGAGAAATTTCGGGAAATGCTGTCCGGCATAGCGGTAAAAATCCCTCCGATTGGAGTGCTGCATAACGTCGATGTTGCCTCCCATTCGGCTCCCGACGTGATTCGGGCCGTCTTGGAAAAGCAACTGTACAGCCCGGTTCGTTGGACCGATTCCATTCTGTTCATGTCTCAGCAGGGCGTCAGCCGGTTTGTCGAATGTGGTCCCGGTCGAGTTCTGACCGGTTTGAACAAGCGAATCGTCCCGGCGTGCAGAACCGAAGCGGTTTTTGATCCGGATTCCTTAATTAGAGCGTTGGAGCTTGTTCAATGATGTCTAAAGTCGCTGTTGTAACCGGGGCCAGTCGCGGGATCGGGCGTGCTATAGCTCTGCGTCTGGCGAAGGATGGTCATACCGTCATAGGTACGGCGACCACCGAGTCGGGGGCCAACGCCATCTCGGCGGCTTTGGCCGAAGGCGGATTTCGCGGCAAGGGCATGGTACTGGACGTGGCCGAGGCCGATTCGGTTGAGCGATTCTTCAACTCTGTGAACGAAGAGTTCGGCGCCCCGCTCATTTTGGTCAATAACGCCGGAATAACGCGAGACAACCTGCTGATGCGGATGAAAGACGAGGAATGGGATGACATCATCCGGACCAATTTGTCATCCGTTTACCGTATGTGTAAAGCCGGTTTGCGTGGAATGATGAAAGCCCGAGAGGGACACATGATCAACATTACCTCCGTCGTCGGAGCGATGGGAAATGCAGGGCAAACCAATTATGCGGCCGCCAAGGCCGGTATCATCGGTTTTACCAAATCGCTCGCGAGAGAAGTTGGGTCACGGAATATCACCGTCAACGCCGTGGCGCCGGGATTCATCGATACCGACATGACGCGCGCGCTGCCTGAGGAAAGCCGTAAAGCGTTGCTGGATAACATCCCCTTGGCGCGATTAGGATCTGCGGATGAGGTGGCAGGCGTGGTGGCCTTTCTATGTTCGGATGACGCTGCTTACATCACGGGCGAAACCATACATGTCAACGGCGGCATGCACATGGCATGATCTCATGCATTTCCGGGACGCGTGCTTTCGCTAATGAATTGAGCGACCGACGTTTTCTTTTTAGAGAAAAGTCTTGTATTCACCCGGTTTCAAATTAAAATTTCCCGACTCACTAAAACCAGAGAAAACAGCTGAGGATATAAAACGATGAGTGATGTAGCAGAGCGTGTTAAGAAGATCGTGGCTGAGCAATTGGGCGTGAAAGAAGAAGTCTCCAATGAAGCTTCTTTCGTCGACGACCTCGGCGCCGATTCCTTGGACACGGTCGAACTGGTGATGGCCCTGGAAGAAGAATTTGAGTGTGAGATTCCCGACGAAGACGCGGAGAAGATCACCACTGTCCAGCAAGCGATAGACTACATCGAAAGCCACATCTGATTTGATCCTGCCGCCCCGCAAGGTTTTCGGCTTGGCGGGGCAGGATTGTCTTTGTCAATTTACACCCCGCTAAGGAATAAAGATTGAGTAGAAGGCGCGTGGTCGTTACCGGATTGGGCGCAGTATCGCCGGTCGGGTTAACGGTGACTGATTCCTGGGGAAACGTGCTTGACGGCAAAAGCGGCATCGCGCCCATCGAGCATTTCGACGTTTCCGATTTCTCGACCCGCTTTGGCGGGAGTGTCAGGGGATTCGATATCACCCGATATATTTCCGAAAAAGAAGCCAAAAAAATGGATGTTTTCATCCATTACGGGCTTGCGGCAGGCTGCGATGCGTTCGAAGACTCTGGACTGGACGTAGCCGAAGAAAATTCTGAACGTATCGGCGTGGCCATCGGTTCCGGCATCGGCGGTATCACGGGAATCGAGAGCGGACATAGCGCCTTTTTGAGAGGCGGACCGCGGAAAATTTCACCGTTCTTTGTGCCCAGCAACATCATCAACATGATATCGGGCAATGTATCCATCAAGTACGGATTGAAAGGCCCCAACTTCGCTATCGTTACCGCATGTACGACAGGCACTCATAATATCGGTGAGGCCGCCCGCGTGATTCAATACGGCGATGCTGATGTCATGATTGCCGGCGGTGCCGAAATGGCGACTTCGCCGACTTCCTTGGGAGGATTTGCGTCAGCACGGGCCTTGTCCCGCCGCAATGACGATCCGGTGCACGCCAGTCGTCCTTGGGACAAAGACCGGGATGGCTTCGTATTGAGCGACGGTGCGGGGGTCTTGGTGTTGGAGGAATTGGAACACGCCAAGCGGCGTGGTGCCAGGATTTATGCCGAACTGATCGGTTACGGCATGAGCGCCGATGCCTATCACATGACTCAGCCGCCGGAAGGTGGCGAGGGGGCGGCACGTTGCATGCGAAACGCGCTGAGGGACGCAGGCATCAACGCCGATCAAGTCGATTACATCAATGCTCATGGAACATCGACTCCAGCCGGGGATATCGCGGAAACCAGAGCGATCAAGACCGTGCTTGGAAATCATGCCTACAGTACTCCGATCAGCTCGACGAAATCCATGACCGGCCATATGCTGGGTGCTGCCGGTGGCATCGAGGCGATATTCTCGGTACTGGCGCTCAGAGATCAAGTCATTCCTCCAACCATCAATCTAGACAATCCGGACCCGGAATGCGATCTCGATTATGTTCCCCACACCGCGCGTGAGGCAAGGTTGGACATCGTCATGTCCAACTCTTTCGGCTTCGGTGGAACGAACGGCACTTTGATTTTCAAGAAGTACAACTAATTTCCGTTTGATAGCTCCAACTCTTCGTCAATAAAGGCTTAGAGTTGGACGTTCATATAGGCACGCATCAGCGTGCTTTTTGTTATCTTAAGACCAGGTTTTTTTGGGTTGGCCGATTAAGATGATGATGTGGGTTCGGCGTGTATGACGGCTCTAGTGAACGGCCAACCGACACGTTGTGTGGATTTGGCAGACCGTGGCTTCCAATACGGAGACGGGACATTCACCACGATTGCCGTCCGTCAAGGAGTCCCTTTGTTTTGGGCTTTGCACCTGGCTCGTCTGGAGCGCGACTGCCAAAGACTTCTCATTTCTTTTCCCGGGAGCGAATGTTTAGAGCCCGATGTACGGACACTCTGCATGACGCAGCTGGAAGGGGTGTTGAAGATACAAATCAGCCGAGGTATCGGAGGCCGCGGTTACCGACTGCCGCAACCGCAGCGGGTGACTCGGGTCCTGAGCATGCACCCCCTGCCCGAATATCCGCCCGAATTATGGAAAGTCGGTGTCGAGATACGGGTTTGCGGGAGCCGGTTGGGTATCAACCCCCGGCTGGCCGGCATCAAACACATGAATCGTCTGGAACAAATCCTTGCTCGTGCGGAGTGGGCTGCCGACGAGATTCGGGAAGGCATCATGCTGGATGCCGAGGGCTATGTCACCGAAGGCACGATGAGCAATGTTTTTCTGGTTAAGGACGGCACTCTGCACACGCCGAAAATCGACCGCTGCGGCGTCGCCGGGGTCATGCGTGGCATAACGATCGCGACGGCTCAGGAGAACGGGGTCGACTTCGTAGAGTCACGGGTTACGCTTGAGGAACTTTACGCTGCCGACGAGGTATTTTTAACAAACTGCGTAATTGGACTATGGCCCGTTCGCCGATGCGAGCATCGAACATATGGTATTGGGCCGATTACAGAAGAGATTGATCGATGGCTAAGGACGAAGGCGGAAAGCGAGTTGGCCGCAGCGTGCAACGGGCGATCGGGATTATCGTCATCGCTGCCAGTTTCCTGATCGGATGGTTGTGGATGGACTATCGAGCAGCGCTGGATAGGCCGCTAGGACTCGAGAGTCCAGCTTATTTCGAGATTGCTAAGGGCGACAGCCTGGCCCGCATAACAGCCAGACTTAAAGAGCAGGGAATTGTATCTAGCCCGGTATGGTTCAGATTTCGGGCCTATCTGGACGGTTCGGCCAGACATTTGAAGTATGGCGAGTACGAAATCCCGCCGGGGACGACGCTTCGGGAGCTACTGGCGCTGTTCGTCTCAGGCAAGGTCCGCCAGTACCCGATTACGCTTGTGGAAGGCTGGACATTCCGGCAGATTTTGAGCGCATTGGATCAAAGTCCCCCCCTAAAGAAACTTGCAACGGGTAAATCTCCGCAAGAGATCATGCAAATCATCGGGGCGCCCGATGAGCATCCGGAGGGACGTTTCTATCCGGACACTTATTTCGTGACCAAGGGCACCTCGGATATCGAGGTTCTCAAGCGGGCTTATCGAAAAATGCAGGGAGTACTGAACGAAGAATGGGCCAATCGTGCCGAAGGGACTACCTATGGTACGCCCTACGAATCATTGATCGTGGCTTCGATTGTGGAGAAGGAAACGGCCCGTTCGGATGAGCGTCCTCTTATTGCCGGCGTATTCACTCGACGTCTGGCCAAGGGTATGTTGCTGCAAACGGATCCGACGATCATTTATGGTCTGGGCGACAGCTTTACTGGAAATATCCGGAAGGAAGACTTGCTGAAAGATACGCCTTACAACACCTATGTTCGTTCGGGATTGCCGCCGACCCCCATCGCCAATCCGGGGCGCGATTCGATCCGCGCGGCCTTGCATCCCGCTGCGGGGGAGAGTTTGTATTTCGTCGCCCGCGGAGACGGCACTCACGTTTTTTCCGATAGTCTGGAAGAACATCGGCGCGCGGTCGAACAATTCCAAATGCGGCGACATGACTAGAGGAAAATTCATCACCCTCGAAGGCGGGGAGGGCGTAGGCAAAACCACCAATCTGGAGTTCATCCGAGATTATTTGCAAAGGCGCGGAATTAGATTTCTCGTCACCCGCGAACCTGGCGGCACCCCTATAGGTGAAGCCATCCGCCGGCTGGTGATCGATTCTCAAGGGATGTCGGCTCGGACTGAACTCTTGCTGATGTTCGCCGCCCGCGCCCAGCACATCGAAGAAGTCATCGAGCCCGCTTTGGCCAAAGGCATCTGGATCGTTTGCGATCGGTTCACCGATGCTAGTTATGCGTACCAGGGCGGTGGGCGCGGCATCGATAACGCGGTCATTCGATTTCTTCAAGAATGGTTGCAGAAAGGGCTGGAACCCGATCTCACCCTTTTGTTCGACGCTCCCGTGGAAGTCGGCCTCCAACGGGCTAAAGGCAGAGGCCAACTGGACCGTTTCGAAACCGAACTGCCGGCTTTCTTTTCCCGGGTCAGGGAAACGTATTGCGATTTGGCCAGACAATGGCCTCACCGCATCAAGCTACTCGATGCGACTCAGCCGCTCGAGGACGTGCAGGCGGAAATCGCAAGGCATTTGGATTCTTTGCGTCAGACCTGATGGGAACGGCGTCCAGCGGCATTCTCTATCCTTGGCTCGATGAGCCATGGCAAAAGCTGAACGCTTATCTGGCTTCTCAGAGGCTGCCACAGGCTCTCTTGATTCACGGTGTTGACGGGATCGGGAAAACGTATCTGGCCGAGATTTTCGCCCAAAAGCTGCTTTGCAAGCACCCGGAAATCTTTGCCTGCGGCGATTGTGCCGGGTGCCGGTTGTTTCTAGCCGGAACCCACCCGGACTTCCTGAGGATAGAGCCTGCAGAGCGGGGAAAGCCTATCGCTGTGGACACGGTTCGGCACTTGATCGCGAACCTTTCGCTCAAGCCGCAGTACGGCGGCTACCGCATAGTCGTGTTTTGCGCGGCGCATCAATTGAACATCAGTGCAGCCAATGCCCTCCTGAAAACCTTGGAGGAACCGGGTGAAAATACGGTAATGCTATTGCTGACCGATATGCCTTCCGCCCTGCCGGCGACTATTTTCAGTCGTTGTCAGCGTTTGCCGATCGCGCTTCCGGACGATGCGGTCGCCGCTCGATGGCTGGAGGAGCAAGGAACCGGCGAAGCTACAGCCGTGTTGCTGGCCGCTGCGAGGCATGCTCCATTAAAGGCGTTGGCGTTGGCCGAGTCAGACGTCGTGGAGCGCCGGAGGACGGCGTTTTCGGAGTACGTCGACGTGGCTTTGCGACGTCAAGAGCCAATAACTCTCGCGGAACGGTGGTCGACCTTGGCTTATGAGGATTTGGTCGACTGGATGGTTTCATGGACTATCGACTTAATCCGTCTCCGCAGCGTGCCGGACTCTCCGCGTTTGGATAACCCGGATTTGCGTCAGGGCTTGCAGGCCTTGGTCCGTCGACTACACTTGAAGAGCTTGTTCGGATTCCTCGACTTATTGCTGCAAGCAAAACGCGCGCTGAACGGTCAAGTCAACCGCCAGTTGCTTTTGGAGGAGCTTTTGATTCATTGGGCGCAACTCGGACAGTCGCCGCAAGCGGACTGGTATCTATCATGAGTGCAAGCGAAAACAAGGTACGCCAAGGCATTCTGTCTCTAACGATTCGGGATAAAAATGTTCTGTACTCCGCCTATATGCCGTTCGTCAAGAACGGTGGGCTGTTCATTCCGACGAACCGCAGCTACAGTCTGGGCGAAGAAGTATTCATGTTGCTGAATCTTATGGATGAACCCGAACGGATTCCGGTAGCCGGAAAGATTATCTGGATTACCCCTAACGGTGCGGAGGGTTCTCGCGCCGCGGGTATCGGCGTGCAATTCAGCGACGAGGACGGCGGGGCTACCCGTGCCCGAATCGAAAACTACCTGGCCGGCAGCCTCGAGTCGCAGCGGCCGACACATACGATGTAACTGCTGACGAACGACGGTTATATGACGCCTGGCTTCACTTTGAGTTCCGACTTCGGTTGATATCATCTACCTCGTTCGGCGACTGGTTTGCCCGGTTCCGACAAATATATTTCTACGCGACGGTTCTGTAACCGTCCGGCGTTCGTATCGTTCGAAGCCACTGGATAAGCCTCGCCGTATCCGCGGGTCACGATACGGTCCGGGCTGACGCCGTTTCTAAGCAAGAAATCCTGCACGGCTTGTGCGCGGCGCAGAGACAGCTCCTCATTATAGGACTCCGATCCGCGGCTGTCGGTATGCCCTTCGATGAGGACGTTGCGATCCGGGTGCTGTTTAAGCGTATTCACTAACTGATAAAGCTCTTGCTGAGCGCCCGGTTTGAGGTTGGCTTTATCGTATTCGAATAGCACACTGCCCAAGGTAACCATAAGACCACGCTCGGTCTGCTGGGCCTTAAGCGCAGAAAGCTCCTGTTGTAGAAGCAGCCTCTCGCGTTCGTCGAGGATTTGCTGGGTCTCGGACTCGGCTTTTCGGGTTTCGGCTATGGCCCGTGCGATCTCGACTTTCCTCTGGGCGATGTAGGCGAGATGGGTGGTTTCGTCTTCATCGTCAGCGTTTTCGGCCTGCCGCAGGGTTTCACCCGCCTCCGCGAGCGCGACTGGAGCATTTTGTGCGATCTCGACGTCTTGCTGGGCTTGCGAATACGACAGGCGAGCCTTTTCCAAGGATTCGTTCTGCGTGGCGCAGCCTGCGCATAGGGTGATTATGCCTAGCGAAAAGCAGCGAATCGCGAGTGAATAACGGAGATTATTGTCCGTCCTTGACATAGCGTTGCCTCCTTTAGAGATTCACGTCGTCAGTGCGCCGACCTCTGGTTTCCGCCTCGCGGCGCAGCTCTTCGATGGTTTGCTGGGCTTGCTGCGCCATTTGGCGGGCATTTTCCGACTGGGCTTTAGCCTCGGCCAACTGGGCGTCGATCTGGGCCTGCTCGGCCAGACGGCGCGCATCCTCGTATTTCTCGTCAGCCAAAGCCTTCTTGGCGCGTCCCAATTTATCCATGGCACGTTGTATTTCCGCCGGGGCATATTCCGACGCTTTTACCATCATGGCTTGGTTGAGAGCCGTATCCGCTGTCGAAATCGTATTGATGGGCGGAGTTTCGGATGCACAACCGAATAATCCCATAGCACTCAAACAGACGATAGAAATACCTGGCCGAGGTTTTGAAAATGCCTTGTAGATTCTCATGAGAAAACCTCCTGTAACATGAGAGTTGCGACTTTCAGAACTACTCTTATTCCCTGTCGATAAGCCAAGCGTTAAGTGCTCGCCGATACGATAGTCGGGCGCATCGGCCATAGGCTCGATCAAATGCGAGAAAAAATCGCTTCGCAGCCGGCAAGTTATCGGAAGTGTGTCATCGGGTAACGGGCTCTTTATTTTGCTCACAGTATTACCGGTTCATTTCCCGATCAGATTGCTAGCTTTCCGTTTGATATCGTCGGCACTTTGCTTGAGATCTTTGGCTCGTCGTTTGACGACACGTAACCAGTGTCGCGCCCAGGCGAATTCGATGCCCAGAATTGCCAGGCCTAAAGGGATGAGTAGAAAAGCTGGACCCGGCAATACGATTAAAGCGATCCCGATCAACACTACGGTAGATCCGACCACTCCGATGACCACGCGCCGCGCCACCTTATACGTTTTGACGAGGCTCGTGCGTGACATAAGTCCTCTTTTTCATTGATGAGCCGAGGTTTTGCTGAAACTTTTCAAGGTTTTGACCGGTCGGCGGTGGTTCAGTTTCTGAAGGCGAGCCGTATGACTGAACGATCTTGTCGTTCGCTTAGCAAGGCAGTAGGCATTTAGGATTATCCGATTGCCCTCAAAGAGCCGTTTTTTAGATCGTTAAAGAGCATCTCGATCACATAGATAAATCGTGACGAAAAGCAGCACAAAGACGGATGGTCAAGTGACGTCGCTAGAATTATCTCTGATCTCCAGAAAATAATATTCTTGATTGAACATTACGTTTAATCATTACGGAAAGGCCTCTTAGTGTGAAAGGCAAATCATGATTGAATAGGCATTCAATTCGGTTTTAAGATCGGCTGACCAATATATATCAATACTCATTAAGCCGACCTAAAAATAAGTCCCAGTTTTACTGAGCATGGATTCGGTACCTGTCCATCCGCGGGAAAGGGCTTGCCGGAGTCGAACCGGCCTTCCGGGGATATGAGCCCCGGCGCGCACCGGCGCCTTTGTTGGCTCCGCGGTCTACGTGGGGCATGCAAAAAAGAAGCCTTACCTATTAGATGGCGAGCTTGCTAATCTATCGCAAAAAAATGTAAAACTCCGTGAATATACTTATCTCTTAACTGTGACAAATGCCGCGAAAGTGGAATCGCCTATCGGCAGCATATCTCTTGGGAGGTACGATATGTTTCATAAAGTGACCGGCTCATTGGTTGTGTCGTATGTTTTTGTGAAGCACATCGGTTACGCTCGGCAACCCCTTATAGAGTCGTGTTTCTACTGCCTTTGCTTATGGCGATCGGTAGGCTTTCGAGTAGATTCTGGAGGGATATATAAAATGAAGCCTGCTGAAACCGGACAACCGCTATCAATCGACCTGTTATTATTTTGCATCCTTGATCTTGTTGAATGCCCGGCGCTGGTTGCCGATCTTGGTTTCCCCGTTTAAACCATGCCGGTCACGAAAGAGGGCGGTCTTCCGCGGCGGATCGGGAGATAAAGCAAGATAGCGCGGGAACTTAGACGCCATTTGAGCATCTATAGACGCTCGGTGATTGCCTCCTTTTCGGCGCCCATCTACAAGGGGAGGGCTTAGCCGGCGCTCTGTAGCAATGTAGCAATCCGATTGATTGGTCGATTGGAGGTGTGCAACCGATCGACTCGATTTAAGCTTCCCCACTTAAGGCCTATCCCCGTTGGCTATCAGTCCCGATCATTGCCGGATTTCTGATCGCCTGCGGAATCGAGGTATGAGTAGATTCATAGAGATACAAACCATGTGGGATAGTCTTCAAACATTAATTTCAGCTGACGGGCTCATGCCTCACGGATATTGCCTGCTATGGCGTCCTTCCTTGCTTTATCTGCATGTTTTTTCGGACGTCATGACGGCGCTGGCCTACTATTCCATTCCAGGCGCTTTGATCTACTTCGTCCTGCGCCGCCGCAATCTTCGCTTTCGCAATATTTTCTTGCTCTTCGGCGCCTTCATTCTCGCCTGCGGTACGACTCATTTGTTGGAAGCCTGGACGGTCTGGCAGCCGATCTACGAGGTGGAAGGTATTGTCAAGCTGTTCACTGCCCTGATTTCGGTCGTCGCTGCCGTTGTGCTATGGCCGTTGATCCCCCAGGCTCTCGCCATGCCCAGCCCGGAGGAACTGGAACAGACTAACCGGCGATTGATCAAGGAAATACAGGAACGCAAGGCGGCCGAGGAGAAGATTCGGCAACTGAACGCTAATCTGGAAGAGAGGGTTGCGCAACGCACGCAAGAGTTAATGCAGCTTAACCGCCAGCTTAAATTGGAGATTCAGGAACGCAAGCGGGTCGAAGACAGTCTTCGCGATGCCGATAGCCGCAAGGACGAGTTCCTGGCCATGTTGGGTCATGAGCTCAGAAATCCCTTGGCTCCGATTCGAAACGCCGTGCAGGTCATGCGCAAGATCGGTGTGGCCGATCCCAAATTAGCTTGGGCGCGCGATGTTGTTGATCGTCAAGCCGGCCATCTGACCCGGTTGGTGGACGACCTGCTGGACGTTTCACGCATCATCAGGGGCAAGATTACTTTGCACAAGCGCGCCATAACGGTTGCCACGGTTATCGAACAGGCTCTCGAAACCAGCAAGCCGTTAATCGATGCTCGTCATCACGAACTCGCGGTTTCGTTACCGGAAGAACCGGTGCAGATTTATGGGGATCCGGTGCGTTTGGCGCAGGTTGTCTCGAACATACTCAATAATGCGGCCAAGTACACGCCTTCTGGCGGCAAAATCAGGCTGACGGTGGCGCGTGAATCCGCCCAGGCGGTCATTCGTGTACGTGATACGGGTGAGGGCATACCGGCCCATCTGTTGCCGAGGCTTTTTGATCTGTTCACTCAAGCCGAGCGTACCATCGACCGCTCGCAAGGCGGTCTCGGTATCGGTCTGACGATCGTCCAAAAACTCGTGGAGTTACACGGGGGCCGGGTCGAAGCCAGCAGCGAGGGTCCCGGAAGAGGCAGCGAGTTCGTCATCAGGTTGCCGGTTTCCGAAGAACTTGTGGAAGTCGGCGCTAGCGGAGAATCCCCGTCCGCTACGTTGAAAAGCGTTCATTCATGATCGGCCGGTTTCCGCCCGAACTCGATCAGGGCTAGGGCCCAAGAAAATCGACCGCGAGAAACGCTGCCCACGCCAGTCCGTGGCAGACAATAATGCCCCACAGGATTATCCTGTAGCGGGTTTTCCGTATCTTATGGCGGAAATCGTGCTGCGCAAGGAGCGCCCCCGGCCAGCCTCCCATCAACTCTATTATGTGCATGTAAAATTCCGGTATGCGCCATTGGCCGGTTATCGCGTGTTTCTTATCCAGTCCATAAAGCATGATGGCCAGGACGCTCAGGAAAACGTAAGAAAAGAACGGAATCGGATTGTATGTCCGCCAGATCAGATAGCACGACAAGAGGATGGGCAACCCGATCAAGGTCCAGAGAAATGGCGAACGCGGGGTGGCTAGAATACCTTCGGTCGGCTTTTTCGCCGTGATATCGACGCCTTTGATCGCGGCGTAGGAAAGGCGCCTCCTGCCGGGAACGTCGCTTCCCACGTTGTAGAAAATGATGTCTCCGACCTGCGGGCGCCGGCTCGTACCCTCCTCGAGTACGCTGATATGGACGAAATAGTCGTCGCCGCCCATGGAGGGACGCACGAATCCGAAGCCTTTGTCATCGTTCCAAAGGACAAGGACGCCTTCCTGCAAGCGGGAATCGTCGGCGACGACCCGCCGCTTGCGGCGGGTCGTCTTTCGTTTATTGAAGGGGGCCGAGGTCAATTCAATTTGCCTTATAGGACTTTGGCATACGCCTTATTGTTACCTGTGTCATTTGTAATCGATTTTACATCTGCCGGCTCAAATCCGATTCGCGGATATGGCAAGGCCCGGCGCTTCCGAACACCGGGCCTCGACATGCCAGAATCCAAAAGGCTAGCTCCGGCTAATCCACGCGCACCTCAATCTTGCGTGGACGCAATTCGGCCCGCTTGGGGATTTTCAGAGTGAGCACGCCGTCCTTGAGTGTGGCGTCGATGTTGTTCGGTTCCAGTTCCGGACTGAGCGAGAAACTCCGGCGGTATCGCGTCGACCGGATGTCGGCATATAGCGCCTGGATGCCCTCCGGCATGTCGAAATGCGCATCACCCTCGATAAGCAGACTGTTCTTATCGACTTCTATGTTAAGTCGATCTCTCGATACTCCTGGCATGTCCGCTACCAGCGTGATGCCCTCCGCATCTTCGCAGATATCGACCGGCGGGTTCAACATCACCTGACGCTCGGGCTTTTGGACGTCGGTGGACTGCCTTGTTGCAACATCTTGTGTCTCAGCCATGATGTTCTCCTTTTGCTCATTTCACTTCGATCTGCCGAGGCTTGGCCGCCTCGCGCCGTTGTACCTTGATGTGCAGAATGCCGTTCTCGCAGCGGGCTTCGACTCGATCGGCATCCACATCTTCCGGTAGCATGATCGCGCGCCGGAACTCGCCGTCGAAACGCTCCTGGCGATAGTAGTTGGCATCCTCTTTTTTCGGCAATTTCCGCTCGCCGGAGACGGACAGCACGTTCTGCTGAATGGAGATGTCCAGTGTCTTGGGATCGACACCCGGGGTAAACAAGTAAACGTCCACCTCGTCGGATGTGGCGCCCACATTCACCGGGGGGAAACTGCCGCGAGTGGCGGATCTGATTCCAATCGGCCAAGGCCAACGGCCGAATAGATCGTCCATCTCCCGCTCCAGGCGTTGGAACTCGTCGAATAAGCTGCTCTCGAATGGCGTGAGTCTGTTGAACATAGGTCATACCTCCTTTTAAGCGGTTCAAACTCTTGCTGGCTGAAAGAACAATGGGGTCTCGGCCGCGATTTTCAAGAGATTCGGAGCGAGCGGCATACGCCAAGCCTTTCCTCATTTGGCCTGATCGGCGCAAGGGCTGGCGGGTTTCCGGCATTGCCTGGAACTTGCCTACGGACTAAGATCACGCTGCACCCCGAATGGATTTCAGGAGTTACTCCATGCGCTCGCACTATGGATGGGTCCTTTCCTTCGTTTTTTTCATTCCTTCTGTGGCTCAGCCGGCCGGTCCGAGGGACGATCGTTTCCTCGAGGGTTATGCTTCGGCCGTACTCGCCATGCGTTTCGGGTTGAGCGATGCGAAACCCAGCGTGAAAAACGGTCGGCTGGTGCTCGATCCGGCTCAACTCAAAGGACGGAACCCGCAAACGGTCGCTGACGCTCTGCGTGGCATAGAAGGGTTACAGGTCGAAGTGGGAAGACCCGGCAGCGCGTCGATTGCGGTTCGCGAGCCGGTCCCCGAAACCCAGCCGGCGTCATCTTCCGGAAAACTGACGCGCTATACGGGCTGGCTTCCGCCGACCAAGGCTTTCGAGTCCCTGATCGCCGATCCGAAATGGCCGCGTTTCTCCGCATCCGTCCAGTTTTACCAGAGCGATGAGGAACTGAACACGGTCGGTTCCGCGAACTTCGGCGCCACGCTTCCGTTTTACGGATGGGAAGGATTGGGCGCCATGTGGCAAGTCGGACTCCAGGCCGGGGTATTTTCGATTTTCAATCTGAACGCGAATTCTACCGATCTGGTGAACTCCGATTTCTTCGTGGCGCTGCCGGCGAGCGTCAGAACCGGCCCCTTCTCGGCCCAGGCGCGCGTTTTCCACCAGAGTTCGCATTTGGGCGACGAGTACCTGCTGCGCAATCGGGTCGATCGCATCAATCTTTCCTTCGAGGGCGCCGATCTCTTGCTCTCCTGGAATTTCGGCGATTTCTTGCGCCTCTACGGCGGTGGAGGAGGGCTGTTCCGAACCGATCCGAGCGATCTCGAACCATGGTTTGTGCAAGGCGGATTCGAGTTGACGAGCCCCTATCCAGTATTTACCGAACTCTTGTATCCGGTCGCGGCACTGGACATTCAGGCTGCCGAAGGAGGCGATTGGGACGCCAGCTATTCGGCGCGTGCCGGCATCGAGTTTCGCAGCGCCTGGCTGGAGGGTCGGCGCTTGCAGTGGCTGTTCGAATATTTCAACGGGCGCTCGCCGAACGGCCAGTTTTTCGAAAGGCACATCGAGTATTTCGGGACCGGTCTCCATTTCTATTTCTGAACAGGAGAGACCCGCTGGGATCAATGCAGCCCCGTTTTTCCGGCAAACCAACGGGCAGCCTCCTGCGCTATATCCGAGGGAACGCTATGGCCGCCCTCGAATTCCCGGTAGACAACCTCATAGCCGGCCCGCTTCAGCTGCGGCACGATGCGGCGGCTGCATTTGTCGATAGGCAACACGGTATCGTCCGTGCCATGGGAAATGAAAACCTGCGGATTTCCGCGCTGTACGGTGGATATCATGAAGCCCGGCGAAAACGCGAGGATATGGCTGAACAAGTCACCGTTCATGACGCCCAGCGAGAGCGCATAAGACGCGCCGTCCGAAAAGCCGCCGATCGCGATTCGCGACGGATCGACCGCATAGTGGGTAAACACATGGCTCAAGACCCGATCGACCTGGGTGAGGTCTACCCCATAGTCTTCGATGATCACATCCCAGGTGAATTCGTGCGATGCGGGCGCCGCCAGGATCAATCCGCAAGGATCGGCCAACTTCAAGAGAGGGGCCAAACCGTGCTGGGAATTGCCCCCGGCTCCATGAAACAACAACACCAGCGGAAGAGCGCGGCCTCCCCGATAGCTCTCTGGAATATAGAGATGCCCGCTACGCTTGGATTCTTCGAGTCTGAGCGGTAGCAGGCCGGTTGGGGCGGACTTCTTGATCTTTATCCGCTCCGGACGCGCCGAAAGATGTCCTATTTTGCTCATTGCGATACTTTTCCTTGAATGAAGATTCCAAGGTTCGAGTGACGCTCGGGTCCTTTTGTGAGCTCCAGCCGGTCGGATTCATCTCAGCGGAAATCCGATGCTCACGCCGGTACGCATATGAACCGGACCGTATCGGACACCTGGCCCGGAAATGCCGATACCGGCGTACGGCCTCACGCTGCTACAAGCGCTAATTAATGGCGCAACGAGGATCAGCCCTATGATCAGGATGATCGGCCTTTTGGCTGCTTTCATGATCGGACCTCTTGCTTCATCGTGAAGGCGGTATTTGCTGAATGCCGAACATCGCTCCCGACGGATCGGTCATCACGGCGACCGTTCCCGAGCGGATGTCGGGGTGCGGAGCGATGAGCACCTTACCTCCGAGACTTTCCGCGCCGGCAACAGTTCCGGCGAGATCCGAGACTCGAATGTACGGCAGCCAGGCCGCTTGTCCCCCGGCCAGGGGCTGTCTTGCGAGTCCGGCCCTCGGAGTCCCTTCGCGCTTGAAGATGAGATACGGTTGCTTGCCGCTCTCGCGCGGCCACGAGTCGACTTGATATCCCGCAAGCTCATGGTAGAACCGTGCCGCCTTGTCGAGGTCCTCGGCCCACAATTCGTCCCAAAACCAGTCGTTTTCCTCGGGTTCGATGGGCTCGGGATCGCCCCATCGGGTACGGATTACCGTCAGCGGAGCACCGTCCGGATCGCGGATAACGGCGAAACGTCCCCGTTCCGGCGCGTTCACCGGCGTCAGCGGCACGGTTCCGCCGGATCGCTCGGCCAGCTGCACCGCGCGATCGACATTCTCGACCGAAAGCAAGCTAAGCCACTGATTCGCGGGGTGTGGCGGCTCGGTATCCTTAGCCACGAGACCGGAAATCGGACGTCCGTGGTTCCAGGCAATCGAATAGTCGAAATCACCTTGAGTGGAGTCGGTAAACCGCCAGCCGAACAGGCTTCCGTAAAAACGCTTGGCGGCGGGTAGATCGTCGGTCACGAGATCGTGCCAGACAAAACGGCCGGGTTGGTGGAGCCGCGTCTCGGTGGGCGAGATTGCGGGCAACTCGACCACGCGGTCGGCACAGGCCGAAAAAAGTCCGAGCGAGACGATCAGCAGGACCGGGATAATGCTTCTACAAGTGTGTTTGAAAGGTTTGTATCTGATACGACGCATCACAAACTCCTGCCAAACGACCTATGGTACTTTCGGATTCAAGGTGCTGCCTACGGCGGCTTCTTCTATCGGATGTGAAAACCCACTAATCCACCTTGACCAACAACGCCAGCGGAAAGCCCGAAAACAATTCCGTTGCCATCAGCGGGGCCGTGCCGCCAAGCGTTACCTGTTCCCGCGTGAGGCAGTGCGCATAAGTGCCGGCGACGGCAGGCGGCAGCGTCAGGCGGGTATCGTCCCAAACCGTCCCATCGCCCAGCGGCGATAAGGCGCCGTTGCCGAGGCGCAATATCCAGCGGGGCACCGCCACCAGCACCGTGCGCGAGCCGAAGCGGCGGAGAAACGCGCACAGGTGTTCGGCTTTTTTCCCCTCGGCTTCCAGCGGATGATAGCCGCCGCGGCGGAACAAATCCGGATCCTGCTGCCGCACTCGCAGCGTTTCCCGTGTGACATACAGCTTGATTCGCCCGTCGCTCATATCGCTTTGCATCTCACCGAGTTTCGGTGCGAGCTCCGGCGCAGTCAGTCCATCCCATGCCTTGATCTCGTTCAATAAAAGCTGTCGCCGCTCATAATCCACCGGCCGACGGTTGTCCGGGTCGACCAGGCTGAAATCCCACAGCTCGTTTCCCTGATAAACGTCCGGCACGCCGGGAACGGTGAGCTTAAGCAGGACTTGAGCCAGGCTGTTGTGCAAACCTGCGCGGGTGATGCCCGACAGAAAATCGCGAAAGTCGCGGAGAAATTCGTCCTGCTCTCCGGGAGTTACGAGTTTCCGCAGAAAATCCGAGACTGCCCGTTCGTAGGGTAAATTCGGATTCAGCCAACTGCTGAACAGCTTGGCTTCTCTCATCGCCTTGACCATGTAGGCTTCCAATCTCTGCACGTAGTTCCCCGCGCTTTCCGGGTTCAGCTCTCCCAGCGGCCAGGTTCCGACTAAAGTCTGATAAATCAGGTATTCATCGTTTCTCGACGGGGCCGGATCGCCGTCGACCATGCTTTTCTTCTTCCGGTTGAGCTCGCTCCAGTTACGGACGCGCGCTATCCATTCATCGGGAAGCTCCGACAACACGTCGATGCGGGCCCTCACATCCTCGGAACGCTTGGTATCGTGGGTCGAGGTGCTCAATAGGGAATGGGGCCAGAATTGGCTGCGTTCTTCGTTACGGCGATGAAAATCGGCGAGCGAAACGCCGAAATATCTGGGATCGCCACCGACTTCGTTCAAAGACACGAAACGGTTGTAGCGGTAGAAAGCCGTGTCTTCCATGCCTTTCGCCATGGCCGGGCCGGTCAGCTGCTGAAATTTCATCGCGAACGAGACGACCTGTTCCCGATACCGGTCGCTCTTGCCCTCCGCCAGAATCGTCAGCAGTTCGTCCCGGACGAAATCGAAGATCGTAAGGTCTCCCACCAGGCTTCGTTTTTTCGCGTGCTCGACCGCGAGCTCGATGTAGTTCCGATCGGTTTCGGATATCCCCCGGCCGGTTACGTAGGTTCGGTAGACCGGAAAACAAGCGATGATTTCCCGCAGTGCATCCCGCAGGCTGTTCAGGCTGTAATCGCGGGTGCGGCGGTCGCTTTCCGCGATCCGGCTCAGCCGGTTGGCGAGCACCGTGAGTTCGCTGGAAAGGGCGACCCTAAGAATCAAGCGCTTTGATTGGTAAAGCAATTCGTCGAAATCGACGGGAAAACTGCAGAAGGACCGGTAGAAGGCATCCAGCGCCTGCTCGGCCCCCGGCCAGATGAAGAGGCCGTTGACCAGGTTGGCGAAGTCGTAGCCGGTCGTGCCATGGACCGGCCATTGGCTGGGAAGGCTCTCGTCCAGAGCGAGGATCTTTTCGACCACGACGTAGAACGCCCGAGCTTCCGATGTGGCGGCGGCCTGGTCCTCGGATTCCGCGGTTTCCGTCCGGGTCAACGCCAGCACGCGATCTTGCAGCGCCCGGCAGTAGGCTCCCGGATTGTAAAGTCCGTCCGGATGGTCGATCCTGAGTCCCTGTATCTTTCCCAGGGCGATGAGGTCCAGGACGAACCGGTGGGTGGCCTCGAAGACATCCTCGTTTTCGATGGACAAGGCGGCCAGATCGTTGGTATCGAAGAATCGGCGATAGTTGATCTCGTCCGCCGCAACCCGCCAATAAGCCAGCCGGTAGGCTTGATATTCGAGAAGCTCGTGGAGCCGGTCGAAACTTGCCGGAACGCCGGGCATGCCGTTGAACTCGCTGACATTCTTGGCGATGAACTGCGAGATGTCCCGGCTGGCTGCGCACAGCCGCGCCAGATGCTGCTTGTGGATTTCTTTGTCCCGGTTGCGTTCGTTGCGCTTGTCCTTGCCGGTCTGCCAGCGGCCGGGCAGGTGGCTGAAAGCCGTTATCAGGCTCTGAAATTCCGCGAGGTGGGAATCATCCGGACTGAGCGCGGTTTTCAGCTGATCCAGCCGGTAAGCCAGAATGCGCGGATATTCCTTGGGATCGATCGGGAACCGGTGGGGCCCGTAGTAAACGGAGAAGGAACCCTCCTCGGCGTCGAAAGCGAGTTCCAGCTCTCCGCTTTCCAATGCGGTTCCGTACGGCGACCCCAAGGTGGGCAGCAGGACTTTGCCGCGCAGATAGTCTTTGACCGGCGACCAGTCGATATCGAAAAAATCGGCATGATCCGAAGCCGGTCCATTTTCGAGCACGTCCAGCCACCAGATGTTGTCGCTGCCCATGACGCCCATATGGTTGGGCACCATATCCAGAATCTGGCCCATGCCGCGCCGTGCGAGCTCGGACACGAATCGGTCGAAATCTTCCTGGCTGCCGATTTCGGGATTCAGTTCGCCATGATCGACGATATCGTAGCCATGGGTGCTGCCCGGCCGCGCTTTCAGATACGGAGACGCATAACAATGGCTGATGCCTAGGTCCTGAAGATAAGGCAGGATTTCCGTCGCCTGGCGAAAGGTGAAATCGCGGTTGAACTGCAACCGATAAGTGGCGCGCGGAATGGAAAAGCTGACGCCCCCGGCTATCGCCGTCTTGCTTTTGATCTGGGTTTTCGGAATTCCGCTGCGCCTTTCGGCCAAGGCGTGCAGCAAGGCGGTGACGGTATCTTCCTTGCGCCACTGTTCGAATTCCAGCGGCAGTTTTCGCCGCCAGTTCGGAAAATCGTCGGGCGCGCCGGGGATCACGAGCTGGTCGGCCTGCCCGAGGGCATCCTCCAGCCGCAGCAGCACGATGTCGGCCGCGGTTCGGGACAGCAGAAGATAAACCGCGCGCACCATGTCGGGCATCATATCGGGCACGGAAATCGGATGGATATTGATGTCGGCCGGCAGCAAGTCTTCCTGTTCCAGCGTGACGAGCAGGCGAGCGCGGGCGACTGCCCGGGCCACGACGGCGTCGTGGCGGGCATCTTCGGAGGCAAAGAGCTTCAATGCCGTGCGTTCGTCCAGATCGCGCCCGAGCCAGAATCCTCTGAGGGGTGGCTCGTCGATCCCGGACGTGACGATGGCCGATTCCGGCGCATATTCCCGTGTAGGCAGGAATTTTTCGGTCTTCCAGTGGGAGAACAGCGATTCGCAAGGCAGCACGCCCGCGTGTTTCAGCCGTTCCATGATGTCCGCCGGAACGGTTTCGCCGTCGGTCGCCAGCACCAGACAGCGATTGCGCTGGCTTTCCAGGGCAAGGATCCCCAGGAGGTCCTCGAAGGGAAAGGCGACATAGCTGCCGTCCTCGGAGCTCCCGCCGGCCGGAATCCAGTACTGCCGGGCCAAGTCGGTCACCTTGTGCACCAGCACGGCGCCGACATGCCGCATCGTCTGCCGCAGACTGGCGGTGAAAGGGCGGTAGGCCGCTTCTCTCAGACTCGGTGGTGTAAAGGGCGAAATGGTGGAGACGCCGCCGTCCGGGCAGGTTTCGGTCGGCGGCGAACCGAGCCGGATGCCGGGCGCATGGTAGGTTTGCTGCGACCAGACTTCCGCACCGCCCGCGGCGGCACTGAATACGAATTCCAGGCATAAGCCGATACTCAAGCCGAGCTCCGCGGCGCGGTCCCCGGCCGACTGGATTTGCTGTTCCGCCTGCCAGTAGAGATAGGCATAGTAGTCGAGCCCGGCGGCATTTTCGGCCGCAAAGCTTTGTACCTCGGGAGACGACGGATCCCTGAATTGCGCCGGCCAATCGGTCCACGCCGAATATCCGGCGCCCTCGCGGGCAAAGCGTTCGCACAGCGCGTCGAACAGCGACTGATGATAAAGAACGGGCCCGCGCGCGGACTGATAGGCGCGAAAGGCTTTTCCGCGTTTGGAAAGCTTCCGCAAATGCTTGTTGCGGAAATGAGCGAAGAGCGATTCCAGGATGCCGAGCTTTACCGCCGCCACTTCGGTATAGTCGATCAGCTCTTCGGCGCGCAGGGCGCGTAGCTGCGCCTGGAATTCCGGATCCGCGACGGCTTGCTGCACGGCCTCGGACTCGGCGAAGTCGGGAATGGCTTCGACGTCGAGGTACAGCACGTTGTAAAAAAGCCGGTTGGACGGCTCGTAAGCATTGCCGATTTCCGGCTTCACCGGTTTCAGAGCTTGGAGCGGACTCACCCGGATCATCGCCGCTTCATGCTCGGCGGCATAATCGACCAAGCCCTTGAGATCGGTAAAATCGCCGATGCCCCAGTTGCGTTGCGAGCGTACGGCGTGAAGAGCCAGCGATAATCCCCAGACCTTTTGTTTTTCTTGCAGAACCGGCGGGAGATAGCAGCGCTCAGGCGTCACGATAAGGCTCATGCTGCCTTTGAGATTTCGCTCCGCGTACTCGACCGTCAGTCGGTGATAGCCCAGAGGAGGCTGAACCGGCAGGGTGAAGGCGTAGCGCCGATAGCACTGGTCCTGAATCGCCAGCTCGCCGACCAGCGCCAACTCGGCCGGGCAGAAGTCTCCGTCCCATCGCTTTCCATCGTCGAGTTCCAGAATCCACGTCATGAGCACATGATCGAGCTGACGAGGCACGGTACAGACGATGACGCGGGAATCCTCGCCCTCGCGAACGACCTTGACCGGCGGCAGGATTCGAAGCCAATGCTCATATTCCAGCTCGGCCATGATCGCCGGCAGCCGTGCCTCGTCGCAGGCATCGATGCCCATGGCCGCCAAGAGTTCGCGCTTGGTGTCGGCGGAAACGCGGACCGTTTCGCCCCGTGAGTCGACGAACTCCGTCTCGATGCCGCAAAGGCCGCACAGCTGGTCGATCGCTTTAACGACGGGCATCAGTCTTACCTAATCATCTGTGCGGCCAAGAGCCGCGCCTTATTTCCTTCTCCCTTCGGGCAGAGGTATCTACACAAGTCTCCAAAGCCGTCATTCCGGCAGGGAAGGGTTGCGACTAAAGCAACCGTTTGCGATTGGATACCGGAATCCAGAACACACGGATGTGAGAGGCCGTTGCCGTCCTTGGCTTCTGGACCCCGGCACTCCAATCGCAAACGGTGTCTTCGGGAAGGGCGTGGCCGGCGCTCCCGGCCAGGCCGTTTGCGATTGGAGCACCGAAGCCACCCTTCCCTGCCGGGGTGACGAGTTGCGTCGATACCTTTACTCCTTGGGAGAGGGGTGGGTGAGGGGCTTGGAGAAAGTGGCCCGAAGGGCTGGATGAGGGAGAGCGCGCTCTCCGGTCGCATGAGAAACCAGGCCGTTGACCAGGCGGGTATCCGGCCCGAAGGTAAGCTGTCGGTAATGTCCGGGTCGCTGACGGCTAATGCCGGATCCGAGGAAAGATCCAAGTTCGACAGCGGTTCTTCCCCAAGATTGGATAAGAGGATCAAGCTGCCGCCGTCATCCAGGTGCCAGACGACCGAAAGTCCTCGTGCGCCGAAGAGCTTGAAGTGTGAGCGGCCGGCGCTTATTTGTTTCAAAAGCGGGACGATTTGCTCGCGGCGGACCGCCAGTAGGGATTGGTAGAACGACTGCCATTCCCGATGTTTCGGAATCTCCAGTGCGGCCCAGTCCAATTTCGAGTTGAAGAAGGTCGAGGAGGCGGAAGGATCGGGAATCCGTTGTCGGAGCTCTGGGGCGGCGAATCGTCCGAAGCGGGCGAATTCGTTGCGTCGGCCTTCCGTCACCGCCTGGGCCAATTCCGGTCCGAAGTCGCAGAAATATTGGAACGGCGTCGGACAGGCGAATTCCTCGCCCATGAACAGCAAAGGCGGGGAAGGCGCCAACAGCAACAGCGTCACCGCCGCTCGGAGTGGGCGGGTTTCCACCAGATCGGAGAGACGCTCGCCGAATGCGCGGTTGCCGACCTGATCGTGATTTTGCAGAAAGGGGACGAACGCGGTGGGCGGAAGATCGCGGCTGATTTCGCCGCGCCGGCGGTTGTCGCGATACGGCGAGGCTTCCCCTTGATAGGCGAAGCCTTCGGTCAGGGCGCGTCCCAAGTGTTTCAGGGGCGCGTCGGCATAATCGGCGTAATAGCCGTCGGTTTCGCCCGTCAACAAGAGGTGCAACGCATGATGCAGGTCGTCGTTCCACTGCGCGTCGTACTGCCGGGGCGAACCGTCGGCCTCGCGCGCGAGATAATGCGCGGCGTTGTCGTCGTTTTCCAGTACCAGATGGACGTGCCGGCAGCTTCCGGGGCCGGCGCGAACCCGCTCCGCCAACTCGTCCAGAATATCCGGACGCGAATCGTCGATGATGGCGTGAACCGCATCCAGCCGCAGTCCGTCCAGGTGATATTCCTCCAGCCAGTACAAGGCGTTGTGAATGAAAAAATCGCGCACGGTGCGACAGTTCTCGCCGTCGTAGTTGATCGCGCTGCCCCAGGGCGTATGGTGCCGGTCGCTGAAGAACGGTTTTCCGTAGACATACAAGTAATTGCCTTCCGGCCCGAAGTGGTTGTAGACCACGTCGAGGAATACCATGAGGCCCTTGTGATGAGCGGCCTGGACGAACTCCTTCAGATCGTCCGGCGTTCCGTAGCTGGCATCCGGCGCGAACGGCAGGACGCCGTCATAGCCCCAGTTCCAGCGGCCGGGAAAAGCCGCGATCGGCATCAGCTCGATCGCCGTGATGCCTAGCGAAGCCAGGTAGTCCAGCTTGTCTTGCAGTGCCCGAAAGCTTCCTTCCGGGGTGAAGGTGCCGACGTGCAGTTCGTAGATCACGGCTTCTTCCCAAGGCCGTCCGGTCCACTCCTCATCGGTCCAGCGGAAGCCGGCCGGATTGATCACCTGGCTGGCGCCGTGCACGTCCGAAGGATTGAAACGCGAGGCGGGATCCGGAACGGCGAGGCCATCGTCCAGCCGAAACCGGTAACGGCTGCCGGCCGCCGCTTCAGTTGTCATGACCTCGAACCAGCCGTCGGCTCGCTGCTGCATAGTCAAACGTCGCTCCCTCTCGTCCGTTCCGAGGATCAAGTCCACGCTCTTCGTTTGCGGCGCCCAGAATCTGAAGCGCACGCCGTCTTCCGTGATTTCCGTGCCGAATGGCATTGAGTGTTTTCGAATCATTGTTCCGATTTGGGTGTTTCCCTTCGAGTTATCCGGTAATAGGCTGGGATAGGCGGCAGCGTTCCCGGCAAACGGCTGAGTTGTTGTCTTGGCCAACCGAGTCGATAAGGAGTCGCTGACGCGACGGTTGTTTTGAATGTGGGTTTCCGAACCCACGGTCGGGATACTTTCTTTTGCTTGGCCAAAAGAAAGTGTCCAAAGAAAAGGCCACCCGATTGCCGCTTGTCTCCTCCGCTTCTCGCTTTCGTCGGGAGGCGATCAAAGGGACTCCTGTCCCTTGATCGCCGCGATTCATCCATGAATCGCCCCTCCGGGTTATTCCCGCCGAAAGCTGCGGTGCTCGGCGCGGCAAACGGGAGTTAGAGTAATTTAAAAATTGACTGTGGGCGTTTTTTGCCCCGTATGGTGCGCCCGAGCATCGACGCCTTGAGCCGGAACCGCCCGAAGGGGCGCGGCACGATGCCGCGCGGCAACAAAGGCACATGGAAGTGCCTTTTGTTGCCCCCGGCTCAAGGCGTCGACGCGCAGGATCAGCGCGCCATCCGGGTGTCCTTTCTTTTGGGTCCTTTTCTTTGGACAAGCAACGAAAAGGACCTCGGCTGTGGGTCCGACAAACCGGCAGGACAGCCGGTTTGCACGGCTTCGCCGCCCGATAGGGCGAGGCCTAAGGATAGGCCGAGTGAAACCCACATTCAAAACAACCGTCGCGTCAGCGACTCCTTACCATCGAATCGGTTGCTACAGCGAACTCAGCCGCCGGAAACGCTGTGTCCTTCAACCGGGCTCTGCGTTCCCGGCCAACACCACCGATTACTGCCCTCTAACCCGAATCGCCCCCGCCAGCTCGATGCGTTCTCCCGCGGCGTGCAGCACGCTCACCATCAGAGTGAGGTACTCCCGAAGGTGGCGGGTGATCAGGAAGTTTTCGCGTACGAACTCCCGCGCTTTATTGCCCATTTCCTCGATTTTGTGCCGGTCGTGGAGCAGGTAGCGGATGCGCAGGGCCGCGCCTTCCGGGGTATTGACCAAAAAGCCGGTGTGATGGTCGATCACCTGGAGCCGAATACCGCCGGTATCTCCGCCGATGACCGGTTTGCCCTTCCATAAGGCTTCGGTGACCGTCAGGCCGAAGCCCTCGCGAAGCGATTTCTGCACCACCAGATCGGCAGCCCGCTGCAATGCATTGATGGTGCGGTGGGCGTCGGGCGGAAGGAGCAGGACATGTACATCGGAGTCGCCGTTCGCCGCCTGCCGCGCTTCGGCCAAAACGGCGTCTCCTTCGGGATCGTCGGTAGCGGAACCTCCGGCCAGAACCAGCTGAATGTCCCGCAGGAAATGCTTGGCGATTCGGTATGCTTCAATTACGCCTACCGGGTCCTTGAACTGGTCGAAGCGAGAGACCTGAACGATGATGGGGCGCGTCCGGTCGATACCGAAGCGCTCGCAGACGCTGTCGATCTCGCCTTCCGGCAGATCGACATTCTTGTCGCTCAAGGGATCGATGCTGGGCGGAATCAGGTATTGCGAGTGGGGCAGGGGCTGCACGAACGCGGCGAGCGAGAAAACGCTGGCGTCAAACCCGGCGACGAAGCCGCGGAGATAACGCCAGATTACGCGGTTCGGCCGATTGATATCGATATGGCAGCGCCAGATCCATTTGCCCTTGCGCTCGGGAATATATCTCAGCAGCGGAGCGGGCTGCGGATCGTGAATGAAAACGATGTCGGCATCGCTTAGAATCGGGCGCAGCTGTTCGGCGTTAAAGGCGTTGGTCTCTTCGAAGTTCCGCAGCCAGTCGTTGGGCATGTTCACCATTTTGCCCTGGAGACCATTGTGAAAACTCTTGGTGCATTGATAAAACACCGCATTGCCGGTGATCACTTCCCAGTGGGTTTCGATTCCGAGCTCCCGCATCAGCGGCACGTGTTTTTCCAGAATCTCCGCGACGCCGCCGCCGAGCCGGGTCGAGTTGACGTGGACCACGCGTTTGTCCCGCAGCGTTCCCGCGAGCTGATGCAGCTGATCGATGACATCCTGACCGACGACCTCGGCGTACGATTCCAACAGATTAGCCACGGCCCACCTCGCACAGGCAGCCGGAGAACACGCGCGCCAATTCTTCGCGGAGACTGGTCAGCGAGGTAAAGTAGGGATCGATCTTGGCCAGACATTGACAGAGGCTTTCATAGCGTCCGTCGAAAGACTCCAGCCAGTTCCGAAAGTCATCCAGCCGGTTCTCGTTGCGCCGCTTGGCGTCGATGAAGTGATAGAAAATGCTGCTTACCGACATTTGTCCGATCCGGGCGGCAAGCTTCTCCGGGGTGAAAAACTGGAGATCGGTGCGAAAAACGACGGTGAGCGCCCGAATAAACTCGAACTGCTGATCCGGTTGCGCCCATGCCAGAACCTCGCGTTCATCCAGCCGCTGCTCGATGATCTCGATCAGCTCCTGGCGCAATTCGTCGAGCGTGTCATAGCTGTTGGGATCGACGACACTCAGGCGCTCGGCGAGCACCTTGTCGTGCAAAGCATGCCTGGACCAGGCGGCGAAGTCGTTGCTGTATTCGGGCTCGTCGAAGCGGGGATGGAGCAGATTGCCCCAGAAGTGAAAATAAATGCTCCCGGGATGAATAGCCAATAGCTGATCGCGCAGTTCCTTAAGGTTCTGTGCCCGTTTACCGGTCGCGATAGCCAATAGGGCGCAATCATTGACTATGAAAGGCATCGATCCGCTGGCGACGTTCTCCATGGCGATCTCTGGCTTGCCCATCGTTTGCGTACAATTCTCGAGCACCATAGCCAGCTTGGCGGTATTTGTAAATCCGTGAAAGTCGGGGTATGTCTTTTCAGCATCGGCAGGCCGGGAATAACACTTTTTCCCGCTGCGCGACGGGATAACGCAGTGGATTTGACACGCCCGTTCGTTGTCCCTGTGTTACAGTTTTAATCCTACGTACCGGTTCGTTGACAAGGCCTGGTTCGGGGAGTTTAAGCGCATGCTGGGGAGACGACACGATGTCGAACAATACGGACAAGACCACGCTGAGAGAGAATGCCGAAGCCGAGCTCGACAATAAGCTTGAACCGGCCGCACCTACGGACGTCGATGAGCAAACTCCGCAGCAGGAGCGTCAATCGCTACACGAGTTTCAAGTCCGCGCGCTGGAATTGGAAGCCGAAAACCGGAAGCTGAAGGAGGCGCTGGAGGCGCTGGAAGAGTCCCGCGACCACTACGCAAACCTTTTCGATTTCGCTCCGGCGGGTTATTTGACCTTGGATGAACACGGCGTGATCAAGGAGATCAATCTGACCGCCGCCGGCATGCTGGCACGGGAGCGCCCGGCCCTAATCGGGCTTCCGTTCGTTCGCTTTATCGCCAAGGCAGATCAAAAAAAGTTTTCGAATCATCTTTCGCAAAGTCGATGCGAGCGGCGGAGCCTCACCACGGAGCTCCGTCTAGTCGGAAAGGGCGGTTGGCATCTTCCGGTGGAAATGCATACCTCATCGATGCGGGATAGCCGGCACTATGTGTTTTACCGGACGGTGCTGACCGACATCAGCGAACGCTTGCTGGTGCGAACGGCCTTGGATCAGTCGCGCCGGCAGCTCGAACAGAATGTTTCGGAACGGACGGCCGCTCTGCAAGAGAATCGGCAACTGGAGGCCGAGGTCGCCGAACGGAAGCGGCTGGAAGCCGAGTTGCGGCAACGCATGCAAGAACTGGCCGATGCGGACCGGCACAAGGACGAGTTCATGGCCATGCTGGCGCACGAACTGCGCAATCCCCTGGCGGCCATCGTCAATGCGACCGAGTTGATGCGACGCAAGCCTTCGGGCCATCAGCACCTGTATGACTGGGCCTGCCGGGTGATCAAAGATCAGACCGCGCATCTCGCCCACCTTCTGGACGACCTGCTGGACGTGGCGCGGGTCACGCAGGGAAAGATCGTATTGGACCAGGCGACGATCGATCTGAGGACCGTCGTGTCCCAAGCGGTCGAAGCCAATCGGGCCCTGCTCGAGGATCGCCGGCATCGCCTGAACGTGCGTGTTCCGCCCGAGCCAGTTTGGGTGCAGGGCGATAGCACGCGTTGCGTCCAGATCGTCGGCAATCTGATTCACAACGCCGCCAAATTCACCGAGGTGGAAGGCGAGATCGAGGTCGTCCTCGACACCGAAGCCGACGATGCCGTGGTGCGGGTTCGCGACAACGGCACCGGCATTTCCACCGAACTCTTGCCCCGGATTTTCGAGCCGTTCACCCAGGAAGACCGCTCGCTGGCCCGTTCACGCGGCGGCTTGGGAATCGGTCTGTCGCTGGTCAAGAAACTGGTGGAGCTCCATCACGGCCGGGTGGAGGTGGCCAGCCAAGGCCCCGGTCAGGGCAGCGAATTCACGGTCCGCTTGCCGTGGATGAAAACGCATTCGTCCAGCCGGAAACACAGCGAGAAGGTCCAAGATTCAGGTTTGTCCGCGGCCGATCAATATGTCCTGGTGGTCGACGACAATGTGTCATCGGCCGATTCCTTGTCGACCCTGCTCGAGGCGTATGGGTATCAGGTTCAGGTCGCCTACGACGGCAAAGAGGCGCTCGACCGGGGCAGGGAGCGAGCGCCCGATGTCGTGCTGCTGGATATCGGTATGCCGCAGATGGACGGGTATGAAGTGGCTCGGCGCATGCGGGAAGATCCACGGCTCACGGGAACGCGCTTGATCGCGATCTCCGGCTATGGCCAGGAAGAGGACCGGCAGCGCTCGCGCGAAGCCGGCTTCGACCACCATCTGGTCAAGCCGGTGGACATCGATGTCTTGCTGGATTTGCTCGGCAGCAGGCAGCCGTAGGTCAACAATCCTTTGTCGACAGATTTCGTAGGGCGGATTAGGCGCACTCCGGCATAGGCTGGATGTTGAACACCGCGTTCTGCGTGCGCCGTAACCCGCCAAAACAACGCCCCATGTCCTTGCCGTTCGCTTCGGTGGGTTACGGTGCGCGCCTGAATCGGTGAGTTACAGTGAGTAAAGAAAACAATGCCAGTATTACCCGTCATTCCGGCAGGGAGTGCCGGAATCCAGAGGCCAAGGATGGCCTGCCCTCTACGTCCTTGTAACCTGGACCCCGGCAGTCCCAATCGCAAACGGGCCTTTAGTCGGCCCCTTCCATGCCGGGGTGACGATGTGGTTTGACTTTCGTTACGAACAGTAAGTACAGGTTGTCGGGGCGCACCTAACCCACCCTACCATGGGCTGATAGAGTACTCCCGTATCGCGCCGCATGGTCGGCGGCACAAATACGCCGGAATACGCTGCGGTAGGTCAACTCTCCGCCGAATATCCCACGATGCGGCCGCTATCCAGGCGGATCAAGCGTTCGCAGCGGGAAGCCAGGGTTTCGTCGTGGGTGACCAGAACCAGCGTGGTGCCTTTCTCGCGGTTCAGCTCGAACAGCAATTCGATAACGGTCCGGCCGGTATTGCTGTCCAGATTGCCGGTAGGCTCGTCTGCGAACAGAATTTTCGGTTCGGTGACGAAAGCCCGCGCCAGCGCGACGCGCTGCTGTTCGCCCCCCGAGAGCTGCCGCGGATAATGCTTGAACCGGTGGCTCAGGCCGACCCGTTCGAGCATGGCAAGGCTGCGGAGCCGGGCCTCGTCGCCGGCACCGGCCAGTTCCATGGGGAGCATGACGTTCTCCAGTGCGGTCAGATTGGGAAGAAGCTGGAACGACTGGAATACGAAACCGACATACTCGCTGCGGAGCCGCGCCCGGCCGTCTTCGTCCATATCGGTGAGGCAGGATCCCGCGAGCCAGATGCGGCCCGAAGAAGGTAGATCGAGGCCGGCCAGAAGGCCGAGCAAGGTCGATTTGCCCGATCCCGAAGCGCCGACGATGGCCAAGGTTTCTCTCGGTTTGATCGAGAGGTCGACTGCTGTCAATATATCTAGCCGACCGTCCGCCGTCGTGACGTGTTTGCCGAGATTCTCCGTTCGAATGACGAATTCCGCGTCGATATCCTCCAACGCACCGATCTGCTCCTGTGTCATGCGAAAACTGTTGTTATCCTTCATTTTCCTCGTGTTGCCGGGATTGTGTCAGGCAAAAACCGTTCTTGTTCTCGGCGATAGTATCAGTGCCGGGTATGGTTTGGAAAAGATAGACCACGGCTGGGTGGCTATGTTGCAGGAGGCGGCGCGGCCGCTTGGCGCCGAGGTCGTGAACGCCAGTATTTCCGGCGAGACGAGCGCCGGCGGCCTTGCCCGGATCGACGAGCTTCTTCGTCGGCACCGGCCGACCGTGGTGATACTCGAACTCGGCGCCAACGACGGTTTGCGCGGGCTTTCGCCCAAGCAGCTGGAAGCCAACCTGAGCGAAATGACCGTCCGCTCCAAGGCCGCCGGTGCCGAGGTATTGCTGCTCGGCATGAAGATACCGCCGAACTATGGCAAGCGTTACGCCGACCTTTTTCGGAATGTCTTCCACCGGGTCGCCGAGACCCACGATACGGCGTTCGTGCCGTTTCTTCTGGAAGGCGTCGGCGGTCAAGACCATTTGATGCAGGCGGACGGCCTGCATCCCAATCGCGAGGCTCAGGCGATCCTGTTTCGCCAGGTTTGGGACAAGCTGGAGCCGATGCTCGCCCGTTAAGCTCTGAATTTGCGACCGTCTGCGGTCTCTACGTGACGGTCCTCCATACGTGATCCAATAAGGTTCGTTTTCTTTATCACCGACATGATTACATCGTTAGAAGCATTCATCGCCAAAATCAAGCAATGCCAGCCGGTCGCCTTCAAAGAAAGCATCGACGTCATCGGGCAATATTACGATTATCGGCCAACCCGCTTTACCAACGGTCTGGCTGATAACCGGGTGGTCAACGAACCGGGGAGCAACGAAGGTTCCTGCAAGATTTTCTATTTCGGCCGGCTGCACGGGTTATCCGAGAAAGAGACTCTGGCGCTGTTCGGCGAGCATTACGTCGAAGTGCTGTCGAACCCGAACGGCGAAAGCCACAAGAACATCAGAACCTTCATGCAGTGCGGATGGCCTGGAATCACCTTCGACGGCGAAGCTTTGGTTCGAAGATCGCCGGATCGCAGTGCGTGATGAGAGGGGACGAAAGCGGGGTCCCCGCCGGCGCGCTTTTCACCACGGCGTAGTGGTATGGATCGGGAAGCCGCCTCGTACGCCCGAAATGTAGAACTTATAGGATGGGCTGAGCGAAGTGACAAATCGGCAGGATAGCCGATATGCACGGCAAAGCCGCCCATAGGGTGCCGGACAGGGGTTGTCCGGAATGAGCCCCATCCTTCGCGATCGATGCCTGTCCTGAGCCGAGCCGAAGGGTCTGTCCTGAGCCCCGTCGAAGGGCGCCTCGTTCCTCAGCAAATCCTATGAACTTTCCGCCACGGTACGGCGGAGCGGGCTGGAAAGCCGTTCCCGGCCAAGGAAAATGTAGGCCGGAATAAGAGCCTATCCCAGTAGGAACAAAAGCGTGATGAGCGACCTCTAATGCCGAAATTTCGAGTCAAGAGGGGCTCTTATGGGACTGGTGACGAAAGATGATGGCTGGCGCATTCCGGATGAGCTGTGGGAACGGATGGAACCGCTCTTGCCGCCGCGTAAACCGCATCCGCTCGGGTGCCATAACCCGCGGGTGCCGGACCGACAGGCGATGAATGCGATCTTGTTTGTGCTCCGGACCGGGTGTCAGTGGAATGCGCTGAACGCCACCGGGATTTGCTCCAGCAGTTCGGCCCATCGCCGCTTTGTCGAGTGGACCGAAGCCGGGGTGTTCCAGGCGTTCTGGCGCGAAGGACTGCTGACTTATGATGCGTTGAAGGGCTTGGACTGGTCGTGGTTGGCCATGGATGGGGCCATGACGAAAGCGCCGTTGGCGGGTTCAAAAAAACGGGACCGAATCCGACCGACCGGGGCAAACAAGGTGCGAAGCGAAGCCTGTTAACCGATGGCGCGGGCCTGCCGCTGAGTGTGGTGATTGCCGGCGCCAATCGGCACGACCTGAAGCTGGCGCGGTCCACCTTGGCGGCCATCGGCGTCCCGCGCCCTGTACCCACGCCGGAGCAGCCGCAAGGCTTGTGCCTGGACAAAGGCTATGACTATGACGAGGTGAGGGACTTGGCCAAGGCCTTTCAGTTTACCGCTCACATTCGAGCGCGCGGTGAGGAGGCCGAAGCGATCAAGAAGGAAGCCGGTTTCAAGGCGCGGCGCTGGGTGGTCGAACGGACCCACAGCTGGCTCAACCGATTCCGCCGGATTTTGATCCGCTGGGAAAAACGAACCGACACCTATCTTGCCATGCTGCACTTGGCCTGCGGCATCATTACTTGGCGGGCAACGGGTCTACTGGGATAGGCTCTTAGAGCCTATCCCAGTAGGCCGTTCGCCCTGAGCTTGTCGAAGGGTTTCTTGAGCCTACTGGGATAGGCTCTAAGTCGTAGGTCGACAATCATTTGCCGACGACCGTGCGCAACGCCATTGATGGATCTGGGAGGGAGGCGGCCGCCCGATTTCGGCGCGCGCCTCGGCGGCGGTCGTTGTCCTGCGCCGTATCCCGTCGTCTAGTTTCATCGAATGAATTGTTGTTTAATCCGAACGCTTTGCCCGCATATGCTGTCAAAAGCCCGTTTTCCCTAGATTTTTTCCGGAAATTCCGGTGCCATACCGAAACATCGTTGGAGAGTTTTATGCTGATTTTTTTCAAGAGCCTAGTGGCCCTCTCGATATTGATTTTTATCGTCGGGCTGATTAAACCGAAATGGATTCTATTCTGGATGAAGCAACCGGATCGTCTGATAGCCACCTCGGTGGGCTTGCTGCTGTTCATGGCGTCGTGGACCGGGATCGCCAAGCTGACCTTGAAGCCGAAGGCTCCTCAGGCGGTACAGCATTCGGAGCGGTCTGTCGACGAGCAGAATACTTTGCAGTTGGGGCGTTGAGGGTTCGGCAGCTGTTATCGTGCCGTGCCGTTATCGTTTCTCGCCCTCCTTTGCAGCCAAATAGCTTACTGCGGCTTCCGCCACGGAATGGTTACTCGGTCTGATCAGTTTATTAATCAGGCCCGTAAATACCCTCCCGGTATTTACGGGCCGCCGCCCAGGCCGGTACACGCTTAGGCTTGGGCTCGCGCGGCTTGTCGCCGCGCTAAGGAAACCCTGCCCCGGATTACCCCGGCCTATGTTTATAGGCCGGGGTAATAATCAACGATACGGCCGCGCCGATCCGGGGCTATGGTGCCGGAGGTAAGTCCGCGACCTGGCCCCGTTTACCACCGCATTCGTTGCAGACCAGCACGGTGAAGTATGTTGGCGGCGATTTCTTCCACCGACATGGTCGAAGTATCTAAGTAAGGAATTCCCGCTGCTTGGAACAGCCCGTCCGCAGCGCGGATTTCATTTCGACATTGTTCGAGAGAGGCGTAGCGGCTTCCGGGTCTTCGTTCTTCTCTGAGCTGATGTAGGCGTTCCGGATTCATGGTCAGACCGAACAGCCGCTCGCGGTGCTTCCGTAGATTGGATGGCAGCCCGGAAAGATTCAGGTCCTCCTCGGTCAAGGGATAGTTGGCGGCCTTGATGCCGTAGTGCAGGGCGAGAAACAGGCTGGCCGGGGTTTTTCCCGAGCGTGAAACCCCGACGAGAATGATGTCGGCTTTGTCGTAAGCGTCGACGCCGATGCCATCGTCGCAATCGATGGCAAATCTCAGAGCTTCCACGCGCCCCCGGCCCAGAGCCGCATTGCCCAAGCCGTGGGCCCGTCCGATCGCTTGGGCGGACGGCTGTCCGAGCGCCGTTTCCATGCGATCGAGAAAGGCTTCGAAAAGATCGAATACCACGGCTTCGCTGCGTTCCAATATTTGACGAAGATGATCGTCGGTCAGCGTACTGAACACCAGCGGCGCTTGTCCGTCCCGGGCAAATGCGTCGGCGATGCGCCGGCACGTGTCTATCGCCTTGGCTTCGCAATCGACGAAAGGCTGGGTGACGCGTTCGAACGTGACGGTCTCGAACTGGCTCAAGAGACTCCGTCCGAAGGTCTCGGCGGTGATGGCCGTGTGATCGGATACGAAGAAGACGGTGCGTTTCATGCTTTTCTTACCATGCCGGGTGGATTCCCATAGAATACTGAATTCGAACGCAGGAAGCTTGTGAAAGGGCCGCGGCGCATCGCAAGCTCTCGGCAACTATACGGGGTAATTTCGATGAACGAATACGTGGTTTGGTTCGACGCTTTGGGAATGGACGATGTAGGGCGCGTAGGCGGCAAGAATGCCTCGCTCGGCGAAATGATCAGCCAGCTTTCCGAGGCGGGCGTCACGGTACCCGACGGTTTCGCCACCACGGCCGAAGCGTATCGGGATTTTCTCGCTCAGAACGGGCTCGACCGACGCATCTGGGCGGAACTGGACCGGCTCGACGTTGATAACGTCACGGCGCTGGCGCGCGCGGGCGACACCATCCGCCAGTGGATCATGAACATACCTTTTACCCCCGAACTGGAAAAAGCCATCACGGAAGCTTACCGCCAACTGGCCGGCGAGTCCCCGAAGGAGTTTTCCGTGGCCGTGCGCTCCTCTGCCACGGCGGAAGATCTTCCGACGGCGTCGTTCGCCGGGCAGCAGGAAACCTACCTCAACGTGCAAGGCCTGGACGGCGTGCTCCGGGCGGTCAAGCAGGTTTTTGCCTCGCTTTTCAACGACCGGGCCATCGCCTATCGCGTGCACCAAGGCTTCGAGCACCGCAAGGTATTATTGTCCGCCGGCGTGCAGCGGATGGTGCGCAGCGATCTCGCCGCGAGCGGCGTGATTTTCACCCTGGATACCGAATCGGGCTTCCGCGATGCCGTTTTCGTGACTTCGAGCTATGGCCTCGGCGAAATGGTGGTGCAGGGCGCGGTCGATCCTGACGAGTTCTACGTCTACAAGCCGTCTCTCGCGGCCGGAAAATCGGCAGTGCTGCGCCGCAGCCTCGGCAAGAAAGCCGTCAAGATGATTTACGACCCCGCCAAATCCGTGGTCACCGTCGACACGCGCGAAGAGGACCGGCAGCGGTTTTCCGTCACCGATCAGGAAGCGGAAGAGTTGGCGCGGCTCTCGGTGCGCATCGAACAGCATTACAAGAGGCCCATGGACATCGAATGGGCCAAGGACGGACTCGACGGCCGCCTCTATATTCTCCAGGCCCGGCCGGAGACGGTGCAAAGCCGCGTCACGCGCGAGATGGAGCGCTATCGGCTCAAGCAGAAGGGCAAGGTGCTGGCCGAAGGCCGCAGCGTTGGACATCGCATCGGCAAGGGGTGCGCCAAAGTCATCGCCAGCGTGTCGCAGATGGATCTGGTGCAGCCGGGCGACGTGCTGGTGACCGACATGACCGATCCCGATTGGGAGCCGATCATGAAAAGAGCCAGCGCCATCGTCACCAATCGCGGCGGGCGGACCTGCCACGCGGCGATCATCGCCCGCGAGCTCGGCATTCCCGCGGTCGTCGGCTGCGGCGACGCCACCCGCAAGATCCAGCGCGATACCATGGTCACCGTCTCTTGCGCCGAAGGCGATACCGGTTACATCTATCAGGGCGAACTGCCCTACGAAGTCAGCAAGGTCAACTTGGACGAGATGCCCAAGCTGCCGGTCAAGCTCATGATGAACGTGGCCAACCCGGAGCGCGCTTTCGCCTTTTCCGCGCTGCCGAACGACGGCGTCGGCCTGGCCCGGCTCGAATTCGTCATCGCGCGGACCATCGGTGTTCATCCGAAAGCCTTGCTCGAATACGAGCGCCAGCCGGCCGAGTTGCAGCAGGCGATCCGCGAGCGCATCGCCGGTTATCGCGATCCGGTGAGTTTTTATGTCGACAAGCTGGCGGAAGGCATCGCCATGATCGCCGCCGCTTTCGCGCCCAAGCCGGTGATCGTCAGGACCTCGGACTTCAAGACCAACGAGTACGCCAATCTCCTGGGCGGTAAAGCCTACGAGCCGAACGAAGAAAATCCCATGATCGGTTTTCGCGGCGCCTCGCGTTATGTGGACGACTCATTCCGTGACTGCTTCGAGCTGGAATGCCGCGCCTTGAAAAAGGTGCGCGAGGACATGGGGCTGGAGAACGTCTGGGTCATGATTCCCTTCGTGCGCACTTTGGACGAGGCGCGCGGAGTCGCCGAGCTGCTCCAGCGCTTCGGCTTGCCGCGCGGGGTGAACGGGCTCAAATGGATCATGATGTGCGAAATTCCCTCGAATCCCTTGCTGGCCGACGAGTTCCTGCAAATCTTCGACGGCTTCTCCATCGGTTCCAACGATCTGACCCAGCTCACCCTGGGCATAGACCGCGACTCCGGGTTGGTCGCGGGAGGCTTCGACGAGCGCAACCCGGCGGTCAAGGCGCTCATCCGCCAGGCCATCCAGGCCTGCCGCAAGCACGGCAAATATATCGGTATCTGCGGACAGGGGCCGTCCGATCATCCCGACCTCGCTCGCTGGCTGCTGGACGAAGGCATCGAGAGCTTGTCCCTCAATCCGGACACCGTGGTCGAGACCTGGATGTTTTTGGCCGGGAATAACGTCGGTTGAGTATCGAGGAGGCTGACAACCGCCGGATTTTCAATTAAAATGCCACGTTTTCGGAGAGATGGCCGAGTGGTCGAAGGCGCACGACTGGAAATCGTGTATACGGCAAAACCGTATCGAGGGTTCGAATCCCTCTCTCTCCGCCAATCATAGAAACCGAAGGCGTTCGGTGAAATCCGGAAAACCCGCGAGTCATAAGGCTTGGCGGGTTTTTTGTTGTCTGGAGGTTTTCGGTGGGGGCCATTTCAGGTCGAACAATGCGAGCACTATAACAATCGTCCAGACATCTGGACACGCCACCTGGATTTGCCAGTGAAGTTCCTAGGGTTAAAGCGAGCGTCTGACCTTGGGCGATCGAGTAAATAAGAAGAACCTTACTCCTTTATCATTCCAATTCATGGCGCTATGCCGAGAAGGGGGTGGCCTCGCTGCCAAGTACGCGTCTAAAACACGTCTATCGTCCTAAAGGTAACCAGAAGAACCACACTGCCGTGGAGTCGAACCGACTTGAATGGCAAAATTCTGGTGCAAGCTCGTGGGGAAGGGGAAAATTACAGCATTTTCGGTTCGCATTTACGGCGTAGAGGCGAATTTTTTCGCCTCCGTTGCTTTGAATGCGCAAGTGAATTCGCCTCTACACTCGATATGAAAATGCTCTAATGCCGCGCCGCAATGCAGCCCGGTGGCATTCAAAGCGGCTATTTTAATAACAACAATTCATTGGGGAGGGGAGTGTGACGCCTGAAGCCAAGGCTCGCCAGGAGATCGACCGCCATTTGGTCCAAGCCGGTTGGATCATTCAAGACCTGGGCGCCATGAACTTGGGCGCAGCGATGGGGGTGGCGATTCGGGAATACCCCACGGATACCGGTCCTGCCGATTACGTGCTGTTCATCGACCGGAAGCCCGTGGGCGTTATCGAGGCGAAGCCGCAGCCCACCATTCTTACTTTCATTGAGGACCAGACCGCCCGCTACGCCGCCAGCAAGCTGAAGTGGTTCGTCGATCATCAGCCCTTGCCTTTTCTCTACGAGAGCACCGGCTCGGTGACGCGATTCACCGACGCTCGCGACCCGGCGCCACGTTCGCGGGAGGTATTCCAGTTCTTCCGTCCCGAAACGTTCAAGTTCTGGCTGGCCGAGGGCGCATCGCTACGCGCCCGCCTGCAAAGCGAATTTCCGCCCTTGCTCTCGGATCGCTTGCGCGATTGCCAGTTCAAAGCCGTTCAGGGTCTGGAAGCCTCTTTCGCCGCCGCTCATCCGCATGCCCTGATTCAAATGGCGACGGGGGCCGGCAAGACTTATACTGCGATCACTGCGGCTTACCGCCTGCTGCACCATGCCAGGGCCAAGCGGATATTGTTCCTGGTGGATACCCGCAACCTGGGCGTGCAGGCTCACCAGGAATTCGCTGCCTACAGGCCCCCGGACGACCCGCGCCATTTCACCGAGCTCTATCCGGTGCAACGCGTTGGTGGGGCCGGCATCGACCCTGCCGCGAAGGTTTGCATCTGCACCATTCAGCGCCTGTGCTCCCTGCTGAAAGGCGAACCGCTGGACGAATCGGCCGAAGACATTTCCCCGGCTGAGTATCGTCCCGCGAATGCCGAGCCCCGGCCCGTGGTCTACAACCCGGCCATTCCGGTGGAAACCTTCGATTTCATCATCATCGATGAGTGCCACCGATCCATTTACAACCTCTGGAAACAAGTGCTCGACTATTTCGACGCCTTTCTGATCGGCCTGACCGCCACGCCCGACAAGCGCACCTTCGGTTTTTTCAATGAAAACGTCGTTAGCGAGTACAGCTACGAGCAATCCGTGGCCGATGGCGTAAACGTCCCTTACAGCGAATACCTCATCGAAACCGCCACCACCAGGAAGGGGGCCAAGGTCAAGGCCGGCGAGTGGATCGACCGGCGCGACCGCCTCACCCGCAAGAAGCGCTGGCAGCAGCAGGACGAAGACGAGGAATACACCGGCAAGGACCTGGACCGTTCGGTCGCCAACCCCAGCCAGATCCGTCACGTCATCCAGGCCATGAAGCGGGCTGTGGAATCCGAACTCTTCCCGCGCCGCAAGGAAGTACCGAAAACCCTGATCTTCGCCAAGACCGACAGCCACGCCGATGACATCATCCAGATCGTGCGCGAGGTATACGGGGAAGGAAACGCCTTCTGCAAGAAAGTCACCTATGGCGTGAAGGACGAAGATCCGCAGTCCGTGCTTTCCCAGTTCCGCAACGAGTACAACCCGCGCATTGCCGTCACGGTGGACATGATCGCCACCGGCACTGACGTGAAACCGATCGAGGTTCTGCTCTTTATGAGGGACGTGCGCAGCAGGAATTACTATGAGCAGATGAGAGGCCGGGGCGTGCGCAGCCTGGGCTTCGAGGACCTGCGCAAGGTCACGCCCAGCGCCGAATACGCCAAGGACGGCTTCGTGCTGATCGACGCGGTGGGCGTCACGAAGTCCCTCAAGACCGACAGCCGTCCCATCGAGCGTCTGCCGCGAGCATCGCTTAAGGACCTGCTGCAAAACATCGCCGCCGGCACCCGCGGCGACGAGACCGTGCTGTCTCTCGCCAATCGCCTGCTGCGCTTAGACAAGCGGCTGGACGACAAGGCCCGCGCCCGCATCGTCAAGGAGTCCGGCGGGACTTCCTTGGCCGAATTGGCCCGGAATCTGTTGTTGGCGGTGGATCCCGACCGAGCGGCAGCGGAAGCCAAACGGCAACACCAGCTTGCCAGCGAGGACGACGCGACGCCGGAGCAACTTCAAGCCGCCCGCGATGCCTTGGTATTCGAAGCCTGCAAGCCCTTCGACAGACCCGAGTTGCGGCAGGTCATCGAGGCGGTACGACTGGAGCGGGACCAGCTCATCGACACCGTCAATCTCGATCATGTCACCTTCCAGGGCTTCGGCGCGGAAGCCGAGGCCATGGCGGAGCAGGTGATCGCCAGCTTCAAAGCCTTCATCGATTAGCACAAGGACGAAATCGCCGCGCTCGGTTTTTTCTACGCGCAGCCCTACCAGCGCCGGGCGCTGACGTTCGATATCGTCGAGGAATTGCACGAGGCCCTGTCCCGTCCGCCACTGCTGCTGACCAATGAAAAGCTGTGGAGCGCCTACCAGCGGGTGCAGCAGAGCCAAGTGAAAGGGGCCGAGCTCAAGCGCCGGCTGACGGACATCGTGGCCCTGGTGCGTTTCGCCATCGGCCTGGATTCCGAACTCCGGCCTTTCGCCGAGCAAGTGGACAGCCGTTTCAAGGATTGGATATTCCGCCACAACGCCCGGCGCGGCCAGGCTTTCACCGAGGAGCAAACCGCGTGGCTGCGGCAGATCAAGGATCACATCGCCGCCAATTGTGCGGTGGAGCGAAGTGACCTAGACTACGCGCCTTTTGCTAACCGCGGCGGATTGGCCGGCGCGTGGAAAGTGTTCGGGCCGGAGTTGGATGAATTGATGAGTGAGATGAATCGGGAGTTGGTGGCGTGAGCGCCGGCTGGTTGCATATCCCATTTTGCGAGCTTCCTCTAGCTTCAGGGAACGGTATTAACCCATCTGAATTCCCTGATGAGCAGTTTGAGCTTTATAGTGTGCCGTCTTTCGAGTCTGGCAGTCCTGAAGTCGTCACCGGGAGCGAAATCGGCTCCAACAAGCAGACCGTTTCTGAGGGGATGGTCCTATTATGCAAGATAAACCCAAGAATTAACCGTACTTGGGTTGTGCAACCGGGAACAAAAAGAAGGCAAATAGCTTCAACCGAGTGGATAGTATTTGATCGCTGCTCGGTGCTCGTTCCAGAATATTTGATGTACTTCATGCGACAAACGAAGTTCCGCGATTTTCTAGCGGGTAATGCTTCGGGTGTTGGAGGTTCGCTTATGCGAATTAAGCCAGCAACCTTTGCAAATTATCCGTTTCAGATGCCAGGGCCTCGCACGCAAAAGACCATTGTCAATAAACTCGAAGAATTATTCTCCGAACTAGATGCTGGCATCGCTGAACTCCAAGCTGCCAAAGTCAAACTCTCGCTCTATCGCAAATCCCTGCTGAAATCCGCCGTCGAAGGCAGGCTTACGCAGGCTTGGCGGGAGCAGCGACACGTACAGGCCGATGCCGGTGGCCCGCCACCTGAAACAGGGGAACAACTGTTACAGCGCATCCTTAAGGAACGCCGCCGGCGCTGGGAAGAAAAGCAACTCGCCAAGTACGAGGCCCAAGGAAAAAAGCCGCCCGAGAAATGGCGCGACCGATACCCGGAGCCGGTCGAGCCGGATACGAGTACGTTGCAAGAATTGCCGGAGGGATGGTGTTGGGCGACTCTCGATCAAGTTGGCGAGATTGTTTCTGGCGTCGCCAAGGGTACCAAATACAAGGAGGGAACCATTCTTCAAGAAGTGCCTTACTTGCGCGTTGCCAATGTCCAGCGCGGATATCTCGATCTTAAACAGGTTAAGACAATTCTTGCCTCTGAAAGGGAAATTGAAGACCTTGCCTTGCAGAATGGAGACATTTTGTTCAACGAAGGCGGCGATCTCGATAAACTCGGACGTGGCTGGGTTTGGGAAAGGCAGTTAGCGGTTTGTATTCACCAGAACCATGTTTTTCGCGTACGGCTTTTTATCGATGAAATTTCTTCGAAATTCGTCTCCCATCACGGCAACAGCTTTGGACAGCAATGGTTTATCCAAGGCGGCAAGCAAACTACGAATCTTGCTTCAATAAACTTATCGACATTGCGAACCTTTCCGGTGCCTCTGCCTTCTGTTGAAGAGCAGCGAGAAATCATGAACATCTTAGACGAAGCAAATAGACAGCTTGAGATTCAGGAATTTGAGATTAACGAAAAGTTACTTCTGTGCGAAGCCCAGCGGCAAAACATTCTGAGCAGTGCATTTGCCGGAAAGCTGGTACCGCAAAACCCCGAAGACGAACCCGCGAGTCTCTTGCTTGAACGCATCCGTCGAGCTCGTGAAGAAAGAGAAGCCGAACCCCGCCCCAGAAGAGTCCTCCGACCCAAGAAAGAAGCAGGAGAGCGCGTGAAACCCATACTCGAAGTGTTGCCCGATTCCGGCGAAGCCATGAGCGCTGCCGATTTGCTCAGTGGTTGCGGCTTGGATGGCGCCAACACGGCCGCGGACATCGAGGCGTTCTACATCGAGCTTCGCGACCTTTATAAGCAGAAAGCCGTCTCGATCGAGCGCCGGGATACCCAGGACTACGTGTCCCGCGTCGTGACGCCGTAGCCGTTATGCGTCTCGACAAGCTCTGGATCAAGCGCTTCAAGAACCTCAGCGAGGTCGAGATCGACTTTTCGGAAGGCGATTGGGTGACGGTGGTCATCGGCTGGAACGGCACCGGCAAGTCGAACGTCCTGGAAGCCCTGGTTCTGATTTTCCGTGACCTCGATTTGGGCAAACCCAAACCGCCTTTCGCGTATAAGCTTGAATATCGTTGCCGGGGCCAGCGCATCGCGATCGACGCCGATCCAGACCGCATCGGCGAACCCTACATCATTCGGGTCTACGAAAGTGATCCGGACACCATGCAAAAATCCGCCGCTCCAGAGCAGGTTCCTTTGTTCACGTCGGCCGAACACAACTCAGCGGCACCGCCGGGCCAGGACATCAAATATTCCCGCTTCAGGCAGGAAAAAAACAAATACCTGCCGAATTACGTGTTCGGCTATTACTCCGGTCCCAGCAACCGTTTGGAAAGGCATTTCGACGAACATCAAAAGCGTTTTTACGATGATTTGCTGGCAGGCGAAGATAGCCCTATGCGGCCCTTGTTCTATGCGCGGCCGATTCATAGCCAGTTCGTTTTGCTCGCCTTCATGCTCAAGCAAGATGATGCCGTTCAGGGCTTTTTGAGTGATTATCTGGGTATTGATCCCAACGGCGGCATTGACTCGGTACTATTTGTTCTACATAACAAACCGAGCTGGGCAAAGAAAAAAACAGACCCGACTGGAAAAGGAGATAAGCGATTTTGGTTTGCGAGAGGTGTAGTTCAACGATTTTTAGACCGTTTATATGAAATATCTCTTGCACCCATTCGCTTGAACCATAAGGTAACGCTTGATTTTCGGCGTAAGGAAACAAACGAACACCTCTATCTTTTCGTCCGAGATACCGAATCGCTTCGAACCCTGCTCAATGACTTGCCGCCGCACGAGTTTTTCAAGGAGCTGGAAAGCACCTATATCTCCGAATTGATCGCCGAGGTCCGTATCCGGGTGAAGCTGAGCAAAAATGCCGGTGCGGTGGAGTTCCGGGAACTTTCGGAAGGCGAGCAGCAGCTTTTGACGGTGCTGGGATTGCTGCGGTTCACCGCGGAACAGGAAAGCCTGTTCCTGCTGGATGAACCGGATACGCATTTGAATCCGCGTTGGGCGATGGATTATCTGGAATTTCTCGAAAAGTTTGTCGGCACCGACGAACAAACCCGAAAGTCCAGCCATGTCGTTCTGACCACGCATAACCCCTTGGCGATTGCGGCTTTGAATGCCAAGCAAGTGCAAATCCTTACCCGCGAGCCGGACAGCCAGAAGGTTGCCGCATCCCGTCCTTCCATAGACCCACGCGGGATGGGGTTCGCGGGAATCCTGACCAGCGATATGTTCGGGCTTCCGGCCACGGTGGATAAACCCACCTTAAAGCTGCTGGAGGATCAGCGCAAGATCGCCGCCAAGGGTGAAAGCCTCAGCGAGGAGGACAAAAAGGAACTGGAAAAGCTGAACGCCCAGCTCGAAAGCCTGGGTTTTCGTTTCGAAATGCGCGACCCGGTTTTCACCGAATACCTGAAACTCAGGCATGAATTATTGGAAGCGGAGGTGGGGACAGAAGGGGCAGGTGCGAGGACGCTGGATAAATCCAATCCCCGTGCAATGGAACTCATCAAGCGGGCCGTGGAGCGAGCCAAGGAGCGGGCAAGAAAGGAACAAAAATAAACAATGGTTTATGAGAAGACGTGATATTCGCCATATAAATCCTTCCGAAGATTGGCGAAAAATGGCCGAAGAAGCAAAAGAATCTGTCACCAACGGTGAAAAGCCCGCAGATTATTCCGAAGTCTGGTCTGCCTTGAAGAAGGAGCTTAAGGATCTTTCGCACGGCAAATGCTGGTACTGTGAGGCGCGGCAAATACGATCGGACAACGCCGTGGATCATTTCCGGCCGAAGGCCAAGTACCCCTGGCTTGCCTTTTCGGTACGCAATTTTCGGTTTTCCTGCACCTTTTGCAATTCGCGACGGACAAACCCGGAAACCGGCGAAGTCGAAGGGAAAGGCGATTTCTTCCCGCTGCTGGATGGCTGTAGCCAAGCAACCTGTGCAGAGGAACTAGACGCCGAGCGGCCGGTGTTGCTGGACCCGTGCAGTCCAAGAGATCCCGGTCTTTTAGACTTCCGGGCCGACGGGACTCCTTGCCCGGCGTATTCGGAAGATTCAATTTGCGAATATCGAGTAAGGGAATCCGTCAAGCTTTATCACCTTGACCACCCTGAATTGAATGAGCAGCGCCGGCTGCTGGCGCTCAACCTCGAACGTTGGGTCAAACAAGCGGACAAGCTGCACAAGCGCCTCGATACCGGAGACATGGACATCGAGAATGCCTATTTGGGATTTATGGAAGACTTGGCCCAAGCGCTTGAGGACAGTGCCGAACTCTCCATTTTTGCCCGACGAATTCTCAAAATGCACAGGGAAAAGCCCTGTGTTGAAATGCTGTTAGATTGCGTATAGACACGAATGGATGCGCCCTCGTTGAATCCAAGAGTCTGGAACCGTACAGCGGTAAAAGCCATCGATTCACGGAAAAATCAGGGACTGTGGGTAGAGGCGTTGCACGATGCAGCTTGAATTTACCCGGCACGCGCGAGACGCCATGGAGAAACGTGCGATCCACGAAGATTGGGTGAGGCGCGTTGCGGAGCATCCGCGACGGATGGAACCCGACCGGCTGGATGAGGACCTGGAGCACCGTCTGGCGGAGATTCCCGAACATGGCGGGCGCGTTCTCCGAGTGGTGCTCAACGTGGCTGTTTTACCGATCCGGGTAGTCACTGTCTATTTCGACCGAAACATGAAAGGCAAGCTATGAAACTGACCATAGACCGAGAGGCCGATGCACTGTATCTGAGCCTCAACGAGATCACGGCGGTAGAGTCCGAGGAGGTTGCTCCGGGAATCGTTGTGGATTACGACGCGGAAAACCGAGTGGTGGGCATCGAAATGCTGCACCTGTCCAAGCGGGCGCCCGGCGCCGATACGCGGCGCTTGTTGTTCGAGACCATCGAGGCCGAAACCCACGTCTAAGTCCGCGATCCGATGCTGCGGATTTCCTGGCTCCGGTTCTGAAACCCGCGAAAGTACCTTTTTAACTCGATGAATACGTCCTCTTTGCTTCAGAAAGTCTGGAACTTCTGCCACACCCTGCGCGACGACGGCCTGGGCTACGGCGACTATCTGGAACAACTCACTTTCCTGCTGTTTCTGAAAATGGCCGATGAATACGTCACCGGCGTTCACCAGGCGAAGAAATCTGCCATTCCCGAAGGGCTGGACTGGGCGAGTCTGCGTAACCGCAGCGGGATGGAACTGGAAGAGCAATACCTGCGCATTCTGCATGAACTCGGCCGGCAATCCGGCATGTTGGGCGCCATCTTTTTCAAGGCGCAGAACAAGATTCAGGACCCCGCCAAGCTTTACCGGCTGATTCAGTTGATCGACGCGGAAAGCTGGCTGGAGATGGGCACGGACGTAAAAGGTGATCTGTACGAAGGCTTGCTGCAAAAGAACGCTGAAGACACCAAGAGCGGCGCCGGCCAATATTTCACGCCGCGCCCATTGATCCGGGCCATGGTGGAGTGCGTCAGGCCCTTGCCGATGAAGACCATCGCGGACCCGGCATGCGGCACCGGAGGTTTTTTTCTGGCGGCTTACGACTGGCTTACCAAGTTTCGTGGCGAACCGCTGAACAATCGAGAGCAGAAGTTTCTGCGATTCAACACTTTCCATGGCTGGGAGATCGTGCCCAATACCCGGCGCCTGTGCCTGATGAACCTGGTGCTGCACAACATCGGCAGTATGGAGGCAGAACCGACGATCAGGCGCGACGATGCCTTACTTTCCGCGCCGGGCGAACTGTTCGATTACGTGCTGGCGAACCCGCCCTTCGGCAAGAAAAGCAGCATGACCTTTACCACCGACGCAGGGGAAGACGATCGCGAATCCCTGGTTTATCAGCGACAGGACTTTTGGGAAACCACTTCGAACAAGCAGCTTAACTTCCTGCAACACATCCGCACCATGCTCAAACCGGGCGGACAGGCCGCCGTGGTGCTGCCGGACAATGTGCTTTTCGAAGGCGGCGCGGGCGAAAAAATCCGCCGCAAGCTTCTGGAGAAATGCGACGTGCATACCATTCTGCGGTTGCCCACGGGCATTTTTTACGCCAACGGGGTGAAGGCCAATGTTGTTTTCTTTGACAACCATGCCGACGACGGCACGGTCCGTACTTCGGGCACCTGGTTTTATGATCTTCGTACAAATCAGCATTTCACCCTGAAGACTCGGCCGATGAAGTACGAGGACCTTCAGGATTTCATCCGGTGTTATAACCCCGAGAATCGTTATCAGCGCGAGATATCCGAACGCTTTCGTTTTTTTTCAGTGGAAGAGTTGCTTTCGCGGGATAAAGCAAGCTTGGACGTGTTTTGGCTGAAGGACAAAAGCTTGGATTCGTTGGAGAACCTGCCCGAGCCGGAAATTTTGGCTCAGGAAATCGTCGAACATCTGGAAGCGGCCTTGGAAAACTTCCGAGCCGTGGCGGGGGGACTAGCCCGCAATTCTCACGAAATTTCGTGACGTTATGCGGATTAATAGACCATGGAAAGAAGAGCGTTAATTATAGGTATTTCGGACTATGAGGGTGCTCCCCTAAATAATCCAGTAAATGACGCACGGTTAGTTACAGAGATTCTGCAGTCGCGTGGGTTTCGGTGTATGACGCTTGAAAATGCCAGCGGTGCGGATATAGAAAACGCCCTCGAAGATTTCACTAAGCAAATTGACCAACAAAGATGCTTCACCCTCATTTTTTTTGCGGGGCATGGCATCGAAAAGAATGGAGCTGGGTACGTTCTTCCTCGCGATTTCCCTCTACCAATAGCTACTGGACGTCTGAGGCACTACGGTATCCCTATTACAAGGCTGCTGTCTGCAGTTAAAGCTAATAGCGGACCAAAATTACTGATCATAGATGCATGCCGTAGCAGTGTAGACAAATCAATCCGGCTGGATTGGAATGCGATCGCGCCTGAGTTAGATGAAATGCGCTCCGAGGAGTCCTCCTATAATGATCTCCTTATCGCTTACTCCACGAGTGCAGGCGAGAAAGCACTTGATGGTAAGGGGCAACATAGCCTTTTCTGTGAGCACTTCTGCAACTCAGTAATACAGCATGGCTTATCTGTGGAGGATGCGATTAAGCAAGTCGGTAAGATGGTTATGCAAGATAGTAGACAGGGGCAACGCCCCTGGTATTACTCAAGTCTAAACACATCGCTCAAATTCTCTGATTTACCAAAGTGCCTGCTAATGCAGAATTTTACTGTGCCCGAAAGCATTGGCGTGCGAGGATCAGCGTTAGATGTATCTAACTCAGCGGCTTTTATATGCAGCTCCAGTTCACTCGTCTATTACTTTACTTCTTATGTGCAAAAGCCTTTTTACACTCATCACCAAGAAATCGCGGGGATAGCTGCAATATCTGATGAGTGTATAGCAGTATTGGACAAAGACTCGAACTTTCACTTGATTGATCAAGGAAGGCTAATCAGCGAAAACGCGAGCGGAAAGGCGGATTGCCGAGATCCTTTTGGTATACGTGTATCTCCAAACAAGTCTATGTTCGCTGTGTATGGGATTAATTCCTTTGCAGTTCTCTCAAGTAGCGGTAAATGCCTATACCGTGAAGGACCTCACCATCATACGTCTTATTATTGTGCGCAATTTATCAATGATGATAGGGTGTGGTTTGGAGGGAGCGGGGGGCAGATCGTCGAAATTCAGAATCTTCAAACGAAACCGAGATTAATTCGATTGGGCACATCCATTACCCACCATCTTTATAGTATGACTCTGCTTGGAGACGGTGCTCAAGTGGCTTGTGTTTACGGAAGTGGGAAGGTCGAAATTCGTGACTCGTCTAATAGGAATTTACCAAAGGAAATATCTCTTAATGACTATGTACAAACACCCTCTGCACGTCGTGCCTCGCTCGTCAATGTAGCTCCGGATGAAATTATCCACAAGTTCCTATTTGACCCTATGTTACTTAGGGACGATGAATGGGATATATTGTCACGAAATCTAATGGAAAATGACCTGCTTTTCTGTGCGTGCTCAAAAAAACTGCCAATCCTCGCTGTTGGTAGCAGTGAAGGTTTAGTCTATTTAATTGATACACGTGACGGTCAAGTCTTTCAAACCCTGGATACGAGTGCTGGGCAAGGGAAATCTATAAATGGTATTCAATTTATCGAGTCTGACACTTTAGTTGTTTTAACTGGTGATTCATCTGTCAATTTTTACAAGCTCGCATAGGTGGTGACCTTATAACGAAATGTTTCCAAACACCAAACGGTGGCAGAGTGCATGGCTCTGTAGTCAATGTTCCTTGCTTAAGGAGCGAGCAGGCCTAAGAATATGGGGGTACCTACGGGGGCATAAATTCGAATCACTTTTTTTTCGCAGAGATATATCAATGAGATATGAGCCAATTAGACGGCATCTCCCCCAATTGAAAGATTGAAAGACCGGAGAAGTTCGGCAAAATTCGAGGAACCCGCGAGTTGCAAGGCTTGGCGGGTTTTTTGTTGTCCGGAGACGTTCGGCAGGGAACGCTTGAACCAAGACTAATTGTTATGCGATGCCGTCAGAGATCCCGTATTTGGCTGGATTGGAAAATCCGAGCATAAGCGCGGTGTCGATTCTGCGTGCTCCGTTACCCGGACACTCCCCCCAAATTCGCCAGTGAAGCACCTAAGGAGCCGCCGATAAACGGTGCCAACATAGCGATTACCTGGGGTAATTGACGCATGGGTTCTCGCGATATACCGAAAGTCTGGAGATAACTCCACAGCTCCGGATGTTCGGATGTGGGAAAGTTTCGATTGAACTCGCGCTTGGCGCGCGCGTATAAGGCCAAAGTGCAGGGGATATACAAGGCGATGACCATCAGGGAAAAGACCGCACCCCAGTACATGCTCAAAGTCAGCGACCAACTGACGAATTCCTCGGTCAGTTTTCCCTGCCCCAAGAAGACCACCGGCCACCGCAGCCAGGCGAGCATATGCAAGACGCCGATCAACAGCATCGCAGAACCCAAATTGACCGCGTTTTTTAGGTGGCTAAAACGCGCTTCGATAAAATGCAGGACTTCATCCGGAGGCAGTTCCTCGAACGGAGCCATCGAACTGCTTCCGGCCAGAATGATCGCGAAAGGCACCACGGTCGCGATCAGATTGACCACGCTTACCAGTCCGAGAATAACTGCGAGCTGCAAGGGGGAAAAATAGCCTGACGCTTCGAGTACCCCGTAGGTCAGTCGAAAAATCGCGGTCACACCGTTTTCGCGGAGAGCACCGAAAACGAAGTAGGCGACGGACAGGATTCCGAGGAGACCTATGATTGCACCGAAATACCTGAAGCATTGACGACTCAGGTTGAGGCGAATCGTATGAATGCTGACGATCATCACGGCTACTGCAATGGCGTAATAGACAATAACAGCCGTCAGCCACACCGTTCGTGCGCGCAGCTCGGACAATTCCATAACGATGCTGCGGTCGAACGCTGAAATCTGATGGGCCAACTTGCCGGGGATCGTCGACAGTCCGAACCCGCCCAATTCGAATACTACGATAGCCGTCAGCAAAACCCCGACCGGGGCAAAGGCGAAAAGAAGACATCCGAACTCCTGCTTCGTCGCAGCATCGGGAAGAAAAAAACGCTTTCTCATGGCTTTGTCCCCCAGCCGATGTCCTTCTCCGCCAGGAACGCACCGGGTAATGACGGTCGTGGCAGAACGACGATCGTTTAGATGTGAAATTTACATTGTACGAGTCTGTCAGGCGGTCGATTCCTTCGCCCACGGTCGGTCGCCGCAAATAGCCCCGACCCGCCGACCATGACGTGTAGCCTATTTCGGGAAGCTCGGATAGAGCGACGCCGAATTCAGGGAGCTTGCCGCCCTACGCGTCCAGCATTCCAATATATTTCAGCCGGTTGATTTCCGCAGATGATGGGAGATTTTCGACAAACGGTCCAGGGGGCGGTCTCTACCTGATCCGAGTGTTTGAGCTCTTGGTCTATTACTCGAAAAGTCGCTATTTCGGTGCTGCACGGTTTCCATTAGCTAGTCCGTTTGCCGACCCGTTAACGTCGGGAAAGGATTCCCGACCTACAATAGCCTAAGGCGCTATACCACATCGGAAAATGCACTAGCGTGGCACGTGTGCCGCCATGGGCAGTATCTACAAGAGCGGTTAAAGCAGCTCCCGAATGACCGGATAATCCGAGTAAAGCCGCTGGCGAAAGGTTTCGATCGCGGCCTCGCTTCGCTCCGTGCGCGGGATGTTTACCGGAATGTCGCCAATCACCGAAGCCGGACGCGACGACAGGAATATCAGCCGATCCGCCAGTTCGATCGCTTCGCGCAAGTCGTGGGTAACGAACAGGACCGTGTGCGGACGCTCTTGCCAGAGGGCTACGACCAGTTCGCGGACACGGCGGGCCGTGGGCGGATCGAGCGATACGAACGGTTCGTCCATGAGCAAGAGATCCGGATTGACGGCGAAGGCCCGCACCAGGGCCACACGGCGGCTCATGCCCAGCGAGAGCCGTTCCGGGTATACATCCTGCGCGTTGGCGAGTCCGACTACGTCGAAAAGATGATCGATATAGGCGGGATCGGCCTCTTTGGGAAGAGCCAGCTCGATGTTTTCCCGCACCGTCCGCCACGGAATGAGGCGCGGATTTTGAAAGACATAACCGATGTGCGGTTTTCCGGTTTCGGTTCCGATTCGGACCGTGCCTTCATAATCCCGGTCCAGTCCGGCTGCTATATTTAGTAGCGTAGTTTTGCCGCAGCCCGATGGGCCGACGAGACAGGCGAATTCGCCGGATCCGAGTATGATGGACAGATCCTGGAGTATAGCGGGTGCTCCCGTTTCTCCTTTGGGCCGATAGGTTTTTCTGACTATCTCGATTTGAATCGCGGTCATCGGCGCCACCGTTGGGCATGGCGATCGAGAGGCTTGAGGAGGCCGATCTCGATCAGTTGAATGACGACGACGAAGGCGATGGTGTAGGCGAGGATGGCGGAGACGTTGAACATCTGGAAGAACAGGTGCAGTTGAAAACCCATGCCGTTGCTGCGTCCGAGCAATTCCACGACCAGAATGATCTTCCAAATCAGTGCGAGCCCGGTCCGCGAGGCGGCGATGAAGAACGGGTACAACTGCGGCCAGACGATGTGGCGCAGCGTTTTGTATCGGCCGAACCGATACGCTTCGGCCATTTCCAGGAGATCCCGGTCCAGCGTCCGTGCGCCTTCCCGCACGGTCACGACAACATTGGGCAGCTTATTGATAACCACGGCGGCAATGGCGGCGCTCTCGACCAGCCCGAACCAGACGTAACACAGGATGATGATCACCAGAGCCGGAATGTTCAGAAAAAACACGAGCCAACTGTCGAAAAAACGGTCCAGTTTTTCGTGCCGGCCCAGCAGTATACCCAAGGCAGTCCCCATACTCATGGCCAAGACGAAACTGACGGCCAGCCGCGCCAGCGTCACGCCGAGATGGTAGGGCAGCGCTCCGGAGCGGACTTCGGACAGAAGCACTTCGGATACCTCCAAGGGAGACGGCAACAGCGGCGTTCCAAAGGCGATTGCCGCGGCCTGCCAAAAGGCGACCAGCGCCGCGATCGAGGTTATCGGGTAGAAAAAAGCGGCGCGCATGTCGGAAATAGCGGCAAATGGACGTGAGAAACGACTGATTACAAATGACGTGTTATTTTAAGGGTTCGGCGGTGTCAGTGGTAAACAATCCGCCTTCTTGGAGGAAAATTAGAGTTTTTTCGAAAACGATTGCGGAACCATGACCGAAACAACATCCGATTCCGAAGTATCCGATCTCCGCAACGATCACATCAGCTATCGGCTCAAGCTGCGCCGCATCGCCATCGATACCTACCGGGAAAATGTCGCCTATCTCCACCGGGAGTGTTCGGTTTACCGTGCGGAAGGCTTCCAGGCGCTCGCCAAGATCGTGGTCTATTGCAACAACGAGCGAATCGAAGCCGTACTGAATGTGGTGGACGACGACCAGATCGTCAATCCCGACGAACTCGGCCTTTCCGAGCAAGCCTTCAGTCAACTGTGCGCGGAGGAGGGGCACGACGTTCGGGTCGCGCAGGCGGAACCGCCCGCATCCATGGATGCGGTTCGCCGCAAGATCGGCGGAGAGCGGCTGAGTTACGACGATTACATTTCCATCACGCGCGACATCGCGAATCGCCGTTATTCGAAAATGGAGATGGCGGCCTTTCTGGTCGCGACCGGACAAAACGGACTGGATCGGGACGAAGTGCTTCTTTTGACCAAGGCCATGCTGTCGACCGGGAGCAGGATCGACTGGAACGAGCCTTTGGTCGCCGATAAGCATTGCATCGGCGGCATTCCCGGCAACCGGACATCCATGCTGGTCGTGCCCATCGTGGCGGCACACGGCACCCTGATCCCGAAAACCTCGAGCCGTGCCATTACATCGCCGGCCGGTACGGCGGATACCATGGAGGTCTTGACGCGAGTCGATCTCTTGCCGGAGACCTTGGACAAGTTGGTTCGAATCGAGCGAGGCTGCCTGGTCTGGGGCGGAACGACGCGCCTGGCGCCTGTGGACGACATGCTGATTTCGGTTGAGCGCCCGCTGGGCATCGATTCGCAAGGCCAGATGGTGGCTTCGATTTTGTCCAAGAAGCTCGCGGCCGGCGCGACGCATCTGTTGCTGGATATCCCGGTCGGGCCGACAGCCAAAGTTCGGCACATGCGCGATGCGATGCAATTGCGAAAACTTTTCGAGTACGTCGGCGACCGCTTGGGACTTTATTTGGAGGTCATGATCACCGACGGCCGGCAACCGGTCGGCCACGGTATCGGGCCGGTTCTGGAGGTGCGCGACGTGATGCAGGTGCTGGAGAACGACCCGCGTGCTCCGACCGATTTAAGGGAAAAGTCCCTGCGATTGGCCGGGCGTATTATCGAATTCGACCCGGATGTGCGCGGCGGTCAGGGATATGCCATCGCTCGGGAAATTTTGGAGTCGGGGCGAGCCTTGGAAAAGATGAACCGTATTGTTGTGGCACAAGGTGTGCAAGAACAAAAATTCGAGCTGGGCAAGCTAACGTATGAAGTCTGCGCCGAACGCGCGGGGTCGGTGACTCATATCGACAACTTTTTTCTCGCTCGTATCGCGCGACTGGCCGGAGCGCCGATGTCGAAAGGGGCTGGCGTCGACGTGCTGAAGAAGCTGGGAGACAAGGTGGAAAAAGGCGAAGCGCTGTACCGGATTCATGCCGAGTTTCCGTCGAATTACGATTTCGCTTGCGATTTCGTCCGTCAGCGTACGGGGTACGAGTTGGGCGAGTTCGATAAAATACCTAAAGGTTACGTGGAATTTTGACCATGATTTTAGGATTCTCCGATTCTCGCGTTCAGGCCATGGCAGTGGTGGAGGCTCTGGATGCCCGATACGGCGAGGTCGGCATCCACCGTTTTCCGGACGGGGAAAGCAAGGTGACCTTGCCGGAGATAAAGGACGAGCATGTCGTCGTATTTCGCAGTCTCCAGGATCCCAACGACAAATTGGTCGAGCTGCTCCTGGTCGCTCGCGCTCTGCGGAACCAAGGCGTCAACAGACTGTCTTTGATAGCGCCCTATTTATGTTATATGCGGCAGGATTGTGCCTTTCAACCGGGTGAGATCGTCAGTCAAAAAATAATCGGGGAGTTTCTTGCCGGCTTGTTTGATGATGTCGTGACCGTCGATCCTCATTTGCACCGTATCAGCCGGCTCGAAGAGGCGGTTCCGGCGAGAAATCCGATTGTCGTACCGGCGGCTCCGCTGTTCGCGCGTTATCTCGCGAACCGGTCAGACAAGCCGTTGCTGGTGGGGCCGGATGCCGAATCGGAACAATGGGTAAGCGCCATCGCGAAAGGCTGCGGGCTTCCTTTTGTCGTCGCTTTCAAGCAACGTTTCGGTGACAGGGCAGTGTCGGTCGAGACGACTGATTTTCAGGTGAGGGGGCGAAGCGTAGTCCTGGTTGACGACGTGGCCAGCACCGGCACGACCTTGACCGAAGCCGTTGCCAAGCTGCGCGCACTGGGGGCCGAGAACGTCGATGTGCTGGTGACGCACCCGTTATTCGTCGAGAATGCCGTCGATAAGCTGCGACGTAGCGGTGTTTCCGAGATCGGCAGCAGCGACAGTATTCTTCACTCCACGAATGTCGTGTTTTTGGCCCCGATCCTGGCGGAAACCTTAAGAAACGCACTCGACTACAATCGGAATTCCAGCTAAGACTCCATGCTGATCTTCTTTAATATTCTGCGAAGGATATCGCTCAGGAAGCTGATTCTTGTCGGTTTTACGATGGCGATACTGCCCTTGGTGCTCGCCTTGGTGTTCGCTGTCACGGCGGTCAAGGAATTGGCGGTTTCCTCTCAAAAAACGGCTTATCGGGTGGCTCAAATCAGCCAAAAAAAGGAGTTGTTGCGCGAGAGGCTCACCGATTTCGAGCGCAAGGCCAAGCGGTACTTGATTTTAGAAGACGCGGAGAGCCGCGTCGCTCTCGAAACGGTTCACCGTGACCTCGGCGAGGTAATCAGCAATTTGTTGAGCTTGACCGAAGAGCCGGCGTTGGTCGCCCAGCTCCAGCGGTTTTCGGTAGAAGAGGGAGGCATCTTTCAGCATGTTTCGAACATGGCGATCGAGCCGACGGCAAAGCCCGAAAAAGTCGACACCCGCCGTTCCGGCGCGACGCGCGAGCAGCGTGACCGGCCTAGAAAGGCGCGCATGGAAAAGACAGATGAAATGTTTTCGACGCTCAATCTGAAGGCCAAGGAACTCGCTCGCGGTTTCTCGGGGATCGTGGATTCCGAGGTCGACAATCTGGAGAGCAGGTCCTCCGCGGTTCAGCGCCGGATGTTGCAGGAGTCGTCGGTTCTGCTGCCTATTTCGGTGGTCTTAATTTCGTTTGTTACGTTTTTCATCATCCGCTCGGTGCGCCAGATGGACCATGCGATACGCAAGCTCGGGGCCGGCGATTTCATTCGGCCGATCCAGGTGACCGGACCCAAGGATTTGGAATACCTGGGCGAACGGCTGGATTGGCTGCGCAGCCGGCTGCGAGGTCTCGAGGAGGCGAAACAGCAATTCATCCGCCATGTGTCCCACGAGATCAAGACTCCGTTGGCGACCATCCACGAAGGCACCGAACTGTTGGCGGACGAAGTGGTCGGGGAACTCAATACCGAGCAAAGAGAGATCGCGCAGATCGTGGTCAGCAATACGCAAAAGCTGGATACCTTGATCGCCGAGTTGATCAATTACAGCCAAGTCAACGCTCGTCCGGGAGCCATGCTTCGGGAAACGGTCAATATGGCGAGGCTCGTCTCAGAATTGATCGACGATTACCAGATTCGCTTGCGCACCAAATCCATCGAGCTGACCGAGCAGTTGCGGCCGGTCGAACTCGACGGCAACCCGGATCAATTGCGTACCGTTGTTGATAACCTGCTGTCAAATGCAGTTAAATACTCGCCCGTCGGCGGCGAGATCTGCGTGACGCTCCGCCAAAACGGCGGCCATATGGAGTTGGAAGTAGAAGATGACGGCCCGGGCATAGAGCCCGACGAGCGTAAACACGTTTTCGAGCCGTTCTTTCAGGGAAAAGCTGCCCGAGAGGACGGCATCGCGGGGACGGGCATGGGATTGGCTATTGTCAGCGAATGCGTTTCCGGTCATCATGGCAAGGTCGAAGCCTTGGAGCCCCGCCCGAACAAAAAAGGCGCCCGTATTCGGGTGCAAATACCTTTACGGCTAGATTAAGCGATACATGAAATTCCCCTCCCGCGCTACAGCTCTGATCGTGCTGTTTGCTATCACGGGTTGCGCAGGATTCAGAAGCAAGGAGAGTGCTGATACTGCACCCAAAGCGTCCGAGCAGAAATACGCCAGCTATGCGTTCGAGGATCTCCTCAGTTTTGCCGCCGAGATTGCCCGCCTGCCTCCGGCCGAGCGGCTATCCGAATGTCAGCAACTGTTGCAGCGTTACCAGGCCGATCGCAGCTTAGGCGTACGTCTGCATTTTTTCTTTGCCCAGGCGGCGACCGAGGCCTGTGGCGACATCAGGAATGCCTCCGTGATCGTGGACGCCTCTTTGGCCGAACTTCAGGACGAACGGCTTAAAGCCTTGTTGATTTATCAGAAAGAAATTTTGAGCCGTCTCGACAACGAAATCGAGCGGCGAAAACACTCGGAGCGTCAGGTCTCTCACACCGTATCGAAAGAAAAGAAAGTGCACCGGCGGCTGAAAACGCAAGAGAGCGAGCTGAAAGAGCTTCAAGAGAAGCTGGATGCGCTCAAAGCTATCGAGCAGCGTTTAGACGAGCCAGACAGCGGACAATAATCCTATGAACACTGCACGTAAACGTGTCCTATTGGTGGACGATGATCCGGATCTGTTGCGCCTGGTGGCCCTGCGTCTCACCTCAGCGGGATTTGAACTGGAAACCGTGAACAGCGGACCGGCGGCCATTTCGAGGGTCTCCGTGTTTCGCCCCCATGTCGTCGTGACGGATCTGCGTATGGAGGGCATGGACGGCCTGGCGTTGTTCGACTTTCTCCATGAGCAATATCCGACGCTGCCCTTCATCATCATGACGGCCCACGGCACGATCAGCGATGCCGTCAGCGCGACCAAGCGGGGCGTGTTCGGCTTCGTGTCCAAACCTGTGGACAAGAACGAACTGGTCAAGCTGGTCAACCAGGCCATGCGGATCGGACTGACCAGCGGCGTCACGGTGGATCAGGACGCTTGGAGACAACACATCGTCACACAGAGCCCTCTCATGGAGGAGTTGCTGAGCCAGGCCAATCGCGTCGCACAGAGCAAGGCGAGCATATTTATCGGCGGCGAGAGCGGCACTGGCAAGGAGTTGCTCGCGCGCGCGATTCACGAGGCCAGTACGCGGGCGGACGGGCCGTTCGTGGCGGTCAATTGCAGCGCGATTCCGGAAAATCTCTTCGAATCCGAACTTTTCGGGCATCGCAGGGGCGCGTTCACAGGCGCCACCCGCGATCACAAAGGGCTCTTCCGTGCCGCGGACGGCGGCACTCTGTTTCTGGACGAAATCGGCGACATGCCCAAGTCTTTTCAGGCCAAGCTGTTGCGCGCGCTCCAGGAGATGAAGGTGCGCCCGGTGGGCGCCACCGATGACGAGCCGGTCGACGTGCGCATCATTTCCGCAACTCACGCGGATTTGGATAAGGCCATGGCGGAAGGGAACTTCCGCGAAGACCTTTATTACCGGCTCAATGTCGTCACCTTGATGCTTCCGCCCCTATCCAAGCGGCCCGAGGATATTCCTTTGTTGGCGATGCATTTCCTGAGGGATCTCGCGGAAACCTACGGCAATCGGGTCAAGGGATTTTCGCCGGAGGCCATGGAATGTTTCGTGAATTTCGAATGGCCCGGAAACGTGCGGCAACTCCGTAACGTCGTGGAGCAGTGCGTCGCGCTGTCCTCGACGCCACTCATCCCGGTGACGCTGGTGCAACGGGCGTTGCGGGACGAACCGGCGTCGTTCCTGTCCCTGCAGGAAGCCAGGGAACAGTTCGAGCGAAACTATCTGATCCGGCTGTTGCAGATGACCAACGGCAACGTAACTCAAGCCGCCAAGCTGGCCAAGCGCAACCGGACCGAGTTCTACCGCTTGCTCAGCCGGTACGGCATGAATCCGTCGTTGTTCAAGAGTTCCGACGTAGCGCCTTAGGGCAGTAGGATGGGTAGAGCGATAGCGAAACCCATCGATCGCGAACCGGCAGGGCAAGCAGGCAGGCCGGAAAGGTCTGCCCCGGGTCGCCCGAGAAGCGGAAGCTTCTTCGTGCGGGTTCCCAAACAGGAGTTTGCGAACGAGAAAAAAACTAAGAAAAAATAGCCTTATTTTTCTTCCTGCCGGTTCCATCGCTTACCTTTTCGATTTTTCGTTATCGCAGCACCAGCACGGGAAGCGAGGCATTGGTGAGCATGCTCGTCGTCGTGCTGCCCACCAGGAACTCGCGTATCCTGGAGTGGCCGTAGGCGCCCATGATCAACAGGTCGATGCCATGCTCTTGCCGGTACCGCTCGGAAACGTTGATGACGTCGCCCTCGCGGATTTCGGCCGTCACGTCCAAGCCGGCCCGCGCCAATGTGGCTCTGGCCCAGTCGAGGTGCTCACGCAGACCGGCACCGTCTTTGCCGGCCATCAGAATGTGACAGGAAAGCCCTCTGAATAGCGGGCTGTTGGCAACCATCTCTATGCCTTTGCGCGTGGTCGCGCTGCCGTCGAAAGCGAACATGACCCGTTCGGGCTCCCGGAATTGATGGGGCGTTACCAGAATGGGTCTGTGCATCGTTCTGATCACCGTTTCCAGGTGGCTGCCGATATGACGATTGGTGCCGTTGGTGCTTTCGCCCTGCTTGCCCATCACCAATAAGCGTATATCCTCCTCGAGTTCCAGAAGCGTATCCACCAGGCTGCCGTGGCGTTGAACGCAGGATGGCGACTCGACGCCGTCGGCCACCGCACGCTCTTTTGCCGCCGCCAGCATCAACCGGCCCTGTTCGCGTGCGAGTTTCCCGCGTTTTTCATCCAGAGCCGTCAGTTCTTCCAATAAGGATTCGCGGCTGCCCAACCCGATATTGCCGCTCAGATTGCCGTCCACCGGGTACTGCGACTTGTCCAGCACATGAATGAAAGTCAGCCGAGCCCGAAGGCGCCGACTGGCCCAGGCCGCATAGTCGCAGACCGCCGTAGCCGCCCTGGACCCATCGATACATGCCATTACCTTAGTCATACTGAAACCTTTCCTCAGTGAGCCATCAATTTTTCCACGGCTTCCGGTTTATCGTGCACCGCGAACCGATCCACGATGGTCGCGCTGGCTTCGTTCAAACCGACGATCTCGACCTCGATGCCCTCGCGCCGGAACTTGATGACGACTTTATCCAGCGCGCTCACCGACGTGATGTCCCAGAAGTGGGCGCGAGTCAAATCGATCACGACTTTATCAATATCCTCCTTGAAATCGAAGGCTGCGGTGAACTTGCCGGCGGAGGTGAAAAACACTTGGCCGACCACGAGATAAGTCCGTATCGAACCGTCATCGCTGGACTTCGAACGGACTTCGAGAAACTGACCGACCTTGTTCGCAAAAAACAATGAGGCCAGCAATACGCCGACGAAAACGCCGAGAGCGAGATTATGGGTCGCGACCACCACCGCGACGGTCGTGATCATGACGATATTGGTGCTCAAGGGGTATTTGCTCAGATTGCGAATGGAGTCCCAACTGAAGGTTCCGATGGAAACCATGATCATCACGGCAACGAGCGCCGCCATCGGGATGCGCGATACCCAGGGCCCTAAGAATACGACCATGATCAACAGGAAAACGCCTGCCGTCAGGGTAGATAGTCGCGTCCGCCCGCCGGACTTCACATTGATCACAGACTGGCCGATCATCGCGCAGCCCGCCATGCCGCCGAACAGGCCCGCCGCGATATTGGCGATGCCCTGGCCCTTGCACTCCCGATTCTTGTCGCTGGGCGAATCGGTGAGATCGTCGACGATGGTGGCCGTCATCATCGACTCCAATAGCCCGACGATGGCCATGGTGATGGCATAGGGGAAAACGATTCCAAGGGTTTCGACATTCAGCGGCAGATCGGGCCACAGGAACACCGGCAGACTGTCGGGCAGTTGCCCCATGTCGCCCACGGTACGGATATCCAGGTCAAACCCTATGGCGATTGCGGTCAGAACCACGATGCAAACGAGCGGCGACGGAACGGCTCTAGTCAGGGACGGAAACAGATAAATGATGGCCAAACCGCCGGCGGTCATCGCATAGACATGCCAGCTCACGCCGGTGAGTTCGGGTAGTTGCGCCATGAAGATGAGAATGGCCAAGGCGTTGACGAACCCCGTCACCACCGACCGCGACACGAACCGCATGAGGTCGCCCAGTCTGAGATAACCGGCAATGATTTGCAGAATGCCGGTCAGAATAGTGGCGGCGAAGAGGTATTCCAGCCCATGCTCTTTGACCAGCGTAATCATGAGCAGCGCCATGGCGCCGGTGGCTGCGGAGATCATGCCTGGACGGCCGCCCGCGAAGGCGGTAACGACGGCGATGCAAAACGACGCGTACAGGCCGACCTTGGGGTCGACCCCCGCGATGATCGAGAACGCGATCGCTTCTGGAATCAGCGCCAACGCCACCACGGTACCCGATAGCAGATCGCTGCGAATATTGGAAAACCAGTCTTGTCGAACGGACATTAGCATTTGACGCTCCAATCAAATAAAAACAACGAAGATAGTTATCGCGACGAACTCAACGATCTGAAGAATGCCGACTAACGGCAACGGCGAAATTGAAGATCTTTCCGTTGATCGTCCCGCCAACGGTGCAGTTCGTCCGATATCCGACGCCTGGCTGCTTCTTGCGTCCGGGCTTTCTTTATCAATCAGGCCCGTAAATACCCTCCCGGTATTTCGGGCCGCAGCCCAGGCCGGTAACACGCTTAGGCCGAGCTTACGCAGCTTGTCGCCGCGCTAAGGAAACCCTGCCCCGGATTAACCCGGCCTAATTTATAAGCCTGGTTAATAAACCGAGACAGACTTGATCAGGTTCCGCCCAAGCGTGGTTCTCGACAGCAAAATAGCCGGCGTCCGTCATTCAGGGCATCTGACGGCAAATTCGAAAAAGCTGGGTAGGAAGGGCGGATGTCCTGCCGAGTAGGACAGGGCAGGCGACGCTATGGCGGAGTTGGAGAGGTGTGGTAAGGCATCGGACAGATCAATTGTCGCTTCGCTTTTGTTTACGTTTGGTTGACAATTTAGTGGGTTGTGTCAGGCTTGTCCACGAAATGAATTGTTTCTGTGGAACAATATAACTTCACAGTAGTCGCGAAGCGGGCAGTCCTGTGCTGCAACCGCGAGTCAGGAGGCAACGCCGGCGCCCGCATCCTGCATTTCCCGTCGGGCTTTCTCTCCGCCTTGAGGCGTGACCGGACGGGTGGCATCCCGGATCACCATGACCTCGAAGCCCTCCGTGCGTGCGTCCAGCACCGTGGCCAGCACGCAGACATCCTCCGCGAGACCGCCTATCCAGAGGCGCCTGATGCCTGCTTTGCGCAAATGTCGGGCAAGTCCGGTCTGGTCGAAGGCGGAATTTTGATCCTGGTCGAAGCGCACGCCCTTGGTCACGACGATGGCCGAATCGGGCAGTCTCAGCTCCGGATGAAAGCGGGCGCCCTCGCTGTCCTGGATGCAGTGAGGCGGCCACGGGCCGCCGCTTTCTTGGAAGCTGACATGCCCTACGGGGTGCCAGTCACGCGAGGCGTAGACCGGAACGTTTGCTTTAGTGGCGGCCTCAATCCAACGGTTGAGTACAGGCACCACCGCATCGCCGTTTTCGACAGGCAACGCCCCGCCCGCACAAAAATCGTTCTGCACATCGACCACGATCAAGGCGTCGCCGGGTGCAAATAGGCTGTCGATATTCGTCATTCTCGTTCACCTTTCATCTCGACGCTAAATCACCCATAAAAGGTGTCGACTTGAGATCACGTTTTGGACTCGTGTTCCGAAACGGTCTCGAGGATTCTGGCGTGCAACTGCAGGTCTTTCGCGTGGAACAGGACGAAGCGTATGTGTTCGACCGACGAGAGCTTCGTTGCTTCGTCGAAAATAGTCCTAAAGGCAATATGTGCCGCCGCTTCCATCGGATAGCCGAACGCGCCGGCTGAGAGAGCCGGGAAGGCGACGGACCGGATGTTGTTCTGCTCGGCCAGGTGAAGCGCGTTGCGGTAGCAGGCGGCGAGCAGTTCGCCAGCGGGTTCGTCAACCCCGTAGACCGGCCCAAGGCAATGGATCACGTAACGGTTGGGCAGGTTATGAGCGCCGGTGATGACCGCCTGACCGGGACGAATCGGGGCGAACTGCCGGCATTCCTCTTCGAGTCCGGGCCCTGCGGCCCGGTGGATCGCGCCGGCTACGCCCCCACCCGTGCGCAGCGCGGCATTGGCCGCGTTGACGATAGCCTCCATGTCGGGCTGATCGGCGATGTTCCCCTGTATGCATTCGATCGTTACGTCGTGGATAATTCGTTTGGTCATCGATGTCACTCCCTCATTCGCGCTGTTGGTGACGACAACTTTGCCACGTGACCGGACCGTAAATCGCAATAATTCGCTCAGGTTTGACCTTTACTGCGGTCCTCGTGAACGCGAAATCTCGACCAGGAGACAGAACGGTGGCGGACTGGTTCCCAAGCTTGGAGCTTGGGCGCCAGCGGTAAGTTCGTCTTGAATCGTCAGTCGCGTGCCTTATGGCCAAGCGGCCTTCAGAGCCGTAGGATAATGGCATGGACTCGTCTCCTCGGAAAAAGTCTCGTATCAAAGCGGAAAACAAGACTACGCGGTCGAGCCTGTGGAGAACTCCCTGAAATCGACAGTCAGAAATGAGCTGTTCCTAATCCGGATTTAACCCATTCATGAATTACCCAGTAAACACCGAGAAACTCAATAACCTGCATCTTTCCGCCGCCTGTCTCCTGCGCGGATTACGCTTGCTCTCGACGCCCGGTCTGCGCCACCTGGTAGGAATTCCGCTGCTGATCAACCTGGTGCTCTACGGAATCGCCCTGGTCGGCGGGATTTATTATTTTTCGGCTTTCATAGACTGGCTGGTGCCGGCCTGGCTGGATTTTCTGCGCTGGCTGCTGTGGCCTCTGTTCGGACTGAGTTTTCTGCTCATCGTGTATTTCACGTTCACGATGCTGGCCAATCTGATCGGGGCGCCGTTCTACGGACGTTTGGCGGAAAAGACGGTCGTCTTGCTGAAAGGGCAGCCGGCGCTGGTGTCGGAAGCCTCCTTGGGTAAAGCGCTGGTGAGTGATTCGTTGTCGGAGGCGAAGCGGTTGCTATATTTTCTGACCCGCGCCGTTCCGTTGCTCGTCCTTTTTCTGATTCCGGGCCTCAACCTCATCGCACCGTTCCTTTGGCTGGCGTTCAGCGCCTGGTTCCTGGCGCTCGAATACATGGCCTATCCGCTCGAGGTCCATGGCTACAGGTTCGACGAGCAGCGCCGCATCGCGAAGAAACTGCCGTTCGGTGTATTCAGCTTCGGCGGCCTGGTCACGCTGGGTCTGACCATACCGGTGCTGAACGTGCTGATCCCGCCGGCGGCGGTGATCGGCGCCACGCTTTATTTCTTGGAAGGACAGATCAGGGATCGGCCGGATGCCGGTTCGGCCAAGAGATAATCGCCCGAATCGGCGACAGCCCTCAGTCGGGCACTGGTGATGCGGTTCGCCAAGGATTGTTCTGCTTCGGCTCGGGCCGCCACGCGCAGATAATTCGGCGTATAACCGAAAACCTCGGGGACGTCGTCCGACGCCGCTTTCTCGGTTTCCCAGAGAACCGGAAATTCGCGCCCCAGGAATCGCTCGAAGTTTGCCCGCTTCAGCCTTTCCGAAAGCTCGTGCAGCGCGCGGCTTCGGGCCTTCTTGAGCTCGGCCGGGACATGGCCCGGCATTTCGGCGGCCTTGGTGCCGGAGCGGGGCGAGTAGGCGAAGATATGGATGTGGCCGAACTCGATCGACTCGATAAACGCGAGGCTCTCTTGCCATTCCGCTTCGGTTTCGCCGGGAAACCCGACGATCACGTCGGTGGTGATATTGATGTCCGGAACGTCCTTCCGCAATCGGCCTACCAGCCGGGCGAAATCGGCCGTTTTGCAGCGACGGGCCATGCGTTTCAGTACCGAATCGGCCCCGCTTTGCAGCGGCAGATGCAGGTGCGGCATGAATCTCGGATTCTCGAAAAGTTCGCTGAAGGAATCCGGCAAATCCCAGGGTTCCAGGGAGCCCAGGCGCAGGCGCGGGATGTCGGTGCGTTCGAGTACGGCGCGAATTAGCCGATCGAGCCCGTAGCCGAGGTCGCTGCCGTATCCTCCTAGATGAACGCCGGTGAGCACCGCCTCCTGGACGCCTTGGGCGTGCAGGTCGTCGATCTCGGCGACGATGTCGTCTATGCTCCGGCTCCGCTCCTCGCCGCGCGCGACGGTGACGATGCAGAACGTGCAGCGGTAACGGCAGCCGTCCTGAACCTTGACAAAAGCGCGTTGCCGGCCGAGCCGGAATAAGGCCGATTCGCCGGGATCGGTCGAAAACGCCGGCATGACCGGCAGGTCGAGCTCGTCCTTGGCGATATCGATCAGGTTCGCCTTGTTCTCGTTGGCGATCACCAGATCGACGCCCAGGCCTTCCGCTTCCTCCCGGTTCAGCGTGGCGTAGCATCCGCTCAGGACCAGCTTCGCTTTTGGATTTTCCCGCGCCGCGCGGCGTATCAGATGCCGGGATTTGCGCACGGCCTCCTGGGTGACCGCACAGGAATTGAGCACGACGAGATCGGCTTCCTCGGAGTCGTCGACGATGCGATGCCCCTCACGCTGGAGCTGCCGCGCCCAGGTTTCGAGTTCCGCCTCGTTGAGGCGGCAGCCCAAGGCTTTCAAATTAACGCGCATTGTTCTTAACCAAAAAATCGATAGGTAACCGCAATGGCCGCAAGCACCCCGGCCATATCCGCCAGAAGCCCGCAGCCTACTGCATATCTCACGTTTTTGACACCGACCGCTCCGAAATACACCGCCAGCACGTAAAAAGTCGTCTCGGTGCTGCCCTGAATGATGGTGGCGAGTCGTGCCGAAAAGGAATCGACGCCGTAGGCGCGCATGCTGTCCAGCATCATCGCGCGCGCCCCGCTGCCGCTGAACGGCTTGATCAGCGCGGTCGGCAGGGCGTCGACGAAGCGCGCGTCGATCTGGACGGCATCGCAAAGAAAACGTATTCCGGACATGATCGCTTCCAGGAGCCCGCTCGCCCGCAATACGCCGATGGCTACCAGCATCGCCACCAGATAGGGCAGGATGGCGATCGCCGTGTGAAACCCTTCCTTGGCGCCTTCGACGAAGGCTTCGTAAGCGTTGATCCGCTGGCGAACCGCGCCGGCCAGGAACATGGCTATCAGCGAGAACAGCAGCAAATTGCTGAAAGCCGCCGAGTTCCGCTGCATCTCGTCCTGAGCCAGGCCGCCGAAATAGAGCGCCAGGCCGGCTACCGCCAGAGCGAATCCGCCGAAATAAGCCAGGACGACCGGATCGCGAAGACCGATGTGCTGCCGCAGGGCGACGCTCGCGAAGCCCACGAACGTGGAGCAGAAGGTCGCCATCAGGATGGGAACCACGACATCCGCCGGATGAGCCGCGCCCATCTGCGCCCTGAACACCAGAATCGACACCGGAAACAAGGTAATGGACGACGCATTGATCACGAAGAACAGGATCTGGGCGTCGCTGGCGGTGTCCGGCTTTGGGTTCAGGCTTTGCAGCTCCTGCATGGCCTTGATGCCCAGCGGCGTGGCGGCGTTGTCGAGGCCCAGCACGTTCGCCGAGAGATTCATCACTACCGCCCCCATGGCCGGATGATCCGGCGGAACCTGCGGCATCAGGCGGCGGAGCAAAGGCGTCAGCCCACGGGTAAGCAGCCTGAGAAAGCCGCCGCGCTCGCCGACCCGGAGAATTCCCAGCCAAAACGCCAAGGCGCCGGTCAATCCCAAGGAAATTTCGAAAGCCGCCTTGGCGCTGTCGAACACCGCTTGCATCAGCCGGGCGAAAATCTCGGCATCGCCCAACCATAGCCACCGGGCCAGTCCGGAAACGAAGGCCGCCATGAAAAAGCCGACCCAGAGGTAGTTCAATAACAAAACGTAAGTATCGTAGGATGGGTAGAGCGAAGCGAAACCCATCGATGGTGGGTTAGGCGCGCATCGCACCGACTCTGGAAAGTTCCTTTGGTGTTTCCGCGCGCCGAAACCCACCGGTTCCGCGGCCTTGCCCGGTGGGTTACGGCGCGCAGAGAATCCAGCAGCGACGGCATGGTTGATGGCTGCGCGCGCCTAACCCACCCTACATCTGATACATGCATCGGAACTCTGGCTTCGGCGAGGTGCTCAGACGTCGGGCGGCGGCGGAGCCAAAACCTCGCGGCTTCCGTTGGTTTCGGCGGGACCTACGACGCCGGCCTTCTCCATGTCCTCGATCATCCGGGCCGCGCGGTTGTAGCCCACCTTGAACCGGCGCTGGACGCTGGAGATGGACGCCTTGCGCGATTCGGTGACGAAGCGCACGGCTTCGTCGTACAGCGCATCCAGCTCTTCTCCGTCTCCGCCGCCGGGGGACTTTGCACCGGAAAAATCGCCGCCATCCTCGGAGAAGCGGGTAATCTCGTCGATGTAATTGGCGCGCCCGGTCCGTTTCAGGAACTCGACGACATTATGCACTTCCTGGTCGGACACGAAGGCGCCGTGCGCCCGCATCGGCAGTCCGGTGCCGGGAGGCAGGTAGAGCATGTCGCCGTTGCCGAGCAAGGCCTCGGCGCCGCCCTGGTCGATGATGGTGCGCGAATCGATGCGCGACGACACCTGGAAGGCGATACGGGTCGGGATGTTGGCCTTGATCAGGCCGGTGAGGACGTCCACGGAAGGCCGCTGGGTGGCCAGAATCAGATGCAGTCCGGCGGCGCGCGCCTTCTGCGCCAGGCGGGCGATCAGTTCCTCGACCTTCTTGCCCACGATCATCATCATGTCCGCCAGTTCGTCGATGACGATGACGACATAGGGCAGGGGCGTTAGGGTAGGGGGCTCTTCGCCCTCCAAGGCTTGGTCGGCGGACCACATGGGATCGCGAATCGGTTGACCGGATTCGATGGCCTCGGTGACCTTTTGATTGAACCCCGCGAGATTGCGGACGCCGAGCATGGACATCAGCTTGTATCGCCGCTCCATTTCCGCCACGCACCAGCGCAGGGCGTTGGCGGCTTCCTTCATGTCGGTCACCACCGGCGTCAATAGATGGGGAATGCCCTCGTACACCGAGAGTTCCAGCATCTTGGGATCGATCATGATCAGGCGGATCTCGTCCGGCCGTGCCTTGAACAGCATGCTGAGGATCATGACGTTGACGGCGACCGATTTGCCGGAGCCGGTGGTGCCGGCCACCAGAAGGTGAGGCATGCGGGCCAGATTCGCCACCACCGGCTGGCCGCTGATGTCCTTTCCGAGAACCAGGGTCAGGGGCGAGCCGGAGTGCTGGTAAGGTTCGGACGAAAGCACCGAATGGAGCAGTACGGTTTCGCGCTCCTCGTTGGGGATTTCGAGGCCGATCACGGATTTGCCGGGAATGATTTCCACCACCCGGACGCTGGTGACGGACAAGGCCCGCGCCAGGTCTTTCGCCAGTCCGCTGATCCGGCTCACCTTGACGCCGGCCGCCGGCTGGATTTCGAATCGCGTGATGACGGGGCCGGGATGGACCTCGGTGACCTGGACCTCCACGCCGAAATCCGCGAGGATCGTCTCCACCAGTTGGGACATTTCCTCCAGCGCCGCGTCGGAGTAGCCCCTGACCTTCGGAGCGACATTGTTGAGCAAATCGAGCGGAGGCAGTTCGCCCTCGTTCGGCAAAGGCGTGCTAACCGGCTTCGCAGCTTTTCGGAACCGGAACGGTTCCCTGGGTTCCTTGGGCTCTTTGGTGTCTTTGACTTCCGGGGGCTGAGGTTTGCGTTTGACCGTGGGCTCGATTCGCTTGGGCTTGACCTTATCTCTCGGTGCGTCGATCCGAGGCTCGCTTTCTTCGCGCTGCCGTTCCGGTCGGAATGTTCCGGCAAGCGCTCGGAACGCGGCGAAAAAGCCGTTGGCGACCATCAAGCCGCCTTTCCCCACCGCGTCCAGCAAGCCCAGCCAGGAAAGGCTGGTATAAAGCGATACGCCTGCCAGAAAAAACGAGATGAGCAATATGGTGGCGCCGGTCGTGCCGAACGCGCCGGTCAATAGTCCGGCCGCTTCCTGGCCCAGGATGCCGCCGCTGGTCACGGGAAGAGGAAACGGCAGACGCAGTACGTGAATATCGGCCAAAGCGGAGCCTGCCGCCATCGCGGTCCCGAAACCGAACCAGCGAAACAGGTAGTTCGCGGCGCCGGAGGGTTCTTTCGAGGCGGGGCCTTTGTAGATAGCGTAGCCGTAACCGGACAGCAAAAAAGGAAACAGGAAAGCCGGTATTCCGAACAGGGAAAGGGAGAAATCCGCGAGCCAGGCCCCGACCGCGCCGCCGCCGTTGGCGATGGGATGGCCCGTGCCGGTATGCGACCAGCCCGGATCACTCGAGTCGAAAGTCATCAGGGAGATCAGGAAAAACAACGAAATAGCCAGGTAAATCAAAAAGGCTGCTTCGCGCAGCCCTCTGACCAGTACCGAGCCCAGATCCTGACCGATCGTGAGCTTTTTGTAAAACTGCGACAAAATTCTCACCAAATCAAATAAATAAATGACCGGGGTATTGTTCAAAATCGGCGTCATTTAATCAAGAGCCGGGGTTTACGCCCCAAAAACTTATCGTCATACTTGGTATTTTGTTGTTGCGATAACCCAACCGAGGAGCACATGACCGAACAAAGACATTGCCGGTTGTTGATCTTGGGATCCGGTCCGGCTGGATACAGCGCCGCCATATATGCGGCGCGCGCCAATCTGAACCCGGTCCTCGTCACCGGTATCCAAATGGGCGGACAATTGACCACGACCACGGAGGTGGACAATTGGCCCGGCGACCCCGAGGGACTGCTAGGGCCCGATCTCATGGAGCGCATGCGCCGTCACGCCGAACGCTTCGAGACCGAAATCATCTTCGATCACATTCATACGGCCGATCTGTCGTCCAGGCCGTTCCGGCTGAGCGGCGATTCCGGCGTATATACTTGCGATGCCCTGATCATCGCCACGGGTGCTTCCGCCCGCTATCTGGGCCTGCCGTCGGAGGAAGCGTTCAAGGGCAGAGGCGTATCGGCGTGTGCGACCTGCGACGGATTTTTCTATCGGAACAAGCCCGTGGCGGTCATCGGCGGCGGAAATACGGCGGTGGAAGAGGCCCTTTATCTCGCCAACATCGCATCCCACGTCACCGTCGTGCATCGGCGCGATAAGTTTAGATCGGAAAAGATTCTTTCGGAAAAATTGCTGGAACGTGCGCGATCCGGCAACGTGACCATCGAATGGAATCATGTGGTGGACGAAGTGCTGGGCGACGACTCGGGCGTCACCGGGTTGCGCATCAAGAGCGCACAGGACGGCTCGACCAAGGATTTGAGGCTGGATGGTGTCTTCGTCGCAATCGGCCATACGCCTAACACCGAAATATTCGCCGGGCAATTGGAGATGCGCGACGGTTACATCATCGTGAAGAGCGGACTCGAAGGCAATGCGACGGCGACCAGCGTGCCGGGCGTATTCGCCGCTGGCGATGTAGCCGATCCCGTTTACCGCCAGGCGGTCACGTCTGCCGGTTCGGGATGCATGGCGGCGCTGGATGCCGAGAAATACCTGGACGGTATCGGAGGCGGCTGATCGCCGTCTCGCTTAACTCTTGAAAAAAATGCGAGCGGCCGGACACGTCGGCTGCCCGCAGGATTGCTCGAATAAGAAGATCAATTAATGGAGCCGTTATCCATGTCCCAATATCGAAAGTTCATTTGTTCCGCTTGCGGTTATGTTTACGACGAGGAACTGGGCGATCCCGATTCCGGCATCGCGCCCGGCACGCGTTGGGAAGACATTCCGGACGACTGGGTATGTCCCGAATGCGGGGTGGACAAAAGTTACTTCGATGCCATGGAGTAAGCCGGGCGAACTCGGGCACTTCGTCGGCAAAGGACTGTCGACCTACGAGTTAGCTGTAGTAGGTCGGGAATCCTTTCCCGACATGACGAGGCGGGAAACATGACGGGTCGTCGGCAACGGATTGCCGACCTACAACCTTCCCGATCCACACTGCTAAACCTTGATGAACAACGTTCTAGCCGACGGTCTTCTGGCGCTTTCGGACGGACGCCGGGAGAACCCGTTCCAGCAGTTTCGAACCCTGAACGGCTTCGGGAGCTTGGGTTGGCGATGAAAGGCTGGCGATCCGGCGGCCTTCTTCCATCAAGGCCTGACGTTCTTGCTCCATCTCCCGGAGCAGTTCCGTCACCCTATCGCCGCTCAGATCCAAAGCCAGCCCGATGCCGTCTCTCAGTCCCTTGATCGCGGTGCGTTCGGCCGAGGGCTTCAGCTTTCGATAAAGAAAATAGGGCAGCAGCCAGGACAGGGCGATGAGCAATACGCTGTGTATCGCGAAATCGGTTCCCAGATAGCCCAGGTGGTAAAGCGCGCTTTCGTAATAGCCTTTGACGACTTGGTAGGAAACCCATCCGATCGCGATCAGCGGTAGGAAAACCGTCAGGAAGCCGGAAAGTTTCAGGAAGAAACGTTGCAGCGCGTTTCCCGGATTGGCCAATGCCAGCCGCAGCGACCGCTGCCCCTCCGAGAGAACGGTGCGGCCCACTCCGCCCGCCAACTGGTCCAGCCGCGTCTTGAGCGGGACCACGGCAAGTCCCCGTTCGCCGGCTTCGACAATCAAATGATCCAGCGCGTCCCGATACCGACTTTCCGCCCAGTCATCCCACAAGATCGATTCGGGCGGCGCTTTTTCGGATCGGGGTTTCTCGTCGGGAGATTTGGTCAAATCGATGCGCCGGCGGAGCAAGCTGGTTTCATGGGTGACGAACGCGCGGGAGACCTCTTGGATCGGCCATTCCAAGCCCTTCATCAAATCATCGTGCATTTCCTGCCAGATCCCGGACCAATTCGGTTCCAGGCCGGCGTAACCGTCGCGGTTGCCGAGTTTTTCGAGACAATCGTGCAAAGCGTCCCGAAGCGCATCGAGGCGCAAGGTTTCCGCCCGCATCTCCAACTGATGGATGACATGGCGGTCGGCCATGTCCTGGAGGATGGCCTGCAAAGTCTCGAAATCGTCGGGTTTTCGCTCTCCTTCGATTTCGCGGCTGTCGGTTCGGAGCAAGATGGGATTCCTGAAACCGGCCTTGGTCAGCAGTTTAGCGAAATCTTCGATCTGAGCGGGGTGGCCGTGGTCCCACTGGTTCATGACGAACAGCCAGGCGTGCTCGCCGCCGTGGGCCTGCAGCAGGCGCCAGCCTTTATCGTCGCGATAGCGCTCGGGGCTGACCACGTAAATCAAAACATCGATGTGAGGCAGCCAGTCCAGCACGAGTTCCCGGTTGCTCTGTTCGATGCTGTCGATGTCGGGCATGTCGATCCAGAGGATTTGCCGGCGCCGGTCGTCGTGGTGATAGGCCGTGCGCACCCGGTCGATGGGAAAGTTCTTCGGGAGGTGTTGGATTTTCACCGAATCGTGGAGATAAAGGGACACCTCCCTAGAAGTAGGGCGCTCGACGCCGGTTCGGGCGATACCCTGGCCGGCAAGCCGGTTCAGCAGGGTGCTCTTGCCCACGCCGGTCCCGCCGAAAAAAGCCGCAACCAAGGGGCGGTGTGCGCCGGCTTCGAACAGGGCCGCCGGCGTTCCGATGTCCACTTCGTTTAGGGCGTGGATGTCCCCTGACGTGAGCCATCCTTCGGCTTGGGCTTTTTCCGCCCAGCCCTTTGCAGTCGTCAGCAGTTGTTCGAAGGGTATTTGCATGGCTTAAACCAGTTGCGCTTCGGCCGACTCGATGGCCTCGGGGGAAATGTTGAACTGACGGGAGGTGTCCATCTGCCCCGGTAGACCGTTCAAATAGGCATGAACGGTTCTGTCGAATAATGCTTCCACGGCTTTGAACTGCTTCTGCTTGAGGTCGGCCGCCGCTTTGCTCATGTAACGCCCCAGCGCGCTCTCGGCGAGCATGGTCGTCAGCGAGAGCATGGCCGGTGCGATGATGAAATCCTGCACGCCGATGCCGCCGGTATGCAGGGCCACGGCCAGTGCTGCAGCGTCGGTGGTGACGCGGGTGGCCCTGAGGCCATTCAAGACTGCGGGATGTTCCCGCAGGCGATCGTACAGACTGTGCGCGGTTTTCTCGATCTCCGGTTGAAACGCCCGAATATATTGGTCGACAGCCAATTCGTAGCGGTTCGTCAGGACCGGTCTCGTGGTTCTGAGCAGTCCTGCCATCTCTTTCCACCAGGCTTGCCGGGACGGATCGTCGTCGCGTTTCAGAAGAATGGTTTCGCTGATGCGTATGAACAGGTGTTCGGCGGCTTGGTGCAGGATCGCAGCCTCGCCGCTGATGCTCTGCTGGCGGCGGCCGCCGACGGCCTGGCCGAGTTTTACGATCTGCCGCACCGGCCAGGTCACGATCTTGCGTGCCGTGAGCAGCGTGCCCGCGAGGCCTGGAATTTCCAGCAGCGTCAGGAGTTCTGCCAGCGCTCGCTGGAATGTCTCGTAATGGTGGGGATGGTTGAGATAATCCCGCTTGTAAAGATTCAGGCTGTCGCGGACGGCCTCATCGACCAAGCTGTGCCATTCGGTCTTGAGGCTGTGCTCGGCCTTGACCGGCGCCAGCCAGTCGCGCCAATGAACCTGGACAAAATGCTTCGCATTCTTCGCGTGCCGCTCGCGACGGACTTCCCGGATCGCCCGATCTACGGCGCCGAGAAGTTGTGTGCGCTCGCTGTGCAGCAGGGCAAAGTCGTCGACCTGAATGTTTTCCAGATAAGGGACGGTAATGATGGGCGGAGGCGGGTCCCGCCGGGCGTTTCGCCACTTCTCTTGGAGCGATCCGACCAAAGTCTGGTAGGACGTTTTCTCGATTTTATTCAAGCAGATCACGGTCGGCTGAGACAACGGCTCCAATAGATCGATCAGTTCCCAGACCGACAAGTCGGCGTACTTGTCCTTGCTCAATATTAGCAAGACCACGTCGGCCAAGGCCGCCACGCGCAGGACGGCTTGCCGGTACTCTTCGGCATCGACGGAATCGAAATCCGGCGTATCCCAGAGTACGGACCCGCTCAAGGCATGACGCGCATCGGCTGCGGTCTCCAGTAGCGCGAAGCAGTCGTAGCGGTCGGACGGAAGCACATCCCGAGGGCAGCGCTGGTATTGCCGGAAATAGCCGTCGATCCATTCCACGCGGTCGGGCGGGAGATTGATGCAAAACCCCTGCGGATGAACGGTAAAACCGGCGAGCGGACTGACTTCGGCAAGCTTCTTCTCGAGCAGCCAGTTGATGACCGAGCTTTTTCCCGCTTGCGTGGGGCCTAAAACGGCAATCTGTAGCGGATGATCCTTCCTCGACCGATTCAATTCTCCCTTTTCCAGTACCGCCTCGCCGAAGCTTATGGATTGCAAGTTTCTTCGCAATTCGAGGAAGCGTGCCTCATCGTCCGGCGGGACGTGCTTCGAGACACTTTCATAGCTCTGCTTCAAGCGGCGGATAAAGGAAAGCATGGTCTGGGGAGCTAAAGAGACATCCACGTTGCTGAAAGGCAGATTGTACACGATGGCATTGCGCACGCGCTGGTCCTGAAATTGGAAGGCGCTACCTTCCCGATTGCTGGAGGACATGGGCTGTGTCAGGAAATTGTAGTTCTGTTGGTGAAAGCGTTGCATGTCCACACTATTTTGGCCGAGGAAAACTGTAAGAGTTCGGCTGGTTTCGCGTGGAGACGCATCTCTAAGAAGCTGTCTTCAAACTACTGCGCGCCGCCATGCCGGCGTTGCTCAAGGGCTCAAAATGCTGATGAAAAACATCCCTGTTTTTCACTCACCACATCCCTGTGGTTCGCCCCTACGGGCGGCCGAGCCGTGCAAATCGGCTATCCTGCCGATTTGTCACCCTACCGGGCGCGCTACCGCGCGTCCCATTTCTCTCCTGGAGAAATGGTCATGTACTCCTCGGTACACTCCGGTTTTGACTCGCCCCATCCCTGGGGCTCGCCCTGCGGGCCAGCCTAACGGCTGTTCCCTCCGCGGGTCCCGTGGCTTCGGGTCGCCCTTTCGCGCCTTGGCCTGACGTCGCTCGTGACGTTTGAAGACCGCTTCTAAGCATTCGATTTTACACGTTATTTCGGCGCTGCTCCGATGTTGGTCGTATTGCATCTTTATGTTGTAATTTCATAACAAATTTTGTGCTGGGGCCATTCGTGAAGAGAAGCATAAAAATAGCATGCGGCGTTGTGCTGATCGCAGCATCCCTTCAAGGTCAGGCTGCCGTCGATCAAAAAGAGGAGAAGCCGAAGACGGGCGGTCGTCCGCCGTTCAGTTGCTTCGGCAGCCAAATGAACGATTATTTGGCCGGTGTGGTGCCGGCGCGCCCCGCTCATAATGCGCACGATATGTTGGGTTTGCCGGGCTGGTTGAACTTCAGCATAGAGCATCGCACCCGCTATGAAGTACTGGACGGACAATTCCGTGCCGGAGCCTCGGGCGGCGACCAGCAGATTCCTATGCAAACTTGTGTGTTTCTGGAGGCGAATTTCGAGCCTTTCAGAATCGGCGCAGAATTTTTGGATGCACGGGAATACGGGGCCGACGAAGGCTCGACGCTCAATAACACCCATGTCAACGAAGCGGACTTTTTACAGATCTACGGCGCCTGGTCCGACGAGGACGTGCTGGATTCGGGACTCGGAATGGAAGTCAAGGCGGGACGGCAGACCATGAATTTGGGCAGCCGCCGTCTGGTCGCCCGCAACGTTTTCCGCAATACCATCAATGCCTTTACCGGCGTGACGTTCCGATTGAGGGATGGCGAGGGGAAATGGCAACTGCGCGCTTTCGCCACTCAGCCGGTCAACCGGCTACCCGCCAGCCAGGCCGATCTGCTGGATGGGGTACACGAATTCGACGAGGAAGAATACCGTACCTATTTCTCCGGCTTGTTCTTCGAGGCCTCCGACTTTATTTGGGGCATCAACGGTGAGGCCTACTTATTCCACTTGCACGAAGAGGACCGGCCCAACGGCGCCACCACCAACCGCCGTTTGTTCACGCCCGGCGTGCGCTTAATCAGGCCGCCGCGAAAAGGACAATGGGACATGCAGGTGGAGACCATCGCCCAGGTCGGCGAATCTCGGGCGACGATCGGCCGCAACGACACGCGGGATCTGTCCCATGAAGCCTGGTATCAACACGCCTCCTTGGGCTATACCTTCGATATGCCCTGGTCGCCCCGGTTCTTAGCCCAGTACGACTACGCCACGGGCGATGAAAATCCCAACGACGGCAAGAACCAGCGTTTCGACACGCTATACGGGGCGCGCAGGTTCGAGTTCGGTCCCACCGGGATTTTCGGCGCCTTCGCCCGCAGCAATATCAATTCGCCCGGTTACCGGCTTTTCGTCAATCCGCGCAGCGATTTGTCGGCGTTCGTGTCCCACCGGATGTTCTGGCTCGCATCGGACAAGGATCAATGGACGCCGGCGAGACTACAGGATAGAACCGGCCGCTCCGGCGATTTCATCGGCCATCTGGTGGAAGTCTCGGCGCGCTGGGATGCGTTTTCCAACGTGTCGTTCGAATCCGGCTGGGCGCGCCTGATCAAAGGCGAATTTGCGAAAGATGCTCCGAACGCGCCGGATCCAAAGGACGTGGATTACTTTTACGTACAAACTTTGCTGCGGTTCTAATCCGACGCGTTTGTCGGCTACGGATTGTTTAGCTACGACATCGTATTCGGGTCTATCTCTCGGTCCATGGAAGCCTTGTGCGGAGCGCCCCCCGCTCTAAAATCATTGGTGCGGCGGTCTAACTGACCGTTAAGGAACGGCAATCATAGTGGAGCAAGGAATGCGAAAACGGAGCGACAAACACCGATCAGGCCGGAATGGCCAATCCCACCGAACCCAGTCCCCCGGTCGAACGGTCAAGAACGGATCTTTGATATCCCCAATGAAACCGCGACGCGCGATGTTTCTGCGGGCGCTGGCCGTCGCTGGCACAGTCGCGGTGATCGGCATTGCGCTTTGGCAGGGACGGCCCGAGCAAACCGTTCCGGAACGCTCGAGGAAAACCGTGGAGAAGGCCGTTGCGCCGGCGCCGACTTACGTCGGGGAACAGGTCTGCGCGGATTGCCATCAGGAAGAGAATCGGCTCTGGCGGGGCTCTCATCACGAGCTGGCCATGCGTCCCGCCAGCGAAGAGACGGTTGCCGGCGACTTCGACAATGCCTCGTTCACCTATGCCGGGGCGACTACCATCTTTTTTCGCCGCGATGGCCGCTTCATGGTTCGCACCGACGGACCCGACGGGCAGCTTTGCGACTATGAAATCCGGTACACCTTCGGCGCGACGCCGCTGCAGCAATATCTGATTCCGCTGCCGGGCGGCCGCCTGCAGGCATTAGGGATCGCCTGGGACACCCGGCCCAAGGCGGAAGGCGGGCAGCGCTGGTTTCACCTCTACCCGGATCAGAACGTGACCCATAGCCATCCGCTGCACTGGACCGGCCTAAACCAGAACTGGAACTACATGTGCGCGGAGTGCCATTCGACGAACGTGAAGAAGAATTACGAGCTCAAGGCGCGGCACTATTCGACCACGTTCTCGGAAGTCAACGTGTCTTGCGAAGCCTGTCACGGCCCCGGTTCGAATCACGTCGCGTGGGCAAAGAAGGAAGGCGACGGACAGCACCACGGCGATGGGAGCAAGGGTTTGGTCATTGCGCTCAACGAGCGCAAGTCCGTTCAATGGATGCCGAATCCGGAAAGCGGCAATGCCGTGCGCTCGGCGCCGCGTCGGTCTACGCGGGAAATCGAAATGTGCGCTCGCTGCCATTCGCGGCGTGGTCCGATTTCCGAAGACTATGGTCATGGTCGTCCGCTGGGCGACACCCATCGGTTGGCGCTGCTGGAGGACGGTCTTTATTACCCGGATGGGCAGATGCGCGACGAGGTGTATGTCTACGGCTCGTTTCTGCAGAGCAAGATGTTTCGGCACGGTGTGACCTGTAGCGATTGTCACGAGCCGCACAGCCTTGGGTTGCGTGCTCCCGAGGGCGAGGTGTGTCTCCAGTGCCATGAGGCTGGGAAGTACGAAAGCCCCAAGCACCATTTTCATCCGCTGAATTCCCGCGGCGCGGACTGCATCGAATGCCATATGCCGGCGACGACCTACATGATCGTCGATCCGCGACACGATCATGGCTTTCGCGTGCCGCGGCCGGATCTGTCCGTCAAATTGGGAACGCCGAACGCCTGCAACCGATGCCATGCAGACCATTCGCCCGCTTGGGCGGCGAAGCGGGTAGAGCAGTGGTACGGGCATACGCCCGAGGGCTATCAGCGATATGCCGAAATACTGCACGACGGTTCCACGGGAGCGCCCGGCGTGGTCGAGCGCTTGCTCGGCCTCGCCGAGGATAAAAGTCAGCCGGCGATCGCCAGGGCGAGTGCGCTGGCTCGCCTGGACCGTGTTCCGAATCCTCGCTCCCTCTCGGTAATCGGCAGGCAGTTGCGCGACGACGACCCGCTGGTTCGCGAGGCGGCGGCCGGTGCGTTGGAAGGCGCGGAACCACAAACCCGTTTCCGGTTTCTGGCAGATTTACTCCGGGACCGGGTCCGCGCTGTGCGCATCGAGGCGGCACGGGTGCTGGCCGATGTTCCGGCGGAACACCTGATGTCCGAACAGCGGACTGCGTTGACTCGGGGTATCGCCGAATACATGGCGGCACAGCGGCTCAATGCGGATCGTCCTGAAGCGCACCTCAATCTCGCGCAGGTGCATGCGGCCCAGCGCCGGTTCGATCGGGCCGAGGCGGCCTTGCGCACCGCTCTGGAGCTGGACCCGGGCTTCGTGCCGGCATCGGTCAACCTGGCGGATCTTTATCGCGCGCTGGGCCGCGATACGGAGGGGGAATCGGTGTTGCGGGAGGCGTTGCGACGCAGTCCCGAAAGCGCCGCCCTGCACCATGCGGTCGGATTGCTGCGGGTGCGCCAGAAGCGCATGTCCGAAGCCTTGGCGGAGTTGAAACTGGCGGTTAGCTTCGACCGCGGCAACGCCCGCTATGCCTACGTCTATGGCGTAGCCCTGAACGGCGTCGGGCAGGCGCAAAAGGCCATTGCGATGCTTCAGAGCGCACTCCGGCAACACCCTTTCGATCGGGATTTGCTTTTTGCGCTCGCGAGCATCTACCGAGACAACGGGCAGCCGCACAAAGCGCTCTCCTACGCGCGGACTCTCGCCGAATTGGAACCCGAGAATCCGGAGAGGGCAGCCCTGGTAGCGGAGCTCCAAGAACAGGGGCGGCGCAAGTCGAGGGATTGAGCGGTGGCTTGTTTTTACACACTTTAGGAATATATCGAGACGCTTCCGTCGGCAAAGGATTGCCGACCTACGCCGCTGGTGGAGGTGTTGCGAAAACAGGTTCAACCAAAGCCGAGCGATTGATCTGCGGCCTGTGACTACACACTTGGAAAATGTTTAGTGTTGTCGTCGGCAAGGGATTGCCGACCTACAATCGCTGAGTAGGTCGGCAATCCCTTGCCGACAAATGCGCCTCTTCGTGCGCATTCGAGGCCCTCCCAGCCGAATTACCTCGATACTCCCCCCAAGGCGCATGAGGGAGGCGGTTTGTAGGAGTCCAGGGAGCCCACCGGCACGTTCGGACACTGTTCGACGCTGCGTCGGAAATCGGTCGTGATGGTGTTCGCATAAAAGATCCAGGTGTTGTAGGGCTCGGCGGCCTGCCGCTCTTCCCGCGGATCGCGGGTCAGGTCGACTACCTTCGGCGCGGTCGAGAAGCGCTCGACCGGACTGTATTTCGTCTCCTGCCAGGCGTAGTGGATTTTCCAGTTCCGCCACTTCACCGCCCTCAGGTCGTCGCCCACATAGATCACGAAACCCTCGCGGCCGGAGTCTTCCCGTTTTCCCAGAAAGAAATCGGCCATGTCGATGCCGTCGATGGGGCGGTCATCGGGAACCTTGGCTCCGGCGAACGCCGCCAGCGTCGGGAAGATATCCACCAGGTGCACGATCGCGTTGTTGACGGCGCCGGCAGGCACTTTGCCCGGCCAACGCATGATGAAGGGCACCCGTATGCCGCCCTCCATCGCCGTGACGTAGGTGCCGGCCCAAGGTCCGCTCCAGCCGCTGAATTGGCCGTCTCCGGCATCGGGGTCCTCCACCCCGTTATCGGAGGCGAAGATCACCACCGTGTCGTCCTCGACGCCGAGTTCGGTGAGGGCATCGAGCATTCGGCCGACGTAGTGGTCGGTCTGCACCAGCATATCCGCATAGTCGCCGTGGCCGCTCTTTCCCGCGAAGTCGGGATGCGGGAGAGTGGGATAATGGGTCGCCGTGAGCGGCACATACGCGAAGAACGGCTTTCCGCTTCTGACGTTGCGTTTCATGAAATCGATCGCCCGCCGGGTGAGTTCGGCGTCGATCAGCCGGCGCTCGTTCAGATCGTAGAGCTTGACCCGCTGAGGCTCGCTTCCCTTGCGGCCCTCCATGATCCAGGGCTGGTCGGCTTCCGGAACCTGGGCGTCCGCCGGGACCGAATACTCCTGAAGCACTTCAGGCGTCGTCCAGACGGCTTCGTCGGTACTGTTGGGGATGCCGTACCATTCGTCGAACCCCTGATCGGTCGGCCAGCGTCCGGGCGTGCGGCCGAGGTGCCACTTGCCGAAGGCGCCGGTGGCGTATCCGGCGTCGGACAGCGCCTCGGCAAGAGTCACCTCCCATGGCACGAGGCCGTAGAAGGAAGTCCCGATCGGCACATTCTGCGCGCCGCTGCGGACGGCGAGCCGCCCGGTCATCAGCGCCGCGCGGCTCGGCGTGCACTGGGCCTCGGCGTTGAAATTCTCGAGCCGCATGCCTTCCGCGGCGAGCTGGTCGATCCGCGGAGACGGCGCCCCGCGCAGCGCTCCGCCGCCATAAGCGCCCCAGTCCCCCCAGCCGGTGTTATCGGTGAGAATCAGCAGAACGTTCGGCTGGGCGGCCTGTGCCTCCGCGCAGATGAGGGGCTGGAGCAGAGCAAGGCAAAACGCCATCAGCAGCGGTCGCCTTGTGAGTGGAAACGTGTGGCGTTCAATCATTCGATGCCTCTTATCGGTCGTAGGGCGGCGCCGTTCATCCCCTCGAGAGTGTGGCCGCGACGCCGCCCGTATCGGGAAAAGACCGCTCCCGCCGCATTGTGGCGGGACGCTTCACTATCGAGCCACCTTCAGAAGCCTATCTTGATGTTGGGCGGGTACTTTTCCAGGACGGCTTCGTAGCGTTCGGCTTCCTGGCTTATCACCGTCGTGACGGGGAGGTGCCTGATGCCTTCGCCGACATCTTCGCCCGGGTTGGTGTAGAGATTGACGACCGCGCCTCCGGGGATCGTTTCGACGATGGCACCGGTGAACCCGCCAGTATAGCCCCGGTCGAAGACCGCCTGCTCGAGCTCGACGACCATATACATTTTGAATTCATCGAGGCGAATCGCGGACATTTGATCACCGAGGGTATAGATGATACTGCGGCGATTCGATTCGCCCTCGTCGGCCAGCAGGAACGAGGTCTGGTCGATGCCGTCGATATAGTACCCGGTCGCGGGCACGTACTTGGCCACCTCGGCGCCGGGCGCTCCGGCCAGAGATGCCGCGGTGTTGAAGAGGTCGGTCAGATCGAACAAGCCGTCCGAGATTCTGGGCTTGATCACCCCTTTCCAGTAGGCGAAAGTCGGTACCCGTACGCCGCCTTCCCAGGTCGAGCCCTTGCAGCCGCGGAACGGGGTGCGGCCGTGGGGCGGCACTTCGCATTCGGGTCCGTTGTCGGAGCTCAGGATAATCAGCGTGTTTTCGATTTGCCCACTGTCCTCCAGGGCCTTGTACAAGCGGGCCAAAACATCGTCCATTTCCACCATGCAGTCGCTGTAGACGGTGCGCGCCGGGGACTTGCCCGCGTACTCCTCGTTGGGATAGTTGTCGAAGTGACAGCCTCGGGGCGCATGATAGAGGAACCAGGGCTGGTCGTTGTCGGCTCTATCCCGGATGAATTTTTCGCTGTAGGCGGCCCAGTCCTGATCCAGGTTCTTGATCGTCGTCAGGTTGATCTCGTAGGTGTTTTCGCACTGTTTCTGACCCTTCACGCAGTGCACGTTGTTGCGGTTGAAGGGCAGTTTTTCCATCATCTCGGTCCGCGAAGGACTCAGGGCGATTTCCGGGTTGAAGTACACGTCCCGCCACTCTGTGTACATGTCCGACACCGACAGGAAGCCGTAATAGTCGTCGTAACCCACATTTTGAGGCAGGGACCCTTCGTTCTCGCCCATGTGCCACTTGCCCACGCCCTGGGTGAAATAACCCAAATCGTCGAGCACGTCGGCGATAGTCACCGCCCCGTCCAGTCCGCCGGGTTCGGCGTACAGGGCCGGCCGCAAGAGCCCGTGGTGCAGGGGGTTCTGACCGGTATGAATGCTCGCTCGGGTCGGGGTGCAACTCGGCGTCGAATAGGCCGAGGTCAGGATCAGACCTTCCCGGGCCAGCTTGTCCATGTTCGGGGTGGGGTTGCCGACCGCGGTGCCGCCGCCGTTGAACCCTGGGTCCATCCAGCCCACGTCGTCCATCAGGAAAATAAGGATATTCGGCTTCTTACCGAATTTCTGTTCCAGTTCGTCGAGCTTCTGCCGGGCTTCCCGCTCCTGGTCGGCGTGCGGGATCACCGGTTCCATGTTTTCCGCGATGCTTTCCGCCTGAACGTGAAGGTATTGGTTGGGATGGTCGTACCCCGGGGCGTCGGTTTGGCCCGTGGTCGATCCGCGGGTAATGTCTGCGGCAGTCGCAGCCCCGGCAGTCAGCATCACGCTCGCCGCGAACGCGCATGTCAGCACGATCGAGTTGCCGCCGCTGGGACGTGGTGGTTTCCTACCGTACATGCTGTGCCTCCTTGTCGGCGTGTCATGCTCGTTCGACTCTCTCGCCGCTCAAGAACGATCGAGAGCCAGCCGACGATGCGCAAGATAACGCCTATTTGACAAGGGACGCGGACAACGATTCACATTTGAATCACGTTGTCGAACTTCGAAGGCGAAATCATCCTTGAGAGGAACGCACAGGATCGTTCTTCCGAGGCAATTCCTGTCTAATTGAGGAAGGAAAGGAAGCGAAACCACGAAAGGAGATCGAAATGGACGCACCCCGTTTTCAGAAGCGGCGCTTGGGCATGTTCCCCTGGTTGCCGTTCAGGGTGATCATACTGCTGGCGTTCTCGCTTGCCGCCGCATGGGCAGAGGGCCCGCGCGGCACGGTGCTGCCCGCGCCGGAGCCTGCCTTCAAGGGCAAGATCGGACGCACTTACAAGGACTCTCAGCCGGACAAGATTCCGGTTGTCAAAGCGCCGGCCGGTGCTCCGAACGTCCTGGTGGTTTTGATCGACGATTCCGGGTTCGGCCAGTGGGGCACCTTCGGCGGGCAGATTCCGACGCCCAATCTCGACCGGCTGGCGAAGGCCGGGCTAAGCTACACGCGTTTCCACACCACGGCTCTCTGTTCGCCCACCCGCGCGGCTCTTCTGACCGGACGCAATCACCACTCGGTCGGTACCGGCACGATCACGGAGACCGGCACCGCCTATCCCGGCTACACCGGCCAGATTCCCAAGAGCGCCGCGATGGTCTCCGAGATTCTGCGCCAGAACGGCTATAGCACCGCGTTCTTCGGCAAGAACCACAATGTCCCGGACTGGGAGACCAGCGTATCGGGCCCCTATGACCGCTGGCCGGGACTGCAAGGCTTCGATCATTTTTACGGCTTCCTCGGCGGAGAGGCCAACCAGTGGGCGCCGGCGCTCTACCGCGACCATCAGCGGGTGGAGATGCAGGTTCCGAAGGGCCGAGAAGGGCGCTACACGCTCAACGACGCGCTGGCGGACGAGGCCATCGACTACATCTTTCAGCAACAGTCGGTCACGCCCGACCGGCCGTTCTTCGTCTATTACGCTCCGGGCGCGACGCACGCCCCACATCATGTGCCGAAGGAGTGGCTCGACAAGTTCAAGGGACAGTTCGACCAGGGCTGGGACAAGTACCGCGAAGAGACCTATCAGCGCCAGCTCAAGCTGGGCGTGATCCCGCCGGATACCAAGCTCACACCCAGGCCGAAGGAAATACCGGCCTACGACTCGCTGACGCCCGACCAGAAGCGGGTGGCCGCGCGGCTGATGGAAGCCTTCGCGGCCTACACCGCCCAGACCGACTACGAGGTGGGCCGCGTGCTCGACGCCATCGAGCAGGTCGGCCAGTTGCACAATACCGTCGTCTTCTGGATCATCGGCGATAACGGCGCCTCCATGGAAGGCACTCTCTACGGCGCTTTCAACGAAATGGCGGCCATCGGCGGTTTATCCGAAGATCCGGCTTTGCTGGTGCAGCACCTGGACGAAATCGGCGGGCCCAACGCTTACAACCATTACCCGGTGGGCTGGGCCTGGGCGATGAACACGCCGTTTCAATGGGGCAAGCAGGTCGCCTCGCACCTGGGCGGCGTACGCAATCCGATGGTGGTTGCCTGGCCGGATCGCATCAAGGACAAAGGCGGCATTCGCACGCAATTCCACCACGTCATCGACATCGTGCCGACCATTTTGGAAGCGGCCAAGATCCCGATACCCACGGAGGTGAACGGCGTCAAGCAGAAGCCGATGGAAGGCGTCAGCATGCTGTACGGCTTCGATAATGCGAACGCAAAAGGCACGCGGCAGGTACAGTATTTCGAAATGTTCGGCAACCGGGCGCTGTACAGGAACGGCTGGATCGCCGCCGCCCGTCACGGCCGGCTGCCGTGGACCACCGGGACCTTCGATTTCGACGAGGATCAATGGGAACTTTACGACCTGGATCGCGATTTCAGCGAAGCCGACGATCTGGCCGCGAAACATCCCGACAAGCTCAAGAAGCTTCAGGACGAGTTTTGGGTGCAAGCCAAGAAGTTCCAGGTTCTCCCACTGGACGATCGCTTGACCGAGCGTACCGATCCCGGCTTGCGGCCCAGCCTGATCGAGGGACGGACACGGTTCACCTACTACCCGGGAGGTGCGCGCATTCCGGAAGGCTCGGCCGCTCCGGTCAAGAACCGCTCGCACATCATTACGGCAGAGATAGAAGTGCCCCAGGGCGGAGCGGACGGCGTACTCGTTGCCGAGGGCGGCGTGGTGGGAGGCTTCGCCCTCTACGTCAAGGACGGACGGCCGGTTTACGAGTACAACTACGTCACCCAGGCCCGTTACAGCGTAACCGGCTCGGAGCCGCTGTCTCCGGGACCGAATACCATACGCATGGAGTTCCGCTACGACGGTGGCGGCATAGGCAAGGGCGGCACGGCGGCGCTTTTCGTCAACGACAAGAAGGCCGGCGAAGGCCGGATCGAACATACCACCTGGGGACGTTTTTCCGCCGACGAAACCTTCGACATCGGCGAAGACTCGGGATCTCCGGTAAGCGCCGCCTACGCTTCGCCCAATCGGTTCACCGGCACCTTGAAGAAGGTGGAAATCGATGTTCAGCCCGCGAACCTGAGCGCCGACGATCGGGAAAGACTCCGAAGCATGGCGTCAAAGGCGAGGCAAGTCATGGACTAAGGGCCGGGGAAGGCGGGTCTTGCGATACCCACCCTCGGGGAACGTCATTTGGTCGTTTCAGGCTGGGCGATATTCGTCTGACTTTTGCGTTTTCGCGATGATGAGCAAAAATAGCCGGGACGTGGATGGTGCTCGTCCATGAATTTACCTACGTTTCCGATCGGCTCTTCAAAAAAGGATTCAACATGCTAAGAAATCGTCTTGTTGTTCTCGGCCTGATCGCCTCGGTTGTTTTTACCCCCCTGGCCCTGGCCGAACAGGTGCTGAAAATGGCGACCACGACGAGTACCGAGAACACGGGGCTCTTGCCGGTGCTTAATGCGCCGTTCGAGAAAAAGCACACGGCCAGGATAGACGTGATCGCCGTAGGCAGCGGCAAGGCGATGAAACTGGGCGAAAGCGGCGATGTCGATATCGTCTTCGTGCACGATCCCGATGCGGAAGAGAAATTCATGGCGGCGGGAAACGGTGTGGACCGCAAGCCCGTGATGCACAACGACTTTGTCGTCGTCGGCCCGGAAACGGATCCCGCCGGTGTCAGGAACGCAAAGACCGCGGACGAAGCTTTCAAGAAAATCGCCGCGGCCAAGGCGGGCTTCGTTTCCCGCGGCGACGAATCGGGAACCCATGTCAAGGAAAAGACTCTTTGGCGGAAAGCGGGGCTGCGGCCGGAAGGCGAATGGTATCTTTCGGTAGGGCAGGGCATGGGAGCCGTGCTGCGAATGGCCGACGATAAGGCGTATTACGCGCTGACCGACCGGGGAACCTTTCTCGCGAGCAAGGACAAATTGACCGTGAAGCTTCTATTCGAGGGAGATCCGGCACTGTTCAATCCCTATCATGTCATGGCCGTAAATCCGAAGAAGCATAAACACGTGAATTACGAGCTGGCCAAGAAATACATCGACTACGTCACGGGCACGGAGGGGCAAAAAACCATTGCCGACTTCAAAGTCGCCGATCAGCCGTTGTTTTACCCGGACGCGATCTCGAACGCAGAAAAATCGAAGAAATAGTTCGGAGGAACCAAAACCCTGAAAATGTGCCCAATTTAGAGGATTATCCGAATCCGGATACCGATATCGCGGGAACAGTTGCGCCACTGATGTTCCCGATTTTGTTATCGTAACAGGGAGATATCGATATGTTGCTTTGGATTATTTTCGGCGGGATCGCCGGCTGGGTAGCAAGCCTGATCGTCGGTCGGGGAGACGAGATGGGAATGCTGGGTAATATCGCCGTGGGTATCATAGGCGCCTTTCTCGGCGGCTGGATTGCCGACCGTTTGGGATTCGGAGGAAAGCCGGGTGTGGAGCGTCCGACATCTTTGATAAGCTTCGCGACAGCGGTGCTCGGTGCCGTTATTTTTTTAGCCATTCTCAATGCCTTGATTTAGTGCGGAGTTCCGGAGAATCCGGTGTGTCTTGCCCGCCGATCGTAGGCGGTGGAGTTCTCCAGGACGATGTCGTTTTGGGGCGAGTACGAGAAACGGCTAAGGCGATCGTTGCAACCGGAAGTCTTGATGATTCCGAAGGCGGTGTAAACCGCTGAGCGAGGCAAAGGCCTCATGCCCGAATAGAGAGGCAGACTCGCATAGATTTTCGCGGGGGATGATAGTGAACAATTGGTCAAAGAATGCTTTGGGGGGATTCCTCGTCATATGGGCGTTTTCCGGCCCCGCCACGGCCCAGAAGTTCGGTCCGGAGCCGGACGTTGACGAAGGATTCGAAGAAGTGGAATCGGCCACCCTCAATGACGTCGATCTTGAATTCAGCGAGGACGAGCGGGTGAGGCTGAAGGAGCTGAGAGCATGGCTGCATCAGCGTAGTCGCGAAAGAGCGCGAGCCGCGGCGTTAAGTTCCGGAGACGTGGATGAAGCAAGCCGATTTGATTCGAGTGCCACATACCGAACGGTGCGCCCGCCGCAGCTCCTGCACGATGCACGAAACTGGCAAGGCCGGCCCAGGCTGCATATCGGTCGGGTACCCGACGATCGAGTGCGCGGCAGCTACGAGCCTCTCGATCCGAAAACCATCGTTTCTCCACGGCGGCAACCGACTCTAGACGCGGCCTCCGGGCGTCAAGCCGGCACTGCGGCGCCGCTGGAAACCAAGGCCAAAAAAAGCCGCGTCAGGCTGGTCTGGACCGCCGATGTGGCCCGGCACAAATCCGATTCATCCCCATCCTCCTCCAACGGCCGCCGCTGACATTGGCGCAGTTCTCGATCGGACCGGCTTGTCTATCTCTGGCTATGGCAGGCTAGAGCATTTTCCGATTCGGTGTCAGAGAGTCCAATATGTAGGTCGGCAATCCCTTCCCAATCGCAAACGGTCGCTTCAGTCGCGACCCTTCCAATCGCAAACGGCATCTCTGGGAGCGCCAGAGCTGCCCTTCCAATCGCAAACGGTCGCTTTAGTCGCGACCCTTCCAATCGCAAACGGCCGTCCTGGGAGCGCCAGGACGCCCCTTCCCACAAAGTCCTTTGCCGAGCCGATAAGTCGGCAAGGGATTGCCGACCTACGTTCTTCCCGCCCGACACGAAGCCGTACACCGGGATGAAAAACGCTCTAGATCTCGCTAGTCTGCGCCTCTTCCGCTTTCGCGAGCTTGCTGTGGCGTACCGAGTAGACGAAATAGACGATCAGTCCGATACCGAGCCAGATTATGAACCGGTACCAGGTGGTTGTCGGAAGAAAAACCATCAGTGCTCCGCACGAGAGGACGCCGAGTATCGGGAGCACGGGGTTGGCCGGTGTCTTGAAAGGACGGTGCATGCCGGGGTCGGTGATGCGGAGAATCATGACGCCGAGGCAGACGAGTACGAATGCGAACAGCGTACCGATGTTAACCAGTTCGGCAAGTTCGCTCAGCGGCACGAAACCCGCTACGGATGCGATCAGAAAGCCGCACAGGATGATGACTCTCACCGGCGTTTGGGTTTTCCGGTTGACGGTCGAAAACCACGGAGACAGGAGACCGTCGCGGGCCATCGCGAAAATGATCCGGGTGAGCGCGTAATAGAGCACAAGCATGACCGTGGTCAGCCCGGCAATGACGCCAGTCGCCACCAGTGCGGACGCCCAGTTCAAACCCAATAGCTGGAGCGCGTGGGCCACGGGAGAGGACACGTTGAGTTCCGTGTAGGGAACAACCGCGGTCAGCAGGCCGGCGACCAGGATATAGACCAAGGTACAGAAAGCCAGCGCCGTCACGATGCCGACGGGCACGTCCTTTTTCGGGTTGCGCGCTTCTTCGGTGGCGGTCGAGACGGCATCGAACCCGACATAGGCGAAGAAAACGATGGACGCTCCCGCGAAAATGCCGATAGGTTTGCCCTCGGCCGTGTGGTCGAACCAGCCGAAAGGCATGAAGGGCTGCCAGTTGGCCGGATCGACGTTGAACAGCGCGACCGAGACGAATATGCCTATGGTCAGCAGCTTGATGAAAACCATCAGCGAATTGAGCCGGGCGCTTTCCTTGACCCCGATGATCAGCAGGATCATGAGAATCAGCACGATGCCGGCCGCCGGAAGATTGATGATGCCGCCCAGCTCCGGCGCATGGGTCAGGTAATCGGGCAGCGGCAAACCGATGGCGGTCAAGGCGTTGTTGAAATAGCCGGACCAGCCGTTGGCCACGGCGGCTACCGAGAGCCCGTATTCCAAGATCAGGTCCCAGCCGATGATCCAGGCTGTCAGCTCGCCGAACGCTGCATAGCTGTATCCGTAGGCGCTGCCGCATCCGCCGACGCTCGAGGCCAGCTCGGCATAGGCCAGCGCGGCGAAGGTGCAGGCGAGACCGGCGATCACGAAGGAAATGATGACCGCGGGCCCCGCCTGAGTCGCGGCGGCAATGCCGGTCAGTACGAAGATTCCGGTACCGATGATGGCGCCGATGCCGAGGAGAGTCAGATCCATCGCTCCGAGGCAGCGTCTCAGTCCACTGTCCTGGAAGTCGTCCGTGGTAGTTCTTTTGGTGCGGAAAATCTGCATCATCGAATTCTCGCGGGCTGGTTTTATTAAAGGAATTATGCCTGATAAATTCGACCGATGACGATTTCCGCCGTCCAGCGAGCGGGAAATCTCGATTGGAGCGGAGGGCCGCCCCGCACGCGGTTGTCGTGGCCAAACCTGTCGTTGATCGACAATCCCTTGCCGACAAATGCGTCCGTTCGCCGGGAACGGCCAAGCATTCTCGCCCCGCCCTCCCCAAACTCCTTATTCGGCCAAACAGGAGGGCGAATTGGGGAGGACGTAGCGAGAGGGGACAAAGCGGGTTTGGAATGGAGAGCGCTTCGTCTCGGCTTGCTTGGACTGCGCTCCTTTGGTTTTCAGTCAAAAGGCGATGGCCGATCGGGACTTGAAAGATGACGCGGCAAGCCGTGTTCCGCAGCCATCTCTCGGAGCCTCGCTTTAGTGGATTTCACCGCGCCAGGCGCCGGTTTCGTGTCCCCGTGACTCGAGAAAGTCCCTGAAGTTCTCCAGGTCCTCTTCCACGTTGGAAGACACCATTCCGAGCATATCGCCGACCTTCTCCATCGTGGTCTCGGGCTGATATTCGATATCCACGCTGACACGGGTGCGGTCGCCGCCCACCGGCTCGAAACTCACGATCCCGTGGTTCTCCGGTCCGGCCGTGGTACGCCATGCGATGCGCTGATCCGGTACCTGCTCGACGATTTCGGTGTCCCATTCCTTGTGTTTTCCGCCGATCTCGGCATGCCAATGCACATGGCTATCGTCGATCTGGCGCACCTCCACGATGTTCTCCATGAAACTGGGAAAATCCTCGAACTGGGTCCACTGGTTATACGCAACTCTTACCGGCACGTTGACCTCTATGGATTTGTGCACGCTTGCCATTTCACACTCCTTCGGATCTGGTCTATTCGGTTTGTCCGGAATGCACCGGTCGAACGATGCATGGGTTCAATAAGTCGTTACCGATGGTGCCCAAAGCGCCGCAATCGCCGCCGTTCGATCACTCATCAGCTCAAAAATTAGACACCGGGCGATTGGCACGGTTCGAAAGGAATCCAGAAGCCAAGGGCGGCGTATGCCCGGATCACATCCGTGTGTTTTGGATGCCGGCATCCAGAACAAAGGTCTGCAATTCGGTCCGGCTCCATCCTTGGCTTCTTCGGCCACTTTTCCACAGAACGCCGAACCTTCGGGAAAACCGCTTCGGTCATCGCGTATCAGTCTTATCAGGCCGAGTTCGTAAGCTTTTTCTGACTTGACGCGGGTAACAAGAACAATTCAGCATTCCGGCGCTTAACAGGATGGCGAAAAACTCTGACTGGTGCGCCGGGCGCCAACGGCGTGACCATATGAATGCCCGTCCGGCTTACCTGAAACAGTCCGTAGGGCGGGTTAGGCGATAGCCGTAACCCGCCTTGCCGCGGAATCGGCGGCTATCGCCTAACCCGCCCTACGAGCTGACCCATTCACGATTGGGCTGTGTGGCATAAGCGGTGAACAATGGATTACGAACTTAGACCTGCTACTTCTGATGACTACGCATACTGTTACCGTCTCACCAAGAGGAACATGCATGATTTATTCTGTAAACACTGGGGAGGCTGGGTTTCAACCGAGTTCCGTAACGGATTCGTCGTTGAGAACATAACCATGGTGATCATTGCCGGTAAACGAGCTGGTTACCTCAGCGTAATCAAAGAACCCACATCGATTTACATCGACAACATCCAGTTATCCCCTGCCCGGCAGGGCCAAGGTATTGGCACAAAGCTCTTGAACCGTCTACCTGCTACTTATTCAAAGGTCAGCATTCGTCTTACGACCTTTGAAGACAATCCGGCCAAAAGGCTGTATGAGCGAATGGGGTTTGTCGTCGTAGAAAGAAATGGCATGACAGTTAAGATGGAAAAACAGCCTAACGAGGCGGTGTACCGGAGCTGCTAACGCGGCCCGATTACCGGTGACGTTAGCAAAACGGCCCACGCTTTGGTTATTCGCTTTGATTTTTTTACGCAAAATGACGAAGTTCACTTAGCTGAACCAAGCCGAAGTTAAAACAACAAAAGCTTGACCCAGTCACCAAGCGCCGATTGTTCGGCACATGAGGCCACGTACCATATGTCCATCGCAAAGCTCAGATACTCAGATCTCCTTGATGCCTTCGAATTCGTGAGTTCCGGCGCGCCCTTTGACGGCAGGGCCTTCATCGATCGGGACACCGGAACGATTCACTATTTGTCACCCGAGTTCGACTTCGAAGAAGAAGTTCCCGACGATCTCGAAACATCAGACAGGTACGTCGAAGTTCCTCACAAGCACGATCTGGACTTGGGGCATAACCTGGTATTGTCATTCGTAGAGCAAGAACTCCCCGGCGAATACGAAACCGTTTCCGAGTTTTTTCGAAAGAAAGGCGCTTACGGTCGCTTCAAAGATTTCTTGAATAGCCGAAACCAGCTTGAACGCTGGTACGAATACGAATCCCGCGAGACTGAAAAGGCGTTGCGCCTTTGGTGCGACGAAAACGCCGTTGAGCTCACCGATGATTCATCTGTGGCCTAACCTCTCGGTCAACCGGGCCGTCTGCTGGTTGCGCTTGCAGGTTCCCGCCGCCTTATCGGCTGCTGCCCGGTCCGGGATTCCAATTCCGCGCGGTGCGGCCGGCGACAAAGGAAGGTATTTTCTTCCGTCTTACGGGTCGACGATCAGTCGCGCCGCACCAGCTTGAAAAAACGGCTTACCTCTCCGCTCTGGGTTCTTTCCTGATAAAGAAAAGCCAGCTTTTGCTCTTCGAACTTGTCGAAGAACGCCTCCCAGGAGATCCGCTCCAGCGTTTCACCGCCTTCGGTGAACCGGATGCGCAGGATGCCTGCTTCGTCGCCTTTGCCGGCGGTACCCTTAACGGTGGCGGGCCAGCCTCCCCGTTCTTCCACCCAGCGGCGAATCTCCTCGTGATTCGTCGTTTTTTTCGATTCGTGCGACATGACGACACCTCCTGGCATTGATCATTCGGTAATGAAGCCTTGCGGCGAGAACATTTTTTAGTTCGGTGTAGGGTGTGACGGTTTCGTATGCCGCCCGTTCCTGCACCCTAGTAAAAAACGTTCTAACCGTAGCTATGAATGATGCGGGGTCTAGGGAATCCCCCGCGTGCCCGGCGCACATGGTTTTCCAACTCTATGGCCCGATGAATCGAGGTATGGGCCGAAAGCACCTTGGCACGCGCCCGCTCGCCGATGCGGGTCCGTTCGGCATCCGAGGTCTCCTGGAGATGACGCAGAACGTCCTCGGCGCGTTCGGCCACCAGAATTTCTTCACCGATCTTGAAGAAGCTGTTGAGACCTTGCCAACGATCCGAGATGACCGGCGTCCCGCAGGCGGCGGCTTCGAACAGGCGCACGCTGGGCGAGTATCCGGCGCGCACCATCTCGTGGCGGGTGACGTTCAGCGTGAAACGCTGCGAGGTATAGAAGCGCCGGTGAGCGGCGGGCGGCAAGTGTTCGATGCGGTGAACGTTCGGAGGCCAGGCTATCGTTTCCGGGTATTGCGCTCCGACGATCGCAAATCGCCCCTGTGCCCACTGACGCGCGGGTTTCAGCAGCAATTCCTCGACCGCCGGCTGCCGGTCTTCGCTGTAAGTGCCCATGTAGCCGAGGTCGTACTCGATGGGGCCGAAGTCTGAAGAATGTAGATCCGGGTCTACCGAGCAGTAGAGCGGTTCCACCCGTTGAGCGCGGTACGAGCGTTTGAGCCAGGACAGGAGCGGACCGCCGGTGAAGGATAGATAAAGCTCGTAGCGGGGGATTAGATCCGGGTGCAGATATTCACAATCGCCGTGCACCAGTTTAGCCAGCGTGATCGGCGTATCGATGTCGTAGAAAGCGGTAAGGCCGCGCGCCGTGGCGATCACCCATTGTCCGACCTCGACGCCGTCCGGAACGTACGAGCCGACGATGACCAGATCGGCTTGCGCCACCTCGTCGGTGAACCGATCTTTCAGTTCGTCAAGATCGGCATAAAGGCGGGTCGTGCCGTAAGGCGGGTTGGGCAGGTCGCGGTTTTTCGCATACCAGGGCTGGTCGCGTTCCAGAAACAGTACGCTATGGCCGCGCGCGCTCAAGCCGTGTACCAGCGCCCGATAAGTCGTGGCGTGGCCATTGCCCCAGGATGACGTAATCGAGAGTCCCAGTATGACGATGTTCAATGGCTCGGACATGATCAAGCTCCTGTGTGTGGGTTTAAGGAGGGGTTGAACCGATCGGGAAGAGAGTTCTCCTCAGCATTGGATCGAGGCGCGGGCGTATTGCTCGAAACGCCGCCATCCGCCAGTCCGGTCAGAATACGGTGGACCAGCGCCGCCCGGTGCGCATAGGTATGCTCCGCGATCACCCGCCGCATGGCGGCGGCGCCGATCGCCCGAGCACGTTCTTCGGACGTCGTTTCAAGATGCCGGACGACATCGTCCCCGGTCCGGGCAACCAGAATTTCCCGGCCGGGTTCCAGAAATTGCTCGATGCCCTCCCAGGCGTCGGTGACGATGCAGGCGCCGGCACCCGCCGCCTCGAATACTCGGGTGGCGGGGGAGTAGCCGAAGCGCGCCATGCTGCTGCGGTTGATGTTGAGGACCATGCGCGAGCTGCAATTGAACGCGTTGTGATCCTGGGCATATACATGGCCGAGATAGCGGAGATTGGGGAGTTCCGGTATGTTGCATTCCCACCCGTTTCCGCCGAGCAGGAAATCGGCTTTCGGGAGTTTCGCCGCGGGACTGAAGAAGAATTCGTGCACCCGCGTTTCCCGGTCCGGGAGGCGGTTTCCGAGAAATCCCAAAGTGGCGGCAAACCGGGGATCCGGTGTCACGGGATAATGAATGGCCGGGTCCAGCGCGTTATAGACCGGCACGCAATCGCGTGCGGCCAGTGCCCGGTAAGCCTCTACGACAGGCGGTCCGCCGCCGTAGGTCAGGATCAGGTCGTAATGGGGAATCAGGGTACGGAACGGATCGTTGGGATTCTGGTGAACCCGCTCCAAGGTGGCCGGGGCATCGACGTCCCAATAGATGACCATTCGGTTTGGCGCCCGAAGGCCCGGAATTTCGCGTTCCAGCCAGTCGTCGAACACGCCGACGCCGCTTGCCTTGACCAGGATATCCGCCTGCCGGGCGGCTTCCAGCGCTTTCGAAACGCCCTGTTCCGTGGCTGGATAAACCACGACGTTGGCCCAGGTCGGATTGGCCATATCGCGATGCTGCTGCCGCTCGAAGGCATCCGGCTCGTAGAAGGTGGTGCGGTACCCCAGCACGCTCAAGGCGCGAATCAGTCCGCGGTAGTACGTGGCCGCGCCGTTCCAGTAGGACGAGACCAGACTGGAGCCGAAGAATGCGACTTGCGGCCGGTGTTTCATGAAGACGTCTCCTATGTGACAGCGGGTTCTTTCCTCGATTTGTGTTCCGCGGAGCGGGACAGGCGCAGTTCGCGGCAGATGTCCAACAGCTCGTCGATTCGGTGCGCGCAGGTGTGGCGTCTGAGTATGGTGGCGCGTCCCTGCGCGGCCAGACTCTGCGCGAATTTGCGGTCGTGCAGAACCGCTGCGACGGCTTCCTCCATTTCGTGACGGGTGCGGGCGACCAGGAAATCCCGGCCGGGCGTAAACAAGCCCTCGACATCGTCCCAGGGCGCGCTGACCAGCGGAATGCCGCAGGCCAGCGCTTCGAAGGGGCGTATCGTGGGTATGCCCGGCAGCGCCCTGCGATAAGGCCGCCGCGGAATGTGAACCGTCACCTTGAAACGGGCGAACATTCGGGGAACCTCATAATTCGGCAGCCATCCGCCGTATTCGATTCCGGCGTCGGACAAGACGCCGAGCGCCCGTGCCGGGTAGCGCACGCCGTAAATGCGCGTCCTCAGCTTGAGCGTCTTGACCGGATCGATGAGAAATTCCTTGAGCTCGCGGGTGCGCTCGTCGTCGCCCCAGTTGCCTATCCAGATCAAATCTCCTTCCTCGGGCTCGCGCGGCATCGGACGGAATACGCGGGTATCGGCGGCCTCGTGCCAGGTCCAGGCCCGCGAGGCCCAGCCCCGGTCCAAATAGATGTCGCGCAGTACCTTGCCGAAGGCCAGCACCCCGTCGTAGTGTTCCAGATCGTATCGGGCGATCGATTCGGGATCGGTCACCGCCCGATGATGGGTGTCGTGGAACAGCAAGACGTAGTGCCCCGATCGGGCGCGATGGCGTCCGATCTTTTTGACCAAAGCGGGATCGTTCCACTCATGCACGATGACCACGTCGGCATCCGCCAGAACGGCGCCGATGTCGATATCGTCGACGTTATAAAAGCGGCTGAGCAGCTGTGGATAGGCCTCGAAAAAGCCCATCAGCGAGCCGGGAAGCCGCTCGGCGCGGAGGTTCTGAAGACTCCAGCCGTCGGTCGGTTCGTAAACCTCGACGCGGTGGCCGCGCTGCAGCAGTTCGGTGGCGATGCCCCGCAGGAAATGGGCATTGCCGTGGTTCCAGTCGGAGATCAGAGAGTGATAGAAGAGGACAAATTTCATTCTAAGATTCCATTGTTTTAGTTAGACGTGGCGATCGGGTCGCACCGGCGCTCCCGGCGATGCCGTTTGCGAGTGAAAAGAGACGTTCGTCGTCTTGCCGGCCCGGCGTTTGGTCGTCCGTCGGTCGGCGATCAAATCGTGATAAGCATTCCAGTACGCGGCGGCCATCCGTTCCGGCGTGAACCAGGCCGCTCTGATCCGGGCCTTGGCCGCCCAGTCGTGCCGCAGGTCCGGCCGGTCGATCAGTTCCTGAAGCGTCGAGCGGAGTTGCTCGGTATCGTTCGGCGATACGAATAAGGCAGCGTCCTGCCAGATTTCGCGAAGGCTGGGGATGTCGCCGAGCACCAGGGCGCATCCCGCCGAGGCCGCTTCCAGCGCCGATAAACCGAATGGTTCGTAGCGGGCGGGCAGGGCGTAGATAGCGGCATGGGCGAACCAGTTCGCGAGTTGCTCGGGAGAAAGCCGCCCGAGGCAATGGGTGTCCGCGAAGTCGGACGTTCCGCCGTCGGGATGTCGGGCTTCGCCGGCGATGTAGACGGGCCATGACAGGCGCGGGGCGATTCGGGCGAGAGCGGCGATATTCTTGGCCGGGTCCCATAATCGGCCGGCCGAGAGGATAAAGGGCTTTTTGTTGCTCTCGGGCTGGCCGGCGCGCCCATTGGAGATCACGCGGGCTGTCGGCAAAGGACCGTACAGCCTGCGCAATTCGGCGAGCATGGCCGCGGTCGGTGCGACCAGGCAGTCCGCCGCCCGCAGCCCGGTTCGAACGACGTCCCGATAGCGGTCCAGGCGCTTCGGCGCCGGCTCGCCATATACCGCTTGCCACCACGACAGCACGCAGGAGTGGCCGACCATCAGGACCGGAGCCGGCCAGGCCAGATGGCCGTGGGGGTAATCGTTCAAATGAATCAGCGACGGATTGGCGTCCTTCGCCAGCTTCAGCAGCCACCGGCCGGCTGCTTCGAGATCCTCCCAGGGATCGTCCATCCAGACCAGTTTGTAGCGGCTCTCGGCCACCCGGACATGGTGAAGGGCCGCGGCTTCGCGCCGCTGTTCGGCGGACAGGGGGGCGCCCATCGTGGCCAGCACGATGTCCGCCCCGAAAGCTTCCAATCCGCGGGCCAGCTCCAGCGCGTACCGCCAGACGCCTCCGATCGTGTCGGCCGTCATGAGGATTTTCATCGTCCGTAGATCCTGTCGAGTACGGTTGCGATTTCGACGAACTGCCGGGCTTCCGGGGCGAAGCGCCCTTCTTGGCCGAGCCTCCGTGTCCAATCGATGAGCGCCCTCCCGCCCCAGGGGTCGGGAGGGCTGGCGACGGCTTCGCGCCGGGTTCCGTGGAAGCGTTCGACGATGAAGTCGTAGAAGGAGCCGTCGACATTGCGGAGCGCGGCCCCGCCCCCGGTGCCGTGGAAAGAGAAATCGATCGCCGCATCGCGGCCGGCCGAAAGCCGCCAGGAACAGGCGATGCGAGCGACGGCGCCGCCTCGGAATCCGATCTCCGCGACGGCATAGTCTTCGATCTCGGCAGCCGGTTTTGCCAGGAGCCTCCCGCGGGCGTACAGGCGGCTGACGACCTCGGTGACGTCCGGAAAATCCAGCATCCACAGCGCCAGATCCACGAGGTGGACGCCCAGATCCATGACGCAGCCGCCGCCCGCCAGGGCGAGGTCGTAGAACCACGGCTTGTCCGGGCCATAGGCGTTGTGGAAGGTCAGGTCCACGGCATAGATTTCGCCCAGATCGCCCCGGCGGATGGCGTCGCGAATTTCCGCCATGCCGCGTACGTAGCGGTAGCTCAAATCCACGCCCAACAGCCTGTCCGCACGGCGCGCCGCATCGACGATGCTTCGCGTTTCCTGCCGGGTCCTGGCCAGCGGTTTTTGGCAGAACACCGCAAGGCCTCTTTCGAGAGCGGCCATCGCTTGCCGGGCGTGAGCGGCGCTGGGCGTGGCAATGACTATCCCGTCCACAGAGTTCTCGAAGAGGCTCTCCGGACGTTCGCTCAGGGCGGCTCCGGGCGCGAGGTGCGACGCTTCCTTCAGGGCTTCCGGGGACGGATCGGCGAGGGCGACGATCTCGGCGCAACCATCTTCCGCCAGGGCGGCCATCCGGTTGCGGCCGATCCAGCCGACGCCGAGAAAGCCCAGCCGCGGACGGTTCGGCCGAACTTCCGTAGTCGCGTTTTGTACCGGAGTCGCGCTCATAGCAGCACCACCGCTTTCAGAAAGCCATCCGGGCGCGACCGCATCAGCTCGAAAGCCTGGGGCAGCTCCTTGAGGGCGAATCGGTGGGTGTAAAGCGGCGACGGATCGATGCGTCCGGTGGCCACAGCCGCGATCGCGGCGTGCAGACCGTCGGCGTATCGCTGCGGGTCGCGTTCGTGGGCGTTGATGACGTCCAGGCCGCGCCAGTTCCACAATTGCATGTTCACCTGGCGCGGCCCGTCCTGATGGTAGCCGGCGATCACCAAGCGACCCCGTACTCGGGTCAATTCGGTGGCCAGATCCAGGGTGTACTGTTCTCCCCCGACCTCGATCACGCAGTCGCAGCCGACATCCCCGGTCAGTGCTTTGACGCGGTCGACGGCAGCCTGAAAATCACCGATCGACAGGGTTTCGTCGGCGCCTTGGCGGCGTGCGACATCGAGTGCGTAGGGACGGCGGGACAGTGCGATCACGCGGGCTCCGGCCTTGGCCGACAGGCCGACGAGCAGGGCGCCCAGAAACCCGATGCCGACGATGGCGACCGTTTCTCCGGACTTGATGCCGCTGCGGTGAAACACGTTCATCGCGCAAGCCAGGGGTTCGCCTGGGAAGATCTGGTCGTCGAGCACGGCGGGAAGAGGAATGGCGGCGCCGGCTTCGACCAGATCGTATCCGGCGTAGGCGTGATAGGACAAAACCGCTACCCGAGTGCCCACCGCCGGACGCTCGACGTCCGCGCCCACTGCCTCGACGCGGCCCCAGCCTTCGTGTCCGGGGGCGCCGGGCGGGAAGGGGTAGTCGAACCAGGGGCGTCCTTCCCAGACCGGAAGATTCGAACCGCAGACGCCGCAGCCTTCCAGCTTGACGCGCACCTGCCCAGGACCCGGTGGGGGCACCGAGACGGGCATTACTCGAAGGTCCTTCGGTCCTCTGAAAACCGCCGCCAAGCAGCGAATCTGGGCGACGGTTGCCTGTAAGGGAGCTTGTTCCGTTGCCGGTCTCACGCGTTGATGTCCTCCTTGTGCTCAGCCATCCGTGCTGAGATTGTCCCGTTCCGGAAACGGGCATCGGCCGGCAAGAGATCAGATGTTCATGCTGCTGACCGCTTCGCTATCGTTCCCTGTTTAAGCACTCTCGGATTCCACGCATCGGTCGGATTCCAAGGGGTGTCCAGTGCTAACTGTCGTGTTATTAACCCGGCCTATAAATATAGGCCGGGTTGATCCGGGGCAGGGATGCCCCGGCGCGGCGACAAGCCGCGTGAGCTCAGGCCGGGCGTGTACCGGGCCTGGGCGGCGGCCCGAAATACCAGGAGGGTATTTACGGGCCTGATTAATAAGTAAAGCTTTGAAAAAAGCCATCTCCCTCTGACCAAAGGTATCTACACAAGTCCGCAAAACCGTCATTCCGGCAGGGAAGGGTTGCGACTAAAGCAACCGTTTGCGATTGGATGCCGGAATCCAGAACACATGGATGTGAGAGGCCGTTGCCGTCCTTAGCCTCTGGACCCCGGCAATCCATGCCGGGGTGACGATTTGTACAGATACCTCTACTCTCCGGGAGAGGGTTGGGCGAGGACCCTTTAAGTCAGTCAATTACGCAAGTTTTTTACTCCGAACAGAGATTTACTGCGCGTAAATAAAGTTGCGTAAAGTTAAGCCCTATTCAACTCACCCGCACCCTAGCCCAATCACTCCGCACATTCCCTATGCGGAGCCGCAAGCGGAGCTCGCGCGTGCAAATCGGCCTCGCCACGCTACGCTGTCCCGCTTCGCTCGCGAGTCCGGGGCAGCCCATCCCAGGCCTGCCCGCTCGTCGCGTTGCGCCTCGCCCTGCCGATTTTTCCCAGAGGGAGAGGGAGTGTTTGTGGCTTTACTTTCCCGGCCATTCGTAATCAAAGCTTCCTTTTAGTCCCTTCGACCGCACTGCCGCTGTCTTGCCGGGGTTGTACCGCGTCTTTTGGTCCGAGTACATTAGTAACCATTCGTATGTCGCCGCCACCCCGTCGCGCACGGCGGTTTCCGGTCGCCAGCCGATGGCGCGGTCCAGCTTTCGGATGTCGGAGACGTAGTACTTCTGATCGCCGGTGCGCCACGGCGCGAATGCCAGCTCAGGCCGGCGGCCGTGCAGTTCCTCGATGAGGTCCACCAGTTCGATCAGGCTGGTCGTCCTGGCCGGTCCGCCGCCGACATTGAAGGCCTGTCCGCGCAGCCGGCCGATGTTGTCTCCGGCGAGCCGCAAGGCTCTTACCAAGTCTTCGACGAACAGCACATCCCGGACCTGAAGGCCATCGCCGTAGATGGTAATCGGCCGATCCTGCAAGGCTCGAATCAGAAAGTGAGCCACCCAGCCCTGATCCTCGGTGCCGTACTGGTGCGGCCCGTAGATGCAGCTCATGCGGAACACGGCCGTAGGCAGCCCGTAGCTGCGCGCATAGTCGAGGACGTATTGGTCGGCTCCGCCTTTCGAGCATCCATAGGGGCTATGAAAATCCAGGGGCCGGTCTTCGCCGACACCGTTTCGGGCGGTTTCCTCGTCGCGCGGCATATAGCGATCGCCCTGGCGGCGTACGCCGAGATCGCCGAGATCGCCGTACACCTTGTTGGTCGAGGTGTAAACCAGCGGCGGCGGATTCGAGGCCGAGCGCAAGCCTTCGAGTATGTTGAGCGTGCCGCGGAGGTTTACCTCGAAATCGGCGGCCGGATTTTCGATGCTGGTGGTGACCGCCACCTGCGCGGCGAAGTGGAATACCTGCCGGGCCCGGTGCACGGCGTTCCGGACCGCGTGAAAATCCCGGATATCGGCGATGTCGACCTGGACCCGGTTACCATGGGTGGAGCGGAGCCACTCGAGATTGCGCTCGACGCCCGGCCGGCCCAGATTGTCGAAGATCAGCACCGGAATGCCGTCGTCGAGCAGACGATCCGCGAGATTGGTCCCGACGAACCCCGCTCCGCCGGTGATCAGCACCGGCCTCAGGTCGTTTCCGGTAAAACCTTGTTTCGGATTCAACGTTTGGTGCTTGTCGTTCATAGCCGCAGTCCCCGCTGCGAAAGTTCCTCGTTCGCCGCCTCGAACCGGTCGAAAGCGGGCTGGGTTTGCAGCCATTCCGCCAGTTCGGCCATGCCGTCTTCCAGCTCGATACGGGGGCGATAGCCGAGGATGTTTTGGGCCTCGCCGATATCGGCGAAGCAGTGGCGGATATCGCCGACCCGGTATTGCTCGGTGATTACCGGCCGAATCTCTTCCCTGCCGAGCAACCGACCCATCTGCTCGGCAATCTCGCGCACCGTATAGCTGCGGCCGCTGCCGACATTGAGTGCCCGACCGGCGGCCTCGTCGCGCTCGAGCGCGAGCACACAGGCCTGCACCACGTCCCGGATATTCACGAAATCGCGTCTTTGTTCGCCGTCCTCGAAGATCGACGGGCTGTTGCCGTTGAGATAACGCGAGGCGAAGATGGCGAGCACGCCGGTGTAAGGGTTGGACAAGGCCTGCCGGGTCCCGTAAACGTTGAAGAAGCGGAGCGCGACGGCCGGAATGTTGTAGGCTTGGCCGACCAGCAGGCATAAACGCTCCTGGTCGTATTTCGACAAGGCGTAGACCGATGCGGGCGAGGTCGTCTTCGATTCCGGCGTGGGCAGGGGTTGCAGCGGATCGCCGTTGTTGTCGGTCAGTTCCCACTGGCCGTGCTGAAGCTGCGTCAGCGGCCGTTCCGGGGGGGCGCAGGTCTGACCACTGGTGGTCCGGTAAAGTCCTTCGCCGTAAACGCTCATACTGGACGCCACGGCCAGCTTTTTCACCGGTTGTTCGATCAGAGATTGCAGCAGCACGGCGGTGCCGCGGTTATTGATGTCGGTGTATCGCTCGATCTGATACATGCTTTGGCCCACACCGACCGCGGCGGCAAAGTGGAACACGGCGTCCACGTTCCGTAGCGCCTCTCGGACTGCGCCGGCATCGCACACGTCGCCGTGCATGAATTCGACCGCGGGATTGAGGTATTGCGGCGGCTGTCGGTTATCGCCGTGGACTTGCTCGCTGAGAGTGTCGAGCACCCGGACCCGGTAGCCTTGGTCGATCAACCCATCGGCAAGGTGCGAGCCGATGAACCCTGCTCCTCCGGTAATCAAGATCCTTTCCATGGTCACTCCTGTCGATCCATCGTTTCGGTGATGCTCCGGTGTCGTCGAGACGTGTTGTCGGCAAAGGATTGCCGACCTACGAACCCGTATCGCCGGCCGGGGGCCGGAACGGAATCAGCTTCCGGTCATGGCTTTCGAGGACGTATGTCCCTTCGCCGTCAAGGTGCTCTCGAAATAGTCTATGGTGCGTTTTAAGCCGTCGACGAGAGACGTGGATGGCGTCCAGCCGAGTTTTTCGCGGGCGTGGCTGATGTCCGGACAGCGCCGGATGGGATCGTCCACCGGCAGCGGCCGGAAGGTGATTTTCGAACGCGAGCCGGTCAGATCGATGATAGTGTCGGCCAGTTCGAGCATGGTGATTTCGGCCGGGTTGCCCAGATTGAGAGGGCCCGGCACATCGTCGGACGTCGCCATGAAGCGCTGCATCGCCTCGATCAAGTCGTCGACATAGCAGAAGGAACGCGTCTGGTTGCCGTCGCCATAGATGGTCAGCGGACGGTTCCGGAGCGCTTGCCCGATCAGGTTCGGAACCACGCGGCCGTCGTTGAGCCGCATATAGGGTCCATAGGTATTGAAGATGCGGCCGACTTTGACGCGCACCGTGTGCTGCCGGTAATAGTTGAGAAACAAGGTTTCGGCGCAGCGTTTGCCCTCGTCGTAACAGGCCCGCGGCCCCACGGGGTTGACCGAGCCGCGATAAGCTTCATGTTGAGGATGGGTTTCCGGATCGCCGTAAACTTCGCTGGTCGACGCCTGGAATATCTTGGCTTTCGAGTAACGGGCCATTTCCAGGAGATTGAACGAGCCCTGCACGCAGGTCTTCAAGGTGTGGACCGGATCGGCCTGATAGTGGACCGGCGAGGCGGAGCAGGCGAGGTTATAGATTTCGTCTACGTTTTCGACGTGCAGCGGCAGGGTAATGTCCTGATTGATGATTTCCAAAGCACCCAGGTCCTTGAGTCCGAGGAGAATCTCCTCGCCTCCGGTTCGAAAGTTGTCGATGCAGGTGACCGCATGACCTTGCATAAGCAACCAGCGGCAGAGATTCGTTCCCAGAAACCCGGCTCCGCCGGTCACGACAACGTGTTTCCTTCCACTCTCTGTCATATCCATGATCTCCGCTTTTAGAGTGCATCCTTGACGTTCTTGGACGAATGACCTGCCGACTTCGGGATCAGCGGACCGTTTTGCGGATTTGCCTTATGCGTCGTTGTCCATTCCGGTAGCACACGGCTGTGCTCGATACTGTTCGGCAGCGGATAAACCCACCGCAGCAGTTGCTTAATTGGGCAGCAAAAGGCGTCGCATTCCTTGCGGTCTGTTTATGGTTTGACTGGGTAACTGAAAGCTTGCGGATGACCCTTCCCTGCTGAAAGCTTAAAACTATCCATGTCCCAGGCGTATTACCGGCTACTGATATTTTGGTCCGTGCTGTTTGTCAAAAGTTCAATGACATCTAAGTTGATGCTCGACTTCGGTAGCGGCAGTGTCTATCGGTCGTGCGTTTCGTCACCGGGATATCTATCGCCATGATCTATCGACGGTCTTCGCCGAAATGCCGGATAAACAAGCGACGCTCGGAGTCGAATATTTACATTTGAGGTTGATGTTCTCGGTTTGAGTCCGGGCGAACACGGGCCGATATCAGGCAAAGGAGCAAGCGTATGACGGGCGAGTTGCAAGAACCGAAACCGCCGTTTCCGGAACAACATCTGGAGCGGCCGGAGCTGGAATCCGAGCTGGAGCCCCGGCCGAGATATTCGGCGCCGCTCTACAAAGGAGCGGGCAAGCTCAAGGACAAGGTCGCGCTGGTGACGGGGGGAGATTCGGGAATAGGCCGGTCCGTCGCCGTGCTGTTCGCTCGGGAGGGAGCGGATGTCGCCATCGTTTATCACGAGGCGCATTCGGACGCCGAGGAAACCAAGCAGGCGGTCGAAGCGGAAGGGCGTAAGGCTCTCGTCATTTGCGGCGACATCAAGAACTCGTTGTTTTGCCGACAGGCGGTGGAAAGAACCGTTCAGTCGTTCGGCAAACTGAACATTCTGGTGAATAACGCAGCCTATCAGAAACACTGCGACAGCCTCGCCGAGATTTCCGAGGAGCAGTGGGATCTGACGTTCAAGACCAACATCTACGGTTATTTCCATATGACCAAGGCGGCGCTGCCTCACCTCAAGGGCGGCGATGCCATCATCAACACGGGATCGATCACCGGTCTGGAAGGCAATGCCGGACTTCTGGATTACTCGGCGACCAAAGGCGCGATCATCGCTTTCACCAAGTCGCTGGCGCAGAATCTGGCGGAATCGCGTATCCGGGTGAACTGCGTCGCTCCGGGGCCGGTTTGGACGCCTCTGAATCCCGCCGATCAGCCGGCCGAAAAAGTCGCCAAATTCGGCATGCAGACCAAGTTTCAGCGACCGGCCCAGCCTGAGGAAATATCGCCGGCTTACGTGTATTTCGCGTCCGAGGCGGATTCGAGTTACGTGACGGGCGAAGTGCTGACCTTATTGGGAGGGAATGTTCGCGCCGGTTGAGTTAATGCGGTCTTCACGCCGGTCTCGCGCCATGCACTGGAAAACGTCCCGCCTATTCAAAAGGCAGGCCGAACCGAGTGGTCGTCGGTCGGCCATCGTTTGCCGAGCAATCCGTGATGTCGGGAAAGGATTCCCGACCTACCCGGAGTGATTGCCTGAGTTCGTAGGTCGGCAATCCTTTGCCGACTGCAATGTCGGGAACGGGGCGACTCGAGGTCCGTTTGCTATCGATCCGGCGATACCGACCTTGAATCCAACGGCATCGCCCTCCGTGCTTCGACGGGTCGCTTTAGGGCGCGGCGGAAATCGCCCTGACCAAGTCCCCTACCTTGGAGGTGTCTATGCTCGTGGCCAAGTCGCCTTGGCTCACGACGCCGACCAGCTTGTGCTCCTCGATGACCGGCAAGCGCCTGACTTTATGATCGATCATCTTGCGCAGCGCATCGTCGATGGAGTCGCTGGCATAGACCATGACGGGAGTGCCCTGAGCGACTTCGCCCGCGGTAGTCGTTGAAGGATCCCGATCTGCGGCCAGAACCTTCACCACGATGTCGCGGTCCGTCAGCATGCCCTTGAGGCGCTTGTCGTCGCCGCAAATAGGGAGTGAGCCGATGTCGAGCAGTTCCATTCGCTTCGCGGCTTCGATGATGGTTTCGTGCTCGCCGATGCACTCGGCGCCCTTGGTCATAACATCTCGTACCTGTTTGTTCATACCGTTTTCCTGCGCTCCAGTGATTGACCGGACGTGAGTCGCCGCTGCGAATGCAGGCCTCATCGTCTCGGATGTTGCCTCGAATCGTCCGTGTTGTCCCTTCCTTTGTCCCCATAGGCTTTGCCGATGGTGTCGGCCACGTATGCACGACGTTCGCCCAAAGGCTCGGGTTCGCCTATGGTGGTGTCCTCCTTGGTTTGATGCTCCATTTCGGCGTTGAGCTCGGCGCCCAGGAGCACCACGTAAGCCGTGAGGTAAAACCAAGTGAGCAGAATGACGATGGCGCCGACCGAACCGTAGGTTTCGTTGTAGTTTCCGAAATTGGACACATAAAAAGAAAACAGCCCCGAACCGATCAGCCACAACACTACCGCCAGCACGGCACCGGGGCTGATCCATTGCCAGCGGGGCGCATTGCGGCAAGGGCCGTAATGGTAGACGACGGCCAAACCGAAGATGAAAGCCAGCGCCAGAAGCGGCCAACGCAGGAGAGAAAACAGGAATGACAGAAATCCGCGGAGGCCGGTAAAGCTCAGAAAAGCAGGCAAGCCGGCAATGAGGCCCATGGCGACCAGGGCGAAGAGGATTCCGCCGAAGGTGAAGGCTAGAGCCAAGCCGTTCAATTTCAAGAAGCTCCTTTTCTCCTGCTCGTTGTAGACGATGTTCAGCGCGGTGATCAGGGAGGTGATGCCCTTTGTAGCGCTCCAGATCGCCACCGCTAAACCGATGAGGACACTTAAGCTCAGCGCTGTGTTGGCATGACTGGCGATGTCGTTCAACTGCCGGCTCAGCAGCGCATGGGCCTCCGCAGGGACGATGTTCGCCAGCGCTTCGATCTCTTTCTGAACGTCGGCGGGATCGGCGACCAGACCGTACAGGCCGATCATTGCCGCCAAGGCGGGGAAGATCGCCAGCAGGGCATAGAACGCTACGCCGGCCGCGACGATCGAAATATTGTCGTGGACGACCTCGTTCTTGACACGGTAGGCAATGTCCCGCCAGCCTGCGAGCGGGATATCCCAAGGACGCACTGCCGAGCGGCCTCGGTCGTTGTAAGCGGAAGCGTCAGTCGATGTGGGCATTGGGAAGACCTCCCTGACTGATTCGGGAAAAGCGATTTCCGGCGCGGAGACGGCATCGACTGTGCAATCTCGACGCCGTCGTTCATGGCGCGCTCCGTCGTCGCTTTTTATGCGAATTCGCCATGACGCGTCGAGCGCGCCATGGCGTTTTTCCAACGGTTAACCGGCTTGAGGACCGTCGCTTACGGCGTGTTCGGAGACTCGTAGCCGGGTCCTCGGCTCATGGAGCCGGACATCCGGCGATCGGGCATGCCGTGCCGCCGCTCTCCGGCAGGCGGTACTCGCGTGACGTTTCCGATCGTCTCGGCCAAGAATCCCTTGCGGCGGTCGCTTACGCCTCCGCGGCGCTCGCCCATCGGTGGCACGCCTTTCATGGATTCGGCGGCGGCTGCCTCACCTCCCGTGGCTCGTGTAACTCCGCCCATACCTTCGGTGGTCGTACCGCCGGCCGTGGTGCCTCCCACCGTAGTTCCACCGGTGCCGATGCCGGTTTCGCCGCTTTCCATGCCATGAAGTATTTCGCCCGAACTCGAGCCAGCCGTAATCGGGCTGCTCTCGGCTTCGGTCGGACCCTCGTGCATCGGGCCGGCGGTAGCCGGTTCGCGTTCGGCTTCGACGGCGCCCTCATGCATGATTTCCCGGCCGGTTTCGCGAGCTTGACGCGCCAATCGGTCTCTCGTCTCTCCCATCATTTCGTCTTCCATGCGTGTGCGGGGCACGGCGGCACCGAGCGCCGCTCCGATGGCGATCCCCAACACGCCCAGGACCAAGGGTTGTTCCTGAACGATGTGCTGATACTGGTCTTGGGCCGCATGGCCGAGTCGTACCGCCTGATCCTGCGCTCTGTGAGAGACTTCTCCGGCTTTTTCGCGGACGCTGCTCATGGTGTCGCCGACGGAGTGCCGAACATGGCTCGCCTTTTCGCCGAGCGTTTCCCGGACATGGCCGACGGTCTCCGATACTCTGCCTTTGGCGTGTCCAAGCTTTTCGCTCATGGCGCCTTCGCCCTTGGTTCCGCCCATGCCGTGGGAAACGGACCGTTCTATCTCGCCATGGCTGCTATGCAGACTTTCCATGCCGTGAGAAGGCTTCATGAGCCCAGAAACGGATCGGCCGCCTTTGCCTTTGGTTCGGCCCGACAGCGCCAGCCAAGCGAGCCCGGCGCCGAGCAGAGTCATCGGAATCGGATTTTCCTTGACGACAGTCCCGGCACTGGTGCCGAACCGTCGCAAATTTTCGTTTATCTGCTTCTCGTCCAGATAGTTCAAGGCTTGATCCAGGAGCTGTCCGGGCGAAAATCGCTCTTGAATCGTGTCCAGAGTCTCCGCCATCTGGCTTCGTGTCCGTTCGATATCGGTTTCGATTTGTTCGGGACTTCTGGTCTCGTCATATGTAGCCATAACATTCTCCACTATGCTTGCTAGAGAGCACCCGTCCCAGTCGTAGCCTGGGGGGACGCTCTTTAGAACTATGCTGATAGGATGTCCTCAAAACAGTCGGACTACCCATTAATCGCCATCGAAATACGGTCACATCAGTGTCAATCGCTCTTCGATCCAGGCCCGGTGCCTCCGTTCGTCCGCCAGATTGCGCTCCAGCAGCGGACGGGCTTGAGGCAAGATATCGGTCCGCTGGAGTGCCTGGCTGTACGCCTGGTTGGTGTCGTCCTCATTGGATTTCATGGCCTGGAGAATGCCTTTATCGCCGGCAATGTTGCCGATGATGACCTTGCCTTGCGTCAAAACGGCTTTGAAGTCGGCCTCGGTAGGCGGCATTTGGCCAAGATCGCGTACGATGCGACTCAGTTCCTGGATATGGCGCTGGTGATCGCTCATGAATTCACCGAGCCGATCACCGACGGCACCATCGTCGATCCTTTTAATGGCGGCTTCGTATGCGGCGACGGCATCGAAGTCGAGCTCGATCAAATTGCAGAGCGTTTCGATGAAGGATTCCTCATTTCCGATTAGGGTAGGCATATGGTTCCTCGCTCGTCCGAGCGGTTCTCTTTTCTTAACGATGACGAGTTACTTGATATGCTCACGCAAAACTTCCGAATCTCTGCGGAGTGACTCGCCGGACTTCTTTGGCATCAAGTTTTTCGCCTTGAGATTGCTGCGGCCTTTTTGCAGCAATACCAAGCCGATGATGAGAACGATCGATCCGACGATCAGCGGCGACAGCCACGGGTTGTCGACAGCGACGGCTCCCATGATGTCGTTGAGGGCGGCGACCGCTGCGAGCAAGAGAGTCAAAAACCCTGCAAACACGATCGCACCGCCCACCGTCAGCGAGCCGACCCCGGCACCTGCTTCCGACACTTTCTCGGAAAGCTCCGCCTTCATCAATTGTCCCTCTTGACGGACGAGAGTCGACAACTCCCGCGTAAAGTCCGTTAGGAGTCCGGCAAGCGAAGAATCCTTCTTGCCTGTAACTTCATCTGGTTGCATGACAGCACTCCTCTCATAAATGGTTGTGCCGGCGCCTTTGACGCCGGATGTTTCGCGTGTCGGATATGTAGCCCTTTTGGAATCGGAAACCTCAGTGGGTATATCGGGTTTCGGTTCCCACGCGCTCCGTGGAGCCATACGCCGGCTCGGTTTCTCTCCGTTCTGCCGAGCTCTTGAGAAATCGTGAAAGCATGAAACCCACGAGTACGCTTCCACCGAAGAAGACCCCCGGATTTCGGCGGGCGAAGTCCTCCGTCTTTCTCATCATGGTGCGAAGATCTCCTTCGCGAATGGTATCGACCATTCTGTCGAGAGCTCCCGCCGCACGATCGACATAGCGGGCGGTCGTACCTTGTTCCCGCTCGTTCAACTGTTGAGCGGTTCGATGCAAGGCTTCCGCCATGCCGCCGACTTCCGAGGCCGCGGCGTTGCGCTGACCCCTGAACAATGATTCACCTCTTTGCTTGGCTTCTTCCTTCAGCCGTTGCATTTCGTGCTTGATTTCGCCGGCTACTTCCTTGGCTTCGGTCTTAATATCCGACGAACGCATTTCCGCGCTGCCTGTGGTACCCATTCCAGTACCGGACTGAGTCGAGGAGGCAGGTTTGGTGCTATCTAAATCAGTATCTACGTTAGCCATGACATCACCTCGCCTTCTGATGGTTGATAATTGACAAATTATTCTTCGAGATACCAGGAAAAAACAGTCGTATTAATTCGTATTCTTAGTTAAAAATCATGGTTTTCCGATAAACTAGAACTGCTGGTATATTCCTTTTGGCAAATCGATCTAAATACCTTGACGATCTGTGAGAAGGTAAATAAGACCAGGTTATGAATGTTTTTAAGAAGATGGTCTAAAGCGGCTGGCGAATACGTACTTGAAGGGTGATATGGAATAGTATAAGAACGAATATATTGCCCTTATGAACAACAGGCGGCCTGTTGTTTTGTCTCTTGTCTACAACAAGTTGGGAAAAAGACTAAAAATACAAAGCTAAGTTGCCGATCTCCAATGATGGTTAAACCGAGGCCCGCCTCGATACCGAGTCTTGATATAGGTTTAAGACCATTGATAGGGATTGAATATCCCTGATGTCGAGGTAACGATGGCTCGTACGTGCGGACATCTATTTCCGAATGAGACCCCGCCTCCGGGAGAGGTTCAGGCTATTTATCGGGATTCGGTAGAACGTTGCCGGCTTCGGCAGTTCGTGGCGTCGAGCGTCTGGAGGAGTTCAGGTAAAGCGCCGCGCCAAGACCGGCGAGCAGGGCCAAGGTGCCCGCAGTCCAGGCCGTCTTTCGATAGCGTTGTTGATGGGGTTCCAGCCAGCCGCCGCGCACGGTGTCGAATTCGGGCATGGGTTCGAAAAGGTTTCCGGGCGAATCCGGTCCGGGCCGGTCTTGAAAGTGACGTCGCTCCACCTTTCTTGCCACCATCCGTTCCGCCAGCGGCGGCGCAAGATTCCACATGGCGATCATGCGCCCCGCGTTGCCCACGGTGACCTCCCTCTTCGGATGGCGAATCGTCTCCAAGATCGCCTCCGCTACGTCTTCGGGCGCATAAACCGGCGGCATCGCCTGAACCGCTTTTCCGGAGTAGTTGGCGGCATGTTGGAACAACGGGGTATCGATGGTTGCAGGCAGAATGGTGCACACGTGAATGTCGGGCGTATCGCGAAGCTCCATGCGCAAGCTTTCCGAGAATCCGGTGATGGCGAACTTGCTGGCGACATACGCGCTGGCATACGGCGCCGCCACTTTCCCCACTACCGACGCCACGTTGACCAATACACCGTATCCTTGCTTGTGGAAATAGGGCAGAACCGCCCGTGCACCGTGAACATAACCGAAGAAGTTGGTTTCGATGACGCGTCTAAATGCATCCGCAGGCGCGTCCTCGAACCGGGACAGCATGGTAACGGCGGCATCGTTGACCCACACGTCGATTCGCCCGTAAGTCTCGATGGCACGGCGCGCCAATTGCCTGACTTGCTCTTCGTCGGTGACGTCGGTCCTTACCGCCAACGCGCGTCCGCCGATTTGCTCGCATTCCCGCACCACTTCGTGCAATACGTCCGCTTGGCGGGCCGCCAGCACGACCGTTCCATGCTGTTCGGCGACCTTCATCGCCGTCGCTCTGCCGATGCCGCTGGACGCTCCGGTAATGACGATCACGGAGTCGGCAATATTCAATCGCATGGAAACGTCCTCTCATTCCAGCCGGGCACCGACTCGAAGATCGGTATAAATCGCCGAAACAAACGAGGCGCGGTGGACAGAGCGCCGCAGCGAGATTCCCTCTCTATCGGCTCTCTGCGGCCGCGCCGCAACAGGATCAGGTGGTCCCGATGAGCCTGTTCAGAACGTTGAGGTGTTGCTGTTGTCTCGGCAACAGCGTGGTTTGAATCAAGTTTCGGACATCGGCCGGAATATCCGCATCCAGCAGGGCTTCCTGATAATCCTGAATACCGTTTTCCTCTCCTTGGCGGAGGGCGGTGAGAGCCGCCTTATCACCCAATAATTTGGCGCCGCCCATGACCATTTTGGACCAGGTTCCCCAGGCTCCGGAGTCCTCCGTGGGTTTGCCTCCGGACTGAATGATCCGCTCCCTGAGCTTGTTGGCGGAGTCTCGATGATCTTCGCAAATCGAAGAAATCTGCTGCACTTCTCCAACCTGCGGCTCATTGCGCAATTTATCCAGAGCCTGTTGATAGGTTTCGACGGCGGATATTTCGTCTCGCAATAGGGTATTAAGTTTGGATTCGTCCCATGGCATATACGTCTCCTGATGTTTGCTCCGAAGCGAAGTTGTCCGCTGGTTAGGTGACGCTCGCTTCTCCGCTCACTGCGATGTCTTCCGCATTAGCCTGTTCGAAAATCTCTTTGGCTTTGGACCTTTGGTGGCTGTCAGTGGTATGCACGGAAATCAGAATGTTCCCGCTCTTGATCTTGCCCTCGTAACGTTTGGCTTCGTACTCCGGAATTCCCATGCCGACCAGAGCTCCGATGATTCCTCCGGTTGCTCCGCCGATAGCTGCGCCAGTCAGTGCCGCCGCGATAGGTCCGGCAGCGATAAAGGGGCCGACACCAGGTATTGCAATAGTGCCGATTTCTGCAAGCCAACCGAGCACGGCACCCACGCCCATGCCTGCGACTCCTCCGGCGGTAGCTCCCTCCGGCGCCTTGGTGTGCTGCTCGTGGGCGAAATCTTTGGTCGTGGACTTATCGGGAAAAAGGACGGAGATATCGTTGTTTGAAAATCCCGAGGACCTCAAACGATCGATAATCAACTCGGCTTGTTCTCTCGTCTTGGCGACACAAAATACGGCTTTTTCCATGTCAATCTCCTTATGAAAATTGCGTGATTAGAATATATTGACGCAAGAAGATACCGAAATGGCTTGAGTTATATCTTCAATTTATCAGCAAAAGGTAACTACCTTAAAAGCGGCAATGCCCCACTTATTCTATTCAAGTAGTCGACGCGCTAGCTGACGGTGCATCCCTGATTGGTGGCGCTCGGGGAGCGTGGAAAAACGGCGTTACCGTCAGCTAGCCAAGTATTCGATTTACATCTTCATACCTTCTACTTGCCTTTCCGCTTCTTCACGGGCTATCCCGTATCTTTCCTGAATCTTGCCTATCAGTTTTTCTCTTTCGCCATTAATCTCGTCGAGCTCATCGTCGGTCAACCGACCCCATTGAGCTTTAATCGTGCCTTTGACTTGTTTCCAGTTTCCTTTGACTTGATCCCAGTTCATGACATTTCTCCAAATATTCGCCATCGACAAAGCATCTGCCCTGACTGGCTCATAACGTTGCGTACATATACGTATTGACGAAATATGTACCTTTCTTCGACCGTATTTATTCCACCGGTCGAAAGTTTGTAAAAGTTCGACAAAACCTCTCGCGAAAGATTCCTTACTGATAATATTTTCGGACGCCAGCCGCGAAGAGTGTCGCGAACGGCTTGTGATCACTTCCCTGCCAAGGTATAAAAGCCATAAAACAGGCTTCGGAGGAGTTGTGTCATGACTGAGGAACTCAAGTCCTCAAACAGCGATCAAGAATTGGAGAATGGGCAAGCGACAAAATCCGAATCGCAAGCTGCTCCGCGCAAGGACGCAGAGCGCCCAGAGCCTACCCGCTACGGAGATTGGGAAAAGGACGGACGGTGTATCGATTTTTAGTTTCCATGCACGCGGTTCTCGGCGCGTCCGGCAAAGATTGCTGGGCGCAGGTTTGCCATCGCAGCCAGGAACAAGACCTTAGGTGTTTCGCCAAGTTATGAGTGAGCGTCCGCTGTCGCCCCATCTTCAGATTTACCGCTTGCCGCTGACCGCGGTCTTGTCGATCACGCATCGAATAACCGGAGTGTTATTAAGCGTCGGCCTGGTTTTTTGGGCAGTGTGCCTGATGGCCGTCGCCGAGGGAGAGGCTCAGTTCGCCTGGATACAAGCCGTTCTGCGCTCGTTGCCGGGGCAATTACTGTTGTGGGCCTGGCTTTTTTCTTTGTTCTTTCATTTTTCCCATGGCGTCAGACATCTAATCTGGGACACCGGGCACGGTTTCGATCGTGACACTTTGGATCGGTATGCTTATTTGGAGTTGGTCGCTGCGGTGTTGCTGACCCTGGGGTTATTCCTACTCACATGATCACGATTTTCTAAGGGCCCATGAACTATCGATCACCGCTTGCCCGTGCCCGGGGACTCGGCTCGGCCAAACAGGGAACTCATGAATGGTGGCGGCAGCGGGTGACCTCTATTGCGCTGATTCCTCTGATATTTTGGCTTGCGCCCGTAGTCGTTTCGCTGCCTCATGCCGATTACGAGCAAGTCGTTCGGTGGATAGCGACGCCTTGGAACAGTATCTTCCTGTTGTCTTTCATCATTCTGGTCTTCTATCACGCCACGCTGGGGTTGCAGGTGGTGATGGAGGATTACATTCATACCGAATGGCTGAAAATGCTCAGCATTCTGGGCATGAAGCTGGTTTTTTCCTTTCTGGCGTTGGCGTCGCTCTATGCAACGCTGCGCGTCGTATTCATGGGGTAGCATGACCAAGGCCTACGAGATCATTCGCCATACCTATGACGCCGTGGTTGTCGGAGCCGGCGGCGCGGGTTTGCGCGCGGCGCTGGGACTGGGCGAAAAAGGTCTGAAAACGGCGTGCCTTACCAAGGTCTTTCCGACACGCAGCCACACCGTGGCGGCTCAGGGCGGTATCAGCGCCGCATTGGGCAATATGGGCGAGGACGATTGGCGCTGGCATATGTACGACACGGTGAAGGGGTCCGACTGGCTAGGCGATCAGGACGCGATCGAATACATGTGCCGCGAGGCGATTCCCGCCGTCATCGAGTTGGAGCATTACGGCGTCCCTTTTTCGCGTACCGAGAACGGCAAGATTTATCAGCGCGCTTTCGGCGGCATGACCACCCATTTCGGGAAGGGCTCCGCCCAGCGCACCTGCGCGGCGGCGGACTTTACCGGCCACGCCATTCTCCATACGCTCTACCAGCAATCGCTCAGGCACAAGGTGGAGTTCTTCACCGAATACGTCACTCTGGATCTCATCATGGACGAGGGCGAATGCCGCGGGGTGCTCGCATGGCGCCTGGATGACGGAACCTTGCACCTGTTCCGCTCGCACATGACGATCCTCGCAACCGGCGGTTACGGGCGTTGCTACTTCTCCTGCACGTCCTCGCACACCACGACCGGAGACGGCAACGCCATGGTCCTGCGAGCCGGATTGCCGCTCCAGGACATGGAATTCGTGCAGTTCCATCCCACCGGGATCTACGGAGCCGGCTGCCTGGTCACCGAAGGCGTGAGAGGCGAGGGCGGTTATCTCACCAATTCCGAAGGCGAGCGTTTCATGGAGCGCTACGCGCCCCACGCCAAGGACCTGGCCTCGCGCGACGTGGTGAGCCGCGCCATGACACGGGAAATCCTGGAGGGGCGGGGTGTCGGGCCGGACAAGGATCACATCTACCTGCATCTTGAACATGTCGATCCTGCGGTAGTCGAAGAAAGGCTGCCCGGCATCAGCCAGACCGTCATGATCTTCGCCGGCGTGGATGTTACGAAGGCGCCGATTCCGGTCATTCCGACCGTCCATTACAACATGGGCGGCATTCCCACCAATTACAAGTGTGAAGTGGTCACGCTGAAGGACGGCAACCCCGAGACGCCGGTGCCCGGCTTGATGGCGATCGGCGAGGCGGCTTGCGTGTCCGTGCACGGGGCGAACCGGCTCGGGTCCAATTCCCTGCTGGATCTGGTCGTGTTCGGGCGGGCGGCGGCATTGCGTTGTGCCGAGCTGATCCAGCCCAAGCGGCTCCACAAACCGCTTCCGCCGGATGCTTACGATCCGGCGCTGGCCCGCTTCGACCGGCTGCGCTACGCCAAGGGCTCGCGGAAAACCGCGGACATCCGCCTGGCGATGCAGAGGAGCATGCAGAGCCATGCGGGCGTATTCCGGACGGGCGAGGTGCTGCAGGAAGGCGTCGACCAGTTGAAAGGCGTCATGGACTCCTTTCAGGATGTGCGCGTTTCGGATCGTTCGCTCATTTGGAATACCGATCTGGTCGAAACCCTGGAGCTCGAGAATCTTCTCGCCCAGGCCATGGTGACCATCGCCGGAGCGCTCAACCGCGAAGAGAGCCGGGGAGGGCATACCCGTGAGGACTTTCCCGAACGGGACGACGAAAACTGGCTGAAACACTCGCTGCTGTGGCTCGATGAGCGTCACAATGTCCGTATCGATTATCGTCCGGTCCACCTGTACACCCTGACCGACGAGGTCGAAGTCATTCAGCCGCAAAAGCGGGTGTACTAGAGTAAAGGTTATGGGGCTTTTTTCACTACCCAAGAATTCTACGGTCAAACCCGGCAAGGTATATTCGGCGCCCGAGGGCGCCACCAATGTCAGGCGATTCGAAATCTACCGCTACGATCCCGAGTCCGGAGAAAATCCGCGCCTCGACGTTTTCGAGGTCGATCTGGATCGCTGCGGGCCGATGGTGCTCGACGCCATCATCAAGATCAAGAACGAGATCGACAGCACGCTGGCGTTCCGCCGCTCCTGCCGGGAAGGCGTGTGCGGTTCGTGCGCCATGAACATCGACGGACACAACACCCTGGCTTGCACCATGGCGATCGCCGATTGCCGAGAGGTGATAAGAATTTACCCTCTGCCGCATCAGCCGGTGATCAAGGATCTGGTGCCCGATCAAACCCACTTTTTCGCCCAATATGCCTCGATTCGGCCGTGGATTCAGACTCAAACGCCGCCGCCGGCCGATCGGGAGCGTCTTCAGAGCAAGGAGGAGCGAAACCGGCTCACAGGCTATTACGAGTGCATATTGTGCGCATGCTGCTCGACGGCTTGTCCCAGTTACTGGTGGAACAGCGAACGCTACCTGGGGCCTGCGGTTCTGCTGCAAGCCTATCGGTGGATCGTGGACAGCCGGGACGAGAACACCGGCGAGCGGCTGGACGAACTGGAAGATCCGTTCAAGCTGTACCGTTGCCACACCATCATGAACTGCACGCATGTCTGTCCGAAAAATCTGAACCCGGCCAAGGCCATCGCCGAAATCAAGAAGCTCTTGATCGAGCGGCAGCGTTGAGAGAGGGTGAAAAAAACGTGGCGAGCGGCCCATATTCGCTACGAGAAGCGCAGGCGTACAGGGGGTACGTTGAGCATCGCAGGAGCGAATATGGGCCGCGCAGTAGTTCTGTTCACCCTCTCTGAGCCGATGAAAGCGGCCCAGCTCCGATGGCGCTGCCGCCGCGGCATGCGGGAACTCGATCTGCTGTTGCAGCGCTACCTGGATAGTGCTTACGATCAAGCGCCGGAAACGGAAAAATCGACCTTCATCCGGCTTCTCGATGAACCGGACGAAAGGCTTTGGCGCTATCTTTATACCGACTGCGTCCCCATAGATTCATCGCTGGCCGAGCTTGTCCTCAAAATCCGTTCCGCCTCTCCGTCTTCTTCTTAATCCGTCCCGCAGCCTGGCCGTCGCCGTGACAGCGGTTCACGCATTGGCGGCGTTTGCGTCCCTGGCCAACCCGCTGCCGGCGTGGACGAGGCTGGGGCTGCTCGGCGCCGTGTTGTTCAGTTTGTTCCTTTGTCGTAGGGAATATTCATTGAATCCGGCCGTCAGGGAACTGGTCCTCAAACCGGGAGGCGAATGCGAGATCTTCCTGCGGTCCGGTATGCAATCCGGAACCGTGCTGGACAGCAGCATCGTCACCACGTGGATAGTCATTTTGCACATTAAAACCGAAACGAAGACACACGCCGTTACGGTGTGCCGCGACGGCATGGACGCCGAGTCCTTCCGGATGCTTCGGGTCTATCTTCGCTGTCGGTATTAGTTTGCGATCGATGGGGTTCGCAGGTTCAGCCGATCCTCTACATACTGCGATTGGAAAATCAGAAAGCGCACAAGACATGATGCCGCTAAATTGCCGGAAGAATATTGAAATGGCGCTGATCGAATACGCATCCTGGCACATATTCACGGCAGCCGGTATTTCTTGCAGTAGTCCGGGTAATCTGAAACTTCTGCCGAGTTTATGGGTCGAAGTTTATAAAATCAGGCGCGTAATCTGTTATCGGATATACGTCCGAACGCGTAACATTATGGTTACGATATTCGCATGAAAGTATCTCACGCTCTTATCGTGCCGATAAACACATAAACTGGCGATCTTATGCCATGTTATAAAGTACTAGGCACGCAGAACTGTTCTACGACGACAAACGGTATCAGGAATTCAAGAGAATAGTGGGAGGCCACCTTTTTTAGGGAGAGCGTGCCCTATGCAAAAAGTATTTGGATCGACTGGATTCGAATTCGGTTTTCTGTTCGTCATGCGGGCGGAAAGAGCCATGGATCCGGAGGCTTTTGAGCCGTTTTTCAGCAGTCTTCCCGTCGACCCTTATATCAAGGGTGACTATCGTCTTCGAAAGCTATCACGGTTCAAGGTTTCTGAGGATGGCATCGTTAAAATGCCGCATGGCTTTCTTTTCCAACCCAAAGAATATAATCCCCTGGTCGGCGGTATAAAACGAGAATTTTCCGAATTGGATGAGGAGCTCGTCAATTTCGGAATGTTCAAAAGCCTACTATCGATATTCAGAGATTTTTGCAGTCTCGATATTGGTACCGAAATAGGCGTTCATCAGATACGAACCACATGCTCCCCGGATAACTTTGGAAATCCGGCGCCAGAAGGTATACACAGCGACGGTGCCGACTTTGTTTGTATCTATTCTATTGACCGGAGAAATATTCAGGGTGGGGAAACGCATCTGTACAAAAATAAAACCGGTAATCCTGTTTTTGACAAAATCTTATACCCTGGAGAACTTTTGTTGATCAACGACCGGAAGTTCTTCCACTATACCAGTCCTATCCAACCTATTGGGAAGAGCGCTGGCCACCGGGACGTATTTGTTTTGACATCTCCGAGCTTGCTTATGGATTCCCGAGAAACGGCAGTTGACCGCTGAGATGGAGCGGAAAAGTCCTCGCGCATTTTTCACCGCGGTTTAGCAGTGGGCATCGCAATGTGTAGGTCGGCAATCCTTTGCCGACAAAGGCCCTCGCCGACGGCGGGTGTCGGCAAAGGATTGCCGACCTACTTCGGGCGCTAAGCCAAACTGCAAAAGCGGGAGTTTTGTGAAGCAGGTTTCCAAACGGGAGCATGGGAAACCTGCTTTACCTGCGTAGATTCCGAAGGGGGCGCTTTATTAATCAGGTCCGTAAATACCCTCCTGGTATTTCGGGCCGCCGCCCAAGCCGGTACACGCCCGGCCTGGGCTCACGCGGCTTGTCGCCGCGCCGGGGCATCCCTGCCCCGGATTAACCCGGCCTATATTTATAGGCCGGGTTAATAATCCCGATTCTTCGACGGGGCTCAGGACCCACGGCCTTAGCTTGCCCGAACCGCGACACCCGTGGTCGACTCTGTCCCGTCCGGAAGCCTCGTTAACGTACCAACCGCTCCAAGCGGCGCAGAATCCCGTCGGGTTCGGCCACCGCCATGCCGGCGATGGCATCGGCACGCGCCTGAGTGTCCGCGACCGCGTAGATTCGCAGTTCGTCGGCATTGCCGGAAGGCCGCAGATGGGCCACATCCCCGTTGCCGAATCGTATGCGTACCCCGTCGATGAAATTCAGGGTCGTAATGGCGCCGAAACCGAGATCTGCCGTGAAGAAACCGGTGAGTTCCCGCCGAATCGCATCGAGTTTAGGAATTCCCACATCCGCGGTTTCGAGTTTCCGGCCGTCTGTACTCAGCACCGAGGTACCGTCGGGCGAGAACCGAACTTCGCCGATGGCTGGCTCGGAAGGCGAGAAACGTTTGACGATCTCGAGGCCGACCGATCTCGGAAACTGCTTGAGCAGTGCGGCGCGGCTGTAGCGTTTGGGTAATGAAGCGAACAGCTCGGTTAGACCGAGTCCCTGTTCCCGGCCGGCACAAAGCACGGCGAGAATGGGCAGGACGGCGTCGCGCGTGGGCAGCGCCTTGAGGGTCTTGCCGTTCCTGAGGATATCCGAGCCGGTCAGAAATCCGCCATTGGCTTCCCAGCCGCAGACTGCTTTTTTGCCGCGCGCACGCGCGGCTTCCATGCCGGCAATGACGAACGGCGAACCGATGCGCGTCTTGGGTTCGGTGATGTCCTTAAGTGCGCCTCGGTCTATGCCATCGTTGCAGCTGATCGGCACGACCGCGGCATCTGCCCCCAAATATTCCGCCGTAATCATCCCCACCAGATCGCCCCCGAAAAAGCGTACGGCGGAGGTTTCGGGATCCACGCCGAGAATCAGCGGACGATCGCTGTCGCCATCGGTGGAGACTACGGCATCGATCCGGCCGTGTTTCGCCACGGCTTCGTCGAACAGCGTCTGAATAACCGTGAGCTGTTCCGCATTGATGTTTTCGGTATCGATCGGGACGAAGGTTTCGCTGCGCCCGGCGACGACGACCTCGGCGCCGAGTTCGCGCAGGATTTCGACCACGAGATCCCGTCCCACGGCCGAATGCTGGTACACCAGGAGGCGTAGCCCTTTCAGCGACTCGGCACCGAAGAAATCCGCATAGCGCTTGATGTAGGCGGTGGCGGCCTCGCCGCTTTCGGCGGAGAGTTCGAGGTGGCCAGCCTTGAACTGCCCCTGCTCGTCGAACAGGGAATCGGCAAAAGACTGGCCGTATAGCTTTTCCCGCACCTCCCGCACCTTTTCGTTGATGGGCTGCTCATGCTGTTTCAGCAGTTCCCCGCGCGACGTGTTGGTCTTGTAACCGTTGCGGTCGAAAGGGATGTGGCTGCCCGTCACCATGATGCTGCCCTTGCCGCGTGACACGGCATAGTAGGTCAGTGCCGGCGTCGGAATGCGGCCGAGATTCACCGGCCTCATGCCGGCGGTGCGGATGGCGCGCTCGACGGCCTGGGCAATTTCTCCGCGCCGAGGTTCCCCGTCGATGAAGCGGCTGGAACTGGGGCGCAGATCGTAGGCGAAAAAGAAATCCTCGCCGCGCACGATGCCGCCCTCGGCAAGCGGCAACGACTGCAGGTATTCGAGCTCGGCGAGGGCGTTGATGAAGATTTCCAGTTGGCTGAGGTGAATCAGCAGGCCACGGCGCCCGCTGGTTCCGAATTGTAGTGTTTGCGGCTCATGCTCCAGCCGCGAACGAAGCGATTCTTCTCGAGGAATAACGGATGTCATGTTGGGCAGGTGTGTCCATGGTTCGAATATCGCCTAAGTGTTCCATCAACCGGGCGACTGGGCAAGCCGAGCGCAGATCCGACCGGGGAGAACGACGGACTTTGAAAAACTGGTCACAGGCTGATTTCAAACCAAATCGAAACCACCGCCCCGGATTCGACCGAAACGAGCGTCTCATCCTTCGCCGGCATCCTTTGTGTTAACCTGTCCGCGGCCCAATGCTAAGACCGACGAAAAACCGGTTGGCGCTCCGATGGACAGGCCGACCGTATCACAGAGGAGTCCGCCATGGCATCTTTTGATCTCGAATGGATACGTTCCCAGTTCCCGGCACTCGCTCAAGGCATCGGCAGCCAGCGCCTCGTTTTCTTCGATGGACCCGGCGGAACCCAAGTGCCTCAATCGGTGATGGATGCCATGAGCCGCTATCTGGCAACATCGAACGCCAATGCGCATGGCGCTTTCGTCACCAGCCGGCGGACCGATGAGCTGATCGCCTCGGCTCGCTCCGCAGTCGCGGATTTTTTGGGTTGCAGTGCCGATGAAGTGATCTTCGGCGCCAATATGACCACGCTCGCCTTCGCTTTCAGCCGAGCCATAGGGCGCAGCTTGAAGCCCGGCGACGAAATCGTCGTGACGCGGCTAGACCACTACGCGAATGTTTCCCCCTGGTACGCGTTGGAAGAAGTCGGCGCGGTGGTTCGTGTCGTCGATATCCATTTGGAAGACTGTACACTCGACATGAGCGACCTGGAGCGGCAGCTCAGCGAGCGGACCCGCGTGGTCGCGATCGGATATGCTTCCAACGCGGTCGGCACCGTCAACGACGTTGCTAAAGCGGTACGTCTGGCCCATGCGGTCGGCGCGCTGGTTTTCGTCGATGCGGTTCACTACGCACCGCACGGCCCGATCGACGTACGCGCCCTCGATTGCGATTTTCTCGCTTGTTCCGCCTACAAATTTTTTGGTCCGCATGTCGGCATCCTGTTCGGCAAACGCGAGCATCTCGCCCGCTTTCGGCCTTACAAAGTGCAACCGGCTCCGGATGAAGTCCCTTCGTGCTGGGAAACCGGAACCCTGAATCACGAAGGCTTGGCCGGGCTGATTGCGACGATCGATTATTTGGCGGAACTCGGCCGGCGTGTTTCGTCTTCCCCAGAAAACCGCCGCGACGCCTTGATCGTGGCGATGGAAGCAAGCCGGCAATACGAACGTCGCCTGAGCGAACGCTTGATTCAGGACCTGTTGCAAATAACCGGCCTGAAGCTTTATGGCATAACTGACCCTGCTCGCTTCGACTGGCGAACGCCGACCGTTGCCATAACCCTAGCCGGCCACACGCCCTATGCGGTCGCCGAACGATTGGGCGATCGCGGCATCTTCACCTGGCACGGCAATTTCTATGCGCTCGGCCTTACCGAAAAATTGGGCGTCGAATCGACGGGCGGCCTGCTGCGAATCGGGCTTTTGGCCTACAACACCTTCGACGAGATCGATTGTTTGTTGAATGCGCTGGACGAAATCAGCGCCGCTTCGGCCTGAAGCGGCCGAAGCGGCACTTTTTATTTCCTGGTCAGCGTATCGTTCCGCCATTGCCGGTATGCGGGGCGATTTCTAAAACGATCCCGCGATATCGCCGATTGCTGTTTAGGACGGAATCTTCCCGGCCGTTTGCACAGCGATCACCGTTCGCGATCAAAGGTGCCGCTCCATCGACCCTATCGTCGCCGCTGTCCGTCCGTAGCGCCGTCGTCGTCGCCTTCATCATTATCGTGATCGTTGCCGCCGTCGGTCGGCGTAGCGACGGCTACCCCTGTCGGCTCCACGATATTCGGATCGGTAATGGAAGTCAGCAAGGCGCCGGTGTCGGCGTCGTACACGTTCAGGGCGTTGGCGAAGTATTCCGGGACGTACAGCTTGGTCCTGTTCGGATGCAGTGCCATTTGATCCATCCCGTAGAATCCGAACGTCACCGAAATTGGAATCGACAACTGCGGCCTGGCGCCCAATTCCGCTGTCGCGGCCTTATAAGAGAAAACATCCACGAAACCGTCGTAGCTGCTTCTGGCAAAAACCCGGTCCCCGGCCGGATCGACGAAGCCCGAAATTCCGAAGTTCCCGGATAGGGCGCTTGTATTGACTCGCTTCAACCCCGGCACCGTAAACGAGGTTATATCGCCGGACAAAGTGGTGACGACGAGACCCGAGCGACCGTCCGGGGCGCAAAAGACGTTGTTGGGTTCGTCATTGAGAGACAAGACCTCGCCGGTATCCGTTAAGGCGCCGTCGCCATCGATCGTCAGCCGGCGCACCGTCCCGCTGGTAGAGGTCGCCAGCACCGAACCGTCGCGGCAGATATCCACCGAATTGGTGTCGGAGTCCACCGATAAGGTTTGGATTTCGCGCTGGGCGGCGATATCGATGACCGAAATCGGTTGAACGGCGTTGCCATCGGACGCCACCAAATATTTGCCGTCGGGGCTGATCGACAGATCCTCGCCAAAATTGGAGATGCGAATCGGATTGGTGCCCTCGGCAAGGCGGGGAGGAGATGCGGTCAAGTCGATGACGGAAACTTCATTATTGAAGTTGGTCACAAAACCCCGTTTCTGATCCGGCGTGATGAGCACATCGCCGATGGTGCCCGGAGGTATGGGCACCGTTCCCAGCACGCTATCGGTGTCCGCATCGAATACCGTGACCGTGGATTCGGTGTTATCCGCCACCATACCGAGAGTCCTGGCGGAAACCGCGGGCGACTGTAAGGCCAAGGCCATGACCGCGCCATTGAGTACCGCCATCAGGCGCATCCTTTTTCCGTAATCGTTTGTCATGATTATCCATCCCTGTCGATGTGAGAGACAGCCGCCGTTTATGCGGCCTCCAAGTCCACGCTGCCGCTATGGCGAGACGATCCCCGATAGAAACGCCTATCCGGCACGGCCTCGCAGCCGACACACGAAGTTCGGTCGGAGAAAAAGATGTAAAACCTTTAGACAGGTTTTGCATCGGACCATTCGCATCGGACCCGAGAATTTGCGTAGAGTGCCCGTACCTTGCGGTAGACACATCTTCCAGGCAGTATGGACACCAGCGCTCTTAGGGAAGCTCTATCGTTTCGCTGGTTTTCAGGCACGACGCCGGCGTCTGTATGCGGGACGGAACGAATCGCAAACGGGCTTTGAACTTAGAGCATGACAATCGCTCTATGGGGCAATGCTGTTTGAATTACAACAAACATGTTCTCTGCGATAGTTGAGCAGCGCGGCCGGGGTAATCACGCTATGCGTCTGACAGTGCGGTTTGGGAGACACAGCGCCGCGCTGTTTGCGGTTTCCAGGGAATGAACATGGACATCGCCGTGGCCGTTCGAAAAGACCTGGGACAGACTTGCCGACCCACCGTTCGGGTGCATCCGAAAGCCGGTTTCGGACTGAACTCGGCGGCGTGGTTTCGGCGGTGGCTCGTACCGTGGAGCGTGCGACTAACGCTCTTCCTGTGCTTGATCGTGCCCTGCTTGGTCCGGGCCGAGCCGGATCGTCCTCTCGTTGTCGGATCGGAGATCGGCTTTCCGCCCTATGCCGATGTCGATGCCGAGGGCCGACCGACCGGCTTCGCCGTCGAGCTGTTCGCCGCGGCGGCTGCGGCGGTGGATATTCCCGTCACTTTCCGTCCGGGCCGATGGGACACCATCTGGCAAGCCTTAAAGGCGGGCGAACTAGATGCTCTGCCCCTGGCCGCACGCATCGACGAACGTGAAGGGCAAGTGGAATTCACCCGGCCGCATACCATCGGATACGACAGTTTCTTTGTCCGCAAGGATCGTCCGCACATTCATGCCGTCGGCCAGGCCCGCGGCCTGAGCATCATCGTCTTGCGCTCGGATGCCGCTCACCAGGCCCTCGTCAGCCGCGGCTTCACCCATCAACTGGTGATCGTCGACAATCTGGCCGACGGCTTTCGTCTGTTGGCATCGGGGCAGCACGACGCGGTGCTGGCGCCGAGGCTGCAGGGAGACATGCTGGTGCAGACGAGCGGGCTCGCCGGAGTCATCGAAGCCGGTCCGCTGCTCAGGGATTACCGGCGGGAGTTCTGCTTTGCCGTGCGCAAGGGCCATACCGAACTGCGCGACCGTCTCGACCAGGGTCTGGCCATCGTCAAGGCGAACGGGGAGTACGATCGGCTTTACAGGAAATGGCTGGGCATCTACGAAACCCCGACGTTTCCGGTCAAACACGTCGCCTGGGGCGCGGGAGCGATTGCCGTCCTGCTGGCGCTCCTGGGCCTTTGGACCAGACAACTGCGCCGGCAGGTGGCGCTCCGCACCGCGGAACTGGGCCGGGCCGTCGCGGCCGTGCAGGCGGAACGCGAGCGGCTGCATGACGTGCTGCAGGCGCTTCCGGTTTCCGTGGTATTGCTGTCGCGAGACTACCGGATCGTGTTCGCCAATCGCTTCTTCGAACAGCGCTACGGCAAGGCATTCGGGCGGCGCTGCCACGACTACCTGTTCAACCGTGCCGAGCCTTGCGAGGTCTGTGAGACTTTCAAGGTCCTGAAGACGGACGCGCCTCTGGATTGGGAGTGGACCGGCCCGGACGGTTACGACTACCAGATTCACGATTTTCCGTTTACCGACACGGATGGTTCTCCGATGATCATGGAGGTCGGCATCGATGTCACCGAGATCAATCGGGCCAAGCAGGCCCTGAGGGAAGCCAATGCGTCGCTGGAACAGCGCGTCGCCGAGCGCACGGCCGAACTGGAGGCGGCACGACGGGAAGCGGAGGAGGCACGCGACCTCTTGCACGTAACCATGGACAATGCCCCGGCCCTGATGTCCTATATCGATGCCGACGGCCGATACCGCCGCGTCAACAAGGCCTATGAGCAATGGTTCGGTTACGGCTGTAAAGAGATGTATGGGCGTCGTATCTGGGATGTCCACGGCGAAGCCGCGTGGCAGTCCCTCGCTCCTTATGTCGAGAGGGCTCTGACGGGAGAACGGGTCGCTTTCGAAATTCCGGTGTCCTACGCCGAAGGCGGAAAGCGCTGGATTCACGCCACGTACTCCCCGGATCTCGATGCGGCAGGGCGGGTCCGAGGATTCGTGGCGCACGTGGTCGACATCACCGAGCGCAAACAGGCCGAAGATGCGTTACGCGAAACCGACCGGCGCAAGGACGAATTCCTGGCCATGCTCGCCCATGAACTCCGAAATCCCCTGGCGCCGATCCGCAACGCCGTTCAAATCATGCGCAGGCTGGGGGCGGCGGATGCCAAGCTGCCATGGGCGCGAGACGTGATCGATCGCCAGGTCGAGCACTTGACCCGGCTGGTGGACGATCTCCTGGATGTCTCCCGGATCAGCCGCGGGAAGATCGAACTCAAGAAAGAACCGCTTGCCCTGGCCGATATCGTGCAGCGGGCGGTGGAGACCAGTCGGCCGCTGATCGAGGCCCGCCGGCATCGATTCGCCGTGCATCTTCCGCCGGAACCGGTCAGCGTCGAGGGCGACCTGGTCCGTCTGGCGCAGTCGGTGTCGAATCTGCTCAACAATGCCGCCAAGTACACGGACGAAGGGGGGCAGATCACTCTGACCGTCGAGCCGTCCGAATGCGATGTCACGATTCGGGTCCGCGACACCGGCCGCGGCATCGATCCCGCGCAGGCAGCCAGCCTGTTCGACCTGTTCTATCAGGTGGATCACACCCTCGACCGGGCCGAAGGAGGCCTTGGGATCGGCCTCTGCCTGGTGAAACGCCTGGTGGCGATGCACGGCGGCGACGTATGGGCTTTCAGCGAGGGACTGGGTAAGGGTAGCGAGTTTGCGATCCGCCTGCCGCGCTTGCCGGAATACCCGGCGGTTCATCCCCTTGCCGTTCGGGGCGGCGCCGGCGAGCGGCGGATCTCGCTGCTTGGGCCGTCATCTTGAGGTCGGGACGTAAGGCTTGCAATCGCCCCACGGCCAGTATCCGGTGCGGGTTGTTCGCGCCGGAAAGCCGGAGCGTTCCGGCCGGTCGGTCAATAGACCGAAGCCGGTCCGCGCTTGCCTTTCGGTACGATGGTGATCCGGGGCGGGGATGCCGGACTTTGGTTCTTGTCGAGATATCGTCCGTCGCCAATGACGGAACCGGGCGGAATGATGTTGTAGCGATCGACGATGGTCCGGCGAAGTTTCGAGCCCCGGCCGATGACGGTGTAATCCATGATGATGCACTCGTCGATATCCGCGTCCGGCTCGACGATCACTTCGCGCCGAATCACCGAACGGTTGATCCTGGCGCCCCGGATAATGGTGCCCGCGCCGAGAATGCTGTTCCGGACTTCGCCGTCGATGATGCGGGTGTCCGGTCCGAGATAATTGTCGGAATAGATCGGCCAGCTCGGATTGAAAATTTCAAAGCGCGGCTCCTCGCCCAGCATATCCATATGGGCCGCGAAATAAGCGTCGATCGTGCCGACATCGCGCCAGTAAGGCTGCTCTTCGTACGGTTTGATTCCGGGAACCTGGTTCAAGGCGAAATCGTAAACGCACACCTTATGCGTGTGGATCAGCCGCGGCAGGACGTCCCGCCCGAAATCCTGTTCGCTGCACGGCCGAATGGCTTTGAGCGTGTCGATCAATACCTCGGTGCTGAAGATGTAATTGCCCATGGACGCGAGCGCTCTCCGGGGATTGCCGGGCATCGGCCTCGGGCTGGCCGGTTTTTCCTCGAACTCCGCCACCCGCCCGGCATGATCGGGACGGATGATGCCGAAGGCCGAGCATTGCTCCAGCGGCATGGGCAGAGCGGCGACGGTGACATCCGCGTGTTGATCGAGATGAAAGCGGACCATTTGATTGATGTCCATGCGATAGACGTGATCGGACCCGAACACGGCCACCACGTCGGGGCGGTGATGATCGATCAGCCCCAGATTCTGGTGGACAGCATCGGCGGTGCTTTGGAACCAGTCTGGTCCGTCCCGCATCTGGGGAGGCACGACGGTGACGAAATGTCCCGCAATCAAATGAGATATCGACCAAGCTCTGCGCACATGCTCGATCAAGGATTGGGACTTGTATTGGACGAGCAGGTAAATCGAATGGATTTCGGAGTTGACCAGGTTGCTCAGCACGAAATCCACGATGCGATACCGGCCGCCGAACGGAACCGCCGGTTTCGACCGTTCAGCCGTGAGTGGAAGAAGGCGGTTTCCCGCGCCGCCGGCCAAGACCATGGCCAAGACTTTGGGGGGCGCCATTGTTAGGCCTCTGTTGTTTTAGTTGAACAGCTTGGATAGCAAACGAACACGATTCTCTTTCCGGGTGTCCCAGGCAATACGGATGATTACTGACGGCTAGCCCGCATTTCTCACACCTCTTCGTCGCGAGGGCGTCGAGGCGCGCCGCACGGACCGAGCGACGGCGTAGTGGTAGGTCGGCAATCCTTTGCCGACGAATGTGTGTCGGGAAAGGATTCCCGACCTACGACGTCGAGCCGGCGAGAGGGGCGAGGCGGAGAAGCCCATCCTCCGCTGAAGGATGGGCCCGCCGAGCGGGCGGCCAAGGAAGTCCGCCCTGGACGTTGTGCGCAACCGGAGGGCGCAGCGCAAAGACGGTGCGCCACAGCGAGCGAAGCGACCGTTTGCGATTGGAAGGGTCGCGACTAAAGCGACCGTTTGCGATTGGAAGGGTCGCGACTAAAGCGACCGTTTGCGATTGGAAGGGGGACTTTGGTGCTCCCAAAGTTCCCGTTTGCGATTGGAAGGGTCGTCCTGGCGCTCCCAGGACGACCGTTTGCGATTGGAGGGATGTGAGATATGCGGGCTGGACCTTGTCGGCAATTTCCGCCACGATTTGCCTCCTTATGAACGCGACGGGTTCGGTATGTCTCGGCAGAGACCTGCTCGAGGAACGCTTTAACTGGTACCAGACTCCAAGCCAGGTCTTTAACCGATCCATATCCCTAAGGTATCAACGCGATGTCCATGTTCAGGTTTTTGCCCGGAATCCTCGTCGTGGAAGCGGCGACGGTCGGCGTGGTAGTGGCGGCGAGAGGGGCTTCCGGCGAGACGGACTGGGTTCCGCTCGGGTTGCTCGCCTTCATCATCACGCTGCTGATTTCCGTGTGGTTCGGCTCTATCGCCGATCATGTGAAGAAAGACGCACTGGCCGAAGCCCGGAACAGCTTTGCCCGAGAACGGGAGAATCTCTTGGTCGCCGCGGAAACCGATAAGCGGGCGACGCTCGAGGAAACTCATCAGCGGCTGGTCCGCGAAGTGAGCCGTGCCAACCGCAGGGCCAATATCAAACTCGGCCTCGGACTTTTCGCTCTCCTGAGCGTTGGAGCGATCCTCTTGGCTATCGAGTTGGTGACGGTGGCTTTGCTGACGTTCGCCGCTGCCGGCGGCGCGGTCGCGGGTTATCTCGTTCGCAGCCGGCAGGACTCCCTGGCGTACCAGCAGAAGACTGGCCAAGGCGCGCCGCCTCAGCTCGATCGCGTGATCGAGGTCAAGCAGGCGAAACCGATGTCGCGCCGCCTCATTCGGCAGAGACGTCGGGACGAAGAGAATGATGGGCGTTAGACGGTATGTGGGAGCGGGCTTCAGCCCGCGACTGAAGGCGCCGAACAGATCGCAGGTCGGCAATCCTTTGCCGACAAGGCCCGCTTGCCGACCCAGGGTGTCGGGAAGGGATTCCCGACCTACTATAGCCAGGAAGTGCTATACCAGACCGGAAAATGTGGGAGCCGTGCGCCGCTTTAGCGGATGCACGACATATACCGCCTTCGCTACAGGCGAGCTCCGGCCGACGGCCGTTTACACCGGATCACGATCGTTTTTTCGACGATGGGCGCCGTTTTTCCCTGCCGGATGGCTCCCGTCACCATATCGAAAATTTCATTCATCTGCCGTTCATCGTTTAAACCGATTTCGTCGTATCCCCGCGTCCCGCAGAGATCGCCGGCCTTCCGATAGCAGCTGTCTTTCGCGAGCCCTCGCTCTTCGCAGGTGATCTGATAGGCCGGTTCGCCGCTGGGCAAATAAATGGACCTTGCGGTCGGCTCCGACAACGAGTGGGCGCACCCGGTCAGCCCGCAAATCAAGCACATCATGCCCAGCCGCTTTTTCATGGATTCGCGCCTCGCGTAAGCCTGGAGTTCCTTAGAATTATATTTCACTCGGAGCTTTGAGCGGTCTTCGCCTCGATATATTTCCGGTGCGAATCCAGATAAGTCGTTCGAACCAGCTCCCGCGCCGCCGCCCAGGATCCGAAGCCTTCGGAGAAACCCGGTACGACCGGGTCGATCGTCAGCCGGGCCGTGCCGATCAAATGCAGGATCAGATCGAGCGGATCTTCGTCGCCGACGGCGACGCGAATGGTGGTCGGCGAGATGCCGGCTTCGCGCAGCGCCTTTTCGTCCAGTTCCGAATGCGTGGTCAGGGCCGGACAGGCCACGATCGTGTTGCTCTGGCCGAGGCTGATCATATGGCCGAAAGTCGGCGAGAGGTTGTCGAAGAACCGCTGGAAAGCTTCCCGAGGCAAATCGCCCATATCCAGGGTGAACAGCGGTGCGGGCAGCCCGAGCGTCGCGGTCCTCTTCATGATCAAGCGGTTGGGATTGTCGGGCAGCGCATTGCAGTGGACCGTGATATTCGGATGGGCGGCCAAGAACCGCGCGAGTATCTGCGTGTTGATGCATTTCTTGAGCATGCGCACATCCAGCGTACGCAGTCCCTGGAGTACGTCGAAAGCGGCATCGGCGTTGAGAAACGCGCCCTTGACGTAATACACGTTCCAGAACAGGGTTTCGTTCCACGGGACGCCGTTCATCGAATCGCCTTTAGGGGTGAACATGTCTTCGTTGCGCCCGATGACGACGCCGGCGATGACCGAGCCGCTGCCGGAAAGATCCTTGGTATAGCTGTGGATGACGAAATCCGGGCGCTCCGCGCGATCTTTGCGCTGCAGCGGGGTGTAGAGGAAGGGTGTGCCGACGGTGGAATCGAGGATGACGCGCAGTCCGAGCCGGTGGGCTTCCCGGCAAATGGCCGGCACGTCCAGCACATAGCCGTGCGGGTTGCACGGCGATTCGAGGTAGACGTAGGCGCGCCGCCCGGCCGAGAAACGGTCGGCGTATCCGGCGAGAGCACGCTGCCAGGCTTTCAGGAAATCGTCGACGGTATAGCCGTCGAAGGTTTCGACGGCGATTTCCAGGTTCGCAGATTTAGCGAACCAGTGGTGGATGAGCTGATGAGTGCCGCCGTAGACATTACGGCTGGTGATCAGAATGTCGTCGCGTCCGAGAACGTGCGACAGCACTCCGTCGATGGCGGCCATTCCGCTGTTGAAGTTCCAGGCGAAATACTCGTTAGCATAAGGTCCGGCTTCAAGATCGACGATGTGATGGGCCAATGCGATCGATGTCGGGTTAAGCAGTCGCGAATAGATTTCCAGAAGCCGCTCCTTGCCCTGGAAGGCGTCTTCTATCCACTCGGCGCAGGCGTAGACGTACGTCGCCGTGCGGGTAATGACCGGATTCGCGGAGAAAATCGCGGGAACGTTGTCGAAGACGCTGTAAGGTCCTTTGCTGGCGGTCGTCGCGGTACTGTAATTCAGGCTCTGGTAACAGCGCCGGTTAGGGCGCTGCAAGTTGTCGAGCAATTTCGCCAGTTGAAACGAGAGGAACTTTTTCGCGTTGAAATAGGCGATCCGGTCGGAACGATCCAGGCTTTGGACAGTCTCCGCGGTTTCGACCCAAAGCCGGTCGATATCGGCGCAGCTCTCGTACATCCGCCGCGACACGCGTGCCAGCGTTTGGCCGAAAGTCGTTTGGGGATCGATACCGAAATGGGCGAGCTGCTCCTCTACCAGTTCATCGAGCGAGCGAGCCGCCGTCGATTTCCGTCGTGGCGAGAGAATGCGCAGGCGATCGATGCTCTCGGAGGCATCGCCCGGCTGCGCCGGTTCACGAGGCCTCGGAGGCGAAGCTAATCCGGTGTTGTCCATAATTCGACTCTTCCTCTTGATCGAGCTTGCAGTGAGGCGACAGCCGATCGGTCGCCTTCGGCAATCATTAGACCAAATCGGCGGTCGATCCGCTCGCATAAGGTGCTGTTGTGCCCCTGTTTGGGGCGGGAAGGGACTATTTCGGTAAATGCGATCGTATCCCGTGGTCTGCTCGACGGCTCTTGCAGGCACTTCGCCGATTTTTGCGGATCGTCGCACGAGTACCTGTCACTTTTCGGTACACTAACCCAGTCGTGATGTCCTGGCCGAGGGCGAGGATGGCATCGCAACCAACCCCGTGCGAGCTCCAAGCAGTAGCCGTTCCGAACGGTTCGGCAGATGGAGCGGGGTATCGCCGCCGCAGGTCGAATTTTTCAGACCGCGCGAAAGTTCCCCTTGCGCGATGACTGGCATGAGGCAAATCCGTTGATCGCCTATATCCCCACATATGCACAGTCTGAGTTTGCTTGAAAATATCGCCGCTACGCTGAGCTTCGCGTTTCTGGGCGGGCTGATCGTTCAACGCATAGGCCTGCCGCCCATCGTGGGTTATCTGCTGGCGGGCGTCGTCATTGGTCCTTTTACGCCAGGGTATTTAGCCGATCCCGAAACCATCAACCAATTGGCCGAATTGGGCATCGTCTTTCTGATGTTCGGCGTGGGCCTTCATTTTTCCTTCGCGGATCTGTGGAAAGTGCGCGACATCGCCGTCGTGGGCACGCTGGGGCAAATGCTGACCATGCTGGCTTTGGGGTTCGGGCTCAGCCAGCTCTGGGGCTGGACGCCCATGGCGGGGTTGGTGTTGGGTTTCGTGCTGTCCATCGCCAGCACCATCGTCATGCTGCGCGGCTTCATGGACCGCGGCTGGCTGAATACCCCGGACGGACAGGTCGCGGTCGGCTGGCGGGTCATGGAGGACATCGCCACCGTTCTGATCATCATGATCATGCCTAACCTGGCTGACACCGGAGAATCCATAAATTGGAACACCCTCGGCCTGGCTTTGCTGTCCGCTTTAGGCTTTCTCGTGTTCATGTTGTTCGTGGGCACGCGCTTCATTCCCTGGCTGTTGCTGCGGGTGGCCCATACCCGCTCCCGTGAACTCTTCGTTTTGGCCATCCTGGCGATCTCTTTGGGAATTGCCCTGGGCGCCTCGCAGTTGTTCGGCGTTTCGTTGGCATTGGGCGCTTTCGTCGCGGGCGCGGTGGTCAGCGAATCGCCGCTCAGTCATCGCATCACATCCGATCTGCTGCCGTTCCGGGAGGCCTTTTCCGTCCTGTTCTTCGTATCCGTCGGCATGCTTCTGGATCCGGGCTTTCTGGTGCAGCACCTCGAACCGGTCCTCATTCTCACCGGTCTGGTGGTCATCGGAAAGTTCATCGTCTCGGGGCTTTGGGTCTTGCCGTTCCCTCGACCGGCCCGCACCGCTCTCGTCGTGGCGGCGGGCTCGTGTCAGATCGGCGAATTTTCCTTCATTCTGGATCAGACCGGGCTGCGCCTCGGGTTTCTCGACGAGGGGCAACATTCGACGATTCTGGCGGCTGCATTGCTATCCATCGTCGTCAATCCGCTCATGCTGCACGCAGTCGACCCGCTGCAGCGCAGTTTGCGGGCCATCCGGCCACTGTGGCGATGGCTGAATCGGCACGGCTCGACGCAGACGCCGGTGGAGGACTCCGTGGCCGATCATGTGGTGGTGGTCGGCTACGGGCGGGTCGGTTCGCACATCGTCGATATCATGGGCGAACTGGGGATTCCTTATTTGGTGATCGATTCCCGCATCCACCGGATCGAACGGTTGTCGAAAAGGGGCATTCCCACGCTCCTGGGCGATACCGCCAATTCCGACATTCTGACTCACGCCGCGCTGCACCGGGCCCGTCTGCTCGTGGTGACCTTGTCCGAGGAAGCCGCCACCGAACTGACGGTTGCGGCAGCCCGGGACATCGCCCCGGACCTTCCGATCATCGCTCGCGCCGCAACCCGGGCCGGCGTCAAACGGCTTTCCGACTTGGGTGCGCAACTGGTGATCCATCCGGAGCTCGAAGGCAGTTTGCAGGTGATCCGGCACACCTTGTTGCAGCTGGGGTTTCCGTTGCATGAAGTGCGGCATTACGCGGACACGGTTCGGCGCGAGCACTACGATGCGCTGGTCAAGGCACACGGCGAGCACGCGCTGCTGAGAGACTTGCTCGATGCCCACGAGTTGATCGACATTTCCTGGCGAAAAATACCCGCGGAAAGCCCAATGGTAGGGCAGACACTGGGCGAAGCTGCGTTCCGGGCGCGCACCGGCGCAAACGTGGTGGCCATCAAACGCAAGAACGAACTCGTGGTGAACCCGTCCACCCAGACCGTATTTCTTCCGGGGGACCGCATCGGCCTGCTCGGAAATCCTGAGCAGATCGAGGCTGTCGAGCGGTTATTGGCTGCGCATCAGCAAGCTTGAACCGATGTGAGGTAAGCCGGAAAAAGAGGACACCAAAGTTTCAAACTATGCGATGGAAGTGTTGAATGCAAAAGTTACCGAAAGGAACGTATACCAAAGAACCCGCGAACAGGCGGTGAAATTGGTGTTAGGAGAAGGGTTATTGTTGCGAGAGGCCGGCGTGCGGCTTTTTTGACTATCCACAGATTCCGTGGACAACCTTGTGGATAAGTGTGGGGGTAAAACGGACGGGACCTGATCTCACGGGGCTTTAAGTTAGCCTGGCTAGGTTTTTTTCAGGTCCTGGTTTCGCAGCAAGATAAAACGTAAGTAGTTGATTCTGAGGTTTTAATTTATTACGAAATAATGAATTAATAATTTACGGGGAGCAGTGATAAGTCGCCGCTTGCTGAAGTTCCTGTCAAGTCTTGACAGTGGATAAACTTTCAAGCTGGTATCCCGAACGGAACTACATGCATCAGAAAAGCGCCGCCGCAGCCGTTGGCCAAAAACGCCCGGGCGCGGTTGACGAATTCCGCACTTTGCCGGAAAGTTGTTCTCTGGGTCGCGGCGGGTAAGGGAAATGCCTATTGGTCGCTAGTCGGAAATGAGTTGCCCTAGCGTCCGAGCATTCGGTCATAATCGAATAACACTATGAGTTCACGAAAACACCCGGCAAACGGCGGTCTCGTATATTCCACCGAATTTGGACGGATGTGCCCGGCCTGTCGCAAACCCGTCGCCGAATGCCGTTGCAAGAAAGACCCGCCGGCGCCGAAATCGGACGGCATCGTGCGGGTGCGCCTGGAAACCAAGGGACGCAAAGGCAAGGGCGTGACGGTAATCACGGGGGTTCCGCTGGACGCCACGGGTCTTGAAAACTTGGGCAAACAGCTCAAGCAGCGCTGCGGTTCCGGCGGGACCGTCAAGGACGGCGTCATCGAGATTCAGGGAGACCATCGCGAACGGGTCGTAGAAGACCTGTCCAAACAGGGCTGGACCGTCAAGCGGTCGGGTGGCTGAATCAATCACCGTCTCGGTCGATGAATATCCGCCAATGCACCAATTTAATGCTATTAGCATTCGATGATATTCTTCTGCTATGCTCTACTTCTAAGCCCTATTTCTCACATTTCGCCGCAGCCAGGGCATCGTACGAACCGCGCGGCAGGAGAACAGAGAAATGCGGGCTAATATTGTCGGGAGGCAGACCCGCGATTCTTGATGCGTTTTCCGCCATCAATTCATCCGGCCTTATGGAACGCGACTTGCATTAATCGGGACAGAAAGGGTCGAAGGCATAACGCCTGTCATTTTTCCATACTGGAAGAGACGATATTTCGCCGTTGGATGATCTTTTAGTGCGTGGCAATGCCGAGGACCGGCATTCCGTGTCGAAACTTTGGAGCCGTTGTATGTACGCCATATTGATAATCCTGTTCGCACTCTTGCAAGTCGCAGATGGAATAGTGACTTACTTCGGGCTGAGCTTTTCCGGTTTGGAAGAAGCGAATCCTGTTCTCAATTTTTCCGCCGAACTGGTGGGGCTCGGATATTCGATCGTCCTGATCAAGGCCGCGGGCCTAGCGTTCATCGCGTTTTTATTCAGCGACCGGCATAAGGCGAGAAGCCGCTGGATCAAGGCGACCCTGACCTCGTCCGTTGCCTTTTACAGCTGGGTCGTGACGAACAATGTGATGTTGGTTATCGAGGCGTAGTACTGACGGCAGCCGCTTAACGTCCCCAAGCCGAGAGTCCTTGAGGGACGTCCTGCTCTGCGGCAGCCGGCCATCAAGCGCTCTGTACGTTACACGCCGGCTTCGCTTCCGTCTCCGCTTTGCAGTCGCCGAGCGGCAGCCGCACGATGAATTCGCTGCCCTTGCCGGGGCCTTCGCTTTTTACCTCCACCCGCCCTCCGTGCAATTCCGCGATCTTCTGTACGATGGTCAATCCGAGACCCAACCCGCCCTGAGCGCGATCCAGCGTCCGTTCCGATTGGGTGAACACGTCGAAAAGATGCGGCAGCAGCGCGCTGGGGATACCTTCGCCGTTGTCGCGCACCGAAATCGCGACCTCGTTACCCGTATGATCCACGCCGAGCCAGATCCGTCCCCCTGCGGGGGTATATTTGTTGGCATTATCCAGCAAGTTCGAAACCATTTGCGTCAAGCGCACCGGATCGGCCTCGAACCATAAGGGATATTTCGGCAGGGCCGCGGTAAGCAGATGGCGGCGGGCATCGAGCTGCGGTTTAGTGGCCTCCATGGTTTGATGAAGAAGGGCGGTGAGATCCACCGGCGTTTTCTGAAGCTTCAATTTGCCCTGAACGATCCGTGAGACATCCAGAAGGTCGTCCACCAGCCGGGTCAGGTGATCCACTTGCCGGTTGATGACTTCCTGCGCCCATTGCATCCTCGGGTTCGGCGGGGCGAACTTGCGTATCAAATGAGCCGCGTTGCGGATCGGGGCGAGCGGATTTCTCAGCTCATGGCCCAGCATGGCGATGAATTCATTCTTGCGAAGATCGGCCTCTTTGAGAGCGGTCTCGGTCTGGGCTCGTTCGATAATATCCGCGGTTTGACGCGCCAACAGGTCGAGCAGGCGCAATGCCCGCTCGTCCGGCCAGTGGGGTGTTCCGTAGTGGGTCGAAAGCACGCCGAACAATCGGCCGCCGCGGCTCAGCAGTGGGGTGCAGTGGATCGCGCGTACCCCTGCGTTCAGGATCTCCTGAAGCTCCCGCGCGTCGTTAAAGATAAGACTTCGGGTAACGTCCTCCACGATCACGCGCTTTCCCCATTCCATCGTAGCGCCCCAGGGCCCCGGCCCGGCATGGGCACTTTGCCAGAAATCGACGTAGGCCGGCCCGAAGCCTCGCTGAGCAACGATCCGGAGAGAGCCGGACGGCATGTCGACCAGTTGAATGTGGCCGCGATCTGCGCCTGCGATGGCCATAGCCGTTTCCACGATCTGATCGAGTACAACCGGCAGCCCGTCCTCCCGTACGAAGAGCGCACCGACCGCTTGCAGTCTCGTCATAGCCTCCAAATCGGCCGCCAAGCGGTCGTTCGCTGCCGCCAATGCCTGCTGGGCCTGTTTACGCTCGGTAATGTCGTGGCTCACCGTCGCGAATCCCACCGGTTCGCCGTTCGTATCCCGGATATAGAACACGTTGCAAACCATCCAAAGCGTAGCGCCGGTTTTAAAATGGCGAAAGCGGATCTCCACCTCGGCACGGCCTTCACGCAGCACGCGCGGGAAGAATTCTTCATAAACGAATTCTTGGTCTTCCGGAAAGACGAACTCCTTCACCGGCGTTCGGCACGCCTGCTCCAGGCTATCCAGTCCAACCAGGCGCCGACCGGCCTCGTTGACGTAGAACGGCTGGAAGTCCAGGTCGCACATGCCGATAAATTCCGTGCTCTGATCGGCGAAGGAAACAAATTTCTGGCGTTCGATCTCGATCTGCTTGCGTTCGGTGATGTCCAGGAAAGTGGCCGTGGCGCCCTGCACGCGGCCGGTGTTGTCATATAGCGGTGCGGCCGCGCTCAGGACGAACCGGCGTGTGCCGTCGGCGCGGACTATTTCCAGTTCCACGTCCTCCACGACTTCGCCCGTCTTCAAGACTCGGCACATGGGGAGATCCTGAGCGGGAACCTCCCGTCCGTTGTTGAAGAAACGGTAAAGAGCGGCGCCGTTCGTGTCCGGCACGGCCGATAAATTTTCGCCTTCCGGTACGCCCAGCAATTGATGCGCCTGAACGTTGCCCGTGATCAGCCGGCACTCCGGGTCATGGGCGACGCAGATGGCGACTCGCGCCGTCTGCATGATGGCCCGCATCTGGACGTTGGCTGCGAGTGCTCGGGCTTCACTGGCTCGCAGAGCTTCCTCGGTCCGTACCAAATCGTCGATATCCGTGAGCGAACCGGTCCAGCGGACGATTTTCCCATCGGCATCGCGATCCGGCAGGGCGCGGGCGATAAACCACCTGTACGAGCCGTCGGCCGACCTCAGACGATACTGGCTCTCGAACGACGTGCCGGTTCGTGCCGCTTTGTTCCACCGGGCCAAAACCTTCGCGATATCGTCGGGATGCAGCGCCGATAGCCAGCCTTGCCCCGCGCTCTGTTCCGGGGACAGTCCGGTATAAGAGCACCATTGCTCGCTTACGAAGGTATTGTTGCCTTCCGCGTCGCTTTCCAACGTAAGGCTCGGGACGGCCTGCACGATCGTGCGGAAACGCGCTTCGCTTGCCCGCAGAGAACGCCGGTCGAGAACCCGCTGCATGGCTATCGCCACCTGGTCGGTGACCGATTTCATCAGATTCAGTTCTTCGGCGGTAAATACTGGGCGGGTCTTGGTGCCGAATGACAGGATTCCGATGACGCGTCCCTGTACCAGCAGAGGATGGCAGGCGTAGGCTTGAATACCGTAGCTTCGGACACGGGCAGCACATAGTCCGCCGTGATGACGAACGTTTTCGGCGGCAACATATTCACCGTCGCCCGCGAAGCAGCCGCAGGCGATCACGTTGCAATCGAGCCACTCGAGATCGCGAATCTCCTCGGCCGACAAGCCGGCGGAAGCACTCAGGCGGAATCGTCCTTTGGCGTCGTCGAGCAGAAAATTGAAAAAGCATTCGCAGCCGAGTTGGCGCATTACGGCGAGGCAAAGATCCTCGATAATCGTATGCGGCTCATCGGTAGCCAATAGCCGCGCCGACGTTTCGGCTAGCAGCTTGAACCGCCGTTCGCTCGCTGCCAGCGTCTGTTCGGCCTGTTTACGCTCGGTAATGTCTATGTTGCTTCCGGCCATATGAACCGGACGGCCTTCGGCATCGTAGCGGATTGTGGCTCGCAGTTCGATCCAGCGGACGGCGAAGTCATTTTGGCGGATGATGCGGAATTCGCTGCTGAAATCCGGCGCTTGCCGCGCGAACGCCGTCTCTATACCCGACTTCAAGGTATCCCGATCGCCCGGATGTACCAGATTCAGCCAGGCATCGGTGGAGTGTTCGAACGCTTCGGGCGCGATACCGTAAATCTGGTACCACTGCGGCGACATACGGTGACGAGCGTCTTGGCTTAGATCGGCCTCAAAGCTCGCTACCTGGACGATCTTTTGCGACAGCTGGAGGAGTTGATCGCGTTCGTATAGCGCAGCCTCGAGGGGCTGCCGCTCGGCCAAGGCTCGATTGAGCAGCGACTGGCGCTCCAATGCGGCCCTGAACGCGCGCCGTTCGGCTTTGCGCAGGCGCGAAATCCCAAAGCTCAGTACTGTGCCTACTCCAAAAAGTAGTCCCAATCGCAGGGCTTCGGCGGGGTTCAGGATGTCGATAGAATCGGTCAGAATGACCAGGAGCGGAACGCTAGCCCCCATGCTCAGCGCGGTAGCCGCGAACCCCGCGCTCATTCCGCCATGCCATGCCGCGAACATTATTGCGACCAAGAACAGGGACAACGGTGGCGGTGGATCGAGAATGGCTCCTAGTGCAAGAATTATGGCGCTGACACAGGCCGTCGCTCCGATCGCAACCGAATATCCGTTTCCCAGCAATCGCTTTACGTTCACTCCGTTGTTCCCTCATATGACGTCAGGTCACGGGTTCACAAATGGTTAGTGTACTGCGGGTTGCGGGAAGGGGTGAAGGTTTTGTCGAGAGGCGGCTAACCGAACGAACGGACGCCCCTCGGACGGGCGGAATATCAAAAGCGGTTAGCTACGGAGAGCGGTGCCGGGCAGGGCATCAGGAAAAGGAGAATTATAAGAATTTTGCCGAAAGCCCCATTGCGGCTGAGACTTACCGCATTAGATGAGATAACTGGACCAGACCGCCTCCTCCTCTTGACCGACTCTCGGCTGGCCTTTGGCCGATGTCTTTTTCTTTAGTATTTTTCTGGTCCAGTTATCTTGGAGCATCCTGTTCCTGCGAGATCCGCAATCCTTTCGCTATGTCCTAAATCCTATCGAATCGTCCATGGTTCGGCCTCGAATCGTTCAACCCGTACTCCTATCCTTAGCCAGGCTTAGGGGTAGGCTGTTACATTCGAGTGACGCGTATTTAAGCGTGTTGCGCCTGATCAAGACATCCGCAAGTCTACGTATGGACACCGGTGTTCCGAAAAAGCCGTCGGTTTGGAATTGCCTGGGCCGTTCATGCGTCCATAGGCACTTTTGCGTATTTCCGAAAGAGCTCGGACGCTGTTCAATGACAACTACTCTGCAATCACCAAGGGCGCTTTCCCCCGAGGCGCCCGTGGCAGTCGTCGAGTGGAATCAGGGATGATTCGATCAGTGTCAGGACAAGCGAAAGGAACCGGGATGTCGCATGGAAAAGGATGTTCCGAGAGTAATGATGGCTGGGCGCTGGTGTCGAGTCACCCGGAAATGCGGAATTTGTCGCCGAAACAGCGGATGTTTAGGTCCAGTCGTCAAGACTCTCCCTCGAACCTCACGCTTCGGTTATTCTGTTTTATCGCATCTCGATCCCGGCCGATAGAACATCCTTTTAATCCAGCCAGGACGGAGGAGGGATCGCGTCGTCCTTGGCGCGTCGTCCGATGCCTCAATGTAAAAATTCGATTTGCTTGTCGAGGAATTCCCGCGCCCGGAAGATGCGCGAGCGGACCGTTCCGACCGGGCATTGCATGACCTGGGCAATTTCGTCGTAGCTCAGCCCGTCGAATTCCCGCAACTGGATAGCAGTCCGCAACTCCCCCGGAAGTTTGTCGAGCGCCTGCTGAATGGTTAGCGCAAGTTCCTCGGTTAATACCAAGCCTTCCGGAGTTTCCTGGTCTTTCAGTCGAACGGCGGATTCGAACTGCTCGGCCTCTTCGACATCGAGTTCGTCTTCCGACGGGCGGCGCAGCCGCATCGCCAGGTGATTCTTGGCGGTGTTGATGGCGATTCGATAGAGCCAGGTATAGAACGCGCTGTCACCGCGGAATCTCGGGAGCGCAAGGTAGGCCTTGATAAAGGCTTCCTGCGCGACATCCCACGATTCGTGAGGGTCCTTGATATAACGGCCTATCAGTTGCAAGAGCTTGGCCTGGTACTTGCGCACCAGACGATCGAAAGCACTCCGGTCTCCCTGTTGGACTCGATGTACCAATTCCTGATCGTCGATATAAACAGTAGCCATGAAGATCCTCCTTGGAAAGATTCTGTCGGATCCCATAACGGCTTCAGTGTTCGAGCTCATCAAGACCGTCCTGTCCAAAAAACCCTTCCGCTCAGCAGTTATACCGATTTTTACCGTTATCTTCCTGTTATCATTCGGCCATGGATATAGCCGCACAACAAAAAGCTTATATCGTTAAAAGGCAAATAGTGCCGCTACAGCAGCGAGTTACACCAGCCGTTAGGTGTTCCGACGTTAAATAAGAATTGGTTTATGGTCTTATTAAACACTCGGCATTTGTTGTAAAAAAGTCGTAAAACTTCGCACGAATATCTACGGATCAAATCTCTTCGCCTTTAACCGTTTTCCCGGTTCGTTGCCTGAAAAGACCTCGAAGCCCTTCAAATGTCAGCTGGATTTCATCGGAATGCGCAGTCGTTGACCTGGCCGAAGCACCGTCCCTTGCGTGATCGCGTTCATCGTCAGCAATTTGCGAAGTCCAACGCCGTATTTTGCCGCGATCAGACGCGGAGATTCGCCACGGCGAACCACATGTACCCGGTGCCCTTGTTTCGACAGCTTTGCGGACTTGGCTTTCTGCGCGACGGCTTTTCCGCGCCCGGAGCCCTTTACGATATCCTCTGCCGGGACCGGTGCCGGCGTCGTGAGCAAACGCGATGACATCATCACCGGCTCCTCTCCGACATCGATCAGCGAGGCAGTGACGATGCGTCTGTTGGACTGAGCGTCATCGCCGGCCACCAGCACGGGTTGTTCATAGGCCGAAATGCCCGGGGTGCGCTCCAAGGTCCCTTGAGGAAGCCAAACGTCGATGCCCGCGGGGAGCAGGGTGCGCCCCTTGATCGCGGATGTTGTCCAAGCGGGGTTGAGCTCGGCAAGCGTGTCGCGTTCCAGGCCGTGGAGTCTCGCCAGATGAGTGACCGGAAGGGAGCCGGTTAGACGGACGAGATCGTGCTTGAGAGGCGGTTGGAAGAATACGCCCGCCGGGAAATAATTCGGCAGATTCTGGATGATCGACCGCACGGCAAGGAATTCGGCATAAAAATTCCGTGACGCGAAACCGAAGGTCGAACCTTGGTAATAGCGGACGATCCGAGCGAGGTTCGGTCCGAATTCGTCTCTGGCGCGCGCCATTCCGCCTATGCCGTGGTTGTACGAGGTGATCGCCAGTCCCCAGTCGCCGAGCACTTCATAGGCGTGGGCCAGGTACCGTGCGGCGCCGCGCGTGGCAAACACCGGATCATAGCGCTCGTCGACCGCCCGGCTCAGGTGAAGGCAGCGGCGAGCTGTCGCGCGCATGAATTGCCACATCCCGGCGGCTCCCGCCGAGGAATGCGCGTGATTGACGAAAGACGATTCGACGTGGGGAAGCAAGGCGAGGTCTTCGGGCAATTCGGCCTCGCGGAATATCCTGCGGAACAGGCGATCGTAGCGGCCACTGGCTTCGAGTCCCTTTAGAAAGCGTTCCCGCAGCCCGCGTTGACCGCGTACCCGCTGACTTGCTCCGTACACGGCGTTTTCGCCGGCGTGGCTGACCAGGAGATCGAACAGTCGTTGCTGCGTGTCGGTCAAGCTGGCACCGAACCGCACCCGATCTTCCAAGTCCCGAAGTTCATTTTCGAGGGCATGGACGTGCCATTCTACGGACGCTTTATGCTCATGTGTCAGACCCTCGCCATCGACATCCGGCAGCTTGATCACGTCGTAGACCACGCCCAAATGAACGCTGTCGTGGAGTGCAAACTGATTCAGATGCCACACCCCGAAAACCTGGCGCCAGAATTGCACCGCATCCTGCAATCCTACCGGCTCGACAAACGGGGGGCTGCCTTGTTCCTGCACCGCATCCGGATAATGACGGGGTCGAGGAACGGTATTCTCGGCAGTGGATTCGGCAAACACCATCACCAAGATGCCGAGCGTCATCCAAGAGCGAAACGAGGATTTCGGTTTCATAACGATCCATCTCCATCCGTGAGAAACAGTCGTGCGGGCACGACGGAAAGGTAAAGTCGATGCCTTCTTTTTCGGGTTTCTGGGAAACTGGGGAAGCCCCCCGAAATACCCCGATGTAAGTATCTCTCCGTAGTCAGCTGGGGGCAAGTGATATCCGCAAGCGATTCAAACGGTGCTTTCGGGATCAAGCGTGACGAGGCTATCATCCCGAAATATTCGGCGGAGTGCTTCTACTAGAACCCGGATGGAGGACATGCGTTGACGCCCGATGACTCAGCGAAGCCGGACAGAGGATCCGAATGGTTCGTTCCCCGATTCGGCTCTCCTAAATTTCGGAGAGCGATCGGCCTTCTTTTTCTGCCCTATACGGCGATGGTCATGTCCTTTACCGTGATCGGGTCCGTGCTGGCACCCGATCTCCATTGGGACCGGGTGATCGCCATCGCCTTCATTTACTTCTTGGGTCTCGGAATCGGCGCCCATGCCCTGGATGCGCTGGGCAGCAAGGCGAAAAAGCCATGGGGCGACGTGTTCGGCAAACGGCAGCTGTGGCTCATGGCGGGATGCTCGCTAGCGGCGGCCTATCTGGTTGCAGCCTACTTCATGGTGCGTTTCGTGCCGAATCTGATCTTCATCGCGCTTGTCGAGGGATTCTTCGTCTTTGCCTATAACCTGGAATGGTTCGACGGACGCTACCATACCGACGGATGGTTCGCGTTTTCATGGGGATTTCTGCCGGTTTTGGCGGGATACGTGATGCAAACGAACACTCTCTCCGTCGCCGTGATCGCGGTCGCCTTGTCCATGGCTCTGTTCAGCCTGGTAGAGATCAAGGCATCGCGGCCCTACAAGGCGCTCAAGCAATGCGGCGGCGACCTCGGCGATGCCGATCGGGCCTTGATGATCCGGTACGAGGCGATTTTGAAAAGCATCAGCCTAGGAGTCATTGCGCTGGGCATGGGACTGCTGTTGTTTCGCCTGTTCGATTAGGGCGGTCCTTCTCTGCCGATACCGGGCCGAATATCCCATCGTGCCTGGTCCAAGTTGTGATATGGTCTCCCGAGCGGTTTTCGCCATGTGAGAAGGACTGCGGGCGTGAAGGGATTCAAGGATTATTGCTGCGGGTGTAGGCCGATTCTTGTTGAAGCGATCGATCAGACCTTGCAGGGACTTTTTCAGGGCCTGCATGTCCGTCCCGATGAGGCGCTGAACGATACGTTCCGGGGCGGAAAGATGATCAGAGGTTCCCTCGTGTGCCTGGTGAACGAAAGCCTTGGCGGAAATCCGTCGTCCGCAGTGCCGAGATCCGTGGCGGTGGAGCTTGTTCACGGGGCCACGCTGATCCATGACGATTTCGTGGACCAGGATCGCGCCAGGCGGGGCAAACCTGCTGCCTGGACCTTGGCGGGGGCGCGGAAAGCGGTGCTTTTGGGAGATGTCATCTTCGCTTCCGCCATCGAGATGATGAGCGACTTGAGCCGGGATGATGGTCTGGCGGTGTCGCGTGCGATCGCCCGAATCGCCAAGGGCGCGTTTCAGGAACCCATCGATCCTTCGGAACTGGCTGTTTATCTCCGGGCCGATGCCGTGCCCGAATCCCTCTATGACGCGATCATCGATCTCAAGACCGGCGTGCTTTTCGGCGTTGCCTGCGAACTGGGTGCACTTGCGGCGGGTGCCGAGCGGGATGTCCGAAATGCGTTTTATCGCTATGGTGTTTTGATCGGCGAAGCGTATCAGATCGCCGACGATTTGCAGGAAATCAAGCATCACCTGTCGAGCGGAGTCATCGACGCTCGGGCCATAGCCGCTCTTGCGCCTGCGATAGTCCGCTTCGGCGGGAACCTACAAGCCTCGATTACGCCCCTGTTGACCGGAGAGCGCTCGACGCTGTCGTGCGAACTGTCGAAAAGCTTCGAGGAAGCACGGATGAACATGGAGGAGGAGATGGAACGACGTCTCCAATTATCGTGTCTCGAGGTCTCGGGGCTCGTGCCCGACTCCCGCAAGAGAGTAATGATTCATGACGCTCCACGGGATTTGATCGACATGTTTAACGGGGTTTAACGCATCGGGCTTTGGAGTGAGCGCTCACCGGAATTTCAGCTCGCGGATTTCGTCGCCGTCACCAGGGCCGACGCGCCCCAGGTCAGCGTTTCGACGTTCACCGGGGCGAAGCCGTTCTCGCGCAAAACCTCCGGAAGTTCGGTCAGCCATGCGGTTTGTTTGAGAAATCCGGGCAGTTCGTCGAAAACCGTTTTCCATTCGGGGAAAAATCTGGGTCCCGCCATTTGAAGAATTTTGAAGTAAAACTCCCAGAGCCGGGCGAATATGGGACCGCTGGGATAGGTGAAATCGTGCATGACGAGAACTCCGCCGGGGCGAAGCATGGCCTTGGCGTTTCGAATCAGACTCTCCAGCTCGGCATATTTGGCCAGATAAGAGGATGTAATACAGTCGATCGGGCCATCGACGCGGATGTCTTCGGCTTTTCCGAGCATGAAATCCACATTCCGGAGTTTCAGCGCGCGCGCTTTTTCCTTGGCGATATTCAGATATTCGTCCCGGAGTTCCACGCCCGTGACCCGGCATGCGGGAAAACGGCGGGCGATCTTGAACGTCAGGATGCCGGTCCCGCAGGCCTGGTCGACGATATGCGAAGCGTCTTTAGGAATCGCGTCCACAATCCTCTGTTTCCACCAAAGGTCGAAACCCAGGGTGCAGAGTCTGACGATGGTGTCGTAGCTGGCGCCGGTGCCGGCGAAAAAACGATGGGCCGTGGCTGTTCCGGGATGCGAATCCATGCGACCGACTCCTTGGGCTGCAACAAAGCCCGAAAGTGGATATTTCTCGAAGGCCGAGACTATCACGCGCATTAGGGTTTCGACTACTCCGACATCTATGTCGTCGGACGCTTCCGACGGCGAATGATTTGGATTCTCATAGAGCGTGTTGCCGCCGAGACAAACCGTTTGCGAATCGTAAAGTTCCCACTTATCCTAAACTGAACCGTTTAGTTTAGGGCGTCGCAACTGTGTTCATTCGTTTTCTGCTTCATCGAACTTCTCCGCTGGTCTTTTTTCAACGCCGATTCGGCGCATCGAAGCGCGGTTCGTCTACCCTGATCAGGACTCGAGTTCGATAGCGCGTCATGGCGGCAAGCGCAGCGGAGAAAATCCGTCTCGACACTGCCGGGAGCGAGCCGGAGCACGTAAGCGAAAGTCCGGAGATCCGGGAAAGAGAGGTCAGCCCGTCCGAATGGATCGGTTTTACCGCCATGATCTTCGGAGTATTCATGGCGGTCCTTGATATTCAGATCGTCGCCAGTTCTCTGGAGCAGATTCAGGCGGGTCTTTCGGCGACGCGGGACGAGATCGGCTGGGTACAAACCGCCTATCTGGTCGCCGAAGTGGTGATCATTCCCTTGTCCGGGTGGTTGGGCCGGGCCTTATCGACCCGTTATCTGTTCGTTCTCGCCTGCGGCGGCTTCACCTTGATGAGCCTATGCTGCGCGCTGGCCTGGGATCTGCCCTCGATGGTGGCGTTCCGAGCCTTGCAGGGGTTGTTCGGCGGAGCCATGATCCCGTCGATATTCGCGGTGATCTACACCTTGTTTCCGCCCCGCTTGCAACCGGCGATCACCATCCTGGTGGGGCTGGTGGTTACCGTCGCGCCCACCGCGGGCCCGGTACTCGGCGGCTATCTCACCGAGACGGTATCCTGGAAGGCGCTGTTTCTGATCAATCTCTTGCCCGGCTTGCTGGTCTGCCTAGGAACCTGGCTGTTCCTGCGGATTGACGAGCCCGAATGGGACTTGCTGAATCGGATCGATTTCCGCGGCATTTTGTACATCGTGGTTTTCCTTGGCAGCCTGCAATTCGTGCTGGAAGAGGGGACTCGGAAAGACTGGTTCGAAAGCGGCGAGATCGTGTTTTTCGCTTGTCTTGCCGCGGCGGGCGGCGTCGCGATGTTTTACCGGGAACTGACGCTCGAACACCCTATCGTCGACCTTTGGGCGTTTCGCAACCGCAATTTCGCTGTCGGCTGCGCGTTCAGCTTCATCCTCGGCATCGGCCTCTACACCATGATTTATCTGATCCCGGTGTATCTGGCCGGAGTCAAGGGGCTGAACAGTCTGCAGATCGGTCAATACGTCATGGTGACGGGCTTATTTCAATTCGTATCCGCCTTCTTCGCCGGCCCGTTATCCAAGGTGCTGGATTCGCGCCTGATGCTGGCCGGCGGACTGGCGCTCTACGGAACCGGCGCCTGGATGAACGGCAGTCTGACCGCCGACGCCGGCTATTGGGAATTCTTCTGGCCGCAAGCCGTGGAAGGCTTCGCCTTGATGTTCTGTTTCTTGCCGATCAGCGGTTTGGCCCTCGGTACCTTGCCGCCGGACGAGGTCAAGAACGCTAGCGGGCTGTTCAATCTGATGCGCAATCTGGGCGGAGCTATCGGCATCGCTGTCGCCAGTTCCTTGAAAACGCGCTATATCAAGGAGCATTACGCTGCGTTGCGAGAATCCGTGACCGGGGGTTCGCGGGAGGCAGAAGCCTTGATCGCTAAGCTGCAGGCGCAAATGGCCGGATTTCCCTTGCCGGACAGCGAAAAAGCGGCGCTCAAACAGCTTTCCCGGTGGGTGATACGAGAAGCCGAGGTCATGGCCGCCAACGATTTATTCCATCTGCTGGGGGCTATCTTTTTCGCCTCCCTCTTGTTGATGCCTCTGGTCAGGAAAGTGTCGACGGATCAGGAAACCGGTGGAGGACACTGATCCCGCACCGATTCAACGAAAACCTCTTGGGGAAGGGCAGCAGTAGTCGGCAAGGGATTGCCACCTACGACTAAAATAAACCGGCTCCCGCGATCGGGAGATGTTCTTATCTAAGTCAGCCAAACAAACCTGGTCGCCTGTCCACAGATTTCGTGGACAACCTTGTGGATAAATATGGGGATGAAAGCGGCGGCACCTGATATTTTCGGGCCTTACGTTAGTCTGGCCAGGTTTTTTTCAGGCCCGGTTGTTGGACGGATTAAAATCGTAAACTATTGATTTTGCGAAGATGATTTATTACGAAATGATGAATTGATAATTTACGGTATCGCCTTAACTAAGCGCTGCTTGTTCAAAATCCTGTCAAGTCTTGACAGTGGATAACTTTTCGATGCCGTATCGAAAAAGTATAGCAGTGGCTCAAAAAAGTGCCGTGGCTCACCTTGCCTGATTTGGGCATCGGCGGAACAGACGGAAACGGCCCTCAAACGATCTGATAAAGCCCGTCCAGCACGAGTGTGTTGGGACTTATCATGCCCACGACGTTGCGGCCGTCCAGCACCGGGGCGCGTACGAGATTGTGATTTGCGAACAGGCGCGAGCAGTACCGGATATCCATGTCGGGGTGCACCGAAATCACCGGCTTGCTCATGATTTCGTAGACATTGACCCGATCGGGCGCACGATCTTTCGCCAATACGTGCCGAGCAATGTCCCCGGCGGTGATCAAGCCGTATTCGTCGTCATCGTGCCGCTTGTTGACCACCAGCACCGAGGTTCTCATCGATTTCATTTTCTTCAAGGCTTCGCTGATGGTGGCGATGCCGTCGATCGTTCCGAAATCGGTCTTCATAACGTCCCGGACCCGGATAATGGGCTTCTTTTCCATTAAAGTTCCTCCTCGACGATGGGGGCTAATTTTTCCATTTGATGCGTGATCCCTACGGCGTCTTCCACATCGATCTGAAGCGCGATTCCGGTGCCGGGCTTTTCGTCGAACTTGCCCGCACGGCCGATGGCTTCCAGGATATGTCGAGTCAGATGCTCCTCTACCAGGAACAACAGCACGTCCCTTTGGCTTTCCAGGCTCAGTCCGAAAAACGTTTTCGTTCGCTTGAGTCCTTCGCCGCGGGCATTGGCGATGACGGTGGCGCCGGTAGCGCCATGTGCACGAGCGGTTTTCAGGATGAGCTCGGTTTTATCGTCTTCCACGAAGGCGATGATCAGTTTGAAGCGCATATGAGGCTACCTTAGTCGTTGTTGGCCGCTTGATTGCGCCGACTCAACCACATGGCGATCTGGCCGTAACCAAGCACGTTGATTATAGGAATTAGACAAGTGAACGCAATCAGGCCGAATCCGTCCAGCAAGGGATTGCGGCCGGGAACGGCGGCGGCCAGACCCAATCCGAGTGCCGTCACGATGGGTACCGTTACCGTCGACGAGGCCACATTGCCGGCGTCGTACGCGAGCCCGGCGATGACCTTGGGGGCGAAAACGGTCTGAATGGCTACGATGGCGTACCCCGTAAGGATGTAGGTGTACAGCGGTGCGCCGGTAACGATCCTGAACGTGCCTAGCGCCAGTCCGCCGCCTACGCCGAGGGCGACCGCGAGACGGAGCGGCAGGGCTCTGATGCTTCCGGCCGAAACCTCCGATACCTTGACCGCAACGGCGATGAGGGTGGGTTCGGCCATGGCCGCGGCGAATCCGATGCAGCCGGCAAACAGATAGACCCAGATATAGTTATACCAATGGACACGATCAGGATCGGGCTCGATACCGAGAAAATCCGGCGCGGTCAGCTGTTGAGCCATCAGATCGCCGATCGGAAACAGGGCCATTTTGAGTCCTACCAGAAATAGGGCAACGCCTAGCAGGACGTACAAAAAGCCCACGAGAATCCGGCCCGGGTGAGGCAAGGGTTTTCTGATGACCAGCAGTTGGAAGAGCACCAGCAAACCGATGATCGGGGATACGGCGCGCAGGGTCTCCAACAATATATTTCCGAATTCGTGCAGCCACTCGTTCATGCAAATATCCCGTATCCCATGACGAAGATCATGGACATCAAGGCGGCGAGGGCGAGCAGTCCGAAGCCATCGCTCACGGGATTACGCCCAGGAATGGAGGACGAGAGTCCAACGCCCAACGCAGTCACCAGGGGCACGGTGATGGTCGAGGTGGTCACGCCGCCGGAATCGTAGGCGATGCCGATGATTTCCGGCGGCGCGAAGATCGTCATGATGCCTACGCCAGCGTAGCCGCCGACGATCACATAAGGAAGCGGCCAGCCGCGGATGATGCGGATCGTGCTGACGATCAGCGCGAATCCCACCGCCGTGGCGACGGTAAGGCGAAGACCCAGTGCGTATGATTTGCGGGCCTCTACCGAAGCTGTAATCGCGCCGTCGTCGGCGGCGATGCGGGCTGCTTCGTCGGCGACGGCGATAAGTGCCGGTTCGGCTACGGTGGCGCCGAATCCCAGTGCGAAAGCGAATACCAGTATCCAAAATAGGCTGCCCTTGCGGACGAACGCATGGGCCATGCTTTCGCCCAGCGGAAACAGCCCCAGCTTCAAGCCCTGCATAAAAAAGGTCAGCCCCAAAACGACCAGCAGCATGCCTGCAACGAACCGTCCGGCCTCGGGAATCGGCTGCTGGATTACCAGGATTTGAAAAAACAGGATGACCACCACGATGGGCACCAGATCCAGTGCGCTGGCGAGTAACTGCCGAACGAAGCGGTTATGCAAAACCCGTTCGATGAAAGGAAATTTTGACCCCATAAGTACAATCGTGAATCTTGCTCGATATGGATTGGTAGATGTGCGACCGCGTTGATAGCAACTTGGCGAACGCGAGTGCCCTAAGTGCGCGAAAATCGCCTCTTCCAGGTCGTTCCGAACCGACGAGGTTGAGCGGGTTTTGCGCTAATAGTGCACCCGGGGTGGGATAGTCTAATCATCGGCCATTTTGGTCGTGCTGTGCAAGGTGGTTGTCACGCTAGTGGTACATTAAGCCGGTATCATGCTGAGTCCAGAGAACGATGATTGAAAGCGTGCGGGACTTGACCGACGATACGTTTTTCCGGTTCTCTAGGCGTTTCCCCATACGAGTTCGCCGAATCGCCACATCGGGAGAATATGTCCTATGGAATACCCGGTACACGGATTCTTCCTCAATCTTCTAATCATTCTCTTGAGCGCGCGCATGTTCGCCGAGCTGGCGGCGCTGGCGCGGGTGCCCCCGGTGGTCGGAGAACTCATGGCCGGAGTCGTTTTGGGGCCTACGGTGCTGGGCTGGATCGAACCGAGCCAGACCATTCGCATGTTGGCCGAGATCGGTATCATTTTGCTCTTGTTCGAAGCGGGGCTCGAAACCGACATCCGCCAGTTGGCGCGCGCCGGCTTCAAATCCTCGATCGTGGCGGTCAGCGGCTTCGCCTTGCCGTTCGCATTCGGCTTCTTGGTGAGCTATGAAGTCTTCGAACGCCCGTTGCTCGAATCCCTTTTCATCGGCGGAACCCTGACCGCCACCAGCATCGGCATCACGATACGGGTTTTGACCGACCTGCATCAGAGGCACTCTCACGAAGCTCAACTGGTGCTAGGGGCCGCAGTAATCGACGACATTCTGGGGGTGGTGCTGCTCGCGATTCTTTATGAGTTTTCCATCGGCGGCGGTATCAGTTATATGAACGCCGGCCGGGTGCTGCTGTTCATTGCCGTATTCTTCCTGCTGGCTCCGATTTTCGCCAAGCTCATATCGCTGGAGATCAGGCGCTTCGACGAGTTCAGCCAGACGCCGGGACTGATTCCCACGACCGTTGTGTCCTTGGTCCTTTTTTTCGCCTGGCTATCCCACGAGATCGGCGCGCCCGAACTTCTCGGGGGATTTGCGGCAGGACTCGCCCTTTCCCGGAGATTTTTCCTGCCGTTCGGTCTGGCCGTGCATGCCGGTACCGAATTCGCCGAGCGCATCGACAATCAGATGCGCCCCATCATTTATCTGTTCGTGCCGATTTTCTTCGTGATGGTCGGGCTATCGCTGAATCTCCGAACCATCGATTGGACGTCCCCCTTCATTTGGGTGTTTTCGCTATCCCTGATCGGTACCGCAATAGCGGGCAAGCTGTTCAGCGCGCTGTTCATCAGCGAACGCTGGGTGACTCGTTTTGCCGTCGGGCTGGCGATGATTCCGCGCGGCGAGGTAGGGCTCATCTTTGCCGAGCTGGGGCGGACATCGAACATCTTGAGCAACGAGATCTATGCCGCTTTGATCATCGTCATCGCCTTCACCACCATCTTCGCGCCGCTGCTGCTGAAAGGGTATTACCACGCCCTCGGGTCCCGGCTTGCAGCCGAACCGGTTCGCAGACAGTAAATCCCGAGCCTTGCCCGCCGATGGGCGGTTTCCGTCAGCCGAGAGGCCGCGAAGCAGGCCGGCCGCCTTCAGTGACAGTCAGGCCGGCATGAAGCGATAGCCATTTCAAAATATCTTCGCGCCGGACGAATCCGAGGAGCTGCCCGTTTTTCAGCACCGGCAGCTGATTCACGTCACGCTTGCCGAAAAGGTCCAGCGCGGCGGCTGCGTCCTGCTCGGGAGAAAGAGTCACCAATTCGTGTCTCGGCGTCATGATGTCGCCGACAGTCGTGGTCCTCCACGCGTCGCGCGGGCGCTTCGGCAGATCGCGAAGGCAGATCATTCCGATGAACTGGCCGCGCTCCTCGACCGGAAAAGCGCGTTGTCCGCTCGGCATCAGGTGTTCGTCCACCAATGCCTGAAGAGATAACTGCGGCGCCACCCGCTCGAACCGGGTGTGCATGATGCGCAGGACGGGCACGTCCTCGAGCCATTGGTGAACGAGCAACTGGCGGTAGCTCATGACGGCCGCGTTGTTGAGGAACCAGCCGATCAACGCGAGCCATAAGCCATTGATGAAACCGGCCCCGAATATCGGTACGCGCAATCCCAGGATCATGAGAAAGCCGGACCCCATCAACACCCAGGCAAACCCTTGCCCGACTGCCGAGGCGCGGCGCGTAGCGGTGAGCAAGTCGCCGGTCGCGCCCCACAGCGCGGCACGAAGAATCCGCCCGCCGTCGAGCGGAAAGCCGGGAACCAGATTGAACAGGCCGAGAATGATGTTGATGGGGCCCAGCCACATGAGCAGGCTGACGGTAGGCCCCAAAGTCGCGAACGATTGCTGCGGGTTGTCGGGATCGATCTCCATGGGACCGATAACCATCTTGGCCAGTCCCAGAAAAACGAATCCGAGCACGAGGCTGGTGATCGGCCCCACGGCTGCCATGTACAACTCGGCGCGCCATGAGGGAGGTTCTTTCTCCATATGCGCCATCCCGCCGAACATGAACAAGGTAATGCGCGGAATCGGAATACCGTTGGCTCGGCCAACTATGGCATGGGAAAGTTCATGCAAAAGCACCGACCCGAAGAACAGCAAGGCCGCGGCGATTGCGGTTCCCCAGATCAGCAGCGGGCCCCAGTCCGGATGCCAAGCCGGAAACAAGCCGGCCCCGAGACTTAAAGTAATGAGCGAGAAGATGATCAGCAGGCTCCAGTCAACCAGGATTTCGATGCCTGCCACGCGCCCGAGGCGCAAAGCTGTTCGTGCTCCCATGGTAATGCTCCGTTCGGTTGGTCCGGCCGTCGATAAACTCTTTGACAGTTTCGGGCGGGATAAAGCATCGGAACGCGCAAATCTCACCCCGATCGACTAGTTGGTTCTTTCATCGGCATTTCGCTGCCGTCTTGTCCGCGGCGTTGGGCGTCCGAAAAGCCGACATGCTCGCGGGTGCTGGTCCCGCACGATATGACGAATTGCATGCCTTCTTCCACGGTCCAATCGGTGGGCGTCACCTGGGAAAGGGGCACGATTTCCATATAACCGGACGTCGGATTCGGAGCGGTGGGCATATAAACCACCGCCAGTTCCTCGCCGGTTTCGGTATCCCGGACGATGCGTGTCACAAAGGCCACGGCCCGCATTTTCTCGGTGGGATAATTGATCAGCACGACCCTTTGGATCTGCTCCGGTTGCGCTTGAAAGGCGAGTAGCAGCCGCTTGGTGGAGCCGTAGATGGCTTTCAGTACCGGGATTTTTTCCAGCAACAATTCAAACCCGATCAGAATCTGCCGACCGACCACCCGGCTCGTCAGCCAGCCCAGCATGAAGAGCAAGACGAGGGTGATCAGCAGGGCGAGCACCGAATCGATCCAGCCGTTGAGCATCAAATCCGCCAGCTTGGGAGAAAATGTATAAATGGCTCTATACAAGGCCGGTATCCAAGGTCGCCCGAAGGCGATCAGCTTTGCCAGGATGAAGTCGAAAACGAGCCAGGTGAGCAGTATCGGGGTAAGGACGACCAGCCCCGCGAGAATGTTTCTCTGCACGTGGTGGATGAAAGATCTTCGCCGTTTGCTCTCCATAGAAATTACCGACAAACGTTTTGCAAAGTCGTTGCGTGATTCAGGCTCGCCGAGATATCGCGAGGTTCAAAAATTCTGGCTACGGGCCGGCGAAATCCGTCTTTCAAGAAGGGGCTGCGGCAATCTGTCCATAAGAAAATCATTGAATTATTATGCTGTCGCTCCTGTCCTAGGCGTATCATAGTACCGGTCGGCAGGACTGCGCGATCATTCGGTTTCCAGGAGGAAGAGATCTATTTATTCCAGGCGCTCGCCGGTCGCGGTGAACAACCCCAAACGATGCGGCTGAGCCGTCTGCGACCATAACGACAGATTCGAGGAGAGCTTATGCAAGATCCAGTCGATCGTTCGCGCCGCCGCTTCATTTTTCAAACCGGTGTCGGTTTATTAGCCGCAGCGAGCATGCCGGCATGGGTGCGTGCCATGGAGATGCACGGCATGCCCAAATTGACGCCCAATCGGGCGTCTCCCGCCTTCAAGCCCGATGTCGAGATCGAATTGGCCGCCCGCCAAGGCTCCATATCCATTCTGCCGGGCCAGGCGACCCGGGTGCAGCACTATACGGCCAAGTTGCTGAGTGGCCCGAAGGATACGCTGACCGAGCTGCCCAGTTGCTATCTCGGACCGATCATCCGCTTGCAAAAGGGCCAGAAAGTCCGCATTCATTTCCGCAACGACCTGATGGAACCCACCATCACGCATTGGCACGGACTCCACGTCCCCGCGCTGATGGATGGCCATCCGATGTACATCATCGATCCGGGCGAGACCTTCGTGTATGAATTCGAAGTGATCAACCGGGCGAGCCTCAATATCTATCATCCGCATCCGCACGAAATTACCGCGAGGCAGGTGTACTACGGTCTTGCCGGCGGCTTGATCATAAACGACGAAGAGGAGGCGAGACTCGAATTGCCTTCCGGCGAGTACGAGATACCCATTGTCCTTCAGGACCGCCGGTTCAATGCCCAAAACCAGTTGATTTACGGTCCGCACATGCACGATCGCATGATGGGATTCTACGGCGACCGCATCCTGGTCAACGGCCAGCCGAATGCCGAGTTCGAAGTGGCCAGCCGCGCCTACCGTCTCCGTTTCCTCAACGGCTCCAATGCCCGTATTTACAAACTCGGCTGGAGCGACGGCACGCCGGTGACCGTGATCGGCGTCGACGGCGGACTCCTGGAGTCCCCGGAAACTTTCCCTTACGTGATGCTGGCACCCGGGGAGCGCCTCGATGTCTGGGCGGATTTCAGCGGCCGGCCCAAGGGCACTGAGTTGACGATGCGCAGCCTGCCGTTCTCCGGCGTGCTGCCGATGATGGCCGAGCACATGGGGGGGCGCGGCGGAAGGGGAGGCATGGGCGGCATGATGGGAGGAATGGGCATGATGGGCGCCATGGCCTTGCCCGTCGGCAGCGATTATCCCCTGTTCAAGATCCGCGTCACCCGCGAGACCGGCGAGAGCCCGAAGCTGCCGAGCCGGCTGTCGAAGATCGACCGCTATACGCTGGACGATGTCGCCAACCCCAGCAAGCCCGTGCCGATCGCCATTTCTGAGTCTCCGATGGCGATGCTGCTCAACGGCCGCTCCTATGCCTTCGACGATATTCAGCCGTTCGAGCGGATTCCGCTCGATACCGTGCAGCTCATGGAAATTTTCCATACTAGCGGCGGCGGACACGGCATGGGCGGTATGGGCCACGGTATGCGAGGCCGCATGATGGGAATGATGGGCGGCCACGGAAGCGAGGCCCAGGAAGAAGGGCAGGGCATGGGCGGTATGGGCATGAGGGGTGGCATGGGGATGATGTTTTCCATGGCGCACCCCATCCACCTGCACGGCGACCAATTCCAGATCATCAGCCGCACCGTAGCCGTCGAGAGAGCGGACAGCTATGCGACGGTAAAAGACGGTTTGGTCAGTAGCGGCTGGAAGGATACCGTGCTGGTCATGCCTGGCGAGACCGTGCGCATGATCAAGCCGTTCCACCACTTCAAGGGCGTGTTCATGTATCACTGCCATAACCTCGAACACGAGGACATGGGCATGATGCGGGACTTCTTGATCGAGTAGCCGCCGGGATTTGTCTGTCAACAATATCCCGCCACACCGGAAAACGATGGCGTTGTAGCGTTGTAGGGTGGGTTAGGCGCGCATCACGCCGAGTCCGCAAAGTTCCCTCTGTGTTTCTGCGCGCCGTAACCCACCAGGCAAGGCCGCGGAACCGGTGGGCTTCGCTTCGTTCTACCCACCATCGATGGGTTTCGCTTCGCTCTACTCATCCTACGCCTACGCCGGAAACATGAGGCGTAATCGTGTTTTCCGTCCAACTCGAGGCCGGCATCCTTCGCCGACGCCTGTCCCTCTAATCGGCTCTCAGTCGCTTTCCATCGACTTCGATCAGGCGGTCCAAGCGAATCTCCAACCCGCTCTTCAACTTCAGGAATTCCTCCTTGTCCCTGGCGTAAATATCCTCGATTCGGTCCTCGACGGTAACGGGATCGCCGGACGCGTCCCGATAAGTGATCGGGCACGTACGGCGTCTCACCGCGAGCGTTTCCAGTTCGTCGTGGAAATCACAGCTGATGGGTTGGTAATGATCCGTCACCGGAATGGCTCAGTGATGGGTATAGTCATGGAAGGATTTCTGAAAAAGCGGCGTCAGGGTTTCCCACAAGACTTCGCTTCCTTGCGCGATGAAATACGAGTCGCCGGGTGTCAGATAAGTGATTGTTCCCGCTGAATCTGTGATTTTGAGCACCCCGTGAATGACTTGCATGTGCTCGTCGAACGGAAAGACGATCCGGATCCTGGCTTGTCCGATCTGCTCGAAAACCCCGTGCACGGTAGTGTCGTCCGGAGGAGGCGGCGCGTCGAACCGCATCTTGATGGTCGGATTGCCCTTCAACACCGTTCCGCCTAGCGCCGGTATCTGGGAAGTGACATCCACGAAATCGGAATCGTCGACGATCCGTCCCATCTTGTAGATCATTACGCCGGTATTCGAGGTGTTGGAGCCTTGAACGCCCTCAGTCATGTCTGTGGTGCCGGCCCAACCATGACCACTATAAAGGATCAAAGCGGAAGCCATGGCAATCGCAATGCGCGAGATGGATTTTTGAGACTTCATCGATACCCTCCCTGAGTTTCCTTCGATTGCTGTTGAGCAAGAACCAGCGGTTTCCTTCGGAAGAAGGAACGTGGCGGAAGGGTATATATCCCAAAAGGGCTTGTCAGGCAAGCGGACGTCCGGGCCGCCTGAGCCGGCTGTATGACCGATCGTTGACTCGGCCGATTGGCGGATATGCCGGTTACTTCTCGCTGTGGTCGACGTAGATCAGACGATCGGTCGCAAATCCGAGCGCTTCGGCTTTCGTGACCAGGTGGTGTAGTACAGAGGATTCCAGTGTCTTCTCTCTCGCCAATATCCACAAATACGATCGGGTGGGGCCGGAAACGAGGGCGTAGGAGTAGTTCTCCTTGTCCAGATCGATAATGTTATAGCCGCCGTAAAAGGGCCCGAAAAACGAAACCTTCAGCCGGCCGATGTCCGGACCTTCCACGAAATAAGCCTTGCCTGTCGCTTCCCGCCATTCCTGCTTTCGGGCATCGAAGCCCCGGTTGACCACATTGATGCCGCCGTCCTCCCGAAGGCCATAAGTCGCGGTGACGCGGGTCAGGCCTCGTTCGAACGAGTGGTCGAGGCGCGCGATTTCGTACCAGGCGCCGAGATACCGGCTCAGTTCAAAGCCATGAACGGGCGAAACGCCTTTGGGGATACCGGCGCATCCCGCGAGAAATAGGGTGGACAGGAGTGCCAGCAGTTTCATTGACCGTGATTCAGCCGAATGGCCTTATAGAAGAACCACCCGGAAAACCCGGCAAACGCCATGGCGGCGGCCAGGGACGCCCAGACGGGCAGGGTGAAAGGACCAAAGCTTACCAGCCATCCGGCGACAAGCGATACGGCGAGGATGCCGGCCATAACGGCGAAGACTCCTCCGCCGAGGAGCAGCATTCCGCTGATACCCGATTCAGCGAGGTCCAACGTGAAATCCGCTTCATCCTCCTCTCGCTGTTGGCCGGTTGACTCGACCTGTTTGAGTTTGAGCGCTTTCTTGCGCACTTTATCCCGTTCCCGGGCCTTGGCGCTCTGCTGTTTCTTGTAAAGCTCGATGCCTTTGGCGATACCTTGCGCCACCAACTTGGTTTGTTCCTTGGTTTGCCCCGGCTTCTGGATACTCCTCGCGACCTTGAGCGCTTCTTCCTGGATGCTTTCGTTGATTTGAGTCTGAATCGACGGTCGAGAATCGGTCTTGGACATGGTGTTTCAGAAGAATGAATTTAATTTCCTCACGTTAGTCCAGGAATGGGGCGTTTGACAATTGCTTTCATAAAGCGAGCCGGATTCAAACGGGTTGCCTCGGCCATCCCAGAGGTCTATTTATTCAAGGTATCGATCTCCTGGAGCTTATTACTCGTGATTTCAGAACCCGCAATCGACGCCGAACGGATTCGAAAGGCCGTGCAATCGGGCAAGGCAGCCGATGCCGAAAGCGGCGGTTTGCGCCATGTCCGATTCGTTCACGATTTCGAGGACATTGCGCGCGGCACCGTCGTCTTCGACGAAGGAACCGTTTACGGCTATCCGGCCATCGGACGGCTGCTCGCGCTGCGAACCGGGCTCGCGAAGCAACTTTCCGGTCCTTTCTGGATGGAGGAGAAAATCGACGGTTTCAACATCCGTGTGACCCGAATCCAGAATAGCCTCATCGCTCTGACCCGCGGCGGTTACGTTTGCCCCTTTACCACCGATCGCTTGCCCGATCTGCTGGACACAGCGATTTTCGACGATCAGCCGGATTTGGTGCTGTGCGCCGAGGTCGCGGGGCCGGACAATCCCTATATTGAGAGTGCGCCGCCGTTCATTACGGAAGACGTGAGGCTGTTCGTATTCGACCTGATGCGGCGGAACAGCCCGCGCTTTCTGCCCCAGGACGAGAAAATCGAGCTGATCCGCCGGCATGTCTTGCCGTCGGTCGAGATCTTCGGACGCTTCGAAACCGGCGATTTAAAACCCATTTCGGACATCCTGAAGCGGCTCGACGAGGAAGGCCGCGAAGGCGCCGTGTTCAAGGAGGATTCGCCCCGCCAGCGGCGCACCAAGCATGTCACCGGCAGCGCCAATCTTTCGGACATCCGAACCAGCGTCTACAGCCTTCTGGATTTGTCGCCGGAATATTTCACCAGCCGAATTCTGAGACTGGCATTCTTTGTCGACGAGCAGGAGCTGGAAGGATTCGACGATTTGAACCGGCGCGCCGGAGCGGCATTCCTGGACGGTTTGCAAGAAGCCATCCGGCAGCACCGCCGCGAAGGCCGGGTTTCCCACCGCTTCCGCTGCCGTTTCCGCGATCCGGAAAACGCCCGCCGCTTGATCAAATATCTGAAACGGGCCTCGGGCCACGTTCAGGTCGTCCAGCGGGAGTTGAAGCCGGAGGGCGGATTCTGGCTACTGGAGTTCGACCGCATCTATCCGTCGCTGAACGGTCTATTGAGCGACTGGCTGGCCGGGAAAGTGGTGTTCGATTAGCGTTTCCAGAACGCTGCGGAGGTTTTCCGGCATCAGGATTTTTACGCCGACCTTGTCGGCCCATTTCCGAAGTCCCTCGTCGGCGGATATCAGGACGCCGTCCAATTCGTACGCCAGCAGCAGCACGTCCATGTCTTCGCGGCTGTCGATGATGCCCTGCCGCAGCGCTTCCCGGTAACGCTCCCTGAGCCGGTTGATGACCCGTCCCGCGTCCTGGATTTCGCCGGTTTCCCGGGCGGCCTTGGCGTATTCCTCGGCGATGTGCTGGCCGCGGTCGATGCGCTTGCGCACTTCTTCGATGAGTTCGTAAACGATCTGGGCGGGAATCTGCAAGTTGAACTTGCGCGGCGAGCGGATGCGTACGCTGGCCTCGAAAGCCGGCGGCAGTTCGCCCATGTTTTTCATGAGGCGGAGCTCGTCGTACACCGAGCGCGGCATGAAACATTCGACGGACGTCTGGCGGACCAGTTCGAGAAAGCCGAGTATGGCGCTCGGCGAATCGACGCCGAATTGGGTGTAGATGTCGGGATTGGTGAAAACGCTGGTATCGAGGACGAAGCGCTCGGTCATGGCGGCTCCTGCGCGGGTTTTGGAAGGTTATAGCCAACCGGGTTGCGAACCGTCAACCGTTACTGCATGCGATTCGTGACCGGCGAGCAATGCTTTTCATTACCCTTGGAATCACCCCGGCCGCACACGTTGCAAACCTGGCATAAGGGGAATATGTTGAATCCGGCGGCCTAAGCCTGAGGAGAATGCCCCGAGTGCGGACGTATCCGCTTATTCACTGAGAGGAGTTGCATGAATCTGGAAAAAGTCGTCTTTGGTTTCTTCATCGTTCTCGCCGCCACGCTCAACTTTGGCTTCTTCGTCGGCGAAATCGACAAGCCTCATCTTCATCATGTCTCCGAGTTGTTCGCCGCCATCGTGGTGAATCTGATCGCCACCGTGCTCAAGTTCGGCGATCGCACGCAGATCGGCGCGATTCATCTGGCCACCAGCCTGGTGGCCGACCTTCAGTTGATCGCCGCGGCCGTGGACTGGGGCTATGCGGTTTATATGTCGGCCGAGGGGCTGACGCCCGGAGCCATGGCCAGCGTGGTTTCGCTTGCCGGCGGTGCGATGCTCGCCAATCTCATTTCGGTGACGATGCTGATCGCCGAGACGGTAATGCTGCGCCGATGAATACAAGCCCGATAAACACCGCCTTTTTTGTCGCGCTCCGCCACATGCGGGCGCCGCTGATCTTCTTGATCGGGATCTTTGCGATTTCGGTGGGCGGGCTGGTGCTGATTCCCGGTGTCGATGCGCAAGGAAATCCCTGGCGGATGGATTTCTTCCATGCGCTTTATTTCATCAGTTACACGGCAACGACCATAGGCTTCGGCGAAATTCCCTACACCTTCACCGACGCGCAGCGGCTTTGGGTCATCTTCTGCATTTTCCTGTCCGTGATCGGCTGGGCCTACGTCATCAGCAAGCTGTTTGCCGTGATTCAGGACCGCGGTTTCAAACAGGCGCTGACCGGACAACGCTTCGCCCGTTCGGTAAGAAGGCTGGGAGAACCTTTCTATCTGATTTGCGGTTACGGTGAAACCGGCCAGTTGCTGGCCCGTTCGCTGGATTATCTGAACATCCCGTTCGTGGTGATCGACATCGATCCCGAGCGTATCGACGAACTCGATTTGCAGGATTATCTATTCGATGCGCCAGGCCTGGCCGGAGATGCCCGGCTGCCGAACAATTTGATCATGGCCGGCTTGACCCACCCGAACTGCGTGGGCGTCATCGCCCTCACCAACGACGACTCCGCCAATCTCGCCGTCGCCATCGCGGTACGGCTGTTGAATCCGGAGATTCCCGCATTGTGCCGGGCGACGACGGTCGACGTGGCCGCCAACATGGCATCCTTCGGTACTCGGCACATCATCGATCCCTTCGAGAAATTCGCCGAATATCTCGCGCTGGCGATACGGTCTCCCGGCTCCTACCGACTGCTCGAATGGCTGACAGGGCTGCCGGGCACGGAACTGGCCGCCGAGCGGGTGCCGCCGCGCGGGAATTGGCTGGTGTGCGGCTACGGGCGATTCGGGCAGGCGATCGTTCGTCATATCACGCACGAACAGTTGGACGTAACCCTGATCGACCCGAAGCCGCCCAGCCGCGAAACGGCTCTGCCCTGGGTTCTCGGCGTGGGCACCCGCGCCGAGACGCTGTGCGAGGCCGGGGTGAACGGAGCGGTGGGCATCGTCGCCGGTACCGACGACGACATCAACAACTTGTCGATCGTGGTCACGGCGCGCGAGCTCAACCCCAATCTATTCGTGGTGCTCAGGCAAAACTTGCAGGCAAACCGCGAATTGTTCACGGCTTTCGATTCCGATTTCACGGTGGTTCCGAGCGAAATCATCGCGCACGAATGCCTGGCGATCCTGACGACGCCGCTGCTGTCGCGCTTTCTCGCGATCGTGAAGCGCAAGGACGATGCCTGGGCCGACGATGTCATCGCCCGGATTTCCGCCGTCACCGGGACGCTCGTTCCCGCCGTCTGGAGCGTGACCCTCGATTCTCGGCAGGCCCCGGCCGTCGCGGAGATGATCCACCGCTCGGCGATTGGTTTGGACAGCCTGAAGCGCGATCCCGTCGACCGGAATCGGCAGCTGCCCTGTATCCCGTTGATGGTGGTGCGGAGCGCCGAGGACATCGAGATTCCTGCGCCGGAGCTCATGCTGCGCGAGGGCGACAGCATCCTGTTCGCCGGGATGTCGTCGGCCATTCAGGACCAGCAGTCGATACTCCGCAATCTCAATGTCCTGAATTATGTTTTGTTCGGCACGGAGGTTGCCGGCAGCTGGCTTTGGCGAAAGCTGACCGGCGCCGAGGCGGGACTCTAAGGGTACAGTCCATCTTGGCCGCCGTGGTGGACGGACCGTTTGCCGCTATGACAGACTTTTTCGATTGACGACCCTGCGAGAAGACATACCGATGACCATTCACCCTGACGCACTGCGGCAATCCATCGATGAATTTTGGGACCGAGAGATCCTGCCGACGCTCATCGATTACATCAAGATCCCCAATCTGTCGGTTGCGTTCGATCCTGACTGGCAGGCGAACGGCCACATGGAACGGGTGCGCCGGCTGGCGGTGGACTGGCTGAACACGCATCCTGTTCCGGGCTGGACCCTGCACGATCTCAGCATTCCCGGCCGGACGCCGCTGCTGCTCCTGGACATTCCGGGCAATCTGGACAAAACCGTGCTGATCTACGGCCATCTGGACAAGCAGCCGGAAATGGAAGGCTGGCACGACGGTTTCGGGCCGTGGACGCCGGTACTCAAGGACGACAAGCTCTACGGGCGGGGCGGCGCGGACGACGGTTATGCGCTGTTTGCCGCGGTTGCCGCCTTGAAAGCGCTGGAAGGGCGAAAGCGCCCTCGCATCGCGATTCTGATCGAGTTCTCGGAAGAAAGCGGATCGCCCGATTTGCCGCCTTATCTCGAGCGTTATGCCCATCTGATCGGCAAGCCGGAGCTGGTGATCGCGCTCGATTCCGGGGCCGGCGACTACGAGCGCCTCTGGTCGACCACCTCGCTGCGCGGCCTGGTGAGCTGCATCATCGATGTGAAGGTGCTGACCGAATCCGCCCATTCGGGCATTGCCAGCGGCATTGTGCCTTCGTCCATGCGGATCATGCGCCAGTTGCTGGAGCGCCTGGAAGACGCGGCAACAGGCGGCATTCGCCTGTCGGAGCTCCATGCCGAAATTCCGGTTCAGCGCCGGGAGCAAGCAAAAGCGGCGGCGGCGATACTGGGCGGCGGCCTGCTCGAAAGTTTCAGCGCGGTGCCGACGCTCCGTCCGGTGAGCGACGATCCGGCCGAACTGCTGCTCAACAGTACCTGGCGTCCGACGCTTTCGGTAGTCGGGCAGGGCGGCATGCCGCCGCTGAAATCCGCCGGCAACGTGCTGCGCGCGCATACAGCTTTCAAGCTGTCCTTCCGCCTGCCGCCGACGGTGGACAGCTTGAAGGCCCAGGACGACATCCGTCGCGCGCTGACCGCCGATCCGCCTTACGGCGCCGAGATTTCCGTCGAGTTCGAGCAGGCCGGAACCGGCTGGGACGCCCCCGCCCTGGCGCCCTGGCTGGAGCGGGCCACGAGCGAGGCCTCGCAAACCTTCTACGGCCACGATGCGGCCTATCTGGGGCTGGGCGGCAGCATTCCCTTCATGGGCATGCTCGGCGAGCAATTCCCCGAAGCCCAATTCCTGATTACCGGCGTTCTGGGCCCCAAGAGCAACGCCCACGGGCCTAACGAGTTTCTGCACATTCCCTATGCGAAGAAGCTGACGGCGTGCGTGGCATATATTCTGGCGAGATACTCGGAGTTGGCGGGTTGAATATCCAGCCGCCCAAATGTGTAGTCTGGCTTGAGCAACGAAACCCGGCAATTTCGCGGGGTTGCCGGGATTCCCTCGTCATTCCGGGGTGCTTTTGGGACACGTGGGAGTCGTAGGTCGGCAATCCCTTGCCGATGAAGCCGTCGGGAAAGGATTCCCGACCTACTTGGTGGCCCGGTTTTGTAGGTCGGCAATCCCTTGCCGACAGACCCGCTGGGGGCCCTCCAATAAGCAGAAGAATGCTCTCGCCGTCCCCGGAGCGGGGCCGACCGGCCGAGATCTTCAGCCGATAACCGACTCCGGATTCCGTCAGAAGATGTTCTGGCTTGGCGAGATCGACCTTTAGCTGACCGGTCGCGAATTGTCCGGCCCCGATGCCGCCGCAGTCGAGGCTATCGCCCGGCAGGCCGTGAAAGACGGCACCGTACCGCTGCACCCGGAATCCGGCAGCTATCCCGTCCGCGATCCCTTCCGGAACCGCCGGGAGTTCGCCGCCCTCCTCGGTTATTGGTGGCAACTGCCTCCGGAGCTGGAGCGGTATTACCCGACCCTCGAAGAGGACGGCGCCGCCTCGGCGATCGCCGACGACGGCACCGAAAGATGGATTTACTCTTCGCCGAAACGGCTCGGCGTTGGAGAAGAGTTTCTGCTCCGGACCGGATAGTGAAGAGCAGGGCGCCGGCGATCATTCGCTCTTTGCCGAGTTGATGCGGCAAAGCCACGAGCCCACGGGAAAACGGCCCGATAATCGAAGGCTGGGGTCGCCGACCGGTCAATTGGGACGGATTCCGCGAAGGCCCCGGCTTGGTTACGGAGATAGCGATGTACCGAATGCGATTTCCGCGATCGTTTACCGCATGCGATCAGGCGCCCATCGTCTCGTCCATTTGCGCCAATGGACGTGCCGCCTCCCGCAGGGCATCGAACGCGTCGTCCAGAGGCACCGCCTTGCAAGAGGCCAATCGGCCGACGGCGCGCAAGGGCACGAGCACGTCCTTGGTTTCATCTTCACAATTAATCCATAGCGCCTCGAAATTGAGAGCAGGCACACGGAACATTCTCAGTTCACATTCCTCGCCGATCTGTTTAACCGTTGCCAGCGCTTCCGCCATGCCACGCGCGAAGGGTTCCAGATGGTTCTTCGATGCGGACATCTGCAGCAGGCGTGGTTGTTCCTCTTCGCTGACATCGAAGAAAGCCTGTGGCGTGTCGCCGGATATTTCATAGACACGAATACCGATCGCGTGGGGTGCCGGAGCTCGATCGGCGACCAATGAATCCAAGCCGACCGAATAGATGCGATGGGCCATTCCAAGGGAGGCACGTCCTTCCTGCAAGGCATCGCGCATGTTCCCGGTGAACGTCATATCTTGCTTCAAGCTCAACAGCGGTCGAGCTTCCCATATCCGGCGGAGAATTGGTTCTTTGGGAATCAATAGTTTAATCGGCATCTTGAAGTAACTCTTGGTGAAGTATGTGTGCGTCCAAGTTCCGCTGCCTTGGTAGTTACTGGCGAACTCCGAGACGGCAAGATGGCTATTGCCGTAGATCGGGTCATCAATATCGAAGTATTCGACACCGCCAACAAGGCTATAGCCGCAGATCACCATGAAGTGGCCACCACCCCCGTTCCAGCCAACCCGCGCGCCGACGGGTCGTCCGGCATCGATTTCATCGCGTATCTGCTGAAAGCTGGCCTGTCCCATCATACTGACAAAATTATCGGTACGCGTCAGCGCCCGATCGAGATACCACGGAACGTTACACGCCGGTGGGACCGTGCTGTTGCAGCAATCGCTTCGTCCCAACTCGCTGCTCGCGACGCGGCACTGCGTCCATGTGCTCGTGAGCCAATAAAAGTGAGACACGCTTGTTGCCGTCGCGGCCCAACACCAGTTGGATTCGGTCTGCGCCTGCATCTCAAAGGCCAATTGCTTTGATGCGAAGAGCTTTCCCAGAATGCTCACCTCCCGTAACAGAGAGCTGTACGGGCGACTTGTAGCCAGTGTGAAGGATGCATTCATACCTCATTTCCTCCTAATCAATGGTGGGCAAGGTCCCCAGCTGAGGCACGTGCCATGATGGCCCGGGCCAAAGCCGGGGATGCTTAACGCTAACTCGGACGTTCGCCGAGTCCGCCGGGCAGGGCTACCCCGCTAGGGGCTCTATCTCTTGCGAAACAAGCCTTCCCGGTCGGTCGGCGGTTAAAAGAAGCACATTGCTCCGATACGAGAGCGGATTCACGAAACCTGCCGGTTACGATGCGCTTCGGGCGTGTCTGTTCAATACCCGCTCTATCGTTCGGGGAGGCTTGATGGCCACACCGGGATATTCCGTCAAGTCAACGCCGAACACGTTCACGCTCGGGTCGGAGGAAAATTCCAGGGATGTAGCCGGTTCGTCCGATACCGTGTTATCCAGGATCGCATCGAGATTGTTATTGGCGTCTTGATACGACACTGCTTGTGCCTTGTCCAGAAACGCCACGAACTGCTTGTAGTCATCGGAGGTCGTGTCCAATATCGATGCCTTCAAGCCGGTGACGTAGTACTCGTACTTGAAGTCGAAGGTCAATTTCTCCACCGTTGCACAACTGGACGTGAAGGCATGCTGGGAGGAGTCGACCGAGATGTAGTAGTACTTGATCTTGGGGAAGTAGACGGTCGTCTGATCCGAAGCATCTACGGGAACCGCTTCGTGACATTGACCGAGCAAGGCGGTCGCATAATGCCTGGACTTGTCGTCCCAACTCGCCCGCAGGGATTGTCCGACTCCTTGCACAAACTTCACGACATCACTCACGATGCTCTCGGGAGCCGCAGCCGCGTCGAATAGAAGCTTGATCAGCGAGGTGCTGAACTCGGTGATGACCTGAGTTACAGAGTAAGTTTCCGTTGTGACCCTGTAATTCGTGAGTCCGCCGGCCTGAGTCAGCAGAAATTGCATATAGTGGGTCACGGCGGCGTCCCACTGCGTTTTCGGCACGCTGTCTCCCGGCAGAACCTTGCCGGGGTTCTTCTGTAGATAGCCGAAAACCTTGATTCGCAGGGTCGCGAAGAAGTTGGAAACTTTGTCGCAGACCTCCCGTCCGGTTTTGTATTCCGGGTTGCTGGTAACGAAAGAGCTGGACATGTTTACGAACGAGATCAGTCCATCCGAGTCCTGGAAGGCCGATTGGTCCGTGGCGAGGACTGCGTCTAAAGCCGCGTGGGGGCCGGCGGCGATGATTTGATCCAGTTCAGCCAAGGACATGGTCGATACGGCACTCAGCTTCAACGCGCCGCCATGGGTGCTTTCACCTGCTTCCACGACCTCTACCCACGTTTCTTCCACCTGGAATAGCAGCCTGTCGCTTTTACCTTTTCCGTGCGTTCCACTCGGGTATATTTCTACATAATTGTTCTTGCCCGCCAATTTTCTGGCGTCTATTCCTTTCTTCCTCAAAAGAGAAAGCCACTGCGACATGTAGTCGGGTTGTCTCTTGGTATCAAGGCAAAGCTGCGCAATTTCGCGCAACACCTCCTTTGCCTTCCCTTCGTCTTGAAGAGACCTGTCAATCTGTTTTTCGATCTTCGCCACATCCGTCCGATTCTCATAGGTACACATATCAACCTCCGAAATGTTGCGGCGCTTGGTCCATAAATTAAGCTCCCTCGAAGCGCCCTTTAGCGGCGGAGCCTAATGCGTTAGCCTGGAGGTGCTGAACTTCCGCCGGAGAGGAAATGTCCAGCGCATCTTCAGAACGCGCTGACAAACTAACTCGGCCGCAACGAGATATCGGTACGCTGGCGTACCCAATGCAAAAAAAATTGGAATCGAACGGATGATTTTGACGCTGCAAGCATGCTGTTAGTCCTGTCTGCACGGTTAAACAGGACTGGCGTATCCGCGCTACCGCAGCAACCGGCCGCTCCCCTTCCGCAGTGCCCGGGCCACGCCCCCTAATGGGCGCCGATTGTTCCGGCGTTCCCGACTCGTTAATGACGGATGGCGTTTCCAACCCGTCGCGAGTTTGCTTCCTGGTTGACGGCCCAATAGCATTCACAAACGGCCGCTTCCAAGCCCGACCGGTCCAAAACCGTGATTCGGCCCCGGTAGCAAACAATCAGTCCCATTTCCTGCAAATGGCCCGCAGCGACGGTGACGGTCGCCCGGCGGCCGCCCAGCATGTTGGCAATGCCGTCCTGCGTCACGGCTATCTCGTTAGACGAGAGTCGGTCGAGGCGCAGGAGCAACCAGCGACATAGGCGTTGCTCCATGGAATGGAAACGATTGCACACGGCGGCTTGTGCAACCTGAGCAAGAAAGGCTTGGCTATAGCGCAACAGCACGCGCTGGAGTAGGTCGCCGCGGCAATATTCAGCATGCAGCGAGGCAAGCTTGATTCGGAATGCGTCCCCGGCGAGTGTGCAAACTTCCTGGCCTGGCGCCGTCCCCCCCAGGAAGGTGTTTAAACCCACGACGCCATCGTTGCCTATGACGCCGATTTCTACGGTCGAACCGCTGGCCAGGGTATAAATAAATGAGACAAGAGCGGTTGTTGGAAAATACAGATAAGCTTGCGTGCAAAGCGGGGTTTTCGGCGAAATTCGGGTAATCTCCAGATGGGGCGTCAGACGCTCGATCTCCCCATGGGAGAGTTGGGTAAGTAAACGATTACCGACGACACAGGAAGACTTACGAACCTGTGAAGCTACACCCGCTCTCAATTTTGAAAGCTCCTTGGCATAAGTGGACATGTCCCTCATGTAAAGTAGCCTCGATCCGTGGCTCGGTCGGTACGCTGGAGTACCGTAAGTGTCCATTGCAGAACGGGGAGTCTCAATAACGTGATATCGGCGGCGAAGCCGCGAGACAGCTAAGCCTTATCGTCGCGTCCAATTCCACATCGCGCCCGTCGACACAATAAGCTCGTCCTCATCTTTAGGTGCGACGGAGTATGGCGAGACCGCCAAGGGGGTGAGCCGTTTCGCCACGAGCTCACGCCGCGTCCGGGAAGGTGCGGGGCATCGAAGCACCGGAAGGTCTCTCGTGCTGGATGTGCTTGATGCCGGAGCCGGTGGGCGTCAGTCTTGGAGAGTGTTGCGACCTGATCAGGCCCTGTCCCCGTCCGGGCCATTTGCGCAATCGTTTTGGGCTTCCGACGCCGCCTTGGTGAACTCGGGCTCGATTTCCGACATCCTCGGCGGGGATTCCTAAGTTGAAAAGGAGGTCAGGAAGATGGATGAGACAGGGATCGTTACCCTTTTTCCTTTCGGCGGTCGCGGCGGATTTACATAGCAACTGCACGATTTCGCGCTGAGGGGAATAAATTTCTTTGCGGTGTTCAAGATTCTACGGCCCGTGGCGATCGGCCGGGTCAATCGGGAGTTTGCGAAGTGCCCCGAATCCTACCGTCCGTGCTTTCTCACCGCGAAGTTGCGCTGGTTCCCAGACTCCCGTTTGGGAACCCAGTTCGAGAAGCTCCCGCTTCGCGATTCGCATGCGGTTTTGAGAAGCTTGAGTTTCTCGGATAAGACTCCGAAGCGGGAGCTTGGGAGCCAGCGGAAAGAGTGTTCTTTCGGGTCGAATCATCGGTTCACGCGGACGGCCATGTCGAGCGCTCGAATCGCTTCCGCGATTCGATCCAGAAATGCCTCAGGCAAAGCCGAGAGCCGTGGCGCCTGCTCCTGCATCGAGGGCCGCGCGAGGCCGTAGAGCAGGATGCCCCGGATCGGCACGCTACGCCGTTTGAGCTCGGCCAAGAAATCCAGATACGCGTCCAGTTCCGCTTCGGAAGGTGGCTCGCCGTCGAATGCGAATAGGCAGGTTTGAATCCAGGTGGGACAAAGCCGTGCGCTGATCTCCAGATTGCGGAGCACGGTCTCCGGGGCGAGGTTGACCTGGTTGATCCGAAGCATGCCCTCGGCCGTCGCGCTGTCGACTTTGAACCAGACTTCGCCCCCGAATTCGCCCCAGCGTTTCACGCCTTTCTGCACGACGGGCTTGTGCATCAGGCTGCCGTTGCTGATCAGCACGAGCTTGATCTTGCCGAGCAGGCCGAACTCGCCGCAAACCGCGCCGATCCACTCGACGATCCGGTCGAAGGTCTTGCAGCTGGTCGGTTCGCCGTTTCCCGAGATGGCGATGTCCTTGATGGCGCGCTGTTCGTTCGGTATCTGAAACCGTTCGTAGAAATCGCCGAGCAAGATGTCGTTCAAGAGTTCGAGCAGCTCTTCTCGCAGACAGTCTTCATCAATGTCGGGAGCGGCGCCGCGGGCGAGATTCGGCACCTGGCAGTAGACGCAACGCCAGTTGCAGGCATTGTTGGGGTTGAGATTGATGCCTATGGATAACCCGCCGGAGCGCCGGGAAATGACCGGGTAAACATAGGTGAGGCCGGCGCTGTCGCGGCTGTGGTTCGTGGTGGTGAGTCGATGCATGAATTGACGGGAGGGTTTGCTCATTAGTCAGGCGTGATGTTTACAAGTTTCTTGAAATACTACCTTCCCCGCAATCGATTTTGCCCGAGCGCAAGGCCTCAGCACACCGTTTTTCCGCCGTAGCCCAGTTCCGGCTCGGTGTTGAACTCAGACTCGATTTTCGACATCCTTGACGGGTTCATTAGTTGACAGGGAAGTGCAACATATGGATACAACAGGGACTGTTTCCGTTTTTCCGTTCGGCGGACGCTGCGGGTTTACCCAGGAACTGCACGATCTCGCGGTGAAAGGGATAAACTGCTTTACAGTATTCAAGATTCTACGAGCGGTGACGATAGGGCGGGTCAATCTGGAGTTTACGCAATGCCCCGAGCCTTACCGACCGAGCTTCCTTACCGCGAAGAGGCTTCGCGAGTTCGCCCTTAACCCCGAAAACGGGATGTCGGAGAGCTTCATAGAGGAAGCGCTGGCAAAAGGCGACGAGTGCTACGGCATCTGTGACGGCAATCAGCTCGCCTCTTACGGCTGGTATTCGTTTCGCCCGACGCGCATCGATCCTCCGGATCTGCTGCTGCGCTTCAACCGCGACTACGTCTATATGTACAAGGGATTCACGCATGCTCGCTATCGCGGGCAGCGGCTCCACGCGATCGGGATGACGCTGGCTTTGCAACACTATCTCGGTAAGGGATACAGGGGACTGATCTCCTACGTCGAGTCGAACAATTTCGACTCGCTCAAGTCGGTCTCGCGGATGGGATATGAGGAGTTCGGCTCGATCTATCTGATGAGGATTTTTGGCCGCTACCTCACGCATGCGAGCCGCGGCTGCGAAAGCTTTGGCTTCGCCCTCGAGGAACTGTCGGCGGAACCCGCCGGATTGTAGCGGCATCCGGCCCAACCCATTCTCTCCCAGGGAGCCGATCTACAGCGCATGCCATCGAGGTCAAAAGGAATCAGACGCGACCATTTTGCTTCCTCGGGCTGCCCATCCTTTTCGGAGCGTAGCATGAAATATCCCATTCGATCCCCTACTGGATTCTTTTCATGATTCTCACTGCATGCCGAGTTTCCGAAATGCAAGCGGCAGGTCCAGAAGTGACCGAATGTGTACGGTGGCGCCTTGCAGTTGCTCCAACGTATGCGAGGTAAGAACCGCAATTACCCGCATGCCGGCTTTCAAACCGGACGCTACTCCGGCCGGGGCATCCTCGACTACGATACAGCCTTTTGGCGGGACAGGATCGGAACTGGCGGACGCTTCATGTTCTCAACGGCCGAGGGATTAAGTCGGTCATTTGGGTATCCCCAAGGCCACGCGGCCTGTACTAAGCTGACAGTGCGTCTGCCAGAGCACGCAGCAGTTTCGCGCCGTCGCCGGACCAGGCGCTGCCGTGCATGCACGCGAGGGTGGTCGGCTCGGTGGCGGCCAGCCGCTCGAGGAGCGCATGGCTATCCCGCCCGTGCGAGAAGTAATCCATTTTCTGTCGGAATGCCTCGCTGGGTCCCAGGATGTCCGTTTCCGTGACCGGGGGTAGATTCGCGCCGCCCTGCGTGAACAGATCGCCGCAGAGCAAGGTGCGGGTTCGTTCTTCCATCAGGAAGCCGCATTCCCAGGCATGGGGCAGATGGGGCGTATCGAGCCAGCGCACGCGATGTTTGCCCAAGGTCAGCATCTCTCCGTCTGCGAGCGCCCGAGGAGCCCGATCGGCCAGATCTTGGATGGAGACCATCGCCGCAACCGCACCGCACACGGGCACGGATCGAGGGGATACGGCAAGCCATTCATTGAGTGATCCACACTCGTCAGCCTCCACGTGCGAAAAAGCGATGTATCGAAGCCGTTCGACCGGCAGTATGCTCGCCACGGCTTCACGCACCAAAGGAAACATCTTTCGAGGCCCGGTGTGGAACAGCAAAGGCTCATCGTCGACGATGAGATATTGGTTGAATGTAAAGCCGTCTGCGCCTTCGATCACAACTGGCGTATTGATGCGGTAAATCCCTTCGGAAACTTCATGGACGTTGGTCCCCGATTGGCTATTCGTAACAGTCATGGCATTCTCCTTGATCCTTAATTATGCGGTTCATGATGGGAAAATAGGTCCTCGTTATCCAAGGCTGGCGATAACAGGTTAATTCGAAAAAGAGAAAAACGGTTCCTAAGCCCAGAGTCCCAATTGATCGTCCTTCTTAGACGCTTTTCTCAATGGGCTTTCCCATCACCATGATGCTTTTGTTTTCATGAAATTCTAACGACGAGTAGAAGCGCGAATGGATATTATCTCTATGGGTGGCCAGGTATATTCTTTATACTCCACTTTCTCTTAGCATTTCCTCAAGCGTCATCGTAAGAGCTGTGCCGACTTTTTCCCTTTGAATGGCTTTGCTGATACATATTTCTTTTAGGCAATAAGGCGTAGCGAAATTCCATCGCTTAACTCCTTCAAAAAGAAAGCCACATGTATCGTCGATACTTATTTTCTTGATAGCGACTGCTTTAGGAAGAGCTAGAAAGTCACTCGGCTTTTCAAAGGTATTGTTCGGCGTCCATTCTTCATTCCAGGGAAACTCATGAAAACTAGCGACATATAGCTCAGAACAACGGACTAAATCACCATCATCAATGTTCGAAAACATTATTTCCATCGTTTTGTTCAAGCTATTGCTTCAGTAGCGAAAAAGGGGGCGGACGCCTAAAATACCAGTATATGACCCTATTTTATTCCGTTTTGATAACAGACCAAGTCGAACCTGCCGACGGACAATGGTAGCGCCTCGATAAAATTGACGGAAAATTTTGCAAACTTTAGCCTATTCTGAAATTCTTGCAGATAGTCCTCCATGAGTAGTTTCCAGCAACTTTTCTCCTCAAAACGCCGACCCCAAGTTAGTTGTGAGTCCTGCAGTCTCGGCAGACTCTGCATTCCGCAGGGCCTTAGCGAGCAAGAAGTGGAGTTGGTCAGCAGGATCGTGACAATCAATCGCACGCTCGGCAAAGGCGACTATCTCTATCACAGTGGGGAGTGGTTCCACCGCTTTCTGGCGCTGAAGTCCGGCACGGTCAAACTGGTTACCCTGGACGGCGCAGGCAACGAGTATGTCGTCGATTTCGTGATGCCAGGCGAACTGCTGGGCTTCGACGGACTCAGCGGAGAGCGTTATACCTGTTCCGCGATTGCTTTGGAAACGGTCAGCTACTGCGAGCTGCCGCCTCATCAGCTGGAACGGTTGGGACGGGAAATCCCCAAGCTTTCGCAGATATTGTTGCAGCTTTCCGGAAGTCAATTCCAACTGGGCATCCAGCGGGTCGTCCTCAGCCGCCGCCAGGCCGACGAACGTTTGGCGGCATTTCTGGCGCATCTTTCCGAACGTCATCGAAAGCGAGGATTCTCGCCAACGGAGTTTCGTCTCAGCATGACCCGGCAGGAAATCGGAAATTATCTCGGTCTGGCACCGGAAACCGTAAGCCGCCTAATGAGTCAATTCGAGGCGAGCGGGCTGATCCTGGTACAAGGCAAGATGGTCCGCATACTCGACATGGACGGCTTGCTGCGATTCTGCTCACAATGATTCCTAATTCCAAATTGCTTTCAATAAGGAATTAATTTTTGTAGGGTGGGTTAGGCCGCGAGGCCGTAACCCACCGAGCGGCCTCGAATCGGTGGGTTACGCTTCGCTAACCCACCCTACAATTAATGTTCACTCGAATGCCGAATGGAATAACCCCTCGGCAGACATTCCCGCTTTCCCCCGAAAAACTGATCTGGATCAGTTTAGAGCCGCTCAGCGGCTGACCTGAAACAAAATACCCGCCATCCCCTTTCTTTATGATCTTCGCCACGGTCAGACCTCTTCAAGGTCGCGCCGTTGCAATGATCAAGAGCTGTTCGCAGTTCGTTCGACAAGAACCAAAACATATTGATTTTAGGGGAGCACACGATGGCTACTAGCGATTTCGATATACAGCAAGAGGCAAAAGCGACTCCTGCCGTCGGCGCACGGGAGAGCGATGCGCCGCTGCTCAACAAGCGCAATCTTTTCGGCGGCGTTGCACTTTACATCGCCTTCTACGTCTGGGTGCGCTGGTATGAAGGCGTGTACGGTTGGGCGGCCGGTCTGGACTCGTTTTCACCGGAATTCGAGACGTACTGGATGAACTTTTTATACACCCAGATTGTGATCGAGGTCATTGTGGCGTCTCTTCTGTGGGGGTATATCTGGAAAACTCGCGACCGCAATCTCGCCGCCGTGACGCCACGCGAGAACCTCCGCAGGAATATGACCCATCTGGTTTGGTTGTGCCTCTACGCCACGGCAGTGTACTTCGGCGGAAGTTACTTCACCGAGCAGGATGCAACCTGGCATCAGACCGTGGTGAGGGATACCGACTTTACGCCCAGCCACATCATCGAATTCTATCTGTCCTATCCGATTTACATCATCACCGGATTCGCCTCGTTTCTCTACGCAAAAACCCGTTTGCCGTACTTCAGTGTGGGCATCTCTCTTCCCTACATTGTCTTCACCGTCGGCCCGTTCATGATTCTTCCGAACGTCGGTTTGAATGAATGGGGCCACACCTTCTGGTTCATGGAAGAATTGTTCGTGGCACCGCTGCATTACGGCTTCGTCGTATTCGGCTGGTTCGCACTGGCCATCTTCGGCGTGCTCTTGCAAATCATGGATTGCGCCAAACAGCTGATGGGTAGGGAAGTGTGCGATGCGATCGACGCCGGTGTGTTGAAACTTAGGTAAGATATCCTCCAAGCTCGCACTTTAGTGCATGAGCAAGGCGGTTTTGCAGAGGGGGGCAAAACCGCCTTTTTATTCCTTCTTACGTCATAACGCCTCTGGTATTTCTCTGGCTTCGTGCGGGTTATGGCAACGGCATTCCAATCCGCAGAAATGCCGGTCTGGCTTTTCGGCCAATGAAGAACAGTACCGGTATGCTCGCCAAAATGACTGCAACACTCGCTGGACCAAACCACGCGAATTTGTCGGTGCTGATAGATCCATCCTGCACTCCAACATACAGCAGCATGCTGCACACCGCCAGATTGAATAACAAAGCTGTTGCCGTGCCTGGCATGTATTGGCGCAACGCAATGGTTGCCAAGACATGCGGAAAGAAGACATTCAGCAGCATTGCCAACGCGTAGCCGGCTATAGCGTAGGCTGCCATGGCTTGCGGGCCTTGTATCGAGGAGAGATATGCGACTCCATAGGCAAGAAGCGCAAGGACTGCCGCAGCGAATCTGAACTCAAACGCACTCACTGGAGCGCGCCACCGACCGCCGCGCATAGACCACTTCGGTAAAAGCAGCGCTTCTTCCGCATTGTGCAGAGTGACGGCAACTGCAAACAGCCAACCAAGCGTTGAGTAGGTCATGGAAAACTAATGCCCCGGTTCACCACCGCAGCCACCGGAGGGGACGCCGGCGAATCGCGTAGAGTTGCTTCTTGCTTTCATGCATTAGCACTCGATCCTCAAGCAGGGCAAGGTGTCCGGGACCAATCCCAAGCAGCCGCTAATCGTTCATCAGTTCAAATGACCCCAAGGGCAAAGCGCATCCGTTCAACAGAACATCGACCCGGTGCGTCCCGGTGTAATGTTTGCGCGTCGTCATCTCGGCCAAGGAAATAGTCTTCCCCAGTTGTACGGTTTCCTGAGGCGCGAGCTGGATAGTTTTTAATTTGAAAACCTTTGGACTGGTCTTTCCGTTAGCCTTCACAAAATGGACGCGGAAATCCACCAACACACGCTGCCGTTGCGAATCGGTGTTTGTGATTTCAAAGGCGATCGCCACCGAGCCCCCAATCATGGGGCGTTCAGGAGTGATGCTCGCTTTGTTTACCGATACCTTTGCATTTTTGCCGAAACCCAGAACCTCAAGAACTCCCGGTTCGGCACGCTTCACGGCTGAACGTAGCGCATGATGGATGAGCCAGCGTCTTTCATCCGTCGCATCCGTCATCCACCGGTGTGCGGTTTCGACAAGTATTAACGGATGGTCTTTGCCGATATCGTTCAGATTATTTGCTACGGAACGGCGCACATAAAGTTCCGGGTCGTCCTTTAGCAATTCAAGCAGTGCCAACACCGGTCGGGGGTCTTTCTGGAAAGACCGCAGCCGGGGCGCCCACGGCAAGCGGGGACGAGTTCCCTCGGATACGAGGCGACGAACATGGGGACTTTGGTCTTTCGCCCAAAACGTAAGGCGAGCAAGCGTTGCTTCCGGATATCGCTCCAAGAATGGCCGAATGCTGAACTCGGCAGAAAATCGTTGCGTCAGCTCGTATTGGGCGTGCATCGAAACCTCGAAGTGGTCGAGCCCGTATCCCGCAACAAAGCAAACGTGCGGAAGATACAGGAAGGGCGCCATTCCAAAGTTTTCGGTCTTTTCGAGTTTCGGACCGAGCGAGTTAATCAGTATCTCGACCGCCTCCGAATAGTCGTCAGGCAAATGGCGGCGAAGCGCCTGTGCGATCTTCAATCCACGCGGCATCAGATCGAGAGCCTCGTATCCGTCAAGAGCGTCTCTGACGAAGGCGTCAGCAGAGAATCGATGAAATTTCGCAGATATCATCCCGGCAATTTTGCCGGGCACGTCCACTCCGAATTGATTCTTGAGCGGTTCAGCCAAGCGAAGACTCCTTGTATAAGAAACTGTTCGAATTCACCGGGTCGTTGTGAGTCGCGCGAAACGCCGCTTTGCGACGAAACCGGCGGGATGACGGCTTGGACGGCAACCTCATCGGTGATTCACCGCCAGTTTTACGCCGAACTCGACGAGCCGCACGCCGGCAAGCCGAGTCGCGGGTTCGGGATAAACTGAGTCAGGCTATTTTTGTTTGACCCCGCCTGTTTCCGTTTCAGTGAGCATAGCCACTTCGCCTAAAGAAATCTGTACCAAATTACAAACGTCTGATTCTTTCAGCGAAAAACCGCATTCCATCAATTACGCGATGGCGTCGACAGTCGGGCATTCCGTCGTTTCATGCGGCGCAATATCCGGGTACGCCACGTCCTACGCAAGCTGACCCTTGTTGTGACCTGTAAAGTGGTGAGGCGGGACGATGGTCCGAGGGCGGACCTCAAGAGCCGGCTGCACCCGGTTGTCGGGCGTCGCCGTGCCCTTTCTCCCATTCGGCGATGCCGCCAGGCACAGTGTAAAAAAGCGGGTGCGGTTCCGGAATGCGGACGCGGGCGATCCTAGCCAGCCATCCCGGATCGCGTGCTTCCAACTTACTCAGTAGATGCAGCCACTCGAATTCCAATTGTCCGCGGCTTACCGCGATACGGCCGTCTGCCTGCGAGCGACTGATCTTTGTCGCCGTAAACCGGTAGCCGCGGCTTGCCGCCTCCGCGTAGACCGCCCTTAGGTACTCGGCAAGGAATCCGACCGGGTCAGGCTGGGTGCGAAAACGATGAAGTTGCGGGTGATGAACGTAGCCCTTCGTTTTTCCTTCGAGTACGGCCTGGGCAAGCAGGGCCTCCCGCCACAATGTGACCAGACCGCATGGGTCGAGATATTTCGGATGCAGACTCCAGAGCCTCATAGCCGCTACTTTTTAACTGTTGTTCAACCAAAAACCGACACCGAGAACGACGCAAGAGTTCGCAGCTTCGAGGTGTATATGTTGATGGCTAGTTGAGGCGTTTATTGTTTGACTTCGGCCGTTTCCGTTTCACAAAACGAATCACTTGGCACAATCCGAAGCCAATACGAAAGCCCGACCCGTTCACAGGCTGACCCGCCCGGCACGGTGAGTTTCCGGGGATATTGGTGGTGCGCCCATTACTTTACGCTTGGCGCCGTGATCAGCAACAACGGCCGTCAGGGTCTCGCTGATGCCGGCGCGATCGGAGGACGTACCGTGCCCGGGCACAGGCTTCCGGGAGGACAACGCGACGGCGGCGCCGGAAAGCCATAGAGCGTGTCGCCCGCGAGCGCATAGACCCTTCCGTTGGCGGAGATCGCCGGCGACGAGAGGCCGCCGCCTTCCCAGAGGAACTCCTCCACCACTTGAAGGCTTGCCGCGTCGATGGTGTACAGCTTGTCCACGCCCGAGACGAAAATATGAGTGCGCGATGCCGCCGCGGGCGCGATCGATTCCGACGCGAGCGGGATGTGCGGATCAACGACGCCCACGTTCGGATAGGTGCTCACCAAGGTGACTCCGCCGGCTCGGTCCACCATGACGATCTTGCCGTCTCCGGTGATCGTCGGCGTCGTGCCGGTGTGGGGTACGACGACTTCCGTCCAATTGACCGGATGCGGCCCGGCGAATAGAACCCAGCCTTGCGAATCCGAATTGCCGCGCACGACCGAATGCCCGTCGCCGAGCATGACGGGCGAGGACATGCTGATTCCCCTTTCATCGTTGGTGATGTGCTTGCGGAAGTTCTCTTGGAAGCCGGCCTCTGGCGAGAAGGTGTAGCCGACGATGTTCTGATAATTGTCGGCAACGACCACGAACGGCTCGTTACCGATCGATGTGAACAGGGCCACGCTCGGCATTGGCGGATTGACTTCGGGCGGCAATTCGTTGGGCTCCGGTATCGGTACCGTTTCCTCGAGAAAACAAGGAGGAAGAAAGAAGAATATCCCACACAAAGTCTCGCCGACGCTCGCGCCGCCCGTTATGTCGCCGTAATCCACGGTGGTGACCGGCTGGTTGAACAGAACGCCGCCGCCGGTGGAAAACGCCACGATGCTGATCACGTGGCCGTTGTAGCTACGGTGAAGGACCGGCACGAGGATGACTTCGGTCGCACCGGAGCGCCAGATGTTGGGCGCCGCGCTCGTCACACCCGTTCCGAATTGAGCCGGCGTGAGGGTGCCTTCCGGAAAGGGGGCCGCCCAAAGCATGGCGGCGGTGGAAGTGAATCGATACAGGGTCAACTCGTTACGGGTGACTACCTGGCCGCCGCGATGATCGCGCACGGTCCTCGCGCCGATCACATAGATCGAGCCATCGGCGCCGATGACCGGCGAGGCCACGATTTCATGGCCTGGCGTGTCGCGCGTCCATTTCAACGTACCGTCCGGTGCGAACGCTTTCAGCAGACCGGCCCGATTGCCGAGATAAACCGTACCGTCCGCGGCGATGACGGGGCCGGCGCCTATTGCAAACGAGCCGAGATCGGCGACACGCACCAGGTCGTTTGCGGCGGGTGCCGTATCCACATTGACGAATCCCCTGTTGGCGGCATCGCCGTGCGCATGGTCCCAGGTTGCCGTCGCGCCCGACACTGCCGAGAGCAAGAACGCGGCAAGGATGATGTTTCGAACCGAACAGAGTTGCCTGTGCAGCATGGCTTATTTCCGCTCGTCCGGATTCTCTAAAGGGTCAGTGGACGGATCAGACGTTTACCGTTCATTTCGGCGGCTTCCGTTTCACTCGGCATCGTCGTTTCGCGCGAAGAGATCTAGACCTATAGCAAAAGTCTGCCCCCAAAAAAGAAGGACCGCGATGGCCAAACCTACGGGCCCCTTTGCTTCCGCAAATCAATAAGCCCACCAGTATCCCGGTCCCCACAGTTCCCAATTCATGGCGGCATCCTCGTTCATTTCGGCGGCCATTCTTTGATCTTCGGCGATTCTCTGTTGCGTTGCCAATCGCTGGTAGCGCTGGTAAGCCTCCTCCGGCCCCCAGTAAACGCACCGGCACGTCGTGGCATCGGCGTAGACGTAATACACCGTGCCGTCCTTCTCGTGCGGCACCAGCTTGTGCTGGGTCAGGCTCTTAACATGGGCGAGCTTGTCCGGGGTGTCGGCGGGTTTTACCTTGAACCCTGCCGCGGCCAGCAATTGCTCGGTGTCCCTCGCCCGGTCGGCCTCCATCGTTGCACAAGACGAACAAAGCCCACCCAGCATCGCAAAGGCCAAAACCCCGGAGAAAATGCGCGGGTTGAAAATACGCTGCGTGTCCATGTTTGAATCACTCCTTTGATCGAAACCTGTCAGCCATTCCTTGTGTGACACCTCTCCACCGGGAATATATCCACAGATATCTACAAATAAGCCCGACCGTTTCCCGCCGTACCCATTTGCCAATTCGGCAATACTGCCGGGTGCCGGGTAACACAAAGCGGGTATGGCTCCGGGGTGCGAACGCCGATGATCCCAGTCATCTCGGATCGCGCGTTTCCAACCGACTGATGAGATGCCGCCATTCGAATTCCAATTGTCCGCGGCTTACCGCAATATGGCCGTTTGCTTGCGAAAGCGCTGAAGTTGTGGGTGATCAATAGCCATGTCTTTCCTTCAAGTATGACCTAGGTACGCAGACCCTCTGGTCGTAAAACAATTAGGCCGTATGAGTCGTGATATTTCGCAATAGGTGGGACATTCGTTTTACTGGCAAACTATGCCGGGTTTCCTAGGCGTTGATTTGAGGTGCATTGAACAGCTTGAGAACCGTCTTGCGCGAGGCGGACCAGCTATGCCCAGAAAAATGAACTCCGAAGCTTCAAAAAAAAGAATAAGGACAACATCATGCCCAGCATTTACCAACTCAAACCCCTGTTCCAGCAAAGCCTGAGCGGCATCGTTCGAAAACTGGCGGCTATCGGTGTTACGGCCAATCAGATCACGGTATTGGCGGCGGCGCTTTCCGTCGCTCTGGGCGCGGCGCTGGCGTGGTTTCCGCAGAGCGCGTCATTGTGGCTGAGCTTGCCGGTCTTTTTGTTCGTGCGCATGGCGCTCAATGCCATCGACGGCATGCTGGCGCGGCAGTACGACCAGCAAAGCGCGCTGGGCGGGCTGCTCAACGAAGCGGGAGATTTGGTCTCCGATGCCGCGCTGTATCTGGCGTTCGCGATTTTGCCAGGCGTCCATGCCTGGCTGGCGGTGGCCGTGGTCTTGCTGGCCTGGCTGACCGAGTTCGTCGGCGTGTGCGCCGTGACGGTCGGCGCCTCGCGCCGCTATGACGGTCCCATGGGCAAGAGCGACCGCGCGTTCGTGTTCGGCGCTTGCGGGTTGGTGATCGGGCTGGGTTTGCCTGCCGCATCCTGGCTCAATATTGTGCTGATGATCGTCGCCCTGTTGTCGCTCGCTACCGTGTTGAACCGCGCTCGCGCGCTCCTGGGGGAGGTTCAAGCATGAATTTGACGCACCTGCCCGATGTGTTGCTGTATGCGCTGGCCGGCATCTTCCTGCTGCTCGCCATCGCTTCGATAATCACTTTCCTGCTCCCGAAGCGGTATCCGAACAAGGACTACACCGAGCTGCGGCTGCGTGTACGCACCTGGTGGCTGATCGTCGCCGTGTTCTGCCTGGTGGTGGTGTCCAGTCCGTCGATGGCGGTGGTGGTGCTGGGGCTGGTGAGCTTTCTCGCCTTCAAGGAATACCTTTCGCTGATCCCGACGCGCCGTGCCGATTATCGCGTTCTGTTCTGGGCCTATCTCGCCATCCCGGTTCAGTACTACTGGGTGCACATGGCTTGGTACGGCATGTTCATCATCTTCATTCCGGTATACATGTTCCTGTTCCTGCCGTTGCGCATGGTGCTGGCCGGCGATACACAGGGGTTTCTGCGATCGGCCGGCATCATCAGCTGGGGTTTGATGACCACCGTGTTCTGTCTCTCGCACATGGCTTATCCGCTGGTGTTGCCGCAGCCGGTGGGCGCGCATTACAACGGCGCGACGCTGCTGCTGTTTCTGGTGGTGCTGACGCAACTCAACGATGTCGCGCAGTATCTCTGGGGAAAGAGCCTGGGCAGGCGCAGGATCGTCCCGAACGTCAGTCCCAACAAGACCTGGGCGGGTTTCCTCGGAGGCGTTGCGACCACGACGCTGCTGGCCTGGCTGATCGCACCCTGGCTGACGCCGCTGACGGAGATTGAGTCGTTGTTGGCGGGGCTTTTGATCGGGATTTGCGGTTTCGTCGGCGACGTGGTCATCTCGGCGCTGAAGCGCGACATCGGCGTCAAGGACAGCGGCAGTTTGCTGCCCGGTCACGGCGGCATCCTCGATCGGTTGGACAGCCTCACCTACACCGCTCCGTTATTCTTCCATTTCATCCGTTATCTGCACTACTGATCATGCAGCGCCTGCTCCGCCTGTTATTCGTCCTCTTGGTGGCGCGTCCCGTCACCCTGTTCGTGCTCGGCCTCAATATCCGCAATCGGGAACGGCTGCCGGTGCGCGGGCCGGCGATCGTTGCCGCCAATCACAACAGCCACCTGGATACCCTGGTGCTGTTATCGCTGTTTCCGTTGCGCGATATTCACCGGGTACGTCCCGCCGCAGCGGCCGACTACTTTCTCAGCAAACCCTGGCTCGCATGGTTTTCGCGCAATTTCATCGGCATCGTGCCGGTCACGCGGGGCGGCGGGAACCGCCATCACGATCCCTTGAGCGAATGCCACGAGATACTGGCCCAGGACGGTGTACTCATCATCTTCCCCGAAGGCACCCGGGGCGAGCCGGAAACCATGCAAAAACTGAAGTCCGGCATCGCCCATCTCGCCATGCACTGCCCGCAAGCGACGGTCGTTCCCGTGTTCACGCACGGACTGGGGCGAGCCATGCCCAAGGGCGAGTGCCTGCTGGTGCCGTTTTTCTGCGATATGTTCGTGGGCGAACCGATGCGCTGGACCGGCGACCGGCGCAGCTTCATGGAACTATTGGAGTCGCGGTTCAGGTCCTTGCAATCCCAACTGAATCCGGTAAATCACCTGTACGAAGGCGCCACCAATGCCCCCGAGTCGCACCAATGAGCGCCGCTTTACAGCCACGGCGGAGAATTCCGGCATTTTTGACAGGCTGAGTCCCCATCGCCGGTTCTCGGTCATGCAGCCGTGCCGGCGCTTAGAGCGTTTTCTTCTCGTTCGTACGACAAAACAGGCTCGGCGGAAGTGGTTGGCGCCTTCGGCTGGGGTGAATTGATTCAAGCCTTCGTAGGTCGGCAATCCTTTCCCAATCGCAAACGGTCGCTTTAGTCGCGACCCTTCCGACGAAGACGCTCGGCCGGGACGTGGCGTCGGGAAGGGGGGCTTCGGCGCTCCAATCGCAAACGGTCATCCCAGGAGCGCTGGGATGACCGTTTGCGATTGGAATGGATTCCCGACCGACTCGCGAGTGCCCGTATAGCCGACGTAGCCCGGATGAAGCTTGCGGAATCCGGGATGATCGGCGCTTCTACCTCCCCGGATTTCACTGCATTTCATCCAGGCTGCTCGCTGTATGGGACTCATTCCCGCACGACATGCCATCCCGATTCGCCGGGCCGGAATTTCAGTTGACCGTGCTTGAGCGGAATCACGGCGCTGCCGCTCTCGACCACCGGCAAATCGGTGGGCAGTTGTTCGAGGTCGGGCGAGAACCATTTCCAGCCGCTCCCGCGCGGCAGCTCGGTGCCGAACTCCAGCGGGTTCTGCAGCCAGACCAGGTCGGGCAAGCGCTGCTGCTCCGGCAGGCTCATATACCACCGTATCCAGCGGCTGTCGCGCGAATATCCCTGCTGCACGTATTCCTCCTGCCATGCGGGCAGTTCCGGCGCGGATTGCATGACGATGACCGTCGGTTCGATCGAGACGATGAAGAAGCGATAGGGCGCCACGCGCTGGCAATAGGTCACGATGGTGTTGCCGTAATCGTCCTGGTGGTGCACGTCGCCGGGCTGCAGCTGTTCATAGACGCTATAGGTTTCGAAGGTGCCCGCTGCGGGCCAGGCATTCATCGCGCGGTGTTTCTCTAGGAAGGCAAAGGCCTTGTTTGCCGTGTCGAGCGGGTACTCCTTGCGCCACGAGTTGGAGCCCCACGCGGGGACGCGGGTGATCCCGTTGTTCCAGTCCCAGGATTTGAGCGAATAGTAGCGTGCCTTGCGGCCGGGCGCCGCCCATGGCAGGTCTGAGTTCGTGGCGATTTCCTTGGCGAAAAAACTATTGAGCACGGCAACATCGATCCAGGGCAGGGCGGCCAGGAAAACCCCGAGCGCGAGCAGTGCGCCGAGTACCAAAAGTATGATCGTGACGATTTTCATGGGCGCTGCGCCCGCATCCGGCGTGTCATAAGTCAGCAATCGTAGCCCCCTTCCTGTTTCACGGTCACTCCGGGAAAGCCGGCGAGCATTTGCGCGGCGTCGCGGATGGCGCGCGAGCCGTGTCGCCCGTAAACGGACCAGACTCCGAGCTGCAGCATCGCATAGCCGGGCCCTTTGGCCGGCTGCAGGTCGACCCAGGTGGCCTGCACCGGTTGCCCGAGCTCGAACATCACGCTGTCCCGCAAAGTCGAGGCGCACCAGATGCCGTTCGACTCGCTGCTCCAGAGTGCGAAGCTGTGCGGGTTGAGCTTGGCGGCGATATTGGCAGGGGTATCCAGAAGTGTGGGTTGGTACAGGCTGATACGCGCCTGGCGTGCGGCCAGCGCCTGAGGTGTGGCGTCTCCCGTCAGCCAGTACGCGTTCTGCGGCCAATCCAGCACGAAGGTCCGCAACTGCGACGGCCGTTCGGCCATGGCCGTCAGCCGGGCGACGCGAGCACGCCATTCCTCGATATAGGGTTGCGCGGCCAACTGCTCGTTCCAGCTCAACCACAAGGTGCCGGCGGATTGGCCGCCGTCGACTTTACGCAACCCGCCGTAGATCGAGAGACCGACGCTGGTCTCGGGGCGTACCCAGCGGGCATAGAACGGCACGCAGTCGGCCGGATCGGCATAGGACGGGATTTCGGAACGGCTCACCTGGTCCGGTGGTCCCAAGCGTTCGGACAGGGGCGCGGCCCAGATTTCGGGCTCGGGCGTTCCGGTCCCTGCGGGCGCCAGCTCGAAATCGACGCTCGTCACCGGGCGATCCGTCGCGGGTGCCTCCAGGTGGACGTTCACCGCCGCAAAGCCGTAAGCGCTCGCGCAGAGCAGCCTGACTTCTTCCGCCCTGTGGCAACCGTGCCCCGGCTGAATGCCGAGCTGCCGGCACGCTTCCTCGAGCGTCGCGCCCCAGGGAACGAACTGATCGCCGATCCCAAAGCCCTTCTGCAGATTCAGCATGTGGATTCCCCCTCCCGTAACGAAAACGATGCGGCGAGTATAGTCAACGGGGCGGGTGTCGGCGTAGCGTGCGCCCCGGCCGTAGTGCGGAATAGGGTATTCCCGCATTCCGCCGATGGAGCCGCTTCCCATGCGGCGGAATACGCGGGTGCGCTGGCATTCTACATGAGCTGAATTTTGAGTGAGGGGATTTCTACGTCCTTGAGGAAGCTCTGAACAAGTGGATTCCGTTCATGTCCCTTCGACAGGCTCAGGACAGGCCTGTCGAAGGGCTTAATCAGAGCTTCCTTAACATGGTAGTCCAGCCGACATTTGGAGCGCGGCGCAAAACGGTCGGCTGGAATGACAAACTAGGCCCCGTGCTCCCGATGTGCCACCGTACCCGATTGGTAAGCCGCTCAACGGCGCCCCTCGCATTTGACCTCTTCCTTGAACTCCTCACGGCTGGCTTCAAGCTTAACCTTTCGGGGGCACCAGCATTGCTAAGAACTTGCGCAAATGGAACACCGCGGAATTCGCGTCCGTGCTGACGGGTTTGTTAGGACTCCCGTTTCGCTTCCCCCCATGGGTACAGCTTCGGGATATACAGTGTCAGCGCCGTTGCGATGACAATAGCAACGACGGTGCCGACAATAAACAGCGTCCAGCTCATTGGCCGGATAGCGCCAAGCGCGACTATCAAGAATAGGATGGGCAGATCAAGAAAATGTGTGAAAGTGGGAATCCCTTCGCCCCGGGCCTTCTCGAGCTCCGGCGTAATCGCGCCCGCCTGCAGGGCCTCTCTGGTGATGCGCCGCAGGCGCATGAGGTAAAAGCGGGTGACCGTATTGCCCTCGACAAACTCGAAGGCGAAGAGCACAACCATTCCGAGCAACCAGGGAACTTGCACGAAATTCCAACCGCCATAGAACTCGATCATCATCCAGGTTCCAGAAGCCAGCAGAAGAAGGGCTCCCGGTACAACCAGTCCATCGTAGAACACTATGGCCAACGCCTGTGCTCAGCCGCTGGCAAACCGCACATCGGTTTACCAGTTGGTTGGAGCGGATTTTTGGGTGCGATGGACCTCAATGAACCACTTCGGCCTGATTCGCCAAAAGTCCGTGCGGACATGGCTTGCAAGCGCCTTCTTGGAGTCCAGCACAACGGGACCACGAGGCCCGCGCCAGAAAACAGCCCAATGCCAGAAAGGCCGACCCTGCTCCAAGTGCCACCTGGTGGAGAGAAGGGCAAGTGTAGGTAAAGACTCCCAAGACTGAAACAGCGACTCATCGGGCGAAGCATCAAGCCCGAACTGCCTTAGAAGCGTGCGAACATGATGCGTTTCTGACCAGAGGCGCCGATCCTCCGCGAAAATGCCGAGACTATTCGCCACAGCCTTCGCCTGTTTGTAAGTGACTCCAACGAGTGCAGCGACGCTCGCGATGCCGCATCCCGTTATCTCCTCCTGAATGACCGGTTTCATAGCAAAACCTTCAGTTTGCGCCCGCCGGTTATAGAAAAGCCCTCGCGTTCATAGAACGCCAGAGTTCTGTCAAATTGTGGCAGGGGAGGGGTTGTTACCTCCAATCGAGTCCAGCCACGTGACGAGCCGAACCCCTTGGCCTGAGATACAAGGCGAAGACCCAATTCATCCGAGCGGTACTCCGGCCGAACGTAAAGTTCGGGAATGGTGCCAAATGCTCCCTCCGCGTAGAGGGCGTAGCTTTCATAAAGGGAAATGAACCCTGCTGGCCTTCCATTTTCGTTGCGAGCGACAAAGACGAAATATTTCTCTTGATTAATGAAGTCCGTCAGCCTAGATGCTGTTTCGGCAAAGTTGAAGTTGAACGCCTGAATTCCGATGGCGTTCGTGATTTCAGCCAGCAATTCGCCAACCATTTCGGCGATTTCCACTGCATCCTTGGCAGTGGCTCTTTGGATGGTGATCTCTGTGCTCATTTCATGACACCCAACGTTCGCCATAACCGGCGTGGTTAGGCGGTTTATCGTTTTGTGCTTTCATGTTGCTAATGCTCGTCTTCGAACTGTGACCATTGCCATTAATGACATACATGCCGCAGCTATAGCTGCGGGAAACAGAACCGTCGTGACCGAGTAACTTTCAAGGGCCAAAATTACGAGGACATTACGGGCCGCGAACAAGGCGAAAAATAGCAATGACTCTGAATGCGGGGAACTATATGCCTTCCTCACCGTTGGTCCAAACCCCAGAATATCTACAGTGGTAAGAATGACGACAGCCCACAGTGGGTCTGATGTAAAGTACCAAAGCGGTAACGAAGACAGCGCCGAAACGAAAAACATCCAATCGGTTCTTGTGATCGTAATGTCCGTGCGCTTCACGTAAGCCAAGACCGCGACAAAAATGGTGATGCTTCCCGAAACCCCGATGGGCCAAGCACCAATTCCACCTTTTCCTTCAAGTTGGGCAAGAAAAACAACGAAGGTTGTCGCGCCCCAAATGACCCAGGAAAAAACATGGGGTCGGGTTGCGCCGCTAACGATTGCGCGGATATAGGGAACAAAGGCCGCAAAAGTGAGAGCAATTGCGACGGCGCTCAAAATCTCTTTATACGGTTGGGTCCCCATGCTTTTATTCGCCTAACGATGCTGTGGAAAAAACCAGTTTTCGAACATTTTTGCGTCTGTAACTTGTTGATTGGTTGTGGACTGAATTTTCGAGTAGGGCGTTTTTCTACATTCTCAACGTGAAGCTTGAGGTGCGCGGAAACAGGCGGCAAAGCCGGCTGTCGGAGTGCCTCTCTCGAAGTGAAAGTTAGGGTTATAACTGGCCACAAACTGGACCGTATTCATCCTCATCCTCCATTATGCAGCCAAGCCAAAGACGAAGCGCCTCTGCACGTCTTCCGGTCTGATTCTTCTTACACCAGTTGACTGCGCGGTTTGTCCATTCTGTAGGAGCCATTGTAAGCGCCCCCTGTATTTCACAACTCTTGAGCCAAGCCCGCTGTACGGCCACTATTGCCAGCGCAAAAACGACATGTGCCAATCTCGGTGACATACCTGCCCCCAGTGACCAAGCTCAGCCGCGGCCTTACCGGAGCGAAGCGGAATCAAGGCCGTCGACCGAGGCGACCCGTTATGTCTTCCCCTGCGGGGGGCCTTGCACGAACCAATCAAACATTCCGACCGATGTGACGACACCATCAGAGTCTCTGACCTCTACATCGACGGTGATGGACGACCGCCGTTTCTTTTCAAACTGCTCTTTGAATTTTGAAACGGCCTCTTCGGATACGGCTGGGAACGCGAAAATAGCACTGCTTGCCGGCCTTTTGAATTTGACATGGGATTCTCGCAGGACCGGCACAACCTTCCCCGCAAGCTCGGGAAACAGTCGTTGCAGTGCTTCGCCACTGGCTGTCTCGGCAAGCGCGAACTGTGCGCTCGCATGTATCGTGTTCAAGTGGTTTTGCGTTGACGTGCTGAAGGGCAGTGTAAGCGTTCCTTCTTCCGTTCGGCATATACCGACCTTCTCTACAAAGGGAATAGCAGTAACATCCATGCGTCTTTCCTTTTTAGACATAAGGTTAAGGCGGGGGGCGCGCCCCTCTTGTCGGAGGGGGGCAATCGACGACGCTCGTGAGGTCCGGAGACTTTGTCCCGACCGCAGGCGAGCGGCCTTACCACGGCGTTCTTCCATCTCGGATTCCCGAATTCACCGCACGGCGTTCTGGTAAGCCGCGAGCATGTTTGGGTCCTCGATTGAGCCGTGATGGTGAAACTGCAGCCACCGTCCTTTCACTCTGCGGAAAATCCGTGTCGTACGGATCGCCAAGTCCAGCCTCGTACCATCAACCTCGATCCAGCCTCGCTCTCGGCCCACTACGTAGAACAGATCGCCCGCCTCGTGCTGCGTATAGTCGTAGAACTCGAAATGGTACTGCGAGCGGAACCTGAAGAGACGCTCGTAAACCGAGCGAATCTCCGGCCAGCCCCGTTTGACGCCGCCCAGGGGGTTGTCCATGACCGCTTCCGCAGACTGGTCCCAGTTTTGGGCCATCAAGTTCAAGTCGCGGTTGTTGATGGCTCGATAGAACTGGGCGAGAACTTGGCGAGGCTGGCCTAAATCACCTAAATCCTCCTGACCGGTAACCGGCGCCTGGGTGGGCTCAATGCGGCCCAAGGGGGCATCTGCCTGTCGTGTCCTTGCCGCCGAGGCATTCGGCGGCAAGGACTTCGCCGATGCCACGGCAGCTATCGAACCTAATGCCGCGAGAACGATCACAAACGTACGAATCATTCAATGTGTCTCCTAAATTTCACGAGGGACTCCTCCGTTGCTTTTGTCGCCGGCTGAGGTTTGACATGAGAGGCGACCGGGCCGCAGACCGGGGGAGGTCCATTGATGGAAGGCTCAGGTGCCCGGTTTGTCATAGAGAACCATTTGCGTGCAGCGGAAAAGTGCAATGGTCTTGCCTGTCTCTCGGTGAATGACGATTGCATCCCAGAGCTGGGTTGTCTTGCCGAGGTGAACCGCCTTCGCGATACATTCGATCATGCCTTCGCGGGCGGTTCCGACATGATTGGACTTGAGTTCGATCGTCGTGAACCCTATGGCTTCTTCAGGGAGATTGGCGACGCAACCATAGCCTGCCGAGGTATCGGCGAGCGCGACGACGCTTCCTGCATGAAGAAAACCATTCGGTGCCATGAGCGACGCCTTTACCTGGAGTTCAGACCGTACTTCCGCTGGTCCCACATGAGTGACGACGATGCCAAGATAGCCTGGCAAGTTTTGCGCGCCGAGCTTGTTGAAGTGATCCGGGGTAAGCATTGGGCACCTAAGGATGGTGTAGAAGAAACCAGTTTTCGAGCATTTTTGCGTCTGTAACTTGTTGATTGTCTGTGGGCTGAGTTTTCGAGTAGGGCGTTTTTCTGCATTCTCCAGGTTTGGATTCACCGGCACTGCGCGGTGTTATCGCGCAGCATCCGGCGGAATCATGGGTTGGGCTTCTTGTTCTATTTTCCTAGAACGGCCGACTGGTACTCGGCCAATAATGCAGGATCGTCGATAGATCCATGGTGGTGTATCTGGTGCCATTTTCCGCAATCCATTCGGTAAAACCGACTGGTACGGATGGCAAGGTCAACTTGCTTCCCATTAGCGCGGAAATATCCTCTTTCTCGACCGACAGCGCAGAACATGATTCCGGCGTGGTGAATCGTATAGTCGTAGAACTCGACATACACCTCGGCAGGGCCTGCGAAAATTCTTGAATATGCTTCTTCTATCGCTTCCCACCCTCTACGCACTCCGCCAAGGGGATTGGACATTGATGCCTCGTCGGAATTTGCCCAGTTGGCGCTCATGAGTTCCAAGTCTCGGGTATTAAACGCACGGTAAAACTCCTCAAGAGCATTAAGTGGCTTGCCATCGTTTTCCGTAGATTCGAATCCGGTAATCGGATTAGTTGTAAGGTTCATCCCGTATCTCCATTAATGGTTGTATGAGCAACTTTATGGGCAAAAAAATCACGACAACAATCGAGCGGTTTTGCGAAGTTGTGCCACGAGGGCTTTCATTTCAGCTTCGCCCAAATTACCGCACATCCTCCTATATAAAGCATCGCATGTTGCCTCCAGCGCTTCCTTCATGCTCTTGGCCTTGTCGGTAGGAAACACTCGCTGTTCGCGATTGTCTTCAGCCCCAAGTTTTGATCTTTGGACCAACCCCTTTTCCTGTAACGAATCAACAAAACGGGTGATAGTAGATTTCTCGAGCTTTAGCTCACTAGCGATCGCCTTATGGGATATTCCAGGTGACGCCAGCACGAGTCTGAGCAAATAGGCATGCGCAGGCGACAAGCCAAGTTCCTTGAAAGCCTCGTCCCAAATGCGATTCACTGCTCTTGCTAGAGCATTGACATTGAAATACAGACATCTCTCAAACACTGTCGTAGTGTAGAGTATTGTGGTTGTATGTACAACCTTGCGCCCTGCGCATGGCGCCGCGGTTCAGGCGCGTCCGAGCGCCCTGCACATAGCGTTGCCTGGAACCGCTTGTTAGGCGTCACTGGCTTTTCCTACTCAACTTCTTCGAACGCCCCTGTGCGCACCTCGCCGCTGCGCACGTAGCGGGTGATCAGCACACCGCCAGGAGTGCTGGTCGAGTGCGCCAGGGTGAAGGCCGACACCTGTGCATCATCGTCGAACAAGCGCTTGCCGCGCCCAAGTACGACGGGATAAAACAGAAGCCGAAGCTCGTCCACCAACCCGGCTGCAAGCAGTTGGCGCACCATATCGCCGCTTCCCCACGTCAATAGGTTCACGCCATCCTGGTGTTTAAGCGCGCGAATCGCGTCGACAAGATCGTCCTCCAGCGCATGACTATACTGCCAGTCAAGCGTATCGGGTCGGTGCGTGGCCACGTGCTTAGGCACGCTGTTGAACAGGTCAGCGATGGCGTGGCCGGCCCGTACACGCGGCCAATACGCCGCCCATATGTCGTAGGTACGACGCCCCAGCAACAGCTCGAACGGCTGCGCGAACAGGTCCTGCACAGCTTGGCCGGTGGCCTCGTCGGCGTAGGGCACTATCCAGCCACCGAGACTGAATCCCCCGCTGGGATCTTCTTCAGGCCCACCGGGGGCTTGAATAATGCCATCCAGACTGATGTGTTCGGCAACGATCAGCTTGCGCATACTCTTCTCCAAGTTCGACCTCATGAAAGTTCTCGTACAGGGAATGCCAATCACTGCGACCAATCAGCTTCATTCCCTAACGGATAGTCGAACGAGACTCTGCGAAATCGACGGTGCGATGCCTGGATGACGGCTAACGATGCGCGTGCAGCCGCGTGCGTCTTCGCGCGTCGGCTGCACGCGCTTGTTAGCCTCGCGACGAGGACATATCGTTCCCGCCGGCTAACCATATGGCGTGCCGTCCTTGCGAACGAACCGTCCATCAGAGTTCGCGCTCTTCATGTCGATGTCAGAGCACGTCGTCAGATCTTCTGGATGCCGCGAACCCACTTCCAGATAGATCGCGACTGCTGATGATTCATTCATCAAGTGATGACCATTACGTGTGCCTTTTGGAAACGCAGCGCATTCGCCGGCCCGCAGCAGAGTTCTTCCTTGATCTTCAACAAGCGTGACTTCGCCTTCGAGTACATAGACGAACTCGTCTTCGTGACTGTGCCAATGCCGTTGGCTCGACCATGCGCCGGGAGGCAGCGTCATCAGGTTGACCCCGAAGTCCTCAAGGCCACCTGCGTCACCCAGCCTTCGCCGAGTACGCGTAGTGCATGGCACATCGAATGGGCTGGGATACCCAGAACCTTTTCTCATGGGCACCGCCGCGATGTCGATCTTCGGCATGGGCATGACCTCCTTTGCGGCTAACATTGGCGTTAGACGCCAATGCTTCAGTTCTCAACGCTTACGGCTCACGGGATTCGCTCGGGAAGTCTGCTGCCCGAGCTGTTGGGCGAGCCCGATGAGAATTCCTTCGGGGCCCCGGATGTAGCAGAGCCGATACATGTCTTCATACTGGACCACTTCGCCGACGAGCTTCGCGCCGCGTTTGCCGAGACGGGCGAGCGTATCGTCGATGTCCTCCACGGTAAACATGATGCGTAGGTAGCCGAGAGCGTTCACTGGGGCGCTGCGGTGATCGGCGACCACAGGCGGCGCGAGGAATCGAGACATCTCGAGCCGGCTGTGACCGTCCGGCGTACGCATCATGGCAATCTCGACGCGCATGTCGCGCAATCCAGTGACGCCATCTGCCCAGTCTCCTTCGACTGGGGCGCGCCCCTCGAGCTCGAGACCAAGTTCGGTGAAGAACTCAATGGCGGCATCAATGTCTTCCACCACGATGCCGACGTTGTCCATACGCTTTACCGTCATGATGTCTCCTTGGCGTCTAACGCTAAAGTTCAGCCGCGCCGCTTTTGGGCGTCGGCTGGGACGCCTTGTTAAGTGTCCTTTTCATCAATACAACCTTGATTGATGGTTTTACGCCCATGCTCTTCAACCATATCCCTAACCAAATAAGTTGCTGTGATATTGGGCCATTTATCTACAGCTAAAGCCGTAGAAAGACCACAATACACAATAAAGATAGCTTTCTTTAAATCATCGTCTCCCGGAATTTGGCCAAATTCACTTACCCTAGAACGTACACAATTGATAAAGTCCCTTATCTTTATTTGCAATTTTTCGGCTTCGAGATTGTGAGCTATCTGGTTTCGCGCTCTTTCGAGTTGCATAAGGGACGGCCAAACCCAATCATATTCTTTTGTATTTTCGTTCTTCATAGCCCTAACTAGGGCTACCAAAGGTTCCCATCGTATAAAAAAGGAGTCTATATACTCCGGGTGATTTACATTTTGTTTTATAAATTTATAAAGCAATGACTCAGCCAACTGGTGCCCTCGAAGAATAATAATGTCTACATCTTCCCTCTTCTCAGGGAAGTATGTTTGAAACATCTTTAAAGATTCATTCAAATCTTTTAGATAATTTTCTTCAGTCATCCATTGTGATTCCGCAAGACACTTAACGATTTTCTTCAGCCGCGCCCGCGCTGAGGCACAGACGAGCCATGCAGTGTCGCGGGCGTCGGCTGCAAGAAATGGTTAGCAGGCTGGTGAAAAACTCTGACAGCCGCGCCGAATTGGGCGGATCAAGTCTTTGACCGGTTAAAATACCCGCTCTATTTTTTCGAGAACGACAATGCGCGGCGAAGATGTCAGCCAAGGCACCCTGTTCAGCTACGTGAGCCTGGAAGAGCGGGTTCCCAAAGATCATCCGCTGCGCCGGATGCGCCTGTTGGTGGATGGCCTTCTGGCCTCGCTGTCGGATGAATTTGCGGCCCGCTACTCGCACACCGGGCGCCCCTCGGTGGCTCCGGAAAAGTTGCTCCGCGCGTTGCTCCTGCAAGTGCTGTATACGATTCGGAGCGAGCGGCAACTCGTCGAGCAACTCGATTACAACTTGCTGTTCCGCTGGTTCGTCGGGCTGGGAATCGACGACCCGGTCTGGGACCGCACCGTGTTCTGCGTCAACCGCGACCGCTTGCTGGCGGAGGGCAGCGCCCGTGACTTTTTCCGCCGGGTCCTGGCCATAGCCGAGTGGCAGGGCCTGGTGTCGGACGAACACTTCAGCGTCGACGGCACCCTGATCGAGGCGTGGGCTTCCCACAAGAGCTTCGTCCGCCAGGATGGCAGCGGACCCGACCGCCCGGCGGGGCGCAATCCCGAGGTGGACTTCTCCGGCGAGAAGCGGAGCAACGCCACCCATGAGAGCACGACCGACCCCGACGCCCGGCTGTACAAGAAAGGCGAACTCACCGAAGCCAAGCTGCGCTATATGACCCATGCCCTGGCCGAGAATCGGCACGGGCTGATCGTGGATGTCGAGACCACCCAGGCCACCGGCACGGCCGAAGTCGAAGCCGCCGAACGGATGGTCGAACGCACGGTCCCGGAAGGCGCCACAGTCGGGGCCGACAAAGCCTACGACCAGGAAAAGTTCGTGGCGGGCCTGCTCGCGCGGGGCATCCAGCCGCATGTGGCCCGCAAGAAAAGCGGCAGCGCCGTGGACGGCCGGACCGCGCGGGGTAAAGGCTACGCGATGAGCCTCCGGCGCCGGAAAATGGTGGAAGAAGCCTTCGGCTGGATCAAGACCGTCGGCGGTTTCCGCAAAACCCGGCACAAAGGTTTGGCCAAGGTCTCCGGACAGGCGCTCCTGTGCTTTGCCGCCTATAACCTGACCCGGTTGCTGAACCTGATGACCTTTACCCCGGTGGTGGCGCGGGCGGTGCCCGCCTGAGGCGGGGTGCGCCCGAAGTCTGCCCAGAGGCGGGCGAAGGGGACGGAAAAGCCCTGAATCGGGGGCAGAAAGGCCCGACAGACCGGCGGAAAACCCACTTTCTCGCCCGAAAAAAGCCTTCCAGGGATGGGTAAGGGGAAAGATCGGGGAGTTTTTCACCATCCTGTTAGAGGCGTTCCTGTCTGAGAACGCGCAACACTTCTCCATCAGCGTTTTCTGCCTTCGCGATGTAGTCTTTTCGGAGCCAATCAGCCATCAATGGGTCGGGGTCAAGGAAACTCAATCTGGCTAGCTTGAGAAGAACATCTTTGCTTGGTCCCCGCCGCAGCCAAAAGTGGAAGGCACCGTTTCGGTAGTGCTGCGAGGCCCGTTCACTGCCCGGCTCATATTCTGCGATCTGTCCATTCAATAGTTCGTCCGGGAGCATGCCCCATTCGACCCACTCGCGAGGGTACTGCATCAGGTTAATGAACTCGTTCTTGGTCATGCGTTTTCTTGCCGGCCTCTAACGTGGAGGTGAGGGGCGCGGAGCGAGCGGCCGCGCCGCTTGCGGAGCGTCCCTCTCGACCGCAGGGTTAGAGAGCAACGTCTTCACGCGGGGAAACCCGAAAAATATAGTGTCACACCCGTCAACAATGCAGCAAAAGCCGCGACGGCGACCAACTCGCGGTTGTGTGGGTGTGATTGGGCCGGTGGATAGCGACCCAACGTAAGCACGCGAAGAATAATCCAGCCGGGCCAATAGAAAATACCAACGAACAAAACATCGATTACAAACTGCGCGATGGCGCGGACAACAACTTCAGCGATTGCATCGAGTGCTACAGAGTCAGCTCCCTAACTTTGTATTAGAGCCTACCCCATCTGTCTCGACGCAAAATCAAGCCTTGGCGCGAAAATATCCTCAAAGCCCGAAAGAGTGGGGCTGGCAGTATGTGTTTCCCTCCGGGAGCTATTCGATCGATCCGCGCAGCGGCCGCGAGCGGCGGCATCATGTGGATGAAAAGCTATTGTAGCGGGCCATGAAAAAAGCCGTTCAGGCTGCCGGAATAGCCAAGCCGGCGACGCCGCACACGTTGCGGCATAGTTTTGCCACTTATCTGATCGAAGGGGGCTACGATATCAGAACCGTCCAGGAACTGCTCGGCCATAGAGCGTTTTCCGGATCGGTGTAAGGGATTCGGATATGTAGGTCGGCAATCCCTTGCCGACGTATCGGCTCGGCGAAGGGCTTTGTCGGCAAGGGATTGCCGACCTACGTTCTCCCCTCCTGGAACGAATCCGTACACCGGGATGGAAAACGCTCTAAGGACGTGAGCACGACCATGATTTATACCCATGTGCTGAATCGAGTCCTTTGGCCGGACTAAGTTGAGCTCTTTCTGAACTGGTGTGGCTACCAACCCTTTCGTCGGCAAAGGATTGCCGACCTACGACCGTGCCGCTGTAGGTCGCGATTCCTTTCGCGACATTGCGCCGCTCGGCCCGCGGCTTGCCTCTTGATTTCCAAGACGGTATCTTCAATTCGACCCGATCTCCACATCCACGACCAAGGGCACCGCTAGGTCCATCGCGCGGCACATGCGGTTGCCAACGCCGGATGCCCGGCGCCGGTACTTTCGGCCGGGGTCAATGGTTTTGTCCAGTGGACAAGGATTTTCAGATCTTCCTTAACGCATTCAATGCGCCTCATCCCAATTAGCCCCGATCCCCACATCCACCACCAAAGGCACCGCGAGCTGCGCCGCGCGGCACATGCGGTTGCCGATTTCGCGGGCGGCTTCGTCGACATAATCCTCCGCCACTTCGAATACCAATTCGTCGTGTACCTGCATGATCATGCATACCGGAGCGCGGGATTCCTGAATCCAGGCGTCCACGGCGATCATGGCGCGCTTGATGATGTCCGCCGCGGTACCCTGCATCGGGGCGTTGATGGCGGTGCGTTCGGCGTATTGGCGGCGCTGGGCGTTGCGGGTTTGGATCTCGGGGATGTATAGCCGCCGGCCGAACAGGGTTTCCACGTAGCCTTTCTCCCGCGCCATGTCGCGGGTCGTTTCCATGTAGCCTTTGACGTCGGGATAGCGGGCGAAATAAAGGTCGACGTAGCGCTGCGCCTGGCTGGTGGGAATGCCGAGCTGTTTCCCCAGGCCAAAGGCGGACATGCCGTAGATGAGGCCGAAATTGATCGCCTTGGCGGAACGGCGCTGGTCGGGCGTGACCTGTTCCGGCGGCACGCCGAATACTTCTGCGGCGGTGAAGCGATGGACGTCGGTATTGTCGTGGAAGGCGGCGCGCAGGCTGGGATCGCCCGAAATATGCGCCATGATCCTGAGCTCGATCTGCGAATAGTCCGCCGCGAGGATCTTGCGGCCGGGCGGTGCGATGAACGCCTGGCGGATGCGGCGGCCTTCCTCGGTGCGAACCGGGATGTTCTGCAGGTTGGGGTCGGAGGACGACAGGCGGCCGGTGGCGGCCACGGCCTGGTGATAGGAGGTATGAACGCGGCCGGTGCGGGGGTTGATTTGCTCCGCGAGCTTGTCGGTGTAGGTCGACTTGAGCTTGCTCATGGAGCGGTAGTCCAGGATCAGTCGCGGCAGCTCATAACTTTCCGCCAATTCCTGTAACACCGATTCGTCGGTGGACGGCTGTCCGGTCGGCGTTTTCTTGACTACCGGGATGTTCAGCTTGTCGTACAGGATGGTCTGGATCTGCTTGGGCGATCCCAGGTTGAACTGGCATCCCGCCGCCTTGCAGGCGTCCTGTTCGATCTCCAGCATGCGCTTTTCGAGCTCGCGGCTTTGCTGGGCCAGCTTGTACACGTCCACCAGCACGCCGGTGCATTCCATGCGGGACAGGACCGGCACCAGCGGAATTTCGACGGTTTCGTATAGCGATTTGAGCGAATCTTCCGCCTCGAGCTTCGGCCAAAGATGGTGGTGAAGCCGCAGGGTGATGTCGGCGTCTTCCGCCGCGTATTCGGTGGCGCTTTCGATGCTGACCTGCTGGAAGGGAATCTGTTTCGCGCCTTTTCCCGCCACGTCTTCGTAGTGGATGGTCTGATGATTGAGATAGAGTTGGGCCAGGGAATCCATGTCGTGCCGGGTGGCCGTACTGTTGAGCACATAGGATTCGAGCATGGTGTCGTGGCGGATGCCGGTCAGCGCGAGGCCGTGATTCGCAAGGACATTGGCGTCGTATTTGAGATTTTGTCCGAGCTTCGGGCGGTTCCGGTCTTCCAGCAAAGGCCGGAGTTTTTCCAGAACGTAATCGCGGCTGAGCTGCGCCGGCGCGCCGGGATAATCGTGAGCGACCGGGACGTAGGCCGCTTCGCCCGGTTCCACCGCGAACGACAGTCCCACGACTTCCGCGCGGCTGTAGTCGAGGCTCGTGGTTTCGGTGTCGAAAGCGAAATATTCCGCGGCCTCCAGCTTTTTCAGCCAGCGCTCCAGTTCATCCTCGGTCAGGATCGTTTCGTAGTTACCCTTGGTTGAGGTTTGCTCGATAGGGGCGGCCGGGTTTTCGGCAGTGTTCGAAGCATCCAGTTGCCGGAGCCAGGAATTGAATTCGAGCTGGACCAGAAGCTCCCGAAGGGCGGCTTGATCCGGTTCGGTTCGTTTCAAATCGTCCGGTCCGATCGGCAGATCCACGTCGCACTTGATGGTGGCCAACTGGCGCGACAAGGGAATTTGATCGAGACTGGCGCGAAGATTCTCGCCGACCTTGCCGCCGATCTCGTCGGCATGGGCGAGAATGCCGTCCAGCGAGCCGTATTCATTCAGCCATTTTGACGCCGTTTTCGGTCCCACCTTGGGAATGCCGGGAATATTGTCCGAGGTGTCGCCCACCAGGGCCAGGTAATCGACGATGCACTCGGGCGGCACGCCGAACTTGGCTTTTACGCCCGCGACATCCAGGCGGCTGTCGAACATGGTGTTCTCGAGCATCACCCGGTCGTTGACCAGTTGCGCCATGTCCTTGTCGCCGGTGGAAATGACGACCGAAAACCCCTGTTCGACCGCCTTCATCGTGAGTGTGCCGATGACGTCGTCCGCTTCCACGCCGGATTCGATCAGCAAGGGCAGGCCCAGCGCCCGGATAATGGCGTGCAGCGGCTGAATCTGCGCCCTGAGTTCGTCCGGCATCGGCGGCCTATGGGCCTTGTAGTGCTCGAAAAGATCGTCGCGGAAGGTCTTTCCGGGCGCGTCGAACACGACGCCGATATGGCAAGTCTCATACTCTCCGATGAGCTTGCGCATCATATTGGCAACGCCCAGAACCGCGCCGGTCGGTTCGCCCCGTGAGTTGTTCAAGGGCGGCAGAGCGTGAAACGCGCGGTACAGGAACGATGAACCGTCGACGAGGACAAGTTTTTTTTCGGCTGGTTCGGACATGTTTCTTATGGAATAGGGCGGGACGGAAAAATCATTTTAACAGTCCGATGATGGTTACCGGCATGGGGCGGGCAGTTTAGTGTGCGTGAAAAAAGCGGGCTGTCGGCGAAGGGTTGCCGGCTCACGAGTTCTCTCGTCCCGTTCTGCGCATGAAGTAAACAATGCCCTCTCCAGCGGGAGAGGGTTGGGTGAGGGGAGATTAAAAGGTATTGATTCTTTTGATCCCCTCATCCCAACCTTCTCCCGGAGGGGAGAAGGAGTAACATCTTTTGCGACACCCTCAGAGAGAGCTTTTGGTTTTACTTTCTTGGCTATCGGCAAGCCAGGTTTTGAGTGTTCGCACCGATGTTCTCGCTGCAATCCGCTCCCAATAGCGCTTCGCCACCTATGGCCGAGTTTCGTTATCGCGGCGGTCCGAAAGGTGGCGGGGGCGGGTGTCCCTCGGGCACACAGGCGAAATAGGCGTGAACCTGTTCACAGCGTCCCCGTGCCAGTGGCCTGCCCGGAGGATGGAGATTACAGGCCATTCCCGCCGTCCTGCCTAGACAGGCCTCGATGGCATGGCGAGGCGGCGGGTAGGGAGGATGATCGAAGCGGTGTACGAATTCGGGCTGTCCCGGTTGCCTGTTCTCCGGTCCCCAGGCTTCGGGCGCCCTTTCCGGCGGAAACGGCGGCGGCGCCGGAATAACAGCGGGCTCTTCCCTTGGAGGTGGTGGGGGCGGGACGGGTTCTTTCCACGAGGGCGGAGACAATGGAGCCGCCGTGGGTTTTTCCGCCGGGGCGATGACGGGTTTCTCGCTTGTCGCGGGAGGGTTCTCCGGTCGTCGGGACAGGTCTACCGGCCCGAAAATGACGAGACCCCAAACCAGCAGAGCCGTTCCGAACAGCACCCACAGCCAGGCGGGAACAGAACGACTGCGCTTCAGCAGTCCGAGATTTCTGCCGCACTTTGCACAGCGGAAATGGCTCGGATTCGCATCCATCGGAACGGATGTTGCCGTCTTGCAGTGAGGGCAGTTCAGACGGGTACGACCCGACGATGGCGGCATTGGCTTTCGCGGAACCGCGGTCGATTCGGACTGTCCGGGGCCATTGGCCGGTACGGGAGGCATGAGCATTGCCCGAAGTTCCGGGATGGTCTGAGGGCGCCGTTCCGGATCGACGGCCAAGGCCATCATGACGGCTTGGCTGAAGCGGGTCGTTATGGATGGAATCCGCTGATGCGGAGGCACCATTTCATCCTTTTTGTACCGGCTGATCGCCTCCTGCGGCTTTACGCCGGTCACCAGATAATAAAGCGTGGCGCCGATGGCGTAGATGTCGGCGGCAGGGGCGAATTCGTGCTTTTCGAGATATTGCTCGAAAGGAGCGAAGCCCGGCGTCAGCATCACGGAGAGCGTCCGGCTTCTTTGCCCGTGCAGGGCGAGTCGGGCGGCGCCGAAATCGAGCAGGATGGGAGTTCCGCCTTTCGCCAGATAGATATTGGAAGGCTTGATATCCCGGTGGAGAAAGCCTTTTTCATGGACTTCCTTCAAGCCGTCCAAAACGGGAAGCATTAGGGCTGTTGCCGTGGCCTCGTCGAGCTTGCCGCCATTGCGCTTGAGATATTCTTCGAGAGAAATGCCTTCGCAGTAGTCCATCACCAGATAGGCGGTGTTGTTCTGCTGAAAGAACTCCCTGACCCGCACCACGTTGGGATGGCTGAACTTGCACAGGGTTCTTGCCTCCCGCAGAAACTGTTCCAGTCCATAGGCGAATTCCTCGCTGCCATCGAGCGTGTGTGGCGTAACCGTCAGGCTGTTGGCCTCCCGTGCCACCAGGTCGCGGGGCAAATATTCCTTGATCGCCACCGTGGTGTGCAGCACCAAGTCCCAGGCGAGATAGGTCACGCCGAAACCGCCGGGTTTGCCCAGGATGCGTCCGACGAGGAATTTGTTGTTCAGGACGGCCTGATAAGGCAGTGCGAAAGGGCTGCGCCGATGATCCGGCCGATACCCGCAGGCGGGGCAAACCGCGGATTCGCCCTTGTCCTGCATGCAGCCCATGCATAAGTTGCCGAAATTGTCGACAGCCATGTGTTTGCCGACTATGGACGGTGGATTTTTGGCAAAAACACGGGATTTATGCGTTTACCCACGGCCGCGAAAGACAACCGTCCGGTTTCTGCCCGCATTTTTGGCCTGGTATAGCGCGCTGTCCGCACGTTCTATCAGGTTCCGGGAAGAGCAGGTTGCCGCCTCGGCCGGTCCGAAGGAGGCAGCGCCCAAGCTGATGGTAACCTTGATTTCTTCTTCATCCTGGACGATGGCGGCGGTTTCGACCGCGTACCTTAACTTCTCGGCCGTGAATTCTGCTTGCTCGGCATCGCTATCCGGCAGGACGATGGCAAATTCCTCACCCCCGTAGCGGCTGAAAATATCGCTGTTTCGCAGATGGGTTTTCACTGTGTTGGCGACGTGCAGCAGGACCAGGTCACCGGTCTGGTGACCATAGGTATCGTTGATGCGCTTGAAGTGATCGATATCGAACAGAATGATGGCGAATTTCGTCGGAAATAACTGGCTGTAACTGCATTTTTGTTCGAGATAGTCCAGAAAGAATTTTTTATTGAGGATCTGCAGCACGGGATCGAGCATCGCGAGCTTGTGCAATTCCTCGTGGTAAGCGAGTTCCAGGCTGTTGTTGGCGATGAATTTGAAAAGGGTGTTTCCGAAAGTGATCAGATCCTGGTCGCGTAAGACGCATAGCATCTGTTTTTCCATATTGACGAGAGTTCCGTTCTTGCTGTTTTGGTCCTCGATGATGAATTCGGATCCCCGCTTTCTGATGACAGCATGTTTCCGGGATACGGAACTCTCGTCGATTTGGGCGTCTGCGCTTTTGGATCGGCCGATGACCATTTCGTCTTTATTCAGAACGATCCGTTTCCCCACATGGGGACCTCTAATCATGATCAGGCAAGCCACCAACTCGTTTCGGCCGCTTTTTCTTTCGGACCATTGTGTGGCGGATGGCCTCGTTGTTTCATCTGGCGATGTCTCGTTTCCCATATTTTCTCCCGGGAAGATAGCGGACTTTTGCGTCGGCATTTTTTAAAGGATAGGAGTTTATCGGCGGATCGGGCGGGTAACGTTGGTGGGGCCTCGGCTTGCCCGTCCGAAAGCCAAATGTGAAAATACCCAATCCATTCGGATCGGCGCCCGCGATTGATGACCGATACCGGTGTTCCCAGTTGGATTTTAGCCGGAGCGTTATGAACGTTCCGTTTTTTCTTTAGAGAGCCATCGCCTATGAACGAACTCTGGATTGCGCCTTCGATTTTGTCCGCCGATTTTGCCCGCCTCGGCGAGGAAGTGGTAAACGTTCTGAACGCCGGCGCGGACATCGTCCATTTCGACGTGATGGACAACCATTACGTCCCCAACTTGACCATCGGCCCCTTGGTGTGTGAAGCGCTGCGCAAGCATGGTGTCACCGCGCCCATCGACGTGCATCTGATGGTCAAGCCGGTGGACCGCATCATTCCCGATTTCGCCAAGGCCGGAGCAAGTTACATCACGTTTCATCCGGAAGCTTCCGAACACGTGGACCGTAGCCTTCAGCTGATCAAGGACTCGGGCTGCAAAGCGGGGCTGGTGTTCAACCCGGCAACGCCGCTCAATTATCTGGACCACGTGATGGACAAGCTCGACATGATTCTGCTCATGTCCGTCAACCCCGGTTTCGGCGGCCAGTCTTTCATTCCCTATGTGCTGGACAAACTGCGCGAGACCAAGCGGCGCATCGAGGCCAGCGGGCGCAACATCCGGCTGGAAATCGACGGCGGCGTCAAGGTGGACAATATCCGCGAGATCACCGCGGCCGGGGCCGATACCTTCGTGGCCGGATCGGCCATTTTCGGTGCCGGAAAGGACAGCGATCCGAACCGCTACGACTCGGTCGTGCGCGCATTGCGCGAGGAAATGGCCAAGGCCAGAGCCATTTAATAATGCTGGATCGCACGCCGGAGCTCATTGCTTTCGACCTGGACGGCACGCTCGTGGACAGTTCGCCGGATCTGGCTGCTGCCGTCGATGCCATGCTGGGCCGGCTGGGCTTGCCGCCGGCCGGGGAATCGCGGGTGAAAGGCTGGATCGGCAACGGCGTCGACATGCTGGTGAAGCGCGCGCTGACCGGAGAAATGTGGCCTCAAGGCGAGCCGGCGCGATTCGCCGAGGCCTTGCCGATGTTCATGGATCTGTACGAGGCGAACGTCTGCAATCGCAGTCGCTTGTTTCCGGGTGTTGCCGAAGGGCTGAAACTGCTCAAGGCGGCGGGTTTCCGCCTGGCGTGCGTCACCAATAAGCATTCGAGGTTCACCCGTCCGCTGCTGGATCGGTTAGGCGTACTGCACGATATGGACTTCGTCGGTTGCGGCGATCAATTCGAAAAGCATAAGCCGGACCCTTATCCCTTGCTGAAGACCGCCGAATTTTTCGCAGTCGAGCCTTCCCGCGGTTTGATGGTCGGCGATTCCGCGAATGACGTGAAAGCCGCGCGGGCGGCTGGGTTCATGGTCGTCTGTGTGCCTTATGGCTATCATGGCGGCAACGGCGTCGAGTGTCTGGAGCCGGATGCCGTCGTTTCGTCCCTGACCGAGTTGCCCGCTTTATTGAAAAAAGCCGCGTGAGCATCATGCATCGACCTATTCTGAAAGAGCGATGGCGTCACTGAACCAGCCTCAAACGTAAACCGGGTTGGGCCGGAAGGCCTTAACCCGAGGAATGGCTTATTGGGTTACGCTTCGCGAACCCGCCCTATCTGGATGGACAAGACATCATGACGCCCGAACGATTTCAGAAGTACGCCGATCAAGGCTACAACCGCATTCCGCTGGCTCGCGAGGTCCTTGCGGATCTCGATACGCCCCTGAGCGCCTATCTCAAACTGGCCGACTCGCCTTATTCCTATCTGTTCGAGTCCGTGCACGGGGGCGAGCAGTGGGGGCGTTATTCCATCATCGGTCTTCCGTGCCGCACCGTGATCCGGGTATGCGGTTCGGAAATCATGGTCGAGAGGGACGGACGCATCGTCGAGGCGAATCGCGTCGATAATCCCCTGGACTGGATTCGCCGCTACGGTGCACGCTTCAAAGTTCCGCAGATCGAAGGCTTGCCGCGTTTCACCGGCGGGCTGGTCGGCTATTTCGGCTACGAGACGATTCATTACATCGAACCCCAGTTGCACTGCGAAAAACCCGATCCGATCGGGGTACCGGACATTTTGTTGATGGTGTCCGAGGATGTGCTGGTATTCGATAACCTGTCCGGCAAGCTGCTGGTTCTGACCCATGCCGATCCCTCCGAGGCGAATGCTTACCATCAGGCGCAGGACCGGCTGGAAACGCTGATCCAGGGACTTCGGCAAAACCGTTTGCCGGCGAATCGGGGCCAGGGGGCACAAAAACAGGTCGATGAAAGCGACTTCGTCTCGGGCTTCACCCAAGAGGGTTTCGAGAACGCGGTGCGGCGGGTGAAGGAATATATCGTCGAGGGCGACGTGATGCAGGTCGTTCTTTCGCAGCGCCTGTCGATTCCGTATTCCGCCTCGCCCATGGATTTATACCGTGCCTTGCGCTGTCTGAATCCCTCGCCTTACATGTTTCACCTGAATCTCGCGGATTTTCACGTCGTCGGTTCTTCGCCGGAAATCCTGGTGCGCGTAGAGGACGAAACCGTTACCGTCCGGCCGATCGCCGGCACCCGGCGGCGCGGCAAGACCCACGAAGAGGATCTGGCCCTGGAGCGGGAGCTTTTGGCCGACCCCAAGGAAATCGCCGAGCACCTGATGCTGATCGACCTAGGCCGCAACGACACCGGGCGGGTGGCGGAGACCGGCAGCGTCCGCGTCACCGACAAGATGATCATCGAACGCTATTCCCACGTCATGCATATCGTGTCCAACGTCACCGGCCGTCTGGCCAAGGGCAAGGACGCTTACGACGTGCTGGCCGCGACATTCCCCGCCGGCACCGTCAGCGGCGCGCCCAAGATCAGGGCCATGGAAATCATCGCCGAGCTGGAGCCGGTCAAGCGCGGAGTCTATTCCGGCGCCGTGGGCTACATCGGCTGGTCGGGAAACCTGGATACGGCCATCGCCATCCGCACCGCCGTCATCAGGGACGGCACCCTGCATATCCAGGCGGGAGCGGGCGTGGTGTACGATTCCGTTCCCCGAAACGAGTGGGAGGAAACGCTTAACAAGGGGCGTGCGGTATTTCGTGCGGTCGCCATGGCGGAAGCCGGGATCGAAGGAGGGCGGAGCTTATGAGCGCTCGCGTATTGATGATCGATAACTACGATTCGTTCACCTACAACCTGGTACAGTACCTGGCGGAATTGGGCGCCGACGTGGAAGTGGTGCGCAACGACCAGATCGACGTCGAGGAAATCGAAACGTTCGCCCCGGACAAGATCGTCATTTCGCCGGGACCGTGCACGCCGAAAGAGGCGGGCATCTCGGTGGACGCCATCCGCCAGTACGCGGGCAAATATCCCATTTTGGGCGTCTGCCTCGGCCATCAGAGCATCGGCTACGCGTTCGGCGGCAATATCATTCACGCCAAGAGCATCATGCACGGCAAATGCTCGATGGTGCATCACCGGAATACGGGGGTATTTCGCGGGTTGAACAATCCGTTCCAGGCGACCCGGTATCATTCCCTGGTCATCGAGCAGGAAACGCTTCCCGAGTGCCTGGAAGTCACCGCCTGGACCGAGGACCGGGACGGCAAGATCGAGGAAATCATGGGCGTCAGGCACAAGCAGCTCGCCATCGAGGGCGTGCAATTCCATCCGGAATCCATCCTAACGGAGCAGGGCCACGACCTGCTGCGCAATTTTCTGAATCGCTGAGGGTTTTCGATGGAGATGCCAGTCGTCCTGCAGGCTTTGTTGGATAAGAAAAATCTCGGCGCGTCGCAGATGCGCAAGGTGATGCGCACCATCATGAGCGGCGGCGCCACGCCGGCGCAGATTGGAGCCTTTTTGGTCGCGCTTCGCGCCAAGGGCGAAAGCGTGGAGGAAGTGGTGGCGGCGGCCAAGGTGCTGCGGGAGATGGCCACCAAGGTTCCGGTGAGGGGCGATCATCTCATCGACACCTGCGGCACCGGCGGCGACGCCAACCACACGTTCAACATCAGCACCACGGCGGCATTCGTGGTAGCGGCGGCCGGCGGCAAGGTGGCCAAGCACGGCAATCGCTCGGTTTCCAGCCGTTCGGGCAGCGCCGACGTGCTGGAGGCGGCGGGCATCAATCTCGATTTGACGCCGGACCAGGTCAAGGCCTGTATCGACCGGATCGGCCTGGGATTCCTCTTTGCCCAGCGCCATCACGGCGCCATGAAGTACGCCATCGGCCCGCGGCGGGAAATCGGCGTGCGGACCCTGTTCAATCTGCTCGGACCGCTTACCAATCCGGCCGGCGCGCCCAATCAGCTGGTCGGCGTTTTTTCCGACGTCTGGGTGGAGCCGCTCGCGGAAGTGCTGCGGCAGCTCGGCAGCAAGCATGTGCTCGTGGTGCATGCCGAGGACGGGCTGGACGAAATCAGCATCGGCGCGCCCACTCACGTCGCGGAACTCAAGGACGGTCAGATCACGACCTATAGGCTGACGCCGGAACAATTCGGCATAAAACGCGCGCCCTTGAGGAAACTGACCGTCGATACCGCTGCCGCGAGTCTGAAGATGATGCTGAGCGTGCTCGACAAGGAACCGGGTCCGGCTCGGGACATTACCGTTCTCAACGCGGGCGCGGCGATTTATGCGGCCAATCTGGTGGACAGCCTGGAGGCGGGCGTTGAGCGTGCGAAAGCGGTCATCGACGCCGGTTCTGCCCGACGGAAGCTGGACGCCTTGATCGAATTCAGCCAATCCATAGCCATTCATGAATAATCCCCCCGACATCCTGCAAAAGATTCTGGCCCGCAAAGCGGAAGAAGTTACCGAGCGCCGTTTGCGCACGCCGCTGGAGGAACTCCGGCGACAAGCGGAGGAAGCCGGCGCTCCTCGCGGTTTTGTTCGCGCTCTACGTAGCAAGGTCGACAACGGCGCGGCCGCCGTCATTGCCGAAATCAAGAAGGCTTCGCCCAGCAAGGGCGTGATGCGGCCGGATTTCCGCCCGGCGGACATCGCCCGGAGCTATGCCGATCACGGCGCGGCTTGCCTTTCGGTGCTGACCGACCGGGATTTTTTTCAAGGCTCAGAGGAGTACCTGAAAGAGGCCGGAAGCGTTTGTTCGGTGCCGGTGCTGCGGAAGGATTTCATGATCGATCCGTACCAGGTGTTCGAGGCCCGCGCGATCGGGGCGGATTGCATTCTGCTGATTGCCGCCGCCTTGAGCGATGCGGCCATGTGCGAACTCGCGGATGTCGCCGTCGACCTCGGCATGGACGTGCTGGTGGAGGTACACGATGCCTCCGAATTGGAACGCGCCTTGCGCCTAGACCTGCCGCTTGTCGGCATCAACAATCGGAATCTTCGCACCTTCGAGACCCGCCTCGACACGACGCTCGACCTGCTGGAACGGATTCCGCCAGGCCGCTTGGTCGTAACCGAGAGCGGCATTCATACGCCGGAGGACGTGTCGCTGATGCGGCGTCACGGCGTCCACACCTTTTTGGTCGGCGAAGCGTTCATGACGGCGGAAGATCCGGGCGTTCGTTTACAGGCCTTGTTTGCTTCAAACTAAGGTGGATTCGGTGCCGCATCGTCCTGGGATGGTGTCGCAACGGTAGGCCGGGATGACGACCGAATCGCGGCAACCCCGAGGAAATGCTGGGTTTCGTTCATCAACCCAGTCGACGTGTTAAGCTCACGACATTAGCCCTCTCGGAGAGGGCAGGGGTGAGGGTAATCGAAAGATCGCTTTCTTTCCGTAATTTGCAGTAACACGGTTGTTGGACACTCATTCACTGAGCCCACCAAGGCATAGCCTTCATGCTTCCTCATCTCGACGATCTCGCGATTCTGGTTAAAGCGGTAGCCAAGGAAGAATTGCTGCCCCGGTTTGCGGGAACCGAACGCCGGTTCAAACCCGACGGCAGCGTCGTTACCGAAGCCGATTTCGCCGTGCAAAAGCGGCTGACTATTGAATTGCGCGAGCGTTATCCGGCGTTCGAACTGCTGGGCGAAGAAATGGACGCTCAGCGGCAACAAGAACTGCTGGCGCAAAACGATAACGGGCTCTGGTGTCTGGATCCCCTGGACGGAACCAGCAACTTCGCCGCAGGTCTGCCTTTTTTCGGTATTTCGCTGGCTTTGCTCATCGAGCGCAAACCGGTCTTGGGGATCGTCTACGATCCTATCCGCAATGAATGCTTCACCGCGCAGCGCGATCATGGCGCCTGGCTGAACGGCGTTCGACTCAGGGTTCGCCCCACGGATCTGCCGCTGCGGCGCAGCTTGGCAGTGGTGGATTTTAAACGCTTGGGGCCGCTGGCGGCGAAGCTGGCCGCCCGTCCCCCATACAGTTCGCAACGCAATCTAGGTTCGGTGGCTTTGGAGTGGTGCTGGCTCGCAGTCGGCCGATTCCATGTTTATCTGCACGGCAAACAAAAGCTCTGGGACTATGCCGCGGGCGCGCTGATCTTATCCGAAGCCGGAGGCCATGCGGAGACCCTGCAAGGTGAGCCGATTTTCAGCCCGGAATTGCAGCCCCGTTCGGTGGTCGCTGCCGGCGATGCACGTCTGTTCGAGGAATGGAAGACCTGGCTGGTTGAACAGTCGAGCGGCGTCGATTCTCCCTGATCTTTTTCATGCGGCAGGACTTCCGTTTCCGGCCTGATGTGTCTCGGCCGCAGAGCCGATTGCGAAATCACATTGTCCGTTTATCCCTCGATATGGTCCGATCGTCGCCGTGAGCCGGGATATCGGCGACATGCGGCGTTCGATGCCAGTGATATCCTATCGCAACCTTGAGCATGGAGATGGGGCGGAACGGAAGCCGAGTCGATGCCGATAACGACGCACCGCGAAATCGATGGCCCAGATATGGAGTGGTATGGGCATGTACCTTGCATAAACGGCTATTTTTTGGCCAGACGCGGAGGGGTTAATATCGTGAGTGATGCTGTTCTTGTACGCCAAGGCGCGCCATATTCGGATCGTCCGGTACACGCCGGCGATTTCAATCGCACAAGGGCCTTTAGTCAGCCCCTCGCTCAACTGCGCTTGCCGCTGCTCCTTCTTGTTGCCGGTTTTCTTCACGCCTGCGCTTGGTCGCCTTTCCGGCAGGAAGAGCCGAAAGCCCCTCCCGAGCCGCTGGTCGAAAACATCGAGGGCAACCGCTTTGCGTTGGGAAAAGACGACAGTGTCGTCGGACAACTGGCGACGGTGAAGATAGCGGAAGGGGATTCTCTTCCGGACGTGGCTCGACATTTCGGTCTGGGCCTGGAAGGGGTCGGTGAGGCCAATCCCGATATCGATCTATGGGCGCCGCAGCCGGGCAGCCGGGTTATATTGCCGATGCAGTTCACCCTTCCGGACGCTCCACGCAAGGGCATAGTCGTCAATCTCGCCTCTATGCGCCTTTTTTACTTCCCGAAGAAGAAAGGCGGAGAGGTGGTCACCTATCCTGTCGGCATCGGCCGCGAAGGCCGCTCCACGCCGACCGGCGAAATGCTGGTCGAGCGAAAGACCAGTCATCCGACCTGGCACGTTCCGGAGTCCATTCGCAGGGATCACGAGAAGAAAGGCGATCCTCTTCCGGCGGTGGTGTCGCCTGGCCCCGACAATCCCCTGGGCGACTACGCCATGTATCTGAGCCGTCCGAGCTATTTGATTCACGGCACCAACAAACCGTATGGCATCGGACTTCGTGCGAGTAACGGCTGCGTCCGACTTTACCCGGAAAATATCGAAACGCTTTATCGGGAAGTGCCGGTCAAAACGCCCGTGCGCATCGTCAATCAGCCCTATTTGGTGGGGTGGCGCAACGGCGAACTTTATCTGGAGGCCCATAAGCCTCATGAGGAACTCAATGCAAAGCAGCTCAAGAAAAATCTGATGGCCGCGCTCAAGAAAATCGAAAAGAAGCAGGAGCGAAAGCTGGATTGGCCACGCATCGAGCAGATCGTGAGCGAGGCTCGGGGCATTCCGGTACCCATTTTCGAGAACAGCGAAAATCTCGCTCGGCTGGTGAGTCAAGCCGTGGCTCTGAAATATCCCGATGAGCTATACGGTCGGCCGAAAACGCCGGCGATGACCGATAGCGGCTGGTACATCACGGCGCTGGAATCCGGGGACGAATTGAGCGCTCAGCGTTTGGCGGCGGTTCTGAATCATCAGGGACCGCAGATTCCGGCCCGGGTGGTGGCCCTGGAGAACGGACGCTTCAAAGTCATCGCCGGCCCCTTCAAAGACAGCAAGGCGACCAAGGCGGCGGCGAAGCGGATGAAGATCGATCTGGATATCACGGGCGATATCGTGTCGCCGAAAGAGCGCGTGAGTCTCAAATAGCGTTTATCCCCGAGGCGGCATCCGAACGCCGGTAACGGCTGCCGCCTCGTCCCGGCGGCGTCGATCGCCTCGGGCGAGATGGTCCGATTTCAGGTCGTAGGTCGGCAATCCTTTGCCGACGACCCTCGCTAAGTACATTCATGAAACTTTTACGGCATAGGAACCGATAATCGAGAGCACCAGCTGTGGAGAGCGGTTGTGACGGTCGAAGAACTCGCGGGCGGCTTGGAGCAAGGCGGCTACCGTCTCGAAGAGTTCGCAATGGGTCACTTCGCGGCGGAAATGGCGCCACAGCATCTCGATCGGGTTGAGCCAAGGGCTATAGGTCGGCAAGTACAGCAGGACCAGTCGCCCGGCGGCTCCGCGCACGACCGCTTCGATCTCGTCGTCTTGATGCGTGTCGGCATTGTCCCACGCGACGTAAATCGTCCCCGTGGGATGCTGGTCCACTATGGCTTGCAGCAGTTCGGCCACCTCCCGACGGCGCTTGTGTCGTTTGAATAAGACCACGGTTTCACCGGTATGGTAATTCACCGCTCCCAACCCATAGCGCTTCTTAGGCTGACCTGGGGTCGGAATCATAATTTGCTGGCCTACCGGGCTCCACAACGCCGTCAAGGTAGGCAGCCAACTGAGGTTAAACTCGTCGGCGTAGTAAAACACATCGCCCGGTTTCAAGTGATCACGGGTGTCTTCGACCGCTTTTTTTTCACCGCATAGTCTGGATCAGGGCTGCTGATCTTATGCTGCGGACGACTGAGCACAATCCCTTCGCGCTTCAAGGTTTGGCGCAGGGTTTCCAGAGCGATGCGAATCCCGGTTTGCTCGGCCAGGTAATCCACCAGCCGTTGCAGGGTCCATATGGAAAACGGCAGGTCCAAACTGCGCGGACGGCGCCGTACCGCCGCCACCAGGGCGGCCCGATACGCCGCCGTCACTTTGGCTTGCCGTCCCGCTCGCGGCGCATCTTTCAGCCCGTCCACGCCTTCGCTCTGATGCCGTTTCAGCCACCGCACCACGGTATCCTCGCTCTCCCGCACGATCCCCGCGATCTCCAGCGCTTTGAGACCCCGCTCGGCCGAGAGCAAGACCATCTGGGCACGAGTTCGGAGTCGTGGGTCCTTGGTCTTTCGATACAGGGTGTCTAACTCACTCTGTTGCGCTTTGCCCAACGGGGGGATCAGGATGGCTTTCATGCCGCCAGTGTACGCCCTTTCCGCAGAACTTTATGGGATGTACTTAGAGCATTTTCATACCGATTGTACGGGCACTCGCGAGTAGGTCGGGAATCCCTTCCAATCGCAAACGGTCGCTTTAGTCGCGACCCTTCCCGACGATGTCGTTGGGCCAACGGGTTCGTCGGCAAAGGATTGCCGACCTACGACTGTAGCACCCTGTAGGTCGGGAATCCTTTCCCGACGCCATGCTCCGGCCGAGCGTCTTCATCGGCAAAGGATTGCCGAATGCTTGAATCCATTCACCCGAGCCGAAAGCCCAACGACGTCCGCCAAGCCGGTTTTGCCGTACGAGCGAGATAAAAACGCTCTAACTCCAAAGCGCTTTAAATCAAGGAGTCAATTCTTGTAGGGGATTGGGCCGCGAGGCCGTAACCTACCGGGCGAGGTTGCGGAATCGGTGGGTTACGGCACGCGGAGACATCACCGTAATTTTCCGGAATCGGCGCAATGCGTGCCTAACCCACCCTACAAAGGTATCAAAACTCCGGAGCGGCGCGGTAAGTCCAGGTAACGGCCAAATTGCCGAAAAAGCCGTCCCCCAGTTGGACCTGGTCGAATTCGCGGCGGGGATTGGCGAGCACTACGTGCTTGGTGTTCAGATCTTCATAAATCGGCAAGCCGACCGACCCGCGCAGCTTGAAGTTTCCGCCGAAAGCGTTGAGAAAGCGGTAGTCGAAGACGAATGCAAGATTGGTCACGGTGCCGCCGCTGTTCCCGATCTTGTAGCCGTGGTCTTCGCTTTTTTGCGTGTAGCTGGCGTCCATCTCGATGCCCAACATCAGATCATAGTTCGGCGTGTAGTGGAAAGCCGCGCCGACGGTGGCGACGTCGCCGAAGGCAAAGTCGTTGTCATTTTCCGGGTTGACGGTGTAGAGGGCCGAACCGTGAAACCAGAAATCTTTCCAGCGCTGCGAGTAGAGCAACCCGCCGGTGAAGGTGGCGGTGTCTTTGCCCAGCTGTAGAGCGGGGCCGGTGGAAACGAGCCTTCTCCCGGCCACGGGATCCGTGGTCGCTCCCCTCTCGCCGTCGAACTGTCCCGTCGGCAAGGTGGTGCCGAGCAGAATGGTCCCGAATTTGTCCCAGCGGGTGCTGCGCCAGAAGTTATAGCGTCCTTCCAGGGTAATGTCGCCGATGCCGTTTTCCTCGCCGACGGTTTCCCTGACGCTGGTGGGCGACGTTCTGACTAGCGTCTTGGTTCTACGTTCGAACCAGGGGACGTTGACGAAAAGAGAGAGATTGTCGGTGGGCGAGTAGTTGACGATCAGTGCCTGCTGATGCGCCTGGACTTCTTTCGGAGCCCGCGGCTGGGTCCTGTTGCTGTTGATGAACTCGCTGGGATCGGTGCTGTTTGAGCCTGCTTTGACCTGGTCTTTCTGCATGTAGCCGTAGACGGCGCCGATGCTGAAGGCTCCCGCTCCCGGCGTCACTGCCGTACGGATACGGAATGGCGCGGTGGTCCCGACCGGCGAGACATCCTGATAGGCGATCCCGAAGTCGATCACGTCGCCCCCTTCCTTGGCGGCGAATGCCTCGGCCTCTTCCCGGTTGGCGAAAGCGATATAGTTCGGAACCATATCCGGAATGACGCGGCTGCCGATGACATAAATGGCGTCTTCGGCATCTATCAGCTTGCCGGAGACCCAGTCGTGCACTTTTACCGATTCGAAGGCGGAAAGTCCGCCGGCATCGTCGACCTCGCGCAGCATGCAGGCGACGCCGCAGGTGAATTTTTTCTTGCCGTCCTTGTAAACCAATTCGGCGGCACTCTTTAGGTACTGATCGATGTACATACCACAGACCCGGCAGCTTTCCCGTTCATGGGGCTCCTCGGCCGAGACCGCAAACGATATGAGCAGAAGCTGGCATATCGCCAATGCTGGCCCCAAGCCAAATCTAATGAGTGCCGTCATAAAATCCCCCTTTGTATAGCACTGTGGTCAAAAGCTTTTCGAAAGTGTCGATACTGGCTTCCCCGGTGATCTTCTCCCGCACGATGCCTTTCTCGTCGAGCACCAGGGTCGTCGGCAAGCCGATTACGCCGAACTGCCGGGCTACTTTTCCGTATTCGTCCACCAGCATCGGATAAGTGACGTGATCGAACTTCCGGAACCGCTCGTCCGCCTCGACGGGCCGGCTTTCGTGTATGGCGACCGGCAGGAAACCTTTGTCCTTATATTTTTGATAGAGGGTTTCCAGGGCCAGGACGGTTTCTTTGTTGCAGTGGGAGCAATCCATAGCCCAGAAGCGCACCAGGACCACCTTGCCCCGGATGTCCTTGGGCAGCGTCACGGGATTTCCGTGAAAATCGGTGAGCGTGACGACGGGCGCCATGTCGCCGATCTGCAAGCCCGGCCGTCGACCGTTGCAGGCGCCGAGCGACGCCATGATCGACGCGGCCAATAAAAGTCGAATCCAAAATGTGATCGTCATGAACGCCGGTCCAGCGATTCGATGACGGCCGGGGTCACATCCTGAAAGCGCAAGATCTTGGTGCCCTTGTGGTCCTCCAGAAATTCCTGGGCGGACTCTTGATCCCTGAAGGGGAGCAATTCATGACCCATGGGGCCCAGCACGTCCGAGCCGATCACGTAAAATGCGGGCTTGGCTTCGATCAGTTCGACTTCGTAATAATCCGTGACGTAAATGGCGACGATTTGGTCCGCCGTTTTCCCCGGTGTGTATTTGGACGTGTCGAAGATATGCTTGAACATATCCTTGGCGCCGTCGTAAAAGTACGAGGTGCCGTCCTTAAAAACGATCTGCGCCACCCACTTCGGATATTTGTAGACGAACATGCCGCAGACCGGGCAGCGGTCGCTCTTCTTGAGCACCGCCTTTCCTGCTGCGTCGGCGACGGAGCCGGGAACGACCCGGGACAAAGCCAGCGCCGCGAGGGCGCGCAAACAGTTCCTTCGGGATCGATCGGTCATGATGGCTACCTTAACTTACAAAATGAGATTCGAGATCGCGATTCGATACGTCACGATGGATGCGAAAGCCGTGTAGGACACGATCGAGGTCAATGCGAGTCTTCTTAGCAGCGATGGTATTGCCGAGCTCAGGCTTGCTATCCCGCGGAACGGGATCAGGACGGCGATGCCCGCGCCGGCGACTACGGCGCTGAACAACAGGATGTATAGCAGATAACCGATGTAGTTATATTCCTCCATGATGATGCAGAACGGACAATGGTGGGTCGGCAATTCGTAGATATAAAGCGAGATGCAGGAAATGATCGCGACTATGGAGACGAAGAAGGCCACTACCGCCAAAGCGGAATAGACATAGCCGCCTTTTCCCCGAAGATAGAAATAAATGCCGGAGAGCAGCGCCGCGGCAATGCTGATATAAAAAGCCCAGAGCGTGGGTAATGCCGGCAGGGCCGCGATTTCCGAGCCGAGTCCCTCGACCCGTTCGCTGCTGAAAAGGGCGCCGCAGCACGAGGTGATGACATTGGCGTCCAGCTTCAGGAAATAAGCCAGTTCCACAATCGTTTCGGCCACGATGAACGGGGCGATGACCGCCAGCAGGAGGTATTTTTTCCTGATGAGAGGGTAGTCGTAAGCCTGATTGTCCGCGTGGTTCAGCACCAGCCAGAGTCCCGCCAGCAGGAAATTGCCGACCTTCAGGATCAGGGTCGGATAACCGAAGGCATTCACGCTCAAGGCCCCCGCGGCGCACATGGCGCCGACGAACAGCGGGTAGAGCGTGTCGGCGGTGAACACGTAAAGGAACAGCGAGATCAGTTGCAGCCCGAAGGTATAGGACAGCAGCGTCGAGACCAGGTAGGTCCGCCGCTCCAGGGTCAGCTGCAGTTCGCTGCCGCTCTCGATGTTCCAGTGGCGATAGATCTGTAGCCCATAGTAGGCCGAATAAACCACCATCAGGCTCACCGTCAGCGCGGCGATGATATTGGCGATCACCGCCGGATGCATGATCACGGCGCTTCTCCTTCGAGCCGGCCGTCCCGCAGCCGGACCACCTCGTCGACGACGCTGGCCTGGTACACCAGGGGGTCGTGGCTGGTAATCAGGACCGTTTTGCCGTCTTTTTTGAACGTTTCCACGATTTCGAGGAATCTGTAAGAGAGCTTGGTGTCCAGGTTGGAGGTTGGCTCATCCGCGATGATGACGGACGGGTCGTTGATCAGTGCTCGGACGATGCCCACCCGCTGCGCTTCGCCGCCGGACAGCCACTCGATGCGCGAGTGTGCCTTGCGGGAAAGGTCTAGCCTGTCGAGCAGATGCATCGCGCGCTCCTTGAGCGGCCCATGCCGTTCGCCCAAGGGGTAGGCGGGCAGCATGACGTTTTCCAGTGCAGTGATCCCCTTGATCAGATTGTGCTGTTGGAAGATGAAGCCGAAGGTCTTGCGGCGGATATCGGTCAGAAAGCGTTCCGGCAAGCTGGTGATTTCGCGTCCGCTCAGTTTCACCCGTCCGGCGGTAGGGCGCGACATGCAGCCGATGATGCTGAGCAGGGTGGTCTTCCCCGAGCCGCTGGGGCCGGTCAGAACGGTGACCTTGTTGGAGCTGATGTTGAGGCTGATGCCGTTGAGCGCCGAGTATTCGCTCGGCTTGCCTGTGTTGAATACTTTGCGGACGTCGAAAAGCTCGATCATGAATCACTCTCCCGTATGGCGCATGGCGGTGTCCGGATCGATGGTCGCCGCCCGCCAGGCCGGAACGATGGTGGATACCGTGTAGGGCACCACCGTGAGGAAGAAGAGGGTGGTCAATTGTTCGGCGCTTACGAAAGGCATCAGCTTGAACTGCGGATACAGGGTCGACCAGCCTTTCAAAGCCGGTTCGAACACCAGGGAATGGGTGAAGAATACGTGGATGTAAGCGAGGATCACGCCGCCGAGAAATGCGGTCAGCGAAATCACCGCGCCTTCCCAGAATTTCATGCGGATGATGTCCGAGGTTTCCCATCCGATGGCCTTCAGTATGCCGATTTCGCGCCGCTCCCCGGCGCTGAGCCCGGAGGCCTTGTCCCAGGCGAAGATGACGAATGCCAGGACCGCCGCGGACAGGATCACGATCATCATGCCGCCGCGCCAGTTGAAGATCGAGTCGTAGGTGCGGAGGATCTCGTCCCGTATGATCGGGCGGGAATCGGGAAACAGCCGGGTGATCTTGGCGGCGATCGTGGAAAGCTCCTCGGGATTTCTGACCGAGACCGCCAGATCGGTCACATAGTTCTCGGGGATGCCGAAAAATCTGCGGAAGTCGGGCTCGGTCATCAGGATCAGATCGGAGGAGACAAGTTCCGACGCGGAGGAAAGCGTGTCCTTGATTCTCAAGGGCATTCCTTCGCCGGCATGGGTGCGGAACAGTATGAATTCGCCCTTGCCGGCATTCCGCACCCGGGCGATGCCGTTGCCGATGACGATGTTTCCCGCGCCGATCGTTTCGGCGCCGACGAGAGGCATGGCTTGCTCTTCAGGGCCGTGGCGGTGCTCGTTTTCGGTCACGACCGTGCGCATCGGCTCGGTCTCGGCTTGTTCCGTCGCTGTCGTGGCGGGCGGCACCAGCAAGGTGTAGTTGGCTCCGAAAACAGGGTCGAAATAATAGCCCCAGAGCCGCCCCTCGACTGCCTGCACGCCCCGGATTTTCAGAATTTCGTCCCGATAGCGCAGCGGCATGAGGTCGTGCCGTCCCGCCACGACTTTTTGGACGATCATTTCCGGTGACTCTCGAAGGACGAGGGATGCCTCTTTCTTGATCGCGTGGGTAAAGAACATCACCGAGGCCAGGATGAACACGATCAAGGCGTACAGGATCAAGAGGCCAATGTTCTTCACCTTGCGCCGCAGCAGCGACGACAGGGTGAAATCGATGATGTATTTCTGCTTCTCAATCCAACTCTTCATTGATTTTCCGAATGTTTTCCGGTGCGCCCAGGAAGGAGCCGGAAGGGAAATGCTCCAGGGATATGGGATGGTCCTGAAAGGGTGTGCTCAAGTCCGCTTGCGAGAGATGACGCGTGTAGCGGGCCTCGGTAAACAGGCATAGATCGGTGAGATGGAGTGCCTTTACCAAAGCCCGTTTTTCAGTCAATTCCGGTGGATGCGTCCGAGTGGAGATTGCGGCGTGCAGGAGCAACAAACCGAGGATGGCCGATTGCGCTGCGATCGCCGATAAAAAAACGCTCGATTTCCTGGTCATTGTTCTTGTGAATTGTCTTGTGTTTCGGTCTGCGGCGCGTCTTTCCTCAAACTATGCTCTGCCGCTGGCGGGGGGGCGAAGAGAAGAGTGTGACCGCCATGCAACAGGTATGCCTGAATTTGAGACCTTTTTTGATCGGAGTTTTCCGATGTTCATGTGCGTTGATTGCGGCGGAAGTGTGGGAAATCCCGCTTCGGTAGTGTAAATCCCACAGTTTTCGGCGATACGTCGACCGCTCGACAACTTCGCTCATTCGGGCGGGCGACGGCCGGGTTGTTCGTCGCTCTTCCCCTGTTCTGGGCCGGCGGCGTCTTCTTGCACGATGAAGCTGCCGGGAATCATGCCCATCCAGCAACTCCAGGGAATCACGCCGGCCTGTTGCGGCGTGAACTCGACGGTTTGCTCGCCTTTTACCACGTCGAATTCGAGCCCCAGAGACGGGACAATGATCCGGTGGTTGCAGTAGTTCAGTTCCTTTCCCTCGATGATCCACTTCACGGGAACGCCTTTTTTCAGTACGAACGTGTCCGGTTTAAAACCCCGCTTATTGACCTCCATGCGGATCACCTGGTAATCGCCGGCGGGAGCCGTGGAGTCCTCTTTCTTGGTCAAATTTTCCAGGCGGGTTGCGGCCAAGGTCGCCAAGGTCCGAAAGTCGTAGCCGGAGCCGCTCATGATCAGGCCTCGATTCAGCATGATGAGTCCGAGGGCCATCACCAGAAAGGCGGATACTTTCAAGAGTCCTCGGGTCGCCTGGGCGGAAATCAGGCTGGTCAGCACCCCGAAGCCGAACAATATCGGCAATGTGCCCAGCCCGAAGACGAAAAGGAGCTTGGAGCCTTCGATAAAGCTGCCGGTGCCGGCGGCCATGATGTACATGGCCTGGAGCGGACCGCAGGCGATCATCAGACCGTTCAGCAGGCCGATCAGGAATGGACTTTTGCTTTTTTGCGTCCTGCCGTATACGAAGCGGTTCAAGAATGTCGGTATGCGAATGTGAACGCGCCGGAGGCTCTTGAACCAGTCCAGCATGTTGAGGCCGAACACGATCAGGAAGATGCCGGCCGCGATCGCGGCGATGCCACGGATTTCCGGGGTAAAGGCTATGAACGAACCGAGCAGCCCGAATAGGCCGCCGATCAGGGTATACGATAAGGTCTTGCCGACCCCGTAAAGGACGTGGGAGAGCACCAAGGAACGTTTGCCGGTCGCGGCGGCGCTCGCGGTATAGCCGACAACGAAACCGCCGCACATTCCCACGCAGTGAAAACCGGTGACGAAGCCGATCAGAAACAAGAGGCCATAGCTCATGCTACGATCGAACTCTGGCAGGTGCATGCGCTCGGCGAGCTGATCGCCTTGGATCAGGAGTGCGGCAATAACGGTTAGTGAGAGCAGGGCGACCAGCAATCGTCCGAAGGCGCGGAGCCGCGAAGAACCGCCGGCCGGCGCCGGTGAGCATTGATAACCCTGGCTATCGATGGCTTCGATGATTTTTCGGGGATCGGTTCGAGCGGGGTCGAAGCTGACGGTGGCGGTCCCGGCCGCAAAATCGGCCTTGATATCTTGGACCCCGGAAAGTTGGGCCACCGCTTGCTCGATCGTCGTTTCGCATCCCTGGCAGTGCATGCCGTCGACGCGGAATTTCCGGGTTATCATCGCCATCCAATAGTACCTGCTGGGAAATTTCAGCCCGTTACCCGCGGAGCTCAGTAGGGGTGAATTATATTAGCGGATTTTAATGATGACGTTACAAGAGTGTTTCATCAATGTATCGTTTTCGGGCGAATGAGGAGCCTTGAAACAAGGAACCGCGGTAATGATGGCGTTTCTCGTTTTCGGCAAGGATGAATGGCTGCAAAAACTACGCCTCTCGATGAAGCGTGTTCAAAGCACGGCTCGGATAATAGTTGGCGGGAAACCGCGAAAGGCGTTATGAGTCAGTCTTCACGCTTAAATTCGCCTTCTATCGTGTGCCGGGTTTCGCGTGTCGTCTTTCCGGGAGGGTGGGAAATGCCGCTTTCGAGAATACGTTGCGCGATTCGTTTCCGGGTGGCCGGCAGCAGGCAGAACAATGCCAGCATATCGCTGATGAAGCCGGGTATCAGCAACAGCAAACCCCCGGCGGCTATCAAGCCGCCTTCGATCATCTCGCGGGCCGGCAATTCGCCACGCGCCAAGGCTTGCTGAACCCGGAACCAGGTGGTCCAACCCTGTATTCTCAATAAAAAGCTGCCTAGCGCCGCAGCACCCAGCAACAGGAATAAAGTGGGGAAAAAACCCAGCGAACCGACGAGTTTGATCAGTAAATAAATCTCCAAGACCGGCAAGCTCAACAGCGCGAGCAATAACCATTGACCGATGTTCATTAAGCCCTCATACGTTTAGAATTCCGATTAATCCAGTGCTTTTTGCCATGTCTACCCAATACTGTCTAGTTTTGTGCACTTGTCCGGATGCGAACACCGCGGAGACGTTGGCTAGGGCGGCGGTCGCCGAACGCCTGGTCGCCTGCGCCAACATCGTTCCCGGACTGACATCCGTTTATCCTTGGGAAGGCAAGATAGAAACGGCTCAGGAGCATCTCCTCCTGATGAAGACCGAAACGGCTTCTTTGGAAGCATTGGAAGTCTTTGTGCGCGAGAAACACCCGTACGAACTTCCCGAATTCATTGCGGTCTCCATACTGCATGGTTCGACCGCGTACCTCGATTGGATCAGCAGATGGCTGCCCCCCGAAAATTGATGGACCGTCCGGACGGATTGCTTCCGGACAGAGTCCGCATCCCCGACCTTCTTCCTACTGAGTGATTTTGTTATGCCGCAGTTCCCCGACAAAGGTATCTACACAGATCGTCACCCCGGCAGGGAGTGCCGGGGTCCAGGCGCCAAGGATGGCAAAGGCCTTTCACATCCCTGTGTTCTGGATTCCGGCAATCCATGCCGGAATGACGGCTTTGCAAACGTGTGCATATACCTTTGGTTCCGCGAGTGGGTTTTTGGGTTGTTGTTTGTCTTTTTGTCGGTCTGGACGGGTGCGGTTTGGGCCATTAGCAGCGATGAGCTTCTGCCGCCCGAACAGGCTTTCCGGGCATCGGCAAAGATCGAGGGCGATGAGGCCTTGGTCGGATTCGACATCGCGGACGGCTATTATCTGTACCGGCAAAAATTCAAGTTCGCGTCCAAGACTTCGGGCGTCGATTTGGGCGAGCCGGTTTTTCCGAAGGGAGAAACCAAACACGACGAATTTTTCGGCGAGATGGAGATTTATCGCGGGCACGTCGATATCCGTCTTCCGTTGATGCGGAGCGGCGGCACCGCCGATGCACTGGCTCTCGACGTAACCTCGCAGGGCTGTGCCGATGCCGGAGTATGCTATCCGCCGTACAAGCGGACGGTGAACGTGGCGTGGCCTCCGACTGGCGCAGGCGGTGCCAAGACCGATTCGCTCGGAAAATTGGCCGAAGCCTTCAAATCGCTGGGCGTGAAAACCCAGCCCGTCGATTTGCTGCCCCCGGATGAGGCGTTCCGTTTCTTCGCCGAGGTCAAGGATGCTGGTACGCTGTGGGTGAGCTGGCAGATTGCCGACGGGTATTATCTTTACCGGGAAAAATTCAAGCTGGCCTTGCTCGGCGAGAGCGGGGTAAAGCTCGGGAGCTATGAGATTCCGCACGGCGAACCCAAGCACGACGAAGAGTTCGGGGCGGTGGAGGTATTCCATCGGGAAGTCGGTTTTGCCGTTCCGCTGTCGCGTGCCGATGGCAAGCCGGTCAATATTCAGTTGCAGGCGAATTATCAGGGCTGCGCGGAGACGGGTGTGTGCTACCCGCCGATGCAGAAAACCGCGAGCCTGGATTTGCCGGCCGGTGGTACCGGAAAAATCGCGTCGGTAGCAAATCCTGCCGAGCCGGTATCGGAGCAGGACCGAATCGCCTTCGCGCTGCAAAGCGATTCCCCCTGGGCGACGGTTCTCAGTTTTCTCGGGTTCGGGCTGCTGCTGGCGTTCACGCCCTGTATTTTTCCGATGATCCCGATTCTGTCGGGCATCATCGTCGGGAATGGCCACACGATCACGACCGGCCGGGCTTTCATGTTGTCCCTCAGCTACGTATTGGCTTCGGCGTTTGCTTATACCGTCTTCGGCGTTTTGGCCGGGCTGTTCGGCAGCAATCTTCAGATTCTGTTTCAAAAGCCCGAAGTCATCGTGGCATTCAGCGCTTTGTTCGTGCTGCTGGCCTTGTCGATGTTCGGCGTTTATACGCTGCAAATGCCCGAATTCATCCAATCCCGCGTGGTTTCCATCAGCAATCAGCAACGCGGCGGCACTCTGACTGGAGCGGCGATCATGGGCGCACTTTCCGCCTTGATCGTCGGGCCGTGCGTGGCGGCGCCCCTGGCCGGCGCGCTAATCTATATCGGCCAGACCGGCGATGCGGTGCTTGGCGGGCTGGCTTTGTTCGCGCTGGGCTTGGGTATGGGTATCCCCTTGCTGGCCATTGGCGCATCGGCAGGCAAGTTGCTGCCCAAGGCCGGGACCTGGATGAATGCGGTGAAGGCCGCTTTCGGCGTGGGTCTTTTGGCGATCGCGGTTTGGCTGCTCGAACGTATTCTGCCCGCCGCCGTATCCATGTTCCTTTGGGCACTGCTGCTGATCATTCCGGCCATTTACCTCGGCGCCCTGGATGCCTTGCCTCATCCGGCCTCCGGATGGCGCAGACTGTGGAAGGGCGTGGGCATCGTCATGCTTACGTACGGGGTGCTGCTGTTGATCGGCGTCGCTTCGGACAGCACCGACCCGCTACAGCCGTTGCGCGGGATCTCTGCGGCGACGGCCAAGGCGTCGCCGCAGTCGATCGCGTTCCGAAAGGTCAGGACCATTGACGACCTGAATCAGCAGGTGGCGGCGGCCGAGGTCGCCGGAAAGTGGGTCATGCTGGATTTCTATGCCGATTGGTGCATCTCCTGTAAGGAAATGGAGCGCTATACCTTCGCCGATCCCAAAGTACAGAATGCGCTCAGCAACGTGGTATTGCTGCAGGCCGATGTCACGCAAAATTCCGCGGACGATCAGGCGCTCTTGCAACGCTTTGGTCTCATCGGTCCGCCGGCGACGCTGTTCTTCGGACCTGATCGGGAGGAGCGGAAATCGTTCCGCGTGGTCGGCTATATGAATGCGGATGAATTTTTGGGACATTTGCAAAGGGCGTTGCAGTGAAATCGACAAAGTTTCTCTACGGATTGCTCGCATTGGCCGCGCTTCTTCTCGGCATTCTCGCCCAAAGCTGGCTGAGCGGAGAGTCGACAGCCCCGAGGAATGGGGCGCCTCCGGAGCCTGTGACGCTCAGGGATCTCGATGGCAATCCGCACGATATCGCCGAATTGAAAGGCAAGATCGTCGTACTCAACTTCTGGGCGACCTGGTGCGCCCCCTGCCGGGAGGAGATGCCGGAGTTCGTCCGATTGCAGACGGAATTGGGCGACAAGGGCGTCCAGTTCGTCGGCATTGCCATAGACGAATCGGAAGCCGTGCAGGACTTCTTAAGAGAGACGCCGGTCAACTATCCGATATGGCTGGGTGACGAACGTGCCGCCGCCTGGGCGGAGAGTCTCGGAAACCGGCTTAACGTCTTGCCGTTCTCCGCCGTTTTCGACCGTGCCGGCCAGCAGGTGGACGCCCATACGGGGCCATTCTCGAGAGAGCAGCTCATGAAGGTTCTCGAAGCGCTGCTTCATTGACCTTTCCGCCAAAACGCGCTAACTGCGTCGAATGTAAGCGAAATCCTTCATTTGTGGACAGATTTTGCGCATTTCGGCAAAATAGCCGCGGTTTTTCGGCTTCTGCGGTAATCGGAAACGGGGCTGCTCTCGTAATATGGCAAACATCCTTGTGCTCAACGGCCCGAATCTCAATTTGCTTGGGTTTCGCGAGCCGGGGTTATACGGCAGTCAAACGCTTGGCGACATCGAGTCTGCACTGGACTCCAAGGCGCAAGCGCTGGGTTGCCATCTGGATTTTTTCCAGAGCAATGCCGAGCACGAGCTTATAGACCGTATCCACCAGGCGTTCAGGGAATCCATCGACTTCATACTCATCAATCCGGGAGCTTACACGCATACCAGTATCGCGCTTCGAGATGCGTTTCTTGCAACCCGCATTCCTTTCATTGAAGTCCATTTATCCAACGTTCACGCGCGGGAGCCTTTCCGCAAACACTCATATTTATCCGATATCGCCAAAGGCGTTATTTGCGGATTCGGCGCGCTCGGTTATGAGCTCGCCTTGACTGCCGCCATACACATCCTAAAAACAGGCTAAGACATGGATATTAGAAAAATAAAAAAGCTCATCGAAATGATCGAAGAGTCGGGCATTGCCGAAATCGAGATTCGCGAAGGGGAGGAATCGGTACGCATCAGTCGGTACAGCAGTACGGCGCCGCAACCGGTGCAGGTATTGCAGGCTGCTGCGCCGGCCGTTGCGCCACAGCCGACCGCAGCGCCTCAGTCGGCCGAGGCGACGGCGGATAAACTGACCGGGCACATCGTCCGATCGCCCATGGTGGGAACCTTTTACCGTTCGCCCTCGCCAGGAGCGAAGGCTTTCGTCGAGGTCGGCCAGCGCGTGGAAGTAGGCGATACGCTCTGCATCATCGAGGCGATGAAGATTCTAAATCAGATCGAGGCGGACAAAGCCGGTGTGATCGCAAAGGTGCTGGTAGAAAACGCCCAACCGGTGGAATACAACCAGCCCTTGTTCGTCATCGAGTAACGGCCTATCGCCGTTGCTTCTAATTCGGCCCATCCACCAGGTGTCAGTTCATGCTCGGTAAAGTTCTCATCGCCAACAGGGGCGAGATCGCCCTGCGCATTCTTCGTGCTTGCCGCGAACTCGGTATCAAAGCCGTGGCCGTGCATTCCGAGGCCGATCGCGACCTAAAGCACGTGCGGCTCGCCGACGAGTCCGTGTGCATCGGTCCTGCGCCGTCGAAGGAAAGCTATCTCAACATTCCGGCTATCATCAGCTCCGCCGAAGTCACCGATTCGGTGGCTATCCATCCCGGTTACGGGTTTTTGTCGGAGAACGCCGACTTCGCGGAAAAAGTGATCCAAAGCGGTTTCATTTTCATCGGCCCTCGTCCGGAGACCATCCGGCTCATGGGGGACAAGGTGTCTGCCATCGAGGCCATGAAAAAGGCCGGTATTCCGTGTTTGCCCGGCTCGGATGGCCCTTTGAGCGAAAATCACGACGAAAACCTGAAAGTCGCCCGCCGAATCGGTTTTCCGGTCATCATCAAGGCGGCGGGCGGCGGTGGAGGACGCGGCATGCGGGTCGTCCACAGCGAGGCGAATCTTCCGAGCGCCATCACGCTGACTCGAGGGGAGGCCGCGGCGGCATTCGGCAACGACATGGTCTATATGGAGAAGTTCCTGGAAAATCCGCGGCATATCGAGGTCCAAGTGATTGCCGACGGACACGGGAATGTGGTTCATCTGGGCGAGCGCGATTGCTCCACTCAGCGTCGGCATCAGAAAGTCGTCGAAGAGGCGCCGGCGCCCGGCATTACCGAGGAGCAGCGTCGCCAAATCGGTGAGCGTTGCGTCAGAGCCTGTCAGGAAATCGGCTATCTGGGCGCCGGAACCTTCGAGTTTCTTTACCAGGACGGCCAGTTTTATTTCATCGAGATGAATACCCGGGTACAGGTGGAACATCCGGTGACGGAAATGGTGACGGGCTTCGATATCGTCAAGGAGCAGCTTCGCATTGCCGCCGGCGAGGTATTGGCGATCAGGCAGGAGGATGTTCAGATGCGGGGCCATGCCATTGAGTGCCGGATCAACGCCGAGGATCCGCAAAGTTTTATCCCGAGCCCCGGCGTGATCGAGCAGTTCCATATGCCCGGAGGTCCTGGAATCCGGGTCGAAACGCATATCTATAACGGCTATCGGGTACCGCCTTATTACGACTCGATGATCGGCAAGCTCATCGCCCACGGCGAGACCCGGAGCGGGGCTATCGCGCGTGCCCGCATGGCGCTTCAGGAAATGGTCATCGGCGGTATCAAGTGCAATATTCCTTTGTTGCTCGATATCATCAACGATGCGGCTTTTAATGCCGGCGGGCAGAATATCCATTATTTGGAGCAGAAGCTCGGATTGAAACACTGATGTGGCGTCAGCTGGCGATTACGGTCGATGAGTCTTTGGCGGAGCCGGTTTCCGATCTTTTGTCGAATCTCGGCGCCGTTTCCGTCAGCTTCGAAGATGCCGGCGACCAGCCTCTGTTCGAACCCAGGCCGGGGGAGACGCCGGTTTGGCGGCAGACTAAAGTGATCGGGTTATTCGATGCCGACGCCAATACCAATCGCATACGGAACTCGGTCGCGAACCAATTCGGCGAGCGAGTACTTCAATATCAGCTCGAGGATTTGGAAGACCGTGTATGGGAGAGAGCGTGGCTGGATCATTTTCAGCCGATGCGCTTCGGCCAGAGGCTCTGGATTTGCCCGACCGGCTTCGAGCCGCCGGAACCCGTGGCCGTCAACGTAGTGCTCGACCCCGGCTTGGCTTTCGGAACCGGCACTCATCCCACGACAGCGCTTTGCCTCGAATGGCTGGACGGCCAGGATCTCGCAGGCAAGACCGTGATCGATTACGGCTGCGGATCGGGAGTTCTGGCTGTGGCTGCATTGAAGCTGGGTGCGGCGAAAGCCTATGGCGTGGATATCGATCCCCAGGCGCTCACCGCCTCGGACGAAAACGCGCGCAAGAATGGCGTGGAGGACAGGTTGGCCCTCGGGTATCCGCGCGAGCTTGCCGCTGTCCGCGCTGATGTGCTGGTCGCCAACATTTTGGCTACGCCTTTGATCGAACTGGCGGCGGAAATCAGCGAAAAAGTCCGGCCCGGCGGGAGTTTGGCATTGTCCGGTATTTTGGCGACGCAGGTCGAAAACGTCCGCGCGGCCTACGCGTCGCAGTTCGATTTCTCTCCCCCCGTGGTTCGCGAGGAATGGGCATTGCTTACCGGCGCCAAGCTTCGAGGTTGAATCGTGTTTACCCGCTGTCCCGAGTGTAAGACCGCATACCGCATCAGCGTCGGCCAATTACGGGCTGGACGCGGAGAAGCGCTTTGCGACCGCTGCCATATCGTTTTCAACGTCTTAGTATCCTTGGGGCAAGCCGTGAAGGATGCGGTTCCGGAGGACACGCCTCAAGCCAGACCTCCGGTTTTGGGAGATCGAGAAGCGGTCCTCCTCCGAAAATTCGAGCGGGAGCTGTCCGAGGAGTCGGGTGGCGAGCAATCGGGGACCGAGCACAAAAGCAAGGCGTTTGACGGGGAAGCTCGGGCAGGCCATGGCAAAGGAAAGTCCGGTCCGTCCTCGGTAACGCCGGGTGCTTTGTGGGGGCTGGGCGTGTTCGGGCTGCTGGGTCTCCTGATTGCTCAACTGGTCATTTTCGAAGGAGACAGAATAGTACAGAGCGCACGACTGCGTCCCTGGCTGGACATGGCCTGCAAGACGATCGACTGTTCTTTGCCGCCCTATAAAGACGTGCGCCGCATCCAGATTTTCGATCGCGCCTTGCGGCCGGACTCGACCCGCGATGACGCACTGGAATTCCAACTCGTCTTTGCGAATCAGTCCAACTTGCCGCAAATGCTCCCCAATCTGAAGCTGGTTCTCACCGAACTCAACGGAAGCCCGGTGGCGGAGCGGATATTCACGCCTGCGGAATATCTTCCCGAAGGGGAAAAAACCTCGCTGATGCCTGTCGGCAAACCGTTTGAAATTCGCTTGCTATTGGCCAAACCCACTAACGACGTGGGCGGCTTCACGTTCGAACTGCTCTGATCCGGGTCTTTCATGCTTTCCGATAGCGAAATAGCTATCGGACGTCAAATCAGCTGCAAGAATGCGCACAGGCAAACGGGTGAGTCGAGCCCGAGCCTTGCTGTTGATGGGCGAGGCCGCCTGCCTGGAAATGAAAAGAAATCGGCACTCCGCTAAATTTCGGGCAGGCGGCATTAAATGGGCTTATTTCAGCCGCTTGGCTAGCATCCTCTTGAAACACGGACCTCGGAATGCGAGCCCGAGTCTTTAGATTTTGCGGGAACGTCTTGAGATCAGGCCCAGCCCGGCGATGGCCGAGCCGAACAGCCAGACCGCGCCGGGAACCGGAACGGGTGCCGGCGCTACTCCCGGGCCGTCGCCGCCGCCGAAATAGCCGCTCGTGATCTCGCCGTTCTGGTTGCCGTTCATGGCCGGTTCGGGGCCTGAAAAGTCCGTCACGTGGGCGGCGTACCAAGCGTTTCCTTGGTCCGCAGTTCCGGTAGAGGGGGCGTGGTAGGAGTCGGGCGTATCGCCGTTGATGTCGGTGATGCTAAAGCTGAGCGGCTCCTGGCGGTTACTCCCGGTGCCCGACACGACTACGTCGAATCTGCCGAATCCGTTTAGTGTCCGGTTGAAATCGACGTTCCAGCCGGCGGGTAAACCGGTGATATTGTCCGATTCCAAGCTGGTTCCGTTTGCCAGATTGAACCCGAACGATTGGATGCCGAAATTGGATAATTCCTTGTCCGCAAATGGCTGGCCCGGATCATTCAGTGCATCGACGTCAAAGGTAACATCGTTCCCCGATGTGCCCACATTCACCGTCAAGTAATTCGTTCCGTCGGTAAAGGGGGCTTGGTCGATGTTCGTTTGGTCCAGGAAATAGGATGCTGCCTGGGATTGGCCCGTCACGGCCAATGCCGCTCCCAAATAAAGCGGTGCGAGTCTCATGATTCTCTCCTTGAAAATCCAGTTTGGCCAATTCGGTGGGCGGATACAAACCGGGTCTATCCGGACTATCCCTGATCCCGGTTACGAGCGTGAGCCCGTAACGGTGTTGACGCACTTGAATCGCCAGAGTTCCCGATTGTGAGCAAGGTTTTACGTTCCGTCTCACGTTTGCGACGGATGCCTTCGAAGCATTTGAGAGAGCGGGAAGCCGGTTTCGACGGTTGAAGTTGTATTCCGAGGGAGGAGGCGACGGAACGAAGGCGAAGCGATTGGGCGGTGTGCGCCGTTTGAGACAACAGCCGATTCGCGTCCGAATCGGGCAAATCTTCCTTGGAGCGCCGAAAGTTCTTGGCTTATTCTATCCGGCGACCGTGGGGCATTCCTTTGTGTCAGGGCTCCAAACGTTGGTCATTTAGTATAAGTAAGTCTTATTACAGTAATCATAACAACTGAATTTTTTTTATGAACGGAACGGCTTATAGTTCCTCGCTGTGAAAGGACAATACGATTTGCGGTCCAAGTAGGACCAGAAAAACATTCCTGAGAACAATCCACAGATGTGGTAGGAGGAAAGTATGGCTGTAAAGACCTATAGCGCGGGCGTAAAAGAATACCGCGAGACCTACTGGATGCCGGATTACACCCCGGCGGATACCGATATCTTGGCCGTATTCAAAATTACGCCTCAGCCTGGCGTGCCTCGCGAGGAAGCGGCAGCGGCAGTCGCCGCAGAATCGTCCACCGGCACCTGGACTACGGTTTGGACCGACCTTCTGACCGATCTCGACTATTACAAAGGCCGCGCCTACCGCATCGAAGACGTTCCGGGCAGCGACGAGCAGTTCTATGCCTTCATCGCTTATCCGATCGATCTGTTCGAGGAAGGGTCGGTGGTAAACGTTTTCACTTCTCTGGTCGGCAACGTGTTCGGCTTCAAGGCCGTCCGCGGATTGCGCCTGGAAGACGTGCGCTTCCCAATCGCTTATGTGATGACCTGCGGCGGTCCGCCCCACGGCATTCAGGTCGAGCGCGACATCATGAACAAGTACGGCCGCCCGCTCTTGGGCTGCACCATCAAGCCGAAACTGGGGCTGTCCGCGAAGAACTACGGACGCGCGGTTTACGAGTGCCTGCGCGGCGGCCTGGACTTCACCAAGGATGACGAGAACGTAAACAGCCAGCCGTTCATGCGCTGGAAGCAACGCTTCGATTTCGTCATGGAAGCCATCCATAAGGCGGAGCGCGAAACGGGGGAACGCAAGGGCCATTACCTGAACGTGACCGCGCCGACCCCGGAAGAAATGTACAAGCGTGCGGAATACGCCAAGGAAATCGGTGCGCCCATCATCATGCACGACTACATTACCGGAGGGTTCTGCGCCAATACGGGTCTTGCCAACTGGTGCCGCGACAACGGCGTTCTCCTGCATATCCACCGTGCCATGCACGCCGTGATCGACCGCAACCCGAATCATGGCATCCATTTCCGTGTGTTGACCAAGATTCTGAGACTATCGGGCGGCGATCACCTGCACACCGGCACCGTCGTCGGCAAGCTGGAAGGCGATCGGGCGTCCACCTTGGGCTGGATCGATCTGCTTCGCGAGCGCTACATCAAGGAGGATCGCTCTAGAGGCATCTTCTTCGATCAGGATTGGGGCGCCATGCCGGGAGCGTTCGCCGTCGCTTCGGGCGGTATCCATGTCTGGCACATGCCGGCGCTGTTGTCGATTTTCGGCGATGACGCCGTGTTCCAGTTCGGCGGCGGTACTCTCGGCCATCCGTGGGGCAACGCGGCGGGCGCCGCAGCCAACCGCGTTGCTCTGGAAGCTTGCGTCGAAGCCCGCAACCAGGGCCGTCAGCTCGAGAAAGAAGGCAAGGAGATTCTGACATCCGCGGCCAAGGACAGCCCCGAGCTCAAGGCTGCATTGGAAACCTGGAAGGAAATCAAGTTCGAGTTCGATACGGTTGACAAACTCGACGTGGCGCACAAGTAATCGCCCGGACAGTCCGACTGATTTGAAGCGATACCGTTGAAGAACCGAACGTCGCTAGAAAGCAGTCCCCTCTGAAACGGGAGGGGATTGCTCAAGCGATCAATGAACGAGGATTGGAACAATCATGAGTGAAATGCAAGATTACAAATCCAGCCTGACCGATGTTTCGAGCCGAAAATTCGAAACTTTCTCCTATTTGCCGCCGATGGACGCCGCCAATATCCGAAAACAGGTGGAATACATCGTCAGCAAGGGCTGGAATCCGGCCATCGAGCATACCGAACCGGAGAACGCCTTCGACCACTACTGGTATATGTGGAAGTTGCCGATGTTCGGCGAAACCGATGTGGACCGTATTCTGGCGGAAGCGGAGGCCTGTCATAAGGCGCATCCGAACAACCATGTGCGGTTGGTCGGCTACGACAACTTCAAGCAGTCGCAAGGCGCTGCCATGGTGATTTACCGGGGGCCGATCAAAGCCTAGGCGCAGCCAGGCTTAGGTTCGAAAGCCCCGTTCTGTGAATGCAGGCCGGGGCTTTTTTTCGAGATGGCGATTCAAAAAGGTATGGACTTAAGCAAGCGACTTGATCGGAGCGTTACGCTCAAAGACGGGCGCAGGCTCGGCTTCGCCGAGGTCGGTGATCCCGGCGGAATGCCGGTCGTCTACTGCCACGGGTTCCCCGCCTCCCGGCTGGAGAGCGTCCTCATTGCGCAGGCGGCCGAACGTCAGCGGGCACGCATTATCGCCCCCGATCGTCCCGGCTACGGACTGTCGGATTTGAAGCCGGCGCGCACTATCGGGAGTTGGGCTGACGACGTCGCTCAATTGGCTGATTATCTCGGCATCGAACGGTTCTCAGTGCTGGGCACGTCCGGCGGGGGACCTTACGGGCTGGCCCTCGCCGCGCAGCTGCCGGACCGGGTACAGGCGGTCGGGATCATCTGCGGTCTCGGGCTATTGGAAGATCCGGAAGCGACGCAGGCTATGCATTGGCCGGCACGGTTCGGATTCGGCGCGGCCCGTAGCGCACCCCGGATGCTGCGTTTGATTTACGGAGAGTTCCTCGGACGCCTGATTTTCCGAAGCCCCGAAGTGGCGCTGTCTCTACTGGCTTTAGGCAGTCCGGCTTCCGACCGGTCGACCTTGACGCGCCCGGAGATTAAAGCGGCCCTCTGCGCCTCGGTGCGGGAGGCCTTGCGTTCGGGCGGGGAGGGAGCAGTACAGGACATGATTTTGTATGCTCACGACTGGGGGATTGACCTCGCGCAGATCCGAATGCCGACTACGTTCTGGCACGGCGAAGCGGATGTTACCGTGCCGTTATCCCACACGCTGGCGCTCGCCGAACGACTTCCCCACGCTCAGGTTTTTACATTTCCGGGCGAGGGCCATTTTTCTCTGCCGATAAACCGTGCGGACGAAATTATCAAAACGTTAATCGAGTCGATAAAACGTGGAAATCCGTGAAGAGGATTGAGCGATGACCATCTCCGAACAGTATTTTATCGAAGAACAACCCTATTACCGGCCGGTCTCTAACGAGATCGAGTTATTCGAGGCCGCCTATGCCGCGCGGATGCCGGTCATGCTGAAAGGCCCGACCGGTTGCGGCAAGACCCGTTTCATCGAGTTCATGGCTTGGAAGCTGAAGCGGCCGTTGATTACCGTCGCCTGCAACGAGGACATGACGGCCTCCGACCTGATTGGACGTTTCCTGCTCGACGCCACCGGCACGCGCTGGCAGGACGGGCCATTGACCACGGCGGCCAGGATCGGTGCGATTTGTTACCTGGACGAGGTGGTCGAAGCGCGCCAGGACACGACGGTGGTCATACACCCTTTGACCGATCATCGCCGGACCATGCCGCTCGACAAGAAAGGCGAGTTGGTGCATGCGCATCCCGATTTCCAGTTGGTCATTTCCTACAATCCCGGCTATCAAAACCTTTTGAAGGACTTGAAGCAATCCACCAAGCAACGCTTCGGCGCCCTGGATTTCAATTACCCGAAGACCGAAGTGGAAACCGAAGTGATTTCCCACGAAACCGGCGTCGACCCGAAAACCGCAGAGAAGCTGGTGCAGATTGCTCATCGAGCCCGCAATCTCAAGGGCCATGGTTTGGACGAGGGAATTTCGACGCGTCTTCTAGTGTATGCGGGGCAGCTGATCGCGAAGGGCGTCGAACCGAGGGCGGCATGTCAGATGACCTTGGTTCGCCCCCTGACCGATGATCCGGACATGCGGGATACTCTGGACGCAGCGGTTGCTACGTTTTTCTAAAAAAGGACTAAGCCGCTGCGGGGCAAGACGAGGCGAGCCATGAGCATCAACCTGGAAGACTACCGCGAATACCTGGAGCGGGTCGAGCCGCATATCAAGGACACCCTAGAGGCCAGCTTCCACGAAGCGGGGCGGGTGATGTCGCCGGGCGGCTTGCGCAATTATATCGAGGGTGCCCGCGTGCTTTCGGAACTGGGACGCGGGTCCGAACTGGTGGTGTCCTATATCCAGGAAATGCCCCTGGTCGCCAAGGAAGTGGGCGACGAAATCATTCCCGACGTGGTGACCTCGGTGATGAAGCTGGCCTCCATGGTCAGCGGGGGCGTGATCGCCGCGCTGTTCGACAGCCTGCCCACGGCGGCCAGCCGGCTGGGCGATGCCGACTTGCTGCGCCAGTATCTGGCCCTGGTCCATCAGCTTTCGGCGAAAGCACCACGCGGATTGCGCCCGATGCTTCAGCACCTCGACCAGCTATTCGATAAGTTGACGCTGGGCGGGCTGCGCCGCTGGGCGCTCTGGGGCGCACAGGCGCACGGGCGCGATTTCGAAAACCTGGCCAAATATTTCGGTCTCGAAACGGCGGACAGCCTCGCGGTGCTCCAGAAGGAACGCCGCGGCACGCTGTTCGTCGATACCCAGCGCAAGCTGAACTTCTATCTGCGCGCGTTGTGGGGCCGCGATTTCCATTTGCGCCCGACGGCCGGCGATTATGAAACGCGCGAAGGACTCAAGCCTTTCATCGAGTTTCCGGTCATCTACCTGCCCGATGCTTTCGACGATTACGGCGGCATTTCCGGCAAGGAGCTGTACCGTGCTGCCTGCGCCCACGCCGCCGCGCATCTCGCCTACACCAAGAAGCCGATCTCGGCGGAAGCGTTGAATCCGGTGCAGATGTTCATGATCGGTCTGATCGAGGATGCCCGTGTCGAGCATCTGGCCATCCGGCAGTTTCCAGGGCTCCGGCAGCTCTGGCTTCCGTTGCATGAGGCGGATGCCGAAGGTCGGGAAAGCCGCGATCCCGCTCTGTCTTTCTTGGAGCGCTTGGCCCATGCGCTGCTCGATGCGGAACTCGAAACCGAGGATAGCCTGATTCGGGAGACGGTAGCGGCCTTCCGGGAAGTCTTTGCGGCTCGTCCTGATGACAACCAAATCAGCTGGGATCTGGGTGTAACGCTATATAACAAGGTCAAGGACCGACTGGTGCTCCCGCCGTTGCGCATCCTGGAGGGCATAGCTATCCCGTACCGCGACGACAACCGGTTCATCTGGGCGTTCGCCGAGCAGCTCTGGGAACAGGCGGAATACGCACCGGCCAGCGAGCGCCAGGTCCGCAGGAAGGTTTCGGTCATGGAGATGGTCAACGAGGTGGACTGCGAACTGGCGGGGGACGATGCCCAGGAGGTCTGGACCCTGGAGACGCCGTTCCATTTGGATCAGGAAGGCTGCACCATCAATGAACTGGAAGGCAAGGAGCCGGTCAGCGATCCTTATCATTACCCCGAGTGGGACTACCAGGTACAGTTGCACCGCCCCAATTGGGCGACCGTTTTGGAAAAACGGCAGCCCAGGGGGGAGCAGGAACTGATCGAGCAGATCCTGGTGGAGTACAAGCCCGTCGCCAGCCGCCTCAAGCACATCATCGATGCCTTGCAGCCACGGGGTTTGGTCCGCCAGCGGCGGCAGGAGGACGGCGACGAGATCGATCTCAACGCCGCCATTCGCGCCATGATCGACATCCGCATGGGTGAGATGCCGGACCCGCGCATCAATATCCGCTATATCCGCAAGACGCGGGATCTGGCGGTACTGGTACTGCTCGATCTATCGGAGTCGACTAACGAGATCCTGCCGGGATCGGATCGCGCCGTGATTCAGCTTGCACGTGAGGCGACGACCCTGCTGGCCTGGGCTATCGACGGTATTGGCGATCCCTTCGCCATCCACGGGTTTGCTTCGGACGGGCGGCACGACGTGCAGTATTACCGTTTCAAGGATTTCGATCAGCCCTTCGACGATCAGGCAAAGGCGAGATTGGCGGGCATGCAGGGAGGGCTTTCGACCCGGATGGGGGCGGCGCTGCGCCACGCCGGAAAGTTTCTGCTGCGTCAGCCGCAGCAGAAAAAACTGCTGCTTTTGGTTTCCGATGGGGAACCCGCGGACATCGACGAGCGCGATCCGCAGTACCTTCGGTTCGATACCAAAAAGGCGGTGGAAGAACTGGCTACCGTCGGAGTCATGAGCTACTGTCTTACGCTCGATCCCGAGGCAGACGAGTACGTGTCCAGAATCTTCGGTCCCAACCGCTACACCGTCGTGGATCACGTGCAACGATTGCCGGAGCGCCTGCCTTCGCTGTTCGTTAGCTTGACTGGATAGATTGAGAGGAGCACCTATCCCGAATCTCGGAATAGGCGCTCGGGAATATGGCGTGAAACGACGCCGATGATTCATGGGGAGTCGGCCGATAAGCCGGGTTCAGTCGTGGACAGTCATTCATCTAGGGCGCGCGTCACCGCGCGCCTCGAGCGACCTACCCGGGAGCCGTGCGGGCCGCACGTCAGGAGTTGCCTCCAATGCCCCCCTATTTGGTCTTGCTCCGGGCGGGGTTTGCCCTGCCACTTCCGTTACCGGAAGCGCGGTGCGCTCTTACCGCACCATTTCACCCTTACCGCGGTCCCGGAGGACCGTGGCGGTATATTTTCTGTGGCACTTTCCGTAGGCTTGCGCCTCCCAGGCATTACCTGGCGCCTTGCCCTGTGGAGCCCGGACTTTCCTCTCCCCGCGTCGACGACGTGGGCAGCGACTGTCTGGCCAACTCCCGATGGTATTGTATTAAGAGATCGGTCGAGTGGCTAGTAACCGAGCGGTTACGCCACTGTTTCGAAGCTTTTGTCGAAACGACAGAAAAGCGGGCGTTTGTTGATTTAAGTCAAAATCGTACCGTCCGGTTGAGGCTAGTATTTTGACCACGCGAGAACGCTAAGTTGATTTACCTCCATCTCCTCTTTGGAACTTGTTATAGCATTCTCCGGGTTAGCGACATTGCGTTTAAGACCTCTTAATCCTCTGGGATGTTGTCAGGGCCGAAGCTTTGCTAAGGCCCTTTTTTTTGTGCTGAATTTTGAAACAGTCCTGTAACCAAAATTAGAGTCTCGGCCCCCGTTTTTCCTTCTGATTCAAGAACTCCGCGCGTTGAGCCCCTCGGGTATTTGTGTTCTAATACCAGACGGTTTACCTAAGTCTTAGGGAAACGCCGAGCATACCTCTCGCTACGCGCAGCTTCGATTTGAGGCGCGACGTTTTGAATAAACTCGTGGCACTCTCTCGGCGCGCCTTAAGCCGAATACATCTTAGCACTCCCTCTACCGTCTTCTTCGAACCTGTTGCAGGAATGCGAGAGGGGTGGTTTGGCCGTCAATTTGTGCGATCCACAGGCGTATATATGCTAATCAGAACAAAGAAAGGCTTGAATCTGCCGATCACTGGGGAGCCCGAGCAAACGATACACGACGACGGTAACGTTGTTAAATCCGTAGCGTTACTGGGCTTGGATTATGTCGGATTGAAGCCCTCCATGAATGTTTCGGAGGGAGACCGGGTCAGGCTCGGTGAGGCGCTGTTTTCGGATAAACAGTATCCCAAGGTTTTGTTCACCTCGCCCGGGAGCGGCGTGGTCAAGGCGATCAATCGCGGCGCCAAACGCGTGCTTCAATCCGTCGTCATCGAATTGGACGGCGATGACAGCGTTCAGTTTCAATCATACGGCCAATCCAAACTCGCCGATCTGACTGTCGAGCAAGTAAAAGAGAATCTGCTGGCTTCCGGCTTGTGGACCTCTCTTCGAACCCGCCCCTACAGCAAGGTTCCCGATCCCGATACGGCGCCCCATTCCATTTTTGTGACGGCGATCGACACCAATCCATTGGCCGCTCGGCCGGATGTTGTCATTCAGGAACGGGTTCAAGACTTCAAAAACGGACTGACTGTCGTTTCCAAGCTGACCGAGGGGAAGGTTTATCTCTGCACGGCGCCGAATCATTCCCTGCCTTCCGGAGACAGTAACAAGATCGAGATCGCTGAGTTCGACGGGCCGCACCCCGCCGGTCTCGTGGGTACCCATATCCATTATCTCGATCCCGTCAGCGCTACCAAGATAGTCTGGCATCTCGACTATCAAGCCGTCATGGCGATCGGTAGCCTGTTCACCACCGGCCGATTGAACGTGGAGCGAGTCGTTTCTCTCGCCGGGCCGATGGTCGAGCGCCCCCGTTTGATCCGCACTCGGCTGGGCGCCAATCTGAGCGATTTGGTTCGAAATGAAACCGTTGCGGATAAGGAAGCACGCGTGATTTCGGGGTCCATACTGTGCGGCCAGAAGGCGGAAGGATGGTCGGACTATCTCGGGCGCTATCACAATCAGGTCAGCGTCATCGAGGAAGGGCGGCAAAGAGAGTTCATGGGGTGGGTAGTACCGGATCGCGACAAGTACTCTTTCCTGAACGTGCTTTTATCCAGTCTTCCCAAAGAACAGGGGCGCAAGTTCGCTTTCACCAGCGCCAAATATGGCAGCGCGAGAGCTATCGTGCCGGTCGGCGTCTACGAAGAGGTCATGCCCATGGACATTCTGCCGACGCAATTGCTGCGCTCGCTGATCGTGGGCGACACCGATACGGCGCAGGCCTTGGGTTGTCTCGAACTGGACGAAGAAGACCTGGCGCTTTGCACCTTCGTCGATCCGGGCAAGCACGATTTCGGCCCGGTGCTTCGCAAGAATCTTACCCAAATTGAGAAGGAAGGCTAATGTCTCGTACTAGGCAATTCTTAGACAAGATACATCCGTACTTCGCGCATGGCGGTCGGCTGGAGAAGCTCTATCCGATCTATGAGATGGTCGACACCTTTCTCTATAGCCCTCCCGATGTGACGGCTGGCGGGGTTCACGTCCGCGACGCAGTCGATTTGAAGCGGGTCATGACCTACGTCTGGATCGCGGCTCTGCCGTGTTTGCTGATGGCGCTGTTCAACACCGGCTACCAGGCCAACTCGGCCATGGAGAGCATGGGTATCGCCTCGGCACCCGGCTGGCGCGGTGCCATCATGGACGTTTTCGGCTACAACCCGGTCAATCCGATTTCCGTCGTGATGCACGGCGCCTTGTATTTTTTCCCGATCTATATCGTCACGCTCGTGGCGGGCGGTATATGGGAAGTCTTGTTCGCCGTCGTCCGGAAGCATGATGTAAACGAAGGTTTCTTCGTATCGTCCATCCTGTTCGCGTTGACGCTGCCGCCCAATACGCCTTTGTGGCAGGTGGCCATCGGCATTTCGTTCGGCGTCGTGATCGGCAAGGAAATTTTCGGCGGCACCGGCAAGAACTTCCTGAATCCGGCGCTCACCGGCCGCGCATTTCTGTATTTCGCCTATCCGGCTTCCATGTCGGGCGACGCGGTATGGACCGCGGTAGACGGATTCAGCGGCGCGACCGCTCTGGGCTTCGGAGCCTTGGGAGGCGTCGACGCGATCACGGCGGGCGGCATCTCTTGGTGGCAGACCTTCTTCGGTTTCGAGCAAGGCTCGCTGGGCGAGACCTCGACCCTGGCCTGTCTGATCGGCGCCGCATTCCTGATCTACACGCGCATCGCCTCGTGGCGGATCATGGCCGGCGTCCTGGCCGGCATGGTCGCAACGTCCACCTTGTTCAACATCGTCGGCAGCGATTCCAATGCCATGTTCGCGATGCCCTGGTACTGGCATTTGACTCTGGGCGGCTTCGCTTTCGGCACGGTGTATATGGCCACCGATCCGGTCAGCGCGGCGCATACCAATGCCGGGCGTTGGGTTTTCGGCGCCTTGATCGGTTTCATGACCGTGCTGATCCGCGTCGTCAATCCGGCTTTCCCGGAGGGCATCATGCTGGCCATCCTGTTCGCCAACATTTTCGCGCCGCTGATCGACTACGCCGTAATTAAAGCGAATATCACGAGAAGGGTTAGACGTCATGCCTGATTCAGCAAATCCCAACACAGCGGGAACGCAGGTGTCCGATAAGATCGCCGGCTTCATCGAAAAAGCGAACGAGTACGCGCAGAAGATTCTGGTGCTGCCGAACGACAGTTTCCAGAAAACGCTCGCCGTCGCTTTCGCATTGTGCCTGGTCGGAGCGGTATTGGTATCGGGTTCGGCCGTTGCGCTCAAGCCGCTGCAGGAGAGCAATAAGTCCAAGGACGAAAAAGTCAACATTCTCGAGGTGGCGGGCCTGTTGGATGAAGGAACCAAGGTCGACGAGGCCTTCAAGAATATCGAGCCGAAAGTCGTCGACTTGGCAACGGGCGATTACGTCGATTCGATCGATCCGAAAACCTTCGATCAGCGCAAGGCAGCCAAGGATCCGGCGATGAGCGAGGCCATACCGCCGGAAAAGGATATCGCCAATATCAAGCGCAAGCCCAAATACGCCAAGGTCTACTTGGTCAAGGAGGGCGGCCAATTGAAGTCGGTGATCCTGCCGGTCAGCGGTTACGGGTTGTGGTCCACCATGTACGGTTTTATGGCGCTGCAAGCCGATGCGCAGACGGTTATCGGCCTCAATCTTTACGATCAGGCGGAAACTCCCGGCCTGGGCGGCGAGGTGGTGAATCCGAAATGGAAGGCGCTTTGGAAAGGAAAGAAAGTGTACAACTTCACCGGCAAGGAATTGCACGAGAGCAACTTGACCGAGAAGGGACAGCAGATCGAGATCGGCGAAGTCGCATTGGGCCTCGTAAAGGGCTCCGTCGATCCGTCCAAGCCGGGCTCGGAATACCAAGTGGATGCGCTCGCGGGCGCTACGCTCACGAGCCGCGGCGTCAGCAACCTGGTGAGCTACTGGATGAGCAGGGAAGGCTTCGGACTTTATCTGGCAAAGCTTAGATCTCAGAGGGGTTAAGCCGATGAACCTTAATGAAGAACACAAGAAAGTTCTTGTCGAACCGTTAGTCGATAACAACCCCATCACTCTGCAGGTGTTAGGGATCTGTTCCGCTCTGGCGGTGACTTCGCAGCTATCGACCGCGCTGATCATGAGCCTCGCGTTGACTTCGGTCACCGCCTGCTCGAGCGCCGGTATCGCATTCATCCGCAATCACGTTCCGAGCAGCATTCGTATCATCGCTCAAATGGTGATTATTGCCTCGCTGGTGATCGTGGTGGATCAGATTCTCAAAGCGTTCGCTTACGAAATCAGCAAGCAATTGTCGGTGTTCGTAGGTCTGATCATCACCAACTGCATCGTCATGGGGCGCGCGGAAGCCTATGCGATGAAGAATCCGCCGTGGGAAAGTTTTCTCGACGGCATAGGCAATGGCCTCGGCTACAGCCTGATTCTGATCACCGTCGCCATCGTTCGCGAACTGTTCGGTTCCGGCAAACTGCTCGGCATCGACGTGCTGCCTCTTTTGAAGGACGGCGGCTGGTATGTCCCGAACGGCTTGCTGCTGCTCCCGCCGAGCGCTTTCTTCCTGATCGGATTGCTGATCTGGGCGGTGCGTACCTGGAAGCCGCAACAAGTCGAGAAGGCTGACTTCGCCATCATGCCGGCTCACGGGGAGGCACACTGATGGAAGCCTATATCAATCTATTTATTAAGTCGGTCTTTATCGAGAACATGGCTCTGGCCTTCTTCTTGGGAATGTGCACGTTCATTGCCGTCTCGAAGAAGATCGAAACCGCAGTCGGCCTCGGCATCGCCGTTGTCATCGTGCAGACGCTCACGGTTCCTGCCAACAACCTGATCTATACCTATCTGTTGAAAGAAGGCGCACTGTCCTGGGCGGGTTTGGAAAACGTCGACCTGAGCTTCATCGCTTTGATGGCGTGTATCGGCGTGATCGCGGCGATCGTGCAGATCCTGGAAATGGTGCTGGATCGCTTTTTCCCTGCACTTTATAACGCTCTCGGCATCTTCCTGCCGCTCATCACCGTGAACTGCGCCATCCTCGCCGGCAGCCTGTTCATGATCGAGCGCGATTACAACTTCAACGAAAGCGTGGTTTACGGCGTCGGCAGCGGCTTCGGCTGGGCTCTTGCGATCACCGCCATGGCGGGCGTTCGCGAGAAGCTGAAATACAGCGACGTGCCGCCGGGACTTCGCGGCCTGGGCATCACGTTCATCACGGCAGGCCTGATGGCGCTGGGCTTCATGGCGTTTTCGGGCATTCAACTGTAAGGGGCAGGGCATAAGACAATGTTGGAAATCATCCTAGGCGTATTGTTTTTCACCCTGATCGTCATTGCCCTGGTCTTCGTGATTCTCGGCGCGAAATCGAAGCTGGTCGCATCCGGCAACGTCGATATCCTGATCAACGACGAAAAGACCATCCACGTTCCCATCGGCGCCAAGCTGTTGACCGCGCTTGCGGACAACAATCTGTTCGTATCCTCGGCTTGCGGCGGCGGCGGTACCTGCGCCCAGTGCCGGGTAAAAGTGCACGAAGGCGGCGGCGACATTCTGCCCACCGAACTTTCGCACATCACCAAGCGAGAGGCGGCGGATGGGGATCGTCTGGCCTGCCAGGTCACCGTCAAGCAGAACATGAAGATCCATGTTCATGACGAAGTCTTCGGCGTGAAGAAATGGGTGACCACGGTTCGCTCGAACCATAACGTCGCGACCTTTATCAAGGAGTTGGTGCTGGAACTGCCCAAGGGCGAGCATGTCAATTTCCGCGCCGGCGGCTACATCCAGATCGAGTGCCCGCCTTATCATGCGAAGTTCTCGGATTTTGATGTCGAAGAACGCTTCCGTGACGATTGGGACAAGTACAATCTGTGGCAGTACGAATCCGTCGTCAAGGAGCCGGCCATTCGCGCTTACTCCATGGCGAACTATCCGGAAGAGAGCGATATCATCATGCTCAACGTCCGTATCGCCACGCCGCCGCCGGGAGCCAATGGCATTCCGCCGGGGGTCATGTCGTCCTATATCTTCAATCTGAAGCCGGGCGACAAGGTGACGATTTCCGGGCCGTTCGGCGAGTTCTTTGCCCGCGACACCGACAACGAGATGGTCTTCATCGGCGGTGGCGCCGGTATGGCGCCGATGCGCTCGCACATCTTCGACCAGCTTCGCAGGTTGAAGAGCAAGCGGAAGATGACCTTCTGGTACGGCGCTCGTAGCTTGCGGGAAATGTTCTACGTGGACGATTTCAACAAGCTGCAGGAAGAAAATCCGAACTTCAAGTGGTTCATCGGTCTTTCCGAACCGAAACCGGAGGACAATTGGACCGGCTACGTCGGCTTCATTCATAACGTTCTGTACGAGAACTATCTGAAGGACCACCCGGCGCCGGAGGATTGTGAATACTACCTTTGCGGTCCGCCGATGATGAACACCGCCGTGATCAAAATGCTGGAAGACATCGGCGTGGAAAGGGAAAACATCATGCTGGACGATTTCGGCGGCTAGTCCGCCCGGTTCGTCCGGCCGAGAAAGCGGGAGGGGTTTTCGGGCGCCTCCCGCTTTTCTTTTTTGGAAAACGTAGTAAAGTCGAGACCATTTTTCGGGGCATGTCCTTTTCGGCACCGGCGCAACCGGCCATAAGGGTGCCTCAAGATCATCCGTATTGGATTAGTCGAGGCGAACGATGACACTGTTTCTGATTACTTTTGCGGTGATAGCCGCCGTTATCTTCTTTATGGCGATAGGCGTCATGTTCGGGCGAGGCGCCATCAAAGGCACCTGTGGAGGCGTAAACAACGGCGAATGCGTTTGCGTTCAGAAATGCGAGAAGCGGCGAAAGCTCGAAGCTATGGCCGAAAACTCCTGATCAACAGGCGCTTTAATTCCCACAGTCGCCAGCGGATAGGCGCTAATACATTAACGATTTTTTCCCGCAAACAACCCATGTGCCGGATGAAGACAGTACCGTGGCGGTTTACGTTCCTCGCTTGGACACGTAAACCCTAGGTACTTCCGGCACATGTCCGCCTGCTCTTCCTTATATTGGTACGATTACGAAACCTTCGGGACCGATCCCAGGCGCGACCGTCCTGCGCAGTTCGGAGGCATTCGAACCGATCTGGAACTCAATCCGATCGGCGAACCCGTAACGCTGTTCTGCAAGCCCGCGCGTGATGTATTGCCGGTACCCGAAGCTTGTCTGATTACCGGCATAACGCCTCAGTTGGCTGCGGAGCGGGGCGTCACGGAAGCGGAATTTATCGCCAGGATTCATGATCAGTTCTTGGTGCCGGGAACCTGCGTAGCCGGCTATAACAATATTCGGTTCGACGACGAAGTCACCCGAAACTGTCTTTACCGCAACCTGTTCGATCCGTATGAACGGGAATGGCGCAACGGCAATTCCCGATGGGACATCATCGACATGCTGCGACTGACTCGGGCGCTCCGGCCCGAGGGCATCGAATGGCCCACGGACGATTCCGGCAGGCCGAGCCTACGATTGGACGCGCTGACGGTCGCTAACGGAATACAACACGAGAATGCGCACGACGCCTTGGCCGACGTCTGGGCGACCATCGCCATAGCGCGTTTGGTTCGCGAGCGCCAGCCCAAGCTTTTCAATTTCGTTTTTTCTAATCGCGGGAAGAGAGAGGCCTTCGAATTGCTGCGGTTCGGCGCAATGCAGCCGGTCTTGCACGTTTCGGAAAAATTCGCCGCAGAGCGGCACTGTATTGCCGTCGTGGTTGCGCTCGTCAAGCATCCGCGAAATCCGAACGGGATAGTTGTTTACGATCTTTCCGTCGATCCCACGCCACTCGTCACCCTGAGTGCTGAAGAGCTTCGGGAACGCCTGTTCACTCCGGTTGCGAAACTGCCGCCCGGCGTCGAGCGTGTTCCGCTGAAAACGGTCCACGTGAACAAATGCCCCGTTATCGCGCCGTTATCGGCTCTGCGTCCCGGAGATGCGGAACGGCTGCAAATCGACCTTTCTCGCTGTAACCGCCACCTCGATTTACTCAAGCGGGAATGGACCTTGGCGAAGAAGATCCAGGAAGTGATGGAATTCAACGGTGTCGAGATGGTTATGGATGATCCCGATCTCATGCTGTATGACGGATTCATCGGCGATGCCGATCGCGCGACTCTAAAATGGCTACGCGGTTTGTCTCCGGATGAATTAAGCCGCGCGCAACCAACATTTAAGGATGCACGTCTGCCGGAGCTGGTTTTCCGCTATCGTGCTCGAAACTTTTCCGAGACTTTGTCGGCGGAAGAAGCCGCCCGCTGGGAAGCGTATCGCATCCGGCGCTTGACGGTTCAGGGATGTGGCGGAAGTATAGTTCTGAGCGAATATCAAGCAAGAATCGATGCGCTGGAAACATCTCCCGGCTTATCCGCCAAGGATCTGGAAATCCTCGCGAGTCTGCGGCGTTACGCTCAGGAAATTATCTCCTAACCCATAAGCAATTTGCCTTATACTTTCGGCTTTGTTCGTTCACACCAGGAGAAAATAATGAAAAAGCTCTTGTCATTAGTCGCCGTCCTGTCGTTGCTGTGGGCGGGGTTTGCGAATGCCCACGGTCCGAGCCGTCAGAAGGTTACCGAAACAGTCGACATCAACGCCACGCCGGACGCGGTTTGGGCCCTTGTCGGCGACTGGGCGAATCCGCAGAAATGGTTGCCGCCGGTTGAAAGCACCACGGCGCAAGGCGGTACCGAGAAAGGCGCGACGCGGGAACTCAAGCTGAAAAGCGGCGGCGTGATCAAGGAAGAACTCAAGAGCTACGATGCCTCCAAAATGACCATGCAATACAAGATCACCGAAGTCGATCCCAAGGATCTGCCGGTAGCCAATTATTCGTCGAATATCAAAGTCGAACCGAACCCGGCCGGTGGTTCCAAGGTGGAATGGAACGGCGCCTTTTATCGCAGCTTCATGAATAACAATCCTCCGCCGGAGCAGAGCGATGAAGCCGCCCTCAAAGCGGTTACCGAACTATACAAGGAAGGATTGGCGAATCTGAAAGCCGTTGCCGAGAAGAAATAACGACATGTTTGGCGTTTACGATTCGGTAAATCGGGCGAAAGCGGTGGCGTACGCCACCGCTCTCCTGTTTTCCTCGGTCGGTGACGTTTCCGCCGAACCCTATGCTTATGTCACTAACCAAAAGGACAACAGCGTATCCGTGATCGATACGGCGAGCGGAACCGTCGTCAAGGCTGTCAAAGTCGGGTCGGAGCCGGCCGGCGTCGCCGTCAGCCGAAACGGCGCCAGGATTTGCGTCACCAACCCCGGCAGTAAAGACGTTACGGTTCTGGATGGACGCACCCAAAACGTGATCGCCACCTTGCCCATGGGCGAGGGACCGTTGGGCATTGCGGTCGATCCGGCCGGGACGAGGGCCTATGTGGCGGATTGGTACGGACACTATCTTTCCGTGGTCGATCTCGATAGCTCGAAAGTACTGAAGCGAATTCCGGTTGGGCATTCTCCTTCCGGTGTCGCTGTGAGTCCGGACGGAGCGAAAATTTACGTGTCGAACCGGGACGACGACACGGTTTCGCTCATCGATGCCGCCGAGCTGGAAGTCAAGAAAACGGTCACCGTCGGCAAGCACCCCTTCGGCGTCACACTGGACTCAAGAGCCAGCCGTCTGTACGTCGCCAACGTGGAAAGCAACGACGTCTCCGTGGTCGATGCGGAGAGCATGGCGCTACTGAAAACCATTCCGGTCGGCGACAGACCCTATGCGGTGGCTTTGGGCGCCGGCGGTAGTCGTCTGTTCGTGACGAACCAATACGACAACACCGTATCGGTCATCGCGGCCGACCGGGGCGAAGTCATCGCCACGATCAAGGTGGGCGAATACCCCGAAGGCATAGCCGCCCATCCCGACGGCAAGCATATCTATGTCGCCAATTGGTTCAGCAACTCCGTTTCCGTGATCAATGCGGACACCTTGCAACTGGAAAAAACCATTCCCACCGGTGACGGCAGTCGGGCCTTCGGCGAGTTTGTGGCACAGGCGGTTGAGGCGAATCCGCACTAGTTTCAGTGTCGTGTTTGACGCATGGACGCTCTGCCGTTTTCCGATTGGGACTTCGTTCCTTTTCACACCAGAACACCGAGCCGTATCCATATTACGAGCAGAACGGCATTGCTCAGGATGAATAAAAAGAAGCGGACGGGAACTTTGTTGAACGTCAGGTGCACCATGCTGTGCCCGATCCTTAATGCTACGTAGCTCCACGCGAGAGCAATGAAAACAGCGTCTGTACGCGCTGTTACCATAATTGCGAGGGCGGCGACATAGAACAAGGGTGGAAACTCTGAGAGATTTCTCAGATTGTTCCCGGTCTTCAATACCTCTTCCGGAGGTTCGGGGCCGCAGAAGAGTTCGAAGTATTCGTTTGTAAGCTCTCCCTTCAAAACCGCCCGGACTCTGACCTGTACATTCCTGAGCATGATCAGAAACGTCCAGCAGAACAGTGCTAGCATCGGATAAACAAGATCGTACGTCTGAACCGTCATCGATCAACTCCCGTAAATAGAGCCTCTTATGAACTTTTTTCGGGAGGCCGGTCATAGGGAAGTATGATCGAACCCAAACCCCGTCCTTACCACTAGAGCCCCGTCACGATAAACACGGGAACTGCACAGCGAGGCACGGATATGCCAGCACCTTCAAAGCGGACAATCAAGCTTGTCAGTGTCTTGGCCGTTTTAGTGCTGACCGTGCTCGTCGGCACCGTAAGAGCAGTTGACGAACGGGTTTGGTATCCGAGGTCCGTGATCGACACCACCCAGTCAGGGCAAGTTTCTTTTCCTCAGCTGCGCGACGTCGCCAAGCAACTGGATACAGGTGCAACAGATGTCTGGCTCATCGCCAAGGACGGAACCCTCTGGCGGCATGGCGGCGGCCCCTGGCCCCCCCGAATCGCCGGTCAAGTCGCAAGCCCCGGCGGACTTGCACGCGTGGATGTGGCGTACGACGGCACGGTATGGTGCATCACTTCTAGCGGCTTTTTGTGGCATCGGCGCAATGATGAAACGTGGAAGCAGGTACCGCAGAACTTGGCCGGGCCATTGGTGGACGTCACGGTGTTTAATGGAACCGTATGGGTCGCGCGCGCCGATGGGTCTGTCTGGATGACGAGGAACGGTATCGATTTCGAGGACCGAAGTGCCTTGATCGGCTTTAAGCGACTCGCCGGCAACAACCGTAGTCAAATGTGGGGTATAGCGAACTACGGTGCTCTTTGGTGGCGCGGCAACGTGGGGACGCCCGATGAAGCCTGGTTTCCTGCCGAGGGAATCGGCAGCGAAATGCAATGGGAAGATGTCTCGGTCAGCCATGATGGCACAGCCTGGCTCGTCGCTGCCGATGGGACTGTCTGGTTTACAACCGATGGAATCGGTTATCAAAAGATCCCAGGGGAAGGGTTTAGCAGCATCTCCGCTGGAAGGTATCTTGATCATTGGGCCGTAAAGGCCGACGGCACGTTATGGGCTTGGCAACCCTCCGAAGCGCCTCCTCCCGCGGCCCCACCTCCACCGCCACCGCCGCAGTCACCATCTCCGCCGCCGCCGTCCCAACCGGAGCCCAACCTCGGCGTCTCGACCACCGGAGCCGGCCTGGAAACGGCCTTCCACGTAACGGGCTCGGGCTTCCTCCCCAATACACAGACGACTATCCGCGGGGTGCGCATCGGCCAAGACGAAATCTCCGAGTATTATTGGACGACGACGGCCAATGCCGATGGGGAAATTGCCGCTGATCTCCCTATCCCTTGTCTTTCCGGCATCATAATCAATTTTTCGGCAAACGATGGCCGGCCGGATCCGAACGATCTCACTAATCGTTTTTGGAGTAACACAGTCCCTGCTTCCTGCCCCTGATGAGTATGAGTCAGGCTCGAAAAAGTGGGCGCCATCGATCGGGTAAATCCTTTAAATCAATCATTAATTTGCCGCCCTAACGGGCTTAGAATCCCCCAAGGTTTGAACAGCTTAGGGTCTGTGGTTCGTCGATGATCGAAAAGCTGAATTTTCGAGTCGAGGGTTTTTCGACGCGTTTGTATGGGCGTCTACTCCCGGGCAAACCGGAAACGGCAGCCGTATCGAGACGTTAAGCGATGTGTGCGACGATAGCGTAGCGGCCCTTGTCCCGGCCGGAGCTTGGTTCGTTCATGAACTCGGCGACGAGTGGCCTGAAACCCAGCTCGCCGAGCATAGACATTACCTTCTCCGGAGGAAACGAGTCGTAGAAGAACGTCTCGCCGAACATCGTATCCGTGAACGCCGGATGCTCCGATCCTCCCACGGTCAACATCAGTCGGCCTTTCGGGATAAGCATTTTGGCAATGCGGGCCAGGATAGCCGGGTGACGCTCGCGCGGAATGTGGAAGAGGGCGTCCCAACAGACAACGCCGGCGAAACGATCGTCGGTCTCGAATCCCTCGATCGTCGATTCGATCCAGGTCCCTGACGGCATGCGCGTTCTGGCGCGCTCGAGTAGCTCGACTGCCTGATCGATACCGGTGACCTTATGCCCCTGGTTCAAAATGCACTCGGCCATCGGGCGTCCAGTGCCGCAGCCCAGGTCCAAAATAGGGGACCGCGCGGCCATATCGCGGAGAAAAGTGTCCAGGTACGCCTTCTCGCGGCCATAAAAGGCATTGCGCGCTCGGTCCCATGATTCGGCGATGGCGTTGTAAGCGTCGCGATTCATGGTTTGGACTTCAGCCAATCGCATTGTTGCGAGCGCCGCAAGGGGATCATCGTCGATTTGGTAAAGCCGAACCGCTCGTAGAATCTTTGAGCGCCAAGATTGCCGGCGTCCGTTAGGAGCGTGATTCGTGCACATCCTCGTTCGCGGGAAATCTGCAACGCATACTCAAGCAGCTTGCTGCCAACCCCGTCGCCTCTCTTGATGGGATCAACGACCATGTCCTCCAAGATCGCCGCCCGAGCTCCGAGCGCCGTTGAGACGGTATAGAGGAGACTCACCATCCCAATGATCTTGCCGTCCGCTTCTGCAAGCATGATCTCTCCAACCTGAGGGTTTGAGATGATCGTTCTTAAACCGGCCTCCTGCAGCGCGACGTTGGGCGTGAATTCTTCTTCTTGCGCGAACAGGATCTCAAGGAGACGAGACAGCTGAGAGATGTCCTCGTCTGTTGCGATTCTCAGATTCAATGCCGCCTCTCCTGTGAATGCCTGACGAAGCTGTGGAAAAGTCTCATTTTCACGCCAAATTAAGTCCGCTATCGACCGATTTTTCATGCCGTGGCTTTTCGAGTTTAGTGTTTTCTACACCGTCGATATCGAAGTTCAGCCGGCGCGAAGGCGCACGTCATGATCGATGGGCGCCTCTGGTCGTGAGCCGCCGGCAGGTTCCGTTACCAGGTTTGAAGGCCGACTCGACTAATCGAGATCGGCGAACTGGCTGCGCGCCTGACTGATAAGCTTCTCCGCAGGGGATAGTACATCCTTCTTCGGACTATGGACGATGGCATCAAAGTTCTGCGCCAAGGCGGCTGCGATCATCAGCACGCACACGTCCTCACGGGGATCGCCTTCCGAGCGCAAGGTGATTAGGGTGTCGCGCTGGCCGGCCTGCGCCTGCAGGTTGGGGAATCGGGCCAGATAAGGCTCCAAAGCATCGAAACGGATATTGACTCCACTGTCTTCGCCATTGATAGTACAGGGCAAATAGCCAGAGCTTTCGAACGGAGCGTAGGACTCATCGACGGAGAGCTTGAACTTGAGCCCATTGATGGCCTCCTGAAGCGCTTCGCGCGTGGGCACGTCGGAGCGGTTAAGGATTACGGATTGCGATTGCGACACGTTGAATCTCCTGGCTTTTCGATTAATCAAAAGTGAATGCCCGTGCTACGTCGCACCAGTACACAAGCAGTGAGGTGGCCCATGCGCTTACCGGTTCTCGGCTGTCATGGGTTCGGGGCTCCTTGGGCTTACCATCTGCATTGTTAGCAGGCCGAGTCGCATGGAGTCCGAGGCGCGAGATCTTTTGAGCTACCATCCCAAGAGCAGATCGATATATGCGCCTAGTCGGCGCTAGGCTTGACCAAGGCTCGGTGAAGGTAATCGGCAATGATGCTCACCCCGTCATCGTCAAGACCATGATAACTACCGGGTTTAACCAACCTTTGTATAGAGATTCCCCACTTGGCCAATTGGTGCTGGGCCTGATCCAAGCCCACCGCGCCGGTGCCGGCCTCCACATCCGCCTCAACTAATAACACCGGCGGACTGGATCGAATCATATTGCGCTCGATAGGGTCTTCATCGATGCCGCCGGCGACAGCGACGATCGCGCCCGGCGGCTTGGCCCGCATCAGGCCGGCGCGAAGCGCGAGAGCCGCGCCTTGGGCAAAACCGACCAACGCGAGCTGGCTGTCTTCCAGCCGCCGTTTGGCGAGGACAGCATCGAGAAACACCTGAAGACGTTCAGCGGCTTCGTCCAGCCCAGCGCCCGAGTGTTGAGCGTTGTCGGTCGGGCAAGTCCACTGGCGCCGATTGCTTTCCCCATCGCTAAGCCAGGGTGCGTTGGGCGCCAGGAATTCCGCTTTGTTCAAGGTGGGAGCCCAATCAAGCGCCAGTTCGATGATCTCATCGCCATTCGATGCCGCACCATGCAGCAGGATCACGAGGTACTTGGGTTTTCCGCAGGAAAGCGGCGGTTGACTCGGCCCGTCTAGAATGATGTCCATGCTCAGGGACCTCCAAAGAGCAAGTATTGATATTTTCCATTTTCGCCATTGCCCAGATTCTTGGAAACAGGAAGGCGCGCCGGAAACTTTCGCGGGATTCACCGTGCAGAGGCTCGAACACCGCAATTTCAAGGCCTGCAGCCGTATCGAATCATTTTCGGAAACAATGAGTCGCCGGATAGGGAGCACTATCCAGCGCCTGCGACGATTCGTATAGGACGCATTGGCTTTAGCGTAATGTGCTAAACGGAAAACCAGGTGGGAGACTGGGTGGACTCTTTTGCGAAGACGGGGATTCCAAAGACGCCAAGACGTACTCAGCCGGGCAGGCGAATGAATTCCTGACTCGTTTGCTATGGATTCTGGTGTATGCTATGGCCTCTGAATCTAATGCCGATTCATGTCGTCGGACGAGTCACGCAACCGTTTGATTAATGAGAGAAAACTAGAGAATGGTTGAAAGATGCCATTCCGATTGAGCTGTCCGAGCAATAGCTCTATTCATTCACATGCAAGATCCGAGGTTTCCATGGCTGTGCATGAACTGGTTTCAAAGATGAAGAGACTTCCCAAAACCGCGTCAATTGTGCTTGCGGGGGCGGTGTTCCTAGCGGGATGCGGGGAGTCGGACAAACCCGCTGAAATGTTCCAGGGGCTGCCGCAAAAATTCCAGGAAGAGCAGAAATTCGAAAAAGAGCAGACCCTGCGAGGTACGGTAAACGACGAGAAGGAACCCGTCATCCAAGGAAAAGTGGTGGCCACCGACGAAAAAGGCAACACCATTGCGGAAACATCCTTGGAAGGCAGCAACCGCTTTTCCATCGTCATTCCGGCCGGCACCGCATTGCCGATCCTGCTGAAAGCGTATCGTGAAGGATCGGAGCCGCTCATAGTAGCCATCGTGGATTCGTTCGAGAGCCAATACAACATCAATCCCAAGACCACGGCCATCGCCGAAAAAGCCAAGTCGCTGGGCGGCTATACCCGGAAAAACCTGATGGCGGCCGCGATGATGAGCAGTACCGTTCCCGAGGAGGACAAGACCACCTCCGGCTTCCGCGGCGATCCGACAAAACGCTACGGCGGCTGGCATTGAGGCGATGCGGGGCACAAGCGGCCTGTCGCTGGCTGAGCACGGTCATGCGATGGCTATACATCGGCCATAAATGACAAGCGGCCCCTTCCCCTTGAGTTTCTCGAAGGTCTTGGTGCGCATCTCTTCAAGCGATCGGTCGCTTGTCGTGAATCAATCCCGTGCCATGCCCCGCTCGCCATAAGAAGCGTTCGCACATCAATCCGTACACTCCCGATCGGTATTGCATCAATCCGCCAACCTTTCGATCACGACAGGGTGCCTATCCCGGCGGCCCTCGAAACTTCGCGACAGGGCCGGGCGGATGGTCAGGCGTCGCTGCCGTTTGTGCCGGGCGTGTCTAGTTGTGAACAAAATCGACTTATTCCGAGTCTCCTTTTATACAGGCCCGAATCGGGTAATCGGGCTTTTCTGCCTCCCCCGCTCCAAACCCATGGCGGCATCGGGTTCGCTACTTAAGCGTTTCACGAGAGCCAGGGGCGTTTGTCGAAAATCGCTCCTCGTGCCGAAGCGATAACAAACGCCCGCCCCGTTCATGAGCAGGAAACTCATACTGGAATAGTGAGGAAAGACTTATGGATAGAGTCAGCCTTATCACCCGGACAATCACCCCGTTATTTCTGTCACTTGCGGGGTTTTTGCTCAGCTTGGCGGCGTTTGCCAATGATTCCCACAGAACCGGCAAATCAACAGAGGCCAACACGGCTTCCCAATTGGAGCGCGACCGAATTGTCCAAAATGCCGCGCAGATGGTTACCCAAGGACGGGAAATTTTTCGCTTCGATAGTTTTGGCGACGAGCAATTCTGGAGTGATGCGCTTCAATTGCATAAAGCCATCGAAGGGGAACGCTTCGGCGGAATCGGTAATGGACTGACACCGCAACAAGCCCTGGACTTGGGGCTAAAGGTCGACGTAGAGGCGCTGCCGGGATCAGTCGTCCAGCAACTCGAGCAGGGGGCGGTCGATTTGAGCGACGTCGCGGTTACGCTGGCCCTGATCAAGCAGGACGCCGTATTGGGCGTCAAAGGCACGTTCAATTCCGACGGTTCGCTCAAATCCGTGGGTCTCACCTGCGCCCTTTGTCACTCCACCGTGAATGACTCGCTCGCTCCGGGCGTTGGCGAGCGCTTGGACGGCTGGGCGAATCACGATCTCAACGTCGGGGCCATCATCGCCCTCGCTCCGAACCTGCAACCAATCGTCGATTTGCTGAGAATCGTTCACCCCGACATTACCGACTCCCAAGTCCGCGACGTGCTACAGAGTTGGGGACCCGGCAAGTTCGATGCGCAACTCCTCCTCGACGGCAAGGCGTTCACCCCGGAAGGCAAGCCGGCTGCCACGCTCATTCCCGACGCCTTTGGGCTTGCCGGCTACAATCAGCACGCCTGGACCGGCGACTGGGGTACGGTGACCTACTGGAATGCATTCGTGGCGGTATTGGAACTGCGCGGGGTCGGTACCTTCTTCGATCCCCGGCTGGATGACGCCGATAAGTTTCCGATCGCTGCCGCGAAAGAATTCGGCCACATATCCGTCGATCCGAAAGAGGATCAGGTTACTCCCAAGCTGCCGGCGCTCCATTTCTTTCAGCTGGCTCTGCCCGCACCCAAGCCGAAAGCCGGCGTGGACTTCGATGCAGGGGCGGCCGAACGGGGGAGCGAACTGTTCGGCGGCAAAGCCAAGTGCGGGAGTTGCCATGTCGAGCCGCTGTGGACCGAGCCGGGCTGGAACCTGCATACACCCGACGAGATGAGGATCGACGGTTTTCAGGCGAATCGTGCTCCCGGAGACGCTTACAAGACGATGAACCTGGCCGGGATTTTCGTGCGTGAACGCGGCCTTTTCATGCGTCCGGAGAACAAAGGGCGTTTTTACCACGACGGTCGGTTCAATACCTTGCTGGACGTGGTGGACAGTTACGACGCACGCTTCGATTTAGGACTGAGCAATCAGGAAAAACGCGATCTAGTCGAGTATCTGAAGTCGTTATGACGACGCCGGCGGGACGCCGGGCTGTGCGCATGACCTGCGGGCGGCTCCGCCGTATAAATCGGCTTTCCTGCCGATTTGTCATACGGCACGTTCATGTGCCGTCCCCTTCGGGCGCTTTGCGTGCAAATCGGCTTTCCTGCCGATTTGTCGTACCTCAGCGCATCCTACGGGCTCGTAGGATGTGCTGAACGAAGGTGAAGCGCATCATTCGCGATTGGTGCGCTGCCATCCATGTCCTCTGGACCCCGGCATTCCAATCGCATAAACGGTTCCGTGCCGGGGGGCGTTCTTCGGCTTAACGTAACGGCATTGCCTGTTAGCCCGTGTATCTCGGCTATGACGTAAAGAACTGACGCAGTCCTCCGTTTTTGTCAGGTCGAGGCATGATTGCAAGACCCGACCTCATCCATGGAAGCGGAACAAATGCCGAGCCTTGCAATCTAGCAGATTATGACGGCATGAAAATTTTTTGATGCAAGGCGCTTCTGCTCTGATCCATTTCCGCAACATGGGGCGCTTTGCCGCATTCGTTTCACTCAGGACACTAGGTCGGTCAGGAGGACTCATGAGAACCCACATGCTTTGCTTCGCGTTCGCGGCGATGATTGCATTTGCGTCCGCGGCGAACAGTGAGAACAACGGATCGAGTAACGACAATCAGCTCCCCGAGTCGCTGGAGCAGAAGGTCCGGAATCTCCGGACCGACCTGGAGGCGAAAGGCTACGAGGTCGCTCGGGGAGCCTGGAACCTGTTCAGGATCGAAGACTGCAAGTTCGCGCTCGAGACCATCGGAAACTGCCTCGGCAACAACCCGGCGGCGCCCTATCTCATCCCTTCCGTTCCGCTCTGGCCGGACGAGTTCGTGGACCAGAACATGAGGGACTTGCTCGGGCCGACGCCGGGCGACACCTGGTGGACGTACCGGCTTGACCAGCGCGAGGCGCTGGTCGTGCTGGCGCAGCTTCCGCCGCCCGGAAGGTACTTCGGGATACAGACGTACATCTTTACGCGCGAAGGGGAGATCGACACCACGGATGAAATCTACCAGTCCGTGGCCGATGATCCTTTCATGCAGAGCATCCTCTTCATGATGTCGCCGAATCCGTCCCGTGCGCTGGTGTTCTCCAGCATCGGCAACAGCAACAACAACGTCGTCATCGAGCGGCAATCCGACGCGGCGTTCAACCAGCAGCGCTTCTTCATCATCACACCGGACGCGGTGATGGAGCGTGCGCTCACCGAGGCGCTGCTGCGGGCGGGCGTACCGGATCGCAACCAGGTGTTCGTCGAGCCCGTGTCGACGGACCTCGGCCGGCTGGGGTTCGGCTCAAAGGCGGACGACCTGATGACCGTGATGCGTTATTCGCTGCCGGAAGACGAGGCGGCCGGCGATGAGTGGCGCCAGAAGCGCCCGCTCGCCATTCTCCGCGTGAGGGACACGAACACGGCGCGTCCGACCGAGCCCTACCCAAAACCTGTCCGGGACGAGAGGATCGCCAAGTCCGAGCTCGGGTTCGAGGGTAATGTCGAGAATCTGGTCGAGGCGGTCAAGCAGCACTGGGGACAGCCCGACGCCAAGGACGGGCCGTTCGAAAGCCTGCTGCTCAAGGTGGACCTTATCGGCGAGCATTGCGTCCGGCGCCCCATGAACTGCCTCGGCGATACCCAGGACGCAGACTACCAGATCAGCCCGACGGAGAGCATCGACTCGGGCGAAGTCCTCGCCGTCGCGGGCACCCTCGGCACCGCCACCGGCAACGCCACGTACACGAGTCTGGCGCCCAACCGGATCCCGGCTCTGGTGGGCGTCACGAACGTCTCGGATCCCGATCTCAAGGGGAGCGCGTCCGCCTTCTCGGAGACGGTCGGCAACACCGACAAGCTCTACGTCTACTACTTCGCACGCGACTGCGGGAACCTTCCGAATTGCCGCGAAATCACCGAGGAAATGGTCCCCCCAGGCGACGCAATCAAAATCATTCAGCGGAACTACGTCGTGCCGGGGTCGACCCGAGGTCCTGACCCCAAGCAGCTCGTGAACCCGACGCTCATCGTCTTCGACGGGGCGAAACGGCCGTCGAGCCGTTAAAGGGGCCTCTGAGCAAGCGGATTCCGTTCATGACCCTTCGACAGGCTCAGGACAGGCCTGTCGAAGGACTTAATCCGAGCTTCCTTAAGGACAACAGGATGGTCGGTCAGGAGGACTTATGAGAACCCACACGCTTTACTTCACGCTCGCGGCGATGATCGGATTTGCGTCCGCGGCGAACGGCTGGAACAACGGTTCGAGCAACGACAATCAGCTCCCCGAGTCGCTGGAGCGGAAGGTCCAGAATCTTCAAGCCGACCTCGAGGCGAAAGGCTACGAGGTCACACGCGGCTTCTGGGACCTGTTCACGATCGAGGATTGCCAGTTCACGATCGCCGTGATTGGAAACTGCCTCGGGAACAATCCGGCGTCACCGTACGTTATTCCCGCCGTTCCGCTCTGGCCGGACGAGTTCGTGGACGAACACATCAAGGATCTGCTCGGGCCGACGCCGGACGACACCTGGTGGACATACCGCCTCGATGAGCGCGAGGCGCTGGTCGTGCTGGCGCAGCTTCCGCCGCCCGCGAAATACTTCGGGATGCACACCTACGTTTTCACGCGCGAAGGGCGCATCGACCCCGCGAATATAGTCTTCCAGTCGGTCACGGACCCCTTCCTGGGGGAACTGCTCTTCGCCCCGTCGCCGAACCCTTCCCGCTCGGTGATGTCCGCGACCTTCGGCAACAGCATTAATAACGTCGTCATCGAGCGGCAGTCCGGCGCGGCCTTTAACCAGCAGCGCTTCTTCATCGTCACGCCGGACGCGGTGATGGAGCGGGAAGTGACCGAGGCGCTCCTGCGGGCGGGCGTCCCCGATCGCAATCAGGTGTTTACTACCCCCGTGTCAACGGAGATTTTCCGGGCAGGGCTCGGGCCCGAGGCGGACGACCTGTGGATCACGATCCGCTATACGCGTCCGGAGGACGAGGAGGCGGGTGATGAGTGGCGTCGGCAGCTTCCCCTGGCCGTGCTCCGGGTGAGGGACACGAACACGGCGCGTCCGACCGAACCCTATCCCAAACCCGATTACGATGAGCGGACCGCCCGCTCCGAGCTGGGGCTCCAAAGTGAATTCGCGGCTCTGATCGAGGCGGTCAAGAAGCACTGGGGGCAGACTTCCGCTCCCGAACAGCCGTTCCAGGCTCTGGAACTGACCGTGGATCTCATCGGGCAACACTGCCTCGAACGCCCCATGAACTGCCTCGGCGATAACCAGGACGAAGACTGGCGGCTCAGTCCTCGTTCGAGCATCGATTCGGGCCAGGTGCTGGCCGTCGTGGGGACTCTCAAAACGGCTACGGGAAACGCGACGTACTCGGCCATCGCACTCAATCGTTCGTCGGTTCTCCAGGGCATCGGGAACGTTTTCGACGAAGATCTCGCGGGGAGCGCGTCGGCGTTTTCTGGAACGGTCGACAACACCGACCGGTTTTACGTCCAGTACTTCGCGCGCGACTGCTCGGGGCTCTCCCACTGCTTTGAAATCACGGAGGAGATGATTCCGAAAGGCGAGACAGTCGCGTTCATCGAGCGGAACTACGTTGTTCCGGGTACGGCCCGCGGCGCCGATTCCAGGCAGACGCTGACACCATTGGTCATCATCTTCGATGGCAAGGCACGGCCGTCGAGCCGCTGAGGAAGCGTGCCGCTGCGAGCGCCCGCGGAAACGCAGAAAGGCCCCGTGGACGCTTGTGGCTGCAAGATGCCCATACACGGAGGTAAACCATGCGTCCCAACGACCTCAAGGAAGCTCTGATTAAGTCCTTCGACAGGCTCAGGACAGGCTTGTCGAGCCACGAACGGAATCCACTTGATCAGAGCTTCCTCAAGCACCGAGGCATCGTCGCCGCGGCATTCGCCGCCTTGTTGCTCGTATCCTCGCCCGGCGTCCGGGCACTCACGATCGCCCTCAGCGACGACGACGGCTGGGACGCCATCGGGATCCAGGCCGCCAAGCGGGCGCTGGCGGCCGCCGGTCACACCGTGATCCTCGCCGGCCCGCTCAATGAGCAAAGCGGCAGCAGTGCGGCGATCAACCTGACTGACCTCCGGATTACCAAGCGACGCGACGACGAGGGCGCGCTCGAGTATTCCGTTGCGATCGGCGACGGGGCGGAAGGAGCCGAACCGGCGACCAGCGCGCTCGTTGCCATGGACATCGCCCGGCAAAGCACCGGCCGGTTGCCCGACTTGCTGGTGTCCGGCATCAACGTGGGCGCCAATATCGGCGCCGCCACCCAGTTTTCGGGTACGGTCGGTGCCGCCATTGCCGCGCTATCCCCCATGCTCAACGGCGCTGTCCCCGCCATCGCGATCAGCACCGATCCGTTGTGCGGCGAGTCCACACCGGATTGCAAGACAGCGAACGAGGCCCATTTCGCGCAGGTGGCGGACTTTCTCGTTGCCGTCATTGCCCGCCTCGAACGCAAGGCCGGCTCTCTGGAGGGCGAAAAGAGCCTGCTGCCACGGGGGATAGGTCTCAACATCAACTACCCGCCGTTACCCGAGCCCGCCGGCGTCGTCGTTACACGGCAGGGTCGCACGGTCACCTTTGCGGACGATCTGGTGGTGAGCTATGGCGCCGATACGGTCACCATCAACATCGGCTGTCGTGAGCCCTGCGCCGATGTACCGGTCGGAACCACGCTCCGGGGCGGGATCACGAAGATTGTCCCCGACGAAACGCCCGAGGTGCCCGGCGCCGACACCACGTGGTATACGCGAGGGTACATCACCATCGTGCCGATCACGCCCGACTATACGGCTGACGCGCCGAGTGCCTTCTCTCTCGGGATAGATATCAAGGCTGGCCTTGGCAGGCGATAGACGGTGATTTCAACGGGCTCAGCATTTGTAGGTCGGCAATCCTTTGCCGACGAAAACGTTGGCCCAACTGTGCACCGTCGGGAAGGGCGGCTTCGGCGCTCCAATCGCAAACGGTCATCCCAGGACGGCCGTTTGCGATTGGAAGGGGCGTCCTGGCGCTCCCAGGACGGCCGTTTGCGATTGGAAGGGTCGCGACTAAAGCGACCGTTTGCGATTGGAAGGGTCGCGACTAAAGCGACCGTTTGCGATTGGAAAGGATTCCCGACCTACTCGCGAGTGCCCGTACAGCAGGTATGAAAATGGTCTAGACGGTGATCCCGACGAGAACGGTTCTTTAAATGTTGGAATGTGAAGACTGACCGCGATAGATGCCTATCCCACATCTTTGGCTTGCCTGCCGAATTGGGCAGCTTTGGGATGTGTAAAATGACCATATTTGACACACATCGGAATCAGGCATGCGAACCAATATCGTCATCGATGACGAGCTAATGAACGAAGCTCTGAAATCCACCGGCCTTTAAAACCAAACGGGAGGTGGTAGAGCTTGGATTCAAGACACTCGTCCGCTTGAAAAACAGGAACAGATCAAAGCGTTCAAAGGAAAGCTCAAATGGGAAGGCGACCTTGACGCTATGAGAACCGACGGGTGATCGTGGTCGATTCCAGCGTCTGGATCGATTACTTCAACGGCAGCGACACGCCCCAAACCGCCATACTCGACGAACTGCTCGGCGTGGAACCGCTGGCCATCGGCGGCTTGATTCTAACCGAGGTCTTGCAGGGCTTCCGCAAAGATGGCGATTTCCGAACGGCTAAGTGGTTGCTGATGTCGCTAACCGTCTATGAGTTGCTCGGCACCGAACAGGTACTCAAAAAACGGGGCATCACCATTCGCAAAACCGCCGACGTCATCATCGCTACATTTTGCATAGATAAACGGACACGCCCTGCTGTTTTCCGATCGAGATTTCGTTTCGTTTGTCGAGCACTTGGGATTGCGAACGGTCGGGAGATACGGGGTCGAATAGCTGGGGCGTATTGAAGTCGGAAGCAAATAACAAAAGCCTAACCCTTTCACTGCCCGAACGATGGGTTGGATACCTTTTCAACTATGGTTGGCTTCGGCATGGAGCTTAAGCCCGAGGGCGCTAATGACCTTGAGGATGGTATCGAAACCTGGGCTACGTTCGCCGGAGAGAGCCTTGTAGAGGCTTTCCCGAGAAAGTCCCGCATCCCGAGCAACTTGCGCCATACCTTTGGCACGGGCGATGTCGCCAAGGGCCTTTGCGATGAAGGCGGCGTCTCCGTTCGCTTCTTGCAGACAAGCTTCAAGGTAGGCGGCCATTTCCTCTGGGGTTCTGAGGTGTTCAGCAACGTCATAGCGAGTGGTAGTAGTCTTGGCCATAGCAATTACTCCGAAAGATTACGAGCGAGACGCAATGCGGCCTTGATGTCCTTGGCTTGGGTGCTCTTATCACCACCGGCCAAGAGAATGATGAGCTCTCGCCCCCGCTTTTTGAAATAGACCCGGTAACCGGGACCGTAGTTAATCCGCAACTCCGACACACCTTCGCCGACGGGCTCAACGTCGCCAGAGTTACCGGCGGCGAGCCGTTCAATTCTGGCTTGAACACGCGCTCTCGCTTGGATGTCTCGCAGGCCATCGAGCCACTGAGCGAAGACGTCTGTCTTGCGGATTTCGATCATGGGCTAACCGTAGCCGCTCGGCTACATAATGTCAATGGCGCGAGGACACCGCTGCAAGATGCCCAACGTCTAGCTAAGCGGCGCACCGGACAACAGAACCTGAGCAAAGCGCCGGAGCCGAATGTAAAGCAATACCTGTAAACGGCCAGCGTCCCGGCGGGTCGCGCTTTAATGCAAATTAAGCGCTTTGCGGTAAGACGTTCAATAAGAAGATGGCGGCCGCTAGGCGACCGAAGACGTGAACGAGGAGCCCCCGAGAGGAGTGGACCTCGCTGGCCGCATCGATACCGGTTTTCTCCTGAATCCAGTTAAGGAAGCTCTGATTAAGTCCGTCGACAGGCCTGTCCTGAGCTAAGTCGAAGGGCATGAACGGAATCCACTTGTTCAGAGCTTCCTACAGTGAACGCCTGGATGAGTGCCGATCTCCGACATAGTGTAAGCGCCGGATAGATAGGCCCGCGCCAATGCCTCATTCCTGTCCGGATAGCGTTGCCGATAGTCGTCAAGGGGCAGGGCGATAAACCGCCGATGCGCTTTGGAGCCCGGAGTTCTTCGGGCTTTTGTTCTGCCGGTATCGCTCGACGAACGCATTATCGCCCAATAGCAATTGATGGTGGGTCTGATCCAGTGGACTGGGCAGCCCTCTGCCGTCCATTACGAATCGACGGCAGGACTTGATCGCGCTCTTGCGTTCCCGCCCAAACTGGCTGAGCAGCCAACCCGTATCAAGTAGGTGTCCTTCTGAACCAATATCGCCTTATAGCGCCCCTGAAGTCGGTGTCCGACCATCCCATAGTGCTGAAATGTTGGAATGTGAGATCTGACCCCGGTGTGCCCTCCTTCAACGGCATCGACACGCCCCAAACTGCCATACTCGACGAACTGCTCGGCGTGGAACTGCTGGCGATCGGCGACTTGATCCAACCGAGGTCTTGCAAGGATTTCGCCAGGATGGCATTTCCGAACGGCTAAACGGTTGCTGATGTCGCTAACCGTTTATGACTTGCTCGGCACCGAACAGGCGCACAAAAACGTGGAGAATTATCGGGCACTCAGAAAACGGGGCATCACCACCCGCAAAACCGCCGACGTCATCATCGCTACATTCCGCATCGAAAAGGGACACGCCCAGCTGTTTTCCGATCGGGACTTCATTCCGTTTGTCGAGCACCTGGGATTGCGAACCGTCGGGGGATACGGGGTGGAATAGTCGGGGCGTGTTGGAATCGAAAGTAAACAACAAAAGCCTGACCCCTTCGTGACCCCTTCGTGACCCCTTCGCGGCAGGGTCGCACGGTCACCTTTGCGGACGATCTGGTGGTGAGCTATGGCGCCGATACGGTCACCATCAACATCGGCTGTCGTGAGCCCTGCGCCGATGTACCGGTCGGAACCACGCTCCGGGGCGGGATCACGAAGATTGTCCCCGACGAAACGCCCGAGGTGCCCGGCGCCGACACCACGTGGTATGCGCGAGGGTACATCACCATCGTGCCGATCACGCCCGACTATACGGCTGACGCGCCGAGTGCCTTCTCTCTCGGGATAGATATCAAGGATGGCCTTGGTAGGCGATAGACGGTGATTTCAACGGGCTCAGCATTTGTAGGTCGGCAATCCTTTGCCGACGAACCCGTTGGCCCAACGGCACCGTCGGGAAAGGATTCCCAACCTACTCGCGAGTGCCCGTACAGTAGGTATGAAAGTACTCTAAGAGTGGTATTGGGAGACGATCGACGGCGATTTCTGTTCCTTGCATGGGGAAAAAGGGCAGTTCTTTGATGTCGGAATGTGAGAGCTGGCCCCTTTCATTTGGCACTTCGATGACAACCATACCAATCCGGTGAAGCACGGGTAGTTTTTCGCGTCGCCGATTGGCTGTAGTCCAGGTTCCATCGTTAGGACCACGCCGTCACCACTGATATCCCGATCATTTGGCGGGCGATACCCGCCCGACCTGACTATTTGACGCCGACAGTCTCCGAGCTCTACGATAGCGATGCATGCATTGCATACACGGAGCCCATCATGGCTAGTCTCACCATTCGCAATCTCGATGAATCCATCAAGGCAGGCTTGCGTTTGCGCGCGGCCATCCATGGCCACTCAATGGAAGAGGAAGTGCGGCAAATCCTCAGACAGGCGGTGCAAGCTTCGCCCGCCGAAACCGGCCTGGGACTCCGCATCCATAGTCGGTTTGCTGCGATTGGCGGGGTTGATCTGCCATTGCCGGAACGGACATATATCCGCCCGCCGCCGGACTTTAAGGACAAAGGCGAACCATGATCCTACTGGACACCAACGTAATCTCGGAGTTGATGAAAGCGCAGCCCGATGCGCACGTTCTCGGCTGGCTGGACAGGCAATCACGGGGCGACATCTTTACCAGCGCCATCACCCAGGCCGAAATCGAATTGGGCATAGCCTTGCTGCCCAAAGGCAGACGCCGGGATGCGCTCGCAAATGCGGCACATGCAATGTTTACCGAAGACTTTGCAGGAGCCGTCCTCCCTTTTGACGAACGCGCCGCCGGACATTACGCGATACTTGTGGCACATCGTACCCGCATCGGTCGCCCAATTACGGTTGAAGACGCGCAAATCGCGGCAATTGCCGTGAATCACAGTTTGGTATTGGCAACCAGAAACCTGAAAGACTTCCAGGAAATAACGGAAATTAAGTTGATCGATCCCTGGCAACCAGAAGCATCGTAGCGGGTTAGCTCGTGTAGGGCGCATTAGGTTTAGCGTAATGCACCGAATGGAGATTCCCATGCGGCGGAATACGCAAGTACGCTATTCCGCCCTACACGGGCTACACGAGTTCAACCCTGAGCTACCGAACTCCGCTGGAACTCGAACAACAGTGGCAAACAGCAGCCTGACTTTTTGTCCGGAAAACTCTTGCCATATCAAACCGTTGGACGACGCGGGTCGGAATAGCTGGGGCGTATTGAAATCGAAAGCAAAGAACGAAAGCCTGACCCCAATGCCTATGTTGATATTGTTGGATATCTAATGCGACCATGAGCGAAGCGTTCGTTGTAGAAGGCTTTTAAATCTAATGGCGCATCGTGAAGATAGTCCGGATACGCAGTCCGCACAACGCTATAGAGGAAAACCACTGTGTCAAAGGCAATAGTTAACTTTGGAATCTGCATTCGTCGCTCAGCATCAAGGTGAGCCACAAATTTATCTCGATACGTCTGCATTTCCTTATAACATGCGTCGAAATCTCCTTCTGTGATCCCAATATCCGCGTAAAGAGAAGACATGAAAGTTTCAGATTTAGGTACGACTTTCGTCCAATAATGTTTTCCTTTTGTGTCAGTAAAAAGTTTGCACCATTCAAGAACGGCGATATCTAGAAAATTGCTGTTCGCATTCACCCAAAAATCGTCGTTGGAAACAAAGTTCTTACCCATCCATCCTGCACGATAATAAGCAATGTTTCTTGTGCAGTGGAAACACAATTGACCGACACCTCGTACACGATCACATTCGTTCATCTTCTAGTACCTTGGCGACACAGTTAATATTTAAGTAAACCTGCAGCAGAAGCGGCAAAACAAAGAGCGCCGCTCGCATTTGTTATCTGAGTAATGACGCCTTTTTGTTATTGGCTAATATTTTTTTCTCAACCCCACAGATTTATGTATTTCCTTGTCGCCTCTAATGATAAAAACGTCCGCTTCTTTTCCTTCATACTTGGATAGCGCCTTTTGGTAGCTGTCCCCATCAAATACTTCAATATCTCCGATTTGTTTCAGCACGTCATCTTTCAGGATATCAGCATCGAACGCTGGTGAGCCTTTTATCACTGCTTGAATCAGAACGCCTTTGTTACTCCCGATTTGCTTTTTTATTTCCGGGGTAAGTTCCTGTATATGAACACCAAATATTGGACGCTTCATTTTGATCCAATAAGTCGCCAAGTAGTCTGATCTATGCACAGTATATGGAATATACGTCGTTTTGGTTCCATAAGTCGTCGTATATGCGGTTCCAGAATACGAGGCGTAACCACCAGGACCATAAGCGCTGCCAAGCATTGATGTTGATGAGGTAGTGGTATCAGGAAGCGCCAATGGCATCGACCCGGGCACAGATCCCGTATATTGGGAATACAGAATTACTACAGCTGCACTAATTTTCTTTGCCTGCGCGATTGCGTCGCTTTCATTCACATCGCCTGCATTGAACGACGAATAGCCAATTAGTCTGTAATTGTCCTCAAGCATTCTCAATGTATCCTGCTCCGGATGATTACCGCGAAAAAACTGAGGCTTGCCGGTGGGGAGTTCTACTGCAGGCGCCTTGGAGAGATCAACACCCCCAGTATTATCGTGGTAGAACTCGGCAAAAGGGGTTGAACATCCTTGAAGTAAAACTAAGAGCACCGAGACTGCGATTGAATTTTTAACCATTAGAGTCCCCCTTCCGAGCATGACTTCAATTTGAATAAGGTAAGCCAAAGCCTCTACCCTATTTTGTTATGGTTCGATTTCCTTACCCTAAAGGTGTGGTGTGAGAATTCAAGTCTTATAACACTATTAGTATTGAATTCTCACACTACGCCCCTCATCCCTGCATGAATGATCGGGGTAAGGCTTGTGTTTCTTGCTTCCGATTAGGCTATTCCTTTTCGGCAAGAAAATCTTACCCGGGCGACTTACCCGTGATGAGACAGATCTTCTTGATAAGCTCGTCAATAGATACCGCTACTCCGGTATCAATCATCAGCATATCGCGCTGCTCTTCCTCGGTCAGAACATCATGCGCCGCGAGCTGATAGTCGAGCACCGCCGGGTTGGCTTCGGAAGGGTCACGCCCGAGCAGGGCGCGGGATTCGATGCGGCTTTTCAATGTGGCGATCGGTGCCTGGCAGTCGAGGATCAGGAATGATGCGCCGAGCCGTTCGGCCAGCATTTTCTGGCTTTCCCGCTGGTCGTGTTTTAGAAACGTGGCGTCGACGATAGCGGAGAGGCCGGATTTCAGGATCTCTTCGGCGGTATCCAGCAGATAGCTATAGGTTCTGCGCGTCATGTCGGCGGTGTAGATGCCGGCGTCGAGGGTCGATGTGGTGTCGGCGTGTTCGGCGAAGCCGGCCAGGCGTTTTCGTTCCAGGTCGGAGCGCAGGCGTATGGCCGGGAGGCGCTCGGCGATTTGGCCCGCGATGTGGGACTTGCCGCTGCCCGAGAAACCGTGGGTGATGAGCAATGCCGGTTTTTGAGGCCGGATGAGGCCGGATGCGTAATCGAGATAGCGCCGGTACAGGTCCAATAACTCCTGCTGCTTCGCGGTGTCGCCGGTAGAGGCGCGGGTCAGTTGGGCGATCTTGGCCCGAACCATGGCGCGGTAGACGCGGTAATAGTTGAACAAAGAGAGGCCCCGGTAGTCTCCGGTAACTTCCAGGTAGCGGTTGAGAACCCGGAAAGCCAAGTTCCGCTTGCCTTTGACTTCGAGGTCCATAACCAAAAAGGCCAGCTCGCTCAACACATCGATCCAGCGCAAGTCTTCGTTGAATTCGATGCAGTCGAACGGCGTGGGCTCGTCGCCGATGAGCACGATGTTGCCGAGGTGGAGATCGCCGTGGCATTCGCGAACGAAGCCGGCGGCTTTTCGGGCGAGCATGGTCTCCCGGCAGCGCGAATACGCCTCGGACGTCCGGGCGCGCACGGCTTCCAGCTTGGCGACGTCGACCGGATCGTCCTGCAAGGGCTCGATGTGGGTGAAATTATGTTCGGCGGCGTCGTAGATGTGTTCCGGGAGTCCGTGGGCATCTTCGGCGGTACTGCGATCGATGCGTGCGTGGAATCGGGCCAGCGTCTCGGCCAGCTTGTCCATGTGTTCGGCCGACAGGCGATCGTCCTGGCACAGACGATCGAACAGCGCCGCTTCGTCGAAGCGGCGCATCTTAATGGCGAATTCGATGGGGGTGCCGCTGCCGCCGATTCGGGGGTTTTGGTGATTTCCGGCGATGGGCACGACGGCCAAATACAAGTCCGGAGCGAGCCGCCGGTTGAGGCGGAGTTCCTCTTCGCAAAACCGGCGGCGCTTGTCCAGGGTGGAGAAGTCGAGGAAGCCGAAATCCACCGGTTTTTTGATTTTGTAGGCGTATGGACCGGTCAATAAAACCCAGGAGATATGGGTCTCCCGGATTTCGATGGCTTCCGTCGAGTGGTCGTAAGCGGCGGGGTTCCGCAGCGCCGAGATCAGTTCGGGATAGCGGGCGTCATCCATGCGATTCCATCTGTAAACGACCGTTGATTACTCTGAGTTGCCGTTCGCCCTGAAGGAGGGCCTCCAGTTCCGCTCCGGCCATCGCCTTGCGCCAGCCCTGAAGCAGTTTCGATTGCTCCGGGTCATCCATCAGTTGTTCCAAATCTTTGCGTCCCGCGAGCACCGCCGGATTCAGGGTATGCTGGGCGGCCCGAAGACGCACCACCGCGGTCAATACGTCGAGCAGCGCTTCCTGTTCAGGCGTCTTTTTGGCCTGCCGCGGCCTGAGAGAAACCGCCGGAGGCGGACGATGTTTCGCCTCGTCGATGATCCGGCACAATTGGCTGCCGTACCGCTTGAACATCCGTTCCTCCAGTCCCCGGATCAGTTTGAACTTATCGGCATTCGTCGGCTGAAGCCGTGCGAGGTCGAACAACACTTCATCCTTGACCAGCCAACTGCGTGGAATGTCCTGCTGGCGCGCATTATCCTCGCGCCAGGCCGCGAGCGCCTGCAGCACGGCGAGCTGGGACGTATTCAGCTGATAATGTCCGCCAATACGCTGCCAGGCTTGATCGGACGCATTCTCGTAAAGCTTCGGATCGAGCAGGGCGGCGAAATCGCCTTCCGGCCAGTCCAGGCGGCCCAAGGCTTCTAGGCGCTGGCACAGTTTCAGGTAAGCGGTTCCGAGATGAACGACGTCGTCGGCCGCATAGCGCAATTGCGCATCGGCCAGGGGCCGGAGCGACCAGTCGGTGCGCGCGTGGCCTTTGCCCAAGGTTATTCCGAGCAGTTCCGAAATCAGTCCGGCATAGCTGATTTGTTCGGGCAAGCCGATCAGGGGAGCCGCGATCTGGGTATCGAAGATCGGTGCCGGCAGTTTTCCCCATAGATGAAAAAAGATTTCCAGGTCCTGTCGCCCGGCATGAAAAACCTTGGTGATGGCCGGATCGAACAGTAAATCCGCTACCGGGTCCAAGGATTCGAGCGCGAGCGGATCGATGCAGGCGATCTTGTCGGCGGTCGCGATCTGGAGCAGGCAGAATTTCGGAAAGTAGGTTTTCTCGCGCAGGAACTCGGTGTCCACGGCGAGCCATGGGGAGTTCTCGACGGCGCGGCAGAAATCTTGGAGTTGGCTGGGCGAATCGATATAGCTGATTTGGGAGAGAGGCGTCATGTCGAAGAGAGTGCTTTTTCGAGTCATAAAGTTATTATATGGCCTAGGGACGAAGAATACGCTCCCGCCGACGATCTGAGGTGGCGCATGAAGGTATTGGTGAGTGTAAAGCGCGTGGTGGATTACAACGTGCGCATCCAGGTGAAGCCGGACGGCTCGGGCGTCATGCTGGACGGGGTGAAGATGAGCATGAATCCCTTCGACGAGATCGCCCTGGAAGAGGCGATTCGCCTTAAGGAGGCCGGCAAGGCGACGCAAATCGTGGCCGTTTCGATCGGGCCGCAGGCGCTCCAGGAGCAGCTGCGTAGCGCCTTGGCACTCGGTGCGGACCGAGCGATTCATATACCTCTGGATGCAGCTCCTCAACCCATCAATGCCGCAGGCGCCCTGGCCGGGCTCGCCCGGCGCGAAAATCCCGATTTGATCCTCATGGGCAAGCAGGCCATCGACGACGACTGCAATCAAACTCCGCAGATGCTGGCGGCTCTGCTCGGCTGGCCTCAGGCGACCTTTGCTTCCAAAATCGAGTTGAATGACAAGTCCGCCACCGTCGCCCGCGAGGTGGATGCCGGGCTCGAATTTCTGTCGGTCGATCTGCCGGCGGTGATTTCCGCCGATCTTCGCCTCAATATTCCCCGTTATCCCAAGTTGCCGGACATCATGAAGGCGCGCCGCTTGCCGATCGAAACGGTTACGCCGGAGGACCTGGGCGTCGAGTTCGTACCGGAAGCCAGGCTGCTCAAAGTCGCGCCTCCGCCGAAGCGCCAGGCCGGACGGAAAGTGGCTTCGGTCGACGAGCTGGTGGCGGCGCTGCATGAGCGAGGGCTGTTGTCATGAGCAAGGTATTGGTTCTCGCCGAGCACGACGGCGAAACCTTGAATCCTTCGACGGCGAGAACCGTCGCCTGCGCGCTCGATCTCGGTCCGGAGACGATCGATGTGGCCGTATTCGCCGAGGCGGAGAACAAGCCCGCGCAAGCCGCGGCTCGGCTGAATGGCGTGACCCGGGTGTTGCTGGTCGAACATGCCGCCAACCGGAACCCCGTGGCGGCGGTTCTGGCGCCACAGATTTCCGCTCTGGCCAAGGGCTACACCCATGTGCTGGCACCGGCGACCACCTTCGGCAAGGATCTTTTGCCGCGCGTGGCGGCGCTGCTCGGCGTACCGCAGGTCAGCGATATCATGCGGGTGATCGATCGGAACGTATTCGAGCGCCCGATCTACGCCGGCAATGCACTGGAAACGATCGAGACGCCGCCGGGCATCGTCGTCGCGACCGTGCGTACGGCTTCGTTCAAGGCGGTTGCCGAGACAGGATCGGCGCCTGTGGAAAAAATCAGCCTCGATTTCGACTGCCCGACCCACACGCGTTTTCTCCGGGTCGAAGGTTCGTCCGGCGGCGGGCGTCCCGATCTCCAGTCGGCCCGCGTGGTGGTGTCCGGCGGGCGCGGCCTGGCAAGCAAGGAAAACTTCGACTTGATCTACGCCCTGGCGGATCGGCTGGGCGCGGCGGTCGGCGCTTCCCGCGCGGCGGTGGATGCCGGATTCGTTCCGAACGACTTGCAGGTGGGGCAGACCGGCAAGATCATCGCGCCGGAGCTTTATCTCGCCTTCGGTATTTCGGGCGCGATACAGCATCTGGCGGGAATCAAGGATGCGGGGACCATCGTCGCCGTCAATAAGGACCCCGATGCGCCAATCTTCGAAGTGGCGGATATCGGCCTGGTGGGCGACTTGTTCGAGGTGCTGCCGGCATTGGTCGATGCTCTGCCCAAGGATAAATCGTGAATCGGGAGAGTCTGGAGTTCGATGTCGTCATCGTGGGGGCCGGCCCCGCGGGACTGTCCGCCGCCTGCCGATTGATGCAGCTGGCCAATGAAGCCGGAAAGTCGCTCCGGGTCTGCGTCGTCGAAAAGGGTGCGGAGGTCGGCGCCCACATCATTTCCGGCGCCGTGTTCGAGCCGACCGCCCTGAACGAACTTTTCCCGGACTGGAAAGGGCAGGGCGCGCCCGTCACCGTGGCCGTCGAACACGATGAATTGCATTACCTCCTTAGCGAAAAGCGCTCGTTCAAAGCGCCCGGCTTTCTGATGCCGAAGCCGATGCGTAACGAGGGCAATTACGTGATCAGCCTGGGCCGCTTGTGCCGATGGCTGGCGGAAAAAGCCGAGGCCCTTGGCGCCGAGATATTCACGGGGTTCGCCGCGGCCGATGTGCTTTATGACGACGCGGGCGCAGTAGCCGGCGTCGTCACGGGCGACATGGGCATTGCCAGGGACGGTTCGAAGAAGCCGAACTATCAGCCGGGCGTGGAGCTGCGAGCGCCCTACACGATTTTTGCCGAAGGCTGCCGCGGGCATTTGGGCAAGCGGCTGATGGAGCGCTTCGAATTGCGGCGGGACGTCGATCCGCAGCATTACGGCATCGGCATCAAGGAAATCTGGCGCATCGATCCGTCGCGTCATCGGCCCGGATGGGTCGTTCACACCTTAGGCTGGCCTTTGGACAACGAAACCGAAGGTGGCGGCTTCGTTTACCACGGCGAGGACGGATTGGTTTCGCTCGGTTTGATTGTGGCCTTGAATTACCGTAATCCTTATTTGAATCCTTTCAGCGAAATGCAGCGCTGGAAGCACCATCCGGTGGTGCGCCGGTTCCTCGAAGGCGGAACCCGGATCGGCTACGGCGCCCGCGCGGTGAACAAGGGCGGCTGGCAGTCGGTGCCGAAGCTGTCTTTTCCGGGCGGCGTGATGGCGGGTTGCGATGCCGGTTTTCTCAACCCGGTGAAGATCAAGGGCAATCATACCGCCATGAAGACCGGCATGCTGGCGGCGGAGGCGGTGTTCGAGGCGCTGGAAACGGGCGGAATTCCGGATATGGGCGGCCGTTATCGCCAATCGTGGGTCGATCAGGAGCTGTTCCGGGGCCGGAACATCGGTCCCGCGTTGGCGAAATTCGGAACGCTTGTTGGAAGCGCGTTCATTTGGATCGATCAGAATGTTTTCCGGGGAAAGCTGCCGTTTACCCTGCACAATCGCGTTCCGGATCACGCCTCGTTGGATCGAGCCGCGGACAGTCGTAAGATCGATTATTCGAAGCCCGACGGCGTGCTGAGCTTCGATAGACTATCCTCGGTCTATCTATCCAACACCAATCACGAGGAAGACCAGCCCTGCCATCTCGTTCTGACCGATCCGGCCATCCCGATCGAGCGGAATCTGCCGCTGTACGACGAGCCGGCGCAGCGTTATTGCCCGGCGGCGGTTTATGAAATCGTGGAGGCGCCGGGACAGCCGGCCCGATTCCAGATCAACGCGCAGAACTGCGTTCACTGCAAAGTGTGCGACATCAAGGATCCGGCACAGAACATCAACTGGGTGCCTCCAGAAGGGGGCGGGGGACCGAACTACGTAAACATGTGAAAGCAAGGTCGTTCTGTGTGTCGAAGTCGGGAGAGTTATAGGGTAGCAGGACGCTGTTGAATAAAATCTTGGTACCGGTTGTTCTCCAAGCCTGGCTAAATCGCGAACACACGCTTCTGATCGAAAGTTGCAAATATGTCCGGGTGGCGGATACTCAGCTGTTAAACTAGATTACCGGGAAGTAAAGTTTGATTGACTTTCGCTCCAAATCTTGGCAAATGTCAGAAAGTTTTACAAGTGTGCCAAAATTGTTGCGCATGCGATCAAAAGTTGCCAAGAAATCAATTTATTAGGGTGATCGGCGCGTAAGTTGCATTAGAGTTTTTAACAATCGGAAATTTGCACTAACAATGGCTAAAGATATGCTTCATGAAGAACAGTCTGAGTTGCGGTCATCAACGCAGCAAAAGGAAATTGATCAAACGCGGCGCAATTTGACGAGAATTGGTCTGACCACGCCTGTCCTGATGAGCTTTTCTGGTTATTCGCCGTTGGCTAATGCTTGTGCCACTCCATCCCGGCATGCATCTGGAAACACCAGTCCCCAAACAGAGGAGCCGGTTTATTCCTGCAATGGAAAACCGCCTTCCTATTTGGTGATGTGTGCTTCGTTCGGTTCATGGCCTCTAGGTGGATTGGATGCACCGCAACTGCAGATACAAGACGGCAGTGGAAATCCGATCGGCTGTACCGGGGGCGGTGTCCCTTCGTTTGACACATTTTTTTCATCGGACTCGAATCCTCCCGCTTCAAAGATATCCAGTTTTGGTACAACCGTGGATGTGTATGTTGGCGCCACTACTACTTTTATACCAGTTTTACCAACAAACGGTGCCGGGACTGTAGATCAAACTCGGCTTGCGTCTGTATGGGAACTTTTGGCGTTTCCGGAAAAGCAGCCCGATCCGCAAGCCGCCCAGTTCGCCCAATTCATTATTGCGGCGATTTATAACGCAAATGCCGATTCGAAGTATCCAGTTTCGGTAGATCAAGCAAAAGAGATGTTTGCGAAAGGTCCTTTAACGGAGTATCAGCCCACGAATGGTGTTAAATGGGGAGTAGCGGAAATCATTTTTTATCTACAAAGCACCATGGGGTTTGTCTAAAAATTAGCTGGCTTTGGTATAAATTGCTTTTGATCTTCATGACCTTACGCGTGGTCACTCTTTGTTCGGCGGCCCGCCTGAAGATATCGCCGCTTTGGCAGGACGAATGCGTGGTATTTGATGCAGCCAGTTGTAATACTTACGCAGTGCCGAAATTGAGTGCTCAGATTCTAGAAATGCTGCAGGCTGAGAAGGAGCTTAAGACTTCAACCATTCTTGCCGGAATAAACGCAAAAGGTGATCTCGACGAACAGGAGTTGATTCGAGTTCTTGACATCACATTAGAAGAATTTCAGCGTCTTGGCCTAATTGAAATAATTGCCAGTTGAGCTCTTTTAACTCCTTCGACGAGACCCTGTCCGCGCAATTTTCGGACAAGGGCGTAACTCTAGAACTTGCTCCGTTTGTTGTCCGAATCTATACCGATATTCCTAGCGTTTTAGCCGGCTTACAGCTTTACTACAGCGAGTACCCGGTACCAGGTTCAAGCGCTTTTGCAGATTTCCACGTATCGTTGCGGCGACCTCGATCGGCGTATCGCTGGTTCCGCCCTCAGGTCAGCTTTGAATTCGACGGCACGGTTCCATTTAAGCCTTTGCCTTACGAGCAAGCTTATCCCATGTTCGAATGGGGGCTTAATTGGTGTATAGCGAACCATTGCCATCGGTTTCTGATGATTCATGCAGCGGTCGTTGAGCGGGAGGGATGTGCGGCAATTTTGGCGGCTCCCCCGGGTTCGGGCAAGAGTACACTCTGCGCCGCTTTGGTCAGTCGCGGATGGAGGCTGCTTTCCGATGAATTGGCTCTTATCGATCCGGCAACGCTTCGGATAACGCCTATTCCCCGCCCGATCGGGCTCAAGAATGATTCGATCGAAATTATCCGCCATTTCAATCCTTCGGCAGTGATTGGGCCGGTAGTAAAAGATACCCGCAAAGGGACAGTAACTCACATGAAAGCGCCGGTCGGCAGCATTCTCCGTTCTCGCGAAACGGCTTGTCCTGCGTGGGTCATCTTTCCTCGTTACGAGCGCGATGCTGCCGTTCGGTTGCGGCCTCACTCCAAGGCTCGGACAGTCGTGCGTCTCGCCGAAAACTCATTTAATTACACCTTACTGGGTGCAATAGGCTTTGATGCTTTGATAGGCATAGTCGATCAGGCTGAATGTTATGAATTTACCTATAGTAAGCTGGATGATGCCATCTCGATATTTGCTGATTTGAAGGCGCCTCCGCTATGTCAGGCCCGATGAATGTCGCCGCCGCCAAGGCGCTGACATGCACCGAGACTCTAATCGATTGTTCTCTCGGCGACTGGGACATCGTTATCCGCCAGTGCAGGGCGGCAAAGGTACTCGCCAAGTTAGCGGCCCGACTCGAAGACCATGGCTTGCTCGATCTAATCCCGGAGGCTCCCCGCAGACATCTGATCTCTGCGCACCTGGTTGCACGCCGGCAAAACCAGGCCGTGGAAATCGAGGTCGAGCAAATCCGAAAGGCCCTGGCTAGAACTCAGGCTCCAATCGTCCTGCTCAAGGGGGCGGCCTACGCAATGGCCGGCCTACCGGCAGCACGGGGGCGTGTGTTTGCTGACATCGACATACTGGTGCCGCGCGAGCGATTGGCCGATGTCGAAGCGGCGCTGATGCTGCATGGCTGGATAAGCACGCATCATGATGCTTATGACCAGCGCTACTATCGCCAATGGATGCACGAAATCCCACCGATGCAGCACATTAAGCGTGGTACGGTTATCGATGTACATCATGCTATTACACCGATTACTTCCAGGATTCGGGCCGATTCGAAAAAAATGCTCGCTGCGGCAGCGCCGTTGCCGGGACATGACAGGCTGTTTGTGCTTGCGCCCGAAGATATGGTGCTGCACAGTGCTACTCATCTTTTTTTGGAAGGCGAACTGGATTCGGGATTTAGAGACCTCGCCGATATCGATACCCTGCTTACGCACTTCGCAGCCGCTGACGACAGCTTTTGGGAGCGTCTGATGGAACGAGCCGTGGAGGTCGGTCTTGCCAGGCCTTTGTTTTACGCTTTTCGTTATACGGAGAAGATACTGGGGACGCGAATTCCTCCGCGGATTCAGGCCAAGGCTGCGGTGGGATCGCCGGCGCGGCCATTGCTCAGCCTGATGGATGCGCTGTTCTTACGGGCGCTTCGGCCGAAGCATTCCACAGTCGCCGACCGTTTCACGGGGATTGCCCGGTGGATGCTTTATGTTCGGGGCCATTGGCTGCGCATGCCTTTGCCTCTGCTCGTTTATCATCTCGCTCGTAAGGCATTGGCGGTTGAACAGTCCGGGTGAAACGAGGGCTCGATGCGAGCTTGCTGGTGCTCCGGAGGCATCCTAGAGCGTTTTTCATCCCGGTGTACGGCTTCGTGTCGGGCGGGAAGAACGTAGGTCGGCAATCCCTTGCCGACTTATCGGCTCGGCAAAGGATTTTGTCGGAAGGGTCGCGACTAAAGCGACCGTTTGCGATTGGGAAGGGATTGCCGACCTACCTATCGGGCTCTCTGACACCGAATCGGAAAATGCTCTAAAGGCGGGAGACGTAGTCGACTACCAACCCGAAAAATACCGCCGCGCCGAACCAATGATTGTTCAGAAATGCTTTGAAGCAGCCGGCGGGATCGCGCTCCCGGATCAGATACTGTTGGTAGGCGGCCAGCCCGGCGGCGACCAAGAGACCGAGAAAATAGGCTATTCCAAGCCCGGATTGCCTTCCCACCGAATAAAGAATCAGCAGCACGAAGACCTGAAGCATTCCGATCAGCACCCGATCCATGTCGCCGAACAGAATGGCGGTGGATTTGACGCCGATCTTGAGATCGTCCTCCCGATCCACCATGGCGTACATCGTGTCGTAAACCAAAGCCCACAGGATGGTGGCGAAGTAAAGTTCCCAGCCGACCCACGGAATGCCGCCCGTCTGGGCCGCGAAAGTCATGGGCACCGCCCAGCCGAAGGCGAGTCCCAGATAGGCTTGCGGAAGATAGGTGTAGCGCTTCATGAACGGATAGGACGCGGCGAGAAAAGCGCCGGGGACCGACAGCGCGATTGTGAGCGGGTTGGTGAGTAGAACCAGGCCGAACGATACCAGGCACAGCACGACGAACAGCCAAAGCGCTTCCTTGGGTGTCACCAGTCCGGCGGCGATCGGACGTAATTTGGTGCGTTTGACGTGGGGGTCGAAGTCGCGGTCGGCGTAGTCATTGATCACGCAGCCCGCCGCCCGCATCAGCACGACGCCGGTGACGATGACGAAGCTCACCAGGACGTCGGGTTTGCCGTTTCCGGCAATCAATAGCGCCCACAGGGCCGGCCAAAGCAGAAGGAAGATGCCGATGGGCTTGTCCAGACGCATCAATCGCCAGTAAAGCTCGAGACGACGGCTGGACAGCCGGAAGGTCGGTTGGTCGATCATAGGCTTGCTTCTCGCTTCAACAGAGAAGGTAGAAAAAACTCGGCTACTAACAGGTTTCCGTGCGCGACGGCGTACAGCGAGCGCCGACCCCAGATTCGGTCGGACGATTCGGCGAAGTCAAGAGCTTTGGAACGTTCCGGTAGCCATTTCGCCCTTTCGACGACGGCCAATTCCAGCCCCAGCCGCTTCAGGTTCGGGTCGGAGAAAAGAATCTCTCCCAGCGGGCGGTTGCCCAAAGAAGCCAGATGGCGCTGAGCGCCGCGGAGAATACTTGCCGGTATGATGCTGCGCGCCACGACCAGGGGCTGTTCGCCGCATTGAAGAGCCACCTCGCGTACCAACGCGACCCGCGAAGGTCTAAGTCTCAGCGCTCTCGATTCGTCGGCAAACGGCCTCAGCCAGTCCTGCTGCAGCACCCGGAGGCGAAAATCGCCGCCGCAAAGGCCGCGAACCCGGCGGGTCAGCGAGCCGGCTTCGAAAAGCCATGGATGGAGCCCTTCGGGGATCTGGCTGCGCTGACTGCTTCCAAGTTGAAACCAGTCCGGTGCTCGGCGGAAAAGTTGGCTGCGTGTCGTCAATGGTCGGTCTCGAGAATAAACCGCGAATTTTAGCAGAGCGCGTGAGTTTTCCTGACCGGCCGGATACATTCATCTGCAAGGAATTGCCTAGCTGCGCCTCTGTTCCGGCGGTTCGGTCGGAGCGGCCGCTTCGGTCGGACAAATCGCTATCTCTATCTCTTCCTTGAACCGCGCATGTGGAGAACATTGTCCACGAAGGTTCCGTCGTCGACTTCCTTCATGAATCGCTCGGCAACATCGACGATCGCTTTGCCAACGTAAGCGTACTGTCTCGAAAACGGCGGCCAGAAATCCCCCAGGCCGATCGCGTCGTTAATGACCAAAACCTGTCCATCGCACGATGCGCCGGCACCGATTCCCACTGTGGGCACCTTGATCGACTGCGTGATGGTCTTCGCCAGGGTTGCCGGTATGTGCTCCAGAACCACCAAGAACGCGCCCGCTTCCGCGATGTCGATCGCTTCGCTCAAGATGCGTTCCGCGTCGCTTTTCTTGCCTCCGACCTGTCGGAAGTCGGAAGCCGTCTGGGGCGTCAATCCGGTATGGCCGACCACGTCGATTCCGTTGGCAACGAGATGAGCGATCACGTCGTACTTCGGACCTTCCAGCTTGATGCTGTCGGCGCCGGCGTCCAGCAGCAGTTTGGCGTTATTCAGGGCCGTGGCCGGATCGCGATCGCTGTTGTATGGAAGATCGCCGATGATATGCGTATTCGGCGCGCCGCGGCGGACGGCGCCGATATGGTATTGCATGTGCTCGATGGTGACATGGCGCGTGCTGTCGAAGCCCATTTCCACCATCCCCACCGTGTCTCCGACCAGGATGACCGGAATCCCCGCTTTTTCGAGAGAGCGGGCTACGGGGGCGGTGTAAGCCGTCAGCATCGGGATCGGCTTTACCGACTTCATTTGTCTCAAGGACTCTGCGTTGAGTTTCATGGCTTTCATCTCCGGTGTGTCGGATTCGTATCTGGCGTCGCAAGCGTTTCGTCAGGGTGCTTAGAGCCTATCCCGGTAGGTCCCAGAACCCTTCGACTCGGCTCAGGACAGACCCTTCGACAACCCTGTCCTGAGCTAAGTCGAAGGGCTCAGGGCGAACGGCCTGGATAGGCTCTTATCTCGTTGGTCGATTTTCCCTCAAGGCGGGGATAAGATGGGGTTTCGCCACGGCGTATCCGCTTCGGAAGAATGTAATGGCATCTCGAAAAACGTCGATACCCCGTACGGGTAGTCATTCAAGCCCCGGCATATTGCACCGAATGACCGACCCAGCGCCGGATCAGGCGTTCGGCGCGGTCGGGATAATCCCGCAGCAGAATGGCGGCCGTTTGAGCAACGGCATCCAAGAGGTGTCCGTCGCGCGCCAAGTCGGCGATGCGGAACTGGACCTGGCCGGTCTGCCGGGTTCCCAGGAGTTCTCCCGGTCCCCGCAATTCCAGGTCTTTTTCGGCGATGACGAAGCCGTCATCGGAGTCCCGCAGGATACCCAAACGTTGTTTGGCGGTTTCCGACAGAGGCGGCTGGTACAGCAAGACGCAATGCGCCTCGCCGGGACCGCGTCCCACCCTCCCGCGCAATTGGTGCAGCTGGGCCAGTCCCAAGCGCTCGGCATTCTCGATGATCATCAGGCTGGCATTCGGGACGTCCACGCCGACTTCGATGACGGTAGTGGCCACCAGCAAATCGAAATGCCCTTCCTTGAAGGCTGACATGACGGCTTCCTTTTCGGCGGGTTTCAAACGCCCGTGTATCAGCGCGACGCGAACATCCGGAAGCGCTTCGGCGAGCACGACGGCGGTTTTTTCCGCTGCTTCGCATTGCAATGCCTCGGATTCTTCGATCAGCGTGCAAACCCAGTACACCTGTCTTCCTTTGGACGCCCAGTCGGTGATGCGGGCGATGATTTCAGCCCGGCGACTGGTCGGAATGACCACGGTCTTGACGGGAGTCCGTCCTGGCGGACGCTCGTCGATGACCGATAGATCGAGATCGGCATACCCGAGCATCGCCAAGGTTCTCGGAATCGGTGTGGCGGTCATGATGAGTTGGTGCGGATACAAGCCATCATGCAGACCTTTTTCGCGGAGCGCCAGCCGTTGATGGACGCCGAATCGGTGCTGTTCGTCGATGATGACGAGCCCCAGGCGATGAAATGCCACCTGTTCCTGAAATAGGGCGTGGGTGCCGATGACGATGCCGGCTGCGCCGCGACCGATGGCGTCGAGCTCGGCTTTCCGGGCTTCGCCCTTGAGGCGTCCGGACAAGAAGGCGATCTGTATGCCGAAGGGTTCGAGCCACTGCCGAAAGCTTCGGAAATGCTGCTCGGCCAAAAGTTCGGTAGGAGCCATGATGCCGACCTGGTAGTTGGACGACAGCGCGGTCAGCGCGGCATGGGCAGCCACCACCGTCTTGCCCGATCCCACGTCGCCTTGGACCAAGCGCATCATGGGACGGTTACCGGATAAATCGGCTTCGATCTCGGCAATCACGCGCTTTTGGGCGGCGGTTAGAGAGAACGGCAGGCTGCGCAGAAACCGGTCCGCCGCCTCCCGATTGATCGCCATAACCGGGGCTCGATGAGCCTGCATCTTGGCCCGGAAGCGCCCGAGGCTCAGATGATGGCTAAGCAGCTCTTCGAAGGCGAGGCGCGAACGGGCGGCGGCGAGTTGCGGCGAAGTTTCGTTGTAGCCGGCGGGCGGCTGATGCAGAAGCCGAAGCGCGTCCATGAGTCGCAACCGGTTCGCCGAAGGGATCAAGGGCTCGGGCAATAAGTCGGGAAGCCGGATTTCGTCGGCCATGGACAGTGCTTGTGCGGCCAGCCGGCGAATGGCTTTCTGATGGATGCCTTCGGTCAAGGGATAAACCGGCGTCAGCGCGCGCTCGGGAACATCGGTCTCCGTATCGTCGATGAGTTTGTAATCGGGATGGGTCATTTCCAGGCCCGCATAACCCGTCCGCACTTCGCCGTAACAGCTCAGCCGCTTGCCGCGGGTCAGCTGCTCGCGCTGTTTCGCCGTGTAATGGAAGAACCGCAGATCGAGAAAGCCGGTGCCGTCGCCGATCCGAACAATCAGCGAGCGACGGCCCTTTGGGAGGATTTCCGCGAGTTCGATCCGGCCTTCCACCAGCGCATGACCGCCGGGTTTCAGATGTCCGATAGCGGTGACGGACGTCCGATCTTCATAACGCAGCGGCAGATGGAAAAGCAAGTCGCTGACGGTCGAAATGCCCAGCTTTTCCAGCCGTTTGAGGGTTTGCGCTCCCGCCCCCCTGAGGGTGGCGACCGGAAGCTCGTCGAGAGAACGGTTTTGCGAAGCCAAATAGTCGCGGGACGCCTATTTCGCCAAAACCATGATCGCGTCCATTTCGACTCCGGCGCCCCGCGGCAGGGAGGCCACGCCGATGGCGGCGCGGGCAGGGTACGGCTCGGCGAAATATTCCGCCATGATTTCGTTCACCAGCGGAAAATGGGCGAGATCGGTCAGGAAGACATTCAGTTTGACGACATCCCGAAGGCTGCCTCCGGCCGCCTCGGCCACGGCTTTGAGGTTGTCGAACACGCGGCGGATCTGCACGTCCATGCCGCCTTCGACCAGCGTCATGGTGGCGGGGTCCAGCGGAATCTGGCCGGACAGATAAACCGTGTCGCCGACTTTTACGGCCTGGGAGTAGGTGCCGATCGCTTTGGGAGCCTGGTCAGTCTGAATAATTTGTTTTGCCATGGTTCTGTTTCTTTCTGAGTTCGGACTTTACGCGGGAAATTTTCAAAACGACCGATAATTTTCGCAGTTCTCGCATGACCGAGGCGAGATGGATGCGGTCCTTGACCATCAAGGTAATGATGTCGGTGGAAATCTGGCTGTCCTGATTGGAGATCTGGACGTTTTCGATGTTGGCGCGCATGCGGGAGATGGTGGAGGCGACTTTAGCCAGGGTACCGACCTGGTTCATCAGTTCCAGACGGATGACCGCCGGGAAATCGCCGCTGGCTTGTTTGTCCCAGTCCACGTCCAGCCAGTTCATGTGTTTTTTTCTGAGCTCCGAGACGTTCTTGCACTCGGTGAGGTGAACGACGATCCCCTTGCCGGGATTGAAGAATCCGACGATGGGGTCGCCCGGTATCGGGCGGCAGCACTTGGCGAGGTTGACCACCATGCCTTCTGTGCCTTTGATGATCAGAGGCGACAGTGCTGGCAGGTTTTCCTGGTTGGCTGTAGTCTCCGACGTGGCGTCGGCTTGCGCCATTTGGCGGACGACCAGGAAAGGCAAACGGTTGCCGAGCCCGATATCTTCCAGCAAGGCTTCGAGAGACGGCAATTCGAGCGCCTTCAGCAAATCGTCGATCCGCTCCCGCGGAATATCCTCGAAACGTATGTTTTGGGCATCGAATTCCTTTTCCAGCAAACGTTTTCCGAGGGCGACCGCCTCCTGTTTCTTGAAATTCCTGAGATAGCTGCGAATGGCCGCGCGCGCTTTGGCGGTGACGACGAAATTGAGCCACAGCGGATTGGGGCGGGCCCAGGGCGCCGTGATGATCTCGACGGTCTGGCCGTTCTCGAGAACGGTTTGCAGCGGCGCGAGTACCCGGTCGATTCGGGCCGAGACGCAAGTATTGCCGATATCGGTGTGCACGGCGTAAGCGAAGTCGACGATGGTGGCTCCGCGCGGAAGCTTGGTGATCTTGCCCTTGGGGGTGAAGACGTAAACTTCCTGCTGAAACAGGTCGACCTTCAAATTGTCCAGGAATTCCATCGAGTCGCCGGCGCTCTTCTGGATTTCCAGAAGATCTCTCAGCCACTCGTGGGCACGGGTCTGGCTGGTCGAAATCTGTTCATGCTCGCTCTTGTACAGCCAGTGTGCCGCGATGCCGGATTCAGCCAGATGGTGCATGGCGCGGGTGCGGATCTGAATTTCCAGCGGCTGGCCGTAAGGCCCGACCAGCACGGTGTGCAGCGACTGATAGCCGTTGGCCTTGGGCACGGCGATGTAATCCTTGAAGCGGCCAGGCACCGGCTTATAGAGGTTGTGAACTATCCCTAAGGCACGGTAACAATCGTCCACCTCATCTGCGATGATGCGGAAGGCGTAAACGTCGTAGACGCCGGAAAAGGAGACATGCTTGATTCGCATCTTTTGATAGAGACTATAAAGATGCTTCTCCCGTCCGATTACTTCGCAGTTGACCAGCCCGGCGTCCTGCAGTCGTTTCGTGATGGCCGACTCGATGATCGCCACCACCTCCTTGCGGTTGCCGCGAGCTTTCTTTACCGACTGTTCCAGCACGCGGTAACGTACCGGATACATGGCGGAGAACCCCAGTTCTTCCAATTCCAGCCGCATCTCGTTCATGCCCAGGCGGTTGGCAATGGGTGCGTAGATGTCCAGGGTCTCGCGGGCGATGCGCCGGCGCCGCGTCGGAGACATTATCCCTAAGGTGCGCATGTTGTGAAGCCGATCCGCCAGTTTGACCATGATCACGCGGAGGTCCTTGACCATCGCGAGCACCATCTTTCGGACATTCTGGGCCTGCGCCTCGGCCCTCGATTTGCAGTCGAGCTGGGTCAGCTTGCTGACGCCGTCGACCAGTTCGGCGACTTCGTCTCCGAATTGTTCTCGCAGTTGCTCCTTGGTGACGGAGGTGTCTTCGATGACGTCGTGCAGAATGGCCGCCATGATGCCTTTTGCGTCCATGCGCATCTCGGCGAGGATGATGGCGACCGAAAGGGGATGGCACACATACGGTTCGCCGGTCAGTCGGAATTGGCCCTCATGCGCGGAAAGGGCAAGCTGATAGGCGCGATAAATTTCCTCGACCTGCGCTCCGTCGAGATAGGCCGAGACTATGCTGCACAGCCTGCGAATGAGCTTTTCATTCGGCAGTTCGGTCACTTCTTTGGGAAGAAGCTGGTTCATGGCAGCCCGCGCTCTTGTATCGGCTCTTCGGCGTTTGAGGTACCGATTCGCCTTACTCGAAATCGTCCTCTTCAAGGTTGCCCATGCCTGCGCCATGCGGATTGGGTACCGGCGGACGCTCGATGGCGAACCGCTCCTGTTTCGCGGCCGCAGTGAGATATTCGCGAGTGATCAAGCCCTGTGCAATTTCCCGAAGCGCCACGACGGTCGATTTATCGTTTTCCCACGGCACCTTGGCATCGTCCGGATGGCGGGACAATTGGCGGGCTCTCTTGGTTGCCAGCAAAACCAACTGAAAACGATTGTCGACGTGTTCCAGACAGTCTTCGACGGTTACTCTTGCCATGTTTGCTGTATCCTCGATTTAGAGTCGTTTTGAATGAAAAATTTAATAAAAACAAATAGTTTATGGAACCCTTTTACCCTAAAAGCAAGGTTCTTGTACAGAACACCCGCTTTTCAAAGCGGAATCCGATCCATCGGGCGTTTTGGTCGAAGGATTCTTAATCCAGACCGCCAACGCGGCTGGAAGGTTCAGATCGCCCAAAAAACAAGGCGCGAAGGACAGCTTCGGCCGCTCTCCTTCGCGCCGTGAACTCGAAGAACTATTTTGCCCGTTCCTGCAACATCGCTACGGCGGGAAGCATCTTGCCCTCCAGGAATTCCAGGAAAGCTCCGCCCCCGGTCGAGGTATATGATACCCGATCGCCGATGCCGTATTTTTCGATCGCCGCGAGCGTATCGCCGCCACCGGCGATGGAAAAACCCTTGGTTTCCGCAATAGCCATGGCTACGGTGCGGGTGCCTTCGCCGAACTGGTCGATCTCGAATACGCCCACCGGCCCGTTCCAGACGATGGTTCCGGCCGCTTTGATCATTTCCGCATAACGCGCCGCGGTTTCCGGCCCGATATCGAGGATCAAATCGTCCTCGGCTACTTTGCTGACTTTTTTAATCGTGGCTGTCGCCGAATCGGAGAATTCTTTCGCGCAAACCACATCGGTCGGTACCGGAATCTCCGCGCCTTCCGCTTTCGCTTGTTCCATCAAGCGTTTGGCTTCGGGAATCAGGTCGGCTTCATACAAGGACTTGCCCACCGGATGACCTGCCGCGGCGATGAACGTGTTGGCGATGCCGCCGCCGACGATGAGTTGGTCCACTTTGGCGGCCAAAGAGTCGAGCACCGTCAGCTTGGTGGAAACCTTGGAGCCGCCGACGATCGCCAAAAGCGGGCGCTCCGGGTTTTCCAGAGCCTTGCCGAGAGCGTCGAGCTCGGCAGCGAGCAGGAGGCCGGCACAGGTTTCTGTCGCGAAACGGCCTACGCCGTGGGTTGACGCTTCGGCGCGGTGCGCGGTACCGAAGGCGTCCATCACGTAGATATCGCAGAGAGCGGCCATTTTCTTGGCCAACGCTTCGTCGTCTTTTTTCTCACCCTTGTTGAATCGGACGTTTTCGCATAAAACGACCTCCCGCGGGTGCATGTCGACGCCGTTCAGCCAGTCTTTCACCAGGGGCACTTTGCGTCCGAGCAGCCAGGTCATGCGATCGGCCACGGGTTTCAGAGAGAATTCGTCGGTGTATATGCCTTCGGTCGGCCGCCCCAGATGGGACATGACCATGACCCTGGCGCCGGCTCTCAAGCAATGTTCGATCGTGGGCAAACTGGCGCGGATGCGGGTGTCGCTGGTGACTTTGCCGTTCTTGACGGGAACGTTCAGATCCGCGCGGATCAGAACGCGCTTGCCGGCGAGATCGAGATCGGTGATTCGCTTGAAAGCGAGGGGCTTCTTCTTAGCGGCCTTCTTAGCGGTCTTTTTGGGTATCGATGGCTGCTCCCGCCATTTGATCGAGCAGCCCATGCTCGGGATTTGCTTCTTCGGACCCTTGCCGGTCTCCGCAACTTGTTTCATGGCGTCGAACAGCTCGCGCCTGACGTCCGGCGGGGCGGTTTCCTTGCGGCTGGCGTCCAGCCGTCCGCGGTACTGCAACTCCAGATCCTTGTTATAGCCGAAGAAGTCCGGGGTGCAGACGGCGCCGTAGGCCTTGGCCACTTCCTGAGTTTCGTCGTACAGGTACGGAAAGGGATAGCCGAGTTGCTCCGCGACGATTTTCATGTTTTCGAAGGAGTCTTCGGGATAATCGGCCGGGTCGTTGGACATGATGGCCACGGCGTTGATGCCGTGTTCCTTGAGCTCTTTGACGTCCCGCACGATGCGGTCCTGCACGGCCTTCACATAAGGACAGTGGTTGCAGATGAACATCACCAAAAGGCCGTTGGGGCCTTTGCACTTTTCCAGAGTCCAGATTTGCCCATCCACGCCAGGCAGAGCGAAATTGTGTGCCTTTTTTCCGAAATCACAAACCGGGGTTTCTGTGCGCGCCATGGAGATCTTCCTTCTTATACGTTATAAGTGAAAATCGATGAAAATGGCTGAAATCATAACAAAGAAATCGAATCCAGTCGTCCGCTTACCGTCCCGCGAATGTCGGGAAGGGCGGCTCCGGTGCTCCTGGAAGGATCGGTTCGACGCTCCAATCGCAAACGGCCTGGCCGGGAGCGCCGGCCAGCCCCTTCCCCGGATGACCGTTTGCGATTGGAAGGGTTGCGGCTAAGGCAACCGTTTGCGATTGGAAGGGTCGCGACTAAAGCGACCGTTTGCGATTGGGAAGGATTCCGGACCTACTCGGTGACGCAGAGCTCGTAGGCCGACAAACCCGCCGCCATGCTGAATCGTTCGTTAAAGCCAGGCGCCGACGAGAAGGAGTACGCCCAAAGCGCCGGCTATTCCGGCGACGGTCAGCGAGGCGGCGGAGCCGGACAGGACGGCCGCGCTGATGACAAGGGCGCCGCCGGTGATTCCGGTCAGCGTGCGCCGCCGGTTCTGGGTGATTTCCCGATGGATCTGTTCGAGTTCCCGCGACTTGAAAGTCACCGTCAGCTTTCCGGTTGCCGCGTTTTCCAGCATCCGATGGATCAGCATGGGCATCTCGGGCCAGCTTCCCGCCCATTCCGGAAGCTGCGACTGGATTTTTCTCAGGCCGGCTTTGGGTCCCATTTCGTCCTTGAACCAACGTTCCAGAAATGGTTTGGCGGTCTGCCAAAGATCGAGGTCCGGATAGAGGTCGCGCCCGAGTCCTTCGATATTCAGCAGGGTTTTTTGGAGCAGCACCAGTTGCGGCTGCACTTCCATATCGAAGCGGCGGGCCACCTGGAACAGCCGCAACAACAAGTGGCCGTAGGAGATGTCCTTTAACGGTTTTTCGAAGATCGGTTCGCTCACGGCGCGTACGGCGGACTCGAATTCCTCGACGCGGGTGGTTTTGGGAATCCATCCCGATTCGATATGCATCTCCGCGACACGGCGGTAGTCGCGGTTGAAAAAGGCCAGAAGATTTTCGGCGACGTAACGCTTGTCTTCCCGTGAAATGCTCCCAACGATGCCGAAGTCGACGGCAATGTACTGAGCGGGCGGCGTGACGAAGATATTGCCGGGGTGCATGTCGGCATGGAAGAAGCTGTCCCGCAGCACCTGCGTGAAGAAGATTTCCACTCCTCGTTCCGCCAGAAGCTTGAAATCGACGCCTTCGCGTTTCAAGGTTTCCACGTCGCCGACCGGAATGCCCGATATGCGTTCCATGACCAAGACCTGCCGCCGCGTGTACGGCCAATAGACCTTGGGAATGTAAAGTATCTCGGAATCCTCGAAACGGCGCCGCATCTCGGCGGCATTGGCCGCTTCACGGACCAGATCGAGTTCGTCCAGAATGGTCTTTTCGAATTCGGCGACGACCTCGATCGGCCGAAGACGCTTGGCGTCGCTCCAGAAGCGCTGCGCGAGCCGAGCCAACTCGTACAGCAAGGCGATGTCCGAGCGGATCTGCTTTTCGATGCCGGGTCTAAGCACCTTGACCACTACATCCTGACCGTCGTGCAGCCGCGCGGCGTGTACCTGCGCCACCGAGGCCGAAGCGAGCGGCGTCTCTTCGAATTCGGCGAAAACCAGGCTGACCGGCTGTCCCAATGCCTGCTCGACGATGGCTTTGGCATCGCTGCCGGGGAAAGCCGGCACGCGGTCCTGAAGCTTGATCAATTCTTCGGCGATGTCGTCCGGCAGGAGATCCCGGCGGGTGGACAGGGTTTGGCCGAATTTGACGAAAATGGGACCCAAGTCTTCCAACGTTCGGCGGATCCGAACGCCGCGCGGTTCGTCTTTGGCGCCCAGCCAATAGTTCGGGGAAAGGGTGCCGACAAAGCGGATCGGCCGAAACAGGTGAGTGGCCAGCACCAATTCGTCCAGGCCGTGACGCACCAGCACGCGTTGAATGTGCAGCAAACGCCGGATCTGTTTCGGTCGAATCACGGGCGAGATGTTCCTAGGCAGCGGATTCGGAAGACGAGGAATCAGACGGCAGCGAGCACCGAAGCCGCTCTATCCGGGCTTTGAGGCGGTCGAAATCGGCGCGAAGCCGGTCGACTTCGGCGTAAAAGGCGTCAGCCTCGAATTGCGCCGGCAATTCCCGGCTTTCTTCCTGCCAATATTCAGCAAGATCGAGTCTTAAGGTGTTCAGGGAATCTTTGGTCCAACCGAGCCCCGAGCGAACAAGGTCGAAGCAGGCGGAGGCGAAGGCCCGGCCGGTATATTGGGCAAGGTGGGCCTCCCAGTCGACGTCCAGCTTCTCGAACAGCGCCTGGAAGCGGCGCGCCGTGTCCATGTCGCCGTCGATTTCGATGTCGCCGGAAGAGAGGAGTTGCCTGGCCGGTTCGCCGAACCTGAGCTTGGCAAAGGCCGGAATCGAACCGGCCAGAGTAACGTCCGGCCGGCCGCCGAAATCGCCGAGAATTTGTACGTCCGAATCGGTCGGGCAGAAATAAATCGACAGCTCGAACGGATGCAGTCGAAGCTCGATGACTTTGCCCGCGATCGGGGCCAGTAGTTCTCTGTTGCCTGAATCCAGGCTCAAATAGTGCGCGACCGCACGCTCCAGCGCTTCGGCAAGAATACCGGCCAACACCGGATGACGAGCCATCACGGTCAGACCTTATAGCCCCGGTGGACGGCGACGACGCCGTGGGTCAGGTTGAAGTATTCACAACGTTCAAAACCGGCTTCGAGCATCAGCTGCTTGAGCTTTTCCTGGTTGGGATGCATCCGGATGGACTCGGCCAGATATTTGTAGCTTTCGGCATCGTTGGCAATGAATTTGCCGAGCATCGGCAGGACCTTGAACGAGTAGAGATCGTAGACCTTTTTGAACAGATCCCCCTGCGCTTCGGAGAATTCCAGGATGATCGCCCGCCCGCCCGGCTTCAAGACGCGGTGAATCGAGCGAAGCGCGACCTCCTTGTGGGTTACGTTGCGTAGACCGAACGCGATGCAGACGCAATCGAAATGATTGTCCGGGAACGGCAGCTTTTCGGCGTCGATCTGCGCATAGCTGACGTTGTCGACCACGCCCTCGTCGATCAGCCGGTCGCGGCCGCGCTTCAACATCTCGGCATTGATGTCGGAGAGAACGACACGGCCGTTCGGACCAACCCGTTTCTGGAAGAGAGACGTCATGTCTCCGGTGCCGCCTGCAAGATCCAGAACCTTTTCGCCGGAGCGCACGTGGCTCAGCTGCAGGGCGATCCGTTTCCAAATCCGGTGAATGCCCAAAGACATGAGATCGTTCATGACGTCGTACTTGCCCGCGACCGAGTCGAATACGGCCTTGACCATTCTGGCCTTTTCGTTCGCGGGAACCTCACGGAAGCCGAAGTGGGTGGTTTTTTGATCGTTCATTCGTAAGTGGCCGGATGGTTTCTTGATGATCGCCTGGCGAGATATGTGTTGATCTTATACTTCAGCGTGGATCGGGACGTGATCTAAATCACCTTCTCGGCGCCTTTATCGGCTCCGAAGCGCCTCGGTTCGACGTTCGTATCCCTCTCGCTCCAGTTTTTTCAAATACTCGTTCCAGAGTTCCGTCTGATGCAGGCCCAGATTGTACAGCATCTCCCAAGTGTAGATCCCGGAGTCGTGGCCGTCGCTGAAGCTGGGTGCGATGGCGTAATTGCCCACCGGCCGGATCGCCGTGATGGTGACGTCCTCTTTTCCGAGCTGGAGAATCTCCTGGCCCGGGCCGTGGCCGCGAACCTCGGCGGACGGCGAATAAACCCGCAGATATTCGCAGGACAGCTCGAAGCGGGAACCGTCCTCGAACGCGATTTCGAGAACCCGCGACTTTTGATGGAGCTTGATATCGGTGGGCAGGGGCGCAGCCATGGCGGGACTGCCGGTTAAAGGATATAGCGGCTCAGGTCTTCGTCCTGGGCCAGCTCGGACAAATACCGGTCGACATACTGGGCGTCGATGACCACGGACTTTCCGGCATGATCCGGCGCTTCGTAGGAGATCGTTTCCAGAAGCCTTTCCAATACGGTGTGGAGCCGTCGGGCGCCGATGTTTTCGGTGCGCTCGTTCACTTCCCAGCTAATCTCGGCGATCCGGGCGATGCCGTCCTGAGTGAACTCCAGTTCGACGCCTTCGGTGGCGAGCAACGCGGCGTACTGTTCGGTCAAGGAACTGGCCGGTTCGGTCAGGATGCGGATGAAATCCTCCACGGTCAGTGCGTTCAGCTCCACCCGAATGGGCAATCGCCCCTGAAGCTCCGGAATGAGGTCGGAGGGCTTCGACAGATGGAATGCGCCGGACGCGACGAACAGGATGTGATCGGTCCGGACCATGCCGTATTTGGTGCTCACCGTGGAACCTTCCACCAAGGGCAGCAGGTCGCGCTGCACGCCTTCGCGTGAAACATCCGGGCCTCCGTACTCGCCGCGCTTGCAGATCTTGTCGATCTCGTCGATGAATACGATGCCGTTTTGCTCCACCGACTCTACGGCGCGCAACTTGATGTCCTCCTCGTTGATCATCTTGGCCGACTCTTCCTCGCGAAGGAGCTTGAGCGCATCCTTGACCCGCAACTTGCGAGTGCGCGTGCGTCCGGTGTGCAGGTTCTGAAACAGGCTCTGGAGCTGATTGCTCATTTCTTCCATGCCGGGCGGCGCCATGATTTCCACGCCGATCGGTGCGGCGCTGACTTCGATCTCGATTTCTTTTTCATCGAGTTCGCCGTTACGGAGCTTTTGCCGGAATTTCTGGCGTGTCGCCGATTCCGGGGCCTGTCCTTCTCCGCCCCAGCCCGAGCCGCCGGGCAGCAAAGCGTTCAAAATCCGTTCTTCGGCCGATTCTTCGGCATGGGTTCGTACCTTCGCCATCTCGGTTTGGCGCGTCATTTTTACCGCGGCATCGACCAGATCGCGAACGATGGATTCCACATCGCGTCCGACATAGCCGACCTCGGTGAACTTGGTCGCTTCCACCTTGATGAACGGCGCGTTGGCAAGCCGCGCGAGGCGGCGGGCGATTTCGGTCTTGCCGACGCCGGTCGGACCGATCATGAGGATATTCTTGGGCGTGATCTCTTCGCGGAGCGCGGGTTCGATTTGCATACGCCGCCAACGGTTGCGCAAGGCTATGGCGACCGCGCGTTTGGCGGCGGCTTGACCGACGATGTGTTTGTCCAATTCGTGGACGATTTCTCGGGGAGTCATGTGCGTCATGGGTGTTCGTGCAGTTCCCGTTGCATGTCCAGTTCTTCGATAACCAGATTGCGGTTGGTATAAATGCAGATATCGGCGGCAATTTGCAGCGACTTTTCGACGATGTCGACAGCGCCCAATTCGGTATTTTCCAACAGTGCGCGGGCGGCTGCCTGGGCGAAGGGCCCTCCGGACCCGATCGCGATGAGGCCGTTTTCCGGTTCGATGACGTCGCCGTTGCCGGAAATGATCAAGGATGCTTTCGAATCGGCGACGGCAAGCAAGGCTTCCAGCCGGCGCAGCATTCGGTCGGTGCGCCAGTCCTTCACCAATTCGACTGCCGCTTTGGTCAGGTTGCCGCGCTGCTTTTCCAATTGGCCTTCGAAGCGCTCGAATAAGGTGAACGCATCGGCGGTTGCGCCGGCAAAACCCGCGAGCACGCGGCCGTGATAGAGCCGGCGGACCTTGCGGGCATTGCCTTTCATGACGGTGTTGCCCATAGTCACCTGGCCGTCGCCGCCGATGACCACTTTGTCGCCGCGGCGGACGGACACGATGGTAGTGCCGTGAAACTGTTCCACAAAATTGCCTGCGTAGAGAAAACCGCCATTGTACACCATCCGGCTCGCCGCGGCCGCCGGCCGAAGCGGGCGCTCGGTTTTTTAGATTCTGCAAAGGATGGAATCGTGCGAGATAATGGCGAACTATTTTTTATTTTCAGCGACAGTTATGAGCCAGTTACCTTCGATACGCCTCAAGAAAAATGAAGAACGACGCCTGCGCGGGGGCCATTCGTGGATTTTTAGCAACGAGGTGGATATCTCGGCGACGCCGCTCAAGATTTTCGGGGCGGGTGATTTGGCTATCGTGGAGAGTTCACGCGGGCAAGTCTTGGGCATCGCCTACGTCAACCCGGCGTCGCTGATATGCGCCCGTCTTTTGACTCGGGACGTGCACGCGGAGATCGATCAGGCCTTCTTTGAACAGCGCTTGAAGCGCGCCCTGCAATTACGAGAACGGGTGTTTTCCAAGCCTTTTTACCGGCTGGTATACGGCGAAAGCGACGGGATCCCCGGGGCGGTGGTCGATCGTTTCGGCGATGTGTTCGTCATTCAGACGAATACGGCCGGCATGGAGAAGCTTCAGGAACCTCTGGCGGCTGCGATCGAGGCTTTGTTCGGCCCGAGCGCCATTGTCTTGAAAAACACGTCCAGCCTCAGAGCCTTGGAAGGACTCGAGACTTACACGCGCATCGTCAAAGGTGCTCTGGAGGAGGCAATCGAAATCGAAGAAAACGGCGCACGATTTCAGGTTGATCCGGTCGGCGGCCAAAAAACCGGTTGGTTTTTCGATCATCGCGAGAGCCGGGCCGTGTTGGCGAAGCTTTCACGCGGTCTGCGCGTACTGGACCTTTTTTCATACAGCGGGGCGTGGGGCGTACAGGCGGCGCTCGCCGGAGCGGGAAGGGTCGACTGCGTGGACGGCTCGGAGGCCGCTTTGGCCTTGGCGGCCGAGAACAGCCGGCTCAATGGTGTTATGGAGAAAATGCAGTTCGTCAAGGACGATGTGTTCGAATTTCTGAAGCGGGCAAGGGAGGAACGGCTGCGCTACGACGTGATCGTGCTCGACCCTCCGGCTCTGATCAAGCGCAAGAAAGATGTCGGCCAAGGCGTAGAAGCGTACCGGCGGCTGAATCAAGGCGCGATCCAGGTATTGGCTCCGGGCGGCATACTGGTATCCGCATCCTGTTCATTTCACTTGCAGCGGGAGACTCTGCACGATCTTTTGCGGGCGACGGCGAGAAGTTTGGATCGCCATCTGGTCTTCTTCGGGCGCGGTGGACAGGCGCCCGATCATCCCGTGCATCCCGCGATTCCAGAGACCGAATATCTGAAAACCTTTTTCTGCCATATCGGCGAGAGCTTATGAACCCTGCATCGGCGCGGAGGACATCGGGTTGGGCGGGATACGCTCGGGGGATGCCTGACTGGTTTGCGTCAGCAAGCGGCTGAGGAATTTTCGGCCGGATGCCGTGCCGAATAGCCCGCCAAAGACAAGCGCCGTCAGCAACAACGTTATCACGAGGGTTACCGGGAATGTGACGGCGAATTCGAAGTGTAGTTTCTTCTTCTGATCCTCATTGCCCGCTTGCGCTGCGGACGCGGCGGATTCCATAACGGCCAGCCGGGTCCGGGCCGATTGAAGTGCCTCTCTGAGCTGGTTGCCTTCCTCCTCCATGTCACGCAGTCTGGCTTGCAGCGCCATCAGTTCGTCGCCATGCTGGCGGCGCACGGTGTCCAACTCGGGATTGTTTCGAGCTCCGGCATTTTTGGCATGTTCCGCCAAGAGGAGCTCATAATTTTCGCGCAAGGATAGTAGCGCGGCTTCTCGATCGCTTGCCAGTTCGCGAGCCTTTTCGAGTTCTGCCTTCAAAGAGTCGATCTCTCCCTTGGCCTTTAGCAATCGCTCTTCAGCCTGCTGATACTTTTCTGTGACGGATGCGACAGACGAAACAATATCGCCGGCTTTGGTCAACTGCTTTTCCAACGCATGGGTTCGAGAAACCGCTTCTGCGGCCGTGTTTTCGGATGCCGCCAAACGCTCGGCGAGATCCCGTTCCCGTAAAAGACTTTCTTGTATTGTTGCTTCGAGTTCCCGCAGCCGGCGCTGCAATGCGGCCGACTGGTCTTCCGAATCCCGGCTTTTCTTCCGCTCAGAGGAGAGTAGCGCATCCAATGTCGGTGCATGGTCCATTGAAGAAATTGGACCGAGCGATTCGCTCTCCCGAGACGCTGGCTCCGCAAGCGGGGCAGTATCGAGAGTGGTTCGGGTTTCTTCCGAATCTTCGGTTCGGCCGCCTTCGTAGTCCGCCGTCTCATACAGACCGGACAATAGCCCTTCTTGTCGAGTTGAATCCTGGGCGATGTCAGTGTCCATTTCGAATGTTGTCAAATCGGACTGCCCCGGCTGAGATGCCGAGTACGTTGGGGCGGTCGACGAGCGGGAGGGAGACCATTTTGTCGCTTCGACGACCAAGTGATCCCGTGGCACGTTGCCGATACCGCCGGCCAGCACGTGAGCCTCGAAGCCGTACCGAATTAGCAGGAAAGCGGAAGCCTCGCTGAGCCGTCCGTCTTCGCAAACCAAAAGGTATTTGCCTTGCCGGTTCAGGGTGGGAAGCATCACCCGCAGTGAAAAGAACGGAATATTAAGGCTTCCCGGCAAGCGGCCCTGCTCGTAGACATCCGGCGCTCGGACATCCAGCCATACCGCATCGCGACTGGCCATTCTTTGGGCGGTTTCGAAGTCGACATGAGATATCACCGGTTCCTTAAGGAGCTTGATAAAACTGGCTTTGTCCAGTCTCAGCAAAATGCCGTCGGTCACCATAGTGACCGTCACATTGCGCGGGTCTCCGGAAATGAGGGAATCCTCGCCGAAGGTATCGCTGATTTTTAGCGTGGCCAGCTTGATCTCTTTGGCGAGCCGCGACGGCTTGCGGGTTAGGGCGCAGCGTCCTTTCTTGATGATGTAATAAAAGTCGCCGGGGTCGCCTTGACGGCAAATGACATCGCCCGCTTTGACTTCAATTTCTTCGAGACTGCGAAGAATGGCCTGAATGTTCGCCGGAGACAGGCGCTGAAAGAGCGGCGACTTGAGCAGCGCTGTCATCCAGTCGCGCGTGGGTTCCTCCGGAATGTCGCTGACCTTGTACGTAGGCACGTCTCGGTTGAGTTCCTCCTGTTGGTTTATGATTTCCGGCTTGATCCTGACGTATCTGACGGTATCGTTCGCAACAGCCGAAACTTTGCGCGGAATCTGGTGGGCCAGGGCGAATCGGGCCGTATCCGTGCCGCCACTGATCGAATCCATTTCGACTCCCCCTGCCTGCAGCGATATCGTGCCGCTCAACAGGTACACGAACTCGTTCTTCGTTTCTCCTTGTCGAAAGAGAATGGAGCCTTTCGGCGCCTCATCGATTCGGATCTGTGAGCAGAGCTGCTCGAATCGGCTATCCGAGAGCGTATTCAGTGGAATCAGGCGGCGCAATTCCTGTGCATCAGAGGCGCTCAAGGCAGGGGGCATGTTCGTGTTGCTAGAGTATTCGAATTTGTGGACTTCGAGCATCGATCGTTTCCGGCATCCGAGCCGATAGCATTGTTGTTCGGTTTTCCTACGCTTCCATATAATAGACCATCCCTCCGTAAGCACTTTGTGATGTCTATCAATTATCGTTGGCCAAGGATCCGGGCCATTCAATCTTCTTGAAACGACCGAGGTATAACGAATGAGCGATAACCGTCGATTGCTTCCGCTTTTTTTGGCCGGTCTGCTGTTATTTCTGAATGCAGCGTATGCGGCCTGGCCGACCAGCGTGGATGGCCAACCCCTGCCTAGCCTTTCGCCTATGCTGAAGAAGGCGATGCCGGCTGTGGTGAATATTTCGACGCGTACGCAAATTCAAGAAGCCGAGCATCCTTTGTTGCGCGATCCGTTTTTCCGCTATTTTTTCGATATCCCGAATCAACCCCGCCGCCGCGAAACCTCCAGCTTGGGCTCGGGCGTGATCGTCGATGCGCGACGCGGCTACATCCTCACCAACAATCACGTCATCGACAAAGCCGATGAGATCACGGTGACGCTCAATGACGGTCGTCATCTCAATGCAAAATTGATCGGAGCCGATCCGGAATCGGACATCGCCGTGATCAAGGTCGAGCCGCAGAACTTGAGCGAACTACCGATCGCCGATTCCAGTCAATTGCAGGTAGGCGATTTCGTGGTGGCCATCGGCAATCCATTCGGACTGGGACAAACCGTAACTTCCGGCATTATCAGCGCGCTCGGCCGGTCCGGGCTCGGCATCGAAGGTTATGAGGACTTCATCCAGACCGATGCCTCGATCAACCCCGGCAACTCGGGTGGCGCGCTCGTCAATCTGCGCGGAGAGCTGATCGGCATCAATACCGCCATCCTGGCGCCGAGCGGGGGCAATGTGGGTATCGGCTTTGCCATTCCCGCCAATATGGCGACCAGTATCATGACCGCCCTGATCGAGCATGGTGAAATTCGGCGCGGTTTGCTCGGCGTAACGGTTCAGGACTTGACCCCTGAATTGGCGCAAGCTTTTGGCCTTACCCAAACCCAAGGCGCCGTCATTACCGGCGTCCAGCCCGATTCCCCCGCTGCCAAGGCCAAGCTGGAGCCGGGCGACATCGTGCTGGCGATCAACGACCACCACGTGAGGAACAGCATGGACGTCCGAAACGCCATCGGTTTGCAGCAGATCGGCGACAAAGTCTCGATCGAAGTTCTGCACAAAGGTGAAACCATGGTCCGTGAAGCGAAGATTGCCGAGCCCAAGATCACTCGGGAGGAAGGCAAGAAGATCCATCCGAAGCTTTCCGGTACCTTGCTCGCCAATACCGAGCCGAACGAAGCGGTGCGAGGCGTGCGTGTGGAAAAGATCCATACCGCCTCCTATGCTTTCCAGGCCGGTTTGCGCCCCGGCGACGTCATCGTCATGGCCAATCGCCAGCCGGTGGGCAATCTGAAGGAGCTCAAGGCCGCCGCAAACGGCAGCGGCGAACTGCTGCTCAATCTCCAGCGGGGGAACGGCTCGTTCTTCTTGCTGCTGCGCTGATAAAGAATGCCGGCTGATTAAGGGGCTGTTTAACAGCCCCTTTTTGTTGCGAGAGAAGTCTATGGATTTTTGGTGGGCGATTTCCCAACCGAACTACTGGCTGCCCTTACTGACCGCGGCCTTGCTGCATGTGCCGATGTTTATTCTGCTCGACAGGCTGCAACTTAGACTGGAGGGCGTTCCGCTAAGCCGCGAAATCGCCGCACGGGTTGGACCGCCGTTCGTTCATGCCGCACTTGCCCTCGGATTTGTCCTTCTCGTATACCCTCACCAGTTCGGACGCGCCGGGGAGCCGGATTTCGTTCGAAATCTCCATGCCGGAGCCAGGCCGATCTCGGATCTGTTCAATCTGGCTTTCGTGCTGGCGGTCTTTTTGCCCTGGCTGCCGGTGCTCGGCAAGTACAGAGGCATGGTGACATCGCTTCAGATCACTGTCCTCGGAGCCGTGCTGTTGCACTGGCGGTATCCGGAGGTGTCGATGAAATATTTTCCGCCTGCTTCGATGCTTCTCGGACTCATCGCCTTGTCGATCGGTTCGCATTTCTTGGCACGAGAGTTCGGCGAACGTCTAGGGCGCCGATTGGACGGCGTGTTTGAAACGGAAGGGTGGGCAAATCTGATCGAAGCGCCGCTCGATTTTCTGCTGCAAGGCGCGGTGTTGCTCAGATACGGGCTCTATCTGGGTGGGCAGTTGCCGGGGTAAACGAAGCGGAGCCGCCCGCAGGGTGCCGCACACGGATTTACGGAATCGCGAACGATGCCTGTCCTGAGCCCGGTCGAAGGGCGCTTCACTTCGTTCAGCACATCCTACGAGCTTTATTGGGGTGAGCAGTTGCCTAGTTAGCAAAGTGGGGTAGGGCGGGAAAATCCCGCCCCGAAGTACGGCTGAGGGTTGATCAGCCCACGTAGCTGAGCCACTCCTGATGGTCGTTACGGCGGCCGTGCACGTAATCGAAATACAGAGTTTGCAGCTTTTCCGTGATCGGTCCGCGTCCGCCTTCGCCGATGGTCCGCCCGTCCACTTCCCGGATGGGGGTTACTTCGGCGGCGGTGCCGGTGAAGAAAGCCTCGTCTGCGACATAGACCTCATCGCGGGTAATCCGCTTTTCGACAACTTCCAGCCCGTTCTCCCGGGCGATGGTGAAGACGGTTTCGCGGGTGATGCCTTCCAGCGCCGAGGTCAGGTCCGGCGTATAGAGCTTGCCGCGGCGCACGATGAAGATGTTCTCGCCGCTGCCTTCGGCTACGTAACCCTCGTGATCGAGCAACAAGGCTTCGTCGCAGCCCGCTTCCACGGCTTCCTGAACGGCCAGGATCGAATTCAGATAGTTGCCGTTCGCCTTGGCCTTGCACATGACGCTGTTGACGGAGTTGCGGGTATAGGACGAGGTGCGGACCTTGATGCCGCGCGCCATGTTTTCGGCGCCGAGGTAACTGCCCCATTCCCAGGCGGCGATCATGACATGTACATTGAGCCCCTTGGCGTGCAGGCCCATGCCTTCGGAACCGTAGAAGCACATCGGCCGGATGTAGGCGCTGGACAGGCCGTTCCGGCTTACGGCTTCGCATTGCGCCCGGTCGAGGATGTCCTTGTCGAAAGGAATCTTCATGTTCATGATGTGGGCGGAGCGGAACAGTCGGTCGGTGTGGTCGCGCAGGCGGAAGATCGCCGCGCCCCGGTCGGTCTTGTAAGCCCGAAGACCCTCGAATACGCCGCAGCCGTAATGTAGGGTATGGGTCAGCACGTGAACCTTTGCGTCTCGCCAGGGCAGCCACTCGCCGTCGAGCCAGATGACGCCGTCTCTGTCATCCATCGCCATCAGTCGTTCTCCGAAATTACCAGTGAATTGAAAAGCTTAGCGTTCCATCACGTTCCGCCAAATCTGCTGCACGCGGGAACGCAGTTCGAAATGTTCATGGGCCGGAACCAGCGCGGGCACTTCAAGCAGCGCAAGCCGGTGGGTACGTTCACGGAAAAGGCAATAGGCCTGCCTTAATAGTCCGGCATCGTCAGAACTTAAAAAACCGGCCTTCGTGAGAGAGTCCAGCAGGCGTACCACGTCGGTCCACTCGGTCAGTTTATTGCAATCGTGAGCACGCGAAAGAACCCCGAATTGTACTATAAACTCGATATCGACGATACCGCCGAAACTTTGCTTCAAATCGAACACGTCGGGGTCTTTTGCTGCCAGATTGGCGCGCATTTTTTCGCGCATTTCGCGAATTTCGGTCCGTAGGGTTTCGGTATCCCGCTCCCGGCACAGAGACTTCTCGCGGATAGTGCCGAACCGTTCGCCGATTTCGGGATCTCCGGCGACGAACCGGGCCTTTACCAGCGCCTGCTGCTCCCAAGTCCAGGCGTTATCCATTTGGTAGGTGTCGTACGCGTCGACACTGCTGACCAGAAGACCGGAACTTCCGGACGGCCGAAGCCGCAAATCCACCTCGTAGAGAATGCCCGCGGGGGTATTCGCCGTCAAAAGATGAATGATGCGCTTGCCCATCCGCGCGAAAAACTCGGCGGTGCTGACCGGCCGCTCGCCATTGGTGAGAGCGCTGTCGACGCCGTCATAGAGGAAGACCAGATCCAGATCCGATCCGTAGCCGAGTTCCAGCCCGCCCATTTTGCCGTAGGCGATTACGCCGAAACCGCCGACTTGGTCGACGCTTGCGCCGGGAGGAACGCCGTGCCGCGCGGCCGTCAGTCGCCAAGCTTGTCGCATGACTTCGTTCACCAGCACTTCGGCGATATAGGTGAGATAGTCGCTGACCACCATGATCGGAATGGCGCCGACGAAATCGGCTGCCGCGACTCTCAAAATGCTGCTTTGCTTGAACTGGCGCAGGCCGATCAGGATTTGTTCGAGATCCTCGGGATCGATCGAGTCGAGCTTCCGGCTCAGTTCCCGTTCCAGTTCCGCCTTCGACAGCGGCGTGTAAAGCGCGCGCGGGTCCAGCAATTCGTCCAGAAGCAGAGGATGTTGGGCGATATAGTTGGTGATCCAGGGGCTGCCCGCTGCCAGTTTGACGAGCTGCGACAAAGCTTGCGGGTTCTCCGCCAGAAGGGTCAGATAAACGTTGCGGCTAGCGATGGCCTCCAATAGCGCGAAAATCCGCTCCAGGGCATTTTCGGGCTGTTCGGTCGAGGCCGTGGCTCGGAGTAGCATGGGCATCAGGCGAGCGAGTTCCGAAGCGCCCCTCGGAGTGAGATTCTTGATGGCGTGGGAAGTCTGGAACGTCTCGATGAGTTTTGCCCCGGATTCAGGTGTAGGCCAGCCGAGATTCCGCAATGCCATGTAAATCTGTTCGCGATCGCCGCTCAATGCGAAAAAGTCTCGGCCCTCGGCCTTGACCGGCGCGACGACCTGTTCGAACACCTCGTGAACCTCCCGGCGCACCGCATCGATGCGCGCTTTGAAGCTCTCCCAGGCGGAAAAGCCCATCGCGAAAGCGAGGCTGAGCCGCTGTACAGGGCCGGTGGGAAGATCGTGGGTTTGCCTGTCGGCGTATTGTTGCAGCCGGTTTTCGACCGTGCGGAGAAAGCGATAGGCCTCCTGAAGTTTTTCGACCGTGGGCTTGGGCAGCAAGCCCAGATCGGCCAGGGTTTCCAGCACGACCTGGATGCGGCGCTCCTGCAGGCGTTTCTCGCGTCCGCCGCGGATCAGTTGAAATGCCTGGCCGATGAACTCGATTTCCCGAATGCCGCCCGGACCGAGCTTGATGTTTTCCTGGCGGTCCTTGCGTTGCAGTTCCAGCGAGATTTTCTGCTTCAATTCGCGCAATTCGCCGAGCGTTCGGTAATCGAGATAACGCCGATAGACGAAAGGCTTGAGAAATTCCTGAAGTTCGCGTCCGGCTTCGATATCGCCGGCGATGGGGCGCACCTTGACCATGGCGTAGCGTTCCCACTCGCGCGCCTGGCTTTGGTAGTACGCTTCCAAGGCATAGAAGTTCTGAACCAGGGGGCCCGAGTCGCCGAACGGGCGCAAGCGCAGGTCGACGCGGAAGATGAAGCCGTCCTCGGTCTGGGTGTCCAACACCTTGACCAGATTGCGCGCCAGCTTGGTGTAAAACTCGCAGTAGCTGGTTTCGCGCTTGTCCGCCAGAACCCCGTCGTCCCGATAGGCGAAAATCAGATCGATGTCGGACGAGAAATTCAGCTCGAAGGCGCCGAGCTTGCCCATGCCCAGCACGACCAGCGATTGCGGCCGGCCTTGCTTGTTGACCGGCGTTCCCTTGGCGGCGCAGGCTTGGCGAAAAAGAAAGTCCAGGCTTTCCTGTACACACACGTCGGCGAGCGCGGATAAATCCCGGAGGGTTTCTTCCAGGCTTGCCCAGCCGGCAATGTCGCGCCAGGCGATGCGCACCATTTCCCGGTTACGGAAGCGGCGCAGAACGGCCATCAACTCCGTTTCGGTAGCTACGCCTTCCAGGAGCTGTCGCAGGTCGCCGCGACAGGTTTCCTCGTCGGTCGAGTTCACCAGCCGGCCCGATTCCAATAAGTCTTGCAGGAGCTCCGGCCGGCGGGCGCATTGTTCGGCGACGAAAGGGCTCGCGGCCCAGACCGGACCCAAAGAGCCTTTGATCTTGTCCGGAAACTCGTCGAGTTCGATTCCGAGGTGCGCCGAGTGTGCGGAAAACGCGGTCCAAGCCGAGGCTACCGGCTGTTTGAGCGGTTCGGGCAAGCGCTGCAGAAAATCGGAGTTGTCGGACATAAGACAGTCTTAACGATGATGGAGTGGGTCAGGCCTCGGGACATGATCGTTTCAGGGCTTTTTAGCATCGTTACCGAAAAACGACGTCAAAAAGCCCTGGAAGAAATCCCCGTGCTCGTCCCGCTTTTCGCGTGCGGCTATCAGTGCCTCACGGACTTCTTCCTTCAATTTGGCATCGGAAAGCAACATGTAAGGCCGAATCGGTGCTTTCTCGGCTTTTTCCAAATAAGGCAGGGCCTTGTCATACTCGCCCTGCTGCAACAAAAAGTCGCCGTAAAAATAATTCGAATCCAGGGCGTTCGGATATAGCTTCAAAGCCGCTTCCAGATATTGACGGGCCGAATCGTCGTCTCCGAAGGAGATTGGCCAGCCGGGAAGCCGGTAATAAAGATTGCCGAGGGTGATATAAGCCGATCCTTCCATGGCGCGGGGATCGATGTCTATCGCCTTGATGAGCAGTTCCCGGGCCTCGCTGACCCTGCTCAGCGAGCTCAAACCGACGTCCGCAGCGGCGTAGGTGCAGAGGACGATGGCCTCCAGAACCAGCGGATCGGCTTCTTTGGGGTACTGCTCGGACACGGCATGAACCCTGGCCAGAAGGCCTTTGAACTTCTCTGCATGTTCAGATGGCGGCAGGCGGTAAAAAATCTCCGCCCATTCGTCTTCAAGACGCCGGACGGCCTCATGAACGCCCGATTCGGCCTTCGAGTGGCTGGTACCGGGGAGAATAACAGCTAACAAGGCGAGTACGAGATGTAAGGATTTCAAATGCAAATTTTCAGCAGTGGGCGATGAAACGAGCATTCTAACAATCGAGGATCGGGTGGTTAATGAGGAATGTCTATAGATTCTCGAGGTGGCGGCCGGTCCGATTGACTGGCTACGGCTGATCGGATTTTTCGTTGCCGAAATTTCTTCTCGTTTTTTCTATCTCTCGCCGATAAGTCTCGGCGTCGCCGTAATCGAGAAACCGGCCGTATGAGGAGTGGGGCGATTTGATGCGGCGCGCGTGTTTGATGGGACACCAGTGCTGTTCGGTGCGGGCGGCAATCTCGCGGACGTACGCGAGAAGGCCGTTACCGTAGGAACAGTACGCGCAATTGAGTTTTTCGATCAGATTCAGATAAGCCAATCGTCCTCGGTCGAAGACCAGGTAATCGCCGCGTTTTACCTTAGGAATGCCGTAAATCGGGAAGCAAACCGCCTGGTATAGCGTGACGGCCAGATCCAGAAGGACGAAAGGGACGATCAATGAGTAAATGATCGGCGCGGTGAGCAGCGTGAGCGGGTTGGCCCTGACGATGTACTTGGTCAGGCTCGCCTTGAGTCTGCGGTGTTCCCGCAACAGTTCGTGGGCATAATCGATCCTTCCGTTGCGGAGCTTGATCCGGAATTCTTCCCTATGTTTGGCCAGTTCGGCTTCGAGTTCCTCTTCGAGCGCTTGGATGTTTTCGATCAGGGTCGCGATTCGTGGGTTCATGAGGTGCTCGAAGAGACGGGAAAATGGATCGTCTACGATAGCACGAAAGTCGCAGATTCAGCCGGCTAATGAAAATCCCGGCAGGGCACGCTCAAGTTACCCAGCCAGTGGCTCAAGTCTTCCAGCCGGCCGGCAACGAGGTGCAACACGCCGTCTTCTTCCTGCACCGTGCCGTGCACGGCGAGGAGTCCCGCTTGCAGAACGATGTGGCGCTGCCGCTGGACCAGGCTGGGCCAGACGATGACATTGGTCTGGCCGGTTTCGTCTTCGAGGGTGAGAAAGATGACGCCGGAAGCGGTCATCGGGCGCTGCCGGCAGATGACAAGGCCGGCGGTGCGCGCGAAGCATCCGTGGCCCAGTGCGCGCAATTCCTCGGCACTGAGCAGGCGCCGTGCGGCGAGCCGGGAACGCAGCAGAGTCAAGGGATGGCGGCGCAGGGTGAGTCCGGTGGACGCGTAATCGGCGACGATGTTTTCGCCCTCGCGGGGCGGACGCAGCAAGGGCACGCCCTCGTCGAACGCCGGCTGGCCGAACAGCGGCGTGGGGCGTTCGTGCGCGCTCATATCCCAAAACGCGCGATGCCGGTGGCCGGCGAGTCCGTGCAAGGCATCGGCCGCGGCCAATGCTTCGGAATCACGGCGGTCGAGTTTTGCGCGGGCGATCAGGTCGGCGGCATCGGCAAAGGGCTTCTCCAGCCGGGCGGCGACGATGCCTTCGGCGCCTTGCCGCGACAAACCTTTCATCAGGCGCAGGCCGAGGCGGAGGGCGGACGGTTCGGGGGGCGACCCTTCGAGTGTGCAATCGTAATCGCTGTACCGCACGTCGACTGGGCGGACATCCACGCCGTGACGGCGCGCATCCTGAACGAGCTGGGCGGGAGCGTAAAAGCCCATGGGCTGGCTGTTGAGCAGCGCGCAGGTGAAAGCGGCGGGATGATGGCATTTCAGCCAGGCCGAAACATATACCAATAAGGCGAAGCTGGCGGAATGCGATTCCGGAAAGCCGTATTCGCCGAAACCCTGAATCTGCCGGTAGATCTGCTCCGCGAACTCGGCGCTGTAGCCGCGTTCGCGCATGCCTTCGATCAGACGGCTTTGGAATTTCTCCAGACCGCCGCGCCGATGCCAGGCCGCCATGGCGCGGCGGAGCTGGTCCGCCTCGCCGGCGCTGAAACCGGCGGCCACCATGGCGATCTGCATCACCTGTTCCTGGAAAATCGGGACGCCCAGGGTGCGCTCGAGCACTTTTTTCACGTCGGGACCGGGATAAGTGACCGGTTCCCGGCCGCTGCGCCGCGCCAGATAAGGGTGGACCATGTCGCCCTGAATGGGACCAGGGCGCACGATCGCCACCTGAATGACCAGGTCGTAGTAGTTCTCGGGTTTCAAGCGGGGCAGCATGGCCATTTGGGCGCGGGATTCCACCTGAAACACCCCAAGGCTGTCGGCCCGTTGCAGCATGGCGTAGACCGCCGGATCTTCCGCCGGAATGCGGTCCAGGCTCAGTGCTTCACCGCGCCAGTTGCTCACATAATCGAGCGCCTTGCGGATGGCGGTCAGCATGCCTAAGGCGAGAACGTCCACCTTGAGCAGGCCGAGCGCTTCCAGATCGTCCTTGTCCCATTGAATCACGGTGCGTTCAGGCATCGCCGCGTTTTCCACCGGCACCAAGCGCGGCAAGGCGTCCGCCGCGATGACGAAGCCGCCGGTGTGTTGCGACAGATGGCGCGGAAAGCCGCGCAATTGCCGGACCAATCCGGCGAGCAGGCGGAGTTTCGGATTCTTAGGGTCGAAGCCGGCGGCTTGGAGGCGTTCGGTATCCACACCGTCGCCGCTCAAAAAATGGGCGGCTCCGGCCAGATGGTCGATCTGCTCGCGGCTGAAGCCTAACGCCTTGGCCACGTCGCGCACCGCGCTGCGGGTCCGGTAAGTGATGACGCTGGCGGCCAGGGCGGCGCGCTGCCGGCCGTATTTGCGGTAGATGTATTGGATGACTTCCTCGCGCCGCTCGTGCTCGAAATCCACGTCGATGTCGGGCGGTTCGTTCCGCTCGCGGGAGATGAAGCGCTCGAACAAAAGATCGAGACGCCCCGGATCGACTTCGGTGATGCCTAGGCAATAGCAGACCGCCGAGTTGGCGGCCGAACCGCGACCCTGGCAGAGAATGCTCTGCTCGCGGGCGAAGCGGACGATGTCTTGAATGGTGAGGAAATAGGGCTCATAGGCGAGATCGGCGATCAAAGAGAGTTCGTGTTCGATTTGCCGCCGCACCTTGTCGGGAGCGCCGTCAGGCCAGCGGCGCCTGACACCTTCCTCGGTCAAATGACGCAGCCAACTCTTTGGTGTATGGCCTTCCGGTACCAGTTCGGCCGGATATTCGTAGCGGAGTTCATCGAGCGAAAACCGGCATCGTTCGGCGATGCGCACGGCTTCCGCCAGCAGCTCCGGGGGATAGAGCCGGGCCAGGCGGGACAGCGGGCGGAGATGACGCTCGCCGTTCGGGAACAGCGCGTAGCCGAGCTCGGAAAGCGGCCGGTTCAGGCGAATGGCGGTGAGCGTGTCTTGCAGAGGCTGCCGTTCCGGGCTGTGCATGTGCACATCGTTGCAGGCCACCAAAGGCAGTCCCAGATCGCTGCCGAGCCGGCAAAGGCGATTCAGCCGTTCCCGGTCCGTTCCGCTCAGGAACAGCTCCACGCCGATCCAAAGACGGCCGGAAAAACGCTCCTTAAGCCAGACGCCTTGTTCCGGTTGCGGCGTTTCGCCCGGCAGCCATAGCGCCAGGCAATGGTCCAGCGGGTGTCGTTCCAGTATGAGGCGGTCCAGCCGGTAATGGCCTTTGGGCGCATTCATCCGGGCTGCGGTGATGAGGCCGGAAAGCTGCGCGTAGCCTTCCCGATCGGTGGCCAGCAGCACCAGCTTGAGCCCGTCTTCCAATCGCAAACGGTCGTCCCGGGAGCGCCAGGACGACCCTTCCAATCGCAAACGGTCGTCCGGGGAAGGGGCTGGCCGGCGCTCCCGGCCAGGTCGTTTGCGATTGGAGCGTCGAACCGATCCTTCCAACCGGAATTCGCTGCCGACGATCAGCTTCAAGCCGTGACGGCGCGCCTCCAGATGAGCTTTTACCACTCCGGCCAGGGAGCATTCGTCGGTCAGCGCCAGTGCGGTATAGCCGAGGCGGGCTGCCGTTTCGACCAGCTCTTCCGGGTGCGAGGCGCCGCGCAGGAAGCTGTAATTGCTGAGGCAATGGAGTTCGGCCATATCCTATGACGCCGAGCCGAGATAAGCCCGCAGCTGCGGTGGGACGGTCCTTTGCGTCAGCCGGTTCTTGAACTCCCACTCCCGGTGTTTTTCCACCGAAACCAGGAATTGTGTTTCCTTGCCGGCGTGCAGGGCTGTCGGGATGCCGTCCCGGAACAGCACGCGATTGCCCGGGAGCGCGGGGATTTTCGCGCCGGGCGTGACGATGCCGACGAGATTCAGCGGATCGACGGCGCTGAGCGTGACCAAGGTTTCGGTGTCTTTCTCCTTGCGCACCGCGCGCAGGGCTTCCACGGCTTCGGGCAGGGCGAACTGCTCGCCGAAATGGCCGGCCACGAAGCGTCCTCCGCGTATTTCGCCGCGCGCTTCCAGACGCCGGTAAATGCGTAGGAGATCCTGCCAGGGCGGCGCGACGGTCTCGCGGGCCAACAGCGCCCGAAACACGACGCCATAGCGCTTGAGCAGTGTGCCGGCGATATGCTCGACGGCTTCCTGATCGGCCGACTCGGATGCGTTCTCGTCGAGTAGCAAGGGCGGTTGCACGAGCGTCCAGCGCCCGGCTTCCGCCATTCCGAAGGAAAGTCCCCGATAGCGCTGCTTTTTTTGCTCGGGGATCAGCAGGGCGCGCAGCCCCATGAAACTGTCCGAGGCGACCCACCCGCGCGCCACCAGTTCCGCCAGCGTGTTTTCCAGCTGGGTCGGCAGTAGACCTGTCCACTGCGCCAGTTCTTCGAAAAAGAGAGCGCCGCGGGTTTTCAGGATATCCGCTACGTGCCGTGCGGCGGGCGACAGCTCGGTTGACTCGCTTTGAACGGCGAACTGCCGCCAGTACGATAGATGACGCCGGGCTATGAGCGCCATGGGCGAGGATTTGACGGGCCCTTGGCCGCCTTTGGCGGCGGAAAGCCGGGTCCAGACAATCTTGCCCGAAAGACACAGGGCGTCGAGCCAGGCCGGGTCGTAATCGGCAATTCGCGCCGGCAGCACATCGCCTTCCCAGGCAACCGCGGCCGCCTCGAAGCCTTCCAGTTGGGCCAGGACCGCCGCGAGGGCTTGCGCGCCCTGCATGCGGTTTTCGGGATGCACGTGCTGCCAGCGGAACAGGAAACGCATGAAATCGGCGCTGGGCACCGGTTCGATTTCCTGGCGCAGACGGTTGATGGTGTAGCGGTGGATGCGCGCCAGAAGGCGCCTTTCGCACCATTCTTCCGTGCCGGCTCCTGGCGTATACGACCCGCGCAGGACGAAGCCTTCGTTCTGCAGCGCCAGGAGAGCATACTCGACGCGGCCGACGGGAAGAGCCATGGCTTCCGCCAGTTCCGCCGCCGTGACCGGCCCGGTGCAGTCGATGCGCGCGCGGACGATTTCCTTCAGCGCGTCTTCCGGCGTCCAGGTTTGCTCCAGATACTCCGGCGGCAGTTGTGCCGCATAACCGATGCCAGCCGACGAGGAGCCATCGGCCTGCGCATACACCGCCTGGAATTGCGGCAAGCGCTCGGCCGCAATCCAAAGAATGTTGCCGCTCGCTACATGCAATTCCGCCACGCGCCCTTGCAGCTTCAACTCCCGAAAGAATGCTTCCCAGCCGATTTCCGCTTCGGATTGCTGGAGAAAGCCCAGCATCTGCAAGGCGTCGTGCAGCTCGTCGGCGTTGGAGGCCTCGGGCCAGGCTTCCTGCCGCACCCGGTCGATGGCCGCCTGGTCGAGACGTCCGAGGTCCGCGGCTTCGGAAGGATCGAGCCAGCGGCGGCTGGCCACCGCGCGGGTCCGGCGCTCTTCCAGAGGCGCGCCGTCGAGGAAGCTGTAAACCTTGGAATTGACGATTTCGGCGGCGAGCGGCGAGGGTTCGGTCAGATCGCGGCACACCACGCGGATCGCGCCGCTTTCGATCCCGCCGATCACCTCGATCAACCGGTCGATGTCCATGGCTTCGGTCAGGCAATCGTGCACGGTCTGGTTGACCAGCGGATGATCGGGCACCTCCCGGTCGCCGACGATGTTCTCGAAGCACGCGAGCTGGTCGGGAAACACGCAGGTGACGAGGTCTTCCGCCTGCATGCGGAGGAGATAGGGGGGCGTCTTACGGCCGCCCTGAAAGCGCTTGAGCGCGAGCGAGCAGACGGCGTTCCAGCGCCAGCGCACGTTGAACATCGGGGCCGCGAGCAGCGCCTGCACCAACAAATCGCGCACGGTGTTGGCGTTCAGGAAACGCGTGACGTCCTCCAGCGGAAAGCTTTGCGAGACGCCCAGTGACAGGATGATGGCGTTCTCGGTGGCGGCGGCTTGCAGCTCGAAGTTGAAGGTACGGCAGAAGCGCTTGCGCAGGGCGAGTCCCCAGCCGCGATTGACCCGGCTGCCGTAGGGCGCGTGAATGATGAACTGCATGCCGCCCGATTCGTCGAAGAAACGTTCGAACACCAGGGTGTCCAAGGTGGGCAGTGTGCTTAGGGCCAGCTTGGCCGCGGCCAGGTAGTTGACGGCCTGCACTGCGGCCAGCGACGACACGCCGACCTCCTTTTCGAGAAAGGCATTGGCGGCGGGTAGATTCAGGTTCTTATCCGGGCCTACAAAGCCTGTATCGAACGGCCTTTCCAAGCGCTCCTCGATTTCCCGCCGGAGCCGCGCCACCGCGTAAGACAGCTCATGAGTCCGCCCTGGCGCTTCGCCGAACCAGAACGGGATATTGGGCGGCTGATGTCGGGCATCCTCCACGCGCAAGGTGCCGGCTTCGAGCCGCAAGACCCGCCAGCTCGCGTTGCCGAGCTGGAAAATGTCGCCGGCCAGGCTTTCGATGGCGAAATCTTCGTCCACGGTGCCGATGAATTCCCCGGAGGGTTCCAGGATCACGCGGTATTCGGCGTTGTCCGGAATCGCCCCGCCGCAGGTCACGGCGGTGAGTCTCGCGCCTCTCCGGGCCCGCAAGCGCTTGTGGATGCCGTCCCGGTGCAAATAGGCGCCGCGCGGCCCGCGCCGGGTACTGAAGCCCTCCGCCAGCATCTTGACGATTTCGTCGAACTCTTGCCGGCTCAGTTCGCGGTAGGGAAACGCGCGGCACACGGTGCGGTAAAGCTCGTCCTCCGACCAGTCCGCCGCGGCCACCATTGCGACGATCTGCTGAGCCAGGACATCCACGGGCTTTTGCGGCATGATCAAGCGATCCAGATCGCCTCGTCGTATCGCATCGATCAGAGCGATGCATTCGATGAGATCGTCCCGGCTGGCCGGGAACAGCCGGCCCTTGGGCAGACCTCCTGCAAAGTGCCCGGAACGGCCCACTCGCTGCAGAAAGGTGGAGATCGAGCCGGTGGTTCCCAGTTGGCAAACCAGGTCCACGTCGCCCACGTCGATGCCGAGTTCCAAGGAGGCGGTGGCGACCAGCGCTTTCAGCTTCCCCGTTTTCAGCCGGTGCTCGGCGGAAAGCCGCTGCTCCCGCGACAGGCTGCCGTGGTGCGAGGTGACGTGTTCCTCGCCCAGCCGTTCGCTCAGGGCGCGAGCCACCCGTTCCGCCATGCGGCGCGTGTTGACGAAGATCAGCGTGGTCTTGTGCGCCTCGATCAAGGTCGTCATGCGGTCGTAGATTTCCTTGGCCGCTTGCTGGGAGAGCACCGCCTCCAGCGGCGAATCGGGCAGCTCGATGGCCAGGTCGAGTCGGCGCCGGTGGCCGGTATCGATGATGCGGCAATTGGTCCCGCCGGTCAGAAAGCTTGCGACCGATTCGATGGGGTTCTGGGTTGCGGAGAGACCGATGCGGGTGAGGCGGTGCTCGACCAGTCGTTCCAGCCGTTCCAGCGACAAGGCCAGGTGCGATCCGCGCTTGCTGCCCACCACCGCATGGATTTCGTCGACGATCACCGTCCGAACGGTTTTCAGCATTCGCCTCCCACCTTCGCTGGTGAGAAGGATATAAACCGACTCGGGAGTGGTCACCAGAATATGCGGCGGATGCTTGTTCATAGCCGCCCGAGCGAGTGCCGGGGTGTCGCCGGTGCGGACCTGGGAGCGAATCGCCACGTTTGTCGAGCCGAGTTCGAATAGCCTGGTGTTGATTCCGTCCAGCGGCGCTTCGAGGTTCTTGTGGATATCGTTGCTCAGCGCCTTGAGCGGCGAGATGTAGAGCACGCGGGTTTCTTCCGGCAAACCGAAGACTTCGCCTTCCCTAACCAGATCGTCTATGGCGGCCAGAAACGCCGCGAGGGTTTTGCCGGAACCGGTGGGCGCGGCAATCAGCGTATGCCAGCCGGATTTAATGGCGTCCCAGGCTTCGGTCTGGCATTCGGTCGGCGCGGGGAAGGCGTCCCGGAACCAAGCCGAGACAGCTGGGTGAAATCGATCGAGAATCATGGAACTACGTTACCCCAAAGCGGACGGCAATCTCAATCAGGCTTATCGTCGCGGCCGGGCGATCGCGCAGTTTTCACCCTCTCCCTCTGGGAGAGGGTGAAAACGACGCCGCACCGGGACCCTTTGACCGATGTCCCAGTTTTGTTATAGCGGTTTCGGTCAAGGTATCGTATTTTCCGCGGCAGTCGATTTTACGGTTTCGATTTCATCCGAAGAGATTCGGATCAATAAGGGCTACCTCCTTGCACAGATTTCCAATCAGACGGATTTTGAGTAACGGCTATGTTGTAGCGGCATTGGCGACAGCAACCATAGTGATCGTTCAGTATTTCCTGCTGCCGCTTTTCATGGGATCGCCTCCTTTGCTTCTCTTCCTGCTCGGAGTGGCGCTTGCGGCCTGGTACGGCAGCTTTAGGGCGGGACTTTTTGCCACCGTGTTGAGCACCTTGGCGAGTATCTTCTATTTGATCGAGCCTCTCCATTCATGGCAGATCGTGGAACAAAGGGAGTGGCTCAGAACCTTGCTGCTGTTGAGCGTGGGCGCTGTGCTCAGCCTGATGGTTTCGCTTCTGCGTAGCGGAGAACGAAAGGCGCTCCTCGAGGTGCTGCGGCAAAAGGAACGACTCGAGCGGGAAATCGTCGAGCGCCAGCGGGCCGAACAGGCGCTGAACGCGGCGCATACCGAGGTCGTGAACGAGCGCAGCCGGCTCGAAGCCATCATGGAAACCTTGCCCGTGGGTGTGGCCATCCTGGACGCACAAGGCGGCATCATCGGCACCAACCGAGCCGTCGATCAGGTTTGGGGCGGGCCGTGTCCGCCCGTACGGTCGGTCAGCGATTATGCCGTCTTTAAAGCGTGGTGGGTGGATACCGACGAGCGCGTCCGGCCGGAGGATTGGGCCCCGGCGCAAGTCTTGAAAAAAGGAGAGCCGGTCGTCGGGCAGCTGATGGAAATTCTGCGTTTCGACGGCGCTCGGGCCATTGTTCACAACAGCGCCGCACCCATCCGCGACGCTACCGGTCGCATCGCGGGCGCCGCGGTGGTGGTTATGGACATCAGCGAAAGCGTCAAGCGGGAACAGGCGTTGCGGGAGAGTGAGGAGCGGTACCGATTGGCGATCGATGCCGCGCAGATGGGTACCTGGGATTGGGATCTCGGCAGCCGGAAAGTCGTGGGGAATTCTCGTCATGCCGCGCTTTTTGGCTACCCGCCCAAGGAGACGGTGATGGACGAAGGAATGATTTCCGATCGGATACATCCGGAGGATTTGCCGCATGTCGCGGCCACCGTCGACGAGGCGAGGGAAGGTCACACCCGCTATGACTGCGATTTCCGCATTGTCTGGCCGGACGGTTCGGTTCGATGGGTTTCGTCGATCGGAGATTTCCACTATGACGCCCATGGCACTCCGGTGCGCATGATCGGGGTGTTGCGGGACATTACCGACCGTAAACAGGCGGAGGAAGCGCTTCGCGATGCCGACCGGCAAAAGAACGAATTCATCGCCATGCTCGGACACGAACTCCGGAATCCGCTGGCGCCTATCCGGAATGCGGTTCATCTGATGCGCAAGCTGGATACTCCCGATCCCAATCTGCGGTGGGCGCGCGATGTGGTCGACCGGCAAGTCGATCATCTGGCTCGCTTGGTGAGCGATCTGTTGGATGTGTCGCGAATCGTACAAGGCAAACTCACGCTTCAAATCACTCTGGTCGATCTCGTGACGGTCATCAACCAGGCTGTCGAAACCAGTCAGCCGCTGATCGAGTCCAGACACCACACGCTTTCGGTCGCGATGCCCGAAGAGCCGGTGTATCTCGAAGGTGACCACGTGCGCTTGGTTCAAGTCGTTTCGAATCTTCTCGACAATGCTGCCAAGTACACGCCGGAAGGCGGCAGAATTTGGCTTGCCGCAGTCGCCGAGAACGGGGAAGCGATCATCTCCATCCGCGATACCGGCGAAGGAATCTCCAGCGCATTACTGCCCCATCTTTTCGATGCATTCACCCAAGCCGCGAGAACGCTGGACCGAGCGCAAGGCGGGCTCGGACTGGGTTTGATGATCGTTCAGAAAATCATCGAGATGCACGGGGGAAACGTCGAAGTCAAAAGCGAAGGGCTCGGCAAAGGCAGCGAATTCGTAATACGCTTGCCGCTTTGCGAGCAGGTGTGCGTGGTTCCCGGATTGTAGGATGCGGTTTGTGCCTCACCGCATCCTACGTTCTCGTTTCTTGATTACAAGTCAGTTTGTAGGATGTGGTGACCGAAGTGAACCGCATCAATCGCGAACGATGCGCTTCCAATCGCAAACGGTCGCTTTAGTCGCGACCCTTCCTTCGTCAGCACATCCTATAGACGAGGCTCAATGCAGCTTGATCTTCGGCCTCAATCTCCGCCGGAAGAATCCCGAGACCATCAGCATGCTGACCCGGATCGGTCCGAATAGCGCCAGTTGGTGCATCTTGTAGAGCGAGAGGTAAACCAGCCGGGCGATCAGGCCCTCGATCATCACGGTGCCCATCAGATTGCCCATCAGATTGCCGACGGTGCTGTATTTGCCGAGCGATACCAGCGAGCCGTAGTCCTTGTATCGGTAGGTGAGCATGGGCTTGCCCTCCAGTTTTCGACGGAGATTCTTCAGGACGAGGGTGGCTTGCTGATGGGCGGATTGGGCGCGTGGCGGAACGGTGGAGTTTTTTTCCGGCCAAGGGCAGGCGGCGCAGTCGCCGATGGCGAAGATGTCGTCGTCGACGGTGGTTTGCAGGGTGGGGCGGACCACGACCTGGTTGATCCGGTTGGTTTCGAGATCCGTGATGGTCTTGAGAAAATCGGGTGCTTTGACGCCGGCAGCCCAGACTTTCAGCGCCGCCGGGATGAATCGGCCGCTTTGGGTCTTCATGCCTTCCTTGGTAACTTCCACCACGCGCTCGCCGAGATGGACCTGAATGCCGAGTTTTTCCAGCTGTTTGAGCGTGGATTTGGAGAGGCGCTCGGGCAGTTCCGGGAGCAATCGGTCGGCGGCCTCGATGATGTGAATCTGGAGGTCGGACGGCTTCACGTTATCGAGCCCGTAGGCGCTCAATAGCCGTGTGGCCTGATGAAGCTGGGCGGACAGCTCGATGCCCGTGGCGCCTCCGCCGACGATGGCGACGTCCAATTGACCGGTTTCCTTGACGCCTCCGGTGGCGTGGGCGTGGAAATACGCTTCCAGCAGCCGGTTTTGGAACTGTTCCGCCTGGTCGGTGGTATCCAGGAACAGGCAATGTTCGGCCACGCCGGTGATGCCGAAATCGTTGCAGATGCTGCCCACGGCGATGACCAGCATGTCGTAGGGATGGGTGCGGGGCGGCATGATTTCTTCGCCCTTTTCGTTCACCATCGCCGCCAGATGGACTTGTTTGTTGGTGCGATCGAGACCGTCCATGCGGCCCAATACGTACCGGAAACCGTTGCTGCTCGCCTGGGCTAGATAATCCAGTTCGTCGTCGTGGGAATCCAGGGTGCCGGCGGCCACTTCGTGCAGCAGCGGTTTCCAGATGTGAGTGCGGCTGCAATCGATCAGCGTGATATCGGCCTTCTTCCGGCCAAGGCTCTTGCCGAGCTGCGTAACCAGTTCCAGACCGCCGGCGCCGCCGCCGACCACCACGATCCTGGGCCGGTTTTCACTTGTTTTAGATTCGCTCATATCCTCTCCCCCCTTTTTTAATAGATGACTGATCTAAGACTGGAATAAGCCGGTCTTGCCCCCTTGAAAGGGCGGTACCCGTTCCCGGCATTTTCGCGTCTTGCCGAAAATGTGATGCTTATCCCGTGCGTAATTCTTTTCCGGTGCTTTGCTTGGTATAAGCATCCGTCTGAAGCGGCGTTGATGGGACGGCTGCGTAAATCCGCTGAAACAATCGATGAGTCTACGCTGTTATCGATGGCGAATTGATCGGTATGCCAAAACCGCTAGTCCAAACTGTGATAGCGGAAAAATGCGACATCGAGCGCCTCCCGAATATTCGCTGAAGCCGGCTCCCCCGGCCCGCTGGCGGTCCGGATTGAGTCGCGCCGATGACGGATTACCGTGAGATGTTCGGCCGCTGCGGATTCTGCCACAGCCGAAGGTCCGATGTCTTTAATCCGGTGTGCGTCGAGGAACGCGGTGGATGTTCGTCTTAGCCCTTGCTAATATTCGAGCATAGGATTTGGTTATCGGTTGGCTGAAGAACTAGCGATGAGTCGGTTTGTCTTACGGACGTTAATCAGATGTGTGCCCCACAGGATTTTGTGCTGAATTCCGAGTTTCCAAATCCCATTCCCGATTGGAGCGACCAAATTCCTGTTCCGCTCGTTACTATTCGACTGGCCGATCAAAAGCTGCTTTTTCTCAATCGCCCGGCTCGCGAACTTTTCGGCGATACCGTCAAACCCGGACTCGATGCGTCGGTGCTGTTCGACGACCCTAATGCTCTGCGGCAGTTGCTCGAATCGGTGTGCTCTGACAAGAAGACGGTCCGTTCGGAGGCGCTTCTTAAGAACGCGTCGAACAAACACCATAAGTATTCGATCGACGCAAGCGCGGCCGAGCTGGACGGCGAGCCTATCGCCGTGTTGTCCTTGATCGATGTGCCCGCCTATATACCCCAGCCGGAAGAAGCCGAGTTTCGTTCCAACATCGCTTTGTGGCGGGGGGTGTTCGACCAGGCGGCCGTCGGGATCGCTTTGTTGGATACGAATTTTCGGTTTATCGAGGTGAATCGGCGTTGGTTGGAACTGTTCGGATACACCGCCGACGAAATGAGCGCGTTATCTCCGAGCGATCTCATTTCCTCGGAAGACAGTTTCGTATCGCGCGAACGAGCCGAGGCGCTTTTGGGCGGTGAAGTCGACCAATACCGGGGAGAGAAGCGTTTGGTCCGAAAGGACGGAAGCGTATTCTGGGGCGATTTGTCCGCGAGCATGCTGCGGGACGGGAAAGATACGGTATCCGTGATTTTAACTTTTCTGATCGACATTACCGATCGCAAGCTGGCGGAAGATAAATTGCAGGCCAGCAACGAGCGGCTCGAAGCGCAATTGGCCGAGAACCGGATATTGCAGGAAAAACTGAGAGATTTGGCGGTACGCGATCCGCTGACGTCGCTGTTCAACCGGCGGTACATGGAAGAGACCCTGAGGCGCGAGTTGTCACGATCGGCCCGGGAAGATCAGCCGCTCAGTCTGGTCATGATCGACATCGACCATTTCAAGCAACTCAACGACACTTATGGTCATCCGGCGGGGGATCTGGTCCTGAAGGAACTGGCAGCACTGTTGCTGCGCCACCTGCGCAGCGAGGATATCGTCTGCCGCTTCGGCGGCGAGGAATTCGTGGCCATTCTGCCGGGCGCTCCGTTGTTGACGGCGGCTCAGCGTGCCGAATCCTGGCGTTTGGCGTTTCAGGAATTACACATCGTTTATGAAGACCAAGTATTAACCAGCACGCTCTCGATGGGGATCGCGGAATATCCTCGTCATGGCGCGACCAGCGAGGACCTTCTGTTCCAGGCCGATAGTGCGATGTACATGGCCAAGCGTGCGGGAGGCAATCGGGTGATGGTCTGGGGTTGAGTAGTCTTTGGCGCTGGTGCGCCGTTTGCTTGTCTTGCTCGACCTTGTGTGTTTATACGGATTTTCATGAAGCATTCTCTGTCTCGCTCTGATATCTCTTCTCACGCTATCGATGACTTGGAGGCGCGGCTGATGGCTACTGCCGGCGGGGCCGAACGCGGCAAGATCGCCGAGGCCCTGAACCTCGCCCGCAGGGCGCGGGATCAAGATACGATCGTCAGGCCGCGCGGCATCGACGTCGCGGATATTCTCCTCGGGATCAAGGCCGATGGGCTCACGCTGCAGGTTGCGCTGCTGAGCGATCCTTATCTCCGCGATACGCTCAAGGAAGCCGACATCAAGGCCCAATTCGGGGAGACCGTCGCCGATTTGGTGCAGAAGGTCAATTGGCTCAACACCTTCGACGAATACCGTCCGACCGAAATCAAGGAGCCCGCCCAGGCGGAACTCTTGCGCCGCATGCTTTTATCGGTGGTCAACGACGTGCGTGCGGTGCTGGTCAAGCTCGCCTATCGTCTGCAGCGCTTGCGGCTGCTCAAGAATCAGGACGGCGAGTTGCGCCAAAGGATCGCCATGGAAACCCTGGACGTGTTCGCGCCCCTGGCGAACCGGCTGGGCGTGGGGCAGCTCAAGTGGGAGCTGGAGGATCTCGCTTTTCGCTATCTAAACCCCGACAAATACCGCGATCTTGCCAACCAGTTGGCGACCAACCGCGCCACGCGGGAAGCTTTCGTCGGTCAATTCATCGAGATACTGCGGCAGGAATTGGAAGCGAACCATATCCACGCCAAGGTTTACGGCCGTCCCAAGCACATCTACAGCATTTATCGGAAGACGCAGCGCAAGGAGCTGGACCTGGAGGAGCTGTATGACCTGCACGCCGTAAGGGTCATCGTCGACGATGTTGCGACCTGTTATGCGGTGCTCGGTCTGGTGCACGGCCGCTGGCTCCACGTTCCCAAGGAGTTCGACGATTACATCGCCAACCCCAAGGAAAACGGCTATCAATCGCTGCACACGGTGGTGATCGGACCCGAAGGCCGGCCGGTCGAAGTTCAGATTCGCACCCAGGCCATGCACGATTTCGCCGAATACGGTGTCGCGGCTCACTGGCGATATAAGGAAGGCGGCAAGCAGGACGCGGTTCTCGATCGCAGCATCAATGCCCTGCGCCGCCTGCTGGAAAGCAGGGACGACGATCAGTCGATGCTGGAGGATTTCCGCGCCGAACTGTTCGAGGACCAGATCTTCGTGCTGACGCCGAAAGGGCAGGTGGTCCGGTTAAGTAAAGGAGCGACGCCGCTGGATTTCGCCTATCACATCCACACCGAGGTGGGGCACCGCTGCCGCGGCGCGAAGGTCAACGGACGTATCGTGCCGTTGACCTATTCGCTCAAGTCCGGCGAAAAGGTCGAAATTCTCACCGCCAAGCACGGCGGTCCGAGCCTCGGGTGGCTCGATCCGCACCTGGGTTATGTCAGGACGGGCCACGCGCGTACCAAGATCCGCCAATGGTTCAAGCAGCAGGATCATGAAAAGCATCTTCGCGCCGGGAAATCCATTCTGGACCGGGAGCGGCAGAAGCTGGGCATCAAGGAAGTCGATCTGGACGAGCTGGCACGGCATTTCCATTTGCCGCGCGGGGACGATCTGCTGCTGGCCGTCGGCCGCGCCGACATCGCTCCGGCCCAACTGGCCAATGCCTTGAAGCTTCCGGAATGGCAGCCGAAGGTTCCGGCGGCTCCCCCGGCGAAAAAACCCTTGCCGCCGGCGACGGGCAAGGCATCGGAAGAGGTGACCATCCAGGGAGTCCGCAACCTTCTGACCTATTTCGCCCATTGCTGCGAGCCCAAGCCCGGCGATCGGATCATCGGTTATGTAACGGTGGGCAAGGGCGTCGCCATCCATCGCCAGGATTGCGACAACATCATTCAGTTGCCGCCCCGCAAGATGAGCCGTCTGATCGACGTGGCCTGGGGTACGGAGCCGGAAGCGTTCCCGGTGGAGCTCGAAGTCAAGGCGCTGGATCGAAAGGGGCTGCTCAAGGACATCACCCATATTCTGGCGCACGAACATATCAATATCGTGCGCACCCACAGCGAGACCAACGGGGACGATCAGTCGGTCGTCATGAGGATCACGGCCGAGGTATCGGACCCCGGACAGCTCAGCTCGGTGCTGGACAAGATCGGCCAGGTGCACAACGTGTTCAGCGCCAGGCGCTTGCAGCACGGGTGAGGGGTTGTGATTTCTTTTCGCATTAGTCGCTTTGGTAAAAGGTGCCGCTGATCGCGGCGACTGCTTTGGAGCGGGTCTCGCCCCGCTGGCGAGTTACTTTTGCAAACCCTATCCATGGGGTTTGCCCTTCGGGCCAGCCTTTGGCTGTCCAAACTCGCTCCCGGCGAGTTTGTCTTTGCTTGCCCAAAGACAAATTTGTCGGGAACAAATTTGGACGCGCGAAGTGCGCCCGAAGGGTTTGCGCCAGGACAGGCGCAAATCCAAAGTAACCCAAAGAAAGGGCACCCGGATGGCGCGCTGATCCTGCGCTTCGCCGCCTTGATCCGGGGGCGACAAAAGGCACGTCCGTGTGCCTTTGTCGCCGCACGCGATCCCTCGCGTGCCCCTTCGGGCGGTTCCGACTCAAGCCGGCGATGCTCGGGCGCGCCATAACGGGAAAAAAACAGAAGACCGAAATGTTCTATACGTAATACGTAGTCTCCTTAGTGTTGCCCCCATCGGTCGATCATTGCGCCAAGCCAGCCCCGGGAATAGGCCAAACCGTGATAGATCGCCAACGCCAGACGCGCCCAGCGGATATAGAGCCCCGGCCGGCGGATCAAACGGGCGAACCGGAATACCGGATGGCTCCAGGCCGTGATCAGGCTGCGAAACCGGTAAATCAGTTTTCTTCGGGCGGATAGGCCTCGGGAATCCGGCGGTACACGCTTGCTCGGCTTCACGCCGGGACGCCGCCAACTCAGTCGATAGGCGAGACCCTCCCGGCGCTGCCGAAAACCCGCGGCCTGGGTTTGTTCGACGAACCGGGCGTCGACCGGCGTCAGGTGCAGCCGGCCTTGTTCGAACCCGGTCGTCACGAGCCGTTCCATTTCCGGCGAGCGGACGATGACCACATTCGTGCCGCGCCCGTCGGATGAATAAGGTTCCACCCAGGCATCGCCGAAGGCGATGTCGGCCGTTTCCGCGACCACGTCGTCGCAGGCGTTGCAGGCCGAGTTCTGAAAAAAACCGGCGCCCCAGTCGCCGTCCGCCAGATGCCACCAGTCCTTCTGTACCACTTGCCCGTTCCTGAGCGTCAATTGAGCGGTGTACCAGTTCGCCGGACGATCGGGGTCCTTATGGCGGAATTCGACATCTAAAATGTCGTCCATCGAGACACCCATTTGCCAGGCGAAGCTTTCCACGAAACGGGCGCTTTTCATATGGCCGCAGAAAAGCCCCAGGGTGAACCGAATGCGTTCGCGAAACACGGGATCATAGCGGCGGAGGAGTTGTACCGCCTTGATGAAACAGGGGACTCCGACCACGGCATAGCGTCCCGGATTCGCCCGGATGAGTCCGAGCGCGTCCGATAATTCCACCGGATAATAGCGCGACTTCGCGCCAGCCAGGATTTCGTCCTCGGTGCGCGAGATCCGATAACGGAAGAACAGCCCGTCGCGCTTCGGGTCCGTGGCCGCGACATGCGCCGCGCCGTCGATCCGCCCGCTGCGCAGCAATTCCGCCAAAACCCAGCTGACCATGCCGCCCGAGCTTCCACGCTCGCGGAAGTCCTTTTCGGCCACGTAACCCACGTAGGCGGCTCGAAAATGTCCCACGGCGGAATCGTGCCGGCCGGCATCCGGAAAAAGCTGCTCGGCCAGCTCGTTCTCGTCCCTTGCACCAGGCGAAAACGGGCAGATTCGCGCGAACTCCGAGGATCTGCGGCGCAGCCATTCGGGAGACCCTGTCGGCTTATATTGCCCGTACCGGTCCAGCTCCATCCGCGAGGCGAAGGCATTCGCCCGTGCCACGCAACTGCCGCAGCCGATGCAGAGATCAGAATCCACGATGTCCCGCGGACTGAAGGTCTGTCGATCGGCTGGGGTCGGCATCGGTCAATCCAATGCGTGATCGAGAAATTCGTTCGACTGTCGACGGAGCCGATCGACCCGGTCGAGTATCCGGGAATCCAAAAGTTCGCTCAGGCAGACGTCGTAAGTGGTCGCCGTCGAATCTTCCGATAGTAGACGCTTTTCTCCGCCGATCATGGCCATCAAGTTTTCGATCTTGGTGGACCGGTACGGGGAGCGCTCGGAGACGAAAGGTTTGGCATGGCGGAGGGCAAAAATACAGCCGTGGAAGAAGTTGGTCGCTACCGCTTCCGCACGGGCCATGGCATGGGCGAAATCCTGCGGACCGGCGGTGATCCATTGCTGATCGGCCCAGTCGTTCCGATAGCCCAGGCTGACCATCGGATAGCCGTGCGATCTGGCCCAGCGCCTAACATTTCGGCCGAATGCCTCGGAGAAATTGTGCCCATAGACCGCTACGAAAGGCCGATCCGGCCCGCGCCAGATTCCTTCCGGTCTCGGCATGAACTGAAGACAGGGGTCGAGCACCAATTCCGGTTCGAAGCCGAGCGCGTTTTGAATAATGGCGCGGGAGTTGTCGTCGCGAACCGAAATCGCCTCGAACCTGCGCAGTCGATCCGCCCAAGCCGGTTCGAGTTCTTGCGAAGCGTCGTAATTGCCGAAACTGGCGCCATAGGAAACCAGCCGTGCCCCGATGCCGGCGCCGAAGAACAGTGGACATCCGCCATACCAGGGGTGTCTCAGATTCCACACTTCGTCGCTGCCGACGATCACCCGATCGAAGCTTTCCAGATTGCTCGCATGTTCGAGGTTGAAGCGCGGCGAACGCGGCAGCTTGGAAATGGCACGGAGAAACTTGAGGAGCTTCAAGCCGTAGAGCAGGTAGTCCATGCTTGGAACCGACGTCGGCAGGACAGGGCGGAGTGCGCACGTCCATTCGGCGCGTTTGATCCGCCAGGCATCGTGATCCAGGATCACGGCCTCGTGCCCGCGCGAGCGTAGTTCCTCCACCAGGCAACGCGCTTGCCAGTAGCTGCCGTAATTGATGCAGCGGTGAAAGGTCAGGATTCCCATCCTTGGCTTAGGATTCCCCATAGCGTTCCGTTCCTGCTTTAACGATTAGATGGCGCGCGAAAAGCGATGTGCGGCACGGTCCAAGAAAATATGATTGTTTATGGCGACCCAAGCTACGAAGAGCCTGTTACCGCCACGCTCGGCCGGGTTCGGCAATGGGCCGACCGTGCGAGCGGCCATGCGCCGGATCGAACGGATTCGTCGGCAAAGGATTGCCGACCTACCGATCGATGCCGCCGAGTAGGTCGGGAATCCTTTCCCGACGCAATGGATGGGCAAGCGGATACGGCGCCACAGTATGCGGCGGGCGAAGGACGGGACGCCCGCCGAAGGCTGCTGATCGACGCGGGACAACTGGAGCAAGCCCTGGCCGACCGGGTGGAAAACGACACGCTCGTAGAACGCATCATGAGCGTCACCGATCTCGCCGCCGACGCGTTTCTCCACGATTCCGATCTCGGGCCACTCCAAGAAGCGCTCGCCCAACTCGAACTGCCGGCGGACTTGACGGTGCGCGTCAAAGTGCCGGAAGGATTTGCATTCTACGCGCTCTATCCGGAGCAATACGCCCAAGCCGCGAGATTATGGGTTCGCAATCATGCGGATTCCGATTCGCGGCGGGCGGTGGTGGTCGGCATTCGCAGCATCGGGACCAGTCTTTCGGCGGTGGTGGCGCGGGAGCTGGCTCAAGCCGGATGGAACGTGCGACGGCTGACGGTCAGGCCGTCGGGGCACCCGTATGCGCGGCGCGCGGCGATTCCTCGCGAGGCGGTTCAAGGAGCGGTTTTCGGATTGGTCGTCGACGAAGGGCCCGGGCTATCCGGCTCGTCGATGGCGGCCGCGGCTCAAGCGCTGGTCGAAGCGGGACTCGATCGATCCGGAATCGGCTTTTTTCCGGGACATGACCGCGGCCCCGGAAACGCCGGAACCGAAGACGTGCGGAGGTGGTGGAGCGATACGCCGAGGTATGTCGTCGGGCCGAGCGAAATGGCTTGGCAGGGCCGGCCGCTAGCGGAAGAGCTGGCATATCGCAGCGGCCCGGCCGTTCGGGTGGACGATCTGAGCGGCGGGATGTGGCGGCATGCCGTCTATCGGCATGAGCAGGAATGGCCGGCGGCGTTCGTCGCATTCGAGCGGGCCAAATATCGGGTGGTGCGGCGTGACGGCTCGTCGGTGCTGTGGAAATTCGAAGGACTGGCCGGCGGGGCGGAGGCGGTCAGGGATAGCATGGCATGGCTGGCTCAACGCGGATGGACCCTGGCTCCTCTGGATTCCGCCCACGGTTTCGTGGCGAGGCTCTGGATCGAAGGCAAGCCGCTTCAAATAGATCAATGCAATACCGCTGTTCTGGATCGAATCGGGCGCTACATCGTCGATGCGGCCGGTACCGCGCTTTCGATTTCCGAGCAAAGGACATCGCTGGAGCGGCTCAAAGAGATGTTGTACTGGAACACTCGGGAAAGTCTGGGAGAGGCCTTGGCAACGCGTACGCTACGGTGGAACGGGTTGGTCCCGGAGCATCCATGGCCAGCCTACGGCGATGGGCGGCTGGCACCCGAGGAGTGGATACGCTCGATCGACGGGAGGCTGATCAAGGTCGATTGCGCCGGGCATTCGACGGATCATACGGTAATCGGACGTCAGCCCCTGATTTGGGACTTGGCGGGCGCGACGGTCGAATGGCGGCTCGATAGCGAAACCGTCCGGCCTTTGCTGAGTGCGTTCGCCGATGCGGGCGGCGAGTTGCCTACACCGGGGACGCTGGCCTTTTACTGCGCGGCCTATGCCGCGTTTCGCTTGGGACAGTGCGCGATCTGCGCCGGCATGAGCGATCCGAGCGAGCAGCGGCGGCTCCTTCGCGCCGGCGATTTCTACGAGTCGCAACTGTTTCGAATTCTCGCTTAGTAAGGCATGGGTAATTCGCTGCCCGTATTGTTGACGCAAAGCACCCACGGGCCATGGTCGAAGATGGCGACGATGCTGACCGAGGCCAGTCCGATCTCGATGCGGCTGAAAAGATCCAAAGGCACGCCCAGAAAATAGGCGAGAGCGGCTTTGATCACGTCGCCGTGGCTCACCAGGGCGATGCAGTCGTCCGGGTGTTTTTCGCGCAGGCGGAGCATTTCGCCGACGATGCGGGCTTGCGTCTCGACCATCGCTTCGCCGTTGGGGACGCGTGTCCCGCTGCGAAAACTATTCCATCGGCCAAAGGTTTCCAGACGGCGGAGATCTTCGAGCTTCCTTCCGGTCCAGTCGCCGAGATCGATCTCGTGGAGGGTTTCGAGGGGTTGAACCGGCAGGCCGAGCCGTTCGGACAAGAATTCGGCCGTCTCGCGGGTTCGGTCGGCCGGGCTCGAGTAGAGAGCGGAAACCGGTAGACCGGCGACGCGTCCTGCCATCTCGGCGGCCTGGTCCCGGCCGAGTTCGCTGAGGTGCACGCCCGGCGCTCGGCCGGCGATGGTGTCGCCGCCCAAGAGATGCGCACCGTGGCGAATCAGCAGAAACGTGGTCATCACGCGTAGCGCCGGGTCATTTCGACGCAGAATTCGGCGAATTCCTCCACGCGTTGCGGCGGGCTGGTGTGGTGGGCGTTGATGCCGCGGTGCTCGGGGGTGAAGCAGTAGGTTACGGTTACCCGGAAGGGTTCGAGCGCCCGCATCTGCCGGTCGAACCAATCGAGTGCGTTCGGCCGAAAACGGTCGGCCCAGCTCAGGCCGGTACGGAGATAGGTGACGCCCAAATCTTTCATGATTCGCACGGCGTCGTCGAGCCGGTGGTCCTCGAAATGAAACCACTGGCACAGGCCCATTTCCGGCGCATACTCGTAGAAATGCCGAAAAGCGCGTTTGGGCATGCCGTCTTCCCGCAGCAGGCCCATGTAGAAATGGCGGTAATAGGACGAGCCTTCGGCCTCGCGGTGACGGGTCGTGGCGGGCCAGGCTCTGGGCAGGTCGTAAAGGCTGTACCAGTGAATCCGCGGCGCCTGCTCCAGCAGCAGTTCCGCGGTTCGCTTGAGCCCGAATTCCTGTACTTCCTCGGCGCCGAAGCTGGAGACGCCGACCTCGGAAATCCAGATGGGCTTGTCGTCGACGACGCTGCGAATTTCGTTCAGCTTGTCGGGCCATTCGTGAATCTGCCAGTGGTTCCAGTCCAGCGGAAACCCGTGGACGGCCACGGCATCCATGCGCGGAATGACGCCGTAGTTTTTCATCCGTTCCATGAACAAGGGATCGATGGGAGAGATGCCCCCGAGGACGACCGGGAGTTTCGGATGTTCCTCGTGCAGGGCATCGGCCGTGAGATTCACCATTTCGGCGAAAAGACTCCAGTCCTGGTCGATCTCGAAATCCCAGTGGGATTTATTGTTGGGTTCGTTCCAGAGCATCACTGCTTCGATCATGATTTCCCTCCGCAAAGCTGTAGCGGGTCGCAAAAGCCTCGTTCCTTTTGGGGTGTCGCAAACGGTCGTCTTGGGAGCGCTAGGGCGAGCCTTCCCGACGCCATCGGTCGGCCAAGTGGAGCCGTCGGCGAGGGATTGCCGCCCTGCAACCGTGCCACTGTGTAGGTCGGGAATCCTTTCCAATCGCAAACGGCCTGGCCGGGAGCGCCGGCCAGCCCCTTCCCGACGCAATGCCCCATCCAGCGGATTCATCCGCCAGGGACGGCCGACCGACGATTTTTCGCCGGCGACTTTTCGTAGGCTCGAAAGGTATACCGTTCCCGGCAAACCGCCAATGCTTATTCCGGCCTACGGTTTTCTCCCGCGACAGGGATAGACCGCCCGATGATCCCAGTCTTCCAGGTTCAGTTCGGTCCTGCGGCAGACGTAGACCTCCTCCTCCGGACGGTCGAGGATATCGAAGCCCGCGCTGCGCAGCATCGCTTCGGTGCCGGCGCGGTTGGGAATCCACCAGTTGGTGGGATCGCCGGAATAGCGGTGTTCTATGAAATGCATCCTGGGAAAACCTGGCCGGTCGAAGACATCCCGTTCCTCGAAGCCGTAGTCCCGTCCTACCGCCTCGATCTCCGGGCTGCCGCGCTGCATGGACTGGAACAGCAGCAGGTCGCGGGCGACGTGTTCGTGGATCAGGTCCAGCGCCAGCAAGGGGTGGCGCAGGTGATAGAACACGCCCATGAAGATCACCAGACCGAAGGTTTCGCCGAGGTCGGCGATGTCGTAGACGGACAGCCGGCGAAATTCGATGTCGAGCCCTTTGACCTCGGCCGCGAAGCGGGCCTGGGCCAGATAATCCTCGTCCGAGTCGATGCCGACGACCCGCTCGGCACCGCGCTTTTTCATCTCGATGGCGTAGAAACCCGCGTTGCAGCCGATGTCGAGCACCGATCGGCCGCTCAAATCGGCGGGAAGCGCGTCGGCGAATTGCCGCCACTTGACGGCGGGATAATCTCCGAGGAAATGATCGGGAGCGGTATGTACGCCGTCGAGGTCGAGGTTGTGGAACCATTCGCCCAGCTCGCGGACGCGCCGCTCGATGCGGTCGCGGGTCCAGACGGTGGTCCCGTGAGTTTCGGTGGGTTCGATCATGGCGACTCCGTCAACGCGGCGCCTTGCCGCGTATGAATGCCTCCGTACGGGCACGGGCTTCGGCATCGGTGAACTGTTCGGGCGGGGATTTCATGAACCAGGCGGCCGGTCCGATCAGCGCTCCGCCGATGCCCCGATCGAGCGCCAGCTTGACGCAGCGCACCGCATCGATGACCACGCCGGCGGAATTGGGCGAATCCCAGACTTCCAGCTTGAGTTCGCCGTGCAGCGGCACGTTGCCGAAGGTCGTGCCTTCCAGCCGGATGTAGCAGAACTTGCGGTCGGTGAGCCAGGGCACGTAGTCGCTGGGGCCGACGTGGGCCTCGGCGTCGGACAGGGCATGGTCGAGCTGGCTGGTCACGGCGCGGGTCTTGGAGAGCTTCTTGGACTCCAGCCGTTCCCGTTCGAGCATATTCAAAAAGTCCGTGTTGCCGCCGAAATTGAGCTGATAGGTGCGGTCCAGCCGGACGCCGCGCTCGCGGAAGAGATTCGCCAGCACCCGGTGGACGATGGTGGCGCCCACCTGCGATTTGATGTCGTCGCCGATGAGAGGAAGGTTTTTTTCCTCGAAACGCTTGCGCCAGCGGAGGTTCGAGGCGATGAACACGGGAATGCAGTTGACCATGCCGCAGTCGGCTTCGAGAGCCTGCTCGGCATAGAACTCGGTAGCCTTTTGGGCGCCGACGGGAAGATAGGAGACGACCACGTCGGTGGCGGTATCGCGGAGGACCTGGGCAATATCTGAGGGCGGATCGGGCGATTCCTCGATGACTTCCCTGAGATATTTGCCGAGGCCGTCGAGCGTGATGCCGCGGCGGACTTCGACGCCGATTTCGGGGACTTCGCAGAACCGGTATGTGTTGTTCGGCTCCGCGAAAATGGCTTCGGACAGGTCCTTGCCGACCTTGCTCACATTGATGTCGAAGGCGGCGGAAAACTCGATATCGGAAATGTGATAGCCGCCGAGGTTGACGTGCATCAGGCCAGGGACGGCATCGCCGTTCTTCGCCTTGCGGTAGAACTCGACGCCCTGGACCAGCGAGGATGCACAATTGCCTACGCCGACGATGGCGATCCTTACCTTCTTGCGATGCATACTCTCTCCTTGAGCATGTCTGGCAGATCGGGAGCGGCCTACGAGACCGTCCGGTTATGGCCGCGGTTTCCTCCCTGGAATAGGCGCAGGGACGGCATTCATTGCCGGAAGCGCCGGAGGAAAGTAGATCCCGGTTCGAATATATTTTTCGAGATTAATTTTTGCAAGAAGTTTCGCGGCGTACGGCGGGTTTCACTCCGTTAACCCGCCCTACGAGCTGGGTAGGGCGGGTTAGGCCGACAGGCCGTAACCCGCCGTACGCCGCGAAAAGGCGGGTTACGCGAGTACGCTAACCCGCCCTACAACCTTCGTCGGGAACGGATTCCCGACCTACTCGATGTTTGGAACGAAACCGTGCCTCAGCGTGTTCTCGCTCACCACCCGAGTCCACAGAAACTGCTTGAGATAGTCGGGGCCGCCGGCCTGTACGCCGGTTCCCGAAAGCCGGGTGCCGCCGAAGGGCTGTACGCCGACGCGCGCGCCGGTGGTGCGGCGGTTGAGATACAAATTGCCGACGCGATACCGTTCCCGCGCGAGATCGAGATGTTCCGGAAGGCGCGAAAAAACGCCGCCGGTCAGAGCGTAGTCCGATTCCAGCGCCAGCGTGAGCGCGGCCTCGAAGGTGGGCGCGCGCAGCACGGCCAGCACGGGGCCGAAGATTTCCTCCCGCGCTAAACGGTGATGGGACTCGATGCCGGTGATTATGGCGGGCGGACAATAGAAACCGTCCGCGGGAACGCGTCCGAGATAATGAAGGCGACCCTCGGTCCGGCCGAGCTCGATATAGCTCATGGCCTTCTGCTGCGCATCGCGGGTGATCATCGGTCCGAAAAGAAATGCCGGATCTTCCGGCGGACCGTAGTCGTAGCTGTCGAGGGTTTCCGTCAGCCGTTTCACCAGCCGGTCGTGAACCCGGCCGACGGCGATGAGACGGGAGCAGGCCGAGCATTTCTGGCCCTGGTAGCCGAACGCGGAGTACAAGGTTTGGGCGACCGCTTCGTCCAGATCGGCGTCCTCGTCGACGATGATCGCGTTCTTGCCGCCCATTTCGCAGACCACCTGCTTGATGTACCGTTGCTCCGGCGCGAGCGTGTGCGCCTCCCGAAGAATCTCCAGGCCCACCGTCTTGGAGCCGGTAAATGCAATGACATGAACGTCCGGATGCTTGACCAGATACCGCCCGACCGTTGCGCCGCTCCCCGGCAGGAGCTGGCACACGCCGGGCGGAAAACCGGCCTGGTCGAGGACGGACTTGAATCCGTGGGCGACGAGATTGGCGGGTGTCGCCGGCTTCACGATAGCGGTATTGCCGGCGACCAGCGCCGCCGCGGTCATGCCGGTGAGAATCGCCAGAGGGAAATTCCAGGGCGGAATCACGGCGGCGACGCCGCGCGGCTCGTAGCGAAGATGATTCGGCTCGCCGGGAAAGCAGCGGGTGGGCCGCCAACCGGCCAGTTGCTCCATCCGGTAGGGGTAATAGCGCAAGTAGTCGACGGCTTCCGCCACGTCCGCGTCGGCCTCGCGCCAATTCTTTCCCGTTTCCAGAACCTGCCAGGCGGCCAGTTCGCCGCGGCGAGCGTCCATGATGTCCGCCGCCCGCCGGCACAGCGCGACCCGAGCGGCGGCGGGCGTGTCGCGCCAGCCGGGGAATGCGCGGTACGCATTGCGGACGGCGCGCTCGGCATGGGTGACATCGGCAACCGCCACATGTCCCAGAATCTCGGACGGTCGCGCCGGATTTCTCGATACTTCCAGCTCCGCGCCCTGCGGCGGAACGCCGGCCATGTCCAGCGGGTAGGTCGCGCCCAGTTTCGTACGCACCGCCGCCAGCGACCTTCGGAATTCCTGGCGAACCCGGTCGTGGCTGAAGTCCTTTAACGGGGCATTGAGAAAGGCGGGAGAAAGTGTTTCGGTTCCGGGTTCGTGCGGGTCGGGCGCCGCCAGAAGGTCGTCCAAATCGGCGCCTTCGACATAGGTTTGCCGCAGAATGGACGTGTTGGCGGTATTTTCCATCAAGCGCCGGATCAGATAGGCGATGCCCGGAATCAGCTCTCCCGTGGGGAGATAAACCCGGAGCGCGATGTCGGATGCGGCGACGGCGTGGCGCAAGGGCTCGGCCATGCCGTACAGCATCTGGACCTCCCAGTCGGCCGTGGAAAGACCTTGCCGGGACGCCGACGCGATGGAGTAGGCGAGACTCCGAAGATTATGGCTGCCCACGGCGGGATAGACAGCATCTGCATGCCGGAACAAGAGATCGAGCAGCGATTCGAACTGGGCGTCGGTAGCCGATTTGTCGAGAAACACCGGCACCGGCCAGTTGCGCTGCTCCGCAAGAGCCACTTCCGTGTCCCAGTACGCGCCTTTGACCAGACGCACGGAAATCCGGCGTTTTTCCCGCTCCGCCCAGTCGATCAGTTCTCGGAGATCGTCCGCGGTCTCCGGAAGATAAGCTTGCAGCGCGATGCCGGGATGCCAGCCGTCATCTCCCTCGCTTTCGACCAGGTCGCGGAACAGGCGGAGCGTCAAGGACTTGAGTTCGTAATGCTCCATGTCCACCGTCATGCCGGCTCCAAGTTCGCGAAGCTTGGCCACCAAGGGCTCCAGCCGGGCGAATACCCGGCGGCGCACGCCGGCGTAGTCGAGCGGATCGAAGTGGGCGGTCAGAGCCGAGAGCTTGACGGAGATATGAATCGGCGGATGTCCGAGCGGCAAGCGGTTCGCCGCCAGAAGGTCCAGCAGCGACAAGTATCGGCCCAGATAAATATCGCATTCCCTTTCGCTCAAGGCAGCTTCGCCCACGGCGTCGACGGTAACGGCCGCGGGTATCCGGGAGATGGTATCCAGCGCTCGGTTCAGGCGATCTTCTTGCTCCTCGACAACGAATTGACGCGCAAGGCGCGACACGGCGCGGCGCAGTGCAAAACCGCTGAAGGAATGGCCCCCCAGCTTGAACATGCGGCCCCACAGTCCCCGAAGCCGATCGGCATGAGGCGCCAGATAGTTCTGAAAATGGCGGGCCAGTTCCCGATCGGTTTCCAGTACCGGCAACACGTCGACGAATTGGAACAGCGCGGCGCGTAAGCCTTCGTCATGCATGGCCCGCATCAACACGCGCCCTCTCAGGCCCCGCGGGTCGAATAAGGACGGCGGCGACTCTCCGGCCAAACGGTAAAGGTTTTCGCCGATGTCGCGGACCCTTCGCTCGAAAGCCGTGTCGTTCATGACCCTACCTCAGAGTTGCCCAACGAATTCGGACCTCACCCGCGATGATAGTTCCATGGCGGAAGCCGCAGCGGGCGTCTCCGACAAGGAACAGAGTGCAGCAAATCGTCTCTAAGGGGAAGTGGCATGAGTGTGATAGATTGGAGGCTATTCCAATGCTTTCCGGATCATCTCTCATGGACGACAAAACCTTAAAACCGATACGACTGATCGGCGTGGCCTTCGACCGCGACGCCGAAACGGGGCCGGAATCCTTGCGCCTTCTGGGCTTGGATCGGAGGCTGAGAAGCCGGGGCGTTTCGGCCGCCTGGCAAACGATTCTCCATCCGCACCGAATACTGGACAAGGTGCCCAAGGTGGCGGATCTCTGCGAACGAGCGGCACAGGAAACCGAGAGCGCCCTGAGAGCCGGCGAATTTTTCGCCGTATTGGGGGATGACCATTCTTGTGCCGTAGGCTCCTGGACTGGTGCGGCGGCGGCTTTGGCCGAACGAGGCCCGTTGGGGCTGATCTGGATCGACGCCCACATGGACAGCCATGTGCCGGAGACGAGCCCCAGCGGCGCATTGCACGGCATGCCTCTCGCGTGCCTCCTCGGTTTCGGCGAACCGTCTCTGGTGAATTTGGGCGGATTCGGCCCGAAGCTGTTTCCCCGGCATGTTTGCCTGATCGGCGTCCATAGCTTCGAGCCGGCCGAGCATGCTCTGCTGGAAAGGCTCGGCGTCCGGATCTTCTATTTGGGCGAAGTCCTTCGGCGCGGACTGAACAATGTCATGGAGGAAGCGTTGTCCATCGTCCAATCCGATACGGCCGGCTTCGGCGTCACCCTCGATCTCGACGCCATCGATCCGAAGGACGCGCCTGGGGTCACGACGCCGGTGGCGGGCGGCATTTCCGGCGAGGAAATGATCGGCGCTTTGGCCATGCTCCAGGGCAATCCGGACTTTCTCGGCATCGAAATCGTGGAATTCGACCCGCCCCGCGATAGGAACCGTGCCACGGTCTATCTGGCCAGCGATCTCTTGCTGGCTGCCGTGGTTCCCGAGCGAGCCGCGCGAGCGGAAGACGTTCTGAGCATCACCGAACGCTATGGCGCGCACAACTACGACACCTTGCCGGTGGTTTTGACCCGAGGACAAGGCGTCTACCTTTGGGACGTCGAAGGGAAACGCTATCTGGACATGATGGGCGCCTATTCCGCCGCAAGCCATGGTCATGCCCATCCGCGCCTGATCCGAACCTTGACCGAGCAGGCGAAGCGGCTGGCCATCACCTCGCGCGCCTTCCACAGCGACCGGCTCGCGCCTTTCCTCAAGAGGGCTTGCGAGCTGACCGGACAGGACATGGCGCTGCCGATGAACACCGGCGCCGAAGGCGTGGAGACCGCGCTGAAAGCCGCCCGCAAGTGGGCGTATCAGGTCAAGGGCGTGGCTCCCGATAGCGCCGAAATCATCGCCTGTCGAGGCAATTTCCACGGGCGGACCATCGCGATCGTCGGTCTTTCATCCGAGCCCGGCTACCGCGAAGGCTTCGGGCCGTTTCCGCCGGGCTTGAAACTGATTCCGTACGGCGATTCCGCGGCCTTGGCCGATGCGATTACCGAGAACACGGCGGCGTTTCTGGTCGAGCCGGTCCAGGGAGAGGGCGGCATCGTCGTCCCGCCGGCGGGTTATCTCGCCGAATGCGCCCGGATTTGCCGGGAGCGGAAGGTTTTGCTGCTGTGCGACGAGGTTCAGACGGGGCTTGGCCGAACCGGCAAATTCCTGGCTTCCGAGCATGAAGGCGTGAAACCCGACGGCCTGATTCTCGGCAAGGCGTTGGGAGGCGGTTTGCTGCCGGTGTCGGCATTTCTGGCGAGCCGCGAGGTGATGGGCGTTTTCGGCCCGGGCCATCACGGCAGCACCTTCGGCGGCAATCCTCTGGCCGCGGCGGTCGGGCTGGAGGCGCTCAATGTGATCGTCGAGGAAGGGTTGGCCGAGCGCTCGGACGAGCTCGGCGCCCATTTTCTCGAAGGGCTGCGCGCTTTGAGGAGCCCTCTGATTCGCGAGGTCCGCGGCAAAGGTTTGTTCATCGGTCTGGAACTTAACTCAGGTTTCTCCGGCCGCGAGTTCTGTATGAGGCTGATGGAGCACGGGATTCTGACCCGCGAGACCCATCAAACCGTCATCCGATTCGCACCGCCTCTGGTCATCGAACGCAAGGAGGTCGAGTGGGCGGTGGAGATGCTCGAGACCGTCATTCGAGATCTGGAACGCAATTGTCCCGGCAAGGGGTAAAAGCATGCGGCTCCGGTCTTTGCGCTTTTTCCAATTCCACTTGGAAAACGGTGCTCATGGCCGATCAGTTCAGCGATGTCCACAATGCGGAAGGGCAGGTCAATCCCGATGGAACGCCCAGTCCGAGCGGGCAGTTCGGCAAGATCGAGGACTGCGCCATCGTCAAGCTCGCGGCCACGTATCGGATCAAGCCCTTGAATACCGACGTGTTCGTCAGCGTGAAAAACCTCTTCGACCAGAACTACATCGTTGATCGCACCCGCGGCATATCGCCGGGTTCGCCGAGACTGGTGCAGGCGGGATTCAAACTAGACTTCCGAGCCTTTCCTGACCGCTCTTAGCCGGTTTGACGCCGCACGAGGGCGTACGGCGCAAGGTCATTCCTTGACGCTTCCCAATACCAGTCCTTCGATGTAGTACTTCTGGAGGACGAGAAACAGAAGAATCACCGGCAGCACGGTGAGCACCGAGCCGGCCATCATCAGTTCGGCGTCTTGCACGTGTTCGCCTAGAAGATTGGCGAGAGCGACCGGCAGCGTGTAAAGATCGCTGTCGGTCAGGATGATGAGCGGCCACATGAAGTCGTTCCAGGTGCCCATGAAAGTGAAGATGGCCAGGGTGACCAGGATAGGCTTGCAGAGCGGCAGAACCAGGGTCCGGTAGATCCGGAATTCGCCAGCGCCGTCGATGCGGGCGGCATCCAGCAGGCTGTCCGGAATCGACAGGGCATACTGCCGGATCAGAAAAATGCCGAAAATGCTCGCCATGCCGGGTACGATCACGCCGCTGTAAGTATTCACCAGCCCCATCTCTTTAAGCATCAGGAACAAGGGCAGCATGGCGACCTGCGCCGGAATCACCATGGAGGCCAGAAGCAGACGAAACAGGCGGTCGCGTCCCTTGAACCGCAGCTTGGCGAAGGCGTAGCCCGCCATGGAATTGAGCAGCAGGGAGAGCACGGTGACCGATGTGGCGATCAGCGTGCTGTTCAGGAGATAGGCGGCGAGATTCAAGCGGGAGAACAGCATCCGGTAATGTTCCAGCGTCGGCGCTGCCGGCAGCAGCGGAGGCGGGAACCGGTTCGCCTCGGCCGAAGACATCAAGGACACGGAAACCATCCAGAACAGCGGGAACAGAGTCGCGATCACCGCCGCGATCAGCGCGAGGTGAAGCAGCAGTGTCTTGATCGGTTTTTCGGAAAATACGGCCACTGTCAGATTTCCCGTCGCCTCAATCTCAACTGCAACACTGTCCCCGTCAGAATGATGAGAAACAACGTGAAGGCCACCGCCGCCGCGTAGCCGAGATTCCACCAGCGAAAACCTTCCTGGAACATCAGGAGCGCCACGCTCAGGGTGCTGTTGGCGGGACCGCCCTGGGTCATCACGTAAGGTTCGGCGAAAAGCTGGAAGTAGCCGATCATCGTGATGACGGTGACGAAGACGAAGGTCGGCGCCAGCATGGGCAAGGTGATGTGGCGGAATTGGCGCCAGGTGCTCGCGCCGTCGATCACCGCGGCTTCGTACAAACGGACCGGAATGCTTTGCAGCCCGGCGATGAAGATGATCATGTTGAAGCCGAAATTCTTCCAGATCGCCATCAGGATGATGGCCGGCATGGCCCAGTCGGGGTCGCCCAGCCAGTCGACGGTATCGAGCCCGAGCAGTCCGAGCAGATAATTCAAGAAGCCGTAGCGGGGATGGTAGAGATAGCGCCAGACCACGGCTATCGCCACCAGGGTGGTGACGACCGGCAGGAACAGCAGCGAGCGGAACAGTCCCTTGAACCGGACCAGGCGGTGGTTGACCAAGAGCGCCGCGCCCAGCGACACGGCCACCGACAACGGGCCGCCTACAAGCACGAAATACAGGGTGTTCTTGAGCGCGGTCCAGAACAAGGGGTCGCCGAGCAACCGAAGATAGTTGTCGAGCGCCACAAAGCGCAGCCGTTCGTGGTCGCCGAGGGCGTAGATGTCGAAATCGGTAAAGCTGAGCAGCAGCGACGCCGCGACCGGCAGGAAAAAGAAGACGACGATCAGGATCAAGGCCGGCGCAAGGAACCAGAAGGCGGTATTCGCCGGTAACAGCGGGGTTTTCATGGCGCCCGTTTCCGCAACAGCCAGCGACGCTTTTCGAGAATCCGGTCTACGTCCTTGTCCAGGGCAGCTAAGGCTTGCTCCTCGGTCAATTCGCCGCGCACTGCTTTTTCCGTATAATGGGCGATTTTGCTGGCGATGCGTTCCCATTCGGGAATTTTCGGCGTGGACACCACCCGCTCCAACTGCGTCTTGAAGGCCTGCGTGCGAGTCGCTGTGGCCAGATCGGGGTGCAGCCAGGCGGAGCGGCGGGCGGGGAGGTCGCCGGTCAGACGGTAAAAGGCAAGCTGTTGTTCGGGTTCGGAGAGAAATTCGATCAGCTTCCAGGCTTGATCTTTACGGCTGGAACTTCGGGCGATCGCGAGACTGGCGCCGCCGGCCAGTGAAACGCCGGGATAACTCTCATCGGGAGCCGGCATCGGCGCGGTGGCCCACCGGCCTTGCATGGACTTCGGAAGCCGGTGTTCGAACTCGACGATATTCCAGGGCCCGGTGACATACATCGCGAAATAGCCGCTGGCGAATTCCTGATAAAGATTGGCGATCTGGGCTTCCGATACGGCGGGTGCATACCCCCGGCGGAAGATGTCGAGATAAAAACGAAAAGCCTGGCGAAAGGCATCGCTCCGGAAATTGCCGAACCGGGCCTCGTCGCGGAGCAGTTCTGACCCCATTTGCAGCGCGAGGATCACCGGGACCTGCCATTCGTTCATGGGCAAGAGCAGCCCGTAGCGGTCTCCACCGGGCAACGCCGCGATTGCCGCCATCGCCGCGAGCCATTCGTTCCAGGTCTTGGGCGGCGCCGAAAAACCGGCCTTGACCAGAATATCGGTACGGTAGAAGAGCAGGCGGGTATCGACATACCAAGGCAGACCGTGAAGCCGTCCGTCGATTTCGTTGGTTTCGATGATGCCCTCGAAATAATCCTCCCGTTGTTGGGCCGTCAGCCTATTGTCAAGACTGTCGACGGCTTTCAGAACGACGAATTCCGGAATCCAGGTATTGCCCAACTGAAAGACATCGGGCATCGCGTCGCCCGCATAGGCGGTCAACAGCTTTTCGTGAGCCGCGCTCCAGGGAATTTGCTGAACCTTGACTTGAAGTTCCGGATGGAGCCGCTCGAATTCGGGCATCAGAGACTGAACCACCTCGCCTTCTTGCCCCATGGCCCAGAATTCGAGAACGGTTTTTTCCCTGTCCCCACCGCACGCGCCAAGCAGGGCGGGCATCAACAAAAAACCGATCAGGCGCACGTAAGGTTTTCCGGCAGGTGTCGAGACACGGTATTCATTGTTTGTTTATTTATCGCGGGAAAACCCCCGGCTCTGCCGCAATGCCATTAAGTTAAGCCGTCATTCCGGCAGGGATTGCCGAAATCCAGTGCACAAGGAAGTGAGAGGCCTTTGCCGTCCTTGGCGTCTGGACCCCGGCATTCCCTGCCGGGGTGACGTCATTCGTCTTAACTTAACGGCAGTGCGGCTCTGTCGGGGGACTCGCAGAGTTTGACATTTCCGGGAGTCAGGTATTGTCCCAATTTCGCTGGGCCGTCATTCCAATCGCAAACGGGCGTTCTGGGAGCGCCAGAACGCCCCTTCCGGCAGGGATTGCTCACCCCGTCCTTGGGGTTCGTCCTTCGGACCGTGCTGCGCACGTCCAAATTTGCTCCGGGCAAATTTGTGCCGGACAAACCGGCAGGACAGCCGGTTTGCACGCATCGCGCCCGAAGGGTGCCGGGCAGGATCGCCCGGCATGAATCCAGTTCACAGGGATTGTGAATGGTCGAAACCATCCGTGGTCACTGGACCCCGGCACTCCAATCGCAAACGGGCCTTTAGTCGACCCCTTCCCTGCCGGGGTGACGACATGGCTTTTGCCCGATGGCGGTCAGGCCCCTTTGAGGGGCCAGCCGTCGAAAGCCACCGGCTTTGCCGGTGGATCGTTACTTTTAGAAAGCAGCCGATCGTCAATTTACCACAGCACCAGGCCCGCACGGCGAGACGGTTTGCCCCCGACAACTTGCCGAGTTTCGGCATAGCCCGCGCGTGTGCCGATTGAGGAACGAGGCCGGAAAAAGCCCCCTTCTCCGATCAGAGATTGATTTACTGTTCAACGTCGTAATAGTTCTCAAAAAGAGATTGATTATCATTAATCTTAGATATACAGTGAAGCCATGCCGTTTAAGCGAGTTTCTTAGCGCAGGCACTGATTAAAACCTTTGGGGGAAGGTATGTTGCTATCCAAGCGAATCGTTGGGCCATTGTCATTGGCCTGTCTTTCGGTGAACCTGGCGTCACAGGTTCAGGCAGATGATCAAGCTGCGCCACCGGCAAGCCTCGGCACGATCCAGGTCGTAGGCAGCGAGGAGCAAGCCAGGGATATGCCGGCTTCAGCGCAATACATCGACACTTCGGAAATTCGCGATCAAAGTTACAGCGACGTCAACCGCATTTTACGTCGCGTGCCCGGCGTCAACATCCGGGAGGAGGATGGTTTCGGATTATTTCCCAACATCAGTTTCCGCGGCGTCGACACGACCCGAAGTGCCAAGATTACCGTGATGGAAGACGGTGTCTTAACCGCGCCGGCACCTTATTCCGCACCCGCCGCATATTTTTCGCCCGCTGCCGGACGCATGAGCGGAATTGAAGTCTTGAAAGGCTCGAGTCAAATCAAATACGGTCCGCATATCACCGGCGGGGTGCTCAACTATTTGTCAACTCCGATTCCGGACAGCGGCAAGGCCTATCTGAAATTTCTCTACGGCAGTTATAACGAAGTCAGAACGCACGGTTTTGTTGGCGATACCTTGAGCACGGAAAACGGCCGTTTCGGTTACTTGGTAGAAGGCTTTTACCGCGGTTCGGACGGGTTCAAGACTATTGATGAAACACCCGATTTCCGCAATGGCGACGAAACCGGATTTCAACAGGTCGAGCCGATGGTGCGTTTGTCCTGGGAACCCAACACGGATATCTACCAAAAGCTCGAGGTCAAGTTCGGCTATTCGAATATGGATGCCGATGAAACCTATCTCGGCTTGAGCGACAACGATTTCAGGAAAGATCCTTATCGGCGGTATTCGGCCTCGCGCTTCGATAATATAGAAACCGAGCACTTTAGAGGATTTGCTCGTTATTTCATTTCTCCGACCGAGAATTTGGATATTGTCACGACGGCTTACTACAGCGAATTCAACAGGAATTGGCAAAAGTTGAACGATCTCAGGGGCGGGGTAACGGGCAATATGGATCTATCCGCCGCCCTGGCGGGCGCCAGGAACGGTCTGGGTCTCGACTGTTTGAAAGGGAACATCGCGTGTAATTTGAGAGTGCGTGACAACAACCGCAGTTATTATTTGGGCGGTGTTGAAACAGTTGCGAATTATCGTCTTGATTTAGGCGCCACACATCACGAGCTCAGTGGGGGATTCCGTTATCACGAGGACCAGGAAACCCGGTTTCAGCACGATACTCTCTATAACCAGGCGGCGGATGGAACGATTATCGGCAAGACCGTCGGTGCGCCGGGAAGCCAAGACGACAGAAAAGGCTTGACCAATGCTTATGCCTTTTTCCTGAAGGACCGCATCGAGTGGGGGAAATGGGGTTTTACTCCGGGTATCCGTTACGAGCACTTGTATCAGACATATAAGAACAACCTGTCGCCTGCGAATAACGGCAGCAGCTCTCTCGATATGTATGCCGGAGGCGCGAGTCTCGATTATCGTTTTAACGAAGACTTCATGATGTTCACTAGTGTTCATCGTGGGTTTTCGCCGCCAGGTCCCCAGGATGCCGTGGTTGACAAGCTTAAGGAAGAAACCAGTAACGCCTATGAACTCGGTGGACGCTATACCCACGGTGCGTTCTCCGCCGAAGTTATCGGATTTTATACGCAGTTCGAGAATTTATTGGTTATCGACAGCATAGGCGGCACCGGCAGCGATGCGAATCAAAACTTCGGCAAAGTCGACAGCCGCGGCGTCGAACTGGCTCTGAATTTCGATGCCGGCGACGCTTTCGCATGGGGTTTCCGCAATCCTTACTTTTTGTCATTCACTTATACCGACGCGGTGCAGCTGAACGATGCCGCCTCTACCAACCCGGAATCGATTTTCAGCTTCGGCAAGGAAGGCAACCGCGTACCCTATATTCCCGAGTACACGCTCAGCTTCGGCAGTGGCCTGCACTTCGACCATTGGGGGGTGGACGTCGTAGTTAACTATGTCGGCGAAACATACACCAGCGCGAGCAACACCAGCGAACAAGTCAACGGCGCAGGCCAACCGGATGCCCGCTTCGGCAAGACCGACGACTTTGTCCTTCTCGATATCTCCGGCTACTATCAACTCACCAAGGGCGTAAAGGTGTTGGCAGGCGTCCAGAATGCGACGGACGAGGAATACATCGTGTCACGACAGCCGCACGGTCCACGCCCCGGCATGCCTTTATTCGCCTACGGCGGCTTCGAGCTGGATTTCGACATTTAGAGCATTTTGCGGTTCGGTGTGTTAGCAGGCCGGGAAGCCTTTTCCGACGAAACCGAGCTTCACAGACCCGCGCATTGGCAAGGGATTGCCGGCCTACTGCTTATTCCTGCCTTCATGTTTGTGGCGCGGGGGAGTCTTCGGACCAAAAGGATGCCATAGGGGGTACGCAGAGCGGACATAACGACGGGATCCGTGCAGCCTGCCGCGAAATCGCGGCAAACTGGCTTGAATGCCCCGCCGTCGCTTCCCGTCAAAAGTACAATGAATCGCGCATCCGGCGGCAATTACTCCGCCGGGGTCTCCATTGCCACGGCTCGTTCGCTTACAGTCAAAGTCCAGCGAAGGGGGAGTCGTAGGTTTATCTCCGAAGCACGCCAAGGCCGTGTCCGAGCCATCGCAGGTGGTCCGTTTCCCAAGCTCCGCGGCAGGGGGTAATGCCAATGCATCACGATCCTGCCGCTATCCCGCGCCATTTCGTCAAACTCCTTTCCGCTGCCACGACCGCTCCTTAGAGCGTTTTTCATCCCGGTGTACGGCTTCGTGTCGGGCGGGAAGAACGTAGGTCGGCAATCCCTTGCCGACTTATCGGCTCGGCAAAGGATTTTGTTGGAAGGGTCGCGACTAAAGCGACCGTTTGCGATTGGAAGGGTCGCGACTAAAGCGACCGTTTGCGATTGGGAAGGGATTGCCGACCTACCTATCGGGCGCTCTGACACCGAATCGGAAAATGCTCTAGTCCCTGACCACCAGCCGCCCCCAGGTACCCCCGGCGAACAGATGAGCCGGACCGTCCCGATAGAGCCAAATTCCGGGCTTCGCGCGTTCGACTTCCGCCGTGAGCGTCACCCCGGGCGTCACCAAGCGCGACCAGGGGGAACCGAAATTCGGGACGTCGTCCTTGAACGAATGCCCGTACAGTTGGAAGCTGTGCTGACGGGCGCGGCCGGCCGGATGGACCACGTGGAAACGCAAGCGCTCATCCGCTTTGGCTTCGAAATCGACGAAGGCTAAGGGTTGCCGATCATCGGTGAAGAAGTCGTTCGCGAAGACGTTGTCATTGAGGTCCTGGGTTTCCTGACCATGCGCATTCGGGTGTGGATCCAGTCCCATGCGCACCCAGAAAGGCGCACTGTGGTAGTTGATGCCTTGCTCGCCGAGATCATAGGAATCGTCGCAGATGCGGCAGTCGGGAACGGGCTGTCCGTTCTTGTGCAGATTCAGCCCGTCTTGATAGACCACGACGAATTCCCGCGCATAGTTCTTGGTGTCATCCTCCCAGACCACGGCCGAGAGACCGGAGGCTCGTTCGAAAGGAATTTCGGTACCGTGGGGCCGGCCTCGCGAGTCCACGTAAAAATCCTCGGGGTCGAACAACTTGGCGTCGGCCGGTTCGATAATGAGCGCGCCGATCAGACCGTGCGTGCCATGGCCGATGACGTCGCCGTGGGAATTCAATCCCGCCGCGAGCGGTTCATTGAAGGGTTCGATGACGAGGCTTTCGACCTTGCCGCCCTTCCGGTCGATATTCACCCGGCCCGCGAACCAGTTGTAAGTTCGCGTTTCGCCTGGGACCGCCAGCGCTTTATCGATGCGGTTGAAACCCGCGACTGCGCCGTTTCCGGCATTGACGTCCACGGCCACCAGCTGCGGATGGAGCGAGACACGGTTTGACGGCGGCGCGTCCAGCAAGCCCTCGTTGTGCTCGTCCACATTGATTTGAGTGATGCGCGGCATGAGTGCGTCGCCCGGACGGTCCGACAGGCGCGTCCCCAGGTGATTGGTCAGCTTCACCACCGCGCAATGTCCTGCCTTGACCCGAAGCACGAGTGGCGTCAAAGGCTTGCCGTTGCGAATCGCTTCGACATCGCCAGCCGGAACGAAAACCAGACCGTCCGGGTCATCCAGGCCGTGGACATCGTCGTAGCGCATTCCCCTCTCGCCCAGCAGGTCCTTCACTTGCCAAGCTTCTATAGCGTATTCAGACCGCGGTGCATTCCGGGGACAACCGTCACCGGCCACCAATTGTCCCGCTTGGGGATCGCTTATCCTGCCGTCGGTATTGTCGTCCAGAACCGCCAGCGCGCAATGATCGTCGCTACGCCCGCCGTCCGGGCAACTGTTCGGCCCGTCGAGGTGCTGCCGCGCGACCGGCTGGGCGGCGCAGCCGGCCTGCCGGAGTTTGTCAATGAAGGGCTTGCGCTGTGCCGCATCCTTGTCCGGCGCGCTGGCTTCGAGCAAATCGACTTGTCCGACTTTCAGCACGCCATGCTCGTCCTCGCATGCCGCCGGGTCGAAAACTTCAGGGCTGGCGAAAGCGCGCAACAGTCCCCAACTGCCGTTCCACAAGTCGTCCTGAGTGCCGAAGTGGAAGAGGTAGTCGGCGGTACCGAGTCCGGCGCCGATGTTAGCCAGATTGACCGTGTCCATCTCGAAATGTTCGGAAATTCCGATTTCCTGGGCATTGATCCAGGGGGCAGTCGGGTTCTTCGCTTCCCTTCGCCAGGCCAGCCCGTGTACGGTGAAACCGTGCTGGACTTCCTGCGCCCCCTGGATTACGCGCAATTGAACCCGGTCGCCCTCATAGGCCCTGAAGGGCTTCAGGAAGGGATCGCCATGCGGTGCCGAGGAGCTAAAGACATAAGCCAGATCGCTGGGGCGACACAGCGCCGGGCGCGCGCTTTCGGGGTCGTCCAGATGCCCTGCGCATTCGCCGGGCTTGAGCTTTGAAAAATGACTGCCGCTTGCGGGGCTGTCGCGTTCGCCGATACGCAGCGGGATGGGCTCGTGTTTGTAATTGACCAGATAGGGATTGTGGTGGTCGGTGGAAATCGCCTCGGGCATGGCCGGCGGATCGACGGGATAGCCGTGCAGCTTGCGGTAGGCGACGTAATAGTCCTCCACCGTGGTGTTCACCTTGCCCGCCATGCCTTCCGGCAGAGCCGGACCTTGCGTTTGCCCGGCATCGTAGAGCAACGCGAAATCGGCGATGGCCAGGGCGAATTCGCGCGTGTCGGGATGCTTTTCCCTGGCTTCCGCCTTGACCACCATGCCGCGCGAGCCGACCGCGAAAGATTCGCGGCATGTACGCTCCGGTTCGGTGACGGGGGCGCGGCAGGCAATATCGCGGCTGGCGCCGGCGACGTTCTGCTCATTTCCGCCGGGTAATCGCCGCTTGCCCGTTTTCATGTCGGTACCGTCCGGGGTACGCCAAACCGAGCCCTTGGGTTCGACCAGCATGGCGTTGTAAAACCCGTGATGCTGAATCGAGGACGGCGCGAAGTGATCGTGCGTGAATACCGTGCCCAGCGTGCCGTCGCCGTCCTTATGGTCGTGGGCATCCGCCCACCAGCGCTGGATGGTGGTCTGAAACACCGGACGGCCCTGCTTGTTGGTCTTGGCGCGAGGCTTAGGCTTGATTTGGCCGAGGTGATCCTTCACCACGCCGAAGCGGCTGGCTTCGGACAGCTCCTTGATCGCTTCCCAGGCCAGTGTGCCATCCTCGTAATTGAAGCCGTTGCCCGAGCCGTCCGCAGCGAGGACATCGAATTTGACCAGATGGATGTGTTGACCGATGGTGTCGGTAGGCGTGGCGACCTGGAAATCGTCGCGTCTCACCGTGGCACCGGCACGGTTGGTATGCAGGAACTCCACGCACTCGCCCGATTCCACACGGAAGAAGAATGGCTCGGCCGCGGCGGTTTTTTTGCCTTCGTAACGAGCAACGTCCCGGTCCAGAACATTGATGCGTGACTGCGGGTCATGCCAGCCGTGTTCGTTGGTTTGAATGTCCAGATCGATCACCGAAGCGCGGTAACGCCGAATCGGCGCCGTGGGATCCTCGCCGCACGGGTCGGCGAAAGGCGCGCCGGGCCGCCGCGCTTTGCCGTTGACCCGGAATACCGCATCCCGGCCCTCCGGCGTCCGGCTCGGGTAACCGGCGGCGTGTTCATGGAAAGCCATCGCCGCTTTTTCCAATGCGGTGCCCGCTTCGGGCAACAGAATTAGATTCGCGCGGGTGATATGCGCGGTCATGTCGGCGTTCGCCAACTGTTCCGCGGCGGTTCGCCCGCCGTTGAATTCCCGCTCGCCGCCGGTTACAAGGTGCCGCCCAAGACCGCCGTTTTCGACGATGTCGAGCGGAGGCTGCGGCGCACGGTGTCCGGCCTGACCGGGAATGTAAAAAGGGAAGCCTGGAAAGGATTGGGCTATGCGCTTGCTCGGATCGGGATCTTCCGCATAAGTCGGAGCGGGCGCGATGGCGAGCTCAGGCAAGGGAATCACTGCCGGAATAGGGGTGCCGCCCGTGGCGACGCCGGTTCTCGGATCGGTGCCGGGTCCCCGTTCTCCATCGGGCAGACGGCGCGTGCCGTCCTCGAAAACGTCGTGGACGCGCCACAACCCCCACATGCCTTGAGCGAAATGCGGGTAGAGATGACAGTGGAAGATCGAATCGCCCGGCGCCAGATTGCGGTTGCCGCTGGCCTCGTGCGCGATGGCGTAGGCAAAGCTTTGTTGCGGTGCGATGGTCTGCGAATCGAGATAATTGGAATACCCGCTTCGACTGGATTCCCATTGATGTGCATGCAGGTGGAACACATGGGTTTCCTTCGGGCCGGCGTGCGAGTTGCGGAACAGCACGGGATCGCCGAGATAGCTGTGATGGACGTTGGACGGATCGTCCTCGTACTGAGGCAGCAGCGCGGGATCGCCGTTTGCCCAGGATTGCAGGAAAAATTCTTCGTAAAGGCAGTCGACGCAATCCTTGGCCGGTCCTTTGCCCAGGCGGTTGGCCAACAAGATGGTGCCCATGCCGCTCGCGCCGTAGTTGATGGCAAATCCGTCTCGCACCCCCGCCAATTGCGGGTTGGTGGCGAGAATGCGGAAGTCCTCGGGATAGACGGTCTTCAGTTCATCATGGAAGGTGACCGTGAATTCGCGGCCGCTCTTGCCGCTGTCGTGATCGACGATGATGGCGTCCAAGGGACTGTGGATCAGTTCGAACCGGTCGTTGCCAAGCGGCTTGAGCAGGTTCAGGACGGGATCGCCGTGCTCGTCGAGCGCTTCATACTCGATCAGCGCGGGTGCCTTGGCCTGCCGTTTCGCTTCCTTGAGTTCGTCGGCGCGGACCGCGCTGCGATACCAGGTGCTGCGTTCCGGTTCCACCGTCACCGTGCCGAACAGGCCGTGTACCAGCGAGCCGCCGTCGCCTTCGCCCCCGGACGGCGCGGCGAGACTGGCGAACAAAAAGGTGCCCTCGCGCTCGGCGCGCCAACGGTAGGTGATTGTGGCCCCCGGAGGAATGCCCTGCAAACCGGTTGCGGCAGGATCGTGGCCATCGGCTTCGACCCGCAGACCCGAAAGTGCGATGGAGGCGCAGCGGGTGGTTGGGGTATTCCCGTGCGGCGGCGGCGTGCCGGCTGGCGCGCACGGGTCGGAATCAGTCCGATGCGCCGATACGACCTGGTTGGCCGCATGGCCTTTTTCCTCGATCGCCTCTTCCTCGATATCGTCGGGATGTCGCTTGGGCCGTTCGGGGCTCAGCAAATTGGTGAAGGTCACTTCGAGAATGTCTCCCTTGTGCGCCCTAAGTGCCAAAGGCCGGGCCCGCTTGACCGACTTCAGCCTGACCTTGCCCGGCCGCAGTTCGGGCTGTCCATCGCTGCTTTCCACATCGCGCTCAAGGGCGTAAATCATGCCGTAGGGGTTGTGGGAACCGAAGCGGTTGTACTGGATATCGTGCTCGATTGCGACGACATCGGCGTGGATGACTCGGGTGTGACGGGCGTCCCCGCCGTTGTCTTTCGCGGGGCGGCAACCGACACCCGCGAGGGTGGTCAGGATGAGAGCGAAAATTGTGATAACGCGTCCGACTTTCATGACGGCATCCCCCCTAAATCAACCAAATTCCGTCTACCAGCAACCCGCTGGGGAACGCTCGCCCTTGCACTCTCTGCAAGGGATCGGGGCCGGACAGGGGATTGAAGGTGTAGCCGTTGCTGACGACGATGCGAAACGTCACGCGCACGGAGCTCGACGTTTTCCAGGAATAAGGCATCCAGCCGCTCGACCAGCGGATCGAGCCGTCGGGACTCTTCAAACCTTGGCTTTGCACCAGGAGTTTTTGTTCAATCGTCTGTCCGGTTTGCTCGTCGATCAATTCGGCCAAGGCAAAGTCGTTGATATCGTCGCGCTGGTCGTAAACCAGAAAATTCCAGCGCGTCATGATGCCTTCGCCGGGCTTGAGGCTGATGCCCTCCACCGCAAGACTGGCGCCGTCGATGCCGCGCGTTTTCTGCGACAGCAGATCGATGAAATCAAGGTCCGAGGTGTCCAGTGGATCACGGCTGGCTGGCGCGGTCAGATCGGATGACAGTATTTGGCTGGGCGGCAGGCGGGTTCCGTTGGAGAGATCGATAAGATTCGGATCGTCGAGGATGGCGAAATGCTTACCAAGTCCGGGCGACACCGAGCGGTTTTCCCAAGCATGTCGAAAATCCCGATCCACTCGCGCTCGCCCGCGGACGGCGAAACCTTCGAATGTGCCCTTTTGAAAGATGTTGTTATCGGCTGGAAAGGACATGGCGCCTCCTCATTTTTTGTTATTACGGTGTTGTTAAGGGCGTGAGCAAACTGTTTATCCGCAATCCAGGATGTTTTCCCGCTATTCTCCGCTCGGGTATGCCTATGCTGTCAAGTTAAACCTTGAACTGATTAATAGTATTGAAAAAGAAGTTCTTAATACTCTTCAACGCCAGCATCTCTGGTGCCGATATTCAGCCGCATTTGAGGCAGAATTTCTAGAGAGGCGGCCAATTCAAAGAAGTTTTCGATAACCCGTGGTTCGAGATAATCGGCATGAATTTGAATCGACTCGATTTGGGTTACATAAAACCGGTTATATTTTCGATTCCCTCTGTCGAAAGGTTATACGGCGCTTATTCATCAACGGGTTATTGCCAATCACTGCTTGCAAGGTTGCCGTCCACTCTGTGCTGAAGGCGCAATGTATTTCATACGACACAACAAATCCTTTTCAGCACATCACAAAACCAATTTGAGCAATAAAGTAGAACGGCTACGAGATTTTGTCGGCAAAATATAAAGTCTGACGAAATATCCGGGCGAGTCTTTTAGGTCTTCAACCAAAGAACTGATCCGGCACTCAAACTCTCAAATTCATTCCTCTTACCTGGGAGGAAGCCAGTCCTGCAAAATCAAGCCATGTGTATTATTTGCTAGCCATGAGCCTTGCTACGAAGTGAATCTTCTGGATATACGTTAAGCCGGGGTCCGTTTGTATTAGGCGATAGGTATCTTGTGCCGGAGCGTGCACGCTCCGACAAGGATTCGTCTGTGAAAAATTACCCTGGCACGTACAATTTGTCCCTTGTTTGGTTTCGAAGCGGTTAACTGTGTTGGAATGTAAGAACTGCCCCCCTTTCGCCCGTGCTCAAGATTCGCCTCGATCGTCTCAAGATCGGCCTCAACGGGCGTTCACCTCTGCCGATACCGGCCTTCCCGAGCGTCAGCTCTCTTCGAGACCGAATCGGTGGTTCGTTCCCAAAGGCGCCATTGAATACGCGATTCCAGTTGCCGGCACACGACAAGACAGAACGTGAAGTCAAATTAACACGCCCTCGGTGGCGTACAATATCACACGCATATCCGCCTCATGGGCTACGCTGGTTTCGGACATAGAACACGAGAAATCCCTTATGAAAGCATCGAACAGGAAAATGACTCAAAAGGTGTTAGTCATTGTTTTCGGCGCATTGCTGTCCTCGCTTAACCCCGCTTGGGCAGAAACCGATAAGGAAATCCAAGAGAAGGCGCTCAAAGCTCGCGAACAGAGCCAGCACGGTGCCATGGATCATTCGGCTCATGCCAGCCCCGAGGGAGCGGCAGGCAAATTTCGGGGCGTCTTTTACGGCTACCTGCCGTGTCATGAAGAAGATTGCAACGGTCTGAAAATGACCCTGTCCTTGAATGCCAAGAACAACTATCTTTTGGTCATCCAACCCGCAAAGCCGCAAAACCGAGAGTCCTTCGAAAAAGGAAAATACGAATGGAACGACACCAAAGGTGTCGTCTTGTTGACCCCCAACAAAGAGGCCCCTCAGCGTCGGCTCGCCATTAAAGATGAAGGCACTTTGCTCTATCTAAGCGACGACGGGGCGCCATTGCCTGGAGACCAGGACAGGTATCTGCTGCAACGGAGCGACAGGGCCGGCAATCGGGAAATGCACATCCATTGACGAATACTGCGCCAAAGGACAATTGGCGAAGAATTGAAGTTCAAACGAGCTCCGATAGTTTGTTTTCGGGTGGGTAGTTTTCGGCCTCAACGGCCATTCGTCCTTCCAAGGCCCGCCATTCCTGAGCGGCCGCTTTTCCAAAATCGAGCGAGTCGTCAGTGCCCAAAGCTACCGGTCGCCACTCTGCGGATTCAAGGGCGGGTTACCGAGTGGAGTGGTCATTCGCGTCCACAAGCCGACAGGCTGCTGAGGCAATGATCGACAGTGACTCTCGCCGAGATCCTGCACGCACGAGCGAGCTTTGCGGAAAGCGGCCGCCCCACACATGGATGCTAGGTGTGGCGACCTGAAATCATAAAGCGCTGGAAGAGCAAGCGGCTGCATTCGTACCCGGGCTATCAGAGCTCGGATCAATTTGAGATAAATGGCCGAATGGCCAATGCGGCTTGACTGGGGTGTCCCTTTCTACTTGACCATGTCAAACATTAAAACATTAGAAACTTCTCATTGACCACGTCAAACATTAGACATAATCTGACGCCGCAACGACAGATAAGGAGGGGCTTATCGCAAAAATTGCGATGCGGTGTAGCATAAGCTTTGTTTATGAAAAACAGTACGAAGTATTATCCATCTGAAATGACGGGGCGGGGTATGAAAGAGAAATGCCTTATTCTAAGGCTCTGTTCCGTGGCGCCGGTACTCATCCTGGCGCACGGGGTTTGTGATGCGATGCCCGGTATGGACATGCCGGGTAACGAGAGCGCCAAAGCGATTCCGCCAATATCGAAAAGTATGGGCGAACCGCTCAACTCGGCTGGTGCGGACTTCGAGATCACCTACAGCGCCGACGGGAAAACCGCCATCTTTACCTCCACCCGTCCGGGCAGCGTAGAGTCGTCTGGGACCCCCTACAATTTCGACATTTGGATGTCCCACTATGAGAATGGCGCCTGGCAGGAGCCCGTCCATTTGGGACCGGAGGTTGATCCCGCTGTAGGGCCGAACATCAACACGTCCGCCTGGGAACTGGAGCCGAGTTTCTCCGATGACGGAAATGTCATTTACTTCACGAGATACGAGCCGGGTAATCTGTCCACCGGCGATCTCTACGTCACTCAAAAAGTCGATGGCGTCTGGCAGCCGGCCAGAAACTGGAACGAAGTTCCCGAGCTGCCGCACATCAATACGCCGACTGGCGAGGAGCACTGCCCAATCATCGCTTCCGACAGCCTGATTTACTTCAGCTACCAACAGCCGGGAGTAACGCAAGATAGCGACATCTGGAAGGTTGAGAAGAAGGACGGCGTCTGGCAGAAGCCGCAGAGCCTCGGTCCGAGGATTAATTCGCCGTACCGCGACCATCTGCACTGGACCGGACTGTCAAAGGACGGCAAGAGCATAATCGTTACCAGCACGCGGCCTGACCTCGGTTCGCGGGGCGGCCATGATGAGTGGATCGCATACCAGAATCCGAAAGGTGAATGGCAGGAACCATTGAACCTCGGTGATACCATCAATACCGCCGGCGAAGACATGTGCTGGAGCTTCACGCCCGATGGCGAGAAGTTCACTGGAGGTTGGGGGCAGCCGGGTACCTACGATCTTGACCTCAGGTGGGTCAACAAGGATGACATTCCTCTGCTGAAGAACTTCAAGCCGATCGGTCCGCCGCCCAACCTGCTCGCCAGCAGCAGGACAAAGCAGAAGAATATCAGGTAATTGCTGTAGCCCTATATCAAGAACCAGACTGTCTCAGCGGCGCATTCTCGAAAAGGACAAAGGGACGGTGGTTTGCCTATGAATATGAAACGGAGGGGGTCTGCGAGAATCCTCTCCGTTTGTTTTTTTCCTTGAGTTTCGACCGCTTGGATTATCGGCTGGGTGAAATCGGCGCATGTGAAAGCCGATTGCCATTTGAAATTGCGCCCTGGCACCAATGTGGCGCTGATCAATGCCTTGGCGCGTGTGATCGTTACCTATAAGGACCGGCGAATGACGCTTCGCGCTGGAGCGCTTCGAACCGGCCTCCTACGAGAAATGGCAGGCGCTCGTCAGCGAAGAGCGTGATTCGCCCGAGGCTACCGAGTCGGTAACCGGGGTAGACCCAACACGCCTGTCACCGGCCGCCATTTAAGCCTGTCGATTGTCGCTCCGTGCCTGTTCCGATCATTCACTCAGGGTGGCCACGGCGACCGGAATTCGGCCATTTCTGCCGTTCGCACTTAGAGCGTTTTCATCTCGCTCGTACGGCGAAACAGGCCTGGCAGGAGTCGTTGGCGCCTTCGGCCAGGGTAGATCGACTCAATCGTAGGTCGGCAATCCTTTGCCGACGAACCCGTTGCGTCGGGAATGGATTCCCGATCTACTCGCGAGTTCCCATACAGTCGGTATGAAAATGCTCTAATTTTCAGCGGGCTTGGAACGTCGGCTTCATGGAACCATGATCGAATTGGTACTTTGGCCGATCTTAAGACCGTTGGGACGCGCGCCGTGAGCATCCGCGGCTGGCCGCTCACCGCCGGACCGTATTGGGCTATTGGGCAGGGGCCCCCTTTTCAGACCGCCGCGACATCCCGCGGCAAAAAATCCTGACGGCGGTGAACCTTTCCGAATTTCCTGAAATTTACGGTAAAAGAAGGAATGCGAGGATAGGGGAGGCGTTAACCCTGTAATACAAGGAGTTCGATTATGAAATCTTATGCAATAGCAGCAGTACTGTCTTCGGTGATGATGGCCGGGCCTGCAATGGCCGATAACGACTTCCGGGCATTGGGCAAGGTGTCCAGCTTGAAACCGATGACCGAAGGGCAACTCTCTGCTGTCGAAGGCGGGATTTTGTTCCCGTTTAAGAAAGATCACGATCGTAAATTAAACGTTGGTAACGTTAACCAGAACATAGCCGTAACCACGATAACCGCGGTCAACCTAGCCTTGGGCAAGGGCGGCGCCAATCAGAATATTGTGGCGGTCACGCAGCAGAGCATTGGCGGTAAATAAAGCGAAGCCCATGGCCCATATCGAATGCTGATGAGGGCCGGAGAACCAGGCGGGGGAACGGTCATACGATCCCCCGCCTTTTTGCTTCAATCAGAAAAGTATGGAGCGGCCGATGAAAACATCATTTACATGGGGCGGTCTGCTACCGCTCGCTCTCTTATGTATGGCTGCGGCCTCCGCTGATTCCCAGTTTCACGCCTTGGATAATCTGTCCCAGCAAGAAACGGGTACTGCGTTGTCTCGGCTGGACGATAGCGCGCTCGATCGAGTGGAAGGCGGGCTGGATATTGCGTCCGGTTCGGTCGATCTGGCATCGCAACAAGCCGTGATGCAAGCGGTGGTGCTTGAGAGCACAATGCAAGCAGCCAATGGCACTGTGACTGAAAAGCGGGTCGATCGCGCGACCTCGCTGTTTCAGGTTTGCAGCTCGCCACCCTGTACCCAAAGTTGGCATCTTACGACGTCTTCGCATCTTTAAAATTGTGTCATAGCGATCGACGTCCGCCGGCGTATGGATTGAGGAGCATGGATTGGCGCATCAATCCGTACACCGGTCGTCAGTCGGAAATAGTTTTCAAACGCGGGAAGGGGGGCGGCGAAGCATGGGAGAAATCATGGTGATCCGAATAAAGCCCTTTGAGGCGGCGGAGTGGATCTCGTAATCTTTGCTCAAGCGGCGTGCATTATTGCTGGGCCAGGCGAAGCCCGCTCGGCCAACCAGCAGCGCCAGGGCAGCACTTCGAACAGTCCGGCATGACGCGGCTCACCATCGTCAGGATTCATCGGAACAGGTATCCGGTCCAATCGAGCCGGCTGCCGCTGTAGGCGGCATCAGCCAAGATGGCCTAGATCCGGTGGATTGGCGACGGCAGTCGACGCAAGACCAGGTGATGAACCCCAATTCGATCCTGAATCCCGGCCGAAATCACAGCATCCGCCAATACCAAGGTATCGACCGCGATAGGCCGGTTGCGGCTTTTCACCCTCTTGCCGGCGTCGTAACTTGCGATTCCCTCTTTTTTGCGCTGTCCTGGCAGACTGCTTTTTCGATCTTGTGTTTCTTATCCCGGTCCGCATGTGTGGGGCGGTTATTCCAAATCGCTTTCAATCAGGCATTAATTTTTGTAGGGTGGGTTAGGCCGCGAGGCCGTAACCCACCGAGCGACCTCGAATCGGTGGGTTACGCTCCGCTAACCCACCCTACGTAATGTTCACTCGAATGCCGAATGGAATTAGAGACACCCGAGGTCAGATTTCTCGATACCAGCCCGACACTGTCAGTAGAAAACCTTCTTTGCCCTCGAACACCCGTCCTAGTCGCATGAACCGAATACGACGAAAGTCGATAGGATGCTTGAGCGGACGGGAGGTTTTACAAACGACGGACTGCCTATAGCTCGGGAAAGGTGTGCCGTGCTGACTCGTTCGGGCTTGCTGTGTATCCTTCAGGTTGAAAGGTATCCGCCGCAAGAATCTCGGAGGTGGGTTGAACTTTCCAATATTTGGACCGACTCCAAGTAGTATTCCTGGCGGACCGCCGTTATCTTTTTGGTTCCACAACTTGGCATAGCCAGTGGATAGGCATTTGCGCGACTCGATCGCCCAACTGACTCAGGAGGAGTTTCCTATGACAGCCCAACGCCCAACTCCCGGAACCCGCGCTGCTCAGCCCCCGTGCGAGCCTTCTGCCGTGCGCCTTCGCTATGCGCATCACCGGAGTTCCGTCCCTATCCGAGGCCGGACGTGTGAACGCCTGCCGTCCGTCGTCAGCCGAAGATGTGTCGGTCGGACGAATTCTCTCATGGCGAGCTGAGTTCACGCTTGTCGACATCGGATCTCTCCTGATCGTTCCCGGAGAGAATGCGGTCATATCCCTTGCCGAAACCGATAAGAGCTTTCATGAATCGTAGGCTTTCGTGGCTACTGCTCGCCTTGTTCAGTGTTCCGGCGCTTGCCGACTTCAAGGGATCCGTGAGCTTTGCAACGGATTATGTTTATCGGGGCTATACGAAGAGCAGAAACAATCCCGTCGGCCTGGGGAATCTGGAATACGAGCACGAAATCGGCCTGTATGCCGGCCTCTGGGTGGCGCCGGTGAGTTTCGACGATGAATACTACGATGACCGAGCCCATGTGGAAATCAATCCTTATCTGGGTTGGGCGACCAAGTTTGCCAAGAACTGGAAGCTTGATCTCGCGGCTAGCCGGTATCTATATGATGGCAATGTGTTCGGCCAGGACTCGGACTATAACGAACTCTACGGTTCGCTCCATTACCGCGATCTTCTGAGCGCTCGGGTGGCTTTCGCCTACGATACCTATAACCGTGGCGCCAAGACCTTGGCCTATGAACTGGTCGGCCGCTATAGCCCGGTGGATCGGCTGCAACTGTCCGCGGGCGTAGGCTTTCATCAGGCCGGCGAACTGGCGCACTACGACTACTTTTTCTGGAATGCCGGAGTGACCTGGTACGTGAATCGGTATATTTCGGTCGATTTGCGCTATGTGGATACCAAGTTGCCTTATTACGAGCATCACGAGGACGAGCCTGAGAATGGATCGATATATCTCCAGCCGCTGGATGACCGCTTTCTATTTTCCCTCTCTGTCGGCTTTTAGTGAACTTTTGGCCTGGCCGCGGAATAAATAGAGTAGAACCGCGGATTGACAGGTCCTCTTGTAGGCGATTTATCGCTTACTAGCCGGATAGCCGAACGGTCAAAAGAGCACGGTCGACCTTGTTCGGGTCCAATGGTTTTGTAATGACGACAGGTCGAGTTTCTTTTGAAGGACGCCCCCTAGAATGCAGGCTTATGGGCTAGACCTGTTCGACAGTGGTGTAGCGTTCGAGAAGCGCTGAACGTATGTCTCACATTTGCAAATAGCTCGAGCTCTTCTTGGATGATGGGATGCCTAAGTTGGATGCTCTTATTGTTGGAGAAGCGCGATGAATCTGAGTAAGCCATGCCCGCCGGACCGTGAGCACGATGATGTGTTTTCACTGTTGCCCTGGCATATAACCGGAACCCTACAGAGCGAAGAGCAGGCGCGGGTGGAGGCGCATTTGAGCCGTTGCCTGATTTGCCGACGTGAACGGGTGAAGCTTTACGCGCTTTCGGAGCGAATCTCTCACACGCCTTGTCCGAATCTGGATCCGCAGGCCGGATACTCTCGCCTGCTCGCCACCATTCGGCAGCGTGAACGATCCGAATCGGCGGCGTTGCACTTCGATCGATTTGGCCAACTTCGAACCTGGCTCCGGCATTTTCCGGTCATCATAAGCAAGCCACTGACCCGCGTGGCTCTGGCGGTGGTGCTTTTGCTGCTGATCGTCCCCTTGAGCTGGCGCCAGTGGGATCAACTAACGGAGCCCCGGTTTCGAACTTTGGCCGACCCCGCTTCGACCGCAGCCTCGAATCAGGGGGATCTGCGCCTGGTGGTCGAACCGAGTCTTGGCGCCGAAAATGTTGATGCGCTCTTGAAAGCAGTCGACGGGAGCCGAGTCGACATGCCCGGTTCGGCGGACGTTTATACGGTCCGACTGGCCAACGGCAGAGACAAGCATGCGAGGATCGAAGCGGCCTTGGCCTACCTTCGGCGCCAACCGGGTGTATTGCTGGCAGAGCCGACAACCGGGCCTTCTTCGGTGCCATGACGTTCAGCTTGATCGCTTTAGTCTTGGCGCTCCTGTTGCAACTGACCGGATGCGTGACGGACCGTGATTTTCCAAGCATCGGTCCTGAGGCCGATTCATCGATTGAAGAGCGGCGCATCCTGGTGACTTTCACCGATTCGAGCATCGGACGCAAGGTGCCGGACAATATTCTGGATCGTTATCGCGCACATGGCCGTTACATGAGTTCTGCCTGGAGCACCCGCGTCGCGGTAGATTTGGCGGAGCAGTACGGGCTGAAGCTGATGGCGGAATGGCCGGTTACCGTTTTGAGAGTAGTGTGCGTGGTGTACGAAATTCCTGTCGGTCAAATCCCTGCCGATACGATCAAGTCCATCGCGCAGGATCGCCGGGTCGAATCCGTACAGATCATGCGGACCTTCCGGGCTTTAGTAAATAATGCGTCGGCTTCCTTCGGCAGTGATCCTTATTTTCGACTGCAAAAGAACTTACAGCGCATGCACATCGAGGAAGCCCATCGTCTGGCGACTGGACGGGGCGTTCGCATCGCGCTGGTCGATACCGGTGTGGATGATACCCATCCCGACCTCAGGGGCCAAATCGCTGTCTCTAAAAATCTGGCATCATCGAATCACGATAAACCGACCGATGATATCCACGGGACGGCTGTCGCCGGCATAGTCGCCGCTCACCGTGGAAATGGGATTGGCATTGCCGGAGTTGCGCCCGATGCCAAAATCTACGCGCTCAAGGCGTGTTGGCCGGAGCGCTTCGGTTCCGTCGCTGCAGTGTGCAACAGCTTTACGCTCTTGGCGGCGCTCAATGAAGCCGTGCGTCTTGGCACCCATATCATCAATCTGAGCCTGACCGGGCCTGATGATCCGCTGGTCGGACGGCTTCTTCGGGCGGCGATCGATCAGGGTATCCTCGTGGTCGGCGCGGACGCCCGTGAAAACGGATCGATCGCGGGCTTTCCCGCCAATCAGACCGGAGTCATTGCGGTCCGAGCCGCCCAGGTGGATCGCAAGCCGGAAGCGGCCGCCAACGATGGGATCCATGCCCCCGGTACCGATATTCTTACGACACTGCCGCACGGGAGGTACGACTTCGTGTCCGGTAGTTCCTTCGCCGCTCCCCATGTCACGGGCCTGTTGGCCCTGATGCGGCAACTCAAGCCCAGCTTGACCTCGCCTGAGGCTATAGAACTCCTACACGCGTCGGCGGCGACCTCCGCACAAGCTCCGAATCCATTGGACCGGATCGTCGATGCTTGCCTTGCACTCGCGCGATTGCTCGGTATCCCTGATTGCGGAAAGCCTTCGTAGCCGATCTTCACGTTCCCGAACCGCCGCTTCATGACTAGGTGGAGAGCTTTCTATCGCGCGAGCAGCCGGCGTCATGACATATCCTCTTCGGAAGGATCCATGAGCTCCGGTGTCAGCTCGTTAAATAAGGTCTGAAGCCTCTTGCGTGCATGAAACATCCGTGTTTTCACCGTATTTTCCGGACAGTCGAGGATGGCTGCGATCTCCTGATAACGAAGTCCATGGCCAAAGGTCAACTCGATAACGGCGCGTTGCTCCTGCGGGAGCGAGTCCAAAGCAACGGAGAGCAGATCCTCGCCTTCCACCTGCCGTGCCGGTGACGCTCTGTTATCCGCCAATTCCTCTCCGAACTCGTCAATAGGCACGGCATGGGCGGATCTGGCCTGCTTCGCCGAGGCCTTAAGCGCCTTTCGATAAGCAATACCGAAAATCCAAGTTGATACCTTACATGTGTAATCAAAGGTCTCGGGCTTTTCCCACACGACTAGCATCGTTTCATTGATCACATCCTCCACCATATCCGGCTGTCGCGTCGCCTGAAAAATAAACCGGGACAAGCGATGGTAGAAGGCCGAATACAACATCTCGAAAGCACTCACATCGCGCGCCTGGATACCGGTCATCAGTTCCCGATCCCGATGTTCATCGATGCATGAGGCGGTTTGTCTATCAGGCAGGATTAGCGTGGGATCGACGGTCATAGGCAATGAATCGGTACCATGGTTGGTTTTTCCGAAGCAGGAATAATCCGAGTCTAATCTGTAGATTTCGGGAAATTCCGAAAAGGTTCATCGCCGTCAGGATTTTTTGCCGCGGGATGTCGCGGCAGTCTGAAAAGGGGGCCCCTGCCCGATAAGGAGCCGGTCGCCCCCGATTTCTGGGTGACAACTCACTACCCTTACTTAGGCGGACAACCGCCTCATAGAAAAGATTCGGGCGCTGATACTACAGCAGACTCTTTAGCGGGCTAGAGCATTTTCATACCGACTGTACGGGCACTCACGAGTAGGTCGGGAATCCTTTCCCGACGCCACGTCTCGGCCGCGCATCTTCGTCGGAAGGGTCGCGACTAAAGCGACCGTTTGCGATTGGGAAAGGATTGCCGACCTACGAATGCTTGAATCCATTCACCCGAGCCGAAGGCGCCAACGACTCCTGCCAAGCCGGTTTTGCCGTACGAGCGAGATGAAAACGCTCTACGTACATTCAGGGAAGTCTTGCGGCATAGGCAACCTGCAGGACAACCCCGCCAATCAAGCCAATCAGTCGAGATTCCGCAAATATTTGCGGAATGTACTTAGTAGTAGCTCCTTCGAACATTTGAGGGACGTCGCTCCACGCGACGCCCCTCCCGATCGGCGAGTGTGCGATTGGGTTGGCACACTCGTGGGTTACTAGAGCTGGCCGATATTTGTATACAGCCAATGGTCGGTGCCTCTAACGCCGCACAATACCTGAGTGCTACCAACCAAAGTGCAACTGGGGTCGCCGTAAATATTCAAAAATGTTGTACGTTGATACCCGGTCCAGTTACTGCCGTTAAAGGTGTTGACGAACAGATTACTATCCGTGCCCTTAACAGCGCAGAGCGCCCTTGGGGTTGCTGACAGCACGTTGTAAGGCGTGCAACTTGGACTCGAAGTCAGAATGCCTCCGAGGTTTTCAAACGCGCTCCACGCGGAGCTATCGAAGCGAGTGACGTAAAGGGCGCTGTTCGTGGCTCTGACCCCACAGATAAACTGGTTCTCATCGACAAAAGTACAGCTTGGATCGGCTGTGATGGAGCCATCGGCGCTTAGGATCGTTTCCGTGCCCCAGCTCGTGCCATCAAAGCGTAATACCCGGAGCTCGCCCGTCGTGGTAACCGCACCACAGAGGGCTCCGCCTATAAAATCGTCGGTGCAAGTCGGATTGAATATGTGCGCTCCACCGAGGCTTACAAACCCGGTCCAATTGGTGCCATCGAAGCGATTCGCCATAAGGGTACCGTCCGCGTCGATGATGGCGCAAATAGCCTGATTCGTCCCAAAAATCCCCGTACAAACCGGGTTGGAAATGCTGACACCGCCTAACTGTTGGAAACCGCTCCACGAGGCACCGTTATAGCGATTGACGAAAACGGTGCTATCCGTGCCGATCGTGGCGCATAACGCCTGATTATTGCCCACATACGTGCAACTGGGTTTTCCTATGATTATCCCGTCCAGTTCCGTAAATCCGCTCCAGCTGCTGCCATTAAAGATGTTGACGATCAGCGTTCCTGCGCTGCTCACCGTTCCACAGATAGCCTTGCCATCTAACATCAAGCTGCAACTGGGATCTGAAACCACGACTCCACCCTGATTCTGGAATCCGCTCCATTGCGCTTGCACGGCTGTCGGTGGGCAAAGCAGTGAGAATGTGATCGCTGTCGCGCTGATCAATGTTCTGATTGAATTTGTCATGTCAAAACTCCTTTTCGATGTCGGGGGAGCTCCAGATATTAACCAGGCCCGTAAATACCCTCCTGGTAATTCGGGCCGCCGCCCAGGCCGGTACACGCCCGGCCTGGGCTCACGCGGCTTGTCGCCGCGCCGGGGCATCCCTGCCCCGGATTAACCCGGCCTATATTTATAGGCCGGGTTAATAAGTTCTCTCCTTTGGGGCCAAATACGCCGGGAGCGAATCTGGCCTAGCGGAACTCACCCGGGGATGTCGGACAGGAAAGCCCGATGACATTGGGTGAGGGTCTTTTAGCTGAGACAGTTACCCACATCATTTAATCCGAACACGGAGATGTTCGAGTAATCACACTTGATCGCGTGTTCAAGCGTGTATTCACAAACCAGCATTCCCTTCGCCGCACCTATCGACTCGGCAATATGCACGGACGTGGAAAGGTGGGTTCAGTCGATGACGGGCCCGGACCACGCGCGATATGGAACCCATTCGATGTGGCGAACCAAGGCAACCTTGGTGTATCGGCGCACCGGGAATCTTCGGGCGGTGCGATTATTGCTTGGCCACAGCGACCGGAATGCACGGTTCGTTATCTCGGAATCGAAGTGGACGATGCCTTGGAAATTTCCGAACAAAACGGAAGTCTGATCGGACTCGATGACGTTTGCCTGAACGGTCGCTTAGGTCGGGCGTTCGGGCACTTTGTGGAGTACGAACGACCCAACTCAGCCGCCGGCCCCTGAAATATCATCTGGGGGCTTGCTGATTTCTTAGGAGTAGTCCCTTCGCGCTGCTCGAAAAGACAGAGTTTGGCCGATCGATTCGAAAACGACGAATGGGTACTATTCGGCCATACCGGCCATCCAACATTCTCGACACCAGTCATTCCTGAACGGCAGCTTCCTCGAAAATCGAGCGAGTTGTTCGTGCCCACTTCTGCAGATAGGCCAGACAGCCGATCGCGAGCTTTAGTAGCTGAGTCACCGGCAAACGATCGGGAGGGCTGAGCGATGACCCTGGCTGCCGGCGGCAAGGCCCATCTCGCGATAGTGTCGCTGGAGGTGAAGGCGGATAAATGTGCAGCGAGGCAATGGATGGAACTCAACGACTCAGCTCAGCCAGCGCCCGGCGCCGCGGCAGAAGCACCCGGCAGGCGCCAATCGATCAATTCAGTGACAACTCCGTCCGCAAACGCTCTGCCGTCATATCGACGAACGAACGGACTTTCGCCGACGAATGGCGACCTTCGCGGTGCAGGATATGGACCGGAACCGGTGGGCTTTCGAATTCGCTGAGAACGATTTTCAGCTTGCCAGTCTGTAGCGGCTCGGCAATTTGGTAGGACAGCAAGCGGGTAATCCCTAAGCCGGCCATCGCCGCACTGGCCGCCGAGTCGTTGTCGCTGACGCTCAAGATCGGTTGTAACTTGAGCGTCCGCGGCAGCCCGTCGCGCAGGAAGCGCATTTCATTATTCGGATTTAGGCCGCGCGCCAGGATGATTTGGTGCTTGAGCAAATCGTCCGGCGTGTGCGGAACGCCGTGCGTTGCCAGGTAGTCCGGCGATGCACACAGTACCTGTCTTACCGAGCCGACTCGCAGTGCCCGGTACGATGAATCGGGCAATTCGGCAATCCGGATCGCCACGTCCACGCCTTCCTCCAGCATGTTGACAACCCGGTCGACGAACAGCGCATTGACTTCCACCGCCGGATAGCGGCGCAAATACTCGACGATGCCCGGCATCACATACAAGCGGCCGAACAAAACCGAGGCGGTAACGGTCAGTTGGCCGCGCGGTTCGGCGTTGATGCCCAGCGCCGCGTTGTCGGCTTCATCGGCCAAGGCGATGATAAGTTTGGCGTCCTCGTAGTATTTCTGGCCGGCCTCGGTCATCCGCACGTAGCGGGTGGTGCGGTTCAGCAATTTAACGCCTAATCGCTCTTCCAATGCCGCCACCGCACGCGTCACGGCCGGTGGCGACATGTGAAGCTTGCGGGCACCGCCGGCAAAACTTTCCGCTTCGACCACCGCGACATACACGGTCATTAAATGGAGACGATCCATTAATAATTCCAGTAATCGAAAGATTTAATTGATATTTTTGATGATTCTTTAATTTGGCGCAACAAGACAGACTATACCCGCCTGCCGAATTTCACGCGGGCGTATGACAAACCCTTTCATTATCTGGAGAACCAACATGAGCCGTATCACCACCGTCAGCAACGAAAGCGCCAACACCGAACAACGTAGCCTGTTGGATGCGATCCAAAGCCAGTTGGGCATGGTGCCTAATTTCCTGCGGGTGTTCGCAAACTCGCCGGACGCCCTAAAAGCCTTCCTTGGCCTGCATCACATCGCCAACCACGGTTCACTGGACGCCGCCACACGCGAGCGCATCGCGCTGGCGCTGGCGCAGCAGAACGAATGCGAATACTGCCTGTCCGCGCACACTGCCATTGGCCGCAAAGCCGGTTTGAACGGGGCGGAAATCGAAGCCAACCGGGCCGGTTCCAGTCAGGATGCAAAGGCGGCAGTGGCGGTTCGATTCGCCCGCGCCCTGGCCGAGCACAAGGGCGAGGTCACCAACGCGGAACTGCAGGCCATGCGCGACGCCGGATTTAGCGAGGCGGACATCGTCGAGGTGATCACCCATGTTGGCATGAACGTGCTGACCAATATCCTGGGTAAAGCCAGTCGGGTTGAAATCGACTTCCCGAAAGTGGCCTTAAAACAGGCGGCCTAGTATTGACCCGGGCCAAGTGCAAGGACGGACTTGTGCCCGGACTCTTGCGCTAAATGGAATAAAGTCTTGCAGATTACGGCTATTCAATACAGTTGGCGGCTGTGTCACGGTAAACGCCAATGTTTCCAACCCAATCAGGAGCAAGCTCATGGCCCGCGCTTTTGCCAAAATCAGTTTCACACCCGACGTGCAGGCAGTACAAACCGAAATGGGCAGCCGCACGGCCTATCGGGCGGCCGAGCCCGGCGAGGCCGAAGAGGTTGTACTGGGCGGCGCCGAGCAAACCTTTATTGCCGAGCGCGACAGCTTTTATCAAGCCACGGTGAGCCAAACCGGCTGGCCCTATGTGCAGCATCGCGGCGGGCCGGTGGGATTCTTGAAAGTGTTGGATGACCGTACCCTTGGTTACGCCGATTTCAGCGGCAACCGCCAATACATTTCGGTAGGCAATTTACGCGGCGACGACCGGGTTAGTTTGTTGCTGATGGACTATCCGCAGCGGCGGCGCTTGAAAATCTGGGGTCGGGCACGAGCGGTGGACGAACGCACCGAGCCGGCATTGCTGGCGAAACTGGAATCGCCCGACTTTCGCGCCCCCGTCGAGCGCGGCATCGTTATCCGGGTCGAAGCCTTCGACTGGAATTGCCCCAAGTACATCACACCACGCTACAGCCAACGCGAAGTCGAAGCGCTGATCGAACAAGCCCGCCGCCAACCCGTAGCGGTGGATAAACCAGTCCCTCGCTCATTGGGCACTGGCGCATTGCCCTTGACCATTACCGGGATTCGGCAACTGACGCCGCGCATTCGCGCCTATGAATTGCGCCATGCCGATGGCGAGCCCCTGCCTGGCTATCGGGCCGGGGCGCATATCCGCGTGCCGATTGAGCTGACCAACGGCGACATCACCAGCCGCGCTTATTCGCTGACCGACGCGCCGGACGATCCGGACTGCTACCGCATCGCCGTGCTAAGAGTGGACGCAGGAGAAGGCGGCTCGTCGGCATTGCACGCCGGCTGGCAACTGGGAACCCGCCTCAACCTCGATCCGCCGGACAACTATTTTCCACTGCACGACGACGACCGCCCGGCATTGTTGATCGCCGGCGGCATCGGTATCACCCCGTTAAAAGCGATGGCCGAGGCATTGGCCGCACGGGGTGCGGATTTTCAACTGCATTACACCGGCCGTGCGCCGCAGGAAATCGCCTTTGTCAAAGACTTGCGACGGCAGTTTCCCAATCGATGCCGGTTTTATTTCAGCCAGGTGCAAAACCCGACTCGGCTGGACGTGTCGGCCCTGCTCGCTAACGTCTCGGCCGATGCCGTCATTTACGTCTGCGGCCCAACCCGCCTGATCGACGCCGTGCGCCAAACCGCCCGCCAACTCGGCATCGCCGAACAGCGAGTGCAATTCGAAAGTTTCACTTAGCCAGGAGAGCATCATGATGACCCTGTATGACGTGCCGCTATCGGGCAATTGCCACAAGGTTCGATTGTTGTTGAGTTTTCTGTCGCTACCGTACCGAACCCAGGCGGTCAATCTAGTCGGCGGCGAACAACGCAGCCCGGATTATTTGCAACTCAATCCGTTCGGCCAAGTGCCGGTATTAGATGACGACGGCTTGACCATCCGTGACAGCCAAGCCATTTTGGTCTATTTGGCCAAACGCTACGGCGGCGAACAATGGTGGTCGGACGATGCCTTCCGCTTGGCGCAAATCGCCGCTTGGCTATTGACCGCCGCCAATGAAATCTTCCACGGGCCGGCCATGCTGCGCGTACACCACAAATTCGGCCGCGCCATCGATACGGCAAAAGCCCAGCAAACTGCCGAAAAAGTACTGGGTATTATCGACCGCCACCTGGAAAGCCGCGATTGGCTAGCCAGCGACACAGTATCCATCGCCGACGTTGCCGCCTATCCCTACGTGGCGCTGGCGCCGGAAGGCGGCATCGACATCGGCGCTTACCCGAAGATCGTCGCCTGGTTTCAGCGCCTTCGAGCCTTGCCCGGTTATGTTCCGATGCCGGGAATGTGGCAGGCTTAACTCACTCACCCTTCAGTGACGGAGAATAATCATGTCCGAGGAAATCAAACCGCCCGTTCCGCCATTTACCGCTGAAACCGCGGCGCAGAAAGTTCGCATGGCCGAAGACGCCTGGAACTCGCGCGATCCGGACCGCGTCGCACTGGTCTATACCGAAGACACACTCTGGCGCAACCGCGTCGAATTTCCGCGCGGCCGCGAGCAGGTGCGGCAATTTTTGCAACGCAAATGGGCCAAGGAACTGGACTATCGCTTAATCAAGGAATTATGGGCGTTTACCGACAACCGCATCGGCGTGCGCTTTGCTTACGAATGGCATGACGATTCCGGGCTATGGTTCCGCAGTTACGGCAACGAAAATTGGGAATTTAACCGACAAGGCTTCATGGAACGGCGCTTCGCCAGCATCAACGATCTGCCAATCAAGCCAGAACAACGGTTGTTCCACTGGCCTCTGGGCCCTCGTCCCGAGGATCACGCCAGTTTGAGCGATTTGGGGTTATGAATAGCGGCTTGGCGGATAACCGTCCGGCGCTGGACGGTTACGTAAAAATAGACTGTAGACGTAGACTGCTTCGGCCGCTCTGGCTTGCTGACAGAGGTTCTGGAACCGGCGTTAATGACTTAGGGGCCCCAGCACACGCGCGATAGGAAAAATATCGGCTTTCACGCCAGAAAATGGTCAAGCGCTCTGGGTCGATCACACTAAGCGGCCATTCGGGCAAATCAAGAAATGGCCACCACCGTCAGCAAAGACCGAAAACCACCCACTCGAAAACAAACTTCCGGAGCTCGTTCTTGGCCGTCATTCAATATTGAAACAGCAAAGCGTCGAGGTAAAGGATTGGAAAAACACCGGCGAGTCCAAGACGGACCAGGCTGCCGCCGAACGTTCGGGTTCCGGACGGACTTCGGTGCTCGCGGATTCACGGGCAGCCCCAAACGAGGCGCTGCCCGTGACGTTTTTGCCGAATGGCGGCGAGGCGTCATCCGGTTTATCCAGTCGGATCATCGACCGGTGCCGCCACTTTACAGCGCGCGATTTCGGGCCTGAATCTCGATTGTCTCGCCGAACCGCGGATGGCCTCGGGTCGAGACTCAGCGGCTCGAACGCGGCCTCCGACAACAACCGCTCGATGCCGGAACGCCTATCGCCGCTCGGACGCAAGCCAGCCTAAAAATAAACCATCGAAGCCGTGCAGGCGAGATCGATGTATTTGGAAGGATTGACCACCCCCTCAAAGGGCGTGGGGATGAACGGCGTGTTCACCGTGGTCAGGACAAGCTGGCTCTTGAAGGTGACCGGCGACTCTCCCAACGAGACGGATGGAATCACCACGGACGCATGTTTAATGTGGAGGTCCGGTATGTGTTCCAACACCACCTCCCAAAGATCGCCAATCAGGGTTGACTCGGTGACGATGTCCGATTCCTGAAAGCGATAGCTTTTTTCGCCCAATTGCAGATTGAGGGTCGTTTGCGGTGGGAGAATGCCAACTTCCGCCTGGCTGCCCACCACCAGGGTAAGGCTGACGTGCCGGCCGGTGCACTCGTAGAAGTTGGGCGTTTGCGCGGCGTCTGCGACGGTCTGCAGCCCCAGTCCGAGCCCAATGGCTCCCAATAGGGACTTGTTCAGGTGCTTCATGCGAATATCCTCCTAAGTTGATGAGAGAGGGCGGTTTGAGCCGCCGACCGTAAATGTCACCGGCCAAACCGTAAGATCTGCCTCAAATCGAGGCGGTTGCTATGATGAGGCGATAAGTCCATTCAGGCTGTTAATTAATTCACACGCTGGACACGGCCAGCGCTCTTCAAGATTTCGGTCCTTCAACCGTTCAGCGGTGATTCGCCGGTCGTCGGCCATTCCAGTCATCCGTCCTGACCGATACCGGCCGTTAACTTAAGACAGCATTCTGAGAATCTAGGGCGTTTTTCATCCCGGTGTACGGCTTCATGTCGGGCGGGAACAATGTAGGTCGGCAATCCCTTGCCGACGTATCGGCTAAAGCGACCGTTTGCGATTGGGAAGGGATTGCCGACCTACCTATCGGGCGCTCTGACTCCGAATCGGAAAATGCTCTAGGGAATGAATATTACCGGCTTGAATTTGCCGGTGAGCGACAAACTCTCGAACCCGCTTAGGGCGATGCGATAGTGACATAATGAGCTCTCAGCGTTATAGATCATCCAGCGGGCTGGGTACTCCGTGCCCGCCTCGGTTAAGGATGCTGGTTCGGCATCGTGCTCGATGCAGCGGCGAACGACAGGGCCTCGTGTGGCCTTTCGGAAATTGGACAGCCGGCGAGTCCGGTACGTGTCCTCGGGGATCTCCACCGACGAGGAATGCCAGATCGCCCGGGAAACCGTGGCCATCGTGCACGGCAGATCGGGTGCGGCCGGGCGTTAGGCGATACGATAGACAATGTTCTTATGCATATGGGTGCAGCATACCTAGACCCGAGTAAGGCGGCAGCAGTCTCCGGCGATGGCGGCGGAAGTGCCGGATGCGCTTTGCTTAATCCGGCCTACGCGTCCGCAGGGATATTTTTTCCGGGAAATCTCCTAAGGGGTATATTGCTTCTCGCCATCGGCATGGCAACGATGTTGCCGGCACTCTGCCGGGCACTGGACGGAGCAGATGCCGAGCCGTGCCCGGAGGGCGGGGCCGCGTCCGTTTGGACATCGCCGGAAAAGCCGGTGATCGGCGAGCCGCTCAAGCTCATGGTCGTGGCGACTGACGGGCCGGTGAGCGAACTGAGAGCCTTCGCGCCGGATGGCGCTGAACTACCCTTGGCCGTCACCTGGCGGGGCGGACCTCCGTGGAGCGCGGCCTCCTTCATCGATCACGCCGTCCCTGGAGCCTACCGCATCGAAGCGCAGAGACGGGGCGAGATGGTCGCATGCCGCCGCCTGATCGTCGGCAACGACGCCGAGGCCGGATCGGAGCGCACCGGAGCCGAATGGGACCGGCGGCACGAGGCGCTATATTCCGCCTGGATCGAACGCCTTTTCGATGCGCCGATCGAGGAAAACTACACACTGCCCTCTCTCGAACCGATCCTCAGGAACCCGGAGCGGAACTTCCTTCACGATCACTTCGGCCAGGGCGAGGACGAGAGGCTTCCCGCCACGCCGGACTGCGCGGACCTCCCGTATTTCCTCCGCGCCTACTTCGCCTGGAAGATCGGATTGCCGGTGGCGTTTCGCGCCTGCGACCGAGGGACTTCGCTCAGGCCGCCGCGCTGCGGACCGGCCATCATCGACCAGCGCTTTTCGGCGAAATCGGCACCTGCTTCGGTCTTCAGAGATCTGTCCCGGCGGCTGATGGATACGGTTCACTCGGGGAATGCCCGAACGGCACTCGAAGACGACGGCACGGACTTCTACCCGGTCGAGCTCAAACGCGAAAACCTGTGGCCCGGCACGGTCTACGCCGATCCCTATGGGCATATCCTGGTCATTGTGAAATGGGTCCCGCAAACGGGCGATCAGGCCGGATTGCTCCTCGCCGTCGACGCGCAGCCGGACAACTCGGTCGGCCGCAAACGCTTCTGGGAAGGCACATTTCTTTTTGTCGATGACGTGAAGAGCGCGGGTCCGGGCTTCAAATCCTTTCGGCCGCTCGGGAGAGAGGGGCAGGGGCCTCTGCGCCTCCAGAGCAACGCGGATTTGGCGGAGCATCCCTTCATCGCACCCTATTCGGCGGAGCAGGCCGAGCTTCCGGCGGAGGATTTCTACGCGCGCATGATGCGGCTCATTGATCCTGAGGGGCTGGACGCCGAAAAAGCCTACGAATCCGTGCTCGACGCCTTGGTCGAACAATTGGAGACACGAGTTCACGCCGTCGAGAACGGCGAGAATTTTCAGAGGCATCATCCAGGGGCCATCATCCCGATGCCGACGGGGCCTTCGATCTTCGAGACCGTCGGACCCTGGGAAGACTATTCGACGCCCTCCCGGGACATGCGCCTCCTGATCGCCATGGACGTGCTGACACGTTTCCCGGAGCGCATCGTCCGTTATCCCGAGCTTTTCGTGCTCGGCGGACGGGTGCCGGAAATCGTCAGGGAAGAGATCGAGCAACGGCATCGGAAGCTGATACAAGAGCGGCAGGTTGCCTATACCCGGAGCGACGGTTCGACCTGGCGATTGACGGTCGCCGATATCCTGGCGCGACGGCCGGCGTTCGAGACGGCTTACAATCCCAACGACTGTCCGGAATTCCGCTGGGGCGCCGAATCGGGAACGGCCGAATACGCCACCTGCGTGCGGCGTGCGCCGGCCGATCAGCGCAACCGCATGGAACAGTACCGTCACTGGTTCCATGAAATGCGCAGACCTCCACGTTAAGGTTCCACATGGCGTTGGATACGGAAATCCATGAACCTCCCCGCTAGGCGCCCCGAACTGGAGCGGGGGATCGGATGGTTTGGCACGGGGGCGATCCTGGCGGGCACCGTGATCGGCACCGGCATATTCCTGGTGCCTTCGACCATAGCCCGCGAGGCGGGCACGGTCTGGGCGGTGTTCCTGGTCTGGCTGGCCGGAGGGCTCCTTTCGCTCGCCGGGGCGCTCAGTTATGCGGAGCTCGGCGCCACCTTCCCGGAAGCCGGTGGGGAATATGTCTTCCTGCGGCGTGCCTATGGCCCCTTATGGGGATTCCTCTTCGGCTGGCAACAGGTGGTCATCGGCAAGACCGGATCGATCGCCAGCGTCGCCACGGCGTTCGCCATCTTTCTCGGTTTCTTCATCCATGATCTCGATCAACCGGTTTGGGGGTCTTCCGTCGCCGGCCTGGATTTCACGCTCACCGGCGTCCAGCTCGCGGCACTCGCCAGTATCCTGGTCTTCACCCTCTTGAATTACGGCGGCGTCGTCCTGGGAAGCGAGGTACAGACCGTCCTGACGCTGCTGAAGGTTGGCGCCATCGTGGCCTTGGCGGCCCTGGGCCTCGCGAGCGGCGAAGGCTCGTGGGAACACTTTTCCGGTCCTGCCACGGCTTCGGCCCGGAACGGCATCGAATTCTATGGCGCCGCGCTGGCGGCCGCATTGTGGGCTTACGATGGCTGGAACAACGTGACCATGATCGGGGCGGAGATCCGGAATCCTCAGCGCACGATCCCGCGCGTCCTGATCTTCGGCATCATCGGCGTGATGGCCGTCTACCTCTTGATCAACCTGGCCTATTTCTATGTCCTGCCGCTAGCTGCGGTTCAGCAATCCGGGCGCTTGGCCCAGGACATGGCGTCCTCCGCCCTGGGGGAGTGGGGCGGCAGGGCGATCACGGCGGCGGCGATCGTGTCGACCCTGGCTACCCTGAACGGCGCCATCCTGAGTGGCGCTCGGGTGTCTTACGCGATGGCCCGCGACGGGCTGTTTTTTCGGCACATGGGGGACATCGATCCCGTGCATCGGACGCCGGCCAAGGCCTTGATCGTGCAGGGCCTCGCGGCGGGCGGCTTGATCCTGGTATTCGGTCGAGACGAGCGGGCCTTCGAGCACCTGTTCAATTACGCGATCTTCGGCATGTGGGCGTTTTACGGCATCACCGCACTCGCCGTGATCGTGCTGCGCCACCGTCAGCCGGCACTGTTAAGACCCTATCGGACCTTGGGCTATCCCTGGGTGCCCTTGGCGTTCTTTCTCGTGGCGGGTGCATTCTGCACCAGCCTGGCGATGCATAATCCGCGGGAGACCGGGCTGGGCTTGGCGCTCCTGGCTGGCGGATTGCCTTTTTATGCCTATTGGCGGTTCAGAATGAACGCCGGTTCGGGCGCGGGTCTTGAGTGACGCCGGCGAGCCCGCTCATCCATACCAATGCGATGAACGAACATCATGAACGGATGATTGAAGACCCGGCCGATCTGCTGGGGCCTGGATCTCGTCTTGAGTCGACGGCCCATTCGAGCGCCGACATTTCCTTAATCCAGGAAATAGCCGCCGAAAGGTTCGGGTATGCGGCCCGAGGGCGGGTCAGTGTCAGATTTTCTTACACCTGATTGGGGGTACCAACGCAATAACGGTAATAATCGAGTTTTCTCTCAACTTTCTGCTTCTGTGGTCCCTAGGGATTAGGCGAAACGGAGCGCTGGGAGGGGAATGTCATAGTAACAGTGTCAGGAATTTTTACGGTTTCATCCCCGTTGGCGTGGGCGGGCGTAGGATTAGCGAGGACGGAATGAACGTAACTAATTGGTTGTGAAGATAATTCTTCCTGATGGACGTGCTCTTGAGATGATCGGCGCGAATATTGCTGCGCTCGAAGGTCGGCCATTCCGGTTGTTCTTTACCAATCCAGAGGAGAATAAGGACATGTTCCAGCATTCCGTCATGCGATTCCCGGCGGCAACCTTGCCCAGATTTATCGTGCTGGCTTGCTCCGTCGCGCTGTTCCTGAGCGGGGAGGTGTCGGCCGTACCGTTCGATCCCAATATTTCCATCACGGCCACGGTCGACTTGGATGGTCTCAGTTCTTCCGCGCCGGCGGGATCCACCCAAACCGGGACTTTTTCCCAGGTGATCGGAGGCTCCCTGACGACCTCGACCGTGGACGGCGGTCTCAATCTCACCGGAACCCTGCCCTTGGGCGGCGCCCTGACCGATATCAATGACAGCGTCGGCATCAGCTTCACCGGCACCGGCAACTCCGCTGGCGGCTCCGGATCCTCAGACTTTTTCGGAAATTACGGCGTTACCCTGAGCAATGCCTCGGCGACCGATACCTTCCAGATCACCCTCGGCCTCCAATTTACCAATCAGGTCGATGCCAATGGAGACGACGTGGGCATCGAAGGGGACATCTTTCTGAATGATGGCGTGACGGAAATCTTCTTCAGCGATCTGATTTCCGACACTTTTTTCGGCGACTCAGCCGGCGGCTCGAACGACGGGACCACAGTGGATACACCTTTCGGGCCATTGGGCACCGTCGGTGCGTCCTTGTCGGACAGCGGCACCGTATTGCTCGATTTCCTTCTCAGCCCGGGCGCCATAATAAATCTGACTGGAGAGAACAATATGTTTCTGGCTCTGTTCGATGGCACTTATAGCGCCACCGTCGAGAGCCGGCTCTTTGTCAGCAGCGTGGTGAACCAAACCACGCCGCCGGCCGTTCCCGAACCCGCCACGTTCTGGCTGATCGGAGCAGGCTTAATGGGACTGCGGGCGACACGCCGATCCATCAAAGCAGATTAGACACTCAATCCTGCGAGAACCAACGATGAACATTCTGCACAACAGAATTCGCTCGGTATTGAGAGTCATCCTGTTCGGCGGCATGCTGTCGACCGCCATTTCGGCTTCGGCGGCAGGATCCGAGGACTATCTCGGCTCCATCGACTTTGTCGGTTTCAACTACGCGCCACGGGGTTGGGCCACTTGCGATGGACAACTCCTGTCCATCGCCCAGAATTCAGCGTTGTTTGCGCTGTTGGGCACCACTTACGGCGGCAACGGCCAGACCACTTTCGCCCTTCCCGATTTGCGGGGGCGAGTTCCCATGCATATGGGCCAGGGGCCAGGACTATCCAACCGCATTCTCGGTGAAAATGGAGGTTCGGAAGCGGTGACTCTAAACGTCGGCCAGATGCCTGCGCACAGCCACCCCGCAACAACGACAGTTGATACGTCCGGGTTGAAAATCCGGGCAAACACCGGCTAGGCCGCCACCCCCAACCCGGCAGGGAATGCTCTGTCGTCGACCGGCCGTAATAACACCTACAACACGGCCGCGCCGGATGTCGACATGGCGTCGAATTCCGTCGGGGGTACGGCATCCGCGACAACTACCATCGGCACAAGCGGCGGAAGCCAGCCGGTCCAGATCATGCCGCCCTATCTGGTGCTCAACTGCATCGTTGCCCTTGAAGGTCTTTTTCCTTCGCGCAACTGACGTCCGATGGACAGGCGATTCGTTTTCAAGGTGCTTGCAAAAACCCCGGTTCGCCGGGGTCTTTGCTTTGTGGCCGGGTGGTTGGCCGTTTCGACATCCGTTTCTCTCGCGGCGGCCGAAGACTGGTCGGCCCAACTGAAAAAGGCCCAGGAATTGTTGGCCCGGCAGGATTATTCAAGGGCATATGCGGAATATCGGCGACACGCCGAAAAGAAAAACAACCCCCTGGCTCAGTTCACCCTAGCGCTGTTTTACGATCTTGGCTGGGGCCGCCCCAAGGACGCCGCAGAGGCGTGCCGCTGGTATGAGCGCGCGGCCAAGGCCAGGCTGCCAACCGCCCAGCATTTCCTGGGCGACTGCTTGGTGAAAGGCGTTAACGGTCCGACCGACCCGGCCCGCGCGGCCGTCCTCTACGAGGATGCTGCCCAGGGCGGGCACTGGATTTCCCACTGCGCGTTGGCAGAGCTATACCTCCGCGGGACAGGTGTGCCCAAGGACCCGGCCAAGGGCGTCGCGTTGTGCGAACAAGTCGCGGCTCGAGGTATCGTCAAGGCGATGTACGCGACCGCCTTGCTTTACCTGGAGAGCGACCCGGCCGTGCAAGATTCCGCCAAGGGAAGGGCCTGGCTTGAGCAGGCGGCGCAACGGGGCTATGGGGAAGCTCAATATCGGCTCGGAATGATCGAACTCGCCGGCGGCCAGCAGCCAAAAAGTCCGGAGAAAGCCCGCTACTGGTTCGAATCGGCGGCCTCACACGGTTACGGCCCGGCTTACTTCCCAACCGCAGAATTGTATTTCACGGCGCCTCGCGACCCCGCCACCGGCAATTTGGCTCCCGAATTTCTCGCCAAGACGTATATGTGGCTTTCCGCCACCCTCCGGCGGGCGCCTGGTCCTGAAGAAGTGCGACGCGCTTCCGAGATGCTGGAGCAAGTGAACGCCGTTATGCCGGAGACATGGAAGCCCGAACTTGACGAGAGATTAGCCCGCCACTTTGCCGCCTTTCCTCCCCCGTGAGGATCGCTCTTTTTGTCTATATCCTCCTTGAGTCGCCCGAGGGTAAAGCAGTCGTTCAGAAATGGCCGGTATCGGCGAAGGCGAATGACCGTTCAGGCCGGAGGCTGTGTGAAAACGCAAAAATTGAAAATCGGGTGGAGAGGTTCCGCCGAGTTTTGCCTAACGTTCCTGCCGACGTGGAGTTATCGATTCAGAATTTGCTTGTTAGTGACGGATGAATGGAGTGAATTCCATCTCGAGTCGGTTCGCTCGTGAGTTTTCACACAGCCTCGCCGAATTCCTGCCGTTGATCTGTACGAAGTGCGTGGCGGAAAGTGCGGCTCATTGCTGGTGGAATCAGTCAATCCGAGCGGGAAGCGCCCACAACGAGAATTCCGCGCGCCAAGTGCACGTCCTGAGCACGCTCTCGCCTTTGTTAACCATAACGCGTTGCTAGTCGTTTTCCGGTTACAGCCATTGCCAGGCGAATTTTGGGCTAAGTACATTCCGCAAATATTTGCGGAATCTCGACAGATTGGCTTGATTGGCGGGGTTGTCCTGCAGGTTGCCTATGCCGCAAGGCTCCCCTGAATGTACTTAGAGCATTTTCATACCTATTGTACGGGCACTCGCGCGTAGGTCGGGAATCCCTTCCCAATCGCAAACGGGCCTTTAATCGGCCCCTTCCAATCGCAAACGGCGTCTTCGGGAAGGGCGTGGCCGGCGCTCCCGGCCAGGCCGTTTGCGATTGGAGCTCCGAAGCCGCCCTTCCCGACGCCACGTCCCGGCCGAGCGTCTTCGTCGGAAGGGTCGCGACTAAAGCGACCGTTTGCGATTGGGAAAGGATTGCTGACCTACGAATGCTTGAATCCATTTACCCGAGCCGAAGGCGCCAACGACTTTCGCCAAGCCTGTTTTGCCGTACGAGCGCGATGAAAACGCTCTAATGCTGCCGCTTGCTTCTGATCATCGTAAGCAAATCAAGCCTGCAAACTTGCCGACAGACGACAAAATTCCTCAAGAAGCCCCATTGACAAATAAGACGACCGGTCATATTGTTCATGCCCCATGAGAAAACGAGATTCCGCCGAAGTCCGAGAAAAGCTGCTCGACCATGGCGTCATGCTTCTTATGGAGCAGGGCTACCATGGCACGGGAATCCAGGAAATCGTCGAAAGCGTCGGCATGCCGAAGGGGTCTTTCTACAACCACTTTGCCAGCAAGGAAGCCTTCAGTGCAGAGGTGGTCCAGCACTACATCGAGCCGTTCATCAAGCAACTCGACGGACACCTCAATCGCAGGAATGTCAGTGCGGAGGCGGCGCTGAAAGCCTATTTCAAAGAACTCATGGAGGAGACCGAGCGCAGAGACTTCAAAGGCGGGTGTCTGCTCGGCAACCTCATCGGAGAGATAGGCGAAACGAGCGATCTTTGTTCTACCTCGCTGCGCGACGCCGTCCACCGTTATCGCGACAAACTGAAAGAAGGTATCGCTCGCGGGCAAGCGGAAGGAAGCTTCCGAAAGGACCTGACAGCCACGTTCATGGCCGACCTGGTGCTCAATCTCTGGCAGGGCGCTTTGCTTCGCATGAAAATCGAACGTTCGGTTCAGCCCCTCAGTCAGGTCTTCGAGTTTCTCCTCGACGATTACTTCAAAGCCTGATTTTTTTGCCTGTTAATAAAACGACCGGTCATCTTGTTATTGTGTCCAAACTGAAAGAAAGGAGAACCGAGATGCTTAAAAGCATGAAATGCCATCGCTTCACCCGCGCCTCTTTACGAGTATTGAGTTTGAGCGCCCTGAGCGTCTTGGTACCGGCCACGGCAAGCGCTGAACTGCTCGCCATGCTCAACTATGAAAGCAAGGTTGGGCAGCCGAATCGCAGAGAGGGTATTGCGGTCATCGATGTGGACCCGAACTCGCCCACATTCAACCAGATTGTCAAAGATACGCCCTTGCCCCCGGATTTCGTGGCACATCACATCTATTACAACAAAGACGTGACCAAGGCATATGTCACGTCCCTCGGGCATACCGAGCTCTATGTTTACGACCTCTCGAAATTCCCCGAAGAAAAGACCGTCGTAGCCGTCCCGGATTGCAAGGTGGGAGAGGACATAACGTTCTCGGACGATCGCAAGCACTGGTATCTCAGCTGCATGGGGTCCAACAACGTCATCGTTGGCGACGCCCGGTCGGATAAGCCGATTGCAACGATCGGGAACGACGGAGCTAGCGACAAGTTCATAAAGTATCCCCACGGCGTGATGCTCAATGACGAGCTCGACCGCATCTTCGTGACAAGCACGGTCAACCCCAATGATCTGAACGATGCCGGCGAGACGGTCTCCGTCATACAAGCGTCTACCCGGAAAATTCTTTCGACCCACAAGCTTTCGTATAAACCCTCGCCTTCCGGGGAAGCGCCGGTCGAAATTGCCTTCATCCCCCATCGCAAGCCCCAGATAGCCTACATAAACAATATGAATGGCGGAGCCTTGTGGACTGCGACCTGGCGTTCGGAGACCGAGGACTTCAGATTTCAGAGGGTATTTGACTTCGCGGAAACCGGCCAAAGTATCCCGCTGGAAATGGGCTTCAACGAGGAAGTCGACCGCCTCTATATCACTACAGCCAAGCCCGGCGCTTTCAACATTTTCGACATCGCCGATCCTTATAAGCCAAAACTGCTGTCGACGATCCCGACTGCCGGCGGCGCGCACCACTTCGTGCTCTCGCCCGATCATCGCTACGCCATCGTTCAGAACAGCTTCATCAATTTGCCGGAGATGGACGACGGTTCGGTGAGCGTTATCGACTTGCACCAGAACAAGGTGGTCGCGACGGTCGATGTCCTCAAGAAGGCTGGCCTAACGCCGAACTGCATCATCGCGATGCCCAATTGGTATAAGAGCGATCACTGAGACGAATACGACGCAACTCTATGCGGATGCCCTATTCCGGGGAATATGACCGCTAAGCAGACGCGGACATCCGAATGAGGTTTAACCGGGGAGAGCCGTGGGTTCTCCCCGTTCCATACGGGTAGGCGAGGAGAGGAGGGACATCGGGGAGCAGTCCTCGCGCGCCGACACATGCCGGAATTCGAGAACTGCCCCCATTCACCTGCGGAGGAAGAGATTGACCGTCAAGGCCGCAAACCATGGGCGCGCCTGATTCGCCTTCAGCGGGATTGCGGAGGCGAGCTCGGCGCAGCGGACCGGTCGCCGTTTCTTTTCAGAAAATCCGGGAGCGCGGAGGTGTCTTCCCAAAACAGCGAACCGGACAAGGGCCTGATCGGCTGGGGGTCTGAGGCCATGAGACCCGGAATCCAGTCCGCGGGAATGGCATAGTGTCCGGTCTTGCCGCCCGCGGAGAAGAATGTGGCGAGACCGACCAGGCGGCCGTCCTGGTCGAATATCCCGCTGCCGCTCGCGCCCTGGACGAAACCCGCGGTGGTTTCGATGACCAAGCTGCCGTCATAGGGATGCAAGCGTTCGACACGGCCCTCGGCGAAAGCGATGCCGATAGCTCGGGGATAGCCGTACATATAGATCGTTTCGCCGACGGAAAGTACCGATGTGGTGCCCAGACTCGCAACCGGTAGCGACATTCCCGGCGCTTCAAGAATGCACAGATCGTGTTTCAAATCGGCGCGCTGGCTGGCTGCGCGATAGCGTAAAGCGCCTTTCCCGACGACGATCGAATCGGCGTGCCGCGTGACATGGCAGTTGGTCGCCACGCGATCGTAATCGACGACGACACCGGAGCCGACAAAAGCCCTGCCGTCCCTTGGATAGGCCTGGACCTGAACGACGCTGAGCGCAAGCGTGTGATTCACTTCTGCCGCCCAGGCGATGTTTAACATCCAAGGTCCGAGCACGGTAACGATTAATGTGATCTGGCGCATGGGTTTCTTCCTGTTTCCCAGTACTCCGAAGGGAGCCTTTCTGTTTCGAACGTTCGAGCGTACCGGAAGTTTATACGGTTTCCTTTGCCTTTATATCGCCAACGGTTCCCGTGACGGCGACGCGGAAATCGCGTGATTTGGCTCCGAACAGGGGACGATCGTGGCTGCGCTGTTCCGGCGTTGCGTTTCACTGAATGTGGGCTGCGACATCGTTACGCGCTTCGGCATATGCCGGCAAGCTGCCACTCCCTCGCCGGAGGCGCACCAGCAAGTAGCCCGGATGAAACGCAGTGGAATCCGGGAGACTCGAGGCACCGATCGTCCCGGATTCCGCAAAGCTCCATCCGGGCTATGCCGGCTTCACCAAAAGACGGGAAGCGGGGGTGACGAAGGAATGCTTGACCAAATAATGAGAATCATTATCATTCGTATCATGGAGGATGCGTCATCATGGGTTCCATAACTCCCCCGTTGAACGAGAAAGACAGCGTCATGCTTCGAATCAGCGTCGACAAGCTCTCTGAGCTCATTGAAACAGGGAGCCTTTGTGCGACCGATTTTTCCTGTCTCGATCACCAATCCAAAACCACGATACAGGGCTTATTCCTGCGGTTCTGTCTGCATGGATGTCACGCCCATCGAAACGTGCGGGTTGGCCGACCGCCACCCATGACCGATTCGCCCAGTTGAGTGCCGGTCCCGGCAGACCTCGGAAACCGTTCGACCGACGTGTTCCGAGCGAAGGTGAGGGCTTGGGGGAATGGTCGAGCGTGATCGCCCGCAAATGTCCGGGACACGACCAACTTTGGCCAAAGCCGGGGCCATTGCGATAGAGATCGAGATTTGCGCCCGCTTTTACACATGAACGCCCGTGCGTTCCATAACTTAAGGAGAGACCCGTGCAACGAAAAGCTTGTAATACCGAAACCTTGGCCCGGAGCGAAGTCTGCTCGGTCGAGTACTGCCGGAGCTGCGCCGTGTTCCATGTCAATGTCGGCCCCGTCACGGTGCATTTCCGGCCGTCCACTTTCCGAATGTTGTGCACTACGCTGAACGCAGCACTCGCCCGATTTCGACACGTTCGTCCGGTATTGTCGTCCCGTACTGCAAATCAAGACGAGATCATCGACCGTAGTCCGTGAGGAGCAAGCAAACAATCAATACGAAGTAGCAAGGGCGGCGAGAGGAGCGCCATGGACGAAACGATGAGCGGAGTAGGGGCGACTTGGGCGGACGCATCCGTGCTGGAAGGCGTTCGGCGGTAGAGAGCCGAGCCAATGCAGCAGACCGGCACGGACTTCGGCGCCGCCGTCATACACCACGTTCAGCGAACAAGTCCGGCGATTGGTCCGGATCTCCCGCACCCCGTCCATATCCGAGACACGGGCTTCGAACTCATCGACGGCGAAACAAGGATGCGCAAGCCGGGCGAGCCGCAGCCGAAACCGCCGGTAGGTATTTTCAAGAACTTCTAGGTGACACGACAATGAAGCTTGAACACGACTCATCTTCGCCCGGAGCGGGCGTCATCGAACTGGCGGATGAGGACCGTCGCCGACTGCGAGACGCTTTCCGCCAGCTCGAATATCCCAGCTTTGCCGCCCATCTGGCCCACGCCGTCGGCACTCCCGTCGACAAGGGGCTCAAGCTGATACCGCCGCGCTGGCATCGTCGCTTCTCCGGACACTTGCAGGCGGGCATCGGCCGGCTTCTGGAAGCCGCGGTCACCCGCCTCGGGCAGGGGCAGCCTCGCAGCGAACGCTTCTACCGTCGCATGGCGCGGAGCACGGGCGCGATTGGCGGATTGTTCGGCGGTTCCGCATTGCTGGTGGAACTGCCGCTCACCACGTTGATCATGCTCGCGGCCATCGCCGAAATCGCCCGCAGCGAAGGCGAGGATTTGAACCGGCCGGAAACCCGTCTGGCCTGTCTCGAAGTTTTCGCTCTGGGGGGACGCTCGAAGGCCGATGATGCCGCCGATACCGGTTATTACGGTTTGCGCCTGGCTCTCGAAGCCGCCGTCAAACAGGCGTCACGCCACATCGCCGAACAGGGCTTGAGCCGGAACGGAGCGCCGGCCATCAGCCGCATGATAGTCATCGTATCCGAGCGTTTCGGACTGATACTGTCGGAGAAAGCCGCCGCGGAAATGCTGCCCTTCGCCGGCGCGGTCGGCGGCGCCTTCATCAACGACTTGTTCGTCCGGCATTTTCAGAGCATGGCCCGCAGCCATTTCGTCATGCGCCGGCTGGAACGCCGCTACGGGCGGCATTACATCGAGGCCGAGTATCGGAAGCTGAAATCGGTTCGGCATGAGCGCCGGGCAGACCCGCCGGCCATGATGGCGCGGTCCGCATGATGCTAATGAGGACGATTCTCGGAAAATGGTCAAGCATTCCTTCTCGCGCCCGCTTTCCGGTCTTTTGGCAGAGCCTATCCCGGTAAGCCGTTCGCGCTGAGCCCCGTCGAAGGGCCTGTCCTGAGCGGAGTCGAAGGGTTTTGGGACCTACTGAATTCGTTCTACCGGGACCACGTTAGGTGCACCTGAACAGGGTCAAATCGCAAGCCCGCCTGCGGTATCCGATCCGGCGATCAAGGTAACGGCAACCGTTTTTTCGCCGAGTATCATCGGAACCTGTCGATCTTCCGTTGTATGCCCGTTTGGGTTATTCACTCTCGGTGCTCACGAGGACCAGTTTTCGGCCGTTCCGGTCATCCGGTCTGACCAAAATCCGCCGTTCAGGAATGCTGCTTTCTTCAGAGGCGGGGGAGTAGTCCGTGACCGAAGCGGACTGTCGCAAGCAAGTCAAGTTATCGACCGCCGCCACACTGTTACATACCTGTCCATGCCTCAATTTAGTCTGTGCTATCTGGGCTTCATTGCGCACTGAATTCCGCATCTTTTATCCTTTCGCCAGCATACTACCGGCGACATCGCCTCCGGTCGCTGCGAAATAGGTGGTGCCACTTGCTCACAGGATATACGACAACGTGCTGACAGCAGTCGAACTCTCCAAGCGATACTCCGGTCGGCCGGTCATAGACGGCTGGTCGTACGAATGGCCCAAGCCGGGCGTCCATCTGATCGCGGGTGCGAACGGCGTGGGTAAATCGACTCTCCTCGGCATGCTCGCGGGCGCCCTGGTTCCCGATGCCGGTGAAGTTTGGATCCGCGGCGTGAGCCTTAAGGCCCGACCGGCCCGCGCCCTCCGTTGCTTGGCTTATTGCCCGGCGGATTGTCCGGTCTTCCCCTTTCTGACTGGTGAGGAGTGGCTGGCCTTCGTCGGTTCTGTTCGGGGCGGCTGGGATACCGAGACCTTGGATCAGCTGACCGAATCGTTTCGGCTACACGCGTATTTGAAGACGAACTTCGGCCACATGTCGTTGGGTACGGCAAGGAAGTTTCTGTTGCTTGGCACTGTCGCCGCGGAGGCGGATGTCCTCATCTTGGACGAGCCGAGCAACGCGCTCGACGCCGCCTCGCTTGCGGCCTTGCAGGCGACGCTCCGGCGCCTGGCCAAGACGCGGCTGATCCTGATGTCTTGCCACGAGACCTCGCGGCATGCGGCCTTCGGCATACGGCCTGAAAACACCGTGACATTGACTTGAGAGGCTGTCACGTGTCTCGCCATCCACCGTTGGAAGTGTCCCGATCGCGCCTGTTTTTCCGCCTGCTCGGCTGGCGCTTGCGCCATTACGCCGACGCGACCCTGAAGCTTTTGCTCCGCCGCTGGCAATCTGTGCTCTTCGCACTTTTAGTCGTTTCGCCAGCCGCCACGCCACTTGCCGCACAAATCGACGCCGTCGGGATGCCGGTACGCAAGATTGTGGAAGGCGGCAGTCCGGCTTACGCGCTGACCGCCTGGCTGACCCTGTCACTGCTGGCCATCGCCTGGGCGGCCGTGCAAGCCGATGCCTTGCGAGGAGGCGCGCCCTGGCGATATCTGCGCACGCTGCCTGGGCTGTCTCGCTTCGAGACCGGGCTCGACCTGACGCTGCTGCTAATTGCCGATCTCCCCCTGCTATTGCCCTTCGTCGCCTACGGGATCACTCTGCTCGGACCCGCCCGCAGTGGCGGTCTGGAGCATGGACTGCTGGCCTTGGCCCTCGGTACCCAATGGCCCATCGTGCAGCAACTCGTACTGCGTGGATCGTGGGCCGCATTGCTAGTCGCTGCAAGTGCGCTGATCGCCATGCTGGCTTTGTGCGTCGACGGGGCACGCGAATTTGCCTTTGTCCTGCTCACGGGGGGACCGATCGCGGCCTTCCGCTTGCGCAGGCGCCTGACGGGAGTGATGAAGACCGGATCTTGGCGGATCGGAAGCAGAATCGGCCAGCATCTACACCCTGTGGTAAACCTTGCGGCCATGGACGCGCTGGCATTGATGCAATGGAGCCAGTTGCCGGCGCGAGTGGCGCTGCTGGCTTATGCGGGTATTCTTGGCTGGTTCGGGACCGGCTGGGAGGCTGTCGGATTTCAACCGCAGGTGGCGGTAGGCCTGCTGCTGGCGGGATTCGTTCCGCTGATATTCCAGGTGGCTGGACTGGCGTTGACCCTGCGTGCCGAGCGCGCGCCCATGCGCCCCCTGCTGGCATCGTTGGGGATAGGAACAGCCGCCACGTTCGTGGCCGACCTGCTGGTATTGGTAGCGGCGTTCTGTCTGCTCGCGTTCCTGCCTGTCGCCAAGCTTTACCCGCTCGCAGGTTCCTACGCCTTCCTGATACTACCCTTGGGAAGCACGGCAGTCGCCGTGACGCTCGCTCTTTACTCGACTATCGACGCAACGCGGTTCTGGCCCAAGTTGGTCACCGCAGCGGCGTTTTGGCTGGCGGCATGGCGGGTGGTCATGTTTCATTAGGAGCATCGGTTCGGGACCTGATACGGGCTGGAAGACCTTCATATCGAGATTCTCGAAGACCGCACGGTCCTCTACGGTCTTACCGCAAAGGCAGTCGACCGGATCGATCGCCAGTTCGAAGACACTCCATAAAGCAGCCGTTCGAACGATATTGTTGAATAACGACGAACGGCGGGTATGGCCGAATACTGAACAGATATCGGGATCAGCCTAACAGGCTCCAATTGGCCGGCTACTGCCAGTGGTGCGGTCTGTCAGCTGGCATTCGGGTATATGTTGGCTTTCAGTTTCGCCGAAAGGCCATTCCGTACCCGATGGGGACTGTGGCACCGTGTATCCAAGGTCTGCATACGATAGTGGAGCGGAGGGGGCCAGCAGAGAAATGACTACGTGACCGACCCTCCAATGGCCTACGAACCCTATGATCTCCACGATTTAAGAAAACATGGAGGCTGAATTTATTCGTGCCGCTATCGTCGAATTAAACGGGTGATGTGTGAAAGCCCGCAGTGAGCGATTCAGAAGGAGAGTAATTCATATGGGCGGCTACTGCTCGGTGAGCCGCAGTTGTTCAGTTATTAATCAGGCCCGTAAATACCCTCCTGGTATTTACGGGCCGCCGCCCAGGCCGGTACACGCCCGGCCTGGGCTCACGCGGCTTGTCGCCGCGCCGGAGCATCCCTGCCCCGGATTAACCCGGCCTATATTTATAGGCCGGGTTAATAATGCTCGGTCTCGGTACATGGTAGTCCCTTTAGAAACTCATGGAGTTCCTTATGAAAAACCTACTCACCGCAACTTCACTATCCATTCTTGCTGTACTGTCGAGTCAGGTTGAAGCGCGAACTATCGTTTCAGCCGACACTCGCTGCTTTCAAATCGGCGATGTCATACCCGGTGGTTGGGATAGAACGCTGAAAATCAAAATGCAACAGGCGCTCAGTGATAAACCCGGTCAAATTGTCCATGTCGATGCGCTGGAGCTGGGGTTCAAGGCCACCAACCCCCCGATTCAGTATGCCAACCAATTGACGGGCTCGGCCACGATTGCCCCGCCCAACGATCAGCTACCTGGCGGCGACCAACTTCAGATCAGCTTGGTGGGGACCAGCTATGGCAACAGGGAGGATATCAGCAAAAATGGCGTGTTCAGTTTTGATTATGCGCTCAGGCTTGACCCCAAAACCCTTGCTGGGCCAATAACCGGTTATCAGATATTCACCCCCTTCAGTAACGGGCAAATTGATGCGCCTATCTCTCAGGCTCCGCTGGATACGCAACTGCAACCCATATCGTGCGAGGGCCGATAGCTGAATTCGGTATGCTGGTCTTGCATTGACGGCCGCCCGACGAGCAACCCTCAAAATCGATAACGATTACGCATGGGCCGCTCGCACTCGGGGGAAGGGGCGAGATTCACAAGGGCAAGAAAGCGGAATCGAGCAGGGTGGCCACGGCAGCCGGTTTTCGGCCTGAGCGGCCATTCGACCTAACGAATGTCTGCCGTTCTCGAATGGCTGCTTGAGTCAGATCCGATAGATCTTCGACAGGATTTTCATGGGGTTAAGGCTTAACGTGGAGGTAACCGGCGCGGAGTCGCATCGCGGCGGAGGGTCCGGTTGACCGACGTGTTATGCGGGTTCATAGCTTTCGCGCCTCCTCCCACAAACGTTCCTTCCCCACCTTCTGATACCAACCCTCAAACTCGGCCCGATGTTGCTGCCAGGGTTCCGAAAGCGGCCGGCGTGGATCTTTGCTGAGGGAGTACGCCATGCCTTCGATGAACCATTCCGGGCCAAGCCATAGTGTGAGAGCACCAAGCTGCTCTGCCTGAAGGTGGTGGACCATCTCATGGCGCACGTAATATGGTGTCCAACCTCTCGGACTGATGACTATTCCAAAGTTCCCGACGGTGCTTGCGGAAGCCTTTATGAACCCAAAAGACCGGAAGCAATCCTCCGTAGAACAGAATACAACGCGTGGATTGTGTTGAAATGGACCAACAGCCGAGGCGACGAAACGTAGAGCTCCCTCGTACAATTCGGATGCTTCCCGATACCGCAATGCATTATCGATACAGATCCTGGAGCTGACACAAGAGATATCGCCGGCCCATTCGGGCGCCAAGACCCGTATCGGCTTGAACATCGCCCATGCGATAGCAGGACTTGCTAGCAAACAGACGATCAGCGATGGTTTCAAGATCTGTCGCGGCACTCTATTTTTTCTCCTCGATAATTGCCCTCAGTGCGGCATTGAGTTCAGTTCCGGCCCACTCAGCGGGCCTGAGATTGAAAGGCCCTCCGGTAGATCGTTTAACGCGCATATCCGCAAGTACAGATCCCGATTGTACAGAGAGAGTCCTGATGCGAAAGTCCGCTTCGCTCGAACCAGCCCACAAGAACGGAAGTGAGTACGTAACAAATATCCGCGGGGTCAACTCTTCGATGCGCACCAAAATGACGGTATCAACGCCTTCCTCGGAAAACTTCGACAACAACTCCGACTCCGGCCTGCCGGACCAGTCTGAAACCTGCCTGATGCCGCCAGGAGCTGCAATACTTCCACAGGGAATTTCCCGGAACGCCCTCTCAATCTCTTCCAATGCCATTTGTTCACGTTTCTCAGGCTCCTTTTGATCATTCCGCCATGCCATTTCCGGCAAAATGGCAACGTGGCCGAGCGAGACTCCCCGTTTACCGCAAACTGCTTTGTCCCCGCCTGCGTGATAGGTTTGCATGGTCGTGCTGGCGCAACCAGAAATCATGAGCCCGACGAAAAAGCTGAACAGAATGCCGTTACGTTTCATGTTGCCTCTTGTGAACTGCGATGCATAACGCCGCTCATAACCGGCAGCAAAAAGTGGCGCAACGAAGGAGCGGCGCTTTTTACCGTCCGAGTTGATGGGATTGTCGTGCGTCGTCTTTTGGCTTTGGGTTATCGATTTTGACGCCAAAATTCGCAACCCTCCGGGCGTTAAATTCGCTCCCTTTGGCAATTCGTTGCAGGGCTTCTGTGGCTTTGCCTGCAATTTGTTTATCCCGCTCCGATGCATTACCAAGTAGCCCGGATGGAGCGCAGTGGAATCCGGGAGACTCGATGCACCACTCGTCCCGGATTCCGTAAAGCTCCATCCGGGCTACGCTGGCTTTCATCCTCGGCATCTAAATATATCAATGATTCGTCCGCAGCACCTGCGTTAGTCTGTCACTACAGCAAGCCCGATTCTTACATCAAATTCGCAATGGCGAAGCCGCTTCCTGAATGTCCTGTTCTTTAGGGGAGCAATCTGAGAGGTGTAGCATGCGAACACATCGATTGCCATCACTCTGGCCCATCGCTTGTTTTCTCATGAGCCTGGCGGGCCACGCCGCGGATGCGTCAGCATCGCCATCCGATCCTCTAACGTCGTCTAGCGTTGTCGAACAGGGTCAAGGCCAGCCGGCCTCTGGTGAAGTCCAGGAGGGCGGGATTGCCCCAATGCAGAGTCTCACTGCCTTATTGCCGTGGCCGGGCGAATTCGCGCTGCGGACTTACAAAGGCTTTTATGTGACCGCGCTCGATGGGGGAGGAAGAATAGCCGAACCTGTCCTCCTGACGACCCCGACGACAGCCGGGCCCTGGGAAAAGTTCACGTTTGCCGTGACTTACCCCGACACGCCTCATGACAAGAGCATTCAGACGTCCCGCGGCTATTATTTGACTGCGCTGAACGGAGGGGGCTTGACGGGTGGCGCTTTTCATACCGACGCGACGCAAGCCCTAGACTGGGAGCGGTTTCGGCTGCTCGACCTGAGCGTCGGCAACTTCGCGCCGAGTTATTATGCGATCAATACGATAAAGGGGTTTTATGTCACGGCAGTCGGGGCCGGCGGCAAATCCGCAGATGCCTTTCATACCGATGCGACGCAGATCCAAAATTGGGAAAAATTTCGGATCGTCAAGTGCGGCGACGTGGGATCGGGATTCGAGTATGGCATTCTGACCGCGGACGGCACATTTCTGTCCGCCGAGTTGCCAGGAGGCCGGTCATCGCAAGGGGACATAATAATAGTCGGACGGGCAGAACCGGAGTCGAGATTTAAATTCATCCGACAAAGCGACGGCTCTCATGCTCTGCAGACTTCCAATGGCGTGACCTTCGTTACCGCCCTCGGTGGTGGGGGACTCGTGCAAAAATATATCGACTGCGACCCGGGCTTTCCAGGCGCATGCATCAGTACCACATCGACCATCTTCCACACCGATGCGACACAAGTCCTAGCCTGGGAGAAATTCCGGATCATCGATCAGGGCAACTGCACCTATGCGCTTCAAACCTCGAGCGGGTTCAATGTGGGAATCTACCGAGACTCAGCTGGACACACCTTGCTCACCACCCGCCGCGACGGCGTATCGACATCGAACGAATTGTTCCAGCTAATAGTGTACGGCTTGGCTTCACCAGTGGTCCTGCAATGAGAGGGCTACACGCCCGCATAAGTACTATTACCCCGGCCTATAAACAAACATGAGCCGGGTTAATTCGGGGTGGGGATGCCCCACTCGGCGACAAGCCGCGTCAGTCAAGGCCGGCCGTGTACCGGCCTTGGCCTCGGCCCGAAGTGCCAGGAAGGGATCGACGGGCCTGATTCACAATTAACAACATCTATCGGCAGATAGGCGCGCCCAAGATTTTCCGCGACTGCAGACAGCCGCTTCCCCCGTATCCGGAGTCGAGCGCCGTTTAGCGAGTTGGGCGGGAGTAGGCCGGCGTCGATGTTGCCGATGCCAAGCCCATTAAGGGTGGGAATCCATTCCCGACGATGCAACTGGAGCAACGGGTTGCCGACTTACGACCGTAGCATCCTGTAGGTCGGGAATCCTTTCCCGACGCCATGTCCCGGCCGCGCGTTTTCGTCGGCAAAGGATTGCCGACCTACAAATGGCTACAAATGGCTGAAGCAATTCACTCGAACCGAAGGCGCTAACGATGTTCGCCAAGCCTTTTTTGTAAAGCCCAGAATTCAAGCTGCCAAGTCGACGACCGGCGCCCTGGGTCGGTCCAGTGCCCGCGCGAGGAAGGCGGCGATTCGCTGCCAGTGGACCCGAAGGGTCACGTCGTCGTAGTTTTCCGGTCGGCCGTGGAGGTCGAGGACGATCGCATCGCCGCGGGCCATGAAGCCCGCCGCCAGGTCTTCCACCGGCCCGGCCGCGAGAGTCCGGGTGTTTGCGCGGCAAGGGCCGAACCGGCTCGGCGGCTCGAAGGGCGTCGTTGGTTCCGCAAACCCGCGCGCAACGGCCAGCGGCGTAGCGTAGCGCCTGCTCGTGATCCTCGCGCGAGAAATCGGCGAGTGCGTCGCCGATCAGAAAAGGCTGGATGTCGAGCATGAAGGCTTCCGCCGCGGTCATCAGGCAGCCGATGTGGGCGTACACTCCGTAGATCAGCAACTGGTCGCGGCCCGTTCCGCGCAGCCGCGCTTCCAGGTCGGAGCGCTTGAACGCGCTGTAGCGCCATTTGGTCGGCACGGTGTCGCCGGGCTGGGGCGCGACCGCGTCCACAACGCGCGTCGATTCGGGCCGGTCGGGAATGCCGTCGCCCCAGAAATCGTTCAGCAAGGCACGGTCCTCTGGCGCCTGCCCGCCGGGCTGCGCGGTGTAGAACACCGGAATGCCGGCCTTTCGGGCCGCAGCGATCAGGCGGGCGCAGCGGTCCAGAAGCTCCTGAATGGGCGGCTGTGCGGGATCGTAGAAATCCAGGAAATACCCACATCGGATTTGTCGAACGAAACCCTGGATATGCACGGGCCATCGAATCATTGAAGGAAGAACTGGAAGCCGTCGACTGGTACAACCAGCGGGTCGATGCCTGCAAGGACCCCACCTTTTCCAAGGAGCTCCGCGATTACTTGTTCACGGATAAGCCTTTGGCGCACGAATAACGGTCATCGAGCGATTTCTCGATGGCAATCGGGTCGGGGTCGCGGGACATCGTCCGTTACCCTCGACCGAATCGCCGGACGACGTGGTGTTCGGACAGGGCCAGCTCCGTTGCCGGTATTTGGCGCGGACGATCAAAACTTCAGAATGGCGTTTGCAAAGACCGTGTTGTATTCGTAGTCGGCAAACACCCGGCTGGAGCTACGGTGTCCTTTCTCGTAGACGATATTCAGCTGGCCGTGATCGGCAAAGTCGTAGGAAACCGATAATCGGCCGGTTAGGATCGTGTCTTCGTCAGTCTTCGCATCGATGCGTAATTTCGGGTCGCCGGCGTACTGCCACTCTTCCCAGCTAAATTTCGCTTGCAAGTCGATCTTTGGCGTTACCGACCACGTGGGGCTGACGCTCACGCCTTTAGTGACGACATAGCTGGCCGCGATATCCGAGGTTCTGTTCAACAAATCTCCCCAACCCGACAAGGTAATCACGGTTTTTCCTGTCGGTGTCCATTGATAATTGAGCCGCCATGCCTCGCCTTGATAATCCCGTTGTGAAAATTGCTTATGATTGCGGATGCGATAGCCGATGCGTCCCTCTACCAGCGATTTTCCGGTAATCTGCCATTTGTAGAGTGCACTGAATTCATGTTCCTGGTAGCGGTTATCGATCAGCGCGGACAAAACCCGCTCCCGATTCGGCAGGCTGGCATCCGTGTGTGTGTACTGAATGCCGATCGTATTCTCGTCGGGAGATTTATAGTGCAGCCCGATGATGCCGGTATCGCTGGTCAGATCCAGAAACCTACGCTGCGGCGCCTCATGCTCGCTGTTCAGCCACCGGTATTGTCCGTTCAATCTCCATCGTGGATTGAACTTGTAATTGACATCGACCAAGGCCGTATTGTCCGTGATGAGATCCCTTCCGAAAAACCCCGTGTTGGTAAAACCTCCCAAATACTGCCTGTAGCCATAGCCGAGTATTCCGCCGAAGGAAGTTCCCGCTTGCCATTTCCATGTCCCTTTTGCCAGGGACGATACATGGTTAAGCTCATCGTGGTTGGCGTAACGATTGTCGTCGACCTTTCCCTCGAGCTGAAACTCCTGCCGGCTCACCGGAATATAGGTTCTGAGCCCCGCGGAAAGCCGGTTGATCAAGTCCCAGCGTTCCGATTCGTTTATCGGTGCGTTCGGATTGGTCTTGCTCGGGCGACGGAAAAGATTGTCATCGTAGGTCAGCGTCTCCGATAAATAAGGCTGAAAAGTGTCAGTAGGATCGGCGACGCCGAAAGAGGCTTCCGTCCACACCAAAAACGCGAGGGAAATAATAGTTTCCGCTTTGGGCTTATACATGAACCGCTGATGCTTGCGTCTTGAACGTAGCGCTTTCAAATGCTTGCGCAAACCTTTTGTATCAGCCTATGCGGCGAGACTTTCCGTACCGCCGAATTCCGATAGCGACTAGCCCGATCGTGTTATGGCTATACACAACGGCACGCCTTTAGCGAAAGAGGACCGGCAAAATGTCATCGATCCGCTTTGCACGAAAATAAGACCGCGCCGCCGCGCGGCTCTCCGAGTCTGCGATACGGCCTGCGGCCGCAGAGCTCAGGCCGTCGAGGATCGCGGACGCGAATCCGGATTCATCTTTGCTGACTCGGAAGCAATTCTTGACCTCATCAGGAAGTCCAGCCAAGCCCTGAGGCGTACTGATCAATTCGGCGGGGGAAAAAAGCATTTCGACGGACTTGATATTGACTCCGCTACCCGCAAAGACAGGGTTGATCAAGATCTGCGCGTCGCGCAATATCGAGACGGCGTCTGGCGGATTTTCGATCAGTGTGACTTCGGGGCGCGCAGCGAGCGCCGCTCGTATCTGATCCGAAGGCTGGCTGCCGGCGATGAACAGGCGCAGGCCGGGCCGTGCATCGAGAAGCCGCGGCGCCACCTTCTCCAGAAACCAAACCAAGCCCTGGACGTTATTGGGCATGAACAGGTTTCCGAGATAGCCGACGTCGAATCGGGGGGGACCTTCCCGCGGCGCACTGAGGCGTCCCGCAAAAGATTCGTCCACCAGCGGCGGCAGCCAATATCCGGACGTAAACCCGAGCTTCTCCCAATATCTAAGGTCATCGACGGAGATATCGAAGAACGCGGAACTCTCCCTGAGAATTCCGTGCTCGTAACGGCGCAGGTTGAACAGGCTGAGTGTCCACTGAAACCGTTCTCGCGCCGTTCGGGCGATTCTGGCCTGATGTAGTGTGTACCGATGTTCGATGTTGTGAGAGCGGTAGAACAACGGCAGTTTCAGCTCGTGCGCCAGACGGCGCGCCACCTCGCCACCATAGACGGCGTCCAGCCAGATTGCCTGGCTGTCGAATGCGCGCTGCGCCTCCAGCAGGGAACGAAACTCGGCGGGCCTCAAGCTACGGGAGGCCACTCGCCAAGGCAGCCGCCACAGGTGGACAGTTCGCTTGATGCGCGAACGCCAGGTTCGTTCAAACGGAAAGACGTACAGATCCTCCACGACCTCCCGCACCTTGTCGAGATGTTCCGGTCGCAGCGCGCCGGCGGCTCCGCCGCCCCAGCAGACGAGTTGGACGCGGACGCCCGCCGATTTCATGGCGCAGAGCCGGCGCCACACGTCGACCAGACCACCATGTCCGGGAGGGAAAGGCAGCTCGTTACAGATCATCGTGATGCGCATCGGTTGGTCCTTATCTTGCTCTGCGCGCTTTGTGTACGGATGCCTGTGGCGAAGCTAGCGGGTGGAACACCAGCTTGAATTTCGTCTCCGTTGCCATGGCTTCGAGGTAGATGCCCCGGCGGGTGTACGGCGCGGCGGAATCGGGGACGGTGCCCACAAACACCCGCTGCAGCTCGGCGCCGGCGATCGCCAGGGCAAACCGGCGGCCGGCGCAGTCGAGCGTGCCGCTCCAAGTGCCCGCCGCCGCATAGGCGGTCCAGTCCTTCCAGTAACCGAAGGCCGTCGCATTCGGCAGCGATGCCCCTTCCGCGACAGACGGCCGGTCGGCGGTCACGGCACAGGGTGTGTTCAGGACCACACCGATCGCGTGCGGCGTGTCCGAGCCGGTGGTCACCCCCACCTGATCGATAAAGTCGCCGGCGCCGATGGCGAGCCGCCGGGTTGCGGTCACGCCCGGACGATAGCTCGGATGGGACACCGCCGCGAACGAGCCGTCCGGCGCGACCTCATCGAGCTGTCCCTCGGACGGCCAGGGATTTTGCCCGTCGCCGTCGACCAGCGGCACGTTGTGCGCCGGTGCCCGGCTGAAATAGCCCTTGTGCAGCGGCGAGCCGTAGCCGACCGTGCCGGCGTCTTTGAGAAGCCAGGTGTCGCCGTATTGCAGTTCATAAGTGAGGGCTTCCTGCTGGGCATGAAACCGGGCTTTCTGGCCATAGCGCAACAGGGCATGCCAGCCGTTCTTCACGAGCTGAACCGCATCGAGACCCGGCACCGGTCCCGACGCCAGGTCGGGCAGTACCGGCATCGAATCGACCGGCTTGGGCGGATCGAGCAGGGTGTCCCAGCTCAGCTGGCCCTTCGCTTCGTCCAGCCCGAGCCAGGTCGGCAACACCCGGCGGGAGGCCGCCCACAACTTGCGGTTCGGCGCCTTGCGATTAGGCGGCGAATCGTTGAGGGTCGGGGCGTCTTCATTGGCAAAGCGCACGGTCACCGGAGAAATCATCAGGTTCTGCGCGATCCAGAGTTCCCGGGCGAACTCGGCCAGCCGCCCGCGCAACGAGGCGCCGACCAGCAGCTCCACCAAGGCCTGAACCGTATACTCCTGATAGGACAGGGAGTGCTCGTACCAGAACCAGTCCGGCGAGACGCCGGTCGCCAGGAGCGACGGAAGACCTAAGGCCGAATGCTTGCCGAAGCCGATCAACTCGGGTTGTTCGAACTCGAGTCCGATCAGCGTCACGGCCGCGGCATGCCAGACGGCGATGTTGTGGACCTCGCGCGACGACGCCATCACATTGGCCGCCAACGGCAGGAACAGCCCCTCGCGCCAGTGGTCGGCGCGGGCCGCCGGGACATGGGGTTTCAGCAGCCGGACCGCTTCGATCAACACCAGGGCGCGGGTCGCTTCGTCCAGACTCTGATTCATCAGCTGGGCTCGGCCGTTCCAGGTCTGCAACGGGAAGCCGCGGTAGGCGTCGGCGTAGAAATCGAGCTGCGAAGCCGCCCAATCCAAGTAGCGCGTATCGCCGGTCAGGCGGAACAGTCGGGCGGCGTCCAGCACGCGATCGATGTTGTAGATTCGATTATGGGCGATCCAGGCGGCGCGCAGCTTTTCGTGGCCGGGCTGGTCGGGCGGTATCGGCTGATCGGGGGTCCAGTGGAGAAAGGCGCCCGTCTTTAAATTCACGTAATTGTGCAGCCAGCCCGCGGCCCATTCCGGGTGATCGCGGGGTGTGGCCATCCACTTCGTGACCCGACTGGTTCGCTCCTGCAACCAAGCCGTCCAGCGAGGATCCTGTGCCACGCGCTGGCGGGCCGCGTCCCAGTACTCACGGGCGGCACGGGCCGGTGCATAGTCGTCTTCACCCGCTTTCAAGGCGGTAAAGGCGGCTTTGATGGTGTCGTTGCCGGGCAGGGCTGGGGCCTTGGACGCCGGTTCAGTTTTGCCGGCGGCTATAGGTTCGAGGACTGCTCCTGCCAGCATCAACGCCACCCCGCTCCATAATCGCAGATCTCTCATCGTTGTCCCCTTATCGTCATGGATTAGAAAACACGGCATCGGATGACGCGTTGGGAGCTACTTCCTTCGCCAGGAAGGGCTCGATATTGAGCAAGGCACGTTGTTCAACCCCGGGCCAAGAATCCGCAACCCGGGAGGCGAGGGCTTCGCGAGATGAAATCAGTTCGTCGATCAGCGGTGCCAGGCGGGAAGGATCAAGAATCGACTCGGGCGACACCGCCAGATGTCCGGGAAGTTCGAAATGTCGAAAGAGTCCTTCGAATTTGCCTTGATAAGTGACGGCGACGATGGGCACACCCTGGCCGAGCGCCGCGACCGCCAAATGCATCCGTCCGGTAAAAACGGCGTCCGTTAGGCCGGCGATCGCCTTTAGCTCCTTTGCGGAGAAATGATTCTTCCAGTAGCGAATTCGCTCGCCCAACTCGTCCTGAAGACCTTCGAAAATCGGTCCGAGCATGGCTTCATCGCCTAGCGGGCCACCACGAAAATCGTGCGAGATGAACAGATAACTCACATCATTCCGCGCCGCGACGTCGCGCAGTGCTGCTACCGAGGCACTGATCATCGCCGAGCGTAGGGATTGATCGCCTTCCTTGATCAGCATCGGGTGGAGATTGAAACCCACCACGGTACGGCCCTTCGCCCGCTGCGAATCGGCCCAAAGACGAACAACCTCCACTCGGTCGCTGAACGAGGGCCGTAACAGAAAGGCCGCATCGGCGACTAGCCTCGAATTAGCCTGGGAGACTCCTTTAAAGCGTTCGAGAGAAACTTCGTCCCGGACGGAAACGACGAAACGCTGATCGAGGGAGCCAAGGCAGCGCCGCAAACGCGAGGACGGTTTCTCGTTGAACGAAAATCCCAGAGTCGCGCTTCGTTTTCCGAGCCGCGCAGCCATATCGCCGACCACCCACAGGCGCAGAGCGGTCAGCGGAGTGTAGTATCCGTCCATCACATCGCCACCGACGATCACCAGTCCTTCATAGCGGGACATGGTCTGGATCAGCCGGCGCAGCGACCACTTGGGATTTGCCCAGACCGGTTCGAGGCGTACGCCGAGATCTGCCAGTGTCTCGGGAACTTGGTCATGGTAAGTCAGCAGCCCGAATTGGCAGACGGGATTGAATGCGCGGATCCGCTCAACGAACGCCGTGATCATGGCCTCGTCACCCTTGGAGCCGGCAACCGTATCCGGATCGCAGGGAGCGATCAGAATCGAGTTACAGGCTTCGAGCAGATCCGGATAGGACGGATTGACCAATTGCCCCTTTTCGCGCCGCCATTCCCGATACAGCATCGGCACCCGCAAGAACTCTCTCAGGCGGCCTCGAACCCCCTTCGCTCGAACGTTCTTGATCTCAATCGGCTTTTGGGGCTTATCGGAACCTTGTTCAGTCATCCACGCCTCATTGATTTGATGGTTTGTATTGATTCGATCAGATGGCGGCGGCCGAGAAGCGCAATTCCCATGGCGTAGACCGTTATTCCGGCGGCAAGCTTCACGGCGAGGTCCGACAGCTGATTCAGGCCGAAATCGGAGAGTGCCGGGCCGATCGCTCCGACGGCGAAAAACATCATCGCCGCCGAAAGGGCGAACGGAATAACGCACCGCAGGATTCTGCGAACGGATACGCCCAGGTACCTTCTTCCGAGATAAAAGCTCACGGGCGTCGCGACGAGTTGCGCCAGCACGTAAATCTTGACGGTTATGTCCAGGCCTTGCCCTTTGGTCGCCACCAGGGCGGCGCCGGTAGCCGCCGCCTTGACGATGGCGATCGCTAGCGCTGTAGCGGACCGGCCGATGGCGTTCAGTCCTGATGCGTTGTAGTACTGGAGCGTCTGAACGGCCCCGAGGAGGGCGAGCGGAGCCAGAATGTCCGCGGTGTCGGCCCATTTGGCGCCGAATACCGTCATGCAAAGCTCCGAGGCGACCGCGGAGACGAGCACGAAGCACGGCATCGCCAGGGCGGCGGTCGCGGTCATGGCGCGGTAATAGGCCTGGGCCAGTCGTTCTCGCTCCCCGGCGATCCGCGAGAAGCCCGAATGGGCCACGTCCATGACCACCGAACTGAGGAGCTGCATCATGATGGTGTAGATGCGGGAACCGACGGCATAAAACCCGAGCGTGGCGGCGCCGAGCCACGCGCCTATGGCGAGCTCGATGGCGCGGGTATTGGCGAAATCCAGCAGGCGCATGCCGAGGACATTGCTTCCGTAGCGGAGGAGTTGACCGAACCCGACGAAACTGAACTTCAGTCCGGGCTTCCAGACCGGCTTGAGCCAGAGCAATATCAGATTGACCGAGGTACTGGTCAGAAACTGTCCGACCAGACTCCACACGCCGAAGCCGGCGAGCGCCAGCCCGACACCCACCGCGCCGCTAACGACGGTCGCGGCTACGGTTCTGAGGGCCAGCCAGCGGTACTGGAAATTTCGCCGGAACAGGGCCTGCTGGCAGAACCCGAGTGAACTGATCAGTATTCCGAGGCACGACACTCGCAAAATTTCGGTCAGGCGCTCGATGCCCATTACCGAGGCGATGAGCGGTGCCCCCAGCCAGGTCGCCGTAACCAAAAGAGCTGCCACGAGAAAATTGGCCACGAAAACCGTATTCAACTCTCGCGGCCCTATCGTGGGACGTTGCACGACCGCGTCGGCGAGGCCCTGTTCCGCAATGATCTCGATAAAGGCGAGCACCGCGATGGCGGCGGCGAATACGCCGAATTCATCCGGCGACAGAATTCGAGCAAGCAGGAAAAATACGGCGATGGTCGCCAGTCGTCCGCCCCAGTTACGGACGGCCGACCAGATCAATCCGGACAGAACCTTATTGCCCAGCGAAGGCGTGGTGCTGCTCATGCTTTACGCCTACCGGTCCAAAGCGGTGTCTAAGCGCGCAAAAAAAGCGTCTATCGAAAAGCGCTCCACGTACCGACGGGCGTTTTTGCGAAGATGCTCGCGCAGTGCCTGATCGCCACCCCATTGCAGAACGGCCGCCGCGAAATCGACAGCGTCGTCGCAAATTTCGAGGGGGCTGTCGTCGGTCGGGGGAAAACCTGCGGCTCCCACGCTGGTCGTAATGCAGGGCAGACCGAACGCGAAATAATCCAGCATCTTGATCTTCATGCCGCTCCCGGCGCGCACCGGATTGATGGCGAAAAGCGCGGTTGCGGCGAGTTCCGAGAGGTCTTGAACGCGGCCGTGCAGAACCACGCCCGGAATGCCGGGCGTGAAGGCGAGACACGCCTCGCCCGCCACGTCCAGGATGAAATCGTTCCGCACCTCGCGCACTCGCGGCCAGACGTTCTCCAAAAACCAGCGGAGTCCGTCCACGTTGTGCGGCGCATGGCTGCCGAGATACAGAATGCGGGACTCCGAGGCGCCCCGAGGCTTTATCGGCCTCGCGTCAACTGGCGCCGGAAGAGCGACGATCTTCGCTATCGGCATCAGATTGCCGAGGTCGAGGGCGTCTTCGTCGCTGATCGCGAGCAGCACGTCAAAGCCTCCGAGCATGGCCTGCTCCTGTTCCGGGGTCACCGGGGGAACGGCGGTTATGCCGCGAGCCTCCAGGGACTGGCAGCGCTTGTAAAAGACGTCGTGGGCGATCAACAGCGTGCGGGTGCGGTTCGGCAACCAGTTCACGATCCGCGCCCGGAAAATGGTATCGACGAAGACATAGTGGGGAGCTAGTCGGGCGAACAGCGGCGCCAATCGGCGCAGATCCGGTTCGCTCAGGCAGCGGCCGATAAAGACGGCTTTGCTCTGCGATGCGCCGCGCCAGTTCGCCAGCCGTCGGGCCCATGCGCCGCCCACGCTATCGAGCAGCCAGCGGTAAACGGACCGAATCAGGGCCCGTGGGTGTGTGACAAGGCGCCACTCCCCCAGCCGAACCGTTCCGGGCACGTGAATCTGGAGTCTTGTGCAACCCAATCGGCGCCGGGGGCGGAATATCGGCGCCGGCAGGCGCGGTCCGCTGATCACCAGATGCGCCTCGAACTCCCGTGACTCCAGGTATTTCACGAAAGCGTGGTTGTAGGTGGAATACCCGTTCAGGCCCGGAACCGGCAAATCCTCGCACAGAAAAACCGCGACCGGACGCAGACGTTCGGTTTTAGGCGCGCTCATTTCAATTCCCACTGCAGCAGAAGCTTGCGTTGGACCGGCAGGAAATTGTCGTCGGACACCGCCGTGACGACGGTGATTCCGTTTTCGTCGCGATGGGCGGCGATACCTTCCATGTTGTCGATCTCGTGAAATAGCCGATTGGCTTCCAGAACGGGGGAGCCGTCCGAAACCGCTCCGGGCCGTATGTCGGTTGCCGGGATGCGGCGAAGACGCATCTTGAAACCGCCGAGCAGCGATAGCCGCCGCTCGAGCAAGAGCAAATCACCTTCCGGGAGAAAGACGGCGTCGCTGATGTCGTAGCCGTCGGTCAAGCGGACCTTGAGTTCCAGCGCCGTCCCTTCCTTCAGAATCCAGGCCGGAGCCATGTCGCGACCGGTTCGGTCCCGCTCGGCAATGGCGAGGAGCGCACCGCCGAAATCATGTCCGGCGGGAATCGCGACCAGAGCTTCCAAGCCGCGACCTTTCGGCAGTGCCACAATGTCCGGAGGAACCGGCAGGAGCCGACCGTGGCGCCGGAGCAAGTCGGATGTCGGCTGGAAAACGGCTATCCCGTTGCGGTGCCCTTCGAATCCCAGGTAAGCGGCCTCGGCGGTCAGCTCGAGAGACTCGATGTCGCCCTTGCCGTTTTCTCGGAGTGGTTTTCCTTCGGGCCCAAGAACCGACGCCATCACCACATCGGCGACGCCGCTCGGACGGCCCCGGTCGTACAAGAGACGGCCTTGTACCCAATAGCCGGCATCGGTGACTGCCGCAAACCCATGGCCGCGGTCCGTCATCCGCAGGCCGGAAATTCCGCCGAAATGCGGGGCGCCGGATTCGAGCACCAAGCCGCCCCGAAAGACCAGCGGCGACGCTGCGGTTTCCGCGATCTCGATTTTTGAAAACTCGGCGATCGGGTGCGCCTCGACCGGGATAGGCGTAAGACCCGGCAAGGCTACCGTGGGTTTAAATCTCAGAAAGCCGGCCCAGGCGATCGCGGCGGCCAACACTGAGGCCGCCGCGGCCGTTACCCACCATCGCCACCGCCGTGCGACGCCGTATCCGGTTCGTGGAGAAGCTTGCGTCGGACGGCGCGTATCGCGAAGCCGGTCGCCGCTGGGCACGATTTCCGTTACAGCCGCTTCGAACCGTTTTCTCATGGGCTTCGTCACGAGCGCGCCGGGTGGCTGCATCGGGCCGCCTGGGCGAGTCTCAGCGCCCGTGAAAAAGCGGGCCAGGCCAGTTCGCGGCGAAGCAGCAGATAGATGCCCACCAACACTTTTCGCACCGCCTGCAAGGCGACCGCCCGGCTCGAGGCCGCGCTTCGAGACAGCGCGTACAGGCTGCCGGCATAGTAATGTCCGATCAACCAACGATGAGGGTCGCGGTGCCCGACCAGAGAGGCGTCGAACCAGACGGCTTTTTCCCCGGCGGCGACATAGGCGCGCAGGGCGTAATCGAGGTCTTCTCCGCCGTTGATCGGCGCTCCGACCCCCAGGGACTCGTCGAAATACCCCGTTTGAGCGGCGCGAGAGGCGCGCATGAACAGCGTATTGGACGAGGCATTGGCAACGAATGCCCTGGCGCTCGCCGGCCGCGCGGCGCGCAGCTCCGAAGGCAGGGCGGAGAGCGTCGAAGGCGTGGAGGAATACCGGCAGATCGCGAGATCGAGCGAGGCGTCTCCCCCGAACAAAGCCAGCATGGCTTCCAGCGTGCCCTCCGGGTACCAGGCGTCGTCGTCGGGGAAAGCGACCATCAATGATCGCTCGAACATGCCGTCTTCGCGCGCCCAGCTCAGGAGGAGATTCCGCGCCTTGGAGAGCGAAACTCGATCGGGAATGGTCGTTACCCGGATATAGTCCGGCAGATCGGGCAGCGGCTGGCCGGGAGCGTGCCGCTGCAGCAACAGGTATTGAACGACCCGAAGGCCGGACGTCGCTATGGCGCGCTCTACGCTCCGGACCATGCGCTCCAGTTCGTCGTGGCGTCCGCCCGCACTATCGTTGGTGGTGAAGAGCAGGGCGTCCACCTCCGCGTAGCGTCCTTGCTCGGTCGCGGGAACGGCGTTCATGAGCGCTCGCTCCGGAGAGTGCGCGCTTCGCTGGGCGAAGTGCGCCGACCGGCGCGACGCATCAGCGCGCGATCGTAGGCGGCCAGAAGGCTGGAGACCTGGTCGGGCCAGCGAAAGTGCGTGCGGGCCCGCTCCAAGGCGCGCTCGGCATGGTTCCGGCGCAAGGACTCGTCTTTCAGGAGAGCCGCCAGGGCGGATGCCAGCCCCTCGGGCGTATGGTCGGGCGCGTAACGGGCCGCATCCCCGAGGAGGCGCTTGGTCTCCGCTAGTTCAAAGGCGACGATAGGCATCCCCAAGGTAGCGTATTCGAACACCTTGCACATGCTGATTTTGTCGTTGTATGTGTCGTAAGGATCGGGAATGACGCCGATGTCGAAGCTGGATAGGGCGGCCAACAGCGCTTCCCCGGACAGGAAACCCGTGAATTGGCAGACATCGGCTACGCCCAACGACTGGGCCAGTGCTTTCAGCGAGGCAAGCTCGGGGCCGGCGCCGACGAATCTGCAAGTGAATCGCGGCAGCCCGGATTCGTTGCGCAGCGCCGCAACGGCACGAATCAGGTTGTCCACCCCATCCTGAGCGCCCATGACCCCTACGTATCCGACCGTGATCGTGTCTTCCACGTCGGTTTTCGGCACCCGTTTGAACTTAGTAAGGTCCGGCACGCCGTACACGGTAAAAACATCGTCGGGATACTTGCCGCCCCGATTTATGGCCAGTTCCTTGAACGTTTCGTTGGCCGAGATGACCACGTCCGAAAACCGGAAGGTCAGTTTTTCGAAGAGTCGCAGCAGGGCGTGCATCGGGCCGCGTTTCTTGAACTTGGATTCGTAGAGCTCCGGACAGATGTCGTGATGATCGAAGATCAGCGGCCGGCCGAGCGCTTTATAGGGCAGGGCAACCAGGAACAAAAGATCGGGCGGATTGGCGATGTGGATGACGTCGAAACCGTGGCGTCGAAACACTTTGAAGGCCAAACGCGTTTCGTGGAACAGCGCCGCGCCGTATTCCAATAAGAAGCCCAATGCGCCGCTGGCTTCCAGGGGCAGGGGATGGCGGTAGACCCGGATGCCGTCGATCACGATTTCCCGTTCCGGGTGCCTTTCGGTGGCCGGGCAGATCACCGTAACCTCCCAACCGGCGTCGCGCAGTGCGGTCGCCTCCTGCCACGACCGCCGGTCCAGCGGCAGCGGAAGGTTTTCGACAATCATTAGACAACTTGGCATTTAAACCCCCGGTGAATGGTCATTTTTTCGCTCCTCTCGAATGCGATCTTCGTTTGCGGTCGTTAAGCGAAATCGTTTTCCGCCATCATGCGACCTTGCCTTTCGTCGGCCCCTTCCAGGCGACCGAAGGGACCTGCCACCACGATGTCGGTTTTGATGACGCGGGCCGGATTGCCTGCTACGACCGTCCGGGGCGGCACGTCGCGCGTGACCACCGAGCCCGCTCCTACGATGCTTTCGTCCCCGATCGTGATCCCAGGCAGAATGATGCTTCTCGCTCCCACGAAACACCGGCGTCCGATCCGGGTGTGAGTATGAAAGCCGCGGGTCAGGTCGTGCGCGAGAATGGCGACGTCGAAAGCGATGTAGGACTCCTCGCCCACGTGGATCCCCTTGGGATTGGTCAGATCGAATTTGGTCGACAGCGAAAACTGGCTGGATGGATGGATATCCATGCGAAAGACCTTCACCAGCCAAAGGCGCTTGAATTTGACCAGGTACAATCGGACCCATCTGAGTTTGCCGAGATTCATCTTTGACGTTTCTCCTGGATACTTGCTTTTTTGAGGTGAAACTTTGGCGATGTCCTGGGTCAGACCCTGTGCGGCGGGTCGAGGGCGGGCTCGGCCGTCCGAAACGGTTGAGGACTGTACGATTCGGGAGATGGCGGAACCGGTTCGCGGCGGTCGCAGGAACCGAAGAAGGCAACCACCAGCGCCATGAAGATTTGAGGCACGCTGAATGTGTTGTCGGTTGACGAATAAACGAAGAAAGCCGCAGCGACCATCAGAAAAGCCCACTTTTTCGTCACAAGAGGATCGCGCAGCAGGTTCACCAGCATGGCTATGAAGGCGCAGCCCATGAGCAATGAGCCGACATAGCCGACCTCCACGGTGAACCGAAGATATTCGTTGTGCGCGGCGACCGTGTGCGTCGTGGTGGACGTTCTAGCGGACAGGATATCCATCTGGTGTCCCAAGCCGACGCCGAAATAGGGAAAGCGGTGTACGTAGGCTTTCAGTTCGTTCCAAATGATGTCGCGGCCGCTCATCGCCTCGGACGACACGCGGGTCATCAGTTGGTCTCCCATGAGGTAGAAAAGTCCGGCTACCACGACGCAGCCGTAAAGAACCATCAAGATTCTGAACACCGCGGACCGGCTTTCCATGAACAGCATCGCGCCGGTAACGCCGAGCGCGAGCGCCGACGGCATACGGGAAGCCGTGAGCATGGTGATTCCGGCATTGACGAGGGCAAGCAGGAGATAACGCGAACGCTGCTGCAGGGCGAGGTAACTGGCCGCCACGGCGCCGGTAACGCCGGCTCCCCCGAGAAATGCCGGTCCCATGTTGCCGGCGAGCCGGCGGGTGCCGAGATAATCCGTCATCCATAGATAACTGATGCCCATTGCCTCGTAAATCGTTCCGAGCAACACCGAGACCGGCGGAATGAGGGCTGCGATCAGCAATATGAACTCCCGGTCTCGCTGTTCCGGAAAAGCCGTAAAAAAAAGCAGAAAAGCGATGAGACTCACCAGGCTTCGCGCGTATCGGTTCCAGGAAAAGGCGTCGAACTCGCTGAGAAGACCGCAGACGAAGCTGACGAGGATGATGAAGCCCATCAACACGAGGTTGGCCGGAATGCGCTTGCGGGTGAGCGTGAAAACCAGTCCCGCCAGGATTAAAAACAGTTTCTCGACGGGATTGGCGTTGGCCAGGCCGAGCAAATGTCCCATATTGAGGACCAACACCAGTTGCGCGAGAAGAAACATGCGTCTAAACGCCATGTTCGGCTCCCCTCCCGTCCGGCGTTCGGCGCAATCGATCTTCAAAACTCATTGAGTACCGCGCCCACGATCCGGCAGCCGACGGCGGTCAGCATTTGCCGGAGAAAATCGGTTTCGGAGAAGGGGGTTACATGCTTTCTCACGATCAGCAGGGATGCGCCGGCGCGCGCGGCGACCGTTTGGGCGTCGCTGCTGGCAATTCCGCCGGGCGTATCCAGAAGAACGATGTCGTATGCCGCCGAGAAGTCCCTCAGAAGCGCATCGAATGCGCCGCGGCTGAGCAATTCCAACGGATTGGGCGGAAGTGTGCCGGCCGGAAGCACCGATAGATCGGCGAATTCATCGATGCGGCGGATGCATTCGCCGCCGCCGCGACCCACCAGCAGATCGGACAAGCCCATGCCGTTGCGGCCCAAAGCGAAAATGTCGTGCTGGCTCGGGTTGCGCAGATCGGCATCTACGAGCAGCGTTCGCTGTCCCAGTTGCGAAAATACGACGGCAAGGTTCGACACGGCATAACTGCGCCCCTCTCCGCGACGAGGACTGGTTACGGCCAGGGTTTTGCTCCCATTACCGTGCCAGCGCAGCATCAGCTGACTGCGTATGGCGCGGAACACCTCCATCTGGGGGCTGAACGGCTGATACGCGGCAATCAGTCGAGTGCTGAAATTTCCCTGTCCCGGCTTCAAATAGCGGTAATCGAACTGTTCCGAAATCGCTCGGTTGATGTCTTCTTCGGAAATCAATCCAAGCCGCAGTGCGGCCTCGCCGAAACGCAGCCCGGTTTCTCTCTGGAGATGCAGCACCCGTTCCGCATCGAGCGGCGAGAGCCTGCCCGATTCCCGCAGGATTTGTCCGATCCGGCGTTCGGCGCCGATAGGTTCCGGGTTAATCTTGAGCGCCGGGGTTTGTGTCATAAAAAGATCTCGTTGGGCAATGAGAGATGGGCGTTTCGTCCCTGCCATCGGGGCGACGGCTGGAAGATTTGCGTGCGGCCTTGGCAATCGAAGCCTACCGGTTTCATGGCGGCTTCAGACCGGAGTTTTGGAGAAAGCCAAACGCCATTTCGGATGGCGTAATTTCGCATCGGTCAAAACCCCTAGCACGGGGAGTCCGAGTGTGATGCTCAAGTCTTCCGGGGAGCGCACGCGGCGATCGAGCAATTCCAGCAGCAAAGCGAAGCTGACCGCCAGAATGACGCCTAGAAAAGCCGCTACCGCGACGTTCAGCAGCACTTTCGGCCGCGACGGCCGCAACGGCGGTTTGGCGGGATTCAAGACGGCGACATTGGTTTGGTTGGCCTCGCTTTCGAGGCGCGTCTGATTGAACCGTTGCAAAGCGGCTGTGTAAGACTGCCGGGCATGTTCGACTTCATGGGTCAGTACCGCGAGTTCGTCCCGCTGCTTGTTGAGTTCCAGTACTCGTGCCTTTTGCGCGCCGAGCGCCGTTCTGAGCTCGTTTTCGCGCATGCGCGCGATGTCCACCGCGGTATTCAGGCTGTGAAGGATGGTTTTTGTCTCGGCTGCCAACTTGCGTTTGAGGCTGCCGGCTTCGGCCACGGCTTGCTGATGGATGGGATGGTTGATGTCGTATTTCTCTCCGATTTCGGCAAGTCTGGTCTCGGCTAGCGCCAGTTTCGCCTTCAGATCCTGAACCACGGAATTGGCAAGCACATCCGGTAAGGTTTCCGGCAAGAAGGCGCTGCCTGCCGCTTCCAATTGATTGCGGCGGGAGATCAGATCGTAGGTGTGCGACTGAGCGGCCACCAGCTGCTTGGAGAGCTCTTCCAGCCGGCTGTTTTCTACGTCCCAGTGTTGGTCGAGAGCGACGATGCCCTTTTCCTGCTGGTATTCGGACAGACTGGCCTGGGCTTTCTCCAGGTTTTCCCGCAAACCCTTGATTTGCTGCTCGAACCAAGCGGCATTCTGGCGCGCCGGCTCGGTCTTGAGTTCCAGGTTGGTCGCGATGTAATTTTCCGCGAATGCGTTGGACAGCGTGGCGGCGAGTTGCGGGTCGGTATCCGAGAAACCGACCTGAATCACGCTGCTATCACGGGATGGCTGGACCTCGAGGTTTTTCAACAACTTGTCAGCCAGCCAGTCGCGAATGTCGCCCGTTCCCTTTGCTTCTTGCTCGAACCGTTCCTTCGATTCCGGCAGATCGGCCAGCTTGAGTCGATCGACGACCTTGAGCGCCACGTTATGGCTGCCGATGATGTTGACTTGGGTGGCCATGTAACCCGGCATCAGCTGCGCCGGCACCGCGATGCCGGTAATGGGGTCCACGCCCTTGTAATCGACGACGAGGGTCGACGTGGCGGTATACGCCTTCGGCAGTATCAGGCTTATCGCGAGGACCGTCAGGGCAGCCGCCAGCGGCGTAAGAACGAGCACCCACAGCCGTGCCCATAGAATCTGCAGGAACTGATTCAAATTCATATCTGGTTACCAATCCATGAAATCCATGCCGAGGACGAAGGCATGCCTTTGCTTCCGGGAAGATTCGCTAAAACCATCGTTCGTCCACATAGATCACATCGTCCTTTTCGATCAGTTCATCCAACTCCGCATCGAGCGTCGTCAACTGATCTTCCGAGGATCTCCGCTTGATCGTGATGCTGCGCAGGCTGCCGCGAGGAGTCACGCCTCCGCCCAATGAAATCGCTTGAGCGACGGACATGTTCCGCTCCAAACGGTATGCGCCGGGGCGCTGCACTTCGCCGTGGATGTAAAAAACCGGGGCACGCGGCACGAATATGACGTCTCCGTCTTCGGCGAAAATGTCTTCCGACGCTTTTCCTTCCTCGAGCAGTTCTTTGAGATTCAGCTCTTCGCGGTAGGTTTGCCCATTCCGAGTTCGGGTCACGATGGTCCGATCGTCTCCTTGCGGATTCACGCCTCCCGCCAGCGCGATCAACTGAGTGACCGTGCTCGCGGTATCCAGGGCGAAACGTCCGGGTTTGTTCACGAATCCCAATACGGCCACTTCGTGACTGCGGTATTCCTGCACCGTGATGTTTACCTGGGGATTGCGTACGTAACCTCGTTCTGAAAGAAGGGTTTCGACGCGAGCTTCCGCTTCTCCGACGGATAAACCGCCCAATTCGATTTCCCCGAGGAGCGGAAACGTGATTTTTCCGCTATCCGAGACACGGGTTTCGGTGGCGAGATCCTCGTTGCCGTAAACCGCAATGCGTACGACATCGTTGGGGCCGAGCAAATAATCGGCCTGCGAAGTCGATAGGATCAGCAAACCGATCAAGCCGATAAAAAAATGCGGGCAAATACCGAAGGGTCTGAACATGTTTTAGTGAATAAAGTTCGAAAATAAGGCTGAATCCAAAAGTCCAAATAATGAGAATCTACGCGCGCCCTTATATTCTTCCGATCAGTAAGCGGTGTCCTGTTTGAGAAAGACACCGGCGGTTCTCAAAATAATCCACAGGTCCAGAGACAGCGACCAGTTCCGCAAATAATCGAGATCGAACTCGATTCGGGCTTTCATTTTCTGCAACGTGTCGGTTTCTCCCCGGAAACCATTGACCTGCGCCCATCCGGTAATACCCGGTTTTACCTTGTGACGGATCATGTAACCTTTGATTTGAGTGCGGTACAGTTCGTTATGAGCCACGGCATGCGGACGAGGCCCGACTATACTCATACGCCCCTGCAATACATTGATAAATTGCGGCAATTCGTCCAGAGATGTCTTACGCAGAAATCGGCCGAAACGGGTAATTCGATTATCGGTTTTACTCGCCTGTCGAACGTTATGACCGTCCTCGCAGACCGTCATCGTTCGGAATTTGTAGACTTTGATTTCCTCGCCGTCGAGGCCGTAACGACGCTGCTTGAAAATGACGGGACCGGGCGAACTCAGCTTGACCCCGATGGCTATCGCAAGCATCAATGGGGAAATCAAAATCAGAATGATCGATGCAAAAAGGATATCGACGATACGCTTCATGACCCGGTTGACACCATAAAACGGTGATTCGCAGACAGCCACTACCGGAATGCCGTTTATATTCCCAAATCGTGCTTGAATGAGATCGAAGACAAAAATATCGGGAACGAAGTAAATGGATGCCGTGGTATCTCTGAGTTTATCGAGAAGATCGAAAATCCGCGGCTGAGCCATCATCGGTAACGCGATATAGATGAGGTGAATGGATTTAGTTCGGACGAACTCCGCCACCTCGTTCATCTTTCCCAATAGATTGATGTGGCTCACGCCTAGACGCTCCGGACTCCTGTCGTCGAAGAAACCGGCGAAGCTGATTCCCAAATAAGGCGCGGACTCGAACTGTCTCGCTAATTTAAGGCCGAGCTCGTTTACCCCGACAATGATTGCTCTGCGTTGGGCATCGCCCTGCGAGACCGCCGATTGCAATGCACGACGAGCCAATAGTTGTACCGCAATGAGCACCAACGGCGTGGCGACAAACCAAGTCAACAGAAGCTTTCTCGAAAAGTCGTCCGACATTTTTGCGGCAAAACCCAATATCGCCAGGAAACCGAATAAAAAGGTCCAACGAGCGAAAATATTGCCGAACGAACGCAAGAGACTCGATTTGAAGTCTAGTTCCAGGTCTATTTCGTCAAAAATTAGCGAGGCGATCAAAAATGTTATTACTAATAGCAAAAAGTAATGCTTTTCGATCTTTAATCCATAAAAGTGGATCGTCAAGATAAAACACCCGACGATCACAATTGGATTTAGAAGACTCTTGACTAATAGAACTGAAGGTCGGTCGATTGCCTGCAAGCCTTTTTCTCCTAAGATCAGCGAAATAGGGTAGCTGTCGTAGGGTGACGTTAATGCAGAGAAGAATAAATGGGTTCGGCTTTCTTGTTGCCGCGTATAACCTGCAATCCGATCAAGGTAATTCCGACCAATATCATGAGCCAGGTTTCTGTGTCGGGTGCGGGCGAGGCATAACCAGCGTACATGTCCTCTTTTCGATTTTTCTTGTAGCGGTCGACGGCCATGGCATCAAGAGAAAGCTCTTGCATTCCTTGGAATGTTATTTCAGATTCATTCCAGCCGTTCTTGGATTTTCGGCCCGGTATGTCAAGGGCAAAGCGGATGGCGTTTACGTTGACAGAAGATAGGAGGCGATAGGAGCTTTTGGCTATGCCGAAGAAGGAGGTTTCAGCAAAGCCTGCTTTACCGGAAGGTGGTATATGAGCGCTAGACTTATCGATAGCGTGGTTCCTTTCTTTGTCATGATAAGGCGTGCCGAAAGTTGAAGGATAATCACTGAAGTTCTCCGCAGATGCTCCTTTAAACCAGATGAACAACAGGCAAAAAATTATTCTGTAAGAGACGTTTAGAATCTGTCTTAAGCTCATATAAAACCCCCATGTGATGCGTCTAAAGAAAACAGAACTGGATGCTCGTATTCTTATGAAATCCAATATCGATCAGCTAGGCGAAGCGTAAGTTGGCTTATTATCAGTCCATTATTGGGTTTTAAATGGAGGAATGTTATTCGATATAAATTCAGCGCCGCTGTCGGTGGGCGATAGGGTATTGCCGGAAGGTTCCATGCCGCCAAAATACTCTACGGTTGCAGTCTCCCGGAGCCGGCTCAATTCACGGTTTATCTGCGTTATCCGCCGCTGGTTTGTGAGGAAGGACTCGATCAGGGGAGTGGCCTTATCGTGATCGAGGGGAGCTTCTTTGACCGTCAACAATTGCAACACGAGAAACTCATCTCCCGCCTTGAACGAAACGGCATCTCCTTTGTTGAGGCGATCAAATTCGTCTAGTTTCTCCAAGGGTAGATGTTCGGCAGGACGTATTACCGTTTGTAAGGTATGGGGAATATTTTGCTCGTGCAGCCATTTTGACAGGGCGTTGAACCGCACGGGCTGCTTTAGGCGCGAGTCAATAAGCTTGTTGTTTTCAGGCGTTAGGGGGATAGATATTTGCTGGAGTTCGTAGATCTTGCGCTTTTCGAACAGTTGAGGATGGGATTTGTAAAAAGCGCTGATTTCAGCGGGGTCCGGTTTGGCAACCGCTTGAGCAACATGATCGAGGTAGGCCTGTGCGAGAACCTGACGCTCAGCCATCGCTGTAGCAAGCGTGACACGGGGATCACGGTCAAGATGCTTTTCGATCGCTTGTTTTGAAAGAAGTTGTTGGTTTATCAGGCTGTCGATGCTCTTCTCCCAAATGCTTCCGACTTCACTATCGGGGCGCGTGGCCGAACCAGAGAGGAGAACATCGAGCTGACCGACGGAAATGTCATCTCCGTTAACACGGGCCACGATTTGGGTCGTTTTGTCGGACGCGGACTGACTGTCGCATGCACTCAACAACGCCAAAATCGCGTGCGCACTCAGCGGCAGCGATCTCAACCAAATCTTTCTATCCACAATTCTCCGTAAAATCATGAACTCCTAAACTCCTAATCCTGTTTCCAGCGGGGTCGAAATATTTACCGTGTACGAACCATGTAAAGCAAAACCTGGACCATCATCGTTTTTCGGTCCAGTCCTGCGAGGAATGCGGTCTTTGGACCTACGCGCAGAAAGGCCGTGATTACAGCGTATACCGCGGATACCGTCGCTTTGAGCTTCGGGGTTGGGAGTCTGGACACAGCTCTTGAATCGATGGGAAAGGGTTGCGAGGGTATGATGTTTTTGTTTGATTACGCTCAAAAAGAGGTCTTCCGGCAGCGGATTTGTTCCAGTTTCGCTCGTTTTGGAAAGCGTTGAGTCGCTGCAAGACGACATCGCTCGTGAGAGCAGGCTGCAACCGGTCGAATGCGCTTGAATCAACGCGTTTTTCTGTCTAGCGTGCGTCCGAACGCGTTTTCGTCGGGGCAATGGGAGAAATCGTGCCGTCCCTCAAGCGTAAAGGTCATCGGTAGTGTCACAGTTTTGCGACAAGATGGGGCTGTTAATTGGATGCGTATGGCTTCGGCCATCACTGTGAAGGGTTCATGCCTTCGGCGCGAGCGATGCGAGTGTATTTGCGGAAAGTTTTGGTGGGGGCTTGCGACAGAGTTAGCTCCAGGAGTAACCACGACGAACGGGTATTCGATGGAGCCGAGGGTTTAGGTGTTGCCGGACGGCGATAGGACAATGGATAAGTTGTACCTGGAAACGGCAGTTGGAGCTGCGGACCGTGCGTTAGGCCGGTTAGATGGCCTTGCCTGTCCTCAGCCCCGTCGAAGGGCCTGCCCTGAGCTCGGTCGAAGGGGCACGAAGACGGTGGGCGGCGCGGGCGGCTCAGCCGCGAACCGGCCGGCGAGCGTAAGAAAACAGGTCGCGACTGAAGCGACGTTTGCAATTGAAGGAGCAACGCCGCCTCGGTCGGCTTTTGCAAGCGAAACCCAGGGCGCGCTTCGGCGCGACAGCTCTGCCGCTATTCGGGGGTAATCCCGAACGCCTATCGCGCCTCCTTGTTATTAAGTCGTTTCGCCTTTTTCTCCCTCTTGCGGACGGCGAAGGCGTATACCGAGTTCGCGGAGCTGAGCGTCGGTGACCATGGCCGGAGCGTCGATCATCGGGCACCAGGCCGATTGAGTTTTGGGGAAGGCCATGACTTCGCGTATCGATGTCGCGCCGCTCATAAGCATAACCAGCCGGTCCAGACCGAAGGCCAAGCCGCCATGAGGCGGCGCTCCATACCGGAGCGCATTGAGCAGGAAACCGAATTTTTGTTGGGCCTCTTCATCTCCGATCCCGAGCAGCTCAAACGCGGCTTTCTGCATGTCGGTACGGTGGATACGTATGGAGCCACCGCCGATTTCAGTGCCGTTCAGCACCATGTCGTAGGCTCGGGAAAGGGCGCGGCCGGGATCGGACTGAAGCTCCTCGAGGCTGCATTTCGGAGCGGTAAACGGGTGGTGCAGTGCGAACCAACGGGCTTCCTTTTCATCCCATTCGAACATGGGAAAATCGACCACCCATAGCGGCTTCCAGCCTTTGTCCACGAGTCCGCGGTCTTGGCCTAGCTTCAGGCGCAGGGCGCCTATCGCTTCGTTGACGATTTTGGTTTTGTCGGCGCCGAAGAAAATGATGTCGCCGGTTTCCGCCTCGACTCGATCCAGGATGCCGCGCACGGCTTCCGCAGGAAGGAATTTGACGATCGGCGATTGCAAGCCTTCGACTCCGGCGCTGCGGTCGACGACCTTAATGTAGGCTAGGCCCTTGGCGCCGTATATGGCGACATACTGGGTCAGATCGTCGATCTCCTTGCGGGACAAATTGGCGCCGCCGGGGAGTTTAAGCGCCACGACTCTCCCATCTGGATCCTTGGCGGGACCGGCGAACACTTTGAATTCCGCTTGTGCGACCAAGTCCGCGATATCGACCAATTCGAGCGGGATGCGCAAATCCGGCTTGTCCGAACCGTAGCGTTGCATGGCTTCCGCATAAGTCAACCGGGGGAAGGGATTGGGCAACTCGACGTGCAAAACGTCGGTGAACAGCTGCCGAATCATGTCCTCCATGAGATACATGATCTGGCTTTCGTCCATGAAGGAGGTTTCGATGTCGAGCTGCGTGAACTCCGGCTGGCGATCGGCGCGAAGATCCTCATCCCGGAAGCAGCGTACCACCTGATAATAGCGATCCATGCCGGAAATCATCAGCAGCTGTTTGTACAACTGCGGAGACTGCGGCAGAGCGAAAAAATGATTCGGGTGAGTTCGGCTCGGGACCAGATAATCCCGCGCGCCCTCCGGGGTCGCTTTGGTCAGGAAAGGAGTTTCGATCTCGTAGAACCCGTGATGATCGAGAAATTGTCTGAGAAAGCGTACGACGTCGCGCCGCATCTTCATGCGCTGCTGCATCACCGGACGGCGCAAATCGATGTAGCGGAAACGCAGACGGGTTTCCTCGCTGACTTCGATTTCGCTTTCCAAGGGAAACGGGGGCGTTTCGGCTTTGTTGAGGATTTCCAACCGCGTAGCCAGAACCTCGATTTTGCCCGTCGGCAAATTCGGGTTTTCCGTGCCGGCGGGGCGGAGGCGAACCGTGCCGTGCACTTTAAGCACGTATTCGCTGCGAACCGTCTCTGCCAGCTTGAAGGCTTCCGCATAATCGGGATCGAATACGACCTGAACAAGGCCTTCTCGGTCGCGGAGATCGATAAATATCACGCCGCCGTGGTCGCGGCGGCGGTGAACCCAGCCACAGAGGTCCACGTCCTGATTCAAATGGCTTTCCGTCAATTCTCCACATCTGTGGCTACGCATTGCTATATCTCTAAATTCGAACGACAAAAACGAAAATATTACGGGTCTGGCTATCGATGTACAAGTTTACGAGGCCGCATCCGCAGTCGACTTTTGGGTTTCCTTCTTGGCCGTCGACGAATCCGATTTACCGTCGGAAGTGTCGCCGGCCAGGTTCTTTTTCTTGTCTTTTCCGCCCTTGAAGTCCGTTTCATACCAGCCACCCCCCTTCAGTCGGAAACCGGCGGCCGATACCAATTTATTCAATTCGAGATCGCCGCATGCGGGGCATTCTTTCAAAGGATCGTCGCTGATTTTCTGGATGGCTTCGAATTCGTGGCCGCACGATTTGCATTGGTATTCATAGATAGGCATGGAAAACTCCTCGTTTGATCTGAAACAGGCGCTTGTAATATGAGGGTTTAGGACGAGTTTTCAAGGACAATGTTCCATGATCCGGGAAACGGCATTTGACCGCTCAGGTGCCCCCAAAAGCCCGATGAATACGGCCGTTTCGCGGATGATAGGCTGTCCGCAAGATTATGGATCAGGCAGGTAACCCGAATAGTCGCTCGATAGCGGTGTTTCCGTGTCCGGCGAGTCGGGATCCGCCGGCTCACCCGCTATGGCATAGGACGCCGAGGCCCATTCGCCTAGATCGATCAATTTGCAGTACTCGCTGCAAAATGGCTTAAACCGATGGGTTTCGCTCCAGGCGACTGGCTTTCGACAACGAGGACATTTAACGATTTTATATGAAAGTGCGTCGGACAAACTCGCTCGTCACAATAAGCAGCAGGTTAACTGGAAAGTAATATCGTCTTGGCATTGGGTCGGCCGTTCAACCGTGTCGGGAATCATGAAGCGCACGGTGAACCGGTGCTTGCCTCCGCTGATTTCCGCAAAATAAGGTTGCGAACGCCTCACGCCTACGCGTAGCAGTTGAAACGGCAGGGTGTGGTCCAGGCTTTTCTGAAAGAAGCCGCCGCTAGCCTGTTCATCGGTCGGTGCGGCGCTGGTCCGTATGAAATTCAGCAAAATATCGATAGCCGAGCGTATGAGACGAAACGGCTCCAACCAACTTTCGAGATCGTGCCGGCGTGTGTGGTCGTCGAGTTTAAGCCAGTAATGAAAGGCCGGTAAATCGAAAGAACAAGTTCCGCCCGGAATGGTGCTGCGCTGAGAGATGCTCTTGAAAAGCTCGTTTTCCATCAGAGAGAGGCCGAGCTTGCCGGGAACCGCATAAAGCTCTTTGCTTAATTTATCGAGCTTCGTCAGGACCTTATCCAGCTTAGCGTGATCGATGTCTTGATTGTGCGCCATTCGCGTCAGCACCGCAGCATGGCGATCCAACTCCTTTAATGTTTCCGACTTCAGATCATTGCGGCTAAAGAGCGTTAGGACATCCAGCAGCGTTGAAATGACTGCCCGACTGTCCCAAATCGAATTGCCGGCCATGAAATGGTCAAGCTGCTGAAAGAGTTGCTCAAGCCTCATGAATACGCGTATGCGCTCATTTAGCGGGAACTCGTAAATAATGGAATCGCTCAAGGCGGGAATTTCGGCAATCGATAGCATAATAAACAATCCGATCCAGGATTTATGAAAGGGTGTCCGTTGGCGGACACCATTTTCGTTTATCCCGGAGATTAGTCAATACTACCTTTTGCGCTTGCTCTTGTGTAAGAATTATTCGGATTACTGCCCACCGAGTGCGAGATAGAGTTGGTGTAATTCTTCGATACGGTCCGATAGAGCAGCTTCATCGACCATGTTCTCGAGCACGTCGTCTGCTGCTTCCAGCCGTTCGGCGCGGCTGGCTTGGGACGCCATGATTTTCTCGATTTCCCTATCGCTCAATCCATCGCGGAGCCTGACGCGCTGCCGTTGCGTTTCTTCTGAACAATCGACGACCAGCAATCTATCCACGAAATGCCTTTGGCCGGTTTCCAGAAGCAGGGGAACGACCACGATACAGTAAGGTGCCGAAAGAGTCGCTATTCGTCGGCCGATCTCGGAATACACCAGGGGATGCAGCAGTGTCTCGATCCAGCGTTTTTCTTCGGGATCGGAAAAGACGAGTTCTCGCAATCTTGCCCGATCGAGACAGCCATCTCTTAGAATCGCAGCCCCGAAGTGCTGCTTGATCGCCTCGAATGCCGGTCGATTCGGTTCGACCAACTCGCGGGCGATGACGTCCGCGTCCAGAATTGGAACGCCCTTGGCGGCGAATAATCTGGCAACCGTGCTTTTACCGCAACCGATTCCGCCGGTCAAACCGATGACAAGCATGGGGGCTCAGCCGGAAATTCCCGCGAAACGCATATAAGCGGCGTTTATGTCATGGCCCCACAGCAGGGCAATCCATCCGGCAATGGCTAAATAAGGGCCGAATGGTATGGGAATGCTGCGGTCGTGCCTGAGAACGGCGATCATGGCTATCCCGATGATGGCCCCGACCAAGGATGAGAGCAGCACTATGGTCGGCAAAAGGCCCCATCCCAACCACGCGCCGAGCATGGCGAGCAGTTTGAAATCGCCGTATCCCATCCCTTCTTTGCCGGTCGCGATCCTGAACAAGTGGTATACCAGCCAAAGGCTTAGATAGCCGAAGATGGCCCCCAGTATACTCGAGGAGCTGTCTGTAAAAATGTTGAACAGGCTAAGAAACAGTCCTGCCCATAGGATAGGTAAGGTAATCGCATCGGGAAGCAGTTGACGATCGAAGTCGATAAAACTCAAGCAAACTAGACTCCAGCTGAGGATCAGTGCCGATGCGGTTTGCCAAGTGAAACCGAAGTGCCAGGCAACGGCGACAGAAATCGCGGCGGTCAGCGCTTCGATGGCCGGGTAGCGAAAGGGGATTGGTATTCGACACCCGGCACATCGTCCTCTAAGCAGTAGGTAACTGACGACCGGGATGTTTTCCCAAGCGCGGATCGGCCGATTGCACTGTGGACAACGTGAACCCGGAACGAGCAAATTGTAGGCCTCGTCCGGCTCCGATTCGGGTTCGAGATCGAGATAGGTTTTACACTCCCGCCGCCAGGTTTTTTCCAGCATTATCGGCAAGCGGTGAATGACTACGTTCAGGAAACTGCCGACCACGAGCCCCAGAACGCCGATGACGGTCAAGAACAAAGCTGGATTTTCGGCCAATAACTGGATGAGTGGCGCCACCTCGGAATTTCCTCGATCAGACGACTGAGCCGAGCTTGAATATCGGCAAGTACATGGCGACCACCAAACCGCCGACAACGACGCCCAAGAACGCCATGATCATGGGCTCAAGAAGGCTGCTGAGCGAATCGACGGCGTTGTCCACTTCCTCCTCGTAGAAGTCCGCCACTTTGGCGAGCATGCTGTCCAAAGAGCCGGATTCCTCTCCGATTGCGACCATTTGTATGACCATGTTGGGAAACAGGTTTGCCTGTCGCATGCTCAGTTGAAGCTGATGTCCGGTGGCGACTTCGTCTCGCATCCGAAGGACGGCATTGGAATAAATGATATTACCGGTAGCACCTGCCACGGACTTCAGTGCCTCGACCAAGGGGACGCCGGCTGCCGACATGGTGGCCAAGGTCCGGGCGAAACGGGAAATCGCCGCCTTATGCAGAATGGTGCCGATCGCCGGTATGTGCAGGGAAAATCTATCGAGGGCCTGATTGAACGCGGCCGAGCGCTGTTTGAGCTTCACGAACACAAAGCCGACGGCAACGAGAACTCCCAATACGATATACCACGATGCCTGTAGAAACCGGGACATCTCGATGACCATTTGAGTAAATGCCGGGAGGTCCGCGCCAAAACCCTTGAACAATTCCTCGAACGTCGGTACCACGAAGATCAGCAGGATGGCCGTTACGATACAGGCAACCACGATGACGGCTGTGGGATAAGTCAAGGCTTTTTTGATCTTGGCCTTCAGCGATTCGGTTTTTTCCTTGTATTCCGCTATCTTGTGCAGCAGCGTTTCGAGAACGCCGGCTTGCTCGCCGGCATGCACAAGGCTGCAGAATAGCTCGTCAAAATAAATCGGATGCTTTCCCAAGGCTTCGGCAAGCGGACTGCCTCCTTCGACGTCGGCCTTGATGCCCATGATCAGTTCCTGCATGCTTGGATTCTCGTGGCCACGCCCGACAATGTCAAAGGCTTGAACCAGCGGTACCCCTGCACTCATCATCGTCGCGAGCTGTCGGCTGAATACGGCGATGTCTTTGGTCGTGATTTTCTTCTTTCGCGCACTGAAGAGCGGTTTGGGCTTTTTCTTGATCTTGATGACTTTGATGCCCTGGCGTCGGAGTTCGGCCTTGGCCGTAGTTTCTGTGCGCGCGGACAGTTCCCCTTTGATTCGCCCGCCGGTACGGTCGGCGCCTTCCCAAATAAACAGAACGAGTTCTTCTTTTGCCATAAGACTTAATCTCGCGTGACGCGGTCGATTTCTTCCAGACTGGTAATGCCCGACTTGATTTTTCGAAGCCCCGATTCCCTCAGGTCCGCCACACCCTCCGCTTTCGCTTGTTCGCCGAGCTGAAGGACGTTCCCGCCCTCCAGAATGATGCGGTTGATGGATTCGGAAATGGGCATGACCTGATAAATGCCGACGCGGCCCTTGTATCCCTTTACGCATTTATCGCAGCCGACCGGTCCGAAAACCGTAAAACTGCCCAGCTCTTCTTCTCGAAACCCGGCCTCCAGCAAAACCTCCGGAGGGAGGTCCTCTTCCTTCTTGCAATGCTCGCAAAGCCGCCTGGCCAGCCGCTGCGCCATGATGAGCAACACCGAGGAAGCGATGTTGAATGCAGGGATGCCCATTTGCATCAAGCGGTTGAGCGTTTGGGGCGCATCGTTGGTGTGCAGGGTGGAAAGCACCAAGTGGCCGGTTTGTGCGGCTTTGACCGCAATCTCGGCCGTTTCCAGGTCGCGAATTTCGCCTACCATGATGACGTCCGGGTCCTGCCGCAGGAATGCCCGGAGCGCCTCGGCAAAAGTCAGGCCGGTTTTGACGTTGACATTGACCTGATTGATGCCGGGCACGGTGATTTCCACCGGATCCTCTGCCGTCGAGATATTGCGGTCGGCCGTATTCAGGATATTGAGCCCGGTGTAGAGACTGACCGTTTTACCGCTCCCGGTGGGCCCCGTAACCAGAATCATCCCATAGGGCTTATTGATGGCGCTCAGGAAGTTTTGCTGCTGCTCCGGTTCGAAGCCGAGCTTTTCGATTCCGATTTGGGCCGCGGTCGGATCGAGGATACGGAGTACGATTTTTTCGCCGAATAGCGTCGGACAGGTATTGACGCGGAAATCGATGGCGCGAGTCCTGGACAATGCCATCTTGATGCGGCCGTCCTGAGGGATGCGCCGCTCGGCGATGTCCATTCGCGACATGACCTTCAGGCGCGCCGCGACCCGCCCTGAGAGGTTGACCGGAAGGCTTGTGACCTCGTGGAGCATGCCGTCGTGACGAAAGCGGACGCGGAAGTTTTTTTCGTAAGGCTCGAAATGGATATCGGAAGCGCCTTTCTTGATGGCGTCGAGGAGAAACTTGTTGACTAATCGGACAATCGGGGCGTCATCGATATCCGAGGATTCGCCTTCGGAGGGCTGATCGATTTCATCGCCGCCGGTAATCCGGAGATTGTCGAGATCGGCATCCACCAAGTCTTTGAACGAGATGTCGGCTGCTTCCAGGGCCTGGTCGATCATCCGCGTCAGTTTGTCTTCCTCTACGATGACGCTTTCGGTGCTGGACCGGGTGTGAAATTTGATCTCGTCCAGAGCTTGGAGATTGGTGGGATCGGCGAGCCCGAGATAAAGGCGGTTCCCGCGCTTGAACAGCGGCAGGACATGGTGCTGGCGGATCAGCTTCTCGCTGACGGCCCTGGTCGGCATCATGTCCGGAGATATCGCATCCAGGTCGAATAGAGGAATTCCGTATTCTTTGGATGCTACGCATGCAATGGATAGGCTATCGAGAATCTTGTTGCCGACCAGATAGCTTACGAAATGGGTTTTTTTTTGAAGAGCGCTGTCGAGATGAAGATGTGCATCGGATTCCGTCAACAGCCCTTCCTTGACCAGGCTTTTGGCCAGTCCGCTGAGTTGCAATTTCGTCGCCGTGATTGCCATGAGATTTAATGCTACGGACAGCTATGCATCGCATTGTTGGAAAGCCTCGATAATATTAGTCGATGCATGGGCTTTATCCAGTTTGCTCGGACGGAGCCGCTTGATGGTGAGGATCAGCGCGCTTGAAGAAGCTTCAAGGCAATATTGGCCTGCATGGTCAACTGACGGAAACTGTCGAAAACCTCACGGGTAATCGGTTCTTTGCTGAACGCGCGGTCGGCATAGAAGAGTCCTATGACCCGCTTGTCGTAGCTGACCGGGGAGAGGCAGCAGTCGTGCTGGCCGAACTGCGCAATGACCTCTCCGGTAAATAACCGCTGTGTTTCGGTGTCGGCACCGCGAGCCCAAAAATACTCGTTCTTCTCCAGCACGTTCGAAAAAATGTTGGGCGACGAACCGGCAATGCCGATTTGCAGTTGTCCGCGCGATTCAACCGACGGCCAGCCGAGCGCGAACTTTTCCTTGAGACGTTTGCGATCGGGCGTCAACAGCGCGAAAAGGACCCGATCCATGCCTAAAGCCCGATAAATTCCCTCCAAGATCATTTCGAGAACCAGGTTCACGTTGAACTCGCCGCACAAGAGATTGGTCACGTCCTGCATGATTTGTATCAGGCTGGTGTCGTCCCTCGGCGCTAGATCATCGGTCTGACGCTGTTTGCCCGTTGGCCCCCGATCTGTGCCGGGGATATAGGGTGTGACTTGATGGGCTCCGGATTGCTTGGCGAGTCTTATCGCACTTTCCGCGTTATCCTGCAATATCGTGAGCAAATGGCGTTCCGGCTTTCCCGTCAGCTCAGCCATTCGGTAAATGCAGCGCCTGATTTCTTCGGTGTTCCACCCTTGAGGTGAATTTCTGGCGACTTGATAACCGAGCTTGACGTACTCCGTGCGGGGTGAGTTGCCGGAAAATGCCTCTTCGATCAACCCGCCAAGTCCCCACGTTTTACTGAGGGAGGCGCCGAGATGAATGAGTTGAAATCCTAAAACGGTTTTTTCGGCTTTTTCGGCAGGTATTTTTTGCTGTTCCGTCAGTACCTGAATTTTTTCCCCGGCATCGTGTTCGAAGCACCAAAAGCCGATGTGGCCGATGTTGTGCAGCAGGGCAGCGACAAATACTTCCTCTGGCCGTGGATCGTTAAGCAAGATCGCGAGTGATTTCGCCTGTACTGCGCTGTGCAAGGCACAGGCGATTTCCCGGTTTACTTGGTGTTTGCGTTGTTTGGACAGAACCGTTTCGATGAACGAGCAGGCTAGTGCCAGTTCGCGGATGACATTGAGTCCCAGCAACACGATAGCCCGTGTAACGGTTGCCAGACGGATGCCGCTGGGGTTGTAGTGAGGACTGCTGGCGAACTTCAGCAGCCTGGCCGTGAGCCCCGGGTCTTCGAGAATGATCTTCGAAAGTTCGGATACTCCCGAACGTTTATCCTCGATGACTTGATTAAGACGCTGCGCGGTACGGGAAAAAATAGGCATTTCCTTGTCGCGTAGACAGTTGGTCCAATCCTCCAGAGTTGTCGGGCTTTCTCTTACGTTGGCCGCCGACGTTTCGCTGACTGACGCCTTTGCACCGTCTTCAGGTGTTTCTGCGGCCGGATCATCGCGCATGATGACAGGTACCCCTATAAAGCACGGATTTTTTCCGCCTGCGCCTGCAACTCCACGAGGCTAACGCGAATCTCTTGAAGGCGCGCTTGCTCCTTGGCGACGACTTGAGGGGGGGCTTTCTCGAGAAAGCCGGTGTCATTCAGCTTGCCCTCGATACGCGGCAGGTCTTTGGACAAACGCTGGATCTCCTTTTCCAGCCGCGCCAGTTCGGCATCCTTGTCGATCAATCCTTTCATGGGAATCAGAACTTTCATCTCGCCGACCAGCGCGGTGGCGGATTCCGGAGCCGCTTCGGATTCCGAAAGCCAGGTTACGGTTTCGACGCGGGCTAGCTTTACGATGAACTCTTGGTTGCGGTTCAGCCAAATCCGATCCTGTTCGGAGCCATTCTGAATCATGATCGGCAGAGGCCTGCCGGGCGCGATGTTCATTTCGCCGCGGATGCGCCGAACGCCCAGAATGATATTCATGACCCATTCCATCTCGGCGATGGATTCCGGATCGATCCAGCTTTCGTCGACCTCGGGATAGGCTTGCAGCATGATGCTCGTGCCTTTCTTGCCGGCCAGAGGAGCGACGCGCTGCCAGATTTCTTCGGTGATGAAAGGCATCAGCGGATGAGCCAGGCGTAGAATGGTTTCGAGTACATGGACCAGCGTCTGGCGCGTTCCTAAAACATACTCGATCGGAGTCGATCCCTGGCTGTCAGGGGATTCCGCGCCGTAAAGCGTGGGCTTGGACAGTTCCAGGTACCAATCGCAGTACTCGTTCCAAACGAATTCATAAATCGCTTGGGCCGCCAGGTCGAAGCGATAATTCTCGATGGCGTTGCTGGCCTCTCGTATCGTCAGCTGCAATCGGCTTCGAATCCATCGGTCGGCCAAGGTGAACTTAACGTTGGCATTATCCAGTCCGCAGTCCTTGCCCTCGGTGTTCATCAGTGCGTAGCGCGCCGCGTTCCACAGCTTGTTGCAGAAATTGCGGTAGCCCTCGACCCGGCCCATGTCGAATTTGATGTCGCGCCCGGTGGAGGCCAGGGAGGCGAAGGTGAAGCGTAGGGCGTCGCAGCCGTACGCGGCGATGCCTTGCGGGAACTCCTTGCGGGTCCGCGTTTCGATTTTCTGAGCCATTTGCGGTTGCATGAGGCCGCTGGTGCGCTTCTGCACCAAATCCTCCAGGCTGATGCCGTCGATGATGTCCAGGGGATCCAGCACGTTGCCCTTGGATTTCGACATTTTCTGGCCTTCCGCATCACGCACCAGACCGTGCACGTAAACCGTCCTGAACGGCACTTGCGGGCTGCCGTCCGGGTGTTTCATGAAGTGCATGGTCATCATGACCATGCGCGCCACCCAGAAGAAAATGATGTCGAAGCCGGTCACCAGTACGTCGGTGGGATGGAAGGTCTTCAATTCCGGCGTCTGGTCCGGCCAGCCCAGAGTCGAGAACGTCCAAAGGGCGGAGGAGAACCAGGTGTCGAGTACATCCTCGTCCTGGCGCAGTTTCAGGCCGGCGTCCAGGCTGTACTTGGAGCGCACTTCGGCCTCGTTGCGGCCCACGTAGACGTTGCCGTGGTCGTCATACCAGGCCGGGATGCGGTGGCCCCACCACAATTGCCGGGAGATGCACCAGTCCTGAATGTCGCGCATCCAGGAGAAATAAAGATTTTCGTATTGCTGGGGCACGAAGCGAATGCGGCCGTCTTCCACCGCTTCGATGGCGGGTTTCGCCAGTTCCTTGGCGCTGACGTACCACTGATCGGTGAGCCACGGCTCGACGACTACGCCGGAACGGTCGCCGCGCGGCACTTTCAGCGTGTGCGGCTCGATTTTCTCCAATAGCCCTGATCGGTCGAATTCGTCCACGACTCGCTTGCGCGCTTCGAAGCGGTCCAGGCCGGCATAAGCTTCCGGAGCTTTTTCCCCGTGCGCGCCGGCATAACCCTCGAAGGTGAGCACGGTGAATTCGTGCAGGATTCGGGCATCCTTGTCCAGTACGTTGATCAGCGGCAGGTTGTGGCGTTTGCCTACATCGTAGTCGTTGAAGTCGTGGGCCGGCGTGATTTTCACGCAGCCGGTGCCGAACGCGGGGTCGACGTATTCGTCGGCGACGATGGGGATTTCCCGGTTCGTAATCGGCAGCCTGACAGTCTTGCCCACCAGGTGCTTATAACGCTCGTCCTCCGGGTGCACCGCCACGGCGGTATCGCCCAGCATGGTTTCCGGCCGGGTGGTGGCGACGACAAGATGGCCCGAGCCGTCCGCCAGCGGGTAGCGGAAATGCCATAAGCTGCCTCTTTCCTCCTCGCTCTGCACTTCCAGGTCGGAGATGGCGGTATGCAGCTTGGGGTCCCAGTTCACCAGGCGCTTGCCGCGGTAGATCAAGCCATCGTCGTAGAGGCGCACGAAGGCTTCCTGCACGGCGCGGGAAAGTCCCTCGTCCATGGTGAAGCGCTCCCGGCTCCAGTCGACCGACGAGCCTAGCCGGCGCAATTGCCGGGTAATGGTTCCGCCGGATTCGGCCTTCCATTCCCAAACCTTTTCGAGGAACTTCTCGCGGCCTAAGTCGTGGCGAGTGAGGTTCTGAGCCGCCAATTGCCGTTCCACCACCATTTGCGTGGCGATGCCGGCGTGGTCGGTGCCGACCTGCCAGAGGGTGTTGTAGCCTTGCATGCGATGGTAGCGGATCAAGGCGTCCATGATGGTGTTGTTGAATCCGTGGCCCATGTGCAGACTGCCCGTCACGTTCGGCGGCGGAATCATGATGCAGTACGGCGTTCCGTTCCCGCTGGGCGCGAAATATCCGCTTTCCTCCCAGAATTTGTACCATCGCGATTCTATGGAATGAGGCTCGTAGGTTTTATCCATGACGTGTTCTGTTGTTTAGGGATGGCCAATCGCGGGATTGGCGCAAGACGATCGATCTCGAATTATATTGAAAACTTAGCTGATCGAGGCTTCAGTCGGAGCTATCCAAGCGATGCGTCTGAATGGTATGGCCTTGATCCGTATAGAACCGGTATCGGCGGCGGCCCGCCTGTTTTACCGTTTCGTCCTGGTCGACAAGTTCGACCAGACGCTCGAATCGGTCGAGATCGGGCGGTATTTCGGCACTCAAATTGATCAGTACGTTCTTGGCAGCCTGCGGTGAGCTCCGGTGTCCGATGAGCACCGGCGTTTCGGCTTGGGCTGCGGAGGCATCGAGCCGTTCGTGGGCGACGAAACTGCCTTGCCGGAATGTCCATAGCAAATCGTCTAGCACCCGTTCTTCCTCTTCCGAAGCGGCATAAACGAAAACCGTGAGGTCTTGCTTGATGGCCTTCTCGGTAAGACGGCAGGCCATCAAGCGGCGGCTGTGAGCATCTCCGGTGGGCAGCACGTAGAAATCGATCCGGGTCATCGCGCTTGGTCGATCAGATACTGCACCAGCAGCGGCACAGGGCGTCCGGTCGCGCCTTTTTCATTGCCGGTTCTCCAGGCGGTTCCGGCGATGTCGACGTGAGCCCACGGATAGTCCTTGGCGAAGCGGGACAGGAAACAGCCGGCCGTGATCGTGCCGCCGTCGGGGCCACCGATATTCGCGAGATCGGCGAACTTGGACTTGAGCTGCTCCTGATATTCGTCCCAAAGCGGCAGGCGCCATACCCGGTCCCAGGCTTTTTCGCCGGCTTCCGTCAGCGCTTGGGCTAGACCTTCGTTATTGCTCATCAAGCCGCTCGGATGACGGCCCAAAGCGACGATGCAGGCTCCGGTCAAGGTCGCGACGTCGATCACGGCGGCCGGCTCGTATTTCTTGGCGTAGGTTAGCGCGTCGCACAGCAGCAAACGGCCTTCGGCATCGGTATTCAGGATTTCGACGGTAAGGCCGGACATGCTGGTGACGATGTCGCCCGGCTTATTGGCTTTGCCGTCCGGGAGGTTTTCGGAAGCCGGGATCAATCCCACCACATTGAGCGGCAATTCGAGCTCGGCTATCGCCGAGAGCGCGCCGATCACGCTCGCGCCGCCGCACATGTCGTATTTCATTTCATCCATGTTGGCGGCCGGTTTCAGCGAAATGCCGCCGGCGTCGAAAGTGAGTCCCTTGCCGATCAGAACGAAAGGCTTGGCTTTCGACGAAGCGCCGGAATATTCCATGACGATGAGCCTGGCAGGCTGCTCGCTGCCTTTGGAGACGGACAGAAAGGCACCCATGCTCAAAGCTTCGAGATCGGACTCGTCGAATATTCGCACCTTGATTTTCCGGCTTCTCCCGATTTGCTCGGCTTGTTCCGCCAGATAGGTCGGCGTGCAGATGTTGCCGGGCAGATTGGCCAGATCCCTCGCGATGTTCATGCCGTTGGCGATGGCCAAGCCTTGTCTGATGCCCAGTTTGGCTTCGGCCGATTGATCCTCGCTGTCGAGCAGGAATTGGAGTTTGGATAGGCGTTGCGGCTTATCGTCCGCCTCTTTTTTCAAGCGCGTGAATTTGTATAGGTTTCCTTCCAATACCTCCACGGCTTGCCGGATTTTCCAAGCCAGATCGTACCCTTCGACCTCGGCTTCGTGGAGAAGGCTCACGGCAAGTTTTGCCCCCGAATCTTTCAGCGATTTCGCCGCTGCGGCCAAAACCTTGCGGTAGGCGGCGGGGGCCAATTCTCCCTTCTTGCCGAGACCGACGAGCAAAATACGTTCTATGTCGCTTTCGGGGATATGGTTTATCAATAGAACGTCGCCGACTTTTCCTTCGACGTCGTCGCGCTTGAGGAGCCTGGAGATCAAGCCTCCCAAGTGTTCGTCCAACCCGCTGCCTGCGGCGGTCAGTTTTCGTTTCTGGTGGAAGCCTAGAACTGCGCAGTTGGCGCTAAGCTTGATGAGCGATTCACATTTTGCCGAATAGTCCATGGTAGAATTTGTGGCTTATTGCTTAAGGGATGGATTGTCGTAATTGACCGCAATTTTCAAGGGAGGGCCTCGAATCGTTAAAGCTTATTATGAAACCCCACCCTTTTAAACCGCTTCAATGGAGACGCCCTCCGATCATCTCGGTGCTCGACCGGATGGTGGCGGCGGAACTCGCCAAGACCTTAGGGGCCGTTCTCGGCGTTTTGGTCACGATCATCGTCAGCCGCAAATTTCTGAGTATTCTCGCCAAAGCCATCGAAGGCGAATTGTCAGGCGAAACCATATTTCAACTGCTCGGGCTCAAAATCCTGTCGGCAACCGCCCAGTTGCTTCCGGCTTCATTGTTCATGGCAACCTTGACTGTGTTGGGGCGCATGTATCGGGACCAGGAGATGTCGGTGCTGGCATCGAGCGGGGTGGGGTTGAGCCGCATTTATCGGGCGATGAGCTGGATGGTGTTGCCGGTGACTCTCATTGCCGCCGTATTGGCGCTGCAGGTCATGCCGTGGTCCGAGCGACAGGCCCAGGCGCTTATGAAGAAGGACGAGAAAAGTGCCGACATACGCGGTATAAAACCGGGACGTTTCAACGAATTCAGCCAGGGCGACGTCGTGTTGTATGCGGAGGAGTTGAACGAAGACAACTCCATGCACAAGATCTTCGTGCAAAGCCGGCAGCGGGACAAAACCGGCGTAGTGATCGCCGAGAGCGGCCATCTAAGAAGAAACGAGTTGAACGAGCATTTCGTCGTTTTGCAGCAAGGCCGCCGTTATCAAGGAATACCCGGACGAGCTGATTTTATTATCAGCGAGTTTGAGGAATACGCGGTGCGCATCGATGGTCCAGAGGGTGAGACGGCATCGCTCAAGCGCGAAGCGTCGGATAGCATGGTGCTGTGGTATTCGCATACGCCACGGGAGTTGGCGGAGCTGCAGAAACGTTTGGCAGTGCCGTTCGGCGTGCTCTTTCTGAGCTTTTTGGCCGTTCCGCTCGCGAAAATCGCGCCGCGTAGCGGTGTCTACGGGAACGTGTTTACGGCCTTTCTGATTTATATCGTTTACGAGAATGCTCAAAAGATTACTCAGGGTCTTCTGATGACCGAGAAGATACCGCTTTGGCTGAGCTATTCCGGCGTTTATTTCTTTTTGCTCATCATTACCGGGGTCTTGTTCATTCGAAATCTCGGCTTTAGCTGGATCGTTCAGGTAGCCAGGGAAAAGGTCGGGTTATGAGAACGCTGAGCCGGTATATTGCAGGAGAAGTGGTCAAGGGATCGCTGATCGCCGTGTTGATATTGTTGGCGCTCCTCAATTTTTTCACCTTTGCGGATGAATTGGGCGATCTGGGGCAGGGGAATTACGGCCTGGCGAGTATCGTTCAGTATCTGATCCTGACCTCGCCTCGCAATTTTTACGAGCTGATGCCTTCCGCGGCATTGGTCGGAAGCCTGGTAACCTTGGGAGCCTTGGCCAACAATCGGGAGCTGGTGGCCATGCAGGCCGCTGGAGCCTCACGTCTGCACATCATCGGGGCAGTGCTGGCGGGGGGCATGATGCTGGTTTTCATTTCGCTCGGAATCGGCGAATACATCGCTCCGGTAGCGGAGCGTGCGGCGCATACGCTTAAGGCTACCGCATTGCAAAAGCAGATCGCATCGAGAACGAAGTATGGATTTTGGGTGCGGGACGGCGATGTATTCATCAATATCCGCCAAATCGAACGGCCCGAAAACTTGGGCGATATCAATATCTTCAAACTGGATGGGACAGAGAAACTCCATTCGGCCACGCATGCCGACAAAGCCGTTTACGATGGGAAGCAGTGGCGATTGGATAATATTTTCGAGAGCCAATTTCTAGCCGACGGAATCGTCACCGAGCAAAAGGCGTATGCTGATTGGTCTTCGGTGCTAGCACCGAATCTGCTGAATGCGTTCGTGATCAGTCCGGAAAACCTATCGGCTTACGAACTGGCGAGATACATCCGGTATCTGAAGGAGAACGAACAGCAATCGGCGTTCGTCGAACTGGCATTCTGGGGAAGAATCGTGAACCCGGCGGTTACTCTGGTCATGCTGCTCGTAGCCGCCCCTTTTGTACTGCCGGTGCGGCGAGAAGTCGGCACGGGGCAGCGTATCGTGGTAGGCGTCGTCATCGGGTTGGGTTTTTATTTGTTTGACCGCACTTTCGGTCACTTGGGGCTGATTTATGAGATGAATCCGATATTTGCGGCTTTCTTTCCGACAGTGCTGGCGCTCACGGGTGCTTTGGTCGCGATTTTCCGGCTTCGCCTAACTTAGATTGGAGATGTGGGTTAGATAAAGGGCAAGAAGTCGCGGCCGCTTCCGTCGGCATCGATTAAGCCCACAGCGAAACCAGAGTGTAAGCTATCGAGGGCGATTCGAATAACCCGTTCCAGACCTTCCACCAGGGAATAGTGCTTCAAATCGGCGACTGTCACCCAGCGGGCGTCCGAAACATCGGTGGCGGGCTTTGGTGTGAAGCTCTCCGGATCTTTCAACGTTGCGACAAAATCGACGATGACATAATGAAACTCGCCGATCATCCGCTCGACCAGAGCAATTACGGGGCCCAGCTCTGCCTCGATCCCGGTTTCTTCCAGTATCTCGCGCCGGCAGCATTGGACGAGCGTCTCGCCGGGTTCCTGTTTACCGCCCGGAATCGACCACAGTCCCAAGGCGGGTTGTTTTCCTCTGCGGATCAGAAGAACTCGCTCGGATGCATCAAAAACGACAGCACCAACGCCGACGGCCGATTGAGGTGGTCCGCACCTTGTAGAGGTGATGTCCGGCTCCGGAGGCGTCATTCTAGCGGTAATGCGCTAAAGTCCGCGTCCGAGGCGTTGGCGAACCGGCGAGTAGAGCCGGTGCGTATCGATTAGGCGGATTCATTGTGCGATACGAGATCATTCGGTAGAGGAGAAGTTTATGCGGGCTCCCGCCATCGAGGTTCGTGGTCTTAACAAGCGCTTTGGCTCGGTGACGGCTGTGGACGGAATTTCTTTCGCGGTACCGGAAGCAAGCACTTGTGCCTTACTCGGCGGCAATGGAGCAGGAAAGACGACCACTCTGGCGATGTTGTTGGGACTCTTGTTGCCATCTTCTGGGAGTATTCGGATCATGGGCGTGGATATGATCAAGAATCGGTATCCCGCGCTGTCCCGCATGAATTTTACCTCTCCCTACGTCGATTTGCCGCATCGGCTTACGGTGAAACAGAATCTCGACGTTTATGCCCGTCTCTACGGCGTTCGGCATCGAGCCGCGTGCTTGCGGTCTCTTGCGGAGCGTTTCGATCTAGAAGCATTGATGAACCGCGCCTACGGTTCCCTTTCGGCCGGGCAGCGTACCCGCGTCGCCTTAGCCAAAGCGCTCTTGAACGAGCCCGAAGTGTTGCTGATGGACGAGCCGACTGCTTCCCTGGACCCGGCTTCGGCGGATACGGTCCGAACCTTGCTGAAAGCCTATCAGGAAAAATCCGGGGCCACAGTTCTGCTCGCTTCCCATAATATGCAGGAGGTGGAGCGGCTATGCGATAACGTCTTGATTCTCAAGCAAGGGCGTATCGTAGATCGGGATACGCCCGCGATGCTGGTGCAGAAATACGGACGAGACAGTCTGGAGCAGGTTTTCATCGATATCGCGCGCGACCAAGATCGCCAGTCCGCTTAGTGTAGCGTGTATACATGTATATGAGCTTGCAACGTGTTTTCGCCTTGGTCATGCGCTATCTGTATTTGATGCGCAGCTCCTGGCCTCGGTTGATCGAGCTCATTTATTGGCCGACCATGCAGATGATTTTGTGGGGGTTTATCAACCAATTCTTCGTCGGCCACAGTGAATGGGTGGCCCAGGCTGCGGGATTGTTGATAGGCGCCGTTCTACTCTGGGATGTGTTGTTTCGTGCCCAATTAGGTGTTTCCGTAGTCTTTTTCGAAGAGATGTATTCCCGAAACCTCGGGCATTTGTTCGTCAGTCCGTTGCGTCCTTACGAATTGGTCATGGCCTTGTTGACGGTCAGTTTTTTGAGAACCTCGATCGGCGTCGGGGCGGCAGCGGGTCTGGCGGTCGTTCTGTATCGGTACTCGATTTTCGATATGGGGCTTCCGCTCGTGGCGTTTTTTGCAAACCTGCTCGTCATGGGATGGGCTATCGGGTTGATGGTGGTCGCGCTCGTATTGCGTTACGGACTAGGAGCGGAAAGTCTGGCTTGGGCCGTGATTTTTGCAGTTGCGCCGCTCAGCGGGATTTATTATCCAATTTCCGTGCTTCCCGATTGGCTGCAAAAAATTGCTTTGCTGTTACCCTCCAGCCATGTCTTCGAAGGTATGCGTGCCGTTGTGCGAGATCATGTTTTTTCTCTCGATTCGTTTTGGATGGCCGTTCTGTTGAACCTGATTTACCTCTTGATCGGTTTCGCTCTTTATCTTTTCGCCTTTCATGTCGCCCGTAAACGCGGCCTATTGTTGCAAATGGGGGAATGAGTGGGCTGTCGCGATAGCCTGGAACCGTCCTAAGTACCTGAAGCTCCATTTTCCGGAGCGACCGCAAACAATGAACAAAGTCAACGTCCTGTTTTGTTGTATGGCTAATATATGCCGGTCTCCGATGGCCGAGGGAGCCCTAAGAGAACTGGTGAAGAATGCCGGTTACACGGACAAGATATTCATAGACTCGGCCGGAACCCATGCTCACTATTTGGGGCGCCCACCCGATCCGCGAGCTCAGCGGGCCATGTTGGAGCGGAGGATCGATATCAGCGGTTTACGCTCAAGGAGGATTTTGCTCGCGGATTTTCAGAGGTTCCACCACATTTTGGTGATGGATGCAGAAAATTACGACGCGCTGCGGTTTATTTGTCCGAGAGCCCACATCCACAAGATTCGGTATCTTCTAGACTTTGCGCCTCAGTTCAAGACACGTGATGTTCCCGACCCATATCATGGGGAAGAAATCGTTTTTTACCGGGTGCGAGAGATGATAGAACGGGCAGCGGAGGGAGTATTCGCGTACTTACACGAGTCTTTGAACGACAACAAAGTTACGTAAAACGAGAGGGTTGAAAGCCTAATTCGTGTCACGCCCCTAAAAAGTCAAGGCTACAATCTTGAACATCATTATTAACGCTCATAGAATAGTGTCCCGTTGCGTGGTAATCGGCTCTAGCGCGGGTTTCCACCAGCGGGCGTAACCGAGTTACGTCGTCATGGACGCTCTTGATGTCAGGGAGCGTTGTGTCACAAACCAAAGAGTTTTGTTGAGGTAAGAAAGATGGAACAAGAAAAAGACAATTTCTGGCTCTACATCGGCGGTATCATCATAGCGACTGTTGTCGGCGTTTTCCTGTTGAAGAGCAGGGAAATGGAAAGCGTGCCCGCCAAGGCCTATGAGGAAACAAGGGCACAAATCGAGAAACAGATCGAGAACGCAAAACCCTAGGAAATTTTGCCGCTGAAGCAGGAGCCAATACCTGCAAGGCAAGCGCTAAAACCGGAGGAAAAAATAACGGCTCGGAGGAGCATCTGATCGCTAAGCTTTGTTGCGTAAGGAGGTTGAGAAAATCAGCCGTAGTTGCGGCCTAGCCCTCACCGGACTTATGCAACAAAGCTTCTTTTGGCCATTTTCAAACCCGTCTACTTAATCTCTCGTCGCGTACAATACGTTGCGCGCGGGGCGTTGTCGGTCAACTCCAAATCAGCTTTGTGTCGGACGGCTAGCAGCAGCGCCCATGATCGCGGACCCACTCAGCCAGTTTTTCTGCCTTATGCTCTGTAAGCTGCTCCCAAGAAAAACGCCATTGCCAATTGTCGGCGATCGTTCCGGGCGTATTCATGCGATGTCCATGACCCAATTCCAGGACATCCTGCATCGGTATTACCGCTAATCTCGCCACAGACGCGAGCGCGCATCGAACGAGGCTTTGCGGCATTCCCACTTTGTTATCCCCGCAATGATCAAGTAGGTATTCGGAAACACGATGACGCTGTTCCTCCGACAAGTTTTCGTACCAGGATAACGTCGTGTCGTTATCGTGAGTCCCCGTGTAGACCACGTTGTTCTCGGTGTGGTTATGGGGCAGATAAGGATTATCGTCGCCCCCGTCAAAGGCGAATTGCAGTATCAGCATGCCCGGAATATCAAACCGGTTGCGAAGCGCTTCCACCTCGGGTGTGATAATGCCCAGGTTCTCTGCAACCAAGGGTAAGCCCGAGCCGTTGAGCGTGGCGAATACCGTTTCCAGCAGGGCGTCGCCCGGAGCCTTCACCCAGCGGCCGTGAATCGCCGTTTCGGATTCGGCCGGTATCTCCCAGTATGCTTCGAAACCTCGGAAGTGGTCGATGCGTACCCAGTCGTAAAGCGCCAACTGACTCCGGAATCGATCCAGCCACCAGCGGAAGCCGGTCGCTTTCATGTGCTCCCAGTTATAGTGAGGATTTCCCCAGCGTTGGCCGGTAGCCGAAAAATAGTCGGGCGGCACTCCGGCCACGACGCGGGCATAACCGGTCTCGGTCAAATCGAAACATTCTCGACAGGCCCACACCTCGGCGCTGTCGCCGGCGACGAATATCGGCATGTCGCCGAACAACATGACTGCTCTCTGCTTGGCATAGCGTCTTAACTCCGTCCATTGCTCGAAAAAAACGAATTGCTCGAATTCAACCTGAGCGATGCGATCCGCCAGACGTAATCGGGCAGCTTCCAGCGCGGCTGGCTCTCGGTCCCGAATGGCGTTGGGCCATTCCTGCCATGCCTTGCTGCCGAGTTCCTCGCGTAGAGCAATGAACAGCGCATAATCCGATAGCCACCAGTTCTGCTTTTTAACGAATTCGTCATAAGCAGTGCGGTATTCGCTTTGCAAGCATGCTTGGAAGGAGCCGAAGGCCTGTTTTAGGCAACGAAATCGATAATCGGCGACCGAGATTTCGCCGATAGAATCCGGCGGCGCCGGTAGCCAGCCGCGATCAGACAGCCATTTAAGATCTATCATCAGCGGATTGCCGGCATGGGCCGACAAGCACTGGTAGGGTGAGCCATCGGCATGGGTCGGATTAATCGGAAGCGTTTGCCAGACGCTTATGCCGCAGTCAGCCAGAAAATCGACGAATCGATAAGCGTTTTGACCCAAGTCCCCGTTCCCGAGACTGCCGGGCAGGGACGTGATATGCAGAAGAATGCCGGCCCGACGCCGGTCCAATATGCTGTGTGCGTGCGTCAATTCCCCACCTTAACGACTATGAGTTGGGACTTTCCCAGATATGCTTTCGCTAGCGCTTAACGGGATGTTTGGAGATTTGGAGCGTCTTTTTCGCGGATATTGCTGGACGACAGTGGTTTGATGTCAAGAGACAAGTGCAAGTTAAAAGGCGTATCAAGCTGATTTGTTCCTTGCCGGGATTCCGGCAAATACGTTTTCGAGGACGGCTGTGCAATCCACCCGACGGGCGCCCGGGATTCGCCGCGGGTGTTTTGAGGGCATTGCGCGCGCAATTTTTCGATCACACTAGCTGGCTAAGGGGGATCTCGGAGAGATCGAGCGAAATAGCGATGTGGGCGCCATTCAAAACGCAAGAGCTTTTTTTATCAAATAATTTTCGATGGCGCTTTAAGCGCCAATGCAGAAAGCCGGAAGATTAACCGAGCCTCAACGGGCGAAATGCAGCCGCTGTCCGAGAGCGTCCGGAGTCACCAGAACCACGCCACCCGGACTGACATAGAACCGTTTTCGATCTTCTTCCGGATTCTCCCCGATCACGGTATTCGGTGGAATATGGCAGCCCTTGTCGATGATCGCTTTGGTAATGCGGCAGTGCCTGCCGACGTTAACATCCGGCAATATCACTGAATCCTTTACCTTGGAGTACGAGTTCACGCGGACATTGCTGAACAGCAGCGAGTGCCTGACTTCGGCGCCGGAGATAACACAGCCGCCGGATACCATGGAATCTACCGCCATTCCACGGCGATCGTCGTCGTCGAACACGAATTTGGCGGGCGGGGTTTGTGCCTGATAAGTCCAAATCGGCCAATCCTTATCGTACAAGTTAAGCTCGGGATCGATGCCGATCAGCTCCATGTTGGAGGCCCAATAAGAGTCCACAGTACCGACGTCTCGCCAGTACGCTTGTACGCCACTTTGTACATCGCGGAATGGATAGACAAATACTCGATATTTTTTAATTACCGCGGGGATGATGTCCTTGCCGAAGTCGTGACTCGAACCCGGTGTGTCCGCATCTTTGATGAGCTGTTCGAACAAGAAGCCGGTGTTGAAGACATAAATGCCCATGGACACCAATGCATGATCGGGCCGATTCGGCATGGGCGGTGGATTTTCCGGCTTTTCGACAAAGTTGGAGACGCGTTTGTCTTCACTGACATGCATGACTCCGAACGCTTTCGCCTCGGCTAGCGGCACCTCCATGCAACCGATGGTCAAGTCGGCCTGCATTTCCACGTGGTAGGCCATCATCAAGCCGTAATCCATTTTGTAGACATGGTCGCCGGCGAGAATCAGGATATATTCAGGGTCCCTTTGGCGGAAGATATCCAAATTCTGGTATACCGCGTCGGCGGTCCCGGCATACCAAGCTTCCTGAAGGCGCTGCTGGGCAGGCAGGATATCGACAAACTCGCCCAGTTCGGCTCGTAAGAACCCCCAACCCTGCTGAATATGCCGAATTAACGAGTCCGCTTTATATTGCGTTAATACGCCAACTTGTCTGATGCCCGAGTTTATGCAATTTGAAAGTGGGAAATCGATAATTCGAAATTTGCCTCCGAAAGGCACGGCCGGTTTGGCTCGCCACTCGGTCAGCTTATGTAATCGTGTTCCGCGGCCTCCAGCCAGAATAAGAGCCAAAGTATGCCTAGTAAGGCGGCTGACGAAACGGGACGCATGCATCGACTCTGGCATGAAAGGCTCCTTTAGACTGTGCCATCCACTGGGGGCGCAAATTTGATACCATAACGCCCAGGTGTTTCGGGCATTTGCCAACGGCTATATTTTACTATCAGAGGCCAAATAAAGTGAACTCGACCGACACACAATCCGCGAACGAAGCCGGCGGCGTTTTGCCTCAGATGGATTCTGAATTGCAGCGGATCGTTCTGGCGCGCCACCACGATCCGTTTGCGGTTTTGGGTCGGCATCGGACCGAGGGTGGCGATGTCATCCGGGCGATTGTTCCGCAAGCCGAGACGGTGCGGATCGGGGAGCGAGGCCCGGACATGCAACGCATTCCCGGCACCGATGTGTTCGAATGTCATCTGGATCATGATTCCGTTCCCGAGCATTACCGCCTGTTATGGACGGACAAGTCGGGGCAGCCGCAAAGCCATATCGACCCGTATACGTTTCCGCCGCAGCTTTCCGACTTCGACCTTTACCTTTTCGGCGAAGGCAAACATTGGCATATCTATCGTATCCTCGGTGCCCATCCGCACACCGTGGACGGGATCGACGGCATCCTGTTCGCAACATGGGCGCCGAACGCGGAGAGAATCAGCGTGGTGGGCGATTTCAATGCCTGGGACGGGCGGCGGCATCCGATGCGGGTCCGGGGCAACAGCGGAGTGTGGGAACTATTCATTCCCGAGCTCGAACCCGGAACGCTGTACAAATTCGAAATTCGCAACCGCCAGCAGGGTACCGTTCTTTTAAAAACCGATCCTTACGGCCGGCAGTTCGAGCTACGCCCGAATACCGCTTCCTTGGTCGTGCCCGACCGGGCTTACGATTGGAATGACGACGATTGGATGGAACACCGCGCGAACCGCGATTGGCTCCACGAGCCCATGTCCGTTTATGAGGTCCACTTAGGGTCTTGGCGGCATGATGCCGAAGGCGAATTTCTAAACTACCGGGAGCTGGCCAAGCAACTCGTGGCCTATGTCAAGGAGCAGGGCTTCAGCCATATCGAATTACTGCCGATCACCGAGCATCCTTTCGATGGATCGTGGGGTTATCAAACCACCGGCTATTTTGCGCCCACCAGCCGTTTCGGTACTCCGGAGGATTTCCGCTACTTCGTAGATTACTGCCATCAAAACGGAATCGGTGTCTTTCTGGACTGGGTGCCCGCTCATTTTCCGAAGGACGCGCACGGGTTGGCCTGGTTCGACGGTACGCCGCTATACGAACACGAGGACCCGCGGCTCGGCGAACATCGCGACTGGGGTACGCTGATCTACAACTACGGCCGAAACGAAGTCCGCAATTTTCTGATCGGCAGTGCGTTATTCTGGCTGGAAGAATTTCACCTCGACGGACTTCGCGTCGATGCGGTCGCCTCGATGCTTTACCTGGATTATTCCCGTGAACCCGGCGACTGGATCCCCAACAAGTACGGCGGCAACGAGAATCTGGAAGCGATCGCCTTTCTGCGCGAGCTCAATACCGTGACGCACCAGCAATTTCCAGGCACGCTTATCATGGCCGAAGAATCCACCGCCTGGCCGCAGGTGACCCGTCCCACCTGGACCGGGGGGTTGGGCTTTTCGATGAAATGGAACATGGGCTGGATGCACGACACCTTGCTCTACATGAGCAAGGACCCCATCCATCGCCATTATCATCACGATCAGCTGACCTTCGGCTTGCTGTACGCGTTCACGGAGAATTTCATACTGCCGTTCTCCCATGACGAAGTCGTCCACGGCAAGGGTTCGATGCTGCAAAAAATGCCGGGAGACGATTGGCAGCGTTTCGCCAATCTGCGTTTGCTGTACACCTTCATGTTCACTTATCCGGGCAAGAAGCTGCTGTTCATGGGCTGCGAGTTCGGTCAAGGCGGTGAATGGAATTTCAGCAAGGCTTTGGACTGGTATGTACTCGCGTACCCCAATCACAGCGGACTCAAGCAACTGGTGAGCGATCTCAACCGCCTTTATCGGGAAAACCCGGCGTTACATAGGTTCGATTTCGAACAAAAAGGCTTCGAATGGATCGATTGCCACGATGCGCCTCAGTCGACTCTGAGCTATCTGCGACGGTCCTCCGACGAGTTCGCGGTCATGGTGTTCAATTTTACCCCGGTGCCGAGGCAGAACTATCGCATCGGCGTGCCGGAGCCCGGCGTCTACCGAGAGATCTTCAATTCCGACTCGCGTCATTACGGCGGGAGTAATATCGGCAATAGCGCCGTGACCACGGAAGCAAAGGAATGGATGGGAAGGCCGTATTCCATCAGTCTTACACTGCCCCCTTTGGCCGGAATCGTTTTGACTTGCGAGGTTCTTAAGGAGGATGAACCGGAACCTCCCGAATGAAGAAAATACTCTTCGTCACCAGCGAGGCGTATCCGCTCATTAAGACCGGGGGGCTCGCCGACGTCTCGGGAAGCCTGCCGATAGCCTTAAAGGGCCTAGGCCACGATGTCCGCATACTGCTTCCGGGATATGCTTCGGCCATGGCGGCAGGTCATTTCGAACAGGTCCGACTGCTGCACGGCGATGGCGAAATTGCCATTCTGGAAGGCGTTCTGCCCGGTTCGACGGTACCGGTTTGGCTGCTCGCCCATCCCCAGTACTTCGGGCGGTCCGGCAATCCATATTTGGGGCCGGATGGAAAACCCTGGCCCGACAATCCCGAGCGGTTCTCGTTGTTGTGCCATGTTGCCGTGGAGATGGCCATGAATCGGCTGGGACTCCGATGGAAGCCCGACATCGTGCACTGCAACGATTGGCAAACCGGTTTGGCACCCGCGTTGCTCAGCGACGAGCCGGGACGGCCAGCCACCGTTTTCACGATCCACAATCTCGCCTATCAGGGAGTCTTTCCTCACGAAACCTTCGTCAAGCTGCGCTTGCCGAATCGATTTTGGTCCAGTCAGGCGCTGGAGTTTTACAACCAGTTGTCCTTCATCAAAGGAGGATTGGTTTTCGCCGACCGGATCACTACCGTGAGCCCTCACTATGCCGAGGAGATTCAGGGAGAGGAGTTCGGTGCCGGACTCGAAGGCTTGCTCAAGCATCGCCGGGAGCGGCTCAGCGGCATACTCAACGGTATCGATGCCGACGCTTGGAATCCGGCCACCGATCCCTTCATTGGGACGAATTTCGACATCGATTCGCTGGAAAAAAGGCCGGCCAACAAAGCGGCGTTGCAGCGGGCGTTCAAGCTGGCGGAGGATGACGGGATCGTTTTGATGGCTTGGGTCGGGCGCTTGGTTCAGCAAAAAGGCATCGATCTCGTGATCGAGCTTCTGCCCAAGCTGATTCGGATGCCCATTCAGCTCGTCATCGTGGGCAGCGGCGAAGCCCGATACGAGCAGATTCTATTGCACTGGGCACGTCTGTATCCCGATCGTATCGCGGTCAAGCTGGGTTACGACGAGCCGAGCGCGCACCTGATCGAAGCCGGTACCGACCTATTCCTGATGCCTTCCCGGTTCGAGCCCTGCGGTCTCAATCAGATGTACAGCCAACGCTACGGGGCCGTGCCGGTCGTACGTCATGTGGGCGGTTTGGCGGATACCGTGGACGATGCCAACGCCACGAATCTGACGATGGGCCGGGCTACCGGGGTGGTTTTCCGCGATGCTGCCGCCGATGATTTGTTCCACGCCTTGAATCGAGGTTTCGTGCTTTGTCAGAATAAGGTGCTTCGGGAGAAGGTCCAAAAAGCCGGTATGAGCAAGGATTTTTCTTGGCAGCAAAGCGCTCAGCGTTATCTCGATTTGTACGATCGGGCCATGGCCGATCGCCTGACTGCCGACAGCTTGCTGCGTCTCGACGTGGAAACCTAAGCTTTTCGTGCCGATATGTGGCTACGTCTCGCCTTTATCGCAATCGCCGTCACAGTCTCGAATGCCCCGGCCGCCGCTCAGGATTTGTCGACCATCGAACTGTTCCACCGTCCGTCGGATGAGATGGTGCCGTTGATCCAGCCCTTGCTGGGGCCGGGCGATGTCGTGATCCCCGCCCGCGATCGGCTTATTCTGAAGGCCGACCCCGGAAAGGTCGAAGAAATCCGCGACTTGGTTCGGCAGCTCGATAAAAGTTCGCACAGACTTCTGATCACGGTCACTCAAGGCCGTGATCTGTCCACGGAAACCTTGAATGCGCAGGGGCGTTTGCGCGGACGGATCGATCTGAACCGTCCGGCCGATTCGGATATTCGTATCCGCGGGCATCTTTATCAGTCGGAAGGCCGCGATTCAGCCGGCCACACGCAACAGTTGCAGACTCTGGAGGGGCGATCCGCCTATATCGAAGTCGGAGAACAGATCCCTGTTCCGACTCAATCCTATTACGGCTATGGGTACGGCTACAGCGAAAACATCGAATACCGGCCGGCAACCACCGGATTTGCGGTAACGCCCAGATTGTCCGGCAGCGAGGTGATCATAGAGCTGTCGCCTTGGTCCGACCGGCTCAGCCGGGACCGGTTCGGCGTCATCGACACGCAAAGCGCACACACGGTAATACGGGCCGCGCTCGGCGAATGGGTCGAGATCGGCGGACAAGTGGAAACGTCCGTCCGCGAAGAAAGCGGGCTCGCCAGCCGAAGCTATTCCACCCGCAGCCAGCAAAACAGGATTTTTCTCAAGGTCGAGGATTTGGACGCGGGTAAGCCTTGACGACCATTATTCCTCCCTCAACGCCAAGGCCGGAGTTAGTCTGCTTGCCCTCCATGCCGGATAGAGTCCGGCGATCAACGCCGCGGTAATCGAAAGAAGCGGCGCTTGCCACAGCTCCACGCCGGAAACCGCCAAATCCATGCTCCAGCCGAAAGACCGAAGGTTGATGACCTTGACCAGTGCCATGGCCAGGGCGAACCCCAGGGGCAGTGCAAGAACCCCGGCGCAAAGGCCCAGAAAACCGGTTTGCGTGAGCACGAGGCCGATCAGTTGCCGCGGCGTCATTCCCAGCGATCGCAGCACGGCGAATTCCCGCGTCCGTTCGAGCTGTATCGCCAGCAGCGCGCTCAGGATCCCGATCAGCGCGACCCCGACGGCGAGGAGGCGCAGCACATGGGTGACGGCGAAGGTGCGTTCGAAAAACTCCATCGAGGCTTGCCGGATTTCGATATTCGAACGGATCAGCACGGTGCCGGGTTGCCGAGTCAGGTCCTGTATTTTCGCTTTTACCGCTTCTGCCGTAATCCCGCTTGCGAGATAAAGGCCGAGCGAGGTTACGCCGGTATCGTTCCAAAGGTTCGCATACAAGTCCCGTCGCAGGACTGCGAGTCCCTGATCCGAGCGGTAATCGAAAAAGACTCCGGCGATGACAAACGGCTTCGGACCTCGTGACGTGCTCAACATTAAGGAATCGCCGGCTCCCAGCCCGTGCCGCGTGGCAAAAGGTTCGGAAACGATGACGACCGGCTCGGCCATAAACCGCTTCCAAACCGTCCGATCGTCGGCCGATTTGAAACGGAACGCCGGCCGCTCCGGGTAAGCCGGCTGAAACGCCAGGAGCTCGATGCGGCCGACTGAGGATTCGGCGAAGGTCCGGCGTCCGAGGCTGAAGCCCGCGATGCCGGGCAAGCGAACGGCGTCCTCCAGCAGGGATGAGGGCAAGGGTTCGCTCGCGATGCCGGTTTCCGTGGGACGGGCCACGTAAAGATCGGCCTGAAGCAGTTGTTGCAGCCAATCGGCAATGGTGAAGCGAAAGCTCTCCACCATCATGCCGACGCCGATGGCGACGGCTACCGAAATGCTCAATGCCGCCGTCGCCAAACCGGTTCGGCTCAAAGCGGCGGACGTACCTCGGATGGCCAGGCGGACGATTGGCCTGGCGGTGCGCGGACACAGTCTGGTGAGGTCCAGCATCGCTGCGGGGATAAAGAGCGCATAAGCCCCCGCCAGCAGGAAGATCCCGACTATCGACGTAATCAGACCGGCCGCCGGCCAGTTCAGGAGGAAGACTCCGAGGATTCCGCTTGCTATCCCCAATAAAGTCAATTTTGGGAGCCACCGGCGCACGCTCTGTTCCAGGCCGGAGCGGCGCTGGGCGCGGACCGGCCGGGTCGAAGCCGCATCCAGGGCGGCGGGCAATGCCGCCAATACCGAGGCCGAGATTCCGATCGACAGGCTGCGCAGTAAAGCCGCGGGAGAGACCGAAAACTCGGTCACCGTGACGACGAAATACATGTCGTTGATGGTGCGGGTGATTTGATCCAGGAGACCTCGAGCCGCTGCCAGTCCCAGCATCAATCCGAGCAAGCTGCCGAAGAGGCCGAGCAACCCGGATTCCAACAAAATTTCGCTCATGAGCTGATTCCGGGTGACGCCGACGATGCGGAGATTGGCGAGCAGCGGACGGCGTTGCAGCACCGTGAAGGTCATCGTGTTGTAGATCAGGAAAAGGCCGACCAGCAGCGCCATCAGACTCATGGCTTTCAGGTTGATTTCGAATGCATGGGCCATGCGCGCGGTTGCGGTGTTTCGTCCGGCGGCATCGATCAGCGCGGTGTTTTCGGGCAGCATGCCATGCAGCTTCTCCAGTTCGCCCGGATCGTCGGGCAAGACGAGATCGATGCGGTCGAGCCCGCCGATCTTGCCCAGTACCTCCTGGGCCGTGGCGATGTCGGCGAGCAGCAGGCCTTCCAAAGCGGGATCGGGCTTTTCCTCGGGATCGACATAGCCGACCGCGCGTATCGTCCGCGGCGTGCCCGCGATCTCCACGGTCAGGTTGTTGCCGAGGCCGATGTTGAGCCGCTGGGCGGTGATGCGGGAAATCAGCACCGCGCCGGGTTCCGTCAGGAGATCGACCAGCGCGGCGAACGAGGATCGAGTGAGCCCTTGCCGTATCGGGCTTTCCGAGAAGGGGTCGAAGCCGGCGAGTCGCAGGGTCTGATCGTGCGCCGCGACATAGCCTTCGACGACGGGCGCCATGGGCACATCGCCTAAACCCCGTCTGAGCTTGGGATAAAGCGTCTCATCGAGGAGTCCGGCCCCGGCGACGATGTGATGGGTAGTCTTGCCGGTCAGCGCGCTCATCGACAGCTGAAAGGCGCGGCGCGAACTCTCTACGGCCAAATCCACCGAAACCAGCATCGCTACCCCGAGGGCGATCCCCAGAATCGCCAGCACGAGCTGTAGCGGATGCCGGTAAAAGTGCCGGCGATTGGCTTTGTTCAGCAGCGTCATCATGATATGAGCCTGCCGTCTCGCAGCTCCCACACCGCATCGGCGCGCTCGGCCACTTCCCGGCTGTGGGTGGCGACCAGCAAAGTCTTGCCGCGCCTTCTGACGGCGTGATCGAGGAGATCCAGAATGTGCCGCCCCGTCGCGCTGTCCAGATTGCCGGTCGGTTCGTCGGCGAGAATCAACGAGGGATCGTGCACCAGCGCCCGGGCCAGGGCGACCCTTTGTTGTTCGCCCCCGGACAGCGAATCCGGATAGCTGTCCTGCCGGTCGGCCAAACCGACTTCTTCGAGCAGCGTAACTGCCCGGCGCCGGGATTCTTCGGCGGAAAAACCGTTCAATTCCGCGGGCAGGGCGACGTTTTCCAGCACCGTTAACGTCGGCAGCAGATTGAAGAACTGATAGACGAAGCCGATATGGCTGCGCCGGAACAGGGTTCGCTCCGGTTCGCGCAGTCGGTTCAGATCGAGATCTCGAACAATGATCGATCCGGAGTCTGCCACGTCCAGACCTGCGATCAGATTCAAAAGAGTCGATTTCCCCGATCCGCTCTGTCCCAGCAAGGCCACGAAGCGCCCTTCGCCGATGTCGCCGTCGATACCCTGGAGCACCGGACGCAGTCGGTCGCCTTCCCGATAACCATGAGTCACGCCGCGCAGCATCAGCAGCGGTCGCTCGGAATGGATGGCGGCGGGGGCTTCGGTATGCAAGTTGCCTTTGGTACTGTTCGTGACGAAACTCAAATCACATCGTCACCCCGGCATGGAAGGGGCCGACTAAAGGCCCGTTTGCGATTGGGACTGCCGGGGTCCAGGTTACAAGGACGTAGACGCCCCGCCATCCTCGGCCTCTGGATTCATGTCCCACAGTCCCTGTGCGGCACCCTTCGGGCGTGATGCGTGCAAACCGGCCTCGCCACGCTACGCCGTCCCGCTTCGCTCGCGAGTCCTGGGCAGTCCTTCCCTGGCCTGCCCGCTCGCCGCATTGCGCCTCGCCCTGCCGATTTGTCCGGCACAAATTTGCCAGGAGCAAATTTGGACGTGCGCAGCACGGTCCGAAGGACGAACCCCGGGGACGGGGTGAGCAAGCCATGCCGGAATGACGACCAATACTGACATTTCTTCCTTTGCGTGCGGTAAACGGCCGACACCGCCCTAAGACGGTAAGTCGAAGTAATGGATGCTGAACAGATTGCAGTCGTCCAGCCAACATCCTCGGACCCTGAATCCCGCCGTCCGGGCCAGCCTTTGAAATTCTTCGACCGTGTACTTGTAGGAATTTTCCGTGTGCACCGATTCGCCGTCGGCAAATGTGAGGACTTCTCCGGCCAGGTGAATTTCCTGCGCGCCGCGGCTGATCAGGTGCATCTCGATGCGGCTTTCTCGGGCATTGTAGAAGGCATAGTGATAGAACCGGCCGGGATCGAAATCGGCGTCCAACTCGGTGTTGAGGCGGTGCAACACGTTCAGGTTGAACTCACGGGTCAGTCCTTGCGCGTCGTTGTAGGCCCGGTGCAGCACCGCCGGATCCTTCTTGAGATCGACGCCGATCAGCAAACCGCCGTCCGGTTCCACGAGTCGAGCGACCCGTCGAAGGAAAGCCAGAGCCTCTCCGGGCTCGAAATTACCGATGGTCGATCCGGGGAAAAACACGACTTTTTTCGATTCGGCCGATGCCGGAGGCGGCTCGAACGGTTCCAAGCCGGCGGTATAGTCCATGCACATCGCGTGCACCCGCAACCATGGGTATGCGGCTCCCAGCGCCTGCACCGAAAGTTTCAGATGATCCTTGGAAATGTCCATCGGCATGTAGACGGCGGGGTGCAGGGTTTCCAGCAGGAGCTGCACTTTTTGGCTGTTGCCGCTGCCCGGCTCGATGAGGATACAGTCCTTGCCGATGGTTTCCGCGATCTCTTGAGCGGAGTCGCGGAGAATGCCGATTTCAGTGCGGGTCGGGTAATACTCGGGCGTCTCGCAAATGGCCTCGAACAATTCGCTGCCCCGCTTATCGTAGAACAGTTTCGGGGGCAGCCGTTTTTTCGGGCTGAAGAGGCCGCTCAATACCTCGTCGAGGATATCCGCCTGCGCCGGCTCCCGGTCCGTGAATCGGATGCGCCGAGCGGTCATGAGCCATCCTCCGCCAAGCGGATGCCGGTAAACTGCCAGCGGTCCGGCGGATAAAAAAAGTTTCGATAAGTGGTGCGGATGTGCGACTCCGGCGTCGCGCACGAACCGCCTCGGAGCACCATCTGATTGCACATGAACTTGCCATTGTATTCGCCGATCGAGCCGGCCAGCGGCTTGAATCCGGGGTAGGGCGCATAAGGGCTCCGGGTCCATTCCCAGACGTCTCCGAAAATCTGCGCGATATCGCCTCCTTCCGTTTCCGAAGTCGCAGCGGGATGATAGCGGCCCGATTCGCGGAAATGACCCCGAATCGTGCAACGGGACGCGGCGCATTCCCATTCCGCTTCGGTCGGCAGGCGTTTGCCCCGGAAACGGGCGTAGGCGTCCGCTTCGTAAAAGCTGACGTGGCAAACGGGCTCGTTCTCGTCGAGAGGGCGCATTCCCGACAAAGTCATCAGCCACCATTCGCCCTCGATGTTCTCCCAGTACAGCGGAGCCTGCCAGCCACGCTGCCTGATCGCCGCCCAACCGTCGGAAAGCCACAATTCCGCCCGCCGATAGCCGCCGGCCTCGACGAACTCCAGGTATTCGCCGTTGGTGACGAGGCGCGAGGCGAGGCGGTAGTCCCGGAGGTAAACCTTGTGGCGGGGTGTTTCGTTGTCGTAGGCGAAGCCCGAGCCGGCATGGCCGATCTCCCTGAGACCGCCGCCGTAGTCCAGCCATCCCAATGCCGACGCGGCCGGAGCTTTCGGATGGTTCGCGTGGCGATAGACCGGCCTCAGGGGATTGACGGCAAAGTTGTATTTGATGTCGGTGAGGAGAAGTTCCTGATGCTGCTGCTCGTGATTCAAGCCGAGCAGGAGGCGCGAAGCGATTTCATCCTTGTCCGACGGCGGCGGGGCAGTCAGCAATTCAGCCATGGCTTCGTCCACGTAAGCGCGATACCGGTAGATCTCCTCTACGGTGGGCCGCGCCAACAGGCCCCTCTGAGGCCGTGGAAAGAAGCTTCCGACGGTTTCGTAATAAGAGTTGAACAAATAACCGTATCGTTCGTGAAAGAGCCGGTAAGGTTTCAGGTAAGGGATCAGCAGGAAGGTTTCGAAGAACCAGGTGGTGTGGGCCAAATGCCATTTCGGCGGACTGACGTCGGGCATCGCCTGGATGACGTAATCCTCGACGGCCAGCGGCGCGCACAAGGTTTCGCTGTGCCTGCGAATGGCCTGGTAGTCCTCGAGCAAGGCATCGGTCGGATTCTCTTTGCGCGCGAAGCGAGCGGAACGATCGGCTTGTATCATGTGTTACCTCCCTGGATCGCAGGGGGCATTCTAAAATGCCGAGCCTTTCAAGGCTAACCGTAGTGTTACTAAAGGGGTAAATTCCAGCGCAAGAGGAGAATCTGTCAGTACACTTTGAAACAGTGCAGTGCGTGACGGAAAGTGATCGTTGTCAGAATGTCAAAACAATAGCTTTTTTCCGTCCGAATCGATTCATATTCGATTATCGGAAATTCGGCGTCGAATCAGAACTGTTCACGAAACCCCGTCCACCATTCGCCGTCAGCCCGTGTCAAAAAAGCTTGACCTGCATGAACGGCAGCCGTCACCTCGCTTCTGCGGGCATGCACCAAAGCCAGCGTCGGCGCCCGGTGATAGCTGCGGCACCGGTTGCGATACAGCGGATCGATAAGCCAGGCTTCCAGCCGGCCCTGCACGGCCGTCGCGCCGCGGCGGTCGGCATCGAGCAGCAGGGATGCGAAAATTTCGTTCTCGTTATTTTCGTCCGCGACGATCTGCATCACCTCCGCGATGCGGCTGGGCGAAAGGTAATAAAGATACCAACCCGACAGCTTACCGTTCGAATCGCGGACCTGCCGTCCGATCAGCGGACCCCGCGAGGTCACGCTCGACATCTCGTCCAGCAGCCAGGCCAGATAGGATTTGCCGTAATCGGGGTGAAGACGCCAGCGCGCCGAGAGCCTAGGCCAAGCCGCCGCCATGGCTTCCGGCGCGAGATCTTCCTCGACAAGCTTTTCGGTGGAACGTGCCGGACGCAACATGCCGTTCTTCAAGAGGCTCCGTGCCGCACCGTCGAGCAGCACCGAGAGCGGTCGGGACATGCTTACGACCCGCCTGAGAGCAGGATGCTTCCGGCCGATGTATTGGCTGGCGAATGCCGCCGGCCGGAGTAACCGTATCCAGCCCAAGGAGTGCAGGTGCGCGGTCTGTCCTCCCAGTTGCTCCCACAAATAACGCCCCTGGTCGTTTGCGCCGTCGGTAATCGATAAATCCTGAGGACCGCCGAGAAAGTGCCGAAGCAAGAATACGCCGGCGCCCTTGGCCCTTGCCTCCGGAAGTGTCGCGAACGGTCCGCTGCACGCCATGCGTATCGGCCGGCCGTCGAAGATCATCCGCTGCACGCTCACTCTCAGAAATCCGCCGATTCGGCCTTGAGCATCCTCGTAGACCAGCGACGGAATCTCGGGATCGTAGCCTGGCGGATCGAGACACATGCGGCGTACGTAGTCGGCCAGTCGGTCCGGTGCCGCGGAGCGATCCGAGCGGAATACCCGTTCGAGGACTGCCGCTACCGCCGCGATGTCATTAGACGTGAGCGGGCGAATGGACTGGCGCCGCAGACTCCTGACTCGCGCCGGCTCAAGCGACATCGGTGAGATTCCGCCGGCTTTCGATATAAGCCGCAATTCGGCTTACCGAGCGAAATTTTTCCAGGTTCAGATCCAAGTCGTCGATCGATACCGAGATGCCGAACTCCCGCTCCAATTGAGCGATCAAGTTGACGAGCAGTAGAGAATCCAGCAATCCGGCGTCCACCAGATCGGTATCGGGCTCGGGAATTTCGATGTTGAGGCGATCGAAGAGGAGGCGCGTAACGGCTTGCATCAGTGACTCGGTGCTTTGAGGCATTTTGTTCTCCGGTGCTCATGGGCCAATAAATCGAATAGCAGACGGTCCAGGTATCGATCGCCCAACCGGTGACAGCGTCGTTGCCGCCCGATCGGTCGAAAACCGGTTTTCTCCAGAACGCGGATCGACGCGACGTTTCCCTCCACGGCCCACGCGTTAATCGCTTGCAGCCCCAAGCTGCCGAAGCCGTGGTCCAGTAACTGGCGGACTGCCTGGGTCGTATAACCGCCGGTTGCGTACGTCTTGTCGCCGAGCACGTACCATAAAGTGGCGGTTTTGAAGAAATCCGTGATGCTGCTGAGCCCGACGATGCCAATCGGCTGTTCGCTCTCCGGCGGCGCGAAAAGGCGTAAACAGTGGATGTCGCGCTGGACCATCACCTGCAACAGCATTGGCGTCAGGATTTGCACGTCGCCGCCGAAGTCCAGCCATCGATAGTTCTCTTCGGCAGCGAGCCAGTCGGCGGCGGTCGCCAACCACTTGCCGTCAAGGTTCCACAGCTGTGTCATGTTGAAAGAGGCTCCGCAAACGAGGCCGGTCGATTTTGCCGTTGGCGTTCTTGGGGAGTCGCTCCAGTGGCAGCCAATGCATCGGTAACGCATAGCCCGGGAGCAATCGAGACGCCTGCTCTCGCAAATGGGCTGCCGACACCGTTGAACCCTGCCGCGGTACGTAGGCGCAGCAGATGGCATTGCCCTCGAATCCGTCGGTCGGCATGGCTACTACGGCACATTCTTCGAGGCTCTCGATCGAATGGAAGGCCGCTTCGACTTCTCCGAGCTCGATCCGGTAGCCACGGCTCTTGATCTGGGTGTCGGCGCGTCCGACGAAGTAGAACAGGCCATCTTCGCCTCGTCTCGCCAGATCGCCGGTCTGGTAGATGCGGTCTTCGGAGCCCGCCGCGTGGGGATGGGGCAGAAAGGCCGCAGCGGTTTTCTCAGGGTCCTTCCAGTAACCGGGGCTCAGGCCCGCTCCCCCGATGTACAAATCGCCGATTTCGCCGGGCGGAACTTCGTTCAGTTTCGAGTCCAGCACCAGCAACTCTTCGCCGGCGCAAGCGGTGCCGATCGGAATAGGCGCCAGCTCGCTCCGCGGGCATTCAGGTACGGTGTAATAACTGCTCGCTATGGTCGTTTCGGTCGGACCGTAAAGATTGGTGAACCGGACATGCGGCAGTCGCTGCATGAAATGGATGAGGGTCGGAGTGGGCAATACCTCGCCGCACCACAACATCCGTTTGAGCATGGGAAAGTCGTTCTGCGTCACGATGCCGTGCTTGGCCATAAGGTTCAATACCGATGGGACCGAAAACCATTGGGTCAACTCGGCCGAGCGGATGAATTCGGCGAGTTTGTGCGGCAATAAATTGAGCGCAGACGGGATCATGTGCAGCTCGGCTCCCGCCGAAAGCGTGCCGTAGATGTCGAACATGGACAGATCGAAATGCAAGGGCGTGTGGCCCGAAATCCGGTCGCCGGGTTCGATGCCGAAGTAACTCCGTGCCCACTCCACGAAGGCGATCACGTTACGATGAGTGATGACCACCCCCTTGGGGACGCCCGTCGAGCCGGAAGTGAATAGAATGTGCGCGATATCTAGCCCGTTGTTTTCGGTCTCCGGCGGTACGGAAGGATATGTGTCCACCTCGGTCATATCGAAGCATGCGGTGAATTTCCGTCCGTTCAAGCGATATTGCTCGATCGAGCCGATCATCATGGGGTAGTCGCCGATCTCTTCAAGGATGTCATCCAAGAGTTTCACCGCCTCGGACGAGACCAGCGCTCCCCACGGCTCGGAAATTCTGATCATCGGTGCCAGGCGCGCGGGGGGGCTGGTCAGATCGATCGGAACATAAACCGCATCTGCCTTGAGCACGCCTAGCATGGCCACGACGGCAGCCGGCGATTTAGGCAGCAACAGACAAATTCGATCGCCGCGGCGGCAACCGGCTTTTAGCAAATGCCAAGCCAAGCGCGAGCTGGCTGAATCCAGTTCTCCGTAAGTCAAGGAGGAGCTTCCCAGGGTAACGGCGATGGCATTCGGGCGCAGCTCGGCCTGTCGGGAGACGTAATCTTGCAACAGTTCGGGCACGGCGGTTACCCCTTTAGGGATTCTAGGGCTTCGCGAAAAACGATTGCCGTATGCTCCAGTTCTTCCTCGCTGGGCGGGATATCGAGAATGAAAGTACGATAGCCGAGCCCGACGTAGCTGGCGATTTCCCGTGCCACCCGTTCGTAACAGCCCACCAGATAAGGGCAAAACGTCTGGTAATTGTGGAAGGGGCCGAGCCAATAGGGGTTATCGTCGTCCACGGCCGCTGCATGCGACGACAGCTGTTTATGCCAGTCGGAGTCCGACACTTTCATTGCGAGATGATGGGTCAGCTGTCCTTCGCGGGTTTCCGGAAAACGCTCTAAGGCGGCCCGCCATGCCTGCTCGGCCGAGGAACGTGCCACGATGCCCACCCGAACGCCGCAGGGCACTCCGACATTCTTTTCTACGCCTCGCTCTTCATTCGGAGGCAAGGGATACTTGATCGCCGTCGCGCCTATCGCGTGAGCCGCCGTCATGCCGGCATCCGACGAGCCCGATATCAGGATGCCCGGCTGCAACGAAGGCGGCAGCTGCGGAGACATCTTAAGATTGTGGATACGGTAATACTTTCCTTCGAAGCTTACGCCCGCCGGGCTTTCCAGCAGTTGCCGGATAATCGTCGTGTACTCGACCGTACGCGCGTAGCGCTCGTCATGGGGCGTATCATCGCCAAGGGCCGACAGATCGTTGCGGAAGCCGCCGGCCAGCATGTTCAAATAGACACGCCGCCCGTACAGAAATCCTAGCGTCGCGACTTTCTTCGCGGCCGTATAAGGGTGCATATAGATCGGCTGAACGGCCACCAGCGGAGCTAAGGTCGCAGTGTGTTCCAGAATGATTTGACTCACCAGCCACGGGTCCGCCAGCGAGTTGTCGGTGTAGACCAGAATGCCTCGGCATCCGATACGCTCGCTCCAGCGGGCTACCTCGATGACACGCTGTCGATAGGATTTCGGATCGCCGGTAGTGGATTGAGGGCAGGTCGAGAAAACGTCGATCGCGTCAAGACCGATGCGGCTTTCTCCGGAAAAATCGGCAGATGCACTGTTACGCTGAAGCTGCGACATAAAGCCTTCCTTGGAAATGTCGTTCCAGATCGTTGGTTAAAGCCTGCCTAGCGTGCGCAAAGCGGCCATTGTCCTTTTCGGCCGGGCAGTCGGATCGCGATTGGGCTTGACGCTTTTTCGATTCGGTGTCCGTGAGTCTCTGAGTCAAGAATTGGCGTGTCGTTGCCCGATCGATACGTTCATATAAACGTCTTGTGGTCCGGTTCGCCCATTCGTACGTTTACCTATCTTGTCGGGTACGCCGTCTTCAAACGGTCAGCAAAATAGCGCTGCATGAATCGGCCCGTCATCGGCAGAATGGCGACGCCGAGGGATACGTAACCTAACCGGATTCTGCGCCATGCTTCTTGCATGCCCGAAAAATCACTCCGCTGTCGTACTCGGTCCAGGTAGAGCAGGATGGCGTCGCGTGCCCGGCCCGCATGCCCGGATGCCAGATTGTCGATGGTCTGGTGAAGTTGAATGATGGTGGGATCGATTCCGTAATGGCGGAGAATATCCGCAACCTGCATATAGCCGGCCCCGAGTCCGCTCAACTCGATGGCGAGATTGAGACCCAGCAGTTCCGGGAAATAGCGGTCCTTGAGCAGCCCGATAGCCAGCATGTAAACCGGCAATTCAAACGCGGCGTCGGTTAATCTTCGATCCTGGGCGAAGCCTTCGGTCTCGAACTCGGGAATCGCCAAGTCCAAGCTCTCCAGCAGCCGTCGATAGACATTGGCATGATTGCGTCCCGGTCTGCCGTTTCCCACCTCGTCGGCATAGATATGCAACAGATGCCGTTCGATCTCGCCGAGATTTTCGGAGGCCGTCGGAATGGCGGCCAGCCAGCAGCCGTCGACCAGAATGGACGGCGCCAGTTGCAGAATTGCCCAAAGACAAAACTCCCGCCCAATCCTGGGATTGCCGTTCAGGGGACGATAGCGCGCGGCTTCCTGCCGATAAGCGGCTTCTATCCACTCGCTGAAGGCCGCCGGATGATAATGGCGCAAAGAACGACGGATCGGTTTCAGCAAGTCCAGCCATCGGCTGCGGCCAAGAATGCGCTTCACCGCGATCGTCGCTTCGGGCGGGCAGTCGCCGGCGGATTCGGCACGGAGCAGCGCGGAGAAGAGCCGTCGGCGGCTCATGGCAGGCGGCGAGGGCTGGTGTTTTTTCGGTCCAGCCCGTGCGTTCTGTGGAGTTGGCACTGCACGGGGTTCGCTAATGGACCGGCGAGCCGTTTCGCCGGCGTCGATTGCTTCCGATTCGGCATCGGGATTTTCGATCCAGTTGAGACAGGACCGCCGTTCCTCTTCGGTGAACACGCCGAACATGGCGCCACCGAATTGCATGGCTCGAATCAGCCGGCCGGCGGCTGGACATCGGAGATCCACATAAGGCGAGGTGCGCAATGCTTCGAGCATCGCACCGGGATCGTCCTCGGCCTGTGCCAGCCATTGATCAAGGCTACGCTCTTGGAGCATCACCCGACGATGGTAGCCGACGGCGTACCGGCACTTCGCCCTAACGATGTCGGCCATGGCGTCGGCGGCCGTCGGGCGTCGATTCCGGTCGGCGGAGAAAGCGAGCAGAAGTGATTCGAACGCATGGCGGTAGAGGTGCCAGCCGGCGCGGATACGCGCCAAGTGGCCGTATTCCCGGAGGTGGGACTCCAACGCAGCTGATGCCAAAGGACGGACAGCGTTCGAAAATCGTTCCCGTGCCGAAATCCAAGCGGTTTCAGGGCTATCCGAGAGAGTAGCCCACCAAGCCGAATCCAAAAAGCAATGAGCAAGGGTGTAGCCCAGCAGCTCCGGAAAGAAGGTACGGGGTTTGTGCATCAGGCCGAGATGGAGGCAGGGCATGCGCAGGGCGAAATCGGGGAAACGCCGGTCGCTGAAAAAAGTAGGGCTGTAAATGGGCGGGAGCGTTATGGTCGAATTCGTCAACAAGCTCCGGAAATGTAGGGAAAGGGGCGGTGAGTCGTCCTCCAGCCCGATCGTTCGGCAGTAAATCGCAAATAGGTGACCGTGCGCGGACAAATGGCCCGTGGCCGGCTGGGATACGCGGGCCAGCCACGCGCCTTCGAGCAACGCGCTTGGACTGAGAGCCAAGAGCAACGATCGTCGTTCGGCTGGGTCGGCGACATTCGGCGCGTTAACCGGCACCCAGGTTTCGAGTTGGAAGTCGGGTCGATTTTGCTGCTCTTGAGCTTCGATCAAAGCGGCTTTCACGAACTCTTCGGCGGTTTGCAGAGTTCCTCGATCGGGAGGATCGTTCAGCAGAACCTGGCAAAGAGAGCGGAAATCCGGCGACGCGGTCATGGCTGAAGACCTGGCTTGGTGAACAGATGATCGTCGATGACCAGGGCGTCGAGGCCGGACGTGAGCAATACGCCGGCGGCGTCCTCCACGCTGTGCACGATGGGTTTGCCCATGACGTTGAAGCTGGTGTTGAGCAGGACCGGCACGCCGGTTCGTCGATGAAATTCGCCGAGCAGCGCATGAAAACGCGGATTCCAGTCTTGCTTGAGCGTTTGCAGCCGACCGGTGCCGTCGACGTGGACCACGGCGGGCACCCGGTCAAGTACGGTGGGCCTGAAGCGCAGGGTACGATCCATATAAGGGCTTTCCTGGTAGTTTTCGAAGAAATCCGGACCGTGCTCGTGCAGAACGACCGGCGCATAGGGACGGAAGCGTTCGCGGAATTTCACGTCTCGGTTGATGCGCTCGCCCATGTCCCGCGACCTGGGGTCGGCCAGAATGGAACGATTGCCCAGCGCGCGGGGGCCGAATTCGGCGCAGCCTTGAACCCAGCCCAAGATTTTTCCCTGGGCCAGAAGATCCGCGGCAGCGGTTATTACGGCTCCATCCGGCAAGTGTCGAACCGGAAGTTGTGCGTACTGAGCGAGACGTTCAATGGCGTCGCGCTTGATGCGGCTACCTAAATAGGGCGAAAGGCGGCGGGGTTCCGTCCGGCTTTCCGGATGGTCGTCGTGAAACGCCAGCAGGGCTGCGCCTAAGGCGGTCCCGTCATCGGCAGGTGCCGGCGGGACGTACAGCGATTGGAACGGCGTATGTGCCAACAGCTGACCGTTGCAGACCGAGTTGAGCGCGCATCCTCCTCCGAAAGCCAGATTATCGGACGAGGCGAGTTCGTGGAGATTGGCGATGAGCCGGTTGACGGTCTCGGTGAAGAAATGCTGGCCGGTATGGGCCAAATCCGCGACGGCCTCCGGTGCTTGATTCTTCAATCTCCGACGGGTTATCAGGCGGTTCAGGTACTCGAAGAATCGTTCGTAATCGGGAGCCAGGCGCAAGCCCTCGATCCGCATCGTGCCGCGCAGCCAGCTCAAGACCTCCTCGTCGATCCGTCCGTAGGACGCGAGCCCCATGACTTTCCATTCCTCGCCGCCTATCCAATCGAAACCGCATAGCTCGGTGAGCTTCATATAGTAGAATCCCAAGCTGAGCGGGCCGCGTGCTTCGAAGAGAGGTTTCAGGCGTCCGTTGCGATAGGCGAAGAACGCCATGGAGCCTTCCTCGCCATAAGAATCGATTACCGCGCAGGCCGCCTCGTCGAAAGGACTCCCGTAACACGCCAGCGCGGCATGGGTCAGATGATGGTCGTAATGGCGGAAACGGACGGATGCGCCGGGAAAGTCGCGGCCCAATGTTCGCGCCAGGTTGAGCCCGATCCGCCGCATGGCGTGGTGCTGGCAAGCCAGCATGTGGTGGATCTGATACATTTCCAGCCACGTGGTAAGACGGCGTCCTTTGCCGTTCAGGATGCCCCGGGGCGACAGCCAGCCGAGCATCTTCGCGAGTCTTTCGTAGATCGGCCGGGATCGGCGCCAGTTGCAAGCAATGACGAACTCATCGGCATCGCCGCAATGCTCGCTCAGAAGCTTAGGGATAAGGTATAGGTTGTCCGGCTCGCAATTCAGGGCGCGCTTGTATTGAAGGTGGCGTTCGGTAGCCTCCGCGAATAAGATCTCGCCCGCATGGTTCAGGATGGACAGCGCCGGATCGTGATAGGTCGCGCAGAGGCCAACATAATACGTTCGGGTGTCGTGTTTTTTCATCGCCGATTCCGAAAGCCTATGGACATTCTAACGAAAACTGCGGGGGTCGGGATTCCGAGAACGGTTCGTCTGCCGGATTTTCTACCGCCTTGGTGGTGCGGTTTCGGTCTCAGCCTGTTTATGCCGATCTGCATTTTCGCGTTTTTCGCAACCGGCCCCCATCCGGCGGTTCAGGCCTTGGCTTGGACATTGCCGATGGGCGCACTCTTTGCGGCCGATTGTTTCGGTCCTTCCGAGCGGCGGTCGGTGCCTGCCGACGCTCCGCGCTGGTTTTTCGACGGAATCCTGTATGCGCTAGTTCTATTGCAGATACTGAACGCCCTCGCTTTGGGACTCTTGGTCTCGCGGCTTAGATGGGCCGGCCCGCTGGAAGTTGCGAATAGCCTGGGCAATCTGTTGGCCGTCCGGATCATGGCCGGAGCCAATTTTTGCTGCGCGGCAATTTGTCCTGCCCACGAACTCATCCACAAACATCGCCGATGGCACCGGATGCTGGGACGATTTCTGTTTGCCACCGTGTTTTACGATCATTTTTCGATCGCGCACAAGCGGGCTCATCATGCCATGCTGGGCAGTGCGCTGGATCCGTCGACCGCTATTGCTGGCGAATGCTACGAGGACTTTTTTCGGCGCGTGGCGATTCAACAATGGCGGATTGCCTGGAATGCCGATCGAAGGGCTACTTTGACCGGAGCGGCCGTCGAAGCCGTTTGGCTCGCAGCATACGTCTGGCTGTTCGGGCTCTTGGCGGCAGCGGTGTTTCTGCGATGCGCCTATCTCGCCATACGGATCTTGGAATCCGTCAATTACTTCCAGCATTACGGTTTGACCCAAGCCTCCGGCCGGTCGCGTTTAGCAGCCTGGCGCAACGACTCCGCGGTCAGCCTGTTTCTGTTTCTGGGCCTCACGCGGCACGCCGACCATCATCGTCGCCCCGGGATACCTTATCCGGAACTGTGCGCACCGACCGAAGGACCCGCCATGCCTTACGGATATTGGGGCATGGCGGTGATGGTGCTGAGGCGTAACGAGAAATACCGGGCTTGGGTCGATTCGCAAGAAAACGTATAAGATGACCGAAAGGGAGCGCTCGCGATTGTTCGCCCCTACCAATGCGCCAGCAAATGGGCCAGGCCGCGGATGGTAATGGTCGGCTTCCACGATGGATGATCGATGTTCTCCAACTGTAGCTCCGGCAGCCTGCGGAGCAGGGCGTCAAGCGCCGTTTCGAGCTCGATGCGCGCGAGCCGGGCTCCCAGGCAGTAATGCATGCCGCCGCCGAAGGACAGCGGTTTTTGCGGAAGTTCGGCGCGTTCGATCAGGAATCGCTCGGGTTCTTTGAACACGGCCGGATCGCGGTTGGCTGCACCGAGATTGATGTAGACCGTCTCTCCTTGCTTGACCGTTACCGCCCCGACGGCGACATCCTGCATGGCAACGCGAGCGGCGATATGAACGGAAGTCTCGTAACGAAGACACTCGTTCACGGCTTGCGGCAGCAATGACGGGTTTCCTCGAAGCAAATCCAACTGGTCGGGATGCCGAAATAGTGTCAATAGCGCATTGCCAATCATATTGGCCGTGGTTTCGTGCCCCGCCAGAAACAGTAGCGCCATATTGGCGATGATTTCATCCTCGCTCAACCGATCTTCGCCTTCCCCGGCCTGAAGGAGCAAGGAAACCAGGTCATTGCCAGGATTTTTGCGACGTTCGCGGCAAATTTCGCGGAAATAGCGGTCGAATGCGTGCGAGGCCCGGTTGGCGGCGTCGATTTCGTCGGCACCGATCGGACTCAATTCGAACACCTTGACCAGTGCTTGGGTGTCGGCGAGGAATCGGAGGCTGTCCTCGAGATGTATATCGAGAAGTGCGCAGATGATCCGGACTGGAAGCGGATAAGCGAATGTATTGACCAAATCGGCGCGGCGGCTATCGATAAAGCCGTCTATCAGCCGATGAGTTTCCCGCTGGGCCAGATAGCGCAGCTCGGGGGCCTGTTTCACGCCGAAAGCTTTGCTGACGAGCGTGCGCAGTCGCGTGTGCTCCGGAGGGTTCATCAGCAGCATGAACCGATTCACCATCTGAAAGGCCGGCTCCATGACGGCGTCCTTTCCGTAGCGGCTGGCGACTCCCGCCAGAAAATCCTTGCCGAAGCGGGCGTCGCGGAGAATTCGATTGGCATCCTGGTAGCGTGTCGCCAGCCAGATGCCGGGCATGAGCGGACAAATCGGTGCGTCACTGCGCAACTTGGCATAGAACGGATAAGGATCGGCAAAGAAGGCGGGGGAGTCGATATTGATGTTGAGCACGGCGGCCAATTCTGTCCAATAGGTTGTTGGAGACGGTCGAAGATACCCGATCCACGACAGATCCATAAACGGGAGATTTTTCCGGCACAGTTTGCTCCTCGACCGGTTGCTTGCTACTTCGCCGTCACGCGGTGAAAATATCTTCTTTTAAGGATGTTCGAAATTTCCTTCCCTCATCAGGACCACACCTCGGCCGGAAGCAATAATCATGTCAGGACTTTTTGTCGATCCTCAGTTCTGGATCGGACTCGGCGAGATTATCGTCGTCAATATCATTCTCTCGGGCGACAACGCGGTGGTAATCGCTCTCGCCGCGCGTTCACTCCCGGAACAACAGCGCAATCTCGCCATAGTCTGGGGATCGGTTGCCGCCATTTTGATGAGGGTCGTCCTCACCTTAGTCGCAGTGGAAATGTTGCGGCTTCCTTATTTGAAGATCATCGGCAGCGTGCTGCTGTTCTGGATTGCCGTGCAGTTGCTATTGCCCGAGGGTGACGGCGGCGAGGGTGTCGACGGCCACGATAATCTTATCGCTGCGATCCGGACGATCTTGATTGCCGATCTGGTCATGAGCCTCGACAACGTTATCGCAGTTGCCGCGGCGGCGAAAGGCAACGTACTGCTCCTGATACTCGGTCTGGCGATCAGTATTCCCCTAGTGATTTTCGGCAGCACCGTCATTCTGCGCTTGATGGACCGGTTCCCGGTAATCATTGTGCTCGGGGCCGCTTTGCTCGGTTTCGTATCGGGCGAAATGCTGGTCACCGATCCGGCGTGGCCCGGGCCGGAGGGCCATTGGCTGCATGACGTAATCCCCTTTGCCGGTGCCGTTCTGGTGGTCTTGGCCGGCAAGTGGTTGGCGCAGCGTAAAGCGACGACGGCACAGCACCGGGTAGTGGATCTCGCCGCCGAAGACGAGCAGCCGAAATCGGGCAAAACGGGCTAACGCCACCTATTCCAGGAGAATACGCATGTTAAGAGTATTGGTTCCGGTCGATGGCTCCGAAAATTCGATCCGCGCCGTCGATCATGTGCTCAAAAAGGCAGCCTGGTACAAGGAGCCGCTGGAGATTCATCTCCTTAATGTCCAGCATCCGCTGCATGGCGAGGTACGTATGTTCCTCGATGCCGAACAGATCCGCGCGTTTCACCATGACGAGGGAACCAAGGCCCTGGAGTCGGCGCGTAAAGTTTTGGACGGAGCCGGGATTCCGTACATCGTTCATATCGGTGTCGGCAACCCGGCTGAGGTGATCGTTCAATACGCGAAAGAGAAGGGCTGCGATCAGATCGTCATGAGCGCTCGCGGCCTTGGTTCGGTCGCGGCTCTGCTCATGGGGTCGGTAGCCACCAAGGTCATCCATCTGAGCGAAGTGCCGGTGTTGCTTGTGAAGTAATCCCGTAGATGCGTGATCGTTCCGCCGCGTCATAAATGGATTGTGCGCTGTATGAACGGATGCGGGTGCTTGTGACGTTCTCGCCTATCCAGGTTTCAAAGTGACTTGACGATCAGCCCGTTAGTCTACGGGGCGACGGGGTTTGCAACCGAACGCGTCAGATTGCAAGCCCCGTTATTTCATTTTGTCGATATCGAGTACTATCCGGCCGCTACGTTAAAACCGGTATTCCACGCCACCGAAGAAAGCCCGCCCATCACCCGGATAAAACTGCGCCGCATCGCGTCCGTCGGCATTGGCGATGACGCCAGTGGTTGCCGCATATTTTTCGTCGGTCAGGTTCTTCGCTTCGAAGTAGGCGGAAAATCCTTGTTTGGTCCTATAACCAGCGCGAAAACCCATGATAGCGTAGGCATCGGCGGACAGCGTATTGGCCAGGTCGACCGGAATTCGGGTCGCGGACCACTCCACGTTGGGACCCGCGTAAAAGCCGGACGGATGCTCGTAGCGCAGTTCCGTTCTCAAGTAATGTTCCGGGATTCCCGGTAAGCGGTTATCGCCGTAGGTCGGGTCGTTGTCAAACCGAAAATCGTTCCACATATAGGCTTGGCGCAGGACGATATCGTCTATGGGGCGGACCTCGAAACCGAGTTCGATACCCTGGTGTACGGTCGTGGAGTCCGCGTTGCGGGTAATCGTCGCCGTCGCGGTCGGATCGGTGGGATCGCGCAGTTGAAGCAATTCGTTTTCTACCCAAGCGTGGTAATAGGACAAGTCCCAGTTGACGATGCCCTCTCTGCCGCGCGTTCCGATTTCTACAGTGCTGCCCCTTTGAGCCGTCAGCTCAAGCGGAACGCCGTTCCGCTGGACGACCAGTTCGCCGAATGACGGGGGTTCGAAACTGCGGCTGAAATTCACATAAGCTTGGCTATTGGCCGTGAATTCCCAGCGCGCGCCGATTTTCGGGCTGACCCCGAAGAAATCCTGGTGGTCGCTTTGATCGCCATTGCTCAGGAAGCGATCGGTATATTCGCGTGAGGCATAGGACAGTTGAAGGCCGGTAACCAGGGCCAATTGATGCAAGATATAGTGTTGGTTTTCGCCGTAGAGATCGATGTTGATGGCGTCTTGCGTACTCTTGGCCCTTCTGGCGCCGCGGTGGCCGCCGACGTTGACGAAACGGTCGTCCTGGGTTCGGCCGCCGGTCGGATATAGACCCAGGATGAAAATATTCTTGCGGCCGAACAAATCGTTTTCGTTGGTGTAACGGATGTTCATGCCGTAATCGTCGGAAACCTGGTCAAGAACCTGAAAAATAGGGTGATAAAGATCCTTGTAAGACCAGAAGCTGCTGATGTCGATGCGCTGCTTGTCGTCCCATCGCCAGGTAGTGGTATTGCCGAGCCGCATCAGCCTGAAGTCGCGCTTCTGCTGGCCTCTGAGGCTGCTTGGATTGGCCTGGGTCGGATCGTCTTCCAGTTGCGCTTTGGTTAAGCTTCCTGGTAGGTTCGATTGGGTGTTGACATAAGTGACGTAGAAGCGCGTTTCCAGGTTCTCATTGAAGCGATAGCCGAAATTGCTGAAGATGCGCTCGTTCTCCTGCTCGCTCCAGTTGCGAAAACCGTTGGTAGAAAAGAAGGTTCCGGAGATATAGTAATCAGCATCGCCGATCACTTGCCCTGAGCTCACCTGGGCACGGTAAGTGTCGAAGCTGCCGGATTCGAAGCGTAGCTGTAGAGGCGACGCGGTGTATCCGGTCCGGCTCACGAAGTTGATCGCTCCGCCAAGGGTGGTAGAGCCGTACATGAGTGCGTTAGCGCCGCGGTAAACTTCCACGTATTCGGCAGCCAGAGGCTCTACTGCCTGCATGTCGAAGCCTCCGTCGGCGAGGTTTAGCGGAACTCCGTCCTGAAGGAGTTTGATGCCGCGGCCGTGAAAGGTGCGTTGAATGCCGGAGCCTCGGATCGAGACCCGCGATTCCTCGGCACCGAATCGCGGTTGCACGTACACGCCGGGAGAGTAGTCGAGAACATCCTTGAGATTGGCGGCACGGCCCTTCTGATAGCTTTCCGCATCGATAATATCGACGCCTCCGGGAACCCGGTTAATCTGCTCGCGCGCGGTTTCGATATTAGGTACGGTGAGAGCTTGAGGTGCCGTATCGGCTTCGCCGGTAATCGTTAAAGTTGGTAACTGAGTGGGCTTGGTGTCATGATCGGCCCATGCTTTTCCCCCGATGGTTGCTCCGCTGCATAAGAGTGCGAGAGTCATCTTTAAATAGTGATTGCTCATCATTTTCGGACTTGTTGTTTTAGTTTTTTGAGACGGCTGTTAGCGTAAGCACTATTTGAGCCAGTCCGTCTTCAGGCCGAGAACTGGAGGATAGTTTGTCGGAAAGGTCGATCGGGGTGTGTGAAATCACGCATTCCTGGTCGGCGAAGTGAGGCAAATGACATGCTTGGGGTGGCGCGATAAGGGTTGGAAGTGCTCTGGCAATTTCTTGTTTTTTGCGCCCATGGCTGTCGTTGATGGAGATTGCAGGCCGATGTCGGTGACATTATTAACCCGGCCTATAAATATAGGCCGGGTTAATCCGGGGCAGGGATGCCCCGGCGCGGCGGCAAGCCGCGTGAGCCCAGGCCGGGCGTGTACCGGCTTGGGCGGCGGCCCGAAATACCAGGAGGGTATTAACGGGCCTGATTAATAATTGGTCAGCCAAAAAATTTCTTGCAGTACCCGCTTTGGGGTAGGGCATTTGCCGCATCGAGGTTTTGATGATGGGTGCGGCGGCGCTGCATCGGTGTAATAAATTTCTCACGCCGGTATTCGCGTGCGGTGCCGATGGTTGCGAGAGCTCGGACAGTTCTCGGCAGAAAAATTGCTGAATGAACCTTCTTGAATATGCGCAGTCGAAAAGTCAGTGAAGAGGGAGGTAGATGTAGGCTTCTACGATTGTCCTTGCCTGGTTGAAGCATTTACACCGGGCGATATCCTGATAGTATTTGTAAACTATTTCAAAAAAATGGTCGGATTTATCCGACGAGGAAGTTAGACCGTGAATGACATGTTGAAGAACATAATTCTGTGGGTAGTCATCGCCGTCGTTTTGATGTCGGTTTTCAATAATTTTGGCTCCCGAAAGTCGGTCGATTCGACTATGTCGTATTCGCAGTTCATCTCGGCGGTGAACGAGGGGCAGATTAAGCAGGTGACTATCGACGGGCAAATGATCCGGGGCATGCTCGGGACCGGCGAGAAGTTCACTACTTACAGTCCTGGCGACGACCACTTGGTTGATGACCTGCTGAAGAACCATGTCGAGATCAAGGCTCAGCCGCCAGAATCTCAATCATTATTGATGCAGATCTTTATTTCGTGGTTCCCGATGCTGCTGCTGATTGCTGTGTGGATTTTCTTCATGCGGCAAATGCAAGGCGGTACCGGAGGAAGGGGGGCCATGTCCTTCGGTAAGAGCCGAGCTCGGCTGATCGAAGAAGATCAAGTCAAGGTGACGTTTGCCGACGTAGCGGGCGTTGAAGAGGCCAAGGAAGACGTTCAGGAGATGGTCGATTTCCTCAAGGATCCGAGCAAGTTTCAGAAGCTGGGCGGCAAGATTCCGCGCGGGGCTCTGATGGTCGGTCCGCCAGGGACCGGTAAGACTTTGCTGGCCCGAGCGATCGCCGGAGAGGCTAAGGTTCCGTTCTTTTCCATCTCGGGCTCGGATTTTGTCGAGATGTTTGTGGGCGTGGGTGCGTCCCGCGTGCGCGATATGTTCGAGACGGCGAAGAAAAATGCGCCGTGCATCATCTTCATTGACGAGATCGATGCGGTAGGCCGCCATCGTGGTGCCGGTTTAGGCGGTGGCCACGACGAGCGCGAGCAGACGCTCAATCAGTTGCTCGTCGAAATGGACGGTTTCGAAGGAAACGAAGGTATTATCGTCATCGCGGCAACCAACCGCCCCGATGTTCTGGATCCGGCGCTCTTGCGTCCTGGGCGCTTTGACCGTCAGATCGTCGTTGGACTACCTGACGTTCGTGGTCGCGAGCAAATCTTGAAGGTGCACATGAAGCGAGTGCCGATTGCCGACAACGTGGAAGTCGAATATCTGGCACGCGGCACCCCTGGATTTTCCGGCGCTGATTTGGCCAACTTGGTCAACGAGGCGGCTTTGTTCGCCGCCCGCAAGAATAAGCGCAGCGTCGACATGGAGGACTTCGAGAAAGCCAAGGATAAGATTCTTATGGGCGTAGAGCGCAAATCCATGGTAATGACCGACGAGGAGAAGCAGCTCACCGCTTATCACGAGGCAGGTCATGCGATTGTGGGACGGCTGGTTCCGGAACACGATCCGGTGTACAAGGTCAGCATCATGCCGCGCGGCCGGGCGCTGGGAATTACTATGTTTTTGCCGGAGCGTGACCAGTACAGTGCGAGCAAGCAGAAACTGGAAAGCCAGATTTCGAGTTTGTTCGGAGGACGTATAGCGGAAGAGCTCATTTTCGGCAAAGAAAAAGTGACGACCGGCGCTCAGAACGATATCGAGCGGGCTACCAATCTCGCGCGCAGCATGGTTACCCGATGGGGGCTCTCGGAACGTTTAGGGCCGTTGGCGTATAGCGAAGAAGAAGGCGAAGTATTCTTGGGACGCTCCGTCACCAAGCATAAAATGGTCTCCGAGGAGACGGCGCATCTGATCGATGAGGAAATTCGCTCGGTAATCGATCGCAACTATGAGCGTTCGGAGCGCTTGTTGCGAGAAAACATGGAAAAATTACATCTGATGGCTGAAGCCTTGATCAAGTACGAGACAATCGATCGTTTCCAAATCGACGACATTATGGAAGGCAAGGTTCCGCGTCCGCCGCAAAGCTGGGGCGAGGCGCCTCCGAGCGGTGGTGCTGCGGCGGGTTTGGGTGCTAAAGAGACTCCCAAGGCAAAAGGAGCTGGAGGCATCGGTAAAGCAGCGGAACAGCACTGATTCTGTTTGGTAGGCTTATTGAGACCCCCGGCACCGTGCTAGGTGCGGGGGGTTTTGTTTTTGTATGGATCGCCTACACTAGCTGACGAGCTTTTACGTTCAGTTGTCGGATAGAACTTGTCCGTTGGAATGGAGGGTAGTCGCTATGAAACTAAGGACATAGACGGCGCGGATAATTGCGTAATTTCCATGCTTCTTGAAAGCGGAAGGTATTAGTGTGTCCAAAAGGTGTCGACGGATCGGCTACTGCATAGAGCGTAAAATCAAAAATAATTGAATCTTTAGATTTGAAGGACGGCGAATGAAAAAATCGTACTTTGGTACAGACGGAATTCGCGGCAAAGTAGGGGAATATCCTATTACACCGGACTTTATGCTGAAGTTGGGTTGGGCGGCAGGCCGCGTGTTTTCGCTGGATCGCTACCCTTCCAATGTTCTGATCGGAAAGGACACCAGAATTTCCGGCTACATGTTCGAATCTGCTCTCGAGGCGGGGCTTGCGGCGGCGGGGATTAATACTCAGTTGCTCGGTCCCATGCCAACCCCGGCAATCGCTTATCTTACGCGGACGTTTCGAGCCCAGGCCGGGATAGTCATCAGCGCCTCGCACAATCCGCATTACGATAATGGGATTAAGTTTTTTGGGCCCGATGGCATGAAGCTTCCGGACGAGGTCGAGCTCCAGATTGAGGAGCAATTGGACAAACCCATGACGACGGTGGAGTCTTCAAGGATAGGCAAAGCGTCTCGCATCAGTGATGCGGTCGGGCGTTATATCGAATTTTGCAAAAGCACTATTCCGTCCCGCATCGAATTTACTGGATTCAAAATTGTTGTCGATTGCGCCCATGGCTCGACATATCACATCGCGCCCCATGTATTCGAGGAAGTTGGTGCGACGGTTGTCGCTATTGGCATTCAGCCCAATGGCTTGAATATAAACGACGGCGTCGGAGCTACCAAACCCGAGCGACTTAGCCGTGCGGTATTGGAAGAGCAGGCGGATTTTGGGATCGCCTTGGATGGCGACGGCGATCGGCTGATCATGGTCGATCATAAAGGGGAGATCGTCGATGGCGATGAACTCGTTTACATCATCGCTAAGTCCCGTATGGAGTGCGGTGGGTTAAGAGGGCCGATAGTCGGTACTCTGATGAGTAACTTAGGGTTAGAGCATGCGCTGGATGCGTTGGGGTTAGAGTTTAAGCGCGCTGCGGTAGGAGATCGTTACGTGATGGAAATGATGCTTCAGCATGACAGCGTGCTCGGCGGTGAAAGTTCAGGTCATATCATATGCCGGGACCGGATTACGACCGGCGATGGTATTGTTTCTGCTTTGCAGGTTATGGCAGCGATGCACGAGGCGGGCAAATCGCTTAACGAATTGAAGAGCGACATGGTCAAATACCCTCAGTGTTTGGTGAACGTGAAGGTGCGGGACAAAGTCAATTTGGATGAAATCGAGCCGGTTCAGAAGTTGAAAAATGAAATTCAGCGTGAACTTGGCAGCAAGGGGCGTATTTTGCTCAGACCGTCGGGAACCGAACCTCTAATTAGGATTATGGTTGAAGGGCAAGACGCTCATGTTGTTCGTGCTACGGCCGACCGTCTCGCAAATGCCGTCTCTTCGGCGCTGACCTAGAGATGTGTTCGTGGCGGTTATTAGATGCGCGATGATTTCATTAGCAAAAATTGAGTCGAGGTAGTCAGTCGATGCGTATCTTGCACGCGATGATTCGGGTTGGAGACTTAGAACGGTCGATTCGCTTTTACACTGAAATTCTCGGAATGAAACTATTGAGAAAGGAGGATTTTCCTGATGGAAAATTCACTCTGGCATTCGTAGGGTTCGGTGACGAACGCCACGATTCGGTGATTGAATTGACTTACAACTGGGGTGTTCATGGCTATAACTTGGGCGATGCCTTTGGGCATATCGCGATCGAAGTCGAGGACATCTACGACGCTGTCGAGCGTATAAGACGCGCTGGCGGCGAAATTTTACGCGAAGCCGGCCCCATGAAGTACGGCACCACGGTCATTGCCTTCGTGGCGGATCCGGATGGTTACAAAATTGAATTAATCGGAAAAGAATAAAGGGCTGTTGCGCTTATTTTTCATATATTAATGGCGGCTACAGTCAGGTATTGTGCCTGGCGAAAAAATGAGAGATTTGTTTTAATACTGGCTGAGCGTCGGTCTTATAACAATAAGGAGAAAGAGGATGTCAAAAGGGCAAAATTTACAAGATCCGTTCCTAAATGCGCTTAGAAAAGAACATGTTCCGGTTTCGATCTATCTCGTAAACGGGATCAAGTTACAAGGTAAAGTGGATTCTTTCGATCAGTACGTGATCATACTCAAGAACACTGTAAGCCAAATGGTTTACAAGCATGCCATTTCCACGATTGTCCCTGCGCGTCAGGTCCGTCTACCCCATGCGGCGGAAGGATTGGAAGACGAGGGTTAATCGACAGTTCGGTTCAAGCCGTAAGATGGTGATGTCGAAGTTGGTCTGGGAGAAGAGTTTACTTGTTTGAGAGGCCGAAGTCCGGCGAGCGTGCCGTGCTTGTTCATTTGGCCGCTCAGGACGAGACCGAAGCTCTTGTAGAACTTCAGGAACTCGCCTCATCAGCCGGGGCGGAGCCTGTAGCTACGGTGACAGGCAGGAGACACACGCCCGATCCTCGTTATTACATCGGAAAAGGGAAACTTGACGAGTTGGCCCGGATTGTCCGGGAGAACGAAGCAGAGCTGGTTCTTTTCAACCATCCTTTAACGCCCAGCCAAGAGCGTAATTTAGAGAGAGAGCTTTCGGTCAGGGTTGTCGATCGCACCGGATTGATTCTCGATATCTTCGCTCAGCGGGCCCAATCCTTCGAAGGCAAACTCCAGGTTGAATTAGCACAGTTGCGGCACCTATCTACTCGTTTGGTGCGTGGCTGGACTCACTTGGAACGTCAAAAAGGGGGTATCGGCCTCCGTGGTCCTGGGGAGACACAGCTTGAGACGGACAAGCGTTTAATTGCTGATCGAATACGGCTGATTCAAAAACGGCTGGAGAAAGTCGAGCGGCAACGCAATCAGGGACGCTCCGCTAGACGGCGGGCGGAGTTGCCGGTTGTCAGTTTGGTGGGATATACAAATGCTGGCAAATCGACTCTCTTCAACGCGTTGACGGGGGCTGGCGTTTATGCGGCAAATCAGTTATTTGCTACGCTCGATCCCACCTTGCGACGCTTGCAGTTAACGCCGAGTTTGACGGTAATTCTAGCTGACACGGTCGGATTTATCCGGCATTTGCCACATGAGCTGGTTGCAGCATTCCGTTCGACTTTGAAGGAAGCGGTGGACGCAGATTTATTGCTTCACGTTATTGATGCGAGTGATGAGCGGTCTGACGAAACCATATCGGAAGTCAATCGGGTTCTGAGCGAAATCGGAGCTGATCGAGTAAGACAGATTCAGGTCTTTAACAAGATCGATCGGGTTGCGGATATTGAGCCGCACGCTGAGAGAAACGCGAGCGGAGATGTCGCAAAAGTATGGTTGTCCGCCAAGACAGGTGCTGGTCTGCCTTTGCTTCACGACGTTTTAGAGGTTCTTTTTCGTCGCGAAGTGATTCACCGCAGAATTCACTTGGGTCCGGAAAACGCCGGATTGAGGGCACGGTTATATAACGCAGCGCAGATCTTGAGAGAAGAATCGGACGGAACCGGAGGGTGGGATTTGGAAGTCGAGCTTCTCAAGCGGGATGTGAAGTTATTGCATGAGCTCGACGAGCTGCAGGATTCAATTAGTGCTTAATCATCTCGATCTGGTAACAATAATGCCGGGGCATAGCATGCTTCTACCGTGAAGCACTGGGCCAGTGGAGAGCGTTCCGGCTTCCTCTCAAATGCTCGTTTTTGTATATCCAACCATTTTCCTAGATAATTCTAATATTCATGCCGCAGTAGCGGCTTTGTTATAGCTCTAGAAGAGCATCAAGTTCTGTACTATAGGAGTCATCCAATGTCCTGGAACGAACCGGGCGGTAATAAAAAAGATCCGTGGAGCGGGCGTGATCAGCAGGAGACGCCTCCGGACTTGGAAGAAGTCATGCGCGGATTACACGAAAGGATAGGAAGGTTTTTCGGTGGCGGTGAAAATGCGCCCATGAGGACGATCGGTTTATTTCTCCTGATTGCCTTGGCTGTATGGGGGCTAACCGGTATTTATCTCGTAGACGAAGGGAGTCGCGGCGTCGTTACGCGTTTCGGCAAATACGCTGATACCACCATGCCTGGGCTGCATTGGCACATGCCTGCGCCAATAGAGCACGTTCAGGTGGTCAATATGGAGCAGCAACGTTTTCTGGAAGTAGGGTATCGCTCCGGCGGGCGTCAGCAATCTTTGGGGTCCGTGCCCAGGGAAGCCCTTATGCTCACGCAGGACGAAAATATTATCGATATCCGATTAGCGGTTCAGTATCAGATCAAGGATGCGAAAGATTATCTTTTTAATGTTGCTGATCCGGACGAAACCTTGAAGCAGGTTATTGAAAGCGCCGAACGTGCGGTTATCGGGAAGAGTACGATGGATTTCGTGTTGACGGAGGGACGGGGCAAGGTTGCCGACGAGATCAAGAACGAAATTCAACAAACGCTGGATCAATATCAAACCGGAATCAGAGTGAGCAATGTGAGCTTGGTGGATGCTCAGGCTCCGGAAGAAGTCCAGGCAGCATTCATGGACGCGATCAAGGCAAGGGAAGATGAGCAGCGCCTGAAAAATGAAGCGGAAGCTTATGCGAATGAAGTCGTGCCAAGAGCAAGGGGTGCCGCGGCACGTGTCTTGGAAGAATCGGAAGCGTATAAACAGCGCGTAATTGCCAGAGCAGAAGGTGACACGAGTAGGTTCAAACAGTTGCTGGCGGAGTACGACAAGGCTCCGGAGGTTACGCGAGAGCGCCTCTATCTCGATACGATGGAGGAAGTGCTTGGACGCACGGGTACGTTATTGATCGATGTCAAGAACAGCAATAATTTGTTGTATCTGCCTATAGATAAACTTCAAAAAGCTGCGTCGCCCCTGATGCCGCCCAGAGATGCCGACAATGCCACGATTACTACTCCGGAAGTATCGGACAGCGGGGCCCCTAGAACTATCCGATCAACCACTCGAGGTCGTGAAGGAAGGGGACAATAATGATTAGTAAAAATACCCTAATTCTTGCGTTTGTTTTTATTTTGCTGGTAATTACTGCTACCTCCATATTTACTGTATCGGAGACGGAAAGAGCCTTATTGCTGGAGTTTAAGAAAATCGTTCGAACAGACTTCGAGCCGGGGTTGCATTTCAAGCTTCCATATCAAGAGGTGAAGAAATACGATGACCGAATCCTCACATTGGAGTCCAAGCCCGAGCGGTTTCTCACCTCTGAAAAGAAAAACGTAATCGTTACTTGGTTCGTGAAATGGCGGATCGAAGACGCGACGAAATTCTATAAGGCAGTCGGTGGGGATAAGGCAGCGGCAAATATTCGTCTCGATCAGATAACGAAAGACGCATTGCGGAACGAATTCAGCAAGCGAACTATCCGCGAGGTGGTTTCCTTAGAGCGTGGCCAGATCCGCGATCTACTGATCAAGACGGTGAACCCTGTAGTCGATGATTTGGGAGTCGAGGTTATCGATATTCGTGTGAAAGGAATCGATTTGCCGGATGAGGTAAGTTCATCGGTCTACCGACGGATGGAAGCCGAACGCGCACGGGTTGCGAGAGATTTCCGTTCGCGTGGTGCGGAGGCAGCCGAACGTATTCGTGCGGAAGCAGACCGTCAGCGGGAGGTGATACTTGCTGATGCCTATAGAGACTCGGAGATCAGGCGTGGTGAGGGCGATGCCACGGCATCGGAGATTTATGCTCAGGCATATAGCAGAAATCCAGAGTTCTTCGAGTTTTATCGAAGCTTGTATGCTTACAGGCAAGTGTTCAAGGACGAGAACGATATGATCGTGTTGGAGCCTGATTCGAAATTCTTCCAGTACTTCAAAAAGCCAAAGTAACCGGACTGTTGCTCCCGCATATTTTCTATTGCCCCTTTGTCCAGTCGACAGGGACAAAGGGGCGGACCGTTTGCCGTTGGCAAAGGATTCTCACACACTGCTAGGGTCAATATGAGCCTCGCGGTAACATAACTGTCGCCTAATCCATCCAGATTTTTTTCCGTTTGCTGAGCTCACCGAATTCGATGCTAACCGAAGATAATTGGCTGTTGCCAGAAGGTATTGATGAGGTCTTTCCGGAAGAAGCCGAGCGTTTGGAGCAGCTACGTCGAAAGATCATCGATCTGTTCGCCAGCTGGGGCTATCGGCTGGTGATGCCGCCGCTGATTGAATTCATTGAATCGCTTTTGACTGGTTCGGGCAACGATCTTGATTTGCAGACATTCAAGATCATCGATCAGATCAGTGGTCGATTAATGGGGATACGTGCTGATATGACGCCTCAGGTTGCGCGTATCGATGCGCGCAACCTTGGCACCGATACGCCGACACGGCTCTGTTACATGGGAACGGTGCTGCACACGCAGTCGGATCATCTCGAAAAGTCCCGGAGCCCATTGCAGGTTGGGGCCGAATTGTACGGACATGCGGGTAATGCCAGCGACATGGAGGTTATCTGCTTGATGTTGGAGATGCTTGCCATTGCAGGTATTGAAAACGTACATCTGGATCTGGGACATGTAGGCATCTATCGGGAGTTGGCACGTCAGGCCGGTTTGAATGCGCAGCAGGAGGCGGAGCTGTTTGAAATTCTTCAGCGGAAAGACTATCCGGAATTGGTAACTTTATTACATTCGCTGACGGTTAGCGATTCTTCCACCGAGATGTTGGAAGCGCTGATCGATCTAAATGGACATGAGGGTGTCATAGAGAAAGCTAGAAAGCGATTGGCAACCGCCAATGAGTCGGTACATCGCGCTTTGATGGATTTGGAATCCATTTCGAAGAGTTTGACAAGCTTGTTCCCGGCCTTACGAATCAATTTCGACCTTGCGGAATTGCGTGGTTATCACTACAAGACGGGTGTCGTATTTGCCGCTTTTGTGCCGGGTTACGGCAGAGAAATTGCACGTGGCGGCCGTTACGATGAGATCGGAAAAATTTTCGGGCGCGCTCGTCCGGCGACGGGTTTTAGCGCCGATTTGAAGGTTCTGGCACGATTGGCCAACGGAAAAGACGATGATGCGCCTAGTTTGCGCATTTTTGCGCCCGCCGTAGACGATCCCGATTTGCACGAAATAGTGCGTAATTTGCGCGGCGCCGGGCAAACGGTCATTCAGGCGTTGTATGGACAAACTGGCGAGGCTCGCGAGATGGCATGTTCACACTACCTTCAAAAGCAGGGGCTAACTTGGGAAGTCTTTCCCGTTAGCGATTGAGCCCAAAATTACCTCGAAAAATGAAACGCTAATCTGGAATCAAGAATGGGTAAAAACGTCATAGTCATCGGCACCCAGTGGGGCGATGAAGGTAAAGGTAAACTTGTCGATTTGCTGACGGAGCGTGCAGATGCAGTGGTCCGTTTCCAGGGTGGTCACAACGCAGGGCATACCTTGGTAATCGACGGCCAAAAGACGGTATTGCATTTGATACCTTCTGGCGTTTTGCGGGAGTCGGTGAAATGCTTGATAGGCAATGGCGTGGTGTTATCGCCCCGCGCTTTGTTGGAAGAGATTGCGCTGCTGGAGAAAGCCGGTATTCCGGTTCGGGATAGGCTTACGATCAGCGAAGCCTGTGCCTTGATATTACCCATTCACGTCGCGTTAGATGTAGCGCGTGAAAAATCTCGTGGCGATAAGGCTATCGGTACGACAGGAAGAGGTATCGGTCCCGCTTATGAAGATAAAGTGTCGCGGCGAGGGTTACGCGCCGGCGATCTTATGTATCCCGCCGTGTTTGCCGAAAGGTTACGCGAACTCCTGGATTATCATAATTTCGTACTCAGCGGGTATTACCGGCAGTCTCCGCTCGATTATCAGCAAGTGCTGGACGAAACGATGGCATTGGGTGAGCAGATTAAACCCATGCTGGGAGATGTGGCGGGTATGCTGCATGCTTATCGTGATGAGGATAGAAATGTCCTCTTCGAAGGCGCTCAAGGCGCAATGCTGGATATCGATCATGGCACTTATCCTTATGTGACCTCGTCTAATACTACGGCGGGCGGCGCAGCATCCGGTAGCGGAATGGGCCTGCTGGATTTCGATTATGTATTGGGTATCACCAAAGCCTATTCGACACGCGTTGGAAACGGACCTTTTCCGACGGAACTGTCGAATGAGATTGGCAAGCATTTATCCGCGAAAGGCGCGGAATTCGGTGCTACTACTGGACGAGCGCGTCGCTGTGGCTGGTTCGATGCCATCTTGATGAAGCGTTCGGCGAAACTCAACAGTCTGAGCGGGTTGTGCCTGACGAAATTGGATGTTCTGGATGGGCTGGAAAAGATCGGAATTTGTACGGCTTATCGATATAAAGGAGAGGAGATTCGTACGGTACCAATCGGCGCCGATAGTTATGCTCAGTGCGAGCCCATTATCGAGGAGCTTTCAGGGTGGCAAGAGTCTACTGCCGGCATTACCTCGTATGAGAACCTTCCGGCAAATGCGAGAGCCTATATTGACCGGATTTCAGAATTGGTCGGTGTGCCAGTGGATATTCTCTCGACCGGTCCTGATCGCAGCGAGACGATAATTCTGAAGAATCCCTTCGATTGAGGGACGACTAAGGATGGTGCCGAGGAGAGGACTTGAACCTCCACGGGTCTCCCCACATGAACCTGAATCATGCGTGTCTACCAATTTCACCACCTCGGCAAGAGGCGAGTCGAGCGACTCAATTGAGTCGCGAATTTTGTTACTTATCGGTTAAATTGTCAATACCGAAAGTTTTGAAGGGAATCATCGATCTTCGAAGAGGTTGTCGGACCGAGGGCTGTCCGAATAGCAAAACTAAACATATAGAAAATAGGAAAATTATCGATGACCAAGTCCGCCCCTACGATCGCTAGAGGGTTTAAGCTCGAGGATCCCTTCGCCGAGCGGGAGGCAGGAAAGTATGAGCGTCCCATTCCCAGCCGGGAGTTGATCCTCGAGGTGATGAAAGAGCAAGGGATTCCTTTAAGAGTCGAGGACGTTGCCGGCGTATTGGGCGTACAAGAGGATGAGGACGTTGAATCGCTCCGTCGCCGCCTCAATGCCATGGAGCGGGATGGGCAGATACTGAGAAACCGCCGCAATTATTACTGCATCGTAAACCACAAAGATCTCATCGTTGGGCGGGTCATCGGCCATCCCGATGGGTTCGGCTTTCTTCGGCCCGACGAGGGCGGCGATGATCTTTTTCTCTCGCCCAAGGAAATGCGTTCGCTCATGCACGATGATCGCATCGTGGTGTGCATACGCGGCGTCGACCGCCGCGGGCGGCGAGAGGCCGGGGTTGTGGAGGTGTTGGAGCGGAATACGCACAATATCGTGGGTCGGTTGTACCTGGAGCAGGGAATCTCATTCGTCGTCCCAGACAATAAGCACATCGCTCACGACGTTCTTATTCCTGAGGAGCATAGAAATGGAGCGCTCCCAGGTCAGATCGTGGTCGCCGAGATCATCGAGCAACCTACCCGCCAGCGTGACCCCATCGGTCGAATCAGGGAGGTTCTGGGGGATCACATGGCCCCCGGTATGGAGATCGAGGTGGCGATTCGCAGCTTCGATCTGCCGGCCGAGTGGCCGGAAGCCGTGTTGAACGACGTTGCGGGGCTAAGTACGGAAGTCGCGGAAGATGATAAAGCCGGTCGCGTTGATTTGCGGCGGCTGCCGCTCGTAACCATAGACGGGGAGGACGCCCGCGATTTCGACGATGCCGTGTACTGCGAAAGAACGCCGAAAGGATGGAAACTTTATGTCGCTATCGCCGATGTTTCCCATTATGTCCGGCCGGGAACGGCTCTCGACGACGAAGCAAAAATCCGTGGCAACTCGGTGTATTTTCCCGATCGAGTCATTCCCATGCTGCCGGAGGTGCTCTCAAACGGTTTGTGCTCGCTCAACCCCGAGCAAGACAGGCTGTGCATGGTCTGCGAAATTTACATAAACACCGATGGCGCCATCGTCCGTTCACGTTTCTACTCGGGGCTGATGTACTCCCATGCGAGGCTCACTTACACGGAAGTCGCCCGCATGATTGTCGACGGCGATAAGATACTGAGGAAGAAGTATCGCGCTCTCGTGCCTCACCTGGAGGAGTTGCATTCGCTCTACAAAGTGCTGCGGCGGGCAAGGGAGGCACGGGGGGCGATGGATTTCGACACCCAGGAATCCTACATCGTATTCGGAGAGGGCAAGAAAATCGCGCAAATCGTGCCGCGCGAGCGCAACGACGCCCATCGCCTGATCGAGGAATGCATGATTACCGCGAATATTGCCGCGGCGCGATATCTGACCCGTCAAAAACTCCCCCATGTGGTTCGAATTCATGAGGGTCCCACCGCCGAACGATTGGCCGATCTGCGTGCCTTTCTCGGAAAAGTCGGTCTGAACCTCGGTGGCGGCGATAATCCTGGACCTAAGGATTATTTCGAAGTGTTGGACAATATCACCGGCAGGGCCGACGAGCACCTGATCCAAACTGTACTGTTACGCTCGCTGGCTCAGGCCGTTTATAGCCCGGAGAAAAAAGGCCATTTCGGGTTGGGCCTGGATGCCTATACCCATTTTACGTCGCCCATCCGGCGCTATCCGGACCTGCTGGTACACCGGGCTATTCGCCACTCGCTCGAAAAGAAAAAGATAGAAGAATTCTACTATTCCCATAACGACATGGTACTGATGGGCGAGCATTGCTCGTACACCGAGCGGCGCGCCGACGAGGCGACTCGCGACGTCGTCGCCTGGCTTAAATGCGAGTACATGCTCGATAAGCTGGGAGAGGAGTTCGAAGGCGTCATTTCCGCCGTTACGCCATTCGGTTTTTTTGTGGAGCTAAAAGACATCTTCGTGGAAGGATTGGTCCACGTTTCGACTTTGGACAAAGACTACTTTCACTACGATCCGATCGGTTATCGGTTGGAAGGGCAGCGGAGCGGTGTGACTTATAGGCTTGGCGACAGCGTTCGTGTGATTGTGGCTCGCGTGGATCTGGATGAACGCAAGATCGACCTCGAATTGGTGAAACGCTCCGAGTCTTCGTCGCGCCGGACACGGAAGAAAAGACGCCGGTCATGAAGAATCGGCGTCGCATCGCGGGTCTTCATGCGGCGGAAGCTGCTCTCGAAAACGCCCCGGACAAAATCATCAGCGTTTGGATAGACCATCGGCGGGAAGATGGTCGCATTGCCGCCATCGAACGGAAATTGGCTTCCCTTGGAATTTCGGTTCAGCCGGCCGGACGAAATCAACTTGACTCGTTAGCCGAAAGCCGAAGCCATCAAGGCATCGTTCTCGAGCTGAAGCTGGCCGCCGAACTCGGAGAGTCGGAGCTTCAGGATGCGCTGGCGAATCTTTCGCGGCAGCCTTTTTTTCTCGTTCTGGATCATGTGCAGGATCCGCACAACCTCGGAGCCTGTTTGCGTACCGCGGACGCCGCTGGAGTACAGGGGGTCATTATCACGAAAGATCAGTCTGTGGGGTTGACGCCGACCGTGGCCAAGGTCGCCTCCGGCGCTGCTGAAACGGTGCCGATTTACCGCGTAACCAATTTGAATCGAGTCCTGGGCTGGTTAAAGGAGGCGGGGCTGTGGATCGTAGGGGCTGCGGGCGAGGCCGAGCGATCGCTATACGAGATCGACCTGGCCATTCCATTGGTCTTGGCGATCGGAGCCGAAGGAAAGGGTCTACGTCGCTTGACGCGCGAGTCCTGTGACTTTTTAGTCAAAATTCCAATGTTCGGCCAAATCGAAAGCCTCAACCTATCGGTTGCGACAGGCGTACTGCTTTTTGAAGCCGTACGGCAGCGAGCACAGGCAAAGAGGACTTAACGATTCGAGTCCTTCTGACCAACCTCGATCGTCAGGCTGGGCGTCGAGGGCTTGAATCCTTGTCCGGTCATTTCGACGTTGGCATAAATCAGCGGAGCCAACACCAATACCGCCAAGCCCAGAAGTTTTGCGCCTCTTTTCGCCGCATGCCGCGGTTCCAAGTGCATCCAACACCAGAGGTAGATTTCGAGTACCATAGTCGGACCTTTACGGGTGTTAGTCTTGACAAATTCAGGCTAATGTGACTATGACCATCTTGCAACCGAGAATAGCCGCTCGACGATGCGGCAAAAACGCGCACCTTAATTGCCTTAAAACGCGTTGCAAATGGTATGCCTCTTTAGGACTTATCACCAAGTCTCGGTGCGCACGCGCGAATTCTTTGTTTGTCGGCTGGACCATCTTAAAATGCATGGACGTTTAGCCGCACCGGCCCGGCCCGACAACACCCGCGAGTCGGGGGTTCTTTGACAATCGCCTGATTTCAATAATCCAAATGCCTTCATCTTCTGCACCCATAATGTCTAACGATACGGTCCGTGCCCTGCAGTGGAGCGAGCGCGGGCTCCGCGTGCTGGATCAGCGCAGGCTGCCGAGCGTGGTCGAATACGAGACATTCGACAGCGCTCAGGGCGTGGCTGAGGCTATCTTTTCGATGCGCGTGCGCGGAGCCCCCGCCATCGGTATCGCCGCCGCCTATGGTGTCGTGTTGGCGGCGCGTCAACGGTATCGCGAAAATCCGGATAACTGGAGAGAGGCGATCGAAGCGGATTTGGCCAAGTTGGCCAGTTCGCGTCCCACTGCCGTGAATCTGTTCTGGGCCCTTGACCGTATGCGATCGGAAATCGGGGCTGTCGAAGGTGACCCGGAGCCGCATCTGTTGCAAGCCGCGCGCACCATTCATGATCAGGACATCGCTGCCAATCGAACGATGGGCGACTTGGGAGCCTCCCTGCTTGTCGGAGCCAGCGGCGTTTTGACCCACTGCAATACGGGTTCACTTGCGACCGGTGGGTACGGTACGGCGCTCGGAGTGGTTCGAAGTGCCTACCGACAGGGCGTTACGAATATCTTCGCGACCGAAACCCGTCCGTGGCTACAGGGGGCTAGGCTGACTGTCTGGGAGCTGGAGCAGGACGGCATACCCGCGACTTTGATTGCCGATTCCGCTGCCGCCTATTTGATGAAATCGGATGCGATCCAGTGGATCGCAGTCGGAGCCGACCGCATCGCCGCAAACGGAGATACCGCCAACAAGATCGGCACCTATGCCTTGGCCGTTGCCGCTCGCCACCATGGCGTGAAATTCATGGTGGTTGCGCCGACGTCCACCATCGACTGGCGGACAGAGTCCGGCGAGAGCATTAGGATCGAGGAAAGGGCCCAGAGCGAACTGCTGAACGAATATTTCGCGCGGCCGAGCAGTGTTATAAAAGCGTGGAATCCAGTGTTCGACGTGACTCCGGCCGAATTGATCGATTGCATCGTCACCGAGCGGGGTATTGTGCGGAATCCGAATCGTCAGGCCATGAAAGTGCTGGCGGATGCCGGATGAGTTCGTATTTTCGGCTGTCCGTGCGCTGACAAGACGCGAAGCTAGCGGGTTCGATCGAAGCTACTTGTCCGTCTCTTCTCGTGAAATAGCTTATCTGAAGACTCAAGCAGTTTGATACCCGCCTTCGCTATGCACCACGGCGCCGATGAATCCGTTCGAATCTCCGGCGGGTTCGCCCGCGCCGTAGATAGTTTTTGATCCAGATTCACCCAAATCTCACCAAGGATAACCGATGTTAGATCCACGTCTTTTCCGCACTCAATTGGATGAGGTCGAAGCGCAATTGGCGCGGCGCTCGTTCAAGCTGGACACCGAAGTATTTCGCGAGTTGGAAAACCAGCGCAAGGAAATACAGGGCCGCACTCAGGCGTTGCAGAACGAACGCAATACGCGCTCCAAGCTGGTCGGCCAGGCCAAGGCAAGAGGAGAGGATATCCAGCCTATACTTGCGGAGATGCAGCATTTGGGGGATGACCTCAAACGGATGGAAGGGGAATTGGAAGGCATTCAAGCGAAGTTGGAAGACTTGCTGCTCGGCATACCGAACATTTTGGATGCCGACGTTCCCGATGGCCGGAGCGATGCGGACAACGTGGAGATCCATCGCTGGGGCGAGCCGTCGCAGTTCGGATTCGAACCTGGCGACCACGTCGATTTGGGAACGCGGCTTGGAGGTCTCGATTTCGAGGCGGCCGTCAAAATTACGGGTTCACGGTTCGTCACCCTGAAAGGTCCTCTGGCTCGTTTGCAGCGGGCCTTGACCCAATTCATGCTCGATATTCATACGCAAGAGCACGGTTACACCGAGACCTACGTGCCGTTCATGGTGAACGCGGAAAGCTTGCGCGGCACGGGGCAGCTTCCGAAATTCGAAGAAGATCTGTTCAAGCTCGTTCGCGAACCGGCGTTCTATCTGATTCCGACCGCCGAGGTGCCGGTTACCAATTTGGTCCGCGACGAAATCTTGGCCGCGGAAACGCTTCCTTTGAAATTCGTTGCCCATACGCCGTGTTTCCGCAGCGAAGCCGGCTCCTACGGCAAGGATGTACGCGGCATGATACGCCAGCATCAATTCGAAAAAGTCGAGCTGGTGCAGATTGTAAGGCCCGACGATTCGGCGCGTGCCCATGAGGAGCTAACCTCCCATGCGGAGGAGATTCTCAAGCGCTTGAAGCTGCCGTTTCGAAGAATGGTTTTGTGCGCCGGCGATACGGGCTTTTCATCGGCCAAAACCTATGATCTCGAGGTTTGGCTGCCGGGACAGAATGCCTACCGTGAAATCTCGTCGTGCAGCAATTTCCGGGATTTCCAGGCGCGACGCTTGAGAGCGCGCTGGAGGAATGCCGAAACGGGTAAACCCGAGCTGGTTCATACCCTGAACGGTTCGGGACTCGCTGTCGGCCGCACCCTTATTGCCGTGATGGAGAACTATCAGGATGAAAAAGGACGGATCAGAGTTCCGGAGGTCTTGCTTCCGTACATGGGTGGGGTTGAAGCAATCGGCTGAGCGAAAAACTGAGAAGCTCTCAAAACAGTCATATTTGAATTCGAATGCCCGCGCCGTTGAAACAGGAGCGCGGGCTATTCATTTTCAGGTTGGTTGCGCGACGGGATCTGCGCCAAGGCGTGAGCCGCATCGCAGAACAGCGCATGACGATATAACCATTTCGATAAAAACTTGGCCTTTTTAGAAGCATCGTTTATTATGAAACGGCATCGTTCCTAAAATAACCAATATGGAGGTGAAGGATGCAGAAGCTTCGACTGATTGCTAACTCCCTTCTGTCGATCTATCTGGCGTCTTCCTGTACTGTTGGTCATGCCAGAACGGCAAGTCCAAAAAGCCTTGCAAGCTCTCAAAAAGGCATTGCATCGTACTACAGCGATCGTTTCCACGGCCGGCGGACGGCCAGCGGCGAGCGTTACAACCGGAACGGCCTCACCGCAATGCATCGGTCGCTACCATTCGGTACCCGGCTCCGGGTGACCAATCTCGGCAATAACCGCAGCATAGAGGTGCGCGTGAACGACCGCGGCGATCCCGCGAACAAGCGTCTGCTCGATCTCTCGCGGCGCGCGGCCAAAGAGCTCGGATTCATAAGAGCGGGACTTGCTCAAGTGAAGCTTGAGGTGATCCAACCGGGAGACGGTTGATTTGCTCCTCATCCGTGATGAGGGCAATTTTTATTTTTCGCCGTAGGAAAACGGTTTTGAGCGTGCCGGTTATCGGCCGTAGCCCAAGGATTCTATATCCACCAGACGGCCGTTCTCGAATCGAAGCAGCTGCACGAACCGATTCGGACCGAAGTCGTAGGTCCATTCGTCGATCATGACCGGCACGTATTGCCCCAACTCCAAGCCCGAACCGTACAATTTCACATACCTGAGCTCGATGCGGGAGTCCGTGAATACGGGCTCGCCGCACTTGCGAAGCACCTCGAGCTTGTAATCTCCAGTGTCTACCAGTAGAGAGCCGCAGCGTAGGGCCCAGGCGGACGGTGCGGATAAGCTCAGATACAGACCGAGAAAAAGAATCCTTTTTTTCATAAATGACCATCAAGTTATGGATAGCGGTTATTCTTGACCGAAACTCTCGGAAAAAATCATATAATGGCGTTTGATCGATAAGCGTACCGAGGTTACGAGTTGTATGAGCGAAGAGCCTATTAAATTTACTGACAGCGCTGCGGCCAAGGTGAGCCAACTGATAGCCGATGAAGGAAACGATAACCTGAAGCTGCGGGTTTACATTACCGGCGGCGGCTGCTCAGGTTTTCAATATGGCTTTACTTTTGATGACGCGGTCAATGAAGACGACACGCAAATTGTGAAGAACGGTGTCATTGTCTTGATCGATTCCATGAGCATCCAATATCTGACCGGTGCCGAGATCGACTATACCGAGGACTTATCCGGATCTCAATTCGTTATTCGGAATCCCAATGCGGCCACAACGTGCGGTTGCGGTTCGTCCTTCTCGGTTTAAGCGTTCTCGTTCCAAAAACTTTCGCAAAGTGCCGGTAGGGGACCAATTCCACGCGTATTGGGTCGTCCGCTTCGTGGCTGCCAAGCACGCCGATGGATTGCAGACGAACGGGTGCTGGAAATCAGGGCTAACATATCGGCACCAGCATTACCGGAAACGTTACCCATACGATCGCCAGCAGTGCCAGCCCCCCGAAGGAGACGGTCATCCAGTCGATGAAAGCGGGTGTCGCGGACTGCGGGCGGTGCCGGTGAAGATTCCGCCAGGCGGGGACAAGTATGATCAAGATCCCCGCGATCGCCATCACCGTAGCAATGGTGACCATCCATGCAACGATGCCCACCCCGAGCCAGCTTAAATTCTGAACCCCCCGTGCACACACCAGGGCAGTGGCGATGTAGACAACCCCGAAATGGGCACCCCAGATCAAGACGCCCGAGAGCATCCGAAGCGTGTTTGTGACGAAGTGGAGTGCGGCAGCCATGGCGGTTCACCCCAGGAAGCGCGGAGACAGATGGACCACGGCTAATGCAATCAGGCCCTGAACGACCGTGTAATGCCAGAACAGCATGGTGTTGTCGAAAGTGGCCCGGCGTTCGCGGTTTATGAGTCCGCACACCGAGCGGGCGAAGGTATAGAGGCCCATGATGACCACCACGGTAACGAAAAATCCCTGAATCGAGATGACGGTATAAACGATCGCGGCATAGCCGGAATCGGTCGGCCGCAGGCCTATCTGCCATTGGCCCCACAGCTCGGCCACCAACGCACCGACGAGCAGGGGGACGGCTAAAAGCATGGCCAGGCGCACCGTCCAGAACCTGTTCGATTTCAATGCGCGGCTGGCGTAGGCAATGGCAGCACTGCTGAATGCCGAAAGGCCTCCCGCCGCGAGCGGATAAGCCACTTCCGGCAGCGATTCTCCGCCCTTGGGCCAGAACCCCGGCGCTACGGTCCACAGGAAATAATACGAGAAGATCAGGCAGGCGAAGAGGGAGGCCGAGACTATCATCAGCACGACCATGGCCCACCGGGAATGCGACATGGGGCCGGTCACGTAGACCGGCAGCTTGATGCCGCCGCCGATGTCCACGGGAGGGTGGCTGGGGCCGGGGTCGGTTTCCCATGCCCACCGGATGATCATGGCGATGGCGAACACGCCGAAGAACAGTGCAGGCACCACTACCTTCACCGTCAGGAGCAGAAAGAACGCCGCCGTTCCGAAGGCCGCCAACACCGGGAACCAGCTCCCTGCCGGCATCTGCAAAATGTACAGAGGCCGGGCATCGATGGGACTGGTGACGACGGTCTCGCGCGCGCCGGTAGGCGCGCCCGGCAGGTAATAGCGGCCGGCCTCGACGTCCTCCGCCAGATTCGGCTGATCCCAAAGCGGCTCGCGGCTTTCGACGATGGGAATGCTGCGCATGGCGTAATCGCCGCCGGGCAGCCATTCGAGGGTGCCTGCATCCCAGACGTTGCCCGCCTTTTCCGGACGGAAGGGTCGGAAGTTGCGAATGAGATCGACCAGGAACACCAGAACGCCGGCACCGATGAGGAAAGCGCCGAAAGTCGAGATCAGGTTGAGGGTGTCCCAGCCGACTTCCGCCGAATAGGTATAGACCCGCCGCGGCATACCCAGCAGCCCGGTGATGTGCATCGGGAAGAACGCCGTGTTGAACCCGATGAACATCAATCCGCACACCCAGCGGCCCAGTTTTTCCGAGAGAGGCTTCGTGCTCGCATAAGGCGCCCAGTAATAGAACACGCCGAATAGCGGGAACACCATGCCGCCGAACAGCACGTAGTGCAGATGCGCCACCACGAAATAGGTATCGTGCACCTGCCAGTCGTAGGGCACGATCGCCACCATCACCCCGGTCAGCCCGCCCAGCACGAAAATGAACAAAAAAGCCAGGGTGAACAGCGCCGGCACCGTGAGTTTCAGGCGTCCGGCCGCAATGGTGGCGATCCAGGCGAACACCTGTATGCCGCTCGGAACCGACACCGCCATGCTGGCCGCCGAGAAATAGCTCATGGAGATCTGCGGCAGTCCCACGGCGAACATATGGTGCACCCACAGGGCGAAGCTCAGGAAACCCGTGCCCACCAGGGCCAGCACCACCAATCGGTATCCTACCAAGTGCTTGCGCACCATGGTGGGTATGATCATCGAGACGATTCCCGCGGCCGGTAGGAAGATGATGTAGACCTCCGGGTGACCGAAAAACCAGAAGAGATGCTGCCAGAGCAAGGGGTCGCCGCCTTTCTCCGCTACGAAGAACGGCCACTCGAAGCTGCGCTCCAGCTCCAGAAGCGCGGTGCAGAGGATCACCGCCGGGAAGGCGACCATGATCATCCCGGCGAACACCAGCATGGCCCAGCAATAGATCGGCATCTTATCGAGGCTCATGCCGGGCGCGCGGTTGAGCAGCACCCCCACCACGATCTCGATGGCCGCAGCGATAGCCGTGATTTCGATGAAGCCGATGCCGAGCAGCCAGAAATCGGAGTTGTCGCCGGGCGAGAATTGATAACTGGTCAGCGGCGGATACATGAACCAGCCGCCCTTGGGCGCCAAGTCGAAAAACAGGCTGCAGAAGAACGCCAGCCCACCCGCGAAATAAGCCCAGAAGGCATAGGCCGACAGCCGCGGGAAGGGCAGGTCGCGCGCCGCCTGCATGTTGGGCAGGATGAGAACTCCCAGCGCTTCCACCGCCGGCACGGCGAACAGGAACATCATGATGGTGCCGTGCATCGTGAAGATCTGGTTATAGGTGTCCTGCCCCAGAAGATCGTTTTCCGGCACCGCGAGCTGGGTGCGCATCAGGAGCGCCAGCACGCCGGCCAGCAAGAAGAACAGAAAGGCCGTGCCGACGTAGAAGATGCCGATGTACTCGTTGTTGACGACGGTGATGAAGTTCCAGCCCGATGGTGGCCGCCAAATCTTTTTGAGCAGGGAAAGCTCTTCGTCCGGGCGGGGCACAGGGTTCGGAAATTCCTGATTCCGGTCCATCCATGTCTCCTCAGCGCAATCGATACAGCAGGAATATCCCGCCGAGATAAATCAAGAGCACGGCCAGCGAGTCGTAGCCCATGCGCAGGATCGTCCGATCCCGGCGCTCGACCAAACCGGCGATGTACAGCGTCGTCACGACAATCCCTAAAAGGGCCGCGAATGATGAAAACCGTCCCACCTGGTTCAGCACCGGGCCGTCCGGATAGACGGCATCGATCAAAAAAATCATGCCGACGTTGAACAGATTGGTGCCGAAGATATCGGAAACCGCCATCAGGTAACGCCCTAGGTGCATCGCCGCCAGTACGGTGCTGACTTCCGGCAAGGAGGTCGAAAAGCCGACAAAAACGGCGCCGAAAAAGCTCGAGCCCAGCCCGCTCTGCTCGGCGAGGGTTTCACCGGAACGCGATAGCGCATAGCCCGCCACCAGAATCGCCAAACCGGCAAGCACCGTCTTGCCGAGAATTTTTCCAAACGGACGTTCGGGTTCCTCCTCCGTTTCGTCGCGTTGGGCCGGATGTCCTCTGTGCTGTCCCTCAAGTCCCTGATGGGGACGCTTCGGAGCGCGTCGTTGATGCCAGCCCAGCCCGTCCGGCCGCCAGGGAAAGCGGCCCTGAGATTTGGCGAGCATCCAGATGGCCCCGAAATAAAAAAGGAGAATGCTCCATGCCCAACCGCCGATGCCGAGGAACGCCGTGTCGCCCACGATCACGGCCGCGGACACCAGAGCGAGCAGCAGTACGCCCAGTGCCCCTTGCAAGATCACGACCGGATCGGGAATGACCGAAGTCAGAGCGTCCCGCCCGATGACGGCGTCGGCCAGCGCCAGGATGACGACGTTGATCGCGAGACTGCCGAGGATGTTGTTCACTGCCAGCGGCGCATTGCCGGCGGCGGACGAGGCGACCGTGACCGCGACCTCGGGCAGCGAAGTGATGCCGCCCAAAAGGATCAATCCGGCTGCTGCATGGCCGATGCCGGTATGCTCGGCGATGGCATCGGCATAGTGCGAGACCTTGGTGCCGGCAATCCAGACGATGCCTGCCGAAACCGCGAACATCACGATGTTGAGCCAGAGCGAATAATTCTTGAAATCGAAAGGCATCAGCTCGGGTTCTCCAAATAAGCCGTCGGCCGATGCGCGTGGAAGCGCCGCGGCCGGCATCCGTGAAATCCACTCGAAGATTCAGCTCTTGCGCTGTCCTCCGTAAAGCGGTACCGGCGGTGCTGCCGTCGCATACACCGAGCGGCGCATCTAACCAACCTTGTGCCAGAGAGTAAGCTCCATCGGCTCGGCCAACAGCGTTTCGGCCAGCGTAATCCAATGTCTGATATGTGGCGCGTCGAGATGCCTTCTGAGGTCCTCCTCGCACACCCAGTTCTCATGGAAGAGAAAACGCGAATCGTCATCGGCAGCCTGGTGCATGTCATAATTCATGCAGCCTTTTTCCGAGCGGGTCGGGGCGAGGAGGTTCATGAGCTCCCGCTTGACCTGCGCCTCCATGCCGGGTTTGGCTACGATTCGAACGATAACCGTCACGGGTTTGCTTGCCATGTTTCGCTCCTTTATCGGAGTGCCGGTTGCGATCCATGATTTCAGGGACGCTGCGGACGGAGATGTTCGACAATCCCGGAACCGCGTTCATCTCCGGTTCTCCGAATAAGCCGCCGGCGGACGCGCGGGCTGACGCTGGGCGTTAAGCCAGGCATCGAAATCCTCCGGCGTTTCGACCACCGCCAGGAAGGCCATGTTGGCGTGCTGGGCGCCGCAATACTCGGCGCACTGCCCGCGCCACACGCCCGGCCGGTCGGGTCGGATACGCAGCGTGGTGATACGGCCGGGAATCATGTCGACTTTTCCGGCCAGGTTGGGCAGCCAGAAACTATGGATGACATCGGCGGTGCGCAGTCTGAATTCCACGAGCCGACCGGCCGGAAGGTGGATCTCGTTGGCGGTGGCGACATCGACATGGCCCGCCTCGGTCAGGTAATTCACCCGCCACCAAAACTTCTCGCCGACGACCTCGATCCGCAGGGCCGGAGGTTCCGACGGGGTGACGATATCCCCGGCGATTCTCAGCGTATAGACCAAGAGCGCGGACAACAGGACCACGGGAAACGCGAGGCCGCCGATAAGGACTGCTCGGCGATGGCCCAGCAAGCGGCCGGCGCGTTCCGATCCGGACATCGAATAAACGGTCAGCGCCATGACCAAAACGAAAATGACCGCGGCTCCCCAGTACAGCAGCCAGCCGATGGCATCAATTTCGGATGCGGTCGGCGAATGCGGATCGATGGCGGATTGAAGGCCGGCGCCGGCAGATGCCGGCAGCGTTGCCAGGAGCAAGGCCGAACCAAGACGGGCGGTCATGGTAAGCCGGAACGCGGGCCGTCCGGCCGAACGCATCGACAGCCGGCACTAACCGCAATGCGGAGAGTCGAAAATGCTATAGCGTCGGAAGACGTTCCATTCCCGATGGTCATCGGTCACTCCCCTGGCCGAATATCGAGCCGTGCGGCTGACGCCGTTCTCTCGAATTTTGGAGCGTACTCACAAGAGACCATGGCACCTTCCCGAAAGTTTCTGATCCATGCGCTCATCACTCTCGTCATCCTGGGTGGATTCGGAGTATTGGGCGCGGCCATCGTCGTTCTCACCGGCGTGTACAACGTCGCTGCCATTTATCAACACACTTGGCCGGTTTACGAGATGCTGGATTTCGCATTGGATCGGTCGGTCTCGGCCCGCCTCGGCGGCATCGCGGCGCCGCCCCTGGACGATCCCCTCCTGGCGGAACGCGGCTTCCGCATTTACCGGGACAAATGCGCGCAATGCCATGGCGCGCCGGGTGTGCCTCCCGACGATGCCGGCAAGGGGATGCTGCCGCTGCCCAACAATCTGGCACAAACGGCGCGCGAAAAATCGGCCGAATACATCTATTGGGTGGTCGCCAACGGAATCCGCATGACCGGCATGCCCGCCTGGCAGTATCGCCTCGACGAGGAGGAGCTGTGGGCGGTGGTGGCGTTCGTAGAACGGTTGCCGGAGTTTTCCCCGAAGGAGTACGCGGAATGGGATCGAAAGACCGGCGGGCGATAAGAAGAATCAAAGGAGCGGGCGGACTCTTCGCGGCACTGGCTCTTCTGAATGCCTGCGGCCGCGCCGATCAGCCCTTGTTCGTCACCGGCGGAGACCCGGCCCGAGGGCGGATCGCCTTGCAGCAATATGCCTGCGCGACCTGTCACATCATTCCCGGCATCGTCGGCGCCAAGGGTTTGGCCGGGCCGCCCCTGACCGCTTGGGCCAATCGCATCTACATCGCCGGCGTTCTGCCCAACACTCCGGACGACCTGGTTCTGTGGCTTCGGGACCCGCAGCGGATATCGCCCGGCACGGCCATGCCCGACTTGGGTGTGACCGAGCATGACGCATGGGACATGGCGGCGTATCTCTTCAGCCTGAAATGATCCCGCAGGCGGTCGGCGCTCATGCTCGATAATCGAGGATGCACGCGCAGGCGGAAGAGAGAAAATCCGCCCGAGAACTTTTACGGTATCGAACGACCTAAAAAGTGACGTCGCGACTCGAGAAGCACACTGCGGGAGGAACTCCATGGAACGGCTTGGCCGACTTTGCGCTCTTGGCGCCGTTCTGATCATGATGTCGGCGGGATGCGAGCCCGTGCCGGCACCGCGACTTGCGCAAGCGCCGGCAGCGGCCTACCAGGCGTCCAATCCCGGCGCCGCCATAGGACAAAGCGGCAGGCCGACTCTGGCGCCCATGCTGGAAGCCGTATTGCCCGCCGTGGTCAATATTTCGACGACCTCGACGGTGAACGTGCAGGAGAATCCGCTGTTCAACGATCCGTTTTTCAGACGGTTCTTCGACTTGCCGAACATGCCGCCGCGCCAACGGCAACAGCAGAGCCTCGGCTCCGGCGTGATCGTGAACGCCGAAAACGGGCTTATCCTCACCAACCACCACGTCATCGCCAATGCCGACCAAGTGACCGTGACCCTGCAGGACGGAAGGGATTTCGAGGCTACGGTGGTGGGCGCCGATTCCGAGACCGACGTGGCGGTCGTCAAAATCGACGAGAAAAACCTTACGGCTCTGCGGTTCGGCGACTCGCAATCCTTGCGGGTCGGAGATTTCGTGGTGGCTATCGGCAGTCCTTTCGGCTTGAGCCAAACCGTGACTTCCGGCATCGTCAGCGCGCTGGGTCGTTCCGGTTTGGGCATCGAAGGCTACGAAGACTTCATCCAGACCGACGCCTCGATCAATCCCGGCAATTCCGGCGGCGCCCTAGTCGACCTGAATGGGGAACTGGTCGGGATCAATACCGCCATCGTCGGCCCGGCCGGGGGCAATGTCGGCATCGGTTTCGCGATCCCGAGCCATCTCGCCCAAGCCGTCATGCAGCAGATCGTCCAGTACGGCGAAGTTCAGCGAGGTCAACTCGGGATCGGAGTCCAGGATTTGACTCCCGAGTCGGCGAAAGCCTTGGGCCTGGAGCGGAGCGGCGGCGCCGTGATTGCCCAGGTTCAGCCGGATTCGCCTGCCGCCCAAGCGGGGCTGCGTCCCGGCGACGTCGTGGTGGCGGTCGATGGTGCTCCCGTGGCCAATGCCAGCAGCTTGCGCAATATTATCGGCCTGCTTCGAGTCGGTTCCGAAATCAAGCTGGATTTCCTCCGAAATGGCCAAAAGCGGACGGCGACGGCCCGGATAGCCCAACCACCGGCCCGGCGGCGGTGAGGAAACCTCGGAGCGGCTGTCTCAATGGTTATGGACGAAACTCTATTTCACTCGCGGAGACATGGACATGGGCAGCATCTTGCGATTCTTGGGCAGCGCGATCGGCATCATCTTCCTGATCGGGTTATTGGTCGTGATCGGGATTCTTATGCTCATTTTCTGATCGGAGCGTCGCATGCGGAAATTTAGGCGCCTTCGGTTCGGGATTGTGGCCGGGGCGCTGTCCGCCGTGGCGGGCCTGAATGTGACGGCCAGGGAGTCCGTGCCTCCCTCCGCGCCCGATACCGACGCTCGCCCGCCGATTACGGAGGAGCCCAGCGCTTTGCCGACGGTCCTGATCGTGCCCGGATCGTTCAGCGCCGAGCGGGTCGCCGACGGTTGCTGGGTACAGTTCTACACGGGCGACCGTTTTACCGGAATTCAACTGAACATCGTCGGCCCGGTCGAGATGCGCACCATGAAAGGTCCGTTCGGCGCCCGCTGGACCGGCCTGGAAAGCGTCATAGTCGGACCGCGCGCCCAGGTAACCGCCTTCGACGACGAAGACTTCGAAGACCATAGCCTGTCGTTCGAACCAGGACAGCAAATCCCCGACTTGGGGGAAAGACGGGGACGCAGCGGGCTGGGGATTTTCGAAGATATCAAGTCGCTGCGGGTGACTTGTTTGCCGCGCCGCTGATGCGGCGAATGGCACGGCATTCGGCGCATGAAACGGAGAGCGCGTTCGGCAGGGGGGGGCGATGGCGGATCTTGGTAGGACTCGCCGTTCTGGCTGTCTTGGCGTTGGTCGCTTATTGGCTCTGGTCGCAGATTGTCGGTAAACGCGGACCGGCTGAACCGTTCGAGATCCCTCCCGTCACCGTGACGGCAGCCCGTGCCGAGCCGGAGATCTGGCGGACCGAGTTGGACGCCATCGGCAACCTCGTCGCCGTGCACGGGGTGCAAGTGACCACCGAGGTGGCGGGCATGGTGGAAACCATCGGGTTCGAATCGGGCGCCGAAGTGGAGCAGGGCGCGACCCTGGTGCAATTCAAGACCGATGTGGACCTGGCGCGGCTGGAGCGCCTCGAGGCCGAGGCCGAACAGGCGCGCCGCGATCTGGCTAGGTTCCGCGAACTGGCGCAGCGGCGCTTCGTATCTCAATCCGAACGGGAGCAGGCGGCGACCCGGGTGGAAACCTTTGAAGCCCAGGTTAGGGAACAGCGGGTCCTGATCGGCAAAAAGCGGATCGAGGCACCGTTCAGCGGGGTTCTCGGACTCCGTTACGTCAATCTGGGACAATATCTTGAACCCGGACAGGCCGTGGTCGATTTGCAGTCGATCGCCCCCATCTACACGGATTTCACCTTACCCGGACGTCATTACGGCGTTATCGGACCGGGACTGCCCGTCCGGGTGCGGGTCGACGCCTACCCCGATCAGGTTTTCGAAGGCGAAATCAGCGCGGTCAGCCCGCAGATCGACCGGGAAACCCATAATTTCAGCGTGCGCGCTACGCTCCCCAACCGCGAACGCCTGCTCCGGCCGGGCATGTTCACCGACGTGGTCGTGACGCTTCCCGATGAGCGCCGGGTGCTGGCAGTTCCCAACACGGCGATCAGCTACAGCCCGTACGGCGACGTCGTGTTCGTGATACGGGAAGGGGGCGGGGCGGCTCCGGCACTGCCGGCCGGCGGTGCCGACGATAGCGGAAATCCGGACGATTCGGCGGTTTCTTCCGCTCGGGCTCCGGACCAGCGTATCCATCGGGTCCAACGGGTTTTTGTCACCACCGGCGAGCGCCGGGGTTTGCGCGTCGAAATCCTGAAGGGCGTCGCGCCCGGCGACCGGGTGGTCACATCGGGTCAGCTCAAGCTCAGCGACGGGGCGCGGGTGCTCATCTCGGACCGGGACGTGCTGCCGGAAGTCGACCCCATACCGAAGGGACCGTGATGGGCGGCTTTACCGATCTCTTCATCAAGCGGCCGGTGCTGGCCTCGGTGGTCAGCCTGGTGATTCTGATGCTGGGATTGCGGTCGATTCTAACCCTCAATGTCCGCGAGTATCCCGAGACCTACTCCTCGGTCATCACCATTTCGACCCCTTATTTCGGCGCCGACGCGGAACTGGTCAGAGGATTCATCACCACGCCCCTGGAACAGGCCATCGCCACCGCCGAGGGCATCGACTATCTCGAATCCACCAGCGTCCAGGGTACCAGCACCATCCGGGCGAGGCTTTTGCTCAATTACGATCCCAACGCCGCGGTGGCCCAGATCATCACCAAGATCAACCAAGTGCGGAACCAGTTGCCGCCCGGCAGCGAGGACCCCATCGTCACCGTTACTCCGGGCGAGCCGACCGCCGCCATGTACATCGCCTTTTACAGCGAGGTGCTGGAACGCAACCAGGTGACCGATTATCTCAACCGCGCCGTTCGGCCGCGCCTGGAGACCCTGGTCGGCGTTCAGGAGGCGCCGGTCCTGGGCGGGCAGACGGTGGCCATGCGCATCTGGCTGGACCCGAAGCGCATGGCGGCATTCCGGGTCACGCCGACAGACGTCCGCGCGGCGCTCGAGGCCAACAACTTCATCGCGGCGGTGGGCGCGACCAAGGGAGCGACCCTCTCGATCTCGCTGGATGCCGCGACCAACCTGCATTCGGTGGAGGAGTTCGAGCGGCTGGTGGTGCGGGAGGACAACGGCGCGCTGATCCGGTTGCGGGACGTGGCGGAGGTGTCCCTGGGTGCCGAATCGTACGAAACCTCGGTGTATTTCGACGGGGTTCCGGGGGTGTTCATCGCCGTGGAAGCGGCGCCCACGGCCAATACCCTGGACACGGCGGCGCGCGTGCGCGAAGTCTTTCCCGATATCCAGCGGCAATTGCCCGCGGGCATCCGCGGCGTCATCGTCTACGACAGCACCGACTTCATCCGCGACTCGATGCGCGAGGTGCTGGTTTCGCTGGCCGAGGCGCTGAGCATCGTGACCGGGGTCATCTACCTGTTCCTGGGATCGGCCCGCGCTGCGCTGGTGCCCGCCGTGGCCATGCCGCTGTCGCTGGTGGGCTCGCTGTTCCTGATCCTGGTCATGGGGTTCACCATCAATCTCCTGACCCTCTTGGCGCTGATCCTTGCCATCGGCATGGTGGTGGACGACGGCATCGTCATCGTGGAGAACGTCCACCGCCACATGGAGGAGGGCAAGAGCAGGTTCGAGGCCGCCCTCGAAAGCGGGCGCGAACTAGCGGCGCCCATCGTCGCCATGAACATCGTGGTGGTGGCGGTGTATGCGCCCATAGGCTTCATGACCGGGCTCACCGGAAATCTCTTCACCGAGTTCGCCTTCACGGTGGTCGGGGCGACGCTGATCTCGGGCGTCGTCGGCCTGACCCTGTCGTTCATGCTGTGCTCCAAGCTGCTCAGGCGGGAAACCGGGAAACGCGGGCTCAGCCGCCGGGTGGACGCAGGCTTCGGATGGGTGGCCGAGCGTTACGGCCGCCTCCTCCATTACACTTTGGAGCAGCGCTGGTTGGTGCTGCTGTTCGGAGGCGTCGTACTGGTCGCCTGCTTTTTTCTCTATACCGCCGCCGAGGACGAACTGGCGCCGACCGAGGACCAAGGCTTTCTCATCGTGCAGGCCACCGCCGATCCCAACGTCTCCATCGACTACCTGGAACGCTGGACCGGCCGGGTCGGCGAGATCATTCAGGATTTCGACGCCACCGATCATTCGTTCGTCATCAACGGCGTGGCGCCGGGCGGAGGCGGCGTGGGCAGCGCCTATCAGGCTTTCGCCGGCATGTCGATGAAGGACTGGGAGGAGCGGGCGCAGAGCCAATTCGACATCATGCCCGAATTGCAGGATCGGGTGAACGGCGTCGCCGGCCTCCAGAGCGCGGTGTTTCCGCCGCCCGCGCTGCCGGGCGCCGGCGGCGGAACCCCGGTACAGTGGGTCATCGGTACCACCGAGGAAACCGAGGCGCTCTACGATGCGGTGCAGCGGGTGCTGGAGCGGGCGCGGCAAAGCGGCAAATTCGACTTCATCGAAACCGATCTGCATTACGACCGGCTCCAGGTGCGGGTGGAGATCGACCGTGCCAAGGCGGCCGATCTCGGCATCGACATGCAGCAATTGGGCGGCGATCTTTCCACGCTGCTGAGCGCCGGCTATGTCAATTATTTCAGCGTCCGTGACCGTAGCTATCGGGTCATTCCCCAGGTGGAACGCGTCTATCGGCTTCGCCCCGAACAGCTCGAGAATTATTATCTCCGCGCCCGGAACGGCAGCCTGATTCCCGCCTCGACCATTGTCCACCTCACCCAAACGATCCAGCCGAGGGAACTGGCCCGGTTCAACCAGCTCAACGCGGCCACCTTGTCCGGAGTCCCGGCGCCGGGAGTGACGCTCGGCGAAGCGGTGGAGTTCCTGAGGACGACCGTGGCCGAAATCTTGCCCGGCGGCGGATATGTCACCGACTGGAAGGGGCAGTCGCGGCAGTACGTCCAGGAGGGCGCGGAACTGGTCACCGCGTTTTTCCTGTCGGTGATCCTGATCTATCTGGTCCTTGGCGCGCAGTTCGAAAGCTTCCGCGATCCCGCCATCATGCTGGTGAGCGTGCCCATGTCGCTGGCCGGGGCGCTGCTGTTTATGGCGCTCGGGGTGGTCACCGTCAATATCTACACCCAGGTGGGCCTGTTGACGCTGATCGGCTCCATCATCCGCCACGGGATTCTCCTGGTGGAATTCGCCAACGAGGTCCAGCGGCGCGAGGGGCTGGACCGCCGCCGGGCGATGGAGACCGCGGCGGCGATCCGGCTCCGCCCGATCCTGATGACCACGATCGCGACCCTGGTCGGCATGATTCCGCTCTGGTTCGCGTCCGGACCCGGCGCCGAAAGCCGCTTCGCCATCGGCTTCGTGCTGGGCGCCGGCATGGCCATAGGCACGCTGTTCACGCTATTCGTGGTGCCGGCCTTTTATACCGTTATCGCCAGCGAGCGGGCCGGATCGGAAAAGGGTGAACAAGGTGAGGAGACCTGAAACCTGTTGTCGCTTAATCGTAGGACGCGGTGAGCTCTTCGAACCGCATCGATCGCTCTATCACCAATAATACGGACGACCATAATAGTCGTGGATCTCGATCTCGTAGCGGCGGTTGACCGGTTTTGTCGGATCGAACTCGGGCCCGTTGCGGATGCTTTCGGCATCGAGTTCGACATGCAGGCGCTGTGCGGTCCAATCGACTGAACCGAGCCAAGGCGTCGCCACCAGAACCTTGCGTCCCGGCAGCCAATGGCCCGTGTCGACCACCAGATAGCGCAGCGCCCAAGCCTGGTCGTCCACGATGAAATCGTCCACTTGGCCGATGTCCCGGTCGGTGGCGGCGATGTCGTAGCCGGTCACTTCCTCTACCGAACGCAAATGCTCTTCTTTCGGTTCCCGGATCTCGGTCCCGGGCACAGATGCCGGTGTCGGGTTGACGACTCCGCCGGGCCAGGGGTAAGCGCCGAAGCCGCCGGGACCCAAGCCATAGGGCGACAAGATGCCGGTGTAAGGGGGCTGCGAGTAGTGTCGCCAGTACTCGGCCTCGTACGCTCGGGATACCGGGGCGTGCTCGTCCAGCGGCGGAGAGTTTTCGATTTGCTGTTTGGTCAAACGCACGGGCAAACGCCTGTGGGTCCAATCCGGTTGGTCGAGAAACGCGGGCGAAACGACCACCTTGCGTCCGGGCAGCCATTTGGCGGTCTTGGCCACCATGAAGCGAACCACCCAATCGCGATCGTCGAACAGAAAATCGTCGCAGCGGCCGATGTCGCCGTCTTTCGCCCCCAGTACATATCCCACAATTTCCTTGACGCTTCTCAACATAAATCCTCCAAACTCGAGGTATCCGACATGCCGGATCGGCGCACTATTTGAAGCTGCCTCTTAGGTAACGAAACACGGCGGAAAGTTTCGGCACGAGCATTTAGCTCCCGTTCTCCGCTTCCTCGACGATCCGTTCTCTTTGCAGCCAGCGGGCCACCAGCCACCAGATCAATGCCCAGGCGGCTCCGATCATCCAGCCGGCGGCGACGTCGGACGGCCAGTGGACGCCCAAGTACACCCGGCTGAAGCCGACCAGCAAGCAGAGCACGACGGCCATCGTCAGCACGAAAAACTTGGTGCGCCGATCGGGCAGCACTCGGGCGAGCAGGGCGCCCAGAGTCAGATAAGTGGCGGTAGCCAGCATCGCATGGCCGCTGGGAAAGCTTGCGGTGTAGACGTATGCGCCATGGGGTACGAGATCGGGGCGGGGGCGGTCGAAGCCGAGCTTGAGCAAGGTGTTGATAAGCAGGCCGCCGCCGACGGCGATAGCCAAGAGGAGCACGGTCCGGTGTTTTCGCAACAGGGCGAGATAGCCCGCCGCGCCCAGCGTGATGAATAGGATCACGCTAACGCCGCCCAAGGCGGTGAAATCCCGGAACATTTCCTCGACCCATCGCGGGCCGATCGGGTCGGCCGGGTCGGCGGGATTCCGCAAGGCCAGCAGGATGGCGGTGTCGACGGCGCGCGTCTGACCTTCGGCGACCTCGTCGGCGAGTTCGATGAACCCCCAGATTCCCGCCCCGGTTAAGAGAATCAGCACAAGGGTTCGAAACTCGCGAGCAACGGCGGATCCCGCGGCGCCGAGCAGCGGCCTGAGCGCGACGATGAATCGTTGAGACATGGACATGGCGAACGCTTGTATCTCGATTGATGATCATGATTTGGACAATTCCATGGACTCTCCGGCACGGCGGGGCGGGGATAATTCCACTTTCCGCTTGGTCCTTATTAGTAAGTCCCCGTAAAAGCGCCTTTCATTCGACCGAACCGGCGGGGAGCTCGCAATATGCTGTCGGCAGCTCGATCGAGTTCTACGGCAAGGCCGGAATGCCGGCAAGGGGCGTAATAATGGATCATGAGACCAGCGAGACACGGACTCCCAGCGGACTGCTGACCAAGCGGACGCTCATCGTCGCAGTCGCGGGTACGGCCGTCATTGCGCTGCTTCTGGCGGTTTGGCAGGTGTCGCAGATTCTTTTGCTGGTTTTCGCGAGTCTCCTCCTGGCCCTGTTCCTCCGCACGCTTGCCGAGTTCATCACCCGGCATACGCCTTTGTCCATGAACTGGTCGCTGACGGTGGTGGTCTTGATACTGCTGGGCTTGCTCGTGCTGATCCTGGCGCTGTACGGACCCGCCATCGCCGACGGTTTTTACCAGTTGTTCCAGCAGTTGCCGGCGGCGCTGGACCGGCTACGGAACACGCTCGAGCAATATCCGTGGGGAACCGCGGTGATCGATAGGCTATCCAGGGCGGGTAGTACCCTCACAGATCCCGAGCAGCTATCGAAAATCGCCGGGATTTTTTCGACCGCATTCGGCGCCTTGGGCAGCCTCTTCATCGTGATCGTGCTGGGGCTTTATTTCGCCGCTGATCCCAAGACCTACATCGACGGCACGGTTCATCTGTTTCCCAAGGGGCGCCGAGGACAGGTTTGGGAGGCATTCAACCGGATGGGGAATGCACTCCGCTGGTGGCTGATCGGGCGAATCGCAGCCATGCTCGCCGTGGGGGTGTTGATCGGCGTCGGGCTGATGGCGCTGGGAGTGCCGTTCGCGTTTATTTTGGGTCTTGTCGCCGCCGCCCTGGATTTCGTGCCCAATATCGGGCCGCTGATTGCGGCCGTGCCGGCGATGATGGTCGGTCTCACCCAGGGCGGCCCGACGGTACTCTATGTAGCCATCCTCTATTTCGTGGTCCAGGCATTGGAAGGGTATCTGATCACGCCCTTCATCCAACAGAAGATTGTTTCCCTGCCGCCGGCTCTGCTGCTGACCGCCCAACTCATCATGGGCGCAAGCTTCGGCATCCTAGGACTTCTGCTCGCGCCGCCGCTGGTGGTGGTCATTATGGTGCTGGTGCAGATGCTGTATATGAGGGACGTATTGGGAGAATCCGTCGAGATGCCCTAAAGGCGGCTGGGTGGTTCGATTGTGATTTCTGTCGCAGGGGCCATTCCCACGCATGTGGGGAACAGATCCGAATGAGGCTAGCCGCGGATCGATCGTGCGCTGTCCGGAAAATGTTTCGGTTCAGCATCCGATCTCGTTGCTGTTTTCGGCAAGCAATGCACGTTCTTCTTCGCCGATCTCCGAATCGGCCGACGGCTTCGCCTTGGTCGCCGATACGTCCATCATGCCGGCGACCCGTTGCAGGCTGGAGAGAATGAGGGTTTGCTCCCAGTCGTTCAATTGCCGGAAGGCGGCCACGAAGTTGACGTGCAGCAGCGAGGGCGCATGCCGGAGTGCCTCCCGGCCGGCGTCGGTGAGGGTGATGGTCAGGCGCCGCTTGTCTTCCGCGCTGCGCTCGCGCCGGATTTGGCCCTTCAGTTCCAGGCGGTCCAGGATAGACGTGATGGTTCCCTGGCTGAGGCTGACGGCCCGGCTGAGCTGGTGGGCCGTCAGCGCTCCGCGCTTTTCCAGGGCACGCAGCACCAGCAGCTGCGAGCCGGTCAGCCCAGCTTTCTGCAACTGCTTGGATTGCAAATCGAGCGCCTGTACGATGCGCCGGAGTTCCACCAGGACCTGCTCGTGAATTTCCATGGGAGCGCCGGTGAGCGGTTGAGCCTGTTTCACGCCACTGTTCCTGCGAGTCGGTAAATGTGCGGGCTAGCTTCAGGCGGATGACATGCCGTCCGAAGCCGTCGACGATAGTTTTGAAGCCGGGCGCGTCCGGCTACCGTTTCGGGATTATATCTTCCATGATTCGCGCAGCCTTCGATAAAAGCTCAGATCGCGTTTGACCGCGCCCCTGACGCCGCAAATGAATCCGGCCAATTCCTGGGCCCGTTCCAGCGCGTCCTGCAAGGGCCAACGCCACATCAAGCCGACCAGCAGCGCGGCGCTGAACGCGTCTCCCGCGCCGACGGTGTCCACGACCTTTATCGACGCGTCGGGACGCACCCGAGCCGTATTTCCGTTGGCGCAGACGGCGAATGCTCCCGATTCGCCCAGGGTCACCGCCACGTATTCCGCGTCGCAGAGGGCTCGCAAGGCTTCGGCGCGCTCTTCGGGAAGCTTGCCGGACAAGCCGTAAATATCGGTTACGGTGTCCAATTCCTGCGCGTTCAATTTAATCCAGTTCGCCCGTTCCAGCAGGGTCCACAAATGCTCGACGCTCCACCAGGGCGAACGGAGATTGACGTCGAGGAATATCGGGGGACGATGGCGTTTGATGAGATAATCGAGCGCCTGGCGCGAGACCTGATTTCTCACGGCGAGGGTGCCATGGTACAGGATGGCGCCTCCCGTCGGAAATTGAGGGACGTCGTGCGCTTCGATGAAGTCGTAGGCCCGCTCGGGTTGAATGCGGAACACGGGTTCCCCCTTCTCGATGTGCACCCGCACGGCTCCCGTCATGCGCTCGGGGTCGATTTGCACGCCCCGTTCGTCCAGATCCCAGTCGTGAAGCGCCTCGCGAACAAGTTTTCCACCCTCGTCCTCGCCGATACGGCTTATCAGCAAGGGTTGTATGCCCAGTCCCCGGAGGTGGCAGGCTACATTCAGCGGAGCCCCCCCCAGCACAACCGAGCCATCGGGAAAATGATCGAGCAGCAGTTCGCCGAAGAGGACCGGTCTCAGTGATACAGTGAATTCGGTCATGTCTACTTTGATGTCAAAATAAAATAAAGCTGAACGCCCTGTTCCGGCCGTCTAGGCTACCGGGCAAGGCGCGCTAATCAGTAGTTTTACCTATGGGAGTACGATAAATCGGGTTGACAGGTTCGTGCAAACATTTTGAAATCAAAAAATAGGGCGGGTATGTTGCACGTCTCCCGCTGCGGGAAGCGCTCCACGGCTGATTGTGGATACGGCCGACGCCTGAGCGTTTCGAATCGTTACGAAGAACAATCTCTGCTACCCGCCGAGTTAGTAAAAAATCTATTCCCGGAATCATGCCGCGATTTGTGGATAGAGCGGGCTGTTTCGTCTTGCTGATGGTCCTCGCAGCGTCGGTATCGGCCGAACCGGTCCGGCTCACGGCATTGCGAGCTGCGGATAAGGCGGATCGGGCGCGTTTGGTTTTTGAATTCACCGGTAAACCCGAATACCGGGTGATCCGCTGGGCCGAACCGAGGCGGCTGCTGGTGGATATTACCGATGCCAAGCTCGGAGTCAGCGTAAAGCAGCCGCCAGCGTCGCATCCTTTTTTGGGAAAGATCCGCACGACATCTCACAAGGAAAGGCTTCGATTGTCGGTCGACCTGAAGCGCCCGGTTTTGCACAGGGCGTTTATCAGCCCCGCCGGAAAGGGAGTCCGGCTGATCGTCGAACTGATCGAATCCGAGCCCCCCAAAGCCGGTGCCGCGACCAAAACCGCGAAGAAGACAGCACATGCGCCGGTCCGCCGAAGTTCCAGGAAGCCCAAGATCCGCGTGATCGCGATTGATGCGGGTCATGGCGGCAAGGACACCGGCGCCGTCGGTCCGGGCGGCCGTCGGGAAAAGGACGTGGTGCTGTCCATGGCCCGCAAGCTGAAAGACATGATTTACGCCGAACCTGGCATGAAGCCGGTGATGATCCGGAAGGACGACCGTTTTCTCAGTCTGCGCGAACGTCTGGTGAAAGCCCGCGAGGCGCAGGCCGACCTGTTCATATCCTTGCATGCCGATGCCTACGTGCATGGCCTGGCTCGGGGCATGTCGGTGTTCACGCTGTCCCAGCGCGGGGCCAGCAGCGAGGCCGCGCGCTGGCTGGCGGAACGGGAAAATGCGGCCGACTTGATAGGCGGCGTGAGCTTGAGGGACAAGAACGGCACCTTGGCGAAAGTGCTGCTCGACCTGTCCCAGTCCGCCACCGCCGAGGCGAGCGCGCGAGCCGCATCCGCCGTGCTGTGGGAACTGAAGAAGAGCTTCCCCATGCACCATCCGGAAGTCCAGCGGGCGGGATTCGTCGTGCTGAAATCGCCGGATATCCCGTCGATTCTGGTCGAGACCGGATTCATCACCAACCCGGAAGGCGAGAGCAAGCTCGCAGACGCCGCCCATCAGACGAAGATTTGCCGCGCGATCTTTTACGGGATTCGGCAGTTCTTCTCGGCCAAGGCGCCGACCAAGGCCAGCGGGAACTAAAGCATTCTCCGGTTTGGTGTAGCGCGTCGTGGGTGCAGTGTCCGTCGGCAAAGGATTGACGACCTACAACGGTGTCTCAAGTAGGTCGGAAATCCCTTCCCGACGTAATTCCATTCGGCATTCGAGATAATATTCATCGTAGGATGGGTAGAGCGAAGCGAAACCCATCGATGGCGGGTTAGCCCCTAGTCTCCGCTCGGGACAGGCTCTGCGTAACCCATCGATTGAAGGTCGCTCGGTGGGTTACGACGCATGCGAGGCGCGGTGATCGGCCATCGGTCAGTGCTGATGTGCGCCTAACCCACCCTACGAAAATGAATTCCGGATTGAAAGCGATTTGAGAATTAGAGGCATACCCGCGTGTTCGGAAAAACTGCGGCAGCCGCCTCGGGAGGTTTCCATGACTCATACCGAAGCTGGATCCGAATCGGTTTCCAATCTTCCTATCATCGACGTTCACGCCCTGGTAGCGGGCACCGGCGATAAAGAGACGGTGGCGGAGCAGATCAGACATGCCTGCCTCGACATGGGCTTTTTCTACATCAAGGGCCACGGCGTCGACGAGGCGCTCCAGGATCGACTGGAGCAGCTCAGCCGGCAATTTTTTGCACAGGATCTCGAAACGAAGCAGGAGCTTCTCATGGAACGGGCCGGCCGAGCCTGGCGCGGCTATTTTCCGGTCGGAGGCGAGCTCACCTCCGGACGGCCCGACCTCAAGGAAGGTCTCTATTTCGGTGCCGAGCTCAGGGCGGACGATCCGAGAGTCCAGGCCGGCGTTCCTCTGCATGGCGCCAACCTCTTCCCCGCCAACATCCCGCGATTTCGTGAAACGGTGCTCGCGTATACGGCGGCGATGACGCAACTCGGGCAAACCTTGATGGAGGGCATTGCGCTCAGCTTGGGGCTGGAAGCGTCCTACTTCGCCGACCGCTACACCGCCGATCCTCTGATCCTGTTCCGCATCTTCAACTATCCGCCAGGGCCGGCGAACGTGGGTACTCCGCCCAGCTGGGGCGTGGGTGAACACACCGACTATGGTCTGCTGACCATTCTCAAACAGGATGACGCCGGCGGCTTGGAAGTGAAGTCGAAGTCGGGCTGGATCGCGGCCCCGCCTGTTCCCGGAACCTTCGTGTGCAACATCGGCGACATGCTCGATCGAATGACCGGCGGTCGCTACCGCTCCACGCCTCACCGGGTCCGTAATACCGCCGGTCGCTCCCGGCTGTCCTTTCCCTTCTTTTTCGATCCGAATTTCGATGCGGAAGTAAAACGGATCGAGAGTCCCGACTTGGAGCCCGTCATGGACGATCAAGAGTCCCGGTGGGACCGATCGAGCGTCCACGCCTTTACCGGCACCTACGGCGACTACCTGCTCAACAAGGTCGGCAAAGTCTTCCCGGCACTCGGGGGCAGCGTGATTTGAAAATGGCGTCCTAGACGTGAATGCGAGGAACATTTTTTCCTGTAAACCAACCGGCGCCGAATGCCTCACGGTCGAGTCAGCAAATGTACGGATGTTCTAGCAAAATATTGTCAACCCATAATGCCCACGACCCCGGGCGAATTCTTCTTTTTTAATGGGCTAGACAGGCACTGCCGAATATTCGGCGGGTTTTTCCTTTCAGTTCGCGTAGCAAGCCGCGCGCCCTTGCGACGTGACAGGCTAACTATTCACGTTGCCGGACGAAGTAACCAAAAGGCAAGCCAAGCTTCCTACGTCTTTGCCGCGGTGGATCTGCCGCTCTGTGTCAATGTCGCCGGCACGATTGAAGAGTTTTTCCGGAAGCCGATCATGGATGATCCGGTGCCATTGCACCCGGCTAGGAAACGCCGGATACCCGGCGGATACATGGAGGAGCTTCACATGCAAACCTGCTCTCTGTCGAAGCGCGTCACACTCGCCATTTCCTTGAACGCGGTGCTCTTGGCCTGGCCGACGGTCGGGGAAGCGTTCGAGGTCACGGAACCGGAAGCCTATCGCCCCCGTTGCGACAACTATGATCCGATGCGCCAACCCTTTTTCGGCGTGACCCATCTGCATACCGGCCTCTCTTTCGACGCGAGCATCCGTTTCGTCGACGAACAGGCCGGCAACAATCCGCGCGGAGCCTATGCGTTCGCCAGGGGCGAAAGCCCGATAACGCTCCCGAACATCATCGGAATCCAGGGTGTCGAGATTCCCGAGCTGGGTTTGCCGAACGATCTGCGCAGGCCCACCATAGACCGGCCGATCGATTGGGGCGGCGTTACCGATCATTCGGAGCACTTCGGCGAGATGGGCATCTGCAAGGACCTTCTCGGAACTCCCGACCCCGCCGACCCTGAGGGACGTTTCTCACTGGATTGCCGGATGATCAACGGATTCTATTGGCAGCCGCTCGGAGGAGAAGTTTCGACTCCGGCCACCGCGCCGTTCAATCAATTCCAGCGGGAACTCGCCTCCAATGCGTTCACGCAGCTCACCATGATGAACCTCGGTCCGGTGAGCCAGATGACGCGGATGCCGCTTTGCGTGAACAACCCGGATGAATGCGATTCGGCGGAACTCGCGGTATGGCAGGAGCACCAGGCGGCGGCGGAGGAGTTCTACGACCGGAGCAGCCGGTGTTCGTTCGCCACGTTCAACGCCTACGAGGTGACTTCCACGCCGCTGGGAACCAACTGGCATCGTAACGTCTTTTTCCGCAACGACAGGGTGGTCAGGCGGCCCATTACCGCGATCGACATGGCCGTGAGGCCCAACGAGAGTCCGACTTCCGGCGGCCCCGGCGGTGTCGGGGAACCCCCCAGCTACGTGGGCAGCATCGTTCCCGACGATCCGGAGGTGTTCCCGGTCCCGCCCGGTCAATTCGTCACGTTTCCGCTTCCGGAACGGCTCTGGAACGGCCTGGAGCGGGACTGCACCTTGGGGCAGAACGTTACGGACGGCCGTGGGACTCGCTGCGAGTTTCTGACCATTCCGCACAACTCCAACCTCGGCGGAGGCATGGGGCTCGTTCCTCCGATGTTTTTCACTCCGTTCAATAAAGAGGATGCGATTCGACGCGCCAAGTTCGAGCCGCTCGTGGAGATCTATCAGAACAAGGGAAGTAGTGAATGCCGTTGGGATCCCCGCTTCAAGGAAGGTGTCGACACGGCGGATGAATTCTGCAATTTCGAGCTGCTGGACACGACCTCCCTATCCGCGGCTTCGGGCGTCGGAACCAGCGGCGGATCGGCGGGAGGATTGCCGCCGTCGGCTTTCAACGAGCGCGCCTTCGTCCGCAATGTCTGGAAGGACGGACTGAAGCTGGCGGAGGAGCAATTCGAGGGGGTCAATCCCTTCAAGATGGGCGTGGTGGCGTCCTCGGATTCGCATAACGGCACCATGGGCTGGCATCCCGAGAACGAAAGGTTTCCGGGGCACCTCGGCATCGACGATGCGGTCCCCGTGCAGCGTCCCTCCACCATCCAAAACAGTTCGGGCGGCCACTCCGTGGCGTGGGCGGAGGAGAATTCGCGCGACTCCATTTTCGAGGCGCTGAAGCGCAAGGAGACTTACGGGACCAGCGGAACGCGGATCGTCCTGCGCTTCTTCGGAGGCTGGAACTTCGACAAATCCATGTGCGGCAAGGATTTCGTGCCGACCGGCTATGCCGACGGAGTCCCCATGGGCGGCGACCTCCCGCCGAGACCCTCCCGTGCCAAAGCCCCGCGGTTCATCGTGGCGGCTTGGTGGGACGATTTCATCCGGACGCCGCTGGAGCAGATCCAGATCATCAAGGGGTGGTATGACGCGGCAGGCGAGCTGCACGAGTCGGTCGTCACGGTAGCCGGCGAAAGAGGGCGTCCCAACCTCCCTCAGGCCGGCGTCACCCCCGATTGCAGTCTTAGGGGAGGAGGAGCCGAGTCGCTGTGCGCGGTGTGGGAAGACAAACAGTTCAAGCCCGACGAGCGTGCGTTTTACTACGCCCGTGTTATCGAAAAACCCGTGTGCCGCTACAGCACGCTCTGGTGTCAGAACGCTTTCGGTCTGAATCCGCTGCGCCCGCAACAGTGCAGGGATGATCTCCAAAAGCTGCAACAGGGCAACGAAATCGATCAGCTCAAGGCTCAATACGCAGCGTCGTGTTGCAGCAACCAGACGACGGCCCCCATCGTGCAACCGGCCATACAGGAGCGGGCATGGAGTTCACCCATCTGGTACACACCCTAGGTCACAGAGCTCTTCGCTCGCCGGCACTGCATTTTCTGATCATCGGAGCGGTACTGTTCGCGGCGTTCGCACCGCAAGGAAGAATGGACCCGCCCGACCGGGCTCGGCTGGTGATTCCCTCGTATCGCGTGGATCTCGCGCGCCGCGAGTTCGCGGAGGCGTACCGGCGAACGCCGACGCCGGAAGAGGACAAGCATCTCCTCGAAACGCTCGTGGACGAGGAGGTGCTTTACCAATATGCCCTGCGTTTGGGGCTCGACAAACAGCCGGTGGCGGAGCGGCGACTGGCTCAAATCGCCACTTTCGTGGAGCAGAACCCGGAGGAGGCCAAGTCGCCGGCGGAGTTGGCCGCGGAAGCCGAGGGGCTCGGTCTCCACCACGGCGACGCCGTGGTCCGGCGAATCCTGATCGACGGGGCGAAGCGCCTGATCCGCGCCGCCGTGCGGGTGCGCCGGCCGACCGAGGAGATGATGGAAGCGTATTTGCAGAAAAATCCGGAACCCTTCATGGTTCCCGCGATGACGCGCATCACCCAGGTTTCCGTGAACCGACTGGCGCACGGTTCGGACACCGAAGCCCGTGCTCGGGCGCTGCTCAAGAGAATGAAGCGGGGCGCCGACCCTTCGGCAGCGGCTTCCGCCTTGGGCGACAAGGCTTTCGGACCGCCGTCGCTGCCTTTGCTGACTAACAAGGATCTGGCGCGGCGTTTCGGGTACCGTTTCGTGGAAGCTCTCAGTACGGCGCCCGAAGGCGCGTGGAGCGGTCCGATACCCTCTCGCTACGGCTTTCATCTCGTTTACGTGCACGAGCGGACTCAACCGTATCTACCCCCTCTGGCGGAAGTCAAAACGCAGGTGCGACGGCGTCTTGTGGAAAAGCTTGCCGACGAATGGCTGGCTTTTCGTTTGCAGCAGCTTCGGGCCGAGTTCGACATCGTCGTGCCCGGTCGACAGTCATGATGGGAAGGCGCGACATGTTTTGGCCCAGGCTTCTGTTGCCGACGGCGATCCTGTTTTCGGTCCCGGCCGAGGCGCATTTGTTCGCCCCCGCTTTGCTCGAACTCCAGGAGACATCCGGGGATCACGTGGAGATACGCTGGAAACAGCCCATCATGCGGGTCATGGGCAGCGAACTCCGTCCCGTGCTCCCCGGTGAGTGCAACGGTATCGGAAGACCGGCGGTGAAGCAGGCGGGAACGGGCATCGAAGCGACCTGGGAGATTCAATGCCCAGAGGGGCTGGTGGGCAAATCCGTGGAGGTCGAGGGCATTCCGTCGAGCAGGGCGGACGTTCTCCTCCGGATACGGCTCGCCGATGGCCGCTCCATGCGCCATGTGCTGACCGGAGACGAACCCGGTTTTACGATTCCCGCCCGCGAAAGCAGGCTGTCGGTGTTGGGTTCGTATGCCAGGCTGGGTGTCGAGCATATTCTCACGGGTTTCGACCATTTGCTCTTCGTGCTGGGCCTGACGCTATTGGTCGGCGGCGGCAGAAAGCTGCTTTGGACCATCACGGCGTTTACGCTGGGACACAGCGTCACCCTCGGGCTCGCCGTTCTGGGCTTCGTCAAGCTTCCGCCCGCGCCGATAGAAGCGGGGATCGCCCTCAGCATCTACGTGCTCGCCGTGGAACTGGCAAGGCCCGGAGAAAAAAGCCTGCTGCGAGCCTATCCCTGGCCCATGGCCGGACTGTTCGGACTCCTCCACGGGCTCGGGTTCGCCGGGGCGCTGTCGGAAGCCGGCCTGCCCGAAGGTGAAATTCCCTTGGCCTTATTCGCCTTCAACGTGGGGATCGAACTCGGTCAGATCGCATTCGTCGTTCTTGTGCTCTTCATGTGGAGGTTCTTGCGGAAAATGCCGCTCGCCCGGTACTCGTTTGCGCGGCTGATGCCCGCCTACGCCATCGGTTCCCTCGCCGCGTTCTGGCTTCTCGAGCGAAGCTGGGCGGGCGTATAGAGTGTTTTTCATGTCGGCGTATGGATTCGCGTCGGGAAGGAAGAACGTAGGTCGGCAATCCCTTGCCGACAAAGCCCTTTGCCGAGCCGGTATGTCGGCATAGGATTGCTGACCTACATATCGGGATCCCTTACACCGAATCGGAAAATGCTCTAAGTACATTCATGAAACTTTTGCGGCATAGGAACCGATAATCGAGAGCACCAGCTGTGGAGAGCGGTTGTGACGGTCGAAGAACTCGCGGGCGGCTTGGAGCAAGGCGGCTACCGTCTCGAAGAGTTCGCAATGGGTCACTTCGCGGCGGAAATGGCGCCACAGCATCTCGATCGGGTTGAGCCAAGGGCTATAGGTCGGCAAGTACAGCAGGACCAGTCGCCCGGCGGCTCCGCGCACGACCGCTTCGATCTCGTCGTCTTGATGCGTGTCGGCATTGTCCCACGCGACGTAAATCGTCCCCGTGGGATGCTGGTCCACTATGGCTTGCAGCAGTTCGGCCACCTCCCGACGGCGCTTGTGTCGTTTGAATAAGACCACGGTTTCACCGGTATGGTAATTCACCGCTCCCAACCCATAGCGCTTCTTAGGCTGACCTGGGGTCGGAATCATAATTTGCTGGCCTACCGGGCTCCACAACGCCGTCAAGGTAGGCAGCCAACTGAGGTTAAACTCGTCGGCGTAGTAAAACACATCGCCCGGTTTCAAGTGATCACGGGTGTCTTCGACCGCTTTTTTTTCACCGCATAGTCTGGATCAGGGCTGCTGATCTTATGCTGCGGACGACTGAGCACAATCCCTTCGCGCTTCAAGGTTTGGCGCAGGGTTTCCAGAGCGATGCGAATCCCGGTTTGCTCGGCCAGGTAATCCACCAGCCGTTGCAGGGTCCATATGGAAAACGGCAGGTCCAAACTGCGCGGACGGCGCCGTACCGCCGCCACCAGGGCGGCCCGATACGCCGCCGTCACTTTGGCTTGCCGTCCCGCTCGCGGCGCATCTTTCAGCCCGTCCACGCCTTCGCTCTGATACCGTTTCAGCCACCGCACCACGGTGTCCTCGCTCTCCCGCACGATCCCCGCGATCTCCAGCGCTTTGAGACCCCGCTCGGCCGAGAGCAAGACCATCTGGGCACGAGTTCGGAGTCGTGGGTCCTTGGTCTTTCGATACAGGGTGTCTAACTCACTCTGTTGCGCTTTGCCCAACGGGGGGATCAGGATGGCTTTCATGCCACCAGTGTACGCCTTTCCGCAGAACTTTATGGGATGTACTTAGATCAGTTCTTGAGTCTCTTATCGTTTCTTCACGAAAATTTCTGATCACGATCGGGATAAGCCGGCCTTGTCTGTCGCGGATGATTCTTTGACAAAAATATCGTGTTCGACCCCAAAACTATGGTAGGAGCACAACCGACACCGTGCGTAACACGGTTATGGAATACCGCGGTCCGTTCTTCTACCATGTCTGCCTGCTCTCTTAACCCCGTGACGCAGGCTGACGAGGCGCAACATGAAAGTTTTTCAGCCAGAATTCCGACTCTATGCGCTATTGGTTTGCACGGCACTCGTGACCGCTTGCACCAGCCCAGGTTACAACGACAATCCGTCGCAGCAGATTACCAACGCCCGGATCGGCTGCCTGGCCGCCACAGACTTTTTCGCTGTCTATTTCAGCGTGCATCTCCAGCCGTCCGACGAAAACCAGGATGCAAGATTAACGAAAGAGTTATTCCGCTCGTACTGCCAAGATATACCAACACCCGGCAAGGTGTTTTTTACAGCGGATCTGGTGGGTAACGAACTGAGGAGCATGCCTATCGGCATCCGGATCGTCGAACAGGAGTTTACGGGCGGCGATGAAAGCGATGCTGAAAACTTCAAGGATCTGCGCACCATATCGGAGGTTCTCGCCAAAACCTATTCCAAAGGTGTCATCGAATCGCATTTTGACCTTGATGCGAATGGGTATTACGCGATCTACTTGATCAAGGGTGGAACAGATGCCGTTCCGGAACAAGACACATTGAGAATCCCGCTCAATGTCGGCGCCGACTCCGGCGTAAAACGCTTGACGACACGAATCGTAAGCCTGTTCGGTATCGCATCGGGCCTAGCGCTGATTGGCTTTGCGGCTTCTCGATTTCGGCGAAGGCGCAAGATTCTTTAGATAGCCGTCCGCGGCTTTTCTTGAACGATGGATCGAAAGACGCGTTATTGATTTTGCAACACGGGTAACGACAATACCTATTAACGTTAATGACGCGATCAACATCAGGTCTTCTCCCACGCATCTGGACGATTCTCCTAGAAACGGCTGTTGACCGCTTAGAAGGAGTAGAAAAGCCGTATAAATTCTGACCGTCCTACCTTCTACCGATCTCACCGTTTGGTGAAGCCGCTACGCACCCGATTGCACGGCTGACGGGCCACCCTGGCGGCGTTGCTCCTTCTTGTGGGGGCGGCCCCACGGCGTCGTCGCGCCTAGAGCATTTTCATACCGACTGTACGGGCATTCGCGAGTAGGTCGGGGAATCCATTCCCAACGGTTTCGTTGGGCCAACGGGTTCGTCGGCAAAGGATTGCCGACCTACGACCATGCACCCTGTAGGTCGGGAATCCCTTCCCGACGTAACGGGCTGATTCAGCCACCGATCAGCCGCAATCCCCCTTGCAACAAGGGCTCGCCCTTCATGTAAGCCTACGCTCACAAAAAGATCCGCCGAGGCTTACAAGCTCTTGGCTTCAACTTCGAAAATGTGTCACTAAACTGTGACAGGATCGACGTGCGCGTCGAACAAGGCCGAGAAAAAACAAAAGGGGAATACGGATGGGGATCGAGCGGCTGTCTCAGTTTAGGGCGGGATTCGTGCTGAGCTTGTGTCTGGCGTTCTGCGGACTGCTTCTCTGGGGAACGTTGACGGTCGCCACCGAAGGGAAGGGCGGATCATCATCTTCCGGCTTCACCATCGGTTCGTACAAGGAAGTCGGCAAAAAGATCCACCGCCGGAAGAATCTCTTCGAGCATACCTATCGGGCAAGCCTCACCTCGACCGCCGCGGTGGACGCGTACCGCGTCAGTGCGCGGCTCGTCAGCCGCGATTCCCGTATCGTGGTGATCGACGGCGATCTCGCGTTCGGCCATGTGCCGGCCGGTGCCACCGTCGTCAGCCGCGACACCTTCACCATTCAAAAGCCTGCCAATGTCAAATTCCGCCCCTCGCTGCTGGAGTGGCGCTTCGGTCATGACTTGCGCCCAGTGGCGGAGGCCGGCCCGGATCAAACCGCCCCGGTGGGCACGACCGTCTACCTGGACGGCAGCACCTCCAGCGACGGCGACGGCGATCCTCTCACTTTTCGATGGACCTTTACCGAAAAACCCAACGGCAGCACCGCGATCCTGTCGGATCGCACCGCGGTGAATCCGACGTTCACGATCGACAAGCCAGGCACCTACACGGTCCAACTCGTGGTTGATGACGGGCAACTGGCGAGCGTCCCGGATACCGTCACCGTCAGCACGGTCAACAGTGCCCCGGTGGCCAATGCCGGTCCCGACCAAACTGCCCCGGTAGGCACGACCGTCCGCCTGGATGGCAGCGCCTCCAGCGATGTGGACGGCGATCCGCTGAGCTATCAGTGGACCCTCACTCTGGCGCCCGACGGCAGCGCCGCGCATCTGTCCGATCCCAACTCGGCCACGCCCGCTTTCACGCTGGACCGGCCCGGCTACTATTCGGCGCAATTGGTCGTCGACGATGGACTGGCCAGCAGCGAACCCGATTTTGTCTCGATCGCCACTCTCAATTCAAAACCTGTCGCCGAGGCGGGCCCCGATCAAAGCGTCTACGTCGGCGACGCCGTCACCTTGAACGGCAGCGGTTCCACCGATCTGGACGGCGACCGCTTGACTTACCGCTGGGCCTTGATCAATCAACCGGAGGGCAGCGCCGCGGCCCTGTCCGACTCCGCGGCGATTCAACCCGTTTTCGCCGTGGACCGGCCCGGCGCGTACGTGGTCCAGCTCATCGTCAACGACGGATCCGCCGACAGCGACCCGGATACGGTCGTCATTACCACCCTCAACAGCCGACCCATTGCGGCCGCGGGTCCGGACCAGGGCGTGCCGGTCGGCACCTTGGTCCAACTCGACGGGGCGGGTTCGCTTGATGCGGACGGCGACGTTCTCAGCTATCACTGGTCCCTGACCTCCGTACCCGAAGGAAGCGCCGCCGCGCTTGCCGCCTCGGACTCCGCGACCCCCGCATTCACCGTCGATCGGCCAGGTTCCTATGTCGCCCAGCTCATCGTCCGTGACGGACAGCTCGACAGCTATCCCGACACGGTGACCGTCAGCACCGTCAACAGTCGGCCCGTCGCCGATGCCGGCCCCGACCAGTCCGCCCTCGCCGGCACCACGATCCACCTGAACGGCGCCGGGTCCAGCGATCCGGACGGCGGTCCCTTGAGCTATCAATGGGCCTTGGTGAGCACGCCGGACGGTAGCCAAGCGGTGTTGAGCGATCCGCTCACGTCCACGACGACCTTCCTGGCGGACCGCCCCGGCGATTACGTGGCCCAGTTGATCGTCCACGACGGGCAGCTTGCGAGCGACCCCGATACCGCGCTGATCCAGGTGGCGCTGCCGCCCAACGTGCTACCGGCCATCACGTCCGCCCCGTTGACCGCGGCGACCGTCGGCCAGAGCTATGTTTACGATGTCGACGCCACCGATGCCGACGGCGATGTCCTGGTTTTCAGTCTCGCCACGGCGCCGGCCGGCATGAGCCTCGATGTCGCGACCGGGGTGATCCAGTGGACGCCGACGGCGGAAGGAACGTTTGCCGTCACCGTCACGGTCAGCGACGGGCGGGGCGGTACGGCCAGCCAGAGCTTTAAGATCGTGGTCAGCGGCGGCAGCAGCGGAAACTTGCCGCCGGATCCCGCCCAAGTGGCCCCGCCCCTCGATCCGACCGTCGCCACCCCGGTGGCCGATGCAACAAAATTCCTGTACACCGGTCCCAACCCGATCCAGACCGGCGTCACCGAGGGCACGATCGAACCGAAGCGTGCCGCCGTGTTCCGCGGGACCGTGCGGGACAAGGCCAACGCCCCCTTGCCGGGCGTGACCGTCACCGTCAAGGACCACCCCGAGTTCGGCCAAACACTGAGCCGTGCCGATGGCCAATTCGACCTCGCAGTCAACGGCGGCGGCCTGTTGACCCTCGACTACGCCAAACCCGGTTTCCTCCCCGCCCAACGGCAACTCGACGTGCCGTGGCAGGACTTCGCCGTGTCCGAAGACGTCGTGTTGATCCCGCTCGACCCAGAGGTCAGCGCCATCGATCTGGCGGACACCACTCAACCTTTTCAGGTGGCGCAAGGGAGCGTTATGAGTGACGCCGACGGCAGCCGCCAGGCCACCGTGCTGTTTCCGCAGGGCACCCAAGCCGTGCTGACCCTGCCGGACGGCACCCAGCAGCCGCTCAGTACGCTGCATGTCCGAGCCACCGAATACACGGTGGGCGAGAACGGCCCCAAGACCATGCCCGGTCCCCTGCCGCCGACCTCGGGCTATACCTATGCGGTGGAACTCTCGGCAGATGAGGCGATCGCCGTGGGTGCAAAGACGGTCAGCTTCAATCAGCCGGTGCCGGTCTATATTGACAATTTCCTCAATTTCCCGGTGGGCGAGATCGTGCCGGCGGGCTGGTACGACCGCGACAAGGCCGCCTGGATGCCGTCGGATAACGGCAAGGTGATCAAGATCCTATCGATCGCCGATAGTCTCGCCAGTCTCGATACCAACGGCGACACCCTCGAAGATGATGCCGCGACACTCGCCGCCCTCGGGATCACCGACGCCGAACGCGCCCGGCTGGCCCAGCTTTACCCAGTCGGCAAGAGCCTCTGGCGGGTGGCGGTAACCCACTTCACGCCGTGGGATTTCAATTGGCCCTATGGCCCGCCCGCCGATGCCACCGCGCCGCCCGCGCCGGATGAGACGAAGAACAAGACGCCGCCCGACAAAGACAGCGACGACTGCACGGGCTGCAGCATCAACCCGCAGGCGCAGACGGTGGGCGAGGAGCTTCCGATCACCGGCACGCCTTACACGTTGCATTATCGGAGCCAGCGCGCCCTAGGGTATAAACCGAACAAGGTCATCGACATCTCCTTGGCCGGCGCTAGCGTCCCGGCCAGTCTCAAGAGCATCGAGCTTGCCGTTTACGTCGCCGGGCGCACCTTCACCCAAACGTTTCCGGCAGCCCCGAATCAGTCCTACCGCTTCGAATGGGATGGCCTCGATGCCTACGGCCGTGCCGTGACTGGCTCGCGTCAAGCGACGGTTACGCTGCTGTATCGCTACGACATTGTGTATTACGCCGCCCGCCCTGATTTTAAGCAAAGCTTCGCTTTCGCCAGCGCCTCGACCGGCACGGGCAGCGCTGCCCAGATCGTTGGACAGCGCGGCGCTACCACGATCACGGCGCAGCGCACTTGGTCCATGCAATTGACCGGGAATGGCCTGGGAGCACAATCGGTGGGTGAATGGAGTCTCGACATTCACCACGCTTATGATGCTACCTCCTGGATACTGTGGCTTGGGACGGGGCAGCGACAGGACACGCAAGAGATTGGTATCGATCACGTTATTTCGACCATAGCGGGAACCGGTGAAACCGGATACACCAGTGATGGTATACCGGCAGTGCGAACAATCCTCTACACGCCTTCCGGCGTCGCATCTGCACCCGATGGAAGCATATACATCGCCGACACTGACTATAATCGCATCCGCCGCATTGGACCGGATGGCATCATCACGACCATCGCGGGAACGGGCGCCCCTGGTTCCCCTGTGTTTGGCGGACAACTGGCAAAGAACGCGAAACTGAATCATCCCAATGATATAGCCATCGGCGCTGACGGCAGCGTTTACGTCGCCGCTACTGAGAACCACAGCGTTTATCACATCCTGCCAAATGGCATCATCTATAGGTTCGCAGGCTTGGGATACGCCAGCATTAGCGTTGAGAACCAACCTGCTTCGCTGTCGGGACTTCGTTCTCCTCGCGATGTTGCCATTGGGCATGACGGCAGCATTTATGTGGCCGATACCGGGAACAACCGCATTTGTCGCGTCGGACCGGACGGTCTCATGAGGACTTTTGCTCAATCTGTCACTTCCCCTTCTGGTATTGCCATTGGGCATGATGGCAGCGTTTTTGTGGCCGATACCGGGAACAACCGCATTCGCCGCATTGGACCTGACGGCATCAACACGACTGTTGCAGGAACCGGGGCTTTGGGCTACGGCGGGGATGGTGGACTTGCCACTCAGGCACGCCTTTCCGGCCCTCGAGATCTGGTCGTTACCAACGACGGGAGCATTTATGTAGCCGATACCGGGAACAACCGCATTCGCCGCATTGGACCTGACGGCATCATCACGACTGTTGCAGGAACCGGGGCTTTGGGCTACGGCGGGGATGGTGGACTTGCCACTCAGTCACACCTTTCCGGCCCGCGAGGCATAGCCATGGCCCCCAATGGCAAGCTCTATATCGCTGACACCGACAACGGTCGCATCCGACAGCTAGCGCCGCCATTCCCTGACGCCGGACTCGAAAACATGCTAATACCGTCGACCGACGGAAACGAACTGTATTACTTCGATTCGAAAGGGCGTCATCTGAAGACGGAGAACGCCTTGACTCGCGCGGTGCTGTACCGCTTCGGCTACGATAGCGCGGGGCGCCTGATTTCGGTCACGGACGTTGACGGTAATGTGACCACCATTGAGCGAGACGCAGCGGGCAACCCCACGGCCATTGTCGCCCCGGATGGCCAGCGCACCGCTTTGACCCAAGATGCTAACGGCTATCTCGCGACGGTTGTGAATCCCGCCGGCGAAACTCACGCGATGAGCTACACCGCGGATGGCCTTCTCACCGGCTTTACCGCCCCGAAGGGGAACACGAATACCTTTACCTATGATGATCGGGGACGGTTGATCCAGGATGTCAACGCCGGGGGCGGCGGCTGGATGCTGCTCCGGTCCGAAGGGAGTTCCGGATTCAGCACCGCCATGACCACGGCGGAGGGACGGACCACCACGTTTGGGGTGGAGTATCTCGCGACCGGCGATCGCCGGCAGCTCAACACCTATCCGGACGGCACGGTGCTCGATCGCCTGTTCCAAACCAACGGCGAGGAAATCGGCACCGCTCCGGACGACACCGTCACCACGGTCCTGGAGGGCCCCGATCCGCGCTTTGGTATGCAAGCGCCGGTGGCAACCTCGACTACCGTGAAAACCCCGAGCGGCCTTACGGCCACGGTGACCCGGAACCGCGCCGCCACCCTGGTCGATCCCGGCAATCTTCTGAGCCTCACCACGTTCAGCGAGACTCAAACGGTCAACGGCCGAACCTCCCGAACGGTCTTCGACGTCCTCAGCCGGATCTTCACGGCCACCTCTCCCGTGGGACGGACCCTCACCACGGTCGTGAACGATCGGGGCCGACCGGTGAGCCGCCAAATCCCGGGACTGGAGCCGGAGCAGTTCGCTTATGATGTGCGCGGACGCCTGCAGGAGGTGATCCTGGGCCAAGGCTCGGATGCGCGTACGGTACATTACGACTACTATGCCGACGGTCCGAGCCAAGGCTGGCTCCACACCGTCACCGATCCGCTCGGTCGGACGGTGAGCTACGAGTACGACCTCGCCGGCCGAGTGATCCTCAAAACCCTGCCCGACGGCCGGTCCGTGCAGTTCGGCTACGATGCCAACGGCAATCTCACCTCGCTCCTGCCGCCGGGCCAGCCCGCGCACCTCTTCGACTACACGCCCCTCGACCTGACCGAGCACTACACCCCGCCCACGGTCGAGGCGACGGACCCGGCCACCCGCTACCAGTACAATCTGGACAAGCAACTCACCCGGATCACCCGGCCGGGCGGCGAGACCGTGACCTTCGCCTACGATGCGGGAGGACGGCTCCAGACGGTGACGGCGCCCCAGGGCGAGACCACGTACGCCTACGCCTACGACGCGGCCGGGCGCCTCCAAAACCTGACCGCGCCGGGAAGCCTCGGGCTCAACTACGCCTACGACGGCGCGCTCCTCACCCAAACCGCCTGGACCGGGTCCATCGCCGGCACGGTCGGCTACGCCTACGACACCGACTTCCGCGTGAAGACGGTTTCGGTTAACGGCTCGCCGATCAGTTTTGGCTACGATGCCGATAGTCTACTGACCTCCGCCGGTGCCCTGACCCTGACTCGCCATGCCCAAAACGGTCTCTTGACCGGTACGGCGCTCGGGACGGTGACCGACAGCCTCACCTACAGCGGTTTCGGCGAGGTGCAAGGCTACACGGCCAATGTCGACAGCAGCCCCGTCTTTTCGACTGGCTACACCCGAGATGCCCTCGGCCGGATCACTCAAAAGACCGAGACCGTCAACGGCCAGATCGACACCACCGTCTACACTTACGACCTCGCGGGTCGCCTCACCGAAGTTAAGCATAACGGGACCGTCCAGGCCACCTACGGTTACGACGCCAACGGCAATCGGACTCACGTCAATGGCCTCGAAGTCGCCAGCTACGACACCCAGGACCGGCTCACGATCTACAACGGGACCGCCTTTGCCTACACCGCCAACGGCGACTTGAAAACGAAAACGGTCGGCGGGCAGGTCACCGGCTTCACCTATGACGTGTTCGGGAACTTACGGCAGGTGACCCTGCCGGACGGCACGGTGATCGACTACCTGATCGACGGGCGCAACCGGCGCATCGGCAAGCAGGTGAACGGCACTCGGGTCCAAGGCTTCCTTTACCTGGATAGCCTCCGCCCGATCGCGGAACTGGACGGTGAGAACCAGGTTGTCAGCCGCTTTGTCTACGCCGATAAGAGCCACGTGCCAGCGTATCTCATCCGAGGAGAAAGCACCTATCGGATCATCTCGGATCACCTCGGGAGTCCCCGGCTCGTCGTTAACACGGCCGACGGCACCGTGATGCAGCGGCTGGACTACGACGCCTGGGGGCAGGTCATCCTCGACACGAACCCCGGCTTCCAGCCCTTCGGCTACGCCGGCGGCCTTTACGACCGCGATACCGGCCTGGTCCGCTTCGGCGCCCGGGATTATGATCCGGAGGCGGGGCGGTGGACGGCGAAGGATCCGATACGGTTCCGCGGCGGCGATAGTAATCTCTATGCCTATGTTCTGAATGATCCGATCAATTGGGTTGATCCTTTAGGGCTTGTTAACACCGATCCTGCCAGCCCCTTTGGCCCATTCGGTCCGGGAGGTGGGGGTGGCGGTGGTGGCGGCAGTGGTTTTGGCGCCGGTTTGGGGGGGGCTAAATTTGCGCCCCCTGCAAGTGCGCCAAGCGGTAGAAATGGATTTCCGTTACAAAATGCTCCATATCAACAAACTCGTAATCCGGATGCAGTTGTCAATGGTCGCCGGTATTGCGGACATGCACTAGATCAGATGCAGAATCGTGGTTTAACACCATCAGTTATTGAAGACACAATTAAGAATGGCCAACGTTCGCCAGATCCTATTCCCGATCGAACGAGAATTTACAACTCAGACAATAACATCACCGTAATAGTTGAGGGTAATGACGTTGTTACCGTAATTCCAGGGAAGCGATAGCTGTGAATGAACACGATATCCGGCAATTAGCATTAATGCATAAGCAGATTGACTCCTATACCAAAGGGACAATTGGCTTGAGCGCTTTGATAGGTGATCTTATTTTTTTGAGAGATGCACTATCGAAAGTGGAGTCAGATTGGGAGCATCAATTTACAAGTTGTATCTCAGATTTGGAGTCGGCATGGTCATATGCGCTTGAAAAAAATAATGGTGTTCTGGACTCCATTAGCGAAAAGGTTGTAAATGAAGCTCTTTTCAAGTTGCGTCAACTACTGGAACAGCCCGCATAGGTTGCGCTGAGGCACGAAGCGCATCGGTCGCGGAACTCAACGGCCAGAACCAAGTTGTCAGCCGCTTCGTCTATGCCGATAAGCCGGCGTAGATACTGTTATACGGGTCAAGCGCCATGAAGCCCGCGTAGGATGCGGTGACGCAGGAACCGCATCGTTCGAGTTCACGATCGATGCGCCTCCTTCGTCGGCACATCCTACGCGGGCTATGCCTACACCGCCAACGGCGACTTGAAATCGAAAACGGTGGGCGGGCAGGTCACCGGCTTCAGCTATGATGTGTTCGGCAACTTACGGCAGGTGACCCTGCCGGGCGGTACGGTGATCGACTACCTGATCGACGGACGCAACCGACGGATCGGTAAAACGGTGAACGGCACCCTGGTCCAAGGTTTCCTCTACCAGGACGGGCTCCGCCCGATCGCGGAACTGCATGGCCAGAACCAGATCGTCAGCCGCTTTGTCTATGCCGATAAGGCCAACGTGCCGGCCTACCTGATCCGGGGCGGCAGCACCTACCGGATCATCTCGGATCACCTTGGGAGTCCCAGGCTCGTCGTCAACACGGTCGACGGCACCGTCGTCCAGCGGCTGGACTACGACGCCTGGGGCCAAGTCGTCCTCGACACGAATCCCGGCTTCCAGCCGTTCGGCTTTTCCGGCGGCCTCTACGACCGCGACACCGGCCTGGTCCGCTTCGGCGCAAGGGATTACGATCCGGAAACAGGACGCTGGACGGCCAAGGATCCGATTCGGTTTGCCGGTGGGGACACCAACCTATACGGATATGTATTGAATGATCCGATAAATTCTATTGATGCCGAAGGCACATTATCCCCAGCGGCAGCCATTGGTATTATTGCTACTGGCTATGCAATTTATAACGTCATAGATAATCTTATGACCGCACAAAATGCAGCAAAGAAAGCAAATGACGCAGGGAAACAAAGACATCAAGAGCTAGATAAGTTATTAAAAGGGGAGCCAAACAATGCTGAAAAAGCAGACGATAAATACCAAGATGCCACAAAGCAGCTAGCAAAAGATGCATCAGAATTCGGTGTTGCTAGCAAGAAGCTTGAATTCAATTTCGGTAACAAATTGCCAAAGATAGCCTCAAAGCGCTGCCCTTAATCTAAGCAATTAATTAATGAGCATGACAATTAACTCGAATTCTATCGCTAAGGTTTTGATCGTAATTGGGGTCGCGTTTCTAGTTAACTACTTTTCCAACCATATCTTAAGATATGGTTGGAAAATGTGGATAGGAAAAGAGATTTGTTGGCGTAACATAAAGCTATTTGTCGATGATGATTATTTTGTTTTCCCAAATACTGATTCATCTTTATTTTCAATTTCGAATGATCAGCCTATATTAATCGGTAAATTTGACACATCTAAAACAACCTTCCCTAATGAAAGCTATATTATGATTGGAGATGCAAAATTTGATATTGACCGATTATCAGAAGCATTAAGTAAGTTGTGTGCAAGAATAAACTGCGAGAACTATAAGAAATACTCCTATATTGAGAATGGCGTGCCTGTAACATGCATTCAGTTCGAAGGTACTTCAGAGACTTTGGATAATCGGCAGTTCCACGTATTTTGCAAAGTGCAAGCAAGCAAGATTTTAGTTGAGTATCACGGAAGTCAAGACAATTTTGATGAGTTCAAAACACAACAACAGCAGACTATAAAAGCTATTGCAACGAGCGTAATCAACCCGTAAAAGGGTTAGCCCGCGTAGGGCGAAATAGCGTACTCGCGTATCCCAATCGCAAACGGTTGTCCGGGGAGCGCCCGGATAACCCTTCCGCCGTATGAGAGCGGTCCATTCGGCGCATTACGCTGACGCTAATACGGTATCTACACGAGCTGAAGTCAGGCAGAACGGAGCCGTCCAGGCCACCTACGGCTATGACGCCAACGGCAACCGGACCACCGTCAACGGTGTCGAAGTCGCCACCTACGACGCCCAGGACCGGCTCACGAGCTACAACGGAGCCGCCTACGCCTACACCGCCCACGGCGACTTGACATCGAAAACGGTGGGCGGGCAAGTCACCGGCTTCCGCTATGACGGTTTCGGTAACTTAAGGCAGGTGACCCAGCCGGGCGGCACGGTGATCGACTACCGGATCGACGGCCAACACCGGCGCATCGGCAAGCAGGTGAACGGGACTCCGGTCCAAGGCTTCCTCTACCAGGACAGGCTCCGCCCGATCGCGGAACTGCATGGCCAGAACCAGATCGTCAGCCGCTTTGTCTATGCCGATAAGGCCAACGTGCCGGCCTACCTGATCCGGGGCGGTAACACCTACCGGATCCTCACGGATCACCTCGGTAGCCCCCGGCTCGTCGTTAACACGGCCGACGGCACCGTGATGCAGCGGCTGGACTACGACCCTTGGGGCCAGGTCATCCTCGACACGAACCCCGGCTTCCAGCCCTTCGGCTATGCCGGCGGCCTCTACGACCGCGACACCGGCCTGGTCCGTTTCGGCGCGCGGGATTATGATCCGGAGACGGGGCGCTGGACGACGAAGGATCCGATAAGGTTTGCCGGCGGGGACACTAACTTATACGGATATGTCTTGAATGACCCGGTGAATTGGATCGACTCGGATGGGCAACTTTTTCAGCAAATAGCGGCCGCTGTCGTTGTTATTGCTGCTGGAAAAGCAATTTATGATTTTATCGACGCGTACTCAGAAGGTATGCGAGACGCGGAACGCGTGAAGAAGGCTAAACGTGACGACGATGAAGTGATGAGCAACATTCTAGCGGGCAAACCAATCCCGAAGAATTATTGCCCAAATGCAACCTCTGATGCGATTAAGGACCTGACGAAATCAGCAGCAGACGCTGCGCTGAAAGGCGCACAGGTTCCTGGGACATATGCTGGAGGAGCTCTTGCTGACCCCGTCCCAACATTCAAAGACCCTTAAAGATCGCAACCAAATTTCTTGCTCTATGAAAATTCGGCGGAGTTTCGTTCTTCTTGTCGCAGTGTGCATAATTTCGTTGGCATCGTTTGACATCGACAGGAGTGCTTTATTTGTCCAGAAATATTTGAGGATATATGACACGATTTTCGTTGGAAGTGCTATTGTTAATCGTCCAAAAAACTGGGTAGTCTCATATTCAAAGGAAAAGAGCTCGAAACGCGGATTTATTTACGGTATTTTTCCTGCTATTAATGCTGACGAAGCGGTTGATGAAGTTATTTATGTTTTCGAGAAGGTCAGCGAACCTAATAAGAAAGTAATATTTTCTGAGCTTGGTCCTTCAATGGTCAGAAAAGCTAACGATGTAATGGTTATGCTTGAAAAGGAGCCAAGCCATAACCCTTATACTCGTGTTCAGGTGTTCGGATTTGATGCTATTCTTAAAAAAAATAATAGGAATTCTGAGAAGCAATATACAATTAACATTCCGGATCTTTCGGTATTTATCGTTACGGAATGTTTAGAAGATTTGCCGGAGTTTAAAATCACTGGTCAGAAGAATCTGCATTGAATGCGGTGAGCCACGAAGTGCCCTTCGATTAAACTCCGCATAGGCATCGATCGCGAACTTATACCTACACTGCCAACGGCGACTTGACATCGAAAACGGTGGGCGGGCTGGTCACTGGCTTTACCTATGACCTGTTCGGCAACTTAAGGCACGTCACCCTGCCAGCCGGCACGGTGATCGACTACCGGATCGACGGCCAACACCGGCGCATCGGCAAGCAGGTGAACGGGACTCCGGTCCAAGGCTTCCTCTACCAGGACAGGCTCCGCCCGATCGCCGAACTGGACGGTGAGAACCAGATCGTCAGCGCCTTCGTCTATGCCGATAAGGGCAACGTACCGGCGTACCTCATCCGGGGCGGCCACGCCTATCACATCATTTCCGACCACCTGGGGAGCTCCCCGCTCGAGCATTTTCATACCTACTGTACGGGTACTTGCGAGTAGGTCGGAAATCCTTTTCCGACGGTACAGTTGGGCCAACGGGTTCGTCGGCAAAGGATTGCCGACCTACGACTGTAGCACCCTGTAGGTCGGGAGTCCTTTCTCGACGCCACGCCCCGGCCGAGCGTCTGTCTATTTCAGCGTGCATCTCCGACCGTCCGACGAAAACCAGGATGCAAGATTAACGAAAGAGCTGTTCCGCTCGTACTGCCAAGATATACCAACACCCGGCAAGGTGTTTTTTACAGCGGATCTGGTGGGTAACGAACCGAGGAGCATGCCTATCGGCATCCGGATCGTCGAACAGGAGTTTACGGGTGGCGATGAAAGCCATGCTGAGAACTTCAAGGATCTTCGCACCATCTCGGAGGTTCTCGCCAAAACCTATTCCAGAGGTGTCATCGAATCGCATTTTGACCTTGATACGAATGGGCATTACGCGATCTACTTGATCAAGGGCGGCGCAGGTGCCGTTCCGCATCAAGACACATTGAGAATCCCGCTCAATGTCGGCGCCGACTCCGGCGTAGAGCGCTTGACGACACGAATCGCAAGCCTGTTCGGTATCGCATCGGGCCTAGCGCTGATTGGCTTTGCGGCTTCTCGCTTTCGGCGAAGGCGCAAGATTCTTTAGATGGCCGTCCGAGGCTTTTCTTGAACGATGGATCGAAAGACGCGTTACCGATTTTGCAACACGGGTAACGACAATACCTATTAAGGTTAATGACGCGATCAACATCAGGTCTTCTCCCATGCATTTGGACGATTATGCAAAGGCAAAGGTTTGCATAAGGTCGAACGCCGCGCATTGATCAATCTCATCGTAATCTGCCGGCACTCGGCCAATTCCTGCGGACCGGCAAATACCGGTGGCGGCGAGGCCACATTCAGGTCTGATCGGCCGTTCTTGCTCGTTGACCGCTTTGGGCGAAACTTGCGAGCCGCCGTTCGGTCAGGTGCGGGGATCTCCCGATGTTGCCCGAGCAGACCGTCGCGCCTTAGGCGAAGACTTGGCGGCTGTTTCAGGCGCCGCGCTGCTCTCAGGCCGGCTTTCCAGTTTGAAATAGCGGTTGGTTTCTGCCTTGATGACTTTCGACAGCAATAGGAGGCCGATCAGGTTGGGAATGGCCATCATGCCGTTCATCAGGTCGGAGAAGTTCCAGACGAATTCCAGGCTGGTGGTGGCGCCAACGATTACGGCGGCAACGAAGAAGATGCGGTAGATGCGGATGGAGCGCGGCCCGAACAGGTATTCCACCGCTTTTTCGCCGTAATAATTCCAGCCTATCAGGGTGGAGTAGGCGAAAAGCGCCGTGGCGAGCGCGACGATGAAGGTCCCGGTACTGCCCAGCGTTTCCGCCATGCTGGCGCTGGTCAGTTCTCCGGCACTGACGTCTTGCATCCATGGGTTCGCGGTGAGGATCACCAGGGCGGTCATGGTGCACACCACCAGGGTGTCGATGAAGGTTTGCGTCATGCTCACCAGCGCCTGCTTGACCGGACCGTCGGTGCGCGCGGCCGCTGCCGCGATGGGCGCCGAACCGAGTCCGGATTCGTTGGAGAACACGCCGCGTGCGATGCCGTAACGCATGGCGGTGGCGAGGGTAGCACCCGCGAAGCCACCACCGGCCGCGATCGGATTGAAGGCGTGGTAAAAGATCAGGTACAGCGCATGCGGAATTTCGGCGGCATTGAGGACCAGCACCACCAGCGCGGCGCCGATGTAGCCGACGATCATGAACGGAACCAGCAGCGAGGTGAACCGGCCGATGGAGCGGACGCCGCCCAGGATCACCAGTGCCGTCAGTACCATCAGCACCAGCCCCGTGGCGAGTGGAGTAATGTGAAAGGTGCTTTCGAGTATCCTGGCAGTGGAATTGGCCTGCGTCATGTTGCCGATACCGAAGGTGGCCAGCGCGGTAAAGACCGCGAACAGTCTGCCCAGCCAAGGCAGGCCGGCACCCTTTGCCAGATAGTACATCGGCCCGCCGCGCATGCCGTACTCTCCCTTTTCGCGGTACTTGACCGCCAGCACCGCCTCGGAATACTTGGTGGCCATGCCCACCAGACCCGTCAGCCACATCCAGAACACCGCGCCGGGACCGCCGAGGGTGATGGCCGTGGCAACACCGACGATGTTGCCTATGCCTACCGTGGCCGCAAGCGCCGTCATCAGCGCGGCGAAATGGCTGATATCGCCGGCGTGGCCGTGATCCTTCGCGAAGATAAGGCTAAAGGCTCGGGGCAGGGCGCGGAACTGCACGCCGCGCAGCAATATCGTCAGGTACAGCCCGGTTCCCACCAACAGGGCGAGCATGGGTGGTCCCCATACCCAGCCCGATAATGTGGCAATCAGCGTTTCGATTTCGCGCATGGATTTTCCTTGAAGGGTTTCGGACAGTATACGGAGGAATGCCGTTTCAAGGCTTATTCCATCCGACATTCAAGTGAACATTAGAGCGTTTTCCATCCCGGTGTACGGATTCGTTCCAGGAGGGGAGAACGTAGGTCGGCAATCCCTTCCCAATCGCAAACGGTCGCTTTAGTCGCGACCCTTCCAATCGCAAACGGCATCTCTGGGAGCGCCAGAGCTGCCCTTCCGACAAAGCCCTTCGCCGAGCCGATACGTCGGCAAGGGATTGCCGACCTACATATCCGAATCCCTTACACCGATTCGGAAAACGCTCTAATCGCAGGGTGAGTTAGCCCCTCGGCTTCGCTCGGGACAGGCCCTTCGACAGGCTCAGGACAGGCTCCGCGTAACCCACCGGTTCGAGGCCGCTCGGTGGGTTACGGCCTCGCGGCCTAAACCCACCCTAAAAAAATCCTTATTGAAAGCGATGCGAGCACGGCGGCGGTCTTCGTTCTGACCATCGCCGTTAGGGGCGATCAGCGTCCCGTCAAGGCCAGCGGCAGGCGGACGACGAACTCGCTGCCCAGGCCGGGGCCTTCGCTCCTCGCTTCGACCGAACCGCCGTGCAACTCGACCAGGTGGCGCACTAGGGACAGCCCGAGGCCGAGCCCGCCTTGCGACCGGTCGATGGAACGGTCCGCCTGGGTGAACAGATCGAAGACATGAGGCAGCATTTCGGCCGAGATGCCGATGCCTTCGTCGCGGACGCTCACCACGGCTTCCGGCCCTTGCCGCTCCGCCAGGAGCCAAACGTGTCCGCCCGCTGCCATGTACTTGGCGGCATTGTTAAGGAGATTCGACAACACCTGAGTGAGCCGCACCGGATCGGCGTCGAGGCACACGGGTTCCGGCGGGAGCGAAACTTCAAGCGTGTGGTTGCCGGCCTCGATGAGTGCCTGGCTGGTTTCGACGGCATGGCCGATGATGGTCGCCAGATCGACCCGCTCTTTTTTCAGGGCGATCTTGCCTTGAGTGATGCGCGATACCTCCAAGAGATCGTCCACCAGCCGGACCAGATGATTCACCTGCCGTTCCATCATCGTGAGCAGCGTCTGGGTGCGTTCCGTCGCAGGGCCCGTGCCGTCGGACTTCCGCAGCACGTGCAGACCGGTGCGGAGCGGCGCCAGCGGGTTTCTGAGCTCGTGAGCCAGCATCGCCAGAAACTCGTCCTTGCGGCGGTCGGCCTTGCGCAGGGTCTCCTCGATCAGTTTGCGCCGAGTGATGTCGTTGAAAAGAACCGCCACTTTTCTTTCGGATGGCGCGCCAATCCGAAACGCATACACGTCGTAATGGCGATGAAGTTGCGCGGCGAAATTTTCGAAGCGCATCGGTTGGCCCGTCAGCGCGATCTTTCCGAAGATCTCGAACCAGTGTTCCTCGAGCAACGGAGCGATTTCCCGTATTCGCCGGCCGACCGCGTCCCGAATTCCGCTCTGCCGCTCGAAAGCCGGATTGACGATGAGGAACCGGTAATCCACGGGTCTCTCGCTTTCGTCGAACAACACCTCGATGGTGCAGAAGCCCTCGTCCATGCACTCGAACAGAGTGCGGTATTTCTCTTCGCTCTCGCGTAACGCCTCCTCGGCCCGCTTGCGATCGATGAGGTCGGCGGCTTGCCGGGCGAGAATATCCAACAGGCGCAAATCCCGCTCGGACGGCTGGTGCGGGCGGCGCCAGTGCGTGGAAATCATGCCCACCAGCTTGCCGCTCCGCGAGAACAGGGGCGTCGTCTGGCAGGCATGAATTCCGGTTTGCAGATATGTCGCAAGATCCTCGGTGCCCTGCATGAAATCGCAGTTCTCCAGGTCCGGCGCGATGACGCGCCGGCCCGTGCGCAAGGCCGCGCCGCATGTCGAATCCGAGGAGTCAGCGCTTACCCATTCCCAGAACTTTGCCGCTTGCGGATTGAACCCGCGGAACGCCAGCAGCCGAAGCTCGCCGCCGCGGCCGCGCTCGGGGTAGAGCATCTGCATGCTCGCGTATTCCGAGTGCATGATGTGCGCCGCCGCATCGATGATTTTTTCGTAGAGGGCCTGGATGTCGTCCTCGTGAAGAAGCGCTGCGCTGATGCTCTGCAGGAGCTGAGTGTCCTGCAATTCCGCCTCGAGCTGGGCCCGGTTCTCGCGCAATGCTTCCTCGGCTTGTTTGCGCTCGGTGATATTGCTGGCGGCACCGAACCATTCGACGATATCGCCATCCGCACTCATCAGCGGAACCGCACGCGAAAACGTCCATCCCAAGCTGCCGTCCGCTCGTCGGACGCGATGCTCGAGCTCAAAAATGCTCTTGGTCCGGATGGCTTCTCCGATGGCGGCGATGATCTGCGGCTGGTCGTCCGAGGGAATGTATTTCTGAAGCCAATTTCGGCTCGGCTCTTCCGTGTCGGCTAGGAAATCCCGGCCGTAAAGCTGATACATCTCGGTCCAATCCGAGCTCATGCGATAGATCGTCTGGGAACTGGCCATCACCAGAGCGCGGAAACGCTCTTCGCTCTGGCAAAATGCTTCCTGAGCCCGCTTGAATTTCGTCGTCTCGCGCAGCGAAAAGACGAGGCCCGCAGTCGCTCCGTCGTTACCCTTGACGGGCGTCAGGCTCCAGTCCCAATAGGTGGTGCCGCGTTCGGGCTGATCGGGGAAAACGAAGGGCCTGTCCTTGTAAAACACTGCATCGCCGGAATCCCGGACTTTTCGGAAGATCGCCTCGTTTTCCGCGTTGGGATACAAGGCGAAATGGTTGTTGCCCACCATGTCCTCCGGTCTCATCCGGCAGGTTTCGGCATAGGCCGGATTGACCCAGACGAAGTTGAACTGCCGATCGAGAAAGACCAGCATCACATCGGTGGTCCGCAGGACACTATCCAGCAGGCTTTGCTCCCGTCGCAACGACTCCTCGACCTGCTTGCGTTCAGTGATGTCCTGGATGGTGCTGAGGAGAAGCGTCTGGCCGCCGATGCCGACCCAATCAACGTTGAGCGACAGAACGAGCCTGGCCCCGGACCTGGACTTGTGCGTGATTTCCACGTCGCGTACTGCCGCGCGCTGCCGGAGTTCGGAGGCTATCCGGCCCCGTAACCATACGTCCGGGATGCCCAGGTGCCCGCTGTTCTTGCCCAGCACCTCTTCCCGGTTGCACTCGAAGATCTTCAGAAACGCGTCGTTGACGGCTACGAGGGTCCGTTCGGGCATCTTCGTCAGCGCCATGCCGAAGGGGGCCTTGTCGAAGATGGCGGAATAACACTCCTCGCGCTCGCGGGCCGCGTCGGCCTCACGCCGGATGTGTGCCGCATCCGGGCGGGCCTCGGCCCCGGTTTCCCTCCCCCCTGCGTCGACGGGCGACGTCTCGGCTCGAGGCTCTTGTTCCGCCCGGACTGGCTCGGCTACATCTTCGACGTGGTGAATGATATAGAGAACATCGCCATTTTCATCGAGCACCGGCGTGTTCGAGGATTTCGAGAAACGGCCCTCGAACCCGCCGCCCTGTTCGGGCCTGCGGATATCGTGCTGCCGCATGGCCCGGGCGTCGGGGAGGCGGTGCCGCAGCACGCGTTCAAACGAGGCCCGGCTGTTCGCCTCCGGCCCGAACGGGCTGTCGGGATTGTCGGGGAAGACTTCGAAGACCGGCCGCCCCACGATCTCCTCGCGCCGCTTCCTGGTTGCCCGCAGATAGGCGTCGCTAGCCGCCAGGATGGTGAAATACGGGCTGTCGGGTGCCAGCACCAAAATACAGGCCGGGACGGACTGGAAAAGGACCTGGAAGTCGGGGCGCGATGCCGGTATATCGCGCTCAGCCGTGCTCATGCTTTTCCCTCCTGCCGTTTCAGCGGACAGGGTTGCGGCTGGCAACGCCGGGTGGACAGCTGCGCGACCGGCCGCACCGCGAGCATGTCCGCCCCGGCCGGACGCGGTCGCCGTGCGCCGAAACCTCGATGCATCACGTACGGCGTTCCGCCAGCGAGCGGGAAAGCCGGTGCAATGTCCGGCTGCATTGGGGCCAGGCCGGGGATAACGCGGCCCGGGACCCGGGGCGGTAGGGAAGCATTAAAGTTGAACATCACGGGAGCTACTTGGCACTAAGTTGCGGCGCACCCGCCGGATGGCTTTTCAAAAGTGCCCGAGGGCGAACAGGAAGAAGTGGAGGATCTGGAGCGGGGCCATCCAGTTCGGCTTTATTTCAGAGGTGTAATGGGTGCGCGCACATAGACCCGTTTCGGATGTCTTGCGGACGGCGACCGAACTATAGCCTATAGCCCACATCTTGAAACATCTTGGATTTTGAGGCGTTCCCTCGGCTCATTGGACGCGCCCATCGAAGTCGTAATCACCTTCATCAACCCTATAGAGGACCTCGAAAAACCGCCTTCCCGGCGGTTTTTCTCTTCGCCAAGCCCAAACGCGGTTTGGGCTTGGCTTACGTTTTCAACTGCTTACGCGGCTGAAAACGACGGGGCATCCCTGCCCCGTACGAGCACCTCGAAGTTTTTCGAGGTGCCCTATAGCGATATTCATCTGAACGGGCGCTCATTTTCGCATTAGGCAGGACGCAAAAAAAGAGCCGATGGCTTTACGGTAATTGAACGGACGAGCATGGGGCGGGGAGTTCGCGTCACGGTTACATCCGCCACACGTGGCAGATTTCGAGGCCTGCCGTCGCAGTTCAGGTTTTTTGTGGCGTTACTCTTGAGTCGGTAAGCCGCGTTCAGTTTCCAAAAACCGTTTGATATGCGGAAGAACGAGATCGCTGCGGACGAAGCTTTCGGTATGCTTGAGACCGGGCAACGGGACGAAGGCGGCGTGAGCGATGTGTTTGGCGCATTCCCGGACGGCCGGATATCTCGCATCTTCCTCCCCGACGAGGAGCAGGCACGGCATGGCCATGGTCGGGAGGACGTCTTCCAGTGCCGGCCGCTCTTGCGCAGCGGCCGCGAGCGCCCGCAGGTCGTTGGCCAGCACAAGTGGCCTCAGTTCCGGCGGGATGCGCTGTTCCAGGACGGACTCGAGAGCGGTGAGGAAAGCTCCGGGGTCCGCGCCGTCGATGTGCCGGAAGGCGTCCCAGCTTTGGTCGGCATAGGGATGCGCTCCGACGACGAGCAGGGCGTCGACGCGTTCGGGCGCGTATTTCGCCATGCCGAAGCCAATCCAGCCGCCCATCGAAAAGCCGAGGAAGTTCGCTTTCGGGATCTTTAAGGCATCGAGCACGGCGACGACGTCCGCCACCCGGTTCGGCAGCGCATAGGCAGCCGGGTCGTGCGGCTTGTCGCTGGCGCCGTGGCCGCGGGCGTCGAGCAGAATGCACCGGTTATCGCGGCACAGTGCCCGGACATACCCGAACTGGCGCCACGCCTCGGAACTGCTGGTAAATCCGTGGTGCAGCACCAGCGGCGGTCCTTCGCCTTCCGCCTGGTAATGGATGCGAACGCCTTGGCTGTCAACGTAAGGCATGGGCGTCGTCCCGAATCGAGCGATAAACGTCCGCTATGGCGGACGCGACCGACGGCCAGGCGTAGCGGGTCCGGGCTCTTTCGGCCGCGGCGGCGCGCATGCGGCGGCGTTCGTTCTCGGGTGCCAAGAGGGCGTCGAGAATGCGGGCGGCGAATGCGGGAGGGTCCGCGGGATCGGCCAGATAACCGTTCACGCCGGGTGTAACGATATCGGTGGGTCCGCCGTGTGGCGTGGCGATCACCGGGGTTCCGGAAGCGAAGGCCTCGACCAGCACCAGCCCGAAAGGCTCATAAGGGGAAGGGCAGAGGAACAGGTCGGCCGCCGCGTAATACTGAAACAGTTCCTGATCGGTCAGGCGGTGAAACCAATGGATGGCGTCCGCGATCCGAAGCTCGTTCGCCCGCCCGAGCAGGGCGTCGCGATAGGCCGATTCGTCGGGCGAGGGCTTTTCCGGGCCGATCGGAATCAGGAAAGTCACGGTTTTGCCGGTTTCCCGCAGGGTTTTGACGACCTGGGGAATGGCCTCGATCAGCTCGAGAAAGCCTTTGCGGGGATCGAGCCGGCCGACCGTAAACAGCAGGTAGTCGGAGCTGAAGCCGAGCTGGCGTTGAAGCTTCGTCTTTTCCAGGCACAGGTGGAATACTTCCGTGTCCACGCCTCCCGGAACGATGCGGACCTTCTCGGCGCTTGCTCCGTAGCGCCCCGTCAACGCGTCCCGCTCGGTCCGGCTGAGCGCGATGACGGCATCGGCCGCGTCCAGGATCTTTTTTTCCGCGCGGATTCGAACATCGTAGCGGAACTTCGAGCCGTCCGGGGTGGGATCGGGTACGCGGTCCCGTTTCAGGAGCCCCAGGGAGTGGCTGGTAAACAGCAAGGGCTTGCCGAGAGCGAGACTCGCCATGAGCGCGCTTGCGCCGCCGTCCCAATAGTGGCCGTGGATGGCATCGGCATGCCTCAGCCAGGTGGTCTGCCTGAATAGCGTATGCTCGACGAATTCCGCGAGATGGGGGCCCATGTCCTCCTTGCGGAGAAAGCCATCCGGCCCCATCGGATAGCGGAAGATCGTGGCGCCGTCGCAAATGTCCTGGCGCACCGCTTTCCCGCCCCAGCGGCGGGTGTAGACCCGAACCTCGTGTCCCTGGCGGGCGAGCTGTTCCGCCACGCGAGCCTCGTAAATGCATTGTCCGCCCGCATCCGGTTCGCCGGTTACGGCCAGGGGGTCGCTATGGGGGCAGAAGAAGGCAATCCGCATCGCTGCTACCGCTGGGTGTCTCGTTTGGCCTTCGAGCCGCTCGCAGCGAGCGGCCATAATCCGTAGTGGCGAAGTCCTTGGATGATGCCGTCGCCGTAGAACGCGTCGGCGATAAACAATCGGGCGCTATCGTTACGCTTTTGCTGCTCGGAAGCCTGAGCCCGGACGTCTGCCGGAGTATTGCCGACCAGAACGCCGCACACGCCCGAGAGCAGCGCGTCGAGATCGTTCCCGGAATCGCCCGCGAAGAAGATGCGGTCGCCGGCCAAGCCATAGCGCTCGGCGACGTGCCACAAGGCGTGGGATTTCCCGGCATTGGCGGGAATGATGTCGAGCAAAGCCCGTCCGGAGGATTCCTCGATGCTGGAAATCATCTGCAAATCGTTTCTCACCGCCCGGACCCGATACATGATTTCCGCCAGCAGCTCCCGGCTGACGGGCTCCGGGTAATAGAAGCTGAACTTGTGCGGTCCTTGCTTTTGCGGCTCCTGAGGCGCCAGGCGCGAGATCCTGTAAAGCGACCGGCGCAAGGCTTCGCGGTCTAGCGGCGGTCCGAGCCGGCTTTGCCATTCGCGATCCTGCGCGCCCGTCTGATCGTAAACCTCGGTGCCGACGTTGCAGATCCACCAGGTCGGCTGCGGCAGCCGGAACACGGCCTGCCCTTGCTTGGCCAGAGCCAGATAGCGTCCGCTGACGACGCAGATAGGGCAGTCGGCTTCGAGCAGAGTCCGAAGAAGCGCCTGGGTCCGCTCCAGGCAGCCGGAGTCCGGAAGTTTGCCGGTATTGGGCAGCAGCGTGCCGTCCAGGTCGGACGCGAATAAGAACGGAACGCCCGCGCTCATGGAATCAGACTCCGTACGCGCTGGCTGACCTCTTGTTCCAGTTGCACGAGCCGCGCGGTGTTGGACGCTTCCATGCTGATTTCCAATTGCGGGGCGTCCGCGCTCGGCAATACGTAAACCCAATCGCCGTCCAGATCGAGCCGCACGCCTTCGGGGGCGGCATTCATGCGAGCTTCCGGTCGTTGACTCAGTTCGCGCATCACGCGCCCGATGTGATCCCAGGGACAGTGTAGAATCAGGCGCCGGCAATGGCTGATCGGGATCTGGCGCTCGAAATCGTGCAGGGTCAGGTGTTCCCTGCCGAGGAATTCGAGCAGCCGAAGAGACGCCGCAACCGCGCCATAGCCGAGATAGAAGTGGACGAAATGCAGCCAAACGCCTTCGGATTGCATGGCTTTCTTGACGGCATTCAGTTGGGCCGCCGGCTCCTTGTGCGTAATGATCAGTCGCCGCACTCTGGCGTCCGCCAGCTCGGCCAGAAATTTCGGATGATCGGGCGGCAGGAAGACCGGCTCCTCGGGCGGAGCGCCGATGATGAAGGCTGCGGTCAGGAGCTCCTGCGTCCGTTCCGCCCGGTGTATCGTTCCCAATTCGTCGACCAAGGTTAGTTGTTCGCCGCTTCGCTCGATGATCAGGGCGATCTTCCGGTTGAGCCTGGCGATCTCCGCGATCGGTTCGTAGGGTATGGCGGAGACATCCGAATTTTCTCTACATTCGCTCTCGAGATGATGCAAGCCGTTGCTGCCGAGCAGGTCGCCGAGTATCCGCGCCAGATTGCCTTCCCGGCAGTAATGGAGTACGCGATCGACCCAGGGTTGGGTGGCGGATCGGCTGAGATGCTGGCGAAGGTGTTCGGCATATCGTTCGTCGACGCGGCCGGGATAAGTCAGGTTACCGACGTTCTCGATGGACACCTTGGGAAACTCGGCCCGGTAGAACATCGCTTCGATCTTGCGGCGCGCGCTGCGCAGCAAAGGCAAACCGTCGGTGTCGAAAAGCTCGATGACGGCCACGCTGGGGTGCTCGTCCGAAATGCGGATATGGACGCCGCCGCTCAAATGGCGGCCGAAGCAGGTGATGAAGCGCGTCTCCGGCAGGCTGGCCTCTTCCAGGTCGTCGATATTGACGCCCACCGCCAGAAGACCGGAGATGAACGCCCGCTTGATCAGCCGGGAGAATGGGTGCGCATCGCGGGCGACCGCCACTCGGGCGCCGCGCTGAATCCAGCTGCCGAAGGCCTTGCCCAGCGCCGCCGCATATTCCGGCGTGATGTGGAGATTGGCCAGGCCGCTGACGCCGCGCGATCCGAAAATCGAAGGACGCAGCAGCGATTCCCAGACCAGGTTTTCGCGTATCGTCGTGTTGCTGTTGATTTCCTTGTCGGGCCAGATCGAAACGCCGGGTATGACCACGACCTGGCGTCCGAGATGGCAGCGGGAGCCGATGATCGCGTCGTCGCCGATCTCGCAGCGGGCCTCGATGACGGTGCTGCCGCCGACGATGCAGTTGCGCAGGTCGCTCGACTCGCCGACGAACGAGTTTTTCATGACGATGCTGCGGTTGACGGTCGCCCTCGCGTCGATTTCGACGTCCGGCGCGATGACGGAATACGCGCCGATTTTGACGCCGGATCGGATCCGTACGTTGTCGCCTATCCAGCAGGGCGAGCCGAGCTCCGCGTCCTTGGCGATCCGCGCGCCGTCGCCAAGCCATATCCGTTCTCCGATGAGATTTCCGCCGAGCGGCAGACGGACCTTTCCGTCGAGCAGGTCCCAGTGCGACTGCTTGAGCTGATCCAGGGTGCCGATATCGCTCCAGTAACCTTCCGCGACATAGGCGAACAACGGAATCTCCTGTTCCAGGAGTTTCGGAAAAAGGTCGCTGGCGAAATCGTATGGAATGTCCTCGGGTATCGCCTCCAGGATTTCCGGTTCTATGAGGTAAATGCCGGTGTTGACGGTGTCGCTGCACAATTCGCTGAGGCCTGGTTTTTCCAGGAAACGGACCACGCGGTCGTCCTCGCCGGTTACGACGACGCCGAACTCGCCGGGGTCCGACACCCGTTTCAGGCACAGGCTGACTTTTGCGCCCTTGGCCTTGTGAAAGGCCCAAAAGGCTTCGAGATCGAAATCCGTCAGCGCATCGCCGGCGATGACGAGAAACGTCTCGTCGAGGAAATCCGCGCCGAGCTTGACCGAGCCGGCCGTTCCCAGCGGCTTGTGTTCCAGGGTGTAGTGCAGGTTCACGCCGAAATCGCCGCCGTCTCCGAAATGGTCGCGGATGGCGCGGGGCCGGTAATGCAGTGTTGCCAGCAAATCGGTGAAACCGTACGAGCAGAGATGCCGCGCGATGTGCTCCATGATCGGCTTGCCCAGCACGGTGACCATCGGTTTCGGTATGTTCTCGGTAATGGGTCTTAGCCGTACTCCCTGACCCCCGGCAAGAATGACTGCTTTCATGAATGATCTCCCGCACCGAGTTGGATCGATTTCTGATGATGGCTCATAATTTGATTTCAAAATGTTTGTTGGGATTTGTCAACCTCGTTGATTGCGGATGACAAGATAACCATATGTTAATGATATGGTGGGTGCGGACGAGGCTCCAGAATTGACAGGAAGTGCAAGCTGAATAATTATTTGACATCAAAATAAAAGAGACCGGATCAGTGGAAACGCTTATGACTGAAAAAACGCGGGGCGACGATTTGATCGTGCAATTGCGCGCGTTTCTGGACGCCAGCCCCACCGTGGGCCATCGGGTGCTCCATCAAATTCGAAAACTGGAGCGCGGTTTTTTGCAGCGTTCCGATCTCTGCGACGCTTTCGCCGACGTTTGCACCGCGGAAGATGCGCCCGAGGGGCTAAAGCAAACGCCCTTGGCAAAAACCATACGCTTTACTCAGGAGGCCGCGCTTAACGACGCCTGGGTCTATCTTGCCATCCGGCTTCGCATCGCCACCTGGCGCTATGTGCGCATCGCGCTCGAAGGGCTGACGGTCGAGGAGGTGACGGTGCAGGACTTTCTGCGTTTCAAGGAAGGCTTGGCGACGAGGCAGCACGATATAGACGAATGGCTGCTGGAAATCGATTTCGGGCCGTTCTCCCGCGAGTTTCCAAAGCTCCAGGAGGCGAGATCGATAGGCCGCGGCGTGGAGTTCTTGAACAAACATCTGTCCCGGCAACTGTTCGACGAATTGGGCGAGGGCGGCGAACGCATCTTGAATTTTCTGAGCATTCACTCGTTCCGTGGCCAGACCCTGATGCTCAACGAGCAGATCAGGAGCGTTCGCGACTTGCGCAGGGCCTTGCGCCAGGCCGACGACATGCTCGCCGGCCACGAGCCTTCGGCGACCTGGGAGGAAGTGGCGGCGGCCTTGCGCGCCCTAGGGTTCGAGACCGGCTGGGGGCGCGAGGTCTCTCGCATCCGCGACACCATGAGCCTGCTTCAGGATCTCCTCGAGGCGCCCGATCCGCGTGGATTGGAAACCTTTCTCGCGCGTTTGCCCATGGTCTTCTCGCTGGCGATCATTTCGCCGCACGGCTATTTCGGTCAGGCCAATGTGCTCGGCCGTCCCGACACCGGCGGGCAGGTGGTCTACATCCTCGATCAGGTGCGCGCCCTGGAGACCGAAATGCGTTCCCGCCTGTTCGAGCAGGGGCTCGACATCGAGCCGCAAATCGTGGTGGTGACGCGGTTGATACCGCAGGCGGAGGGGACCAGCTGCGACCAGCGGCTCGAGCCCATTTCCGGAACGTGCAACGCCCGGATACTCAGGGTACCTTTCCGCAACGTGTCCGGCGAGATCGTGACGCACTGGATTTCCCGGTTCGAGGTCTGGCCTTATCTGGAGCGTTATACCCTGGACGCGGAGCGCGAGCTGCTCGCGGAGCTCGGCGGGCGTCCCGACTTGATCGTCGGCAACTACTCGGACGGCAATCTGGTTGCGACCCTTCTGTCGCAACGCCTGGGCGTGACCCAGTGCAACATCGCCCATGCCTTGGAAAAGACCAAGTATTGCCATTCCGATCTGTTCTGGCAGGATAACGAATCCCAATACCATTTTTCCTGCCAGTTCACCGCCGACCTGATCGCGATGAACGCGGCCGACTTCATCATCGCCAGCAGCTATCAGGAAATAGCGGGTACCCGCGACAGCGTGGGGCAGTACGAGAGTCACGCGGCGTTTACCATGCCCAAGTTGTTTCGGGTCGTGAACGGGATAGACGTCTATGATCCGAAGTTCAACATCGTTTCGCCGGGCGCCGATGCGGCGGCTTATTTCCCCTACACCGCCGCCGACCGGCGCCTGCCCCATCTGCATGCAGAAATAGAGGAGCTGATCTACGGCGAGGCGGAGAAGGCCGACGCACGCGGGGTCCTGCATGAGCGGGACAAGCCGCTGCTGTTCACCATGGCGCGGCTGGACCACATCAAGAACATCGCCGGACTGGTGGAATGGTTCGGCGCTTCCGAGAAGCTGCGCGGGGAGGCCAATCTGCTGGTGATTTCCGGTTACGTGGATCCGGAACGTTCTTCCGACACCGAGGAAATCGGACAGATCCGGCGCGTGCACGCCTTGTTCGACCGGTACGGGCTGGACCGGCAGGTGCGCTGGCTGGGCCTCAGACTGCCCAAAAACTTGGCCGGCGAGCTTTATCGCTACGTGGCGGACAGCCGCGGGGCTTTCGTCCAGCCGGCCTTGTTCGAGGCCTTCGGACTTACGGTGATCGAGGCGATGGCTTCGGGCCTCCCCTGTTTCGCCACCTGCTTCGGCGGGCCTTCGGAGATCATCGAGGACGGACTATCCGGCTTTCACGTCGATCCGAATCATGGCGATGCGGCGGCGGAACGCATCGCGCGTTTCTTTGCCAGAGCGCGCAACGAGCCGGAATACTGGGCGCGAATCTCGGAGGGAGCGCTCGCGCGGGTTGCCCAACGCTATACCTGGCAGCACTATGCCGAGCGGATGATGACCTTGTCCCGAGTCTACGGCTTCTGGCGCCACGTGACCGACTTGGAGCGCCGGGAGACCCAGCGTTATCTTCAGGCTTTATACAGCCTGCAATTCCGCCGTCTGGCCCAAGCCATGGCCTGATTTCGAGCACGTTTTAGCCTATGGGAATTAAAGAACAATTTGTAGGTCGGCAATCCTTTGCCGACAAGTCCGTTGTGTCGGCAAGGGATTGCCGACCTACCTCGGGCGCTACGCCAAACTGGAAAATGTTCTAGCGTATGGAAATTAACGAACAAGTATTGATAGAGCTCCGGCGCATCGTCCGTGCGCTCGATCTGCAATCCAAGCAGTTGCAAAAGGTGGGACTGACCGGCTCTCAGTTGATGGTTTTGCGCGCCTTGACGAAACAAGGGCCTTTGACGGCCAATCAACTCAGCCAGGCGGTCAATCTGAGTCAAGGGACGATCACCACGGTGCTCGACCACCTCGAGCTCAAGGCCCTGATCCGGCGCGAGCGCAGCGCGGAAGACAAGCGGCGCCTGACCATCACCCTCACCGACTCCGGCCGGGAGGCACTCCGGCATGCGCCCTCGCTGCTGCATGTCGACTTCGTGGCCGCTTTCCGGCAATTGAACGACTGGGAGCAGACTCTCATCCTTTCCAGCCTGCAACGGGTCGCCGGCATGATGGATATGTCGCGCGTCAAGCCCAAGCCGGTTCACGATGCCGAATGCATCGAAGCGGGTTTGCGGTTCCTCACCGACGATGCCGAGGATGCGGGATGCTGACGAGCCGGCTGGTGGGGCGGCCTCTGGCCGCGGGTTAATCCGGGGCAGGGATGCCCCGGCGCGGCGACAAGCCGCGTGAGCCCAGGCCGGGCGTGTACCGGCCTGGGCGGCGGCCCGAAATACCAGGAGGGTATTTACGGGCCTGATTAATAAATTCCGCTCCCGAACATTATTGATCGGCCCCTGTTCAAGATCGTACGAGGTACTGCAACCCAAAACGCTTTGCAACATGTAGCGTCCGGCATCACGCCGTCACGTCAAACGCATTAATTCGAACCAATAAACGCTATCAAAATGGGGGGTACTTAATGGGTCCTTCAAAAAGAACCCTATATCGATCCGTAATCGATTTGTCGCTGGGGATGCTTGTTTTTTGGCTGGCCCAATCTGCGCTGGCTCAGGAGACGGCTCAGCCGGCGCCGGGCGAGGCCGAGGCGGCGAAACCGGCTCTTTCGGCAGAAGAAGCCTTGAATCCGGTCGATCGCATCAAGGCCGGCCGACAAGAGGTGGCGTCCGCCATGGAGTCGGTCCGAAAAGCCATGGATGCGGGATCCGCATCCGGATCGGACAGGGCGGCCGTACTGAACCAGCAGCTGGAAACCCTGAAACAGCTTGATTCCGTTTTCGAGCGGCAGCTCGCGGCGCAGCAGGAAATCGAGACGCTGGCGGTCGAGGAGCGGAAATACCTGGAAGCTGCGAAAACGCTCGAGACCAGCGATGATCCGGTGCCGGTGAGCGAACTGGATAACGCGTCGTCCGAGTTGAGCGCACAAACGGCGCGCCTGTCCGCGCTGAGAGCCGCCGTCGATCAGGCTAACGCTCAGGTCGAGCAGGCGCGGGCGGCTGTGGCCGGGAAGCAAAAGGAACTGGCCGCCGACGAGGGCGAGAAAGCCGCTTCGTCAGACAGGGAGCTCGATTCCCTGCGTTTGCAATCGGCCCGGTGGGAACTTAAGCAGGCCGAGGAGACGCTGCGGCTCGGGGAATTGAACCTGGAAAGGGAAAAACGAAAGCTGACCGTTGCCGATGCATCCGTGAAGCTGCTCGAACGGCGCCTGAGCCTGTTGGCCGGCCGCGTACAATTCACCGACAAGGAGCTTGAGGAGCGGCTGCAGCAAATCGAGAAGGAAGAACTCGAACTGAAGCGCGAATTGAGAAGAATGGACGGCCAGCAGATCGCCAACGAAAGTCGTCTGCACGATGCGAGGCAGCGTATGGCGAACGCGCCCTTGGACAAACTCGGGGAGCTGTCGGAAGAGGTCGAAGCGCGGCGCTTGGCCAAGGAATCCTTGGAAACGAAGATTTCCGGTTTAAACAAGCGTGTGGAGTTGATCGGAACGTGGAATATGGCCTGGCAGCGGCGCCACGCCGTCGTCAACGGTATCGGCAAGCCGGTGGAATGGGTGAAATGGAAGGAGGAAGCGGTCGACGCCCTGGCCGCGCTCGACCAGACCGAACGCGCCGTGATTCTTTTGCTCCAGGACTGGAAAAAGCAACTGATCTCGATCGAGAACAAGCTTTCCAATTCGGAGCGCGACGGCGGAAGTTCCGCGCGCTGGCTGGAACAGCAGCACCAATCGGTGGAATCGCTGATCGACCACTTGCGCGATCAGGACGCTTATCTCGAAAAGACCCGCGGCCTGCTCCAAAAAGTCGTCGAGTCGGTCAACGACCGTACCGAGCACCGAAGCTGGCGCGAGCTGGCGGAGTTGGTCCTGGATACGGAATTGAACGGCAACCGGGTGCGCGACTGGGGTTTGGCGCTGGTAGCGGTGTCCGGGCTGTTCAGCCTGCTGGTGTTCGTCCGGAATTTTCTCATCTCTGCTTTGCAGCGTTATCTCGAGCGTCGGCAAAACGTTCTGATCGGTGAGTTCTTTGCCGGCGTCCGGCAAACCCGCACGGTCTTTTTACTCATGGTCTCGGTGTTTGCGTCGACGCTGCTGCTGCACCTGGATCCGACGCTCAGCGGCATCATACGCAAACTGACCATCGTCACGCTGCTCTTCCAGGTTTCCACCTGGGTGAGCTACTTCCTCAGAGTTTGGGTCTTCGACTATTTGGGCAAAAAAACCAAGCGTGACCAAACCAGCCTGGGAGCGCTGTCGATTTTCAATTCGCTCAGTCAACTGGCGGTCTGGTCGCTGGCGCTGCTGCTCGCGCTGCAAAATTTCGGCGTGGATATCACGGCGCTGGCGGCCGGTCTCGGAATCGGCGGCGTCGCGGTCGCGCTGGCGCTGCAACGGATACTGGGCGATCTGTTGTCCTCGCTGTCCATCGCTTTCGACAAGCCCTTCGTGGCCGGCGATTTCATCATTTTCGATCAGCTCATGGGAACGGTCGAGCACATCGGTATCAAGACCACCCGCATCCGCAGTCTCGACGGCGAGCAGATCATCTGCGCGAACAGCGATCTGCTGAATACCCGGATTCGCAATTTCAAACGCATGCGGGAGCGGCGCGTGGCGTTTCAAATCAGGCTCGTTTACCACACGCCGTACGAAAAGCTGGTCAAGGTCCCAAGCCTATTGCGGAATGCCGTCGAGGCCCAGGCCAACGTCCGTTTCGACCGCGCCCATTTCAAGGCTTACGGCGAATTCTCCCTACTGTTCGAAGTCGTTTACTACGTTCTGAGCGCCGATTACAACGATTACATGAACGTGCAGCAGGGCATCAATCTGATGATTTTCGAATCGTTTCAGAACGAGGGATTGCAGTTCGCGTTTCCCACCCGTGCCTTGTACCTGCAAGGCGTACCCCAAACCGGCGAAGCGGCGCTGTCGGCCCTCAAGTCCGCCGAAGGGAAAACGACCGCACAGCTGCGCGCGGGTTAATCCGGGGCAGGGATGCCCCGGCGCGGCGACAAGCCGCGTGAGCCCAGGCCGGGCGTGTACCGGGCCTGGGCGGCGGCCCGAAATACCAGGAGGGTATTTACGGGCCTGATTAATAACGGCTGGGCGATTCGGCGCTGCCGGCCAGCAGTACCCGATGCCGAAGCCGCCGGATCGCCGTCCAAAGCCGAGGCTGCCAGCTTTTCGCGGCTATGGACTCGTTCGTATCTCTTAAGCCGGTGCTCGGTAGCAGGTATCTTCGTCGGCAAAGGATTGCCGACCTACGACCGTAGTACCCTGTAGGTCGGGAATCCCTCCCAATCGCAAACGGCGTCTTCGGGAGCGCCGAAGCCCCCCTTCCCGACGGTGCGGTCGGGCCAAGGGGTTCGTCGGCAAAGGATTGCCGACCTACGAATGCTTGAATCAATTTACCGTAGCCGAAGGCGCCAGCGACTTCCGCCACGCCTGTTTTGTCGTACGAGCGAAATGAAAACGCTCTATCGAGCGGGATGATAGAGCAGGCTCGGATCGTGCGGGGCGTTTCCGATAATCAGGGTGGTGTGCCAGGTCGGGCGGTATCGCCGCGTATCGGCCAGATACCGGAGCGATACGCGGGTATCCTCGTCTTCTCTGGAAAACACCGCGACTCTCCCGGTCCTGGCCTGCTCTTCGGTCAGCGTCCATGCATCGCCCAGGCAAGCTCCGACGGCCTTCTTGCCTTCTTCGAAACTCTGCCGGGCAGCGGCTTCGTCGGTTTTGTTCCACAGGCAGTAATAATGTTCGTTGCCGCTCCATTTCCACACCTCGCAGGCCGTATCGGGAAAAATGCTTTCCGCATCCCAGCGGTCGCCGAGGCGGTGTATGCTCTTCGCGCCCTTGATGTTTTCGAAGCGATTGTCGGCCGCGGCGATGACCGCTTTCAGGCGGGGACAGGCGTCTCCTTCGGTCGCGGTTTCCCGCCCGCCGGGCTGGCTCGCGCATGAGACGGCCATTACGGCAAGCATCGGCAGAATCGCGCGCAAGCCAAAAGCACTGATTCGTACGCCCATGTCGTTCTCCTTTCCTAGAGCAGTTTCCATTCGTACGTAAGGATGGCCTTAGTGCGGGAGCGGGCCGAAAACCAATCCGACAGCCGCTCCAAAATCAATCAATCCGACCGCGACCGGAGCGCCCCGGTGCCGTCCGTTCGACTTGAATTCCGATGCCGTCGCGGCTTCCGAGCATTCCGCTCAAGGCGGCTCGGTGCGCCAACTCGAAGGATTCGCACCCATGCGTTCCCCGAGGTCCGCCAGGGCGTTCATCGTTTCCTTTACGAACACGCCCGGTTTCGGCGGCGTCCAATCGGCGGGAACCGAGATGACCCGGATCTCGACATCGGCGCCTCTCTTCAATTTCGAAATCTCGGCCAATGCGTAAAGATGGCGTAGCGCGTTGACGGTAGCCGACTGGGTCGCCAGGTTGGTGCTGCGGCGCATGATGGCGGCCCAGGTCTGCCGGGTGATTTGCGGCAGAAAACGGAACTGGTTGTTGAGGATGACCCAGTAACGCTGCTTGGGGATCGGCAGGTCCGGGTAAGTCTTCTTCCAGACCGCCGAAAAGCTGTCTTCGTCGTGCGTTCTCGCGCCATACAGGATATTTCCGGTCACGCCTCCATCGACATACAGCCGGCCGTCGATCTCGCGCGGCGGGAAGACGCCGGGCACCGCGGCCGACGCGAGGAGGATGCGGTGCACCCGATCCACGTCACCGGTCCGGAGAGCACTTCTCGCTTCCTCGACCACGTCCCAGGCGCGCATGTCCCCATCATCGAGATTGGTGGTATTGACCAGCAGCATACGGTTGCGCCTGCCTTCCCGGACGATGCGGTTCAGAAACTCCGAATCGATCGCTTCCGCGATATCCCGCTCCAGCCCCGGAATGCGGGTGAACGACGCGTAGCGCGGCAGGAAGAACAGAAGCCCTCGAAGTTTCACGATGTCCGGACGCGGTTCGCGGTACATATTCAGGACCTGATCGATGGTCCGCTCGGTTCCGAGAAAAGCGAACGGCGCGATCAAGGCGCCGGTGCTGACGCCGGTCACGACGTCGAATTCGGGACGTGCCATGGGCCCCTTCGGAACCCGTCCCCAGCCCTTGAGAAAGCCGGCGCCGAAGGCTCCCCAGTCTCCGCCTCCGGAGATCACGAGAGCGTCGATTACAGGCGGTTCGGATCTGACACCCAGGACATAGTCGTCGTACTCCTGCTTGGCCCGCGTGACGAGCCGCGGCGTGAATCCCTTGATTTCCGCGTTGACCAGACGGTCGCTGGCCTCTCGGGCGCTGAGCAGTTCCTGCTGCGAAAGCGACGGACGCAAGGCGGGACCGCAGCCCGCAGCCAGGATCAGCAGGACGAACAGCAGGCACTTGAAAAGGTTTCGGACACTCATGATCGCGAGCACGACGCGACCGACGATCAGGCTAGCCATCCTGCCAATGCCGGCGTTTTGGCGGATAACTCGCCGGTCGGCGGCCGTTTCCGGTCAACGAGTGAGGATGATGTAAAGAGCGTGAATGACGCCTGGGACGAAGCCCAGCATCGTCAGCAGAATATTCAGCCAGAAGGCGCCTGCAAGCCCGACTTCCATGAAGACGCCCAGCGGCGGGAGAAGAATGGCGAAGATAACCTTGAAAACATCCGTGAAGGTGACCGTCATGATAAGACCTCGCGTTGAAGTTCTGGCGGATTGAATGCAATCCGGTCAAGGCAATGCGAAGGGACTCTTTCGTTTTGACCGAAGCGGCGCCGAAAAAATTGCGTTCCAGCGTGCCTGAATCGGAACCCGAGCCGGCTCCAAGGCTTTCCCGGATGTATCGGGTAGGCCTGACTACTAGCTTCCCGGCTGGCAAGGGCTCGAATTTTCGCTATCGCTGCATCGCTTTCCGACGAAGCGAGTGAAACTAGCCCCGTTATCCTGCGGCGCCGATAGCCGACGAAACGGCGCGAAGGATGACAAGGTCGAAACGCTGCACGATATCGGCATCGAAACGGATGTTGATCCGCCAGGGCATATACGGCCGAATCCGATCCTTGCCAAGAAGGCATTGTCTTGCGGACATGGGGGCTTTGCGCTTGCGGCCATTATTGGTTGTCGAATGAAGGAGCGGAAATACGGGCATTAACGTATCCGTCGGAGCACGACGGGTTTCGCGCCGGACTCGCTTTCCTTGATCTTGCCCGATTCGAAGGGTATGGCTAATGCCGATGGACGTTCCTCGTCAAAGGTCGACGATCATTCGTTCGATCCTGTCCACATCGATATTCGAGTCGTCGGCGGCGCGGTGTTTTCCATCCCTCCCGGCATGCGTCCCGAGTGGCCCGGCGGTTACGGATTGGTTTGCGGTTGTGGCTGGCGTCCCTGCTGATAACCCTGCTCGTAAGCCCGTTGTTCGGACTGTTTGTGCTTGTCGTAGAGATAACTGCCCACCAGTCCGGTGCCCGCGCCGATGGCGGCGCCCAGGCCGGCGTTGCCGGCGATGGCACCGATCGCCGCGCCGGCGCCGGAAAACAGCGCCGCCGACAGGAGGATGGCTTTGGGAAAAAAGGTTGAGATTTGCATGACATTAGGCTCCATGGGTTGAAAAGCAGAAACTTCGGAAATCCGTGGTTGGGCGCATCATGCCGCCGCCCCCATTCTCGCCAGCAGACCCAGCAGGATGAACACCCCGACCAGAGCCGGCGTCAAGGCGACCAGAAACCCCGGCATACAGCCCGGACGCTCGCCGACTCCGGCGATCACGCCGAACTCCAGGCTTCACTTACGGCTCGGTTTGGCCGGTTCTGCCTGTCGCCCGCACGATGCAGCGGAAGCCCACATGGCAGGTGGAGGTATCGACCGGTTCCGGGAAGCGGGCCGCCGGGCGGTAGCGGCGGCAGTAATTCTCCGCGCAGAGATGGGAACCGCCCTTGAGCACCTTGCGCGGAATCCGGATCACGGGCTCACAGGGATCGAAGCTAGCTTCCTCCCGCCCGCCGCGCGGATTCCTGGGAACGCAGCAGGCCGCTTGCCGCGCGGACGGGTGGCCGGGTTCGTACCAGTCGGCGGTCCATTCCCAGACGTTGCCGATCATGTCGTACAGGCCGTATCCGTTGGGCGGAAAGGCTCCCACCGGGGAGGTGCCCTCGTAGCCGTCGACGACGAGGTTTTCCCAGGGAAACCGCCCCTGCCAGTAATTGGCCAGCATCCTGCCCTCCGGCGCCAGTTCCTCGCCCCAGGCATAGGCCACGCCGTCCAACCCGCCGCGGGCGGCCCGTTCCCACTCGGCTTCAGTCGGGAGCGCCTTGCCTTCCCAGCGGGCAAAGGCCTCGGCGTCGGCAAAAGTGACGTGGACTACCGGATGCCGCTCCAGCCCTTGGAGGGAACTCTCGAGGCCTCGCGGATGCCGCCAGTCGGCGCCTTTCATGTAGGACCACCAATTTCCGATGTCGCGGAGATTCACCGGCCCCGGCGGCTTCACGAACACCAGCGAACCGGCGTAGATCATGTGCGGCAAGGCGCCGGGGTAATCGGCCGGATTCGGCGGGATTTCGGCGAAGGTGACATGCTCGGTGGCGGCCACGAAGCGGGCGAACCGCTCGTTGGTCACCGGAAAGCGGTCTATCCAGAAACCGTCCACCGCTACCCGGTGCGCCGGGGCTTCCTCGGGATAATGCCGGTCCGATCCCATCAGAAACGTGCCGCCGGGGATCCAGACCATATCGGGGAAGGGCGGCTCGGGGGCAGGGGAGGCGAAGCGGATCGCCGTCTTGGCTTCGGTGTGGATCATGGTTGAAATCCTTGTACCGTATGCCTTTCACTGCCGGGTAATGATCGCCCGCAATTCCGCCTCCTTGTCCTCGATCAGTTCGCCCGACACGTCCACCGTTACCCGGTTCAGCTTGCCGCTGAAGGCGAACGGCACTTCGTATCGGGAGGTCACCGGAGACGCCGCGTCGTGGCCGCAGGTCAGCCCTTCGCCCAGGCTGATGAGAAGCGGTACGGTGACGGGAAGTTCGGCCTGTCCGACGAGTTTGCCGTCGATGTAGAGCTGGCCGCGGCCCGGCGCGCCTTTGCCTTGGGCGAGGTCGGGCCGGCCGGTGGGGTCGAACTCGAAGCGCAGCTCCGCCTTTCCCTGCGGTACCTCCGCGTCGGATTCGACCGCGAACTCCTCGGTGCCGACGTAGTTGTGCACGTAGCACAGCTTTTTGTCCTTGACGAAGAACGAGTACCCGCCGGTACTGCCGCCGTGGGCCAGCAGCACACCCTCGGCGCCATCGTGGATTTCTACCTCTGCGCTAATGCTGTGCGGCCGGTTGAGGACCTTCACCGCCACGTTATCGGGTACGGGCGAGGTATCGGGATAATAGATGTACCGCTGCCTGCCCCGGGTAAGCTGGGGACGTTCCTCGGCGAATCGCTGGGTGCCGCGGCTGTCGAGGGGCAGGACCTTGTATTTGCCCGCTTCGACATACCACATGGCGATCATTTCGATCAGTTTGTCCCGGTGCTGATCGGCCAGATTGCGGGTTTCGGAGAAATCTTCCGCCACGTGATACAGCTCCCAGCCGTGGGCATCCAGTTCGCGCAGTTTTTCCTCGGTAATCTCCATCTGTCCGAAGGACATTCCGGACTCGGCAAAGGAGGGCCCCGGAACGGGGCATACGGCGCGCCAGCCGTCGTGGTAGATCGATCGGTGGCCGAACATCTCGAAATATTGGGTGACGTGGCGGTTTTCCGCCTTCCCCTCGTTAAAGGTATGAGCAAAGCTCACGCCCTCGATGGGCGATTGGGCGACGCCGCGGATTTCCGCCGGCGGCTCGATTTGCAAGGCATCCAGTACCGTCGGCAGCAAATCGATGGCGTGAGCGTATTGCGGGCGGATTTCCCCTTTTGCCTGGATACCCTTTGGCCAATGCACGATGAAAGGATCGCTGACGCCTCCGCGGTAGGTTTCCCGCTTCCAGCGCTTGAACGGGGTGTCGCCCGCCCAGGTCCAGCCCCAGGGGTAATGATTGAAATACTTCGGGCCGCCCAGATCGTCCAGCGCCTTGAGATTGGCTTCCAAGGACTCCGGCACATTGTTGAAGAACTTGTTTTCGTTGACCGAACCGGTGGGGCCGCCTTCGGCGCTGGCGCCGTTGTCCGAGATCACCATGATTAGAGTATCGTCCAGTTCGCCCAGGCTTTCGATGAAATCCAGCAGTCGGCCGATGTGATGGTCGGTATGCTCCAGGAACCCGGCGAAGACTTCCATCATGCGGGCGTAGAGCTTTTTCTCGTCCGGCGTAAGGCTGTCCCAGCGGGCCACGTCGGGGTCGTGGCGGGATAGTTCGGTGCCCGGCGGAATAAGGCCCATGTCGAGCTGTTTTTGATGGACCTTGTGCCGGTAAGCTTCCCAGCCGTCGTCGAACTGCCCCCGGTAGCGGTCGGCCCATTCTTTCGGCACGTGGTGCGGAGCGTGCATGGCGCCGCTGGCGAAATACAGGAAAAACGGCTTGTCGGGGGCCGCCTGCTTGGCATCGCCGATGAAACGGATGGCCTGATCCGCCAGGTCTTCGGTGAGGTGGTAGCCTTCTTCCGGCGTTTTGGGCGGTTCGACCGCGTGATTGTCGTGGACCAGGTCCGGGTAATACTGGTGGGTATCGCCGCCCAGGAAGCCGTAATACCGCTCGAAGCCCCGTCCCAGCGGCCAGCGGTCGTAAGGGCCGGCGGCGCTGATCTGCTCCGCCGGGGTGAGATGCCATTTGCCCACCGCGAAGGTGTTGTAGCCCTGGCGCTGGAGAATCTCCGACAGGAAGCCGTTTTCGAAGGGAATGATGCCGTTCGCGCCCGGATAGCCCATGGAGCCCTCGGTGATGCAGGCCATCCCGTTGGAATGGTGGTTGCGCCCGGTCAGAAGACAGGACCGGGTAGGCGAGCACAGCGCGGTGGTGTGCATATTGCTGTAGCGAAGGCCGTTCGCCGCCAGCCTGTCGAGGTTCGGCGTCCGGATGGGCGAACCGTAACATCCGAGCTGGCCGTAACCGGTGTCGTCCAGCACGATGAACAGCACGTTCGGCGCTCCCGGTTTGGCCCGCAGCGGCTCCGGCCATGCGGGCGAGGAGGTCTCGGGCGTGCGGCCGACGACGCCGGGAAAAGTGGTTCCGGGTTTGTATTCCTTCAAAGACATGTCGTACCTCCACTTGCAATGCCTTGCGGGCGGTTTGGTCGATTTTGGGGACAGCGTCAATCCATCACGCGGTAGCTTTCCGCCCCGAGGTGTGAAATGCGAACGGCCCTAAGAAGACGACGAAATTGATCGGCACCGGTCACTGTTATCCATGGTTTCGCTCCTTGAGCCGGAAGTGCTGCGATCAAACGTTTATTTTTGTTAACGTCGACTGTAAATGACATCTGTACGAGCACGTAGTCATCTTCGACGCGGATGGCACGGGCTCAGTGCGCCTGGATAGGAACCCGAGCCGGCGTCAGAGCTCGTCCGGATGTATCGGTTAGGCTGACTATCAGCGTCCCGGCTGGCAAGGGTTCGAATTTTTGGAAATACAGCCAACCTGCCACCCACCCGCCGGGATTCAGCACCCCTTCGGGCAGGGCTCGCCGCATCATTTCGAGACTGGGCAAGTCGGACCCTTGCCAGTAATTCGAGTGGCGCGGGTTATAGGATTCATCGTGAGGAAAAGGACCTTCATGAGCAGGAACGGTGGGATAGAGCGGTTTTAGGTAAGGTGCCACATGGAAATCCCGAAAACCGAATTCCGGATCCACGATCGGTGGGTAGGCCACGGGAGTCAGCATCGGCAGCGTGCCGGGAACAACCGGCCCCCTGTCTTTCGCTTCGACCGGAAAGACCGGCAAGGCGGAGAACTCGTTCCCGGTGGGCGCCGCACGCACCTTGAAGTCGCTGTAGCGGATCAGTAGCGCGCTTTCACCGCGGTTGTCGATTTTCAAGTGTACGGGTGTGGTCTTGAACTCGATGGCTTTGGCTCCCGGCCACGATTCCGGCCGGGCGACGATCCGGACCGGGGAGATGTCGGACGCCACTTCTTTCTCGACCGGGCCGAGTTGCGCATAGTCAGGGATGGGTTTGACCACTGCCGCGTCCCGGCACGACATCAGCGGGACCGAGATCATGAACGTCGCTATCGCGGTGACGAGCACCGGATGCCGGCTCGGAAGTTCCATGTCCAAGACCTCTTTATTTTTTCGGGACTTACGAAAATTAGTCTCGATCCCGGCGGGAAAGTTCGAGCACGGATCGGCCAAGGCGCATCGCTAGTCCGCCGTCTTTCGAGGCTTGCGCCGGCGCATCGTCGTTCTCGTCTCCGATTCGTGACCGCTTACGCCCAAAGGCTGCATGGCGGCTTGTTCGTCGCTGATCTGCATGGCCTCCACCAAAAGATCCAGGTTTCGGGTCAGAGAGATCAAAACCGGATCCGGCAATTCGGTCAGTGCCTGTAGCAACAGACCCTGCCGGGGTTCGGGAGTTTGCTCCACGAGGGCTTGCCCTGCTTCCGTCAAATAAAGGCGTACCACCCGTTGATCGGGATTGGTTCGTTCCCGCCGGATCAGCCCTTTCTTTTCCAGCTTGACCAGCAAATTGCTTACGGTGGATTGATGAACCGACATGGCTCGCGCCAGTTCCGACACTTTCATTCCGGCGTTATTCGACAACTCCGACATCGCCCAAAGCTGGGCGTAGCTGACTCCGCAGCACGATTCCACCCACTGCGAATGCTGTTGCACGGCACGGAAAATCAGGCGAAAGCGTTTGAGCGCTTCGTGGGGCCGTGCCGTCGGTTCGGCAATTTCCGGCGAATCTTCTTGCGGTCTGTATTCAATCGTTTTCATGTGTCCGTCATCAAAATCTATTTGGCGTGCTACGGCCTATTGCCGCTGCACGCTTCGCTTGGAAGCGCCGGTTCTCTTTGCGGGCTTGCGGGAAAGAATGGTCGGAGTACGGACGGCGGTCCGGGACTCCCCGAATTCGACGGGCATCCCGACGTATATTTGCACAAATCATTTTTGTGCAAATATACTTACCCCCCCGTGAGAAGCTCCGACCATGTGCCGACGTGATGTGACAGTTTATTGCCCTCTGACGCACAGGACGTCGGGACATCGGGTTTCTCACGTTCTTACCAAGAGAGTCGTCTTCGTTAAGCGGGGGATGGTCGGAATAAGGGGGGACACCTTATCGGGTAGCCCGAATGCCGCGTTACCCGGTCGAAATCTTCCGTTGGCGGCTTTGAAGCCTCAGTCCTCAGCGAGATGGAAACGCTCGAGTCCAGTGCACGTCTCAGTACCTGCTCCTTAACAACTATACCTAATTCTCGGCGGAAATATCTTATGAGTATCTCTCCCAAGAAAATCTTTACGGGATTCGATTCGACACGCTACACGGCGTACAACCTCGGCAATTTTCGCGAAATCCCGCAAATGGCACGGCTCAGTGAGGAGCAATTGTTCGAAATCGAAGTCGTGGGGCGAGTGCTGCCCTTCAAGACCAACAATTTCGTGGTCGACGAGCTGATCGACTGGGATAACATCCCCGACGATCCGATGTTCATATTGACCTTTCCGCAGCGCGACATGCTGTTGCCGCACCATTACGAGGAAATGGCGGAACTCGTGAAAGCCGGCGCGAGTCCGGCACTGATCCGCGAGGCGGCGGACCGTATCCGCTTGGAGCTCAATCCCCATCCGGCGGGCCAGTTGGATCTCAACGTCCCTCATTTGAACGGCGAACCTTTGCACGGCATGCAGCACAAATACCGGGAGACCGTGCTGTTTTTTCCGAGCCCGGGCCAGACCTGCCACGCCTACTGCACGTTCTGCTTTCGCTGGCCGCAGTTCGTGGGACTGTCCGGCTTGAAGTTCGCGAGCCGCGAAGCGGAACATCTGGTCGCCTATCTTAAGGCGCACCCGGAAGTGACCGATGTGCTCTTCACCGGCGGCGATCCGCTGCTCATGTCGGCGCGGCGGCTGGCCGATTACCTGGAGCCGCTGATCGCGGCGGATCTTCCCAATCTGCGCCATATCCGGATCGGCACCAAGGCGCTCTCCTATTGGCCTTACCGCTTTCTCACCGACGCCGATTCCGACCACATGGTCGCGCTGCTTCGGAAAGTGGCCGCCAGTGGCAAGCATCTGGCGATCATGGCGCATTTCAATCATCCACGGGAGCTGGAACCCCAGCCGGTCCGGCAGGCGATTCAGCGGCTACGCTCGACCGGCGCGGTGATCCGCACCCAATCGCCGGTGCTCCGCCACATCAACGACGACCCGGCGCTATGGGCGCGGATGTGGAATGCCCAGGTCGACCTGGGCTGCGTTCCGTATTACATGTTCTTGGCGCGCGATACCGGCGCTCAGCATTATTTCGCCGTGCCCCTGGTGCGTGCCTGGGAGATTTTCCGGGAAGCTTACCAGCGCGTGAGCGGCCTCGGCCGTACGGTGCGGGGTCCCAGCATGTCTGCCTGTCCCGGCAAAGTCCAGGTGCTCGGCGTCACCGAGGCGGCAGGCGAAAAGATCATCACGATGCGGTTTCTACAAGGCCGGAATCCCGATTGGATTCATCGTCCGTTCTTCGCCGAGTACGACGACAAGGCGACATGGCTGGACGAACTCAAACCCGCGTTCGGTCAACCGCAGTTTTTCTTCCAGGACGAACTGGAACGGATCTATCGTGAATGCCAGTTCGCTTCATCGTAGGTTTAGAGAACTGAAATCGACAGGGGCCCGGACTGCAGCAGGCCTGCTTCAGGGTCTCGTTCGCGGCAACGGTCCGGGCGGTCGGGAGCGGATTATTCGCCTTGGATATAGCTCGACTGCGCTGTCGACAAGGAAAATCGGACTGATGCAACATAATTCCATTCGACATTCGAGTGAAAATTAATCGTAGGATGGGTAGAGCGAAGCGAAACCCATTGATGGTGGGTTAGCCCTTCGACAGGCTCAGGACAGGCCCTTCGGCTCCGCGTAACCCACCGATTGAAGATCGCTCGGTGGGTTACGGCGGACGCGAAGCGCAGTGATTGGCGGTCGGTCAGTGCTGATGTGTGCCTAGCCAATCCAACGAAAATGAATGCCTGACCGAAAGCGATTGGGAATAAGGGAACTGATTTATTAACCCGGCCTATAAATATAGGCCGGGTTAATCCGGGGCAGGGATGCCCCGGCGCGGCGACAAGCCGCGTGAGCCCAGGCCGGGCGTGTACCGGGCCTGGGCGGCGGCCCGAAAGACCAGGAGGGTATTTACGGGCCTGATTAATAACCGTTGAGCCACGCAACAGAACTGGATAAGGAGATCCTGCATGACTGTCAACCCCGGCTTTTTTTCGTCTTACAAACCCTTGCCCCTTGTGGCGGCCTTGGCAGCGGTCCCAAGCTTCCACAGCGCGGCGGCGGAAAGCGACGCTAGCCAAAATCCCTGGGCCTTCAACCTCACGCTCTACGCATGGCTGCCCGGCGTGGACGGCAAGTTTTCCGCGGGGCCGTTCAACAAGTCGGTCGACTCCACCTTCATCGACATCGCCGAGGAGCTGAGGAACTTCCCGCTGGCCTTCATGGGACGGCTCGAAGCGCATTACGAGCGGCTGGGGTTCTATCTGGACGGCAATTACGTGGATCTGGATTTCGAGCCCCGGTTCGCTCGGGGCATCAGCAAAGGCTTGTCGAGCCAGTTGGGCGTCATGGAGTATGGTGCCATGTACCGCGTGTTCGGCCCGGCCGCCTCGGAACGCATCGCCCACTGGGACGAGAAACCGCGCTCCAACATGCTCGAGCTCTATGCCGGCGGACGCACCCTCTGGCTGGACAATCAGGTCGAGTTCAGGGGCATCGGCAGCGCCTCGACCGGCAAGAGCTTCACCAGTCCGGTCATAGGCGCGCGGTTCACGGTGCAACTCAGCCCGAAATGGTTCGTCCTGGTGGACGGCAACGGCGGCGGCTTCGGCGTGGACAGCATCGACTTCGCCGGGTCCGTGCTGGGGCTGGTCGGCTACCGCACCACCCTGTTCGGCATGCCCGCCTCGATCGAGGCAGGCTACAAGGCCTTGCGCCTGGACGTGAGCAAGCGCATCATCGAAACCGATGTGACCCTGAGCGGTCCGTTCCTCGGGCTGACGGGCTATTGGTAGACATCGAGACGGGTAGTTTGGGCATGCACCCATGTCCGACACGGATGGACTGAAGACTGATTGGAGAAGCCGCCCATGCTCATCGTTCCTTCCGGCTCATGTTTCGGCCGTTCGTTCTTTTCCTGGGTCTGATCCTGTTGACGAATGGAGCCGCCCTTGCCGTGCGGAAAGCCGCCGACCCGCTGCCGTCCTGGAACAACGGCCAAACGAAGCAAGCCATCCTGGCGTTCGTAAAGAAGGTGGCCGACAGGAAGAGCGCCGATTACGTTCCACCTACCGAGCGCATCGCCGTGTTCGACAACGACGGCACCCTGTGGGCCGAGCAGCCGCTGTATTTCCAGGGACTGTTCGCGCTGGACCGGGTGAAGGCGCTGGCCCCGCAGCATCCCGAATGGAAGGAGCGGCAGCCGTTCAAGGCCGCGCTGGAAAACGATCTGACGGCACTCGCGGCCCGCGGCGACAAGGGGCTGGTCGAACTGGTCATGGCCACCCATGCCGGCATGACCACGACCGAGTTCGCGGCCATCGTCGAGGACTGGCTGGCAGAGGCCCGGCACCCCAAGTTCGGGCGGTCTTACACCGAACTGGTCTACCAGCCCATGCGGGAACTGCTGGCCCACCTCCGCGCCAACGGTTTCAAGACCTACATCGTCTCGGGCGGCGGGATAGATTTCATGCGGCCTTGGGTCGAAAAAGCCTACGACATTCCGCCCGAACAGGTGGTGGGGAGCAGCATCGAGACGAAGTTCGAACTGCGCGACGGCAAGCCGGTGCTGGTAAGGCTGCCGGAGGTGGATTTCGTCGACGACCGGGCTGGCAAGCCGGTGGGCATCCACAAGTTCATCGGGCGACGGCCCATCGCCGCCTTCGGCAATTCGGACGGTGACCTTCAGATGCTTCAATGGACGGCGGGTGGCGAAGGGGCGCGGCTCATGGCGCTGATCCACCATACCGACGCCGAGCGCGAGTGGGCCTACGACCGCGAGTCGTCCGTCGGCCGGCTTGACCAAGCGCTAGACGAGGCGAAGACTCGCGGCTGGATGGTGGTGGACATGAAGCGGGACTGGAAGCGGGTGTTTCCATTTTCCGAGTGAGCCGAGTAATTCCATTCGGCATTCGAGTGAATATTCATCGTAGGATGGGTAGAGCGAAGCGAAACCCGTCGATGGCGGGTTAGCCCCTAGTCTCCGCTCAGGACAGGCTCCGCGTAACCCACCGATTAGAGGCCGCCCGGTGGGTTACGGCCTCGCGGCCTAACCCACCCTACAAAGTTGATTCCCCATTGAAAGATTGAAAGCAATTTTGAATAAGCGTTCGATGCGCACGCGTTCAAGGCCTGGACTGAGATCAATAACTCGTGTGCGGGTGTATCCAAGCGGGTGCGGTCTGCTATTACAGGACCGAGGTCCGTTAGAGGCTGATGTCGGGTTTGGCTATAACTTTCAAGCGGAATGCAAGACAAAGAATTAAGGAGTACAGGGATGGTCGAAGCTGGAATGAGACCGGCAACAAATCGTCCGAATTCAAGACTGGGTTTGAGTCTGTTGTGGCTTGTAGCGGCGCTGGTGGCCGCCTGCGCGACGACGCACCTCAAGGATTCCTGGAAGGACCCGCAGTTCAGCGATGTGCCGTTTCGCAAGGTCCTGGTCATCGGGGTCAGCCGCAGCGATGCGAACCGACGTCTGTTCGAGGACGGTTTCGTACAGGCGCTGCGCACATCCGGAACCGAAGCCTCGGCGAGTTATTCGCTGCTGCCGGAAGAAGGCCCCCTGCCGAAAGAGAGAATCAAGCAGGCGGTTGCAAAAACCGGCGCCGATTCGGTGTTGGTCACACGGGTCCTCCGGGTGCAACGCAAGGTGGACGTCAGCCCCGGTTACGTCGGACCCGGTCCAGGATTTTACGGCTGGTACGGGGCAACCTGGGCGGCCGCGCCCGAAATCCACGCGTATGACGTTATGACCATCGAGTCGACGCTGTGGGACATCAAGCGCGAGCAAGCGGTGTGGTCGGGAATCAGCGAGTCGATCGACCCGAAGGATGTCACCAAAGTGACCCGGGAGCTGGCTGAAGCGCTGATCGCCAAGATGAAGGAAGACAAGGTGTTGTGACCGACGCCGAAGCGGTTCCCTCTCGAATCGAGGACACCGCCCCCCCTTGGCCAGGAAGCGTATGGAAACCTGCGACGAGTTCCGTAACGAGAAGAACTCCAACCGGGAGGGCGCCTTCCGCATCCCGCTGCTGCTGCGCTGGCCCGGCAAAATCCCGGCGGGCATGGTCTCCAACGAAATCGTCCAGCACCACGACTGGCTGCCGACGTTTCTCGCGGCGGCTGGCGAGCCGGATGTCGTGGAAAAGTGCAAGAAAGGCCACCAGGCGGCGGGCAAGACCTTCAGGGTCCATATCGACGGCTACAACCTGCTCCCCTACCTGACCGGCCAGAAGGCGGCCAGCTTCACTATCGATCAGGCCCTGGCGAAAATGAGCGAAGTCGCCAGCGGCGCCGGGCGCTAAGCGTCCGCGGCTCGTGAAACGGCCCGCGGACACGGCCGAAGATCGCGAGAGAGACGCTCATGGGCGTGGCCGCGCTGCTGTTGCTCGCGGTTAAGGTCAGCATCCTTCTCATCGTCTTCGGCCTTGGCCTTTTCCGCAAATCCCAGAGGCGCTGGGTATCTGTTCCGTAGACCGGTGCGGCTGGTTCGGTGGCTGCTGCTATGAACCTGGTCATGCCGCTGTTCACCCGATGTTACTCGGACGGATCGGGCCTTCCGGCCGGTCCGAGATCACCCAGCACTTCTTCCACCAGTTCCCGCAGCTTGGGTTTGACCTCTTTCAAGGCGGTCCGGCCCTGGTCGGTGATCCGGTAGTACTTGCGTGCCTTGCCGCCCACCACGGTTCGCTCGACGCTGAGATAGCCCGCCTTCTCCAGGCCATGAAGAATGGGATAGAGCGTGCCGGGGCTCAGGCGATAGCCGTGGCGCTGAAGTTCCTCCAACATCGCTGCGCCGTAGAAGGGCTCCTCGGCGGCGTGGTGAAGCAGGTGGACTCGGACGAAGGCGAGGAATATGTCGTAATACAATTTGCTCATTCGTTTTCAATCATCGACCCGGCCCGCCGGCTGCCGGAAGGTGGAGCGTAGCGGCGTCTGGAGTGAGTCGGGTGCGGTGCCTAGCCGGATGATCGGCTTGATGCGCTGGAAGCGTCATGCCGCCGCTTCGCGACCGCGTGCCAGAGGAGACCGGCGGCAATAAGTCCTAAACCGGTCAGCCAAATCTGCCGCTCCACCCAGAACGCCAGGAACAGACACGCCAGTAATCCCAGTCCCGCGACCCAGGGCGGATAAAGCCGCTGCTCGGCAGGCAGCCGCAGCGCCGCGCCATTGGTCAGGGCATAGTAGATCAAGACGGTGAATGCGCTAAATGACCACGTCGTTTTGACATTGCCGATCAGCACGAGCCCGCCGATAACCACACCTACCGCCAGTACGGCCCAGTAAGGCGTCGTCTTGGCTTCATCGAGGCGTTCAAAAATGACCGGCATATCGCGGCGGCGGCCCATCGCCAGCAGCACGCGCGACAGTCCCAGAATCAGGTTGAGCAGCACGCCCAACATGGCCGTCACGGCACCGATCGCCAGAATGTGCGGGCTGAAAGGGATGGGAAACTGTCGCGCGGCCACGGCCAGCGGTGCGGCTTGCGTGCTCGTCGCACCCGTCGCCGCACCGCTCAGCCCCTCGGCTCCAGCGGCTCCGACGCCGACCGCCGCCACGGCGATATAGAGCACCATGGTCACGATCATGGTGAGGATGATCGCTGTGGGAATCGTGCGCTTCGGTTCGTGCACTTCCTCGCCCAAGGTAGCGATACGTCCATACCCCGTGTAAGCCACGAACATCAAGGCGGCCGCGTGAAACAATGCGCCGAGAGGGCCGGTCTCGTCCGCTCTGGGCGCGAAAAACGGCGTGAAGTTGGCGCCCGATGTGACCGACAAGCCGGCCATGACGAAGAAAAGCAGACTCAGCAGGGTCACCGAGACAATGACGACGTTGGTCACGTTTGAACGGTGGATGCCGCTCAGCGCAACCAGCGTGAGCGCTATCACCGCCGCCAGCGCCAGAAGGACCAGATAATCCTGCGAGAGGCCCAAGGCGCCCAGCGTGTAACCGGCGAAACCCAGGGCGGCGGTGGCAGCGGAGGCGGACTTGGCAATCAGGAACATCCAACCGGCGGTGAAGCCCAGCCAGGGATTGAGGTATCGATAGCCGTACTCGTAAGTGCCGCCGCTGACGGGATGGCTGGCGGCGAGTTGGGCGCTGCCGAGTCCATTGCAGATGGCAACCAGGGCCGCCAGCACGATAGCCAGAATGGCGGATGGCCCGGCGATGCCCGCCGCAATGCCGATGCTCACGAATACGCCCGTGCCGACCATGGCACCCAGGCCCATCATGATCGCACCGAACAATCCCAATCGCCGTTGGAGTCGAGGCGAGCCAGGGGCCTGTGTTGCTTGACGGATCCGTGGTTCGCTCATCGTTTCACCTCACGCCAGCGCCGGCGACCGTCAGGACCATTCCGTATCGAACGGATCGCGCGTCGAGTTCAGCACGGTGAGACGGGTCAAACGACTTCATGGGATGTTCTCCGATTGCATTCAGGTCCGAGGCGAAATCATACTATCGAAATCCGTTATCGGATATCGATAATATATCGTGCCGGGGTTGTGCGAGGCCCCGACAAGCGATATCTGTCTAAGGAGATAAATCGCTTTCTTGGCGGACACCACGAACGGAGGGATGGACGATGAAGGTACTCATCATTTTCAACAGGCCGCCCTATGACGGTACCGACGTGACATGGAATGGGCTGCGGCTGGCGGGGAAACTGCTTGAAGCCAGTCAGGATGTGCGTATTTTCCTGATAAATGATGCCGTCGACATGGCGCGGGACACTTGTAAAGTTCCGGAAGCTTACGACCAGGACCTCGTCATGATGCTCAAACAGTTGATCGCAAGAGGCGTTATCGTGAAAGTTTGCGGAACCTGCATGGCGCGATGCGGCATCCATAAAAACCAGCCTTACTACGAAGGCGCACGCCAGTCCACCATGGCCGAGCTTGCGGAATGGGTGGTCGATAGCGACAGGGTCATCACCTTATGAACAGCCGGCTCAACCATCGCGACGGCGGTCCCGTGAAAGGACGCCGCTCCGTTTCATCGTTGGCCCGCCGGACACGGGGCGTCCCCTGGGCAGCGGCTCTTCTCGCGGTTACGGTTCACGCCCAGGAGGCGGGGCAGCCTTTGATGGAAAAGGCCAGGCAGCTGTTCGAACCGCTCCCCAAGGATATGGCGACCGAGGAGTTTCCGACCGATCCCGCGCGTGTCGCACTGGGCCGGAAGCTGTTTTTCGATCCCCGGCTGTCCCTGGACGGCACCGTGAGTTGCCAGACCTGCCATCGTCCCGGCCTGTACGGAACCGACGCCTTGCCTAAATCGATCGGCGCCGAACATCGCCTGAACGCCCGCAACGCGCCCACCGTGCTCAATGCCGCGCTCCAGTTCAAGGCACTCTGGATCGGCAATCGCGCCGACGTGGAGGACCAGGCCATGAAATCGTTGACGGGACAGACCAGTTTCGGCAATCCCGAAACTGCGGCCGTGGTCCGAAAGCTCAAGGCGCTGGGCTACGAAGCCGAGTTCAAACAAGCCTTCCCGAACGATCCGGAGCCGGTGAAGCCGGAGAACTGGGGCAAGGCCATCGGCGCCTACGAGCGCACCCTGGTGACGCCGTCGCCCCTCGACGCCTATCTCAAAGGCGATGCCAAGGCCCTGACGCCTCAAGCGCGGAATGGCTTGAAGACCTTCATCGACCTCGGCTGCGTCTCCTGCCATAACGGGGTGGCTGTCGGCGGATCGGCATTCCGGAAATTCGGGATGTTCGGGGATTACTGGACGGAGACCGGCAGTCCGTCGATCGACGAAGGTCGTTTCAAGGAAACCCGGAATCCCGCCGACAAGTATCTCTTCAAGGTCCCTGGCCTCCGCAACGTGGCCATGACCCCGCCGTATTTCCATGACGGCTCGGTGGCCACCCTGCCGCAAGCGGTGCGCGTCATGGGCAAAGTGCAACTCGGCAAAGAGCTTACCGACCAGGATGTCAGCGACCTGGTGGCCTTCCTGAACAGCCTGACGGGCGAGTTGCCCCAGGAGTTCGCCACCGAGCCGGTATTGGCGCCACGGACCTTCTCGGCGACGCCGCCATGATTCGCAGGAAGACTCCTGCTGAACCGCTTAAAGCGTTTTCATCGCGCTCGTACGGCAAAACAGGCTTGGCGGACGTCGTTGGCGCCTTCGGCTAGGGTAGATCGATTCAAGCTTTCGTAGGTCGGCAATCCTTTGCCGACGAACCCGTTGGCCGAACGGCGGCGTCGGGAAGGGATTCCCGACCTACTCGCCAGTGCCCGTACAGTAGGTATGAAAACGCTCTAGCCAGCGACTTTATCGCTGAAAGGAAACTCACTTCATCCGACCACGCGCGGTCTTCGACACGGTAACTACTTGTTGTCCGTTGAAACGGATTGCAGTCCCGGTCCGTTTCAATTTCAGGCTTCCACACGTCGGCCACAGATTCGAGGTCGCTCGAAGGTCGGACGTCAGCTCAACGTCGTGGCGCCCATGGATTTCAACAGAGTCACGAATACCTCGGTGGATATTTTCGGACGCGCGCTTCCAACAGCCTGGAATTCCGCGGTTCCCTGATTGTCATACTGTTTCACGGCTGGTGAACCGTGTCCCAGTAGGGTTGCGATATCTCGCCAGGAACTCTGTTGTCTCTGTTCTAAGGAGCTGAACATGACTAGCAACTCTCTCGCCTTCCCACTTCGATTCTCCAGACTTGCATTTTCGGGCGCCTCCCTGGGTAGAACCCTGCTCAAGCGGTTGCGCGACACCGTGATCGGTGTTCCGGTCGCGGTCCTGCTTTTCACCCTGCAGCTAAACCACGCTGTCGCAGCACCGGCGGAGACCACTTCCTCCGGCTCGACAACAGTGCGGCTTGCGCCAGAGTTTGTGCAGGCGCTGAATGATCTCGGGGTCACGCCCGACGCCATATCACCGGCCCAGTTGCGGATGAACTCGGACGGGGTACGGGCCATCTTTCCGATTACAACGGGCGTGGTGGACCTCGAGCCTGTGCGCGCCGAGATAGACCACTCGGGCGGGCTCTCGCTCACGGCTGGCGACACCCGCGTGGAGCTTTCCAGCTTTATCATCGATCTGACCGGAGACCGGCCCGTCTTGACCGGTCTGGTGGTGGCGAACGACGATCTGGTTGCGCGCCTGCCCCTGTTCGACCTTTCCCTGGAGGCCGCGAAAGTCGATAGCGGCGACGATGTCCTAACGGTGGAGGAGGTCAAGGTCACCCTATCGGAGGAAGCGGCCAGTGCGCTGAACCAGCAGTTCGGCGTCCAGGCTTTCACGAAAGGCTTTCCGATCGGTCAAGCTAACGTGCGCGCCGTTCTCGAATCTGAGGACTAGACATACGGCACATCCGCTGACAGGCGGGTTCGCCGGGGGTTCAAACAGCCGGATCAGCGATGATCCGGCTGTTTTCTTTCTGTAAAAGCGGATAGGTTTTGCCACCGGGCATTCGGGGAAACTTGGAAGGTAGATTCAAGTTCCGATGCTGCCGCAAGGTGCTGAAGTGCCGAGGTCTGCAATCGACCGGTTTGAACCATCCAATCCACGCGACTTGACCGTGGCAGAGCAACGTCCACTTCCTCCGACCGCGAGTGGTTTTCCACGAGGCATGTCGTCCCGACAAGCGAATTGCTGCATTCCCGGCCCAACTTGATTTCAATCCTTCTACACGCCGGCTACAGCGGCTCGACGAGCGGCACGCCGTATTCCTTCAACAACTTGTTGACTTGGCCGCGCTTCCTTGCCAGCGCTTCATCGAGCGCGGCCCGCAACGGCTCGTCGCCTTTTCGCACGCCCATCGCGATCGAAAATTCGAACGGCTGCGCTTGCGCCTCGGCGGGCGTCGGCAGGGGTACGACCTCTAGCTTGACCGGCTGGCGTTTGGCGAAGTAGCCCGCCAGCGGTCCCCAGGCGATCGCGACATCGACCTCGCCTCGGGAGACCGCCTCGATCAGGCGTGCCGGCGGATTGGGTTTCCGATAGTCGCCGTAAATGCTGTAGCCGACCACGTTCCGGATGATGCCGCGCCGGGCCAGGGCTTCGGCCGGGGGCGGATTGCTGTAGTCGTCGCCGATGAAATGAAGACCGATCCTGAGCGTCCGAAGTCGCGGATCGTCGAGTGAACGCGGCGCGTAGCCGGCGTTCTTGCGGTATACCAGGGCATAGCTGGAGCGGTAGTACGGGCGGGTCGTCAGGGCCATTTCGAATCCGCTAGGCACGCCCATGACCAGGTCGCAGCGCCCTGCGTTCAGCGTGTTTCGAAAGAAGCCGCGGCGCTGTGCCCACCAGGTGTACTCCAGCTTGCGGCCGAGTTCGCGGGCCATGATCTTCGCCAGGCGATTCTCGAAGCCTTCGCCGCGCTGGTTGGAGAAGGGCAGGTTGTTGGGATCGGCGCAAATCCGCAGGATTTTCGTCCCTTCAGCGGCATAGGCGCTCGCGGCGACGCTCAGCGACAAACACAATGCCATCCGGCGCAAGCCTCCGATCATGGCTGCTCCTCCGGCAGCGCGAAGACGTATAAGGTGCCGCCTTCGCCCGTGACTTTGGGCAAGTCTTGCATCGCCCCGACGAAACCCAGTGCGCCGTACGGAACCTTGGGGTCCAACTCGCCCGACACCACCGCGCCGGACCAGCCGCCGACGCCCGCCAGCACCGCGACATATTGTTTGCCATCGGGGCCCCGGTAGGTGATGGGCTGGCCGATCACGCCGGAGCCGGTCCGAAACTTCCACAACTCCCGGCCGGTCTTTGCGTCCACCGCCTTGAACCAGCGGTCCATGGTCCCGTAGAACACCACATCGCCCGCCGTCGCCAGGGCGCCGCTCCAGGCCGGAAACGGCTCCTCGATGGTCCACACTTTCTTGTTCTGGACCGGGTCCCAGGCGGTAAAGAAGCCGCGGTTGCCGCCCGGTCCCGCCTTCATCGCGACTTCGGCGCCCACATAGGGCGTTCCCGCGATATAGCCCACTTCCATGGTTCTCATGTCGAAACAGAGGTTGTTGTGGGGCACGTAAAGAAAGCCCGTGCGCGGCGAATAAGCCATGGGCTGCCAGTCCTTGCCGCCCGGCGGGGCGGGGCAGATATCTTTCACGAACTTGCCGAGTTGCGGTTCTTTGCCGGTCGCCAGATCCGGGATGCCGGTCTTCAGGTCGACGCGCTTGACCGTGTTGGTATAGACGAACGGCTCGGCGGAAATGATTTCGCCGGTCAGCCGGTCCATCACGTACATGTAGCCGTTGCGGTCGGCATGCACCAAGACCTTGCGATCCTGGCCGCCGATATTCAGGTCGAGTAGCACGTTCTCGTTGATGCCGTCGTAGTCGTAGAGATCGTGCGGATTCCACTGGTAGGCCCAGCGCGCCATGCCGGTGTCGGGATCGCGGGCGAACACCGAAGAGGTCCATTTGTTGTCGCCGGGGCGTTGCACGGCATTCCAGGGGCCGGCGTTGGAGGTGCCGTAATAGATCAGATCGGCTTCCGGGTCGTAGGAAATCCAGCCCCAGACCGTCCCGCCGCCGATTTGCCAGGCCGTCTCGGACGGCCAGGTGGTCGCGCCCAGGTTCTCGCCGGTTACGTAAGGCGGCTTGAAATCCGGTCCGATCAATACGTCCTTGTCCGGCCCCGTGCTGTACGCCTGCCAGAGGATCCGGCCGTTACGGGTATCGAGCGCGGTGATCCAGCCGCGCACGCCCATCTCGCCGCCGCTGTTGCCGACCAGAACCTTGTTCTTCACCACGATGGGGGCCATGGTCATGGTTTCGCCCATGGCGATTTCGCCCAGCTTGGTTTTCCACGCTTCCTTGCCCGTGGCCGCATCGACCGCCACGGTATGATTGTCCAGCGTGTTGAAGAAGATTTTTCCCTCGGCGTAGGCCGCCCCGCGGTTCACCACGTCGCAACAGGCCACGCCCTGCGCGGCTCGGCTGGGGTTCGGCTTGTACACCCACTTGATCGCGCCGGCCTGATTCAAGTCCAAGGCGTAGAGAAGATTGGGCCAGGGGGTGACGAGGTACATCGTATCCTTCACGACCAGCGGCGCCGCCTCGTGGCCGTTGAGCACTCCGGTCGAAAACACCCAGGCGACGCGGAGCTGTTTGACGTTGCCGGCGTTGATCTGATCCAGGCCGCTGAAGCGGGTATTGGCGTAATTCTTGGCGGCCATCACCCATTGGCCGTCGTCCTGAGAAAGGCGGACGACCTCGTCCGAAGCCGGGGCATTCGCCAGCCATCCCGAACAGGCGGCAGAAATCAGCAAACACAGCATCGATCGGATCATCCGGTCTCTCCTCCAGCTGTAGATCAACAATCCTTTGCCGGAAAGCCGGCTTGTCGACCCGCTGTGTCGGGAAAGGATTCCCGACCTACTTCGGGCGCGACGTTAATCGTAGGTCGGCAATCCTTTGCCGACAAATGCGCCGTGAAAGGATTCCCGACCTACATCGGACGCGGTCCCAGCCATTCAGCGCAGAGTCTGGAGATAAGCGAGCACCGCCTGCAATTCCGGGCCGGAGAGATCCATGGTCGGCATGAAGCAGCCCGGCTTTTGCGCCTGCGCATCCGCGATCCAACCTCCGAGATTGCCTACCGTATTCGGGAGCGTCCCCGCGCCGATGTAACGCCGGCTCATCAGATGGGTCAGGTCGGGACCCAAAATGCCGTAGGCATTGGTTCCGCGGACGGCATGACAGACGCCGCAGCGCTCGATGAACACCTGGTAACCCTCACGTTCGAGCTGCGCCACGGAAGGCGCTGCGCCGGCATCGCCGGCCAGGCAGATCGTGAACGCGACGAGGTGCTTGAGTACCGTTGCCTTCATCGTTGGGAGCCGCGTCCACGACCCGAATCGGGATGGGCCGGCTTTTCCGTCGAGCCGGCGTCCGGTGCGGGCGCTCCGCCGAGCGTTCGGATATAGGTCACCAGTTGCCAAATGGACTGCGGCGGCAAGGCCCGGCTCCAGGCCGGCATACCGTTGGGACGGCCTTGCGCGATGCTGAGATAGATCGCGGCGGGTTCTCCGCCGTAGATCCAGTCGCGGTCGCTCAAGGGCGGACCCATGCCGCCTCCGCCCAAGGGGGCATGACAACCGCTGCAATTCAGGCTGTCGAACAGCTTTCGGCCCTGCACGATGGCGCCGGCATCGTTCGCGTACGGATTCTCGATCGGCAGTCCGCGCCGCGGGACGATCGGATTGCCGGAGATGGGCACTTCCAGCAATTGGGCGGCGCTGGGGCGATGCAGCGGTCTCGCCCCCCATTCCTGGCCAAATACGGGAAATAACGCCGATGATGCCGCTGCCGCGGCCGAGCTCAACAATACAAGGCGCTTAATGCTTCCCATCTAAAGCGGCCGATAAACGATTGAGGCGGGCGATACCTCAAATTAGACGAAAACGACGCGTCTGTCGTTAGCGGATATTACGTATGATCGAACGCGCCGGCAGGCTGAATCCGCGACTCTTTCTCGATCCGAAGCGGCGGAACTCCCACGATCTCGAAGGTTGCCGAAGCGAGTTCGATGCCGGCCTGTTCGAAGCCCTGGAGGATGTCGCGGCTCAGCGCGTCCTTGGCTTCGCGAATGCCGCGGTCGCGCACGATGAAGCGCACGGTCAGCTCCAGCCAATTATCGGTCAGGCGGTAATAGACCCGCGGCCCGATCTCGGTCGGTTTCAGGAAATAGCGCCGCTGCATCTCTTCCAAGGCCTCCTGCCCGAGCTTATTGGTCGTGATCGTGTGGCGCAGGGCAGCTTCCGTGACGATGCGCTCGGCGCGTTCGCGGTCGGCCCGGTACGGAATCGGGAGGCTCAGTTCTTCCCAAATATAGGGGAAGTCGCGGGTGTAGTTGTAAACCGGCTCGTCGAAAATCCTGGCGTTGCTGACCGTGACCAGACGGCCGGTGTATTCCCGGCTTCGCACCCACATGGCCGGATCGGCAGCCTGCACCGACGGCGGCTGGCCCATTTCCATGATCGTCGTCTGCATGAAGCCCAAGGCCACCACATCGCCGCGCACGCCGCCCATGACGATGCGGTCGCCCACATGGAAGGTCTTGCCTCTCAAGATCACGAAATAACCCGCTGCCGCGGTGACCACCCGCTGCAGGGCGAAAGCGAGACCTGCCGTCACGAGGCCCAAGGCGGTGGCGAGCCGGGTCGGGTCGTTGAACCAGATGGAGGCGAGTCCCAACAACAACAGAAAGGCGGTAATGAGCTGGATCGTTTGGCGCGCCCAGAATTCGGTCTGCTCGTCGGGGCGGCGGCGGAAGATGAATTTCGAGCCCTGACGGATCGCCCATCGCAACAGAAAAATCATGGCGATCAGGAGAAGACTCATCAGGAGCTTCTTGCCGTTCTCGGCATTGATGCCGACCAGCCGAATCCCGAAAATTTCCACGGCCCGGCTAGGGCCCACCAAGCGAATGATTTCATCCATGTCGGCAGTTTCCTGTTCGCCTTTACGGTACCGACCGGCGACGGACGGTTTTTATCCGCATTGGCTCGAATCCGGAAAGACAGAGCCCGATCGCGCAGCCTTTATTCCCCGAACGGCAGTTCCAAGCCCAGCGCCCGCAGCACCACGTCAGCCGCAAGAAACATCCCGAATCCGACCAGCAGAATTCGCAGCACTCGGGGCAGCCAACGGCGAAACAGCGTTTCCGGCCTGGCCCTCCACGGCACTTGCCGGCCGGGCAGCAGCTTATGGATCAGCAGCAGAATCAAGAGAGGCTAGGCCGCGGTCGAGGTCTCGTGTTCGCTGCCGCGCACCCCCGCCAGGCTCGAAGCGCCGCCGGTGTCGATGTTTTGCAGGACGCTGAAGCTGCCGTCGGTTTCCAGAACCACCGCGCCCACTTGGTCGGGCGACGCGATCCCCTGGGTGCGGAGAGCCTGCAGGATTTCTCCCTCGGTAACCCGTTCCGCCTTGAGCGCCGCGTGCAGGAATTGGCCTCGATGGAACAGCAGGCGCGGTTCGTCTTTGACCATACGGCTTACCGTGCTGGACCGGGCCGACAGCCAGGCCAAAGCCCACTGAAGAAAGATGAGCAGGGCGAAGGCCAGCACGCCATCGGCCAAGGTCACGTTCTTCGTCAGCAACACCGTCGCCAAGGTGGAACCCAATGCCACGGTCACCACGAGGTCGAAGGCGTTGAGCTTGGACAGGGTGCGTTTGCCCGAGACCCGCAAAAGCAGCACCAGCAGGACATAGGCGCACACACCCACCACGCCGGTTCTCACGAGACTCATCCAATTGTCGAAAAACATAGTGCCTCCTTGCGGTAAGAAATCCTTAGAAATATTAATCAGGCCCGTAAATACCCTCCTGGTATTTCGGGCCGCCGCCCAGGCCCGGTACACGCCCGGCCTGGGCTCACGCGGCTTGTCGCCGCGCCGGGGCATCCCTGCCCCGGATTAACCCGGCCTATAAATATAGGCCGGGTTAATAACACTGCCGTTCGCCGCGTCGTCGAATGTCCAGGGTGGCGCAATGGAACGAACCGCCGAGCGGCGCATAGCTCGCAAACGAGCAGGGAATCGGCTCGAAGCCGTGCCGTTCCAAGAGCCGTATCATCGACGGCTGGTCTTTTTCGACGATCATTCGCTTTTCGTCGATCGAGAGCACGTTGACGCTCAGCCAACGGCTGGACATGGATACGAGCTGTAGAAACGTGCTCGGCGTCGGATCGGGCTCGGGTGCGACCAGGATATCCCAAGACTTGAGCATCTCCGGAAGCCGGCCGACGTCGACGTATTCCGGATTGACCAGCAACCGGCTTTCCGCCAAAGGCAGAATGGTGGTGTCGATGTGCATGGGTTGCCGGCAGCGGCTTTCGATTTCGTGAACGCGGATAAATGCAACGTCTCTACCGTGATTCATGGGGTTTGCGCACAAGCCTCCGATGCCCTTTCTCGCCGGCCGATTGACATTTCACATTGCCGGAACGGAGGCCGTTCCACTATGCCTTATCGAAGTGACTCGGGCGGCATTGGATTGTTCCCTATGGCGGCATAGGTATCTGCACAATTTGTCACCCGGCACGGAAGGGTGGCTTTGGATGCTTGTGTAGATGCCTTGGTTAGGGCTGGCGGGACTATGTCTTAGCCGCGCGAAGGTTTAGAATCGATTCGGCGCTAACGGCAAGGATCGCCGGCGGGTGTTTCTTTCTCGGAAGTAATTGCACGTCTATCTGACATGGAGGTCCGATGGTGCATTCAATTCTAAACGCTACAGCGGCGGAGGCTCTGGCCATCGCCATTCGCAAACGTGTTCGCGGCGAGGTCCGGTTCGATTTCCGCAGCCGCGCGCTCTACGCGGCGGACGCAGCCGACTACCAGCAGATGCCGATCGGCGTGGTCATCCCGCGCGACGTCAACGACGTGGTCGAGACCGTTGCCGCCTGCCGCAAACACGATACGCCCATCACGACGCACGGGGGAGGAACCCGCTTGGCCGTGCCGTGGCGCAACTCCGTCGTGATCATCGACATGTCCAAGTATCTTCGGGGCGTTCTCGCCATCGACCCCTCACGGCAGCGGGCAGTCGTGGAGCCGGGATGCGCACTCGATTCTCTGCGGAGTAAAGCGGAGGAGCACCATCTGACCTTCGGTCCCGACCCATCGAACCACGCTCACTGCACTCTGGGCGGCATGATAGGCAGCAACGCGTGCGGACTGCACTCGGTCATGGCCGGGCATACCGCCGATAATGTCCACAGGTTGGACATCCTCACTTACGACGGGCTGCGCATGACCGTCGGTCCGACCTCGGAGGAGGATTTGGAGGCCATCATTCGCGGCGGCGGCCGGCGCGGGGAGATCTATGCCGGCCTAAAGGCGTTGCGCGACAAATACGCCGATACGATCCGGGCACGCTTTCCCAAGATTCCGCGCCGCCTCTCCGGCTATGCGATAGATCAATTGCTGCCCGAGAACGGCTTCAATCTCGCTCGCGCACTGGTCGGTACCGAGGAAACCTGCGTTATTGTCCTGCATGCGGAATTGCGCCTGGTGCCGAGCCCGCCCGTGCGCACGCTGCTGGTGCTGGGTTATCCGGACATTTTCCGGGCCGCCGACCACATTGCCGAACTCATGGCGTTCAAACCCATCGGCCTCGAAGGCATCGACGACTCGCTCGTCAGGTCCATGAAGGCCAAACAAATGCGCTTGGAGGAATTGCAACTGCTGCCTGCGGGGCGCGGCTGGCTGATCCTGGAGTTCGGAGGCGAAACTCAGGAAGAATCCGCCGGCAGAGCGCGGCAACTCATGGACGAACTGCGCTGCAAACCAGGGGCTCCGTCCATGAAGCTGCTGGACGATCCTCGTGATGAAGCCCGGATACGGAAGTTCCGGGAGGCCGGACTTACGGCGACTACCCATGGGGCGGGATTGCGGATGGTCCGGCCGATTTGGGAGGATGCGGCCGTGCATCCTCAGGATGTCGGTCCGTATTTGAGGGAATACCGGGCGTTGCTCGATAAATACGGTTATCGCTGTTCTTTGTACGGCCATTTCGGCGAGGGCTGTATCCACTATCGGATCGACTTCATCGCGCACGAACGCATCCGACATTGGAGGGCTTTCGTCGACGAAAAGACGGACCTTGTCGTGCGTTACAACGGTTCACTGTCCACCGAACAGGCCGACGAACCGGCACGAGCGGACCTTTTGCCCAAACTGTACGGCGACGCGTTGGTTCAAGCATTCCGCGAATTCAAGGCGATTTGGGACCCGCAGAACCGGATGAGCCCGGGCAGGGTGATGGATTCGTTCTCGTATGCGAGACCATTGCATCTGAGACGGGCGATGTGACTTCTAATGCAGGCTCCGGTTTTGCTGATGCTCGCCGTTGGCCGATCTCTTCTGCCATGGCTATGGCGACTGCAAGAGCATTTTTCGGTTTGGTTGTAGAAAGGTTCGTCGGCAATCCTTTGCCGACGAACCGCGTCAGGACTCGGCCAAGGCCCCCGTTCGGCTTTCGTCGACGAAGCGCTCGGTAGCCTCGTCCAGCGCGCGCGGCTTGCGTTCGCGGATCTCGTGGACGTAAAGGGTTTGCGGCTTGAATTTCTGCTCGCTGCGTTCGGGCGGCAGGGACATCTCGTATTTGACCGGGCGCCGGTGGTCCGCCAGTTGCAGTTCCGGGTTGAAGACGCTGTTGAATTTCCACAGGCTTTTCAGGAAGTTGGTCTGGCCCCGCAGCAGACGGCGGAAGACGATGCCGGCCGCGCCTTTGAGGGATTCCCAGCCCATGTGTTTCAGATTGAGCACCTGCTGGGTTTTCACCAGTTCCGCGTAGAACTCGGGCAGCGGCAGCCGGGTGGGCAGGACGGCATGCTGGATGTCGAACAAACGGTAGTCGCGGGTGGTCAGCTTTCGTGATTCGGTGTGCCAGGTTTCGGTGCCGGGGTAGGGCGTGTTGACGCTGATGTTGACGATCTCCGGAATCTCCAGACACCACTGGCGGATGGTTTCGAAGCGGTCCCGGTCCCAATCGGGGTCGGCGATGATGTTGATGGCGACGGTGATCCCCAGGGAGCGGGCGAATTCGAGCGCCTCGAAGTTCTTGGACAGGCTCACCCGCTTCCGATAAAGAGCGAGACCGGCCTCGTCGATGGCCTCGACCCCGAGAAACATGTATTCCATGCCCAGCGTTTTCCAGAACCGGAACACGTCCTTGTTGCGGAGCAGCACGTCGCCCCGTGTCTCGAGGTAATACTCCTTCTTGATTCCGCGTCGGGCGATGGCTTCGCCGATTTCGAAGCCGTGCTTGTCCTGGATGAAAGCCACGTCGTCGACGATGAAGACGCCGGGTTCCCGGACGCGGCTCAGGTCCTCGACGATCTTCTCCGGGCTCATCACGCGGTAGCTGCGGCCGTAAAAGGTCCAGGCGCTGCAAAAGGAGCAGTCCCAGGGACAGCCGCGGGTGAATTCGACCGAGGCACAGGGATCGAGAGTGCCGAGGAAATATTTGCGGCGATGCCGCACCAAATCCCGCGCCGGGCTGACATCGTCGAGGTCGGCCACGAAGCCGGGCGGCGGACCTTCGCCGTCGGCCGTGACGGCTCCCGGTACCTTATGCACCGAATCGCGGTCGTGCTCGATCGCCTCCAAGAGCTTCGGAAATCCGGCTTCGCCCTCGCCGCGCAGCACGCAATCGATCTTGCCCTCGCCGTGTTCCAGCAGGTCCTTGGCCGTGAACGAGGCGCTGTGCCCGCCGATGCAGACGAAGCTGTCGGGTAGCCGGTCCTTGGCGTCCTTGGCGAGATCGATCACTTCCGGAACATTGGCCAGGTAATTGAGGGCGAAGGCCACGACGTCTGGCCGCCAGGTTTCCAGCATCCGGTAGAAATCCCGGTGGGTCTCGACCTGAAGATCGATCAGGCGGACCGAGTGCCCCAGGCGGCGTGCCGATTCCGCCACCATTTCCAAACCTAAAGGCTCGAGACGGAGAAAGACCTTGGTGTACATCAGGGGACTGGGGTGGACGGCGAGAATTTTCATGGAGTGATCTCTTCTAGTTATTGGTTTGTCGATTCGTTCAGGAAAATCCTTGTTCCGCACCATCGGTCGGTGTCGGGTCAAAAGCAGACTATGAAATTTGGAGTCCATGTCAATGACGGAAATTCCTTTGAGGCGGCGCTCGCCATAAGAAAATTGTCATTCCGCCGGATTTCACGGGCTAGAGCGTTTTCCGAATCGGTGTAAGGGACTCGGATATGTAGGTCGGCAATCCCTTGCCGACGTATCGGCTCGGCGAAGGGCTTTGTCGGAAGGGTCGCGACTAAAGCGACCGTTTGCGATTGGAAGGGCAGCTCTGGCGCTCCCAGAGATGCCGTTTGCGATTGGAAGGGTCGCGACTAAAGCGACCGTTTGCGATTGGGAAGGGATTGCTGACCTACGTTCTCCCCTCCTGGAACGAATCCGTACACCGGGATAGAAAACGCTCTATGAGGGCACGGGGCGCGCGCCGGTCGAGCAGGTATTCGGTCACGGGCGCCGGCTGCGGCGAGAGATATCGCGGCACCGGCTCGGCCTATCTCTCGTCTGAACGGTCGCCCAGCAGCGGCTTCAATGTGGTCAGAATGTCCCGCCGGTTCTGCGTGTACCAGAGATTGCCGAGATGGCCGCCGCGGGGGTAAATGGTTGCGCGGTCGCCGAAGATCCGTTCGGCGAATGTCAGGTCTTCGCCGGACACGAGGAAATCATCCGCATTGTGCATGAGATAAACCTTCGGATTGTCGCGCAAGGCCGGCGCGATGCCTTTCAGTGATGACTCTCTGACCAATTCCTCGAAGCCGAGCTTCCGTTTGCTGGTCCGCTCCAAATGCGGCACCAGGACCCGTTCGAGATAGCTCATGAGGTCGTACGATCGGGCTTCTTCCAGGCGGGCGCTTCGATATCCCCAGGTAATCGGTGCCCGGAGAAATCCCATCGCCGGATGAACCAAGGCGCTGACGTAAAGCGAGCTTCCCACGGGCTGACGCAAGGTCCATCCGATCAGATAGCGTATTTTTTCATCGTCCAGCCTGAGACGCCGGTCCCAGTGGGCGAAATAATCGGGATCCTCGATGTCCCGGCTGAGGGCGGCACTGCCAGTGCCGATGGCGTAGGACTGGATGTTCGATCTCTGCTTTTCCGTGTAGCGAGCTTCCAAGTCCGCCAGCTGCTCAATTGTGCGGATCGCTCCGAGCAGATCGATGGGAGGGTTGATCAGGAGAGTGGCGTCGAAGCCGATTTTCTTTCTTTCCGAGTCGAGTTTGCTCAAATGGGCCGCGGTCAACGCGCCGTGGCTCATCCCAATCAGGCCGATTCGGGTGATTTCCGGATGAAATCGCTCGCGTACGGCGTTCAGAGCCGATTGCATGGCTCGGTACATGTCCTCGCTGTCCCTTTCGGTGAGGCCGGGCAAGGCCGAGCGGCTGGCGCCCAAGGTGAAGTTCCAATGAAACGGGGAGGGCAGCGACAGCACTTGAAAACCATGGTCGGTAAGCAGCTGCGCGAGATAACGGGCGGCGCCCGAATAGGCGGAACCGCCGAATCCCGGCAGGAGAAACACCAGCGGCGCAGGTCCCGGATGCGGCGAATAGCGGATACGCAGTTTTCCTTTGCCTTCCAGCAGGTAAACATCGTTCCGGCCCGGAATCAGCTCCAGGTCCAAATGCTGGGTTTCCTCCCAGACATAGCGTTGTTCGCGGTCTTTCAGGATGGCGACGGTGGCGGTGGCGAGATAAGGATTCTTGTAGGGGTAGTGGTACGACGACTCGTCCACTCGTTTGGCGGACGCGATCTGGCAGATGCACAGCAACAATACGGCCAAGATTCCGCGCCATCGAAACATCGGATTTTTCCGGCGATATGGCATATCAGTCCTCGCTGAAGAAATCTGGCGTCTTCACGCCGGCCTGGTCCGCATGCAGCTTTACGCTTTGACTTAGGAGCCTGGAAACGGCAGTGGGCCGTTGTGGAGGATTGCGAAGAATCCCCCTGTCGCCTCTAGTGCACAGTGTTTGGTCCCGACTCTGGACCGAAGAGAACGTTCTACGCCTGGCCGGCTTATCCGGTATTGCCATGAGCAATCACAGGCGGCGCTTGCCGCCGGCACGTTCCATAACGTCCCACCGTTGACCGACAGGCGGCGATGCCATTTGTGGAATTAGACCAGAGCGGGCATAACCGGTGCAACGGCGACGTGTGCGGCCCGCTGGGGTTAAGACCTGGTGGCGTTCGCTGCACCGAATTGGAAAACACTTGAGTCATCCACTCTGCCATGTCGGTTTGAACGACTGTCACCCATTCAAAAGCCACCCCAACCACCGGCGCATTCAAGCCGTCCGCCGGTGTGAACTTCGCCAGGCCGGGATTTCAATGAGGATGACGACATTCTCCCGCCAAAGCGTTCAGAACACGACCTCCTCCCCGAAGAAGCGCTGAAAAAGCCCTTTCGGGTTGGGAGGAGGTCGGGTAAGGGCTTTTCGATTAGCCAGTTACGCGCAGCGGTGGCTTCGGTGGACGAGTAATCGGCGCTTCCTTGGGCCGGAGGGCGGCTTGCCGGTCCGACCAACCCGGCGCGAGCGTCGTGCAGCAGCGTCACTCCCGCGAACAAGATGACTAGGGTCGTCACTTTCGCCCGACAAAACTGTCAGTACTCATCGCTCATGCGTTCGGGGTCATTCAGGTTTCATGCTTTCTTCCAGTTTTGCCTTTCCTGATTCATAGCGATTATGTCGTCCGAGCCCAAAGTGGAAAAGCTTGCTTCCACTCAGTGGCACGGGATATGCCAGGACACTGGACGATCGCGCGCAAACCCGCGGCGATAGTAACCGAGTTAGCAAAGCGGCGACGCCAGAGACAGCGGGGAAAGGCGCCCCATGCTGGGATTACGGGCTGTGCCGCAGCGCAAGATGCCGTGACGCATCGTCGCGGGAACTCCGGAAAGAATACGCAAATTCCGTACTGAATTCCGTGGCGACGAACCGCATCCGGTTGGCCGGTCGAATCTCAACGTTCCTTAGTTTGAACGGAACGCTCCTGTCTCGCTGTTTCGAATTACTAACAGGATTCGAAAACGCCATATCTGTATTTTAGGGGGGTTAATGAAAGTATTATTAAAAGTTTTACTAAACCATTTTTTTATTACTCTTGGTAATTCACTTCCAAGATACCTCTATTTCAATAAGATTCGACCAAGTTTTTACAGGATGGCAGGCTTAAATATCGAAAAGCGGGTAGTAATCACCGGGCCCCTTTCTTTGCGCGCAGATACTACGAATAAGATATTTATATCGGAAGGCACATATTTCAACAGCGAAACGAGATTTGGTTGTCAAGAGAGTGAAATACGAATCGGAAGGCACTGCCTGATCGGACCGCGGGTATCGATTGAGTCTGCAAGCCACGATGTTATTCACGAGGAGGGCAAAGGCAGAAGAGTCTTCACCAAACCTATAGTAGTGAAAGATAAAGTCTGGATAGGTGCAGGAGCGATTATTTTGCAGGGAGTTACGATCGGTGAAGGGGCGGTGATTGCGGCCGGAGCCGTTGTTCATAAAGACGTTCCGGACTACACGGTAGTCGGCGGGGTTCCTGCGAAGATACTGAAAAAAATTCAGGCATAAAGCTTTTGATTTGCCCAGGGCGTCAGGCTTTCATGACGAGTCCCGCCAGTTGCGTGATTTCGGACAGAACGGCCGCGACTAAGCCGGGTATCGCCATCGCCACCGGCGCGCTCAAACCGTCGCCCGGTCCGAATTCGGCATCGGCCGGGATTTCGACGAGCAGTATGATGACCTTGTCCGGCAGATCGTTCAGAGCCCTGCCCAGGGCCAGGGTCGAGGAAAGCCCGAAGCCGTGGCTGGAGCAGGGCTCAGAGCTGTCTTCGATCTGTTGCGCATCCAGGCGCCGGACCGAACCCGGCGCCGATCCGGATTGCGCGGCGTCGATCAGGATCGCGAGATTCGCGCCCCGCATGGCGTCGAGGAGATGGTTGCCGACCGGGGCGCAGACCTCCGCCGATACGAGTCCCTCGGGCAGCGCGCGGAAGCCGTCCGACAGCATCAGGTTTTCCACCGCGATCCAGCCGAGTCGGTCGTCGCCGAAAGGCGAACCCAGCCCCAGAACGCGGACCGGCGTCATTCGCGAATCACCTTCAGCTTCAGGAAATGCGTGGCGCAGGAAATGCACGGATCGTAGTTGCGGATGACCTTTTCTCCGTGCAGCCGCAATTCGCCGTCGCTGCGGTCGAGTCCGAAGGCTTCGATCGAGCGGTGCAGGTCCTCGGCGATGCGGGCCTGGTTCTGGCTAGTCGGAGGGACGATGCGCGCCTTGAGGATTTTGCCGTCCTCGCCGACATCGTAGCGGTGCCAGAGCAGTCCGCGCGGCGCCTCGGTGCAGCCGAACCCGCTGCCGACGCAGGTATGGCCGGAGACGAACGGGACGTCCGGCTCATAATTCTCGAGCAGGCGTATGGCTTCCACGATGGCTAGGTGAATCTCCACGGCGCGCGCCAGCATGCTGTGGAACACGTTGCGGGAAGGGAAGGGGATGCCAGTTTTCGCCAGTGTCGAACTTACCGGTTCCGGCAGCCGGTCCCAGTTCAGGTTGAGCCGAGCCAGGGGACCGACCAGATAGGAGCGACCTTCCAGCAAGGAATATAGCGCGGTGGAATGGGGTTCCTGGTGCTCCTTGAAGTGATCTTCGTAGCGGTCGACGGGAATATCGAGTCCGGTGTCCGAAACGATGCGGCCGGAATAGAGCGGGTATTCGCTCGGGTGCCGCAGCGCCACGCTGACGAAGTCCTGTTGGTCTTGAGGCACATCGACACTCGCGGTCCAGGCGACCAGGTTTTCCGCATCCGGCAGAGCGGCTCGCAGCCGGTCCAAGAGCTTTGTCACCCGGTCCTTGGGCGGCGCGGAATGGAACCCGCCGAGCCGCGCGCCCACCGGATGCACCGAGCGCGCGCCGAACAGCCGGATCAGTTCGTTGCCGAGACTTTGAAGGCGCAGCCCGCGGCGGACCTCGTCCGGATAATCCCGCGCCATTTCCGGAGCGCTGGAGTATCCGAAGAAATCGGGCGCCGCCAGCAGGTGGATGTGCAGGCTATGGCTCTGAATCCATTCGCCGCAGTACATGGCCCGGCGCATGGCTTCTATCCAGGGCGTGGAGCGCCAGCCGAACAGGCTTTCCAGGGCCTGCACCGCGCTCATCTGGTAAGCCACCGGGCAGATGCCGCAGATGCGTGCCACCATATCGGGCACCTCGAAGGCCTCGCGGCCCTCCAGGAACTTCTCGAACAGGCGCGGCGGCTCGCCGATGCTGAACTTCAGGTGTTCGATGCGGCCGTCGCGGATATGGAGATCGAGGGCGCCTTCGCCCTCGACCCGCGCCAGGACGGGCACGTTGATCTTGATTTCCCGGCGCTCGTTCATGATTTCTCCTTCCAATGCTTGCCGGCTTCGCGGAAGGCTTCGGCCTCGCTGTTGATGTAGCGGAAGCGGCGGGCGATGCGCTCCGCGGGCATGCCTTTCTGCTCGAACCAGCGGCCCCAGGAGTCGCCGTTGATGTTCTCCGCCGGCCCGTAGCAGCCGTAGCAGTCGCGGCCTATGCCGGGGCACAGCACGCCGCAGCCGGTGCGGGTGACCGGTCCCATGCAGTGCTGCCCCTGGGCCACCATGACGCAGACGATGTTTTTCCGCTTGCATTCCATGCAGATCTTTTCGTTATCGTCCCGCGGCGGGGCGCCGAGTAGCAGCGAACTCACCGTCGCCATGACCTGCCGGGTGTTGACCGGACAGCCCCACAGCTCCAGGTCCACGGGCACGTTGGCGGCGATGGGCGTCGCGGTGTCCAGGTGGTCGATCTTCGAAGGGTCGGAATAGACGTCGGCGAACCAGCGCGCGGCGTCCGCCTGGTTGCGCAGCGCCTGCAGGCAGCCCGAGGTGGCGCAGGCGCCGATGGGTACGAGGAAGCGGGTGTTTTCGCGGATGCGGCGGATGCGCTCCTGCTCTTCGTGGGTGGAGATGCTGCCTTCGATGAAGGCGAGCTCGGCCGGCGCATCGGGGTCGACGATGCCGGCTTCGGCAAAGTGCACCACGTCCGCCAGCTCGAACAGTTCCACCAGTTTTTCGCCGGCATTGAGAAAGGCCAGCTGACAACCATCGCAGGACGAAAATTTATGGACGGCGACGCGAAGCTTCTTGTCCATGTCAGAACCCCTTCTTGCCCAGGAGGGCCTTCAATTCGGGATAGGGAAACACCGGGCCGTTGCGGCACACGAAGGGCGCGCCGATCATGCAGTGTCCGCAATGGCCGATGCCGCAGTGCATGTTGCGCTCCATGCTGAGCCAGATGTCCCCGTCGGCCACGCCGCGCTGGCCGAGCTCGTAGATGGAAGCACGCATCATCGGCTCGGGGCCGCACAGGAATACGATGGTCTGGCCGGGATCGATATGGGTCCGGTCGAACAGCGCCGTCACCAGGCCCTGATGCCAGGTCCAGCCGGGCTCGGCCACTTCCGCCGCCAAAAGCACCTGCGTATCCGGCAATTCCCTCCATCGCTGGTACTGCTCGTGCCAGATGAGGTCGTCGGAGCGTTTGACGCCTTGCATGATCAAGAGCCGCCGGAAGCGCTCGCGCCGCGCCACGATGTAGCGGATGACCGAAACCAGCGGCGCGCAGCCGAGCCCTCCGGTGATGAGCGCGACATCCTTTCCCTGAGCTTCGAGCAGAGGCCATCCGCGCCCGTAGGGACCGCGCACGCCGATCCGGTCGCCCGGCTGGAGCCGGCTCAGCGCGCGGGTGACGCGGCCGACGGCCCTGATCGTGTGGTCCAGCGTTTCCGTCTCGTCGGGATCGGAGACGATGGAAATCGCCACCTCGCCGATGCCGTAGAGGTAAATCATGTTGAACTGGCCGGGTACGTATCCGTAGGCGCCTTGGGCGGCCGGATCGGTGAACCTCAGCTTCAGGGTGAAGATGGTCGGCGCCTCCTGGACGCGTTCGACGATTTCGGCTTCGCGCGGCAGATAAGGATTTTGCATGGGCCTCCTCAGCGGCAGATGGCCGCCAGTTCTTCCGTAATGTCGATCCCCACCGGACACCAGGTGATGCAGCGCCCGCAGCCCACGCAGCCGGAGCGCCCGAACTGGTCGTGCCAGCTGCCCACCTTGTGAGTCAGCCATTGCCGATAACGGGTGCGGGTATCGGGACGGATGGTGATGCCGTGGATGTAGCTGTGCCTCTGGGTAAAGCAGGAATCCCATTCCCGATAGTGTTCGCTGCGGCTCCCGTCGAGGCTCGGCACATCGTTCTCGCTATGGCAGAAGCAGGTGGGGCAGACTAGGGTGCAATTAGTGCAGGAAAGGCAACGCTGCGCCACCTCGTTCCAGCGGGGATGATCGAGACGGGCAAACAGCACGTCCTTGAGATTGCGTGACGGAACGCCCTTGACCTGCCGACGGCCGGCGTCCTCGATCTCCCGGTCGGTGGTTTCGATTTGTTCGGCGCTCGCTTTCTTGACCGGCAGTCCGGCGAGAATCCGCTCGCCCTTTTCGCTTCGCGCCTCGATCAAAAAGCCCTCGTCCAGCTCCGACAGAGCGAGATCGTAGCCGTAGCTTGCCCGAGGTCCGTCGCCGGTCGAGGCGCAAAAGCAGTTGAGGGAGGGGTGGGTGCAATGGACCGCGATCAGGAACAGCTTTTGCCGCCGCGCCGTGTACCAGGGGTCGGGATGCTCGCCCTGCATGAAATGCCGGTCGTAGATGTAGAGCGCGGCCAGATCGCAGGCTCTGGCGCCGATGACGGCTACGGGTTCGGCTTGCGGCGATTCGCCGGCGAATTCGACGGACCCGTCGGCCTTGCGCTCCGCGGTCCAGAGCTTGTCGCGGCCGGCGAAGGTCAGCGGGCGCAGAGCTTGCGGTCCGTTGGCCCAGGCAAAGAAGCGCGGCTCGGCGGTTTGTTCCAGCCCGTATTGGCCCGGCGCTTGCCGGTCGTGGATACCCTGCGGCAGATCCTCGACGCCGGTAATCGGCTCGTAAACGATGGCGCCGTCCCTGACGCGCGGACCGACGCATCGATAACCGGCGGAAACCAGTTCGGACAAGAGTCTCGGAAATTCGTTCCGGGGCAGAAAGTTGCGTCGCTCGGCCATGGTTTGGACTTCCTGTTGCATTACCGCTTACCCATGGCAAGCGTGGCGTTCGGAGGATTGTAAATCGTTTCGGACATCCGTGAAACGATGAAACGGCGCAGACCGGTCTCTTACGAAAATAGACCAATGGGTCCCGAACGGACCGTTCACCCCGAGCGTACGGAAGGGTTTCAAGCGCCTAATGGGATTGGATCCTAGCGCGGTCTCGCCATGCTGTATTTCTCGAGAATGGATTCAGCCTCGTCGGAACGCAGGAACGCCAGCCAATCCTTCGCGGCACCCGGATTTCGGGCGTTCTTGGCGATGGCGGCGGCCTGTATGCCCTCGCGGTTGTGTTTCGGCGGGATCGGAACGAAGTCGATAGGATGGCCGATCATCATCTGGTATCGCGGCTCGCTGATCCAGGTCACCCCGGCGTCGACCTTGCCCTGCATGATCCAGAGCGGCGTCTGCCGATGATGAATTTCGGTCAGGAATGCCTCGCCCTTTTTCACCTTGGTATCGTAGATTTCCCGGACCAGATCCTCACCGCCCGCCTGCCGGAGAGCGGCTTTGATCTGCTCGGAAATGCCCTCGGTTTCCGGATCGGGATTGGCGAGCCGCACACCCGGCTTGCCGAGATCTTCCAGCGAATGGATGTCCTTGAGATTGCCTTTTTTCACCATGATGGCGAGGCGATTCTTAATGAAACGCACCGGCGGACCTTGCAAGACGCCCTGTTCGATCAGGTCGGCGATCCGTTTTTCTCCGGCCTGGACCACGTCGGGCTGGATCGACAGGGTAAGATTGCCCACGGTAATCGTGTTGTGGTCTTGAAGTTGTTTCACGATGACGCCCGGCGGAAGCGTTTCGTAGAAGATTCGTCCCCGGAGTTCGGGCTTTTGCCGCTCGAATGCGTCGACCAGTTCTTCCAGGGCGAAAAAGTAGTTGCCGCCGGCAAATACGACGAACTCGGCCGCAGCCGGATTGCCGTGGAAATCCGGCATGTTGTCGACTTCCGGCACCGTGAACACGACACCGGGATGGGCAGCGGGAGGCGTTTCTCCTTGCCAAGGCGGGAAGACGGCGGGCAATGCGGCGGTGGCCGAAGTATCCGCGCTCATGATCGACTCCGCGAACAGAAAGGCCGAAACGGCCAGCCAGAGGTGTTTCCACACGTCGGCTACTCCATCGGTTAAGAGGACGGCATGCTTCTTTAATCCGGAATCAGGGCGTACCCGTCCATCTGATACAGCGGGAGTACGGACAGAGCCGAAAGCGCCACCGTGATGTCCGGATTGACGTCGGCCGGCTCGAATTCCTTTTCCGCCAGAGCTTGCCCGCAGACGTAAAGCGTAACGCCGGCTTTCTTCAGCGCCTGGATCAGTTCCGTGTTGGGGTTTCCGTTGCCGAACCGGTTGCGGTAGCGTTCGTCCTTCAGAATCGCCGGGGTCGCCGAGCCGTGCACCACCAGAACCAGCTTCAGGCGTTCGATTGGCACGCCGGCCAGGGCGAAGGTGTTGATCAGCCGGGCCACGTGATCCAGCCCTTCGTTCGGCTTTTCGGGCGTCTCGGCGCCTTGGGTGATGTCGAACAGCACCTTGTAAGTCCGATCCGGCGAAGGCCGCGCCGCCGCATCCGGATACGGCCGAACCTTGCCGTAGCCCCGGATGGCGGGGTATTCCCATCCGGACTTGGATTCCGCCGAAGCCTGGTCCATCGAGCTGCCGATTAGCAGACCCGCCAAAACGAAGGTCGTCCTTTTGGACATGCCGGTCTCCTTTTCGGGAACGGTAAAGAAGCGGAGCTCAGATCTCGACCGCCCGAGACACGGTGTCGGCATCGCGGGCGGCCTGACCTCCCGCAATCGACTCGAAGTCGCCTCGGAGTGCCTTCAGTGCGTATTTTTCCCGGTCGATCTCGCGCCGTGTGCGGATGCCGAGCCGACGGAACACGGAAACCGGCGGACACCAGCCTTGCAGCGCGTGTTGAAGGAGGAAGCCGGCGACGCCGGTCGAAAGCCATAGCCAACGGCGGCTGTGTATTTGGGACAAGGCCAAGCCGGCGAGAGAAAAACTGGCGGCATTGGCTTCCAATACCCTCTCGATGTCCCACTCCCGGTCCAGCGCATCGATTCGGCGCGTCAGGGTTTCCCGGCTCGTACCGGCGTACTGGCTGATAGTCGCGCGAATTTCGTCGTCGATGCGCGCGTTGATGTCCGGGGGCGTATGCCGTCGGACCCGATCGGTTTCATAAGGCTGAATTGCAGTCATTTTCGATCCCCTCGGATGTTTTTCGCTCCGGGATCGCTTAGCACCCATCACCACAGTCTGTGTGGTCCTCCCGTGCGGGTGGCGGGATCTCGGATCAGTCTGGCTTCAGAATTTGGTCGAGGTTACGCCCTCGAAGTAAAGGGTATCTTCGTACGCGGTGACGCACGCTTGGCATCCGCATTGCCCCAAGCAGGGGTCCGGGCATTCCGGAACGCATGTGCAGACTTCCCAAAAGCTCTGATCGTTGGTAAAGGGCCCCTTGTAAATGCCATCCGGCCGATAGCGTTTCCTTCCTTCTTGGGTGGGTATCTTCATGAGTTTCTCCCATATCAATCGTAGCCGCCGAGGTGGATTCAAACGATAGAATTTGCACAAACGGGTTTTCTGCCCGTTCCCTCGGGGAATGGTTAGGGCGAGGGTGAAAGCGCGCACGCTATTTTGCTGCTCTGAGGTGATCGATGGCCTCTTGGGCCGCTTGCCGCGCCATCTCGGCTTGATCCGCGTCGCTATGCTCGATGGCGCTATCCAGGCTTTTCAATGCCGCCGTCAAATGCTCGTCGAACGTGGACTGGGTCAATGCGGCCTCCACGTACGTCTTGGCGAGTTTTGCGTGCTCGCCCACGCCTTTGGCGTCGCCCTTCTCACCGGCGAGTACCGCGGCTTCGGAGTGTTTCCAGGCTTCCTTGATGTGCCGCTCCTTCGTGAACACGCGCCCCTTTTCGTCTTTTCCGGCAATCCCGGCTTGAGCGTGCTGTATGGCTTCTTCGGCTATCGCGGCGTTGAGGTTGAGTCCGAATAATGACACTAGGAGACCGATAAGCATCTTGCTGCGCATGTGGCTCCTCCTTTGAGCCCTATCGGCTCGAAAAAAAAGCTCAAATTTAACAATTAGTAAGTCGGAAGACTCTTACAGTTGCTAAGGAGTTTTACGAACAGATGCTTCGCGGATCGGATATGCGACAATCATCCCGGCGCGGGTTGGGAGAATTTTGATGATCGATGAGGCGCGGAGATTGACGAGCCAGGGAAGGGAAAGGTTCTGCTATTCTGCCCTACGAGCTGTGCTCTGGTCGAAGCGAAAACAAATCAGACCGAGTTAAAGCGCTAGCCGGCCAAACCATCCGGAGCTATTCGCGTTGTCGGCATAATTCGGCGTGATCGCGTGCAATGCGGGCGCCCGCTGGCCATGGGCCGATAAGAGGTCCAGAATCGCCGTACGGGATCACGGCTTCGGATCTTAGCTCTGCAAATTGAATATCCTGCCACAGGAGACATTATGAATCGTAAAGTTGGGGGTGATAGGCCGGCACGGCCGAACGGTCGTATTCTGGCCATTGTGTGCTGCCTTCCTCTCGCGGCGTGCTCCCTCATCACAGTGCACACGCCCGGGGGCAATACACGCACGATGAACCAGCGCGAGTTCGCGGAATACGTCGAGCACGTTTTTCGCTATCACAACCAAGTCGTCAACGAACTCATCGAACTTTCGGGCACAAGCGACGATATCGATGATGAGGACGCCGCCGAGCTCGCGAAAGAAGAGGCTCATATGCTTCAAGTCTGTGCATCTCTCAACGACGTCGTTTCCGAATCCATGACCGGGCAGGACACCGATTTTCAGGCCAAAATGCGGCTTGTCGACGCGGTTCCCGAATGCGAGGCGGCAACCCGCAAAGTGGAAGACCTGTTGCCTTAAGAGAGGGAAAGGTCAGGTCTCTCCCGATGCGAGCCAACGGGCGCAGTCGGCGCCCAATTCCGCGACGGCGCGGGACTCATACTCGTTCACATCGTCCGCCGTGAGAGTATCCGTCCAGCGGCCGTTCGTTCCCTTGTTGATGAAAACCCGAGCGCCTCCGTCCCAGAAGACGCCTCCCAGCGGAGCGCTTTTCGGCGCATTCTGCTTCATCCAGTCGAAGGAGCAATGCTCGACGATGGCTCCCCAGTTCGATTCGTCTACGGAGATGTCGAGGAAGGCGGCGATGCGGCGTATCTGGCCCGGCAGATCCCGTTTCAAATCGGCGAAATGGACCAGCATGACGTTGGGCATATTCCTGATGCTCCACCAGCTGCGGACGTTTTCCCAGAACGGCCAGAAAGGATAGCCGTCCCGATCCATCCAGTCGCGCCAATATTGCCGGACATCGCTGGTCGGCGGCTCGATCGGAGGACCCACGCGTCCGGGCGTGTCGTTCAAGGCTTCGTACCAGGCCCGATTGGCATTCGCGTGGTGGTTGTACAGACTCCAGACCACGTCCCGCCCGTCGCGTCCGATGTAGATGTACTTGGCGCGAGGCGAGAATACGAGGGCGTCTACCGGCAAGTGTGTCTTGAGGAAACGCCTATGGGTCTGCGCCTCCACGACCGGCAGCTTTTCCGCTTTAGGCGGTACGCGCAGATCGAGCCACGGCGACATGGTCGCGACCTCGATACCCGGATCGCCGCCGAAGAGCAGTTGGCCAACGATCTGCTGCATCCAGGTCGTACCGGATTTCCCGTAAGTCGCGACGACGATGTCGTCATCCCGAAATGCAAAGTCATTCCAGATCGTGGAATCGAAATGATGATTGTGGATCTCGCGAGCTTTTTTCGGCCATTCAACCGTCTGCGCCATGCGTTCATGTCTCCGGGGTGATTTTGGTTCTTCGAGAAGCGACTTTCCGATCTATTATTCAGGCCCGTAAATACCCTCCTGGTATTTCGGGCCGCCGCCCAGGCCCGGTACACGCCCGGCCTGGGCTCACGCGGCTTGTCGCCGCGCCGGGGCATCCCTGCCCCGGATTAACCCGGCCTATATTTATAGGCCGGGTTAATAGGCGAAGTCGGGTTCAGCGCCAACGACGTATTTTCCTAAGGTAAGCCTAATGACGATCGCTGAGCAACTCGTGCGTGTCGATTCTCACCGAATCAAGGCGGCGACGCACGATGCAAAACCTTTCGCCTCTTCGGGCAGTTCGGCGCGTTCGGCCGGGAGAGTGGGATCGGAAAGCGTAAACGACCCAGCCATCTTCGGGCTGGCGCCGGTTGTGTCTACGCTTCCCGCGATGTTGAAGGAATAGGACTTCCCGGCCGGCAGAAAGCCGATACATCCTTCGATAGTGTTTCCGGTACCCGCACTGTGGACTATGGCGAATGAGCTCAGGAGAGCGAGACTTCCAACGATTCCGATCGTGATCAAGATAAGATTTTTCATATTTCTTCTTCTTTTTTGATGACTCGCGAGGCGGTCACCGAGCCGCGTCAGCGGCCCGGTGGACGACCAAGTTAGGGGTGGTATCCATCCGACAGTGTCTTCAGAAAAGCGACGATCGCATCCTCCTGATCGTCGGTCAGATGAAGATTGCCCAATTCGTCGGTGTTTACATTCACGGGAACTTCCGGTGCCGGCCAGCAGTCTTGAGCCAGCGCATCCGCTTCCGTCGTGAACGGATTGAGACAAGTCGGTTTGGCATCCCGAGTGTTGTAGAAATGAACGATCCCTTTCAAGCTCTTGAAATACCCGTTATGTGCAAAAGCCTTGACGAAACCCTCATACGGCCGCTTGTCGACGTTGCGCAGCGTGGGCACCTTTTGTTTGCCCAGGTTGGCCGGTGCAAATTGCTGATAATCCGAGCGGTTCGCCAGGAATTCGCCGAGACCGAGGTCGATCCAGCCAAAACCCGCGGCGTTGAACTCGGACTGGGTATAGAAGGGGTTGTCGGGATTGCGGGGCACGCCGATGTTGTCATAAGTGAAGTCGGTGAACAGCGGCGGCTGGCCGTTGGGACCCGGATCCACGACATGGCAGTTCACGCATTTTCCTTTGCCTTTAAATAGGTTAAGCCCTTTCTTCTCTTGCTTGGTCAGTTTGACCACGCCTTTTAGATAATAGTCGTATTTCGAGGTAAAGGCGTTCGACTCGGGCGAGGCCTCGAAGTCGGCGACGGAGCGCGCGATGCGGTCGAAAGCGGCGTCCACCTTGTCCGGATCGCAGGCATCCGATCCCCAGACTTGCTTGAAAAGGCTCGCGTAGGAGCTGCCGCAAACTCTCGAAACGACATCGGCCGGCGCGGCCAGGGCTTGCTCCAAGGGATTGAGGAAAGGGCCTTGTGCCTGGTCCGCGGCCGGGTTGCCCAGTTTTTCGCCAGTGGCGCGGCCGTCCCAGAAGTTGCCGCCGATGAATAATGCGTCCTTCTTTTCGATTACATAATGCAAGACCGGGCTGGGGGACGCATAGGCCGAACTGGGCGGTTTGCGGTTGCCGAATCGGCCGCTTATGGAACCCTCATACACCGTCCCGGCTGCGTTGAGCGCGGAGTCGGGGCCGGTCCAGCCCGCCTCGGGCGCGTGGCAGGCAGCGCAGGCCTGGTTGCCGTTGACCGATAGATTTTCGTCGAAGAATATGGACTTTCCCAACTCCTCGGATGGCGTCAATGCCTGCGTCACAACGGGCTCTGCCATCAGGCACAGGCTTAGCGCGTAAATGGTGACCGTCTTCTTGCTCATGTAATCTCTCCTCCTGTTTGAGATCATCCGACTACGTTGTACGTCAGCCGAATCCAAAATGTGACAGACGCTCAAGCGTCGGCCGATTTGTCCCTCTCCAATACCGCTTACCTCTATCGAGCATCGCACCGATTTGGCCCTTCACCGGTCTGCCGGCCACACTCGACAGCCGGTCTCGGGCCGATACGTCAAACCGCCGGGACTTGTCGGGTCACTTGGGCGTAGGTCAACTCGACGGAGCTAGAAAAAACGAGCTGAACGGCTGGTCCGGAATTGCAGCTCGAACAAGCTGGGAACGCCGCAATGAAAGCGAAATTTTCCGGTGCGATACCGCGCTAGGAAACGCCCAAAGAGCATGACGGTCAAGTCGGTGAAATACGGAAAACCTTGTAGGACTAGGCTTACACGCCAAACCCCCTCAAGTGAAGCCGGCTGGACGGGGAAATCTTTCCTGACATGACCCGGCGGGAGACATGGCGGTGGATCGGCAAGGGATTGCCGACCCACCGCTTATTTTCGCCTACATATTGAAGCGCGGCGATTGCCCAATCCACTCCGCCAAGCCTTAGGTAAGCTCTGAACAAGTGGATTCCGTTCATGCCCTTCGACAGGCTCAGGAGAGCGTTCGACAAGCCTGTCCTGAGCCTGTCGAAGGACTTAATCAGAGCTTCCTTAGTGAAAAATGCCCACTAAAGACACGATTGCGATGGGAAAGGCAGACGTGCCGCAGGCGATCACTCGTCGCCAAAAATTGGTCGTTTTGGTGACGAGGGCGCCCCAAAGGTTTTGGTAAAAAGGGCGGCGCGACCGCGTGGAAGCCTAAGTACATTCAGGGAAGTCTTGCGGCATACGCACCACTGCAGGAGAAATCCGCCAATCGAACTAATTTGTCGAGATTCCGCAAAAGTGTATGGAATGTACTTAGAGCGTTTTTCATCCCGGTGTACGGCTTCGTGTCGGGAGGGAAGAACGTAGGTCGGCAATCCCTTGCCGACTTATCGGCTCGGCAAAGGGTTTTGTCGGCAAGGGATTGCCGACCTACCTGTCGGGCGCTCTGACACCCAATCGGAAAATGCTCTAATGGTTCGGCGGCGTCTGGGCTAATGCCGCGATTTCCCGTTTCGCCCGCTCGACGCCGTCGGGGTCTGCGTTCAGCGCGACGATCCGCTGCCAGTAGTCCGTCGCGGCTTGCGGGTTGTTCCGCAGGGCTTCGATGCGGGCCGCCGTCTCGAAAAAGGCGGATCGGGCCGACGGCGGGTAGGCATCCGGTCTCGTCTCGATCTGTTTTTCCAGGCGTGCCCGGGTATCGAGGGCACGTTGCATGGAACCGTACATGTCGACCTCGGCGTCCGTATTCATCTGCACGAGCAGCACCGTGAAGTCGTCAGGCGCCTTTTGGGCGGCTTCGTCGAGGTCCTTCAGACAATCCCACACCAAATAGAGTTTTTCCATGCCGAGCAGCCAAGGTCCGGTTCGGCCGGCGATCTTGCACTCGTTAGCCGCGAACCAGGCTTTCGCCGTCATATCGTCCGGATTTTCCTTGACGAGTTCCCGGAGCAGCGCGTCGGCCTCGTCGATCCGATTGTGCATGAAGTCCAGGCGCGCCAGTTCCAGTCGACTGTCGTAGTCGATCTGATGCTCGATCGCCCGGCGCAGCTCGATATCCGCCGAGGACCACGGCGTCTCCGGAAATTCCTTTCCGCAGCCGCCGATGAAGGCGGCCGCCGCCACGGCAAGCACTGTCTTTTTTTTCATCGTGAACACCTTCAGGTAGTTATCGAAATCAAAGGTAAAGGGCGAACCCGGAATACACGACGAAACCGAAGGGGATATCTTGGGTTTCCGATCCGGATGCGCCGCCGTAGTATTGGCCGCCCATGAGAATGGCCGCCCGGTCGAGTATCGGGTAACGCAATAATCCGCCGAGCAACACGCCCTGATCCTCGATTCCGTAACGGAGGAAGGCGCGGGCGTCCAGGTCGCCGATCAAATGGCTGTCGGAGATGCGGGCGAACAGATAGTGGCGCTGCATGCGGCCGAGCAGCGTGTTCGCCGTGCCCAGGAATCCGCCGGCCGCAGGTCCCAGGGGGGAGTCGAGCAGCGGCGTGCTCGATCCGGCGGCGTCTTCCAACCGGTCGAACTCCCCTTCGCTATAGCCTTCGCCGTTGTACAGATATTCCACGATAACGTTGACCAGGCTTTCGGTCGTGTACTGTCCGCCCAGTAGGAATTGCGGCCGCCATTCGCGTCGGTCGTCGCGGTCGAATACATAAAAACTCTCGGTTCCGCCGGGCAGGTCGATGCGTCGCGGCAGCGCCGTCCGGCGGCGGTCGCGCACGCTGACTTCGCCGTGCAGTTCGAGCTTGTCGCCGATCGCGGCCGAATAGAATCCACCCACGAAATTCATGTCTCCGATACGGGCATAGGTGAGCGCCGCGTCGCTGCTGGTGAACTGCTTGCGCAGGCGCAGGGCGTAGGCCCACTCGTAGCGGTTATCCGGTCCGTAGACTTTTTCCCGAGACTTATGGTTGAGCGTGTAGGCGCTGGCGCCCCAGCCGTCCTCCCCGGTCCAGTCGAGGCTGGCGTAGACCTCGCCGTTCCGCTTGTACGAGAAAACCCGGTCTTCGAAATTCAGCTCCTGGTCCTGGAACGGATTGCTGGGGTTCCAGATGTAGCCGGGACCCCACTTGAAAATGTCGACGCCCCCGCTGAGCACCACGTTGTCGGAAACGTTCCAGTCGAGCGCCGCCGCCTGCGTGTAGAAGTCCGCATCCCCATCCGTGCTGCGTATCCGTTCCTGTCCCCAGAAATCGCCCCGTAGCGTGAAGGGGCCAGAGCCGTAAATGGGCGACAGGCGCAGCCCCAGGATGCCCGTGTGCGCCGGGAAATCCAGAATCCGCCCGTCCGGATTGAAGGGCGTGTCGTCGCGGGGCGGCGCATACTGCCACGCGGCCTCGGCCTGTCCGCGAACACCCACACCGCCCAGGTCGAAGGCCGGGGCCGAGGGGCTGAAGGAGGCTGCCGTCAGCATGAGAGCGATTGCGCCGTGGCGGGTCGATTTCATCTCAGCCTGCTGAGCGCCGACACGGTGAACCGGGAAACCGGGAGTTCGGTGACCTTGAACTGCGAATATTCCATGATGGTCTTCTTGCCCGCGCTCAAGGGGTTCTGGATCTCGATGGTGACCAATTGCTCCTTGCCGCCCAAGTCGGGAAGCTTCTCATAGCGCGTATAGCGCGCCGTTTTGAGCAGCTTTCCGGTAGCCGCGAAAAACTCCGCCTGGTAGGGCATGAAGTTCTTCTCCTGTATCCAGAGGTGCAGTTTGTCGTAGGTCGCGAGACTGTCGGGCTTGGCCTTCAGTTCGAGGACGTGGCAGTGGATGCCGTCCACGGTTTCGCGCCTCAGGTAGGTCGGATCGTAGTCGCCGGAAAAATCGGTACTGGCGACGTCGCCGTTGGAGGCTTCGCCCAGCAGCCGCTGCTGTGGCGTGATACGGATGGGCTTGCTGCTCAAGGGCGAGTGGAACCAGAGGTTGCTCTGATCCATCAGGAGCGCCTTGCCCCGCTCGCTGACGGGATCGGCGTAGATGATCAGCGAGGTGTGGGCATTCAGGATCTCGGCCTTGAGCAGAAAGATCTTTTCGGCCTCGTCGGGCTCGATGCTGCGCAGCTTGAGTTCGAAAGCAAACGATTTGCCTTTGAAATTGCGGTATTCGTCGGCTTTCCGAAGCAATTCGACCGCCGACGGAGTTTCGCCCGTCGGCATGTCTTCGGCCGCCACGGAAGCGGACAAGGCCAGCAGCAGAGCGCCGGTTACGAAGGATAAAACGGATTTCATGGGTGTTTCCTCACGAATGGGTAGTGATCAAACGTATCTCAGAGCATCGACGATGGATTTCCGAGCCGCCTGCATGGCCGGCACCAGGGTGGCGAACAGGGCGATCAGGGCGACCGCGCCGACCGAACCGGCCCAGATCCAGGGAACGTACGCGATGCGGAGCGGATAGCCCTTGGATGATCCGGGAGGCGGCGGCATCATGATCTCGAGGGCATTCAGCGAATAGGTCAGGGCGATACCTGCGAGGACGCCGAGTACGGCGCCGAGGACGGCCAGCATCAGGCCTTCGGTCAGGAACTGCCGGACGATGCCGCCGCGATGGGTGCCCATGGCGCGCAGCGTGCCGATCTCGGCGGTGCGCTCCATGACCGTGACGATCATCGTGTTGGCCACGCCGAACACCACGACCACATAAATCACCAGATTGATGAACAGGAAAAAGCCGTCGTATAGATCGACCACCTTCTGGTAGAAGGTGGCCAGCTTATGCCATTCGATCCATTCGATGCCGAGGTCTTGCGCCCGGCTGCGGTCGGCCACGTCCGCCACCACCGCGTCCAAGGCCATGGTCTCGTCCAATAGCGCCACGACGGTGTCGACCGACTGGGTATTGAGAAGTTGCTGCGCGTGCGGGAGCGTCATCATCATGGCGGCATCGTCGTATTCCTTGGCGAAGCTTTGGAAGATGCCCTGGACCGTCACGTCGACCGCATTCATCACTCCGTTGACGGTGGACGCGAGCAGCGAGAGCTGGTCGCCGACCTTGACGTTGAGCGCCTGAGCCAGACCTTCCCCGAGCAATACGCCCTCGGGTTCCTCCTCATCCAGATCGGTGCCGTCGATGATCGTCAGCGCCGAGTTGATCAGCGTTTCCGTCTCCGGGTCGACGCCGCGCACGATGGACGCCTGGCTATTCTTTTCGTTACCCAGGAGCGCGGTAAACTCGAGCCTGCGCGAAGTCATTTGTACGTGGGGGTTGCTCTCCAGGAGCGCCTTGACCCGTTCGGCCTGCTCCAGCGGCATGCGGTAGCGGTCGGGGTCTTGCCTATGGTTCGCTTCGTAGCCCGCGCGGTGGATTTGGAGATGCCCGTACTGGCTGCGAATCACGGATTCCCGAAGGCCAATATAATTGGCCTCGACGAAACCGCCGAACAGGATGATGCCGGTGACGCCCGAGAGAATCGTCAGTAGGGCGAACAGCGAACGACGCTTGTGGCGGAGAATGTTGCGCCAGGCAACCTTGATCAGAAACATGCCGCCGTCCTCCCCTGAGTTCCCGCCGTCGCGTCGTTCTCGATCTTGCCGTCCCGCAGCAGGATGCAGCGTTCGGCATTTTCCAGAAGTTCCCGGTTATGGGTGCAGATGATCACCGTCGAGCCCTGCTCGCGAGAGAGGTCCAGCATGAGCTGTATGATCGCTTCGCCGGTAGTGGAATCCAGATTGGCCGTCGGCTCGTCCGCGATGAGAAGGCGCGGATGATGGACCAGCGCGCGGGCGATGGCGACCCGCTGTCGCTGCCCGCCGGAAAGCTCGTTCGGATAGTGTTTGGCGTGTCCGAGCAGCCCCACGGCCTCGAGCATGCCTTCGACCCGGCTGCGGCGTTTCTTGGCGCTTTTCTCGCCGTTCAGGAGCAAGGGATATTCCACGTTCTCGAATACCGTCAGCACCGGCAGCAGATTGAAATTCTGAAAAACGAAGCCGATGTAGCGCGCGCGGAAGTCGGCTAGCGCCCGATCGTCGGCGGAGGCGACATCGCGTCCCGCGACGACGATACGTCCCTGATCGAAGCGGTCGAGACAGCCGATGATGTGGAGCAGCGTCGATTTTCCGCTGCCCGAGGGGCCGCCCAGGAACAAGCGCTCGCCTTCGTTCACGGCGAGGGAAACGCCGCGGAGCGCATGCACCTGGCTCTCGCCGAGCCAGTAGGTCTTGTGCAATTCGCTTATTTGAATGAAGCCCATAGGTTTTTCGTTCTCGTGTGATTCGCTCGTGGTCTTTGAAACTCGCGGCATTCCCGTGTCTAGATGATCAAACCGTCATCCACCCGCAGCACTTGCCCGGTCATCCAATGGCCGCCGCGAGCGAGATGCAGGATATTGGCGGCGAGATGACCCGGACTGCCCTGTCTGGCAAGCCCCATGACCTTGAACAACATTTGTTCGTGGGCCGTGAGCCGGGCGCCGGTGTCGATGCCCTCGATGAAGCCATGGCAAATGACGTTGACGGCGATCCGGTAGCGGCCGAGTTCCTTGGCCAGGCATTTGCTCATGCCGATCAGCGCGCCGCCCGCGGCGGACCCGGCCAGGAAGCCTTCGCGCCCGCTGCTGGCGGCGTCGTCGCAGATCACGATCACGTTGCCTTCGACGCCGTCTTTGGCCATTCTCGGCGCGAGCGCGCGTACCGCGAGGAACAGCCGCTGGCTCGCAGTTATCGCTTCCGTCAACACGCGATCGGGATCGGGCTCGGCCGAGGCTTGGCGCATGCGGTCGAGAAAGACCAGCGCATCGATTCCGCCGAGCGCCGCGTGAGCCGCTTCGGCCGATCGTTCCAGACGTTCCGTAGCCGATTCGGCATTCGTCGCGTCCGATTCCTCGGAGTGGTGGACCGTGGCGCCTTGCGCGGCCAGCATGTCCGCGAGTGCGCCGGCGTAGGTTTCGCGCCCCAGGAGCCAGATACGGGGATGGCTTACCATGTGACCAGCCCCCCCGTGACGTTCAAGACCGTTCCGGTGATGAAGCCGGCTTCGGCCGAGGCAAGGAACAGGGCGGCACCGACCAGATCATTAGGGGTGCAGCTGCGCTTGATCGGCGTGCTGCCCATGATCGCGGCGCGCACCTGGGGTTTCATGACATCGGCGATGCCGCCGTCGAGGACCTGCGGCGCGATGCAGTTGGCGGTCCAGCCGCGGCCGGCGATTTCCCGCGCCAGTCCCTTGGTGTAGGCGATGACCGCGCCTTTCGCCGCCCCGTACAGCGAACGCATGGGTTGTCCCACCAGGCCGGTGATCGAGGTGATGTTGATGATGCGGCCGTAATCTCCGGCGGCGCATCTGCGCCGCATTGCCTCGCACAGGTAGACGACCGGCGCCAGGTTGCCCCGCAGCATGAGGTCCGCATCGCGTTCGGTCAGCATCATGATCGAATCGTCGCGCGCCGTGCCGATGCAATTGATCAGGACGTCCACGCCGCCCAGCCGATCGAACGCGCGATCGAACAGGTTTTCCGCCGCTTCGCGGTCGGTCAGGTCGGCCTGCGCCGGAAAGGCGCGGGACTGTCCCCGCTCCGCGTTGATACGCTCGGCCAAGCGCTCGGCGGGGCCGCTGCTCCGATGGTAATGCAGGCAGACCCGCGCGCCCGCGTCGGCGACGGCTGCGGCGATCGCGGCACCGATGGCGCCGCTGGCGCCGGCGATCAGCACGCGGCGCCCGGCGAGCGATGCCGGGCCCGATGCGGTGACGGAGCCGCCCGTCGCTCGATTGGTGTCTGTATTCGGCATGATGAGTCGATGTCCTTCCGATGCGTAAGCTTTAGCGGTTTTCGGCGAGGATTTTCTCCGCCTCGGCGAGCTTGCCGCGGGCGTCCGCCAGGTGCTCCGCCGGGCACTCACGGGATTCGCACAGCGCGAGATAATGTTTGAAGTCGACCACGGCGAACGAGGTCCGCTTCAGGAAGACCGGCAGCTCCATGCTGTTGTAGGCGCGGGTCAGGCGCACGACCAGATTGTCGGGATCCTTCTGCACGGCCTTGTCGAGCAGGCGCGTACCGGATTTGACGAAAAAGGTCTGCTTGCCCGGATCGGTTTCGAACAGGGCTTTCATGGTGATCACGCTGCCCAGCCAGCCGGCCACCTCCTGATCCTCCGGGTGCAGCTTCTGAGCCTTCTTCAGATACTGCTCCGCAGTCTCGACCCGCTGCTTGTCGGGTGCGGTGCGGCTGATCTGATGCAGGATGATGCCCGCGGATTTCAATGCCTCGAAATCGTCCGGGTTTTGGCGCAGGGCGGTTTCATATTTCGCCAGCGCGTCTTTGGCCTCGGCGCCCTTGAGGTAGATTACGTCGGCCGCGAAGCCGTGGGCGCTGATGGATGCGAGCACAAGTACGGAAAGCAGTCGTTTCATTGACATCATGGTTCACTCTCTTCTGGATGGTTGAACGGGATACGGCGATAGAAACCGGCTAGATTTCTTCCAAGACGATTCGGGCATCGCTGCTGGCCTCCATGCCCGTCCATACGGCGGAATAAAGTCCCGCGATGCCGAACGAGTCGCTGTGCGCGAAGACGACGTTGCCGAACGGCTGCTTGGCGGCATTCAGGACTTCGTCCATGCCGGGCGTACACCCGACCATCGGGTGTCCCCAGCGGTGGAGCCGAACCGTCTCGATGGCGCCGCGGCTTCGGGGCAGGATGGCATTGAGATCGCCGACGATGCGCGCCGCGAGCTGCTTGGCCGAGCCGCCGAACAGTTCGATGCGGCCCGCGCTGCCGGGATACGGGACGTACACGGTCAAATGGCTCGATCCTTTCGGATCGCGATTGCTGCGAAGCCAGTCGGCGGCGACGATGAAACGGCTGAACCTCGAGGCGCTCGCGGTCTCGAAGGCGGGGGCGACCCGTCTCGACAGTTCCACCTGGGCGACCAGGTAGGCGTTGTAGCGAAACCGGTCGTAAACGTCCGGCCGCTCCTCGCGCAAACCCACCACGGCGTGCTTTGCGAACACCTTGGGGACGGCCATCACGGCGCAACGGGCCTCGATGGTTTGCAGCGAACCGTCGTCCGTGCATCCCGTCACCCAAACCTTGCCGTCCCGACGGTTCTCGACCCTGATCGCGGTGAATCCGGTCATCAAGGCGTTCGGACGGATCGCTTCGCAGCGCTCGCGCAGGATATCGGAGATGGCTCCATGTCCGCCGGGCAGGGTATAGGCGGGCGCCGGGAGATTCGAAAGCAGGTAGAGGGCGATCCAGGCGGAGACGTCCTCGCCGGTTTCGCCGAGACGGGAGCTCAGCATCAGTTTCAGGAAATGGTTCACGGCCTCCGGGTAGTCTTTGTCCGCGAGATACCGGCTCAGCGTGACGCGGTCGAGCTGGCGGATGTCCGCCCGATTGTCGGCGCGCGGAAAGAATATCCCGTCAATGGGGTGACGTAGCGCCGCCAGATCGTCGCGCACGCGGCGGAACCCCTCGCGCTCCCGCTTCGAGAAGGGCAGGTGGCGCCAGCCTTCTTCCGCCAAGGGGTCTTCGACCAGGCGGCCGCGGACATGGTAGGCCAGTCTGGGACCCAGAACGGGCTCGAACGGCACGTCCAGTTCCCGGAAGAAATCAATGAAGGGGGCCACCGGGCCCTGGCTGACCAGCGCTCCCAAGGGGTAATGAATGCCGCCGCTTTGCCGGCGCCGCGAGTTGCCGCCGAGAGCGTCCTCCTTTTCGACCAGCAGGCAATCATACTCGCCGAGCCGATACAGTGCGGTCAGCCCCGAAATGCCGCCGCCCACGATGACGATATCCTTGCGCAGAGAAGGCTCGGGGACCTTGAAGGAAACGCCGTCCCGAACCTGATGCGTGACCCCGAAGTGGTCGACTTCGTCGAAGGCGTTCGGAAGCCTGACGAGGTTCGGCCGGCCTTTGGCGTCGACGCGGAAGGTCGCCCCGGCACCCAATCCGAGTCCCCCGAGGACGGCCAGTGCTTTCAATGCGGAACGACGGTTCATGACGAAAACTCGACCACAAGGTCCGCTTTGGCGACCAGGACGCCGTCCTGATTGACGAAGCGGCAGGCGACTTCAGTCGGCAGGCGATCGCTTCCGGTAGGCACGCATTCCACCTGAACGGTCTGGGACGGCAGCACCGGTGCGGGAAACTTTTGCCGCACGATGCGGCGTATGCGGCAAGGACGGCCGTAGGTCTCGGTCAGAGCCTTGCGGGCGAAGGCGAGCAGCAACACGCCCGGCAGTATGGGATTGCCGGGAAAGTGGCCCGTGAATACCGGTTGTTCGCCGGAGACGACATAGGATTTCGTAGTCATGGCTCAAGCTCCCGTGACCGTGAGCCTGCCGGCGGCGACGACGGCGTCGCCCTGAAGTGCCCGGAAGCCGCCCCGGCACAGCCCGCCGAAGCGGGCTTCGATGCGGACTTCGATACGGATGTCCCGTTCCGGATCGGCGGGTGCATTGAACTCCACTTGCTCGAATCCGAGGAGCAAATGGCGGGCGTCCTCGCGCGATTCAGGGCGATCCGCGCCGGTGGCGAGCACCACGCCCATGATCTGCGCGGCGCTTTCCAGCACCAGTTCGTCGGCGAGATCGCGCCCGGTCCAGTCGTTCCATAGGATCCGGTCCTCGGCCAAGGTGACGTGACCGGTCCCGGCCGCGCCCGGTGTCTCGATGTCGATGTAGTTCGGCATCAGGATGGGGTGACGGTGAGGCAGGAGGGATTCGATGTCGGAACGTTCGAGTCGCATGGCTCTGGGTCCTATGCCGCGCAGTCGCAGCCGACGACCACGGAGACGTGGCTGCCGCCGACGCCCGATCCGTGGTGCAGGAAGCGGGATACCCGCTCCCGTGCCGTGCTGTAATTGAGAAGGGAGGCAATGCCTTCGTCGTAGTCCACGCCCTCGTTCATCGCCGGGACGACTCCGCGCTGGGCGCAAGCGATGCCCAAAGCCAGGCGCAGGACGCCGGAGGCGGCGAATTCGCCGGTATAAGCCTTGATCGCCGAAACTCTCGCCGAGGAGTCGCCGAGCGCCTGCCGCCAGACCTCCGCGTCCGAGCGATCCAGGTTTTTGCCGCCGTTGGCGGGGCTGGATACCCAGTCCATATCGGCGAGTTCGCACCCGGCTCGAGTCAGCGCCTGATCGATCGCCGCGACGGCCCCATCGGAATCGTGGCGGAACGCGTCCTTGGCCGACGATCGCAGGCCGATGCCTTCGATGGTTCCGAGAATCTTCGCCCCGCGCTCCAGCGCGGCTCGTTCGGTCTCCAACAGCAGGGCTGCCGCGCCCTCGCCCAGGGCGAAGCCGGAACGGCGGCGGGCGAACGGGTAGGAATCCTTGTCGCCGGCCAGGCCCAAATCGTGGAAGGCTTCCACCAGCGCCGGGCTGAGCTCGTCGGCGCCCACCACCAGGATGCGTTCGGCGAGTCCCTGGCGGAGCATCATGGACGCGTACAGGAGCGCGTATTCGCCGCTGACGTCGACGCCGGTGACGGTGGAGTTGGGACCGGCCACGCCGAGCTCGATCGCGGCGAGGCCGGCGCTGGCGTTGTACACCGTGGTCGGGAAATGGGCGGGGCTCAGGGTCTTGATGCCGTCGCGCAGGAACTTCTTCTGATGCTCCACGACGCTGTTGAGGCCGGAAAAACCGGTTCCCACCAGGAGGCCGCAGTCCCGGCGCAGGTCCGACGGCAGCTCCGCGTTAGCCAGTGCCTGGCTGCCGGCCGCGATGGTGTAGCAATTGATCGGGTCCATCCGCCGCGCCTTCTTCGGGTTCAGGTAATCGGCGACATCGAATCCCTGAACGGCGCCGAGGCGGCGTTCGGGCCCGAAGCGGTCGGTCTCCGCGAGTCCGGTCTTCCGCTCGGCCGTAGCCCGGACGGCTGTATCGACGTCGGAGCCCAAGGGACTCACGATACCGATGCCGGTAATGACGATCTGATCAGTCATGACGAATAACTCCGTTAAAAAGGTGTTAGGTTGCCGCGCCGGGGATCGAACCATTCGCCGTGGCCGGGCACGACGAAGTCGGCCTCGGCGACACGGCGGCGGGAGGCCAGGAGCCGTTCCCGATCGTGGACGATCAGATGATGGTCGATGCCCGTGGCGAGAAAGTCGTCCAAGGACAGCACCGCATCGCCGGCGATCATGCAGGCGCCCTGTTCGGTGTCCACCCAGAGGCCCATCTGGCCGGGGCAATGACCGGCCAGGTCCACCGTGGCGACGTGCGGCGAGAGCTGCTCGCCGGGGTCGCAGAGATGGAATTCGCATGCACGGTCGGACGATTCGAAGTCGTAGCGCGAATCCGTGGCGAGACGCAGGAATTCGCGCAGAAACACCGGCGCGATGAGCTCATGGCTCTCCTTGAGGAAGGCCTTGTAAGCTGCGCGGTCTTCCCGGTAGCGCATCAATTCGCACACGAATCGATATTCCTGTCGGGGGACATGAATCCGCCATCTCCGGCACTCGGGGGCCGACGCTTTGTAATGGTCGAAATGCAGGTGCGTGAAATAGGCGTCGGTGATGCCGTCCAGACCGAAGCCGACCACGCCGCGCAAGACCGCGTCGAGTTCCGCCGCCGTGGCGAAGTCGCCGTCGTCCACCAGGAAGCGCCGCGGCCCGTCGACGACCAGGGTCGCACTGGCGCGAAGCGTCAACCGGGTGGGGCGGTTCAAGCGGTAGACCCGCGCGTTCTCAGACACTGAGACCTCCGTCCACGACGATCACCTGGCCGGTCATGTAGCTGTTTTCGGGCGACGCCAGAAAGCAAGCGACACGGGCGACTTCCTCCGGGGTTCCGGCGCGGCCCATGGGAACCGACTTGATCAGCGGCTCAAGCTGTTTCGGATTCATGCCGGCCAGCATGTCGGTGTCCACGAATCCGGGCGCCAGCGCATTGACGCTGATGCCGTAGCGGGCCAGTTCCTTGGAGAGCGAGCGGGTCATGGCGATGACGCCACCCTTGGAGGCGGCATAGTTGGCCTGCGCCGGCGTTCCGATCAGGCCGCTGATCGACACCACGTTGACGATACGCCCGAAGCGCCGCCGCATCATGTCCTTGACGACGGCGCGGGACACCAGAAAGGTGCCTTTCAGATTGGTGTCGACCACGTCGTCGAAAGCCGCCTCCGACATCATGGCGAGAAAACTGTCGCGCAGTATGCCGGCATTGTTGACCAGGACCTCGATCGGTCCGAGATCGCCGGTCACCGCCTCGACCATGGACTCCACCTCGGCGGCCGTCGCCACGTTCGCCGGATAGGCGCGGGCGGTTCCGCCGGCCTCGTGGATTTCCCGACAGAGTTCTTCCGCCTTGTCGCGGTTGCTGGCGTAATTCACGGCCACTTTGCAGCCCGCCTCCGCGAGCGCTTTGGCGATGGCGCGGCCGATGCCGCGCGAGGCGCCGGTAACCAGCGCGACCTTGTCTTCGAATCCCATGATTTCACCCTTCATAGCGTCTGAAAATCAAAGAGGTGTTATTGCCGCCGAAGGCCAGGGAATTCGACATGGCGTATTCCATCGCGTGATTGCGGGCCCGATTCGGCACGTAGTCGAGATCGCATTCGGGGTCCGGCGTCTGGTAGTTGAGCGTCGGCGGGGCGAACTGGCCTTGCAGGCTCAGCACCGTCGCGGCGGCTTCGATGGCGCCGGCCGCCGACAGCGTGTGGCCGATCATCGGCTTGATCGTACTCATGCAAAGCCCGTCGGGTTTTTCGCCGAAGACGCGCTTGACCGCGGCGGTTTCCGACTTGTCGTTGAGCTGCGTGCCGGTGCCGTGGGCATTGATGTAGCGTATCTGTTCCGGCTGTATGCCCCCTTTCCGGAGCGCCATGTCCATGGCGCGGGCCATGCCGTCCCCTTCGGGATGGGGGGCGGTGATGTGGTTGGCGTCCGAGGTCAGGCCGTAGGAAACGAACTCGGCAAGGATCGGCGCCTTGCGCCGCAGGGCGTAATCCATGTCCTCCAATACCAGTACCGCCGCCGCCTCGCCGAGGACGATACCGTCCCGGTTCAGATCGAACGGCCGACTCAGCGTCGGACTCAAGGCGCCGAGCGCGTTGAAACCGGACAGGGTCACGTAGGAGGCCGCCTCGACTCCGCCGGCGAGCATCACGTCGGCATAGCCCTCGCGGATGAAATCGGCGGCGTAGCCCAAGGCGGTGGCGCCGGACGAGCAGGCCGTCATGATGCTGCTGCGCGGCCCCTGGAAACCGAAATAGGCGGCCACCACATTGCCGGCGTTGTCCGGATTGGTGGTGAGCAACCGGGACGGGCGCCTCGGTTCATGCCGAATGGCGCGGCTCACGTAGGCTTCCGTATCGGCGACCGCGCCGCCGCTCCCGAGAACCACGCCCGTTCCGGCGCGAACTACCGAATTGGCCGGGAGGCGCGCCGAATCCACGGCTTCCTGGGCGGCGGCCAGGGCATACAGATCGACCGACGAATAGTGCTTTCTCGCGCGGCTTCCGATACCCGCCGGGACCTCGAATCCCTCGATCTTGCCGAGCTGATTCGAGGCGAAGCCCTCGGTGTCGTGCCAGCGGTTCTCCTTCACCCCCGAGCGGCCGAGCCGGAGCGAGGCTTCGAACTGGCTGGCGTTATTGCCGATCGGGCTGACTATCCCTATGCCCGTGATAGCGATGCGTTTCATGGATACTCCCCTGCGGACTTAACCGGTAGCTTGTGGCGAGCTCAGGCTTTTGCCGCGATCAGCTGACCGATGTGGTCGGCCAGAGTGTTGAGGGTACGGAAGTGGGCTTGCACCTCCTCGTCCTGTTTCAGCTTCACGCCGAAGGTCTGTTCCACGCCGAGCACGATGTCGATCACGTCGATGGAGTCGATGTTCCATCCTTCCGGATCGAACAATCCGTCATCGTCGCCCGCATTGATCGCGGCGATATCCATGTTCAGGCGGTCAGCGAAGATGTTTTTCAGTTCGGTCTTGATTTGCTCGTTTTGCATGGCTTTTTTCCTCGTTTGGGGTTAAGAGTGTTAGAAGACAGTCAATGGGTCTCTTTTTCGAACGCGTTCAACAGCTTTCGAATCGGCGGAATCGCGCGGAGCCTTCTGATCACCCGATGCCACGGCACCGGCGCGATCATCCGCGTCAGAACGGAAGACTTGAAGGACAGGGTTCTCGGGATGATGGCGTGCTCGGGACACGACTGCGAACACAATCCGCAGCCGATGCATTCGGTCGAAATGGCCACTGAGTCCAGCCGAGCGGTTTGTCGGTCCCAGGACGGCACGATGGCCGGGCAATCGACCTTCAGACATTCCCCGCACTGGGTGCAAAGATCGGTTTTGATCGTGTACCGGTAATTGGTCGGCCCTTTCCGCGGCAATCCCTGCACGCAGTCGCCTTTGACCACCATGACGGACAGGCGGTCGGACGCCAGGAAGGCATCCAGGGTGGATTCCAGCTGATCCACGTCCAAGGCATCGACGACGGCGAATTCGGGCACGCCCAGTGCGTGTAACAGGCGCTCCCAATCGTCACGCTTGAGCGGCCGATTGGTGAGCTGGAAGCCGGTCATGGCCGTTCCGGCATTGTCCAGGATCAGGATGGTTCCCGGTATCTTCGCCGTCACGGCGGTCAGTAGCGACGGGATGCCGGAATGAAAGAAGGTCGAATCCCCGATCACGGCGATGCAGGAGCGCGCCGCCTCCGGACCCATGGCGGCAAGGTAGCCCTGCAGGATGCCGAGGCTTGCCCCCATGCACAGATTCGCATGCAGCGCTCCATGGGGTTCCAGCGCACCCAAGGTGTAGCAGCCGATGTCGCCGACCACATAAAGATCGCGCTTGCCCAGCGTATAAAAGATCCCGCGATGAGAGCAGCCGGCGCAAAAACCGGGGGGGCGGGGCGGCAGCGGAAGTCCGGAGTGGCTTTCCGGCGTCGTAACCTGGTGCCGGATCGGGATGACTTTTCGCTTGTGGCCGATCCGTTCCTGCAGACGTTCCGCGATCTCCGGGATGTCCGGACTCTCGAGATGTTTAAGGGAAAATTCGCCGACCCCGTCGAAATGGGGACGCGCGGCGACGTTGACGCCCAGGGCGCGGATGCGCTGTTCCAGGAAGCGGCTCGATTCCTCGACCACCAGAATGCGGTCGCAGCGGGCGGCGAACTCCAGGATCGCTTCTTCATTCAAGGGGTAGCTCATGCCGGCCTTCAAAATCGGCGCCCGTCCCTCGAACAGTTCGCGGACGGCATGATAGGGAAAGCCCGTCACCACGATGCCGTAGGGATATTTTTCCAGGCGTTCGGCCGGCATCAGGGTTTGCATGAACCACCGGCTCCAGTGTCCGTTGGCCAAGCGGTCGATTCTCCGCACCAGATCCTTGTGCCGGGCCGGGACGAATGCCGGCAGCAACAGGTACTTCTCTATCGGGGCGGCGAAGCCCAGATTCGGGAGAACTTGGCGTCTCGCTCCCATCACCGTTCTGGATGTGCCGTAGCAGATCGGGGTCGTAACCCTCACCACGACGGGGACGTCGAACTGCTCGCTGATTTCGAAAGCGAGTCGCGGAAAGATCAGCGCCTCGTCGATATCGGAAGGTTCGAGCACGGGGACGTGCGCCGCCTGGGCAAGCTGCCTGGTGTCCTGCTCGTTCTGCGAGGCCTTGGCGCCCGGATCGTCGCCGACGACGATGACCAGTCCGCCGCGGGTGCCGGTGTAGGCGACGTTGAAGAACGGATCCGCCGCCACGTTCAAGCCCACGTGCTTCATCACCGCCAAGGCGCGCTGCCCGGCATGGGCGGCGCCGATGGCCGCCTCCAGGGCGACCTTCTCGTTGGCCATCCATTGGGTCTTGATTTCGGGAAAGCGCAGGAGACCTTCCACGACCCCGGTGACCGGCGAGCCGGGATACGAACCCACGAACGCGGCACCCGCTTCCCATGCGCCGCGCGCAACCGCCTCGCAACCGTTGAGAAATGCCATGTTCAAGCCCTCGCTTCGGATCGCTTCGTCTTGCGCAGATGGTCGACGTACCGCACCGGGGTATCCGGGGCGTTCCATCGGGCTATCTGGCTCAATACCCGGCTGGGACCGACTTCCACAAATTCGCGGTAGTGCTCCGAACGGAGATTTCGAACCAGTTGTTGCCACAACACGGTTTGGCATGGCTGGCGCGTAAGCGTGGCGAAAACTTGATCGGCGGACAGCAGCCGCTCGCCGGTGATATGCGACCACAAGGCATGTACCGGCGCAGCCACGGTCAAGCCCAGTTCGGCAGCCCGCGCGGCGACTATTTCGGCGACGCGCCACATGCGGATCGAGTGGAAGGGGATACGGGCATCGATGTCGTCCCGGCGAATCAATGTCCCCTCAAGAGTGCGGCACAGCTGCTCGATGTCTTGTTCGCTCCCGTACACCACGATTTGGTAAGCGCTGTTGATCGCGAGCACTTCCACGGAGAAACGGTGAGCGAGACTATGGGCCCCGATGGGGGTGTTGGTGGTGATGACCGAGATTTTTCCGGTGTTCTCCGCGAATTCGTCCCAAGCGACGCTGAACATCGCCTGAAGCCAACGGAACGACATTTCCTCGGTCAATGAACAGGCAGCCACGGCTGCGGCGTAAAAACCCAGGCTATGGCCGCAACAGCCGTAGTTCGCGTCGGGGCTGGATTGCCGTACGACGCGCCACCACAGGAGGTTGAGAGCGTGTATCCGCAGCTGGTGCAGGTTTTCGCGCTCCCGATCGCTAGCTCCGTGCTCGGTACCGAGATCGCAGCCGACCAGCTCGCTCCAAGCGGCCAGGAGCTCTTCCGACCACGGATGGTGAATCCGGAATTTCTCGATCATGCCGGGGTAATCCGCCCCCAAACCTGGAAACATGTAACAACAAGGCATCGGTCGATTCTCGGTTCTGATTAAACGTTGGCTTCGGCGAGTTCCGCTTCGCCATATTCGGGGTGGACGCAGTCGGATGATTTTTGAGGATTGGAGAGAGGCTTATTGGATGCTTCGCTGTAGAACCGCAGGAAACCCCATTCCATCGCCCGGATGTTCTTGTGCGCGGTACGTGGCGCCAAAGCGCCGAAGGCGAGCGTCTTGGCGCGTTGGATGTCGAGGTCGAAGGCGGCGCAGAAGAATCCGAGCATGGCGCTGGATGCATAAACCGCTTCCATGCGCTCGGATAGATGCCATTGCGCCAGGGGAATCAGCACGCAGTGAGCGCCTCGCCCTTCCAGTTCGCGCAGGATTTCCTGCGTGTCGGCGTAGGCGTACTGCTGGAGCCCGCCACAGATGGTTTCGATGCGTACATCGGAAAGAAGGCACCAGGAGCCGGGCCGCAGCCGGTCGCGATACCGAAGCGCCTCAAGGGGTTCCAGGCCGATCAGGATGTCTACGTCCGATACGGCCAGGGACGGCGCGCACACCGAACGACCAGCGATCAGCGTGGCGGCGGTGCTTGCGCGGCGTTGCGCCACACCGCGCTGCTCCGCCGTACACACATGGCAGTACCGGTCGGCGATCAGGTCGCGCAGTCGCCGGGTCAGGTTGGCCACACCTTGTCCGCCGATCCCTACCATGAGGATGCGAAGATCCTCTGGCAGTTCGCCGGGATGGAAGCGGTACGCTTCTGCCGTGTTCTCGGGGTCCGATGCCGACTGGCCACGGTCTTCCCACTGGATGAACTTATTCCAGTCATTCCGAAGGCGCACGGCGGATGGACGTCTCGCTATGCTCATTTCGCATGCTCCTCTTCATATTGAAGTTCGTTTTCGTTCCTCACAATTTCACATCGGGTAAACGCTCCAAGGAGCGGCTGGAGAGTTGTCTCTCCGTCCGTGTGTTCTTGTTGAGGAGTTCTTAGGCGCAAGAGTCTATAGGGTGGGATGTTAATTAAATGTGACATATTCACGCGATAGCACGCGTTGTTGCGCCACGGCCGCCTGTAGGGCTTTTCCAAAGGCAATGCCGATGAGCCTACGCAGGTTGATCAGGACCGGTCGGCGAACGGCGTTGAGGACCGATATGTACAGACAGACACCGTTGGACGTTTTGCCGGTTCCAGGCGAGTGCCTCGTGCGCTAGAGCGTTTTCATCGCGCTCGTATGGCAAAACCGGCTTGGCGGAAGTCGTTGGCGCCTTCGGCTCGGGTGAATGAATTCAAGCATTCGTAGGTCGGCAATCCTTTGCCGACGAAGACGTTCGGCCAGGACGTGGCGTCGGGAAGGGCGGCTTCGGCGCTCCAATCGCAAACGGCCTGGCCGGGAGCGCCGGCCACGCCCTTCCCGAAGACGCCGTTTGCGATTGGAAGGGGCCGATTAAAGGCCCGTTTGCGATTGGGAAGGGATTCCCGACCTACGCGCGAATGCCGGTACAGTCGGTATGAAAATGCTCTAAAAAAACAAAAAAGAGCTTCTGAGGTGCCCGGACTCTCTTGCTGAATCCGACATGGCGAAACGAAGTGCGGCAGAGGCGCGGAATCGCTTCATGAAAATACGATAGCGCCACGAAAAACGAGCAATACAGAAGGGAAGGCAAGCGATCGCGGCGTATCGAGTCGCCGCGCCATGGCGGCTTGATACGGCTGTGCGAGTCAAAACGCGGCGAACAGGTAGTCCAGTGCCGGACGGAAACAAGAATGGGTTGACACCGCAATTTGTCAGCAGACTTTCCGCCGGCACTGCGTCTTCGACAGCTTACTTCTGTATGGGAACAGCATTCAAAACGGAAAAGTCCGAGGCTTGAATCTCGGCGACGCCGCTGAGCCTGGTATCGGTCCCTGTGGCAGTGAGCCAGCAGGAATAGGCCAGGTTGCCCTGGATCGGCGCGACAAAAGCGCAATACGTGGCAGGTTGAAGTTCGGCGTCACAAGTGTCGCTAGAGGGAGCGACGGTCTCGTTAGTGTTCGTGAATATCTGGCGTTGCGTGATTGTCACCGGGGACAAGCCGTAATTGAAGATTCGGCAACTGATATTCCCGCCTACAGAGCCGGGACCGCCATAGGCCGGACCCCCGGCGAAGATTTCTGCCTGTGCGGTTCCAAAGAAGCCGATCAGACTAGCAAGCGCAGCAAATGTAAGACGAGCGTTCATGGCAATCTCCTTTGCTCACTAACGATGGATCCTATAAAGGGTTGCTTTGGTTAAACTCGGGTGAATTCAATTAGCCAAACGCGGCAACCCTTAGCAAAGTTATCTAAATAACATCGTTGAGCCGGTCCGTATATCGGTAAGATTACAGCGAAGTTAATTTAATGAATCAGGGACAAAAGCATCTGGCCGGCACCCTGCAAGATTCGCAGAGCCTCAAGTTCTATGCCCTACGAGTCGACCTTTGCAAACTCATGCGAACCGGCTGGAGGCTTACGCGTGAGGCAGTTGTCAACCAAGATTTGACAACTCCAAGTCGGCGCCGGCTGCATCACTGATGTCTCTGAACGCATCGGCAAACGGAGCGCAATCCGGAACTGAAAGCTGGCGTGACTTCAGACAGAACGGCAGTACCCACAGCCGCAGCCTTTCCACTTTGGGGAACTCGAACACCGGGAGCGGCCGGTCGAACGTGGCCGTCTTGGGGTAGATGAGGACGACATCGCCCCGACCGTCCAGGTAGCTCTGGCCGTAGGCCTGCAACTGGTAGAAGTCACTTTGCGAGAGGCCGTACTTGTCCGTGCCATTCGCCTTTAGGCCGTCCAGCAGCTTCCACTTGGAATCTAGCACCAGCGTGTCCCGGTCGGCATCCCGAATCAGAAGATCGGGCTTCAATCGGAACCAGTTCTGTTCACAATGGCGAACCAGGTGATGACTACGGGCCTGGGTTTTCAGGATCATGGGCCGCGCCAGTTGTTTCGCCAGATGCTTGGCGACGAATGCCTCGAACACCGCCTCCATCGGAAACAGCAGTGACGGCGCACGGTGCCCGCCGGTGCCGGTCAAGGGCGATTCCTCGTCGAGGATGAGCCGCGCCCAGGCTAGCGCATCAGCGTAGTAACCCATGCCACGGTCCAGCCTCGCTCGCTGAAAGTCGATCCGAGGCTGTGCAGAAACCGGGACGTCCGCGAACACGAACGCCAGCTCGCGGGCCAGTTGCTGGTTGAGCCGCGAAGCAGACAGCATCAACACACGCCGCAATGCGGCATGCAGTAAACGGTTCTCCGGCCGGTCGATCGAGAACTTGTCGTGCTCGGTGAAGAAGCGGTCTGCCCGATACAGGTTCTGCCGCACATGCGGCGCCATCAGCAGCTTACCCCTTAGGGTGAAGAGATTGTCTTGCCTGCTTGAATAGTCGCTGCGCAGCCCACGCTTGACGATGTGGTCGACCGTGCGCAGGAACTCGGCAATGAAGACCTCCAGCAATGGCATCCGCGCTGCCGAAATCCTGGCGCCGTCGATTTGAACGTGGCGGAAACCTTGGAGGCAGCAGAGCATTTCGATCAGCAGCTGACGCGCCTCAGCGACACCGCCGCCGATCGCCTTGCCGACCTTGGGCAGCACCTCGATCTGGAAACCGTCCGGGGCGCGGATCACACCGACGAAACTGGTGACCTGCACGACGCGACGCCCGCGTCGCTGGGCCAGGCGCAGCCACGACGCCTCTCCTTGCTCGGCGACCCGCAAGCACTGATCCTCAAGCCACCTGTAAACGTTGTCTGGGATGGGATGCAAGCCCTCGGCGCCCGCGAAGTCCGACCTCGCTGCCATCAGTGCGTCGAATTCGTAGATCGTGATGCCGCTTACCCGCGCCCCGGCATTCATGTCGACAAGGTCTGGTAGATGCCAATGTAGGCATCCGGATTGGAGAATGCGGCCTCCTGCACCGCGTAGCGGCGCTTGGTGGCGTAGCTGTCCAGTCCGTGGTCGCCACCGAACAGGCGAGCCAGATCATCCTCGTGATCCTGGCTTTCCAGCACGAACTGCGCGGCTGATGGCTTCTGGTTGTCGGCCAGAACAAGACGAATCTTCTGCCAGTCCTCGAAGAAGTACTCTTCGAGCAAAGGCAGGATGCGCGTGCTGAACACCTGCTGCAGCGCCACCAGTCGTTCGTCTCCGTCAGGCACTTTGGCCAACGGTGTGAAGTACGCGTGGCCGATGCAATGGTCCCGGTCGTACAGTGCCTCGACGCGCTGGTTGATCGCGTCGAGCATGCGAGGTACGTCGATCACTTGCTCGCCCAGACTGACGCGCAGACCTGCGAGAGGCGCGCCCGGTTCATCGCGAGCATCCGGCATCACCGGCACGAACTCGAACCGGCGGCGTAGCGCGGTATCCAGCAGCGCAAGGGAGCGGTCTGCCGTGTTCATCGTGCCGATGATGTCGACATTGGCCGGCACCGAAAAGCTATCGCCGGAATAAGGCAAGGTCACCGAGACCGCGTTCTCGGCGCCTTCGCGCTTGTCGGGTTCGATCAAGGTGATCAGTTCGCCGAAGATCTTGCTGATGTTGCCCCGGTTGATCTCGTCGATCACCATCGCGAAACGCTGATCCGGTGCGAGCCGCGCCCTGCGACACAAACCCTTGAAGACGCCCGAACGGATTTCGTATTGGATTTCGCCAGCCTCCGTGTCGCCGTCGAGGACCGGCCGAAGCCCCTCGACGAATTCCTCGTAACCGTAGGATTGGTGGAAGGTGACGAAGCTGTAGCGCTGGACCGCTCCGGTGTCGCGGTGGCCGGCTTTCAGTTCATCGACCACGCGAACCAGATCCTCGCAGGTGTCCCGCCAGTCGCCAGCCAAATGCCAGACCGAATCTGCCGACTTGTCAAAAACGCCAGGTGCGAGGCGCTTTTTCAGCTTCACCGTTGCGGAGTCCTCGACCGCGTGGGAATTCAGCGTCTGCCAGAGGGTTTGCCGGATGTTCCGGTTCGGCCCGTTGGCGGCGATCACCGCCTTGATGAAGGGGTGCTCCGTAAGATCGCTGACCTTCCCTTTGCCACCCAGGTCGTACAACGCTGCGGCTGCGGCCTCCCACCACTTCAGGATCGCAATCTTCTCGGCGATGAACTGGCTGCGCCATTCCTCGTTGGACACCGAGGTCATGGCCTGCTCATATTCGCGCTTGAGCAGCTTCGAGAGCTCGTAGGTCTTTCCCGTGCCCGGCGGACCGTAATAAATGCGGTTGATGGGCTGGCTCACCGCATCGGTATCGGCCGCTTCCTCCTCATTGGAGTCTTCACCCGGCTCCGCCGGGTCGTCGCGCAGTTCATCGGGCCACAGACCCGGCCGCTCCGTGTCGAGCACCAGCCAGTCGTCGAGCGAGTCACGCTCGGCCGACAGGGTTGCCTCGATCCTCGCGACCAGATCCTCCGTCAACGGTTCGCGGTGGAGCTTGGGTACCGTGCCGACCTCCCGCGTCCACGAGATCTTCCGTGTCCGGGTGCCTCGAATCACGCCGAGCACACCGACGGCGCGCTCGCTGCCAGGATTCTTGCGTCCGAAGCGCACCTGGACGCCCTTGCCCATATGCCACCAGTCCAGGCCGGCAGCGTGAACGGCTCGCGCCAACCGGCAGAACAGCGCCTTGTCCTGGGAAGGCCAGGACGCCCGGAAGGTCCTGAAGACCGGCTTGCCGTCGAAGTGTTTGAGCAGGTCCTCGTCGCTCAGGGTCTTGCCCAGGTTCAGCTTGGCGACTACCTCGTCGTAGCGCAGTTTGAAGTTGCGGATAGCCTCCACGGTCCACGCCACCAACTCGTCAAACGACTTGGTCAGTCCGTCGGTCGCAGGCAATACGGCCACGATGGGCGATGCCGTGACAGGCCCGCGGATAGCCTCGTACTTAGGGCGCAGTGTGAAGTCATCTGTTTGAGTGTCGACCAGATCGATCTTGACGACGAAACCGTGAACTGCATCGATCCCGACGGTGTAGGCCAACTCTTTCGGTGACTCGGAAGACGGGTAGATTCGTCCCCAGTTGTATGAAATGAACTTTTTTTGCCACTGGTCGGTCGGCTTTCGGACTGTCTTGGTCCAGCCCATAGGAAAAAAACTCTGTTGAACAGCCTCAGCCCAGCGCTTCGTAACATCGAATGCTTGGCTCAATTCCTCATAAACCTTTTGCTGCTCCGGGTTGGTCTTGTCGTAGACCGTCCCCTTCCACTTATTCAGCAGCTTGAAGTAGTCACTGGTGAAATAGTCCGCCATCGTTCTTCAAATTCCTTCGACATCGATTCCGTGCTCGGCCAGCCAGGCCTTGCGCTGCGCGTAGTCAGGCATGGCGCGCTCCACGCGCAGCCAGAATGCGGGGGTGTGGTGCGGCTCGTGCAGGTGGGCGATTTCGTGCACCACCACGTATTCCGCGATGCGCGCGGGCAGCAAGACCGCCTTCCAGTGGAAGTACAGCCAGTCCCCCTTGCCGCACGAGCCCCAGCGGTAGCCCAGGTCCTGCACCTTCACGCCGGCAGGCGCCACCTCCATCCGTGACTGGTGCTCGGCCACGCGGCCGGACAGCCAGGCCTTGGCGCGCTCGCTGTACCAGCGGATGAAGTGCTCGCGCGCAGCAGGCAAGGCGTCGCGGCGCAAGCAGAATCGGCCACCGGACAGCTTCAGCGGAGCGTCCTGTTCATCGACCACCTTCAGCCGATGGCTGCGCCCCAGGTAGAGGAAACCCTCGCCGCCGACATACTCCTTGCGGGGAATCGGGCGCTGTAGGCGATCTTTCTCGGCCAGCTTGGTGTAGATCCAGAAACGTTTCTCCAAGACGAATGCGCGCAGCGCGGCTTCGTCCACTTCCGACGGCGCGCAGAGCACCAAGTCGCCGCTGCGCTCCACGGTGATCTGCATCGTTCTGCGGCGCGCGCTCCGCTGGACCGTGAACCGGAGGTCATCGATCTGAAGGATTGGCGTTTCTGCCTTCGCGAGCATCGCTGGATGGTTTGATCCCTCCGTCGCTACGCGACAGCCCATTGTGGGGGCGGGCAACGGTTTTGTGGCGGCCCGGCGACCGTTGCTCATACCTGCACCAGCTTGTCGTGGTTGGCGCGGGCCTGCTCCATCAGCTTGTCGGCCAGCACGCCCGCCTCGTCCGCATCCACCAGCGGCGGACGCAGGCGCATCAGATAATCGAACAATTGGCCGTTCAAATCATCCTGTGCGGCCCGCTTGTGTGGGCTCCAGATGTTTCGGTTGCCCTGAAGTTCCTGGACCAGCAGTTCCACCAGCTCGACCGTCACATCCTTTAGGCGCAGCAGCTCGGAAGGCTGGGGCGTTTGCCCGGCACAGACCACGTCCAGCACGGTGCGAAGGAAGGGCGCGCAATGCTCGGGCAAGTCGCCCGGGGTATCGGCGGTGCTTGCCTTGCCCGTGCGCAGCTCATCGATGATCTTCTGCAGTTGGGCGATAACCTCGTTCCACTGCTCGCCGAGCGTCTTCAGGATCTCGTTCAGCCGCTCGGAGAGCTTGCGATACAGTACCGGGTCTTCGTCCACATGCTTGCGGATGTGCGAGCGAATCGCATGCTCCATCTCCGAGGCCTTGGCGCGGTCGCTGGCTGCGCGGGCGACGTGTGTGTCGAAATCGGCATCGGTGAGCTGGATCGGCGGGATCTTGGGATCGATGCCCAGCGAGATCACGTGGTCGTCGATCAGCTTGCGCACCTTGGCGCCGACGTCCTTGCCGAGGACCGGCGTGTCCTTGTAGCGGTTGCGAGCCCGGGCGTAGATGTAAGCCATCCGCTTCGCGTCGCCGGAGTATGGCAGCCCCTCGGGGCGCGGCAGCACCGTGTCCAGGGACGCCAGGAAAGCCTTGAGCTTGACCGCGAACTCGGCCCGCAACCTCTCGCTGCCCAGCGCCTCGACGCACGCCTCCGTGTCGTCCAGCGACTCGATGCCCCGCTGGCGGAACAGGTCCACCACGCGCAGATGCCGGTCGCGCAGCACCGGCACCTCGTCCTTCAGGCTGGCCAGCGCGCCTTCCACGTCCTCGTCGGCGTAAGCGGCCAGCGCTTCCTTCAGGTGCTGCGCCACGCCGTAGTAGTCCACCACGATGCCGCAACGCTTGCCGAAGCCGGTGCGGTTCACGCGGGCGATGGCCTGCAGCAGTTCCGCCTCTCGGATGGGCCGGTCGAGGTACATCACGCCCTCGATGGGCGCGTCGAAGCCGGTGAGCAGCATCGACTTCACCACCAGAAAGGCCAGCGGATCGGTCTTCTCCGGCTGGGCGTGGAACAACGGCTTCTTGAAGCGCTTTATCAGTTGCTCGTGTGCCGCGCCATCCGTCCAGTCCTTCCACGCCGGATCGTCGTTGTTGCTGCCGGAGATGACGGGCGCGAACTCGATGCGGGCCAGCGTGTCGCGGTAGCGCCAGGCCTGGACGAGCGCCTGAACCTTGGGCGGGCGCTGGTACAGGGCCTCGTCGTCCAGGGCCTTGTCCTGCGGGCTTAGCGCCTCGGCCTCCGCCAGCAGTTCGTCTCGGGCTTTCTTCAAGGCCTCGAAGTAGCGAATGGCCGCCAGCCGGCTGTACGCCACCACCTGCGCCTTGTAGCCGTTGGGCAGGATGTTGGTGACGTAATGGCGGAGGATGTCGCGGGCCTTGTCGGCGATCAGCGCCGGGGCGTCGAAGATGTGCCCCTTGGTCGCGTACTTCTGTTTGATGGCCTCCAGTTCCTCGGGGCTATGCTGGCGGAACAGATCCTCGAACAGCTCGTCCAGGCTGGCGCCGTCCTTGATCGCGCCGGTGGCGGTACGCCCCTCGTAGAGCACAGGCACGGTGGCGCCGTCGGCCTCGGCTTCCTTGATGGTGTAGCGGTCGATGAACTCGCCGAAGACCTCGTGGGTGCGCTTCCTCTCGCCCATGATGATAGGCGTGCCGGTAAAGCCGATGCGCGCGCAGTTGGGCAGCCCGGCCAGCAGATTGGCGTGCAGGTCGCCGGCTTGGGTGCGGTGGGCCTCGTCCACCAGCACGAGGATGCTGTCGTCCTCGTTCAGTACCTCGAAAGCGTTTGCCTTGGCAAACGCGCCATTGGAAGTAGCCTCGCCGGCCTTGTAACCACCTTTCGATTCTTTGATTTTCGGCAGGTCGTCCGCCGTCAGCGGCGCATCGCCAGCCGTGTCCGTGTCGCGGTACTTCTGGATGGTGGCAAAGATCAGCCCCGGCCCCTTGCGGCGCGCGAGAGCCTTCACGCCCGCCGTGCTGTCCGCCACGTCGACCGCCTCGCCGGTGAGCGTGGCGGTCACGGACAGCTGGCTCTGCAGGTCCTTGCGGTCGGTAACCACGATGACCTTGAAGCGCCGGAGCTGAACGTCGGCGCGCATCTTGCGCACGAGAAACACCATCGTGAGCGATTTGCCCGAGCCCTGGGTGTGCCAGATGATGCCGCCGCGCCGGTCGTGCTCGCCATGCTCGCGGCGGGTCTTGCCCGTTTTGAGCTTGGCAATGGCGCGGTTCACCGCCCGGTACTGCTGGTAGCGGCAGACGGACTTGATGGTCTGGCCGCCCACCTGCATGAAGAGCAGGAAGTTCTTGACCACGTCCAGCAGATGCGCCGGGCTCAAGAGCCCGGCAATCAGCCGCTCCTGTTCCGACAGGCCCGACTTGCCCAGCTTCTCGGCCGCCTCGATCTCGCTGCCGGTGCCGTCCGGGCCGACCACGGTCTTCCACTGCGCGAAGTGCTCTAGGCCTGAGCCGACGCAGCCCACCCGCGCCTCGTCGAAGCTGGTGGCCACCAGCAGCTGGTTGGTGGCGAACAGCGCCTCGTTGCCCTCGTTGTCGTCCACCTCGAAAGCCGCCTTGCGCTGGTTGCCGTAGCGGCGCAACTGGTCCACCGCCTCGGCCAGCGGCTCGGGAATGGAGGGGCTCTTGCACTCCACCACCACCAGCGGGATGCCGTTCACCAGCAGAACCAGGTCGGGCACGATGAAGGCCTTGGCCGCGTTGAAGCCGGGCGGGCAATCCACTCGGTATTGATTGATTACCGTGAAGCGGTTGTTGGCCGGCGTGTCCCAGTCGATGTAGCGGAGGGTCTGGCCGCGCCCGCCGTTCCAGCCGGGCAGTCCCTCGACGGTCAGGCCCTTGATCAGCAATTCGGTGGCTTTTTGGTTGGCCTCCATCAGCTTGTGCGTGCCCAGTCGGGTGATGGCCGCCACGGCCTCGGACAGGCGTGCCTCGTCCAGCCACGGCCGGCCATCCGGGCCGGGATTCAAGGCGTGTAGTTGCTGGCGCAACGTCTCTTCCTGGATCACCTCGGCGAAGCTGCTGCGGCCGGTGACGGCCGGGTCATCCAGGCTGCCTTCGATGTGCGCCCAGCCCAGCGCCTGCAACTGGGCGACGAAGGGCTCTTCGACGTCTTCGAGTTCCCAGCCCATTAACGTTTTCCTTCGGTTTTGTCACTGTCCCGCAGAGCAGCCAGCACCATGCCCCCCTGCTCGGACAAGCGATATTTCTGTAAACGGCTTTGCGGTTTGCCCGGTAGGGTCCTTTCAATCCAGCCGGCTTGGAGCGCGGGAATCAGGTACCTTTGGCGGAAGGATTTCCGGTCTGCCAAACCCAAGGCCGCTTGCAGGTGTTCGCGGGACATTTCTCCGTGGAGAGCGCGGAGCAATGCCTCGACTTGGGGGGTGACATGAGGGCCGACTTGGGGGGCGAGGTTTTCCCGCAGTGCATCGCGGATCATGGTGAGCATGAAGCCGATGAAGGGGGCGCTGTCGGTTTGCTCGGTACTGAGTTGAATCGCCCGGTAATAGGCCGCCTGATGCCGATGGATCAGGCTTTCGACCGGCAAATTAGCGAACAGGGGCTGCCAGCGAGAAAGCAGCAGGGTCTGCCACAGGCGCCCGATGCGGCCGTTGCCGTCGGCGAACGGGTGAATGAATTCGAATTCGTAGTGAAATACCGAGCTGGCGATCAGCGGGTGATCCTCGGTCGCGGCGAGCCAAGCGAGCAAATCGGCCATCAGACGCGGCACCTGGTTGGCGGGCGGGGCCATGTGCAAGACCTGTTCGCCGGCCATCACGCCGACGCCGCCCGGACGGTAGCTTCCAGCGCTGTCCAGCAGGCCCAGCATCAACAGCCGGTGCGCGTCCAGCAAATCGGATTCCCGCAGCGGGTCCCAGGCCGGCATGCGTTCGTAGGCCGCCAGCGCGTTGCGGGCTTCCTGAATTTCTCGCGGCGGCGCGATGACCCGTTTGCCGTCGAGGATGGCGGTTATCTGCGCTTCGCTGAGTGTGTTGCCTTCAATGGCCAGCGAGCCGGTCACGGTGCGGATACGGTTGATGCGGCGCAGGCGCAGCGGGTCTTCCCGCTCCAGCCGCAGCTCGAACCGTCCCAGCATTTCGCCGATTTCGGCCACCCGCGTGACGATTTCGCCGGTCAGGGAAAACGGCGGGCGATAGTCGCTCATGGCGCGCCGCCCTCCAGCAGCGGCGTGACGCGGACGCGACCGGTGAGGAGGTCGTCCATGAGGCCGGACTTTTGGAGCTGAAGTTTCTCCAAACAGCGCTGCTCCGACGTCAGCTTTTCTTGCACCGCGCGCACTCGACCGACGATCTCCACTTGCTCAGTCTTCTTCGGGCAAACGAACGGATATCGAGAGAGCTCACCGAGCGTGACCGTCTTCTGGGCATTGCCAAGTGCAACCCTATCTGCGTATCGCTGCATTGGTTCCCAATTGAGAACAAACGGCATGAAGCCGGCTATCACCTGTGTCGCGTCTGGGTATATGCAAGCAATGTGGCGTTGGAACGCGAACTCGCGCTTGTCGCCAACCTCTGCCGCATGCCCGTACGATCCGACAGCGGTGTACAAAACCATTCCAGGCTCTGGTTCGCGCCCTTTCGAGATTCGGACGTAGTCCCGCCTCGTAATGGACGCCGCCTTATCCCATGCAACCTCGCCATCCCGAACGCAAGACACAAACAGGAAAGGCACCTCACCCCCGCCGTCTGCGACCGTCGTCACCGCTTCATGGGTTCCATCGGTAATTCGATTCGAAACATCAAGCAGTCGCGGTGCGTTCCACTCCTTCGGAATCCACCCCAGCGGCGACTGCTTGTAGAGATGCGGCGCCTCGGCCTGGGGCGGGCGCAGTTCGCCGTTGGCGTCGATGCCGCGCGTCAGCAGGTCGTGCAACAGGCCCTGCTTGACGGCCTTGAGCTTGGCGATGATCGCCTCGGTTTCGTGGATGGCGGTGTCGAGGGTGTCGAGCACTGAGGCGAGTCTTCGTTGCTCATCCACAGCGACTGGGATCGACACGAAGAACTCACGCAGTTCTCCGCGCTTGATGTGCTTCATCGTGCTGCCGTGCGTCCGTTTGTTCATCTCGGCAACTGATGCCTGCAGCACATGGAACAAGAGAGACCTGTCAATGCCCGGAGCTGGGACGACCTTGAAAAGGTGTTGATTCAGCCAGGCGGGGCCACCAGCCCACCGGACAACGGCCAGGGTCCCGCTCCAAGAAAAAATCAGATCGCCGCTATCGATGCGGAACGTATCCGGTAGCCGACCAGGGTATCGATCAACAATTCCCTGAGTTCCCGTGATCTGCGCGATGCGTACGATCGGCAGTCCATGCTCTGACCAGTGCAGCTCGTTAAAGGCAAAGCCGTTCTCGTATTCGCCGAGAGAGCTCAGACTGCGACGCTGCCAGCCAACGGGGATTGCCTCAGACATACCGCAACCCTTTCAAGAATCCCTGCAGCGCCTTCGCTGCTGCATCCCGCTTGCCCTCGATCTCGGTCAGCGTTACGCGGTACTTATCCCACCAGTTTTCGAACGTGGCGACGATGGCCTTGCGCTGCGCTGCGATGTAGCGCTCGACGATGGCGCGCATGTCGTTGTGCAGGATGGTCAGCAGCAGCTCGGCGGCCTGCTCGGCCGACAGGCCATCGACGGCGGCATTGATGTGCGCCGCAAAGCTCTCCTTCTTGGCCTTGAGCTGCTTCTTGACGGCGGTGAGCTCCTTTTTCCACGCCTTGAGCTGCGCTTCGTCGACCGCGTTCTCGTCATCGGCGTCCTCGTCCGCGGCCTCCGCGGTTTCGCGATCCTCGGCCTCGGCATCCTTGGGGCTGGCTGCCTTGATCAGGCTGTCCAGCTCGGCCTTCTTCGCCTCCAGCTCGTTGATGGCCTCGACGAAGTCGCTCATCAGGAACTTGACGAGCTTGTGCTCCAGCGGGCTTTCCTTGCTGGCCTTGTCTTCCAGCGCGGTGACGATGCTGGTGCGCCAGGCGTCGGCCACGCCCTTGGCGCCGCGCGCCATCAGGGTAAGGAAGTCGTACTTGGTCTGGTACCAGAAGCCGGCGATGATGCCCCGCACCTGGAAGGGATCGAGCATGCCGATGACTTCCAGGCTTTCACTGAAGCTGGCCAGCAGGTCGTTGCGCAGGGCGACGAGGATGGCCGCGTTGTCGATTTGCCCGGCCAGCGCGGTGATGCGGGCGCTGTGCTGTTGCCACCACTGCTCGAAGGCCTCGCGGATGTCGGCTTCCTTGGCGACGAGGCCCGCGTTGTTCTCGATGGCGGGCTTGAGGTCCTGACGCTTTGCCAGCTCGGGTTTGAAGTCGACGTACCTCTCGTCACGCTCGACGAACAGGTCCATCGGGTCGAGGCCGTGCGCCTTGAACAGGCGGGCCATCGCTTCGGCATGCACCTCGGCCTTGGGCACGCCGCCGACCAGATGCGCGCGCACGTCGTGGGGCTCGGGCGGCGGGGCGTTGTCGGCGTAGCGGCGGATGTTGAGGTTGTAGTCGTTCTTTTTCAGCGTGGCGTTGTCGACGATGGCCGAAAAGCCGTCTACCTGCTTGAACTCGTCGAAGGTGGTGACGATCTTCTCGATGTGCTCGGGCAGCAGATAGTTCTGCGCCCGGCCTTCGAAGAACTCGCGGTCGGCGTTGATGAACAGCACCTTGCCCTGGCGCTCGGGAGGTTTGCCGCTGACGCGATTCGCACCGTTCTGCACGCTCTGGCGCAGCACCAGGATGCAGGCAGGGATGCCGGTGCCGTAGAACAGATTGGGCGCGACACCGATCACGGCCTCGAGCAGGTCGTCGTCGATTAGCCGTGCGCGGATGGTCTTCTCTTCGCCGCCGCGGAACAGCACGCCGTGGGGCATGACGGTGGCGACCATGCCGCCGTCGCGGGTGACGGCCAGCATGTGCTGCAGGAACATCAGGTCGGCCTTTTTCGCGCCCAGCGGCACCTGGCCGTAACGGAAGCGCTCGGGGAACTTGGGCGACCAGGCGGGCGTGCCGTCGGCGGTCTTCTCCGTATTGCCCCAGTTGATGGAAAACGGCGGGTTGGTGAGCACCCGGTCGAAACGCATCAGCTCGCCGCCTTCGACATGCTGCGGCTCGGCCAGGATGTCGTCGTTCTGCAGATTGGCGGTGCTGATGCCGTGCAGCAGCATGTTCATCTTGGCGATGGACCACACCGTGCCGTTGAACTCCTGGCCGAAGAGATTGGCCTTGCGGCCGTCCTCTCCGTGTTCGTCGATGTACTCCTTGGCCGCGATCAGCATGCCGCCGGAGCCGCAGCAGGGGTCGTAGATGTCGTGGGCCAGGGTCGGCTTGACGAGGCGCACCATCATCCGGACCACCGAGCGCGGCGTGTAGAACTCACCGCCCTTCTTGCCGGCCGAGTCGGCGAATTCGCCGATCAGGTACTCGTAGGCCGCGCCCAGCAGGTCGGGGAACTCGAAGTCCTCGTTGCGCAGGCGGTGGATCCCGAAGTGCGAGATCAGCTGGCGCAGCTTGATGTCCGGGATCTTGCTCTGGCCCACCTTGCGGGTGAAGTCGATATGCTCCAGCACGTCGTACAGGCTGGTGTTGGCCGTCTCGATGCCGGTGAGCGCCTTGTTCAGGTAATCGCCGACGTTCTGGTGGGCGTCGTTCAGCAGGTATTCGTAGCGCGACTGCGGCGGCACCCAGAAGGAGCCTTCCTTCTTGTACCAGCGCGGGTTCTCCGCGGCGGCTTCTGCTTCGGCTTGGCTCTTGCCGGCGTCCATTTCGAGGCGGATCACTTCCTCGCGTCGCTGGTCGAACACGTCGGAGCAGCGCTTGAGGAACAGCATGCCGAAGATGTATTCCTTGAACTCGGAGGCGTCCATCTTGCCGCGCAGGATGTCGGCGGCCTTGAACAGGTGGCGCTCCAGTTGGGGCAGGGTCAGGGGCATCGGTGGTCTTCCGGATTCGTCATTGCTCGCCTTCCCGGTTCAGCAGTTCCAGGTAGGCGGTGTATTCATAGATGCGGTTGCGTTTCAGGCCGGTCAACTCGCGCACCAGGCCCAGCTCGATCATCGCGTCGAGCATCTTGCCTACCGTGTGCGGGCTCTGGCCGGTGACGGCGCCGATGGCGGGAATAGTGGTCACCGGGCGGGCGAACAGGGCCTGGTGGACCTGGAGCGCCGAGGGGGCGACGCGGCCTAGGCTGCGGATGCGTTCGCGGTCGGCTTCGCCTAGGGCATTGAGCGCCTTGGCGGTGTCCACGGCCTGCGTGGCGGTGTAGCGCACGGCAGTGGCGAAGAACCACAGCCACTCCTCCCAGTCGCCGTGCTCGCGTACCCGCTGCAGCATCTCGTAGTAGTTGCTGCGGTAGGTCTTGAAGTACAGCGACAGGTACAGCAGCGGCTCGCGCAATACGCCCTCGTGCACCAGGATCAGCGGGATCAGCAGCCGGCCCAGGCGCCCGTTGCCGTCCAGGTAGGGGTGGATGGTCTCGAACTGAACGTGCGACAGCGCGGCCTTGATCAGCGCCGAGTGGCGGACCGGCTGGTCGTTGAGGAATTTCTCCAGGTCGGACAGACAATCCCCCACCCGCTGGGGCGGCGGCGGTACGAACGATGCGCGCGCCGGGGATGCGCCGCCGATCCAGTTTTGCGTGCGGCGCACTTCGCCCGGGGCCTTGCCGGCACCACGCGCGTGGGTCATCAGCTTGGTGTGAATCTCGTTCATCAGGCGGGTGCACAGCGGCAGGCCGCCCTTGAGTAAGCCAAGGCCGTGCTCCAGCGCGGCGACGTAACAGGACACTTCGCGCACATCGTCCAGCGGCACGCCGGGTGCACCCTCGGCCTCGTAGAGCATCAGGTCCGACAGGGACGACTGTGTGCCCTCGATCTGCGAGGACATCACCGCCTCCTTGCGGACGTAGCTGTAGAGGAACACCGAGGTTTCCGGCAGCAACACCGTGATGCTGTCTAGCCGGCCCAAGGCCAGATGGGCGTCGTCCAGCCGCTCCTGCAGGCTGGCGTCCACGGTTAGCGGCGGTTCAGGCGGCAGGGGCGCGGGCACGAACGCGCGGCAGGTTTCGCCCGCCGCGACCGAGGTTTCGTAGTTGCCGGTGGCGCCGCGTTCCATAAATGACTCTTTGCACTAAGAAGTCGGCTTTATTGCACAAAAAGCTGAATTTAGCAATAAGCAGGGGGTGGAAATGCACTCCGTGCTTTGGCTGCGCGACCCAGAAGCGCCTGAATGGGCTCCGTTCAATACTGAGGAGCCGCCATGAAGCACAAGCCAATCCGACCCCACTCGACGCTTACGTGCGCCGCTACGGCTTTGTCCGGGAAAAGATCGAACGGTTGCAACGCCTGGCCGACAACCGCTTCGGCCACGATCTCGAGGCCATCTACCGGGCCACGTCGGCGACCTCGGGCAGGTGGAGACGGTGTTAGAGCGTTTTCCATCCCGGTGTACGGATTCGTGCCAGGAGGGGAGAACGTAGGTCGGCAATCCCTTGCCGACAACGCCCTTCGCCGAGCCGATACGTCGGCAAGGGATTGCCGACCTACATATCCGAATCCCTTACACCGATTCGGAAAACGCTCTAAGTACATTCAGGGAAGTCTTGCGGCATAGACAACCTGCAGGACAACCCCGCCAATCAAGCCAATCAGTCGAGATTCCGCAAATATTTGCGGAATGTACTTAGACAACCTGCTCGCCATCTTCGATGGCCAGTGATCCCGGTGCGCATCAAGCGAAGCGGCGGGCTCAAATGGGTGCTGCCGGCTTCGGGCTGCCCCGAGACGCCCATCCTCACTGCCTTGTCGCACGCCTTCCACTGGCAGCGCCTGCTCGACGAGGGGCAGGGGGCCAGCGGCAGGGAGACGGCGCGATGGCCTGCACCCGACCACGGTCAACGAGCTGCTGCGCCTGATTTTGTTGGCCCCGGCCGTGGTGCGGGCGCTGCTCGCCGGCAAGCAACCCCGCACGCTGAGCCTGATCCGGCTGAAGAACAACGAGGTGCCCTGGTCCTGGGACGATCAGGCCCGGTTGTTCGGGCGCCTGGACGGCTGAATCGGGCTCGACTCCGGCCTGGTCACCTGGATTGACCGCGAACCGCCGCGTGCAAGTCGTTGATTTGGCCAGGCCTGTGCATCGGCCAGCCACAGGTTGAATGGAGAAAAGAGAGGCCGAGCGGGGCAAAAGGGTGGGGAAAAGCGCCCGCCGCCGCGCGGCCAGACACCGCGCCGCTCCGGGAAGGCGCGCCAGCGCTGGCGCTTCGGGCAAGAAAAAAGCCGGGCGAGAGGCCTGGCTTCTGAATCGGTGGTGGACCGGAGGAGGATCGAACTCCCGACCTCTGCATTGCGAACGCAGCGCTCTCCCAGCTGAGCTACCGGCCCAAGTGCAAAAAAGACAAGGCTAATCGTTATTAACCCGGCCTATAAATATAGGCCGGGTTAATCCGGGGCAGGGATGCCCCGGCGCGGCGACAAGCCGCGTGAGCCCAGGCCGGGCATGTACCGGCCTGGGCGGCGGCCCGAAATACCAGGAGGGTATTTACGGGCCTGATTAATAAATACAATACTCCTTCGACATCCTTCTTTTCAACCTTGCTAAAAGCTTGCTGCACGACTCCGGCTCACCGGTTGCTCTCGGCCGGAGACGAACGTGCTGATCGTGGGCATTGGTCAAACAAGAAAAGCATGTCTTTTGCCCATTGATCAATAGCCAGAGCATTTTCATACCTAGTGTACGGGCACTCGCGCGTAGGTCGGGAATCCCTTCCAATCGCAAACGGTCATCCGGGGAGCACCCGAATGACCCTTCCAATCGCAAACGGTCGCTTTAGTCGCGACCCTTCCAATCGCAAACGGTCGGCCTGGGAGCGCCGAAGCCGCCGTTCCCGACGGTGCCGTTGGGCCAACGGGTTCGTCGGCAAAGGATTGCCGACCTACGAAAGCTTGAGTCGATCTACCCTGGCCGAAGGTACCAACGACTCCTGCCAGGCCTGTTTTGCCGTACGAGCGCGATGAAAACGCTCTAAGAGCCTATCTCAGTAGGCCGTTCGCCCTGAGCCCTTCGACTCCGCTCACGACAGGCCGGTCGAAGGGTTTCGGGGACCTACTGGGATAGGCTCAAAATCGCTATTCTTTGCCCGGAAGCAGATAATCCCGCTCCACCGCCTCGTCGATTAGTCCTCGGGCATAGTCCCATAGCGCGGTGGAACCGGCGGCGATGCGGGCATTGGCCGCCAACACCTGGTCGGCGGTGACGCCATGGTGCCGCCAGGCGCGGCCTTCGGTCAGGAAGTTGTGCAACAAAGGCATGAGTCGATCTAGAGACGCCGCAAAGCGGGCTTCGGTCGTCTCGCCCATTTCAAACTCTTCCCACAGCGCCCGCAGTTCCGCCGCCTGATCGTCCGGCAACATCCCATAAATCCGTTCGGCCGCCTGCCGTTCCCGTTCGGGCTTGCTGACGTTTCCCGCGACATCGTAGATCAGAACGTCGCCGGCATCGATTTCGACCACGTCATGGAGCAGCAGCAGCTTGACGACCCGCGCGAGGTCGAGGTCCATGTCGGCGTTGGCGTGCTCGGCGAGCACCAAGGCCATCAGCGCGACATGCCAGCTGTGCTCCGCCGAATTCTCCCGGCGCGAGCCGTCCGCCAGCCAGGACTGGCGAACGATGGTCTTGAGTTTGTCCAACTCGACGATGAAGCCGATTTGCCGTTTCAGTCTGTCCATGGGGAATCTCTACAAGGGGATTGATGGAGGATCGTAGGATGGGTAGACCGGAGCAACGTCCGATAAAGCTCCCCATCCACATTCCCGCCGCTGATCACACAACAGACCGACTGTCCGCGGAAGCGTTCCGGTTCGGTCAGCAGAGCGGCCACGGCGAGGGCGCCGGTAGGTTCGGCCTTGAGATTGGCGAGTTCGAACAACAGCTTGACGCCCTGGGCAATCGAGGCTTCCGGTACCTCGACGATGCCGGCAAGTCCCGTATGCAAAATTTCCCAGTTGCGCCGGCCCAGGCTCAGGGTGCGCGCGCCGTCGGCGAGGGTTTGCGGTTCGGATTCGTTAACCACGATGCTCCCGGCTCTCAGAGAGCGTGCGGCATCGTTGCCCAGCAGCGGTTCCGCGCCGATCACGGGCGTCGATCGGCCGGCGCGATGCAGTCCCGTGATCAGACCGGCAGCGAGGCCGCCACCGCCCACGGGCGCGATGACCGCGTCGAATAGGTCGCCCAGAGCGGCAATTTCCTCTCCCAGGCTGGCATTGCCTTCGATTACCAACGGATCATCGTAGGCGCTGGCAACATAGGCATCGGGGCAGTCTGCGGCGAGTTCCGCCAGCCGTTCGGCCCGGCTTTTCACGCTTGTGTCCACTTCGTCTATCGTACCCCCGTATTCCCGCACCGCGTCCATTTTGACCCTGGCCGAAGTCGCCGGCATGACCACCCGGCAGGACTTGCCCAGCAGCCCGCAGGCATAGGCCAGCGCCTGTCCGAAGTTGCCGGACGACGCGGCGATGATCTGCCGTTGAGGGACTTTCGAAGCCAGATGGTAGGCGGCGCGGAACTTGAAACTGCCGGTGTGCTGGAAGGTTTCGCTGACCAGGGTAAGGTTCGCACCGACTCTTCGGGAGAGACGCGGCGCTGCGATTACGGACGCGGGATGCAGGACTGCGTTGAGGGATTGCGGCATCGTGGATACGTATTTGATTCAGGGCTTGGAATGATCTGCGGACCGGTCTGTTTGCCTTCGGTTCGTAACGCGTCGCCCCATCGCGCTGTGTCGCGATGGAAACGTTTCGACGGCACCCTAGACCTATCGCAGTAGACCGTTCGCCCTGAGCCTGTCTAAGGGCCTATCGTGAACCTGTCGAACTGTCTCTGATCGGTTCTAAGGCGACCGCTTCAAACTCGTCATCTGCTGCAGTGCTTCCCGGTGACCGAGCCGGCTTTGGCGCAAATTGACATACCATTGGCAATAGGCGCCGTAATTGCCGACCACACTGGCCTTGGCCACATCGGTCATGCCATCCAGCAGGGTCAGGAGAGATTCGCGGATATTCTGCTCTGCCAGCAGGTCCCGTGTTTGTACGGTTCGGTTGGCGACCATCCGTCGGTCTTCCTGCGTGAGCTTGGCGAGGAGTTTGATGCGTTGCTCGTATGCCGCCACGTCGCCGGGCGTCGGCCGATAGGAAGAGTCGTCGCGGTGTTCCTGAAGTGCCAGCCATTCGGCTGCGACGTCCTTCTCCGCCAGGTTCAGGAATTTTGCTTTGCGCAACTCTGCCAGTCGGTCGGAGCGCGTCAATGGCGATTCGACAGCGGCGGGGATGTTCTGGCTAGAGGAAGAATCCGGACTGTCGCATCCGGCTGCGACGATGACAAGGCCCATGGCGATCACCGGGTTGCTGAGCTCCCGGAGCGGCTTCGTACCGCGAAAGGGTTTTGATTGAGTCACCGGCTACTCCGAAAAGTTGGCGTCAGATCAGAGCGAAAAGGTTACCACGGCGAGCGCGAAATCCTGGTGCGGAAGGCATCGGGAATGTCCTTGCTTCGAAAATAAAGGATATTTTCCTTGCATCTTCGGGAGAGTTACCCGACATCCCTCGTGGGTCGCGACCGTATCGACGGGTATCCTACCCGGATGCCTGCAGCTTACCGCCATCGCTCATGCGGTGGTAACCACCCTTTTCCTTTTGTTTCGAATACGTCCGACATGTTCCATAAAAATTGCCCATATCTGTTGCGCCTGCCGCAAGCTTTCCGCCTACAAAGACTCGTTCCCTGCATACTCGCCTCGGCCGTGATATTGCCCGCCCATGCAGACTCCGTTTTTGTAACCCTGGAGAAGGACAATGCCGTAGTCGAAGTGGATGGGGCCACCGGCGAAGTCCGGCGCACGGTTCCGGTAGGCAAGCGGCCCCGAGGTATCCTGGCCGGACGCGATGGCCTGAAGATTTTCGTGGCAACCAGCGAGGGCAATGCGATCGCTGTCCTGGATACCCGCACTCTGGAACCCGTCGGCCGATGGCCGGTCGACAAGGACCCGAAAACCTTCACGCTGAACCCCCTCGAAACCCGCTTGTTCGCATCCAACGACGACGACAACCAGCTGACCGTGGTCGATGTCGAATCGCGCCAAGTGTTGAAGCGCATTCCCATAGGCAAGGAACCGGAGGGTGTTTCGATCAGCCCCGATGGGCGTTGGGTCGTCAGCACCAGCGAAGCCGACAATACCGCCACGTGGATCGACACCACCAGCCTGGAGCCGATGGAGCGAACGCCGGTCGACCCGCGACCTCGCTACTCGCGCTTTACCGATGACGGTGAACAGCTCTGGGTCAGTTCGCATGACGGCCAGTCTCTGACGATTATCGAAACGGCAACGAAGCGTCCGATCAAGACAATTACCTTCAAGATTCCCGATGTCGCGGACCGTGATATCGGAGCCGTGGGTATCCGAATCGACCGGGATCGCCGCTACGGTTATGTTGCTTTGGGCCGGGCCAGCCGGGTCGCCGTCATCGACGCCCGTACGCTCGAAGTGGTTCGGTACATTCCGGTGGGACAAAGGGTCTGGAATCTCGAATTCTCGCCGGACCAAAAGCGGCTTTATACCGCGAACGGACTCAGCAACGACCTCTCCATCATCGACCTCTCGACCTTCGTCGTAACGAAGACGGTTCCGGTCGGAAACGGTCCCTGGGCGATTGCCGTGCTTCCGTAACTCGTTCGGAGCTTTTCCCACAGTTCATTCGTGACAGCGCCGTGCGTTGCCCGGTTCCGTCACGATTGGGAACCTTCTTCCGTTCAGGCGTCTTTTCCCCGTTTATCGCACAGATTCCGCATTCGTCGGGCGTCTGGGGGAAGCCGAGGACCGTCTTTTTTCGGCGGATCGTAGACTTACAGTGAACGGCGCCCCGCTAACTCAAGCATGGTCGGAAACTAACGCTCTAAGCCATCGAACGTTAGTCAAACAATGAAAGCGTGACTCCTATTAACCCGGCCTATAAATATAGGCCGGGTTAATCCGGGGCAGGGATGCCCCGGCGCGGCGACAAGCCGCGTGAGCCCAGGCCGGGCGTGTACCGGGCCTGGGCGGCGGCCCGAAATACCAGGAGGGTATTTACGGGCCTGATTAATAATTAATCTCCGCAACTGCAACCGCTATCGCTGCCTGAGCCGTTATCCCCTGAACTGCAATCGACGCTTGAGGAAACTGAATCACTGGGTTGTGACCAAGAGTTAGAGCTCGAATCATAACTACCGCTGTTCCAGTGCGATCGGCGCTTTCTACCCGTCCTGATCGCAAACCAAAGCAGCGAGAGCAAAAACGTAATAAGCAGCCCCGTTCCGACACCCATTGATACCCCCTAGCGATTGATTATCTGATTCTGTATCTCACAGAATTTAAAGGATAGTCGCTGGCGAATTGGAAAAAGTACCCGGCCGACACCCCCAAAGATCCGCTGATTATCACGCTCCATGCCCTACGGGCGGGCCTCTGCAAAATGGTCAACGAAGGCAAAATCGAACTCGAAGAAGCGATCCGGATTTGGGACATCGAGCACGCGCGAAGCGCCAATGAGCGGCTGGTGGATGATATGAAGCGCGGCCGGAAACGTACGCTTTGAACCATCGGGCATTAGCCAAATAACTAAAGCCTGCCCCCCCTCTCAAGCTCTGGCTTGGGAACTCATACCTCGGAAGCTCTAACTTCACGACCATACGGTCGGCATCGATCATCCTTTCTTCCCGGAGTTTCGTAGTTGGGTTGACGCTTCGTGGAAGTCCAGCCTGTCCGCTACGTATCTTTATCTATACTTCTTCGTGCCTAGCCTCATTGTGAGGCGCTACTAATTTTTTGCGCTCATGCGTAGCGTCCATGCTGCAGGACTGGGGGATTGCCGCATTTAGCGGCTTTTTTCATGGCAAAGGCGCCATTCAGGAGAGTTGCACATGCGCTGTTCAAGATTTTTCTTTGGTATTCAGAGTGCCTCTATAGCTACCATAACTATTTTTAGTTGCTTTGCCTCTTTTGCGGCGCAGGCGGCAACTCCTTTGCCATCCATGGCAGACCCAAATCTACAAAACTGCCTAACAGAACAGGCCAATCGTAACGGTTGGCAGTACGTTGAGCAGGTAGTCCAGTTGGAGTGTCCCGGTCGGAATATCATTAGATTGGAAGGATTGGAGGGGCTTTTCAGTCTTACTGAGCTCGACTTGAGCAAGAATAATATTCAGGACGTCTGGCCACTCGCTTCACTGCAAACCTTAACCAAGCTTAATCTCTCCGGTAATTCGACTCTGGCCATTTGGCAGGTGCGCCCGGTGATCGACATGAACCGGGGACTAAGCAGCTTGGGACTCAACGGCATCGAGATCGGCTCGTTTGTCAACCTCGGGCCGCTGATCAATTGGGAGACGGGCGAGCCTTACGCCTTGACGGAGCTGGATCTGGGCAACACTCACCTGACCGATCCCAACGGCGGCAAGAGCCTCGACTTCCTGATGCCGTTTGGCAGCACGCTGACCCGCCTCAATGTCGCCGGCAACGGCATTAACAATATCCAGGTCTTGGGAAGCTGGAACTGGAACCTGAATAGCCCGAATTTCAGCCAACTCCGAGAGCTGGATCTATCGAACAATGCTCTTATCGAGGTAGTCCCCCTCACGTCGCTACACAATCTGACTAAGCTCAATCTTTCCGGCAACCGTCGCGTGGCGCTCATGCAAGTGCGCCCGGTGATCGACATGAGTTGGGAACTAACTAGTCTAGGGCTCAACGGCATCGAGATCGGCTCGTTCGACAACCTGGGACCGCTGACCAACCCGCATACCGGTCAGCCCTACGCGCTGGCGGAATTGGATCTAGGCAATACCCACCTGACCGATCTCAACGGCGGCCATAGCCTCGACTTTCTCATGCCGTTTGCCGGCACGCTGACCCGGCTCAACGTCGCGGGCAATGGCATCGATAACATTCAGGTCTTCGCGAGTTGGGGATCGAACGGTCCAAACTTCAACCAACTCAAAGAGCTGGATCTGTCGAACAATGCTCTAGTGGACGTCTGGCCGCTTAGTCCGCTGCACAATCTGACCAAGCTCAATCTCTCCGGTAATCAGAACCTTGCCATCTGGCAGGTGCGTCCCGTGATCGACATGAACCAGGGATTGACCAGTCTGGGGCTCAACGGTATCGAGATCGGCTCGTTCGACAACCTCGGGCCGCTGACCAACTGGGAGACTGGACAGCCTTATGCTTTACAGGAACTGGACTTGGGCAACACTCACCTGACCGATCTCAATGGCGGCAAGAGCCTCGACTTTCTCATGCCGTTTGGCAGCACGCTGACCCGGCTCAACGTCGCCGGCAACGGCATTGACAGCATCCACGTCTTGGGAAGCTGGGGTTCTTCGTACAACCCGAACTTCATGCAACTTAGGGAGCTGGACCTGTCGAATAACGCCGTGATTGATGTAGCCCCTCTCAGCGCGCTGCATCAGCTGACCAAGCTCAACCTCTCGGGCAACCAGAGCCTGGCTATCTGGCAGGTGCGTCCCGTGATCGACATGAACCGGGGACTGACCAGTCTGGGGCTCAATGGTATCGAGATCGGCTCATTTGATAACCTCGGACCGCTGACCAATTGGGAGACCGGTAAGCCTTACGCTTTGACGGAGCTGGATCTGGGCAACACTCACCTGACCGACCTCAATGGCGGCAAGAGCCTAGACTTTCTCATGCCGTTTGGCAGCACGCTGACCCGGCTCAACGTCGCCGGCAATGGCATTAACAATATCCAGGTCTTTGCCAACTGGGGACCGAACGGCCCGAGCTTTGTCCAGCTGAGCGAATTGGATTTGTCGAACAATGCTCTGGTGGACGTCTGGCCCCTCGGCCCGCTGCACAATCTGACCAAGCTCAACCTCTCGGGCAATCCGAACCTCGCCATTTGGCAAGTACGCCCGGTGATCGACATGAACCGGGGGTTGACCAGTCTGGGGCTCAACGGTATCGAGATTGGCTCATTCGATAACCTCGGACCGCTGACCAATTGGGAGACGGGCAAGCCTTACGCTTTGACGGAACTGGACTTGGGCAACACTCACCTGACTGATCCCAACGGCGGCAAGAGTCTCGACTTCCTGATGCCGTTTGGTGGCACGCTGACTCGGCTTAACGTCGCGGGCAACGACATCGATAACATTCAGGTTTTTGCGAGTTGGGGATCGAACGGTCCAAACTTCAGCCAACTCAAAGAGCTGGATCTGTCGAACAACGCCCTGATTGACGTCTGGCCGCTTAGTCCGCTGCATCAGCTGACCAGGCTCAATCTCTCCGGCAACCAAAGCCTTGCCATCTGGCAAGTACGTCCCGTGATCGACATGAACCGGGGGCTGACCAGCCTGGGGCTTAACGGTATCGAGATCGGCTCGTTCAGCAACCTCGGGCCGCTAACGAATTGGGAGACCGGTAAGCCTTACCCTCTGGTGGAATTGGATCTGGGCAATACCCATCTCACCGATTCCAACGGCGGCAAGAGCCTCGACTTCCTCATGCCGTTTGGCAGCACGCTGACCCGGCTCAACGTCGCGGGCAACGGCATCGACAATATTCAGGTCTTCGCGAGCCCAGGCCCGAATGGCCCAAACTTCAGCCAACTCAAAGAACTGGATCTGTCGAGCAATGCTCTAGTGGACGTCTGGCCACTCACTCAACTGCACGCTTTGGGGTACTTAAATCTCGTCAGCAACGACCAGATCGGATGCAATGATCTGGATATGCTGGTGGCGGCTCTTCCCTCCACCCTTATTCAGCGTCCGACAATATGCCAATAATCTGGATACGTTGATGATAGAGCTCTCTGCCACTCTGATTCAGCCATGGATATATCTTGAGAGCCATCATGTAAGCACCAGTGCGGTGAGGCAGAAAGCGATGCAATAGCGAGCGAGTCTTGTAGTTCGCAGCATGCTAGATACCCGGCTGGCACCCCGCGGCCGGGTTTCTTATTGAAGCTGGGCTAAAAGCGGGAGCTGATTTGGCGATCGACGAATGAAAGCGCTTTTGATTTTGATGCTGGCCGTATCCTTCGGCCTCCGGGCCGAAGAAGGCTGGGTCAACTACTACAAAGATCCGCAAAAGGCGGCGGAATGGGAAAAGCACTTGGCCGACACCCCCGAAGATCCGCTCATCATCAAGCGCCATGCCCTACGAGCCGGCCTTTGCAAAATGGTCAACGAAGGCAAGGTCGAACTCGAGGAAGCGATCCGGATCTGGGACATCGAACACGCGCGAAGCGTCAATGAGCGGCTGCTGGCTGCTGGATGAAATGAAGCGCGGCCGGAAACGAATGCTCTAACCATCGAGCCTAAGGCAAATAACCAAAGCCTGACTCCTTTACAAGCATTCGTAGGTCGGCAATCCTTTGCCGACGAAGACGCTCGGCCTGACGTGTCGTCGGGAAAGGATTCCCGACCTACTCGCTGACGGATCGTAGCCACGGTACCCCCCTTGAACTGGCGTCGACGGACTTTTTGTCCGCTTCCGTGTGGTTTCTGCCACACCTGAAGCGATTTTTGTCCGATTTTTACCTGTTTTTGGTGGGTATTGGCAATAAAAAATATCGGCGGTATCGCGCCGATATCTTGATATCTATATGATTTTGGTGGGATTTTATGGAGGCTGAGGTCGGAATCGAACCGGCGTCCACGGCTTTGCAGGCCGCTGCATGACCACTCTGCCACTCAGCCTAAGTGGGCTTGCCAAAGTAAAAAGCCGCGTCTCTTATCGCGGCTTTCTGAATTTGGAGCGGGAAACGAGACTCGAACTCGCGACCCCAACCTTGGCAAGGTTGTGCTCTACCAACTGAGCTATTCCCGCGTCGTGCTGTTGAGAGTTGGAATTTTAGGTATCACTGGAGGCTTTGTCAACTCTTCGTTATCGCCTTTGAGCACTGGCAGTGCGGCCTTCAGATAATTGACCATCGACCAGAGCGTCAGTATGGCGGATATCAGCAGAAACAACTGCCCGAGGTTTTTTAGAAAACCTAGCCAGACATCCATGCTCAGCAGGAGCGTGACTATCGCGAGCATCTGGGCGGTCGTTTTCCATTTGCCCAGCCAAGATACTTCCACGCGCTTGCGCTGTCCGACTTCCGCCATCCATTCGCGCAGAGAGGCGATCGTGATTTCGCGTCCGATGATGACCGCGGCAGCGATGGCTACGTAAGGACTGGGGTCGGCCTGGACGATCAAGACCAGCGTGACGGCCACCATCAGCTTGTCGGCGACGGGATCGAGAAATGCCCCGAAGCGGGTGGTTTGGCTCATTTTGCGGGCCAGATAACCATCCAACCAGTCGGTTACGGCGGCGACTGCAAAAATCAACGCGCAGGCGATGTGGGCGCCACTCCACGGTAGATAGAAAAAGACGACCAGGACCGGAATCAACACGATCCGAAGTAACGTCAAGTTGGTGGGGAGATTCAACTCCATGTTCAGCTTTCTCTCTCGTGGAACGTTTCATAAATGCGCTTTGCCAATTGAGCGCTGATGCCTTCGACGCTGCTCAGGGCGTCCACGCCGGCACGGCTGATTTCCCTGAGGCCGCCGAACTGTCGCAACAGTTGCTGGCGCCGCTTCGGACCCAGTCCCGCGATATCGTCGAGAGTGGACTGTTTTCGGGCTTTGGCGCGTCGTTGACGATGCCCTGTGATGGCGAAACGGTGGGCTTCGTCGCGAATCTGCTGAATCAGTAGCAGGGCGGGCGAGTGGCTGGGCAGAATGATGGCATCGGACGAGCCCGCCGGGAAGAGGGTTTCCATTCCCGGTTTACGATCGGGACCCTTGGCCACTCCGACAGTGCGAATGCTATTCATTCCGAGTTCGCGCAAAACCTCGCGCACGGCATTGACCTGGCCTTTTCCGCCGTCGATGAACAGGATGTCCGGCGCTTCGATCTCGCCTTGCTTGATTCGCTGATAACGCCGCGAAACCGCTTGCGCCAGGGCGCCGTAGTCGTCACCGGGCGTAACGCCCTCGATGTTGAAGCGGCGGTAAGCGGATTTGACCGCACCTTGCCGGTCGAACACCACGCAGGATGCGACGGTTTGGTCGCCCTGGGTATGGCTGATGTCGAAGCATTCCAGGCGTTTCGGCGGTTCCGGGCAATGTAGGGCCTCGCCCAGACTGAGAAAGCGCGCATACAGGTCCTGCCGATTCGCCAATTTCGCATTCAAGGCGTTCTCGGCATTGATGAGCGCCAGCTGCAGGCGTTTCTGACGTTCGCCGCGGAGCCGCGCCGCGATCTGCACGGCATGGCCGGATTGGCTGGCGAGCACTTCTGCGACTAGCTCGGCATCCTCGATCGGATGGCTGATGAGGATTTCTCGGGGAACCTGTTTCCCAAGGTAAAACTGAGGGATGAACGCCGCCAGGATGCTGCCCGGATCGTGCTCCTCCAGCATGCTGGGGAAGTAGGCGCGGTCGCCGATTTGCTGTCCGCCGCGAATGAACAACATCTGTACGCAGGCGACGTTGCCCTTGATTGCGCAGGCGATGATGTCGATATCGCCGTGTTCGCCGTGTACCGCCTGTTTTGCCAAGACCGTTCTCAGACTCGCGATCTGGTCGCGATAGCGCGCCGCTCGCTCGAAATGGAGATCGGCCGCGGCTTTTTCCATGCGTCCCGCCAAATCGTCGATCAGCCGCTTGCCGTTTCCCTCCAGGAACATGACGGTATCCTGCACGTCCTGGGCGTATGTTTCACGATCGATCAGATCCACGCAGGGCGCGGTACAGCGTTCGATTTGGTATTGCAGGCAGGGGCGAGAGCGGTTTTGGAAGTAAGAATCCTGGCACTGACGCACGGGAAAGATCTTCTGCAGCAACTTTAAGCTTTCCCGCACCGCGCTGGCGCTCGGATAAGGCCCGAAGTAGCGGCCGAGCTTGCTCTTGGCGCCACGATGGAAGGTAATGCGAGGAAAAGGCTGATGGGTCGAAACATAAATATAAGGATAGCTCTTGTCGTCGCGCAGATTGATGTTGTAGCGCGGCTTGTGGCGCTTGATGAGCTGGCTTTCCAGAAGGAGCGCCTCGCCTTCGGTGTGCGTCACCCTCACGTCGATCGAGCATATCCGTGCCACCATGGCTTGCTGCTTGGGCGAACAGTCTTTGCCCGAAAAATAGCTGGATACCCGCTTTTTCAGGTTTTTCGCCTTGCCGACGTAAATCACTTCACCCTTGTCATCCAGCATCCTGTAAACACCAGGTAGCTGGGTCAGAGTTTCGAGGAAAGCTTTGATGTCGAAGGACGGGGCGTCTTCGCGCAAATTCATGACAGATAGGCCGATTCGTCAAGAAGAGAACATTATAATCCCGAACGGGCAAGGGCACGCAGTTCGACAGTCTGTCGCCTTACCTCAAGAACAATGGACGTACAGGCCGAGCGCTGCAGAATCAAGCAAAGGAAACCGCAAGACGGCGCGACAATAAAAACGCCGGATCTTCCATCTTTCAAGCCGTGACAGCGATAATGGTCAATCAGCTTCATCGGCGTGATTCTGCTGTTTTGCATGGGATTGCCTTGGGCCAGAGCGGCGCAATCGGAACGTGTTTTAATAAAGACCACCGTTCATTCTGATCGTGCCCGTTGCCGGGCGGAAAAAGCATTTGTCGATACAGGTGATATTCCGCCGGGTTCATCCGTTTTTCCGTGAAAAAATGACGGCGGAATTCTAAGAAAGAAGTGATCGTCGCTTTTGTTTACTCACTCTAATACCAATATGGATATTTCCGACTCGACTTCGCTTCGCTCCCGCGAACGGGCGTGGGCTCTCTACGACGTGGCGACCTCGTCGTTCGCCACGACGGTGATGGCGGCTTTTTTTCCGGTCTTTTTCAAGCAGTTTTGGGCGAGCGGGCTGCCGGTGACGGAAAGCACCTTTTGGCTGGGGGCGGTAAGTTCTGTAGGCGCTTTGGTCGCGCTGGTTCTGGCGCCGGTGCTCGGATCGCTGTCGGACGCCGGGGGGTGGAAGAAGCCTTTGCTCGCGCTTTGCGCGTTCATCGGCATTACCATGACCGCAGGACTCTTCTGGATCGAGCAGGGAGCCTGGGAATTGGCGCTTACCCTATTCGGCCTCGGGCTCGTGGGGTTTTCCACCGGAATGGTTTTTTACGACGCGCTGTTGCCTTCGGTGACGATTCCCGCCCGCTTCGAGCATGTATCCGCCTTCGGGGTGGGGATGGGCTATCTCGGCGGTGGCGCGCTCTTCGCCGTCAACATTCTGATGACGCAAAAGCCGGAGTGGTTCGGTCTTGCAGATTCGTCCGCCGCAGTCCGAATGTCGTTCCTGTCCGTGGCCGTGTGGTGGTTCGTGTTCACCCTTCCTTTGCTGTTCGTCGTTCGGGAGCCGCCTCCCCGGTGTGCCAGCGGTGCCAACGCCGTCAAGTATGGGTTGATACAGCTTCGGGAAACCTTCCGGCATGTCCGGCGGTTGAAGATCGTCATGCTGTTCCTGGGCGCTTACTGGCTTTACATCGATGGCGTGGACACCATCGTCCACATGGCGGTGGACTACGCGCTGGCGATCGGCTTCGATGCCGGCGGGTTGATGTTGGCCTTGCTCATCACGCAAGCCGTCGGCGTTCCGGCAACGCTCGCTTACGGCTGGCTCGGTCAGCGCTTCGGCGCCAAATCCGGCATTCTCGCGGGACTCGCGACGTATGCGTTGCTGGTGGTTTGGGGTTCCGTCATGAGCCGGCAGTGGGAGTTTTACGGGATCGCCGTGGGCATAGGCTTGGTCCAGGGCGGGGTTCAGGCTCTCAGCCGAGCGCTTTACGCGCGCCTCATTCCGAAAGAAAAGTCCGGCGAATTCTTCGGTTTTTTCAACCTGCTCAGCAAGTTCGCGGCGGTTCTGGGTCCCGTGCTGGTGGGGATCGTCAGCCATGCCACCGGCGAACCGAGACTTTCGATACTCTCCTTGCTGGTGCTCTTTACCCTGGGCGGCGCGCTGCTCTGGAATGTCGATGTGGCCGAAGGCGAACGGCGCGCCGCGGAGTTGTAGGTAGGCCTGCTACACCGCCGGTTGCCGCGGCAGGCACCAGGAAACTAGCACCGTCATGGCCAGGACAACCACGCCCAGGGCGAGAATCGCAGCCACCGGGCCGATGCCCTGAGTCGACGCGAAGGTATAAATCCCCATGCTCACCAGCATCGCGGCGTTCTGAAAGAAATTCTGGACCGCCACGGCACCGCCGCTGCCGACGGTATGATGACCGATCTGCTGGATCGCCGCGTTAAGCGGCACGACGAACAGGCCACCGGCGATGCCGATGGCCAGCAGCGTCGCTCTGGCCGGCCACAGGCTATCGACACCGGCCAGGAGCAGAAAAAATAGGCTCAGCGCATACGCGGCAAGCCGTGCACGCCGGATGTGCTCCAGGGGAATTAGGCGCGGGACTATACCTGAGCCAATGACGATGCCGACGGCGAGAAACAGGGTCAGCTGCGCGATTTCCCCCGCGGTTTGCGTATCGAGCACTTGCGGCGCCCAGGTTACGAGAATAATTCTCAGAGTGGCGGCAGAGGCCCAGAACAAGCTCAGGGCGATTAGAACTAACCGGGCACGTTCTGATTTCAATAGCTCTTTGATTACGTGCACCAGTTTGGTCAAGGACGAACCGGGGCGCGCGCCGCGTGCCGGCAGCTTGGGCAAGAGGAGCGTAACCCCGGCGGAAATAACATAAAACGCGATGATCGAGCTCAGCGCCAGATCGATCGAGGCATCGGCGAGCTTTGCTCCGATCACGGTGCCCAGCAGGATCGCGGCGATGGTCGCGCCTTCGATCCAACTGTTGATCCTGACCAACCGCGTGTGATCGGCCAATTCTGGCAAGATCCCGTATTTGGCGGGGCTGTAGGTTGCCGCACCCACGCCGACGACGGCATAGCCGATCAGAGGCTCGACGCCGAGCAGTATCAGAAGTCCGCCGAGTGCCTTGACGACATTCGCCAAAATAAGAACCTTCGGCTTCGAATGCCGGTCGGCGAACGCTCCGACCCAGGGCGTCAGCATCACGAACGCCACCAGGAAAACGCTTTGCAGGGCCGGGACATACCAGGGGCCGCGATCACCGCTTTGCAGCACGATGGCGATGACCGTGAAGAGCATGGCGTTGTCCGAGAACGCGGAGAGAAACTGCGCAGCGATCAGCGAACGAAGTCCCCGGTTCATGATTCGCTCCCTTCCCGGACGAACCCGGTAAGCGCCGGATAATCCACCTTGCCGGTGGCAAGCAGGGGCAGTTCCTTGAGCACCCGGATATCCTTGGGCAGACAGAGTTCGCCGACACCTTCCTGCTGTGCTCGGGCTGTTAGTTCGGCGCGATCGGCGTTCCGGTACTCGGTGGCGAGTACGATCTTTTCGCCTTTCTTGGGGTCGGACAGCGCAACCGCCGCGTGCCGCTGTCCCGGCCAAATCCGCGCGGCCAGCTCTTCGACCGCGTTAAGCGACACCATTTCCCCGCCGATCTTGGCGAACCGTTTGACGCGGCCGAGAATGCTGACGAAACCTTCCTCGTCGATGCGGACGATATCGCCGGTGTCGTACCAGCCGAGTCCATATTGCGAGGCGGGCGGCTCGAGTTCGCCCGAATGCCCGGGGCGGAGGTAGCCCAGCATGACGTTGGGGCCGGTCACGTGGAGGCGCCCTCCCTCGGTTACGCCGGGAACCTCTTCCAGCCGCCATTGGATGCCGGGGAAAAAGCGCCCCACCGTGCCTTCCCGGTAGTACATGGGCGTATTGGCGGATAATACCGGCGAAGTTTCCGTGGCCCCGTAGCCTTCCAGTACGCGGAGTCCGAATTTCTCGGCCCAAAGCTTGCGGGTATCGGCTTGCAGTTTTTCCGCGCCGGCGAAGACATAGCGCACGCTATAAAAATCGTAGGGATGGGCATGCTTTGCATAACCGTGGAGAAAGGTATTGGTGCCGAACAGGATCGTGGCGTTGATGTCGTAGGCCACTTCGGGAATGATTCGGTAATGCAAAGGCGAGGGATACAGGAACAGGCGCATGCCGGACAGCAAGGGCAGCAGCGTGCCGGCGGTCAAACCGAAGGCGTGAAAGACGGGCAGAACATTGAGGATGACGTCCTGGGCATTGAAATCGAAGCGTGCGGCGAGCTGTTCGCGGTTGGAGAGGAGGTTAGCGTGGGAAAGCACGACCCCTTTCGGTTCGCCCTCCGAACCCGAGGTGAACAGGATTACCGCCGGATCATCCGGGTTGCGCCGGCCGCGGTACCAGTAATCGGCGGTGAGCGCGGCGAGGAAAGCCCTGAGCTTGTCCCGGGCGCCCAGCTCCCGGCCCAGGTCTTCGAGATAGATCACCCTCGCTTTTTCCGACAAAGCCTCTACGGATTCCTCCAATTTCGCCGTGGCGACGAAACGACGGGCCGTGACCACGGTCTTGATTTTCGCCGTGGCGCAGCTCGACAGGAGATTGCGGGTGCCGGCGCTGAAATTCAGCATGGCGGGGAGGCGCCCGTGAACTTGAAGCCCAAGGAATGCGGCTACCGTACCGCTCAGGTTGGGCAGCAAGAGACCTACCGTCTCGCCGTCTTCCGTCTTTTCCGCCAGTTTGCGGCCCAGGGCGAGGACTTGTGCGATCAGCCGATCATAGCTGAGGGGTTTTCGCTGTACGTCCTCGAGCACGCGATGTCCGCCGCCGTGAGTCCTCCGTGCGTCGAGCAAGGCCGAGAACACCGTCCGCCGGTAATTGCTGGTCTCGAACATCATCTCGCTCATCAAATCGGACAACATGAGCCCGACCTGATGCCGCCGCTCGGGACCAGTGATCTCCGACGGCGGACTGACTTCGCGGGGCGGCAGAATGTTCAGCGTGATAGGCGGAAACCAGCGCAGCCGCACCACCCCGTGCAGACGGGAAAATATGGTGTATTGAGTGCCGTCGATTCGGATCGGCAGAACCGTTGCGCCGGATTTTTCGGCGATCAGCCCGGCGCCGTCGTAAATCTTCATCAAGGCTCCGGTCACCGTAATGCGTCCTTCCGGAAAAATCACCGCTTTGCGGTCCTCTTTCAGATAATGGGTCAGGGCCTTGACCGACAGCGGCTGGGTGGGGTCCATCGGAAACACCTTGGCGAACCTGAGAGCCGGCCGTACCCACCAGTGCTGGGCGATGTAGGTATTAATCGCGAATGTGACCTCGTCCGGCAGAAAGACCCACAAGAGTATCGGGTCGAGGTAGGACGAGTGATTGGCGGCGATCAGGACTCGAGCCCCCGCCTTTTGGTAGTTTTCGAGACCGACGACTTTGACGCGGAACAGCCGGGCGAGAATCCAGCGAAGCATTATTTTTATCATGGTGTTCACCTCCGAGGAGAAAGTCTAGGTCAAAAATAAACAGTGTTCAATATATTCCAGTGCGGTGAACAGATTGATGCGCAACCTCGGCAAACCGTCGCAATCAAAGGTAATATAGGACCCGTCCGCAACTCTGATGCCCGTCATGACTCTGAAAACTCTTCGCTTGTCTTGCTTCGTGCTTTTTCCATGTCTGCTGCTCGGTGGCTGTACGCCGCTCATCCATCCCCCAGGACTCGAACATGTTGAACCGCAGCTCCGTAAAGCCCATTTCGTCGCTACGGATGGCGCCGTTTTGCCGGTGCGATCCTGGCTTCCTCACGATGGCAAAGCCAAGGCGGTGGTCGTGGCGCTCCACGGTTTCAACGATTACAGCAATGCTTTCACCATGCCCGGCCGCTATCTGCGCGAGCACGGAATTGCCTTGTACGCCTACGATCAGAGAGGCTTCGGGAATGCGCCGGGACGGGGCCTCTGGGCCGGAATGGATGCCTATGTCGACGATTTGAGACAATTCACGCGACTCGTCGGCAAGAACCATCCGGGCAAACCGGTTTATATCCTCGGCGAGAGTATGGGCGGAGCCTTGGCGATTGTTGCGACGGCATCGGAACGGCCTCCGCTGGCCGATGGGATCATTCTCTCGGCACCGGCCGTATGGGGCAGGAGCACCATGCCCTGGTATCAACGGGCCTTGCTTTCGATTTCGGTAAGTACCGTGCCCTGGCTTCAGTTGACCGGGGAAAGCCTCGGGATTCTCCCTTCCGACAATATCGAGATGTTGCGCGGTCTCGGTCGCGATCCCCTGGTCATAAAGGAGACGCGAGTCGATGCGATTTACGGGCTGGTCAATCTCATGGACGAGGCGCTTTCGCGAGTGGAGCAGCTGAATAAAGAGGTTTTAGTCCTCTATGGCGAGCACGACCAAGTGATCCCCAAAGAGCCCGTTTCCCTAATGCTGAAGAAGCTGTCGAAAACCGGGACCGCCCGTGTCGCGCTTTACGAGCAGGGTTACCATTTGCTGCTGCGCGATCTGAGCGCCGCCAAGCCTTGGGCCGATATCGCGGCGTGGGTTGCGGATAGGTCCAAACCCTTGCCGTCGGGAGCCGACAGGCGGAACATGCTGGCTTTCCTCAATCCTTGAGGCACTAGAGCATTTTCCGGTTTGACGTAGCGCCCGAAGTAGGTCGGCAATCCTTTGCCGACACCTTCGTCGGCAAAGGATTGCCGACCTACCACATGCGGGGCGGTTTTCCCAGTCTACGCCGGTCACTGTGGCGAAAAACGCTTAGGGCGCGAGTAAAACCGCGTCCGGTGGGGCTGTTACCGGCCGCGTATAAGAAGCGGCTTATAGCGCCGGGAGGTGGGGGATTCCGTTGGAACCCGTCGCGCCGCCGTAACCGGCGTAATGACTATCAGCCTTTCCGGAGTGCTTTGGCCAACGCCTCCGCCATGGCGCCTTGCGGTTTGGAGGAGGGTTCCTGCCGTGGCTTTTTGGCTCTGGGTTCGGCTGTCCTACCCGAGGTGCGCGACGAATCCCGCTCCGAACCGGGAGTGGGGGCCGCATCCTTTTTCATCGACAGACCGATGCGGCGTCTCGGTACGTCCACTTCCAGCACTTTCACTTTCACCACGTCTCCCGCCTTGACCACCTCGCGCGGGTCTTTGACGAACTTGTCGGACAAGTGCGAGATGTGCACCAGGCCGTCCTGGTGCACGCCGATGTCGACGAAAGCGCCGAAATTGGTGACATTGGTGACGACGCCTTCGAGCATCATGCCGGGTTTGAGGTCCTCGATCTTGTCCACGCCTTCCTTGAACTGTGCGGTCTTGAATTCCGGACGCGGATCGCGGCCGGGCTTTTCCAGCTCGCGCAGAATGTCGGTGACGGTCGGAAGGCCGAAGCGTTCGTCGGTGTAATTCTCGGCGTTGACGCCGCGTAGGAAGGCCGCGTTGCCGATCAATTCGCGGATATCCTTGCCGGTGGTGCCGATGATGCGTTCCACCACCGGATAAGCCTCGGGGTGCACGGCCGAGGTGTCGAGCGGATTGTTCCCGTTCATGATGCGGAGAAATCCGGCCGCCTGCTCGAAGGTTTTTTCTCCGAGTCGCGGGACTTTTTTGAGATCTTCGCGGCTGTTGAAAGCGCCGTTCTGGTTTCGGTATTCGACGATGTTCTGGCTGATGGTCTGGGACAGTCCGGAAACGTAACGGAGCAGCGAAGCCGAAGCCGTGTTCACGTCGACGCCCACGGCATTCACGCAGTCCTCGACCACCGCGTCGAGGCTTTTAGAGAGCTGCGACTGGTTAACATCGTGCTGGTATTGGCCGACGCCTATGGCCTTGGGTTCGATTTTTACCAGTTCGGCCAAGGGGTCCTGCAAGCGGCGGGCGATCGAAACGGCACCGCGCAGTGAGACGTCGAGATCCGGAAATTCCTTGGCGGCCAGCTCGGACGCCGAATAAACCGATGCCCCCGCCTCCGACACCATCACCTTGGTGATATTCAATTCGGGATGGCGCTTGATGAGATCGCCGACCAGCTGATCGGTCTCGCGGGAGGCGGTGCCGTTGCCCGTGGCGACCAGTTCGACGCCGTGCTGGGCGATCAGCCGGGCCAGCGTTGCGATCGATTGATCCCACTGATTTTGCGGCACGTGGGGGTAAATCGTCGCGGTTTCCAGCAGCTTGCCGGTTTTGTCCACCACCGCGACCTTGACGCCGGTGCGTAGCCCCGGATCCAGGCCCATGGTGGTGCGGGGGCCGGCGGGCGCCGCGAGCAGCAAATCCTTGAGGTTCTTGGCGAAAACCTGAATCGCCTCGGCTTCGGCGGCTTCGCGGAGGCGCTGCTTGAGGTCGAGGTCGATGCGGGTCAGGATTTTGACTTTCCAGGCGTAATGCACCGTGTCGGCCAGCCAGCGGTCCGCGAGCCGCCCTTTGTCGGCGATGCCGAAGGTCCTCGCGATCAGGCTTTCCGCGGCTTTATGCGCGGCGTCCTCATCCTTGCCGACTTTCAGGGCCAGGTCCAGCACGTCCTCGTTGCGTCCCCGGAACAGGGCCAGCGCGCGATGGGACGGGATCTTCGCGATAGGCTCGGCGAAATCGAAATAGTCCCGGAACTTCGCTCCGGCCTGTTCTTTCCCATCGGCGACCGTCGAGGCGAGGATGCCCTCGTTCCAAATTCGTTCACGCAGCTCGGCCAGAAGCCCGGCGTGCTCGGCGAACCGTTCCATGAGGATTTGCCTTGCCCCTTCCAGCGCCGCCGCGACGTCGGGAACGCCTTTGTCCGCATCGACGTATTGCTGTGCTTCCGTCTCCGGTACCAGGGACGGATCGCCAAGCAAGGCGTCGGCCAGGGGTTCCAGACCGGCTTCCCGCGCGATTTGGGCCTTGGTGCGCCGTTTGGGTTTGTAGGGAAGGTAAAGGTCTTCCAGCAGGGTCTTGGTGTCGGCGGCGAGAATGGCTTGTTCCAGTTCCGGAGTCAGCTTGTCCTGTTCTCGGATGCTGTCCAGGATGGTCTGGCGGCGGTCCTCGAGTTCGCGGAGATAAGAGAGCCGAACTTCCAAGGTTCTGAGCTGCGTATCGTCCAAACCGCCCGTCGCTTCTTTACGGTAGCGCGCAATAAACGGCACCGTAGCTCCTTCGTCCAGCAGGTCCACGGCTGCCTGGACCTGTCTTTCTCGGAGGCCGAGCTCTTCAGCGATACGGGCGATGATGTTCATCAACAAACCTCAAGAGTAAAAAGGGGTGAAATTTTAGCATTCGCGGATGTTTCCAAAAATCCGCCAGTAGAATCACAGTGACTTTTCGGCGATGACGATGGTGGAGTCGTCGGTTTTGGTATGACAGGTGAACGCCAGCCGTTTCATTAGGCCGAGCATTTTGACGTTGTTCGCCAGGATTTCGCCCCGCAAAGATTTGAGCCCCATCTCGCGAGCGGCGTCGATCAGGCAGGACATCAGCCGTGTACCCAACCCACGGTGCTGCCATTCGTCGGCAACCACCAGGGCGAATTCGGCGGTTTCGCCATCCGGATTGGTGAAATAGCGCGCCACGCCGAGTTCCGTTTCTTCGGCCCCGGAATCGACGATGGCGACGAGCGCCAGTTCGCGGTCGTAATCAAGCTGAGTCAAACGTATCAGCATGTCCTGACTCAATTCCTGCAAGGCGTTCATGAAGCGGAAGAATTTGGCCTCGGGCGAAAGCTGCTTCACGAAACGCTTCTCGATTTCCGCGTCTTCGGGACGGATCGGCCGAATGGTGATGTTGGTGCCGTCGGCGAGCTGATACTGTCTAATCAAGTGGCCGGGATAGGGGTGGACAGCCATGTGCCCGTAGGGCCGGCGTCCAGGCTGCGGCTCATGCACCGCAATGCGGGCATCCAGGGCGAACACGCCTTGGTCGTCCGCCACCAGAGGATTGATGTCCATCTCCTTGATCTCGGGGAGTTCGCAGACCATCTCCGAGAGCCGCAGCAACACTTGCTCGATCGCCTCCAGCTTGACCGGCGGGAGGTTGCGGAACTGTCCGAGCAGCCGTGCGACACGGGTTTGGCCGATCATCGTCTGGGCGATGTGCTCGTTGAGCGGGGGCAGGGCGACCGCACGGTCCTTGAGGATTTCCACCGCCGTGCCGCCCGAGCCGAAACTCACGACCGGGCCGAAAATCGGATCGTCGACCACGCCGACCAGCAGTTCCCGGCCGTTGCGGTTACGGTACATCTTTTCGACCGTTACGCCCTCGATCCGTGCGTTCGGCCTTCGGGCTTGCACCGTCGACACCAGATCGTTATAGGCGTTCCGCACCGTCTGGGCGCTGTTGATGTTGAGCCGGACGCCGTCGACATCGGACTTGTGGGTGATGTCCGGCGACAGGATCTTAAGCGCGACCGGAAAGCCCAGGTATTCGGCCGCCGATAGAGCCTCGTTGGGCGAATGGGCGTTCAGTGCGGGCGGCACGGGAATGTCGAAGGCGCGCAGAACGGCGCGGGTCTCGAGCGAGGATAGCAGCGTCCGCCGTTCCGCCAGGGCGCCCTCGATGATGAGGCGGGCGCCGGTCAGGTCGGGCATCTGGTGCGAGGCCAACGGCCCCGGCACCTGCATCAGCATCTGTTGGTTACGGTGATATTCCGCCAGATAGCCGAACGCTTCGATGGCGCTCTCGGGGTTCGCGAAGGTCGGAATCTGATGTGCGGTAAACAGTTCTCGCCCTTTTTGGACGTAGGTTTCTCCCAGCCAGCAGGTGAGTATCGGCTTGCGGCTCTGTTCGGCGGCGCGAATGACGGCCTCCGCGGCTTCCGTGGGATCGGTCATGGCCTGCGGCGTGAGCAACACCAGGGCGCCGTCCACGCTTTCGTCGGCCAGACAGACCTCGACGGCCGCCCGATACCGTTCGGGGGTGGCGTCGCCCAGGATATCGACGGGATTATTGTGCGACCACTGTTTGGGCAGCACCGCGTTCAGCTTGTCGAAGGTCGGTCCGCCCAGTTCGGCGAGCCGGATGCCTTGCTCGACGGCCCGGTCGGTTGCCATCACCCCCGGTCCGCCCGCGTTGGTGATGATCACGAGGCGATTGCCTCGAACGCGGTGCTGGGTCGCGAGGAGCTGGGCGGCGGCGAAAAGCTGTTCGATGGTGGTGGCCCGAACCACGCCGGCCCTTTGCAGCGCGGCGTCGAAGACATCATCCGAACCGACCAGCGCGCCGGTGTGCGACATGGCCGCTCGGGAGCCTTCGGCATGGCGGCCGGCCTTGATCACGATCACCGGCTTCATGCGAGCCGCGGCCCTGAGCCCGCTCATGAAACGCCGCGCATCACGCACGCCTTCCACGTACATCAGGATGCTGCGGGTTTCGGGATCGAGAGCGAGATAGTCTAGGATGTCCCCGAAGGTGACATCGGCTCCGGCGCCTAAGGACACCATGGTCGAAAAACCGATGCGATGGGCGCTCGCCCAGTCCAGAATCGCCGTGCAAAGCGCTCCCGACTGGGAGACCAGGGCGAGCGAACCCGGTTCCGCGACATTATTGCTGAAAGTGGCATTGAGGCCGACCGAAGGGCGCATCAGCCCCAGGCAGTTGGGACCGAGAATCCGGAGCCCATAGCGCTTGCCTTCTTCCAGCAAGGCCCGCTCCAGCATTCGGCCGTTGCCCTCCTGTTCGGCAAATCCCGCCGAAATGACGATGGCGGCCTTGACCCCTTGTTGGCCGCAAGCGCGGATGATGAGGGGGACGGTGGCGGCCGGTGTGGCGATGATCGCGAGATCCACGTGTTCCTTCACCTCTTCGATCGACGAGAAACAGACCTGATCCCGGACCAGTTGATACTTGGGATTGATCGGGTAGATCGGGCCTTGAAAACCGCCGTCCAAGAGATTTTGATAGATCCGTGCGCCGACCGAGTCGGGCAACTCGCTGGCCCCGAACACGGCTATGGACTTCGGGCTGAACAAATGCTCGAGGTAATGGCGTGCCATATCGGCCTCAGATTCTGGTGAGGAGGATTTCGCCGATTTCGCCGTCGGTGAGCGTTACCGGATTTGTCTGCATGCTGGTGCCGCGGGCGTTGGCGACGATCTTAGGGATGTGCGCCGATTCCACGCCGAAATGGCCGAGGCGCTTCAGAGCCAGCCGTTCGGTCCAATCGTGCAACTGTTCGACCAAGGCGTTGCAAGCTTCCATCTGGGTTTTGAAGCCATGGCCGGTCAGGAGTTCGGCGATACCGGCGTATTTCTTCAAGGCCGGATTCTCCGGAGCTCTCTCCCGCAGCGCGCGGATATTGATGGCCGTGGCTTCGGCGAGCAGGGTGCCGCAGGCGAGACCGTGGGGTATCGGATAGAAAGCACCCAGCGGCGCGGCGAGCCCGTGTACCGAGCCCAGTCCCGCCTGCGCCAGGGTGACGCCGGACACGAGCGATGCATAAGCGATGGCGCTGCGCCCGGCTCGGGCTTGCTCGCCGTCGCCTCCTTTCAATGCTGCGACGAACCCGCCGCAAAATGCTTCCATGCCGCTTTTCGCGAGGGCGTCGGTCATCGGGTTGGCGCGAGCGGAAACGTACGATTCCAATAATTGCGTGAACGCGTCCATGCCGTCGGCGGCGATGAGATCCGGCGGGCAAGTGTCGAGCAGATCGGGATCGACGATCGCGTATTCGGGAACCAGGCAGTCATGGCGGAACGATTTCTTGAAGCCGTGCTCGCCGCGCACGCTCAAGACGGCGTTCTTGGTCGCTTCGCTGCCGGTGCCGGCGGTGGTGGGCACGGCGATGAACGGCGTAGCAGGTCCGGTGTAAGGAATGTTACGGCCTACGCCCTCGAGGTGATCCATGACCGAATTGCCGTGGGGCAGGAGTCCCGCGATGGCCTTGGCGGCGTCCAGCACGCTGCCGCCCCCGATGGCGACCACCAGGCCGATGTTGCGGCCATGAAAGGCGGCGACGGCATCGTCCACCAACTGCGGCGTGGGCTCGTCACTGACGGTCATGTGTTCGAAGATCATGCCCTGCTCGGTCAGGTTATCCGTCAGCCAGGGCCAGCGCGACGACGAGCGGAAGGAGCGCACTCCGGTGACGAGCAGCGCTTTGTGACCGTAGGAGCGAGCCAGTTTCGGCAGTTCCGCCAATTGGCCGGAACCGAAAAGAATGCGGGGAAGGCGGGAAATCGAAAATACGGGGATAGTCATGAGTGCGTCTGGCTGCGGGTCCTGCGGCGATGGATCGCGACATAAATTCCAACCAGGACGATGCTGAATATGATCACGTCGATGACCGCGTGTTCCGAATAGCGCGCGATCAGCTCCTGGTTTTCACCGATGAAATAGCCGATCCAGCTGAGCACCGATACCCAGATCCCCGCCCCGAGCAGCGTGTAAAAGCTGAACTTGAGATGATTCATGTTGGCGAGGCCGGCCGGTAACGAGATCAGATGTCTCGCTACGGGCAGGAGCCGCCCGACGAAGGTGGAGATTTCGCCGTGCGCGAGGAAAAACTTCTCCACCCGGTTGAAGTGCTCCTCGGTAATCCAGACGTACTTGCCGTATTTGATCAGGAGCGGCCTGCCCAGCCAGCGCGCGACGAAATAGTTGGCGTAAGCCCCGACCAGGCTTCCCGCCGTTCCGCTGAGGATCACCAGGGTCATGTCCATCTTGCCCTGCTGGGCCAGATAGCCCGCGGGCGGCATGACGATTTCGCTGGGGATGGGGAAAACCGAGCTTTCCATGGCCATCAGCAGAAAAATTCCGGTGTAGCCCATCGCGCCGATGGTCGTCACCAGCCAATTGATCAGTTCATGCATCGGGAATTCCTTAATCCTGAAAGAGAGGGCTGTTTGTCAAAGCAATCCGCCTTGCAGAGGCACGAAGCTGACAGGTTCGATGATTTCCGCCTGAAACCCGACTTCCGTGCGCGTAATCCGCTGTAGAAACTGCTCGCGTCCGTCGCCGATGGGTATCACCATGACACCACCCCGTGCCATTTGGTCGAGCAGTGGCTGCGGCAGCTCCGGCGGTGCCGCGGTGACGATGATGCCGTCGTAGGGCGCGTAATCGTCCCAGCCCCAGCCGCCGTCACTGTGCTTCATGCGCACATTGCGCAGGTGAAGATCCTGAATGCAGCGGCGGGCGCGCTGCTGAAGGGGGTAAATGCGTTCCACCGAATGAACCCGCTTTACGAGTTGCGCCAATACAGCGGTCTGGTAACCCGAGCCGGTGCCGACTTCGAGCACCTTGTCCAACGGGCCTTTTTCCAGCAGCAGTTCGGTCATGCGAGCCACGATATAAGGCTGGGAGATCGTCTGGTTGAATCCGATCGGGAGCGCCGTGTCTTCGTACGCACGGCTCGCGAAAGCCTCTTCGACAAAGATATGTCTGGGCGTTTCCAGCATGACGGCTAGCACAGACTGATTGCTGATTCCTTGTTCCTTCAATCGGCTGACCATGCGCTCCCTCGTTCTGCGGGAGGTCATGCCGATACCCTGAAGCCGACGGTTCATGGAATAACCTCACGCGGAAGCCAGTCGGCCAATCGCTGAAGACTTTCGTAACGGGTCAAATCGATTTGCAAAGGTGTGACGGATACGTAGTTGTTGCGTATGGCGTGAAAATCGGTGCCGGGTCCGGCATCTTGCTCCGGACCGGCGGAGCCGATCCAGTAGATCTCGCGCCCGCGCGGGTCGGTCGTCCGGATCACGGGTTCGGCCTTGTGGCGCTGGCCCAGACGAGTGGATTGGAAGCCACGAAGCTCTGTCAGGGGAATATCGGGCACGTTGACGTTCAGTATAGTATCGGCCGGCAAGGGGTGTTCCTGGATCTGTTTGAGCAAGGTGACGGCAACTTGGGCTGCCGTGTCGAAGTGCTGCGGATTGCTCGACGCCAAGGAGACCGCGACCGCCGGAAGCCCCAAAAAACGCCCTTCGGTGGCTGCCGCCACCGTGCCGGAGTAGATAACGTCATCTCCCAGGTTGGAACCGTGATTGATGCCGGCGAACACCATGTCCGGCTCCTCATGTAACAATCCCGTGATAGCCAAATGCACGCAATCGGTCGGCGTGCCGTCGATCTTGATGAAGCCGCTTTCGGTTTGGCTGACGCGCAAAGGTCTGTCCAAGGTTAGCGAATTGCTCGCTCCGCTGCGGTTTCGTTCGGGGGCAACAACCGTCAGTCGCGCCCGTTGCCCCAGCGCATTTGCCAAGGCGATCAGTCCTTGGGCGGAATAACCGTCGTCGTTGCTCAACAATATATGCATCAGGCATGCTCCCCCTATTCCTTGACCATTTTACACAAGAACCGGGCCAGTCGGCGCATCTGCTGCGATAGGCGGCTGATGGTCGGCGGGTACAGCCGGCTTCAACTATCGATAACAGATAAGGGGAATTGCGGCATTGGCGGCTCTGCCTTGACGCTGGTTAACGAATCCTCGACGATTGCAAGATTGTCATGGAAGTCGTCACCCCGGCAGGGATTGCTGGGGTCCAGAGGCCATGGATGGTTTCGACCATTCACAATCCCTGTGAACTGGATTCATGCCGGGCTGTCCTGCCCGGCACCCTTCGGGCGCGATGCGTGCAAACCGGCTGTCCTGCCGGTTTGTCCGGCACAAATTCGCCCGGAGCGACCATTCGGCCGGGAGCCGAATGGGACAAACGAAGTTTGTCCAACGGGCGAAAGCCAAGGACGGCTTTGGTCTATTTGGACGTGCGCAGCACGGTCCGAAGGACGAGTCCCAGGGAAGGGGCGAGCACAAAACCGTCGGGAACGGTTTTGGACCGCCTGCGGCGGGTCCGAAGGACGAACCCCAAGGACGGGGTGAGCACTCCCTGCCGGAATGACGGCAAGAAAAATGTATAGATATGGTCCATCCGAACTTACCCCACCAAGGATTTCATCCGATGAACTCGCAACGTTTGAATATGCTGGCCGAGAAGCTCCGCGCCAACACTCTGTATCAGAAATATGCTCGCCTGCCGACGCTAGCTCAAAAGCTGATCCTGGTGAGCTCGATCACTTTCCTGACGACCTTGTTTCTGGTCGTGATGTATTTCTTTGTCGATCCGATCATCGCCATGGGGGCCTTCGCCAGCATTCTGGCTGGATTGGCCACGGGATTCGGTGCCTTGCCCGCTCTGCTGTTCAAGGATGTTTCCAGCAGGACCCTTTATCTGATGCTGGGCGGAGCCGCCGGCGTGATGCTGGCAGCCACGGCGTTCTCGCTTATCGTTCCGGGCATCCAGGCCGGCAATCAGCTGTGGCCGGGTCTCGGTGTGTACGTGGTTGCGGCGGGGGTCATGATCGGCGCGGTTTTTCTGGTATTGGCGGATAGTTGGCTGCCGTATGAGCGGTTTCTGGGCGAAAGCGGAGAAACCTTCGACTCGCTGCGAAAGATTTGGCTTTTTATCGCCGCGATCGTCATGCACAACCTGCCAGAAGGCATGGCCGTCGGCGTAAGTTTCGGTTCCGGCGACTGGCACAACGGAGCAGCCTTGGCGATTGCGGTCGGTTTGCAGAATATCCCGGAAGGCTTGGCGGTGGCGATGCCGCTGGTGGCCCTGGGCTATCGGCGGCAACAGGCGGTATTGATCGCGACCTTGACGGGGCTGATCGAGCCGGTCGGCGGCTTTCTCGGCGTTGCCGCAGTCACGATGTTCTTGCCTTTATTGCCTATCGGTATGGCGTTCGCCGCCGGAGCCATGCTGTTCGTCATCAGCGACGACATCATTCCCGAAACCCAATCCCAGGGCAAAGCGCGCTATGCGACCTTTGCGCTGATGTTTGGCTTCATCATCATGATGATTTTGGACAACCTGATCACGACCTGAGTATCCGACCCTGTGGCTTGCAATCTGATTAACGAAGTAGGGGTGTGGCTGGATCGAAGCCTGCCGGCGATCGACTGGGCACGGTGGTGGGCGTCGTCGGGTACCGCGTTCGCGCTGGTCGCAGCAGCCGAGTTCGGCGACAAAAGCCAGCTGGTATGCATGACTTTGGCTGCGCGGCACCGGCACTGGCCTATTCTGCTCGGCGCCGTGTTCGCTTTTGCCGTCTTGAATCTAGTCGCCGTAGTCTTCGGAGCGGCGGCAGCCCGGTGGCTGCCCGATTCCGTGGTGTCCCTGGCGGTCGCTCTCTTGTTTGCGGTCTTCGGCGTGAAAGCTTTGCTTTTTAGGGAGGAAGAGGAGGGCGAGTTCATCAAGGCAAAAACCGGTCACGGCATCTTTTTGACGACCTTCCTGATGATTTTCCTTGCCGAATTCGGCGATAAAACTCAACTGGCGGTCGCCGGTTTAGGTGCGGCAGCACCGCCTGTGCCGGTTTGGCTTGGCGCCACCGCGGCTCTGGGCGTGACGTCCGCGTTAGGGATTTGGGCAGGCGCCACACTGCTCCGGAAGACGCCTCAGCGGGCGCTACATATCGCTAGCGGTTTGTTGTTTCTGGGATTCGCGGTTTTTGCGGCGTCCAGAATAGTGCCCGAGGAGTTATGGAGCTGGCTACAAAGCAGCTTCGATCGATTCGTCTCCACCGTTCGAGAACTGTTTTCATAACGCGCCGACAGCCGAAGTCGTTTCAGTCCGGGCTGCCGGTCAAGCCAGAGCTGTAGGATGCGGTGAGCGAAGTGAACCGCATCGTTCGCGATCTGGTCAGGCCAGATTCAATTCCTCCACCACGATACGCCGCCATCCAGTATTCGGCGGAACTGTTCCGTAGCGGGGTTTCCCCTTTGCCGTAGGAGATCGATCCATACCGAAGTATCCGCCAAATACATGCTTAGCTCTGCTCGGCGCGCAGTGTCTTGGAATCGTAGTTCGGGTCGATTTCCACCGTAGCGATCAAGTCCCGAACGTCCTTCCGTTTTCGATTGGCCACGAACTCCCGGAGTGCCCGCTCGACCAGTTCACGCTTAGTCTTGGCATCGGAATACTTGAAAGCCTCTCTGACCTGCTCGTCGTTAAGAACGATGTTCGTACGCATATCAATACACCTCCTGGGGTGTATTTTGGCGCCATGCCGGAGGCGACGTCATAGGAAACAGCGCATCTTGGCCATAACTTAAGGCCGACAGAAAAACCTTTAAAGTTTCCGCCGTGGTGTCCGATAACGTTTACGAGAGTTGAATGCACAGCGCTGATGTCCTTGAGCTCGTCGATTTGAAAAATCCTAAAAGTTGAAGGAGACGATCATGTCCCAAGTGATTAATACCAATATTTCCTCGCTTAACGCTCAGCGCCAGTTGCTGAAGTCATCCAACGCGATGCAGACTGCAATGCAACGCTTGTCGTCCGGTGTGCGCATTAATAGCGCAAAAGACGACGCAGCCGGCCTTGCCATTGCAGACCGGATGACCGCGCAAATTAAAGGTTTGAATCAGGCCGCCCGAAATGCCAACGACGGCATTTCCATCGCGCAAGTCGCCGAAGGCGCCTTGGGAGAGGTCACGAACGCGCTGCAGCGTATGAGGGAACTGGCCGTACAATCCGCCAACGATACCAATACCGCGACCGATCGTGCTTCCCTGCAGAAGGAAGTGGCTCAGTTGCAGCAGGAGATTACCCGTATCGCCACTCAAACCCAATTCAACGGAAAAAATCTGCTGGATGGCTCGTTCACGAGTGCGAAATTTCAGGTTGGTGCGTATGCCGATCAGACGATCAGTTTCTCGATCGGGAACAGCAAGGCGACCAATATCGGATCGAACAGTCTCACCAATACGACGGGTACTGCGGTAGAGGCGGCGGCGGCAAGTGCTGATAAGACTGCTTTGACCGCTCTCAACCGTGTTGCGGCACAAAATCTAACGGTTACCGGGAATATCGGGTCCGCGACCTTGGCCGTAGCAAACAATGATTCAGCCAATGCGATCGCGACGGCTGTGAATAACGCCACGGCATCCACGGGCGTAACGGCAACGGCGCTGACTAAAGCAACTCTTTCCGGTCTAGCCGCTGCCGGTACGTTGACGTTTAATTTGTATGGTTCGAACAGCAGCGCCGTTGCGATCTCGGCAAACGTCTCCAGTACTGGCGATCTCACTTCGCTGGCGGAAGCCATTAATGGTGCGGCGGCAAGTACCGGTATCACCGCAGAACTGGATGCTTCGAGAAGTTCGATCACGCTGAGCCAAGCCGAAGGTTACGATATTGTCATCGAAGACTTTTTAAATAGCGCCGGCGCGGGCGGTACTATCAATTTCCAAGGCTTGAACGCTGACACCGGGGCAACGGAAGGTGCCGCCGCTACCTTGGGCGCAGCGGTGGGAACAGACTCTAGTAAAGTGGTCGGAACCCTCATGTTTAGCTCCGCAAGCTCGTACACCGTCACCACGGATACGACGGGTACCTTGTTCAGTGCAGCGACGAATGCAAGCACTCTAAGTGCAGTGGGAAGCATTAACGTCGGTACTCAGTCGGGGGCAAACTCGGCTATTAAGTCTGTCGACGGTGCACTCGCTTTCGTTGACGACCTCCGCGCCACCCTGGGCGCTGTCCAAAACCGCTTCAGCTCAGCGGTAGCCAATATGCAGGCCACTTCGCAAAACATCAGCGCCGCAAGAAGCCGTGTGTTCGATGCCGATTTCGCGGCTGAAACGTCCGAGCTGAGCCGGAATCAGATCCTGCAGCAGGCCGGTACGGCAATGTTGGCACAGGCGAATGCCTCAACCCAAAACGTGCTCTCGCTGCTTCGGGGTTAATTTCCGAGCTGGCTAAACCGGAAAGCGGGAACACTGAGGCGTTCCCGCTTTCTTCTTCGAGCAATAGGAGATCGATATGGAAGCCCCGATAGCTTTAGGCAATGTAACGGCTCTGAAGCCGAACATGGTGCGCCGCCAGACGGCAGACGAGGTGGGCTCTGAAACCCTCGCCGCAGCGGGAAGCACCGGGGCGGCAGAGCAGGTTTCTACGGTCAGGGCGGTTCCCCCGGCTTTGGCCGCCGAGGCGTTTGCTTCCTCGGGAAGAGAAGGAGAGAAACGGCAGGACGAAGTCGCCCATGCCGTGCGCAATTTCAACGAATTTTTTCAAATGGTGCGGAGAACGGTCCAGTTTTCCATTGACGAAGATTCGGGGCGAACGATAGTGCAAGTCAGGGATGCCGAGACCGATGAACTTATTCGCCAAATCCCCTCGGAAGAGATTTTGCGACTCGCAAAACATTTAGACGAATTCAAAGACGGATTTAAAGGCATGTTGTTGAAGGAAAAAGTGTGAGTTTGGACGGTTTGTCAGTTCGGCTGACGAGCCGGCTCGGCCGAATCGGTTCAAGCGTAAGGCGTGGATATATCCTTATTGGGACAGAGCGGCAACAGGTAATGCGGAGGGTTTGATGGCAGGTATTACATCGACGGGGCTCGGATCCGGCCTCAATATATCCAGCATGGTCAGCCAATTGGTGCAGGCGGAGCGTGCTCCGTTCGCTGCCCGTTTGGATCGGCAAGAAGCCGAGATCCAATCCAAGATTTCCTCGTTTGGAAATTTCAAGAGCGCTTTATCGGCTTTTCGGGATAGCCTCTCGGCGTTGAAAAACCTGAGTAGTTTTCAAAAGATCGGCGCAACTTCCAGCGACAGCAGTATTGTCAGTGCTTCGGCGGAAAGCAATGCCGATCTGGGTAATTACAAGATCGAGGTCAAGCAGCTCGCGCAGAGCCACGCACTGGCAACCGGTTACTTCGCATCGGCCAACGCAGTGGTTGGAACCGGGACTTTGACGCTGAAATTCGGCACTACGGACTATACGCCGCCGGTGGATGCCACCCCGGGTAGTTATAACGGATTTACCCAAAATCCCGACAAAGGCACGCTGACCCTTGAGATCGACTCGAGCAACAATACCCTCAGCGGCATCCGAGATGCTATCAACAACGCCAAGGCCGGAGTGACTGCGGTTATAGTCAACGATAGCGGCGGTTCTCGCCTTGTACTGAATTCGAGTGAAACCGGCGCCGAGAACAGCTTGCAGATCAGCGTAGCCGATGATGATGGAAATTCGGTCGACGCCTCAGGCCTGTCCGTCCTGTCTTTTAATGCCGCCGCTGCTAACCTCCAGCAGACCCAGATGGCGTTGGACTCGAAAATCGTTATCAATGGACTTGAGGTTACCAATGCGAGCAACACGATCAAAGATGCTCTTAAAGGGGTGACGTTAAATCTTCAATCCGCTCAATCCGAGAAGATCGTCAATGTGTCGGTCAGCCAGAGCAATGACGACATCAAAAAGCTTATAGAAGGTTTCGTAAAAAGTTTTAACGAATTGGCAAAGACGGACCGAAGCTTAACCGGCTATGACGCAGCCCAGAAAGCAGGCGGAATTTTACAGGGCGATCCCACGGTACGCGGCGGTATGGGGCAGCTTCGCTCGGAACTGGGACGATTTATCCAAGGTCTCGAAGGTTCGGCGAAAACCTTGGCCCATATAGGAATCCGAACGCAAAGAGACGGCACCCTCAATTTGGACAGTTCCAAGCTAAACGAGGCGCTAAATGCGGATCGGAGCAGCGTAGCCGCTTTGTTTGCGGCCATCGGGCGTCCCACGGATTCCGGGGTGATATATTCCAGCAATACCGTCGATACCAAGCCGGGAACTTATGCGGTCAATATTACCCAAGCAGCTACCCAGGGCTTTCTGAACGGCGGTGCCGTCAATTCATTGGTGGTGGACGGCGACAACGACACCTTCAAGATCAAAGTCGATGGGGTCTTGTCGGCAGATATCACCTTGACGCAAGCGACCTATAGCAATCATGCGGCTCTGGCGGCAGAGATTCAATCCCGCATCAATGGCGACAGTGCCCTCAAAGCAAAAGGTATTTCAGTCGGCGTGAGTTATGACGATGTCAACAATCGATTTGTCATTCAATCCAAAAATTATGGCTCGGAGTCTCAAGTTGAAATCACGCAGGTCGATATTAATAGTGAAGCGACCTTGGGATTAAAGCTCGCCTCTAGTTCGACGGAGGGCACCGGGGGCATGGATGTCGCCGGAAGCATCGGAGGTTTGGAGGCAACGGGCAAAGGGCAAGAATTGACCGCAACGGCGGGCGATGCCCAGGGGCTTAAGCTTCTGATCTCGGATACCAAGACCGGCGACCGGGGCGAGGTTGGTTTTTCCCGTGGGCTGATAGAACGACTGGACAAGGTGCTTGCCGGATTGTTGGACAGTAAAGGAGCCATAAAGGCGCGTACTGACGGTCTGGAAAAGAATCTCGAGAAAATTCAAGAAAGCCGAGAGCGTTTAGAGAGTCGAATGAGTGATTTCGAAAAGCGTCTTCTGGATCGATTCAATAAGATGGATGCTCTTTTGGGGCAGTTTCAGAGTATCAGCAGTTATTTGAGTCAGCAGTTGGCCGCTTTGCCATTGGCTAACCAAAACAAGAAATAAGAAGAGGTTATACGCCATGAGACCCGCTCAGTTTGCATTGAATCAGTATCGGCAAACTACCGTGCAGGCGAGTGCCGAGTACGCCGATCCGCATACTCTGATAATGATGCTTTTTAATGGGCTGAACGAAAAAATTTCCGTTGCCAAGGGCGCGATACAAAGGGGGGAGCTCGCCGAGAAGGGCCAAGCCATCGGCCGTGCAATTGAAATCGTCGGCTACCTCCAAGCCTGTCTGGACTTGGATAACGGCGGCGAAATCGCGGTAAATCTGGATCGACTTTATACCTATGTTACCGAGCAGCTGTTTTACGCCAGCGCGCAAAACGATCAGAGTGCCCTGGACGAAGTCGGCGGTTTGATAAAGGAGATCAAGAGTGCTTGGGAGGCGATACGAGAGCCGGTTCCGTCTCAGACTGTTGAAAACAGGTTAGCTTCAGCAAGCTTTTAATCGTCCGAGACCGGGTATGCCGCGATGTCAGATCTGACGCCCGAAACCGAGAAGCTTCTTGCAATGTGCCGTTCGATCCTAACGGCGGCCGAAGGTATGGAGTGGGAGAGGGTTGCTCGGCTGGAGAGGGAACGGATGCCCCTGATTGAGAAACTGTTTTCGCCGGCCTATCTTGAGAAAAGCGATAACGAGTCTTTGGTTCGTTTAGTCGAGGAAGTGCAGACCATCGACGGGAAGGTTATGTCTTTGATTGAGGCGGAAAGAAACCAAGCTGCTCAAGAACTACGCATGCTCAGAAACTCCCGGCAACGCGAGCAAGCTTATCGATCGGCTGAAAATGAGTGAGTTCAAAGAGTCCGGACACGCACTCGCATTCCGGGACCAGGGTCGGTGTCCGCACCATCAAGCCCGGTTCAATATCCATTCCAATACCATCTTGCTGCCGAAATAGGCCAGCATTAGCGACACAAAGCCTCCTAGCGTCCAGCGGATAGCTATGGTTCCCCGCCAGCCGTAGCGAGCTCGTCCGATCAGTAGTACGCCGAACAAGACCCAGGCAAGGATGGACAGCACGGTCTTATGGGCCAAATGCTGAGCGAACATGTCTTCCAGAAAAATAAAGCCTGTGAGCAGTGACACGCTAAGAAACACGAACCCGGCCGCAATCAGCTGAAACAACAGGGATTCCATGGTTTGCAGAGGCGGGAGCGAGCGTAGCAAGAGGTCGGAATGGTGGCTGCGCAGCCGCCAGTCCTGAAACGCCAGCAGCGCTGCCTGAAAGGCGGCAATATTGAGAAAACTGTAAGCGAGCATGGAGACCACGATGTGAATGGTCAAAGGCCAGGAAAGGTCTTTCACCGTGTGAACGCTCTCCGGGATGCTGAGGTTTAGCAGAAGGACCAGCGCGGCCATCGGAAAAATCACCATCCCGAGTTTATCCACCGGTTTCGCGAGAGCCGTCAGGAGCAAGATGGCTACGATCACCCAAGCCACTAACGACATCGCGCTCAGAAAGCTGAGGTTGAGTCCTTCGTTAGTCTGAAAGCCGCTGGTGAGCGCAAGCCCGTGCAAAACGGCGGCGAACCAACCGAGTGTCAAGGGTTTCAACCGCCGAAGCGTGGGTGTCTCCATGGCCGCATAGTCGTTCTCGCGCAGCGAGCGAATCAGGGTAAGAGCGGCAGCGACATAAGTGGCGATCGCTATGGCGCCAAACAGCGTAGAATTCATTTAAATCATGTCCTCCTGAGCTCTCTAGTCTGGCATAATGGCCGATCAAGATGAAGTAATCTGGGTATTTCCATAGCCCGTAGGATTAAGAGCCATGTTTGACAACCTTACCGAACGTTTAACCCAATCGCTCAAAAAAATTCGCGGTCAGGGCCGATTGACCGAGAGCAATGTTCAGGACACCTTGCGAGAGGTGCGTATGGCCCTCTTGGAAGCCGATGTGGCTCTACCGGTCGTCAAGGATTTCATCGAGCACGTCAAGACACGCGCCTTGGGGCAGGAAGTTCAGTCCAGCCTTACGCCCGGGCAGGCGCTAGTGAAGATCGTCAATGAAGAATTGATCGCCATCATGGGCAGTGCCCACGAGCGGCTCAGTCTGGCGACGCAGCCGCCGGCGGTGATTCTGATGGCGGGTCTCCAAGGCGCCGGTAAAACCACCACGGTTGCCAAGCTGGCCCGCTGGCTCAAGGATAACGAGCGCAAGTCCGTAGTGGTCGCGAGCGCCGATATCTATCGTCCGGCCGCTATCGATCAACTGCAAACTCTTGCCGCTGAGGTGGGCGCCGATTTTTTTCCGAGCGATCCGACGCAGAATCCGGTGGATATCGCTCGCAACGCCGTCGAATATGGCCGGAAGAAATACAAGGATGTCGTCATTATCGACACGGCCGGCCGTCTTCATATCGATGACGAGATGATGGAGGAAATCAGACAGATTCACTCCGCCATCAACCCGATCGAAACGCTGTTCGTGGTCGATTCGATGACCGGTCAGGACGCCGCCAATACCGCGAAAGCATTCGGCGACGCACTTACCCTGACCGGTGTCGTTCTGACCAAAACCGACGGCGATGCCAGAGGTGGCGCGGCGTTGTCGGTTCGCCACATTACGGGCAAGCCCATCAAATTCTTGGGTGTGGGTGAAAAGACAGCTGCCTTGGAACGTTTTCACCCCGATCGAATCGCGTCCCGAATCTTGGGCATGGGCGATGTCCTGAGTCTGATTGAGGAGGCCGAGCGCAAGATCGATAAGACGAAAGCCGAAAAACTGGTCAAGAAGATTCAGAAGGGCAAGTCTTTCGACTTGAACGACTATCGCGATCAACTGCTGCAGTTGAAGAATCTGGGCGGCGTCGCCGCAATGTTCGACAAGCTTCCCGGCATGGCGAACGTGCCGCAGCACGTGAAGGAAAAAGTGAACGACAAGGAAATGATTCAGCAGATCGCCATCATCAACTCGATGACCAAGCAGGAGCGGGCATTTCCGGATGTGATCAACAACTCGCGAAAACAGCGCATCGCAAAAGGCGCGGGCACGGATATGCAGAACATCAACCGTCTGCTCAAGCAGTATGATCAGATGCAGAAGATGATGAAGAAATTCAAGAAGGGCAATCTGATGAACATGCTGCGAGGGATGAAGGGCAATCTAGGACGGGGGATGCCGTTTTAGGGCGATTCTTGATTTGGCATCACGCCCGCCTCGCGCCGGCGTAATTTCGATTTGTGGCAGCGGGTTATCCGGTTCGACGGCTCAACTCTCTGAGCTTCATCAAAGCATAAACCGATTCAAGATGGGGAATCGGCACGCCTGCGTTCCATCCCGCCCTCACGGCATTACCTAGAATGGCCTCCGTTTCCATCGGCCGACCGGCCTCGAAATCCAGCAGCATACTGGTCTTGTATGGCGGCATCTTGTAGGTGCTCTCGATGTTTTTATCGACGGTATCTTCGGGCAACGGATGTCCCGTGGCTTTGGCGATCAGGCAAACCTCTTCCATGATGGCCCGAACGAAAGACTCTTGAGTCGAGAGTATGTCATTCGTGCTGAGCCCCGCGGAGAGGACCGACAGCGGGTTGAAGGGCGCGTTCCAAACGCATTTTTGCCAGCGGGCGGCAACGATATCCTCGGAGGCGACGCATGTAATACCGGATCGCTCGAATACTCTACAAAGCGCCAGAGCTTTTTCCGAAAGCCCCTGCGGATAATTGCCCAAGGCTAGCCGGCCGTAAGCCTGGTGCCAGATTTTGCCGGGTGCGGTGCGGGTGACGCATATGAATGCGAGGCCGCTGATCAGTTCGTTATCGGGAAAGGCTTTCGCGATTTCGTCTTCGATGTCGATGCCGTTGGAAACGAGAACGATGGACGTGTCGGGTCCCACGGCGTCTTTCAGAAGGCTGATGCGATCGGCGTTTTCGACCACTTTGATGCACAAGAGAACGTAGTCGGGCTTTTCGGTCAATTCGGCCGCGTTGCGTACGACGGTCTGGGGCCGGAAGTGATAAGCGCCCAGTTTGGTGTCGCTCGTAATGTCTATGCCATGAGCTTTGACGTGTTCGTAGTCGGAACGGGCGATCATCGAAACTTTAGCGCCCTGCTTTGCGAGCAGTGAACCGTAAAAGCTGCCGACCGCTCCTGAACCTATGACGAGTACATTCATGTCGTTTCTTCCAGATAGTTCTTCAGAAAAGGAATCGTGAGCTTGCGTTTTGCGGCTAGGGTCGCGTGGTCCAATTCGTCCAGCAAGCGCTTCAAGGAGGAAAGATCTCGGTGATAATGAGAAAGCAAGAAGCGTCCGACTTGTGGCGACAGATCTAAGCCCAGCGAGCGGGCATGGGCGCCGAGGACGATTAGTTTATCCTCGTCGTTCAATGGTTGCAGGCGCAAGGTTAATCCCCAGCCTAAGCGGGTTTTGAGGTCGGGCAAACGGATCGCAAGTTCGGCGGACGGCACGCCGGCAGCGGCAATGAGGCGATTGCCGTGGTCTCGCAAATAATTGAACAAATTGAATAAAGCTCGTTCCCAGGCATCGTCTCCGGCGACGGAATCGACATCGTCCAGGCAAACCAGATCCTGATGCTCCAGGCCATCGAGCACGCCGGGACCGTACTCGCGGAGGCCGGATAGCGGCAGATAAGAGACCGACAAGCCGCTTTGACACGCTTCCCGACAGCAGGCATTGAGCAAGTGGCTCTTGCCGGTGCCCGGTTCACCCCACAAAAAAATCAGCGTTTCGCCCCGACCGCTGGCGGCATGTTTTAGATGAGCGACGATTTCGGCGTTGGCTCCCGAGTGGTATTGCAGAAAACCCAGTTCGGGATTGAAAGCGAAGCGCAGGGGGAGTTGCTCCGCCATGAGTTCAAAAATGTTTAACCGTCGCGGCGTATTGCAGCATATCCGAAAGCAATCCGTCGAAAGCGTCAGTCAAGACCACTAGGAGTTACTTCACTTGGGCGCCTTTCAGCGCCAGCGCCACACGCGCCAAACGGGCTCCGAACGCCCGACACAGTTTCCGCTCTTCGTCGCTGACCGCGTTGTCACTCCCGGTGTGCCGGCTGGGTCCGTAGGGCGTTCCGCCGCTGGTGGTTTCGAGAAGCGCGCTTTCACTGCTGGGGATCCCGACCAGAACCATGCCATGGTGGAGCAGGGGCAATAACATGGTGATCAGCGTCGCTTCTTGGCCGGCGTGCATGGACGAAGTGGCCGTGAAGACGCCAGCCGGTTTACCGGATAATGCGCCCGAAAACCACAAGGAACTGGTACTGTCGATGAAATATTTGAGGGGCGCCGCCATATTGCCGAAGTGCGTAGGGCTTCCCAAGGCCAGTGCATCGCAGTTTTTCAGATCGTCGATCGTTGCGTAAGGCGGACCGGCTTCAGGAATAGTCTCCTCGGTGGCCTGGCAGACCGGCGATACTTCAGGGACGGTACGAATCTTGGCGACGGCGCCGGGAACTTCCTCGACGCCTCTCGCGATCAGATTGGCCATTTCGGCCGTGGAACCCCAACGGCTATAGTAGACGATTAGAACTTCAACCATGAAAAGGACGAAACACGTGAGAAAAGAGGTGCGAGCCAAAGTGACTCGCCAAAGTACTTGAGACCTTGCCGGTCTTAAAGAATCTTTAAAACGTTCTCCGGCGGACGTCCGACGGCCGCCTTCTCGTTTGCCAGCACGATTGGCCGCTCGATGAGGATCGGGTTTTCCACCATGGCGCCTATCAATGCTTTGCGATCCAGATCAGGATTATCCAGCCCGGCGTCCTTATATGCCGCTTCGCCTTTGCGCATCAAGTCGCGGGGCTCCATGCCCAGTTTGGCCAGAATGGTCTCCAGCTCGGATGCGCTAGGAGGTGTTTTCAGATATTCGATTATCGTGGGCTCGATGCCTTTGCTCTTGAGAAGCTCAAGCGTAGCGCGGGATTTACTGCAGCGGGGGTTATGGTAAATCGTAACAGTCATGGCTATAGCTCTCGAAGTCGATCGTGACGCGTCGAAAGGTTGCGGTTCATCAAATGACCGGCGGATTGCTCGTGCTCGGTTTTGCCGGTCCTAATTGGAAAGCTTGATCGTTTAACCGAGACCGCCGCGCGTTTTTTGTTCCCGTTCCTGCTCTTTACCGATGATTTTAACCAGTTCGGTAAGTTCGCCGGCGAGTATCTCGAGGAGATCGTCGCTGGTCAGAATGCCGGCCAGCAAGCCCTGCTGATTGACGACGGGGATGCGGCGAACACCCTTTACACGCATTCTCTGCAAGGTTTCCCAAAGTCCGTCTTCTTCGCGGGCCGTTATCAGTTCGTAGCTCATGATATCCCCGACGGCGACTGCATTCGGGTCCAGTTCCGCGGCAAGAATTTCCACGACGAGATCGCGATCGGTCACGATGCCGACGGGTTTCGCTCCTTCCGATGAGTCCTCTACGACTACGGCGCTGCCGACGTGAAACTCGCGCATCAGTTTGGCCGCTTCGATGATCGAGTTTTCTTTTCTTAGGATGACCGTATCGCGGTTACAGAATTGTCCAACAGACATGATGATCCTTTGCGCTGTAGATTGATGGAGGATTTGTATTTTAACCGTTTGAGTGGCCGGTTGCAGGAAAAACCGCCGGTATCGCTAACCGGGCAGGAAGATGTAAAGCAGCACGCCGCCCAAAATCAGCCGATAGATCACGAAGGGTAACATGCCGATACGATCGAGGAGTCTCAGGAACCAGTCAATGGTAATGTAGGCAACGATACCGGAGAGCAGCGCTCCGAGGGACATGTTCCACCAGGATACCGTCTGGTCGGATTCGAATAACTCGTATGCCTTGAGTAATCCCGCCAATGCCGTTACCGGGATCGACAGCAGAAACGAAAATCGGGCGGCAGCTTTGCGATCCAGGCCGCGGAACAAACCGCCGGTTATCGTGATACCCGATCGGGATGTGCCGGGAATCAGCGCCACGGCTTGAAAGAGACCGACTATCAAAGCATCTTGCCAGTTCATGTCGGCATCGGTACGTCGTTCGGCGCTCACTTTTTGCGCCAGCCAAAGTACCAAGGCGAACACTATCGTGCTAGCGGCGATGACCAGCGGATTGCGGAGCTGGGTCTCGACATAACCGTTGGCCGCCAGCCCCGCGACGCCCGCCGGAATCGTCCCCAGAATTACGTACCAAGCAAGTTTCGCATCCGTGCTCATGCCCTTTCCGGAGATCGAACGAAACCAGGCTCCGGCCATATCGCGCAGAGCGCCCGCGTAATAGACCACGACCGCGGTCAGCGTTCCGATGTGGACGGCGACGTCAAAGGCCAAGCCTTGATCATGCCAGCCGAAAACCACCGGCATCAGGATAAGGTGAGCGGCGCTCGAAATGGGCAGAAATTCGGTCAGCCCTTGCAAGAGAGCCAGGTAATACACGTGATGGCAGTCCATGAGGATCCTTTAATCGTCTGAAAAACCGGTGTCGATCAGTTCCCGCAGAACGGCGGTCGCGTAAGCCCCGGCGGGCAGCGCGAATCGCAAATGCATGCTGCTCGGGCCGGACCGTTCCCACTGAAATCCGTCCGGGCAAAGTCGCAGCGGCCGGCGGGCCATCTCGACGCCGAAATCTTCGAGACCGCGGCAGAGAACCGGCTCTTCCTCGGCTGCGGCCGTCTCTATGGCCAGTGCCTCATCGGTAACGGCCGGTGTACCTTTGCCCCAGAGCGCGCCGCTTGGATGAATTTCCTTGGCCTCAAGCCGTTGCGTGATTTCCGGAGTAATAGCGTCGGGCTTAAAAAAACTGCGCGAGTCGGGAAACATGAAGGCATCGCCGGTAACCGCGCGATCCCAGACGTCTCGGCTTATCCGCTTGGCGAGGATGCCGTTGAACAAATGAGAACGCGCGGCAGACAAATAAAGCCCGCGACGGTGAGCGTCCACCCGCCCGAGCGTACCCGCGAAAAGAGCCGATGCCTTCGCAAGGTTCTGTCCCTCGCGGCCGAACCGTTGCGTTCCAAAATAATTGGGAACCCCACATTCGCCGATCTGTTTCAGGCGTCGTTCCAATAGCGGGATGTCGCATTTCAATTCGCGAACGGCGATTTCGAAACGATTGCCGGCTGCCGCGCCTTTTTTTAGCTTGCGGCTGTTGCGCCGGACTTCGAGTATGCGGAGGGAGGGGGATTCAAGTTGCCTCCAGTCCGGTTCGGCCTTGCCCGGCAGCCATACGCTGAACCATTGAATGGTCTTGCCGTGGCGGTCCTTAAGGCCCGCGTAGCCTATGTCCCGTGTCGGGATTCCGGCAAAGCGGGCCAGTTGGCGGGCGACGTAGTCGGTATTTTCGCCGCGTTTTTCGATGCGCAGAAAAAAGTGTTCGCCCTGGTCGGAAGGCTCGAAACCCAGCAGTTCCTCGACGACGAAATCTTCCGGCGACGTCTTGATAATGCCGGTTCCGGCAGGCCCACCAAAGGCGTAGGGCAGGGCGGCGGTCGAATCGCCCATGGCTTAATTTTTCTGAAGGAGCGTTACCGCATAGGCGGAGATGCCTTCGCCCCGGCCTTCGAAGCCCATGCCTTCGGTCGTGGTGGCTTTGACGTTGACCGCGTCGTGCGCAATGTCGAGGTCATCCGCGATGGTTGTGCGCATTTTTTCGATATAGGGCGCGAGCCGCGGCTTTTGTGCGACGATGGTCAGATCGACGTTGACCACGGTGTAGCCGCGTTCGGTGATCTTGGCGTGAACCTCGCGGAGCAAAACCCGGCTGTCTATGCCCTTGAAACTGGGGTCGGAATCCGGGAAATGCCGACCGATATCGCCCAGTGCTGCCGCACCCAATAAGGCATCGCACAAGGCGTGTAACGCAACGTCTCCATCCGAGTGCGCCGCGAGGCTCTTTTCATAATCGATGGCTACGCCCCCCAGGACCAGTTGGCCGCCATCTTTGAACCGATGTGCATCGTAACCTTGACCTATTCGTAGCATTGTCGCTCCAGGTAAAAAGCCGCCAGAGGAAGATCCTCCGGCCGCGTAATCTTGATATTGTCCGGGCGTCCTTCCACGATCTTCGGGCGCAATCCTCGAAGTTCGAGAGCGCTGGCTTCGTCCGTCACGATCAGTTTCCGTTCGGCAGCATCGATCAGCGCATGCTTGAGCATACGAAAGCGGAACATCTGTGGCGTCAGCGCGCGCCAGATCCGGCTGCGGTCGATGGTTTCGACGATTTCGCCCGCCTCTGCGCCTTTCAGGGTATCCGTGACCGGCAGTGCCAGTATGCCGCCGACTTCATCGTTCCTAAGCCGATCGATCAGTTTTTGAACATCGCTGATCGTGATACACAGCCGAGCTGCATCGTGCACCAACACCCAGTCGTCCGGTTCGGCCACGTTCTCGAGACTCGTTAAGGCGGAAAGCACGGAGTCGGCACGCTCCTTACCTCCGGGGGCGACCCGGATCTTGGGATGGGTAGCACAAGGTAGATCGGACCAATAACCATCCTCGCTCCCGAGAGCCACGACGACGCCGGCCAAGACATCGATCGCCAGCAACCGCTCCAGGGTATGCTGCAATACCGGCTTCCCCAGGACTTGAAGGTATTGCTTCGGTACGTCGACCCCCATGCGTTTACCCACGCCGGCTGCAGGGACAATGGCCCAGAATCGATTATTTCGGCAGGTGTCGGTCATGGACAACAGATGCTAACGAGGCCTTTCGGTCTTTTGTGGCGTAGTTTTCCGCTCCGAAGGCTTTGGTTGCGGCGATCGGTCGTGTGTCTTGTTCTTAGGCATTTCGATCACTTGGACGAAAGTCTCTCCCTGCTTGATCATCCCCAGTTCTTGGCGAGCCCGTTCTTCGATGGCGTCCGTTCCTTCCTTCAAATCTCTGACATCGGCTTCCAGCGCCGCGTTACGTTCGCGCCGCTTTTCGCCCTCCTCCGTGAGCTTTTCGATACGGTCCTGCAACTCCTGCAATTCGGCGATTCCGCCATCGCCCAGCCACAGTCGGTACTGGAGCAGGGCGATCAACACCAGCAAGAAGACAATCAGCTTTTTCACACTGTCGTCGGACGGCGTCCCGCCTTTCAGAGCGCTTGACGGAAGGCGCTGCGGCCGGTGTACCGGGCTTTATCGCCCAATTGCTCTTCGATCTTGAGAAGCCGATTGTATTTGGCGACTCTATCGGATCGGCTGAGAGAGCCGGTTTTGATTTGTCCCGCGCAGGTGGCCACGGCGAGATCCGCGATAGTGGTGTCCTCTGTTTCGCCGGAACGGTGCGAGACGACAGCCGTATATCCGGCCTGGTGGGCCATGGCTATGGCTTCCAGGGTTTCCGTCAAGGTACCGATTTGATTGACCTTGATCAGGATGGAGTTGGCGATCTTGGCCTCGATGCCCTGTTTCAGGATAGCGGGATTCGTGACGAAAAGATCGTCGCCTACCAGCTGAATGCGGCTCCCCAGCCGATCGGTCAATAGTCTCCACCCGTCCCAGTCGTCTTCGGCCATGCCGTCTTCGATGGTGATGATGGGATATTTGTCGACCCAGGCAGCAAGATAGTTCGCGAACTCGTCCGAAGTGAACCGTTTATTCTCGGATTCCAGCGTATAGACGCCGTCCCGGTAAAACTCGGAGCTGGCGACGTCCAGGCCGAGATAGATGTCTTTTCCCGCTTTATATCCTGCCCGTTCTATCGCTTCCAGGATGACGCCGATGGCGGATTCGTTGGACGGCAGATTCGGCGCGAAGCCGCCTTCATCGCCCACGCCGGTGCTCAGGCCCTGTTCGGCCAGTACCTTTTTCAGAGCGTGGAAGACTTCGGCGCCGTAGCGGAGAGCTTCCCGGAAGCTGGGCGCGCCGACGGGAAGAATCATGAACTCCTGCATGTCCACGCTGTTGTCGGCATGCGCGCCGCCGTTGATGATGTTCATCATGGGGACCGGCAACAGGAACTCGCCGCTGCGGTTGAGGTACGCGTAGAGCGGCTTGCCGGCATCGGTCGCCGCGGCATGGGCGGTCGCCAGGGAGACGCCGAGAATGGCATTGGCGCCCAAGCGGCCTTTGTTGTCGGTGCCGTCCAGTTCGATCATCTTGCGGTCGATGGCCGCCTGGTCATCGGCGTCCATGCCCAAGACGGCGGACCGGATCGCTGTTTTGACGTTCTCGACCGCTTTCAATACGCCTTTGCCCAGATAGCGGGTTTTATCGCCGTCCCGAAGCTCGATGGCCTCTCGGGTTCCGGTGGAAGCGCCGGACGGCACCATGGCGGAGCCGGTTGCTCCGGAGTCGAGTATGACCTCTGCGGCGACTGTGGGATTGCCTCTGGAGTCGAGCACCTCGTGTGCCCGCACTTCGGTGATTTTGCTCATCGGTTCCGTTCCTCTGGTATCGGAGTGTCGTTGTAATAATTCCGTCTAGACCATTCCGCGTTGTTTGACGATGCGGTCTATTTCGACAAGCACCTCTAAGAGCTCCTTTATGCGAGCCAAGGGCCATGAATTGGGGCCGTCGCTCTTCGCTTTGTCCGGTTCGGGGTGGGTTTCCATGAACAGGCCGGAGATGCCCACCGCCAGGGCGGCCTTGGCCAAGGTCGGTATGAATTCCCGTTGCCCTCCGGAAGCCGTGCCTTGACCGCCGGGCAGCTGCACCGAGTGGGTGGCGTCGAACACCACGGGACAGCCGGTCTCGCGCATGATGACGAGAGAGCGCATGTCGGAGACCAGGTTGTTGTAACCGAACGAGACGCCGCGCTCGCAGACGAGGACCTGTTCGTTGCCGACGGCTCTTGCCTTGTTGGCTACGTTTTTCATGTCCCACGGGGCCATGAATTGGCCTTTCTTGATATTGACCGGCTTGCCTTGCGCACAGACGTCCTGAATGAAGTTGGTTTGCCGGCAGAGAAACGCCGGTGTCTGCAACACATCGACGACGGCGGCGACTTCGCCTAAAGGGGTATCCTCGTGGACGTCGGTCAGCACCGGTACGCCGATGGTATCCCGTACCTTTTCGAGAATGCGCAGTCCTTCCTCGAGGCCGGGGCCGCGGAAACTTTCGTGCGACGAGCGGTTCGCCTTGTCGAAGGAGGATTTATAGATAAAGGGAATGCCGAGGCTGGATGTGATTTCCTTGAGTGTTCCCGCGGTCTCCAAGGCGAGTTGCTCGCCTTCGATGACGCAGGTGCCGCCAATCAGGAAAAACGGCCGGTCCAAGCCGACTTCGAATCCGCACAGTTGCATCAGTTCGCCTTCTTGTTTTGATGATATTCGGCGGCGGCGCGCACGAAGCCCGTGAAAAGAGGGTGGCCGCCACGCGGGGTGGACGTGAATTCCGGATGAAATTGGCAGGCGAGGAACCACGGATGATCGGGGATCTCGATCATTTCCACCAAGCGGCCGTCCAGGGATTTGCCGCACACCCTGAGTCCTGCGTCCTCAAGGGATTTGAGATAGCGGTTGTTGAACTCGTAGCGGTGGCGGTGGCGCTCGTTGATGACGTCCTTGCCGTAGACTCTATGGCCCAGGCTGCCGCTGACCAGCCGGCATTTCTGGCCGCCCAGACGCATGGTGCCGCCCAGATCGGACTTTTCGTCCCGATGCTCGATCGTGCCGGAGTCGTCCTGCCACTCCGTAATCAGGGCGATGACCGGATGCGGTGTTTTCGGCAAGAACTCCGTGCTGTGGGCGCCTTCCAGTCCCGCCGCATCGCGCGCGAATTCGATGACCGCCACCTGCATCCCTAAGCAAATGCCGAGATAGGGGACTTTCTTCTCGCGAGCGTACTTGACCGTGGCGATCTTGCCTTCGACACCCCGTTCGCCGAAGCCGCCGGGCACCAGAATGGCGTCTACGCCTTCCAGCGAGCCGGTGCCTTTGTCCTCGATTTCTTCCGATTCGATGAATCGGATTTTGACCTTGGTCCTGGTCTGAATGCCGGCATGAATGAGCGCTTCGGTCAGCGATTTGTAGGCGTCGGAATGATTGACGTACTTGCCTACCATGGCGATCGTCACTTCATGGCCGGGATGCTCCAGGGCATCGATCACTCTCTGCCATTCGGAGAGGTCGGCCGCGCCGGCATCGAGTTTGAGTTTTTTCACGACGATATCGTCCAGCCCCTGTTCGTGCAGCAGCAGCGGAATTCGATAAATGGTGTCGGCATCGACGGCGGAGATGACGGCATCTTCCCCGACGTTGGTGAAGAGTGCGATCTTCGTTCGCTCGGCCTTGGGGATGATCCGGTCCGAGCGGCAAATCAGAACGTCGGGCTGAATGCCGATGGTTCGGAGTTCCTTCACCGAGTGCTGGGTGGGCTTCGTCTTGAGCTCGCCGGCGCTCGCGATGTACGGAACGAGGGTGAGATGAATGAACAGGCATTTGTCATCGCCCAACTCGACTCGCATCTGGCGCGTGGCTTCCAAAAAGGGCAGCGATTCAATGTCGCCGACCGTCCCTCCGATTTCGATCAGGGCCACGTCGTAGCCTTCCGCGCTGAGCCGGATGACGCGCTTGATCTCGTCCGTGATATGGGGGATAACTTGCACGGTCGCTCCGAGGTATTCCCCTCGTCGCTCCTTGCGGATGACATTTTCGTAAATCTGCCCGGTGGTCCAACTGTTGACCTTGCCCATCGTGGTGCTCAGGAAGCGCTCGTAATGGCCAAGGTCCAGATCGGTTTCGGCGCCATCCTCGGTAACGAAAACCTCGCCGTGCTGAAACGGGCTCATGGTGCCCGGATCGACATTGATATACGGATCGAGTTTGGTCAGTGTAACTTTAAGACCGCGGGCCTGCAGGATTGCGGCAAGCGACGATGCGGCAATGCCTTTGCCCAGGGATGAGACGACTCCGCCGGTAATAAAAATATATTTGGTCATTCAACGATGGGTAAATTTAGGCTGCGTAACGATCGCCGAGGCAGCGGCCGTCGCGTCGGACGTCAAAAGGATTTGTCAGCATATTCTACTCAACCTGTGGATCGGAGTCACCGCCCAGGTTGTTTACAATCGAATATTGAATCGCACTAACATGGTGAAAATACAACGACTAATGCGGAGACGTTATTTGATGAATGGGGCGAGATTACTCACGATTGTTTTTGGGGTGGCGATAATGTCCATGGTCTCCGGGTGCACATGGGTAGAGCTCAAGCCGCAGGGCGAAAAGATTCGTATGCTCACGCCGCCCGAGGTGGGGCGCTGTAAATTTTTGGGGCGTATCACGTCGAATACGGCGGCGACCATCGGTATCTTTGCCCGCAGCAAAGATACCGTACAAGAGGAAGTTGAACGTCTCGCCCGCAATAACGCGGCGGACATGGGGGGAGACACCATCGTGCCGACCGGCCCCCTGATCGATGGTGAGCAGTCTTTCAATGTTTACCGCTGCATCAATCCTTAATTAGCCGAAGGCAGTGCGCCGGAAAAATTCTCCGGCGCGTGCCACCGGATCACGATATTAAAGTCGTTCGGTTGCCCGGCATAAGAATCGGACACCCACCATCCCGCCACTGCGGCTAGCTCGTCGCCGATGTAGATCAGCGGTGTTCTCTCCCGGATCCAAGGTGTAATGCCGGCTTCCTGAAACAGTTTTTTCAGATCGTGGGAGCCTTCGCGGCCGGGCAGGCGTAGCGATTCGCCGCCTTGCCGGTAGCGAACGGTGATTTTGCCGGCTCGCCATGCCGTTAACGAGATGCCGGCTCGTTTTTCAGTGGTGACGCTGAGGTCGCCGTTCCCGTCCGGCAGATGGAGTGTCGTAGCACCATCCCATGGAATGACTCTATTCGGATGGAAAGGCGAAGCGGCCGGCATCAGGAAGATCTCTCCCCGATAGCGCCGAATCTCGCCTTCGCTCCACCGGATTACGGGATTTCGGTCCGGTCTGGCGTTCAGCGTTTCGTTCAAAACCCTATCAATAACGCGAGTCGAAGGCATGCGGAAACCGCGGCTCCGCAGCCACTCGCGCAGAATCAGGCGGCGGTCCGCTTCCGAACACGGCCTCAGCCGATCCAGGAGAAGCGTGTTTCGCAGCGGATGAATAACGGACTTCAGCAAGTCCGCGGCAAGCGAGTTCAGCAGCGTTTGCGCTTCGGCACAATGTTGGGCCGTGCGGACCAGCGCGTCCTTGGTCGCCGGCCAGCGGTTTTCGAGCAAGGGGATGATCTCGTGGCGTATGAAATTGCGGTCGTAACTCAAGTCGCGGTTGCTGGGGTCTTCGATCCAGGTCAGCTCGTGTGCTTGAGCGTACTCGCGGAGCTGTCCGCGGGAAAAAGAGAGTAACGGCCGCAGCAGAAATCCTGGGCCGAAGGCGGTGCGTTCCGGCATGGCGGCAAGGCCGGCGATACCCGCTCCGCGAAGCAGTTGGAGCAATAGCGTCTCCGCCTGGTCGTCCCTATGCTGTGCGGTCAACAAGACCTCGCCGTCGGACAGAAGCGCGCGCAGGGCATCGTAGCGCGCGTTTCGCGCGGCTTCCTCTGGACTCTCGCCGGGTTTCGCGGCGGCGTTGACCCGTAACAGACGGAACGGAATTCCAAGCATCCGGCAGCTCGCTTCGCAAGATTCGGCCCATTCTTCGGCGGCTGTTTGCAGGCCGTGATGGACATGTACGGCAGTAAAGCGGAGGTTCGGATCTTTGGCTTTCAGTTCCGCACAGAGATGAAGCAAAACGAGCGAGTCGAGTCCGCCGCTGTACGCGATCCAGTAGCGGGATGCCGGCGGCTGGCGAGATAGGATTCGATCGAGTGTTTCGGTACAAAGGCTCATCTAAGCCGTGAAGTGAGGGGCGGTGATTATCCGCCCCGCATCAATGAAGCTAGGCTACGGCTTCCTCGAAAATGCCGTAGCTCATCAACCGCTCGTAGCGCTGTTGCAATAAGGTCTCGATGGACGTGCGACGCAGCTCTTCGAGATGCCGTTTCAGTGCCGCTTTCAAATTATCGCCGGTTTGCTTGCGGTCGCGATGGGCTCCGCCCAACGGTTCGGGAACAATCTCATCGATGAGTTCCAGTTCCTGCAGCCGATCCGACGTAATGCCCATGGCTTCGGCCGCGAGCTCGGCCTTGTCCGCGCTTTTCCAAAGAATGGAGGCGCAGCCTTCCGGCGAAATGACGGAATAGGTGCTGTACTGAAGCATCAACAGGCGGTCGCCCACACCGATAGCCAGCGCGCCTCCCGAACCGCCTTCGCCCACCACGGTACAAATGATCGGGGTGCGCAGTTTGGACATTTCGAAAAGGTTGCGGGCGATGGCCTCGCTCTGACCCCGTTCCTCTGCGCCGATGCCGGGATAGGCGCCGGGCGTGTCGATAAAGCAGAGGATAGGTAAGCGGAACCGCTCGGCGAGATGCATCAACCGCAGCGCCTTGCGGTAGCCTTCGGGCCGCGGCATGCCGAAATTGCGGTAGATCTTTTCCTTGGTATCGCGGCCTTTTTGATGGCCGATGATCAGAACCGGCTGTCCGTCGAGTTTGGCGAGTCCACCCACGATTGCCGGATCATCGGCGAATCCGCGATCCCCATGAAGCTCGTGGAACTCATCGAACATCAGGTCGAGGTAGTCCAGCGTATACGGACGCTGGGGATGGCGGGAAATCTGCGATATCTGCCACGCCGTCAACGAGGAGAATACCGATTCGGTCAGCTTGCGGCTTTTTTCTTCAAGCCTCGCAATTTCCTCGCTGATGTTGATTTCATTGTCGAATCCGACGCGCTTGAGTTCTTCGATTTTGGCTTCGAGTTCGGCAATGGGTTGTTCGAAGTCTAGGAATTTCAGGTCCATTTGTCGTTTTTTTAGGGTGCACGGAGAAGGCCTAGTTTAACACCTCGGCAAGGAAATTCCGCAGACTCTCCCAAGAGCGGCGATCGGCGGTCTCGTCGTAAACCGTACCGAACGATCGATCGTTTGCCATGGGATTGGTGAAGGCGTGCAGGGTGTTACCATAAATATGGATTTGCCAGTCTGCCTCGGCTTCGGTCAGTTCTTTAGCCAGATTCGCCGCCTGATCGGGTGGTGCCATGGGGTCGTCGTGGCCGTGCAGCACGAGAACCTTGGCCTTGATCTTATTGCCTTGAGTATTGCCCGGCGGCACAAATAAGCCGTGGAAGCTGACAACGCCGCGCAGATCGGCGCCGGTGCGGGCAAGGTCCAGCACGCATAGGCCGCCGAAGCAAAAACCCATGGCCGCGATCCGTTTGGGATCGACCTGGGGGAGCTTGCGGACGGTTTCCAGAGCTGTGGTGATGCGGTCCTGCAACAGGCGGCGATCATTCATGAGCGGATTCATCAGCCGTGCGTTCTCCTCGGGGCCGCTTCCGATGATGCCTTTGCCATACATATCGAGTGCAAACGCGGCGTAGCCCAGTTCGGCCAATTTACGAGCCTTGTTGCACACGAATTCGTCCCTGCCTCCCCAAGCATGAGAGATCAATACGGCCGGCAAAGGCTGAGGGCGCTTATTGTCATACGCGAAAAAGCCTTCGAGCTGAACGTCGTTATGGCTGTAGTCGATGGCTTGAGTTGTAACGGCCATTAAGAAGGTCTCCAAAAGTATCGAATGAATTAGGCAAATAGCTTAAAGGATCGTCGGTCTTAACGAGGTGCATCCCCGGTCGAGAAAGAATGCCGCCATTGCTGATCCTCCCGCTCGAAGATGCGGTCGGCTTCCTCGGGGCCCCAGGAGCCGGCGGGATAAGTGTGGATGAATTCCCGCTCTACCGACCATGTTCTTATGATGGGATCGACGACTCGCCAGGCCCATTCCACCTCATCCGAGCGCAGGAACTGAGAGTGATCGCCGCCGATGACGTCGAGCAGAAGGGACTCGTACGCGTCCAATTGATAACCGGCCTGATAACAGGTGCTGGCATCGAGTTGAGTGGTTCGGGCGCGCATGCCGATGCCGGGTTCTCGAACCTGAACCTCGGCGCGAATGCATTGCTCGGGCTGTATGCCCATCAGCAGCCAATTGGGGGGCAGCGCCTCGATCTGGGTTTCGCGAAACAATTGCTGCGGCGGGTGCTTAAAGCGTATCGCGATGAGAGAACTGTTCCTCGCCAAGCGTTTTCCCGTCCGCAAATAAAACGGTACATTGCGCCAGCGCCAGTTGTCGATATAAAGCTTCAGGGCGGCATACGTTTCGGTCGTGCTTTGCTTGTCGACCTGCTTTTCGTCGAGATATCCGGGCACCTCCTGGTTCTCGATGCGTCCGCGAGCATATTGCGCACGGAAGGCGTGAGCATGGACCGCGGCCTTTGGGATGGGGCGAATGGATTTCAGCGCCTTGACCTTTTCATCCCGGATCGATTCGGCGTCCATGGTCGCCGGAGGTTCCATGGCTACCAAAGCCAACATCTGCATCAGATGGCTCTGGATCATGTCGCGCAGCGCGCCGGCGGTTTCATAGTAGTCCGCCCGGTCTTCGATTCCCGCCGATTCGCTGTGGGTGATCTGCACATGGTCGATGAGGTTGCGGTTCCACAACGGTTCCCACATGAGATTCGCAAAGCGGAACACGAAAATGTTTTGCACCGTTTCCTTACCTAAGTAGTGGTCAATCCGAAAGATTTGATGTTCCGTAAAGTTGCGGTGCAGGCAGCGATCGAGGACTTGTGCGTCTTCCAAGTCATAGCCGAACGGCTTTTCCACCACGAGACGGCGCCAGCCGGCGACTTCCTGGTTGAGTCCGCTAAGCGCCAAATAGTCGGCCGCCGCTTTGTATTCGGACGGCGGAAGCGAAAGGTAATACACGTGATTGGGCGGAAACTCGGGGCCAGTGTCCAGGACCTGTCTTAGCTGTACCGATGATTCCGTATCGCCGATGTCCGCCGAAAAGAAATGCAGGCGGTTGCTGAAGCGCTCAAGAGCGTCCCGGTCGAGTGTGCTGCCCAAACGCTCTTCTAGCCATTTGGATACCTCGTCTCTCCAATGGGAATTATCCCAATCCCGCCGGCCGACACCTAAGACGACCATCGCCGCGGGCAGTCGGCCTGCCTTGTCCAATTGGTACAGGGCAGGCATCAGTTTGGTGCGGGAAAGGTGGCCGGTAGATCCAAAAATAGTGAAGACGCACGCGTCGAGCATCGTTTCCTCCCGGCGAATCGATCATGCCATGGATGATACTGTTTAGCCCCGTTTCCGCCAATGCGTGAACCGGTTGAAATGGCTTCATTGCCTTTGAAATCAGGATTTGATAAGTAGTTTCCCAGTATTTCAAATTTCAACTTGGACTGAGTATTTCGATGAACGAAGATCGGCTGGATCGGGTGCTAGTCTTAATAGACGAAGCTAATGCACAGGACCCTAATAGTGAGGTTTGGCGAGGCGAATCCTATCCCAAGGAATTGCTTTACGGGATGCGCATGACGGAATGGCTTGACCGCCTCTATCCCGATGCGCCGGATTTGCTGCACATCGCCGCGCGCGGGCAGCACATTCGACGTTGGGAGGTTCCCCGGCAGACCTACCCGGACACGCGCGAGGGGTATCTGCAATGGCGCAGCTATCTATATGGTTTTCATGCCGATTGTGTTGCACAGCTTATGACACAAGCTGGATACGATCCGATAGACATCGAGCGGGTCCGCAAAGTTCTTCAGAAACGCGGTTTGAAAAACGATCCGGACGTTCAATCGATCGAGGACGTCGCGTGCCTCGTGTTTCTCGATTACTACTTTGTCGCCTTCGCGGCGATTCACGATGAAGAAAAGCTGATCGGTATCGTCCGCAAGACCTGGAAAAAGATGTCCGAGCACGCGCGGAGCCGCGCATTGGAGCTGGAATTTCCGGAGTCTGTCCGGGCGCTGCTCGCAATGGCTTTGGAAGCGGTATAGGCAGCAAGCGCCAAATGGCGGAGATTACCCGAAGGCGTCAGCGGCGATGATTTTCTGCCAGCTCCGGGCATGCTCGGCTTCTTTCCGCCGATCGCCGTTCATGGGTGTTTCACCCGTCGACACGGCCTCGAGCTGCTTCTCGGTTGGCGAATACTTGTACACGCCGGTGATCGAGATCGCATAATCCGGCTTTAAAAAGCTATAGCAGTGGTTGATCAGGCTTGGATGACCCGGTTCGCGGTCTTGCAGCAGATCAATTACCGCCGCGGCGCAGATCTTGGCCTGCGAGTTGGCGGCAAATGCCGATTTGGGCATGGGCGTTGCCGTACAGGCATCGCCGATAATGTGCACGTAAGGTGCCAGCGGCGATTCGAAGGTGAGCGGATCGATGGGGCACCAGCCCGATTGATCGGTCAGCCCCGCCTGATGCGCGAGTTTGCCGGCCTTTTGCGGCGGGATCACGTTCAAAACATCCGCACGGTGCTCGTCGAACTCGGTGAAGACGACGCGCGATTGCGCATCTACCCGTTCTATCTTTCCTTCCTTTTCCGCCGAGATCCATTCCACCATCCCTGGATAAAGCTCTTCCCAGCCTTGGAGGAAGAGCGATTGTTTGGAGAATTGGGTTTTCGCATCCAGAATCAGCACTTTGGAGCGCGGTTTGTAACGCTTCAAAAAATGCGCTATCAGTGACGCACGCTCGTAAGGTCCCGGCGGACAACGATACGGATTGGCGGGTGCCGTGATCAGAACCACGCCACCGTCAGGCATGGCCTGCAATTGGCGACGCAGAAGTGTGGTCTGTGGCCCTGCTTTCCAGGCATGAGGAGCCAACAGACTGGCAGTCTCGTCGTAACCGTCGATGGCGTCCCAGCGGAAATCGATGCCCGGTGCGACGATTAGCCGATCGTAAGGTATGGCCGATCCATCCGCCAATGACACGGTGCGCCGAGCAGTGTCGATAGTTTGGGCTTCGGCTGTTACCGTTTGAATTCCCTGAACGTTCCTGAGGATGTCATATTTCCGACGAAGCTCATCGGGCTGCTTTAGGCCGGCGATAACTTCATTCGATCCGGGGCAGGACAAGTAATTAGCCTGTTGCTCAACCAAAGTGACTTCAAGTTCCGGATTGAGCAGCTTGAGGTACTTCGCAGCGGACGCTCCCGCGAACCCGCCGCCGACTACCGCTACGCGGGCTTTTTCGCGTCGTGATCCGGTGCTGGGATGGTTTACCGAACAGCCGACTGTTCCAAGCGCCGAAATCGCCCCGGCCCACTTGATGAAACTTCGTCGGGAAATTGGTGCCATGCGTTCTCCTAGCGATGATTTTTGAAGAACCGGGCTAACTCTAGGAAATCTTGATATTGATATCCCCTTGCAATGCGGTCCATCACCGTGGCTGAGCGGTAACCCGTTTTAAATTCCTGCATTGTGCGGATGAATTCGGATTCGGGGATGCCGCTAATCGCCGGAATCGAGCCTATACCTTGGCCCGATGCGCCATGGCAACCGGTGCAAGCGAGGGCGATTCGGGCGAAACCCGGGCGCTCAAGATTGTCGCTGAATGCAGCTTGCGGAATCGAAAGTGCGAGCGCACCGGCGTATGCCGACACTTGCAGAATTCGGGTCAGTCGCATATCTGGCCTATTTCGCGGAGAGGGCATCAAGTTAGCGTACATCGCCGAGGCACATTTGAGAATCATGTTGCCTATTGAGCATTTTGAGCATTGGGCTCTGATGCGATGTCCGCTAGAACTGCTGACTATCGTCCGGTCCGTTTGTTTGCAATGAGCGGTTGCCTCTGTTTGGGCACGTTCGAATCAGTCGAGCGCCTTGAAAGCGTCGAGTGACAAGTCTTTGGAAAGGTTTTTTAAGTCACCAATTAAAACAATGGGTTGCGCTTATAAACGACGCTTTTTAGCGATGTAAATATGTATTCTTTCATAGATAGACTGTTCCTTGACAAGGCATGAATGAGTGATAGACTGCAACGCACCCTAGGAGTGGGGCATTTTGTCGCAGGGGCCCTTGGGCCAGGGGCAAGAATGAAGAAGACAAGGATGCACGACGAGGTAGCGGGGCGGCGACGCACCGCGAATGAGTACTAACTTTGGAGGTAAAACTATGGCTGCAACAACAGTTGGTGGCGTAGCAGCGCAAGACAAGCCGCTTTTGGACATGAAGTGGCTGACCTTTGCGTTCATGCTGTACACGGTCTTTTATATGTGGGTTCGGTGGTATGAAGGGGTCTACGGCTGGTCCGCCGGTCTGGATTCGTTCGCACCGGAATTCGAGACGTACTGGATGAACTTCCTGTACACCGAAATCGTACTGGAAGTGGTCACCGCCTCGATTCTGTGGGGCTACCTGTGGAAGACCCGTGACCGCAACCTGGCGGCACTGGCGCCGCGGGAAGAACTGCGCCGGAACATGACGCACCTGATTTGGCTGTTTGCGTATGCATGGGCCATTTACTGGGGTGCGAGCTACTTCACCGAGCAGGACGGCACCTGGCACCAGACGATTGTTCGCGACACCGACTTCACGCCGTCGCACATCATCGAGTTCTACCTGAGCTATCCGATCTACATCATCACGGGTGGTGGCGCGTTCCTGTATGCGCATACCCGCCTGCCGCACTTTTCGGCTTCGAAAGGCTTGTCGCTGGCGTACCTGATTCTGTGGACCGGTCCGTTCATGATTCTGCCGAACGTTGGCTTGAACGAATGGGGTCACACCTTCTGGTTTATGGAAGAGTTGTTCGTAGCGCCCTTGCACTACGGCTTCGTGATCTTCGGCTGGCTGGCATTGGCCATCATGGGCGTGTTGCTGCAGGTGTTTGCGAGCTTCTCGAACCTGATGGGCAAGGAAATCTGTGAAGCGGTGGATCAAGGTCTGATCGCGAAATAAGTTTGGATGGGTTGCGGCGGGGCGGCGACGGTAACCACCGATCGGCGCGGCCGCTGCGACCGGCACTGGACGTGACGATGACCACCCGGCGGGCGGTCATCTAAAACGACAATAAATGAACTTTTGGAGGTAACTCATGAGCGCACTTCAATCTGCGGTTCGGTCTCATGCCGAAGCAGTGCAAGTCTCCAGGACCATTGACTACCTGGGGATCTTCATTTTCTTCTTTGTAGTGTGTGGTTCGTATCACATTCACGCCATGTTGACCATGGGTGACTGGGACTTCTGGTCGGACTGGAAAGACCGTCGTCTGTGGGTCACGGTGACCCCGATCGTGTTGGTGACCTTCCCGGCGGCGATCCAGGCGTGGGCCTGGGAAAAGTTCCGCAACCCCTGGGGCGCGACCATCGCGGTGTTGGCGTTGCTGTTTGGTGAATGGGTCAACCGCTACTTCAACTTCTGGGGCTGGACCTACTTCCCCATCAACTTCGTATTCCCGGCGGTTCTGGTTCCGGGTGCGATTTTGCTCGACACCTTCCTGATGCTTTCGGGCAGCTACCTGTTCACGGCGATCGTGGGCGGTATGGCGTGGGGTCTGGTGTTCTATCCGGGCAACTGGCCGATGATTGCGCCGCTGCACGTGCCGGTGGAATACAACGGCATGCTGATGTCGATTGCCGACATTCAGGGTTACAACTATGTCCGTACCGGTACCCCCGAGTACATCCGCATGGTTGAAAAAGGCACCCTGCGTACCTTCGGTAAGGACGTAGCGCCGGTATCGGCTTTCTTCTCGGCGTTCATGTCGATCCTGATCTACTTCATGTGGCACTTTGTGGGCCGTTGGTTCTCGACCATTCGGTTCTTGAAGCAGACCTAATCGGGACCGGAATCGGACGTACAAGCAAAACGCACCCAGCCTTTGAAGCGCCCTGACGCGGGGGCTTGAGAGGCGGGTACAACAGAATAGACTCGAGAGAGGAAGAACCTATGAAACTACTCAAAGACAGGATCGCCAAGTGGTCCATGGTCGGTTTGCTGGCCACGTTTGCCGCGACCAGCTTCTACGCGCCGAGCGCCTCGGCCCACGGTGAGAAATCGCAGGCGGCGTTCATGCGTATGCGTACCATCCACTGGTACGATCTGAACTGGTCGAAAGAGAAGGTGAAGGTCAACGACACCGTCGAAATCACCGGTAAATTCCACGTGTTCGAAGGCTGGCCGGAAACGGTCGCCGAGCCCGATACCGCGTTCTTGAACATCGGTATTCCGGGTCCGGTCTTCATCCGCAAAGAATCGTACATCGGTGGCCAGTTGGTGCCGCGTTCGGTGCGCTTGGAGATCGGCAAGACCTACGAGTTCAAAGTTGTGTTGAAAGCGCGCCGTCCGGGTGACTGGCACGTGCACACCATGATGAACGTCGAAGGCGGTGGTCCGATCATCGGCCCCGGCAAGTGGATCACGATCGAAGGCTCCATGAGCGAATTCAAGAACCCGGTGACCACCCTGACCGGTCAGACCGTGGATCTGGAGACCTACAACGAAGGCAACACCTACTTCTGGCACTTCTTCTGGTACGCCATTGGCGTCGCCTGGATCGTGTACTGGGTCCGTCGTCCGGCCTTCTTGCCGCGCTACCTGATGGTGGAAGCGGGCCGTGCGGACGAGCTGGTCTCGGCGGGTGACAAGAAAGTGGCGATGGGCTTTGCCGCGGCGACGATCCTGATCGTGATCTTCGCGATGTCGAGCGCCAACAGCAAATACCCGATCACCATTCCGTTGCAGGCCGGCACCATGAGAGGCATTCAGCCGATCGAAATGCCGAAGTCGACGATTTCGGTGAAGGTTGCCGACGCCACCTACCGGGTACCGGGCCGTGCGATGCGCATGAAGCTCACCGTCACCAACAACGGCAACAAGCCGGTGCGGTTGGGTGAGTTCTACACCGCGTCGGTGCGTTTCCTGGACAGCGATGTCTACCGCGACACCACCGGTTATCCGGAAGACCTGTTGGCGGACGATGGGCTTGAAGTGAGCGACAACAGCCCGCTGCAGCCGGGTGAGACGCGGACGATTGACGTTACCGCCAGCGATGCGGCGTGGGAAGTCTATCGTTTGTCCGACATCATCTACGATCCGGACAGCCGCTTTGCCGGTCTGTTGTTCTTCTTTGACGATGCGGGCGGCCGTCAGGTCACCCAGATCGACGCTCCGCTGATCCCGTCCTTCATGTAAGACCAAGGGGGCGCCGGGTCCCGGCGCCCTCAAGGCTTTACGACCGACGGTCGGCACTGAAAAGCCCTCCTTCTCTGAAGGAGGGCTTTTTTCTATTGATCAGGTATCAGATAGACTCGGATCTAGACCAAACATGCGCTGTCTAGAGAACAGAGATAGCTAACTTGGTTGACGTTCGTCCATTTCTTAAGAGGGCGCAGTATTTCCCTTATGTTCATAGATTCTCATTGCCATCTTGATCGCCTGGATTTAACGCCTTTTGAGGGTGAATTCGCTTCGTTTATGAGAGAAGCGCGAGCGCAGCAGATCGAACACATGCTGTGTGTATCCATCGATCTTGACAGCTACTCCGAAATGCGCCGTTTGGTGGATGGATACGACGATGTCTCAGTATCGGTTGGTGTCCATCCTAACGAGCAGGTTTCAAGAGAGCCGAGTGTCGAAGAGCTTGTCGTCCTCGCGGAAAATGACAAGGTGGTCGCTATCGGTGAGACCGGTTTGGACTACTACCGGAGTTCGGGCAGCCTGGACTGGCAGCGTGAGCGGTTTCGGCAACACATCCGAGCCGCCAAAATCGTTGGTAAGCCGTTAATTATTCACTCGCGTGAAGCCAAGGACGACACAATCAAGGTGCTGAAGGAAGAGGGGGCAGATCAAGTCAGTGGTGTGTTCCATTGTTTTACCGAGGATTGGGAGACGGCGCGGCAGGTCCTGGATCTGGGGTTTTTTATCTCATTCTCGGGGATCGTCACTTTCCGGAACGCTCAATCGATACAAGAGGTCGCCAGAATGATTCCGGAAGATCGTTTCTTGATCGAAACGGATTCGCCATACCTTGCTCCGATCCCGTTTCGTGGAAAACCGAATTATCCTTTTTATGTAAGACACGTGGCGCAGTGTGTCGCAGAACTGAAAGGAATTTCTATCGAGCGCGTTGCAGAGCTCAGCTCGGACAACTTCTATCGGTTGTTTCCAGGAGCTCGAGCCTAAGCGCGTAGCACGATATCGACCGCTCGTTCGAGCGCATCTAGGGGCGTATAGAAATGGGGCGAGAAACGGATGCCGCCGCCCCGCAATGCACAGACAACGCTATTTTGATTCAGGTGCTGATAAAGCCGTTGGTTTTCCAGAGATCGGTGGCGGAACAGCACGATGCCTGAACGACGTTCGGAAACGCTGGATGAGAGGAGTTCCAGTGCCGGGTGATTCATGATCGTTTCGACCAAGTAAGCGGTTCGCTCCAACAGTAAGGTTTCAATTCTTTCTATGCCGGTTTCCAATATCAGCGAGAGGCTGGCGGACAGCGCATGTATTCCCAGCATATTGGGGCTGCCGCATTCGAAGCGACGGGCGTTCCGTGCCGGAAGCCAAGACCGGTTATCGTAATCCCCAGCGTTCTCAACCATGTGCCAGCCGTATTGCATTAGACCCAGCAAGCCTCTCGCACGCGGCGAGGTATAAAAAACACCTAGCCCTTCCGGTCCGAACATCCACTTATGACCATCAGCCATGACAAAATCTGCGTGGCACCTTTGTACGTCGAAACGCAATGCCCCTAAGCTTTGAATGGCGTCAATGCAAAATAAAATCCCTTGGTCGCGGCAGAACCGGCCGATTTTGTCCATATCGAGGCGTAACCCCGAAGCGTATTGAACAGAACTGACGGTGATAAGCTTTGTGTGTTCGTCGGCTAGCTCAAACAAGGCATCTTCAGGCGTGCGAGCGGCATTTAGATCTGCCTCTTTGAGCTCCACTCCTCGATCGCTTAGTGCTTGCCACGGAATTCGATTTGACGGGAACTCCTCGTTGCTGGAGACGATATTGTCGCCGGGTTGCCAGTCGAGTCCAAAAGCCACGAGCGAGATCGCCTCGGAAGTGTTCTTGACTAAAGCGATATCGTCCGTGGACGGCGCATTGAGCAAGTCCCTTAACTGTTCCCGCAATAAATCTTCTTGTTTCACCCATTCCAAGTAACGGGACGCACCGTATCGGGCGTTTTCCTCTGCGAACTGGCTTACCGCCAGGGCCGTCCGCAAAGGCCAAGGTGCCACGGCCGCATGATTCAAATAGATTAAGTCCGGGGACAATGGAAATTCGGGGTGCATCTGGCTGGAAACCGGGCAATGAAATCGTTGAATCAGAGCGAAACAGTGAGTCCGGTCGTCGACAGAAAATAGACCAATACTAATGAGCCGAACAGTATTCGATACCAGGCAAACGCTTTGAAACTGTGTCGGGCGACGAATGCCAGCAACGCTCGAATAACCAGCCAAGCGCTGAAAAAAGCCGCAACGAAACCGGCTGCCAACATCTCCAGGTCTTCAGGTCTCATGATATCGAGATTCTTGTACAGGTCGTAGAAAGTGGCGGCGAACATCGTCGGAATAGCGAGAAAGAACGAGAACTCCGTCGCAACTGACCGTGACATGCCGCTCAGCAACCCACCCATGATCGTCGCGCCCGCTCGAGATACGCCCGGAAACAAGGCAAGGCTTTGAGCTAAGCCCACTTTGAGCGCCACATGCCAGGTCAACTCGTCGACGTGCTCGACATGATGAGTCCGGCGCCGGCTTTCGATCAACAGAATCACGAGGCCGCCGAGTATCAGCGCCCCGGCTACGGTAATCGGGTTGAAGAGCTGAGTCTTGATGGTTTTGTGAAGAAAAAGACCGAGTAGAGCTGCCGGCAGAAACCCGATCAAGACATTAAGCGCGAAACGGAATGCGGCTGGATCCGAGAATAGCGACCCGGACACGCGAGTAATGCGCTGCCGGTAATGCCAAACGATGGCACAAATCGCCCCAAGCTGAATAAATATGTCGAACGTTTTCGCCCGTTCCCCGGTGAAAGACAATAGATCATTGGCAATGATTAAATGACCGGTACTGGAGATCGGAAGAAACTCGGTGGCTCCCTCCAAAATACCAAGCACGATTGCCTTCAAATAAAGGGGAATGTCCATAAACTTCCTTAAGTAAAAATGCTTAAAACTCAATTACAGCATGCGTTGTACGCCCAGTTCAACGACGCGATCGGGCGGAATCCGGAAAAAACTTACAGCACTGCTCGTATTGCGGGACATGCCGATGAACAGCTTCAGGCGCCAAAGCGGCATTTTCGGAACCGTGCTGGGAATAATGGTTTCGCGGCTGAGGAAAAAGGTCGTATCCGAGATATCAATGTCAAAATCTCGACTGCTTGATTTAAGGACTCGTGGGATATTGGCCGCTTCCATGAATCCATAATGTAGATTGATTCTAAAAAAGCCTGCGCCGAGGCGGCGGATTTCGCGGCGTTTTTCGGGAGCTACGCGGGGAACGTTTTCGGTAGTGACAGTCATAAGCACGACAGTCTCGTGCAGTACCTTGTTGTGTTTTAGGTTATGCAGCAACGCGGGTGGAATGCCTTCGCGGCTGCTCGTCATGAATACGGCCGTGCCGGCGACGCGCAACGGAGGATTATTGACGATTTCGGCTAAGAATTGATCAACTTGTACCGAGTCTTCGCGTAGGCTCTCCCGGAGAAGATCGCGGCCGCGTTTCCATGTCGTCAGGAGCGTAAAGGCGATAAGCCCGATGACTAACGGGAACCATCCGCCTTCAAAAATTTTCGCTGCATTAGCGACCAAGAAGGCCAAGTCGACGGTAAGGAATCCAAAAGCCAGCATGCCGCTAATGATCGGATTCCACTTCCATAAGCTGTACACCACGACGAAAGCCAAAATCGTATCGATGGCCATCGTGCCGGTGACGGCGATGCCGTAAGCGGCCGCTAAGTTGGATGAAGACTGAAACCCTAGAACCAATCCGATGATAGCGACCATCAATGCCCAGTTGATCCAAGGAATGTAGATCTGACCCTTTTCCTCTTCAGAGGTGTATTGAATGCCGAGCCTAGGGCAGAAGCCCAACTGAATCGCTTGAGACGTAAGGGAAAAGGTTCCAGAAATTACCGCTTGGGAAGCGACAATTGTGGCTATCGTAGCTAGGCCGATCATGAAAACCAGCGCCCCGCCAGGAACAAGGAAATAGAACGGATTTTGAACCGCCGACGGATTTTGGATGAGAAGAGCCCCCTGGCCGAAGTAGTTCAGCATCAGTGACGGAAGGACGAACAGAAACCATGCCTTGCGAATCGGTTCGCGGCCGAAATGTCCCATATCCGCATACAATGCTTCGCCGCCGGTAACGGCCAGCACCACCGCTCCCAAGATCAAAACGGAAGGCCAGCCATGCGCTGCAAAGAAGTGAAAGGCATGTACCGGATTCACGGCAGCTAAAACGGCTGGACTTTTTATCAAACTGAGCGTGCCAAAAACTGCGAGACTACAGAACCAAATTGCCATAATCGGCCCGAATAGCGCACCGACGCCCGCGGTCCCTTTTCGTTGAAAAGTGAAAAGCCCTATTAGGACTGCAAGAGAAATCGGAACCACATAGGAATGAAGCTCCGGCTGAAGGACTTTGAGTCCTTCGACTGCACTCAAGACCGAGATGGCCGGCGTGATCATCCCATCGCCGTAAAATAGCGATGCGCCTATCAATCCGAGCCCGATCAGTAAAAATCGGAAGCGGGTACTTATTTCCGCCTTCTGCTGGACAAGGGATATCAGGGCCATGATACCGCCTTCGCCTTTGTTATCCGCTCGCATGATGAAGATGACGTACTTCAACGATATGACGATCAGAATGGCCCAGAAAATAAGCGACAAGATGCCGAGGACATTTGCCGGCGTTGGTTCTAGCGCCAGAATGCCGCCGAAGCACTCTTTAAGTGTATAAAGCGGGCTGGTACCGATATCGCCGAATACGATGCCCAGCGCGGCGATCACCAAACTTTTTTGTTCTCGCGATTGAGATGGGGCTAGGGTTGCCGAATTCATAGATTTTCTCCGTCGCCGACGCGAAAAGAGCATGTGCTTTGTTTAGGACACCTTCCGATACGGGTTGCGCTAATTCGTGCGTGATCCTTCTTTCATAGATGAGACGGCCAAAGGCTATCGGTGTGCTGCCGGTAGGCAACTGGTGTGTTCGAGCGGGAGCGGGCACTAGCGAATGCGCCCGTGCGCGTCGGCTCAGGTTCAGCATCGGCAATCAAATTCGCCAAATAGAGAAAGAATAGCTTTCGTCATTCGGGAGGGGCGTTTTCCGCTTGAACGCAGTTCATGCACGACTACCTCTGCTATGGAAATGCAGATGCACGATCGCTCAGATTAGGCGGTGAAGTATAGGCAGGCAGGCGAAATATCGTAGCTCAACAAGTTTGATCATGCCTCGGCTCCATCCAATCGCATTTTTCGAGCATAAAGATTAAGCGTTGGGGTAAAAAGCTGTAATGTCGCGCTAAAAGGCTTTAGAAAAATAGCGAAACGTCTCTTGCCCATGTCCATTGGGCAATATCGGGGGATGTTACCTGAGGCTTTCGGTTTACTGAACCACCAGAGAGTCTCATCCAGTGAATAGCAATTTTCTATGAGCGAAATTCTGGGCTGGTTGTAAAAAGTTGTGGGAGCTTAATCCAATAGACCGAGAATGTTGAGTAAGACTCTAGAATATTCTTATAACTTTTTGATAAGCGCAGGCACGCAGACCGAATATAGATCCTTTCAGCTTGAAAAACAGGCTCTGAGTCATTAAGCTTCTACGGTTTTACAACAAGGAGCGCTCAATGGTTCGTCGTCCTCTGGTCGTCGGAAACTGGAAGATGAACGGCACTCGAGAAAGTAAAAAAACATTGCTGACGAACATTCTTTCCGGCATTTCGGAAACCGCTCCGGCAGAGGTCGGTGTATGTGCGCCTTATGTATTCATACCCGAGGCAGCCGAACTGTTGGAAAACAAAGCGATTTTGCTTGGCGCGCAAAATGTAGCGGATGAGGACGAAGGCGCCTATACGGGTGAAATCTCCGCGCCCATGTTGCGTGAGTTCGGGTGTGACCTGGCTATCGTCGGGCATTCGGAGCGGCGACTGCGGTACGGAGAGTCCAATCAACTGGTGGCTGCGCGTTATAAAAAAGCGCTCGATCACGGTCTTACGCCAATCTTATGCGTGGGTGAGACTCTGGAGCAGCGTGAACAGGGTAATACATTTACTGTCATAGACGAGCAGTTGGAGGCGGTGTTTGATATGGCTGGCGTTGAATCGCTGGCAAATGCGGTGATCGCTTACGAACCCGTCTGGGCTGTCGGGACCGGGCGAACCGCGACAGTCGAGCAAGTGCAAGAGATACACGAATATTTGCGGCGAAAGATTTCGGAGCGGGAACCCGAAGTATCGGCTTCAGTCCGGATTCTATATGGCGGTAGTGTAAAGCCCGAAAATGCCCGTACCTTGTTCGGTATGCCCGACGTGGACGGTGGATTAATTGGCGAAGCGTCCTTGGATGCCGAGTCCTTTCTCTCGATATGCCATTCGGTTTAGGTGAAGTTTTTATGTATCAGGCATTGACAATTATTCATGTCGTGGTCGCCTTGGCGGTCATCGGATTGGTGCTTCTTCAGCAAGGCCGGGGCGCCGATGCCGGAGCGGGCTTTGGCGGTGGAGCGTCTAATAGCCTGTTCGGTGCACGGGGCGCAGCTTCGTTTTTGTCTCGCACGACCGCGGTGCTGGCTACACTGTTTTTTGTGACCAGTTTGAGTCTTGCGTACTTGGCAGATAAACAGGATAATAAACAAGTTGATATCATTGATGGTCCTGGTTTGGACCCGTCTCAACGCGATCTTCCTCCGGTAGTGGAAGAGCCGCCAGCAACTGACAAGGCCGATTTGCCCGATAGCGCCGATACGCTTCCGCCGGCAGAGCAAGAGAAATAGCCAACCTTGTTAGACCATGTTTAGCCGATGTGGTGGAATTGGTAGACACGCCATCTTGAGGGGGTGGTGACGCAAGTCGTGTCGGTTCAAGTCCGACCATCGGCACCAATTACGTCGATTCGAGATGGCCTGCCTATTTCAGATAGTCAGGCCTCTTTTGTTTTTGCACATCTAAAAATCCGATGGAGTTTATCGTAAGCAGCACTGACGGCAGGGCCCGACGGGGCGAGCTTATCTTTTCGCGCGGAAACGTGCGGACTCCGGCATTCATGCCCGTCGGCACCTACGGCACCGTCAAGGCAATGACGCCTGAAGAGCTCAAGGAGCTTGGCGCAGAGATCGTGCTGGGAAATACCTTTCACCTGATGCTCCGCCCTGGTACCGACGTCATCCGCCGCCACGGCGATCTGCATGATTTCATGCATTGGGATCGCCCGATCCTGACCGACTCCGGTGGATTTCAGGTGTTCAGCTTAGGTGCTATGCGCAAGATTACCGAGGCCGGCGTCCGGTTTCGCTCGCCGGTGGATGGCAGCGTCACGTTTTTGGGCCCCGAGGAATCGATGGCGGTTCAGCGGGACTTGGGTTCGGATATCGTGATGATCTTCGACGAGTGTACTCCTTATCCCGCTAGTTACGAGCAAGCCGCCGATTCCATGCGTCTTTCGCTCCGCTGGGCCGAACGGAGCAAAGATGCGCATGAGGGTAATCCGTCGGCTTTGTTCGGTATCGTTCAAGGCGGCGTCTACGAAGAACTCCGGTTCGAGTCGGTAGAGGGCTTGAAGAATATCGGATTCGACGGGTATGCCATCGGCGGTCTTTCCGTGGGCGAACCCAAGGAAGACCGGGCGCGCATTTTGAATTCGCTGTTGCCGAACATGCCATCCGATAGACCCCGTTACTTGATGGGAGTCGGTACTCCAGAGGACATCGTCGAGGCGGTGCGGCTCGGCATCGATATGTTCGACTGCGTTCTGCCGACACGTAATGCCCGCAACGGTCATCTGTTCACGCGTCATGGCGCAATCCGCATCCGCAACAGTTGCTATCAGAACGATACCCGCCCGCTGGATGACGAATGCCGTTGCTACACCTGCCGAAATTTCAGCCGGTCCTATCTCCGCCATTTGGACAAATGCGGCGAAATTCTAGGGTCTCGGTTGAATACCATACACAATCTTTACTATTACCAGGAGCTTATGGCCGGCCTCAGGCAAGCGATCGAGGACAACAGGCTGAGTGAATTCGTTGCCCGGTTTTATGAGCAACGAGGAAAAGGCGAGGTTTTGTGTAATAATGCCGCGTTTTAAAAGAAAGATAAGCAAGGACCAAATATGAGTTTCTTCATTTCCGACGCATTTGCTCAAGCCGCGCCGGCCCAGCAAGAGCCGGGGTTGGCTGGTCTTATTCTACCGCTGGCTATATTGCTGATTTTCTTTTTCTTATTTGTTCTCCCGCAGCAAAGACGGGCGAAAGAGCAAAAAAGAATGATCCAGTCGCTGACCAAAGGGAGCGAAGTCGTGACCAATGGCGGGCTGCTGGGTAGAGTAGCGGATTTGGACGATAACTTCGTTCAGTTGGAAGTGGCTGATAACACCTACGTATACGTTCAGCGCCATGCCATAGCATCACTGATGCCGAAGGGTACCTACAAGGCTAAGAAAAAGGCCGAAAAATAAAACGGCTAAGCAAGTTAATTCAACGGCGGATGCACTATACCGAGCATCACGCCTCATAGGCAGCTATCATGCGAAACCGCTTTCCACTGTGGAAAAACCTTCTGATTATCGCCGTATTGGTGTTGGCGACGATTTACTCGCTGCCCAATTTTTTCGGCGAGGATCCGTCCGTTCAGCTTTCGCCTTTGCGGAGCGCTAAGCTGGACGAAGCTACTCGTGTTCAAGTCGAAAAACTGCTGACCGACGCCGGGATGCAACCGAAGTCGTTGGAATTGTCTGAGAAGCGGCTTCTGGTGCGTTTTACCGAAACCGAGACCCAGCTCAAAGCGGCCGATTTGCTCACCGGATCGCTGGGAAATAACTATACGGTAGCACTCAACCTCGCGCCGTCGACTCCGGATTGGCTCAGAGCGATCAGCGCCCAACCCATGTATCTGGGATTGGACCTTCGGGGCGGCGTGCACTTTTTGATGCAGGTGGATATGGACGCGGCCGTCCGCCAGGCTGAAGAGCGTTATGCGGAAGACATTCGTTCACTTTTGCGCGAAAGCAAAATCCGTTATCTCTCCGTCGATAGAAGTAACCAGACCATCGAAGTGAAGTTCCCGGACGGCCAAACGCTGGCCCAGGCCAGGGATGTCATGCAGCGAGAACTTCGCGGTTTGGAGCTCGGCGAGGACGGCACCGTGATGCGCGCCAGATTGTCGGAACCCGAACGCCGGGAGATCCGTCGTCTGGCTGTGGCGCAAAACATCACGACCTTGCGTAATCGCATTAACGAACTTGGCGTCGCCGAGCCGGTGATTCAGCAGCAGGGCGAAGACCGCATCGTGGTACAGCTCCCCGGCGTCCAGGATACCGCCCGCGCCAAGGAGATTCTGGGGGCCACCGCGACGCTGGAGTTTCGCTTGGTGGATACCGAGCACAGCGCCCAAGGCCTGGAAGAGGGCAAGACGCCGTTGGGCGCCAGGCTCTACCAGGATCGAAGCGGCAGGCCCATCTTGCTGCAGCGTAAGATCATCGTGACCGGCGATCAGATCGTGGATGCTTCCTCCGGGCTCGATTCTCAGTCGGGTTCTCCGGCCGTGTTCGTGACACTGAACGGCATAGGCGCGCGCAAAATGGCCGATGTTACGCGCGAGAACATCGGCAAGCCGATGGCGGTCGTCTATATCGAAACCAAGACGGAAACCAGAGAAGTGGAAGGCCGGAAGGTGGCCACCAAGAAAAAGGTCGAGGAGGTCATCAACGTCGCGACCATTCGGGACCGCTTCAGCAAGCGCTTCCAAATTACCGGTCTGGATAGTACCGAAGAGGCGCGCAATCTGGCCTTGCTGCTGCGTGCAGGAGCTTTGGCCGCGCCGGTGGACATCGTCGAGGAACGAACCGTCGGCCCCAGCTTGGGTAAGGAAAATATCGAGCAGGGTACCCGTTCGTTCATCATCGGTTTTGCCCTGATTGCTGCTGTGATGATCCTCTATTACAAGGTGTTCGGGATCATCGCCAATATCACCTTGCTCTTTAATGTCGCTTTGATTTTGTCGATTCTGTCGTTGCTCCAAGCGACATTGACCTTGCCGGGTATCGCAGGCATCACCCTGACCATAGGTATGGCAGTAGACGCCAACGTGCTCATTTACGAGCGCATCAAGGAGGAGCTGCGTAACGGCAATTCCATTCAGTCCAGTATTTACGCCGGATTCGAGCGCGCGTTCGGCACCATTTTCGACTCCAATATCACGACGCTTCTTGCGGCGATCATGTTGTTCAGTATCGGCTCTGGTCCCGTGAAGGGGTTCGCCGTGACCTTGACGATCGGGATTTTGACGTCGATGTTCACCGCGGTGATGTGTACGCGGATGCTGGTCAATTTCGTCTACGGCCAGCGGCGAGTCGCCAAACTGTGGATCTGAGTCCGATATAAAGAATTCAGGAGATTTGATCAGTGTCCGATACTAATACTCGCGGCTACGCAATCGACTTCATGCGCTGGCGCGTGCCTGCGGTTGTCCTGTCCGCCGTGGTCAGCCTCGCGTCGATCATCGCACTTGGCTGGCAAGGCTTGAACTTCGCCATCGATTTTACCGGCGGCACCATTGTCGAAGTCGGTTATCAGGAACCGGCGAATCTCGAGGAGGTGCGTCAGCAGCTGAAAGAAGCCGGTTTCGCCAATCCGATAGTGCAACATTTCGGAACGTCCAAGGAGGTTCTGATCCGTCTCGCCCCGCAAGCGGAAATCACGAGCACCGATCTGAGGACGCGAGTCATGGAGGCGCTCCGCAAGAATCCGGAGGTTCAAGCCGAACTCCATCGCATCGAATTCGTCGGACCCCAGGTGGGCGAAGACCTCGCCGAAAGCGCCGTGGTCGCCTTGCTATTGGCGATACTCGGGATTCTGGTCTATGTCGCGTGGCGTTTCGAATATCGCTTTTCGTTCGGTGCGATTCTGGCCACCATGCATGATATCACCGTAATCCTGGGCGTGTTTTCCATTCTGCAGTTGGACTTCGATCTGAGCGTACTGGCCGCCGTCCTAGCCATCTTGGGCTATTCGCTCAACGACACCATTGTGGTATTCGACAGAATTCGCGAAAACTTCCGGAAAATCAGGCGCGGCGAGGTTTTGGACGTCATCAACCTGTCCATCAACGAAACGCTGAGCCGTACCCTGATGACCTCCTTCCTAACCTTACTGGCCTGTATTTCGATGGCCATATGGGGTGGAGAAGTGCTTCGGAACTTCGCTCTGGCCTTGATTGTCGGCATCGTGGTGGGGACCTATTCGTCCATCTACGTCGCCAGCGCATTGGCCTATCGGTTGGGGATCAGCCGCGCGGATCTTCTGTTGCCGGAGAAGGAAGGGGCGATTGATAACCGTCCGTAAGTGCATTTGAATCAGACGAAAAAGGCTGCTTCGAGCGGCCTTTTTTGTGCGCAACTTTTTGGAATTTTCTTCAATCGAATTGGAGAGGCTCCCGAGCGGCATGTCCTTCTCCACAAGGTGCCGCAAACGGCAACGGCCGATGCAGCCGAGGGACGTGACGCCCTTATTCGTTGACAGATAAGGGAAGCCTGATTTCAGGTTTTCGTGTCGTATGAGCCCCGTGGACCCGTTATAAGACACCCTTATGAGGGGCCGGCAAGCGATGGAAAAGGTGGCCGATGCATTGAAAATGCACGTTTACACTTTGGCCGATCAAATAGGCGAGCGAAACCTGATGCTGCCGGAGGCCTTGCATGCCGCCGAGCGCTACATCGCGGGGCAATGGGAAGCCCAGGGTTATCCGGTAAACCGGCTCGCCTATACGGTGAAAGGGATCGAATGCGCCAATCTTGAGGCAGAGCGGCATGGAACCCGTTATCCGCTCGATATCGTCTTGATCGGAGCCCATTACGACACCGTATTCGGAAGTCCCGGTGCGGACGACAACGCCAGCGGCGTCGCGGCGCTGCTGGAGCTGTCGCGCTTGTTCATGAGCTCCGAGCCGGAAAAGACCGTCCGCTTTGTGGCCTTCGTGAACGAGGAAGCGCCGTTTTTCGCGGGACGCCATATGGGCAGCCTCATTTACGCCAAAGCCGCCAAGGAGCGGGGCGATCGGATCCGCTTCATGGTTTCGCTCGAGATGCTGGGATGCTATTACGATACACCCAATAGTCAGCGATATCCGGTGCTGCTCAAGTACGTTTATCCCGACCGCGCCAATTTCATCGCCTTCGTGTCCAACCGACATTCTCGGAGCAGTTTGCTACGCCTCGTGCGTGCATTTCGCCGGAATTCGGAATTTCCGATCGAGCATCTCGCGGCTCCGTTCTTCGTGCCCGGCGTTGCGCTCAGCGACCACTTTTCCTTCTGGAGGCAGGGCTATTCGGCGATCATGGTGACGGACACGGCCTTTTATCGAAATCCCTGGTATCACACGGCTGGCGACCGGCCGGATAGGCTTCATTACGAGTCCTTTGCAGCGGTCGTCCGAGGCTTGTATCTGGCGCTGCTGGATTGTGCGAATGGCGCATCCTGAGGTGGTAAGGCATGACCGAATTGGCTCAAACGGAAACCGAACATTTGTCGCCCGCCGATTTGGTTGCCGCTCGCCGCGGCCGCTTTTCCGCCGAACTGGGTATCGATGTCGCCGGGCTGGACGACGGCGAACTTTTCAAATGGCTTCTTGCGGCCGTTTTATTCGGAGCGCGCATTTCCGAACGGCTGGCGGCGCGCACTTACCGGGCTTTCGCGGAGACGAAGCTGACGACTCCCGAAGCCATTATCGAATGTGGCTGGAACGGGTTGGTGGCGGTATTGGATACGGGCGGGTATACCCGTTATGACTTTAAGACCGCCACCAAGCTCCTAAACCTGTCGCGGTCCTTGCTGGAGGACTATCAGGGAAGTCTCAACAGGCTGCATGCGAAAGCGGAATCCGCGGAGGATCTCGAACGAAGGTTGATCGCTCTGGCGAAGGGTATCGGACCCACGACGGTCAATATCTTCTTGCGCGAACTGCGCGGAGTCTGGGCCAAGGCGGCACCGGCTCTATCCGATCTCGCTGTAGATGCCGCCAAGGCGCTGGGTTTTCTGCCGGAGGGGGAATGCGAGAGCCGCTTCGCGGCAGCGCGATTGCAGGCGCTTTGGGCGAGGGCCGGCGGGTCTGCTCGCGATTTCCCGGACTTCGAAACCGCACTGGTCAGGGAAGGCATCTTATTGCGGCGGGCGAAGGCGCATAGCGGTAGATCGGCCCGTTGATGATTCATTGCTCAGTCGTTCGATTAGGCCTGGGGGAGTGAGTAATCGATATCGCCTCGCGCGAACGATGGGAAGGTCGATTCCGCGAGTGGGCCGGCTCTTCAGTTCGAAGGCAAGAACCTCTCGCTGAAGATGTGTTCATCGGAGATTCCGAAAGCACGCGCCGTCTCCGCCGCAGCATCGATTAGCGCGGGCGGACCGCACAGATAAAGATCCGGCGCCGGTCCGCCTTGTTCGAGGTCGCGCCGTAACGCATCGACCGGGGTGCCGCGAAATCCGGCCCATGACGGCTCCGGATGCCACACGCAAAGCTCGATTTTAAGCCGAGGCAGAGCCTCGGTGAGTTCCCGAAGCGTGTCCAGGCAGAACAATTCGGCTTCGCGATTGACGCCGAAATAGAGCCGCGCCGGTTGCGGTTCTTGCAACTCGGCCATATGGCGCAGCATGGACAGCAAAGGCGCCAAGCCGGTGCCGCCCCCGACGAAATAGCGAGGCCGTAGGCTCTGCGCCTGCAGCACGAAATGGCCGCTGGGGCCGCGCACGTCGATGCGCTGGCCGGTCTTCGCCTCCCGCTCCAGATAGGTGGAGAATGTTCCGCCCGGCTGCAGCCGGATCAGAAACTCCAGCTCTCCGGTCCAGTTGGATGTATTGGCGATGGAGTAGGCGCGGCTGATGCCGGAATCGGGAATTTCCAGACTCATGTACTGCCCCGGTTCGAATTCCGCGGCCTGTCCGCCGCTGCTGTCCGGCTGCAGCCGGAGCAGCAGGCGTACGGTGTTTTCGGCAATGGGCGCCAACTCGACGATTTCGGCGGGGCGGCTCGCCAGCGCTTCGAAGCGGATGCGGTCGAAATCGTAAGGCGCTTCGAGCGAAAGGTCGCTTTGCGGATGGGCCCGGCACAGCAGCAGGTCGCCGCGAGCCGCGGCGTCCGGGGGCAGCGCCTGCGGATTATAGCTGTCCAGATGGTAATCGCCGTCGACGCGGGTACAGAGACAGGCGCCGCAGCCGCCGTCCCGGCACAAGGATGGAAGTACGATGCCTTCCTCCTCGGCGGCGGCGAGAAGATTCTGTTCGGTTTCGCAGGTGAAACGAACCTGCTGCCCGTCGCGGGTGGTGAGCGTTATGACGTGGTTGGTCATGGGTTCTCCAATGGAAAGTCGTGATCGCCCTGAGAGCAAATCGATGGGAGCGGGCTGTAGGGTGGGTTAGGCCGTGAGGGCGTAACCCACCGAGCGACCTCGAATCGGTGGGTTACGCGGAGCCGAGGGGCTAACCCACCATCGATGGGTTTCGCTTCGCTCTACCCATCCTACGATTAATGTCCATTCGAATGCTGAATGGAATAAGCCCTTTCTTCAAACGTTCAGGCTGCCCGGTGAAGCGCTGCCTCGATGTCCGCTTCGGCAGTAGTGATCGGTTTCAGGTCGAAGCGTGCCGATAGCTGCTCCAGGAGCGCAGGCGTCAGAAATGCGGGCAGGCTCGGTCCGAGTCGGATGCCCCGAATGCCGAGCGAAAGCAGGGTCAGCAGCACTGCCACGGCTTTTTGTTCGAACCAGGACACCATGAGGGACAGCGGCAAATCGTTCACGCCGCAGTTGAACGCTCCGGCCAGGGCACTCGCGATTTGAATGGCGGAATAGGCGTCATTGCACTGACCGATGTCCAGGAGGCGCGGAATGCCGCCGATAGCGCCGAATTCGTGCCGGTTGAAGCGGTACTTGCCGCAGCCCAAGGTGAGAATGACGCTGTCCTCGGGTACGCGGTCCGCCAGATCGGTGTAGTAATTGCGTCCCGGCACTGCGCCGTCGCATCCGCCGATCAGGAAGAAGTGGCGGATGGCGCCGGTCTTGACGGCATCCACGACTTTGTCGGCGACGCCTAGCACCGTGTTGCGGGCGAATCCCACGGTAATGGTTTGTTCCGGGGCATCTTCCTGGAAACCGGGGAAGGCCAGTGCCGCTTGAATGACCGGCGAGAAGTCGCCGTTGGCGATATGGCGTACGCCGGGCCAACCCACGGGTCCCGCGGTAAAGATGCGTTGCCGGTAGCGGGGATGGGGTTCGACCAGGCAATTGGACGTCATCAGGATCGCGCCCGGGAATTCGGCGAATTCGCGGGTTTGGTCCTGCCAGGCCCCACCGTAATTGCCGACCAGATGAGGATAAGCGCGCAGCTTGGGATAAGCATGGGCCGGCAGCAGTTCGCCGTGGGTGTAGACGTTGATGCCCATGCCCTTGGTTTGTTCCAGCAGCGCTGCCAGGTCTTTCAAGTCGTGGCCGCTGACCAGGATCGCCTTGCCTTTGACCGGCGTCATCCGCACGCTGGCCGGTTCGGGATGCCCGAAACTGCCGGTGTTGGCGGCGTCCAAGAGTTCCAGCGCTTTCAGATTCAGTTGGCCGACGGCTAGCGCCTGGTTTACGAGCGCTTCCGCGTCGATGGGTTCGCCGGCTAGAAAATCCAGGATTTCCTCGAAGCGGGCATAGAGTTCATCGCTTTCGTAGCCGAGCACATGGGCATGGTGGGCGTAGGCGGCGACTCCTTTGAGCCCGTAAAGGATCATTGCTCTGAGGCCAATAATATCGTCGCCCACTTGTTCGCGGCCGGCGGTTATGGCGGCCGATGCTGCCAGCATCAACAAGCCGTCCATGTCGTCTACCGGCTGCCAGGCGGCGGGGCCGGCCAGAACTTCCGGCGCAGTGCCTCGATCCCGAGCGGCTTCTTCGTAGCGAGCCTTGATTCGGTCGCGCAGGCGTGCGGCCTCCTGAATCATGGCGATGAACCGGGCAGGGTTGAAGTTGACGTTGGTCAGCGTCGTGAACATGGCATAGAGTATGAACCCGTCCGCCTCGCGGTCGGAGATGCCGAAAGCACGCGCGCGGCGGGCATACTGGGCGATGCCTTTTATCCCGTAAATCAAGAGGTCTTGTAGATCGGCAGTGACTTGATCTTTGCCGCAGACGCCTTTGGCGCTGGCGCAGCCGTTGCCGGAATCGGTGCGGGTGGTTTGTTCGCATTGATAACAAAACATGGCTTTTTTCCTTTGAATAGACGGTCAAATCGATTCGGACGGTGAACAACATAACGACCGCCCATTCGTTTCTCCTTGACCTAGATCAAGCGGTTTTTCGTGGGAGATTTGCATGAAGAAATCCGTACCCGACTGGCTGTACAAGCACCTGCTGTTCGCCGAGCTGGAAGAACCTCAATTGACCCAGGTGATCGCCGCCGCGCTTCCGGTTTGGCTAGAGGCGGGAGAGGAGCTTTTCAGCCACGGCCAACGGGCTAGCCGTTTCTATATCTTGGAAACGGGGACGATTCAGCTTTACCGTCTTTCGGCGGCGGGCGAGGAGAAGGTCATCGAACTCATTCAGCCCCGCCAGTCTTTCGCCGAGGCGGTGATGTTCATGGAGGGCAATCTTTATCCGGTAAGCGCCCGCGCAATTGTTCCCAGCGAGCTTTGGGGATTCGACATGAAAGTCTTCCGGACCGTGTTGCAGACTTCGCCCGCCGTCTGCTTTCGACTGCTAGGCCGTATGAGCCAGCGCCTTCACCAACTGCTGCAAGAAATCGACGAGCTGACGCTGCAGAACGCCACGATGCGGGTCGCACAATACCTACTCAGGTCCGCGCCCGACCAAAACTGCACGTGCTACAGCGTGCAGTGGGAAACGCCTAAGCAGGTGCTGGCTTCGCGCCTTTCGGTGCGCCCGGAGACCTTTTCCCGCATCCTGCAGCAATTGGTGCAGGCCGGAATGATCCAGGTTCACGGTAAAACAGTCGAAGTGCTGGATGCGGCGCGTTTGAGGAACTGGGCGGGACAAAGCGACTAAGTACATTCAGGAAAGTCCTACGGCATACGAACCGCTCATTGCGCAGAATTGCCAGGGATTCGATTGGATGGGTCGAAACACGCTGGGCGACTTGAAGTCATGCGGCCGTGGTTTCGAAACGTTCGTAGTACATCGCTTTGCGCGGAAGTATTCGTCGGCAATCCTTTGTCGACGTGTTGCACTCGCGTTCCGCGAAACTTTCTGGGATGTACTTAGAGCATTTTCATACCTACTGTACGGGCACTCGCGAGTAGGTCGGGAATCCCTTCCCGACACCACGTCCCGGCCGAGCGTCTTCGTCGGCAAAGGATTGCCGACCTACGAATGCTTGAATCCATTCACCCGAGCCGAAGGCGCCAACGACGTCCGCCAAGCTGGTTTTGCCGTACGAGCGAGATGAAAACGCTCTAATCGCCCTCAAGGAACGGCCGAGTTCGGTTGGTAGTCTCACTCTCGGAGGCGCGGACTACCGGCGGATATACCACACGTGAGGCGGATATGGACGATGCGGCACTCGATTGTCTGATCGTAGGAGCGGGGCCCGCGGGCCTCACTGCGTCGATTTATCTCGCGCGCTTCCGCCGCAGGATCAAGACCGTTGATGCCGGTTCCAGCCGGGCGTCGCTGATTCCGATCTCGCACAATTATCCGGGTTTCCCGGAAGGAATTTCAGGGAACGACCTGCTGATGCGGTTTCGTGCCCAAGCCGTACGATACGGCGCGAGCATCGATTCCGGTCTGATCACTCGGATCGAAAAGATCGAAGGCGGGTTTGCGGCAAGCTGTGGCGACGACCGGTTCACGACGCGGACGGTATTGCTCGCGACCGGCGTGGTCGATATCGAGCCGGTTCTGCCGAATCTGAAGGACGCGATTCGCAGCGGATACATAAGGCATTGTCCGATCTGCGACGGCTACGAGGTTATCGACAAAAAAGTTGCGGTGATCGGGTTCGGAAAAGGGGGGCTCAAGGAGGCGCTGTTTCTGAAGTGCTACACCGGTGATCTGACCCTGCTGACGCTTGGAAAGGATATGGCGCTCACCGACGAAGATCGGGAAGTTCTGCGAAATGCTCGAATCCGGGTAATCGAAGAACCTATCGAGGAGGTGTGCTTCGAGCAGGGGAAAATCGGAGCGATACGAATGGAGAGTGGCCGGACCTATAATTTCGATACCTTGTATTCCGCATTGGGCGCGGCGATTCGGTCGGATCTGGCCGTTCAGGTCGGCGCGGAGTGCGACCCGGAAGGCCATCTCATCGTCGACGATCATCTCCGCACTTCGGTGCCGGGCTTATATGCGGCAGGCGACGTGGTCAGCGCCCTCAACCAGATCAGCGTCGCCACGGGCCATGCGGCTATCGCGTCTACGACGATTCATAACAGTCTCTGAGGCGCGGCGTCGGCCATCTTCATTTGTCTCGCCTCCACCCGATTTTCGTTTAGCCGCCCACCGCGCCCAGTTCGAGCCGCGCCGGAACTTTTCCGTCGATGTTGTCCGACGTGGATTCGGCTTTTCCGATGCCGATACGAGTGCGATCGACTCCGGGGAGGCCGATCAGCTCTTGCTGGATCGCTTTCGCCCGGCGATCTCCCAGAGCTTCGAGCTCGGACGTCGATATTGGGGCGGCGGTATTCACCAAATTCTCGAACAGGCGTTCATAGAAATCCTGGTCCTCGCTACCCCGGCCTAAAAGAGCCAATATTCTGCCGACTCGCTGAGGTTTCCTTCCGGTCTTCTTTTCGTAAGCGGCCTGAAGCTCTTCCAGCGCCCTGGGGCCTCCTCGCTCGATCGTGAGGTCTTCCAGAGCGCGCTGGGTCTTGGCATTGGTGAACGCCAGAGGTCCCGGATCTTCTCCAGGTTTAAGACCCAGATCCAGTTTCTCCGCGACGGCCTGCCGCACGTGTAGCGATCTTAGCGCCTCGCCGTCCCGTTTGGGGTCGAACCGGCCGTGTATGGTCAACTTGAGCATGGGGCGTTTTTCCATTGCTTCGGCGACCTTTTTGAGCCTTTCCCGCTCCGGAGGCGGCAAGGCATCGCTGCCGGGCTCGAACAGCACCGTGTCGGGGTGTTCCTCGCCGCCCGCGAACACCGAACCGATCATCCGAAAGGGTGCGGTTGCGGCTTTTTGCAGTACGGTGACGAAGGCCTCCCAAACCACTTTCCCGTAGCGGAATTTGGGACTGTCCACATCGCCTTCCACGGGGACCGAGACGTTGATTTGGCCTTGGCTGTCGGTAAGTACCGCTACCGCGAGATCCAGCGGCAAGGAAACGGCATTGGGGCTTTCGATGCGTTCACCCAAGGTGAAATTGTCCAAAACGATCTTGTTCTCGCTTTTCAGCATGCTGTCTTCGATCTTGTACTCGAGATCGAGGTCGAGCTTGCCGGATTGTATTTTGCGTCCGGCGAATGTCGCGCTGTAAGGCGAGAGAGAGGTCATCGAGACGTTACGGAAGACCACCGTAATATCGCTGAACTTTTTTTGCTGCATGGGATTCAGCGCACCGTCGACCTTGACCGATCCAAATTGATCGACGCGCCCGGTGAATGCCAGATGCGTCCGGCCGGAAGCCGCCGTCGAAATATCGGTGATCGTCCCGTCGAAGTCGTGGACGAGCGTGGAAAAGGGAATGACCAGGCTCAGATCGCTGAAGTCGACGACACCGTCGTTGACGCGGACGCGCTCCACCGTGACCGGAAACGGTTTTTTCGAATCTTGCTTCGATGTTGTCTTGGGCGAGGGCGCTTTCTTCGCAGGAGTCTTCGGACTTTGTTCCTTGAATATGGCGGCAAGATTCGTCGAGCGGTCCTCGAATATCGTGATCTTCGATCCCGGCTGATCGACTCGCACTTCCTGGATCGAAAGACGGTTCGGTTCGAGCGAAAAATCGATCTCGTTTGCCGAAAGCTTCTTCCATGACAGAAAAGGCTTTCGGCTTTCGGTCTCGATCAACAGAAGGTCGAAGACGCTGAGGACGCCTTTGCTCTTGACCGACGGGCCTTTCGGAGTCCGGGTGAAATCCACGTCCACGGCGGTGGACAAGTCGCCGCTTTCGAGCTTGAGCTTAGCGAATTTGGCGACCACGGGGTGCAGCGCCTTCAGGTTTACCCGGTCGACCTGAATCTTGGCTTCCGCCCGATCGCCCGTGGGAGATGCGGTGCCGGTCGCCTTCAGCGCGCCACCTTGTTTGACCTTGAGGTTGGTATCGAACTCGACCGGTGTCTCGCCATCGTTGGTGATGCTCTTGAGGCCGATATTGATGTCCTCGAAATCGTAGGCGACTTCGGAAGAGAAGCTATGGTCGACGACGCCGAGATCGAATCCCTCCAGTGTGAATGTGTTGAGCGCGAAGTGCCACGGCTGTCCCTTGGATTCGGCAGGGGCTTCGGCAGCAGGCGTTTCCGCGCCGGTATCGCCCGACTTAGGCGCGAAGAGTTCGGCCAAATGAATGGTACCGGTCTTGTCGCGGACGACTTGAGCCTTGCCGCCTCTAAGTGCGGCCCGTCCAATGGTTGCCTCGCGCTTTTCGAGGCCCACTTGCCCTTCCGCCAGTTCGAACTGATCCCAAGCGGCCAAGGGATCGGAAGAATCAGGTTCGGTAAGGGCGATTCCGTTCAGAACGGCCGTCAGCCCGTCGAGATTTGCTTTGGGCGTACCCGCGCCGACTTCGGCCGTGGCCTTGAGATCGAGACCGAACCGGTCGACCGAAACGACATAAGGCGACCGGCGGCTGGCATCGGCATAAGCGAGACCGACATCGGCGATCTTGAAATTTTCGACCGCCAGCTTCCAGGGGGGGGCGGGCTCGGCGTCGGGCGGCGGATCGGCCGGATTCGAAGCGGTACCGTTCGCGTCCTCTTTCACCAGATTCTGCCAGTTCAACGACCCGGTTGCGTCGACCGATGCGTTGACCTGGCCGTTCTGGATGATGAAGGAGGGTACGTTAAGCGATCGGCTGGCCAGGTCGAAACTGGCATTACCGGCTTCGATCTTCTCCAAAGCGAGGATCGGATCGGCCGTATCGGGCATGGCGAAGCGGAGCCCTGACAGCGTCAGCCCCAGATTGGTCACCGACAGATCGGTCTTTTCGGGGCTCTGGCTATACCGATAATGCGCCGACAACGCAGCCCGGCCGGACGGTTCGGCCAGATTGAGGCGGTCCCGGAGGAATTTCCAGGGGAGCGCCAAGTTGAAAGCGTCGAGCCGTACGTCGCCGTCGGAAAGAATCGGTTCCAGCGAAAGATTTCCCCGCCATTCGAGAGTTCCGCCGTCCGGAAGCTTGAAAGCGAGTTCATAAGTGCCGGTTTTCTCCGGCAGGGTCGTGAGCGTATTGAGCTCCAAATCGATCGGACTCACCGTTTCCGTTATGTCGGCGTCCTTCGAGTAATCGGCGTATTCCACCGAACCGCTCGTCAATGCGAGATGCTTGACCAGAAGGCGGGGCAGGGGCTCGTCGGGCTTTTCGGGTTCTTCGGACTTTGGCGCGGCTTCGGCGATTTTGGCCAGATTGAGTTTTCCGTCTTGTTCGACTATCGCCCTCAGTGAAGGGGCTTCAAGGCGGAAATCGGCAAGCGTCCACGCACGCCGAAATATGCTTTCCAATTCGAAGTTGACGAACAACCGGGCAAATCGAAAGACGGGTTGGCCATTCGAGTCATTCAGGTTGAAATCCTGGGCTTCGAAAGTGAATGTGAACGGATTGAAGGCGACTTTGCCGACGGAAGCATCGCGCTTAAGCTGTGTGGCGGCGATTTCGGGAACATAACGCTGCACGAGATAGGGGACGAATGAAAACCCGGCAAGCGCATAAAGCATGAGCGCTGCCGTGACGGTTAGTATCCACGGGTTTCTAGCAATTCGGACCAGCCGATTCATGCGGATTAAAACTCCCTAGCTCAGGTTTGGCGGAGCGTGACGGCTAAAGTGTAGTATCAAGGATGTAAGCCGTTAATTTTCCGCCGCCGACAAGCTCTTTGTCTCGATTTGATAACACCTGCCTCCGAAAAGGTATTGTTATATTGGACCAGGATAAGCGAGAAGCTTCTTCCGGCGTCAGCGGGAAATTCGGAGCGTATTCTTGCTCCTCGCAGCCGCCAGGAAAAAGAGCTACGATTGACCTTCCGGCGAAGTAAATGACTTGCGGGAATATGAATTGAAAGACACCTATCCAGCCCTTTCGGAGTTGGCAGAATACTGCCGCGACACGTCTATGCGGACGTTTTTATAATAAGACGAGCGTTAAGAGCTTATGTTATATTTTTTCAGCCCATGTCTCGAGCATCTGCTGGAATCAGTTGCTAACTAATTAGGTGTTGCCGCGTGGTTGGACCTGTTGGTAACGCTAGACAGTAGAAAAATAAAGCCATGTATAAAGCTGATCGTGTCTTCTGGGAACGTAATAGTACAACCGGGAGAACCGAATGGTTCTTTCTGACGCGGGAAGGCGTAATGGGGCCTTATGAATCCGAGATATTCGCGAGAAAATCGCTCGACGAGTTTAAAGATCGCTGCGCACTGGTCGGAAATAATGTGCACAGATCCGCCGATTCGAATAGTCATTTCGAACTCGTCCGAGACGGAAACGGTTTAACGATCCGGAGAATGGAACCGGAAAAGTCAAGTTGATATTGGCCCGTGAAGCTATTCGACTTTGGCACCCGTAAGCGTCAAGAAACTGCTTGAATAGCATTAGGCAAAAAACTCCTCTCCCTCGCCAGCCAAGGCAAAGGATATAAAGTCCGGCGTAAGCTTTGGTCTCGGCGACTATTCCACCGAGCCGTTTTCCGCTTTATTCAAGACCAGACCGACCAGCGCGGTGTCTTGAAGAGCCGCTATGGCTTGGGAGAGTTCGTCCTGCGTCGTTTTCCCTTCCTCAACGACTAATACCACGGCATCGACATAAGGCGTAAAAGACAACGCGTCCGCCGTTCCTAAGTGGGGAAGGTCGAATATGACAAATCGCGACGAATAGCGCTGCTTCAGTTCTTTCACCAGCTGTGCCATTTTCGGCGAGGCAACGAGTTCCGAAGAATTAAATATCGGCCGTTTCCCCGGCAGAATGACAAAACGGCCTATGCCTTTCGGATTGATCAGGATTTTCGATATGGGAACGTTGTCCATCAAGTGATCGCTTAAGCCCGCGACCGGGTCGATACCCAGATAACGATGAATGGTGGGATCTCTGAGGTTGGCATCGGCCAGCAGCGCGGTTTGGTGAGCCTCGAGGGCGATGCTGAGCGCGAGGTTGATGGCGGTGAGACTTTTTCCGCAGCCCGGCCCGGGGCTGGTTATCGCCAGGGTGTTCCAGCCCTGTTCGCGCATTTTATGTAGGACCCGGGTACGGAGGATTTTGTACGCGTCCACGAAGGCACAGGGGCTATAGCCGGCGATAACGCGTTGGCGGCGCAGCAACTCCCTCGAGAGCGTTACGGTTCTGGTTTGCGTGTACTGGATGTTTTCCAATGAAACCAGATCCGCCTTGGGGATTTGTGGGCTGGCCACTGCGGAATCCTGGTGCTGCTGTTGTCCGAATGCTCTACCGATGCTTTCCATAGTTATATCCTTCCCTGGTTAGGTTGGTTTCGGGAACCGGCCGATCCGTCGTCAGTGTCGAAAGCGGCCGATTCGGGTGATGGTTGCAGCGCAACCGAATCTCAGAAGCTCAGCTTAAAAGCGAATCCATCTTGCGTAAACCCCTGAACCACAGGACGTCCAGCGGTATCCAGAGCCAATGGACCAGAGCCAAAATCAGCAGGATAAAACCGAGGCCCGCCAACATGCCGACGCTCCTCATTTTCTGCTGCTGTGAGATATCCTCATCGGTTTCGAAGTAGGGGATGACGGCAAGCGGCGGTCCGCCGGCCAGCCCCGTTATCAATTTCGCTCCTCGTATGGACTTGTCCATGTTTTCAATCAGCAGCACGTAACCGAATCCTCCCGCGATCGCCAGCATCACGCCAAGAAAAGCAATCGCAGGCCGGTTCGGTTTGATCGGTTTCTCGGGCAACAGCGGAGGCTCGATAATGGAAAACCGCTCACCCTTGCTTTTTTTCTCGAGCTGCTCGGCCACTTCGGCTTCCATCGCCTTGGCCCTCAGCTCGCGGTAACGGGCGGTGGCATTTTCATAATCCCTGACCAGCTCCAGGTATTGCCGTTCCACTTTGGGGCTTTGCAGCAATCGGCTTTCGTATGCGCCGAGTTTTGCCTTGACTTCCTCGCGCCGCTGTCTCAGAACCCGCAAATCCTGAAGAGTGCCGTCACGCTGGGCTTGCAGCGTAATGTAGGCAGGATTTTCGGGCTGGCTGGCTGCAATGTCCCGGACTGCGCGGGTCGTTTGCGCCTTTCTCAGTTCCGCCTCCAATGCGGAAATCTGTTTTCTTAAATTGACGATGTCCGGGTGATTTTCGGAATATTTTTCCCGGAGCGACGCTAACTGACCGTCCAGCTGGGCGAGATGCTTGGCCATTTCCAACCCGCTGTCCGAGTCGCCTGCATCCATTTTGAGCGAAGCGATTTCCAAGCGAGCTTTGACGACGTCGGGGTGTTTGTCAGAATAGCGGCTTACCATGGCCAAATACTCCGTCTTGAGACTCTTCAACCGGTCCTGAGGGCTCAGAATGCGCTCTCCGGTTGAAGAGATGACCGGAACATCGGGTTTTATTTGGGCCAATTGGCCATCCAGATAGAATTTCCGATCTTCGAGGGAAAGAATTTCATTGTCAATCTGCATTAATTCGCGCTCGGTTCTATCCATGAGCTCGATATTGATTTGTTTCTGTTCGGGCAGGCTGTTCAGGTTCTGCTCCTTGAAGTCGGCCAGTTTTTTCTCCAAGACCGAAACATAATCCCCCATCTGCCTGGTTTCTTCCTTGAGGAAATCCGAGGTTTCAGCGGTCCTTTGAGTGCGAGTCTTGAGGTTTTCCTCCAGGTAAAGCGAAGTGATTTCGTTGGCGACGCGCTGGGCGAGATCCGGATTGCGGCTATCGTAAGCCAGCGTGAAGGCAATCGTTGCGGTAGACGGCCTGCCGGTACGAGGGTCGATAATGTCGGCACTGATCGTGTCCAGTGCTATATCGTCACGCATTCGCTTGATGATTTCCTCTTCCGTTAGCCGTTGCCGCGCGTCGGCGTATAGGTCGAACTTCTCGATAATTTTGTTCAGGTTGCTGCGCGTCATGACCCGCTGGCTGATCATTTGCAGCCGCTGCGTGGCATAGGTCGTGATGGTCGAGCGTACCAACTCGGGCGGTATTTCCTGTTCTTCGATCAGAATCGTTGCGGTGGAGCGGTAAGTCGGCGGAAGCAGGACGGCGAGCAAGAGGGTCAGAAACAAGATGCCGGTCAGAATTGCCGCAAATTGGGATTTGCTGCGCTTGAACCCGGCCATGTAGTCGTGAAGTCCTTTTTCTTCCATGATTCCCTCGCTATCGGTCAGTACTGTAGCTTATCCCATCGATAGCGGATGGTCAGATAAGCGGCGTGTGATTCGGGAATATTCGAGATGACATCGATCTCCTGTCGACTGTACTGATACGACGCGATCGCTGACCAATTTTCGCTCCAATTCCAGATCAGTTCGCTCCTGGCACGAAAAAGTTGGCGATTGAGCTCTACGTTGCGCTGGTCGGCTGTCTTGCGGTCCGTGTAAGAAAATTGAGTCGAGCCGGTCAGTGTCGGCGTAAATTTGTGCTTTCCAGTTAGCGTGACCGTATCAGCCTCGATCAAGTTCCCGTAAATGTTCGGGCTGACCGTGTGCGCATAGTCGAGGTTCAGTTCGTCCACTTCGAAGCGCTTGGTTGCGCTCGCGTCTATCAGATAAGTCAAAGAGCTGCTGCTGATGTGCTCACCATCATCGAGTATCGGATCACCGAACGCAGTTCTGAAAATCGTTCGGGAGCCGGCTTCGGTCTTGTTGTATTGGCCGCCGGCGGCAAGGCTGACGTCGAATGTTTCGTCGATGGAATAGGAGAATCCGACGATGGCCGTGGCGTAATCGATCATGATTTCTTCAGTGCGATTTTCATATGTTCCGGGAACACGGAATATTTGGAAATCCAAGGTTCCTGGGATGAAAGTCGTGCTTTCCGGTGCCGAATAGCTCGTGTAGGAGAACGAACCATTCATCTTTAAGTATTCGCTGTATTCATGAACCACACCGACCGAGCCGAAATGGATTTGATAATGAGGAAAGGCGGTATTGTCGTTGTTCCGATATTCGGTGTTGTCATATTGATAGTTCAGACCAAGCCGGGTGTCTTCGCTCAAATAATATGTCCACGACGGGTTAATCGTTTGCCTGTTTCTCCTGACTTGCTCGAATACCAGATCGTTGGTTTCAATGAACGAAGTTCGGCTCGAATCCCTGATGTAATCGCCTCGAAGAGCGAATTGGCTACGCTCGGTGACGAAATAACTGCCGGTCAAGGAAACGAATTGATTCAGGGTATTCAAGCCCTTTTGATCGTAAAAATAATTGTCGAGACGGATACTTCCGTCGAGCTTCCATATTTCTTCAGCGGCCGAGAATTGTGTGTTCAGGCCGAGTTTCGTGCCCCAGACATCGGTATGTGGGCCGGGTGTGAGAAAGATATTGGTGTTGTACTCCTCTTCCACGTTGGCATCCGCTTGGAAGGTATATTCCACTGCATTGACGTCCGTTGCGATAAGTAATCCGATGATCCACGTGATGTAGAGTGGAGGGTTTCCTCGTCCTTTATTGCTTATGGCGTTGACCGGTTTTGCGTTATGCATGGCTGTCAGAGCCAATCAAACGAGTCGGCAGCGTCAGGAATTTCGTCGATCGATACAGGGATAACTCGTGCGACATCACGGAACCACTACAACGTCTCCTCTTTGCAGCAGGATGTCTTGCTCCAACGCGTTTCCATTGGCGACTTCATCGTAGTCGAAGGGTAACGCCACCTCCTTTTCGCCTATCCGGCGTATGATCTTGATATCGTCATCGTCGGCAAAAGGCGTCAGGCCGCCAGCCATCGACAACGCCTGCATGACCGAAACCTGATTCGGGGTAACGAATTCACCAGGCTTGTTGACTCTGCCAACCACATAAATCTTGTGGTTCAAATTGATGACAGCGACACTGACTTCCGGCTCGGCAAAGAAATCGGAGAGTCTTTTGGCGATTTCGGATTTGATCTGACGGACGGTCAGACCTCCCGCTGCCAACTCACCGATTAAAGGGAAGGTAATTCCGCCATCGGGACGTACCAAGGTCTGCTTCGTTAGCCCGTCTTCTTTCCAGACGGAGATCTCCAGAACATCCCCGGCGCCGACGATATAATCGGGAGGCACGGACGCCGATGAGTCGGCCGATAAGGAGGCAGGAGCCTGAGCAGCGGATACCGAGAAGGCGAAGTGAAGGGTTAGCGCAAAAGCCAAAAATCCATTTTTCATATGCGCATCTACACGATGTTACGAGAGACCGGACGGATGAATCGGTCCGTATCCCATGGACCATGACCGTATGTAACGGTATAGTCGGAGAATACTACAGCTTATTACATTTTTCACGCCCGTAACAATCCAGATTGCGGAAGGAGATGGAGCCAAGGAGATGGCTGCGGTCTCTTTCGCGTTACAAAGCTGTTGTCATCAGGACTCTCGGAGCGGCGATGCGCCCGCACACCCCAGGGAAACCTGGCGAATTTCCGGAAGTCCGCTGTATCGTGCTCGAGATCGAGAACTCGAGCTGATTTCAACCGCAAATACATTAGGGACGATATCCATGCTGATCAGGACATTAGCTTTCTTAGGTCTCTCACTGAGTGTAATCAACGTTCTGACCGGGTGCGGCGGCGCCGAAGAGCGCAAGGCCGAGCATCTGGAGCGAGGAAAAAAATACCTCGAACAGCGGAATTTCGATAAGGCCAAGATCGAGTTCAAAAACGTCTTGCAGATCGATCCCAAGGTCTCCAAGCCTTACTTCTATTTGGGGCAAATAGAAGAAGCGCAGAAGAATTGGCGAGATTCCTTCGCCCTCTATCAAAAGGCCGGCGAGCTCGATCCGAACGACCTGGACGTCAAAGTCAGGCTGGCGAAACTTTATATGCTGGGCAAGCAGCTCGATAAAGCCGACGCTCTGTTGAGAGCCGTTTTGAGCGTTAAGCCCGAGGATATCGATGCAAGAATGGTGAATGCGGGTTTATCGAGTCTCAAAGGCGATCAAGCCGCTGCTATCGACGAACTCAGCCGCATCACGGCGGAGCAGCCGTCCCGCGCCGAGGCGTTTTTCGTTTTGGCGATGCTCCACAGTCAACAGAACAACCTCGATGAAGCCGAGAAAGTTTTAGAGCGGGGAGTAAGCGCAAATCCGGGCGATACCTCGCTGCAATCTGGGCTGGCCAAGCTCGCCGCTCAGATGAAAAAGCTCGAAAAGGCCGAAAATATCTATAAAGAGATGATATCCGGCGATCCCGCCAACCTGGAGCACCGGAAACTATTGTCCGAATTCTATATTCGACAAAAACGCTGGAGCGACGCGGAGCGGGTCTATCGCGAAGCCATTCAGGCCAGCCGCGACGACAGTCAGCGTTACATCTTGCTTGCGGAATTCTTGGCAAAATCCGGCAAATCCGACGAGGCGGTCACCGAGCTTGCCGAAGCGATCGAGGCTTATCCAGAAAAACCGGACCTGCGCTTCGCCTTGGCGAGGCTTCACGAGCAACGCAGGGAAACCGATAGAGCAGAGCGGCTCTATCGAGAGATCATTGCCTTGAAAAAATATGCTCCGGATGCCTTGAAAGCGAAAAACCGTTTGGCCTTGCTCGCTTTGGCCGAAGGACAAGTCGACAAGGCCGCTACATGGATCAATGAAGTTCTGGAGGCGAATCCGGGGGACCGCCAAGGGCTCTTGCTACGGGGGCGCATTGCCTTATTCCGCAAGGATGGCCAAAAGGCGGTCGCGGCCTTTCGTTCGTTGCTCAAAGATCAGCCCGATTCGTGGGAAATACTCAAGCTGTTGGCCGCTGCGCATACGCTCGACGGTAAGCCGGTGCTCGCGCAAGAAAGTCTCGAGAAAGCCGTGGCGGCGAATCCCGATAAATTCGAGGCATACAAGAATCTGATCGACTTTTTGGCGGGGCAAAAGAATTACTCGTTAGCGCTGGAAAAGATCGACGAGTTCCAAAAACGGCACTCGGCTAGTCTGGATGCGCTGGTGCTCAAGTCGGAAATTTTGGCGGCAGCCGGGAGGACTGCGGAGCAGGAGACGGTTTTGAAGCGGATCAAAGCGGAGTTTCCGGAAAATCCAACCGGAGGCTTCCTTTTGGGCAAGCTTTATCAGAGCCAGAAAAAATATGACTTGGCATTGGCCGAATATGAGGAATCGCTTGGAAAATCCAAAAACGATTATGAGATTCTGAAAGCGATTTTTGGAAGTTATGTCGAAAAAGGGCAGGCCGAAAAGGGCGTGGAACGAATCACCAATGTTCTCAGCAACAATCCGAAACATGCGGGTGCCCACCAATTGCTGGGATTGTATTACCTGGGCGAAAAGCAAGAAATGGAAGCCGTCAAGTTTCTGAACATGGCCATTCAGTCCAACCCCCGTTGGTTGCTCCCTTATGCAAATCTCGGCGCTTATTACGAACAAACGGGCAGACGGGACCTGGCGCTCAAAACCTATCATCGGGCACTCGAAGCACTGCCTGGGGAACCCACCGTCCTCATGAACTTGGCGCGGGTCTATGAAATTTCCGGGGACTATGAAAACGCGATCAAACAGTACGAAACCATTCTCAAGCTAAACCCCGGCAACATGCTCGCCCGGAACAATCTTGCCAGTTTGCTGAGCCTTGACCATTCTCGGAAAGACAAGCTCGATCGGGCTTTCGAGCTTGCGAAGGAGTTCGATAAGACCGAGGAGCCGGTGTTTTGGGACACGCTGGCTTGGATCTATTACCAAAAGGGTGCGTACGAAAAGGCTTTGCCTTTACAGTTGAAAGCCGCCGAGAAATCTCCGGACGTGCCGATTTACCAATACCACCTCGGTATGATTTACCTCAAGAAAGGCGAGCGTGCGGCAGCTGTGGAGCATCTTCAAAAAGCGGTGAACTCGGGCAAGGAGTTCGTCGGTTTGGAAGATGCGCGAAGCGCATTGATCTTAGCCACAGACGGCGGTTGAGGCGTATCCGGGTTCGGGGTCAATGCTCCAAACCCGGATTCCCACCACGGTGGTCAAAGCCGAATCGTTCGGTCGGAATGCGAATGGGCTACCGCCAAAGCGTAAGCTCTTGCGGCTGATAACCGGAAGGCACCTGCGGACGATCGTCGGGGGATATCGAGTCGGTTATCCGGTTCAGAGCCATAACGGTGGGATGCTTGCCGGAAAAGTCCACCATTTCGACCGGAACGCCGGCCAAATCGCTGAGTTCGATCGGCGGTAGCGATATTCCGAACTGGCTCGCGAAGCCTTGTGCTTTTGCGGCTATTCGCTGAGTGAAAGCGAGGAGCGAGCGAATCGTTGCGTAATCATCCGTGGATAACTGCATCGATGATGGATTCGCGAGGCATACTTCTGCCAGCTTGGTCGCCCCCTTCAGTACGTCCAGCTGTTCGCAGCTGATGCCGGCCACTTGCTTGGCTCGTCCCGTCTTTACGAGGCGCGAGTCATTCGCCGGATTTTCGGCGGAACCGAGCTGATCTATGGAGATCCCTCCCAGCATGTCCTCCCATTTAGCTCGTTGCTTCGGTGACAGTTTCTTGAGTTGATCGCCCAAACCTTGAAGAACCGGTTGAAGATCCTGGGTTTGACGAGCAATCCGATCGATCTTTTCTTCGGTTATCGGCGTGAACTGCTGCTTCTTGTGGTCGATCAAGACCAGCTGTTCATTTGCCCGCTGATAAAAAATGTCCAGATTGCGATCGCCGCCGGCGCCTTTGACCATAATTTGGCCATCTTTGACGACAACCGGTTGAACAGACCTCTTTTGTCCTTCTTCCACGTTGAATTCGATAGTGCTGTCCGCATTGGAAGGAGAGAGCCAAACGAGATTGGCTACTAGGGCCAGATTGAAAAATTTTCGATATTGCATACGGAGATTCCGGAGGTGTTCGCTTACCGCTCGATAGACGAATCGAAGCTGTCGTGTCCTCGTCTAAATGCGGCAAGCAAATAATGGATGTCTAACTCAGGTTAGAATGGAACGGTAGAACGCATTGTGACATGCGTATTCGACTTGCGACAATCGGCGGGGTGATTTTAGGATTGCGTCAAGACGTAACCAGTTCCATAAGGAAGATAACCAGATGTTAAAAGAATTCAAAGAATTCGCCATGCGTGGCAATGCCGTCGATATGGCGGTGGGCATCGTTATCGGGGCTGCTTTCGGTGCCATCGTAAAATCGTTGGTGGACGACGTCATCATGCCGCCAATTGGTTTGTTGTTGGGGAATGTCGATTTTTCGAATCTTTTCGTCGTACTCAGGGATGGTGCAACAACCGGCCCGTACGCGTCTCTGGCTGAGGCCAAGCGGGCTGGAGCCGTTACCATCAATTACGGCGTTTTCTTCAATTCGGTAATCAGTTTTTTGATCGTGGCTTTCTCGATTTTCTTGCTGGTCCGGAGCATCAACAAATTGCGGCGTGAAGCGCCGTCTGCGGCTCCGGCTATAAAAGAGTGTCCCTATTGCCTGTCGGCAGTCGCACTGAAGGCGACACGCTGCCCTCAATGCACATCCGAGCTTAAGTTATAGGTCAGGCCGTGGCGGGCGGACACACGCATGTTCATGTCGATACGATCGGAGGGCGTGCAAAATTCCGATTGGGACTCTCGGCCGCTCTGACCATCGCGTTCGTCATCTTTGAAGTCCTGGCGGGGCTGATTGCGAACAGCTTGGCGCTATTGACCGATGCGGCACACAACCTGACGGATGTTCTTGCATTGGTGCTGTCATGGTATGCGCTTCATTTGGCCGAGCAGCCGTCCCATGCCGGAAAAACCTTTGGTTATCATCGTGTCGGCATTCTTGTCGCCCTCATTAATTCCACGACGCTGACCCTGATTTCGGCTGGAATATTTTATGAGGCCTACGAACGTTTCGTGTCTCCGCCGCCCGTTGCCGCCGACATCTTGATCGCCGTCGGCGCTGCGGCGTTCGTCGTCAATGTCGTAACGGCATGGTTGGTCAGCCACGGCGCCGAGCACGATTTAAACATCAGGAGCGCCTTTATTCACTTGCTGGGAGACGTATTTTCGACGGCCGGAGCGGTCCTCGCCGGCATCGGAATCTGGTTTACCGGCTTTTATTGGCTCGATCCCTTGGCCAGTGTCCTGATCGGTCTGCTCATCCTCTGGAACGCTTGGGTGATCTTGCGAGAGACCGTCGACATTTTATTGGAAAGCACGCCTCGCGATATCGAAATGAGCTCCATGGTGCGCGATCTTCTTCAAGTCGAAGGCGTAAAGGGCGTTCATGATCTCCATGTTTGGAGCATCTCGAAAAGTTTTCGCTTTCTATCGGCGCATATCGTCATCGACGACGTTCTGATCAGCCAGGCCGCGTTAATACAACATGAAATCAAGGAGATGATCCGGAGCAATTACGGCATCGGTCATTGCACCTTACAGCTCGAGTGCGAAGGATGCGATCCGGATTCCCTGTACTGTGACATCAATCATTACGGCCGCCATCAACACGCCGATAACCATCATGCCGCAAGGTGAGCGGATTGAATAAAGCCGCACCGCCGGTTTGAAACCAACTACGCGATCGGCGATTCTCGGATTTTGCTTAGAATTCATAAACGCGGTATTATTGTCGCCTTCACGGGGCGTAGCGCAGTCTGGTAGCGCACCTGTATGGGGTGCAGGTGGTCGGAGGTTCAAATCCTCTCGCCCCGACCAAATGAAATCAGGGACTTGGATGAACAAAAGGCCGGTATCAAACCGGCCTTTTGCTTTTTGATCCCAACTTTGATCCCAACTAATCGGAATGCTACCCAGTTTTGCGAAACAGATTCATCTGTTGTCGGGCGGATTATCGTGTAGGTCGGCCACCACACAGTACATCGGCTTAAAACATTTATAGGTACAGGGGGCTAATCCAGACGAACCGATAATTCCCATTCATCCAATTGCCGACCATCCGGAACTCAGCTGTCTATTACCATTAAACAATTTCAAAAAACCTATGTATGGCCGACAGCGCCAGCTCGAGGGTACCCCCAACGCGCCATAGGAAGGGAAAAAGAGCCTACTAAAAGCGACCGGTCAGGCCAACCTTGAGATGATCGTACTTAGGGACTCTGGGTTTCCGTTTCCGGACGCGTTCAGCCTTTCCTAAGAGACTACGGTGGCGCTCGCTTCAGCGGGTTCTCTTCGGTTTTGGACCTCCAAGACGATTCCAGACGATGTGCGCGAACGCTACCGGTCTGCATTTCCCCGCGTTCCCTTCGATGAATTCGCGTTTCGGGACGGCGGTTTTTCGTGCGTACCTCGCTGCGTACCGCTTCTTTGCATACTGGATCTTGGGTCTTCTGGGCGATCTTCGCAGAGAGCTCTCTGACCCAGCCGTCGCGCTTCGCACGAGGGCCGATTTCGCTGAAACCTTTCCCCTGAAACCTTCCGCGAAAACTATCGCCAGCACCGATCGCGATGATGTCGCTTTCGGTGTGAAATCGGGCGTTAAGATTGCTGTTAAGGTCGCCTCGCGAAACACAGTTTCCGTGCAAACCAAACTGTTAATTGGCGAATGGAAACCGAGTTCAGTGCACTCTACTCGTCAGTTGGCGTAATTTCGCCTCGATCATCTTCAAGGTCTCCCGCGGCACGCCATCGAACAGCCCGGCTTTCTGCCGGTTGTCTCTCTCGTAGAGTCCCAAGTGCCGACAGAGCTTCTCCAGAGCGGCGTTCTTGTCCCAAAACCGGATCTCTTTGATGGTCGTGATCGGTTCACCCTCTTTCCCGGGTTGTCCGGTGACCTTGACGCTCGCGACCGCCGCGGCGAGATCGTCGGGCCATTCATGGACAGGACGAAGGTTGCCGATGGCATCAAACGCCTTTCGAGGATCGGCGAGGCCGATCCGAGCGATTTCCCTCAAAACGCGAGCCTCGTCCAACACGGCGACTTCCTGGGCCATCAGGCGCAGGTCTCTCAACCTTGCCTTTACCTTGTCATTGGCAGCCAGGACAGAGGCCTTTTCCCAAACCGTCTTTTCAGCCCATTTCCGGCTTAGCGGATATGCGCGCCGATAGGCTTCGGACTGGCTGATTTCAGGGTTTTGTAAAATCTCCTGAACGAAACGCTCCTGCTGGGGAGTCAGTCCGGTAACGGGATCTTTAGTGCGGCTCATTCTTGTCTCGTTCATTCGCCGTTTGACCGGCGTCTTTCTTGGATGAAGCGGGTCGGCGTGTGGTTTGGTGACCATTGAGTCCTAAGCCCGAATGACCTTTAGATGAAAGGTCATTCGGGCTGATCCACATCGCGTAGGCGTAGACCAGTTCTTTGACGACGAATGTTCCAACGTCCATTGTGTAACCTGAACGACCGGTAGGGCCGGTGGTGGAAATTTCCGCTTTTCGGCCTTTGCGGTCATTGGCCTCTACTCACCAATCCGCTCGAATGGCTGTTCCGGATCAGCATCGCCATTAGTTAACCCGTGCGCTGACAATCGATTATCAGAAGTCCAAAAGACTCTTCGCCTCCTTAAGCGTCAAGCTGGGCACTGTATGGCGGCAAATCATAGTTGTTTTCACATCGCTGTGCCCCAGCAACTCTTGAATGGTACGAATATCGTAATGGGCTTGCAGCCAAGGACTGGCAAGGCTGTGCCTAAACGTATGCGCTCGCCCGTTTAGGGATCTGGCTTTGTTGAACCGCTTGCTTGATCGCCGCCTGCACATGGGGCTCGTGCCGATGATAACGGCGGTATTTCCGGCTACCAGGAATTTGCGTCAGTGTCTTGGCTGGAAATAACCTCTGTCATACCAGCTCTTTCTCCGTCCGTTTGTACTTTTCACTCAAGGCGCTCGGCAAGAACGTTCCGGCTGCGCTGCGGAGACGCTGCGGAAATGGGTGCGGCAGGCAGCGCGTGACCCAGAGGAACGCTCGGGTCGAGCCGATCTGTGCTCAGTTGCCGATCGCCCCTTCGGTGTACTACGAGCCCAAGGCGCGGCAGGCAAATCCGGCCCGGTTGCCGCCGCGAGCGCAGCGCGCCATCGAGCTCTCGAGGGACATCCGCCGGGTGTAGTACGACGAGAACTTCCAGGTCTACGGCACGCGCAAGGTCTGGCGGCAACTGGGGCGCGAAGGTACGGGACTTGACACCAATGCAATAAGCACCTACACGCCGCCGAGCAGCCCGCTAAACACCCACGGAATCGCCGGTACCGGCTGCGCTACGGGAAGACTTCCACGCTGACTTTGCTGCCGTTATTCGCAAGGTTGTCGTCGCCGGACTTGGTGGTGACCGAAAAGGTCCCCAGCGAATTACCGACCGTGACTCCTCGGCCCGTTAAGGTCACCGTGGCATTCTGCCCAGGACCGATCGAGCCTAAGTTACACGTGCCGACCTGCACATAACACCCCCCGTTGGCCTGGTACGCCGTAATCTCCACGCCCGGGGTGAAGTCCATGCTCAGCGACACATCCGTCGCCGATGTCGTACCCGTATTGCTGACCGTCACGGTGTAGGTCACTTCGCCGTCGGGAGCCACGCTGTTCTTGTCGACCGTAGACGTAACGCTTAAGTCTGCCGGTTGACCTACGCATTCGCAGGAGTTTGCGGTCGCGCCGTCTGGGCAGACACGTACCGTTTGGGTACCGTTGTCGATCAGCGGATTGGTGACGTTGTTGCAGGTGTTGCCGTAGAGCACCGAGCGCCAAGCCACGGCGTTGAAGACGTTGATACCAGCCCTAACTTGCCCTTGATGGGATATGTTTTGACAGCTTCCCGCTGGCGGGGGACCGATGATGTCGTTAATTTCATTGTGATGGATCAGCGCATTGTTGACCAAACGCCAGCCCCCGGGCGACGGACCACCCCACCACCCGAGCGACATTTCCAAAGCCCCGCTCCGCAAGCCATCAACCTCAGTAAACGTGTTTCGAGCAACTGACAACCCGTGGCTAATGACGGGCGGGAGTGATGCCGGCGTGGGCGACGCGCCGATGTTCCCTTTGAACCCCGCTAAGCTGCATGGAGAGTTCCAATCGTACTCGTGGTCAACGACGTTGCCGCGAATCTCAACACCAGTGTGGAGCATCACAACCGGGGCGTCTGCCCGATAGAGTTGCTGCATCGTGATACCATCCGTGTCGTATTGGCGATTGCCTTCGACGGCGGAGTCTGCCGTATGCGCCCACAACCCGATCACACCTCCTCTCGGCGCATTGGCGTTGCTCTTTTGGCACAACGGTGTACGGTGGTCGATGAAATTATCGACCGTATAGACCTGCCAGTACTCACGCCCCACAATGATGCGGCTGGAGCTGTCTGGCGTAACATCCCAAGCGGGAGAAACCGTGAAGGTGACGTTGCCGGTGCCGCTATCGGTGCTGTAGCTGACCACCTTGCGCGTCTGCCCGAGACCTCGGCCTTGCGCGATCTGCACCCAGTGGCCAATGTAATAGCTGCTTAGCACGCTACTAATGTCTTTGCCCTCTTGAACTGTTTGCAATGCGCCCGGAACGGTGACCGAATTCGGTGAGGCTGCGGCAACCGTTCGCGCACTATCGAAAGCAAAGGTGTTGTGATTGTTATCGTATCCGATGGCCTCCCCGTCACCGGCTTTGTCGCCCGTGCACGTTGCGGTGTTCTGCGATACAAGCAATTGTTCATGGCTATTTCTCATATGCCAGAAGAAGCCTGCGCGCCATCCCTTTGCATCGCTCGGCGAGCTCAAATAATCGACCGAAGCGCCATCCGCCGAGTTATGCTCGAAAGTTGTGGATGAGGGGCTGAGGTAGGCGGCGTATTCTTGATGGTCTTCGAGGTCATCAATTCCTGTTGAGAGGAGCGAATACGCCATGCATGAAGATAAAGTCATTCCGCTGAAGAATCCAGGGACACCCGCCCCGGTTGCCGATGCCCTGACGGAACTGCTGCGGGAAGGCGCCCAGCGGATGCTGGCGGCGGCGATCGAAGCGGAGGTGGCCGCCTTTCTGGAACGGTTCAAGGACGAGAAGACGGCGGACGGCCGCCAGCGGGTGGTGCGGAACGGTCATCTGCCGACGCGGTCCATCCAAACCGGCGTCGGCGCCGTCGAGGTCACGGTGCCGCGGGTGCGGGACCGGGCGAAGACGATCCGGTTTACCTCGGCGATTCTGCCGCCCTACCTTCGGCGGACCAAGAGCCTTGAGGACCTGTTGCCCTGGTTGTACCTGAAAGGGATCTCGACCGGGGATTTTCAGGAAGCGTTGACGGCGTTGCTGGGCCGGGATGCGCCGGGGCTATCGGCGAGCACCATCAGCCGTTTGAAAGAGACGTGGAAGGACGAACATCAACGCTGGTCGCGGCGGGATTTGTCGAACCGGCGCTATGTGTATCTTTGGGTGGATGGCATCCATTTCGGGGTGAGGCTGGAGGATGCGGCCCAATGCATTCTGGTGGTGATTGGGGCTACGGCGGACGGCCGAAAGGAGTTGCTGGCGTTGGCCGATGGCTATCGGGAGAGCGAGGCGTCCTGGCGCGAGGTGCTGTTGGATCTCAAGGCCCGGGGCCTCACGGTCAATCCGCACCTGGCCACCGGGGATGGCGCCCTCGGCTTTTGGAAAGCCTTACCACAAGTGTACGGGACCACCCGTGGCCAGCGCTGTTGGGTCCACAAGACGGCCAATGTGCTGAATAAGCTGCCCAAGAGTCAGCAACCCAAAGCCAAAGCCGCGCTGCACGAAATCTGGATGGCCGCGACCCGGCAGGAGGCGGAGAAAGCGTTTGATCGTTTCCTGACGGGGTATCGGTCCAAGTATCCCAAGGCGGTGGCGTGCTTGGAAAAGGATCGGGAGGCGCTGTTGGCGTTCTACGCTTTTCCGGCGGAGCACTGGATTCACCTAAGGACCACCAATCCGATCGAATCCACCTTTGCCACGGTCCGGTTCAGAACCGCCAAAACGCGAGGCTGCGTGTCACGGGGAAGTATCCTCGCGATGGTGTTCATGCTGGTGAAAAGCGCCGAGCGGCACTGGCGGAAACTGAATGGAATCCCCCGTTTAGCCCAAGTCATCGAGGGAGTCGTGTTCAAGGATGGAGTTCAGGAAGACGTCGAGAAAGTCGCCGCCTGAGCCCACCCCCGTACACAACATTTGACCATTACTCCGGTTCACGAGAAATCAACCCTTCCGGAGCCGGATTCCTTCGATCATCCCAAGCGCCTGCAGGCCTTTCTCGATGCGGTGCGCTGGGGTGCCATTTCCCAGGCAGATGACCGTGCCTTGCAGTCGCCTTTCCGTAGCGGCATTGAGATCGACGAATATCAGCTCGACCCCGTAGTCCGCGCTCTTTCCATGCCGCGGGTCAATCTGTTGATTGCTGATGACGTGGGGCTCGGCAAAACTATTGAGGCGGGCCTCGTGATCCGGGAAATGATTCTGCGCCATCGAGTCCGCTCGGTGCTGATCGTTTGTCCTTCCTCCCTGCAAGTGCAATGGAAGGAGGAGATGCGTGACAAGTTCGGCCTCGAATTCCGCATCGTCGACAGCGAATCCATCAGCCAGTTGCGCCGCAAACGCGGTATCCACGTCAATCCCTGGTCCCACTTCCCGCGGTTAATCACGTCCATCGACTTCCTCAAGCGGGAACGCCCGTTGCGCAGTTTCCGCGAGACGCTCCCGGTCGGCGACCAGCCGACCTACCCGCGGGCCTATGATCTTCTGATCGTCGATGAAGCCCACAACGTTGCCCCGTCCGGGCGCGGTAAGTACGCCACCGATTCCATGCGCACTCTGGCGATTCGTTCGCTGGCACCGCATTTCGAGCACAAGCTGTTCCTGTCCGCCACGCCCCACAACGGCTACCGGGAGAGCTTCGCAGCCCTCTTGGAACTGCTGGACAGCCAGCGCTTCGCCCGCGCCGTAACACCGGACCGCACTCAACTGGATGCCGTCATGGTCCGGCGCATGAAATCCGAACTCAAGCTCTGCTGGGACGGCAGCCGGCGTTTCGCCGAGCGGGTCGTCCAGCATCTGGAAGTGCCCTACACCGATGAGGAGCGCAAGGCCCATCATGCCCTGCAACAGTATTCGGAACTCCGCCTCAAGCACGCCGCTTCCGATGGCGAGCGCATGGCCGCCGAGTTCGTGCTCAAGCTGCTCAAGAAGCGCCTGTTTTCCTCGCCCGCGGCGTTCGGCATCACGCTCGAAAAACATATCGCTACAGTCGGCGGCAAAAAGGCCGTCAGCACAGCGACCCGTGACATCGAAGACTTTTCCGACGATTACGCCGACGACGAGGAATATGAACTCGAAACCGGCGAGGTCGTCGCCTCGGCCAGCCAGGCGCTTTCGCCCGTTTCTGCGGAGGAACAGGCGCTGCTCAAGCTGCTCAGCGAATATGCCGCCAAGGCCAGCCTGCGCCCGGACTGCAAGGCCCAAACCCTGATCGACTGGCTGAAAACCACCCTGCGTCCCGGCGGCCAATGGAACGAGGAACGCGTTATCCTCTTCACCGAGTACCGAGCCACTCAGAAATGGCTGTTCGACCTCCTGGCCCGCGAAGGCTTTGCCGAAGCCGGCCGGCTGGAGATGATCTATGGCGGAATGCCCAACGACCAGCGCGAGCGCATCAAGGCGGCGTTCCAAGCCCACCCCAGAGAATCGACGGTGCGCATTCTGCTCGCCACCGATGCGGCTTCGGAAGGCGTTAACCTGCAGAACCACTGCTCCAAACTGATCCATTTCGAGATTCCCTGGAACCCGAATCGCATGGAACAGCGGAATGGCCGCGTGGACCGGCACGGCCAGAAGGCCGACGAAGTGCATATCCATCACTTTGTTGGCCGCGGCTTCGACAAGACCCAGACGGGCGGGAAGGTCGGCGATCTGGAAGCCGATCTCGAATTCCTGATGCGCGCCGCGCTCAAGGTGGAGACCATCCGCGAAGACCTGGGCAAGGTCGGCCCGGTGATCGCCAGCCAGGTCGAGGAAGCCATGCTCGGCAAGCGCCACCGCCTGGATACGGCCCGCGCCGAACAGGACGCCGAGCCCGCGCGGCGGATGCTCAAGTTCGAGCGCGATCTGCGCAAGCAATTGGAGAAGCTCGCCGAGCAGTTGCACATCACCCAGCGCGACCTGGACCTCACCCCCGAGCATATCGAGAATGTCGTCCGGGTCGGCCTGGAGCTGGCCGGCCAGCCGGCCCTGATTCCGGTCGAGGTGGACGGCCTCTGGCCCGATCCCACCGGCCGGAGCAAGACCTGCCCCGTGTTTCGTCTGCCAGCGCTCTCCAACAGTTGGGCACAGTGCCTGGATGGCTTGGCCCATCCCCATAACCGGAAAATTCGCCCCATCGTCTTCGATGCCGCCTTGGCTAGCGGTCGGGACGATGTGGTATTCGCGCACCTGAACCATCGCTTGGTGCAAATGTGCCTGCGCTTGCTGCGCGCCGAAATTTGGTCCCTTGGCAGCCGGGCGCAGCACCTGTCCCGCGTCTCGGCCTGCGTGGCGGACGACTCGGCCCTGACTCATCCGGTCGTCATTGCCCATGGCCGCATCGTAGTGCTGGGCGGGGATAACCACCGTCTGCACGAAGAGATCATCACCGCGGGCGGTGCGCTCATCGAAGGACGCTTCAGTCGGCTCAACGTGGGCGAAACTAAGGCGGCGCTGGAGGCAGCCACTGATACGCCGGTCCCGGCAGCCATCGAAGCCCGTTTTCAGGCGCTTTGGCCGAAGCATCGCGATGCGCTCCTGGCAGCCCTGGAAGCGCGGCGCGCGGAACGTACCAAGAACCTGGAGAAGACCCTCGCCGAACGGGCTGAACAGGAGGTGACCAAGCTCACCAGCATCATGACCGAACTACAGCGCGCCATCGAAAAGGAACTGGCGCCCCAGCAACAGCTACAGCTCGACTTGTGGGGAGACGATCTCGGCATCCAGCAGCGGGAACGGGACCTGGCGGCCCTGCGGCGTCGCTTGCAGGAAATCCCCGACGAAATCCAGCGCGAATCCGAGCACCTCCGTGCCCGCTTCGCCAACCCCAGCGCCCGCCTGTTCCCGGTGGCGGTGACATGGCTGATCCCGCACCGCGCCGTACTCGCCATCCCAGGAGGCCGGGTATGAGCATCGCACGCCATCACGCCGACTGGCTGTCCCTCGTCGAGGTCTCTGGCCCCTTCGTGTCCCTCCCGGTGCTGATGCGGGTGTTCCCGCAAGGACTGGAGCCCCGCGATCCGGCCCAGGCCAAGGCCCTGCGCGCGGCTTACGATGCATGGCGGGACCACCCCGGCGCGCCAGGAGGGCAGCGCGGCTGGGTATGGCACGTGCTAACTGCAGTGCTGGGCTATCCGTCGGACCTGATCGCCGAGGGCCAAACCCTGCCCGCGGGGCTGGAAGCTGCCATGCCGATGATGGGCGAAACTCTGCGTCCCGATTTCGCCCTGGTTGGTCCCGCCAGCAGCGAAACCGCTGGTCAGACCCACTTGCTCATCGTCAGCTACCCGGCCGAACAGGCGCTCGACAAGCCGGTGACGGGTAAGCATTGGAAGGCCACGCCCGCCACCCGCATGATGGAACTGCTCCACGGGGCCGGCGTGCCGCTGGGCCTGGTGACCAACGGCGAGCACTGGATGCTGGTCTACGCCCCCCGCGGCGAAACCACCGGTTACGCCTCCTGGTACGCCTCGCTGTGGCTGGATGAAGCCATCACCCTGCGGGCCTTCCATTCCCTGCTCGGCGTCCGCCGCTTCTTCGGCGTCGCCGCCGACAGCACCCTGTTGGCGCTGCTCAAGGAAAGCGCCCAGGACCAGCAGGAAGTCACCGACCAGCTTGGCTACCAGGTGCGCGAGGCGGTCGAGGTACTGGTGCAGTCCCTCGATGCCCTGGACCGGGAAAGCCATCGCAGTCTGCTGAAAGGCGTCGCCGAGACGGAGCTGTACAATGCGGCGCTCACGGTGATGATGCGCCTGGTCTTTCTCTTCTCCGCCGAGGAGCGCGGCCTGCTGCATCTGGGCAAGCCGCTGTACGACGACCACTATGCCGTGTCCACCTTGCAGGAGCAGTTGCAGGAGGTGGCCGATCGCCACGGCGAAGAGGTGCTGGAACGCCGCTACGATGCCTGGGCACGCCTGCTCGCCACTTTCCGGGCCGTGCATGGCGGCATCCGGCATCAGGATTTGCTGATGCCAGCCTATGGCGGATCGCTGTTCGATCCCGACCGCTACCCCTTTCTCGAAGGCCGCGCCGCGGGCACCGCCTGGTGCCACGCGCCCGCCGAACCCCTGGCGGTGAACAACCGCGTGGTGCTGCACCTGCTCAACTCGCTGCAACGGCTGCGCACGAAAATCCCCGGCGGCGGGCCGGCGGAGACGCGGCGGGTCTCCTTCCGGGCCTTGGGCGTGGAGCAGATCGGCCATGTGTACGAGGGCTTGCTCGACCATACGGCAGTGCGTGCCGCCGAACTGGTGCTGGGCATCAAGGGCACCCGCAGCAAGGAACCGGAAATCCCGTTGGCGGTGCTGGAATCCTGGCTGGCCAAGGGAAAGGACCCACTCGTTGACTTCCTGAAGGAAGCTACCGGCCGCTCCGTCTCGGTGCTGCGCAAGGCGCTGGACGAAGGCAACCTCCTCGACGAACACAAGCTGAGCGTCGCCTGCGGCCACAACGAAGCCCTGCTGGCCCGCGTGCGTCCGTTCGTCGGCCTCATCCGCGAGGATTCCTTCGAACGTCCGTTGGTGGTGCTGGCCGGCAGCCTCTACGTCACCGAGGGCACCACGCGGCGCAGCACCGGCACCCATTACACGCCGCCGTCCCTGACCGAACCGATTGTCCGGCACACCCTGGAACCGCTGGTCTACGACGGCCCGGCGGAAGGCTGGCCACAAGAGCAATGGAAGCTGAAATCGCCCAAGGCCATCCTCGACCTGAAAGTCTGCGACATGGCGATGGGGTCCGGGGCGTTCCTGGTGCAGGCGTGCCGGTATCTGGCGGAAAAGCTGGTGGAGGCCTGGGAGAACGAGGAAAAACAGCATCCGGGCGAAGTGCTGGTGACGCCCGACGGCCAGTTCTCGACCGGCCAGCCCACCGAGCGGCTGGTGCCGGCGGAAGCGGCCGAACGCATCGCCATCGCTCGCCGCGTGGTCGCCGACCGCTGCCTGTACGGGGTGGACATCAACCCCATGGCGGTGGAAATGGCGAAGCTATCGCTGTGGCTGGTGACGGTGGACAAAAATCGGCCCTTCACCTTCCTCGACCATGCCTTCAAGTGCGGGGATTCGCTGCTGGGCATTACCTCGCTGAAGCAGTTGGAAAACTTCAGCCTACGGCCCGGTGGCGGGAAGCAGTTGGCGTTTTCCACGCTGAACCTCTGGCGGCACATCGAGGAGGCCAAGAAGAAACGCGAAATGCTGGAAGCCATGCCGTCGGATACCCCGGAGCAAATCGCCGGCAAGGCGGCGCTATATGCCGAGGCGGAAGAGGCGGTGGCGAAACTCAGCGCGGCAGCGGATGTGTTGGTCTCGGTGGAATTGCAGGGCTTGAAGGGCAAAGCCTACGAAGCCGAACGGGAAACTGCCGCCGATCACATGATGGTGTATTGGGCCGAGGGGCTGCCGGAATTGCAGGCGTATGCGCGGCGGCGGTTAGGGAAACGGCGGTGTTTTCATTGGGCGCTTGCGTTTCCGGAAATTACCGAGGCGGGCGGATTTCATGCGTTCGTGGGGAATCCGCCGTTTATGGGAGGTTCACAAATTCGCGAGGCCTTCGGAGAAGGTTATCTGGCTCAGTTGAAATCAAGTTGGCCTAACAATGGCACAACAACTAACTTCGTTGCCTATTTTTTTCGACGAGCTTTCGACCTTATTAATAAACATGGAAGCTTTGGCCTAATATCTACAACCACAATCTCAGAAGGAGATACTCGTGAAGCCTCGCTTGACGTCATTATGACTCAGGGCGGCACAATATTTTTTGCACTCCCTCATTTGAAGTGGCCAGGTGCGGCATCTGTAATGGTATCTATAGTTGGCGTATCAAAATTAAAGACAAATCAAGTTCCATTGCTCAACGGGAGAGAAGTTCCTCATATTTCTTCGTATTTAGATGAAGGCAATCAAAATATAAAACCCGCTTTACAGCTAATTGAAAATTCTGGAATTGCATTCAACGGATCAAAGTTATATGGGCAGGGTTTTATTTTATCGCCTATAGAAGCACATAAGCTCATTGATGATAATTTATCGAACAAAAATGTAATTTATAGTTACCTAACCTCTAAAGATCTAACAGATTTTCCAGACTGTCAACCAACGGCTTTTGTGATCAATTTTGGCGACATGAGTGAGCACGAAGCATCCCAATACAGAGAGTGCTTTTCTATTATCACAAGCCGAGTTTTGCCAGAGAGAAAAAGCAATCGACGTGATCAATACAGAAGATACTGGTGGCGATATGCCGAACGTCGAGCTGGATTAAATAACGCGCTCCAGACTGTCACATATGTTTTAGTTGCACCTGCAGTTGCAAAATACACGATTTTTTCTCGTATAAGCGCATCAAAGATAGTCATAGATCATAATTTAATTGCATTAATCCTTCCTGAATGGTGGGGTTTTTCAGTTATTCAGTCTGCAATCCATCTTGCATGGAGCCTACGTCTAAGTTCCACTGTAGAAATTCGGTCTGGATACCGACCATCAGATTGCTTCGACACTTTCCCTTTCCCCCGCTTTTCGGTCCCCGAATCCCGATCCATGCTGGACGTTATCGGCGAACGCTATTACCAACACCGCCAGTTCATCGCACAAACCCACCAGGAAGGGTTGACCAAAACCTATAACCGCTTCCACAACCCTGCCGAAACCAGCGCCGACATCGCCGAACTGCGCCGCCTGCATGTCGAAATGGATCAGGCCGTCGCTGCCGCCTATGGCTGGCAAGACCTGGACCTCGGCCATGGCTTCCACGAGACCAAACAGGGCCTCCGATACACCATAAGTGAACCCGCCCGCCGCGAAGTCCTCAACCGCCTGCTGGAACTCAACCACCAGCGCTACGCAGAGGAAGTGGCTGCCGGGCTGCACGACAAAGCTGCCAAAAAGTCTGGTCGAGTCGGACGGGGCGGAAAGAAAAAAGACGATAACGGACAGATGACGATGGATTTGTAGAACAGGATAAGCATCAATGACAGCACTCTCCGCTGACCGCGCCAGCTCAGACCCGAAAGACGATCTCTTCGGCCACGCGCCCTTCGCGAAAACCCTCGCCGAGAGCATCTGCCGCTACCCCAGCAGCGACGGCTTGGTACTGGCTCTCTATGGCCCTTGGGGCTCTGGAAAATCGACGGTATTGAATTACGTCCGACATTTTCTTGAACAGCGTCCTGAGGGTGAAAGGCCGATCATCGTTCCTTTTAACCCATGGTGGTTTTCGGGGCAAGAGAATTTGGCACGGGCATTCCTCGGTCAGATGCAGGCTGTCCTGCCTGAGAGATTTGAAGGTTTCAAAAAGTTGGGAGAGAAATTAGCTGAATTCTCCGAAGGGATTGGTGGCTTAGTGGAATTAGCCGGTGCTGCGACTGGGGTGGGCGGAGTTGTTGGACATGCTCTGAAACTGATTGCATCGAAACCGAAAGATATTCCCGCCATCAAGAACGAAATCACCAAAATTCTGGCGGAAGAAAATCAGCGTATTGTTGTCATCATTGACGACATAGACCGCTTGACACCCGAGGAGGTGCGGCAGCTATTCACGGTAATAAAGGCGTTGGCGGACTTCCCCAATGTCATCTACCTTCTCGCCTTCGATCGTGAAGTGGCAGCAGATGCTATTGAAAAACAAACGGGACTGCCGGGTGAGCGGTTTCTCGAAAAGATAATTCAAGTCCCATTCGAAATTCCTCCGGTAGACCGCACAACTCTTCAGGTGGCATTGTTCAAACGACTGGACGTGGTTTTATCGGGGACACCGGAAGAATTATTCGACCAGTCCTACTGGACCAATGTTTATCACGAAGGAATCGACGCCCTGATTCAGGTACCTCGGGACATTATACGTTTGACCAACACTCTGATGGTTACTTATCCGGCTGTGATAGGAGAGGTCAACCCCGTTGATTTTATCGCAATAGAAGCATTGCGGGTTTTTCTACCAAAGGTTTATGACACTATAAGAAGTAACGGAGATCAATTCGCAGGCCACAGTGATGGGGGGCATTATGGAACTGATGATGATAAGGCGAGACAAGCGTTTCATGATGCTTGGCTTGAAGAGTTACCGGCAGATCGGCGCGAAAAGACGATGGATTTCTTGCGTCGGATATTCCCGAAATTGGAAAAATCGATCTATGGTGCCGACTGGCTGTCGGAGTGGCGCAGAAATCAACGTGTGTGTGTTCCAGAGTTCTTTCCGACCTACTTCAGGTTAACGGTGCCGCTCGGCGAAATCAGTCGCAGGGATATGGCCTCGCTACTTAAGTTAGCCGATACTCCTAATTCGCTTGAACAAGCCTTAATCGATTCCACCCTCGAAACGCGCCCCGACGGTATTTCAAAAACTCGTGCCCTTCTTAATCGCCTCGCAGATTACGTGGCGAAGGATATTCCTGAGAATCACATCTCTACTTTCATAAATGTGTTGCTCAATGTAGGTGACTATCTTGTCTTGCCTGATGACGCCCAAGGATTCTTTGATGTTGGCAATGAAGTTCGAATTCGGTGGATCGTGAGTGGCTTGCTAAGAAGGGTTGACAAGCCGCAACGTTTGCCGTTGCTTGAAGAAGCCTTTACTAAGGGCCAGAGTTTAGGGGTCCAGTGTCATTTCTTGAGAGCCTTATTGCGATCGATAGAAAAAGAGCCCGAGGGAGGTTCGGAATTTTTAATGCAGATGAGTGATTTGGATGAACTTAAGGCAATCTGGATCGATAACATTCGGGTGGCGGGGCACATCGTTCTGACTAACTCGCTGCTCCCGCAAATGCTGCACGCTTGGAGCCAATGGGGTAATGCAGAGGATGTGCGCGATTGGTGTATCGAAAAGACGAAGACAGATGATGGGCTATTGGCATTCCTTCCCCGTTTCTGCTCCTACTCGAAGTCGCAAGCGATGGGCGACTGGGCGATCCGTGTAAAACCCAGACTGAACCCGACATCGATAGAGGACTATATCGATGTAGAAGTGACGGCGCAGAGGCTTGTTGACCTGGAACGTGAAGAGAAAGTGCCTGACTCAGCCAAGGAGTCGGTTTCGCAGTTCCTCAAAGAACTCGCACTGATCAAGGCCGGCAAGAATCCGGATGGGGCTGATGACTTCGATGAATAAAGGGAATAGGAATCAGGAAGGATTCTGATGCTATGAATACCTTTGAGCGGAACCGCCCCCATAATGACCTGCCCCTGCTGCCTCCCGCGGTGGAACTGGAAACCCCGGCGATTTTGAAAAAGGCCATCGCCGCCAACCGCGTGCTAGCAGAACTGAAGGGGCTCGCCAAGCTGATCCCCAACCAAGGCATCCTGATCAACGGCATCGTATTGCAGGAAGCGCGGCTGTCGTCGGAAATCGAAAATATCCTTACGACCAATGACGAACTGTACAAGGCCGCAGCCGATGACCGGCCGGCGACCGACCCTCACACCAAGGAGGTGCTGCGCTACCGGGAGGCGTTGTGGCATGGCTATCAGGCCCTCAAGCAACGGCCGCTGGCGACCAATCTCTTCATCGAGATTGCCGGCATCATCAAACAGTCCGACATCGGCATCCGCCGGGTACCGGGAACCAAGATCGCCAACAGTCTGGGCGAGGTCATCTATACGCCGCCCGAGGGCGAGGCCGTCATCCGCGACAAGCTCGCCAATCTGGAGCAGTTCATCCATGCCGAGGATGAACGTGATCCGTTGGTGAAGTTGGCGGTTCTACATTACCAATTCGAGGCCATCCATCCCTTCATCGATGGCAACGGACGAACCGGCCGCATCCTGAATATCTTGTACTTGGTGGACAAAGGGCTGCTGGAAATCCCCGTGCTGTACCTGTCCCACTACATCATTCGGCACAAGTCCGCCTACTACGACGGCTTGCGCCGGGTGACGGAAGAAGGTGACTGGCAGGCCTGGGTGGCCTATGTGCTGGACGCGGTGGAAACCACTGCACGACAAACCCAGGAGCGGGTACTACGCATCCTGGATTTGATGAAGGAAGCTCAGGAATTGGTGGCGGAGCGTGCTCCGAAAATTTATAGCAAGGACCTGATCGAAGCGGTGTTCATGCACCCCTATTGCAAGATTCGCTTTCTGGAGGAGCGGGGCGTCGCCAAACGCCAAACGGCTTCGGTCTATTTGCAAACGCTCGAAAAGCTGGGGCTATTGAGAAGCCGGAAAATTGGTCGGGAGATTTACTACATTAATGAGAGGCTGTTCCAGGTGCTGACGGAGTAGAACACCGGACATGACCTGTCGAAGAAAATGAAAAAATTCGACACATAAAAATAATATGTCGATGGCATCGACACGATAAACCAGTGGACTTAGGGGACTAGATCATGACGACACCGACGCCTGTCGACCTTCGTGACCAACTCACCGAAATGGTCATTCGCGACCTGCTCGGTCCTGCAGGTGGCCCGGAAGAGGAATTGAACCAGTACGAAGACCACACTTATCAGCGTTATCTGGTTGGCATGTTGGCACCCAAGAGCAAGGAGATTGATGGGGGCGAACTGGATGAGCTGGCTATCGGAGATGGGGACGAGGGTGAGGAAGGCAATGCGGAATCCGGCGTACCCGCGGGGAGCACGTATTTCCCATCATCGATGGGGCTCAGCTTCGTCGTCGCCTCTGAGGTCAGCGAGATTGTCGTGGAGGCGGAATGGGGACACTATCGCCGTATCAAGAGCGAGGTTCAAAGGGACCGAGAAGGCAAACCGGCCAATGTCTGGAAGCGCAATCCGGTCGTGGCGCCTCCTATTACGCTACCTTTAACGGATGGCACTATTGCCCCGCAGCCATTGCACAGGGAGCACCCGCTGGTGCAGTTGCAAGGCCGGGTGCGCGCGACCGCAGACAGCTGGGTGGTAACGCTGTTCATGGTCAACCAACAGGAAGAACGCAAGCGCCGCGGCGAACCCAAAGACGAGGTTTGGGTGTTCCAGCCCAAGCTGCGCGTTCATGGTACCGAGCACCAGCCCATTTTCATCCAGCGCAAGAACACCAAGGCGGACTTGTCCAAAATGGACCAGCTGACTCGGGAGGAAATCGAATCGCTGGAAATGCTTTATCGACACCAGCGTGAATTCGCCGTCGGCCATGGCATTTCCGTGCACGCTACGTTGCCGGAACCTGTGGCGGAGCGCGCCATTCAGGTAGAAACCGAATGGGTGCCGACATTCGAGGTGCCGCAACAAACACCACGCGTTGCCGCCGACGATGAGAACTTGGCCGGCCTGACTATGGATATGAAGGCGCTGGCCGAACTGCCCAAAGAAGGATTGATCGCCAGCCTGCGCCACATCGAAACGGCCTATCGCATCTGGATCAAGGCGGAAGAGGCCAAGTTCACCCTGCCGGCTGAGAAACTGGAAGGCCACGAAGAAGCGGCGTACCGCGCGGTAAAGAGTTGCCGGCGGGCATTGGAGCGTATTAAGGCCGGGATCGACCTGATCGAAACCGATGCGCTGGCCGAAAAAGGTTTTCGCTTTGCCAATCGCGCCATGTGGCAGCAGCGGATTCACTCCACCTTCGCGCGCAAGGTGCGCAAGAAGGAGATGAGAGTCGAGGAAGGTGTGGCGGCGCTGGATGTGGCGGAGAACCGGAGTTGGCGCTTGTTCCAGTTGGCCTTCGTGCTGCTCAACCTGCCCAGCCTCACCGATCTGCATCACCCGGACCGCAGCCACGAAACCGATGCCGTGGCCGATCTCCTTTGGTTCGCCACCGGCGGCGGCAAGACCGAAGCTTATCTGGGCCTGACGGCTTATACCCTCGCTCTGCGGCGGCTTCAGGGAGAGATCGAAGGCCGCCGGGGCGACCACGGGGTGGCCGTGCTGATGCGGTACACACTGCGTCTGCTGACCTTGCAGCAATTCCAGCGTGCCGCGGCTCTGCTCTGCGCCTGCGAAGCCATCCGCCGCGCCGATCCAGGCACCTGGGGTGAGACGCCGTTCCGCCTGGGTCTGTGGGTCGGGAGCAAAACCACGCCGAATACATTGGCCGCTGCCGCGAACGCCTTGCGCCAGAAGAACATGGGTGGCAAGCCATCGGCTTCCGGCACCCCGCACCAGATCACTTCCTGCCCTTGGTGCGGCAGCGAAATCAGGGAAAAGCATTTGCGGGTTTACGAAGCCCCCAGTGACATCGGTCGCTGCGTGACCTACTGTGGCGACGACTTGGGCCGTTGCGAGTTCTCCGAGGCCAAAGCTCCCAGGGAGGGGCTGCCTGTCATGGTGGTGGACGAAGAAATCTACCGCCGGCCACCTTCCTTGCTGATCGCCACAGTGGACAAATTCGCTCAGATGCCCTGGAAGGGCGAAACCCAGATGCTGTTCGGCAAGGTGACGGAAATCTGCGACCGGCACGGCTTTCTGTCGCCGGAAATCGACGATGGGGAATCGCATCCGGCGCGCAATGGACTTCCTCGTGTCACCAATCGGCCCCATGGCCCGTTGCGGCCGCCCGACCTAATCATTCAGGACGAATTGCATCTTATCAGTGGCCCGCTCGGTTCGATGGTCGGTCTGTACGAATCCGCAGTGGATGAGTTGTGTTCCTGGGATGTGGACCGCAAGAAGGTGCGCCCGAAGGTGGTGGCTTCTACCGCTACCATCCGACGCGCCCCCGACCAAGTGCAGAAGCTGTTCGTGCGCAAGCTGGAGGTGTTCCCGCCACAAGGCACGAGCATTCGTGACAGCTTTTTTGCCATCCAGCGCCCGGTCGGGCCGGACTATCCGGGGCGACGCTATCTCGGCATCTGCGCCTTCGGTCGCCGCTACCCGGTCGCCATGATCCGCAGCTACGTGGCCCACATGGCCGCGGCGCAGGTTTTGTATGACAACTATGACCGGTTGGCTGACCCATGGATGACCCTGGCAGGCTACTTCAATTCGATCCGCGAATTGGCCGGCACCCGGCGGCTGGTGGAAGACGATATTCGTGCCCGCCTGCGCGACGCCGATCAGCGCGGCTTGGCCAAGCGCCGTGTACGTGCATTGGAAGAACTGACTTCCCGTAAGTCCGGCACAGACATTCCCAAGATTCTGGAGCGTTTAGAAGCTGTTTTTGACAAGACTCTGGAAGCCCAGCGCGTGGCCGAGCGCAGAGCAGGCCAACCGGTAACGTCTGCCACCCCCTATGATGTCATTCTCGCTACTAACATGATTTCCGTGGGCGTGGATATCGACCGGCTTGGTTTAATGGTGGTGGCAGGCCAGCCGAAAAACACCTCGGAATACATTCAAGCTACAAGCCGTGTCGGACGATCTACCGATGGTCCCGGCCTGGTATGTACCGTTTTCAACTGGGCGCGGCCGCGGGATTTATCTCATTACGAGCGGTTTGAGCATTACCACGAGACGTTCTACAAGCATGTCGAAGCCCTTTCGGTTACACCGTTCTCGGCACGGGCGCTCGACCGTGGCCTGTCTGGGGTGATGGTGGGTCTGATGCGATTGTGGGATGACCACCTGAACGCCAACCTTAAGGCAGGGGAGGTGGAGGATACCGATCCACTTTGGAACAGGATGTTCGAAGCGTTGAGTGAACGGGGCAAGAATGCTACCGATAAGCCGGAAGTGGCAGCAACCATCAAGAGCATGCTTGACCGTCGGCGCGATGAATGGCTCCGGCGAGTACATAACCAAAAAGACCACCGTTTAGGTTACCAGGCTGAAGGCGGTTCTACCGTGGGTTTGCTGGAACAGCCCAGGGAGAAGGACTGGGAGATGTTCACCTGCCTGAATTCGCTCCGCGACGTGGAAGGTACGGTGGATTTGGTTCTTGATCCACGCCATACGGGCTTGAGTGTAGATTGAGGAAAATTCAATGAATGAACTCGGTGAACTGCGCCCGAGCCAACTGATCTTCACTTTCGGGGTCGGCTCGCTGGTTGATTTGCCTAATATGTCGGCCATGGTGATGGGATTGGACGATTGGGATACCCGGTACTGTAAGGAAGTCGAGGAAGATCGCCTCGTCACTGCCATACAAAAGCGCCTCGGTGCACAAATGAGCAGGCTCTACCTGCCGCCGATCAAGCAAGAAGGCATGGAGCGTGACCCGGCAGCCCCGGCGGTGGGTGTTCCGGTGGCGCCCTTTCCGCGTTGGATGCGTTGCTCGCTATGCGATACTCTGGCGACTGTGGAGTCGGGTGTTTTCAAATTACAGCAAGACCCCTATCGCCCCGACCGAACCGAGTTCGTTCACCAGGGGTGTCTCAAAAGTCAGAGCGGAAGAGCGCCTTCGGCACTGTCCGTGCGTTTCCTTCTAGCTTGCCGCGAAGGACATCTGACGGATTTCCCCTGGGTCAATTACGTCCATAAAGGCAATGCTCCCTGCCGCCCAGCGATTCTGAGTCTACGTGAATTCGGCGCATCCGGCGATGCTTCGGATATCGTCGTTAAGTGCCATTCCTGTGGAGCAGAGCGTCGCATGGCGGACGCCTTTGATTCTGACGCCCAATTTTCCTGCCCCGGTCATCACCCGCATTTGCGATTGGTCGAACATGACTGCCGGGAGTCGGCAAAAACCATCCTGTTGGGTGCTTCCAATAGCTGGTTCCCGATAGCGCTTTCAGCATTATCTATTCCTCGGGCGACCGATAAGCTCGGCAAACTGGTCGAGGAACAATGGGCGGAACTGAAAGATACGGATGACATTGATGAAGTGCAGCTGCTGAGAAAGAAGCTGCAGAAATTCCAGGCGTTGATCCCGTTGTTTACTGAATTCAACGACGAGCAAATCTGGACAGCAATCGAAGCGAAGCGTGCAGGCGGGCAACCCGGCGAAGCTCCACTCCATGATTTGAAATTACCCGAGTGGGAGGTCTTCTCAAATCCTGATTCTACTGCGGAGAATCGTGATTTCAAGCTGAAGCGCGTCGCCCCCCCGAAGGGATTTGAGATCTTCTTCGAAAATACCGTTTTAGTGGAACGTATCAGAGAAGTTCGCGCCTTGCTTGGGTTCACTCGCATCGAGTCGAATGCCGATTTCGCCGAAGCGACCGCAATTAACGATGGACGCTTAACAAGACTATGCCGTGAAAGCCCCAGGTGGTTGCCGGCATCGGAGGTTCGCGGCGAAGGGATGTTCCTTCGTATCCGGGAAGAGGCATTGCTGTCTTGGCAGAGCAAGCCGGAAGTACAACAACTTCAGCAAGAGTTCCTCGAAGCGCATAAGGCATGGCGCAAGCTCAGAAATCTAAATCCCCTTCAGGATGGTTTCCCTGGTATCCGGCTGGTGCTGCTGCACTCACTGGCCCATGCTCTGATGCGCCAGATTGTGCTGGATTGCGGTTACACCGCTGCCAGTGTGCGCGAACGACTCTATTCGCGCCAACCCGGAGATGAAGGCGGCCCAATGGCCGGCATACTGCTCTACACTGCCGCACCGGATAGTGAGGGTACCTTGGGCGGACTGGTCGAACTAGGCGATTCCTTAACTTTAGGCCGTCACCTCCAGCAGGCACTCGAAAGTATGCGGCTGTGCGCGTCCGATCCACTGTGCTCAGAACACCGTCCCGACACGCTTGGTCGTAGCATCCAGGGCGCCTGCTGCCATGCTTGCCAGTTCGCCCCGGAAACCTCTTGCGAACACGGCAATCGCTATCTGGATCGCTCAGTTCTCGTAAGTACCTTCTCGGCCCGTGGCACAGCCTTCTTCGATTGAACTCGATGACAGAAAACTTTGCGGCCACCATCGAAAATCTGATCAGAAAGGCGCCAGATAGTTGGTTGCAGGTTGCCAGCGTTGCTCTTCACACTGTGCCTCCCGCCGCCAGCGCCGAATTTGTTCTCCGGCGCATTCCCGCCACCAACAACGCGGATATTTCATTTCTCATGGGTGAGCTCGTCAAACTTGCCGTGGGCAAGATGTCGTGGGAAGCCTTGGGTTGGGCGCTCAGCACTGCCTGTGCCATGCATCATCGCTGGCAGAGCACCCAACAGATTGAACTCTTGTGGGGCGGACCTTTACCTGCGGATCGGATACCAGCGCGCCGCATCGACCAAGTTCTCTACGACCTGATCGCCGATGCAAAGCGTGAAATCTTGCTCATGACATTTGCAGCCGCGAAAGTCGAGCGGCTTGGTAATGAATTGCTCAAGGCGATGCAGCGCGATGTGCATATCCGCCTGATCCTTGAGTTCGAACAGTCCTCCGAAGGACAACTGAGCTATGACGCCTTGAATGCGTTCCCGCTTGATTTGGTGACTGCCGCGGAGGTTTACCGGTGGCCTATTGAGAAACGAGAACGAAACCGTGCTGGCCGTCCCGGAAAGCTTCACGCCAAGTTAGCAATTGTGGATGAGACCGTCCTGATATCCAGCGCGAACCTCACGGACGATGCATTTAATCGTAACCTGGAGGCGGGTGTAAGGATCAGGAGTCCTGAATTCTTGGTAACGACCAAGGAATATGTCGATTCATTAATTGCCGATAGAACGCTGGATCGCATGAAACCATAGTGTTCGCGTTTGTAATTTCTATATCAGACTGCCATCGATCTATATGCGAGGATCAAAGAACAACATGAAGGTGAAAGGCTACTCTCACATGTGCGAAAACTATTTTGGGCTGCGGAGAAGCACGAGGCCAGGTGCGTCGACATGAAGGGAAAACTGCCGCGAGCGTTTGTTTCCCTTGGAGATCTGTATGTTGCATATCGAAAAGCAAAGGCAGAGGCGTACTACGAAAACACCCATTTTCATGCTTTGGCATTCACGAGGTACGAGCAAAATCTCCACAAAAATCTGACTCTTTTGCACGATCGACTTCTTGAAAAAGGTTTAGCGTGGTCTTCTGATCTACATTTTCTTGGTGACTACGCATACTTGCCCAAGTCGATTGATTGTAAAGAGTGGGACGATCCTACCAATGGGCACTTCCGTGCACTAGACCCCCTTTTGGACTGGGAGCAAAGGTTTGCAGATTCCAATAAACGCGCAAGAGCGAAGCTGAGGCTTGTTATCCGGCCCACTGTCAATTTTCAGGTAATCTCGGCATTATGGATCATTAAAGTTGGCCATCTTTTTGATGGACTAATCAATCCCGATCTTTCTTTCGGTAATAGGTTACGACGTAACCATAGCGAATTTGGCGACGTCCGTACTCCTGCCCCAGCCGTTAATTTAGCGGTACCAGGTCTTTTTTCTCCCTATTTTTCGGCATATCGCAAATGGCGTGAAAATGGTCTGTCAAAGATGGAGGACTCGCTGAATAGTGAGAAAAGCATATTGGCCATCACAATGGATGTTGAGCAGTTCTACCATCGAGTATCACCAAAATTTTTGCTGCGGAAACGCTTTCTGGATTCTATCGGCCTAAGGCTTTCGCGCCCTGAAACCTTATTTACCAAAGGGCTTCTTAACGCAATAGATACTTGGTACAAAGCAACTCCCGACTATTCTTCCCGCCCTCAAGGGGCGATACCCGTTGGCTTATCAGCCTCAAAAATTATCGCCAACGTACTTTTGGCGAGCTTTGATAATGCGATTATCGATCGAATTCGCCCGATATACTATGGTCGTTATGTTGATGACATTTTCTTAGTATTTGAAAATGCCGATGGCCTGACGAATGCAAAGCAGGTAACAGAGCGACTAGCAGATGTCCTAGCACCAAGCCTTGTGGTCCAGAATGGTGGGACGGGAGCTCCTTCACTGAAGCTCAATTTACCTTATGCAAAGGATTCCGAACTGGTTTTTGCAGGACCAAAACAAAAAATCTTCGCACTCTCTTCTTTGCATGGCCGTGACTTAATACAGCATATTCGAGAACAAATTCGCACTCAGTCGAGTGAATATCGACTCCTACCTGCCGTGCCGACTACAGGTGCTGAGATGGCGGCAAAGGCGTTACTGGTAACACCCGATGCCACCCTGCAAGCAGATGCACTACGAAAAGCAGATGTGATTTCAGTCCGACGCCTTGGGATTTCGCTTCTATTAAGAGACATCGAGGTATATTCGGCGGATTTGAGCCCAGAATCTTGGACAGATATACGCCATGAGTTTTACGGCCTTGTAAGGCGCCATCTCCTGACACCGACTGGGTTCTTTGAATTTTTTAGCTATCTTCCACGCATTTTCGGGCTAATGTTGGCGTGCCGAGATATCAGAGAGGCAGGGCAGTTCATTGAGGATTTGACTGAAGTCGCTAACCTAGTAAAAAAAACGACAACTATTGGCGAGCCAGAACACATAGACAAGTTTCAGTCGTGTCTCAATCAGTATGCTCGGGCTTTGCGGCAGGCTGGGTTGCAAGCGGCAACCGAGCGAATCCTAAAGCTTGATCGGAAATACCTTAAAGTGCTTAAGAAACTGAAGTTACTTGATCCAAATATAAGATTGCCGAGTTTGTTAACGCAGCTTGAGAAGCTCGTATACCAGATTCAGTTGGCAGATTGGGGCAGGCGTCCATATAAGGATTACTGGTACTACAGCCAAAAAGTTGATGAAATCGGTCCTGCGGTACCTCGTAGCTTCGAAATCAGGCGGAAGCTCAGATTGGGAGGGATTCGGCGCTTTAGGAGAGAATTGACTGATCTGAAGATACCGCATTGGCCAGCCTTGGCATTTCCGACTCGGCCCTTACGGATTGACGAGATTGCGCTTGTCGCGCCAAAGGTCCTGTCAGACCGAGAGTTGTTTCGGCAGGCGATAATGGTTTTACGTGGCGCAAAAGTAATTTCATCGTCCCAATTAGGTATCGAATCATCTACGATATTTTCTGATTCTGAAGATCTAGTCAAGTTTGTTGTTCCTGGAAAGTCAAAGGAGCTAATTAGAGCTGCCGTTACCAGTTTTCAGACAACGGAAAAGCAGTGGAAGGCAGCCGCAAAGGGAAAACAGGATAGATCGCTAGCTCGATATAGAAATCTTCATTTCTTAGTCAATCGGATCCTTCGTGAAGCGAAGTGCCCTGATTATGTTGTGTTTCCAGAGCTAAGCATACCCATCCGGTGGGCGTTGCGAATCTCTAGGAAATTGGCACTAAACAATGTGTCTTTGCTTGCTGGTGTTGAATACCACAGAGATAGGTCTACAAAAAAGCTGCGCAATGACTGCTTAATATCGCTTATCACTAACTGGCCAGGGTACTTAAGCAACATTGTGAGATTGCAGCCGAAGTTTGCTGCAGCACATGGAGAAAAAGCCGGTCTTAAAGAATTGGCTCAAGGAAAGCAAGGTAAATTACTGGAGCCTAAAGGGGAGTTAAAAATACCAACGCTTTATGTGCATAAAGGTTTTTGTTTTTCTGTCCTAATTTGTAGCGATCTAACAAACATCGCGCATAGATATAAGATGAGGGGGAACATCGATACACTTTTCATTTTGGAGTGGAATCCCGATACCAAAACGTTCTCTTCTTTGGTCGAGGCTGCCGCGAATGACCTCCATGCATTTATCGTTCAGGTCAATAATAGAACATACGGGGATAGCCGTATTCGAGCGCCGGCGAAACACGACTATCTACGTGACATAGTTCAGGTCAAGGGAGGGGTTGGTGATTATTATGTTCTCGGAGAGATAGATTATTTAGGACTACGTAAGGAGCAGCAGCGACCTAGAAGAAAAATGAAGTACAAGCCGCTGCCCATTGGTTTTAAGATGTCGACGCTTCGCAAACGTGGAGCTTAGTTGGGTGAACTGATCCTTTCACGGTTCTGTGATCATATTTGCTCGCCTGCGGCTGTGAAATTCCGGAGTCGGCTTGAACAGCCAATGAACGGTTCCGGCCATATTTTGGGCTTTCGATGAGCCAGTTGCTCAGGTTCCTGGTGGCCAGCGCCCATAAGCTACCGGTAGACCGTTCGTCTGAAATCGATGACAGTCACATTTTGGGCGTTTTCGCGGGTCAGCAAATCAAGGCGTTCCCCCAACACGCGCCACGCTTCGGCCTGCGCTGTTTGTTGTTTAGACCGGTTGTAGGTGCGTTTGATGCGGTCTTGCTCCAGATGATAAGTGCAAAGGTGTGCAACGTCGGGCAGAACCCCAAGCTCCACCATGAGCGTGGTAGCGGTCCTTCGCAAATCATGTGGCGTCCAGGTGCCGCCCGAGAGCAACAGGGCGCCGGTCAACTTGCTGCGATTTTTCAGCGCTTCGGTCCGCTGGCGATCGCCGATCTGCTTGGTGATGGATTTCTTGCAAACCGGCTTGATGCCGGTTTTGTCCGGATATAGCCACACGCTTTTACCGGTCACTCCGCGTAACCGTTCAAACTGTCGCAGCGTGAAGTCCGAAAGGAAAACCGTATGGGTGCGCTTGATATGGGTCTTGTCTTTCTCCGGGGTGAACGCCCAAGTTCGGGCTTCGAAGTCGATTTCATCCCACGTGGCTTTCATCAGGTCGCCCACGCGACAGCCGGTTGAGAGCATGATCCAGATGGCACATTCGGAAGGGCGGTAGAGATTCGCACCGGGAATCTTACGGGCAAATTCGCGGATTTCATCTTCACTCAGAACCCGGTCGCGTTCGGTTTCCTTGCCGCCGATATCAGCTTTCTTTAAGCGGTGCGTCGGATCGTGCTTCACGATGTCTCGGGCGTAACCGAAGCCGAACATTTGCCGCAGTTCGGACAAAGTACGATTGGCCAACCGCCGGGCTCCTCGCGCCAGGATGTTGTCCAGGACTTTCATAACATGCGCCTTGGTGACATCCTCGGCCGGAAACTTCCCGATAACGGGAAGTACATCCTTCTGGAACGAGCGGATGAGCTCATTCCGGCTGGACTCCTTCCGCTTTGCCAACTCCAGTTTTACCCATCGGTCGAATAGGCCGTTAACTGTCAGGCGGGCTAATTGATCTTGCAGCTCGGCAACCTTGGCTTGTTGCTCGGCTTTGGCTTCCAATTTTTCCGCCTTGCGCTCCAAAGCCGGGTCTTTTCCCTCCTCCAAAACCCGACGAGCTTGATCGCGAGTTTTTCGAATCGCGGCCAATTTTTCGTTCGGCCAAGTGCCGCAAGCAAGGTCCTTTGCCTTGCCTTCGAACTTGTAGCGCCAGGTGAAGAAGACAGATACCTTACCGTCGGCCTTCACCCGCACCATGCCTTGCAAGCTCCCACCATCGGAATGTTTCTTGCCTTTGTCCTCGGCCTTTAGCGACTGCAATTTCTTCTCGGTCAATTCCGCCATTTTTCTATCTTATTCGTCTACCTAGTCTCAAAAAATGATCCCAACTTTGATCCCAACCGTAAGATCGGCTTTTGATGAATCCTATCGGACAAGTTTGGACAATGCAATCGATGAGAGTCCCATAGATATCGGGTATCAGGAGAATTTGAGAGAACTCTAATGGATGGCAGTAAACGAAAGTTTACCTGTATGGGGTGCAGGTGGTAGGAGGTTCAAATCCTCTCGCCCCGACCATTGAAAACAAAGGCTTATCGAGTGTATCGGTAAGCCTTTTTTATTGTCTGATGTTTTGCGCCCAAGTTTGTAATGGCTGGAGGTTGTGGTTGAGTTTCCATCAGAGCCGGCTCCGGAAAACTGGACAACCGCTTAAGTGAGGGTTCTGTTCTAATCACCGTCCTATGGGGGGCGGCAACCGGAGAACAGAAACGGCAGTGAAGCGCAGTGTGAAGCGGCACTAGGGGCCATGTGCTGGCGGGACGGTTTCCGTTGTCCGGCCTGCGGCGGCGCGCGCCACACGGTGTTCGAACGGGCCGGGCGGAAATACTGGCAATGCGGACACTGCCGGAGCCAAACGACGCTGACCACCGGGACCCTTTTCCAAGCGACCAAGCTGCCGCTGACCACCTGGTTTTTGGCCCTGTATCTCCTGACCTAGGCCAAGAACAATGTGTCAGCGCTGGAACTGATGCGCCATTTCGGGGCGTGTTATCGCACGGCGTGGTTGGTGAAGCACAAGCTGATCCAGGTCATGGCGGAGCAGGAAGCGGATCGGTAGTTGGCCGGGCGGGTCGATATCGACGATGCCTACCTGCGCGGTGAGCGGCCGGGGAAACCGGGGAGCGGCTCGGAAAACAAGCTGCCCTTCGTGACAGCGGTGCAAACCGCGGATGACCGGCGCCTTTGTTTCTGCGCGTCGATCCCCTGCCATTCACGCAAAAAGCTATCGAGGACTAGGCGAAGTGCGCCTTGACCCCGTCGACCTATGCGCTCACCGATGGCCTGAGCGGGTTTCGGAGCCTGAGCCAGGTCGTCGTTTGCCATCATCGCCTGATCCTCGGCTCTGGGCAGCAGTCGGCGCAACATCCGGAATTTCGTTGGGTGAACACGATGCTGAGCAACCTGAAGACAGCCATTTCCGGCACCTATCATGCGTTCAAATTCGAGAAATACGCTAAGCGGTATCGGGCCGAGCTCCAATACCGATTCAATCGGCGTTTCAATCTCAAAACCCTGCTTCAGCGGCGGGCGCGCGCCGCCGCGTTCGCTAAGCCTCGACCCGAGTGGCGGGATGTGGTTCCATGTCAGCAGACACCTGAGTTAAGGGATTAAACTCCACAACTGAGGTAAAAGGCGATGACAAGAAAACGGTATATGAGGGAATTCAAGCAGGATGCGGTGCGGCTGCTGATCGAGCACGGGTACACGCAGCCTGAGGCCGGGCGAAACCTGGAGATCAATGCGAAGATGCCGGGGCGCTGGATTCAGGAGTTCCGGGCCGATGCGAGCGAGGCCTTTCGGGGGAATGGCAAACGGATGGCTGAGCAGGAGTGACCGGGGCGACTGAGGGAGGAGAATCGCCGACTGAAGCAAGAGCGCGACATCTTGGTAAAGGCGGCGGCCTTCTTCGCGAAGGAAGTGAGCTGATGCATGAGGCTGGGGTATGGGTGCGCTATCGGCGCCGGTATCGGGTGACGACGAACAGCACGCATTGCCAGCCGGTATTTCCGAATCGGCTGCGGCGAGGCTTCCAGGTGGCCGCACCGAACCGGGTGTGGGCGTCGGACATCGGCTACGTTTGGGCCGCCGAAGGCTGGCTGTATCTGGCCGTCGTGATCGATCTGTACTCCCGCAAGGTCGTGGGTTGGTTCCCGGGGAAGCATCTCACCAGCGCCTTGGCGTGTGACGCGCTACGGATGGCGCTGTGGCGTCGGCAACCGCCCCGTGGTCAACTGCTGCATCATTCCGACCAAGGCGCGTAGTATGCCAACCGAGCGTTCCATGGTCTGCTGCAGGCGTACGGGATTATCGACAGCATGAGTCGCAAAGGCGATTGTTGGGATAACGCCGTTGTCGAGAGCTTCTTTGGCACGCTCAAACCCGAGCGGGTCCATTGGCAAAGCTATCAGACCCGCGAAGAAGCGCGCGGCGACATCGTCGAATACATTGCGATGTTCTACAACTGCCGCCGGCCACATTCGTCCTTGGGCTACCAAAGTCCGGACGCGTTTGAGAAGAACGGCCATTTGGCCAATGCTGCTTAACTGGGGTGTCCGCTGCAACTTGACCAAGTCAAACAACCCCATTATGAGTCCTGAGTCTAGCGGACTGCGTGGAGCCGGGGCCTTTTTACACACCTGCCTGGATTACCCAACAAATAAAAAAAGACCTACTCGAAGGTAGGTCTTTTTGAAGGGAGGATCACGTACTAGTTATAGCTGTGGGGATACGGCTGTATTCGATAATTTCTGGGAATCCCCGTCAGGCGAACTTCCACATCCCGTTAGGCCAATAGCGGCAACGACGAGACAAACCGCAGCAAGTAGCTTCTTCATGATTCCCTCCGCATTAAGTATCAGTAATTAACTAAATTAGCCATTAATGACGCTACTTATATCGCCTATTTCAGGCGTAATTTGTTTACCAGTTCACGGCCACTTCCGTCAAGACGATATTTTCGATCAGATGGCTGTCCCAAAGTTCCTTCGTCAAGCATCGCGCTGGCGAACGGTCTTCTCTTGGAAGGCTTTCTCCTTGGAGCCCATCCCAGTAAGCCGTTCGCCCTGAGCCCTTCGACTCCGCTCAGGACAGGCCGGTCGAAGGGTTTCTTGAGCCTACTGGGATAGGCTCTTGGTCCGGAAGACATATGAGACTGCCTTTCTTCCTTTCGGTACGACCGTCATCAGTCGGGCATTCGGCCGAAAAGGGCGTAGTGCTTGCCAGAACATGGCTACGGTGGGTTGAATCGTCCGATTTTCATTACCCGGAATGGTCATTGGCTCTGATATTTCTTAACCAGATCTTGGATCTCGTTCACTTCTTCTCTATGAGCTTGACGATAAAGCTGATGAGCTTCGCGGATACTCGCCAGGTGCTTTTCGATATTCTCGGAAGTCAGCAAAACGCCGAAATCGTCAGCGATCCGACGATTCGGATCCGAGTAATTCAACACGCGATCGAGCACCAGGTCACCCAGCTCTTTCCGATAGTGAGAAGATTCCCAAAACCACCGCATCATGGTTTCCTTGTCACCCAAGGCCGGTACAGCCTCCATGGTATAGGTATTGAAACCGGAAAAGTCCCATAGAGGGAAGGGATTGCGTCTGCGTTCCCGTGCGACCTCTTCATTAAGTCGGACGATCTCTCTTTTCCAAGTCTCCCATTCATCCCAAAGCCCCGTGCCGGCCGTCAGTACCCATTGGCGTGCGTGAGCCGGGGAAATCAGAATATGGAATTCAATCTTGCTCCGGTGAGCCTCTTCAAGAATCCTTCGAAAGTAATCAAACGTATTCGTGCTTCCGTCTTCCGAAACAAAATCGAATTTCTTGTGTGGCCTTGGGAAATACAGGTGCGTCACGTAATTCAGTTCGCTATAAAGAGCCGCTTCGTGCCGTCCTCCGTGCATCATCATGATCGCTTCTTTATCGGGCTGTTCCACTTGTCCGCGCGGCAGAATCACATTATCCCGATTGGTCTGTTGAAACAGGGTCTTGAGGCTTGCTGTTGTGGCATCAACCGATGCCAAGGTTTCCAGCAGGTCCGTGGTTATAGCGATATTCCGTTTGGCCCCGTGAACATCCGACGAGAGTCGTTCCTCAGTGAAATCCGGAGCATTAGGTCTATAGGCATTGAATTGGAAGAAGTCGACGGCCAATACGACTTTCTTTAATCGTCGTTCTGCATTGGCGTGCTGAAAGTAGCGCAAATTTTCATAGATAGTCGCTCCATTCAACGCGAGGTTGTAGGTGTTAAATTCGGGGAACAGCGCCGGATGCTCCGGATCAAGGCCGTGTTCGGTGCGAGAGCTGCCGATGACCAGTACGTCGGGTTTTCGTGCTCTAACGGCGTGGGCCTTGGTCAGCCGCAGTTGCTTGAATAACTCCGGCTTATTGGCATTTATCCCTTCCCAGCTTGGAGACCCGAAAATGGAATAAGGGTCTACCAGGTAATTCATCAGGATGATTACAGTCAAAAGAACAACGGCACCGATACCGATCGTATCGAGATAAGCCGCGAATTGGCGTTCGCTTGGCGTCACTGGGCCCTTGCCCAAAAGCCGTGAAGAAATCGTAGCAGGCCCGGCAGATCGGAGTCGGGATAAAAGGGAGGAATCGGGCTTCGCGGCGGGTTTATTCACGGATTCTCAGAATTGAAAGTAGAGAAACTCGCTCACCTTGGTGAGGCTGAGCACGTCGAACACGAAGAGCAGCATGGTGAGGTTGGCCCAGATTACCGTCGGCCGCCATTCCATCCATCTCCAGCGAAGGCGCTGTATCTCGCCTTTATAGGTTTCGAATGCCGGGTGATAGTTGCGCATGAGTTGCTGGGTGTTGGGCAAAAACAGAACGAATATCGACAATGCCAACAGCCATGCACCAGCCATCTCGGGTTTCGCGCCGGCGACGTGCGCGAAGACCCCGTCGAAGGTGACTCCCAGTCCCTGCAGCCACTCGCCAAAGCGCCCGAGAACCCGAAGGGCTTCGGGTTCCAGGGACACGCCGTTGGCTCCGATCATTCCGAGCCATATGCTCTTCGTACCCGTAATCGTCTCCGCGCGAAAGGGCACCCAGGCGGCGATCACCGCGACGAATGTCAGCGTCCAGCCGAATGCCTTGCCCATCCGGCTGGCGGCTGCCCGACCGCCGAACAGCGATCGCCAAACATGATTGACGATGAGAAAGAATCCATGCAGCCCGCCCCACACCACGAAGTTCCAGCCGGCGCCGTGCCACAGGCCCCCGAGCAACATTGCGATCATGAGATTGGCATGGCGTCTTGTCGGGCCCTTCCGGTTGCCGCCGAGAGGAATGTAGATATAGTCCCGCATAAAACGGGAGAGCGTTATGTGCCAGCGCCGCCAGAAGTCGATGATATTGGTCGACTTGTAGGGCGAATTGAAGTTGAGGGGTAGCCGAATGCCGAACATCCGGGCTAATCCGATAGCCATGTCGGAATAACCCGAGAAGTCGAAGTAGAGCTGAAGGGTGTAGGCCAGGGCGCCCGCCCAGGCCTCGAAGAAGGTCAGCGCAATGCCGCTATCGGCCGCATGGAATGCCGGCGTGGCATAGGCGGCGACGCCATCGGCCAGCACCACTTTCTTGAAGAGGCCGATGGTGAAGATGGTGAAGCCGACGGCATGGCGTCGGACGCTCAGTTGATAGAGGTCATTCCGGGCGAATTGCGGCATCATTTCCCGGTGATGCACGATGGGACCCGCGATCAGCTGGGGAAAGAAGGTGACGAAGAGACAGAAGTGGAGAAAGTTATACTCCTTGGTTTCCCCTTTATAGGCGTCTACGAGATAGGCGATGGTCTGAAAGGTGATGAAGGAAATGCCGAGGGGCAGGATGATGGTCTCCACGCCGAGAATATCGCCGAATATGAAGTTGATGTTGTCGACGAAGAAGTTCGCATACTTGTAATACCCGAGGAGCGACAAGTTGGCGGCAATACCGAAAATCAATAGCCATTTTTTCTCAGAGGAATGATCTTCGCCGCTCAGGGAAACTCCAAGCGCGTAGTTGAACAAAATGGAGGCCAAGAGTAAGCCCAAGTAGGCCGGATTCCACCACGCGTAGAAAAAGAGCGACACACCGATCAGCCAGGCGATGGCAACCCGGTGGTGGCCGCGGCTTCCGATGGCAAAGAAGACGAACAGAGAAATGGGGAGTAATAAGAAAATAAACGGATAGGAGTTGAAGAGCATCGGAGTTGCTTGATTCGACGTGCGGGACTAAAGGGCTTTGATCGGTGATCGACTCCCTACTCGATGTCCACATCCCGCTGGATCTCCCCGGACGAAGGCGATCCCGGAATTCTCTACAAATAAATACTGCTTGTAAGACGGCAAAAGCCATCAAAGTTCCGCCTGCTGCTCAAGCGATGCCTCCCCAAGCATCGCTTAACGGAAACCTAGCCTATCCGGAGCTCAGCCCGAGAGCAAGACCGATCGGTGTGCCTTATAAGAGCAAATTAGAGCGGTTTTCCTGGGGTCGTAAGGCATAGCGCACTATCTGGACCAACCGCCCACATCGGAGGCGGTGATCGTGTCGAGGGACTCCTTCAAAGCCGCTCGTAGCGGGATTTGAAGCGCACCGGGCTTCCGGGCTGATTGGGGTCAGCGTAGCGGGTGGTTATCATCCTCAAATATAGTTGATCGATCGTTCAACAAAAGTGGCAAAAAAGGGGCGCCTGCGGTCGGCGCCCTGACCGGGTTTTACGGGGCATCGAAGTGGAAAGTCTCACTTTCTGCAATCAGAAAGATCGGCGTGCCGCCGGTCGAGATGTCGACGGCGTGGGCGAGTGTTTCCTTACCGCCTTCCGACTGCGCGCAGGCTTCCAGCGCCGCCATGGACGGAAAGAACACCTCGGCAATACGGTAGAAGGGCGCTGCGCCCTGGGGTGATCCCAGTACCCGGGTGGCGATGAACTTGGTTTTTCCGCCGAGCTTTTCCACGGCCATGGGAACATGCTCCTCTTGATAGCGCTTCTCGAAAGCAGCGATATCGGCGGGCGTTGGATAAATCACCATGAATTTGACTTCGGACATGTCGTTCTCCTTGAACTGAAGTTGGAAAAAAAGATTATCGAAATCTAGGGTTGCTGATTGCCGATTTCCTCCTCGGTATATTGATGAACGATCAGTCAAAAATAGGCCGAAAAAATCAGTCGAGCACGGAGAGGCCGACGGCGACGATGTCGGCCAGGACTTCCCGTTCCGGCCGCACTTTGCCGATAACCAGGAGTCCTTGCAAAACGCTGGTCAGATAGCGGGACAGCGCTCGGATATCCGCCTCCTCCCGCAGTTCGCCCGCCTTCCGCATCCGTTCCAACGTGCGCCGAAAGCCTTGTTCGAGCCGCTCCAGGCAACCGCCCACCTTGGCCGCCGTGTCCGGGCAGGACAAGCCACGTTCCACCGCGGAGTTGGTCACTAGGCACCCGCGCAGGGGACCGGCCGTGAGGATGTGCTCGATCACGGTGGCGAAGAAAAAACGGATCGCGGACTTGCCTGAAGGTTCGCTGTCGAGTAATTCCAGCAGGCGCTGGACCACCACATGGTTGTAGCGGTCCAGAACTTCCAGGAACAGCGCCTGCTTGTTGCCGAAGGCCGCGTAGAGGCTGCCTCGATGCAGTCCGGTGGCATCGACCAGGTCCTGGATCGAGGTGGCTTCGTAACCTTTCGACCAAAAGGTCTCCACGGCTTTATCCAGGACGTGCTCGTAATCGAATTCGCGGGGTCGGGCCAAAGGAGACTCCTCGTATTCAGGTTGTAGCTAAGGCTAGTCTTTATTGAATAGTTGGTCAATAACAATCGACCGGTATATTGCCATAGGCGATGTGAAATTCGGAACGATCCGGGCGTAAGCTTCTGATCATCGGCCTCCTGGAAATGAGGCTGAACTTGCTGCTTCCGAACCGGAGGCGAGGGAGGAGGGGATTACTGCGGCACGGGAAGCCATAATAAATTTCCCTAAGCTCGTATGTTCAAATTGGAAACTCTCCCTTCGGAAAAGGGCGAAAATGAAGAGACCGATGCGTCCGACTATATTGCTTGGCGTGGTGATTGGATCTTTAGCATGGACGGCGCGGCAGACGTGAATCACACGCTTGCACTCAGCGTCGTCCAGGTTCATGCCTATCCAAGGGACGGCAAGGCCTTTATCGACTCCGGCGTGGTCCTCGATCAAAATCTGGTGGCCACGAACTGCCATGTCACGCGGCACGCCAACGCGGTCGTCGGGAAGGATGCGTTACGCTTTCGCGCCGCCAGCCAGCGTGCCGATTTGAAACACGAGCTGTGCATTCTCGATGCACCGGGAATGCAGCTGTCGGCTGCGAGCCTGGGGACCGCATCCGGACTCTCCGTCGGCGACCCGAATATCGGTACGGTTATCCGCGGGCTATCGGCATCGCCTTCTACTTTCACGCCGCGTCCACGCTTGCCGACCGACCTCGATCCATCGCAGGTGCGGCATGGGGACCGGAAGTATTGAAAACTGCGGTATCCTGTCGTTCTCTCATTGCCGAAGGCATCCCTTAAGGAAGCTCTGAACAAGTTGATTCCGTTCATGCCCTTCGACAGGCTCAGGAGAGCGTTCGACAAGCCTGTCCTGAGCCCTTCGACTCGGCTCAGGACAGGCCTGTCGAAGGACTTAATCAGAGCTTCCTTAACGCCGTTCACCGCCGAAAAGGGGACCTCATGACTATCAGTAATTTCCGGCGTTTTGCCCGCTATATCGGCATCGACTATTCCGGCGCTCAAACGCCGACCGCTAGCCTGAAGGGGTTGCGCGTCTATCTGGCGGAACGGGAAGCGCTGCCCGTGGAAGTGCTGCCGCCGCCGGGCCCGCGCAAATACTGGAGTCGGCGCGGCATCGCCGAGTGGCTGGTCGAGCGCCTGTCGGAAGGCCAGCCAACGCTGGTCGGCATCGACCACAGCTTTTCCTTTCCGCTCCGTTATTTCGAGGTTCATCACCTGCTGCCCGATTGGCCCGCCTTCCTAGACGATTTTCAGCGGCATTGGCCGACCGACGAGGACCACACTTATGTCGACTTTATCCGCGACGGCCTTCGCGGCGATGGCGCCGCCCGCACCGGCAGCCCCCGCTGGCGCCGTCTTTGCGAGGAGCGCGCCAGGGCGAGGTCGGTGTTTCATTTCGACGTGCAAGGCTCGGTCGCCAAATCCACCCATGCAGGCATTCCCTGGCTGCGGTACCTCCGGCGGCAACTGGGCGAGCAAGTGCATTTCTGGCCTTTCGACGGCTGGGCCATCCCGACCGGAAAGTCCGCCATTGCCGAGGCATATCCCTCGTTGTGGAAGAATGTGTATCCAAGCGAGGGCCGCACCCCCGATCAGCACGACGCTTATACCATCGCTGCGTGGCTACGGGAGGCCGACGACGATGGCCGCCTGCAAGGTTTGCTCGAACCCGTGTTGACACCCCCGGAGCGTGCCGTCGCTGGAGTGGAGGGTTGGATACTCGGAGTAGGGTAGAGAGTCAGCTCAGGGGCCAACATCGCCCGCTTTGGCGATGTTACTTTAAGAAAGTCGCCGACGACGGCATCCCCGGCGAAAGCCGGAATTTCGTTCCGGCTTTCTTCATTCGAAACGGATGTCGTCGCTGGCCGGGAAAATCACCCAACTTGCTCTGCAAGTCGTTCATTCGGCAGCCTTTGCGGCTTTGCCGCCGTTGATGGCGGTGCATCGCCGTGGAATTCGCCGGAATCGTTTGCAAGCACGGGGGCTCGCATCCGCAAAGCGGTTCTTCAGCCCCGGTCTCAATCGTCCTCGTGCCAGCGATGGCCGCTGCGCGACAGCAGTTCCGCAGAGGCGGCGGGGCCCCAGGTGCCGGCTTTGTAGGCTTCCGGACCTTTGGGATCGGCGGCCCAGGTATTGAGGATCGGTTCGACCCAGCGCCAGGCCATCTCCAATTCGTCCTGGCGCACGAACAGCGATTGGTTGCCGCGGATGATATCGAGCAGGAGACGTTCGTAGGCTTCTTCGCGGCGTTCGCTGAATTTGCTGGTGAAATCGAGGTCCAGGGAGACCGGCCGCAATTCCATCGAATGGCCTGGCCGCTTGGCGTTCAGATAAAGGCGGATCGATTCGTCAGGTTGAAGGCGGATGACCAGTTTCGCCGGGGCGCGGGACCCGTTGCGGGGCAGCGGAAAGATGTGGTGGGGCACATCGTGGAAATGGATCACGATGTCGGCCAGGCGGGTGGGCAGGCGTTTGCCGGTGAACAGGTAAAACGGAACCCCGGCCCAGCGCCAGTTGGCGATTTCCGCCTTGATGGCGACGAATGTTTCGGTCTTGCTGCCGGCGGGGACGCCGCTTTCTTCGAGATAGCCGGGCACCGCCTGGCCGCCGCAAATGCCGGCGCGGTATTGGCCGCGCACCGTGTTGACCTGGACATCCTCCGGGGTGAAGGGTACCAGGCATTCCAACACCTTGAGTTTTTCGTTTCGGATCGCGTCGGAGTCGAGGCTGGAAGGCGGTTCCATGGCCACGAAGCAGAGCAGCTGCAGCAGATGGTTCTGCACCATGTCGCGCAGCGCGCCGGTACCGTCGTAGAATCCGGCGCGACTGCCGATCCCGACTTCCTCGGCGATGGTGATTTGGACGTCAGTGATCCATTGCCGGCGCCACAGCGGTTCGAACAGTGCGTTGCCGAAACGCAGCGCCATCAGGTTTTGTACCGATTCCTTGCCCAGGTAGTGGTCGATGCGGTAGATCTGCTTTTCCTGATAGTGGCGGCCGACCGCCACGGTGATGGCGTTGCTGGAAGCGAGATCGTGGCCCAGGGGTTTTTCCAGCACCACCCTGGAATTTGGCCCGTTGAGTTTCTGCCGTGCCAGGCTTTCGCAGATCATGGAGAACAGCGACGGCGCCACCGACAGGAAAAAGACGTTCACTTCGGCCGGGGTTCTTTCGAGCAGGGCCTTCAACGCGGCATATTCTTCCGGATTCTCGGCGTCGATCCTTTCGTAGATCACCCGCCGACGGAAGGCTGCCCAGATTTCGTCGTCCCAGTCGGCCTTCGGCAGGAATTGTCGGGCCTTTTCCTCGGCGATCGCGCGATAGTCTTCCACGGTATAGTCTCGCCGTCCGAGACAATAGAAATAGCCGGCATCTCCCAGCTGGCCGTTCTTATAGCTCTGGTACATCGCCGGCAACAACTTGCGCATCACCAGATCGCCGGTGCCGCCGAAAAAAACCAAGTTGAAGGAATGGGGGAAAGGGAGCTCACTCATTGTTTGAATCCTCGTAGGCCGGGTAGGGTTACAAGAGGGACACGCAAAAAAGTCGGTCAAAGCAAATCCCGCCCCTTGCCAGCCGGGATCGGGGGTCTGATGCGACTTTCAATCTACGAGCGATGGCCAAAATGCGCTTTCGCGATTTTGCGCCAGGCACAATGAGTATACCGCGCATGGCACCGCTCCCTGGCGGACAGCGTCGGCAAGAAATTATAAGAAATTCAACCGTCTAATGCGGAGTCTGGGCCTGGATGGTAAGGGGCCTTGCCGTAGATGTCAACGTAGCTTCCGGTTTGACAGATTCGCGCTCGAACCTTCTGCAGCCGTTGAAGTCGTATTTCTAACTTGGCTCATCCCCAGTCCGGGGAGTCAAGCGGTCCTGATATTGCGGCGGCAGCAGGTCGCCCGGTTGTTGGAGAATCGTCATGGCTCATGAAGAACGACCGAAGTCACCTGAATCCACGGAGTCGAACGGTCCGGGTGGAGCGGGGGCGGGTAGGCAGCCCGTTGAACCGGCGACGGAGCATGAAAAGAAAGAGGAAACTGCCTCTTCGCCGGCAGGCAAAGCCGATTCGTCCGGTCGGCAGACTCGCAAGGCTGACGTCAACATCGCACCCGAATCGCGTGTCGGGGCGGCCGGGGCGCGCGAGGACAGCGAAGCGGGAGGCGCTTAAATGTCGGGCAAGTACCGCTTCATCGACCGACGCACCGCGTCTACGGCGGTTTCAGGTCTCGGACCAAGCGTTCCTCATCATCCGCATCGGGCTGTGTTGCGAATTCCTTTAGGCGGACACTTTGGGAACACGAGTGGCGGACTTCTCTTGCGGCAGCCCGCCCAGCCGAAGCAGGGATGAAGCCGAGGGAAAAAAGAACGGTGTTCCGCTCGATCGATACTCTTCATAGGGTTCGCCGTAGGCCGCTAGCAAACGGGCTTCCTCGTGTCGCGAACCCAGATAGGCATAGGCTGTGGCGACCAGATTGAATGCAAGGCCGTTCGCCGTCAGACGCGGTGTCAGCCAAAGGACCGGCACGGCCAAGGCATTGAGCGGATGCCGCATCAAGCGGAACGGGCCTTCTGCCTGCATTCTCCCGTCCGAACCGAGAATGGGGCCTTGAGCTTCGGGTTCCGGCGGCACTAGGTGAGCTCCGTTCCACCAAGCCTTCAGGCCCGGCAGACCCAGCATTCTCGCGGGACCGATCTGACCGACGGCGGCAGCGGCGTAAGCGCTGATTCCGAGGCGGAGCAGCCGTATCAAGGTGGCTGGAGGGCCTTCCAGGGCATAGAGGGTCCTGTCGGGGAGTCGCTTGATGTATCGGGCGAGCATGGCCGCCGAGGCGAACGAGGTCGCCACGTAAAAGGGACGATACCAGACCCGTCGCCGGCGTTCGCCGATGAGGTTTGCCGCTGTTCGCTTGGCGGGGCGGCTGGCTAAGAGGCTGTGCACCGCACAAAATGCCAGCGTAGCGACCGCTGTTCGTGCAACGTGTTTCCACATACGCATTCCTCCTGTCGGTGTTTCATTTTAGGCGCGGGAATTCGCCGCACGGGTCGGCTCCGGTCGTTCTGCATCTGCCATTTGCAGAAACCGGTTCAAGGCCGCCGCCACACGTTGCGGTTGCTCGACTTGAGCGGTATGGCCGCAGCCGGGTAGAACTTCCAGCCGCCCACGGGGTAGACGTTCCACTGCGGATTTGCCGTGCCGAACCGGGAAAATCCGGTCGCCATCGCCCCACAGCACGAGTGTCGGCATTTTCAGCCTATGGAGTTGGTCGAGCACGATTTCGGATTCGCGCTGCCCCCATAAGGTATTGGCGGCCCGGAGGGTGAGCAGAGTCGCCTCCAAATAGCCCGGGAGCAGGGCCATCCGAAAGAGCCGGTCGTACCAGGCCCGCGGTATCGACCAAGGCTTGGCGAACAGCAGTTGCGACAGTCTGACCGACCACTGCCACGCCCCGAGAGGGGTCTTGCACCAGGCTGTGAGGAATTCTCCGGTTCCGGGCACGATCTGACCGCGTATCAAGGGGTTTATCTCATGCCCCAATCCGGCGCTGCTGATGAGCGCCAAGGCGGATACGCGTCCCGGATGTCGAAGCGCCAAATGCACGCCAATCAGCGCGCCAATCGAATTACCGATGATGCTCACGCGCTTCAGGCCAAGCCGATCGAGAAAGGATGCGACGAATGCCGCAAGACAAGCAGGCGAATAATCGATGCGCGGCTTATCGCTGCCGCCGAATCCCGGCAGGCTTGGCGCGTAAAGAGTATGGGCGGATGCCATTAACGGCATGATCCAGCGCCATGTATGAGCACTGTCCGCCGTCCCGTGGAGTAATAACACCTCCGAACCTCGCCCCGCCGCCAAATATTCGGTGGCGATAGGTCCGCGGGAGGTGCTGACGGTCAGCCGGTATTCCTGAGGGGTTCCATCCACGATGACGAGCCTTGGCCTAAATTGTCTAATTTACGCGATGGCTCCATAGCTGCCCATTCGGAGTAATTCCTATAGCGGCGGAGAGCATTGTGCGAAGAGGCCCTGATCCAGGGCCTCTTGATGGCGAATCCGCCGATACCGCCATATACGCTAACGAGCAAAGACGCAAGCGGTTCGGTATCGAAATTGCGGCCGGGTAGGAGGGGATTTTTCCGGCGGCGACCGTGTCAGATTTAGGATCAGGCACGGCTATCCGGAAATCGATCGGGATAAACACGGAGGATGATGTGCCGACCGTGCAAGCAGCCGGTGTTCATCGCAATGGTGTTCACGGGATTCTGATCCATGAGGAAGCGCCGCTGACTGGGGCAAGCCGGTATAGGAAAAGGTTGCTCCCAGCTGCAAGGCCAGGCACGGACTGCGCCGTCAGTGTTTGCTGTCGCACCCAGCCGAGCATGTTGAAAAAACCGTAATTATCAGGAGTGAAGTTATGGAACTCAAACTTGCAAGAACCCTTGTCCTGTCCACACTTTGCGGCTTCGTGTGGGCCGCCGGATCTACCGCACAGCCACAGGAGGGCGCGCCGGTTGCGGGCGAGGCCACGTTTGGCACGACGGTCATCCAGCATGAACTCATCGCCAGGGGCTGGCGGGCCTCGAAGCTGATGCGCGCGAATGTCTACAACGAGAACAATCAGAAAATCGGCGCAATCGACGATTTCATCGTGAGCCCCGATGGATCTTTATCGGTCGCGATCATGGATGTCGGCGGTTTCTTGGGTATGGGGGCTCATCGTGTCGCCATACCGGTACAACAGTTTCAACCTATCGGGGACAAAACCGACGTATCCAAACTCGTTCTGCCTGGAGCCAGCAAGGACGCGTTGAAGGCGTTGCCCGAATTCAAGTACACCCGGTAACCGCAATACCGGCGCGGGAGCGGTGTTCCAGCCGCGGATGACGCTGGATTGCCGATATCCGCGGCTTTCCGCGCGATCTTTTGAATCGGCAGCCTGAGTGAGGACACATCATGAGGGAATTACTTGAGCAAGCTTGGTGGATGCTCGCCGTAAGAGGGATCATTGCCATTCTCTTCGGCGTTCTCGCCCTTATCTGGCCCGGCCTGACGCTATTGTGGCTGGTTGTCCTGTTTGCCGTCTATGCGTTTATCAGCGGCGGGTCGGCGGTCGCCGCCGCCGTGACGAACAGGAAAAGGGACGAAATCTGGTGGTTGATCCTGCTGCTGGGTCTGGTCAGCATCGGCGCCGGGGTGATCGCCGTTATTCATCCGGCCCTGACGGCGCTGGTGCTTGTACTCCTCATCGGCGCGAACGCGTTGGTGACGGGCGTGCTTGACGTGGCCACGGCCATTCGTTTGCGCAAGGTGATCGAGGGCGAGTGGTTGCTGATCCTGGAGGGGGTTGTCTCCGTCCTGTTTGGCGTTCTGGTGTTCCTGTTTCCCGGAGCCGGCGCACTGGCTCTGATCTGGCTCATCAGTTTTTACGCGCTCGTCACCGGAGCTCTGTTGCTCACGCTGGCTCTTCGTGCGCGTGCGTGGGTGAGGAGCGAGGCCTTGCGGCACGCCTGATCGATGCGCCTGTTGAAACCCGCGCATCGTCTCGCCGGCTTCCGTAACGCCGCACCTAAGCAAGCCTCGACAAGCAATGTCGCCGTTCTTTGAGAAATGTCGATCAGTTCGATGGACTTCGCACTTTCGGTTCCGGGGCGCGCCATGGCTGATCGGCTTTTCCGGCTTGAACGGACCGATCAATCTCTTACCGCGCAGCGGCTATCCCTGATACGCGGAATCCTCTCCGGGAAATGCAGATGGCGTTCCTATTGACCTGCACTTTTGTGTGTTTGTAGCATCGGTCAATCGTTTCGGGTAAGTGCAAGCTTTCGGAGGGATCCATGACATCGCGGCTCAAGTCGGTCCTATTGGCTTTAGGAATGGGGACTGCGGCATTTTTTGCGGCATCCGTCGAGGCGGATGAGTCCAACCGTGGCTCGGTGATCGAGACATCGACCGCTCTGACCATCGACGCGAATGGACTCCATCTCGCTGCGCACAATCGCAGGTTGGATACGCTCCTGGCCGAGCTGGCGCAGAACAGCGGGATTGAGTTCGTTCGTCCGGAGGGCTTGGAGGATCATCCGGTCACGGCAAGGGCCGATGCGGCCGACTGGGCGTCGATTATTCGGGCGGCGTTGCAGGGGTTCAACCATGTGGTCCAGTTGAACCGGGCCGGGACGATCGAACGTGTCGTCATCACCGGGCTCAACGGCGACGGGGCGGATTCGGCGGTGCCCGGTCCGAGCCTTTTCACTGAGGTCGGCGCGGTGAAGAATTCGACCCGGAACACTCTTCCCCCCGACTTGGCCCAACTGCCCCGGAAGGCAGTTCGACCTATCCGCCTCGATCGGGCGCGAATGATGGCGATGAAGTTTGGCGAGGAATTGCCGTTGAGCCTGCCGAGCGGACAGCAGGCGTTCGTTCACGACAACCGCTACGCCCACGAAAACGGTGATATTACCTGGGTCGGATATCTCAAGGCCGACGGTCAGGCTTTTCGTGCGGTGATGACCTTCGGGGAGACTGGTGTCCAGGGGCAAATCTCGACGCCCGAGGCGCTTTATCAGATCGCGCCGGGCAGCGGACAGCACCAGTGGCTGGTCGATATTCAGGCGGCGGGACTGAGCCATTCGCCGCATCACAGCCCGGAACCGGTTCCTGCTTGGACGTCTGGGCCGGCTATCCAAGGCGACAAACCCGAAGACCCAGAGGCCGCCCAAGCGGCAGACGCCGCGTCCGGCGGACCAACGGCAAATCCCGACAGCGGCGCTTCGACGCCGACGACCATCGACCTGCTGGTGCTTTACACTCCCAAGCTCGCCTCGGGCAAGGCGATCACCCGCATTAACCAGTTGATCGCGCTGACCAATCAGTCCTTTGTCGATAGCCGAATCGCAATCAGTCTGCGGCTGGTGAAATCTTTGCGGGTCGATTATCCCGAAGCTGTCGACAATGGGACGGCGTTGCGCGATCTGACGCTCGGCCGAGGCGTTTTTCGGAACGTCGTCACCTGGCGGCGGGAATCCGGCGCCGATCTGGTCACGCTGATCCGACCGTTCGAACACACTGCCCAAAAGGGCTGCGGCAGCGCCTGGCTGAACGGGGCCGATGGACAGCCGCTTTCGTCGAATCACGCGTTTTCGGTCGTCAACGATGGCCGAAGCGGCCTGTATTACTGTTCGGACTACGCGCTGGCGCACGAGTTGGCGCACACCATGGGAAGTGCGCATGACCGCGTCCATGCGGGTGTCGGAGGTGTTTTCCCCTATTCCCATGGGCATAGCGTTCCGGGATCCTTCGGGACGATCATGAGTTATACCCACCCCCGGTTGGGTCTTTTCTCCAATCCACATATCTCGCAGTGCAGGGGCGCGCCGTGCGGGCTGGACGCCTCCGGTCCCGCAGCGGCCGACAATGCCCAATCGCTAAACGCGGTGCGCGCTCTCGTGGCGGGCTTCAGACCGGCCGTTCGCTAGAGCGTTTTCAGATCGGATGTAGGGCGACTTGGGCGCTTTACATCTCCCTCGAGAAGCGATCCGACTCGTCGTCGGAAAACGATTCGGGCTCATGGCTAGACACGCTAGCTTGCTTCGGCCCGAACCGCTGCCGGCGGTTCAATCGGGATAGACTAAGTACCAGATTCGGCTGACCTCGGTCAGGAAGACCACTAGCCACATCAGTATGCTGATTCCGGCTGCAGCCGCCGCGATGTCCTTGATGACCTTGATTTTAAAGTTTTCCCGGTCCTCCACGAAATCGCAGAGTGCCTCGATAGTGGTGTTGAGCATCTCGACGATCAGCATCAGGCCGGTTGTCACCATGACCAAAAGAAAGTCGATCCACTGACGGAAATAGAAGCACACGGAGAGGACGATCACGGACAAGACGACTTTGTAGGCTACGCTAAAATCGTAGAAGATGGCGTAGCGCAATCCCGACAGCCAAACCTTCAATTTCCGGAGCGGGCTGTAGCCTTCTTCGCCGGTACCGAAAAATTTGTGGCGCATTCTTCTTAGATCGTGTCGATGTTCGCTTTGGTTCCGAAGCGTCGCCGCTGAAAGGTTGATGAAAGGTTCGGACGATAGAATGGCGATCAAGTATGCTCGCGCCAGCGTGGGGTAGTCCGTAGAACGGTGCGTCGCGGCTATGGCTGTTGTCGTAGCCGCTGCGATTCGATCTTGCTGCAGCTACCGGGGTGTTCCCCTTTCAGCTCGAATTCGCCATAGGGATATGATTTGGTGGGATGCATCAGTGCTTGATTCGCCTTCCGAGCACACTCGTCCGGATTTATACGGCGTTACAGCGCGCCGAGAGCGGAGCCGGCGGATGGGGTCGTCTCCATGGAAAGGGCATAGCGCCCCATCGGACTCTGCGAGCTGATTTACCCGAACAACGAGGTGCTGCCTAATGATACATAAGCATTTTCACTATTATCTGAGCCATCTGCGGAACGACATTCCGGCGGGCGTCGTCGTCTTCCTGGTCGCCCTGCCGCTGTGCCTGGGGATCGCACTCGCCTCGGGCGCCCCGCTGTTCGCCGGCATCATCGCGGGCATCGTCGGCGGCGTGGTGGTCGCCTGGGCCAGCGGCTCGCAGCTGAGCGTCAGCGGCCCGGCCGCAGGCCTCACCGTGATCGTGTTCAACGCCATCGACAAGCTGGGCAGCTTCCAAGTCTTTTTGCTGAGCGTCGTCCTCGCCGGCGGGCTGCAACTGCTCCTGGGCTTTCTCCAGGCCGGGGTCATCGGCGCCTACTTCCCCTCGGCCGTGATCAAGGGCATGCTGGCCGCCATCGGCCTGATCCTGATCCTCAAGCAAATCCCGCACGCGGTCGGCTACGACGCCGATTTCGAGGGCGATGAAGCCTATGTCCAGGCCGACGGCCACACGACCTTCTCCGAACTCGCCTATTCGCTCGAAGCGATTTCGCCCGGCGCGGTGATCGTGAGCACGGTCGCCATCGGCATCATGCTCTTGTGGGAGACCCGCCTCTTCAAACAGAATGCGGTTTTATCCCTGATCCCCGGTCCCCTGGTCGCGGTCCTCTGGGGGGTGGCGTTCAATCTGCTCTCGCAACACTTCCTACCGGCCTTCGCGATCGCGAAGGAGCACCTGGTGAGCCTCCCGGAGATTCAGGGCGTCGCGGGCTTCTTCCAGCAGTTCACCCTGCCCGATTTCAGCCAGTGGGCCAATCCCGAGGTGTACACGGTGGCGGTCACCATCGCCATCATCGCGAGCCTCGAGACGCTCCTGAGCCTCGAAGCGGCGGACAAGATCGACCCCTTGAAACGCATCGCCCCGACCAATCGCGAACTGAAGGCCCAAGGGCTCGGCAATCTGCTCAGCGGCTTGATCGGCGGCTTGCCGATGACGGCGGTGATCGTCCGGAGTTCCGCCAACGTGAACGCGGGCGGCCGCACCAAGATGGCCTGCTTCATCCATGGCGTTTTGCTGCTGTTGAGCGTGATGTTCATCACCCGCTACTTGAACCTGATTCCCTTGGCCTGTTTGGCGGCGATCCTGCTCCTGACCGGCTACAAGCTGGCCAAACCCAAGCTGTTCAAGGAGATGTACGCCAAGGGGGCGAGCCAGATCATTCCGTTCGTGGTCACCATCGTCGCGATCCTCGCGACCGATCTCTTGAAGGGCATCGCGGTCGGCATGGTCGTCGGTCTCTATTACGTCATTAGAACCAACTTCCAGGCGGCGATCACCCTGACCCAGCACGGCAACAATTATCTCTTGCGCTTGCACAAGGATGTGTCTTTTCTCAACAAGGCGCTGTTGCGGGAGTATCTGAACCGGGTGGGCGAAAACGGGTATGTCATCATCGATGCCACGCGGGCGCAATTCATCGATCAGGACATCCTCGAAACCATCCACGACTTCGTGGCCGCCGCCTCGGACGACAATATCACCGTGGAATTGAAAAACCTCAATGGCAGCTCCGGATTGATACCACCAAAGCAGGCCATCCCAGTCGGCGTTTTATGAAATCGGAGGAAAACGGTCGGGGACAGCGGATCGACTACCGGCCGGTCGGTCGGCTTCCTTGGATCGAAAGTCGTGCGACGATAGCGGTTTCGAGCCTGATCCCGGTATTAGGGCGATCGAGAATTCCGATTTGCAGCGGCACGCTTTCGATATTCGTCTTGCTAACAGTTGCCTCCGGGGCTTACGGAAACATCTTCGAAGACGGGGAGAACGGTGATGCCGCTCTGAGCAGCGAGAGGCCTCACATTCCCGAGCCGATGGTGTTCGATTTGGTCAGGCCGCTGGGCGTGCAGCAGGGAGAGTTCGAGACCAATGTTCTGGCGGGGCACTCTCTGAGAAACGGAGAAACGGATTGGGCACCGGAACTGGAATATGCGGTCCGGGACGGCTTGGCGGTGGAATTCGAACTTCCTTTTGAAAACCTATCGATAGCCGAATACAAGCTGGCGGTGCAAGGGACTCTGGGAACGCTGTTCGGACGCCGCTTCATTCACGGTTGGCAGGCCATCGGGCGCTATGACCGGCATCACGACGGCTATTCCGCCGACGCTCTTTATCTCGCCGGCTATCGCTGGGACCACGCGTTCAGCACCTTCAACATGGCGGGGCTCAGATGGTCCGGTATCGATCGGCGCAATAAATTGGCAGGTATCGTCAATACGAGCTGGTTCTACGGTATCTCCGATCGCGTGACGCTGGGCATCGAACTGGACAATGAAATCGCATCGCGCTGGGGCTATCTGTTGATGCCGCAGATGCATCTGGACTTCACGGATCACGCCACTCTTCAGCTCGGAGCCGGCCCATCCCGCCTGCCGGGTCAGCCTACGGAGTGGATGGCGGTCTGGCGCATGATTTTCACGTTCTAAAGCCGATTCGATTCGGACTAGAGGCGAAATTTCAGAAGATGAGGCCACTGCCGATCGATCGGAAGTCATCCGAAATCGACGCCGCTTCAGTGGACAAGAAAATAGCCTGTTCATCCTGACCGTCCCGGCTTTTATCTGCTTTGCCATTTGGGTTAAGCCGCTACGTATCCAACTGCCTTTCCAGGCTGAAAAAATCGTTTGAGCCATGATTTTTCGTACGAATTCGCTGTCGTACCTTTAATGAGGCCAAATCCTGTCCGATCGCGAAAAAAGGGTAGGGCATACCCTTCGGGAAAATCTCGGCGGGTCAGCCTCAGCCGAAAGGAAGTATTTTCTGATTCCCAAGGAGGGTACAAGATCATGATTACGCGCAAATCCGTCTTAGCATCTCTCGTGGCTATCGCCGTTGCCGGTTATTTCGGATCTGGGGTCATGGCTGCGCCGGACGATCCGATGGACTCGATTCTGGCCGAAACCGCCGGGGGATACATGAGCGACACGGCGATTACCGCCAAAGTCAAATCGGCATTGCTGGCGGATCAGAGCACGAGCGGCCTCGCCATTCAAGTCGAAACCAACAAAGGTGTCGTGCAGCTGAGCGGTTTCGTCGACAGCGCGGCCGAAAAGGAGCGGGCGGCAGAAATCGCCAGTGGCGTCGAGGGCGTTAAAGATGTCAAGAACGACATCCGGGTAGGCCGTAAGGAGACTCCTTGAGGGCTGAAGTAGAACGGGACGGGACAGCATCGAGAGTCGATTTGGATCGGATGACGGTCCATCGGCGGTGGATTCCCGTCCCGGCAGTCATTCGGAGCGCCGACCGCCGTGGCGGTCGGCGCTCTCTTTACTCCATAGGGCGGATCTCCGCCTTAATTCGTCAACATCGGATCGAATCGCCGACGGGGCATTCATCCTTAAACTGGGCGAAAGCCGAACCGGATAGGCCTGTTCGGCGCATGCATACTCTTGGGTGTTCCGCTTTCTTCTCGTCATGAAAGATCACCGGGTTAACACGGCACGAACTGGCGCTTCCTGTTTTGGTCCCACGGACGATCCGCTATGGCGAATCGAGGAAGAGGGTTTCAATCTGGCGCGGGAGCACGAAATCGAGTCGTTGTTCGCGGTTTCGAATGGCTATGTCGGTTCTCGTGCGTCTCTCGCGGAAGGAAGCCCGTTGTCGGATCCCGCAACGTTCATCGCTGGAGTTTACGACACCGATTCATCCGCCCAAGGTGATCCCGTTCCGGAACTCGCCGCGGCTCCCGATTGGATGCAGCTGAGCTTGCTGATCGGCGGACAGGAGTTCCGTCTCGATCAGGGCGGTTATCTTTGGCACCGCCGCGTGATCGATATGCGGCACGGTATTCTGTGGCGCGAATTTGACTACCGGGCGGGGAACGAAGGGCTGATTCACGTACGTGCCTGCCGCTTGGCTTCGCTTGCCGACCGGCATGTTCTCTTTCAGTGCATACAACTGAACGCGGAAAACCAGTTTCCCCGAATTCATCTCCGGGCGCTGACCGAACCGGAGGTCGAACGTCCCGGCCGGGTACGTCTAACGCCAGAACCCTGTCCGCCTTCGGAAATTGGCCCCGATTCGCCCTATCTGCTCGAGCTGTGCACGCGAACCACGCAAATCAAGGTCGTGGTCGCTACCGCGGGCCGACTGCGGATCGGCGGCAAGGTCGTCCCGCCGCAAGTCGAACCGCTGCCGGACCGACGCGTCGAGTCCTGGGAGCTGGATATCGAGCCGGGGAAAACTTATCGGTTCGACCGTTTGGTCGTGATCTACACCTCGCGGGAGACCGAGCGACCGGCCGCCATGGCTGCGGACCATTTGGGGAGGCTGTTGAATTCCGCTCCGGAAGACGTGATCGATGCTCACTCGCGGGCTTGGGAAGAGCGCTGGCGGGAAAGCGACGTCGAAATCGAGGGAGACGAGGCATTGCAGAGGGCCGTGCGGTTCGCATGTTATCACCTGATCGGGGCCGCCAACCCGGAAGACGAGCGGGTTTCCGTCGGTGCTCGGGCTCTGACCGGCGAAGCCTACAAAGGCCACGTCTTCTGGGACACCGAAATCTTCATGCTGCCCTTCTACATTTTCACCCATCCCCCTTCGGCACGGGCACTCCTGATGTATCGGTATCACACTTTGCCGGCCGCACGGGAAAAGGCGCGTCGGCTGGGCTACCAAGGAGCGCTGTACGCCTGGGAATCGACCTACACCGGCGAAGAGACCACGCCGGGTTACAGCATAACCCCCGACGGCGAGATCAAGCCCATTCTCAACGGCGTGCTGGAGCACCATATCAGCGCCGATGTCGCTTATGCCGTTTGGCAATACTGGCAGGCGACCGCGGACGAGGCGTTTCTTTTGCAAGCCGGTGCGGAGATTCTGTTCGAAACCGCACGATTTTGGGCGAGCCGGGGCCTTTTGGAGGAGGATGGAAGCTATCACATCCGGGAAGTCATCGGTCCCGACGAGTATCACGAGGGCATGGACGATAACGCTTTTACCAACCTGATGGCGCAATGGAACCTGGAATGTGCCGCGGAGGCGGCGCGCATCGTCGCCGATCGGTGGCCGGATCGCTGGCTGGAGCTTGCGCGCCGCCTCGATGTAAACGAGGACGAACCCGAGACATGGCGGGACTTGGCGCGGCGAATGTATACCGGGTTCGATCCGAAGACAGCGCTGTTCGAGCAGTTCAAGGGGTACTTCGAACTGGAAGACATCGACCTCGCCCGATACGGTCCCCGTATCTTGCCGATGGATATGATTCTCGGGCGAGAGCGGACGCAGTTGAGCAAAGTCGTCAAGCAGGCCGATGTCGTAATGCTGATCTATTTGTTCTGGGACCGGTGGTCGCCCGAGGCGCGTGAGGCCAATTTCCGCTATTACGAGCCGCGTACCTCCCACGGAAGCTCCCTGAGTCCGTCCATTCATGCCGCCGTGGCCGCTCGGCTGGGCGATATCGAAACCGCCATGCGCTACTTCCGCCAGGCCTCGGAAATCGATCTCACCAACAATATGGGAAACGCAGCGGGAGGCGTTCATGCCGCGGCGCTAGGTGGGTTGTGGCAGGCCGTGGTTTTCGGCTTCGCGGGATTGAGCGTGCGGTCGGACGGGTTGGGCTTTACGCCCCACTGTCCGCAAGAGTGGCGAGCGCTCCGTTTTCGGTTGGTTTGGCGGGGCGTCTGCCTGCACGTGGACGTTAGGCCCGAAACCGTCGAAATCGTCGCGGAGTCGGGCGAGCCCGTGGTAATTCAGGTAGGGGACGCGTCGCCCGCGCGGTTCGTATCCGGCCAGCGCGTTCGCTGGAAACTGGTTGAAGGAGTCTGGAAGGAGGTTTCAACATGAGCGATGAGCGTGCGGAAAGGAACACAGTCGTATTGCCGCTCGATACAACGTCCCGGTCCGCTGCCATATTGCCGGTCGCGAAGACCGTCATCCAACTCGCGGAGGCAACCCCGTGCGTTGTGCAAACCGAATGGCCGACAAGTTCTCTTCCGGAGTTGAAGAAGAAATTTCCCAGCCTGAAAGCACTGCTCAAACATGCCATCATCGCCCCGATGCAAGGGCAGCCGGCCGAGGGGATTGTCCGTGCGGCTACGGAGTGGCGCAGCCTATGCATCGTCATGGCAATGCACGAGGGCAAGAAGATGCCCGATACCGGGCTCGATTCCACTGCCGAAGGGGTTCTTCGGGAGATGCCTTGCCCGGTCGTGCTGGTGCCGCCGGAACGCGAGCCGACGCCGTGGCGCATTCGGCAAGTGGTACTGCCCCAGGATGGTACGCCCGAGACCGCCCGAGCGCTGGGTCCGGCCATCACGCTTGCCGGGCGCACTGGCGCCAGTTTGTTGGTCCTGCATGTGTCCGGTGCACATGCCCCTCCGCCGCAGGAACCTGGCACATTGACCGCACCCCAATATGTCGATCAGCCCCAGCATGAATGGCCCGCCTGGGCACAGGAATTTCTGGAGCGGGTAAGATACTTGTCCGGAGAACCGGTTAAGGGCGGAATTCGGATGTTCATGGCGCGCGGCGAGCCCGGTCCCGAGATCGTGCGCTTCACCCACAGTCGCGGGGCCGATCTGATCGTTCTGTCATGGCATGGCGAACTGGCGCCGCGTTGCGCTCTCACCCTGCGCTACGTGCTCCAGTATGCGCCATGCCCGGTCCTGGTTTTGCCAGAGAGCCGCGAACAATCCGGCTTGCCTTTTCATCCCCGATCGGGCGAGAGGACGTTCTAGTCCGTGCTCAGTTCGACGAGGTCCGCCACCACAATATCCGCCCCCGCCGTTTTCAGGGCGTCTGCATGGCCGGTTCGGTCGACGCCGACGACGCAGCCGAACCCTCCTCTGCGACCTGCTTCGACTCCGGCGATGGCGTCTTCCACAACCACCGCGCGGGGTGGCTCAACGGCGATCCGCCTGGCGGCCTCGAGAAAGGAATCCGGCTCCGGTTTGCCGCGCAAACGCATTCGTTCCAAGTCGATCCCGTCGACCCGCGTATCGAACAAGTCGCTCAACTGCGCCGCCTCCAGGACTTCGGCACAGTTCCGGCTTGCCGACACGACGGCCGTCGCGAACTTCTTCGCTCTCAGTTCATGAATCAGGTCGACGCTCGATGGATAGATCTCGGCACCGCGGCTCCGGAGGAGTTCCAGATAGAGGACGTTCTTCTTGTTGCCGAGCCCGCAGACGGTCTCTCGGTCCGGTCCATCGCCAGGCTCGCCGTAGGGAAGCGCAATGCCGCGCGAGGCCAGAAAGGCGGCTACGCCGTCGTAGCGAGCCTTGCCGTCGATGTAAAGCCGATAGTCCGAATCTGCATCGAAACTACGCTGGGGCTCTCCGACACGAGCCGCGTACCGCTGCAGAAAGTCGTCGAAAAGAGTCTTCCACGCGATTTTGTGGAGCGTCGCCGTTTGCGTGATCACGCCGTCCAAGTCGAAGATGACGGCATCGTAATCTCTCCGCGTGATCGCGTGCGAGGATGAGCGGATATTCATAACACCTCCGTAGTGCCTTCGAAAAAACTTCCGTATATCGATTGGACCTCAGGCAATGGGAAATCTGACAAGAAAGCGGTGTGCGCCGGAAAAGTGCCGCACGACAATTGAATCGCATTGTCTTGGGCGGCAAACTGTTCGAGCACCGGACTCTGGGTAGAACGACGGCAGGCCGCGCCGCAGACCGGTAATCCTAGAAACGGCAGTTGACCGCTTCGATGCACCAGAAAAGCCTTTCAAGTCTTAACCGTCACCGCTTCTATCCGCTTCACCGTTTAGGTGAGGCCGCTACGCACCCGATTGCACGGCGGGCGGGCCGCCTGGCGGCGTTGCTCCTTCTTGCGGGGGACGGCCCCGCGGCGGCGTCGCGCCTTGCCAGCCGTCCCGCCCGCCGCACACTCGGACGCGTCCAACTGCCGTTTCTAGGATAATTCCAATAATAAGGAGCACCTGATGAGTGATACGACCAGCGATTCGCCGGAAAAGACGGGTGAAGTCACCGCTTGGCACAATATTTCGGCGGAACAGTCGATAGAACGCCTGGAGACCGACCGGCGGCATGGGCTTTCCGAAGCCGAAGTCCGCGAGCGGCTGGCACGCTTCGGCCCGAACCGCCTGCCGCCGGCCCGCAAGCGCAGCGCCCTGCTGCGCCTACTGTCGCAGTTCAACAATCTGCTGATTTACGTTCTTCTCGCGGCGGCGACAGTCACCCTGCTGCTGGGAGATTACGTGGACACCGCCGTGATCGTGGCCGTCGTGGTGCTCAATGCCTTTATCGGCTTCATTCAGGAGGGCAAGGCCGAAGCGGCTATCGAGGCGGTGCGAAACCTGTTGTCGCCCTCCGCCGCGGTGCTGCGGGAAGGGCGCAGAATGACGGTTCCGGCCGAACAATTGGTGCCGGGCGACCTGGTGCTGCTGCAATCCGGCGATAAAGTGCCGGCGGACCTGCGCCTGGTCGAGGTCCGGAGCCTGCGCATCGATGAAGCGGTGCTTACCGGCGAATCGGTGCCGGTAGAGAAATCCGCGGCGCCGGTGGCTCCCGATGCGCCGGTGGGCGATCGGCTGTGCATGGCCCATTCCGGCACTCTAGTGACATACGGACAAGGCATAGGCGTGGTGGCCGCCACCGGCACGGCCACCGAAATCGGCCGCATCAGCACGATGCTGGCGGAGGTCGGCGCTTTGGCCACGCCGCTGCTCAAAAAGATCGAGCAGTTCGCCCGGTGGCTGACCGCCATCATCTTGGGCTCGGCCGCGGCGACTTTTGCTTTCGGCTGGCTGACCCGCGGTCTAGGGCTGGAAGAGATGTTCATGGCGGCGGTGAGCCTGGCGGTCGCGGCGATCCCGGAAGGCTTGCCGGCTATCGTCACCATCACATTGGCGGTCGGCGTGCAGCGCATGGCGCAGCGGAACGCCATCCTGCGCAAGCTGCCGGCGGTGGAAACCCTGGGTTCGGTCACCGTGATCTGCTCCGACAAGACCGGTACTCTGACCCGCAACGAAATGACCGTGCAGACGTTGGCGACGGCCGAAGACGAAATTCAGGTGAGCGGCGCCGGTTACAGTCCGCAGGGCGGCTTCAGCCGGGGCGATGCCGAAGTATTCGCGGCGGATTTGCCCCACCTCTTGGATCTGGCCCGTGCCGGGCTGCTGTGCAACGACGCGGCCCTCCACGAGGAGGACGGAACCTGGCGCCTGGAAGGAGACCCCACCGAGGGCGCTCTGGTGACCTTGGCGTACAAGGCCGGATTGAATCCCGCGTTCGAGCAGGAAGCCCTGCCGCGCATCGACGCCATCCCTTTCGAATCGCAGCACCGCTTCATGGCCACTCTGCACCGCGACCATTCCGGCCATGGATTGATCTTCCTGAAAGGGGCGCCGGAAGTCGTGCTGGAACGCTGCAATCGGCAGCGCCGCGAAGGACAGGACGAGCCTATCGACCCCGCGCTTTGGCACCGAAGAACGACCGAGATCGCCGCCCGCGGCCAGCGGCTTCTGGCGCTCGCCATAAAGCCTTTGACCGAACCGCCCGGATCCCTGACCTTCGAAGACACCGAAGGCGGCTTCACCCTGCTCGGGGTGGTCGGCATGATCGACCCGCCGCGGCCGGAAGCGGTGGATGCCGTGGCCCGCTGCCAAAGTGCCGGCATAAGGGTCAAGATGATTACCGGCGACCATGCCGCGACCGCCAGCGCGGTGGGCACGCAGCTCGGCATCGGCGACGGCGCGCGGGCATTGACCGGCGCGGAGATCGAGAAGCTCGACGACGAGGCTCTGCGTAACCAGGCTAGGGAGGTCGAGGTGTTCGCGCGAGCCAGTCCGGAACACAAGCTGCGCCTGGTGAGAGCCTTGCGTGAGGAAGGCCACGTGGTATCGATGACCGGCGACGGCGTGAACGACGCCCCGGCGCTCAAGGCCGCCGACATCGGCGTGGCCATGGGGCAGCGGGGTACCGAGGCCGCCAAGGAAGCCGCCGAAATGGTGCTGGCCGACGACAATTTCGCGACCATTGCCACGGCCGTGGAGGAAGGGCGTACGGTTTACGATAACTTGCGCAAGACCATCCTGTTCACCATGCCCACGAACGGCGGCGAAGGCGGGGTGATCATCATTGCGATCCTCCTGGGTACGGAGCTACCCGTCACCCCTCTGCAAATCCTCTGGATCAATCTGGTGACGGCAGTGACTCTGGCGCTGACCCTGGCCTTCGAACCGCCGGAAGGCGATTTGATGCAACGTCCGCCGCGTCCGCCCCGCGAACCGCTGGTGACGCGTTACATGCTGTGGAGGATCGCCTACGTCTCGCTGCTTCTGGTCGGAGCGACCCTGGGACTGTACAAATGGGAAATCGGCCAAGGCTCGTCGGTGGAGTTGGCGCGCACCGCGGCGGTCAACGCATTGGTTGCCGGTGAACTGGTCTATCTGATCAACAGCCGCTTCTTCCTGGCTCCGAGCCTTTCGTTGCGCGCCTGGTTCGGCAATCGATACGCCATTCTGGCCATTGTCATATTGATCGGTTTGCAGTTGGTGTTCACCTATGCGCCGTTCATGCAGAGCGCCTTCGGTGCCCGCGATCTGAGCGGCGAAGCGTGGCTCCGGATTGCTGGCGCGGCCTTGGCGGTTTTCCTGGTCGTCGAGCTGGAAAAAGCGGTCGTTCGCCGGCTCGGGAAACCGGTATTGGGCAAGCCCGTGCGGCCCGTGGCGCCGGAGATCCGACCGGCGCGCCTTTGGGATCGGGCCGCTGCGGTGTTGGCCGGCCTGTTCGGGCTTGTCCTGCTTTGGCAGCTGTTGGAGGTTTCGGTACGCCTTTACGCCTTGGCGGCGGGTGCCCAAGTCGGTCCGATTACGACTATCGGAATGATTCTCGCGGTTTTCGCCGCCTTGTTGTCCTTGGTGTTGATCGTAGAGGCACTGCTCGGCATCAAAGCGAATAAGGGATCGTTGACGGCGCTGAAATTGCTGATTCCGGCGCTGCTTCTGGCCGTCGCTTGGCACGCGCCGCTGTATCCGTTCGAACCATGGCACCTTCCTTGGCTGCTCGCGGCGAGCACGACGCTGGTCGTCTTGGGAATCGCTTATCTGATCCTGTCGCTGATGGTTCGCCGGACCGGCCCGCCCGATAGCCTCTAATCCCGATCGGCATTCGAGTGAACATTACATAGGCGGGTTAGCCCCTCGGCTCCGCTCGGGACAGGCCCTTCGACGGAGCTCAGGACAGGCCCTTCGACAGGCTCAGGACAGGCCCTTCGACAGGCTCAGGACAGGCCCTTCGACAGGCTCAGGACAGGCTCCGCGTAGCCCACCGACCCGTCGACTTGGCTCAGGACAGGTCCGAGGTCGCTTGGTGGGTTACGGCGCACGCGAAGCACAGTGATCGGCGGTCGGTCAGTGCTGATGTGCGCCTAACCCACCATCGATGGGTTTTGCTTCGCTCTACCCATCCTACAAAATGAATGCCTGATTGAACGCGATTTGGAATAACTATCGGCGATCCGCAACGCGCGTGTCAGTGTCCGGGGATCGCACGATCAGCATTTCATCGCCGCCTCTCTGAAACTCGTAGGGCACCTTGACGGTCGCGATCCGGTAACCTTCGGTGGTCAGTTGCGCCACTACGCCGTCGAGATGGCGCGATCTGACCGCGCCGAGTTCCAGCAGGGGGAAGACGCGGACCTCCGCTGCCACGCGGCAAAGCTCGCGCAGGGACTGCAAGTGGAATGCCGCGTCGAAATGAGCGCTGTAGAGAAACAGAAAGTGCGAGCACAATGCGAGGTCGAAGGACCGCTCGGCAAAAGGCAAACACGGAAGCTCGGCGTCGATATACCGTCCCTCGCGTTGTCCCTCGGGGTAATCCGCCAGGAACGCACGCATGGCGCGCAGGCGCATTTCGCCGAGTTCATCGACGGAGCGGATATGCGACCAGACGAATTCGTCGGCATTCTTGCGTGTCTGCTCGATCACGAGGGGAAAAGTGTCGTCTATGCGAGAGGAAATCTCCCGTGCCGTAAACCGATAGAGCGGATCGACCGAGACCACCCCGCCGCCATGTGCCGTCAGCTCCGCATTAAAGCTGGCGGGACCGTCTCCGCAGCCGAGTATTCTTCTTCCGAGTTCGTGCGGTTTCAATGCAAACATGGCGACATATTCGGCGAAAGAGCGTCCCCACGGAACGACTTGATCGAGGTGAAAAGCCATTCACGCTATCCTTTCAAATCCGATGATGCAATTGATCGATCGTACGGGTGACGAGAGCATCCGTAAAGCTGTGAAGCTGATCGCTTCTGTCAGCGATGAGGTTCACCGGCGCGTTCCGGCTGATGGACGACTTCCATAATACGCACTTTGAGAAGCCCGCCCCCGGGACTGGGCCATTCGATCTGGTCCCCCGCGGAAAGGCCCAGCAGCGCGCCGCCCACCGGGGCGAGAATGGAAATCTTGTCCCCTTTGGTATCGATATCCTTGGGATAGACCAGTGTCCGGGAAAATTCCTGTCCCGTCGACTCGATGGTGAAGCGAACCGTCGAGTTCATGGTTACCACGGACGGCGGCACATTCTGCGGATCGACCACCTCGGCGCGTTCGAGCTCCGCTTGCAAATCGGCCTTACCGGGGAAAGCTTCTGCCGGAAGCGAATCGAGCAGGTCTTCCAGCCGTTCCAAGTCCGTTGACGAAACGATAATGTTGGGCTTTCTCTCCATTGATGTGTCCTCGTCATCCGGAGCAACATAGATGAATCAGCGCCCTGAACAGGCGAATCGTTAAAAAAGCGGTATCTTGCGTCACCGACACTCTTGGCCGGCCCGATCCTTCAGCATACGCGCGAATGTGGTCTCCACATAAATATTGAGACCGCGAACGATTTAGTCGTTCCGCGTTGGAGGCTGCGGGTAAAAGTTATTTCACCAAAGAGTGAATGCAAAATTCGTTTCGGTCGATCGGAAAGCGTCATCGTGCCTAATACCATCGGCCGCCGGCCGATGATTATCGGTGAAGTACCGCTTACGCCACGATTGTCTAAAAGTTGTGCCGATTGGAAATCGGAAATGGAATTATGAGGTGAAAGATGAAGCGCATCATTATGGCTATTTCCTTGATGACGACGTTCGTTTTGAGTGGCGTAGGCTTTGCTCAAACGGAGCCGGAACACATAAAACACGTAAGAGAAGCACGCCAGCATGTGACCATGGCTGTGACGGAGGGCGAAAAGGGCGATGCGAAGGCACTCGTGCAACATGCCCAGGTCGGCTTGGACCATGTCAGAATGGCGCAGAAGGAAAAACCGCTTGCTGATCTGGATAAGGCTGCCACAAGTCTGGAAGGTGCTATTAGTCAAGGCCAAGCAGGCGATGTGAAAAAAGCAACCGAACAGGCTAAAGAGTCGGTTGAATATCTTGATGCGGTACTAAGCGGGCTCGGTGGATAAACCGGTAGCTTGCGACGAGTTATCACGGGCGCGTCGGCGGTGATTCAAAACGCCGACGTTGCTCTGAAGTCTTCGTTCGTGGCACTGGTTACAGGCGGTACCGGATTGGCGTATCCCGCCGAAGTTCGCCGCAGCCTACACGGAAGCTTTTCTGAAAGGGAAGTCCGCCTTCGGTATTTTTCAAGAATTTCTTGAGTAGAAAAGGTACCTCGCGGGGCTGCATTTCCGGGCTAAGTACATTCAGGGAAGTCTTGCAGCATAGGCAACCTGCAGGACAACCCCGCCAATCAAGCCAATCTGTCGAGATTCCACAAATATTTGCGGAATGTACTTAGAGCATTTTCATACTTAGTGTACGGGCATTCGCGCGTAGGTCGGGAATCCATTCCCGACGCAACGGGTTCGTCGGCAAAGGATTGCCGACCTACGAAAGCTTGAGTCGATCTATCCTGGCCGAAGGCGCCAACGACTCCTGCCAGGACTGTTTTGCCCTACGAGCGAGATTAAAACGCTCTAACACTATTCGCTGCCAACCCGAAACTGCCTACTGATCCGATTCAATTCGCAAATACAGAATCGAACCCGTTTCCAGAACCAGAGAAACAACTAAGCCGACGAGCCTGGTTGTGGAGAATAACGCCCTCAATCTCCGCATAAAATGCATCGAATATCTTGCATCTGCAGAGAATGCTGCCCATAATCGCCGCATGCAAAGCGGAGATTACACTTACATCTGGCAAGCCAACGATTGGCCCAAATGGCGCTATGACCTAGTGGTGCTCGCTGGTCCTTTAGCGGACGTCAGTCGCGCCCAAGGGCTGTTGATGGGACGTCTGGCCGATGTTGGCATGGCATTGCGTGACCAGGCCAGCCTAGCTGCGCTCACCGAGGATGTGGTCAAGACCAGCGAGATCGAGGGCGAACAGCTCAACGTCGAGTCTGTCCGATCCTCCATCGCCCGCCGTCTTGGCGTAGACATCGGTGCCCTGGCTCCGGTGGACCGTCACGCCGAAGGTGTGGTCGAGATGGTGCTTGACGCCACGGCCAACCGCGATGCTCCAGTCACACGGGCGAGATTGTTCGGTTGGCACGCTGCGCTCTTTCCAACCGGGTACTCCGGCCTCGCCCGGATCAAGGTCGGCGGGTGGCGCGACGATGCCGGCGGCCCGATGCAGGTAGTGTCCGGCCCCATCGGCCGCCAGCGGGTGCATTTCGAGGCGCCCCCGGCGGATTGCCTGGAAAGCGAGACAGGACGTTTTCTCGGCTGGTTAAATGGCGAAACCGGCGAGCTGCCGCTCATCAAGGCGGGACTCGCTCACTTGTGGTTCGTCACCTTGCATCCATTCGACGACGGCAACGGTCGTATCGCCCGTGCCATTGGCGACCTGCTGCTCGCGCGCGCCGACGGCAGCCCGCAGCGTTTCTATAGCCTGTCGGCGCAGATTCAGCGGGAACGCACAGCCTACTACGACATCCTGGAGCGCACCCAGAAAGGTACGCTTGATGTTACCAAGTGGCTCCTCTGGTTCCTGGACACCTTGTATAGAGCCGTCAATCAGGCGCAGCTCGCTCTCGATGCTGTAATAACCAAGGCGCGCTTCTGGCAGCGCTTCGCGGGCACGCCGATGAACGAGCGACAGGTGAAATTGCTCAACCGGTTGCTCGACGGCTTCGAAGGCAAGCTCACCAGCCGTAAGTGGGCGGCGATTGCCAAGTGTTCGCAGGACACGGCCTTACGCGATATCAACGAACTGTTGGCACGCAGCGTATTGCGCAGGTCCGCAGCGGGCGGGCGCAGCACCAGCTACGAGTTGAGCGGACCGCTGGTGGACGATCGCACATGAGTAAATCCCTGAACGACGACAAAACCACAAGCAGTGATCCCGCCGAAACCGCTTTCCTGAATCTGCTCGGCCAAGATATCGCAGCCCGTCGAGAACGGCTGCAGACGGTCGATACTGACCTGGTTCGCCGCGTCCGATCGCTGGTTCGGGAGCTTGATTGAGCTAGGAAACCGCTGAATAAAACCAAATTGGTCGACGGGGCGGCATGAATGAGCGTCGCGTCCACCATCGTGCCGCCTTTGAGCAAACGACCTTTTTGTTCCAACACATCATTGATGGTGTTCATCAGCTTGGCAGTCGACTCGTGCCGCTCCAGCAAGCGACGGAAGTTGAGGATGGTCGTTTCATCCGGCAGCGCGTCTTCCACGAGTTCCAGCCCGGCGAACCGCCGCATCGACTCAATCTCGTACAAGGCGTCTTCCATGCCCGGATCGGACAGCGCATACCACTGCTGCAGAAAGTAGATCCGCAACATCGCTTCCAGTGGCATGGGCTGACGACCCCGACGCCCAGCTTTGGGGAAATACGGCTCAATGACCGCCAACAGCGCGTCCCAAGGCACCGCCTGTTCCATTTCGGCCAGGAATTTCTCCCGCCGGGTCTGTTTTTTCTTGGCATCAAACGTCAACGAGGCAAAGCTGGCTTGTTTTATCAAGTCACCACTCCAGTAGCCTGGGGCAAGCTTGCCATGGCGATTCATTCAGAGATTCCCTAAGAATCAGAAATCAAAAATATCGGCAGAAATATCAAAATCAGTTCTTGCGTCTCGTTGATCCAAATATCTATACCTGGCTTTGTGATAGTTTTGTGACGAATAATTTGACCGCCATGCAGTTTTCGTAACGTTGGCTTCAATACTATTTTTGTTCCTTAATACTCGCGTCATATTTAAATTAAATGACAATCGGATTGCGCTTCCGTTTTAAATCGCCGGATTGCAATTCCGATTACTTAGAGTCCGTATCCCAACATCGCCCTAGTGTTCACCGGTTTCGTCGCCAACTGCTGGTATTAGCTTGGGCTGTCCTTTCAAAGTCAGATCATCGTTACATCAAACTGCAACAATAACACTATCAAATTTGTAACAATTCCTCTTTATAGTGTCGAAGCTTCACCAATATATTCCGCCCTTAAAAACTGGACTGGCGCTTGGTGAAAACATCTATATACAAAGAAACCGTTTTTTTACAAGAGTGTCAGTATGAGCCATATCGAAAATCGTACGCTTAACTTCACTCCGAAGTTATTTGCCAATTGGGCTCACGTCGCCCGTTCTGACTCGGTTTCGAGTTTTATCCGCGGAATTCTTTTGAGTCTGTCAGGAACTCTGTTCCTTCAGTATTCAATGCTCGCAAATGCCGATATGCGCCCGCCGACGCCCGGTATCGAGGCGCTCGATATCGAGCGGAAGGCGGACGAAATCCAGGCCGGCTACATCGGCGAATTCCGAAAGATGACCTTGACCCTGATCAATGCGGAAGGCCAGGAATCCCAGAGGAAATTGGATTTCTGGGGGCATGAGGAACCGGATAGGCACGACAAGACACTCGTAAGGTTCTCTTTTCCGCCGGATATCAAGGATACCGCTCTGCTTACCTATGAAAAGGGCGCCGAAGACGACGATCAATGGCTGTACTTGCCGGCACTCAAGCGGGCCAAGCGGATTGCATCCTCCAACAAAAGCGGCTCTTTCATGGGGTCTGAATTTGCCTATGAAGATCTCGTAGTCCGTCAATTCGAAAAGTACAACTTCAAGTATCTCGGTGACGATACGGTTGATGGAAAAGACTGCTATGTCATGGAGCGGACGCCGAAAAACTCAAACTCGGGATATTCGAAGATTATTAGATGGCGCTATAAGGACAATTTGCAAGAGGCAAAAAGCCAGTATTTCGATCGAAAAGGGGAACTTATCAAAGAGCGTTTCCTTGAGGGGCATCACCAAGTTGAGGGAATCTGGCGCTCCAAAAAAATTACGGTCAGAAACGTTCAAACCAAGAAAGCATCAACGCTTAGCTTTGACGAAATCAAGCTGAAAATTCCCACCGATGCGAGCATGTTTACGGTTCGGGGGCTTGAATCGCCGCGTTGAAATAGAGTCTTGGGCATTTCTATAAAACCGGTAAACAAGAAGAGTTGTACTTCGGACAATGCCGTTAAATTAAGGCGAATGACGTCACCCCGGCAGGGAAGGGTGGCTTCGGTGCTCCAATCGCAAACGGTCATCCCAGGAGCGCTGGGATGACCCTTCCAATCGCAAACGGCCTGGCCGGGAGCGCCGGCCACGCCCTTCCCGAAGACACCGTTTGCGATTGGAATGCCGGGGTCCAGAAGCCATGGATGGCAGAGGCGTGTCACTTCCCTGTGCTCTGGATTCATGCCGCACAGTCCCTGTGCGGCACCCTACGGGCGCTTCGCGTGCAAATCGGCCATCCTGCCGATTTGTCCGGCACAAATTTGCCAGGAGCAAATTTGGACGTGCGGAGCACGGTCCGTAGGACGAACCCCAGGGATGGGGTGAGCAATCCCTGCCGGAAGGGGCGTTCTGGCGCTCCCAGAACGACCGTTTGCGATTGGAATGACGGCTTAACTTAACGGCATTGGTACTTTGGACGGACGTTAGTTACTCCAGCGATCTGGCCATCTTTCCTTGGTCTTGCCAAAGGTAATTGAGCGTCTGTTAAAAACCTCCGATCGAGAATATACCTAACGAAAGCATCGGATGGCTGAAACTCTATTTTTCACGGAAAAGACCATGCCCTTTCAGCAGGCTTTTTCAGCAAGTGCAGGATTTGGAATTGAATTAGGGGCATTCTTGTTAAAGCTGCTAATAACTGCTTTGGGGTTTTATTTGATGTTGTCACCGGAATTTGGGTTTTGTGAGGGCGAAACCAGTTCAGAAGGTCTATCCGGGATCGGTTCTTGGATGGAAAAGCTGAATATTGCGGGCAGCTTCGATTACGAGACTTATCAGTATCCTGAGACGCCTCTTTTTCCTGGGCAGATCGAGCAGAATCACGCATTACGACTCGACTTTCGATCGGAAGTAAGCATTGGAGAAAACTGGCACGCCGCTATAGCGCCGTTTGCCCGCTATGACTTCATGGATGATCGACAAAATACTATTCGCCTCAACGAAGCGTGGGTCGAATACAGCACAGAAAACTGGGATTTTAGGATTGGAAATCAGATTTTCACCTGGGGCCAGATGGAGAGCGTAAACCGAATAGACGTACTCAACCCTAGGGATTTTCGGGACGATGTGATCGAGCCGAGCAAAATCGGTATACCTGCGGCTCTATTCCGTTGGAAATTCGATAACAGCGATATCAGTGCGTATTCGATTCCCTACTACATTCCCGACAGCTTTCCGGGGCCGGATAACTTCTACAGTCTCAGTGGCGGTGCTCCGATTCGCGAACCGGCGGAACGATTCGAGGACCAGTGGGCGATCCGCTACTTCTATGCAGGCGACGGCTTCGATTTTGCCTTGAATTGGGCGAACGTCATCGAAAGGCTGCCGATTTTCGATATGAACGAGGCGGGGACGAAGTTGATCGGGACCCCCTACAAATCCAACCGCCTCGGTTTTGAATTCACCAAAGTTATCGAGAGCCTGATCGTCAAGGGAGAGGGATTCTATCGCTTTCCCGAGACCGAACTGCTTGCGCCGGGATTCTTTTACACCGCGGGGTTGGAATACACCTTTCCCGCGATTGTCGGCCTATCCGATTTGACGCTGTTTACCGAATATTTCGGGAAAGTCGGTGATGGGCAAGTCAGATTCCAGATACTCGAGAACAGCCTTTTCACCGGTTTTCGTTTGACGGTCAACGACCTGGCCCGCCAGGAGTTCGAGGTCGGGGCCATAAACAATTTCAAGCCGGCCGGCACCTGGCTCGTGCGAGCCCGATATGCCCGTGACATCGTCGAGCAGCTCCGGTTCGAGGTGACGTATACGGACTCTTTCGGGTTTTTCGTTTTCCCGGATCAGGACGAAGACGGTGACGGCGCCTTTCGGGTGCGGCTGAGATACAGTTTTTAATTCAATTTTCGGCGGGATGCTATGCGTGAGAAGAAACTGGTAACGGCTTACGCCAACTGGGTCATCAGGAACCGGATCTGGGTGATCGTGGCGAGCCTTGCCGTGATCGTCTTTCTGGGCGGGTTTCTGGGAAGGCTGTCCTTCGACTCGAACTATCGCATCTGGTTCGACGAGGAGGACCCTTATCTAAAAAGCTACGATCTTTTCGTCAAGGAGTTCGGCCACGATGATATGTTCGTCGTGGCGTTCGAAGAGCCGCAGGGGATTCTTCAGCCGAAGCCCCTCGAAACCATCCAGCGTCTTACCGACAAATTCTGGCACGTAGCCGGCGTGATCCGGGTGGATTCGCTTTCCAACTTCCAGGCGTTGCGGGGCGATGCCGAAGGCTTCAGCGCCGAGGCGCTGTTCCCGAGCGACAAGCCGGTCACCCCGGAGCGCATCGCGGCAGCCCGGAGTTATATCGACCAGGACCCGCTGGTGACCGGTTCTCTGATCTCCCCGGATCGGAAAGTCGGCATCATTCGAGCGCGCATCGCGCCGGTCGCCGTGACGCCCGAGTTGCCGGCGAAGGTCTACAACCAGTTGATGCAAATCCTGGACGAGGAGAAAGCCCGGAGCGGCTACGAGTTTTACCTAGCCGGCGGTCCCATCACCGACCAGGCTTTCGACCAGGTGGCGCAGAAGGATATGGGATTCCTGGTCCCGCTGTTGCTGGTCATTCTGGGTGTGGTGTGGTTCATCCTGTTCCGCTCGATCCTCGGAGTCCTGCTGTCCCTCGGCATCTCTCTCCTGAGCGTGATCGGCGCCATGGGCCTTACCGGACTCGTGGGCCATAAACTGAACGTGGTCACCACCACGACGCCGCAGTTGCTCATCGGTATCGCCGTGGCGGGCTGCGTCCATATGGCGGCGATGTTCGTCAAAGCCAAGCGCAAGGGTCTGAATTCCAGGGACGCCGTCAAGGAGTCGCTGCGGATCAATCTGAGCGCGATCGTCATGACCTCGGTCACGACGGCGATCGGTTTCTTCTCCTTCTATTTCACGGCCACCATCATTCCTCTCAAGCTGTTCGGTTTCGAGGCCGGCTGCGGCACTTTGCTGATTCTGTTCCTGACTCTGACCCTGCTGCCGGCGCTGTTGAGTTTCTTCCCGGAAAAGACGCCGCGTCCCGTCTTCGATTCCGAGTGGTTCAAGGGTTTTCTGGATCGGCTGCGTTGGGCGTCCATACACCGCAGCAGGCAGGTGGTCCTGGGCTGGCTCGTCTTCATCGGCATCTTTGCGGCTTTCCTGCCGATGCTCACGGTCGATTCCAATCCGGTGTCCTATTTCCGCTCCAGCTTCTGGTTCGCCGAATCGGTCCATTTCCTGGAGGAGAAGGGCTCGGGCGGGGCGGTGTACGAGCTGGTCGTACGCGGCAAGGGCCCGGATTCCATCAAGACCGTGGAGTATATGCGCGACCTGGATGCCTTCACGCAGTACCTGGCCCAGGAAGCGCCGGGCGGGCTGAGCAACGTCTACTCCCTGTCCACCGTGCTGCGCAATGTCAATCGCGCCCTGCACGAGGACGACCCCAGTTTCCATACCCTTCCCGATGACAACGATTCGATCGCCCAATATTTGTTCCTCTACAGCCTCTCGGTGCCGGTGGGTCAGGACATCAACGACCGTTTCAACGTCGATTATTCCGCGAGCCGCGTGACTGTGATCCGCGCCCTGGTCCCGACCCGCGCCAGCCGCGAAAACATGGACATCATCAGCGACTGGGCGGCCAAGAATCTCAAGAACGTAAAGGTCGAGTTCACCGGCCGCGACGTGTTGTACACCAACATGGGCAACAATGTCTCGGACAGCCTCATCAGTTCATTCGCCGTGTCGGTGGTAGGGGTGACCGTTCTCATCGGCCTGCTGTTCCGTTCCTGGCAATTGGGCCTCGCCAGCACGCTGCCCAATTTTCTGCCCGTCCTCGTTGCCCTGGGGTTCATGGGCATGGCCGGCATCTACCTGGATATCGGCACCATCATGGTGGCGAGCATCGGTTACGGTATCGCCGTCGACGACACCATCCATTTCTTCAGCCATTACCGGGAGGCGCGGCGGGCCGGGCACACCGCGCGCGAGGCGATCGGGGAGGCGTTCTCCGACGTGGGCATTTCCATCACCTTCACCACGGCGGTGCTGGTTCTGGCGTTCTGCGTGTTTCTGTTCGGCGATTTCATGCCGAACGTTTACAAGGGCTTGCTGGTGGGCTTGTTCCTGGTCGTCGCCCTGGCGGCCGACCTGTCCATCACGCCGGCCGTCCTGTCCCTGATCGATAAGCCGCGCCGTCTCCTAGCCCGCATTTCTCACACCCCTCCTACTGCGGACGCCGATCCACTCGCTGTGGCGCACCGTACTCCCTCGCGCCGGCTCGACGTAGAGTCGGCTACGCCTTCGCCGCCGCTCGGTCCGTGCGGCACGCCACAGCGGCGTCTCGACGACCTCGCGACGAAGGGGTGCGAGAAATCCGGGCTAGCCGGGGCGAGCGAAAGCGATCCGGGGAAGGGCGGCTATGGCCACCCTGTTCCTTCCGCCGCCGACGCCGCCGGGCGCAGCGAGTTCACTGCCCTGGATGCCGACTATGCCGGAACAGGACACCCGCCGGTCGCTGGTGCCGGAGGGGGCACCGTGTTCACCGCGAGTCCAGCCGGGCGCATGGGTGAAAACTCGAATTGACGCTGTCGGAGAAGCCTTATGTCCAAGCCACTCATCGAACTGTTCACCGGCCGGCCTGCCGACAAGGCGGCCTTGATCGAGCCCCGTCCCGCTCCGGGAACGCTATGCCCGGAGGAAAACCTGGCCTACGTTTTGTTGCGCGCCGCGGCCACCGATCGCGGGGTTGTCTTCGTCCGGGACGGGCGTCACGAGACCCGCTTCTCGTATCAGGCCATTGCAGAGCAGGCGCGGATGCGGCTCGGCGCCTTGCGGGCCCTGGGGCTCAGGCGAGGCGATCCGGTCATGCTGATGTTCCGGGAAAGCCACGACTTCGTGGTGACCTTCTGGGCGGCCGTGATGGGCGGCATCATTCCCGCGCCGCTGGCCTATCCGCCATCGCTCACGGACGACAATGCGGTTCTCATGAAGCTGAAGGCGATCTGGAAACAGCTGGACCGACCGCTGTTGTTGTCCGATGCCTATATGGCGGAGCAGCAGTCCGTGCTGCGGCAGGCTCTGGGGGAAAACTCGATTCGTATCGAGGCGGTTACGGACCTTGCGGAACCCTCTACGCTCGCGGATCCGGATCTCGCCCGGCCCGATGACCTGGCATTCATACAGTACAGTTCCGGCAGCACGGGGACCCCCAAGGGCGTGATGGTGAGTCACGCCAATCTGATCACCAATCTGGAGGGCATCATCTTCGGAGCCGAACACGGTCCAGGCGACGCCTTCCTGAGCTGGATGCCGTACCACCACGACATGGGGCTCATCGGTTTCCATTTCGTTCCCATGGCCCTGGGGATCGAGCAGGTGAACCTGACCCCGTTCACCTTCGTTCGCAAACCCACGCTATGGATGGAAAAAATCAGCGAGCACCGCTCGACAGTAACGGGGTCTCCCAATTTCGGCTACCGCCATCTGCTCGGCAAACTGAAACCGGACCACCTGAAGCGCTGGGATTTGTCGTGCCTCAGAAACATTTATAACGGCGCGGAACCGATTGCCGCTGCGGTCATCGAGGAATTCATGACGACCTTGGGCCCGTGCGGGCTCAGGCCCGAGGCCATGTACCCGGTGTACGGCATGGCCGAGGCGAGTCTGGCGGTGACCTTCCCTCCGCCCGGAACGCTTCCGCGGGTGCACTGGCTGGATCGCCAGGAATTGGCGCAGGGGCGGGTGGCAGGCGCCGAGCCCCATGGCGAAAACTCCATCGCGGTCGTTGACGAAGGCTACCCGGTGCCGGGCTGCGGGATCCGCATCGTGGACGGCGACGGGCAGGTGCTTCCGGAAGGCCGGGTCGGCCGCATCCATATCTGCGGCCGCAATGTGACCGGAGGTTATTACAACAACCCTTCCGCGAATACCGCGACGTTTCACGACGGGTGGCTGGATACGGGCGACCTCGGTTTCATGATCGACGGGCGCCTGTGCATCAGCGGACGGGCCAAGGACATTATCTTCATCAACGGGCAGAATTTTTATGCCCACGACATCGAAGCGCAGGCGGAAACGGTTAACGGCGTAGACCCCGGAAAGACCATCGCCTGCGGCTGGCAGGACCCCGACTCGGGCGAGGAGAAAACGGCGATCTTCCTCGCGATACGCAACCCGGACAGTCCCGATGGGCGGGCCGTCATGGCCGAGGTATGGCAAAGGGTCAACCAGGTGCTTAACGTCGCGCTGGATTACGTCGTACCGGTCAAAGCCATTCCCAAAACCACGAGCGGAAAGCTCCAGCGTTACAAGCTCTTGGAGGAGTTCCAGCGGGGCGACTACGACGCCGTACGCCATTGCGGCGTCGACCTGGTGAGCGGTGCGCTCGAATCGACCGTTTCCGGCACCGAAAATTTGACGGATCTGGTCCGGGAGGTCTGGGCGGACGTGCTCGGCCTTCCGGCCGCTAGGATCAATCCGGACCAAGCCTTTCGTTCGTTGGGCGGCACGTCCATAAAGGCGGTGCAGATTTTGGGGCGGCTGGAAGACCGGCTGAACCGGCCTTTGGACCATGAACTGCTGCTGCGTTGTCACACCGTCCGTCAGATGGCGGACTGGCTGGGTGGACGGCCCGGCTCCGCCGTGGCGGCCAGCGCGTCGGACACCGGCGACGCGCAGGAAGACGCGATCGCGATCATCGGCACGGCCTGCCGGTTTCCGGGGAGCAATTCGCCGGAGGAATATTGGGAACTTCTGAGCCAGGGCCGGGAAGCCATCGGCGCCGTGCCCGCGGACCGTTTCGCGCTGCCGCAAGGCGGTCGGGAGGACTGGTGGCGCGGCGGCTTCGTGCGCGACGTCTACGCCTTCGACGCAGAGTTCTTCGGCATCAGCCCCGAAGAAGCCACCGACATGGACCCGCAGCAGCGTTTGTTCCTGGAGGTGGCCGCCGAGACCCTGGAGCGCGCCGGCTACTCCAGGCCGGCTCTGGATGGCGCCGACGTCGGTTTGTTCATCGGCGCGAGCCACAACAATCACATGGAATTCCTGGTCAACGCCTTGTGCGGCGACGCCCTGGAGAGCTTCGCCAGTCTGCGTCGCCTGCCGCCCAGCGAACGCGACGAACTGCTCAAGGAGTGGCAATCCCGCTTCGGGCGGTTCTCGCTGCACGTGAATACGGCGGTGGACAATCTGCTCAACATGATCGCGGCGCGTGTCTCCCATACCTTCAACTGGAAAGGTCCCAGTTTCACCATCGACAGCGCCTGTTCCTCGTCACTGGTCGCGGTGCATCTGGCATGCCAGAGCCTGCGCCAGGGCGAGTGCTCGATGGCGGTCGCCGGCGGCGTGAGCCTCACCCTGAGCCATTTGCCGTTCCTGTTGTTCCAGCGCGCCGGCGCGCTGTCGGCTAGCGGCCGGTGCCGCGTCTTCGATGCTTCGGCCGACGGATTCGTGCTGGGCGAAGGCGCCGGTGCGGTGTTGCTCAAACCGCTGTCCCGCGCGCTGGCGGACGGCGACCCGGTACTGGCGGTGATTCGCGGCTCGGCGGTGAATAACGACGGGCAATCCCTTGGGGTCATGGCGCCCAACCCAGACGGCCAGCGCCAGGTCATCGATGCCGTATACCGCCAGTTCAAGATCGATCCCGCTTCCATACAGTTCGTCGAAGCCCATGGCACCGGTACTCCGCTGGGAGACCCGAGCGAGATCCGCGCCCTGACCCACGCCTTTGGCGGCTTGGCCCGGCAGAGTTGCGCGATCGGATCGGTCAAGGCGAACATCGGGCATCTGCTCAGCGCCGCGGGAATCGCCAGTTTGATCAAGGTCGTGCTGGCCTTGCAGCATCGGCAGATGCCGGGAAACATCAATCTGAACGAGCCCAGCCGGCAAATCGACTTTGCCAAGACGCCATTCCTGCCCCTGACCTCGACCCGCGTGTGGACAGTACCCGAAGGTGTCGCCCGGCGGGCGGCCATCAATTCCTTCGGTTTCGGGGGCACCAACTGCCATCTGGTGGTGGAGGAAGGCGTGGCGCGCGAGAAGCCGAAAGGCGTCTGGCCCTATCATCTGTTATTGCTCTCGGCGCGGAATCGATCCGCCCTGAATCGCACGAGCGAGCATCTCGCCGCCTACCTGGAGCGCAGGCCCGCACTGGATCCCGCCGACGTCTGCGCCACCTTGAACAGCCGACGCAATCACTACGCGTGCAGGGATGCCCTGGTCGTCGAATCGCTCGGCGAGCTCGCCAACGGGCTCAAGGGGCTGGAGAAACGCCAGCCCACGGAAACGGAATCGCCTCCGCCGATCGCGATGATGTTTACCGGCCAGGGCTCGCAGTATCCGGGTATGGCCGCCCAGCTTTACGAACTCTGGCCGCGCTTCCGGCGGGCCATGGATGAGGCCGCGGCGGCCTTCGATCCGTGGCTGGAAGCGCCTTTGTTGACCGCGATCTATCACCCCGAGGCCAATCCGGAGCAATTGGCGCGAACCGAAATCACGCAGCCGGCGATGTTTGTCGCCGACTACGCCCTGGGCCGCGCCTTGCTGGAGCTGGGCGTGCGTCCGGCCGCATTGATCGGGCACAGTGTCGGCGAGTACGTGGCGGCTTGCCTGGCCGGCGCAGTGGATTTGGCCGACGCCGCCAAGGTCATTGCCGCGCGCGGCCGACTCATGTCCGAGTTGCCGGGGCAGGGCGGGATGCTGGCGGTATTCGCGAGGGCCGATGAGCTGTCGGCACATCTTGAGGACTATCGCGGACGCGTATGGTTTGCGGCCAACAACGGATCGCACCAGGTCGTGGCCGGCCATCGGGATGCCGTGGCCGAACTCGCCCGCATACTCGAAATCGAAGGGCGCCGCGTCAAGCCCCTGCGAGTGTCCCACGCGTTTCACACGCCGCTCCTGGAGCCCATGCTCGAACCGTTCTCCAAGGTGCTGGCCGAAGTGGAATGGCATGCGCCGCGGCTGCCCATCATTTCCAATATCACCGGCGATTGGCTCGGGGCCAACGGTCCCGACGCCAATTACTGGCTGCGGCATGTTCTTGAACCCGTCCGTTTCGAGCAGGGCATACGCGCCGCTTATGCCGGCGGCATTCGCACCTTCGTCGAATGCGGTCCTGACAGCGTTCTGACCCATTTGGTCGCCACCGTGCTGGCCGGGGAGCGCGTGACCTTGGCGGCCTTGTTGGATCGTCGCCGGGAAAATGCCAGAACCTTCCTGGATGCCCTGGGCACTCTCTACACGGCGGGGGTTAACCTGGATTGGCGCATGCTCGGCGAGGATTTTCCGGGACGGCGCATACCTCTCCCGGCGTATCCGTTCGAACGAAAAGTCTACCGTCTGCCTCCCTTGCCGCCGGCCGAATCACAAGGCCAGGCATTGCTGCATCGCTGGGAATGGCCTCAAACGCCGCGAGGCGATTCCGTCCCGCTGCCGCCCGGTGCCCTATTGGTGTTTGCGGGCGAGGGGCAAGCGGCCTGGCTCGCGGCTCTGCGCATCCGTGTGGGGCCGGACCGCCCGCTTCTGGTGGTGCGGCCGGGGGCCGGCTTCTCGGCGGACGGCGGGAATTTCACGGTCAATCATTTGGATGCGGGCGACTACCGGCAGTTATGGCAATCGGTGCTGGCAGACTACGGTGCCCCCGCTGCGGTGGTCCATGCCTGGAATGCGGATTTGACGGGCGCGCCGCGAGACGATGAGGCTGCCCTGCACTCCGGCCTCTTCAGTTTGACGTTCCTGGCTCAGGCGATGCACGAGCCGAGTCCCATAAAACCGTGCCGGATACTCTGGTTGACCCGGCGCGCTCATGTTCTGGACAGCCTGGAGCCGGCACCCGATCCGTACCAGTTGCTCGGGATTACATTCGCTCTCGGATTAGGGGAGGAGAACGAACATCTCGTCTTGAAGGCGGCCGATCTGGATACCGCGCCGGCGGCTCCGGATGTGGACGTCGATACCATTCTTGCGGAACTGGGAACGGCGGAATTCGGCGGGGAGATACTTGCGATTCGCCGTTCTCTGCGCTTCCAGCGCCGTTTCGGCGCGGTCTACAACGAAACCGGCGTTTCGGAACCGCTGCTCAAGGACGGCGATACCTGCCTGATCACCGGCGGGATCGCCGGGATCGGAGCCGAAACCGCCCTTGCCCTGGCGCGATCGGCCCGGATAAACCTGGTCCTCACCGGACGGAGGCCTTTGCCTGCGCGGCAGGAGTGGGACGCCCTGCCGGCCGATCATCCCGATGCCCCGCGCGTGGCGCTGATCCGCCAGCTCGAATCCTTGGGCGCAACGGTGGATTACCATGCGGCCGACGCCGCCGATTCCGAAGCGATGACGAAAGCCATAAGGCGCCTTAGGGAACGCTTCGGCCGGCTGGACGGCATCATCCACTCCGCGGGAGTGGTCGACCGCAACGTTCTCCGCGCCACCGACAAGAGCGTCGAATCAATACGCTCGGTGTTGGCTCCGAAAGTCAAGGGCAGTTGGCTGCTTCATCAACTGACGGCCGACCAACCGTTGAAATTTTTCATCCTGTATTCGTCCATCGCCGCCACCTGTCCGCTGTGGGCGGCCAGCCTGACCGATTACGCCGCCGCCAACGCCTTCCTGGACGGTTTCGCGGAATGGCGAAACCGTTCCGGGGCGAAAGGCCGCACCCTGGCGCTCAACTGGTCGCTCTGGGACGAGAAGGGCATGGGTCGCGACGCCGGCCTGATGGCGCTGGTCCGCAGCAAGGGCTTGCGCGCCCTGGTTCCGGAAACCGCCTGTGCAGCCTTGTCGCGCGCGCTCGCTATTCCCGGCGCCTCGGTAGTGCACGTCATCGACTTCGAGGCGGAGGCGGAAAGCCCGGCGCCAGCTGCGGCGCCAGCGGCACATTCCCCGGTACCCGAGCCCGTCGAGCCGGCTCCGCGCGCCGCCCTGGCGGTGCAGGCCGCCGACTGGCTGGAGCTGGTACGCCAGCTCACAGGCGCTTATGTGAACGTAGCAGCGGAACAGATCGATTCGGGCCGCAAGTTTCATGAACTGGGTGTCGACTCGAAGGGGGCCGTCGAAATCGCGGAGAAGCTGGCAGCGATCCTGCGCCAGCATGTCACGCCGACTCTGTTGTTCGAGTTCCAGTCACCGCTGGACCTGGCGCGCCATCTGGAAAACCAGCACGGCCCGGAGTTCCTTGCCCGGTCGCAGGAGCCTGGCCCCGCTCGGACCATAACCATTACGACCACTGCCGCATCCCGCTCCGACCGTCGCACCGATGACCGCATCGCCATCGTCGGCATGAGTTTGCGGGTGCCCGGTTCTGCCAGCTCCGACGAATACTGGAACATGCTGGCGGAAGGGCGGTGCGAAATACGCGAGGTGCCGCGGGACCGCTGGTCTCCCGAGGATTATTTCGATGCCGTGAACCGCCATACCCACGGTAGTTACTCGAAGTGGGGCGGTTTCCTGGAACGTGCGCACGAATTCGATCCGCAGTTCTTCGGTATTTCGCCGCGCGAAGCCAAGGCCATGGACCCGCAGCAGCGGATTTTCATGGAAGTGGCTTACGAAGCGCTGCAACAATCGGGTTACGCCGGCGAAGGGCGTGCCGAGCGCCTCGGCGTGTTCGTCGGATGCGAGCAGAACTATTACGCGGAACATTTCATCAACCAGCAGCGTTATTGCCGGTTGCGCGACCGGATCAGGAGCACCGACTGGTACCGTCAACTTCCGATGGGGGCACGCGCCGATTGGGACGACGCGCTCCGTGAGGTTTTGCAGCCCGCGGAACTCCTGTCCGACGCCATAGCGGGCAACGGGCTGAACGAGATCGCCTGCCGTTTGAGCCATTGGCTGAACGTGCGCGGCCCGAGCCTGATCGTCAACACGGCTTGTTCCGCCGCCCTGGTGGCCACGCATCTCGCCTGCCAGAGCCTGCGCTCCGGCGAGTCGCGCATCGCCGTGGCCGGGGGGGCTTATCTGAACATGGGCTCCACCCCCTTCGTTTTTCTGAGCCGTGTCAACGCCATGTCGCCCGACGGCCGGTGTTATCCGTTCGACCGCCGTGCCAACGGCATGGTCCTGGGCGAAGGCGTCGCCGCCCTGGTACTCAAATCGCTGGCCGACGCCATGGCGGACGGCGACTACATCCACGGCGTGATCCTGGGCTCGGCGATGAACAACGACGGACATTCCTCCGGCCTGACGGCGCCCAACCCGGCCGGTCAAGCGGAGTGCATCGCCCGCGCCTACCGTGAATCCCGGGTCGACCCCGCCACGGTCTCCTATGTGGAATGCCACGGCACCGGCACATCCCTGGGCGATCCGGTCGAAGTGGAAGGCATGACCAAAGGCTTCCGCCAGTTCACCGACCGGCGCGGATACTGCGGCATCGGCTCGGTGAAATCCTCCATCGGCCACATGCTGTCCGCCGCGGGAATCCCCAGCGTCATCAAGGTACTCTTGGCGATGCGGCACGACTATCTGCCGCCCACCGTCAATTACAGCGAGCCCAATCCCTACATCGATTTCGACGCTTCGCCATTCTACGTCGTGGACAGCCACGGCCGGCCGTGGACCGGGAACGGACAGCCGCGGCGGGCCGGTGTCAATGCCTTCGGTTTCGGGGGGACTAATTGCCACTTGATTCTGGAGGAGCCTCCCCGCGCCGTGGATCAGCCTACCGGCATGGACCGGGTTCCGCTTTCCGATCCGCAACTCCTGTATCTGACGGCGCGCACGGAGAGCACTCTGCGCGCCTACGCCAAGGCACTGCATGCGCATCTCGAGGAAAACCCATCGATATCTGCCGAGCAGGTTGCCTGTTCACTCAATGGCGCCCAAAGGGAAATGAATTTCCGCGCTGCGGCGGTGGTACGTGGACGGGAAGATCTCTTGGCGGTCCTGGCCTCCGTGGCCGGATCGGGCAAGCACGACCGGCTTCTCTCGGGGCGCGCAAATCCGAAGCAGCCGCCCGCGATGGCATGGGTGTTCGACGATTGCCCGTGGCCGGAGGGAACCGCGGATACGCTGGCGCGACGGTATTCGGTCTTTGCCGACGCCTGGACCGATTTCCGGGCTGTACTTCCTCCCGGACACGAAACCGTGCCGCGCCTGCAGGCGGCGGCGGAACAGTACGCACTGGGTCGACTGCTGCGAGAGCTGGAGTTGGTTCCCGCCGGCCTTTGGGCCGAGGGAGCCTTGAGCCCGGTCGCCGCCGCGGTAGCGGGCTGGCTAAGTCCGGCCTCGGCCGCAGCCTTGCTGAACGGGGGCGATGCGGTTCCTGAGAACGGTGCCGGCGATCAAATCTGGCGAATTCCAATTCACACGATCGACGGAAAGATCTCCGTGGACAATCCGGAATGGGCGATTCGGTTGCGCTCCGCTGCGAGAAACCCATCCGAAAGCGTACAGCCTCCGACGGATGCACGCTTGCGAACCGTCCTTCTGGGGGGCAAAGGCGGCGAGGGGAAAGGACTTGTACGGATGATCGGGGCGGCGCCGGGCGACGAGAGTTTGTTGACCGCACTGGCGCGGCTGTACATCGAGGGCTTGAGATTGGATACGCGCCCCCTGTGTTCTCCCGTGCTTACCCGCGTATTGCTGCCGGCTTATCCCTTCGAGAGGAAGGAATTCCTCTACGACCCTCCTCCGGTGGACGTGGAAGAGACCGCTGACATCGCGGCCGCGCCGGAGCCGGCAGTCGCGCATTCCCAGGGCGCAACTGCGAGCAAGGAGCCTCAGCAGAATATAGCCACCGCCCTCCTTGACGAATTGAACCGGATCATCCTTCCCCGGGAGCCTTTGAACGAGCATTCCTGAGAGCGTGCGAATAAACCGTCTGCGCCACCCGCCATCGCCTTTTATGTGCTCGCCGTACTCCCTTGTACGAGTGGGCTTCTTGGACGACGGCGGGCGGCTCGCGACGGTTTCTTCGCAAGCTCCGAGAACGGAAAAAATGACGAATACGCTGAATACGCTGAATACGTGAGGACTTAAGACCATGCAAGACCATCCCGCCGCCCGGCTTGAGCAATGTGTGTACAAGGCTGTGGCGGAAGTTACCGGACACGCGCCGGACGATCTTTCGCCGGACCAATTCCTGGAGAGCGATCTCGGGTTGGATTCGATCAAGACCGTGGAGTTGATGAACGCCATTCCGCCTCAACTGCCGGACCACCTGCGGGACCCTTTTAACTCGCTACTCGCCGCCGGGACATTATTCCAGCTGCAAACCCTTGGGGAGTTGGTCTCGATGATCGGTGCCATGGAGAGCAGTGAAGCCGCCGCCACCGCGCCCGAGGCCGACGATGACTTGACGCGAAAAGTACGCGAGGTGGTCGCCGGAATTACGGGACACGATCCGTCCGAGCTCGCGGACGACATGTTCCTGGAAAGCGACCTGGGGTTGGATTCGATCAAGACCGTGGAGCTCATGAACGCTCTGGGCTCGGCATTGCCCGCGGAACTCCAGGATGCTTTCGGCGCCAAGCTCGCCTCCGGCGCGCTGTTCGGTATTCAGACTCTGGGCGAGCTGGAGGCCCTGATTCGAGGTGCGGAACAGAACGCTCCGGCTCCGGCAGCCGTCGAATCGGACGATCCGTGCGCCGCAGGCGCGGTTTCGGATGTATCGGCCGATAAACCACAGGCCGCGGAACCGGCGGTGCGGCCGGTGGATATTCTGTTCTCCCAGTATCCGTTCCTGGTCTCCCATTGGGCGGTCTGCACGTGCAGCCTCAGTTCCAGAGTCCGCCTGCAAGGTCCGTTTGACGCGGAAGCGGCGCGCCGCGCCTGGAACGCCTTGCTGGAGCGTCACCCGATGCTCAGGGCACGCTTCGTCATTCCGCCGGGGTGCCACAGCCTGAAGGAATACCGCCTGGAAGTGCTGGACGGGGTGACCGCACCGACCGTCCTGGTGACCGATTTGCGCCACCTGGATGCTCCCGACCGCGAAGCTTTTCTGAACGACGAAACCCATCGTCTGCTGGACAAGGAGTGGCTGCTGGATCAATGGCCGGCGCATCAATTCAGCGCCTATCGCTTGGCGAACGATCTCCACGAGGTGGTCTTCTCGAACCATCACGTATTCTCGGACGGTCTCAGCAATCAGCTGGTCATGCGCGAATTCGTCACTTTGTACGGTGCCGCAGCGACGGGACGTCCCGCGCCGCTGCCGCCCGGAACTTCCCTGGAGCGTTATCGGGAGACCGTGGAATGCATCAATGCCTGGCGGGATCCCGAGGCGGAAAAAACGCTCGAAGCGTTTCTCCGCGCCCAGGGCAAGGACCGTTTTTTCTGGAGTCCGGAAAAGAAGGGACTGCCGAAGAATCCACGGGCCGCCAACCGGACCCACCACTTCAGCGCGGATGCCGCAACCACGGCGGCATTGCTCCGATCCGCCGGCAAATGGCGGTTGCCGGTGAACACCTTGTTGGTCGGCGCCTACTTGCGCGCTCTCAGGCGCTTCGATCCGAATCTGAAACAGGTGATCCTGAACATTCCCACCAGCGGACGCGTTTACCCCGGCACGGACGCCGGACACATGGTGGGTTGTTTCGCCCAGAATCTGGCCTTGACGCTACCGATGCCCGGAGAAGGCGAAGCTTTCGAGAACTATCTGCCGCAGGTACACGAGAGCATCGAGAGCGGCATCGCGGCGGGTTATGACCGGGCGCAAACGCGCCAAGCAGCCGTGGCGGCAATCGATCAACTTCGCCTCCAGGACGGTCGCGTCGGCGAGCCGCTGGCGACCCTGATCCGCTCCACGATCAAGTCGAACCTGTATCTGCCTTACATCGGTCAGACCCACATCGAGGAGGCGTGCGGGCCGCTACGTGTCGTCGAATATCACGCCGCGACCTCTACCAATCCCGGTACGCTGGACGTATTGGTGGAAGTCTTCCACGGCCGGTTCAACATGACCGCCAACTATGATGCGGACTACTTCGCTCGGGATTTGGTGGCCTCCATCGCCGAGGAATTCGTCCGCCAGATCGGCGCCGTGGCACAGGTCGCCGAGCGGCTCGCCGTGCCCGCACCTTGCGCCGTCGCCAAGCTGGACGAGTTGACGGCGGCCCGATTGCTGCGAATCGCCGAGGAAGTCATGCATCGCGCGGTGGGGGCCGAGGCACTCGATTACGATCTGGAATCCGAGCTCGGCCTGGATTCGTTGGAGCGGATTCGCATCGTCGGCCGCCTGCAGCAACAGATGGGGCGGGTAGACACCCGCGCCCTGTTGGGATGCCGGCGGTTGCGGGAAATTGCGGCCCTGTTGCAGGGAACGGGTGCCGCCCATGGAAGCGGAACCGCCGCCGAAAACACCGTAGCTCCGCTGGCCCCGCTCTCGATTCCGCAACCTGCTGCGGAGGAGCTGCCTCCCATCCCGTATCTGTACGTGCAGGCTCAATGCCGCCGCAGCGCGGAAGCACTGGCGGTGCAAGCGGAGCACGAGGAACTGTCCTACGGCCGGCTTCATGCCGAATCGAACCGGCTGGCCCACTTCCTTCGAGTCCGCGGCGTGCGGCCCGGCATCGTGGTGGGATTGCTGCTGACCCGCTCGCCCAATTTCGCGACGGCGGTGATGGCGGTGCTCAAGGCCGGCGGCGCCTACGTCCCCCTCGATCCGGCCTATCCCGCTGCGCGCATCGAATACATCGTGGGGCACGCCCGCGTCGACACCATCCTCACCGAGGAAGCCGTCCTGGAAGCCATGGGCGGAGCGGTAACCGCCGCCTTGCCGGCCCGCAACTTCCTGCTCATGGACTGCGATTACGCCGGCCTGCATCGTGCCGACTCCCATAGCGGCGGCCATCGCGATTGGTTGGGGCGCGCGGCCTGGGCGAGCTATCCGGAACACGATCTCGAATGCCTGAACAGCCCGGACGATCTGATGGTGGTGCTCTATACCTCGGGTTCGACCGGCACTCCCAAAGGCGTGGCCCTGGCCCATCGCGGTTACATGAATCGCCTGGTCTGGCATCAAAAGCTGTTTCAGCTTCAGCCGGGCGAACGGGTCGCCCAGAGAACGTCCATTTGCTTCGATATCTCGGTATGGGAACTCTTCTGGCCGTTGATGTACGGCGGAGTCGTGTGCCCGGTCGGCGCGGACGTGCTGCGCGATCCCTGGCGGCTGGCGGATTGGATCGAGACCCGGCGGATCGCCGCGATGCACTTCGTGCCTTCCCTGTTCGGCGAGTTCCTGATGGCCATCGAGGATAAACCGCTCCGCTCTGAACACCTGCGATGGCTGATTTTCAGCGGCGAGGCGCTGCCAGTGGCTTATGTGCAGCGCTGGTTCGACCGCTGCGGCGACCGGGTGGGCCTGGCGAACCTGTACGGCCCGACCGAAGCGTCGATCGACGTGACGGCACATCTGATGCACTCCCGTCCGGGGGAAGGGACGCTTCGCATCCCGATCGGGCCGGCCATGCCGGAGGTCTACCTGCTGGTGCTGGACGAGAACATGCGCCCCGTACCGGAGGGCGGCGTGGGCGAACTCTGGATTGGCGGCGTGCAGTTGGCTCAGGGCTATCTCCACGATCCGGAGCGGACCCGCGAGAGTTTCCGTGACAATCCTTTCTCCGGCATACCCAGCCGCTGGCTATACCGTACCGGCGATCTGGTCTCGCGGTTGCCGGACGGCAGCTACGACTTCCACGGGCGCATCGACAGTCAAATCAAGATTCGCGGTTTCCGGGTGGAGCTGGGCGAGATCGAAACCGCTCTCGGAGCTCTGCCGGGTATACGCGAAGCTGCGGCGCTCGCCGTCGACACACCCGACGGGCACAAGAGGCTGGTGGCCTGGCTGGTCGGCCGCGAAATTCCGTTGAAAGAACTACGCTCCGCCCTGGCGAAACAACTTCCCGAGTACATGCTGCCTCACGAGGTTCGTCAGGCCGACGCTTTGCCGAAAAATCACAACGGCAAACTGGACCGCAAGGTTCTCAAACAGTGGACGGAAACCGGCAACGCGCCCCCCGGCAAGGCGGTGCCCGGCGCGCCGGAGGCGAAGCTGCCGTTCGCCGATCCGACGGCCGGTTTGCCCCTGGGGCCGGCTCAATTGTGGATCACCCACTTCTTCCAGCCTCCTTACCAATGGGCCGGCTACACCCGATTCCGCTATTTGCAGCCGCTGGATGTCGACGTTTTCCGCAAGGCCATCGACGTCCTTGCCCGGCGCCATCCCGTGTTGCGTTCCCTGTTTTACCAGGAGCACGGCGAATGGCGGCAGACCGTGGCCCCGCCCGAGGCGGAATTCAGCCTCGATTTCTACGACGGCTCCCACCTCACGGCCGAACAGCGCAGCGCGGAAATCCGGCGGCTGGTGAAGGAAATCACGGATGAACTGCGTATCGACCGGTTTCCGCTGTGGCGGGTGCTCGTCATCAAAGAGCATCAGAACGCATACGATCTGACTATCGTGGGTCACCACATGATCAGCGATCTGGTCAGCAACAGCATACTGTTCCGAGAGCTTTGGCAGATTTACGGGCAGTTGCTGGTCGATCAGACGCCGGAACTCCCCGCTCTGCCGCCGTCGTATTTCGATTTCGTGCAGTGGTTGGCCCAACCGGCGCAGCAGGAGGCGCAGCGCCGTTATGCGGAGTATTGGCGTACTCGTTTTCCGAGCCGGGAGTACGCGTTCCAGGTGCCGGTCGACCATCATCTCGGCGCGAATGACGAGGCCTCTTCCGCCAGCGAGCGTTTTCTACTCAGCCATTCGGACTTTCATTCGCTGAACGAGGCGCGCAAGCATCTCCAGGGTCAGCTCTATCATCTCCTGCTGGCGGCGGCGTACCGGCTCATGTCCGAATGGACCGGCCAGTCTTGGGTGGTTCTCAGCCATCGCTCGCACGGACGCGATCTGGGCAACGGCCTGGCTTTGTACGAAAGCGTGGGCAATTACGCCGTCAATTTCCCGGTTGCCGTGGATCTGGTCTCCGGGGAAAGCTGGAGTGAATTGATCGGCCGGATTGTCCGCGGTTTTTCCGAAGCACCGTTGAACGGCGTCAGTTTCGATGTGGTAGGTCGCCAGCTGCCCGCGCACATCTATCCGGACAACAATTTGACCCCGGTGCGCGTCAACTATTTGGGAAACCGGAGCTTACCGAAATCCAACATCTTCGAGTTCGTCGATACGGATTGGGATCAGCGCTACTCGCCCCCGAGCCAGCAGCGCATCTCCCTCATCGAGATCTTCCTCTCCATGGTCGAAGGCGAACTCCACGTCGAGATCAATTACTCCCAGAACTTTTTCAAGGGGGAGACCATCAAGCGCCTCGGCCAGCGCTACCTGGAGTTGCTGGCCGACCTGAGCGAAAACGCGAATTCGCCGACGGGGCTCCGCCTCGCGAGTTTGCCGGCGGTGATGACGGGCGAACCTCCCGCCTTGATACCGCTGAAAACGCCCCGGCTGGAAGAAATTCCGCTGTCGGCACGCTCCGGCAGCTGGGCAGGCAAAGTGGCGCTGGTTACCGGTGCGAGCCGCGGTATCGGCCGCGCGATCGCCCTGAAACTCGCCGGTCAGGGCGTTGCGGTGGCGCTTTCCGCCCGCGATCGGGCGGGGCTTGAAGCCGTTGCCCGGGAAATCGCCGGCAGTGGCGGCACCGCTGTGGTAATTCCGGCGGATGTGCGGAACCTCGCGGAGGTGCAACATTTGGTGAGCGAAGTCCTCCGCCGCTTCGGTCATCTGGACGTGCTGGTCAACAATGCCGGAATCACCGGAATGTCCGCCTTGGCGACCTCCTCGCCGGATGAGTGGAAGCGCATCGTCGAGGTCAATCTGTTCGGCGTCTATCATCTGTGTCGGAGCGTGGCGCCGCACATGATCGAGCGGCGCAGGGGGAAAATCGTGAATCTGGGTTCCGATTCCAGCCACATCGGCTACCCCCTGTTCAGCGCCTATGCCGCCTCCAAGCATGCGGTTCTGGGCCTTACCAAGTCGCTGAGCGAGGAACTGAAGCCGCACAATGTTCAGGTCAACGCCGTCTGCCCGGCGTTCGTGGACACCGACATGACGCCGCCGGGATACCGGGCGCGATCGATCCCGGTCGACGCGGTTGCGGACGCGGTGGCCTTCCTGGCGTCGTCGGAGGCCGACTGGATAACCGGCCAGCACCTGTGCGTCTACGGCCGTCAAGACATGTACTGGTTCGGCTCGGAAAAAATGGCCGCCCTGGAGACGATATCGGGAGCCCGGAAACCGGACAACCTGACCACGGAGCGTCGGCATGCCTAGCCCGCATTTCTTATCCCCCTTCGTCGCGAGGGCGCCCAGACGCCGGTGGGGCGCGCCGCACGGACCGAGCGACGGTGTCGTGGTAGGTCGGCAATCCTTTGCCGACGAGCGTGTGTCGGGAAAGGATTGCCGACCTACGATACGACGTCGAGCCGGCGCGAAGGGCGAGGCGGAGCTTGTAGGATGCGCTGAGGCACGAAGCGCCCTTCGACTAGGCTCAGGACAGGCATCAATCGCGAACGATGCGGTTCATGCCGGACCGTCCCGGTCCGGCACCCTTCGGGCGGCTTCGCCGTGCAACTCGGCCTCGCCACGCTACGCTGTCCCGCTTCGCTCGCGAGTCCGGGGCAGCCCGTCCCTGGCCTGCCCGCTCGTCGCGTTGCGCCTCGCCCTGCCGATTTGTCACTTCGTTCAGCACATCCTACGTCATACTCATTGCGATTGGACGGAGGTGAGAAATGGGGGCTAAATCCTGCCCCCCGACGCCCGAGCATCCGCTGGCGGGCGTCGCTCTGGGTACGCTGTATGCGTTGGGCGGGCTGTTGGGGATATCGCTTGGAATCCTCAACCCCATCGTTGCCATCTTCATGGAAGAGCGCCACGTCGACGGCGTGCTGATAGGCGCCAACGCATCGCTGTTGTTTCTCTGCGTTGCGCTGGCTGCGCCTTTCGCGGGTCGGGCGCTGCGGCGGATCGGTCTGCGCCGCGTCGTGGCCGTGGGCCTGCTGGCATACGCGACTGCGGCCGTTTCGTTCCCTTGGCAATCGGACATCGGATTGTGGTTCGCCTTAAGGGGCTTGATGGGCTTGGGCATGGCCTGCGCGATGATCGGCACTCAAACCGCCTTGTCCTGCTTTGCCGGCGATGAGCGCCGCGCCGTTGCCAACGGCGTTTACGGTCTATGCTTCGGGATAGGGCTGGCGGTCGGGCCGGTCGTGGGTTCGTACCTATACGGGCTGGCCCATCATCTGCCTTTTACTGTCGCCACCGTGCTCCTGGTTCAAGCTGCGGTTCTGGTGGCTATCGGCTTGCCCGGAGCGCGCGCCGAACCGGAACGCGCTAGCGGCCGACTTCTGCTGCGGGCGGGAATTCCGGTGCAGGCCGTATTGGCCTATGGTTTTGCGGAAGCCACGCTGCTGACCCTCTATCCTGCCGTTCTCGTGCGCCAGGGTTTCACCGCCATGGCTACCGCCCATCACCTGGCGGCTTTCGTGCTGGGGGGATTGCTGGGCACTTTGCCGGTCAGCCACCTGGGGGATCGGCTGGGTTATCGCCGTGTACTGTTCGCTTGCGGCATGGGAGGCATCGTCGCTTTGGCGGTGCTGATGCGGGTCGACTCGGTTAGCGCCCTCATCGGCGATGTCTGGGTACGCCTGGGGCAGGAGGGCCAACCGATCAGCGCCGAATACGTCGCCGGAGGCGCGGCCTTCGCGACCGGACTGACATTGGGGCCAGTGTTCGCTCTGGCCCTGGCGCTTCTGGCCAGGATCCTGCCCCGCGCCGATTTGCCCGGCGGCACCGCTTTGTTTACCGCGGCCTTCGCCGTCGGATCGGCCGGAGGCCCGTGGTTGTCGGCATGGATCATGCAGCATGGGGGCGGCCAGCACCTTTTTACGCCGTCCATGGCCCTGTTCGGGATGCTCGTGTTCAGCCAGGCCGTGAGCTGGTTGTGGCGCTGGCTCAGGAGTTTCGCGAGCGACTATGCCATCGATACCCGTTGAACCGATACGACGACCTGAGGGTTTGTTCCCCGGAGAGTTATTCGTCGTCGCCTGGACCGAACAGCTCTCGGACCCGTCCGAATTGTTCGAAGAAGAACGGATGCTGGTCGATGGGGCCATAGCGAAACGCCGGAAGGAATTCGCCACCGGGCGCGTTCTGGCGCGGAAGGCGGTTCGACATCTCGGGGTCGAGCCGGCGCCGATTCTTCGGGACGAATCCGGTGCGCCGATCTGGGGACGGGATATCGTCGGCAGCATCAGCCATACGGAAGGCATGGTAGCGGTCGTGGCCACTCGGCTTCGGTTCGCTCGCGGCGTAGGGGTCGATGTGGAATGCCGGCAAAACCCGTTCCCCTGGCGTGCCATCGATTCCGTCGCCTTGCCGGAAGAGCGCGCCTGGTTGGACTCGCTGCCGGACGGTTGTCGCGAGTTGGCCGCCTATGTCCTGTTTTCGGCCAAGGAAAGCGCCATCAAGTGCCTGTATACGGCCGCCGGTTCCTTGGCCCGTTTTAACGATCTGGCGGTGCGTATGGACTTCTCGAGCGGCGTTTTCGTGGTCGATCCGACTTATGGCTCCGCGCTGAACGAAGTGCGACTGGTCGGCCGTTTGGGTTGGAACGACACTCACATATTCACCGGAGTGTGGTGGCCGGCGCCAGACTACAATTCATGAAAGAAAGAGTTCGGTAAGGCCGATGAAAAGGAAACGAAGCATGATCCGCCCCGATCCGATATTGCAGAGCCGTCGGCGATTTCTCCGCCAGACCGGCGCTCTCGCGGTCGGAGCAGCCACGTTTCCCGCAATGTTCAGGGCAGCCCCAGCGGTTGCAAGCGCCTCGCCGTACGTCGCATGGGAGCAAACCGCAAAGGGAGATCTGACCGATTTGGAATACGTGGCGCTGTGCGGCACGTTGGCCGCGAATGCCCACAACACCCAACCCTGGGCCTTCAACCTGCTGGGCAATCGGATTGTTCTCTACGCCGATCTGGCGCGCCATCTCGGCCAGGCCGATCCCCGCCGCCGGCTCATGTTGATGGGCTTGGGCTGTGCCACGGAGAACATGGTCGTCGCGGCGGCTCAACTCGGTTATGCGGCGACCGTGTCCGATGCGGAGGCCGATGCGTTTCTGCAAAACGGGGGCCGCTGCGCGTCGCTCGAACTGGCGCGGCGCTCTGACTCAAATACCCATCCCTGGTTTCCGGCCATATTCCGCCGCCAAACCACCCGCTCCGAGTTCGAGCCATTGCCGATTTCCCGGAACGAGTTCACGGAAAGCCTCAATGAGTATGGCGAACTTCCCGGCACCCACCTCGCTTGGTACGGTGCCGCTCACGAACGGGAAGCCATCGTTCGGATCGCCGCCGATGCCGTGGCCGAGTTCGTGGCGAACGATGCGGCGTACCGAGATTCAATGTCGTGGTTCCGCCGTTCCAGACGGGAATGGGAAGCGAGCCGCGACGGGATTTCCATCTTCACCAGCGATGCCCCGTGGTTCGTGAAGGAGTGGGTGGAGTTCCTGTCCACCCCCGAGGATTTGGTGTCGTCCGAGTTCCGCCAAGGCGAGATCGATGTAGTGAAGCGGCTCGCCGAAGCCACGCCGCTTTGGAGCGTGGTCTGGAGCGAGCGGGATACGCCGGACGCCTGGTTTCAGGGCGGACGGCTGATAGAGCGGATTTACCTGGCGGCCGTTGCGCAGGGACTTGCAGTTCATCCTTTGGCGTACCCCACCGAATCGCCCGTAGGGTCGTCCGGTTTGGCGAAATCCCTCGGTCTTCCTTCAGGGGCGGTGCCGCTAATGCTGTTGCGCGTCGGCCTGGCTAGGCCTTTGGAGCGTTCCGTGCGCCGGTCACTTCAATCGGTACTTCGTTGATCAATGGTCTCAAAAGCAGGCGGTGTCATGCTAGATAAGATTCTTTCTCTCCGGAACTCTCCGATCCATACCCGTCATTTCATCAGCCGCATCCGGGAATTGCTCGACTCGGGATTGGACTCGGCAATCCATGAGCCGATGCGGACGCAGCACACGTTATTTCCTACCGCGGAGATTGACGTCGCCTTGCCCAAAGTGGGACGTGACATGATCAGCCAAGTAATTCCCCACCGCGGCGAAATGCTGTTGCTGGACTACATCGCCTGGGTCGACGACGCCTTCCGTCGCGGCCTTGCGGTCAAAAAAGTCAGGGAAGACGAGTTTTGGGTGGCCGGCCACTTCCCCGGGCATCCCATTATGCCCGGCGCGCTCATGCTCGAAGCCGGCGCGCAACTGGCCTTGTACTTGTCCAATCGGCGGTTGGCGGAACCTGCCGTTGGGCTGTTTCTGCGTATCGAGAACGCACGCTTCCGAAGCTCCGCCGCCCCCGGCGACCAATTGCTCATACTGTGCGAAAACGTCGATCAAGCCCGCAATATCTTCTATTACGACGTGCAGGGATTGATCGAGGATCGTATCGTCTTCGAGAGCCGAATCGTCGGCATGCTGTCCAAAGTGAAAAAGAAATAAGCGCCTGTCGTTCAGAAGCTCCTGATCGGATGATGGCTTCCGTCCGGATTCCGCATCGGCTGCCGCGGCTCGTATGGGCTGAACGGAGAGAGCGCAATCCGGCCCACCTTGACTAAACCCGCTTGGGCAACCCGCCAAACTTCACCTAACGAACGCTCCTCGGGAGCCGCGTATCCGCACGCCAGCGCCGGAAGGCGTCGGCATGATCAGGGCCGCTGTAGCGCTCTCGGAAACTCCGAAAACCCGCTCAACTGTCACGAGACCTAAACCGTTCAGTCACATTGATGGCACAAATGGCGTGTACGGTCTGTACTGGGCCGAATGGGCTCAACCCACCTTCACTAAACCAGAACAACAGGAGTGATAGATGCGTCCACGATTGATCATGATTGCCTGTGCGGCAATGACGGCAGTATTTCCCGGTCTCTTCGCCACCGCGTCGGCGTCCGATAATAGCCAAAGCGTGCAGTTGGGGCCTCGGCCGTTTTTCCTGGTTAACGATATGGAAGACGGCGAACTCAAAAACGAGCTTCGGAGATGTGCGAAAGGTCCCTTCAAAAAGACCGATTTCTCGATCGGTCACCGCGGCGCCGCTCTGCAATTTCCCGAACACACCAAGGAATCCTACGAAGCCGCGGCCCGCATGGGCGCCGGCATTCTGGAATGCGACGTGACCTTCACCAAGGATAAGGAATTGGTGTGTCGTCATGCGCAGAACGATCTTCACACGACTACGAATATCCTTGCCATCCCCGAGCTGGCCGCCAAGTGCACGAAGCCGTTCTCGCCGGCCACCTTCGATGCCAGCGGCAATCTCCTCACGCGCGCCACGGCGGAATGCCGCACCAGCGACATCACCCTGGCCGAGTTCAAAACCCTTCGCGGCAAGATGGATGCGTCAAACCCCCGCGCTAGAACCGTGGACGAATATCTCGGCGGCACGGCGAATTTCCGCACGGATCTCTACGCCGGCCCGACCAGCGGCACCCTGCTTACGCATAGGGAAAGCATCGAGCTTTTCAAGAAACTGGGCGTGAAGATGACTCCCGAACTGAAGAGCCCTAGCGTGGCCATGCCTTTCGACGGCTTTTCCCAGGAGGATTTCGCCCAGAAAATGATCGACGAGTATAAGGAAGCGCGCGTTTCCCCGAAAAAGGTCTTCCCTCAGTCTTTCAGCATCGACGACGTGCTCTATTGGGTCCGCTACGAACCCGCCTTCGGCAAGCAGGCCGTGTATCTGGACGATGCCGAAACGGTCGCCGATCTGCCCGATGCTGCCACCTTGGCAAGCTATAAGACCATGGGCATCAATATCGTGGCGCCGCCGACGTTTGCTTTGTTGGACCTGGACGCCGGCGGCAACATCGTGCCTTCGGAATACGCCAGGAACGCCAAGGCCGCGGACCTGGATATCATCACCTGGACACTGGAGCGCTCCGGAATTCTCGCCGACGGTAATAATGGGTTCTATTTTCAGACCATCGATTCCGCCATCAAACGCGAGGGCGACGTAATGAAAGTGCTCGACGTGCTGGCGAAGGATGTGGGTATTCGTGGCGTCTTCGCCGACTGGGCCGCGACGGTGACCTATTACGCCAACTGCAAGGGATTGTAAGGGGCGCTGTAAACCCGATCACCGAGCGAGCGGGAGCGAGAAATCGAAGCCTCCGGCGGGGTTTTGTTGCGTGAGGTCCCAAGCCTGCATAGTTCATGAAAGGAGGGTGGGCGGAATCGAAAAGCCCTTAAAATTCAACTGCTGACATCGAATTTTTGAGGAGATTCCGCCGTGACCCATGGTACCGGACAACGTGAACTGTTCGCGCACGTGGCGCGCCGCCGGATCGGCTCATCCCGGACTTCGACACCGCCGATGATCTCGCGGCTCCCTGGCGCCAAGCAGCACAAACCCACTTTGCCGCCACCGAGGACAAACAACGGGTGTCGGCTAGCTCTTGTTGGAAGCCCTGCGCCGGAGGGGGCTCGCCGGCGCCGAACTGGCTCGCGCGCGGTGTTCGAGCCCGAGGGTGAAGTTCCTCAAGAGTTGTCGCGGACTTTACTCACTCGGCCGTCCTTGAAGCCGATAGCGACGCTGCGTCATGAGGATGATAATTGCAGCACTGGCCTCGGCCGTTCCGGCTGGCGGTCGGCTCGAGGAACCGGACCGGGATAAGCGCCGGCCCGGTTGTGACGTTCGGCTCGAGGAACCGGACCGGGATAAGCGCCGGCCCGGTTGTGACGTTCGGCCGCGCCGTCTGCTTCCGCAGTCAGCGAAGCAGATTTGCACCGAATCCTCGCCCATTCACCAAATGGGCTTGCCATGCGAGGCTCACGCAGCCAATTTGCTGGAACGGCGAGAGATGACGCTCATGCCGGCCAAGGCACTAGCGAGCAGCCAGAAGGCCGCTGGAACCGGTACCGCCGTCAGCGTGAGCGATCCATCCGCCTGGTAGAGAATGCTCGTCGATGTAACCGGTATGCCGCCGACGGAAGAGATGGCGGGAGGTGCGGTGGGGTTTCTGACGAACAGGGAGAACAACGACTGGCCGCCGCCGATGGTATCGGGATCGTATACCGCCGAATCATAGAAACTGGTGTTTCCGACGAAGGTAAATTCGCTCGAGGTTACGCCAAGACCGGAAGGAAACTGGGTGCTTACCGTGACGACCCCGGTTCCGCCCGTCACCGATCCCTTAAGAATATTGGTGCCGTCCGTGATGCCCGCATCACCGGTTACATCGCGATTGACGGCGCTGTCGAAAAACAGGTCCAGCGAGCCACTCAACACCTGGAAGTTGATGGTCCACAGCCCGTTGCCCAGATTCTGCGCGTTCGTGACTTGTGTTTGGAAAGCCGACTGGGTGGTCAACTCGTAAGAGACGTTCAGTTTGGGGTTGCTCACCGTGGAGGTGCCCAACTGATGGTTGGTGACGTAAGACTGGTACACGCCTGAATAGATGTCTCCCACCGTAATTTGGGAGGGATTGGTGATCGTGTCCGGTACGAGCAATGCCAGACCGCCGTCGCCCGCCGCGAAGTCGTAAGTATCGAAGGGACCGACCGCTTCGCCGGCCGAACCGCCCACGACGGTGTAGTCCGCGGTACCCACCCAGTTCGGCAAGGTTGCCGCACCGGCAGTACTTGAGAATCCGACGCCCGTCAAAGCGAGCGCCGAAATGATCTTACTTGGTTTCATCCGAATTACCTTTTCACTGTGTTGACGTTGAACTCACAGTGATGTCCGTGATTCTGCCCACAGGTGGTGAGCGGTGCCACGGTCCTCCCCATCACTCGGGAGGCGGCCCGGCGATCTCGACAAACGCGAGACCCGTGGCTTTCCGGCCCCGCCTCACGGCGGGTGTGGCTCTTCGGCAAACACGTTCAGCTGGTCCTACAGCTTGACGTGACCGGTAACCGACCTAAGCCTCCTTGCTCATTTTTTCGAAATACCCGGTCAAATTAAGCCGAGACTGTTACACGTCAGTTAATGATTGGTTAAATCTATGTAATCAATTTATGACAAATGACTCGTCGGAGACCGATTAGGTGGATTCTGTCCAGTCTCCTTCTCCATGAGCCAGTGAGCCAGGCTCAAAAAAGTGGACACCATCAATCGCGTAAATCCGGTGATTGGTGGTGGAACGAGATGGCGAAATTACCGAGACAGCCGTTCAAGGCCGAGCTTCGTGCGCAGGTGATGAGATGAGCCAGCGAGGGGAAACCATTCGTGCTGGAAGCGGCGCGGCGGCAGCGGATGGCGATAGACCGAAGGCACTCTGCCGATACGCCAGGTCGAATCGGCGGATCAGGTCCCGCTTGGTCCCCGGCCGCCTGCATCCGTTGGTCAGGCACCTCGAAAAACTTCGAGGTGCTCGTAAGCCAAGCCCAAGCCGCGTTTGGGCTTGGCGAAGAGAAAAACCGCCGGGAAGGCCTTGGTTCGGAGCCTGATCACGTTTCCGCCAGCCGTACACCGGCCCGCGTCCACACGAAGAGCCGAGCGAATTGGGACGGGTTAGCTTTGGCAACGGCTGGGATCAAAGCCTATCTTCGTAGACTTAGAGCGTTTTCATCTCGCTCGTACGACAAAACAGGCTTGGCGGAAGTCGTTGGCGCCTTCGGCTCGGGTGAATGGATTCAAGCCTTCGTAGGTCGGCAATCCTTTGCCGACAAACCCGTTGGCCCAACGGCTATCTTCGTAGACTGAGTGCGCCGATCGTACAACTTTTTCGGCATGCACTCCGCACCACCAGCCCCGAGATCCCGCTGGCGAACAGCCAAAAGGCGGCCGGTACGGGAACCGCGCTGGACTGAATGCTCAAGGACAGACCGGCATTGGCGGCGAGCGGCCCCGAGAGGCTGAAGAACAATCCTTGATTGGGTTCGGACGGATTGCCCAACACGCCCAAATCAATATTTCCGGCGTACAACGCCTGGAAATTGAGCGTCGCCAGAGTCAGTGTCTGATGCGCCGGAAGATTGGGGATGCCGGGGAAGGCCGATCCCGCCAAATCCAGTCCGAGCAGGCCGCTGTCATCGCTGAAGGACGGCGAATACGTGACGCCCGTGAACTGAGCGGCGGTACCGTTCAGCACCGTGTCGAATCCGAACGCCAGCAATTCATCGGAAGCGTCCAACCCATCGAAGGCCTGAGTCAACGTTAAATCGATACTGAAGCTGTCGCCAACCAGCACGGGGGCATTCCCGACAAAATTGAGCGACACCACGGCCGAGTGGGAAGGGGCCACGGGCAATAGCCCCAGAATGGCAATTGCGAGGCGGGCTTTAAAAGTCAACATCGTTTATCTCCAGTTAGGGGAAAGGGCCGCCTCGTTGCAACGAGGCGGCCGATCGCTGTTTAAAGTCCTGCCTTGACACGATAGGCAGCATAGTGGCCATACCAGCGCTGGTAGTCGGCATAGGTCACGCAGCCGACGCCGTCGTAGTTAGCCTCCGCCAAGTAGCCGGATTGGCCCGAACACTTGCCCAAGGCGGAGCGGAAGCGGTTCTGGTCCGCTACGTCGACGTCGCCGTCCTTGTCGAGATCGCCCGGCACCAGCACTTCCACCACGACCGGATCGTGGTCCGACGAACGATACGGATCGGCACTGTAGAAGCTGGTGACCTGATCCGGCGTCTTGAAGTCGGTGTTGTAGTCGAGCGCGATCGGCTCGTCCGCGTTGATGTGCCATTCCGCGACGCCCTTGACCTGATAAGTGAGCGTCAAACTGGACAGGGCATGATCCAGATAGCCTGCTTCGCCGTCGAATACGTAGGAATATGCGTCCTCGCCAAGGAAAGCCGCGACCTGATTGGTAAAGCCGTTCTGTTCCAGGGTCCGGATGGGATCTTCCTTGGCGTAGGCATTCAGATCGCCGATGACCAGGACATCGGTGTTGCCGCTCCCGGTGGGATCCGCCGCCAGCCAGTCGGCCAGGGCCTGGGCAGCCCTGGTCCGGGTCAGGTTGCAGTTTCCCTGCTCGTCGCCCACGTCCGGGTCTCCCACGTCGGTGCAAGCCGAGCCTTTGGACTTCAAGTGATTCACGACCACCGTCAGCTTCTTGTTGGACAGCTTGTCCAGGAAGGTCTGGGCCAGCGCGGGCCGATTCTTGGTGTCGATGAAATCGGGATCGACCGAGGAGTCCAGGATCGCGAACGACCCGACCGGGCTCACTTTCGCCGGCTTGTAGATCAGCGCCACGCGGATCTCGTCGGTGCCGACGATGCCGGTGTCGATGAAGGCGTACTGAGCGGACCCGGCATAGACGTTGAGGCTGTCCACCAGATCCCGGATCGCCGGATAAGCATCGTCGTCGTTCTCGATTTCCATGAGGCCGATCACGTCGGCGTTCAGGCCGTGGATGGCGGGGACGATCTTGTCTTTCTGGCGGGTGAACTCGGCCGGGTTCTCGGCGCCGCGGGCCGTCGGGAATCCGCCGCCGAAGCCGTCGCCGTTGAAGTAGTTCAGCACGTTGAAACTGGCAATGCGGAGCGATCCGATGCCGGGCAACGCGGGCGGAACCGCGGGGCGCGGATTGTCCGCCACGAACAGGGGGTCCGCCGTGGGCAGCAGGCGGAAAGCACCGAAGGCGTAGCTCATCACCCCGGTCGCGCCGGTCAGCGTGTCGCCGCTCCGTAGCGTGTTGCCGGCGCTCAAGCCGGGAGCCGGGAAAATCACCGGGTCGGGATTCTGGACGTTGGAGCCGTCATCCACGAACAACCGATTCAGGTCGTTGGCCGCCGCCACCGCATTCGCCGCCGCGCCAGGCAAAGCGACGTGCGTCGGATTCCGAAGGCGACCGTCCGAGGACACCACGATCTGGCCGAAGCGGCCCAGCTGGAAGTTTTCGGTGACGGTCAAGCTCTGGGGCAAGTTGATCAGCATGCCTTCGTAGCGCTCCCGATCGGTGGCCGATCCGTCGAAGGGCAGGGTTACGGGCGTCGCCGCCGGCAGCGGGTTTCCGCTGGCGAGTACGGTTACCGAGGAGGCGTTCAGCGTCGTCAGGCCGTTGGTTTCGGTCACGGTTCCGGTCACCCGCACCCAATCGCCCGGATCGACGGCGATAGTGGAGTTGACGAACAAGCCTTCGGACGAAGCGGGATCGGCATCGTAATCCGCCGGCTCCTCCTGAACGAAGAAGCCGCTCAACTCGGTCGCGCCCTGGAAGTCGCCCACAACAACGGCCTCCACCGTCACGGCCGCACCTACGACGGGACTGGACAGGCCGGTGCCCTGCACCGTACTGATCAGGCTGACGGAGGATGGCGGGGGCGGAGCGGAAGCGAAAGACTGCCCGGCATTGAGCGCACCGAAGGTGTTACCGGAAGAAGCTACCCAAGTGAAGTCCTCGTAGAAAATGCCGTTTCCGGTAAGCTGCAAGGATCCGCCGACCGGTGTGGAACTGCTTTCGCTGACGCCGATATCGGTGCTGGTGAGGCCGTTGGCAAGCCCGTTGGTGGCGGTGAACATGCCCTCGTAACTCAGAAACTGAACGATTTGATTGGACGCATCCACCAGGGCGATGCCGTCCGGGGCGCCGTTCTGCAATCCGTCCTGGTTGTAAGCGATCGTGATCACGCCGTAGCCGGTACCGCCCAGGTCCGGAATCGTCCCGGAAAGGGTTTCGGACGTGGTCGCGGCGGGCGTGGCGTACGTGCCGCCGCCGTTGCCGTTGTAGCGGACGATTTTCCAGCCGCTCAGATTGGTGCCGGCCGGCCCCGCGATCTCGATGGCTTCGCCAGCGTCCGTCCCGGCGTTGTCGTAGTGGATTTCATTGATGAAAACCGGCGTCGCGGCGTACGCGGCAGGGCCCAGCGCCGCAAGCACCGCGCCGGTCAATACCTTGCGCATCATGTTGTTGTCCTTTTGGAATTTTGTTTCGGAGAAATCGATCACGGGGGCTTTCAACGGAAAATCTGCCGGTCCCGTAGAGCGAAGACACGGTAACGGCCGTTTGTGACCGCCGTTTGAAGGTCACGTGACAGTTTCCGAAACGGAAGCCCGTTCGGAGATTGGTTCAGGACAGGCCTGTCGAAGGACTTAATCAGAGATTCCTTATGGAATAATCCGTTTCGTCACGAGGCGACCAAGCCAGAGCATCGCGCCCATGACCACCATGCCCCATTGGGGTAGCGTGGGAATATCGCCGTCGTTGCCGGATTCAGGCGGGAAAGCGTCATTGACCGTGGTCGACGCGCCGGCGCTGTTGTTTGCGGAATTCGGATCGGCTGTCGGACTGCTCAGGCTGACGGAATTGACCAGGCTGCCGGCGGCGACGGGCTGAACGTTGATGAAAGCGGTGCCGGCTCCGCCATTCGTCAATGGACCCAGATCGCAGCTTACGACCCCAGTGCTGTGCGTACAGTTGGCCGAGGCGGATAGAAAAACCGCACCCGAGGGAAGCGCGTCAGTCACCGTGACGCCTTGAGCATCCGCGGGACCCGAGTTGATGACGGTGATCTGATAAGCGAGCTGAGCACCCACAGCGACCGGGTCGGGACTATCGTTCACGGTGACCGCAAGATCGGCGGCGGCAGTCACCGTGGTGTCGGCCGAGGCCGCATCATTGGCCGGATTCCCGTCCGGCGTGGCGGAAGCGGCTTGGATAGTATTCTGAATGGAACCCGCGGCATCGGCCCGCACGCTGATCGTTGCGTTGGCGGAACCGCCGGACGGGAGGTCGCCGAGGTTGCAGGTGACCGTACCTGCCAGGTGGGAACAGCCGGGAGACGCCGAGAGGAAACTCACGCCGGCCGGAAGTGCGTCGGTCAGGCTCGCTCCGGCCGCCACAGCGGGGCCTTGGTTGGTCACGGTGGCGGAATAAACCAGTTCGCCTCCTTGAAGAACGGGGTCCGGATTGTCCGACAAGGTGACCGAGAGATCCGCGGCGTTCTCGATGAAATTCCAGTGGAGGACGATGGTGCCATAGGCGCCGTTTTTGCCGTCCATGGCGATCTGGTAGGTCGTTCCGGGCTGCACGGCCAAACCGACCTGGCTCTGAGGCCCGCCGCTGTCGTCGCTGGAAGCTTTTGCCGCCAAGCCGTTGACCGCCGTTCCGGTGTAGACGGCCAGCAGGGTATCGACGGCGCTGCCCGAGGTATCCAGCGCCAGTTGGCCCGAGCCGGGCGAGGTCCATGTCCACCAGACGGATTTTCCGCCGGCGTTCCCGGCGTGATTGGGCTCCCCGGCCTCCTTGCTCGCGAAATCGTTCGAGCCGTTGGTTTGCCCCGAAGCACCGCTCAACGCGATGCGGTTCGCGAAGCGGTCGTTGGCGGGGGCCGGAAAAAGGCCCGTGAAGTCTATGCGCGGCTTGGTGATGGGAGCCGCAGGCCGGGTGTCGGTGACCGCGATGCCGTTCCCGGTCAGGCGGGCGACGGTCTGATCCAGCGTCTCCGAAGGGAATGCCGCACGCAGCACGGCCACCGCGCCCGCAGCATGAGGCGTGGCCTGCGATGTTCCGCCGGCGATCCAGCCGGCGGCACTGATCATTGCGCCCGGCGCCAGCAAGGTCAGAAAAGACGCCGTATTGGAGAAGCAGGCCACCTTGTCCGCTGCGGTAGTCGCGTCGGTGCAGACGGACCAGGCTTTTTGGCCCTGGTTCGCGTCGTACACCGCGCCCACCGAGACCGCCTCGGGCGTGCACGCCGGCATGGGCAGCCCGTCCAGGTATGCCTCGTTGCCGGCGGCCGCCACGGTGAGAATGCCGGCGCCCCGGGCATTGGCGATGGGCGTCCGGAACGGATTGCCGTTCGCTCCGGAGAGCTGGCTGCACGGACTGGTGAACTTCGTGTCGGCGCCCAGGCTCATGTTGATGGCGACGATATTGTAGGCCGACCGGTTCGCGATGGCCCAGTCGATTCCAGCGATGACGTCGCTGCCGAAGGCGGTTGAGCCGGTAAATACGTCCAGGGCCGCAATTTTCGCTCCGGGCGCAACGCCCAGCGCGATCCCCGCCACGTTGCTGCCGTGGCCGTTGTCGTCGCGGGTATTGTCGTCGGCCGCGATATCCACTGCCGCCACCACCTTGCAGCCTGAAGGAGCGCCCGGTGCCGTGCAGGAGCCGAAAGCGGAATGGGTGTAATCGACGCCCGTATCGAGCACGGCGACGGTGGTATTCGCACCGTTTCGACCGGAGCCCATGGGTATCGGTTGATGGATCAGGGGCAGACTCTCGTTCAGCTTGTGGCGGAGTACGAGGTCGGGATAGACCGCTTTGACTTCGGGACGCGACAACAATGCTCGCAAGGCCCCCGCCGTCCGAAACCGCAGGAATGCCATGGGCAGATGCTCATAATCCCGCAGCAACTCGCGCTCCGCAGCGCCGGGCGCCGCCAAGGCCCGTTGCTTCAGAGTACGGTAACGGCCCGATTTGAAGGCCAGGATAGACGCGTCGTCGTAGCCTAGCCCCTTTTGGGCGCGAAGATCGGCTGCTTCCTTCTCGATGGCGGTATCGTCGAACAACACGATCAGATCCTGCGGCGTTCCCGCCTCCAGCCGAGCGAGGACATCGGGCGGGGCTTTCGACTTGCTGGCGGATTGCGACACCGGGAGTGCGGCAGCCCCCATGATCGGTTGCATGCTCAGCCAGGCGATCAATACGACAGCCCAATAGGTTCCGATCTTTCTCGGCGTCTGTGCTTGGTTAGGAAATCGAGATTTCATGCCCACGTCCGTTTTGGTTTACACGCAGTGCCAAAACCTTAACGTCCTAAGGTAAAAACTTGATGAAACGCTTCCTCACCCGAAGGCGAAACCGTAATATCGTTTGGCTTGCGACCAGCGTCAGCATTCCGATGGCGAGGGACAGGGCCGATCTCCCGCCGCCGTTCATGAAGTGCATCCAGGCGACCATGGGCGAGTGCGGCAACTCGTTGGGGGCTAATTGGTACAGCAGCAGATCCCAGGCGCTTCCCGCCAGTATCAACGGAATATCCAGCGCCTCGATCGCCGCCCATCCGGGCAGCGCCAGGATGGGAACGGCGAGCCTACCGACTGGCGAAAATCCCGGCCACGCCAGCCACAAGGGAATCATGAGCAGGGGATGAAGTACGGCGTGCCCGGCCAACGTCGAGCAAACGATTTCGGTTCCCCTGGGAACTTCCCGGTCCCCCAGGTAGAAGACATGGATCGCCGTGAGTTTGGCCCGGACCACCGTATCGCCCTGAACGATCGCCAGGGTCAAATCTTCGACTTCGAATTCGGGCAGCGCCCAGCCCAGCACCCAGCGATACTCCCGAAACCAGAACCGGGTGTAATCGTCGCCCAGATAAACCGACAGAGCCAGCAAGACCGTGTAAGCGACAACCAAGGTCCCGCCGGTCTTAAGCATGCAGAGTCGATCCATTGGAAGCCTTTTTACAGGCTACGGCCCAGGCCAGGAAAAACAGGCTCGTCAGCAGAATCAACACCACCGGCAACATGTAACCGTGGAGCAGGCTGAACAGGGACTTGTCGTAGCGAAAGGCGTAGAACAGCGTCACGATGCGCGCCTGATTAAGACCATGGACGAACACAACGCCCAGGACGGCGCCACTCAGCTTGTGCCGCCAGGAGGTGCGATGGATCAGAATCGCGGCCAGCAGCAGGAAAAACGTTTCGATACCTTCGCAACCGTTAAGCACGTTGAGCCGAGCATGGGGCGACACCAGGCTGTGGCCCACTGCCCTTACGTTTTCGCCGGGGGTAATGAGGTTGATCAGTGCCACGCTCGGCCGGACCGTCAGCATGTCGATGAGCAGGCGCTCTACGGCCGTTCCGCGCCCAAGGCCGTAAAGCCATTGAAGCCCGGCGAAGATCAACAGGAAAGCAACAATGGATTTGAGTTCTCTAAGCGCCATGTCGGCTGTTCTTTAGCGATCTGTACCGAGTCTGATTCGATGTTTCGGATGGTGTCGGCTAGAGCGTTTTCATCCCGCTCGTACGACAAAACAGGCTTGGCGGAAGTCGTTGGCGCCTTCGGCTCGGGTGAATGGATTCAAGCATTCGTAGGTCGGCAATCCTTTGCCGACGAATCCGTTGGCCCAACTGCACCGTCGGGAAGGGCGGCTTCGGCGCTCCGTTGGCAAGCCGGAGATCGCAGATAGCGTCGGATCGCGGCAAAAACCCAACGCCCGACAAGGCGAATCGCTGGGTTTTAGGCCGGGACTGCCGGATGCCCCCGGCGCAACGGTGCTAATCCCTATCGCTGAGGCGCAAATCGGGCCTTAATGCTGACGGCGGCCGCGAAAGTCCAAAGGGTGATCCAGCTTGATTTTGATGAACTCGTTATTGTCCGAATTCGAATCCCGTCCTCCGGTGCCAGGGTAGTTGTTGTCGTTCATCACCAGGAGGGTGGTTGGGTTCAGGATCAACACGTCCTCGATGGTCACGAACGGAAAGGTGAAGGTGGTGCTGCCGTCGCCGTTCAAGTCGTGCGGATCGGGGATGTTCATCAGATCCACCAGTTCTGTCTTCTTTACCAAACCGCCGTTGGCGACGCTCGCCATGTCAGCCAGGTAGAGCTTCTTGAACGGCGTGCCGTTGGTCGCGGTGCCGCCGTTACGCTCGATGACGATGAACTGATGATCGTTGATCGCGGTCATGTCGCCGATGTTGGTCCCTTCCGCTTCGAGCTGATACAGCCAATTGTTCCCCGTGTAGCTTTCCGTATCGATGTCGAATTCGTTGATTCGCAGCGTCTTAACCGGATCGCCCGTCACGGTGCCTTCCAGCAGCGTGTAGAGCTTGTCGCCGGCCGGATTGATCACCATGCCCTCGAAGCCACGGGAGGTGCCGAGGTTAGGAATACCTGCCCCGAGATAAGGGTTCTGGGGCGACATGACGTCCGGACCGGTGGCCGAGGAGCCAGGCGGAAGGATGTTGGGGGTGGCGATCTCGCTGCGTAGAACCTTGCCCTTGTGGTCGGTTTTCACCAGGAACGGGCCGAATTCTTCTCCGAACCACAAATTGCCGTTCTTGTCCTTACGTACCGCTTCGATGTCGAGATCCGAGCCGGTCAACAGTCGATTTGCTTGAATGCTCGAGTCAACGGGGATGTCGTTCGCGCCATTGGGGTAGTTCGCCATGCCGGCGACGATGTCAAACCCAATCTTGTGGTCCGGGTCGTTCAAACTGATAAAGCTCTTGCTGGTGAAGGCCATCAGCTTCTTGCCGGTTTCGAACTCGGCCGGGCTTACCTTGCCGCTGCCAACCACAGATCGACCGTTCCACGTCTTGAAGTCGGGCCGCATGGCGTAAAGGCGCAGCAGGGTGTCGGCGGAATTGGTCTTGGCACCGAAACCGTTGTCCGTCATCACGTAGAAGGAATTGCCCGTCGGCCCCCTCAGAACGGCCGAAAAACCCTGGACCGGCTGCCTGTCGACCAACGGCAGGCTGTTGCCACCAGCTCCTGCACCGGCGAATTGTCCGGAAGTCGGGCCGACGGCAAACGTGTTGGCCGGCAGCATTGCAAAACCGGTGAGTTCCGTTGCCTGAACGCCGGTGGCCACGACTGCGGCGGTCAGGGCGGAGGCTTGGGCGAAAGGCATGACAATTTTCCAGGCATTTGTTTTCACGGGATTTGTTCTCCTGAAGTCGTTGAGTGAAGTCGCACCGCGTGCCGCGCACCCGATTCGCTCGAGGAGCTGACAGGCGGCGGCACACGAAACCACCAATCTTAGGGGCGGAGTGTTACTGCTCGGTGACGCTGCCAGAGAACATGCACGGAGGCACACCGTACGACCTCGCGAGCCATCGCCAACTGCGCCTCGGTTCGGATGAATTGATTCAAGCATTCGTAGGTCGGCAATCCTTTCCCAATCGCAAACGGTCGCTTTAGTCGCGACCCTTCCGACGAAGACGCTCGGCCGGGACGTGGCGTCGGGAAGGGGGGCTTCGGCGCTCCCCGGATGACCGTTTGCGATTGGAAGGGTGGCTCCGGCGCTCCCGGAGACACCGTTTGCGATTGGAAGGGTGGCTCCGGCGCTCCCGGAGACACCGTTTGCGATTGGAAGGGTGGCTCCGGCGCTCCCGGAGACACCGTTTGCGATTGGGAAGGGATTCCCGACCTACTCGCGAGTGCCCGTACAGTCGGTATGAAAATGCTCTAAGGTGGATTAAGGTGGAAAACGCGGAAACCAAAGTTTCCAATAAGGAGACGGGGGTGTTGAATGCAAAAGATCCCGAGGACGCTGTTTGCCCTTCACACCGGCTTAAGGGATCAGGAGATTTACGGGCTGCGCTGGGACTGGGAGCATGACGTCAAGGGGTTGCACACCACGGTATTCGTCATCCCCGAAACGGAAACCAAACATGGCCGCGAACGGATTGTGCCGCTCAATACGGTGGCGCGCTCGGTCGTCGCCTCAGGGCGGGGCAACGGCTCGGAGCGGGTGTTCGATCTCGACGGCCAAAAGGTGTCGAGGATGAACGACAAGGCCTGGCGGAAAGCGCGGGAAGCGGCGGGCCTTCAGCCGGTGCCGGTCCATGATCTTCGGCATACCTTCGGGATGCCTTTGCGTGCCGCGGGGGGCAGCTTGGAAGACCGGCAGGACTCGCTCAGTCATCATGTCGGGCGGATCACCACGCATTACAGCCGTGTGGAAATCGCGCGGTTGATCGAGTGCGTGGAACTGCTGTGCGGCGAGGAGAAGAGGCCTGAGGTCACGCTCGTGAAAAGAGCGTGATTCCGGCAAAATTACGGCAGCCGATTCAGAGCTGCCGTAAGTCTTTGATTTTGAGAGCTACGGACGGACTTGAACCGCCGAAACCCGCATTATGAAAGCGTTGCGATGCGACGCAAAGCAATCTAAAGCCACGCAAAACAAGCGCTTAAGAGCCTATCCCAGTAGGCCGTTCGCCCTGAGCCCTTCGACTCCGCTCAGGACAGGCCGGTCGAAGGGTTTCTTGAGCCTACTGGGATAGCCTCTAAGAAGGGTTGGGGTAGCTTTAAAGGAGCATTAAGCGGCTATGGCGTTGACGTTTTGTTGACAACTCGAATTGTGGAGACTTTGGTTAGCCGATCATCGTTTGTCCACAATTCGTCGCATTTATGTAGTTCGGCGGTCGCCAGATGCAGGGCGTCCGGCGTTTTCAGATTGAAGGACGTTCTGAGCCTTGCGGCATTCAAGAACACGGATTCAGGCATTGGAAGCGTGATTGCCGAGTCGAAAAACGTCTCAAAGTCTGAAACGAGAGACGGATCGTTCCGTTTAAAAGCGCCAGTTAAGCATTCCAGCTTCACTAAAGGCGAGATGCAAAAATCCGCTTCGGTCGATCGGAAAACATCGTGAAGGGACTGGTAAAACTCGGGATGTTTCTCGATCAGGTAAATGACGATACAGCTATCGAGGTAAACGAGCACGGCTAATCCCAAGCATCGCGTTCCTCTTGAATGGTTTCCTCGATTTCTCGGGCCGATCTCGGCTTCCTGGGAGAACGGTTAAGATCGTTCAGGAAGTTCAGGAGCTTTCGGCGTCTCGTATCGGTCGTGCCCAGTTTTTTTTCGATCTGTTGGACGTATTCCACGATGGCTTCCTCGGCGCAAGCTTCCTTGGTCTTCCCGGCCTTCTTGGCCAGCTCGTCCAATCGGGTTTCAAGATTGTTCGGAAGGTTCACGGTAATCATTTCAACGCCTCTGCCCTGTCATTAGGACGATCTTCTCAAGTTACGCCCCGATGCCTCTTCGATCCCGACAGCAAGGCATAAATTCATCCTATCTGTGCTCGTTATCCGTGCCATTGGAAACCGGTTTATACCACTTCTTGTCGAAGGATTGTTGACTGCGATGAACGTTGGCCGCTCTGCAGAATCAAACCTCTTCCCGAATTTCTAAGCGGCGCTCGATCCGATCAAGCCGGCTTTCGAATTTGTCCATGCGGGCATGAAGTACCGCGACATCGGAGTGAATCCCGACTAACTGGGTTTCAATCGAGCCAAGCCGAAGGCGGACAGTCTCGAACTGTTCGTCCATCTTGACGCCCTGAGCTCTAACTTCGTTTCGAAGCGCCCGCAAGTGTTCCAGAATCAGGTCTTCACCATTGTCGGTCATCGGATTTTCCCATTTTTCGTAACGGGACAAGTGTATCAGACCAACAGCCCCCTTATTTGACCAAGCTGCACGCCCGTTCTCGCTTTTCCATGCCGATAACGCCCCGCCAAGATTCCGGTTTTAGCTGATCTAGCGCGACCATACCACTGCAAAATGGTCGACGAAGGCAAAGTCGAACTCGAAGAAGCGATCCGGATCTGGGACATCGAACACGCGCGAAGCGTCAATGAACGGCTACTGGATAAGATGTAGCGTGGTCGGAAACGAATGCTCTAAGCATGGGGCCTAAGTCAAACAACGAAAGCCTGACTCCTTCCCATTCTCGGATATATCCCTCTTAAACTGCGATTCGAATATTTCGAATGTTGCGAATATTTCGAATAGGTGCCATCCTGACACTGAGCACTGAATACTGAAGCTGATTATTGAAACTGCCATGAACGCGAACGTAAAACCGGAACTTCCAACCGAGTCCGAAGTAACGCTTGCCAAAGAAAGTAGCCGGCAATTGTCCTTGTACTTAAAGACCAAAGAAGAAGCGCAAGCCATACGAGTAATTGATCAAAAAGGAGAGCATGAAGCGGTAAAAATTCCCACCGCTGCTTTCCGGCTCCTGATTGACATTCTCTCCGAAATGGCACAAGGCAACGCCGTCAGCTTGATTCCGGTACATGCCGAACTGACGACTCAAGAAGCGGCCGACATCCTCAATGTCTCCCGCCCTTACCTCATAAAACTCCTGGATGAGGGAACAATCCCTTATCACAAAGTTGGAAAACACCGCCGAGTGCGGTATCAGGATGTCGTCGATTACAAAACACGCATCGACCAGGAACGGCGGAAGACATTAGAAGAACTGGCAGCCCAGGCACAAGAACTCAACATGGGCTATTGATGAATGAGCAACTTTGCTGTCGTATATGACGCCTGCGTGCTTTATCCCGCACCGCTCCGCGACTTCTTGATGTGGCTTGCGTTGACCGACCTATACCGGGCCAAATGGAGCGAAAAAATCCATCAAGAATGGATTCGAAACCTGATCGCCGAACGGCCGGATCTCACCATAGACCAGCTCAACCGAACCAAACAGCTCATGGACAACAACGTCCGGGATGCCTTGGTAACGGGTTACGAATACCTGATTCCTGCCCTCGACCTTCCCGATCCCAATGACCGCCATGTTCTGGCGGCTGCGATCCGGAGCCATTCCAGCCTGATTGTCACGTTCAACCTGAAAGACTTCCCGGCACGAGAGCTCGCAAAGTACGACATTGAAGCGATTCACCCCGATGACTTCATCTTGGATGTATTCGATCTCGATGCCTCTAAGGTTTTGGAAGCCGCCGCAAGCCACCGGCGGAGCTTAAAACACCCGGCAAAAACGGTCGAAGACTACTTCGACACCCTACTGAGACAAGGCATCCCGGAAACCGTCAGCACCCTTAAAAGCATGTCCTTCGCTCTTTAAACGAAAGCCAGAGCACCAATTCGAACACGCGCGAAGCGCCAATGAGCGGTTGCTGGACGACATGAAGCGTAGCCGGAAACGAACGCTCTGAGCATATAGCGTTAGTCAAATAACGAAAGCTTTACACCTTCTCACCGGAATCGATTGCTGGGTGCCACCGGTTGTCTCTTGATAATATACGGTAATGTATATATTATACGTATAAATGTATCGTTGGAGGTAGAATATGGCTCGCTCGGCATTGAAAAGACGCAGACTCATGGCGGGAATGACCCAGACGCAAGTAGCTGACGCGATGGGAGTTAGTCAGCCTAACTATCAGCGCTGGGAGGCGGGTACCGCGTCGGTGCCAGCAGCAAAATTGAGAAAGCTTGCGAGAGTTCTAGAGACATCAGTCGATGAGATCCTTGGTAAGCCACTGGCGTTTGACTTGTTTGGAACAGACGAGAACGCGGGAGATGCTCGAAAGTACTTTGGCGAGGTGGCTATTCACTTTGGAACTAGAGGATCACTGCTGCTTCCTATTTCAGAAGAGGTTTGCTCAAGTTTGCATAGACAGCTGCAGGGAAGAAGTAGCTTTATCATCGCGGAGTCGCTTGACAATCGAAAGGTGTTTATTCGGCGTGCTGCAATCAAGGATGTCTACTTTTCCAGTGAGGCGTATGACACCTATGGACCCGAGGTGTACGAGGACCATTTAGGCGTACTGCCCGACGATGATTTCTGGCGAATAGTGGAGCACATGGACTTCTTAGACTGTCTTGAGGAGGAGTTTGAGGAAAGCAAGATAAATGAAGTTCTTAATAAGATCGTGATGACCGATGAGGATCTAGAACGTCTCGTGGTGTCTGGCAAAGTTGCACCGGAGGATCGCGAGAAGGTGAAAGAAAAGGCAGCTGCAGAAACTCAAAAATTTTTGGACCGCGCGACGAGTATTATCTGGCAGCTGTCTTCGGGGCAGTTACGCTGCGAATACTTAAACGAGAGCAAGCTTCTTTACGACACATTCAGCCTTATTGAGATTGACCCGGATGACGTTGATGAACTGATCTATCTGCCTGTTGAGGGATACCATAGATCGATCTTCATCAGAAAATCCGAAATCGACTATGTATCGATTCCTGCCCACAAGTTCAACGAGGGATCACTTGAAAGTGCTGAAGAGGAGCTCGGCAACTCTTAGGCTTGCGTCTCGCCGCCGGATTTTTATTGATGGATGCGCTCACTACCGAAAACGAAGGTTTTGAGCTGGGGCTTAAATCAAATAACGAAAGCCTGACACCCTCTCCCAAAATGTCGCCCAATGCCCCTCTTCACACGCGGACGAGTCTACCCTTGAATTAGAGTGGTCCCCGTGGAATGATTACCTATGAACCACGTTGAACCATTCCGATAGGGGAGGGTGAATTATGACGACCGAAGCCTTTACCGTCCGCACTGACGGCGAGACCGTTAAACGCCTTGACCAACTCGCAGCACAGCTCGACCGCTCGCGCAATTACCTGGTGAACCAGGCGATCCAGGAATATCTGGAGCTGCATGCTTGGCAGATCCAAAAGATTGAGGCCGGCATTGCCGCCGCCGATCGCGGCGATGTGATCCCGCATGAGGAGGTGATGTCCGAAATGGACGCCTTGATTGAAGAAAAAATCAGAGCGTTCGAAGACCGTTCGTGAAAATCGTCTGGACCGGCCCCGCCCGCCAAGACTTGCGGGACATTTACCTTTATATCGCCCAAGATAACCCCTACGCAGCGCGTAAGCTTCAGAATGAAATCCGGCAACGCGTTGCGCTTCTGCAAGATAATCCCGGACTCGGCCGACGGGGCCGAGTCACTGGGACGCGGGAACTTGTCATGGGAGATTCCCCCTACATTCTGCCTTACCGTGTGCGTCAGGACTGCATCGAAATTCTAGCTGTTTATCACGGCGCCCGGAAATGGCCGGAGGATTTTCCAGGATAAAACCAACGAAGCCGAGGCGGGGCGCTATGTAAAAACTTGCCAGAAGAATATAAGGAAGGCTTCCAACGGAATTGGAATTAGCTATAAAGAAATAAGCGTAACCAGGATCTTCAGTAAGTCTCCTCAGTAGGGGGCCTACCAATCCAAGAAGAATAATTACAGGAACTGTAAATGAGTAATGGGGAAAAACTTAGCTCTGCCGCCTACCAACATTCTCAACAAAGCATCCAACGACCTGATGTCGGGGTCGAAGCACAATTCCCGAATAAGAAAGCACCGAAAACCTACCGCTACGATTCCAGCCTCGCTCCGGAGCTCTGCTGGGATGAGAACGCCGAGCGCCCTTTTGCCGAGTGGCTGCTCAACCTCGTGGCCGAAGCGGCAGAAAAGGGGGAAAGCGATGTCTTTGCGCAGCCGCAGTTGTGGGAGGGAACACAGGAGAAATTCTCGTCGCTATCGCAATGTGCGGCCCGGCTCAAGAGCCTCACCAAGCCCTTTCTGAACTGGGCAGGAAAGGCCGAACGGCAACAGATTTCAGTGCCGTGCCCCTATTCGTGCATGAGCGGCATTCTACCCAAGCCATTTTGGAAACCCTTAAAAGCCATAAGGCCAGTGGGACCAACCTGGACCTGTTCGGGGATGCCAAACTGGACTTCTGTACGGCGTTAGTGACGCGCGCCGCCAATTCTTCTACCGCTTTATCGTTCATAGCTCTCTCGTCAAGTGATGGCTAACTCTACTGATAGTCAAAAATCGCGGAATTTAAAGTAAGAAAAAGCGGAAAGTTTTGCCAGTATTCGCTTACATAAGGCCGGAGAAAAAATTTAGTCTTGGCTGGCTAACCTGATCCCTCTTATCAGCGCTCTTCCGGCGATTATCCAGCCCCTTTTAGATTTCTTCTGGTGTCCTCGATCTCCGGGCTGATGTGTCCGGCTTCCGCTGCGTGAGGCCGATCACGAGCCAATAAGCATACTGCGGCCAAGTTTTCCTACGGCTTTTATCTCTGGTGCGCCAGCGTGTACGTGTCGCCGCTTGATGTTGCTCCATCGCATGCGATCTATGCCCGTTTTCCGTTCAAGTTCCGTTGGGGTGAACTCGGCATGATCTATAAGCGCTTTTAATCGTTCTTGCAGATCCATATAAGAAAGTTAAATGATGCCATTAAGGCAGTCCTGATTAGCGACGAAGTTCAGTACAGGCTCACATAGTGAGCCGCTAGGGTCCTTAGACTATGGGCATCTATCACAAGCGGGGTGTCCCATGCCTATGAACCGGGTGCAATTTCAAAAGGGTTTGTCGTTGGCCGAGTTTCTGACGCAATACGGCAGTGAAGCGCAGTGCGAAGCGGCACTGGAGGCCCTGCGCTGGCCGGACGGTTTCCGCTGTCCGGTCTGCGGCGGCGCGCGCCACACGGTGTTCGAACGGACCGGGCGGAAATACTGGCAATGCGGACACTGCCGGAGCCAAACGACGCTGATCGCCGGGACGATCTTCCAAGCGACCAAGCTGCCGCTGACCACCTGGTTTCTGGCCATGTATCTCCTGACCCAGGCCAAGAACAATGTCTCGGCACCGGAACTGATGCGCCATCTCGGGGTGTGTTATCGCACGGCATGGCTGGTGAAGCACAAGTTGATCCAGGTGATGGCGGAACGGGAAACGGATCGGCAGCTGGCCGGGCGGGTCGAGATCGACGATGCCTACCTGGGCGGTGAGCGGCCGGGGAAACCGGGGCGTGGCTCCGAAAACAAGTTGGCCTTTGTGATGGCGGTACAAACCACGGACGACGGGCGTCCGTTGTTCCTGCGCGTCGATCCCCTGCCGTTCACGCAGCAGGCTGTCGCGGTCTGGGCCAAACGCGCCTTGGCCCCGTCGACCTACGCACTCACCGATGGCCTGAGCGGGTTTCGGAGGCTGCACCAGGTCGTCGCTTGCCATCATCGCCTGATCCTGGGCTCTGGGCGGCAGTCGGCGCAACATCCGGAGTTCCATTGGGTAAATACGCTGTTGAGCAACCTGAAGACAGCCATTTCCGGCACCTATCACGCGTTCAAATTCGAGAAATACGCCCAGCGGTACCTGGCCGAGTTCCAATACCGCTTCAATCGGCGTTTCAATCTCAAAACCCTGCTTCAACGGCTGGCGCGCGCCGCGGCGTTCGCTAAGCCTCGACCCGAGTGGCAAATTCGCTTGGCTGAAGTTCATCGCTAATCAGGAAGGCAGTTGCCATAATGACAACATCTCAGAAATCAATACTACGCATTGCAGCCACAAAGCGACAGTTGAAGAGGAAGCGTATGGAAGACGAACGTTTGGGTCAAGTCACCCCCTCGGTGCCGCCCCTCCAGATCCCGATCGCCTACATCACGAGGCAACGCTATGCCGAACTCTCCGGCGTCCGGTCGGCATCGTCGACGCCTGGGTGAACCGGGGCCATATCCCCTCCAAGGTCATCGGCAAGCACCGCCTGGTCAACGTCGCCTTGATGTGGGCGCAAGCCTTCCAAGCCGACAGCTTTTTGTAATCGCATCGGGGAAGACACCGCCATGACGAAAACCGCCCGCCAAAAAGCCATTGGCCAAACCGTCACCGTCAAAGTCAGCGCCATCCGGGAACTCTGCGACTACGCCCTCGGGTTCTACGAACGCCAACGGCAAAGGGGCGGCGATCTCAAACTCGCCGCCTACCAGGACGCCATGGGCCACCTCTAGGCCCTGCAAAAACTCTTCATCGCCGACACCGCAATCGTCGAGCGGGTCAACGGCTCCATCGAGCGCTTGAACCACCTCTCCATCCGTTGGTCGATCATCCGGGGTCGTTCAATGCATTGGGCGAGGTCTATCGAAAGCGCAGCCTGAGGGTGTACGAGTTCGGACGTTATCTCCGACCGAGACAGCGGTATGGTCAAGTGTCATCGGTCTTTCGTCGAGAGATCGGAAATTGAACTTCCCGAAGGGCAGATGTCTCACGTTCTCCGGCATACCTTTGCCAGTCATTTCATGATGAATGGTGGTAATATCCGGGCGCTTCACGCATCCTCGGCCATGCCAATCTAACCATGACCATGCGCATCTTGCGCCGGATCTTCTGCGGGAAGTGCTCGAATTTGATCCTTTGACGGGGATGACACCGAAAATAAAAAGGCTTAGGCGAAACGCCTAAGCCTTTTTGAATTTGTGGTAGCTACGGGCGGACTTGAACCGCCGACACCCGCATTATGAATGCGGTGCTCTAACCAACTGAGCTACGTAGCCATAAATTAGAGTTGAAATAGTACTTTTTTCACGTCGCTTCTGTCAATATTCGCGATTGGCCATGTCACGGTATTTTGAATTTTTTGGCCGCGAAAAAAGCAAGTTGGCGTTTATACAGAATATTTCTTAAACAATCGGCAATGGCAGTTTTGACAGGCACATTTGCTCTTTGGAGTCTTTTCGGCAGCGCGTTTGTGTCCGCTACTTTGGCGCCGGGCGGTTCGGAGGCCGTGCTTGCTTATCTCGTCAGCCAGACCGAGCTCTCGCCGGAAGTGTTGCTGTTGACGGCCACGTCCGGTAATACGTTAGGGGCTGTCACAACTTGGGTGTTGGGATTTTTCACTGCGATCAAGTATCCGGCCGAGCGCCTTGCAAAGTCGCGCCAGGAAAAGGCGGTAGCCTCGGTGCGAAGATGGGGTCTTCCGATCTTATTGTTTTCGTGGCTGCCCGTCGTCGGGGACGGATTCTGTTTCGCGGCCGGCTGGTTGCGTCTGCCGTTTTGGCGGTCGGTCCTGGCTATGGCGATAGGCAAGGCTTTGCGTTATGCCGCTGTCGTTTATGCATTTGTTTGAGTCATCGTTGCGCTTGCTTGTCCAGAGGATCGCCGACCGGCGCGGCGAAGGCATCGGAAACGATGGCCGGTACGTTACTGCCCGTTAGTGATTGCAGAAATGCGACAAGAGCCTTGATTTCCGTCGGATCGAGGTTCAAGGGCTTAATCAGCGGATCGAGATTTTCGTTGGGAACGCCGCCTCGATTGTAGAACTCGAGAACTTCCTCTAGCGTGGAAAGAGAGCCGTCGTGCATGTACGGCGCGGTCAACGCGATGTTGCGTAAGGCAGGCGTTCGGTATTTCCAACGGTCTTTAGGGTCTTGGGTGATTTCGTAAAAGCCGAGATCGTTTGGTTTGGGCTCGCTGACGGCGGCGAGGATGTCGGCGTCGATTTCGAGGGTAACTCCCGGTGCCGCTTGGATTTTCTGCTTTGGCTTATCGTTGGCCATGGCGGCACGGAAGCCGATGCCGGTATTGTGCATCTGCTGATCGGCGAACAAGGCGTGATCCTTGGCGATCGTGTGGCACTGGGAGCAACCGGCCTTGCCGGTGAACAGTTCGAACCCGAGACGCGCTTCGGCAGGCAGCACGTCTTTTTTCTTTCCGAAATACCAGCGGTCGAAAGGCGAATCGGCCGAGTTCAAGGTTCTTTCATAGCTAGCTAAAGCCATGCCTATGGTTTCCATCGAAGGGCCGCGCTTGAAGGCTTTTTCGAAAAGGCCGGCGTAATCGGGGAGGCCCTGGATTTTATCGACCACGTAACCGACCGAAGGAGCCCCCATTTCGTTGTTGGCTAACAGAGGCCCCCAGACTTGCTGTTCCAAGCGGCTCTCGCGTCCGTCATGGAACAGACGTTTAAGATAAGCCACGTTATAAATCGTCGGCGAGTTGCGGCGTACCGTGCGCCCTTCGATGCCGACGGCAGTCGCCTGCTCGTTGCTGCTGAAGCCTTGCTCCGGAATGTGGCACATGGCGCACGAGAAGGTGTTGTTCAAGGATAGACGACGATCGAAGAACAGTTTTCGGCCCAGTTCGACTTTGGCCGGGGTCATCGGATTGTCCCTCGGCGTTGGAACCGGGGGCAGGCCCAGGGGAGGGCGCTTGGCGTATTCGACCAGGTTGGTTCGCTGGCCGGAGCGCTCCGCGAGAGCGATGGACCGGGTGGCGAAATCGGCTGCCTCGTAACCCGTCTTATTGTCGCCGCTGCCGAGAAAAGCGACACGGCCGGCGGGTGGTTGCTGCGTCGCGACCGTCGATTTTTCCGCCAGGAGTGTTTTTACATCGTTCACTAGCGTGTCGGGATGCAGAAAAGAGACTGTGTAGATATTGCGTATTTGCTTTTCCCGATCGATTAGGAAGACTCGGAGAACATGGGAGAATGTGCCGAGGAATTTTCCATCGGCGTCGAAATCTTTTTGGATGGATTGACCGTAGGCGGTCAGAATCGGCTGGATTTCCTGCTCCGATCGGGTTGTCAGAAAGCGCCAGTCCGCATCTTTGGCGAAAGCTTTTCCGTAGTGAGCCATGACGTCCGGGGTGTCATGCTGGGGGTTGAAACTCAAGGTGATCAGACGCAAGTGCTTGAAGATTTCCGGCTCTTGTTCGAGACGGCGCTGAATCTTGTGAAAGACGGCGGTCGCGAGAGGACAGCCGTTGACATCGCTACAAGTGGAATAGATGAAGCTTAGAAGGATCAGTTTGTCGCCGTACAAGCCATGCAAATCCAGCTCGTTCCCGGTACTGTCCAAGACCTGTCCATTGGACGCTTCACCCAGCGCGGGCAAGACATAGGTGCCGGGCGCGGGTAATTCGAAGGCCAGCGGCTTGTAGCCCGGTGCCAAGGGTTTTTCCGGCTGGGCGGCGTATGCCGGGCCGAGCGAAGTGAACAGGCAATAGATGATGGGCGCCACATAGCGGATATTCATGAGACGTAACCGGAGTGCTGAATGATCGTAAACTAAAGAGGGGCTAAACCGTTCTTATTTTATGTGGACGCACTTTGCGAGCACGTCTTAGACCGCTCGCGGTCAAAAAATTCGTCGGGCCGGTCGTGCACCGGTCCAAACCGATTGGATAGGATAACATTCGAGCTCAAGGAGCCTACGGGCGATGACGGTATCTCAAGATCTATACGAACTCTTAAATCCCAAAGACATTCCTTCGCTAAAGCGCGCTCTGGTCAACCGCCTGATTTACTCCATCGGCAAGGACCCGGTCGAGACCCAGGAGCGGGACTGGTTTTTCGCGTTAGCGTATGTCGTACGGGATCTTCTCACTCTGCGCTGGATGGAGTCCATGCGCCGGTACTATTTGCAGGATGCGAAGCGGGTTTATTACCTGTCGATGGAGTTTCTGATCGGCCGGGCCCTAGGGAACAGCTTGCTCAATATCGGATGTTATGACGAATTCAAGCAGGTCTTGGAAGATGTCGGGCTAAGCCTGGAGGAACTAGCCGAGACCGAGGAAGAAGCCGCCTTGGGCAACGGCGGATTGGGGCGTCTTGCGGCATGTTACCTCGATTCCCTCGCCACGCTCCAGCTTCCGGGATTCGGCTACGGGATACGTTACGACTACGGAATGTTTTCGCAGCGCATAGAAGACGGGTATCAAATCGAGCATCCGGAAAACTGGCTGCGTTATGGCAATCCCTGGGAGTTCCCCCGGCCCGACGTTCTTTACCGCGTACAGTTTCGCGGGCATGTCGTGGAATATCGGGATGTCGACGGGCTGGTGCGATATCGATGGACCGATACGGAAGACGTGATGGCCATGGCCTACGATATACCCGTTCCGGGCTATGGCGGCGAAACCGTCAATAACCTGCGCCTTTGGGCGGCGAAGGCTTCCCGTGACTTCGAGTTGAAATATTTCAACGAAGGCAATTACATCAAGGCGGTCGAAGAAAAAACCCAGTCTGAAAACCTGTCCAAGGTGCTGTATCCGGACGATACCACGCAAATGGGGCGGGAGCTGCGGCTCAAGCAGGAATATTTTTTCGTCAGCGCATCGCTGCAGGACATTCTGAAAAGCTTTTCAACCGATCACCGCGACTTTTCCGAATTGCCCCGGGAAGTGGCCATTCAACTCAACGACACCCACCCATCGGTCGCGATTCCCGAATTGATGCGTATCTTGGTGGATGAGCATCGCGTTCCCTGGGACGACGCTTGGGACATTACCGTTCGGACCTTTTCCTATACCAACCACACGCTGCTGCCCGAAGCCTTGGAAGTCTGGTCGGTGCGTTTGTTCGAGGAGCTGCTTCCGCGCCATCTGCAAATCATTTACGAGATCAATCATCGCTTTCTTAAGGAGGTCAGTGAGCGGTTTCCGGGCGATACCGGACTGCTCCGTCGGGTTTCGATCATAGATGAAGATCGGGGAAGACGGCTCCGGATGGCCCACCTTGCCATCATCGGCAGCCACAAAGTCAATGGCGTGGCCGCGTTGCACACCCAGTTGATGAAAACCACGATATTCCGGGATTTCGAGACAATTTTTCCTGACCGGTTCGTGAACATCACCAACGGTATCACGCCGCGGCGTTGGCTGAATCAGGCCAATCGAGGTCTCGCCGCGCTGATCACGGAATCCATCGGCCCCCACTGGGTGACCGATCTGGAGCGGCTACGAGAACTTGCGCCTTTGGCGGACGATGCCGAATTTCGCGCGCGGTTTCGAGCGGTCAAATCGGCCAATAAGGCGCATTTGGCGGCGCTCATCGATGAACGCCTGAATATTCGGATCGATCCGACAAGCCTGTTCGACGTACAAATCAAACGCATGCACGAATACAAGCGCCAACTGCTCAATGTTCTGCATGTCATCACTCGGTATAACCGATCGCGTTTCGGGTCCGCGGGCGACGCCGTGCCGCGCACGGTCATTTTCGGCGGCAAGGCTGCGCCGGGTTACCACGCGGCCAAGCTGGTCATAAAGTTGATCAACGATGTAGCGAAAGTGATCGCCCAGGACCCGGCGATGGATGGCCTTTTGAAAGTGGTTTTCGTCCCCGACTACAACGTGTCTCGCGCGATGGAAATCATGCCGGCGGTAGAGCTGTCCGAGCAGATTTCGACGGCCGGAATGGAAGCTTCGGGCACCGGCAATATGAAGATGGCGGTTAACGGCGCGATCACTATCGGCACTTTGGACGGAGCGAATATCGAGATTCGGGAGCGAGTGGGCGAGGACAATATTTTCATTTTCGGGCATACCGCCGAGCAGCTCGGCGAACTGCGCCGAAGCGGCTATAACCCTTGGAACTATTACCACGCCAACAAGGAGCTGAAGCTCGCGCTCGAGATGATTTCGACGGGGTATTTCTCGGCGGACGAGCCCGATCGGTTCAAACCCTTAGTCGACTCTTTGCTTCGAGAGGGAGATAGGTTCGCGTTGTTAGCGGACTATGAGTCGTATATCGCTTGCCAGGAGGAAGTCGATCGCTTGTATCGCGATCCCGAGATGTGGACGCGAAAAGCGATTTTGAACGTCGCTTTTTCCGGTTGGTTTTCGAGCGATCGCGCCATCGAGGAATATGCGGAGCGAATCTGGGACATACCCACCCGCCGGTAAGTCTAGAACAGCGAAGGTGCCCGCCGCCGGCAGATCGCCGTCGTCCATTCGGCGAACTGGCCGGTTCTAGGATAGGGGCGATCAGGCTGTAGTCAGACCTTCCTCGTCGGACGCTTCGGTGTGCGAAGCGTCGTGGACGCCTTCGTGCCGTCCTTCGAATGCCTTCCTGGCCGCTTCGGCGCCATCGCGTACGCCTTCTTCCATTGCACTGTGCGCGGGAAGCAGGTTGGCGACCATCAATGAGCCGAAAACCACGCCATAGCTCAAGTAATAGAAACCCGAATACACGCCTTTGTGAATCATGCCGCCGACCTCCGGAATGAGTTCGGCAAAAGCCGAACGTGCGTGTTCTGCGCCTTCCTTGATGGCTTCCCCGAAGCCTTCTCGGGCGCCTTCTGCCGGTTCGGTAACCTTTTCTGAAATATATTCCGGGCGCTCGCCCACGGAACCGGTAGTGGGCTCTGCAGCGGCTTTCTTAACGCTTTCGGAAGCCGGCTTTTTCTTGGTCTCCGCAGTATCCTCGGCGTGCTTTGAGGGTTGCTTCTTTGCCATAGTCGTTCTCCATCTCGAACGAAGAAGAAGGAATGTGAGAGATTCCGGTCGGAATGCCAGTGGGACGATTATATCGCCATAGCGCAGTTACCGGGATGTGTTCATCAAAGACCAGAATTCCGACGATTAGTTCGACCGGTTTGCCACAAGGGCGGGGGTGAGTCGGAAGTCTTGGGATTACGGAGACTCGCAAGACCTTTCGACGGAGCAAGCGCCGGATGAGCGGCGCTTGCTCCCGATCTTTATCAGACGTAGCGAAACTGGCCTGGCCAATCGCGGTAATTGAACACCTGTCCGGTTTGCCGGATGTGGGCTATCGAAGCGAGATCGATTTCGGCGTAAACCCACTGCGCTTGATTGAGCTCGCCGATGGCGAGTATTCCGTTGTCCGGATAGCCGTAATCCACCGGCGTGTAGACCGCGGCGGCGCCGATATTGACGTCCACCGCTTCCGACCACGGCGCCTGACCCACCGTGGGCGATTGCACGACATAGCATTGGTTCTCCAGAGCGCGTGCCTGGCAGCCGATGCGGACGCGGTGATAGCCCGCCAGTGTGTCGGTACAGCTCGGCACCAGAATCAAATCGGCACCGGCCTCAACCTGCTTGCGAGCGATCATCGGGAACTCGCTGTCGTAGCAAATATTGATGCCGATCCGTCCGAATTCGGTATCCAGCGTCTTGATTTCCTCGCCGCCGGTAATCAGCCAGTGTTCGTTTTCGAACCGGGTCATCTGAAGCTTGTCCTGATGATCGGTCGTTCCGTCCGGCCGGAACAGAAACGACCGATTCCGATAGCTGCCGTCCTCCATTCGGACGGGAAAGGAACCGGCCACGATATGGACGCCGTGTTGTTCCGCCATGTCGGAAAACAGCATCACGAAATCCGGCAGCAGAGTCTGCATTTCGCTCAGTTGTTTGGACAGCGATTTGTAAACTTCTTCCGGGAAAAGGGACGCGAGCTCCATGCTGAAGTACTCCGGGAACAGCAGCATCTTGGCGCCGTTATCCGCGGCGTCGGCGACCCAGCGGGCGATTTTGGCGGAATAATCGTCCCAGCTTTTGAGAAAGCCGATGTTGTATTGCGCGGCAGCTAAAAGGAATGCTTGAGATGGCATCAGGTGTTTTCCTTTAACCTAGAAACGGCGGTTGGACGTGCCCGAGTGTGCGGCGGGCGGGACGGATGGCAAGGCGCGGCGATGCGGCGGGGAGTCTCCCGCAAAGAGGAGCAACGCCGCCAGGTGGCCCGCCCGCCGTGCAGTCGGGTGCGTAGCGGCGTCACCCAAACGGTCAGGCAGAAAAAAGCTAGGACGATTAGAAGTCATCGGACTTTCCCGGTTCATCGAAGCGGTCAACTGCTGTTTCTAGGTTAATGGCTTGAGCCAGAAGACCATGGGTTTGGGCGATTCGATTTCCTCATCCAGGTCTTTCCACGTGTATGTGGTCGCCAATTCCGGATGCTTGGTATAGCCGAATTTGCTCCAGATCCGGTCGAGCGGGACGTAATCCGCGGGGCGACGCGGATGATTTTCGGGGCGCTGCACGCAGCAGAAGCAGCTCCAGTCGAATCGGCCAAGAGACCGGGCGTGGCCTTCCCGTTCCTCGAAGAACTTGGGATAAATGCCTTTACCGCGGTAGTCCTTCAGCAATACCGATTCCCCGCAATAAAAAATTTTCTTCGGGTCGTAACCGTGTTCCACGAAGGGCTTCTGAAACTCTTCGGTTTCATGTTCCATCGGAATTCCGGTCGTCGCGCCCACCACTTTATCGCCGTCCAGCACCAGCACGATCACACTTTCCGGCGACCGCGTATAGGTCTGGAGGTATTTCTCCTCGTACTCGTAGCTTCCGTCGTAGAGATATGGAAAATCCCGGAATACTTCGATTCGCAGTCGCGCCAGATCAGGCAAAAACGGCTGCAATTCCGGGTCTTGGCCGGTAAAGCGCTTGATGCTGATCGAGTCGGTCATAGCCTTAGCCTTAGCCCTTTTCGACTTGGGCGATCCAGTCCTGCAAGTTGTAGTAATTGGTGATGCGCGCCACCTTGCCGTCGCGGATGTCGAAGAACGCGCCGGCCGGAAGACGATATTTCTGGCCTTTGGCGGGCGGCAAGCCTTCGTCGGTCACCAGATATTCGCCGAGAACCACGAATTCCGCAGCGGCCCGTTTGCCGTCGTCGCTGGTCATGATGACCATGTCGACCAACTGTTCCTTGTAGTTCCGATTCATCCGGTTCATGAACTCGCGAAATGCTTCTTTGCCGATTTCCCGCTGTCCTTGGTTGATGTCATGGATAACATCATCGGTAAGCAGGCTTAGAAACGTATCCATGTCTCCGGCGTTGAAAGCAGTGTAGTACTTTTCGATCAGTGCTTGGCTCTCTTTGTTCATGGCAAATTCCGCTAAAGGTTGATGTCGTTCCGGATCGCATCCGGGATATATAGGAAAAAATGTAAACTCGCTAGTTTAATCGATCTTGACTGGAATATCGATGAGGCGAATCGATTGTTTGTAGTCGCTTATTGCGTTTGTAAGAAAAGGCTTACAGAAAAATTTTCATTTAAATGATACGGTTTTTCTGCCCTTCAGCCAGGTATCGTCGTGGATTAGCGTACGATTCGGAAATGTGCTCTAAAATAGTGCTCCAGGGAAGCGAGTCACGTGATACTAAACGGACATCCACAACGGAATAATAACAATAACAAGAGGTTAGCCGTGCGAAACGTTACGTTGTTCAAAACGCCGGAGCATCGGTTCATTTTGCTAAACGAGAGCGAACCGGGCGAAGAAGAAGGTATCCGTTCCAATCAGTATCTGGTTCTCCATGATGGATATGGAGTCTTGCTCGATCCAGGTGGTTTTGGGGTTATGCCTGGGGCGCTCACCGAATTGCTTCAATATCTTGAGCCTCGGGATTTACGCGCCATCATTTTGTCGCACCAGGATCCCGACATCGTGGGTGGACTTTCTACTTGGTTAGAGCTCACCGCGGCCCCGGTATATGCTCCTCGCATCTGGCTCCGCTTTCTTCCGCACTACGGCATCAGGGATTTGAGCCGCTTCGTTCCAGTACCGGATGAAGGTATGTCATGTGCTTTTTCGCCGGGCTTTGAGTTGAAATTATTGCCGGCACATTTCTTACATTCCGAAGGCCAGCTCAATGTTTATGATCCGATCGCCAAAATCCTATTCACCGGCGATATAGGAGCGGCGATGCTTCCAGAGCATTTGGCATACGAGTTCGTTGATGATTTCGCGAGTCATCTCCCTTATATCGAAGGATTTCACCGCCGCTACATGTGTTCGAACCGAGCTGCCAGGTGCTGGGTAGATACGATTTCAGGCCTGGAAATCGAAATGTTGGCTCCCCAGCATGGGCCGATTTACCGGGGCAACGCTGTAAGGGATTTTATCGGCTGGTTTTCGAATTTGCAGTGCGGGATCGATCTCATGGAAAAAGGAGGACGCTTTCCTAAGGACACGCAATTATGAATTTGATGGCCAAAACCATCCCCGATTCTCTCGACCCTCAGCGTGGAATGCCATCGCAGCTCAATAAGCTGCGCAAACAGGTGATGGAGCAGTTATCCTCGCTGCTCGAAAGTCAAACCCGGACGCAGATGTTCGGCGCCACGATTCGAGCCATGATAGAACGCGTCCACGCTAGCGTCATTGCCGATCTGGAAAGCCATACCCCGAGATCTAAAATCATATTGCAGCACTGCAGTAAATTGGATCGCAGCTTGAATCTGCTGGCGGACGAAAGACAGCGGCAATGGCATCGAAACGGAAAGTACATACAGGAAGTTTTGAGGGAGTTCAGTCAGACCATGGATCTTTTGGCTTCGACGCTGGTGGAGAAAGAATTGTTCGAGCGCCAGAGCCAAGTGTTGGAGCAAATCATTTTTTCCCATGAGCGTGTGACGCATTGGGATGAGTTCGTTCAGGAAATTCTTGTCGGTTTCCGCAATATCTTTCCTTTTGATTTCTTTTTCATCGCCTTTCTCGAAGATCACGGCTTATCGCTGTTTTTCTATTACTTCGGCTCGTATTCCGATCAAATCAAATGTTCGGTCAAGGAGCGACTAATCGGGGAAGCGATCGAAAAGCTCAAGCTGCCTCCGGATGCGGCGGTCGAGATCGAAGAATATCAGGTTGGCGGTGACGCAAATATCATTGATCTAGACGATATCAGAACCCTTGCCGTGATGATGCCTGAATATGCGCCTCAGCTCGCGGGATTGCTCGGGGTGGTTTACTCCTCAGCAACGCCGCCGGATGCGCAGGAACTCAGCATGATCCGTTCTTTGCTGTCGGTAATGGTTATGGTGGTTGGTTCAAGCAAGTCGCTGGGGCACACATTGGATGAGCTGGAATACTATTCCGAGCACGATCCGCTCACCGGACTTTGCAACCGGCGACGGTTTACCGAAATGTTGGATTACGAAATCGAGCGCTCTGCGCGGCACGGGCATGAGTTTTCGATCTTGTTGCTCGATCTGGATAATTTCAAGGACATTAATGATTCGTACGGCCATCCCGCTGGCGACAAAACGCTGGTTCAAATCGGTGAATGCCTGCACGGTTATTTACGCAAGGGCGACATTGCTTTCCGCATTGGCGGGGACGAGTTTGCTGTGATTCTGCCCGAGACGCCGCCATCGGGTGCGCTGAGTGTGGCCGAGTCGCTGCGGGAGCGGCTGCGCGGAATGCGACTCGAGGCACCGGACGGACGCCAGTTCTATATCACCACTTCGATTGGTCTGGTCAGTTATCCGAAGAACGGGAAGGATGCCGTCGACTTGATCGCTGGCGTGGACATGGCCCTCTATCACGCCAAGGGAATGGGCAAGGACGAAGTATCGACGCTTGAATCGGCGGACGAATCGGTAAAGCTGAGCCGTCACAGCCGGATCTATGCAGAAGAGCTTCGGCAAGCCCTGAGCGAACACCGCATCATTCCTTATTATCAACCGATCGTTGATTGCCGAAAGGGGACATTGTTCGCTTACGAAGCGGTTGCGCGCCTCATCAAACCCGGACGAGAAGTCGTGTCGGCCGGGGTATTTATAAAGACAGTTGAAAAATACGGATTGGCTCGGGAATTGGATAGGTCCATTCTGACGGATGCGTTTTCCGCCGCGAGCGCGTTAGTCGAAGCGGACGACCCCTTGCCTCGCTTGTTCATCAATTTATCGGCTCAAGAAATGCGAGAACGTGGAATTCTCGGGTTCGCGGAGGAGCTGTGCGATCGCCTCGGTTTTCCGCCGAGTCGTGTCGTCTTCGAAGTCATGGAGCGGGAAGCGATCGGCGACATGGCTCATATGCGTAAGTTTCTGGCCAAGTTGCGGCGTATCGGCTTTTCCTTCGCCCTGGATGATTTCGGGAGCGGTTACAACTCTTTCCATTACCTGCGGGAATTGCACTTCGAGTATGTCAAGATCGACGGCGAGTTCGTGCGCAACATCTTGAATTCCCGCATCGATCGGGCGTTGGTGGGCAATCTCAGTCGTCTTTGCCGCGATCTCGGCATTAAAACCATTGCAGAGTTTGTCGAATCCGAAAACACCTTGGCGGTTCTTCAAGACATGGGAATCGATTACGTCCAAGGCTTCCATATCGGAATGCCGCTGCCTGATTTTGTACCGAAGCCTGGCGTATAAAGGTGATAGCTTCCTCCTGATCGCCGCCATTTTTCAGGATTTTCGCGCCTCCTCGATTCGGCTGATCAGGATGCCGTCCGCAAGCCGGGTCTCCATGCTTTCACCCGGCTGGATATCGCGATAAGAGCGCAGAATTTCTCCCGTGTCCTGTTTGTAGGCGACAGCATAACCGCGTGTCAGCGTCGCCAAAGGGCTCACCGCGTGGAGGTGCTCCGCGAGGCCGGAGACATGCTGATCCTGCTTTTCGAGAGCCCGCTGAATCGCGAGACAAAGGCGTTGGTAAATCTGACATCGTCTTTCTTCGAGCATCTGTAGGCGCTGTTGGGGCCGGTGTCTGGACAAAGCAGCGAATTGTGTCCGCAGTCGCACGTCCAGATTGGACAGCGAATTTCTCGTTACTCGCTTGAGTTGGAGGTCCAAACGATCCAATCGCTGGCTTTGGGTTTGGAGGCGTTTGCTGGGATGTTCTTGCTGCAAGCGTTTGCCGAGAACGCGCAGTGTATTTCGATCGCGTTCGAGCACCGCTTTCATGCGGAGGCAAAGCTGCTGCTCGATCCGTTCGAATCGGGCCAGCAAGGCGGCGCAATCGGGCGTTACCGCCTCCGCGGCTGCCGACGGTGTCGGCGCGCGCAGATCCGCGACGAAATCGGCAATCGTGGTGTCTATCTCATGCCCGATCCCCGTAGCCACCGGCGTCTTGCATTCGAAAATCGCGCGGGCCACGATTTCTTCGTTGAACGCCCATAAGTCTTCCAGAGATCCGCCGCCGCGGGCCAATATCAGGACATCGCACATCTGTAGCCGATCCGCCGCGGCGAGGGCCTTCACGACTTCGAATTTAGCTTCGGCGCCCTGTACCTTAACCGGGAAAATGATTACGGGGACCGAGGGGTAGCGGCGCCGGAGCACGGTAAGAACATCATGGACGGCTGCCCCCGTCGGCGAAGTAATGACGCCTACGCATTGCGGCAGACTCGGGATCGGCTTTTTGTGCTGGGCATCAAATAGTCCTTCGGCCGCCAAACGCTGCTTTAAAGCCTCAAACGCGCGCAACAGTAGGCCGTCGCCGGTTTCTTCCATGTACTCGACGATCAGTTGGAAATCGCCGCGCGGTTCGTAGAGGCTGACTTGAGCCTTGATCAGCACGTGATCGCCGTTCTCCGGCTTGAAGTCGAGGGATCGGCTCTGTGCACGGAACATGGCGCAGCGAATCTGAGCCTCGGTATCTTTCAGACTGAAATAAATATGCCCGGAAGAGGGGGTCGAGAGATTGGAGATTTCACCCTCGATCCAGATGCTGCCGAAGCAGTCGTTGAGCAGAAAACGGGTTTCCCGGTTCAGTCGCGAGACGGTGTATACGACCTCCGGCCGAGGAGCGGGTTTAGACGACATGGTCATCGTGGTTGAAAGGCGATTCAGAAAATCTACGCGCCACTATTCCGGGCCGCGCTTGAATCGGTGGATCTGGCGCCGCTCCTTCTTGTTCGGCCTGGTTTCCGGTTGGAGGGAAAGCGACCGTTCATCGCGTCGCCTGTCGACTTCAGCCTGCCGGCGCGTGATGCTTTCCGGAGTCTCTTCGTAAAGCAGCACTGCTTCGGCGGCTGGACGACGCTGGGACGATAAAGCTTGAACCGTAATATCCCAAATGTATTGATCCTTGCTGATTCTAAGCTTTGCGCCGACGCCGATTTCCTTTCCGGGCTTCGCCCGTTGTCCGTTTAGATGCACTTTGCCCCCGTTGATGGCATCTATGGCCAGCTGGCGGGTTTTGAAAAACCGGGCTGCCCACAGCCACTTGTCGAGGCGCATTCGCCCTTCGGAAGCCGAGCGATCGTCTCCATTACGACTAGACGCCATAAGCTTCAAGAAGCGGGAGGCGTTTCCACCGCTTGGCCGGATTCCTGCCAAAGTTTAAAGCCGCCCGCGAGGCTGACGGCGTTTACGTAGCCCAGCTTTTTGAGTGCCTCGGTCGCCAGAGCCGAACGGCCGCCGGTCTGGCAGTAGACGAGGATGTCGGCGTCACGCCGATTTTGAAACGTCGGGTGGCTGTCGATCTTGAACTCCAGTACGCCGCGCGGAATGTTTACCGCGCCAGGCAAGGCGCCTAGCGTGAATTCCGCCGGTTCCCGGACATCCAGAACCAGTGCTTTGCCGATTAGGGCTTTAGCTTCTTCAGGATTGACTTCTCTAATGTGTCGCTTCGCTTCGGCGACCAAGTCCATCGGAGTTAAAGGCATCGGAATTCTCCTCTCTTTATCGTGTCTCTTTATGGTACGCCCGCGGTTATTAATTGGGTATAGGCAATCGGTGCCCGCGTATGATAACGGGAGTTCCACATTTAGTTGTTTGTGTGGTAACATGCGTCTATAAACAGCGGGTTACTTTAAGAGTGTGTGATTAGAGTCGCCCCGCTTTGATAAGGTATGCCCCATAGGGGCTTTTTTAGTTTTTAAAGGGAATAACAAAACAAGAATGGGCCATTGCGCCCATTTTTTGTGAGTGAAATTTACGAGGTCGCAATGAAGCCGCAGGAGCGTTTGGCGGGTTTGATTGAGCCGGTCGTTAGCGGCTTGGGATATGAACTGATAGACATAGAGTTCGACGCCCACCGGCGCGTGCTCCGAGTCTACATCGACAGCGAGTCTGGCATCACTCTCGACGATTGCACGAGGGTTAGCTATCAACTGAGTGGCGTACTCGATGTGGAGGACCCGATTCCCGGTCGTTATCAGCTTGAAATTTCGTCGCCAGGTCTTGACCGGCCGCTTTCCAAGTTGGAGCACTTCGTGCGCTTCAAGGGTAGTCTGGCCCGTTTGCAGCTCGCCCGGCCCATCGATGGGCGGCGCAAATTTAAGGCTTACCTGGCAGGCGTGGAAGGCGATTACGTTCTAATTCAAGAGGGTGGCGAAACTTTGCGAATTCCATTTGAATCAATTGAAAAGGCGCGCCTGGCGCCTGAGTTTGGTAGTTAAATCTAAGGACGACGCGATGGCGAATAAAGAAATCTTGTTGGTGGTGGATGTCGTATCCAATGAGAAAGACATCGATAAAGAGGTCATTTTCGGCGCCATAGAGGATGCGCTTCGCACCGCAACAATCAAGCGCCACGACAACAAAATCGACGTGCGCGTCGCGATTGACCGGAAAACCGGGGGCTATGAGACATTCCGTCGTTGGCTGGTCGTTGACTCCAATGCGGACTATGAGGCTGGCGTCGAAAACCCGGATATCGAGATTTCCTTGGACGAGGCACGAAAGATTCGGCCCAATATTCAGGTTGGCGACTATATCGAACAGCCCATCGAATCCATTGAATTCGGACGCATTGCGGCGCAGACCGCCAAGCAGGTTATTGTACAGAAGGTGCGGGATGCGGAACGCCGGAAAGTCGTCGATGCCTACAAGAACCGGGTCGGCGAGCTTGTGACCGGCGTCGTCAAGCGCGTCGAGCGGGGCAATGTCTACCTCGATCTGGGCGGTAACGTCGAAGCCTTTGTTCCCAGGGACGAGATGATACCCCGCGAGGCTGTGCGGTCCGGCGATCGTTTGCGGGGCTATTTGAAAGCTGTACGCCCGGAGTCTCGGGGGCCTCAGTTGTTCGTCAGTCGCACGGCACCCGAACTTTTGATTGCATTATTTAGGCTGGAGGTTCCGGAGGTCAGCGAAGGGGTCATTGAAATCAAGGGGGCTGCTCGAGATCCCGGGGTTCGTGCGAAAGTGGCCGTAAAGAGCAACGATCTACGGCTAGATCCGGTGGGCGCATGCGTGGGTATGCGCGGTTCCCGGGTCCAGGCGGTATCCAATGAGTTAGCCGGTGAGCGTATCGATATTATTTTATGGAACGAGAACGACGCTCAATTCGTGATTAACGCGATGTCGCCGGCTGAGATCGTCTCGATCGTGGTCGACGAGGACAAGCATTCGATGGATATTGCCGTGGCGGATGAAAACCTGTCTCAAGCCATTGGGCGCGGTGGACAAAACGTGCGACTTGCATCGGAGCTGACCGGATGGACGCTCAACGTAATGGGCGCTTCCCAGGCGGAAGCCAAGAATGAGCTGGAGACGGCCAAGCTCATGCAGTCGTTCATGGAACAGCTGGACGTGGACGAGAGCGTCGCCGAGATTCTGGTTAGAGAGGGATTTTCGACGGTTGAAGAGTTGGCTTACGTTCCAGCCAAGGAGCTATTGGAGATCGAGGAGTTCGACGAAGACATCGTCGAGGAGCTACGAAATCGAGCGCGCGACGCGTTGCTGATCAAGGCGATCGCCAACGAGGAAGAATTTGAATCTTCGGAGCCTTCCAAGGAGTTGCTGGAGATGGAGGGAATGGACCGTGAAACGGCCTTTCGTCTTGCTGCGCGAGGTGTGAGGACAATAGAGGACTTGGCCGAACAATCGGTCGACGAATTGCTGGAGGTTGAGGGTATGGACGAAGCTAGGGCTGCGCGTTTGATCATGACGGCCCGCTCACCGTGGTTTGCTGAAGGTTAAGAGGATTTGACAGGGCAGGGGCTGAAAGAATGAGCGATGTGACGGTACGGCAACTTGCCGATGTGGTCGGCATTCCGGTAGATCGACTGCTTACGCAGTTGGGCGATGCGGGTTTGGAAAAAAGCGACGCGGACGATGTTCTCAGTGATACTGAAAAGCTTCGATTTCTGAGTTATTTGCGGCAGAGCCACGGCAGAAGCGAGGGGGAAATGGCAGAGCCGAAGCGGGTAACGCTGCAGCGGCGCACCGTTAGCGAGCTTAAGCAAGGCAAGATTCCCGGCAAGGGCGTGAAGACCATCAGCGTAGAAGTCCGCAAGAAGCGGACCTATGTCAAGCGAAGCGAGCTTCCGGAGCTGAGCGAACGTCGCACTGAGGTGGAAAAGGCGCGGCAGGCACTCGAGGACCAGCAGAGAGAACTTGAAGCCCAGGAGGCTTTGCGCGCTCAGCAGGAAGAAGTCCGTCGTAAGGCTTTGGAAGAAGAAGAGAGAAGGAAGCGCGAAGAAGCGGAGAGAGCCGCCGAGCAACAGCGTTTGCTCGAAGAGGCTAGACGAGCGGAAGAAGAGAGGCAGCGGGAGGAGGCTCGACGTCTGGTCGAAGAGCAGCAGCGTACCGAAAAAGCAGTGAGTGTGGAAGAGCGTGAGCCGCCCGCACCCGCGGCAGAAATACCTGCGCCTAAAAAACCGGTCGTTCCGCCTGTGTCGGCCGAGCGGGAAGAGGTGGAGCTCCCACGTCATTTAGAGTCAGAAGCCAAACGTGCCAAAAAGAAGCCGGGCGTTGAACGTCCTAAAGGCCGAAGCGAAGGTGCTCGTGAGCCCTTTGGTCTCGATGACGCAAGAAAAGATAAAAAGAAAAAGCTTAAAGTCACCAAAGGCCCTGTTGCATTTCCGGAAGCCCGGCACGGATTTGAGAAGCCAACCGCCCCGGTGGTGCGTGAGGTCGCCATTCCCGCATCCATTACGGTATCGGATTTGGCCCAGCGGATGTCCATTAAGGCGACCGAAGTCATCAAAACGTTGATGGGAATGGGAGTGATGGCCACCATCAACCAAGTACTCGATCAAGATACCGCCACTTTGGTGGTCGAAGAGTTGGGCCATAAGGCCATACCGCAGGTCGAAAACGCTCTGGAGGCCGAGATTATGGCTACCATGTCGGTGGCTGAGGAGATTGAGCAGTTGCCGAGAGCTCCGGTGGTAACCATCATGGGACACGTCGACCACGGCAAGACTTCATTGCTCGACTATATTCGCAAGAGCCGCGTCGCGGCCAGCGAGGCGGGTGGCATTACCCAGCACATCGGCGCTTATCAGGTCAAGACGGATCACGGCGCGGTGACTTTCTTGGATACGCCTGGCCATGCCGCGTTTACGGCGATGCGTGCACGCGGTGCCAAGGTCACGGATATCGTGGTGCTGGTGGTCGCTGCCGACGACGGCGTGATGCCGCAAACTCGCGAAGCCGTGGAGCACTCCCGCGCCGCCAATGTTCCCCTGGTCGTGGCAGTCAACAAGATCGATAAACCGGAAGCCGATCCGGATCGAGTAAAACAAGAACTAACCGGGCTCAATGTGGTCCCGGAAGAATGGGGTGGGGACACCCAATTCGTGAGTGTTTCCGCCAAGACCGGTCAGGGTATCGACGCATTGCTCGACGCCATTCTCGTGCAGGCTGAGGTTCTTGAGCTCAGAACGCCTTTCGAGATACCCGCAAGCGGCGTGGTATTGGAATCGAAGCTCGAGAAAGGGCGAGGGCCAGTGGCAGACATTCTCGTGCAGCGTGGACAGTTGAAGAAGGGCGATTTTATCCTGTGCGGCATGGAATTCGGGCGTGTCAGGGCCATGTTCAACGAAAATGGCAAGCCAGTGAAAGAGGCCGGACCGTCGATGCCCGTCGAGGTGCTGGGGCTGTCGGGCGCGCCGAACGCCGGCGATGAATTCATCGTCGTTGCCGACGAGCGTAAGGCGCGTGAGATCGCCTTGCATCGTGAAGAAAAACTGCGTGTCAGTAAATTGGCGGCGCAGCAGGCGACCAAGCTCGAGGATGTCTTCTCGCGCATGGAAAGCGGCGAAAGCGTGGATCTGAACCTGATCATCAAGGCCGACGTGCAAGGCAGTCTTGAAGCGCTGAGAGCGTCGGTGACGGACCTTTCGACTGATAAGGTCAAAGTGAAAGTCATTGCCGGTGGTGTCGGCGGCATCAACGAATCCGACGCCAATCTTGCTTTGGCGTCCAACGCGATCATCATCGGATTCAACGTCCGTGCCGATGCGGGTGCGCGCAAGATCATTGAGGAGCGGGGCATCGATTTACACTATTACAGTGTGATTTACGATGTGATCGACGAAATCAAGAAGTCCATCAGCGGGATGCTGGAACCCGAGTTCAAGGAGCAGATCGTCGGCGTTGCCGAGGTTAGGGACGTGTTCCGTCATCCGAAATTCGGTGCTATCGCCGGCTGCATGGTGCTGGACGGCCACGTAAAACGGAATCTGCCGATCCGCGTGTTACGAGACAACGTGGTGGTCTTCGAAGGGCAGTTGGATTCTCTGCGCCGCTTCAAAGAGGACGTCGGCGAGGTCAAAGCGGGCATGGAGTGCGGTATGGGCATAAAGAACTACAACGACGTCAAGGTCGGCGACCAGATCGAAGTGTTCGAAAAAGTGCAAGTGCAACGCTAGACGATTCAGTATCGAGACGGTCTAAGTTCATATGCCGAGAGAGTTTAAACGGAGCGACCGGGTTGCCTCGCAGCTCCAAAGGGAATTGGCGGATCTTATTCGGACGCAGGTAAAAGAACCTCGCCTTGGAATGGTTACCGTGAGCGATGCCGTAGTAAGCCGTGATCTTGCTGTAGCCAAAGTTTTCGTGACTTTCTTGGGAGCCAAGGAGCCGGCCGAAAAATGTGTGGCGCTCTTATCGACGATGGTCCCGATGCTGCGTCGCGAACTGGGAAAGCGCCTTCGCATCCGTAATATGCCCGAGATCCATTTCGTCTACGACGATTCGATCGAGCGCGGCATGCATATGGATGCACTCCTGGATCGGCTGCATGAAGAGCCGAAAAGCGGCGAATAGGTGGTAGCGATGAGTCGCCGCAACGATTTGCGGTCCATTAACGGCATTGTGCTGTTGGACAAAGCTTCCGGTATGACGTCAAACGCGGCGCTGCAAAAGGTCAAGCGGATTTTGAAAGCGCAAAAGGCCGGTCATACCGGAAGCCTCGATCCGCTCGCCAGCGGTTTGCTCCCGATTTGTTTGGGCGAAGCGACGAAATTGTCGGGGTTTCTCCTGAATACGGACAAACGTTATCGGGTGAAGGTTCGCCTTGGGATAGCGACACTTACCGGAGATTCCGAGGGCGAGATTGTCGAGACGAAGGCCGTGAAGCCACTGAGCGAGGACGTGGTTGAGCAGGTTCTGGCTGGATTCCGCGGCGAGATCCTTCAGGTTCCGCCGATGTACTCTGCGCTCAAGCATCAAGGGCGACGCCTTTACGATTTGGCCCGCCAAGGCATCGAGGTGGAACGGGAACCCCGTCGAGTGGTCATTCATGAATTGAAGCTGCTGGGGTTCGATTCGTCGAGTCTGCAATTGGACGTCGCGTGTTCGAAAGGCACATATATCCGGACCCTTGCCGAGGACGTCGGCAAAGCGTTGGGTTGCGGCGGCCATGTCGAGATGTTGAGACGTACGGGGGTAGGAGACTTATCGATTGCCGACTCTCACACGCTGGAAAGTATGGAAACACTCGATGAAAGCGAATTGCTGGGACTGGTTCTCCCGATGGATCGCATCGTATCCGCCTTGCCGGCGGTTCAATTGAGTGACGAACTCGGTTTTTATGTGCGAAAGGGCCAAGCCGTTTTAGTTCCTAAAGCGCCGAAGCATGGATGGGTTAGATTGTATGCAAAACAATCTGTTTTCATGGGAGTGGGCGAGATTCTTGACGACGGACGGGTGACACCGCGGCGTTTGGTCAAGGCGGTTCAGAGCGATGTTCAGGAGCTATCTTAATAGGGTGGCTCTTAGATCGTAAATTACTCTGAGTTCGTTGGCGTTTCGATTGAAACGCATCTAGAGCTACAGTTACAATTGTGAGTTTATTAAGTTAAACAAGTTTGTTCAGGAGAAAAAAATGGCCTTTGAAACAGCAGACAAGAGCGCTGTGATGCAAGAATATCAGCGAGCGACGAACGACACCGGCTCGCCGGAAGTTCAGGTGGCCCTGCTTACCGCCCGGATTAACCACCTTACTCCGCATTTCGTTAAGAACAAGAAAGATCACCATTCGCGGCGCGGCTTGTTGCGCTTGGTCAATCGACGTCGCAAATTGTTGGATTACTTAAAGAGCAAGGACTCCGACCGTTATCGGACTTTGATTGAACGATTGGGTCTACGTAAATAGTTGTTCACCCGGTAAAGGTATTATTGTGAATCCGATTCGGAAACAGTTTAAGTACGGCGAATATCTCGTTACCTTCGAGACCGGCGAAATTGCGCGCCAGACGGATGCCGCCGTTATGGTGGATATGGCCGGAACCGTGGTTTTGGTCACTGCCGTTGGCGAGAAAGAGGCGTCGCCCGAGACCGATTTCTTCCCCCTGACCGTCAACTATCAGGAGAAAGCCTACGCGGCGGGTCGCATCCCCGGCGGCTTTTTCAAGCGCGAGGGACGGCCGAGCGAGAAAGAAACCCTCACCGCGCGCTTGATCGATCGGCCCATTCGCCCGCTTTTTCCGGAAGGATTCACCAACGAGGTTCAGGTCGTTGCCACGGTTCTCTCCCTGAATCCCGAAGTCGATCCGGATATTCCCTCGATGCTGGGGGCATCCGCGGCTCTGGTGCTTTCGGGCATGCCTTTCCAAGGACCGATCGGCGCAGCGCGTGTCGGCTATATCGATGGCCAATTCGTGCTCAATCCTTCCGGTTCGGTTCTTGAAGATTCAAAGCTGGACTTGGTCGTTGCCGGTACGGAAAAGGCGGTTCTGATGGTCGAGTCCGAAGCCGATATGCTTCCGGAAGAAGTCATGCTCGGAGCCGTGTTGTTCGGCCACGAGCATATGCAGACGGCTATCAAGGCGATCCATGAACTGGCCGAGACCGTGGGTGTCACGCCATGGAACTGGGAGCCACCCGCTGCCAACGCGGCCTTATACCAGGCCGTTAAGGATTTGTCGGCAGCGCAGATTGCCGAAGCTTATCAGACAGCTGATAAGCAGACTCGTCAGCAGAAACTCAGAGAAATTCGCAAAGCAACGATCGATGCTTTGACGGCGGACGGGAATTATGCCGAGAACGCCGTTCGAGGCATGCTGGAAAAATTGGAATCGGATGTGGTCCGGTGGCGGATTCTGAACGAATCCAAACGCATAGACGGACGGGATTTGAAGACCGTACGGCCGATTACGATACGTACAGGCGTACTGCCGCGTACTCACGGTTCCGCACTGTTCACCCGCGGCGAGACTCAGGCCCTGGTGGTTGCCACCTTGGGTACGGGACGCGATGCTCAATTGATCGATGCAATAGAAGGCGAATATAAAGAATCCTTCATGTTGCACTACAATTTCCCGCCTTTCTGCGTGGGAGAGATCGGCCCGATAGGCGCGCCGAAACGGCGTGAAATCGGACACGGCAGGCTGGCGAAGCGCGGCGTGCAGGCCATCATGCCCGCTCCGGAAAGCTTCCCCTACGTGATTCGAGTCGTTTCTGAAATTACCGAATCCAACGGCTCCAGTTCGATGGCGTCGGTGTGCGGAACCAGCTTGGCACTGATGGATGCCGGGGTTCCGACCAAGGCTCCCGTTGCCGGGATCGCCATGGGCTTGATCAAAGAAGGCGATCATTTTGCGGTGCTCTCGGACATCATGGGCGACGAGGATCACCTCGGCGATATGGATTTTAAGGTCGCCGGCTCCAGCGACGGCGTGACCGCATTGCAAATGGACATCAAGATCGACGGCATCACGCCGGAAATCATGCGGCAGGCGCTCGAGCAGGCCAAAGAAGGGCGTTTGCATATTTTGGCGAAAATGGCGGAGGCTTTGCCGGCTCCCCGGAAGGAGATGTCGGATTTTGCGCCGCGCATCATGAGCTTCACCATCGATCCGAGCAAGATTCGCGATGTCATCGGCAAAGGCGGCGCGACGATTCGTGCGATCACCGAAGAGACGGGAGCCAGCATCGATATTAGCGACGACGGTGTCGTTAAAGTGGCTTCGGTCGACAAGGAAGCCGGAATGGAGGCGCGTCGCCGTATCGAAGCGATCACGGCCGAAGTCGAGGTTGGGAAAGTTTACGAAGGCCGTGTCGCCCGGCTGATGGATTTCGGCGCATTCGTTACGATTCTCCCTGGTAAGGACGGGCTGGTCCATATTTCGCAGATTTCGGACGAACACGTGGAGAAAGTCAGCGATAAGCTGGCCGAGGGCGACATCGTCAAAGTTAAGGTTCTTGAGATCGACCGTCAGGGAAGGGTTCGTCTCAGCATGAAAGCCGTCGACTAAATAAGTCGATACTTCCGACGTGGCGGGGTTCCGGCTCCGCTGATGGCTTTTCCGGAGTTTTGAAATCTTATCCGACCGGCATCTTGTACGGTCGGCCCACCTCCTCCCGAACGAGTTTGGGAAGCAGATAACCAGGCAATGCTTCCCTCATGACTTGGTAAATCGCTAACGCATCTTCCGTCGACAGGTCGAAATGGCTGGTCCCTTGCGCCTTGTCCAGTACGTGCAGGTAATACGGCAGCACGCCGTTCTCGAAAAGTGTTTCACTCAGTCGAACAAGGGTTTCGGCATCGTCGTTCACGCCTTTTAACAATACGGTCTGGTTAAGGAGTGTAATTCCGGCCTTTTGGAGTGCGTTTAACGCATCGTTGACGTCGTGATCGAACTCGTTCGCGTGATTGGCGTGAATGACGACCACGCTTTTTAAACGAGCCTCCGTCAGCGCGGCGATAAGTTCGGTTGTGATGCGGTTCGGTAGAACTACCGGGAGGCGCGTGTGAATTCGAAGTCGCCTGATGTGCTGTATCTCCCCGATTTTTTGGATTAACTGGGCCAAGCGTTCGTCGCTCAGCACCAAAGGATCCCCGCCGCTGAGAATCACTTCGTTGATACTTAGGTCGCTCCGAATGGCGTCAACGGCATCCTGTTCCTGCCGTTTGCCGATCATGTTCGCGTCGTACGGAAAATTTCGCCTGAAGCAATAACGGCAGTGGATGGCGCACGCACCGGTGGTGATCAGCAACATTCGTCCATGGTATTTGTGCAGCACTCCCGGGGCGGTCACGGCTTTTAAGTCTCCCACCGGATCGTTTGCAAAGTTCGGATGGTCGATCAGTTCCTGCGCATCGGGCAACACTTGAAGCAAAAGCGGGTCGCGAGGATTGCGTTTGCTCATGCGCCGAGCGTAGCTTTGCGTAACGCGAAACGAAAAACGGTCCGTCGCCTCCAGGAATTCCGCTTGATGGATCTCATCCAACTCCAAGAAAGCGAAGAGGTCGGCGGGTTTGGTAAATGAGTCGGCCAGCTCGGCCTGCCAGGGCGTTTTCATAGAGACGTCGGGTTTCTTAGGACAAAGCCGTACATTATAATGCGCGGTATTTTTTGAGTTAACTGAAGCGAACGAGGAGAGAATGGCGACATTCAGCACCAATGAATTCAAGGGCGGTTTAAAAGTGATGCTCGACGGCGATCCGTGTTCGATCATCGAGAACGAATTCGTCAAGCCGGGTAAGGGGCAGGCATTTAACCGCGTAAAGCTCCGCAACCTCAAGACCGGCCGTGTCATCGAGCGCACGTTCAAATCCGGAGAAACATTGGAAGGTGCGGACGTCGTCGATACGGAAATGCAATATTTGTACAACGATGGCGAGCAGTGGCACTTCATGGTTCCGGAGAGTTTCGAACAGTATGCCGCTGACAGCGATGTGGTGGGCGATGCCAAGAAATGGCTCAAAGAGCAGGACGTATGCATCGTCACCCTGTACAACAATGCTCCCATTTCGGTCACGCCGCCCAACTTCGTGGAGCTGACGATTGTTGAAACCGATCCCGGCGTGCGTGGCGATACCTCCGGTGGCGGCGGCAAGCCGGCAACCCTGGACACCGGAGCGGTCGTCAGGGTCCCTCTGTTCGTGCAGACCGGCGAGGTGATCAAAGTCGATACCCGCACGGGCGAGTACGTATCTCGGGTCAAATAGCATCCCTTCATGCTCGACGGCGGACGCGGCATGTCCGCCGTATCCGCCGACCTCAAGCGACGTTTCTTCCGACGATGGCGGACTGGCGCCCCAGTTGTTCCCTGACTGCTCTTAAGAAGCGGGCAGCTTTGCTTGCGACAATTCGGCAGTTTTTTTCGGCTAGAAACGTCTTGGAAGTCGAGACGCCACTGCTGTGCCGCGCCGGCGTTACCGATCCGAATCTCAATCCTTTCACGACCGTTCTCCGTCAGCCCGGCAGTAGTGAGGGCGAACAACTTTATCTGCAAACCTCTCCGGAATTTGCAATGAAGCGCCTGCTGGCGGCGGGCAGCGGTTCGATCTACCAGATCTGCAAGGCCTTTCGGAACGAAGAGTCGGGGCGCCATCACAATCCCGAATTTACGCTTTTGGAATGGTACAGGGTGGGATTCGATTTAGCCGAATTGATCGACGAGATCGATGCGTTGCTGGCAGAAATCTGCCGTGATCACCTGATTTTGGCAGCGTCCGAGCGATTTAGTTATCGCGAACTTTTTCGTGAGCATGTAGGCGTCGATCCGTTATCGGCCTCGTTCGAGGAACTCTCCGAACGCTCAAGAGTTCGGGATCTTCCCGAGGCTGAGGCGCTTTGCGGCAGAGATCGCTCGCTTTGGCTCGATTTGCTCTTCAGTCATCTGGTCCAGCCCCATCTCGGGCGAGGGCGGATCACTTTCGTTTACGATTTCCCCGCTTTTCTTCCTTCCCTTGCGCGAAAAAAGCCGGACGACCCGCTTGTGGTCGAAAGGGTGGAGATATTTCTCGAAGGATTGGAGTTGGGCAACGGGTTTCACGAATTGGCCGATGCTGTCGAGCAGGAAGAGCGCTTTGATCGGGATCTCGTCATCCGAGAAGAAAACGGTTTGCCCTTGCCGGCTAAAGACGAGCGCTTGCTGGCGGCGCTGAGGAGCGGACTGCCGGATTGCTCGGGTATAGCTCTTGGATTGGATCGCCTGCTGATGATCAGGATGCGAGCGGAATCTATCGGGGATGTCTTGGCGTTTCCGACGGCGCAAGCTTAACCCGGAAAGGCGCCGAATGGCAGAATCTACAGAGACGGTGAATGCGTCAAGGCTTGTTCCTTCTCGTACGCGCTCTGGCAGGCAATACAGCGCTCGGTCGTAGGGTTCGCCTCCAGCCGCGCTAACGCGATCGGTTGCTCGCAATCGACGCAAATGCCGAATTCGCGGCTGCCGATACGGATGAGAGTGGATTCTATCTCGCGAATTTCCTGAATATGCCGATCTATCGTTTGCAGTTCCATATCGATGACCAGATTGGCGACCGAAGCTTCTTCCGAGTCGTGAACCTCGCCGGCGACATCGGTAAAGTGGTGACGACCCGACTGAATGACTTCTTCACGAACGCCTCGGGTCAGTTCTGCAAGACGCGTTTCGAGTCTATTGCGGAATGCTTCGAGCTGTTTATCGGTAAGGTGCTGCGGCATAACGTTATCCTCTCGTCAGTGGAACAAGGTGGCCGTTATAACGGAATTAAGGATTGTCCGGGTCGCAAGAGCCGGTTCTGATCCAAACTCCGTAATCGCAGCGCAGAAGCGTATCGCCGCTACAAACATACGTGCCGTGTGCATATCGTTTGTCGTTGAAGTGACAAACCGGTTCGCCGGGCACTTGCTGCTTTAATACCAGATAATCGTCATCGAATTCCTCCAGAATCGGCGACGTCCTCAGCTCCGGGTCGGGAGCGCCCACTTGGGGTTTGGCGATGCGTTCGGCCACAACGGCTCCTTTGTACAACGTCTTCGATTTGGACGACGAGTGATTATCGGCCGAAAGATCCGATCAAAAAATACGTGCTATTCCCACCGTTCGACCATCTTGACCCGCGGTGTGACGCCGCAGAGCAGGGCATAGGGAATAGTCGAGGCGTATTGAGCGATTTCCTCGACGGGCAGGCCTTTGCCCCATAGAGTGACTTCATCCCCAACCCGAGCGTCGGGGCAATCCGTGAGATCGAGGCTGATCATATCCATGGAAACGCGTCCGATCAGGCTTGCCCGCCGACCGCGAACCAGCACCGGCGTGCCTGACTGCGCGTGGCGAGGATAACCGTCGCCATAGCCGATCGAAACGATTCCGAGGCGAGTCGGGCGCGGGCAAATCCAATCACCGCCATAACCCACGGCATCGCCGGCTTTCAGATTCTTTATCGCGATGAGCCGGCTCCGGAAGGTCATCACCGGTCTGAGGCCTTCGTCCGGACCGGTACGACCAGGAAACGGCGACACACCGTAAAGCGCAATTCCGGGGCGGACCCATTCGACACGTGCGGTATCCCAGGCCAGAAGTCCTGCCGAATTGGCGATGCTGCATTCGGTTTGAACGTTATGGAGCGCGCTTTTGAAGCAATCCAGCTGTATTGCCGTAATCGTGTCCTGAAAAACGTCGGCATTGGCCAAGTGAGTCATCACGGGAATAGGTTGGCGCACAGCGGAACACCGTTGAAGCCTCGAATAACAGGATGAGAATTCGTCCGGCAGCAAGCCGAGCCGGTGCATTCCTGTATCCAGTTTCAACCAAACCGATACCGACTCCATCGAGGAAACTTGCTCCAGAAGTTCCACCTGAAACGGGGAATGGATGACGGGCTCCAATCCGTAGCGACTATGGAGCTCCAGTTCTTCGCTATCGACGAAGCCTTGAAGCACGGCGATACGCTGCCTTATGCCCGCGTCGCGAAGGGCGATGCCTTCGCCGAGGCGGGCTACGGCGAAGGCATCGGCATCGCTCAATACCTTGGCGATCCGAATCAGCCCGTGGCCGTAGGCGTTGGCCTTGATCACCGCCATGATTTTCGCTTTCGGCGCAAACGCTCGAATGCGCGTGAGATTATGCGTGACTGCCGTCAAATCGAGCTCGGCATAAGCAGACAGCATCATTCTTAAAAGTCCTCGCCCGCGTACGGATCCGAGATAAAGTTTTCGAAGCGCGTGTATTGGCCGAGGAAGGTAAGGCGCACGGTTCCGATCGGGCCGTTACGCTGTTTCGCGATGATGATTTCGGCGGTGCCCTTGTCGGAGGAATCGGGGTGATAGACCTCGTCGCGGTAGATGAACACGATCAGGTCCGCGTCCTGCTCGATCGAGCCCGATTCGCGCAGGTCGGATGGAACCGGCCGTTTATTGGGGCGCTGTTCGAGATTGCGGTTGAGCTGCGAAAGGGCGATCACCGGAACGTTCAGCTCCTTGGCCAATGCCTTGAGCGAGCGGGAAATTTCCGAGATCTCCGCCACACGGTTTTCGCCGCCGGAGCACTGCATGAGCTGAAGATAGTCGAGCACCACCAGTCCGAGTTGACCGTGCTCGCGTGCCAGGCGGCGGCAACGGGCGCGGACTTCGGTGGGTGTCAGGGCAGGGGTGTCGTCGATGAACAGCTTGGTTTCCGCCAGGATATTGATGGCGGAAGTCATGCGCGGCCATTCGTCGTCCTCCAGCTTTCCGGTGCGCACCCGGTGCTGGTCGATGCGGCCCAGAGACGACATCATGCGCATGGCCAGTTGTTCGCCCGGCATTTCCATGCTGAATACAGCCACCGGAACCTGCTCCTTGATGGCCACGTTTTCGGCAATGTTCATGGCGAAGGTTGTCTTTCCCATGGATGGGCGGCCGGCGATGATGATGAGATCGGAGGCTTGCATGCCAGAAGTCATTTCGTCGAAATCGGCGAAACCGGTGCTCGCGCCGGTGATGTGGCCTTCCTTGTGGAAGAGCATCTCGATTCGGTCTATGGCGGCCGATAAGAGCGACTTGATCGGCTTGAAGCCGACTCCGCCGCGCCGCCGCTGATCGGCGATCTGAAAAACCTTTTGCTCGGCTGTTTCGAGCAACAGGGCCAAATCGCGATTTTCCGGCTGGAAGGCTGAATCGGCGATTTCGGTACCTGCATGGATCAGCTGCCGCAATACCGACTTTTCACGCACGATATCGGCATAGGACGAGATATTGGCGGCGCTGGGCGTCTCCTTGGCCATCATCGCGAGATAGGCGAGTCCGCCCGCTTCTTCCAGCGAACCGGTTTTTTCCAGGACTTCCGACAGGGTGACGACGTCGAACGGCGTCTGTTTTTCCGCAAGCTGCTTGATCGCGCGGAATATCAGTTTGTGATCCTTGCGGTAGAAATCCTCTTCTCCCACCCGGTCGGCCACGACGTCCCAGGTTTGGTTGTCGAGCATGAGACCGCCGAGTACGGATTGCTCGGCGTGGATGGAATAAGGGGGAACGCGAAGCGCGTCCACCATTCTGTCCGTTAAACGGGCGTGATCAGACATGTTCAGGTATTGCGTATGGCTTGAATGATTCGGGTGGTCGAATAATCGCCTAGAAAATCCAGAATCCTGACTTCTCCTCCGTTGGCCAGAACATGATCGTGGCCGGCTATTTCGGTGATGTCTTTGTAGTCGCCGCCTTTTACGAGAATATCGGGCAGCAGGCGTCCGATGACGTCGCGCGGCGTATCTTCTTCGAACGGCACGACCCAGTCGACGCATTCGAGAGCCGCCAGCATGGTCATGCGATGTTCGAGCGGATTGACCGGGCGGCCGCTGCCCTTGAGGCGTCTTACCGAGGCGTCGCTGTTGACCAGCACGATAAGCCGGTCACCCAGAGCTCGGGCTTGCTGGAGGTATTGGATATGGCCGGGATGCAGGATGTCGAAGCATCCGTTGGTGACGACGATCTTCTCTCCTTTGCGTCGCGCCGTGCCGAGCAAAGGCAAAAGTTTGTCGAGCTCGATCGCGCCGCGATGATGGGCGCGCTGACCGTGCAGGGCGTCAACCAATTCTTCGAGAGTCACGCTTGCCGTCCCTAGCTTGCCCACGACGATTCCGGCGGCGAGATTTGCGAGACCCGTGGCATCCTCCAGCGATGCGCCCGCCGCCAGAGCTGCGGCGAGAGTCGAAATGACGGTATCGCCGGCTCCGGTTACATCGTAGACCTCTTTGGCGTGGGCTGGCAAATGCCGGGGGGACTCGCCGCGTCGCAGCAAAGTCATCCCGTGTTCGCCGCGTGTAATCAAGAGGGCCTTTAGCTCGAGCTTTTCCAGCAGGCCAAGGCCCTTCTCCGCCAGGTCATGATCATCCCGGCAAGGTCCGGCCACGGCCTCAAATTCACTGCGATTGGGAGTGATGAGGGTGGCGCCGCGGTATCGATCGAAATCGGTGCCCTTTGGGTCCACTAAAACCATCTTGCCCGCTTCTCCGGCGAGTTGAATCAGTTCCTGAACTGAATTGAGGGTTCCCTTGCCGTAGTCGGAGAGTACCACGACATCGGCCTCGTTCAACTTCCCGGCGAAATTCGCGAGGAGATGGGCCGACGGGACGTCATGAAAGCGGTCCTCGAAGTCCAGCCGGATGAGCTGTTGATGGCGGCTCAGCACTCTGAGCTTGGTGATGGTCGGCCGTCCCGGAATTTGCTCCACAACACAGTCGATACCGGCGGATTGCAGGAGAGCGATAAGATTCTGTCCGGCTTCGTCGCGCCCACAATAGCCGATGAGGCTGGTTTGCGCCCCAAATGTCGCAATATTGAGGGCGACGTTGCCCGCACCACCCAATCGTTCCTCGACGCCATTTACCAGTACGACCGGAACCGGAGCCTCCGGCGAAATGCGGGAAGTGCCGCCGTGCCAGTAGCGATCGAGCATTAAGTCGCCGACGACCAGGATGCGGGCCGAGTCGAAATTAGGAAGCTGCATGGATTCAAGGAAGCGAAAAACGGGGCGATAGGATACCACCACCGGGTAGCTTTGATCTTCGGAAAAGCGCGCCTTAGGACGATTATCTCGTTCGGCGGGAGGCGAATAGCGATTCGATGCCCTGCGCCCATCGGACTAGTGTTTCGTCGTTTCCCCACGATCCAGCGATTTGTATTCCGACCGGTAAACCGCGGATGACGCCGGTCGGAATACTGAGGAGAGGAACGCCTGCTTGAGTCCAGGGCAACTGCATCACCGAGTCGCCGGTGCTGTTCAGCCCATGAGGGGCCGGTCCGGTCGCGGAAGGGGAAATCCAAGCATCGATGCCATGTTGTTGCATCAGCGCTGCGAGGTGTGCTCCCTGACGTAGTCGGACCGCTCTGGCGATCTCAAGGTCCGATGCCGAAGCCTTGAGGCCGCGCTCGATGAGCTCTGCGGTTTCCGGACGGTAAAGCGGTTTGTACTTTCGGTACCAATTTTCGTGTACCTGCGCAGCTTCGGCAGCAACGAGCAGATGATGCGAACGATAGAGTTCCTCGAAATCGGGAAATGCCGATACTTCGATGAGAACATACCCGTTGGCTCTAAGCGTCTCGCAGGTCTCTTGAAAACCGAGTCTAGCGTCCGGCGTGACATGATCGAGGTAAGGGCCGTCCGGAATTCCAAACCTCGGACGACCATGGGTTAGGGATGATTTCCAGTCCGGAACCAGCGCCTGTGCAGCCAATTCGATTCCATCGACATCGGAAGCGAACCAGCCGACATGGTCCACGCTCGGCGCCAGGGGAATTACGCCGTCCACGGGAACTCTTCCGTAGCTGGGCTTGAATCCGCAGACGCCGCAGAAAGCGGCGGGCCGATTGATAGATCCGATGGTCTGCGTGCCTAGCGCCAATAGGCAGAGGCCGGCGGCTACGGCCGCCGCGGAGCCGCTGCTCGATCCACCCGGCGTGTGCTCCGGATTGCAGGGATTGCGTGTCGGACCGGGGGCGATATAGGCGAATTCAGCGGTGACGGTCTTTCCGATAATGAGCGCGCCGGCATCTTTCAGACGCGTCACGGTGCTGGCTTCCGCACCGCTAAGTTCTTCGGGCGGCAAGCGACTGCCTGCGCGCGTTTCAAATCCGTCGATGTGAAAGATATCCTTGATGCCTATCGGCGCGCCGAACAAAGGCGGCCGATTTTCGGGCTTCGGATAACGGCGCAGCAAATCGTCGGCCTCCCGATAGAGCCGTGTCCAGCGATGCTCCTCGGGCACGAAAGCCAGGACGTTCGGCTCGATTTCGGCGAAGCGGTTTTCGAGCTCATGGAGGTACGGCAGCAAAGGCCATTCACCGCTTCGAAGCCTGTTTGCAACCGTCGTCGATTTCATGGCGTTGTTGATTTAGTCGGCAAGCATGGAGCAGCCATAGGCCAGTGCGAGTCCGAGATAGATCACAAAGCTCAATCCCAGGAGCCAGCGTCCGGCATCCGGCGGTCTGGCCCATACCGGCAGCTGCGGCGCAAGGCGGCGAAAATTGAGCAGATACAAAGCCACGGGGAACATGACGGTTCCCGCAAAACCAATGACGGCGCTGGTCAGGATCAACGTGCCCGGCGTATCGAGCAGCATGGTCAACGACGTGATCAGCGTCAGTAGCGCCAGAAAGATGTAATACCAGGTGCGTAGAGCAATTCGCCGGCTTTTCGGAAAGAGTACATGGACGATGTCGGCCTGCATCCGGCTGACGGCATCCGCCGTCGCCAGCCAAGTATCGGTCAGAAAGGCTGCGGCTACCAAGAGGAACAATAGCCTCCCGATTTCGCCCCAGCCGACCTCGAAAAAGCGGCTTTGCACCACCGCAAGTTCATACTCCTGAGGCAACAGGCCTTTGGGAAACAGGAGCGCATACGCCAGAAGACAGGTCATGAGCGTCGTCAACAGATTGCCGACGATCCCGATCAGTACGTCGGCACGAAGGAACTGCTGCCATTTCCGCCAGCGATCCTCGTTTTCAGGCAACGCATCCGGGAGAAAACCGTCGCTGGTGATGACCTCGGGCTTGCCGGCGATGGGCCCCGTGATTTTGCCCATGTGCACCGCCATCCCGACGCCTTTGTCACGCAGCCAGTACGAATAGAACAAGATCCAAAAGCCGCCCAATCCGGCGAATGCGATGGCGGTGAGCAGCTTGGTGGCGTCCTGTGCTTCCCAAGGGCGGGGCAGCGGAGCCGTAGGGCCCAATAGACCCCGAAGGAAGTCCGGTACCGCCGCGATGACCTCGGTCTGGAGACAAGCCCAGAGCAGGCCGGCCACGGTGGTGACGGCGACCATTTTCATGAATCGCTCGACCAAGACGTATACGACTTTGCTGAACACGATGGCGGCCAAGAACACGCCGATCGAGCAATATCCCCAAAACAGCGATTGGCTACGGGCGTCCCAGCCTTCGGGGAGATGGGTCAAGGCCGCCAACGCCGTACCGCCCGCCGAAGCGAAGGCTCCGAACCAGAGGAACGAGACCGACATCAATATCCACAGAAGAATGCCGAAAACGCGGTTGAGCCGGATGAACCCGTGAAAAATGCTCTCGCCGGTCAATAGCGTGTAGCGGCCGATTTCGACGTTGATCGGGTACTGGAGCAAGCAGGCCGGAATCAAGAGGAATAGGAATGTCAAACCGTATTTCGCGATCAGATAGGGCCACCAGATCAGTTCGCCGCTGCCTTGTGCCAATGCCATCCATACGATTCCGGGGCCCAGCGTAGCCCACCAGCCGGGAAAGTCGGGTAAAGGTTTTCGGGCGAGATCGGGCAGAGCGGAGATCGGGCGATTCATAGTGTTATTGTTATCAGTAATCTGAATGGCGGGTTTGAAAAGCCGATTAGCTTAGCGTTTTAGCGGCTACCCGCAAAATATCGAGAAGATCGAAAACGCGGGCGACATAGTGATCCCGGACTCGATAATTCCGATGCTCTTTTCCGCGAAGTTCGTCGCCTATTGCGTCGATAAACTGATTGAGACGCCGTTCGTGTATGCCGGTCTTGGCCAGCAGGGGATCGACGACGACCCAGGATAACGCCGCAATCGCACTGACGGCGGCCATCGTCGTGCCAGTGGCGGCGATAATCAGTCCGGTCGACGCGGACGCAGGAAAGAGGCCGTAATACCAGGCTCCGATCGTGGGACCCAGCAAGAAATTGGCGATGGCCGTGTGCTGGGCGATGGCGGAGGCTGCGGCCATGCCGGTCGAGAACGCACCGGGTAGGGCTTTGTTAAAAGCGGCGTAGCTGGTGGCGAGCGAAACCAGGCTGCCGGCGAGTTCGGTGACGGCGATGCGGGTTTTGCCGTATTCAGCCAGATTGCTTTCCAGCTTCCGGCGAAATTCGGGGTGATCCGCCTTGCTTCGGATTTGTCCAAGAAATTGCTCGCACAGCTCGGAAATCTCGGGATTGCACAGAATGGTTTCCATAAGGGCATCCCGGCGGGATGTCCGTTTCCCCTGAACATACGGCAGTTCCAGCAGTTCGGTATAGATCAGCCACTGCAATTCCGCTTGTAAGGCGGTCGGTATGCCGGTCGGCATCTTGTCGAGAATCCGGCTTATCCTGTGACCCCCGGTTTTTCGAAACAGAGCCGCCGTGCCATGAATGATGAAGCTGGGCAAACCCCATAGCATGTTCAGCGGATGTTTGTAGAAGTCCTTGCCGAAGGTTTTTTTGTGGAGCGCCAAGGCGCCCGTGAAAGAGAAATATTGCTCGACGAATTCGGGAACTTTAGCTTTTCGTGCGACCAAATAGGTTTCAATCCCTTGTGTTACGGCGCGTTCGATGGTCCGAAGTGTGTCGGTTTCCATAGGCATCAGTCATCGTTGGGAATCGGTGCAACCTAGTGAACTCTGCCGCCGGAAGCCATGTGTACGTAGTGTCGGCAGTCGGGCTGAATCCTTAAATTGTCTGGCAACCGGCGCCGTTCGTGCTCATAATAAATGTCTTTTTTGCTTTGGTTAGAGACAACCATTCGTTAGGTTTGATTATGAAAAAATTGATGATTGCGTTTTTGGCCGTTTTTTTGCTGGCCGGTTGCACGAGCAAGGAGAAAACCACTCTAAAAGAGGCGCTCGTCGCTAAATTCAAAGACGATTCCGATTTGAAAGATTATAAGCTCGATCCCGAGACTATCGCGGATTGCGTAGTTGGGGAAATCAGTAACGGATTGCCGGGTTTCGCGGGTGATCCTCGTCGTGAACAATTTTTTCAAGCATATACGCATTTTGCGAATGCAAAATCACCGGCTGATGCGGAGAAAGCCGTTAAGGATTACGAGCAATTATTTGGTTCGGTTAAAGAAGCCCGGCATGCTGCGTTGAGCATTACCGACCATGTCATGACTTGTATGGGCAAGGCGGTGGCTGTAGCTGGAGGGGATCAGGACGAGGGCAATTAAGCGGCATCCTCCTGACTACACAGTTAAGACGGAACAATCTCGGGGATGGCACCATAGAGCACCTGACATCCGAAAAGATTGTTTCTTAGGGGAAATACCGCTGAAATCGAACTCCGCCCGCGCGTGAATGCACAAAGACTTACGTCATAAAGACCGCGATTCGGATTGTAAAAACAAGCGGCGCGCGGGCGGCTACCTTAAGGAACAGTCTACGTATCCGAGATACCGGTAAGGAACGAATTCAGCCACCCCATATCGGATGGTGGTTATCGGGGACAGCCTTCTAGTTTAAAAATTGCATAGCCTTGGGTTTCGATGTCTTTCTGCATTTCCGCCGGCGCATGCGGTTCGCTATGGCAATAGGCACAACTTTCGGAGTTCACGACGGCATCTTCCTCACCGACGGACCGTAGCCAGTCGCGGGCACATTGCAGGGCTTTTGTTGGATCGTTTTCCGGAAGTATCACATCGAAGTGCATGATTTTTCCGCTTGCGCTACGCGCGTAGGTATCAAAAACATGGATTTGGCTCATATCTTCTCTCGTCGATGTTGAGGATGGATAAAGGAGTCGTTTGCGCACGGGAGACTGTGGCGATAACGTGGTGCCGCGCGATATCCAACGAGGGAATGCGTGCGCTCGTCGATTTTGAGCTCGGCAATGGCTTTGTGAAGCCGGACATGTGCACGCTTAGGTTTTGGATCTTAAACCCCGGATGCGGCAGTACTTGCGAACAGTGCACCGAGGCGGGTGATTAAGCCGACAATCGTCGATGTTCATACAGAATTTCCATATCGACATGGACAAATCTTGAAAAAACGGAGTGCGCCTGCTATCAGAACAGTGAGACACGGAGGTTTCGCATTCCACGACCAAAGGAATTGTCGGTTCTACATGATGTCAATAGGTATTGTGTCGATACTAACTCTAGCGGAACTTTAAAGATTTTGTCAATATGATATTGATCCGATACTATTAGATGTATGAATACTGAATCGATTTACGATTACTTGGAACGTATCGCCAACCTCATTCGGACAGACGTCCGAAAGACGGGGGTTGCGAAAGGATTGCAACCGGTGCAGTTGGAAGCGCTCCATTATCTGAGCCGGTGCAACCGATACAGCAACACGCCAGTTGCGGTGGCCGATTACTTGGGCCTAACCAAGGGAACGGTATCGCAAACCTTGGGGGTCTTAGAATCTAGTGGCTTTATCGAAAAGCAGGCCGACCTCAATGATCGTCGTGTGGTTCATCTCAATCTGACTGTTGACGGCGCTCGCGTGGTTTCGGATGCAATTCCGCCTAATATCCTGAAATCCGCAGTGGATGGGCTGTCTGAGACCTCCCGGAATGAGATTACAGCAACTCTGAATCAGGTTTTGAGGGAGTTGCAAACGGCGAACAAGCTGAAAACGTTCGGCTCCTGCAAAACTTGCAGGTATCACTTGACCCAGGAAGACGGAAGGCGCCGGTGCGGACTGACCATGGAGTGGCTAACGGAGGCCGACGCGGAAAAAATATGCCGGGAGCATCAGCCAACAGCGGAAAGTGTCTAGATTTGCAAAGTGATTAATAGGACGGGCCGAGAGCCCGCCCCAAAGGACAGAATCAAATCGCTTGCTCGCCGGTTTCACCGGTCCGAATCCGGATAGCCTGCTCGAGGTTGGTTACAAATATTTTGCCGTCGCCAATTTTGCCCGTGTTGGCGGCTTTGATGATGGAATCGACAGCCTGATCGACCATGCTATCGGTTACCGCCACTTCGACTTTTACTTTGGGCAAGAAATCAACCACGTATTCGGCGCCGCGATAAAGTTCCGTGTGTCCTTTTTGACGCCCGAAACCTTTTACTTCCGTTACCGTAATCCCGCTGATTCCAATTTCGGACAATGCTTCCCGAACATCGTCCAATTTGAACGGTTTAATGATCGCGGTGATGAGTTTCATTATTGTCTCCGATGATGTGAAATGTTCTTAGCCTCGGTTGGCTCGATTTCGAATGATATCGTCGACCACGGTAGGATCTGCCAAGGTGGAGATATCGCCGAGATTGCGGATATCGTTGGCCGCGATTTTCCGAAGTATGCGGCGCATGATCTTGCCGGATCGCGTTTTCGGTAGTGTCGGAGCCCATTGAATGATATCGGGTGTGGCAATCGGACCGATTTCCTTGCGGACCAGCTGCACTAGCTCCTCTTCAAGCTCTGGGCTCGGCGAGACGCCGGCTACCAAAGTGACATAAGCGTAGATTCCCTGTCCTTTGATATCGTGCGGATAACCCACAACGGCGGCTTCCGCCACATGGTCATGCAGGACCAAAGCGCTCTCGATTTCTGCGGTGCCCATGCGATGGCCCGACACGTTCAGCACATCATCGACGCGCCCGGTGATCCAGTAATATCCATCGGCATCGCGTTTGGCACCGTCACCGGTAAAGTACTTGCCGGGATAAGTTGAAAAATAAGTATCAAAAAAGCGTTGGTGACTGCCGAATACCGAGCGAGCCTGGCCCGGCCAAGAGCGGGTAATCGTCAGTACCCCCTCGCACGCTCCTTCCAATACGCTACCCTGGCTGTCGACAATGGCCGGTACGATGCCGAAAAACGGACGCGTCGCGGAGCCCGGTTTGAGCGGCGTGGCGCCGATCAAGGGAGTAATGAGTATTCCACCGGTCTCCGTCTGCCACCACGTATCGACTATAGGGCAGCGGCCGCGGCCTACCTGGTGATAATACCATTCCCATGCCTCTGGATTGATGGGTTCGCCGACAGAGCCCAGAACGCGCAAGCTGTCCCGGCGGGTGCTATCAAGCCAATCTTCCCCCAGGGCCATCAAGGCGCGGATGGCGGTGGGAGCGGTATAAAAAATATTGACACGATGCTTTTCAACCACACGCCAGAAGCGGTCGGGAGCCGGGTAGGTCGGAACGCCTTCGAATATAAGCGTGGTTGCGCCGTTACACAGAGGGCCGTAAACGGTATACGAATGGCCGGTAATCCAACCGACATCCGCGGTGCACCAATAGATTTCGCCCGGACGGTAATCGAACACATATCGGTAAGTCATTGCCGCATAGACCAAATAACCTCCGGTCGTGTGAAGTACCCCCTTCGGTTTTCCGGTAGATCCGGAGGTGTAGAGAATAAACAACGGGTCTTCCGCATCCATGGATTCGGGCGGGCAATCGGGAGAAGCCTCCGACACCGCCTCGTGATACCACACATTATGACTGTCCCAATCGATACTCCCGCCGGTATTCCGAACGACAAAAACCGTTGTCACATTTGGACAAGCCCGCAGTGCGGTGTCCACATTGGCCTTCAGCGGTACTATTCGTCCACCCCGTCTTCCTTCATCCGCACAGATGACATACCGACAGTCGGCATCGAGAATGCGATCCCGTAATGCGTCGGCGGAGAAGCCTGCGAACACGATGGAGTGGACGGCCCCGATCCGAGTGCAGGCCAGCATTACCACTGCCGCTTCGGGGATCATTGGAAGATAGATGCAAACCCGGTCACCTTTTTGAACGCCATGCTTTTTCAGAACATTAGCAAACCGGCAGACTTGTTCGTGCAGCTCGCGGTAGGTGAGCTTCTTGTCGATATTCGAATTGTCTCCTTCCCAGATGATTGCGACTTCGTCACCCTTTTCGACTAAGTGGCGATCGAGGCAGTTATAGCTGACGTTCAGTTTGCCTCCTTCGAACCATCGAATACGGGCGGTACCGAAGTCGCAATCCTGAACCTTGTCCCACGGCTTGAACCAGTCGACAAAACGTTCCGCTTGTTCAGCCCAAAATTTGTCCGAATCCGTGATGGAGTGTTCATACATCTCCTGATAAAGCGCTTCGGTAATTTGCGCTTCGGCAGCTACTTCCGGCGGCACTTCGTAGACTTTTTCGAAGGACATTGGCTTTTCCGATGATCTTCAGAGTGGGATAGGGAGGCTCTGACAGGTGTTGATTTTACCGAATTTTCCGGCGAGTGACCCGCATCATCAAGTCTAACGAACATCGGCATCTTCGTTCTTAAGCCCGCCTCAGCCATAACGCTAGCTTGAGGGCAACCAACATGACCGGCTTTTTAGTACAACTTAGGCGTTCTTAACCAGAACGTTCCTGGCTTCGCGAAGTTCACGTCAAGGGTCCATGAAATGGGACGTTCCGGCTGAGCGATCGGTCAGCGAGCGACCACGAACGGAAGTTGCACGAATAAACTTAAAATTGGAGAGTGTATTGAGCAAAAGGTGCTCTTAGGGCGAGATACTCGCCACTTGAGAGCTTTTGATATCCGAAGTGCGGCGGCAGATCGTGAGTTGGCGGGCTATCGGCTATTCTCGATCCGGACGGATTTAGATCGTCCGTATCGAGAATATCGTTAATAGATATGCAGTGCCTTGGTTTCCCGACACTTCAAAGGACATCTCGATAGCCCACGGCGTCTTAAAGCTAAACTGACGTTAATGAAAGATTGTATCCGCGGTAAAGCCGTCGGTTTCCAATATGTCGCGAAGGCGATTTAGAGCTTCCATCTGAATTTGACGTACTCGTTCCCGGGTAACGCCCATCACGGTCGCGACTTCTTCGAGAGTGGAATGATCATAGCCGCGCAGACCGTATCGGCGGGAAATGACTTCCCGCTGCTTGTCCGTGAGTTGATCCAGCCATTCGGAAAGATTATTGGAAATTAGCTCGTTCTGAAGAGTTTCCGGAAGGGGAAGTTTATCCTCCTCGGAAATGCATTCCACCAAGGACTTTTCAGAATCTTTCTTAAAAGGAACATCGATCGATACAACGCGCTCGTTGAGTTTGAGCATTTTTTCGACCGTTTTTATCGGTTTGTTCAGATATTTTGCGACATCTTCGGCACTTGGATCATGATGCATTGTAATGGCCAAATGACGATACGCTTTTAGGTAGACATTCATTTCTTTTACGACGTGAATCGGTAGACGAATCGTGCGCGTCTGATTCATCAAGGCACGTTCAATCGTCTGCCGAATCCACCATGTGGCGTAAGTCGAAAACCGAAATCCGCGATCGGCCTCAAACTTCTCAACGGCTCTTATCAGTCCGAGATTTCCCTCTTCGATTAGATCCAGAAGTGGCAGTCCGCGATTCAAATAACGACGGGAAATTTTTACAACCAAGCGCAAATTGCTTTCTATCATTTTCTTGCGCGCCGCCTGGTCACCTTTTTGCGCTAAACGGCCGTAGTGCTTTTCTTCATCTGCGGTCAGCAGCTGAGAACTTCCCAATTCCTTTAGATATAGGCGGGTGGCGTCATATTGGTATTCCGAATCGACAGTACCCAGCTCTGCGTCGTTCCAGATCGGCGAATCTTCTTCAAGATCTTCGTTCGCTTCGAAATCTTCGACGAAGGTGGCCGCATCATCGTATAAGCCTGCCTCTCCAAAGGTTTTTAATTCTTCTACGATTTGTTCAGACATACCCATGCCCCCCACACAATTGATTTATTATCGATAGCCTATTTGATAAACCAGAACTTCCGTCATCAATACTTTGTTAATCGGAGCCAACAGCTCTGTGTCAAACCATTTATCGTGCCAATATGCTCTGCGAGCTCCGTACTGCTTTAAATCTGCGGATCATCCATTTTTTGCTTCGCATCGGGTCACTGGGCGCATCGGAAAAATGGCGTTTGGCGACCGAGCGGAGTTACCGTGCGACGGGTTTTTGACGGTTATCTTTCTTATCGGCTTATTATTTTTTTTCTTTAGCAGCTTTTTTGTGACTCAGATAGCAATTTTTAAATGGTGGGATTTTTTTATGATGCCGAATTCGCGCGACCACGCGGGCGCGCGCTCAAACGCACGCGCTTACAGACAGAAAAGGGGATCGAGAGGTTCGGGGATGATTTATAGAGACGAAAAATGCCGACATTCCCAGTTTTTGCTCGATGGCTTGCTAAGCCATTTCCGTGTCAAGCTAGAGCATTTTTCGCTTCCACATAGCGGATTTAGTGCGTGAAAATCCTACCAAGGTGCCGCTGAACGCGGTGCTTGTTTTAGGGCGGGGAGCCGCCCCGCACGCGGGTTCCTTTTGCAAAATCCTTGTGGGATGTTGCTTCCCGCTTTGCCCCCAAGTCCAGGGTGTCGCTCCCTGGATACCCGCTTGCCTTGGGAGCGCCAAGGCAAGCCCCTGGGTTTTATCCTGCGGACCCGCCTTCGGCGGTCCAAATTGACAAGGTCCTTTCCTGGACGCTGCCCTTCGGGCGAACGTCGTTCGTCCCATTCCGCTCCCGGCGAGCCCCCTGATCCTGCGCGTTTCGCACGACACCGGGGCGCTCGAACGGGACGAAGAAAACCGTGTAGCACCCGCTGCCGCGGGCGCTATACCGAATCAGAAAATACTCTAGCCACGGCCGTGCTCGGCGCACCCAGTACACTTCGACGATTTTACCGTCCCAGCAGAACGTCTTTGGCCTGATTGATTTTCGCCGCGAGATAGTCGGAGCCACCTCGGTCGGGATGAATCCTCTGCATCAGGCGACGATGAGCGTCGATAACAATTTCACGAGAAGATCCAGGCGGGATGCCCAGAACACGATAAGCTTCTTCCGCCGTCATTTTGCCGTGGTCCTGATCTGCGGTTCGGCTTTCGCGCTCTTGCCAGGATACGCCATGGACGCGCTCTATATATGCCTTCAGCAGCGATGCGGATTCGGGGTCCTCGCGGACATAGTCACCGTATAACTCGGTCAGTTGTTTCAGGGTCAGGTCGTGCAAGCTACGGCCGGCATGGAACCCTGTCAGTACTACGCCCACGATTTCGCCGGTTGTATGATCGAGTTGCATCCGTAAAAAACGCGACTCAACAAACGAACTGCTACGGCGACCGTCCGAAGCCGTCCGCTGGGATGCGGCTCGTTGTTGCCGCCAGCGTCGTATCAGCGGCGCATATTGAACCAGGAGTTGAACGAGAATTGGCGCAAGCCGGAGAACGGCGGCGATCAGTGCCCCGACCAGCGGGATCAACCAGCCCAGCCGTCCGGTCGCGGCAAGAAATAACAGGGCCAGAATTCCGGTCCAGATCAGCCCGCGTCGAAACTTGTTGGCCAGCGCTTCAGAAGGCGCGGAGTCGAGAAAACGGCGCACCGTGAGCACGGCAAGAACGACGAGAAAAAGAAGCAGAATGAGTTGAATCAAGATTTTTTCATTTCGTGGGCTAATTGCAGAGCGAGCCCGCCTCGGACACGACCGAAGTCTTCCAAAGCCTTCAATCCGCCAGCGGCATAGACCGCAACAGCATTGAGCAGTTCACGGAGTTGCCGTGCACTTCCGGCGTCGAGGCGGCAATGGGCGCCGTGAGTCAATTTGGCGATCTGTTTGAATGCGCGTTCGGCGGTCGGATCGAATCCTTCCTGAAACAGAAACGCTTTGACGCCCCGAAGGCCCAACTCTCCGGCTGTCTTGCAGAGATAGTCGACATTTTCTTCCATGCAGTCGCCAACGAACACCAAAGCGTCGACCTTACTTTTCCGTGTTTCCTGCAAAGTATGCTCCAGAACCTTGCCGATCTGGGTGTATCCCCCGACGCATTCCACGTCAGCCATGCGCCGCCGCAAGTCTTCGGCGTGAATCAACCACGGGAAAGCTTCGAAATCCGCTATTCCGCGGTAATAGCAGAGCTGGATCTCCAAGCCGCCTAGAGCCGCCGCCGCATCGAACATTTCCGCTTGGATGCGACACGCCTCTCGCCAGGTAGGTTCGCGGCTCGCCGTCGCGTCCAGGGCAAAGATCAGCCTTCCTTTGCGTCCAGCCGGTTTGGCGTTGGGCGTTTGCGCAAGTTTTTTCAAGAATGCTTGCACGTCGCTGTTGCTGGATTGTGGCGGAAACTTTTTCGAGTCATTCATTTTTGGGGTTCGATAGACACAACGCGAATTATTCTATCCGGCAGAAAATCGCGTAAGGAAAGTCATGACCGGACAGGTTTTCATTGCGAACGATTAGACCACCCGGAGGCAATTTTGGCTCCAATTAGACATGCGCGCATTTGTCGCTCCCCAAATCGCAAATATAACCATGGAGCGTGATAAAGTGCAGTGTTTCTAAATCGCTTCTACGATGCTGTGGAGCAAGCAAATTAACTGTTTGCATAATGTTGACAACATGGTAATTTGCGCCTGCTCCAGAGTGTTCGTTCATGAACCGGGAGGCGATAAGAACTTATAAGAGGAGGTATAGCGTAATGTCCGAAGAGAATAACCCGAGTAAGCCCGCGCAAGGCATTCTCGATACCTTGAAGAGCAACCCGAAAGCTCTCTACGCGGCGATCGGCGCAGTGTTGGTGATCGTTCTCGTTCTCGCGATGAGCGGCGGCGGTGAAGAAGTACAGATCAAGACGACCGTATCCGTAGGCCAGCAGGTGACTTTGGATAATCCGAATGGCGGCGGTTCGCATTTGACGACCATGCCTGGTTTAATTAGCACCTCGGAAGCGGAAGAGGACCAGGAGCAGAGCGTATGCGTCACCAAAGCAGGGACGAAGGCAACCGTTGAAGAAGAAATGGTAGTTGGTCAGTTGCCGTTCGTTAAAGTAAAAGTATTGGACGGAGACTGCCAAGGGAAGAGCGGCTGGACATCGAAAGTCAACGTCAAGGGTAGTTGATAGAAATGGCGATGAGCGCCAGATTATTCGCCCATCGCCATTTCTTGTTTTCTCGTACTCTAAAGTTCTCGCAGCACGCGCATTGGGCTGTTTTTTACGACCGACCGTGTATTCAGATAGCCTGCCAGCCCAACCACCAGCGCACCTAAAACAGGGGTGGCCAGCCAGGTTTCCCAATGGAAACGATATGCTAAGTCAAACACCCGGCTGAACAATGTCCACGCGATCACCTCGCTGATGGCCGATGCCAGGATGCCGGCCAAGAATCCCAACGCGGCGAATTCCACCCATTGGGCATTCCGCAACAAGCGCCGGCTGGCGCCCATGGTCCGAAGCAACACATCCTCGTAGATACGTTCATCCAGCGTCGCTCGGACCGCGGCGAACAGCACGGTAAATCCCGCCGCCAAAGCCAATAGCAAGACATATTCGATGGCGCTCGTCACTTGTCGCAAGATGGTCTGAAACTGTTTCAGCAGCGCGTCGACTTCCAGGATTGTCATGCTCGGGAACGATTTGGCCAACTGTCCCAGTACTGGCTTAAGCTCTGGTGGCACATAAAAGCTGGTGAGCCAAGTGTGCGGATACGTATCGAGGCTTCCCGGCGAAAAAATCATGAAAAAATTCGGGGTCATGGTATCCCAGCGGACGCTGCGGGTGCCGATGACGGTAGCGATAAGCTCCTGTCCCGCAATATTGAATGTGAGTTTGTCGCCTGGCTCGATATCTAGACTCTTGGCTAGCTCGGTTTCCACCGAAACGCTCAGGGGACCACTTCCGTCGACCCATTTTCCCCGAACTACACGGTTGTCGGGCGGCAGTTCCGACGCCCAGGTAAGGCTAAGTTCGCGATTAATCGATGCTTCAGCGCGCGAGTCTTTGTGGACGATTTCGAAGACGTCTTTACCGTTAACGGCAGTCAAACGGCCGCGCACGATCGGATAGTAAGCGCTGCTGGCGATACCCTCTTGGTTCAGCGTGTTGCGAAATCGCGCCAAATCGGTATCGAATAAATTCAGTGCGAAATGATTAGGGGTATCCTCGGGCAGTTGGCGCTTCCACTCCTGCAGCAGTTCGGTACGCACCAAAATACTGACCTGCATGGCCACCAGGGTTAGGGCGAAAGCGAGTATCTGGCTAACTCCCAGTCGCGGCTGACGGGTCAAGTGCTGGAGACCGAAGCGCCATGACAGCGAGACGTAAGGCAGGAGCAGACGGCCAAGCCCCAGCATCGATAAGCCGAGCAGGCTGAACAGCGCTATCGCAGCGCCAGCGATCGCCAATACGCTGACGGTCATCGTCCAATCGCGGGTATAGCGCCAAAGAAGCGCGCTCAGAGTAAGGGCGGCTAATCCGTATACCACCCAAGCGCTGGACGGCAGAGGTTCCAGATCGCGGCGCAGTACTCGCAGGGGAGCGAGTCGCTTGAGCCTGAGTATGGGAGGCAGGGCGAAGCCGAGCAGGATCAGGAGTCCCGTGGCCGCGCCGAAGATCACTGCGAGCCAACCGGGACCGGCTAAGGTATGGGGCAGCAAAGAGCGGAGCAACTGGATCACACCGTGCTGAGCCAGGTATCCCAAAGCGCAACCCAACGAGCTCGCGACGAGGCCGACGATCAAAAACTGGCTGGCGTAGATCCACAGGACGTCCCGCTCGCGAGCACCCAAGCACTTGAGCATCGCGGTCATGTCGTAGTGCCGTTCGGTGTAGCGGCGCGCAGTCATGGCGATGGCAACGCCCGAAATCAACACCACGGCAATGCTGGTCAGTCCCAGATAACGCTCTGCACGGTTCAGGGCATTGCCCAGTTCGGGCCGATCCTCGTGTACGTCGAGAATACGTTGCCCCGGATGCAGTTGGGGCTTGAGCCATTGCTTGAATGTGCGTAGCGCACGCTCGTCCCCGGCAAACAATTCGTAATAATGAACATGACTTCCGGGTTGAATGACCCGGGTCTCGGCGACATCGGCTCGATTCATCAGCACCCGGGGCGAGAGGCTGTAGAGATCGCCACGGCGGTCGGGTTCATGGGTGAGAATGCGAGTGATTCGCAGCGGTTTTTCACCCACTGTGATTTCGCCGCCCAAGCTCAAACCCAAGGTTGTGAGCACGCGCTGCTCCACCCAAGCCTCCCCGCTTTTCGGGATGTCGTGGGTTTCAACTGCGGCCGTGACATCGCCCAGAGTGGTGCGAAGCGAGCCGCGTAGCGGATAACCTTCCTCGACGGCTTTGACGCCCACCAGAAGCAGTTCGTCGTTTTCGATCAAAACGCTGGAAAATTCGGTGGTACCGGCGACTAGCAGCCCCTGTGCGGACGCCTGTTGCCGCCAAGCATCCGATGGCTCCTGATGGCCGCCGATAACGAGATCGGCTGCCAAGAACTCCGCCGCCTGGAGACTCATCGTACGGGTCAATCTGTCGCCCAACAGGCTGACCGCGGTGGAACTGGCCACTGCGATCAGGAGGGCCGCCATCAGGATGGTTAATTCGCCGCTACGCCAATCGCGTGCGATCAGCTTCAGGGCAAGCTTGAAGTTTCTAACCACAATGCCATTTTCACCGCAAAAGGGATGCCTGAATCAAAGACAAATCGGCCGAAAATAAATTCGAACGTGCGAATAACGCCCGGAAGGGCTCGCACCGGGAAGAGGCACGGAATGCCGCGTTTACCGCTTAAAGATAATTGAAAAGAGACAGTCCTTGTACTTTAACATAAGCTTGCTGCGCAGCCTGTAGCGCGACAAACTGGATGTTGTACCGACTGATTGCTTCTGCGTAGTCCAGATCCTCTATTTCGGAAAGATTCGCTTGGGTGTCGATGATGAATTTGTCGTGAACATCCTCTTGTTCGTCCAGCGCATTCAAGCGTGCGCCGACGCTGGCGCGGGTATCCAGGATGTTCTGGAGGGCGGCATCGATGCCCTTCAATGCGGCGCTGGCAGCGTCGTGGAAAGCAACGTCGGCTCCTGTGCCGGTCTGTGGGCCGGCGAAGCCGAAATCGGTCAGGACTCCATCGGTGTCGTCACTGATCTCCACGGATGAGGCAGTCCCGGTGGTTGTCGATACGAACTCGATAAAGCCTGATCGATGTTGGGCGACCACGGTTCCATTCAAAGCGGTGGCGTTGATGCCGGCGTTTATGGCGGCAACGAGATCATCCGCTGAAGCATAATTCGCCGCGGCAACGGAAACCGTGACCGGCGCACCGCCATCAACGGCCAGATCAAAATTCTTTGCCGGGCCGCCGCTGTAGTCAATGCCGGAGGACAGATCGTTCGTTCCCATAACGGCGCCGTGGGATGCGGTGAACTGTCCGCTCAAAGTCCGGGTGAGGGAGTACAAGGTATTGAGTATGTTCTGGGTACCGCCTGAGGCCGCGATCGCATTGGCACCCGAGCTCGAAGGAATATTCTCGAATATGGAAAATCCGGAATCGCCGTCGGCCAAATGTCGTTGCGGAGCGATTTGCAAGAGGCGCTGATTCTTGTCGCCTTGATAGACGTAGCTCGGCGGCGTCCGGCCGCCGTCAAATGCGAACGGGACGGTATCGGAACGGAAGCCGGCGAAAATATATTCGCCGTTGGCGTCGCGCGTATTCGCCAGTCCGAGCATTTCGTCCAACAGCTGCTGCATTTCCTGCCCGATCGCCTGCCGATCACTCGGGCTGAGCGTATCATTGAGGCTTCGGACAGCCAATTCACGTGCGCGCTGCAACACGTTGTCCGCTCCCGCCAAAGTGGATTCCTCAAATTCGAGTCTCGAGCGAACAGCCTGAATGTTGGACTGAAATTGCCGATTGTTTTCCAGCGACTCCTTCAAGTCCAGCGCACGTACCGCGGCGCTGGGATCATCCGAGGGCGTCAGAATGCGCTGGCCGGTGGAGAGCTGCAATTGGGTCTTGGAGAGCTTCGCCTGCTGCCTGAGGATGGCGTCGATGCCGAATTGTTCCATCAAGGGCGTCGAAATACGCATGCTTATCTCCTTACGGCTCCGATCAGTGCGTCGAACATACTGTTCAGCGCGGGAATCAACTGCGCGGCGGCTTGATAGGCTTGTTGATACCGAAGCAGGTTGGCGGCTTCCTCATCGAGATTCACCCCTGAAACCGAGTCTCGTGCCTGTCGAGCATGGTCGAGCAATTGTTTCTGAGCGGTGCTGTCGATGTCGGCGGCGTGGGTCAGCGTGCCCACATCGCCCACGATCTCGTTATAAGCGTCCTGGTAACTCGCTTTACCGCCCAAAAGCGAGGGCATTGTCTGTAGTTGAGCCAGGGCGCGAGCATTGGTGTTATCTCCCGGCCCTGCAAAAGGCGACCCGGCTGCAGCAATTTCTCGGGGGTCGGTCAGCGAAACGCTTAGATCGCCGGCTACCCGGCGGAACGGGCGAATGAGAAAGCTGTCGCCGGCTGCTACAGCACCGCCGCCAATGCCGATAGCCAAGCCATCTATGGCAAAGGCACCGGTCGCGTTGTTGAATTGCGTATTGTCGCTCAGGCGCGTGAGAGTGTAATTGGCGCCGTCATAATCCAGGCGATAGTCGCTTGCGGTTAGATCGGAGGAACCGTTTCCAGCGCTGTCGTCGAACGCAACGGATAATACGGCGTCGCCGCTATTCGTTTGCCTGCCGAACCAACTGTACTGGCCGATTGCGGCGTTTGTAACGTCGCTGAAGAAATCGGCCCCGGCGTTTCCGTTCAAGTCGGAGCCGAGCGAGTGCTGGACGTTGAATGTTGCGGCGAGCCCCGCAGCGATACGGCCCAGGGCGTTTTGGGCCGGGTCGAGTACCTCGCTGCCGAAGCGCAACAATCCCCCGATTTCTCCGCCGCTGATAGCGGTGGTCACGACAACAGCGACAGAACCGCCGGCGGTAATGGCAATGTCTTTCTGATTGGGATCATAGGCCGAGTTCTGCAAGCTGAGCTGGTTTGCCGTCGAGCCCATCACCAGCGCCTGTCCGCTGCCGATAAAGACGTTCAAAGAGCCGTCCTTTTGCTCGAACAAGCTGGTGCCTACTTTCTGCGCCAACTGTTCGGCCAACAGATCACGCTGATCGAGCAAATCATTGGGCGGTTTGCCTGCTTGGTTATAGGCAACAACAATGCGCTCGTTCAAAGAGGCGATACCTCTGGCCAAACCGTTGATCTCGTCGATATTGGTGCTCAGGCTCTGATTCACTTGGCTGCGCAGCTCGTCCATGCGGCCGTTCAGCGTGTTAAGACGCTGCACCAGCGTTTCGCCTTCGGTCAGCATGACGCGCCTCGCGGCGATGGATGTGGGGTCGTTGACTACGTCCTGCACCGAGTTAAAGAACGATTGGAGCGAGGGCGACAGACTGGCGTCCGGATCGGCGATGAAGTTGTCGACCTGTGAGGCCATGCCGTGATACGTCTCCAATTCCCCATGCGCGGAGAGACTGCTTCGGAGCTGAGCGTTAAGAAAACTGTCGTAGGAGCGGATAATGGACGCAACGTCGACGCCGTTGCCCACAAATCCCGCCCCGGTAAACGAAGGCAAGCGCTCGACTTGTTCCGTTCTTTGGCGGCTGTAGCCGTCGGTGTTGACGTTGGCGATATTGTGTCCGGTCGTCGTCAGTCCGCGCTGAGCCGCCATCAGCCCGGATGTCGCTATGCCAAGAAGTCCGCCAGCCATGATTCAACCACTCGAATGAATAATGTTCTTACGCCTGTTATCGGCACCGATCGTTCTAACTGAAGACCGGATCAGGCAACGGGCAACTTTTCAAGCGCACGATTTTCCTCGTATATGGAGAGGACCTTGCGTGCATAATCAGGATCCGTGGCGTAGCCGGCCTTTTGCAATGAAGCCATGAATTGCCGTGGATTATCGGCATGCTCCAAGGCCGTTGCGTAACGAGGGTTGGTCTTAAGGAACTGCACGTAATCGCGAAAACTCTCGGCGTAATCGTCGTAGGCGCGAAATGCTGCTCTATTACGCACGGCGATACCGTCGGCGTATTCCAGGGTGCGGGCGGTCATATGACGGCCGCTCCAGTGCCGGTCCGCCTTGATGCCGAACAGATTATGGCTGTGTCCGTCGTTTCCTCGTGCCGCCATGGATTTTCCCCAGCCCGTTTCCAAAGCCGCCTGCGCCAGCAGCAGCTTGGGGTCGACGCCAAGCTCGGCGGCCGCTTCCTGAGCGTGAGGCCAGAGCGCGTTTACGAATTCCTCGGGATTGGCGAACGCTCCGGTTCGGGAGTCACTCTGGGCGGACCGAGGTTGCACGCGAGCTTTATCGGACATCCGAGCTCCATTTCCATAATCCGATTTCGAATTTTCTGCCGTTGCATGCTCGGAAGATCCCTTATCGATCCTGAGTAACGCATTGCCGCGGTAATCGTCCAGACCCATGCCGGGTTTCGCCTCACCGGAGGACTTTTCGCCGCCCAGTTGCCGGACCAGCATATCGGAGAAGCCGAGACTGGATCGTTTGCCGAGTTCCACCGCCAATTGCTGATCGTACATGTCGCGGAACATCTGCGACTGCTTGCCGTCCGTGAGCCCGCCGTTCGGGACCGCCTCCCGCATGCTTTTCAAGGCCATCTGGATGAACAGAGACTCGAATTGCCGGGCGGTCTCGTTCAGCGCCGCTTTCGGATCATGCTTGGCCTGATTCCTGAGCCGGGCGGTGCCGTTGAAATCGGTATACACATCGGCCATGCCAGTCTGCTTTATCATGCCGGTTCTCCTATATCACGATCAGCTCGGCCCGCAACGCTCCGGCGCTTCGCAGGGCTTCCAGAATGGCGACGAGGTCGCTCGGTGCAGCGCCCACGCGATTGACCGCCTGCACGATTTCATCCAGCGATACGCCGGGATTGAAAACGAACATGCGATTCGCTTCCTCGTTCACGGTTACGTCCGAGCGGGGCACTATGGCGGTCGAACCTCCGGATAAGGCCGGAGGTTGGCTGACGATGGGCTTTTCGCTGATGGTCACCGAGAGGTTGCCGTGGGTCACCGCGGCGGGTTGAACCCGGACATGGCTGCTGATCACTACCGTCCCGGTACGCGAGTTGACGATGACCTTGGCAGGGGCTTCGCCCGGACTCACGTCCAGATTTTCGATCAGTGACGTGAACGAGACCCGCTGAGCCGGATCATGGGGTGCGCTGACCTGAACGGACGCCGCGTCCAAGGCGCGCGCCACGCTTCCGCCGTAAGTTCGATTGATGATGTCGGCCACTTGGTTGGCGGTGGTGAAATCGGGCGTATGCAAGTTGAGCATCAGATGGCTGCCTTGCGCGAATCCTGTCGGAACTTCGCGCTCGACCGTGGCTCCGTTCGGAATCCGGCCGGCGCTGGGCACGTTGACGGTAACCTTGGAGCCGTCTAGGCCTTGAGCGCTTAACCCGCCGACGACGAGATTGCCTTGGGCAACCGCGTAGATCTGGCCGTCGGCGCCCCTGAGGGGCGTCATCAAGAGGCTGCCGCCGCGGAGACTGGTGGCATCGCCCAAAGATGAAACGTTCACATCTATCGTTTGGCCGGGCTTTGCAAATGCCGGAAGGTCGGCTTGTACGGATACGGCGGCGATATTTTTGGATTTCAGGTCGATACCCGGCGGCACGGTGACGCCCAATTGGAGCAGCATGTTGCGCAGGGTTTGGCTGGTGAAGCGGTTCTTATCGCCAGTGCGGTTCAGACCGACGACCAGCCCGTACCCGATCAGCTGGTTGCTGCGGACCCCGGCGACCGAGGCGATATCCTTGACCCGTTCAGCCATCGCCGGGGATTGTGAGAACGCCAAGCCGAGAAGACCGATTTTTATGACTGAGTGCAGAGTGAACCTAGCCATGGTCTTACCTCAGTCGATCAGAACGGGAACAGTATGCTGGTGAAAAAACGTTGCAGCCAGCCCATGCGGTTGACGTCCGCCACTACGCCCTCTCCATTGTAAATGAAGGTCGCGTCGGCGACCTTGGTGGAATCCACGCTATTGGTGGTGTCGATATCGACCGGACGCACCAGCCCCGAGAGCTTGATGTATTCGTTGCCTTGGTTCAGGCCGACCCGTTTTTCGCCTCGTACCCGAAGATTGCCGTTGGGCAGGACTTCCACCACGGTCACGCTGATGTTTCCCGTCAAGAGATTGCTCTGATTACTTTCGCCTTTTCCTTCGAATTTGTGGGTCGATTCCAGACTGCTGGATACGTTGTAGCCGAGAATTTCAGCCGCTTCCTGCCCCATCAGCATGGGTGCCTTTACCTGGGTGGTTGCCGAACGGTCAGCCTTGGTGTCCGCGTCTTTCTGGGCATTCGTCCGTTCGACCAGCTTAATGGTAAGGGTGTCACCTACCCGGCGCGCTTTATGATCCTCGAATAACCGCATGTCGTAGCCGGACTGGAAAATTGCGCCGGGATTCTGCATGGGCGGCGTCATGTCCTCGGGACGGGCCGGCGCGTAGGCGGGATCCCGGCGCGGCGGCGGATTGAGGATGGCGGCACAGCCGTTCAAGGTCAGCAGGATGAGAATGAAAGCCGCGTATTTCATCGGATCAATCAGAGAGTATTGGTGGCGAACCCGAGCATCTCGTCCGTGGTTGCGATCGCTTTGGAGTTCATTTCGTAAGCGCGTTGGGTTTCGATCATATTGACCAGTTCTTCCACCACGTTCACGTTCGAGGTTTCCAAAGAGCCCTGGACGAGCTTTCCGATACCGTCTTCTCCCGGTACGCCGACGATCGGAGCACCGCTCGAAACCGACTCCCGGTACAGGTTTTCACCGATTGGTTCCAATCCCGTCGGGTTGATAAAGTCCGCCAGCTGGATTTCGCCGATGACGTTGGGGGTGGGGTTTCCCGGTTCGAGCACGGATACCGTACCGTCGTTGCCGATAGTGACGCTCAGGGCGCCCTGGGGCACGGTCATGGCCGGTTCCAAGGGGTTGCCGCCGTTGGTAACGATTTGTCCATTGGAGTCGAGCTTGAAGGACCCGTCCCGGGTGTAGGCGAGATCGCCGTTCGGCATCAGGATCTGGAGGAAGCCCCGGCCGTTGATGGCGATATCGAGGGAATTTCCAGTCTGTTGGATGTTGCCTTGAGTATGAATCTTTTCCGTGGCGACCGTCCTTACGCCGGTGCCCAATTGCAGGCCGGAAGGCAGAGTCGTGTTTTGCGTGGACTGAGCGCCTACCTGCCTGACGTTCTGGTACAGCAGGTCTTCGAACAAAGCTCGCTCTTTTTTGAAGCCGGTGGTGTTGACGTTGGCCAGGTTGTGCGAAATCACCGACATATGGGTTTGCTGCGCATCCAGGCCGGTCTTGGCGATCCAAAGGGAAGGGGTGGTCATGGTCGTGAACCTCTCGGAGTGTCTTTTAGCCGATCCGCATGAGCTCGGCGCTGGCATTGCCGTCGTCTTCGACGGTCTTCATCATCTTGATCTGGTATTCGAACTCACGCGCCAGTTCGATCATTTGCACCATTTCTTCCACGGTGCTGACGTTGCTGCCCTCCAGTGATCCGGTTACCAGTTGAACCTCGTTGGTGGCTTCTACGGGAGTACCGTCCTTGATTCGCATCAGGCCATCCTCGCCTTTTTCAAGCTGCGATTTTTCGGGTTTGACCAGTTTGATTCGGTCGAGAATCGCCAGGGCGGTGGCGTTGGCACCCTGCGGAATGATGCTGATGGTGCCGTCTGAGCCGATTTCGACCTTCTGTGCGGGCGGAATGGCGATGGGGCCCGCGTTGCCGAGCACCGGCAGACCGCTGCCGGTGACCAGCTGCCCTGCAGGCGTAATATGTAAGTCTCCGGCCCGGGTGTAAGCTTCGCTGCCGTCCTTGGCCTGCACGGCCAGCCAGCCATCTCCGTTGATCGCGACGTCGAGGTCGCGCCCGGTGGTTTGCAGGGAGCCCGTCGACAAATCGACGCCAGGGCGCTCGGTCATGGCGTAGACCCGACTCGGATAGCCGTTTCCGAATACCGGCATCGAGCGGATTTGCTCGAAATCCGCTCGAAACCCCGGCGTATTTGCATTTGCGAGATTATTGGCGTTGGATGCCTGCGCCAGCAGAATCTGCTTGGCACCGCTCATGGCGACATAAAGGCTGCGATCCATGGTCGGAGTTCCTGGCTATCGGGTGTTAACGAATGTTGAGCAGTGTCTGGGTGATCGTGTTTTCGGTGGAAATGGTCTGCGCGTTCGCCTGATACGCCTGTTGGGCGATAATCAGATTGACCAGCTGCTGGGCCAGGTCCACGTTGGCTCCTTCGAGGGCGCCAGCCTTGATGGAACCGAAACTGCTGGTGCCGGCTACGCCATTGATCGGCACCCCGGAGTTTGCGCTTTCTCCCCAGGTGGTATCGCCGAGCTTGGACAATCCTTGCGGGTTTTGGAATCGGACCATGGCCACCTGGCCCAGCGGTTTGGAGCCGCCGTTGCTGAAACGGGCAAAAACGACACCGGTGTCGTCGATGTCCACGCCGGTGAGCCGGCCGATGGTCAGACCGTCTTGGTTCAAGGTGTCGACGCTGAACGCGCTGCCCAGTTGTGTCGAACCGGCCAGATCGATGGTGAGCTGGATGGGTTGGGCGCTGGGGTTGATGGACACTAAGTCGGTCGTGAATTGGGTCGTTGCCGGGTTGCCGTCGACCGAGGCGAGCTTGCCGTCGTTGTCGAATGTCAGAGGAATCGAGTTGGGGGCCGCGTCGTCCAGCATGTCTACCCCGTCCACATAGACATATAGATCCCAGGCATTCAGCGCCGCACCTTTGACGTAGTAACTGGTCGCGATGTGGGTGTTGCCAAGCGAGTCGTATGTCGTGACCGATGTTGCATGGGTATAGCTGGTGGGGTCTGCCGGGTCGAAAGGCGATGTGGCGGGCGTGGTTTTGCGCGAATCCAGATTGACGCTCATGTCTATCGAGCTCGTGGCTTTCGGTAAGCCCTGCGTAGAATCGAGTTGCAGGGTCTGGAATACGCCGGTACTGAAGCCTTCCTCGACTGTTTCGCCGTTCGGCGCATAAACCAGCAGCGGCTGGCCGAGGTGATTGACCACATAGCCTTCCCGGTCCATGTGAAAAGAACCGGCGCGGGTGTAGACCCGTTCGTTGATGTTGTTGACGTTGTCCCCCATGACGAAAAAGCCTTCGCCACTGATCGCGAGATCGAGGTTGTTCTCGGTGAAATCCAGGTTGCCCTGGGTGAACTGTTGCGCCACATTGGTGACCCGGACACCGGCTCCTGGCGTGATGGACGAGACGCCTCCCAAGCTACTCGCATAGACATCGGCGAATTCGGAGCGCGATTTCTTGAATCCGGTCGTATTGGCGTTGGCAATGTTGTTGCCGGTCACCGAGAGCATATTGGATGCGGCATTCAGGCCGCTCAAGGCACTGTTAAAAGCCATGTCTTACCTCGCTAGATGACTATGATGTTCATTAAAGGACAGCCCGGATATCGCCCAGGGTGTAACGTCCGAGACCGCTGAGCTGGACTTCCATGCCTTTCGAGCCGCCCACGGTTACGCTTTCCACGGGCGCGGCGATTTGGGTTTCGAGCGCAGTCGTTTTGCCGGCGATAACGGCCTCGGCTTTGATCCTGTAAAGTCCGGGATCGGCAAAGTGCAATTCATCGTCCAGTTTTCCGTCCCACTCGAACGACAACGGCCCTTCGGTTTGAGGCCCGAGTTCCAATGTGCGGATCAAGTTGCCGTTCTTGTCCATGATCCGAATATTGACCTGCGAGGCCTCGTACGGCACGGCCAACTCGCCCTGGATCGTGCCGTTCGCGGCCAGAATCGCTTTATCGGACGCGATCAGCGCGGATCGTCCCACCAGGTTCGCGGCCATCAAGGCCTGTTCCTTGTTGGCGGACGCCGCAAAGTCGGCGAACGAGGATTGCAATTGCTGGATTCCCGTGACGGTGCTGAACTGCGCCAGCTGATTGACGAATTCGGCGCCGTCCTGAGGCTTTAAAGGATTCTGACTGGTCAACTGGGTAACCATCAGCTTGAAGAAATCTTCTTGCCCCAGTTCGTTGCGCTTCCGAGTCGGTGCCGCGGTTTCGGTCAGGCCAAGCGATTTGAGCGTGTTGATGTCTAGGCTCATGATCGGTCACCTCAGATCTGTCCGAGACGCAGGGTCTGAAGCATCAGTTGCTTGGCGGTATTCGCCACTTCGACGTTGTCCCGGTAGGAGCGGGACGCGGACATCATATTGGTCAGTTCTTCGATTGTGTTGACGTTCGGCTTGAAGATATAGCCTTCGTCGTTGGCCATCGGGTGGTCCGGCGCATATTCCATGCGCAAGGGCGCCTGACTCTCGACGACGCCGAGTACCTGCACGCCGACCGGCGTGTTTCGCTTGTCCACGGCCTCCTGAAGCTGTGCCGCAAATACGGGCTGTCGCGATCGATAAGTCTGTTCGACGCTGCTGCTGACGCTGTCCGCATTGGATAAGTTACTGGCTACCAGGTTGAGCCGCAGCGACTGCGCAGTCATGCCGGAGCCGGCGATATCGAAGATTTTGAACGACGACATGGTTATTCTCCTGTTAAGGCGGTTCGCAGAGAGGCGATCTTGCCACTCAAGAAGTTGAGCGTGGCCTGGTATTGCACCGCGTTTTCGGCGAAACGCATCTGTTCCTGCTCGGTTTCCACCGTATTGCCGTCGAGACTGGGTTGCGACGGTAGCCGATACAGGGCTTCTCCCCGCGATCCGGGCGCTGTCGCAGTCACATGCCCGGCTTGTGTAGCCGCGAGCTTGAGAGGGGACGTGTGGACGCTTTGCAGTACCGAACGGAAATCCAGATCGCGGGCCTTGTAATTCGGCGTGTCGGCGTTGGCCAGGTTGGAGGCCAACAACTCGGTACGGCGGTCGCGGAGTTTCAGTGCCAGGGGATGAATGCCGAGGGCATTGTCGAAGTTGATCGTCATAAACATATCCTCGTTGCCAGTTATGTGGCGTCAAGCACGAGGTATGCCACGTAAAAATCCTTTGTTTAAACAAAGGCTTGCAAATTAAGACGTGAGAGCGGAAAAAAACGGCGGCAATTTTTCGCCACTTGAGGCGGCAAATTTGCCGGGTGGCGTCAGAAGGCCGGCTTTAGACGGTAATAGCGACAAGAGGCCCCGCGAACGGTTTCATAAAGATCGAGTCCGGAGGGAAGGGATTCCGTGCTGCTTAGGAACAGATAGCCGCCTGGATTGAGCGCTTTGGCCATGCGCGTCAAAATATCGCGCTTCAATTCTTCGGAGAAGTAAATCAGTACGTTACGGCAAAAGACGATATCAAACCTGCCTAGCGCCGCGAAAGGCTTGAGCAGGTTGAATTGTTGGAATCGGACCCGATCAACGATCTCCGATTTAAGTTTCCACTTGTCCTGATAGCGATCGAAGTAGCGTGACCTCAGATTTTCATCCAGTCCGCGCGACAAGGCCATTTCGCTATAGACGGCCTGAGAAGCTTCGGCCAAAACCGATTCCGAAATATCGGTCCCGATGACCTGTACGTTTCTTTTGATGCCGGTCCAACCGTAACGAAAAAATTCCTCGACGCAGATGCCTATCGAATAAGGCTCCTGTCCCGAAGAGCAGGCTGCGGACCAAATTCTCAAGGTGCCGCCGGTTTTGTTGGCTGCCCAGGCAGGCAAGAGAACATTTCTAAGTTCCTCGAAATGGGTGTTGTCACGAAACCAAAAAGTCTCATTCGTGGTCATGGCATCGATAATACGGGTTCTGAGCTTAGCGGAGACAGCATCGCTTCGGAGCGCAGTTACCAACTGCGCTATGGATGAATAATCACTCTCTTTTAGCAGGCCGGTCAAACGATTCTTCACCAGGTATTGCTTGTTGTCGCTGAGCAATATCCCGCAGGCGTCCACGAGAAATTTCTGGAACACCGCGAACGCTTCGGGATTCAAGTCCGAATTCATGAATACTCCAATCGACACGCCGATGGACGGCGCTTGCGTTTTGCCCGATATAGCCAGTTCAGAAGTCCCTGCGCCCTGTTGTCGCTTGCGCGGCGATATGGTCTTTAAGGCGTTGCTGTACGACCCGAGCAAGATCGTCCGGATCGTATTTGGCGAGGAATTTGTTGGCGCCGACTTTTTCAACCATCGCCTGATTGAAAACTCCGCTCAGGGAGGTATGGAGCAATACGTATACTTCCTTCATAGCAGGGTCTTTGCGTACCTTGGTCGTGAGCGTATAGCCGTCCATTCGAGGCATCTCCACGTCGGAAATGATCATCGCCAAGTACTCGTTCAAATTCTTTCCTTCCGATATCCAATGTTCGAGGATTTCCAACGCCTCCTGACCATCTTTGGCAATTGTGCTCTCCACTTCGAGTTGGTTCAAAACACGCAGAATTTGATTGCGGGCCACAAATGAATCATCCACGACGAGTACATGCTGCTCAAGGTTCTTGGCGTCCTCCTCGATCACACCGTCCGAAACCTGGTCGCACTCGCCCATGACTTCCTTCATCACTTTTTCAACGTCGATAACTTCGATGAGTTCCTTCTCGTATTGCGTTACAGCGGTTAAATAGCTTTCTTTGCCTGCGCCTTTCGGCGGCGGCTGAATCTGCTCCCATCCCATATTGATGATGCGATCGACAGTGCTGACGAGGAATCCTTGGGTGGATCGATTGTACTCGGTAATGATGACATAGCCACTCCCGTCGCGTGGTTGCGGGCGCGCGCCAATTGCCATGGAGAGATCCATCATGGGTATGGTCTTGCCGCGCAAGTGAGCGACGCCACAAATCACCGGGTTCGATTTCGGCAGCTGAGTCAAGGGCGGGCACTGTATGACCTCCTGCACCTTGAACACGTTAATACCGAAGCGCTGGTTGCCGCCGAGTTTGAAGAGCAGCAGCTCGAGGCGGTTATGTCCCGCGAGCTTAGTTCTTTGATCTACGCCTTCGAGTATGCTTGCCATTGTGAATTTCCTGGGAAGATTGACGGTGACTAAAGTGTAGCGGCAGGCGTGCGATCCGCTTGAGTCCGGCGCGGCATATTAGATGCATGTCTTGGTCCATCATCGGAGGTTATCTATGCGTGCCAAACTCAAACTCCTGCTTCTGCTCGCGCTGGCGATTCCCGCGGCTTTCGCGGCAGACCGCCTGCAAACCAACGAATCGATAGCAGCTGCGATAATGGCCCTGATCGAGTCGGATTTCCGTCAGCGGAATCAGGAATTCCAGGCAGACCCGGTCAGGCTGGACGGTCGTCTGCAATTGCCGCTTTGCGATCGGCCGCTGAAGGCCTTCTTTCTTCCAGGGCGGCGCGAAAGCGGTTTTCTTTCCATCGGCGTGCGTTGCGAAGGAACGCATTCTTGGACCGTGTACAACAAGGTTCACGTGAAAGCGTATCGGGAAGTCGTCGTTCTGAAAAACGCCGTCCGGCAAGGCTCAGTTCTCACCGAGGCGGATCTCGGCTTCGAAAAACGAGACCTCGCGAACTTGCGCGGCAGTTATTTCACTTCTTTCGATCCGGTCGTCAATCGGCCCGTCAAACGCACCTTGGCGGCCGGCGCGGTACTGAGCCCCGAATGGTTATCTGTGCCGAAAATGATTCGGCGTGGACAGAAGGTCATTATTCAGGCGGAGAGCAGTCATTTTGCCGTCAAGATGTCGGGACAGGCTCTGAATGATGGGGAGGCGGGGCAGCGTATTCGCGTTCGCAACGACCAATCCGCGAGAATCGTGGAAGGTACGGTTGCAGGTCCTGGCCTCGTATTGATACGGCTTTGAACGCCGGACAGAAAAACGTGGTTTTGCGCTAAAGTTCACCGTCGGGAGGCCGATAAGAATTGAAATTCCCGAGAGGATACGGTCATGGAAATCAAACTTCAAAACAGCGTTAGCGGTCTTTCCGTCGGCGGACTACAAAAGAAATCGAGCACCGCGGCAGGTACAGGCGGCGGCAATGCCTCATCGACCTACAGTGTCAGCGTGTCGCCCGAAATGTCGCTTCGGCTCTCCGAGATCAAACAACGTCTGTTGAGCGAACCCTCGGTCGACGAAGCGAGAGTGACCCGCATTGCCAGCGCGGTTCAGTCGGGAAACTACGAGATCAACCCGCAGCGAGCGGCCGAAAAGCTGATCGCCATGGAACAAAAGCTTCCTGAATTTTCATGATCGCGCACGGCCAGGATCTTCACGACCTTTTCAGCCAAACGCTGGACGGACTCGGCGAAATGTCCAGGCTGCTTGAGGAGGAGGCGCGAAGTCTAGCGGCGCGCGACACGGAGGCGTTGGAACTGACCGCCTCGAAGAAACAGAAACTCGCATTCCTGCTCAACGATTTGGCCGCTCGGCAGAACCATCTCGTCCGCGCTTGCGGTTTTCAGGGCAACGAAGGCGGCGTTGCGGCCTTCCTTGATCGGCTCGATCCCGAGTCGCCGCAGACCAGAGCCCTCCTTGCCGAATGGCGGGAAATCGTGCGCCTCGGTTCGGCTTGCAGAAAGCAGAATGGGCTTAACGGCGCTTATATCGCGCTCTTGCAGCGTCATATCGATTCCAGTTTGAATTTTCTCTACGGCGCTTCGTCGGCGGATGCGACCTACGGGCCGGATGGGTCGACGCGCCGCGGAGAAACTTCACGCCAGTCATTCTCGGCCTGACCGCCGTGCCAGGCGGTTTCCGTCGCAGGTGCCAGTGAACAGGGCGCTAACCGGCCGCAGCATCACTATCCGGCTCGAATCCTTCAATTTCGGACAAATTGCCATGTGCCTCTGCTGCCTCCGATCGAGGCACCGGGCGCCTCCCGGATTTCTTCCTTGTAATAATTTTTATTGCATAAGTAGACGACCGGTCGTATAGTCGCCACATGGCTCGAATCGGCAACAAACAGATTACTCGCGAAAAGCTTTTGGACCAGGGTGTTGCCATGCTCATGGAGCATGGCTATCACGGCACCGGTCTACAGGACTTGCTGTCCAGCGTTCAGGTTCCGAAGGGATCGTTTTACAACTACTTCTCTAGCAAGGAGGAGTTCGGGGCGGAAGTGGTCCAGCACTACATAGAGCCATTCATTCGACAATTGGGCGATTACCTGAGTCGGCCGGAGTTGGATGCGCTGTCCGCGATGAAACGTTATTTCTGCGATTTGATCGCAGAATTGGAGCGGAGACAGTTCAAAGGAGGATGTTTACTGGGCAACCTGATCGGCGAGATAGGAGATACCAACGAGACCTGTATGGCCGCTCTCCGGGATGCCTTTCATCGTTACAGGGATAAGTACACGGAAGGTTTAGCTCGCGCCCAGGCGGAAGGAACGATACGCGCCGATCTGTCGGCCGAATCGATGGCGGACTTGCTTGCTGATGGCCTGCAAGGCGCTTTGCTGCGAATGAAAGTCGAGCAATCCGTACGTCCGTTGGAGGTCTGCTTGAGCCATTTGCTCGACGACTATTTCAAACCCAAGAGTGACTAAAAACCAAGAGGTTATGCGATGAAAAAGCAGCGGATAAGAGAAAAGAATCTGGTTCGGGCGGTTCGGGGCATGACGCTGGGATTGGCATCCGGACTGGTTTTGGCTGGAATCGGCATGTCCCCCGTCCAGGCGGATGAGACTTGTCTGTCGCCTTATATGGCGAAAATCACGGGGCAGGAAGATTACGTATACGTTTGGACCCTGGGTGCGACGGGTGTCGGCGACGAGCAGGACAAGCTGGTGACCGTGGACATCAATCCGAAGTCGCCCAAATACGGGAAGGTAGTGGACAGTCTCTCTGTTGGCGGACGTAACGAAGCGCACCATTCCGATTTTACCGACGACCGGAATTATCTCTGGGCTGGCGGGTTGGACACCAGCAAGATTTTCATCTTCGACGTCCATAGCGATCCAGCCAAGCCCAAGCTGCATAAAACGATTACCGATTTCGTCGCGAAAAGCGGCGGCGTGGTCGGGCCTCACTCGTTTTACGCTTTGCCGGGACGGATGCTGATCACGGGGCTCTCGAACAACAAGGATCACGGCGGACGGACGGCGATGGTGGAATACACCAACCAGGGCGATTACGTGGCGACTCACTGGGTGCCCACCGACAGCGATCTGCGTGGTGCCGTGAAGACGGGCAAGTATGCCGACGGCTACAACTACGACGTGCGTGCGCTGCCGAGGCGCAACGTGCTGGTTTCCTCGTCCTTCACCGGATGGAACAACTACATGATGGACTTCGGCAAGATGCTGTCCGACAAGGAGGCGATGAAGCATTTCGGCAATACGGTGGTCGTCTGGGATCTTCACAGCCGCAAGCCTAAGAAGGTGTTCGACGTACCGGGTTCGCCCCTGGAAGTGCGTTGCGCCTGGGAAGAAAACCACAACTACTGCTTCACCACGACGGCACTCACCTCCAAGATCTGGCTGATCTACGAAGATGACAAGGGCGAGTGGCAAGCCAAGGAAGTCGCGGATATCGGCGATCCCTCGAAGGTGCCGTTGCCCGTCGATATTTCGATCTCCAACGACGACAAGCGGCTTTGGGTGAATACCTTCATGGACGGCAACACCCGGGCATTCGATATCTCGAATCCGCACAAACCGGTGCAAATCTACGAGAAGCACATCGGCGCGCAAGTCAATATGGTGTCGTCGAGCTGGGACGGGAAACGGCTTTACTACACTTCGTCGCTGCTTGCCAACTGGGACAAGAAGGGCAAGGACAATGAGCAGTACCTGAAGCTCTATCACTGGGACGGCAAGGAGTTGAAAGAGCAGTTCGCTATCGACTTCTACAAGGAAAAGCTCGGACGCCCGCACCAGATGCGTTTTGGCGCTTACTCGCTGTATAAGAGCGTGGCCGAAGCAAAGCCGGCGGAGATTTTCGCGGAATTTCAGCGTCGCTGATGTGATGTACTTCGTAGCGGCCATCACGCGGCTCCGAAGTGCCGACGGTTTTTTGACGACTTTTGCTTACTTTCTCAATGAGAGGAGGCTGACATGCCCAAGTATCTAATCGAACGCGATATTCCTGGAGCGGGAAAACTGTCCGATCAGGATTTGCATGCCATTTCGCAGAAATCGTGCAGCGTGTTGAACCGCTTGGGGCCGCAAATCCAATGGCTGCAGAGCTATGTCACCGATGACAAGGTCTATTGCGTCTATATCGCGCCCAACGAGGAAATGATCCGGCAGCATGCCCAAGAGGGCGGCTTCCCGGCCAATCGGATTTCGGAAATCAAGACGGTAATCGATCCGACGACCGGCGAGTGATGAGGGGCGTGGGAACGGCTCCGACCGTTCCCACGCCTGCTTCGACTACTTGACCCGCATTCCCGGCTGCGCGCCTTCGTCCGGGATTAAAACGAACGGTCCTCCGCGTTCGTCGCTCGCGGCCAGCACCATGCCTTCCGACAGACCGAACTTCATCTTGCGCGGCGCGAGATTCGCGACCATCACGGTCAGTTTTCCTTCCAGTTTCGCCGGATCGTAGGCCGATTTGATGCCCGCAAACACCGTCCGGGTTTCGCTGCCGATATCCAGAGTCAGCTTCAACAGCTTGTCGGCGCCTTCCACGTGCTCCGCTTTGGCGATGCGGGCGATGCGCAGATCGATCTTGGCGAAGTCGTCGATCGATATGGTGTCGGCGATCGGTTGAATCGCGTGTTGCTGATGCTCGGCGTGACGCTGCTGGGAATGAGGTTCCGGCTGGACGGCGGCTTGCAGGTTCTGTTTGTTGGCTTCCACGAGTGACTCGATTTGTTTAGGGTCGATGCGGGTGAGGAGGTGCTGATAACTATTTATCTTGTGACTTAATAACTTCACTGAAGCATCAGTCCACACTAATGGAGAAAGATTAAAGAAGGTCTCTACATTTTTTGCCAAAGAAGGCAAAACGGGCTTGAGGTACAGAGTTAAGACTTTAAACGTATTTAAGCCTACCGTGCACACCTGTTGAAGGTAGTCCCTCTTTGAAGAATCCTTACTGAGTTCCCATGGCTTTTGAGCATCTATGTAGTGATTGCCGAGGTCTGCGAGAAGCATAATAAGACGAATTGCTTTTCCATAGTCGCGACTTTCATAGAGTGAGGCAATCTCATCCGCATATCCGACGAGTTCTTGTTCATACCAAGGATATTCATCTGGAAATCTATCAGCTAAATGCCCGTCAAACAGCTTAGTAATGAAGCCTGCTGTCCGGCTGGCAATATTGACGTATTTCCCCACCAAATCACTATTCACCCTCGCCACAAAGTCTTCCAAATTGAGATCGATGTCCTCCATCGTCCCATTCAGCTTGCAGGCGTAGTAATAGCGCAGCCATTCGGGGTTCAAACCCTGCTGGAGATAACTTTCCGCCGTGATGAAAGTGCCGCGGGATTTGGACATTTTCTCCCCGTTCACGGTCAAGAAGCCGTGGGCGAAGATCTTGGTGGGAGTGCGGAAATCCGAGTGTTCCAGCATCGCCGGCCAGAACAGCGCGTGGAAATAGAGAATGTCCTTGCCGATGAAGTGGTAGAGCTCGGTACTCGAATCCTTGTTCCAATATTGGTCGAAATCGAGATTCAGCCGCTCGCACAGGTTCTTGAAGCTGCCCATGTAGCCGATGGGAGCGTCCAGCCAGACATAGAAGAATTTGCCCGGCGCGTCGGGGATTTCGAATCCGAAATAGGGCGCGTCGCGGGAAATGTCCCAGTCGGAGAGCCCCGCCTCGAACCATTCCGCCATTTTGTTGGCGGCTTCGGTTTGAAGTGGGGGTTCGGGAGTGAGTTGCCCGGTTGTCCATTTGCTTAGGAAATCATGGCAACGCGAATCCGAAAGTTTAAAAAAGTAATGCACCGACTCCTTCCGCACCGGAGCCGCGCCGGAAACGGCGGAATAGGGGTTGATTAGGTCGGTCGGCGAATAGGTTGCACCGCAGGCTTCGCAGGAATCGCCGTACTGGTCCTTGGCATGGCACTTTGGGCACTCGCCCTTGATAAAGCGGTCCGGGAGAAACATTTCCTTGACCGGATCATAGTACTGCTCGATCGAGCGGTCCTCGATCAGCTTTCGTTCTTTCAGCCGACCGTAAATGGTTTCGGCTAACTGCCGGGTTTCCTCCGAATGGGTCGAGTAATAGTTGTCGAACTCGATGTGAAAACCGGTAAAGTCCCTAAGATGCTCGCCATGGACCCGTCGAATCAGTTCCTCCGGGGCGATGCCTTCCTTTTCGGCCCTGAGCATGATGGGCGTGCCGTGGGTGTCGTCGGCGCAGACATAATGGCAGGTGTTGCCGCGCATCTTCTGAAATCGCACCCAGATGTCGGTTTGTATGTACTCGACCAGATGGCCCAAGTGAATGGGGCCGTTGGCATAGGGTAGGGCGCTGGTGACGAGGATCGTTCGATGGGTGGTCATGTGGCGAAATTCAATGTTTTCTTGGGTCGCAAAATTATCCCACATTTCGGCCGAGCGTTCAGAGGCGCATAGCCAGGGCGGACGCCGTAGAGTGGGGCTCCGAACCTGGTGCGTCGCCAGTCGAAGAAGCCTTTGATCCGTTAAGCTTCGCGGCCAATTGTGTAGAATAACGCCTTATTTGGCCCGAGATGCCGGAGATTCGAATGCCGCTGACTCAATCCGATGTTGAGAATGCCCTTAAGACCTTGGTGGATCCCAATCTGGACCGGGATTTGGTATCGACCAAGTCGATCAAGAAAATCGAAATAGACGATTCCCGGATTCGGGTGAAAGTGGCTCTGGGTTACCCGGCGGCCAGTTTCCACGCCGAACTCAAGAGTCTGATCGAACAAAAGCTCCGTGCGGAAACCGGCGCGACTGAGGTGACGGTGGAAATCGTTACGGAGATCGTTTCCCACTCGGTCCAGAAGAATCTAAAGCCGATGCCCGGCGTCAAGAACATCATCGCGGTCGCTTCCGGCAAAGGCGGTGTCGGGAAATCGACGACCGCCGCGAATCTGGCGCTGGCATTAGCGGCGGAAGGTGCGCGAGTCGGTATTCTGGATGCCGACATTTACGGACCAAGCCAACCGCTCATGCTGGGGATTTCCGGGCGCCCGGATACCGAAGGCGGAAACCGGTTGATCCCGATGGTCGCCTACGGCGTTCAATCCATGTCCATCGGTTATCTGATCGAGGAGGACGCACCGATGATCTGGCGCGGCCCCATGGTGACCGGTGCCTTGCAACAATTGCTCAAGGACACCAAGTGGGACAACCTGGATTATCTGATCATCGACTTGCCGCCCGGTACCGGCGATATTCAATTGACGCTGGCGCAGCAGATTCCCGTGTCCGGCGCGATCATAGTCACCACGCCTCAGGACATTGCGTTATTGGATGCCCAGAGAGGCCTAAAGATGTTCGAAAAGGTGGGGGTGCCGGTCTTGGGGATCGTAGAAAACATGAGCATTCATATTTGTTCAAATTGCGGCCATGCCGAGCCGATCTTCGGCGAAGGCGGCGGTGACAAGATGGCCCAAAAATACGGCGTCGAGCTACTCGGTTCTCTGCCGCTCGACATCAGCATCCGGAAGAACGCGGACGGCGGCCATCCCACGGTCGTCGCCGAGCCGGACAGCAAGCCGGCGCAAATCTACAAGGACGTGGCCCGTAAGATGGCGGCCCGATTGGCTTTGAAGGCGAAGGATTACAGTGCGCGTTTCCCCACTATCACCATCGTCAACGACTAGCATGGGCATCAAATCAGACCGCTGGATCCGTCGCATGGCGGAAGAATATGGGATGATTGAGCCCTACGAGCCGCAGCAAGTAAGGGAGGTGCAGAATTCCCGCGTCATTTCCTACGGAACATCGAGTTACGGCTACGACATTCGCTGTTCGAGCGAATTCAAGATCTTCACCAACATCAACTCCGCGATAGTGGACCCGAAGAACTTCGACGAAAACAGCTTCGTCGACGTGAGCTCGGACGTGTGCATCATCCCGCCCAACTCCTTCGCCTTGGCGAGGACCGTCGAATATTTCCGCATTCCGCGCGACGTGCTGACCATATGTCTCGGCAAGTCCACCTATGCCCGCTGCGGAATCATCGTCAACGTGACGCCCTTGGAGCCGGAGTGGGAGGGACACGTGACCCTGGAGTTTTCCAATACCACGCCGTTGCCCGCCAAGATCTACGCCAATGAAGGGGTGGCCCAGGTGCTGTTTATCGGTGCGGACGAGATTTGCGAAGTTTCTTACAAGGATCGTGGCGGGAAGTATCAGGGACAGACCGGTGTGACCTTGCCCAAGACGTAATAATTCGAGCAGGTATCGGTAGCTGTTTTCGAGATAGAGATTTCCAGAATTTATTGAGAGAAGACTATGGCCGACGTGTCCGCATTGTTCGCGGAAGCTCAAACCTATATTCCCGGCGGCGTGAATTCGCCGGTACGTGCGTTTAAAGGGGTCGGCGGAACCCCCGTCTTCGTGGAACGTGCCGAAGGGCCTTTCCTGTTCGGTGCGGACGGACGCCGATATATCGACTACGTCGGTTCCTGGGGACCGATGGTTGTCGGGCATGCTCATCCTGAAGTCTTGAAGGCCGTGCACGATGCCGTGGACCGCGGGCTGAGCTATGGCGCTCCCACGCCTATCGAAACCACGATGGCGAAAAAGCTATGCGAGCTGGTGCCTTCGTTGGACATGGTGCGCATGGTGAATTCCGGCACCGAAGCGACCATGGGCGCCATCCGCTTGGCGCGCGGCTACACGGGTCGTGACAAGATCGTCAAGTTTGAAGGTTGCTATCACGGGCATTCGGATTCCCTTCTGGTCAAGGCGGGTTCCGGGGCGCTGACTCTGGGCGTGCCGAGTTCGCCCGGCGTTCCGGCCGGTTTGGCCGAACACACGCTGACTCTCCCGTTCAACGACGGCGACGCGGTGCGCGAGGTGTTTTCGCGTTTCGGCGGAGAGATCGCCTGCATCATCGTGGAACCGGTCGCCGGCAACATGAACTGCGTGCCGCCGAAATTGGGCTTCCTGGAAACCCTGCGGGAGGTCTGCGATGCCCACGGATCGGTACTGATCTTCGACGAAGTCATGACCGGATTCCGCGTGGCGATGGGCGGAGCGCAGGCGCATTACGGCATCTCGCCCGATATGACCACGCTCGGCAAAGTCATCGGCGGCGGCATGCCGGTCGGTGCCTTCGGCGGGCGGCGCGACATCATGGAAAAGCTCGCCCCGCTAGGTCCCATTTATCAGGCGGGTACCTTATCCGGCAATCCCGTGGCCATGGCGGCGGGATTGAAGACCTTGGAACTGATTTCCGCGCCGGGCTTTTTCGATCGCTTGAGCGAAAGAACCCGCTATCTGACCGAGGGCTTGCGGGAGCGGGCGTTAAAGGCCGGAATTCCATTTGCGGCGAGTTGGGTCGGCGGCATGTTCGGTCTCTTTTTCACCGAGGAGAAGGCCATCGACAGTTTCGAACAAGTCATGGGCTGCGATCAGGAGCGCTTCAAGCGCTTTTTCCACGCCATGCTGGACGAAGGCGTTTATCTCGCTCCGTCCGCGTTCGAGGCCGGCTTCGTCTCGGCGGCGCATGATTTCGAAACACTGGATCAAACCCTACAGGCGGCGGAGCGCGTCTTTACGCGTCTTTAACCAGAACGGCTTGCTACTCTGAAACTTCCTCTTTTATAGGGGGAATTGTTAAATCTGGACGACGATGCCCGGACATCGCTATCCTCTCGGTTATTTCCCGTTCATGGAATGAATAATCCGCCGGCCTCTATTCCCGGCGGGTTTCGTCCGGCGGATGAGGCCGGGCGCGGATTGAAACAAACAATCGACTTTGAGCTTTGAAACTATTTACGCATGGATCGCACTGCATCCACACCACGCCGGCCTAGCGGTCTTTTTGATTGCCATGGCCGAATCCTTGGCAGTGGTGGGGCTAGTGGTTCCCGGCGTCGCCATGATGTTCGCCGCCGGGGCGCTCGTAGGCGCCGGAGCTCTTTCCTTTGCTCCGACCTGCGCTTACGCGATAGCCGGAGCGGTAGTCGGCGACGGGATCAGCTTTTGGCTGGGATGGCGTTATCGCGATCGCTTGTCGTCTCTGTGGCCGTTTAAGCGCTATCCGGGAATGATCGACCGCGGCATCGATTATTTTCACCGCTACGGGGGACGGAGCGTGCTGTTCGGGCGTTTCGTCGGCCCGGTCCGTGCGGTGATCCCCTTGGTGGCGGGCATGCTGACGATGCCGGCGCGGCGGTTCGTTTATATCAATGTGTTGTCCGCCGTTCTCTGGGGTCCCGCATATTTGCTGCCGGGCATGGCCTTCGGCGCATCCCTCGATCTGGCGTCAAAGGTGACCGGACGCTTGGCCGCCCTATTGATTGCGTTGCTAGTGGTCCTATGGTTCGGGGCCTGGTTGAGCAAGCATCTTTATCTTTACTTCCAGCCCCGGGCGCACCAGCTCATTCTGGCGACGTTCGACCTTAGCCGAGAGCACCCCCTGCTGGGACGTCTCACCGCTCCCCTCATCGATCCTGAGCAACGCGATTACGCCGGCCTATCGGTGTGGGCGGCGATTTTGGGCCTGTCTGGTTTGCTGGCCTGCTTCTTGGTACCAGCCGATTCGGTGCCTGTGTCCTTGGAAGCCTGGCGAACTCCTTGGTCCGATTATGCCTTGATCGTGTTCGAGGAATTGGGCGAGACCTTGTCCGTGTCGGTTTTCTCGGCGGTCGTGCTCGGCTGGTTATTGATCCGGAAGCAAGCTGTCGCCGCGGCGCATTTCCTGGGAGCGCTGATTTTCGCGTTGGCGCTCGGAACGGTCTGCCGTTTCGTTGACGATAATCCGCTGATCGATAGTCATGTCCTGAACGGCGGCGCGGTGTACGGTTTTGCGGCAGTGTTGACCGCGGACAGCGCGACGCCGCGTTGGCGCTGGTTGATTTACTCCGGGGCGACCCTGCTGGTCACCGTTATCGCGTTCGCTCGCGTCTATGCCGATACGGGCGAGTTTCTCGCGGCTTGCTTTACTCTGTCGATGGTTCTGATCTGGCTGGTCCTGCTGGGGGTGGCCTATCGGCGCCATCGGCACGGCGATGTACCGATCAGAGGCTTGATCGGGATCGTGATGGTTTCCCTAGTGGGCATCGGGGCGGTTGTTTGGTATAGCCACTCGCTGGAAGAGTTTTACTATCGGCGACCGCTTCTAAGCGTAAGCGAGGAGCACTGGCTCGAACAGGGCTGGCGGTTTTTGCCGGCCTGCCGGGTGAAGACGATCGGCCGATCCGAGCAGGCGCTCAGTGTTCAATGGGCATCGTCGATCGATGCTATCCGTTCGGACTTGGCAAAGCTCGGCTGGCAAGAGCCGAAACCTTTGACACCGACCCAGGCGCTGCACTTTCTGAATCCTCAGACCGGAATGGCGGACTTGCCGGTTTTACCTCACTTCAACCAGATCGATGTGGATACTCTTCGTATGATCAAGGCGACTTCCGACGGGCGGTGGTTGATCGTCCGTTTCTGGCCGAGCGGACAACAGTTGCAGCCGGGAGCCATCCCAATCTGGCTGGGAAGTGTCGCCTTCTTGGAGGAGCGTAATGTCTTCGGTATCCTGAAGTTGTCCGAAGAGGCAGTCGACGGTACGGACGCACTCAACATCTTGACCGATGATCTCCTGTCGCTTCGTCCGTTCGTCCTGAGAACGAGCGAGAACGATCAGGTCGTCGTGTTGCTTCCCCCCCAGTAAATCTCGATGATCAGCTCTTTTTTCCGGGCAGCGTGGGCCGATGGATAATACACATTGGGTGGCGAATATCGATAAGCTGCCGCCTTCTCTGATTCTGGCTGTCGGCATGCTTTTGGGACTGTCCGTCGGATGGCTGATAGCGTCTTTGCGCCACAGAGGACATCATCCGGAATTGTGCCGGCGATTGACTGAGGAGCAGGCGGAGAAAATTGCTGAATTGTCGGAAGAGCTGGCTGATCGCCAAGATCGAGTCTATTCGTTGAGCACGGACTTGGCCGTCGCTGAAGAAAAAGCGGGACGCATCCCGCTACTGGAAAGCAGGCTGGCCGAAACAAGCCAGCAGCTTACGGCCGCGCGGACGGAATGCGCCGAACTCAGGACGCGCCTCGAGAACGAAGAGAAAAACACCGAAGGAAAGCTGGCGCTGCTTCGTAACGCGGAAGTTCAACTGTTCACCCAGTTCGAAAATCTGGCGCAGAAAATACTCGAGGAAAAGACGCAGAAATTCACCGAACAGAACAAGAGCCAACTCGACGGCGTTTTGACGCCGTTTCGCGAACAGCTCGGCGATTTCCGAAAGAAGGTGGACGAAATGCATCTCCACGACGCGAAGGACAGGGCATCCCTGCGCCAGGAGATCGAGAACCTTCGCTTGCAGACCCAGCGTATCAACCAGGAAGCGGTCAATCTGACTCGCGCGTTGAAAGGCGACAAAAAATTGCAAGGCGCCTGGGGGGAACTGATTCTGGAGCGGGTGTTGGAGCAGTCCGGCTTGCGCAAGGGCATCGAATACGAGACCCAAGGCGGTTATCGCGACGGCGAAAATCGCTTATTTCGACCCGATGTCATCGTGCACCTGCCGGAAGGCAAGGACATCATCATCGATTCCAAGGTCTCGCTGGTGGCTTACGACCGCTGCTGTTCCCTGGACGACGGACCGGAGCGGGAGTCGGCGGTGCGCGAGCATGTTCTGGCCGTGCGTAACCATATCAAAACCCTGGCGCAGAAAGATTATTCCGGCTTGAATGGGCTGCGCTCTCTGGATTTTATTCTGCTGTTCATGCCGATCGAGTCGGCTTTCATGCTGGCCTTCCAGCACGACGACAAGCTGTTCTCGGATGCGTTCTCCAGCAATATCGTAGTGGTGACCCCGACCACCTTGCTGGCTACTTTACGTACCATAGAAAACATTTGGCGCTACGAGCGGCGGAATGAAAATGCGAAGTTGATCGCGGACAAGGCGGGCTCGATTTACGACAAATTGCGCGGATTCGTGGAAGACTTGGAAAAATTGGGCGCCCAGCTCAGCAGCGTCCACAAGACTTATGACGACGCGATGAATAAACTTACCCGCGGGCGCGGCAATTTAATCCGGCAGGCGGAAAGTTTTGTGGAACTGGGCGCAAAAGTGAACAAACGGCTCCCAAAAAGTATTTTGGAGAAAGTCGATCTGGACGTCGAAGACGACATGTACGCCGCGCTAAAGCTGGAACTTCCGGCAATCGGGGAGACGAGCGAATCGTCCGAAGGATGATTATACGGCTTGTTTTGAGCTGAACGGCTTGGATCGGCTTGAAGGAGGGGCTTTTCTTGCTCCTTCAGCGCTTCATCATGTCGAAGAACTCGGCGTTAGTCTTGGTGTCCTTCAGTTTGCCCAGCAGGAATTCGCTGGCTGCCATTTCGTCCATCGGTTGCAGGATTTTGCGTAAAATCCAGCATTTTTGCAGTTCGTCCGCCGGAACGATGTATTCCTCGCGGCGGGTTCCGGATCGGTTGATATTGATGGCCGGATAAACGCGCTTCTCGGCGATTTTCCGCTCGAGGTGCAATTCCATATTGCCGGTGCCCTTGAATTCTTCGTAGATCACTTCGTCCATGCGCGACCCGGTATCGATCAGTGCGGTAGCGATGATCGTGAGGCTGCCGCCTTCCTCGATGTTACGAGCGGCACCGAAAAAGCGCTTGGGACGTTCCAGGGCGTTGGCGTCCACGCCGCCGGTCAACACTTTGCCCGAGGATGGGATCACTGTGTTGTAAGCTCGGGCGAGGCGGGTGATAGAGTCGAGGAGGATGACGACATCGCGCTTGTGCTCGACTAAGCGCTTAGCTTTTTCCAGGACCATCTCCGCCACTTGCACGTGACGCGCCGGCGGTTCGTCGAAGGTGCTGGATACGACTTCGCCCTTGACGCTGCGCTGCATCTCGGTGACTTCTTCCGGCCGTTCGTCGATCAGTAGGACGATCAGGTAACATTCAGGGTTCTTTTCGGCGACCGAATGGGCGATGTTCTGGAGGATCATGGTCTTGCCGGCTTTCGGCGGCGACACGATCAAGCCGCGCTGCCCTTTGCCGATCGGTGCGACCAGGTCGATCACCCGAGCGGTCAAATCCTCGGTGGTTCCGTTGCCGATCTCCAGTTGCAGGCGTTCGACAGGAAATAAGGGAGTTAGGTTAGAGAATAAGATCTTGTGCTTGGCGTTTTCCGGCGGCTCATAGTTGATTTGCTCGACCTTGAGCATTGCGAAGTAGCGCTCGTTGTCCTTGGGCGGACGAATCTTTCCGGAAATCGTGTCTCCGGTTCGTAAGCTAAATCTACGAATCTGACTGGGCGAGACGTAAATATCATCGGGTCCGGCCAAAAAGGAGCTGTCGGCGGACCTCAGAAAGCCGAATCCGTCGCTCAGGATTTCCAATACCCCGTCGCCGTAGATATCTTCCCCGCTTTTGGCCTGTTTTTTCAGGATCGAAAAGATCAAATCCTGTTTGCGCGTTCGAGCAACGCCTTCGATGTCGAGTGATTCAGCGATTTCGATGAGTTCGGAAACGGGTTTGCGTTTAAGATCGGTCAGATTCATAGACGTTAGTGAAGAGCAGATGTAAATGATCTAAGGAATTGCGCTCGTATGAGAGACGAGCTTGGAGAGAACGGCCGGAAGTGGCCCGGTTAAGAGGACGACGTTAAGAGTTACACCAAAGTTAGCACAGGCGTGCGAGGCCGTCTAGTCAGAACCGGCCCGCACATGCCGGATGCTCAAATATTGGCGTCAAGGAATGCAGCCAGTTGCGATTTGGCCAAGGCTCCCACCTTAGTGGCTTCCACTTCGCCGTTCTTAAACAAAATCAGCGTTGGAATTCCGCGTACGCCGTAGCGCTGGGGCGTTCCAGGATTGTCGTCGATATTGAGCTTGGCGATCGTCAGCTTACCTTCATAATCCCCAGCGACCTCCTCCAGAATAGGTGCAATCATCTTGCAGGGACCGCACCATTCGGCCCAGAAATCGACTAGTACAGGGCCGCTCGCTTTGAGGACCTTATCCTCGAATTCGGCATCGGTAACTTGAAGTATGCGTTCGCTCACAATGAACTCCTCACGGTCTCAACGGGGAAATTGGAAGGGACTGGGGCGCCAACGGCCAGTACGAATGGGAATGGTGCAGCTTTCCCTTGCGTACGTGCATTTCAGCTTAAACGAATGACAATTTCAAGCCCCATGGTTCCGTACGTAAATTGCCTTCGGTAAACACCGGAATCGGCTCGCGGACGGACGGGCAAATGGGGGCGACGGACTTGTTTCGGGGATTGGCGCCGCGGTCGATTTCAGCTTGGAGGCATTAGCTCGCGAAAGTCCTCAATGGCGTCGAATTCGACGATGTTTCTTGGAGGTTGCCGGCTATCGGGTTTCTTCACGGCAACTACGTGCCGGATGCCAAATTGGCGGGCGGCGTGTAATACGGTCACGCTGTCGTCGACCAGTAGCGTCTTATCCGCCGAAAAGGGTTCTATGGCGCTAAGGGCTTTCCAAAAGCCGGGATGCTCCTTCGGAAATCCGAATGCATGCGAAGAGAAGATTTCGTCAAAAAAACCATGGAGGCAGGTTCGCTCCAACTTCAAACCCAAGCTTTTCGGGTGTGCGTTGGTTACCAGCACCAAACGCTTTTCGGCTTTGCGTACGGCATCGAGGAAGTCGGTGACATGAGGTAGTATCGCTATCAGTCCCGCGATTTCGGCTTTTAAGCCTACGATGTCCAGGCACAAACGATCAGTCCAGTAATCCAGGCAGTACCATTCGAGTCGTCCCTCGGTTTCCTTGAACCGGGGTGTCAATTCGGCTTTGGCTTCCGCGACCGAAAGTCCGTGCCGTTCGGCGTAACGCAGCGGAACGAATTCGAGCCAAAAGTGGTTATCGAAATTCAGGTCCAACAGCGTGCCGTCCATATCGAGAAACACGCTGCTAATGTTTCGCCAATCGATCATGGTTTAATATTTTACTCGGTTGCTTTCAGTCATTATCTTCGATTCCCTCCATTCAGCGTATCCAGTGAGTAGCTGCGGATTTCAAGCCATGCCCCTCAGAAAAGAACCCTCCCGCTTTCTCGAGACCGTAGTCGCTCTCGCCAAGGAGTCCGGGCGTCGTATCCTCGAGATCTACGGATCGGATTTCCGCGTCGGCGTAAAAGAAGATAGTTCGCCGCTCACCGCGGCCGATCTCGCTTCCCATCACTGTCTGGTCGAAGGGCTCGCGGCGTTGCGTCCGGCCTATCCGATCATTTCGGAAGAATCCAAAAGTTTGCCGTTCGAGGAGCGAAGCGACTGGGAGACCTTTTGGCTGATCGATCCTCTGGATGGCACCAAGGAGTTTATCAAGCGAAACGGCGAGTTCACCGTTAACGTGGCCTTGATTCACCGTCACCAACCGGTGCTCGGCGTGGTGTATGCGCCGGCGAAAGATCTTTGCTACTTTGCGTCCGAGGGGTGCGGTGCGTACAGGCAGATCGACGATTCGCCCCCGCAAAACATCGAAGTGACGACGAGTGCCCATCATCCGCTGAGGGTGGTCGGCAGTCGCTCGCACCAGACCGAAGGGTTGGCAGTCTATCTGAACCGACTGGGCGAGCATCGACTCGTATCGATCGGCAGTTCGCTGAAACTCTGCTGGGTGGCGGAAGGCGCGGCGGATCTCTATCCCCGCATCGGTCTGACCTCGGAATGGGATACCGCGGCGGCGCATTGCATAGTGAAGGAAGCCGGTGGCGAGGTGACCGACTTGCGCGGTCAGCCACTGCTTTACAACACCAAGCCGTCGCTGCTCAATCCTTATTTTCTCGTGTTTGGTGACAAATCCAGGGATTGGTGCAGATACGCGGACGGCATAGAAGGCTGACGCGCACCCCGTTTGGTCGAATAAGGCTTTGGGCTGCTTTGATGAACACCGCCGGGGCGCCACTTCTGAACAATCATGTTCCGCAAGATCCGCGGATGGCGCGGCATACGGCAACTAGCGGTGCATACCGAGAGAGTTGTTACGCCGGCGCGGGTCATCATGCTCGGAGTCAATCCATTCGAAGTGGAAATGTATCCAGAACAAAAGTACCGGTTCGTCAACGCTGCGTAAGTGGCCGAAGTCACTGAGGTCACTATCGAGGCGTTTCCGCTGTCCAAGTACGGTACAATTCCGGGAAACGTCATGCGAGGATCGAACGAACGCCATCCGCGTGGCAGCGGCTTGACGGAGTATGCGAATCCGAGTACCGTTATCGGCTATTTTTATTTTGTTGTCTCGGCCGAAACGGGCGTTTTCGAAACGCCTGATTCTTTTTTAGGGGTGTTGAAACCGTGGAGCTCAGCGGCGCGGAAATCCTGGTCCAAAGTCTTAAGGACGAAGGGGTTGAATACATTTTCGGTTACCCCGGCGGGGCCGTATTGCATATCTACGATGCTCTGTTCAGACAGGACGACGTGAAGCACATCCTGGTGCGCCACGAACAGGGCGCGACCCATGCCGCGGATGGATACGCGCGCTCGACCGGCAAGCCCGGCGTGGTGCTGGTGACTTCCGGCCCCGGAGCCACCAATGCAGTCACCGGTATCGCGACGGCCTACATGGATTCGATTCCGATGGTAATCATCACCGGCCAAGTGCCCTTGCCGGTCATCGGCAGCGATGCCTTCCAGGAGTGCGACACTATCGGCATCACCCGGCCCTGTGTAAAGCACAACTTTCTGGTCAAGGACGTGCACAAGCTGGCGGAGACCATCAAGAAGGCGTTCTACATCGCCACCACCGGCCGACCCGGTCCCGTGGTGGTCGACGTTCCGAAGGACGTCACCGATCCCAATCTCAAGATTCCTTACGAGTACCCGCGCTCGGTTTCAATCCGCTCCTATAACCCGCAGGTCAAGGGGCATCGGTGGCAGATCAAGAAAGCGGTAGAGCTGTTGCTCTCCGCCAAGAGGCCGATGATCTATTCGGGAGGCGGCGTCATATTGGGCAATGCGTCCGAACAGTTGAAGGAAATCACCCGGATACTCGGATTTCCCATCACCAGTACCTTGATGGGATTGGGGGCCTATCCGGCCACCGATCGGCAGTTTCTGGGCATGCTGGGCATGCACGGAACCTACGAGGCGAATATGGCCATGCACGAATGCGATGTGCTGTTCGCCGTCGGTGCGCGGTTCGACGATCGGGTTACCGGCAAGCTCAGCCAGTTTTGCCCGCATGCGAAGATCATTCACATCGATATCGATCCTGCTTCTATCTCCAAGACGGTGCGTGTCGACGTTCCCATCGTCGGTGAAGTCGGCCCGGTCCTGGACGACATGATCGAGATACTGGGGAGCAGTGAGAAGCGGGCCGATGAAGATGCTCTTACCGCATGGTGGGATCAAATCGCGCGCTGGCAATCCTTGGACTGCTTGCGTTACGATCGGAATAGTCCGCTGATCAAGCCGCAGTACGTCATCGAGCAGTTGTACGAAGTCACCAATGGCGATGCATTCGTAACGTCCGATGTCGGGCAGCATCAAATGTGGACGGCTCAGTTCTACAAATTCGACAAGCCGCGCCGCTGGATCAACTCGGGCGGACTCGGCACCATGGGGTTCGGTTTGCCGGCGGCCATTGGCGCCAAGCTGGCTCACCCCGATGCGGACGTGGCCTGCGTGACCGGGGAGGCGAGCATTCAGATGTGCATCCAGGAGTTGGCTACGGCCCTGCAATACCGCACGCCTATCAAAATCGTTAATCTCAATAACGGTTACATGGGCATGGTCCGCCAGTGGCAGGAATTCACCTACGAAAGCCGCTACTCCCACTCCTACTTGGAGACCATTCCCGATTTCGTCAAGCTGGCCGAAGCTTACGGCCATATCGGCATGCACATCGAAAAGCCCGCCGACGTGCGCCCGGCACTGGAGGAGGCGTTCAAGCTGAAGGATCGTACTGTATTCATGAATTTCCTGACCGATCCGACCGAGAACGTATATCCGATGATCGAGGCCGGCAAGGCTCACCATGAGATGCGCCTCGCTCCCGGCGTCACCATCGAGAGGGAGCTTGCCTGATGCGCCACATCATTTCCATTTTGATGGAGAACGAATCGGGGGCGTTGTCGCGGGTGGCGGGACTTTTTTCCGCACGCGGATACAACATCGAGTCGTTGACCGTGGCGCCCACGGAGGATGCGTCCTTGTCGCGAATGACGCTGGTTACCACCGGCAGCGACGAGATCATCGAGCAGATTACCAAGCAGCTCAACAAGCTGATCGATGTGGTCAAACTCATCGATATTTCGGAATCTTCCCACATCGAACGTGAATTGATGATGGTGAAAGTGCGTGCCGTCGACAGGGCGCGGGAGGAAATCATTCGCCTGACCGATATCTTTCGCGGAAAAATCATCGATGTTACGCCGGTGAGCTACGTCATCGAGGTTACCGGCGAAAAGTCCAAGCTGGACGCGTTTCTCCAGACGCTCGATCAGGAGGCCATCATCGAGGTCGTGCGCTCCGGCACAACGGGCATTCTGCGCGGCGACCGCGGGCTTCACGCCTAACTAATGCCGATGACGACTGCAGCGTATAACAAATGCCAGTATTACCCGTCATTCCGGCAGGGCGTGCCGGAATCCAGAAGCCACGGAAGGTTTTAGCGTCTACGTCCCTGTAAACTGGACCCCGGCAGTCCCAATCGCAAACGGGCCTTTAGTCGGCCCCTTCCCTGCCGGGGTGACGATGTGGTTTTTAATTTCGTTACGAATAGTAATCAACCAAAACGATAAATCACGAGGACCATTCATGCAGGTTTATTACGACAAAGATGCCGATCTTTCGATTATTCGGAACAAGAAGGTCGCCATTATCGGCTACGGCTCGCAAGGCCACGCTCACGCCAACAACCTGAAAGATTCAGGCGTTTCGGTCATCGTCGCATTGCGTCCGGGTTCGGCCTCCGCAGTGAAGGCCGAGAACGCGGGGCTGACCGTCATGTCGGTGGAAGAGGCCGTGAAACTAGCCGACGTCATCATGGTACTGGCTCCGGACGAACACCAGGCGAAACTCTATTCCGAGCAGATCGAACCGAACATCAAGCAAGGTGCGGCGTTGGCGTTCGCCCACGGGTTCAATATCCATTTCGAACAGATCCAGCCGCGCGCCGATCTAGACGTGATCATGATCGCGCCGAAAGGCCCCGGCCACCTGGTGCGTTCGACATACACCCAGGGCGGCGGCGTACCCTCCCTGATCGCGGTTTATCAGAACGCTTCGGGACAGGCCAAGGAAATCGCCTTGTCCTATGCCTCTGCAAACGGCGGCGGACGCGCCGGCATCATCGAAACGACCTTCCGCGAAGAGACCGAAACCGACCTGTTCGGTGAACAGGCCGTATTGTGCGGCGGCGCGACGGCACTCGTGCAGGCCGGGTTCGAGACCTTGGTGGAAGCCGGCTACGCTCCCGAAATGGCATACTTCGAGTGCTTGCACGAACTGAAGCTGATCGTCGATTTGATGTATGAAGGCGGCATCGCCAACATGCGCTATTCCATTTCCAATACCGCCGAATACGGCGACCTGACCCGCGGGCCACGTGTCGTCACGGAGGAGACGAAAAAGGAGATGAAGAAGATTCTCGGCGAAATTCAGCGCGGCGAGTTTGCCCGCGAATTCATTCTGGAGAATCAGGCCGGTTGCGCCACGCTGAAGGCCAAGCGGCGTCTGGGTCGCGAGCACCAAATCGAACAGGTCGGTGCGAAGTTGCGCGACATGATGCCTTGGATCAAAGCCAACAAAATCGTCGATAAAAGCAAGAACTGATTCTTGCTTTCGGCCGGGCACGAGCCAATCGGTTCGTGCTCGACCCGCCGAACTGGCGGCGGGCTATGTTAAGCTAGCCCGCATTATCGGTTGATTCAACTTAAAGCGGGACTATGGAAGAACAAATTCCCCCTGCGAGGCGTCGGCGCGGCATCTATCTCTTGCCGAACTTGTTCACGACAGCAGCGCTTTTCGCCGGTTTCTACGCCATTACCGCCGCCTTTAACGGGCGCTTCGAAGTGGCTGCCGTGGCCATCTTCATTGCCATGATTCTGGACGGTCTCGACGGACGCGTGGCGCGCCTCACCAATACGCAGAGCGCTTTCGGGGCCGAATACGACAGCATGGCCGACATGATTTCGTTCGGTGCCGCTCCCGCCTTGGTCGCCTACATCTGGTCGCTGACGACGCTGGGCAAGATCGGATGGGTTGCCGCTTTCGTGCACGCCGCCGGTGCAGCGCTTCGCTTGGCCCGCTTCAATACCCAGATCGCAACCGCGGACAAACGGTATTTTCAAGGTTTGCCGAGTCCTTCCGCCGCCGCGATTTTGGCCGGGTTTATCTGGTTTAGCGAAACCTACGGTCTGACCGGCGAGTCCATGCGCTATGTCTCGCTCGGACTAGCCTTGATGACCGGGCTCCTGATGGTCAGCAACTTCCGTTACTACAGCTTCAAGGATGTGGATCTCCGCGGACGGGTGCCGTTCATGTGGGCTATCCTCGTGATGCTGGTATTCGCCTTCATTTTTACCAATCCGCCCCTGATGCTGTTTGTCATGTTTACGGCTTACGCTGTTTCGGGGCCGGTATTGACCTTACTCGGGCGACGTAAAATGCGGAGCGAGCGCCGAACCTGAGAAGGGACGGGGAATCTGCTGACATTAAAGTCCTTCGTCGTAAGGCGAAAGTATTCCTCGCTATGGCGCTTGTACGGTATTCGGATGAGTAATATAGTTGCTCGAAAGGCAGTCACAAATCCATGCATTCAATCGCCAACCTACAACGCTGGAAATCCGACCGACTCATCGGCCGGGTCGGCGCTGTCTGCCGCTCTGAATTCCTCGACCTTCTGCGTTTTCGTCTCCTGCCCTGAGGGGCAGTAGACTTGACGCATTCCAAAATCCTAAGCGCGAACATAAATGCAGGGGCCTCTTGAAGAGAGGCCGCGAGAGATAGACGAGGTTTTATCATGAGCGACAAACTCATCATTTTCGATACGACGCTGCGGGACGGCGAGCAAAGTCCCGGCGCTTCGATGACGCGGGACGAAAAGGTGCGCATCGCCAAGGCGCTCGAGCGTCTGCGGGTGGATGTGATCGAGGCCGGTTTTCCGGCGGCGAGTCCCGGCGATTTCGAATCGGTGCAAGCTGTGGCTCGGGCGGTCAAGGAAAGCACGGTATGCGGTTTGGCGCGGGCTTTGGATAGGGACATCGACCGTGCGGGCGAGGCGCTCAAGGAAGCCAATCGGGCGCGTATTCACACGTTTATCGCGACTTCGCCGATTCATATGCAAAGAAAGCTGCGCATGGAGCCCGATCAGGTGATCGAGTATGCCGTGAAGGCTGTAAAAAGGGCGAGGCAGTATACGGATGATGTCGAGTTTTCGCCGGAAGACGCCGGACGTTCGGAAGAAGATTTTCTGTGTCGAATACTCGAGGCGGTTATCGATGCGGGCGCGAAAACCTTGAATATCCCCGATACCGTCGGTTACAGCGTGCCGGAGCAATTCGGCGCCACCATCCGGCGTTTGAGAGAACGTATTCCCAACTCCGATAAAGCCATCTTTTCGGTGCATTGCCACAACGATCTGGGGTTGGCGGTTGCGAATTCATTATCCGCCGTCATGAACGGCGCGCGGCAGGTCGAATGTACGATCAACGGCTTGGGCGAACGGGCCGGCAATGCCGCGCTGGAGGAGATCGTCATGGCGGTCAAGACCCGTAAAGACGTGTTTCCCTGCCGAGTCGAGATCGACACCCGCGAAATCGTTGCGTGTTCCAAACTTGTCTCGAATATCACCGGTTTTCCGGTGCAGCCCAACAAAGCCATCGTTGGGGCCAATGCGTTTGCGCACGAGTCCGGCATTCATCAGGACGGGGTTTTGAAGAGCCGCGAGACCTACGAAATCATGAGCGCGGAGGAAGTCGGCTGGACTGCAAACCGGATGGTGCTGGGCAAGCATTCGGGCCGCAACGCTTTTCGGACGCGCATGCAGGAACTGGGAATAGAGTTCGGAACCGAGGCGGAATTGAATGACGCATTCCAGCGTTTCAAGGACTTGGCTGACAAAAAGCACGAAATCTTCGACGAAGACCTGCAGGCTTTGATCACAGAAGCGGGCGTCGAGGCGGAGGACGAGCGGGTTAAGCTTGTCGCGCTCAAGGTATGCTCCGAAACGGGCGAGGTTCCTTGCGCGCGAGTGTCGCTCAAGGTCGAAAACGAAGAAGTGAGCGGCACCGCCCAGGGCAGCGGCGCTGTCGACGCGAGCTTCAAGGCCATCGAATCCGTAGTCCATACCGATTCCACCTTGTTGCTGTATTCGGTCAATAACATCACCACCGGCACCGACGCTCAGGGCGAAGTGACGGTTCGCCTGGAAAAGGGCGGGCGGATCGTCAACGGCCAGGGCGCAGATACCGATATCGTGATCGCTTCGGCCAAGGCCTACATCAATGCGGTCAACAAACTCCTGGCGCCGCGGCAACGCATGCATCCTCAAGTGGCGGGAGACGTTTGATAATGCCCGAGTTTTGCGAAGAGGCGGTCTAAGAACGGTTCCGGCCTATGCCTCGCGATGAACGACGCCTGGATTATCTCCATTCGATGGGTATCCAAGTTTGGGTACCCCGGCGGCGTGCCGCGTTCGAGGCTGCCGAAAATCCGGACCTACCCCAGGCTACGCCGGATGGCTTGAGTGAGAGCCTAATAAGCGCGGTGAATTCGCCTCCGATCGATGCTGTGTCTTCGGGTTGTCTGCCGGATTGGGCGGATTTGGAGGCCCGCGTAGCGGGATGTACCGCCTGTCCGCTACACCAAGGCCGTACTCAGACTGTTTTCGGCGTCGGCAATCGCGAAGCCGAATGGATGGTGATTGGCGAAGCGCCTGGAGAACAGGAAGATCTGCAAGGCGAACCATTCGTGGGGCGGGCCGGGCAATTGCTCAACGAAATGATTCGGGCCGTCGGTCTCAAAAGGGAAGCCGTTTACATCGCTAACGTGATCAAATGCCGTCCGCCCAGGAATCGCGATCCGGCCCCGGAGGAAGCGGCGGCCTGCGAGGGATATTTGAAAGGGCAGGTCGCCTTGATCAAACCTAAGATTATTCTGGCCGTAGGCCGTATTGCCGCGCAAAACTTATTAAAAACCGCGACGCCCATCGGTAAACTACGCGGCCAGGTGCATTATTACGACCAGATTCCGCTGGTGGTGACTTACCATCCCGCTTACCTGCTGCGCTCGCAAACGGAAAAACGTAGGGCATGGGAGGATCTCAAACTAGCCATGCGGGCTTTTCGACAACAAGCATAATTATGTCCGCCATGTTCGATTTGTTCGGCTTGTTCGAGCGCATCAGGAAATTCATCAGTTATGATGCCGAAACCGAGTTTTATTACCGACACTTTCCCAGCCTCGTGAAGAGTGCCGAGTTGATCATTCGTCCGATGCGGCGGTCAGACCTTAAAGTGGTGGCCGCCATTGAGCAAAGTGCATACGAATTCCCTTGGGAGCCGACCACTTTCCGGGACTGCTACACCGTAGGATATTGTTGCTGGGTAGGCGAAAGGGCAGGCCAGGTTGTAAGTTACGGGATCGCGTCGGTGGGGGCGGGGGAGTCGCACGTACTCAATCTCTGTGTGTCGCCGCAAAATCAGGGACAGGGCTACGGGCGCTTGATGCTCGAGAAACTCATGGCGGTCGCCAAGGAGCACAAGGCCGAAACGATTTTTCTCGAAGTGCGTCCTTCCAACAAGCCCGCCATCAAACTTTATCACCAACTGGGGTTCAACGAGATCGGTACCCGCAAAGGCTATTATCCGGCCCGAAACGGCCGGGAAGATGCCCTGGTCATGGCTCGCATGCTGTAATCGCCGGATCGAAAGGCATCTCGTAGGTCGGCAATCCATTGCCGACAAGTTCCTCGCCGATCCAGCGTGTCGGCAACGGATTGCCGACCTACGATTTCACAATCCTCAACATTAATCCGCAGTAAAAATCGCTCTAGCGTCTACGACGGCTCAGAAAAACGTGGCGGCTCATCGAGGGTTTCGAACCGGCCGAATTTGAGCAATATCGTCGGCATAAGCAGCAGATTGAAAAGGGTGGACGATACCAAACCTCCGATAATGATCGCGGCCATGGGACCCATGATCTCGCGACCCGGATTGTCGCTGTCGACGGCGATGGGCAGCATCGCAAGCGCGGTGACTAGCGCCGTCATCAAGATCGAAGGGAGGCGTTCCTGTGCACCCTGAATCGCGGTTTCCAGATTCCACGACTTGTTTTCCCGTTCTACCAAATGCCGGTAATGGGAAATCAGCATAATCGCATTGCGTACCGTGATTCCGAACAAGGTGACGAACCCTACCATCGACCCGACCGAAAGCGTACTGCCCGTCAGGAATGCGGCAGCAACGCCTCCGGCCAGCGAAAAAGGCAGATTCACCAAGGTGAGGAGGGTATGGCGCACACTGTTGATGGCCAAAAAAATCAGCAACATAACGCCAACACCCGACAGCAGCGCATGGACCGTCAGTTCCCGGCGTGCTTTACCTTGCTCCACGGCGGCGCCGCTGAACTCGGGATAGACGTCCGGCGGAAAATCGATGGCGGTGAGCGTTCGCCGGCGAAGTTCTTCCATAAACGACGCCGTGTCCCGACCGGCCACGTTTGCCGTGACGGTCTGCACACGCTGGCCGCCCCGATGAAGTATGTTATACCGTCCGCCGACCTGCTGGATCTCCGCGATTTGGCTCAATTCCACGATAAGACCATCCGCGGTGCGCAGCGGTACGTGCGCTACCGTTTCCGGCCGGTGCCGCAATTCCGGCGGCAGAATCACCGCTACCTCGTAAGCGCGATTGTCCAAGTAATAGGCGCCCGCGATCCGTCCCTGCAAAGCCGTTTGCAGGACATCGGCCACTTCCATCGGACGCAAGCCATAAGCGGCCAAATCGTCGAGTTTCAGCCGGATTTGAAGCTGAGGCGTGCTCGGAGGCGATCGCAGTTGTACGTCGATGGCGCCGGGAATGGTTCGGACAAGATCGGCGATCTGGCGCGCTTTCTGATCGAGTTGATCGAGGTCGCTTCCGTAGAGATTGATCACGATCGGTGCCGTGTAACCGGAAATGGTTTCGTCGACCCGCTCGGTCAGAAAGGTGTTCGCTTCGAACAGGATTCCCGGAAAATCGTCCAAGATCTGTCTGAGCCGGTTCAGCACAGATTGTTGAGCTTCGCCTGAAAGCGGCTTCAGCCGAACTTCGTACTCGCTGTAGTGGCTGCCGTAAGTGTCGGCACCGCGCTCGGCTCGGCCGGCCCATTGCGAGACCGATTCGACTTCCGGGATCTCGAGAAATTGCCGGGTCAGCAGCCCGCCGATTCTGAGCGATTCCTTCAATGATGTGCCAGGAAGGCTGCTCGTGTGTACGATGTAATGGCCCTCTCGAAGTCGGGGCAGGAATTCTCCGCCGAGATCGGTCAACGCCAGAATCCCTAATCCGCAAATAACCGCGCTGATCGACAGCGTTGCTCTCGGCCGTTTTGCAACGGATCTCAGCAGGGAGGCGTATTTGGGCTGAAGCAGCCGAATCAGCGGCGGGATCTTGTCGGTCTTGCCGCTCTTCAAGAGCATGTAGCAAAGCGCGGGCGTTACCGTCAGCGCTACGAGCAGGGACATGAGAATCGCGAGGATATAGGCGTGACCGATCGGAGCGAACAAGCGTCCTGCAATTCCGCCGAGCGTCAGGAGCGGCACAAATACCAATGCGACGATGAAACTGGCGTACACCACGGAGCTGCGTACCTCCATGGAGGCATCGTAGACCACGCGGAAAGTCGGACGCGGATTCGGCCTTAGCCGGTTTTCCCGGAGGCGGCGGAAAATGTTTTCAGTGTCGATTATGGCGTCGTCAACCACCTCGCCCAAGGCGATCGCGAGTCCGCCCAAGATCATGATGTTGAGATTGACACCCAGGTTCAGCAAGGTCACCACGGCGGCGGCTAATGAAAGCGGAATGGCGACAGCGGAGATGAATGCGGTGCGGAAATCGAACAAAAATGCGTAAAGCACCGAGACCACCAGAAAGCCGCCCACCAGCAAATGCCCGGCGAGATTTTGCAAGGATCGCTCGATGTAATCCGCCGGCCGGAATAGCCGGGGGTGGAAATCGATAGCCCGTTTGGCGAAGAGCTGCTCGAACTCCTCGAGCACGCTTTCGACGTTTCGCGAGACGCTCAGCGTATTGGCGCCGTACTGACCGATCACCATCATGACGATGCCGGGCTTTCCGCCGACGGCTGCTGCGCCGATGGGCGGTCTAGGCGCCGTGGTTACGGTCGCGACATCCGCCAGCGTGATATTCGCGCCGTTCTGGCGCAACAGTACGACTTGCCTCAAGGTCTCCTCGGCCGCCGGAAGGCCGACGATGTTCAAACTGATCCGCTGGTTGTCGTTTTCCACGAACCCGGCCCCCGGCATGCCGGTCGCCTGGCGGGCTGCGAGCACGACATCCCCGGCAGCCAGGCCGTAGCGGCGCAGCCTGGCCGGATCGATTTGAATCTGCAATTGGCGGATTTCGCCGCCGAATACGTTCACATCCGCAACGCCCGGTACGGCCAGCAAACGCGGCACGATGGTCCAGTCCACCAGATCGCGAAGCTCCATGAGGCTGTGGGAAGGCGAGCTAAGTCCGATAGTGAGAACCGTCGCGGAGGCCGATGAAAGCGGTACCATCACCGGTGGACCGGCGCCTACGGGCAGTTTGCCGGCGAGCATGTTCAGGCGCTCGCCGACCAGCTGCCGGTTACGGTAAATGTCCGTGCCTTCCTCGAAGACGGCCGTCACCACCGAGAGGCCCTGGATGGATTCGGACCGGATGCTGTCCAGACCGACCAACCCCGCAAGATGCCTTTCGATGCGCGAGGTGACGAGAGTTTCCGTCTGTTCGGCCGTAAGACCCGGTGCTTCGGTCTGAATAACCACGCGGGGGGCGGAAAATTCGGGAAAGATGTCGAGGTTCGCCTGACCGAGACGGAGCGCGCCGTAAATCAGCAGCAGGAGAGAGAGTGCAACGACCACTCCGCGCCGGTGCACGGCGAAGCGAATGATGGCAGACAGCATCAGTCGTCGTCCTCGTCCGGAATATTTCCGCGGAACTCCTCCGAGAGCAATAACTGTCCGCCGGTTACGACGATCTTGTCGCCGGCGGCAAAGCCGTGGTCGACGAACCAGAAATCGGCGTGCTCGCGGTAGGCGGTGATTTCGGTGCGGATGAATGTGCGGTCGTCGGACTGGCGGTAGGCCCAGGGTTTTCCGGCATGCCAAACGATGGCCGACAGTGGCATGGCGATGCCGGTCAAGGGCTCACCGGAGGTCGGCAGCCAGGCATTGACTCTCATTCCGGCGCGCAGTCGGTCGCTTGGCGCATGAAAGAAAAAAGTTTCGCCCTGCACGAGATCGTCGGTTTTCGGGGCGGGAGAAATGAGTTCTGCCCGGTGTGCCGCGCTCCGGTCGTTTTCACGGGCGACGAACAGAGATCGCTTGTCGGGCGGCAAGGATTGGCCGCTCGGCAAGGCGATCAGAAGCAATACCCGGCTCCGGCTCAAGAAATCCTGAAACAGACGCGATTCGCCGTCGAAGGCGATGCGGGTTAGTTCGTCGCCCCAGGCCTGCCGGGCTTCGTGCCGAATCTCCCTCATCAGTCGGCGGGCGGCCTCGAGCTTGGCTCGATCGGCCTGATATTGCGCCTCGGCTTGCGCCAAATCGCGGCTGGCCACGATGTCCTCGCGGTGCAGGGTCGTCAGCCGGTTGCGGTTTTTTTGAGCCAACTCGACGGCGGCGTTTGCGATTTCGGCCTCGGTGCCCGCCGTTTGATAACGAACGTGCAAAGCCAATAAAGGCTGAATGTCGACTACTTTGCCGTAGGCCATTATCTCCGGGTGAAACGTCAATGCGTTCAAAACCTCGACGGTCAAGCCGCTAGCCTTTTGTTGCTCCGCTGTCATTCGGACCGCCGCGGCACTGCGGGACTCGGGTTCGCTTTTTTGAATCGACGCCGGCCGGTCGGAACGCGCTTTCGCGTCGGGGTCGTCATCATCGGAGAACGCCGGAAAGACAAGAGCAGCTGAAAGCAGAACCGCCATGACGGGCGGACATAAGGTCGGCTTCATTGAAAAAGTCGTAACTACGTGAGATTAAAGCGAAAAAAAGATAGTTTCAGAGCCGCGAGACTATAACCCGGCCGATTTGCGAAACACAAACTATCGGCCTGAAAACCCTGACGTGCGTCTCTAATCAGACATGATCTGTCAAAACGATTTGACACTGTATCGACCGAAAACCAAAATGAAAGGCGGATGCTTTCCCGTCATGGCCGGGAAGCTGTCCGACGGATGATGCGTGTAGCACGCATGTCCGGCGACTTAAATTCCACACATCCCATAGAAAGAAAAAGAGGAAAAACCAAATGAGACTCAAGTGTTCGCTCTCTGCTTTGCTATTGGCCGCTGTGGCGGGTACCGCGGGTGCCAACGAAGATCCGGCTGTCGCACGCACAATCGACCAGGTCAAAATGCTCGATGCGTTGTACAAGACCGCGGTCGTGCTGATTACCGAGCATTATGTGGAAAATCCGTCCTCCATTTCGGCAGCAACGGCGTCGAAGCTGTTGTTCGCGGAAATGAAGAAGAACGGGTTTCATGAGGCCCGCCTGATCGGATTGACGGATCAACTGACCAATCCCGAAGAAAACCGTCCGACGGGAAATTTCGAAGAGACGGCGAAGGAAAAGCTATTGTCCGGTGACGAATACTATACGCGGGTGATCAAGGAAGGCGACAAGCGCTATCTTTATATGGCCACAGGAGTCCCGGTCGTGATGGAAAAGTGTGTAATGTGCCACGCCAATTTCAAGGGTAAAACCGGTCCCATAGGCGCACTGGCCTATAAGGTTCCCGTCATCGAATAGCTTATCCAAAGCCGAGGAAGCACGGTCTTGGGCCGTGTTTCCCACCCGGCGCTTCTCCATTCCGTTCGTCTTAACCGGCAAGCTGACGAAACGTTGCGGTGCTTCTAACGGATCATTTATTCTGCAATGAACTGCCAAGGAGTCCGTCTATGTTCGATCCAGCGCAATACGGCCCGGTTTTTCAGCCCTTGTTAGACCAAGAGCGATTGAATTCGCTCGGTCCGGGTACGCCTAACGATAAGGCTTTTCCCTTGCTTCAGGCATTGTCGGTCGAGCAGGCATTTCTTCCTCGCCCGGTAAAAGATGTCGGCATGGCCAAATGCTGTCTCGCCGGCTTGTGGCTTTATCACGACTATCTCGAAGAGAGCCATCGCATCAGTCAATCCGTCTCTACCTCCACCGGCAGCTATTGGCACGGCATCATGCACCGCCGAGAGCCGGATAGCTGGAACAGCAAGTATTGGTTCGATCGGGTAGGACAACATCCGGTTTTTCCGGATTTATGCGAGGCTGCAAAAAATCTCGCGGAGCGAGATTCGCCCCTTCCCGAGACGCGATTCTTGCTCGAGCAGAAGCGCTGGGACCCGCATCGGTTCGTCGATCTTTGCGAGGCCAGCCGAACGGGAAAAAGCCGAGGCGAAAACCTGTGCCGAAAGATTCAACTGCGGGAATGGCAATTGCTGTTCGATTATTGCTACAGGCAGGCTGTCGGGATGTGATCGCCGCGGACTAGCGTGCGGACTGTCCATGGCGCTTTTCACGCCACCCGCAGCACTTTCGCTCCACGAATCCGGCGCATTTTGAGGTCGAGCAGCGCGCGATTGGCATCTTCCAGCGCGTATTCTTCGACTTCGGGGCGAATGGGAATCTCGGCGGCCAAGGCCAGAAAATCGCCGACGTCGCTTCGGGCGACGTTCGCCACGCTCTTGATTTCCTTTTCCATCCACAGATGGCTCGGATACTCCAGCCGTAGCAGAGAATCCTTATCGGCATCCTCCTTGCGGATCGCATTGATGACCAGCCTTCCGCCGGGGGCGAGATGCCTCAGGGATTCGACCACGGGCTTCCAAACCGGCGTGGTATCGATGATGGCGTCCAGTTTTGCCGGAGGCTCGTCGTCGGTGTCGCCGGCCCATGCCGCGCCCAACTCCAGGGCAAAGGCGCGTTCCTCCGGATTTCTGGCGAACACGAATACCTGCGTTCCCGGATAACGGTGGCGGACCATCATCAGGACCAGATGGGCCGACGCGCCGAATCCGGTAAGCCCCAGGATCTCGCCATCTTTGAGTTCCGTCAGTTTGAGCGAGCGATAGCCGATCGCGCCGGCACACAGCAAGGGCGCGGCCTCGACGTCGGAGAACGCGTCGGGAATGGCGAACACGAACTCTGCCTGTGCCGTCATGTATTCCGCGTAGCCGCCATGGGCGTCACGCCCGGTGGCTTCGAATTGCTCGCAAAGATTTTCGTTTCCTGCCCGGCAATAGGCGCAGATTCCGCAGGCCGAGTGAATCCAGGCGACGCCTACGCGATCGCCGACGGAAAAACCGGTGGCCGAAGACCCGAGTTCGTCCACTCGGCCTACGACCTGATGCCCTAGGATCACCGGTAGCCGGGGCGGGGGCGTGCGGCCTTCGATCTCGTCCAATTCGGTATGGCAGACGCCGCAGGCGGAGACTTTGATCAGCAACTCGTCGGAATGCGGAACCGGTTTTGGCCAATCCGCCAGGGCCAGCGGCGCCGGATTCTCGGCCAGCTTGGAAATTCGTTCGAGGACCATCGCTTTCATGACATCCCTCCTGTGGGAAAGTCCTGCCGGTGTCATCGGCGTGGATCGTACTCGTCGAGATAGGTTGTAATGCCGTAGGAAACCGGCCAGAACAGGGTCTCTATGGCGGCGCCGAAAGGCAGCACCAAGCCCGCCACCGCGCGCTCGGTGAAGGTCGGTTCGGTAAACATGTCGAAATCCCTTCTGAGCTTTTCCCGATCGTCCGTCAGAAGGGCATATTGCAGGCGGGTATCGTGAAACGCCATGGGCCGGTCGGTTCCGCCCAGGCTCAGCGAAGTACAACCGGTTAAGGCCGTCATTGCCATCGAAACTAGCAGCGCCCGAACAAAAAAGGTATTCATTTGGCCTCCGGTCCCCTGTTGAGATTCAGCATTCGGATAAATTCTCCGGGCAGATCAAGAAATAGTCACGAGGGCAGGGGGCCTCGGATGTTCAGGCGCGATGGGTACTCTCGCCCCGGGAGATGCCGCCGGCGATGATGTGAGCGGTGCGCAAAGGCTCCGGCAGCCGGCCATAAACCGCATGCAGCCGGATTAGAGCTTCGGTTTCCCTTACCGACAAGCTGGCACGCTGAACGTAAACTCCGGCGATGGGCTCCATCGGTCCGGCCCGTTCGATAAGCCGCCATTTTCGTTGTCCGCCCCGAACATGATCGAGCAAGGCATCGCGGATTTTATCGAGATTCGGGAGATGGCGGGCTACGACGAGCACCGGCCGTTCCAGTGTTTTCTGCAACCGGTGTATGTCGACGACATTGAATCCGGCGAAAGCGATTCCCTGAAGCAAAACGGCCTGAAGATGGGGATAAAAGCGAGAACCCGTAATCAGTTGAGCCAATATCCGAGTCGCGTTCGCACCGTCCCGGCGCACTTTTCCCGAGAGGACGCCGTCAAGACGAGAGCCCGCGTAGAAGGCGCCTACGATCATGACATCGCCCCGATGATGCCGGTCGAAAGGCGCATCATCGAACCCGATCGCATGAGAAAAACGAGGAGATGCCATTGAGTCTTGCAGTCCGGCGAAATAGCCTCGAAGCTCCAGAACGCGTTATCGTGCTCGACTGTACCGGTTGAGCCGGTGTTCCGACCGGGGCTCGCGGCGCCGTTTCCGGGTTCAAGTCTCAGCCTAAGTCGGTCTCGTTGATGACCAAATTGCGTCCGCTGTCTTTCGCTTTGAGGAGGCAGCGTTCGGCTCGTTGCATCAGATCGGATAGGGTGTCGCTGGGATGCATTTCTGCAACGCCTGCGCTGATTTTCACCGGGATGGCTTTGCCGTTGTATCGCAATGGAATCCGGTCCAGCAAGGTACGGAGACGGTCAAGAGCGAATGTGGCTCCCGAGGCGTTGCCGCCCGGGAAAACGGCGACGAATTCCTCATCGCCGAAGCGAGCGAAAATATCCTGCGTTCGCAACAGCCCGCGGGCTGCCGTGACCAAATGGGTCAGCGCCTGATCGCCGGCGTCACGACCATGGGCGTCATTGATCTGGCTGAGCCAGTCGATATCGATCAGGCCGATCGATATCTGATCTTTCTGACGCCGGCTTCGCGTGAATTCGCGAGTCAGGACGATGTCGAGACCGCGCCGGTTCAAAATGCCCGTCAGCGGATCGATTCGGCTCAAGCTTCGGCTTTCCTTTATTTCATCCTGGACGCGTTGGAGCAATTGCTGGGTTTCCCGTAACTCGGCCTGGGAGTCGGCGACTCTTTGCCTGAGCTGGGAGAGCGTCTTCATGATTTGGCTAAGCGCCTGCTCCACCGAAAAGTCTTGCGTATCGGCGCTCTTCTCGTTGAAAAGCTTCTGAAAGTGGCCATCGAACGTCCCCAACTCAGCGGCGAGACCGAATGTCGTGTCGGTAAGAATCTGCAAGATCGTGTCGACGGCGGCGGTTACTTCGGCCTCGGGTGTCGATTCACCCGGCGATGGCTCCGGCTTTTGTCCGCTCAATTCCCCGGCGATCAGATAATAATGCTCCGCATAATGATCCGGGGTAGGCGGCAAACCCGATTCCGTCAGGCGTCGTAATGCTTGTCGCGCTACCGCAACGGGTTGAGGAGAGATGGTCTCGGCTGTCATTTTGGGCACTTCATCCGTATGGGCGTGGGTTTATAGCGAAAAATAGACTAAATAGCTTGGTTAAGTAAGTTTTGAGCGACATGAACCTAGCGCAAAGCTTCTGGCCTCCGGCCGAAAATTCGGAACGTCAAACATCCGCCATTCTAGCTGCTTCGGGATAGTGGCGGCTCGCGGCGGCGAACATGATCGCAGTGGCGAGCATCAGCAGCGAAAAAAACCAGAAATAATCGGCTCCGGCCAGTTTCGAAGTACCATCGGGGTTCTGAATGAAAAAGTTGACTGCGCTGGTGAAAAGATTTCCGGCGGCGACGGAGACCATGAAAAAGGACATCACGAAGGATTTCATGGTTGGCGGAGCCTGAGTGTAGGAGAACTCCAGACAGGTGATCGACACCATGACTTCCGATGCGGTCAGAACGACATAATTGAGCAGCTGCCAACCGATGGACAGGGAAACGCCGGCATCCAACGCACGCTGAATCCAAGCCGCGAATGCGAATGAAAAAGCCGCCAGCAACATGCCCGCGCCGATTTTCCTCAGCGCCGTGACAGGCATGCGACGTTCCAGGCTCGGATAAATGCCGTAGTAGAAAAGCGGCGTCAGAATCATGATGAGCAACGGATTGGCTGCCTGGATCTGCGAGGGCAGAATCCGGTAGCCCAGAAATGTCTGATCCATCTTCTGGGCCTGTAGCACCCAAGACGAACCGGTCTGATCGAACAGTGCCCAAAACATCGCTACGAACGCATAGATGACGCCGAGCCGGGCAAGGATCCGCCAACTCTCATGACTCAATATTCCCTGCAAGAAAGCGACTCCGCCGGCAGGAATGTGGGCGAAGCGGTAACGGCCCGACCAAAAAATGACCGTAGCGATGAGCATCAGGACTCCCGGCAGCGCGAACGCTGTCGAGGCACCGTAGTGCTCCAGCAACCAAGGCGTCACCAGCATCGATGTGAATGCGCCGAAATTGAGGGCGAAATAAAACCAGCTATAAACCCGGCTGAGCAAATGCCGGTTGGTTTTCGCGAATTGATCGCCGACGTGGGCGGAAACGCAAGGCTTGATGCCGCCCGCGCCCAATGCGATCAAGCTTTGTCCGATCAGGAGCCCGGTGCGGGTGTCGTCCAGTGCGAGGGCCAAGTGCCCCAAGCAATAAACCAGCGACAGCACGATGATCGTGCGGTATTTTCCGAGCCACCCGTCGGCGAGCAGCGCCCCCAGGATCGGGGTGAAATAAGTGGCCGAGACGAATAAGTGAAAATAGCCCTTGGCTTCCTCTTCGCTCATAGGATCGGGATAACCCGCAGGGCTCATCAGGTATTGGCTCATGAACACCACCAGCACCGCACGCATGCCGTAATAACTGAATCGCTCCGCCGCCTCGTTGCCGATGATGTAAGGGATGCCGGGCGGTAGTCCTTCGATCGGAAGAGGCTTGGTGCGGTACGGCGTCATGGTTGCATCACGGTTTGCAGATCGCCTAGGAATGCCGGCGTACCGGAAAAAGCGACGCCGTGCGGACGTGTACTGTGACGGGCCTCCGCCAATCTCGGCCTTTTTTGATTTAAATCAAGAAACGCAGAATTTCCATTGGTTACTGTATACCCGCGCGCCAATTCCGGCGCAGTAATAAAAACAATCATTCGCAAAAAACTATTCTGAGGAAGCCGTAATGGAAAAAGAGAAAGACTACTTCTGGTTCTACATTGGCGGTGTCATCATTGCAGTCGCGATCACTTTGATGATGGTCAAAGGAAGCGAGCACGACAAATACGCCACGGCCGCCAAGGCCATAGCCGAGGATTCCACCAACTCCTCTTACCGATAAAGGCCGGCACGAGCTGCTTTACCGGTCCCGACCCTATCACCAAGCGTATTAGGCAGCCAAATGCAACGTAGGATGAGCGGTTAACCGTGCCCATTCTACGTTGCTAGTTTTTGAGCAGTCGAAAAACGAGCTGCAAGGGGCCTTGCAACCGCGACCGGTATACGAGACCTCGATGCTCATTTCAAGCGCAACGCTTTTTTAGTGCTTTTTCCTCCGGATTATCCGTCGGACTGCTCAGGACAGACTCTTCATCGCTACCTCGTAGACATCCTTCGAAACATTCTCGATTCCGGCGATCCGCTGAAGTTGCTGGCGCATCGATTGCTGCCGCTCCGTGTCGTAGCGCCGCCATGGCGTCAAGGCCGTCAGCATTCGGGCGGCCACTTGCGGATTCAAGGCATTCAAGGCGATGACATGGTCGGCGAGAAACGCGTAGCCCGCGCCGTCGCGGACGTGGAAATTGACCGGGTTGGCCTGGGAAAACGCGCCAATCAGCGAACGAACCCGGTTTGGGGTTTTCAAGTCGAAAGCGGGATGCGAAAGCAATTCTTTGACCCGATCCAATGTTCCGGGTAGACGGCAGGTGGCCTGCAGGGTAAACCACTTGTCGATCACCAGGTCTTCTTCCCGCCAATGCTCGTAGAACTCGGCCAGACAATCGGTTTTTTCCGGATTGCGGCTGTTCACGATCGTCGATAACGCCGAGATTTGATCGGTCATCGTGCGCGCATCGCGGAACTGCCGGACGCTGAGGCGATAAGCTTCTTCGGTCTCCAGCTCGCCGAGGTAAGCGAGACAGACGTTCTTCAGCCGGCGCCGGCCGACGGCCTCGGCGTCGAAGCGGCCGGCCTCGTCGAGATGATGTGTCTGATACAGGCGGCGGAATTCCTGTTCCAAGGTGCGAGCCAGCGCCCGTTTTACGGTTTGCCGGGCTTGGTGAACGGCATCGGGATCGATCACCTTCATCGATGCGCTGATGTATTCCTCGGACGGCAGGGTCAATAGCAACGCCAGATAGGACAAGTCGGGCCAGTGATCGGAAATCACCTGCCGATAGGCCTCGGTGAGATGGCTATCGACGGTTTCCGGCGTCTCTCCCTTGGAGAATTGGCCGACGAGATCGAGGATCACCTGGGTGGCCAACTGTTGTCCGGCGTCCCAGCGGTTGAAAGGATCGGGATCGCGGGAGAAAAGGAAAGCGAGTTCCTGGTAGCCGCGTTTCAGATGCAGCCGGACCGGTGCGGAAAATCCTCGCAGGGCGGAGACCACGGGTTTTTCCGGCAGACCGACGAAGCGGAAGCGCTGTTCGGATTCCTTTACGTCCAGCACCCGGGTTTTCTGCCGATGCGGCTCGGATTCGCCCTCGAGCTGCAAGGGCAGCTCCGTGCCGTCCGGCGCCAGCAGGCCTATTGCCAAAGGAATGTGGAACGGGGTCTTTACCGGTTGGCCCGGCGTGGGCGGGCAGCTTTGCCTCACGGTAAGATTGAGAGCTTGGGTTTCCGCATCGTAATCGGCGGCGATACGCACTTCGGGCGTTCCGGCCTGGCTGTACCAGCGGCGGAACTGCGTGAGATCGACGCCGTTGCCGTCCTCCATGCACCTGACGAAGTCGTCGCAGGTCACCGCTTGTCCGTCATGGCGCTGGAAATAGAGATCCGTGCCGTTGCGGAAGCCGTCCTTGCCGAGCAGCGTTTGGATCATGCGGACCACTTCGGCGCCTTTTTCGTAGACGGTCAAGGTATAGAAATTATTGATTTCGATATACGACTCGGGTCGCACGGGATGGGCGAGGGGGCCCGCGTCCTCCGCGAATTGCCGGGTGCGCAGCATGTTGACCTCGTCGATGCGTTTGACGGCTCGGGAAGTCCGGTCGGCGCTGAACTCCTGGTCGCGGAACACGGTCAAGCCTTCCTTGAGGCTGAGCTGGAACCAATCCCGGCAGGTGATGCGGTTGCCGGTCCAGTTATGGAAGTACTCATGGCCGATGACGCCCTCGATATGCTCGTAGTCGGCGTCCGTAGCGGTGTCCGGCCGGGCCAGAACGTACTTGGTGTTGAAGATGTTGAGCCCCTTGTTTTCCATGGCGCCCATGTTGAAATGACCTACCGCCACGATCATGTACAGGTCCAGGTCGTATTCCCGCCCGTAGTTCTCCTCGTCCCAGCGCATGGCGTTCTTGAGGGATTGCATGGCGTGATCGCATTTGTCGAGGTCGTGCTTTTCGACGAAGATCTGCAAGGTGACTTCCTTGCCGGAGCCCGTCACGTAACAGTCTTCGAGGCATTCCAGCCGTCCCGCGACCAGCGCGAACAGATAGGATGGTTTCTTGAAGGGGTCCTCCCATTTCACCCAATGGCGGCCGTTCTTCAGCTCGCCGGTCGCGATGCGGTTGCCGTTGGACAGCAGCACCGGATAACGCGATTTGTCCGCGACCAGGGTCGTCGTGTATTTGGCCATCACGTCCGGGCGGTCGGGGAAATACGTGATCTTCCTGAACCCTTGGGCTTCGCACTGAGTGCAGAGCATGTCCTTGGAGAGATAAAGCCCTTCCAAGGCGGTGTTCGCTTTGGGGTTGATGCGGGTGACGATTTCGAGATCGAACGGACGGTCCGGAACGCTGGGGAGAACCAGGGTCTCTTCGGTCAGACGATACTCGGGGGCGCTTAAATTGCGGCCGTTCAGCCGGATCGATTCGAGCAAGAGCTGTTCGCCGTTCAGTTCGAGTTCCCGGTGCTCGCGCGGCGATTCCGGATTCCGCCGCACCCGAAGCTTGGCGGTGACGCGAGTATTTTCCTCGTCCAATTCGAAAAAAAGATCGACGGTTTCGATGAGATAGTCCGGCGGCGTGTAGTCTTTGAGGTAGACGGTGTTTGGTGTGTGTTCGCGCATCGTGGTCGAGCCTTATGTCGATGATGGTGGAATGATACGGCTTAGACCGGGGAAACGGGAGAGCTGTCGGCTTCCGATTCGCTTTCGATCTTGCTCGATGGCTGAACATGGCCGAAAGCGGTTACCATGAGCGAATGATACGCCCAATTTACAATGCTTCAGTCCTTGCGGCGGCGCTGCTGCTTCTCGGTTGCGGACAGGACCAATCGAGCCGCCGCGTGGTCGGCATTCTGGAATGGGATCGAGTGGAGTTGATTGCCGAAGTATCGGAGCCTATCGTCGAAATTCCGGCCGAAGAAGGCGACTGGGTCGAATCGGGGCAAGTTCTGGTGCGCCTCGATCCGGCACGGCAACAGGCTCGGCTGAACGAGGCGGCGGCGGCGCGGGATCGGGCTGCCGCCCGGTTGCAGGAACTGGAAAGGGGACCCCGGATCGAGCGCATCCGGGAGGCGGAGGCGCGGTTCGAAGGCGCGCATCAGGTGTACGAAGTACGCCGTCGCGAATTCGAGCGGGTGAACGAGTTGCTGCCCCGTAAGCTCATCAGTCCGGACGAGGTGGACCGGGCAAGAAGAGAGTTTAAAGCCGCTCTTGCCGAGCGCGACTCGGCTTCGGCCGTACTCGAGGAGCTCAAAGCCGGCACCCGTGTGGAAGAAGTGGAGCAGGCGCGCCAGGCGCTGGCCTCCGCCGAGGCGGCCGTGCAAGTCGCCGAAACCAATCTGGAACGCCTGACCGTGCGGGCGCCTGTGGCGGGGCGTCTTGACAGCCTGCCGCTCAAGCTCGGAAATCAGCCGCAAATCGGCGCCGTGCTGGCCGTGCTGCTCTCCGGTGCTGCGCCCTATGCACGGGTCTACATTCCGGAACCGATCCGTGTATCCGTCATGCCCGGAGACGCCGCCCGGGTTTGGCTGGACGGTGTCGCCGAGCCGTTTCAAGGCACCGTTCGCATGGTGAGTTCGGATCCCGTCTTTACGCCCTTCTTCGCCCTGACCGAGCGCGACCGGCGGCGTCTAAGCTATGTCGCGAAAATCTATCTGAGCGAAACGGTCCGAAACGTGCCGGCCGGGCTTCCGGTCGAGGCTGAACTCTCGGCCGTTGGGCGGTCCGAGCGGCCATGAGCGGCGACTATGCGATCACGGCGCGCGGGCTGACGCGCCGTTTCGGTACCGTCATCGCCGTCGATCACGTCGATCTCGCCATTTCCCGCGCCACGATCTACGGATTTCTCGGACCGAACGGCTCCGGCAAATCGACCACGATCCGCATGCTGTGCGGTCTGCTGACGCCGTCGGAGGGTGAGGCCGAAGTCTTGGGGCACCGTATTCCCGGCGAAGCCGAAGCCATCAAGCGAAAAATCGGCTACATGACCCAGCGTTTTTCGCTTTACGAAGATCTCACGGTCCGGGAAAACCTGGAGTTCATGGCCGATGTCTACAGTCTGCCGCGTAGGTCCGCCCGGCAGCGCATCGGCCAATTGCTCGAGAAATACAATCTCGCGGACCGTGAGCGGCAGCGGGCCGGGACACTCAGCGGAGGCCAAAAGCAACGCCTCGCGCTAGCGGCGGTGACGGTGCACGAGCCGGAATTGCTGTTTTTGGACGAACCGACCAGCGCGGTCGATCCGCAGAGCCGGCGCGATTTCTGGGAAAGCCTGTTCGAGCTTTGCGACAAGGGGACGACGATTTTGGTGTCCACCCACTACATGGACGAAGCGGAGCGCTGCCATGGCCTCGCAATCCTGGACCGCGGCCGGGTGGTCGCGGATGGCGCGCCGCAGGAGTTGGAAAGGCGAATCGACGCCAGCGTCGTGGAAATGGAAACCGGCGATTCGAGGACCGTGCGGCGGCTGCTGACGGATTTGCCCGGCGTGCTCAGCGTGACCCAGCTCGGCATGCGCCTGCGGGTGCTGCTAGACCGATCCGTTGCCGATCCGCTGGCGCTAATCCGTACGGGTCTCATCGGGCAGCGGCTTCAATTCGATGCCCGGTTGACCCACCCGAACCTCGAAGACGTCTTCGTCGCCGCCACCCAGGGCCGCTATCTCAAAGCGCAAGCGTGAAAGGTCTGCTGCGACTTTTTGCCATCCTGCGGAAGGAGGTCCGCCAGCTCAGGCGCGACCGGCTGACGTTCGGCATGATCGTCGGCATTCCGCTGTTGCAGATCACGCTGTTCGGTTTCGCCATCAATACCGATGTGCGCCATTTGAGCGCCGGCGTGGCCGATCACGCCAACACGCAGTTTTCCCGCATTCTGGCCGCCGACGCGCAAGCATCTCAAGTCGTCGACATTACCCGGCGGGTAGAAACGCCGGAACAATTGGAAACCCTGCTTCGGCGAGGTGAAATCTCGGTCGGGATTTTCATTCCTTCGGATTTCGGGCAGCGTCTGGCAAGGCGTGACAGACCGGCCGCCCAGCTCATGATAGACGGGTCCGACCCTCTGATCCTGGCTGCCGCGCGTCAGCTTACCGGAATGAGCTTGCGCTACGATACGGCGCCCAGGCAGACCACTGAGGTGCCTTTGTTCGAGATCCGCAATTATTACAACCCGGAACGGCGCTCGGCCGTCAATATCGTGCCCGGCTTGATGGGAGTCATTCTGACGATGACCATGGTGCTGTTCACCGCGGTGGCCATCGTGCGGGAGCGTGAGCGCGGCAATCTCGAACTGCTCATCAATACGCCGGTAAGAAATCTGGAGCTCATGGTGGGGAAGATCATTCCCTACGTCATCATCGGATTGATCCAAGTGAGTCTGATACTTTTGCTCGGCGTTCTGCTGTTCCACGTGCCGATTCAAGGCCAGATGATCGATATTTATCTAGCCGCATTGGTGTTTATCGCGGCCAACTTAACGATGGGACTGGTGATTTCGACACTGGCCCGGACGCAGTTTCAGGCGATGCAGACCACTTTTTTCTTTTTCTTGCCCTCGATACTTATTTCGGGCTTCATGTTTCCCTTCGACGGCATGCCCAGGGCGGCACAATATATTGCCGAATTGCTTCCGCTGACCCATTTCGTCCGGCTGATCCGGGGTATCATGCTGCGCGGCGCGGAATTGTCGGAACTGCTGTCCGAAATGTGGGCTTTGATGGCGTTCATGCTCATCACCCTGGGCGTCGCCATGCTGCGATTCAAGAAGCGGCTGGATTGATCGCGCGAACGTCGCGAAGGTAGAGTATCCTCTCGGGATACGCCGTTGTGGTGCACTCTTTGCTGGATTTTTCGAGACCCCAAGGTGTCTTATTGGAATCCGTTCGAGAATTTCCACCGTCCGGGGTTGCCACCGATCGATGTTCGCTCTGCCCTCGCTCTTTCAGACCGGATTGCATTGACACAGTGCTGCGAGGGAGTCGCCATGCGGAAATCGTCGGCGAGCGGTAACACGTGTACCCCTCTGGCGAGGGCGGCTTCGAGAATGGTGGACCAGCTTTCTGTTCGCTCGAGATTTTGCGGTGACCGGTGCAGGCGTGCTTAAAGTCCAATTCGGATATCGGGTATGAGAATTCCTGATCGCTTCCGTCGCTCCCGTCTCGCTGGGAAGGAGAGAAATTCCATCCATGCGGATGAAATGCGAGCGTCGCAGATCAAGCTTCTGTATCAACAGCTTCCGTCGGCTTTGATCGCCACGGCGGCCAACGCCGCGATCCTGGTCCTCATTCTCTGGCGAGAGGTTTCCCGACCGTTGGCAATCGCTTGGCTATTGGCCGTCGGCGCTCTCGTGTTGGTTCGTTACGGCCTGCTCCGCGCCTATGCGCAAGCTAATCCGACGAGCACCGATGCACCTCGCTGGGCCCGATTTTTCTTGCTCGGCGTCGCCGCCAACGGGGCGCTGTGGGGCTTGGCAGGATTTTTCCTTTTCGTCGAGCACAGTTATGTGCACCAGATATTTCTCGGTTTCGTGCTCGGCGGAATGGTCGCGGGAGCGATGTCGACCTTATCTTCGTTCCGTCACGCTTTTCTGGTCTTTCTGCTGCCGGCACTGCTTCCGTATACGGCGCAGATACTACGCCACGGCGGAGATGTCCATATCGCGATGGGAGCGATGTTAGTGCTCTTCGTAGCCATGATGTGGATGATTTCCGAGCGCTTGTACGCGACCGTGGCGGAATCCTTGCGGCTTCGTTTCGATAATCTGGACCTTTTGAGCGATCTCACTTCGGCAAGGGATCGGCAAAAGGCGGTCAATCAGGAATTGTCCGGTCAGATCGCGGAAAGACGAAGGGTGCAGCGCGAGTTGCAGGAGTCTTGCGAAAAACTGGAACAGCGGGTGAGAGAGCGCACCGAAAAACTCGCCCGATCCGAAGAGGCGTTGCGTGACGCCAACCGCCGCAAAGACGAATTTCTCGCGATGCTGGGCCATGAACTCAGGAATCCGCTAGCACCCATCCGGAATGCCGTGCAGGTCATGCGAAAACTCGAGCCGGACGAGACGAGGCTTCGATGGGCGCGCGACATCATCGATCGCCAAGTCGATCATCTGGCTCGGCTGGTCGACGACTTGCTCGACGTGTCCCGCATCGTTCAGGGAAAGATCAGCCTGCACCCGACGACTCTGGATCTCGCGACGGTCATCGATCAAGCCGTCGAGGCCAGCCGGCCTCTGATCGAAGCGCGCGATCATGATCTCCTGGTGACGATGCCGGACCGTCATCTCCAGGTTAAAGGCGACCGGGTACGATTGGCGCAGGTCATTTCGAATCTGCTCAATAATGCCGCCAAATATACGGATGTAGGCGGAAAGATATGGCTGGCGGTCGAAGCGTCTGAGTCCCGCGTGAGCATCCGCGTCAGGGATAACGGCGTCGGCATACCGGAAGAGCTTCTGCCTCATGTCTTCGACCTTTTTAGCCAGGCCGATCAAAGTCTTGCGCACGCTCAAGGCGGCTTGGGCATTGGGCTCACTTTGGTCAAGCGATTGGTGGAGATGCATGGGGGAGAAGTCGAGGCCCATAGTGCCGGCCCCGGCCGGGGTTCGGAGTTTTCGATACACCTGCCGCGTTTTTTCGACGATGCCGACGAGGTCGATGCAGTCCGTTCGAATACGGCGTAACGCCCGCTCGGACTCGAGTCTGAGGGGCGCCAGATTCACGGCAGGCTAGAGCGTTTTTCATCTCGGTGTACGGCTTCGTGTCGGGTGGGAAGAACGTAGGTCGGCAATCCCTTGCCGACGTATCGGCTCGGCAAAGGATTTTGTTGGAAGGGGCGTCCTGGCGCTCCCAGGACGGCCGTTTTGCGATTGGAAGGGTCGCGACTAAAGCGACCGTTTGCGATTGGAAGGGTCGCGACTAAAGCGACCGTTTGCGATTGGGAAGGGATTGCCGACCTACATATCGGGCTCTCTGACACCGAATCGGAAAATGCTCTAGGACTGAATCGGCCGGAAGTCCCGCCCGAAGGGAAACAGCGATAACGGAATCAGCTTGATGTGCTGCAAGGCGAAAGGAATGCCGATGATGGTGACGGCCAGTACGGCTGCGCTGGCAAGGTGCGCGAGCGCGATTTCCCAGCCGAAAAGTAGCAGCCAGATCAGGTTGAAGATGATCCGCAAAGGGTTGTTCGCGCCGTCGAGTTCCACCACCTCTTTGCCGAACGGCGCGAATACGGCAAACCCGAGCTTGATCGACTGAACGCCGAAGGGTATGCCGATCAGGGTAAGGCAGAGGCCTATTCCCCCGATCACATATCCCAACCCGGTGATCAAACCACCGAAGATCAGCCAAATAATATTGCCCAGTAAGCTCATGACGACAGCGGCATGATTCGGAACCCTTCCTTTTCGAGTCGTTATCCGTGCGCTTGGTTCGTTACGGAATCCGATAATAAGGATAACAAACCGCGCAGCAAATCGATCGGGGTCGGCGGACACCCGGCAATGGCGAGATCCACCGGGATTACATTGGAAACCGCGCCGCAACTGGCATAGGACACGCCGAACTCGCCGCCGCAGACCCCGCAGTCGCCCACGGCGATCACCCATTTTGGATCGGCCGTCGCCTCGTAGGTTCGTTTCAAAGCGGCTTCCATATGGCGCGAGACCGGCCCCGTCACCATCAGGATATCGGCATGGCGCGGAGAAGCGACGAAATGCACGCCGAAACGCTCAACGTCGTAATAAACATTGCTGAGGGCGTGGATTTCCAATTCGCAGCCGTTACAGGAGCCGGCATCCACCTGGCGGATGGACAGGCTGCCCCGAAAACGTTTGTCGATCACTGCCTTGAGCCTGGCGCCCTCGCGTTCGACGGCCTCGTCTTTTGAGGCTGGCGGAATGCCCTCCGTTAGCACTCCGGTTCGAAAAATTTTGCCATACAGTCGTAACATCGAAACCTCCAGGAGAAAGCTGTCAGCCATCAGCCGTGGCCGTCAGCCATCAGCTGAAAACTGACTGCTGACGGCTCAAAGCTGATACCTATCTCAAAGATCATGACCGGAATAAGATCCGTTGACCGATTTATTGCAGACCGGAAAATCCGGCACGATGTTGCCGAGCACGAGTTTTTCCAGGGCCGGCCAATTGATGACGCTGGGATCGCGCGGGTAATAGCGGCTTATGCGGCCGCCCGCGCCGAAACGGACGTAGCAGAGAATTTCGCCTCGCCAGCCTTCCACGGCACCGAAGCCTTCGGCGCCTTCCTTCGGTGTTCGCCATTCCGAGACAAGGTCCCCGGAAGGGAGGCCGGCCAGCATTTGCTCGATCAAGCGCAGTGCGGCGCGCAGTTCCTTATAACGGACCCAGAATCTCGAGGCCACATCACCCTGGACTTCCACTGGCACACGTACCTTCAGACTTTCGTAAGGGGAGTAGGGGACATCGCGGCGCACGTCGAACCGCTGTCCGCTCGCCCGGCCCAGGTAGCCCAAAGCGCCAAGAGCAGAAGCCAGTTCGCCGGACAGCACGCCGGTGGTCAGGAACCGGTCTTCCAGCGACGAGTTGGCGTCGAGTATAGGCAGCAGTTCGTCCAGTTCCCGTCGCAGCGATGCAGTCGAATCCTGCATGCGACCAGCCGCATCCGGCGGGACATCCACGGATACGCCGCCCGGAACCAATGTATTCATCATCAAACGATGGCCGAACAGCGCCCGATTTTCCCTAAGCCATAGCTCGCGCAAACGGCCGAACTGATAGTAGCCCGCGGCGAATCCCACGTCGTTGCACAATGCAGCCAAGTCCCACAGATGATTGATCACCCGCTCGCGTTCCGCCAGGATGCCGCGGATATAAGCCGCGCGCAGGGGAATTTCGACCTTGGCCGCGCGCTCCATCGCCATGCAGGCGGTCCAGCTATGACCGACCGGCGTATCGCCCGATACTCGCCCGGCCAGCTTGACGAGTCCTGACGGATCACGTCCTTCGGCGATTTTCTCGATGCCCTTGTGTACATAACCGAGTCGTTCCTCCAGGTGCAGGATGGTTTCCCCCACCGCCTGGAAGCGGAAATGGCCGGGCTCGATGATTCCCGCATGGACCGGGCCGACCGGAATTTCGTAGACGCTCGCGCCATGGGCCTTGAGGAAAGGGTAGTTGCTGTCCGGTGGCGTCGAAGGCGGCGGTTGTCCGTCGGCCGGGAAGTTTTTCCGCAAGGGATAGGCGTTTTCGTCCCAGGCCTGATGGCGAATCCAGCGCTTGGGGTCCGGGTGGTCGATGAAACGGATGCCGAACAGATCCCGGATATGCCGCTCCGCCCGATCCGCCGCCCAGTAATATGGCGCATGCGAAGGCAGGCTGGGCTCGTCCGGCGGCAGATAGGTTCGGAGGATCAGATAGCGCCCTTCCTTCTCGAGGCAGGCATTCATTGCCAGGTCGGAGCCGCGGTCTTCCGCCCATGCCCCGGCCCAGCGCCAGTTCTGCGCGCTCGCTTGCTGCGCGGTTTTGCCCCAGTCTTCGCTTTCGATCTCGGTCAAGTCGGCCGGCAGCAACGGACTGGGCGTGATCGGCAGGATTTTCACGCCTTCCGAACGTAGGGCCGCATCGAGCATTGCACGCGCGTCGAGGTTTTCCGTAATGATCGACTCCTGCCGGCCGGAATTCTTCGAGACGAATTCCTTAGACTGATTCACCGCGGCCGGCTCTCCAGTTGAATAGCTTGCGGCGGCGCGCCGCCAGCGGATGATCCGAATAGGCGTCGTATCGCTCCAGGCCATGAACTTCGCACCGGCCGCCTGCCGCAATATAGTCGTGACGGAAGTGTTCGATGAACTCCATGACGGTATGGTCGACCAGGGATGCGTAGGTCAGATCGAAAACGATGGTTTCGCCGGCCGGCAGTTCGGCCAGCTCATCCTTCAGGGCCAGAAAATTGGAAAAGATGGCCGCACCGTTGAGCTTGATCCGGAAGCCGTTCGTGTCCCGCATGATCCGATAGGAGAGCTGGAACAGATTCCCGAGTTTCACGCCTTGCCAGCGGTGTATCAGCAACTTGGCCGCAATGCCGATGGCAACCCCGATCAGGAGGTCTGTAGTCAAAATGCCCACGATGGTAATGATGAACAACGCGAGCTGTTCGAAGCCGATATCGAGCGTCTTGGCGAACGCCTTGGGCGAAGCGAGTCGATACCCGGCGTAGACCAGCAAAGCCGCGAGCGATGCCAGCGGAATATCGCGGATGAGACGCGGGAACAAGGCCACGAACAACAGCAGAAAGAGGCCGTGGAAGAAATTCGACCAACTGCTGCGCGCGCCGTAACCGACGTTGGCGGAGCTGCGGACGATCTCGGCAATCATGGGCATGCCGCCGATCAATCCCGATAGCGTGTTGCCGACGCCGATGGCGGTAAGATCCCGATCGAGATCGGAGCGGCGGTGCTCCGGATCGAGACGATCCACCGCGGAGGCGACCAGCAAGGTTTCGAGACTGCCGATCAGCCAGAGACTCAAAACGGCATTCCAAAAGGCGAGCGTCCCGATTTTTGAAAAATCGGCGAAGACTAGGCTGTCCAAGAAGCTATCCGGAATATCGGCGAGAAATTGCGGAGTATTCACAAAGACATGCCGGTGCCAGGCTTCATTTTCGGGACCCTCGGAAAGGAGATAAAGCTCAGCCTGGTTCAAATCGAACGCCCGCCCCAGTATGAACCCGCTCAGAACGACCAGAATGGGCGCGGGAACCCTGCCGAAACCTTTGTTTCCCAGCAGCGGCCAGGCAAACATGATCAGAAGGCCGATGCCGCCGATCAGGAAGATTTCCGGATTGTAATGAAGAAGGCTTTGGGGAATATGCGCCAGACTCTGCACGGGCGTTTCGACGGCGGGTCCGGCGCCGACCAGGATATGGATTTGCCTCGCGATAATCATGATGCCGATGGCGGCCAGCGTACCGTGGGCAATGGCGGCCGGAAAGAAAGTCGCCAGCCGTCCCGCCCTGAAAATGCCCAGCAGGAATTGCAGAATGCCCGCCACGACGATCGCGGCCAGGGTGTAGCGGTAGCCGGCGAAGAGATCGCCTTCGCCCAGGGTATGAACCGCGGTGAACAAGACGGTGATCAGCCCGGCGGCAGGGCCCGTGATCGTCAGGCGGGCGCCGCCGATCCGGGAGACGACAAAGCCTCCGATAACGGCGCTGAGGATACCCGCCATCGGGGGAAATCCGGAAGCCATGGCGATGCCGAAGCACAAAGGCAGGGCGATTAGGAAGACCAGAAAGCCGGAGACCGCATCGGTGCGCCAGTTCTCGGCGAGATCGGTCACACTGCTTCGAATTGACTGAGGAATCCGTTTCAAAGGGGTGATGCTCCTGAAATGAGTTGAGTGGCCTGGCTGAACCAATCGCCCAAGAAGCCCGGAATGGATAGTCCGAGCCAGAGCACCAGAGCCAGGTGGATCATTACCGGCAACAAATTGGCCGGGATGGGCTTTTGGCCCTCCGGGACGTCCCCGTAGACCATGAGTTGCAAATGCCGGAACAGGCCGGCAAAGGCGACGCCGATGCCGATCAGAAGCAAAGGCGTCAGCCAGGGGTAATCGCGCATGGTGGCGATGAGCACCAGGAATTCGCTGGCGAACACGCCGAAGGGCGGAAACCCGGCGATGGCCACGGTGCCGATAAGAAGCCCCCAGCCGATGGCGGGCTGGGTCAGGATCAGGCCGCGAATCCGGTCCATGCGCTGGGTGCCGGCGAGCTGGGCGGCATGTCCCACGGTGACGAAGATCGCCGATTTGGTCAGCGAATGGGTGGTCATGTGGAACAGGGCGGCGAAGGTGGCCCAAGGGCTGCCGATGCCGAAGGCGAAGGTCATGAGTCCCATGTGCTCGATGGAGGAATAGCTGAACAGGCGCTTGATGTCGGTCTGCCGGTGCAGAAACAGGGCCGCCACCAGAAAGGACAGGAGGCCGAAGCCCATCATCAGATAACCGGCGACCTGGGTGCCGAGGGAGCCGTCCACCAGCATCTTGCAACGCACCACCGCGTACAAGGCGTCGTTGAGCAATAGCCCCGAGAGGATGGCCGACATCGGGGTCGGGCCTTCGGAATGGGCATCCGGCAGCCAGTTGTGCAGGGGCACGAGGCCGATTTTGGTGCCGTAACCCACCAGCAGGAACACGAAGGCCAGTCTCATGATATTGGGTTCGAGCGCGCCGGCGTTCACGTGCAGTACCGTCCATAGCAGCGCGTTGCCGCCTATGCCCAGTTTTTGTTCGGCGGCGAAATAAAGCAGCACCGTGCCGAACAGGGCGAGGGCAATCCCCACGCCGCACAGGATGAAATACTTCCAGGCCGCTTCCACCGACTCGGGCGTGCGGTACAGGCTGACCAGCAGCACCGTGGCCAGGGTCGCGCCTTCCATCGCCACCCAGAGGACGCCCATGTTGTTGGTCGTCAACACCAGGTACATGGCCAACATGAAGCCCTGATACATCGCATAGTACAGCCGCAGGCGCTTGACGTTGACGCGCCCGGTTTCCAGTTCGTGCGCCATGTAGGGGCCGGAGAAGATGGACGTGGTCAGCCCCACGAAAGCGGTAAGCACGATCAGATAGACGTTGAAGGAGTCGATGTAGAGAAGCTGACCCGAAGACAGTCGGGGGCCGTGAACCAGCACGTCGATGGCGAGCCAGATCGAAGCCGCCAAGGCCCAGGCGTTGCAGTGCACATTGATGCGTCCCGCCCGCCGGCTGTCTGCCAGAAGTCCGAGAATCGCCATGCCAGCCAGAGGAATCACCAGAACGAGATAGGCCGCGATCATGGCTTATCTACCTCGGTTAGCTTGCTGAGCCGGTCCACGTCGAGAGAGTCGATACTCTCGCGGATCTGGAAGAAGAACACGCCGAAAACGACCGCGGCGACCAGGACATCGGCCCCGACCCCCAATTCCACCACCATCGGCATGCCGTAGGTGGACACCACGGCCGCGAAGAACAATCCGTTCTCGATGGACATGAAGCCGACCACATGAGCCACCGCCTGCCGCCGGGTGATCATCAGCAGCATGCCCAGGAGGACGACGGCCAGGCTCACAGCAATGGCGTTGAGCGTCACCAGGGGCGAATGGGCGACGACGGGAAGACTCACGTAATAACTGAAGACCACCAGGAACGCCCCGCCCATCATTACCCTCGCCGGATGCTCGATCGTGTCGAGTTCACGGTGCAGTCCCAAGCGATAGATCATCCGGTGCAGCATGACAGGGATGAGTATGCCTTTGAGCAGAAAGCTCAAACCCGCCGAAATGTAAAGATGGGGAAAATCCAGGACGCCGGCGACCATGGCCGTGGTTGCCGCAAGCAGGATGCCCTGGATGGCGAATACCAGGACCAGTCTGACCAATCGGGACTGGCCGAGCATCAGGAACGAGGTCAGCGCGATGAGTCCCGCGAGCAGCAGGACTGCTTGGCTGTACAGGCTGAGTTCGGCGAAATCCATTAGCGAGCCGCCTCCAGAATGATGTGGCTGAGCATGCCGAGAACGCTGAGAAGGTAGGCGAAGCTCAAATACTCCTGCACCCGAAAAATACGCATCTTGGCGAACAGCACCTCGGAAACGGCCAGCATGACCGCCAGTACGGCGAGCTTTAGGGTAATTACTCCGAGACCTAATGCCAGCGCATTCACAGTGAAGGTTTGGGCGATCCCCCACGGAAAGAAGATGTTGGCGATGAGAACGCCATAGAGCATGAGTTTGATCTGGGATGCCCACTCGATCAGAGCTAGCCAGCGACCGCTGTATTCCAGGATCATGGCCTCGTGGATCATGGTCAGCTCCAGGTGGGTGGCAGGGTTGTCCACGGGAATGCGTCCCGTCTCGGCGATCGCCACCAGCATCAACCCCCCGAGGGCGAACACGAAGGACGGGCGCAGCACCAGTCCGGTGTCGAGCACGAAGTTCACGGCTTGGGACAGATTGGTGGTATGCGCGCTCATGGCCAGGGTGAACACCGCCATGAGCATGGCGGGCTCGGCCAGAGAGGAAATCGTCATCTCGCGCGACGAACCCATGCCGCCGAAGGCGGTGCCGACGTCCATGCCGGCCAGCACCAGGAACATCCGGCCGAGGGCGAAAAACCCCACCAACACGATGACATCGGCGATGCGCGCCGTGGGCAAATGAATCGCCGCCAGGGGGACAGTGGCCGCCGCCAGCACGGTGGATGCGAAGACGATGTAGGGGGCGGCACGGAAGATCCACGAGGCTGGATGCGGCACGATGGGCTGCTTCCGGTAGAGCTTCCGCAGATCCCGGTAAGGCTGGAACAGAGAAGGGGCCTTCCGGTTTTGCAGCCGGCACTTGACCCGCTTGATCCAGCCGGAAAGCAAGGGCGCCAAGGCGATGAAAAGCAGAGTCTGAAGTATTGCCATCAACCAGGCCATCAGCTCACCACCCACAGCAGAATGATCAGGGTAAAAAAAGCGTACCCGAGATAAGTGCGGATATTGCCGGTCTGCACGCGCCCGACCCAGCGGGCCAATCGGGTGACGGCCCGTCCCGACGGCTCGTACAGAACCGCCCAGGCGCGATCCAACACCTGGAATTGATATCGAAGCCCCGTCACGCGTGTGCCCGCAGGTCCTTCGGTTTGTTCTTCGACCGTCTCGCGGGTATCGAACACCGGCTCGAAAATGCGGCGTATCGGCATGCTGAATGAGCCTGAGGTGTACTGGGTACGAGGAGTCAATCCACCGAAACCGCAGTCCCAGGGTTCGGCCCGGCGCGGCTCAAGACCGGTGCGGCGGTAAAGGAGGTAATAGCATAGCCAGCCCACCGCCACGGTGCCCAGGAGGACTAGCGCCGGCGAATACGCCGCCACCTCCGGCGACACTGGCGTCAGCCATAGCCAGCCGAGAGCCGAGATGTTCGGCAGCACAAATCCGGTCAAGGATTGCGTCAAAGCGCCTAGCGCGTTGATGAGGGGCATCGGCAAAACGCCGAACAGCACACAGCAGGCGGCGAGTAAAGCCGGCCCCGCCAGCATGCCGGGGTGGCGGATCTCACGGGCGCGAGCGATGTGGCGGGAGCGGGGAAGCCCCAGGAAAGCCACGCCATACACCTTGACGAAACAAGTGGCCGCCAATGCGGAGGTCAGTGCCAACACCGCGCTGGCAGTCGGAATCAGGCTGCGGAGTATGCCGCTTTGGATGCTGCCGGCCTGCAAGGCCGTTTGGAATATCAGCCATTCGGAAACGAAGCCGTTGAAAGGCGGCAGGGCGGAGATGCTCAGCGTGCCGATCAAAAACAAGGCCGCCAGTTTCGGCATGCGGTGGATGAGACCGCCCATGTTCTCAAGGCTCTGTTCATGGGTTTGATGCAGGATGGCGCCTGCGCCGAGAAACAGAAGGCTCTTGAACAAGGCGTGGTTGAGCGAATGCAGTAACGCCGCCACCAGCCCCAGCGTTCCCAATAGGGATTGTCCGCTGCTTTGGAAAATCAGCGCAAGACCCAAAGCGGTGAAAATGATCCCGACGTTTTCCACCGACGAGTAGGCGAGAAGCCGCTTCAGGTTTTGCTGCTGCAACGCATAAAGAATCCCGAGCACGGCTGACGCCGATCCGATCAGGAGGACCAGCACGCCCCATTGCCACAAAAGAGACGGCAGTAAATCGAAGGTGAAGCGGATGAAGCCGTAGATCGCGATTTTCAGCATCACCCCGCTCATCAAAGCGGAAACGTGAGACGGCGCGGCCGGGTGGGCTTCCGGCAGCCACGTATGCAGGGGGACGAGCCCCGCCTTCATGCCGAAGCCTGCGAGCGCCAGTGCGAAGGCGATGCTCGCCCACAATGGGTTCAGCGCCGCACTGCGCAAAGCCTCGAACGTCAATCCACCGGAAAATCCCGCGAGGACGCCGAAAGCCAGAATGATCGCGATCGCCCCGATTTCCGCCATCAGCAAGTAGAGAAAGGCTGCGCGGCGATGGGCCGCGTGCTCGTGCTGGTAGGCGACCAGAAAATAACTAGCGACCGACATCAATTCCCAGGCAATCATGAATAGGAAGGCGTCGTTGGCGAGCAGTACCAGTTCCATGCCGGCAACGAACAGCCCGGTGAAAAAACCGAGGACCGAAAGCTTGTGTTTGCCGTGCTCGAATTCCCGAACGTAACCGGGACCGAACAAGCTGGCGGCGATCAGAGGAATGCCGAGCACGCAAAAGAAGAAACCGGCTAGCGGGTCCAGCGCCAAGTGCCAGTTCAGCCAGGGCAGACCGAAGGGCAGCGTCACGGTGCGGGTGGCGCCGCCGAGGAGCGCGATGAGGCCGGCTGTTACGGCGAACCCGCCCGATGCTCCCAACAGAACGAAGGGCATTGTCCGCGCCAGACGGGAAAAGCGACCCGGGGTAAGTCGTTCGTTAGTCCGCGCCGGACGGAAAGTCGCTTGCCCGACCCATCGCAGCATTCCGTGCCATAACAAGCCGTTCGGCCCCGAGACCAGTGCTGCAAGGGCGGACAGCAGCGCAGCCAGGACCGAAATGCCGGCTAAAAATAGGGACATCGGGGACGGGGATTTGTAAACCGCATGGGAAAAGCCGCATGCAATTCCGTTGCCAACAAAACGTCATCCATCATTTCAAGCACCTACACTTATCTCGCGGCCGCATTAGGTTGAAAACACCCGCTATAAGCGGTGATACATGTTCAATAGCACCATCGAAATGGCGCTCTACATTGCATGTTGCGACGATGTCGAGTCCCGTCCGAGTGGTAAATCTTAAAACAATTAACATCTTATGTGCATAAGAAGTTATCGGAACCCATATTGCGTGTTTGACACTGCTCATCTATCCCGATAAAAAAGCTACTTTCGAACGTTCGTGCGTGGACCGCGATGTTACTTGTTTGCAAATGGTGAGCAGGTTGATCCGGGAAGCTTATGGGGCCGGATTGGAAGGAACACGTATCCGAAGGTCGGCAGAGCGAATCGTAACGCCGCGCCTTCGATAAAGATCGAAAAGTTCGTAGTAGTCGCGGATCAAGTCGTCCGTTTGTTGTAAAAACGCTGTCTTTGGTCGTAGTATCGGCTTGGCGTGGGGGGATGTGGTGTCACTATTCGTTGACCGAATAACCGAGTTCGCCCGGAACCGCCGGAAAAAATGCGCGGGAGTTTCCTTAAGGAAGCTCTGATTAAGTCCTTCGACAGGCCTGTCCTGAGCCGAGTCGAAGGGCTCAGGACGAACGGTAAGGTATTGATTCCGTTCGTGGTGAGCTTGTCGAACGCTCTCCTGAGCCTGTCGAAGGGCATGAACGGAATCCACTTGTTCAGAGCTCCCTTAAAGCGAAACGGAAAGCCTAGCCCAGCTGACAGGGTTGGTTTTTTGCAGTATCGGCGTGTCTCGATTCCCATAGCGAAAAAATAAGCCGAAAAACCGCCGTTTTTCGGTTTATCGCATTTTCGGCAGGAGGATGTCGGAAAACCAGGATGACAGTCCTCTGCTAAAGTTAAGCCGACAATTCATTGTCGGTCCTCTCTTCAGAATAAGAACAAGAAAAGGTGTTGCTTGAGGATGATGTCTAAATCCACCGGAAATTTGCACCGACTGATCGGGTGCGGGTGGGTTAGCTTTCTCCTATCACTTGCACTTGCGGTAATCGTTGCCCTTGGCTGTGCCGGCAAGCCCGTCATGGCAGGCGAGCCCAGCCCCAAAATTTATGCAGCGGAAGGGCGAGCTGATTCACTCTCCGCTGACACCCTGCGCGAAATCTTCTTCATGCGATTGACGAGTTGGCCTGATGGCACGCCAATTCGTGTTTTCGTACTGCCGGATAAACATCCTCTGCATGTCCGTTTTTCCAAGGAAGTGTTGGGTGTCTATCCCTTCCAGCTACGCGCGGCATGGGACCGGCTGGTTTTTTCGGGGACAGGTTTAATCCCGCATATGGTCGAGACGGTCGGAGAAATGCGCGAGATGGTTCGGGCGACTCCTGGAGGTATTGGATATGTTGACAAATAGGGGTTTTCTAGGGAAGGCGCTGGCCATGCGGATCGTCGGTCCTCGAACGATCGCGCGTATGGCTGCAACGGTCGCCTGCTTTTTCGTATCCGGCGTGGCAGCGGCGCTGGATTTCAGCACTATTGACTGGCAGTTGCATGGTTTTGCGAGTCAAGGATTTACCTATACCACGAGCAATCAAGTGTTCGGCGCGAGCCGTGGCGGCAGTCTGGATTTCACCGAAATTGGCGTCAACGGATCCGTGCGATTGCTGCCAAACCTGTTGTTTTCCGCTCAAGGGCTCTATCGCAACGCCGGAGGTTCCGATCGGGAGGATTTTCGGCTCGATTTTGCCCAAGTGGATTACAACGGCACGTTTCTCGACTCGGCTTTAACGCTTGGCGTGCGGGCGGGGCGAGTCAAAATACCGTTCGGACTATACAACGACACTCGGGATGTGGTCTGGACCCGGCCTTCGGTGATTCTGCCCCAGTCGGTTTATTTCGACACGCTCGGGCTCAGGCAGGCGATGATCTCGGCCGACGGAGGACTGCTGTATAGCCGCTATAACTGGGGCGATCATCGCTTCAATTTGGAATTCATGGTCGCGGAACCGCAGGATGATACCGGCGATGCCACCGATTTCCTCACCGGCATGCTCAACTCGCCCGGTAGAATGGATGGGCGTCCCTTGTTTCTCGGGCGAGCCGTCTATGAGTGGATGGGCGGGCGGGCGCGTGCCATGTTCAGCGTGGTCGACCTGGACCGTGACTTCAGGTCGCGTGCAAGCGGAGTTCCATCCGGCAACATCCAGGCTTTATATCCTTTGTTCTCTCTGCAATATAATGCAGAGCGCTGGTCGTTGACTGCGGAATACGGTTGGGTCGATGCCCGTCGCAGTGGTTTTACACCGGTTCCCATAGAGAATACCTCGGAGGGGTTTTATGTACAGGGAGAGTACCGATTGAGCGATGACTGGTCGGCCGTACTTCGCTATGACGTTTTTCATGCGGACCGTGACGACCGAAGCGGTCGTTCCTTGGCCGAGCAAACCGGCCAAGCACGCCACCGCTTTTACGCTTATGATCTTGCCGTCGGTGTCCGCTGGGAATTTGTGCGGAATTGGCTGATTGCGGCGGAATACCACAACGTGGAAGGTACCGCCTGGCTCTCTCCTCACGACAATTCCGACTTGCTGAGAGGCGGGGGAGATCCTCACTGGGATCTCTTTTCTGTAATGGTATCGTTTCGTTTCTGAAGCCGTTGCTGGAAAGGATAAATGAGGAATGACACAAACCGTTTTTGGACATTGCGCCGAAAAGGGTTTGTACTGTTGAGTCTGCTCTTGTTGACGCTCGGTGTCGCTTTCGGCGCACTGAACCATTGGAATTTAAGGACTCAATTCAAAAACCAGCAAGCCGTTCGCAACGCGGCTCTTAGGACTGAATTCAAAGAGCTTATAGAGCGTTCGGCCGACCGCTTGCAACGCCTGGGCGTGGTGCTTGCTTCGCTCGGTAGGTTGGATCGGTTCATCACGGCGCCGCGCGAGAATCAAACCGCTGCCCGTTTGCAGGGATTTTTTTCCAGCGTACGGTACGAATTGGACGTCGAGCGGATCGAGCTGTTCGATGCGGCAGGTAATTCAGTTCTGAGCTGGTCTTCGTCAATGGCGAACGCGGTTCCACAAGACCGGTTACAGGACGTTTTGAGCCGAGTCCTCGAAACGGAGCAGCCGATGACAATCTTGACCTGTCAACCGGGTTGCAGCCTTCATGCTTTTGTTCCGTTGCTTTCTGCGGGACGAAATGTAGGCATCCTTTCTCTCAGCCAGATGATTACCGATCTGGTGCTGGACTTTTCGGCGGGTGCCGGAACGGCTGTCGCAATCCTCGTGGCCTCTCCGGGAACCGGCGAAAAGGTTCTGGAAGCCTGGGGCCTGCGTGTTGCTGCGTTGTCCAATCCGCAACAGCTGGAGCCTTTCTTGAGGAATCTCGCCGAGCACTATCCGGGGCCGGATATGCTCACAGCCGACCAATGGCTGGAATGGAAGAAGAAAAAATTCACGGTTTATGCTTCGCCGCTGAACGACATCCTGGCGGGTGGCGAGACCGGCCAACTTATGTTCATCGTGGATGCTAGCGCTTCGGCCGCGGCGCTCGACCAGGCCAATCGGGACGCCCTGGTTGTCGTCGGGATGTCTTTAGCCATAGCCGAAGTCCTGCTGTTGGTATTGCTGCATGCTCCGCTACGGCGCATTCAACATCTTGCATCGACATTGCCATTGCTGGCTCACGGCAACTATCACAAAGTCAACGAGCGGCTAAAGACGCTCAGCCGCCTGGTCGAATGGAAAGACGAAATCGACATCCTCTATGCCACGTCCATCCGTTTGGCTCATCAGATCGAAGAGCATCAAAACACCCTCGCGGCGGAGAGGGACTTTATTCAAGGGCTGCTGGACAACGCCCAGGTTTTGATTCTGACTCAAACTCGCGACGGCAGAATTCGTACGGTTAATGAATTGACGTCCCAGATCTTGGGACGTCCCGGCGAGACGCTCAAAAACGCCCGATTCGTCGAGCTGATCGAAATCGATAACGAAACCAGTGATATCGCCCGGAATCTCGAAAAGCTGTTCTCCAACCTGCTGCATCGTCTGGAACACGAGTCGGTCCTGACCTGCTGCGACGGCACCAAGCGGCATATCGTATGGGTGCATACGCGTTTGGGCTTGGAGCAGGAGAACGGCATTGCCGTGCTGTCCATCGGTTTGGACGCTACTGAAAGAGTACAGGCCGAATCCCGTATACGCTGGCTGGCGAACCACGATTCATTGACCGGGCTCCACAATCGGCTCTGGTTCAAGGACGAGCTGGAGCGGAGTTTTGCCGAGGCGGAGCGGAACGGTACCCCGGCGGCCCTGCTCTTGTTCGACCTGGACCATTTCAAGGACGTCAATGACAGCAGCGGACACGCTGCCGGCGATGCGCTGCTGTGCCTTTTGGCCAATGAGCTGCAGGCGCGGGCACGCAAGTCGGATGTTCTGGCTCGCTTGGGGGGCGATGAGTTCGCCGTTCTGATGACCGGTACTGACCGGTCGGGAGCAGAGTACTTTGCTCAGGATCTCAATCAGCGCTTGACCGAGAAGCCTTTCCGCTTCGGCGACCGAAGCTATCGCATTTCCGCGAGCATAGGTATCGCCCTGATTCCGGAACATGGCAAGGATGTGGAAGAGCTTATGGCGAACGCCGACGCGGCTATGTATCAGGCAAAAAAAGCAGGGCGAGGACGGTGGCATTTGTTCTCGCACTCGGGCGAAGAACGCGCTCAGATCAGTCACCGGGCGTATTGGCGCAACGTTATCGCCCAATCTTTGGATCAAAAGCGTCTATTTTTTCATTATCAGCCCGTAGTAGACGTGGCGACGGGGCTTGTCGCTTATCACGAGGCGCTGCTTCGCTTGAAGCTGGACGACGGACGCATCGTTCTTCCGGGTGAATATATGGACGTCATTTTGCGTTCGGACTTGATGAGCGCCATCGATTCATATGTCACTCGGGAGGCGATCGAAATCCTTGGCAAGGTTCGTTCGGCGCGCCTTTCGATTAATCTTTCCGCTGCCGCGCTGACCGATCCGGGATGGGCGGAGCCGCTCAAACAAGCGGCGCGCGACGGAGTCTTGGCTCCGGAACGTTTATTGCTCGAGATCACAGAGACTGCCGCGATCGCCGATTTAGAGGCGGCTCGGCGGATTATGGACGAATTAACCGATATTGGCTTCGGATTCGCGATGGACGATTTTGGGGCCGGGTTTGCGTCCTTTCATTACCTAAGACACTTGCCGATCAAGCATGTGAAGATTGATCGTTCGTTTATCAGCCGTCTAGCCAATGACGATGACGACAAAGTGTTTGTCAGCGCCCTGACCACGCTCGCTCATGGCTACAGGCAAAAAATCGTCGCCGAAGGAGTTGAAAATGCGCAGACACTAATTCGGCTTCGAGAATTAGGAGTCGATCTGGTACAGGGCTTTTTTATCGGACGTCCCGATCGACAGTTAAAGCCGGCAACAATGTCCGTGATCGATTTACCGTTGGTTGGATCGTAAGCGGCATCCGCATACTACTTTTATCAACTAATAATTATGAGCACGATCACGCTACCCGAATTTTACTGTCCGTTTCCCTCGCGCCTCAATTCTCATGCCGAAGCGGCTAATCGTCATACCCTGGCGTGGGTGAGGCGTTTCAATTTGGTTACCGACGATCGCGAATGGCAGCGGCTGGAAGCTTCCAAGTTCAGCTGGTTGGCAGCCCGCGCCTATCCCGATGCTCCTTACGAAGGACTTAATATCGTCTCGGATTGGAACACTTGGCTATTCATTCGCGACGATCAATGCGACGAGTCGGGTTTCGGGCGGAGTCCGGATAAACTTGCCCATTTTCATGAGCGGTTGACTGAAATTCTTACCGGTCGCGAGCCTAACGAAACGGATCTGCCGCTTGCTCGAGCACTGCACGACCTTTACCTTAGACTGCGGCAAATAGCAAACGACGACTGGATGTGCCGGTTTATACTCAGCGTCGTCGAATATTTCGAATCCTCGGTTTGGGAAGCTAAAAACCGTGCAAGCGGAATTACGCCGGACCCGCTAACGTATGTGACGATGCGCCCGTTTACCGGAGGACTTTATACCGATATCGAGCTCATAGACGTCGTGGAAGACATAAGTCTGCCGCTGCACGTGCGCAAACACGATACGCTGCAGAATCTGATCCGGATGGCGAACAATGTGGTTTGTTGGTCCAACGACATCATTTCTTTCGCCAAGGAAGTCCAGCACAATGATGTCCATAACCTGGTCGTGACGTTCCAGCACCATCGTCGGTTGTCTCTTCAGGATGCAATTCAGCAAGCGGCGGAGCTGACGAATAGAGAAGTCCGCAATTTCATCGCATTAAAAGAGCAATTGCCCACGTTCGGAGCTGCGATCGATAGCGACGTTCAGCGTTTTGTCTCGGTTCTGTGCTCGTGGATGCGCGGCAATCTCGATTGGTCCTACAGCTCGGGGAGATATGTAGTGTCGATCGTCGGCAATGGCCCGAAATGATGAATAGAAAAACAGATGCCCCATGCGGTGGGGCGGATTGATCTCTGAACCAATATGCTTTGGACGCTCCGGCCGGCGCATTCCGGTGCGTCCGACCGGCGTCTCTAGGATTGTCTGACCGCCGGCTTGCGTCGATTCGTTAGACGCCGCTGCGATTGGCAATCGGAAATTTCACGTTTCGTTTTTTCCCGTGCCTCCGCTTGTGTGGGGGTGTCAATGACCGTCGATATCCCGCGGCCAACCGGCGAAACCGGCGTGTCCGAGGCGGTTTGAGACCGCTCGACATCGGCTCCTGTAAGTGCCCGAAGCTGCGCCAGCTCTCTAGCTGTGGCATCGAGTTTCTCTCGGAGTTCGTGTATCAACTGATAGAGCTGTTCGAAATGAATCTGGAAGTACCGTGCCGACGGAAATGCTGGCGGGACCGGCGCGTCTGCTTGTATGGCTGGATCGCATTCCTGGCGCCTGAGTCTGGGTGTCATCTGTTTCTCCTCTCGATCGTGAAATCACCGCCTCATGGCTTGGAAATGAGGCGGTGCCCCCAGTCGGCTAAGCACTAATGTTTTGATAGAGCAGCAGTGCTGTTGGCGTTTGAAAAGAAGAACGACCAAGCAAAATTCGCCGCTTGAGCAACGGCTCCCTTAACCCATATCTAGGGGGCCGATACAGTAAAACTGTGGAAACACCGCGAGTCCGAAAGAACACTTTTCACGAATGGAGCGCGGCGATGCCGCCAAAGCCGGCAGAGCATGACGATTGAGCGATGTCATGACTCTTGAGCATGAATGTTTCCATAAAAGGCAATCGCCATGCCACCCTCCTCAAGTGCTTGATGGGACGGCATCCGCGTCGGCTGATCCATCGGTGCGATCAGTGATTGGTATGGCAAAACACACAATCGATGTGACTTTTGCCCCGCCCGGCGCATCGCAGTCTCGAATACAGCCATTTTCTGTGGGTTGAATAGTGTGACCGTCGGGGTTTCGGTTCGAGACGTACTAGCGTGCCGGAACTTAATCATTCCATCGAGAACGTTCCGGTCGTGTAAGTGCCGTTTCGATGTAACCCATTTCTCACCTCGGGGCGGATGTAAGCGAGAAGGTCCAGGCCGTTTTCACCGCTGCCAGGCGGCGACGAGTTTGAGGCAGGCGCGGCGCCATTCGCAGTCGGGAACGGTGCATTGGAACCGTTCCTCGGTGCGGTAACAGGGGGTGCGCTGCTGGGCGCGTTGGACAGCCCGGACCCAGGCGGCCGGGGGCGGCGCGTCAGGTTCATCGGGTGCGGGGCGGGCAATCCGAAGTGGTGGTGCGGCATCCATCGGGCGGTCCATCCATGCAAAAGAGAGCGCCGCTCGCAGGCGGCGCCGGCAACCCAGTGAGGCGAATAGCACAGGCGCGGGCGGACGGCGGGCGCGGAGGAAGAGGGGGCTCCGCGCCCAAGCGCCCGCCCGGCGCTACCAGAAGACAGTGCAAGACAGGTGCCAGCCGTCAGGCCCGAGAACGCGGGCGCTCGCGCCAACCGCCGGTCGGACGGTGCGGGAAACGGCTGAGTGCGGTTAGGCTTTTCACCCGGCGCCACGCTTCAGTCGGTGTAATCGGAGGGGATGATCGCCGCCACCTGGCGCGAGCGCGGGCCGAGCGTCACCGGCATCTGGCCGCTGACGAAGGTCGCGGTGGTCCGGATGATCACCGGCAATGCCGGTATCGCATCGACCAGGGGAATCACAGGGATCGGGTCGCGGTCACGATCGAGGCGCGCCGCTGTCCATCCTCATCGGGTGGAACGTGAGCATGATTCCCATGGCCGTGATCAGGACGCCGAGGTAGGGGATGTTGGCCGCGACTGTGCCGATCACCGTCAAATGGCGGGGCAGCTCGGTTTCGAGGAACTGGCTGGTGGCGTACTGGTCGAGCTCGACGCGGCGGTAGAAGAATCAGAGGTCAAATGCCATGGCGACCCCGCAGAGGCAGGCTAGAGCATTTTCCGATCCGGTATCAGGGAGCCCGATAGGTAGGTCGGCAATCCCTTCCCAATCGCAAACGGTCGCTTTAGTCGCGACCCTTCCAACAAAATCCTTTGCCGAGCCGATAAGTCGGCAAGGGATTGCCGACCTACGTTCTTCCCGCCCGAACACGAATCCGTACACCGGGATGAAAAACGCTCTAAGTACATTCAGGGAAGTCTTGCGGCATAGGCAACCTGCAGGACAACCCCGCCAATCAAGCCAATCTGTCGAGATTCCGCAAGTATTTGCGGAATGTACTTAGCAGCAATAGGCCGTGCGGCAAATCCCGCAGTACGTTGCGGGATGCCACCCATTTATTGTGAACGCCGGGCGGGGAAGTGGGCATGCAAAGCAGTTCTTTTCAAATCAAAACTGCTTTAACGGAACCGAGAATGCATGGCCCGCCGAGAGGAGGCTATGCCGAGCTAGAAAGCCTCCCAAGCTCGGGGCGGGCAATGCCAAAGTGCAGGAAAAAAAGTCGGGGCTGATGCGATCAGTGCAGTTGTTTCGGCCACTTCAGACGCACGATTCCGCTCTGCTCGCTATCGAGCTCGCCTAGAGACTCATTCGCCAAATAAATTCCGTTTTCCGCAGGTACGGCGGAAGCTATGGAGGCAAGCGGAAGGCCCTTATACATCGCCGCATAGAGAGGCTTGCTTCCATCAGGGCTCACGACGATCACACCCGTACGCTGCTGACGCAGCAGCAGTCGGGGCGGCAACCGCAAGAGCAGCGGTTTGACCCACGCGTTTTCGTGGGCCCAGGTCAGGATGGGGCTTCTCTCTGTGAACAGGGCAAGCCAGATACGCCCGGACGCATCGCGGTCCATCCCGTCGTCCATGCCCGTAAGCCCATCGAGCACCACCTCGTAGCTCCCCGCTTTCGGACCCCGAAGATAGAAACGCGCCAGACGGAAAAGAGAGGTCTGGGTGACCAAAACCGACTCCTCCCGCGGCTGGCCCGGATGCAGGTCGTATAGAACGCCGTTGATGAAGTGGAATCCCTCCGCGACAAGGCGGGTGGTTCCGGTATCCAGGTCGTGCCGCCACAGGCGCCCATTGGGAGGTAGGGCAATGGCTTCATCTACCGCGTCGTCTAGCGAAGCGTCTCTGTACGAGAACGGTTCGGAGAAATAGATGCGCCGGCCGTCCTCGGAGACTTCCAGGTTGTCGCAGACCACCAGCGGACGATGATCTCCGCCGCTGCCGTCGCGCCTCAATTCGGGCGCCTTGGGATCGTTGTCCGCATAGACGACCGGGTGATCGGGATCGATCAGCGTTGCCGGCACCTCGAGAACGATGGGCTCGATTTTCCGGGTGTCGAGCGCGAGACGGTAGAGTCCGACAGCCTCGCCCGGAAACGGCTCGCCATAGGCGTTGGAGGAGCAAAAATAAACATGGTTCGGGTCGCCGGGCGCTTCGTGTATGCCGAACGCCATCAGCGGCGCATCCACGAACGGCTCAACCGCGTGTGTGGCGAGGTCTACGCTCCAGATTTTTCCGTCCGTCGCTGTAACCAGGGCCCTGGTTCCGCCGGTGAGTAACACGACATCGTCGTAACCCGGTAGGTCGGACCGAAAATGCTCCAGACCGGCAGCGAAGTCGGCGGAATGCTCGACTGCGGCGATCGCCGCTGCCGTCTTTGGGTCGAAGGAAATCGACTCGGCGACGCAGCAGCGAATTTCCGGTCTGGGGGCTGCGGCGATCCACCAGATTACGATGAGTAACACAAGGCCTATACCGATCCATTTCTTCATGAGCCTGATCCTCAAGCATTATGAGACGTTATCTATCCAACCTTACCGGGTTATGGCGATAGCCCTTTATCGCCGGCTCAGCGGCGTTTCATCGCAGCGGCGGCAAACCGGCGTTCGGCGGCTTGTAATTGCGGTCTTTCTTGCGCCGTCTTTGTGCCGAGTCGTCGATCACCTCGTTGCCGAACCTGGCAGTACCTAAGGCGCGATAATGACGCTGTTGTGTGTGGGCATAAACCCCGTTGAGGAATTGTGCGTAGGAATCGGTAATCGCTCCGAGGTAATTATCGGCTCCCACGTCTATCGGAGTAACCCCGAGGCCCGCCGCCATGGCTTTATCTTGAATCCAACGCAACGTTAGGTCGGACAGGCGCCGATCCGGATATCCCCCGCCGACATCGCTGTGCGCACCGACAAACCAGCGCTGTTCCAGGTTTTGTTGGGGACTCGCATCGGGCGTCCATAAACAGATATCGTAATCCGTTCGATGTTCGTCGATCGCGATGGCTTGGTAACCGTTTTCGACGATATGGCTCAATCTCGTGTCGTGGAACTGGTAAAAATACATGTTCAGGCGCTTCAAGATATCCAGCGGAATACCCAGTGCGCCGACCGTATCCCACACGCCGAGAAACTTAATTTTGATTTCCCGAGAAAACCTTGCCCTAAAGTCCAGAGCGGTCGAAGAATCGGGACCGTCGTCTCTGGTACGGTAGATGCCATAGGCCATGGCCATACGCAGGGAAAGCTGCTTGTTTTTCACCAGACCGCAATTGCGAATGAGTCCGGCTAAACTCCTGGCGGTATAGGCGCCGCGGCTGAAGCCGAGAATATAAACCTCGTCGCTTTCCCGATATTCCTTGGCGAGAAACTTGTAACCGTCGAGGATATTTTTCTCCAGTCCCGCTCCCGTGGAGCCGCCAATAAAGCGGTCATACCATTTTGTGCCTATGCCTTCGTCATACCATTTAACTTGCCGGATACCATCTGCCGCAGTGTCCGTGACCGATTTATAAAACCGGCAAACATTGGTCTCGATCTGCCGGTCGGCGGGCAAGCGTTCGTCGGCGGGTTTGTTCCATGTGCCGTCGAAGCAAATGACGATCCGTTTCATATCAGCCCCCTCAATAAAACTCTTTATTGATTCGATTTTTCGCCGTAATTCCGCCGCGCGCTGGACGGTAGGGGTAAGTTTCGACCCCTTGCCTTACGTGGTCACATCGAAAAGGTATTCAAGGCTATTTTTGAGAAAACAATGCGCTTGCGCCGAGCCGTTGTCAATCGATTAAAGCGGGTGGAAATGCGGCCCCGCGTACGGCAAAACCCCGGTCGACGGAAGGGTTTTAGCCGGATATGGGCATGTGTGCTGCATAGGGGGCGTTTTGTACCTTTTCAGTGGTTATCCTTGAAATGTCTTGCTGTTACGGGATTGCGTGAAACATAATGCCGGCTGCGCCATGGAAAACCTGTGTAATTCCAAATCGCTTTCAATCAGGCATTCATTTTGTAGGATGGGTAGAGCGAAGCGAAACCCATCGATGGTGGGTTAGGCCGCGAGGCCGTAACCCGCCGAGCGACTCCCAATCGGCGGGTTACGTGGAGCCTGTCCTGAGCTCCGTCGAAGGGCGTGTCCCAAGCGGAGCCGAGGGGCTAACCCACCCTACGATGAGTGTTCACGCGAAAGCCGAATGGAATAAATCGGATAGAGCGAGGCGGAAACCATAAGAGATTCAGGATTGTGGGATTATCGAGATCTTACGGCTTTCCATATCCTGAATGTATTTCGAATAGATTCTGAATTTACGTCTTCCTCCAGCGGCGCAGCCTTTTCGATATACCCGCCCGTTCCCGTAATTCCAAGAATAAGGGGGTTGTGATCGCTATGAACGAGATACTGAATGCAAAGAGCAAGGTCCTCGTCACCGGACCGACCAGCTTTCTCGGTTACCATGTCACCAAGCGTCTGAATGAAAAGGGTATCCGGCCGCGTGCGCTGATCCCGCAAGACACCGATCCGTCCACCTTGCGGGATTTGGATGTGGACATCGTCCGAGGCTCGGTCGAGGATGCGATTTCCTTGCGTGCCGCCTGCGACGGGGTGGATACGATTTTTCATCTGGCTTTTCTGGTCAGCATCGGTGGAGGGCTAGAGGAGCGTATGCAGCAAGTGAACGTGGTCGGAACGCGCAATCTCCTGGATGTGTCCGCGGACTCGGGCGTTACGCGGGTCGTCGTGACCAGCAGCGCGCTCACCGTGGGCGTCAACCGGAAGCCGGAGCCGCTCGACGAGACCGCGGACGGCACCGTTCACCGCCTGGATCTCCCGTATGCGGCAAGCCGGCGACAGGCCGAAGAGGAGGCGCTCGGACGATCGAGCCCCAGTATGTCGGTAGTCGCGGTCAATCCTTCTTTTACCATGGGGCCCGAGGATTACGTCGGCGCGCCCGCCAATAAACTTCTCAAGGCGGTCAGCGCCGGCAAGCTTCCCTTCACCGTTCCGGTCGGTTTCGGCTGTCTGGACGTTCGCGATTTCGCGGACGGAATGCTGCTGGCTGCCGAACGCGGCCGCCCCGGCCAGCGCTATCTGCTCAACGGCCACAACGTGATGGTGGACGATCTTTTGGGACAAACCGCCGCTATCGCGGGCGTGCGGCCGCCCCGTTTGCGGCTGCCGGTCTGGGCGGCCTATGCCCTGGTTACGGTGATGCAGGCCGGTTACGCCCTGCTCCGAAAACCGTTCCCGGTTACCCGCAGCGTGCTCCAAATCCTGGGCCGCTACGCTTGGTACGACACCGCCCGTGCGCGCGAGGAACTCGGCTGGACGCCGCGTCCCTTGCAGCAGACGCTTGAAGATACCCTTCGTTGGCTACGCCAGAGCGAAGCCGGATAGGAGTCAAAGTCGGGAGTACTAGGATATGGAATCAAGCATGGCAGAAGCCGAGAGCGGCCTGTCGCCAACCACGTTCGAAATCGGGTTGGTCATGGCTGGCGCGGTGTCCGCCGGCGCATACACGGCCGGAGTCATCGATTTCCTGACCGAGGCGCTGGACTCTTGGTATCGGGCGAAGCAAAGAGGAGTACCCGATACGCCCCCGCACGACGTGAAGATCTCGGTGGTAACCGGCGCCTCGGCCGGAGGCGTTACGGCGGCCGTGCTGGCGTCGGAGCTGCGCGGCGGTCTGCTGCATATGAATTCGCAAACCGGCAGCGCGCGAAACAAGCTTTACGAGACCTGGGTCGAGCGGGTCGATATAGGCCCATTGCTCGACGCTCGCGATCTGGAGCGGCCGGGTGCCAAGGTGCCTTCGCTGCTGGATTCGACCGTACTCGACGATGCGGCTAGAAACGCCCTGGCCACCGCATGGTCCGGAGCCCCGTGGCCCGAGTACATGGCCGATCCACTGGATGTGATCCTGTGCGTCACGAATTTGAGAGGCGTGCCTTATTCCATTCGTTTCTCGGCCGAGCAGGACCGCGACTACGGCATGTCTCAGCACGCCGATTACATGCATTTTTCGCTCAGCCCGACCGACAAAGCGTCGAAGTGGAACGATTCCGTGCCGCTCGGGCGGGACGACCAGGAAGAGGGCAATTGGAGGCTCTTGAAAGAAGCCGCGCTGGCGAGCTCGGCGTTTCCCGCCGCTCTGGCGGCTCGCAGCCTGACGCGCTCGGCGGGCAACTACAACCGCCGCCGCTGGAGCATTCCCCAGGAGCCCAAGTGCGACCGGAGCCAGCGTTGCGTGTGCGAAGTCGAGAAGGAAATTCCGCCGATGTGGCCGGACGAGTTGAAGGAGACGGATATCGATCGCTGGGAGTATCGGTTCGCCAATATCGACGGAGGTCTCGCCAACAACGAACCCTTCGAGATCGCGCGCCGCTGCCTTGCCGGCTCGGCGAATCGCAGCCCGCGCGGGGCCGAGGATGCGAAGCGCGCGATTCTTATGATCGATCCGTTTCCGAACCAGTCGGTTTTGGATCTCCGCTACGACCCGGAGTCCAGTCTTCGCCTTCTCGGAACGCTGCCCGCATTGATTTCCGCAGTTTTGTCGGAGCTGCGATTCAAGAAAGACGAGTTGGAGCTGGCTCGGGACCCGAGCGTCTTCAGCCGTTTTCTCATCGCGCCTACGCGCACCGAAATCAGGGATGGCAAGGAGCAGCGCGCGCGTTATCCGCTCGCCACCGGCGGGCTGGGCGGATTCGCCGGATTTCTGAGCGAGGCGTACCGGCAGCACGATTATCGCCTCGGTCGCCGCAACTGCCAGCAATTCCTCCGGCGGACGTTCGGCCTGGCGTACGACAACCCGCTGTTTCGGGATTGGCCGCCGACGCTCAAAGAAAAACTCCGGTTCAAGAACGAAGCGGGTATGGACCTCCTGCCGATTATTCCATTGACCGATTCTCTCGGCGTCGAGGAACCTTTGCCGGAATGGCCGGTGAACCGACGTCCGGACATGAAAGTCCTGGAACGGCTGTTAAGACGCCGGACCGACGCGGTGGTGAAGCGGCTCATCGACACCGAGCTCGAGCGTCTCTCCATGAACTGGATCGTGAGCCGCGTCGGCTGGGAAGTAGTCAAGCTCAACGAACGCTTGTTGAACCTGATCCGAAGTCCGCACAAAGGACCCATCGGCGCCATGCTGAAGATCGTACGGGACGATTTGAGCGAACGCGGATTATGAGGTGCGGAAGGAGGCGGACGCAGCGCATCCGCCTTTGTGGCGTCTAGCGGAATCCGATCCGTAGACTCATCGCATACAAATTCTGCTCATCCATCTCGAGCGAGCCGCGGCGTTCCAGCGAGCCCAGACGCAGCATGGCGCGCAGCGATTCGCGCATGGTTATCTCCGAGGCATAGCGTCCGAGGCATTTATGCCGTCCGTAGCCGTGCTGCAGATAGATCTGACTTTGCGGCGCCTCATGGGCGCGTTCGCGATCGCCGAGGTAGGGGACCAGCCGTTCGTCGCGGGTAATGTCGAAGGCTGACGGGTTCGGCACCGTCTCGGGATCCCGCATTGCCGCGGCATAGGCCGCGAACACGAGGGTTCCGGCGCGAAGGGGAACGCCGCCGAGTTCGGTATTGTCCTTCACGCACAGCCGCAACAAGACTTCGCCCTGCGGCTGCAGGCGCAAGGCTTCCAGGGCGTATTTGCGCAGTCCCGCGAGGCTTTCGGCATAATCCGGGCTATCCGGCTCGATGTTCGCCAAACGTACGGCCTGTTCGTAGCTGGAACCGTTCAGCACCTCGTATTCGCCATTCTTCAGGCGGAGCATGGAGTCGAGAATCCGGGCTGTGGCTTCCTGGGGATTCACCACCGCGCCGACCGCCGTGCCGAACACGTTGGACCGGATCATCGAATCGGAAAGGCGTTTCGCCAGCTCGTCTTTCGTCAAGGGCGTGCCGAGGCGGGCTGCGAACTCGTCCGTCAATGTCTCGCCGTCCCGCTCGAGCTCGAGCTGCATTCGCAAGAGCCGCGTCAGCATGGTATCGGGGACTGTTTCGCCCTGCCGCAGCCGTTCCTTGTAGTGCTTGAGCAAGGCAAATACGTAGGCGCTCAGATACTCGGTCGCGATCACGCCGCGTTCGCGGAATTCGGCGAATAAGGGATGGGCCGGGCTGAAGTTGTTGAAGATGTTGCGGAATGCATCCTTGACCCAGATGAACAGGTCGTCCGCCGTGGGTACGATGCCTTCCGTAATCTTGCCGAACGAGAACACGGCTTGCAGGTCCGGGTCCAGCGGAAAGCGGTCGCCCCCGCGAAGGCCGGGCAGCACGGACGGCGTTCCGAAATCGTAATAGTGGACTCCCAGATAATCGCCGACGATCCGAAGCGGCACGAATTTCGCGAGCGTCGGTACCACGTCGATTTCGCCGATCCCCTCGGCTTGCGCCCGATGCGTCCAGCGTTCGGCCTCGTCGCGAGTCAGGCGCGAAAGCGTTTCCTCGTCGGAGCGCGACACGGCGCGGCGCAGGATCACGTCGTCCAGCCGGTAGAGATCGTCCCGGTCGGTGCCGAGCATGAAGTGGGAGTATGCTTCCGGGTGTTTGGTCTTGTCGTCCGTGGCGCGCGCCATCTCCGCCGCGTAAGGGTCCACGGTGAACAGGTCGGTACGCTCCAGGCAGCGGATGACTTCCGGATGCCGCATGACGATCACGGGACCGATGGCCGGCTTGAAGATCGGCATGGCGTCCCTAGGTTGCGCCAAGAGCTCCTGGAACATCGCATAAGGCGCGGTCACCAGCCATTTGGAGATCACCTGCGCCACGGCCCCGCCCCGTGCCTTCGCCGCCGTGGCGAAAGCCGCGGCGGCCGTCTCCGCCGCTTGCTTGTCCTTCTCGTAGGCGCCGGGATCGTCCGCGTATTTTGGATCATTCGGGTTCGGCATCGGCGGCGGCGGAGACGGCAGGGGAGTGCCTTCTTCGGCACCCGCCACTTCACGCAAAAAGCTAGTAGCCGGTGGCGGAGTCGGGGCCGGTGTCTTTCCCGGCCCGGAGTCACTCGGCGTGTTTCCCAACGCCGCCTTGATCAGTTTGATGAGCCTGCAGCCCTGTCCATAGAGCTGCTCCCGTATCGTCATCCAGTTCGATCCGGCCATGAGTCCTTCTTCCCTACAGCGTTTTCATGTACTCGATAACGGCGCGGACCTGGTCGTCCGACCATTCGCTACCGTAGGTATGGCCGGCATTCGAGTTGCCGCGGAGCGTCGTATCGTGCTCGGCGAAGTGCACCGTATCGCCGGCTCCGTATTCGTCGAGCTGCGGCGCTTTGTCCCAGACGAAGCCGACCTTGGTTTCGTCGTACTTGATGTTGCCGCGAATGAACTTCTCCGGCCGCTCGGCGGGGCGGAAAAGATGCCACAGGGTCGGTACCGAGCCGTTGTGAAAATAGGGTGCCTGGGCCCAAATGCCGTGGAGGACATCGGCCTTGTAGCCCGACTTGTCGCCGCGCGGCATGCCGAAATAGGCTTCGTCGTCGCCGGCGCGGCTGCCGCGTTTCGGCCGGCACCAGTCGCTGCCGCCATTTTCCACGTACAGCTCGCAGGCTTCACGGGTCAGTTCGAGCAGCCCGAGGCGCGCCGTCGGCGTGATCTGCGTCGCCCGATTCATGTCGCTGCCGACGTTGTAAACCTTCTCGTTGCGCGCATGGTGACAGGCCGACGCGCATTTTTCCTCGAACAGCGGCTTGCCTTTGGCCGCCAGGTCGAGATCGACCGCAAAGGGATAGGGCGTAGGCGGCAGATTGTCGATGAACGGATTCATGGGTTCATGGATGCGGACATCGACTTTGGACGGATCGCCTCCCGAGGAAACCCCCGAGGCGATTACCCGGGACTCGGCGGCCTGGTTGGCGTCCCAATTGGCGGCGGCATGGTCGCGAGAGAACCACAGGCTCTTGATGTCTGATGCGCCGGGATCGTGAGGCATCCACTCGGGCGCGGTCGCGAACAGCCGCTGACCGGCCTGCTTGAGGCGTTCCTCGCGGGGCAGATTTTCCAATCCCGCGAAGAACGGATGATCGTCGGGCAGGCGCGCAAAGAAACCTTCCCGCTTGGCATGCAGCGCGACCAATCCGGCGGCGATGCCGAAGGCATCCATGCGGCCGGGGCGCGGGCCGAACACCCCCGGCGCCTTTTGGCCATCCTTCTCGGTGTAGGAAAGCTTCGAGGTCAGCGCGTGATACATCAGTTCCGTTTTCTTGGCCGAAGCGATCAGTCCGGCCACGGCGCCCGGCAGATTGTCCAATACGCGCGCCACCTGTACCCTGGCGCGTTCGGCGCCGGCCGAGCGTTCCTCGGGCGTCCGTCCGCCATAGAACCAGGCGGGGTCCGTTTCGACCTTGGTCTTGAGGAAAGATGCGATCTTGGCGATCTGATCCGGATCGGCTTTTATCTGGCTCGGATCGGGGCTGTCGACCTTGATGAACATCTTGCCGCTTCGGTAGAGAAGCTGAGCGTAGGCTTGCGCGTCGATTTCGGTATTGGGAGCGCCGACGAGATACTGGACCCGGTCTTTGACGTACACGCGCCCCGTATGACAGGCCCCGCACGAAAAGAATACGTTGTCCGTACGCTTGTCCTCGGGAACGGCGGGGTCCTGGACGGTGAAAAGCCCGTAAGGCAGGGGATGGCGCTGTTCCGGAGGAAGCAGCTGGCCGGTTGCGGGATCGTAGTCGTCCGGATGGGGACCGAATCCCAGATTTCCCAGCGAGCCTTCCCCGTTCCAGATTTCCGGATAGGTTTCGATCAGGGCGCGCAGGAAGACATAAGGTATGCCGTTGACGCTGAGAGGGTAGGCCTTGAACCACTCGTATCCCAACCGGTTGCTGTACCAGGGCGTGCGAGCGGCGTCGTCGGTCGAGATTCGCTTGACGGTGGAATCGTTCAAATAGGCCGTCTGAAGCTTTTCCCGCTCCGAGCGTTCGTCCGCCCAGCTGCGTGTCTGCTTCTCGGGCGGTTTTCCGCCCTGTCCGGATTCCGTACAGGAAATCAGCGTGGTGAGGATGATTGCGGCCGTTCCGCAGCCAAGTACCGAGCGAAGGGATGAGGTCAGTGTCTTCATGATGTCCTCGCGAGCATTATTATTCTGGCGAATGTCCGTTCATAAGGTCCGGGAAGGCAGCCCCAAGTTGCGCATTTGCCGTCGCCGAGGAAGCGAAAGCGTGTAAACCTGACTTAAAGGACGGATCGTCGCCATCCAAGCCGTCGTAACTTATGGCGCTTTATTGTTCTTACCAGAAGCCGACGGTGCGCACATCGAGCCGTGCGCTCGATACATTTCTGATTTGTTCGAGACTGATGGGGGACTCACCGGATCCCGCGACAATAAAAGCCCTTTGCCGATTCATTGTCAAATTTGATTAACACCGCCGATTCGAGGCGGTCCGATGGGAACGGAAATTCGGGATAAGTCCGTTTAGGAAATCGACGCGAGGTCCGGTCGACAGGAATTCGGGGCGCAATCACCCAAAGCCGGATGAGTTGCCGGGAAACGCTTTAATGCCCGGCCTGACGCAAACCGGTCGACGGAAGCTCGCACTATGGCTCGATCAGTTCCGCTTCCAATTCTCCGACCAGGCTCGCTGCCACCTTTTGCAGGGATCGCGTTTCGGAAAAGACGGCTCGCTGACGGAGGTAGCTGTGCCCGGTGTCGAGTCGGGCTTCGAGTTGATCGAGCCAGTCTTTGGTCCTCAATTCTTCGGCCGTTTCCGCCAAGCTCGCCAGCAATTCGCGCGTAAACGCCTTGATGGGACGAACATGGCCCGTCTCGTCGACGATGATCTCAGCCTCCACCCCGCGATGAGAGGCTCGGAAACAGTTTTCCTTTTCCGCCCACCAGTGTTGCGGCATCGCGGGACGAACCGGCTTTTCCTGCTCCCAACACCGCAGCAGATAAACCTGCAGGGTCTGGACCAGGGCGGCCAGCATGAATGTTTCCCGCAGGGTCGGCTGAACATCCATCACGCGAACTTCCAGCGTGCCGTAATGGGGACTGGGCCGGATATCCCAGTGGACGTCCCTGACCACGTGGACGGCGCCCGCCGTTCGGAGGTTTTCGAAACACTGGGCGAACTGGCGCCAAGACGTGAAGCTCGGCGGCAGGCCGTAGTCGCGCATCGCCGCCAGGATGCGCTGCCGGAACGAGGCGAAACCGGTATCCTGGCCCTGCCAAAACGGGGAGCTGGCCGAGAGTGCCAGAAGAACGGGCAGATAGGGCTTGAGCTGGCTCATCACGACGACCGCGGCATCGCCCGACGGCATCCCGACATGGACGTGAAGCGCATAGGTTTTCAGCGTGTGCGCCAGGTAAACCATGCGCTGCTCCATCTCGACATAATGCGGCAGCGGCGTCACCGACGCCGGACGCAGCGAGAAGGGATGCGTGCCGGCGCCGCAAAGCGTGAAATGCAATCCTTCGCAGCGGCGCTTCAGTTCTTTGACCAGGCCGGTAACGTCCGACCGCAGTTCTTCGATATCGGCACATACGCAGGAATTGATTTCCACCGTGGACTGGGTGAATTCCGGCTTGATGCGGGGTTCCTCCGGGTGGTCCCGGAGCAGGGGAAGTATGCCGTCGACCAGATCGAGCGTGTCCGGATCGAGCAGCTGAAATTCGATTTCGATTCCCACGGTGGGAGATTTCGAACCGGAGAATTCTAGCTCGTCGTCATGCATACGCCTCGATGGCATCGCGTGCCACCCGGTCGAAGAATGCCGCCCCGATTTTCAGCACCTCTTCGTCGAAATCGAAGGCAGGGCTGTGCAAGGGAATGTGTTCCCATCCTTCCCGGCGTGCGCCTAGCCTTACGTAACAGCCGGGAATTTCCTGCAGATAGTAGGCGAAGTCTTCGGATCCCATGCTGGGATATTCCATGGACACGAGCCCCTTTTCGCCGACGATCTTCCCGGCTGCCCGGCGGGCGATTTCCGATTCGACGAGCGTATTCACCACCGGCGGATAGCCTTCGTTGACGATCACCTCGATCCTGGCATTGTGGAGATCCCCGATGCCCTTGGCCATGCGTTCCAGACCTTCGAGGAGATGTTTCCGCACCTCCGGCAGGGTGGTGCGTATCGAGCCCCGGAGCGTCGCCGTTTCGGCGATCACGTTGGGCGCGCTGCCGGCGCTCACCTGGCCGATGGTGATCACGGACGGATAGACCGGGTTTACCTCCCTGGATACCAGGGTTTGCATCGCCACGATCAGGAGCCCGGCGACCACCACCGCATCCACCGCTTCGTGCGGTCTCGCCCCATGTCCGCCGCGTCCCTGGATTCGTATGAGGAAACCGTCCGACTGGGCGGTGAGCACGCCGGGAGCGACCATGATCTCGCCGACTCGGTAATGCCCGGTCACATGTCCGCCGAAAATGGCTTTGACGCCCGAGAGGGCCCCTGAACGAAGAATGATGCGCGAGCCGCCGCCGCGTTCCTCCGCCGGCTGAAAAATCAGCAAAACGTTCCCCGGAGGCGGATCGTCCTTGAGCAAGGCCGCGGCCCCGAGCACCATCGCCATGTGTCCGTCATGGCCGCAGGCGTGCATTTTGCCCGGATTCAGGGACGCGAAAGGCAGGCCGGTGGTCTCTACCCCCGGCAGACCGTCCATCTCGGCCCGCAAAGCCACGGTTGCACCTTCGCTCTTTCCCGCGATCCGGGCGACGATACCGCCTCCGATGCCGCCGTATTCGTAGGGAATGCCGAGGCGATCGAGCTCCTCCATGATCATGCGAGCCGTCTGGGCTTCCTCGAAAGCGAGTTCGGGATAGCGGTGCAGCAATCGGCGCAACTCCACCATGCGGGGATAAATCCGCTCGACATCGGAGCGCCCGACCATGGGATTATCGTTCGTCAATCTCATCGATATCCGGAAGAGAAATTCGAATGGCCGATCGCCATCGGCCCGGGAGTGGAGATCGGCATTGGAAAAAGTACTTCCGTCGGAGGCGATGTTGCCTCGGCTGCAAGCCGCCGAACCACAGCTTCAAAACGACCCAAGCATAAGGTTCTTATTCGAGCGGGCATGTTCTTCAGCTTTCCATAAAGTACTAGATAGCCGCCGGGTGTGTTAGTTCCGATCGCGCGGCAATCTCGCAATCCCGTTGTCGAAACCCGGCCACCCATCCGTAGACCAATTCGCGGCCTGGCGGTTCTAAAAGTTGAAGGACCGGACGTAGAATCTCATGGTGAACGGATGTCTAAGAAGGATCGGAATCATTCCTCAGGATGAAATATCATGAACGGACAGTCATTCCTTGCCACGATACTCGGCGCGGCCATCATCAATCCCGCGCTCGTCGCGGCGCATGAACCGCTACTGAACAAGCAGGACGTTCCTCAGGCAGTCCTCGCGGCCTTTCAAAAAGATCATCCCGCTGCCAAAGGCGTGAAGTACGAGGAAGAAGTCCTCGATGGCAAGGAGGCTTATGAAATCGCCTATCGCGACGACAAGGGGCAGGAACGCTCCGAGGTCTATAGCGCGGACGGCACTCTGGTTGAAACCGAAAAGGTCATTAAACTCGATGAGCTGCCTGAATCCGTACTGCAGGCGGTAAAGAGCGCCCATCCGCGAGCCACGCTGCAGCGAGCCTTTCAGGTTTCCGATACCAGCGGCACCGTAAAGAGCTATGAGGTCGAAATCAGGGAGGGCAAAAAAGAGCGCGAGGTCGAATTCGATACCGATGGAAGGATTTTATCGCGCTGCTAGTCCTTGAGGCCGAAGCAGGCAATCCGGGTTCGGTCGAGCGTTTTTCATCCACGGCTCGATTGCGAGCAGCATTTCGGCTGGCGCAAGCGATGGCCGGTCTCGCCCACAGGTTCATCGCGGATCGAATGTCCAAGCTAATCGGAGATGTGTCCATGCCGTTCGAATCTCGGGAGAGCGGGCTCATTTTCTCCTTGCGTCTTCCGGCTCGTCATTCCAGGAAACGCCGCACCGTAAATCGTTCCTGCGTCGGCGCCCGCCCTTGGGCCAGATCCGCCAACAAGAATCCGGTCAGGATGGCGAACTTGAATCCATGTCCAGAGCACGGCGAGCCGATGACCACGTTGGAATAGCCCGGATGCGTATCGATGATGAAATGTTCGTCGGGTGTCATCGTGTACAGGCATTCTCGCTTCTCGCGAATCGGGCCGTCGCCCCAGGGTAGGAAGCGCTTGACCCATGCCCGCACGGTGTCGACGGACGTGTCGTCCTGCGCGGGGCGAACGTCGTCGGGGTCGATCGCATGGCTCAGGTTGTGGACGGCGATCTTGAGTCCGGTGCCCGTATCCGGCAGTCCGTAAATCCAAGGTTCCCGATGATGGATAAACACCGGGAATGTCCCCGGCAAGAACGCGGTGCGCCGGGCAGGCTCGAAAAATACCTGCTCTTGCCGGGTCACCGTCAGCGGCAAATTCAAATCCAGCGTCTGCAGCAGCTTTCCCGCCCAGGGGCCCGCGCTGACGACCACCTTCCCCGCGGTGAATCCGCCCTCGGGCGTTTCCACGTAAACCGAGTCGCTCGACGGTTCGATCTTTATCGCCGGACATTTCGTCTTCAGCATGGCGCCGGAGATCTCCGCCATTTCCGCCAGAGTCCGCACGCAGATCGAGGCATTCAAAATTGCCGCGTCCGGCTGATGAATGGCCGCCATGTCCGGGGCGAGCCGGAATTGCGGAAAACGCCGGGCGCTCTCGCTCGCAGACAGCCATTCGTAGGCGATTCCCGCGGCATCGAGGCAATCGCGCGTGGCCAGCAGCGAGGGGGAATCCGCCGGACCGAAGTCGAGTCCGCCGGAGGGCGTCAGCAGGCGCTTGCCGCTGCGCTGCTCCAGATCGCGCCACATCGGGAATGCCTGTTTCGCCATGTCCACGTAGATGGAGTCCTTATAGGCGTAGCGGATGATGCGCGACTCGCCGTGAGAGCTTCCCATCGAATGATCGAGGTCGAACTGTTCCAATGCCAGGACACGCTGTCCGCGCCGGGCCAGGTGATAGGCGGCCGCCGCACCGACCACGCCGATGCCGATCACGATCGTGTCATAGGGTTTACCGGATTTCATGGCCATTCGCTTCGCGAACCTTCGACGGTCGTCCGTGCCCGGCGAAACGCGCCGGTCGCGTCGGGCGCCGCTTAGGCAGGGCACAATTCACTAGGAAGCGATTATGTTTCACCCATTGTTCAGCAAGAAACAAGTTTATTTGCTGGTCCTGGTCTTCATTTTCGCCACTGCATTCGTCGGCGGCTTCGAGATGCTCGGAACCGTACCGGATTGTTTCAGTATTTACACCTGGGGCGACTTTGCAGGCGAAATAGGACTTTTGGCGCTGATTGGATACCTGGCTTATTGCGTAGGCAGGGAAAGCCGGGATTGATGCCTAATCCCGACCGGGCGATCGACTCGCCGCCGTTAAATCTTTGCAAACTTGGAATAAACGGGGTGCTTGGTCGCCATTAAAAATAATATCGTCGCCGCCGATTCCGATCGATTATCGGTGCATCAATCCCAAAACGCCGACGACGATCAAATAAATCGCCACGAGATAATTCAATAACCTAGGCACGAGCAAGATCAATATTCCGGTCACCAGCGCTAGAACCGGCTGCAAAGGCACGTACATGAGAATTCTCCTGTCTTGAATTTACGGGAATGAGTGTAGCTCGTCTTAATTCCAAATCGCTTTCAATCAGGCATTCATTTTGTAGGATGGGTAGAGCGAAGCGAAACCCATCGATGGTGGGTTAGGTGGCGAGGCCGTAACCCACCGAACGACTTCGGACCGGTGGGTTACGCTTCGCTAACCCACCCTACGATGAGTGTTCACTCGAATGCCGAATGGAATAAGTCAGGCAACGCCGGACAGGGGCCGTCCGCTCGCCTTTCACGATCGCTCGGCTTCACGCGGGATCGCCTGCACCTGAAACTCGCCGCCGCTGCTCCACACATTGAACAGCGCATCGAATCCTTCCTCCCAGGAGGGCGGCTGCCAGCGCCGAAATGCCGCGCGGACGGCTTTTTCCGGAACCCTGCGACGAGTATTGCGCAAAGCATTTCGGACCAAGGCTTCATCGAGTTCGACCCGGAAGGCATAGCCGATCACGCGAAACCCGGCCCGCTTGGCGGATGGGATGTAACGCGCGCGCTCTTCTCGAGTCAGATTGGTATTTTCCACCACATAAGGCTGCCTCGCTTGAAGACAGGCGTCGATCAGCAGCTTTTCCCGGTGTCGGGTACGCAGCATGTCGAGGTTGATCCGTATGTGAGTATCGACGAAGCATGCCTTGAAAAAGGTCGACTTCCCGGCTGCCTGAATTCCTGTGAACACTATGGTTTCCATAAAACGCCAGACTGACTCTCGGCATGAATGTCAGAGTGCTGCGGTCAAGCAACGGCGTTCATCGAAACCCATACACGTCGGAAACGGCGCGCTCGAAAGCCGAGTCGACAGCCTTACTGTATTCGACATTTGAGCTTCCGCATGCTGTCTACGGCAGCGGTCCAGATGACGGCAGAGTGATCGGACCGACCTCGTCGGGCGCCAGGATTTTCAAGCCCTCGTATTCCTCGGGGCTGAGCTTGCCATCGCTGTTCTGGTCCAAGGTCGTCAGATATACCGGTAAACCGGGCACAGCCTTGGATTCATCGGCGGAAATGTATCCGTCCCTGTTTTTATCGATCTCGGAGAAGGCGGGAGGCGATGTCGATTCTGCCGCTTGCACCAAGGCACTCGAGCCGATCGTCATCACCAGCACCCGGAAAATCGGGATCGGTTTAGTTTTCATTGGGCCTCCTTACCCTATCCAGACAGGATAAATCACCGAATCCAAGCCCATATGTGTTCAGAGTTGGCGCACGAACCGGAACAGGGTGACTTTTATCGATGTTATGCATGCGCAGCTGGCGACACATCTTCGAATCCGGTAACACCGAAACGCGCCGAGCGCGGCGGTGTTACCGTTCGGAGCCGGCTAACCCGCCTTCAGCCAGGAGCTGCACCAGCCGTTAATGTTCACGAGTTTGCCGCCGAAGATGCTGCAAGGGCGCCATTCCCCTTCGCCGGCCTGGAGAAACTTGCAGTTGTGGCAGAATTGCTGCTCGCCGGGTACGCCTTCTCTCGGGGGACGGGTAGCCTTGGTTGCATCCTCCACATAACGGAGCGATTTGGCCATCGGATCGTCCGGCGACAGCTTGGGGGCGCCCGCAGGAGACGGCTCCTGCGCTTGTCCCCGCCGTAGAAATCCGCTCAGCGAAACAGTCATCACCGTAGCGACCACTGTCTTGAGGGCTTGACGTCGGCCTGGATGAAACCTTGAATCTGACATGGCACTCTCCTTGAACCAGGTTGTACGGATGCTTATCGAAACTCGCCCTAGCGAGTTATTAACCCGGCCTATAAATATAGGCCGGGTTAATCCGGGGCAGGGATGCCCCGGCGCGGCGACAAGCCGCGTGAGCCCCGGCCGGGCGTGTACCGGCCTGGGCGGCGGCCCGAAATACCAGGAGGGAATTTACGGGCCTGATTAATAATGGAGGATCGAACTTCAAGTCAACTTCCGGGTGAACAATGCCCTTGCGGAAAGTCGCCGTCAAGCGATAGAGCGAACGGCAATAAACAATTAGACGGTCTCGGCATTTCGTAGTTTGGTGCGGCGGGCTATCCGCTTCGCAACCGGCGCAATACGCTTTAAGCCAAATGGAGAGACATTTGGTCTAGAGCGTTTTCCGAGTCGGTAAGGGATTCGGATATGTAGGTCGGCAATCCCTTGCCAATCGCAAACGGCATCTCTGGGAGCGCCAGAGCTGCCCTTCCAATCGCAAACGGTCGCTTTAGTCGCGACCCTTCCAATCGCAAACGGCCGTCCTGGGAGCGCCAGGACGCCCCTTCCGACAAAGCCCTTCGCCGAGCCGATACGTCGGCAAAGGATTGCCGACCTACGAATGCTTGAATCCATTCACCCGAGCCGAAGGCGCCAACGACTTCCGCCAAGCCTGTTTTGCCGTACGAGCGAGATGAAAACGCTCTAAGTACATTCCGCAAATATTTGCGGAATCTCGACAGATTGGCGGGGTTGTCCTGCAGGTTGCCTATGCCGCAAGACTTCCCTGAATGTACTTAGAGATGGCGTTCGCAACGTAGCCCGCGTGCGGGGCGGCTCCCCGCTCTAAAACAAGCACCGTGCTCAGCGGCTCATTGGTTGAGTTTTGGGACAAACAACCCGCTAAACGGAAATGAAAAATGCACTACTCGGTCTTCGAGGGCTTTCGAGCGTTTTGAGGCTCCGTGCCCTCTCTGTGGTCGAAGGTCCGCGCATAGGCTTTCAGCATCGCTTCGCTGAATAGACGGAAAGCCTCCACTTTGTCGCTCGTTTTGTTTTCGCCCCAGGGTTTTTCCTCCGCCTCTTTGCCGAAACTGGCGGTATAGGCGTCCAGCAACGCCTTGCTCAGGATGTAAAACGCCATCAATCTTTCTTCCCGTTCTGGCGGAGAGATTTTCTTTTCGGCGGCTGCTTTCTTAAGCGCTCTCTCGACTCTCCTGCCGAAAATCCGGTCAAGACTTTTTTCCGCCGTCACGCTCAGCAGGAGAAAGGCCGCAAAAGCGATGCCGATCCACTGCCAGTCACCCGGCGCAAGCGTTGCCACCTCGAAGAGCTCGTTCGCGGGCGTATAAAGGACTATCGCCTGCAGGGCCAGGCTCGATGCCACGGCGGCGACCAGCCACCGGTTCGAGAGTATCGGCAGGGCGTAACGCGCCCGGATGACCTGGATTCGGACCATCTCGGCCACGACGATGAAAGTGAAGAGTTGAGTCTGCGCCCGTGCCAGGTCGCCGGTGTTCCAAAGGCCGTGGAAAAACAAAGGCAATCCGGTGGCGGCCATGATCAGCCCGATGCCGAGAATCGAGGCGACGATGCGCCGATCGAGCACCGGTTCGCCGGAACCGCGCGGCGGCTGCTTCATGATGCCTTCCGTCTTGGGATCGGTACTCAAGGCCAGCGCAGGAAGCCCGTCGGTGATCAAATTGATCCACAGGAGCATCACCGGCGTGAGGATCAAGGCTTCGCTCTGGCCTTCGAAAAGGCGGGGAAACAGCGCGGCGCCCGCCAATACGCCGAGGAACACGATCAGGATCTCGCCGGCGTTCGCCGACAGCAGAAAATTGACGAACTTGCGGATGTTGTCGAAGATGCCCCGGCCTTCGGCGATGGCATTGCGCAAGGTTACGAAATTGTCGTCCTGCAGCACCATGTCCGAAGCTTCCTTGGCCACGTCGGTTCCGCGCCGGCCCATGGCCACGCCCACGTGAGCATTGCGCAGGGCCGGGGCGTCGTTCACCCCGTCGCCGGTCATGGCCACCCGATGACCGCTCTCCTGGAGCGCCTTCAAGAGCACCACCTTGTGGTGAGGCGAAACGCGGGCGAAGACTTCGGCTCTCTCCGCCACTCGCGCCAGATCTTGCTCGGAGAGGCGATCGAGCTCCGTTCCGGTCATGGCCCCTTCCGGGCTGAAACCGATCTGCGCTCCGATGGCCTTGGCTGTCGCCAGGTTGTCGCCGGTGACCATGATGACCCGGACACCCGCCTTCCGGCAGTCCTGAACGGCCTCCTTCACCTCGGCGCGGGGCGGATCGATCATGGCCTGCAATCCAAGAAACACCATTCCGCTTTCGATCTCGTCCTCGTTTCCCTCCGTATCGCGCACTTCCTTCTGGGCGAAGGCCAAAACGCGGAAGGCGCTGCCGGCGAACTCTTTGTTTTTATCGACGATGGCGTGTCGCGCCGCCTCGTCGAGGGGTTTGGCTTCCCCGTCCGTCCATAGCGAGCTGCACCGATCCAGCACCACCTCGGGAGCGCCCTTCATGTACGCGATCGGCGGTTCTTCCTTGGCGATCACCGTCATCCGCTTGCGCTCGGACGAGAATGGAATTTCGCGGAGGCGTTCCGCCTTGGCTTCGATCCCCGCCTTGGCGGCCGAGACGAGGAGGGCGACTTCCGTGGGATCGCCGGAATAATCCGCGGCGTCCCCCGTCTTTTCCGCATCGTTGACGACGGCCCCGCATTTGAGGAGCGGCTCCAGCGTCTCGGCGGGCACGGATTCGCCGTTCCGACGGAACTCGCCGTCCGGCTTGGTGCCTTCGCCCGTGACCTCGTAGGTTCGGCCGGCGAAATATAGCCTTTTGACCGTCATCTGATTTTCGGTCAGCGTTCCCGTTTTGTCGGTCACGATCACGTCCACGGAGCCGAGGCTTTCCACGACCGACAGCCGACGGACCAGCGCGTTCTGCTTGATCAGCCTCTGGGAGCCAAGCGCCAGGGCGAGGGTCACCACGGCCGGCAGGCCCTCCGGCACGGCGGCCACGGCCAGGGTAACGGCCACCAGGATGATGGTGACGATGCCGGTTTCGGTAGCAAAGTACTGGATCACGGCAACCACCAGAATCAACCCGAGAATGCCGTAGCCGATTTGCTTGCCCAGGCGGTCGACCTCTTCCTGGAACGGCGTTTTGTGCTGCTCGGCGCTCTCGATCTCCGAGGCGATGGCGCCCACTTCCGTGTTCATGCCCGTGGCCACCACCACCGCCTTGCCCCGTCCTCTCACCGCATCGGTGTTCATGAACAGCATGTTGCTGCGTTGGGCCAAAGGCGTGTCTTCATCCACGGGTTCCGCCTCTTTGGGGACCGTCGCGCTCTCCCCGGTCAGCGAAGCTTCCATCGTCTCCAGACTGTGGGATTCGAGCATACGGGCATCCGCCGGAATCCGGTTCCCTTGGTCGATCACGATCACATCGCCCGGCACCAGCTCGGTAGCCGGCACCGTGATCTTTGTTCCGTCCCTGAACACCCGCGCCTGCGGCGTGGAAAGCTCCCGGAGCGATTGCATCGCCTTTTCGGCCCGATAGTCCTGAATGAAACCGAACAGCCCGTTGGCCAGCACGATGACCAGAATGAGAATGGCCTCGGTGTATTCCGGTTCCGCTCCCGGCAAGAAGCCCACGCCGACCGAGAGGATCGCCGCCGCGAGCAGAAGGTAGATGAGAAAATCGTTGAACTGGGCCAGCAAGATCCTGAGCGGAGAGATTTCCCGTCCTTTCCGGATCTCGTTGGGGCCGTGTTCCTCGATGCGCCGCCTCGCCTCGTCGGCGGAAAGGCCTTCGGCCTTGGTCTTCAGTTTTTGAAGAATCCGGTCTGCGGGTTGACTGTGCCAGCTCATGTTTGAGGTCCTTCTCCCATCTTCGACCGCCGAAAAAGCGCCGGGTGCGTAACGATCTGAACGGATCTATCCGGGTATGGACCAAGAGCCTTACCAGAATCGTAGGGTGGGTTAGCGCAGCGTAACCCACCGATCCGAGGCCGCTCGGCGGGTTACGGCCTCGCGGCCTAACCCGCCCTACAAACTGTCGAAGGGCCTACTGGGATAAGCATCCAAGGGATGCCCGTTCGATTGCACCCCTCGCCAGCTGAGAACTTACGCTATACCGCCGGGTCTCCTTTAGTAAGCTTATCGCGGAAAGGAATCGCCATGCGGCTCGGGATCGAGAACACCGTTACCGTGATTACCGGAGCATCGAGCGGCATCGGTCGGGCCACGGCTTTGGCGTTCGCAGCGGCGGGAGGAACCGTGGTGGTGGCCGCCCGCCGTGGAGCGGCCCTCGATGAACTGGCGCAGGAGTGCGAAACCTCCGGCGGAAAGGCTTTGGCCGTGCCGGTCGATGTGACCGACGGACCAGCGGTCGAAGCGCTGGCGCGCCGAACCATCGAAACCTTCGGGCGGTTGGATACCTGGATCAACAACGCGGCGGTGACTCTGTTCGGCCGGTTCGAGGAAACCCCGATTGCGGATTTCCGCCGGGTAATCGACACCAATCTATTGGGCTACGTTCACGGTGCTCGGGCCATCCTGCCGTGGTTCCGGGAGCAGGGGAGGGGCGTTCTCATCAATGTCTCCTCGGGGGTCGGAAAAATCCCCCAGCCTTTCGCCAGCGCTTATGTCATCAGCAAATACGGCATCGTCGCGCTATCCGATTGCCTGCGGCAGGAGCTTTGGGATGTGCCGGGCATTCATGTGGTCACGGTGCTTCCGCCGGCGACCGATACGCCCTTGTTTCAGCAAGGGGGCAATTACATGGGACGCGCGGCCAAGCCCATGTGGCCGATCTATGATCCGGAAAAAGTCGCCCGAGCTATCGTATCCGCCGCGCTCACACCGCGCCGCGAGGTGATCGTGGGCGCCAACATCCGGGCGGCGATCGTCGCCCAGCGCATCGTGCCGGGGCTGTTCGACCGATGGGCGGCTCGGGTGGTCGAAGCGAAGCACTTTCAAGAGCGCGCCATACCGCCGACTTCGGGCAATCTGTTCCAACCCATGCCCGAATACGCCAGGGTGCGCGGCGGCTGGAAAAGACCCCGGCAAAGGCTGCCCGTTTCCTGGATGGCGCTGGCCGGGGTACTGGGCATCGGCATGGGGTTCGGGTTCGCCGGACTCGGAAGAAGATCGTGAGTCCGCCCTGATCCTCGTCATTTGTCTCGCAAGGAGTAAGCCTATGCTGTTTCGAACGGCTATCGATATCGAGAGCACCCTCAGGGGAGTAGTGGAAATCAAGGGCAACGAAGTCGAAGTCGTCGATGCCGACAGGCTCCGGGAAGCGTGCATCGACCGGCTGGTCTACAACGCCATCTTCCATGAATCGGAAGAATTCAGATATTTCCTGCAATGGTTGATTCGGGAAGTAGCCGCCAAGCTGGTGGTTTATCCGACCTCCATCCAGGGGCTGCATGAAGCGGCAGTCCTGGGCGTGGCTCCGGTTTTCACGGCTCCGGTGCTGAGTCTGCATGCGCTGAGCTACGATGTGGCGAGGGCCTGTTTTCGCGCGGCTGGGGAGACCGGCGCAGGCGCTTTCAGTTTCGGCTACACCGATGAAGTCTCCGGTTACGGGTTCCAGTCGCCGGCCGAGTATGCCACCTGCATTCTGGCGGCGGCGATTCGCGAGGGATATCAGCGAGCCGTCTTCCTCCAAAGCGATCATATTCGCATAGGACGCGCCAGTTATCAGGTCAGCCGGGACGATGAGATCGACAGGCTGAAAGAACGGATCGAAGAGGCGATTACGGCCGGATTCTTCAATATCGATCTCGATACCTCGAGCCTGGCGGATTTCTCCCGCCCGAGCTTTCCGGAACAGCATCAGCAAAGCGGCCGGGAATGCGCCGAACTGGTCGCGTTCATCCGCGAGATCGAGCCGGAGGAGCTGTCCGTCGACATCGGTGCCGAAATCAAGGCGATGGGCGATGGAAACCTGACCGCGGATCAGTTTCGCGCCTTCATGGAGAGCTTTTACGTCCAGCTCAATCTTCCGGGCGGTAAGAAGGACCTTTCCAAGGTTGTCGTCCTGGTGGGCGAGGCGGACGTCGATCTCAATTTGGTCCGGGATCTCGGCGAGATCGCTCGCCGGGAGTATGGCCTCAGCCTGGCGGTGCGCAGCGGGATAACGCCCATTCCGGAAACGCTGTTCCCGCAGTTTCCGGGGAATAACGTCAGCGAACTGCATCTCGTCGCGCCGTTCGAGGACCTGATCTTCGACCACGAGGCGTTTCCCGTGGAGTTGAAAAAGGACATCTACCGCTGGATCGATAGCGAATGGCCCGGAGAGCGGCAGCCCGGCATGAGCGACGAAGCGTTTTACCGCGCCACCCGCAAGCGGGCGCTGCTGCCTTTCAAGCAAGCCCTATGGGACTTGCCGCCGGCGCAGCGCGACCGAATCACGGCCGATGTGCAGGGCAAGGCGGTCTCTTATTTCGACACTCTGAAGGCGAGCAATACCACAGGACTCGTCCGCGACACCGTCGATATCGAAAGAGTGGGATTGCCGGCACCGGTTTCCGGGTATAGCCATACGGCGGAGATCACGTTCAAGACCCTGCTGGACCGAATGGGCGGTACCCGGCCGGTCACTGTAGGACCTCGTTAGCGCGGGAGCGGGTTGGCAGAGGGGCATGGACACTGCCGTGTTCTGTCGAGTGATGTATTCGAATCGGCCGCCGATAACATCCGGTCGTATCTCAAAACGATCGTAGGGTGGGTTAGGCGCGCACTGTCACGAACCATGCTGCGACCGCAGGACTTTCCGCGCGCCGTAACCCACCGGTTCCCGCGGCCTTGCCTGGTGGGTTACGGCGCGCGGAAACACCAAAGGAACTTTGCAGGTTCCGTTGATGCGCGCCTAACCCACCCTACGAAAGATGTGCCGCATGAAAACCCGAGCGATCCCGCCGGAACCGAGCCAGTTAAACCCCGGTCCTACTTTTTTTGCGGACTGGTTTTATCGCCATTCGGTCCGACAAAAAACCGGTCTCAAACCGGAGAGAAGCCTTCCAGTAAATGGAACAGGCGGAGACGAACGAAATATACATGGCAAGAATACAGGAGGCACATCATGAACGCGATTCAGGAAATGCTCAAAGCGCATCCGCACCCGGCCGTAATGGGACGTGGAGTGGACATGGGATTATTGTCTCAAACGGCAAGCGAACTGTTCGATTGCGCGCAAGCGTGTACCGCATGCGCTGACGCCTGCGTCGGCGAGGACCAGGTGCAGATTCTCAAGCGATGTATTCGGATGTGCATGGATTGCGCGGACATCTGCGAGGCGACGGGCCGGCTGGTTTCGCGCGAGACCGAATCGGACATGAGGATGATGCGCAGCCAGTTGCAGGCCTGCGCGACGGCCTGCGGAATCTGCGCCGAGGAGTGCGAGCGGCATGCCTCTCGTCACGAACACTGCCGCATTTGCGGTGAGTCGTGTCGCCGTTGCGAGCAAGCCTGCAACAAGCTGGCGGGTGCGATCACGATGTAACCGGCATGGGTTCCGTTAAGAAACGAGCGGTTCGGCGCCGGAAATAGGCCGGACCGTTCGTGAGAAATCTGTGTAGCGGTGCGCTCCGCTCTTGGGAGGCCGGAGCGCACTTCCCATCGAGCTCTTCCGGTATGAAAATGAACACGCATAGCCCAGAACCGGAATCCGCTACCGACTAACCCCGCCCACCGCTTGGCGGCTGGAACGATCCCACGGAGCGCCGCCATGACACACCATACCCATTCCGAGCCGCAAGCCGCTCCCGCTCGCCACGTTCCGGCCGATCGCCGCGAAGGCCATCATGCGGAACATCACGATCATACGGCGATGGTCGAGGACTTCCGCCGCCGCTTTTGGTTTTCGCTGGTTCTGACCGGCCCCATCCTGGCGCTTTCGCCCATGATTCAGGAGTGGCTGGGGCTCGAGGAACGCCTCGCCTTTCCGGGGGACACCTACGTCCTTTTCGGTTTCTCGACGGCCGTCTATCTCTATGGCGGCTGGCCGTTCATCCGCGGATTGTTCGACGAGCTCCGGCAGCTTCAGCCGGGCATGATGACGCTCATCTCGCTGGCCATCAGCGTGGCTTATTTCTATTCGAGCGCCGTGGTGTTCGGCCTCTCGGGCCAGGTGTTCTTCTGGGAGCTGGCGACCCTGATCGACGTCATGCTGCTCGGCCACTGGATCGAGATGAAGTCCGTGATGGGCGCCTCGGGCGCTTTGGATGCCCTGGTGCGGCTGATGCCCACCGAAGCGCATAGGCTGCGGGAAAACGGCGAAGTCGAGGAAGTCCCGGTCACCGAACTTCACCCCGGCGACCGGGTGCTGGTCAAGCCGGGCGAAAAAATCCCGACCGACGGCCTCATCGTCGAAGGCCGCTCGAGCTTGAACGAGTCCATGCTGACCGGCGAATCCAAGCCCGTCACCCGCCGCGAAGGGGACGAGGCCATCGGCGGGGCGGTCAACGGCGAAGGGGCGCTGGTGCTGGAAATCCGGAAGACCGGCGCGGAAACCTATCTGGCGCAGGTCGTCGAAATGGTGCGGCAGGCGCAAGCTTCCCGTTCGCGGGCGCAGGATTTGGCGAACCGCGCGGCCCAATGGCTGACCTATATCGCCCTCTCGGTCGGAACTCTGACCCTGGTCGTCTGGCTTTTGCTGGGCGAACCCTTCGAATTCGCGCTGGAGCGCACTGTCACCGTGATGGTCATTACCTGTCCGCACGCCCTGGGGCTCGCCGTGCCGCTGGTGGTGGCGGTGAGCACGTCGCTGGCCGCCCTGAGCGGTCTTCTCATCCGCAATCGGGCCGCTTTCGAGCGCGCCCGGAACCTGCAGGCCGTCGTGTTCGACAAGACCGGCACCCTCACCGAGGGCCGGTTCGGCGTGTCCGACGCGGTGCCGCTGGCGGATATCGACGAGGCGGAGCTGCTGCGGCTGGCTGCCTCCCTGGAGCAGTCGTCCGAACATCCGATCGCCCTGGGCATCGTCCGGGCGGCCGAGGAGCGCGGCATCCGCCTGGCCAAGGCGGAGGAATTCCGGAACCTGACCGGCCGCGGCGCCGAGGCCCGGATCGAAGGACGGCTGATTAGGGTCGTAAGTCCGGGGTTTGTCGAGGAGCAGGGATTCGGCGTTCGCGACGAGCGATTGAGCGAACTGGCGGGGCAGGGCAAGACGGTGGTCTACGTGACGGACGGCGACCGGGTTCTCGGGGCCATCGCGCTGGCCGACGTGGTCCGTCCGGAATCCTTCGAAGCGATCGCACGGCTCAAGGCCATGAACATCCGCTGCCTCATGCTCACCGGAGACAGCCGGGCGGTTGCGGCGCACGTGGCCGGGCAGCTCGGGCTCGACGACTACTTCGCCGAAGTCCTGCCCCACGAGAAGGCGGCGAAGATCCGCGAGGTAAAGTCGGAGGGCGTGACCGTCGCCATGGTGGGCGACGGGGTCAACGACGCGCCGGCTCTGGTCGAGGCCGATCTCGGCATCGCCATCGGCGCTGGCACCGACGTGGCTATCGAATCGGCCGACATCGTTCTGGTGCACAGCAATCCGCTCGACGTGGCCGCGACGCTCGGCCTGTCCCGCGCCACCTACGGCAAGATGGTCCAGAATCTTTTGTGGGCCACCGGCTACAACGCCGTGGCCATTCCCCTCGCGGCCGGCGTCGCCGCGCCGTTCGGCTGGGTGCTGTCGCCGGCAGTGGGGGCGGCGCTCATGTCCCTCAGCACCGTGATCGTCGCGATCAACGCGAAGCTCTTGGAGCGTTATCGCAGCCGGCTGTAAGCTGTGTCCAGCTTCGAAGAATCGCCAGGACGCCGAGGGTGTTGTCTTTCCGCTTTTCCTGATGAAAGGATTCCGCTGCGTCTTTCGGGAACACCGGGCTGAACGTGTCGCCCGATGCCTCGTACCCGGCATCTGAACCAAAGCTTCGACCCGTGCCGAAAGCGGAAAATGAGGCGGGAGACAAACGCACCCTTATTGCGGCGACAATGGCCAAAACAACAGTCAATCGAGAGAATGCCTCGCCGACTCCCGAGCACGCCTGAGCTTAATCAATTCTATACCGCTCGCCCTTATTTCTTTTTTAACCACCTAAATCCGGAGTCCGGTGTCGTAATTGGAGCGGTGGCTGGTCGCATTATCGGTAAAAGACCGTATTGAACATCTCTCCCGGCGATCTAGTCTTGTGGTATCTTTCCCTGGCTTTTCTTGCTTTCGGCCTGATGTAGTGTTCGGCAAGACTCCCAATGTGGACGGCAACGTATTGACGTATCTTCGTAAACACTCCGCTCCAACCCGCGCTCTGATTCCGTTCTTTCTGATCGCGTGGCTGGCGTTGCCGGCGGCTATTGTCTGCGAGACGGTTTTCAAGCAGTTGCACGACGCTTTCCTGTCAGAGTGCGAGCAGGGGAACTCCAGTCACCCGTCCCATCATGAGCCATCTCTTCCCGACGACTGCAACCTAGGGTTGTGTCTCGACGCCAAGACTTTTGAACACAGCAACCACGGCCTCTTCGATCAGAAGCTGGAGATTTTCTTCGCCTGGGTGGTCTGTTGGCTGGTCCTGCTGATCCCGCCTAGAGAGACCGCTCGTCCGATCTCACCCCCGCCGCGTCTTCAACGAAGGCGGCGCGTCCCTCTCATCTATCAATTCTGCACGCTACTGAATTAGCGGACTTTCCTAGCGACGCTGTGGAAAACTCCGGAGCCGTGACATCGCACGGGGCCGGGGTTTTCGGTATGGCCTGAATCTTGGGATTCAGGGACCTGAACTTCGTCAAGGGAGAACTACTGTGCTCCGCTTACGCAAAATGCATCGGCTGCATCGCCGGCCTTTTGCCTTCATTCTGATACTGATTGGCCTAGGTTATTTTTCATCGTCCCCTGGGGGGCAGGAAAAAACGGCCTCGCTAAGCCTCGATGCGGCTATTTCTCAGGCGCTCGCCAATAATCCGAGCCTCGCCGAAATCAACGCCCGCGCCGAAGCGATGGCGACGGTTCCGTCGCAGGCCGGCAGTCTGCCGGACCCCACCTTGAGCGTCGAAATGCTGAACCTTCCCGCCGACAGCTTCGATGTCCGGGAGGACTTCATGACCATGGTGGATGTGGGCCTCAGCCAGACCGTTCCGTTTCCGGGCAAGCTGGCGCTCAAGGAACAGGCGGCCGGATTCGAGGCAGAGGCTGCCACGCAAACGGTCGAAGAAGCCCGTCTGCGATTGGTGCGGGACGTGAAACTCCGCTGGTGGCAACTGTTTTACCTGGAGCGGACGCTGCAAATTCTCACCGAAACCGAAACCACTCTGCGTGACGTGATCCGAGCCGTTCAGGCGCGTTACCGGGTCGGCGAAGCCCTCCAACAGGATGTGCTCCAGGCGCAACTGGAACTGTCCAAATTGGGCGAGGAGCGGCTGATTCACACCGCCATGCACCACCGCGAAGTGGCCCGCCTCAATGCCTTGCTCGACCGCCCGCCGACGACCTTCTTCGGTTTGGCCTACGACCAGCCTGACGAGCTTCCGGAGATGCTCGCCGAGGAGCAGCTGGACGAAGCCGCGGAACAGGGGCGGCCGCTGCTGAATCAAAAACGGCGCAACGTCGACGCCGCTCAAAGCCGAGTGGAGCTGGCGAAGAAAGACTATTATCCAGACCTCACCTTCAGCGCCGGCTATGCTTTTCGCGATCGCGCCCCCAACGGCGAGAACCGCAGCGATTTCGTTCGCTTCGGAGTCAGCCTCAATCTTCCCGTCTATGCCGGACGTAAGCAGGCGAAGGCGGTGGATCAGCAGCAAAGCGAATGGCTGCGCGAAAAATATGCGCTGCAGGACGCATTCAGAAAGGTTCAGGCGGACATCGCTGCGACGCTGTCCGATTACCGGCGCGCCAAGGACCACCACGCCTTGCTGCGCCACGAAATCGTCCCCTTGGCCGAGCAGACCGTCGCATCCTTGAGAGCGAACTTCGAGGTCGGCAAGGCCGCCATGGCCGATCTGCTCCGCGCCACGGCCAATCTCCGCAACGCCGAAATCCAGGCCTGGCAAGCTTACGCCCAGGCGCAGCAGGCTTTGGCCAGGCTTTCCGCCGCGGCCGGCAAGGAGGCCTTATGAACCGATCGGCCGTGTTTTTGATATTGGCGGCGCTGATCGTCGGCCTGGCTTCGGGCTATTGGCTGGCCGGGTTCCGCGAGGGCTCGGAGCCGTCGACTCCCGCCGAGAAAAAAGTCCTGTATTACCGCCACCCCATGAATCCCTCGGTTACCTCGCCGGTCCCGGCGAAGGACGAAATGGGTATGGATTACGTTCCGGTCTACGAGGATCAGGCACCGGAAACCGGGCAAGCGGAACCGCATCCGAGCGCCGAAACGCCCAAGAAACGCAGAATCCTTCATTACCGGAACCCGATGGGACTTCCCGATACTTCGCCCGTGCCGAAAAAAGATTCCATGGGGATGGATTACATTCCCGTCTACGCCGACGAAGAAACACCCGGCGAAGCCAATATCGTCAAAATCAGTCCCGACAAGGTCCAGAAGCTCGGCGTCCGGACGGCAGCGGTGGAGCAGCGGGATCTGGTCCGCACCGTCCGCGCGGTCGGTCTCATCGAGGCGGACGAACGGCGGCTCCACACGATGGCGCTCAAGTTCGACGCTTACATCGAAAAGCTCCACGTCAACGCCACCGGCCAATCGGTTAAGAAAGGGCAGCCGCTGTTCGAACTGTACAGCCCCGATCTGGTATCCGCGCAGAACGACTACCTGATCGCCAAAAACAGCCGATCCGCGCTGAAAAACGCCGCGCCGCACACTCAAGCCGAGATGGAAAGTCTGGTGCAAAGCAGCCTGGAGCGGCTGCGTTACTGGGGCGTCTCGGAGGCCGAAATCCGGCAGTTGGAACGAGAGGAGATCGTCCGGCGCAATCTGGTCATCCGCTCGCCGGTATCCGGCGTTGTCATGGAAAAAATGGCCATTGCCGGCATGCGAGCGATGGCAGGCGACACCTTGTTCAAAATCGCCGATTTGTCCTCGGTCTGGATCATCGCCGAGGTCTTCGAGCAGGAGCTCGGTCTGATATCGAGCGGGCAGGCCGTCCGGGTCGGACTCGACGCCTATCCGGGCCGAACCTTCGACGGCAAGGTGACTTTCGTCTATCCGACCCTGAATTCCGAAACCCGGACGGCCCGTGTTCGGATCGAGCTGCCCAATCCTAAAGGGCTCCTGAAGCCCATGATGTACGCCCATGTCGAGTTGGCCGGCACCGTCCGGCCAGCCTTGGCCATTCCAGAGTCCTCGGTGCTGGAAGGGGGCAGGCGCCCTCGGGTTCTGGTGGATCGCGGCGAGGGCCGTTTCGAGCCTCGCCTGGTCCGGCTGGGTACGCGAGGCGATGAGTGGGTGGAAGTCTTGGAAGGCCTGAAGGCCGGCGAAAACGTGGTGATCAGCGCCAATTTCCTGATCGACGCCGAAAGTAACCTGAAATCGGCCTTGGACAGCTTCGGCGCTCCGGAGCCGCCGGCGCCGGGTAATCACGCCGATCATGGGGGAATGTGATGCTGGCACGAATCATCGAATGGTCGGCGCGCAACGTCTTTCTGGTGCTGCTGGCGACGGTGTTCGCCGTCTTCGCCGGCATTTATTCCGTGGTGAAGACCCCGCTCGACGCGCTGCCCGATCTCTCCGACGCACAAGTCATCGTTTACACCGAATATCCCGGCCAGGCCCCGCAAGTGGTGGAGGATCAGGTCACTTATCCCTTGACCACCGCCATGCTGAGCGTGCCCCGCTCCAAGGTCGTGCGCGGTTTCTCGTTCTTCGGCGCATCGTTCGTCTACATCATTTTCGAAGACGGTACCGACATTTATTGGGCGCGCTCGCGGGTTCTGGAATATCTGAACTTTGCCGCCAAGCGGCTGCCGATGGGCCTGACGCCCACACTGGGACCCGACGCCACCGGCGTCGGCTGGGTTTACCAATATGTCGTGCAAGGCGCCCGGCACACTTTGGCGGAACTCCGCAGTCTCCAGGACTGGTTCATCCGCTATCAGCTCGCCAAGGCGCACGGCGTGGCGGAAGTCGCCAGCGTCGGCGGCTTCGTCCGGCAGTACCAGGTCGTCGTCGATCCGCGCCGGCTCCAGGCTTACGGAATTCCATTGAGCACGGTCAGCGAGACGATCCGGGCGAGCAACCGTGATGTCGGCGGGCGGGTCGTCGAAATGAGCGAAACCGAATACATGGTACGCGGCAAAGGGTATCTACGAGGCATCGGCGATCTGGAGAAACTGGTGCTCAAGGCCGAAAACGGTACGCCGGTGCTGCTCAGGGACGTGGCTCGGGTGGAACTGGGGCCGGACGAGCGGCGCGGGCTCACCGAACTGAACGGCGAAGGCGAGGCGGTTTCCGGCATCGCCATGGCCCGCTACGGCCAGAATGCGCTGGACGTGATCCGGAATGTCAAGGAGAAACTGGCCGAAATCAGCAGCGGCCTGCCCGAGGGCGTCTCGGTCGAAGCGGTTTACGACCGCTCGGGTTTGATTTTGAGGGCCATAGCCAATCTGCGCGAAAAGCTCGTCGAAGAAACCCTCGTCGTGGCCGCAGTCTGCATCGTCTTCCTGCTCCATATTCGAAGCGCCCTGGTGGCCATCATCATGCTGCCGATCGGGGTGCTGATCGCCTTCATCGTCATGCATCTTCTAGGCATCAACTCCAATATCATGAGCCTCGGCGGCATCGCCATCGCCATCGGCGCCATGGTGGACGCCGCCATCGTGATGATCGAAAACGCCCACAAGCATCTGGAACGGGCGGAGCCTCATGAAAACCGGCTCGCCATCATGACCAGGGCGGCCCGTGAGGTCGGCCCCGCCCTGTTCTTCAGCCTCTTGATCATCACCGTCTCCTTCCTGCCGGTGTTCGCGCTGGAAGACCAGGAGGGCCGCTTGTTCAAGCCGCTGGCCTACACCAAGACCTTCGCCATGGCGGGGTCGGCGCTGTTGTCGGTGACTATGGTGCCGGTGCTGATGCTCCTGTTCATCCGGGGGCGGATCGTGCCGGAGCACAAGAACCCCGTCAGCCGGGCGCTGATCTGGCTGTACCGCCCCGTCATCGCCTTCGTGCTGCGCGGGAAGAAGTTGACCATCGCTTTTGCCCTGCTGGTTCTAGCGGTGACGGCTTACCCGCTGTCCAAGCTCGGCAGCGAATTCATGCCCACCTTGAACGAAGGCACGCTGCTGTTCATGCCCATGAGTCTTCCGGGGCTTTCGGTGACGAAGGCGGCGGAGATCATGCAGATTCACAACCGTATCCTCAAGACCTTTCCCGAAGTCGAGTCGGTGTTCGGGAAGGCCGGCCGCGCCGCCACCGCCACCGACCCGGCTCCGCTCGAGATGTTCGAAACCGTCGTCAATCTCAAGCCGGAGGACCGGTGGCGGCCGGGCATGACCACCGAAAAGCTGATCGCCGAAATGGACCATGCCACCCAGATGCCCGGCGTCACCATCGCCTGGACCATGCCCATCAAGAACCGCATCGACATGCTGTCCACCGGCATCCGAACGCCCATCGGCATCAAAGTGTTCGGTAATGATCTGACAGAAATCGAACGGCTCGCGACCGAAATCGAATCGGTCGTCAGAACCGTCCCCGGCACGACCAGCGCCTATGCGGAACGGATCACCGGCGGCTATTACCTGATCATCGAGCCGAATCGCCTGGCTCTGCCGCGCTACGGATTGAGCATCGGCGCCTTACAGGACGTGGTCGCGTCCGCGCTGGGGGGCGAGACGGTCACGACCACGGTGGAAGGACGGGAGCGCTACGGCGTGGTCGTGCGTTATCCCAGGGAATTCCGCGACTCGCCCGAGGCCATCTCCACCCAGGTGCTGGTCCCGACGCCGTCCGGCGCCATGATTCCCTTGGGGCAAGTGGCGCGCATCGGCTTGACCAAAGGGCCCGCGTCCATCCGTACCGAAAACGCCTTGCTGTCCGCCTACGTCTACGTGGATCTCCGTGGACGCGATATCGGCGGTTATGTGGACGCCGCCCGACGGGCCGTGCGCGAGCGGGTGAAATTCCCGCCCGGCTATTACCTCACCTGGAGCGGCCAGTTCGAGTACATGGAACGGGCCAAGGCCAAGCTCCGCATCGTGGTGCCGATGACGCTTTTGATCATCGTGGTGCTGCTGTATCTCAACTTCAAGCGCGTAACGGAGACGGTCATCGTCCTCCTGTCGCTGCCGTTTTCGCTGGTGGGCGGCATCTGGCTGATGCACTGGTTGGGCTATAACCTCAGCGTGGCGGTCGCGATCGGCTTCATCGCCTTGGCCGGCGTCGCGGCGGAAACCGGGGTGGTCATGCTGATTTATCTGGATCAGGCGCTGAACAAGCTGAAGGAACGACGAGCGGCGGCCGGCGAACGATTCAGTTCCTCCGACCTTCACGCCGCGATCATGGAAGGGGCGGTAGAACGGGTCAGGCCGAAGGTGATGACGGTCGTCGCCATCATGGGGGGACTCTTACCCATCATGTGGGGCTCGGGCACGGGCTCCGAAATCATGCGCCGCATCGCCGCGCCCATGGTGGGCGGAATGGTGTCGTCCACTTTATTGACCCTGATCGTGATTCCGGCGATTTACGCGCAAGTCAAAGGTTTATCCGTCGAAAAAACACCCGTTGAGGCAAGGAGGTGCGGCCGGAAATAGCGCCAATTTTGTTCGAAATACTTCGCAGTTTGGTAATCGAAAACCTTTGAAAGGAAAAAAACCATGAGAACCAAAATCGTAATTGCTGTTTTAGCCTTGTTCGGACTATTGGTTTCCTGCGCCGAAAGGAGCCCTCACCCGATGGACATGTCCGTGGCGCTTCAAAGCGCCAAGACTTCCGCCGATCATCAAGCCTTGGCCGATCATTACGAGGCGGTCGCCAGGGAGATGGAACAGAAGGCCGAGGAGCATAGGCAAATCCTCGCGCAGTTCCTGAAAGATCCTCATGACTACCCTCGGGAGTATAAAGGAGGCAGTTTCGAAGCTCATTGCAAGCGGCTGATTGATATTTACGAGCGAGCTGCCGAGGCCAATCGAGACATGGCGGAAGACCATCGACGGATGGCGGGCGGAGCCAGGTAACGCCCATCGGTTCGGGGACATGGAAGTCTCTACCCATGTCCCTTAACCTGATCGAGGTTAACCGTTCACATCCAGCCCCCGGATGGGAATAATCATCCCGCCCCGGTGATTTAATGGGAAAACATCATGCCGATCATCGCCACTCCATCTGATTATCGGTTTCCATGGTATGTGCGGCTTTTCTTTTGGAACCAGAAGCGCCGCTATGGCGGCGTGCTCGAATCCGCGCGCCTGTGGGCACGAATGCCCAAAGTCTTTGCCGCCCTGGCGCTGCTCTATGGTGCGCTCGACCGCCGCACCTCGTCGATCGAATCGACACTACGCTCGCTCATCACGGTCCGTGTCTCCCTGATCAACGGCTGTCATTTTTGCGTCGATCTCAACTTTTTTCTCGTCCTCCGGCGTGGACTCGATCCGGAAAAGCTGGCGCCGATTGCCGATTTCGACACGAGTCCTTTGTTCAGCGAGCGGGAAAAGGCCGCGCTGGCTTACGCGGAGGCCGTGACCGACTCGGGCCGCCACCCCGCGTCGAAGCACTTCGAGCAACTGCGCCGCCATTTCGATGACGATGCGATCGTCGAATTGACTGCTCTGATCGCCTTTCAAAACTTGTCGAGCAAGTTCAATGCGGCCTTAGGTGTAGAACCGCAGGGATTCTGCCCCGTGATTCCGAAACCGAAGGCCGAAGAGGACACGCCATGAGTTCAGTCCGTTTGAGCGTTTCTTCAAAATCCGGTGTCACGGCTCTGACGATCATTCAATCGCATCCCAGGAGAGGTTCATGCTGAAACCCAATAGAAGCCGATGCCGTTTTGGCATCCTCTTGGCGGTCGCACTTTGGAGCCTAGCGGCCGCCGGAGAACAGGCAGAACCTCGCCTGGACTTGGAACGCCTCGTTCAAGAAACCCTGGAGAACAATCCGGACATCCAGTCCGCGCGGCAGCGTTTCGAGGCCGCCCGAGCGGTGATCCCGCAAGTCCGGACCTTGCCCGACCCCAAGATCAATCTGGGCTATCGGGAGGTCGTCGAGCGGGAAGCGATGTACGGGGTCAGCCAGGAAATTCCCTTTCCGGGCAAGCTCGGCCTCAGGGGCGAGGTGGCCGCGAGCGAAGCCGATCGGATCGAACAGGAATACCTGGCGGTGCAACTGAATGTGGTGGCGCAACTCAAGGAAGCCTTCTACAACCTGCATCTGGTGCACAAATCCCTCGAAGTCGTGCGGAAGAACCTCGGTTTGCTGCAAAACTTCGAGAAAACCGCGAAAGCCCGCTACATGGTGGGACAAGGGACGCAGCAGGACGTGTTCCGCGCCCAGACCGAAATCTCGCGGGTGCTGCAGCGTCTGGCTATTCTGGAACAGCAGGGCATATCACTACGGGCAGAGATCAATCAAATTCTCCGGTATCCGCCCACCCGCCCTTTGGGCGTGCCTCAGGAGATCCGGGTCACGCCCCTTGAACACAACCCGGTAGAAATCCAGGCTCTGATCGAGCAGGCGGCACCGCTGCTGCGGGCGCAAATGAAAGACATCGAACGGAGCGAAAATGCCATCGCTTTGGCGAAACGCGAGTATTTCCCCGATTTCGAGCTGAGCGCGCTGGGTCTTCGCAACGAAACGATGCGGCGAGACGGCTATCAAGTGATGCTGGGTGTCCGGGTACCGCTGTATTACGCCACCAAACAACGTTACGGCGTGAAGGAGGCGGTGGCGAGACGGGAGGCCGCCCTGCAGGACTGGTGGGCGGTAAAACAAGCGCTTTCGGCCCGGGTGCAGGACAACCTCGCTCGCGCACAGAGGGCGGAAGAATTGGTCAAACTGCTGGCGGAGGTCCTCATTCCGCAAGCTCGCCTGACCCTGGCCTCGGCTCAGGCGAGCTATGCCGTCGGCAAGGTGGATTTTTTGACCCTGCTAAACAGCCTCTTGACCTTGCAGGAAAACGAGATCGAACTGCACGGCGAGATGACCGAACACGAAAAAGCGCTGGCCCGGCTCGAGGAGATTATCGGAGAAAGACCATGACAAAACGACAGGATTGGCGTTTTGCACGCACGGCAGTGCGCCCGGAGGGTGGAGCACAAGGATGTGCGCCATGATAAACGGATGGCACCCGCCGCGATCTAGAACGCTGTGGGCGGTAGGACTGATTACTTCATTGCTGCTTGTGGGGTGCGGAAACGAGGGGCCCGCACCCGCTACCCCGCCGCCAGCGGCCCACGCCGGCCACGGGGCGGCTCCGGGCGGAGAAGAAGCTGCACCGCCCGTCGCGGTCCCGGGTGGCACCAACACCATGACCATCAGCCCGGAACGGCTACAGGAGATCGGAGTCCGGTTCGAGATTGCGGAACAGCGGCCCCTGACCCGGACGATCCGGACCGTGGGCCGGGTCGAGATCGACGAGCGCAAGCTCGCCAACGTCAACATCAAGATCGAAGGCTGGATCGACCGGCTGTACGTGAGCGCCACCGGGGATCGCGTCAAGCAGGGCCAAATATTGTTCACTTTGTACAGCCCTGATCTGGTCGCCACCCAGCAGGAATACCTGCTCGCTCTGCAAAGCGTCCGAGACCTCGGAACGAGCGAATTCCCGGAAGTGGCGCAGGGCGCCCGGTCCTTGCTGGAGGTGACGCGCCGGCGCTTGGCTCTGTGGGACATCACCGAAGACCACATCGAGGATCTCGAGCGCACCGGCGCAGTGCTCAAGACCCTGCCCATCCACGCGCCGATTTCGGGCACCGTCATCGAGCGCAAGGCCGTGGCCGGGATGTACGTCAAACCGGGCGAGCCTCTGTATACCATCGCCGACCTGACCTCGATCTGGATTCTGGGCGACATTTACGAATACGAACTGCCTTTGATCAAGGTCGGGCAGACTGCCGATGTGACGCTCTCGTACGATCCCAAAACCCATTTCGAAGCGCGCGTCGACTTCATCTATCCCACCCTTGATCCGCAGACGCGCACCGCCAAAGTCCGCTTCACGCTGGCTAATCCCGAGGAACGGCTCAAGCCGGACATGTACGCCAACGTCGAGCTGAACGTCCCGCTGGGGCTGCGGCTCGCGGTGCCGAAAGATGCGGTGCTCGAAACCGGGGAGCGGAAAATCATCTTCATCCACCATGGCGGCGGCAAGCTCGAATGGCGCAACGTGACAACGGGGGTGCGAGGCGCGGAATGGGTCGAGATCACCGAAGGCATCGAGCCGGGCGACCACGTCGTTACCTCGGCGAACTTTCTGATCGATTCGGAAAGCCAGCTGAAGGCCGCCGTAGGCGGCATGGCCGGCATGAAACATTGAGGCACATACCATAAGTCCAAGGGAAATCGAAATATGCTCACATACAACTCCGGGCTGAAACAGTACTCTCGCCGCTTGCGTAAGGGCATGACCGATGCCGAGCAAAAACTGTGGAGACATCTGCGCGGAAAGCAGATTGGGAATGCGCAGTTCTACCGGCAAAAACCCATTGGAAACTTCATCGTCGACTTTTACTCGTCCAAAGCCGGGTTGGTCATCGAAGTGGATGGTGCCCAGCATCTGGGCGTTGACTATCGAAACAAGGATGCGCACCGAGATGCCTATCTCAACGGACTCGGACTCAAGGTGTTGCGCTTTAACGATCTTCAGGTATTGCTGGAATTGGATGCCGTGCTGGAGGCGATCCATCGGGAAGTTATGGAGCGGATTCGTGGAAATCCCCCCTAGCCCCCCTTTTTCAAAGGGGGGAACAAAAGTTCGCCCCTATTGATCGAGGGGGGAAAAGCAACTCGCCCCGGTTGACCCATCAGGGAACAAAAGCTTATCTCCTGTTGATCGCGGGATGATTGTTGGTAAAGAGAACCGAACTCACCCCCCTTTGAAAAAGGGGGCTAGGGGGGATTTCCATGGTCGAAAACATCATCGAGTTCTGCGCCAAAAACCGCTTCATCGTGTTCCTGCTGGTGTTCGGCCTGGCCTCGGCGGGTTTTTGGAGTTTAAAGAACACCCCGATCGATGCCCTGCCGGACCTGTCCGATACCCAAGTCATCGTCTATGCCAAATGGCCGGGACGTTCGCCGGACCTGGTGGAAGACCAGATTACCTATCCCATCGTAACCGCCTTGATCTCGGCGCCCAATGTCACCGTAGTGCGCGGCTTTTCGGACTTCGGCTATTCCTACGTTTACGTGCTGTTCAAGGACGGCACCGACATTTATTGGGCCCGTTCGCGCGTCCTGGAATACATGAGCCAGTTGGCCGGACGGTTGCCCGAGGGCGTGACGCCCCAGCTTGGGCCGGACGCCACGGCGGTGGGCTGGGTATTTCAGTACGCCCTCGTCGACGAGACCGGACAGCAAGACCTCGCCTCGCTACGTTCCTTTCAGGATTGGTACCTGCGGTATTGGCTGGCCAGCGTGGACGGGGTGGCGGAGGTGGCGAGCGTGGGCGGATTCGTGCGCCAATACCAGATCAACCTGGATCCGACCAAACTGCTGGGTTACCGGCTATCGGTATCGGACATTGTGGACAAGGTGCGGATGAGCAATTTGGACGTGGGCGGTCGGGTGGTGGAACTTTCCGGCGCCGAATACATGGTGCGCGGCCGCGGCTATATTAAATCCGTTGCGGATATCGAGAGTATCGCGGTGGGGGTGAATCCCGGCGGAACACCGATCTTGCTGCGGGATGTCGCGACGGTGACGCTCGGGCCGGACATGCGGCGGGGTCTGGTGGAACTCGACGGTCGGGGCGAAGTGGTGGGCGGCGTCGTGATCATGCGCTACGGCGAAGACGCCCCCAAGGTCATCGACCGCATCAAGGCGAAACTCAAACAAATCGAGCCTTCGCTGCCCCCGGGCGTCAAGATCGTGACGGTTTACGACCGCAGCGACCTGATCCGGCAGTCCATCGCCACGGCCACCGAGAATCTGATCGAGGAACTGATCGTCGTCAGCGTCCTGATCGCAGGCTTCCTGCTGCACTTCCGCTCGGCCCTGATCCCCATCATCACCCTGCCGCTCGCTGTGCTTATCGCCTTCATCCCCATTTATTTCATGGGGCTCGGCCTGAACATCATGTCCATCGGCGGCATCATCGTCGCCATCGGCGATATGGTGGACGCCGCCATCGTGATGGTCGACAACGCCCATAAGCGCCTGGAGGAATGGGACCGGGGCGGTCGACGGGGCAGCCGCGAGCGGGTGCTCATCGATTCCGCCAAGGAAGTGGGTCCCGCGATTTTCGCATCGCTCCTGGTCATTGCCGTGGCGTTCATGCCGGTGTTCACCCTGGAGGCCCAGGAAGGCCGGCTGTTCAAACCATTGGCCTGGACCAAGAACCTGTCCATCGCCATGAGCGCGGTGCTGGCGGTGACCTTGATTCCGGCCCTGCTGTCGCTCCTGATCCGGGGGCGCATCCGGCCCGAGGCGCGCCATCCGGTGAGCCGTCTTTTGCAGCGAGCCTATGCGCCGCTGCTCAGGCTCGCGCTGCGCTACCGCGTGTCCCTCATGGTCTTGTCCGTTTTGCTCGTCGTCAGCATCATTCCGGTCTATCAGCGGATGGGCTCGGAGTTCATGCCCCCCCTCTACGAGGGCACCATCCTGTACATGCCCACCACCTTGCCCGGCATTTCGGTGACCGAGGCGGGCAAGCTCCTGCAGCAAATGGACCGGAAGCTCATGGCCGTCCCCGAGGTGGCGCACGTGTTCGGCAAGGCCGGGCGCGCCGAAACCTCCACCGATCCGGCGCCATTTTCCATGATGGAAGTGATCGTCGAACTCAAGCCCAAAGAAGAGTGGCGACCGGGCGTCACCTATGACAGTCTGGTCGATGAGATGGATCGGACCCTGCAGTTTCCGGGCGTCACCAATGCCTGGACCATGCCGATCAAGGCGCGCGTCGACATGCTGACCACCGGCGTGCGCACGCCGGTGGGGATCAAGATCTTCGGCCCCGACCTGAACCGAATCGAGGCGATCGGCAAATCGATCGAAATGATCGCGAAAGAGGTGCCGGGTACCCGAAGCGTCTATGCCGAACGGGTTTCCGGCGGTTATTTCCTGGATTTCGCCATCAATCGCGAGGAGATCGCCCGCTACGGTCTTTCCGTGATGGACGTGAACCGATACATCGAATCGGCCATCGGCGGGGAGAACATCGACATCACCATCGAAGGCCGGGAGCGCTATCCCATTAACGTACGTTATCTCCGGGAGCTTCGGGACGACCCGGACAAGCTGAGGCGGGTGCTGGTCGATACGCCCAGCGGCGCCCAAGTGCCGCTGGCGCAGCTGGCCTCCCTGCGCATGGTCAGCGGTCCGGCCATGATCCGGGACGAGGACGGCATGCTGTCGGGCTACGTCTACGTGGATATGGCCGAACGGGACGTGGGCGGTTATGTTGAGGAGCTCAAACGGCGCGTGGCGGAGAACATCGAGCTGCCGCCCGGCTATACCCTCACCTGGTCGGGGCAGTACGAATTCATGGCGCGCGTCAAGGAACGGCTCAAGCTTTTCATTCCCTTGACTATCGCCATCATCTTCGTGCTGTATTACTTCACCTTCCGCTCCGTCACAAAGACCCTCATGGTCATGCTGGGCGTCCCTTTGTCCTTGGTTGGCGGAATCTGGTACCTGGCCTTGCTCGGCTACAACATGAGCATCGCGGTCTGGGTGGGGCTGATCGCCCTGGCGGGCGTTGCCGCCGAGACCAGCGCGGTGATGCTGGCTTATCTCGACGAGGCGGTCAAACGGCGCCAGGCAGCGGGTCGACTGAAGTCCCTCGAGGATCTCACGGAGACGGTATTTTCCGGGGCGGTGGAACGCATCCGCCCCATGGCCATGGCCGGGGGCGCCAACATCATAGGGCTCATTCCCGTCATGCTGGCCAGCGGTACCGGTGCGGATGTGATGAAGCGTCTGGCAGCCCCCATGATCGGCGGCGTCGGTTCCGCCATGCTGCTCACACTGTTCGTCATCCCGGCCGTTTACTTGATTTGGCGCTGGCACAAGGATGTCAAATACCAAGTGCCGGACCAAGGGCCATGAAGCTTTCCGGCCCGGTAAGCCGTCGAAGTCTCCTAGGTTAGGATTAGGCATCGCTTAAACGATGGACGCATGCTGCACTGAAAAAGCCGGTGCGCTTGAGCTACTCCGCGGGCGCCAAGCCAAGACCCTCCGGATCGTCTTGGCTCTGAACGCGATGATGTTCATCGTCGAACTTGTTTCCGGCCTGATCGCCGGCTCGGTCGCTCTCCTCGCCGACGCCCTCGATATGCTGGGCGATGCGTTGGTCTATGGCTTCAGTCTCTACGACGGCATTGTGAAGTATTACGAATCGACGCTTTTATCTTCCGCCGTTTCCTCTCTTCCTCCGATTGAGAAACAACGGATAAAAATTCCGGCTTGGCGGATCAGATCATGAAACCTAGCCCCTAAGAATGAATATCTCCCGTTTCATTATCTTTTGAGTGAGCTGCGGTCAAACCCCGCATGAAGGCATGAGCGGCCCGAAATGACGGCTGCCGATTCCCACATATGAACTAGGAGAGGAGATCGATATGAAGCATTCCCAAGTTCTCGGCATCGTGCTGTGCTATGTCCTAGGCGTCGTTAACGTGTTGAGCGCGGCCGAATCCAAGGCGGCCGGCGGCAAAGTTTACGCTACCGCCTGGTTCGGGGGTGAAGTTGGGGTCGTTGATTTGAACACCGGCAAAACGATTCGGACGGTCAAGGTCGGTGTCCATGACCACAATGTTTTTTTGAGCCCGGATCAAAAAACGGCCTGGGTTACCAATAATAACGACGGTACGGTTTCCATCATCGACACGGCTACGGATCAAGTGAGCCGGACATTCCGGGTCGGTAACGGCCCTCGCCACACCTTCATCAGTTCCGACGGCAAGGAAGCTTACGTCACCACCGAGTTCGATGACGCCGTCGCGGTGATCGATCCCGGAACCTATGCTCCGCTGGCCACCATCAAGGTCGGCCGCATGCCGCACTTCGCGCTCATAGCGGGCGACCGGGTGTTTGTCAGCAATTTCGGCAGCGGCGACGTGTCGGTTATCGACAGGACCAACCGGAACGTAATGGGCACCATACCGGTCGGGCTCGGTCCTTTGGGGGCCGGTTTCGCCAAGGACACTCAGCGCGTTTATATCGCCTGTCATGCCGCCAACCATGTTGCCGTTATCGACGGCAACAGTCTCCAGGTCATTACCCGTATCCCCACGGATGCGGGGCCGGTGCAGGTGACGGTAACGCCCGATCAGAAACATGCTTACGTGGCCAACGACGGCGCCGGCACCGTGCAGAAGATCGACCTGGCCAACAATGCGATCGTCAAGACCGTCGCGATTGCGCCGAATGCCGGCACCCATGGCATCGGCTTTGCGGCCGATGGAAAACTGCTGCTCTTGACCAATACGGGAAATAACACGATCTCCGTGATCGACGCCACGAAGGATCGTATCACCAAGACCATCAAAGTCGGCACGGCACCGGAAGGCATCGCTTTCAAGCGCCCTTGAGCAGGAGCTGAAAGAGTTCCGATAGCTGGTTCGGGCTAGTAGGCCATTGCCGAATTCGGGATTGGTGGCCTCGATCCGCCGGGTTCAGCCATGTTTCATCCGGGCTGCTTGCCCATCGTGGCGCAAGTACGTTCGGGTAGACCACTCGATGCGGCTTCCGGACCGCTTTGGGTTTAGAGCAGTTTCCATTCGTATGTAGGGATTGATTGCAAATGGCCTTAGAGCGTTTTCATCGCGCTCGTACGGCAAAACCAGCTTGGCGGACGTCGTTGGCGCCTTCGGCTCGGGTGAATGGATTCAAGCATTCGTAGGTCGGCAATCCTTTCCCAATCGCAAACGGTCGCTTTAGTCGCGACCCTTCCGACGAAGACGCTCGGCCGGGACGTGGCGTCGGGAAAGGATTCCCGACCTACGGGGGGATGCACGGTCGTAGGTCGGCAATCCCTTGCCGACGAAGACGCTCGGCCGGAGCATGGCGTCGGGAAAGGATTCCCGACCTACGCGCGAGTGCCCGTACAGTAGATATGAAAATGCTCTAAGTACATTCCGCAAATATTTGCGGAATCTCGACAGATTGGCTAGATTGGCATGGTTGTCGTGCAGGTTGCCTATGCCGCAAGACTTCCCTGAATGTACTTAGTGTGGGAGCGGGCTTTAGCCCGCGATAATCGCTCGATCGCGGGCTAAAGCCCGCTCCCACAAGCCGTAAACCAATCCGACAGCCGCTCTAAGTGTAAGAAATTGGACGCGAGGCCAAATAGAACCGGGATAATGTGCCGGACCAATCGGCCTGGAGCCGATTTGCACGCGAAGCGCGGCCTACAAAAAGCGTGGTGTGCTACGGCGGTGAAAAAGCGCTCCAACGCGCGTCAGGGCAGCACGATCGGCTCGTCGTCCAGCGAGAGCAGAAACGCCATCAGGTCGTCCTGGTCTCGCAGGGTATAGCCGCCTTCTTTATCCACCCAAACCTCATGGCCGCTGCCGTCCACATTGGCTTTTTGGAGGCGCGGATCGGCTCGGTTGGCCGCGACGACAGAGGCGCGCAAATCCCGGTCGAGCAACGCCCGCAAACTATTGCGAGGGTCTGGGGCCATACCGCGAAAGAGAAAGCTCATGCCGAGTTGGTCGGTCTTGGCGACGACCATGCGGTCGCCCTCGCGGCGAAATGCCTCGGGTCCCGCGGCGACGCCGCCGTCGTGCAGATAAGGCGCGCTGACCCGAATGCCGACGAGCTTGGGCACTTTATAACCGCCGGCGGGATTGCCCTGGGCATAGGCCAATCGCTGATCTTCCTCCGGAGTGATATCGGTCGGCACGGGCAGCATCTCGGGATTCGCCGGCAGGGGCACCGGCACGTCGGCGGGATAGGTCTTTGGCGGTACGAAGCTCCACCAGAATGCGGCCAGCGCCTTGGCGCGCGACGGGTGCGTGCCGAGGGTCGGCTGAGGAAGGACGCGATTGTTGGTGAAGTTTGGAGCGCTATGGCAGTTGATACAGCCAGCCTTCGAAAATAGTCGTGCGCCGCGCCGTATCGCCTCCTTATCGTCGGATGGACTGGGCGGCGGCGACAAGGTGTTCTGCCAGGCCGACATGCCGTTGAGTTGCGCCGCAACGGGCATTCCCGGCGTGTTGGGCATCAGCCCATCCAAAATGAAAATCGAGCCTTTCGGATAGCCCGGCATGGTAACGGCCTGATTCATTCCGGGCGTTCCGGGCGTCGGATCGATGCGCTTGAAGAACAGCGAGGGCTGTTCGCCTTCGGACAGCCGGAAGCCCTCGTTCGCGGAGCGCTGCAGGATGACGCCCAGATAGGTTTCCTTGTCGATGCCCAGCAAGGACTCGCTAGAATCCGCGCCGGTGGTCATGTCCGAATTGGTGCCGTGGACATTGGCGTTCAGCGTGGTCAGCCCATGGAACCAGCCGGTCGAGGCGAAACCGCTCCAACCGTAGGGCCAGGCGCCGAAGGTGTAGGATGTCGGAATCTGAGTCGGATTGTTTTGAAGATCGCCGGTGGAATCGAAGTTGCCGGGCGGCCATGCCAGCAGGGCAGCGTCCACGGCGTCCTCGACCGCCCGCGGGTCGGGCAGACGGGCGTTTCGGTCGTCGGTCTTGAGATAAATATGATCGCCGGGGGGCAGGCGCATCGGGTTGACGTCGGTCTGGCGAAAGAAGGCGGCCGAATTGGTGGCGAAAGCCAGTAACAAGCCGGGATTCACATCCGCATTCGGCGCGCCTTCGATGATGGCGCCGGTGGATGGATCGACCGTCGCGTGACACGCGGCGCAGGTCATGCCGACCCGGATCTGTCCCTGCTGCAGAAAAACCCGCATGCCGAGCGGAATGAGTCCGCCCGCCGGCACATCCAGGCCGGTATTGACCCACGTGCCCCGCCTGAAGGTCCGCCCTCCGATCGTTACGTCGCGGTCCAGCTGAACCTGGAGGTTGGTGGTCGGCTCTCCGCCCAGCGCCATCGTGGCTTTCGCCAGTTTCCATAGGTCAATGGGCCCGTCGATGACGCCGACGACATCCGTCAAGAAGACTTCGTTGCCGTAAGTCTCCTCGTAGAATGCCCGACGCCCGAGCTCCAACAACTCACGGGTGATCTCCACGGCTCCATTCGCCGGCGCGAGGTTGCGTTTTCCGTCGGCCGTCTGCAGGAGTCTGGCCGCCTCGGCTTTGCCGACGGTTCGGCCCAATACGTCGTAGGAGCCGATTTCCTGCGGAGTCCCCCTGGCTTTCGGGGTTAGCGTTTGGCTCGTCTCCGGTGTACCGGGAATGGCCAGATCCGCGAAAAAGAAGACATAGACCAAGCCATCGCTGATGAAGAGCACCGAAAGCAGCATAACGAGCCAAACTTCTGGTCGTAATCGCATAGAAACCATCCTTGGCTGGGTCTGCCTGATTTAGATTTTAGATTCGAGGCCGCAGCATCTACTCCGTATCGCGGAGAACGCCGTGAATTTACTTATACCATCAAAAGTCCCATCTTACGCCGCCTTCCAGGGTATGGTTGGTGGCGCCGCTGATGATCAGGCTGGTGTAGTTCACGAATGCCGAAACCGAGTTGGGCATCACAAACTGTGCGCCAAAGCCCACGTTGGCCCAATTGCGTATGGGATCGGGCGTCACGAATGACGTCGCGAACCCGCCGAGCCCGAGGGTGTTCGTGATAGCCTGGCTGCTGTTGCGGTATTCGTGGACCCACTCTCCGAAAACGCGGGGCAGAACCACGCCATACGGGGTGCTCCAGACGTAGTTGAGCTCGGTTCCCACGGTGGTGGTTACCGAATCCCGATATTGCTTCCCCATGGTGATTCCGACGCCGCTGTCGCTTCGTTCGCGGAACCGGTTGATTTCGGTCGAAATCCCCGCCGCCTGGACGTACGGGATGACGTTCAAGCCGCCCCAATTGAAGTTATATCCCGCCCCCAATGCGGCGCTGTACTCGTCGCCGGTGTAGTTGGCCTCGTAGTTCACGCCGAACGACCGGCGTTCCGACCGGTTGTCGTGAAGGGCATAGCCGATGGTCAAGTCGACATAGGCGTTCTCGAAGGGGACGAAGGTCAGGAATGGCGTAAACCGGAAGCTATCGGCCCTAAAAGTGCCTAGCCCCTGAACCAAGTCCGAACTGGTGCTGACATAGTTGAACAGCAGGCCCGTCCGTAGCCAATCGGTCACCTGGTAATCGGGACCGACGGTTACCGTGCGTCGATTGATGGCATAGCCGGGCAAGGATTGGCGCGTGTTGACGTCGCCGAAGCTTCCGCCGGCGGAAAAGAACAGTCCGAGGTTGCCCAGCATCAGATACTGGTCGCCGCTCGCCCCGCCGTTCGTGCCCTGAATCTCTTCATCGGCTTTTTGTTGCGCCATGCGCATTCCGCGCATCAGGTTGAGGCTGCGGGCCATTTCGGACGTCGGACGGTTGAACTGAAAATCCACGAAATTCAGCTGATTGATCTGCTGCGCGGCGGGCAGGGCGCCTTGCGCCGCGCCGAACAGACAGTGATAAATCGCCAGGGCCGAATCGTAGCTGCCGCCCAGTCCGGTGCTGCCGCAGAACAGCGAATCCACCGCGCCGTTGTAGCTCACGCTGTTCCCGGTGATCTGCGAGCGTATGGCATCAAACGAGGAAAACCGGTACAGCGCGCCATTGCTCGGGACGTTTCCCGAATTCGCTGCGAGGGCATCGTAGGTGTTGATGTAGTCGCTCATCGATTGAGCGCTCTCGAAGGAAACGATGGAGCCATCCGGACGGATGAACTGCATGGGCGACAGGCCCACTTCCGGGGCGATTCCCGCGCTCTCGGCGAACGACTGGAACGCCTCGACGTCTACCGACCACATGTGCAACTGGTTCAGGCCGGCGGGAGAGAAGACGTCCGCCGTGCCTTCCACCGGCCGCATAACGGGCACATAGCTGGCGAAATCGTAACCGAACTGTTCCTCGGGCGTTGCCGGCACGAACGAAGTCGTCTCTAAGGTCTCCGCTTGCGAGACATTGCCGGCGACCAAGGTGAGCGCGGAGCACATCAGCGCGATCCGGCCGCCGGGAAATCTCGATATGGACAGAATCCGGCCGCTATAGCCGGGGCGGCAAAAGTCATTAAGAACCCGTAACGGCGGACGGATTGGGACGTTGGCAATGCTCACGAGCTTGTGCTCCTCTTATTGGTTTAATTGTTCGATAAGCCCTCCATGAACGGATGAGATTCCTATGCGCCCGTGGCCGGTGTTGAGCGAACCATGAGCCCCCCATTTGGATCTTGAGTCAGCCGCAAATTTAAGCACAAAACTTCGTTTCGGGTCTGCCGACGATTTCGGCCGATCTCGGGGAGTTTTCGTGAAGTGTCCGGGTCGATATCGGGAAGGGGCGATTCTTTAGGTTGTTGTCCATGGACGATGATGTGACGGATGATTTTGCGACCCGTCAGGGGTTCTATCCGAATCTGGACACGTGGTTATTCGAACCGATCGATCGGTTCCGCCGCGATCTCGGCCTGTGGTTCGATCTGACCGGCTTCGGGCGGGAGGAGACGCCGTTCCGGACAGTGATGTCCGCGCCCGGTCTCACGCTCAGACGCTATGGTCCCGAACCCGAGCCCGAGCCCGAGGCCGGGCCGGTCCTGCTGATCGTTCCGGCACCGATCAAGCGCGCCTACATTTGGGACCTGGTGCCCTGGGCCAGCGTGGTCCGGCGCGGACTGGAGAGCGGCCTGTCGGTTTATCTGGTGTGCTGGGAACGTCCCGGCCGTATCGGCCAATCCTTCGGTCTGGCCGACTATGCCGACCGTCTGATTCTCGACAGTGTCAGGGCCATCGGAAAAGAACGAGGAAACGGGCCGGTTTTCCTGGCCGGGCATTCGTTGGGGGGAACCTTGGCCACTTTTTTTGCGGCCTTGCATCCGGAGTGCGTCAAAGGATTGATTCTTTTGGGCGCTCCGCTGCATTTCGGGCGGGATGTGGGACTGATCGACCGCTGGATCGCCACGGCTCCGCCGGCGCAATACTTGACCGCGGTCGTAGCCCCTGTGGCCGGTTCGCTGCTTAGCGGGTGCTCGTTCCTCGCGGATCCTTTGACCTTCGGTTGGCGCCGCTTATTGAACGGGTTTCGAAGCCTCGGCGACCCGCAGGCTCAGCGAACCTATCTGGCCGTGGAGCGTTGGGCATGCGACGAAATGTCCATGGCGCCGGCGCTATTCGAGGAAATCGTCGAGTGGCTGTATCGCGAGGACCGTTTCATGCGGGGGAATCTTTCGATCAACGGCCATAAAGTAGCCCCGCGGCTCGTCGAGGCTCCGGTTCTCAGCGCCGTGGACCCGAACTGCCGTATCGTCCCGCCTCAAGCGGTGTTGCCTTTCCATCGCGCGGTGCGGAGCCGGGATACCACGGTGCTCTGGTATGGCGGGGATGTCGGCGTTTCGCTCCAGCACGTCGGCATGCTGGTAGGGCAGGAGGCCCACCGCAGCCTGTGGCCGGAAATCATGCGTTGGGTTCATGCCCGCGCGCGCTGATCCCGTTCGGAAGCGAACCGAATGTTGCTGCCTGGTTATCCCTTTACGAACAATTACCTACGGAGTCGGGCGTATATCGGAAAGCGTCAGAGTCGGGTTTAATAAACTTCACTTCCATGCAGACGGTGCATGTGAGCCCGAAACAAGAAGGTTTCGGTTGGGACTGTGGGATGCTGCGAAGGGACAGCGGAACTCGCCGGGAAAAGCATCCCAATAGTCGACGGACAAGGCTATAACTGGATCGCCAAGGCACGGCTTCTGCGTTCACGGGACGGTGATCGCAACGGACAAGGATGTCCGGATCCAGTTTCCTCTTCTCATGTCGGTTTCCGCCAAGACCGCGGATTGCAGGAATCAGGGCGAAAATCCGGGGAACACCCTACCGCGAGCCTTTGCCCGAGCTTTGATTCGATACTGCGCCGATGGTTCAGCCTCTCAACCGCATTCATCCGGTTTCGGGGCGATTCCCCTGGATATCAGCAACTCCCGAACGGCGAGCGTGACGGGATAGACTTCCTGGTTTCGATCTCTCCCCAGTTCGTCATAAGCCCGCTGTTCCGCTTCCACCGCCATGCGGTCCTCGGCGAACACCGCTTCCGCAAAATGGCGGAGGAGCGGCCATAGCACATGAATCAAGCCGGGAATCCGGGGTTTCCGGATCATCAGAATGCCGAAGCTTTGATTGGTTTTTTGGTCCGGGTCTTTCGGCACGTAGACGCACCACAAACCGACGCTCGGAAATTCGGAGTCGCGCCCCGCGATCGTTAGGGTTTGGTAGGGATACTCGGTCCGGATGGTCATGACGTCGTATTCCTTTTCCGCGTGGTCGCCGCCGAACGAGAGAAGATCGGACCCTGAATGCCGGCGCCCGCCCAGATGATGGAAGTGATACCTCGCTTCGACCCATCCGTCGCCCCTGGCTGTGCCGAGCAGCTCCGGTCTGATCTTGCCCATCAACCGCCGATGCAGGAATTGATGATTCATATCCATCAGGTTCTCGTGCATGAACGAATAATGACAATCGACCTGCCGGGAAAAGCACATGGGCTTGTAATCGGGGGAATCGCGAAGCGCAATCTCGGGCAGCGGAACCTGGTCCGCCAAATCCGGATGGCCCGGAAACACGAAGATCGCTCCATAGGCCTCTCGGCAGGGATAGGAGCGAACGCCGGGCGGCGGTACGGTATCGGGTCCGGCGTAAGGAATCGCCGAGATCCGCCCGTGTTGGTCATATCGCCAGGCGTGGTATCCGCATTGAAGATGGTCGCCGCAGACAACCCCCAGGCTAAGCGGAAACTGGCGATGGGCGCAGCGGTCTTCCAAGGCGAATATCTTGCCCGATTGGGTCCGGGCGATGGCGATAGGCCGGCCGGCGAATACGGCTCCGAGAACCTTGGCTTTTCCGACTTGATGCGCCCAGGCGAGCGGATACCAATAGTCGGGATTGATTCTCATCTTGCGCAGATCCGGTATGGTTTGGGAATTTCTGAGCTGGCTCATCGTGCACCGTGATTCCTTTCAGGATGAACTGGAGCGATCGCTGGCTGTAAAAAGCCCCAACTTTAGGACTGTTTTACGGCCGCTTCGTTCGGGCATTCGGCGGGGCCACTTTCCATGACGGCACGAAACGTTCGAGACGAGCGTAACAGAGTCGGGACATGCCGGCGCCGAGATGTCGACGGTCGCTACCGGCACGATTTTCCGAGGTTTCTCGAATCACGGCAACGGGAACGTACCCGCGGCCTGGTTTTTCTAAGGATTACCGGGCAGTTTGCCCGATGAGGGACGGAGCCGTGGCGATAGACACCTTGCAGCAATTGATCCGGGCGCTCGAAGGGCAGGGCGGCAAGCCGGCGATTGTGGCGTTTCTGAAAAAGCGCACCGAAACCTGGTCTTACGGGAAGCTCGCCCGCTCCGTGCAGCGCTTGGGGGCCGGGCTAGTCGAATCGGGATTGCGGCCGGGCGATGCCGTGGGCCTTTTTGCGCCCAATAGTCCGGAATGGGTGGTGGCCTGTCTCGGCTCGATCGCGGCGGGGATCGTGCCGGTTCTGATCGATGCCCAGATGGGCGACGAGGACCTCCGGCACGTGCTGGCCGACAGCGGGGTCGGCTGGTTGTTCACCACGCGCCGTCAGCTCCAGCGCCTCGATCGCTTAGGTCTCAAACGCGATCTCCGTCCGATCCTGCTGGATGCGGAACGGGGTGACGAGTTCGATTGGCGGCGCCATTGCTCCGATGCGGAAAAGCCGGGTACTCCGGCCGCACCGGAGGACATCGCCGTGCTTTTCTACACCTCCGGGACGACCGGTCCACCGAAAGGGGTGCCGCTCAGCCATCGGAACCTCGCAAGCAATCTCCAGGCCATACTCGATCTTCACGTGGTCGGAGAACAGGAACGCTTTCTGCTGCCGCTGCCTCTGCATCACGTCTATCCCTTCACCATAGGCTTGCTGACGCCGCTTGCCGCAGGAGTTCCCTTCATCTTTCCGCTGTCGCTGACCGGGCCCGAACTGTTGCGGGCGCTCAGGGAAGGGAAGGCCACATTCCTGGTCGGGGTTCCGCGCATGTACGAGGCGCTGTTCGGAGCGATCGAAACCCAAGTCCGGCAGCACGGAATTTTGGCGGACAAGCTGTTTCATCTCGGCCTGGATCTCGCGAGCGCGCTGCGCCGGCATTCGGACCTTACCATCGGCCGCGGGTTATTCCTTTCGCTGCACCGTCAGTTCGCCCCGGATCTGCGCATGATGCTGTGCGGCGGCGCGATGCTCGCGCCGGACCTGGCGTTCAAGCTGGTCGGCCTGGGTTTTGACATGGCAACGGGTTACGGCCTGACCGAAACCTCGCCGGTGCTGACGTTCAACGTGCCCGGCCGGAGCCGTCTCGATACCGCCGGGACGCCGCTGCCCGGCGTCGAAATCCGCATCGCGGAACCCGAGCCTCCGGCCGAACACGGCGAGGTGCTGGCCAGAGGCACCAACGTCTTCTCGGGCTACCGAAATCTGCCCGACAAGACACGGGAGGCGTTCACCCCCGACGGTTTTTTCCGTACCGGCGATCTCGGCTATTTGGACGGCGGATACCTGCGCCTCGTCGGGCGGGCTTCGGAAATGATCGTGCTGCCCGGCGGCGAAAACATCCGTCCCGAGTACGTCGAGGAGATTCTGGGCCAGGGCCCGCACATCAAGGAAGTCGCCGTGCTGGAGAAAAAGGGCCGGCTGGTGGCCCTGATCGTGCCGGCACCGGCCGCGACCCGCGAGGGCGGGGACCTCGAAGCGCTGATCCGCAAGGACGTCGAGGCGCAGTCCGGTCGATTGCCCTCGCACAATCGAATCGGCGATTACGTCATCACGCCGGACCCGCTGCCCCGGACGCACCTCGGCAAGCTTAGGCGGCATGAGCTCGACGAAATTTACGAGAAGGCCAAACAGAAGGGAAAGGCGGCGGCCGGGGAAACGGGTCCCTTGCCCTTCGAACGGATGGCGCCCGAAGACCAGCAATTGCTGGAGGCACCGAACGCCCGCCAAATCTGGCAATGGCTGGCCGAGCGCTTTCCCGACGTGCGGCTGATGCCGGATACGAATCTCCAGCTCGATCTGGGCGTGGATTCGCTCGAATGGCTGACGCTGACCCTCGAAATGGGCGCGGCCACCGGGGTCGATCTCGACGAGGAAACCATCAGCCGCGTGCAAACCGTCCGCGATCTGTTGCGGGAAGGCGCCGAAGCGGGCGGCGGCCTGGCGGGCGAAGTCAAGGACCCGTTGGCCCGGCTGTCTCAGCCGGAAGCCTTGGTGGGCGCGGACCAACGCGCCTGGGTCGAGCCGCCGGGAACCTGGTCGAGCGCTCTGGGCGTTCTTTTGTTCGGCTTCGACCGCTGGCTGATGGAACGGGCGTTCGACGTCAAGGCCGAAGGACAGGAGCACCTGCCGAAGAATGGGCCGTTCATTCTGGCGCCGAACCATGTCAGCTATCTCGACCCCATGGCCATTGCCGCGGTCCTGCCCCGTGAACAACTCCCGAGAACCTGTTGGGCGGGTTATACCGGGGTCATGTTTCGGAACGCGTTGATGCGGCAGGCCAGCCGTTCGACCGGCACGCTGCCTGTCGATCCCCGGCGGGGTCCTTTAGCCAGTCTCGCCCTGGCCGTATTGGCGCTCAAGCGGGGCAACAATCTGGTGTGGTTCGCCGAGAGCGGCCGTTCCGAAAGCGGAAAGCTCCGGCCGTTCGAGACCGGGATCGGTCTGCTGCTCCGGGCGGCGCGCGTGCCGGCCGTCCCGGTCTGGATCGGCGGAAGTTACATGGCGCTGCCGGTGGGGAGCTGGGTGCCACGTTTCCGGCCGATCGAGGTGCGCTTCGGTCCGCCGGCGACGGCGGACGAACTGGAGCGGGAGGGCCGGGGCGAGCGTCCGGAGCAGCGCATCGCCGCAGCGCTGCATGACCGCGTCGCGCGGCTGGATTCGGACGCAAGCGCCGGTTGAACGGGACGATGTGTCGTGGCTCGGGATAGGGGAGTCGCGAATGATGCGCTTCACTTCGTTCAGCACATCCTATGAGCTAGGCACTGATGGAAGCGCCGGTTGAATGGGCCGGGATGTTGCGGCTCGGGATAGGAGATCGTAGTTCGGCAATCCCTTGCCGACGAAGCCGATTATCCACCGGCTGACGTCGACAAAGGATTCCCGACCTACTCGGCTCGGCATAGGGCAGTGGAGAAAGGCTTATGGCCAAGGTCATGAACGTGGAGAAGCAGATCTGGGATGTCGAGGGATTCGCGGTGCGTATTCTCCACCTGGACGGGCGGGACGTGCGCGGCGACCGCATGGGCCTGCCGCCGTATCCCTTCGAATCGCCGGCGAAGAACGACCTGAGCGTGGAGAAATGGAAGGCGACGCGTTTCCGCCAGACCTATCCGGGCTTTCAGGTGGAAGTTGTCGATTCGGACGGCGCGGCGGTACACGGCAATACCCGGCTCGGAACCGTCCGCGATACGTATTTGGACGAGGAATGGCCGGCCGTCTCGCCATCGGAAGAACAGGCTCACGCCGATTAGGAGGCAATCATGTTTCTGGAAACGATCAAGTCGGAAGGGCTTTCCCATTTGTCCTATATGCTGGGCGACGAGAGCGCCGGCGTTTGCGCCGTCGTCGACCCGCGTCGGGACATTCAAATCTATTTGGAAATCGCCAAGGACCGCGACGTTCGTATCAGCCATATCCTGGAAACCCATGTCCACGAAGATTTCGTATCGGGCAGCCGGGAGCTCGCGGCGCAGACCGGCGCGACGATTTACGCAGGCGAATCGAACGAACGCACCTTTGACCACGAAGCCGTCAAGGACGGCGACACGATACGGATAGGAAATCTCTCATTGCAGGCGCTTCACACGCCGGGGTATACGCCCGAACATGTGTGTTACCGAGTAAGCGGCGGCAAGGGCGCCGAGGCGCCCTGGGGAGTCTTTACCGGCGATACGCTGTTCTGCGGGGATATCGGCCGTACCGATCTGCTCGGGAAGGAAGAGGCCGACGGAATGACCCGCCGACTCTATCACTCGCTCTTCGATAAGCTCCTCCCGCTGGGCGACGAGTTGACGATCTACCCGGCACACGGCAAAGGATCGCCGTGCGGCGGCAATATCGGCGACCGGCTGATCAGCACGCTGGGTTACGAGCGGCGGCATAATCCCAAGCTTCTAGCCGATAACGAGGACGAGTTCGTGAAGAACCAGCTCGGCTCGCTGCAACCTGCGCCGTTCTATTACGCTCATCTCAAGGACGTGAATACCCACGGGCCTCGGGTGCTGGCCTGCGTGCCGCCGATTCCGATGCTCGAGCCGCACGTGTTCCAAATCGAGATGGGCAAGCCCGACACGGTGGTCCTCGATACCCGCGAAATCGAAGCCTTCGGCGGGGGGCATATCCAGGGTGCATTGAACATCGCCTTGCGCGAGGAGTTTCCGACGTGGGCCGGCTGGACGCTTAGGCCTAACCAGCGGATTTTGTTGGTTCTGGCGGAAGAGGACGATCTCGAAACGGTTCAGCGTCACCTGCTGCGCATCGGATTCGAGAAAATCGATGGCTATCTGGGCAAAGGCATGCGCGGCTGGTTCGAAGCGGGCTTGCCTTTCGATCGTATGCCGGAAATGAGCGTACACCAGTTGAAAGGACGGATAGACAGCGGCAGGAGCGATCTCCAGGTCCTGGATGTGCGAAGCCCTGCCGAGTGGAACCAGGGCCGTATTCCGGGCGCTCTGCATCTCTATGCGCCTTTTTTGCCGGACCATCTCCACTCCTTCGATCGCACCAAACCGATCGTCACTTATTGCGGGAGCGGTTATCGGTCGAGCATCGCGGCGAGTCTGCTGAAACGCGGCGGATTCAAGGAGGTATACAACATTCCGGGAAGCATGAAGGCGTGGAAGGCGGCGGGTTATCGGCTGGAATGAGTATTCTTTTCGGAAACCGGCTAGGCGGCAACAGTTCCGGCGATAACCCGCGGCGGCAAAGGTCGTTGCATTGCTTATCTTTAGGACAGGAACAAATCCGTTATCTCGAGCTAAGTACATCCCATAAAGTTCTGCGGAAAGGGCGTACACTGGAGGCATGAAAGCCATCCTGATCCCCCCGTTGGGCAAAGCGCAACAGAGTGAGTTAGACACCCTGTATCGAAAGACCAAGGACCCACGACTCCGAACTCGTGCCCAGATGGTCTTGCTCTCGGCCGAGCGGGGTCTCAAAGCGCTGGAGATCGCGGGGATCGTGCGGGAGAGCGAGGACACCGTGGTGCGGTGGCTGAAACGGTATCAGAGCGAAGGCGTGGACGGGCTGAAAGATGCGCCGCGAGCGGGACGGCAAGCCAAAGTGACGGCGGCGTATCGGGCCGCCCTGGTGGCGGCGGTACGGCGCCGTCCGCGCAGTTTGGACCTGCCGTTTTCCATATGGACCCTGCAACGGCTGGTGGATTACCTGGCCGAGCAAACCGGGATTCGCATCGCTCTGGAAACCCTGCGCCAAACCTTGAAGCGCGAAGGGATTGTGCTCAGTCGTCCGCAGCATAAGATCAGCAGCCCTGATCCAGACTATGCGGTGAAAAAAAAGCGGTCGAAGACACCCGTGATCACTTGAAACCGGGCGATGTGTTTTACTACGCCGACGAGTTTAACCTCAGTTGGCTGCCTACCTTGACGGCGTTGTGGAGCCCGGTAGGCCAGCAAATTATGATTCCGACCCCAGGTCAGCCTAAGAAGCGCTATGGGTTGGGAGCGGTGAATTACCATACCGGTGAAACCGTGGTCTTATTCAAACGACACAAGCGCCGTCGGGAGGTGGCCGAACTGCTGCAAGCCATAGTGGACCAGCATCCCACGGGGACGATTTACGTCGCGTGGGACAATGCCGACACGCATCAAGACGACGAGATCGAAGCGGTCGTGCGCGGAGCCGCCGGGCGACTGGTCCTGCTGTACTTGCCGACCTATAGCCCTTGGCTCAACCCGATCGAGATGCTGTGGCGCCATTTCCGCCGCGAAGTGACCCATTGCGAACTCTTCGAGACGGTAGCCGCCTTGCTCCAAGCCGCCCGCGAGTTCTTCGACCGTCACAACCGCTCTCCACAGCAGGTGCTCTCGATTATCGGTTCCTATGCCGCAAAAGTTTCATGAATGTACTTAGAGCGTTTTTCACCGCGGTTTAGGGGTGACGATTGAGAAAATTCGTAGGTCGGCAATCCTTTGCCGACACACGGGATCGGTGAGGGGCGTTCTCGGAAGGGTCGCGACAAAAAGCGACCGTTTGCGATTGGGAAAGGATTGCCGACCTACTGCACCTTGAAGGTTCTAATTCAAACCGCCATGCGATTCGATAACATCCGATTCTTGCGCTATGGATTTCCACATACTCACTCGTCGGGACGGGATAATCATCCCGTCCGCAACGTTTGTGAAGGTATATACCCGTATGCGTCAACGCCAATCGAATGGTGCTGGAGCAGTTTGGTTTTCACTTCGCCATAAGCCGAAAAGCGAACGGCGGAGATGATGCCGTCCCATTTAACGCTTCCGGGGTATGCTGGAGAATGAATTGATCCATTGCCATCAGGGCTTGCTGCCTGGCGGCAAGCCCTAAGCCATGGCAGGTTCCGCGGTAGATTTTGGCTGAGAGACTTCCTTGAGCACTTCCGCCGTCTGCTGGGTCGGGGCACGCCGGGCGATATCCGCCTGGGAAACCATTCCGCAGCAGCGCCCGCTTCGATCGGCTACCGGCACACGCCGGATTCGATGTTCTTCCATCACCTTGCAGCAGTCTTCCAGCGAAGTTTCGGGTGTAACCGTGACGCACGGGGTGGACATGCATTCCCGTGCGGTCATGTCCATTGGATTCTTGCCCTGAGCCAAGCTGCGGCAGACGATATCGCGATCGGTGACGACGCCGACCAGCCGCATCGATTCCTCGTTCTCGACGACCGGTATCTCGCCGCAGTCGTGCCGTACCATCAGTCGTGCGATAGCTTCCAAATGGGTGTCCGGGGTACAGCAGACCGGGTTGGGGGTCATGATTTCTCTTACTTCCATGGGGTTTCCCTCCGTTCTCGGATTTTCATCATGCTGACGATCAAGAACCGCCTGCTTGCGGTCCGTAACAGTGGGACAGGGCGAGCCGACGAAGGTTCGGCGCGCGTCGGCAGTTTGGGAACGATCGGCCCCTCACGAGTGAAAGGGTTTTGAGGCGCGTCTCCGGCGCCCGACGGCCTCTTCCAATTGCTCGGGCGAGGACGGTTCGGCGCCGTTCGAGCATTCGGCATTCATCGGTGGGTTGAACGGAGCAGACCTGGAACGGGAAGCGGAGCCGAAATGATAATGACGAGGGGGCGTGATCAGCGGATTTCTACCCTGCAATCTTTCGACGAGACCTAGGAGACGGTTAAGTCTGGCGCGGTTTCCCTGGGGATCGAGATAGATCATGTCGGCTGCATCCAATAAGCGTTGAATCAATTCCGGATGGTGGCACAGGCGATATTTTCTAGTCGCCATCGTTTCCCTCTGATTTCAAGATCTCATGTAAAAAACTGGCACCTAGTCTCTAGGTGCCGTCGATATTCGGAATTTCGGCTAGAAGGAGACCCACTCTGGTCGGAGGGGCTAGGAAAAGTTAAGGAAGCTCTGAACAAGTGGATTCCGTTCATGCCCTTCGACTTGGCTCAGGACAGGCCTGTCGAAGGACTTAATCAGAGCTTCCTTAACCTCTGCGGGGCTCCGACTTTCCGCCGAAGAACACTTGTGTGAGGAAGGTTTCCACGCCGGCATATTCGGGATAGCGACCGCGCCATGGGGGCTGCACCGGATGGTCAACCGTCACTGTCGATCTAGGCGTGAACCAACAGTAACACTTTCAATTTGAAATGAATTTGACATCAGTCACGAAATCTCCGTTTGACCGCCGCCATTAGAGGAGATCTACGTAAGAGCTCGCACGTATTTTTTTCGGCCGAAGCTCGGCGCTTAAATAAATCGCACTCGAAAGGGCGGTAGGGAAGCGGCATTCGAGCACAGAAATAGGGATGTCGCGTCGCCCCCCAGGAAGGGATAGGCCGACATCCCGCTAATTCATGTTACCACTGGCAACTGACCCGGCTAGCGGAAAAGCGAAGGGTTAAGGTTTTTATATTTCGATGGCAAAAAAGGCCGGCGGCGCGATGGCGCAGATCGGCCTTTTTTATGCGTTGATCTTTGTCGGCCGGGATAACGGCCGGCTTCCAGGCCGAAGCGGTTTTTAGTACCGGCGTCCACCCCCGAAACCACCGCGACCACCGCCAAAGCCGCCGCCGGATCTTTCCTCTCGCGGACGCGCTTCGTTGACGGTCAGACTGCGCCCGTCGACATCTTTGCCGTTCAGGGCGGAAATGGCGGCCTGAGCCTCTTGGTCGTTGCTCATTTCAACGAATCCGAAGCCTTTGGAGCGGCCGGTGTCGCGGTCCATGATGACATTCGCGGAGTCCACCGCGCCGTGCGTGGCGAACATCTCTTCGAGATCGCGGCTGCTCACGGTGTAGCTCAGATTGCCGACGTACAATTTCTTGCTCATAAAAAACTCCTAAAAGGAAAAATAAAAAATCAAAAGGATGGCTGCCGATACGGTCGATCAGCCGTTAAACGACGCCTTTTGCCGCCGCTTCGCCCACGGGGACGCTCTTCGCTGATACGAAGACAGTTGCCGCGCTGGGCGTACCTTTTCAGGACACTGATCGCGGCGCGGGCCTCGCGGCCCTTGATTTCAACGAGGCCGAAACCGGGGCAGCGGCCGCCGGAAGTGAGCCTTGCCAGTTCCATAGCCCGCACTCGGCGGTGCTGGCCGAACAAACCGGTGAATTCGTTTTCGGTGAAGTCGGACGGCGAATCGCCGGCATAGATTCCCTGCATTAATCGGTCTCCTCTCGGTAGCGCTCAGCGAGGTATCAAAGTGCGCGGCGAGGCGGGTTTGCAGTGCGATGGCGCGTATTCGCGCGGGCATTTGGACGCGGCATGGGCTTCGGCGGCGTGCGCGGAACCGCCGGCTCTGTCGTCATGGTCGACAGGATTTCTTCCGGCACCGGGTGGGCGGGCAATCGCCGACCGAGCAGGCGCTCGATGTCCCGCAACTGCGGAGCCTCATCCCTGCATACGAGCGAAACCGCGGCGCCGTCCGCGCCCGCACGGCCGGTGCGGCCAATGCGGTGCACGTAATCCTCGGGAACGTGCGGGAGTTCGTAGTTGACCACATGGGGAAGCTGCTGAATGTCCAGGCCGCGGGCGGCGATGTCGGTGGCCACCAGAATCTGCACGCGGTCCGCCTTGAAATCGGCCAGAGCCTGGGTCCTCGCGGACTGGCTCTTGTTGCCGTGAATCACCGCGACGCGAAAGCCATCCCGGTCGAGCTGCTCCGCCAACTTGTTGGCGCCGTGCTTGGTTCGAGTGAAGACCAGGGTCTGACCCCAGCGCCCGCTGGTGAGAAGATGAGCGAGCAATACCTGCTTTCCCGTCTTCGGCACGTGATAGATCGACTGACTGACCATCTCGGCCGGCGCATTGCGCGGTGCCACCTCGATGCTCAGAGGCTGATGCAGGAGCCTCGCCGCAAGCGTGCGGATGTCATCGGAGAAAGTTGCGGAAAACAAGAGGTTCTGGCGGACTTTCGGCAGTAATCCCAGGATACGCCTGATGTCATGGATGAACCCCATGTCGAGCATGCGGTCGGCCTCGTCCAGCACGAGATACTCGATTCCGGCGAGGTTTGCGTGTTGCTGAGCTATGAGGTCCAGCAGACGTCCGGGGGTAGCGATCAGAAGATCGGCGCCCCGGCGCAGAGCGGCCACCTGCGGCTGAAACCCTACGCCGCCGAAAATTACCGCCGTCCGGATCCCGGTGTATCGGCCATAGATGCGCACGCTTTCGCTGACCTGCGCGGCCAATTCGCGGGTAGGCACCAGAACCAGCGCTCTAGGGGAGCGGTCCGGTCGATGATGGGTTCCGCTGCTTTCCGTCAAACGCTGCAGCAAAGGCAGGGTGAAGGCGGCAGTCTTGCCGGTTCCGGTTTGGGCCGCGGCGAGCAAGTCCCGGCCGTCGAGTACGGCGGGAATCGCCTGGGCTTGAATAGGCGTGGGGGCCGCATAGCCTTGTTCGGCCACGGCGCGCAAAAGGGCCTTGGAAAGCCCCAGAGAAGTAAAAGCCATTATCTTTTTTTCCTGGCTCTGGCCTGCCGCGTGAAACGCACGGCACCGGTTGAGCGTGAGCGATTGGGTTGAGGTGACCACAGGGTCGTCCGAAACGGACGCACCGCGTGCGGTTTGCAGGAGGAGGCGGGATTAACAGGTGCCTCGCGGCATGGACTGAGTGGGAAATTCCGTATCCTCGTGGCGAAGACCGGTCTTCAGCCGCGACAAACTAGCGTCAGGATACGCGCATTCTTCGGAATAACCTAATTAAATTTATTTCGCCCGTCTTCTGGACATTTCTCCGCCGAAAGCGCACTGTTCCAAGACCAAGGACAATTCGTACAGGAATGCTAGGGATCATTCGGAATGCCTTGGGCAAGCCTCCTCGGGCAGGCTGATGGCGAACCAAACTTCAGAGGTCGAGATGCTATCCACGAGTTCAACACCCTGCGATTCTTCTCTCACGGCCAGCAACTTCCAACAAACCTGCGGGTTTTGCGGCTGCGTGTTCCGTGTGGAAATCACGTGGCGAATATCCTATTCATATTCCTCCAAGGCCCTTCAGGACACACAAACTTATTCCTGCCCGGAGTGCCGGAGGGATTCCCAAATCAAAACGTCTACGGAGCCGCGTGTGAGCTTGATTTCAAGACGCACCGATGGCCGCAAGGGTCCCTGTCCGCTTAAATAAGGAGCTCAGCGCAAGACCGATGTATCTTTCGGCGGGTATCGGCGCCGGTTCCAGAGTGAAAACCCCATGAAGTTCTACGACTTGAGCCGACGCATGTGCGAGTGGGAGCGTCTCGACGAATGGCGCGGAAAGATACGAGCCATCCTCGCGAAAAGCGAGACAGGGATGATTTCGCCGTTTCACTTGCTGTCCCTGCCCGGCATGAGCGCGGGCGAGCAGCGCGCGTGTGCCGATCTCTGGATGAAGACGCGCATCGAGGCGTCCGCTGCGGAGCGGGCCGATCTGGCGTTTACGTTCCGCTCGGCGGCGAGGCCGAAAATACGTTTGGGGTACCTGTCCTGCGATTTTCACGAGCATGCCACGTCGCTGCTGCTGGTGGAGTTGCTCGAATCCCACGACCGGGAGCGCTTCGAGGTATTCGCCTATTCATACGGCCCGGACGACGGCAAGGGCATGCGGGAGCGCCTCAAGAAAAGCTTCGACCGATTCGTCGACATCCAGACTTTGTCCACGTCCGAGGCCGCCCAGGCGATTCATCAGGACGAAGTGGACATTCTCATCGATCTCAAGGGCTATACCCAGGCTACCCGCACCGCCATTCTTACCTTCCGCCCGGCGCCCATCCAGGTGAATTACCTGGGGTATCCCGGAACCTTGGGCGGCGAATTCTGCGACTACATCATCACCGATCCGTTTCTGACGCCGCCCGGCAGCGCGGACGACTACAGCGAAGCCTTCGCGTACCTGCCCAACACCTATCAGCCTCACGGCCGCCAAAGCCCGATAGGGGTTCGGCCCACGCGCGCCGAGGCCGGATTGGCAGAACAGGGATTCGTGTTTTGCTGTTTCAACCAGGCTTACAAAATAACGCCGGACGTTTTCGACATCTGGTGCAGGCTGCTTGCCGACGTGCCCGGAAGCGTGCTCTGGCTGCTTAAGAGCACACTGGCGGAAGGCAATCTCAGAAATGAAGCCTATCAACGCGGGATCTCGCCGGATAGGCTCGTTTTTGCGGATGACAAGCCGCAGGTCGAACACCTGGGCCGCCTGGGGCTCGCTGACCTGGTGCTGGACACGCTGCCCTACAATGCGCACACGACGGCCAGCGACGCACTGTGGGCCGGCGTACCCCTGGTGACCTGCGCGGGCGAAACCTTTCCTTCGCGGGTGGCGGGGAGTCTCTTGCACGCGATCGGTTTGCCCGAGCTGATCGCCGACGATCTCGAAAGTTACTACGACCTGGCGTTCGATCTGGCTACCCGCCCGGAGCATCTATCCCGAATCAAACACAAACTTGCCGCGAATCGGCTTAGCGCGCCGCTGTTCGATATCCGGGCTTATACGGGCCATCTGGAAGGCTTGTTCGAAGCGATGTGGCAGCGGTATCGCGATGGCGAGACGCCGGCGCTCATAGGGGAGACAACCGATTGGCATGGCTGGTCATTCCGGCCTCACGGAGAGACGACGCCGTCGGAATGCGAAAGGGCGTGAAGCTCACGCAATATTCCACTTAAATTTCTCAAGAAGTATGTTCATGAAAAAGCAAGAGAAAACCTATCTTCAGTCTTCCAAGTACCGATGTCCTTTGTGCAAGCAAATGGTTTTGTCATCCGACTACCTATTTTTGCGTCGGCGGTCCGCAAGCGGTGTCTGGACCATCGTCGAGTGTTGCCGGAAGTGCAAGGATTCCGGGTGTTAGGAGGTTTCGGCATCTGAAACGGGGCGGCGTGAAACGGATCAGGCTTTTATCGTTTGCCTTACGGTTCTTTTGTGTCGGTGGGCGTCGGTCTTTCGCTTAAGGAAAACTAAAGCAAATGACCAAGGCCCGATGCCTCCGCTGTCCCTCTTCAATGCTTTTCGCCGGGTACGCGATAACGTCGATTTTCCGGCTTTCGGATTTTTTTCTGAAGCGACAAAATAAGCTCGGAGACAATCGCAGACTTTGCGAGGGGCTGATTCACGAGGCTTTCCGATTTTCGCTTCAAGCGGCGGTACATAGGCCACGTCGATTCGACACCCTTTTAGGATATCCCGTTCGATGTCCTGCGTGGATCGGCAATGATGCGCAAACACTCAATTGTCGAAAGGGCAGCTTTCTCGCGCCCGTATCCCGCGTAGCAGAACCGGCGGTTTATCGAGACGGAGGCGAACGGTCGGCTGAATCGGCAGATTGCCCGTATCCGGTGGGTTGCAGACTGGCTGGAGTCGGCCAACCTGAGCCCAGGACGTGAAAGGCCGCACTCCCGTAGAATCTACCGCGGACCCCATTGGCATCGAATGGAAACTTGTCTTGCAATCGCGGCGCATGTCCGATATTCGCGGCGCCTTGTTTGGGTCTATTATTTTGGTTAATCCGGGGCAGGGTTTCCTTAGCGCGGCGACTAGCCGCATGAGTCAAAGTCGGGCCTGATTAATACATTCTTGGCGGGCGGGAGGACCTTTAGCTTATATGAGCCAACGCAGCGGCGCACTGTTCAGGATCACCGTTTGGAGCACGGCCGGGGCATTGCTGGCGCTCACTGCCATTTACATCTTCCAGGAAATCAAGACATCGGATTTCCAATCACGCTATCTCTCTTCGATCGACGAGCATCTGCGCTTCCAGGTGGAGCCGGGAGGTAGTGCCGCCATCCGCTATCCGAGCGCCGGGCCCTACGATGAACGGCTCGGGTACACGGCCCTTCCGAGCTTTCAGCAGCTTCTCCGGAACCTCGGCTTCTCCATAACCGCGCAGGCACGGTTTTCGCCGGAGTTGCTGCGTGTGGTGGACAAGGGCTTTTATGCCACCTATTTCGAGAAGATCCAGGCCGGTCTCGCGATCTTCGATCGCGATAGCGAAGTCCTGTTCAGTAAAACCTACCCCACCCGAATTTATCCCGATTTCGACGCCATACCGCCATTGGTGATCAAGACCTTACTCTTCATCGAGAACCGGGAATTGCTCGATGACCGTTATCCGCACCTCAATCCTGCGATCGAGTGGGACCGCTTCGCGCGGGCGACCATGGAGCTGATCGCACGCAAGCTCGGAGCCGACATCAACGTGGCCGGCGGCAGCACACTCGCCACGCAGATGGAGAAATACCGTCATTCCCCCGGCGGCCGCACGGACAACCCCATGGAAAAGCTGCGGCAGATGAGCAGCGCCTCGCTGCGCGCTTACCTCCTAGGCCCCGACACCCGGAAGGCACGGCGCGGCATCGTTCAGGCCTACCTGAATTCCATGCCGCTCGCCGCCGTACCGGATTCCGGCGAAGTGCACGGACTCGGCGATGGTTTGCAGGCCTGGTTCGGATCGGATTTTGCTGCGGTGAACCAGTTACTCAGCGCCGCGAATCTGTCCACCGGCGAGGGGATCACCGCGGAACAGGCGCTGGCCTATCGCCAGGTGTTGTGCCTCCTGCTGGCGCAACGTCGCCCCGCGTATTATCTCCTGGCAGGGCGTGCCGACCTGGAGAGCCTGGCCGACAGCCATCTGCGCGTGCTGGCCGCGCAGGGGGTCATCCCGGCGGCGCTGCGCGATGCCGCGCTGAGTGTGTCAGGCGCTACGAGCGTCCAGGCCAATCTGACACCCGCGGCACCCCTCATCGATCGGAAGACCGAAAGCGTATTGCGCGCCCGGCTTGCCACCGCGTTGGGCGTGAGCCGGATTTACGACCTTGACCGGCTCGATCTGACCGCCCGCTCGACCATCGATTACGACATTCAGCAGGCGGTAGCCCAGGCTTTGCGCAAACTGCGCGAGCCCGAGCAGGCGCGTGCCGCAGGGGTTTTGGGTTTTCGGCTCCTCAGCACCGACAGTGATTTTGGCGAGATCGTTTACAGCTTCGTTCTGTACGAGCGCAGCAGCCAAGGAAACCTGTTGCGGGTGCAGGCCGACAACAACGAGCAGCCGCTCGATGTGAACGAGGGCATCCGGCTGGACCTCGGTTCGACCGCCAAGCTGCGGACCCTGGTGCATTACCTGGAAATCATCGCAGAACTTTATGACCAGTATGCCGGCCAGCCGAGCGAGACCCTGCGCCGGGCCGAGATTCACCCGCGCGATCACCTGTCGCGGTGGGTTGTCGATCAGCTCCTTGCAAACCGCAAGATCGGGCTATCAGCCATGCTCGAGGCGGCGTTGGAGCGCCGCTACTCGGCCAGCCCGGGAGAGGCTTTTTTTACCGGCGGCGGGCTACACACTTTCGCCAATTTCAATAAGGACGATAATTCCAAGATTATGTCCCTGCGCGTGGCACTGCAGGAATCGGTGAACTTGGTCTTCATCCGGCTCATGCGCGACGTGGTCTACTACCACCTGTATAAGCCCGATGGCGTGGCACACTGGATGGACGCGGAGGACAGCGAAAAGCGGCGGCAGTATCTGGAGCGCTTCGCGGACCAGGAAGGGAAAGCGTATCTGCGCCGCTTTTATGCCAAGTACCGGAATAAAACCCCTCCGGAAGCCCTGAATATCCTAACCGGAAGTGTGCACCCCGTTCCCAAACGCCTGGCCACCGTATATCGCTCGGTCTATCCGCATCGCGATGTTGCCGCTTTTCGCGATTATTTGCAGGCGCACCATGTGGGCCAAGGCCTGTCCGCCGAAGACATCACGGACCTTTACGAAAAATACTCCACGGAGCGCTTCGACCTCCAGGATCGCGGGTATATCGCGCGTATCCATCCCCTTGAGCTTTGGTTGGTGAGCTATCTGGTCGAGCATCCGAACGCCACCCTTGGCGAGGTCGTCGGCGCCAGCGCACAGGAGCGTCAACAGGTGTATCGCTGGCTATTCAAGACCAGCCGCCGTTACGCGCAAGACAAGCGCATTCGCACCTTGCTGGAGAACGAGGCTTTTGCCCAAATCCACCGGGCGTGGAAACGGCTCGGTTACCCGTTCGGGGCTCTGACGCCTTCCTATGCCAGCTCCATTGGCGCCTCGGGAGACCGTCCGGCCGCACTCGCCGAATTGATGGGCATCCTGTTGAACGATGGCGTGCGCCTCCCGATGGTACGCTTCGACGCCTTCCACTTCGCAGCGGATACGCCTTACGAGACACTCATGCAGCTGACGCAGGCACAAGGCCGACGGGTGTTGTCGCCGGAGGTGGCGGCGGCTGCGCGCAGCGCCCTGATCGATGTCGTCGAGCGCGGCACTGCGATACGGGTCAAAGGCGTGTACAAGGGCCCCACGGGTACGCCCCTCGTCATGGCCGGCAAAACCGGGACGGGGGATCATCAACGCGAGATTTTCGGACCCGGCGGACGGCTGATCGCAACACAGGTCATCAGTCGTACGGCGACATTTGCCTTCATGCTGGGTGATCGCCACTTCGGAACAGTGACTGCGTACGTGACCGGACCCGCCGCCGCGCGTTATCGCTTCACGAGCGCCTTGCCGGTGCAAGTGCTCAAATCCCTCGAGCCAACGCTGACGCCGCTGATCGCGCGTGCCTATTCCGAGCCGCCGGAGTCTCGTCCTCACACTGTCACTGCCGCCACCGCCAAAGGCTTCGAGCCGGCGCCGATGACACAGCGATAGACCGTTTCCCCGAGGCTTTGGCTATACGGTTCCGAGCAGCACTTTAGAAGAACGAGCGTCCGCTCACGGCCGCCAGTCCGCGAACCAGCCACCGGTAGCGCCGGACGGCTGTCCAGTCGTCCCGCTCAAGGTGATCGTTCGGTCCGAAAGCGACGATTATCCGTCCTTCTTCGTCGCGGCTAGGGCGGCCCTCATCGTCGCGCGCGATGCGGTATTCGTAGGCGGTCGGCGGGCCCGCGGCGATAAGTTGTCGTCCCGTTTCCAGCAGTTTTTCGGCGAACCGGGCAGACCATACGGCGGCAACCAGTTCGCTGTTGAGGGCCATGCTGAGGGGGTCGAGGTTGTAAGTCCCCAACAGGCCGAGCTGATCGTCGATCACGGCGAACTTGCCGTGCAGATTATGGCGGTCCCCGGCGACGAACAGCCGCAGCGTCGGAACCCGCGCCAGGAGTTTCGGCCATTGCTCGAGGAAAAAAGCCTGGCTGAGGGGATTATCGCTGGACACGGGGCTGTTGGTGAGTACCGTGATTTCTACGCCGCGCCGAGCCGCATCTTCCAATACACTTACGGCTTGCTCCGAAAGCACCAAATACGGGTTGGCGACGAAAATCGATTTCTTGGCGCCGCGCACCAGCCGGCCAAGGCTGACTGTAATGGGATCGTCGGTTCTGATCAGGCGAGTGCGGCTGTCGAGAAAACGAACGGGCGCCTGCACCGATTCAGGGGCCGGTCTGGCCAGAGCGCCGTGGAGCATGGGACGAGCCTGAAGCTCGTCGATCCAGGGCAACCGGCGATCGCGAATCCGGGCTGACACGGCTTCGGGTATGGGTTCGCCCCGCAGCCAGTAATCCATAGCCTGGTAGGCGAGCAGCAAGTCACTGGTCGAATCGAGCAAGTCCACTGTTTCGCGGGTGACAGCATGAGCCTCTCCACCGTCGTATTGCGATTCGAACACGGCTTCGAGCACGGCTCCGGCCTCTCGTCCGGTCAATACCGCGTCCGCATCGCGAAACGCCTTGGGATCGAAGTTCAGGTCGGCAAAATACTCGGTCGCGATGTTCCGTCCTCCGATCAGGCCGTGAACGCCGTCCGCCAGGAGAATCTTGTCGTGGTCGCTGGCAACGATTGCCGCGGGATTCAGGGTGAGAAAGGCATCCTGGAAGCGATAGCGCAGCGGGCGGTACAGCTTTACGGTGACATTGGCCGTCTGTACCACTGTATCGAGGTAATCGTTCCCCTGGACGTCGCGCGACATCGTGGTGCCTATGGCGTCGAGCAGCACCCGGACCGTAAGGCCTTGACCGGCCTTGTGGACGAGATGGCCGAGAAAAGCGATGCCGAAGACATCCTGTTCCAGAATGAAATAGCTGATGTCGAGACGCTTTCGAGCGTTAGCCAACAGGCGCCAGCGTTCGACCCAGGCCATCACGTTATCGTCCAACAGGGTCACCTGGGACACGGTGGCGCCCTCGGCGGGCAAGGATTCGAAGATTTCGCGCATTGATCGATCCTCATCGTCGGGTCGCCCGGCATCCGTCGATGTAACGAGCGGATCGGGGAACTGGACGTCGAGCAGCAGATGACCGACCAGCCAGATCGCTATCACGCCGGCCAGAACAATTAAAACGATGCGGCCGAATCGATGGGTTCGGCGTCCATATCGATTCATGGTCATCCTTGCATTTTGCAGCGTATACCTCGTTGTTCCAATGAAACGGCGAAAAGGCGGGTTACGCGGGTATGCTAACCCGCCCTACCATCGTACTTCGAATGGCAAACGGGCGTTTTGCATATTATTAACCCGGCCTATAAATATAGGCCGGGTTAATCCGGGGCAGGGATGCCCCGGCGCGGCGACAAGCCGCGTGAGCCCAGGCCGGGCGTGTACCGGCCTGGGCGGCGGCCCGAAATACCAGGAGGGTATTTACGGGCCTGATTAATAGGATGCGATGCACGAAGGGACAAATCGGCAGGGCAAGACGCAACGCGACGAGGCCGATTTACTCGTCTCATCCATGAGACTCGCCCTTCGGGCCGTGCTTCCCACGTTCCAGTTCGCTCCCGGCGAACTGGTGCACGGTAAGTCCGCCCGTAGGGTGCCGGACCGGGATTGTCCGGCATGAGCCGCATCGATCGCGAACTTTTCGACATCCTCAAACCGGGGAGAAGGCAGACGATGCAACAACTTAGCCCCCGTCCTGAGGAGTATCCTTTGATCCTCCGCCGATGCCCGAGAGGATACTCACGAACCCGGTGTTCGTTTTCAGCCATTCGAGAACGCGGTGCTTGTCCGGAATGCGCTTCGGGACGTCGCAGTCGACGAGACGTGCCAGTTGGTGCTGACGCACGGCATCGTGCCAGCGGATGAAGGCGGACTTCGCTTCGGGCGTCAGCCAGCCGTAGGTGACCGACAGTCCGCGGTGATCGGATTCGTCGGCGCCGATCACCTGAACGGCTTGAGGTATCAGATCGGGTGTGGCGAACGATCCGTCCAGAGGCCATACCGGTGCAAGGGCCGGGAAGGTTGCCCAACCCGAAAAATCGTTGACGCCCTCGCGCGCTGCGACGACAACCCGCGCATCCGCGAGGTCGCCGCTGGTCAACACGTCGTGAGTGCGGTCGGCGGCGAAGTGAGGACGTTGGTATGTCAGGGCGGTCGGAACCGTGTTCATGTCGCCGAGGAGAATCGAAGTCCGGCCGGACTCGACGAACCGCTGCAGGAGATCGGCCGCCTGCGCTTCCCGGCGCGCGGGGTTGAAGGCCTCGAGGTGGGTAACCAGGAAGTCCACCGGCTGGCCGAAGAACCGAATGCGTAGGTGAAGCGCTCCGCGCGGCTCGTTCAAGATCCGGTCCAGAGCGCTCACCGGGAAAGCCGAGGCATAACTCGTCTTTTGCGTCTTTTCCAGAATCCGGGCATCCACGGCAAGCGCCGAGTGCCGGAACAGTACGGCGTTGCCGAAGCGGACCTCCAGGCCGGGTGTATCCCGGCGCCAGGTTTCGCCGCGTGCCACCGCGTAGGCATGGCCGGTGCGACGCTCGAGTTCGTCCGCCAGAAATGCGGCTTGATCGATCCAGCCGCTACGGCGCGAGCCGAAGTCCACTTCGTTAAGCGCGACGACGTCTATGGGCATTTCCGGTGATGCTCCCGCGATCCGGTCGGCAATGCCGGTGAGATTGCGTTCGACCTCCCGGCGGTCGGCAAAAACGCGCCAGCGAGGCCCGAGTCCGGAATGGAGGTTATACGTGACGACCCGGAGTTCAGGGAGGTCGCTACGGGTTTCCAGTTGCGGAAACGGGGCGGCATGCTCCCAGTCGGTCGACGGGACCGTGCAGGAAGACGGTGCGTCCGGACGCCCGAGTGTGCTGGCCAACTGATAGCCGTCCCAGAAATCGGTCAAGGTCGTCATGGTCAAAGCGCCGGACACGGCGGTCAATAGAGCGATTCGAAGAAGTCGGAACACGTATGGTTAGATAGCAAGAATGGACTGATTGCGCTGCCAGATCGCAGCATTCGACATCCGCGATGAACCGGGTATTCGGTCGATCATGCGGATTTATTCTTTGACATCGATGGCGGCCGTCCAGTGGGCAATGTTTTCGTGGGTCATTCGCCCCTTGGGTTGCAGGCGGGCGTCCTGGTAACCCCAGCGCATGATGTCGGTCAGATATTGTTCCCGTGAGAGCAGCGTACCCTGGCAGAGGCGCTCGGAAGGCGGTGCGCTGCGAAGCTCGTCGGCCAAAAGGGCCAGCAGCCGCTGCATCACCCAATCGGGAATGCGGCTTCTTTCGGCCGGGTAGATGAAGCCGAAAAGAACGAGATGGCTGAGCAGTACCCGCCAGTGGGCGCCGAAGCGGTCCATCAGCCTAGTCCAATTCAATCGGTCGGAACAGACACGGAGGATATGGGCGATGTCTGCGCCGTCGTAACGCTCCCGCTCCAGTACGAAGGATTTCGACCAGATGATTTCCTCTATCGGGCAAAGCAATACCGGCACGCCCAGTATGTCCCGTCGGGGGGCGTGCTCGAACCACGCTTCGTCGACGGCGCAAATGCCGTTTCCGGAACTGAAGATGATATCGATGAAGTATTCCCCGTAGTACGCCTTGGCGAGCCAGTGAGGATACGTGACGTCGGCTTGATAGCCCGCGCTTGCAAGAATTTCGATGATGCGATCCCGATCGTCGGGCCGCACGAAGATATCCAGATCCTTGGTGTGGCGCGAGATTCCGGTGTAGCACTCCAGTGCGTAGGCTCCTCCGACGAGAAACGGAACCCGGGCGTCGATTAAAAGCGTCAGCCCATGACAATAGAATGACCGCCCGGTCGGGTCGATCGGCGGTGGGCTGGTATCGGGCGCGGAAAACGGTGTGTCCATAAATATTGCTAGCCCTGTACGGGGTATGGTTTCTGGTTGAACGAGTGATGTTCCGTCTCGGCAGATGCTTCGACCGGAAGCTCGATCAGCCGGACCGGAGGTCGATCCGGAAAGGCGCGCCGCAGAAGCGGCAGGGCGACGTTGTAAACCGGAATATTGCCGCCGGTTTTTCCCGTGGGGTGTCCGCGATGGGCGTGCCCGTGAAACACCGCGGTTACCGAGTAACGATTCAAAGGTTCCTCGAGTCGGCTGGACCCCAGAAACGGATAGATTTCGACGGGTTCGCCCACAACCGTGGCTTTGACCGGAGCATAGTGAAGCAGGGCGATCCGATGCGGCATGCGCAATTTGGCGAGCGCCGACTCCAGCTTCAGTGATTCCTCCACGGTCTCGTGCACGAATCGCTTCAGCGTGCTTTCGCCCCATGGTTGCAGGGCATGCTCGCCGAAACCGCCGGCGAAGCCTTTGACACCGGCGAAGCCGATGCCATGCACTTCATGAGCGTCGCCATCGAGCAGGACGATTCCGGCATCGGAGAAAATATGCTGCACCTCGTGCACTTGGCCTGCTTCGTACTCGTGATTGCCGAGCACGCCGAGGATGGGAATCTTTACGCCGGCGGTCAGCTCCTTGACGAACAGCCGAGCCTCTTCCGCCCGTCCGTAGTCCACGATATCGCCGCAGAGCAACAAAATATCGGCGTTCTCGGAAACATAAGCACAAATGGTTTGAAGTATTCCCTGCGAGGACAGGGTGTAGTGAATATCGCCGACGGCCGCAATGCGGACCGTTTGTCTGTTCGAGGGCATGGCTGCTTATAGGTCTTGATTGCCGGAAGCCGGTGTCAATAAACCAAAGACAGCGATGCAGGGCAAAAGTGCCCACGCGAAGCAGGTTTGGCCCGCCTGATTTGGGAGGGGATTTCCGAGCTACTCGCCGACGCAGGTCGGTAGGTCGGCAATCCTTTGCCGACGGATCTGCACGCCAACTCGTTTGTCGGGAAGGGATTCCCGACCTACTTGGCTAAGTCCTACTGCCGCGACGAATCGGCCGCGGCTGCGGCTTGTTCCGACGCAGGCGCTAAAGCGAGCGGTAGCTCGACGACGAACTCGCTGCCCTTGCCTGGACCGGCACTGAAAGCCTCTATGCGCCCGCCATGCAGTTCGACCAGGCGCCGAACCAAAGTGAGCCCGATGCCGAGGCCCCCTTGACTCCGGTCGAGAGAGCGCTCGCCCTGGATGAAGAGCTCGAAGACATGGGGCAATAGCTCGGGAGCGATGCCAAGGCCGGTGTCCCTGATACGGATGAGTGCCCGCTCTCCCTTGGCCTCGGTGCGGACCGAAATCGAGCCGCCTTCTTCGGTGTATTTCGCGGCGTTGTTCAAGAGATTGGCCACGACCTGGATCAGGCGGGTCGCATCCCCGACGATCAAGAGGGGTGCTGGTGCGACATCGACCGTTAGCCGGTGGCGCCGGGATTCGATCAAGGGCCGCGTCGCCTCGATCGCTCGCTCGACGACGGTATTGAGAGGTATGGGTTCCTTTCTCAGCGTCACCTTGCCCTGGGTGATGCGGGAAACGTCCAGCAAGTCGTCGACCAGGCGCGAGAGGTGAATGACCTGGCGGTCTATGATCTCCCTCGCACCCTGAAGCCTAGGCTCGTCGGCAGCGAGTTTTCGAATCAGCTGAGCGGCGTTGCGTATCGGTGCCAGAGGATTGCGGAGCTCGTGGGCCAGCATGGCGAGAAACTCGTTTTTCCGTCGATCGGCATCGCGTAGCGCAGCCATGGCGCGGGCGCGCTCCCAAGCCATGGCGGTAAATAGGCAAAGCGTCCGCAGGAATTCGATTTCCTCCGGATCGAAATGCTCGCGCCGCGTACTCGCGAAGGAAAGCGTCCCGAGCGTACGGCCATCGCCCGCCATGAGCGGGTGGCAGGCATAGGCGCGCAAGCCCATGTTGCGAAGAAGGATGCTCTTGGGGTCGTTTTCGATGCGAGCGGTATCGGCGATCAGGGGAGTGCCCGTAGCGGCGACCGTGCCGCACATGGTGTCGCCGAGATCTAGCCTCTCCATGGCGGGAAGCAGCGCCTCGGAAATACCGTACGCAGCGATCAGGCGAAGGCTTCGGCCGTTCTCGTCAACCCGGTAGTTGAAACCTACGTCGGCATCGAGCAGGGCGTGTACTTTCTCGAAGACCATCCGGCTTAGTTCGACGTCGGTGGTTTGGCTGTCCAGCGCCGCACGGCTGATGGCCAGCAGCTCCGCCTGCCGTTCGTTATGGCGGCGCAAAGCCAATTCGGCCCTTTTGAGCTCGGTGATGTCTTGAGTGGTTCCGAATGCGCTCAGCACCTCACCCCGGTGGAATTCCAGCTCGGCTTTTTCGTGGACCCAGCGGATGTCCTTGCCGACCACGATGCGGTGTTCGATGTCGTAAGGCGTGCCACGGAGTGCCGCCTTCCATTGCCGGTCGACATATTTCCGATCGTCCGGATGGACGCAGCGGAGGAACGTCTGATAAGTCAGTGGCGTACCCTCGGGTATGCCGAAAATCCGATGGTTTTCGGCCGACCAGAGCAATTCGTTGCGCTGAACATTGAGCCGCCAGCTCCCGATCTTGCCGACCGCCTGGGCGCGGTTCAAATCGTGTTGGCTCCGCTGCAGCGCCTTTTCAGCCTCCTTGCGCACCGTGATGTCGTTGGCGATGCCGAGATAGCCGGTGATCGCTCCCTTTTCGTCGCGCATGACCGAGATCGAGACTTGGGCCGGAAACCGGCTGCCGTCCTTGCGGATCAGACTCCACTCCGTTTCGGTCGATCCGCAGGCTTCGATCAGCGTCGGCAAGAATTTGATGGACGATGTAGCGGGACGGCCTAGCGTATCGGCGAGCGCTTTCGCATGGGCCTCGAGCTCGGCGGGGTCATGAAAGATCGCCGGCGTCTCCTTGCCGACGAGTTCTTCGGCGGAATAGCCGAGCGCTTTCGCCGCGGCTTTGTTGATGGTCTGGATGATGCCTTGCCTATTGACCGAGACGATGCAGTAATTGGCCCCGTCCAGAATCGCCTGCTGCAATCGGAGCGTGTCGCGCAAGGTTGCCGTGCGTTCGTCGACTTCCTTCTCGAGATGATTGCGGGCCTCTTGCAACGCCGCCAGCGCTTGCCGCCACTGGTTCGCCAGGGCACCCAGTACAAGTACCGATATCGAGAACAGCACGACCAGAGACTGTACCAGGAGGGCCTGGACGGAAATCTCGAACTGCGCTCCCGCGAAAGCGCCTTGCCCCAGTGCCGTGTATCGCGCGGCGATGATTCCCAGGACGAGAATCGCGAACGAAACGCCGGGGATGCCGAAACGCACGCCTATCCAAAGCAGGGGTGGCATGATGACGTAGGTGAACGGAATGCGGTCGGTGAAAACAGCGAAGGTCAGTCCCGCGACCGACGTCAGGGCGGCTAGCGCTTCGATCCGCCTAGCGGGCGGCAGCTTGCGCCAATACGAGCGGGTAGCCGGCAGTGCGAGGCAAAGAGGAGCCGTCACCATGATCCCGGCGATGTCGCCGGTCCACCATGTGAGCCAGGCCGCAGCGAACGGTTCGCGGTCGACCAAAGCGATCGGCGCAGTCCCCGCCGTGGCGGCTATGGTCGCACTCAGCAAGGCTCCCAGTATGGTCAGCGCCACCACATCCTGTACCGTTTCCAGGCGTAATGGCATGCCGACCGTGCGTCCCAATAGCCATGCGCCCGTCAACGCTTCCATGGTGTTGCCGAGAGAAAAAGCGGCGGCAATTGCATAAGGCTGGTCGAATACCCATAGATTGACGCCGAAATTGACTGCGAGCGCCGTCATAACGAACGCCGGCCAAAGGGTCCGAGGACGGGTAGCGAGCGTAGATAGGTAAAACCCGCTAGGCAGCCAAAACGCGACAAAGTGGTAAGGCTTCGGGGAGATCCAGTGGCTGAGCAGAGCCAGACCGAAAAAGCAGACCGCAAACCCGAGCAGCGATCGGAACGACGGCCACCGCAGGGATGTTTCACAGCCTGATGAAAACCTTTCGCTTTGCATACTTACAGTAGTGTCCATACAATTCGACCAGTTCCATGGCGGTTTCTCTCAGGTCTCGATCGTTTTGGCGCGTCCCTTTCATCCTACGGATACCTTACGGCTTGCGCAATCCGCTGCTTGCCGGAATCCGGCTAGAGCATTTTCCGATTCGGTGTCAGAGGGCCCGATAGTAGGTCGGCAATCCCTTCCCAATCGCAAACGGTCGCTTTAGAGCCTATCCCAGTAGACCCGTTGCCCGCCAAGTAATGATGCCGCAGGCCAAGTGCAGCATGGCAAGATAGGTGTCGGTTCGTTTTTCCCAGCGGATCAAAATCCGGCGGAATCGGTTGAGCCAGCTGTGGGTCCGTTCGACCACCCAGCGCCGCGCCTTGAAACCGGCTTCCTTCTTGATCGCTTCGGCCTCCTCACCGCGCGCTCGAATGTGAGCGGTAAACTGAAAGGCCTTGGCCAAGTCCCTCACCTCGTCATAGTCATAGCCTTTGTCCAGGCACAAGCCTTGCGGCTGCTCCGGCGTGGGTACAGGGCGCGGGACGCCGATGGCCGCCAAGGTGGACCGCGCCAGCTTCAGGTCGTGCCGATTGGCGCCGGCAATCACCACACTCAGCGGCAGGCCCGCGCCATCGGTTAACAGGCTTCGCTTCGCACCTTGTTTGCCCCGGTCGGTCGGATTCGGTCCCGTTTTTTTGAACCCGCCAACGGCGCTTTCGTCATGGCCCCATCCATGGCCAACCACGACCAGTCCAAGCCCTTCAACGCATCATAAGTCAGCAGTCCTTCGCGCCAGAACGCCTGGAACACCCCGGCTTCGGTCCACTCGACAAAGCGGCGATGGGCCGAACTGCTGGAGCAAATCCCGGTGGCGTTCAGCGCATTCCACTGACACCCGGTCCGGAGCACAAACAAGATCGCATTCATCGCCTGTCGGTCCGGCACCCGCGGGTTATGGCACCCGAGCGGATGCGGTTTACGCGGCGGCAAGAGCGGTTCCATCCGTTCCCACAGCTCATCCGGAATGCGCCAGCCATCATCTTTCGTCACCAGTCCCATAAGAGCCCCTCTTGACTCGAAATTTCGGCATTAGAGGTCGCTCATCACGCTTTTGTTCCTACTGGGATAGGCTCTTAGTCGCGACCCTTCCAATCGCAAACGGTCGCTTTAGTCGCGACCCTTCCAATCGCAAACGGTCATCCGGGGAGCGCCCGAATGACCCTTCCAATCGCAAACGGCCGTCCTGGGAGCGCCAGGACGCCCCTTCCGGCAAGATCCTTTGCCGAGCCGATAAGACGGCAAGGGATTGCCGACCTACGTTCTTCCTGCCCGACACGAAGCCGTACACCGGGATGAAAAACGCTCTAGCCTTTCGGTCGACATCGCCGGTACATTGCCGGTAGCATGGTTTCGGTCGAATTTCCGGAAACATAGACAACTATCGAGACTCGGACAGGAGGGTCATATGGCGAAGATTACGGTAAAGAAGCTTACCGAATCCACTTTCGAGGTGACAGTGGAGGCGCAGGCCACGACGACGCACACGGTTACCGTGGATCCGGGATATGCCGCCAGGTTGACGGACGGAAGAGCGCCGGTCGAGCGACTGGTAAGCCGCTCGTTCGATTTCTTGCTGGAGCGGGAGCCCAATACCAGCATCCTGCGTCGCTTCGACCTGCCGGTGATCGGCCATTATTTCCCGGAATACGAGCGGACGATCAAGAACATGCTGGCCTGATCCGATTTACTCCAAATCGCTTTCAATCAGGCATTCATTTTGTAGATGGGTAGAGCGAAGCGAAACCCATCGATGGCGGGTTAGGCCGCGCGGCCGTAACCCACCGAGCGGCCTCGGACCTGTCCTGAGCCCAGTCGAAGGGTCGGTGGGTTATGCGGAGCCTGTCCTGAGCCCTTCGACGATGCTCAGGACAGGCTTGTCGAAGGGCCTGCCCCGAGCGGAGCCGAGGGGCTAACCCACCCATTAATGCTCACTCGAATGCCGAATGGAATTAGGCTGTCGCCGTCATTTTTTTAGGCCCAGCGGCTCGGGAGACGGCGGTAAAACCGTATCCAGCTCGTCCTTGAGCGCGACCCCGGAAATCCGGCGGCGCATGGCTTCCTCGGTCAGGTAGAGCAGTTTCGCGGCGGCGGCTTCGTAGCTCAATCCCTCCGGCGGACGGATATTGGAGATGCAGTTGCGCTGGGCGTCGGTACTGCCCGGCCGTGGCGCGTAGGTGAGATAGATGCCGAGGCTGTCGGCGGCGCTGAGCCCCGGTCGTTCGCCGACGACGATGACGGCCGCACGCGCGCCGAGGGTAAAACCGATTTCGTCCGACAGGGCCACCCGGCCGTTCTCGACCAGACTGATAGGCCCGACCCGGATGCGCCGTGACCGATATCGACCGATCACCGCCTCCAGCAGGGGCAGACCGTGCCGTTCGACGGCGGTGGATGACAGCCCGTTGGTGACGATCAATGCCACATCCATACCGCCGCCGTCCATGTCATCCAGCCGCGTGCGGGAACCGGAATCGAGAACGCGACCCCGATCGGGGCGACGGAGGTATTCGGCGCGACTTCGGATCGGCGTTCGCAAAATCAGACAATCTTCGCCCATTTCGCGCAAGCTTTCGGCGAACCCCTCGATGTCCCAAGGGAAGTGCACGGCATCCCGTGCTTGAGCGTGGGCGAGCTGAAAGTCGAGCAGGGCTTCGGTCGGAACGGCATGGCCCGCGCGTCCCAAGCCTATGCGGGCCTGGGTGAAACGCTTGAGGGCGAACCAGGGATCGGTCATGGGCTGTCCTCCGTCAGTGCGTCCATCGCATTGAGCAGGCGAGGGGGCATGGGACCGAGGCTCAGCGCATTGCGGCCGTCGAAAATGCCCATGCGGTCGAGCCATTCCTCGAATTCCGGGGCGGGCCGGAGCCCCAAAACCTTGCGAAGGTAAAGGGCGTCGTGAAACGAGGTGCTCTGATAGGCCAGCATGACGTCGTCGGCGCCGGGCACGCCCATGATATAGGTACAGCCGGCCACCGCCAGCAGCGTGATCAGATTGTCCATGTCGTTCTGGTCGGCTTCGGCGTGATTGGTGTAACACACGTCGCAGCCCATGGGCAGGCCCAGCAGTTTTCCGCAGAAATGATCCTCGAGCCCCGCGCGGATGATCTGTTTTCCGTCGTACAGATATTCCGGCCCGATGAAGCCCACCACGGTGTTTATCAACAGCGGCGAAAACGCGCGGGCGACGGCGTAGGCCCGCGCCTCGCAGGTCTGCGCATCGATGCCGTGGTGAGCGTCCGCAGACAGGGCGCTGCCTTGGCCCGTCTCGAAATACATCAGATTGTCGCCCAGCGTGCCGCGTTTCAGCGACAGCGCCATTTCGCGCGCCTCGCGCAGGAGGGAAAGATCGATGCCGAAGCTCCGGTTCGCGGCTTCGGTCCCGGCGATGGACTGGAACACCAGGTCCACCGGCGAACCGCGCCGCATCAAGTCCATGGTCGTCGTGACATGGGCGAGCACGCAGGACTGGGTGGGGATGTCGTGCTCGACGATGATCTCGTCCAGCAGGCGGAGCAGGGTGTCGACGTTCTTCGGACTATCTGTCGCGGGATTGATGCCGATAACGGCATCTCCGTTGCCGTAGAGCAGCCCATCCAAAATGCTGGCTGCGATGCCGCGCGGGTCGTCGGTCGGATGGTTCGGCTGCAATCGCGTGGAAAGCCGTCCCGAGAGGCCGATGGTGTTCCGGAACCGCGTGGTGACCGTGCAGCGCTTGGCGACGGCGATCAAATCCTGGTTGCGCATGATCTTAGATACCGCGGCGGCCATTTCCGGCATCAGGCCCGTGCGAATCCTCGCGATGGCTTCGTCGGCGGTGGTGTCGGAAAGAAGCCATTCTCGAAACTCGCCGACCGTCAGCGCCGAGATGGGCGCGAACGCGGCATTATCGTGCGTCTCGAAGATCAACCGGCTGACCTCGTCCTCTTCAGGCGGAATCAGCGGTTCTTCGAGGAAGCGGCACATGGGAACCTCGGCCAATACCCGTTGCGCGACGGCACGCTCCTCCTCCGACTCGGCCGCAATTCCGGCCAGTTCGTCCGCTGAGCGTAGGGGCGACGCCTTCGCCAGCAAAGTCTTCAGATCGGCGAAGGCATAGCCGCGTCCTTGGATGCTTGCGGTGTATTTCATGGTGGTTCCAATTTCCTTCTCGTTTCCATCCTAATCCTTAATGCTGTTAAGACACCTTTGTCGGCAAGGGATTGCCGACCTGCCAAGCTTGCACACACCACGCCGGAGTAGGTCGGGAATCCCTTCCCGACGCCTTCTGCCGCCTCACGTGGCAGACGATTTCGTCGGCACAGGATTGCCGACCTTCAACTGGCTTTCGATAGTTCCGCTGCCTTGCCTGGTGGGTTACGGCGCGCGGAAACACCATGGGAACTTTCCAGACTCGGTGCGATGCGCGCCTAACCCACCCTACAGCCGCGATAATGTCGTAGGGTGGGCAAAGGCCGATAGGCCGTGCCCACCGGAATTTGCTGGGCGTTGCCTCTACAGCGCCACGGTAACGGTCTTGACCTCGGTATAGTTCTCCAGGGCATAGCTGCCGAGTTCGCGCCCGATGCCGGACATCTTGAACCCGCCGAAAGGAGCGGCCGTGTCGAAGATATCGTAGCAATTGATCCATACCGTTCCCGCCTTCAGTTCGGCCGCCAGGCGATGCGCCTTGCTGATGTCCTTGGTCCACACCGCCGCCGCCAGTCCATACATGGTGCGGTTGCCGTGTCCGATGACCTCGTCCACGTCCTTGAACGGAATCATCGACAGCACCGGCCCGAAGATTTCCTCGCGCGCGATTTTCATGTCCTCGCCGACATCGGCGAAAATCGTGGGCTCTATGAAAAAGCCCCGGCTGCCGACGCGATTGCCGCCGGTCAGAAGCTTGGCGCCTTGCTCCTTGCCGGAGCGGATATAGCCCATGACCTGATCGAACTGATCCTGGCTGACCTGCGGTCCCTGGGTAGTTTTCGGATCGAACGGGTCGCCCACGACCTGCCTGCGGGTCCGTTCGACCAGCTTTTGGGCGAAATCGTCGTAAATGTTCTTTTCCACGAAAAGGCGAGAGCCGGCGCAGCAGCACTGGCCCTGATTGAAGAAGAGTCCCTGGAATGTGCCTTCGAGCGCCGCATCCAGATCGGAATCGGCGAAGACGATGTTCGGGCTTTTCCCGCCGAGTTCCAGCGTGACGCGCTTCAGATTGGAACGGCCGGCGGCCTGCATGATGAGCTTGCCCACTTCGGTCGAGCCGGTGAAAGCCACCTTGTCGATGTCCATGTGCTCGGCGACCGCGGCTCCGGCGGTTTCGCCGAATCCGGGCACGATATTGATGACGCCTTCCGGAATGCCGGCTTCGAGAGCCAGTTCGCCCACCCTAAGCGCGGTCAGCGGCGTCTGCTCGGCGGGTTTGAGCACGATGGTGCAGCCGGCCGCGAGAGCCGGGCCCCACTTCCAGGCCTGCATCAGCAGCGGAAAATTCCACGGAATGATTTGCCCCACCACGCCGACCGGTTCGTGACGGGTGTAGGTGAAGAACGGGCCGTTGATCGGAATGGTTTTGCCCTCGATCTTGTCCGCCCAGCCCGCGTAGTAGCGGTAACATTCGATGGTCAGCGGCAGGTCGGCCGATTTGCTTTCGGTGATCGGTTTGCCGTTGTTGAGCGTTTCCAACGCCGCCAGTTCGTCGAAGTGCTTCTCGATCAGGTCCGCCAGGCGGTACAGGCAACGTCCCCGTTCGCGCGCGTTCATCTTCCGCCAGGGGCCTTCCTCGAACGCCTTGCGGGCGGCGCGAACGGCCTTGTCCACGTCCTCGCGGTCGCCTTCCGCGACGCGGGCTATGACCTCGCCGGTCGCGGGGTTGAGCGTTTCGAAGGTCTTGCCGCTGGCCGAATCGACCCACTTGCCGGCGATCAGCATTTTCGTTTGAGAGATCTTGATCTGGGACGGGTTGATCTGTTTTGGTTCCGCACTCATCTGCATTCCCTCGTCGGTTGAATTGAAACGGGTCCCGGTTCGACCCTGATTCTGACTACAGGTGTGCCGCCGCCTGCACCCATGGCTTTGACAGACGGCGCCGCTCCAAAAATCCGCGTTATCCGATTCCGGATGGCGCCCGCTTAGATTACACCCCTGGTCGAAAAAATCCTGCATCCGGTCTTTACGACCGGTTTTCGACGACCGACAACGAGGGGCACCGTTGATTTGTTGTAGAACCGTAGGATGCGGTGAGGAACGAACCGCCCTTCGACTAGGCTCAGGACAGGCATCGTTCGCGATTGGTGCGGTTCCTGTCGTCACCGCACCCTATGGGCTGGCATCTGTCGCGGCCGCTGGCGACCCAAACCGGGATGACCAATCAATGGCTGAAGGGCAGTAGGGCGCAATAGCGTACCCGCGTATTGCGCCGCGTGGTAGCCAAATCCATCCGGCGGAATACGGGAGTACCCTATTCCGCCCTACGCGAGCTGTGACATTTTACGGCATCGGCTTGAGCGGCTTGTTGGGCGGATTCTGAGTTACGGACTTTGATTTTTCTAATTCCAAAAACTGCCGTTGTATTTCATTTGCTTCTCTCATCGCAGCTACGGATTGCCAGGTAATCACGGTGTACACGGCAGTAGATACGGCTACGACGATCGAGAGAGCGATTAGGATTTTTTGCTGTCGACTTTGAGCATTAGATATTTTTTCGTACAGCGAGATTAGGTCGGTAGTCTTTTCTTGAAGCCCTTGACTCGCCCTATATATAGTTCCCATCAGGCCAGTCACCTTGTCGCGCAATCCTATTGCGGCCTGAATGGATTTTTGCTGCATGATGCGCTCGTAACGAGCCATTTTCCCAGTGTGCGCGTCCTCGAAGTTCAGAATCTCGTCGTCCGATATTTCGTTCCAATTCTTTGGCATTTACGTCTCCTTGCGACGCACCCAACGACAAAGCTCAGCCGACGCTTGGAGCGTAGCAGAAAGCGGTCGCCTGGAGCAGAATGTTAGGTCGAGATTCCAACCTAGAACCACCATACGGTTTAACTCCTACTTTATGCATTCCGCCTGCATACCTTTTCGTCGAATTGCACTAGCGTATGTTGTACATATCGCCTCCGCCTGTTCACGAGATACGCCCGAGTAAATCATTCTAAATGTTCCACTTGTTGTATACGGTGCAACGAAGCTCTGATTGTGCCAAACAGCTTCATATGCTGATGGAATGCTTTGTGAACATCCACCGTACTCCTTCTTGCATTCAGGGCAATCCAGCTTCAACCCAGCAAAATAATTTTCAATTAGTATTTCACATTTAGCAGACTTGAATGATTGAATGACAACCATTTTTAGGCCAACACCGTTGTCATATTGACTAATCGCGTACTGCTGATCTGCCTGAGATGGCACACAACCAAAGGCAGATAATAGGAACAATATCGTGAGGTATTTTTTGAATATCTGCACGAATTTTGCCTTCGTATATTGAAATTTCACTTGCCGCCTAAAGCGCGGTAGGGCGCAATAGCCCGAGTAGGGCAGAATCGGGTGCCTCACTATTCCGCCGTATGAAAACGATCCATTCGGCATGCCGCGCAAAGTTGAGCGGGACGTAAAACGAGCGCGTTTTTCGACCTGAGAGGCGTCTTGACTCATGAGGCGGAGATACTTGAACGATAAGGCAGGAGTGTTGACCGAGTTACGGATAAATAAACCTAGCACAACCCACTGTTTTTGCCTTTCTTATTGTTCCGGCAGTTTAGTGGAATCAAGGCTTGTGCGGCCTTCTGATTTTCCAACGGCAGCCTTTGTAGCCGTCATAGGATGGGCTGAGCGAAGTGACAAATCGGCAGGATAGCCGATTTGCACGGTAGTCCGCCCGAAGGGTGCCGGACAGGGATTGTCCGGCATGAACCCCATCGATCGCGAACGATGCCTGTCCTGAGCGTAGTCGAAGGGCGCTTCCCGATGGTCAGCACATCCTATGGACTGCAAAAGAAACATCTGCGTTATCCGTCATTTACAAGCGGTTTTCGATGATCAAGAACCAGGGGCGGCGAGGTATCGGCCGAAGATGCCCATTCTTGTCGAGTTTCAAAATGTTCTTGGAAACGGAGTTTCTGACGTTTCCGCCGATGGCTTCCAGGGTCCGACCGTGTTTTTCGACGACGATGTCGCAGTGGAGTTTGGTGTGCTCGATGGTTTCGAGGAAAGGGGATTGTACGAACGGAGGAGTGATCGAGGACCCGCGGCTTGCGCAGATCAGATCGCCGGGACGCGGCGCGTAGTCGTGTATGCGTCTGGGCACGAAAACGGCGTTCGGCGACTCGGCGTTGCGAATAATCCGTGAAAGGTACATCCAGTGGGCTTCCGAAGGCGGAAACCGCTCTTTCGGAACGCCCGCAGTGGCCATGACCCAGCTGACGAAAGCCGCCGACCACGGTTGTTCGCAATTTCGGCCGGTACGTTCCGGCATGCCGACCGCTCGCCAATACTGGTTGATTCGTTGAGCGTAGGGGGATTCGTCCTCCCAGAACCCGACCAGCGGGATGCTTTCCTTGTCGCCGTCGTAAATGACCGATTGCCGACCGAAGTAGAACCATTCGCTGATGGCTAGCGCGAGAATTCGGTCTTTTGTGGGCGGAAGTTCGATGCCGGTGCTTAAGCGAGGGCTGATTTCAGCGTCGTGCGCCTGCTTTTTGGGCAGCCATCCGCAGGCCGATAAAGCGAGAAAAATAAGAACCAGTACGATTTTCATGGTTGCCGATCTTGGGCGATTTTCGGTAGGCTGGCGTACCGGGAACACGCTGCTCGTTTCGGGTTACGCCGACGATTTCACGGCAGGCCGTTATGAGTCCGTGTGGGCAGCTACGGGGCGGCAGCCGTTCCCGGCAAAGACTCTCATTCTCACGGATACGTACCAATGATTCACCATATTTCTATCGCCGCCAGGCACCCCGAGCACGCAGCGGCGGTTCTTGCGGAGTTGCTGGGGGGACGGTCATTTCCATTTCCCGTATTCTCCGGCAGCTACATTGCACTGACCGATGATCCGCACCGTACGGCGATCGAGGTTTATCCGCTCGGCACGGAGCTCAAGCCCGGCCTGGAGCACGAAGAGGTAAGCTCAATGAATAACGAGGCATCCTCGCCGTTCACCGCCACCCACGCCGCCGTCTCGGTCGATCTCACCGAACAACAGATCAAGAGCATCGCCGCCCGCGAGAGCTGGCGCGCCGTGACGTGCAACAGAGGGGGGCTTTTCGATGTCGTCGAATTGTGGGTGGAGAACCGCGTTCTGATCGAATTGCTCACTCCGGAAATGGCAAAAGCTTATCTGAATTCGATGTCTTCAAGACAATGGGCGGACTTTTTGAAGCAGAATGCGGGCACGGATTAGCCGGTGAGTTCATCCGGTGAAAGGCAGTGTTACACAATCGACCTAAAGCCGCCGGTCCGGCGCTGCTCTATTTTCACGATCCCATGTGCAGCTGGTGCTGGGCGTTTCGACCTGTATGGCAGAGTGTACGGACCCGGTTGCCGGATGCCGTGGAGATCGAACAGTTTCTGGGCGGTCTGGCGCCGGACAGCGCGGTGCCCATGCCGGCCGAGATGCGCGAAAACATTCAGGACATTTGGCGAACGATAGAACGTTCGGTGCCGGGCACCCGGTTCAATTTCGATTTCTGGACGAAATGCGTTCCAAGGCGTTCCACCTACCCGGCCTGCCGCGCCGTGATCGCCGCGCGCCGGCAGGGCGCCGGCTTCGAGGACGCCATGATCTTCGCGATTCAACAGGCCTATTACCTGCAAGCGCGAAATCCGTCGAACGACTCGACTTTGATCGAGCTGGCGGAAGAGATCGGTTTGGACAGAGGCCGCTTCGCGGCGGATCTCCGGCATCCCGATACTCACGTGGAATTGCTCGAAGAAATCCGCTGGGCGCGAGAGCTCGGGGTCCGCAGTTTTCCGACCTTGCTCCTGTCTCATGACGAAGGATACTCGGAAATGCCCGTGGATTACGGCGACGCAAATCGGATTTTGTCGGCTATCGCCGCGCGTTTATAGTGTCGCCACGCTCAAGTAGCGCGAGAAATGGTAGGTCGGCAATCCCTTGCCGACAAACCCGCTTAGCAAGTTGTTAACGTCGGGAAGGGATTCCCGACCTACAACACTCTAACCGCGCCGAAGCCGTTGTCGCACATCGTTTTCCAAGTGCCGCCATTGCCCGCCGTTCAGCCATTTCTCGCACCAGTACGCCAATTGCGCCGGGTTGGAGCTCATGATCTTGTACTCCTGTTTGGCCTGATCCGGTCCTTCCGTCGGCCACCACGAAAGCGTGTCGAATTGCTGCTGAATATGGGCCTTGGCCGCTTCGAACGTGTCCGCATCGATTTGCAGGTGTCGTGTCGTCACAATGGATCTCCCGTAAAGTCAGTCATGAAATCGCGGTTTCAACCATTTTGACGCTCCATCTTGAATAAAATCGTTTTTCGCATTCACTCATCGAACAAAGGAGATGTCCATGAAAGCCATGCAATACACGGGCTACGGCGATCCGTCGAAAATTCATCCGGCCGAAGTGCCCGCGCCGAAACCGTCGTCCGACCAACTGCTCGTCAAAGTGGCCGCGAGTTCCGTCAATCCGATCGACTGGAAGCTGCATAACGGCAGTTTACGCTTTATCGTTCCGGTCCGGTTTCCGTCCATACCCGGCATGGACCTCGCCGGCGAAGTCGTGGAGATCGGCGCGAAGGTCACGCGTTTTCGGCCCGGCGACCGGGTGATGGCGTGTTTGCGCTCACGGGGTTTCGGAACGGCAGCCGAGTTCGCCGCGGTGGATGAACGCTTGGCAGCCTTGGCGCCGAAGACGATGAACGACCATGAAGCCGCGGCCTTGCCCTTGGCCGGACTGACCGCTCTCCAGGCTCTGCGCGATCTCGGCCGCCTGAAGGAGGGCGGCAGGGTGTTGATCGTTGGCGCTTCCGGCGGTGTCGGGCATTACGCCGTACAGATCGCCAAGGCGCTCGGAGCGGATGTTTCCGCGGTATGCAGCGGCGCCAACGCGCCCTGGGTACGTGAGTTCGGGGCGGACGAGATCATCGACTATACTCAGACGACCGAGTTCGGTCCCTTGGCCTCTTTCGATCTGATTTTCGATACCGTGGTTTCGGAGCCTTTCGGGCGTTATCAGGGTTTACTGAAACCGGACGGCATCTATGTATCCACTCTGCCCGCGATCGGTCTGATGGTTCGCTCAGTGTTGTTCCGGCTTTTTTCGAAGAAGAGGATCAAGACCGTCATGCTCAAGTCTAACGGGGAAGATTTGGCGTTCTTGAGCACACTGGCGGAACAGGGGCGGTTGCGTTCCGTCATCGACAGTGTGTTCCCGCTGTCCCAGTTGGATCTTGCGCATCGTCGGAGCCAATCGGGACATACACGGGGCAAGATCGTCATCGACATACTCGGCGCATCCGCGGGATCGACCTGACACCTTCAACATCCGGGGATCGGTCCGCCGGGAATTATCGGAAAGACCCTATTCACTTCAATCGTTTTGGCTACAGATCTATGCGCATCGATTCATACGGCAACATGGAATTAACGGCGGAAGAAAACCAAGACCTCATGGATCGGCTGGACATACCCGAGAGCGATTACGACGATCCGCCCGTCGAAATCGAGTGTGTCGGAATAGAGAACGAGGTCGCCACGTTCAAGGCCACGAACACGAAAACGGGAAAGTCGGTTCAGATGGTATTCGACTTGATGGACGAGGAAGATTAGGTTTTTCGTCGCGTATAAGTCGGCCGAAACCGATATGAATCTGTAGCCGCCGGGCTGATGTCGAACTTCCTTCGCGGAACGCCCGGCGTTTGCCGCTTTTGCGGTATCGCAGCCGCGCTATGGCTTGCGTTGGGCCAAACGGCGGCTTATGCCGACTTCGTTCCTTTCGCCGATCAGATCGCGACTAACTTCTATTCCCTGCAATTGCGGGGCATTTCTTTCGAATCGGAAGGACAGCTTGCCGAGGTTTACGTGGCCGAGGGGACCATGGATCCCGCCTCTTTCGGTCACATCCGGATCACCGATTTAAGCGCCAACTCGATTCTTTTCGAGCAAACCTACGGAGATCTGGGGGGCATTTGCTGCAGTCCGCAGATCCGGGGCAGCTTTGCTCAGCAGCTCGTATTGCCCTATGCCACACCGCTCCAGATCGACATGAACGGCCAGGAGTTCAGCGGGATGTCGGTCCTCTACGGCAATACGGTGGTTGCATCGGGAAGAACATTTGACAATCAGTTCCCTTCCTTTTCGACAAGCTTGACGATTAATACCAACGTGCCGCCGACGGCAACCGACGATAGCGTCGCCATCCCGCGCGACCAGGCGACGGCGATCGGGGTGCTGAACAACGACGGCGGAGCACAGCTCCAGCTCGCCGGCGTTTCGGCGCCGGCCCACGGCACCGCTGTTCCGAGTGGCTCGTCGGTGATCTATACCCCCGACGCGGGATACGTGGGTATGGATTCGTTCGTCTATACCGTCACCAACCCGGCCGGAAGCGCCAATGCAACCGTGAGCATCACGGTCAATCCACGCCTGCCGACCGCCGCCAGTCACAAAACCAGCACCACGACCGGGCAGCCGGTAACCGTCACGGTAGTGGACAGCAATCCCGATCAGATCGTCGTGACCTCGGTGTCCCAGCCGGCCAACGGCACCGCGACGGTGAGCGGAACCACCCAGGTCGTATATACGCCGAGAGCGGATTTCGTGGGGGAGGACCGCTTCACTTACACCGTCGCCAACTCGATCGGCGAGAGTACCGGCACGGTGACCGTGGTGGTCGGGGCCACTCTGAACACGGCCGGGGACCTGGTGCAGCAGGAATCCTTGGCCGGTACGCTTCAGACCATCGTCAGCACCAACAGCGCCTCCGAAGCCTTGCAGGAGCGCATTCGAGGGCTCACCGAATTGCTGAATCGACCCGGCGGGCTGGAACGGGTGGCGGAAGCCCTCAGCAGCATCAGTCCGGAAGAAACCGCCGCGCAGGCCCTCGGCGGCGGGCGGATCTCGCAGATTCAGGTCGGCAACGTCAACCAGCGGCTGGTGGAACTGAGAGCCGGAAGTTCGGGTTTCAGCGTGAACGGATTGACCCTGAATCTCGACGGGCAGACGCTGCCGGGCAACCTGCTGGCAGCTATGCTTCCGTTCGGCAGCTCCGGCGGAGCCAGCGGAGACGAGGACAGCGGATTCAGCAGGCTGGGCGTCTTCGTGAACGGCCAGTTCGAGTCGGGGGACCGAAACACCACGCGCTTGCAGCGGGGATTCAATTCCAAGGTTTACGGCTTCACGGCGGGCGTCGATTATTGGTTCACCCGGCAGTTCCTGATGGGCGTGTCCGCGGGTTACGGCTATACCGAATCGAATACCGTCCGAAACGGAGGCGATCTCGAAATCGACGGTACGACGTTTTCCCTGTTCGGCAGCTATCAGCTCACCGACCGCTGGTATCTGGACCTGGTGGCCAACGGTACCTACAACCAGTACAGTTCGACCCGGAACATCGCCTATATCGACGCGTTCGGGCCGGTGCGAATGACCGCCAAGAGCGACACGGAAGGCTGGCAGCAGCGCTACAGCGTCAACAGCGGCTACGATTTTCCTCTTGGCGCGTGGACACTGGGTTTGCGCGGGCGCACGGAATACGGACGGACCACCATCGACGGCTATACGGAGCGGGGCGCGGACCCGCTCAATCTGGCGATCGACGCGCAGACGGTGGATTCGGTAACCACGGCCTTGGGCGGAATCGTGTCTTATACCGCCGGCACGGCCGTCGGTGTGTTCGTATCGCAGCTCGGTGTGGAATGGGAGCACGAATTCGAGAAAGACAGCCGTCTGATCGGCGCCCGTTTCGCCGACGACGCCGGCGGGCATCGATTCACCGTGAGCACCGACAGTCCGGACCGGGACTATGTCAATCTCAGAACCTCCGTTTCGGCGGTGCTCCCCCACGGCGGATCGGCATTCGTCCAGTACGAGACCCTGGTCGACAACCGCTTCGAAACACGCCATTCCGTCAATGCCGGCGTGCGGTTGGAGTTTTAGAGCATTTTCCGGTTGGGTGCGGAGGATGCGTCGGCAAGGGATTGCCGACCTACGCATCGGTGCCGCCAAGTAGGTCGGGAATCCTTTCCCGACACAGCCCATGGTAGGGCGGGTTAGGTGCGCACCATGCCTTCCGCGCGTAACCACACGAGTCATGCGCGCACCGTAACCCGCCAAAGGACGGCGTGGCGGGTAACGGCGCACGCAAAGCGTGGTGATCGATAGCTAGCTTGTGTTGGAGTGCGCCTAACCCGCCATTGATGGGTTTCGCTTCGCTCTACCCATCCTACGAAATTCCGGTTTCGGTAATCTGTTAACAGGACAGGGTACGCATTGCGTCACTATTCAAACTCCAAAATCTTTTCTTCGATCGCTCGCCGGGAGATGCCGTGCCGATCCAGCAGTTCTTCCATCGTTCCCGATCGGGGCTCTTTGCTTACGGCGAGACGATGTACGGGTACCGTGGAATTCAAGGCCGCCGCGACCGCATCGCCGAGTCCCCCGTCGCGCCAGTGGTCCTCGACCACCACGACGCCTTGTGTTTCCCGCGCCGCCTGCTCCAGGGTCGCCACGTCCAGCGGCTTGACCGAATAGGCATCGATGACGCGCACCGATATTCCTCGCTGCTTCAGGCTGTCATGGGCTGCGAGCGCCTCGTGCACGGTGATGCCGGCGGCGACGACCGTGAATCGGTCGTCCCCGCCGGAGCGCAGGGCCTTGCTGCCGCCGATCGGAAAATCTTCATCTTCGGAATAGATGACCGGGGTTGAAGGGCGCGTGGTGCGGAGATAGACGATGCCCGGCGTCTTCACCGCCAGTTCGGTCAGGCGTTCGGCGCTGACGGCGTCGCACGGGTACAGCACGGTGCTGCCGGCCAGGGCGCGGAACATGGCCAGATCCTCAAGGCCCATCTGCGAAGGGCCGTCCTCGCCTATGGACACGCCGGCATGGCTGCCGCAGAACACGAGATGCGGCGGACGGCTGTGGCCCGCCATGCGGATGAAGTCGTAAGCACGCGAGAGAAAACAGGCGAAGCTGGCGGCGACCGGAATCTTGCCGGAAACGGCCAGGCCGAGCGCGGTTCCGACCAGGTTCTGCTCGGCGATATAGCTTTGGAAGAAGCGTTTCGGATAGCTTCGGGCGAAAAATTCGGTATACGTCGAGTTGCTCACGTCGCCGTCGAGCACCACGATTTCCGGCATGAGTCCCCCGAGCTTCTTGAGCGCATTCCCGAATCCCTTGCGCGTGGCGACCTTTTCGCCCGGCTGGTAGCCGAGTTCGAGGCGCGGCGCCGGTTCGGATTCGGAGTGGCGAATCGCGCTGATCCGGCGAGGTTCGATCGTCATGTGCACGCCCGTATCGCCCAGTTCCTTGAGCGCCCTGTCCATCTCCTCCCGGCTCAGGGCCTTGCCGTGCCAGCCGTGAGCGCCTTCCAGAAAGGGAACGCCGTGGCCTTTTTCAGTTCGGGCGATGATCGCCGTCGGGCCGCCTTTTCGGGCCCGATACAAGGCGTCGAGTATGGCTTCCATGTCATGCCCGTCGATTTCGATGGTCGACCATCCGAAGGACTGAAAGCGGCGTGCGAATACCTCGGTGCGGTGCCCATAAGGCGTGGGTCCGGTCTGGCCCAGGCCGTTGACGTCGACGATCGCGACCAGCCCCGACAGCTTGTTGAGAGACGCGAACTGCGCCGCTTCCCACACCGAGCCCTCGGAGCACTCGCCGTCCCCCACGACGCAGAAGACCCGGCTGGCGATGCCGTCCAGGCGGTTGGCCAGCGCGATCCCGTTGGCGGCGGCCAGCCCCTGACCCAGCGAGCCGGTCGCCACTTTGACCCAGGGATTGGTCGGCGTCGGATGGCCCTCGAAGGTGCTGTCGATTTTGCGCAGCGAACCCAAGTCCTCGTGACTCGCGCCGGACTCGTGGAGCGCGGCCCATAAGATCGGGGCCGCATGGCCCTTGGATAAGATGAAGGAGTCCACGTTGCGGGCGCTCGGGTCGCTCGGGTCCCAGCGCATTTCGTGAAAGAAGAGGGCGGCGACGATATCGGCGCAGGACAGGCTCGAGGTCGGATGGCCCGATCCCGCTTCGGTCGTCATCATGACGACGTCGCGGCGGAGTTGGCGCGCCATTTTCTGCAGGAGGGCGATGCCGCGGCGATTCGAGTATTTCTGGCACTTGTCCGCCAGGCTGTTCATCAGGGCGTCGTACGGTTCGATGAATTTCTGTACGCCCTCGTTTTCGAGCTGGGCGGTAACCAGGCCGAAATCGATTCCGAGCTTCGAAAGCCCCTCCATCACCCCTCGCGCCTCGTCCGAGCCTTCCTCGATCGTGTCGCGCACCGCGCCGTGATCGGCGAAGGCGTCGATGGTCGTTTCCGGCATGGTGTTGACCGTGTGGGGCCCGATCAGCGGTTCCACGTACATGACATCCGGGTAGTCCGGATTTTTCGTGCTGGTGCTGGCCCATAGCATGCGCTGCATACGCGCGCCCTTGTTTTCCAGAGCTTTCCATCGATCGCTCGCGATGATCCGTTTGAAGCTACGGTAAGCCAGCTTGGCGTTGGCGATCGCCGTCTTTCCCAGCAGCGTTTTCGGGTCCGGCTCGAGGTCACGGGCAATCTCCGGGGAGATTCGCTGACTCAGGAGCTGATCCGCCAATACATCGATCCGGCTCAGAAAAAAGCTGGCCACGGAGGCGATGTTTTCCAGCGGGAGACCGGCCTCGGTCCTCCGTTCGAGCGCTCGGAGATAGGCCTCGGCGACGGCTTGGTAGCGCTCGACGGAAAAGAGGAGGGTGATGTTGACGTTGATGCCCTCGAACAGAAGCTGCTCGATTGCGGGCAGGCCGGCGAGGGTGCCCGGAATCTTGATGAACAGATTGGGCCGATCGACGATGCGGGACAAATGCCGTGCCTGTTCGATCGAGGCCTCGGGGTAATGCGCGATGTGCGGAGACACTTCGAGACTGACGTAGCCGTCCAGTCCGGAGGTTTCGTCGTAAACGGGACGCAGGATGTCGCAGGCGTCTCGAATGTCGGTGGTCACCAGCGCTTCGTAGATCTCGCGCACGTCGGGGCATGGACGGCCGCCGCAGGTGAGGCTTTCGATTTGCTCATCGTAATCCTTGGTTCCGGCGATGGCTTTCTGGAAGGTCTGCGGATTGGAAGTCACCCCGCGCAGGCCTTCGCGGCGGACGCGGCATTCGAGTTCGCCGCTGGTGATCATGCGCCGCGTGAGATTGTCGATCCAATAGCTTTGGCCGTGCTCGATGAGTTTTAGTAGAGCGTTCATTATGTCTTCCGTCCTATAAGGATAACGGCGCCGGATACTGCCGAAACGTTCTGGGGCGTGAGGCTGAAACAAGCTGTGGTCGGTCGGCAAATCCCTTGCCGACAAAGAGGCGGTGCGTCGGGCAGTTGTAGGTCGGCAATCCCTTGCCGACGAAGGCGTCTCATCAAAGCCTTCCCTTCAGGCTGCGAGGGTCGATCGGGCCGGGTTCGGCAATCAGCTCGCGGGCTAAGTCGACGCGTTCCCAGACGTTCCATAACAGCACGCCTCTGACCCGACCGTCCCGCAGGTAATAGACGACGCCTTTTCGGTTCGGCTCCGACCAATCGGCGACTGTTTCGAGGCGGGAGTCGGTTTCTCCGACGGCTTCGTATCCCAGTTCGAACAGATCCGAATAGAAAAACGGAAGATGGTGATACGGAACGGTTTCCCCGGCCATGTTTCGACCGGCGTGCTTGCCCATGGTATTGGCATTGTCTTCATGTTCGACCCGCAAGCGTGTGTCCAGGGCCGGATTGTAGAAATTGGCGACGTCTCCGCTGGCATACACGTCCGGAGTACCGGCTTGCAGGAGGCCGTTCACCACGATGCCGTTTTCCACTAGAAGGCCCGCGCCTTTCGCGAGCTCGATGTTGGGTACGATACCGATGCCGGCCACCGCGGCATCCACGGAAATCGCCCGTTCGTTGGTGGTCTTCCCGTCGCATAAGGTCAAGACGAGCTGGTTGTCCGACTTTTGAAGATCGGTGACCTGCTGTCCGGGCAGCACCTCGACGCCCTGCTGTCGATAGTAGTCGTTCAGGAACAGGCTGAGGTCGGGCGGGAACAGTCGCGCCCCTATCCCTTCTTCGGGAAAGGCCATGACCACTTCCTTGCCGTTCATCGCCAGAGCAGCCGCGATCTCGGAACCTATGAATCCGCCGCCGATGACGGCAAAGCGCTGTTTTTCCTCGCTCAGCGCGCGAAGACGCTGATAGTCGTCGAGGGTTCGAAAATAAATGATGTCGTCGCCGCCGAAGGGGAGTCGCCGTGGGGTTCCGCCCGTCGCCAGCAGCAATTTATCGAAGGTGTAGGCGGTCCCTTGATCGTCGTCGATGCGCTTGGCCGCGAGATCCAGCGTGCTGGCGATCCGGCCGAGATGCAGAGCGACATTCCGTTCGACGTTCTTCCGCCAGATGCGCTCGAACGGTTTTCCTTTCCAGAGTCCTTTGGAGAGGGGCGGGCGGTTGTAGGGAGGGTGCGCCTCCGCGCCGATCAGTCCGATCGTTCCCCCGGTATCGATCTCGCGTATGCCCCGAATCGCGGCGTCCGCCGTCATTCCGCCGCCGATGATGAGATAGTTGTAGTGCGGCATATCATTCGCCTCCGTCGGCGCCCTCATCCGTCAAAGGTTTCGGCCGCGAGCGCCTTGAACTGTTTGGGCGCTAAACGAGCTTCGCCCTGAGCTTGATTTCGGCGCCGGTGAGAAGCCGGGAGACCGGGCAATTCCGTTTCGCGTCGTCGGCGAACGTCTGGAATGTCGCTGCGTCGATTCCGGGTACGTCGCCCTCGGTATCCAACTCGATCGCGGTGATCTTGAACCCTTCGCCCACCTTTTCGAGGTGGACTTTCGCCGTCGTCGCAATGCGCTTGGGCGTGTGCCCGGACTGCGCCAAGCCGTGTGCCAGCGCCATGGAAAAGCAACCCGCATGCGCCGCGCCGATGAGCTCTTCGGGATTGGTGCCTTGTCCCTCTTGAAAACGGGACGAAAACGAGTAGCTCCCGGTGAAGGCGCCGCTGCCCAATCGCATGCTTCCTTTTCCCTGAGCGAGATTGCCTTCCCACTCGGCCGATGCGCTTCGTACCGCCATGTTCCCTCCTTTAAGATCTCTAGGTCTAAGACGGTGGGTGGGAAGCTACTGCGCGTCCCGATGGCGGCCCTTCGACTAAGCTCGGGATGAACTTATCCTCGGACCACTCGTGACGTTCCCCGCGCACCGTTTAAGGTATGAGACTTTTCTCCGAAAAGAGAGTTGCACGTTTGTTTTTCCGCATCCTTCCGGGGAGGGGCTATCATAAAGAACGCCACCGAGCCGCGATGTGTTTGCAAAACAATCTTCCCTGATAAGAAAAATGACAGATATTCAGCAAACGTCTGGTGATGATGCACTCGACAAAACCAGGATCTTGCCCTCGTCCGCCGGCAATCGTCCGGGTCCGGCCGCGGTTGCCGCAGACGATGATGCGGAAAAGACGCGGCTGGCGACCCTCGCCCCTAGGGTGCCGGAGGCGCCGCGTCCCGTCGCGGCGCCCGCGCCGAGCGATGATGGCGATTCGACTCGGCTGAGTACCCGGACCGGCCACAGTGTCCCGCTGCCGGTCGAATCCGCGTTAACGGTAAGGCCTTTGCAAATCGGCGACGTCCTCAAGGACCGGTTCGTGCTGGAGCAGGTGCTGGGCGAGGGCGGAATGGGCGTAGTGTTCAAGGCACTGGACCTGCGCAAGAAAGAGGCCAACGACAAAGAGCCCTATGTTGCTTTGAAGGTCCTCAACGAGGATTTTCAGCAAAATCCCGTTTCCCTGATCGCGCTCCAGAGGGAGACCAAACGGGCTCAGACGCTTTCCCATCCGAACATCATCAATGTGTACGACTTCGACAGGGACGACCGGCACGTCTTCATGTCGATGGAATACCTCGAAGGCCAGCCCCTCAACCGATTGATCCGAGAGCTTCCCGAGGGGGGCATGCCGTTCAAGAAGGCCTGGCCGATCATCCAGGGCATGGCGGAAGCGCTGGCCCACGCCCACAAGAAGAACATCGTCCATTCGGATTTCAAGCCGGGCAACGTCTTCATCGACGAGAACGGCGAAGTCAAGGTGCTCGACTTCGGCATCGCCTGCGCCGCGGGCCGAACGGACAAGAAGGGCGGCGACGCGACCGTATTCAATGCCCGCGATCTGGGGGCGCTGACGCCGGCTTATGCGAGTTACGAGATGCTCAAGGACGAGGAGCCGGACCCGCGCGACGATATTTACGCCCTGGCCTGCGTGACTTACGAACTTTTGGCGGGGAAACATCCGTACGCAAAAATTTCGGCGGACGTCGCGGTCGAACTGAAATTGCAGCCCAAGCCCATCTCCGGCTTGAACGGCAGGCAATGGAGAGGTCTCAAGAGAGCCCTCGCCCTCAAGCGCGAGGACCGTACCCCGACGGCCGAGGATTTCATCGGCGATCTGCAGAAGCGGTCGCCGGTGTTCTACGGAAGCTGGGCCGCCGCCACGGTTGTCGTCCTGGCCATCGGCAGCAATGTTTACATGGGCCTGCATAAAGCCAAGGAGCCGCCCAAGATCGCGACCACGCTCACCGCCGAGCAGCACGCGAAAGTCGCGGATCTGCTGGAACTGGCGGACATTCACTTCGAGGTCGGCTATTTGACCGCCCCGACCGGCGCCAATGCTTTGTGGGCCTACCGCGAGGCGCTCAAGATCGATCCCTACAACGAAAAGGCGGCCAGCGGCATACAAAAGATCGCGAACGCCCTGGAGCTGGAGGCATGGAAAGCGTTCGAGCAAGGCAACCGCGTCGATAGCCTGAAGAAAGTATTGGAGGGGCTGGAAGCCGTCCCGAATCACGACGGTCTGCTCAAACTCAAGGGCAAGCTTGAACGTTGACAATGGAGCGTCCCGCGTTTCCGCTCCGTTTCCGGATACGCGGTTCGGGCTCGCACGCTGAGCGCCGGTCCCGAGGGACGGCAAGTCTAGGCACTTGTCATCCCGTCTTTCCGCCATCTCCCGCTATTCCTTGACAGCATTTCAGAAAAATCCGGTCTGTGCGCGGAAATGCCGGAGCTCTGTACGAACTATTGCGTATTTTTGGATAGAACGAAGGGCGGCCTGATCGAAATTATTGGATACGGAGACGTAAGTCCTCGTGTAGCGTCCTGGCAGCTTATCGGATTGGAGTGCCGTAACAAGAGCGGTCCGAGATAGGCGCGCAACTCCGAAAGTACGGAGTACCCTGAATCGAAGGAACGCAGAGGGTCGTCCCGCATGAATGACCGATATCTTCGCCGAAAATTGCCGCTGGGGGCGCTGGCTCTGTTGGGAGTTTTCGGTTTGGGTCTTGTTGCCGGCTGCCGGGAAGAACGGGGCATAGGCGAGTTCAGGCGGGCGCCGCCGGCAGGGGGAACGCCCACCGGCGCGCCCATGGTTGATTTGCGCCCCGGCCCCGAGATGCCGGAGCTGCCGCGATTCCGAAATCCTTTCGCGGGAGACCGGCAGGCCATCGCCGAAGGCAAGGAGCTCTGGGACTGGTTTAACTGCTCCGGCTGTCATGCAAGCGGCGGCGGGGCAATCGGTCCGCCGTTGATGGACGACGAGTGGATCTACGGTCCTCACGACGACAACCTGTTCGCCAGCATTGTCGAGGGCCGGCCCAAGGGTATGCCTGCCTACGGCGGGCGGATTACCGATGTACAGGTCTGGCAGATCATCGCTTACATCCGCACGCTGCAACCCGAGTACGCGGCGACCGGCGCGCCTGAACCCAGGCGCCGGGAATCGGCGGATGAAAGCGGGAAATCGCCCGGCGAGCCGAAACGATGAACCAAGGCGCATGGAATCCGGGCCCGAGCGGGGGAGCGCGATGCCGGGTGAAGCGGGTCGTCCTTCCGATTTTCGTCTTGCTGTTCGGCGGCTGTTCCGGGGTTCAGGACGCCACCAATCCGATGAGTCCGCAGGCACAGATGCTGGCCAACCTATGGTGGGCCATGTGCATCGTGGCCACGCTGATTCTGCTGGCGGTCATGGTTGCGCTTCTGACCGGCGTGTGGCGCTCGCTGGGCCGGCGCGGGGAAGCGCCTCTGAATCGGCGCCAGAGCCGCAATCTGGTGCTCGCCGGCGGCGTGATACTGCCGGCTATCGTACTCCCGATCGTTTTGATTTCCAGCGTGTCGATTCACCGAGAACTTTCGGCGGAGCCGCCGGAAAATGCGCTGACCGTGGAGGTGATCGGACGCCGCTGGTGGTGGGAGATCCGTTACCTCGACGAACAGGATAGGGCGGTCGCGGTTACCGCCAACGAAATCCACATCCCGGTCGGCCGGCCGGTGAAATTCCTGCTCAAATCCAGAGACGTCATCCACAGCTTTTGGGTGCCCAATCTGAGCGGCAAGATGGATCTGATTCCAGGTCAGAGCAACGTCGCTTGGGTCACCGCCGACCGGGCCGGGGAATTTCGCGGCCAGTGCGCCGAGTTCTGCGGCATACAGCATGCGAACATGGCTTTTTGGGTGGTTGCGGAGCCGTCCGAAGTCTTTTCGAACTGGCTGGCTCGGGAGCGCGCTCCGGCGGTCGAGCCCGCCGATCCGGTTCTCGCCAGGGGACAGCAGGTCTTTCTTTCATCGCCGTGCGTACTCTGTCACTCGATCCGCGGGACCGCCGCGCTCGGACGGGTCGCGCCCGATTTGACCCACCTGGCCAGCCGGCGGACTCTCGCGGCCGGAACCCTGCCCAATAATCGCGGCAACCTCGCGGGCTGGATTCTCGATCCTCAGCACGTCAAACCGGGCAACAAGATGCCTCCCGTCAATTATGACGCCGAGAGCCTGCATCCCTTGCTGAGTTATCTGGAGAGCCTGAAATGAAGGAGAAATTTTACACGCAGTCGTCGGCAAGGGATTGCCGGCCTACGAAGGCTGGCGCTTGTTTCGGCCTACATGCTTGCGCCCGAGGTAGGTCGGGAATCCTTTCCCGACAGCTTCGTCGGCAATGGATTGCCGACCTACGATCTTCCCGACTGCCTCAGGACAGGCTCCGTGTTCCCGGCACGGTGGCCTTTCCACCGTTGATTGCCGGAAACGCTGACGCTTATTCCGGCCTACCCGCTTGCGCCCCAAGTAGGTCGGGAATCCTTTCCCGACGCCACGTCCTGGCCGCGCGTGTTCGTCGGCAATGGATTGCCGACCTACGATCGAGAAGTGTACGGACGGGGGCATCCTACATAGGCCGAGATAAGCCCCTCGGCTTCGGTCGGGACAGGCTTCGCGTTCGCGACAAAACGAAAAGGGCATGCCCATGACCGCGAGCACCGAAACGGACCGGCCGGGAGTCACGGATCAGGCGTCGGAGCGCCCGGCGATGTCTCGCAAGGCGGAGGAACTCGACCGGACCTGGTATTCCGCGTCAGGCTTCGTCGGCTGGTTCACCCAAGTGAACCACCGCATGATCGGCAAGCGCTTCATCATTACTTCCTTCATCTTCTTCCTGATGGCAGGAATCGAATCGCTGCTTCTGAGAACCCAGCTCGCGGTGCCGGAAAATTCGTTCCTTACGCCGGATCACTTCAACCAGCTTTTCACCATGCACGGCTCGACCATGATGTTTTTCTTCGCCGTGCCCATGATGGAAGGGCTGGGCATCTATGTCGTGCCGCTCATGATCGGGACCCGCGACATGGCTTTTCCCCGCCTGAACGCTTTCGGCTATTACGTATACCTGATCGCCGGCGTGACGCTTTACGCCGCGGGCTTTCTGGGCCATGCGCCGGACGGGGGCTGGTTCGCCTACGTGCCGCTGACTTTGACCCAATATTCGCCCGGACTCGGTCTGGACTTCTGGGCGACGATGATCACGTTCATCGAAATCTCCGCGCTGGTGGCGGCGGTGGAACTGATCGTGACCATATTCAAGCAGCGCGCGCCCGGCATGTCGCTCAACCGGATGCCACTGTTCGTGTGGGCCATGCTGGTGACCATGTTCATGATCGTGTTCGCGATGCCGCCCCTGATGGTGGGCAGCGTCATGCTGGCCTTGGACCGCACGGTGAGCACCCATTTTTTCATGACCTCGGGAGGCGGCGAGCCGCTGCTCTGGCAGCATCTCTTCTGGTTCTTCGGCCATCCGGAGGTCTACATCATCCTGGTGCCGGCGCTCGGCGTCATCTCGTCAATCGTCGTGACCTTCGCGCGGCGGCCTATCTTCGGCTACACCGCCATGGTGCTCTCGGTGGTGGCCATCGGCTTCGTCGCTTTCGGGCTGTGGGTTCACCACATGTTCACGACCGGCCTTCCGGCGCTGGGCGTGAGCTTTTTCACGGCCGCGAGCGTGATGATCGCCGTGCCGAGCGGCGTGCAGGTATTCTGCTGGATCACGACGCTATGGGGAGCGAGGCTGCGGTTCGCGACGCCGCTTCTGTTCGTGCTGGGGTTTTTCTTCATCTTCGTGCTCGGCGGGCTGACCGGCGTGATGGTGGCCTCGGTGCCGTTCGATACGCAGGTTCACGACACTTACTTTTTGGTCGCGCACTTCCACTACGTGCTGATCGGCGGGGCGGTGTTCCCGGTGTTCGGCGCGATCTACTACTGGTTCCCCAAAGTCTTCGGGCGCATGCTGAACGAGACCGCCGGCAAGTGGAGCTTCGTCCTGATGTTCGTCGGTTTCAACATGAGCTTTTTCCCGATGCACCAGCTCGGCTTGCAGGGCATGCCGCGCCGGGTCTACACCTATCTGTCCGAATCGGGGTGGTTCGAATTGAGCCTGCTGGCGACCATAGGCGCGTACGTCTTCGCCCTCGGCGTGCTCGTCACCGCGGTCGACGCCCTGCTGAGTTTCCTGCGAAAACCCGACGCACCGGACAACCCCTGGGGCGGGGATACTCTGGAATGGGCGACAAGTTCGCCGCCGCCCAATTACAACTTCGAGGATATCCCTGTGGTGCGCGGCCGTTGGGCGCTGTGGGAGCGCGGCGAGGAGCCGGCGGGAACGGTGGTGGGACTCCGCTCCGGGCGGCGCGAAGTGCTGGTTACGACGCTGCTCGATGCCGAGCCGCACGCCGTGGCGATTCTGCCGGGACCTACGATCTGGCCTTTTCTTTCCGCCGTCGCGGTGGCGGCGGGTTTTCTCGGCTTCATCCGTCATCCGATCTGGTTCCCGATCGGCTTGCTGCTGACCTTTGTCGGATTCGTCGGATGGCTCTGGCCGCGCGCGGTCGGAGGTCACGCCGAGGAGGAGCAAGCCCGATGAACGCCGAAACCCGCTTCGATGCCGGCGAGCTTCCACGATTGCCCGCCGACTACAGAGCCCCCTTGTGGTGGGGCATCGTCGGTCTCATCCTGGTCGAATCGGTGGTGTTCGCCACCCTCATCACCAGCTATTTCTATCTCGGCATCGATCAGCCGGAATGGCCGCCGGCGGGCACCAAGACGCCCGATCTGGTCAAGCCGACCCTGGGCACGCTGGTGCTGATGGCCAGCAGCCTGCCGATGCACTGGGCCGACCGCGGCATCACCCGAGGCAACCAAACGGCCCTGCGCTGGGGGCTGCTGCTGAGTATCGCGCTGGCGGTGACGTTCTTGGTGCTGAAATACATCGAGTACAGCGAAATGGGGTACCGATGGTATACCCATTCCTACGGCTCCATTTCCTGGACCATCATCGGCTTTCACAGCACCCATGTGGTTGCGCTGATCCTGAAGACGGTCGTGGTCAGCGCTCTCGCATGGATAGGCTACTTCAGCGAGCGGCGCAGTCTGGCGGTGAAGGTCAACGGGATTTACTGGCACTTCGTGGTGGCGGTCTGGATACCGCTGTACGCCACGCTGTACTGGATGCCGCGCGTTTTAAAGTGAGGGAAGAAAGGTGTTGCAGGCCGATGCGGAACGGTATTTCTCGGAGCGTAGCGGTATCGCCGCGCTATGGGCCGGTTTGCTGGCGGGTCCCGTCGCCTGGGCCTTGCACCTTCAAACCAGTTACAGCATCACGCCGTTCTTTCACGGCACCGGGTCGACTCTCGCCCTGTATCTGGTGACTTTGGCGGCCCTGGTGATCGCCGCGGCCGGCGGGTTGATCTCCTGGCGGAATTGGCAAAGGGCAGGGGCGGCGTGGCCGAGCGGAGAAGGCGGGGTGATCGCGCGGAGCCGCTTCATGGCGGTTTCCGGGATGATTGTCAGCGCCTACTTCTTCGTGACCATCCTGGCGCAGGCGGTTCCGATCATGATGCTGCGCTCGTGAGGCCTGCCATGGCACGAAACCGTATTGCGCGCCGAACCGTCTTTCCCTGCTTGTCCGCTGCGTTCGGTGTTCCCGCATGCGGACATGCTCACGAAGGGAGTTCGGCGATTTCCGGCTTTCAGTGGACCGCCTGGAATTTCGAGCCCTGGGTCCTGTTTTGTCTTGCGCTGCCGGCCGGACTGTTCATGGCCGGATTGCGGCGGCTGTGGCCGAAAGTCGGCGCGGGCCGTCGGGTGCTCATCCAAAAGGCGCTGGCTTATGCCGGGGGATGGCTGCTCATCGCTCTGGCCCTGATTTCGCCCCTGGATCGGCTTTCGAACGAGCTTTTTTCGGCACACATGGTCCAGCACGAGATCCTGATACTGCTCGCCGCGCCGCTGCTGGTCTTGAGCCGTCCGATCGCCTTTGCCCTGTGGGCGTTTCCGCGCGGGTGGCGGAAGTCTCTGACAGGCTATTGCAAAACCGGCTGGGTCGGGCGTTTCTGGCGCAGAATGACCGTGCCCTTGGCGGCCTGGACGATACACGGGGCCGTCATATGGATCTGGCATGCGCCGGTCTTTTTTCAGGCGGCGCTGAGACATGAGGACGTGCACACGCTGCAGCATCTGAGCTTTTTCGTTTCGGCACTGGTGTTCTGGTGGGCGATCATCCGCGGCGGCGAAGGGGCGAGAGGGTACGGGGCCGGGGTGCTATACGTGTTCTCCACGACGGTGCATACCAGCCTGCTAGGAGCGTTGCTGACCTTCAGCAGCCAGCCCTGGTATCCGACCTACGGCGGCTCGGCGGCGGCCGGACTGAGCGCGCTCGAGGATCAGCAGCTCGCGGGGCTCATCATGTGGGTCCCCGCCGGCGCGATCTATCTGGTCATCGCCCTCGGGATGTTCGCCGCCTGGCTGGAGGCGATCGGAAAAAACGCGGGCGGCGCGGCGGGGCACAGCGGGAGCCCGCTCCCGAGGGGACCATGATGTTGAGGGAGTTTTGAAAAAGTTATTTCCCTTTGGAGGGTGTCACAAAAATAGGATGTGCTGAACGCAGTGAAGCGCGGCAATCGCGAACTCTGTAGCTCTGTAGGATGGGTAGAGCGAAGCGAAACCCATCGATAGTGGGTTGGCGAAGCGTAACCCACCCTACGCGGAGTGTGTCCGAGCGGAACGGGGCGTTATACAAGGAGGATTCGACATGGAGCAGCCAAAAACCGGTCAGAGTCCTGTGGCCTATGCTTTGCCCGGCAAGATCGGAACGCGTCTCGGTGTGATGCTCGTCGCGCTCGGCGGTCTGGCCGGGTGGCCGGGAGTCGTGTCGAGTCAAGTTCCCGAATCCCGGGTCCAGGCACAAGCCGTTCCGCCTGCCGAGGCGGAGGACGGCCAATGGACCATGCCGGCCAAGAACTATGCGAGCACCCGCTATAGCGGACTCGACCAGATTACGCCCGAGAACGTCGGGAATCTCAAGCTCGCCTGGTCCTTCTCGACCGGCCTGAATAAGGGGCACGAGGCGGCGCCGCTGGTGATAGGCGATACGATGTACGTCGTCACGCCTTATCCCAATGTTCTCTACGCGTTGGACCTCAAGGAAAAACCGGGCGCGATGAAATGGAAATTCGAGCCGAAACCGGCTGCCGCCGCGCAAGGGGTCGCTTGCTGCGACGTGGTCAATCGTGGGGCGGCCTACGCCGACGGCAAGATTTTCTTCAACACCCTCGACAACCATACTTTCGCGGTGGATGCGAAGACCGGAAAACAGGTCTGGAAGACCAAGCTCGGCGACATCAATCGGGGCGAATCCATGACCATGGCGCCCCTGGTGGTGAAGGGCAAGGTGCTGGTGGGCAACAGCGGCGGCGAGTTCGGCGTGCGCGGCTGGCTCACGGCGCTGGACGCCAATACGGGAAAAATCGCCTGGCGGGCCTATACCACGGGTCCCGACAAGGACGTGCTGATCGGTCCCGAATTCAAGGCTTTTTATCCGGAGGACAATGGCAAGGATCTCGGCGTCACGACCTGGCCGCCCGATCAGTGGAAGATCGGCGGCGGCGCCGTGTGGGGCTGGATTTCCTATGACCCGGAGCTGGATCTGATCTATTACGGCACCAGCAATCCCAGCCCGTGGAACCCGGAAATGCGGCCCGGCGACAACAAATGGACCTGCGGCATCTTCGCTCGCCGCCCCGCGACAGGCGCGGCGGTATGGGCCTACCAGTGGAGCCCTCACGATCTCTACGACTACGACGGCGTCAACGAGAATATCCTGGTGGATCTGCCGGTTAATGACCGGATTCGGAAACTCCTTCTGCGCGCGGAGCGCAACGGGTACGTCTACGTCATGGACCGGACGACCGGGGAAATCCTGTCGGCCGACCCGTTCGTGCCGACCAATGTCACCCGCGGCATCGATCTCGAGACCGGACGGCCCATTCACGTCGAGGAAAAGAAGCCGCAGACGGGAAAAACCGTCACCGACATCTGCCCGGCACCGCCCGGCGCCAAGGACTGGCAGCCCGCGGCCTGGTCGCCGCGGACCGGTCTGCTTTACCTTCCGCACAATAACCTCTGCATGGACATCGAGGGATTGGAGGCCAATTATCTCGCCGGCACTCCCTACGTGGGGGCACGGGTGCACATGCACGCGGGACCCGGCGGGCATCGCGGCGAGTTCACCGCCTGGGACCCCCTGAAACGGCAGGCCGTGTGGAAGATCAAGGAGCGCTTCCCGGTGTGGAGCGGCACGGTGGCGACCGCCGGGGACGTGGTGTTTTACGGCACCATGGACCGCTGGTTCAAAGCTGTGCACGCCCGTACCGGAGACGTTCTGTGGCAGTTTCAGGTCGGTTCCGGAATCATCGGCCAGCCGGTGACTTATCGGGGACCCGACGGCAAGCAATATGTCGCGGTGCTTGCCGGAGTCGGCGGCTGGTCGGGCGCCATCGTGTCGGGCGGGCTGGACCCGCGCGACGGCACCGGCGCGCTCGGCTTCGTCAACGCCATGAAGGACTTGCCCGAACACACCAACCCCGGAGGGACGCTGTATGTATTCGCCCTCCCGTAATGCCGGACGGGCGCTACCGGGAGAGGGGACGTGTCCGGGAAGCGGGATCGCCATGGTTTTCGTGTTGTGCCTGCTCGGAGCTTGCGGGGGCGGGAAAGAGTCCGACGCCATCGCCCTGACCGGCGGCAATCCGGAGCGGGGTAAGGACGCCATCCGCGCCTACGGCTGCCCGTCCTGCCACACTATCCCCGGCGTGTTCGGCGCGGATGGCCTGGTGGGGCCTCCTCTCGGCGGAATCGCCAAGCGGGTCGCCATCGCGGGCGTTCTACCGAACACCCCGGAAAATATGATCCGGTGGCTGCAAAATCCTCCGGCCGTCAATCCGCAGACCCTGATGCCGAACATGAATGTTCCGGAATCCGACGCGCGTGACATCGCGAGCTATCTTTACACGCTGCTCGATTGAAACGCTTGCGTGGCGGTGTCGCCGGCTGTGGATCGCTCTTCTTTTGTGCGGATGCGCGGCCGAGTCCCGGTTAGCGGATGAATCCGGGGGAAGCGGCGTCCGTCCGGCGGCATCTTTTGGTCTGCAATTAGAGAATTTTCCGATTCGGTGTCAGAGCGCCCGACAGGTAGGTCGGCAATCCCTTGCCGACTTATCGGCTCGGCAAAGGACTTTGTCGGAAGGGCAGCTCTGGCGCTCCCAGAGATGCCGTTTGCGATTGGGAAGGGATTGCCGACCTACGTGCTTCCCGCCCGACACGAAGCCGTGCACCGGGATGAAAAACGCTCCAGGCGAGGCCGGCCCGCTGCGGACGGCGGAAGGCTTGCGCTGGAGCGAGGTGCCGGACAAGTTATATGCCGGTCCTTTTTCGAAAGGCGCCCTGACCGGAGAGCGCTTCGGGCTGTTGCCGAGTTCCTCCTTTCGGCTCGCCACCGGGCGGTGCACGGATTGTCCGGTGCCCGAGGCGGCGCTCTGGTATTTTCGCGACGAACTCATCGCCGTTCCTGATGGACTTCGGCCGATCACCGGCACGGCGCTTTTCGAGCCGGAGCGGAGCGAAACGCCCCATCCGCCGCTGGTCTGGATCGGCGCTCCCGAGATCGTCGAACACGCGACCTTGTCCGAAGACGGACAGTTTCTCCGCGCACCGGCGGGTGAGATCGCGTTTGCGGTCACCCCGGCGATTCCCACCAATCGGGCCTATCTCGATCGTTCCACCGTGGCTTTTCTTTCGAAACGGCCGCTGCGCATGCGTGGCGTCACACTGAGCGATCGGGGGACTCCGGTTTTCGTCGCCCGGACGATCTGGCCGGAAGATACCCGTATCGACATCGATGGAGCCCGATTTGAGCCGTTGAAAGAGCGGGAAACCTTGACGACCTTGATCCGGGCACAGACCGGCGGCGTGACGGGCATCTACGCCGCGCGGGTGTTATGGGAGCGTCATCCGGGACAGCCCCGCCGCTGGGCGAGCCGCCCGGTGCTCGCCTTCGTGCTCGACGGCGCCCAGGGCGACGATGACGGCGCGCACGGCGGCCATCTCGCGCCCGCCGCCGGGATATTGGGCCCGCAAGGCGAATGGAGCGATTGGCTGGCCGCCAACTTCTATCCCATAGACGACAAGAACGCAAAAGGCATTCTCTCGGCCATGGTGCCCATGGACAATTACCTCGCGGATCTCAACAGCGGACAGGCCTGGTACCGTCCGAACTACATGCTCGTCGCGGTCATGCGCGATTCCCGAATTCCGCGCCGGGTGCAAGCCACCTTGCAACAGGTGCTACACGGCTATTACTGCCATGTCATCGGTTACGACCGGGCCGCCAACAACAGCACCGCGCTGGTCATCGATCCCTTGCGCTGGCTGGGCTGGAACATTCCGGAGACCGGTCCGACCAGCTATCTCGCCGCCGTGGCCGCTTTCCCGGTGGCGGCCCTGGTTCAGATGAGCCTCGCCGGCGGCAGGGATGTGTTTCGCACGCTCGCTGCGGAGAAGACCCGGCTCGTGCCCAGAGAGGCCTTCGAGACGATAGGCCGAGACCTTCTCGATCTCGTCGAGGGGAGCGCTCCGACGCGAGAGCTGACCCCTTTCGAGCAGATGCTCGCGGCCGATACCGAGGCTGTACTTTTCGTCCGGATACCGCAGATTCCGTCCAGCCGCCGCTTCGGAACCTATCCGGCGGGTTCCCTGACCGAACTCGCCGGCCGGGTGCCGTGGAGCCGGAATGAATGGGAAACCGCCCCGGACCCCGGCGAACAGCCTTTTCCGGAACGGCTGGTAGGCTCGTGCAGATGAGCAGCGACCGATTTGCCGGCGCGCATCCAGGCACGGCGCCCGGGGGGGCTATGGTCTCCCCGGGCAGTGGAAAAGACGGAAATCGGTCGGACCGAGAACGCTGTAGCACAGCAGGACAATCAGATGGATCTACTGAACTGGAACTGGAGCGAATTTCTGTCTCACGTGCTCAAGCTTGCAGGAGCGTTCGTACTCGCTCTGCCGATCGCCCTGGAGCGCGAAAGAACGACCCGCACCTTGGGATTGCGGACTTTCCCTCTGGTTGCGCTAGCAAGTTGCGGTTATATCCTGGTCGGGGAGTCGGTCGTCGGTACCGCTCAGGATGCGCAGGCGCGCATCATCTCCGGATTGATGACGGGTATCGGCTTTATCGGCGGCGGAGCGATTTTGAAGACGTCGACAGGTGTCCGGGGAACGGCCACGGCGGCTAGCCTATGGTCGACCGGCGCAATCGGCGCTTCGGTCGCCCACGGCTTGTATGAGATCGCCGTGCTGATCAGTACGATCAATTTTCTGACTTTGCAGTTTCTGACGCCGATCGAGCGTCGAATGGGCAAAAAGGATCGGCCGGATTTGGAGGACTCTTGATGCGCAGATCGACGTTTTCGGTCAGCCGCCGCACATTCTGACGTTGCAGAGACCGCTGGTTTGTGAGGGGCGGCTGGTGCGGAAGCGCTCCCGACGGGAATCGAGCGAGTCGATGTTTCCGGACAGATCGGATTCGTGATGGAATAAGCTCACCGCTTGATCGCTCGCTGCCGCGGGTGAGGTTTCGCGGCGGCGATCACGAATTTTCAAAAAAGAAGAAAGTGGGGGGGCAAGTTATGTTCGTGTTCGACAGGAATGAGTTTTTCGAGGACTATCGTTCCGCGTTCGGACCCATGACGCAATACCGGGTCGACGCGCTGGAGTCTCTGCTTGGCGAAATCGAACAGGATATCCGTTTCGACGGGACGGACACGGACCGGCAACAGTTGGCCTACTGCCTGGCGACATTCAAATGGGAAACGGCAAACACGATGAGGCCGATCGACGAGCACGGCTCGGCGGCCTACTTTGAATCCCGCTATGGATCGCATACCTCGGTAGGCCGGCGGCTGGGCAATCTTTACCCGGGCGATGGCAATCTTTTTCACGGGCGCGGTTTTGTACAGCTGACAGGCCGAAACAACTACGAGAGAGCGGGAAGATTTCTGAACGTGGATCTGATCTCGAACCCCGATAAAGCAAAGGAGCCCAAGCTGGCTTATCAAATTGCCGTCCAGGGAATGAAGGAAGGATGGTTCACGGGCAAAAAGCTCGGACATTTCATAAAAGACGGAGTATCGCCCGATTATGAGAATGCTCGAACCATCATCAATGGCCACGACAAGGCTACAACGATCGCCGACATCGCACGCCGATTCGACGGTCTCTTGCGGGCGTCCGCCCTTCAGCGATCATAGCGAAGATGGCATCGGTCGATTTGGGATTCCGTCGGATCGACGGCGCTGCCGTATGAGTCCATTTCGGGAATGTCATGGAGCGCACAGGGAGTTGGGATTGCTATGAAATTGTCCGAGTTCGGCATCACCGCCGCTTTTGTAGGTCTGTTTCTGGTTGCTTCGGGAGTAAAGGCCGGAGGCGATCAAGACAAGTCCGATTTGACTCGAGAGGAGCGAAGCGCCTGGTATCAGAGACTGAAATGGCCCGCTGACTGCGAGGAGAGCTTCCAAAGCCGAGCCGAGGATATTCCCGATGCCGGCCTTACCTTTCATCGCCTGAAGGACAAGCAGTATCTCGTGGAGATACAGTGCTACCTGGGCGCTTATCAACCCGGTTTTGTTTTCATGTTTTATGACGAAGCCCGGACGAAAACGGTATTGTTGAAATTCAAGCGTTATGAGCGCGAGACGGATGGCCGCGTCTCCCGCTATCTTGAAACGGAGCTGAGCGGATTTCCCGAATTCGATGACAAAACGAAGGAGCTGAAAGTCTGGTCGAAATCCCGCGGCATCGGAGACTGCGGCTCGATCGTCGTTTACACTTTTCGGAACGGCCAGCCGGTCGTCAAGGAAGCTCGGGCTCAAGCCTGTCAGGACGACCCCGACGCTCCATTTGCGGAGCCGGAAGCCTGGCCGAGAGTCAGAAATCCTTAAAGCCTTCGGGCAGGAGACTTGCGAAGAAGGTTGAAGCCGAACGCCGGTGTCGGTGAGACGATCGCCATGGTCGTTGACGCTAAGTACATTCCGCAAATATTTGCGGAATCTCGACAGATTGGCTTGATTGGCGGGGTTGTTCTGCAGGTTGCCTATGCCGCAAGACTTCCCTGAATGTACTTAGAGCATTTTCATGCCTACTGTACGGGCATTCGCGCGTAGGTCGGGAATCCTTTCCCGACACCACGTCCCGGCCGAGCGTCTTCGTCGGCAAAGGATTGCCGACCTACGAAAGCTTGAGTCGATCTACCCTGGCCGAAGGCGCCAACGACTCCTGCCAGGCCTGTTTTGCCGTACGAGCGAGATGAAAAAGCTCTAGCCGGCCTGGACAAAATAACAACAACCGGACTTACGCATTTTGCCCTTTTTCCTTCGAGAGACGGAAGAAGAGTCCATTTTCGTAAGTCCTGAACAACGTCGAGACTGGAGGGGTGCCATCATGCTGAAATCGATCGATATCCTAATCGGGCTTTCTGTCGTCATGCTGATCGTCAGCATGGCGGTGACTCTGATGACTCAGGCCATGCTGGCTCTGCGTCAAAGTCGCGGAAAGCACTTGCTGGCCGGACTCGTGGACCTGCTCGAGCAGCTCGATCCCGGCGTGGAGCGGCGCTGCGCCGAGGAGATAGCGAAGATGATTCTACGCAGTCCAATCCTCAACGGCGGCAAAATATTCGGTTTGATCCGGTATGGCGAGGTGATTCACCGCGAGGAGCTCACCAAGATGCTGCTCGACCTGGCATCGCGAGACCCGAAGGACGTGACGATAACCGAGCTGCAACAGACAGCGCTCAAGGGATTGAAGAAAGTGATGGCGGAAAACGGTATCTCCGACCCCGACCAAACGCTGAAGAATATCCATATGGCGGCCCTCCAACTGGAGAAATCCAACCCCGAACTCGCCCACGACGTCCGCCAGAATATTGCCCTGTTACAGGAAGCCGCCAGCCAATTCTTGGCGAAAATCAACTTGCGGTTTGATTCGGTCATCGATCGCGTCAGCGAACGCTTCACCTTCGGTGCCCGCGTTTGGACTTTCGTCAGCGCTACGGTGGTAGCCGTCGTGCTGCAACTGGACACGGTGACGCTGGTGAACCGATTTGCCATGGACGACGCCATGCGAACCGCTTTTGTCGAGGAGGCGATGAAGATCGATCAGGCACAGTATGTCGTAGCCAGCTTGGAGGCTCAATCCGCCACGCCGTTGCCCGTGTCGGACAAAATCGAGAGGCAGTATTTCACGTTCCTGGCCAAGCAGGGCGTGATATTGCCGCCTACCTCTCTCGAGCTATGGTTTGACAACTGGAAAAATGTGAACCTTCCGGGGCTGATGATCTCCATCCTGCTGCTCAGCCTCGGCGCGCCTTTCTGGTACAGCGTACTGAACAGGTCATTGCAATTGCGATCGGTCCTTGCGCGAAAAGACGATATACAGCGCGTCATTCGGCACACCACTCAGCCTGCGGGAGAGGTCTCCGACGGCGGTGTCGGCACAAGCGGCGGCAGCCGTTCGAGCGGTCTGTAAAGGCGACGATGTTATCCGGTGCCGGAACCGGCCCGTCGCTTTGAATAGTCGGGTACATCCCTTTGGGAACACGGTGTCGTGACACGTGATCAGCCGATCACGCTTTGCTCCCCGAGACCGTGTTCCGAGCCGCGTCACGTTTACTTTGCGATGGTGATGCTCGGAACGCCCGGTTTCGGAAGTTCGGTCACCGTCATCTGAAAAATCTGCGAGAGCACCCGAAAGGCCGTTTGGTTCCACGATGAATCACGGCTTGGACGCACGGCGAAGTATCTCCCCCGATAATTCACCACAACGTCCGCATCTGCGGGCGGCCTGCTGGATTCGGAAATCTCGATGACCGAGACCGGATTTTCGCCGACCGGCGGTGTTCGCGGATCCTTGGGAACGTCCCTTTCGGGTTCTGCGGCGAGGGTTCGGCCAATGAAATACATGATGTTGCTAAAGCTTCGCAGCCTGAAGTTGCCGTGCAGCGGAGATTCGCCCCCCGGATAGCCGGGACGAACATCGACCAGGAGATCGTTGGGTGCATTTTTTTCGGCCTCGTCATTCAGCCGTATTCGCTCCTCATTGCTCAAAAGGAGGGGATCGTAGTTCGTCAGAACCGTTCGACCGACGACTTGCTTGGTCAGATGATAAATCGGCCTCGTTGAATCCGGCGCAATGGAATACTCCTGCTCCAATGCCTGAAATTCCTTTCCGTTAATCGACTCGAAAGGCAGCGTCCAGTGACGCTCGAAGATCAGGGGCTCCGCGTACAACTGGTCACGATCCTGAATCGATGACAGGTGCAGCACGATGCGCCGAAAAGCGGCGTAATCGCGCCGGTTTCGAGGCCGATTGTGAAATACCGCTTCTTCGCCTTGAGTGCGAAATTCCAGCGTCACCAAACGCAGCAGCAGATCGACATCGATATTCTGACGCAGCAGCAAGGTCAGCTTGTCTTCGGATAATGGCGTCAGCAATCGCTGCGTAAATTGTTCGCCTTCCATGGGAACGATACTGATGGTCGGATTTTCCGACGCCGAGCCGCCGAAAATGGGCATCAGCGTGGTGCCGCTATTCCCCGTAAACGGCGGGGTGGCCCCCGCATTGACCTGGAAATTCAGCGTCGCGGCAATATTCGAAATCCCGGAAAAATATATTGGCTGATTGAAGCGGGCACGCGCGATATTGAGCAGGAGTTGCCTCGACATCACGTCCGCACTGGATTCGTTATAGGCGATCGCCAGATGATCAAGCGCCATGGGTGACAGACAGCTCGAAAGTCCGGCCGCGAAAAAGGCTAAAGCGAGCAGGCGAAATAGCGGTGCGGCGCTTCGCAGGCCGCGAGCGGCTGAACAGTCTCGCAGCATGATGACCGGCACAGGCTATGGATTCGGGAATTCATCAAGCCAGGATACTGTACGGATACTCTGAATCGAGGCCATTGATATTCGTCAGGTTCCGGCCGGGAGTGACTTGGTTCCCAGTTTACTGAAGCGTATCCGCTCTGGCGCATAACCCGATCCTCCACGAACATATGCCGATCGGCAGGAGTCGGCCAACCACTGCCCCGTAGCTGACGTTCGGCTCGAGATCGTTTTTCGGGTGGGACAACCGGCACTTCCGTGCCGAATGTGGCGGCGGACTGTCCTGAACGGATAGTTAGGGCCACCGAAGTGAACTTCTGCTGTTCGGCCATTTCTGCCGTTCGCATTTAGTTTTCAGCCGGCTTCGAATGTCGGCTTTATGGAACCATGAGCGAATTGGTACTTTCCGCTAGTGCAGGCCGCTCGCGGCAAATATTCCGGGAGGCTACGAGAGAAATCTCCGAGTGTCCCGGTCTAATTTAGCCAATCTCTCTATTTTGCTGCGGGAAGAAAACGTCATGAAAGGAAAGAAGCCCATGGGGCTGCCCGGCTTGCTGGTCGGTTTGACTGCGGTGTTTGGCACAGTTACAACAAGTATATCTCATGCGCAAAGCGGCACCCCGGATCCCACCTTTGGTGTCATCGGACGGGTGCTCACGACCTTCGAGACCGCTACTGATCAGGCGTTTGCTGTGGCCATCCAGCCCGACGGCAAGATCGTGGCGGCCGGATTCACTACTTCCCCCATTGCCAATGGCGACAACAACTTCGCCGTAGTCCGCTATAACCCCGATGGCACCATGGATCCGACCTTCGGCACGGGCGGCGGAGTCATCACGAATTTCCGGACTGACGTACCCACGGGTGACCCCGATAGCCCCAGCAGGAACAGCTCGGATACGGCGCGCGCCATCCTGATTCAACCCGACGGCAAGATCGTGGTTGGAGGGTTTTCCGACGCGCCCAATGGCGACAACAACTTCGCCTTGGTTCGCTATAACCCCGACGGCAGCGTGGATCCGGCCTTTGGGGATAATGCCATCTTCCCAGGCACGACACTCACAGATTTTCGTCAATTACCCGATGGGACTCGTTCGCTTGACCAACTCAGAGCCCTCGCCCTCCAGCCCGACGGCAAGATTGTGGCGGTAGGTTTTTCGAATGCGCCTAACGGCGAGGGTAATTTTGCCTTGGTCCGGTACAATCCCGATGGCATCATCGATCCGACCTTCGGCGATAATGCCATCTTCCCAGGCACCGTGCTCACCGATTTTGGCAATCGTAGCGTGGATGACGCCTTTGCTGTGGCCATGCAGTCCGACGGTCAGCTCGTGGTGGCAGGCAGCACGTCTCCCGCCCCCGATTGTCCGGCGGCCTTCGGCCTCGTTCGATACAACAATGGCGTTCCGAATACCAATTTCGGGCCCAATAACCGGGTAGCGACCTGTCTTCGTGGCACAAGCGCCCAGGCCAGCGCGCTCGTCGTCCAGCCCGATGGCCGGATCGTGGCGGTCGGAACGACCAACGGTCCCAACGGGGATCTTAACTTCGGTTTGGCGCGGTACAATCTGGATGGCACCCTCGATCCGACCTTTAACGCCGACTCGATCAACCCTGGGCTCTCGATCACGGACTTTGATAACCGTGCGCTTGACGCTGGGACCGTCGAGCGCAGCGCTGACTTTGCGACTGCGGCCGCGATGCAGGCAGACGGCCGGATCGTGGTGGCAGGAACGTCCAACGCCCCCCTTGGCGTGGGCAATACCAACTTCGCCCTGGTCCGCTACGATCTGAATGGTGTCGCGATAACCGACTTCGGATCCAACAACCGGGTGCTGACCGATTTGGCCAACACGACCGGCGACCACGTCTTGAATAGCAGCACGGACCAGGTCCAGGCCATCGCCATTCAGCCCGATGGCCTGATCGTGGTGGCAGGCGGTTCTGACGCGCCTATCGCCGCTGTCGGCGGTCCCAGCTTCAACTTCGCCCTGGTGCGGTATCTCCCATAAGGGGCGTACGCTTGCGAGACAGCAACCGAGTGGCTGCCTATTGAGTAGTGTCCCGGAAGCCTAAGCTTTATCAGCTTACAGAAAGCGTCTATCGACCTTGCCGCAGTGCTGCAGCAGGCGATTGAAACCTGCCAGCCGCTCATTCAAGCCCGCCGTCACAAGCTGATCGCCTCGCTGCCCGATCAGCCGCTCGGGCCGGACGGGGATAGCCTGCGCTTGGCCCAAGTGGTGTCGATCTGCTCAACAATGCCGCCAAATATACGCCCGAAGGCGGCACAATTTGGCTGGAGGCGGCGTGTGAGCAGGATGACGCCGTCATTTGGAGCCGGGATACCGGCGAAGTCATTCCGAAGGCGTTGCTGCCCTACCTGTTTGATGTCTTCACCCAAGCCGAGCGCACCCTGGACCGGTTCCAAGGCAGGTTGGGGCTCGGCCTGACTATCGTCCAGCGCTGTGGCGCTGCACGGAGGCCCGGTGGAGGCCAAGAGCGCAGGCCCCGATCAGGGAGTGAATTCATCGTGCGGCTGCCCCTGAGCGAAGGGCAGGCTTGACGGGCGCTGGCCTTGCGCGACTCCAGGCGCAACGCGGTTGACGATGATCTGGCCACATATTCGGCGCTCGAGCCAACGTTGGAAGTGCACAGCCCGCACGTTGTAGTTCCAGCGCCGCGTCGTGGCTGGCCCCGGTCCGCTGTGGTTATTGAATCGAATGACCGCTGCGGGCACGAACCACTTATAGGAGGCAACCGCACGGAATGTCGGAAGTCGACCGCGTTAGCGAGGATGCTTTCGCCGCTAGAATGTAGGAATGAGATCGAAAGCCAGCTTTAGAGCGTTTTCCGAATCGGTGTAAGGGATTCGGATATGTAGGTCGGCAATCCCTTGCCGACGTATCGGCTCGGCGAAGGGCTTTGTCGGAAGGGGCGCGACTAAAGCGACCGTTTGCGATTGGGAAGGGATTGCCGACCTACGTTCTCCCCTCCTGGCACGAATCCGTACACCGGGATGGAAAACGCTCTAAGTACATTCCGCAAATACTTGCGGAATCTCGACTGATTGGCTTGATTGGCGGGGTTGTCCTGCAGGTTGCCTATGCCGCAAGACTTCCCTGAATGTACTTAGAACTGGCATCGTTTGGAAGACCCGCTTTACACGTCAGGAGTACGCCCCCTGTCCATTTGTGCGCAATGGCCCATGCCAAAGTCGAACCGCGACGCATCGGACTGCGAACGCGTGAGCAGCATAGAGCGCGTGCCAGCATCGAGAGTATCCATGCACAAGCCATCTACCGTGGTGGGTTACGGCATTCACGCTATATCGGCCTGCCCAAGACTCAGTGCAGCCCATCATCACGTCCGTGGCGGTGAACCCGGTTGGGCTCGGTTTCGGGTGAAACGGTAACCCGTAACATCCCTTGCAGATCGCGGTTTGCAGCCCTCACACGGTCTGTTTTGACCGCGCGAAAGAGCTTATGAATAAGCCAATCGCATGAACAGATGGACTCATCCTGATCGTCCACGCTTCTGTTTTGCCGGCATGATCATTTTCCTGATCAAGCCGTGGCGGTTTCCTGCTTCAACGACGCCAGATCGATAACGAAGCGGTACTTCACGTCGCTCTTGAGCATGCGGTCGTATGCGTCATTGATCTCTTGGATAGGAATGAGTTCGATGTCCGAGACGATGCCGTGATCGGCACAGAAGTCGAGCATTTCCTGCGTCTCCTTGATCCCGCCGATAAGCGAGCCCACCATTCGTCGGCGTCTGAAGATCAGGTTGGCGACGCCGGGTGACGGATGCGGCGTATCCGGAACCCCGATCAAGCACAGCGTGCCGTCACGTTTGAGCAGCTCGATATAGGCGTCCAGGTTATGCGATGCGGCCACGGTATCGAGGATGAAGTCGAAGCTGTTGACGTGCTTCTTCATCTCATCGGGATTCTTTGAAATCACCACTTCGTCGGCGCCCAGCCGCTTGGCGTCCTCGGTCTTGTCCGGAGAAGTCGTGAACAGCACCACATGCGATCCAAAAGCATGGGCGAACTTCACCCCCATGTGGCCCAAGCCTCCGAGTCCGACGATTCCGACCTTCTGGCCTTGGCCCACCTGCCAATGACGCAGCGGCGAATAGGTGGTGATGCCCGCGCACAAGAGCGGCGCGGCGGCGGCGAGATCGAGCTTTTCGGGCAGGCGCAGTACGAAATGCTCATCGACCACGATCACATTGGAGTACCCGCCGTAAGTCATCTTTCCCGTGTGCTTGTCGGGACTGTTATAAGTCAACGTGAGTTCGTTCTGACAATACTGCTCCAGATTCTCGCGACAATCGGGACAGGTGCGGCAGGAATCGACCATGCACCCCACGGCGGCCAAGTCGCCGGCCTTGAAGGTTTGCACCTCGTCGCCGACCGCCGTCACCCGCCCGACAATCTCGTGCCCGGGCACCACCGGGTAGACGGTGTTCTGCCATTCGCTGCGGACCGTATGGAGATCCGAATGACAGACCCCGCAGTAGAGGATTTCAATCTGCACGTCGTGTGGACCCGGTTCGCGCCGCTCGAAGCGGAACGGACCCAGCGGCGCACTCATGCTGTGGGCAGCATATCCGATGGTTTTGATCATGGAGAGCTCCTTATTCCGTTTCTTAAACGGACCGTGTTTCGGACGGTTTGTTCGATTTACTGTGGGTAAAGAAAGTAAAGCCCTATTCGAATCGCCCTCACCCCAACCCTCTCCCAGAGGGAGAGGGGGCTTTTGTGGCTTTACTTTCTTGACCATTAGTACTTCCGGGCTCCCAATATAAAAAGCGATATGTGCAATAGGCAGACATCAATGGCCCCATTCTGGTAAACGGTATTCTAAAGCGATTGGGTAGATCCGAATCCGCCACGCTGAGTGATGTTCGTAGGGGACTGTCAGCCATGAAACCGTTCGGCCGCGGGCACCCCTTGACAGTCCCCCGTTTCGGAGTAGTCTACCATCCCATTGGATGGCTATGAGATGGTAAGCAGAAGGTATGGCAGGGGAAACCGAGAAAATTACGATCAACTTGGGGTTCGTGGACCTCGGGCAGATCGATTTGCTGGTGCAGGAAGGCTTCTATTCCAACCGCACCGACTTCATTCGTACCGCGATACGCAACCAACTTGCCGCCCACGCGGAGGTGGTGAAACAAACCGTGGCCCGCAAGACCCTGGTGCTCGGCCTGCAGGAGTACACCCGCCGCGATCTGGAAGCGGTACGGACGGCCGGACAGAGGCTGCAAATTCAGGTGCTGGGCCTGGTCATCATCGGCGATGATGTCTCGCCCGAACTGGCACGGGACACCATCGAGTCCATCACGGTACTAGGGGCCTTGCGGGCCAGTGCGGACGTCAAATCGGCCTTGGCCGGCCGCATCCGCTAGACCTTGTTTTCCCGCCTCGCCGGTGGAGATCCACTTACAGCTCACATGTCTCCACCCACCGAACCATGGCCGCTGTTACAATCGCCAAAGGAGACCTGGATTATGACCGACGCACTGCACGCCGTAATGGCGGAAGCCACCCGGCTCACCCGCTCGGGCCGGCTCGATGAAGCCGCCGCCCTCATCCGGCGCACGCTCCGGGGCGGTTTCGCACCCGACACGTCCTCGAAGACCTCCGACTCTTCCGGTCACGAACCTATTGACAGCACGTGCCGCGTCATCGACGACATTTCCCAACTCACGCCGCCACCGGACAGCGGGGCATCGGCGCATGGGAGCCCGCACGACGCGAGCCCATCCTCCGCGCCGTCGTCCGCCTTCGAGGCTACGTTTCGTTCGCTTCGAACCGGACTCGAATCCATAATAACCAAACCGAGCCAGTCAAACCCGGACATTCAGGCAGGAGGGCAGTTCATGACAGGTTCCTTCACCAACCCGGCCGGAACCCGCGCCTATAAGCTCTATATTCCCAGCGGCTACCACGGACAAGCCCTGCCGCTGATCGTCATGCTCCATGGCTGCGCCCAGGACCCGGACGACTTCGCCGCGGGCACCCGCATGAATGTCCTGGCGGAACGGGAGGGATTTTTCGTCCTGTACCCCGAGCAAGCGCCCCAAGCCAATCCGTCCCGATGCTGGAACTGGTTCAAGGCGAGCGACCAGCACCGGGATCATGGCGAACCGTCCATCCTTGCCGACATGACCCGGCACATCGTGAGCACCCATGGCCTTGACGCCGGGCGGATCTACGTGGCGGGACACTCGGCCGGCGGGGCGATGGCCATGGTCATGGGAGTGAACTACCCTGAGCTCTACGCCGCCATCGGCGTCCATTCCGGACTCCCTTACGGTGTCGCCCATGACATCCCCTCCGCCTTCGCGGCCATGCAGCAGGGGGAAACAGCTGCGCTGCTGCAGCGGGAAAGCAGTTTCCCGGCAGCGCTGAAAGCACTCCGGATCGTCCCCACCATCGTCTTTCATGGAGACCGGGACACCACGGTTCACCCCGGCAATGGCGATCGGGTTTTGGCGCAGTGGGCAACCGTACACTCAGGCGCGGGAAGAAAATTGCGGGTCACGGCAAACCGGAGTCAGGTGCCTCACGGGCATTCCTATACCCACTCCATCTATCACGACGCGAGCGGCCAGGTCGTCATGGAGCAGTGGCTAGTTCATGGGGCGGGCCACGGCTGGTCGGGCGGAAGTCCTGATGTCTCGTATACCGACCCCAAGGGACCCAGCGCCTCGGAGGAGATGGTCCGGTTTTTCCGGAAGCACTCGCAGGGCAAACCGTAAGAACTCGGCGAGCCGGTGAGAAGCCTCTTGCGTTCCTGTCTAACCGGGAAGTTTTTGGGTTGCGAGCGCATCACTATCAGGAGATCGTCCAGTAAGCGGAAGGTCTCCCGGAACCTAAACGAAGACCATGAGGTCCATGGATGAGGCGTCCACAAGGAACGGCGGAGAATAAATCATGCTCCATGGGAAGATAGCCCTGGTCACCGGTTCCACCCGCGGCATCGGTCTCGGCATCGCCACCGAACTCGCCCGGCAGGGCTGCCATATCGGTTTGAATGGCTTCGGGGAGATCGCGGAGATCGAGAGATTGGCGCAGGACTTGAGCCGCGCTCAGGGTGTGAAAACCGCTTATTATCCCGCAGACCTCTCACAACCGGCTGCCATCGGCGGCATGATCCAATCGATGGAGGCGGATTTCGGTGCCATTGACATTTTGGTCAACAACGCCGGTATTCAGTATGTGGCACCGCTGGAGGAATTTCCGGATGCGCAGTGGGAGACCGTGCTCGCCGTCAATCTTTCAGCCGCTTTCCATACCATCAAAGCCGCGCTGCCGGGCATGAAGCGGCGCGGTTGGGGACGGATCATCAACATTGCCTCAACCCACGGCCTGGTAGGCAGCGAGGGCAAGGCCGCTTATGTGGCGGCGAAGCATGGCCTCCTGGGCCTGACCAAGGTCGTGGCCCTGGAGACGGCTAACGCCGGCATCACCTGCAACGCGATTTGCCCAGGTTGGGTGCTGACCCCGCTGGTCGAAAAACAGATTGAGGACTTGGCCCGACAGCAGGGGATTTCGCCGGAAGAGGCCAAACTGGCGCTCCTGCGCGAAAAGCAGCCTATGCTCCAATTTTCGACCCCGGAGGACATTGGCGCCTGGACCGCTGTCCTGTGCAGCGAGGCGGCCAAGACGACCACGGGGGCGGCCTTTCCGGTCGATGGGGGCTGGATCGCCCGCTGACCGGCTCAGGACGGAGCCGCTCAAGGCCAAGCTCGGCAACGGAAACCCGCCGCTTAAGGAATGAGCATGCCCAGACTTCAAATACGAGGTGCAGAACTCCATTATGAAAGCCTGGGGCACGGCCCGTCCCTGCTTTTCATCCACGGCCTAGGCTCCAGCACACGGGATTGGGAAGCTCAGCTCGCTTACTTTTCTCCACGTTTTCACGTGGTCACGTTCGACCTCCGCGGCCATGGCCGATCGGACAAGCCGCCCGGCCCCTACAGTATTCTTGGGTTTGCGGCGGACACGGCGGAACTGATCCGCTTGCTCTCCCTGGGTCCGACTCACGTTGTCGGCCTCTCGATGGGAGGCATGATCGCTTTTCAGCTCGCCATCAGCGCCCCGGAACTCGTGCAGAGCCTGGTGATTGTCAACAGCGGCCCGGAATTCATCCTCCGTACGCTCAGAGCACGACTGCAGATCGTCCAACGGAAACTTATCGTCCGGTTGCTGGGGATGCGCCAAATGGGAAAGGTTCTGGGCAAGCGTCTCTTCCCCGAGCCGGAACAGGCAGAACTCCGACAGCTATTCATCGATCGGTGGGCCGAGAATGATCCGCGGGCTTACCTTGACGCATTGCGGGCTTTGATCGGATGGACCGTGGCGGATCATCTCGACGCCATTCACTGCCCGACCCTCGTGATCACTTCGGATCGGGATTACACGCCGATAGCAGTCAAGGAAACCTATGTGGCCAGAATGCCGCAGGCGGAACTTTCGATCATCCGCGACGCACGGCACATGCTGCCTCTGGAGCGTCCGGACGCGTTCAATCAGGTACTGATGGAGTTCCTATTAAAGCATCGGCCCCTTCTCCGAAACCTTCCCGAGTCTTGCGAAGGATAGCTATGCCGGGAAGCAAATCGGGACGGTATACGTTTCCGGGTGATTTCGTTCCTGCTGCTCCGGACCGAGGGCATACCTTGAAAGCTTTGGGCTTCCGTCACTCGGTCCTTAAGGAAGCTCTGAACAAGTGGATTCCGTTCGTGGCGAGCTTGTCGAACCACGAACGGAATCCATACGTTACCGTTCGTCCTGAGCTTGTCGAAGGACTTATTCAGAGCTTCCTTAACAGCTTTGGCTGGACCCGTATCAGCGTTTCGGTTAAGTCATCTCGGCTCATGATCTGATCGACTCGTCCGAAGCTGCAACGTTCGATCGGTCAGGGAGGTCTTAGTTGAAACCGGGAAATAAAGTATGCCCTAAGAATTGGAGAACGAGACCTTGGATAGGCGGACTTTTCTCAAGGGTTTGGTTGGCGGGGTCGTTGTGACCTGGCCGGGCTTGTTGGTGCCGCGATCATTGCGGGCCGGCGAGCTGCCGATCGGTGCGGTGGAAAGCGCCGTGCGGGCGGCATTGTCCGGCAAGAAGCCCCTCATCAAGCGCACCTACCGGCCACCGAACTTCGAGACGCCGGTCAGGGCTTTCAGCGGCGTCATCACGCCGAACGACCAGTTCTTCGTGCGCTGGCACCTTGCCCATATTCCGCAAGTGGCCGCCGAAACCTGGCGGCTCGAGGTAGGGGGCGACTCGGTGGAGCATCCCTTCGAGTTGACGCTGGACCAGCTCAAGCGGGATTTCGAGCCCGTCGAACTGTTTGCCGTGTGCCAATGTGCCGGGAATCGCCGCGGCTTTTCCGAGCCGCATGTGCCCGGCGTCCAATGGGGAGCGGGCGCCATGGGCAATGCGCGATGGAAGGGCGCTCGCCTCAAGGACGTGCTGGCGAGAGCAGGACTCAAGTCGGATGCGCTGGAAATCGTCTTCGACGGCGCCGATTACGGAGCTATCGACGAGACCCCCGATTTCGTCAAGAGTCTTCCGCTATGGAAAGCCCTCGACGAGAACACCCTGGTCGCCTACGAGATGAATGGCGAGGCCCTGCCTCATTGGAACGGCTTTCCGGTACGCCTGGTGGTGCCCGGTTGGTCGGGGACCTACTGGGTGAAACAGCTGACGTCCATCAGCGCGATGCCGAAACCGGAAACGGGATTCTGGATGAGCAGGGCTTACCGGATACCGAAAGACAAATTCCCGCACATCGAGCGATTTCTTTCGCAAGAAGGGGAGGACAATACGCCGATTACCGATATGGTGGTCAATTCTCTCATGACCAACATCGAGGAAGGGCAGCGCTTGCATGCGGGCAAACCGGTGACGGTCAAAGGGCTTGCGTGGGACGGGGGGCATGGAATCCGAACGGTCGAAGTTTCGGTGAACGGCGGCAGGACGTGGCGGGACGCGCAGCTCGAACAGGACTACGGTCGTTTCTCGTTCCGCGCCTGGCACCACACCTTCACGCCACGCCGGGGCGGCAAACATGTGCTCATGGCGAGGGCGACGAGCCGGCAGGGAAGCACCCAGGTTTACGAACTCATCTTCAATCCAGCGGGTTACCACAACAACGTGGTGCAACGGATCAATGTGGTGGTCGCATGAGTGCCCATGTCATGAAGATGCTCAACACGCTGCTGCTAGCGCTAGTCGCGGTTTTTTCCACTAGCGCCTTTGCGGGAGAGGCGCAGATAGAGCTCAAGGAAGGGGCGGGACGCGATACCGTGATGGCCAATTGCGTCATGTGCCACAGTATCGACTATATCCAGATGAACTCCCTTTTCATGAAACGAACCGACTGGCAAGCGACCGTCGACAAAATGGTGAATGTCATGGGAGCGCCGATCAGCCAGGACGACATGTCGGTGATTCTGGATTATCTGACGACGTATTACGGCGTCGAATAACGGCGTTAGAGCGTTTTGATCTCGCTCGTACGGCAAAACAGGCTTGGCCGGAGTCGTTGGCGCCTTCGGCCAGGGTAGATCGACTCAAGCATTCGTAGGTCGGCAATCCCTTGCCGACGAACCCGTTGGCCCAACTGCACCGTCGGAAAAGGATTTCCGACCTACGCGCAAGTACCCGTACAGTCGGTATGAAAATGCTCTAAGTACATTCCGCAAATATTTGCCGAATCTCGACAGATTGGCTTGATTGGCGGGGTTGTCCTGCAGGTTGCCTATGCCGCAAGACTTCCCTGAATGTACTTAGAACGCCGCGTTCAGATCGGCAATCCAACCCGGCGGAATGATCTTATCGTGGAAGCGATCCGCACCGACGGCGCAGGTATAGGCCGTGCGGAAGGGTGTAATCTCAATCGATTTTTCCCAGTGCCGGAGATTTGGCTTTGAACAACTCGGCTGCAAGCTCGAGTTGAGCCGTCAATGGCGGTATAGCAGGAATTTCCCAGGCTTTTCCTGCGATACGGGACAATAAGTTATTCAGCCAAAGGCGGTCCGATTTTGCCTGGTGGATAATGAATCTGTAGGAATCACCGTCCTTAAAAACAGCAAAATCTTCCAGATAAACTTCAATTGCTTCCTGTTCACCGTAGAGCCTTGTTTGAACGTAGATTGTTCGCGCGTCGAGGTCAAAACGAAATTTCTTTAATTCTGCAATACCCTTAAGGATTATATTCGCCACCCAAATAATCAATCTATTGGGTGTCAATTTTATTGCCATTTTTATTAAGCTGGATTTCATACTCATTTCTTTCACCTGGGTTCGCTAACATAATAAGTTTTATAGTATATTGCTCCGGCAGTTACTAAGCGTAAAGAAAGTATTGTCATGTTATGGCGTATCGGCATTCAGGGTGCCGGAAGAATGCGACCACGATCTGCGGTAGTTTCTGAAGTCGCCGCGAGGCCCCGATCAGGCATCGTTTCAAATCGGCTTTATTCTCGGGTAAGTGTTTGGCCACCCTGGATTCACAGACCCCGAGACCTGCTCATCCGGGTTCAGTTGCGGGGAATAAGGGGGCAGGTACACCAGTTTCAGCCGTCCCTGCTGCTGTTCCACGTAGTCTTTGACCAACTTGGCCTTATGAATCGGGTGCCCGTCCACCACCAGAAAGATCGGTTGCTTGGCCCCGACCATCAGGCGTTTGAGAAACTCCCGAAAGACCACCGTCGTGACCGTTCCCTCCTGGACCATGAAACGGAAATCGCCACGAGCGCTGACCGCGGAAATGACATTCAGGCCAAAGCGCCGGCCGGTCGCCTTGACCACCGGGGTTCGGCCGCACGGCGCCCACGTCGTGCCCGCATGGTAATCGGAACGAAGGCCCGCTTCATCGGCAAAATAGATCACCGCACCGGCCCGTTTCGCCTCGGCTTGCAGGCGCGGAAACGCTTCCGCCTGCCACCTTTCGACCAGCACCGGGTCTTGTTGCCAGGCTCGATACAATGGCCGTTGTGGGGTAAACCCCAGCATCCGCATGATCCGCCCCACACTGGGCTTGGTCAGCCGCTTGCCGAACTGCCGGTAGATCACTTCGCCGATCAGCAACAAGGTCCACAGACCAAATTCAAACTTCATTTGCAGGGGCGTCTGATCACGCACGGTCTCGGCAAGCCAGCGCATTTCGTCCGGGGTCACCTTCGGGGGTCGACCGGGAATCGATTTGGCCAGCAAGGCATTTTGTCCACCGCTGGCAAAGTCCGACAGCCAGCGAAATACCGTTCGGATATTGACGCCAAAGGCGGCGGCAACACTGGCCACGGTCTCGCCTTTGCCGACTGCTTTAACCGCCTGCTGGCGCATGACTTGGAGCGAGAGATTGTCGATCGATCGCCCGTCAGAGTCTCTTTTGCATCTCATGGCCGTAGCCTAACACGAATATGGCATTCTTTATTTTACGGTTAGTATAAGCCGTACATGGCCGTCCCCTTTAGCCGAAAACCAATCGCCGGGGGCTCCCTGAGAATGCCTGGAACGGGCCCTGTGCCGATTATTTAAAGCGTGAAGCGAAAGGTGCCGACGAGCGCGCCGGGTATCTTGCTGCCGCCGAGTGCACGACAGTGATAGGTATCGATGGCGGGATGGATCGGGCTTTCCCGGGTCAGCGCCTCGAGCGCCGAGCCAAACAATCGATACAAACTGTCGTCAAACCGCAGATCATTGATGGGTGCCGCGATTTCGCCGTTCTCGACCCAGAAACAGGCGTAGCGGGTCATGCCGGTCACCCGGGCGGCCTGGACATCGCTCCAGTTGAGGTAATGCAGATTGCCCACGTAAAGACCGGTACCCAGGCAGTTCAGGACCTCGGTCTCAGGCAGGTTGCCGGCCATCAGTTCCGGCGCGCGCAAATGCTCTCCGAACCAGCCGCTCGGATCGGCCGCATTGGACGGCACGCCATATTGTTTTGCGGAACGGGAACTCACCAGCAGGTTTTTCAACTGCCCCTTCTCGATGAGCATCAACTCCACCGGCGGAAGCTCGCCCAGGCTGTTGAAGCGCGGCGTGAGCGCCAAGCAGAAGTTTTCTTTCAAGGTGAACTGTTCGGACAGACCGACCTCACCCTGGATCAGTCGCTTGAGAGGACAGTTACCATCCCGGTACGCCCGGTAACTGAGCGCGCCCCATGAGAACATGGCGATCAGTTCGGCGACGGCGGCCGGCGCGAAGTACACCCGATACTCGCCAGGCGCAATCGGGCGGGCAGGGCGTTTCAAGAAGGCAAGCCGGGCCTTGTCGGCAGCCAGGACGGCCTGGAACCGGTCCTCATCCCATGCCGGCCCCCAGAAACGACCTTTGACGGCCTTGTTATCTCCGGACGCGTTGGTCGTGAACAGGGAATAATCCACCCATAGGGATGCGGTCGAAAACCAGTGGTTCAACCCCGCCGAATTGCGGACCGCGCGGACCTGCGGGCCCGCGGCCAAGAGTCCGGTAAAGTCCGTCCCTTGGGTGACGCGGGCGATGGCCTTGACCGCAGCGGCGGCGTCCGGCTCTGTCCCGGAATGTTCGTGTTCGCTGGTTCCATGGTCTTGCAGGGGCACCGCGAAAGGGTCTTCCGGGAGTGTTCGAGCTTCCCGCCGTGCCCGCTCCAACCAGGAACGCAGGAGCGCCCGATCGTGATCGAGGTGGCCGCTGAGGTCAAACATGAAAGTCACCTGACGGCCAGCCCACTGAAAGGTGAGTGCCAGGTTTCTCTGCAAGACGGCCGTGGCTTGCCGCACTTTGGAATCGTTGAACCGCACATAGGTTTGATCTTCGGCGCTGAGTTGGAGGCTGAGCGCTTCTCCGGCCTTCAAGTCGGCGAAGGCCGTATCCGCGAGATCGTCGAACAGCCGCCGGGTTTCCGGAACAAAGCTCACGCGCCACCTCCGAACACGTCGATGCCCGCAAACAGACAGGGCGGGGCGGCATGGCCGACACGGATGAGCTGATTGGGTTCGCCTTTCCCGCAATACGGCGTTCCGAAGAGCTCCCGCTCGTCGCGGCAACCGACCTGCTTCAGTGCATTCCAAAAAGGCACCGTCACCCCCCGGTAATTGGGATTTTTGAGGACGTCGGTCAACCGGCCTTGTTCGATCCTGCGTGCATATTCGCAGCCAAACTGGAATTTGTTGCGGTAGTCGTCGATGGACCAGGATCGATTGGATTGCATGTAAACGCCTCGCTCCACGGAAGCGATCATTTCGGCCAGGGAACTGGTGCCCGGTTCCAGGTTGATGTTCGCCATGCGGTCGATCGGCGCCCGATTCCAGCCGGCCGAACGGAAATTGGCGACGCCGGGAATGCCGAGTCGAGACTGACTTTCCAAACTGCCGAGCCCCCGCAGCAACACGCCGTCCCGGATCAGATATTCCCGTGTCGCGGGGTTGCCGCAGTCATCGAAGGCGTAAGAGGCAAACTCACCCGCGACGGTGGGGTCGAAGGTGACGTTCAGCAGGGGCGAGCCATAGCGCAGCCGGCCGAAATCGTCCGGCTTCACGAAGCTCCAGCCGGCATAGTTGCGCTCGTCGCCGAGGATGCGGTCGAGTTCCAGCGGATGGCCGATCGATTCGTGGATCTGCAGCAGCATCTGGTCCGGCGCCAGGATCAGGTCCAGGGTCTCATCGGGACAATTTTCGGCGTCCAGCAATTCGAGCGCCTCGCGGCCCACCCGCTCGCACTCGGCGTGGAGGGCCGAAAAATCGAAGAATTCCAACCCCGCCTGACGGCAGCGGGCGGCCGGGCCGTTCAATGAACGCTGCTGGGTCTCGGTACCGTCCTGAGCGGTGGCCGCGCAATGACTGGAAACCAGCCACCACTGCTGTTCGATATCCGCGCCGCTGGATGAGACGTAGTGCACCGTGCTTTCCACCAAGGTGGCTTCGGCGGCCGTGCTGACGATCTTGTCGGAGACTTTGAGAGACCGGCTGGCGCGGATCAGTTGATCGGTCAATTCGGCGAGCGTCAGACGGTCAAAACCCAGTCGCCGGGTGCTGACAAAGCGTCCGTGAGCCGGAGGCCGGTGCCCTTCGGTGAATGGGAACAAGGCATGGGGCGCGCAGATCCGGGCCAGATACGCGGCCCGCCGGGCGGCCTGGACCAAGCCCTGTTGCGAGAGATCGCTGGTGCCGGCATAGGCGATATGGCCGTCCACCCGTGCTTCCGCCATGACGCCCCGCTCCAGGGTGATGGCGTTGTCTTCCGGGAGGTGGTTGCGGACGGTACGCCGATAGGTCTGCTCCTGGACGAAACGCAGGCCAATCCAATCAGCCTCGGCCTGGACCCAGGCGAGTGCCCGGTGAATATCGAACGCGGGGAGTTCGGGATAAAAGTTGACCGGGAGGCTCATGCTTCGCTGATCGAGTAGACAATATCAAGGGTATCGTGGGACCGGGAGGTCAATGGCCGCCCGGCGGCAGCAGGAGGCCCCAGCCGGTTCCTGTGGATCCCGGCAGCCCCAGTCCTGCACATCGACGGGTTCCTTGCGGTATGGCTGAACGCATACTCCTGACTCTGTTCTGCCCGCCCTGCTCAACGGGAGCCGGACGCGCTGAAAGCCCAATGAGCATAAGCTCGGGAGGCCGTTGATGCGGCATCTTATCATGACCGGTCAAGCCGAACGAATGCCTCGGCACATCCCGGCGGAGCAAGCGACGCCTCCAGCGAGATTTAACGGGGCACAAGCAATCGATCATGCAGTCAAATCAACGGCGCCATATTTCGGGCCCCATCCTCTGCGTTCTGGCCGATTACCAGGTCCGCCGCTGGGATGCCTATCACATAGCCTTGGTCATGCTGGGCACCTTGTTCCTGGTGGAGCAGAAGATGGAAGGCCGCCCACACTGGCCGATGCTCTCCGTCATACGCGCGGGGCCGGCAAAGCGCGGAGCCGTGCGACGAACCGCGCCAGCGCCGCGCCGATTTCGTGGGGCGAATCTTCCTGCAGGTAATGGATGCCCGGCACGGTGATTTCGGTCTGGTTCGGCCACTGCCGGCAGAATCGGCGTGCGCGCGCTCCCAGCAATGCGCCCGGTTCCGCGTTGATGAACAGCTTGGGAATATCGCTGGCCGCGAGCCAGGCCCCGTAGGTTTCGACCACTTCGGCGACATCCCGCGGCTCGCCATCGATAGGCAACTCGCGGGCCCAGGCCAGCGTCGGCGGCCGGGATTCCGGCGTGTGGAAAGGGGCACGGTAGGCCTCCATTTCTTCCTTGGTCAAACTCCGCAGGACGCTTTTCGGCAACACGGTCTCGACGAAGAAGTTTTCCTCCGCGATCATCCTGATGCCCTCGTCCGAGCGGAGCGCGCGGAAGATCCGCTCCCGCGGCGGAGGGAAATCGGCCCACAGCCTCGGTTGCACGAGGGCTTCCATGTAGGCGATCCCCTGCACGCGGTCCGGGTGGCGGCGGGCCCAATGGAAGCCCAGGGCTGAGCCCCAGTCGTGGACCACCAGCATCACCCGAGCACCGATGCCCACCGCCTCGAACCAGGCATCCAGATAGTTGGCGTGATCGAAGAACCGATAGCTCGACGCAGCCGAACGGCCCGACTGGCCCATGCCCACCAGATCCGGAGCGAGGCAGCGGCCGAGGTTCTGGACGTGAGGGATGATGTTGCGCCAGAGGTAGGACCAGGTCGGGTTGCCATGCAGGAAGACGATGGGGTCGCCTTTGCCGACATCGACGTAGCTCATCTCGGTATCCAGGACCGATACGCGCTTCCGGGGATGATGATCGACCGCGGAAATCTCGGATGGGAACATGATCGGCACTCCTGTTCTCGAGAACGTTACCCCCGCGATCAACGACATAGATCGAGCGGGACGAAGCCCTGCTCGGAGCAGGCGCGGTGGTATTCCTCGGCATTGGTGGCGGCCGTTTCCCGGCGCAGGACGGAGCCGTCCAAGTCGAGGTACTCGACCGCGCCGCGCACGAAAAACAGACTCACGAAGGGGGCATCGCCCTCGGCAGTCCAGGTGTCGACATGACCGGCCGGCTCGTACTCGTAATCGCCGGGACCCAGCAGTCGTCCCTCCGGATCGAGGCGCCGGCATCCGCTGAGGAGGTAGCCGTGAACCTCGCCCTGATGCCGATGCAGGGGGATGCGTGCTCCCGGCTCCAGGCGCAGCAGCGTGACCCATTCGCCGCGCTCGGGAAACAGGGCCAGCAGCTTCTTGGAAATACCGTGGCCCACTGAAATCCACGGCAGCTGATGGTTGCCCGCGGCTGCCGGGATGAACGGTTCGGTTGCTAACATAAGATGCTCCTTTGCCAAATAGTGACTGACGGTACGGACACAATAAGGCGGCGAGTAATAGCGGAAAAGGACCACAAATGACAAAAATCATGGAGCCACTTTTCGAATTACCCATCACCCTGCCGCGCAAGGGTTCCCGAGAACTGCTGCGCTCCGTGTATTGCCAGCTGCGGGAGGCGATCCTCGACGGACGGCTCCAGTCCGGTACGCGACTGCCTTCGACCCGGGCATTTGCCGCAGCGATCGGTGTGTCGCGCAATACCGCGGTAGCGGCGTACGAGCTATTGTTGAGCGAGGGCTATCTGACCGTTCGGTCGGGTTCCGGTACCTATGTGGCCGACATCTCGCCGCGCCCGGCTCATCATCTGTCCAGCGAACCCGGGGCGGACGGCCGTTTGAACGAAGCCTGGCACCGGGCTCAGCCGGTGCTGCCTGCGGGCGTCGAATCCTGCCATTTCGACTTCAGGCTCGGGCTGCCCGACAAATCGGCGTTTTCCTTTCCGGTCTGGCGGCGCCTGTCCGCCAGGGCACTGAGAGCCTGGTCGAAGACGCCGGCAGTCTACGACCACCCGCAGGGCTGGCCGGCGCTGCGCGCGGCGATCGCCAAACACGTCTCCTTCGCCCGGGCGGTTTCCTGTTCGCCGGAACAAATCGTGGTCACGGCGGGCGCCCAGCAGGCATTTGACCTGCTGGCCCGCATCCTGGTCACGCCGGGCCGAACCGTGGTCGCGGTCGAAGAACCGGGCTATCCGCCGCTGCGGGATGCCTTTACCGCCGCTGGTGCCAGAATCGCCGCCATCCCGGTTGATGAGGAAGGGCTGAGGATCGATTGCCTGCCGGCCGATGCCGGGGTGATCTGCGTCACACCCTCCCACCAGTTTCCCCTGGGCATCACCTTGTCCGCGAAGCGCCGAGTTGCCCTGCTCGAATTCGCGCAGGAAAGGGGCGCCGTAGTGGTGGAAGACGATTACGACGGCGAGTTTCGCCTGGGTGGCCGGCCATTGGATGCATTGCAGACGCTCGACCGAAGCGGCTCGGTTTGCTATGTCGGGACCTTCTCCAAGAGCCTGTTCCCGGAGCTGCGCCTCGGGTTCGTGGTGGCTCCGCCCTGGGCGCGGGATGTACTCGTCGCTGCCAAGGCTCGTGCCGACTGGCATTGTCCGACGCCGTCTCAGGACACCCTGGCGGCCTTCATCGACGAGGGCCATCTGGCTCGCCATGTGCGCAAGATGGGCAAGATCTACGCAGAGCGGCGCGCGGTGCTGCTTCATGCCTTGTCGCAGCACGGCGGCGATCGGTTGCAGCCAATAGGGGATGCGGTGGGCCTGCACCTGGCGGTGAAGCTGAGCCGGGAGATTCCGGCCACCGAATTGGTCAGGGAAGCGGCGGCGGATGGCATCCGCCTTTATGCCCTCGAGCGATACTCGGTCGAAAAGCCGGCACCTAACGGCGTGGTTTTAGGCTACGGAATGATCCGGTCGGACCGGATCGGTGCCGCAATTGAGCGACTGGCGCGGATCATGAGCCGCTTCGAATGACTGCTTTTGGCCATCTCGTTTTCGAAGCGGGGAAACCACCGACCGAAATGGTCTTGCTAGGTCCCGCCAGCCGCTCGTCACAAGTTTTCGCATATAGGCACTCGACGCCATCCATGACGAGGGCCGTAGTGTGCCAACGCGCCCGGTGCGCGGCGTCGACGATCTTCGGCTGTGGCTTGATGCCGTACTCGACGGGCTAGGCTTGACCAATGGCATCCCAATGGCGGGGCAATCGTACGGCTGCTACGCTTCAGCCGAGTACGCACTGCATGCACCTCAACGGGTGAGTAAGCTCGTTTGGATCGCACCCGTCATGATTGGCGCGCCCATCCCGCAGGAGTTCGTTGCACGCCTGATGTCCGTTGCAGATGGGCGGCGGGAGTCGCTTGAGGAGTATTGTCGCTGGATCATGCCAAGCATCGCGGTCAAGTATCCCGAGGAGTTTGATCGGAGAATTGACGAAATACTACTCGTGCGGGAGAGCTACGGCACGATGTTCCCTCCAGTGCGGGCGGCAGTGATGTCCGACGAGGATTTACAGCGAATTGAGGTACCGACGCTCGATATCCTTGGCGAGTGCGACGGAGCAACGGCCGACCCTCACGAAGCAATCGAGCGCGTCGAGTCGCTCATGCCGCATGTCGAGACGATACTCGTTCCCAGAGCGGGGCATGACATCGTGGCTGCGGAGACCGAACTCGTGACTCAGCGGCTGCTCAAGTTCCTCCAGTAGCAGTTGGCTAATCTCCAGCGGACAGAGGTGAGTTCGGATGGTACCTAACTATTCATTCATGCCGACGCCGCTTCGCGGGGCGGCTTAATTCAGGACGGTTATGCCGTAAGACGACCTCGTGCTAAGCGATCGGGCGAATAGCGGCTCCTAATCCTGTATGCTTTTCGATTCTGAACAAAGCCGCCATTGGCGAAAGGCCGGTATTGGTCAGCGTGAATGGCCGATTAGACCGAAAACCACCCACTCGAAAACAAACTTCCGGAGCTCGTTCTTGGCCGTCATTCAACATTGAAACAGCAAAGCGTCGAGGTAAAGGATCGGAAAAACACCGGCGAGTCCAAGACGGACCAGGCTGCCGCCGAACGTTCGGGTTCCGGACGGACTTCGGTGCTCGCGGATTCACGGGCAGCCCCAAACGAGGCGCTGCCCGTGACGTTTTTGCCGAATGGCGGCGAGGCGTCATCCGGTTTATCCAGTCGGATCATCGACCGGTGCCGCCACTTTACAGCGCGCGATTTCGGGCCTGAATCTCGATTGTCTCGCCGAACCGCGGATGGCCTCGGGTCGAGACTCAGCGGCTCGAACGCGGCCTCCGACAACAACCGCTCGATGCCGGAACGCCTATCGCCGCTCGGACGCAAGCCAGCCTAAAAATAAACCATCGAAGCCGTGCAGGCGAGATCGATGTATTTGGAAGGATTGACCACCCCCTCAAAGGGCGTGGGGATGAACGGCGTGTTCACCGTGGTCAGGACAAGCTGGCTCTTGAAGGTGACCGGCGACTCTCCCAACGAGACGGATGGAATCACCACGGACGCATGTTTAATGTGGAGGTCCGGTATGTGTTCCAACACCACCTCCCAAAGATCGCCAATCAGGGTTGACTCGGTGACGATGTCCGATTCCTGAAAGCGATAGCTTTTTTCGCCCAATTGCAGATTGAGGGTCGTTTGCGGTGGGAGAATGCCAACTTCCGCCTGGCTGCCCACCACCAGGGTAAGGCTGACGTGCCGGCCGGTGCACTCGTAGAAGTTGGGCGTTTGCGCGGCGTCTGCGACGGTCTGCAGCCCCAGTCCGAGCCCAATGGCTCCCAATAGGGACTTGTTCAGGTGCTTCATGCGAATATCCTCCTAAGTTGATGAGAGAGGGCGGTTTGAGCCGCCGACCGTAAATGTCACCGGCCAAACCGTAAGATCTGCCTCAAATCGAGGCGGTTGCTATGATGAGGCGATAAGTCCATTCAGGCTGTTAATTAATTCACACGCTGGACACGGCCAGCGCTCTTCAAGATTTCGGTCCGTCGACGGTTCACGGCGATGACCGCCAATTGTCGGCCTCAGCAGTCATTCAGTCTGAAAAATACCAGCCCCCACGAACGACTGCTTTAGGCCGTCTGTGTCCAGAAAACCACCCTGTCGTAGGACATGTAGTACTATCAGTATTCGCTTATCTACTGAGATGGGCGATTGAACTCGCTTTTTGTCCTTTCGTTGTATTTTCTAGAGAGTGATCTATGGCAGGTTATGAAGGTGATGTCGTCACCCCTTACGATCAGGATCTCGGACCCGTGCTTTTCGAGCACTATGGAGCCGACACCGCACGACGCGTAGCGGAAAGATCAGTCCGTGACGTGCTCGAAATCGCCGCGGGCACGGGAATCGTGACCCGGCACTTGTGTAATGAGCTTGCCAAGGACGTGCGATTGACCGCGATCGATATCAGCGATTCCATGATGGAGGCCGCCCGCAAAAAGTTTCTCCCTCACGAGCAGGTCGCGTTCCAAGTCGCGGATGCCACGGCGCTGCCGTTCGACGATGAGGCGTTCGATGCGGTGGTCTGCCAGTTTGGGGTCATGTTCTTCGATAAAGAGGCGGGGTTTCGCGAGGCATACCGGACATTGAGGCGCGGAGGGCGGTACTTGCTCCGCGTCTGGGACTCGGAGCATTACAATCCATTCGCCAGCTTGAGCTTTGAGGTGCTGAAACAATTCTTTCCGTCGGATACACCTCGTTTCCTCTTCGATCCCGTTGCCTGCCATCAAATCGATCCGATCAAAGAAAAGCTGATTCGCGCCGGCTTTGATCGAATCGTCATCTCGGTCGAGCGAAAGGAACACGATATTCTGGACGTGGCGGCGTTCGCGCGGGCACTTGTGTTCACTCCGGTTATCACAGAAATACGAGATCGCGGCGGTGTCGATCCCGAGGAGATCTCCGAGGCGTTGACGGAGGCGCTGATAAAAGAATATGGCTCAAATCCCACGCGCTATCCGATGCAAGCCATACTGTTCGAAGCGGAAAAGCCGATTGCGTCGCCATTTTTGCGAAACCTTTTGGGACATCCAAGTCACCAAAAGGAGTAAAAAAATTGGCGACGAGTATTGCCTTCGGCGGCCCGCGTTCGACCGGTCCCGACCCAATAGTGGGATCGGGACCTGGATCCACAATGACTTGACACGGTGTCGGTTGCCTTATGTTTGATCTCCACCTGCGCTAGCCGCGCAGACTCCGATCAAACATCCGACCCTACGGCTACGCGGAGGCAGGGATCAGCGGTTCGAGCCCGAGGGCGGCGGCGAAACGCCGGGCATCGCGCGAGCGGTCCAGGCGGTAAAGGACACCGCGCAAGGGACCGATGGGGGCGCCGAGGAACGCCATGGGCCGTAGCCGTTCCAGCATGGTGACGGTGCCGCGGACGAACTCGCGGGCCGAGAGGATTTCCGGCGGGATGGGGGAGAGGAGGATATCGGCGGCGGCGACCGCGGCGTCCTGGAGAGGACCGACCGCGCCCTGGGTGTCGATCAGGATGATATCGTACTGGGCAAACGGCGGACGGCCGAGGAGGTGCTTGAGACGCACCCGCCCGTCGACGGCGTCGCGGATCCAGTCGCGGAGCTTGCCGTCCGGATCGTCGGAATAGACGAGATCGAGGCGGTCGAGGGTGGTCTGGCTGACCACGTCCTCGCAGGCCGCCTCGACCATCAGCCGGGTGAGACCGCCCGAAGCGCGGTATCGGAGCGGAAAAAAGCTGGAGAGGGTCGGTTGGGGATCGGCGTCGACGAGGAGGGCGGTCTGGCCGAGATCGGCGAGATAGGCGCCGAGATTGGCGGTCAGCGTGGTCTTGCCGACGCCGCCCTTGGTGCTGGTGATGGTGATACAGATGGCCATGGCGCCCTCTCCGGCATGTTACCCGGGGATGGAGTCCCGGGGACGATGATGAACCGAAGAAACAGAGCGCTCGCGCCTGTAAGGCGTGGAGCCGGTGATAGGATTTGAACCTACGACCCGCACATTACGAATGTGTCAATGGTCCCTTTTGACTTCCGGCTAGTATCAAAACCTTTACCAGATCTGTTTAGGACTTGCAAGATGTGGCAAATCCCCTAATCCAGGCGGAGCCTGGACAGCACGGATCGCAGCTGCCCCATTTCCGGCTCGACATACTCCAAGGTCGTTCGCAGACAGGTATGACCCAGGAGAAATTGAAGTGACTTAAGGTACGGTTGCTGACCTTGAGCGAGTTTCGTCGCCATCGTATGGCGCAGACGTCGCGATGTAATGCGTGCGCCCAAGGTCTCGGATAGGTGCCTAAAAAAACCGCTTACCTGGTCTGTTGTTAATTCCTGGCCCTTGTCGTCCCGGTTAAAAAGTTGAATTCGAAACACCTGGTGACGGAGCGTTACTGCGCTTGGATTGACTCTGAGCGTTCGGTTGCGAAGATACAGTAAATCGTCCACACAGTCTGGCGGGATCGGGATGATCCACTCGCGTTTCGTCTTGCTGCCTTCGACTGCCAACAGCATGGTCTTGTGTGTGAAGTCGATGTGGTTCCAACGTAGGGCAGTCAATTGCCGGGCACGCATGCCGGTAAAGAAAAGAAGGCGAACAACGATAACCCAAAACCAGCCCGGTTTGATCGGCTCGTCGGGTTCTTGCAGCAAACGGATGGCTCGGCGCGTTACCTCATCGGGCACTGTCTTTTTGCGCTTCTTCCAGGCTCCAAGCTGTTTGACGTATTGAAACGGGTTATGCTCGATCCATCCCGAGCGAACCGCAAAGGAGAATGCGATTCTGAGGTATGTAAGATAACTGTTCCACGTCACCACAGTGACCCGCTGAAGGACAGTGTCCCGCCACGCGATGACGAGATTCTTGTCAATCTTGCTTAATTCATCGACGCCTGTATCCCGCTTGAATACGCGGGCGGTGATGCGGTAGTTGCGGATCGATCCCGGGCTCAAGACGACTTCCCGGCAATAGGCTTCCACCAAAGCGGACAATGTAGTAGGCGCTTCAGTCTCCTCGCGCATGGAGTTCCTCCCATTTACGGCAATTCGCTAGCCTTGGTGCGGCATTTGCCCAATGGCTGCGTACATTTAGGTTGAGTAGATGGTCGCGGACCCGTTGGCGCCGTGGACGCAGTCTGGGTCGGACGGACGGCTTTGCAGCCCAAGTCTTCGATGTTGCGGGAATGAGGTTAATCCGTAAGCGTCCGCCGAGCACCGTCTCGACGGGTTGAGAGACTCAGGCGACACTGGTGCGAGCGGACGCATGGGGTGTCCGCGCACTCTTGAGGTGGACGCACTGATGACTCACGATGCTGACTTCACAACGGGCGTGGTGGCGATGGATACCTTGGGCCGGCGGCGGTTTGCGCCTGAGTTCAAGCGCGAACTGGTGGAGCGGACCCTACAGCCGGGCGCCTCGGTCGCGGGGATTGCGCTGGCGCATCGGATCAACGCCAATCAACTGTTCAAATGGCGCCGACACTACCTTAAGGACCGGAACGCCCCGGCCGGTCCGCCGGGGCCGACCTTATTACCGGTGGCGATGACGCCCGCATTGGCCGCGCCAGCGCGTGAAGCCACGGTATCCGCTCCACCGGGCACCATCACCATCGAACTCGGGGGTACGCGGGTTCAGGTGAAAGGTTCCGTCGATGCGGCGACCTTGCGCACCGTCCTCGCGAGTCTCAAGGGCCCATGATCGCGCCTCCGTCCGGCACCCGCATCTGGATCGCTGCCGGGGTGACCGATCTGCGCCGCGGCTTCGATGGCTTGGCCGCCCTGGTCCAGACCCAGCTCCAAGCCGAGCCCTTCTCCGGACACATTTTTGCCTTTCGCGGGCGACGCGGCGACCGGATCAAACTACTCTGGTGGGACGGCGATGGGCTCTGCCTGTTCGCCAAGCGGCTGGAGCGGGGCCGCTTCGTCTGGCCGCAGGCGACGGGCGGCACGGTATCCCTCACCCCCGCCCAGTTGTCGATGCTGCTGGAAGGCATCGACTGGCGCCGCCCGATCCGCACCGCGCCTTCTCACGCCGCCTGACGGAGGGCGGGTATAATCGGGGCATGACCAACCCCGACGTGCTTCCCGATGAGATTCCCGCCCTCAAGACGCTGATTGAAGCCCAGCGCGTCGAAATCGCCCACCTGAAACTCCTCGTCGCCAAGCTCCGCCGCCAACAGTTCGGGCGCCGCTCCGAAAAAATGGCCGGGCTCCTCGATCAATTGGAACTTCAGCTGGAGGAACTCGAAACGGGCGATGCGGAACTCGCGGCGATCGTCGAACCGCGCGCAGCCGAGCGCCGGGTAAGAACGCCCCGGTCACTGCCCGATCATCTGCCCCGCGAAACTCAGGTCCATGCCCCCGGCTTGGCCGAGTGCCCCGACTGTGGCGGTCCCTTGAAGCCCTTGGGCGAGGAGGTCGCCGAAATCCTGGAGTACGTCCCGGCCCGCTTCCGGGTGATCCGCCACGTCCGCCCCAAGTGTGCCTGCGCCCGCTGCGACCGCATCGTCCAGGCGTCGGCGCCGAGCCGGCCCATCGCCCAAGGCTTGGCGGGTCCTGGGCTCCTGGCCCATGTACTCGTCTCGAAATACGGCGATCATCTGCCGCTGTACCGCCAGTCGGCCATCTACGCCCGCGAAGGCGTGGACCTGTCCCGGTCCACCTTGACCGATTGGGTCGGGGAAGCCGCGGGCCTCCTCCGGCCGTTGGTCGCGGCAATCCGCCGGCATGTGCTCGCCGGCGACAAACTCCATGCCGACGATACCCCGGTCCCGGTGCTCGCGCCCGGTCAGGGGCGCACGAAGACCGGTCGGCTGTGGACCTATGTCCGGGACGACCGCCCGGCCGGTGATCTCACGCCGCCCGCGGTGTGGTTCGCCTACGCGCCGGACCGCCAAGGCCAGCATCCCAGGACGCATCTCAAGGACTTCGAAGGCGCCCTGCAGGCGGATGGCTATGCGGGATTCAACGGGCTGTACGACACCGGTCGCGTGCAGGAAGTGGCCTGTTGGGCGCACGTCCGGCGCAAGTTCTACGAGCTCCACAAGGCCCACAGGAGTCCCTTGGCGGCCGAGGTGCTCCAGCGTATCGGCGCGCTCTATACGATCGAAGCCGAGATCCGGGGCCAGCCGCCGGAGGCCCGTGCCGCAGCGCGGCAAGCCCGCGCGGGTCCGCTCCTCGCGGCGCTTCAGACCTGGCTGCACACCACGCTGACACAGGTCTCGAAAAAGTCGGCGCTAGCCGAGGCGATCCGCTATGCCCTGACCCGCTGGCCGGCGCTGACCCGCTATCGCGATGACGGTCGTCTGGAGATCGACAACAATGCCGCGGAACGCGCGTTGCGGGTGGTGGCGCTCGGCCGGAAGAACTATCTATTCGCCGGCTCCGACGCCGGCGGCCAGCGAGCGGCGGCGATCTACACCCTGATTGGCACGGCCAAGCTCAACGGCCTCGATCCGGAGGCGTACCTCCGGACCGTGCTGGCCCGCATCGCCGAGCATCCCGTCAATCGAATCGACGAGTTCCTACCCTGGAACCTGGCCGATCAGGTGACGGAACTGACCCAGCCCATCGCGGCTTGACGCCGTCAACACGGTAAGGCTCGGACGCTTACGTTAATCCCGCCAATTCATTTCATTTTAATCGGGTTCGACGGGAGGTTCGACTGATGGTCAAGCCATCCGTAAAACCCTTTTTAGAGCATACAAGGGCTTTTGTTCGCACTTTGCGTGCCGCCTTGGGCACACTCGCCGCCGAGCAACTCGGAGACCCTCTATGCGTAATGCGCTGCTGGCGCTTTTCTGTTGTTTCACGACTGCCGCCCGTGCCGATGACGACGGCGAGCGGGCCGCGCTCGCCCGCCTGATCCATGAGTTGGACGCCCTGGCGCCCCTGATCGCCGAAGCCGAAACCCAAGCCAATCCGGAGTCGCGGGTCAGATTCCATTATGGCTGGCTTCGCCAGGACATCGAGCACGTCAAACTCGGCATCCGTGAACACATCGAAGCACCACGCACGACGCCGAGAGAGTTTCCACCGCTCAAGGGCGATTACCGGCGCTGAGCCGGTGAATCATGTCACTGTGATCGCTATCGGAAAAAGCTCATGACGCATGTGAAACGCACCCTCAAACACACCGTTCGGCGAGCACGATCGGTCATGCTTGCCTCCTTGATCCTGGCGGACACCGCCTTCGCCGCGCTGCCGACGCCCGTGCCGCCGACGACTTCACCGGCCGCGGGCGACTGGCTCAATCTCATCAAGGGCTACATCAAGGATGGCGGGATCGTCATCGGATTGTTCCTGGCGGTGGCCGGCTTTCTCTGGCTCTCCTGGCATGTTCTCGCCGATCTCAATCAGGTTCGGCAGGGCCGAAAAGAGTGGGGCGAACTGGGCCTCGGAGCGGTGGCCGGCGCCGCCATTTTCCTGTTCGTGTCCTATCTGCCGGGCGAAGCCGCGGGTGTCATCTGATGGCCGGCTCATCCGAGACACCCGATATTCTCGGGGATCGGCTCAACGAGGAGCCGGTCATCTTCCGGGGGTATGCCGATTCGGAGTTGGGTACGGCCATCAAGCTGGCGGCGGCCTTGCTGTTTCCGCCGAGCGTGGTCATCGGCCTGATCCTGGGGCGTCTCGCGATGGCCCTCGGGGTCGCCATGATCGGCGCGATCGCCTTCGTCTATTTCGGGGCGGGGCTCTATCAGCGGCTGAAACGTGGCCGCCCGCACTTCTATCTTCAACAGCGGGTGCATCTTTTCCTGGCGGACCTCGGTTTCGTCCGCTGTCAGTTCAATTTCCGGGGAGAGTCCGCCCGGTTTCGGTTTCCGGACGGCTCGTACCAAATGAGTCTTGGCCGCGACGCCCTCCGCGATTGAAACGGACATGGGACTGCGTTACCGCGCCGAAAACGAGAACCTTAGGTCCCATATCAACACGCTGCGCGCAGTGATCGCAGGGCTGTTCGTCGTCATCCTTGTCCTTTGGCACGGCTGGGAGGACGCGAAGAAGGACGCGCGCCTCTTCCTTCCGCCGGACCTCCGATCGGGTGGCATGATCCATCGGGACGATCCGAGGCCGGAGCATATCTACGGCTTCGCCCGATACATCTTTCAGCTGCTCAATTACTGGCCGCGAAACGGCGAGGAGGACTATGGCCTCGTGCTCTTCAAAGCTCAGAACTATCTGACACCCGCCTGCCAGGACGAACTGAGGAGCGATCTCGAGGCCCGCGCCAAACGTGGCGAACTGACGGACCGAAAACGCGCCATCCACGACGTGCCGGGCCATACTTACGAGGAATCCAGCGTCGAGGTCAAGGGGAATGGCGTCTGGATCGCGCGGATCGACTTCCGGATCGAGGAGCATGTTCGTGGGATGCCGGTGAAGACGGTCGACATCCGCTACCCCATCCGGGTGGTGGCATACGACGTCAGCCCCGAGGTCAACCCGTTTGGCCTGGCCCTTGATTGTTTCGCGAGTCCGCCCGAACGAATCGAGGGCAGCGAGACGTCACGGCCGGCCTTACCCCCGATATTCAAACTCGGCTCATGAATCCGCATCTCGTCGTTCTGTCCACCCTTCTGCTGTTGACCGTCGCGACCCGTGCGGAGGAGCCGGTCGGCGCGTCTGCCGACACGGAGGGGGAGAGCGGTGTCCACGCGCTCTCCGCATCGGCTTCGGTGCCGGAAACCGCGTTCACCAACCCGGGTTCCGACATCCCGCCGGGCCTCGGGCTCGACGTCGAGCCCGAGGCAGCACCCGGCGCGCTTCCGATCGAGCGGCTGACCTGGCACAAACTGCCGCTCCAGATCACCCTCCCGGTCGGGCAGGAGCGCCTGGTGTCGTTTCCGGTCGCGGTGCGGGCGGGGCTGCCGCCGACACCGACCCCCGATGTCCTCAGGACCCAGATCCTCAATGACGGGACCATCTATTGGACGGCGCTCAAGCCGTTCGGACCGCAACGAGTGCGGATCGAGGCCTTGGGCACGGGCAACACCTACCTCCTGGATCTCTCGGCCTCGGAACAGATAGCCGATACCAGCCCCATCGAAGTGTCGATTCCGGAAGGGAAGCCCTCCGCCGCGCCGGTGGATGCGGCAGCGACGGACGTTGCCGAAAACCGGTCCGCCGGGACGGACTACGTCACCCTGACCCGGATGGCGGCGCAGCATCTCTACGCCCCAGAGCGCCTGCTGAACGTTCGAGGACGTGATTCTCGATCCCCGAACGCTCCGGGGCGCCTGGCTCGCCTGCACCTTCCAACACGCGAGGCTCTACCCCAAAGGCGACGAACGGGACGTGACGGCCGCCTATCTCGTGTCCAGCCGGCCGTTCGAGGATGCGCTCGATGGGCGGCAATAAGCTCCTGCCGATTCTCGGCACGTTCGCGCTGGCGCTTGCGCTCTTCGCGGGACTCCGCTCGTGCGGCAAAAAGGCGGCGACAGCCGAGTCCGAGCTTCCGGTCGCCGAGGTGCCGAAGGCACCCGCGCCGGATGCCGATTCTCCGGCGGATACCATCCGCGCGCTGACCGCCCAGGTCGCCTCGGCCAAGTCGGAGATGGCGCAGCTTCGGCGCGAGAACGCGGAACTCCTGAAGCAGTGCAACGACATCGCGACCCAAGTCACGAACGAGGTCACGGCGGCGGTTCGCCGGGACCAGGCCGCACAGCGCAACGATGAATACACCCGCCTGTCATCCCGCCTCGACGATCTCTCCAACCGCCTGGGACTGGTCGCGCCGCCGGGCTCGTCCGACCCGTCGGACGGTGCGGCGGTCGACCTCGATCCGGCCGCCCTGAACGCCGCGGTGGTGTGGGTCGATCCGCTCGGGTCCAGCCTGGTCAAACGCGCCGGCGACGCCGTGTCCCGGACCGCCACCGCGACCGCCGAGGCGGCCCGTTCGGGTGGAAGCCTGCTGCACGGCGTCGGCGAAAACCCCCTCCTGGACCATGCCGGGCCCGGCGGGGGTGCCGCCCATCCCGCCGCTGCGCCGGAACCGGCCTACACGGTGCCGCGGAACGCCACCCTGATCGGCTCCACCGGCATGACCGCGCTGATCGGGCGGATTCCGATCAAAGGCCAGGTGGAGGACCCGTATCCCTTCAAGGTGATCGTGGGCTCCGACAACCTCGCCGCCAACGGGCTCGAGATTCCGGGCGTCGACGGCATGATCTTTTCCGGGACCGCGATCGGCGACTGGGCGCTCTCGTGTGTCCGGGGCACCGTGCATTCGATCACGTTCGTGTTCGACGACGGCACGATCCGCACCCTGAGTTCCGATGATCAGAGTCTGCAGCGGAAAGAGCAGCAGAGCGCCCAGGCCCAGGGCGCGCCGCCCCCGCCACCGGCAGCGCCACCAAGCCTCTCGGCTGGATCTCGGACCGGCGCGGCATCCCCTGCGTAACCGGGGCGCGCGTGACCAACGCCGCGCAATATCTGGGCGGGCGCATTCTGGCGAAGGGCGTCGAGGCGGCGGGTCGGGCCTACGCCCGCTCCCAGACCACAATCGGGGTAACGCCGCTCGGCGGCTACACCAGCACGGTCACGGGCAGCCCGGAGCAGTACGCCGCCGGTGAGGTAGTCTCGGAAGGCGCCAACGAGGTGGCCCGCTGGATCGACGAGCGGCAGAGCCAATCCTTCGATGCCGTGTTCGTCGACACCGGCGTCGAACTCGCGGTCCACGTGGACCGGGAGCTCCCCATCGATTACGAACCCAAGGGCAGGAAACTCGACTATGCGCACGCTACCCCAGCCGTTCACGCGGGCCGTGACCATGATCTCGATTAGCCTCCTGGTCGGCTGCGCCACCGGCAGCAAGGACACCCTTCTGCCGCAGGGGGGACCCACCATGCGGGAGGTTTACGATGCCCATTTCGAAAAAACCCGGCAGCGCCGAACGGAAGGCGCCCGACGGGAGCGGGGTGCGCGCGGCCCAGGCGATGCCGCCCTGAACCTGGACGGCTGGACCCGCGAGGCCCACACCGAGATCCAGCACCTGTTCCCGCGCCTGCCGAATCCGGACCTCGTCCTGTACGTTTTCCCGCACATCTCGCCCCAGGGCCATCCGGTGCCGGGCTATGCCACCAGTTTTCCGATGTATGAGACGGTGGAATACGCCCTGCCGGGCGAAGCGGAGGGGTGGTGATACCGCAGTTTTCGTTTTTATCCAAACCCCGAGCCATCGAACCCGCGCCACGCGGGCCGTTCGACCGAACCACGCCGCCCACCGAGGCGGACGTCAGGCGGCGCTACGAGCGGCCGAGCAGTTTCACCAACCATCTGCCCTGGCTCGACTACGATCCCGAACACCAGGTCTTTCTGCTCGACGACGGGCGCAACGTCGGCGCCTTGTTCGAGATCCGGCCCGCCGGCGTCGAGGCGCGCCCGGAGGAGTGGCTGGCCGAGTTCCGCGACAAGATCCAGCAGGTGCTCACGGGCTCGGTCGCGGAGCAACAAGACCCTTGGGTCTTCCAGCTCTTCGTCCATGACGAGTACCGGCTCGATGGCCTGGCCGACCAGGTGGAGGCCTACGCGCGGATCGAAATTCGCGACTTGGCCTATACCCGCCACTGGCTGGCCGTGCTGCGCGACCACTGCGCCAACATCGCACGGCCCGGCGGACTATTCCATGACGATCAGGTCACGGGTGGGCCGTGGCAAGGGAATCGACGGAAGGTCCACGCGTGCTTGTTCAGGCGGCGCAGCGCCACCCAATCTCTCAAGGGACCGGATGATCTCGGTCCGATCCGGGAGCTGAACGAGGCCGCGGCCCGGCTCACCGCCGGACTTGAATCGACGGGGGTGGGCGTCCGCCGGCTCGGCGGGCGGGACCTTTACGAGTGGATGCTGCGCTGGTTCAATCCGCGCCCGGCGGTAACGGCGGGCGACGTGGAGGCCTTGCTCGCGCTTGCGCCCTATCCCGGCGACGATCACGAGGACCGGCCCTACGGCTACGATTTCGGCGAAGCCTTGGTTCTGGGACTTCCGCGTTATCATCCCGAGAAAGGCCTCTGGTGGTTCGACGGCCTGCCGCACCGCGCCATCACCATTCAACAGCTGACCGATCCGCCGACGATCGGTCAGTTCTTCGCGGAACGGCGCATCGGTCGGCATCTGTACGCGGTGTTTGACCGGCTGCCGCCAGGCGTTGTGATGGCGATCACGGTCGAGTTCCAGCCTCAGGACGATGTCCGCGAACGCCTGGTTCGGGTGGAACGCGCCGCGATCGGCGACTACGCCGAGGCCCAGCTCGCCGGCGAGGACGCCAAGGCCGCGCAATTCCAGATCGCGCAGGGGAACAAGCTGTTCCCGACCCAGATCACGTTTTACCTTCGCGGCGAAGACGAGGAGGATCTCCGCCGAAAGCAGAACCAGCTGCATTCCCTGCTCCTCACCAATCATCTCCGGCCCATCGACGAGCGCCAGGACCTCTGCGCCCTGGACACGTACCTCCGGTGCCTCCCCATGGGCTACGACCACCGCTTCGACCGGAAACGCGCTCGCCGATCGCGCTTCATGTTCGCGCGCCATCTGTCGAACCTGGTGCCGCTCTACGGCCGCTCGACCGGTACCGGCCACCCCGGCATTCTGGTCTACAACCGGGGCGGCGAGCCCCTGACGTTCGACCCCATCGTCGACCGGAAATCGAACGCCCACGCCCTGATCCTGGGGCCGACCGGCGCCGGCAAGTCCTCGCTCCTGGTGTATCTCCTGCTGCACATCATGGCGGTGCACCGGCCGAGACTGTTCATCATCGACGGGGCGAGTTCGTTCCGGCTGTTCGGGCAGTATCTCGAAGCTCAGGGGCTATCGGTGAACTACGTCCGGGTACGGCCGAAAAGCGACGTGAGCCTGCCGCCCTTCGCCGAGATCGGAAAGCTGCTCGATCCCAAGCACCGGCGACGCCTAGACCTGGATTTGGCCGGCCCCGAAGACCTGGACGACGCCGACGACACGGCGAGCGAGGATCGCGACTTTCTGGGCGAGGCCGAAATCGCGGCGCGCCTCATGATTACCGGCGGCGACGCCAAGGAAGAAGCGCGCCTGACGCGCGCCGACCGGCTCCTGATCCGTGAGGCCATCGTCGAGGCAGCGCGGCAAGCGGTCGCCGCGAAACGCCAGCCGCTCACCGAGGACGTCGCGCACGGTCTCCGCCATCTGCCGGGCCTTGCCGAACTTGATCCGCCGCGGCGTGCCCGGGTACTCGAAATGGCCGATGCCTTGAGCCTCTTCTGTACCGAGGGAAGCCTCAAAGCCAAGCTGTTCAATCGGCCGGGGCAGCTCTGGCCGGAAGCCGACGTCACCGTGTTCGAGATGGGCGTCCTCGCGCAGGAAGGCTACGAGGATAAGCTGACGGTTGCCTACATCTCGCTGATGAATCACATCCACGCTCTGGTCGAGCAGCATCAGTACGAGGGCCGGCCGACGCTGGTGCTCACCGACGAGGCGCACATCGTCACCACCAATCCGCTGTTGGCGCCTTACGTGGTCAAGATCTCGAAGATGTGGCGGCGCTATGGCGCCTGGCTGTGGCTCGCCACCCAAAACCTCCAGGACTTTCCCGATGCGGCCCGGCGGATGCTCAACATGATGGAATGGTGGCTGTGCCTCTCCATGCCGCCCGAGGAGGCCGAGCAGATCGCGAGGTTCCGGGAGCTCAGCGCCGAGGAACGGGCGCTGCTGCTCGCCGCGACCAAGGAGCCCGGCAAGTACACCGAGGGCGTAGTTCTGAGCCGGGCGCTGAAGGCCTTGTTCCGGAACGTTCCGCCGCCCATCGCGCTGGCCCTCGCCATGACCGAGAAGGACGAGAAGGCCGAACGGGCGGCGCTCATGACACAACAGGGCTGCACCGAGCCGGAAGCGGCGCTGAAGGTCGCCGAACGCATCGCTCGGAAGCGCAGTAGCGTATTCACGAAGGAGGCCTCGCCATCATGACGCATCGCCAATCCCTGTGGGCCTCGATGGTCGTGCTGTGCCTCTCCGCACCCCCGGTTCCGGCCGATATCGGGCCGGCCGCCGTGGAAATTTTCACCGATCCGGCGTTTCCAGCCTCCGGCGCTCACGCGCTTCGGCCCCAAGGGGTTCCCATCGACATCTTCGATCTTTCCGCCCCACGCCGGATCGAGGCGGTCCTCTCGGCAGGACTCCCCGCGAACGAGGCGGCGGCCTTGGCGGATCGCCCGGCAGCGGCTCGAAGGGCAGGGCAGTGGGCTTGCGGCGCCGTTGCAGGCGGCCTACGAAGGCCATGCCCGAGCACTGAGCTACGGCCTCACGCGTTATCCCGCGATCGTGTTCGACCGGGGTAGGGCGGTCGTCTATGGCACCGCCGATCTCGGCGAGGCGCTGCGGTACTACCGGACCTGGAAGGAAGGTACGCCATGATCAAGCGTTTGACGCTGAGCTTTCTCGTTCTGGCGCTGACGGCTGACCTTCGGGCCGAACCCATCAACACCGGCACGATTCTATCCAGCGCCTTGAACTTTTCCTGCATCAAGTTCCAGGTGATCGGGGTATGCCTCTGGCTGGTGTGCACGCCCTTCGGCTGCGAGATCGAAACCTCGGCCAAGTACGGCCACTACAATCCCGATCTGGTGGTCAGCGCCCACAACGGTATCGCCAACAATCCCTGGACCGAGATGAAGGCCCTTCTGGCTGGGATTCAAACCACCGGCGCGGGCGCGGTGCTTTCGGCCATGGGCGGCCAATTGCCGAACCTTCTGGGCGGCGGCACGACGACCGAATGCGGCATCGCCGGCCGGCCGGCTCGCGAGCACCCGGCGCACAAGAACCTGATCTTCAAGGACTCCGACGCCATCGGCCATCCGGCCGCGGGCTTTTTCCTGTGCCCCTCGGCGTCGACGCCGTTTCAGCCCTATCTCGTCTCGGCCCTGGATGCCTTGGCCTGGCGTTGGGCGATTCCCGAATTCATTTATCCCCAGTCGCTCATTCCCGGGCTGCGGGAGATCGGCGACTGGCCCTTGAATACCTGGGGTGCGGTTTATCCCAGAGGCGGCTTCGTGACCCAGGCCGAAGACCCCAAGGCGGCCGCGGTCGTGGCGCAGCGCGCCGGAGACGTGGTGACGCGGACGGGTCAGCCGCATGTCTACATCGCGCTCGAGAGCGACAAGCGGAAAGAAAAGAAAAAGTACATGGTGTGGTATCCGCCGTCCCTGAAAGAGGGAGACGCCAAGACCGGCACCTGGCAGATGCTGACGCCCAAACGCGCCGGAAGCTGCGAAGTGTTCGGCAGCCAACGACCTCATGAGTTTTTCGGGCTGGGCGGGCAGCAAGGTCGCAGCCGATGGAAATTATGCCTTCACGCTGTGGCGTCCCTACAAGTGCTGCAAGGTGAAAGGCAGCTTCATCGGCAGCATCGACATTATGTCCTATCCGTCCGACAGCTCGACCACGCCAACGCCGACCCGAACCCAGTAGGAGACGACTGTCCATGGTCCGCGCACTCCGCCGTCCTCTCATTCTGTTCGTCGCCCTGTCACTCACCGCGCAATCATCCGCCGTGCCGGTGTCACCCGCCCGATCGAGCCGCTGGTACTACGAGATCGGCGGGGCCGAGGCGATCACTGTCGCGGCGAACCCCTACGCCCACTCGATTACCCTCGGCGGTTCGCTCGATCTTCGACGGGCGTTTTCGTGCGGAAACTTCGATCCGGTGCTCGGTGTCTCCAACATCCTGAACAATGTCAGCCAAGGAATCGAGAACATGATCGGCTCCATGGTCAACGCCGCGACCAACGCGATCGCTTCCTTGCCCGCCCTGATCCTGCAACGGGCGAACCCTGGGCTCTACGACCTGTTCCAGAACGCTCTGCTCCAGGCCGAGGCGACGATCTCCCTCGCCACCAAGAGCTGCGAGCAAATGGAGTCGGAGATCGCCCGCGGCCAGAATCCCTTCGAGGATTGGATCACTCTGGTCAAGGGCTACGACTGGAAAATGCAAATGGGGACCGGCGGTCTGAATTCGTCCTCGGTGGACGTAAAAACCGCGAAGGATACGGTGGAGACGAATGCCGGTAAAAACGGCGTTCCCTGGATCGGCGGCCAGCGCGCGGGCGGGGCGGGGCAGGCACCGATCCGGGTCACCGCCGACACCGTGCGGGCCGGCTACAACATCGAGCTGGGCCGCCCGGTGACCGACACCGGCGCGGTGGTGAGTCCCTCGCCGCCACCTCTCGCCAAGGTCTGGCCGAGTCCGGACGAGGCGGTCGCCTACGCCCAGTATGTCCTCGGCGACGTGGCCGTCCGGACCGACAGGGACACGGCCCGAACCGCGACCCCCGGCCACGGCCTTGCCCCCAAGATCGAGCAGGAGACCCGGGAACTTCTCGGAGACTTGATGAAGATCGTCACCGGCACGACGGCGCCGGAGGCGGACACGCTGGCCAGGCTCTCGCCGCCAGGAACGCTGCTGACGCGCGAGGTCATCGACGGCATACGCCGTCTATCGACGCCTCAGGAACAGGGGATGGCGGTTCACAAACTGGCGAACGAAGCCGCCGTCGCCCGAAATCTCGAAAAGGCGCTTCTCTTGCGGCGCCTGATTCTGTCCGGGCGGATGGAGCCGAACATTTACGCCTCCCCGGCGCATGCCGATATTGAACGCATGCTCGCGGCCCTGGATAAGGACATCGACGCCATGTTGTTCGAGACGCGGATCCGCCGGGAGCTGTTCGCACAGACTTCCGCGACCTTGATCGAGCTTCGCGAAGGGCGGGGCGAATCGGGTGCGATACGCAGGCGCCCGCCGCCCATGACCGGAAGCCGATCGAGCCGGGCGGCGCGGTACGCAAATGAGTGCGCGGCGCTTACTGCCCACGCTCGGGCTGGGTCTCGCGCTGCTGGCCGCCCTGATGATGCTGGTCGGCCTGGTCCTGGGGCTTTGGGCGTATCAAGCGGGCCTGCCGGCGGTCGAGCGCGCGCTCGATGCGGCGAAGCCGTATCTCGCCGCTTGGCGATTGCTGGTGTTTCTGATCCTGATCGGCGGGTGGCCGCGGTGGATGGATGGCGCGGCGCGGCGGTGGCGCTGGCCGGAAGCGAAACGGCGGGCGGTATTGGCGCTCCGCTGGCGAGCCGTAGCCTGGCTCCTCGTCATCGAGGCGCTATTTGTTCAGAACGTCGGCGGGGAGTTTGCCCGGAACTGGCTCTTGCCGGCAGAGGAGGGGCCTTGAGGGATGGTGCCAGGCGCCGCTGACCAGTGTCGTATTCCAGGTCCAGCACATAGGTCGAGCGGGCATTGGCATCGGCCTTGAAGATCGGCGCGAACCGCAGTCCGCGCCATTGCTGCACGTTGTCGTGCTCGTGCCCACCCAGGACCAGATCGATTTCAATCGACAATAAAACCGGGCGCCTGCTCTTCAACGGAAGTCTGGTTTTGTCTGTTGTGCGTCCAGGCAGCAGGCCGACATTACTCGATCGAAAAAGAACCATCCGGCGTCACGGACGAAATGAAGCCCGGATTTGCGGAAAGTTTTTCCAGGAAGACCACCAGTACCCAGTTTTCCGGGCGATCGAGAAAGGCCAGTGAAGGAACGAAAATGGCTTCGGCCGGCGTGAGTTTTCTGACAAACTCAGCCGTGGCCCGAGCTACGGACTTGTCGATAAAACACTGTGGGGCGTCGGTGATCGATAAGACGGCGAGCACTTCGGGATGGGTCAGATCCAACGTCGCGTGGAAGGCGAGATCGAAGCGGTAAACCTGGCGGCGCTTGACCTGCTGCGCTAACACAGGCGAACGGTCTTCGGTGATATGGCGGGCCATCTCCGCTAGTGCCACATGTTTATGGCGAGCCAAATATAGCGTCGGCTCCCCTTGGATATTCCAGCGATTATCGCGAGCGAGTCCCGCTCGGCTGAAGTCCAGCGGATCCAGCGGTCCTTGCGGCAGGTGGCGATAGGCGGTGCCTTGCCAGGCTTTGAGATGCGATTGGATCAAGGGGCGGGTTAATAGCCGAGTCCTTCGACGTCTGCGGCGAGTGCCGCGATGACGGTGTCGTATTCCCGCAAGCTCATCAGGTCAAGGGCGGTTCGCCCTTGGAATTCCGGCAGCGGGGTCGCGAGGAAGGTCTCGACGCCTTCAGGCGTGTAAACCAGGCTGGCGAGTTCGCTGATCTCCCGGATCTTGGCGAGATCCTTGATCGCGTCCGGGTTCCGCACGCCATCCTGCTTTTCCCAGCGCTCCAAGGTCTTGGCGCTCACCCGCAATATCCGGCCCATCGCCTCACGGGAGAGATGCAGGGACTGGCGGATCTTTTGCGGATTGATCTTGATGTCTCGTACGGCGTTCATCAGCGTCGCGATAGGGGGTAGTAGGATGAGTAGCCACTACTCTAGGCAATGTCTAGACATTTGTCCAGATAAAAAATTAGACCTCATGCAACCGGCATTTCGCCTGACAGGACGGAAAACAGCCCAAGGCACTGCCAGGCGATCATGCTGTCTTGGTGGATCTTGGCGAGGTTGCACGTCGATTCCGGGACACCCGCCAGCCCCTCGGGACAGTAGCTCGCCGGCGACTGCGAGAAGCTGCGGGGTTTTAAGCCCATGTCGAGCTACTGCGATGCTCGGGGAGCCTCTCTGCGCTCTATACCATGTCGCCCTGGAAGTATTGCCAACTTACGGGGGAGCTTCAAGTCCGAGATCACGCGTCTCCAAGCTAAAGCCATCAAAAAACCCTTTCAAAACCAAACAAGGGTTTTCGTTTGATTTCCGTCTATTGGCTTGGGCAGACTCGCCGCCAGGCGCGTTGACTTCTAGCTGATTCGTAACGTCCTCCGCGCGCTTTCTGTTCTTTTTGTGAGGAGCGACCGTGGCTTTACTGTTTGCGCTCTTATTCATCTTTGCCCTGAGCCAATTGGGCAGCATCTCCCGACGCAGCAAGCGTCTGCTCGAACTGTGCGAGAACCTCAGGCGTTCGAACGAAGAGCTCTGCCGGCAACTCCAGACCTTAGGCGATCGCGTGGCGAGGATCGAAGGCGCGATGGGCCTCGGGCACACTGCTTCCTTAACCGTGGACGAATCGGACGTCGCGCCGGACGTTCAGTCAGATGTGTGAGTGGTCTCACTGCCTCGACGTTCGATTCCGATAGCCGACTCAATTTCAAGGAGAAGCACTATGGTTTGCCCCAAATGCGGCGCATCGAATCCGAACACGGAACGCTACTGCGAACAATGCGGGAATCCGCTGATCGAGGCCATGGCGAGTGCGGGCCGGCGACGGCCGCTGGCGATTTTGGCGGTGCTGGGGCTGCTGACGGCTGGAGGGGTTTATGCGGACGAGCGGGTTAACCTTCAACCGAGCGATCGAGAGTTGGAACGCGTGGAATCCTGCTCCGATGGCGGAACCCTTCGGATCGCGGGCGATCCGGCTTACAGCGGCCATCCGTGGCATCTGGTCGCGACCGTTCCGGAAATCCGCGAGCGGCACTTCGCCGTGACCCGCGCCGAAGAAAAGTGGGTTCAGGACATGAGTGGTCCGGCTTACTACGTCCGCCGATATGAGCGAAATGGACAGCGCGTACTCGTATGGGACCTTTGTAAGTCCCACGAGTGCAACGAATACGCGTTGTACGCGGCCTTCGATCTTGGTTCGAAGACGTATGTCATTGAACTCAACGAGAAGGGAAGAGGCCGTCGACTCGGGACATCCATTTCGGTTGCCGAGGCGGCCATCACCTGCGCCAAGGCAGAGGATGCCAAAAGGAAATCGCAATGAATGCGCGGGCATGGCTATTCGTCGTGCTAGCCGCGGTGTCAGCGTGGGCGATCGCCGATATGTATCAAGCTTTCCTCGCGTCCCTCGCGCAACGCGAATCGAGTGGAGATCCGACGAAAACAAATGAATCGGGGCACCTCGGCCTGTATCAGATGAGCGAAGCCGCTCTCATCGAAGCCGGCTATTACCGGCCCGACGGCACCACCACAAACGACTGGAGCGGCCAATGGACGGGCAAGGACGGTATCTACAGCAAAAACGACTACCTGAACGGTTCCACGGCGCAGAACAACGCGGTCCAGGCTTATCATCACAAGCTTTGGAGCTATATCGAGGCTGAAGGCCTCGACCAGATGATCTCCCAGACGGCGAACGGTGCCCCGGTAACTCCTTCGGGTCTTCTCGTCGGCGCCCATCTCATCGGCGCCCATGGCCTTGCGAAGTGCCTCTCGTCCGGAACGGGCTGCGCCGACGGCAATGGGACCAAGGCGATGAGCTACATGACGATGCTCGGCGGCTATGACGTAGCCTCGATCACCGGCATCGTGGGGACCGGGTCCGGCGGTTCAGTCGGCTCTGGCAACGGCGGTGCCGGCGGGGGAGGCGGGGGAGGCGGGGTTGGTTCAGGAAGCGGACATGCCGGTAATCCGCTCGCGGGTTACACGCCGCCGTCGAGCAACGAAGCCTTCTACCGCGGCGCCGGGATTGCGATGTCACAAATGCGACAGGTAATCCTCGAAACGCTATCCGTCATCTTGCTGCTCTGGCTCGCCTGGATCGCGCTTGCCCAATACTCGAACTGGCGGAACGGCGTCATCACCGTCATGCAGATGCAAAACAGCATCGTCCGCGCGGCGGCATTGGTATCCCTGATGCTGGTTGTCTTCCTTGCAGTATAGGAGGAGGGCTTATGAGCGTTGGGTCGTATCTTGAATTGTATCTCGCTGCACTTGGCTGGCATTTCTACGAGACGCTTTGGAGTTCGCTGCTCAATATCGGGCTGCTTTATATCCCTTTCATTGCAATGGCGGTCAGGGCTTGGATCGAAAGCTACGAAGCCGCCGGGGCCGAGGGCGCGGAACGGAACATCCGTGCCGCCGAAGTCTCGATCGCGACGATGTTCACGGTGGTCATGCTCGCGGGTTCGCCCTTCATTCCGCTTCAACCCTCGGGGCTCGTTTATACTCGGCCGTGCTCAAACGATGCGGCCAAGGGCGGCGCCTCCAACACGACCTACGACAGCGTGTTCACCGCTCTTGGCATCTCCGAAATTACCGGTCACGTGCCGGTGTGGTGGTATGGCGTCATGGCGGCCGCGGGCGGAGTGGTCAACGCCGCGGTCGCCGCGATTCCCTGCCAGAACGACTTCCGGCTGTACCAATACAAGCTTGAAAACAGCCGGATCAAAGACCCGCAACTTCGGCGGGAGCTTCAACTTTTCACGCACGATTGCTGGTATCCCGCCCGGATGAGGCTCTTCGATAGCAAGCAGCAGCTGCCGAGCGGGTACGACCCGTCGGACATCGACTGGCCGGGTTCGCAATTCTTCTTGGACACAAGTAGCTACTACGGAGTGAACAACATTAACCTTGCGACAAGGGCGAGCGAGGAAATACCGGGCTTTCCCTTCGATCCGCAACGGGATACGGAGTACGACACCGAGCATTATCCGGCGCCGCAGTGGGGCCGGCCCGAGTGCAAGGACTGGTGGGAGGCACAGACTTACGGGATCAGAGACCGGTTGATCCAAGAGATCGAAGTGGAGGCGTGGGCGCAAACCCAGGGGTGGGTGATCCAACTCATGAATGCGTTCGGCTGGGACGCCAGAAAGACCGAAGACGCTGCCCTTCGGTCAATGTGGACCATCGAGGACGGCAGGTTGAGCATGCCGGTGACAGCGGGTCTTGGGGATGCCGCCGGCGGACGATTGGCTAGAGCAGGCGCGACCGTTGGAGGGTGGTGGGAATCGGTCTTCTTTCAGTCGAAGATGTACGCCATTCGCGAAGCGGCGCCTGTCGGCCAGGCGGTTCTTCTGATGCTGATCTTTGCGCTGATGCCGTTCGTCCTGTTATTCGGCGAGTTTTCCGTCGGCACGCTCCTGACTTTGACGATTACTCTCTTTGCCGTGCGGTTCCTGACATTCCTGTGGGCGGCGGCCGTCTGGCTCGATAATACGCTCCAACAAGCACTCAACCCCACCGGCTGGTTCGACTTTGCTGCCGATAAGATGGACTACACCGTGAGCGAAGTGGTGATCGATCTCGTTACCGGCACGATGTTCACGATCGTGCCGGTCTTATGGGTAGGCATGTTGGGTTGGGCTGGATATCACGCGGGCGTTGGACTCAATTCCTTCCTAGAGGGAACAAACTCTAGTGCGGCCGCCACCGGCAGCGGCTTTGGAAACGCGCTCAGCCTTGTGAAGAACCGGTTTCGCGAGCTAAAACCCCCTAACAAGAAGTGATCGTTCACCCCAAGTACTTCTAAGTTCAAAGTAAACCGGGACTGGAATCAGCGTGATTTCAGGCCCATTTTTTGGCAGAAATTCGGCCAGCCACGACCGAGTTATTCAACTTTTTCCTTGCCGCAGGTCCCAATCGTAAATACCACCAGGTTGGCAGCCGTTGTCGCACTTGCCTGTAGCGTAGTTATAAATCCCGCCCATGCTATATTCAGACTCATCCCGTTTGTCAAAAGAAACATCTTCTTCAGCATCGTCCAGTGAGCCAAAAACCAGTTGCAGCAGCATCCAGCCACACGCGACGGCCACCGCGCAGACAAACACCGTTGGAGCAAACGTGAGGCGCATTGCCCGAACGGGAATGGTCCAGCGGCCCCACAGCTCTCGCGTGATGACCACATCGGTCGTTACCGTCCGCCAGAATTCGGCCGGACGCTGCCGCGTCAGGCCGTAGGCAGCCACAGTGATCCAAAAAAGCCAATGGTGAGTAGGATGGTGTTCATCGGCATTCCTCCATGCCGGGGATCAGCGGACGTATAGACATAAAAATCGCACGGCAGTGCCGATGGCGCAAGTTCCAGCGTGAGAGACACCTACAAGCCGTCGATCTCGCTCAATTCATCAAGATGTTGGCCGATAATCGGCCGGCCAATCAGATCAATGGCGTGCTTGGAATTTCGTCCGCCGCATTCAAGCGCGGGCTCCGTGTCATCTGTGAGGTTGGCTGCTGCCGGATCGATTGCTCTCTCGGGCGGAATCATTACCGGGTAATGGATTGGGGTATCTTCAACGGTCATCGGCGTAGATCTCCTTCAGGCAGGCATTCTAGGCTTCCAATTCCTCCATCCGAGTTATCAAGGATGTGTCCATATCTCCATATTTCGCGCGCCACTTGTAGAACGTCGCCGAACTGACCCCCAACTCCCGGCACAACTCCGGCACCGCTAGCCGGCCTTCTACACGCTTCAACGCTTTCGATCCGGCCTGGGCCTGGCGCAGAAGTTCTCGGAGATCGTGGACGACCGCTTCGAAACAGCCCGCCGCAAGCCAACGCTGGGTCTGCTGATAGACGGCTTCCCAGGGCGGCAGGTCATGCGGTAACAGCCGCCAGGGCGCACCGGCCCGCACCAACCAGCGCAGACCATTGAAGATCTCACGCAGATCGTGCTGGCGTTGGGGCGCGTCCGCCTTCATCAAGATTAAATAAGGCACGACGAACATCCATTCGTCGTCCGACACATCGCTAGGATAAGGTTTACGAGTCATCATGCTCGTAATAACCACTTCTCCAGCAAAAAGTTCATAACACGCTCTAACCCTAAGCCACCGGCTTTCAGCCGGTGATTATTCGAGGCGAGTGGTCAGGAGCTCCTGGATGAAAGGGGATACTCGTTCCAACACCACATTTTCGCTAACGAATCTGCGAAGCAGGCTAAGTCCTTGCTCATCGGCGAACTGGAGTCCGGAAAGGTCAAGGTGCACATGCTCATATGCCGCGCGAGATTCACTCACCGCTGCTTCCAGCGCTGGGTTCCACGGCCCGATTAGCCTACCTTCCACGATCAGGCGAACACGGGTCCTGGAGTCTGCTTGGGCGGTGATTCGAAGCATGAACGCTGCATTTTGTGAGTGATCACGAGGAGAATAGCGAATGTCGTGCCATTTCTTCGCCAAGACGCCGTCCGGCTAGGAACACTTTGGTTAGATGGCCGTGGCACCGGCGATGCAACCGCAAAGCCGCGATTCGTGCAGCGCAATGGGCTTGGTAAATCGTCCTCAACTATTCGAGGAGCCCGCGATAGTTAACGGCGCTCCTGGGTCAAACCGAGCTTTTTCATGCGGTACCGAAGGGTGCTGGGATGTAGGTCAAGAATGTGGGCGGCGCCATTGGGGCCCTCGATTACCCACCCAACCTTTTCAAGCACTGCCAGAATATGTTGCCGTTCGACCGCTTCCAGAGTGGCGCCGCTGGTCACGGCAAACCCTGCGTCAGGGGCAGGGTCGGTAGATCCCGGCAGCATTTCCGCGTCGACTTCTAGGAGTGGCCCATCCGCCAGAATAATGGCGCGCTCGATCACATTCTCCAGTTCGCGAATATTGCCCGGCCAGCGATAAGACTGCAGTCTTTGCAGGGATTTGCTACTGATACCCTCGATTTTCTTACCTATCCGGGGTGCAAACTTCTCGATCAAGAAACGCAGCAGCAGTGGAATGTCCTCTGTTCGCTCTCGAAGGGGCGGCGTGAATACGGGAAACACATTCAGTCGATAATACAGATCGTCGCGGAATGTCTTGTCGGCGACCGCCTTCAGCAGATCGCGGTTGGTTGCGGCGATCACCCTGACATCGACCTTGATCGGCGCTTTCCCGCCTACCCGGTCGAACTCCTGCTCCTGAAGGACTCGCAGCAATTTGACCTGGACTTCCAGCGGGATTTCGCCGATTTCATCCAGAAAAATGGTGCCGCCGTCGGCGAGTTCGAATCGCCCGATGCGCCTGGCGATGGCGCCGGTGAAGGCGCCCTTTTCGTGGCCGAACAACTCGCTCTCCACGAGGCCCGTCGGCAAGGCCGCGCAATTGACTTTGACTAAGGGCTTGTCGCGCCGATGGCTGGCGGAATGAATCGCGCGGGCGATCAGTTCCTTCCCCGTACCCGATTCGCCCTGGATCAGCACCGACGCGTCCGTAGGCGCCACGCGGCGGACGTTGGACAACACCGACTGAATCGCCGCGCTTCTCCCGACGATCTCCTCGAAGTTGTGGTCCGATTTGATTTCCTCCTGCAGATACAGGTTCTGCGCCTTCAGCTGGGCCTGTTCCCGCTCCATCAATACGCGATCGGTGATGTCCAGGAACATGGTACGGGTAAACTGTCCACTGGGGTCCGGCCGCGACCACCACTGAATCCAGATTGGCTGATTGTTGTCCCGACGGCGGAGTTCGAGCACCACGCCGCTGGTATCCGTTCCCCGGCCGATCGACGCGAAGGCCTCTTTCACCCGGCGCTGGGCTTCCGGGGTATTAGGCACGAACGACATACCCAGGGTGCCGGGTACTTGCTCGGGCGTGATGCCGAGTATGCGCATGGCGGTTCGGTTCGCCCGGATGAATCTGGACTGCAAATCTTCGTGGACATAGGCGATCGGCGCTTCATCGAACAGATCGCGGAAACGTTCCTCGCTCTGGCGAAGCTGCTTCAGCAGCCTTATGCGGTCCAGCTCCGCCGCGGCTCTGGCCGCGAAGATCTGGAACGTGAATAACAGCCGTGGTTCCGGCAGCATGGGCCGGTGATCGAAGATCGCCAGATGGCCAAGAATGCCGCCGTCAGCGTCCCGGAGCGGCACACCGAGGTAGCTCTCGACTCCCTCCTCCTTCGGAAACCGTTGCGAGACCCCTGCGGGGTAATGGCATAGCCCACCGCGAAGCACGTCCTCGCAAGGCGTGCCTGCCAGCTCCCATTCTTGGGTTTCGATCCATCGGCCGTTCTTCCAGAATGCCAACGAGCGGACCCGAGTCTCGGAATCGGCGAATTCCGCGACGAAGGCATTGGTGACTCCGGTGGCGAGGCAGAGGTTCCGCACCAGCGCGCGGAAGAACGCCTCCCCCGTGGCATGAGCGGTCCCTTCCACGATGGCGCGCAACGCCGCCAGTTCCAACGCATCGGTCGGTCCTGGCGGTTCTGAGGGGGAGAGTGTCGTAGGCGTGGAATTCTTCGGCATCCGGAAGTAAGGCCCCTGTCATTTCCCAAGGGAGGTACGACCCCAGCTCGATGCGCAGCACCTAAGCCGAGCGACCCAATCTACCTCGCGTAGTACCCGGCTTCAAGGGCCAGTCGATGCCGAAGGCCCAATCATCGCCCGACGGCATCCGGAGCATGCGGATCGCATGTCGATTGGCGAATGAAGACCGCGGTAGCCACCATATCTTGCGACCCCCACCAGATGTTGCGGCTTTCTCTGGAGATCTGCGGCGGTCCTGACCGGTAGCCCTTCTTATCCAGAGCTTTGATTTCTGCGGCTTACACGGGTTAACAGAGGTCGGCACGATTCTTGTGAAGGAAAAAGGGCGATATCCGTTCATCATCCCGATGACGGGAAAGCGCTCGATTCAACCCATTGCAAGAGGAGGGTAGCGACATGTCATTCACAAGATCTATTCGGGCCTGTGGGCTGGGGAGGGCGGTGAAACCCTTCTTATCATCCGACCTGGCCACTGCGTTATTGATGCCACAGCTTACGCTCATCATGCTCTGTTTCACATCGTTCATCCCGGCCATCGGCTTGGCCGATTCGGACGAGCGCCCCGACCATGAACGGAACGATGCCCAGGAAACAGTGTATACCCTGTCTAACGACGCTATCCAGAATGAAGTGCTCGCCTTTCGGCGCTACGGCAACGGCCACATGGAACCGGCGGGTCGTTTTACCACGGGCGGAACGGGAACCGGTTCCGGCCTGGGCAATCAGGGTGCGCTCGCACTGAGTCACAACGAGCACTATTTGTTTGCTGTAAACGCGGGCAGCAACGACGTTTCGGTGTTCCGGGTGAAACGCGACGGTCTAGTGCTCGTCGACCGCGTTGCCGAGGAAGGATCGACCCCAATCAGCATAACCGTTAACCGCAATCGGGTATATGTGGTCAACGCCGGGGACGATTCCATCTACGGTTTCCGGTTCGATCCCCGCGCCGGGAAGCTGCATCCCTTGCCCGGGTCCCATTGGAATCTCAGCGGGGAGGGCACAGCGCCGGCTCAAATCAGTTTCGGCCAGGAGGGCGACGCCTTGGTTGTCACGGAAAAAGTGACCAACAAAATCACCACATTCTCCCTGAGCGAAGACGGCACACCGGCGAACCGCCATGTTATCGATTCAGCCGGAACCACGCCGTTCGGTTTCGCCTTCGGCAAGCGCGAGCAATTCTTTGTCTCCGAGGCCCAGGGTGGTGCTGTCGGCGGGGCAACGGCCTCCTCTTATCAATTGCTGGAGGATGGAAGGGTGCAAGTGATCGATGGAGAAGTTGCGGTCGGTCAAACCGCCGCTTGCTGGCTGGCCATTACACCCAATGGGCGTGTCGCATTCACTGCGGACACGCCTGCCAATGCCATTTCCGCGTTCGCCTTCGACTCTGCGGGGCGCTTGTCGCTGCTGCAAACGAGAGCGGCCGAAGAAAACCGGCCGACCGACCTCGCTGTTTCTACGGATGGCACGGTGTTGTACACCCTCAGCGGCGGCGATCACAGCATTGGCATTTACCGCATCCGCAGGGGCGGTGCGCTCGAGAAACTGGAAAGCCTCGACTCCCTGCCCGCCGGCGTCACCGGACTAGTCGTTCGCTGAAGTGGTTGCTTTTGGTCAGCAAGCAAGCGCTGGGGCTTTCAACCCAGTGCTTGCCGACAGTTGATGACAACAGATTCGAACGAATGCAAGCCGCTCACTAGAGAGTCACGCCATGAAACACCTGTTTACGATCCCGCTTGCCCTGATGGTCGCCGTTCCGGCAATGGCAGACATGTCCGGAGAGACTTACAGTCGCTGGGTCGACGACAAAGGCGAAACCCGTCTGCCGGAAAATTACCGCACGACCTGGACCCACCTTGGATCCTGGGTGGTCGCCGACGAGAAGGCGCCAGGCAAGGGTTTTCATGATGTCTACACGCAACCAGAAGCCGCCGCCTACTATCGCCAGCACGGTCGCTTCCCGGATGGAGCCGTGTTGGTCAAGGAAATCCGCACACTGCAAACCGGGTTCAAGACCACCGGTCCGGCGCAATGGGCCGGGGAAAACGCAGTCTGGTTTGTCATGATCAAGGACGACAAGCGTCGTTTTAAGAACCACCCGCATTGGGCAGAGGGCTGGGGCTGGGCGATGTACGAAGCGAGCAACCCGGCGCTAAATACGTCAAAGAGCTTCACCGAGACCTGTCAGAGCTGTCATATTCCTGCCAGGGCGACGGACTGGGTGTTCGTCGAAGGTTATCCCACCCTGAAGCCTTGAGCTGATTCGTGGAAATCGGGTCATACACACTGCCGGAAGTACGGCTTCTATGCCAACGTGAATCCCGGAGTGGATCATCCGCGCTGGAGCCGGAGGCGCGAGTGGCGCCTCTTCGAGCTCTTCAAGCGCGAGACGCTGATGTTCAACGCTTGCTCTGAAGTGGCGTCCCTTACACCGGCATGGACCTCGGGATCGACTTCTGATGTCTGCGACGTTCAAGCTCTGGCTTTGGCGGCTCGCCGCATGGACGCTCGCATTCGCCATCCAGTGGACGATCGCCAGTAGGCGCGGGCCCATTTCCGCCGAATTCCTCGAGCACTACACGGGCGACTGGACCCTGCGGCTGCTGCTCGTGACGCTGGGATGACGCCGCTGCGCAGGCTCACGGGGTTGACCGAGCCGATTCGCGTACACCGCGCGCTGGGCCTGTGGGCGTACGCCTACCTGTGCCTGGATTTTCCCATCTACCTCGTCTTCGATCTTGAGTTCTCGCTTCGGCAACTCGGAGATGACTTGATCAAGCGTGCCCCCATCACGCTCGGCTTCGCCGCGTGGCTGATGCTGCTGCCGCTCGCGATCACCTCGATAATGGCTGGCAACGCCGCCTCAAGCACGATTGGAAGCCCTTGCACAAGCCGATCTATCCCGCGGCGCTTCTGGACGCGATCCACTATTTGTGGCTGGTCGAGGCCGATACGCAAACACCGGTGATCTATTTTTTTGGATTCCGCTGATTTTGCCGGCGGTCCGTCTGCCAAAGGCCAGTGTCTTGCGGGCTGCTGATCCAAAGGCGCGTCCGCATGATGGCCGGACAAGGGATGGGTAGAAGCTGCCGGCGGGATAATTGCCTACCCACAGCGTCCTTGGATACCACACGAGTGGTGAAATCTCATGCCTGGATTGCACGCGACTTTCGTCTTTTTCACCTCCGCGAACATCACGTTCTCCTTAACCCTTGGATCTCAGTCCTGGAGGCGTGTCTGCACAAAAGACCACAGGGTTGTAGCCGTGAAGTGGACGACCAGAGTGGCCAATCACGCGGGTTGGTACCCATCACCAAGGCTACGCTGGATATGCCCGATCAGGCCCACGAATAGTTGAGGTTTCCCTGCAAATGGCAGTGGGGACGATGGCCGAGAATTATGGCCGTATCTCCGTGTAGTGCATATGTCATGGATTTTATTGGTTGTTTTTACCCTTATCCAATACTGGCACGTTGATTGTTTTAACAGTTTCACGATCCGCCGGAGTTTGGTTCCGGAAGCGATCGCAGCAACCACAACACATCACTGCACTAGGAGACACACCATGAGATCGACCATGCGCTTCCCTAATTCAGTTCCGGCCCAATCCCGTCATCTGGCCCCCCGCCAGCACATCGGAACCCCTGTGTCCTCGCGGATTTCCGCCATTCGCGGCCAGCGCTGGATCAGCGGCACGGCCCTCGCGGCGGCAGTTCTATCCTGTAGCGCTGCCCATGCGGAACCCGCGCCCGCGCGCTACCAGGTCTCTTTCGAGCGGACTTGGAGTTCCAAGACGCATCCAAAGGATTTCCCGTTGCTCGCGCACTTTTCTCCGGTCATCGGCGTAACTCACAACGCCGATTACTCGCCGTTCAAGGCCGGCGGCACAGCATCGCCGGGCGTTGAGCATCTGTGTGAGGAAGGAAAGCACCAGCCGCTTGATGACGAAATCCGCTCGGCCATTGCGGCCGGTGCCGCCGGGGTATTGATCGAAACGCCGGATCCGATACGGGACGTCCCGGGCAAGGCCGTTGCGAATTTTGAGATCAACCCAAGTCATCCAATGGTGTCGATCGGCGCGATGATCGCGCCCAGCCCGGACTGGTGCGGCTTTGCCGCCGACGTCATGCTGATGGAGAACGGCCAATGGGTCGGCAAAAAGTCCGTCACGCTTTACGCCTGGGACACGGGCACGGACTCGGGCACCAGCTATCGGGCTTTCGATAGCGACGCCGAGCCACGCGGAACTGTCCAGCCGAGCGACGCAGCGTATTTCTTGAAAAAGGACGGCAAGCGTAATCCGGTCGGCCAGGTCACCTTTGTCCGTCAGTAGTGCGGTTAACAATTTTCCACACCTGCCCGCCACGTTCACTGCGGCGGGCTACCTGGAGGATACTACCGTGAAAAATTCACTCAGAATCGCGGCCTGTGTGCTTGCCGGCCTGGCCTTTCCGGGCTGCGTGTGGATCTACCCCAGCGAACCGCTGCGCGCCCTGCCCAAGGGCGTGGCGCTGCCTCGCTACGAGGAGATCGCTGTCGACTTCTCGCATCGCTGGAACCGCGAGACATCCCACCACCTCACGGGAGCCGCCGTGCTGGATTTGGACGGCGACGGCCGCGAGGAGATTTTCGTGGGCGGCGGCGCCGGCCAACCGGACGCGCTGCTTGCGCTGCAAGATGGGCGGCTGGTGGACCGCATCGCCGGCACGGGAATTTCGTCTCCGGACCCGAAACCTGCGACCTACGGGTCCTGCGCAATTGATCTCGACGGCGATGGAGACGTGGACTTGATCGTGGCACGCGATGATGGTGTCACACTCTATATAAACCAGAACCAAAAATTCCAGCCGCAACCCCTGCCGGTCGCATTACCCGTCAATTCAGTCCCGCTGGCGATCGCCGTGTCCGATATCGATCATGACGGTGACGGTGACCTCTACATCAGTGATTTCGTCGACCGCCCTCACTTCGTCTCGGCCACATTCAACGTGCCCGAGCACGCCAAGACGAACCGCCTGCTGCGCAACGACGGCAATCTCCGATTCACGGACATCACGACACCAGTCACCGCCTCGAAGCAGAACACCTTCACCTCGATTTTCGTCGATCTGGATGGCGACGGTTATCAAGACTTGGTCCTCGCGCAAAACACCGGCCAGGTCGAAATCCTGCGCAACCTCCGCGATGGCCGCTTCGAGGCCGTGCCGCTCGCGTCGGGTTATGGCTTCTGGATGGGCGTCGCGGCGGGCGACATGGACGGCGACGGCGACCAGGATCTCGTGTTCTCCAACGTCGGCGATTCGTTCCCTGCTTTTGCTGCCAAAGGCGACCGCCATGATGACCAGCCTTACGCTGGCGGCTGGTTGTTGCTGCGCAACGAGGGCGGGTTCCGCTTCAGCAATGTCACGAAGGCGGCGGGACTCGGAGGACTTGGTTTTGCCTGGGGACCGGTATTCGAGGACGTCAATTTCGACGGGACGCTGGACCTCCTCGTATCCCAAAACTACGTCAAGTGGCCAGTCCACCACCTGTTCAAGTTTCCCGGGAAAGTGCTCCTCGGTGTCGGCACGACGCCGGATTTCTACCCTGCGCCGGTAGCCGAGAACCCCGCGTTCAGCAACTCGCCCGTCATCGCCGATTTCGACGGTGATGGCCGTCCGGACCTGTTCTGGCTCAACAATGACAGCCCGAGCCGGGCCTACTTGAACCGCAGCGACGACAACCGGGTCACGGTGATCCTGCCGGATACCGTTCGTTCGCTTGGCGCCCGCGCGTCGTTGGAAGGCTCGGGGGCCAAATACACCCGCGAGGTCGCTTCTGCTTCGGGGCTGGGCACCGATCAGACCTCAGCTCTTGTTTTTGGCCTGGGTCGAGGCACGCATGCCGAGCGGCTTGTGATCGCATGGGCAGACGGGAGCCAGACGGTCTTCGATCATCCGCCCGTGAACCGGCCGTTCCGGATTGACGGTCCCGTCACAGGCGCTACCGTGGACTCCGAAACCCACTCCGCTGCCAAATCGGCCAAGGGGCATCCGCACTGAAACGAAATCGACTCTCGATCGGTAGCCTGACGTTGCTGCTGTTCCTGCTGGATCGGCGTTTTCGCATTCTGTACCCTGAAGTCAATCTGGTGCGCGCCAGCTTGGTCGGCCTGACTGGATTTGCGTTTCTCGCTCCGCTCTGGCTGCTGCGCCGCCGCCCGTTCGATCCCTTGACCGGCGCATTATCGATTTTTGCATCGGCCTTCCTGAGCGTGCTGCTTATCCAATCCGGGCTCCTCGTTTCAAGGTCCAATATCTCCGGATTCATCCATGTCTTGATCCTCGCGGGGGCTTTTCTGATTTTGGACCGGATCAGCCGACGATTGCGGATTATCCATCGCAGTGACGGGGTCACGTGAGAAAGGTCGGACAATGACACTCGCTTAAATGCGAATTAAGGGCTGTCCGGCCACTGGTTCAACAGGAACATGGCAGCCGCGAGGCGGCCGAAGACGTGAACGAGGAGTCCCCGCGAGGAACGGACTTTGCTGGCCGCCTCGATACCGGTTTTCGCCTGAATCCAGTTAAACAGCGCTTCAATGGGTTGGCGAACCCGCGACACGGCCGTGGAATACAACCGGTCGGCGGCATCGAGATGCGCCTGTCCCGGCGTCTTTCGCACCGGCGTGAAGACCGTGAACGGGAGCGAGGTCTGGCGCGACAGGTATTCGTAAGCCTTATCGGCAAACAGATTTCGATAGCCCAGGCTCGGGGCAATCTGTTCGAGCACCGGGCCGTCGTTCAGGTTCGCCGCCGTCAGAGCGATATAGCGGGGCCGGGGTAAGGTGCCCGGCCGCTCATCGCCGATCACGTGGCTTTTCACCCCGTGGTAGTAGAGCTTCTTGGTCGGACAATAGCCACTCGCCGCCAGGTCCTTGGCAACCTTGGCGGTATACCGCCGGGCCTGCTGGGCCAGCACCACCTTGAAGGAATCGGCGACCCCGATCGGGGTGGCGGGCGCGCCAGCTGGACTCCAGCGTTCCAACAGCGCGGGAAACACGTCGGCGAGCCGATTCAGGCGCTGGACGAAGCCGCCGTAGCTGGGCAGATGCGGAAACCAGTCACGCCAATAGCGCCGGGCATGCTCGTAGAGCGTTTTGATCTGGCACTTTCCATCGAGAATGCCACACAAATAAAGGGTGATGGCCTCTTCATCCGTAAAGCGCAGATCGGCCTAGGGCGCGAATCGCTGTCCATGGACCCAGAGGCCCCTGCGGTAGAGATCACACACCGTCAGATACACCGTAATGAGTTGAGTTTGCCAGTCCATGGTCGTCTCTCCGAGGGGTGTTGCAGAACCCTCCTCAAGAGACACCAATGGGCTGGCATCTTCTCTCCGTTAGCTCTTAATTCGCGTTTAAGTGAGCCTGCGTTCGACTACAGAACCTCGGATCAAGGAACGATCCAGCGGCTGACGGGTACCAGTGTCTCGTTCCTTTCCACATCAGGCTCGACCAGATAAGCGCCGTTCGATGCGAAGCGCCGGCCGGTGCCGAGGCTCAAATGCGGGTAAACCGACGTGGCTATGGTCGTATCCACTTCATGTTCGATCTTTTCCACGAAATAGTCACGTGAAAAATGATCGACCATATGCATCAACGCGGCTCCCGCCTTGGTCACGGCAAAATAAGTGTTCGCCTGAACGCGTTCGTCGATGAGCTCGAGCTTCCTACGCTTCAGCCACGCCTTGAGTCGCAACAACCGCCGATCAAGCGCCTCCGGTAATTCGAACGGATAAACGAAGCGAATTTTGGTTCTCGAATCGGCCGCAAGGAAGGAGGACGCTTTGTTCGACAGGGTTGAAGAAAGATAGATCCGCTCGGGGGCCAGTACAGACGCGGCCAGGCTCTCCAGGCCGCTCAAATCCGAATCTCGGAGCCAGAGGACGAGCAGAGCAGGCTGCTCGCGTTTCAGAAAAGTGCGCCAAAAATCCGCGGTCGGTTTGGCGGCTGGGTCGAGACCGACATCCCGGACCCTAGCGTTTCCGTTAGCTTTCATCGCCCTCCGAAAGGCGTCGGCGGGGATTCTGCCGGTTTTGTCGTTGCGGAAAATCTGGACGATAGGACCGGGCAGGGATCTCTCGGATGCTTCGCTGAGATGCCTGGCCAGTACGTCCGCCTCGAGGGTCACGCCGCGAGAAAAGTAGAAAGCGTAATAGCCGTTTTCGGAGAAGACGGGAAAGTCCACGTTCGGGAACAGGCAGGGAACTTCGTGCCGCTCGCAAAAATCATGGACCGGCTGCCAAGCCCCCGCCCCGATCCCGCTGAGCAGCGCAAAGACCGGCTGTGTGCGGTAATAGGCCACGAGTTGAGCGCGCCAGGTTTCCGGACGCCCCGTCAACGTCCACAGGTGTAGCCGCCACTTTCGGTAGGCCTTGTATTCACGCTCCATATCCCATGGGGCACGCTCGGCCCGCAGGGTCTCGCGTCGTGTTTCGGCATTCTTGTTCCGAAAGAAAGCCTCCAAGACATCTAGCATTGCCTTTTGTTTCGCCGGCTCCGCATCCTCGGTCGCTACCGTCGCAAAATGAATCGTTTGATCGTTGACTCCGGGAGATGGGGCCATCGACAGCGTTTTCAAATAAGCGATCAGAGCGTCGGACTCGGTCCGGGTCAACGTATAACGCGGCATGGGCGGGTTGAGTCGGCGTCCCGTCATGTCGATGCCGGTTCGGAGGGCTGTGGCGAGCGTTTCGTCCGTGTACGCGGGGCGGCTCAGTGCGCTTTGAGACCCGGAGCCATGCATCTTCGGGTGAGGGGGGGACGCAGGGTTATAAAGCGAAGGTCCGGTGATCGGCCGCGCGACGGCTTGTCCCTCGCCGGAGCCGAACCCGCTGCGTCCATGGCAATTGACGCACGCGGCGCGGCTCCCCGTCAGCGTCACATCGTCCTGAACCAAGGCATGCAGGGGACGCCCGGAAGGAAGAACTCCTTCGCGATAGATTCGCTTGCCCCATTCGACCATCCCCAAGTTTATCCCAATGGTCTGCGTTGGTGTGGCAGCCGCAGATGCGACACATGAATGGACCGCAAGAAGCGTCAGCAAGCTTCCTTTCATGGCGTCGATCAGGCGGCGTTGCCGTAGCGTGAACATCACTTGGCCGCGACGTTGTCCGGAGCGAGGGTCAAGAAGTGATGGAGCAGGGTGTCGGCGCTCACCAACCCTTCGAAACGGAGCCATCGCGGGTCGTGGGGAAAACGCATGAACGTCAACGCAGGGTGATAGGTTTTGCCGCCCCGGTAGGCGTCGAAAGCCTTCTGAACGGCGAGAACGCTGGCCGCATCGCCGGTAAGAAAACGCCAATCCGGACCCGCGCCAAACTCTTGGGCATACTGCCTAAGCGCTTCCAGCGTATCGTGCTCCGGATCGATGGAGATCGAAATCAGGCGGAATTTTGCTCGCTGGCGGGTCAGCTGCGCCTGAAGCTTGGACAGGCGCGCCGTGGATATCGGGCAGACCGTCGTGCAGGTGGTGAAGACGAAATCGAGGACGACCGGCCTATCGATATCGAGCTGGGAAGATAAGGAAACGCGCCGGCCGCCCTGATCGACCAGCGTGATTTCCGGAATCACGTACGATAAGCCGGTCTGAAAGGAAATGGAAGCAGCCCTATCGTAAGAGCCCGCATCGCAGGGAGCAAACGCCGTCCCCGCCGTGAGAAGGAGGCAAACCGAAACGAGGCGGCGACAATCTGTTCCGTTCATGTCCTTTGCCTCCTCACCGGGTGACGTTCACCGTAACGGTAGCCGCATTGGATTCGGCGCCCCGGTTGTCGTTGACCGTGTACCTGAAAACCTCCGTGCCCGTGAAGCGCAGCCTCGGCCTGTAGGTGATCGTGCCATCGCCATTGGCGACGGCAGATCCGCCCTTATCGGGTTTCGCGGAGATCGTTACCGTCGCGGGATCGAGGCTGCCGTCCGGATCGGAATCGTTGGCCAGTACGGCAATGAGCTTGCCGGTGTTTCTGCGCGTGGTTGCCGAGTCGTTCGCCGCCACCGGGGGTTTATTGGCGGCCACGGTGATGGATACCGTCGCCGGCGTGCTCGACGATGTGCCGTCATTGGCTCGATAGGTAAAGCCGTCGGTGCCGGTGAAGCCGACGGCCGGCGTATAACTGAAGCTGCCATTGGCATTCAGGTTCAGGCTTCCATGGGCAACGCCGCCGGCCAGAACAGCGTTGAGCGAGTCGCCGTCGGGGTCGCTATCGTTGCCGAGCACGCCGGGCGCGGCGATCGAGAGGGTCCCGCCCTCGACCGTGCTGTAGGCATCGTTTGACGCGACGGGCGGATCATTAACGTCGGCCACGTTGATCGTAAAGGTCTGAGTCGTGGATAGCCCGCCGAAATCGGCGACCTTCACGGTCACGTTGTTGGCGCCCACTTGATCGGCGTTCGGAATCCAGGAGATAAGCCCCGTCCCGCCATCGATGCTCATGCCCGTCGGCGCGCTGTCGAGCGAAAAAATCAACGTGTCGCCATCGGGGTCGCTGGCCGTTACGGTATAGGTGTATCGTTGCCCTTGGGTGGCCGTCGTCACCGGGGTCGAGGTAATTGCAGGCGCGTGGCCGCCGCCGGGCGGATGATCGAGCAGGTAATCATGCGCGGCCTTGGCATCAATCAGCCCGTAGCCGTAGCTGTTGTCGGCGCCGGACTCGCCCAGGTCTTGGGCGGATTGCCGCAGGGTCGATTCCAGGACCGCTATGCCCGTATTCGGAAACGCTTCGAGCAGCAAGGCCATCGTGCCCGCGGCATGAGCAGCGGCGTAGGACGTGCCGGAGACGGTGGCGTAAATAGGCAGCCCGCCGAACGACAAATCGCTGGTGTTGACGTCGACACCGGGAGCGCTCAATTGAGGATAGATGCCGCCATCGCAGGCCGAAGCCCCACGGCTGCTGAAATTCGCCACGACCGATGTGTCGTCCACCGCACCGCTCGAAAAGGCTTCGGGATTATTGGCCGGACTCACGCTGCTCGAAGAGATCGGACCTTCGTTCCCGGCCGAGAACACGAGGCCGATACCCGCCTCCCTGAAGACCTGGATGTCGTTCGCGAATTCGAGGACACACCGGTCCGTGGTGCCTTGCAAGCCCCACGAGGCAGCGACGACGTCGGGCGCGTCGGACGTATCCGGGTTGCCGTCCGGATCGAGCAGCCACTGAAAGCTCAGGTGGATATCGCTGAATTGCGCCTGTCCGGCATCGTCGAACAGTTTGGCCGCGATCCATTCGGCCCCTGGAGCGACGCCTATGGCCGTGCCGCCGGCGCTCCCTCCGACCATGATGCCCATGGTCTGGGTGCCGTGTCCGTGGCCATCGTAGGGGGTGGCGTGCTCGCCGTGCGGGTCGTACCAACTGTTCGCGCCGCCCCGCCAGCGACTGCCGAGGTCTGGGTGATTCGCATCCACTCCGGTATCCATGTTGGCGACCACGATCCCACGTCCGGTGTGCTGCATCGCCCATAGTTCCGGAACATGGATGACGTTTAGGTTCCATTCGGGAGCGGCCTGAGTGCCGGCGCTTGCCGTCGGCGCTTCCAGCGTCTGGTCGAGACTCATGCGCTCGACCTCCGGCCGCCTGGCCACTTCTAGAACCGCTCTTCCTTTGGCGGCAAACGACATCCCGTTGATCAACCAAAGCTGCCGGACGCGCTGAGCCCCCTGGCTTTGCAAAAAGGCTTTCAGCGATTTCTGGCTTTGATTCGCCTTGGCCTTGAGCGCTTTGGTGATTTTACTTCTGCGGAGCCGTTTGTCCTTGTCCTTGAAGTCGCCTAACTCGACTCGGTCGGACAGTGTAACGATCACGGCGATGGACTCATTCGGCTTTGCCGTTCGCAAGACCGCATCGAGCCGGGGATCGATGGCGCCGGCGTGCGTGACCGGGCCGGCAAAGGTCGCGAGCAGTAGAATCGAGACGGTGCGATTGACTGGTCTGCGGAGATTTGAAACACGCATCGCGATCACTCCACGACCAGATTTTCTGCTCTGAAGTCACCAATCACCACCGTGACTTTATCGCCGGCTTCGATTTGTCTGCCGGGATTCGCGAACAAGGCGAAGTAGGTTCGGTTCTCCAGGGGAGCCGCGCTGGTCTGGCGTAGAAAGCCGACGGTCGGCGCGGTGGGCACCAAAAGCCGGCTGCCGGTCTTCTGATCCACCACGTAGGGGTTAAGCGTCCGGTCAGCCATCGGAGCGGCCTTTCCGGCATCGATGATACGGTAGCGGAAATCGAGCATATTGCCCGCCGCCGAAAGTCTGATGCCCAAGAGCCGGATGCCCCACCGTTTCTCCAGCTCAGTCGGAATCTCTGCAACCGGTTTGAGCCCCCGACCGGCGACCTCCGGCGCGGAATCGCCCGGCCATCGGGCAGCGATGACGGCGGCACAACTCATGACGATCAGCATTCCCGAAGCGAGATAGCCGATCCGATAGCGACGCACAGAAACACGCCCCTGTGTTTTCATGACACTCCTCCCATGAATCATTTCCTACCGCGTGACATTCACCCGAACCGTCGCGACGTTGGACGTTGTGTCCAGGTTGTCCCTGACCGTGTAGGTAAACGCGTCGGTACCCCTGAAATTGAGTCTCGGCGTGTAGGTCACCGTGCCATTGGCGTTGGGTGTTGCCGTGCCGCGCCGGTTGGGCTGGGTCACGATGGTGACCGTGCTCGGGTTGATACTGCCGTCCGGGTCGGTATCGTTGGCGATGACATTGATAAGCACCGTCGTATTCGTTCTGGTGGTCGCCGTATCGTCGCGCGCCAACGGCGCCTGATTGGGATTGACCGTGATCGAGACGGTCGCCGGGGCGCTCGTGCTGTTGGCGGCCCCGCTGCTGTCCCGCGCCTGATAAGCGAACGTCGCCGTACCCGTGAAAGCGGCGGTCGGGGTGTAGGTAAAACCGCCGTTCGTGTTGCCGGTGACCGTGCCGTTCGACGCGGTGCCGAAATTCACCGCCGTGAGCGTATCGCCCGCATCCGGATCGCTGTCGTTAGCCAGCACCCCGGGGGCCGCGATATTCAGCGTTCCACCCTGAATCATGCTGTACGCGTCGTTCCGCGCCAGCGGCGGATCGTTCACGGGGGTCACGCTGATGCTCACCATCGCTACATTGCTGCTTATGCTCCCGCTGATGGCTTTATAGCTGAAGCTGTCGATGCCCGAGGTATCGGCGGTCGGCGTATAGGTGAACGAGCCGTCGGCCGAGAGGCTCAAAGTGCCCTTGCTGGTGGTGCTCACCAGCGCGGCGGCGAGCGGCGATGGCCCGGTATCGTTGCCCAGTACGCCCGGGGCGGCGATCGAAAGATGCGTATCCTCATTCGTCGTATAGGGGCCGTCGTTAGCGGCAACCGGCGCGCCCGGCGCAGCCGCGCCCACCGTCAGGTAAGCCAGCATGCCGCCGCCGGGCTGCATGCCGTTGGTCAGATTCAGCCTGCGGTCGTAGATCGCATATTGGCCGTCCTGGCCCGGGGTCGGAGTAAGCATGGCGTCCAGCGTCTTGGCGGCGGGCAGCATCGCCGAGTACTGAGTCTTGACATAAGGGTAAGGATGGCCGTCCTCGGCCACCAGTTGCATGTCGAGTCCCTGGAGTACGGGAACATGCGTCTGCAAGCCGGCGTTCAGGAATCGGATCAGAGTCCTTTCTCCCGCTGCCCCGGCTGAAAACGGCGGCGGGCTGTTCGCGTCGTACGGCTCGCCATTGATCAGGAAGTATTTTGGTTTGTAATCGATCGTGCTGGGATAGGCGGGACCGCCATAGGTGCCGCCGGCAACGGCGGCATGCAGCGCCGGGTCGATTTCGCTGTAGAGCAGCATGATTTCGTTGTCGTAGTCGACGTTGGGATAAGCCCGTCCGCCCGCATCGTCTTTTTTCAGCCCCCCGTACAGCCCCATCTGCACCTGCACCTGTGGGTGGGTGCCGCTGTGATAGAGATAAGTCCCCGGCCTGAGATTGGTCCAGCGATAGGTCTTGGTTTCGCCGGCCGAAGTCTGGTCCGTGAACGAACGGACGCGCGGCCTGCCGTTGGCGTCGTTGACCTTGACCGGCGTCATGCTCGCGATTTGCCCCGGTATGACGATCGAGACCGGCTCGGGCAATCCATCGTTCTTTAAGTGAACGGTGAGGGTGCCATCGCCCGGCGGGACCGTCAGCGTCGGTCCCGGCACGGTCGCGGGGTTGCCCGAATCGAATGTTTCGTTGTCGAGCGCGAATCCCCACATGGGTATCGTCGCACCATCCGGCATCATCACGTCGACCGTGTCCGCTCGCAGCCAGTATTCCGCGCCGAACGCCGAACTCCAGGCGATCGCCAGCACCGATAACGGCGGGAGACGCATACCGGATACCAGTTTCCATTTTTTGCTGCTCATGATTTCGTTCCCTCGATCAAGGAATCGGCACGCCGGGTGGCTCGATGATCACCATGGTCATCATCCCCCCCGGGAATATGTCGTCATTGGTAAGCTCCCGCTCGGTATGGGAGTGCCACATGTGGAAATAGCCGGCATTGAGGTTCTTGCCGCCCGCACCGGGAGGCAATATTCCGAACTGTCCCAGATATGGGCTGCCGCTCCAGAATTCGCCAATCGTCACGGCGAGTTGGGGATCCGGCAACGCGACCGGAAGCGGCTTGCCGTGGTCGGGCGCGTATTCGTTCGGCTGCAGGGGATCGCCCGGCTGGTGCCCGTAAATGTCCCAGCCGAGCCCTTTTCCGGTCCATTCGAAGATCGCGTCGTAGGTTTCCCCGGGCGCCGTCGTAATGGTGTAGTCCGAAACCGCGAGATCGGGCCCCGTCCCGGACGCGCTTTCCAGCAGCCTGCCGTCGCGGGCGATCAACCATGAGTTGTTGCCGTGATGATGGAACGGATGGAGGTCGCGGCCGCCATTGATGATGCGAAGCAAGAGTTTTTCGCCGGGATGCATCCTGGGCAAGCAGTTATAAGGCTGCGTCGGTAGCCAGGGCGTTTCGTTGCCCGCTTTCAGCATCGTGTCGGGATTATTGCGTCCGTTAATGAACCAATGCACCGGGTGGTAAGCCGCGGTGTCGATCTCGGACCGACGGCCGGCCTCGACCAGCCTGTGAATGGTCGGATCCATCTCGCTCAGCAGGAACAGGTATTCCTGATCGAAAGCGCTGTCCGGGTGTCCGTAGGCCTGGTTGTTCGAATTGGGCCGAACGATGAGCGCGCCCATCAGCCCCATCTCGACCTCCAGGTCCATCCTGGTGCCGGCGTGATAGAGATAGGTTCCGGGGCGGGATGCGGTGAAGGTGTAGGTCACGACCGCTTCGTTTTCCGGTGTGGCCGGGTTGTCCGCGATATCGGCCTCACGGGTCAACAATCCCTCCTTTCCGCCGCCGGCCGTGACGCCCTCCTGTCCCGGAAACACGATGGACACCGGCAGGGGCGCGTCGGCGCCATGCGGCGGCAGCGCGTTGTGCAGCGTCACGGTGACGACGTCGCCCTGGTTAACGATCAGAGTCGGTCCCGGATATTGCATGGTCCCGTTCCCGTTGGCGTAGCCCCAGGCGAGGATGGTATTGCCGTCGGCGGTGCTGATGTAGTCTTCCTTGGCGGTGAGGTCGAAGGTCGGCCCGGTAATGCCGTCGATCTGGGCGATCGCCGGATGCCCGAAGATGCCGAGCAATAGCGCCACGGAGGCCACGGAGAGTCGTTCGAGTATGCAAGCTGACTGGTTCATGGTCCTGCTCCTGCTCCTAATTGATCACGATCTCGGTCATCATCCCGCCGTAATCCTCGGTGTTGTTGCTCAAATAATTGAGATTGGTGGTGTAGAGGAAGTAGGTTCCGGGTGCGATTCCGCGAGTATCGATCAGAACGTCAACGGCCTCGCCCCCGCCCAAGGTGATGGAGCTGGTATCGTAGTAGAGCGTCTTGCCGGTCGGACCGCGCAGGATGTGGGCGCCGGTTCCCACCACGGTCATCGGGAGCCCCAGCGCCGCCACGGTGTAGAAATTGGTGACATTGAGATTGGAGATGCGCAGCAGGATGCGTTGTCCGGCGCTCGCCGTGACCAGCGAGGAAACCTTCTGCGACTGATTCCCGTTGTTGGCGCTTTCCCCGGTTTCCGGATCGATGGGCGTCGGCAACTGGGCAGGGTTGACGGTGTCCGGATAGCCGCGCCCGTTGATCATGGGATAGGTGTCCTTCATGTTTGCGAAAGGCAGCGGCTGTATTTTCAGGTGGAGATCGTGGAAGACGGGGTCGAATGAACCGAGTTGCAGCGGAAATTCCACGTCGTACCCGGTCGAGCCGTCGCCGTCGTTGTAGACGAATTTGGTGTAAGTCTTTCCGTCGTAGGTCTTGGAAGTGCCGTCCTGGCTCGGGTGCACGTATAGATTGCCGAGCATCCCCATCTGCATGTGTTCCGCCGCCTCGACGTGACAGTGATAGATGAAGGTGCCGGGTTCCACGATGTTGTAGTAGTAGGTGAGCGATTCGCCCTGGTTGACGGCGATCGAGCCTTCGGGAACGCCGTCGAACACGGACGCGGCATTGGGAAACCCGTGGAAATGGACGGAATGGGGATCGAACAGGTCGGGGCGTATCGCCAGGGCAACGTTGGTGAGCGTGAGGTAAAACTCGTCGCCTTCCCTTAGCGAGATGGTCGGTGCCGGAAAATTTGCCGCCAGCAGCCCGGTATCGATCACTTGGTCGGACGGGACGCCGGTCACGTCGCTGAAGCCGAAAATGTATTGCAGTTTCTCGATGTCGTCGCCCATCCGGATGAAGCCGTCACCGGCCGCGAGATGTTTGCATACGGCGCGAGGATGATTGGGATCGGGATTGTCTATGACCGCGTCGCCGTTGATGTCGCCCGGACACTGGACGTACACGCCCGCGTGGGATGTATGCGTTAGGGCACAGGCGATCGAGGCTGCCAGCAGCCTCACGGGCATGCGAAGATCGGACGTATCCATGATTGCCTCCTCCATGGGGTCTGGGTGTGCCGCCGGGCGTCCGCCCGGCGGGATTGGCGAGCTGAATCAGGGCAGGTGATAGTCCCCGAAGGGTTCGCCCGTGGCTGGATTGAACAGGGTCAGCGGACCGAAGTGCACGTCGATGAAGTTACCGCCTTCGTCGAAGGCCGGTGCCGTGGCCAAGGCCGTCGTGACTTCCGGTTGCTGGATCGTCTGTCCGGGCGAACTGTTGAAGTACGAGGCCAGGAAGCCCGGATTGTTGGTGTTATTGGGAGTGAGGAGACCTCCGGGATAGCTGCATCCCTCCGGCCCGCTGAGCGAGGTCAGCGTGCTGGACCGCGGATTCAGACAGGCCGTGCTGGCCGTTCCGAGGACCGCCAGATCGTGGAATACCGCCCCGGTGACGCCATCCGCCTCCACCGCCGGTCTCAGGCCGAAGCTGGCCGGGTCGGTGCTATTGTCGATCTCCCAGAAGAACGATCGGTTCCGCCACACGATATTGTTCAGGAGATCCGGATTGGAGAAGACACCGTACTGGTTCCTGGTCAGAGCACCGAACGCGGCCGCTAGCGCAGTGCTGTGGGCACGCGAGACGATTCCGGCCGGTTGCGCGTTGGACCGGTTCGGACTGCCCGGACTGAAGGCCTCGCCGGCCGTCGCGGTGCTGTCGTTGTGGGCGATCGTGTTGTGGAAAATTTCGATCCGGGCAGTATCCTGCATCGAAATTCCGCCGCCCGCCAGTCCGGCGATGTTGTCCACGATCCGATTATTTCGGATTTGTATTTGGTACCATCTGCCGGCGTTATTTCTTGCCGCCAGAACATCCGCGCCATTGACGAAAAGGGTCCGGATGCCGCCGCCGTCGCCCGCGCCGGCCATATTGCCCTGGATCAGGTTTTCGTCCACGGTCACGTTACCCGCGCCGGCGCTCAGTTCGCCCGCGGCCAGGGCGGGCAGCCCGCCGATGAAGATGCCGCCGCCGGAAGCGTTCTGTCCCTGATTGAAGGTTTGGTTGAAAACGATGGTGTTCCGGGCGATCAACCCATTATCCACCAGCCTCGAACTGCTGAGTCCCAAATGCGCGATGCCGCCGCCGTCTCCGGTGGAAAAGTTGCCGCACACGAAGTTGTCGGTCACCTCATAGTTTCGCGATCCCGTGGCGACGGTGATTCCACCCGCGCCAAGACCGCCGCTGGCGCCGTTTTCGACCACCTGGTTGTGGTGGATGCGGACGTCATAGTTCTCGTTGTCGGTATAGGTGGTGCCGTTGATTAATTGCGGGTTCCCGATGCGGATTCCGCCGCCGTAGATGCCGTTATTGCCGATGATGCGGTTGTTGCTGATCTCCAGATAGCGGGCATAGCCGTTGACGAATATTCCGCCGCTGTGGTCCGCACCGGTGATGGTGAAGCCGTCGATGCGCGCCCTTTGAGCCGCGGGGCCCGAGGCAAATTCGCCGACGTTGGCCACCACGGTAATGCCCGCGCCTTCCTCGGTGTTGAACAGTATCGGCTCGTTGTCCTGGGGATCCGGCGGACCGGCTTCCTGTCCCGGCAGCAGACTGAACTGGTTCGTGTCGAGAAGCTCGGCGAGCTTGTTTCTCCAGTTTTGCAATTTCTCGGACGGGAACTTGGCCGCGTTGATAATGGTTGACCCGGCTCCCCAGCCCTGGAGGCGAACCTTCTTGTGCATGATCGGCAGTTCGTCGTATTCGCCGGGAGCGACCGTGATCAGCGCGCCGTTCGGGGCCGTGTCGATCGCCGCCTGGATGGACTGTCCGGCGTTCACGACGATCGGGGCCGCCCCGCCGACGGTGACGGTGACGCCGGTCACGGAGAATGCGCCGCCGTTGGCGCGGGTAACGACCAATTCCCCGGTTGTCGTACCTTGCGGGACCCGTACGACGATCTGATCGTCGGTCCAACTGCAAGCCGGCGTACAGTTCGTGAAGGACAGGATCGTGTTGCCGATCCGTACGGAGCCCTGTGCATCGCCGAAACCGTGGTCGCGCACGATGGTTTTCGCGTTGGTGCCGTCATAGGCCGGATTCGGCACTTCGACCAAGCCCATCGAGCGGATGATCAGATACCGTCGGTTATTCCCCGTGTTGCTGATTGGCGTGGGTACGTAAGGGCCGACGTTGGCGGTGCCGGTCACCGAATAGATCATGGGCGTGCGAATGGGCTGCTCGCAATCGAGCGGAAACTTGTCCTGCGAAGCGAACGCGGCGATGGGTAGCACCGGGGTATCCAGATAAGTGGTCTTGCCCGGCATGTACTGGAAGGTGTAGCAGAACTGGCTGTACCTCGGGTTGTAGTAGGGGTCCAATGTGTGTCCGCCGGGATTGTTCGGATCCGGCATGGTTGGCGAGTTCATGCACGCCGTCAGCATGTTCGGCGCCACCCCCGAGGGTATGGGCGGATTGATGGTGAACGTGGAGGGCACCAGGGCGTTGAACCGGCCCCACTGGTCCGCGTGCACGCGGTTGATCTCGCGGCCGGTCCAGTCGCGAATCGAGACCGGAAGGTAGGGTGGGGCATATTTCTCGCCGAACGTTGGCGCGTTCGGGTCGAACTCGTTCGACAGATCATCCAGTATCATGCCGACCATATGCCCCGCAATCGGTACTTCGGTGAACATGAAAAAATCCGCCGCCGCATTCTGGCCCTGAGCGACGCGAACCTGCTTGCGATCACATAGAGGCCGTGTCTGCCCGGCGTAGGCTCCGGGCACGCCCGGAAACAGACTCAGCTCGGCCGGTACCAGGTGCGGGTCGCCGACGCACACCGGCGGCAGAAGCAAGGGGCTGGGCGTGTATTCGTCGCCGAAGTCGACGTTCTTGTCCTCTTCCTTCTGATGCTCGTAGCCGGGCGGAGTGACCGCCTCGATGATATAGGTGCCGGCCGCCAGCTCGGGTTTTCCGGCAGGGCCGCCGAAGGCATAGCCGCCATCGAACAGGGCGGGCCGCACCTGGTTGAAGTTGCGGAGACCGTCGTAGCAGTCGGTCGGCTGGCCTGTGGACGAGAGGAAAATATCGCCCTGGCAGCCGGCAGGCAGGTTGTCGTCCCAGCTGTCGGTGGTGGTGAAATCGACCGCGTCGCCCAAATCGAAAGTCCCGTTGGAATTACGGTCGATGTCTTCAGGCCCTTTGGCCGCGTTGCCTTCACTCCAGCCGAACGGATAGTTGTCTACGTCGGCCAGCACGAAGGTTCCGGGCGCGCCGAGGGCGGAACAGTCGGGCTTATCGATGACGCCGTCGTCGTTGCAGTCCCGGTAGAGATTGACCTGCACCCTCGGAATGCCCGGCTCCCAGTTCTCGGCCGCGGCATAACGCGGATCATCCTCGGCACGAGTGGTCGGATAATGGACAATGCCGCTCACGCCGCCGTTTTCTCCGATCGGATAGACTTGTTTGCCCCAGTCGATCACGCTGGTCTGGCCGAGAAAGCCTTGTATGCCTTCCAGCAGCACCGGTCCGGCTTCCGTGCGCGAGAGATTGTGGCCGGTGTTCGGATTCACGAGTTCGTTGCCTACTGTGCACCCGGTTTCAAAGGCGTCGGCGGCGGTGCAGAACTGCGGTTGAGGATTGAGCTTGCCCCGCGCTTCGGTACTGGCCGGTATCGCTCCTCCGGCGTCGACCGTGACGGTGGCGCCGGTCGCCTTGAAGCGGGCGAAATCCACTTCCGCGACTAGCCAGTTGAAGAAGGGAAAGATTTCCTCGAAGCCGTACGAACCGTCCGCTTTTGTGGGGAAGGACTGGTAAATGCTGCCGTCGCGGAAGCGGAGGTTAACGGCCTGGTCCGGCATGCCGACTTCGCCGTCGTCGCGATAACCGTTGCCGTTGGCGTCGTAGAACACACTGCCTTCCAGTCGGGAAAACCAGTCGAACACCGGCACTTCCACGAGGTCGCAGCTTCCGTCCGGGGTATTGCAGCTACCGTCGCCGTTCACCGTGACGCCGTGCGAAGCGAAGATGATATCCAGAGCCTCGTCCCAGACCACCAACTGATAATTGCCGGGCGGGACATTGGGAATGGAGAAGCTGCTGTCGGCATTGCAGGGTTGAGCGAAGATGGCTTGGCCTTCGCCGACGGCGAGGTCGTTCAGGCCCACCCAGCAGTTGGGAAAGGGGTGTCCGTTGTAGAACGGGAATTCCGGCGGACGCGAGGTGTGCAGATTGACCACCCGACCGCTAATGGTGCTGCCGCCGGTGAGCACCGTCGTATCGTTGATCTTGTTGACGAAGCCGATGAAGACATGGTGCCCCGGCGGCCCGAATTCAGTGAAGAAGGGCGGTTCATTCGCCTTGACCCAGGCATCGATCCCTTTTGTGCCCTCGATCGTGCTTGTCTGGTGCCAGTCGGAACCGGTCGGCGGTATGGCAAAGAGGGTGTACTTGGCGGGCACCAGATTCTTGATGAGGGCCACACCGTTGGCATCGGTCTGGATGACGCCGAGCGGGTTTCCGAACGCATCCTGGGTGACCTCGCCTCCGGACTGGCCATAGGTTCCGCCTGCTTCGTAGACCTTGATCGTGAAGCCGGCCAGTCCCTGTTCTTCGGGCAGGTCGGGGGCGTTGTTGATGGGGCGGTTATCGTTGAAGACGAACACCGAAATCTGCGCGGTGGGTATCGGCGACCGATTGACGTAAACGGTTACCGCGGACTGGCCCGGCGCTATCGGAGCGCCCCCTATGGTGTAACCGGGATTGGTGGCAGCGGAATCCGGGAGTACGGAAACGAAGTAGCGCTTGCTAGGGTTCAGAGGAATGTTCGACGCATTGTCCTGGTTGCCTTTGGCCACCAGCGGCATATAACTGGTATGGAAGCCGAGCGCGAGGCTCGTTCCCGGCTCGGCGGGCACGCCCGGTTGAGAAACCTTGGTGGCGTCCTCCTCGATCAGCCAGCGGAAACTGCCTACCGGACTTCCATCGGAACCGACCACGGTGATGTCGACCGCCTGGACATCGAGATGAACGGAAAGCCCGAGCACCAAAGCAAGAAAAAGCACACAGCGCTTTGCGCTTTTGATCGACGCGTCACGACACGAAACTCGAGCGTTCATAATCCTCCTCCTTGTGAGCGCGATGTCTTTTTTTTTGGGCGAGCGCCAGCGCGACGACCCTTCGCTCGGCGTCCTTACCTGGCGTTGGAACTAGCGTACTGAAAGGAGGATGAGTAAGAACTACAGCGGATACTGTATTCGGTAGCTCGTCGATACTGTAGTCTGAATGAGCAGATAGGGTAGAGGCCGGTGCGGGAGATGCGCCAAGAGCCGAATGACAGGCGACTGCGAGGGCTAGGAACCCGAGATTCTCGTGATCCGGAAGTCAGCGGCCGGTCGTACCGGTTCGCAACGCTGAATCGTTCGATGGGGCGAGTCGCAAATCGTTCTTTGTTTGACCGGACTCGGGGCAGCTACGAGTCAGGGACTAGATCGGCGGCGAAGAACTCGAGCCCGGAAGATAAGACTCGACCAGCCTTGAAACCTCCGCGGCGCTTGCCGCATCCTTGGCCAGGAAATAATCCGCGCCGCACGCCGAGGCGGCTTCACGATACTCGACCGCGTCGTAGCTGGTCAGAATGACGATGGCGGGAGAATAAATTGTCTTTATCTTGCGGGTCAGTACGAGACCGTTTTCGCCGGGCAGCTTGAGATCCATGAAAATAAGATCGGGCCGCGCGAGATCGATCGTTCTCATCGCCGATGCGCCATTTTCGGCTTCCGCGATAGCGAAGTGCGCGAACTGGTCGCACAAGAAGGCTTTAAGAGAGCGCCGAAAAGAGGCGTTGTCATCGACAATCAATATTTTGCGCACGGTCGCTGGGTTCCTTGATAAAAGCGGAAAGCATTCATTCCCTTGCGTGACGAAGAGGCATCCGGCCGAATCATCGAACACGCCGCTTACCCGGTTATTTGACCGTACACGCTCGTATTGTTTCAGGCACTAAGGATTTTTGCTTATTTGGTTCGCGCGCCCAGCCGTAGAAGATCAGCAAAAACAAAGTAGCATCGCGCCATGGAAGAAAAAAAACGAATCTGTATCGCCGAGGACCACACGATTTTGCGGGAAGGTTTACGGGTACTGTTGTCGCAAGATCCGGAGTTCGAAGTCGTCTGCGAGGTCCATGATGGCCTGGAACTCATTCGCCGCTGCCGCGACGGCATAGCGGATCTAATCTTGCTCGATCTTTCCATGCCCAGGCTGGGCGGCTTGGAAGCGATCCTGGAAATCAAGAAACGTGTATCGCAGCAGCTGAAAATCCTGGTACTCACTGTGCACGACGTCGAAGAATACATCCTCGCAGCCCTGAGATCCGGGGCAGACGGCTATGTTTTGAAGGATGCCACCCATGCGGAATTACGTATCGCGATTCGCAGCGTGTTAATGGGGAAAATTTATTTAAGTCCGAGTATTTCCGGAAAAATCATAAAAGCCTATCTGCAAATCAAAAGTACGGAAGAACCTCGGTCAACCTGGGGCAGCCTGACCCATCGGGAGCGAGAGCTCCTGAAATTGATCGGTGAAGGCCACAAGAACAAAGAAATCGCGCAATATCTGCATCTCAGCGTGAAAACCGTGGAAACCCACCGCGCGAACTTGATGAAGAAGCTGGATCTCCACAGTGCTGCGGCGCTGACCTCCTATGCGATAGAGAAAGGGCTGGTTCTGCGATAGACAACGACACGCGGGTTGCGCGGGGCGGCTTTCCAATCTGCGCCGCCATGCGGCGGTCACGAGTCTTCTACTCGGCCCAGACCGCGCGAACGATCGTGCCGATGCCGGGCGCGGAATCGATGTAGAAGGCCCCCCCGGAACCCTCGCACCGTTGGCGCATGCTAGCGAGGCCCAGGCCGCGTTGCCGTAATTCTCGTTCCACGGTCTCGCTGACGTCGAATCCCCAGCCGTCGTCGGTGACGATCAACTCGACTGCGGTGTCGATTTTTCTCAGGCGAAGGACGATCCGATCGGCTTTGGCGTGTTTCGCAACGTTGTTCAGTGCTTCCTGAATGATCCGATAGATCGCGGTTTTTAATCCGCCGGGCACATCGCTTTCCTGCAGTTCTATTTGTTTTTCGACCGTGATGCAGGCATAGATGTTCTGAAAAGTGCGGCAGTGCCAGCTCAAGGTCGCAAGAAGCCCCAGATCGTCCAGAATCGCCGGCCTCAAGTCCATCGAGATGCGCCTCACCTCGGAAATGGCCTCCTGGATGACAGGGATAACGGCTCGCAGGGACCTCTGGCCGGATGCGATCTGATTGTCTTCGAGCAGCGCGTTGACGTTGTCCAAACTGAACTTGATGGCGCTGAGGTACTGTCCCACGGTGTCGTGAAGCTCCGAGGCGATCCGCTTGCGCTCTTGCTCCTGAGCGCCGAGAAGCTTTGCGGACAAGAGTCTAAGCTCATGTTTCGACTGCCAAACGACGTCTTTCAGCCGTTTTTTCGGGGTAAGGTCGATGACGTTCCCCAGGATGGCGGGAGATCCGCGATGTGCGATCAAGATCTCGCTCCGTCTGATCCAGATCACCTTGCCATTTTTCCTGATGCCTCTCGCCTCATGCACCGGTGGTATGGCGGCCGGTTTCTGCTGGTACACAACGGCCGCTTTCTGCGAACGCCGATGATCTAACTGAAAAAGTTTCCCGGGTGACATACCGATCAGTTGATCTTTCGGATAGCCGAGGATTTTGGCCAACTTTTCGTTCGCATAGACGACTTCTCCATCCTGAACGATGTAGATGCCGACGAGCAAACAATCGTCGAAGGCATGCTTAACCGCCGCATGCGGCGACGTTTCCGTCGTCTTGCGGGTGTTGGTTATATTCCGTGGATAGTCTTTGGCGCCGAAAATTTGCCGATAGGGGTAGGGGAGGGAGCCGCCAGCGTGCTGAACCAAAAGCCCTTGATGCACGGTCTCGACCATTCGGCGAAACCATTCGACGGCCTTTTTCCTTTCGATCATCCCTGCTCTCCGCTCGAATTCATAAGATATTCTGACAATCAGCGGATTCGGCATTCCGCCAATAGCGCAGTTCCATTAACTCCGGACGACATCCTCTCCGGATCGTTCCAACTGGTGCTCTAGGCGGAATATAAACGAAACTTGGACAATCCGGGTACTCGCATCGGCCGGTCCGATGCCGTTTCCGCCGCGCCCTCCATAGTACCCTTTGCTGTTCCTTATGCTAGAACGCCTCTTCCCATGGCTTGGATAGGACCATGGCCGAATGAATGATCCCGACCATCGAATAGGTTTGCGGGAAATTGCCCCACATTTCGCCGGCCAGCGGGTCAGGGCATAGCGGATCGCCTCGGCTAGCGCCGACTTTTTCGAGACCTGTGTCAGCGTGGTGTGCAGCCAGGTCTGAAGCGCCGCGAGGAGCGGACCCGCGCGGGCTTGCCGCGCTGCGGCACGGGCCTCCGGCGGCTGGCCCCGGATCTCGGCTTCGATCGTATAGAGCGCGCCGATACGCTGGAGCACCTCGGCCGCCAAGGGACTCCTGTGGGCCTTGTGGAGCTCGTAGAACTTGCGCCGGACGTGCGCCCAACAGGCCACTTCCTGCACGCGACCGGTGTCGTACAGCCCGTTGAATCCCGCATAGCCATCCGCCTGCAGGGCGCCTTCGAAGTCCTTGAGATGCGTCCTGGGATGCTGGCCTTGGCGGTCCGGCGCGTAGGCGAACCACACCGCGGGCGGCGTGAGATCACCGGCCGGGCGGTCGTCCCGGACATAGGTCCACAGCCGACCGGTCTTCGTGCGCCCCTGACCGGGCGCGAGCACCGGGACCGGGGTATCGTCGGCATGGAGTTTGTCGCCGGCGAGCACATGCCGGCGGATTGCCGCGACCAAAGGCCGGAGGAGGCCCGCGGCTTCCCCGACCCAATCGGTCAAGGTGGAGCGGGACAGAGCCACGCCTTCGCGGGCGTAAATGACCGACTGGCGGTACAGCGGCAGATGATCGCCGTATTTCGAGACGAGCACATGGGCCAGCAGTCCCGGACCCGCGAGCCCCTGGGCGATGGGCCGGCTCGGCGCCGACGCCTGGACGATGCGGTCGCAGCGGGCGCAGGCACACTTGGGGCGGACGTGGCGGATCACCCGGAAGCGGGCCGGGACGTACTCCAGGATTTCGGCGACCTCCTCGCCCAAGGGCTTCAAGGGACCGCCACAGTCGGGGCACTCGGCCAAGCCGGGGGCATGGACCTGAGTTTCGCGGGGCAGATGATCGGGCAGTGACCGGGGCGTTCTTACCCGGCGCTCGGCTGCGCGCGGTTCGACGATCGCCGCGAGTTCCGCATCGCCCGTTTCGAGTTCCTCCAGCTGAAGTTCCAATTGATCGAGGAGCCCGGCCATTTTTTCGGAGCGGCGCCCGAACTGTTGGCGGCGGAGCTTGGCGACGAGGAGTTTCAGGTGGGCGATTTCGACGCGCTGGGCTTCAATCAGCGTCTTGAGGGCGGGAATCTCATCGGGAAGCACGTCGGGGTTGGTCATGCCCCGATTATACCCGCCCTCCGTCAGGCGGCGTGAGAAGGCGCGGTGCGGATCGGGCGGCGCCAGTCGATGCCTTCCAGCAGCATCGACAACTGGGCGGGGGTGAGGGATACCGTGCCGCCCGTCGCCTGCGGCCAGACGAAGCGGCCCCGCTCCAGCCGCTTGGCGAACAGGCAGAGCCCATCGCCGTCCCACCAGAGTAGTTTGATCCGGTCGCCGCGTCGCCCGCGAAAGGCAAAAATGTGTCCGGAGAAGGGCTCGGCTTGGAGCTGGGTCTGGACCAGGGCGGCCAAGCCATCGAAGCCGCGGCGCAGATCGGTCACCCCGGCAGCGATCCAGATGCGGGTGCCGGACGGAGGCGCGATCATGGGCCCTTGAGACTCGCGAGGACGGTGCGCAAGGTCGCCGCATCGACGGAACCTTTCACCTGAACCCGCGTACCCCCGAGTTCGATGGTGATGGTGCCCGGCGGAGCGGATACCGTGGCTTCACGCGCTGGCGCGGCCAATGCGGGCGTCATCGCCACCGGTAATAAGGTCGGCCCCGGCGGACCGGCCGGGGCGTTCCGGTCCTTAAGGTAGTGTCGGCGCCATTTGAACAGTTGATTGGCGTTGATCCGATGCGCCAGCGCAATCCCCGCGACCGAGGCGCCCGGCTGTAGGGTCCGCTCCACCAGTTCGCGCTTGAACTCAGGCGCAAACCGCCGCCGGCCCAAGGTATCCATCGCCACCACGCCCGTTGTGAAGTCAGCATCGTGAGTCATCAGTGCGTCCACCTCAAGAGTGCGCGGACACCCCATGCGTCCGCTCGCACCAGTGTCGCCTGAGTCTCTCAACCCGTCGAGACGGTGCTCGGCGGACGCTTACGGACATGTAGTACTATCAGTATTCGCTTATCTACTGAGATGGGCGATTGAACTCGCTTTTTGTCCTTTCGTTGTATTTTCTAGAGAGTGATCTATGGCAGGTTATGAAGGTGATGTCGTCACCCCTTACGATCAGGATCTCGGACCCGTGCTTTTCGAGCACTATGGAGCCGACACCGCACGACGCGTAGCGGAAAGATCAGTCCGTGACGTGCTCGAAATCGCCGCGGGCACGGGAATCGTGACCCGGCACTTGTGTAATGAGCTTGCCAAGGACGTGCGATTGACCGCGATCGATATCAGCGATTCCATGATGGAGGCCGCCCGCAAAAAGTTTCTCCCTCACGAGCAGGTCGCGTTCCAAGTCGCGGATGCCACGGCGCTGCCGTTCGACGATGAGGCGTTCGATGCGGTGGTCTGCCAGTTTGGGGTCATGTTCTTCGATAAAGAGGCGGGGTTTCGCGAGGCATACCGGACATTGAGGCGCGGAGGGCGGTACTTGCTCCGCGTCTGGGACTCGGAGCATTACAATCCATTCGCCAGCTTGAGCTTTGAGGTGCTGAAACAATTCTTTCCGTCGGATACACCTCGTTTCCTCTTCGATCCCGTTGCCTGCCATCAAATCGATCCGATCAAAGAAAAGCTGATTCGCGCCGGCTTTGATCGAATCGTCATCTCGGTCGAGCGAAAGGAACACGATATTCTGGACGTGGCGGCGTTCGCGCGGGCACTTGTGTTCACTCCGGTTATCACAGAAATACGAGATCGCGGCGGTGTCGATCCCGAGGAGATCTCCGAGGCGTTGACGGAGGCGCTGATAAAAGAATATGGCTCAAATCCCACGCGCTATCCGATGCAAGCCATACTGTTCGAAGCGGAAAAGCCGATTGCATCGCCATTTTTGCGAAACCTTTTGGGACATCCAAGTCACCAAAAGGAGTAAAAAAATTGGCGACGAGTATTGCCTTCGGCGGCCCGCGTTCGACCGGTCCCGACCCAATAGTGGGATCGGGACCTGGATCCACAATGACTTGACACGGTGTCGGTTGCCTTATGTTTGATCTCCACCTGCGCTAGCCGCGCAGACTCCGATCAAACATCCGACCCTACGGCTACGCGGAGGCAGGGATCAGCGGTTCGAGCCCGAGGGCGGCGGCGAAACGCCGGGCATCGCGCGAGCGGTCCAGGCGGTAGATGATGCCGCGCAAGGGACCGATGGGGGCGCCGAGAAACGCCATGGGCCGTAGCCGTTCCAGCATGGTGACGGTGCCGCGGACGAACTCGCGGGCCGAGAGGATTTCCGGCGGAATGGGGGAGAGGAGGATATCGGCGGCGGCGACCGCGGCGTCCTGGAGAGGACCGACCGCGCCCTGGGTGTCGATCAGGATGATATCGTACTGGGCAAAGGGGGGACGGCCGAGGAGGTGCTTGAGACGCACCCGCCCGTCGACGGCGTCGCGGATCCAGTCGCGGAGCTTGCCGTCCGGATCGTCGGAATAGACGAGATCGAGCCGCTCGAGGGTGGTCTGGCTGATCACGTCCGCGGTGGCCGCCTCGACCATCAGCCGGGTGAGACCGCCCGGGGCGCGGTGTCGGAGCGGAAAAAAGCTGGAGAGGGTGGGTTGGGGATCGGCGTCGACGAGGAGGGCGGTCTGGCCGAGATCGGCGAGATAGGCGCCGAGATTGGCGGTCAGCGTGGTCTTGTCGACGCCGCCCTTGGTGCTGGTGATGGTGATACAGATGGCCATGGCGCCCTTCTCCGGCATGTTACCCGGGGATGGAGTCCCGGGGGACGATGATGAACCGAAGGAAGTGAAAACAGAGCGCCAGCGCCTAAAAGGCGTTGGAGCCGGTGATAGGATTTGAACCTACGACCCGCACATTACGAATGTGCTGCTCTACCGACTGAGCTACACCGGCGATGAGAGCTGCCCATTATAAGAAAATTTGATGCGCTTACACAAGGCATCGAAGTAACCATGTGCGCATTGGCGCCTCGTGAGCGACGGCGTTAGGATATGAGGAACCTTTTATTTGATCGGGAGGAATTATGAACAAGGAACAGTTCTTGACATTCGCTTCATCGCTCCTACTTATGTGTTCGACGGGACAGGGCACCGCGGCTTACGCGGCCAACGTTTCAAGTTCAACCGTGTCCAGTTCGGTCTCCTCCGTTTCGCTCGGAGGCTCCCACGCGCAGGCCGTGATTAGCGGTCAACAGGGGATCATCTCGATTAACGGCGATCGCGTGGAGGTCAAGGACGGCAGACTGACGTGGAACGGCGTGTCCTACGGCACCGTAGGGAAGAATTCGGTCGTGAAATACATCGCCAACGGCTCCGTCAAGAAGCTGTTCGTCGATGGAGTGGAAAGATCGGCCGATCCTTGAACGCAGCGCTTTAATCCCACTTCGCCCGCCATTCTGAAGCGAAACTCGCCCACGCCCGCGTGTCCCAAACGGACTCGCCAGAAGGCATAATAAGCCTCACGAGTTCGTGATCGAGTTGAACACATCGAGGGATTATGTCTGCCATTCATCACGCCCTGGTATTGAACCTGCATCAGCCGCCCGGCAATCTGGACCATCTCCTTTCCGAACAGCCCTGGGAGGCTCGGGAAATTCTTTATGCCTACGATCGGATTCCGAGATTCCTATGGGATTACGACGACATCGCGCGGGTCCATCTGTCGCTTTCCGGGACGCTCCTCGAAACCTTGTCGAATCCGGAATTCCAGAGCCGCGTTTACGGCATCGTCGATTGCGGGTCGCTGATTTGGCACCTCCAGAACGAGCGGATCATCGACATCCTCGGTACGGGCTATTACCACCCGGTGTTGCCGCTCATCCCCGAGGCGGATCGCGACGAACATCTGGCACGCTGGCAGGCCATTGCCGGCCATCTGTTTTGGCGGAATTCGTTCCAAGGGTTTTGGCCTCCCGAGATGGGATTTTCCATGGAGCTGATTCCGCTGCTCAAGAAATTTGGCTATCGCTATGTAATCGTCGACAGCGAGCACGTGGAGCCGGTGACGCCCATGCAATGGCACGAACTCCGGTATCGGCCCCATATTGCTCGCCATAACGGGTCGGAAATCATCGTCATCGTACGCGACCGGGAGCTTTCGGACGCTCAGGAATCGGGCATGGACTACGTTTGGTTCGCGAAAGAACTGGCTCAGCGAACGCAATGCTGCGATTTCGAACCGCTGGTCACGACCTGCACGGACGGCGAGAACGGGGGTTGGTTCCGGAACACGACCAACGAGGTGAATTTTTGGGGTGCGTTTTACCGGGAATTGTTGGATGAAGCCCGCAAGAAAAGTTTAATTCAACCGGCTTTTATCAAGGATTATTTGGACCGATTCGGCGCGTACGGTGAAGTTACGGTAAGAACCGGAGCCTGGAATACCGGTTGGCATCACGGACGGGATTTTCTGCAATGGACCGGTTCGCAAACGCAAAAAGATTCTCTGGCGCGATTGCAGGCCGTAAGCATGGCGGTACACCAAGCCCGAAATGCCGCTGTAGCCAAGGATTTGACAGAAGAGGAGCAGGGTGAACTGAACGAAGCCTTCTGGCGGCTATTGCGTGCCGAAACGAGCTGCAACTTCTATTGGGGCGAAGACTGGGTGCACCGCTGTCATAACGACCTGGATGAAGCCGAGGCTTGTTTGCAGCGCTACAGAGCACGCGGTTCCTAGCACGCGAGAACCCGGAACGGCTGCCTTCCCTTTGTCCAAGCCCAGTTGTAGGTCGGCAATCCTTTGCCGACAAAGCCCTAACGCGACCGTTTGCCATCGGAGAGACTGGACAGACCGCATTCGTCGGCAAGGGATTTCCGACCTATCAATTCAGCCCGGAAGCCGAAACGGGACTACTGCGATACCGTCGGCGCGCCGCTCGGTGGAAACGTCCCCGCGTACGGGCCGAAGCCGCTGATTTCGGCCATTCGGCTTTCGATCCACTGTTCCGCTTGATGATTGATTTCGCTGGAGCTCAGCGTGGTCGCATCGATCGGCGGTCCGATGCGCACCTGGATAACACCGGGAAATTTGAGAAAAGCCCGCCGTGTCCAGTATTCGCCGGCATTGTGGGCGACGGGGACTACCGGACAGCCGACGCGATGAGCGAGTATTCCGCCGCTAGTCCCGTAGCGTCCTTTCTGTCCGGGCGCGACCCTAGTTCCCTCGGGGAAAATGACGACCCAGCGCCCGTCTTTCAGTCGTTTTTCGCCGTCCCTCAGGATCTGCTTCATGGCGGCGGATTTCGCCTGCCGGTTGATGGCGATCGGTTCCAAGGTAGCCATGGCCCAACCCCATACCGGGATGCGCAGCAATTCGCGCTTCAGAATGAACACCAGGGGCGGGAATATGGCTTGCAAAGCCAGAGTTTCCCAGGCGGATTGATGTTTGCAGAGTATGATGCCGCTTCGCTCCGGGATGTTCTCGAGCCCGCGCACCTCATACTTCAAGCCGCAAACGGTTTCCAACATCCATAAGTTGAACCGTACCCATAGGCCGGCGATGGCATAGCGGGTTTCGAACCGGAGCGGATAGGCCGTCAGCAGCACCGGCCCCAGCAGGAGGGTAGACAAGACCTGGCCGATGAAATAGAGAGTCGAACGCAAACAAACGCTAATCAGCGTTAAAAAGGATATATTGGGCCGCTGCATAGAGATTTGGAAAAATAGGAAGGTCGAGATCCGGATGGCGGGCCAAAGTCCGCATGCCTTTGCCCGTTTCAACCAGGATGGGTTGCGCCCCGGCCGCCTGTGCGGCCTGAACGTCCCGGAAGGAATCGCCCACCGCGGGTACGGACCTCAGATCGACCTGATATTTTTCGGCAAAGGCGCGGAACAAGCCCGGCTCGGGCTTCCGGCAGCCGCAGCCGTCTTCCGGGCCGTGCGGGCAGAAGAAAATCTCCTCGATCCGTCCTCCGGCAGACTCGACGGCATCGCGCATCTTTTGATGGATACCTTCCAGCGTAGCCAGATTGAACAATCCGCGGGCGATGCCGGATTGATTCGTCAGGATGACGACGCGAAAGCCGCCGCGGGTCAGAAGCGAGATCGCTTCGAGGCTGCCGGGAATGGGCACCCATTCGTCGGGCGACTTGATATAGGCGTAGGAGTCCTCGTTGACGACGCCGTCGCGGTCCAGAATGACGAATTTCGACATGCCGCGGGACCGCTTATCCCTGAAGCTTCGAGATGTCGGCGATGTTGAGGAACAGTCCTTCGACGATCGCCAAGAGGCCCAGCCGGTTGCGGCGAAGCTCGGCATCCTCGGTCATCACCATGACGCTGTCGAAGAAGGCGTCCACCGTTTCCCGGAGCTGCGCCAGACGGCACAAGGCCGCCGTATAGTCCCGTTCGTGCAGCAGCGGAAGAATGTCTTCCTTGGCTTGCCGCGCGGCCTCCAACAGATGTTTCTCTTCCGTTTCCGTCAGCACGTGATCGTCGACATTGGCGACGACTTCCTCTTCCGCCTTGCGCAGGATATTGCGTATCCGCTTGTTGGCCGCGGAAAGGCTCTCGGCCTCGGCCAGGCGGCGGAATTCGCGAACGGCTTTCAGGCGCCGGTCAAAGTCCGGCAGGCGGCCGGGCCTGACCGCCAGAACGGCCTCGAACTCGTCGTGGCGGACGCCGCGCTCCAGGCAGTAACCGCGGAGCCGTTCGAGGATGAAGTCGTAAACGTTCGCATGTACCGTTTCGGCGTCGAACGGATGGGGGAACTGCGCCAGGGCTGAATCCAGGAGCTCCGGAAGATCCAGATCCAATTCCCCCTCGAGCAGGATGCGGATGGCGCCCAAGGCGGCGCGGCGCAAAGCGTAGGGGTCTTTGTCGCCGGTCGGTATCAGGCCGGCGCTGAAGATGCCGGTCAAGGTGTCGATCTTTTCGGCCAGAGCCAGCATCAGGCCGGTGCCCGTTCGCGGCACGGGACCGCCCGACACCTTCGGCAGATATTGTTCCTCGATGGCGGCGGCGATCTCCTCCGGCTCACCCTCCGCCAGGGCATAGTAGCGGCCCATGGTGCCCTGCAGCTCGGGAAACTCGCCGACCATCAGGCTCAGCAGATCGGCTTTGGCGAGAAGAGACGCGCGTTCGACCCAGGCGCTTTCCGTGTTCAGACGCTCGGCGATGATCACGGCCAGGCGCTTGACCCGCTCGGTCTTGTCGAGCAGCGACCCCAGGGTCTTTTGGAAGGTGATCTGCGCCAGGTCGGGCACCCGGCTTTCGAGGGTTTGCTTGCGATCCTGGTTCCAGAAGAATTCGGCGTCCGATAGGCGAGGGCGCACGACTCTTTCGTTTCCGGCGCGTACGGTGTCCGGGGAGCGGCTGTCCAGATTGCTGAAGGTGATGAAGTAGGGCAGCAGACCGCCTTCTTTATCCTTCACCGGAAAATACTTCTGATTCGCCTGCATGGTGGTGATCAGCACTTCCGGTGGAAGGGACAGGTAGCGGGCATCGAACCCGCCCAGAATTGGTACCGGCCATTCGACCAGGGATGCGACTTCGTCCAGCAGATCGGCCTCGATGTGCGCGCAACCGTTGACCGTGACCGCGGTGGTTTTGGCCGACTCGCGGATCTTGGCCTTGCGGGTCTCGAAGTCGGCGATGACGAAGCCTTCTTCGAGCAGCTTTTCGGCGTATTCGCCGGGCTCGTTCAGAACCAGGCCGTCGGGATGGTGGAAGCGGTGGCCGTAAGTCACGCGGCCCGCGGGTACGCTCAGGATTTCGGCCTCGATCACTTCGCTGCCGAACAGCAGCACGATCCAATGTACCGGGCGCACGAATTCGGCGGTTCCGGCCCCCCAGCGCATGCGTTTCGCGATGGGCAAGGCGGCCAGCGACTGGCGCAGAATATCAGGGATCAAATCCTCGGTTCGGCCGCCCTTTACCTCCTGGCGGAACCCGATCCACGCGCCCTTATCGGTTTCGATGGTGGTGAGCTGTTCGAGCGTGGCGCCGCAGCTCTTCATGAAGCCTTCCAGAGCCTTGGAGGGCGAACCGTCCGGCTGATAGGCGGCATTGAGCGCAGGGCCCCGCCTTTCGACGGTCTGGTCGGGTTGGGCGGTCGCCAAGCCTTTCACCCGTACCGCAAGCCGCCGCGGCCCCGCATAGGGTACGACGTCATCGAAGTTCAGCGCGGCTCTGGCGAGACCGCTCTCGACGTTGCCTTTCAGTGCCAGGCTTAGCGTAAGCAGGGACTTGGGCGGCAATTCCTCGGTGCCCAGTTCGAACAGAAGATCGCGGGTTTCACTCATCGCCGGCACTCCTCGGGGTCAGCAGCGGAAAACCGAGCTTTTCGCGGCGCTGGTAGTAGGCTTCCGCGACGGATTTGGCCAAGTCGCGGACACGGAGGATATAGCGCTGGCGCTCGGTGACCGATATGGCTCGGCGCGCGTCCAGCAAATTGAAGGAGTGCGAAGCTTTCAACACCATTTCGTAGGCGGGTAAGGGTAAATCCTGCGCGATCAGTTTCTGGCACTCGCGCTCGTAAGTATCGAAGCAGCCGAACAGGAACTCGGTGTCGGCGTGCTCGAAATTGAAAGACGACATTTCCACCTCGTTCTGGTGGTAGACGTCGCCGTAGGTAACCGGCCCATTCGGTCCGCGCGTCCAGACCAGATCGAACACGCTTTCGACCCCTTGCAGGTACATGGCGATGCGTTCCAATCCGTAGGTGATTTCGCCGCTGACCGGGCGGCAGTCCAGCCCCCCCACTTGCTGGAAATACGTGAACTGCGTGACCTCCATGCCGTTCAGCCAGACCTCCCAACCCAGGCCCCAGGCGCCCAGGGTCGGCGATTCCCAATTGTCCTCGACGAAGCGGACGTCGTGCTCTAGCAGATCGAAGCCGAGAAAGCGGAGGGACCCCAGATACAGCTCCTGGATATCGGGCGGATTCGGTTTGAGAATGACCTGAAACTGGTAATAATGCTGGAGCCGGTTGGGGTTCTCGCCGTAGCGGCCGTCGGTGGGCCGGCGGGAGGGTTGCACGTAGGCGGTGTTCCAGGGCTCCGGGCCTATGGCCCGAAGGAATGTCGCGGGGTGGAAAGTGCCTGCCCCTACCTCCATGTCCAGAGGCTGCATGATGACGCAGCCCTGTGCCGCCCAGTACTCCTGCAGCGCCAGAATCAGTCCCTGAAAAGTGGAAACGTCGCGTTTAGCTATGGTTTGACTGGCCACAACGGTTTCGGATGGTTGATCAAAGTCGTCGATTATATCCCGAAATGACGATAGCACCGATCATTGCGGTAACGGATTGTGCGGCCGGGATGTCGGCGACAAAATACCCCGTCTTGAGAATTCGCGAACTTAGTTTAGAGGGCCTATGAAAGTCATCGGTTTTAATCACGCCTCATTGATTGTCAGCGATTTGGATGCCTCGCGGCGGTTCTACGAGGGCGTTCTCGGATTGACGCCCAGCGACAAGCGTCCGCGTATGCCCTTCGACGGGGTTTGGTACGAGATCGGCGCGCAGCAGATCCATTTGCTTCAGGTACCGAATCCCGATGCAGCGGCAGAGCGTCCGGAACACGGCGGACTCGACCGCCACGTGGCTTTGAACGTCGCGGACCTGGCGGCGATCAAACGCGACCTCGAACAAGCAGGGGTGAGCTATAGCGTGAGTAAATCCGGCCGCCCGGCGCTGTTTTGCCGGGATCCGGACAACAATACCTTCGAGCTCATCGAACTACCGGTCTAGATTTCTTATCCCGAGCCGCCAAGAAGGGAGATCGATCTCTTCGGGCGGCTGTCGTTGTCGGGCGCAAGGGTTTGCGCCCAGCGCCCTCCGCCCGAAATAAGTCCGAAACGATCGAGTTACGAACGAAACAAATCTCCCATTTCGGGAAATCCTTCAGAAACGTTCCTCCCCTGAAATAGCGTCGCGTTGCGGGACGCGAGAGCCACCGATCAGCCCGCGACGAACTGACCATCAACCGGGCCGTGCCGAAACGCCGGCTCAAACCGAGGAGGAATTCCATGAACAAGCTCGTCCCGATTTTCGATCTCAGCAGCGTATTTTCGGTACCCGGCCGGGTGTCCGGGGAATATTGGCTGCGTTCAAACATGGCCCGCCTGAGCCGGCTCATGTCTTACGGAGTCGAATGCATGGCGCGTTTGGGACTGGTATTGCCCGCCGGTGCCGCCAGCGCGGTTTCGGTGGTTGCGCTGGCCGGGACCGGGCGGATTTCGACTGCGTTGGCCGCAGCCGTATTTCTGCTGGTCTACGCCAGCTATCTGATCGACCATCTGGCGGATGTCGACCGTTTCGATGATGAACAAGCTTCGAAACGCAGTCTGGCCTTGGGGCGTCGGAAACGATTCTTTTCAGTGCTCGGTGCCGCCGCGCTCGCGGCGGCCGTGACGATTACCGGAATAGCGAGCAGTCCGGCTGCGATGCTGTTGCTCGTCTCGTTCCCTATCGCGGTGATTCTTTACGGAACGCCATGGTTCGGCAGTCTCACCCGCGGACTCTTCCGCTATCGGCGGCTCAAGGACATTCCGGGGTTCAAGGCGTTTTACACGGCCTTTTTCTGGGGCTTGCTAATGGTCTACGCGGACCGTTTCGTCGGCGGAAATCAGCCGTCCCTGGTCCCGTTCTTTTTCGGTTACACGTTTTTGTCGTTCTTGTTGAATACCGTCTATTGCGATTTCAAGGATCTGGAGCGCGACCGCTTCGATGGCGTGGTCACGCTGCCGCTGATGCTCGGCATTCCGAATACCTTGCGGCTGCTCCACATCGTGAATGCCGCGGCTCTCGCTTGGCTGATCGCTTTCGTGGCCGCCGGTTGGATTCCGGTGTGGACGACCGGGTTGGCGCTGGTGCACGGATACGTATCGGCCATTCTTCGCCACGGTGCGAGGGTGATGGCGAGGGGCGGTCTCCCCGGCGATGCCGCCATCGATGCCGAATTCGCGCTATGGCTGCCCTGCGCCTTGCTCGGGTCCTGGATGACGGCGTTCCTCGGCTTGGCTTAAAGGAGGAAAATCATGAGTCCGACGGAACAGCTCGTCTACAACGTTTCCTCGATCGCCTGTCTGGGTTTGTGGGGCGTCGCTTATCTGCTCATCATCCGCCGCGCGTTCAAGGACCGCGCCTACGGCATGCCGTTGCTGCCGCTTTGCACCAATCTCTCCTACGAATTCATCTTCGCCTTTCTTCTGCCCGATGATCCGCCGCTGAACTACGCCAACGGCATCTGGTTTCTAATCGATCTGGTGATTGCTTACCAGTACTTGCGATTCGGCCGAAAGGAGTTTCCGTCCGCGTTGCCGCAACGTTGGTTCCTGCCGGCGTTCGGTCTGGCGCTGGTCACCGCATTCGCGGGCATCCTGGCCATCACTTTCGAATTTCAGGATTGGCACGGCAATTACACCGGATGGGGGGATCAGCTGCTGATCTCGGTTTCTTTTCCGTACCTGCTGGTGCGCAGGCAAAGCGTCAAAGGGCAGTCGGTCTATATCGCGTTGTCGCGAATGATCGGCAGCATCGCGCTGATTCCGGCCCAGTACGTACTGACGCCCGACTCCCTGTTCCTGGCCTACGTCTACATCGCCTTCATTGTTTTCGATCTCCTCTACATCGCCCTTTATCTGCGCCGGTGCCGTTCGGACGGAATCAATCCGTGGCGGCGTCTTTGAGCATAGAAGCGCGAGCAGAGCCGTGGAGTCCAGGGCGATTCTCGGATTGATTCGCGGAATGCGGGAGCGGGTTTTAGAGCACTTTCCGGTTTGGCGCAGAAGTAGGTCGGCGGGGGCATTGTCGGCAAAGGATTGCCGACCTACGAATTTCCCGATTCTCACCGCAAAACCGCGGTAAAAAACGTTCTAGCCCGTACCTAATACTGAGGCCGTTTGCAATCAATCCTTGCGTGCGAATGGAAACGCTTTAGTCTCGCGACGGGCGTCCTTGAGTACGTTGACTGAGCCTGTGGGAAATCGCCGATTTCCAATTCGCCGGGGCTTCGGCGGTTACCCTGACGGGCGAAACAATTGAAACAAATCTCCGCTCCGCCGGAAATATTCGAGATACACGGCCCATTGAAACTGGTTCCCGACCTCGGCGCCTTCGCCGGGGAATTCGACAATCGAAGAGGAGAACCAACCATGAAACCAATCAAATCGCCCTTGCGAGCTATCTGGCGGGCGCTGGTCGCCGCAGTGCTCTGCTCGGGGCAAGCTGTGCTTGCCGACAGTCCCAATAAGCCGAGCCCGGTGGACCAACCGCCGGCCATCAAACTACCGGCGGTCGCGGACCATCCCGAAGTGATCCGGGCCTTGCACTGGAACGTCTGGATGTACCCCGACATCGTCCATCCCGACGCGGCAGGTCTGGACAACGACCACCGGGTACCCCACATCGTCGGGCGCCTGAACAAGCAGAAATACGACATCGTATCGATCAACGAGCTGTTTTCCGGATCGCCGGACCAGAAAGGCCAGTACGACGAGTTCATTTACCTCATGACCGGTATCGATACGGGGGTCTCGGACATAGGCAACACCAATATTTCCTATTCCTACCTGCCCCATGGAGCGCCGCCGGCCCAGTATCCTTACTACGTCTGGTCGCCCGGCTTCCATATGACCACCGTCGGCGACGCCGGCCTGGGCCTGTTCACCCAGTTCCCGCCAGCGCCCCGCAATGATCTCGAGCCCGCCTTCATGGCGCTGCCCGGACAACCCTACCCTCAAGGGATCAGTGTGGACTATTACTGCCTGAATTCGGAGGGCGCGGAAAAACTTGCAAGCTTTCAATTCCTTGCGGGCGGGCCGGCGAGCCCCTTTCCGTGGGTGAAAAGCAAACCTTGGTACAAAACCAATATGAACCAGGCTCCCGGCTGCGCGGCGGCCTATACCTGGTACACGGAAGCGGAGGGAGCGGACGCGGGTGCGGTCAAGGGCATTCTCTGGACTCGAGTGGAGAACACCAAGACCGGCCGTCCCTTGAACATTTTCGTGACCCATACCCAGGCCGATTATCCGGAGGCCAATCCGCCGGAGGAGTATTCCGCGGTCCGCGCCACCCAGTTGCAGCATCTGCGCAGCTTCATCAACTCCATGGCTTCCGCGGACGAGGACGTCATGGTGATGGGCGATCTCAACGTTCTGGGCGACGGCAAGAAGTTCATCGGCGTCAACCCGTCGCAGAACCAGTACGAGTACAAGGATTGGATCACCGACATCTTCGTGGCCCAGGACGGGTTCGAGGACGTCTATCGCGGCCAGATGAAAACCACAGACAACGACGGCGGATTCACCCGGCACCCCATCTGGAACAGCCACGACGCGGCGGACCCGTATCCCCAGCGGCTGGATTACATTCTGTCCCGCTGGAAAAGCGACTGGAACCGGAACGGCTACTGCATGCAGCATGCCCGCGCGCGCCGCGATTTCAACCTCTATTTGGGAGGACCCAATCCGGCCACCGATGCTTCGGACCACTTCCCGGTGGAAATGGCGGTCAGCTTCGACTCCGGCTATTGCGCCCCGCGCAAGGCGCTGGATGCGGGGAACTCGGCCAATCTCAACACCACCAGAGTGCTGACCTTCGACAATCCGGGCGCGGTGCAATGGATACGCGTGCCGGCGGACACCGATCTGGCCATCACCGCCGAAAAACTGACCCATGTGGACGGCAGCAAGTATGAGCTGGATGTCACGGCCTTCCTGTCCACCGATCTGTCGATGCCGGTGGAAACCTTCAACAAGCGGTACCGGCTGGGCTTCGGCAAGCGCGATTTGAAAAAGTCCGTCAAGGTCTCGTTCCCGGTTCCGGCCTATTTGCGGATCACGCCGGCGAGTTACGGCGCCATCGGCACGGCCGAAATCATGATCACCAGGATGGACGGCCTCACGCCGGACACGGCGCTCCTGATCGGCGCGGGCGGCTTCCTGGACGTGGACAAATCCCATGCGCGCTATGGCGAGAACTGGTCCAAGTCCTGGTCCGAACCGACCGACATGCCCGGCACCAGCCTGAACGGGACCCCCGGCCAGAAGGTCAAGTGGTTCGAGTTCAACAATCAGCCCGGCGAGGACGGCAAGGGCAGTTGCTTTGCCTTGCGCATCCTCCAGGGCGGGATTCAGCCGCCGGCGGCATCCGGCAACAGTTCGTTCCGTATCCGCGTGCAGCAGGGCGATGCGGTTTACCAGAACTGGGGAAACTATGTACCGACCAATGCCGGCAGCAGCGCCAAACCCTTCCAGGCGGTGTTCGATTGCGGCGCAAATCCCGGCTTGGCCGTGCCCACCGGAGCGGAAATCAAGCTCGGAATCGAACGCTCGGACAATGCCAACACCGAAACCCTCCGCCTGGCCCTGACCCCGGACGTCCGCTCCTACCGCTTCATCAAGGTGGGGATCGCCCAGCAGGGCGACTGGGGCGCCACCTCGGGCGGCGATGAAGTCGTCGGCGGGTTCGGCCTGGACGACATCGTCGGCTGGTACGTCAAGACCATCGACCGCCACACCGATGTTTCCGGCTGGCATTACCATTTCCCGGTCTGGGGCCAGGGTTCCGCCGGCCTGGTCGACAAGGCGTATTTCCGCACGCACATCGGCTGGGAACTGGGCGAGGAGTCCTGCGATTGCGACGCCGATACCTGGAACCCGAACGAAATCGAATGGTTCAGGGTTTACCAGAACGGCAATCACTTCGGCCGTTCACTGGACTTCCACTCGGTACCCTGGGGCGTCCAGGTGAAATCCGGCAATACCAAGGTGGAAACCCTGGAGTTCAAGCGTCTCTCGGCGTCCAAGGCCTATCGGACCGGATTCTGGGATCCGGACGGCCCGGATGAAGGCGAATACTATCTCAACGTGGAGCTGGGCATGCCGAACGGCTTGCCGGCGGTACCGAACGAGTAATCCATCCCTCACAACCCCATAGAGGGCGGCCGACGGCCGCCCTCTGTTTTGAGCGAGCCTCCGATTTGCGTGATTTGCTGGTTCTCGGCGGTGTTCCCGGCCGAAACAATTGAAATAATTCTCCCGGCTTCCGGAAATCCTTCAGAAACAAACCCGCCTCATAGTGTTTCCCGAGCCCCCGGCATGGGGGCAAGTCATACACGTTATCAACCAACACGGGAGGCAGAACCATGAACAAAAGAACCTTCATCGTCGCCGCACTAGCCGCGGCCGTTTCCGGACAGGCGCAGGCGCTCGATCTGCGCGACTGGGGCAAGAAATACAACTCCGCATCCCAGCGCTTCGTGGTGCTGTCCGAGTTCAGCAATGCGGCGGTGCTGGACAAGGAGACTCAACTGGTCTGGTTCAGGACCTGGCCGAACGCCACGACCGAATGGAACTCCGCCCGCGACTCCTGCGCCAACAGCAGCGTCGGGGGACGCAAGGGCTGGCGGCTGCCTTATCTGCACGAACTGATGAGCCTGATCGATCCCAACGTCGTTCCGGCGGCGAACGGCGACACCAAGCTGCCGCAGGGACATCCCTTCGCGAATTCGGCGCCGCAAAACGGACTGGGCTATGTGCCCTACTGGACCGCCACCTGGGACAAGATTTCCGTGCTCAATGCCACCGGCGCGACGTACGCCCAAGTCTGGCGGGTCGATCTGGAAACCGGCAACACGAGCAAAGGCTCGCCGTATTCCGACTACCGCTTCGTTTGCGTGCGCAGCGGCGCGCCCCTGGCGGAATACTGAGCGGTCGGCGCGTGGGGAGTTCGAGCCTGTGCTCACTCGCGGGCCAGCCCTTCGGCATCCGCCCCGTGCGGGAAGTACTGGCCCGATTATCACAGATCGTGCCACTGCGGGTGGAACTGCCCGTCGAATGTTCTGCCAGCCTTGTCTCGTTGAAATTCTGCGGACTTCCGCTGGCGGAATTCATCGCCCGGCTGCTGGAGGACCGGCCCTATGCCTGGATCGTCGATCCCGAAGGCGGGCATTGCCTCATTCTCCCCGCACCCGCCGCAACCATGGCCCAATGGAGAAAGCTCCCCGTCACCCGCAAACCGCAATCTCGAGTCACCCATGAAACATCGGGCAAAAGTATTCTCGTCTCACGTCGACAAGCGGCCGGAGACCCTCTTCTCTGCCGAGATGTCCCGAGTCTTTCTCCGCGCCAGCGTCGCCTATTCGTCGGCTCAGGCACGGGGAGGGAACGGCTCCGTCCTTCCCTTTTCGATATGGGTGAAAAGGCTGGAAGGACGGTGATGCGCCGAAAGGCCTATAAGCATCACTACGGCCACGCCGGGGGCGACCGCCGCTTGCAGGAGATTGCCCCCGGCCAAGTCCCGGCGCGCCGGGGCGGCGAGGAATTCGCTGTTCCATTGCCGGAAACCGACCCCCAAGGGGCTCCGGAAGTCGCCGAGCAGTCGCGCAACCGGGTTGCTGGCTCGACCTTGCCCCATGCGGCCTTCCGAACCGCACCCATCGCCGCTGTCAGCTCCGCTCCGTATCGTTTGTCCGGAACGGCGCGGAACCTTCCGGAACTCGCCAGTCGCTAGAGCGTTTTCATCGCGCTCGTACGGCAAAACCAGCTTGGCGGACGTCGTTGGCGCCTTCGGCTCGGGTGAATGGATTCAAGCATTCGTAGGTCGGCAATCCTTTGCCGACGAAGCCGCTCGGCCGGGACGTGGCGTCGGGAAAGGATTCCCGACCTACTCGCGAGTGCCTGTACAGTAGATATGAAAATGCTCTAGCTACAACCCAGCCCGTCCGTTACAAATGAAACAAAAAAGACAGATTCGGAAATCAGTCAGAAACACTCTTCCTTCGTAATAAGCACCCATCCGCCGATGCAGAGGCGGATGGACATTCAAGCGTTAAACAAACTTTTGCGGAGGAGACATCCATGAAACTCACATTCAAGACCCTCGTTATGGCTTCCGCCCTGGCGGTCAACCTCGCGGCTTCGGGCAGCACGTACGCTTTCAGCCCGTCCGAGCTGGGAGACCGGCCCTGGGAACTCAATTTCGCCGTGGTCGACGTGCTCGCCGGAGCGCAGTCGGCGCGCTTGAACCTGGTGAACGTCACGGACAGGCCGGTTCAGTACCATGTCGTCGCCGTTTTACAAGATCCCGAAACCGGCCTCCCGCGTCGCCTCTTCGAAACCGACGGAACCGGCTTCCTGGAACCGGGCCAGAGCAAAAAGCAGGACTTCCACTTCCGACCCGGCATGACGCTGGACCGGCGCCAGGTGCGGATCGTGGTTTACACCGGCAATCCGGATGTGGCGAATGAAATAGGCGGGGCAAGCCCGGCGATAGCCGCCTCGATGACCCTGATCGACAGCTCGACCGGCAAGACGAGCGGCGTCTTCCTTCCCGCGGTCCAGCGCACACTGGTCGCTCCCTGAGGAACAAACCGGCATGGACGGCATCGGCTTCGTCGGCAAGGGATTGCCGACCTACTACCTATCCGATCCGCACCGCTAAAACCGCGGTTAAAAATACTTTAACGAGACGCGGATCCCGGTATTCGTCGCATCCACGGCAAAAGATTTCCATTGGAGCTCGTATCATGAACTACGGCAAATGTACCGAATCAGTCAGCTTATTCATCCGCCGGTTATCAGCCCCGGCTCTTCTAAGCGGCGCGATGCTGATTCCAGCGCCGGCGCAGGCTTTGATCATCGACAACTTCGAGCAGGGCGGCTTCAATCTCGTCGCCGACCAAAACAATAATCCCATCAGCATCGAAACTGGTTTGCCCACGTCCGATGTGCTCGGCGGCGTGCGCTGGGCCCAGGTGGTGCAGAACGGCGGGATCGGTACGGTCGGCATTACCCTCGATACCGGCAGTCCCGGCGATGACGGCGTGTATATCGACACGGTGGCGACACCCGACGCCAATCCCGGCGTGAGCGGCTATCTGCAGTTGACCTATGGCGGCGGGGTGGCCCTGCATGAGGACCTTACTGCCGACGGCGGAAGCTCGTTCCTGGTCACCGTGGGTGCCGTGACTCAATCCACAAACCTGGGCATCGCCTTGTATTCGCAGATCGGCTCGTCGATATTCGCCCAGTTCCTCAATCGAACGATAGCGGCCGCCGGCACGTACGATTTCGCCTTTTCCGATTTCAGCGCCGTTCCGGATGCCTTCAAGGACGTCGTGCGCCTGGATTTGTTCATCGGCAATTCGCTCGTGACGGACAAGGCCTTATATTCTCTCCTCGACTTCAGAACCAATGGCGGAGCCATCGAGACGACGGTTCCCGAGCCCGGCGTTCTGCCGCTTGTCGCGCTCGGCGCCGTGGGGATGGTGCTGAACCGGCGTCGCCGAGCCGCGGCTAGTGCATTTTCCGATTCAGTGTAGCGGAGCCAAGGCGTAGGTCGGCAATCCTTTGCCGACACACGACATCGGCAAGGGGCTTCGTCGGAAGGGTCGCGACTAAAGCGACCGTTTGCGATTGGGAAGGGATTGCCGACCTACGTTCTTCCCGCCCGACACGAAGCCGTACGCCGGGATGAAAAACGCTCTAAACAGACGGCGGCTTCGATAGGCCAGCGGAAATCGAAACCGCCTCGGATTGATTCATTCGTAGTACAGACTGATCGACCCGATGATTTCGTTCTCCTGCGCAACGCCGAAGCGGTTGTATCCGCCCAAGATGCCCGTCACGCCCAGGGACACCGGCAGATTGGGAACCAGGTAACTCAATTGCAGAATCACGTGGCCGAAGGTATTGCTGACGGGCAATTTGCCCGGATAGCAGCCGGTCACGTTCATGGCGCTGTCCGGAGGGCAATCGGTCTTCAAATAGGTGTCCCGCGTCCCGTAAAACTTCCCTTCGCGGCGGAAGCTGAACCAGCCGAGGGTGGCGTTGAAGTTCAGATTCCAGGGCAGAACCCGGCGATAGTTGAGAGTCCAGTAGGTGTCGCCCGCGTTGCCCAGAAGGGAATCGTTCATCAGGGTTTGCGAAAACAGGCTGAAGTCGCCGTACCCGATGCCGACCCTGCTTTCCAGGGTCTCGGCGTGGCGGCTGTTGGTGTAAAGATACCCGGTCAATCCCGCTGTGATCGTGAAATCGCCCAGCGGCAGTTGATAGCCGCCGTAAATATCGTGCTCTATCGATTTCTTGTCGTCGAATACGCTGATGCTCCGGTTCGAGTAGGCCTGACCCAGGCGCAGATAGGAATAGTTGATCATGGAGCCGAAGTAGCCCAGATACCATCCGGAAGCGAATTTCAAATCGGCGCCCCATTGCAAGACCGGATCTTCGGATTCCGGCGCATCGGCGGACGCGTTGCCCAAAGGCTCTCCGTTGAAGTAAGTCGTGGTGATGCCGCGAACGACGTAACTCGACACCAGATCGACATGGGCACTCAGGTTGTAGAGCGGGGGCGTGCCGGAGGGAAGATCGCCTGCGACCGCCGACAGCGCCGGCAGCAGTCCGAGAACAGCAAGACACGCCAGGCGCATTTCCGGATAGGGGGAAATCGAATGAAGCATCGGATGTCTTCTTGTTTTTTTGGATCGAGCGGGTCGAGCCGGTCGTCGGTTGCCCGAGATCGCAGGCCGCTCGCCCGGGGCTCACCGAAGGGTTTCGAGAGCCTATCAGGATCGGTTCTTATCGGATCGTGCCTCCGCCGTTCTCCACCTGCGCGACCTTCTGACGCACGTCCTTCGGCACGAAGGGTTTTTCGATGACCGGACAGCGGGCGGCGTCCAGGAATACCTGCACGTTAGGGCTCAAGCTGTCGCCGGTGACGAAAATGACCTTCCGCGCCAGTTCCGGCCAGCGCCGCTCGATCTCCCGGTACAGCGCCGGGCCGTCCATCTCCGGCATCCGGAGATCGCTCAGAATCGCCGCATACCCGCCGTTATTGCCCAGCAGGCGCAAGGCCTCCCGACCGCTCGCCGCGACGTCGATGCCGTGCCGGTCGCTCGCCAGGATGTCCGCCAGCAAAGCGCTCACCTCCGGTTCGTCGTCGACGATCAGGATGCGTCCGCGTCCGCTCTCCGGCGGCTCCGGCGCCGCCGTGTCGGCTTCGACCGTATCCGCCGCCTGCACCGGCAGCCGCACGGTGAACACCGCCCCGCCCGCGGGCGGACAGGTGGCGCTCAGGCTCCCGCCATGGGCTTCGACGATGCCGAGACTGACCGCCAAGCCCACCCCGGTACCGCTGCCGACCGGCTTGGTGGTGAAGTAGGGATCGAAGATCCGCGAGCGAATGGCTTCCGGGATGCCGGGACCGTTGTCAGCCACCTCCACCCAAAGGGCGTTCGCCGCCGGGTCGTGGCCCGAGCGGATCCACAGGCGGCGGGGCTCGGGCTGGTCGGCCAGGGCCTGCTGCGCGTTGATGAGGAGGTTGATGAACACCTGGTGCAGCTGGTCGGCATCGGCGGCGATCTCCGGCAGGTCCTTCGCCAGGTCGGTGACGACCTCGACGCCGCCTGTGCGCAGGCTATAGCTCAGGATTTCCAGGGAATCCTCGATAACCCGGTTGAGCCGAACCGCCGTGTGCTGCGGCGTGTGCTGGCGGGCCATCGCGAGAAACGTCTTGACGATGCGGGCGCAGCGCTCGGCGGCGGCGCGGATTTTCCCGGCGGCCGCCACCGTGGTTTCGTTTCCTGCCTCTTCCTCCAGCATGATGGCCCGCCCCACCACGATGGAGAGGGGATTGTTGAGTTCATGCGCCACCCCGGCCAGGAGCGAACCCATCGCCGCGAGCTTTTCCCGCTGATAGAGCGTGTCGCGCTGACGGGCGATCTCGGCTTCCGCCTTGACGGCCTCGGTGATGTCGCGGGCATTGACGACTATTCCTTCCACCGAGGGATTGTCGAGCTGATTGGTGCCCGTGGCTTCGAACACCCGCCACTCGCCGTTGGCATGCCGGACCCGGTATTCGAGGCGCTCGATGGGGGCGCCGGGGTTCTCGATCGCGGCCCGATACGCGTGTTCCACTCCCGCGGCGTCCTCCGGGTGCACGATCTCGAAGATGCTCCTGCCGACGTAATGCGCCGGGGGAAGATTCAACACCGCGGCGACCGAGGGGCTCACGTAACGGATGATGCCCTCGGCATCGACCACGCTGATGATGTCGGCGGCATGCTCGATCAGGGCGCGAAAGCGCTCCTTTTCCCGGCGCACCGCGATGTCCCGCTCCGAGACCTTAGCCACCATGTGATTGAACGCATTGGCCAGTTGACCAATTTCGTTGCGCGGATTTTCCCGCCCGCCCAGGTTCGCGACGGGCGCCTGCCCGGAAGCCACGCTGCGGGTGGCAGCGAGCAGCCGGTTCAGGGGCTGGGCGATTTGGCGGCGCAAAATCGCGGTCAAAATCAGGAGCAGAAACGCGAGTGACGAGATGCCGCTCCAGAACACCCATTGCGCCGAGCGAAACGCCTGGGCGCGGACCAAGGCGCCCGGCAGGGTCGAGGCGAAATACCAGCCGGTGCTGGGCAATCGGCTGATCGCGTAGTATTCGTCGATTTCAGGGGCCAAGCCGGAACGCGGCAGCTCCGCGCTCTCCGTCGCCAAGCGCAAGAGCGCGTTCAGCCGCGGGTCCTGGGCGTCGCGAATGTTGAATCCTTCGAAGCTTTCCGAGATCTGGACCATGTATGACGGATCGATGATCAGCCGTCCGTCGCCGCGGAACACGGTATGGGTGGCGCCGGCAATGTCCGACTGGCGAATGCTGGCCTCCAGTTCGTCGAGAATCTCATCGGTGCCGATGTTGGCGATATGCTCGTCGCCCACGTACACGGGGGTTACCCCCGGCACCAGAATCTTCTTATAGGCCGGCTCATAGTAGGTGCCTCCCCAAACCGTTTTGCGCTCGGGATTGTGCGCCGCATCGGCCAGATAAAAATACTCGCGTTGATCCAGCGCATAGTCCGCCGGCGTGTCGTAGGCCCAGCGCACGTGTCCTGAGCGTTCGGGATCGTCGTAGCCCATGTCGGAGGGTTGGCTGGGATGCATGAAGTAGAAGTTGGCGAATTGACTGGTGAAGGTTCCCTTATATTTTTCGGACAGATCGAAAAACAGCATCCAGCGTCGCTTGAACTCCGTATCGGGCTGCACCCGGCGATGGATCCAGCCGGTGGAATAACGTTCCACGTCGGAGAACTTCTCGCTGTTGCGCATCGCGCCGTCCGGATACCGGCTCATCAGCTCATCGAACCGATGTTCGAAATCGGGGGAGGGCGGTGCGGAATAGCGTTCCACGAAATCCCGGCGCACGACCTCGTGCAATCCCTTGAGAAACGCGAAATGGGATTCGTGATAGCGCGCCCGCTGGACGCCGTAGTCGGTCAGCCGCGCCAGAGCGCTCTGCTCGATTTCCCGGTACAGCAAGTGGTATGTGACCGCCGTGGACAGGGCGATGATGGCTGTCACCCCGGCGGCGATCCGGTACAGCGTAGCCCGAGTAAGCGATGTGGAGATGCCCATGATGTCGATTGATGTCGCTGGAGTGCCGGAGTTGAACGGGAATGGCCGGTCGAATCATTCGCCGTCGGGAACGAAACGGTAACCCACGCCTCGAACCGTTTTGATGAAGCGCGGATGCTCCGGATTCGGTTCTATCTTCTTGCGCACCCGCGTCACGCAAATGTCGACGCTGCGGTCGAACGGGTCCCACGACCGCCGCTGGGTCAGATCGAGGATCTGGTCGCGCGACAGCACTCTATTGGGATGGGTTGCGAACACCTTCAACAGGTCGAACTCCCCGTTGGTGATCGGCAGTTCCCGGCCGCTCTCGTTCAGCAGGCGATGGCTTTCCAGGTCGAGTTGGCAGCAGCCGAACCGCAAGAGTTGCGCCGGTCTTGCTGCTATGGCCTGATCCGGTTCCGCCGCCGAAGTTATGGTGCGTCGGAGGACGCTTTTGATCCGTGCCAAGAGCTCGCGGGGATCGCACGGTTTGGCGAGGTAGTCGTCGGCCCCGATTTCAAGGCCGACGACTCGATCCGTTACCGAATCGGCAGCAGTGAGCATGATCACCGCCGTCGTCCGGTTTTCCCGAATATGGCGGGCAAGGCTGAGCCCGTCTTCGCCCGGCATCGTGATGTCCAATACCGCGAGATCGATGGCTTCCCTTCGGAGAACTTCGCGCGCCTTCAGGGCCGACTCGGCCTGCCAAACCCGAAACCCGTGCTTGCCGAGATACTCGGCAAGCATCTCGCGAATGCATGGCTCATCGTCCACGACCAAAATATTGGCATTCATATTTTCAACTCCGCTTACCCCCCAGATTCGACGGAGATCGACCATCGGCTGAACTGTCCCGGCGCCGAGAGTTCGTAATAATTATATTAATCAGGTCCGTAAATACGCTCCCGGTATTTACGGGCCGACGCCAAGGCCGGTCGCTTAGGCGTGGCTCGCGCGGCTTGTGGCCGCGCCTGGGCATCCCTGCCCCGGATTAGCCCGGCCTGATTTAGAGGCCGGGTTAATAAAGAGCGTGTCGCATCAAATCCGCTCATGTTAGCGCATAAGCCGACAAGCGATATCAACGATCGATTGGAAAGATACGGCGCTCACTGAATTTGGTCGGCTAGTGTCAATGCCGGAGGTTAAGCTACCCGTTGGTTCCGGTCAGTCATTTTTTGCTTGCGTAGAATTAGCGGCCCGGCCTTTTCATTGTTCGAGGCCGAAGCCGGGATGAGGGTGTCGCGGTTTTCAGCAGAGGGCTTTTCCATACACAGCCGGTATCCGGGCCATCGCTCCACGCGCAGCAGGCGGCGCAGCGGCGTCTTGATCACGGAGACGCACAAGGCGATGGACAGCAGACACCACACGGCGGCATGTTCGTTGGGATGGCGCGTCAGAATGTCGGCCAGCAAAGGACCCACGACGAGATGAAGAGCGACGAGTCGCCATGATCCGTAAAGGAAAGGCAGAAAAAAACTCACTGCGAAATAGGAAAAACCGTGCAGGCCGAACTGAAACGGGATGAGGTTATCGGGATAAATCGACATCAGGCCGTTAAGAGGAAGCTGCCAGGCTATGTGCCAGTCGCCGGACAGGGAACACACCTCGGGCCCGCAAAATCCCTCGTATCCTCGGATGCAGGTTCTCGCCCAGGAAAAGGGATACATCTTGAGCAGCATCGCCGCGCTGGCGAGTCCGCACAACGAATAGACCATCCCGCCGATTCGCCGCTTCACCGGGGCAGGAATGAAGTACAGCGCGACCATGTTGACGAAGAAGGGTTGAAACGTGATGTGCAGATAACCCAGCCAGGTCAGCAGCTGGTTCTGCGGGGTATCGCACTGATCGATGTAGACGTAGGTCGCGGCCTGCAACAATTCCATGCAGGCAAAATAAGTCAGGGGCAACCACAGTTCCCGTGTTTCCCCTTTGTAGGCCAAGTAGCTTGCCGTCGCAAAACCGCCTGTCGCTAACATGGCCGAAGCTTCGCCGCTCCAACACATGAGGAGATCCCCCCAAACTTGATTCAAAAGCTTGAAAGTGAACACCAAAACGATACGCCAACAGGATTTCGCGCATTCTGTCGACTGGATCATCTATGTTGACGCCGCGGAAAGCGAATGTACGGTTCTTCCCGTTGATGTCAATAGTTTGTGATATTGCGGCGCAGCGCGTCCGTTGATCGGGGGGGGGGGGGGGCCGAATGAGTCGACGGGAAGGCCCGACTCTCTGATTGTCGCCAGTGTTGCTGACACTCGGCCAAAACCGTGGTCAGACCATTAAGAGATGTGCTCGCGCGAACCGGATAAGATCGGATTCGGCCGGGGCGGGGACACCGACCCTAGATCCTAATTCCGTTCGGCATTCGAGTGAACATTCATCGTAGGATGGGTAGAGCGAAGCGAAACCCATCGATGGCGGGTTAGCCCCTAGAGCGTTTTCATCGCGCTCGTACGGCAAAACCAGTTTGGCGGACGTCGTTGGCGCCTTCGGCTCGGGTGAATGGATTCAAGCATTCGTAGGTCGGCAATCCTTTCCCAATCGCAAACGGTCGCTTTAGTCGCGACCCTTCCGACGAAGACGCTCGGCCGGGACGTGGCGTCGGGAAGGATTCCCGACCTACTCGCGAGTGCCCGTACAGTAGATATGAAAATGCTTTAGTCTCCGCTCGGGACAGGCTCCGCCTAACCCACCGATGGAAGGCCGCTCGGCGGGTTACGGCGCAAGCGAAGGGCAGTGATCGGCGGTCGGTCAGTGCTGATGTGCGCCTAACCCACCCTACGACAATGAATTCCGGATTGAAGGCGATTTGGAATAACACCAGGGTATAGTTTGAATCAGGAGACGACTCATGAAGGTCTACGAACTGCAAGGCGGCTTCGGCATCGATTCATTGGCTCTTGTCGAGCGGCCGATGCCTCGGCCCGCCGCGGGGCAGGTGCTTCTGAAAATGAGGGCGTGGTCGCTCAACTACCGCGACCTGATGCTGGTCAACGGAAGCTATAACCCGAATCTCCGTTTGCCGATGACGCCGCTCTCGGACGGCGTCGGCGAGGTGGTCGACGTCGGCCCGGGCGTATCGCGCCTAAAGCCGGGGGAGCGGGTCGCGGGCATCTTCATGCCCAAGTGGCTGGACGGCGAATTGACCGAAGAGAAAACCAAGAGCGCGCTGGGCGGCGGTGATACCGGCATGGCGGCGGAGTACGTCGTGCTCGACGCGGAAGGCGTCGTTCCGGTTCCGGACCATCTCACGGACGAAGAGGCCGCAACCTTGCCTTGTGCCGCAGTGACCGCCTGGCATGCGCTGGTCGCCTCGGGCCGGGTCAAGGCGGGGGATACGGTGCTGACGTTGGGCACCGGCGGCGTCTCATTATTCGCGTTGCAGTTCGCGAAGCTGTCCGGAGCGCGAGTGATCGCCACGTCCAGCAGTGACGAAAAACTTGCGCGAGCGCTCGATCTCGGCGCTTTGGAAGGCATCAACTACAAGAACACGCCCGAATGGGGCCGATTCGTGCGCGAACTCACCGACGGCGTTGGCGTCGATCATGTCGTCGAGGTCGGCGGCGCCGGCACCCTCGGCCAATCGCTCCGAGCCGTGCGCATGGGCGGGCGTATCAGCCTGATCGGCGTTCTGTCCGGCGGCGGCCAGGTCGATCCCACGCCCATTCTGATGAAGAACATGTGCGTGCAAGGCATCTTCGTCGGCAGTCGAGCGATGTTCGAGGCCATGAACGAGGCCATCGCGCAGCACCGGATGCGGCCCGTGGTGGACCGCGTGTTTCGGTTCGGCGAGTTGCCCGATGCCCTTCGCCACATGGAGCGGGGCGCCCACTTCGGCAAGATCGCCTTGGCCGTAAGCTGAATGGAGAAACGACGATGAACATCCTGATGGTATTGACCTCACACGATAGGCTCGGCACGACGGGCGAGAGAACCGGATTCTGGCTGGAAGAATTCGCCGCGCCGTACTACGTCTTCAGCGATGCCGGCGTAGACATTGTTCTGGCTTCGCCCGAGGGCGGGCAGCCGCCGGTGGACCCCAAAAGCTTTCATCCGGATGCGCAAACCGAGTCGATCATGCGCTTCAACCAGGACCCGGCCGCGAAAGTCGCGCTAGCCCACACCGTCAAGCTGTCGCTAGTCTCGGATGCCGATTACGATGCCGTGTTCTATCCCGGCGGCCACGGCCCCATGTGGGATCTCGCCGAAGATCCGGATTCCATCGCATTGATCGAAGCCGTGTACGCGGCCGGCAAGCCCGTGGCCGCGGTGTGCCACGGACCGGGCGCGTTCCGCCATGCAAAGACCGCGGACGGTTCTCCCCTGGTGAGAGGAAAGTCGGTCACCGGCTTCGCCAACACCGAGGAGGAAGAAATCGGGCTTACCGAGGTGGTTCCGTTCCTGGTGGAAGACATGTTGCGCGAAAATGGCGGCAACTATTCGAAAGCCGAGAACTGGAAACCACATGTGGTGACCGACGGCCATTTGATTACCGGGCAGAACCCGGCCTCATCGGAAGGTGCCGCGCGAGCGCTGTTGAGGCAATTCAAAGCGACGACGCATGGCTGAGCGCCGGAGGCGTGATTCGCCCAAGAAAAAGCCCGGAATCGGTTCCGGGCTTTTATATTCCGCCTTTTCGGCTTCAGGGTTTTCTCTCAAAAAAGCGGCTCAATGTCTCTTCTCGGCGGCGTCGTTCTCGTGTTCAGCCTTCTCTTCCTCGATCTTCTTCAAAATCTCCCGTATCTCTTCGTCGTCGAGTCCGCTCAGTCCCGCGAGTTCGTTCAGCAGAAAGTCTTCGTAACTATTGGTTGGGTTATCCTTAGGCATAAAAAGTCTCCGAAAGGGTTAGCCCTTCCCCTTTGACTTGCGCCAATTCGAAAAGAGCCCGATCCGGCACTCTTTTTTTGACATTTGTTTTGGCCGAGCGGCATACGGCCAAAAGAAGAGGAGAAAGAAGCCGGAGTAGGTCGGCAATTCTTTGCCGACGCCCTGCTAGTCTTCCAAGGGGGCTTCCGGAGTTTTCCCGATCACGATGTCAAAACGTGCTGTCAGTCCCCCGATCCGCGAATCGGCGGCCGGCGTGAAATCGACCAGGACCGATTCGCGAGCCGCCTTGTCCCGGATGCCTTTGAGAACGAAGTCCTGTTCATTCAACGGATGGCCCTTGACGTACAGCTGCGTGGTCAGCATCCGCTGCCCGCCTTTGTTGACGATGACGTGAATGTGCGGCGTGCGCTGGACGCCGGCGGCATAAGGCACGGGTTTGATGGTGCGGAAGTAGTACTCGCCGCCTGGACCGGTCAGGCATCGCCCGAAGCCCTGGAAATTCTCGTCGCGCCGTTCACGATTGGGACTCGCGGTGTGCAAGTAAATGCCCTGATGATCCACCTGCCAGATTTCGACGATGGCATTGGGAACGGGCTCTCCGGCCGGGCCGAGAATCCGTCCCGTGAGATGCGTCACGTCCCCGGCTGCCGGCGTGACGGAGTCGTTCACGATCAGAAGGTCGTTGTCGGTGTCCGGCGGGAGCCGGTTCGGATAAAAAGGACCCTGGGTTTGCCGCGGCGTTCGAGTCGGTTCCGCGGCAAACGCGCCGCCTACGGTAAACATTCCGGCAGTCAAGGCAAGGCATTGCAGCAACAGCCGGCGGGCTAGGCTTGGATGTTCGGCTCTCATGAATCGCCGCCTTAGGAAAGATCGATTGCTTAGGTTTTGGACCGGGTCATCACCCGCGGCGTTCACCGGAAGACTCCGAGTTCAGCGAGATGGGGAAGAGAAACGGATTGCGACGTCTCGTCCTCTCGTTCCCACGCTGCGCCGGCTGGCTGGGGTCCGGCGGAGTCCGAGGGGACCGGAAGAGGGAGCTAGACAGGACCGGTCCAGTTCCACCTAAAGCCGAAGGCGTCCACTTCGTTATCCGAGGCCCGCGCCCAGGTGGCGATCTGGCCGGGGCCCACCTCCGACCCGGGCGCATTGTGGAGCTGCACCCTAGCGCCAGCGGGCGTGGTCGGACCCGAGAGCGCCTCGGCAAATGCCTTCGCCCGCCCGGGAATCTCGGCCCGCCAGTAAGCGAGGTCGTCGAGCCGGACGCTTCCGAAGGCACCTTCACGGATGTGGTAAGCCATGATGCCTTCGCAGTGGTTACCCGTCGGCGCCTGGGCGAAGGTACAAGGACAGGGAACGTTGCAGCTACAGGCGTCGAACCAATCACCCTTCATCCACCAGTTTGGAATCTCCGTCATTTCGATACGCCTCCTTTGATCTCGTAGATAGCCCGTCTGCCGGACCGCCCGGCGTTGAGCCACTGCCCGCCGGAGCCTTCGATATGCGTTTGGACTCTATCCTCTGCGGGCTTGTTCTCTTTCTTCTCAGTGCCGTGATTTCAAGCCTAGTCGGATAGTCAACTTGGCGCTCATAACACCAAAATGCCGCTGGGCTTCCCAAGCCGCCTGTCCTTTCGTCCCCACCGCTGCATGTGGACGCCGGTGAGGCGAGCCAGCCAGCTCCACGGAGCTCGTAGCAACCGGGAATAGACACAATTTGAACAAAAACGATTCCAGATCGTCATTGTCCATAAATGGGCTTCGATATTTCGATATAAGGACATATCTTATGCGCCTCTCATCCTTACGGTCCTCTTCGACTGCTTCGCGCGCGGGAATGGATGGTGTGCGGGAACATTGGAAGGGGGGGCTCGTACTTGGCATCGGTTGATCCTTCTAGGCGTGGCTGCGATCTTCTTTCCGTTCGTCGCCACTCTGGCGACGGAACTGACGATCGCCTGGATTCTGGTCTTCTCCGGCATCGCGCAGGGCCTCCATGCCTTTCGCCTGCGACACCGGGTCGGCTTTTGGCCGTCACTCTTAAGTGGTCTGCTCACCCTTGCGGTCGGCCAGTTACTGATCTTGTTCCCCATGAGCGGCATCCCGTCGATCACATTCCTGATCGCGATACTCTTTCTGGCCAACGGCGCTTTTCGTATCGCCCAAGCGCTCCGGCTGCGCCCCTTGGAACATTGGGGTTTGCCGCTCGCCGGAGGAGTCCTCTCGATGCTGCTCGGGCTCCTGGTCATTGCCCAATGGCCGGCCGCTGCCATTTGGTTATTGGGCCTTTTAGTGGGCATCGACCTGATGTTTTCCGGCTGGATGTTGCTTTGGCTGTCGCTGACCGATGGCTTACCGCATCGGCTCTGGCCGATGCGGTGCACGGAGCGCCTAGCCTGAACCACCTGATGACAGAGAAACCCCCTTCCTGATAGAGGCCACAAATGACTTTTGATGAGGACACCATTCAAACCATCTGGGAGAAAGGTCGCGTCATGCAGGATCACGACGCCACCCAATGGCGCAAGGACGAATGCGGTGCCTGGATATACCGAGAGCATTACGGCGTCACGGATACCGAATTCGGCTGGAAAATCGAGAAAGTCATGCCCGATGTGTCGGAGCGCGCAGACAGCTTTCGCCCCTTCCATCACCGCAACAGTTACAACATTGCCAATGGCGCGCCGCATTGCCACGTCACTGCCGATCGAATTGAATTGGCACCGATGGAACATATCGATAGGCCGCGCAATAGGGAGCTTTAGATCCGAGGCGCGGGCAGCGCCTGCCTGAGGCGGGGGGCGCCCGAAGTCTGCCCAGAAGCGGACGAAGGGGGCGGAAAAGCCCTGGCTCGGGGGCAGAAAGGCCGGACAGACCGGCGGAAAACCCGATTTCCCGCCCAAAAAAAGCCTTCCGGGGAGGGGTAAGGGGAAAGATCGGGGAGTTTTTCACCATCCTGTTAGGTGCTATCGGTGTTTACAAGCCGCTCACCAAGCGGCATGAGCTGGCCAATGTCTGGTCTCCAAAAGTCAGCGCAGTGGCCGGCATGTACCGGCCATCAGTTATCCACGGCATAACCACTCGCAACCTTCCACCGCCCGTCGTCATGCGTGTCATGGTTAAGCCAATACGATCAATCCAAATCCCGATTCATCACTTAGGTATCTGACTCGGGCCCTTGAGATTCTCAAGCGCCTGTACAGAGGCTTATGACCAAAACGAGGTTTAAAAATCACCGACCACAAATTTGATGAGCGTATCGCCGAAGCCGAAGCCAGGCACGAAGAAGCAATGAAGGCGCGTCAGGAACACGACGCCATTCTCAAACGAGCGGTTTCGTTCCTCGATGCGTGCCAAGCCGACCTTGACGCAAGTTGAAGGCGCCGTCTATGCGGCGATCAAGGCCGGTGACGAAATCGACCTGCAAAGCCTTGTCGTGCGCCGGCTTGAACTGGCGGCGATCATAGATGCCATGCCTCGGGTGCTGAAGCAGTTGACCGACGAACTGACCCCGCTTGCTCAGGCCGTGGGGTTTGCTGCAAATCGTGTGATCGATCTTCCGGAAGAGAAAGCGCATTGCGAACTCGTTGAAAAAGTGACTGCCCTGAGTGCAGCCGGCGACAGCGATAAGACAATGCGCGAAAAGCTCAATCTCTCGCCGCCCGAATTGGACCTGGCGTTGGGGCGGGCATGACGGGAGGAATTCATCGATGAACCTAAGACAGCGCTTGGCGCGCCTGGAGGCCGCGCGGTCGTTGCAAAACGTCGAGCCGCCGCCCACCGATTGGGATGCGCTGTTCGAGAAATTCATTCGTCATCTGCCGCCGGACGTGGCCGCCTGACATCGTTTATCGCCCTGCCACAGTTCCAGCGGTTCGGGTGCGGGCGGGTTGTCGGGCCCCTTGTGAGCTTCACCCATGCGCTGCTCGATGAATGCCTGAATCTCGCCGACCAAATGCGCCGGCACCCGCATGGTGACCGTCTCGCAGTTCCATTTCCGTTTCCGGCCGGCGCCGGACCGCTTCCCTCCGCGTGTCATGTTCGTACCTTGTGATTTCGTGACGGAATCAGTCTATCCCGACCATTTGATTCTGTCACGGAATCATTCAACCGTGCCGAACCTTGCATTCCACCGATTCTGGCCTAGGCTGAAAGGACCGCTCCCTCCGTTGGGTGATAAATTGCAAGCGGTAGCCCGGCTAAGGTGACGGGCGGGATCTATGAAAAAGAAAAGGAGAATGACCATGAGCAGCAACACCAATCCGACAGGATGTGGTTCCATCAACACGCAGGTGTACGAGTTCACCACAAGTGACGCGGGGAAAACGTCGGGCACGGCCTACGGCAATCTGCCGTTGGGCGACCCCAACGGCTCACAGGTGTCGATCAACGGCACCACCGACCTGTCCCAGATCATCGTTGGCAACAACGGGGCGTGTGTCATGTCGATCGTTTACCAGTACTTCGACGGGATCGCCCGCAAGTCGGCCATTTATGTCTTCGGCCAGGGGCCAAAGGGAATGGGGTCAGGGAGTCTCCACATGAGCTTCGTCACGTCGCAGGACACGCACACGTTGTCGCTGACGAGTTCGACCCCGTCGTGCCACGACGACAAATTCGAGGACATGAACGCCATCACGCAGATCACCTGGAAGTCGGATTAACCAGCGGTCCGAGCTGACCATCAACTTCTTGACGGAACAGTGAACTAGGACCTATACGTCGTATAGGTCCTACATGTCCTGAGTCATCATCGCCCGCGCATGTTCGTAGGAGTGGACCGCAAAGCGTGGCGCGCGCTTTTCGCGGCGCAGCTCGGGTGGATGCTCGATGCGACCGCCGATCTTACCGACGTTTGTTGATTTCAAAGGTCTTTTCAGCGGACCTTGACTCCCCCGACCCGCCCGGCGTCTGCTGGACGCACTACTAAACAGAAAGCGGACCCCGAACCCGTAAGCCTTGCGGTTTTTTTGCGCCTTGCGAAAGGCGAGCACCGATTTATGGTGCGGTCGATACGGTGAGATAAGCCGGGAAACCGGACGAATAAGCCGAGCAGTCTGTGTGCTGTAGTTGAGGCCGTGCCACCCTCATTCTGGTGGCGCTCGTTCAACTGGAGCAATTCACCATGTCAAACGAATCCCACACCACCCACGACCCCGCAAGCACGGCTGATGCGCTGGAAGAGGCGCGGGCCATGCTCGATTTGTTGCGATCGGCAGTTGCAGCGTCCGACGGCTGGACGCAGACAACGGTTTTCGGAGCAAACAAGCTGCTCGATGAAGTCGATTCCCGGATCGAGCGGGCCGAAAAGCTGATATTCGAACCGGTGGGATCAGATTGAAGGGGGAACTCATGAAAGCATCGCTCAAATCCGAATGCCAAGCCGTGGCGCACACGCTGGTCATGACAAGTACCATGCTGGCCGTTGTCGGTGCTGCAATAGACGATTATGTTGCACACGCTGAGGCTGAGCGAACCATGGATTTGCCAGACGTTGAAAGGGGCACGGGCTAGCGGAAATCGTTGGAGTGGCGCGAAACAGGTTGTTGGAATCCGCTGATTTCCTGGAGAGCATAAAAGAGCTTTTGCGTGATACGCCAAAACCCGCCGACGATTGATCGAATCATCGGCGCCTGGGGTAACCCCGCTTTAATCGAGTACGCGCCAGCGATTAGCGGACTTTATTACGTAATCCGCGACATCGCGCAGCGAGTCCAAAAGGCCGGCGAACTGATTAAGGAACTCCGGGATTCTGAGCGGGAGCTTGCCGCTTGCCGATCCTGAACGGGAAACCTTCGAGCGACAACCCGGTTCGCGAAAGCGGCCGGGTTTTTTGTTGCCGTGGCGAAATCAAATGGTCGTCACCGTGGCATTTTTGGAGCCTGGGAAGCAGGGGTCTTTAGAAGTGGATTTGAGTGCTCACCCCTGCCGAGTACCGGGAATCTGATCTAAGTTATTGAATCTATGGTGGGCGGTGCAGGGTTCGAACCTGCGACCCCTGCCGTGTGAAGGCAGTGCTCTCCCGCTGAGCTAACCGCCCGCCGGTCGATCGGTTCCTTGAAAAGATCACAATTTTCGCCGCGGCTGTCAATGCCCGGTAGGGCGTGTCTAAGCCGTTAAAGAAGCTCTGATTAAGTCCTTCGACAGGCCTGTCCTGAGTGAAGTCGAAGGGCTCAGGACAGGCCCTTCGGCAGGCTCAGGATAGGCTTGTCGAAGGCTCTCCTGAGCCTGTCGAAGGGGTATGAACGGAATCCGCTTGTTCGGAGCTTCCTTAACGGCCCTTTCCAAGAAGGTTCGATCGTTCCACGCGGTTTTGATAGACTCCGCGCTTTTTTGTTCCGAGCCATGAGACGTCTTGCTTTACTGCCCCTGATCTTCTCCGCGGTGCTTGCCGCTTGTACCGGTGTTCCCCGTGGCGGCGTCCCTGCGTACCCGGCGTTGCGCGCCGATAAGACGGCCGTCCCGCCGACCGAGATTCACCGCGAAGGAAACCTGCTCCGCCTCGACTACGAAGGCTTCACGGTATGGATCGACTGCGAGAAGCGCGGCGCGGTGAAATTCCGCTACAACGCCCAGCGCGACGACGGCAGCGAGCCTCGCGCCGACCACTTCAAGATTGATCCCTACGTGCCGAAGGAATGCCAGCAAACCAGCGCGAAGGGTTACGGCCACGGCTACGACCGCGGGCACCAGGTTCCGGCCAACCATCTCGATGCTTCGGCGGTGGCGATCCGGCAGAGCAACTTCATGACCAATATCCTGCCGCAGACTTCCCAGATGAATCGCGGTGCATGGAAGCTCACCGAGGAAATCGTCGAGTGCTATCGGGATATCGACGAGCTATTGGTGATCGGCGGGGTGATCTGGGGACACAATCCCGCCGACGACTATTTCGTGAAATCTCACGGCGTGAAAACGCCGGACGCTTTTTGGAAGGTGATCGTGCGCGGGGACGGCCGGGCTATCGCGTGGATCGTGCCGAACACGAAGGATGCGGTCGAAAAGGAACTCGACCGCTATCTCGTGACCGTTGCCGATGTCGAACGCCTGACCCGAGAGAAATTGCCGGTTGCCGGCGACGCACGGACCACGAAGCCGAAAGGGTCATGGGTAGTACCGATCGGGTGCGACAAGGGGTAGGGCGTCCACGGTGCGGCTCATTATATTTCGTCAGCTCCCATGCTCCCGCTTGGGAGCTATATCGGGAAGCTCTGGCTTCCCGAAACCGGACGCGCGCTGAGAAGCAGGAGCTTCTCAAGACGGGTTCCCAAACGGGAGTTCGGGAACCAGCACACCAGATGGATTTCTGGGATTCCTTCGTTGTCCCGGCTTACTTTTGCGACACCCTGCCGTGTGCCGATTGTTATGCCATTCACTTTTTATTGACGCCTTCCCGTCCATCGATTAACCTGCCGACCGCTTCAGGTGTCCCGGCGAGCTCTACGGCCGGGATTAAACGGGAAGCCGGTGCGTTCCTGACTCATGAGGAACAAGGCCGGCGCTGCCCCCGCAACGGTAAGCGAGTTGAGGAACAGCACAATGCCACTGCGCTTTTAGAGCGCGGGAAGGCGCTGTTCCGGGGAGGACCCCCGCTCGCGAGCCCGGAGACCGGCCTGAAGCCAGGTCGGCATCGCGGAGGGCGACGCCTGGATGGCCTTTACCTAGGACAGGACTTATGCATTCAGCTCCTTCTCCAGACGGGAGGGGGAACTCTAAGCGCTTCCGGTAAATCCTGTAGAAATACATCCTTGTATTTCACCCCGCAGGGCAAGCCTCCGGTCGTTCGATCGGCCTCCCGGACTAATGCGTCCGCGGCTTCCTCCGTGTGCTTTGCGCAATCCTATCCCGCGCGGGTGTGCTCGGGGGAAGTCATCGAACATGAAAATCGAAAACCGCTGCCTAGAGGCGGCATTGCTGTTTTTTTGTCTGCCGTCGGTCCGTGCCGACGATGCCTATCTTTCCCGGCTCGAAACCGTTACCGTTACCGCCACTCGAACGGAGCGGAGCGTCGAGGAATCGCTGGCCTCGGTCACCGTCATCGACCGCGACGAAATCGAGCGCCGGCAGGCGCAGTCCGTGCAGGAGGTCCTGCGTGGCGTGCCCGGCCTGTCGATCGCCAACAACGGCGGTCTGGGAAAGTCCACTTCGGTGTTCCTGCGCGGAACCGAATCCGGTCATGTGCTGGTACTGATAGACGGCGTCCGCGCCGGATCGGCCACTACCGGAATCACGGCCTTCCAGGACATCCCCATCGACCAGATCGAACGCATCGAGATCGTCCGTGGGCCGCGCTCCAGCCTGTACGGTTCGGAGGCGATCGGCGGGGTGATCCAGATCTTCACCCGCAAGGGCGGCGAGGGTTTCAAGCCTTACCTGAGTTTCGGCGCGGGCAGCCATTCGATGTACAAGGCTACCGGCGGCGTATCCGGGGGCAACGACCGGGCGTGGTACAGCCTGAACGGTTCGCGTTTGGAAACGCGCGGCTTCAACGCATGCGCCGGGCGGCCTTTCAGCTTGGGCGGCGGGGGCTGCTTCACCCGTCAGCCCGACGACGACGGCTATCGCAACACTTCGGGCAGCGCTCGCGCCGGCTACCGCTTCGACAACGGCCTGGAAATCGAGGGCAATCTGTTGCACGCGGAAGGCGAGAACGAGTTCGACGGCAATTTGCAGAACCGCTCGACCTTCGTGCAGCAAATGGTGGGCGGCCGCCTGAAATATTCGCCGTTCGAATTCTGGACCACGAGCCTCAGGGCAGGCCGCACCCTGGACGAGTCGGACAACTTCAGGGATCGGCGGTTCAGCAGCACTTTCGACACTCAGCGGGTCAACGTCACCTGGCAGAACGATTTCGCGTTGGCCGAGGGGCACCTTTTGACTCTGGGGCTGGACTACTACAACGATCAGGTCGACAGCACGACCGACTATGCCGTGGATTCGCGCGACGACAAGGCCGGTTTCGCCCAGTACCAGCTGACCCTGGGCGGATTCGACGCGGTATTGGGTACGCGCGTCGACGATAACGAACAGTTCGGCGTCTATCCCACCGGCAATGTGGCCTTGGGCTATGGCTTCGACAACGGCATTCGCCTGAGCGCGTCCTGGGGCAAGGCCTTCAAGGCGCCCACCTTCAACGAACTTTATTTCCCCGGTTTCGGCAATCCGATGCTTGAGCCGGAAACCTCGGAGAGCTGGGAAGTCGGAATCAGCGGACAGCACTGGGACGTGGCCTGGGCGCTCAACGGCTATCACACGGAGATCGACGACATGATCGCCACCGTGTGCGGCCAGGTGAGCTGCTTCGCCGAAAACCTGGACCGGGCGCGCATACTCGGCCTCGAAGCCCAGGCCTCGACTCGGCTGTGGGGCTTCGACATCGCGGCCAATTTGAGCCTGATCGATCCCGAAAATCTGTCCGAAGGAGCCAATAATGGCAATCGGCTGCCGCGCCGCGCGCAGACCATGTTCCGGTTCGACGTGGACCGCTCGGTCGGTCCGGTTCGGGTCGGAACGACCGTTTACGGCGAGGGCCGCCGTTTCGACGATGTGGCCAACACCCAGCGGCTGGCGGGTTACGTGACGGTCGATCTGCGCGCCAGCGTGGATCTGTATCGGGGCTTGTCTCTGGAGGGGCGGGTGGCTAATCTGTTGAACAAGCAGTATCAGACTGCCCGTTTTTTCTATCAGGACGACTTGAATTTCTTCCTGACCGTGCGCTACGCGCCGGATGCCTTGTAATTTCAGCTTTGTAGGGCGGATCAGGCGGTACCCTGCCTTAATCCGCTATTTTCCGGGATCGGCGGGTTACGCGAGGGAGCCTGTCCTGAGCTAAGTCGAAGGGCCTGTCCTGAGCCTGTCGAAGGGCTAACCCGCCCTACATTCCGGGAGCGACTTTTACGACATCCTCGTCGGGGATGAGCGCCCGGCACAACTAACTACAACCATGGAGATCCGACATGCATGACACGACATCGAAGAACGTTTGGTCTATCGCCCTGGGGCTGGCCGTACTCATGGCCGCTACCCGCAGCCACCATTTCGCGAGCATCACTCATTTGCCCGACGCGTCGTGGGCGGTCTTCTTCCTCGCCGGTTTCTATCTGCGCTCGGTCTGGGCTTTCCCGGCCTTGCTCGGGCTGGCTGTGGTCAGCGATTACGTGGCCATTACTTGGTTGGGCGTCAGCGATTTCTGCGTCAGCCCGGCCTACGGATTCCTTTTGCCGGCCTACGCCGCATTGTGGCTGGCGGGCCGCTGGTACGCGCGCCGTTACCATTTCCGGTTCTCCACCCTGCCGTTGCTGGCCTTGGCTCTGGTGACCGGTGCCGCAATCTGCGAACTCCTGACCAGCGGCGGTTTTTACTTCTTCTCCGGGCGTTTTGAGGAAACCAGCTTCGCCGAATTCGGCGCACGGCTGGCCCGATACTTCCCGCATGCGCTGGAAGGCATTGCGCTGTACATCACGGCGGCAATCCTGGTTCATCTGGCCTTCGGCTTGGCCAGACCTGGGCGGTCCGCTGAAGACGACGGACGTCAGGCGCACTGACGCAGGTCCCCCATGTCGGATTCGTCGCGAGAGGAACGCCACCGCCGGCGGATGGCGCGCAAGAAGGCGGTCGTCGACAGCGCCATCGCACTAGCCACGCTGGACAAGGGCCTGCTGTTGGTCCTCACCGGCAACGGCAAGGGCAAGTCCTCTTCCGCGTTCGGCATGGTCGCCCGCGCTCTGGGGCACGGCATGAAGGTGGGCGTGTGCCAGTTCATCAAGGGCCGTTCGGATACCGGGGAAGAGGCCTTCTTCCGGCGGCAACCGGACGTGGAATGGCGGGTGCTGGGCGAGGGTTTTACCTGGGAGACGCAGGACCTCGAACGGGATACCGCCGTCGCCCGCGAAGGCTGGGAAACAGCCCGCGCCATGCTCACCGATCCGGGTTATGGACTCGTGGTTCTGGATGAACTCACCTATCCCCTGAAATACGGTTATCTGGACATCGAGAGGGTGCTGATGGATCTTGCTGCGCGCCCGCCCATGCAGCACGTGGTGGTTACCGGGCGCGGCGCGCCGCAAGGGCTGATCGACGCCGCGGACACCGTGACCGAGATGCGCGATGTCAAGCATGCCTATGGGGCCGGCGTGCGGGCGCAAGCCGGCATCGATCTCTAATGACGGAATACCAATGACGGAACATCGCTACCCGGACGACGACCGTGTCGCGATTTACCGGGTCATCCGGGAACGGCGCGACACCCGCCATTTCCGCCCCGGCGCGATCGATCCGGCGGTATTGCAGCGGCTGCTCGAAGCCGCTCGCTTCGCTCCCTCCGTGGGTTACATGCAGCCCTGGCGATTCATACGCATCACCGATCCGTCGCTTCGCCGCGCCATCCATGCTTTGGTAAGGGCGGAATGCGAAGAGACCGCCGCGGCCTGCGGCGAGCGGGCGGAAGAGGTGCGGCGCCTGAAGCTCGAAGGCATCCTGGAGTGCGGCGAACTGCTGGTCGCAGCGCTGACCGAGGGACGCGAACGTTATATTCTGGGCCGGCGCACGCTGCCGGAGATGGATTTGTGTTCGGTCGCCTGCGCCATTCAGAACCTGTGGCTCGCCGCTCGCGCGGAAGGGCTGGGGATGGGCTGGGTCTCGCTGTTCGAACCGGACGAATTGGCCCAATTGCTGAATCTGCCGGAGGGCGCCCGGCCGGTGGCGGTGCTCTGCCTGGGGCATGTGGACGCCTTCTATCCGGAACCCTTGCTGGAAACGGTAGGCTGGGACACGCGCCGCCCGGCGGAAGAGACCGTTTTCGAGAACGGCTGGGGCCGACCCGCGAAGCTGCCTAAGAGGGTGTGTGAGAAGCGTAGCGAGCGGCCCGAGGGCAAGGAGCCCGGAGCGCAGAAACCGGAGTGTACGAGTGGTACATGAGGACTTCGAGCACCGCGCGACGCCGCCATCGGGTCGCGCAGTAGCTTCTCACACACCCTCTAAGCCATGAGCCGCTGTCCCGCTCTCTTGATCTCCGCGCCCGCCTCGGGCCAGGGCAAGACCACCGTCACGGCGGGTCTCGCCCGGCTGTACGCCCGCCAGGGCCGAAGGGTACGGGTGTTCAAGACCGGGCCCGACTTCCTCGACCCGATGGTGTTGGAGAAGGCAAGCGGCGCGCCGGTTTATAACCTCGACCTATGGATGTGCGGCGAATCTCATTGCCGCCGCCTATTGCACGAAGCGGCCGGCGATGCCGATCTGATCCTGGTCGAAGGCGTGATGGGGCTTTACGACGGCACGCCCTCCAGCGCCGATCTCGCGGTTTTGTTCGGCATTCCCGTCCTGGCGGTGATCGATGCTTCCGCGATGGCCCAAACCTTCGCGGCTGTCGCCCACGGTCTTTCCACGTTTAACAAGGATCTGCCGTTTACCGGAGTTTTGGCCAACCGGGTCGGCAGCGCGGGACATGCGGAATTGCTCCGCGCCGGCTTGCCCGATCCTGCCGTCTGGCGCGGGGCCTTGCCGCGCGAGGCGGATTTCGCGTTGCCGGAGCGCCATCTGGGCCTCCACCCTGCGGAAGAAATCGCCGACCTCGAAGCCCGTATCGACGCCGTGGCCGATGCGCTGGAAGGTACGCCGCTGGCCGAATTGCCGCCGCCGGTGGAGTTCTTGTCGATCGAATCCGAAGTTCCGATCGGCCCGCTGGCAGGCGTGACGATCGCGGTGGCGCGCGATGCCGCCTTCTGCTTTCTCTATCCGGCCAATCTCGATACCTTGCGCGCCCTGGGCGCGAACCTGGCGTTCTTTTCGCCGCTGGCGGATAGCGCTTTGCCCGAAGCCGATGCCGTCTGGCTGCCGGGCGGCTACCCGGAACTGCACCTCGACCGGCTGGCCGCCAACCGGGCCATGAAGGAAGCGCTGCGCAGCCACCATTCGGCGGGCAAGCCCATCCTCGCCGAATGCGGGGGCCTTTTGTATCTCCTGGAAACGCTTGCCGATTCCCAAGGGCATCAGGCCGAGATGGCAGGGCTGCTGCCCGGCCGCTCCGTCATGCAGACGCGGCTGGCCAATCTGGGGCTGCACGGGCTGGAGCTGCCTGAAGGTAGCCTGCGCGGTCATACCTTTCATCATGCCCGGGCGGAGGTGGATCTCGCGCCCTTCGCCAACACCTTTGCCGCGAAGGGCCACGGCCAGCCCGAAGCCGTTTACCTGGACAGGCGCTTGATGGCTTCCTTTTTGCATCTTTACTTTCCATCGAATCCCGCCGCCGTGGCGGCTCTTTTTGCGTCATGAATCCGAAACTGCTGCCGGAACGCATCGTCTGCCTGACCGAGGAAACCACGGAGACGCTCTATTTATTGGGCGAGGAACACCGCATCGTCGGCATTTCCGGATTTACCGTGCGGCCGCCGCGAGCGCGCAAGGAAAAGCTCAAGGTCTCCGCCTTCACCAGCGCCAAAATCGACAAGATCTTGGATTTGCAACCCGATTTGGTGCTGGGTTTTTCCAATCTGCAGGCGGATATCGCCCGCGACCTGATCAAGGCGGGCGTAACGGTGCACGTGTTCAACCACCGTTCGGTGGACGGGATTCTCGCCATGATCCGCACGCTGGGCGCACTGGTGGGGGGTGAGGACAAGGCGCGGGCCTTGATCGATAGCCTTAGCGCGCATATGGAAACCGTACGCCGTGGCGCCGAGTCGCTGCCGGTCCGCCCCAGAGTCTATTTCGAGGAATGGGACCAGCCTCTGATCTCCGGCATTCTTTGGGTGTCCGAACTCATCGCGCTGGCCGGCGGAGAGAACGTCTTCGCCGAATTCGCCGCCCAGCCTCTCGCCGGCAGCCGCATCATCCAAGACCCGCACGAGGTGGTCCGGCGCGCGCCGGACATCATCGTCGGCTCCTGGTGCGGGAAGAAGTTCCGGCCGGAGCAAGTCGCTGCACGCGCCGGCTGGGAGACAATTCCCGCAATGCGCGACGGGGAACTCCACGAAATCAAATCCAGCGATATCCTTCAGCCCGGTCCCGCGGCATTGACCGACGGGCTGGACCAACTGGCCGGCATCGTCCGGCGCTGGGCGGAGAATCGGGCATGACCGCGATCCTGGCCGTGGCCGCCGTGCTGCTGGATGGGCTCTTGGGCGAACCCCGCCGTTTTCACCCCCTGGTGGGTTTCGGGCGGTTGGCGGAAGCGCTGGAAGCCCGGTGGAATTCCTCGCTCGGACGGCAGGGAATCCGTGCACGATTTTTGGGCGTTATTGCGGTTTTGCTGCTGACGGCTCCGTTCACAGTGTTTGCAGCCTGGCTGGAATCCATTCCCATATTCGGCGCCGCGTTCGGCGTTTTGGCGCTGTACGCGGCATTGGGCCTCAGGAGTCTCGGCGAACACGCGGGGGCTGTGCAGGATGCGCTCGCGGCCGGCGATTTGGCCGAGGCGCGGCGTAGGGTGGGGTATATGGTGAGCCGCGACACCGGCGACATGAAATCCGGCGATGTCGCGCGGGCCGCCGTCGAATCTGTGCTGGAGAATGGCAACGACGCGGTGTTCGGCGCGCTGTTCTGGTTCGCTCTGGCCGGCGCGCCCGGCGCGGTGCTGTACCGGCTGGCGAATACCCTGGATGCCATGTGGGGCTACAAGAGCGAACGCTTTTTTTACTTCGGCTGGGCGGCGGCGCGGCTGGACGATGCGCTGAATTATGTTCCGGCGAGGCTGGCGGCGCTGACCTATGCACTCTTGGGCGATGCTCGGCAGGCTTTGTATTGCTGGCGCACGCAGGCCGGTGGATGGGACAGCCCCAACGCCGGGCCGGTGATGGCGTCGGGCGCGGGGGCTTTGCGGCTCGCGCTCGGCGGGCCTGCCCGTTATCGTGGCGAGTGGCATGCACGGCCAGCCTTGGGATACGGATATCCGCCCGGCGCGGCGGACATTCCCCATGCCGTGGCCCTGGTCCGGCGCGGAGCACGGCTGTGGCTGGCCTTGTTTTTTACGGGAGGATTGTTCGGTGCTTGAACACGGCGGTCGTTTGCGTGCCGCGGCTAGGCGGTATGGTATTCCCTTGTCCGACTGGTTGGACCTATCCACCGGCGTCAATCCCGCCGGGTGGCCCGTGCCCGCGGTTCCGGCCGAGGTTTGGGTGCGCCTTCCGGAAGACGATGACGGACTGGAGAGGGCCGCTTCGGCCTATTATGGCTGCGACAGCATTTTTCCCGTGGCGGGCTCCCAGGCGGCGATTCAGGCGCTGCCGGCGCTGCTCCATGCTAAGCGGGTGGGCGTCATCCACCCCGGTTATGCCGAACACGCCCATGCCTGGCGCCGCGCCGGCCACAAGGTGGTCGGGGTTGCGCCGGAAACCATCGCCCGCGGTCCCGGTTCCACGCCCTGGGACGTGCTGGTGGCGATCAATCCCAATAATCCGACCGGCCATCGTTTCGCGCCGGAAATACTTCTGGCCTGGCAGGAGAGGCTTGCAGCGCGCGGCGGCTGGCTGGTGGTGGACGAAGCCTACATGGACCCTACGCCCGAATTCAGTCTCGCCGCCTACTGTCCGCGCCCGGGGCTCATCGTGCTGCGTTCCCTGGGCAAATTCTTCGGACTGGCCGGCATCCGGGTGGGCTTCGTGCTGGCGGAACCGGAGCTGCTCGAACGCTTGGCGGCTCTGCTCGGTCCGTGGGCGGTGGCCGGACCCTCGCGCTGGGTGGCTCGGGAGGCGTTGGCGGATAGCCGCTGGCAGGAAGCCGCCCGGCAACGGTTGCCCGAAAACGCCCGCCAGCTGGCGGATCTGTTGGCCGCCGGCGGCCTCAAGTCCGCCGGCGGCTGCGCCTTGTTTCAATGGTGTCCCGGTGTCAAAGCGGCTCGACGTCAGGAGGCGTTGGCCCGGCAAGGCATTCTGACCCGGCGGTTCGCCAATCCTCCGGGCTTGCGTTTGGGGCTGCCGGGGAGCGCCTCGGCCTCGGAGCGCCTGGCGATGGCCTTGCTCGCGAGATGAATCGAATGAGCGAGGAAACACGCCGCCAGGCGTGTCCTGCTTGCCTGGCCGTGCACCCGACGCTGGGGCAACACCGTTACGGCGGCCGACCGCTGCCCTGCCTGATTTGGCGCTTCGGCTCGCACCGACAGGCGATTTCCTCGGCGGTGTCCGGCGGCGGCTTATCGGTTGTGGGGTGGATACTGAACGCGCAAGTGCCATCCGATTACCGCCGGACCGATCCCGCCGCCCACGTGGCCGAGATCGCCGCCGCCTGCGGCCTTGCCGGCTCCGGTGCCGGATTGCTCACCGCCTGCGATGTGCGCGGCTATCGGCGAGCGAGCGATGGCGAGGTCGCCGCCGACACCACCGTGGGCATCGCTCAGCCGATATGGGCGGCGGCCGATACGCCGTCGGGCGATTACCGGCCGGGTACCATCAACCTGGTTGTGCAATTGCCGGTTCGCTTGAGCGAGGCCGCCCTGGTCAATGCCGTCGCCACGGCGGCCGAAGCCAAGGCGCAGGCGCTGTGGCAGGCGCGCGTGCCGGGGACCGGCACGGCCACCGACGCGGTGTGCGTGCTCTGTCGGTCGGACGGCCCGGCGGAATCCTTCGCCGGACCGCGTTCGGTGTGGGGCGGCAGGCTGGCGCGGGCAGTGTACGCGGCGGTGCTGGCCGGCCTGGAGGTGGATCTATGACGGCCCGAACGCTGATGGTTCAGGGCACCACGTCCGACGCCGGCAAGAGCACGCTGGTCGCCGCCCTGTGCCGCTTGTTGGCCAGGCGCGGCGTGAGAGTCGCGCCGTTCAAGCCGCAGAATATGGCGCTGAACAGCGCCGTCACCGAGGACGGAGGCGAGATAGGCCGCGCCCAGGCGGTACAGGCTCGGGCGGCTGGATTGGAACCTCACACCGACATGAACCCGGTGCTCCTGAAACCCAATACCGACACGGGCGCTCAGGTCATCGTCCAGGGCAGGGCCATCGGCAATCTGGACGCTCAGGACTACCACGCCTACAAGCGCATCGCCCGCCGCGCGGTGATGGAGTCCCACGGAAGGCTCGCGGCCCGGTTCGATGCCATCGTCGCGGAAGGCGCGGGCTCGCCGGCGGAAATCAATCTGCGGGAAGGCGACATCGCGAACATGGGTTTCGCGGAAGCCGTGGACTGCCCGGTGATTCTGATCGCCGACATCGACCGGGGTGGCGTGTTCGCCCATCTGGTCGGCACTCTTGCGCTCTTGTCGGAAAGCGAACGGGCACGGGTGGCCGGCTTCGTCATCAACCGCTTCCGCGGCGACATCGCTCTGCTGCAACCGGGGCTGGACTGGCTGGAGCGGGAGACCGGCAAGCCGGTTTTGGGCGTACTGCCTTATCTCCACGGTCTGCATCTGGAGGCGGAAGATGCGATCGAATCCGGACAGAGAGGCGCGAGCGCCGGGGCTCTGCGGGTGGTCGTTCCGGTCACGCCGCGGATCAGCAACCACACCGATTTCGATCCGCTGCGCCTGCATATGCAGGTCGACCTTCGCTTCGTATATCCGAGCGAGGCGCCGCCTCCCGCGGACCTCGTGATCCTGCCCGGCTCCAAGAGCGTGCGCGCCGACCTATCGTTCCTGCGTACAACCGGCTGGGAGGCTTATCTTCGGCGCCATCTGCGCTATGGCGGTAAACTGCTCGGCATTTGCGGCGGTTTTCAAATGCTCGGACAAGAGATTCACGATCCTTTGGGCCTGGAAGGCGAGGCAGGTTCCCGTGCCGGGTTCGGCTGGCTGGACCTGAGCACGGTGCTGGAGCCGGAAAAGCAGCTCCGCAACGTACGAGGCGAATTGACGCTGGAGAACGCGCCGGTGACGGGTTACGAAATTCATGCCGGCGTGACGAAAGGACCGGCGCTGGAACGCCCTTTCGCCCGGCTGACGGACAGAAACGACGGCGCGTGCTCGGAGGACGGGCAGATCATGGGGACCTATCTGCATGGATTGTTCGAGTCGAACGCCGCGACCGATGCCATTCTCCGCTGGGCCGGGCTGGCCGAGCCGGAAACCCCGGATTACGCCGCTATTCGGGAAGCGGAAATCGACCGTCTGGCGGATGCCGTAGGCGCCCACCTGGACATGAATGCGATCGATCGGATGTTGGACCTGAACCGGCAGGGAGTATACGCGTGAAGGAATTGATTCTGGGCGGGGTTCGCTCCGGGAAAAGCCGATTGGCGGAAAAGCGGGCGGTGGACAGCGGCCTGGCCGTGACCTATATCGCTACGGCACGAGTCGGCGACGAGGGCATGCGGCAACGGGTGGAAGACCATCGGCGGCGGCGCCCGCCCGATTGGGACCTGGTCGAAGAGCCGCTGGAATTGGCCGTAGCCTTGCGCGCCCGCGCGGCGGAAGGGCGCTGCCTGATCGTCGATTGTCTCACCCTATGGCTGACCCAGCTCTTGTGCGAGACCGAGGCGGCGAGGCTTGCACGCGAGCGGGACGCTTTGATCGAAGTGCTGCCCGGTCTTCCGGGACACATCATTCTGATCGGCAACGAAACCAATATGGGCGTGCTGCCGCCGGGGGAACTGAGCCGCCGCTATTGCGACGAGGCCGGCCTGTTGCATCAGGCATTGGCGGGTGTCTGCGACCGGGTGATTCTGACCGTGGCGGGTCTTCCATGGGTGTTGAAGGGGGAAAAACTGTGACCGGGGACATTGCATGGCTGAAAGGACCGGTGGCTCAACCCGACGAGGAAGCCGCGCGCATGGCCGCGGAACGTCAGTCGATGCTCATCAAGCCGCCGGGCGCGCTGGGACGGCTAGAAGCGCTGGCGATCCGGCTCGCCGCCTGGCAGAGAACGTCCAAGCCTTCCGCCGACCGGGTGCGCATCGTCCTGTTCGCCGGGGATCACGGCGTGGCGGAGGAGGGCATATCGGCCTTTCCCCAGTCGGTCACGGCGGCCATGGTGCGCCAGTTCGCACAGGGCGGCGCGGCGGTGAGCGTGCTCGCCCGCACGCTCGGCGCGGATCTGGAGTTGATCGACATGGGCACGGTCGAGAATGCGGGTCCCGTAACCGGCGTGCTGGACCTCCGTCTCGGGCCGGGCACCGCGAATTTCGTGCGCGGACCGGCCATGACCGAACGCCAGTTGGCACAGGCTCTCCGTACGGGCCGTGATGCCGCCGAGCGCGCCCGCTCGGCCGGAGCCCAAATCTTCATCGGCGGCGAGATGGGCATAGGCAACACCACCGCCGCCGCCGCACTGGCCTCGGCCTTGCTCGGCGAGACGGCCGAATCGCTGGCTGGTCCCGGTGCGGGTCTGGGCACGGAAGGCGTGCGGCACAAAGCCGAGGTGATTCGCCGGGCGCTCGCTCTGCATGGTCCGTATCTGGGCAATCCGCTGGAGGCCTTGCGCCGGCTCGGCGGTTTCGAAATCGCCGCCCTCGCCGGGGCCTTCGTCGCCTGCGCGCAGCAAGGTCTGCCGGTGCTGGTGGACGGATTCATCTGCACTGCGGCGGCTTTGACGGCGGAACGGCTGTGTCCGGGAGCCGCCGGCTGGTTTCTCTACGCCCACACTTCGGCGGAACCGGGGCATAAACGGATTCTGACGGCCCTGGACGGGAAGCCCTTGCTTGATTTGGGAATGCGCCTCGGCGAAGGCAGCGGAGCCGCCGCAGCGCTGCCCTTGCTGCGGCTGGCCTGCGCCCTGCACTCGGGTATGGTGACTTTCGAAGAGGCGGGGATTGCGGGAAAGGTATGACAATAAATACAGAGATTGACGGAATCACGCTAACCGCAGCGTCTGAGCCGGCACGGCTTGGCACATATGCGAGTCCTAACGCCGTCATTCCGGCAGGGATTGCCGGAATCTAGGTCACAAGGATGTGTTAGGTTGAGCATATGGAGAAACTTCCTTGTGTGTATATGCTTGCTAGCGGTCTTAACGGCACGCTTTATATCGGTGTCACCTCCAATCTGATCAAGTGCGTTTTCGAACATCGTCAGGAAACAATGGGTGGATTCACCAAACGTTACGGTATTCATGACCTGGTTTGGTACGAAGTCCACGAGACGACGGAAACGGCCTTTTTGCGGGAAAAGCAGCTCAAGAAATGGGATCGGCGCACAAAGCTGCGGCTCATAGAGCAGCAAAATCCGGAATGGCGAGATCTGGCGTTTGATTTGGTCAGTCCCTCCAATCGCAAAACGGTGTCTCCGGGAGCGCCGGAGCCACCCTTCCATGTACACTGGACCCCGGCAGTCCAATCGCAAACGGTGTCTTCGGGAAGGGCGTGGCCGGCGCTCCCGGCCAGGCCGTTTGCGATTGGAAGGGTCATCCCAGCGCTCCTGGGATGACCGTTTGCGATTGGAGCACCGAAGCCACCCTTCCCTGCCGGGGTGACGGCTGTTGTAGATGTCAATGTCCAAAGAGAGACGAATGGTCCACATCGACCTTCTGCGCCACGGCGAAACCGTGGGGGGCACGCGGTTTCGCGGCAGCCTGGACGATCCGCTCACCGACGAGGGTATCCGGCAGATGGAATGCGCCGTGGCAAACGCGGGACCCTGGGATGAGATCGTCACGTCGCCCTTGTCGCGCTGCGCCGCGTTTGCGGAAAGCTTGGCTTTAAAACTGAGGGTTCCCCTGGCAATCGACGAACGGCTCAGGGAGATCCATTTCGGCGACTGGGAGGGGCGCAGCTATGCCGAGCTGATGGCCACGGCACCGCTTGCGCTGACCCGTTTTCTCGGCGATCCCCTCCGGCACCCGCCGCCCGGTGCGGAGTCGGTGGAGGCATTCCGGGAGCGGACGCTCGATGCGCTTCGGGACCGGCTGACGCCGCACAACCTGGGTCGCCGTCTGCTGCTCGTCACCCATGGCGGCGTGATCCGCGTGATGCTCTGTCATGCGCGGCAATGGCCGCTCGCCCGTTTGCTCGAAATCGACGTGCCGCACGCCTCGCTGCATAGCCTCTGCGGGAGCGGGCAGCGTTGCGAGGAGGTGCGTCCATGAGCGAGCTCAGACCCCTTTTGATCGCTCTTCAGTTCCTGACCCGGCTGCCGGTGCGTCTGGATGCGCCGCCGGATGGCGCGGCGCTGGGCCGTTCGCTGCTGTTTTATCCCTTGGTCGGCTTGGGTCTGGGGCTGACGCTCGCGGTATTGGCCCAGTTCTTGACCGGGGTCGGCGGTTGGTTGCCTGCGGCGATCGTGCTGACGGTGTGGGTGGCCTTGACCGGAGCCCTGCATCTGGATGGACTCGCGGATAGCGCCGACGCCTGGGCTGGGGGCTTCGGCGACCGGGAGCGCACCCTCGCGATCATGAAGGACCCGCGCAGCGGCCCGGTCGCCGTGGTCGTGGTGGTGCTGGTTCTTCTCCTCAAGGCTGCCGCGCTGGAACCCGTCATGGCCCGGCACGACTGGACAGCCCTCGCGCTGGCGCCGGTGCTGGGTCGCGCCGCGCCGCTGCTGCTGTTTCTCAGCACGCCCTATGTGCGCCCCGGCGGTCTCGGTTCCGAGCTGGCGCGGCATCTGCCGCGCCGGGGCGGCACACTGGTGTTGTCCGCGACCCTCGCCGGCATCCTGCTGGCTGTCGGCGTACGCGGTACCTGGCCTTTGCTTGCAACCGGCGCCTTGTTTTGCTGGCTGCGGCTGTCGATGATCCGGCGCGTCGGCGGAACTACCGGGGACACCGCCGGAGCGACGATAGAACTCACCGAATGCGCGGTTCTGGTCGGTCTGGCTCTGGCCGGTGGTTAGGGGCGCATAGCGACCGGCGAACGCACCGGTGGAACGGCGCACTTCTTATTGTCTCGCCGGTCTCAAGAATGAAATCATCCGGCAAAGGAGGGCCGATCCATGCAGACTTTCCGCACCGCATTCATCTCGATGATCGCTTTGGCTGCCGCGGCGGGCAGCGGCGGGGCGCAGACGTCCGGCGGGGCGGGCGCCTGTCCGCCGATCGAGACACGCCCGCCCAACGTGCCGGACCAGCGCCCGGCGTTTCCCGGCCAGACCCGAGCTTGCGCGATCGAATCGAATGTCGCTTTCGACGTCGTCGTGCTCATGAAAGGACTGGAGAAACCGTGGGCCGTGGAACCGCTTCCCGGCGGCGACTTGCTGGTCACGGAAAAGCCCGGCCGCATGCGGATCGTCTCGGCCAAGGGCGAACTGGGGCAGCCGATCGCCGGCGTGCCGGCGGTCGACGCGCGCGGCCAGGGGGGATTGCTCGACGTCGCGCTGAGCCCGAACTTCGCGGCCGACCGGACGATCTACTGGAGTTACTCCGAACCGCGGCGCGGCGGCAACGGCACCACCGTTGCCCGCGGCGTGCTGTCCCCCGACCGGCGGAGCCTGGACCAGGTTCGGGTGATCTTTCGGGCGCTGCCGACCTACGACGGCGACAAGCACTACGGTTCGCGGCTCGCCTTCGGTCCGGACGGCATGCTGTACGTGACGACCGGCGAACGCTGGGATGCGGAGACGCGCAAGTACGCGCAGCAGCTCGACAGCCATCTGGGCAAGGTCCTACGGATCAACCCGGACGGCTCGGCGCCGAAGGACAATCCCTTCGTCGGCCAGCCCAACGCGCTGCCCGAGATCTGGACGCTAGGCCATCGCAACATCCAGGCCACGGCCTTCGATCCGGAAGGACGGTTCTGGGTGGTCGAGCACGGCGCTAAGGGCGGCGACGAGCTGAACCTGATCGTCAAGGGCAAGAACTACGGCTGGCCGCTGGTAGCCTACGGCGAGGAATACTCGGGCGAGCCGATCCCCGGCGCGGTGACGGCCCGTCCCGGTTTCGAGCAACCCGTCTATTACTGGGACCCGGTGATCGCGCCGTCCGGCGCGCAGTTCTACACGGGCGATGCCTTTCCGGCGTGGCGCGGCAGTCTTTTTACCGGCAACCTCAAGGACGAGCGGCTGGTGCGCGTCGTCCTCGTGAACGACCGGGTGAAAGGCGAAGAGCATCTCCTGGCCGACCGGCGCCAGCGCGTGCGCGACGTACGGCAGGGTCCGGCCGGGGAATTGTATGTCGTCACCGACGAGAGCAACGGCGAACTGTGGAAGATCGTGCCGAAGCGATAAGGTCGCAGCGAACCACGCAAATCGGCAGACCGCCGCAAAAGGGTACGCTTCGCTGACCCGATCGGCCCAGCGCCAATTCGGACCGCGCCGCTCAATCATTCGGCCGCGGTGTGGCCTGACCTCTCATTGAAGCGTCGTCTCGTTGCAAACATTCGTGGAGGAATCTGATGATCGGATACGTAACCAATATCGAGCAGGATACGCTCGCAAACCAGGGCTACCGGCGCGTGCTCTACACCGGTCGAATACGCAACTGGTGCTGATGACGCTCCAGCCGGGCGAGGAAATCGGGCTCGAGACGCACGCGGGGCACGACCAGTTCATGCGCATCGAATCGGGACCCGGCGTGGCCGTGCTAAACGGCGAGGAGCACCCGTTGAGCGATGGCGTGGCGGTGGTGATTCCGGCGGGCGTCGAACAGAACGTGATCAATACCTCATCCGACCAGCCGCTCGGGCTGTACACGCGCTACAGCCCGCCCGAGCATCCCGACGGCACCGTGCACCGAACGAAGGCCGACGAGTCCGCAGAACACTGAGATCGGCATTCGAGTGCCGAGATGAGCACTGCCGGCCCCATCATCACCCTTTTGCCGGTTATAACCGGCTGCGGACCGATATCGCCGGCCGCGTGTTCGGGGGCGATGTCCTCAGCAATTGCCCGACCAATTGGCGCGCCTCGACCTGCGCATCCGCTATCGAGGCCACACGCTCGATTTGCATCTGACCCGCGACGCTCTAACCGTGCACGGACGCGAGCCCGGTATCGCGCCGATCCGCCTGGCATTCAAGGATGAAGTACACGACTTCCCCGGCGGCAGCACGCACGTTTTCAGGCTCGGCGGCGCGGGACAGTGACGGATAGGCACGCCGTCCGCACTCCGCGGGTAGGAGCGCTTTCAAAGCACAACATGAAGTCCGTGTCACACCGAGCAGTCCATGTTTCGATCAGTTTTCCTACTTTTTGCCGTTGCAATTTTGGCATTTTCGAGCGCCGCTCCTTCTGCGGAGGAGATGCGCGCCGATCCGGATAACTATAAGCGGCAGATTTCCCGCCTAAAACCCGGAGATATTTTGCTTTTCAGCCCGGGCGTTTATCGGCAGGGAATTTTCATCGATGGGCGCAACGGGAGACCCGGAAAGCCGATCACGTTGGCAGGGATCGGAGGGCGCCCGATATTTCTGGCGAGGCCCGGCCAAGACACCGTCGTGCTACACGACTCCAGCTATATCACGCTTCGCAATCTGGAAATCGACGGAAGGGGAGTGATGGTCAACGGCGTTCAGGCTTCGGGAAATTTCGCCCATCACATCGTCCTGGAAGATTTGCTCATCCACAATCTCGGGCGACATCAGCAGTTGGTCGCGATCTCATCGAAATGCCAGGCTTGGGACTGGCAGGTTCGCCGCAATATCGTGATCGGTGCCGGGACCGGCATGTACTTCGGAAATTCGGATGGGAATCATCCTTTTTGGGGCGGCCTGATCGAAAACAATCTCATCATGAACACGATCGGCTACAACCTGCAGATCAAGCATCAGAACCCGAGGCCCAGGCTTCCCGGAATGCCGCTGGAATGGCCGGTTCCGCGGCGCATACTCGGCCGCGGGACGCAATCCGCGCTGGAGCCCTGCGCTCGAACTCAGGACGCCGGTGCGGTAAATTCCGGCCGTGCCTGACGGGGCAAGCGCTAGCGCACTTTGACCTTGACCACGGTGGAAAGGCCCGGCCTCAGCCGGCTCAGGTCGGTGCCGGGCCGGAACAGAATTTTTACCGGTATGCGCCTAACGATCTTGGTGAAGTTGCCGGTGGCGTTTTCCGACGGCAGCAGGCTGAATTCCGACCCGGAAGCCGGCGCGAAACTATCCACCGTCCCTTCGAACCGAATGTCGGGGTAGGCATCGACTTGGATGTCCACCGGTTGCCCCGGTTGCATGTGTCCGATTTGGGTTTCCTTGAAGTTGGCTTCCACGAAGAGCCCGTCGACCGGAACCAGATAGCCGAGTACGGTGCCGGGCTTCACGAGCTGGCCGACCTGCACGCTGCGATTGCCGATGATTCCGGCGAAAGGCGCCGTAATATGGGTGTTGGCAAGATCGATACGGGCCAGGTCCAGCGCGGCTTGAGCCGCCTGCAATCTGGCCCGGGTTTCGCCGATCTGGGCGTCCAGGGAGGCCAACTGGCTTTCCGCTTCCAGCCGTGACGAACGGTATTTCTCCCGTTGCGCGGCGGCCTGCTTATAGGCGGCTTCGGCAACATCGCGGGTTTGGGCCGACACCGCGCCGTCCGCCGCCAAATGGCCGAATCGCTTCAAGTCCTTTCCGGTCCGTTCCAGGTCGGCTTCAGCGGCGGCGATGTTGGCTTCTTCCTGACGGATCTTGGCGCTCTGTGCGCGCATGTCGGTTTCCAGGGTCTGGATGCGAGCCGTTTCCACCATGACTTGGGCTTCCGCCTGGGCAACCCTGGCGCGGAAGTCGTGGTCGTCGATCACGACGAGAAGATCGCCCGGCATCACCTTCTGGTTGTCCTGGAACAAGACTTCCTTGACGTAGCCCGTCTCTTTGGGACTGATCAGGCTGATGTGCGCCTTGAGATAGGTGTTGTCGGTAGTCTCGAACGGATGGATCGCCTCGAGCCAATACACGATGCCGGCCGCAGTCGAAACGATGAGTGTCAGGAGGACGAGGATGGTTTTTGACGAGGGGAGGCGCATGGGCTTCGATTGCTGTACTACACGGTGTAGTTTAGTCTAGTCGCCGGTTCCACTTCAAAGCAATTCGTCCGAGCAGGATCATGACTACAATCCCCAATCCAAAACGACAGGCCATACTAGATGCGGCCAAGCGCACGTTTCTCGCAAGCGGTTACAGCGGAGCCAGCATGGAAGCCATCGCCGAGGCCGCGCCGGTATCGAAGCCGACGCTCTACAGTCATTTTCACAGCAAACAGGAACTGTTCGCCGCCGTGATCGGCGAACAATGCGAAGCCTTGCTGAGCACCCTTTCCCGTGCTCAGACCGAGTCGCTCGGTCCGGCAGCCGGCCTGAAAGCCATCGCCGGCGCTTTCGTCGATCTCATCTATTCCAACGAGGCCTTAAATCTCTATCGCCTGATCATCGCCGAGCAGCAGCATTTTCCGGAACTGGGCGAGCTGGTATACCGCTCCGGCCCGGAGCCGATATTGCAACGGCTCTCGGTTTATCTCGGCGAACTGCGCGGGCGCGCCGCTTTGCAAATCCTCGATGTGAACAGATCGAGCCGATCGCTATTAGGAATGCTGCAAGGCGATGAACATTTACGCTGCCTTTTGGGTTTGCAGCCGGGCTTGAGCGAGGCCGAAAAGGAACACCTTATCGAGGCCGCCGTTTCGCTGTTCCTCAAGGGACATGGTTATGACGCCTAAGCTGGGCTGGCTATGCGTGCTGATCGGCTTGGCCGGATGTACCGTCGGACCCGATTACCGGAAACCCGTGCCGGCCGTCCCGGATCGCTGGCAGGCCGGAAAGGAGGCGACCGCCGATCTGAAGCTGATCGACCCGGAGACTTTGAAAACCTGGTGGAAGAGCTTCGACGATGCGCGGCTGAGCCGTTTGATGGAACAGGCCTTGGGGGGCAACCTGGACCTCAAGATGGCGCTGGCCCGCATCGGCCAGGCCAGGGCCGAACGACGCGGCACCCGCGCGGAATTGTTCCCGACCGTCGATGCCGCGGCGGGCGCCCAGCGCGCCGACAATCCCTTCCCCGGCCTTGCGCCCGGTATCCGTTACAACTTATTCGAGCTGGGGTTCGACGCTCTGTGGGAAATCGATCTATTCGGCCGTCAGCGGCGGCGGCTGGAAGCGGCATCCGCCGACCTGGAGGCGGCGCAGGAGCAACACGCCCAAGCTCTGGTGACGCTGACGGCCGACCTGGCGCGCAGCTATATCGAATACCGCAGCCTGCAAAACCAGCTCGGCATCACCCGCGCCAATCTCGATGCGCAGCGCCATACGCTGAAGCTGACGAAGCGGCTGTTCGACGAAGGCGTGGGGACACGGCATGACGTGGTGCGGGCACGGGCTCAGACCGAGACCACCGAGGCGCAGATTCCCGCCCTGGAGGGAGAGTTGACTGCCGTTCTTCGGCAACTGGAACTGCTGGTGGGGCAGCAGCCTGGTTCCCTGGCGGCCGAGTTGAACGAGGGTGGGGCCGTCCCCGTGGCACCGGGGCGGGCGATCCTGGCTTCCCCTGCGGAGACGATCCGCCATCGCCCCGATCTCCGCATCGCCGAACGCCAACTGGCCTCCGCCACTGCCATGCAAGGCGCCGCGATCGCGGAGCTGTTTCCGAAAATCTCGCTATCGGCTTTTTTAGGGCTGCGTAATACCGACATCGAAAACCTGTTTAAATCGGCGGCTTTCTCCTACAGTACAGGCGCCAATCTTTTGCAGCCGCTGCTCAACTTCGGACGCATCCGTGCCGGTATCGATTTGGCCGAAGCGCAGCAACAAGAAGCCTATTTCGCCTTTGAAAAGGCGGTGCTCGAAGCGCTTCGGGAAACGGAAACCGCGCTGACCCGGTACCTCAAGGAGGAGGCGCGGCGGCAGACCTTGGCACGTTCGGTGGCGGACCTGCGCGAATCGGTTCGGTTGTCCCAGTTACGCTATAACGTCGGCGTCATCTCGTTTTTGGACGTCCTGGATGCTCAGCGCGCTCTTTATGTCGCCGAAATCGAGCTGGCCCGGTCCGAAGCGGGGGCTTCCACGAATCTGATCGCGGTGTACAAAGCCTTGGGCGGCGGCGCAAACTCGCGGCCGCCACAGCCGGAAACCATTCAGGGGAAATGATGAATTGGAGCGTTTTCGGAAATGGCGGACAGTCGTGGGAGCGGGCTTTAGCCCGCGATCGAGCGCCGGAGTCGCGGGTTAGACCATTTCATACCTGCTGTACGGGCACTCGCGAGTAGGTCGGGAATCCCTTCCCAATCGCAAACGGGCCTTTAATCGGCCCCTTCCAATCGCAAACGGACCTTTAGTCGGTCCCTTCCAATCGCAAACGTCGCTTTAGTCGCGACCTTCCAATCGCAAACGGTCATCCGGGGAAGGGCCTGGCCGGGAGCGCCGAAGCCGCCCTTCCCGACGGTGCAGTTGGGCCAATGGGTTCGTCGGCAAAGGATTGCCGACCTACAAATGCTTGAATCAATGCACCCGAGCCTAAGGCGGCAACGACTTCCGCCAAGCCCGTTTTGCGGTACGAGCGAGATGAAAACGCTCTAATGCCCACTCGCACATCCATCGTTTGAAGCTGGTCCTTACATCCGAATCGAAATCGCTCTTGGCATCCAACGTGCCGGTCCGGATCGGTTTCGGGTACTTGTTCCCATGCTGCGCTGATCGTGTCACGGCGGACGCCAGGCGAGGAACGATAGACCCACCACCAGAACCTGTCCCTCGGGTCGCGACTTGGCACCGAAATCCCATTCATACCGTGCTGTAAGCCGCGCCCGAAGCGCCGGTATCGTGATACCGATTTCGGGGCCGAGGCCAAAAACGCGCTCGCGTGCACCGCGGAGTGCCAGCGGAAGATCAGACCCGCGATCATCGGCGACCTGCCAGAGACCATAGCCCACGATGCCGGCATCCAAAACTTGAAACCATCTCCCTCCAAGTCCCCCCTGTATTTGCACGGTATCGCCTCGGGTGACGTCGATTCCGATCTTCTGGTGATAGAGGTTGTAACTCGCGAGGACGGACAGTCTAAAAGCTCGCTCGTCATCGAAAAAAAGCGTTCCGCCCAACGAGAATTGCTGTGACCATTGTGACCGTCCGAGCCCTTTGCGGTCGGCCTGACCGGTTGGCGCATAGAAACTGTAGGACGCCACGGTGTCCAGGTGTGGCAGACGCCATCCGAGCTTCAGCGGCTCGACGAAAATGTCCCCGAGACCAAACCGATCAATGTCGGCGGATGGTACATCGGCTTTCGTCGATACCCATGCGACCGGAACCGCGAGCGCTGCGCTCAGGTATGGTGCTCCTTCGGGCTTGAGTGTCGCGGAGACGCCCAACACATTCGCGTGAGCATCTATATCGAGGCCTTTCACCGGAACCAGACCACCTCGTCGATTTCTCAGCTGATCGGCGGAGAAATAAATGAACCGGTCCCCCACGTACACGCCTTCATCGGGCTGAGTACCGGCGTCAAGCCCCACTGCCCCGAGGATCTTATGGCCTAGGTCCCCGTCGGCCATGGCGGTGGCCGAACGCAGGAGCAGGGCTGCCGTCATCCAACACAGGATAATTCTCATGCCGCATCCACTTATGGGAGCCGCAAACAATGTATTTTCCGACAACGCCATGCCAATCAAATAGCCTTCCGCATCACGCCTGGCTACGACTTAAGGAATCTCTGAATAAGTCCTTCGACAGGCTCAGGACGAACGGTAACGTATTGATTCCGTTCGTGGTGAGCCCTTCGGCTCGGCTCAGGACCGGCTTGTCGAACGCTCTCCTGAGCCTGTCGAAGGGGCATGAACGGAGTCCGCTTGTTCAGAACTTCCTTAAGGCGAATTGAATTCCGAGTTCGCCAAAATTCGATTGAGCAGTTTCGATGTTCGGGGGCTTTTGAGGATGTTCACATGTGATTCCGAAACTCCGTAGCAATGCACTGCTTCCTCTTGAGCTTCCCAGCGCAACTGGCTGCTCAGGCTGATCGCACCATCGTCGGATTCCGTAGGCAGAAATCCGAAAATAAGGTGGTAAGCCGAGTCGACGGGAAGCATACGGCGTTCGGATTTCTCATTCACGTTCCGATAGAAAAGCCGGGTCAAGAATTCACTCCCCGGTGCCATGTCGTACCAAACACTAATGGGCCTAGGTGCATAATCCACTCCCCACCAGGCGGCAGGGTGGCCGTCCCACGGGGAAGCGATGGAAACAAATACCGAAACGAGATGATCCCATCGGGTCTCGGCATGCTGCAGGATGAAACTCCTTGCCACCAGTCCTCCCATGCTGTGTGCCACGACGAACAGCTTGCGAACGGGATGGCGGGCCTTCAGCCGTCGCACCATCTGGTCGAGATAGAAGCCGACTGTGTCGAGGCGGGCGCCGGACGGGTAGTAAAAAACCCAGGGTTGGTACCGATTGTGATCCATGTGCTCGATCAGATAAGCAAAGTCCACGGGCGTGCCGTTGATGCCGTGCACGAACAGAACCGGTGTCTTTTCGGGGCGGTAGGCTCCCAGAAAATAGAGACCCGGTTTCGCTTCCCACAGGAAATCGAGCGGGTGCCACAGGCCTTTTTTGGCGTTCCCCCGTGAGAATCTGGGGTCACCGAGGCTGGTTACCTGCCCAAACGTAATGGCGCGGCCCAACTCCGCGTTCAGCCGGTCGCCAGCACAGCCTGCCAGCGCGACCGTAACTACAACAAACAGGGCGCACCTGGCCCCATGCCAAGACGAAACTCGGTCCATCATCGCTCCTCCCTGCGATCTTCTCGTCCTTGAGATCCTTCACCTGCTGGTTGAACACCTACACCGCCTCCTGCGGCAGCCCTTCACACCCTCCCACCTCCGGAGCTCGAGGTAGCCGCGTTCCCATTACGGCTTCTAAGAGCCTATCCCAGTAGACCCGTTGCCCGCCAAGTAATGATGCCGCAGGCCAAGTGCAGCATGGCAAGATAGGTGTCGGTTCGTTTTTCCCAGCGGATCAAAATCCGGCGGAATCGGTTGAGCCAGCTGTGGGTCCGTTCGACCACCCAGCGCCGCGCCTTGAAACCGGCTTCCTTCTTGATCGCTTCGGCCTCCTCACCGCGCGCTCGAATGTGAGCGGTAAACTGAAAGGCCTTGGCCAAGTCCCTCACCTCGTCATAGTCATAGCCTTTGTCCAGGCACAAGCCTTGCGGCTGCTCCGGCGTGGGTACAGGGCGCGGGACGCCGATGGCCGCCAAGGTGGACCGCGCCAGCTTCAGGTCGTGCCGATTGGCGCCGGCAATCACCACACTCAGCGGCAGGCCCGCGCCATCGGTTAACAGGCTTCGCTTCGCACCTTGTTTGCCCCGGTCGGTCGGATTCGGTCCCGTTTTTTTGAACCCGCCAACGGCGCTTTCGTCATGGCCCCATCCATGGCCAACCACGACCAGTCCAAGCCCTTCAACGCATCATAAGTCAGCAGTCCTTCGCGCCAGAACGCCTGGAACACCCCGGCTTCGGTCCACTCGACAAAGCGGCGATGGGCCGAACTGCTGGAGCAAATCCCGGTGGCGTTCAGCGCATTCCACTGACACCCGGTCCGGAGCACAAACAAGATCGCATTCATCGCCTGTCGGTCCGGCACCCGCGGGTTATGGCACCCGAGCGGATGCGGTTTACGCGGCGGCAAGAGCGGTTCCATCCGTTCCCACAGCTCATCCGGAATGCGCCAGCCATCATCTTTCGTCACCAGTCCCATAAGAGCCCCTCTTGACTCGAAATTTCGGCATTAGAGGTCGCTCATCACGCTTTTGTTCCTACTGGGATAGGCTCTAAGTACATTCAGGGAAGTCTTGCGGCATAGGCAACCTGCAGGACAACCCCGCCAATCAAGCCAATCTGTCGAGATTCCGCAAATATTTGCGGAATGTACTTAGACGGAGAGGCCGGCTCCTTCTGAACTGCTTTTGACGCCGAACCGTGCGTCGAATCACTGATCGAGCGTAGCAGATCGCAATCGAAACCGGTCAAGCCGATGCCGAACGCCTCGGAAAACGGCTGGGCGGCAGTGTAGTCCATACGAAATTCGTCTTCGCTCATACCTTTCATGGAGCGCATCCAACCTGTCCTAAGCCTCTTGAGCATTTTCCGGTTCGGCGTGGCGCTTCCAAGGGTTGTAGTGCGGCAAACCTTTGCCGACCAAGCCCCTCGTAGACCCGGTAGGTCGGCAAAGGATTGCCGATCTACCGGGCGCTACGCCGCGGCGGAAAATGCGCTAGCGCTCTTTCGGCATCAAGGGGATTGAGGAACCGACAACCACGTCCCCGGCTCCCTGCAAGACGCTTTCCACTTGTAGAAACCGTGCTCCGACAGCCTTCGATGTCGCTTTTGCGATTTTGCCGTAGTACTTATCGAGCAGCGCAATCCGCGCTTTGCGAAAATCGAGGGAACGCTTGACGAGTTCGTCGGCCTTTGACTCGCTCATGTTTTCAAAGGTATCCGCATAATCCTTGATCACGGCTAAGCGTTTGTCGTTCAGCTTCATCAAGTCGGCTTCGTATTGGTGGTACAGGCTCCAAAACTTCTTGCCTTGTTCTTCGCTCAGATTCATCGACTGCTTGACGAAATCCCGCCTGTCTATGCGGGTACTGGCGCGAAACAGGGCGAGTGCGTCTTGCCCGGTAGCTTCGGCGGGGGCTGTTTCGGCTTGTGCCCCGTGACTGATCAGCAAGCTGACCGCTGCGACCGCGAATGCGAGGGACAACAGTTTGGTTTTCATGCGTTACTCCTATCCTTGGGTGGTTGTGAAATTTTCATTGCATAGAGAAGCGGAAGCGTATCGGTTCATCGCGACGATAGATCCCGGCGCCTTCGCCGCTGCGTTCATCCTCACTCCCGCATTCTGAAGCAAGTTTCCTTGTTACGGAAAGCCCGCCCTGATCCGCCGGGAAAAGTCCGGCGCCTGGTCCGCCGCCCGCGCCGCTGCATTGATATGCGAGCGCCGCTTGAGTTCCTCGAAGGGCAGGCTCCGGTCGAGGCGTCCCCTCTCGTAGGCGTACTCCGGGGCATACCCGCTCAGCAGCACCTTCCATGAATACGGGAGGTGGCCGGGATTCACGGCCGCATGGGTGAGAATCAGGGTGGTGCAGTTGGTCGTGAGCGTGTTGTAGAAGCGGGGATGTTCACGCAGTTCGTTGATGTCGCGCATATAGTCGAGGAAGACGCGGCGGCCGTTCTCGATCGGCGCGATCACCCGGAACAGATAAACGTCTTCCGGCGGATCCTTCCGGTAGTTCGTCCGCACCCGGATGGCGTCGCGCTCGTCGGCGACGACGTACACCAGTTCGTACTGCCGGAAGAGGCCGGGGAGCGTCGCATAGGGCCTGGTGCGATCCTTCCGTACCTCGATGGAGATGGCCAGGTGATCGTCCCCGAAGCCGAAGGTGACGAACAAATGGGCGATGGCCGGCCCCATCCAGTAGGAGGCGACGAGATCGACCCGGTCCAGGCGCCGAAGGTCGAAGCTGCGGTCGTAGTAGGCGGGCGTGAAATCGGTCTCCGTGCGGTAGTCGAAATTGCGGATGTTATGGACGGTCACACGGTCGCCGTCGAGGGTGGCATAGGGAAGCACGGCCACCTCCGGCTGCCAGTCGCGGTCGTTGGAGGGCGTCGCGCCGCCCCAGACGACCAGGACCGGCACGAGGGCCATGGCGAAACCTACTCCCGCGAGCCGGCGAGTCCGCCGGACGAACAGGGCGATCAAGGCCGCCAGCCCGACGGCGGCAAAGCTCCAGGCTGCCGCCGTGCGGACCCCGGCCGATCCCGCCCCCAGGTAATAAAGGACCAGCGCTCCCCAGGCGGTAGCGCCGGCCATCACGAGGCCGGCCAGGACCAGGCCAACGATCGCGCCGATCAGGCGCCTCATGGGCGGCGCCCCTCGAATGCCGCCGCGTGCTCGAGCAGGATGCGCCGGATGTCCTCGATGACCTCGGGCTTTCCCTGGCAGGAGTGGTCCGATCGGACCACCTTTTCCGTAACCGCCTCGTCGATGTGGGCGCTCCGGTAGGCCACCACGCCATCGTCTCCCGCCTCCTTGGGGCCGTCGCCCTTGACGCAGATGATGGAATGGGCGGGAATCCGGGGGTCGACCCGGATGGTTTGCAGGACTTGGAGGCCGGGGTTCTCCGGATTCATGTTGTCGACGGCCGTCGGGGGCCGGCGAAGCAGCGCGATCAGCTTTTCATCCCCGGTCAAAGTGGCGGCTTGCGCGACCTGGCTGAATACGCCCACCGGCAAGGTCACGAGCCAGGCCGCGATGGCGCCGATCCGGCCGGAGGCCAGCAGCGCGCCGTGGTGGGGGGTCGCTACGAATACCACCCGCCCGACGAAGGGCAGGGGCGTGTAGAACGCCGTCTGCCGGAGGAGTTCGCGGGTCTTGGGGTCGACCTGGATGGAATCGAAAGGCTTGCTGCTGACGCGATCCCAGAATCGGCTGCCGCTGTCGATCGCGGCGAGCTTGGTCAGAAGCCCCCCCTGGCTGTGCCCGATCACCACCATGTCGCGCAGGGCCGGGTCCTTGCCCTCGGGATCGAATTCCTTCACCGCGGCCGTCAGTGCCGCCCGCAGTTGACCCGCCGAGTAGGCGATGGGGTTGCCGGTATCGTAGAGAAACAGCCAGATATGGAACCGCTCACGGATGCGCGGATCGCCCTGGAGTTCGTTGAACAGTTCGGCCCAGCGCGCGGGGCTGGAGGCCGTCCCGTGCACTAGCACCACCGGAATCTTCCCGGACCGGTAAGGTTGCATCATGGCCAGGCCATCCTGGGCGCGGTCGCGCGGCATCAGGCCCCGGAAGGCACCGCCCCGGAGAAATCCCTGGATCTCCGCGGCGTAGATCGGGCTGCCTTCGAGCTGGTAGGCAAGTGCCGCCGTCGGGTCGGATTCGAGGGGCTGGTCCCGCCCGTTCACCTGCACCGTCGAAGTCTGATCGGCGGCGTACACCTCGATCCGCCCCCGGATCCGCCCCTCGCCCAGGCTGGCACGGGCATGCTCGAAACGCAGCAGCGCGGTGACCGGGACCTTGGTACGGGGGCCAAGGCGTTCCGAGCCGACCACCTTCGCCGATGCCTGTCTCTCCGCAAGGCTCGCCGCCAGGGGCGCGCCGAGGCCGGGGGTGCGGTAGCGGTTCCGGAGGCCCCGAACTTCCAGGGTGGTCGTCGGGATGAATCGGTCAAGCCGGTAGCCTCCCCACGTCAGCCCGGTTTCGTCCAGGCTTACCGCCAAGGTTCCGAAGGGAAGCTTGTACACACCGGGCGTCAGCCGCACCTCGTTCTTGTCCACGCCCTTGCCGTGGGCGGCCAAGCCTTTGGCGACCGCCTGGTTATACAGATCGTACGCCAGCCGGAAGCGGGGGTCCCACGGCTGGAGAGGCGTGCCGGCGGCGTCGTCCGGGAACAGCAGCGCCCAGGCGTACACGGCCGAAGCCAGGAAGTAGGCGCGGTCGTTCGTGCGGTCGGCATGGAGAAAGGACAGCTCCGCCAGCGCGAACAGGCGGTCGTCGTCCCCCGACGGGTTTAGCCCGCGATGGAGTTCGGCGAGCACCGCCGCCGGTTCCGCGCCGAACCGATCCAGGAGCCCTAAGCGCCTGAGCACCATTTTCGAGGGCTCCGACGGCTGCTCCGCCGAGAGCGCGCTCTCGGTATGAATGCGATAGGCGGTCTGGATGTCCACGTGCCTCACGCCGACCGGCGTCGCGCATCCGGAAAGGACCAATGCGAGGCCGGCGAGCCTCAAAATCCATGGCACGGTCGGTACGAGCCATCGCTGCTTTGCTGAATGCTTCGAAGCCTTCATACGACCCCCTTGTCGTTTCACCCGATCAGATCCAGCCCTGTTCCTGGAATTTCACCCGCAGTTTCTCGGCGATTTCCTGGGCAGTCCGCTGGGCGGCGCCTTCGATCGTCTCCAAGCCTTTCTCCTCTCCCCTGAGTTTCGACGCGCCGCCGACGATAAGGCTGATGGGGTTTCCGGTCGCGGCGAGGGTTGCGACGCCCACCAGCATGCCTGGCGTTTTGCTACCCCCGGATTCGAGTTGGCCCGATCCAAGTCGGCGCAGACCCTGCCTGGTCATCAGATAGCCTTCTACCACCGTCCTCAGCTCGGCGGCCCCGGAGCCGAAACCGACCAGCACACGCTCACCGGCGCTGCCCGGGTCGATGGAGACGGAATAGGCCCTGATTACCAGGTCGCCGACCCGCGGCCCGCACTGCCGGAAGCCCCATGTCCCGGATCTCCGCGACCAACTCCTTCGCGACATGAGCACCCAGCTGGCGACCGGTCTCGATCTGCTCCGCCGTTTGCGGCGTCGGGTGTTCGGCAGATCGGCCCGCGAGAGCGGACCCGGCCGGAACATCGGCGGAGGTCGCGGCAAAGTCATGGACGATGATGCGGTCGGGGCGGGCGACCCTTTCGCCCGTGTACGGCTGGCGCGTGGTGACGTCGCTGGACGCGCATCCGGACAAAATGGCCAGGGCATCTTCGAAGATCGCCGCCAGAAAATAGCGTGCCTCCAGAATACCCTTGGGCGCGGACTGGGCGTAGACCTCCCTTAGGGCCGAATCGTACTTCGGTCCCAGAAATGCGAACGGCGCGATCAAGGCGCCGGTGCTGATGCCGGTGACGCCTTTGAATACGGGTCGGGTCCCCCCCGCGGTCCAGCCGCACAAGAGCCCGGCGCCGAAGGCCCCATTATCGCCCCCTCCCGAAAGGGCCAGGAAGTTGGCCGGGGGAAGCGTGTCCGCCTGGTTCTGTCGGGTAAGGTAGGCGCGCTCCCGGTAGAAGGTTTCCATCGCATCTTGGGCAAATTCCGGCATCTCGGTGCGAACCACGTAACGGATTCCGGGCAAACCGACGACTTGGGCTTTTTCTGACCAGGCTTGCGGGGCTGCGGGTCGCCGCGTGGGCAGCGAACAGGCGGAAAGGCAGACAATGGCGGCGAGCAGGAGCAAGCCGAACGAGTGGTCGTGCGAAATTATTCCATTCATGGGCCCACTCCGGGAGAGCAGCGATGACCAGCCGCATCGTTATTTATCACGGGAAAACCCCCGGCTCTGCCGCAATGCCATTAAGTTAAGCCGTCATTCCGGCAGGGATTGCTCACCCCATCCCTGGGGTTCGTCCTTCGGACCGTGCTGCGCACGTCCAAATTTGCTCCGGGCAAATTTGTGCCGGACAAACCGGCAGGGCGAGGCGCAATGCGGCGAGCGGGCAGGCCAGGGAAGGACTGCCCAGGACTCGCGAGCGAAGCGGGACGGCGTAGCGTGGCGAGGCCGATTTGCACGCGAAGCGCCCGTAGGGTGCCGCACAGGGAGTGTGCGGCATGAATCCAGTTCACAGGGATTGTGAACGGTCGAAACCATCCGTGGTCACTGGACCCCGGCACTCCAATCGCAAACGGGCCTTTAGTCGGCCCCTTCCCTGTCGGGGTGACGACATGGCTTTTGCCCGATGGCGGTCAGGCCCCTTTGAGGGGCCAGCCGTCGAAAGCCACCGGCTTTGCCGGTGGATCGTTTCTTAAACATCTGAAAACGTCCGACCATGGAGTTCTGCCGCGGAAACCGCGGATTGTCTCGATCTCGCGGATCCGCGACGGAGCCGGAGAGCGTCGGGTCGTGCCGCAAAGTGGGTCATTCAACGCAACGCCGAATCGACCGGAAATTGGTAAATCTACGTATGCCGCAGGGCGGGAGCATGGGCTCGAAGGCACCGGTTTCCCATGAACCAAGCCTAAGCGCGGAACATTCTCCCTTGCGCAAGATCGAAAATTGCATTGAGACCTCAATCCGATCACTCCGGTGCGCAGGCCCTGTTGTAATCGACGTCGAAGCTGCCAAGGCTTCGGCAGTGATTGAGGCCTCACGGCATTGGGAGTTGTTGCCTCGATTGATAAGGTAAGCTTCCTGGGACGCCTCAAACTCTAATGACGGAGGGAATTATGAAGTCAACACGGAATGTTGTAGGAATCGGGTTCTCGTCTATCGCCATGCTTTTTTTGGCCGGATGCGTATCCGGCCCCAACATGACCTGGTTGCCGGCAGGCGCCATCTCCACCGATATGATTCTCCCCGTTCAAGTCGCCGCCGGCTCGGAAGGCGCTAGGGGACCGGGTCTGAAGCAGGGCACGGCGAGCTGTAAGGCGGTGCTGTTCATCGCGGGTTGGGGGGATTGCAGTGTTCAAGCGGCGGCGGCCGCTGGCGGCATAACCAATATCAGGACTGTCGACTGGCGGTACGAGAGCTATGTCGCGCCTATTTTTTATCGATACACGCTGATCGTGTCCGGAGACTGACCGATTTCGCGACGGGCGGATCGGGTTATGGGAAGACCGTGCGAGGTTCGTGCGCGTAAGGTGGTCATCTCAGGCGAAAAACTGGCGGATCATGTCGCGAATGCGCTGTTGTTCCGGAGATAGCAGTTCCGGGGCGCTATCCTGGAGCCAGCTCAAATATTGTTGAATGACATGTCCGGCTGCCGCGTGATCGGAACTCTGGGTCAAGGTCAGAAAGAGATTCCAGGCCGCGGCCGTCGTGTCGGGGTGCCGATCGCCCAATACGTACCGGCGGACGTCCAATACCTGCTGATGCAGCACTTTCGCCTCGTCGAGATTGCCTAGCGCCCAGAACATCTCCGCCAGGTTGCACAGGGCGGTTAAGGTGTCCGGATGTTCTTTTCCTAGCGTCCGGCAGCATGCGTCGAGCGCCATTTCCTGCAATATTCGAGCTTTGATAAAGTCGCCTGCGAGCCAGAGCGATTCGGCCTCTCGCTGTAGTGTCATTACGTTCTTGAGATCGTCGGACTTCGGAGCCCTGTTTAGGAACGTTTGTACACTGGGTTCGCCGATACGGTTTCCCTGGAATGTACCGAATAAGAGTGGCGGGATGCTGGCACGGACGGCCTTCGCGATCGGCTCGGTTGCGCGCGCAGCCGAATCGTGTTCACCCGGGGAAGGTGGGGGCGAAGCATCGCTATTCTGTTGCGATGCCGCTATTCCCGTCGCCGTGGTGATCAGGCGTGCCAGCTCGATGAGCTGCGATTCGTTTTCCGTTCCCGTCCAATGGAACGGATTATATATGGCGAATTCACGTGATGTAGGTGTGCCGCCATACAGGATGGGAATAAGCGTTTTGCCGCTGTTCAGCGATAGCTCGTGCAGAAGGAGGTCGGAATAGGGAATGTCGGTGTCTGAGGAAGAGGCGGCTTTGGCTTTGTTGCTCCCGTCACCAGTGATCAAGAACAGAATCACCCGGGATTGACGGATATAATCCTTTAGCTGCTCGATACGAGAGCTTTCCGGGCGAGCGTCCCAGTGTTCGACGACGATTCGTTCCGGATGAAAATAGCGGCGCAGGTACCGATAAAGGGCCAATGCCGGAGTGGCTGCGGAGACGTGGTCGTAGCAGATAAAGATATCGCAATGAGGCACAGCCTACTCCGCCTGATTAGTGGATCGGCCTATGCTTACGGTGCTTTCCTCGCAGAAGCTTCCCGGTGCCGATGCTCGCATCCGTGGGCCATCCCTGACCCTCGATATCCTAGTGAGATTAGAGGCGCAAACAACTCGCGCGTCTGTGAAATATTCACATTCCGGAGCTGGCGTCTTTTGACAAACGGCCTACGGCCGTTTGCGCTTCGGTTTTTGCTTGCAGTACCGCATTTTCGATCAGCAGTCGGGCAGTCGCCGCGCTCAAACCATTTCGAGTTCCGGCGGTTTCAAGCCCCGATTCATGCCAGGCCATTTCTTCGACCGCCAGTTGTCGTGCCCCGCTCCAAGCCGCATGCGCCATGAGCGGAGACAGCCTGCCGTCCGGATCGAACCGCTTTATCACATAGTCTGCGATTGAATCCGGGGTGGCCGTGTCCCCGAATGAACAAATCCCATCCCAAATCAGAGCTCGCACGACGGAGCTCATCTCTTTTTCGTCATATTGTGTCGTCATTCTCGTTATCTCAGATGTCAACGCTGCCCGCCCTGCAGCCGAGGCAGAAACGCATTCATGTTTCGCTTCGAGTCGATGAGCGTGATGCTTCGCTCGGACGGCTCCGCTAAATGCCAAGAAGTCCGGGCGAGCCTTCAAGCAGAAGGCGGTTTGATGGATTTAGCCTGGGAAATAGACCGCATTCGAGGGCTGACCGTCAAGTCGAGTCAGCGGTGTTTGAGCAGTGTCTGAAGCGCCGGTGCTCAAACCGGCCCCATCGCGGGTCGGCGATTCCAACACTAAAACATAGACTTATCGGCAACAACGCGCATCGGCGCGTCAGGTTCGATTCGGTTCTTCGCCAAAGATCAGGGAAAGTCGGCGGAGGGGCGGCGGTGCGTGGGGTTCCGCAGAATAGGCTTTTATCAAGACGCGAACATGGGGCAGAGACTCGGGCGTGAAATAGACGAAGTAAGCCGTTTCATCATCGGACTCGGTTCCATACATGGCCATTCCCTTTGGCCCGTTCCGGGCAATGTAGATGCGCCGGAACGTGCCCCGGATGACGGCTACTTCTCCGCCTTCGTATTCGTCGCGTGTCAGCCGGATGCGATACCAGGTTTCAGATTCCCGCCCGGCTGGGGTTTTTTCGTCCAAGGATCTTTACTCTATCCGTAATGTCCTTTTATTAGACCTTGCCTGGTCCGCCGGATTCTCATGCGTCGTAGCGAGTTGTCGCCGGCCCTATCTATCTCTTATAGGACTTACGCAAAACGGCTTTTGGTACCCTCTCCCTCAGGGAGAGGGTTAGGGTGAGGGGATTAAAAAATAAGGAATTCTCTCTTCTAGATCCCCTCATCCCAACCTTCTCCCGGAGGGAGAAGGGGCAAAATGCGTAAGTCCTGTCTTATAGAGTATCCGCGGCAAAATCCGCCAGGCGGGAGCGCTCGCCCCGCTTCAAGGTGATGTGGGCCGCATGGGGCCAGTCCTTGAACCGATCGACCACGTAGGTAAGCCCCGACGTCGTGCCGGTCAGGTAAGGGGTATCGATCTGGGCGATGTTGCCGAGACAGACGATCTTGCTGCCGGGACCGGCCCGGGTAATCAGCGTCTTCATCTGCTTCGACGTCAGGTTTTGCGCCTCGTCGAGAATGATGAAGCGATTCAGGAAAGTGCGTCCGCGCATGAAGTTGAGAGAACGCATCTTGACGCGGTTCAACAGCAAGGTGTTGGTGGCCTGCCGCTCCCAAGTGGAGCCGTTTTCATGGCTGCTCAACAACTCCAGATTATCGAGCAGCGCACCCATCCAGGGCGTCATCTTTTCCTCCTCGGTGCCGGGCAGAAATCCGATGTCTTCGCCCAAAGGGATCGTTTCCCGTGTCATCACGATTTCTCGGTAGATTTTCTGCTCGAGCGTCATGGCAAGACCAGCCGCCAGAGTCAGCAATGTCTTGCCGGTTCCGGCGGTGCCCAGCAGGGTGACGAAGTCGATCTCCGGATCAAGCAGCACATTGAAGGCAAAATTCTGCTCCCGGTTGCGCGCCTGAATGCCCCACACCGCGTGCTGCGGGGTTCGGTAGTCGCGGGCCAGTTCGATGATGGCACTGCCGCTCTCCTTGCTGCGGACGATGGCTTCGAAATTCGATTCGTCGGGAAGGTAAAGAAACTGATTGGGATACCAGTCTTTCAACGATGGACCGGAGACGCGGTAAAAGGTACGGCCCTGTTGGTCCTGCCAGGAGTCCATCTTGCTGCCGTGGGTTTCCCAGAAATCGAGCGGGAGCTCGAACGCTCCGCTGTATAGCAGATTGATGTCGTCCAGTACCTGATCGCTGTGGTAGTCCTCGGCCCGTATTCCGAGCACCGAGGCCTTGATCCGCATATTGATGTCTTTCGACACCAGCACCACCTGGGTTTCCGGTTGTTCTTCCGACAAGGCCAGCATGGTGGCGAGTATGGAATTGTCCGGCAAATCGCCGGGCAGGCTTTCCGGAAGCACCGAGTCCATGCGCCGAACCTGAAAAAACAAGCGTCCGCTGCATTTTTCGTCGATTCGGGACGCGTATTGCAGTTGATTTAGAGGAATACCGTTGCTGATCGCATGGATATCGGCGTGTTGGATCAATTCGTCCAGAAAGCGGCTGGCCTGACGGGCATTGCGGGCGACGTCCGACAGGCCCTTTTTCGAATGGTCCAATTCTTCCAGCACGATCATGGGGATGTATATGTCGTGCTCCTGAAAGCGGAACAGCGAGGCCGGATCGTGCATCAGCACGTTGGTATCGAGTATGAAAAGCTTGCGCTCTGGGGTTTGATCTTGGGTCATATTGTATTGCGGTTGGAATACGGGGATCGCGGACTGAAAGGGCGCGTTAGCGGCCGATCAATTCCCGGATTTTTCCCAGAACCTCTGTTGCATGGCCTTTGACGCTGACTTTCCGCCATTCGGCGGCAATCGCGCCGGCCGGGTCGACGAGAAAGGTGCTGCGCTCGATGCCTCGGACCTGCTTGCCGTACATGTTTTTCATCTTGATGACGTCATACAGCTTACAGATCGTTTCGTCCTGGTCGGAAATCAGTTCGAACGGAAATTCGAACTTGCATTTGAAGTTTTCGTGGGACTTTACTGTGTCGCGCGAGATGCCCAGAATCTCGGCGTTCAAATCCTGAAATTCGGCGTACAGATCGCGAAAATCTTGTCCTTCCTGCGTACAGCCGGGCGTGTTGTCTTTGGGATAGAAGTAAAGGACGACGTACTTATCTCGATAATCCTGAAGCGTGATGGTCTTGCCCGAAGTGCCCGGAGCCGAAAAATTCGGCGCGGCATGGCCCGGAGAGGTTGTGGTCATGATGATTCCGATTTTAGCGTTTTACGGGTTCGAGTATGGCATCCAGGTTCTGCTGATCGCAGAAGTCCAGGAATTCGTCGCGCAGCGAGACGATGCGCATTCCGGTCGGGATTTTGACGACCATATGCGCGAGAAACAATGGGGTACCGCTGAAGGGAGCCGGATAGCGGCTGGTGCTGAGATCCAGAATTTTGATGTTGCGGCTGGCAAGAAACACGCTGAGCTCGTGAATGCTGTTGATTTGATCGGTGGCGAAGATGTCGATCGCATAGGGCAGGGTATTGTCTTCTCTATCTTCCGGCTCACGTCCGCGCAGCGTGTTGATCTTCATCGCAAAGCGGTTGGCCAGATTTTCGAATGCGCTTTCCAGCCGCACGATATGATTCCAATTGCCTTCGACCAATAAATGGCCGGCGAATTCATGCCCCAGCTCGGTCATGCGGCTTTCGAGAATCGTGCATTTGCAGTCCTTGATGGCGCGGGTGATTTCCACGATCAGATCCGGGCGATCTTCGCCAAGGACGGTGATGACGAGCTGCATAGACGTGTTGTTTCTCTTCATGAAAAAATGCGAAAAGTGTATCACTTTCATCCAGTTGGTGCCGCAGCCGGCGGAGCTTCGATTCCCGCCGGGTTTCCCGCGGTTACACGGCTTACGCGGTTGTCAGATGCCGGCGGCGCACGGTAACATGTTCTTTTTATTGAACCGAGTTAAGTTGCATGATTCAAGGTAGCATCGTCGCGTTGGTGACCCCGATGAAACGGGACGGCACACTGGACGACGAAAGTTTGGGCCGTTTGATCGAATTTCATATCGAACAGGGAACCGATGCCATCGTTGCCGTGGGAACCACCGGAGAATCGGCGACTCTCGATGAGGCGGAGCACTGCCGCGTTATTCAATTTGTAGTGGACCGGGTCGGCGGCAGGATTCCCGTAATTGCCGGCACCGGCGCCAATTCCACCACCGAAGCGATCAACCTGACGGCGCGAGCCAAGGACGCGGGGGCGGATGCCTGTCTGTTGGTGACGCCTTATTACAATAAGCCCACGCAGGAAGGACTTTATCTTCACTATAAAGCCGTTGCCGAGGCGGTGGACATCCCTCAGATTCTTTATAACGTTCCCGGCCGAACCGCGTGCGACATGCTGCCTGCAACGGTCGCGCGTCTTGCCCAAATTCCCAATATTGTCGGCATCAAAGAGGCCACTGGCAATTTGGATCGGGAGAGAGAGATTATGCGCTTGTGCGGTCCGGATTTCCTCCTTTATTCGGGCGATGATGCAACCGCGTGCGAGTTCTGTCTCCTCGGAGGAAAAGGGGTGATTTCGGTAACGGCCAACGTGGCGCCCAAGCTGATGCACGAGATGTGCGCCGCGGCGATCGCCGGCGATGCGGAGACCGCCCGCGCCATCGATGCCAAGCTGGCCGCTCTCCATCGCGATTTGTTCATCGAATCGAATCCCATCCCGGCCAAATGGGCGGTGCACGAACTGGGACTTATCGACGCAGGCATTCGCCTGCCGCTGACTTGGCTGTCGGAAAGCTGCCGTGAGCCGGTGCGCAGCGCGATGCGCCAAGCCGGTGTGATCTAACGTTTAATGCAACATGAATCGATTCGTTCCCAGAGCGGTTATTTTGGCCTCAAGCGTTTTCGTCTTGAGCGGTTGCAGTTTCGTTGCCGGGCTGTTTCCCGATAAGCAGAAACAATATAAGTACAGCTCAGAGATTCCCGCCTTGGAAATCCCGCCGGATTTGCAGGCATCGACCATCGAAGGGGGCGACGAGCGACCCGCGACGGGTGAAAACAGGGATCGCTCGGATCGGTACAGTCCGGCCGCGGAGACACAAACCAAGGCCGACGATCAGCCGAGTGGATCACAGGCCACGTTAGCGCAAAATTCCGAAGACATTCCGCTGATCGAGCTCGAAGCGCCCTATGCCGAGGCCTGGAACGATGTGGGCAAGGCGCTTGGCCGGCTCAGGCTGGAAGTCAGCGATCAAAACCGGTCGGACGGAATCTATTATGTCTATTTCAGCGGTGACGATAAGCCTTACGAAGACCGCGGGTTCCTGGGCGACATCGGTTCCTTCTTCACGGGTTCCGAAACGCCCGCGAAGGAATATCGCATCAAGTTGGAGGATAGGCGGGACGTAGTCGTGATCTATGTTCTCGACCAAGAAGGCAAGCCTCAGAGCGAAGGGCCGGGATTCGAGCTGCTCAAGCGGTTGCACCAAACCCTGCAGTCGCTCGGAGAACCCCAGGAACCGGAAAAGGAATAACTTTTCCGCGTTGTTTCCAACAAGCGATAGGTGTTATCGCTGACCATAGTTAAAAGTCAGACCATGTTTGCCAAGTTTCCCGGCCCTCCCGCCCTCTCAGCATTTCGCTTGCAAAAGCTGTTGACCGATCTTCAGAGCGTCGAGCCGTCCATTATCGAAGTCTCGGCCGCTTACGTGCATTTTGCCGAGATCAAGCGCGCGTTGAATGGGTTGGAGAAACGTACCCTGGAAAGCGTATTGGCTTACGGGCCGGCGCACGATTCACGCAGCGCCGCGGGCGACTATTTTTTGGTGGTGCCGCGACTCGGCACGATCTCCCCTTGGTCCAGCAAGGCGACCGATATCGTGCGGCGTAGCAATCTGGCCGCCGTTCTGCGTGTGGAAAGGGGAATCGAATACCGCATCCGCAGCGCCAACGAAATTAAGCTCTCCAATCGAGATGCCATAAAGGCTTTGATCCATGACCGGATGACCCAAACGGTGCTCACGCGGGGACAGGAGGAACTGCTGTTCCAACACCATGCTCCGGCGCCGATGGAATATATTCCTTTGCTCGAAGAGGGGAAATGGGCGCTGATCAAGGCAAACCGCAGGCTTGGGTTGGCTTTGTCCGAGGATGAATTGGATTATTTGGTCGAAAGCTTCACGGCGCTTCGACGGAATCCGTCCGACGTCGAACTGATGATGTTTGCCCAGGCCAACTCCGAACATTGCCGGCACAAAATTTTCAACGCCAACTGGCGCATCGACGGCGAGACTCGAAGCGAAACCCTGTTCGGCATGATCAGAAACACGACCGAGCAGTCTCCGGAAGGAGTTCTATCCGCATACCGGGATAATGCCGCCGTCGTTCGGGGCAGCACCGCGAACGTGTTTCTGCGCGACACGGAAACGCTGGAATACAGTTATCGAGAGGAACCGGTACATATTCTGATGAAGGTGGAGACCCATAATCATCCGACCGCCGTTTCTCCTCATCCCGGTGCCGCGACCGGTTCCGGAGGTGAAATTCGCGATGAGGCGGCTACCGGACGGGGGTCGCAAACCAAAGCCGGACTCACCGGCTTTTCCGTATCCCACCTTCGCATCCCGGGATTCGAGCAGCCGTGGGAACGGGATCACGGCAAGCCGGACCGGATCGCCTCCGCCCTCGAAATCATGCTGCAAGGACCGATCGGCGGGGCGGCGTTCAACAATGAATTCGGCCGCCCTAACTTGTGCGGCTATTTCCGCACATTCGAACAGCCGGCTCCGGACGGTTCAGGGCTGCATGGCTATCACAAGCCGATCATGATCGCCGGCGGAATGGGAAATATCCGGCCGCAGCATCTCGCCAAGGAAACGATCCCGCCCGGCGCGCCCATCGTGGTACTCGGCGGCCCCGCCATGCTCATCGGTCTTGGCGGTGGAGCCGCATCTTCCGTGGCATCGGGGGAGAGCGCCGAGGATTTGGACTTCGCGTCCGTCCAGCGGGAAAACCCCGAGATGCAGCGGCGCTGCCAGGAAGTGATCAACCGCTGCACCGCGTTGGGCGAGGACAACCCAATCTTGTCCATCCACGATGTCGGCGCCGGCGGGTTGTCGAATGCAGTGCCCGAGATCATTCACGACTCGGGTCGGGGCGGGCGTTTCGAACTGCGGAACATACTCATCGACGAGCCGGGCATGTCACCGATGCAGATTTGGTGCAACGAATCGCAGGAACGATACGTGCTCGCGCTCAAACCGGAGGCAGTGGACCGATTTCGGGCCTTCTGCGAGCGCGAGCGCTGTCCCTATGCCGTGATCGGCTACGCGACGGAAGAAGAGCGCCTGGTCCTCAGCGACAGTCAATTCGGTACCCACCCGATCGATATTCCCATGGCGCTGCTATTCGGCAAGCCGCCGAAGATGCGGCGCGATGTCACGAGAAATCGTGGCGCGCAATCTCCCATTTGCCGTGATGGCATAGCAATCCGCGAGGCGGCTCGGCGAGTATTGAATTTTCCTGCCGTAGCGGATAAGCGTTTTTTGATCACGATCGGGGATCGTTCGGTCGGTGGTTTGGTGGCGCGCGATCAAATGGTCGGACCATGGCAGGTACCGGTCGCGGACGTAGCGGTGACGGTCTCGGGTTTTCGGGCGTATACCGGCGAAGCGATGGCCATGGGGGAGCGTACGCCCTTGGCGGTCATCGATGCCCCGGCATCCGGCCGCATGGCTGTCGGAGAGGCTTTGACCAATATCGCAGCCGCCAGTATCGGCTCCTTAAGCCAGGTGAAGCTTTCCGCCAACTGGATGGCGGCAGCCGGCGCGTCCGGTGAAGACGCCAAGCTGTTCGATACGGTAAAAGCTGTTGGTCTGGACCTGTGTCCCGCCCTGGGCATCGCCATTCCGGTTGGGAAAGATTCGCTGTCCATGAAAACGGTATGGCGGCAGAACGAACGCGATGTCGTCATGACGTCGCCGCTGTCGCTGATCATTTCAGCATTCGCGCCGGTCATTGACGTTCGCCGCACCTTGACGCCGGAGCTACGGCTCGACTGCGGTCCGACGCGCCTGATTCTGATCGATCTCGGCCAGGGCAGGAATCGATTGGGCGGTTCTGCCCTGGCTCAAGTCTACGGACAAATGGGGGGCGAATCCCCGGATCTCGACGATCCGGCGTTGTTCAAATCCTTTTTCGCCGCAATCCAATCCTTGAACGAGGACGGCCGGTTGCTGGCTTATCATGACCGGTCCGACGGCGGGTTGTTCGCGACGCTCTCCGAAATGGCTTTCGCGGCACGTTGCGGCCTCGAAATCGACATTTCCGCTCTTGGCGAAGACGCGGTTGCTGCGCTGTTTTGCGAAGAATTGGGGGCCGTGGTGCAGGTTCGCGAGACAGACTTGAGCGCGGTCACGGAGCTGCTCGATCGGTCGGGGCTCCACGGGATCAGCCATGTTATCGGCATGCCCAATACCGACAAGCAAATCGCGTTCTGGCGGGGCGATGAGATCTTGCTGTCGCAGTCCCGCGCCGAACTGCAGCGGACTTGGGCGGAAACCAGCTATCGCATGCAGGCCTTGCGCGATAATCCGGACTGCGCACGGCAGGAATTCGAAGCCATCGTGGACGAGAACGACCCCGGCCTTAGCGCCGAGCTGAGCTTCGATCCCGACGGCGATGTCGCTGCGCCTTTTATTGCTAAAGGTCGTCCGCGCGTGGCGATACTCCGGGAACAGGGCGTGAATGGCCATGTGGAGATGGCGGCGGCGTTCGACCGCGCCGGCTTCACGGCGGTAGATGTGCATATGAGCGATATCCTGTCGGGACACGCGAGCCTTCGCGATTTCGTCGGTTTGGCCGCTTGCGGTGGATTTTCTTATGGCGACGTCTTGGGCGCCGGGGGCGGTTGGGCGAAATCGATATTGCTCAATAGCCGTGGCCGCGACGAATTCCAGGCGTTCTTCGAACGGCAGGATACATTCGGTCTGGGCGTTTGCAACGGCTGCCAGATGATGTCACATCTCGCTGGGTTGATTCGCGGCGCCGTGCACTGGCCACGCTTCGTCCGCAACGAGTCGGAGCAATTCGAAGCGCGCGTCGCATTGGTGGAAGTCCAGCGGTCGCCGTCCATCTTGTTTGCCGGCATGGAAGGATCGCGCATCCCGGTTGTCGTCTCGCACGGCGAAGGGCGGGCCGAATTTCACGACGATACGCGCAAGGCGCTCAGCCTCGGCGTAGTCTCGCTCTGTTACACGGATACTTACGGAAAAATTACCGAGGCATTTCCACATAATCCGAACGGCTCGCCGCTGGGGATTACCGGTTTGACTACCCTTGACGGTCGCTTCACCATCATGATGCCGCATCCGGAACGGTGCTTCCGTACCGTGCAGAATTCCTGGCATCCGAGGACATGGGGCGAGTACGGTCCGTGGATGCGTCTGTTTCGAAATGCAAGGGTCTGGGTCGGCTGATTCGCGAGTACTTGAAAAACCAGGTCTCACCTCCATATTGGGTTTAGAGCAGAAACTCTTCCAACAAAGGAGATCATCACGATGACTCGATATGAGCCCTGGAGTCTTTTGAATCAGCTCCAAAGAGAGTTGGAGCGTTCATTCGAAGGCGCCCGCCCCGGTACCGACACCGCGGCCACCGCGGAATGGACTCCCGCCGTGGACATCAAAGAGGAGCCGGACCGCTATATCCTCTGGGCCGATCTTCCCGGCGTAAGCTCGGACAGCATCGATATCATGATGGAGAACGGCATACTGACGCTGAAAGGCGAGCGGCAAACCGAGGCTACAGTCCGCCGCGAAGGGCTGAAACGCGTCGAGCGGGTTTATGGGTCTTTTCATCGCCGCTTCTCGCTGCCGGATACGGCCGATGCAGAAGGCATCACGGCGCGCTGCAAAAACGGTGTACTGGAAATTTCCATACCGAAGAAAGCCGCCATACAGCCGAAGAAGATCAACGTGGTCGGCGAGAGTTAAAGAGTTAAGAAGAGGAGGGCAGCGCGGTTTCCGTTTTAGAGAAAAATCGTCGCCAAGCCATCCTCGCTTTCCGCAATTCGCGCTGGAGATGAGAGCCGAGCCTCACCGTATCCGTTCGGTTCTCGAAATGATGAACCTGACGGGGACGAGTTCCCGTCAGGTGTTCCCGAGTCCTTCGTCGAGCGTCACGCAGCCTGTGTCGCTAATCATCAAATGACTCCCGATCCTATTGGGGATTTTTCGAGGCTCTTTGCCGGCTCCTCTGCGGTTTCGCTTGTGCCTTCTGCGAATCGCTCCCTCTTTGTGTAGTCCGTCTTGCCGGACTTCTCGGTTTTTCTTTTGTGGTTGCCGATGCTGCTGCAATGTTTTCGGCAACGGCCGCTCCGGTAGTTGGGACGTGCTTTTCGGTTAAATCCAAACTGCTCTCAGGCCGATCCGCGACGCGAGACAAGCGTTCGCCAAGTGCAAAAATAAAATAAACCAGTATCGAGAGTAGCAAGAGCGACAGCAGAACGGGAGGCTCGACTAGGAGAAGAAAGGCAAACGTAACGATAAAGAGACTGGTTTGGATAGGATGATCCAATATGATGGCGAGCGATTTCTGCCAGTCAATGATGCGGGTTCCAGACTCAGGTTCCTTTACGGTATTCATGTCCGCACTCCGTTGACTGAGTTAGCGGCACTGGCACCAGCGAACATGATTTCGGCGTAGCGGTGGTACGGCTCCATCATCGAGCCGTTACAAGCGGTCTTGTTGTCGCCGCACGATAGTGCGACGACCAAGCAATCGGTGATTTTTCCCATCGTCTTCTCCTCTTCAGTGAAAGAAGAACTTATTGAAGTAAGGTTAGGGTTGTTGCTCTAACTGGTGGAGCCCCAACTTTCGGTCAAGGCTGTTTTTCAGCGCTGGAGCCGGATACGAACGATTTTGCGCTGAAGAACATTGCCAGATAAACCAAGCCTGCGAGCAGCAAGAATCGGAGCAGCAGGGGCTCTCGTCCGAAGCTCAACAAAGCAAAATCCGTCACGAACAGGCTGGTCAGCAGCGGATAATTCAAAAAAACCTCTCCGTTCAGACGCTCGAAAATCGTCTTCAGGCTGACGCCTGACTTCGACCTAGGGGACGACAAATCGGACATATGTTTCTCCCGAAAATTAGCGATCCAAATACGGTTTGCATCGGGACCAACGGTGCATTCCAAAGTACTCGAATGTTATCGAGCCTACTTCTTGACGAATTCAGGGTTCTGATAAATGACCGTTGGAGTGAAGCTGGAACCCGGATACTTGGGATCTGCGTGGGTATCGGAGTGGCTATCGGCGGAAGAGTGTGAGTCTGTTTGGGCGATCAATTGGTGATCCTGATAAATCACCGAGGGTTTGAAGTGGTGCGCAGGATAACGAGAGTCCTCGTCGGAGAGGGCGCAGGGCGCCACGGTTATGAGTAGACTCGTACTCAAAACTAAGGTGCTGATTTTTCGCATGTGCAGTTCCTCCTCGAAATTTTTCTTATGTGTCAAAACTGAATGTTACCCTCAGCCGAGGGTAGTACTTCGGTTTTTGCATGGCCGCGCATTATAGCAACCAGGTGAATAGTGTGTTGCGCGCAATTGAAGATTATCTTGTAAGCACCGAATGATAACAACGTTGTTTTTAGATCGAATTACGATGCGAAAGTGTTGGTGAGCCGTTTCGATGCCTATTCGCGTCGTAGAGCGCGTTCAACCTTCGCGTCGGCGGCCACGACTGAACCGGACTCATGGTGGACATGTCTTCAAGCGGTCGCGCTCAATCCCAGATCGCTGCCCCGTTGCTCTCTATAACCTGCCGGAAAAACGATGCGCTGGCTTTGGGAGTCCTCTTCTGAGTGCGGTAATCGACATGTACTAAGCCGAACCGCTTGGAAAAACCGCAGGCCCATTCGAAATTGTCGAGCAGAGACCAGGCGAAATAGCCTTTCAAATTAGCGCCCTCCCGAATGGCTTCATGCGCCGCGCGGAGATGGGTCCGAAAATAGTCGATTCGGCGCAGGTCTTCTAGATATCCTTTCGCCGGTGCCGGATCGGCAAAAGCGGCCCCGTTTTCGGTGATATACAGCGGGATATCGCCGTAGCGCCTTGTTACCCAGAGCAGGCAGGATTTCAACCCGGCCGGAAATACCTCCCAATTCATTTCCGTATGTTCGGCGTTCGTTTGCGGTACTGGCGCGGCATAGAAAGGCGGCGAGGACGGGTCGCTGCGGACTACCGACCGGGTGTAGTAATTGATGCCGAGAAAATCGATGGGTTCCCGTATCAGCTTTAGATCGCTTTCAGGAAAACGGGGCCAATCGCGTCCGAATATATCGGAAAGTTCGTCGGGATACGCGCCGAGGAAAACGGGGTCGAGAAATTGCCGGTTCATATAGGCATGGGTTCTCGCCATGGCGGCCGCATCCTCGGGATCGTTCGAGGCGGCATACTTGGGCTCAAGGTTTACCACCAAACCGATTTGGCCTTTGCCGTCTGCGCGAAAGGCTTGTACCGCTTGAGCATGACCGCGCAGCAGATTGTGAGCCGCCAGCGGCGTTTTTTCGAGCGACTTGAGACCCGGCGGATGGACGCCGTGCATGTAACCGGCATCTACGATCACCCAGGGTTCGTTGAGCGTGGTCCAATGCCGAACCCTGTCTTCCAAGGCTTGGAACATCAGATGAGCGTAGTCGGCGAACCAATGAGCCGCGTCCCGGTTGGCCCATCCGCCGAGATCATCCAGCGCCGTCGGGAGGTCCCAGTGATGCAGCGTCACGAACGGCTCGATGCCGTTTGCGATCAGCGCGTCCGCGAGATTACGGTAGAAGTCCAAACCTTTCTCATTCGGTTTTCCGCGTCCGTTCGGCAGTACGCGGCTCCAGGCGATACTGAAGCGGTAAGCCTTGAGGCCCAGTTCCTTCATGAGCTTCACGTCGTCCGCCCAGCGCCGATAGTGGTCGCAAGCGAGGTCGCCGGTGTCCCCGTTGAGAATTGCCCCCGGTACACAGCAAAAACGATGCCAGTTGCTGGGGCCTGCGCCGTCAGCCAAAGGCGAGCCTTCGATCTGATAGGCGGAGGTGGCTGCACCCCAGATAAAATCGGCGGGAAACTGAAGGTTATCCATCATGTCTTCTCAATGAATTAGCGTTTCGGCGGCGGCTTTCTCGTTTTGGTTGCGCTCCATCCTTGAAAATAGCTGTTATTTCCACCCGATTCGCTGCTAGGCCGCCTTATCAAAGGGTCATAGTCTAAGGATTTTACAGAAGATGAGCTTTAAGAAAGCTATGAAACAATCGCGCTCCGCGCTTTTCGCATATTTCGACCATTGTTCAGGAGCGCGTGTTTACAAAGTTTTCGGGAATATCGAAGATACCCCGGTAACATGAGCACCTTTATTCTGAACTTACAGAGTTCCGATCAGTTCGAGCGTATCGAAGACGTGGAAAGCTTCGTCGCAGAGGACGCTACCGGCAGCTTCGGGTTGCGTGCCCATCACGAGCGCTTCATGACCGCCCTTGTGTTCGGTCTCGCCCGCTACCGGTGCGAGGGCGGGCCCTGGCAGTATTTGGCGCTGCCGGGCGCCTTGGCCTACTTCGTCGATAATCAGCTTTTCATCAATACCAGGCGCTACATCCGCGATTCCGATTACAATCGCATCACCGAAGCGCTAACGGAACAACTGTTGAAAGAAGAAGAAACACTTGCGGGCCTTAAACAAAGCCTGCGCCGGTTGGAAGAGGAAATGCTGAAGCGTTTGCTGGAAATCGAGCGGGGGCGATGATATGGATGAGCAGGAAAAATTGCGCCGTTCGATCGAACGGCAGGCGAAGCGTATGGAGCAGGCCGAGCGGGACCGTTCGACGCTATTATCCCAGACGGCCTTTCTCGGCGTGTTGGCACTGCTGCTGGTCATACCCGTAATTTTGGGCGCTTATCTGGGGCGGTGGCTGGATAGCCTATCCAAGGGTTATTCCATTCATTGGACGGTCAGTCTCATCATTATCGGGGTGATTGTCGGCATTTTTAACGTGTATCTGTTCGTACGCGAGCATTGACTGTGGAGCAAGCTGAGCTCATTGCCTTATTGTCGTTCGATGTCGGTCCAGTCCATATCGGGCCGACTGTAATCACCACATGGTTGTTGATGCTTTTTTTGGGCGTTTTTTCCTGGCTTGCCACCCGCAGACTGAGCGTCGATAAGCCGTCCGGGCTGCAAGCGATGCTGGAAGGCGTGATCGGCTTGATGGAGCAGGCTATTCAGGCGGTGACGCCCGCCCACGGAGTGGAACTGCTGCCGTTCATCGGCACGCTCTGGATCTATCTTGTAGTAGCCAACCTTGCCGGTTTAATTCCGGGGCTCGGTTCTCCCACGGCCAACTTGTCCCAGACGGCAGCTCTGGCGTTTTTGGTGTTTTTTTCCGTGCATTGGTACGGGGTGAAAACCAGCGGCTGGAGATATTTGCGTCATTATCTCGCGCCCACGCCGCTAATGTTGCCGTTTCACCTTTTGAGCGAGATTTCCCGAACAATCGCGCTGGCCGTGCGTTTATTCGGCAATATCATGAGTATTGAACTTGCGGTGCTTTTGGTACTGTTGGTGGCCGGTTTCTTGGCGCCCGTACCCTTGCTCTTGTTGCACATCGTGGAAGCACTCGTGCAGGCGTATATTTTCGGAATGCTGGCACTGATTTACATTGCCGGCGCGCTTCAAACACAGCAGCTACAAGAGAAGGAGTAATGCATGAGCGATATGACTTGGTTTGTCGTCTTGTCCACAGTCGGCGCGGCGCTGGCCATTGGTTTGGGCGTAGTGGCTCCGGGTATCGCAATGGGCAAGGCGATTTCCCAAGCGCTCGAGGCACTGGCACGACAGCCGGAGGCGGAGAAAGCGATTACCCGCACGCTATTTATCGGGCTTGCCATGATCGAATCTTTGGCTATCTACGTGCTGGTCGTGGTATTGATCATTTTGTTCCGCAACCCGCTGCTGGAATATTTACTGAGATAAGGCCGTCTAATGAGCTTCGATTGGACGACCTTCGTACTGGAATTCGTCAATTTCATCGTTCTGGTATGGATACTTCGACGTTTTCTCTATCGCCCCGTCAGAGATGTCATCCAAGCCCGTCAACGGAAGATAGAGGAGCAGCTGAGGCTTGCGGATCAGGCGCGTCTGGAGGCGCTGGCGGCCAAGGAGGCCTGCGAACGCAACATCGCGAATTGGGAAAAGGAAAAGGACTTGGCGAGAAGCGAATTGGAGAAAGAGATCGCTGCGGAACGCCAGCGTCTTTTAGAGAAGCTCGCAGAGGAGCAATCGGATCGGCGCGCGAAGGAGCGAGCTCAAGAAGAACGGGAACGACAAGAGTGGATGCGGACGACGGAGCAGCAGGCGGTCGAGTTGGGTAGTCGATTTGCAGTGAAGCTTCTGGAGCGCTTGGCTTCGGCGGAATTGGAAGCAAGGCTCATATCCATGGCCTTGAGCGATCTTAGGAAACTGCCGAAAGCAGAGCTCGAAAAATTAAGGGCGGCGATGGCGGACGATGCTCTCGAGGTATCGAGCGCATATCCGCTGGACCCGGATCGACAAATGGCTTTAGCGGAAGCGATCGGACAAACCGCCGGAACCGGGGTCAAACCGATCTTCAAAGAGGATCCCTCATTGTTGGCGGGGGTTCGTATACATGCCGGTTCCTGGATCTTATCCGCCAATCTCCGTGACGAGCTGAAATTCTTCCAAGATGTCTCTACCCGCCACGCTGCGTAACGGCTTGTTACTCGCACGTTTGACCGAGGAAGTCGACCGCTACCGATTCGGTCTGCGCCTCGAAGAATACGGGCGGGTGCTCTCGGTCGGCGACGGCATCGCCTGGATCAGCGGTTTGCCGTCCGCTGCGATGGATGAGCTTTTGTTGTTCGAGGACGGCAGCCGCGGTTTGGTTTTTCATCTCGGCAATCAGCGGCTGGGCGCGATTCTGCTGGAACAAACGGTCCGCCTGGCCTCAGGGTCGCCGGTTTATCTCACGGGTCAGCGCCTATCTCTGAGAGTCGGCGACGGCCTGGTCGGCAGGGTAATCGATCCTTTGGGCAAACCTCTGGATGGTCAGCCGGCCCCGGAGCTTAATCTATGCCGGGAGCTCGATGTCTCTTCTCCGCCGATCATCGCGAGAGATTTCGTCGATCGGCCGCTTTATACCGGCACCAAGATTATCGATGCCATGATTCCCCTGGGACGCGGACAGCGGCAGTTGATCATCGGCGATAACGGAGTCGGAAAAACGTCACTCGCGCTGGACGTCGTGCTCAATCAGCGCGATCAGGACGTATTGTGCGTTTACGTGCTTATTGGCCAGAAGCGGTCCGATACGATCAGCGCCATCGATTTGTTGCGGCGCTACGGTGCGCTGGCCTACACCACAGTGGTTGTGGCGGAGGCCAGCGATTCCCCGGGGTTGAAATACCTGGCACCGTTTGCCGGCTGCGCCGTGGCCGAGCATTGGATGTGGCACGGCAGGGACACCTTGGTTGTTTATGACGATCTTTCCACCCATGCGCGTGCCTACCGCGAGCTGTCCTTGCTGCTGCGCCGACCGCCCGGCCGGGAAGCGTATCCGGGCGATATTTTCTTTCTGCACTCGCGCCTGTTGGAGCGCTCGACCTGTCTTGCACCGGCCCATGGCGGGGGCAGCATGACCGCCTTGCCTATCGTCGAAACCGAGCAGGGGGAAATTGCCGCTTACATCCCGACTAATCTGATCTCGATCACGGATGGCCAGATTTATCTGGATCGTCGCTTATTCGGCAGCGGATTTCTTCCGGCCATCGATATCACCCGGTCGGTTTCCCGCATCGGAGGACGTGCGCAGCATCCGCGCATCAAGGAAGAGGCTGCGCGCATGAAACTCGACTATCTACAGTTTCTGGAACTCGAGACGTTCACGCGGTTCGGGTCCAAGCTCGAGGCATCCATGGAAGAGAAAATTCGGCGCGGGCAGGTGCTGCGCGAGGTTTTGAAGCAAGAGCGGTTGGTACCGTTATCGCCGGAGTTCCAGCTGGCTTGGATGATGGCGTATAACACGGGGCGACTCGACAATCCGGATTCAGTTTCGGTTCGACAAAAACTGGAGGACTTGGCAAATGGGTTGCAGCGCTTTCCCATCGATTTGTCGGCCAGCCGGGAAGAGTGGCATCAATGGCTGGATCGTCGCCTGAGCGGATCGGGTAATTGAACGGATGAGTCGGCGAGCGGAAATCGAACACCGTTTACGGCGGCTGGACGAGATCTCGGACATTATGACCGCCATGAAAACGCTGGCGTTGATCGAGACTCGCAAGTTCAACCGGTTCATGGGGCATCAGCGGCGTTTGATCCAGAGTATCGAGGCCGCTACCTCGGATTTCCTGGCTTTTCACCCGGCCTTTCGGAGCGGCGTCAGGCAAAGGGAAGCTGAGTCGCATGTGCTTATTCTGATCGGATCGGAACGCGGGTTTTGTGGCGATTTCAATGAGGCGATTATGGCTGCCTTGGCCGCATTGCCGCCGATTCGGCCGAGGTTGGTGGTGGTTGGGCGGCGGCTTGCGAGCAAGCTGCAAGCTCGCCGCGACCTTGAAGCGTGGCTGGATGGACCCAATGTTGCCGAGGAAGTGCGCGCGGTCCTGAACGAGTTGATGACGACGTTACATCGGCTGTGGGCGGAGTCGGCGCAGTGGAAGCGATTGAGCGTTCTTTCCCACGACTCCGAAGGCGGCGTCGCTTCCCATGTTCTTTTGCCGATAATGCCGGCCGAAGAACCGGTATTCGCTTATCCGCCACGGCTAAATCTCGATCCGGCCCTGTTTTTTGCCGAATTGACCGAGCATTACCTGTTCGCCAAGCTCCCGGGCTTGTTCTACGCCTCGCTGATGGCGGAGAACCGTCAGCGCTTGGAGCATATGGAAAACGCCTTGCGCCGGATGGACACCAAAATCCAGGATCTTCGCCGCAAGAGCAACGCGCTGCGCCAGGAAGAGATCGTCGAGGAAATCGAAATTATTTTACTGAGCGCCGAATCGCTGCTAAGCAATCAGATCTGAAAAAAGCTTCGGTTTTCCATAACCGTTTTTGTCACGATGCACAATAACAAGACGATTTTGATTACTGGCTGTTCCTCCGGTATTGGGCTGTGCGCCGCCCGAGGACTGCGGCAACGCGGTTATCGAGTATTTGCCACCGCCCGGAAGGAAAGCGACGTGAAACAATTGTGCGCCGAGGGCTTCGAAGCGTTCCGGCTCGATCTTGCGGATTCCCGTTCCATCGGGTTAGCCTTGGAGCAGGTGCTACGGAGTACGGGCGGCTATCTGTATGCGGTGTTCAACAACGGCGCCTACGGCCAGCCGGGGGCGGTGGAGGACTTGAGCCGCGAGGCGCTGCGAGAGCAATTCGAAACCAATCTGTTCGGGACGCACGAACTGACCGCGCTGGTGTTGCCGGTGATGCGGAAGCAGGGATATGGGCGCATCATCCAGAACAGCTCCGTGCTCGGGTTCGCCGCCATGGCGTACCGGGGCGCCTACAACTCGAGCAAGTATGCTTTGGAGGGACTATCGGATACGCTGCGCTTGGAGCTGGCGGGTACCGGGATTTTCGTTTCCCTGGTCGAACCCGGACCGATTGTGAGCCGATTTCGGGACAACGCTCTGGCCATGTACAAGAAAAACATCGACAGCGCGCGGAGCGTTCATCGTGAGAAATACTTGGCCATGGAGTCGCGGTTGGCCAAGGAAGGGCCTGCCGTGCCGTTTACCCTCGGACCGGAAGCCGTACTCAAAGCCGTCATCCACGCGCTTGAAGCAAAAAGACCGAAAGCCCGTTATTACGTCACGTTTCCCACTTATTTGTTCGGATTTCTGAAAAGAATTTTGCCGGATCGATCGCTCGACTGGGTGTTGCGGCGAGCAGGTTGAATCCGCCGTCGGCGCATGCCGGGCGTGAGTCCAACTACCGTTTTCGTTTCCTTGCCGGAGTAGCTTGCTCATGATGAAAACCTATATTTTGTCGGCGGGTGTCGTAATCGTGCGCATCTATCCCGCAGAGCCGCGTTATCTGTTGCTCCGCACGTTCCAATATTGGGATTTCCCGAAAGGCGTGGTGGAAGAGGGCGAAGACCCTTTGGCCGCGGCGCAGCGCGAAGTATTCGAGGAAACGGCCTTGACAGAACTGAACTTCCGCTGGGGCAAGGGTTATCTGGAAACACCGCCTTACGGTGCCGGCAAGATCGCTCGATACTATCTGGCCGAATCTCCCGGCGGAGAGGTGCATTTACCCGTCAATCCGCTACTGGGCAAACCGGAGCATGACGAGTTTCGATGGGTGACATTCGAAGAAGCGGATAAGCTGCTCGGACCTCGTCTCAGGCCGATTTTGAACTGGGCCGATTGGCTCGTCACGCGCGAAAGGCAGGACGGCTAATCATTTTTGGGCTAAACATTACGGTCGGAACCAGGCGAGTTTCTCCCGTAACCTGACGACGCTTCCGATGATGAGCAGCGTCGGGGCCTTGACGCCGGAGCGACTCACGATTTCCGGCAAGGTTTTCAAGGTTCCGGTAAAAACCGACTGATGCTGAGTGGTCCCTTGTTGGATGAGAGCGGCAGGAAGGTCGGCCGGACACCCATGTTGAATCAAACGCGAGCAAATCTCCGGCAATCCTTGAAGACCCATGTAAAAGACCAGCGTCTGTCCTGGTCGGGACAACTGGTTCCACTCGATGTCGATGAGTCGGCCGTCTTTCATATGGCCGGTCAGGAAAGTACAGGATTGGGCGTGATCGCGATGGGTCAGCGGTATACCCGCATAGGCGGCGCAGCCGGAAGCGGCCGTAATTCCCGGGGTTACTTGGAATGGTACCCCTTCGTTCATCAGGGTTTCGATTTCCTCTCCACCGCGTCCGAAAATGAACGGATCTCCGCCTTTGAGACGGACGACCCGTTTGCCCGCTTTTGCGAGATCGGTTAGAAGCCTATTGATTTCGGCCTGAGGGAGCGTGTGCCGGTTGCGCTGTTTGCCCGCGTAAATCTTTTCGGCGTCGCGCCGGACAAGCTGAAGAATTTCGGGGGAAACGAGGCGATCGTAAACCACTACGTCGGCTTCCTGCATCAGGCGCAGCGCCCGGATGGTTAATAAATCCGGGTCGCCCGGTCCGGCACCGACCAAGTAGACCATACCGGAATGCGCGCTTTCGTTGCCTGAAGTCTCGGCTGTAATGGCTTGTTCCAGGTGTTCGGTCGCTTGTTCGTCCCTTCCGGCGAAAACCAGTTCGGCGATCGGGCCGGAGAGAACGTTCTCCCAAAACCTGCGGCGTATTTGCGGATCCTTGATCGCTTGCTTGACACGGGTCCGGAAATCAGCTGCGATCCTGGCCAAGCGGCCGTAGGCCGGCGGTATCAGCGATTCGATTCGCATTCGGAGAATCCGAGCCAGGACGGGCGAGGTGCCACCCGAGGACACCGCGGCAATGATCGGGGAGCGGTCGATAATAGCCGGGAAGATAAACGTGCAGAGAGAAGGTTGGTCGACGACGTTTACGAGAATGTTGTGTGTCCTTGCCGCCTCGGCGACCTGTGCGTTAAGGATGGCATCGTCGGTCGCCGCCACGATTAGCCTAAAGCCGCGTACGTCCTGAGGTTGGAATACCTTGGGAATTAGAGTTACGCATCCGGAGTCCCGCAGTTTTAGCACCAAATCGTGAAATGTTGGAGCCAACACGCTGACTTGCCCGCCGGCTTGAAACAGAGTTTCGGCCTTGCGGGCGGCGACCGGCCCGCCTCCCACAATCAGACAAGGTTCATTCTTAAGATTGAGAAATATGGGCAAATAATCCATGTCGTGTGGTTTTGCTAAAATGGCCCGGTTCTCACGGGCTTTCGAACGGGTATCGGTGAATGGTGCAAGTCGATTTTGAAATAGACACCTCAGGATTGATGTGTCCTCTGCCGCTCTTACGATTAAAAAAAGCTTTGCAGTCGATGGAAACCGGTCAGGTAATCCGAGTCCTGGCCACCGATCCGGCCTCTGTTCTGGACTTTGGAGTTTTTCTGGAGCAGGCTGGACATCAAATGTTGGACCAGAGGGAGGAAACCGGCGTTTTCTTTTACTTGATCCGCAAGGCTTGATGCGTTCTTTTCAGTCGCCTGGCATGGTCTTCCGGACAGGAACCGTTGCGGAGACTTATAACCGGCCAGCTGTTCCGGGCGGCAAATGTCTCAAGCTTCTCATCAGGATCCACGGCAACGGGGAAGCCTACGAGCGAAAGCAGCGGCAGATCGTTGTGTGAGTCGCTGTAAAACCAGCTATTCGCCAGGTCGTGATCGTTCTCCCCTAACCATTCTTTCAAACGTTGCACCTTGCCTTCACGAAAACACGGAGTGCCCACGAATCGGCCGGTGTAATGGCCGTTCTCGAGTTCCGGTGTCGTAGCGATGAGATGTTCGACGCCGTAAAGCCGGGCGATCGGCTCGGTCACGAAGCGATTGGTAGCGGTGATAATGATCGGGACATCGCCCGCGCGGCGGTGTTTTTCAATGAGTGCCGTGGCAGCCGGCAATAATATCGGTCTGATTTTCTCTTCAATAAAGGCGGCACGCCATCCGTGCAGAGCATCAAGCTGATTGTCGGCCAAAGGGCTTAAGGCGAACTCCAGAAACTCGACGATATCGAGCGTACCGTTCTTGTAATCCTCGTAAAACCGGGCATTGGCCTCTTCGTAATGCTTTCGGTCCACGATTCCCTTCTCGACCAGAAATTGCCCCCACAGATAGTCGCTATCGCCACCTAAAAGGGTGTTATCAAGGTCAAATATTGCCAGACTCACGCGTTTCCTTTAAATTCGATTCGAATGCTTGCGCAGAAAGTAAAAAGCTAAAAAGGATCAACTGAGTGCTGCAAAGCCGTAAGCAAGTCTCAACGGCGACGCTCGGATATCGGTCAGATCCAGCAGGCTGGGATTATATCACCGAGGACAGTAGTAGGATTTAACTCTAACCATGATCGACGCGGATGGTTATCGCCTAAACGTGGGTATCGTTTTGTGTAATAACGATGGCCGTGTGTTCTGGGCAAGGCGGGTCGGCATGCGTTCCTGGCAGTTTCCCCAAGGCGGTATAAAATTAAATGAAGCGCCGGAAGCTGCAATGTACAGAGAATTGTATGAGGAAGTCGGGCTGAAGAAGCACGATGTGCAACTCATCGGACGAACCGGAGATTGGTTGCGTTACGATCTTCCTGAACGTTATATCCGAAAACATTCATTTCCGCTTTGCATAGGGCAGAAGCAGCTCTGGTATATCCTGCGGTTGTCCAGCGAGGAGTCCAAGATTCGCTTGGATTGTAGCGAAAGACCGGAATTTGACGCGTGGTGTTGGGTTGATTATTGGTACCCGGTGAGTGATGTAGTGTATTTCAAACGACAAGTCTATCGTCAAGCATTAACGGAACTGGGAAATTATCTGACGCCTGGAACAGTTTCAACCAGTCCTGCTGATTCGTTGGCCGCTGGCCGAAAAACCTAGCGCCGCGAAAACCGATTTTGAACTTCCCGCTTTTGGAGTCTACGCGCTATTTTCCGTTTGTCGCGCGTTTCATTACGCTAGCCATTTTTCTATTCACTTCCAAAACGGCGGCTTCACAAGCCGTAGTTGTACACCCGAATGCTCCCGTTTCCGAAATCAGCCAACAGGAGGCTAGGGCATTATTCACAATGTCACAGCGTTCATGGCGGGACGGAACTCCTGTAGTCGTGTTCGTACTGCCGGACAGCAGCCCAATCCACAAAGAGTTTTGCAAGAAACATCTAGGAATGTTTGCACACCAGCTCAGACAAACCTGGGATCGCAAAGTGTTTTCCGGTACCGGACAAGCCCCCGAAACTGTATCAACTGTCGAGGAAATGCGCACGTTGATTTCGAAGACACCCGGAGCAATTGGCTACCTACCCGATGCGGAAATCGACCGCAGTGTACGCTCGATTACCATTCGTGAAGTCACCCAATGACAAGTTTATTCCGTCCCAAGAAGGTCCGGTTTACGGTCGTTTCGCTAATTTTTTGTAGCTGCCATAACGCGTTTGCCGATTGGAAAGATACTTTCCAATACCACGGCTTTATTAGCCAAAACTTTGTTTTGACCTCCGAAAATAATTTTTACGGAGACAGTAAAGACGGAAGTTTGGACTTTACCGAGGCTGGGTTTAACGTCTCATTGCGTCCATTGAGCCGCTTGGGTTTGGCGGCCCAAGTGTTATACCGCCGCGCCGGAGAGTTGGAAGATGAAGAGGTGCGGTTGGATTACGGCGTACTTGATTTTACGGCTTTCGAAACTGCAGAGATCCGCGCTGGACTGCGTTTGGGGCGGGTAAAAAACCCGCTTGGATTATATAACGAGACTCGTGACGTAGCTTTTACTCGTCCTTCCATCTTTTTGCCGCAGAGTATTTATTTCGACCGTACTCGCAACTTTGCACTTTCGTCGGACGGAGGCCAAGCATACGGTGAGTATGAAAGTCCTATCGGCGCATTTTCATTACGGATGAATGTCGGAGTGCCGACGGTCGACAAGTCTCTGGAGGCATCGATGCTTGGCAGGAATAGGCCAGGTGAATTCAACGGAAATCTATCTTATCTCGGTCAGCTTCTCTACGAATACCAGAGCGGTCTCATTCGTCTCGCATTTACCGCTGCCTCGGCACGTGCGGGCTACGACTCGGGCCAAAACGATTTTTTTTCCAATGGGGATGTTCGGTTTCAGCCGTATGTCTTTTCGGCACAGTACAATGGCGAGCGTCTATCGTTAACTGGTGAATATGCATTACGCAATACCCGCCTGAAACATTTTGGCCCATTGCTTCCGAACACGGCTGCGACGGGAGAAAGTTACTATGTTCAAGGCACATATCGCCTCACCGACGAAATCGAGATGATGGTTCGTTATGATGTACTTTATCAAGATATCAACGATCGTTACGGCGAAAAGTACGAACAGCGAACCGGTAGGCCAGGCTCCAGTCGCTTCGCTAAGGATTGGACGGTCGGTCTGCGTTGGGACATTACCCCAAACTGGATGGCGCGGGCGGAGTATCATCGTGTACACGGCACCGGCTGGCTTGCGGACACGGAGAATCCGGATCCACAAAAACTCGACCCGGACTGGGATTTATTCGCGCTGGAACTTTCCTTTCGCTTTTAGCAGTTCAATGCAAACCAGTAATGCCGTCAATATCCTTTTGACGTGAACTCCAGACCTGCCGGCATCTCAGCGAGCCGCTCCACGCCGGTATCTATCGTTCCGTCGGCGTAAAGCTCAATCCATCGGTAGCCTTGAGGAGCCCGGTCGACGGCAAAATCCGGACTTAGGGGTTTGAACTGAAAGCACGTTGAAGGGGAGGCGAGTAGACGCAGCCGTCCGTATACCTCGTCCATCGCTTGATGTACGTGGCCGAATACGACGACTCGAGCGTGAGGGTATTTCTGAGTTATCGTCAAAAACTCGTCCGCATTTTCCAGCACCATGGTATCCATCCACAGGCTGCCGCTGGGGATAGGGTGATGGTGAAGCGCGATAAGGGCATAACGGTCGGAGTGTTCGGTCAGCGAAATTTCGAGTAAGCGAAGCTGTTCATCTGACAAGCGCCCGTTAGGCTTGCCGCTGATGGTGCTGTCCAGACAAATGATCTGCCATTTGTCCAGGAGTATCTGCGGGCTGACATGAACATTCTCGGACGGCAAAAGTTCTGACATGAGCCGAGGATCGTCATGATTACCCGGAAGGCAATAGCAGTGAACATTCAAGGCGGTAAGCCGTTGTTTAAGCCGTTGATAACTTGAAACACACGGGTCCTGAACCAGGTCGCCCGTCAGGAGAGCCAGGTCCGGCCGCCAAGGGGTCTGGTTGGCGCGTTCCACAACAGCCGCAAAACTCAGCTCGGTTTCCACCCCAAGCAATGTTTGGCCTTGTTCGGCAAGAAAGTGAAAGTCGGTGATGTGGAGGATGCGGGCGACCGCCGTTTTTCGGCTTGACAGCGCATCCGTGCTCCCGATATGCCCGGCGCTGCTCATCTGAATCTCGGCCGCTCGGGCACGCCGTTGGGTACGGACGCAAGCACTATTTTCACTGATACGAATGAAGCCACGGCTTTGTCGGACAGAAGAAATGCGCCGTATGAAGTATGCTCACCGGTTAATGACAGCGTTGTTGCGCAATTAATAGTGTAAGAGTGAATGGACGGAGTATCGTTCCAATTTATCCCGTCCTTTCAGCTCATCGAGCTCCACGACAAACGCGCAACCGACGATTTCCGCGCCCAAAGACTCGACCAGCTCGCAGCTGGCTTTAGCCGTGCCACCGGTAGCCAACAGATCGTCTACCAAGAGAACCTTGTCTTCGGGACCCAACGCATCGATATGCACCTCGAGCGCAGCGGATCCATATTCGAGGTCGTAACTAATGGTTTGCACGTCATAAGGGAGTTTTCCGGGTTTTCGAAGAGGGATGAACCCTACGCCCAACTCCCAGGCGACCAACGAGCCAAAAATAAAGCCGCGCGCTTCCATGCCGGCGACCGCAGTGATTTCCCGGCCGAGGTATGGGTGCAACAAATGGTGCACCGCCAACCTCAATGTGACCGGATCCTTGACTAGAGGCGTGATGTCCTTGAAGAGAATGCCCGGCTTTGGAAAATCCGGAATATCCCGGATGGCCGCTTTGAGCTTTTCCATATCATAGGCCTCGCGTGGCCACCGTAACACGGGGCGAAGCCGGCTTCAGGGCATCGAGGTTTCCCACGTACTGCTCGATGGTTTCCGTGATGCCATCGGAATCCAGGCCGCAAAGCGTCAGTAATTCTTCGCGACTGCCCTGATCGAGAAATTGGTCCGGCAGACCGAGATTGAGTACGGGAACGTAACATTGGCGAGATTGCAGTAGTTCATTGACGCCGCTGCCGGCCCCTCCGGCGATGGCATTGTCTTCGACCGTCACGAATATTTCATGAGTCTTCGCCAATTCCAGAATCAGCGTTTCGTCCAGCGGTTTCATGAAACGCATGTTAACCACGGTAGCGTCAATTCTTTCTCCGGCTTCGATCGAGGGGGCGAGCAAAGTCCCGAAAGCGAGTATCGCGATCCTTTTGCCGCGACGCCGGATTTCACCTTTACCTATCGGGAGAGCGGTCATCTCAGCGACAACCGAAACGCCGGGACCTTTGCCTCGGGGATAACGGACAGCAGCGGGACCATTATGCTGGAATCCGGTGAAAAGCATCTGCCGGCACTCGTTTTCGTCGGCCGGCGCCATGATCACCATATTCGGAATGCAGCGCATGAAGCTTATGTCGAAACTTCCGGCGTGAGTCGGTCCATCGGGGCCAACCAGCCCGGCGCGATCGATGGCGAACAGGACGGGCAAATTCTGAAGCGCCACGTCGTGTATGAGTTGATCATAGGCACGCTGCAAGAAGGTCGAATAAATCGCAACTACCGGCTTGTAACCTTCGCAGGCCTGGCCGGCTGCCAAGGTTACTGCGTGTTGCTCGGCGATTCCAACATCGAAATAACGGTCCGGAAACCGAGTCGAGAATTCCACGAGCCCGGAGCCCTCCCGCATGGCAGGCGTGATACCGAGCAGGCGATTATCCCTTGCCGCCATGTCGCACAGCCATTGTCCGAATACTTCGGTGAAGCTCGGGCTTCCCGGTTTGGACTTCGGCAGATGATCTTTGCTGAGATCGAAGGAGGAAACGCCGTGGTAAGCGACCGGGTCTTTCTCGGCCGGTAAATACCCTTTGCCCTTCTTGGTGACGACGTGTAAAAACCGGGGACCGGGCAAATCCCGCAAATTACGCAAGGTCGGAATCAACGTATCGAGATTATGGCCATCGACCGGCCCGATATAGTTGAAACCCAATTCTTCGAACAAGGTCCCAGGGGCGACCATGCCTTTGACGTGCTCTTCGGCGCGGCGCGCGAGCTCCCATACGCTGGGCATGCTTCGCATCAGAATCTGCTTGCTGCCCTGCCGCACCGTCGAATAGAACTTGCTGGAGAGAAGTCTTGCCAGATAATTATTGAGCGCTCCAACATTGGGCGATATGGACATCTCGTTGTCGTTGAGGACGACGAGTAGATTGGCGTCTAGCACGCCGGCATGGTTAAGCGCTTCGAACGCCATTCCGCCCGTCAAGCCGCCATCGCCGATGATAGCAACGGCATGGGTGTCGCGCTTACGAAGCGACGCGGCAATCGCCATTCCGAGCGCCGCGCTGATCGATGTGCTCGAGTGACCGACGCCGAAACAGTCGTAAGGGCTTTCATCCCGATTCGGAAATGCGGAGAGTCCGTTCTTCTTGCGAATGGAAAGCAACCTTTCGCGGCGGCCGGTCAAGATCTTGTGGGGATAAGCCTGGTGGCCCACATCCCAAACCAGCTTGTCTTCAGGCGTGTCGAAGACATAGTGCAACGCGATGGTGAGTTCGACCGCACCCAATCCGGCTGCCAAATGACCGCCCGACTGACTTACGCTATCCAGCAAAAAAGCGCGCAGTTCCTCAGCGAGTTGAGGTAATTGATCTTCGGGTAGGGCGCGTAAGTCCGCGGGACTGCCGACGGTTTGTAGGAGAGGGTATTCGTTCGCTTTATTCATTGATGTTGTGAGGCTTCAAACCAGGCTTATTCGCGGGTAAAAGATGATCCTGAATCAGGCATGAGCCGACCAATTATGAAACTCGAAGTTTTAGCTTTCAAGAATAGTTTGTTCTGCGGATGCCGTTTCAAGGAAGCGATATAGCTTTCGCCGTAAGGGCTTAGGCGCGCCGTTCGATAATGAAAAGCGACAGCGCACGCAGGATTTCGCCCTCGGCACCAAGACCGGATAACGTGTCCAAAGCCTCTTCATGCAGCTCGCGCGCCTTTTGCTTCGCGCCCGCCAATCCCAAAAGTGCGGGGTAATTGGGCTTGTTATTGTCCCGGTCTTTGCCTTGGGTCTTGCCCAAAGTCTGGGTATCGCTTTCTTCATCCAAGACGTCGTCCTGAATTTGGAATGCCAGGCCGATGCACTTGGCGTAATGGTCCAGTTTTTCGGCGATGTCACCATCGAGCGACGGATTCGCCAGAGTCGCCAGTTTGACGCTGGCGCGAATCAGGGCTCCCGTCTTTCGAATGTGCATATTCTCCAAGCTTGGCAGATCCAGAGTTTTTCCAACCGAATCGAGGTCTATGGCTTGACCGCCGACCATGCCGAACGATCCGCTCGCCGTTGCTAAGGTCTCGATCATCGCAAGCCGGCTACCGGCAGGCACCGCAATGGACGGATCGTGGGACAGAACGTGAAAAGCCAGCGCTTGCAGGGCATCTCCTGCCAGGATCGCCGTTGCTTCATCGAATGCGATGTGGCAGGTCGGTTTGCCGCGCCTCAGATCGTCATCGTCCATGGCGGGTAAATCGTCGTGGATCAGCGAATAGACGTGGATGAATTCCACGGCGCAGGCGGGGCCATCGAGGCATTCCCAGGGAACCCCGACGGTTTGCCCGGTCGCATACGTCAACAAAGGACGCAGTCTTTTTCCGCCTCCCAAGACGGAATAGCGCATCGCTTGATGCAAACGCTCGGGCATTCGGCTTGCCGCCGGCAGCCTGAGATCCAAGGCCGATTCTGCCCGTGCCTGGCAGATCTGCATGAAGTGATTCAAATCGGTTTCAAGATTCATCGGCAAAGGGCTTTAAGGTAGGTTCTCCGTTTTCTTCCAGCAAAATCTGGACCTTTTGTTCAGCTTCTTTCAAAGCTTTTTGGCAGAAACGGGTCAATTGAACCCCGCGCTCGAACAGCTTTAGCGATTCCTCCAAGGGAAGGCTGCCTTGTTCCATACGCTCGATCAATTGCTCCAGTTCGGCCAGGGCCTCTTCGAAATTCAGGTTCTTTTTGGCCATATCGGCGTATCCGACGGACGATTCCAACGCTTCGATTGAGAGCGAACGGCCATTATCTCAGATGTTGGAACTTGATAAAAATAGTCGGATTTTCGTTCTATCGCTCGACTGATTCGCATAGAGTGACGAAAGGGAGGTCAAAAAACGTCCTATCGATCCGAATTGGCCGCTTTCGAGACTACTAGCCGACGCTTACAGGGGTGTCGCTTAGACCGCCCCATTCGGTCCATGAACCATCGTAGACGGCGACGGATTCACGACCGAGACAATACAAGCCGAGAGCGAGTACCGATGCGGTTACGCCTGTTCCGCATGTGGTGACGATCGGCTTCTCGAAATCGGTGCCGGCATCCTCGAACTCTTTTCGGATTTCGGCAGCGGGCTTCAAACACTGCGTCGACTCGTCGACCAGCCTCTTGAAGAAAAGGTTCTTGCTTCCGGGAATATGGCCCGACCGAATGCCGGGACGAGGTTCGGGTTCCCTACCGGCGAATCGCCCAGGCGAGCGGGCATCGATTATTTGCGTCGCGGTGCTGCCGATCAGTGCTTTCATTTCGTCGAGATTCCGGACCAAGCTAGGGTCGAACGTGGTCTTGAACGGTCGGGTTTCGGCGGTGACGCGGCTTGTATCGACGGGGAATCCCTTCGCTTTCCAGTTTTCCAGTCCGCCATCCAGAACCGACACTCGATCATGGCCGAACACGCGGAAGGTCCACCAGACTCGGGCCGAAGCCATGAAGCTGTTGTTGTCGTAAACGACGACATGGGTCTGATTAGCGATGCCCAGTTGACCGACCGATGCGGCAAAGAACTCGGGGGAGGGCAGCATGTGCGGCAGCGAATTGCCTTGGTCGGCAACGGCGTCGATATCGAAGAATCGGGCTCCCGGAATATGCGCAGCGAAATATTCCTGCTCTGCATCGCGCCCTTGGTTGGGAAGGAAAAATGTGGCATCGAGTATGACGATGTCGGAGGTATGAAGGTGCTTAGCGAGCCATTCCGCACTGACCAGGGGAGATTGCAGGTCTTTTTCCATGATTGGGTCTCTATCCTCTAAGAAGCAAGCAGGTTAACGAGCACCTGCTCGTAAACCTTTGAAAGCTTGTCGATATCCTCGATACGTACGTGTTCGTTGACTTTGTGAATGCTGCCGTTGATCGGTCCCAGTTCGACGACCTGTGCTCCCGTCGGCGCGACGAAACGCCCGTCGGAGGTGCCGCCGCCGGTGTCCGGACTTGCGCGTCGCATAAGAACTGTTTCAAGCGCCTTTTGCGTGGCCTCGATCAGTTCCGGTTGGGTCGTCAGGAAGGGCGCGCCGGATAGCCGCCAGTTCAGCTCGTACCGCAAACCGTGTTTGTCCAAGATGGCGTGAACGCGCTGTTTTATCTGATCCTCCGTCAATGCCGTCGAAAAACGGAAGTTGAACAGGACCTCGAGCCGTCCCGGAATCACGTTTTCGGCGCCGGTTCCGGCCTGAATATTAGATATCTGGAAACTGGTGGGCGGAAAATACTCGTTGCCTTGGTCCCAGACCTCGCTGGTCAACTCCGACAAGGCGGGCGCGAATCGATGAATCGGATTTTCCGCTTTGTCCGGGTAAGCCACGTGGCCTTGCACGCCGAATATGCGCAGGACGCCGCATAGCGATCCGCGGCGACCGATACGGATCACGTCCCCTAGCGAAACGAAACTGGAGGGCTCGCCGATGAGACACCAGTCGATTTTTTCATCCCGATTCTTCAACGTTTCGATGACTTTGACCACACCGTTCGTCGCCGCGCCTTCCTCGTCACTGGTGAGAAGCAGGGCAATCGAGCCTTTATGATTGGGGTACCTGCTGACGAATCGCGTCAGCGCCGTGGTCATGGCGGCGATGCCGCTTTTCATATCCGCCGCGCCTCTTCCGTAGAGCTGACCGTCGCGAATAGTGGGTTCGAAGGGCGGCGAGTTCCAGTCCTCCGAAGGACCCGCGGGCACTACATCGGTATGGCCCAGAAAACAGAGCAAGGGTTCCGATTCGCCTCGCCTCAGCCAGATGTTTCTTGTATCGGCGAAATTGAGCCACTCGGTTTTGAAACCATAGGGTTCCAGCTTGGCAGCGATCAAATCCATGCAGCCTGCATCGTCGGGCGTAACCGAAGGGCGCCGAATCAGCTCGACGGTCAAATCCAAGGTATCGCTCATAGTGTCTTTTCGTACTGCTCCGGCGAAAATCCGCTCAAAATTTTATTGTTTGCTTTCAATACCGGCCGCTTGATCAGTGTCGGGAGCCGAACCATCAATTGCAGCGCTTTTTCGCGGTTTAGATCCAGCCGGTCGGCATCGGAGAGTTGGCGCCAAGTTGTGCTCCGTCGGTTAAGGAGCAATTCCCACCCGAGAGCGCGTTCGATGTCTTCGAGGACGGATAACTCCAATCCGTCCTCCCGGAAATCGTGGAAACGGTAGATTAGGCCGCGCGCATCTAGCCAGGCGCGCGCCTTCTTGCATGTATCGCAGTTTCGAATGCCGTAGAGAACAATCATGGGTCGAACTCGATATCTTCGATACTGGAAATTCGAGGCTCCTTACGGCCGTCCGATTCGACCAGATACAAGGGCTCCTTGCGGACAGCCGAAGCAATGCTTTGTTTGATTTCCATTGCGTCGTAAAACGGTCCGGCTTCGATTCGCACCAAAGGCAGACCAGCGGCGTCGCAGACCGCTCTTAAGGGATCAGCCGGTGTTGCGGCGGTTCGCTTTCCGGATACGGAATGTTCGTAAAGTTCCAAAGCGCAAGCGACGGATAGATCGGTTTTACCGCACAGGACAAAATCGAAACATCGGTCGCCAACTTGCTCGAAGGCTTTTCTTGCGCCTTCGTCGCGTTGGGAAATGAGCTCGATTACGGGAATTTTGCCAAAAATTTCATAGTCGTCGCCGATGGCCTGTTTTAGGGCGAAAAAGAAAACCCGTTCTTCGGACGAAAACAGAAAATCCTCTCTGCGATATGCGGATTTTCGTGCCTTTTCGGACGATCTCGACGAGCTTCGGACGAACAGCAGCAAGGCAGCAAGAGCGGCGATCCCGACAAGAATCAACCAATTCATTCATTTTCTCCAAAACGCCGTGTTCCCCAAGAGCGGATCTCGTCGGAAAAGCGCCGGGCACCCATCCATCGAAAAGAGCAGCAAATGCTGGAAAGGACAACTCGGCTCGAATATTTACCAGGGAGCTGGTAGACGATGATTGTTTAGTTTGCCGCGCATTATACCGAAAGCGGTTACCTCGTGTGACAGGTCGAAACAGGCAGCGATCCAGCTTGTCCAAGCAGAAGATCTCGATGCGGTGGAAAGAGCTGCAGTCGACCCGTCCGTATCCTTTGCGACTCGCACGAGCTACCGGCCGGGGTGCAAAAAAAGTAAGTTTCAAAGGATTTTTGCGAAACTTGACGGAATCGAGGCGGGAATTCTGTCTATATAGGCAAGAGAGACTTTCTACGTGAAGCCGCGCGGGTTTTATGGAACTGTTCCGGCAAAAAGAGACCCGACATTTCTGCCGGGTCTCTTGCCGCATGCACTGATGTTGGAGGCACAGTTAGAGCGGCAATAGCAGGGTAGCGCATAAGAGGAATTTTACGCAAGCCGTGCAAATACCCTGAAAGTCGAAAGTCTCTCATGCCTATTGGAACTCGGTTTGAGCGGCGTCGTTTTTTGTGCTCTGTAAGCCGGGTCACGAGGCCGAAGATTGAGCTTATTGGCTTTTTTCGATCCGCGCATTCTGCTCATAAAAGAGGATGGATGCTCTCAGTTCAAAATCAAAGAGCGATTGTCTAGTCGAGACACATCGTTTGCGCTCGGTGCCGCCGGGATATTTCCTACGCCCGACGGACGTCTCTCTCAATCCAAGCGAAAGGAGGCAATAATGGCGTATCGAACACTGGTAGTTCTCGCGAGTGTTGTAACGCTTTCCGCGAGCGTTGCAGTCACGGAGGCTCAGGAGCGGAGCCAGCAACGTTCGCAAACACAGGAACAAATCTATGGCAAGCAATTGATGACAGAGCAAGAGCGTGCCGAATATCGCGATAGAATGCGCGGCGCTAAGACGGCTGAAGAGCGCGAGCAAATTCGCAAGGAGCACCATGAGCGTATGAAGGAGCGCGCCAAGGAGCGCGGAGTGACCATTCCCGACGAGCCTCCGACCGGAAGAGGTGGCGGTATGGGGCCGGGCGGAGGAGGAATGGGCCCCGGGGGTGGCCGTAACCGCTAGCGATAGTTCGCGTAGAAATTATCCTGCACCGGCCCCGCTCAAGGGGCCGGGGGATTGCGACAATCTCTTGAAGACGCAGGAGGCGACGATCGAGGGCTGTTCCGCGCGAATAGGGCATTAGCGGAGGGCGCGCGGCGCTACTGCGATCCTTCAAATCGGAAACCGTGTCTCGGAGAGCGCCGGCGCCGCTCTTTCAATCGCAAACGAGCCTTTCTGCTGGCGCCCAAGCTCCTGCTTGGTGCCTTATCGCCTTATCCGAGAAGCTCTAGCTTTTTCCCGTAGCCGCTGCTAATCGAGACGCACGGGCTTGTCAACATGGGTTCTCCAACGGTCGTTTAGGAACCAGCGCACAGCACTTGAATCGTGTCTCTTCTCGACGCCTGGAATATGGCGTGGCCACCTTTTTCCTCGCGGTGGAAACCCGGCCGGATGACCGGACATCGCTGAGGCCGGGCATCCTTTCCCGCCGGTGGGGCCGTCAGCTGCCCGGTCCGGGTTCGGCCTTGTTGAGGAGGGTGCCGAGGAGGGGGGTGGTGTTGAGGTGGGCGAGGGCCTCTTCGAGTTCGGCGTGGGTGGTGCGGCCGGCCTCGAGCACCAGCAGGGCGGCGTCGACATGGGGGGCGAAGGCGAGGGCGTCGGCGGTGGTCAAGTGGGGCAGGTCGAACACCACGATGCGGCTCGGATAGCGGTGCTTCAATTCGTCCACCAGGCGCGCCATCTTCGGCGAGGCGAGGAGTTCCGAGGCATCGGGCAAGGGCCGGTGGCCCGGCAGGACGACGAAGCGGCCGATGCCCTTGGGGTTGATCAGCAGGCGCTCGATCGGCACATCGTCGAGGAGATAATCGCTGAGCCCGTACTGGGGGGTGAAGCCGAACGCGGTGTGGACGCTCGGATGGCGGAGATTGGCATCGACCAGGAGGACGGTCTGGCTGACGTCGAGGGCGAGGCTCAGGGCCAGGTTGATCGCGGCGACGGTCTTGCCCGCCTGGGGGTTGGGGCTGGTGACGGCGAGCGCGTTCCAGCCGCGCTCGCGGAGGATCTGCAAGACCTTGGTGCGGAGCACCTTATAGGCGTCCACATAGGGGCCGGGCGGGTAGCCGGCGATGAGCCGCTGGCGGCGCAGCACCTCGCGGCGGACCTCGATCGAGCGGGTGGTCGTGTACTCGATCCGCTCGGCGGGCGCCGGGGCCGCGGGCGATCCGCCGCGCGGACCGGGGGTGGGGGTTGCGAACGAAGGGGCAATCGATTCCATCACGGGCACTCCGGGTAAAAAGAGAGACAGGGTTAGCCGAGGGCGGTGTCGAGCTTCCGAAGACCCCGGAACCAGAGCACATCCAGCGGGGTCCAGAACCAATGGATCAGGCACACGGTCAGGAGCAGGGCGCCGAACCCGAGGCCGGCCAGGATCAGGCGCTGGCGGCTCTGATCGATCGCGAGCTCATCGGTCGTGAGATACGGGACCACCGCGAGCGGGGCGGTGCCGACCAGGGCGGCGACGGCCCGGGCGGTGCGGACGGTCTGATCGAAGGTGGTGCGCAGCGCGATCGTGCCGACCGCGGCGGCGAGGCCCAACAGCAGACCGAGGATGACGATCGCCGGGCGGTTCGGCTTGATCGGCTTTTCCGGCAACAAAGGCGGCTCGATGATGGAAAAGCGCTCGCCCTTGCTTTTGCGCTCCAGCTGCTCCCCGATCTGGGCCTCCATCTGCTTCGCCCTCAATTCCCGATAGCGGTTGGCGGCGTTCTCGTAATCCCGCATCAGGGCCAGATACTGGCGCTCGGTGTCCGGCGTGCGCTGCAGCCGGTCCTGGTAATCGGCCAGCTTCGCCTCGAGCTCGAGCCGGCGCTGTTTGAGCGCCTCGATCTCCTGGCGGGTGCTGGCTTTCTGGGCGGACAGATTCACATAGGCCGGATTGTCCGGCTGGCGGGCGGCGATCGCCCGCGCCGTCGTCTCGGCCGAAGGCTCGGCCAGGGCCTTTTCGTAGGCGGCGATCTTGGCCGTGACGGCGACGACATCGGGGTGATCGGGCGCATGGGTGTCCTCGAGCACCGCCAACTCCCCCTTCAGATGCGCGAGCGTCTTGACCGTGTCGAGCGCGTGATCGACCGGCCCGAGTTCGCGCTCCAAGGCCTCGATCTCGCGCCGCGCCTTCACGACATCCGGATGCTTATCGGCATACCGGCTGGTCAGGGCGACCAGCTCGGTCTGAAGGTGCTTCAACCGGTCCTGCTTGCTCAGAATGCGCTCCCCGGTGCCCGATACGATCGGCGTCTCCGGGGCGATTTGCGAGAGCTCCGCGTCCAGATAGAGGGCGCGCTCCTGGAGCGTCCTAAGCTGCAGATCGAGCGACTGAAGCTCCTGCTCGGTCTGCTGCAGGAACTGCAAATTCAGCGCCTTCTGCTCCGGCAGGGCGTACAGATGGGCTTCCTTGAACTGCGCCAGCGTCTGTTCCAGCTCGGTGACGTAGGCCCCGATCTGCTCGACCTCCTCGGTGAGGAAATCGGAGGCTTCCTGGGTCTTCTGAGTGCGCGTCTTCAGATTCTCCTCGAGATAGAGCGACGTGATCTCGTTGGCCACCCGCTGCACGGTATCGGGATGGCGGCCGTCGTAGGACAGGCTGAAAGCGATCGTCGCCTTGGTCGGATGGCCGGATTTGGGATCGATGACCTCCGCGCTGATCGGCTGGAAGGCGATATCCTCGCGCATCATCTCGACGATCTCGTCGGTGGTCTTCTTCTGGCGCTCTTTCGCATAGAGATCGAACTTCTCGACGATCGTCAGGAGATGCGCGCGGGTCATCACCCGCTGGCTGATCATCTGCAGCCGCTCGGCGGCATAACTCGTGATGGTGGAGCGGACCAGGTCGGACGGGATCTCCTGCTCCTCGATCAGAATCGTCGCGGTCGAGCGGTAGGTCGGCGGCAACAGCAGCGCGGTCAGGACGCCGAGCGTGAACAGTCCGCCCAGAATCGCGCCGAAGGCGGCGCGATGGCGGCGAAAGGTGGCGAGATAATCGCTGAGTGCTTTTTCTTCCATTGATCGGTCTCTCAAACTCAAAACTGGAATGGGTCGAAGTCGTACTTGAGCGTCACAAAGACGGCATGGGCCTCCTGACGGCCGGAAAACAAACCGCCGCGCTCCCCGAGATCGCGGAGGGTGTACTGATACGACGCGCCGAGGCGCCAGCGCTCGGTCACGGCATAAGACAGATCGCCGCCGATCCGGTAATACGCCTGGGTCAGGCGATCGCCGTTCGCATCGGGCAGCGACTGATCGGTGTAGGACAGATTCAGGGCGGCGTTCAGGCGCTCCGACACCTGCCGGCGGGCCGTGACCGTCACCCGATCCGACTCGAACAGGGTGCCGTTGATCGAAGGGCTGATCTGATGGGCGTAATTCAGCTCGACGTCCCCGGTGTCGAAGCGCTGCCGCGCGCTCGCGGTGACCAAGGGGCCGAACTGGCGGTCCTTGAGCGTGACCGTCTCCCGGACCGTGACCGGCACCAGCAGCAGCGGGTCCAGGCTGACGATCTGAAAACCGTCGAGGCGCAAGGTTTCCAATTGAGTCTCCGAATCGCTGAACTGACCGCCGCCGGAGACGCCGACCTCGAGCGTCTCGGTCAGGGCGTACTGAAAGCCCGCCAGGGCGTTGAGATAATCGATCGCGCGCCGGTCGGCGCGATAGGCGGTATAAGCCAGCGTCCCCGAGAGCAACAAGCGTTCGGTCAGCTGATGCTCGAGTCCGGACGACGCCGTATGCGCGGTCGAACTGACAAAGGCGAACCCAGCCCGGGCCTCGTAATCCGAGGCCTGATACGCATAGCCCAGGGTCAGCCGGGTGCGCTCGTCCAGCGCATAGGTCCAGGACGGGGCGACGGTGGTTTCAGCCCGCTGCACGCGGGTCAACACGATTCCGACCAGGACATCGGACTGCGACGACAGCAGGGCGTCATCGGTATGGTTCACCGTGAGCGCCCAGCGCGACCGCTCGGTCGCATAATGGGCATCGAGGTCCAGATACTGATTCTGGGTGTCGATGGCGTCGATCGGCGTATAAAAAAGATTTTGCAGGCGCGCCCGGCTCTTCACCTGCCAGTGAGGTTCCGCCGCGACGAGCTGGGTGGTGAAGCCGAGATCGGTGCCGAAGACCGCCTGAGGATCGAGCCGGTCCGGCAACAGCTGGATATTGGAATGATACTGCTGGCTCACGCTGGCCGCCGCCTCGAGGTGCCAGTCCACGCCGAAGCTCGGGCGGGCGACGGCCATACCGAGCCCCACGCCGGCCCAGGCCAGCCGCTGAATCGTCCCCCGCATGCTCAGCCGCCTCGCGCGCGCCTGGGGCCGGCCGGATCGCGCCTCACGCGGGCCCGGCGCCTCAACGGACAACCACGACGTCGCCGTTCATCAGCAGAATGTTCTGCTCCAGGTCCTCGCCGGCGGCCACGGCGTCGTAATCGAACGGCAGGGGCGTGGTCTGATCGCCCCGTTGGCGGAGGATGGTGATGTCGTCGCGGTCGGCGAAAGGGGTGAGCCCGCCGGCGAGCGCCAGGGCGTGCATCACGGTGACCCGGCCGGGGGTGACGAACTCGCCGGGTTTATTGACCTTGCCGACCACATAAATCTTCTGGCTGGTGGTGATCACCGACACCGAGACGACCGGGTCGGCGAGGTACTCGCTCAAGCGTTCGGTGACGGTGGCGCGGACGTCCTCGACGGTGAGGCCGCCGGCCGCGAGGTCGCCGACCAGGGGGAAGGAGAGGCCGCCGTCGGCGCGGACCAGGACCTGTTTGGTAAGGCCCTCCTCGCGCCACACCGAAATCTCCAGCACGTCTCCGGGGACAATGCGGTAGTCCTGTGGCATTTGCAGCAGTGGTGTGGGATTTGCCGCATCCGCCGAGACGCTGCCGGCGGCGATGAACAGTACGATGAGCGTGAATAGTTGTCGATACATGCTTGTTTTACTGGCATAGAGAACGCAACTTACGTGCAAATTAGGGGCCAAGATGGATCGGCATCAAATTTGTAAGCTGGCTCACTCTCACTGTTGTATTCCACGGAGTTTGTTATGAAGTTCAGATTGACTCGGCCCGTTCCGGCCTGGGTGGTGGTGGCCTGGGTGTTGACCGCGTGCGGCGGGGCGGAGGAGCGCAAGGCCGCGCACCTGGCGCGCGGCCTCCAGTATGTCGAGGCGCAGAATCTGGACAAGGCCAAGGTCGAGTTCAAGAACGTCCTGCAGATCGACCCCAAGGCCGCGAGCCCCTATTTCTACCTGGGCCGGATCGAAGAAGACCAGAAGCACTGGCGCGAGGCGTTCGCCCTCTATCAAAAGGCGGTCGAACTCGACCCGACCCACCGCGACGCCCAGCTCAAACTGGCGAAGTTCTACCTGCTGGCGAAGGACGCCGCGAAAGCCCAGGAACTCCTGGGGCCGGTGGCCGAGGAACGGCCCTCGGACCTCGAAGTGCGGATGCTGAAGGCGGCGATCGCGAACCTCCAGGGGGACAGCGCGTCGATGCGGGCGCAACTGGAGGCGATCGTGGCGGAGCAGCCGGCCCGGCCCGACCCCTATCTGGTGCTGGCCCTCCATTGGGCCCAGCAAGGACAGCCGGCCGAAGCGATCGGGGTGCTCGAAACCGGGCTCAAGATCCAGCCGAACCAGCCGGCGCTGCTGATGGCGCTGGCGAGGCTGCACCAGCAACAGGGCCAGGCGGAGGCGGCGGAAGAGACCCTCAAGGCCCTGATCGCGGCCCAACCCGACCGCCTCGAACACCGGGGGCTGCTGACCGAACTTTACCTCAAGCAGCGTCGCTTCGACGCCGCGGAAGCAACGCTCCGCACCGCCCAGAAGGACTTCCCCGAGGACCCGAGAGCACCGCTGTGGCTCGCCGAGTTTTTCGTGAAGCGCGGCGACGGGGCGCGGGCGGTCAGCGAACTGACCGCGGTCATCGCGGCCCGCCCGACGCTCACCGCCCTGCGCTTCGGGCTCGCCCAGGTGCACCAACAGCTCGGCGAGGCCGATCAGGCGGAAAGCGTCTACCGCGCCCTGATCGCCGACCACGAAAACCAGCCGGACGGCTTCAAGGCCATGACGCAGCTGGCGGAGCTTTTGGCGAAGCGCGGGCGGAGCGACGAGGCGCGGGACCTGGTGAAACAGGTGCTGGCGGAAAACCCCAAAGACCATCCGGCGCTATCGCTTGAAGGCCGGCTGGCGCTGGCGCGGCGGGAAGCCCAGGACGCCATCGCCGCGTTCCGGGCCTTGTTGAAAGATCAGCCGGAGTCGACCGAGGTGCTGACCCGGCTGGCCCAGGCCTATCTCCTGGACGGCAAGCCCGCCCTGGCCCAGGAACAACTGGACAAGGCGGTGGCCGTGAACCCTGCGGACTACCGGCTGAGGAAACTGCTGGTCGAATTCCTGGTCGGGCAGAAAAACCCCAGCCTGGCCCTCGACAAGCTCAACGAATTCCTCAAGCAACAGCCGAAGCACCTCGACGGGCTCAACCTCAAGGCGGACCTGCTGGTGGCGAGCCAGCAGACGGACGCCCTGGAGCCGCTCCTCAAGGAGATCAAGGACCGCTTCCCCGATAAAGCCGTCGGGCCGTTCCGCCTGGGCCAACTCTACCAAAGCCGGAAACAGCCCGAGGCGGCGCTGGCGGAATACGAAACGGCGCTTTCCCGCGCCCAAAACGACTACGAGCCCTTGAAGGCCATCGTCGGGCTCCACCTCGCCGCGCAGCAGCCGGAGAAGGCGCTGGCGCGGATCCGGAAAGCCCTGAAGGACGATCCGAAGCACCCGACCGCCCACCAATTACTGGGGCTCTACCATCTGGCGCGGAACCAGGAGACGGAGGCCATCCAAGCCTTTGAGCGGGCGATCGAGATCCATCCCCAATGGCGGCTGCCGTACCACAACCTTGCCGCGGTCCATGAGCAGAAAAAGGACCTGAAGGGCGCGGCGGCGGCCTACCGGCGGGCGCTGGCGGCGGCGCCCGAGGACCGCGCGGCGCGGATGGGACTGGCCAGGGTCCTGGAGCGCAGCAAGGACTGGGCGGGGGCCATGGCGGAATATGAGGCGGTCCTGGCCCGCAACCCGAATGACGCGCTGGCGCGCAACAACCTGGCCGCCCTGCTCAGCCTGGATGCGGCCGACCGGGACAAACTCCAGCGGGCGCTGGCGTTGGCCCAGCGGTTCGAGACGGCGACCGAGCCTGCGTTTCTTGACACGCTCGGTTGGATTTACCGGCAGTTGGGCGAGTTGACGACGGCGCGGGGGCTGTTGGAAAAGGCCGTGGCGCAGGCGCCCGAGGTGCCCATTTTCCAGTATCACCTCGGCATGGTGTACCTCCAGGCGGGTGATAAGGCCCTGGCCAAGGAGCGCCTGGAAAAGGCCGTGGTCAAGGACAGCGATTACCTGGGCCTCGAGGAAGCGAAACAGGCCCTTGCCGGCGTTTCCGAATGACAAGCTTCATGCAGCGCGGTTATGCCGCCATCCAATCCCGAAACACGGCAGAAGCCGCCGCGTGGTTCGAAAAGGCGGTGGCGGAAAATCCGAAAGACGCGCAGGCCAAGGCTTGCTTGGGACAAGCCTTATGCTGGCTGGGCAGACGCGATCAAGGCATCGTCCATTTGCGCCAGTCCGGTCAGTTATTGCTGAAAAAAGCGCGCAAGAGCCGGGATATCGGTTTGCTGCTCGGGCTTACCGAGCAGCTGCAATTCTGGAACGATTATCGGGGATCGCTGGAATTGGCGAAACAGGCGGTGCAGATCGATAGTTCGCAGGTTCGCGGTTTTCAACTGCTGACGCTTGCCCACTCGAGGTTGAATCAGAACAAATCGGCATTGGCGGCTTGCCGGCAGGCGGTCAAACGGGCGCCGCATAGCGCTATGCTGCAAATTTTATTGGCGAGCCTGGAAACGGCCGACGGGAGTTGCGACGAAGCAAAACAAAGGCTCGAAAACGTTTTGAAAGGTTTTCCGACGCCTGAAGAAAGATTCCGGGCGCATAAGGAATTGGCGCGGATACACGACAAGCTCAAGGCATACGACCAGGTGTTCGGCCATTTGCACGCTGCCGCGGATGCGTCCGCCTTGCTGCCGGAAGTCAGAAAGCAGGATGTCACTCTAGTTCCGAATTTGATCAGAACCAACACCGCCGGTTTTACTCGGGAACTGCTGGCTCGCTGGTCGGAAACCGCGCTTCCGCAGGATCATCGAGCGCCCCCGGTGTTCCTCGTGGGGTTCATGCGCTCGGGGACTACGCTCACTCAGGAAGTTCTGGATGCCCACCCGGATGTTTTCGTTGCCGACGAAGCGGACTTGATTTTCGCCTTGGGAAAGGAACTGGACCGCATGTCCGGGTCGACCGGGACGACGCCCGAACAGCTTGGGAAGCTCGATCTGGCCGGCGTGACGCATTTGCGCCGGTTCTACTGGAACCGGGCGCGGGAACGGTTCGGAGACAAGATCGACACACGGATTTTCGTGGACAAGACTACGATGAATACCATCGATTTGGGACTCATCAATTGCATTTTTCCGGAGGCCAAGCTTGTTTTCGTCATGCGCGATCCGCGCGATGTGTGCTTGAGCTGTTTCATGCAGACCATGATTCCGAACCCCTCTACCGTCCAACTGCTGAGCTGGAAGGGAACGGCGGCCTTTTACGCGCAGGTCATGGAGTGGTGGATGTGCATGAAAACGCGGATGACGCTGGATTTCGTCGAATTCCGTTACGAGGATGCCGTATCCGGATTCGAGACGACCTTCCGCGAAGTGTTCGCCTTTCTCGGGCTTTCCTGGGATCCGGCGGTTGCCGATTTTCACAAGCGGGCGGCGGGAAAATACATCAATAGCCCCAGTTTCAACCAGGTGGCGCAGCCGCTTTACGCCTCGTCGGTCGGGCGCTGGCGATATTACGAACCGGAGTTTGCGCAGGTGTCCGAGATCCTCATGCCGTTCGTCGCCGGCTTTGGATACGATCCCTGAGGATTTGAGACATATTCGTTTAGAGCATTTTCCGGCTAGGCTAGCGCCCCCAAGGCGCAGTAGGTCGGCAATCCTTTGCCGACACGACGAGACATCTTTGTCGGCAAAGGGTTGCCGACCCACGATTATAGTGTTGGCGTGGAAGCTGGCTTCAGCCGACGATAACTCCAAATCGCTTTCAATCCGGTATTCATTTTTGCCGGGCGGGTGAGGCCGCGAGACCGTAACCCACCGAGCGGCCTTGAATCGGTGGGTTACGCTCCGCTAACCCACCCTACGATTCATGTTCACTCGAATGTCGAATGGAATAAGTAGGTCGGAAATCCGTTTCCGACGGAATCAGGCCATCGCTTTCCGTTTTCTCATGCTCGAAAACGTCAAAAGGCCCGTGATAAAGAACCAAACGGCCGCAGGAAGGGGAACCGGCGAAGCCTGCAGATTGCCGTTGATCCACACGTCGGCGTGAAGACCTTCCGAGGCATTCGGGCCTAGGCTGAAAAGCAACGGCCCCGATGAGCCTGACGTTGCCGCATTATCCAGACCGTATACCGAGGCATTCACGAAACCAAAGCCCAGACTGGGAGAAACATTGGTGAAGCCCGGAAGGAAACTGTCGGAACTGCTGGTCCTGAAGTAGTCGAGAAATATATCGGTGTCCGCAGACTGCCCGCTGGCGGTAGCAGTCAATTCGAAATCCAGAGCAAGTTCGATGGCATAGCTGTCGCTGCCGAGGTTGTTGAAATCCAGGCGGAACCACCCCAGGTGGGAAGAGGCTACCGTACCATCGGTTACATTGCCGCCTACTGCGAATGTCCGACTGAAACTGGTTTCGACGCTAACCGGGCCCACGGTTGGATTGTCGGCTGCGATTGCGCCGTCACCGGTGGTCGCCACATAGGAATCGGGAGCGCCCGCCTGCTCGAAATAACCGAGAATTTGGAGTCCCGACAAGTCACCCGGATTGTTGAGGTTGGTGATGTTAGTGATGGTATAGGTCAGTGTCGCGTCGCTGCTGAACGCACTGGCCGCCAGTGTCGTTTGGGCGCTCGACAAACCCATTACCACCAAGGTGGCTAGTACTTTGTAGTTTTTAGTAAGCGGTTTCATGCATATCTCCTAAAAATAGAGGCCGGTGCGAATGAAAGCCGGGCACTCATTGATTGCCCGGCTTTCGATCCGCGGCAGCCGGATCCATTTCGGCCTGACTACGGTTCCAAATAATTTTCGAACGGCAGAATCGGATCGGTCGCGCCGTTCGCCCCAACCGCCGGAATCGTCAAGGTGTCCTCTGTAGCCAAATTTGGATCCAGCGGATTGCCCGCAGTCACGGATTGGCTATCTCCGCTGTGCCCATGGGGTACGACGATCTCCGGATGATCGAACGGCGCCTTTTCGTAACGTACCCGGTCGTCGGTGAAGGTTTTCAAGAAGGCGAGCAGATGCGTGCGTTTAATGGGATTCTCGGCCAACGTGACACTGTCCATTAACGAATGCTTATCGGGATTGTTGACATTGCCGAACCGGGAGTAGAACTCGAGGACTTCTTCCAGGGTGGCCATGCTGCCGTTATGCATGTAGGGCCCCGTCAGTTCGATATTCCTTAGCCCTGGTATTTTGAAAACCGCTTTCTTGGCCACGGCCAACTTGCCCGGTGCCGAAACGAGAGCGGCATTTGCGGCCGCAATGGTGGGACTGTATTTGCGTAGGGAATTCAGGCAGTTTTGATCGCGCAGCACACCCTCACGGCTGCCGTCGATTTCTATGCCGTCGGGTATGGTGAATACTGTGGAAATCACGCTATTGGTGTTTAACGCAAGAGGCGTCAGAAAATCGCAACTGCGGACGTTGTCGACGCCCGGATCGACTATCCCTGAATCATTGCCGAGCAAATATTGAACGTACTGATCGGAGAACGACAAGGGATTACCGAAATCGTCGACGCCTCCTACCCCCGGATCGGCATCCGGATCGCCGACGCCGGTATTTGCGAAACCCATATCCATCAACCGCTGGCCGCCTGAAGCGACATCTCGGATAACGACATTAACATCGCGGTTGATGCCGGCAGCCGCGGCTCCGTTCGAGGGGCCAAGAGCATTGGGACCGTACTCGATCAAGCTATGATCCGGACCGAAATACATACCCGGCGTGGGCGTCACCAAAGTGCTGTTCGTGACCATGGCGGCGGTGGTCATGGTCGGGCCGGCATGACACAGGTTGCAGTGATTGTCCACGAAGGTCTGGAATCCATCCGTCAACACGTCGATTTCTTCCTGAGTCTTGCCCATGCCCTGCCAGGTTGGCCTGTGCGTCTGCGGATCGCGAGGCGACAAGTCGATGGGGGCTTGATCGGATACCAGCGTGGACTGATAAAGCTGAAGCGCTATGCCGAAAAACATGGAAAAGTTGGCTTCCATCTGGTTGTAAGGCGTTTGCCCGGAAGGCGCGCCGAACGGACCAAGGCCGCCGTAAGACCAGTACTTCGGATTGAATGCCTGAGTGATCATGTTCTTGTAGGTCGTGCTCAGTCCGGGTTTCAGAGTCCCCGGCGAACTCAGGCTGAATGGTCCCAGTACACTGTCTTCATGATGGACCTTCTGATACTGCAAGGGCTGGCGCAGCAGCAGCTTTCTGCCAATGGCCGGCCACGTGCGCTGCCTGCAACTCATTTCCGAATCGCTCAACGGAGGCCCCATGGCCTGAGAGGCGAGCGAAGAGTTTTCCAGATGCAAGCGCTGCTTGACCACGCTTCGGGCGTTGATTTTTACCCAGACCCCGGCATCGGGATCGCGGTCGCCCCAGGGACTGCTGCCGTTGAAGATGTTGTTGGCTCGGCCGTCCCAGAAATTGCGGTGGTTGAACACGGCGTTGATGACGGTGGGCGTGTTCCTGGGCTCGACCCGTCTCGTGCCGACATGATTGACGTGAAACACGGGATCGGCGCTGCGGGCACATTGATCGCTCGTGCCGGTGAATTTCGAAGCGCCGATAAAGTCACCGCTGAACGTGCCGGCTGAAGAAACGACGTCGTCGGTCGCGAAAGCGACTCCGCTTTCTTGATGCAAGGGATCGTTGAACCGGAAAGTCGGAAAGTCGTTGCGGGTCAATGTGTGGTTGGCGCCCCCGGAGCCCGACGGCAGTGCCTCGAAAGTTTGGCCGGTCGGACTGCTGCTCTTTTCCCCCGGATTCAGCTGATTCTTGACGCGCCGATCCGCCCCGGCATGGTAATGGCAGGAGGCACAGGCCATGCCGTCGCTGCCGACGTTCATGTCCCAAAACAGAGCCTTGCCCAGGGCGATGGCCATGTTCTTGTTGACGACGATGGGATCGGAGCCGTCCAAGAGACCCGGAACCGGCGGAATGGGCACCTTTTGCAAGGGCATGGGCTCTGGGCCGTGGGCGAACGCCGACTGCGCGATCAGCAGGCAAACCCCCAAAAGGACGTAGTTGATAGACCGCATGTTTTTACCTCGAAGTTGGCGGCCTTAGAACCTCTCCCCCGAGGTTCCGCCGCGGGAAACGCTTATCCATGTTCGTAAAAAGCGGGGCAGGGACCAATGTCCTTACCCCAATACCGTTTGTCTAAGATTTTTCCGTTCGGGTTGAGCGCAGCCCTTTGGAGCGTAGCGGAGAAGGGCGAAGTCGAAGCTCCGGAGAGGCCGTTCATCCTTCGACTTCGTCCCGCGCACCATATAAGCGATGGCGCGGAACTACGCTCAGGGTGAACGGTGTCTTCTGTCTGAACGAACGGCATTGCCTCTGCCCCGCTCGAACACCATTACCGGCAAAATCAAGCGACCGCCAGGCCCGCTTTCCGTCTGCCGAGCGACACCAAACCCATCAAACCGGTGCCGAAAAGCCAGACCGCGGCGGGAATGGGGACGGCACTGACAGGAGCGCTCAGCGTAATGTTGTCGATTCTTAAATCAAACCTTTTGCCGTCCTCCGGCACAATCGGGTAGCCCTTATAGTGGATCCAGAAGGCATCGATGTTTTCGAACGCCTCATCGAGGGTCAGTGTGCCGTTGAAGCCGTTGGCCACCGTCTGATAAGCGACCACGGTTGGGTAGTTGGTGCCGTCGCCAGCGGCGAGGTCCGGGTTCAGGGCCGTATTGAACCCCAGGATTTCCCAGACATCGTTGGGGCCGGTCCCCGGATTGGCGTTCTTGATCGGCGCCTGAAACTCCATGGACGTGAGGCTGAACGCGGAGCTGTCCTGGGCTCGTACGTAGATGCCGGGGGAGTCGGGATGGTACTGGAGCAAGGTGCTGAAGTCCCCATCATACCGGTGCAGGTGGGCGTTCGGGTCGGGGTTGCTAACAGTGCCGATCGCAAACCCATCCTCGAAATAACACCCGGCCGAACCGGCGCCGGCACAAGTGCCGCCCGGCTCAGGCGCCAGATTAGCTTTGCCGTAGTAGGCCGCGAACGTCATGGCTTCGAAATCGATCGTGACGGGGTCTACGATGGCGGCCCCAGCGGTGCCGGTGGTTAAGGTCAGCGCGGAAAATATCATTCCGGCGATTGTCTTCGATTTGTTCATCTAAAAATCTCCATAGCGTATGAATCCGGTATCCCCATTCGTCCAGGACAGATATGGCCCGGCGAAATAAAGAATTCCGCGACAAAGGACCGGGCGTGCGATGCCGACGACCGGCCGGTGAAACGCTGACCCAGCCGGTTCCCGGCTAAATCAGGAGGGTGCGGCCGCTGCGTTACTATCCTGCGACAAGGACCATTCCCCCGCGGCAGTAACGAGCAAAATACATACCACGCCCAATTCGTCTGAAGGCCGTTACTGCCGTTCCGGGCAAAACCCGCTCACCCGCTTTAAACCACACCTGCGCGATGGATATTCCATAAGATCGGACTTGGGGGAAGCGTTCGAGTCGAGTGTGGGATTTGAAGCCTCTATCTGGGTCATATGCCTCATGGCCGAGGAGCGGCGGTCCGCTTCCGGGGCGGGCCGAGGACGAGCCCTGAGGTCGCGATGCAGGCTCTAGCGTACGTCCGGCGGCGGAGGCAAGTACGTGGCGCTGTCGGCGCCGCGATCTCGTAACCGATGGCACAGCCTGTGCTACCTAGGGCGGTGGTTAACAGCCTGTCACCTCGGATTTACATGCAGAACAATGAAAACATTTCTTCTATCGGCTCTTCTGCTGCTCGGCTGCAGCGCTTCGGTTTATGCCGTTCAAGAGGGATCGTCGGTACCCGGGTGCCCCGCGGCATTACCCGGCAATAACGAAAAACTGGACTTCGGGGCTTATAAAGGCAAAGTCGTGCTTGTCGACTTTTGGGCCACTTGGTGCCCGCCGTGCAAGAAATCCATGCCTTTTATTAACGGATTGCGCAACGAACGTCTGAAGGACGGATTCGAAGTCGTTGCCATCAACGTGGACGAAAACACCGAGGACGCTCTGCGATACCTCGAAGCCCACCCGGTGGATTACGTCACGGCGTTCGATGCCTCGGGCGAGTGTCCGCGCGTTTTCGAGGTGAAGGCCATGCCGTCGTCTTATCTTGTCGACAAACAGGGCAAGGTGCGCGCGATTCATCTCGGCTACCGCGACGAGGATCAGGACGCTATCCGCAAACAAGTAGACGCGCTCTTGGGGGAATGAGATGACATTCTTCCGAAAGCTTCGACTGGCGCGTTTGCGGCAGCCGATTCTGCTCTGCGCCCTCGTGATTTGCCAGGGCTGCACCAGCGTCGCGCCGTGGGAAAGGGGCACTCTGGCCAAGCCGGAGATGTCCATTACGCCCGATCCCAGCCTGACCGGCTTGCGCGACCACATTTTCTCCAGCAAGGAAGGCTCGCAAGGTGGACATGGCGGCACCGGGGGCGGCTGTGGCTGCAACTGATCCGCATTCATCGCCTCTCTGCCGATTTGCTCGCCGCGCCGCGTCGGCGGGTCAATGCTTCAGCGGAGAATGGGCTTTTCCACTCCGCCTTTCGCGTCGGCTTGGTTCAGGCGGCGTCCGGAAGGGATTCCCGACCTACTCACAGTACGTCCGCTGGCGACTCGATGTAGGTCGGCAATCCTTTGCCGACTTCTCGGCATGGGTTCCCAAACAGGAGTTTGGGAACCAGCGTAAGGGATTCCCGGCCTACGGCCCGGCGGCTCGACATAGTTCGGCAATCCCTTGCCGACGGCTCGCTTGGCGCGGTCGGTGTCGGGAAGGGATTCCCGACCTACGGCCCGGCGGCTCGACATGGTTCGGCAATCCCTTGCCGACGGCTCGCTTGGCGCGGTCGGCGTCGGGAAGGGGTTCCCGACCTACGGCCCGGCGGCTCGACGTAGGTCGGCAATCCCTTACCGACGACGATGTTAGCGCCGTCCTCGCGAAGAAGGGGGCGTGAGAAATGCCGGTCAAATCGGAAAAGCCCAAGGCGCTTCTCGCCTTGACGACCGCCGCCCTCGCCCTGCCGGGCATGGATGTCTCGGCCGCGGTTCCGGTCGCGCAAGCGCAAGGTAATGTCCACTTCGGTTATTACGAGGAAAGCGATGACCGAATGCAGGTCGAGGTTTCCCACGGCGATTTCATGGTTCCGGTTTCCGACCGGCTCGAATTCACCTTCAGCATCGACCGCGATACCTACAGCGGCGCCACGCCGGCGTTCAGCATCCCGGCGACCATGGCGGATCAGCCCAAGTACAAGCAAAACACTGACGGAACGCCGGCCAGCGATCCGACACCGGCCGATGTCGTTTCGGCGGCTTCCGGGGGCGTCACTGCCGGTGGGTTGACTGTTCTCGGCGGGCTCAATGCGTACAAAGCATTCTGGGACAGCAAGGATGCGTCTGAGGCGGACGCCAGCGCGGCGTTAGCACAGTGGAAAGCCGCCAATCCCGAACCTCCGTCTCCGCCGTCAACGCCGACGATCGACAATGTGACGATCGATTTCGAGAACATGACATTCGCGGCCTACTACGGCAAAGCCAACGCAGCGCCTGAGCCGGGCGGCAGCTGCGCCGGCATCGGTTCGGACGGCTGTTATTTCGAGGATGGGTTTGCGATCGGCACCGTGAACGACCCCACAGCCCCGAACGCCCACCTGCATCGGCTGGACGGAGACTTCAGCACCTTGCTCCAGTACCATCCCGATTCCGCCGGCATCTACGTGCGCGCCTTGGACGGTTCGGCCTTCAGCCTCGACTCTATGGAGTTTTACGCGCGGATCAAGTCAGGGAATCCGGGGACCGGCCCCAACGATGTCTGGGAAATCCTGGGGTTCAATACGGCCCTGAACCCGGACCTCGCCGCCGGCGACGGCACTAACTACGACGCGACCCGAGTGGCTTATCAGATCGTGGCCAACGGCTTCCAGGGCGCATTGACCCTGAACGAGGCGTTCGAAAACATCAACGCGTTCTGGATCCATTACAAGGGCTATCCGCAGACTCCCACGGACGGCAAGCGGTTCGATGTGCAACTCGATAACATCAATCTCTCTGGCGTTACCCTACCTAGCGAAAGAACCGAGGAACAGAAAGCATGGGACCAGAAGCTCGCAGCGGAGATCCAGAGACTCACCAAACTTGCCGTTATCTCACGATATCGCGCGGTTCTCGACAGCCTAGTGCCCAAAGGCACGAAACCGGTCCAGCGGTTCCAGACGCAACCGCGCGAAACGCGCACCATGCCGGTATTCGGCGCCAAATACTATTTCGACGAGGCCACGCTTGCCCTCTCCGGCGGCTATTCTCTCGAGCCGGATTTCAAATCGAGTTTCGGCTCGATCAATCTGAGCCACGAATTCAACCAGAAACATACTACGGTATCGGCGGGATACAGTCTGACCAGCAATGACATCAGCCGAGGCACCGTCCACTCAACTGACAGCGAACACTCGCATGACAACGATGATTCGCCCAATTACCCGGAGCTGCGCGAAGAGAGCGTTTTCCACGGCTTCAGTACCAGCATCGCGCAGGTGTTGGGCAAGAACACATTGTTTCAGGGCACGGCCAGCTACACCAACCAGAGCGGTTATCTCACCAACCCATATAAGTACGTTTACGTGCGCGGGGAAATTACGCCCGAGGAGTACTATGAGATTTCGCAGGCGAAAGCGGGCACAATCGACTGGAAATCCGTGACCAATCTCGAAGTCGTGGGGATCGAGCTGTTTCGGGAAAGACGGCCCGACGAGCGCAACCAGTGGGCCTTCTCCGGTCGATTGAACCGGCATATACCGGCGCTGGATGCGTCCCTGCATTTCGATTACCGGTACTACTTCGACGATTGGGGCATCGATTCTCACACCTTCGAGCTGAAGTGGTATCAGCCACTGCCCTTCGGCATCATGGCTGCGCCGAGCATCCGCTATTATTCGCAGTCGCAAGCCGACTTCTTCGCTCCATATTTCCTTGCGCCCAGAGCCGACGGCTATTATTCGAGCGATTTTCGCCTGTCCGGCTTCGGCGCCCTGAGCGGCGGCATCACGTTCAGCAAGCAGTTCACCAAGGGCATTCGGCTGGAAGCGGGCTTCGAATATTACAGCCATGCCGGCGATCTGAAGCTGGGCGGGGGCGGCGCGGGCGATTATGCCGATTTCAACTATTTCCTGGCTCACGCCGGGCTTAACGTCAATCTGTCGGCGCCCGGCTCATTCTCGGGCGGCCACCACGAACACGGCTCGCACCATTACGGGCATAACATGCCCGCCGGCATTATGTTCGGCCATATGATGGACCAGGCCGACAGCTTGATGGCGGGGTATCGCTACATGTACAGCAATCAGGCGGGGGATATGCTGCACGGTACCAACAGGGTCGGCAGTCAAACGCTGATCGGCAGCGCCTGCGGCAACTCGGGATGTCTCTCCCGGCCGAAAGACATGACCATGCACATGCACATGCTGGACATCATGTATGCGCCGACCGACTGGCTGAACCTGATGCTGATGCCCCAGCTCGTCGACATGGAGATGGAGTCGAAGCCGTTGCCGGGGGCTCCGGAAGACGACGAGCACGGCGGCGGGCACAGCAGCGACGGATTCGGCGATACCTTGATGGTGGCATTGATCAAGCTGTTCGACGTGTCCGGGCACCGCCTCAATCTGGGACTGGGGGTCAGCGCGCCCACGGGCGATGTCGACATGACCGTGGATGGCGGGGCTACGGAGGACGGTGAATTACAGGATTACAGTATGCAACTCGGCAGCGGCACCTGGGATTTCAAACCCAGCCTGACCTATACCGGACAGGCGGACAAGTGGTTCTGGGGCGCGCAGGTGAGCGGCACCAAGCGGCTCGAAGGCAGAAACAAGTCGGGTTATGCCCTGGGCGACGTGTTTCAGACCACCGCCTGGGGCGGCTACAGCCTGACGAACTGGCTGTCGGCTTCGGTGCGCGGCGTTTACACCGTTCAAGGTTCTATCCGTGGCGAATTCAACCGCGAGCATTCGACCACCGCGCCGGTGGACTTCCCGTCCAACTACGGCGGACGCTATTGGGATGTGGGGCTGGGTCTCAATCTTTCAGTACCCAGCGGCGATTTCGCCGGCCACAATCTCAGCGTCGAGTGGTTGCAACCGGTGTCGGACGATGTCAACGGTTATCAGCTGGCGCGCACCGGGACCTTGGCCGTTACTTGGAATTATGCGTTTTGATGGGCCGGGTTGGTTTCGGGATTGAATGGTGTGTATGGAAAGTTGTCGGCAAGGACTGGCCGATAGCTCGAGCGTTTTACTAGCCGGATTCCTGATGTCATTTGACAGTAGAGTTTCAAAGAGATTTTTGGCCTATCGCATAGCGCTGAAAATGGATGCCTCCCCTTTGTATCCTTAGGGCAAATGCCCCAGTTCCTACGGCCTTTGCCTTAACTCCAGACTTGCGGCTATTGCAGAAATCCTCTCCATACGAGGCAAATAACCGCTACCACTGGAATAGTGCGCCGGCGACGAAATCTGGCGCAAACGTTGCTCAATACGCAACGCCATTACAAGGTCTATCAATGGTTATGAGTTAAGGCAAGAATATCGACCCCTTGCCTATCATGTGGCGATTTTGTTAACCAAATACACTAGGAACCCGAACAGTGCACATACTTCGAACACAACTGTTGCCATTTTCATTTATTACGTTGATCAGCCTGTGCGTGACGGCTACCGCCGACCTGATTGAAAACCCTGAGTCCATACCTGTCGGCCAATCACTTACTGTGAATCCACAGGATACCTTATCTATTGGCCCCACTAGCATACATCCAGCCGGCGCGAGTATTTCAATTCGCGGCACCTTGATCAATCAAGGCCAAGTTAACGCACTGAAAAACGGCAGTTCCGGCGGCAATATTTATGTGCAAGGAATTCTTAGTAACTCAGGAAACATCTTCGCCGATGGTGCCCTTTCTATCACCGGTGACAAAATCATTAACCAGGCGGGCGGGAACATCATCCTTAGCGGTTATATGGATATGTATAACAACAACGCGTACTTTGAAAATGCCGGCCGCATGAGCGTAATCGGAGCGTTAGGTCATAGAGTTTACCCTGGAGGCTTTACCGCCGGTGTTCTCAGAGGAACCATCAAAAATACCGGCACATTCATCCTGGATAGGGATAACGTTTCCAATATTTGTTTGAATTATGAGAGAGCAGTTCTCATCAATGAAGGGGTATTTGAGGTCAAAAAAGGCTCAACCTGTGATTTTGGGGCTGCTCAAGCAGGAGGTGATACGTGGACCGAATACCGCCAAACCAAGGGCGAGACGATCGTCGACGGCATCTTCGGGGCGCATAAAATCACTCTGCAGGGCGGAACGCTAAGCGGAACCGGGACGATCTTGAACATGCCCAGTATTAACTCCTCGGCACGATTAAACGTCTCTCCCGGTACGACCGGGTCGCCTTTCGGGACATTGACGCTGATACCTGAGTCCCACAATGGGTACGTTGATTTCTCACGGGGCACAATCACGATCGAACTCGGCGGTCTTTATCCAGCCCACGATCAACTTCATGTTGAGGGCGAATTCATATTAGGCAATGTTAAGATCAATGTCAGTCTGCGGGATGGATTCGTCCCGAAAGCCGGAGACAGTTTCACTCTCCTCAGCGCGAACTCAGTAACCGATTTTGGCGTCCCTATCGAAAGCCGGCTCGATTTGCCGGCACTGCCTTCCGGTTTGAGCTGGCAAGCCGTGAATGACGGAATAACCGTCAAACTCAATGTCCAATAGCCGTTCGGTTCGGTCATTCGACGTGCTGCCGGCATCCCGCCGGCAGCAGCGTATTGAAACCGCAACGAGTGTCCTATCCGATTAGTTTGCCGGCATAGTCGTTGAAGTTTTTGCCAGGCTGGAATCCGCCGGGGCGGTCCATGCGAACAGGCGGGACGATTGGTTTTAATGGGAGATGAAGTGGTCGATCTTGCTCACCAGCGTCTTTGACTCTGGTGAAGGAGCGGCGAGGGAAGGCCTTCTCGGTGGGGTGGGCGAAGAAGCGCTCGACTGGGTTGAGCCAACTGGCGTCGTTGGGATGAAATGCATCTTCCATCGTGGGTGCGCGGCAACCCACGCCTTGATCTTCGCGTGCTTCTGAGTGGCGTACCTGTCGCGGATCGGATGAATGTCCAGGCGATTGCATCGCAATTTTTTGGCAAAACCGTTTGGGGCATCCAAGTCATCAAGAAGAGTCCAAAAGTCGGTGACGAGTATCCCCAGGCGCGTTTAGTTCCCGGCCTATACGTTTTGACGGGCCGGGGTGGTTTCCGGCCGGTGGGAGCGGGCCATAGCTAATTGTAGGATGGGCAACGGCCGATAGGCCGTGCCCATCGTTCCCGACCGAGATGGGCCCGCTTCGCTTGGCCCATCCTATATTGTGCCGGGCAGGCCGGGATAAGGCGCCCGCCGTTCCCGGCGCTCGACGGACGACGAATTACCTTTAGAACAGTCTTGAATTCTTACGGTCTCGAGTATTTCCGTTTCGCCTTCAAGGCAATGGGTACGCCATGCGAAATCCAGCTTTTTGCCGAGACTCGTGCAGAGGCAAGACGGATTTCGGAGCTGGCCATTGCCGATGTGCGCCGCCTGGAGGCGCGCTATTCGCGCTATCGCAACGACAGCCTGCTGTCCGCCATCAACAGGGTCGCCGCCGAGGGTGGCCAGGTTGCGGTGGATGACGAAACGGCGGGTTTGCTGAATTATGCGGCGACCTGTTACGAACAGAGCGACGGGCTTTTCGACATCACCTCCGGCATTTTGCGGCGTGCCTGGCGCTTCGAACAAGGCAAACTGCCGGACGACGCGCAAGTGCGCGGTCTGCTCGAGCAGGTCGGCTGGCACAAGCTGAGGTGGGAACCGCCGGTGCTCGAATTTCCGGTAGCCGGCATGGAGCTCGATTTCGGTGGCATCGTCAAGGAGTATGCCGTCGACAGGGCCGCGGCGCTGTGCCGGGACGCGGGCGTTCGACACGGCGTGATCAATCTGGGCGGCGACATCAAGTTGATCGGCTCGCGGGCGGATGGTAGTCCGTGGCGAGTCGGAATTTCTCACCCGCGCCAAAAAGGCTCGATGATCAAGACCCTGGCGTTGCGCGAAGGCGCGGTCGCGAGCAGCGGGGACTACGAACGCTGCATCGTCGTGGACGGTATCCGATACGGTCATGTGCTGAATCCCAAAAGCGGCTGGCCGGTACGCCATCTCGCCGCCGTCAGCGTGGTGGGGGACTTCTGCGTGGTCGCCGGCAGCGCTTCGACCATCGCCATGCTCAAGGAGGAAAACGGTCCGGCCTGGCTGGACGCCATGGGCTTGCCGCATCTCTGGATCGACGTCGAGGGCAACGTGGGCGGCTCTCTGGCGGAATCGGCAGCTTATTCCAAATCGCGTTCAATCCGGAATTGATTTTCGTAGGGTGGGTGAGGCCGCAAGGCCGTAACCCACCGAGCGGCCTCGGACCTGTCCTGAGCCAAGTCGAAGGGTCGGTGGGTTACGCTGAGCCGAGGGGCTATCCCACCATCGATGGGTTTCGCTTCGCTCTACCCATCCTACGATGAATGTTCATTCGCATGCCGAATGGAATTATTCGTGGGTCGGCAATCCTTTGCCGACTTCGCTTGGCTGTCAACCCGTTACGTCGGGAAAGGATTCCCGACGTAACGAGGCCGCATCATTGCAATCGGCTCCCCCCTCGCCCGACTTCCTCCTCATGCGCGATATGCCGCTGAATGCTGGGGCATATACCTCATTTCCCGGATTCCGGCCTATTTGTAAAGCCTTGGAAGCACCGTAGTGCCTCGATTTGGACACTGGCACGACACTTGTTAAGTATCGGTTGCGCTTAGCTTGCACTTCTTACTCCATTCGGCATGCGAATGAACGTTGCGTAGGGTAGGTTACGGCCACCCTTCGAAAATCAATTCCGGATTGGAAGGGATTTGGAATTACACCGTTTTGCGGCGCGAACGGCTGAAGCGAAGGGGTATGAGCAATGCGGGTTAACGGCGTGGTATCTCAACTTCCAACTTGCAGGGATTCATATGAAACAAACCAGATTGGCCAGGGCGATCGCAATGGCGGTTGCCGGCTCGGCCCTTTCTTTAGGGGTTGTTGCCGAGGCATCGGCACACACGATGTACAACACCTACAACGCCGGAACGCCCGCTACCGATGGGGGAACCGACGGCTGGGTCTATGGCGGTATAAACAATCCGACCTATCCGACGGTATCGCCGGGTTGGGTCGGAACCGCTAGCCCGACGACGCTGCCGTTCGGTTACACCGGTTCTTCGGCGTTGAACTGGGCGGCCGAACTCCATAACGCGGGTGATTCGCTGGAAATTTCCAGGGCAGATGCGCAAGCGAGATATGGCGTTGCAGCGGATATCGATACAGCTAGAGGCGCCTGGCTCGACGCGGGAGCAACCCCTCAGGGCTGGTCGCACACCACCGATATCGGGTTGTTGATGTCGCACAGCGATGCTTATGTCACGCTGAATCTCTCCGCCGTCAATTCGGAAATTGCCAACTTCGGGATTACGGTATTTACCGGTATGGACACCGGTACCGGCTATGAGAACCATCAGGCATGGAATAGCCCGATTCAAGGCTTAGATTTCACCGCGAGCGATCCGTTCGGCACCACCGGCGTAACTTATTTGACCCACGATTCAACCGTCGACGGGGTCAACGGTCTGACCTTCCTGGCGGAGGCCGGTCAGATTTATTCCATTTATCTGGGCGGTAGCGGCGGAGCCAATTGGAATCAAAACAAGGATCTTTACGTCTTGAACATCACGTCTTCTCCGGTTCCGATACCGGCCGCCATTTGGCTGTTCGGCAGTGCTTTGGCCGGGATGGGATTCGTCGGGCGGCACAGACACAAGGCCGTCGCCGCATGATGCGGGACAAGGCGGTCGAGCTTGCCTTCGAGGCTGGGCGCACCATGTGGCATGCGCCGGTGTCGGCGATATCCGGCCGTTTCATCGCCTCGGCCTCAGCCGATCGCCGCTTTGAAACGGTGTAGTGAAAGAGCTGGCTGACTGACCCTCCGGATGATTTGGGTCGCCACATGCTGGAATACCCGTAATAAAAATGCGGGATATCCAGCAGCTTCCGTCGTTTCCGTCATGGAAATAGCGTTATAGAGCGTTTTCCATCCCGGTGTACGGATTCGTTCCAGGAGGGAAGAACGTAGGTCGGCAATCCCTTGCCGACAAAGCCCTTCGCCGAGCCGATACGTCGGCAAGGGATTGCCGACCTACATATCCGAATCCCTTACACCGATTCGGAAAATGCTATATCAACGGTTTACCTCAGGCGCGCTTATTGCTCTTGGGGTATCGGCCGGTTCGACCGAATTCCGGTTCGAACGCGCTTTGTGCTACGGAAAACCCGAAAACCATTGCCGGGGAAGGGGAGCGTAGACCGTAGCAGGGCGGAGTCCCTTTTGCACCTGCCACTCCCGCCGCGAGGCGGGTTCGGAAAGCCACGGGTCTTGTGAATTTGATCCCAAGACGGCCGGGCCGCCTCCCTCGGTGATGGGGAGATCGGAGCGCCTTCCGCTTTTGACGGGAGCGCTGCGGACATCGCTGCCTATGTGAAAACAAAGACCAACTCCATAGAACAGCACGAGGTAATTTCCTATGTCCAAAAACAAAAACAAACTGACCAAAGCGGTGGCCATGGCCCTCACCGGTACCGTCTTGTCCGTAGGCGCCGTTTCCGGCGCCCAGGCGCATACGATGTACAACACCTTCACCACCACTGAGCTGTCCGCCACCGACGGCTGGAACTATGGGGGTATAGGCAATCCGACCTATCCGACGGTATCGCCGGGTTGGGTCGGAACCGCCAGTGCCACCACGCTGCCTTTCGGCTATGCCGGTACGTCTCATCTGAACTGGGCGGCCGAGCTTCACTCGGCGGGCAACACGCTCGAAATCTCGAAAGCAGATGCGGTAACGCGTTACGGCTTCGCCGCGGAAATCGATACCGGCGCCGGGGCCTGGCAGGACGCAGGCGTCAATGGCAGCGGAGTTCCGACAGCCAACGGGCCGACCGGCTGGAGACATCAGACCGATATTGGCTTGATCAAGGCCGAAGAAACTATGTGGGTAACACTGAATCCCGTGGTGGTTACGGGAACCGGCTACGACATTCAGAACTTTGGCATCACCGTCTTCACCGGCATGGACTCCGGTACTGGCAGTTACTCTCATCACGGCTCCTGGAACTGCCCCGGATGCACACCCGCGAAACCTTACGAAGCCGATAACCCGTTCGGCACCGTAGGACTGAGCTACTTGACTCACGATGGCACCGTCGACGGTGTAGACGGTTTGACCTTTCTGGCCCTGGCCGGTCAGGTTTATTCCATCTACCTGGGCGGCGCCGGCGTGGGGAACTGGAGTCAGAACATCGCGGAGTACAGCTTGAATATCAGCACCGCACCGGTTCCGGTCCCCGCGGCGGTTTGGCTGTTCGGCAGCGCCCTCGCGAGTTTGGTCACGCTGGGACAGCGCCGCAAGAACGTCATGGCCGTTCCCGCCTGAAACAAGACCTCGACGTATGTACACGCCTTCCTTTCCGCGCTCTAAGCGGGGAACTTTTGTGTGGAATCACCCATGAGACTGCGTGATTTGCCACGTCGGTGGCGTTTGCATGCGATTTATCTGTTTGATTAGCAATGATTATTTAGTGGCATATTTATTGTTTCAGCAAAGGCCGGGTCCGCCGCTTAGGGGGCTCATAAAAAGACGCGATACACACGGATTCGCAAGGAATCGGCTGGCAGGGATCGCCCGAGGGATCTTTGTCGGGATGGACCGCCGTTAGGTCTGTCCGAATCGCCACACCCGCCGCGAGGCGGGGCCGGAAAGCTTCGGGTCTCGATGCTATGGAGTATTCGAGACGGCCGAGCCGCCTCCTAGTGTGATGGGGAGGACCGCGGCGCAGCTCCATTGGGTACGGTGAAGCGCCGCGGACATCACTGTTAACGAGCTTTTGGACGACCACTAACAGTGACGAGGACGAATCATAGTATGAAAACCACGGCAACAATACTGGCCCTCGCGGGAATGCTCGGGGGAACATTGGTCGCTGCGCCCGAGGCTCACGCGCACGCCACGTTCAACATCGCCGGTTACGGCGACGGCACCGGCGGCAGCATCAACGGCGCCGACGGAATGCCGGGCACCGACGCGAGCGGCGTTTGGACCAACGGCGGTGTCGGCTATACCGGGAGTTTGCCCGTCATGTGGTATGCGGGCATGCACAGCGCGGCGGCGGCCGGCCGCACCATCGAGACCGGCACGCCCACATCCACCAACGGCAGCAGCCTGCAGCGGCAGATTGCCAACTATAACAACAATAACGATCCCGACCTTCCCACGGATCGAATGCTGCGGGTCGGCGGCCTTTCCTGGTCCGATCCCGACAACGGCGGACAGGGTTGGGGCCATGGAGCGGACTTCGGCCTGATCCATTGGTCCTGCGGCGGCAGCGCCCAGGGCTGCGTGGATGCCGGAGTATCGCAATTCAAAATCACTCTGGCGGACGACCTTGCCGACGGCGGCGCCAACCTCAAACTCGGCTACGCGCTTTATGGCGGCTGGGATACCGGTGCCGGCGCTTCTAGGCACGATACCTTCTTTACCGATCCGACCCCGGTAAACAATCCGCTGGGCTCCGACGATCTCACCCTGCTCGGTTGGGGCGTGGCATCCTCGGTCGGCGAGACCTTGTCGCAGGTATTCGACCTCGACACCACTTATGGGGGCGAATACACGATCATCATAGGTGCCTTGGGCGGCGTAGCCGGCAATTATCAATTGACAGTCCAGCCGGTTCCGATTCCCGCTGCCGTATGGCTGTTCGGCAGTGCCTTGGTTGGCGTATTTACCATCGGCCGCCGGACTTCGAAACCGACTCCGGCATAACTTGGCAACCAGAGAGGCAAGAGTGCCCGGGTGGAACGATCTCCCGGGCTCATCCGATCGATCTGGCCATAGAGCATTGATATGTCCCGGCTCATCCGAACACGGCAGACGCGTGCTCAAAGCGATGCCGGAGGCCTTGGGGTTGATGACCGGTTTCGGCGGGTGCCGTAACCATTCGTTTAACAATAATTTCAACGTAGTGACAGGGCCGTCCAATGCGGGCGGTGTCCGACACCTCCTCGCGACCAAGGTTTCGCAACGGCCGAGCAAGGCTCAGCGGTTCGCGCGTTGGTCGTCCATAGGAGTGGGATCGCCGTCTGTATAGCTACGTTCTTCCAATAAATCCGATCCTGGTACGAGTCCGTGAATAAAAATACGTTTCCACTTTTGGCGGCGCTGGCGCTCATGCTTGGGGGTACGGTCGCCTACCTGCTGCTTACCGATACCGAAGTTTCCAAGTCGGAGCTGGTCACAGGCCACGGCGATGTCGAAACCCTGAAGAACGCGTACAGCCGCTGGAAAACCGCTTATGAAGCTGACGGCGGCGATCGTTTTCTGACCATCCCGCTCGGTTATTCGAAAGCCTTATCCGGAGAATTCAGCCGGGCGCAGGGACGCATGCGGCTCGACCTGCTGGAGGGATGGGTGACGGTCGAAGTCAGCGGACTCGATGCGGGAGGCTACGAGGTTTGGCTGGTCGATAATAAAACCGGCTGGCACAAGGCGGGCGGACAGGAGAAGGCCAACGCCATGCAGAGGCTCGGCCGTCTCGAACCGAACAGTGAAGGGAAACGGATCTTGAAGACCCATCTCGACGGCTTGGCCATGAGCGGATTTACCCTGGATCTGGTTGCCATTACCCGAGAGGAAGGGAATCCTGAAGAGGGGGGCATACTGTTCGGTACGCCGGGCTTCATGCAGAGACTTTATTACGGCGACAAGCCCTGGACCGTGACCCGTGTGGGCAACTTGCCGAGCACTCCCCAGCAGCATAGCGGTGGCGCGGCGAAGCCGTTCGACTTCATGCTGCCCAAGCTCGCTCACGCCGATGCCAGAGAGCGGAACGATCTCGATGCGGTTCTCGGCGCGGAGATTGCCCGAGGGCGGGAGATTTTTCTGAACGAAACCTTCGGCGGCAACGGACGCACCTGCGCCACCTGCCATCGGCCGGACAACAATCACACCATCGACCCGAAATACATCGTCAAGCTTCCGAAGGACGATCCCCTGTTCGTGGCCGAATACGACCCTGCGCTCAAGGACTTGGAAAAGCCGCAATTGCTGCGTCAACTCGGCCTGGTCCTTGCCAATGTGGACGGCTTCGACCGGCCCGGCGTCATGCGCAGCGTGCCTCATACCTTGGCCCTGGCGGCGTCGATCGGCACGGAAACTCTGGCGGACGGCGGCGAGTTCGAGGAAGACGCGAAATTTGCCAACGCCATTGGCTGGTCGGGGGACGGCGCGCCGGGAGACGGCTCTCTGCGGCTGTTCGCGCAAGGCGCCATCGCCCAGCATATGACCCGAACGCTCAATCGGGTTCCGGGTGTCGATTTTCGTCTGGCCACCGACGAGGAATTGGACGCCCTGGTCGCCTATATGCTGTCCCTGGGGCGCAGCGAGGACATCGTGCTGGCTGACCTGACGTTCACCTCTCCGTTGGTGGAGCGCGGCAAGCAGCTGTTCGACACCAAGGAAAATCCCGTCGACGGCAGCGGCAATCCGATCTTCGGTCAGACGGCCAATTGCAATGGCTGCCACCAAAATGCCGGTGCCAACAGTTCGACCACCAAGAAGAATCCGACGCGTGACAGCGGCGTGGAAAACATGCGGGATCAACCGGCGCGCCTGGTCGATGCCAGCATTCCTTATGATGGGGGATTCGGCAAAGAGGAGCACCACGCAAGAATCGACTGCGGTCCCGACTACGACCAGCCCTGCTACGGAGACGGGCGGTTCAACACCCCGTCATTGGTCGAAGCTGCGGATACGGCGCCTTTCTTCCACAACAATAGCGTCAGCACGATCGAGGAAGCGGTGGCCTATTACAACACCGATGCGTTCAATAATTCGCCCGGCTCATTGACGTCGTCCGGCAAGAACCGGCACGTCAAGCTCGACTCGTCCCAGGTCGTCGCCGTCGCGATGTTCCTGCGAACCATCAACGCGCTCGAAAACATACGGAGTTCCAATCGGATGGATCTGCAAGCGCAGAGCCTGAGCGACCGGAGCGCGACAGACATCATCCGATTGGCGGCGGCCGACACGAAGGATGCCATCGAGGTTCTGACGGAGGGTACTTTGATCGTATATCCTGAGGCCCTGACGCATCTCCGTCAGGCGCTGAAGCTTGAGAGGAACGCCGCTTCCGGCCGCGCCAAGGGCCAACGCAATGAGCTGCTGGCTAGAGCCGTCCAGCTCAAGGAAAAAGCGCGCGACTCGATGGTAGCCGGACCGCAAGAAGCTTTTCCGGTTCCGGAGACGGATCGTGGTCCCTCCAGGGGGAAGGGGTCGAGAAAGAAGTAGACGAGAGGATGCCGAAGGACGATCCGTCGAGGTTGCCGGGCGACCGGGCTAACCCTGGGGACTCGTCCTTTCGGGCGTAGGTTGCTTATCCCTAAGTACATTCCGCAAATATTTGCGGAATCTCGACAGATTGGCTTGATTGGCGGGGTTGTCCTGCAGGTTGCCTATGCCGCAAGACTTCCCTGAATGTACTTAGAGCGTTTTCCATCCCGGTGTACGGATTCGTTCCAGGAGGGGAGAGCGTAGGTCGGCAATCCCTTCCCAATCGCAAACGGCATCTCTGGGAGCGCCAGAGCTGCCCTTCCGACAAAGCCCTTCGCCGAGCCGATACGTCGGCAAAGGATTGCCGACCTACAGGGTGCTACAGTCGTAGGTCGGTAACCCTTTGTCGACGGGCTTTGTGTCGGAAATCGTCGCCTTGGTGTTCCCGGAGACGCCGTTTGCGATTGGGAGGGTCATTCGGGCGCTCCCCGGATGACCGTTTGCGATTGGAAGGGGCCGATTAAAGGCCCGTTTGCGATTGGAAGGGTCGCGACTAAAGCGACCGTTTGCGATTGGAAAGGATTCCCGACCTACGGGGGCACGGTCGTAGGTCGGCAATCCCTTGCCGACGAAGACGCCGTTTGCGATTGGAAAGGATTCCCGACCTACTCGCGAGTGCCCGTACAGTCGGTATGAAAATGCCCTAGGTAAATCCATAAGCCGATGAGCCAACGTATGCAGATCCTTTGCTTTCGAGTTATTCGGCCCCGAATCACGAGGACACGCTTCGCAGAACTAAGTTTCTCCCGAGCTATTTATCCGACGGCAGCTAAGACATGGTCAGGAAGTGCCGTATCTCGGACCCTAGGTTCCGGGAATAGGAATGTAACAAAAATGTTCGATTTGATGTGTTACAAGGCTTATCGCTTAGCAGAAGTTTTTATCGCGGACATTCAAGCGTCGAAGGAAAAGAACATTAATCGCAGAGTGGGTTAATGCCTCGCAGCCTAACCGACCTGACAAAAATCGAAACCGTATTGAAGGCCATTTGGAAATAGGAGCCTATCCCAGTAGGCTCAAGTACCCCTTCGACAAGCTCAGGGCGAACGGCCTGCTGGGATAGGCTCTAAGAACCTAAAGAAGAGTTCACAGTGAAAAAAGTAGCGCTGATCACCGGGACGACGGGGCAGGACGGGGCCTATCTGGCGGAATTTCTGCTGGAGAAAGGCTACGAGGTGCACGGGCTCAAACGCCGGGCGTCCCTCTTCAACACCGACCGGGTCGATCATTTGTACCAGGACCCGCACGTCGAGGACCGCCGTTTCATCCTCCACTACGGCGATCTGACCGATGCGACCAATCTGATCCGCGTCGTGCAACAGGTCCAGCCCGACGAGATCTATAACCTCGGCGCGCAAAGCCATGTCCAGGTATCGTTCGAAACTCCGGCCTACACCGCCGACACCGACGCTCTCGGATCGCTGAGGCTATTGGAGGCGATTCGCATTCTGGGGCTGGAGAAGAAGACGAGGTTCTACCAGGCTTCAACGTCCGAACTCTACGGCAAGGTTCAAGAGATCCCCCAGACCGAAACCACACCGTTTTATCCGCGCTCGCCCTACGCCGTGGCCAAGCTCTACGCCTACTGGATCACGGTGAACTACCGCGAGGCGTATGGGCTTTACGCCTGCAACGGCATCCTCTTCAACCACGAGTCGCCGTTGCGGGGCGAAACCTTCGTCAGCCGCAAGATCACCCGTGGTCTGTGCCGGATCAAGCTGGGCCTCCAGGACTGCCTTTACCTCGGCAACCTGGATGCGAAGCGCGACTGGGGGCACGCCAGGGACTACGTCGAAATGCAGTGGCTGATGCTGCAACAGGACGTACCCGACGACTACGTCATCGCGACCGGCGTCCAGTACAGCGTGCGCGAGTTCGTGACCCTTGCCGCTGGGGAACTTGGGATCGAGCTCCACTGGGAAGGGACGGGCCTTGCCGAGCGGGGATACGATGCCGCTACCCGCCGATGCATCGTCGCGGTGGACCCCCGCTATTTCCGTCCGACCGAAGTCGACACCCTGCTGGGCGACCCTAGCAAGGCGCGGGCAAAGCTCGGCTGGGCCCCACGCATCAGTTTTCAGAGCCTGGTCAAGGAAATGGTCGAAGAGGATCTGAAAGCGGCGGAGCGCGACGCCCTGTGCCATCAAGCCGGCTACCGGGTGTTCGACTACCATGAATAAAGACGCCAAGATCTACGTCGCCGGCCATCGCGGTCTGGTCGGCTCGGCCCTGGTCCGTAGTCTCGAACGGCAGGGATATACCCATATCCTGACGCGGACCCGAGAAGCGCTCGATCTCACCGATCATGCGGAGGTGAAGCGCTTTTTCGAAACGGAGCGGCCCGAAATCGTCCTCGATGCGGCCGCCAAAGTCGGCGGCATCCGGGCCAACGACACCTACCCGGCGGACTTTATCCGCGACAACCTGTTGATCCAAACCCATTTGATCGACTGCGCCTATCGGAGCGGTGCGAAAAAGTTCGTCTTTCTCGGCTCCTCCTGCATTTACCCCAAACACGCGCCGCAGCCTTTGAAGGAAGACTATCTGCTGACGGGTCCCTTGGAGCCGACCAACGAATGGTACGCGGTGGCCAAGATCGCCGGCATCAAACTGTGCCAGGCGTACCGGCGCCAATACGGCTTCGACGCCATTGCCCTGATGCCGACCAATCTCTACGGACCGGGCGACAATTTCAGCCTGGAAAACTCGCATGTGTTGCCGGCCCTCATCCGCAAGTTCCACGACGCCAAGGTGGCGTGGGCGAAATCGGTGACCGTCTGGGGCACGGGCACGCCGCGGCGGGAATTCCTGCACGTGGATGACCTGGCCGATGCCGCGGTGTTTCTGATGGAGACTTACTCGGACGAAGCCATCATCAATATCGGTGTGGGCGAAGACCTCAGCATTCGCGAGTTGGCCGAGATGATCCGGAAAGTCGTAGGTTTCGAGGGCGACTTGGTGTTCGATCCGGAAAAACCGGACGGCACGCCGCGAAAGTTGCTGGACGTGTCGAGGCTCCACGCCCTCGGGTGGCGGGAGCGGATACCGTTGAGGCAAGGGATCGAAGAAACCTATCGCTGGTTCCTGGCTCATCCGGGCAGCTATCGAGCGTAATCACATTGGCGCGAACCGATTCGGAGTGGTTTAGGCATGTCTTCAATTAGCCATCGTGCGCTGTCATTAATTCCCTTGTGGCTGGCTTCTGCCGCGTTTCTCCTCGTTTTCGGAATTCTGCTTTTGCCACAAGTGGCTGAGGCCCTTTTTCTGGATGAGGCGGATCATTCCCGCGCCCGTAAGGGGTTTCAAAGTTTCAAGTTTGAGGGCTCGAACGACGACCTTCAATCTGAAGGAGTTGCGCTATCAGGGGATAGATTTTCAAAGGACGGGAAAGTTGGAAATGCACTGCGTCTTGAAGGGAAAGCCAGCGCTAGCGCGCTACCTCCGCAATTCACGACGGCAGCGAGAGGTACCCTCTCATTTTGGGTCAAGCCGCTTTGGGGCGCTGCAAGCCGCGATTCTCACACGTTTGTCAGTTTGCGCTGGAATCATCCCCGGCAAAGTTATCTTGCAATATCGCAGGGGTGGTGGGAGCCGCTGGGTAAAGACAGGCTTTATTTCATTCTGAGCAATCAGGAGTTCATGCACTGCTCGGTTCCGTTCGAACTCAAGCCGGGCGTGTGGAGCCTGGTCACCGCGACCTGGCAGAACGGTTCACCGGGGTACTGCAGGTTGTTCATCGATGGTAAAAAGATCGCCGAGCACCAGGCTACGTTCGATGGGCGCTACAAACCGCAAGGGCCGCTGGTTCTAGGCGGGGATTCGGCTGCGACCGATAAACGGGGACGTCACGCCAACGCTTTGATCGACGAGATGGAGTTTTATGATCGTCCCTTATCCGAGCCGGAGGTACGCAAACGCTACCAATCGTTTCCAGCAGACCCCACCGAGGAATACCAAAAGAGATTCGGATGGCTTGAAGAGGGACTCAAGCTTCCTCCGCATGAACGGCGGGATGCCAATGGCAATCTCCTCGAGAGTCGGGTCATCTTCGACGAAGACATCAAGTGGGCCACGTCACAAGCGGAGACGGACAAGATACTGAGCCGCATTAAGAAAGCCGGCTTTAACGTGTATGTTCCCTGCGTGTGGCACGGCCGCGGCGCCCATTTTCCGACCACGTTGGCCAAAGCCGACAGTCGGTTGGTAAGCCTGTTCGAGAAGGGCTACGATCCGCTCTCCTATTTGATTCAGCGAGCGCACGAGTTGGGCATAGAAGTGCATCCCTGGTTCACTGTAGCCAAGCGTGAAACGGATGATTACCCAGAATTTTTCGCGCCGGGCACACCCGAGGAGTCGTACGACTTTCACGATCCCGCTTTCCGGGATTTCATGCTGAAAGTGATGCTCGACGTGATCGAGCGGTACGACGTCGATGGAATCAATCTCGATTACATTCGTACCGGGGGAATTTGCACCTCCGGACGTTGCGCCGATTCCTACCGACAACATAGCGGCAACAACCTTTACGCGGATGTGCTAGCCCGATATATATCCAAAGACGCTTACCGAAGAATACAGAAATGGCAAGACGAAGCGGTTGCCGATCTGGTTTCCCGATTGTCCGTGCAGGCCCGAACACTGAAGCGTGATTTGATCGTCAGCGTCGATGGGCATCCAGTGCCATCGACAGGTTCACGTTCCCTGCAAGGAAGAAATGAAATTGATTGGGTTAACAAAGGCTGGGTAGACGTGATTTTCAATATGGATTATCAGGAAATGGTAGATTTTAAGAATATGGAAAAAGTACGAACTGAACTAAACGTCAAAGAAAAGGTGGCATTACTCTTTGGAAATTACGACAGGATCGATAATCGCGCCCATCCAAGATCAGGGTGGGTTATTGCACGTTACCTGGAATATGCCCGGAGACGATGGCCTTCTTCGGCGCTCGCGGTTTACTTATACGGGCAGCTTACACAGGATCAGATCGATTCGCTGAAATCTGGGCCATTTAAGGAGCCGGCGACATCATCTTGGGCGCGTTAGTCCAAAAGAGTAGAGTATCTATTTGTTGATGCGCCATGAACCTTGAATTTGTTGTCGCTCTCGTGACGCTTCTGCTCATTGGCGCGGCCATGATCTTTTTATCACGCGCCAATCTATTGCTTTTTCTGCTCCTGCCAGCATCACAAATGCTGGGGTTTGTTGATCCGATGACTTTTGCAATTAAAGGCCTATTTGATATCCATGCATTGTTTATCTTGCTTAATCTTGGAGCTTTGATCCTATCGGTTGATCGGATCAACGATTTACGGAGTGCATTGTTCTTGCGGCCGATGATTATATTGGGAATATTGTGGCTGTATGGTGTTGTTTATCCGGTAATGGCTGATAAATCATCACTATTTTATTCCATAAAAGCGTCCAAAGAATTTATGACACTTTTTAGTTACTTCTCAGTTTACGTGTTTCTGAGAAAGGCAAAGGACGTTAATCGTTGCTGGAAGTATATAACATGGTTGGGATTGTATTACTCGGTCTTCGAAATTACTGCCCAAGTGCTTGGAGATTCATTTTTGCAAAAGAGTGTATATGACATCCGAAAAGAGGTTTTTGTATTCTGGAAGGTTTATATTCCATTCTGGCCCGTTATTGTTATTTCTTTTTTTAACACATTCTTCTTGTTTCTTCTGGCCGCACCGGGACAGATTATTAGGGCGTTTGTTTTGGGGATTGGCATTTTGTTGACATTTTATCGGTCTTATCTGATGGCAACGCTGGCGACAATCCCTGCGATTATGCTGTTTGCGAAACAATCTATGCGGAGAGTTGCAGCGCAAGGTGTTGCAATCGCGGGAATATTTGCGACCGTTTTTGTTGCGATCGGACTTATGGCAGGGTCGGATGCGGTTGGTTTTGAGAAAATATCAGAGGCTTTTCTATTTTCAGGTGTCCGTGAGTTTACAACGCAATCGGGCGGAGCTTTGGCTGGAAGGGAGGTGTTCGCGAAGGAGCGGCGCGACATTCTGCAACAAAGTCCGTATCTCGGATTTGGATTTATCGATAAGGATTCGAAATTTGGCTTGGAATCAAGAACATATATTAAAGGAGATTTGTTAGGCTTTATCGACAAAGGTGATCTGGATGTTGCGTTAAAGTTTGGCTATATCGGTGGCTTTGTGCTGTATGCAAATTTCTTATACATAGCTTTCCTATGTATTCGATTGGCGAGGCAGAAAATCGACAAGTTGCTTACAGTGCATGCCATGGCTGTAGCGGCCACGATCATCGTATTTCTTTGCGTTCAGCCAGTACATGCGACTTTTACGAACAGCTTTGCCCTTTTTCCGCTTGCATTGGCGCTGGGTTTGCTAGAGCGTGAACGGGCAAATGTGGTAGCTTCAAAAGGAGACATCGATATTGCGCATGTTGCACATAATTGAGTGCCTTACCAATTTCGGAGGAACGGCCCGAAAATTGCTGTATCTGGCGCGCCATTTTCCGAACAACAATCATCGTCTCGTCTTTCTTACGTATCAGCCATCTGTTATTCATGATCGTTTCGAGAAGGAGGGTGCTAAGGTCATCAATGCAAATACGCTTTCCCCATGGCGTATTTGCCGAGAAATCGTTCGGGTAGCCGGCGATACGGAAGCGGATGTGCTTTGTACCCATTTCACTCGGCCGCTGGTAACGGGAGTAATTGCCGGACGTTGGCTTGGACTTCCGGTAATCCACAACGAACATTCGCCTTGCGACTTGCGCGGCAGACTCGGTGGACTACTCGCTCGGGCGGTCTATCCGTTCGTCGACGCAGTAATCTGCAACTCACAATACACCGCGGATAGCGTTCTCCGGACCTATAACATCTCTGCCGCGAAGCTTCACGTGGTACATAACCCGATCGAGGCTCGTAGGCCGATTGGCGATCGGCAGGCCGTTAGGGCGGAGTTGGGCCTCTCGGAACGCGACTGCCTGATCGGGCATACGGGGGGAATGACCTCCTGGCGCGATCAGCAAACGCTAATTCGAGCTTTCGGCGAGATTTATGAGACGAATCGGCGGTTGCGACTTCTATTGATCGGGGACGGTCCACTGCGTCCTGCTTTGGAAAATCTGGCGGCCGATTCAGGTTTGGCGGATGCAGTGCATTTCATCGGTTATTCGGACCGGATCGGCGATTATCTGTCGGCAATGGACATCTATGTGAATCCTGCCGTCGCCGAAGGTTTCGGCATCGCCGTCGTAGAGGCCATGTTAGCCGGTTTGCCCGTAGTGCTGGCCGATGCCGGAGCGCATCCGGAGCTTGTCCAGCGGGACGTGGATGGAGTTCTTTACGCGCCAAGGAATAGCATGGATTTGGGGGAACTACTCCGGGGTTTGATTGACGATCGGCAGCGGCGTGTATCGCTGGGAGCGAATGCGCAGACAGCGGCGCGCGCCCGTTTCGCGCCGGAGCGATATGCAGCGCAATATTGCCGGATCGTGCAAGACACGTTGGCCGCCCGAACTTGTGCGTATATCAAACCCGAGGTCTAGAGTGGACGTACAGACCGTAAAGAGAAGCTTTCTATCCGGTTCGCTGGTGGGGTTGGCCCGCGTCGGGCTTGCGGTTCCGCTCTACCTGGTGCTGACGCCCTTCGTGCTGGACAAGCTGGGCAGCGAGATGTTCGGGATTTGGTCATTCAGCACGCTGGTGGTGAGTCTGATCACGCTAACCGATTTCGGCTTCAAGAACTCGCTCATTTATCACGTAGCGGGCCATATCAAGCGGCCAGAGGAAGTCAACCGATTTTTCAATGTGGCGTTCTTCTTTTATTTGATAGCGGTTTTGTCCGCTATGGTGGCGATAGTGGCACTGGATTCTCTTTGGGTGGCCAGGCTATTAAATGTGCCTATTTCATTGCAGCGGGAGGCGCATTTTGTACTAGTGATAACGGCAATCGGATTCGGCCTTCGGTTCCTCGCCATTCCTTGGCAGGCTCTAGTCGAGGCGCACCAGGAGCATTTTTTTTCTCAGATCGTCATGCTCGTTTGGTTGGCCGTTAACTTCGTGTCCACCTTGGTGGCGCTCGAAATCCGTCCGGACATCTATTCATTGGGTGTCGCCGGTATCGTCCCGAATCTGCTGGTATTCCTCATGTATGTTTGGCGTACGAAGCAGCAGTTTCCTCACATTCGCATTAGTCCTTTTCTGGTGGATCGTTCCCGTTGTCGCACGATGTTCAACTACGGCGTGGGAATACAAGTCGCGACCCTTGCCATCGCTTGCAGAGAGCCGGTCTTCAAGATACTGGTCGCCCACGCCTTCGATCTGGCTACGGTGGCCTCATTCGAAATTGCGTTCAAGCTTTGCACCCAATTGGTGTCGCTCGTGATGGCACCGCTATCCGGTACGTTTGCGGCCTCGGCTCTATTCGCGAAGAAGGAAAAAGACCTCGAACAGTTCATTCGGCCTCTATTCGGCTACGCTTTTTCTCTGCTTGTCCCCCTTGCGTTATTGATCGTGTCGTTCGGTCCATTTTTTGCCCAATTCTGGCTGGGAAGCGAATCGGGACTGGTAGGCGAGTTGTTGCCGCCGATGTTTCTCGCATTTGCAATCTATTACCTGACCGAGGTGCTTTATAAAAGTTTGGAAGCCTCGGGCTTGTCTCTGTACAGCGCAATCATCCAAGTGGCTGTCGTGTCGGTCAGCGTCGTGAATTTCCTTCTAAGTTCTGATGCCGGATCGAGTTCAATCGGTCTCGGATTGTTGGCGGGATTCTGCGTTTTCTCCTTTGCGAATTCCGTCATTTTCCGTTGGCGTTTCAGAACGGTGACACTCATTTCGCGCAGAGCATTCCTGGGGATCGTTTTGACGGCAGCTTGCTTTCTTTCAAGTCTTGAATACTGGAGCGGCGAAATGCTGATCCCGCTCTTCGCTTTTTACGCATTGCTCCACGTTTGGTGGGTGCACAAATGCCAAGTGGTCAATTTGCCGGGTTTGGCCTGGCAAGTTGCCGGGCTCATCAGAAACAGGGGCCGCTGAGCTATGGACCGCAAGATTCGTGTGGCGGTTCTGACCAACATCGTACCGGGGTACCGTCGGCCGATATTTGAACGGCTTGCGGCGTTAGACTCGTGGCAATTGAAGATATTTCTATCGCTTCCGCTGGACCGGTCGGACAAACTGGCGCGAGAGCGTCTGCCTCTTCACTACTCTCGGACGTTAAATGTACAGCGTCGGACGCGACACGGCGCGTATGGCGTACAGCAAGTAGAACCGCTTCCGTTTCCAATCGCATTGCCTGGCGATTTGATGTTTTTTCGCCCGGACATCGTCATATCGGCGGAGTTCGGCTTGCGATCTCTGTTCGCCTATTGGACCGCGAAGTGGTTGCGCGTCCCATTTGTCCTTTGGTCCGAGGAAACATCGGAATGCGCCGCCGGTACGTCTTCGATTCAGAAACGCCTGCGAAGCTATCTGATTCCCAGGGCTGCGGCTTATATGGCATGGGGACGGCCCGCCGCGAACTACCTCGGGAGCTGGGGTATTAAAGAAGAACAAATCTACTACTGCGCTCAAGCGGTGGATAACGCATTCTGGGTCGAAGAGACAAAAAAATACGAGAAGTCCGAATTACGCCGGGAATTCGGTATTCAGGGGCGGGCGTTTCTAGCAGTCGGCCGGCTACTTCCGAGGAAGGGATTCGATTTGCTTCTGCGGGCTTGGGCCGCGTTACCGGAGCCGATTCAACGTTCGAACACGCTTGTGATCGTCGGGGCTGGGCCGGAAGATGCCTCCCTGAGGGCGCTGTCACGGAGTTTGAACATTCGCAACATACATTTTGTCGGCGCCTGCCATAGCTTGGAACTCGCCAAGTATTACGCTGCTGCCGACGTCTTTGTTTTTCCCTCTCTAGTGGACGTGTGGGGCTTAGTTGTCAATGAATCGCTCGCGTCGGGAGTACCAGTGTTGGCGAGTCGTCATGCGGGCGCCAGCCAAGAGCTGATTTCATCCTCCGGGGCAGGCGAGGTGTTCGATCCGCTAAATTTGGAGGAGTTCAGCCATTTGTTGCTCAGGTGGTGTACGAATGCGCCCGAGATCTCGCGACGGCGGCTGCAGGACTATATCAGCGGTTTTGATTTCCGGGTGGCGGTAGATTCGTTTCAGCGCCTGGTTTCAAATTTTGTCAGGCGCGCCAGATAGTTGCGGAGCGCATTCAATCTAAGATTGACGAGAAATAATCAAAGACAAAGAGAAACAATCCCATGCATAGCGCGTAAGTGCGTTTGGATTATTGTTTAACATTCCGATAATTCAGTAACTATATGGATACTTATAGTGAAACTCTGATTCAGGAAACTGTCGAACTTGCGAGACAATTACGCCATGAGCATCAATGGAAAAACTTGTTTTCCAAATACTATTGGGGATTTTGTTTCCGAGCAACTAAGTTCATAGAAGGTTTGTTTCGTCAAGCTGTTTCTTTCGATAAACGGATACTGAATGTCGGTTGTGGCGTTCGGTTCCTGGATGATGCAGTGAATTCCGATTTGTGGGCTCCGCATCGATATTTAAAGCATCGTCGACGCCCTGATCTTTACTGGAGCGGGACGACTCCATTGACGAATTTGGAAGGGCAGTTTGAGCTGGTCGTGTGTGAGCACGTCATCGAACATTTGCTGCCGGATGAAGTATTTGGGTTTTTCACGAATATTTTCGCTTTTCTCGCGCGGGGTGGCGTCCTCATCGTTTCTTTCCCGGATCTCGGCAGAGTCCTTGGAGGTGGATTATGTCAAGGTTATCAATCTCCGATTGTATCGGTTAATTCTCTGATCTACAGACACGGTCATTGCTTTATGTATGATACCCAACTTGTCGCCGAACTACTTCGGCAGGTTGGTTTTGACAGCGTTGCCTCCAAATCAAGAGGAGAGCTGGATGCTAAGGAATTTCTGAGCGCCGGCCGTGAACCCGAAACATCCTACGTTATTGCCCACCGGCCGTAAGATAAGAAATTACATAATGGAGAGATGCTGGGTTTTATTATGTAGATGTGGCTTGGACAACTCAGCCATGCAATCGACGAATAAAAAATTGTACGATGAATTTTCCTGAAATTGTAATCGCAACCCTCCTGCACCCAGTTGGGGAAACTGGTGTGCAAACACACTTTAATAATTTCCGTTCATATTTGAACCAGCAGGGTGTTTTGGTAAATACTATTACGCCATTTTCTTATGCAAAGACCTTTGTTTATCCTGTCTTTTCGATACGCCGATTCATTGATCCATTTTATGGGCCATTAAGTGTCTGGTGGTATAGATATTGGCATTACTTTTTTCTGAGATTGGCGCTTCGTTCATTTCTTGCCAGCCGAAAAGACACAGTTATTTATGCCCAATGTCCATTATCGGCGAAAGCGGCTTTGGAGGCGAGGCTCGATTCCTCGCAAAAGGTTGTTATGATCGTACACTTCAATGTCTCACAGGCGGAGGAGTGGAGATCAAAAGGCAAGATAAAGGCCGGTGATTGGATATATAAGGATATTTATAACATTGAGAGGCAAATCCTACCGAAAGTGGATGGTCTGGTTTATATCTCCCAGTGGATGAAATCGGTTTTGGAGCGGGATATTCCGGATTTGCAAAAGGTCGCGTCATTGTTGAGTCCAAATTTTTGCGAGCGACGCATGTCGTCTTCGGCACAGTTGGCAATTTACGATTTGATAAATATTGGTACTTTGGAGCCACGAAAAAACCAAGCTTTCCTGCTAGAAGTCCTAGCGGAGGCAAAAAGGTTAGGCAGAGAATTTTCACTGACGCTTATTGGGGACGGACCGGATCGCGGGAAGCTCCAGCAACTTGCCGTAACTCTGGACATCGTCCCGCAAGTCAGGTTTTTGGGATACCGTAAAGATGCGGCAGACCTGCTGCCTCAACATCGGTGCTATGTCCACAGTGCCTTGGTGGAAAGTTTCGGAATCGTGCTAATCGAGGCCATGGCGTGTGGCTTACCGGTAGTCGCTGGTGCTGTGGGCGGTATACCGGAACTCTATACTGATGGCGTGGAGGGTTTCTTTTGGGCGTTGGACGACTCAAAAGCCGCAGCCGTCCGATTGATTCAGCTTTTGGATGATAGAGATCGCTGTGCTGATATGGGGGCCGCTGCGATCCGGAGATACCTACACTCCTACACGACAGAGGCAGTAGCGGCAGGTTTACTGAATTTTTTAAGCACAGTTTCGACCGATCAATCTTCGCGTATCTTGGATAACTGATGCGCGTTTTGCTCGCCCATAACTTCTATCGTTCTAGCGCGCCTAGCGGCGAGGACAGCGTATATACGAATGAGCGTGCTCTTCTTGAACGTGAGCATGAAGTTATCGCTTTTGAGCGATTTAATGATGACATAGACGAATCTTCGCTAGCCAAGAAGGTACGGCTTGCAGTCGACGGTGCGTGGTCGGAAAAGATTTACCGGGAAATCATTGCTTTAATTCAAAAAACCAAGCCCGAAATCGCTCATTTTCACAATACGTTCCCGCTGATTTCACCCAGCGCCTATGCTGCATGCCGGGATCAAGGCGTGCCTGTGGTGCAGACTTTGCACAATTACCGTTTCATTTGTCCGAATGCGCTTCTTATGAGGAATCATCAGCCTTGTGAGGATTGCTTGGGAAGTCGTTTGCTGCTTCCGGCGCTAAGGCACCGTTGTTATCGCGGTTCGCTTCTTGCGACCGGCGCGCAGGTTTGGACCGTTGTGTCCAACCGTTGGCGGGGCACTTACGCCAAGTTGGTCAACCGGTATGTTGCATTGACTCGCTTTGCAGTGCCGCGACTGATTGCAGGGGGATTACCGGAGAATCGGATCGAGGTAAAGCCGAACTTTTTACCTGACCCACCTGTCTGCGGCCGCGGCGATGGCGGTTACGCCCTGTATGTTGGCCGGCTGAGCGAGGAGAAGGGAGTTCAGACTCTGTTGGATGCTTGGCGGAGCATTCCGGAGCTGCCGCTCAAAATCGTCGGAGAGGGCTCTCTGCGGTCTAGGCTCGAAAATCAAGTAAGGCAAGACGGCTCCAATGTCGAATTCCTCGGGTTTCAGGGGCGGAGCACAGTAATCGATTTAGTTTGCCGTGCAGCGCTGCAAGTCATTCCTTCGGAATGTTATGAAGGCTTTCCGCTGACACTGCTGGAAGCCTATTCGTGTGGGACGCCGGTTTTGGTTTCCAGAATCGGAAGCCTCGACGAACTCGTGAAAGAAGGGGAAACAGGGTTTAAGTTTCAGCCGGGAAGTTCCGAGGATATGGTGTTTCAGATTAAGCAGCTGCTTAAAAACCCGAGGCTCCTAATCTTTATGCGGGAGCGATGTCGGGCAATTTTTGAAGCAAAGTACACAGCTGAAATCAATATCGCCGAAATAAATAAGATTTACCAACACGCAATTGAAGACGCGCATCTTGGTAAAGATCAGGTAGATAGATAAACACTAAACAGCATTAAGAGGGGGCCATGAAACAGCGCAATGCGGTCACTATATTAGGGGTTTCTATCGATCTTGATACGTTGAATTCACTCGGACCAGCGATATGGGCAGCAATTGAGCGGTGTCGGGAACCCATCGTGTTTGCGTGTGCAAATCCGCATTCTTTGGTAGTAGCCCAATCCGATCCAGAATTTCTGAACGCCTTGAATCGGGCATGGCCAGTAGTTGCCGATGGTGTCGGTTTAACACTGATGGCGAAATTTATCGGAATCAAATTAGGGCCTCGAATAACGGGGACCGACTTTTTTTTCACTGTGTTGCGGAGTTTGAATCGACGTGGACGAGGACGGGTTTTTTTCTTTGGATCTACGCCAGAGGTCTTGGCGCTAATTTCGGAAAGATTTAAACGTGAGTTTCCATCTCTAACGCTCTGCGGCTGTTTGTCGCCGCCGATTTATCCATGGCCTGACGAAGTCAACGATCAGTTGATCTGGCAGATTAACGAGACAAAGCCAGATGTGGTTTGGGTTGGCATGACGGCGCCAAAGCAGGAAAAGTGGGTGGAAGCCAATCGGCACAGGCTTTCGGCGCAGATTATTGGATCAATCGGTGCGGTGTTCAATTTTTTCGCTGGCACACATCCACGAGCCCCCGTTTGGATTAGGGCTTGCGGTTTAGAGTGGTTGTATCGGTTCGCATTGGAGCCTAGGCGAATGTGGCGACGCAACGTCATTTCGACGCCAAGGTTCGTTGCCATGATTTTAGGGCGGCATTTTGCTAGGCCAATTGATGGATAAGTCCACGTGAGCGCATGCACAGCGGTTATGGGCAGGGGCGCCTCTGTTTTTCGCTCACCGGATTTTCAGTTGATACGGTTGGGAACTCATTTTGACTTTCTATGCATAAGGTTTAAGCCCCCGCCTTTCAGGCGGGCAGATTTCATCTCGATGCTGGGATAGACTGCCCAGAGATGCAAGGGGGCGGTTATGGAGTATCGATACGGAAGCCATACGGTGTTTACCATCGAGTACCCCTTTGTGTGGGTGACGAAGTACCGTTACAAGGTGTTGGTTGGAGGGGTCGCTGAGCGGGTCCGTGATTTGGTGAGACAAACCTGCGAAGCATTCGAGATCAGAATTTTGAAAGGGGTGGTCAGCAAGGACCAGGTGCATATTCTGGTGAGCGCGCCGCCGGAGTTGGCGCCGAGCGAGATCAGGAGGCGGATCAAGGGGCGAACGTCGAGCAAGCTGTTTGAAGAGTTTTCGCATCTCAAGAAGCGTTATTGGGGGAGGCACTTTTGGGCACGAGGCTACTTCTGTGCGACGGTAGGTCAAATGACCGAAGAGATGATCAAGCAGTACCGGGAGCATCATTTTGAGCCGAATCCCAATGACAATTTTCGGATGGAGCCGGACTAAACGCGTCGTTCAGCCGACGCGTATCCGGACTTTCAGTCCTTAACCCTAACCCACCGGCTTTCAGCCGGTGGTTGTTGAGTCTCCCGCTTCTCGATTCGCGTGCGGTTTCTGGAAGCTAGAGCTTCTCGGGTAGGGCGCCCAAACGGGAGCTTGGGCGCCAGCGGAATGGGCTGTTTGCGATTGGAATGACGGGGTAGGACTTATTCCAAATTGCTTTCAGTCAGGAATTCATTTTGTAGGATGGGTTTCGCTTCGCTCTACCCATCCTACGATGAATGTTCGCTCGAATGCCGAATGGAGTTAAGCGGATGATATCGCCTTATTTGGGGCAGGCACTAAGAATAGAAATAGAGAAAGGCCGGACATAATGGTTGCAACAGATTCGAAAACTGAATTGTGGGATATCGGGCTTAAGTTTTGGGGGTGGTTCAGCCTTTTGATAGGGATATCGGTATTTACATTTTTTGACGGCCTCAAATTCGTCTTCGGATACTGGACGACAAGCGAGGAATACAGCCACGGTCTTCTGATTCCGTTCATCACCGCTTTCCTGATCTGGCAGAAAAAAAACGAACTGGCCCGGTTGCCGTTCGAAGGCTCCTGGGCCGGCGTCGGCATCGTCGCCTTGGGGTTGGGGCTTTATTTTCTGGGCGAATTGGCGACGCTCTACATCATCGTCCAGTATGCCTTCCTGGTCGTCGTGTTCGGCCTGGTTCTCGCGGTGACCGGGTTCAAGATATTCAAGCAGATTTGGATACCGCTGTTCTTTTTGTTTTTTGCAATTCCTTTGCCCAATTTTCTTTATCAGGGCCTGTCGGGCAAGCTCCAGCTCCTTTCCTCGGCACTCGGCGTCTCTTTCATTCGGGCCTGCGATATCAGCGTTTATCTCGAAGGCAATGTCATCGACCTCGGCTCGTACAAGCTTCAGGTGGTGGAAGCCTGCAACGGGCTGCGTTATCTCTTTCCCCTGATGAGCCTCTCGTTCATGTGCGCCTATTTCTTCAAGGTGGCATTGTGGAAACGGGCCGTAATTTTTCTCTCCAGCATTCCGATCACGATTCTGATGAACAGCTTTCGCATCGGCATCATCGGGGTAATGGTCGAGTACTGGGGAAAATCGATGGCGGAAGGATTCCTGCACGATTTCGAGGGCTGGGCAATCTTCATGGCCTGCACCGGCCTACTGGTGGGGGAAATGTGGCTGCTGGCCAGGATCGGGCGGGAGCCGCGGCCGTTGCTGGAAGTGTTTGGTTTGGCGTTTCCGGAACCGTCGCCGAAGGATGCGTTGTTTCGGGAGCGCACCTTGCCGCGCCAATACTGGCCGGTGCTGGGGCTTTCGGTCGTGGCATTGGGGGGTGCTCAACTCCTGCAGCATCGGGAAGAATTCGTTCCTCCTCGTGCCGAGTTCGTCGATTTCCCCATGCAACTGGCCGATTGGACGGGGCGGCGCGAGACGATGGAGCAGCAATACATCGATGCGCTCAAATTCGATGACTACATTCTGGCTAACTATGTCCGCGACGGGGTCATGCCGGTCAATTTTTATTCCGCCTATTACGCCTCCCAGCGCAAGGGCGAGTCGATACATTCGCCCCGCTCCTGCATTCCGGGCGGCGGTTGGGAAATCAAATCGCTGGAAACCGTGAATGCCGATCTTCCCGACGAGGAAGGCGATCCGCTTAGGATCAACCGCCTGGTCATTCAGAAAGGCGAGGATCGCCAGCTCGTTTACTACTGGTTTCAGCAGCGCGGGCGCAATCTGACCAACGAATATGCCGTGAAGTGGTATCTGTTCTGGGATGCGCTGACGCTTAATCGTACCGACGGCGCCCTGGTGCGGCTCACGACCTATCTTCCCCGCGGAGAGGAGCTCGCGACGGGCGAGGCGCGGCTCAACGAGTTCCTGCGTGTCTTGAAGCCGCAATTGAATCGTTATATCGCGGATTAGACGCATGCGCTTAATTTTGCCGAAGTTGTACGCCAAAGCCGTTAAGTCAAGCTGTCATACCGGCAGGGAGTGCCGGTATCCAGAGCACGGGGATGTGATCCAGGCTGATGCTATCCCTGGCTTCTGGGTTCCGGCATTCCCTGCCGGAACGACGGTATGGAGCTTAATTTAGCGGTATTGGCAGGTACGGATAAGGATTTTCTATGCAGCTTTTTGTGCTGTTCTTGACCACCCTGTTTCTAGCCATGGTGCTGGTGGCCGCACTGATCCGATTTTCTGCGCCGCTCGGCCTGGTGGATGTTCCCGATGCGCGGAAGGTCCATGTTTCGGCGATTCCACGGGTGGGCGGGATCGGCATGGTCATTGCGACCATCGTGGCGCTGCTCCTGGAGTTCGATCTCGATTCCGGATTCCGGATCTGCCTGCTCGGCGTCGGCATTCTAAGCGTGTTCGGCTTACTGGACGATCGCTACGACCTGAACTACAAGATCAAGTTTTTCGGTCAGTTCGTGGCGGTGCTGGTGGTGGTCGTTTTCGGCGACATCGTTATCCGCCGCTTGTGTTTTTGGGACTGCGGACCGCTGCCCGATGCCGTCGCTTACCCGCTGACGGTATTCTTTTTGCTCGGCGTGACGAATGCGATGAATCTGGCCGACGGTTTGGACGGACTGGCGGCGGGACTCAGCATTCTGAGTCTGGCTTGCATTGCGTTTCTAGCCGATTTGGCCGACGGCTATCAAACAATAGCGACTGCCGTTGCCATCCTGGGCGCCATCTTGGGATTTCTGCGCTACAACACTCACCCGGCCATCGTGTTCATGGGGGATACGGGCAGTCAGTTTCTGGGCTTCTCGGCGGGCGTTCTTGCCGTGTTGCTTACGCAAAAGGTCAATACGGCGCTGAGCGGTTCTTTGCCGCTGCTGATCTTGGGATTGCCGATCATCGACACTTTGCTGGTCATGGGGCATCGGATACTTCGCGGCGTGTCGCCGTTCAAGCCGGACCGGAACCATTTTCACCATAAGCTCCTGTCTCTGGGTTTCGACCATTATGAGGCAGTGCTGACGACGTACGTGGTCCAGGCGTCCTGCATTCTTCTCGCGTATTTTCTCCGTTACGAGTCCGACCTATTGGTTCTGGCGATCTATCTGGCCCTGTTCGCCGTGGTCGGAGCATTCTTCCCGCTCGCACAGGCGTTCCGTTGGCGCCTACACGGAGTCGACCGTGGCCAGGCGTCGTTTCTCACCCGAAAATTGAATTTGATTCTGGAGAAAGCCTGGCTGGACAAAACGGCTTTTCAATCCGTCCGTCTCGCCGTGCCGTTGTTCCTGGTTGCAACCGCTCTTGCGACGAAGAAGGAAGAACTGGACGACATCGCGGTGTTTGCCGCGGGAATTCTGGTGACCTGGCTGGCTTGGGTAGGGGCTCGTCTTCCCGGGGCGGGCTTCATCGAGCGCGTGGCCGTTTATTCGAGCGTGATCTTGGTGGTCTATCTCGCCCAGACCGCCGGTTTCGAGCATGCGGAGGCGGAGCGCTGGTTCAATTACGCTATCGCCTTGCTGGCCGTCATCGTGGGCGTGGGCGTGCGGTTTTCGGGCCGCTACTTCACCCTGACGCCGTCGGACTTCCTGGTGATGTTCGTGCTGTTGGTCGCGGCGAACTTACCGGTTTTTAGTCAAGTCAACTACGCCAAGATCGCCGTCCAATCGGCGATCCTGTTGTACGGCGTCGAATACGTCCTGCGCCGCGGGAGCGGAACCGTCTGGGCGGTGCGGAGCGGTGGGATGCTGGCTCTGATCGCGCTGGCTCGCTGGATGGTTCTTTGAGCCGGGTTCTCCGTACACTCGAACGCGGCCCGAGATCAGCGGAGCGTTTCATCCCAAAAACGGGGGGGGGCGCCGTGGTAGGTGCGAATTTATTCGCACAGTCAACGGCTTATTCCGTTCGGCATTCGAATGGACATTCATCGTAGGATGGGTAGAGCGAAGCGAAACCCATCGATGGTGGGTTAGCGCAGCGTAACCCACCGATTCGCGGTCGCTCGGTGGGTTACGGCCTCGCGGCCTAACCCACCCTACAAAAAATTGATTCCTTGTCGGGAATGGATTCCCGACCTACGACCCGGCGGTTCGACGTAGGTCGGCAATCCCTTGCCGACGAATCCCTTCAGCCCTGAATGCCTCCTTCCGTCAGCTTCGCGGGATCCAGAAGCTCGGACAATTCCTCGCGCGGAATCCCGGTCATTTCGGCGGCCACGTCGATGATCGGCCGTTGCTGCTTGTAGGCCGCTTTGGCGATTTCCGCCGCTTTGAGATAGCCGATGACGGGATTCAGCGCGGTAACCAGAATGGGATTGAGTGCCAACGCTTTCTTTAAATTGTCTTCACGAACGACGAAATCGGCGATGGCCTTATCCGCCAATTGACGCGAGACGTTCGCCAGCAGGTCGATGCTTTGCAGCAGATTGTATGCGACGACCGGCAGCATGACGTTGAGCTGGAACGATCCGGACTGGCCGGCGACAGTAATCGTGGCATCGTTGCCGATGACTTGTGCGGCGACCATGCAAACAGCCTCCGGAATCACCGGATTGACTTTGCCCGGCATGATGGAACTGCCGGGCTGTAGCGCCGGCAGTTCGATTTCACCTAGACCCGCCAGGGGGCCGGAATTCATCCAGCGGAGATCATTGGCGATTTTCATGAGGCTGACCGCCACGGTCTTCAGTTGGCCCGACAATTCCACGGCCGCGTCCTGGCAACTCAGGCTTTCGAAAAACGAGGCATTGGGCGCGAACGGCAGGCCCGTGGCGTCGGAAAGCGCCTCCGCCATTTTCGCCGCGAACTCCGGATGGGCGTTGATGCCCGTACCTACGGCCGTGCCGCCCTGGGCGAGTTTGTAGATACGCGGTAATGAGGCGCGCAGACGCTCAACGCCGTTTTGGATTTGCAACGCCCAGCCGGAGAGTTCCTGGCTCAGGGTGACGGGCATGGCGTCCATGAGATGGGTGCGTCCGGTCTTGACCACGTGCTCGATCGATTGCGCCTTGTAGACGATCGTGGTCTGCAAATGCTCCAGTGCGGGGATGAGCTGTGCGTTGACGGCGAGCGCGGCGCTGACGTGGATCGCCGTCGGAATGACGTCATTGCTGCTTTGCCCCATGTTGACGTGGTCGTTGGCGCTCACGCTTTGTCCGCAGGCACGGGAGGCAAGCGTGGCGATGACTTCGTTGACGTTCATGTTGGTGCTGGTGCCGGAACCGGTTTGGAATACGTCGACCGGAAACTGGTTGCCGTAACGTCCGTCGATTATGTCCTGCGTTGCCCGCTCGATGGCCTCGGCAAAGCCGCAGTCCAAAACGCCCAAGTCTCTATTTACGCGGGCGGCGCACTGCTTGATCAAGGCTACGGCCGCGATAAAGGCCGGCGGCATCCTGAGTCCGCTGATCGGGAAATTTTCCACCGCGCGCTGAGTTTGGGCGGCATAAAGGGCATCGGCCGGCACCTGCAATTGGCCCATGCTGTCTTTTTCGATGCGGAAAGCGTTTTGGTTCATGACATTGAAAATCGGTTAAGTGTTAACGGATTAGTTAGGCCGCATGATGTTTGATAAGCCGGACTAGGACAGGCTATGGAGAAACTCGCCTAACCGTTCTTCGTCGAAGGGCCAGCCGAGTTCGGCACCCGATGCGGAATCGCGCACGACCGGAATCCGAACGCCATAGCGGTGTTCCAACTCGAGTTTCTCGGCGATATCTACTATCTCGACGGGAATCTCGGCGCCTTTCGCTTGAATCGCTTTAGACAGCAGAAATTCCGCGTCTTCGCACAAATGACAACCGTGTGTGCCGTAAAGTATTAGTCGAATCAATCTTGCTCGTCCTCGCTGGATACGACCGGAAGTTTGCGCATCGTCGTCCGGTTCCGGAGCGCGGCAATCTGGCCTCGGTGATAGGGGCAGTGACGGATGTCACGGGGACATCGCTCGCGAGCGGCTAAGCTTATCAGATTAGAGGGGAAACATGCCGAACGAAGATTGTTCGACCGCTCCACAAGTGGGGGGCCTTACGGATAGAGGTACTCAAGCAGCGGCGATGTCGTTTTTCTGGCGAGGACAAAAGAGAAAACGCCCGTTTCATGTCGCATCGGATAATGTCGGGCGTGGTTTCATCACGACGTCCGAAGTGTGGGCGTTTATGGCAGGTATTCGTCGACAGCGCGCCTGTCCCATCGTTTCCAGCTTGGAAACGATGCGGGGTAATCGATCCCGGTCGCCAAACGGTCGCCGGAACCGCTATGCTTAGCCCTCCGTTTAGCGAGCAGCGGGCGCGTGCCGCGCGCGTTGTTCGCACGGAAAATCGCCAGACGGTTGGGCATTCTCCGCGTTCTGAATTACCGAAATGACCGCCGGCCGAATCTGTTGATTGTCAACGAGGTAATTTGTCACAGACGGCGAAATGAATTTACTTGCAGACTGGCAATTCGCCCGGTTTGCCTTATCGAGGAAGCGCTCTGCGCGGCAAGCTCCATCGAAATCCTGAAGGGCGAGACGCTACGATGATAACGTCTTTGATCCGCACCACCCGGCGTGCGAATTTGCTGAGGGTTGGATTTTGATTTGTAAAGGTTCGAAAGTCGTCAGAAAACGGTCAGTTTTTGGTCAAATATGGTTTGTTCCGCCAACTGCAATGCTAACCACGAATGCCGGAGCCTGTAGGTATGGAGATCGGTAAGAGTTTGCTATTCGGCCCTTTTCGGCTAGACGCCGGAAACGCCGTCTTGTGGCGAGGGTCGGAGGTGGTGGGCTTGCCGCCGAAAGCCTTTGCGCTTTTGCACTACTTGCTTATGAATCCCGGCCGGCTGTTAACCAAGGACGCTTTGCTCGATGCGGTCTGGCATCGCCGCTATGTCAGCGAGTCGGTTCTTAAAGGATGCGTCAACGAATTGCGCAAAGCTCTGGCGGATGATCCGAAGTCACCCACTTACATCGAAACGGTGGCGAAACACGGCTATCGCTTCATTGCCGAGGTAATGCAGGCAGACAGCCGGGAAGTTCGTGCGCCGGCACTGTCGCCAATTGCAGCCAATCGCGCCGCCCATGATGTGAATTCGATGTATTGGGTAGGGCGGCGGAGCGAGTTGGAATGGCTGGAAGCACGCTTCGAACGGGTAAGGCATGGTGAGCGTCAGATAGTCTTCTTCACCGGCGAGGCCGGGATAGGCAAGACCACCCTAATCGATATGTTTCTGGCTCGCGCCAACGGCACGAATCTGGGGCTGCTACGCGCCCGATGCGTCGAACAGTGCGGTGCGGGAGAGGCGTTTATGCCTTTGATCGAGGCTTTGGAGAACGAATGCCGCGGAGCTGGCGCGCAGCAATTGGTCGACCGGCTGCACCGACATGCACCGACCTGGCTGATGCAAATGAACTCGGTCTTGACGCCCGCGGATAAGGACAAGCTCAGCCAGCAGGTCCTGGGCGCAACGAATGCCCGAATGCTCAGAGAGGCGGCGGAGTTTTTCGAGAGCATCAGCTCCGAATTTCCCTTGGTCCTGGTGATCGACGATTTGCATTGGGGCGATTATGCGACGGTCGATCTTATCTCTCTATTAGGGCGTCGAAGTTCACCGGCTCAGTTATTCGTCATCGCGACATACCGACCGGTCGACGTAAGTTTGACGCAACACCCGATCAAGCGGATCAGGCACGAATTGCAGGCGCGCGGTTTATGCGCCGAGCTGGCCTTGTGCGGTCTGGGCGAGGACGAAATCAAGGAATATTTGGTATCGCGCTATCCCGAAGAGGGGGGGCATGAGACTTTATCGTCGTCCATTTACCGATGGACCGAGGGCCATCCCTTTTTCATGGTAAATCTGGTCGAACATCTGGTCGATTTGGGGCGCCTTACATCGAGTTCCTACGATACGGGCTCGAAGCTGGCGATACCCGATAATCTCTTGGAAATGATAGACGCGCAAATCGATCGCCTGAGCGCTTCCGAGCGGCGCTTGCTCGAAATGGCGAGCGTATTCGGCGTCGAATGGTCTGCGGCACTGCTGGCAGCCGTATCCGGCGAAGATTTGGCGACGATCGAACTGTGTTGCGATGAACTCAGCCGGCGCGGCCAGATGTTGAAGTCATGCGGTGCCGACGAGTGGGCGGACGGGATAATGGCCGGACGCTATGGTTTTCGGCATTCCCTCTATCGCGAAATCCTTTATCGCCGCCTTGCGCCCGGGCGCCGGATGCAGTTGCACCGGTCCACCGGAGAATGCTTGGAAAATGGATACGGCGAGAAATCCAAAACGATCGCGGCGGAATTGGCCAATCATTTCGAGCAAGGCAAACAGCTGTCTAAGGCAATCATGTATCTGCGTCTGGCGTCGGAGAACGCCGTGAGCCGCTATGCCAACCGAGAAGCGATAGACTACATCAGCCACGCGCTACGCCTGTCCGAGTCGCTTCCGGAGGCGGAACGCGAGGCCTTAATCATGGAATTGCTGTTCAGACGCGGTGTCGTAAAGCGTTCTATGGACGACACCGATGGCGCCATGGAAGACTTTTCGGCTATTCGCAAGCTTGCGGTCAGCGCGGGTCTTCCGCTTTGGGAGCTCAAAGCCTTGATTGAACAAGGCAGGGTTTGTTATTGGATGGATCGGCCCCGCTGCCTCGCGTTAGTGACCGAGGCGGTAGAACGCGCTCTGGATTTAAAGGACGAGATGATCGAAATCCTGGTTCGAGGCTCCTGGGCTGGATGGCATAACACTTTGCAGGGATGGAGCGAGCACTACATCCGGGATTGTCGAAAGGCCATGGATATGGCCCGCGCAACGCGGAATCGCGAATTGCTTAACGCCAGCCTCACCTTGCATTCCAGTTTCGAATACGCCAGGGCCGACTATCGGTCGGCGATCGCTCTCGCACGCGAGGCAATGGAGATCGCTCAGAACCGGGGCGACGCATTGCAATACATGGTTTGCGAGGCCCTTTGCATAAGGTCGATGCTGCACATCGGAGAGTGGGGGGAAGCCCGGCGCCATATCGCCAAAGCATTAGAGATGGCCGAAAGGAACGGCAATGTCTTTGCAATCATCCATTTCACTCTGCTCATGAGCTGGTTACACGAGCAGGCCTTGGATTACGAAGGTGCACGGAGTCTGTGCCAGGCCGCGATGGAAAAAATGCACGACCAGCGGGATTCCTCGAATGCCTTTTTCGGACTGATCCGGTCGGGCGCGGCCCATTTGGGTTTGAGGCAACACGCCGAAGCCTTCGAGAGTTTCGCCAAAGCCGATCAGCTGCTGGATGCGTGTCAGGGACTGATGGATTGGTACCTGCGGCCGCTCTTTCATTTGGGCCTGGGTGAATACTGGCTGACGCAAGGCCAGTGGGAAAAAGCCGAAGAGCAGGCCAACAAGGTTTGCGAGCTCTCGGCCTTGCCTCCCGATCCGGCTTATCTGGCGCTGGGACATCGGCTGTTGGCCGAAGTGGCCATGGGCCGAAAGGCATTGGATACGGCAGGCGCGGAAGTCGAACAGGCGTTGTCCCATCTCGGTACGATCGAGGCCGCACTCGCGGCATGGCGGGTGTACGCAACCGCTGCGGAGCTGGATAGCCGAAGGGGACGCCTCCCTGAAGCGGAAACCTACCGCCATCGCAGCGCAGCGATACTTCGAGGCTTGGCCGAATCCATGGACGAGGCGGATTGCCTGCGTCAGTCGCTGCTGCGACATCCGCTGTTAACCGGCATTTGCGAGTAATTCCAAATCAAAACTTCGCGTGAATTCCGCCGAATACCGTGGTTCCGGGAGTGTAGCGGGCGTAGATGCCGCCGGTTCGGTTGTTGGTAATATTGTCACCGCGCACATAAAGATCGAGTTGCGGCAACACGCGATAGGTGGCTATGAGATCGACACGGACGGTGTCGTCCGTGGCCAAAGTCGCCGCGCTATCGTTCCATTGCGAGCCTTGGTATGTTGCATTCGCGCGGAGGCTCAGCGGCAAGGCATCCAGGTTCCACTGCGTCCAGATGCGGCCGGATTTTTCCGGATGCACCGGCAAAGGCCGGTCGTTGTCCAGATTGCGGCTGTACTGATAAGTGAAGTCCAGACCGCTGCGGAGCTGTTCGGACCAGAGAACTTCCAACGAAGCCTCTGCTCCGGCGATGCGGGCCCGCGGCGTGTTGCCGAGGCGAACAAAGCGTCCCAAGCTGATTTCTGAAGTGATCAGGTCGTTATAGCGACCGTAGTAGCCGGTTACGGAGATGTATAGATTGCGGATCGGCACCCAATCGAATCCGGCATCTGCCGTCAAGCCTTTCTCCGGTTTGAGAATGGGACTGCCCAAGAGCGGCATATACAGTTCGCCGTAGCTGGGGGCGCGGAATGCGGTGCCCGCGTTGGCCCGGAGGCTCAAGGATGACGAAACGTCCCAGCGAGACCCGAAATGCAGTAGCGTGTGTTTGCCGTAGTCGTCGTGGCTTTCCACCCGGACGCCCGCTTCTTGGTACCATTTCCCCAAATCGGCCTGCAGCTCGGCAAATCCGATCACGGTCTTTCGCTCGTCGTGGAATTGCGACGATTGCAAGGGATGTTCACTTTCCCCATGCTCGTGACGCACCTGCCCACCCCACACCAGTCGCCAGGATCGCTGGCGCGTCTGATCGTTTAAAAGTGCGTGACTGTTGCGCCAATCGGCGAACATCAAATGGCTGCTGAAACTGAACGGTAGACGCCCGGCTCGAGCGGCGACGTCGTTCTCGGTGTAGGCCAGCTGCAACCGACTGGTCCAGTCATCGGTCAGATGCGCTGAGGCGGTATTTTGGGTCAGCCACAGTTTTTCGTGAAAATCCGTGGTCGCACTGTCGACGAAGGTGGGAAGACCGGCCGGAGTCACCCCCGGTAGATCGGCGTCCTGCCATGAGTCTTTGTAGAGGACGCTGCCGTCCACGGCCAAATCCGGCGTGAACCGCGCGCCGTATCGCGCTATCCCTAAGGTGCTGCCGAAGCGGTCCCGCTCCGGATTGCCCCGGTCGGGTATGGCGTCGTACGCACCGTCGAATTGGTTCACCCGACTTCCGGTGACGGAAATGTCGGCATGCTCGGCCAGCAAGCCGCCGCTCAGTGTCGTGCGGAAGGTTCCGAAGCTTCCCCCTTCCGCGTGAACCAAACCATAATCTTCCGTGGTCCGTTTGGAACTCAACTGAATGCTGCCGCCCAAAGCTTGGCTGGTGTAGTAGGCATGGTTGGAACCGAGAACCACGGTGGCTCCGCCCAAGGCTTCGGCGGGAATGGTATCGAGCCAGCTCAGTGCCGGCAGTGCCGTCAGTAACGGTACGCCATCGAATGTCACCATGCCTTGGGTGTAAGTCACGCCGCGTACCCTCAGTCCCACGGCGCGGCCCTCGCTGCCCCGGAGCACGAAAACGCCCGGCGTTCCGCGCAGGAAATCGTTGATATTGCTGTACTGCGAACTTTCGACGTCATTCCGTGACCGAAAAGTGGCATTGTTCGTAAGCGCTCGTGAGAGATTGTCGGCGGTTTGGGGCAGACCGTCCGTGGGAATCACGGTCACCGGAGGCAGTTCCGTCATATCCGCTCGCAATGAAGCCGGTGCACACTGCGCAATCAGTAAGACCGCGGCCGGACCGGCCAGACCCCGTTTGCCCACCTTGACCATGAATCGTGTTTAGCGATTATCGAAGGCTAATCCGGTTCGTAAGCCAGGATCGGCGCCAGCCACCGTTCGGCTTCCCTAAGCGTCACGCCTTTCCGTTTCGCGTAATCCTCGACCTGGTCGCGGCCGATCTTGCCGACGTTGAAATATTTCGCCGCCGGATGTGCCAGATACCATCCGCTGACGGAGGAAGCGGGGTACATCGCGAAAGACTCCGTCAAGCGGATGCCGCTGTTCTGTTCGGCTGCCAGCAGTTCGAACAGCGCGGCCTTTTCGGTGTGGTCCGGACAGGCGGGATAGCCGGGGGCAGGGCGGATGCCCCGATACGCCTCGGCGATCAGTTGCTGGTTGCTGAGCTGCTCGTCCGGCGCGTAGCCCCAGAACTCGCGGCGAACCCGCCGGTGCATCAGTTCGGCGAGGGCTTCCGCCAGACGATCGGCCAGGGCCTTGAGCATGATGCTGCTGTAGTCGTCGTGGTTGGCGGCGAAGCGGTCGAGATGTTTTTCGATGCCGTGGCCGGCGGTAACGGCGAAGCCCCCGATATAGTCGGGCACGCCGCTCTCTTTCGGCGCCACGAAATCGGACAGGCAGTAATTGGGCTGGCCGGGCGGTTTCACCGCCTGCTGGCGCAGATGGCGAAGGACGGTCAGCGTTTCCTTCCGGGTATCGTCGGCATACAGCAGGATATCGTCGGCAGATGCGTTAGCCGGGAAGAATCCGACCACCGCGCGGGCGGTCAGCCACTCTTCCGCGACCAAGGTTTCGAGCATGGCCTTAGCGTCCTTGAACAAGGTGCGCGCATGCTCTCCGACCACTTCGTCGTCGAGAATTTTCGGGTAGCTGCCCGCCAGCTCCCAGGTATGGAAAAAAGGCGACCAGTCGATGTAATCGACAATTTCCCGCAACGGGTAATGGTCGAATACCCGTAGACCCAAGAAAGTCGGATGCGGCGGCACGTAATGCTGCCAATCGCCATGGAAGGCGTTGGCGCGCGCCGCGGCGATCTCGTGCAGCGGGTTTTGTGCCTTGCGTCCCGCGTGGCGTTGGCGCACCTCTTCGTATTCGCGCCGCGTTTGCGAGATGAAATCGTCCCGCAAATCTTCGCTTAAAAGACTCCCGGCGATTCCGACACTTCGCGAGGCATCGGTCACGTAAACCGCCGGGCCGCTGTAGTTCGGCTCGATCTTGACGGCGGTATGGGCGCGCGAGGTGGTTGCGCCTCCGATCAGGAGCGGCAGAGTGAAGCTCAGTCTTTCCATTTCCTTGGCGACATGGACCATTTCGTCCAGGGAAGGCGTGATCAGACCGGAGAGTCCGATGATATGGACGTCGTGCTCGCGCGCCGCTTCGAGGATCTTCTCGCAGGGCACCATGACGCCCAGATCGATCACTTCGAAGCCGTTGCATTGCAGCACGACGCCGACGATGTTCTTGCCGATGTCGTGCACGTCGCCTTTGACCGTGGCCAGCAGGATTCTGCCGTTCGATTGAATCGTACCGCCGGCTTTTTCCACTTCCATGAAGGGCATCAGATAGGCCACCGATTTCTTCATGACCCGGGCGGATTTGACCACCTGCGGCAGGAACATCTTGCCGGCGCCGAACAGGTCGCCGACCACGTTCATGCCCTGCATGAGCGGGCCTTCGATGACGTGCAAGGGGCGCGCATATTGCTGGCGGGCCTCCTCGGTGTCTTGCTCGATGAATTCGTCGATACCCTTGACCAGCGCGTGCTCCAGGCGCTTCTCGACCGGCCAGTGGCGCCACGCGAGGTCTTCCTTCTTTTCGACGGTTCCGCCTTCGTCCCGGTATTTCTCGGCGATGGACAGAAGCTGTTCGGTGGCGTCCGGATGGCGCGCGAGGATCACATCCTCGATGGCATCCCGAAGTTCCGCCGGAATGTCTTCGTAAATCGCGAGCTGTCCGGCGTTGACGATACCCATGTCCATGCCGGCACGGATCGCATGGTAAAGAAAGACGGCGTGGATGGCTTCGCGCACCGGATTGTTGCCGCGAAAAGAGAAAGACACGTTGGAAACGCCGCCCGAGACCAGGGCATGGGGCAGGGTTTCCTTGATCTGGTGCACGGCTTCGATGTAATCGAAGCCGTAGCGGTTGTGCTCCTCGATGCCGGTGGCGACGGCAAAGATATTCGGGTCGAAGATGATGTCTTCGGCCGGGAGTCCGACCCGTTCGGTGAGAATCTTGTAAGCGCGGGCGCAGATTTCCACCTTGCGCTCGCGGGTGTCCGCCTGGCCCTGCTCGTCGAAGGCCATGACGATGACCGCGGCGCCGTAGCGGCGGACCAGCTTGGCGTGGCGGATGAACGCGTCTTCGCCTTCCTTGAGCGAAATCGAGTTGACGATGCCCTTGCCCTGAAGACATTTCAGTCCCGCTTCCAGGATGTCCCATTTGGACGAGTCCAGCATCACCGGCACGCGGGCGATGTCCGGTTCAGAGGCGATCAGGTTCAGGAAACGGACCATGGCGGCTTGGGAATCGAGCATGCCTTCGTCCATGTTGACGTCGATGATCTGCGCGCCGTTCTCTACCTGATGGCGGGCGACGTCGATGGCCTGTTCGTATTTCTCCTCGCGGATCAGGCGGCGAAAGACCGCCGAGCCGGTGACATTGGTACGCTCGCCGACATTGACGAACAAGGATTCGGGGCCGATGTTCAGGGGTTCGAGCCCGGACAGGCGGCACTTGGGCTCGATGGCCGGAACGCGCCTGGGCGGAAAATGCTCCACGGCGTCACGAATGGCCTTGATATGAGGCGGCCGGGTGCCGCAGCAGCCGCCTACGATGTTCAGGAATCCCTGCTCGGCCCATTCGGCGATTTCTTTGGCCATGGCTTCCGGCGATTCGTCGTATTCGCCGAATTCGTTGGGGAGTCCGGCGTTGGGGTGGGCCGAAACATGGGTTTCGGCGATATGCGAGAGCTCTTCGATGTACTGCCGAAGCTGCTTGGCGCCCAGCGCGCAATTGAAGCCTATGGAAATCGGTTGGGCGTGACGCAATGAATTCCAGAAAGCTTCCACCGTCTGCCCGGACAGGGTGCGACCGGAGGCGTCGGTGATCGTGCCGGAGATCATTACCGGAAGACGCAAGCCATGGTCGTCGCAGTACTGCTCCACGGCGAAGACGGCGGCCTTGGCGTTCAGGGTGTCGAAAATCGTTTCAATGAGAATGATGTCCGCGCCGCCGTCGACCAGGCCCTTCGTGGCTTCGTAATAAGCGCTGACGAGATCGTCGAAGCTGACGTTGCGAAAGCCGGGATCGTTGACGTTCGGGGAAATCGACGCGGTGCGGTTGGTCGGTCCCAACACGCCGGCGACGAACCGCGGCCGGTCGGGCGTTTTCTCGGACATGGCGTCGACCGCCTGCCGCACCAGCCGGGTCGCTTCCACGTTGAGTTCATAAGCCAGTTCCTCCATGCCGTAATCGGCGAGGCTGACCCGATTGGCGTTGAAGGTGTTGGTTTCGATGATATCCGCACCCGCTTCCAGATAAGCATCGTGAATCGCCCGGATGATCTGCGGCTGAGTGAGGCAGAGCAGGTCGTTGTTGCCCTTGAGATCTTTCGGCCAGCTCGCGAAACGCTCTCCACGATAATCTTTTTCTTCGAGCCGGTAGCTTTGGATCATGGTGCCCATCGCGCCGTCCAGGAAGAGAATCCTTTCGGAAAGAAGTTGTCTCAATAGTGCGGTGCGGGCGTTCAATTCGGTCATCGTGGGATATTCCGGGGTAAGGGAGAATTCGAACCGGCGTTTCGACGGCAAAGAGTTCTATTTTAGAGACAGACGGTCCGGCAATAAACCGGTTCATGCGCGGCAAGCCGGTGTATTCCTTGCCATAAGGAAATGAATGATGTCAAAATTCGGCTCGCTTTCAAGAATAGCAAGCTGTTCCGCCCCACGGATGCCTCTTTTTTTGCGGGGAAGAGCAACCGCTACAATAAACGTTCCGGGGAGATATCTATGAATTTTCGAGCTTTCGGCGCAGCTGGCCTGATTTGGCTTGTTGGAGCCATGGGGACCACTGCTTTGGGAGAAGTCCCGCTAAAAGACAACAGCGAAATTGTGGGTACGTGGCGCCTCGAGTCGGTGGCTCCGGCACTTGATAAACCCAAGATCGAGGAAAATAGGACCTGGGAATTCAAATCTGACGGTACCATCGTCACTTCGGGTTACAACCGGCATTTCAAAGCGGAAGACCGGCACGAGTGGACGTACAAGATCGTGGACGGCAAGATCGTCGCGGATGATCCGGGTCGGCCGGGAAGAACGATCGATTACATGGTCTATGAAAAAACGCCCGACCGAATGATCCTGAAAGGCGGTATCGAAGGATTTTATTTCTTTAAAAAACAATAATTAGAGGAAACCGGATATGAATAAGTTTTTTCAGTTCAATAAAGATGACCGAACGATGTGGCTGGGCATGTTGGGAATTAGCGCGGTCTTTATCGTGCTGATGTCGTTGTTTACGACCACGTCCCCTTTTTATTACGCGAAACGGATTCTGATCACGATCTTTATCATGTTTCTGCCGGGCTACGCGATTACCAAGCTGTTCTTCGATCATATGGAGTTCACGGAATACAGGGCGCTCGATAAATTCTTGGTTTCGTTCTTCTTTTCCATAGCCACGGTGCAAACCTTGTACTTCATCGCGACCTACGTGCGGACTTACGCCTTAAACGTGGATGAAGATGTCATCAGCAGTAACGCGATCTCGATATCGATTGCTCTCTTGGTTACCGCAGTTGCCTTTGGCGTCAAATTTTATTTGAACAAAAAGAAAACGATCGCATCTTAAAAATAGGCTTTGTTCGGCAGATTTGATGACAACTATGAGTTCCGGTGATTCTAATTCAAAAAGACCTACGGTATTTCAGGTGATTGCCAGTGTCGTCGCGGCGGCTTTCGGCGTTCAAAGCTCGGCTAACCGGGAGCGCGATTTCGCCTTTGGCTCAGCCAAGGCTTATATCATCGGCGGCATCATTTTTACGGTGCTGTTCGTGGTGGCCGTCATTGCCGTGGTGAATCTGGTGATCAAATCCGCCGGGACGTAGGAACGCTTGAACGGTGACGCCGTCAAAAACCCCGCAGGTTTGCCGCGGGGTTTTTCTTTGCACAGAATTTCGGCGTGTCGCTTGTCGAGGAGATCGGTTGACGAATTCTGGAGGCGACGATTAATCTTCCCTGAAGCGGTGCCCATGCCGCTTCGTTTCGCGACTTAACGCTTACGTTTAGTAAGCGATTCAGGGATCCCTAAGGACTAAACGGAGGCTAGGATGGCCGATATTCCCACCAAACATGTCTCGTACTGGATCGATTCGACGCCGGAAACGGGCTATCCGGAACTTCCGGGCGATCTTTCCGTCGATGTAGCCGTTGTCGGTGCCGGTATCGTGGGCCTCACCACGGCGCTTCTGCTGAAACGGGCTGGGCGCAGCGTGGCGGTGATCGACTCGCGGAAGATCGTCGGGCAGGTCACGGGGCGAACCACCGCCAAATTGACCTCGCTCCACGGTCTTATCTATTCCTATCTGATCAAAACTTTCGGCGAAGACGGCGCTCGCGCCTATGCCGAGTCGAATCAAGCCGCGATCGAGATAGTCGACACCATACGGACGCAACTCGGCAGCGACTGCGATTTCGAGCGTCAGTCGGCATTTACCGTTACCGAGTCGGAGGAGCAGGTGCCGGCATTGGAAGCCGAGATGGAAGCTGCCGCGAAGCTTGGATTGCCGGTCGATTTCGTCACCGAAACGACCTTGCCTTTTCCGATTGCCGGCGCGGTACGCTTCGATCACCAGGCGCGTTTCCACCCTCGGAAATACCTGCTGTCGGTCGCACAGGCGGTGAGCGGCGACGGCTGTGCGGTTTTCGAGAATACTCGAGTACTGGACGTCGAAGAGGGTACCCCGTGCCGGGTGCTGACCGATAAGGGGAAAGTCGAGGCGCGAGACGTGGTCATCGCCACCAATATTCCCATTCTGGATAAAGGCGGATTCTTCGCCAAAGTGTTTCCGAGACAACATGTCGTCGTCGGGATTCGAGTTGCCCCGGAGCAAGTCCCCGACGGCATGTTTCTGTCGGTGGGAGAGCCCAAATATTCGGTTCGCGTCCATCCGACGGATAAAGGGCCGTTGCTGATCGTTTCGGGACAGGGCTATCGGACGGGGCACGCCGACACGGCGCAGAAGTCGAGAGAGCTCAGGTGGTTCGTCCAAAACCGCTTTCAGGTCACCTCTATCGAATACGAGTGGATCAATCAGGATTACGACGCTGCCGACCGAGTGCCTTATATCGGTCATCTCACGCCCAGCTCGAAGCACCTTTATACGGCAACCGGATTCAATGCCTGGGGTTTAACCAACGGCACGGTGGCCGCTACGATCATTTCCGACGAGATTATCGGCAACCACAACCGCTGGGCGAAGCTCTACCGGGCTACGCGCGTGAATCTCAAGGCATCGGGCGGAAAGTTGCTGAAGGAGAACGTCCATGTCGGGGAAATGTGGTTAAGGGACAAATTGGCGTCCGGTCATAGAAAAACGGTGGAGACGGTTGCGCCCGGGGAAGGAGAGATCATCGATCTCCACGGCAAAAAAACCGCCGTGTATCGAAACGAGGAAGGCCGAATTCACGCTGTATCCGCCGTTTGCACGCATCTCGGCTGTATCGTTCACTGGAACAAAGCGGATAAGTCATGGGATTGTCCTTGCCACGGCTCGCGCTTCGATGCCGAAGGAAAGGTGATATCGGGGCCGACGCGAAAGGAACTCGAGCCTGTATCGTTGTAACCGGCCACAGGAGACGGTAAAGAAAATTCAGCCGTGAACCATCGTCGCAAACTTCCCTGGATTCGCCGCTAAGCTTGGGCGGTTGTCCCAGAATTCTTGATCGGTAATCATCCTGATTATTTTTCGTGTCGCATTTGAGTAATTATTTGTTCAAGTCGCGATACTTTTTGTTTTTCCGGAGATGCATCTTTGGTCAGGGCTCGGTTCATTGATTAACGGTCGAGCAGGTGCGCTCGCGGGCGTCGTGCGACCGGTTTGACTCGATGGTCTAAACGGATTTGGACATTAGGAGAAATGCTTAACGCCCGGTAAAACGTCTTTTTACAGTAGCGCACAAGGACGTAAACGCTATGCAATCCGACGAACACCCCGCCGATTTACGGCAGACTCCTGAAAGAGGTGGCGCCGCGCTTTGGACTGCGGTGGCGCTAACCGTTTATTCCGTGTTGGGAGCCGTTCATGCAAAGGACTACCGAAGCATCGACGGTTACGGAAATAACATCGCCCATCCGACATGGGGTATGGCCGGTGCTTACCTGCTGCGCAGCGCGAGCGGAGCTCACTATACGGACGGCATTTCCTTGCCGGCTGGGGCCTCGCGTCCGAGTCCCCGCGAAATCAGCAATGCCGTTTTCGCCCAAAATGACGATCTGATTCCCGCGAAAGGCCGCCAGAGCGATTTCATGTGGACCTGGGGGCAATTTTTGGACCACGATATGGGACTCACCCAAGGAACGGCCGAAAGCTTTCCGATCAAGATTCCAGCGGGAGATCCGTTTTTCGATCCACGGGGAACAGGCACAAAGACGATGCCTTTCTCGCGCGCCATCTTCGATCCGGCCACCGGGACGAGCACCGGCAACCCGCGCGAGCAGATCAATGAAATTACCGCTTACATCGACGGCTCCATGATTTACGGGTCCGACGACGCTCGTGCCCGCTGGCTTCGGACCGGGCCGTATCTGAAAGGTTCGTCTGGCAATCTGCTCCCGTACAACGACGGGACTCAACCCAATGCGGGTTCGCCCGAGCAACCGAATTTTTCGTCGGATCTATTCGTCGCGGGCGACATCCGGGCCAACGAGCAGCCCACACTTGCGGCCATGCATACGCTGTTCATGCGCGAACACAATTACCAGGTCGACCGAATTCGCGAGGCAAATCCGGATCTCGACGACGAAGAACTGTATCAGCGCGCCAGGGAAATCGTCATCGCCGAAATTCAGCATGTTACGTACGAGGAATATCTGCCGGCGCTTTTGGGGCGAGGCGGTCTTCATATGAGATCAAGCTACGATGCCGGGGTCCATCCGGGGCTCAGCTCGCTTTTTTCGACAGCCGCCTTTCGGCTCGGGCATACCATGCTCAGCCCGTCAATCTTGCGTCTAAACGAAGACGGTTCGCCGATCAGGGAGGGCGCGCTTTCATTGCGGGAAGCATTCTTCGAGGCCACGCCTCCCATGCTGGCCGGCCGTGGCATCGATCCTCTCATCCGCGGTGTGGCGGTGCAGCGCATGCAGGAGCTGGATGAAAAAATCGTTGATGATGTTCGCAATTTTCTGTTCGGTGCGCCGGAGGCCGGCGGGTTGGATCTGGTTGCGTTCAATATCCAGCGCGGCCGTGACATGGGATTGCCCGATTTCAATACCGCGCGTGCGGATCTTGGCTTACCCCGCAGATCCAGTTTCTCCGAGATCACCTCGGATCGGGCTATGGCAACGAGCTTGGAGCGCCTTTACGGCAACGTCGACGACATCGATATGTTCGTGGGTCTTCTCTGCGAGGACGACATGCCCGGCACGATGTTGGGCGAAACGCTGAGAGCCATACTGATGGATCAGTTCCACCGCACTCGTTCCGGAGATCGCTACTGGTATACGCGGACCCTGAAGGGGAAGGATCTCGCTATGGTGCGCCAAACGCGCTTGTCCGACATCATTCGCCGCAATACGTCGATACGGAAGATTCAGAAAAACGTGTTTTTTGCACCGAATCACGATCGCTGAGGCAGGGGCCAGAGCACCCGATGGCGATTAGGCGGAGGCTTATCGCGGTCCGGTCGATGTCACCGTGAAAGAGCAATGATGGCACTGACGGTTGACTTACTGTGCGTAAAGAAAGTAAAGCCCTATTCGAATCGCCCTCACCCCATCCCTCTCCCGGAGGGAGAGGGGGCACTTGTGGCTTTACTTTCTTAACTATCAATAATTATGGCACTCCGTGCCTATCACTGGGACAATCTGCGAACGTTCCGCTCGCGCCAAACGATGGTATAGGCGTCCTTTGGTACCATTCGTATTACAATCGGCTGAATCACGGGCATGGGTTGAAGATGGGCAGGATAGCTCAATTCGATGATTCACCGGTGGCTGTGGCGGATGGATTTACTTGGTGCAGCCTTAACCAGTGAAGAAACTTGTCATGCAAATCTGGGTCGATGCCGATGCTTGTCCGAACGTCATCAAAGAGATTCTGTATCGTGCGGCGGAAAAACGGCAAATTTCGCTGACTCTCGTCGCTAACCAGCCCCTTCGAACGCCGCCGTCGCGTTATATCCAGGCCATTCAGGTGCCCGCCGGGTTCGATGTGGCCGACAACAAAATCGTTCAGGCAATTCAGCCCGGCGATCTCGCGGTTACCGCGGATATCCCGTTAGCCGCCGAAGTCGTCGAGAAGGGTGGCTATGCGCTCAACCCGAGGGGGCAGTTCTACACGAAAGACAATATCCGCGAACAACTGACGTTGCGAAACTTCATGACGGAGCTGCGCAATAGCGGGGTCGAAATGGGTGGCCCCTCGTCGTTGAGCCAGGGCGACCGCCAGGCGTTCGCGAATCAGCTGGATCGTTTCTTATCCCGACAAGGCAGGAACTGACCAGAGCTTCACGTCCACCGTGACCCTATTCGATCGCCGTGCCTCAGCCCGTCAATAGCGCTCGAAGCCGGTCGCGGCGGCCGGTTCGGGTTTCGGTTCCGCCAACAGCGAGCGCTTGACGAAGAAGATAGCCGCCATCGGCATCGCCAGTCCGACGATGGCGACGGTGATGAACAGCGCGCCGAGCTCGCTGTAATCGGCGGGAATTTCCACGGCTCCGGCGCTGGCATTTCTGACCTCGCGCGTGACGGTGAATATCTGGTTCAGATATTTGGTGCCGAGTTGCGAGAGCGATAGCGCCAGATTGGTAAAGGCGGCCATGACCGCGAAATAGGTTGCCTTGAGCCTTTCCGGAGCCGAGTTGGCGATCCACGCGAGCATCGGGATCATCGCGATCTGGCCCAGGGGCGACTCGAGCGCCGTGTCGATCAGGGCGATGAACCGGGCATCGACGACGCCGCCGGTGCGGGCGGCGGTCCAATGGTGAAATCCGTAGAACATCGCGATATTGGGCAAGAAAAGGACGGCGCCGGCAATGGTCAAGAAGGCAATGATATAGGTGATCGGACGCTCGGCCATGAAGCGGCGGAAGATGAACATGCCGAACAGCGTCAATGCGCTGGCGACCAGCGAAAGCTGAGATAGAAACTGTTGATCGAAACCGAGCTCGTCGATCATCCACCAGGTCGAACCGGCGCCGGTCGTGGGGATCGCGCGGAATGCGAAAATCACGATAGCCGTGGCGTAGAGTTCGTGTCGCGCGCGATCGGGAAGGTCTCGGGTCAATTGCCGCATCAGGAACAATACGATGCCGAGAGAACCCGCGAAGATGATTTCCTCGTTGAGTGGCACGGCGGCCAAGCCCATGCTGGCCGAGAACAGGACGAACACCAGGCCGCCGCCCAGAATCCACCAGTTGGCCTCGGGCAATTCGTCCATGGGTCTTCCCAGGAACCGCTCGATCTGGTCCATCTCGAAGCCTTGGGCGGCTAGCCGCTGTACGTCGCGCCAGCGCAAAGCGGCGGCCAACGCCACGCCAAGAACGGAAACGGCCGGAATGATCAGCGCCAGGCGGTAAATCTGAAGATAAACCGCCGCTTTCTCCAATTCGCCAAGGTTTTCGACGCCGCTGAAAAGGTATACGTTGACGGCGGCGACCAGAACGGTGCCGCCGATGATCGCGACTCGCCCCAGGGTCTGCATGGTGGTGTGGGCCAGGCGAAGCTGTTCCTCGCCGACCGGGCGGCCTTCACGATCCACCCGCGGGACGGCCTCGACGGTCATGGCGTCCGCCACCGTGTCCTGCAATACGTAACCGACCGGCGCCAGCAGGGCGGAAAGAACGTACCAGGTTTCGATCGGCATAAGCTCGCGCATGGCGTCCGGTTTGTCGAGCAGACCGATCATGATCAAGAGGCTGGCGGAAATCAGCCCGGCACCGAGAATGATGAGGCCGGACTTGTGGCGCCAGATCAAGTCGACCAGATGCCCCATAGGCATCTTCAAGGTCCAGGGCAGCATCATCCAAAAGCTGAGGGCGGCCAGGAACTCCGCGGACAGGCCCAGATATTCCTTGACGAAAAAGGTGCCGACGATGCCGGTCAGTCCGGAAATTCCGGCCGCCATGTAGACCATGAGGGGCGGAAGATAGCTCAGGCGCATTTGGCGGCCGAGGTCGAGAACGTTGCGGTCTAGCCATTCTCTCCAATGCATGGGAATCTCTCTCCTTGGTTGAATATTCCAAACGATTGTAGAACAAGCGATCGAGCGGTCCGAGCTTTTTGGTTGCAAGTCAGTTCGGAACGATCGTCTCCTTCAGGGGCTTGGTTTACCTCGGCTGGCGATTTTGATAGAACCGGGCGGGTGAATACGGATACGGCGCGGTTGCTTCTGCGCCGGAAGCAAAAGAGAACGTCACATTATTCCCGAAAAGCATGGAGACCAGCATGAAATTGCATTCCTTGGCACAGATGTTCAAGACCCTTTTGTTCGGTGCGCTGATCAGCGGAATCGTCTCGGCGCCGGAGTTGGCGGAGAGCGCTACGCTCGACCAATCGCTGGATCGGGCGCTTCAAGGCGATCACCGGGACCCCGGAAATCGTGAGCGGGACAAATACAGGCATCCCAAGGAAACCCTGCAATTTTTCGGACTGCGGCCGGATATGACGGTAGTCGAAATATCGCCCGGACGCGGCTGGTATACGGAGATTCTGGCTCCTGTCCTGCGTGACGAGGGAAAGCTCTACGCGGCCGGCTTCGGCCCGGTTCGGCCGGGCATGCCCGATTACGCCGTCAAGATACAGAAAGCATACGAAGCCAAGCTCAAGGTGCGCCCGGACGTCTACGACCGGGTTGTGCCGACTTCGATGCAGAATCCGAAGGATGCCGATTTTGCACCGCCGGGCACGGCCGATCTGGTGTTGACCTTCCGGAACGTGCACAACTGGATGGCGGACGGTACGGCGGACGAGATGTTCAAAGCCATGTACCGGGTTTTGAAACCCGGCGGTACGCTGGGCGTGGTCGAACATCGCGCGAAGCCCGGCACTTCGCTCGAGGATATGAAGAAAAGCGGCTATGTGACCGAGGATTATGTGATTGCTTTGGCCGAAAAAGCCGGTTTCAAGCTGGCCGACAAATCGGAAATCAACGCCAATCCCAAAGACGGCAAAGATCATCCGGAAGGCGTATGGACTCTGCCGCCGACCTTGCGGATGGGCGAAAAAGATCGGGCACGCTACCTTGCGATCGGGGAGAGCGACCGGATGACTCTCAAGTTCACCAAATAGGCGTTCGGACGGACGGCTACCCGAATCAGACGCTAACGTCGCCGGGTTCGATCATCGCTTTGCTTGAGTTGCAGCCACCGGGCTATGAGCAGTGCGGTCAAGATCAGCCAGCCGTAAGGGTAGGGGATGGCCCCGACGAAGAATGCGCTGAGCACGGCGACGAGCAGCGCTCCCAATGTCAAAAGATAGGTATCCATGGCGGCGAGTCTCCGAAAATCGCGGACTGTCCGCATGTTAGACCGCTTGGAATGGCCGGGGTAGCCGCTCGATGAAAAGAAGCGTGGAAACGGGCGTCGGCAAAGGATGGCCGACCTACGAACTTGTGTTGTCCAGTAGGTCGGGAATCCTTTCCCGACATTTATGTTTCCGCAAACGGAGCCCTCTCCATTTAGAGGCAAAGGAAACGAGATCAAAACGGCTCCTTGAACGGGCGCAGGTCCAATTCGTGCGTCCAGGCGCTTCGGTGCTGATTGTGCAACTGCCAGTAGGTATCGGCAATCGCGTCGAGATCGAGGAGTCCGTCGGCGCCTTTTTGGGCGACGAATTCGGGAAATGCGTTTCGGGCCCGCTCGCCGTCAATGACGCCGTCGATGATGGCATGCACCACGTGGATGCCCTGCGGTCCGAACTCCCTGGCCATGCCCTGAGCCAGCGCCCGTAGAGCGCTTTTTGCCGCGGCGAAGGCGGTGAACGGAGGACGGGCGCGTAGCGAAGCGCTGGCGCCCGTGAAGAACAAGGTCCCGTGCCTTTGATCAGCCATCAGCCGCGCGGCTTCCCGTCCCACCAGAAATGCGGCGTAGGCGTTCTGCAGCCAAAGCTGTCTGAACATGTCGCCGCTGGTTTCGAGCAGCGGTGCCCGGCGATTGCTGTCCACGTTGCAGGCGACAATGTCCAGCTCGCCGGGATCGCCCGAAACCGTTTCGAACAAGGATATGACGTCGCCTTCGACGGTGGCGTCGGTTACGACGGGAACCGCCCGGCCGCCGGCCGCTCGGATTTCCGCGGCGACGCGCTCCAGTTTTTCGGCGGTGCGGCCTCCGAGATAAACCCTGAGTCCCTCGCGCGCAAAACGGCGGGCGAGGGCGGCCCCCAAACCCTTGCTAGGCCCAACCCCGATGACGACAGCTTTATGGTCGTTCATATCATGGTACCCGTTCGGTTCGCTAACTTCGGCTAAAGATCAAGCCGAAATTATTGGCCGGCATGTCTATCTTCTCGCTCAACCCCAGGGCATAAGCGCTCGCCGCTTTTTCCAAATCGGCGATGTCCTTCAGGCCCCACTCGGAAACCCCGGCTGAGTGGATCATCTGATCGAACTCATGATTCGATGCGGTGGTGTATCGGCCGTGGTCCTTGAAGGGACCGTAGACAAACAGAAAGCCGTCCTCGTTCAGCAATTGCGAGGCGCACTTCATCATGCCGTCCGCGACGGAAATCGGAGCCACCTGGAAGATATTGATGACAAAAATGACGTCGAAGCGCCGCTCGTCCGGGTTCGGCCAGGTCTCATCGCGCGTCAGATCGAGCTGGCTCGGCCGTGCGACGTTCTGCACTCGGTTTTCCCAGGTAACCCGCATGATGTTTTCCAGGGCGTGCTCGTTCAGGTCGGTCGGATGGAACGTCAGATGCGGGAAATATGGCGCGAAATAGTTGATGTGCATGCCGCTCCCGCTGGCGAACTCCAGGACGTTGCCCGGTGTCGACGGGAATTTCTGCTTGAAAACCTCCAGGATCGGATCGCGGTTGCGGTGTCCCGCCCAGGAAACATACGGACTTAAGGGATGCGGATCGAGCGGCGGTCTTTCTTGAGACATAAAAGTTATCCTCGTGGAATGTTCTTTTTGTAATGTTGTAATCAGATTGCGCCAGTGTCCTAAAGTGGGACGTGCATTTTGCAGCAGCTTGTATGCCAGGATTATTTAACGAAAAAAGCCAATAAAATCAGTATTGTAGTAAATAGCTATTCGATATGTTTATGAAATGTTATTTCAGTTGATGAAAAATGATTTCTTAATTCGAAAATCAGGTTTAGGCTATTAAGTCCATGATGTAGCACGAGCGCCCTTTATGAACCAGGCAAGCTTTTCGCAATTGACGCCGATTGGATTTCTCCAGACCTTCGTCATCGAACTGATGGATCTGTGCGAGGAGGCGGGCACGGCGCAGGCGGAGCAGATCATCGAGCGAATCGCCCGTAGCGCGGGCCGGTTTTTCGAGGAGACGTTCCGCGCCGAATACGGCCTCGATGAGGCTCTCGATCGAGAGCGCTACGCGGACTTGATCATTGGACTCAAGAATAAGATCGGCGGCCATTTTTCATTGGTTTCCAGCGATGCCGAGTGCATTCGTGTGGCCAGCAGTTGCTGCCCGTTCGGCGAGGGGGTGAAGAACTCACCGGAATTGTGCCGAATGACGTCCAGCGTGTTCGGCGCCATCGCGGCGCGCAACTTCGGCTACGCCAAGGTCGTGCTGGAGCGGCGTATCGCGCTCGGCCATGACGGCTGTCAAGTGGGGGTCTATCTGAATCCCGAGACCGCCGCAGGGTTGTCGGGGGTCGAATATCGAAACCAACCGGAGTCTAAGCCGGATCAGACGCTTGCCGGCGACTTACAAGCCCGCATCGAAGAGCGTATGCATCGGATATGGTGCCAAATGAGCGGCCGCTGTCCCACGCTCCCGGGCGTCGAACGGCCGGTCATCGTGGCACAGTCGCCCGCCATGCAGCAGGTATTGCGAGCGATCGAAATCGTGGCGCCTACCCCGGCCACGGTGTTGATCCGCGGCGAGACGGGGGTAGGCAAGGAGTTGGTCGCGCGTGCTATCCATGCCATGAGCGAGCGCAGCGAAAAACCCTTCATCGCCGTGAACTGCGGGGCGATTCCGGAAGGTTTGGTGGAGAGCGTGCTGTTCGGCCACGAGAAGGGGGCATTTACGGGTGCCATCGAGGTTCACCGGGGTTATTTCGAGCGGGCCGATGGCGGAACCTTGTTCTTGGACGAGGTGGATTCACTGACGCCGGCGGTGCAGACCAAGCTGCTCCGGGTATTGCAGGAGGGCGAGTTGGAGCGGGTAGGGGGGCACCGCACTTTGAGTGTCGACACGCGGATCATTGCCGCCACAAACTGCGATTTGGAAAAGGCAGTAGCCGACGGGAGTTTCCGCAAGGATCTGTACTACCGTATCAACGTCGTGAAATTGGAGATCCCGCCGCTCTCCGAACGACCGGAAGACATCCCTCATCTGGTCGACCTGATCTTGAAGCGTCTGGCCGTTCGCTACCGGAAGCAAATCCATGGCGTGACGGCCGAACTCATGGACAGGCTACGGGCATACTCGTGGCCCGGCAACGTTCGAGAGCTGGAAAACGTCCTGGAACGGGCGGTGCTGTTCACTCAAAGTAACTTCATTAAAGACGCCGAACTCGGGCCGAATCGCGCCGCTCCTTTGGAAAGCGGCTGGAAGGCAATCCGTAAACAGGTCTTGGACCGAGCGGAACGCGAATACCTCGAGCAAGCGCTGAAGCGTTTTCAGGGCGACGTCAACCAGGTGGCGGAATGGATGGAGCTGACGCCGCGCGCGGTATATCTGAAACTGAGCGAGCTCGACATCGATCCGTCGCTGTTTCGCCCTCAAAGGTCCAAGACAGCCAAGGATCGATAACCCGGTTTTAGACCGGAATTTATCCAAAAACGCCGATTCAACGAGCATATCTGACGGAGTCGACTCATGAGTACATCCAATTCCTGGCATCTGGAAGGCAACTATTTCGAAGCGTGCAACTGCGAAACGGCCTGCCCGTGCGTGTGGTTCAATCCCCCTAGCGAAGGAGATTGCAAGCTGCTCGTCGCCTGGCATATCGATAAAGGTCGTTCGGAAGGCGTTACGCTGGACGGGCTCAATGTGGTTTTGGCGTGTTATGCGCCGGGACACATGAAGGAGGGCAACTGGCAGGCGGCGCTTTATCTCGATGAACGGGCGGATAGTGCCCAGTCGGACGCTCTGGTCCGAATCTTTTCCGGCCAGTCCGGCGGACATCCAGCCGTACTGGCGGGGTTCGTCGGCCAGGTACTCGGTGTGAAGCACGTGCCCATGACCTACGAGGCTCTCGGCAAGGAGCGGCGTCTTCTGATGTCCGATCTCGCGGAAGTGAGTATCCGCGCCATCGACGGCATAGCCGGCGGCGAGGCCACGATTGCCAATCCGCCTCTGTGCGTGGTGCCGTCTCACCCTTCCGTGGTGGCGAAGTCGGGGTCTTACCGCTATCGGGATTATGGCTTCGATTGGGAGTTTTCCGGGCGCAACGGCTATTTCTCCCCTTTCGTATATCACTCCTAGGCCATGGCCGTTTCGGCGAGAATTTCTAAGAGTACGATCCAGGGTTTGCTGATTGCCGCGGGACTGGGCGCCGCCACGATCGCCGCGTGGTGGGCGCTCTATCAGCAGCAAGTGGCGATGAACAGCTTGCCCATGGACCGGATGTGGATGCCGCCGACCGGTACCTGGCGTTGGTCTTTGACCGATTTCGGGCTGACCGCGTCGATGTGGCTGATCATGATGCTGGCCATGATGCTGCCGGTGGTTGCGCCCATGACGATGCTGATCGTGCGTATCGACCGAGGGCGACGGGCGGAAACGCGGATTAATCTGCCGACATTTCTACTGGGTTATTTCGTGCTGTGGGTAGGGTTCGGGATCATCGCCACTTTGCTTCAGTGGCAGTTCCACGGCTTGAGATGGCTAACCCCGATGATGGATAGCCGCAGCTCCATGGTGTCCGGGTCCATTCTGATTATGAGCGGCCTTTATCAATTCACGCCATGGAAAACGGCTTGTCTGAGCCACTGCCGCGCACCCATGGGATTTCTTCTCAGTCATGGACGGCCCGGCTGGCGCGGCGGATTGCGACTGGGCTTGCATCACGGTCTTTATTGCGTGGGCTGCTGTTGGGCGGAGATGCTGGTGATGTTCGCCGTGGGCATCATGAACGTCCTGTGGATGGGATTGATTACCCTTGCGATCTTGGCGGAGCGCTACGTTCCCGGCGCAGGGGAAAGCACACGAAAACTGATCGGCTTCGGGTTGATTGCCTGGGGTTGCGTGCAGTGGCTGTGACGCGAAGAACTACGCCTGAGACGCGGGGATCGGGACTCAGGTTTCACCCAAGGTTCTCCATCGGACGAGTTTCGAGCTCCGTTTTCTGTCGACCGAAGTTTTTCGCCGGCCCCCCGTCGCCTGTACCGAATTGAACTTTGCAGCGGCGCAAGGGCAAGGTCTTGCCTTGACGAGGGCTGTCAGCGCTCGGATGTATTTTAAGTTTCATTTTGTTTCAGGATATACCGCGCCGTTTCAATGCCGTTTCAGGTGAAACGTCGAAATCGCGGTGCAGCCGATTCCTGGCCTGCTAGGGAAGGGTTATACGGCTTGGCACGGAGCTTGTTAATACATTAGCAAACTGTGATATAGGGCTAATCCCTCCGGAAACGATGACGGGCTGCATCCGCCGTCATCAGCGAGCATGCGGGACCAACCCTAAAGAACGGCGTTTCCCCCCCTGGCCAGGGACGGCTTTTTCTTTCGTGAGACCGGATAACAATGGGTAACGCAGCGCCGTGGCCCACGAATCAATAACATCCGGAAACTCGATATGAATAACGTCACTTCAGATTTCTCAAAGGGACGCGACCATTTCCGGTGGGAAATTGCCTTGGCTCTGGTCCTCAAGATTGTCCTGCTGAGTGTCTTGTGGTTCGCGTTCTTCCGGCATGATCCAAACGTCCCGAAACCCGCCGTCGCGGATCTGTTTTCATCAGACCGCACGCCTCTTGTCCGCCAGGAGAGCATCAAATGATATCCGGTGAAGAAATCGTCAACCTGTCGAGGCTGCAATTCGGCCTCACGGCCATGTATCACTTTCTGTTCGTGCCCCTGACCCTGGGGCTGGCCTTCATTCTGGCCATCATGGAGTCGGTGTACGTGATGACCGGGAAGGTAGTCTATAAAGACATGACGAAGTTTTGGGGCAAGCTGTTCGCCATCAACTTCGCGATGGGCGTGACCACCGGCATCACCCTGGAATTCCAGTTCGGAACCAACTGGGCCTATTATTCCCACTACGTCGGCGACATCTTCGGCCCTATCCTCGCCAGCGAAGGCTGGATGGCCTTCTTCCTGGAATCCACTTTGGTGGGCCTGTTTTTCTTCGGCTGGGACAGACTGACCAAGGTTCAGCACCTGGCGGTCACCTGGCTGGTCGCCTTCGGAACCAGCTTCTCGGCCTTGTGGATTCTCATCGCCAACGGCTGGATGCAGTACCCGGTCGGGTCCGCGTTCAACTACGAGACCCTGCGCATGGAGATGGCGTCGTTCGCGGACGTGTTCTTCAATCCGGTGGCGCAGGTCAAGTTCGTGCATACCGTTGCCGCTGGGTATGTCACCGGTTCCATGTTCGTGCTGGGCATCAGCGCCTGGTACCTGATCCGGCGGCGCGATCTCGGCTTCGCCCGCCGTTCGTTCTCCATCGCGGCAGCGTTCGGTTTGGCTTCGGTGCTGTCGGTGATCGTTCTCGGCGACGAAAGCGGTTATACCTCGGGCGAGGTACAGAAGATCAAGCTCGCGGCCATCGAAGCGGAATGGGACACCCACGAGCCGCCGGCCAGTTTCACCATAATCGGATTCCCGGACCAGGAAGCGGAAAAGACCCATTTCGCCATCAAGGTGCCCTACGTACTGGGACTCATCGCCACGCGCTCCGTCGACGAGGATGTCAAGGGCTTAAAGGACCTCCGGGCCGAGAGCGCCAAGCGCATCCGAAGCGGCATGATCGCCTACGGTCAGTTGCAGAAAATTCGGGCAGGGGACAAGAGCGAGCCGACCAAGACTTTGTTCGACCAGCACGTCACCGACCTCGGGTATGGCCTGTTGCTGAAGAAGTACACCGCCGATCCGGCCAGCGCTTCCGAGGAGATGATTCAACAGGCGGCCAACGACACGATTCCGCGGGTGGCTCCCTTGTTCTGGACTTTCCGCCTGATGGTCGCGGCCGGGTTCACCATGCTGTTTGTGTTCGCCATGGCCTTCTATTTCTGCGCGACGCGCGTAGCCGACCAAAAGAAATGGCTGCTCAGGCTCGCCACCTGGTGCATCCCGCTGCCGTGGATCGCTTCGGAGGCCGGCTGGTTCGTGGCGGAATACGGCCGTCAGCCCTGGACCATCTCGGGCGTGCTGCCGACCCATCTGTCCGCGTCCAACATCAGTTCCGACCAGCTCTGGTTCAGCATCGGCGGATTCGTGTTCTTCTATACCGCTCTGCTGATCATCGAGATGTTCCTCATGATCAAGTACGTGCGTCTGGGGCCGAGCAGTCTGCATACCGGGAAGTATCACTTCGAGACGAATCCGGCCGCGTCAGTGTCGTAACACCGGGAGAAAAAAACCATGTTCGATTACGAGACTCTAAGAATCATTTGGTGGTTGTTTACCGGGGTGGTCATCATCGCCTTCGTCCTGACTTCCGGATTCGATTTCGGCATCTGCGCGCTTCTGCCGTTCGTCGGCCGCAACGACCTCGAACGCCGCGCCGTCATCAATACCGTCGGTGGAACCTGGGAAGGCAATCAGGTGTGGCTGGTCCTTTTAGGAGGTGCCTTGTTCGCCGTGTGGCCGTTGGTCTATGCGACTCTGTTCTCGGGGCTGTACGTGGCCATGCTGCTGGTGTTGTTCGCCTTGTTCTTCCGACCGGCGGGGTTCGATTATCGAAGCAAGCTGGAGAATCCCGCCTGGCGCAATGCCTGGGATTGGGGGCTGTTTATCGGAGGAGCGGTGCCGCCGATCCTCTTGGGCGTTCTGGTGGGCAATCTGGTTCAGGGAGTGCCGTTCCATTTCGATGCCGATCTCCGGCCGTATTACGACGGCAGCTTCTTCGCCCTGCTCAATCCCTTCGCGCTGTTCTGCGGCGTGCTCGGCCTGCTCATCAGCCTTTTTCACGGTGCGATTTATCTCAAGTGGCGCACCGAAGGCGTGCTCTACCGTCGAGCACTGGCGGTGGTGCGGGTTCTGGGGCCCGTGGTAATCGGCGCCGTGACCCTGGCGGCCCTGTGGGTTGTCTTCGGGATGAATCTTCCGGAGATCACCGCCATGCCGGGTACGGATGCCCCGTCCAACCCGCTCAACAAGACGGTGGCCATGACGTCCGGCTGGCTGCGTCAGTTCATGTCCCATCCCTGGATGCTGATCGCGCCCGCGCTCGGTTTCGGGGGGTTGCTCCTGGCTTGGCGTTCGGCCTTGGAGCACACGTCCGTCGGAGCTTTCTTGTTCAGTTCGCTAGGCATCACCGGGGTGCTGCTATCGCTCGGCTTCGGACTGTTTCCGTATCTCGTGATTTCGTCGACCGATCCGAATCACAGCCTGACTATCTGGGACGCGAGTTCCAGCCATTTCACCCTGGCTTTGGCCTTTTGGATCACGGTGATCTTCCTGCCCATCGTTCTGGCTTATACCCGCTGGGTGTATAGGGTGTTGTGGGGTAGCGTTACGCCGGAGAAAGTGCTGAAGGATCAGCATTCTTTATATTGAGGTAGAAACATGTGGTATTTCGCTTGGATATTGGGTGTCGGTTTCGCTTGCGCATTCGGCATCATCAACGCGATGTGGCTGGAGGCAGAATGCAATATGGACGCCGGCGAGATCGGCGCGTCGCGTAGTTCGTCAAAGTAGTTCGACCAAAAGTCTGATTAACAACTAGAACGGAGGAGGCTGATCATGGCCCGCATCGTTATATTAGGCGCCGGCATAGGCGGCGTTCCGATGGCTCTCGAAATGAAACACCTGGCCCGGAAAGAAGACGAGGTCTGTGTCATTTCGGACAGCCCGACTTTTCACTTCGTCCCGTCGAACCCTTGGGTGGCCGTCAAATGGCGAAAGCCGGACGACATCAAGGTCGAACTGGCGCCGATGCTCAAGAAAAAAGGGATTAACTTCATCAACCAGAAAGTGACTCGGGTTCATCCCGACCGAAACCAGGTCGAGCTGGCCGACGGCAGCAATGTCGACTACGACTACTTGGTCATCGCCACGGGGCCCAAGCTGGCGTTCGAGGAAGTGCCGGGATTCGGTCCGCACGGGCATACGCAGTCCGTCTGCCACGTCGATCACGCTGCCGAAGCCGGCGAATTCTGGGACGAGTTCGTGAAGGACCCGGGCCCGATCATCGTCGGTTCAGTTCAGGGTGCATCCTGTTTCGGGCCGGCCTACGAGTACGCCTTCATCGCCGATTCGGATCTCCGCAAGCGCGAGATTCGCGACAGGGTGCCGATCACTTTCGTTACCTCCGAACCCTATATCGGCCATCTCGGCTTGGGCGGCGTGGGCGACACCAAGGGTCTTTTGGAAGGTGAACTGCGCCAGCATCACATCAAGGCCATCACCAATGCCAAGGTGGACCGCATCGAGAAGGGCGTGATGCATGTGATTGAGGTGGACGAGAAGGGACAGGAAAAGCAGAAGCACGAGCTGCCGTTCAAGCACGCCATGATGATTCCCGCCTTCAAGGGCGTCGATGCCGTGGCCGGAATCGAAGGGCTGGTGAATCCGAGGGGGTTCGTGCTAATCGACGAGTATCAGCGCAACCCGACTTTCAAGAACATCTACTCGGTCGGCGTCTGCGTGGCCATTCCGCCGGTGGAAGCCACGCCCGTACCCACGGGATCGCCCAAGACCGGCTACATGATCGAATCTATGGTGACCGCTACCGCGCACAATATCCGCGAGCAACTGGACGGCAAGGAGCCCTCCCATAAGGGCACCTGGAATGCCCTGTGCCTGGCCGATCTCGGCGATACCGGCGTGGCCTTCATCGCCCGTCCCCAGATTCCGCCGCGGAACGTCACCTGGGCCAGCAAGGGGCGTTGGGTACACCTGGCCAAGATCGCGTTCGAGAAGTACTTCATCCGCAAGATTCGCAAAGGCATCAGCGAACCCTTCTACGAACGCTTGGGTTTGAGGCTGATGGGCATCGTGCGGTTAAAAAAGAGCTAATGATTCGTGGTCCGGGGCTTACAACAGGTCGATTGCAGGACCGAATAGAGCCGAAAAAAAACGCCGCCCGTCCTTAGTCCAATTGGCGAAGACGGGCGGCGCGGGGATTCGTAAATGACGCAGCCGATGCGTTTATTCAACCAGGGCGCTGACATTTACACCTGCCGCGTATTTAACGAACTACTGAATTACTTGAAGCGAGAAATCAATATACCGAACATCGTTCCAAGTGCCAGTACTAACGTCGTAGCTTCTAATACGGCCATAACAACCTCCGGTCTTAACTTAAAAACCAAGGAAAACACTTGGTATTTACTGTAATGACCGTGAGACAGTTTGAAGGTTCCCTGGTGATTCTTACCGACAAATCTCAACCGGGACCGCTCAGTTGGATGAGCTTTCGGTAATCGATGGCGATCTTCAAGCCTACAAAGCGGCTGGACATTCTTACCAATTCGTCCGTAACCGGATTGAAATAAAGTTTGGCTACGGCAATCCGCCTATTTTCGCCTTCTTCACCCAGCGGAACGGCGTCGGCCTTGAATCGGTAAACGTAAAGCGTCATACCGTCCTTCAGCGATTCTTCCGCCGGTTGGCCCAACACTTCCAAAATTTTTCGCCGGTTTGGAGGGGCTGCCGAAACCCTCGGCAGGTCTTCCGCATCGACCTTCAACTGTCGACGACCCTCGTCAACCTTGCCTTTGCCGAGAGACCTGATCGATGCCTCAAGAAACGTCGCGGGGGCCATTTCCAGAAAAACCGGCGAGAAATCCCAGCCGGAGAGTTTGTCTTTCCCGTTGAACGTCATGCGGAAAACGATGGTTTTTCCCGGCTGAGCAGGGCTATCCATTTGGTGGAAATCCAGGTACCACCGGTACCCCTGTGGCAATTTTTCGATTCGGCTGGGATGGAGTTTGGTTAGATAGCGGAAATCCTCGCTCAATAGCACCGGGTGCAAGAAATCAAGGTGAAAATGGTCATCGGTCACCTGAACCCGGAAATTCCGTTCGAAGTCGGCCAGTTGATTTTTTGCTTCCAGCAGCCGGAAATAAACACATCCGCTCAGGGCGAAAAGAAAAAAGGATAAAAGCAGCGTATTGAAAAGACTTCTTGTGAATCTCATAGCTCGGCGCAGTTTCGGTAATGGCGGTAATCGCAGATCACCACATTGATTCATGCGACGACCGGAAAAGACCGGTCGATAGCCGATAGTTTGGTAGATTTAGTAATTGTCAGGCAGGTTAGGATAACGCAATGTTACGCGCGCGGGGATTTCAGGCGCGCCATGGATATCTGGAAAGACAGTGAGACAGAGTGGGGCCGGCGGTGCAAGCGGGAGAAGCCGTGATTATCCCTTCCATCGAAGGCACACGAAAGCCCAGAGATTATGAATGCTCATTCCGATCTTCGATCCGTCGCGGATTGCAAAGAGCATTTGTAATGGACTTGAAGAACAAGAAATCAGTCATTATAATTTCCGCTTCTTTGGGCCGTTAGCTCAGTCGGTAGAGCATTGCACTTTTAATGCAGTGGTCGCTGGTTCGAATCCAGCACGGCCCACCAGGAATATCAAAGGCTTGCAGCGATGCAGGCCTTTTTTATTTTGGCGTGCTGCCCAAATTTTGCGCAAAAGTTTTTTGAGGTCGCGCGGCCAATCCGGCGGCGCGGCAGCGGGTGGTCGATCGGGTTCAACGTGAGTGCCTGGCCGGAGTTCGGGAACCGTGCGACTGGGCAGATTTTGAGGACGGGGCGGCCGGTGTGCATTCGTTACCGTGGCCTTGAGAGTTCGGCGCATCCGCCCGCAGCGCCTCTAAGTCAGCTTTCTTCCTGAGTAGTAGCCGTCTTTCTTTCCCCAAAATGCGCGCATTCGAAGGCGTCCAGCCGGATCCTTCACGCAACTCCCTTCCCGCCTTGAAAGTCTCATTAATCAGGCAAGCGCCGCATGGAAGCATTTCCGAGTGGTGACGAATCGTGGCCTTCATAACTGTTCCTAGATGACCCGTTACCTCAGGCCTATGCCCAGTTCGGCCAAGGCGTGGCTGGGTAGGGGATGTGAATGGCGATGGCAAACCCGATGTTCTGATAGGGGCGTCCGCGCAAGACGTGGGCGTCATAGACCATATCCGCGGCAACGATACGGTCAACGGCGGCCCTCACGCCGACCGTGACGTCTGTGCAGCCGATCAGGGCGATACCGTTCTCAACTGTAATCCGTAATGTAGGCCAAGCATTTTTTGGCTGAGAGACGGTGGTAGCCGGAAACCTGAACCCGGGTGCCGCTGGCCGCCATCGGTTCGCCTTGCCGGATTATCGCCGCCGTAGTGGAAAGTTACGTAGTGCCGGATCACTAGATCGTCGCCGGACGAGTGAAAACGCTTTTCCCTAATTCCAAGCAAAGACGGGCTGAGCTTATGGCTTTCCATCCAAATCGAAGGGATTGGGAAGATGCTGGAAGTACCGGGCGGTCGATTTCTGAATCATTTCAAAATTCTGGATAGAACGCTTACGACTGCCATCATCCGACTCGCAACCGTAAAGACGTACGTTGCTAACGGAGGGCGCTGGCGTTCATTGCTCGACCGATGTCCTGTAGTTCAGAGCGTTCGTTTCCGGCCGCGCTTCATTTCATCCAGCAGCCGCTCGTTGACGCTTCGCGCGTGCTCGATATCCCAGATCCGGATGGCTTCATCGAGCTCGACTTTACCTTCGTCGACCATTTTGCAGAGCCCGATTCGTAGGGCATAAAGCTTGATGATTAGCGGATCTTCCGGGGTGTCGGCGAGGTTCTTTTCCCATTCGGCCGTTTTTTGCGGATCTTTGCAGTAATTGACCGGACGCTCTTCGGCATGGAGGCAGAGCGGTAGGGTGAATGTCAAAAACAAGGGCCAGTATTTCATGAGGTTTTCTCTACGGGTATCTGGGGTTGTCCGCTATTTGGCCCGTCTCGGTGAAAATCAATAAAAATGGGGAAAGCGACAGAGCACCGTAAACGGAAGACATCATAAGGGCGGTCTGTCGTTATCGTAATCATTCCGGGAGTCGAAAACCGGCATCCGGAAGGCAACGGAGTGTTGCCTGCTTATTTCCGCCTTGAATTGTAAACCCGTGAGACCCATCCAGAATTGGCGCGGGAGACGCTTGCATGCCACTCCGCAATTCTTGCGTCGAATGGCGGATTGGGGCAGCGAATGTACAGCCGAAGATATCGTTTAAAACGTTTACGCGCAGTTGCGCGCTAAGTACATTCCGCAAATATTTGCGGAATCTCGACTGATTGGCTTGATTGGCGGGGTTGTCCTGCAGGTTGCCTATGCCGCAAGACTTCCCTGAATGTACTTAGAGCATTTTCATGCCTACTGTACGGGCATTCGCGAGTAGGTCGGGAATCCTTTCCCAATCGCAAACGGTCGCTTTAGCCGCGACCCTTCCAATCGCAAACGGGCCTTTAATCGGCCCCTTCCAATCGCAAACGGGAACTTTGGGAGCACCAAAGTCCCCCTTCCAATCGCAAACGGGAACTTTGGGAGCACCAAAGTCCCCCTTCCAATCGCAAACGGCGTCTTCGGGAAGGGGCTGGCCGGCGCTCCCGGCCAGGCCGTTTGCGATTGGAAGGGTCATCCCAGCGCTCCTGGGATGACCGTTTGCGATTGGAGCGCCGAAGCCCCCCTTCCCGACGCCACGTCCCGACCGAACGTCTTCGTCGGAAGGGTCGCGACTAAAGCGACCGTTTGCGATTGGCAAAGGATTGCCGACCTACGAAAGCTTGAGTCGATAATGCAGATCTCTAATGGGTGGAAAGCGACGAAGGAGGAATGGGCGATTCTTTCCTACTACTAGCGTTTCGAGAGTCTGGTTGCGTTTGTCCTGACGATCGTGATCGGATTGACCATTCTGGTCGCGCTGATTGCCCTTTTGGCCGTAGTTCGCAAGTTCATTATTCTCGAAGTTCAAGACGTGAGTGCCGGTCATCTGCTGGGGTTGGCAGCGATTACCCTGGTTTTGGGTCTGACTTACGGGCTAATCCGAGAGGCGGTATAAGACGGAGAGGAAGTCCGGGATTTTATTCGGTCTTTTTATGGCGGGCTAAGCATCAGGACAGGCCAGTAGGTATCGGTAGAATAACAATGCCAAATGACCGTTTCTTCTTGAAATTTGGCGAACAGCTGTTCCTCGGCATATACCACGCCGTCCACGCATGAAACATAAGCAAACGGTCCGAACCACTCCGATGGTTCGCCAGTGGCATTCTCAAACGAGATTCGCACCGGCTCTTTGCAGTCGTATCGCGTAAAGTGTCGGCCTTGAGTTTCCCAAAAATGATTGCGATAGGCTGCCACGATGCTTCCTTGCGGCCCTTGGCGAATGGCGTTGCCGCCGACGCGAAACCAGGGCGCCGGTCCGATCTGTTCGGGCCGACCTCCCGCGCCGCTGTCGAATGTCAATCGAATCATAAGCTTTCTTCTATCGAGCTTTCATAATATAGGCATCGGACGTGGGCCAAAGTTTTTGCTGACAATCACGCCTTGAACGTTTCTTTATCATGGAGTATCGACGTGGCTGCTGTGCGATTTTCAGCGTGCTGCGGTTTGGACGCGTTGCGCAGGTTGCTGAATCATGCGTCAAAGTGCTCCCCGCTCGAGCGCAGATATAACGCCTGACCGCTGCTGACGACAGCGCATCTTCTCGGCATCCGCTGCTCTCAATCTGTCCTCTTTGATCAGCCTCGCAGCATCGCCTTGGAGTTTCGGGCCTGCTTTATTGCGGTCCTCGATTTCTGTTATTTTATGAAATGTGAGCTTCATTTTTTCAGCCTAACTGATGCCGGACAGGCGTGATCTTCGATGAACTCCACTCACTTGGAGTGATCTCATAAATTGACTGTGAAACCAATTAGGGATTACCCATATGAAACCAGGTGCCATAGTTAATGCTACATTCAATAACTGTCATTGTATTGCCAGAATTACTGGTGTTGGCAAAAAGTATGGAGAACCCTTCTTTCATATTATATTAATCTCGCCATGTGTCATGGATACCGGAACTATACCGGCGGGAACCAGGACCTGGGTATGGCCAGAGATGGTTACGCTCGGAGTAAATGATGCCAATTAGGTTTTATCTTTTCCGGTTATGAACAAAGTGGCGATGGGCAAAGCAGCTGCCGATGAGACAAACGGGTTGGCGGTAGCATTGCCCATCGCCGGCGGTATCCGGACTTTTGATGTTCAAGGGACGTGTCGAATGCGTCACAACGCGCGACAAATCGGACCCCCGTTGTACTCGGTTGGTCATTCGGGCGCTATGTGTTAGGGTGCGATTCATTCTTCTCGATATTCCGTTGCATACTCCATGACTGACGAGTCATCCGAAACGGCGCCCGTTCGACTGCGTTGGGAGAAGGAATCCCGGTATTACGAGATTCATCTACAACAGGACCTGTGGGGCGATTGGGTACTGACCCGAATCTGGGGGCGTCGTGGGTCGCCTATGGGCCGGATGAAACATATGCCGTGCCCGTCATACGACGATGCGGTCGCGAAGTTGTCGAACGTTCGCAATCAGCGTAAGCGGCGAGGATATGAGCCGGTGTCGGTATGACTCGCTTCATCGCGCGCGAATCGATATTGCTTGAGTGGCTCATCCTTCTTTTCTGTATCCTGAAACCTTTATTGGAACTGAGAGCTTTTATGTCGGATTTCAAGAAATACCATTGTTTGGAATGCGAACACATCTATGATGAAGCACAAGGCGATCCCGACAGTGGTATTGCGCCGGGCACTCGTTGGGAAGACATTCCCGATGATTGGGAATGCCCGATATGCGGAGCGCCGAAAAGCTTTTTCAAATTGATGGAGTGAACTTCCGTGAACGATTCGCGAGATTCTACCGAGCGGTTCGAGGGGAAGGCTGGCTTCTTGATCGAAGCTGGTATAGAAGAAAGGGCCGATCCGCTACAAGAAGACCCGCCACGGGATTAATCTTTATAGATCATGGTCGTTCTGTCGCGAGTCTTGATCTACCATTTAGATTCAAATCTCAATTCAAGCTTGATATTTTCTGGCCGAACGCGAAGGCATAGCACGTTAAGAATACGCCAGGCAACGACAAAAGATCTGCAATACCAGGTATAGGCCTCAAGAATATACTAAGCGCTATACTCCCACAGTCCGACGTAATTTCCCAGTTTATCGGGAGCCAGGGGATTATTGGAAGGCGAATATTGCTCCGGCAGTTTAATCGAATCCTGTTTTGTGCGGCTTTCTGTTTTTCCAACGGCAGCCTGCGTAGGACGGGCTGCCCTGGACTCGCGAGCGAAGCGGGACAGCGTAGCGCGGCGAGGCCGATTTACTCGTCTCACTCCTGAAACTCGCCCTCCGGGCCGTGCTTCGCACGTTCCAGTTCGCTCCCGACGAACTGGTGCACGGCAAAGCCGCCCATAGGGCGCCGGACAGGGATTGTACGGCATGAGCCCCCATCGATCGCGAACGATGCCTGTCCTGAGCTCAGTCGAAGGGCACTTCCCGATGATCAGTACATCCTACGGACTGCATTTGTCGAAAATCGATCTTTGTGCCGAAGCAATTACACGGCACCGATATGAGAACTGCCGGAGCTGAGTGAGCCGCCACAGCGGGGCTCAATAACAGAGGCATTCCAAGCCAAACCGGATGATTTGCGCGAAATCCCATGCTTTTAGACTCGCTCCGCCCACCAAGGCGCCGTCTACCCCTGCAATACTCATGATCTCGGCGATATTGTCGGGTTTCACGTTTCCGCCATACAGAATTCGGATCGTCGATGCGATTTGCTCGCCGTACAGGTCCATGATCAAATTCCTGATAAAGTCGTGCACTTCGCTGATCTGTTCCAGTTTTGCGGGTTTTGCGCCCTCTCCGACGGCCCAGACGGGTTCGTAGGCAATCACGACTTCGCTCGCGGTCCTCGGCGAGACGACCTCAAACGCCAGTCTTAACTGCCGATCCAGCAGATTGAAGGTCTCATGGGTTTCTCTGGCTTCCTTGTTTTCGCCGACGCAGAGGATCACCTGAAGTCCGTGGGCCAAGGAAGCCTGAACCTTTTTCTGTATGACTTCGTCGCTCTCGCCGGCCCGCTCGATCAGCTCTTCTTCCAGAAACCGCTGTATCCCCGTCAAAACGTCTTGGTTTGCTTCCGAGGCCAAGTGTTCGAGGGCCGCGAGAATTTGCCGATCGGCGTCGTCCTTGGTCCTGAGCAGCTCCAATTCCTGCAAGAGAAAACTTTTGGATAACCGTTTTGCGATGCTGGGTCCGAATCCGAAATATTTGCCGAGATTGGTCCGGCGATCCGAATGTCCGATGATGACGCGGTCGACGCCGATCGACGCGAGCATTTCGGCTGAGATCTCTCCGGTAAACGCGCCTTTGGATTCGAAGAACGTGTCCTGTGCCAGCAGGAATACGTTCCGCCCAAGGCCGTATTCCGTCCGGAGAAAATCCGGCTTGATGTAATCGGCTAGCGTAGAGAGTCCGGTGAAGGGAGGAGCTAAGCCGATATCGACGTCTTTTACGCCTTTGCAAAGATCGAAGATTCTTGCGGCGAGCGCGACGCCGGACCGTGGGATCACGTTCATTTTCCAATTGCCGGCCAGGAACGGCCGGATCGCTCCGGGATCGCCGATCTCCGCTTCGATCTTCTGCCATTGATTTGCTGTTCTTTGGCGATAATAGTTCCGATATACGCTTGCCGTTTTCATGATTTGTTTTTCCTTCTGATCCGGTGTCGCGGTCTCATCCGCCATCCGCGTGATGGGGCGCCGCCGTTCGATTTATCATGGGGACTGTGCGCGCATAATACAACTCGAGCTTTATTGTAGCGTCCGGTCGCATACCGATAAGTTGCTCGAGCGTCCGGCCTGCCGAATCGACAGCGCACTCGCATGACTTACTCCACATTTTTTTCCTTGCGTCTCGCTTTTTCGGCTTTTTTCTCGAAGTTATCCACTGTCAAGACTTGACATGCGTATTCTGTGTAAGCCGTCACTTACAGGCAGAGCATAAGTGCTTGATTTGAAGTTTGCGCCTTAAAAAGTTGCGTAATATCAGTGAGATATGTCAATAAGTGATAATGGCGCGCCATTCTGTAAAGAACTTGGTCAGCTTAATGTAAGGGCTTGAACAGCCGATATCGGCAAGCTTTGTCCACGGACTTATCCACAGGGTTGTCCACGGAAATTGTGGATGAGCGGAAGGCAACTGAAGCTCGGGCCGACGCACGAGATTGCTGTGGGGCGAAACGCCTTAGAGAATTTTCCGATTCGGTGTCAGGGAGTCCAATATGTAGGTCGGCAATCCCTTGCCGACTTATCGGCTCGGCAAAGGACTTTGTGGGAAGGGGCGTCCTGGCGCTCCCAGGACGACCGTTTGCGATTGGAAGGGTCGCGGCTAAAGCGACCGTTTGCGATTGGAAGGGTCGCGGCTAAAGCGACCGTTTGCGATTGGGAAGGGATTGCCGACCGACGTTCTTCCCGCCCGACACGAATCCGTACACCGGGATGAAAAACGCTCTAATCGATACACATGCGGGTCGGGGTCCCCGGCGCTGTTGCCGCGATGATCCGGACGATGGAATTGACCCTGCCGATAACTTCGGAATCTGTGCGTTTCGGTCTGCCGGAATAGGTTCGGCATGGCACTAAAGTGATTGGCAACGAGCGTTTTGAGGCTCTGCGGCGGACCTCTCTCTGTCGATCGAGGACTAGGTGGGGAGCGGGAGATTGCCATTAGGAATCACTGTCTCAATGGTATTGGGCACGATCCGATTGGAGACAACGGCCTCATGAACTCACCCGCAACTCATCAAGCCCGGATCGTCAGCGCCGTGCCGGGCCGGCTGCGAATAAAATCTCGCGGTACCTATCGCAACCCGGCATTACTGAATCGAATAAAGGGCGATTTGGAAGCAAAGCGCGAGATTTCCGGAGTGTACGTCAATCCGACCACCGGAAGCGTTACGGTCCATTACGATTCCGGCCGCTGCGATAGAGCCGGGATACTCAAGTGGCTTCAGGATATCGATGTCCTCGCGGAAGACCTGATGCGTGCACGTTCCGCAGTTCCGGCAACTGCGGAACCCTTGACCGTGATTGAAGCGATCGATGATTTGAATACGCGTATGAGCCGCTGGACAGGGCTTCCGATCGATCTTCGGACGGTGTTGCCGCTGGCGCTTGCCGGAGCCGGGCTCTGGTCCATTGTTCGGAACGGGCTCATGATCGAAAAGGTGCCCGGCTGGCTATTGCTCTGGATGGGGTTCGACCTGTTCGTCAAAACCCGGCCGCACGACCGGGCACGGTCGCCGAGACGTTGAGCGTATTCCGGGCCGGAGGCATCCGGGGTAGTCGTCCCGGTCGGCTGCTCGAGGGAAGTCGCATTGCGGCTGGAAAGCAGACCGCTGCGTACTCGGAACGTCGGCGATCGTCGCGCCGGCGAATCGGAAATCATTTCAATGCCAGCATCCCGCAGAAGTTGTACCAGCGGAAAAAGACGTCGCACGATTTGAAGCCATTCCGCAGCAATAGCTCGCGATTTTCCTCGAGATGGTAGGGAATCAGGACGTTTTCCAATGCTTCCCGCTTTTGGGAAATTTCGAGCTCGCTGTAGCCGTTGCGCTTCTTGAACTCGTAATAATGCTTGATAAACAGACGGTTGATGGTCGAGTCCTGACTGAGCACTTTTTCGACCAGAATGAGGCAGCCGCCGTCGTTCAATCCGTGAGCGATGCTCGAAATAACGCGGTCACGGTTGAGCGGACGGACGAATTGCAGCGTCAAGTTCAGGATGACCACAGAGGCGTTCAGAATGGGAACGCCGTCGTCCAGGCTCAGGCAGATCAGCTCGTAAGTGTGTGAAATACTGTTTTCTTGCAGCTTTTTCCGCGCCTTTTTCAACATATCGGGCGAGGAGTCCACGCCGATAAAGGCAACTTCTGCCGGAACGACCGGATCGAGCCCGATGAACGTCGTGCCGGTCGAACAGCCCAGGTCGTAAAGATTGGTTCCGGGGACGGCAAAATCTCCCGCGATCTCTCCGATCATGCGTTGAATTTCCGCATAGAAGGGGACCGAGCGATCCAGCATGTCGTCGAAAACCTCGGCGGTATCCTTTCCGAAATCGAAATCCGTCACCATTGGACGCTTTTCTTTGAATAAATCGTCTTTAGTCATCGTATTCAAATGGGCTCTTTCGCTAATCTGCCCGGCGACCGCCGATCCTTTTCAGGGCCGGACCGGCGGCGGATGCGGATCACGAGCAGCACGATCAGGGCGCTCATCCAGGCAGCGGTGAGATAACCGATCATCCCGTCGTAAGACCCGGTCAAAAACGACCAGTATCCGTTCGGAACGCCGTTCGTTGCCGCTTTGGTGGTCTTGATGACGCAGACCCACCCGGCATGTATGCCGATGCAGTAGCCCAAGCCCAAGGGAAAAGCCACCCGAATCCAGGCGAGAAAGACTGCCGCGAGGAATAACGCGAGAAAAGAGGAGGGATCCAGGGTTGGAAGAGTGGCCAGGGCATCCCCTACGATTCGAAAACCTGTAGTCCAGTCGACATCGGCCGCTGCGGGTTTCAAGTCGCTGCGCAAGAAATGGAGTAGGGCGAAATAAAAGGAACTGATGGCGACGGCCGATAGGGTTCCGGCCGCTTTTCGAAGTGCGGCGAACAGAACGCCGCGGAAAATCGTTTCTTCTATGATTGCCACGACCAATCCTATGCCGAGTGCCTTAAGTGCGGTCATTCCGAGGCGATGGGTATTCGACCAGGCATCCATATCGATCTCGCGAACGTCCAGGGCGATCAACGCCAAGGCATGAAGGGCGAGCATGGCGGCTCCCAACGGAACACCGACCGCGACCTGGCGAGACAGCTCGGACTTGGTTCCCACCCCGATGTCCGGACGGCGCAGGCTGAAGAATTTCGCCGCCGGAATGATGCTGAGAAGGAGAAGCAAATGACCGCTGCGGTTTACCAGGGTATGAAACCCGATGGCACCATCCGTGATCCAAAAGATCGGGTAGGCGAAAAACGCGGCGAGCGAGGCGCAAAGAAGTATGACCAACAAAGGTGCCAGCACCGCTGAACTAACGATTCTTAGGGAAAGCATGACAAAGGATTTGAAACATTGATGCGCTAAAGCCGATGGCGCGTTAAATGGTCGAAAGTCTATCTCATATGGCGCATGGTGGGTAAAACGGCACCGTTCGGTGGGAAGCCGAGCGTTTCCGAACCCCCTGCTGGGTACAAATGCACGAGCCTGCGAGGCGGCGCTCCTTATGTCGCATCGGGCTTGAGCGACGATTCACCAAAGCAGTATTAATCGCGCCGTCTCCACCTCCGGTGCGGGCGGCCTCGATCGATATCTCTGTGCCTGCACAAGGGTGCCTTTAGGAATGGACATGCAAGAAACGGATTTTACGCGGCGTAGGCTATGTCTTGGTCTGATTCACCGACGTTCATGTTGGTTGCCTACCGCTCACGGTTGGATGGTTCTTTTTCTCGTTTCCTTGAGTTCCGCCGCTTTCATCGTTGGTAGGATCCATCCTTTTTTATCGATCAGCGACCCGATTTCCGGGGGCGGCCTTGTGGCAGAGGGATGGATGCCGGATTACGCGATGGAGCAAGTGATTGCCGAATTCGAACGCGGTCGATACACCCGGCTCTACGTCACCGGCGGCCCTATCGAGAGAGGACGGTTGCTCCAGAAATACGGAACGTCCGCCGAGGCCGGCGCCGCCATGTTGGTCGAACTGGGGCTGGATGCGGATGTAGTCCAGCCGGTTCCGGCGCCGCGGAGCAGGACGGATCGGACGTACATATCCGCTATCGCTCTACGAAACTGGTTTGCTCGGAACGGGATTGAGGAACGCTCGCTGACCGTTGTGTCGCTCGGGGTTCACGCCCGCCGAAGCCGCCTGTTGTTCCAGACGGCTATCGGGCGGTCTATCCCCGTTGGTGTCATCGCCGTCGAGGATGAAAGTCACGACCCGATGCGCTGGTGGCGGTCCAGCGAGGGATTTCGAACCGTAACGGACGAGGCGATCGCTTATCTTTACACTACCCTGATTTTTTATCCTGGAAGGGAGATCATGGCTCGGTAGTGTGACTTGCCGTCTCTACCCCGATCGCTCGAGGTCTTTCCCGTTATGAAGCCTCGATGTGGCGTTCGCTCGTCGCTCTCCACATTGCAAAAAGACGTTCCGTTGGTCTCTTACGGTTTTAAAGAGGGCGGCTCTTGTTTAGAATCGATCAAAAAAGGAGTGTCATGAATAAACAGGATGTTTTGAGGTACTGCCTAGTCAGTATCGTTTTGGGAGCATGTTGCGGTTGCTCTTGGGTTGGCGCCGCGACGCCGCGAGCAGTTGATGATCCGACCGCTCTGCGCGCCAGAGGATCGAAAACAACTAATCCATCTCCGGCAACTACGCGCTATGTTCGTCCGTTCGGCCCGAATGCGCCCTGGAACCGACCGGTGGACGGGCTGCCGCGCCATCCCCAGTCCGATGCCTTGACCAATCGCCTGTGGCAATATTCGCCGTCGCGGGTCGGCAATTTCAATCTGTCCTTCAGCGGCTATACCTATCCGGTGTACATGGCCGGCACCGCGAAAGGCTCTTACCCAGTCCGAGCGCCATCATGGAACAAACTCAACGGTACCAAGATCCCCTGGAGCCCGGATTGGAAGCCCGCGACCGGCTCCGATAGCCAGGTGATCATCCTCGACCCGGACAGAGGGCGCGAATGGGATTTGTGGCAGGCGAGTTTCGATGGGGCCGCCGTCCATGTTTCGAACGGCAATCTGGTGCCGGGCTCGTATTTGACCAAGGAAGACGGCTTCAAGCCCTCGCGCGGCTGCGGCATTCCCTACCTCGCCATGCTGGTGAGACCGGAGGAGATTGCTCAGGGCAAGATCGAGCACGCGCTGTCGATGCCGAGCCGGAACACCGCGAAGACCTTCGTGGCGCCGGCCACCAAGTCGGACGGCCGAGCTACCGACAATGGACTGCCCATGGGCACCCGGTTTGCGCTGAACATCACCGATGCCGAGATCGACGAGTGGGTGAACGCCCTACCGAGCCAATTGACCGGCCAGACCCGTCGGGCGGCGCGGATCATCGCCGTGGCCCTTAGGGATTACGGCTGGTTCATCTCCGACACGGCCGGCGGCGCGCACTTCCAGTTCGAGGACAACGCCACCGCCAAAGCCAAATGGGAGGCGCTGGGCTTGGGGGAGAAATCGATTGGCTGGAAAAACTACCCTACCGATCTGCTCGATGGCTTGCTGACCAAACAGCGTATCTACGCAATCGCTCCTAGTAACTGATACAAGATGTACCGACCGCAGGCTCGGTTGTGGCTGGTGCTCGGACGAAAGAAAGAGAAGGGGAAGCGACGGCCGAGTGTAACACCTGAGGACACGCTGACTCGTGTAAGTAGCCTTTCTTAGGTAGTTGTTCGAGTTTTATATCAGTGGTTTAACCAGCACAATGCACCTACGTATTCGGGTGCACAGGGATGTTTCAAATGGCCGAAAAAGTGACCGGTCTAGACTCTGCATCCAGTCGGTATCTCAGTTTATGCTCAAACGCGTTAAGTTGAGCTTTGCATATTGGTTTTGTTTTTAAGGAGCCTTTAGTGGGCTTCTTAGTTTCGAAATAGGTTGTTTTAGCCGCAACCCTCGCCAGGTAGCTTGATAGGTTAACTCAACGAGTAGGGTTATGCCGGAGTCTGCTGTTGGCAACGACGCTTTGGATTTTTCCCAAGGCAAGGAACGTCGGATAGATGCTGTAACCACCCAACACAGAAACAATAAGAAACACCCGTGGGAGTCAGTAATTTGGTACGACTACATTCGGCTTTGAAGGCAGCCTCGTTGTGGGCTATGAGTTATGCGTCCGGGGTGCACACGCAATATACCCGATTTGCGCTTATCGGGCATGCACGCACGGGTTCAAACCTTTTGTTGGACGTATTCCGGTCCAGCTCTGAGGTCGAGATGTTCCATGAGATATTTAGCTCGGATAACCGGATTATCGGGCAAGGTTTTAATGAAGGTATATCTCGTCTATATAACGAATATGCACGCTGCGTCCGCGCGGTCGGGTGCAAGATTTTTTATAACCACTTGACCAACCAAGAATGGACTGAATTCCAGAAATTGAAGGAATTCAAGATCATCCACTTGATGCGCCGTAATCGCTTGAGGACACTGGTGTCCCTGGCCATCGCATTCAAAACCGATATTTGGCTGCAGAGGAATTTGCGGAAAAAAGTTCCGGTTGACCGAAAGAAAGTCCACCTGGAACCGGGAAATTTAGTTGCGCAAATAATGCAGATCCAAAATTGGGAATCCCAAACACGTGGTCGATTCGCAGACCACGATATGCTCGAAATTTATTATGAAGATTTGGTGGACGACTTCGATAACATAGCCTCGAAGGCAATAAACTTCGTAGGCGCCAAACAATGGAATTCAAATAGGATCGCGTATAGGAAGCAGAATCCGGAGCCGCTTCATCAGCTTATTTCGAACTTCGACGAAGTTAGGGGGGCGTTGAAGAATACGCCATGGGAAAGATACCTTGAATGAGTTTGCCGAACGAGGGAGTGACGATGGATATCGTAGAAATTTCGAAGAAGCTGCTGACTGAAATTGGAGCTCAACTCGATATACATCGCTCGGAGAAAGATATTTTGCCGATCTTAGGTCAAAGGAATTTTAGAGCTAATTCTTCAACAGCTTTTTGAAGGCCATGCTTCGAAATGACCCCATTTTGATTGTCGATTTAGCGAAATACTACGGAGGCGTGGATGTACGCGTTACCGCCTTAGCGCGAATGCTTCACGGCGAACGTCCTTACGCCGTCGCGACTTTGAAGGGCTCGGCATTGCATCATCGCCTGGAAGCCGCTGATTTAGTCTCGTTCCCCGTGCCGTTTGCACGGGGCGATCCGAGAATATTGCTCTATTTGTATCGCCTAATTCGAAAAGGCGGATATAAGGTAGTGGATACTCATAATCCGCAATCCCAGTTTTGGGGGGGATTGGCCGCAACATGGGCAGGTGCAAGAAGTATTTGCACTGTTCACAGTGCGTATGGGCTGGAATACGCCAACACTCTGAAAGGGCGGCTATACGAGCTGGTTTTGCAGTTGAGCTATCGGCTCGGTTTTCACTTTATCGCCGTATCGGAATCGGTACACCAATATCTCGCCGAACTAGGCATTCCATCGACACGAATTTCGCTAATCCACAACGCCATAGAATATACCGAGGAAACATCGGCCGGGCGGGCTGCTCCATTCTTCAAGGAGCTAGGATGGAGTTCCGACGTGTTCGTAGTCACGGTAGTCGGCCGGCTCGAATCCGTAAAAGGTCACAGGTTCTTGTTCGAGGCATTGGCACGCCTGGCGAAGTCCAGGCCTCGGCTACGGTGCCTGGTCGTGGGAGATGGCTATCTGCGCAGCGAATATGAAGAACTGGTAAGGAAGGCGGATCTCGAACAGATTGTCCACTTTGCAGGCTTTCGCAACGATGTCTCCGTCCTCTTAAGCGGCAGCGACGTGTTTTGTTTGCCTTCTCTTTCCGAAGGTCTGCCGTATGCGGTCCTGGAGGCATGCAATCATCGTCTCCCCTTGCTTTTGAGCGGAGTGGGAGGGCTAGCCGAGCTATTCGACCACGGAAAAACCGCGTTTCTTGTTCCGCCAGCGGATGTGGATGCACTGGCGAGAGGAATTTGTTGGCTCATGGATTATCCGGTCGAGGCAAACGGTTTAGGCGAAGCCGCTTTTTACGCTGTCAAGCAGAAGTCCGGTACTAGGCAGATGTACGGGAAGACCTTGGAAATTTATCAATCTGGTTTACCTCTATAGGCACTGAGATATTTCGAGTTAAACCGGTGACTACGAAACGATCGAAATATCACGGGTTTTGCACCATTAACCAATGGAACGGCTAACCGTAAGAACAAGGGCAAGGGATTGCATAATGCGCAGTATTTCGGAAAAGGTAACTATCAAAACGTTCCGAGGGATATCCGGTCTCGAAGAAATCGCAACCGAGTGGGAGTTCATAACGAAGGTTATGGATGGCAAGCGATTTTTTCACCTCGCGGACTGGTACCGTTGTTATCTAAATGCTCTGGAAGACCAGCCCGATACGGTGTTATTCACGGTGGTATATGTAAGCGACAATCCGGAAGCCATTTTCCCACTGAAGATATCATCGCAACGAATATTCGGGCTGAAGATGAGGGTGCTGCAACTCCCGAGCCATCCGCACATGTGCCTCAATGATTTTGTGGTTGCTAAACCTGAACGCGTAAAAACTTACGTGCCTCTCGTTTTAAAACATCTGAAAGAAGTGCCAGGCCTTTCCTGGGACTATATTTATCTCCCGCGTGTCCTTGAAGAATCAGCCGCAGTCACTGCACTAGCTGAACAGTCTAATATCTGGAATGTTCGAAGATCCTGTGGGCAATGCGACTATTTAGTTATGCGTCCTTATAATCTAATGTTTCAAGGGTTTTCGAAAACTTTCAGAAATAATATGAGACGAGCAAAAAAGCGTGCCGAAGATTTAGGAAACATAACCTACACGTCTGCATCAAAGCATCCGGAACTGGGCATGGCTTACGAGGCTTTTTTAGATGTTGAAGCCTCTGGTTGGAAAGGTAGAAAAGGATCTGGTACAGCCATAAAACTAGACAAAAAGCTCGAGTCCTTTTATAGGCTGCTAATGGAACACTACTCCCGATCAGGCGGATGCGAAATTCATATTATGTGGCATGATAAAAAGCCTATATCTGTGGAGTTCAGTCTCATTACGGATAGTACCCTTTATACCGTAAAGATCGGTTATGATGAAAACTATTCATTCTGTAGTCCAGGTCATCTGCTTCGCGAATATCTTATGAATTATTATGAGAACAAGGGTGGAATTAGTTTTAATAATTTGATTACGGATGCATCATGGCATAGTGGATGGAAGCCCCAATTTTACAACGTATTTCACTACTATCTATGTAGGCCGACCGTGCGAGGATGGATTGCTTACGTATATCAAAAAGCACTTCTTGAGATTCGCCCGGTATGGTTGGTGTTGAAGCCGAAGTTGAGGAATTTGAATATCATACCCGGGCGATTCGCTCGTGCTTGACTAATAGGCAAAGGAGTCGCAATTCGTTGAGTAAATACGTAGCAAGTGAAACTTCATGTGTCGTATTAGCAAGGTTGTTTAGAGTGGCCGATAGTTCGATGATTTAGGCCATTCATGAACCTTTCGACACTGTCATCAATGCCGTTAGACAAAGACATCAAGGGATTATGATGTTATCAATTTTTTGGTTATGTCTAGGCTTAATTTGTTACGTCTATATCGGATACCCCATCTTAATTACAGCGCTTGCCTCGGTAAGACAACGTCGAATCGACGCAGCGCCGATTCACCCGACAGTCAGCTTGATTGTTTGCGCTTACAATGAAGAGGATATTATAGGCAGGAAAATTGAGAATAGTCTGTCATTGAATTACCCGGCGCATCTGCTCGAGGTGATAGTGGTTAATGATGGGTCGACGGATAGAACGTCATCAATAATCAGTAAATATACCGATAAACCGGATATCACTATTGTTCACTCCCCTGTGCGGGAAGGGAAGGCTGCCGCGATGAATCGGGCCGCCGCTCTAGCCAAGGGTGAAATCCTGATTTTTTCGGACGCACGTGCCATTTATCGTGCCGATAGTCTAAAGCTTCTGGTTCGGAATTTTAATGATCCAGAGGTCGGATGCGTTAATGGCAACAGGCGTTTGCACAAAAACAGATCGCCGATCTTCGGCTCCGAGAAATCGTATTGGGGCTACGAGGCTTACATTAAAACGAAGGAAACTCAATGCGGGTCGACCGTCAGTGTCAGCGGGGCGATGCTCGCCATTCGCGCATCGATATTCGAGCCTATACCGACCAATATGATTCTCGATGATGCCTGCCTCGCCATGCAGACATTGCGGAAAGGATTTCGAGTCATCTACGATCCGGCGGCGCTGTGTTTCCAAAGTTCGGCGATGTCCACGCGCGACGAGGTTTTGCGAAGGCAGCGCATTACAGCCGGACGCTTTCAGATGCTCCTGGATGCTCGGGCATTATGGCCATGGAACGACAAGCTCGCAATTTTCGAATTGGTATCTCATAAGGTCATGCGTCTCTTCCTGCCGTTCTTCAGTGCCGGTGTCTTTCTTTCCAGCGCGGGATTGATGTTTTTACCGGATACTCCCGAAATAGTGATTGCATTATTTTGGGCCCAAATCGCATTTGGTTTCCTGGCCGTTATTGGATGGATCTCGGAAAAGTTCGGTTGGAAGGTAGGGCTGTTGGGGATTTGGTATTACATCGCGAGCGGAAATTTTGCGTCCTTCCGCGGTCTGGTGAGGTATTCGAAAGGTAGGCAGACCGTTCTTTGGGAGAAAGCGCGCCGTACGGAGTGAGGGCAGATTCGTTCTGCGAGCGCTTTCCTTTTCGATGGTGAGTTCGGTCTGCTGATGAAGCGGTTACGACTCCGGCAAGCGGATCGCAGCTTCCAAGGACGTTCGATCAGTGTTGTGGCTGTGGGGCGTGGGGCGCACGGATGCCCTGAGGCCCATCGAGACGGCACGACGATAGTCCGCAGGAAGTCAGGCGCCGACGGATCGTCCATCGAAAGGAGGTGCACAGCCGTCGAGCGGGGTAGGGCGGCCTCGAGACCGCCCATCCGCTGACGACAGCGGGTTTACCCAGCCGAGTGTGTCCACTGTTCCCAAATGCCGGCCACTCCGTTCGAAGGTCTTTATGGGGACGGGATTCGAGCCAGGACCGGCACGCCGAGCTTTTCTTCGACACCTTCCGGTGTGTAAAGCCCGCGTCGCTTCAACTCAGCAAAGTAGGCCACGATGAAGGCAGCCAAAAGCCCAAAAAGCGCACCAACCATTACCTTTAAGAGTCTTGCCGCGTTTAATGGCTTCGGAGATATCGTGGGCTCCTGGAAGACGCGGACATTGGTAACTTTCTTGAGGTCCAGTTCTTCGGAAATCTTGGTTTCCTCGAGTTTGCTCAGATAATCACGATAGAGGCCTTCCTTTACCGCTAGCCGCGTTTCAAGATTAAGCAATTCTCCCTTATGCATATTGATGACCGATAGTTGATCGTTGACCTGCCTCAGGGTCTGCTCGGCATCCTTAATGGTTGTCTGGACGCTCAGCAATTCGGGCTCGAGGTGGGTCGTTTCCAGTTCCAGCGCCCAGTAAGCCTGGTTCGGCTGACGCCGAATCTGCGCCGCTTTTTCCTCTTCGTTCTGGCGCATGAATGCCTTCACGTTATCGATGTCTTGTCGAACTTCACTCACGGTCCTGCTGTTTTCATTGTATCTCCGCAAAAGCTCCTGCTCCTTCAGCTGAAGCTCGAGGAGCCTTTGCTGCGCAAAGTCCACCCCCGTGGACAACGGATCATTCCGCGGAACCCTGTTTTTCAACTTTTGCAGAGCGGCCAATTTATGAGACAGTTCATTAGCCCTCGATTTGGAAAGCCGGAGCGTTTCCTCTACGGCTGACTGTCTTTGCAACAGTAACCGTATCTGTTCGTCGACGTTAATTATCCCGTACTGTTGCTTGAAGTCGCGTAGACTCTGCGTGGCTTCTTGCAGGCCTACGGTGTACTCGGCGAGTTTTTGCTCGAAAAACGGAGCGCGGGACTCTCCGTAAATTCGGACGTGCTTATCGATAAAACTGTTAACGAGCAAGTCGACGACCCGCTTCGCGACAACCGAATCCGGATGGGCAAAATAGACGTGGATGACGCCCGAATTTTTCACGCTTTTGACGGCGAGAGCTTTGTCGAAATTCAATAGCGCCGCATCCATTACGGATTGATCCTGAGGATTTGCGTCTTTAAGTTCAGGGTATAGCGTTTTGATGCCTATCGAAGTGATTACTTTTTGCCGTAAGTCTGTGCTATTCAGAAGCTCCGACTCCGTGTTGAGCAATTCCTCCATTTTGAATTCACGCCTAGAGCTACTATAGGGGCCGCTGAATTCAGGTATGTATTTGTACTCACGACCCAGGTTGAACAACAACGCGGCATGTGCCTCATAAACCGGTTTTTCAAGAATTGCGGTAATTGCTCCAGCCGATAAGGCTACTAAGAAAGCCACCAAAGCCTTGCGTTTATGCCTGATCACCATGGCGACCAAATTAGAATCTCGTATTTGACGATTAGAGAGCATCACTGTTATATCCCTATAGTGAGTTATTGAAAAAGTTAAGTAGAGAGCGAACGCTTACCAGAGTGAGCCATTTCCCACTCGGCTGCTTGCGGTAAAGAAAGGGCAATTCCCATCAGAATCCAAAAATATTTTGGATAAGAGTCGTGCAGAAACAAGCTGCTCACAAGAAAACCGAAAACTCCTATGCTAAAGGCAGTTACCAAAGTTGCATAGTCGTGGCGTCCTGCTTGTTCGAACGTGTATCTTGCCTGCTTCAGGCTCTTGACCATAAACCATAGCAGAGCTCCGAAACTCACCAAACCGATAAGTCCTCGTTCAGCGGCTATCTGAAGATAAAGACTATGTGCGTTTCGATTTTCGCCGCGATTCATAAGGTGTAAGTCCTGGCTATAGCGCTGGAAATTGAAAACATAATTACCGGCTCCAACTCCGAACAACGGGTTATCCGCGAACATACGCAACGCGATTTGCATCTCCGCCTTGCGTCCGTCGACCGAAATGTCTGCGGCGCTGGTTTCGGATGGATCTTTCTCTCCGGAAAACGTGGCGACCATATCGTTTATACGAGTGACATAAGCACTCGGAGCAAGGGCGAGCAGGCAGATTAGTACGGCGAGGCCTGATGTTAACACCTTGGGAGAAACGCGAATGTGCATAAGTGCAAGGCACAGCATTCCGAATATGCCCACAAGTGCGCCGCGAGAGTAGGTGAGACTGATGGCCAGGAGTACCAAAGCGAGCGTAATTGCCGCTAGCGGGCGAAGCAACCGAATGGGTTCGTTTAACAGCCGCTCGATACATAATGGCACTATGGGTAGAAGGATGAGGGCATAGAAATTGGGGTCGGTCAAAGGGCCCGATATCCGATAATCGCCCAATTCCTTTGCGAGCTCATCATATTCGGCATTTGCAAATCCAGCGAACTTGAACCAATAAGCACCAGTAACAAATTGGGCAAAATTCATGGATACTAAGAATAGTGCACCGAATCCTAGTGCCCAAATCAAGAGCCTAAACGAGGCGGCAGTTCGTGATATTAGTATTATGAGAATACAAATCATTCCTTCCCTGATGTTATTGAAGACGAATTCCTGTGCGTCCCGAAAGTAGTCCGAATAGGATAACGACGCCAAGACGAGCAGCATGTATATCAGGACGAGCAGGGCCGGTTTGGCGGCTCCAACGGGTCTATCGCCACCGATGAAGCGAAGCGTGAATGCGGTGAGCAGCGCGGCGCCGTACAACTTAGTCGGCGATGGTGCACCGTGCTCGATGGCGACATCCGAGGCATTCGTATAAATGATGAATGTCAATGCCGCCAAACCCCAGTCGGTACGTGCAAAAGTGAGAACGGCGGCTGGAATTCCGACAAACACGACAATGAACATCAGTGCCAATTGAAGAGCTTCCAGTTGGGAAATCAATACAACCGGCACCAGCGCACTCGTGCCTAGGGCCAAAAGATCCCATTTTTGTGCGGCGATCCGCCGCCCGATCCCTTCAGGTTGGGATAGCCAAGTCCATGGTTTTGCAGACACTCTTTTCTCCTTATGTTCGATCGAAAATTGCACTGTTCTCCCTTAAGGGAACAATTTGCATTGCGAGCCCGTCCGGCTCAGTTTGCTAACAACCGAGTGAGCGCCGGGTCAGTATTACCTGGAAAGTTCGCAGAAGGATTTCCAGGTCGAGTCGGAGACAGGCTCGCTGAATGTAAGCGATATCGAGTTGTGAGCGTTCGTCGAACTCAGTCTTATTTCTACCCAGAATCTGCCACAAGCCCGTGATTCCCGGTATTGCATCCAGGCGTTCGGTTTGCCAGAGCCGGTAGGTTTCGGGGCGGAAAGATGTCGGCCGTGGTCCGACTAACGTCATTTGGCCGAACAAGAGATTAAAAATTTGCGGGAGTTCATCCAGGCTCGTTTTCCGCAATATCTTTCCTACGCGGGTTATCCGCGGGTCATTCTGGATTTTGAAGTCCGGCCACTGTAGTTCGTTCAAGTGCATGAGTTCACATTTGAGCGCTTCAGCATTTGGAACCATGGTTCTGAATTTAAAGATACAAAACCGATAGCCGTTCTTACCGGTCCTTTCTTGTAAGAAGAAAATGGGATCTCGTGGAGATTCCAGTTTAATGAACAATGAAATAATTAATATTAGCGGTATCCATAATGGACTCGTAAGTATTACAAATAGCATGTCGAATAGCCGCTTGGCTATCAAGTAACCCTGGTTATTTGAGATTCTTAGTCTTGGCTTGAATCGACCTAACCAGTCGAGATCATTTCCATATCGCTCTCTTAGCGTTGGGGTAATCATGCAGCTTGCTCCTCGGTTTCTTCGACAGGCAGGGGCTGCTTGCCATCCACGATATTTGACTCGGCGGTTTTGATTAAGGCTTCAAGTGTGAACCCATCGCTTGGAAAAGACGCTGCACCAACCGATACGGGAAGGTCCAGATCCTTCTTGGCGCTCGTTTGTATCCGTTGAGCCACGGTATTGCATGCTTCGAGACTTGTTGACGGACACATGATTAACAACCGGGAGTCATGCTCGGTACACATTACGATCATGTCGCTGCGTCGAAACCCGGCGACGATCCGGTTTATCAACTTTACCGTCAGATAGCGCTTCAAGTAGCGTTCGGCAAGCTCATGAAATATCATTTTTCGATAGTGGGATAGCGAGTATTTGTTAAGGTTTTCCTTCACGTCTAATACGATAACGCTAAGCGGATTTCCGGATCGCCTGCTTTGATAAAGATATGTATTGATTTCATTCATGGAGTCCGGGAGCTTGGCGATCGGTTTATGCAGATCTTTCAAGAGCATGCTTTCCAGTTCCTCTGAAACGTAAGCCATCCACCTGGCGACGGCATGGGAGAAATACACCGATATACTCAGAAGAATGGTTTCTAAAAAACCGAAGATGTAATTATTGTATTGGGTATTATGGCGTGCCGATAAAGCGAGGTTTGTACTTATAACTAATAGGAGAGGCAGGTATATGGAATGTTTGGTCCAGAATTTCCAGCCCGCCACGATAGTGAGCACCGACAAGGCGGCTAAAATTTTTGTGGGAGTGGAGATGCTGGCGATCGAACCCGTTCCCAGATCTAAGGTATTTAGGCCGAAAAGTATAAAGACAGTCGTAAGCAGACCAAGCAAGTCCTTTGAAATAGATTTCATTTGCAAACACTCCTTTTCTGCAAACTTTATTCTCTCTATCTGTCCGTTAAGATTCTCCGAATAGTGAGAGGGCGCTGCATCAAGTCCTTGTGCTGCGCGCAATCGCTGTATGTATTTTTACCTCCGATAAATTGAACGATAAGCCGTCAGGATAGCTCCAAGGCGGCGGGTTTGACTTCCGCGCTTCGGCCGGCTGTGCGCAGGCGCTAAATTCACCTTGGGTGCAGCGGAATGAATGTCGACGTCGACAGCTCGAGCGATCGGGACCGCTTCAAAGCCGTCATAATGCAGATCGAAAGTTTTGCTGCACTCCGACAAATTTAGATGAGCTAGAGGACGGTATTCAACATCGTGATGCAGGAACGGCCAGGCAACGAGACCGGCCGGAGAGTAACGCGGCCGCGACAATCCGCCTGCACGGCAGTGTCTCGGGTTCGCGTGAATGGGGGTGCTGTCCATCGCCAGACTCCAAAAGTCGATTATCCTCCCTGGGACGGACCGGGACTGCGCGAAGTCCGGCCGAATGCGTTCACTATATCAAACAGTCGCGTAATCAGAATAGACAAAAATCAACAAAAAATCGGCTTTTCGAAGCTCGATATTGTTAAGAATAACTTTGTTTGAATCTTTCCGCTGTCCCGGCAGTCCAACTGGCCGATAGAGGTTCAACTAAGTCATAGCAACTGAGCCGGTTTCGAAACATGCGACGACGGCCAGTGTAACAAAGGCGTTAAGCCGCCACTCGCCCCGGTCGAGATAACAGCCAGGAGGAACTCGGCGTGATGCACGCAACGGGCGACGTGTATCAACAATACAATAGGGAATCGCATCTCTTGGCGTATCGGCAAGATTTATATTAGAGTACGAAGCGCCAGTCGGTTTGTGTATCGCACGATGAACAAGGAGGGCAGACCGGTAGGGTTCTGCCTTAATAGTGCTGTAAGCAGAGTTGGGACTTATGACATGACGTCATAAGAATGGCCTGCGAACGAATTCGCGACAAGGGATTGAACAATGATTCATGCTGGCAGAAAGACCGTACATGCCGTGGCGTGGAACTACGCGTCTTTTGCACTGAGCAAAGGCGTCGTACTGATCACCATGGCAGTACTTACCCGGCTCTTGCCACCCGAAACCTTCGGGATAGTCAGTCTAGCGACAATCATCATTTCATACTTTTCGCTGCTGCAAGACTTGGGTTTAGGAAGCGCCCTGATACAGCAGCGAAACGATGTACAGGAAGCGGCGAACACCGTTTACGCTGCGAATCTGGTCATCGGAATTCTTTTTTTTCTTTTTACCTTCGCCATAGCTCCGGCGGTTGCCGTCTTTTTTCGCGCACCGGCGGTCGAGCCGATGTTGCGGATACTTGCTTTGACGTTCCTCATCGATCCTTTCGGTTCGGTCCACATTGCGCTTCTTCAGCGGGATTTGGCGTTTCGCAAAAAGCTGATACCGGATCTCGGGCGATTGCTTATCAAAGCAGTTGTCACGATCGTTCTTGCCGTCAAAGGATTCGGGGCATGGTCGCTGATCATCGGACAGCTATCGAGTTCGCTTTCGGGCGTCATCCTAGCGCGCATCGCACTGCGGCAAAAACTCAGGATGCGCATCAAAAAGCCACAGCTTGGCCGCCTTTTGAAGTTCAGCATACCCTTCATGGCATTTAACCTGATTAACGCACTTGTATCGAATATCGAGTTTATCGTTATTGGACGAACCCTCGGAGATGCGGCGCTCGGGATATATTCGATAACTTATCGTATCGTCGATCTACTGATTATGAATGTGTGGGTGGTATTGGCGGGAGCGATGTTTCCCGCGTTAGCGACGATACAGCACCAGCCCCACTTGCTGCGACGAGCATTTCTTTCGGTAACCCAATACGTTCAGGTTTTTATTGTTCCGATCTCTCTCGGTCTCATTATCACAGCGGAACCTATAGTCAAGGTTTTGCTCGGGGCTCAGTGGTTGGGCGCGATTCCGATTCTCCGGTTGCTGCCTGTTGCATTTCTTATTTTCTCGATCGGAACGACAGCGGGTGATATCTATAAGGCAATTGGACGCCCGGCACTGTTGTTAAAAATGGGCATACTACACATCATAATACTGATTCCTTTACTTCTCGTGGGTGTTCAATACCAGCTCGTAGGGGTGGCATTGAGCCTAATCGCAACGGCATTCCTAGTAAAAATCGTTCATTTGTTCGTAATCGTACGGGTGATAGGGGTTACGGTGTCGGAATTGATGCGCGCACTCAGGCCGGCGTTTGTCGGCGGGACCGCGCTCACCATTGTTACCACCCCGCTGGTCTACAGCATCGGCGATCAGCCTCCCGTGGTGCAACTGTTGGTTGCCGGAGTAACGGGAGCCGCCGCTTATTTCGGAACACTATGGCTTTTAGAAAAGGAGGTCGTTATTAAGGGAGCAAATACGATACTCGATGCCGTCAGGCGTTAAGGCAGCGAAAGAATGCTAGATGTCGAGCTTTCGTAAACCAGGTACCGAATTACGTCACGTATTTTTGTAAACCACGACTTATCTAATGGACAGGATGCTATGAACGGAGTCAACCCGATTGCGCGAGGTCGCAAAGCTATTTCCGGTCGTCTGGCAGGGCTGATGACGCTGATCATCATCATGGGCTGCTATGGGTGTACGGTTAACCGGCCCGTCCTTGATCCCAGCGTAGCATTGGCCGAGGTGGAGAGCAGGTATGAGGTTCCGCCTAATTACATCATTCAGCCCGGAGATCAGCTGGACGTGAAATTCTTTTATACCCCTGAGTTCAACGAGTCGGTAATCGTGCGGCCGGATGGCAAGATTTCTCTCCAACTGATCGACGACGTGCAGGCGGCAGGGATAAACCCGGCGAAGCTCGACGAAGTTTTGACGAACGCCTATTCCGGAGAGTTGAAAGATCCTGCCGTCACGGTGCTTGTCCGGACGCTTACCGAGCCGAGGGTCTACTTGGCGGGCGACATCGCAAAGCCCGGATTCATCACGGTAAGAAACAAGATCGGGGTCCTCCAAGCCATAGACGAAGCCGGGGGATTCCTGGAGACTGCAAATATCAACGATGTCACCGTCATCCGAAAAGGACCCAACAACCAACCGTTGACGCATGAAGTCGATGTGGAAAATATCCTCGACGGCGAGTTAAGCGATTCGGATTTTCTGCTTCAGCCTACGGATGTCGTTTTTGTGCCGAAGCGCGGGGTGGCGAAGGTTGCGGGTTTCATGGATCAAATCCGGAAAATACTGATGCTCAACGGGCTCTTCATACCGCTGTTTTGAGGTTTGAGGAAAGGACCAGCAGTATCTGGAACGATTTAGGACCGTCGGCGGACTGTTCCGCCTATGAGATCGCGAGCGACTCGCGCCTCATGACGCATGAGCAGCCTGAGGGAAAGGTTGGCGAAACCGATTTTTCCGGTGTTCGGTTGATCTATGAATGCATCCCGGGGCGAGAAAAATCCCGCCCGAGGATGGATCGACGTGGCCGAGTGTCGAAACCCGGCTGAGGGAGAGTTCGGAGTAGTGCTGAGCCGACCGACGATTATCGCCTCTCGCAATCGAATCGCGGGGAGGCGGATACGGCGACGTGGGTTCAGAACTGCTCGGCTTGGGCTAGCCCAGTCGGTATTTACCCTGCGTGCGGTCTCACTTTGAGAGGGAACGGACGAACTGTCTTATCTCGAGAAAACGCGCACGCAGGGTTTCCGTACCGATAAGCTCGATCAGTATTGGTCGCTAGGAGCTATCGCATAGATACGCTGTTTGGTCAGCAAGCCATCGAGCAGATCGGTGGGATAGTTCTTATAGTTGATGTATTGCTCTCCCAAGCCCAGCGCCTCCCATTTGGCTTTGGCGGTGGCGTTGTCCTCGAACTGGAAGTGCGCGCCGCCGGCCGTGTCGGAGATGAACCAGCCGTAATCCCTAAGCGCTACGGCGATGATCCGCGCCGCCTGGCGGGTCTGGTCCGACAATTCGCTCGGCAAGGAGTTCACCCACTCGTCGATCTCGGCATCGGTGATGTTCAGCGCAAACCGGGTGCCCATGGGCATACCGTTCTGGGTAACCCGACCGTCCGACTTGGTGGCCGGCGCTACGAAGGTCTTCGCGGTGTTCCGGCTCGGCATCGACAGCGCGTGCTCGATCTTGCCCTGGGCAATCTCCTCCGGTCTCACCAGCATGGCGAGATAGGAAATGCCGCAGCCGCGCGAGGGTTTGAAACCGTCTTCCTTGGTCAAGTACGAGCCCGGCACCAGATTGCCGTTCGAGATGCGAATCCGGGAGCCGTTAAAGTTCACCTGCCACAAATCCCACTCCTGCCCGCTGTCCGGGTCGAGGATGATCACCTGGCCATCGGAGCCGGTCGCGGGCTTCCAGTCCGGGCTCCAGGGGATCTTGGTACCGTTGAGGTTACCCATCCCCGCCTGGACCTGGTAAGAGCCCTTCGCGGTGCCGGCCATGTACACCGGATAGGTATAGCCGCTGAAGGACAGATTGAAATTGCCGACCCGCGACGGCGAATATTGCCACAGGCGATTGGTCAAGGCATCGGACTGGGGATGACGCGGCAGCCCGTCCACCGGTCGGTTCCAGGGCGCGTTCGGGCCGAACGGACGAACATAATCGTCGGCGGCACCGGCCGATTGAGCCATGACCAGGGTCGCTGCTATCGACAGGCCATGGACGGCTTTGCGTACGATTCTATGGCTGCGACCGTCGGCAACTCGTTTTTCGGCGCATTTGGCTGAAGGAAGGTAAGAGTTTACAAATTTCATGGTTTCTCCCGTGGGATTTTTTCGCTACAAATTCGAGGCATAGCGGCTCTTCGCGGCCATGCCAGGTTATGTAAGCTTCAGTGCGACGGCTGATCTAAACCGCCGTAATCACCGAGCTTTAGCGTCCCTGGGACCAACTCCATCATTCCTGACAGGTTCAGCGTTGGTCGAACTACCGGCTGTTCAAGCAGTTCCATTCGTTTTCCAAAAGTACGAGCCCCCCCTTTTAAGCTATGGCTGAATCCCATGTGTCTTAAGTACCGCTTCGAATAACTCAGTGATGAAAAAGGCATCAGCCACGTTTGATGAAGGCAAACGTCGGTGACATTCATTACTGGGTTATTCAAGGCTGATTGAGTAGGCCCGAATGTTTTTCGGGGGAACTGCTCTGGGAGCAGCGTGTTGCCCTACTCACGGGGTCGGATATCCGAGACCGCCAATTACCTAAGGGGCACAAAGGCAAGCATGTTTAACGCTTCAGTTTCCAAGCAAAAAAGCGCAAGTGGATTGAAGTAAAACCAATTTTTGTTGTCGGGTAGTCGCTCGTCACTTGCGTAGCCGATGAAAGCATGTGCCGTGCCAATATCGATCAAACCTAGAGCTGACGCGGGATTGGCTTTTTGGGGGTGTCGCCGACTACGTAGAATTACTTATCAATCGACGCTGATATGCGACAGAGGATCGCTCCTATCCAAAAAGATGTGTGGTTCGATGGAAGAGGACGCGCCGGGCGTACGCAGCGAAAATGGGGTCACTGGAGGGGGCGGAAATGACACCCGAAACGCATGTAAGGGATCGGAAAGTCGAGGGGTCGCCGGAGAGCGACGGTTAAGCACATACCCCTTGCACCATAGAAAGGCGACACAAGTCGTGATTGTTCGTCTTTTCTCATCCGACGACTGTTTGATATAGTGAAAAACGTTTCGGCCGGACCGTTCTCGTTCCCGGCCCATTCAAGGAGGATAGTCGACTTGCGGAGAGTCTGGCGATGGACAGCGCACCGTTTCCGCTTCATCTAAACCCGAGGTCCCATTGGGGGCCAGCATTCGCTGCTCCGTCCGACGGGTGCTATTCCTCGGAGCAAATCGCCATTCCCTCGATCGCGTGCGGAATTCAAGCTGAGGGAAACCGTAATCTCGCTGACTAGCCAAGGTTTTTGATCTTCCGTGTGGGGTTTATCGAGGGCGGAAATCGCCGGGCCTCACGGTTGTTGGATCATCGAGCGATTCATGGCGTCAGTGCTGATACAGGGAAGTTGTCGGTACCTTATATATAAGACAGGGATTTAAGATGAGGATATTTGTCGTCGAGCCTACGGGCCAGGGAGGGTTGGTGCACTATGCCTACGAGTTATGCACCGGACTCGCGAATGCCGGAGCGGACATCACTTTAGTGACCGCAGATGAGTATGAACTCAGCGGCTGTCCGCATAATTTTCGTGTCGACAAGCGATTGCATCTGTGGAAGATCGTCGATTCGCGCGCAGTGCGAAAGCAGCCGCGAGGAGTCCTGGCGAAAACCTGGCGCCGGTTCTGGTGGACCGGCCGAAGAGTGTTGAGGTTTTCTCGACTACTCGGCCAGTGGATTCGCCTGACGAATTATCTGATCGCCGAGAAACCCGACGTCATTCTGTTCGGACGGTTCTATTTTCCCGGAGTCTCGCTTTTTCTTCGAAGGCTTAAGCGTCATGGCCTGGTCTTGGCGGACGTGTGCCATGAGTACGAGTTTCGCGATCCGAGCTTGTCTCGAATCAATGCCCTGATCGATCGGACGACGGGGTTTTTCGAGAAAACCGTATATAAAGCGTTCTCCGCCGTGTTTATCCACGGGGAAATAAATCGGGATCGGTTCTTGGCCGAGCTCGAGGTGCCTTCCGAGCGCGTCCACATCATCCAGCACGGGGTGTCCAGTCTATTTTTCAGTCAGGCCCAAAAGGTCGGCTTAGCCGAGCGTTATGGCATCGAGGCTTCCGACCGGCTGGTACTGTTTTTCGGCAATCTTCGGGTGAGCAAGGGCGTTCCCGATCTCCTTCGCGCCTTTGCTTTGATCGAGAGCGATAAATATCGAGCCAAATTGGTTGTCGCGGGCTACCCGACGCAATCGGTCGACGTAAACGAATTGCGCAGACTGGCCCGGGAGTTAGGAATAGAGCGGCGCACGATTTTCGATATTCGTTACATACCCAACCATGAGGTGAGCGAATTGATTCAGCTCGCTACGGTTGTGGCCTTTCCGTATCTCAGCGCCACTCAAAGCGGGCCGCTGATGATAGCCCACGCTTTCGGTCAGCCGGTCGTGGCGACCTCGGTCGGCAATTTTCCGGAGGTGGTAAAAGACGGAATCACCGGTCTCCTTGTGCCGCCTGCGTCTCCGCCGGCCTTGGCCGATGCACTTGGAAAGATTTTGGCGGCCCCGGATCTCGCCGAAAAAATGGGCAAGGATGCCAAAGCGCTCGCCGAGAGACGGTACAGTTGGAATTCCGTAGCCAGAGACATGTTGGCGGTACTCCAAGACATCGCCTTGGGACCCGCCGTCCGCGGAAAGACAGCTTCATCGGCAAACGACGCACGGACGGTAATACGATGATCAAGATCGAGATCGTTCAATCGGAAGAGGGATTTCTCGCGCTCGCATCGGAATGGAATGCCTTGCTCGACGCATCCGGGCTGGGAAATATATTCCTCACCTGGGAGTGGATATCCACATGGTGGACCTGCTTTGGCCGAGGACGCTATAAGCCGTGGGTCATTACAGCTCGCGACGGAAACGATGGCCGGCTGGTCGGGCTGTTGCCGCTCGCTTTGCAAACGGTAAATCTCGCCGGTCTCCGCCTGCGGCAACTATCGTTCATGGCCGGCGACCGGGTCATCGACCATCTCGACGTGATCGCTAAACCAAGCCATAGCCATGCGGCAATGCCATTCTTCGTCGATTGCCTGGTCGGAAAGTCGGTCGAGCACGATGTCGTCCGGCTCGATGCCATGAAAGCCGATTCGGCCTTTGTCAAGGCACTCCTCGATACCATCGAGCAACGGCCTGATGATGCCAGCCACATGGCGATCGACTCGATCTGCCCTTATCTTTCGCTTCCCGATACGTGGGACGGTTATTGGGCCTCGATCGGGAAACAAAGCCGATATAACTTCACCCGCAAGGCCAAACGGCTTCAGGCCCGAGCGAGCGGGCCGGTCAGCTATCGAAGGGTCGAAACGAAAGCAGAGCTTTCAGATGCTATCCGTGAGCTCGTGCGTTTGCATCAGGCCAGGCAGCAGCAAAAGGGTAACCCCGGAGCGTTCGCGCAGAAGCGGGCGATCGAGTTTCATACCGCGGTTGCCGAGCGTTTTCTGGACAAAGGATGGCTTCGGCTGTACTTGCTTACCGTCGGGGAGCAAGTGATCGCGGCCATCTATTGCTACAAATTCGGCGGCAAATTCAGCTTTTACCAATCGGGCTACGACCCAGCTTGGTCCGAGTGCAGCCCGGGCGCCTTAATCATGCTGCATGCGGTTCGAGAGGCAATCAGCGAGGGTGCCGAGGAATTCGACTTTCTTCGCGGCGAGGAGCCTTACAAGTCGTTATGGACCAGCACGGCGAGGACGGACCTGCGTTTACGGATTGCCACGAGCATGCCTGGTTGGCTGATTCTCAGAGCATATCAGCTGGCCTACCAGGGCCGCCGCGCCATCAAGGCGAATCTCGGTTGGGGTAACCGCCATGCCAAAGCCGCATCCTGACCGCATACTGTTCATGATCGATTCTCTTGGTATGGGAGGTGCCGAGCGGATGCTGTTCAATTATCTCCAGCATCTCGACAGGAATCGATACGAGCCCCGTGTTTGCGTGTTTCGGGTCCGTGACGGAAATCCCATTGCCGCCGAAATCGAGAGGTTGGGGGTGCCGGTGGATCTGCTGCCGGCTTCGGGTATCCGCGATTTCATGAATGTGGTGTCGCTCGTGCGCTATCTCCGGCGTCACGGAATCGATCTGGTACATACCCAGCTCGAAACGGTCACGGTACACGGCGGTATTGCCGCCAAAATCGTCGGTCTTCCGACTGTGCACACTCTGCATACATTTGCCTATCCCGAAGCGACGTCAAAAGAAATCCGCAGAAGCGAAGTCGCGTGGTTTGCCCTGAGAAACTTTCACGACAAAATCATCGCGGTTTCTGCGGCGGTCGGCGATTATGCCGTGGCCAAAGGGCGTGTGCCGCCGGAAAGGATTTCGGTGCTCTACAACGGAATCGATACGAGTTCCTTTCGCCGTCGCAATGAAGCAGACCGAGCGGCAGTGCGCAAGACCTTCGGGATACCGGCGGATGCGGCATTGGTCGTCACGGTTGCGGTATTGCGTCGGGAAAAGGGAATCCAATTCCTGATCGAAGCGTGGCCGGACATCCTCGAAGCCGTGCCGAACGCCTATTATCTGATCGTCGGTGCCGGCCCTTTCGAAAGTCAGTTGAAGTCGCTCGCCACGACTTACAAATTAACGGATCGAGTGTTATTTGCCGGTGCTCGCAACGATATTCCGGAGATATTGGGAGGCAGCGACCTTTTCGTGCTTCCCACACTCGACGATGTGCTTCCGACCGTGTTGGCCGAAGCGATGGCGAGCGGTTTGCCGATCGTGGCGAGCCGTGTCGGCGGAGTCCCCGAGATGGTGGAACCCGGCAAGAACGGTTTGCTTGTCGCTCCTGCCGACCAAACGCAACTGGTGGAAGCCTGTGTTCGTCTGCTGCGTACGCCGGACGAGGCGCTGCGGCTGGGGCAGGGCGGACAAGACGTCGCCGAGGCGCGTTTTAATGTTCGAAATCAGGTGCGAAAGCTCGAAAACATCTATCAGGAACTTCTGGAGCGGACAAATTCCTCCTGATAACTCGGTATTCGAGCGTCACCGTCCGCGCAACCTGGTGCCATTCGACGTTCGAGCGTTTTCCGAATCGGTGTAAGGGATTCGGATATGTAGGTCAGCAATCCCTTGCCCACGTATCGGCTGGCACGAATCCGTACACCGGGATGGAACACGCTCTCAGCTGACCTCGGCATTGGAACGATAAAGTACATGGTGCACCTTGCATTGGAACGACATTCGAGTTAGACCGGGGTGGACGCCATAGCGTCTAAGTTCCAGCATTGGCGTATGTGCCGTATTCGGTCCCTGAATGGTTGTTGCTGCTGCGAGGATTCCGAAGTCTTTAAGAATATGAATTATTTTGTAATCGTAATCGGTGGACCCACCGTTCGGGTATGCGAATAACCGGCAAGCTTGGCCCGTCCAGTCGGATATCGAACCAATACTTTCATCGATTTCATCACGTGCTGCCTTAAGCGGAACTCTCGTAAGGATCGAATGAGAAGCCGTGTGAGCCCCAAAATGGATTAGCCCGGAGTTAGTCATGGCAGTTATCGCGTCCCGATCCATGATCCGAAAATCCGATGAGGAATCGAGAAGACTGCTATCAACCTCGAGCTTCTCGATAATTCGCTCGAGCTGTTCCAGAAGATCGCAGTGTTCCAGTTTCTTGAGGTAACACTGTAGTTTTCTCGATGCAATGGCCTTGGCGTTTACTGTGGATAGGTTAAATTTAAGGCCTTGCCATTCAAGAGTCGGCATAAACGTATTTGCGATCGCCTGAATCAAGCGGCAAAACCAAATCGTCTTCGAAGTTCCGACAAAGCCGGTGTTTACGAATACCGTTGCCGGAAAATGGAATTCCCGCAGGATCGGAAAAGCGACGTCAAAGACATTTTGATAACCGTCGTCGAACGTAATGACCACGGTCGGACGGTCGATGGATCCGGATCGCAGCCGCTGAATCGCGTCCGGCAAAGCGGCGACTCGGCAATACTTGGCGAGGTATTCCATCTGCTCTCGAAACTGAGCCTCGGTAATAAAGCAGTAATCCGGCACCGATAACGGCCGCCGCACTACGCCATGATACATTAGTATCGAGAGTTTGTTTTTGTATAACGATCTTGGCAAAAGCCAAGATAATCGAAAAGCAGACTCGGTTAATGTAAGAGAATCCCGCTCGATCGGTTTGATAACTGATTCTGGGTTTGACATATAGCAATCCTGCCATGGCTTTAAAGTCCATTTTAAAGTCACTCTCGTTAGCCGATGATATTCCGGTTAACGATGGATCCCGAGTGTATCAGGTGAATCTCAGCATGATCAATGAAGATGAGGCAATCATAACGGACAGAGGAATATTATGTACAGTAAAAACCACTCGAAAAACGGTTTTGATGATTCAGGAGCGAGCAAGATATGGCCGATGCTTCAACGGAGTATGGAACACGCATCTATGACTCCTGCCGGGACCGATATCTCATGAGCGGACAGTCATGTTACTCGACTAACTAAGTATCATACGGGCTATTTTTGAATTCCGGAAATTATGTAAGCAATACATTACGAGTGATCGGCCGGTGTGACAAAAAGACGATTCCTTGAGATTAAGCCGAGCCGGTTGTGTTTCTACCGAATATCGAGATAAACACCGTTACGCCTGTCGTTTTTCGATGAATACCGCGGTCCGGCCGCAGGCAGCCGGATTTGCCGCGACACGGGCAGGTATCGAGCTCCGGAAGGTGCCGCCAGGTTATACTTCGCGCCATTTTGCGGAATCGGACCTTCAATCGTGATCGCTACGATCGTTATCGTTTTCTCCCTCGTTTATATCGGCATGATTTTGGGCGGCTTGCCTTTTCTCCAGCTCGATCGTACAGGCATTGCGGTGCTCGGCGCGATCGCTCTGATTGCCACCGAGTCGCTCACGCTCGAGGAAGCGGGCAGGGCGCTTCATGTTCCCACCCTGATTCTTCTTTTCTCGTTCATGGTCATTTCGGCTCAGTTGCGGCTGGGCGGATTTTATACGCTGGTGACGGAAAAACTCGGCACGCTCCGGGTGAGTCCAGCTGTGTTCTTGGCGGCCCTGATCGCTGCGGCGGCGGGGCTTTCCAGCGTGTTCAGCAATGACGTCGTCTGTCTCGCGACGGCCCCGGTATTGATCGATGTCTGTGTGAATCGTCGCCTCGATCCGGTGCCTTTTCTGCTCGCCTTATCCTGCTCGTCCAATATCGGCTCGGCCGTCACGCTCATCGGAAATCCGCAAAACATGCTGATCGGCGAGACCCTGAAAATGTCGTTCGTCGATTATCTTCGAGACGCCGCGGTTCCGGTGGGCCTGGGGCTTGCGATAACCTGGCTGCTGATCGCACTGTGCTGGCGCGGACGTTGGGAGTTCGAGCCGAGCCGGATCGGAGTCGACCAAGACCCGCGTCTCGAACGGCATGCGCGTTTCGATCCTTGGCAGACGATAAAAGGGCTAAGCGTTGCAGCCGCGCTGTTCGCGGCGTTTCTGTTTTCCGGTTGGCCGCGCGAAATATTGGCTTTAGGCGGCGCCGGCGTACTGTTGCTGTCGCGGAAACTTCATTCGAGACATATGCTCGGTCTCGTGGATTGGCAGATCATCCTGATGTTCATCGGGCTATTCATAGTCAACCATGCCCTGGAGATGACGGAGCTGCCCAGGCAGGCCGTGTCGGCCTTGGCGAACGCCGGACTCGACTTGCACGATCTCGGGCCGCTTTATGGCGCATCCTTCCTGCTCAGCAACGTCGTGTCCAATGTACCTGCCGTGATGTTGCTCCTGCCCATGGCCATCCATCCGGACGCGGGGCTGCTCCTTGCCTTGTCGAGCACCTTCGCGGGCAATCTGCTGATCATCGGAAGCATCGCGAACATCATCGTCGTGGACGCAGCGGCACGCCGGAACATCGTGATCACCTGGCGACGTCATGCCATGGTGGGGGTGCCGGTAACCCTGCTTACCATTGCTATCGGTGCCGCGTGGTACTGGTCGAGAATGAGATGATGCCGATGGTCCTTGCTTGGGATAAGGGAGATCGTCCCGTCTTGCATCACGCGCAACGACACGCCGCCGACCTCATTGCGCGCATTCGAAAACTGCAAACTTCCAGAGTTCCGGGAGTTGTGATGTCCGAATGGAAAGCATTGTCGATTACTTCACCCGCTAATCCGGTCGGCTCTCTGAATTCGACGGCAGGTTGAGATCGTTCCTCACCCGAATCCACGGTTCTGTGCCGGTTTCTTGAACTGCCTGGCCCGCCGCTTCTGTAGCCAGCGGATGATCCCGGTGACGTACAGCACCGGACAGGCGAGGCCGGAGAGGAACACCAGGATGCGGCCGGGTAAGCCGAAGACTTTTCCGGAATGCAGCGGCCATTGCCATTGCACGAACACGTCGCCGCCGCTGCCATGGGCGGGATCTCGCACCTGCAGGAGCTCGCCGCTGCGCCGGTCGAGCACCAGACAGCGGGAATCGAGCACGTGGGGGCGCAATTCGGGAACGTCCCGATAGCAGGCGGTGAAGAGACCCTTATCGCCAGGGGAAAACGAATAGAACTGCGGCACGCCGCCCGGATATTCCGACCGCGCCAGGGCGGCTTCCAAATTGATTGAAGGCATATTCGTGCCCGGATTGCCCGATGCGGTGGGCTCCGGCGTCAGGGGCGAAAAGCGTTCCACCAGCCAGCGGAACTGCGCGGGAAGGTTGAAGTAAAGGCCCGACACGAGGAGGGCCAGAAGCACGATCACGGGGTAAAACCCCGAGACCTGATGCAGGTCATGGTTGAAACGTACCGTGCTGGCGCGGCGCTTGATGGTGAATACCCGCCGCCATTTGCCATCCAGCGGCCACCAGAGAATCAGGCCGCTGAGGACGGAAACGACCGACAGCGCGGCCATCGCTCCCACCAGAATGACGCCGAAGTCCTTTAGCAGCAGAGCGTAGTGGAGCTTGAAGACAAAGCCGATGAGGCAATGCCGGAGCGGATTCCGGGTGTGGTAGAAGACGCGCCGGCCTACCGCTTCAGCCGTGTAGGGATTCACGGCGATGTTGAGCGCGGCCGCTTCCTCCGGCGGCGGTGTCGGTGTCTGTTCGGGATAGTAGAAGCTGAACACGTAATTCATGCCCGCACCGTCCGGCGCGTCGAGCCAGCCCGACTCCCAGCCCGGCGCCGCGGCTCGCTCGGCTGCGGCGAGAATCTCGTCCAAGGGCCTGCGCTCTGGTCCGGGCGGGATCGATGCGCGGTACAGGTCAGGGTTCAGGGACTCGTCGATTTCATGCCAGAACACCAGCACCGAGCCGGTGACTCCGATCACCGCCAGGAACAAACCGAGCCCCAGCCCCAGCCAAAGGTGGACTTTCAGCCAAAGCCTGCGCCGGGCCTGGAGACGTCTCAGCCGGCGGCTTCTCCCGCTTTCGCGAACCCTTCGATGGGTGGAGGGGGTGACGGTTCGATTCATGTTCGGTTCCTGTCTCCCGTCTCGTCCGGTTTCCCGGAACGATGAACGAGACGGGATATTCCGGTGGCGGTGTTCGTTCAATACTCCAGACGTAACGACCCCAGGACGGTCAACGGCTCGCCGACGGTGATTCCTGCGCGTGGTGCGCCATCCAGCATGTTGGTCGCTTTGAAGTAAGTCTTGTCCAGAATATTGGTGACATTCACTTGCGCCGTTAGCCGCGTCGGCCCGACATTGAAGCGATAAGCCGCCATGGCGTCCCAGCGCACGTAACCGGGTAGCTGAAAGCTGTTTTCGTTATCTCCCTCCCGCTGACCGGCGACATAGGCACCAGTGCCCAGGCTCAGCCCTTTGACGAATTCGAACGGCAGGTCGTATTTGACCCAGAGGCTGCCCGAGTTCTCCGGAACGTTGGGAAGCCGATTGCCTTCGTTGTCGGGGAATTGGTTGTCCCGCTTGATTCGGGCATCGGTGAACGCATAGGTTCCGATAACGCTTAGATCCTCGGTAATCCTGCCGGCCACATCCAGCTCGATACCCTGGCTGCGCGCCTGTCCCTGTGTCTTATAGAAGGTACTGTTAGCCGAATTCGCCACATCGACCGCTTGGACGTTCTCCTTGGTGAGGTGGTAATACGCCAGGCTGGCGATGAGACGGCCGTCCCAGAATTCGGTCTTGGTTCCGATCTCGTACTGCGTGCCGGTTTCCGGCGTCAGGATCTCGCCGCTGAAGGAATGCCCCAGGTTGCTGCCGATGGACTCCACGAAGTTTCCGTATAGCGATAACCATTCGAAAGGACGGTAGAGGATGCCGACACGCGGGCTGAAAAACTGGGTTTCCAAGGCATCGAACTGGTTCTGGGTGAAGAGCAAGTGGTTCCAGCGGTTGGTGTTCTTCTGATGAATCCAGTCGTAGCGTCCGCCGCCCAGGATATGCAGTTGGTCGAACAGGGTGATCTGATCCTGGAAGTACAGCCCGTACCACTCTTCCAGGGAGGCCGTGTCGTAGTTGAAGCTCCGGCGCGACGGAAAACGATGGGTGTCGAAATTGAACGCGGGATTTCCCCGCGGGTTGAACGGGTCGAAGCCGTCCATGCCGGGAGGCCAGGGCAAGCAGTTGCCGGACTGTCCGGGGCCGGCGCAACCTTCGCCGAGTTCCTGGCGCCGATAATAATCGCCGCCGAGCAGGAGATTGTGCTTGACGCCGAAGGTTTCGAACTTTCCGTTCAAATCCAGGCTCGTGGCATAGGTGCGCCGGGGATTTTCGACCTGCCACAAGCCGCGATGATATTCGTCGTTGCCGAAATCGACGACCGGTCGATAACTTTCCCGGTAATCCCGGTCATCGTAGATAAAAGTGTGTTTGAGTGCCCAGTCATCGTTGAAGGCATGGGACCAGTTGAAATCCAGCAATATTCCGTCGTGTTGCGTGAAATCGCCTCGGTCGCCCATGAACTGACTGCGCTTGACCTTGGCCGGGCGATCACCGAGGGCGACGATGCCGCTGTCGATGACCGAATTTTCGTGGGTGTATTCCAGGGCCAGATTGAAAGTGGTTCGTTCACCGAATTTCCAGCTGATCGAAGGAGCGAAAAATACCCGTTCCTGATCCACGAGGTCGCGAAATGAATCCGAATTGAGATAGGCCAGATTGACGCGATAGTTCAAGCCATCGGTCAAAGGCCCGGTCGCGTCTATGGTCGTCCGATAAAAATCATAGGAACCGAACTGCTGCTGCAGCGCATAGTACGGTTGATCGAGCGGCTGCTTGGTCACCAGGTTCACCATCCCGCCCGGCTGAATACGGCCGTAGAGAACGGAGGATGGCCCCTTCAGAACCTCGATCTGCTGCAAATGCGCCGTTTCGAACGTGGTTCGCCCCAAGCGGACGCCATTGCGGTAAATCTGGGCATCGGCGGTGAAGCCACGGATCGTGAAGTTTTCGCGCAGATCGCCAAAACCGAAATTCTTCTGCACGCCGCTGACGTTTTTGATGGCATCTTCCACGCGCACCACCTGCTGATCCTCCATCACCTGTCTAGTCACCGTCTGGATCGACACGGGAGTCTCCATGATCGGTGTGTCGGTTTTAGTCGCGGTGGAGGTGCGGATCGCGGCATAGCCGGGGTTTTCGTCCTCCGCCGAATCGGTAACGGATACCAGGTCCAGGGCGACGCTGGCGTCCTTCGGCGCCTGCGGATCCTCCTTCACCGCCACCAGCGTCTTGTCCACCCATTCGTGACGCAGGCCGTTCCGGGCCAGCACCCGCTTCAAGGCCTCGTCGGCCGTCATGCGCCCGCGCACCGCCTGGGTCTTGAGTCCTTGCACCGCGGCGTCGGCGTACATGAGCTTGATGCCGGATGTGTCGGCCACGCTGTCCAGGGCGGCGGATAGCGGCTGTGCGGGCAGATCGAAATCGAAGCGGTCGGCGCCCGCAAGGGCGTCGCGTCCTGCCAAGGCGAAAATCAGCGCCAGAGCGGACGGTTTCGGAAGTGCTTTCCCCCGATGCCCCGGCTTGCGAACGGGGCGGTCGCTATGGACCATGGTCGTCTCCTTTGTTGTGGTTATGGGTCTTGCGACGGCTGATCGTCTTCAAAACTCCTTAACGAAGGAGAGCGGGCAAACCGGACATTTTTTTGTCGAAGGGGGAAGAACTCATCTCCGCGTGGACCGCTCCAGCACAATCGTGTCGCCGCTCGAGCGCTCCGCCCGGACCGGCAAAATTTTCTCGACGGCATTGAGGAAGGGGGCCAGATCGTCGGCATCGAAAGCGCCGCTCAGGGTCTCCCGGCCGAGGGCGGGGTCGGCGATAACGAAGCGCACCGGGTGATAGCGTTCCAGTTCGGCGGCAACTTCGGCCAGCGGGGCGTGCCTGAATACCAGGCGGCCGTGCGTCCAGGCTTCGATCTGCTCCGCGTCCGCCCGTTGCCGGTATCCGAGCCCGGTGCTCTCGCGGTAGCAGTTCCGTTCACCCGCCTTCAACCGCTGTGTCTTGGCATGGCGCGCATCTTCCAGCTCGACCTCGCCTTCCAGCACGGCTATCGTGACCTGTTCCGGCCATTTGCGAACGTCGAACCGGGTGCCGACATCGCGGATCGACAGATCTCCGGACTCCACCACGAAAGGATGGTGCGCATCGTGGGTCACGCTGAACAAGGCTTCGCCGGATTCCAGCTCGACTTTCCGGCTCCATCTCGACCAGTGCACGGCGATCCGGGTGGAAGTGTTGAGATCGATGCGGGAACCGTCGGCCAGCGTCACGCTGCGCCTTTCGCCCATGGCCGTGGCGTAGCGGGTGGTTTCGACCCGGAATTCATACCACCATCCCGCGGTCAGCACAGCCGTCAGCAAGATGGACAGGAGGAGGGTCGGCAGGGCGGAGGGCCGGGGGCGCGCCCGGCGGGCTTCGTCGAGGCCGGGCACGGGAATCTTCCGCAAACTGTCCATGCTGGTCCACACCTGCTCGGCCTCCGCGTAGGCCGCCCGGTGCTTTTCGCTTTGCGCCAGCCAGGCGGAGAACCGGGTACGATCCTCGTCGCTGCAATTTTCCGATTGCAGGCTTACGAACCACTCCATGGCCTGTTTCAGAATGCGATCGTGAGGTCCGTCGAACGGGGGCATCAGCGGAAATTCCCGTTTAACCCGAACTGCGGATCCTGCATGCGCCGGTGACAATGCAGCATCGCCTTGACCAACTGGCGCTGTACAGTCTTTTCGGAAATCCCGAGACGCGCCGCGATTTCGCCGTAGCTCAAGTCGTCGATCTTCCGCAGCAGAAACACGTGCCGGCACTTTCCGGGCAACGATGCGATGGCGTCCAGCAGGATTTCGCACTGCTGACGGAGCGATGCCAGTTCGTCGGGAGAAAGCTTGGGGCAGGTGAGATCGTCGGCCAGGGAATCGGCGCTGACGAAGGTTTGCCGGTTTTGCCGCAAATAATCGATGGCAAGGCGCTCCGCCGTGCGGAACAGGTAGGCCGGCAGGTTGTCCCCATGCGCCAGCGCGTCCTTGCGCACCAGGCGGAGATAAGTCTCCTGGCTCAGATCCTGCGCGGTTTCCGGACACTGCACGCGGCGCACCAGAAAGGCCACGATCGGATCGCGGTAATCGCGAAAAAGCCGGAAAATCTGGTCGTGGGTGAGGGAGGACATGAATGGCGTCGGATGGATCGGAGGAAACGGTTGGTCTCGGTCCAGGTTAATACCTGGACTGAAAAAGCAAGCTCGATGCCATCCGTACACGGCAGCGCAAGCCCTGTGGGAAAGTCTTTATGCAACAGTGCCATACGAAAATCCCGTGGTTCCGGATCGGGAGCGTGCCGCTATCCGGCGCAGTCCGTATGTGTCATTTGCCGCAGTGGGAATCGGCGGAAAGATCGTGTGTCGCGGGGGCAATCCCCCCGACCGCCTCGGATAAAACGGCCGGACCATGCGTCTATTGCCTTGGCGGAGCGCCTGGCCGATGCGCGATTCCCGGAACTTTCCGCAGTGGTACATATCTTGCCCGTAACATTTCCGGCCATAGGGGTGGCATTCGCCCGGATTCCGGTCGATCACTTTCGGTCCCGACAGATCCGCAAAAACCGCAAGACACGAGGACATTACGTGGATTCCAAACCCATCATCCGGTTCGGATTACGGCAAAATCCGATTCTGACCGTGCTTCTGCTTATCGGCATCATCGGGACGTTCCCGCAGCAGACGCGGGCTGCGGGCAACGGTTCCAAGCCGCTGATCCTGCAAGCTGCACGGGTATTCGACGGCGTCAATATGAATACCGATTACGCGGTTCTGATCGTCGACGGCAAGGTGGCGGGCGCGGGGCCGTCACGGCAGGTGCGCAATAACGGCGCGCGCATCGTCGATCTTGGCGATGCCACCCTGCTTCCCGGTTTCATCGAGTTGCACGGCCATTTGGCCTTCCAGAACGTGCCGCGCGAAACGGTGCTGCGCCACGGTGTCACCACCGTCCGCGACGTGGGCGGGCCCTTGCTGGCGCCCTCCGGCGGCGACGGGAGGCTACGCCTGTTGACGGCCGGTCCCATCATCACCGTGCCCGGCGGCTATCCCATCCCGGTGTTCGGCCAGCCCGGTCATGGCCATGGGCACGGCGAGGTGGCGGCGCCGGTCGAATCCGTCGAGCAGGCTCGGCAACTCGTGCAACACCTGGTTGCCGGCAGTGCGGCCGTCATCAAGATCGCACTGGAACCCGGCGGCGAAGAGGGCGCGTCCTGGAGCACGGGACATCCGGCGTCGCCGCCGCCGCCCTGGCCGATGCCGTCCCTGGAAATCGTCCGCGCCGTAGTGGAGGAGGCGCATAAGCTGGGCAAACAGGTATCGGCCCACGTGGCGGAACCCAAGGGCGTAGCGCGAGCACTGGCGGCCGGCGTCGACGAGTGGGCCCATGTCCCCTGCGAGCCCATACCCGACGAATTGCTCGACCAGGCCGTTCAACAAGGCGTCAGGATCATCACGACTATCGATACGCTGTCTCATTGCCGCGGGATACACGCGAATGCCGCCAAATTGGCGAGCCTGGGCGCCCAGCTTTACTACGGCGCCGAAATCGCCCATACGGAAATTCCCTGGGGCATCGATGCCCAGGAGCTTCATCTGATGGCGCACCTGACCGGGATGACGCCCCTGGAGGTGTTCCGTACCGCCACGTCCAAAGCGGGAGAAGTCTTGGGTCTCGCTCCGCTCGGCACCCTGAGCGTCGGTGCTCCCGCCGACCTCATCGCGGTCAAGGGTAATGCGCTGGAAAACTTCAAACGCCTGGAATCCCCGGATTGGGTGATGTCGGGAGGAAAAATCGTCGTCAATTACTTCGGCCGGTAATTCGATTCCTCGCCTCCCCCCAACCCGCGGGCCGGGGCGGCTTTTTGGACCGCTTTGCCCGCCGCTTCTGCAGCCAGCGGATCACGCCGGTGACGTACAGCACCGGGCAGGCGAGGCCGGTGAGAAAGATCAGGATGCGGCCGGGCCAGCCGAAGGCTTTGCCTGAATGGAGCGGCCACATCCAGTCCAGAAACGTGTCGCCGGCGGCGGTTCGGGTGTCGGGATCGTGGACCGTCAATATCTCACCGGAATATTGATCCACCGTCACCCGCCGCTCCGACCAAAAACGGCTGAGACCGGGTACGTCCCTTATGCTGATGGTGTAGACACCCGTTTCGCCTTCTGGAAGGCGCAGCCAATTGACCCTTCCCTCGGGATAGCTCCGGCGGACGCTGGCCAGGGCGCGATCCAAACCGATGGGAGAGCGTCCCGCCGCCGGGGATGATTGCGGATTGTCCGTAAAAGACCGGCTGTTCGGCGAAAGCAGTTTGACCGGCACCTTGAAATGATCGGGCAGGTTCATGTACACGCCGGACAGGAGCACCGCCAGCATGATCAAGGCGGTGTAAAAGCCGAAGGTTTGGTGAACATCGTGATTGAGGCGCTCGGGACTGGCAGCCCGCTTGATGGTCAATGCCCGCCGCCATTTGCCGGTCAGCGGCCACCATACGATCAAGCCGGTGAGCACCGAAATGATCGAAATCACGCCCATGATTCCGACGACGACCGCGCCGGTATTACCCGCCAGCAGGGCAAAATGCAACTGGAACATGAAAGGCACGAAGCCGTCCGGAAGCCACCGGCCCCGTTCGATCACGGCCCGTGTTCCGGTCACCTCGGCCGTGTAGGGGTTGACGAAGACATGCCGGAGTTCGGGCGTGGATTCGTTGTCGGTGACAACGCGGTAGAAGAATTGATACGCCCGCCGGTCATGCCGGGGGTAAATGATCGAGCCGATTTGCGCTCGGTCCGGCATCACCGAGCGAGCCGCTTCGACGATGTCGTCCACCGGGCGGAAATGTTCTTGTCCCTCTACCAGATTCGCCAACGCAATGACGCCGGGATTCAGCCAGTCGTCGGTTTCCTCGTAGAAGACGAGAACGCTGCCGGTAATGCCGAAGATCGCGAGACAGAATCCGAGTATCAGCCCCAGCCAGCCGTGGACTTCGAGCCACAATTTTCGGCGCGCCTTGAGCCGCGACAAGCGCGCGGCCCGCCATGCGTCGACGCCATTCGGGGATTGCCGTACGACGCTCATCCATCGATTCATCATTCCTCCCTCATTCGATCAAAATTCCAGCCGAATCGAACCCATCGCGGTCAGCGGGGCGCCCGGATAGATGCCGACACGCGGTGGTGCGCTCTGGAAAGGATCGGTGGATTCGTAATAGGTCTTGTCCAGAAGGTTGCGGATATTGAATTGCGCGATCAGGTTGGCATCGCCGAGTCGGTAGCGATACGCGGCAAAGGCGTCCAGGCGGACGTAACCCGGCAAGACAAAGGTATTGGCATCGTCGCCTTCGCGCTGACCGGCGATGAACACGCCGGCGCCGAAACTCAGGCCGTTCAGCGGCTCGTAGCGGCGGATATCGTACTTGAGCCAGAGACTGCCCGCGTGCTCGGGCACGTTGTTCATCCGGTTGCCCTGACGACCTTCGTTGTCGTTCGTGATACGCGCGTCGGTAAAGGCATAGCTGCCGATGAGGCTGAGTTCGTCGGTGATCTGTCCGGACACATCCAGCTCGATGCCCTGGCTGCGCGCTTCGCCGATCGGGGCGACGGCATTCGGGTTCGGGCTGCTGAAGTCCCGCGTCAGGATGTTTTCTTTGGTCAGATGATAATAGGCCAGCGTAGCCGTCAAGCGCTGGTCGAAAAGCTCGGTTTTGACACCGGCCTCGAATTGTTCGCCGATTTCCGGATCGACCGTGGCGCCGCTGGCGGTAATGCCGTTGTTTGCGCCGAATGAAGTGGTCCAGTTGCCGTAAACGCTCAGCCAGTACCAGGGCTGATAAAGAATGCCGACCCGGGGGCTGAAGGCTTCGTCCTTACGCGACGGCAGATTGGCTTCGGCGGCGCTGAACGAGTCGCCGAGCCCGCGACCGGTCTCTGCCCAGTCATAGCGCCCGCCTCCCAGGACGTGGAGCGTGTCCCAGAGCGTGATGTGATCCTGGAAATACACGCCGTACCACTCATCCCTGAAATAGGAATGATTGCTTCCCGCCGGAAAAGGCGTTGCCAGAGCATTCGCATAAAACGAACGGTCGATGCCGTAGACCGGATTGTAAATGTCGATTTCCAGGCCCGGTACGGGGTTCATGAAATCCCCTCGGGTCAGATAGGTGCCCGTCGATCGCAGGAAGTCGAAACCGACCAAGGTTTGGTGTTTAGTTCCCCAAAGCTCCAAATTCCCGGTCAGATCGAGGTTGGTGGTATAGGTTTCGGATTCAGCGGCTTGAGAAAAGATATTGCGGAGATAGGTACGGTTGCCGGTGCCGGGATCCAGGAACTGTTGAACGGTAAAGGCATTCGCCGGTTTCACGGACAAATTGCTGTCTTCGTTAAACGAAGCCAAGAAGCGGTTACGTAAAGTCCAGGTTTCGTTAAAGGCATGGCTTAAAGTAAAGCCGAGATTGACCCTCGACAAGGTATCGATCGGGTCGTCGGGATCGATAAAGGAGCGGCTGATGGGAATAGGTGCCGGGCGGTCGCCGATGGCGAACAATCCCCGATCGGCCTGGTATTCCTGATACAAAGCTTCGACTTCCAGGGTCATTTCCGTGGCATCAGTCGGTCGCCAAGTCACGGAAGGCTGCACCAGGATCCGGTCGTTGAAATTGAAATCGCGGAACGATTCGTTGTTCTGATAAGCGCCGGCAAAGCGGTAGCTCCAGGACCGGTCCTCGGTAATCGCTCCGGTCGCGTCCCACTCCGTCCGATAGAAATCGTAAGAGCCGAAACGCTGTTCTAATGAATAATAGGGCGTATTCTCGGGACGTTTGGTCACGACGTTGATCATCCCGCCCGGTTCGATGCGGCCGAATAAAATGGCCGCGGGGCCTTTCAATACCTCGACGCTTTGCAAATTGGCCGTATCAAACTCAGGCGCTTCCCCGACGGAAATGCCGCCCGCGACAAGGCCGTTACGAAATACGCGCTGGTTCTTGAAGCCTCGGATAAGGAAGCCGTGGCCACGGCCCAAACTGGTTTGGGGGCGCACACCGCTGACGTTTTCCAATGCATCCTTTATGCGCGTGGTTTGTTGATCCTGCATGACCGCGCGGGGTACTACCTGTATCGACACCGGCGTGTCCATGATCGGCGTGTCGGTCTTGGTGGCGGAGAAACTGCGGGTTACGGTGTAGCTGCCCCGATCTGTTTCTTCCAGCGCCTCGTCTTTCACCATAACGGGGGACAGATGCACTTCCTGGTTGTCAGCCATGGCCGGACGGATCGGCTCCCGAGCCCGTTCCAGCGTGACGGCCCTAGCCCCGGTATGACGATAGACGAGGCCGGTTCCGGCAAGGAGCTTTCTCAGGGCTTCAGACGGCGGATAGCGTCCGGCGACGCCGGGGGAACGCGCGCCCTTCGCGAGCTCCGCCGGGAAGCCGACCTGCCAGTCTGTGACGGCTATGAATTCGTTCAGCGCGTCTTCCAACGGCTGGGCGGGAATCGAAAACGGCATCGCCTGCTCGCTCCGGGCGGCAGCTTCGGCAGCCGAGGCTCGCGGGGAGAAGGACAATGGCGGAAAAGTCAGCGTGATGCCAATGGCGACTCGAGTGAGCGTCCGTGAGAGGATGACGGTGGACTGATGATTTGTTGTTCTTGTCATGAATGCTCCCAATGCCGGTGTCGTATGCCTGATTCAGGCTCTGGTTACCGAGACGTTTTAGGGGGTGGGAGCACACACCTCGCGACGAAAGAATTTTCATCGCGCATTCAGCGTCTTTGTCGGCAAAGGATTGCCGACCTACATTTTGGGCCGGGATAAGCCGCCGTAGGTCGCGAATCCCTTCGCGACATTGCGCCGCTCGACCCGCGGCTTGCGTCTTGATTTCCAAGACGGTATCTATAGTTTCGGCGACCTTGAAATGGGCGATTGCAACCTACGGTCATTTCACGGGCTACGGCAAGCGAAACGCGTTTCCGGCATACCCAGGGGCACGCCGATTAACGCTCTAACGCACTACCGTCAGATAGGGCGAGACGGTCGTGACGCGGGCGCCGGCGATGTCCGCGAGGGCACGGACCACGGCGGCGGTGTCGTCGAGCTTGTAGTTGCCGGTGACGCGGGTCTCCGCAAGCCTCCCGCTGGCGATGACGATGACGCCGGGATGATAGCGGTCGATTTCATTCAATACGTACGCCAAGGATTGATCCTTAAAAATCAGCCGCTTGTTGAGCCAGGCGAAGGCGCGTCCTGGGTCGATGGTCTCCGGCGGCGTGACCGTTTCCTTTGAGATCGATACGCGCTGCCCCGCCGTTACCTTAACGCTTGCGCCTTTCTCGTTGCCGCAGGCGACGATGCCGCTGTCGACGACGACCGAGGTTGTCTCCCCGGCCAGAACCGCGAACCGGGTGCCCACCACCCGCACGGTCGCGTTGCCGGTGCTGACGATGAAAGGCCGTGCGCTGTCGGGCCGGACCTCGAAATAGGCCTCGCCGGCCAGAAGGCGAACGCCGCGCCTATCGTTGTTGAAATCGAGCGCCAGGGCGGAATCGGTATTCAGGACGACGGTGGAACCGTCCGCCAGCGCGATGCGGCGCTGTTCGCCGGCTACCGTAGTGTAATCGGCGCGCCAGCGGTCGATGAGCCCGGATGCAGCCGCAATCCAGCCGGCCAGCAGCAGGACGGAGGCGGCCGAGGCCCAACGGCGGGCCGTTCGCCGCCGGCTTCGGGCGACGACCGGCGGGACCGCGGCGGGAAATCTTGCCAGCGCCTCGGATAAGGCCGGGGAATTCCACAGCTTCTCCACGCGGGCGTAGGCCTCGGTATTTTCGGGCTTGGCTGCATGCCAGGCCAGGAAGGCTTCCCGCTCGGCCGCGCCGGTTTCGCTGTCCCGCAGCCGCGCGAACCATGTCAGCGCCTCGGCTAGCGGCGTGCCGGGCGCCTTGGGATCGTCGTCGCCGTTGGAAGTCATGAAGAGGATAGGGTCCGCGTGAAATGGAGGCGTTATAGGATAAGACGTTCGGGGCGTGCCGGAACACACTGGCGTCAGAAGATATCGTCTCCCAAAACGGATACGAGATGAGCCAGCGCCGCATGGACATTTTTTTCCACGGCGCTGCGGGACAGGCCGATATGGCTGGCTATGCGTTCGTAAGGCCAGTGATGGAGCTTGTGCAGTATCAGAATTTGCCGCCGACGCTCGGATAGGCCAGCCAAGGCTTCGAACAGCCTTTCGACATCCTGCTGCGTTGCGGCATGCTGCTCCGGTGTCGGAGCCGAAGCCGGAATTTCGGCAACGATCTCCGGATCGGCTTCCGGACAATCCGTCCGGCTGCGGACCTTCGCCTTGCGCAAATGATCGAGAGCCAGATTGCGCGCGGTTTGGTAAAGAAAGGCTTTCAGGTAGGTGACGTGTTGGCTCTCCGCCGCGCCCATCACGCGCACATAAGCTTCCTGTGCCAGATCCTCGGCAGTCTGCCGGCAGCCCACCATACGGAACAGAGTGTGAACGAGCGTTTCCCGGTGATCCAGGAACAAATCGCTGACGCAGGCGGAAGAATGGTCCATTGACGGTGGACGGGGTTACGGCTGGTTTTTGTTATTTCGGACTTGAGCGAGGCCACTTTCTCGTGGTGGCAAAGAGCTCAAGCAATACAAATGCCATGGGAAGCGGGCCGGAAACCTTGCGGTTGGGCGATACATGAACCGGATTGCTGTGTGAATTGCCGCACCTGGTGTGGCATAGCTCGGGTAGCCGGCTTGGCGGGCAAGATAAGACGCGAATTTTGAAATGATCTCCACTGCCGCGAGACGTCGAGAAACGCCTTACCCTGATCTACGATCTTTGCCTGCCGCTCCTGCAACCAGCGGATTAAGCCGAACACGAGCACCGCCGACAGGGTCAGACAGTATTAGAGTCGAACGTCTGCTGTAATCGGCGTCGGGTTTATTAATCAGGCCCGTAAATACCCTCCTGGTATTTCGGGCCGCCGCCCAGGCCCGGTACACGCCCGGCCTGGGCTCACGCGGCTTGTCGCTGCGCCGGGGCATCCCTGCCCCGGATTAACCCGGCCTATATTTATAGGCCGGGTTAATAAAAGGGCTTTGTCCGGGACGACATACCCGGTTTCTCGTGTCCCGGTTTCGATACTAATGTCACTCTTTCGTGCGGCATCATGATTCTGTTAGGCTTAGCGTGCCCTGTGTTGTTTACGGCATGGGGTAGGACATGTCGATTCCGATGAATAGCACCTAAGGAGGCAAAAATGAAGACGAAGATCATTCCATTGATGGGCGCGTTGGTTTTGACTGCGAGCGGGATGGCTTACGCCTGGGACGCGCATACGGACCAGGCCATCGAGCACGCGGCGCAGGCCCTGGCCCACGGCCAGGATAATCATGCGCCACAGGCGACCCAGCATGCCGAAGAAGCGCTCACCCATGCCAAGGCCGCCGAGAAGTATCACGATGAAGCGACTAAGCACGTGAAAGAGGCGATCAACCACCTCAATCAGGCGGTCGAGCACGGCAAGATGGGACACGCCGATATCGCCGCCCAGCATTCCGACGAAGCGTTGAAGCATCTAAAAATGGCAAGATAAGAACTTTCGCTTCAATGCAAGCGGGCAGGTGCGCATTCTCTGTCCGCTTTTTTTGTCCCTACACCTTCAAAAGCGGCATTTGGCGAGAACGGCGAGCGCCGCTCGACCTTTACCTCAGAACAGCCCTCTCCTGAGGGGGTTACGCTCGAAGACTCATAGCAAACTGGAAAGCGTTCCAGCCGTTCCCCTTGCGCATCATGGATCGGTTCTCTCGAATTGCGTGTGTTCCCGCACAACTGGGTGACAGCCCTCAATTCCTTCCCGAAGAACAGGGCGACCAAGCCACACGATGCTTGGCCAGCAAGGCTTCCGGCGTTTGGCACCAATTTTGTAATCACTTTTGGTGCATAACCTCAACTTGTACTGTGGCGGATGATTGAACGAGTGCCAGGTATTCCCCGGCATCGCTCTCCCATCCGCCGTTTTTTTGCATGGGTTGGGTATGCCCGAGTTCGAATCGGGAGCCGACGACTCGCGAATCGAGCCGATTCCATCGCGACTGATGCAAATTGAGCTCTCCTCGAACTGGCGGCCGTTGCGAGCGGAACGATGAGAGAAAGACGCTTTGCCGTTGCTCTTGCGCCGTTGCAGCGCTTCCGGCAGGGAAGGAATCAAAATGCATCCGTCCTGGCTGTTCAATCAATACTAAAGGAGGCCTTATGCAAAGAATCGATACGCTATTCGCTCTGAGGAGACTGGCCGCAGCCGGTGCGCTTGTGCTTGCCGCTTCGGTCTGCTCGATCGCTCATGCGGAAGCGCCTTATAAAGTCGAAGGAAAAGCGGTGGACAAAGCGACTTTCAATGGGTGGAAACTCTACAAGCGCCAACGCTGCGAGACTTGCCATGGACCGACCGCGGAAGGAGGGGCCGCTTTTCCCAATCTGGTGACCGGCTTGAAGAACATGAGCACGGAAGATTTCAAAGCGACCGTGCTCAACGGACGCAACAACATGCCGGCTTTTAGCGGCAACAAGGCGGTGGTCGACGGGATCGACGGCCTGTACGCTTACCTGAAGGGCCGCTCGGACGGGGCGATCCCCGTCGGCGAACTACAGGAAATGCCGTAGGCTGAAAACCGCCACGAGGCCGGGGAGCCCGATGGCAGACCGGCCTCGATCCGTCCGGCCGCGTTCGCCGTCGAGACAAAACCGCTGCCGTTCATGGATTCGTTACTCCCCGAGATCTTCGGCATTCGCCGTCAGGGCGGCCACCGGTGTTCCGACGAGTCTCACCCGCTGCTGCGCCACATCGGTCCAGGCTACGTAAATCTCATCGCCCGCCTGCGCCAGGCTGATATGGCGGCTCGGCCAACGCGGGAATCCTCCGCGGTACAGGCTTGTACGACCCAACAGGGTGCCGTCTGGCCGCAGCCGGGCCATCCACAGTTCTTCGTCTGGACCCGCCCGTCCCCGCCAAGCCGCGATAGCCGAACCATCCTCCAACAGCAGCGTGTCGACGTAGCCGTTCGCATCGGCGCCAAGTTCGACGGGTTCGCCGAAATGCGCGCCCTGGTCGGCTGAAAACGCCGCTTTTACCCGCCCCACGCCGTCCGCTGCGGTGAACCAGGCGACCACCGTCCGTCCATCTTGCGAAGCCACGGCGGGGCCGTTGCTCGGACAACCCTCGATGGCCCACCGGTCGGCATGCACGATTCCATTCGAACGGATGCCGCCCGAGCTCCAGCGAATTAGGGCGATATCCCGGAGCTCGCCTGCGAGATGATCACGGTAAGTCGTCGATAGCGTGTTCCCATCGGTTACCGTCCGGGTCTCGCAACAGGAGCAGACGTCGGGATCGAGCGTCGTTTCGGCGCTCGCGCGTCCGTCAGCACCGATCAGCGTGGCCATAAGGCGATAACGATCCGGATGCCGCCGGTCGGTCCACACCAGCGCGAATCCACCATTTTCCAGGGGAGCGGCGGACATTTGGGCATCGTAGATGCGAGCGGCGGCGGGGTAGGGGCGTTGCGGTTTGCTCCACTGGCGCCCGCCGTCCTTGGATATCGAGACATGAATGTCGGCCGCGTAGCGATCCTTCGCCCGGTCCTGATAGGTCATCCATACCGCGGCCAATGCGCCACCCTTCAGTCCGACCACGAGCGGCGGCGCGGCGAACTTGTTGCGGCCCTCGACGACCGTATGCGGCGCGGCCCAGATTCCGCGCTCGCGAACGGCGAAACGGAAGCGACTCGACTGTTCGTCGCCTTCCACCCAGCTCAACAAAAGCCGCTCTCGGTCGAGTTGAGTCAGATGGTGTTGGCGGCTGCCCTGCGCCGCTGGAGTATCGATTTCGCGCACGAGCGTTTCCGACCCCATCGAGGGGGCTACGGCAAAAGAAGCCAGCCACAACACTCCCGCAAAAAAACGTGAAAAGAACGAATGCTTCGTTTTCATGGTGACTTCCTTGAGTCTTGCGCTAATTCGTCCGGCCATGGCTTACATGGCACACTCGGAACTTGGGCATGCTGCAACGGTTCGGCCGGAGTTGGAGGAGGTGGAATATCTTTTCGAAGCCATATCCTGCTCGATTCCACGTGTGGGGAATAAAGACAAGTCGCTGAAAACCGGACAAATCCACAGAGTGGTCGCGGCCAGCCTTTCCCCTGAGCACTCCCAAGCGCTCGGAAAGGCTGACCGCTAGTCGGCACAAAAATAGAAACAAACTTCGCGCCAGATATTATCTCATCGTTATTTCAATGGTTTAGGGAAGGGCTGGGTTTTAGAAGGGCGGGCCATTAATGCATTTGCCGCACTGCGCCGAGTGAAATGCCGCACGGTCCATGCGACAAAATGTCACCTTGAATCAATGGGTTAGGTTTAATAGGATAACCCCATCTCGTAGCAGCTATTGGTTCTCCTCCGAGGCCAACCGTACGAGTGCGTGAGATCTCCTCATTCGATCGGGATGCCGTTCAGTCGACATCCCGTTTTTTTTTGCATTACGCCCATGTCAATTCGCCCGGATCATAGCGGAGAAATGTCGGGTTCATGCCTCAGCACAACCCGCCTCGCCAAATTCGATTTCTCTCTATAAAGGTCGCGCTCAAGGCGTTTTCGCGATACGCCTTTCGCCCGACGCGCCGCAAGCGGGCTTCCGGAAACACGGACTCAGCCGCGCTGACGGCGGACGCAATCGGAATCGGCGTCGCTCCGGGCGTTATTTTCGAAGTCAGGCCGTGCGGGTCGGCCTAGCCATCCAGTTCGACCGGGGAGAACAGATTGGCCATCGGGCGGACGTAATCGAAAAACACCAGATAGACGCCGCTGAACGCCACGACCGCGAGTACCGGAGCGCTGTAGATGCCGAAAACCTTGTGCGGGTCGAATATGAGGCGCTCCCGGCTCGCGCGGCGCTTGACGGTCAAGGCCCGGACGAGCTGATTCCGGCTCGGCCACCAGAGGTAGATTCCGGTCAAGACCGAGACCAGCAGCGCGACCCCACCGGTGGTGCGGGAACTCGTGCCAGGGGATCGATGTGCGATCTCTTCGCTCGGATGGTCTGCCGGGTCAAAAGCTTCATCTAGACCCCCCAATGTTATTGTTTATCCTCGTGGAGGTAGACGGACCGCGCGCAAAAAGCCGCCAAGCGGGTTGAGATCTTTTAACGAGCGGCATGTGCTCCGTCGAGTTTTTTCCGTCAAACGCCACAGACGACTTAGGCTTTTGCCGCTCCGACCTAGAAGGGAAGGCCATTCACGGTGCCGCGATTGCCGATATGCCGCATCCTTCCTTAAGTTCCGTTCACTCGAAATATGGCCGCGCAGCAAGCGTTGCGTGACCTTGCCCTCTGTTTCGTAATCTGGTTGAGGCAAAGTGGATGTTTGTAGGTCAAGTTGGCTCGATTCTTTCTTTGTTAAGTCCGCACGTTTCCTTTGAGACGTTTTCCATTCATTCCACTTCCAAGGAGGATTTCGATATGTTGATGGGTGCGCTTGCCGTTTTTACTTTAGTTGCCGCTATGGGCTTGATGATGATCCGGGACGCCTGGCGCGGCCAATCCGTGGGGCCGGCTTACTCGCTGGTTCATGCCGCCGCCGCGCTGCTGGGCTCCGGTTTGGTGATCGCTGTCGCGCTGGATGGCGACCAGCGGGTTTATGCCAATATCGGCATGGCCGTAGTCATCATTCTTTTGGGAGCTGCGATGGGATTCGCCGCCAAAAGAGGGAGATCGGCGCCTAGAATCGTGCTGATGGCCCATGCAGCCCTGGCGGTTGCTTGTTATGGGCTGTTGGGTTTTTTCGCTCTGAATCCGGACGCGACGTTGATGTAGTTGTTTCTCGAACTGCGCCGAGGTCTATATATCTTCGTATCCTCTGATTTTGAGAGCAAAACCCTGACCCCCGCCCACTGGAAAGTGTTGCAAAGGTCCAATTTATAGGCTGGGCTGAGGAACGAAACCCAGCATTTTCGCGGATTGCTGGGATTTCTTCGTCATCCCGGCCTATTTTTGCTTTTGCGACACCCGGTGGGAAAGGGGACTTATGCTCGGTGATTCCTGAATGGTCAATACTGGAATAAGCATTAGCGTTTTCGCCAATGGGTTCCCAAGCGGGGAGCTCGGGAACCCCCAAGTTCAGGCGGGTAGGGATACGATTCAGACGTTCTCAAAAGCGGATCGTCACGCCGCCGATCACCGTTCGGCTCGGGCCCGGGCGCAAACCGTTCGAGTAGTCTGAGACATACAGCTTGTCCGTCAGGTTGCGACCTTGAACCCAGAGCGTTACCGGAGTGTTCGGGATGGCATAGGTCGCGCGCGCCGAAAGGAGGGTGCGGCTGGGGACGGCGCCCACGACGATGGGCTCGCGGAGGTCGATCACATCGCCCGCCTCCGGAGGGGCGCCGTCTTCATCCGTCAGGATGGGATCGCGGGTGTTGGCCGGGTCGGTGAAGAAGCTGTCCATATGGGTCAGGGTCGCGCTGATCTGCCAGCCGCTCGTGTGTTCCAGGCCCAAGGTCAAACTGCCCGTGTGCAGCGGAACCTCGGGCACTTGATTACCCTTGCTGACGCCCTCGGTGAATCTCGCGTCCGTATAGTTGTAGGCCAGCATGCCAAAGAAATTATAGGGCGACTGGGTGTAAGCGGCCGAGTCGACCCGCACCGCGACATCGACGCCGACGGCCTCGGAATCTTCCGCATTGATGAATATGTCCCGCCCGGTGTTCGGATCGATGAAGGGGAGTTGCACGAGCGTGTTGTTCAAAACGTTGTAGAAGCCCGCCAGTTCGAAATTGATGCCCTTCACGAAGCTGGAGCGCAACCCGACCTGCGAGTTGATGCCGGTTTCGGGAACCAGCGGGAAGTCGCTGCCGCGAGCCGGCGCGGGCGTACAGCCCCGCTGCACGCTGGCAAAGAGCTGTGTGTCCGTGAAGCCGCTGTAAAGAAAGCTGATGCCCGGCAGCAGAATCGATGTGTTGTCTTCCTCTTTCGGCTCGGGGCCATCCTCTGCGTCGAAAACGCGCGTCTTGTTTTGGGTGTAGTGCTCCATGCGGAGGCCCGGAGTTATCGTCCAGTCGCCGAAGCGCATGGCGTCCTGCAAATACGCGGAGTAAGCCGAGGCCTGATAGCGTTCGTCGCGGGTCAATGTGCCGCGATCATCCACGTCGAGTACCTCGCCGACTTCACCTTCCGTGCGCCGATCCTGGTAGGCCGTTCGCCCTGAGCTTGTCGAAGGGTTTCTTGAACCTACTGGGATAGGCTCTTATTCACGCCCGAAGTTCTTCGGGAGCAATGCCAAGGCAAAAAGCACGATGAGCAAGAGAAACAGGATTCCGGCGATGGCCATGCTTTCAAGCCACGCTTGGCCGTATGCCAGGCCCTGGGCCAGCCGTGCGCCTAAGGTTTTCCATGGCGGGCGAGCCGGTTTCCGGACCGCCTTATTCCATAAACTTTTCATACCCGTCCAGGCACTCAGCGCCAGCCGTTCCGCCGGTACGAGCAAATCGCCCGCTGGTATCGGCGGGGCGGACCGGGCGAACCGGCGGCCGAACAGATAAGCCAGCAAGATACCGCCGCCCACCGGCCATAATTCGCTCCAGAGAATCCCGGGTTCCAGCGCATGCTCGAAAAAGGCCCGCGCCGCGTCGGCGAACATGATCCAGGTGAGTGCAAATACGCCAAGCAGCGCCAGCCCCCAGGTAAGACCCAATCCCCGGCTCCCGCTGCCGTGGCTTTCCGTCAGCGCCTCGTGTCGGACCAGGTAGAGGAAGCGTACGAGCAGCAGCGTGGTGCCCACCGCCGCGAAAGACAATGTCCAGGCCAGCCAGTCCTGCGATGGTTCGGGCACCGAGCCTATGGCTCTCTTGAGCGACTCTTTGGCGAGCGCACCGCTGGTAAAGGGAGCTCCCGCCAGCGCCAGCGCGGGCAGCAGCAGCCCGGCCGTGATCCAGCGAAGTTTCCGCTCGTCGCGAGCGGTTTCCCGCGCGACTCCGACGCCGAGGAACAAGGCTCCCTTGGCCAGAGCATGATGGACCGCATAGACCGTAACCGCCGCCAGACACGACGGCCAGCCCGCCGGTGCCGCCAAGCCCAATCCGACCGGCACGGTGATGAGCCCCATTTGGCTGATGCTGGAATAGGCCAGCACGGTTTTGGAGTCCTTTTGGACCAATCCCACCCCAGCACCGTAGAACGCCGCGGCGAGCCCTGCGGCCGTCAGTCCATAGCCCCAATCGGGAAGGGCCGCCTGCCCCAGCGGCAGAAAGCGCAGCCAGCCCAAGAGACCGGCCTTGATGATGACTCCGCTCAGCACCGCGCTGGCGGGAGTGGGGGCGACCGGATGCGCCAAAGGTAGCCAGACATGAAGCACCAGGACACCAACCTTGATCCCGAATCCGCCGAGGAACAACGCCACGATCAGATTTCGCTGCGGCGATACGGCGACCGCCTTCGGAATCTGGTCGAGAAACAGACTTTCCGCCGCGCTCGCGCTCAGCAAAAAAGCGACGAGCAGCATGGCCTCCCCAAGGATGGCCAGGATCAGATAGATGCGCCCCGCTCGGTGCGGCTCTTCACCGCCCTCATGCACGATCAAGCCATAGGCGGAAAAAGTCATCAGAGAAAAGAATAAATAAAAACTCGCCACGTCCTGGGCCAAAATGACTCCCAGATTTCCTGTCATGGTGCTCAGAAAGAACCCGCCGAAGCGGCGGCGCTTCGAATCGGAGGCCAGATAAACCTGAGCGTAAAGGCCGGCAATCAGCCAGAGCAGAGCGGTGAAGATCAGAAACATCCGACCGGTGGCATCCAGTCCCAAACGCGTGCCTAGCAATAACCAGGAAAGATCGATGCGGAAATCCGGCGCGGCGGCCAGAACCAGGCCCGGCAATGCGGCCCAGGGCGCGATAGGCCATATCGGGGAACGCCTTGAGGCCATGAATAGCGCGATCGCCAGAAGGGAAGGAGCGAGCAGCGCGGCGGCGACCAGCCAACCGGGACTCACGAAACGTACTCCCGGGCCGTGACCAACTTGGCCCAACCCAGCGGGCTGAACCACGAGCCCGCGAACAGTCCGGCGGCAAGGGAGAGAAGAGCGGTGATCAATGTGGGCACCAGCAGCGTCGGACGGGTTTCGAGCTGATCGCGTTCGCGTTTCGGCCATTCTCCGCTCGCGGGCAGAAACCAGATGCGACGTAGGACCGGCAGGAAATAAGCGGCGTTGAGCACGGTGCTGACGGCAAGCACAGCGAGCGCCCAGTAGTCCTTCGCGGCTATCGCCCCCAAGCCCAGATACCATTTGGTGACGAAGCCGGCGACCGGCGGGACGCCGATCATGCCCAAGGCCGCCACGGTAAACGCAACCATGGACCAGGGCATGCGCCGGCCGACGCCGTTCATTTCGCTGATCTTGTGAATGCCCAGGGTTTCGGCCAGATCGCCTGCGCAGAAGAACAGAGTGATCTTCATCAGTCCCTGGTGTACCAGGTGCACGACGCCGCCGATGGTCGCCAGCGGACCGAGAATGCCGATTCCCAGTACGATGTACGACACCTGACCGACGGTGGAATAGGCCAGCCGCCGCTTGAGGTCGTCCTGAGTCAACGCCCGCACCGAGCCATACACGATGGTGATGCCCGCGACCCATGACAAGGGATCCAGCACGCCCAGGCGAGCGGCGAACTCCACCCCGTACACGTCGTAGGCGATGCGCACGATGCCGAAGGCCCCGGCCTTGACCACCGCCACTGCATGCAACAAGGCGCTTACCGGGGCGGGCGCCACCATGGCGACCGGCAGCCAGCCGTGGAGCGGCACCAGCGCAGTCTTGACCCCGAGCCCCGCGACCAGAATCGCGAAGATCGCGAGCAGGTCAGGGTAATCAACCACCGAAACCCCCGCCAGCACACCGCGCTCGGTGAACTCGACAGACCCTACCACCTCGTACAGCCAGACGACGCCCACCAGCAGCAGTGCGCCGCCGGTCATCGTGTATTGCAAATAGACCTTCCCGGCGCGCAACGCGTCCGCTGTACCGCGGTGCACCACCAAGGGATAAGTGGACAACGTCAGCAGCTCGTAAAAAATGATGAAGGTTATGAGATCGCCGGCCAGTGCGATGCCCATGGTGGAGGTCACGCACAGGCTGAAAAAACCGAAAAACCGGCTGCGATGGGGCGATCCTTCCAGATAGCCGATCGCGTAGATCGTAGTGAGCAGCCATAGGACCGAGGAAAGCCCCACGAACAGCATGCCCATCGCGTCGGCGCGCAATACGAAATCTTGATCCGGCAGCAGAGGCAACCGGGTTTCGTAACGATGTCTCTGGAACACGCCCCATACCATGATGCCCACCAGCACGAGCTTGGCTACCGCGCCGATCAGATTGAGCCAGGAGCGGGTGCGATGCTGTTCCTCGCCGACGAAGAAAATGAGCAGGCCGGTTATGAGCGAACTCAATACCACCAGGAGGGGCAACCAATCGTCGAAAGTCATGGGGCCACCGTCGACGGTGCGGAGGCTTCGAGCAGAAGGGGCGTGCCCGTCTGCAAGAGGCGAAGCGGATAAGCCGCCGCCAGCCCCAGGGCCAGGGCGATGCCGGCCAAAGACAGCGCGGCTAAGGGCATGACCAAGGGCACCGGATGGAACGCAGCGTACTCCCTTGGTGGCAGAAAACAGCGGCGCAGCACTCGAAAGATATAGGCGGCGGACGCGAGCCCGCCCAAGACCAGAACGGCGGCCCACCACCATTGCCCGGACGACAGCGCGGCATTGAGCAGAAGCCACTTGGCGATGAATCCTCCGCTCGGCGGCAGACCCATGAGGCTGACACCAGCCATGGCGAAGGCGAACAGGCTGATCGGCAGGTGCCGGCCGACGCCCTCCAGCCGATCGATCCGGTCTTCGTCGGTCACTTTCAGCATGGCGCCGGCCGCCAAGAACACGGCGGCCTTGGCCACGGCATGGGACACGGCCAGGTACACGCCGCCGCTCAAGGCAGTCAGCGCGCCGGCGGGAGACGCCGCGGCCAGGGGAAAGGTCAGAAACAGATAGCCGATCTGAGTCACGGTCGACCAGGCGATCAGCATTTTCAGCTTTTCCTGGTGAAACGCGAGCCAAGCCCCGGCAAACACGGCTATGGCGCCCAGAGAGCCGATTCCTTGTGTAAAGACTTCGGTCAGCGCGGACGGAAAGACCTCGAACCAAAGGCGCAGCAGCATGTAAAAAGAAGCCTTGATGACCAGTCCCGACAGCAGAGCGCTGACCGGAGCCAAAGCACTCCCGTGCGCAGGCGGCAACCAGAAATGGAGTGGAAAAAGGGCAGTCTTCAGCATCAGTCCCACGGTAATCAGGCTCGCCGCCAATGTGTTTGCGGGTTCCGGGCGGAACAATCCCGCCATCCGCTCCAGTGACAAGGTGCCGTAGGCGCCGTACAGCAGGGCTACGCCCATGAGATACGCCAGAGAGCCCGCCAGCGCCGCGAGAAGATAGCGGAGTCCGGCAGCGAGCGAGTCTCGGTCGCCCGCGAGCACGACCAGACCGACGGCGCTTAGACTCAACAGTTCGAGGGTTACGTACAAATTGAAGAGATCAGCCGAGAGAAAAACGGCGTTGAGCGCCCCCCACAAAAGCCACCAAAGCGGCCAGAACCGGATGCCGCGGTTTTCGTCGCCGGCAAAATAACCCAGAGCATAGAGGCTGATGAAACTTCCTACGGTCGCCGTCATGCCCAACATCGCGAGGCTCAGCCCGTCTGCTCGAAGATCGATCCCGAGAGGTGCTCCCCAGCCTCCGATCGGATAGTGCTGGAGGCCCGCATTTTCGAATTCGAGAATGAGCCGTATCAGCGAGAACCAAATGCCGGTCATCGTTGCCGCCAGCAGGCTTCTGTGGCCGCGCGGTCCGAACAGGAAGGAAAGAGCTCCGGCCATCAGAGGAAGCAAAATCAGCAAGGGTATCCATGGCGCGGCGAACGAGATGCCGCTCATGGCTCGGGCCGAGGATCGTTCGGCAGGCGAGTTTCTCCGGTCAAGTCGTAAAGACGCCGGACCAGCGCCAGCCCGAAAGCGGTAGCGCTGACCGCGACGATGATTCCGGTGAGCACCAGGGCTTCCGAAACCCGGTCCGGCGGCGTTCCGGCGGCTCGCTGCGGCAGCCCCACGAGGACCAGGAATACGCCGCTGCCCATGATGTTGAATGCGATCAGTCTCCGTACCAGATGAGCATGGACGATGAAGCCGTAAAAGCCGAGGGCGAACAGAACCACGCCGGCCATGGCATAGATCAGCCCGCCGCCGATCATGACTGTCCCGCTCTTTCGCCCTCCGCCGAGTGCGCAGGTCGGGACGGTGACATGCATCGAATGCGGGGAGGTGCCGCGCCGATGAAAGCGGTTGCGAGAATCGCCGCGATCGACACGGTCAGCGCCGATTCCACCACCAGGATAGCCGTTGCCGCTTCCGCCGTTCGGTATTCCAGCAGCCTCGAACCCTCGAACAGCGGCAGAGCGGCAACCGCAAGAAATACCCCGAGGCCCACAACGAGGCTTACACGCAACCATGCATTCGGCGACTCGAAGCTTGGAATCGTGCCGGTCAGGCGCAGCAGAACGCCGCCCCCCGCGAGCACAGCCCCCGCTTGGAATGCTCCACCCGGCCGGTGCGCGCCCGCCCATAACAGATATCCCGCAGCGAGAACGATGAGCGGAACTATCAAGCGATTCAGAGCCGCGAGCACGGGGCTCGAATCGGGCGCGGCGTCGGGTATGGTGGCGGGGCCGGGAGGCCGGAATGCCAGGATTCCCAGCACGGCCAACAATAGCACGACAATCTCCAGAAGAGTGTCGTAGCCGCGATAATTCAGCAGCACGGCCGTTACCGGGTGTCGGACGCCGCTTTCCTCCAGATGCGCTTCGACGAGTTCCGCCAAGCCGAAGTCCGGGCGGGAAAGCGCGACTATCGCGGCGCTAAGGCCGATGCCCAAGATCCAAGCGAGCGCGGCGGCGATCTGTCGGATCGGTCCGTACACCGCGCTCATGATGGGTTCCTTCCCGCACGCCGGCGTCCGCGTTTACCGGTGATGTGCGCCACGGCGTCGAGCATCAGGGCTCCGGTTAGCCCGGTGCCGATGGCGGTTTCGGCCAGGGCGATGTCCGCAGCGTGCAGCCTTACCCAGGCCAGCGTCATCAGAAGGCCGAAGGCGATGAACAGCACCACCGCATTGAACAAATCGGGGGTTGCCACGGTCCGCCAGGCAATCCAAATCAGGATTGCAGCCAACGAAAAATCCAGTATTTCGCCGAGCATCACTGTGGTTCCTGCCAAGTGGAAACTCTGGCCCGGTGTTCGGACCGCAGGGTATGGCGGGCGAGCAGATGGCAGGCCGTGGCGCTGGCCGGCAGCGCGAGCAGCCAGATCAGCAAGAGTTTCAGTATCACCGCCCAGGATTCGGTCTGCAGCATCAGACCGAAAATGACCAGGCCTAACCCTAAATTATCGGCTTTGGTGAGGGCATGAATTCGGGTGTACGTATCGGGAAAGCGCAATAGACCGACGGTTCCGGCAAAAAAGAATGAAACGCCAAGAAACAGCGAGAAGGCAGAAAGCCATTGAAGCGCAATATCGTTCATGACTCGTCATCCCCGTCGCTGCGATCGGAAAACCGCCTTACGAACGCCACTGTCGCAAGCACCGCGAGCAGCACGAAAGTCAAGGCGACATCGCGGAGCGCCGGCAAGTTTTGCGCCTCCGCCAACAACAGCAAGACCGCTACGCCGGTCGTGCCGAACAACTGTGCCGCCAGCATGCGATCGGCCGAGGTAGGACCGCGCACGATCCGGAGCAATCCGGCGGCGATGTTGAGGAGCAGAAAGAAAGCGAGCGCCAGGTTCAGTTCAGGCATAGGGCGTATCCCCGGCTTGATTCAAGGAGAGGCCGAACAGAGCCGCAACCCGTTCTTCCACCGTTCGCAGGGATTCGAGAATGGGCAGCCCCTTGTCTAGGACATGAACCTGCAGCCGCTGCTCGTCCAGTTCGGCGACCAGGGTGCCCGGCAGCAAATTGACGGTGTTGATGAGAAGTACGCAGGCCGCCTCGTCTGTCAGCCGCAGGGAAAAATCCACGAATGCCGGCGCCAGAGGCATTTTCGGATGCAAGGCGCGCCGCGCGACATCGATGCCGCCGAGCAGCGAGTGCCAGAGAAAGAAACCGAGAAAACGGGGCAGACCGTACAGGGGCCTGTATCCGGACGGATTGATGAGGAAGCTTGAAACAAGCGCGATGAGAATGACCGGCACGCCGAAGGCCCAGGCCGACGACCCCTCCGTCAAGGCCCACCAGCATAACGCCAGGAACAGAATGCGCTTAAGTCCTGATTTGACGAAAAAATCGAACATGACCTCGACTTTCCATGTCAACCGTGGCCCCATCATATCAGATCGTCCGGAGCGCTCCATCCTCTTTTGAGAACATGCAGAAGCCCACCTATGGGGCTCGCGTAGGGTGCATTACGCTGAGGCTAGCCTGAATATTTCATCAGGACCTCAGTGAAGGTAGGAGGCCGGTCGCGTTCTGGGTTCGGGACCAGAAAAAGGCGTGTTGAGTGCTCGTTTGGGGTGAAAGTCTGAATTTCAGGCAAACGTCCCCCTTACCCCCAGAGAATCAACGTGCCGGGGAACCCACTCGGCCCGGCTCAGCCGGGGGCAAAGCGCTCGGCGATGTGCCAGAACAGCGCCTGCCAGGGGTAAGCATTCGGCAACAGGAAGCGAATGCGACGGGTATTTCGAAGGATCACGCCACCGATTTTGAGGAGCTTGCCCCTGAGAGTGGAACACTGCGCCCGAGCGAGTTCGGTACCGGCGAGGCCGAGGCGACGAAGGGCTTCCAACAAGAGGTAGCCGAGCGAGGCGAGCAGCAGCCGGAATTGGTTGGCCCACCAGACGTGACAACTGGTGCGGTCCGCGAACAAGCCGAGTTGCTGTTCCTTGATCCGGTTTTCCATGTCGCCCCGCGCACAATAGACGTCTTCGTACAGCGCTTGGGAGTCGCCCGCCAGGTTGGTGACCAGGAACCTTGGATTTTCGCCTTGGGGTCCATGCTCGGCTTTGAGGATCACCTGGCGGGGGTGTTTCCAGGTGCCGGCGGTATAGGCAAACTCACCGAAGACCCGCTGTTTTTCCGAGGTGGCGGCAAATTGGGTTTGCGCTGCCTGGCGCCAAGGCGCCGCAAGCTTCAAAAGGCGGTTGTTCTTGGCCAGGCCCACGAGATAACCGACGCCGTGGCGTTCGCACCAGGCCAGAATCCGCCGTCGGCAGAAGCCCGAATCGGCCCGGAAGATGATTTTCACCTCGGGCCAGACGGCACGCAGCCGTTGCACCAGAGCTTTCAGGATCGCCCCGGCGTGCTTGGCCGCGTCGATCTTCGAGGGCCTGAGATAGCTGACCAACAACTGATCGCCGCAAAAGACGTAAAGCGGCAGGAAGCAATAGTGGTCATAGTAGCCATGGAAGAACCGGCCTTCCTGATGCCCATGGACCGGATCATCGGTCGCGTCGAAATCCAGGATGAGCTGATCCGGCGGCGTCGGAAATGAAGCGATGAACTGCTCGACAAACACCTCATGGATCGCCAGGGCCGCCGCCCGATCCATCCGGTTTTCCAAGCGGCACAAGGTGGGGCTGGAGGCACCGGGCGACAGCCGTTCACAGGCCGTCTGCAACGCCAGGTCATGGCGCCAGGTGTCGTGATCGTTGAGGTCTTCATAGCCTTGGCACAGGCCATAAACCCGCTGTCGCAGCAGGTGGAGCACGGCGTGGGCACACCGGCTGGGATCACGCGGGTCCTTCAAGCGTTGGGCCACGCTGTCCAGCAAACCCAGCTTGCGATCGACCTGCCGCAACAGCAGCACTCCGGCATCGCTGGTCACAGCGCCCCCGTCGAAGGCCACATCGATGCGGCGGCGTGCCACGGGCGCAAACAGCTCGATTTGTCCGGTACAATGTGTCACGGCGGAATCTCCTCACAAATTCGATGTCAGCAGTTGAATTTTAAGGGCTTTTCGATTCCGCCACCCCTCCTTTCATGAAATATCCAGGCTAGAGCATTTTCATACCTACTGTACGGGCACTCGCGAGTAGGTCGGGAATCCATTCCAATCGCAAACGGCGTCTTCGGGAAGGGCGTGGCCGGCGCTCCCGGCCAGGCCGTTTGCGATTGGAGCGCCGAAGCCGCCCTTCCCGACGACACTTCCCGCCGAGCGTCTTCGTCGGAAGGGTCGCGACTAAAGCGACCGTTTGCGATTGGCAAAGGATTGCCGACCTACGAAAGCTTGAGTCGATCCACCCGAGCCGAAGGCGCCAACGACTCCAGCAGGCCTGTTTTGCCGTACGAGCGAGATGAAAACGCTCTAATACGCCGAAAGGGATGTCCCCATGCGGCGAAATGCGCGAGTACGCTATTCCGCCTTATGCAGGCTGATGTTCGGGAATAGCAAGCAGCAATTCCGACGCGCCAAACTGCTGAGCAAGAACATCTTAAAACGGTTTAACTTGTGAGGATGGAACAGCGTCGACCGCAATGCTTCTTGAGAAATGTCAGGCACGTAACGCAGTAATGAACTCATCGGGTGATACGCCGGCTTGTTTGAGAATGCCAGTCGATGTGCCCGCCTTCAGCTCCCGATGGTTTGGTACAACACACCCGGATGATCCACGGCGAAGAACAACGTGACTGCCACGCTGCCGTACAACGATAAACCCAAGCCATTCCAATGCCCGTATTGCCTCTGCGCCCGAGACAACGGGCAATTTAGGCATGTTCGGCTACGTGAAAAGTTGTCAGTAGTGGACGCCCCGTGATGGACAACGGGAATTCTTCGAGGTAAAGCTCGGTCGCCTCACGTAAATTAGCCAAGGCTTCCTCGACAGTCTCGCCTTGCGTAGTTGTCCCTGTTTCAGGATTGAAGGCGACATAGCCACCTTCGGGTGCCGGAGTTAAGACAGCGGAAAGTTCCATGATGATTCCTTCTCTTAAAAGGTGAGGTAAATTTTATAACCGCTCGACGATTTGCTTAACGTGCGGAGGAAAGCGCGCACTGTTTTTCGGAGATAGATCGATTCTATTCTTATGCCACTAACCCAATGTGTATTCATTGAATCTTTGCGCTCTTCTCAAGATTGCGATACGCGCACAGTTCATAGGATGCGCTGAGGCACGACAAATCGGCAGGGCGAGGCGCAACGCGGCGAGCGGGCAGGCCAGGGGACGGGCTGCCCGGGACTCGCGAGCGAAGCGGGACAGCGTAGCGTGGCGAGGACGATTTACTCGTCTCATCCCTGAAACTCGCCCTTCGGGCCGTGCTTCGCACGTTCCAATTCGCTCCGAGCGAATTGGTGCACGACAAAGCCACCCGCAGGGTGCCGAACGGGGAAGTCCGGCATGAACCGCATCTTTCGAGTCATTCACCTGCATCAAGTTCGAATTCCCCTGAATGCCCCCAGGTGGCTGGATAAAAACCTCGTTCCACGAGGTGATGAAAACTCGAATGCGGGGAATCGGTAATCCGCTTTGCCCAGCCATGTTTGACGGGGTTCCAGTGGATGTAATCCATGTGCCCGTTAAAGTCACCTGATCGGTGATCAAATGCGCCCAAAACCGGCGTTGCCATAAACCGCGTTCCCGCCGTTTGCCACGACTTTCCGACACGCGCTCGCTTTTCTCGACGGCACGGAAAAAATGCCCTTTGAGCAAATTCCAGCGAGTCGAAAAATCACCGTCTTCCGGAGGCAATGTCCAGATGCAATGGAGATGATCCGGCATGACGACCGCACGGCATTGACCTGGAAAGGCCTTCGTTCTTTGACATAACGAAATGCGGCTCGAAGGAGATCGATCTTTTCAACCAACAAGTGGTTGTTGCGACGCTCCGCAAGATTGACCGTGAAGAACCATGTTGCGCCGGGAATATAACGTTCCGCATAACCGGCTGGCAATGAAGCGCAGCGAAATTGCCAGTCCGCGTTGATGCGTTTGTGTACGCCCGACATGGGCATGAACTGATGGGGTGAGAGTCCCCTGTAGGAGTACCTGTAATGCCCATTCTTTGGGCCAATGTAACTACTAGCCGACGGCAAGGGCAACTCCGCGAGGAGTGGTCTGAAGGAAGCCCGAGCGCAAAGGTGCGAGCCGACGAACAGAAACCGCATAGAAGGCTCAGTCTCCGGGTGAGTCAGCACATGATGACGAAACCCGCCGGGTACGGGAGATAGGGTAAATGCGGCGGTTGTGCGCTGAAAGCTCATGTTCTTATTCGGGGAGATCTGTCCGGCGAGCGGCTGGGATAGGTTATGGGAGTCGGACTGAGGTCCAGGGCGAAAGCCTTGGAATAGCCACCGGACCCTACGACCTGTCTTTGGCAGCGCGTTTTGCGGCAACGCAGGGTGTGACCGGGCAGAAGTCAGCAGAGGCCATACTAGCCGCATCGGCCTGGAAGACCGGACGGTGAAGGGCCGAACACAAGAAGACAAGGAGGAGCCGTGAGCGACTCGGTATCGACGATGAACCCGACCGGGGGAGCCGATGTCCGGCGTGGCGTCACGCAGCCAGCCTTGCACGACGATCTGATGGAGCGGGTGTTGGACCGTGCGAACCTGCGACGGGCCTGGAAGCGGGTGAAGGCCAATCGGGGTGCGCCCGGCATGGACGGGATGCGCATCGAGGACTTCGCCGAGTTTGCGCGCTCGCATTGGGCCGAGATTCGCCAGCAACTGGCCGATGGCAGTTATCAACCCCAAGCGGTACGACGGGTGTCGATCCCGAAGCCGGGAGGGGGCGAACGACTGCTGGGTATCCCGACCGTCATGGACCGGGTGATCCAGCAGGCCATCGCGCAAGTATTGACGCCGATCTTCGACCCCGGCTTTTCGGAGTCGAGTTTTGGTTTCCGACCGGGACGCTCCGCCCATGGAGCGTTGAGGCAGGTACAAGGTCATCTTCAGGCCGGCTACCGCATCGCCTGTGACCTGGACTTGGCGAAATTTTTCGACAACGTCCGGCACGATGTCTTGATGGCTCGTGTGGCCCGCAAGGTTGGCGACAAGCGGCTGTTGGCGCTGGTTGGCCGGTATTTGCGGGCGGGTGTTCTGGTCGGCGAGTCCATCCAGGTAACGGCGTTGGGGACGCCGCAAGGCGGACCGCTGTCGCCGTTGCTCGCCAACATCCTGTTGGATGACTTGGACAAGGAACTGGAAGGGCGTGGCCACCGGTTCGTCCGCTATGCGGACGACCTGCTGATCTTGGTCAAAAGTCAGCGGGCCGGCGAGCGGGTGAAGGATAGCGTCACGCGCTTCCTGACCGGCACGCTCAAACTGGTGGTCAACGAGCAGAAGAGCCGGGTGGTCAAAACCGACCAGGCCAAGTTTCTCGGATTCAATTTCCGGGGAACCAAGCTGCGTTGGGGCGACCGGGCATTCGAGGACTTCAAACACAACATCCGGACACTGACCGGGCGTAGCTGGGGTGTCTCGATGGCTCACCGGTTTTACAAGCTCGCCCAGTATATCCGCGGTTGGATGGGCTACTTCGGCATTTCGGACTACTACCGCCCGATCCCCGAACTCGACCACTGGCTTCGACGCCGGGTACGCATGTGCTACTGGAAACAGTGGCGCTACGTGCGTACCAAGGTCAAGAACCTGTTGGGTTTGGGGACGAGCAAGCGCCAGGCAATCCTGACGGCGATCAGCAGCAAGAGCTACTGGCATCTGTCGCGGACGCTGGCGACGCAGACCGGGATGACCAACCAATGGCTGAAGACCCAGGGGCTGATCACTATCCGTGATCTTTGGATGAAGGCCCATGGCTACACCTGACATCGTCGTGTGCTCCCTTTTCGTGAACCGCCCGGTGCGGACCCGCATGCCGTGGTGGTGTGGGGACTGGGGGTTAGAAACCCCTGGTTACCCGATTAGGTTGCCTCTCGCCCAGACTCAACACGGTGGATCGGAGGTGTACTGATTGTGACCTCACGGTCCCTGAAGTCCGCCGGCACGTCAACTGGCCCCCATGTATGGCACTCTAGAGCAAGCTTTCCGTTTCCGAGAAACACTACGAACCCTGCTTGGACATTTCCCGCCTTTCCAACAACAGCAGGCTGGGACAAGGTGCATGGTTTTTCAGGCAGGGACGGGTGGCTAACGGTAAGAAAGTAGCCACAGCCCGTGTACTCGTAGTTGTCCGCATGCGTGGCATCACAGAGCGCCTGCATCTGCTTATCAGACAGGACTCCCGCCGACATGAGACGAATGGCTTCGAGCTCGAATTTACGAAATGCTGCCATTGGCAACCTAACGTTCGCCTTGAGGCGCCGAGGGAAGCGCGCAGCGCTTTCCGAGGTCGCTCTCGAAGGCGGTGTTAGGCCAGTTCGCGATACATGTCGACCTTTGTGACTTGCTTCCCATTCAGCCCCTCGAAGCCTTCAGCCGGTGACTCATCGACTACAGAGAAACCGAGCTGAACGAATATCTCTGGATTGCCAGTTTCCTTGATCGTGCTCAAAGTAACCTTCTGCTTTCTGCCACGGATGGCGATGTCCTCGACCGCACGAATGAGCTGCCGTGCAATCCCACGCTTCCGCTGTTGGGGATGAACTGCAAGGCCCCGGATATACAGCGATTCAGACCGCACACAGTACTCAACGACGCCGACGATGGTCTCGCCCTCGACTGCCACAAGCGAGAGCGGACTGTCCTCGTTATCTGGGGTCGGTGATGTTGCCGCACTGCGCGCACGCCGATAGACGCTCCGGAGGTCAGCCGTGGCGAGGGCGACGATGTCAGCGACACTGCCATTGTCAGTCGCCAATTTCTCTCGTATGTACACCATATTCATGATGGGCCTAACTTAAATTCGACCTCAAAACTAAAATCGAATCCGGAATTCGCCCATATGCAACGTCTTTGTTTATGTCAACTTTGACGTCTAAAACAACGGCGCTAGCCTTGATCACGTGCCCTGTGCACTGGTTGCCGGCATTCCAATCGCAAACGGTCGTCCTGGGAGCGCCAGGACGACCCTTCATTGCCGACATGGCGATGTAGCTAGGCATTATCGGCTGAAAGCGTCTCTCCATCACGCATTATCCGGCACGAAAAAGAACGGGCTGCCTTCGTGGCCGGCGTGCTGGAGCGGGGCGTACTGGGGCATTTGCTCGAAACCGGCTTTGGAGGCCGAGGCTTTGACTTGGCCGGCCACGGCTCGGAAGACGTCGTAGTCTTCCAGGATTCCCTTGTTGCCGCGCAATACGTCGAGGAAGGCGTTGGCGAATACCGAATGGCCGCCGCCGCCCAGGTCGAGCACGGGTTTTACGCCGCCGGAGGTCAGTACCGTCCGCGCCTTGCGGGTGGCCATGATCTTCAGCCACTTGGCGCGCTTGCTTTCGTCCATGGCGTCCGGGAGTTTGGCGATGGCCGAACCGGTCATGGCGCCGGAATAGCAGGAGTCGGCGACGACCAATACGTGGCGGGCGGGCATGATGCTGAGGAATTCGGTGATGCTTTGGCTGGAAATCCAGTTGGCCGGATTGCCGACTTCGGCGTCGGTGGGCAGCCAGTAGGCGAGGTTCGTGTTGGGGTCGATTTCGCCGTGTCCCGCGTAGTAGATCAACAGGTTGTCTTCCGATGTCAGCTTTTTGTGGATTTCGTTCAGCGCCGTCATGATTTGATGACGGTTGGCGTTGAGGAGGAGCTTGGTGTTGAAGCCGTAGCGTTCGCGCAGGATGACGTCCAGGCTCTTCGCGTCGTTGGCCGGCGTTTGCAGGGCAGGGTAGGCGCTGTAGCTGTTGTTGCCGATGATGAGCGCGTAGAACTTGCCGAAATGGATATCGGTCGGCCGCCCCGCGCGTTTGCTTTCAACCGGCGCCGTGGCCGTCGTCTCCGAATGCTGCGCGGATTGCCCGATGAGGGTGACGTCCAGGCTCGTGACCTTGTTTTTCTTGTCGGTCGCGGTGATCTTAACCGAGCCCGTGGATTCGTCGGGATTGATCGGGTACCGGAAGATACCGGAGGTATCGGGTGTCAGAGGCTTGTCGTTGACGATCAATGAAAGCAGTTCCGCCGAAGACTCGATTTTCCCGACGATCTCCCTGGCTTCCGGCCCGACCTGGATCACCCGCGCGCCGCGGGTCATGGTGACGGGCGGGTCGATAATCTCCACCTGCGGGCCCGCCTGGGCGAGCATTTCCGGAGCGGGCTGTTCCTGAACCTTGAATGCCAGTTGTTCGACCTTTTCCTTGAGTAGGGCGATCTCTCTGGCCTGGTTCTGAAGTTCGGATTTGCGGCGGTCGATCTGCGCACGCGAGACGTCCCCGTTCGGCTTGTCCTTCTGAGTCAGCCATGCGGTCAGTTCGGACGACCTCTTTTGATAGTCCTCCATTTTTGCTTGGAGCGCGGTTTCGGCTTCGTCCAGTTGTTTGCGCGCGGAATTGACGGTTTGGCCGTTCGTTCCGGTTCCTGCCGGGGAACCGGCCTTCGCCGGGGCCGTTTGGGTCCGGACCGCCGCCAGTTCCTGCTTGAGCTTTTGGCGCTCCCGGCCGAATGCGGCCGTCATCTGACTGACTTTGGCTTGCTGCGTTTTGAGCAGGGCGGTTTTCTGCCGGAGTTCTTCCTCGAGTTCGCGAATCTTCGGATCGTCGCCGGTCGATGAGGCCGCCTTTTGCTTCGCGAGCTTCTCCCGAAGGTTGTCGATCTCATCCTGCGATTTGCGCAGTGCGTCTTGCTGTTCCTGTAGCTGCTGCCGGGTCGCGTTGAGTTCGCCGCGGAGTTCCGCGGCTTCAAGACGGCTGCGCTCGGCGGCCTGGCGCAGGGTTTCGATTTCCTGCCGTTGTGCATCGGACGCCGCGACCGCCGGCGTGAAATTCAAATCGCTGCCTTCGAGGCCGGATGCTTTTTGATACCAGCGGCTCGCGGCAGAACTGTCTTTCGAGACGCCCAAGCCTTTTTCGTAGAGATGTCCGAGGTTGATCTGCGCCTGGGCATTGCCTTTTTCGGCCGCCTTCCGATACCACTCGGCCGCTTTCCGATAGTCGGGCTCCTGCCCGAGGCCTTTTTCGTAGATCTGCCCGACGTAGAGCTGGGCCGTGGCGTCGCCTTCCTGGGCCTTGGGTAGCCAGACCTTCAGGGCGGATGAATAATTCGCGCGGTCGTAAGCGACATATTCGCCCCCGCGCACTTCGCAGTCGGCGGCCGTGGTTCGTATCGGACGGCGGGCGCTGAGATAGGTCATTTGCGACCCGAGTTTTCGCACTTGGCCGGGAAGGAGGCAGTCGACCACGAACAGTTTGTCCGCATCCTCGATATAACCTTCGACGGCGCGCGCCGCTTCCTCCTGACTGACCGGCTGAGAGGCGCAGCTGATCAGAAGGGTGGTGGATAAGGCAAGGGCTAAGGATGTCTTACGCAGCGGCTTCATGGTTGCAGTTTCTCCGGAGATCGGGGCGGGATGGCTTAGAGCGTTTTCCATCCCGGTGTACGGATTCGTGCAAGGAGGGGAGAACGTAGGTCGGCAATCCCTTGCCGACAAAGCCCTTCGCCGAGCCGATACGTCGGCAAGGGATTGCCGACCTACATATCCGAATCCCTTACACCGATTCGGAAAACGCTCTAAAAATGTAGCATTCATTGTGCATGGGCGCTTGCGGAGTTTGATCCGAGATCGGCCGTCTTTTGCAGAATGCCTTTCCAGACTTCTTGCCAGCAACAGTGGTGATCGAAGTTGGGAAGCACGAAAACCTGGGCCCGGGGGCGCCGTTTGGCGATCGGTTCGAAGACGGAGGGCGGGACGACTCGGTCGGTCTCGCCGAGATAATGGTATTCGATGACGCCCTTAGCCTTGATTTCGGCCGGGTTCAGCGAGCCTGCAAGAGGGCTGTATCCGTGATGGGCGGTCCAGGACTCGATGTCGAGATTTCCGGCCAAGGTCACGACGGCGGAGGTTTCCGGGAAACGCGGTGCCAGCAGAACGGCCAGCGCGCCGCCGCCGCTGTGTCCGAACAGAACCAGCCGCTCGAAGCGGTTTTTCGAAAGGAAGCTCCGCAAGGCGTGCGCCAGGCTGTCGACCACCTCGGGGCCGTACCTTCTATGCGTCCACAGCGCCGGCGAACAGCCGAGATCGGCCGAATGCCCGTAATAACAAGGACGCCCGAGATAAAGAGCCGGGCCTTCGTCCAAGGCCATCAGCCTCAACATGACCGGATCGCGGGGAGTAGGGTCGTCCGAGATCGTCCGGCGCGATAGCCAGGGCGTTCCGTCGCCTTCGAGATAGACATGCAAGCTGTTTCCGGCGTCTTTCGCACCAGGCTTGAAAAATGCCGCGAGCCGGAAGCCGTTTCCCTCCAGACCGAGTGGCCGGTATCCGAAGCGCGCCGCCGCGTCTTCGATCCGCTGAGTGGGCGATGCGCAGCCGGCAATTAGCAGGACCGAAAACAACGCGGCGGCGACGAACCTATTTGGCGGGCGCTTCATCGGTCGGTTCGGGAGATCCCAAGTCGAGCCGGTCGCTGGTTACGCGCAGTTTGATGATGCTTGTGGTATTCGGAGGGATCGCAGCGGAGGCTCGCCATTGGGCCGAATCGAGATCGCGGTAAGCCGCGAACACCCCGACGGCCTTTGCGTCGGGTTTTGCTTCGAAAGAAAGCTCGCGCTTCTCTCCGGGACGCAGAATGAATTCCTCCTTGCCCGCGATATCTGCGCCGAGGACGCTTTTTTCATTCTGATAAAGCTGGAAGAAGTCGGCGCCGTTGAAGGCGGCCAGCTCCTTAAGCTGATACACGCGAAGCAACAAAGGCGACGGACGGCCCTCGCCGTCGAGATTGATATCGGGCAGCGCCTCGATCCTCAACTGTACGACGGTGGGCGGTGGTGGAGTCGGTTTGGGCTCATCCGCCGCACATCCCGCGAGGAGAAGAAAGGTTACAAGGATCGGGAGAACTGTGGTTACACGCATTGGGAAGACTCTGGCTGACTCTATAAACGAAGGAAATTCTGGCGTTACACCCTAAATCAGAAGCGTTGTAGGATGGGCACAAATCTGCCGGGAGCAAATTTGAACAGGCGAAGCCTAGCCGAAGGGCGAGCCCCACGGACGGGCGAGTAAAGCATAGCGTGCCCATGGAAGTTGGTGAGCGGTGGGCGCGGCCCAAGGGCCTTTGCCCGTGCAGCGCGGTCTTCTTCCCTCTTTAAGTTGATACACCGGCTTTGAGCTTAGCTCTCGATGCCGTGGTCGGCAAGCGGCTGGTATCGTATCCGAACCGCGTTTTGCCTGTCCGGCGTTCGCGTGTAAGCTATCGGCGACTCGATGGAACGAATACAAACGGTTCAGGGAAGGCAGGATGGGCTGAGACCCTGGATCGCTTCGGACATGGCCGGTTTTTCCGGGGGCCTCAGTTTTCCGTCGTTACGATTGTCTATGCTTAATGCCTGACAATCAGGGGCTCAACCGAAGCACGCATCATGGCACTCATCCTCAAAGTTCTCAGCTACAAGGGCGCTCCCGTTCCGGAGGAACCATCCTGCACCTTCGACCAGAAAGGCGGTTCGGTAGGTCGCTCGCCCGACAACCGCTTCGTTTTGCCGGATCCCGACAAGTTCATTTCCCGCAGGCACGGCTCGATCGAGTATCGGAACGGCGTTTACTGTTTCACCGACTTGAGCACGGCGGGCACCTATGTTGTCAATAAAGACCTTCTCCTTCAGCACGACACCGCGCCGCTGTCGAATGGGGACGTACTGAAGATCGGCGAATATGAAATCGCGGTCGTCGAAGTGTCGCTTCCGCCGGCAGAGCCCGAGGAAGCGCCGTTCGGCTTCGATCCGTTCGAAGCTTCGCACGAGGCGCCCGCCGCGCCCGTACCGGAATCTGCAGCTTGGCCCGAGCCGCCGACGTGGGACTCGCCGTTCGATCTTCCTCCGCCGGAACCGGAGAGATCCCAGCCGTCGGGACCGAGTTTCATCGATCAGCCCGACGCATCGCCTTTTCATGACAGTTTTATTCCGCCCGATATCGCTGACAAACCGGAAGAAGCGGCACTGCCCGATTTCGATTTGACAGACCTGTTGCGTGACCTGGATGCGAGTGAAAGTGGATCGGGGCATTCCACCCTCGCCCCGGAAAGTTGGGAACCGCCGGACGATTTCTTTAAAGGGCTCGATTTGAACGAACTCGGCCCCGGCGCAACCGAATCCGCCGACTCGCATGACTCGATGCCCGAAATCGGACCGCTCGGCGGATTCGAGGAGATGCCGGGTTCTGCGAGAACCGAGAGCGCCGCTCACGGCGGACAAGCGGCGGGATTGCCGCCCGATGCGCCGATACCGCCTCGTGCCAGCGTTCCGCCAGTGGATGACGCACCGGTAGATCTAAGCGGTGCGGCCACATCGCCGGCCGCTCCGGAACCTGTTTCGGCCGTGCTGCCGGACGGTTCCTCCTCGGTTTCGAAGAGTGCGGCAGACCGCGAGTTGTTCGCGTCTTTTTTGGCCGGTGCCGGAATCGCGCCCGCCACTGGATGGGTGAAGGACGAGGACATGGCGGCGGTCATGAATACCGTGGGCGTTCTGCTCCGCAGCTTCGTCGAGGGCATGATGACCGTCATGCGGGCACGTGCGGAATTGAAAAGCCAATTTCGCGTTTCTGTTACCACCATGCGTCCGGTTGACAATAACCCGCTAAAATTTACCCCGAACGTGGACGACGCGCTCAAGATCATGCTGGCGCGCAACCATCCGGGATTCTCTGATCCCGTCGAGGCGGTGCGGGGGGGATTCGCCGACCTCATGAATCATCAGATGGCCATGACGGCGGGGATTCAGGCGTCGCTGGCGGCGGCCTTGAGGCGGTTCGATCCCCAAGGGTTCGAAAAGCTTTACGAGGATGCCATCGTCTTTCAGAAGAAGGCGAAATGCTGGGATGCCTACGGAAAAGCGTATCCGGAACTGGTCAACGAGATTCTGGAGAACTTTTTCGGAGAGGAGTTCGGGGAAGTTTACGAGCGGCAGATGCGCATACTGCAATCGGCCCGTTCGCGATAAGAAAATACAACAGGAACCGATATGTCCGAATACAGCAGAGTGGTGTGGTCGGAGGGAATGTTTCTTCGTCCGCAGCATTTTCAGCAACACGACCGTTATCTGGAGGCGTTGGTCGACGGCCGGTGCCGCGGTCTGCGACCGTTCGATTGGGGGTTCGGCACGCTGAAGCTCGATCCGCGGCAACTAGCTGTCGGCAAACTGGCGCTGGTTGAAGTGCGGGGCGTTTTTCCCGACGGCACTCCGTTTAATCTGCCGGATGACAACGAGCTTCCCTTGCCCCTGGACGCGCCCGACGACGTCAAAGACAACGTCGTGTATCTGTCGCTTCCCGTTCGGCGCCCGGACTCGGCCGAGATCGACAGCGAAGCGTTCGAGGACAGTTTGGCTCGGTATCGTCTCGGCGAGCGCGAGGTGCGGGACCACAATAGCGGCGCCGACGGACGGTTTCCGGTGCAAATCGGCAAAATGCGCACCCGCTTGATGCTCGAACGGCAGGAGCGCTCCGGCTACGTCTGTCTGGGGGTAGCCCGCATCATCGAAGTTCGCGCCGACAAAACGGTGGTCCTGGACGAGCGATATATCGCGCCGGGCCTCAATTGTTTCGGAACGGGGCTGCTCGGCGGATTCCTCCGGGAACTGCACGGTTTGCTGCATACTCGCGGCGAAGCCCTCGCCGGCCGCGTGGCCGAGGCCGGGAAAGGCGGCGTGGCGGAAATCGCCGATTTCATGCTGCTTCAGATTATCAACCGTTACGAGCCCTTGCTGGAGCATCTGGCCAACACCGCGGCGCTGCATCCCGAGGATTTTTACCGCCTGGCGGTGCAGATGGCCGGCGAATTGGCGACCTTCTATCGTCCGTCCAAGCGGCCGATCGGCTTTCCGGTATACCAGCACGACGATCTGCAGAAATGTTTCACGCCTGTGATGGAGGAGTTGCGGCAGCTCCTCAGCATGGTGTTGGAGCAAAACGCCATTCAAATCCCGCTCAGCAAGCCGAAGTTCGGGGTATACGGCGCGAAACGGCCGGACCTCAAACTTCTGGAGAATGCCGTTTTCGTTCTCGCCGCCAATGCGCAGGTACCGCCGGAATTTCTGCGCAACCACTTCCCTCCCCAGGTCAAGATCGGGCCGGTGGAGGAAATCCAGCAACTGGTGCGGTCGGCGCTTCCGGGAATTTCCGTACATCCCTTGCCGGTGGCTCCCCGTCAGATTCCCTATCACGCCGGCTTCTCCTATTTCGAACTCGACAAGCAAAGCGAGCTGTGGAGAAAAATGTCGGTTTCCGGGGGATTCGCGATCCATATCGGCGGCAATTTTCCGGGACTCGAACTGGAATTGTGGGCGATCAAGAAAACCTGATGCCAATGCACGCCGCCCGTGAACTGAATCCGACATCCCGTCCTGCCTAGCCGTCCAGGAAAAGCCAAAGTGAATTCAGACGATCCCTTCGCACCCTTCGACGACGAAGACAAAACCGTAATACGGCCGACGCCCGGCGGGCGTCGCCGTGCCACGCCCGCTGCGGCGGCGCCGCCACCCGAACCGCCTCCGATCCGGGTGCCCGACGTGCAACTGGATGCGCGCCGGCAAGCGGTATACGGCGAAAATCCGGTGGTGACGGCGGCGTTGTCGCTGCTCTCCCTGGTTTCCCGGCTGCGCAGCACGGCGGTCCATCAAGCGGTGGCCGAGCTTCAGCAGCAATTGGTCAGCGAGCTGCGCGGTTTCGAAAACCGGGTGCTGCGGCAAGGGGTCACGCAGGAGCATGCGCGCATCGCCAGCTACGCGCTCTGTACCTTGCTGGACGAGACAGTTCTGAACACTCCTTGGGGCGCGCAAAGCAACTGGGGGCACCAAAGCCTTTTGGTGATCTTCCACAAGGAAGCCTGGGGCGGCGAAAAGTTCTTCCAGTTTCTCGAGCATTTGGCGCGCCAGCCGGCCCAAAATCTGAACCTGATCGAGTTGTTCTGGCTGTGTTTGAATCTCGGCCTCGAAGGCAAGTACCGCATCGTGCAGAACGGCGCAAGCCAATTGGAGCGCGTGCGCAGCGAGCTGTATCAGCTGATTCAGCGCCTTCGAGGAGATTTCGAGCGGGATTTGTCGATTCGTTGGCAGGGGCTCAAGGACGTACGCAACCCGATCGTCCGCTACGTGCCGATCTGGGTGATCGCGGCGGGTGCCGCGGCGTTGCTCGTTCTGGTCTATTTGGGCTTCGCCTTTGCCGTCAATTCCGCGTCGGACCCCGTCGCCCGCGATCTGTTCGCTTTGGCGAAAGACGAGGTGAACCTTCCGGTTCAAAAGGTCGCGACGCCGGCACCCGTACCGGCACCGAAACCGGTCTCGAAGACGGAAAGATTCAAACCCATACTGGCTTGGGAGATTTCCCGGAATATGGTGGAAGTGGTGGACGATCGAATCTTGCGGATTCGGAATTCCTTTGACTCGGCCAGCGATCGCGTTAAGCCGGAGTTCGTTCCGATGTTGGCCAAGATCGCCAAGGAACTGGAGTCCGGCGGCGACGGCGCCCTGGTCACCGGCCATACGGACAACAAGCCCATCTTTTCCGCCCGCTTTCCGTCCAACTTCGAATTGTCGACCTCCCGCGCCAAGCACGTCGCGGAACTTCTGGAGACCTCCGCCGCCTTGCAGGGCAGGATTCGCTTCGAAGGGCGGGCCGATTACGAACCGCTGGTTCCGAATGACTCGGCCGAGCACCGGGCCATCAATCGGCGCGTGGACATCCTGATCCAGTGAGGCAAGTCGTGAAAGGCGTCATCAATTTCTTGAAAAAAAAATGGGTAATTCAGGCGATCGGGATGATCGCCCTATGCGCCTTGATCTGGTTCGTCGGCCCATTGATCGGGATCGCCGGTTCAGAACCCTTGGCGTCCGAATGGGCTCGGGGCTTGACCATGGCCGTGGCGGTCGTGGTCTGGGTGATCTGGCGTTTGGTGGCGGAAATCCGGGCGGGACGCAAGGAGCAGCAACTGGTGAAGGATCTCGCCGCACCGGGCGAGGGTGGCGAGGGAAAATCCGCCGAAGCGGTGGCGGCCGACGAGAATATCGAACTGCTGACCGAGAATTTCACGAAGGCTCTGAAACTGCTGCGCGAAACCCGAGGCGACAAGCAGCACCTGTACGAGCTGCCCTGGTACGTCATCATCGGCCCGCCGGGTTCGGGCAAGACGACGGCTTTGTTGAATTCGGGGCTGAAGTTCCCCCTGGCCGACCGGCTGGGCTCGCAGCCCATCCGCGGCGTCAGCGGCACGCGGAATTGCGAGTGGATGTTCACCGACGAGGCCGTACTGATCGATACCGCCGGTCGGTACACCACTCAGGAGAGCTATCAGGCGGTAGATGCGGCGGAATGGGGCGGCTTTCTCAAACTGCTGAAGCAACACCGTCCGCGCCGGCCGATCAACGGGGTACTCGTGACCCTGAGCCTCTCGGATTTGCTCCAGCACACCGAGGAAGAACGCGCTTTGCATGCCAAGGCGATCCGTCAGCGCGTCCAGGAGCTGTATTCGACACTGGGAATCCGATTCCCCGTCTACATGCTGTTCACCAAGTGCGATTTGGTCGCGGGATTCAACGATTTCTTCGCCGACCTCACGCAGGAAGAGCGCGCTCAGGTTTGGGGCGAAACCTTCCCGGCGGAGGATTTCAAGCAGCCGGTGGATGTATTGGCCCGGTTCTCGTCCGGCTACGACGAACTGCTTCAGCGCTTGAATAGGCGCATGCAGAGCCGCATCCAGGAGGAGCGCGACGTACAGCGGCGCAGCCTGATTCTCGATTATCCGCAGCAGATGGCGCTTTTGAAGCCGGCAATGGAGAAATTTCTCGAAGACGCTTTCGGCGCGAACCGCTACGAGGTCCGTCCGCTGCTGCGCGGCATTTATCTGACCAGCGGCACCCAGGAAGGAACGCCGATCGACCGGGTGATGGGCATACTCGCCGCCACGTTCCGGCTCAACCGCCAGGCGACGCCGATCTTCAGCGGAAGGGGAAAGAGCTTCTTTCTCACCCGCCTGCTTAAGGAGGTCATCTTTCAGGAAGCCGACTTGGCGGGCCTCGATCCCCGCGTCGAGCGGCGCCGGCGTCTGATCCAGGCCGGGGCTTACGCATCGGTGCTGGTCCTGACCCTGGGCTGCATCATCCTTTGGCTGGTGAGTTACCAGCGAAATACCTCCGCAATCGAGCAGGTGGAGAAAGAAATCGAACGCTACCGTGCGGCTCGCATCGATGGGAGCGATTGGCAGTCGAGCCTCCGGACCTTGATTCCCAAGCTCGATCCGTTGCTGGCGATCAACGACATCTACGAAAATTCCGGCCGGTTGGCGCATTTCGGGCTTTACCAGGGCGAAAAAATCCAGCTCGCGGCGAATCATGCCTACGAGCACTGGCTCAGGGATTATTTCCTCCCGGTCAACCTTCAGCGCCTGGCGCAGCGCATGACAGGCCCGGAAGCTTCCAACCCCGATATTCTTTACGAACTTCTGCGGGTCTATCTCATGCTCGGCCAGCCGGATCGCATGGACGCCAAGATCGCAGCGCCCTGGATTCGCAGCGATTGGGAAAGCCGTTTCGGCACCGAACCCGATTTGCTCGCCCGATTGAATCTCCACCTCGACAATCTTCTCAAGTTGCGGCTCGATCCTCAGCCCATGGATGAAGCTCTGGTCGCCGGCGTGCGAGCGAAGCTTTCGCAAGTTCCTCAGACCATTCAGCTCTATGCCCGTTTCAAGAACGAAGCGCTACTGGATCGTTCTCACGATTTCAAGCTCGATTCCGCGCTCGGGCCCGACGGTGCGCGGGTGTTCGTCGCGGCGGACGGACGGGATATCGGGACGCTTTCAGTGCCGGGCTTGTTTACGGCTTACGGTTATTCCGAGCTGTTTCTCAAGAAAAGCTTCGATTTCGTCAAGGACGCGGTGACCGAGAACTGGGTGCTCGGCAAGCAGGCGAATGTCGATCTGTCCGAAATTCAACGCCTGCACGGCGATTTCAAGACGCTTTATCTAGCCGATTACCAGAAGGCGTGGAGCGGCCTTTTGGATAGCATCAAGCTGCGCCGACCCAAGGACATCAATCAGACGATCGAGTGGCTGGACATATTGTCTCGCCCGACCACCCCGGTGCGTCCATTGCTCGAAGCCGTTGAAAAAAATACCTCACTGACCAAGATCGCTTCGCTTACCGCACAGCTTCTGAACAAAGTTCCGGCTGTCGCCGAGGCGAAGGTCGACGACCGTACCCAGAAACTGCTGGATGCCGCGCGCCAGGTGGACGCCGGCAGCGCTCCGCAAGCCGACCCGGTTCAGAGCGTGGAGACTGCGTTCGAAGACCTCAGCTATCTGGTGCGGAGCAGCGCGGATCGGCCGGCGGCCCTGGATTCGACCCTGCAAACCGTGGCCTCTCTGCGGGATTACATGCTGCAAATCGGCAGCGCGGCTCTCAGCGGCGAACAGGCGCTGAAAAGTGCCTCCGGGCGAGTCGCGGGTGGTGGCGGAGACGTGCTGCTCCAGGCCAAGAGCGAATTCGGGCGCTTGCCGGAACCCTTGAAAAGCTGGTTTCTCTCGTTTCTGACGGTGGGATGGAGGCAAACCCTGGCCGGAGCCAAGTCCGAATTGAACGGCATGCTCAAGACGGCGGTGGCCACTCCGTGCAAGGCCGCTTTCAGCGGTCGCTACCCCTTCGTGGGCGGCAGCTCGAAGGACGCGACGCTGATGGATTTTGCGAAATTCTTCGCGCCGAACGGCGCCCTGGATCAGTTTTTCCAATCCAATCTGAAGACCTTCGTCGACGTCAACCGCCCGGTGTGGACGGAAGTCGCCATGGACAACCAATCTCTGGGACTTTCGCCGGCGACCATCCGCCAATTTCAGAATGCCGCCGCCATTCGTTCCGCCTTTTTTTCTGCGGGGGGCCAAATGCCCGCAGTGTCGTTCGAACTCAAACCGATTTCTTTGGATGAGAACGTGGCGACTTTCCGCTTCAACCTGGAAGGGCAGGAGGTCGTTTATCGGCACGGCCCGGAGCAAGTCACGCGGCTCCAGTGGCCGGGGCCGTCGGCCGGAGCCGGCGTTCGAGTCGTGTTCGAGGCCGTGGACGGAAGGCAGGTCAGCCGCTCGAAAGAGGGCAGTTGGGCTTTTTTCCGTCTGCTGGATGAGGCCGTGGTGCAACAGACCGAGCTTCCGGAGCGGTTCCTGGTCACGTTTAGAGTGGAGGGTTACAGCGCACGCTACGAGCTGCGCGCCGGCAGCGTGACGAATCCGTTCGGGCTCGCGGCGTTGAAGTCCTTCAGCTGCCCGGATGCTCTATGAATCGACTCGCTCAAGTCGGCTTTTACGGCAAATTGCCGGCTCTTGGAGATTTCGTCTCCCGGCGTCTTCCCCGGCATTTCATCGATTATTGGGATCAGTGGTTGCAGAGCGCCATAGCTGCCAGCCGGGAACAATTACGGGATTCGTGGCTGGATGTTTATCTGACCAGCCCGATTTGGCGTTTCGGGCTGAGTGCGGGCGTCTGCGGGAGTGACGCCTGGGCCGGCATTTTGATGCCCAGCGTGGACAAGGTCGGACGGTACTTTCCGTTGACCTTGGCGGTGCCCGTGGCCGAACCGCAGAACCTGCCTTTTTTGTTCCGCCGGGACTGCGGCTGGTTCGAGGCTCTGGAAGCGCTGGCCTTGTCCGGGCTCGAAAATGATTTCGAGCTCGCTAAATTCGATCGGGAGTTGGAGACATTGTCTCTGCCGGATTTCATGAAAAGCAGTTCGGGCATTAGCCGTTCTCAAAATCCGCGGGCGGGCAGATTCGCACTCCACTTCGAGATGGAAAACCTGAGTCAGGTATCTGACGTGCTTATGGGGCTCAGTGGATGTTTGCTCGACCGTTTTCTTCCGGCTCATAGCTTGTGGAGTACATCGGGATCGGAACACATCGAAGCCTCGTTCCTGGTCTGCGAAGGGTTGCCGCCGATAGACGCATTCGTCGCCCTGATGACTGGAAGCTGGGAGCAACGCGGATGGGCCATCAGTACCCGGCGCTTGCCCGATTTGCCGGCTCGGACCTCGGCTGAGCCGAAAAGCGCAGACGGAACCAGCCGACCTGCGTCACCGGAAAGCGGGCCGTCCGGACTTCGCCGCTGGCTTTCTCACGGCATCAGCGTGGTTGGCAAGCGGCGGAAAATCAACGAGGACGCATTCATCGAGCGTCCGGACATCGGCCTGTGGGCGGTGGCCGACGGCATGGGAGGACATCAGGCCGGCGATGTCGCGAGCCGTGCGATCGTCGAGGCATTGGCGGCTCTGCCCGCTACGTCCGATCTGGATGAGTCCGTAAAAAACGTCGAGTCGGCTCTGAAACGCGTGAACGACGAATTATGGGAACTGGCTCGCCAGAGTTCGACCGGTCAAATCATCGGCAGTACGGTCGTCGTGTTGTTGGCGATTGATGATCGATGCGCCTGCCTGTGGGCGGGCGATAGTCGGCTTTATCGCCATCGCGCGGGCCGATTGGAACAACTGACGCACGATCATTCGCCGGAGGGGGAGCTTTCCTGTTTCGAAATTCTGACGAATGAGAAACGGACCCAGCGGGAACGTAGCAACGTCATCACCCGCGCGGTCGGGGCGGACCCGGTGCTCGTGCTCGATATCATGACGTTCGACTTGATGGAGGGCGACGGGTTTCTGCTATGCAGCGACGGTTTGGATAAAGAAGCGGGACCGATCGAAATCGAAGAGATTTTGGAAGCCGGCGATTGCCGGGAGCGCGCGGAGTCCTTGATTGCGCTCGCTATGGATCGCGGCGCACGAGACAATGTGACCGTGATTGTCGTGCAGTCGCCTTGACAGGTTAAGACTGCGACGGCTAAAAGATAAAACAAAAAATAAGAAGACAAATAGCTTCCCGGGGGAGATATGTGGGAACTCACAGAGGAAAAGAACGTTCGGGCGACGATACCCGCACGTACTTCGATGATTCGTCGAGGACTGGTGTGGTCATGTACCATGTGCTGGATCTCGGCGGCAGCCGCGAATCCGTTGACGAGCGGAGCGACGCTGAACCAGACTCAAACCGACATGGCCAATGTCGCGTTCGACGCCTGTACTCAAAGAAACTCGCTGCTTTCCGAGGATTTCAGAGACCGCTGCGACGCTCTCGTTGGCGCCGCGATTTCCGCTTCGGATAGCCAGATTCCTACGGTCGGCTCCGAGCCGGTCGAAAATGCCCTTCAAATAGTCTCGCCGGAGCAAATTCTCCAGCACGGAACGACAGCCACCCGGGTAACTGCCGGCCAAGTGGCCCTGGTCGATTCGACCATAGGCGCGAGGCTCGCAACTTTGCGCACCGGCTTGGGCTTGGCCGGGTTGCAGATGTACCGAAACGGCTTGTCGGCGGATCGCGCCTATGCCGGTTTGGGCAATTCCTTCGCCACCGGAGGTGCGGCCGGCGACGGCTCGTTCAGTCCTCTCGGCGTCTGGATCAACGGTAATTATCATTTCGGCGACGTCGATTCCACCTTCGATCAAAAAGGCTTTCAGTTTAAAAACTTCGGTTTTACCGCCGGCGCCGATTACCGCTTTACCGACAATTTCATAGCGGGTCTCGCTTTCACCTACGCCCGCACCAACGCGAATTTCGACCGTTCCGCCGGAGGTACGGACAGCGATGCCTACACCGGATCCATTTATGGGTCGTTCTATGTGACGGAAGGGTTCCATATCGATGCGCTCGGTTCCTTCGGCGGCATCGATTACGAGACTACCCGGAACATCAGTTATACCTTGCCGGGGTTCGAGACCGTCAATACTCAGGCTGTCGCTAATCCCGGCGGAACTCAATATTCCTTCAGTATCGGCGGAGGCTATGACTATTCGATAGCCGGGTTGACCCTAGCGCCCTATGCGCGAACGGAATACATCGGCCTGGATGTGGATGCCTATCGCGAGCGGCAGGGCAATGGTTGGGGGATGAGGTTCGACGAGCAGCACGTCCAGTCGCTCATTTCCACGGTGGGAAGCCAGATTTCGTACGCTTTCGGTTTACCCTGGGGCGTGATCACGCCCCAGCTGCGAGGCGAGTGGCATCATCAATTCAAGGATGACAAGCGGACAATCGGCGCCAGCTTCCTCGGCGATCCCGCCGCGCAGCAGTTTGCCGTCGTGACTCAAGGACCCGATCGGGATTATTACACCTTCGGCGCCGAGGTTTCGGGGGTATTTTCTCACGGCATTTCGGCATTTTTAGCCTATGATTTATTGCTGGGCTATCGCGATATCGAAAGTCACAAGTTTACCTTGGGAACTCGCGTCGAGTTCTAGCCGGAAAGTCCGCGTAAACGAGATCGAACAATAAATATTCTCGTGATCCTGGTTGAAAGCCGGAGTCGTCGAGACCAAACGAAAAAATGCTTGCGACGATCGGGGGATTATGGGCGAGCTAAACGTAGAAGCCTTTCTGACGGAAGTATCGCCGGATGCGCCTTGTGGGGAAGATCTTCAGTACGACAACGCATTCATCGCACTGGAGCAGAAAGCCAAAGGTACGCCGGAGCAACAGATCGGGGATCGGATCGAGCCGGCACAGCCGCCGAACTGGAAAGAAGTACGCCGAGACGCGATCGAATTGCTGGAGCGCACGCGCGACCTGCAAGTGATCCTCTATCTCATCCAGGCTCTTGTTCATACCGCCGGGCACCCGGGACTGCGCGACGGCCTGGCGCTTCTGGAAGGCATCGTCAGCAAGTTCTGGCCCGATCTATATCCGCTCCTCGATCCTGAAGACGACAACGATCCGACGCAGCGCGTCAACATCCTGATGGGATTATGCGACTTCGAGTCGGTATTGCGCCCGGTCGCGCTTGCGCCTCTTGTTGAGTCGCGTGCGCTCGGACGCTTTAGTCTGCGGGACGTGCAAATCGCGACCGGAAAGTTGCCACCGCCCAGCGACGGAAGCTCCTCGCCCGAGATTGCAACCATCAATGCAGCGTTCATGGACGCCGACCCGGAGGTTCTGGCGTCGACCCGCGAGGCGGTTGTCTCGAGTTTGGAAAGCATCAAGGCCATCGAAAGTTTCGTAACGGATCAGGTCGGTGTCGGCGATGCGCCGAACTTGGCTCCGTTGAGGGACTTGCTCAAAGAAGCACAGCATGTGCTCGGAGAGTATGCGGAGGAAGGCGGCGCTAGCGACGCGCAGCCCGAATCCGAGGGTGAAGGGGCGTCCGCGCACGATTCGGCCGCCAGACCATCTGCGGCTCGGCCGGGGGAAATCGGCAGCCGCCAGGATGTGATCAAGACCCTGGATTTGATTTGCGACTATTACGCTCGATGCGAACCCTCCAGCCCGATTCCCTTGCTGCTGAAGCGAGCCAAGCGTCTGGTTTTTATGGATTTCATCGAGATCGTCAAAGACCTGGCTCCGGACGGCCTTTCGCAGGTGGAGTTCATCAGGGGGCGTGATCCGTCCGAAGACGGCCAGTATTAGAGCAAATAACGAAAGCGTGAGCCCTACACTGATTCATAAAATGGCGACGCAATCGCCGTTCCTTCTCATCCGGTTAGTCATAACCGTCGATCGCCCAGATATCAAAAATACGATATGTCGTAACAGATACGAAATATCGCAATATTGTTTTGCTTGAACTGGGTGAGTTTGATGGCTCGAATTATTGCCAATGTGAACAAAAGCGATTCAAAACAGTGTGTTGGTCTATTTCGATGGAGAGATATTGATGGTTGGCATCGTTGTTGAATTTGTTTGGTCACGCTGGTCGATGATGTCGTTACTAAGGAATGAGCGGAGTGGGGTGGTAGACATGCCACGATAACCGGTGCGCTGGGCGCGATTTCGAAGCTGGAAGCGATTTTATCGATCGAATAAAGCCCGCGTAACCATGAAAATGTGAAATTGCTGTAGTTCTATAGCCTAAGAGGAGATTTGCCGTGGCAGAAAGTAGCCAGAAATTTATAGCTCGAAATCGCGCACCGCGCGTACAGATCGAATACGACGTGGAAGTTTACGGTGCGGAAAAGAAGGTCCAGCTTCCTTTCGTAATGGGTGTCATGTCGGATCTTTCCGGCAAACCCACAGAGCCGCTGCCCCCGGTCGCGGATCGGAAACTGCTGGAAATCGATGTCGATAACTTCAATGAGCGGCTCAAGGCCATGAAGCCGCGGGTTGCGTTTCAGGTGCCCAACACCCTGACCGGCGAAGGAAGCCTCAGCGTCGATATCACTTTCGAAAGCATGGACGATTTTTCGCCGGCGGCGGTTGCCAGGAAAGTCGAGGGCCTGAACAAGCTGCTCGAAGCGCGCAGCCAGTTGGCCAACCTGATCACCTACATGGACGGAAAGACAGGCGCCGAGGAGCTCATCGCTAAGGTAATAAACGACCCGACATTATTGCAGGCACTCGCCTCGGCTCCGAAGCCGGCGGACGAAGCCGCTGCGGACTCTTCGAGCAGCGAGGGATAAGTCATGGCTGAATTAGAAACCCAAACCTCAGCTCAGGGCGCCGAGCAGCTCGGTGAGCTTGGTGATTTTACGAGCCTCTTGAACAAAGAGTTCAAACCGAAATCCGACCGAGCCAAAGAGGCGGTCGAGTCGGCGGTGACCACTCTGGCTGAATTCGTCCTTAAAGACGTATCCAAGGTCTCCGAGGACGCCGTCAAGACCATCCAGTCCATCATCGCCGAAATAGATCGCAAGCTCACCGAGCAGGTGAATGCGATCATGCATCACGAGGACTTCCAGCAATTGGAAAGCGCGTGGCGCGGCTTGCAGTATCTGGTGAACAATACCGAGACCGATGAGATGCTCAAGATTCGCGTCTTGAACATCTCGAAGAAAGAGCTCGGAAAAACCCTGAAGAAATTCAAGGGAACTTCCTGGGATCAAAGCCCGATCTTCAAGAAGCTTTACGAAGAAGAGTACGGGCAGTTCGGCGGCGAACCCGTCGGCTGTATCGTGGCCGACTACTATTTCGACCACTCTCCGCCGGATGTCGAACTGCTGGGGGAGATGGCGAAAGTCTGCGCGGCTGCGCATGCACCTTTCATCGCAGCGGCGGCACCAACCGTGATGCAGATGGATTCATGGAACGAGCTGGCCAACCCGCGCGACCTCACGAAGATTTTTCTGACTCCGGAGTACGCGGCGTGGCGCTCGCTACGCGAGTCGGACGACTCCCGTTATATCGGCTTGGCCATGCCGAGATTCCTAGCTCGGTTGCCTTACGGGGCGAAAACCTGTCCGGTCGAGGAATTCGATTTCGAAGAAGAGACCGAGGCGGCAGACAGCCGAAAGTATGTCTGGGCCAACTCGGCCTATGCGATGGCCGTCAATATCAATCGATCCTTCAAGCTTTACGGCTGGTGTTCGAGAATCCGCGGCGTGGAATCGGGCGGCGCTGTGGAAGGGTTGCCGGTGCATACCTTCCCGACCGACGACGGCGGCGTGGACATGAAGTGTCCGACCGAGATCGCGATCAGCGACCGGCGTGAAGCGGAGTTGGCCAAGAACGGCTTCATGCCTCTGATTCACAAGAAAAATTCCGATTTTGCGGCGTTCATCGGCGCGCAATCGCTCCAGAAACCGGCCGAATACGACGACCCCGACGCGACGGCCAACGCCAATCTGGCGGCGCGGCTGCCCTACCTGTTCGCCACCTGCCGGTTTGCCCACTACCTGAAGTGCATCGTCAGGGACAAGATCGGTTCGTTCAAGGAGCGGGACGACATGCAGAAATGGCTGCAAAGCTGGATTTACAACTATGTCGACCCGAATCCGGCCATGTCCGACGACATCGACAAGGCGCGCAAGCCTCTCGCGGCGGCCGAGGTAATCGTGGAAGAGGTGGAGGGCAATCCAGGCTATTACACGTCGAAATTCTTCTTGCGGCCGCACTACCAGCTGGAGGGGCTAACCGTATCGCTGCGTTTGGTGTCCAAACTACCCTCCGTGAAAGGCGGCTAGCAGATCGAGTCGAAGAGCTGGCAACTAGGGGGATTTGGAGGTGACGATATGAGATGACACGGCAAACTCACATTGCCCAGCGGAGCCGGACGGAGTGTATTCCATCCATGTTTGATCAAGTTTTAATCAACCAACAAGTACCAATAAGTAAAGGAGAAGACCATGGCAGTCGACATGTTCATTAAGATCGACCCGATTAAAGGGGAATCCAGAGACGATAAGCATAAAGAAGAGATCGACGTTCTGGCTTGGAGCTGGGGCATGTCCAACAGTGGCACCACCCATATGGGAAGCGGCGGCGGAGCGGGTAAAGCCAACGTGCAGGATCTGAGCTTTACGAAATATATCGATAAGGCGAGCCCGGACTTAATGTTGAGCTGCTGCAACGGCAAACATTTCGACAAGGCCGTGCTGGTGGTTCGGAAAGCCGGCGAAAAGCCGGTGGAATACCTGACCATTACCATGGAGGAAGTCCTGATCACCTCGGTTTCTACGGGCGGCTCCGGCGGCGAGGACCGCTTGACCGAGAACGTCACGCTCAATTTCGCCAAGGTCAAGGTGAAATACATAGAACAGACCGAAAAGGGCGCGGAAGGCGCCAAGCCGGAGATGGGCTGGAATATTGCTGCGAACGTAAAACAATAAGTTTGCGCGGTATTTTTCGGCAGTGCCCGCCGCTGAGCGGGCACTATTCATCCCCTCAATTTCTCCCATCCGCCTATGTCAACCATCGCTGCTGAAGAAAGTCTTCGGGAAGGCCGCCTGGAAGATGCGCTAGCGCAACTCCAGGACCAGGTCCGCCAGAATCCTGCCGAAGCGAAGTACCGGATTTTTCTCTTCCAGTTGTTGGCCCTAATGGGGCGCTGGGAGCGCGCTCTCACGCAGTTGAGCGTGTGCGGCGATCTGGATGCGGCAAATCTCGCAATGGTGCAGACCTATCGCGAAGCCATACGATGTGAAGTCCTTCGCGAGAAAGTTTTCCGCGGGGAGATTTCTCCGCTGATCTTCGGCAAGCCCGAGCGATGGATCGCGCTTCTGATAGAAGCATGCAAATGCGCCGCGCAGGGAGATTATCGGATGGCGATCCAGTTCCGGGATCAGGGTTTCGAATCGGCGCCGGGGACGTCCGGTACCATCGACGGGAAGCCGTTCGAATGGGTGGCGGATAGCGATAGCCGTCTGGGACCGGTTGTGGAAGCCATAGTCAACGGTCGCTATTACTGGATACCTTTTTGCCGGATTGCCCGCATCGAACTTGATCCGCCCAGTGACCTTCGAGATTTAGTCTGGCTTCCCGCACAATTCACCTGGGCCAACGGCGGTTCTGCCGTGGGTCTGATTCCTTCCCGTTATCCTGACTCGGAAAAAGCCGATGACGTAGCGATTCGCATGGCCCGGAGAACCGAATGGCAAGAGCCGGTCGAGGGCTACTCGCTGGGCATGGGACAACGGGTATTGGTTACGAACGAGGGCGACTTCTCGCTGTTCGATGTTCGAGAAATTGCGATGAATACGGACACGATCGAAAACGATGGCTGATCTCACGCCGAAGGAACGCCTGCAGCCGTCGCTGCTGGATCGCCTTACCGACGACGAACCGGACAAACAACAGGAGTCCCGCGACCAGCGGGTGATGAATATACGGAATTTGCGCCACAGCGTATTGCGCGACTTGGCGTGGTTGCTGAATACCACCGCCATGGAGTCGCTAGTAGATTTGGAAAAATATCCTTTCGTGGAGCGTTCGGTATTGAATTTCGGTATCCCGGCCCTGGCCGGCACGCCTCTCTCCGGTGCCGACCTTCCGGCGATCGAACGAAAGGTCAAACAGGCTATTCTCGACTTCGAACCGCGCATCCTGGCGGATTCAGTCAGGGTGAAGGTCGCCGCCTCGGATAGCATGAATCTCAAGGCCATGACGTTCACCATCGAAGGTGATCTGTGGGCTCAGCCGCTTCCCTTGCATCTTTACATCCGCACCGAAATCGATCTCGATACCGGCTATGCGCGGGTCAGCGATTTGAACGGATAGACTATGGACCCTCGATTGCTTCAGTACTACAACCGCGAGCTGCAGCACATTCGGGAGGTGGGTGCCGAGTTCGCCAAAGAGTTTCCGAAGATTGCGGGCCGGCTGGGGCTGGACGAGTTCGAGTGTTCCGATCCGTACGTCGAGCGCCTGCTCGAGGGGTTTGCGTTTCTCGCGGCGCGGGTTCAACTCAAAATCGACGCCGAATTTCCGCGTTTAACCCAACATCTTCTCGAGGTCGTTTATCCGCATTATCTCTCGCCAACACCCTCGATGGCCGTGGTGCAACTCCAGCCCGATCTTTCCGAGGGCGCGCTGGCCGAGGGATTCTTGGTGCCGCGCGCGACCTCGCTCAGAAGTCAAATCGGCAAAGGTGAGCAAACCGCCTGCGAATATCGGACCGCTCATGACGTCACGCTATGGCCCCTGCAACTGGTGGAAGCGCAATACCTCGCCACGCCCAGCGCAGTGGCCAATTTGGGCGTGCCGACCAAACCCGGCGTGAAGGCCGGTTTACGTCTTTGTCTCCGGACCAGCGCGGGTCTGCACTTCAATCAGCTCAAGCTGGACCGGTTGCCGATTTTCTTGCGCGGTACCGGCGAACTGCCGTTCCGTCTTTACGAGCAATTGCTTGCCGACACGCTTGCGTTGGCGGTCCAACCCGCATCGCGGCCATCGGAATGGGTCGAGATCATCGACCGGACGCCGATATCGCGGCTGGGATTCGGCGATGATGAAGCCTTGTTGCCGTTTGGTCCGCGCTCGTTTCAGGGCTACAGGCTGCTGCAGGAATATTTCGCGTTTCCGGAGCGCTATCTGTTCGTCGGGTTGAACGGCTTACAAAAGGCCGTCAGTCGTTGTGACGGCACCGAGCTCGAGGTCATCGCCCTGTTCAAGCGCGCCGAGCCTCATCTCGTCAACGCCGTCGATGCCGGCAATTTCTCGCTGTTCTGCACGCCGGCGATCAATTTGTTTCCGAAACGCACCGATCGTATTCACTTGACCCATTTCGTGCCGCACTATCATGTCGTGCCGGATCGAACGCGACCGATGGATTACGAGGTCTATGGCGTCAGCGAAGTGACCGGTTACGGCGCCACGCCGTCCGATGAACGGGAGTTCTTGCCGTTCTACGGGTCCAGGAGCGGTTATCGGCGGCGCGACGAGAACGCCTATTACACGCTGCATCGTGAAAAGCGCGTGTTGTCGTCCAAGCAGCGCCGGCAGGGGATGCGCTCCAGCTATATCGGCAGCGAAGTTTTCATCTCGCTGGTCGATGCGGCCGAAGCGCCGTATCGCGGCGATCTGAAACAATTGGGCATGGAAACGCTCTGCACGAATCGCGATTTGCCCCTGCTGATGCCCGTCGGCATGGGCGCTACCGATTTTACCTTGCAGACCGGCGCTCCAGTGCAAGCGATACGGTGTTTGGCCGGTCCGACCAAGCCGAGGCCGTCGTCCGCCGACGGCGAAATGGCGTGGCGTCTGATCAATCATCTGTCGCTCAACTATCTGACGCTGACGGATAGCAGCGAGACCGAAGGTGCGGCGGCGCTTCGCGAGTTGCTCGCCCTTTATGCGGATCCGAATGATGCGACGGTACGCCGTCAAATCGAGGGCGTTCTGTCGATCGGATCCAAGAACGTGGTTCGTCGGGTGGATGCTGCCGGTCCCATTGTATTCGGGCGCGGTTTGGAGATTGCCGTCGAGTTTGACGAATCCGCATTCGAGGGCTCCGGCTGCTTTCTTCTGGGGGCCGTTCTCGAACAATTCTTCGCCCGTTATGTATCGTTGAATTCGTTCGCTGAAACGTCGATAAGGACGGCGGAACGAGGGGAGATCATGCGATGGCCGCTACGTATCGGGCAGCGACACACGATCTGATCGAGCTCCTTCGCCGCGAGCCCTATCGCTTCGACTTCTTCGAGGCATTGCGGCTGATCGAGTGCCATTACGCGGACAAGCCGAGATTGGGGAAATCGGTTAAAGCCACTGATGATCCGATTCGGTTGAGTCAACAGCCGGAACTCGAGTTTGCGCCGTCGACCCTGGCTTCGTTCGCATCCGGCGCGGACGGTTTTCCGCCGCGTCTGTCGGCGCGTTTTCTTGGGCTGTTCGGACCCAACGGACCCATGCCCCTGCATTTGACCGAGTACGCCCGCGAGCGGGTCCGGCATCATGGCGATCATACGTTTTCGCGTTTCGCGGATGTGTTTCACCACCGGATGCTGTGCCTGTTTTATCGGGCTTGGGCCAATGCCCAGCCTACGGTGTGCCACGATCGCCCCGAATCGGATCGCTTTGCGGCTTATTTGGGCTCCTTTTTCGGGATCGGTGTTCCGTCCGTTCAAAATCGGGACGCCATGCCGGATCGGGCTAAGCTTTACTTTACCGGTCTCTTGGCCGGACAAACCAAGCATCCCGAGGGTCTGCGCGCACTCATCGGCGATTTTTTCGGGATCAGCGTTAGCTTGCGGGAATTCGTCGGCGAATGGATGGAGATCGCGACGCACGAACAGTCCCGGCTTGGAGTTTCGCCCTGCAGTGGGTCCTTGGGGTTGTCCGTAGTCGTGGGCGCCAGGGTTTGGGGTTGCCAGCATAAGTTCCGAATCGTGCTGGGCCCGATGGGAATCGATCGATATCGGGCGCTGCTGCCGGGCGGCGAAAGTTTGGTCGAGTTGATCGCCATCGTACGCAATTACGCCGGGGACGAACTGGTTTGGGATCTGAATCTGGTTCTTCGATATCAGGAAGTCCCATCTTTGCGACTGGACGGCGGCGCGCAACTGGGCTGGACAAGCTGGCTGGGGACGAGACAAGAAGAAAAAGACGCGGACGAGTTGATGCTGAATCCGTTTTTTCGGTGCTCGGCGCTTTGATTCGCCTGCCTGTACAGAGTTGAATTTTCTAAACGATAAAAACACCGGATCTAGGGGGATCGCTTCATGGGAGAAATCAGCCGGGTCAAGCTTTTCGGCAAGCTTAACCGCATTTGCTACAAAGCTATCGAAAGCGCGACCGTGTTTTGCAAATTGCGGGGCAATCCGTACGTGGAATTGGTGCACTGGCTGCATCAATTGCTTCAGCTTCAGGATTCGGATTTGCACCGCCTCATCAAGCAGTTCGGCATCGATCCGGGCCGCCTCGCCAAGGATTTTACCGAGTCGCTCGACCGCTTGCCGCGGGGAGCTACGTCCATATCCGACCTGTCGTCGCACGTCGAGGAGGCGGTCGAGCGAGGATGGGTATACGGAACGCTAATGTTCGGCGAAAACCAGGTCCGCTCGGGCCACCTGCTCGTCGGCATTTTGAAGACTCGGGGGCTGCGCGGCGAACTGGTCGGCATTTCGAAAGAATTCGAAAAGATCGGCCTCGAAACGCTGACCGAACGGTTGGCTGAGTTTGTTGGCGGTTCGCCCGAAGACGGATTGGCCGCGACCGACGGATTTCAGGCAGGCGGAGCGGCTCCTGGCGAAGCGAGCGGAGCTATATCGCCTGCTGCCATGGGCAAGCAGGAGGCGCTCAAGCAATTTACCGTCGACCTGACGGAACAGGCTAGGCAGGGAAAGATGGACCCTGTCGTGGGACGCGACGAGGAGATCCGCCAGGTCATCGATATCCTTATGCGCCGTCGTCAGAACAATCCCATCCTGACGGGCGAGGCGGGCGTCGGCAAGACCGCGGTCGTCGAAGGATTCGCCCAGAAAATCGTGGCGGGCGATGTGCCGCCGCCTTTGCGCGATGTGAGCTTGCGCACCTTGGATGTCGGGCTCCTCCAGGCCGGGGCCAGCATGAAAGGGGAGTTCGAGAATCGATTGCGGCAAGTCATCGAGGAGGTCCAGGCCTCGCCCAAACCGATCATCCTCTTCATCGACGAGGCTCATACCTTGGTTGGCGCGGGCGGAGCTGCCGGTACCGGCGATGCCGCCAATCTTTTGAAGCCAGCCTTGGCGCGCGGCAACCTGCGCACGGTGGCGGCGACGACCTGGGCGGAATACAAGAAATACATCGAAAAGGATCCGGCATTGACGCGCCGCTTCCAGGTCGTCCAGGTGCACGAACCGAGCGAAGAGAAAGCCATACGCATGATGCGCGGCGTGGTTTCCGTGATGGAAAAGCATCATCGGGTGCAAGTTTTGGACGAGGCGCTGGAATCCGCCGTCAAGCTTTCGCACCGTTATATCCCGGCGCGTCAGCTCCCCGACAAAGCCGTCAGCCTTCTCGACACCGCCTGCGCCCGCGTTGCCATAAGCCAGCACGCGGTGCCGCCCGAGGTGGACGATTGCCGAAAGCGCATACAAGCACTCGAAACCGAGCTGGACATCATCGGCCGGGAACGTTCCGTAGGGATCGACACGACAGCCCGCGAAAACCGCGCGCTAGCCGAACTGGAGGCCGAACGTGAGAGGCTGGCGGCGCTGGAAGGCCGCTGGAACTCCGAAAAGGAAGTGGTCGAAAAGATTCTGGCCCTGCGTCAGCAACTTCGGGAGCAGACCGGAAAAGTCGAAGGCACCGGCAGCGCCCTGGAGCAGGCGGCGGAACAGGCGGAACCCGCACCCGCCGTCGACCGGGATGCGCTGTTGTCCGAACTCAAGGACCTGCAAAGGCGGCTGCACGCATTACAAGGCGAACATCCGCTGATCCTGCCCAGCGTCGACGGCCAAGCGGTCGCTTCCGTAGTCCAGGATTGGACCGGCATTCCCGTCGGTCGCATGGTTAAGAACGAGGTCGAAACCGTGCTGAAACTGGCCGATATCCTGGAACAGCGAATCATTGGCCAACGCCACGCCTTGGAAATGATCGCCAGGCGTATTCAGACCTCCCGTGCCGGTCTCGATAACCCCAATAAGCCGATCGGCGTCTTCATGTTGGCCGGCAGTTCGGGCGTCGGCAAGACCGAAACCGCCCTGGCTTTGGCCGAGGCTCTCTACGGCGGCGAGCAGAACGTCATCACCATCAATATGAGCGAATATCAGGAGGCGCACACCGTATCGACCCTCAAGGGTGCTCCGCCGGGTTACGTCGGTTACGGCGAGGGCGGCGTTCTGACCGAAGCGGTAAGGCGCAGGCCCTATAGCGTGGTGTTGCTGGACGAAGTCGAAAAAGCCCATCCCGACGTTCACGAGATCTTCTTCCAGGTATTCGACAAGGGCTGGATGGAGGACGGCGAAGGCCGGGTGATCGACTTCAAGAACACCCTGATTCTCCTGACTACCAACGCGGGGACGGACCTGATCATGAATCTGTGCAAAGACCCGGAACTGATGCCCGAACCCGACGGCATCGCCAAGGCTCTGCGCGAACCCTTGCTCAAGGTTTTCCCGCCTGCCTTGTTAGGCCGCCTGGTCGTCATTCCTTATTACCCGTTGAGCGACGAAATGATCGGTGCCATTGCGCGGCTGCAGCTCGGCCGCATCGAAAAGCGCATCCGGGAAACCCACAAGGTGCCGTTCAGTTATGACGACGAGGTGATCAAACTCATCACCAACCGTTGCACCGAGCTCGAGAGCGGCGGGCGCATGATCGACGCGATTTTGACCAATACCGTGTTGCCGAGGATCAGCGAAGAGTTCTTGATCCGGATGATGGACGGGAACGCCATAGAGCGGGTGCATATCGACGTGCAGGATGGACAATTCGGCTACCGGTTTGAATAAAAATAAAGCCGCGACAAAGTCTCGGCAGCATCCTCGTGGTGACCCTGTTGCTACGAGTCTGTAATCAAAACAAGAGTACGAACCTGAGGGGGAAATTCGGATGGACGTGTTCACCGAAGTCTATGACAAGAGTATCGAGTTGCTTAAGACGTCATCGCTGCAAAAGGACTGGAAAGACATCGAGTCCGGATTGAAGAAGCTGCTTCAATCCGATGGTCCGTCGGTCGATGCCGCACCGGTACTCGACAAGCTGCGCAAGCAGTTGGAAGAAGCCGCGAAGGGGAAAGCCTTGAGCGGCCGCGCGCAGTCCCAGGAGATCCTCAGCGCCTGTCAGACCGGCAGTTCCGGCTACCAAGACCGTGCGGCGTGCATCAAGCAGTTCCGGCATTTCTATCTGGTGGCGAAGAAAGGTAACCAGAGCATATGGGTTGTCGACTCTCCGAAGCACTATGGCAAGTGGACCTATGATCTCTTCGCCGGCAGGAACGAAGCCCAACTCAAATCGGAGCTCAACCACTGGCGCGAGGTGTTCGGTGAGGGTAATCGGAAGATGATGTCCGACGCGCTTCAGCTCGCCCGCAAGTGGAGTTCCGATGTGGAGGTCAAGCTGAGCGGCAAGTCCGGAGATGCGAACGACACGATCCGCCGCTGGTTTCACACCGACGGTGCCAAGGCCGGTGATCTCGATGCCAGCCGGGGCAAACTGCTCGACGGATTCAAGAAGATCACGGCGGCCTGTAATTCCGGCAAGGTGATATTTTCCGACCGTCCCCACAAGCGCGCGGACGGGTCGATGAAAAACACCTTCGCCTCGGTCAACAGCTTGGACGTCATGCCGGTGATCTACATTTACGAATTGTTTCTGCGCACCGGCAAGCGTACGCGTCTCGGAAACATTCCGAAGCTGTGGCTGTGCGCCCTGACGGTAGTCCACGAATTATCCCACAAGCTGGTTAAGACCGAAGACATCCGTTACGACTACGACGGACTCAAGCCCGGCAACGGATTCAAAACCGAAGATGCCTTGAACAACGCCGATAGCTGGGCTTACTTCGCCGGTGATCTTGTCGGCGCGATTCCCAAAAGTGCGATCAAGGAAGCACTAAGCTAAACCAGACGATTGCCCCATGTGCACACTTTTCCGGCAAAGACTTTGTAAGCTCATCATCGTGGCTGCGACGGTGTTTCCTATATTCGCATGGGGCGACGCAGCTACGCTGCCCCAAATAAAGGAGTCAGGCATGGAATCTTCCAAGAGACGTGCGCCGGCGGCGAAGCCGGTCACCCACAAAGGCATACGCTACGAGCAACTGCGTGCGGCCCGCTCACGAGGCTTCGGACAGAGCGGCGGCGTTATCGCGGCGGTCGACGAAGCCAGCGGTCAGGAACTCTGGACCTTGCAATTGTATACGACGCAGTACGACCCCCACGAGGAAACCGATGCACAGGAGGTTTATATCGAGGAACTGCGTATCGATAAGAAGTCCGAGACGTTGATCGCACGCGACGAGCGCGGGCGCACGTTTATAGTCAATCTCAAGGATCGCACGGTCACCGAAAAGCACTAGGCGACTGGGGCGTCCGACGGGCTGGAGCGCGGCGCAGGACGCACGAACACGGCGTTGTCGAGAGTCGGCTCGGGTTTTCTGATTCGGTCGATGGAGGCGAATCCCATCGATCGAGGTCACTGAGTGTCCCGGATCAGGGATTTGGGTACGGGTTCGGGTCATTTTTTCAAAAAACGCGGCATAAAACGCTGCACGTGAGCCCCGACGGGGATTAGGAGAAAGCATGGCCGAGCAGACTGCTCGTGATTTGGTGGCGTACAAGAACTACACGCCGACGGGTCTCACTGAGACGAGACTAACCAGAAAGCTTACCCTGGACCAGGAGTGGGTATTCGGTGGATCGGGCGGCGTCGATATCATGATCAAGTTCGACAAGAACTTTTTCAAAAAGCACCTGTTTACTTACTCCAAGAAAACCAATGAGGTCGCACAGATCGCCTTCTTCCTCTCAAAGGAGGCCGGCGACCCGCCCGGCAGAGAAATGGACTTCTGGCTCCAGGCCGAATTGATCAAGCTCAATCAAAAACTTCGGAAGGCGCTGGAACACCGTGCAGAAGCCTATCGGTGCACTTGCGGGCACTATCTGATCTCTCACGCCTGTACAAACTGCGGGCATGGCCCGGCAAAACACAAGACCGGGAGTGGGGCGAATTGCGCATGCAAGGAAGACACTGGTGCCGGAATAAAATGCGGCTGCACCACCTATACCAACAGATGTGTCGAATCCGGCTGCGCTTGCGGCGGGCTTACGAATACACCGACAGGGGCGTACGCAACATCCCGCAGCAATAGCGGAAAGGGACCCGATAACCCTTTGCAAGGAGCTCCTACGCAAGTAAATACGTGCATTATTCTCGACCGGATACCCATGGAAAAATTCAAAGACGTGGTCATCAAATCGTTCGAGACCGCAGAAACGACATCCCACACCTGGGCGATCAATACCGAAAAACACCTGACATGGGATTTCGGAATCGCAAACTGTGTGGTCAATGCTTCGCTTGGGCAAGCTCCGAAAGATTGGACAACCAGCACCGGTGTAACGGTATCGGCCAAAAAACTCAGTTTTACCCCGGCCAGCAGCGGAAAGCGGGACCTGTACACTTATCAGGTTTTCCACTTGAGCAATTGACGCGAGATACCGGTATAGCGGACTTACAAAGGCAATCTAGGATGTCCGAGATATCCGGTGTAAGGTCCGTAGATCAAGGCCAAACCCATCCTGTGTATCATCCGGATCGTATTTCGACCCCAGAGATGCATAGGATGAGCTAAGTAGCTTCTATAATTTCCTCTTGTGTTCCTTTAATCCCGATTCATTTTCTATTAGGCGTTATTTCGAATGGAGATTACATAAATGCCGCTAGCACAACCGAATACGAAAGGAGTATTCCCGGCGACGATGGGAGGGCAACCCATACCCGAGATAAAGGTCGCGGATAATACTGCATTAAGCGATATGGAAGATATCCATTTTGGTATGAATATCGATGAGGCCGACAATGCCGATCTTTATCGGGATCTCGATCGCGGAAATCCGGTGGAGGCCGACCTTGTCGGCCTTGGCCCAAGAACCATCGATATCAAGCGGCGAGGCGGGAGAACCGCGGAGGATGACTGGGAAATACACTGGGGAAATGCGAGAGCGCGCGGGCTCAAAGGCATGGACGACACGAAGTTCCAAAACTTTAACCAGGCTAGGCCCATTAAGCACCGCCAGTTTCCGGCGGGTGCGCATCTGGGCGGCGTCGACGTAGGGGGAACAAACAAAGAATATAGCCTAGGTGCCACCACAAAAGCGGATACCGAAGGCCTTGAAATGGGTACGAGGTGGTCCAAAACCGCGCTTGAATATTCGCTGGCGCATGGCGGCGGAAAAATCCATTTTCACCTGGACGGAATGGGTGAATTATCCGGTATTTTCGATAAAACCGGGGATTATGGCTATAACGTCACCAGCCGCGAACTGCGGTACGTCAAGAGATTCTGGATGAGATTCCAGCATAAGGTGATATTTTATAACGGATATACGGCCGCTCTATTGCCGGTGATTGTCTGTCCTCCCTGGATACCGAACTGGGAACCGGATAGCGCGACGAACACGTGCCGGGTATGCAATAAGGAATTCAGCAGAGTATTTCCGGTCCGGTGGCGTCATCACTGCCGCTTGTGCGGCAAGAATGTTTGCGACGTCTGTTCGCCCGACCGCGTCCGGTTGACGTTTCCGGTTCAGCGGCCCGGGCACGTACGTGAAACCGGCCCGGTAAGGGTCTGTAGACCCTGTTATTTGGCCTTCAATCGTGCGCTTCCCGCTCCGATATAAGTGTCGGCGATGCTGAAAAAGAAAGGCCCGAATTTCCACGCTCTGTACTATTCCGAAAGTTGATCTATGTTGGACGACGAACCGTCAGATTTCCGCATCGAGGAAGTAACCCCCGAGTTGGCGTTGAGCGGTGCGATTCGCTTGCTGCAAGCGAATCGCCTCGATGACGCCGAGCGGATTTTCAGCGTACTACTGGAGAATTATCCGGACATTCCCGAAATTCTTCATTTCTACGGCATCCTCGCGCATCGGAGAGGCAGAGACGATCTGGCCGTCGAGTCGATCGAAAAGGCCATCGCCATTGCGCCGACCTATGCCGATGCGTACAACAACCTCGGCAACATCTATAACAAGGCCGGCAAGCCCGAAAAGGCGGTGGACGCCTACCGGCGCGCGATCGAGCTGAATCCCGGAAACGTTGCTGCGCACAACAATCTCGGCACCGTTCTCAAGGATCTGGAGCGCTTCGAGGAAGCCGCGGAGCAATTCGCCAAGGCGATCGAACTGATGCCGGACAACGCCGAGCTCTATCACAATTTCGGAAACGTATTCCGGAAGCAGGGCAAATTCGGGGAGGCCGCCCAGGCTTACCGCAGAGCGATCAATCTCCGGCCGTACCGCTCGGACGATTACGAAAATCTTTGCCATGTGCTGTACCTGCAAGGCTTGGTCGAGGAAGCATTGCCCACGATCCGTCAATGGCTGGAACACGATCCGACCAATCCTCTGGCGCTGCACCGGCTGCATTCGTATGCCGGGACGGACGTCCCGGCGCGCGCTTCGGACGACTACGTCCGCATGACGTTCGACAGCTTTGCCGATAGTTTCGATTACGTGCTCAAGGGGCTCGATTATCGGGCTCCGGGTTTGGTCAAGGAAGCCGTCGCCGCATTGTACGATCGGGATCGAGTCGACCTCGAAGTGCTCGACGCCGGCTGCGGGACCGGGCTGTGCGGGGAATTCTTGCGTCCTTATGCGCGTCGGCTGACCGGCGTGGATCTGTCCGTCAAAATGCTGGAGAAGGCCCATGCCAGACGGCAATACGACGATTTGATCGAGAGTGAATTAACAGCCTACATCGGACGGCACACGGATCGGTTCGACCTGATCGTCTCCGCCGATACGCTGGTTTATTTCGGCGATTTGAGCGCGGTTTTCGAGCGGGTAGGGCGGGCACTGCGCCGGGGCGGATACTTCATTTTCACGGTGGAACGTAACGACGAGCGGCCGTCCGAAGGGTACAAGATCAATCTCCACGGGCGTTACAGCCATACGGAGGATTACCTGCAACGTGAGCTGGAAAGCGCCGGGCTTTCCCTTCGGAGGGGCGAGCAGCAGATGTTGCGCTACGAGGCCGGTGTGCCTGTGGAAGGGTTTCTGATCGTTGCCGCGCGGTCTTGAATTCGGTGGTTGCTCGCTGCGACCGGAAAGGTGTCTCGGGCGGAATCGCCTGAAATCATCGGTCTATATCCCAGGTTTGTTAGTATTCGACAAATTGTCTCCAATCATTCTAATGGGTTAGTTTTATGTCGTTCACCCAGGATTTCCGCTCCGCTTCCGTAACGAGTCCTTTGGGCAAAGACGTCTTGTTGTTCTTCCGAATGCAGGGGCGGGAGGAATTCAGCCGCTCGTTCGAGCTTGAAGTGGATTTGCTCAGCGAGAATCGGAATATCGCCGCCAAGGACGTTCTGGGAAAGAAACTGACCGTCGCGCTTGAACTTTCCAACGGGGGCAAACGTTATTTCAACGGCTATGCCGTTCAATTCAGCCAGGAACCCGATCTCGGCGAATTCGCGCATTACCGGGCGGTTTTGCGGCCGTGGCTATGGTTTCTGACGCGCAAGACGAATTGCCGCATTTTTCAGGACAAAACCGTACCGGAGATCGTCAAGGCCATTTTCGAGGAGCATGGCTTCAGCGGCGACATTCAGGAATCGCTGAGCGAAACCTATCGGCAGCGCGAATACTGCGTACAGTATCGCGAAAGCGACTTCGATTTCGTCAATCGGCTCCTGGAAGAAGAAGGCATCTACTATTTCTTCAAGCACGAAAGCGACAAGCACATTCTCAATCTCATCGATTCCGCCAATGCCCACTCGGCGGTTTCCGGGTATGCGGAAGTCCCTTTCTTTCCCCCGGAGAATCAAGAACGGCGGCTCCGGGATCACATCTTCGCCTGGTCCTTCAAGCGGGTTATTCAGCCTGGGACTTACACGGTCAACGATTTCGACTTTGAAAAGCCCAAAGCCTCCTTGATCGAAAAGACAAACCGGCCGACGGAGGACGATTACAGCAAATACGAACAATACGATTATCCGGGAGGATACGTTGCGAATGCCGACGGGTCGCATTACTCGAAAGTGCGGTTGGAGGCGCTCCAGTCGGATTACGAGCGGTTTTCGGGCGAGGGTAACGTCGCGGGCCTGGAAGTCGGAGCCTTGTTCAAGCTGATCGATCATCCCCGGCAGGATCAGAACAAGGAATACGTGGTTACCGGAATGGAATTCCGGCTGCAATCCAACCGCTATAAGTCGGCGAGCGACTCGGCCGGCGATTTCGCGGAGAAGCTCGGCATTTCCGCCATTGCCAAGACGCAGCAGTTTCGTGCCGCCCATCGCACGCCGAGACCCATGGTTCGCGGGCCGCAAACCGCCATAGTGGTCGGCAAATCGGGCGAGGAAATCTGGACCGACCAATATGGACGCGTGAAGGTCAAGTTTCACTGGGACCGCGCGGAGAATCGGGACGAGACCAGTTCGTGCTGGGTGCGGGTGTCCCAGCCGTGGGCGGGAAAAGGATGGGGCGCGATTGCGATACCCCGTATCGGCCAGGAAGTGATCGTTGATTTTCTCGAAGGCAATCCGGATCAGCCGATCATTACCGGCCGCGTCTACAACGCGGAGCAGACCGTGCCCTATGCCTTGCCCGGCAAGGCCACGCAAACCGGCATCAAATCGCGCAGCAGCAAGGGCGGGGGACAGGACAATTTCAACGAGATCCGCATGGAGGACGATAAGGGGAAGGAGGAAATCTATATCCATGCCGAGAAAGACATGAATGTGGTTGTCGAAAACAGCGCCACGCTCAAGGTCGGTTTCGACAAGAAGGACCCCGGCGATCAGACGATAGACATCTACAATCACCGGACGACGACCCTGGAGCAGGGCAACGACAAGCTGCAGCTCAAGCAGGGCAATCGGGAAGTGGTGCTGGACATGGGCAACCACACCTTGTCGATCAAACAGGGGAATCAGGAGACCAAGATCGATCTGGGCAAAAGCACGCTGGAGGCGATGCAGTCGATCGAACTCAAGGTCGGGCAGAACAGTATCAAGATTGATCAAAGCGGCATCACGATCAAAGGCATGATGGTCAATATCGAGGGAACCAGCATGGCGGAACTGAAATCGCCCATGACGACGGTAAAGGGCGACGGAATGCTGACCGCCAAGGGCGGTATCGTCATGATCAATTAACCGAGTTGTAATCTCCGAGACTGAAAAGCAAAATGACTGAACCCGTTTTCACCAAGGTCTCTGCGCCCAACGCCGCGGCCGTGTGCCGTGATATCGACCTCGACGAAGCCGCACTCCGATTGCTGAATCCCGAAATGAGCCCGGCTGGCTTTTTACGCCTCCTTATGGAAAACGCCTTGTATCCCGAGGCCGTTAAATTCCTCGCACGGGCGCTTCCGAAACGGGAGTCGACCTGGTGGGCCTGCCTATGCGCCCGCAGCGCTTTAGCCAATGATCCTGCTTCGCCAGCGATAAAACCGCTCGAACTCGCCGAGCGCTGGGTTTACAAACCCAGCGAGGAACATCGGCGTTCGGCTTTTGCTGCGGCGGAGGCGCATCAGTTCCAAGGGGCGGGGAGCTGGGCGGCGGTGGCGGCGTTCTGGAGCGGGGGCAGCATGGCTCCACCGGATGCGCCGGCCGTTCCACCCGCGGACAATCTTACCGGGAAAGCCGTTGCCGGAGCGGTCATGTTGGCTGCGGTTCAGAACGAGCCGGAAAAAGCGCCGGAAAAGTACCAACGCTTCTTGGCGCAGGGCATCGACATTGCCTGCGGCGGCAACGGCCGGTTGGCCTCCAAGCTTGCCGGTGCGAATGCGTAATGGCGCGATCGAATGACTGATACAGTGAGGGCAATATGAGCAAACCCGCGGCCCGCCTCACCGATATGCATACCTGTCCCATGTTCGACGGCCCCAAACCCCATGTGGGAGGGCCGATCACGGCTCCCGGCGCGCCCACGGTGCTGATCGGTTCTTTGCCCGCCGCTCGGGTCGGCGATGTGGTAACCTGTGTCGGACCGCCGGATACCATTGCTCAGGGTTCGGCCACGGTGATGATCGGCGGTCAGCCGGCGGCGCGCATGGGCGACATGACCGCCCACGGCGGTGTGATCGTCGTGGGCCAGCCGACTGTTCTCATCGGCGGATAAACGGATCGACCGTCATTTAAGGAATGCACCGGAAACGCGACGCCTCTCCGGCGGAGCTTAAGGTATTATCCGGTGTGCGTTCGGACCTTTTGCGCCGCTCTCCGGAATCAGGGGGATTTTTAAGTAAGTAAACACATCATTTCAGATTTTTAAAAGCCATTCATTCCACGACTTTTCTCTCGTGTGTTCGTCTGTTGTTCCCGCCGCGCCGGCTGTCCCTGCCTTCGGCGATTTAGAAAACCTCTGCGCTTGCCACGAATGTGATCTTTTGCAACGCAAGGTCCCGCTTGCGCCGGGGCAAAGCGCCCGCTGCTGCCGCTGCGGAGCGCAGCTCTATCATGCGCCGAAAGACACCCTGGACCGGACATTGGCCTTTTCCCTTGCGGCATTCATTCTGTTTTCGGTCGCCAATCTGTTCCCTATTCTGGGGCTGAGCATCCAGGGCAAGCACACGGAGGCGACGCTTCTCGGTGCCGTGCTCGAGTTGCAGAAGCAGGGCATGGGAATGATGGCCGGCCTGGTTCTGTTTACCACCATTGTGGTACCGGCCATGGAGCTTCTGGGACTGTTATATGTGCTGCTGCCGCTGAAGCTGAATAAGAAGCCGCCGGGTCAGGCCGCCGTGTTCAGATTGATTCAGGTGCTGCGGCCATGGGGCATGATCGAAGTCCTGATGCTGGGCATCCTGGTTTCCCTGGTCAAGCTCGCTCACATGGCGACTGTTCAGCCGGGCTGGTCGCTGTGGCTTTTCGGCGGTTTTATTTTCGTGATGGCGGCGACCGCTGCCTCGCTGGATAGCGAAGAGATTTGGGCGCGGTTGGGGCGGCGCTGTCCCGTCGCCACTCAGCAAAACTCAGGGGCCGGCTATTTGACGTGCCATGCCTGCGGAATGCTTTCCTATGCCCCGGCCGGGAAGCACGAGCAGCACTGCCCTCGGTGCGGTAGCGTGCTGCACGTCCGCAAACCGAACAGCGTCGGTCGATGCTGGTCTCTCCTGATCGCCGCCATGATTTTATATGTTCCGGCCAATGTGTTGCCGGTCATGTCCACCTCTTCGATCGTCGGGGCTCAAGTCGACACCATCATGAGCGGGGTGATCTATCTGTGGGTATCGGGATCGTGGCCTTTGGCACTGCTGGTGTTCTTTGCCAGCGTTATGGTGCCGCTGCTGAAACTGATGGCTCTCACTCTACTCTTGGTGACGGTTCAGACCGGATCGCGCTGGCGGCCGCTGGACCGCACCCGGCTATATCGGCTGACCGAAAAGGTCGGCCGTTGGTCGATGGTGGATATTTTTGTCGTTACCATGCTGGTGGCCCTGGTGGATGTGCGCCCTCTGGCGGCGGTCCAAGCCGGGCCCGGAGCCATTGCCTTCGGCGCCGTAGTGGTGCTCACCATGGTTGCCGCCATGAGCTTCGACCCGCGACTGATATGGGATTCCGTACAAGAAAATGTTCATTCGAGATAACGATTCAAATTCCGCTTCGAAGACCGACAAGGGCGATGCGTTGCCGACGGCGGTCGCAGCGCCGCCGAGCCGGTTCGCCTTTTCCGTCGTTTGGGTCATACCGCTGGTTGCGGCGCTGATCGGTGCCTGGCTGGCCTGGAAAGCGATCTCGGAACGAGGCCCTGTGATCACCCTTATTTTCATGAGTGCCGAGGGTTTGGAGCCGGGCAAAACGCCTATCAAGTATCGGGACGTAGAGGTGGGCAAAGTCGCCGATGTCGCCCTGAGCGAAGATCGGACCAGCGTCATCGTCACCGCTCAAATGCGTGACGGAACCGAGGATTGGCTGGTGAAAGACACCCGTTTCTGGATCGTGCGTCCGCGCGTGGTCGCCGGGAACATTTCGGGTTTGAGTACTTTGCTTTCCGGCTCTTATATCGGCTTGGACGTGGGGAGTTCGACGGAGCGGAAATACAAATTCCGCGGTCTGGACGTCCCGCCCATTCTAACATCGGATCTGCAGGGCCGGCGCTTCGCTCTCAAGGGCGAGGATCTGGGCTCTTTGGATGTAGGATCTCCTATCTATTTCCGGCACATTGCGGTTGGCAAGGTGCTGGGCTTCGAAATGGATCCTGCGGGGACCGGTGTAACCATACAAGTTTTCGTGGAAACGCCCTATGACCGGTTCGTGACCGCCGACACCCGTTTTTGGCACGCCAGCGGTCTCGACTTAACACTCGATGCCAATGGCGTCAAGATCGACACGGAGTCGCTGATGAGCATCATGCTCGGCGGAATCGCTTTCGCCATGCCGGCCGGCGACGGAAAAGTCGAGCCTGCGGTGGAAAACACGGCGTTTACCCTTTACGCCAATCGGTCCGCGGCCTTCGCGCCACCCAAAACCGAACGGCGCGCGATGGTTTTGTATTTCGACGAAACGATACGAGGGCTTTCGGTCGGTGCGCCGCTCGATTTTAGAGGCTTGCCTGCCGGAGAGGTCACCGGCATCCGGGGCGAGTGGGATACGCAGAACCACCGTTTCCGTATTGCGGTCGATATCGGCCTGAGTTGGGGTGGGATGATACGCAATCAAAAACGCGAACTTATCACCACGACCCGCGAGGCCGTGGAGAGACAGTTGAGCCGAATGGTGGAGAAAGGGCTTCGTGCGCAATTGCGCACAGGCAACCTAATCTCGGGGCAACTCTATGTCGCTCTCGACTTCTTCCCGTCTGCGCCGTCGGCACATTTGGACTGGACGCGGGACCCGCCTGAGTTTCCGACCATGCCGGGCACTTTGCAATCGCTCTCGGACAGCGCGGAACATATCGTGAAAAAACTGGACAAATTACCGCTCGACGAGATCGCCGCGGACCTGCGGAAAACCATGGCATCGTTGAATCAGACACTTAAGAGCGTGGAGCGGCTGACCTCCAATTTGGATCGCGAGCTGATGCCGGAGATGAAGACCACGATTATCGACGCTAGACGGACCCTGACCGAAGCCCAGAAGACGCTTGCCACCGACGGACCGCTCCAGCACGATGCGCGCGACGCGCTGAACGAGGTTTCCCGGGCAGCTCAATCGTTACGCGTGATGTTGGATTATCTGGAGCGCCATCCGGAATCGCTTCTTATGGGTAAAGAGAAACAGCCATGATCCGTTTTCTGTGGATGACGATATTCGTTAGTCTTTTCGCCGGGTGTGGCGGTTCCGCGCCGGCACGTTTCTATACGCTGATGCCGGCGAACGACCCGGTGGCCGCACGGGGCACTCTGAGCGATAGCGCGAAAATAATCGTGGTGGGGCCGGTGACGATTCCCGCCGCTTTGGATCAGCCCCAGCTAGTCGTTACCAAGGGCGAACATGAAGTCGAGGTTCTGGAGCAGCATCGCTGGGCAGCGCCGTTGAAGGACGAAATCACGAGCGCACTGGCCGCTCGCCTTTCCCGTCTGGTTGGCGATGCGACGGTAACCGCCTACGCCCAATCGACGTCTCTTGATCCGAATGTGCGGATTCTCATAGATATTTCCCGATTTGAACTTCGCCCGAAAGATAGAGCCGTTTTCGAAGCGCTGTGGACGATCAAAATGAATGACGAAACGGCGGTCCGCCGCGGACATACCAACGTGGCCATCCCTGCCGCGAATAGCAGTTACGTAGGGTTGGCAACCGCGCAAAGCCGGGCGCTCGACGCCTTGGCGCAGGACCTCGCCGCCGCGTTGCGAACTCGGTGACTCGATGCCCGATGTTCGTAAGCTGAAGAAATTACCCGAGGGATAGACGGGACCGGTTGGCTGAGGCTGCCGACCGATTCCGTTGAACCGGCCGGCGCTCGAAGTCGATTGTGCTGATTAGCTACGGCGGTCGTTATAACTCCCGTTACGCCTTGCTGCGGTAACGAAAGGGTTGGAGCTGCCGTTGCGCTCACCTCTGTCTTGGGGAGGACGGGCTTCGTTTACCGTTAGGCTGCGGCCGCTTACCTCCTTGCCGTTCAAGGCCGCAATCGCGGCCTGAGCTTCCTGAGCGCTGCCCATTTCCACGAATCCGAAACCCTTGGAGCGCCCTGTTTCCCGATCCATAATCACATGGGCCGAGTATACCGTACCATGTGGCGCAAAAAGCTGGTGCAGATCATCGTTTCCAAGGCCGTAATTCAGATTTCCGACATACAATTTCCTGTTCACTAGATAACTCCTCAATACCCACTCAAATAACATGTGCGCCGAAGGTCAAAACATATATCCATCAATAACGGCTTCAGCTCCGCTCGTTGGTACGATAAATAAACTATCTTTCCGCACCTAATTCCATAAGTAATCGCCCGTAGGTAACTATATTCCCGTATAGCATTACGGCAGTCGCACTCTTCGGGGTATATCTGTGTCGCGACATCCGTAACGCTAATTTAACGAAAACGCAATAAATTTGGTTGACTCTCGAATACTTTCGGATCGTTCGTTGTCGTAAATCGACACCGCTTCTCAAGTAATATCGAGCCGGGTTTCTTGTTCAAGATGAGCGCCCTTAACCGCCTGTCCGGACAAGATCACTTGTTTGATTCCGTTTTTGTCAATATGAACCACGCTTTCCTCGCGTTTAAATGTCTCGGGGATAGCCGACTCATCATCGAGAATTACTTTCGGCGGATTTTGTTTGACTTTGATAATGAATTGAGGACTCCTGATTTCGCGTATATTGATACGTTCCATCTGAATCTTGAGATATTGCCTTAAACCGGCCGCACGAGTTTCCAAGGCTCTGCGTCGCCGGTTCATCCGCTCTTCGGCCTGACGAATCAGTTCGGCTTCGCCCTCCATGTGCAGGAGGGCGGCAGCGATGTTCCATGCTTTAAGCGAGATCTCGCCCGTAAGTGCTTCCAATGTGTCGTTGATCACATCCGGAGGCAAATCCAGATCCGTAAGGTTATTCAAGGCTTCCTGGTATTGCTCGGCAATCTCATAAAGCTTTGTTTCCACGCCGCTTACCCCTTCTCAGTCGCGTCCGGTTTAGCCCAGTCTTCCAATTTCTGAACGAGCCTATCGTAGACTTCAGGCGTCAACTCTTCGAACGCGTTCAACTTGTTCTTGCTCGCGGCTTTGACCCAACGCAGCACGCGCTCGCGGTCCAAGCCGAGTTCCTTGATCCGTGTCTCCAATTGCTCGATCTGTGTGAGGGAAAGGCTGCAGAATCTGTAGCCCCGGCCGCCAACTTCCGAAGACGGTGTCGATTCGGCCGGAATCCGATCGTTGGCATCGCCTTCGCCCTCGGTGAATTTGCCGGTAGTAACAGCGGCTTGTGGCTTCGAGGCCGGCCCTAGCTGCATGTCCTCAAGGTCTTGCGTAAACACTTCGCTTAAGCCCGCCATCCGCAGAGTCGCATCGATATGCGCCGACTTTCCCGCCATCTTGAGGGCTTTATTCAGGTCCCCATTGTCCTGCTGCACGCTGCGTGCTCCAATGCCTTCCGCGACCGTCCGTTCCTGACTGTCTCGCAGTTCGCAGCGGAGAATGATCGTACCGAGACGCTGTCCCGACAGGGCGGCCTGCTCATAGGCGGTGAGATTGGGATAATGCACCGTCACTCCGAGCATCCCGCAAATTTTTTCGGCACCCGGCTTGAATAGACTCGGCTTGCTCCAGTGGCTGTTGATCGGGCACGACTCCGCTTCGCCGCGCCTGGCAAAGGCGCATCTTTCCCGATTGAAGAGGTGAATGCGGCCGTAGTCCGTGCCTTCCACCAAGGCTTCCCTTATCCAATTGAGTATCGCCGCACGATTATGCTTGCGCCGCGCCAGTCCCGCTTCGAATACATCATTCGGCAAATCCAGAGGGGAAACGCTCGGTAGTTCGGCCTTTGCCGTTTTCCTCGCGACTTTTCGCGCTGTCGGCTTTTCGGGGCTCGCCACGGGCTGTTCTTCGTGTTCGAGATAGGCCGTGGACGGAATCGAAGCCGCTGGGGCGTCTACGGTGTCTTCGCGTTCTTTTACGTGATTCATAACTTGGTTACTCCTGCCGTACACATCACCTTTAATGCATTTCCCTGGGGCAAGGCTTGCTTGCGGGGTGCTATGGCGTTGTACCGCTCGTCTGGGAAGTAGAAAAAAGCTGCCGGAATATCCGGATCGAAGAGTGGTTATTTAAGGCGCCTCAGGTTACTGCCGACGCATCACAGCGCTGTCCTATGGTGGGGGTGGAAGATTGGCACTGGGGAATCGCTCCAAAAACACTTACAGTGACAATTTGCGGCCGAGATTTAGCGGGAAGCGACGTTGAGCCTGGCGCAAGACAATAGGTCAGGACCGAAGGCTAAGACTTGATTCCGGCTTGATTTAGGCAAAGTTATGCTCTTTAGATGCTGTGAATAAATAACCGGTTTTCCATGTAACATTAAACAAAATCCGGCGGCGAAAGTTCCCTCAAGAATTAAAGAAAAATGTGATAATACAAAGAGTTGTCTTGGCTATGGCGGGGCAGCCAAGGGCTCGTTCGGATCTAAAGGACGTTGCGTTGGATTGACCTCGGAAAATACTTCGCTTGTCGGTCTATAGGTCGATTGCCTAAACGCATTGTGATCGATCATGAGGTTGAGGAACCTTCGTATCTCGAGTCACCATTTCTTTGGCCGGGGTGGTTTCGTTCTTGGTTTGATGTTGCTAGCGCCTTTGTGGAGTGGAGGAGGAATGGCGGGAGCGCTCGAAGACTATGTTAATGCGCCGGACACCGCGTACCATTGGCGGTATGAGTCGGAAGCCCAAGAACCGTGGGGAACGCTGATCCGTTTGGAGTTGATATCCCAGAAGTGGCGTGGCGAAACGTGGAGCCACGGTCTTGTGATCGTCCGGCCGCTCGAGCTGCGTAATCCCAAGACTGCCTTTCTTCTGATAACCCACGATGGTGCCGCCAGCATCGATCTGTTGAAGACGGTGGCGGAACGAGCCGGAGCCATTGCGGCTGCGATTACCGGCGTTCCCAATCAACCATTGTATGGGCGTAGCGAAGATGCGCTTGTCGCTTATACGTTCGATCGGTATGCGGAAACGAACGACAAGACCTGGCCGTTGCTTTTCCCTATGGTGAAAAGCGCGGTGCGGGGCATGGATGCGGTTCAGGAGTTTGTGGGGCGGACATTGAGTGTCGGCATCGAGAAGTTTCTGGTCGCCGGTGCCTCCAAACGAGGTTGGACGGCCTGGTTGACGGCAGCCGTCGATGGGCGGGTCAAAGCCATCGCGCCCATGGTGTTCGACATGTTGAACATCAAGACGCAACTGCAATGGACCGAGAAAGTCTATGGCCGGCAAAGCGAGTATATCCACGATTACACCGATCTGGGGCTGCATCGGGCCCTGGACGACAGTCCTCTGCAGCGGTTGCGCGTGTGGGTGGACCCCTACGCTTATCGCGAACGTTACAGAATGCCGAAGTTGCTGTTGCTAGGGACTAACGATCCTTATTGGACAGTCGACTCGCTGCGTCATTACTGGCATGACCTGCCCGAGCCCAAACTGCTGTTCCAGGCGCCGAATGCGGGTCACGGTGCGGGTAGTACTCTGGAAGCCAGGCAGACGCTTGCAAGCTTTTTTGAAATGGTCGCCGACAATCATCCGCTGCCCAGGCTGGCATGGACGCATACGCAACGGGGGGATGATACCGAGATGATACAGGTCAAGACCAACGCGAAACCGACCGCGATACGTCTTTGGACCGCCGAGTCCTCGGATCGCGACTTTCGTAACGATGCTTGGTCGAGTCGTAGCCTGGCGCTCAATCCGGAGCGGAATGGCGCCGCCATTCTCGTGCGTGCGCCCTGTGACAAATATCGTGCGTATCTGGTCGAAGTGGAGTTGCGCTCTCCGAGCGGCCACCCTTATCAACTATCGACCGAAGTCCGGGTTCTTCCCGATCTTTCCCGCATCGAATAAAACGGTTTCGGATGGCAGCTCAGCGTATCGGGTGTCATGTCGGAGCGAGGAATTGTCGTCAGATCCCGACGTCCAGGAGCGAGATTGCTCTTTTGGCTCCAATTTATTGATGACTACTGTATTGGAATTGAGCGAGTTGGATCCGCTATCACGATAGGCGGGAATCCTGGCCTTGCCTTTGCATAAAATACGCGGCGTTTTGCAATCAAGGGGGGAGTTCCAATCCATGCGCATTTTGATGTTGAAGCCGATCCTGGCCGTATTGCTTATCGTGTTTAGCGGATCTTCCGTGGCTTCGGGAAAACATGCCCACAAACATAAACATCATAAGCACCGCCACCACAAAACTGTTCATGTCCACGAGCATCACCACCACTATTACGACGACAGGCATCGGTATGTTCCGATAGAGCGACCGGGCTTGCCACGGCTACCGGAGCTGCCTCGCCTTTCTGATTTGCCGGCGCCTCCGCTGCCGAGATTGCCGCCTTTGCCGGGCAGGTAGAATCGCTTGGTGCCTGCCCTCGAGTAATGGTCTGGATCGGCTTGATCGTTATCTCGCGGAGAACGCACTCCGCTCGAATACAGGATCGACCTCGTTCCAAGACATTTGGCTTGTCGCCACTGTAGAGATGTTATAAAGTAACATAAAAACGCAGCGCTTGAGGTCCAAGCAATGAATGTCAGGACTCCGCCTAGTCAAAAAGTGTACACGATGCCCACCCATGATCACCGCGGTTGTGTCGACCGAGCGCTCCGCGTGGCGGAGCAGCTGTGCGCCCAGCGCGAAGTTCGGCTGACGCCGATCCGCCGCAAGGTGCTCGAACTCATCTGGGAAAGTCATCGCGCGGTCAAGGCTTACGACCTGCTCGACAAAATCAAACCGTTCGAGCAAGCCGCAAAGCCGGCGACGGTTTACCGGGCCTTGGAGTTTCTGATGGAGCAGAGCCTGATCCACCGTGTGGAAAGCCTCAATGCGTTTATCGGTTGCAACTGTTCTGAGCGGAGGCACGAGCAGCTGTTGCTGATTTGCGAACATTGCGGGAATGTCGAGGAGCGACCGGGAGCCGAGGTAATGGCAGCGGTCGCGAGTGAAGTGGAGCAGGCGGGATTTATTCTCCACCGGAAAGCTATCGAAATTCACGGCTTGTGCGCCCATTGCGCGCAGGACGCGGCTGACGCCTGAGCCAAAGCGTATCGGGCCGAGAGCTGTCGACTCGCTCGAATTCGTAACGTATATGTAACGCTATAACATTAGCTCGATAGGACCTTATAAGAAACATGAACAAGCGAGTCGTCCTGCTGATGGCTTCAGCCGCATCTTTTGCTTCGTCCGTGGCAGCCGAAGAGGAATCCGTAAAAGAATTGGAGCCCGTATTGATCACCGCGCCGGTGCATAAACTGGCCGAGGAAATGGCACGTCCCTTCAATGCCTTGAAGGGTGATGAGCTGTCTCGGAAAGTTGGCAATACCCTCGGCGAAACCTTGAATCAGGAACTCGGGGTGACCAGCTCGTCTTTCGGCGCCGGCGTCGGCCAACCGGTCATCCGCGGGCAAAGCGGTCCGCGCGTGCGAGTCATGCAAGACAGCCTTGGAATTCAGGACGTGTCTACCCTGAGTCCGGATCATGCCAATGCCGTCGAGCCGATTCTCGCTGAGCGTATCGAGGTGCTGCGGGGGCCTCAAACTCTCTTGTACGGCAGCGGAGCCATCGGTGGTTTGGTCAATGTCATCGACAACCGAATTCCCGATCGGCTGCCGGAGAAGGTCGTTACCGGCGCGGCGGAACAGCGCTACAACACCGTATCCGACGAAACTACGAGTGTTTTGCGCTTGGACGCGGGGCAGGGCATCTTCGCCCTGCACCTGGATGGTTTCTATCGCGATCGGAACAATGTCGAGATTCCGGGGTTCGCCATCGATGAACAGGCGGAAGCGGCCTCGCACGGCGAGGAAGGCCATGAGGAAGCCATCGCCAATACGAAAGGATATATCGCCAACACGGACGCGAGGGCACGGGGCGGCACGGTAGGCTTCTCGTTCATCGGGGACCCGGGCTTTTTCGGATTCTCCGTCAACCGACTGGAAAACGATTACGGCATTCCGCCCGGCGCGCATAACCATGGACATGAGCACGGTGACGAAGAAGCGGAGGGGCAGGATAGAATTCGGGTCGATATGGAGCAGTCCCGCTACGATTTCAAGAGCGAGCTCTACGATCCCGCGCCTTTCGTCGAGACGCTCAAAATGCGCCTCGGTTACACCGATTACCGCCATGTCGAGCGGGAGAACGGCGCCACGGGCACCGTGTTCAGCAACGAGGCGGTGGAAGGGCGGATAGAGCTGGTTCACAAGAACGTCGGTTCCTGGCACGGAGTAGTCGGCGTGCAGGTTCAGGACAGCGAATTCTCCGCCGTTGGCGAAGAGGCGGTAGTGCCGAAATCGGATATTTCCTCCTACGGTTTTTTCGCCGTGGAGGACATGCATTGGCGCAACGTCCTGTTCGAGTTGGGGTTGCGCGTCGAAGATCAGACTATTACCCCCGATAGCTTGAAGAGCGTTTCGCACACGCCGGTCAGCGCCTCGGGCTCGGCCGTGTGGAACGTTCGCGACGATGCGGCTGTGACCTTCGCGGTAACCCGCTCCCAGCGGGCGCCCCAGGTCCAGGAGCTTTTCTCGAACGGTTTCCACGCCGCGACCAGGAGTTTCGAGCTCGGCAATCCGGCGCTTTCGGAAGAGACCTCCTACAATCTCGACCTCGGTTTCCGCTATAACCCCGGTTGGGTCAGCGCCGAAGTCAATTTGTTTCACAATTGGGTCAACGATTACATCTTTCAGCGTAGCCCCGGCACGGTTTTCAACCGGGAAACCGAGGAATTCGAAACCGTGTGCTCCGAGGAAGACGCGTGTATTCCGGTGCTGGAAAGTACGCAGTTGGACGCCACGTTCAAGGGTTTCGAGGCGAGCCTGAAGTTTCCGGTGTTCGACCAAGCGTTCGGGAAGCTGGATCTCACTTTGTTTTCAGACTACGTGCGCGGCCGCTTCGATCATGGCGGCGATGTCCCGCGCATGCCGCCGCTCCGATACGGTTTTCAGCTGGATTACGGCTTCGAAAAACTCACCGCCTTCGCCCGGCTGATGAATGCCGAGGCGCAGAACAATCCGGGTGAGAATGAAACGAAAACGGACGGCTATTTGTTGTTCAATGTCGGCGCCGAGTACCGACTGGCGGTCGCCGACTATGCCGAGCTCATGGTATTCATAAGAGGCAAGAACCTGCTCAATGAAACCATTCGCAACTCCACGTCTTACCTCCGCAATATCGCACCGGAGCCTGGCCGCGCCGGAGAATTCGGGATACGCGTCAATTTCTGATGCTCGGAATCGCCCCGAAATTCACGAAATCGGAATGAATGCCGATCGGCAAACATTTTCAGCTCCCCTCGGCACACTTTAAGCCGACAACTTTCCATCCCGCCAACTCCACGCCGCGGCGAGAGCCTGGAATGCAGAAGCACGTCCCAGAGTGTCGGTTGCCGGCGAACTTACTCAGGATGGTCGCAATCAAATAAGACAAATTTGTACCTGCATCGTGGGCTTTGTCGTTCGTCGTCTGATGCCGGCTTATGAACCGACAAGCGGTCAAAAAACGCATATCGAATAGCCGGTCGACACTCGAACACTAATTATGTTCGTTGAGACTCTCCTTTGGCCGTATGCTGCGCGGGAGTAAACTGGAGTCTAGGTCTATGGAAAGCCGCTATTTCTAGTCAGATCAAATCCAAACGGAAACCACTATGACCAACGAATACATCAATTTGACCGATCCTGAAGGCAGACGTCTTACGTCTTTGCCGGTGATCAGGGGAACGATGGGGCCGTCCGTCCTAGATATTTCCAAGCTCTATTCCGAGGTCGGTTGTTTTACCGTAGATCCCGGTTTTGCGATGACGGCGAGCTGTGCGAGTGGAATAACCTTTATCGACGGCGAACAAGGAATTCTGCTGTATCGCGGATACCCCATCGAACAGTTGGCGGCCCGCAGCAACTTTCTGGAGGTCACTTATCTGTTGTGGTATGGCGAGTTGCCGAATGAAAGCCAATTAAGGCAGTTTACCCATGAGGTCGTGCACCACACCATGATCAACGAATCCCTGAGGCTCTTTTACCAGGGGTTTCATCATGACGCCCATCCGATGGCGGTTTTAGTGGGGGTAGTGGGATCGCTTTCGGCGTTCTACCACGATTACTTGGATATCCACGATCCGAGATCGCGGGAACTGGCGGCGCTCCGCCTGGTTGCCAAGATGCCGACCATAGCCGCGGCGGCATACAAATACACCATGGGACAGCCGCAAATCTATCCCGATAATTCCCTGAGCTATACGGGCAATCTTCTGCATATGATGTTTGCCATGCCGACTCAGGTCTATGAGGTCGATCCGGTCGCCGAGCGGGCTTTGGACTTGCTGCTGGTGTTGCATGCCGACCATGAACAGAACGCGAGCACCTCGACGGTGCGCTTGGCCGGGAGTTCGGGGGCCAATCCTTTCGCCTGTATCGCCGCCGGGATTGCGGCACTGTGGGGTCCGGCACACGGCGGCGCAAACGAGGCGGTCATCAAGATGCTTCAGGAAATCGGGGATGCGAAGCACATACCCCAATACATTGCCCGCGCCAAGGATAAGAACGATCCGTTCCGCCTCATGGGATTCGGTCACCGCGTGTACAAGAACTTCGACCCGCGCGCGACGATTATCCGCGAGACCTGTTACGAAGTACTGGAAAAGCTGGCCGATACCAAAGATCCGCTGTTCGATCTTGCCCTTCGATTGGAAGAGATCGCGTTGAAGGATGACTATTTCATCGAACGCAAGCTATATCCCAACGTCGATTTTTATTCCGGCATCATTTACCGCGCTTTGAAGATTCCGATGAGCATGTTTACCGCAATGTTTGCGGTAGCGCGTACCGCCGGTTGGATGGCCCACTGGATGGAGATGATGGCCGACCCCGAACAGCGTATCGGCCGTCCGAGACAGCTTTATACCGGCCCGGTCACGCGCGATTATGTGGCGTTGAAAGAACGGGGCTAGCCTGTTTCGCATCGAATAGATCCGTATTCAGAGCTTCGCCAACGAAAAGCCGGAGCCGCATGGCTCCGGCTTCGCTTGTCGGTTACGCCGTGCCGTTCAGGCCTTCTTTCTTAGCGGCACCGCGTTGGAATCGACGATCGCCGGCCAGTTTGTTCTCCTGCCTCTCGCCTGATACTTTGCGGTAAGCGGCTCGTTCAGATAGTCGGTACCCTGGCCGTCAAAAATGTAGGTGCGATCACGGCCTTTTTGCTTGGCGATGCGGCACGCGTTGTCAGCGCTCCGGAGCACTGAAGACGCATCGCCGCTTGCGGCCGTCAAAGCCGTAATCCCGATGCTGACGCTTACCCACAAATCCTTTCCTGCCCACGACAATCGGCAGCTCCTGACGGCGTCCCGAAGATTGTTCGCCACGATCCATGCCCGCTCGATCGGACAGTTCTCCAGCAACAGACCGAACTTGTCCTCGCCGAGACTCCCGAGAATATCGCTCTGCCGCAATCGTCTTTCCAGAGCCTGCCCGACTGATTGCAGCAATTGATCTCCAGCAGCGCATCCGTAGGTCTCATTGACGATCTTGAAGCGATCGAGATCGATATAGCAAAGTACATAGTCGGATCGGTTCTCGCAGGGAGCCGCCAAGAGATTTTCCAAGCACTGCTCGAATTCGATGCGGTCGTACAAAGCCTTGTCGACGCTTGCATTGGCAACCTTGAGCAGGTCGGCTTGTTTTTTCCAGGGCTCCGAGCGCTGAGCGTCCAATTCACCCAGGCGCTGGCGATAGTACGCCAGTTGCTGTTCGACGTCCTTGTCCTTGCTGATGTCGACGAGCGTGCCCTGCAGGAACAGCGGCCGGCCGGCGTCGTCGTGAACGACACTGGCTTGGTCCAAAACCCAGCGCGCCTTGCCGTCTTGTGTGATCACCCGGTATTCGCAACGGAGCGGCGCATGATGCTCATAGGTTCCTGCAAACTGCTCGATGACCATTTCCCGGTCGTCGGGATGGACCCACTTGATCAGCCCGATGCCGAGAGGGTCGTCCAGCCAGGTTTCCGGGGCGTATCCGAACTGTTCGGTCTGCGGGCTTACGTACAATAGCTTTCCCGGAGCCTCGAGCGAAGCGATATAGGTAATCGCGGGGATTTGTTCCACTAGAGCGCGGTATTTGGCTTCGGCTTTCCGTAACTGCTCCAGGGCTTCCTCCTTTTCGCGCAAAAGTCGAGTCTGGTTTACGTTGCGGGCAATCAGGTCCGGCAATCGCCGTACGAATTCGAGTTCACCGGTTTTCGCAACATAATCCGAGACGCCGTTCTTGCACGTGTCCGTTGTCGCCGCAGCTCCGTCATCGGAAGTCATCATGATCACCGGAGTGGATAATTCGCCCATATCCACGGCCATGTCGGCGAGCAGCTCGTTTATGTCGAAATCCGGCAATCGCCGGTCGACCACGATGCAGTCGGGCCTCTCAGCCCGAATCAATTTCAGCCCCAGACGGCCGGTACCGGCTTCGATGACCTCGAATCGATAGATCGAATGCTGCTCGAGCGCCTGTCGACAGACTTGGCGGCAATCGGGGTCGCCGTCGATAAGCACGAGGCGGATAATCGGTGTGATGTTAAGGGCATTCATTGTGATAACTCGTTACAGTCCTGTAGGCATGGGAAACGGTTCGTTCCGCGGCCAGATCCAGTGGCGGTGAAGGGTTAGCCTGCAATCTCGGATATTCAGTGTCTATCCCTTTTTGTGGTGCAAAACTCTAGACTAAGTTGCGGCATTCGGTAATAAGTACTGTTCCATACCGGTAACAAGAACCAATCCGCTTTATTAACCCGGCCTATAAATATAGGCCGGGTTAATCCGGGGCAGGGATGCCCCGGCGCGGCGACAAGCCGCGTGAGCCCAGGCCTAAGCGTGTACCGGCCTGGGCGGCGGCCCGAAATACCAGGAGGGTATTTACGGGCCTGATTAATAGGTTTCGCGGTCGAACGCCAATGCCTGTGTCACATCATCTACGGTTTTCATACGGACTCAGAACGCTCCATGAGTGATCCGTCTATCCCATCGATGCGCGTCCGTATTTACATTGGCCTGGCGATCGGATCATGAGCGGTGCAGGGTTTGCACAATTGAGTTCGATATGCTTTTCCGAGCATATCGCCAAAATCTTTTCCCTATCGAATGCGATTCCGATGCGTTTTAGACGCGTTTTAATGAAAAAAGCGGAGCACGAATTGATGAAGCGTTTGGTTTCGGTGTTTTCGGTCATTCTGCTGATGTTCGGGTATTCCGCCTGGGCGGCAGAGCCTTCCAGGCTGACCATCGCGGCGGCGGCCGATCTCAAGTTCGCGATGGAGGAGATCGCTAGGGCTTTCAGGAAGGAGCATCCGGAGGCAACGCTGGACCTCGTGACCGGATCTTCCGGCAGGTTCTACGAGCAGATCGTACAGGCAGCGCCATTCGATCTGTTCTTCTCCGCCGACGTCAAGTTCCCACAGCAATTGAAGGAGCAGAGGCTGACCGCTTCCGAGGTGCGGCTGTACGCTCGGGGACGCATCGTTTTGTGGAGCGCCAGGATGAACGCGGCCGACATGAAATTGAGCGATCTAGCCAAGCCCGACATTACGAAGATCGCCATTGCAAATCCCAAGCACGCCCCCTATGGCATGCGTGCGGAGGAGGCGTTGAAAAAGGCCGGTCTGTGGCCGAAAGTCGAAAAGAAACTCGTGTTCGGCGAGAATGTGGCGCAGACCGCCCAGTTCGCCGAGACCGGCGCCGCCGAGGTCGGCATCATCGCCCTGTCCCTGGCCGAGAGTCCCATGCTCAAGCCTAAGGGCGGATATTCCTTGATTCCGGAGAATCTGCATTCGCCTCTGGATCAGGGTTACGTCATCCTGAGACGGGCCGAGGACAATTCATCGGCCAAAGCCTTTGCCGATTTCGTCTCCGGCGAAGCCGGCAGAACGATTTTCCGCCGCTACGGTTTTGTGCTGCCCGTTGAATCGAGTTCCTCGCAATGAGCCGGCACGTTAATCCGGTATCATTCGGGCCAGCGGCGCCTGTGGCGGCGCGGCACAGCGTAGCCGCCTTCGGCGGCGGAGCGCTGATCGGAACTTTGGGCGGTTTGATCGGGCTGGGCGGCGCGGAATTCCGATTGCCCCTGTTGATCGGGACGTTTCAATTCGCGGCTCTGGAAGCGGTCATCGTCAACAAGCTTGTCAGCTTGACGGTGGTGGCCTCGGCTTTGCCGTTCCGCACCGACACCGTGCCGTTTGCTATCGTGGCGGCGCACTGGACCGTGATCGTGAATCTTCTAATGGGCAGCTTGGCGGGTGCATGGATAGGAGCGGGCTGGGCGATTCGGCTCAAAGGGGAAACGCTTTATCGAATCATTGCCGTGCTGCTGATGGTCATCGCCTTGGCCTTGCTGTTCGGCCATGATGCGAGCAGCCAGGACCGTATGCCATTCCAGGGCATCGCGTTGATCGTTGCGGGTGTCGCGGCGGGTTTCGGCATTGGCGTCACGGCATCGCTCTTGGGTGTGGCGGGAGGGGAGCTTTTGATACCCACACTGGTGCTGCTGTTCGGGGCCGATATCAAGCTGGCCGGCAGCCTCTCCCTGGCAGTGAGTCTGCCCACCATGCTCGCGGGATTTAGCCGCTATAGCCGGGACGGGAGCTTCGCAGTGCTGGGACGAAACCGTCGTTTCGTTGGGATAATGGCGGTGGGCTCGGTGATAGGAGCGTTCCTCGGGGGCCGATTGCTAGGCATGATTCCCAGTACGGTATTGCTGCCGCTTCTGGCGCTGGTCCTGGTTTTGTCGGCGGTCAAGATTTGGCGCCACGGTTTCGAACGCAGCCGAAGTCTTTGAATCGTGGGGGGAGGGGGAGATCGGCCGTGAACCGATTGCCGGGAATCATTCTTGCCGTCGCCAGCGAAGGGGATATTTCGCTGGTTGATGTCGCAGTTGAGGAAAATACTTTGACCGCAATGTTGGTGGAAACGGCGGAAACCGCGCCCTATCTGCGAGCGGGGAATGCCGTGTCGGTCTTGTTCAAGGAAACGGAAGTTTCGCTGGGCAAGGCGCTGAGCGGACGCCTTAGCCTGCGCAACCGTCTCCAGGCCGAAGTGGTCGAAATGCTCAAGGGCGAACTTCTGGCCGAGGTCAAGCTGGATTGCGGAGGTCACCGCCTGGTTTCCATCGTCACCCGCCGGGCCGCCGAGCGGCTGGAATTGGCCGTCGGCGATCGGGTCGAGGCCTTGATCAAGGCCAACGAAGTCATGCTGGGGGAAAGCGCCAATGGCGTATGACTGGCAGCCCCCGATCCTGACCCTGAAGCTCGCCTCAGTCACCACGACGATTCTGGTCGTGCTCGGCATTCCATAGGGCTACTGGTACTGGCCGATTTCGCCTGAAGGCGGCGGCGGAAGCTCGATTGCCATGCCTTTGGTATTGCCGCCATCGGTGCTGGGCTTCTATTTGCTTCTGGCCTTCAGTCCCGGGAACGTGTTCGGCCGTTTTCTGGACGAAACCTTCGGACTGCGCCTGGTGTTCGGTTTCGAAGGGCTGGTAGTGGCATCCGTGCTGTTCAGTCTGCCGTTCATGGTGCATCCCATTCAATCCGGATTCCTGCATTTGCCGCGCAGTTTCACCGAAGCGGCTTACACGCTCGGCCTATCGTGCCGGGCAACCCTCCTTCAAATTCTGCTGCCCAATATCAAGCCTGCCTTGCTGACCGGGGTCGTCATCAGTTTTGCCCATACCATCGGCGAGTTCGGCGTGGTGCTGATGATGGGCGGAAGTATTCCGGGCGTGACCCGAGTGGCTTCCATAGCCATTTACGATGAGGTGGAATCGCTCAACTATGCTGCCGCCAATTTTTATGCGTTCTGTTCGCCCTGAGCTTCTCCATACTGCTCGCCGTGTTTTTTCTCAACAAACGCGGCCCGAGAAGTCTGTGACACTGGAACTCTCTATACGAAAAAGCCTGCACACCGCGGAAGGCGTCATGACTCTCGACCTAGCGTTCGAGGTCGAGGTGGGGCGTTCAATCCGCTGGTCGTGAAAGTGGCGTCACCCTTCGAATCCGGCTCCGAGCGAGGATAAAGGAACTGTTCCGTCGTCGGATATCGCCGAATCCAAATGACAGCCGAAGAGTTATCTGGCGACTGCCCGCTCCGCTCGAACTGGGCTGCGCGGAACATGGTCGTATTTCAAGGGAGGTTTTCGGCAAGCTCCGGTCCGGTATGGGGGCGTAATCCTTAAGTTGAAAGGCCCGTTTCGGCGGTATGTGCTTGAGTCGCGATGAACAGTACGCAGATAAAAAGTTTCCTGTTTCTGACCGTGCTTGCGATCATCGGTTTTGGGCCGTTGTCATTGACGTGTTTGATCGGCTTGTTCATCGTTGTCAGAAGGCCCGAATGGTTTTATCAGGTCGTCGAAAATCTTTATCGGGGCACGGCCTGCGGGTCGATGGACTGCGCACCGGGGCAACACGGACACGGTTCGGAAGCAAGGAAGGCCAGAATCAAATCCTTCCTGTGCCTTTTTATCCTGCTGGTGCTGGATATCGCTCCGGTTCCGGTGGCGGGCTCGATCGGTTTGTACGTCGTCCTCATACGGCCTTGCTGGTTCAAGACCTTGGTCGAAAGAATCTACTACGGCGTTTGAGGATGCCACGGCCATCCGGTCGAAAATCCGCACGAAAGTCTCAAACAAAGCCTTTACGGTCTACCGGCTGAGGACGGGGTAACTTGCCCTCAAATTTCCCGATGAGCTGAGCGCCACGGTAATTCGTTGCCGCACGAGCTTTTACGCCGAAAACGAGGAGCTTCGATAGAGGCTTCCTCCAATCTTTGGATCTTACTTTGGACGCGGTAGGCGATCGCGGCAAGCCGCACGATCCGGGACGCTCGGCCGGGGTAACTCGAATGAGGGAAAGATAGGCGGGCTCGGGGCAGATATTCGCTCGACGGGTAGGGATCGAATCGGGCATTCTTAGGTTTTGATGCTAGAGCGTTTTCATCTCGCTCGTACGGCAAACCAGGCTTGGCGGAAGTCGTTGGCGCCTTCGGCTCGGGTGAATTGATTCAAGCATTCGTAAGTCGGCAATCCTTTGCCAATCGCAAACGGTCGCTTTAGTCGCGACCCTTCCGACGAAGACGCTCGGCCGGGACGTGGTGTCGGGAAGGGGGGCTTCGGCGCTCCCGAAGACGCCGTTTGCGATTGGGAGGGATTCCCGACCTACTCGCGAGTGCCCGTACAGTCGGTATGAAAATGCTCTAAGGGTCGGCCCGACAGGCCGATCCTCTAGAACTTGGTCGCAGAACTTGCAATGAGCACTCAGGAAACACAAGTTACCCCTTTACCCATCGGCCATATCGTCGAGGTCTATGGTCCTGTGGTCGATATCGCCTGCCGGTCCTTGCCGCCTTTGCATCGGTCTTTGTATGCTGCGATAGACGACGAGCGTTATATATTCGAGGTTCATCAGCATCTCGATCCGACTCGGCTTAGGGCGATCACCTTGCATCGGACAGCAGGCTTGAAGCGCGGCATGCCGGTTTACGACAGCGAGGGCGCCTTGCGGGTGCCGGTCTCGCCGGAATGCCTGGGACGGCTCCTGAATGTCTTCGGCGCTCCGCTGGATGGCGGCGGACCGTTGCCGGACGCCGAGTTTCGAGAGGTTTTGGCGCCTCCCGCCGCGCTGCACGAAGCTGTTCCGGCCAGCCGTATCCTGGAGACCGGCATCAAGGTGATCGACCTTTTATGCCCGTTCGTGCGAGGCGGCAAGACGGGGTTGTTCGGCGGTGCAGGCGTCGGCAAGACGGTATTGATCATGGAATTCATGCACGCCATCGTCGCGTTGCATCAGGGGGTTTCCGTGTTTGCCGGGGTAGGGGAACGCATTCGCGAGGGGCACGAGCTTTGGCATGAAATGCGCAATACCGGTGTCATGGGTAACGCGGTCCTGGTGTTCGGACAAATGGACGAATCCCCCGGCGTACGGTTCCGGGTCGGCCTGACGGCGCTGACCTATGCGGAATATCTACGCGACTCTTTGGGTAAAGAAGTTTTGTTTCTCATGGATAACGCCTTCCGTTTCGTGCAGGCAGGAAGCGAGGTTTCGGGATTGCTCGGACGGATGCCGGCCACGGTGGGTTACCAGCCCACCCTAGCGAGCGAGGTTGCGGAACTTCAGGACCGAATCGTGTCGACCCATAGAGGCGGTATTACATCGGTTCAGGCGATTTATGTTCCGGCCGACGATATGACCGACCCGGCGGTAAATGCCATCCTGGGCCACCTGGACACCCGCGTGATCCTGTCGCGCGCTCAGGCGGCCAAGGGAATTTATCCGGCGGTCGATCCGCTCTTGTCCGGCAGCAAGATGATGGACCGCTATTTTCTGGGGAATCGCCACTACGCCGTCGCCGAGGCCGTGAGAGAGCATCTGGCCCGTTATCAGGAGCTGGAGGACATCATCACGATGCTGGGTATCGAGGAGCTTTCCGAAAAGGACAGGCTCATGGTTCTGCGAGCCCGCAGGCTTCAGAGATACCTCAGCCAGCCGTTCCACACGGTTGCCGAACATACCGGCATTCAGGGGATTTCCGTTCCCTTGGAGCGAACTCTGGCCGACTGCGAAGCCTTTCTGCGCGGCGACTATGACGATTTACCGGAGGATCGCTGCTATATGCGCGGAGCAATGCAGTTGTAACCGCTAGGTCGATCATCGCGAGCGCATGGGAGTCGTCCTGTACCGGACATCTTGCCGACGATCCGCACTCTGCTAGCATAGGCAGTCCAACGACTGGGGGAATCGGCCGGCGAACGAGACTCCGTTGGCCTTACCGGTCGCTGGCCCGTGCGGCATACACGATAACCAACGATAAGCAGTCGGAGCACATATTCATGGCAAAACCATTAATACAATTGGCATTGGACTCCTTAGACGTCGATCAAACCCTAAGGCTGGCCAGTCTTACGGCGCCCTATGTCGATATCTTCGAAATCGGAACGCCGTGCATCAAACATAACGGGATCGGTCTGGTTACCGAGCTGAAGAAACGGTTTCCGAACAAGCTGATTCTCGTCGATCTCAAAACGATGGATGCCGGCGAGTATGAGGCTGCGCCTTTCTATACGGCCGGCGCGGATATCTGCACGGTTCTCGGCGTGTCCGGTCTTCCCACCATCGCAGGCGTGATCAAGGCGGCCAACGCCCATAATGCAGAAGTTCAAGTCGATCTCATCAATGTGCCGGATAAGCTGGCATGCGCGCGGGAAGCGGCCAAGCTGGGCGCCCACATCATCGGCGTGCACACGGGTCTCGATGCGCAGGCCGCTGGGCAAACGCCGTTCGCGGACTTGCAAGCGATCGCCAAATTAGGCTTGCCGGTCAGGATATCCGTCGCGGGAGGAATAAACCAATCGACGGCTCGCCAAGTCGCGAAAACGGGCGCGGACATCATCGTCGTCGGCGCCGCGATCTATGGCGCGTCCTCGCCCGCCGATGCCGCGCGGGAGATTCGCGAACTGGTCGAAGGCAAGCATCATAAGTTCATCATGTCGAAGCTTGCGGGCGTGCTCGGGTCTACGGATTCCAACTACGAAGCAAGACTGACTACGATGCTGGACAGGGCGTCCCGAGTTTTTATCGCGGGCGCGGGGCGTTCCGGATTGGTTGCGAAGTTCTTTGGCATGCGCTTGATGCACGGCGGTTATGACGCTTACATCGTCGGCGAGGTCGTCACGCCGAGCATTCGAAAGGGCGATTTGTTCATCGTCATTTCCGGCTCCGGAGAAACCGAGACGATGATGGCGTATACCAAACGCGCCAAGGAAATGGGAGCCAACATCGCCTTGATTACGACGAAAGACAGTTCGTCGATCGGCGATTTAGCGGACGTCGTATTCCGGATCGGCAGTGCGGAGCAGTATCGCAAAGTGGTCGGCATGCCGATGGGAACGACATTCGAACTGTCCACGCTGCTGTTGCTGGAAGCGACCGTATCCCACATCATACATGCCAAGAAGATTCCCGAGGAGCAGATGCGGACCAGGCACGCAAATTTGGAATAACAACCAAGGAGGGAAGCTTGGGAATTCCAGCGCCCCGGCACGCTCCGTCGGATCGGAAGTGGGCGTGTTTTCGTTGAAAACGCACTGACACATCCGGCGAATAAGTTTTTATTCGACAAGAGATTGTTCGCCGATCGGCCGCAGGTGTTCCGCCTGAATCACGCGGCTGTCGGCGAATATGGCGATTTGCCGCGGGCTTTCCGGCCCAGATTGGGGTGCTGCGCAAATGCTATTCTTTTCACTCCTTCGATACGAAAAAGAACGACGCCACGAGGAGTCATGTCCCATCAAGCCGATTCGCTGAAATCCATTTTTTTCGCCCTGGGCGCAAACGCGGCCATTGCCGTAGCCAAGCTGTTCGCCGCCATGCATACTGGTTCCAATTCGATGCTGGCGGAAGCAATTCATTCCTTCGCCGATTGCGGCAACCAGGGCTTGTTGATCCTCGGCCTCAAGCGGGCGAAGCGTCCGCCATCGCCGGATTTTCCTTTGGGATACGGCAAGGCGATTTATTTCTGGTCGTTCATCGTCGCGCTGATTCTTTTCAGTATGGGAGGATTGTTTTCGATTTACGAAGGCATACACAAGCTGGAGGCGCACGAAGGGCTGGAGTCGCCGTGGCTGGCGGTCGGGATTCTGGTGTTCAGCATTGCCATGGAAAGTGTCTCGCTTTACGGATGCCTGCGGGAAGTTAACAAGGCCAGGGGTAACCGAGGACTTTGGCGCTGGTTCCGCGACACGCGTCAGAGCGAACTGATCGTGGTTTTGGGCGAGGACGTAGCGGCCTTGGCGGGATTGGTGTTCGCTCTGATCGCTGTCGGGCTCGCCATGGCGACCGGCGATCCGGTTTACGACGCCGCAGGCAGTATCGCAATCGGTGGGTTGTTGGTATTGGTTGCCGTGGGCATCGGTGCGGAAGTCTCCGAGTTGTTGATCGGCCAAAGCGTTGAGCCCGAGATCAAGCAAGCCATACATAATCATCTGGACAAGTGCGAGGAAGTCGCGCAGATTTTCAATCTGATCACTCTGCAACTCGGCAGCGACGTAATGGTGGCGGTGAAGGCGAAGATGCGTCGAGTGGCCGAAATGAACGAAATGATCGCCGATATCAATCGCTGCGAGGCTGGTCTGAAAACGGCTTTTCCCCAAGTGAAATGGGTGTTTTTCGAACCCGACGCGGCCGATTGACCGGATCTGTGTGCCGTAATGCCGACGAGGCAATTCGGTTCGGGCCGAACCGGAATCAAGAAGCCTCTTGAAGAAGAATTTGGACAGAACGGTAAATATATGGTTTTCGGTACAAAGTGTAAGTCGCTACTTGGATTGAATTTTCGTTGTCGAAGAAGTATGGGCTGGCAAGCGACGTTCGCTCGATTGACAGCCGTGCAGCCACGGAGGCGCGATTCTTTTTGAGGGACCTGCATATGAAATCGAAATTCGAGACTATCCTGTTGCTGATGGTGGCGGCTGCCTTTTTGACTGCCTGTACCGGGAGCACTAAAAGGCACACACGAACGAGTGGCAAGCAAGTCCTCAAGGTGGTTAAGAAACATCAGTCAGTAGCGCGCCAATCGCCCATGTCGACTGTTAACCAATCTCCGATGCTTTCGCCGCATATTCTTGAGCCCAGACACCGGACTATCCATGATGTGCTTTACCAATTCGGCCCGTATGCCGAGCAAGAGCTCAAGCCGTATTTCAGCAAGGCCGGTATCTCCTATCCGCCTAGGAAAGTCACGTTTATTGCACTGAAACAGGAAAAGAAGCTAGAACTTTGGGCCAAAGACGAGGGAGAGTTCCGTTTTATCCGCGGCTATGACATCAAGGCCGCCAGCGGCGTGACCGGCCCCAAGCTGCGACAGGGTGACAAACAGGTTCCTGAGGGGATATACCGCATTGTCGGACTAAATCCGAATAGCAATTATCACCTGTCGATGAAATTGAACTATCCGAACGAGTTCGACTGGTTCCATGCCCAGCGCGAAGGCCGTTTCGATCCGGGATCGGACATTTTCATCCACGGTGACAGCGTATCCGCGGGTTGTCTTGCCATGGGGGACAAAGTGATAGAGGAACTGTTCGTGCTCACGGCACAGGTCGGAGAAGAAAACGTCAAAGTGATCATTGCCCCGCGAGACCCACGCGTGTTGCCGCTCGATCCCGATGGTTACGGGCTACCTTCCTGGACGCCCGATCTGTACCGGACGATAGCCGCGGAGATGGAAGTTTTCTCCGACGAGGTCAGGGTTTCGAACAACCGGCCATTTTATCCGGCGCGTGCGCCGCTTCGGTAGTTGCTCTTTACCGATCCTCCGATCGGTGCGGGACTAGCTCAAGATCAAATGGTTTTCTCCCGCGCGAGGTAGTGCCGCTGCCCAAGGAGCCTCAGGCGAATTCGGCTCGACTGTTCTTGATCCGCACAAGCCGCCAATCGGGCGGAAAGTTGTAGCGATCCAAATGAAACCACCCAATAGTGTGGTCGGGCCGATCAGCTTGAATTCGTTGGTGATGGGGCGGCGCGGACGGCAAAGCTGAAGGCGTAGCTTTCCGGAAGCATCAGCGCAAATTGTTTGCGCGCGACGAAACTGCCGCCTTTAATTCGTGGAATCTATCCCACCCGCTCGGTTGCTCCGAGCCGGCTGAAGGATTCAGCCTAGCAGCACGGTATGTGCAAGCTTGGCCGATTACGCCTCGAGCCCTGATGTCAGGAGGCGTGCTCGGTACCTTCGGAACTCTGCGTGCGGCCGCTCGCTTCCGCTTCGTCGACTATCCCCGCCACGTGCATTCGCAGGATGCATTTCACATATTTCCATAATGCGGAGAATGTTTGTTCGCTCAATTCGCGCTCGATGACTGTGGTCGACATGACATCTTCCTCCGAATTCACACCCACTCACCCAGGAGTTTGATTTCTATAATTCGTCGGTGGTAAGGGATTGCTCTCAAGCATAACGCTTCGACCGGCCTTTCGAAATACACATGATTTGTGCCAAGAACCGCCGACGCAATATTGCAGACTAGGCGGCTGTACTTTTCAACTGAAGCGTATCGATCGCACCCTTTCGTTATGAATGTTAGCCGATACGCGAAATTACGGAGAGCTTTTTTGTAGAACTCGCTTCGATAGTGGCAATTTTGGCTGGAGATGACCACACTTAAGGCCATCGGTATCTTGCCGTCGCGGGGTCCGGCACCTTGCGGGTGATACGGGACTTGAGTCACACTGCGACCAAAAAAGCATAACGACGTTACTATATTCAGTCGGTCAGTGTGCGCCCGAACCGAATTGAATTCCGGTACCGGCGACTGTGTTCGCGTTTATCGGAACAACGCGCCGGGGGAACATGCTGCGGCGAATAATACAAAGACGATTAATTATGAGTGCAGAATTTTCACAGATTAACCGATTGACGTGGCTTCGTTTCGTTCGCGGCATCAAGAGCTTCGTGTCTTCCGAAGTGGGCCGCAGGGCCGTAATGTTGTTTGTCGGCTTGATCATGTTTCTGTTTGCGATCAACGGTCTAAATGTCCTGAACAGCTACGTAGGTCGCGATTTCATGACGGCTATCGCAGAACGCAACCGAGAAGGTTTTCTGTGGCAGGCTTCCATCTATATCGGCGTTTTGGCGGCATCTACCTTGGTCGCGGTTTATTACCGCTTCATCGAAGAGCGTCTGGGTTTGCTCTGGCGGGATTGGTTGACCCGGCGCTTCGTCAATATCTATCTCGAACATCCCACCTATTACCGGCTCAATGACCGTCTGATAGCAAACGGGGAAATCGCCAATCCGGACCAGCGGATCGCCGACGACGTGCGGGCATTCACGGTTACTACGCTGTCCTTCACGCTGATGTTTCTGAACGGCGCTTTTACCGTTGTCGCTTTCTCGGGGGTGATGTGGTCGATCAGTCCGTTGCTCTTCGGCGTAGCGGTCGTTTATGCCTTGGTCGGATCCTTTTTGACCATTCGCTTAGGCTATTCACTCGTTGGATTGAACTATAACCAGCTCGACAAAGAGGCTAACTTCCGCGCGGACCTCATTCATGTCCGGGAAAACGCCGAATCGATAGCACTGTTGCGCCGCGAAGGTCGAGCTAGAGGTAGAGTCCTGCGCCATCTCGACGAATTGACGGCCAATTTCCGAAAAATCATCGACGTACAAAGAAATTTGGGATTCTTTACTACGGGGTACAATTATCTCATCCAGATTATCCCCGCCTTGATCGTGGCGCCTCTTTATATTCGCGGCGAAGTCGAGTTCGGCGTGATTACTCAAGCGGCCATGGCCTTTGCACATCTCTTGGGGGCATTTTCGCTGATCGTAACCAATTTCCAATCCATTTCTTCGTTCGCCGCAGTCATCGCTCGCTTGGGATCGCTAGCAGAGGCGATCGAGCAAGCACAGGCAACGCCGGTTCCAACGGGCGAAGTCTGCGCCCATCACCGTCGCACCTCCGAGTGTCCTATCTGCGTCAAGACGCCGGTCGCTCCAGCCGCCATCGAAGTGTGCGAAAACGATGGACTGCTTGCGTACGAGCATTTGACGCTGCGAGCTCCCGAGGATGGTCACGTCATCGTCAAGAACTTGTCCGTTTCGGTTCCTTCCGGAACACGTCTTCTGGTTTATGGAGAAGACGACACCGCGAGAGTAGCGCTATTCAAGGCTACCGCAGGTCTTTGGGAAAAAGGCGAGGGGCGGATCATTCGTCCGGAACTCGATCAGATCATGTTTCTTCCCGAGCGCCCTTATCTTCCTCCGGGAACGCTTCGTGAACTGCTGCTCCGGACCGGCCAGGAATTCGTGATCGATGAAGCGCGTATCCGGGCCGTTCTGAGCGCACTCGACCTGGAGCCCATGCTTGCGCGGGCCGGGGGGCTGGATACGGAACACGATTGGGACAGCCTTCTATCTCTAGCCGAACAACAGCTGGTAGCCGTAAGCCGTCTGGTGATTGCCGCGCCCAAATTTGCATTCTTGGACCGTATTGACACTGCTTTGAGCACGGAGCAAGTTGCCACGGTTCTGGACATGCTTAATGCTAACCGCATTGCCTATGTCAATCTCGGCGGATTGCACGACGGACTCGAATATTATGATGCGGTTTTGGAATTTGCCGCTAATGGTGAATGGACATGGAAAGCACTTCAACCCGAGCAAGAAACCTATACGGAACGGTCCGCCGTCTGATGGGCTGCAGAAATGCCGGAAGCGCAAGGTTTCCGGTAAAATTGGCCTTTTGCTGTCTGCTTGCGGCAGTAATGGCCGGTTGTGCAACCGCCCCGCCGAAAAACCCTTCGAATCTGTGCTCGATTTTTCTCGAAAAAGAAGATTGGTACGTTGACGCCCGAAATGCGCAGCGGCGGTGGGGCATACCCGTACCGGTCCAGATGGCGATCATCAATCAGGAATCGAGTTTTGTCGAGGACGCGCGTCCGCCCCGTTACCAATTTTTGGGTGTTCTGCCGTTGTGGCGGTCATCGTCAGCTTTCGGCTACGGCCAGGTCAAAGACGACACCTGGGAATGGTATCGGACGAAAACGGGCAACGGCGGAGCGGATCGGGACGAGTTCGAGGACGTGGTCGATTTTATCGGCTGGTATGCGCATCAAAGTTTTACGCGCCTTGGAATCGCGAAGTTCGACGCCTATAACCAATATTTGGCATATCATGAGGGCCACGGCGGATTCCGGCGTAAGACGTATCTATCCAAACCCTGGCTGCTGCGAGTTGCCCAGCGTGTCGCGGCGACTGCGACGCGTTACCGTCGGCAATTATCGACCTGTCAAACATCTCTTGAACGGTCGTTAGCAAGCGACTGAGAGACTGCAAGAAGCGAAGCCATGCCTTCCGATGCTGAACGGTCCCTATCTTGTCCAATCATCGCGCAATCGATTTTTTTATTAGCCAGTCAATGAATTGTTTTCAGCGTTTCTTTGCGACCGCTCCTCTCGGTATGGAGCTTCTTTTGGCAGACGAGTTAAGAGCATTAGGTGCGGTGAAGGTTGCCGAAACCCGCGCAGGGGTGGCTTTCGGCGGTGACCTCGAAACGGCGTATAAAGCGTGTTTGTGGTCCCGGCTGGCCAACAGGATCTTGCTCCCGCTGGAGCGTTTCCCTGCCGCAAGCCCGGAGGCACTCTACAAGGGCATCCGGCGAATCGAGTGGAGCGCTCATCTGGACTCGCAGGCGACCTTCGCCGTGGATTTCGCCTCCAGCCGGTCGAAGATCACCCATACGCTGTTCGGCGCTCAAAAGGTCAAGGACGGGATCGTCGATTACTTCCGCGAGCATCACGGCGTTCGCCCGTCGGTGCGTCTCGATCGCCCCGATCTCCGGGTGAACGTTTATCTGGATCGCGATATCGCGACCGTTAGCATCGATCTTTCCGGCGAGAGTCTCCACAAGCGCGCCTATCGACAGGAAGGCGGCCGTGCGCCGCTCAAGGAAAACCTGGCGGCGGCCATTCTGCTGCGCGCCGGCTGGCCTAGGATCGCCGAGAGCGGGGGACATTTCGTCGATCCCATGTGCGGCTCGGGCACCTTGCCGATCGAAGCGGCGCTTATGGCAAGCGATTTTGCGCCGGGGCTGCTGCGGCCTCATTTCGGCCTGTTCGGCTGGAAACAACATAACAGCGCGCTCTGGCAGAACCTGGTGATCGAGGCGGAACGGCGCTGCGAGGCGGGGTTGCGAAAACTTCCACCGATTGTCGGCTACGACATCGACCGGCAAGCCGTCCGAATCGCCCTGGCAAACATCGAACATGCGGGGCTCACGGGTTACGTCCATGTGGAGCGCAAAGCCATGGGCGACGCTCGCCCCCGCCATGCGTTCGGTCTGGTTGCCGTTAATCCTCCTTATGGCGAACGATTGGGCGACGAGAAGACGCTGGTCCCTCTGTATATCCAACTGGGAGAGACGCTGAAAAATCATTTCGTCGGCTGGAAGGCGACTCTACTGACCGGTAATCCGGACCTGGCCTTCAAACTGGGCATAAGGGCGACACGCTATTACACGCTGTACAACGGGGCTCTCGAATGCAGACTTTTCAATCTCGATGTCGAACCAGAGCGCTTCTTCACCCCGCGCGAACCCGAGCCGCTAACCGAGGCGCAGCGTAAAACCCGCGAAATCTTTCGAAAAGCCAAAGCTGTGGAGACAGCGGACAGCGGAGCGGAAATGTTCGCCAACCGATTGCGAAAGAATCTCAAAAACCTTGGGCGCTGGGCGCGACAAAACGGAATTCACTGCTATCGGCTGTATGATGCCGACTTGCCGGAGTATGCCGTTGCCGTAGATGTGTATCAGGGCGAGCAGGCTTGGGTTCATATGCAGGAATACGAGGCCCCCTCAAGCATCGATCCGGCCAAAGCCGAGACGCGGTTGATTCATGCCGTGGCCGCAATTCCAAAAGCGCTTGAAATCCCGCCAGAGCAGATTTTTCTCAAGATTCGGCGGAAGCAGAAGGGTTTGGCGCAGTATGAGAAACAGGCCGAAGCCGGTCGGTTTCACGTGGTAGAGGAGGGCGGATGGAAATTTTGGGTCAATTTCGAGGATTACCTCGACACCGGTCTATTTCTGGATCATCGCATTACGCGCCGGATGATTCAGGAGCGGTCGGCGGATAAGCGATTCCTGAATTTGTTCGCCTACACCGGGGCCGCTTCGGTGTACGCGGCAAAAGGCGGAGCGGCATCGACGACCACAGTTGACATGTCCCGCACTTATTTGGACTGGGCGGCACGCAATCTTGAGCTTAACGGGATCGGTGGCAGCCGCCACGAGCTCATTCACGCGGATTGTCTCGAATGGGTCGATCAGGCATCGCGGGATAAGCGGCGCTTCGACTTGATCTTTCTGGACCCACCGACCTTCTCGACGTCGAAAAGAATGCGGCAAACCTGGGACGTGCAGCGGGATCACCCGATGCTGGTAAAAAAATGCATGAATCTCTTGGCGCCGGGCGGAGCATTGGTTTTTTCGACCAATTGTCGAAAATTCAAGCTTGATTCCGAGGCGCTGGCGGGGATCAGCTTAGAGGACGTCACCCGCAAAACGATCCCCAAGGATTTCGAGCGCAATCCGAAAATTCATCATTGCTGGATAATCAGTCGCTGAGTGTTTCGAGGTGTAACGATGACGAGGCGGGTTCATGTTTTTGTAGGGGGGGTGGTTCAGGGGGTGTTCTTCCGCGCGGCTACCTGTGAGCGCGCCTCGGTCTTGGGATTAAGAGGCTGGGTACGAAATCTTCCGGACGGCCGGGTCGAAATCTTGGCGGAGGGCGCCTCGGAACGTATCGCGGAATTCTTGGATTGGTGCGCGAGCGGCCCTCCGCGCGCTAAAGTCGATTCACTGGAAGTGATCGAAGAAATTCCGGTTGAGGAATTCACTACATTCGAGGTACGCAGGCACTTTTAGCACGCCAAAGGCGGCCTGGACGTTCCTCCTGACTTTGCGGACGAGTTCCCCCAGAGACCTGAGGCACGCGTGGCTTTGGCTTTCCGAGCATTAAAACTTCGCTCATTCCGTCAGCAAAGAGTTACAATTCGCGTCATCGTGCCACACGCAAGTAACGCGACGCCGAATCGTTTTTCATTTCGAATTCCGCTCATAGCGCTCCCCTCACGCCTAATTATTCAAGCAATGTACCGAAAACTGAAATCATTGGTCGAGCAGGGGCTTGCCAAGCAAGTTCCTGCCACCGGCCTTGGTGCTTTCCGAATTGGCTTTTCATTGGTAATACTCCAGGAAATTGTTTTCCTATTTTATTTCCGGCATTTAATTTTTGATCCGGTACCATTTTTTGATAGAGCATCTCCCATACTGCATTTTTTTCTCCTTGCGTGGATTTGCGTCGCGGCATGTCTTGTCGTGGGGTATCACACTCGAAGGGCCGCAGTAGCTAATTATGTATTCTGGGTGACATTCGTCGTTTTCACCCCCATGTGGCAGGACTTCGACGGCGGATTCGATCAGTTGATGACGGGCTCCAGCTTTCTTCTGATGTTCCTGCCTACCGAACGAGCATTATCCCTGGATAATCTGCGTCGTAAATTAAGACACTCGACATTGAATAACCGGTATGAGCCGCAAGACAAAGTAACGGTTCTTGCCTACTATATTCCACTTGCCATTTCCTTAGGATTACTCTATCTGGATTCGGGTATCCATAAACTTTCAGCGGATTTCTGGCGTAACGGGATGGGACCTTGGCTGCCGCCGACCATGCCTTATTACATGTCGGCAATCGATATGACGCCGTTGTTGAACATAAAGTCTCTGGAAATGTTTATCGGTTACACGATAATCGTCTTCCAATTCGCCTTCTTGTTCCTGTTTTGGTTCCGCCTCTTTCGGGTTCCTCTGTTGCTCACCGGGACGTTGTTTCACACGGGAATTGTGCTCTCGCTCAATATTTACCCCTTCGGTTTTGCGATGCTGGTCCATTATTTTTTACTGGTCCCGTTTAGGTGGTGGCGCAATCTGAAGAAGGCGTTCCAATTCGAGCAACCGGGGCTGACCGTTTTCTATGATCAACAATGCCCGTTGTGCAACCGCACCGTAATCGTCATTCAGCACTTCGATATTCTCAAGGCGGTTGACTTCAAGGGCTTGCAGACTAATGCGAAGGAATATCGGGAACTAGATTCGATTCCTGAAAATAAGCTATTACAAGATCTTTACGCTTTGGACGGTGAGCGGCGCTTGTATTCGGGATTGGATACTTATATCCGCATATTGGTCGGCATGGGATATACCGCCCCAGTCGGTTGGCTGATGAGATTGCCGGGCATTTACCATTTGGGAAACCGGTGTTATCGCCGAATAGCGGACCGACGAGAACGCATCGTGTGCGATGAGGCGTGTGCGGTTCAATCGCTGCCACCAGCAATTGAGGAGCATCCTTTCGCGCAATGGTATCAACGTTATGCGGCGACGACTGGACAACAAACGCAACGCATCGCGAAATTCCTGATTGTGGTCCTGATGCTGCAACTGAACAGCACGATTCATTACGGCATCTTGTACCGCTGCGGAGAGGCTTGCGATATCGGCACTGCCGGCCGATTGCTGGATCACCTCAGCAATTCGGTCATCAATTTTTCCCATGCTTTTTTGGGAATAACGCCCCATGCTCTTTACATGCACGATCATTTCGCCGGCTACAATCACATCCTGGCCCTGACTTACAAGGACCAAAGCGGCCGGGAGCAATGGTTGCCTTTCGTGAACGAGGAGGGGCGGTTGGTTGCGCCAAATTGGGGCCGAGTGCAGTCGATGTGGGCGAACGTCGCAGTGACTTCTCACATGCACCAGGAGCGATTGAGCAAGTTCCTGAAAAAGGTTACGGCATTTTGGGGTACTGAGCTGGGATTGGATTTGTCGAACGCCGAATTTCTCGTCAAATTAAAGGAAGTGCGCGTTCCCATGGACTGGGAAGATGATCTGCGCCACAAGAATATCGCTCAGCCATGGCGCGATGTCGGAAAAGTTATTTGGCAACGCGGAAATTTTCGCGTCGAACTTCCGAACATCGATATAGAAACCTTGTAATGCTTTTATACCTGAGTTTTTTAGGTGTTGGCGGGTGAACGTCGGATGACTCGAAGACTCAGAAGGTGCCCGATTCGGCGTCCTGCTTACCTTGTCCGTGATGTTAACGGACTGCCGGTTTCAAGCCGATCGACTAAAATGGTTGGCTGACTAATGTTGGGGATAATCGACGATGTTCGAAATAATTAAGGCGGGCGGATGGGTCATGGTGCCCATCATTGCCTGTTCGATTTTGGCTTTAGCCATCATACTGGAGCGCTTCTGGACCTTGCGTGCAACCCGTATTATCCCGCCGCAGCTCGTTCCGGAAGTATGGAATCAATATCGGAAAAATCGGCTGGATACCGCCTACATTCGCAGATTGAAGGCGAACTCCCCGCTCGGCGCGGTCCTTGCCGCAGGGCTCGTGAACTATTCGCAAGGGCGCGAGGTGGTGAGGGAAAGTATCGAGCAGGCAGGACGCCAGGTGATCCACGATCTCGAACGATACTTGAACACCTTGGGCACTATCGCATCCGTGTCGCCTTACCTGGGGTTATTGGGCAGCGTCCTGGGTATGATCAAGGTCTTTTCCACGTTTTCCATGGCGAGCGGTATCGGGAATCCCACCAAACTCGCCGGCGGCATATCGGAAATCCTCATTGCCACGGCTGCCGGCCTGGCGGTTGCCATTCCGAGCCTTATTTTCTATCGATATTTTCAGGGGCGAGTGATCGACTTCGCCGTGCGCATGGAGGAGGAGGCCGTGCGATTGATCGAGACTCTTTACAGCAGTCAAGAAGAGGAATAAACGGCAATGAATTTCCGCCCGCGGCGTCGGGACTACCCCGAGCTCAACCTGATCCCGATGATCGACGTGCTCATCGTGCTGCTGATCTTCCTGGTACTGACCACGACATTCAGCCGCGAAGCAGAACTGCAAATCCGCCTGCCCGAAGCTACGGGTCAATCAACAGGTGAAGAAAAGGGCGTAGATGTCGTCATCGATACCGAAGGGCGTTATTTCGTCAATGAGCATCAGGTGGTAAACACGCAAATCGAAACCTTGAAAAAGGCGATTGTCGAAGCCGCGGGCGACAATAAGAATCCGTTGCTGGTCATCAATGCCGATCAAAAAACCACCCATCAAGCCGTAATTACCGTTTTAGACGCGGCCAGCCAGCTCGGTTTCACTCATGTGACTTTCGCCGCGAAGAGCGAGGCGATCGAAAATCCCTAGTCGTTCGAGTCGCGTGAAAAAGCAATTGGCTGGCTGGTTTCAGCGGGAATGGTATGAAAAGCCGCGTCCAAATCCTTTCTTAATTCCGCTCGAAGCCTTATTTCGACAGGTCGTTACGTTTCGCCGCTGGTCATATCGAAACGGACTTAAACGCATAAGCCGCTTGCCGGTTCCGATAATTGTGGTCGGCAATTTGACGGTCGGCGGCACCGGCAAAACGCCTTTGGTCATTTGGCTAGCTCGGTTTCTTAAGGAGAATGGATTTAGACCTGGCGTCATCAGCCGCGGCTATGGAGCATCCCACGGACGTCGGCCGGTTCGAGTCGCTGAAGATTCCGATGTGCATGCTGTAGGTGACGAGCCTCTGCTCATTGCCCGGCGAACCGGTTGCCCGGTGTTCGTTTTCCCGAAACGCACCGAGGCCGCAAAAGCGCTGTTAGAAAGAACCGACTGTGACATTATTCTGTCGGACGATGGGTTACAGCATTATGCCCTGTATCGCGACGTAGAAATCGCTGTAGTGGACGGTGCGAGGCAATTCGGCAATGGTCACTGCCTACCCGCAGGGCCTCTGCGGGAGCCAGTCGAGCGATTGAGTTCGGTAGACTTGAGGATTTATTCGGCAGAGGCTCCGCCCGGTGAATATTTCATGTCTCTGGACGGCGGAGTGGCCGTTAATCTGCAAGAGGAACAAGTAAAAGAGCCCCTAAGATCCTTCGGTGGGCGCGCTTTTTACGCAATTGCCGGAATTGGCAATCCGCAGCGGTTTTTCAGCCATCTCCGGAGCTTCGGGTTGAAGTTCGACAGCCGCGAGTTTCCCGATCATCATCAGTATCGGGTCGAAGACTTAGGTTTTGCCGAAGGCCTCCCAATCGTGATGACCGAAAAAGACGCTATCAAATGCCGAACTTTCGGCGCTTCGAATTTATGGTATGTGCCTGTCGAAGCGACGCTACCGACCGAGTTCGGAGTAAATTTGTTAACCATATTGAAGGCTAAATGCAATGGACAGAAAACTGCTTGAGATCCTGGTCTGCCCTGTTTGCAAAGGCGAACTTCTTTTTAGGAAGGAGCAGCAGGAGTTGATTTGCAAAGCGGACAGACTCGCTTATCCGATACGCGATGACATTCCGGTGATGCTGGAAAACGAGGCACGAAAGATCAGCCTTGAAGAATACGACGCTCTTTCGTAACCGCAGCACCATGCCGTCCTTCAATATCGTCATTCCGGCACGCTACGGGTCAAGTCGGCTGCCCGGCAAGCCTCTGCTTCCTTTAGCCGGACGTCCGATGATCGTCCATGTCTGTGAACGCGCCTTAGAAGCGGGTGATAATGTCATCGTTGCCACCGACGACGAACGAATCCGTGAAGCCGTAAGCCATCTGCCGATACGTGCGCTGATGACCCGAAAGGATCATACTAGCGGTAGCGAGCGAATAGCCGAGGTGGCCGATCAATTGGGTTGGTCGGATGACGAAATCGTCGTCAATCTTCAGGGCGATGAGCCCTTAATGCGGCCGAACTTGGTGAGGATGCTTGCCATGATTCTGGCCGACCAGAGTATCGCTCAGGTCGCTACGCTCGCCACACCCATCAAAAGTCACATAGAAGTCTTCGACCCGAATGTCGTTAAGGCCGTGGTCGATAACACCGGCTACGCACTTTATTTCAGTCGGGCTCCCATCCCTTGGCATCGGGCTGGTTTTTCCTGCGACAGCAGTCTTTTGCCAGAAAACTTTCCGTATCTCCGGCATATCGGTATCTACGCGTACTCGGCCGGTTTTCTGCGGCGCTATGTAAGCTGGCCACCGTCCGAGTTGGAAGCCGTCGAAGCCCTGGAGCAACTGCGCATTTTGTGGCAGGGAAAACGTATTCTGGTCAGGGTAATCGAGGAAGCGCCTGAAGCAGGGGTTGATACCAAGGATGACCTACAGCGGGTCGACCAGCTATTGTCCATGCGTTAGTTCGAGGGGGTGTTTTTCTTTCGCATGGCCGCATCACCGGGCTTGCTCGGAGGGCGCCTGTGTTTACCGGAACTCGCCCCATCATCTGAGATCAGGATTTTCTCCCGATGCAAGTCAGTGATGCACATGTATACTCACTCTTCGGCGGGCAGCTAGCGCTACGGAGGGCTTCGCCGGAATGGTTTACTGAGCTCAGTTGATCATCAAAACGCGCATCTTTTGTGCTCACAGGTCATTGAAAGAGCCTCATATATTCCATTTGATGATGCGCCCCCTTATACTAAGTCAGGAGTGGCCATCCAGCGCATGCTGGCGGGGGTCTTCATCCATTTCTTAAGATGTTTAGGAGAATGATGTGAAAAAACGTAATTTGACGAAAGCGATACTTACGGCGCTGCTGCTAGCCAGCCCGTTGGCGATGGCGGAATCAGAATACCCAGCAGCAGACTTTGAGCCGGTAGTCATTACCCAAGACGCTGATTTAATCGCCAAGCACGCTGAGGCTGCAAAGGAACGAGCAAAAACCGTACAAACCATACAGGCGAAGCAGGATTCGAGCAACTCGACGGCGGTATCAGCCGATCAACCCAGCTCTGGTGCTGCTGCCGAAAAAGCCGAGAATCCCTTGGCGGAAAATTATCCGATCGGCTTGATCGTTCTGGGCTTGGCTGGTTTCATCTTCTGGAGCAGCAGACAATCCGGATCTAATGTCCAGCCTGTTCAGCACGCACCTGCGCCAGTTTCGAGCGGTGCAGCGGGCGAAACCGGCGTGGCAAAGTACATGAAAACCCTTTCGGAACCTGCCAAAGCTGCTGCGAGCGAAACCGGCGTGGCTAAATACCTGAAAAATCTACCTTCAGCTGCCAAACCAGCGGCAGCCGTAACGGGGGTGGCGAAGTACCTGAAAAATCTCGAAGAGACCGCAAGATAAAACGGCTGTTATCGCAGAAAGTGATAGGTTCCTCCAAAACTTGGCTTTGGCAGGCACTAGACGCAGAAGCTGGTTAAGTCATCTCTTATGTGCTGGCTCGAATAATCCCGCATTTTTCGATTCATCGCCGCTATCCACCGATTGTCCCGACGCATAGTCGTGAAACTGCACATGTGTTCACGGTGTCGCGCGCTGGCGATGATAGATACGAGAGAGCGACAGAGGATCGTTGACACCTATCCCGGTTCTACTTTAGAGTTAACAAATAATGCGTTTAAAGAATGCATTTATAAAGATTAAGTTAATAAGTATCTAATCAACTATAACAATTGGAGTACCTATCATGGCAAGACCATTAATACAATTGGCATTAGATTCTTTGGACGTCAACCAGACTTTGAAACTTGCTGGCCTTGCGGCGCCTTATGTGGATATTTTCGAAATCGGAACGCCCTGCATTAAGCATAATGGAGTCAGCCTGGTCAGAGAATTGAGGAAGAAATACCCGAACAAATTGATTTTGGTCGATCTCAAAACGATGGACGCCGGCGAGTACGAGGCGACGCCTTTCTATGCGGCAGGCGCCGATATCTGTACGGTTCTCGGTGTGTCCGGTCTTCCCACCATCGCCGGCGTAATCAAGGCCGCCAACGCGCACAATGCAGAAGTACAAGTCGATCTCATCAATGTACCGGACAAAGTAGCATGTGCTAGAGAGTCCGCCAGGCTTGGCGCTCATATCATTGGCGTTCACACGGGTCTTGATGCGCAGGCGGCTGGGCAAACTCCGTTTGCCGACTTGCAAGCCATTGCCAGACTGAACCTGCCCGTCAGAATCTCTGTTGCCGGTGGAATCAAGCAGTCGACCGTCCAGCAGGTTGCGCGTGCCGGTGCAAACATTGTTGTTGTTGGCGCTGCAATTTACGGTGCTCCTTCGCCTGCTGATGCCGCACGTGAAATTTGCGAGCTCGCTGGCGCCGCATAAAGGGGCATCTTATGCATCAGAAAACGATCATAGAAAAGATTTCTGGCGTCTTAGGAGCCACAGATCCCACCTATGATGAAAAATTGACTCGCATGCTCGACGAGGCGTCGCGAGTGTTTGTGGCTGGTGCCGGTCGATCGGGACTGGTCGCCAGATTCTTTGCGATGCGACTGATGCACGGCGGTTATGATGCATACGTAGTTGGTGAAATTGTTACCCCGAGCATTCGAAAGGGTGATTTATTCATCGTGATCTCGGGCTCCGGAGAAACGGAGACGATGATTGCATTCACCAAACGTGCTAAGGAGCAGGGCGCAAAAATCGTTTTGCTGTCCACAAAGAACAGCTCAACAATTGGCGATATGGCGGATTTCGTGTGCCAGATTGGCACTGCGGAGCAGTATGGCAAAGTTGTAGGCATGCCAATGGGTACCACGTTCGAGTTATCGACGTTGATCTTTTTGGAAGCTACGATCGCCCACATCATTCATGAGAAGGGAATTCCGGAAGAAGAGATGAGGACAAGACACGCTAATCTGGAGTAGTGTCTTAAGGCTAAGGCCAATATGTATGTATTATGTATTGGCCTAGTCGAATGTCAGGGAATCAAATCGTTACGCGCTGTGTGTTAACACAACTGCTCGCGACCGAACAGTTGATACGCAGATAGCGAGTTTGGTCTTGTGGCCGGATTAACTTACGAAGAAAGTCCGGCCACGATGCCTGAGGGGTGCGGTACTATCGTAGTGCCCTTCAATAGACCATGAGCGAGTATTTGACGGGCCTTGTAGCTCGTTAAGATATTGCACCCTGGCAAAGCTCGTATCGAACAATGGTCTTGTGCCGAGACTGTTCGCTTTTCAGCGCCTGCACGTGCGTCAACCATGCACGCTTATATCGCTTTTCACGATGCCAGCGAAACCGATCGGATGGGCGTAGTGATAGCGCCTCACAAAAAATACTCCTCGCCGCCGATTTTCCAGACCGCCAGGTCTGTAGACTACAGATGAAGGACTCATCATCCGAGTCCGTCTCAATTTAAAGGCTCCGTTTCAGTTCCTGGCTCTGACGCATGCGCAACTTCGCGCGTAGCTGCGGCACAGATTCCGGAATAGCTAGCTCGAGCAAAGCATTGCAAATGCTTGAGGCCGGCATGCGCTTTTATCTGAAGCGCTTATTGTTTGGTTTGTCGCAGTTTTTGAGAGCATATGTTCTCGGCTTGGCCCGCCTTGATGAGAAGGGATACGGGGTACTTATTTTCGCGAAGGAATTTTTTCACTTCATCGATCGTAAGGCGCTTTGATTCTTCCTGTGCTATGCATTCACACAGGTTTATGATCGGGGAATCATCGCTTGTAATGACTCTATTCGGATTTGCTTTTTCTTTTTTCACGCACATATCAGCATACTTATGCTCAAAGGCGTGATGGTCCTCTTCACTAATAACATGAGCTAACGCACTGGCTGAAAATAAGCACGTTGCAATGATTAGAGTGACGCCCATTGTGCCCGATAATTTTCGGGGTAACACACGGGTCTTAGATTCATGGATAAATGAAGGGGGCATTTTGCTTCTCCAACTTAACGAATAGAAAACACGTCCGCCCAATTGATTAATTTTTCCTCGCTGAACCATGTCAATATATAAACGACCAGTTTTAGGCATCTTTCTTGGTTGACTCAATGCAAGATGGCGCATATTGGTCTGACAAGGCAGGAAGACCGGAGATAGGGCAGATCGCTCGGATGATTATGGGCTGGCGATCCTTGAAAAAACTATTGTCGAGGACTATTGCGCCGATAAGGACGTTTGGAACCAATGGAAAAGAAAGCGATTAATTGGTCCGCACCGTTGAGCTGAAAGGATCGCATTCCTCGAGGTCGCTTCTTGCTAGGGTGGACAACGTCGGCAATCAACGATGTCTGGCCGACGTTTTAATCGGTGTTCCACCCAAACTCTTACACGAAAATCGCGGCATCGAATAAGCGACTACTTCTTCCAGATTGTCGACGTGTTCCACATCGCCATAGAAGTTGGCCGCCCTCCGGATCTCGGATCCGGAAATATTCTCAGCCGCGTAGTTAGAGTCTCCTCTATCCCTCAAGGTAGGATAGTCGGGTCGCAAGGAGTTTTTCCAACGTTTCCAAGGCCTTGGTGAAACCGTCGATACCCTCTGACAGCTTTTCCGAAGCCATGCGATTCTCGGCATGCATCCGGTCGTAAGTCGCTTTGTCCATAGCGATTTTGTCGATCGAGGCACTAGCGGCCTTTTGCGGATCCAACTTCCGCGGCAGCTCGTCCTCGGTAGACTGTAGCTCGGACAACAGAGAGGGCGCAATGGTCAGGAGGTCACAGCCGGCCAACTCGGTAATTTCGCCGATATTCCGGAAGCTCGCGCCCATGACTTCCGTCTTGTAGCCAAACTTCTTGTAATAGTTGTAGATTTGGGTGACCGAAAGAACACCTGGATCTTCGGCGGGCGGATAAGAGTCGCGTCCGGTATCTTTCTTATACCAGTCCAGAATTCGCCCAACAAAGGGAGAAATCAACGTGACGCCCGCCTCGGCGCAGGCAATCGCCTGATGCAAGCCGAACAATAGCGTCAGGTTGCAATGAATGCCTTCCTTTTCCAGTACTCCGGCGGCTTGTATGCCTTCCCAGGTGGCAGCGATTTTGATGAGCACGCGTTCTTTTGAAATGCCCGCAGCTTCGTACTGCGCGATGATCTCGCGAGCCTTGGCTATAGTGCTCTCGGTATCATAAGAAAGTCTTGCGTCCACTTCCGTGGAAACGCGGCCTTCGATGATTTCCAGAATTTTTAGGCCAAAGGAAACGGCCAACCGATCGAAAGCGAGGGAAGCTACCTGCGATGCCTGTGCATCCTTGCCCAGAGTCTGTCTCGCCCCTTTCAGTGTGTCGTCGACGATGCCCTGATACTGAGGCATTTGGGCGGCGGCGGTAATGAGCGAGGGGTTGGTAGTCGCATCTCGGGGCTTAAAGGTTTCTATAGCCTGAATGTCGCCGGTGTCGGCCACAACCACCGTCATTTCTCGGAGTTGGTCAAGTAAATTCTTTGGCATAATCGAATCCTGCATTTCAAAGTAATATGTGTCTGGAGAGCTACGGGAACATCCCGGCTCCCGATTACTATTGCATTTGGCACTACAAGCATTTCTGACGGAACTGCTTGATCAGAAATACTCTAAGGCCTGCTACAGCAATAACCGGCTAAGGATACATGGAACCAAACCGTCTTAACAAGAACGGCAGGCTTACGTGTGCAGGTCGTTGCCAAATCGGTTGGGAGAAGACTTTCGATACACTGGCAAGTCTTGAGCGGCGCCCTGACGCATTTACGTTCTTTGGTCCAGGACGATTCTTGGATAATGCTCGGAGCAATGTTTTTGGCTCCAACAGCTGTCAATGATTGACCTCAAAGGGGGAAGAATCCATCAGCCGACGGCACGCTCGTGCGAATCTGGTGACAAAGCCGATCAGGCTGATAAAATTCCATCCCTACTTTCGTAAGCTAACCATAAAAAGTATCAAGGAGAAAAATATGCCTTCGCGTCGAGAATTAGCAAACGCCATACGCGCTTTGAGCATGGATGCTGTACAAAAAGCGAATTCCGGGCATCCGGGAGCGCCAATGGGAATGGCAGATATCGCCGAGGTGCTGTGGAACGATTATATGCGGCACAATCCGGCAAACCCGAAATGGCCGGATCGCGACCGCTTCGTTCTTTCCAACGGTCACGGTTCCATGCTCTTGTACTCGTTGCTGCATTTGACCGGTTACGACCTCCCGATCGAAGAGCTGAAAAATTTCCGTCAGCTCCACTCCAAAACACCGGGCCATCCGGAATACGGTTATGCACCGGGCGTTGAAACGACCACCGGTCCTTTGGGGCAGGGCATCACCAACGCGGTCGGCATGGCGTTGGCCGAACGTACGCTGGCAGGCCAATTCAACCGTCCCGGCCACAAAATCGTCGATCATTACACTTATGCATTCTTGGGCGATGGCTGCTTGATGGAAGGCATTTCCCACGAAGCTTGCTCGCTTGCCGGATCCATGAAGCTCGGCAAGCTGATCGCATTTTACGACGACAACAATATTTCGATCGATGGTGAAGTACGCGGCCACGGCAACACGCCAGGCTGGTTCATGGATGATACCCCGAAGCGTTTTGAAGCCTACGGCTGGCACGTCATCCCGAAAGTCGACGGTCATGACGCAGAGGCTGTGAAGAAGGCCATCGAGGAAGCACGCGCCGTTACCGACAAGCCCTCTTTGATCTGTTGCCAGACGATCATCGGTTGGGGCTCTCCCAATAAGCAGGGCAAGGAAGAATGCCACGGCGCCGCATTGGGTGCCGATGAAGTAGCTTTGGTCCGTGAGACCATCGGCTGGCCGCATCCGGCGTTCGAAATCCCGTCCGAAATTTATGAAGCGTGGGATGCGAATGAAATCGGCGCGAAGGCCGAGTCCGACTGGAACGACCGCTTCGAAAACTATCGCAGCGAGTATCCGGAATTGGCTGCTGAATTCGAGCGCCGCATGGCAGGCGAGTTGCCCCGCGACTGGGCAGAGAAGTCGGAAGCCTTCATCGCGAAAGTTAATGAGAAAGCCGAAACCATCGCGAGCCGAAAAGCGTCGCAGAACGCTCTTAACGGTTTCGGACCGCTGCTGCCCGAAATCATGGGCGGCTCTGCCGACCTGGCAGGCTCCAACCTGACCATCTGGTCCGGCTGCAAGAACGTGAATGCAGAAGGTTACGACGGCAATTACGTCTACTATGGCGTGCGCGAGTTCGGCATGTCGGCGATTATGAACGGCATCGCCTTACACGGCGGTTTTAAACCTTACGGCGGGACCTTCCTGATGTTTTCCGAATACGCACGCAACGCGCTGCGTATGTCGGCCCTCATGAAGGCATCGGTGATTTATGTCTACACCCACGACTCCATCGGTCTGGGCGAAGATGGTCCGACACATCAACCGATCGAACAAACTGCCACGCTGCGCATGATTCCAAACATGCAGGTCTGGCGTCCGTGCGACTCGGTGGAAACGGCGGTGGCTTGGAAAACCGCAATTGAGCGCAAGGATGGTCCTTCATGCCTGATCTTCTCGCGGCAGAACCTGCCTCACGTGTCTCGCACTCCGGCGCAGATCGACGCCATCCGGCGCGGCGGTTACGTCGTTCGCGACTCTGATGGGACGCCGGATGCGATCATCATCGCCACGGGCTCGGAAGTCGAGCTGGCGTTGAAGGCGGCGGAGGAGCTTTCAGGCAAGGGTAAGAAAATTCGCGTGGTTTCCATGGTTTCGACCAATGTGTTCGACGGTCAAGATGCCGCATACCGCGAGTCGGTATTACCGTCTGCCGTTACCAAGCGCGTCGTCGTCGAGGCGGGTGTTAGTGATGGCTGGTTCAAGTACGTAGGACTCAATGGCAAAATCGTGGGCTTGGACCGCTTCGGCGAATCCGCACCGGCCGGCCTACTATTCAAGGAGTTCGGCTTTACCGTCGAAAATGTTGTCAAACAGGTGGAGTCGATTCTCTAGGATTGATTTTCTAGAGATTTGAGAAAGGGCCTAACTGGCGACGATTTTCAACGGATGCTCCCCTTCGGGCGGACGGTTGCCGAAAGGGAGCATACGCCATCCGGCAGTGCTCGGTTCAAGCAAGTCGCTTGGACGAAATCGTCGGTTGGCTGAATTTCGTCGCTAAGTTGGCGATCAGGAGGCGAGAGGAGTCGATCGATGGCTATCATTTCCTTAAGACAATTGTTGGATCACGCCGCCGAGCACAACTACGGTCTGCCGGCGTTCAATGTCAATAACATGGAGCAGGTCAAGGCCATCATGGAAGCCGCTTCCGCAGTCGACGCTCCGGTGATTCTGCAAGGATCCGCCGGCGCGCGTAGCTATGCGGGCGAGCCGTTTCTGCGCCATCTCGTTCTCGCCGCGGCGGAAATGTACCCGCATATTCCGATCTGCATGCACCAGGATCACGGTGCTTCGCCAGCCGTGTGCATTCGTGCCATTCAGTCCGGGTTCAGTTCGGTGATGATGGATGGTTCCTTGCTGGAAGACATGAAAACGCCTTCCAGCTATGAATACAACGTCGAAACCACCCGCAAGGTCGCCGATATGGCGCATGCGTGCGGCGTTTCCGTCGAGGGTGAATTGGGCTGCCTAGGCTCGTTGGAAACGGGAAAAGCGGGCGAGGAAGATGGCCACGGTGCAGTAGGCGAGTTGGATCATTCTCAGCTGCTGACGGACCCCGACGAAGCTGCCGATTTCGTCAAGAAAACCAAGGTCGACGCCTTGGCCATTGCCATTGGTACGAGCCACGGCGCTTACAAATTTACTCAGAAGCCGACCGGCAAAGTGCTACGCATCGACCGCGTCAAAGAAATCCACGCCAGGATTCCAAACGTCCACTTGGTCATGCACGGCTCCTCCTCGGTACCGGAAGACTGGGCGGCGATGATCAATAACTACGGCGGCGATATCGGCCAGACCTATGGTGTGCCGGTCGAGGAAATCGTAGAAGGTATTCGTCATGGCGTACGCAAGGTGAATATCGATACCGATCTTCGTATCGCGTCGTACGGCGCTATGCGCAAGTACATGGTCGAGGACAAAAAGAACTTCGATCCGCGCAAAGTCTACAAGGAAGCGCAAAAAGCTATGACCAGCATTTGTGCAGCCCGTTACGAAGCATTCGGTGCTGCTGGCCAGGCTTCGAAGATCAAAGTCATCAGTTTGGAAGAGATGAACAAGCGGTACAGCAAGGGAGAATTGGATCCGGTCGTCACTTAGACCGTGTTCAAAGCCCTTATTTTCGACGTGGATGGCACACTGGTGGATACGGAACGCCAAGGTCACCGCGTCGCATTCAATCGAGCTTTCGCCGAAGCTCGTTTGAATTGGGTTTGGGACGAAGCCCTGTATGGCGAGTTATTGACTGTTGCTGGCGGCAAGGAGCGCATCCGCCATTTCATAGCCAGTTATCACCCTGAGATCCCCTGCGGCGAGGGCGAACTAAGCCAATTCATCGAGAACCTGCACGCCGCGAAGACGCGCCATTATATCGACCTGCTGAACAGGGAAGGAATTCCGGCTAGGCCGGGTATCATACGCTTGATCAAGGAAGCCAGGGCCGCAGGATTACGGCTGGCTATCGCGACGACCGCGTCTGCGGGAAACGTCGAAGCCTTGCTGGCGGCGTCTCTCGATACCGACGCACCGGATTGGTTCGAAGTGATCGCTGCAGGCGATATCGTTTCGAACAAGAAACCGGCATCCGATATCTATGAGTACGTGCTGACGAAATTAGGCTTGAAGGCTGAGGATTGCCTTGCATTTGAGGATTCGGAAAACGGCTTGCGAGCGTCGCTCGGAGCTGGCATTCCGACTCTGATTACCGTCAACGACTACACCTCCGGTCAGGATTTTACCGGGGCAGTACTGGTAATAGATCACCTCGGAGAGCCGGAACAGCCTTTGACGTGCCTGAGCGAAGCTCCTTCGGAAGCGTTCAGTCTGGTCGATATTGACGTTCTCAGGCGATTATTTGAACGCTGGACTCGCGAAAAACCATAAAGCAACAATAAACTCGCGGTTCCTTGAGGAGTCCTCCATGTCGAAAAAGCACCCTGTCATTGCCATCACCGGCTCGTCCGGTGCGGGTACGACAACTGTAAAGAAGTCTTTTGAGCACATTTTTTTTCGGCTGGGATTAAAGCCTCTCATGATTGAGGGTGATAGCTTTTATCGATACACCCTCCTCGAAATGCATGAACGAATTACCCAGGCGCAGCAAGAAGGAAAATACTTCAGTCATTTCTCGATTGAGGCCAATATCCTGGACGAGCTGGAAAGGACCTTCAAGATATATGGGGAAACCGGCTCGGCTAAGCGTCGGTACTATATTGGCAGCGAGGAAGAGGGGAAAAAGCACGGCGGCTACCAAGTTGGGACTTTCACACCATGGGAGAAAGCACCTCGTGGGAGCGACCTGATGTTCTACGAGGGGTTACACGGCGCGGTCAAGACCGAGACCATCGATGTCGCGAAATATACCGATCTGCTCGTCGGCGTCGTTCCCATCGTCAATTTGGAATGGATTCAGAAAATCCATCGGGATAACTCTCTGTTTGGCTACAATCCGGAAGACATCACCGATACCATCCTCAGGCGGATGGAGGATTACGTGAAGGTGATTACGCCGCAGTTTTCTCGTACCGATATCAATTTTCAGCGAGTTCCCTTGGTGGATACTTCAAATCCCTTCATCGCGCGCGATATTCCGACGCCGGATGAAAGCGTTGTGATCATCCGCTTCAGAGATCCAACGAAGTTCGACATCGATTTCGAGTATCTGCTGCAGATGATTCATAAGTCCTTCATGTCCCGACACAATTCTATCGTTATTCCCGGGGGGAAAATGGGCCTGGCGATGGAAATCATATTCCGGCCGATCATGGAGCGTCTGATGGACGAGCGTAAAAAAGCGTAAAGGCTGCTGGAATCTTTCTGGATTTATGTAGCATTGGTATGGCGGACGCTACACGTTAAGGTTTCCATGAATAGGTCTACTTGTCGGTAAGGGGTTACCGACCTACGGCGGCTTTCTCCGGTCTACATGTTTGGCGTGCGTCACGCCGCAGCTGCGATGAAAAACAACTCAATAGGAAAATAAAGCAAGCCGACGGAAGACTGATAGTCCGCGGTCTCGGTTCAACTGTCGGCGCTTCTTCGACCTTGGCTGACGGCAGTCGTCACGACCTGATAAGCATCCTTGATCACTTTCTGCTTTTGCAGTTCGGAATTCAATTCGGCGTCGATATCGGTATTGAGCTGTTTCATGATCGTTTTGGCTATCTCGTCCTTGACAGATTCGAAATAGGTCAGCAAATCCTCTTCCAATTCCTCGAAATAGTTTTTTATGCCGCGGCGCGCGAATTTGTTGATTTGACGTTGTTGCTTGCGTGTGTAATCGAGCAAGCCGATCTTATAGCACTCGAGGGCACGATCGATTTCGTCGGATTGACCTGCAGTCACGGGCGATATCGGCTGGGTTTCCGTAAGGGCTCGGTAAATGCTCGTCAGTTTGTCCACCCCTAAAGCCAGCATTTGCTTGACACCCGCGTCAGGTCCGAGCAGGCGCGCGCTCTTTGCGATTTCCAGGGCGCGGTCGGCATTCTTCTGAACTAATTCCACGATGTCTTCTTTGTTCTGGACGGACTCGTCTGCCTCCTTAGCCATAATGGTACGTCCGAGTTCGTCGATGACACCGCCGTACTCGAACAGGAACACGTCACACATGCCCTTCAGCCGGTTAACCATATCGCGGCCGCTCAAACGGTCACTTAGAACGGTAAGCACCTCATCCGGCAGCGCCTCGTTGGAAGAAATCCCGTCTAGCAGGCGCAAGAGATAACGGCGTACGATCTGCTCCTCCAAGAGGTGTTGCAACTGACTGCGGAATGTATGCTGAATGTGAAGGTTTTCCTCGATTTTATGCGGCAGTCGGCTGACGACGCTATGCAGATCCAGGCCTTTGAGCAGTTCGTTCTTCAGCGCTTTGCGATCCAAGGTGTCGATGGCGTTGACGATTTGCTCGCCCAGCTGCTCTCGGTCTTCATCACGCCAGAATACAAATTCCGGCAGTACCTCGGTACGCAGTACCTTGATGTGTTCTTCTACGGTGGTACGAAGGTGCCGCAGGACTTCGTCCTGGCGGCGCGATAATTCGCCGGCGATAAAGGTGCTTTTCATACTGTCATCGCTTTTGTTTTTGTAGTTTTGATACAGCGGTTCCAAGCGTTCCCGCAGTCGCTTGGCCAGATCGACATATTCGCTGCGCGCTTCGTCCAGGAATTCGGCTTTGGCGGTGTGAGCTAAATACTCGAACAGACTGCTGCGGAATGCGGCGAAATTCTTGGCTTCGTCCAGCGACTTGATAAAACCTTCAGCCTCGTTTCGTTCAGGTATTTTGCCGATGGCTTTCTGAAGAGCATCTACATGTTCGCGGATACTGCCGCTCTTTTCCAGGCGGCCTTCCTGAATCAGTTTCAGCAGCAGGTAATTAAGCGCCGATACCCGAAACACACGGTCCTTGGCGATATGAAACCCGTAATGATCGATTTTTTGCGCGAAGTTCGCCAACTCTTCCTTTTTCTGCTGACTGCTCAGCACGTCCCACTGATTGATCGCCCAAAAGGCGCGCTGCAGCACGCGCTTGCGTTGGCTGTGGATTTCGGCCAACAGCTCGATCTCTTCGCCTTCCAGCAGGTGAAACACCTTCATGGCGATGACGAACGCCTTGGCGTCGTTTTCGACGTACGATTTGGTCACCTTGCGGTGGCGAGGATTGACCACGCCTAATCCGGGCAAGTCGACGAGAACGACGTTTTCGGGGATGCTGACATCGGTGAGGAAGACTTCTGCCTGATCTACGAACAGCACGTCCTCGTAATCTTCGGTGACATAGCTCGGCAACTCCGCCAGAGCGATTTCTTTGACCGATCCGTTGAGTTTATTCCAGCCTTCGATCAAGGTTTTCAACTCATCGAAGAATTTTTGCTTGTTGAACGAGCCGAATTGGTTTTTGTACTGTTCGATATCCTTTGCCAATGTGCCCAGCAATTCGCCTTTGCTCAGCTTTCGGTAAGTATCGCTGCTCTTGCGCAACTCCTTGGACAACTCTTCGAGATACAGGTTTTTCAGCTCGTCTCGGGCGCTTTCGTTGAGGTAATGGATAACGGCCCGATTAGCGCGCCCTTTACGGATCAGCGTGGGAATGGCGGTGAAAGACTTAGTTGCCTGGGGCAAGATATCGTCGCCCAGCACGGCGTTGATGATGGTGCTCTTGCCGGCCGAGAATGCACCCAGAAACGCCACCGGAAATTCCGGCGATTTGAGCCGTTCCAACCAAGTGCGCTTGCGGTTGACATAATATTTGAAATCGTCGGTGACTCCTAAATATGGCGCGGCGGCGTCGTAGGCTTCGAACAGGCGTGTGAATGCTTTGACGTAATTGCTGTAATCCGACTCTTTCATCCGTAGGTTTCCTGATTATTTTTAGGTGCCAGCGATATTTTAGGTTTAAGCTGCCGACAGTGGTAAAGGCCGAGCCATAAGACCATGGTCAATTAACGGAATATATTACCATTTATGTTACGCAGACCTTAGCGGCTAAAATCGATCCACTTTCCGCAGCAACGCATTCCGGGAATTTCCGTAAGGTCGCTCCAATGACGGACAAAAAACCCCTGCCTACCATAAGAAGGCGGCTCCAAACGGCGGACGACGAGTTCGGCGTACGGCTTTCCGGATCAACGGACCTGGACCGTGGTCGAAGACGGTTTCAGTGAGAGCATGATTGCATGAGGAAATTCATGGTAAGACGTCTACGCCGGTTTTTCTTAGGAATGCTTCTGATCGGCGCATCACCGACATGGGCCGAAGCGGAAACTCTGCGCATCCAGCTGGAAACGTTAGCGACCGAACACGGATTTGTCGTGCAAGGGCTCGATCGCCTAGGACCCGAATCTGCGCGAAATGCGGCAGGCGACCTGCCGACCCGGCTCAGGATGCTTCTCGAGGATTACAACTACGTCCTCATGAGTGACCGGCCCGGCGCGGTCGAGCGGCTGTTGATCACCAGCGCGAAAACGCCGGCGCAAACGCGTGCCATTAACGCTACCATCAAAACGATGCGGCTCGGCCCCCATCATCAGGTCGAAACGGTGTTGGTAGGACCAAACGGCGTGGCTTTTCCGGTTACTTTGATCGTCGACACCGGAGCCTCGACGCTTGCTTTGCCGGAATCGATGGCCAGCGAACTGGGTTTCGTTCCCGAAGCCCTTCAGCCGGGAGTCAGCCACACCGCGAACGATATTGTGCCGATTAAAGCCGGTATCCTAGAATCGGTTCGGGTGGGGCCCGTTTCGGCTGCAGCCGTGCCGGTCGCTTTTTTTCCGGACGACCGTCTCCGCGGTGCGAAGCTTTTGGGAATGAGCTTTTTGAGCCGTTTCCGCGTGACTTTGGACGAAGCAGAGAATGAACTGATTCTGCTTGCGAAATGACCTCTCTTACGCAGGGTATGGAAGACGTCCCGAGATCCAGCCGAACGGCGGTACGAATTACTAATAGTTAAGAAAGTAAAGCCACAAGTGCCCCCTCTCCCTCTGGAAGAGGGGGGTGAGAGCGATTCGAATAGGGCTTTACTTTCTTTACGCACGGTAATCACTTGCTTGGTTCAAGCAACGACCGGCGTGATTAAATGCCATTTGGAAATTCCGCTCATTATCCAGCAACAAGAGGTGCCATTATGAACAGTGACAGTGCGGACATCGGGCTAATAGGATTAGCGGTCATGGGCCAAAACTTGGCGCTGAACATCGCCGATCACGGCTATTCCATCGCAGTCTACAACCGCAGCTCCGAGAAAACAGCGGAGTTCATGACGCGTTGTCGGCAGAAAGAGCCATCCGGCGAGCGCGTCCTGGGCTTTACCGATCTGAAGGAGTTCACCCAAGCCATTCGGCGTCCCCGCAAGATCATTCTACTGGTCAAGGCAGGCGCACCGACCGATCGCACCATCGAAAGCCTGCTGCCTCACCTCGATCCAGGCGACATCATCGTCGACGGCGGCAATGCGCATTGGCTGGACACCATACGCAGAGACAAGGAATTGACCGCAAAGGGATTTCGGTTTATCGGTTCCGGCGTCTCGGGTGGCGAAACCGGCGCGCGGTTCGGACCTTCTCTAATGCCGGGCGGCAGCCCGAGCGCCTGGGCCGAGCTCGAGCCGATCTGGCGCGCCATCGCCGCTAAGGTCGATCCGCAAAGTGGCGTACCTTTGGAAGGCGCCGCGCCCGGAAAACCGGTGGAGGGCGGCGTACCGTGCACTGCGTATATCGGACCGAACGGAGCCGGGCACTACGTCAAAATGGTGCACAACGGCATCGAGTACATCGATATGCAGTTGATCTGCGAAGCTTATTGGCTGATGAAACATCTGCTTGGGCTGGATGCCGGCGCGATCGGGGAGATCTTCCGCGAGTGGAATGGCGGCGAACTGTCCAGCTATCTCATCGAAATTACCGGGGACATCTTGGGACAGAAGGATCCGGCGGGCCCCGGTTTCCTGGTCGACCAGGTGCTGGATGCAGCCGGCCAGAAAGGCACCGGCATGTGGACGGCCGCCAGCGCATTGGAACTGGGCGCACCGGCAAATTCGATCGCCGAAGCCGTATTCGCCCGTGCGTTGTCGGCCCTGAAGGAGGAGCGGGTCGAAGCCAGTCGATTGCTGAAAGGCCCGGATCTTCAGCCGGCGTCCAATTCGGCAGAGATCATCGATGCGGTCCGGCGCGCGCTGTATTGCTCCAAGATTTGCGCCTATGCTCAGGGCTTTCAGTTGCTGTCGGAAGCACAAAAAGCCTACGAGTGGACGCTCGATTTCGGAACCATCGCGCAGCTTTGGCGGGGCGGCTGCATCATCCGCGCGCGCTTCCTGCAAAAGATCACCGACGCCTACACCCGCAATCCGGGCCTGAAGAACCTGATGCTAGATCCTTATTTCAAGGACGTACTGCATGAAGGGCAAAGCCGCTGGCGGCAGACCGTAACCATCGCCATACAGAACGGCATGCCCGTCCCGGCGTTTAGTTCCGCACTGGCTTATTTCGACGGCTACCGGAGCGCCCGGCTCCCCGCCAATTTGTTGCAGGCGCAGCGCGATTATTTTGGCGCCCATACTTATGAGCGGACCGATCAGCCACGAGGCAAGTTCTTTCATCTCGACTGGCCGACGCCCGATCGTCCTCAGATAGAGGTCTAAACGGAAGATTTTCGGCTTCTGTTTTCGATTCGGGAGCCCTGGAGCAGCCGATACGACCAGCACAACCGACGTGCCATCCGACGGGTTAATGCTGAAATCAAACGGCTGACCGACCCGTCGGCTGACCCTGGTTCGATGGCTCTACAGCATTTTACAGTTTGGGTTAGCAGCCTCCTGGCTGTAGTAGGTCGGGAATCCTTTCCCGACATAGCGGGCCGATAAATGGCTTGGTCGGCAAAGGATTGCCGATCTGCGGCTCAAAGTCGCCCGTACGCGCGCATTCCGCATGGAAGATAATTGAGTTACGGCTCGAGAGCATCTTGAATTCGGTTAGCCGCATTCTGCGCGGCTTCTATAACCTTCGCCGGGTTTACGCCGAGTATTTTCCCGTTATTCTTCAGCACTTGCCCTCCCACGAAGACCCATTCCACATTTCGAGGTTGGCCGTTGAACACGATTTGGCTAACCCAATCCCCACGTGGGGCAAAATTGAATTTCTCCGGATCGAGGATGATCAAGTCGGCCTGTTTGCCAGGCGTCAACGAGCCCACACGGTCGGACATATCGAGCAGCTTCGCCCCGTCCACGGTGGCCATGCGCAATGCGTCCGAGACCGTTGGATACACGTCGGGTCGAAGCGTCCTGGCGCGCTGCAGTCCTACCGCCGCCCGCATGTTATTGAACATGTCACTGGTGTCGTTCGTTCCCCCGTCCAGGCCGAGACCCACCTGAACGCCGGCTTGCTTTAGCTCCGGAAGGCGAATCACACCCGATGCCAAGCGCATATTACTGATCGGGTTGTGGAGAACGCGCACCTCCTGGGCTGCGAGTATCCCGATTTCCTCGTCGGTGAGGTGGATTGCGTGTGCACCCAGGAGATCCGGGCCGAGGGCGCCCGACTCCGCGAGTACGTCGAACATGTTTTCGTCGCGGTCCTCGATATTTTCCAACAGGTGCACATGATGTTTTACGCCCAATTCCTTGGCCAGCTTCGCCATCGCTTTAACGTCGTCACGTGATGCCTCAGCCGGGTGGGATGCAACCTGAAAACTCGCCTTGGGATTGGGATCGATCAGGGTCTGCTTGACCAATCTTATATGGGCGATCACGGCAGGATCGTCGCGTCCGAAATACGCAAACACGAAACGCAGCCCTGATTCGGTCAGCGCCTGGAGTTCTCCCCGAACGAATTCCGGCGTAAAGGCGTGGGACCATTCGACGGTGGTGGTGACTCCGGTGTCGATCAGGTCCAGCGTACTCAGCCGTACGCCGGCATAGGCCTCCGAGCGCGATACGGTAATTTGCGGGTCGAACAAGGGAAGCACACAGGCATCCAGCCAACCCATGAGGTCCTGGTCTGTGCCGCAGCCCCGAATGAGCGACTGCCACAGATGATTGTGCACATCGACAAAGCCCGGCATGACGATCATCCCGGTGGCGTCCACGACACGCGCCCCGGTACTTCGCAGATGCTTGCCGACCGCCGCGATCTTGTCTTTTTCGATCAGAATATCGGCGTTCTCCACGATCCCCAAATCGCCCGCGCCAACCGAGGAATCCATGGTCAAGATGAGGGAGGCATTTCGAATCAGCGTTTTGGCGGATTCGGCCAAAGACACCGAACAGAAGAGGACTGCCCAAGCGATCAGGAAAAAGGCGATGATCGCCGGACGACAGAGGCGGACGTTTTCGATCATGAATCGATCTCCTGAGCAGAAAAGCGAATCGCGCCGTGATCAGGCTACGCTCGGAAAAAGCGATTGTCACGGTCCAAGCAGGTACTCTCGTCGCTCAGGCATCACTGCCACGACTGCAATGCGCGCAAACATACCCTTGGCTACCCTTCGGATATACCATTGTGAAGTTGATTCTCATCCTGGTTTTGTCCATGTCGTGCGGTTGCGCTCACCGGCAGTTCGTCACCCAACCCTATCCCCGATGGGGGCAGGAGGTATGGCTGTCCAGAAATGACCGCGACAGCCCGTTGCCGATGCGCGTCCAAATGCCGCCACGACCCGCGGTCGCTCCGGCCTGTATCCTGATCGTCCACGGCATGAACGAATACATCGGCCGCTACGACGAGATCGCCGCCTATTTTGCGAGGCGTTTCATCGTGGCGGGTTTCGATCTTTACGCTCACGGCTTGTCCAATCCGAGCCTGTTGGCCGCCGACCGGGCCATTACTGGCGGGGCTTCCGAGTTCGACGTCAGCGATGCCTATTTGGCGCAGGCGAGCTTGCGCAATCTGGAGCCGATGCGGCGAGACTTGGATCAAGTGCTGCGGCGCCTGATCGAGGTCTGCGATCAGCGCGGCAAACCGGGTCTTCCGATTTTCATCCTTTCCCACAGCCTGGGTTCGTTGATCTCCGCGTCTTATCTGCTCGAACAAGCGCCGGGGGACGATTTACGATCCCGGATACAAGGCATCGTATTCCTAGGCCCCGCCTTTTCGGTGACCGAGGTTCCGGGCTGGCGCGGCTATTTTCAAACGCCGGTCGTGAAGCTGTCCTTTTACGCCGAGGAGCATTTTCTTCGTTCTCATGGCGAGCTGCTTCCGTTGCTGATTGCCAACCAGGCATTGGCGCTCGTTACCGTCCCTTTGCTGGACGGACTGTTCGAGGTGCTGTCGTGGCCGGGCCTGCGGCATATCTTTTCCCCCACGACACCGGGTTGGGTACCGGATTACTTGAGCGACTGGGAAGACGAGAGGGCACGCCACCGCGCCGACGCCTATATCATCCGCCGCAGCATCCTGCGCTACGTGAAGGGCGTCGAAGGGGAGATCGTTCGTTTCAGGCGAGAGATGGCGGGGTTTGCCACCCCTTATTTCCTCGTTTATTCCGCCGGCGATCCGATCACGCCGGCCTGGGGCAGTCACGATTTTGCCGGCAAGACCTTCGATAAGCACCCGGATAACCAAATCCTGCCGCTCATCGATAAGGTTCACCACGAACAACTGTTTTCCGCGCCGCCATTGCGTCACGAACTGCTCAGGAAAATCGAGGGATGGCTGGATCGCCGTCTTAGCTCCATAAACCAAGTTGCTGCCGAGAGAGCGAGCGCGCGATGATCCCATGAGCGTGTTAAAGAGGCGACTTAGGCCGCCCCGCCTATGTCCGATTTGAAAACGCCGGCTCGCCGCGCAGCGATTTGTTCCCGTAGCGCCCGCTGTCGAATACGGTCTATCGGGAAATTCCACATGATCGGCAGCCCCGACACGATGATCAGGCACGGCAGCCAGCCGTAAATCACCAATAGCCATTTTTTCGCTTCGGCGGATTGAGCGGGGGCGGACGGCTCGAAACTGAAGGCGGCAGGGAGGGCGGTGCCCAAGAGAACCCCCAGGGCGACGGCCAGTTTGATGGCTATGCCCCATACCGCGAAAAAGAGGCCCGTCCGTTGCCGGCCCGACGCGACGATGTCGTGATCGACCACATCGGCAGCGATAGAGTTCGCCAACATGAAAATCGAAGCCAGGCTTGCGCCTCTCAATATGATCAAGGTCACATAGAGCACCGTATCGCCCCGATCGACCCAGGGAAACCCCAAGCTCCACAATCCGATCCAAAGCGCGGCGAGAATGATCGCGCGATGTTTGCCGATGCGATTCGCGATACCCATCCAAACCGGCACCATGGCAAGCGAGACGAGGTTTTCGGCAAGGATCATCGTGGCGAAGATGTCGGGGCGGCCGACCACATGGGTCAATACCAGTCGATGCAGCGTGGCTTGAATCAGGACCGCCGTACCCAGCAGCAGCAAGGTAATCAAGGTCCGCATGAAAGCCTGATTGCGCAATACCAGCCGGAGCCCCGCCCAACCGCCGAGGCGTTCGCCCGCCAGTTCCTCAGACGGAAATTCCGGCACTTTGGTCAGCGCTACGGTCACCAGCGGCGGTAAACTGACAACGATGATGATGGCGATAACCCAGAGCTGATCGCGGCTTTCCACGTACCCCAGATAATCCAAGACGGATAGCACACCTAGGAACAATATCTGGCCCAGCGCGCCTAATCCTTCGCGCCAAGCCGCTACATGCGTACGCTCGGTGTAGTCCGCCGAGAGTTCGGCGCCCCATGCCTTGTGGGGCAGATCCACCAGGGTGAAGGCGAAGAAGAGCAGGCTCGCCCAGACAAACAGATAGAGCAGCGAAACCTTGCCGGCCGGTGCGAAGATCATCCAGGCGGACAGCATCAGGAGCGGCGTCCCGATGGCAATCCAAGGCTTGCGGCGGCCCCATCGCGTCTTGAGGCGGTCGCTCAAAATTCCGATGAGGGGATCGCTGACCATATCCAGCGCCCGCGACGCGGCGATCGCCATGCCTACCCCGGCGAGCGGCAAAGCCATGTCATCGGCGTAAAAGGCGGGAACGAAGAGCGCCACCGGCAAGGTCGCCACCGCATGCGTGAGATGCGGCGCCGCATAGTACAGCATGATCTTGTGGTGAAGCGGCGGTCTGTCCATGATATTGCGGAAAGACAATAATCCCGGAGTCTACCCGCCTTGCTGACGATTTCAATGCTGGAAAGCGGTCCGGTTTCCAGTGGTCTCTTTAAACCAGGCGGCCGCATTTCATTCGTATGCCGGCACCGCCCGAAAAATCGACGGTGCGCTTCGCCGATCATGCCCAGGAGGAAGTTTTGCGGATTATCGTGATCAGCGATGCCTGGCATCCTCAAATCAACGGCGTCGTCACGACCTTGACGAATACCCGTCGCGCGCTGGAAAAGTCGGGACACACGGTCGAAATCATCACGCCCGATCGGTTTCGAACCTGGCCGTGTCCCGGTTACCCCGCTGTGGGGCTGTCCTTCCTGTGCGGCCCCCGTCTTCGGCCTCTGATCGAAGCCTTCAAGCCGGACGCGATGCATATAGCCACCGAAGGGCCGATCGGCTTCGCGGCTCGCCGTTACTGCCGCGCGAAAGGATTTCCGTATACAACGTCCTACCATAGTCATTTTCACGAATATCTGAAGCTCCGGGCCGGCATACCCTATTGCGTGAGCTGGACGTATCTCCGCTGGTTCCACAGCCGAAGCCATCGGGTCATGGTCGCAACGGAATCTCTCGCGAACGAGTTGGCCTCTAAGGGTTTTCGCAGGCTGGTGCGCTGGTCGCGGGGTGTCGACACAGAACTCTTTCGGCCCTGGGGAAAGGATTTTCTCGGGGACGAGCGCCCGATATTTCTGTACGCCGGCCGTGTCGCCATCGAAAAGAACATCGAGGCCTTTCTCCGCCTCGATCTGCCTGGCACCCGATACGTCGTCGGCGACGGGCCGCAACGAAAAGAGCTGGAAATGAAATATCCCGAGGTCCGCTTCGTGCGCTATCGGACCGGAGAGCCATTAGCCCGCTACATGGCGGCGGCGGACGTCCTGGTATTTCCCAGCCGGACCGATACCTTCGGCTTGGTGATGCTGGAGGCGCTCGCCTGCGGCGTTCCGGTCGCCGCCTATCCGTTGCGGGGCACACGGGACGTGATCCGGGACGACCGCGTGGGTGTCTTGGACAACGATCTCCGGCACGCTGCCCTTACAGCCTTGTCGCTCGATCCGCAGGAGTGCCGGAGTTACGCACGGGAATTTTCTTGGGACGCGTGTACCCGGCAGTTCGTTGAAAACTTGGTCCCGATGGCGATGAGAACCGATTGAATTCGACGCGGCTACAAAGCCATCCCTCACTTTTCGCCGTTTTCAAAAACGCAACGGACTTTTTGTCTCCTTGAGCGAGACACTCCGCACCGTATGGGTCTAACTCATCATCCTAGAAACGGCAGTTGACCGCTTAGATGGAGTGGAAAAGCCTTGTGGATTCTGACCGTTCCACCTTCTACCGATTTCACCACTTGGGTGAAGTCGCTACACACCCGATTGCACGGCTGGCGAGCCGTCTGGCGGTGTTGCTCCTCCTTGTGGGGGGCGGCCCCACGGTGTCGTCGCGCCTTGCCATCCAGCCCGCCAGCCGCACACTCGGACGCGTCCAACTGGCGTTTCTAGGATCATCGTTTGCGCATGACTGAGCCGCACAAGGCCTGAAGGGCGCAGTAGTTCGCCTGCAATCGATGACTGGCGAAACCGTCGCGGAACATCTGCACCGTTCATGGCTAGCTTTGGCGCACGCGGCTAAACGCATCGCGCCAGGCTGAGAGGCAAAGGATGTGTGAGTTATATCTCGCTTAACATGGAGGACAGGATATGACTGCAAACGGCCAAAGGAACATCGCGTTTTCTCTCGGAGGGATAGGCGGCTCAAACGCCCATGGGGCCGGCTTCCTGCACGCCGCCCAAAAGGAAGGGAAAACCCCGACGCAGCTTTCCTGCACGTCCGGCATGATTTACTGGACCTGGCGCTGGCTGGAAGGGCACGACCTCGAACAGGAATTCAAGAACTCGGCCGATGATACCCGTTCGGAGATATGGCGCCAGCTGCCGCCATCCATGCTCCGATCGTGGCTGGCTTATCTGTATGGCGGCGAGGGCGTGTTCCGGCCGGCGATTCCGGAATATTTCACGCGCCTTTTCTCCCGATGGTATCGGACTCCCCCGGAACGGTGGTGCGATCTCTGGTTTCCCGCGCAACTCCTGGTGCCGACACGCTCCGAGGAGATTTATCACCAAATCGCAGAGGCGTTCAACGCCAGCGATATCGCGATTTTCTTCAATAGCTTCAGCCCGCGTTTAGGGACCGAGCACCTTCACATGAACACCGCCGCGTGGGAGGCGTACCGCGCGGTCCAGCAGGAGCGCCGGGAGAAGCGCCCAGACGATGCGCACACGCAGGAGATGCGGAAGAGCGGTGATCTGCCGTCGGTCAAGGCGGAAAAAATCACGCCGCACGCGGTTCGGGATGCGCTCTGGCTCAGCCTTTACGGGTTCGAGCGCGATGGAAAGCCTCAAGAGCGCATCGACGGCGCCTATGCCCGCCAGTTCATTCTGTCGGAGTTGAGCGCCGCCCATGTGATCTATATCCCGCGGCCCCAGCGGTATCAATGGGTGGGCGAGTTGCCGGAAAGCTTTATCGAGGTTCAGGACCTGGAGACGGAGCTTTGGTTCAACGGCGCCTATGCCCAGCAACTCGCCCGCATCGAGTTGGTCAACCGTCTGTTGCGCAACGAACGACTGAAAGGCGCTCTGGAGGAGCAAGGCTTCCACGAGATCGAGCTCGTTCCCATCGAGATTCCGGTGCAGCGTGGCTTCTTCAACTACTTCATCGAGGACACGAGCGTCTTCTATCATGCCGTCGAGCAATCGGCTCTGGCCTTGCGGGATTAATCGGCTGCGATCAGGATGATTCTGACGCCTACCTATCTCACGCTACCGCTTTGCATCGGGCAGCAGGAAAATCACCGTTCCTCGATACGCCGGATGTTTCCTGACTGCGGCCAAAGCGTCCGGATCGTACTGGCCGTGCTCGACGAGGCCGAGTTTGAAGGGCACAGACAGCCCTCGGGCGAATAGGCGCTCGAAATAGCGTCGGTGGTCTTTTATCGGCCCTTTTCCTTGATAAGCCTGGAACACGATCTCATCCACCACGCCTTGCAGGGCATTCAGATCCTCAAGCTTCCCCTGGCTTGCCCAATCCATCAGGCCCGTTACGCTCAGGCGATAACGGGCCGGCAGACGGGCTCTGACCTGCCCGAGCAGTTCCCCGTAACGGTCGAGATTTCGGGTACGGGCATCGAAATCGATCTGGATTCCCCAGACCTGGTTACGTTTTGCCTCGAACGCGGCGAGATCGCGTTCCACCTGCCGTTGCAGCGGCTCCGGCCATTCCATGGCTTCGAGGCGGTACACCAGAACGACGGGGTGAGGCGATGCGGTTGGGGGAGGGAAGCCGCGGCGCTGGAAAAGCGTATCGCCGCCGCGCACCAGAAGCTCGCCCTCGAACAGATAGAGTCTGCCGGCGTCGTCCAGTATCCGCGCAAGATGCACGTTCGGATGCCAGGCCCAGTAGTCAACAGCGGCGCGCGCGCTGCCGAACCACGACGCACAGCCGGCCAGAACGATTGCCGCCCAGGCGCGAAGCCGCCGCCTCACCAATAATATTTCTGCCCCGTGGCCCAAGGCGAATTCTTGTATTGGGTTTTCAGCCGCTTGAACCATGCCGCCCGTTGCGCTTTGGGAATGTCCTGATCGCCGCAATGATTATTGCCCGACGAAGCGAAGCAGGTAGTGGCCCGATGCAGGGCATAGGCCAGGTCGTCATCCGTTCGCGCCAGGCCACGCCGTTCGATGGTTTCGCGGTAATAATCCATGCTGGTGTAGGTCTTCCCGCCGAAGGCATCCTCGGCCGGCGTGGCCGGCAGTCCGTAGTCGCCCGGTTCATGCCAGCGATGGAGATCGAAATCGACGGGATCTGCGTCGGCGATGACCGGAGCAGGGGCATTCCAATTCCAAGTGCGGAGAAAATCCCCCATGCAGTTAAGCCAGCGTCCCGAATCCGGCGTCTTTTGCAGGGCGGCGAGCAGTTCCCTGAACGCGGGACAGGTATAGCCTTCCTTCTCTCCCTCGGATGACAGCGGCGCCAACGTGTCTCCGGCCAATGCGAATTCGGTGGGCGGATAAGCGGCCAATATCAGCTCGGCTGCGGCGAAGTCGCGGTGCCGCACCCATTGGCTGACCAGCCTGAAATAGGCGAGCGATTTTGTACGGGGCGGCAGATCATCCCGCTTGAGGAGGCTTTCCAATAAGGGCGGTTTGGCCTTGTGAATAAAGTAATCCTGAACTTCGGGGAGGGCGACAGGGGAATCCTTGGCATAAACACTGTCCAATCGGCCGGTTTCGTTCCAGGTCAAGGCCAACAGCCATTGCGCCTGTATTTTTTGCCCCGGATGTTCAACGGTTTTCAGCGTTTCCAGCCAATGGCTTTCGGCTTCCGGAAATTGCCGCAGCGCCATTAGGGAAAGTCCCCGCAATACCCAGCGGCTGTAGGCCAGGTTCGAAGGCTTTGCCGCGATGCGCTCGGATGCGGTCTGCCGGATCAGCTCCGGATAATTCTTTTCCATCCAAAATGCATGCGCCAAGGCGAGGTAGGACCAGAGCGGTTCGAGCCCGGCGTTGGCGAAGTCGCCCCGATGCGCCGCGAGCATTTCGACATCCACCGGAGGCACCGACGGCTCGCCTTCGTTCTGCGGCCGCCAGGAGGCAAGCGTGCCGAGACTTGCAAGAACCGGCGAAGGCCAGAGGGCATCAACGATGTTCCCCGCCGGATCGGCCTTGCGTTCGGTTTCGTCGATGAAATCCAGGACGGTTTCGCTCGTCGTGCCGTTACCCATCGTCGCCAGCCAGGCTTGATAATCCGCGGCCAGCGCCGCGTTGTCCGCCGCCAGCCAATGAATTTTCCGAAACAAGCCCTTGGCGGATTCGGCATAACGTCCTTTCGGATACGTCTTCAGATAATCGCCGAAGGCGGAGGCCGCCTGGTCCAAAAACGCCTTGTCGATGTTCTCGGCACTCGGTTCGCTCCACATATCGAATCGGATTTGCGCCTGGTTCAAAGCCACCCGTCCCAACATGTAAAGCGAAGCTTCTCGCACCCAGTCCGGCGCGTCGGTCGCGAGGGCCTTGAATTGGGCTAGCGCCGGCTCATATCGGCCGGCGTAGAAGTTCGCCGCCGCTTCGAGATAATGGGCATAGGGCTTGGCCGCCTCCGATACCGGAAGCGGCTGATGACCTTCCATCGCTTTCTCGCACAAGCCTGCAAATCGCAAGCGCTCCTGAGCCAGCAGCATCCCGTCCTGGCCGGGCAGGGTAGCGTTCTTGAGCTCCTTGAGAAACGCCTCGACGGCTTGAACATTGTCGGTCAGGCAGCGCCCATAACCGCTTGCCGCCAAGCGCTGCAAATCGCTCGCAACGCTGTCGCCGCCGACAACACCGAGATCGGCTGCTAGGGAAGTCACGGTGTTTTCAGATTCCGCCGCGGCGGGATTCGCCGGCTCCATGAACTCGCCGTAATGAAACGGCATGGCCTTCGGCCGGTAATGAACGACGCCCTGATCTTCGAGCAATAATCCCAGGTTACCGCGGCTATCGTTGTCGGGCGCAAGAAAATAGGCATTGGGAAACTCGCCGCACCAGAAATCGCACCCATCGCCCGATGCCAGCGCGACGGCGGAAGCGAAAGAGAGTGGAAAAATCAGAAATTTAGCTGACAGCTTCATTCGGCTCATCCTCGAATGATCAGAACGAAACTTCCCCCTAAAATCGCCGCTGTGGCGGGTTGGCTCGTTTTTCATTCTTATTCTCAGGGTTGGGTTTATCGATATTGAAACTTCTATCGACAAATTCTAGGTAAGCCTTCGAAATCTACATACTTTGCGAGCACGGTAGGGCGGGTTAGGCGGCAGCCGTAACCCGCCGTGTATGCCGCGGAAATGCCGATTACGCGAGTGCGCAAATCCTCCCTCTTGGCTAAGACTCCAAAACGGATCGGCATTTAGGTTCCGGATCGAATCGCCTCCAACGATCTCGCCCCGACTCCCAGATCTCGCCACTTCGCCGGATGGCAGGTAAACAGCAGAATCTGGTGCCGCGTCGCGGCATCGAACAGCACGCGTTTCATCTGCGCGAGTCGCTCCTCGTCGCAGTGGACGAGAGCGTCGTCGAGGATGATGAGGGTGGGGCGGCCGGCGTCGCGCAATAGCCCTGCATAGGCGAGCCGGCTGATGATGCCCATCTGTTCGCGCGCGCCGAAGCTCAAGTCCTCGAAGTCGCCGAGTTCCGATCCGTTCGATCCGACGCGCGTCAGCGAGCCGGGCGAGAGGTTTTCGTCGATGTCGAGGCAGGCGGCTGGGAACAGGAGCTGGAGATAGCGGTTGAGGTGTTTTTGCAGTGGGGCCTGAAGCCTCTGGGTCAAGGCGCGGCGCTTGTCGCGCAGTAGTTTCAGCAGGTGGTCCAGCGCGTCGGCGCGGCGGTGCAGTTCTTCGACCCTGCGCTGGATCTGCGCGTGGTCGCGGGCGAGTTCCGCGCGGCGCTCTTCCAGCCCTTGGGCGCCGGTCGTCTGAAGCTCGACTTGTAGGCTCATCAATTGGTCGCGGCGCTCGTTGAAGCGCTTTTCGAGCTGCTCGGCGCTGAGGCGGAAACGCTCGATATCCTGTTTCAGAATATCGGGGCGTGCTTCGGCCAATTGCCGAGTCAATACCTCGATACGGGCGACCAGGGTGGATTGCTCGGCACGGGCGTCGACCAGGTCCCGGTTTGCCGCCGCCACTCGGTCGGGCCGCTGCGGATCGTCTACTACGGCGCGCGCGGCTGCGAGTTCGCGCGTCGCGGTTTCGAACGCCGTCTGCTCTTTGCCGGCGGCGAGCCGCGCTTCGTGCAGGCTGTCGTTGATCCGCGCGAGCGATTGCCGGCCGGATTCCTCGGCGGTTTCCGCCTCGGCGACGGAGGGGAGTTTGGCCGCCTTCGGGGTTTCGGGCGGAAGCTGGCTCAGGGCTTTTTCGATTTCTTGGACGCGCGCTTGCTGGACGGCCAATTCGGTCCGAAGCGGCTCGATACCCTGTGGGGCGAGTGCTTTCAGTGTGGCGTCGGCCGTTTTGATGTCGGCAAGCTGTCGAGTGTGGGTGTGATAACGCGCTTCGGCGGCTTCCAGCGAGGGCAAGCCGAGCCGCTGCAGCAGGGTTTCGTGTCTATCGGCGAGTTCTTTCGCTTCGGCGCGAAGCTGGGACAGGTCGGAGCCGCCGGGCGCGATTTCGAGTTGGCCCAGCCCCGGCAGCGTGAGGGGGGTCGTTTCGAGCAGCAGTCTTTCGCCCTTGCTGGTGACCGATTCGGCGCCGATTCCGATGCTACGGCCGTCTTCGATCGCGAAGCGCAGCCGTGTCGCAGCCGTGTCGAGCCGGATTTGCGTTTCGCGAATCTGCCGGTGTTGATCCCGCAGCAACTCGAGATCTTTAAGCTTGATCTCGGTGACGGCGGCTTGCCGTTTCAATTCGACCACGGCGGCCTGCTCCGTCTCGGCTCTTGCGAGTGCCTCGGCGGCGTTTTTCAGCTTCAGCCGGCCGGCGTCAAGCTCCCGTGTCAGGCTGAGCCGGGTATCCGCCTGACGGGCAAGGCGCAGCGTCTCGCGAGCCGCCTCGTGGCGCTGTTCCGCTTCGGCACGCTTCGACTGCCATTCCTCGACGAGCGCGGTTGCTCCTTCCAGCCTTTGCCGGATGGATTCGCGTTCTGCCTCGCGTGTTTCGAGCTCCTTCTCCTGCCGCCCGAAGGTTTCCAGTTGACCGTGCAGCAGCCTGATCCGCTCGTCGACCTGGGTCGCGCGCAATTTCTCGGTGGCTAAGGTTTCTTCGACGCGCCCGATAGCCTCCAGCTTTTCGGCCGCGGCTCGTTCCTGTTCGCGAAAGCCGATCCAGGGCTTTTCGGCTTCGTCGGCGGCGTGTTCGCGGCGCAGGGCAGCGAGCGTATCGACTTTCTGGCGATAAGCGGCGATTTCCGAGTCGAGTTCACGAATGGCGTTCGCCAGTGCAGCCTCCTGATCGAGCGCCTCGGCATACACTCCCCGCGGCTTGCCGGCCGAAGGAGTCAGCAACTCGTTGCGGGCGGCTTCGACCGTCGCCAGAACCGAATCGCCGCCGCTGCTGGCTATCTCTCCCAGCGATGCGTTCAGAGCAGTACGAAGGTGGTCTATCGCATGCGTCACCGAGTCCCGAATGTCGTGCCCGGCTCCCTGCTGGATCCACAACAACCCCGGAATGCCCCAGTGCTCGGAACCGCTGGCGCCCCGGCCGGCGTAGCGAAAACCCAGGAGTTCCGCGAGATGGTCTTCGGCCTCGGCACTGTCCAGCCGCTGCGTGCCGATCTGCAGCTCGCAGCGCTTCTTGCCGAGAAAACTCTTGAGGAGCCTGTAATGAGTATCCCCGATGGCGAACTCCAGTTCGACGGTGGGGGATGCCGATGTATCGCCCCAGGGACGCAGGTCGTCGACGCTGCCGGAACGATGCCGTTCAAAGAACGCAGCGCGGATGGCCGAGACGATCGTGCTCTTGCCGGCTTCGTTCGGTCCGGTGAACAAATTTAGCCCCGGTTCGAGGTCCTTGATCTCGATCGGTTGCCGGAACTTCTTGAACTGTTCGATACGGATGCGGGAAAGTCTCACAAGGAACCTCCGGCTTTCGCGTGCTGAGCATCGAGGATGCCCGCCAGCAGGGCCAGCGCTTCCCGTGCGACTTCCGCGTCCGCTCCGTCTTGGCTTGCGCGGAGCTCGGCGATGACTTCGCCCAGATAGCCGTCCGCTTTCAAGGCGTCGATGTCCTCCGCGGTCGGTTCGAGACGTAAAGCGGACAAATCGGCCAAGAGGCTCCGAGCGTTGCCGCGGGCTTGCTCGATAGCCACGCAAAGACGCCGGTATCCGTCGAGATCGGTTTGTCCGGACAGTTCAAGCTGCACGACGTCCGCCGGTCCGAAAGCCGAAATTTTCGGCAACGCTAGCTCGACATCGCTCGGCACCTGAAGCGCTAGCGCTTCCGAATGCCAGCGGTATTGGCCAGTCGCGACCGGCGTCACCGTCGGCACTGCACGCGGTTCCGACAGTTCGACCAGCAGCGCCCGGCCGGATTCGTTGGATCTGAAGCGATCGGTTTCCGGCGTGCCGCTGTACCAGGTGCGCGGATCGATCTGTTTCGTGCCGTGCCAGTCTCCGAGCGCGAGGTAATCGAGGCGCGCCTGCTCGGCACGTTCAGGGGCGATCGGGTTGGGCGAATCGATGTCTTCCGGCAGGATGCCCTGAACGCTGCCGTGGGCCAGTCCGACCCTCAGCATGCCGACGGACGTCTCGGCCCCGGCGAACCATTCGGTCAGGTCGGTATGGGTATGGCGCTGGGTCAGCGGTGCCGGCAGCACGGCGACGCCGATCGATTCGAGCAGAACGGGCTCCGGCTGCAGGCAGACGGTCACATTTGCGGGAATGGCCTTGAGGCGGAGCGCGCGGGTCCAGACGGATTCGGCGAGCGCCGAATCGTGGTTCCCCGGAAGCAAGATCCACGGCCCTTCGAAACCCGCCATCGAATGGAAGAGCCGGTGGATGGTCTTGTCTGCGACGCCCTGCGCATCGAAAACATCCCCCGCGACCAGCATGAGGTCGACTCGGTTTTCGGTTGCCAAGCTCGCGAGTCTTTCGACGGCCTTGAATCGAGCTTCCGCGAGAAGAGCGGCATCGTCGGGCTCGAACTGTCCGAACAGCTTGCCGATCTGCCAGTCGGCGGTGTGCAGTAGCTTGATCAAACGGATGTCCCCGGTTGTAAAGGGTTATTGACGATCGACGAATAGTTTAACGTGAATAACCGATTGACAAGCTCGGTTATCTTCAAGTAAAAACCTCACAAAACACATGGAATTAAAAAGCCTGGGCAAGGACCGCCGGCGAGTGACGGCGCACACTCTTTGGAAACGAATCGCGCCGAACCATGCGTCAACGATGCTTGAGCCATGCCCGCAGGCGCTCGAGCGTCTGATCAGGCCGCTCATTTCCGCAATCCGTCGATCCACACGAACAAAAATATCAGGGGGAGTGGATGGTGAATTCCGAAAGCTTTTACGATGTCATGCGCCGGCAGGGCATCAGTCGCCGCAGTTTTCTGAAATACTGCGGGCTGACCGCGTCGGCTCTGGCCCTGGGGCCGCAGTTCGTCGGCCAGATCGTCCACGCGATGGAAACCAAGCCGCGCACGCCGGTCCTGTGGCTACACGGCCTGGAATGCACCTGCTGTTCCGAATCCTTCATCCGCTCGGCGCACCCGCTGGCCAAGGACGTGGTGTTGTCGATGCTCTCGCTGGACTACGACGACACGCTGATGGTATCCGCCGGCCATCAGGCCGAGGCGATACTCGAAGAGACCATCCGCAAGTACAAGGGCCGCTACATCCTCGCGGTGGAGGGCAATCCGCCGCTGAACGAGGACGGCATGTTCTGCATCATCGGCGGCAAGCCTTTCGTTGAGCAGCTGCGTTACGCCGCCAAGGATTGCCTCGCGGTGATCGCCTGGGGCTCCTGCGCCTCCTGGGGCTGCGTCCAGGCCGCCAAGCCGAATCCCACCCAGGCCACTCCGGTGCACAAGGTGATCACCGACAAACCGGTGATCAAGGTGCCGGGCTGTCCGCCCATCGCCGAGGTCATGACCGCCGTCGTCACCTACATGCTGACCTTCGACAAACTCCCGGACCTGGACGCCCAGGGACGTCCCAAGATGTTCTACGGTCAGCGCATCCACGACAAATGCTATCGGCGCCCGCACTTCGACGCCGGACAGTTCGTCGAGACCTGGGACGACGAGGCCGCGCGCAAGGGTTACTGTCTCTACAAAATGGGCTGCAAGGGACCGACCACGTACAACGCCTGCTCCACGGTGCGCTGGAACGGCGGCGTGTCGTTCCCGATCCAGTCGGGCCACGGCTGCATCGGCTGTTCCGAGGACGGGTTCTGGGACAAAGGGCCTTTCTACCACCGCGTGACCGGTTTGAACGCCTTCGGCATCGAGTCGAATGCCGACACCGTGGGGTTGATCGCGGCCGGTGCGGTCGGTACGGCGATCGCGGGCCACGCCGCCGTCTCGGTCGGCAAGCACGTGAAAGGCAAAGAATCCGAAAACGATAAGAACGAGCGAGAACACGTATGACGGTCACTCAAACGCCGAACGGCTTCAAGCTGGACGACAGCGGCAAGCGCATCGTTGTCGATCCGGTCACCCGTATCGAAGGCCATATGCGCTGCGAGGTCAACCTGGACGAAAACAACGTGATCCGCAACGCGGTGTCCAGCGGCACCATGTGGCGCGGCCTGGAAGTAATCCTGAAGGGCAGGGACCCGCGCGACGCCTGGGCCTTCACCGAGCGGATCTGCGGCGTCTGCACCGGCACCCATGCACTGACGTCGGTGCGCGCGGTCGAGGATGCCCTTGGAATCAGCATTCCGGAGAACGCCAACTCGATCCGCAACATCATGCAGCTAACCCTGCAGGTTCACGACCATCTGGTGCATTTCTACCATTTGCACGCGCTGGACTGGGTGGACGTGGTCAGCGCGCTGAAAGCCGACCCGAAGGCAACTTCGGAACTCGCGCAGAGCATTTCGCCGTGGGCGAAGTCCTCGCCGGGGTATTTCCACGATATCGCCACGCGGCTGAAGAAGTTCGTCGAGAGCGGCCAGCTCGGACCGTTCGCGAACGGCTATTGGGGCAATCCGGCCTACAAACTGCCGCCGGAAGCCAATTTGATGGCCGTTGCGCATTACCTCGAAGCGCTCGATTTCCAGAAGGAAATCGTCAAGATTCACACCGTTTACGGCGGCAAGAACCCGCATCCGAACTGGCTGGTGGGCGGCGTGCCGTGCGCGATCAACGTGGACGACATCGGGGCGGTCGGCGGGATCAACATGGAACGTTTGAACCTGGTCTCGTCCATCATCGACCAGACCATCGAGTTCATCGAGCAGGTTTACCTACCCGATTTGCAGGCCATCGCGTCCTTCTACAAGGATTGGCTCTACGGCGGCGGCCTGTCGTCGACCAATGTGCTAGCCTACGGCGATATCCCGGAAAAGGCCAACGACCCATCCGCCGACAATCTGCGCTTGCCGCGCGGAGCCATCATCAACGGCAATCTGAAGGAGATTCACGAGGTCGATCTGAGAGATCCGGCCCAGATCCAGGAGTTCGTGACGCATTCCTGGTATCGCTATCCGGACGACGAAATCGGTCTGCATCCCTTCGACGGCGTGACTGAACCGAACTTCGTGCTCGGTCGCAACACCAAGGGCACCCGCACCAACATCGAAAACCTGGACGAGAGTGCCAAATACTCGTGGATCAAGGCGCCTCGCTGGCGCGGCCACGCCATGGAGGTCGGCCCGTTGGCCCGCTATATCGTCGGCTACGCAAAGGGAATGCCGGAAATCAAGGAACCGGTCGACAAGTTGCTGCGCGACCTCGGTCTGCCGCTGGACGCGTTGTTCTCGACCCTGGGCCGTACCGCCGCGCGAGGACTGGAAGCTCAGTATTGCGCAAGGCTGATGCGGCATTTCCAGGACAAGTTGATGAGGAACATCAAGGCCGGTGACCTGAGCACCGCCAACGTTGCCAAATGGGAGCCGAAAACCTGGCCCGCCGAGGCACGGGGCGTCGGCACCACCGAGGCGCCGCGCGGGGCCTTGGGACATTGGGTGAAAGTCAAGGACGGGAAGATCGAAAATTATCAGTGCATCGTGCCGACCACCTGGAACGGTTCCCCGCGCGATCCGGCCGGCAATGTCGGCGCATTCGAAGCCGCGTTGATGAACACACAGGTCGAAAAGGCGGAAGAACCCCTGGAAATCCTGCGTACCCTGCACAGTTTCGACCCTTGTCTGGCTTGTTCGACCCATGTGATGGACCGGGACGGGCAGGAATTGACGCGAATCCGTGTTCGCTAGCGTACGAGGTATCCTATGCGTCATAAACATAAACAAAGCTTTCTGTTGCTGATATTGTCCATCTGCGCCGGTCAGGCCGTCGCCCATACCGGTTTTCACCCGGTGGAAGGATTCGCGAGCGGTTTCGTTCATCCCTTGCTCGGCGCCGATCATCTTGCGGCGATGGTGTGCGTGGGCGTGTGGGCAGCGCTGGTGACCACCGAGCCGGGGCGATTGTGGCGATTGCCCGCGGCGTTCATGGCGGCCATGGTTCTGGGCGGTGCGCTGGGAGCATTCGGGGTGGTGATCGCCGGGGCGGAGCCTGCCATTGCCGCATCGGTCCTGGCGCTAGGGCTGTTGCTTTTGGGTAAGGTTCGGCTTTCGGGCGTGCTCGCTGGCATGATCGTCGGCCTTTTCGCCGTGGCCCATGGCTATGCCCACGGCCTCGAAATGGCTCAAGGCGCCGCATTCTCGGCTTATGCGGCCGGATTCGTGATCGCCACGGGCTTGCTGCATCTCCTCGGCATCGTGCTGGGCCGTTGCCTGCTCCGGGTGCCGGGCATGTATCGCGTCGCCGGCGGGGCCGCCAGCGTGTTCGGAGTCGCTCTGCTCGTTCAGGCCTGGTGAGGGGGCTACCATGTCCGCTATCGATTCGGTGCAGAACCCGGTTTATGTCTACGAACGGCCGGTGCGCCTGTGGCACTGGGTAAACGCGCTGGCCCTGGTGGTGCTCGCCGTTACCGGTTACTTGATCGCTTCGCCCTTGGTCGCTCCGGATGGCGAAGCCAGCGAGCACTATCTGATGGGCTATGTGCGCTTCGTGCATTTCGCGGCCGGTTACGTACTGGCGGTCGGTTTCATCGGCCGCGTCTACTGGGCGCTGGTCGGCAACCAGTATGCGCGCGAGCTGTTCGTGCCGGCGATACACCGCGCCGAATGGTGGGACGGCCTCTGGCACGAAATCAAATGGTATCTGTTTCTGGTGCCGGAACCGCGCAAGCACGCGGGCCACAATCCTCTCGCCAACATGGCCATGTTCGTGTTCTACGTGCTGGGCGCGTTGTTCATGATTGTGACCGGTTTCGCGCTGTACGGCGAAGGCTTGGGGCAGGGGAGCTGGGCCAGCCGCTGGTTCGGCTGGGTGATTCCGCTGTTCGGCCAGAGCCAGGACGTTCATACCTGGCATCATGTGGGCATGTGGTATCTGGTCGTGTTCGCCTTGATCCACGTCTATGTCGTCATCCGCGAACAACGGCTGTCGCGGCAATCCATGACCGGCACGATGATCGACGGCTGGCGCAATTTCCGGGATGATAGGCCATGAACCGGATTCTGATTCTCGGCATCGGCAATGTACTGTGGGCCGACGAGGGATTCGGGGTGCGTGTCGTGCAGGCGCTGCAACGAAACTACGACTTTCCCGAATCGGTGCGGCTGATGGACGGCGGCACCCAGGGATTGGCCTTGCTGCCCTACGTGCAGGAAGCCGATACGCTGATCATCGCCGATGCCGTGGATTTCAAATGCGATCCGGGGACGCTGGTGGAATTGCGCGATGCAGAGGTGCCGGCTTATTTGGGAGCAAAGAAGATGAGCCTGCATCAGGTCTCCTTTCAGGAGGTGCTGGCCTTGGGCGAACTGCTCGGCCATACGCCGCGGCATTTGTACCTCGTCGGCGTTCAGCCTTGCGTGTTGGAGGATTACGGCGGCAGTCTCAGCGAGCCGGTCAAGGCCATGCTGGAACCGGCGATGGCCCGCATCCTCCAGTATCTGGCCGAACTCGACATCGTTGTCGAGAAGCGGACGCAGGCGGGGCCGGATTCCGATCCCTTAGGCATGGCGGCCTACGAGGCTCGGCGTCCATCGGCAGGGGAGGCCTGTCGAGTCGGAGATGAACGCTTTCTGGCACTGCGGAGCGACTGAGATGTGCATAGGCGTTCCGATGCAAGTCGTTCGAGCGGAACCGTTTCAGGCGTGGTGCAAGGGCGCCGACGGTGAGGGAATGGTCGACATGCGTCTGGTTGGATCGCAGCCGGAGGGTACCTGGGTATTGACGTTTCTTGGCGCGGCCCGAGAGGTTCTCGAGCCCGAGCGCGCCGCGCAAATTCAGGCCGCGTTGGCGGGACTCCGCGACGCCATGGCCGGCCATTATGACCCGGCCGCGGCCTTCGCCGACCTGGTGGATCGGGAGCCTCAGCTACCCGACTTCTTGCGGGAGCCGACATGACCCTGGCGGAAATGTTCGATCGGCTTTCGGGCAGCCCGGCCATTAACTTGGTGGATAGAGAGGGCCTGGCCGAGTTCGCCGCGGCGCATCCGCAATGCCTGGTCGGTTTTTTCAACGACCCCAAAGCCCATCCGGAGAACGCCGATCTCGCCGTGGTTCTTCCGGAACTGCTGCGCGCGTTTCCGTCGCTGCGAGCGGCGGTCTTGAAACCCGAGGCCGTTGTATCCGTGGCCCGGGACTACGGCGTTGCGGTCTATCCCGCGCTGGTATTCTTGAACGACGGCCAGACATCCAAGATCATGGCACGCATACAAGCCTGGACCGATTATCACAGTCAGATCCAGCAATGGCTGGACGGGGAGGGTTAATGACCATGCTCGAACAGCACAGCCCGGTGGCCACCGAGAACGCCGCGCCGGTCACGCCTTTTGACGATCCCGAATGCGGCTATCTCGCGATGCCGCAAGGCATGCACAGCTTTTCGATGCCGCTGCCGGGGGAGATTCCCGCCTGCCAGGCCGGCATCGCCGTCGTGCGCCGATTGGCCGAGTGCTTGTCCGCCGAGTTGAACGGTATCGATTCGGACCGCATCCATCTCGATTCGTACGACGAAGAAACCCGCCGTTTTCTCGACCAGGTGTTGGGCGACGGGGAGGTCAGCGCCTTGATCGATGCTGACGATGTGCGCTGGGCGATACGCGAGTCGGTGTTCATCGGGGTTTGGCGGCTGCGCGAATTCCGCGCCGGAGGAACCGTTCGGGACTATCTCGAAGTCGGCTCGGTTCCGTCGGTGTTGCGGCATGCCGGAACGTACACGGCCGGCGTCGAACGGCCGCGGTCTTTCCCGGACGGCCTCATGAACGCGCCTTCGCTATTGACGGAGCTGTTCGCCAAATCGGTCGCCTTCCAGGAAGGACAAAGCGAGGTCATAAATCTGTCGCTGCTGCCGATGACCGAAAACGACCTGGCTTATCTGGTCGAAGTGCTGGGACTGGCCGGCGTGTCCATATTGTCCAAGGGTTACGGCGACTGCCGCATCCGTCTGACGGGCTTGCCCAATGTGTGGTGGGTCCAGTATTTCAATGCCAGCGACCAAATGATCCTGAATACCGTGGAAATCACCCCGATTCCGCAAGCGGCGCAGGCTACCCAGGAGGATTTCGAGGATTCGCTGCAGTGGATCGAGGAACTGCTGGCGATGCTGAAGGAAAGCTGATCGTGGCCGATGCAACGCGCTTCGAATGCCGCGTCTGCTGGCACGTCTACGATCCGGAGGAGGGCGATGTGCAGGCGCAGATTCCGCCCGGCACCGCCTTTTCCGACCTGCCGGAAAACTGGTGCTGTCCCCGTTGCGACGGGGCGAAATCGGGCTTTCTGCCGTGCTCGGAGGTTTAGCGGATTTTACCGTGCGGCGCCGGGATTCTCGTAGGTCGGCAATCCTTTGCCGACGAATACCCGCTTGCCGACCTGCTGCGTCGGGAAAGGATTCCCGACCTACGACTGTTCGGGAGATCAGCGCTGATACGGTCGTTTTTATTGATAGCCGAACCGTCGCGCGGTCGTGATTCACCGTTGCTCTAGGGTGGCCGTTGAGCACTAACATCGGCACCGCGGAACTGCTGATTCGCTGCGGCATTTCCTCCGAAACGATCGTGTCCGTGAGCATCACGCCGAGGCCGCTCCTTCCGGTCGAGCGCCTGGCGCTGGGCAAACCGCCGGAAGCGGTGCCCACGCTCTTCGGGCGGCTGTTTTCCCTCTGCCCGAAGGCGCACGCCAAGGCCGCGGCTAGGGCGCTGGAAGATGCGCTGGATATTTCCGTATCGCCGAATCTGGAGCGGCTTAGGGACTTGCAGACCACGGTGGAGCGGGTTCGCGAACTGAGTCTGAATCTGCTGTTGGCGTCCGACGGACGAATTTCCCCTTGGCCGCCCCGTTTGATCACCCTGTGTCGGCGTTTGATCGCGGCACTCGGAGGCGATGCCGTGCACTGGCCGGCAGCGCCTTTCGAACCGAATGCCGCTGAATTACGTGTCGGGGCGACCGAGCTCGAGGCTCTAGTGAGTCATTTGCTGGGCGGTCTGTGGCATACGCCGCAGCCAGACCTGGAAGCGGTCCGGCATTGGCTGGAGCACGATACATGCGCGGCAGTGGCGTGGATGCGACCCGCATTACAGCCCGGCTGGCCCGATTTCGGCCGCTGTTCCGTGAAAGGGCTTCCGATGTTCACCGACGCGATGCTGGAAGCAGCGTTGGGGCCGGGAGTGGCGCGCGTGAATTCCGACTCCCCCGAATGGACCGGCGAGCCGCGCGAGACCGGCTGCCTGGTCCGCCAAAGTTCCGATCGGCTGGTACGGGAAGCCTCCTCGGTTTACGGGAACGGCTTGTTCACCCGCATGCTCGCGAGGATCGTCGAACTGAAATGCCTGGCGAGGACGCTGATCCGGGATATCGAACATCTCGGTCCGATCGGCTCCGACCCGTCGCCGCTACCCAGACACGGCACCGGCGTGGCGCAGACGGAAGCGGCACGCGGCCGGCTGATGCACCGCGTCGAGGTAGCCGGCGGTCTCGTCCGCGGCTATCGCATCCTGGCGCCCACCGAGTGGAATTTTCATCCGCGCGGCCTGGTGTATCGGGCGCTACTGGGCACGACGGTCGGCGATGCGGATTCGGCCGGGGCTCGGATCGATGCTTTTCTGCATGTCGTCGATCCTTGCGTCGATTTTCGATTGATTCTGGAACGGGCCGAGCGCCCCGCGTCGCCCGCGGAGGGGTAACCGTATCCGCTGGAAGGAAACCTTGAACCTGAGCGTGTCGATCGCGTCTTTCGACGTTGCCCGGGCTCGATCCTTCGGCCGGTCGAGACCAGCGTCCGGCCTGCTCGCCCCGAACAACTTGGACCAATGGCCGTTCGTCCCATGTCGACCGAAGGATTCAAGAGGGGATGGAGCGGCCGATGTGACATTGCGGGCATTTCGGAGATTCAATTGCGGTTTTTGGGTTGAACGGTATGGATCTTGCCGTTACATTTTCGGCCAGCCATGTCATGGCGCTGTCGCGGGGGTTACGTAACCTCGGCGACGGTTTCGGGATTACGGCGGGGCGCGCTCCTCCACGCCGATGGGAAATGTGACCCCGAATTCTTCGGCGTTCTTCCGCCGCTCTCGCGGCATCTCTGCAATAAGGAGTATTCGCAATCATGGAAGCACAAAAACACGCGATCGGAAATGGCCGGTCCTGGTCCGGAAAGCCGTCCCTCCAGGCGTTGACCGTTCTAGCCGCGATGGGGCTCGCTTCAAACGCTCACGCGGCAGTTCGCTACTCGATTACCGATCTCGGCACCCTCGGCGGGACCTATAGCCATACCATCGGCATCAACGATGCGGGACGGGTGGCGGGAGGATCCGAGACTGCCAGCGAGGAGGGCCATGCTTTCGTCACGGTGGATGGCGTGATGACCGATCTCGGCACGCTCGGCGGGCGCGACAGCCGTGCCGAGGGCATCAACGATGCCGGCCAAATCGCGGCCGACGGCGTGATCGACGGTCAACACCGCGCCGTGCTACTCACCCGATTGCGTCGCCATTTTTAAGGAAAACCTTTTGAGACATCCGGGTCACCAAAAGGATTCAATTGTGGCGACGAGTAGTGGGTTCGGCGGACCGCGTTCGATCCAATCGCAAACGCCGTTTTGGAGCCTATCCCAGTAGGCTCTAGAAACCCTTTGACAAGCTCAGGGCGAACGGCCTACTGGGATAGGCTCTTAGTCGCGACCTTCATGCGTCCGCCACGCCTACGTACGCCGCTTCGCTCAGCACGCCGGCATGGCTCCCGCAAATGACTGGACGCCGTGTCGGTTACGCTTCCCGTGCGCCTTCCCGGCGCCACTTCCCGCCGCGATATTGATGGGCAGCGCCCAGCTGGGTTGGGTCGGTCTGAGCCGGGGGAAGGATTCGGATTTGGCCCGCAGCTGATTGATGCGTTATTCCATTCGGCATTCGAGTGAACATTAATCGTAGGGTGGGTTAGCGCAGCGTAACCCACCGATTCGAGGTCGCTCGGTGGGTTACGGCCTCGCGGCCTAACCCACCCTACAAAAATTAATGCCTTATTGAAAGCGATTTGGAATTAATCCGTCGTCAACGCACCGCCTAGGGAAGGGCGGCGTCAATCTGGACATATGTCCCCTGCTCGATAAGACGGGCGAACTCCGGAAAAAAAGACGAGCAACCTCTGTCTCAAGCGATGGCCGCTGTCAAAGCGGCCGTGTGCGAGTAGAATTCTTTCCCCATGGGTCGAGGTTTTTCAGGGCTTCGTTTTTTGCTTCATCAGGTTATTGTTTTCTATTCGCTATGCATGAACTCTCCCTCTGCCAAGGCATCGTCGATATCCTGGAGACCGAAGCGGGCAAGCAGCACTTTGCGCGGGTGCGCAAGGTCAGATTGTTGGTCGGTCCTCTCGCGGGGGTCGATCGTGCAGCCTTGGGCTTCGGCTTCGAAGCGGTGAGCCTGGATACGATCGCCGAAGGAGCGGAACTGGAATTCATCGATACGCCGGGCCTGGCCTGGTGTTTTGCTTGCGATCGTACGGTGGAAATCGCGCAATATTACGACCCGTGTCCCGCATGCGGCGGGCATCGCCTGAAAGTGACCGGGGGCGAGGAATTCAGAATTCTCGATTTGGAGGTGGAATAAGCATGTGTACCGTTTGCGGCTGCGGCGAAGCCGATCAGCACCATCACGCTCACGCCCACGATTCGGAGCATGAGCATACCCACGATCACGGCCATGACCATGGTCATCACCATCATCACCACGGCCAAGGCGCTGCCGGACTGAGTATCGACGGTCTGAGCCAGGAGCGCATCGTTCGCATCGAACAGGACATTCTCGGCCGCAACGACGCCCATGCCCGAGGCAACCGGCAATTTTTCGAAGGCCACGGCATTCTCACCGTGAACCTGCTTTCGAGCCCCGGGTCCGGCAAGACCACGCTGCTCGAGCGCAGCATCGCGGATCTTAAGGAGCGGTTCGACGTCAGCGTGATCGAAGGCGACCAGCAGACCGAGAACGATGCGGAGCGCATACGCGCCACCGGCGTTCCGGTGTTGCAGATCAACACCGGCAAGGGCTGTCATCTGGACGCTCACATGGTCGGCCATGGCGTGCAAGATCTCAAGCCCGCCGATTACGGCATCCTGTTCATCGAGAATGTCGGCAACCTGGTCTGTCCGGCCATGTTCGATCTGGGCGAGGCGGCCCGCGTGGTCATCCTCTCGGTCACCGAGGGCGAGGACAAGCCGCTGAAATACCCGGATATGTTCCATCGCGCCGATCTGGTCCTGATCAACAAGATCGATCTGTTGCCCTATCTGCGTTTCGACATCGAGCGCTGCCTCGGCTATTTGCAGCAGGTCAATCCGGACGTGGAAACGATCCGTGTTTCGGCCACTACGGGGGAAGGGATGGACCAGTGGTACGGATGGCTGGAACGACGCCGCAAGGCGCTGTTGGCCGAACGACTGGCGGGACTGGAGCGTCAGGCCGCGGCGATTCGGGCGCGGATTTGAGCGTTGCCGCCGAGGCCGGACGGCAGCGCCGGCGGCTGACGCTGAGCGGTCTGGTGCAGGGCGTGGGTATGCGGCCTTTCGTGTACCGCCTGGCGCGGGAACTGGACTTGGCCGGCCGGGTATCCAACGGCCCGGAAGGGGTCATCATCGAGGCGGAAGGCGACGCGCCGGCTTTGGCGGCATTCGAAATCCGTCTGAAGCGCGAATGCCCGCCGCAGGCCGACATCGTCGATTGCAGCGTAGAAAGCGTTCCCGCCGTCGGCGAGCGAAATTTCCGGGTCGCGGCGAGCCGTGCGGATGGCGCAGTCGCTCCGTTCGCTCTGCCGGATCTGGCCCCATGCCCGGACTGTCTTCGGGAACTGTTCGATCCCGGCGACCGCCGATTCCGTTATCCCTTCGTCAGCTGCACCCACTGCGGCCCCCGCTACAGCATCCTGGACGCCTTGCCGTTCGACCGGGAGCGTACCGCCATGGCGGGCTTTCCGCTCTGCGCCGAGTGCATCGAGGAATACCGCGATCCTTCGGACCGGCGTTTTCATGCCCAGACCACCTGCTGTCCAAACTGCGGCCCGACTTTGGCTCTATGGGACGCCGCCGGTCGCACGCTAGCGCATGGCGACGAGGCGATGTTGCAAGCCGTCGAGCGCTTGCGGCAGGGACAGGTGCTGGCGCTTCAAGGGGTGGGCGGATTCCAATTGCTGGTCGATGCGGCGGATGAAAAAGCGGTGCAGCGTCTGCGCGAACGCAAACACCGGCCCCACAAGCCGCTGGCGCTGATGGTGGCTGACCTCGCGGCGGCACGCGAGCTTTGCGATGTGACCGACGCTGAAACGCGGCTGCTGACGTCATCGGCAGCGCCCATCGTGCTACTGCGCCGCCGCGATGCGTCCGGGTCGATCGCATCCGGCATTGCGCCGGGGCAGAATCACCTGGGGCTAATGCTACCGGCCTCGCCCGTGCACCATCTGTTGGCGCGGGATTTCGGCGCGCCGCTGGTTTGTACCAGCGGCAACCGGGGCAACGAACCGATCTGCATCGCGCCCGAGGAGGCTCAGCAACGCCTGGCCGGCATGGCCGACGGTTTCCTGGTGCACGACAGGCCGATACGGCAGCCTTTGGACGATTCCGTGCTTCGCATCGCCGACGGAAAGCCCCTGATGTTGCGACGCGCCCGAGGTTATGTGCCGCGCCCGGTGACTCTGGATGCGGATACGCCGCCGATCCTGGCCGCCGGAGGGCATCTCAAGAACACGGTTGCCTATGCGGACGGCGGGCGCGTGATCTTGAGCCAGCACCTCGGCGATCTCGATACGGCGGAGTCACTGGATCGCCATCGCGCCACCGCCGGTCTGCTTCCGTGCCTGTTCGGCCGTCCGCCTCGGTCGGTCGCATGCGATCTGCACCCCGATTACGCCGCCGGCCGCTGGGCCGAAACCGCCGGGCTGCCGCTGCGGCGCGTGCCTCACCATCTTGCCCACGCGCTGGCCTGCATGGCCGAGCATAGTTTGAAGCCGCCGCTTCTGGCCGTGACCTGGGACGGCTTGGGACTGGGCGAAGACGGCACGCTGTGGGGCGGGGAATTCCTGCGCATCGCCCCGGACGGTCATCGCCGCATCGCCGGCCTGCTGCCGCTGTGCCTTCCCGGCGGCGAACGCGCGATCAAGGACCCGCGGCGATCGGCCCTAAGCGTGTTGTACGCCCTGCACGGCGAGCAAACGCCGGACTACTTGCCGGCCATGCTGGAACCGCGGTTTAAACCGGCTGATCTGACTGCGTTATTGCGGCTGCTGCAGACCGGCACGCGGTCGCCCGGGTGCAGCAGCGCGGGGCGCTTGTTCGACGCGGCCGCGAGTCTTTTGGGACTGTGTCAGGACGTCAGCTTCGAGGGGCAGGCGGCGATGGCGCTGGAGGCCTCTGCGGAGCAAAGCGGGGAGGGCGACGGGACGACTTATCCGATGCCCGTGATCGACGGCGAGCCGAAACGGCTGGACTGGCGTCCCTTGTTCCGGGCGCTGTTGGACGACCACGCGGCCGGCGTGCCGGCGGCCGTTCTCGCCTTTCGGTTTCACGCCAGCCTTGCGGCCGCCATTACCGACGTCGCGCTTGCCGAACCGATTTCCACCGTCGCCCTGGCCGGCGGCTGTTTTCAGAACCGCCTGCTGCTGGAGCTGTGCGCAGAGCGGCTCCGCAATGCCGGCTTGCGGGTATACTGGCCGGAGCAGATACCCCCAAATGACGGCGGCCTGGCGCTGGGCCAGATCGCCGCCGCGACATTTTCCGAGGAGCTTCTCACATGTGTCTAGCCGTACCCGGTCAGATCCTCTCCATCGAACAGGCCGACGATCCCTTGCTGCGATCCGGTCGGGTCGATTTCGGCGGCGTGGTCAAGGTGGTGAACCTGGCCTATGTACCGGAAGCCGAAGTTGGCGACTATGTCATCGTTCACGCCGGTTTCGCGATTTCGCGCCTGGACGAGGCCGAGGCGCAGGCGGTGCTGAAGGAGATTGCCGCATTGGAGGGCATAACCGATGAAATATCTTGACGAATACCGCGACGCCGCGTCGGTCAAGGCCCTGGCCGACGCCATCGCACGCCGGCAGACCCAGCCCTGGACACTGATGGAGGTCTGCGGCGGGCAGACCCATTCCATCGTCAAGCACGGTCTGGACCGCTTGCTGCCGCCGTCGCTCAGCCTGATCCACGGTCCCGGCTGCCCGGTTTGTGTGACCCCGGAAGCCATCATCGACCAGGCGCTGGAATTGGCGGCCCGGCCCGACGTCATCTTCTGTTCCTTCGGCGACATGCTGCGGGTGCCGGGTTCGCAACACGACTTGTTGACGGTCAGGGCCCGCGGCGGCGACGTGCGCATGGTTTATTCGCCCCTGGATGCGCTGAATCTGGCCCGCGAACATCCGGAGCGCCAGGTGGTGTTCTTCGCCGTGGGTTTCGAAACCACCGCGCCGACGACTGCGATGGCCGTGTTGCAGGCGCAGCGCTTCGGAATCAAGAACTTTTCCTTGCTGGTCGCCCACGTGAGGGTGCCGCCTGCGGTGGAAACCTTGTTATCGGCGCCCGACAACCGGGTCAACGGTCTGCTGGCGGCGGGCCACGTTTGTGCGGTGATGGGCTACACCGAATACGAGCCCATAGCCGCCCGTTTTCGCGCGCCCATCGTGGTGACCGGGTTCGAGCCCCTGGACATCCTGCGCGGCGTCCTGAGCTGCGTGGAGCAATTGGAAGAGGGGCGCGCCGAAGTTGAGAACCGCTATGGCCGTGCGGTGAGCCGGGAGGGCAATCGACCGGCCCAGGCGCTGATGGAGCAAGTTTTCGAACCCGTCACACTGAGCTGGCGCGGCCTGGACGCCATCGCAGACAGCGGCCTGGGACTGCGTCCCGAGTTTGCCGATTTCGATGCGGTGCGCCGCTTCGAGCTATCTGTTCGGAAGACTGCCAGCGCCGGTCCCTGCCGCAGCGGAGAGGTCTTGACCGGGCGGCTGAAACCCTTCGAGTGTCCCGCCTTCGGCACGGCCTGCACCCCGGAACATCCCCTGGGCGCAACCATGGTTTCGTCGGAAGGCGCCTGCGCCGCTTATTACCGCTACCGCCGCGATGCCGCCTGAAGCCATGAGCGACGACACCCGGTTGATTTGCCCGGCGCCCATAGGCCAGTACGCCCAGATCGTCATGGCCCATGGCGGAGGCGGGCGGCTGATGCAGCAATTGCTGGAGCGCCTGGTGCGCCCGGCCTTCGCCAACCCGCACCTGGACCAGCGCCACGACAGCGCGGTCTTGGACGTGGGCGGCAAGCGGCTGGCCTTCACCACCGACGGCTACGTGGTCAAGCCGCTGTTCTTCCCCGGCGGCGACATCGGCAAGCTGGCGGTGTGCGGCACCTTGAACGATCTCGCGATGAGCGGTGCGAAACCCTTGTTCCTGAGCGCCGCGCTGGTGATCGAGGAAGGTTTTCCGGTCGATGATCTGGCGCGCGTTCTGGCCAGCATGAACGCCGCGGCGCAGGCGGCGGGAACGGCGATCGTCACCGGCGACACCAAGGTGGTCGAAAACGGCAAGGGGGACGGGCTGTACATCGCGACCAGCGGCATCGGCCTGATCGAACATGACCTGCAAATAGCCCCCGCCGGCATTCGGGAAGGCGATGCGATCCTGCTGAGCGGCGACATCGGCCGCCATGGCGTCGCGATCATCGCCGAGCGGGAAGGGCTGGGCTTCGAAACCGCCGTCGAAAGCGATTGCGCGGACCTGTCCGGCCTCGTGATGCAATTGCTGGCGGCCGGCGTCGAGCTGCATTGCCTGCGCGATCTGACCCGCGGCGGGTTGGCGGCGGCGGTGCTGGAGCTAGCCAGGGATGCCGGGTTCGACATGGAGCTGAACGAGGACGCCATACCGGTCGCCACGCCGGTGCGGGGCGCCTGCGAAATCCTCGGTTTCGACCCGCTCTACGTGGCCAACGAAGGCCGCATGGTCCTTTTCGTTCCGGCGAGCGCCGTAGGCCGGGCGATGGATGTGCTGCACGCCCATCCTTTGGGGCGCGATGCGTCTCTCATCGGGCGGGTCGGCGCGGCGGGCGAAGGGCGAGTCGGCCTGCGCAACCCGTACGGCATCGTCCGCGTACTCGACCTTCCGAGCGGCGAACAACTGCCGAGGATCTGTTGAGTGCTCGCTAGTACTCAGTAAGTAGCCCGGATGCAACGCAGTGAAATCCGGGAAGGTCGGAGCACCGATCATCCCGGATTCAGCAAGGCTTCATCCGGGCTACGCTGGCGGAAGTTAGGTCTCTCCTTCTTGCCCGTCGCGCCAGGGTAGAGATGGCCAACCGCCATCAGCCCCAAGCGCGCCCTGAAAAAAGAGCCACGCATCCAACGACCTCGACGGAAACCTCGCGAAACCGCTGATTAAGCGCCGCCTTCAGTCCGTCCAGACTGTCGTGCGCGTTCGACATGATTCCCTTCTTGTTGTAGATGTCCATGAGGCGCTTCGCGAATCGACTTCGCGGAACGCCGCCCTGGAGCAGGGTCGAACCGAACAGGACCGCACCGGGATTCATCAGCGCCTTGAGGTGATCGAAAGCGACCGCCTTGGATTCGATGGGCCCCGGAAGGCAGTGGAGCAGGTAATTGATCCCGACCGAATCGAATTTCGGCTCGTCGATGGATATGGGTGCCAGGACGTTGCGGACATAGGTTTCCGGCTGATATCGGGCGATGCGCCGGGAGGCGAAATCCAGCGAGGTCTCGTTGAGGTCCATCAGTGCAACGCGCGGTACCAGCATCGGAAAGCGGCACTTATCCACAAAATAGCCGGTGCCGACGCCGACATCCAAATGATTCGCCGTGACGTGTTTGTTGTAATGCTCTACGAGTCGCTGAGTTGGGCACTTCCAAATCAGTCGGTTGGATAGCCCGAGCACGGCAAGGTCGTAGATTTTCAGGATAGGTCGGGTATAGACGGCCTGGCCGGCGTGAATCTGGTCTGCGGTAAAGCTCATTGCTCTTGTCTCCCTGTTGTGAATCCCGCACTCAAATCGGGACGATCGACCGGCTTGAGCTCGAGTGATGACTCGGCCTTCAAACGAAGATACATCCCGGATGTCTTCTCGTCCTCAGAGTCGGTATTATGCCCATGGAGGCTGTGCAACGAACAAGGTTTTACGCCGACGCCCGTCCCACACCGATATTCCCATCATTCCAGACCCATGTCCCTTCTCAACAGTTGGTTTCAGGAAAAGCAATCAGCCTGGTTGTATCGCGTGATCGCCGCCGCCGAGAACAATCGCCGGATGCGGCGTTTGTTTCGCAAGCTCGCCGAACAGGCCGACACTCAAGCTGCGCTTTGGGAGAGCCGTTTGAAGGCGGAAGGTTCCGCGTTGCCGCCTTTCAAGCCGACGCCGCGGGCCCGATTGATCGGCCGCCTGGTTCGGGCGTTCGGCCCGAAGGCCCTGCGCCCGGTTCTGGCCAGCATGAAGATCCGGGGGCTTTCCGCCTATTCGGGCCAAGGGCTGGAGACACGCCATGCGATGCCCACCAGCGCCGAAGATGTAGGCCGGCGCCATAAAGGGGTGGCCGGCGGCAACCTGCGGGCGGCCGTATTCGGCGTCAACGACGGACTGTTGTCGAACACCAGCTTGATCTTGGGTATGGCCGGAGCGAGCACGGGGACCGGGATGGTGGCGATGGCCGGCATCGCCGGTTTGTTGGCCGGCGCTTTGTCCATGGCGGCGGGGGAGTATGTGTCGATGCGGTCGCAGCGGGAGTTGTTCGAATACCAGATCGATCTCGAACGGGCGGAGTTCGCGATGTTCCCGGAAGAAGAAGTCGAGGAGCTGGCGGTCATTTATGCGGCCCGCGGCATGAGTTTGCAGCAGGCGCGCCGCGCCACCCGACAGATGATGAGCGACCCGGAAAACGCCCTGGATCTTCTGGCGCGCGAGGAACTGGGCGTAAATCCTGACGATTTGGGTTCGCCCTGGGGCGCCGCGTTGTTCTCTTTTCTGGCATTTTCAGGGGGCGCGAGCATCCCGCTCATCCCGTTTCTCCTGGGGTTCGACATGCATAGAGGCGTTCAGATCGCGGGTCTCTCAGCCGGAGTCAGTTTGTTTGCAATCGGGGCATGCTTGAGTCTCTTCACCGGCCGGAGTGCTCTGTTGGGCGGTCTGCGCATGGTGCTGATCGGCGGCATCGCCGGCATCGTGACGTATGCCATCGGTTCATTGATTGCCCCAGGTGCGCCGGGCCTGACCTGATGAGCGATCCAGCGCGACGTTATACCCGGTGTGGGCTTTTCAGATTCCATATCGATAAGGAGATCGCGGACGGAAAACGAAGCGAAAGTGGGGTACGGTTTCGATTCCAGGCGTTCTCTGCGAAACTTGTTTTAAGAAAGGGCGACTAAGAAAACGTCTCCGACAGTTCGGCAACGACCCCATTTGACCTTCAACTCAGTATTCGGAAGCGATCATGTTCAATTTTCCAGGTCCGGATTTGATCGGACACTTCATATCCCCCGCCGTGCACGGAGCCGGCGACGGAAATGGCGGCGGATTCCTAATGGTTGTCGAGAGCGCGCTCGACACCGTGTCTCGGACGCTCGAGTCCGGATCTTCCGGCAATCCGTTTGCCGGCATCGAGGCGCTGGGAACCAATTGGCACCCGCTAATTGTCCACTTTCCGATCGCTTTTCTGACCGGTTTTTTTCTGCTCGAGCTCATAGGCGTGGTGCTAAGACAGCCGGGTCTGCGGCATGCTGCAAGCTGGATGCTTTATTTGGGGGCTTTGGGCGCCATCGCGGCCGCTGTCGCAGGTTTGATCGCGGAAGACACCGTTCCCCACGGCAGCACCGTACACGACATCATGGAATGGCATGAAAGGCTGGGATTGACAGTGGCAGGTTTGTCATCGACCCTGGCCATTTGGCGCCTCTTCAGTAGGGAACGATTTTCCGCCATGGGTCAGGCTTTACACTTGTTCCTGGGAGCGATCATCCTCGCCGGCATCGTTTTTGCCGCGGACTTGGGAGGATTGATGGTTTACCAGCATGGTGTCGGGGTAAAAAGTTTACAGGTCGCAGACGACCACCATCATGATGATGGTCACGAGCATCGCCCAGCCGGCTCGGACATGGCTTTGGATGCTCATCGCGAACCGGATTCCGAGGAGGCCGTGCATATCCATGACGAACCGCCCTCCGACGAAACTGCGCATGCCCATGACAAACCGGCCTCCGACGAAACTGCGCATACCCACGGCAAACCCGGTTCCGACAAGGCAGTTCATACCCACGGTAAACCGCATTCCGGCAAGGCTCTGGCGAAATAATCCAAACTGTCTAAACCGGAATTTCTGGCCGGAGGACGAGCGGGGCAGGGTACCAGGGTTCAAGCAACCTCTGCCGATAGCACTCGGTCGGCGCGACCGATAGGGCCATGGCCGAAATCCGTAATTCTCGTAGCAATCGGAAAGCCGTCGGCGGCGGTTCTGCCGGCCCTACGGCGAATTAATCTCACCCGAGCCCGCCTCGCTCGCAAGGCCGAGTATCCCTGTGCAGTCAAGCGCTCCGGGACTCGGGAGTTGCTGCAATTCCGTGACAATCCCGTTCGACTTTCGCCGGTTTGCACATTATCATTCGTCCGTTTGCTCAAAGCTTTTGCGAGACATGGAATATTCAATAGCCGAATTGCTGCTTTCCGGTATCAAGCTCATGCTGATCGGCATGACGATCGTGTATCTCTTTTTAGCGTTGCTGGTCTGGGTAATCGGTATTACATCGAAATTGCTCAATCGCTACGTACCCGAACCGGAACACGCTCCAGGCGCTTCTGTCCAGGCCCCGGATGTCGAGTCGGATCAATCCGAAATCGTAGCCGCCATAACGGCGGCCATTCACCGGTACCAGAATCAATAACATACAGAGAAGAACTTAGGAGTTTGTTCCATGGCTAACCCCTTAGGCATAACCGACGTCGTTCTGCGCGACGCGCATCAGTCCCTGTTGGCTACCCGTTTGCGGCTCGAGGACATGCTGCCGATTTGCGACAAGTTGGATCAAGTCGGTTTCTGGTCGCTCGAAAGCTGGGGGGGAGCGACCTTCGACGCCTGCATTCGTTATTTGGGCGAAGACCCGTGGGAGCGTTTGCGCGCGCTCAAAAAGGCGCTGCCTCGTACCCGACTGCAAATGCTGCTGCGCGGGCAGAACCTGCTCGGCTATCGTCATTACGCCGACGACGTGGTGGACAAGTTCGTCGAGCGGGCGGCGGAAAACGGCGTGGACGTGTTCCGCATCTTCGACGCGTTGAACGACCTGCGCAATTTCGAAAGAGCCATCAAAGCGACGATCAATGCGGGCAAGCACGCCCAGGGCACCATCTCTTACACCGTGAGCCCGGTGCATACCATCCCGATGTGGGTCGACTTGGCGAAACGCCTGGAGGACATGGGCGCGCACTCCATCTGCATCAAGGACATGGCCGGACTCTTGAAGCCTTATGTAGCCGAGGAACTGATCAAGAAGCTGAAAAAGGCCGTCAAGGTTCCGATTCACATGCAGTGTCATGCGACGACCGGGCTCAGCACTGCGGCCATCGTCAAGGCGGTGGAAGCCGGCATCGATAATGTTGACACCGCGATCTCGTCGATGAGCATGACCTACGGCCACAGCCCCACCGAAGCCATCGTGGCGACCTATCAGGGGCATAAGCGGGACACCGGTCTGGATCTGCGCCTTCTTGAAGAGATTGCCGCTTATTTCCGCGAGGTCCGGAAGAAATACGCCAAGTTCGAGGGCAGCCTGAAGGGTGTCGACAGCCGCATCCTGGTGGCGCAAGTTCCCGGCGGCATGTTGACCAACATGGAAAGCCAGTTGAAAGAGCAGGGGGCTCTGGACCGCTTCGACGAAGTGTTGGAAGAGATTCCGAGGGTTCGCGAAGATTTGGGCTTCATTCCGCTGGTTACGCCGACCTCGCAGATCGTCGGGACCCAGGCCGTGATCAACGTGCTGTCGGGCGAGCGCTACAAAACGATTGCCAAGGAAACCGCCGGCGTGCTCAGGGGCGAATACGGGGCGACGCCTGCTCCGGTCAATAAAGAGTTGCAACAGCGGGTGCTCGAAGGTTCCGAGCCGATTACTTGCCGGCCGGCGGACCTGCTGGAGCCAGAAATGGACAAGCTGACGGCGGAACTCAGGAAAATGGCTGCCGAGCACAAGGTCAATCTGACGGAAAACGAAGTGGACGACGTGCTGACTTACGCGCTCTTTCCCCAGATCGGTTGGCGCTTCCTTCAAAATCGCGGCAATCCTTCGGCTTTCGAGCCGGCGCCGGGAACGGAAGAGACTCCGAAGTCCGAAGCTCCGAGAGCCGAAGTTACGCAGGCGGCGGCATTCTCGGACGGGGCCAAGGCCTATACCGTCACGGTCAACGGCAGGGTTTATCACGTCGAGGTCGCTCCGGGAGGTGCCATCACGTCGGTGCAACCTGTCGCGGGTTCGACCGTGCAGCCCGCCGTTCGCATCGGTACGGGGGAAGCGGTGAAGGCACCTATGGCCGGACATATTCTTCGGATCAACGTCAAGGAAGGCCAGACCGTTACGGAAAGCGAGGTCGTGGTGGTGATGGAAGCCATGAAGATGGAAACCGAGGTTCGCACGCGTGTAGGCGGAACGGTGGGCCACATCGCGGTCAAGGTCGGCGATACCGTCGCGGCCAACGATGTCTTGCTGACCCTGGGATGAGGTAACCGATGGAGGGTTTCATCCAGCTTTGGCAAAGCACCGGATTGTCCAATTTCCAGATTGGCCAGGTGCTCATGATGGGCGTCGGCTTTCTCCTGATTTTCCTGGCTATTCGCAAGGGTTTCGAGCCGCTGCTCCTGCTTCCCATCGGATTCGGCGCCGTGTTGAGCAATATTCCGGTAGCCGGTATCGCAGAGGAGGGGGGGCTGCTGTCGTATCTTTACTACGGCATTAAAACGGGAATTTTCCCACTGCTCATCTTCATGGGCGTCGGGGCGATGACCGACTTCGGGCCCATGCTGGCGAACCCCAAGACCCTGCTCTTGGGAGCGGCCGCGCAATTCGGCATCTTCGGAACCTTGTTCGGGGCATTGGCGCTGAACCTGGTTCCGGGCCTCACCTTTTCTTTCAAGGATGCCGCAGCCATCGCCATCATCGGCGGAGCGGACGGGCCCACGGCGATTTACGTCGCCTCCAAGCTTGCGCCGGAACTATTGGGCGCGATCGCGGTGGCGGCTTATTCCTACATGGCTTTGGTGCCCCTGATTCAGCCGCCGATCATGCGCGCCTTGACGACGTCCGAGGAGCGCTTGATCGAGATGGCGCAGCTTCGGATCGTCAGCCGCAAGGAAAAGATCATTTTTCCGGTGGTCTTGCTGATCCTCACCGCGATGTTGCTGCCATCGGCCGCGCCTTTGATCGGTATGTTCTGCCTGGGCAATCTGATGCGCGAATGCGGCGTCGTCGAGCGTTTGAGCAAGACTGCACAGAACGAGCTGATCAATATCGTCACGATCTTTCTGGGGCTTTCGGTCGGATCGAAACTGAGCGCGGCGCAGTTCTTGCGGCCGGAAACCTTGGGCATTCTGGTACTCGGAGCCATCGCCTTCAGCTTCGGCACCGCGTCCGGTGTGCTCATGGCGAAGATGATGAATAAGTTCAGCGAAAACAAGGTCAATCCTCTCATCGGCGCGGCCGGCGTTTCGGCGGTGCCGATGTCCGCTAGGGTAGCCAACAAGGTCGGGCAGGAGAGTAATCCGTACAACTTCCTGCTCATGCACGCCATGGGGCCGAACGTGGCCGGAGTCATCGGTTCGGCGGTGGCGGCCGGCGTTCTCTTGGCTTTGGTCCAGTAACCGCGGTTCGCCGGAGACTTGTTCACGGCGGTCCTGCTCTAGAACTTTTCCGGTTTGGCGTAGCATCCACTGGATGCCGCAGGCCGAGAATTCCTTCCCGGCGTCGGCAAAGGATTGCCGACCTACAGCACCTGGCCCCTTATCGCGGCCTACAGAACCCAGTCACCGATCCGTTACCAAAAACGTGTCTGACTCGCCAGAAGACCGGAATGAGCGAGACGTTTCCGGCCTAGCCGTAGGCCATAACTCTCGCGCATACCGCTGGTCCAATACTGGGACAAATCCCGAATTAGGCGTGCGAATTCCAAGAGCCTTTGGATAACACGCCGCTCTCACTCCCTATCAGCGAGGAGAACGATGGACTTCACAAGCATCAACCCGACAACTGGCGAGATGATCAAGCGCTATGCCTCGTGGACCGACAGCGAACTCGAACAGGCTTTGCGACTGACGGCGGACGCATCGCCGGCCTGGCAATCGACTCGAATCGCCGACCGCTGCGAACGGCTGGAAAAAGTCGCCGCCGCGCTGCGAAACCGTCCGGACTCTTATGCCGCGCAAATCACCCTCGAAATGGGAAAACCGATTCGCGAGGCGCGCGCCGAAATCGAAAAATGCGCGTGGGTCTGCGAGTTCTTCGCCGAAAATGCCGAAAGTTTTTTGCAGGACGAACCGGTCGAGACCGACGCAAGCCGAAGTTACGTGGCATTTCAGCCCCTCGGAACGGTGATGGGCATCATGCCCTGGAATTTTCCTTTCTGGCAGGTATTCCGGTTCGCCGTGCCGGTACTGGCGGCGGGCAACTGCGCCTTGCTGAAGCACGCTTCCAACGTACCCCAGTGCGCCGAAGCGATCGAGGAGGTTTTCCTGGAGTCGGGAGTACCGCCCGGCGTCTTTCAGTGGCTCAGAATCTCTCACGCCCAAAGCGAAAAAGTCATCGAAGATAAGCGAGTTCATGCGATCAGCCTGACCGGGAGCGAACTGGCGGGACGGCGGATAGCGGCCTTGGCCGGAAAAAGCCTCAAGAAGACGGTTCTGGAGCTCGGAGGCTCGGACCCCTTCGTCGTTCTGGCCGACGCCGACCTGGAACTCGCCGCGACGACCGCGGTAACCGCGCGGTTCCAAAATTGCGGCCAAAGCTGTATCGCGGCCAAGCGCTTCATTCTGGTCGAATCCATCGCGGATGAATTCCTGGCGTTGCTCAAATCAAAAGTCGACGCGCTGGCGATCGGCGACCCTGCACGGGAAGAAACCCAGATCGGCCCGATGGCGAGGAGCGATCTCCGCGATGGAGTCCATCGCGCGGTCATCGAATCCGTTCGGCAGGGAGCGGTCATTCTTTCAGGCTCCGAGCCGATCGAAGGACCGGGTTATTTTTACCGGCCCTCGATCTTGGATCGGGTACAACCCGGGATGCCGGCATACGAGGAAGAGCTGTTCGGACCGGTCGCCGTGGTGTTGCGGGCGAGCGATGAGAAGGAAGCGCTTGAAATCGCAAACCGGCATCGCTACGGCCTCGGCGCATCGGTTTGGACACGCGATCGGGCCAGGGGCGAAGACTTTGCGTGGCGGCTCCAATGCGGCGCCGCTTTCGTTAATGGCATGGTCAAGAGCGATCCGCGCATGCCTTTCGGTGGCGTGAAGGATTCGGGCTACGGGCGGGAACTGAGTATTTACGGGTTGCGGGAATTTACCAATATCAAGAGCGTGTGGATCGGCTGACGGGTGACCGGTTTGTCGGCAAGGGATGGCCGACCTACCGCTGTAGGGTGGGTTAGGCGCGCATTGCCACGAGCCATACCGTAAAGGACTTACGCCGAATCGCCTTTAGTCCCCTCTCCCTCTGGAAGAGGGTAAGGGCGTTTCTTTTCTTCGTCCTTTCCATCGTTAGTCCCGCTCGCTTTATCAAGTCCGTATGCCGAGAAAAAGCCGTCCTGCATTGTTTGCCAAAGCTTCAGGTTCTGCCGGGTCAACTCCGTAAACACGGACAAGGGAGCGTTCTTGATCAGATTTGCCATCTGGGCCTGCATCAGCTTTTGCTGCTTTAGAAAGACATCCATGCTTTCCTTGAGATAGGCCGTCATGAAGCCTTGCATCGCATTGCCGTAGGTCCGGATGATCTGTTCCAGAATCTCGGTGGTGAAGATCGGCTGGCCTTTTTCCTCTTCTTCCAGGATCAGCTGCAAGAGAGTGCTCCGGGTGATGTCCTCGTCGGTTTTCGCGTCCACCACCCGGAACTTGATAGCGTCTCTTACGAGTCCACGGATGTCCCCAAACGTAACGTATTTACTGATGGCCGTGTCGTATAGGCGCCGGTTGGGATATTTCTTGATGATGCGTTCGTTGTATGCGTTGCTCATATTCCGGGGTTGTCATGCGGCCTACCCCATATGTTGGCCGCCGTTGATCGAGAAATCGGCTCCCGTGATGAATCCAGCCTCATCACCCGCCAAAAAGCTTATCAGCCGGGCGACTTCCGAGGGCCGACCGAACCGGCCGACCGGGATTTCCGCCAGGATTTTAGCGCGATGCTCTTCCGGGACGCTCATGATCATCGGCGATTCGATATAACCCGGCGATACCGTGTTTACGGTAACTCCCTTTTTCGCGACTTCGCGAGCGACGGACATCGTGAACCCGTGAATTCCGGCCTTGCTGGCGGCATAGTTCGCCTGGCCGAACTGGCCCTTTTGGCCGTTCACCGAGGAGATGTTGATGATGCGGCCGAAGCCGCGATCCTGCATTCCTTCGATGATGCAGCGCGTGGTGTTGAACACGCCGTCGAGATTGGTACGGAGCACCGTATGCCACTGCTCGGGCGTCATTCTGCGCAAGGTTGCGTCGCTTGTGACGCCTGCGGCATTGACGAGAACGTCTACCCCGCCGTACTTGCGCGCGATGTCTTCGAACACGGCAGTGGTGTGCCCGAAATCCGTGACATCGCATTCCATGGCGTGCATCTCGTAGCCTTCGCTCTTGCGCGCCGCTTCCCACGCGTCGGTGATACAGTCTAGCGCCCGCGGACGGCAAAGGGCAACGACGCGGCTAGGCATCGCGGCCAGGTGCCTGCATATTTCGGTGCCGATAGTTCCGGTTCCCCCGGTTACGACGGCCACTCGTCCATTCATGAGAAAATCCTCCGTGCTAGGTATAAAGCTGGGCCGGGCCGGACCGAACCATTCGGAAATGCCGGGATCGGCTGCCCCCTTGCCCCGGCCTACAAATTATGAAAATCGTAGGTCGGCAATCCCTTGCCGACAAATGTGCTCAGGTCCGGCTTCTCCCAACAGTTGTACAAATCCTGACAAAGCCGATATGGCTTATCGACCTCCAATCTCCGTCTACCGCTCCACGGCGACGGCGATGCCCTGACCTCCGCCGATGCAAAGCGTGGCGACGCCTTTGTGTACGTCGCGGCGGCGCATTTCGTGCAGCAGGGTGACTAGAATCCTCGCGCCGGACGCGCCGATCGGGTGCCCGAGCGCTATCGCGCCACCGTTGACGTTGAGCTTGTCGGTATCCCATCCAAGTTCGCGGTTGACCGCGATCGCCTGGGCCGCGAAAGCTTCGTTCGCTTCGATCAAATCGAGATCATCGATGGTCCATCCGGCCCGGTTGAGACAACGCCGCGTCGCCGAAATCGGACCGGTTCCCATGATCGCCGGCTCGACACCCGCGGTGCCGAAGGCCGCGATACGGGCCAAAGGCTTCAAACCGTATCGCTCGGCCATATGCGAGGACATCACCAGCACCGCAGCCGCCCCGTCATTGATACCGGACGAGTTGCCCGGCGTTACGGTACCGTTCGATCGAAAGGCAGGTTTCAGCTTTGCCAGCGCTTCGGCGGTGGTGCCCGCACGCGGAAATTCATCGGTATCGAACACGATGGCCGGACCTTTGGGCTGCGGAACTTCGATCGGCACGATCTCGTCCCGGAATTTCCCCGCCTTTTGCGCGGCTTCCGTCTTTTGCTGGGAGGCGGCGGCGAAAGCATCCTGTTCTTCCCGGGATATTCCGTACTGATCGACGATATTTTCCGCGGTGCAGCCCATGTGGCAGTCGTGGAAGGCATCCCAAAGCCCGTCCACGATCATGCTGTCGATGAGCGTCCAGTCGCCCATTTTGACTCCGTTGCGCGAATTGGGCAGCAGGTGAGGGGCCGCGCTCATGTTCTCCTGACCGCCCGCAATCACGATTTCCGAGTCCCCGCACTGGATCGACTGCACGGCCAGTTGTACCGCCTTGAGGCCGCTCCCGCATACTTTGTTGATCGTGGTGGCCGACACTTCGACCGGAAGATTGGCCTTGATCGCCGTTTGTCGGGCCGAATTTTGCCCGGTACCGGCGGTGAGCACCTGTCCCATGATGACTTCGTCGATCTGCTGCGGCTCGAGGCCGGTTTTGGAAAGCAGATCCAGGACGAGCTTGGCTCCGAGATGTACGGCCGGAATATTGGCGAGAGTGCCGCCGAATTTACCGATCGCCGTACGCACGGCGACTACGATTACTACATCTTGCATTGATTGACCTCTTGTTGAGACTGAATTTTGAAATAGGAAAGGGCCGGTGTCGGAGGGCGGACAACCGGCCCGTCGCCTTACGGTCTGATGGAAATGCGCTCAATCCAAACCGTAACTCATCCTTTCTGAGCTCCTCGCGGTGCCTGTTGCCCTTCGGCGCCGGCCGCGGCTTTGGCAGTCTCGCCGCCGGCGCGCGCGGTGGTTTCGGCCGCGCGCGCCGCTCTCTCCGCGGTTTCTTTCGCCGTCTGATTGGCCCACTCGTTGAATGCGTCCTGGGTTTCCTTCGCCACTCGCAGATAGTCTCCTGCGTGGTCCGCGATCTTTTGACCGAATTCGGAAATCAGTTTCCGTTCCCCGTCCTTCCATTTGTCGGGATCTCTCGTTTCGCAATTCAATTGCGCCTGGCGCGTTCCCATCTCCAAATAGTCCTGAGCCATGGCCAAATTGCATTTGGCGACTTTCTCGACGGCCTGTAACGCAATCTCGTTCCACCGCATGAACGGGTCGACCGCTATACGGTTCATCTCGAACCATTGATCGTAAACTTGCCGATTACCGGCCATCCTTTCGGCCGCCTGAAGGGCGATTTCGTTCCAACGCATCAACGGATCGAACGCCGCGCGGTTGATCTCGAACCATTGATCGCACATTTGACGAGTGTTCATCACAAGCTCCTTAACAAGGGTTTAAACACAGTGGGAATCCGGCAGTATCAGTGGTGCACTGCACCATACCGGAGCGGGACAAGCCGATCAATAGGCCGGAATACTTACATTCAGCAAGAGCATTGATGTGTAAAAAGTAATAGTGATCCGATTCGGGAACCGTGCCTGCGAAACACAGGTCGGATGTCTTTGAATGACGATTTTCGTACTGGCAAACGACAGATCAGATGTATTTATGCGTATCGAAAACGAAACGCTTCGATCACGTCTTCGCCGCGAGGAAACAAGCGGTTCACCTCCGGTTTACAATGCTGCGTCGCAACATTGATCTGGTATAGTATCGACACGGCGTCATGCCGTAACAAATCCGACCAACGGAGACTCGAATGACTGATCAATCTTCCTCCCCAGTGGATGCCTGGGCTCGTCTCTGGCTAGACACGCAACGCAAGTACTGGGAGTCGTGGTCCGATCTTTCCCGTAAGGCGATCGAAGAACCTCGAGCGGTTTCCGAGGGAGCAGGCCCGGAAGCTGGACCCGGTCCGTTCGACTGGGGCGATTTCTGGATCGCTACGCAACGGAAGAGCTGGGATCTCTGGCTCGAACTTTCGCGGCAAACCTTCGAATCCAAACCCGGGGCGACGGATGAGAAAGCGCCAGCCGACTCGTGGTCACGCCTTTTCGATCTATGGGGCACCTTTTGGATGCCCCTGATACCGGGACACTCCCGCGAATCGATCGGAAAGCTGCTGGACGCCAATAAAGCCTATTTCCGCATGGGAGAGGGATTGTGGAAGATCCTTTCCAACAGTTACGGGGCCGCTCAAGGCGCGGAAAGCCAGTGGGATGCGCTCAGCCGCAGCGTCAGGCAGATGCACGAACAATTCGGGGAGCAGCTTCGGGCCGCCAAGGATCCCTGGTCCGGGTTCGCCACCTTCTGGGGCATGCCTTTGGACAACTGGCGCCGCGTCTGCTCGGCGTTCTCGATCTTGCCGGGCGACATGGAGAAGGCGGTACGCGGATTCGGCTCCCCATACGGCCCGGAAACCTTGCACCAGGGCATGGTTGGCCTCCTGTCGATGCCGACCATCGGCTATACCCGCGAATGGCAGGAAGAGCTGCAACGCTGGGGATTGCTATGGCTCGATTATTATCAGGCTCTCCAGGCGTATGCTCTGTCCCTTTCGGGAATAACGGCGAAAGCCATCGATCTGTTCGCCAACGAGCTTTACGAAAAAGCCCAAAAAAGAGAATCGTTCGACAGTCTGCGCGCTCTTTACAACTTGTGGATCGACTGTAGCGAACAGGCCTACACCGATATATCGACTTCGGATGAATTCACCCAGGCTCAAACCCTGTTGACCAACGCTGTCTTTGCCGTAAAACGCCAGGAACAGAAGATGGTCGAGGAGACCCTCAGCGCATTCAACATGCCGACGCGCCGCGAGCTGGACACCAGTCACCGCCGCGTTCATCAGTTGCAGCGGCGGGTTTGGCAGTTGGAACAGACGCTGGAGGAATCCGGCGTACTGGAGCTTCGGGCCGAAGTTTCGGCCTTGCAACGCGAGTTGGAAAACCTGCGCGGGCAAGCGCGAGGCGAAAAGAGCGAAACACCCAGCGCGCCACGCAGAACGAGGGCCAAGACATCTACCTAAGTTATCGAGGAGCGAGCGATGCTACGCCCGGAACAGATTACTCAAGAGCTTTTTGAATTCAACCGCCGAATCGCGAACGGGATGACCACGCTCAGCAAGATCGGCCGAGTCGACGTGGAAGCGAGTCCCAAGGATCCGGTTTACCGGGAGGACAAACTCGTTCTTTACCGTTATCGCCCGCGGCGGGAACAAGTCTCGACCGTTCCGCTGCTGATCGTTTATGCCTTGGTGAACCGTCCTTACATGACGGATCTTCAGGAAGACCGTTCCATCATCCGCGGGTTGCTCGATCAAGGCGTCGACGTTTACCTGATCGATTGGGGTTATCCCGATGGAGCCGACCGGTTTCTCGACCTGGAGGACTACGTCAACCGGTACATACGCCGGTGTGTCGATTTCGTCTGCAAACAGCACGACCTGCCCAGCATCAACGTGCTCGGGATCTGCCAAGGCGGCACCCTGAGCCTGTGCTATACGGCCCTGCACCCCGAAAGGGTGCGCAATTTGATCACCATGGTGACCCCGGTCGACTTCCACACGCCGGACAACACATTGAGCCACTGGTATCGCGATCTCGATGTGGACCTCATGGTCGATACCCTGGGGAATATTCCCGGCGAGCTGCTCAACTGGAGCTTCCTGTCCTTGAAGCCGTTCCGGCTGACCGGCCAGAAATACGTGGATATGGCAGACATTCTGGAGGACGAGGACCGCCTCAAGAATTTCCTGCGCATGGAGAAGTGGATTTTCGATAGTCCGGATCAGCCCGGCGAACTGTTCCGGCAGTTCATCAAATGCTTCTATCAGGAAAACCGGTTGATCAAGGGAACCTTGAAAATCGGCGGGCGGACCATCGATCTCAAGCAGATCAAGATGCCGGTGCTGAATGTCTACGCCACCGAAGACCATCTCGTTCCGCCGTCGGCTTCCATTCCTTTGGAGAAATACGTCGGCACCAAGGATTACGGCACGATCGTTTTCAAGGGCGGCCACATCGGGATCTACGTCAGCAGCCGCTCGCAGAAGGACATCCCGCCGGCGATCGCCGAATGGCTTAAGGTACGTTCAGAGGAATGAGCCGCTCGCTGCGGTAGCGTGTAAGCCCGGCTCCTGGAAGTGCGCGAAACGCGCCGACCAATTTTCTGCGACAAGGAATCTCGCCGGTCGTGATCGGTGCGGTTCGTCCACCCGCTGCACCCTATAGGTGTAGATATAGGTCGGCAGTCCCTTACCGACGAACCCGTTGCGTCGGCAAGGGATTCCCGACCCACCTCGCGGTGCCGGTTCGTAGGTCGGCAATCCCTTGCCGACGGAGCCGCATGTCGGGACGCTGCGTCGGGAAAGGATTCCCGACCTAATTGGCGGCGCAGACGTAGGTCGGCAATCCTTTGCCGACGACTGCCCTTTCAAATCCAATACTTCGCGAACAGAACCAAATGTGCCAGAAAGCGCTGCCATAACGGCCGGTTCGGGTAAGCCTCGGGCGATATTTCCTTGGAGTGCTTCAAATCCCTTAGAAACGCAGACGCCAGGGCCGCCTTCGTACCGGCTTGACGCAGCACGTAATCGACTTCCAGATCGTGCCGTAGACTCCGCGAATTCATGTTGCTCGAACCCACCGTCATCCACTCGTCGATAATGATGGTCTTGGCGTGCAGAACGCCCGGCTGATACTCGTAAATTTTCACCCCGTGATCCAGCAGGCTGCCGTAGAACGTCGCCGAGGTCCATGGCATGAAAAAGATGTCGGATATCGACGGGAGAATGATGCGAACGTCGACCCCTCGCTTCGCGGCTCGGTTGATCTCGTGCAGAAGACGCTCGTCCGGAACGAAATACGCGTTGGTGATCCAGATTCGCCGCTTACTTCGGCCGATCCGCCGCAAGAGCTCCCTCGTGCGCGCGCGGCGCTGGCGCCGGGTGTCGTTCAGACGGAAGGGAGACCGCAGTGACGTTCGATGCCGGAGAGGATGCCAGCGCCAAGGATTCCATGCGCGCCGGAACGCCTGTTCGAGCGGCCGGGTGTCGATGTTCTCGATGCGAACCGCCGTGTCCCTCCATTCTTCTCCGCCATGAGCGACCGGAAGATGTAGCGCGCAGATATTGAAACTGCCGATCCAGGCGATCCTTCGATCTATTGTGCAGACCTTCCGGTGATTGCGGTTGTTGAGCCGGGTCAATAGCTGCAAGAATCGCGGCGGCACCGCCCGGCCACCCGCCATGTGCCGCCAATGACGGAAAAACCATGGAATCGGATGGAATATCCGGAACGGAAATCCCGACTCCTCGAGCGCGGCGAGCAAGCGGCCTCCGGCAAGCGGCAGTCCCACGCCATCCACCAGGAAGCGGACTCTGACACCCCGCTGATGGGCATGGCTCATCGCGGCAATGAAGGCGCGCCCGACGGCGTCCAGTTCGAAAATATAGGTCTCGAGCTGAACCTCGCGGACGGCCGCGTTGATGTCGCGCACCAGATCGATGAAAAATTCATCCCCTCGAACGTAAAGCCGCTCCTCCACCGGCGATTCCGTCTCGGCATCGGGCCGATAGACAGCGGAGGACCCCGGCTTGAGCTCGGCTATCGATGAAACGGTATGGGGGTTGCTCCTAATTTTCTTCACTTGACGAAAACGTGCTTATGACACACTCCCGATAAGTTTGGTGCTGGGTCCACGCAAGGGCGTGCTAGAGCATTTTCCGGTTTGGCGTAGCGCCCGAAGTAGGTCGGCGATCCCTTGCCTGGCCAAGCCGGCCTGTCGGCAAAGGATTGCCGACCTACGAACCGGCACCGCGAGGTAGGTCGGGAATCCTTTCCCGACGCAGCGTCCCGACATGCAACTCCGTCGGCAAGGGATCGCCGACCTACACAATGCTCGTCCACCAGCAAAAAACCATATCCGATTAGACCCAGCCCGCTCTATAACGTCGTCCCGATAGGCATTCGCAGAAAATCCCTGAACTCCGGCAAGGCGCGGATCGGTGCGAGGCATGTCATGCCCGAACACACATAAGCGATTTCCCCCGTCTCCGCCTTGCGTTCGGCCAAAGTGCCGGACAAGGACTTTTCCTCGGCGGGTATCGCGAACACCAGGCGCTGCGTGCCGGCAGCCGGCGTATCACGGACCGCATCGATCCAAGGCCGAAAAGCTTCCGGCCTTCCTCGCAGCACGATGAATTGCGGCGGATATAGCCAATCCAGCATGGCATTCAGCAAGGCACCGTGGGCATGGGGATATTGGCGCACCGACGGCATGGCAGCCCGCAGCGTACGTTCCGCGGCTTCGGTGTAGCGGTACTCGCCCACCAGATGGCCGAGGCGCAGCAAGGCCAACGCAGCAACGCCGTTACCCGAAGGCATCGATTCGTCCATGAGCGTTTTCGGCCGCTGGATCAGTTCTTCGTGATCGTCCGAGGTGAAGAAAAATCCGCCTTGTTCCCGGTCTTCGAAACGGGCGAGAAGCTGGTCGGCCAGCTTCGAGAGCCAATCGAGGCGCTCCGTTCGCCACTCGCATTGCAGGAGTTCCAGACCGGCGTCGAGCAGAAACGCGTAGTCGTCCAAATACCCATTCAAATGGGCTCTGCCATCCTTGTAAGTCGCCAGCAGCCGGCTTTCCTCGACGCATAGCTCCCGGCGCAGAAACTCGAAGGCCCGGTCCGCCGCGTCGATCCAATCCTTCCGCTCCAGCAACCGGCCGGCGGAAGCCAGTCCCTTGATCATCAAGCCGTTCCAGGCCGTCAGCACCTTGTCGTCGCGTCCCGGCCTGATCCGCTTTTCGCGAGCCTGGAATAGGGTAGCGCGCGCGGATGCCAGTCGGCGCTCGGCTTCCGCCTGATCGGTGCTCAAACGGGCGGCCACCTCCCGAAGCGGTGTTTCCACGTGCAGATGCCAATGGCCCTCGAAATTGGGGCTTCGATCCAGACCGTAATGGAGCTCCACGACGGCATATTCCTCGGACGAAAGAAGGTCTTTTATTTCCGCCCGATTCCAAACGTAATACTTGCCTTCCTCACCCTCGGAATCCGCGTCCAGACTCGAATAGAAACCGCCTTCAGGCGATTGCATCTCCCGTACGGCCCATTCCGCCGTCTCCTCCGAGACCTTCCGGAACAAAGGATCTTGGGTCGCTCGCCAAGCCTCGGCATACAGAGACAAAAAAACGCCGTTGTCGTACAGCATTTTCTCGAAATGGGGAATTTCCCAAGCGGTGTCTACCGAATAGCGGGCGAACCCGCCGCCGATGTGATCGTAAATCCCGCCTTCCGCCATCTTGGTAAGCGTCGTCGTCACCATGCGAAGAGCGGATGCATGCTCGTTCGGGTTCTGGCCCCATAAACGCAGCAGAAATTCGAGATTGGACAATTGGGGAAACTTCGGCGCATCGCCGAATCCGCCGTTGACGCTGTCGAAATTGGCTTCCAACTCGCGCTCCGCCCGGATAAGGACACCGGCATCCGGAGCTTCCGAGCCTTCTGCTTGTCTAATGGATTGCAGGATGTCGGCAAAAGACTTGCCGTGGTCCTCGAGATCTTGTTTGTGTCGGCGATAGTATTCGGCAACCTGGGCCAGCAAGGAACGGAATGCCGGTAACTGATAGCGAGCGGTATTCGGGAAATAGGTGCCGCCGAAGAACGGTAACTGATTGTGCGGATTGAGAAACATGGTCAGCGGCCAGCCGCCGGGACGGCGGGCGATAATTTGATGCGCTAGCTGATAGATCTTGTCCAAATCCGGCCGTTCCTCGCGATCCACCTTGATGTTGACGAACAGCTCGTTCATCACCGCCGCGGTCGCCTCGTCCTCGAACGATTCATGAGCCATCACGTGGCACCAGTGGCAGGCCGAATACCCGATGGACAGCAAGATCGGTTTGTCTTCCTTGCGGGCTTTTTCGAGCGCCTCGTCGCCCCAAGGGTACCAGTCGACCGGATTGTCGGCATGTTGCAGCAAATAGGGACTGGTTTCGGAACTCAGACGGTTTCTGTGAATGGAGTCCATGAGACTGCACCTTTTCTGGCGCCGGGGTACGGCGGGTTAATTTTCATTTATAGGGACGGTTGCCACCGGTCCGTCATTCAGGCTTGTGGCAGGCTTTTACCTTAACACTAGTTTGACACTCGAACAGCGGAAGAATCATCGTGGCCACGACATCATTTCCTTCCTACGGAGAGCCACCTTTATTCGTTGCCCATCCGGCGAAGCGATCAACGCGTACGTTTCCGTTCGCCACGCCATTCGACTTCGTCGGGAATTTGCGGACGGCCGAGGGAGCGACCATCCGCTACGGTATCGCTCGCCCCGCCCATGCGTTGAAACGGGGATCCGTGCTGCTGCTTCAGGGCCGTGCCGAATGTCTGGAGAAATATTGCGAAATCGTCGAAGGCCTTACCGCCAGGGGCCTTTATGTTTATTCGTTCGACTGGCACGGACAGGGGATGTCGGACCGCTTCCCGAAAGGTCGGAAAAAAGTCGACGTGACATCCTTCGACGATTATCTGGAAGACATCGCCTTGTTCATCCGGGAAGTATGGTGCGTTCCGGAAGCCAACCGATATGTCATCGCCCATTCCACCGGCGGGCATGTCGCCTTGCGGTTCATGGCCGAACGGCGCTTGAAAGTCGACGGCGCGCTGCTTTGCGCGCCCATGATCGACCTCAAGACCAAGGGCTGGCCGCGCTGGTTCGCGCCCATACTGGTCGGCGCCGTCGCCGGCATGGGATTCGCGGACTTACAGGCCCCCGGGGAACGGCATCATCTCCCGTCATTGCGGCGGTTTGAAGGCAATGCCCTGACCAGCGATCCCGAACGCTTCCGGGTTTTGCCGGAACTCGTCAAATCCAATCCGCTGCTGGAGCGCCGCGGCGCGACGTATCGCTGGGTACGTTCGGCATTCACCTCGATCGCCAAGCTCAATGCTCGCGGAATCCCCGAGTCCATCGACGTGCCGGTGACCATCCTGATCGGCGACGACGACCGGATCGTCGATGCCGACGCGGCCAAACGCTTCGCGCGCCGACTGCCGAACGGACGGCTGCAGCTATTGAAAGGAGCACGCCACGAAATCATGATGGAAAGAAACGCGATCCTGAAGCGTTTCTGGCGCGCGGTGGACACTATGACCGAAAGGGGCCGGGCGGGGTTGCCAACTGTCCGCGGGGGCAATGGCATGGTGAAGAAGGTTCGTAATGCGTCCGCTAAGACGGACGTCCCGAAACCTGCCTGCCGATCGTAGGGTGGGTTAGGTGCGCGTCCATCCATCCGCGTGTCGCTCGGCGAGTCAGGCGCGCACCGTAACCCACCAAAGCGAAGCGGCAAGGCCATCGAACGTTGCTCCGGTGGGTTACGGCGCACGCGAAGCGCCGTGATCCACGGCCGGTCGACGCCGGAGTGCGCCTAACCCACCCTACGAAACCCCGGTCTTTCCTGGCTCCCAAGCTCTCGCTGCGGAGCCCTACCTCAGAAGCTCTAGCTTCAAGATATGGGGTCCCAAACAGGAGTTTAGGACCCAGCGTAACCGTTCGAAGTAGGTCGGGAATCCTTTCCCGACAAGATGGTCCGCAAAGGATTGCCAACCTACGAATCAGACCAATTCCACGCCGCTATATGGCGGTGAAAAACGCTCTAAGGTTTCAGCCCCGTTCCCGGCAACTCGGAACCATAGGCAAATAGCTGTATCAACCAGGCTGTCCCGGTTCCCCCAGCTTCGCCGGCTCGGCTTTTTCCTTCTTTTTCCGCGGGCGCCATAAGCCTCCCGAGGCATAGCAATTCCATCCCCAGCGCAACCAATCCAGCAGCGCATAGGCCAGCCACAAGGCCCAGGCCAGCATCAGCATGCGATACACCCAGAGGGGCGCCGACACGATCCAGGGACGGGGAAGCGCCGGGCCGCTGCGGTCCTGATACCAGTTCAACTCGTACGGACCGGAGCCGTTGCCGGCGATTTGCATGTCGGGCAGTCCCAGCAGTCCATGCCGAACCGCCTCCAGCAAAAGAGAGAGGGCGGCCAAGGTCAGAACGGCGAGTGCGACTTGGAGCAGGTTGAATCGGGTATCGTCCAGTTTTTGTCCGGCGCTCGCCCGCCATCCCAAGGCCAGCAGCCAGCCGGCCACGACGATGCCGCCGACCACCGGAATCTGGCTGAGGCCGATCAACAGCAGAAACCATTGCCAAGCCTTGACCGGCGTCAACGGCAGTTTTCCCAATGCCACCGAAAGCAATAGGATCACGATGAGCACGCCCCAGAACAACACCGCCGGACCGAAGCGCGGGCCGCCCGTCAGCAGCACCCAACGGTCCTGTCCCAGCGAAAAGGTAATCGCGCTGTTCACACTGGGGGCGCCGAGATCGATTTCGGGGGAGACCAGACGGCTACGAATCCCGGTTCCGTCGCGCCACACCAGAGTCGCGGTCTGTTCGCCCGGATGAATCGGCAGCGAAACCAGCCGTTCTTGCTGCCGGACCGGCTGCATCGCGCCGTCGATGGTCACGGATTGAAGTTCGGCATTCTCGGGAAGTTTTACCGTATGCTGCCCGCCCTGCGAGCTTCGCAGGCTAAGCGTCAGGGTGGCGTCCGTGGCATGCAGCCCTGGATTCAATTCCAACCGGCTGCGGTCTATGGTCAGCGTATTGCCGGGTACGCCTTGAGGCCTAGTCAAGTGAAGCGTAACGGATTCGCCGGGCCACGGATGCCATTCCGGCAGCCAGTTGCCTTCCTCGTCCTGGTGGTGGATGACCACGAGGCCTTCGGGACGCATGTGCCAGATCGGGCTGACGTCCGCGCGCCAGATCTCGATCCACTCGGTGGTCTCCGGAGCCGTTAGACCGATGGCAGGCCTCTTCGCCAGAACCGATTCCCAGCTGGTTGCATGCTGGCCCGGCAATAGATTGACCATTACCTTGCCGTCGTCGACTTGCAGTCCCGGCGTGACGACCGACTCTCCCTCGATGAGCGGAATGCCGACGACCACCGGACGATCCGGCGGCGAAGCCCGGCGCACCACCGTGACCACGCGCCAGTCCAAGCCGATTTTGAGCGTGCGCTCGACCTCCAGAAACGGCGGCAAAGGCCGGGATTCCAGCGCCGGCAGTGCCTCCGCGGGCCGGTCGCCGTTCGAGACCCGCACGAGCTGCAATTGAACGTCGGGAACGCCGTTTTCGCGAATGCCTTCGATCCGCCAGCCTTCGCCCGAGGCTTCTACTCGCCGTGGCTTGAGCGGCAGAGGGATTTGCATCTGATCGCGCGAGGGCAAGATTCCGGAAAGCGTGACGACATGACGGCCCGGCATCAGGGCCAGCCAGAGCGCGCCATCCCGGTTGCGGAACAACCCCTCCGCCTGCACGTTGTCGACCTCGACTTTCGAGGGCGTCCACTGTGCGGCGTTTACCGGCAAGGGCAGGGCGATCAGTTCCTGAGCGTGGACTTCCAGGGTTTGCCGCAACTGCGAGCCCTTGGCTTCGATTTTGAGCAACGGGATCTCGGCGCATTGCGGCAGGCAATCCGGAGGTGCGAGCAGGCGCGTCTTTAGTTCCTCCAGCAAAGCCGGATCGGGAAAATCCGCCTTGGCATCCGGTATGAACAAGAGCAAGGGAAGCAATAACAGCGGCATGGCCGCATGAGGGGCAAAGGGACGAAAACGTGGCCGTCCGCCCAGAAACAGCACGGCCAACGCGATCAACACCGTAATACGCAGAAAGTTCAGCAGCAAATTGACCGCCGGTGAGAGCAGCACCAGGCCGATTTCCTGATCGCGGAGAACGGGACCGCTCCAGCCGAGCGGAATCGATTTCCACTGCCATTCCGGGAGACCAGGACCAGTTTGGGTGATCGCATTGGGATCGGTCTCCTTGAAAGCTCTGCCGCCTAAATCCGCCGCGGACGGAGCAGCCGGAGGCGCGCCTCGCTTATACAGCTTCGACCGGGGTGCATACGACTCCATGGTTTGCGGCGCTTCCACGGGCTCTTCCGCCTGTCTTCGAAACTCGGAAGGGGCGGTCGTCGACGGCATCGCGATCCAGGGCTGTTCCAGTTGCGGATAAAGCGCGAATCGGGCCTGATCGACCATGAATGGGATGGCAATCAGAATCAGCGCCAGCACGGCCAGATTCCGGTAAATACGAACGGCCGAAGCGATCTTTCCTTCCGGCAAAACCATCAGCAAGGCCGCCGCCGCCAGAATGTTGAGCCAGACGTAACGCGGCGCGCCCGGCTCGTGCCAGAGGAGCGCCAGGGCAACCAACGTAAAGGCGGCATACGGCCAGGACCACAATCGCGCCACCGCCATGGCCGTGATAAGCACCACGAATAGATCCAGCAGCGTCCATTCCGCAACCCAGGTGCCCGGCGCGTGATCCACGCCGGTCGCGGCGAATAAACGCCATCCAGGAGGAAGATTGAGCTCTGCGCTCACGCTTCGGAAATCCTTGTCCCAGCCGGTCGCCGAGAGCGTTCGGATTCCGTCGATCCGGCTGTCGGCGGAAAGATCGACCGCCCCGCGCCGGACCTCGACGCCGACCGCGCCGGTTTCGTCCTCGCGCGTGATGGATTGCGGCTCCCCGTCGATAGCGACACGTCCCAGATCGACGCCCGGCCGAACATTCAGCCGCCAATCTCGGGTCATACGTCCGCCGACGAGATCGTTCACCGTATAGCCGCCACCGTCGAAATCCAGCCAGATGCGCCTGTGCAAGGTGAGGCTGTCGGGCTCCGGTTCCGGATCGCCGCGCCGTATGAGCTTAAGATTCATCGTGGCGCCGGATTCCATCCGGTAGGCAGGAAGCGACTTCCATTCATCCGGAAGATTGGTTTGGCGCGGATCGATGGCGGGAACGCCCTCGATTTCGACCACGCGCAATTGCGGCCGAGCGTCGAAAACCCAGATTTCCTCCGTAGGCCAGGGCTCGACGCCCGGCGGCCGGCGAAGCGACTCGACCGGCCCCGGAAAGCGGGCGCCGAGTTGTACGCTCCAATGGCCAGGACGAAGCTGCAAACGCAGCTTGCCGTCGGGCTCAAGGCGGGCGGGCAGGGGAGATGAAACCTGCGCGGGAATCGAATCGGGCGGCAGAGCCCCATCGAGAACGATCTCGCGCTGTCTGCCGGACACATCAAGATCGATATGCGTCACCACGCGCAGCGGGGTGTTGTCCATGATCCGCCGGTAAACCTGCACGTCGACGGTCTCGGCTCTCGCCGATGGCCCCGTATCGTCAGACGCCTCGCTGTAGATCCACAACTGTCCCTGTTGGTTGAAGGCAGGGAAGGGGACGGATTGCCCCTTGACGATCAAAGAAATGATGCCGGTGTCGGTGGGCACCGCGAGATTTTCCGGCAGGCGGTCCCAAACAAAGCTGCCCTTGACGGAGTGCTCTCCCGGAGTGAGGCGGATTCCGGGGCTATTTTCGACCGTTGCGACAACGGCCGGTTTTCCATCCACCTCCACCTGTTGCGGCCAATGCTCGACACCGCCCGGAAGCGGCAACCAGCTCTCCGCGTAAACGCGAGCCTTCAACGCGAACCGGCCGGCATGATCGTCCAAAACCAATTCGAGACTCGTCGGCCAAATGCAGCGCCGTTCCTCCGGGTTGCCTTGTACTTGTGGGCAAAATCGATTCTCGTGGCCGCGCAAGACCCAGTCGGTCCAGGGTTTGAGAGAGTCGGGGACCGAATCCGCCGGGAGCGGATCGGCTAGGGCGATGACCGTGAACAGCAGAAGCGGAAGGAGCAACAGCGCCGGTCGACGAAACATGAAGGGTCTCCATCTAAATTGGTAAGAGGAAGGCGGGGCGGAGTTTGCATTTATCAGATTTGTAAAGGTAGTGTAACGCCTGAAACACGTCTATCGAGGAAGAAGACCGAAGTGCGTTGGGGAAAGCTCCGAAAGAACCCTCTCCCGTTGGGATATGGTTGGGTGAGGGCTTATTTATCGCGGGAAAACCCCCGGCTCTGCCGCAATGCCATTAAGTTAAGCCGTCATTCCGGCAGGGATTGCTCACCCCGTCCTTGGGGTTCGTCCTTCGGACCGTGCTGCGCACGTCCAAATTTGCTCCGGGCAAATTTGTGCCGGACAAACCGGCAGGGCGAGGCGCAATGCGGCGAGCGGGCAGGCCAGGGAAGGACTGCCCAGGACTCGCGAGCGAAGCGGGACGGCGTAGCGTGGCGAGGCCGGTTTGCACGCGAAGCGCCCGTAGGGTGCCGCACAGGGAGTGTGCGGCATGAATCCAGTGCACAAGGAAGTGATCGGCCTCTGCCGTCCATGGCTTTTGGACCCCGGCGTTCCAATCGCAAACGGTGTCTTCGGGAGCACCGAAGCCACCCTTCCCTGCCGGGGCGACGAGATGGCTTTTATCCGACGGCGGTCAGGCCCCTTCGAAGGGTCAGCCGTCGAAAGCCACCGGCTTTGCCGGTGGATCGTTACTGGTTCAAACAGCCGTAGGTCAGCAATCCTTTGGCGACCAATGTGGCTCGGAAGGATCGCGATTAAAGCGTCGCGCATGGGGTCTGAGCACCATTCCGCGCGAGCGCTATAATACCGCCCCATGGCCCAGCCCCTTACCGATCCACATGACCGTTTTTTCCGCGAAACCTTCTCCCGTCGCGACGTGGCGGAGGGCTTTTTGCGGAACTATCTGCCCACAGCCGTTGCGGACCGCATCGATTGGGCGAGTCTCGCCATCGCTAAGGACAGCTTCGTGGAAAAAGCCCTGCGTCATCATTTTTCCGACCTGCTGTACAGCGCCCGCCATCGCAATCGGGAAATCAAGATTTATCTGCTGGTAGAGCACAAAAGTCATTCGGACACCTGGGTGGCCCTCCAATTGCTGCGTTATCAAGTGCGTATTTGGGAGCTGCACCGTAAGCAAAAGCCCGGCGAGTATCTGCCGCCTATCGTGCCGCTGGTGCTTTATCATGGCCAGCAGCGCTGGCAGATACCGGACCGTTTCCATGCCCTGTTCGGCGTGCTGGACGAAGACTTAGCGTTCTATGTGCCGGATTTCCACTACGAGCTGTGCGACCTTACCCTGCCGGAACCGGCGAAAGTCCGCGACGCGGTGCTGAGCCGCCTGGTGCTCCTCGCTCTCAAGCACATCTTTGACCCGAATCCGAAGCAGGCGCTGGCAGGCATTCTTCCCCTAGTTCGGGAAATCCTGAATCGAGATACCACTCTTGAAATGTTGGAAGTAGTATTGCGCTACTATGTGCAAGCGAATCCAATATTGGAAGAAAACGACATTCGCGAATTGCTCACCGACATTGCCAACCTGGAGGACTATATGCCCACTTTTATAGACCGTTACATCGAACAAGGTCGGCAGCAAGGATTGTTTATTGGAAGACAGGAAGGAAGACAAGAAGGCAGACAGGAAGGCAGACAGGAAGGAAGACAAGAAGGCAGGCAGGAAGGACAGGCTGAATTGTTGCTTCGTCTGATGACCCGCAAATTCGGTCCACTCAGCAAGAAACATCGTCGACTCATCGAGCAGGCCGACGGCGATACCCTGCTGCGCTGGTCGGAACAGGTGTTGTTCGCAACAACGCCGGACGAAGCTTTGCGTTGAGCGGTCATGTTTTGCTCCGTATTTTTGAGGAAGTTCTGCTCAGGTCCTTCGACGGGTTCAGGACGAACGGTAAAGCGTTGATTCCGTTTGTAGTGGGCCTGTCGAACCATGAACGGCAACGGCAACGGCATCAGCTTGTCCAGAGTTTCCCTAAGCGTAATTTTCTGCAGAGCCGATATGAGGGATATCCTGATCCGGTTGCCTACGGGCCTCATCGGCAACTCGACGAATGATTACCCTGGTGGTGGCAACCCCAAACCTCAGAACCGTCGCTTCACACCGAATCCCGTAACCCTCCATGACCATAGACATTGATCAGTTCACCGAGGCCGAACTCATCGACCTCAACCGCCGGATCGTCGAGCGCCTGCGCTTTCTCCAGCAGATGCGGGCGCACGCCACCATGCTGAAGTTCTCGATCGGCGCCCGCGTCTGCTTCGATACCGACGACTTTCGCCGTATTACGGGAACGCTGGTACGCTACAATAAGAAAAGCGTAACCGTGGTGACCGACGATGGCCATCGTTGGACTGTCTCGCCCGGCTTTCTCCGTCCGGTGGAACCCCGCGATATTACGCCCACCGTCGACGGATTAACCTGCAGCATTCACCCTCGAAAGTAAGACTTCATCCTCGGAGATACCCCTGCCCAGTCGTTGCGACTTGGCAGAACGCGTGCATCAGAAAGCGACCCGCAAATATCTGACAGAGGACATTTGAAATGGATAAAGAAAGCAAACTCGAAGAAGAGATTCTGGCTTCCTTCGAAAGGGACGAGTGGCGATCCGTGCCCAATCTGAAGGATGAAATCGCGCGCTATGCATCGATAGTCTCCGCTTCGCTTGCCAAGGACAAGCGTGTCAATATACGTATCTCATCTCGTGATCTCGAAGATATTCAAGCAAAGGCAGCGGAAGAGGGAATCCCTATCAGACACTGATGGCTAGCATACTTCACAAATACGTCACCGGACGCCTTGTCGAGCCCGCCGTCTCGTTCAACCCGGACCGCTCGCAAAGCGGCAGTCGGTTAGCTGTGGGCGGTTTTATTCCAACGCTATTTTGTTAACGAGGTTATCGGTTTTTCTTTCGACCCCAAACAAACCTGCCCGTGAGACTGTGTTCTCCCGGATCGAGGCGAATTCCAGGAGAGTTTTCGACGGTTGAGACAACGGCCGCTTTTCCATCCACCTCTACCTGCTGCGGCCAATGCTCGACACCGCCCGGAGGCGGCAACCAGCTCTCCGCGTAAACGCGAGCCTTCAACGCGAACCGGCCGGCACGATCGTCCAACACCAATTCGAGACTCGTCGGCCAAGCGCAGCGCCGCTCTTCCGAGTTGCCCTGTACTTGCGGACAAGACCGATCCTCGTGGCCGTGCAAGACCCAGTCGGTCCAGGGTTTGAGGGGACCGGGAACTGAATCCGGCGCTAGCGGATCAGCCCGGGCAATGGCCATGAACAGCAGAACAGGAAAGACCAGCAGCGCCAACCGATGAAACATCAGGGATCTCCGTCTGAGTTGGTAAAAGGAAGGCGGGGCAGAGGTTCGCGTTTAAGATTTGTAAAGGTAGTGTAACGTCTAAAGGAGAAAACGACTGCAGTGCATTGAGGGACCTCTGAAAGAGCCGTATCCATCAGAATAGTGCTGCGAAAGCTCCCTCGCCCTCTGCGCACGGGTAACATGCCCTTCGGAGGTCACTCCGTCAGCGAAGAGGACGGTTGAAACAACCCATTTGTGAATGGAAGGGACCGATTGGAGATCCGTTTGCGGTTGGAGCGCTTTGCTCGGTTATACCGGTCTTCTGTCTGCCCCAAGCTTCGTAGAGTTTATGGAAGCTCTGTTGACGCCGATAGGTCAGTAGCTATAATCCGCCCTTTCCCTAATTCCCGCATGGAATGCCCTGGTGCCGTGCTTACCACTAGAGAACGTGTTGGCTACCTTCCCGTTTGGACCCGCTAGGCGGTCACTGACCCCGTCCGAACACGAGAAGGGATGGCACTGAGGCTTATCTTTCATCCTACGGCTTTTCGGCACAAAAAGTTACAAATGACCCGTGAGATTAAATCCTCGCCCGTAGCTATTGCAAAAAGTTTCTGGAGCAATCGTCAGTTGATTTGGCAGATGACCAAACGCGATGTCGTTGGACGCTACCGGGGCTCTATTATGGGGATTGCCTGGTCCTTCTTTAATCCCATTCTGATGCTGACTGTCTACACGTTCGTTTTCAGCGTGGTGTTCAAGGCACGTTGGGATGTAGGCGGCGAAGAAAGCAAGACTGAGTTCGCTATTATCCTTTTCGCCGGCATGATCGTGCACGCCTTATTCGCAGAGTGTGTCAACCGTGCCCCTAGTCTTATCCTTAGTAACGTCAATTACGTCAAGAAAGTAGTATTTCCTCTGGAAATTCTTCCGTGGGTGACGATGGGATCGGCTCTGTTTCATACAGCAATCAGTATCATTGTTCTTCTGACGTTTTTCGCATCACTGAATTTCTATCTCAACTGGACCATAGTGTTCCTGCCACTCGTTTTGCTCCCTCTTGTACTGGTTACGATGGGCGCAGCTTGGTTTCTCGCCTCCACTGGTGTTTATTTAAGAGACGTGGGCCAAACTACGGGACTCGTTACCACAATCATGTTGTTTCTCGCCCCCGTCTTTTATCCAATCTCGGTGCTGCCGCAGGAATATCAGCAGTGGCTGCATCTAAATCCTTTGACTTTCATCATTGAGCAAATGAGAAACGTGCTTATCTGGGGCAAAATTCCTGACTTCTACGGATTCGGGTGGTATTCGGCAGCAAGCCTATTGGTGGCATGGATGGGTTACTTCTGGTTTCAGAAGACGCGGAAAGGGTTCGCCGATGTCCTCTGACGAGTTTGCCATTCGGGCTACTAACCTTAGCAAGTGTTATCAGATTTATGATCGTCCGCAAAACCGCCTGAAGCAATCCATCTTTCCTCGCCTGAAAAAGCTTGTTGGACGCTCGGCCAAACCCTATTTTCGCGAATTTTGGGCACTGAAGGATTTATCCTTCGAAGTTCGCAAAGGAGAAACGATCGGTATTATTGGGCGCAACGGCTCGGGCAAATCCACTCTGCTGCAATTGATCTGCGGCACGCTTACACCAACGACCGGAAGCGTGGAGGTCAACGGACGCGTGGCGGCATTGCTCGAACTCGGCGCCGGGTTCAACCCCGAATTTACCGGCCGTGAAAATGTGTACTTGAATGGAGCGGTGCTCGGATTGAGCAAAGACGAAATCGATGAACGATTCGAGGAAATCGTTGCATTTGCGGACATCGGCGAGTTTATCGAGCAGCCGGTAAAGACCTATTCCAGCGGAATGTTTGTTCGCCTGGCATTCGCTGTGCAGGCCTGCGTCGAACCGGACGTGTTTATCGTGGACGAGGCTCTGGCGGTCGGTGATATCTTCTTTCGGCAAAAATGCTACCGGCGATTGGAAACGCTTCGTAACAACGGAACATCGATTTTGCTTGTAACGCATGCAATGCTCGACGTCGAGCAGTTCTGTCAACGTGCAATTCTTTTAGATCACGGTAAGGAGATATTTCAAGGCGGAGCTTCAGAAGCGGTAAAACAATACTATTTGGTTGAGCAGCAAAGTCGCCTATCTTTCGAAAAGGCTGCGCCACCGCTGCAGGTAAAATCTTATGAACCTGGCTTCGATGTAAAAGAAGAGGATTTTTTTTGGCCCAAGCCCGAGGCGTTTCTCGACATATCCGCCATACCTCAGATTTCAAATGGTTGGGCGAGGTGTACGGGCATTGCATTGTGTGACAAAGATGGTAAGCCCTGCAAAGTCTTTCAGCCAGGCGAGACCGCGAGCTTTTTTTACGAATTCGAGTTGGATCAGAGTATCGAGACGCCTATAGGCGGGATCGTAATTCAAAACGATAAGGGCGTTATAGTCCATGGGAAGCACAGCCTGCAATACAACTCTAAAGTGCCACCACACGTGAACAAAGGTGCGCGATTAAGGTTTCGTCAAGACATAAACTTATGTATCGCCGTTGGTGAATACACTTTCGAAGTTGGTCTTGCCATGATAGGTGAGAATGACTATCTCTGCCGATTGCAGTTTTCCTATGACGAGCTTCGCTCAAGAATTTTCCGTTTATGCCACCTTCCTAATGTGAGCATATTTGCCATCGCACTAAGCAGTGTCTGTCAACCCCTCCATCATGGGTTAGCTGATTTACCGGGGCACTGTCGTTTATCTATAGTACAGAGAGACAGCAATAATGATTAAAGGCGATTTCCCTACGATTTTCCATGTGACGCACTGGAAGGCGGGATCGCAATGGATTTACAAAATTTTCCTCGAATGTGTTAAGGAACACATCGTTGCCCCGCAATTGAAAGAAACTCAGTTTTTGAACTGGCCTTTACAGGCGGGAAAGATATATCCCACAGTATACGTTACGAAACAGCAGTTTGAATCAGTCCGGCTACCACCTGATTGGCGTAGATTTATAATTATCAGGGATTTGCGAGATACATTAGTATCTGCATATTTTAGTATAAAAATAAGCCATCCTGTTCAGGAACAAACATTGACTCATTTACGAGCGGTTTTACAAAGTTTGACTTTTGATGAAGGATTAATCCATTTAATGGACGAATGGCTCCCAGCTTGTGCCCGCATTCAACTTTCTTGGTTGGAAAGTGACGAGCCATTTATCCGATACGAGGATCTTCTAAATCGTGATATTGAAATTCTTGAACCATTGCTATTAGGTAGGTGCGAACTTCCTGTATCACGAGAGCGCTTCCGGGAAGTAGTAATGAATAACCGTTTTGATCGATTAACTCAAGGTCGCTCCCGTGGGCAGGAAGATATCTCTGCTCATGAGAGAAAGGGTATTTCCGGCGATTGGCGTAATTATTTTTCAGAGACGGTAAAAAAAGCTTTCAAAGTTCGATATGGTGAGCTACTTATAGCTTCACGCTACGAGCAAAATACTAAATGGTAATTAATGAACAATATAAAACAAGTATTGCTATCGGCGGAAGAAGTTCTGAAAGGCTATGATGCCGTAAGCCAGCTCTACCCATATATCCCGCCTATGTCAATGTGGCGTGCGTGGGAGTATGCCGCTTATCAACGTTATCAGCTCATGGAGCCAGTGCTAGATATTGGTTGTGGGGATGGGCAATATTTCAGGTTGATCTGGCCAAACCTAAAAGAAGTTGTTGGAGTAGATATCAATCCCAGTGTCGCCGATGTAGCAAGAAAGTCGGGTGTCTATAGCGAAGTCCATGTAATGCCTGCCGACCGGTTGGCCTTATCAAGCGGTGGTTTTGCATCGGCTTTTGCTAACTGTTCTTTGGAACATATGGATAACTTATCGGAGGTACTGAGCGGTATTTCCCGTTGTCTACGTCCCGGCGGCTTGTTTCTATTGAGCGTTGTAACAGACAAGCTCATTGAGTGGTCCACCTTGCCTGCTTTGGTTCGGGAAATGGGAAACCCGACACATTCCGAATTGTTACTGAGCGAATATAAAGCATATCATCATCTGGTTAATCCACTTTCTTCGGATGCGTGGGCAGAATATCTTGAGCGATCAGGATTTGAGCTTGTCGAGTATATACCTATTGTTCCGGAGGTATTTAGTCGTTTATTTTTGTTTGCTGATCATTTGTGGCATATACCGAAAGGATCTAAGGAATTGGGTAATGAGCTATTTCCTTACTTGACGAAATTGCCGTCGTTTCCACGGGCATTTAGACAAGTGCTCGCCGGTATTCTGGAGATGGAACACACCTGGTCCTCAGGCAGTGGGGCCGTGTATTATGCACGGAGACGCCTGTGAATTCGTCTCTACGTTGCTGGTGCGGCTGCACTGTATTCGAGTTTTTTTCATCTTCCTATCGGAGATGTTCCACGTGCCAAACGTTGGTTTTTGCTCGGGCGTCGGAGCCCGAAATTTCAATGGTTTTGGACGACGATAGTGGTCTATACGGGCGTGAATATTGGTTTTCTCATCAGGAACAAAATTTCGGATATGGGAATATTGTTACTCGATCGCGCACGGATCTTTCCGAGCGTTGTTTGCACTGGTTACGCACCGTTTTAAAGTACAAGGTGCCTCCGGCTAGCTCCTTGGAATTGGGTAGCGCTCATGGTGGATTCGTCGCATTGCTTAGGCAAGTAGGTTTTGATTCGACCGGTTTAGAACTTAGTCCATGGATAGTAGATTTTTCCCGCCAGACATTTAAGGTGCCCGTATTACACGGTCCAGTGGAAAAGCAACAGATAAAGCCGGCATCCTTGGATGTTATTGTAATGATGGACGTTTTAGAACATCTCGCGGATCCAGTGGGCACCATGAGTCACTGCATGGCTCTACTCAAGAGTGACGGGATATTGGTCATTCAAACACCTTGTTATCAGGGGCAAGATTCTTATGACCAAATGGTGGCTCAGCATGACCCTTTCCTTGAGCAGCTTAAGGAGCGGGAGCATTTATATCTGTTCAGTCAGAACTCCATTCGTGAGTTCTTTGTTAAGATTGGAGCCCAACATATAGCGTTTGAGCCCGCGATTTTCGCCCATTACGACATGTTTCTGGTCGTGAGCCGACAACCACTGTCCGTAAATACTCAAGAGGATATTGATGAGTTTCTGGGTTCCACGCCGGAACGGAGAATCGTGCAGGCATTGCTCGATGTAGACGAACGAGCCGCCGAATTGAACCGACGTTTACAGGAATCGGATGCGGACCGGGCGGCGAGATTGGAACAAATTATCGACCTCACACAATTACTGGCGGTATCAGAATCTGACCGGGCGGCGAGGCTGGATCAGATCAACGAATTGACACGCTTACTGCGCAATTCGCAGTCAAGCAAATAACGCTCAGCCTCTGGTTGAAGGAACTTCATTCGGCGACAAAAAAGACTCAGATAAGCATGCCACCGAATCAAACTGGCTAAAAACAACCATAAAGTGGTAATAAATTATTCAATTCATACTCGGTCATGGCGCTGCCAAAAATAACTATCATTACTCCATCTTACAACCAAGGGCAGTTCTTGGATCAGTGTATTGAATCCGTCCTTGAGCAAAATTATCCTGATTTCGAATACCTTATATTTGATGGTGGATCTACGGATGAGAGTGTTGAGGTAATAACGAGATATCAACAGCACTTGCATTTTTGGATAAGTGAGCCCGATAAAGGACAAAGTGATGCTATTAATAAAGGTTTTAAACGGGCAAGCGGAGATATAGTGGCTTGGCTGAACGCAGATGACTACTATCTGCCCGGAGCATTTGATTTGGTCGGTGAAGCGTACAAGGAAAGACCCGATGCGGCGTTTTATTTTGGAAACGGATTACGAGTCGATGAGGATCGAACGCCGAAAGGCAGTTTTTTTCCAGAAGGACGAGTTCAATTTTGCTTGGACGCACTAGTCTTCGGGCTTAACTACATTCTTCAGCCTGCGACATTTATCAATCACGCACCGTTGCTAAAGGCAGGATTTCTCGATCCCTCCCTTAATTATGGTATGGACACCGACTTATGGATTCGTTTAGCACACGAAGGGCCGCCAGTTGCAATTAACAAGCTGCTTGCAGCGTCGCGGGAATACTCGAATACCAAAACAGCTACTGGAGGCTTTGAGCGAATTGAGGAGTTAAGGCAAATCGCACAAAAACACAGTGGTATGGCTTTCACGCCGGGTGTGCTTTGCTATTTTCTTGATACGCTTCACCAGTTCTCAAGCGAGCATGAGGATATATTTCCTCCAGAGTTCAGAGGGCATATCGAGAGCTTTTGGGGCTCGACAAGCCAACTCCTGAAGCGTCATGGTGCGACACCAGATGGTTTTCCAGATATTTCCTCGACACCTAAGAAACAAGTATTCGAAAGCACTGTCCAGCGCAAGTATTTGGCATTAACAAAAAAGATTAAACAAGTTTTCGGATCATCGTTTTGAGTTAGCGTACCGGAACTAAGGCACGACCTGAATCATAAGGCGCAGAGATTTAATGATGAAAATTGGAATTGAGTTAAGACATATCACTTTGGGTGAGTCTGGAGGGATAACTCAGCTCATCAAAGGCGTTCTGGATCAGCTCGTTTCCATGTATCCAGACGTGGACTTTTTCGTCTTTTGCACGATTTTTAATCGTGGCTTATTAGAGCCAAATAGAAAAAACGTTAAGCTTATAAGTGTGCCAGCGGCCAATTATTGGGAGGTCGTTGACAGCATTTTAGACAAAGAAAACATTCAGGTATTATTTCGGAGCTATCCTACTGAAGATACTCTGGTGTTTCCATTAGAAAAACAAGTTTTTCTTATTCCGGACATTCAACATGAGAGATATCCTGAATTCTTCGATGCAAATATATTGAAAAGCCGGAGAGAATCCTTTGGGCGTGCCGTCCACGGCGCGGGAGCGGTTGCGACAATCTCAAATTTTGCAAAGCAAACCATTTGTGATTTTTACGGCAGTAACGTTCCAGGCATATTTGTCGTATCACCTGCACTTCAAGCGCAGCATAGAGTCGATACAGCCTTTGATCTTACAGATGAAGAACGTCAGCTTATTCCTAACGGACAATACTTCATCTATCCGGCGAATCTTTGGAAACATAAGAACCACCCTCGGGTTCTTCAAGCATTTGATCGTTATCTTCGGAAATCCGGAAGGAAGGATGTACGCTTTTTGTTCACTGGGCATCCTTCCGGCTGGCAGACGATTACCAAGGAGTACGAGGGGCTTCCCGTACTACACCTCGGCTTTATAAGGCCGCAACTGCTCCGCGCGCTTTTAGAGCGCTCGACAGCACTGGTGTTTTTTTCGTTGTATGAAGGGTTTGGAATACCACTGTTGGAGGCTTTCGACGCGGGTACTCCGGTGATATGTAGCAATACGACCAGCCTACCGGAAGTCGGGGCAGATGCCATTCTAAGCTGCGACCCCACGGACATCGAAGCAATGAGCGACTTGATGCTCGGGATTACTGAGGATTCGCAATTGCGACAGGAACTCATCAGTAGAGGCAAACAACGTTTGAACGATTTTACGTGGGAGAGGGCAGCGCTGAATTTATTTGAAGCCCTTGCGAGTGTCGCATCGAAGACTCGGAAAAACACGGCAAAGTCTCATATTTTCGATGCTCCTCCTGCGCTTCCGTTGGTATCTATCGTTACGCCGTCGTACAACCAAGGGAAATATCTTGCGCGTACTATAGAAAGCGTTCTTAATCAAACGTATCGAAATATTGAATATCTCGTGATCGATGGTGCGAGTACCGACGAATCTGTTGCAATTCTGAAATCATATGAGGGGAAGCTATTTTGGATTTCCGAAAAGGATGATGGCCAAACCAGCGCTATAAATAAAGGACTCCGTTTAGCAAAAGGCGACATACTATGTTATTTGAACTCTGATGATGTACTGGCATCTTCTGCTATACAAAAGGTTGTAGATTTCTTTCTACAGAACCCTGACTGTGACCTCATATATGGGGATGCAGACTATATAGATGAAAATGACCATGTCATAGGCCAATATCGCACCGATGATTATTCGTTTGAACGCCTCATGCAAGATTGCATGATATGCCAGCCAGCAGCATTCTGGCGCCGACACGTAATTGACACCGTCGGGCTATTTGATGAGACACTTAACTGTGTTATGGATTATGAATATTGGCTTAGACTCGGTCGCTCGGGAGGGATAATAAGATATTTAAATGATAAGCTTGCCGCGTCCAGACTCTATCCTGAGACCAAGACAATGTCTCTCAGAGGAGAAATATACAATGAGATATTTCGTGTCTGCAAGAAACACGGAGGATACGTACATATAAATTATGTTCAAGGCTATTGGCATTATTTATGTTATGAGCGACCAGGTATATGGTCATCGTTGGTGCGACGTATTCCGGTCGTTTACAAGGTTATGTCACGGATTCACCATAAATGGCTCAACCGCACGAATTACACTTCTATACCTACGGCAAAAACCATCTATTCCAAAGGAAGACGCTTCTTACATAACTGGATTAATAGAAACTCTTCCGAGAAGATGTTGGATTTTCTGGATAAGATTCCTAGCACGGATTCTAAAGTTTTTGGATTCTGGCATGACAACTGGCTGGCTCCCGTCTTTAGAATTCCGGTCGAGACCACAATCACACAGCAGGAGCGCTACATTGAAGGGAAATCTCCTGTGGACCTAACTGTGGATGTGAAAGCCGGAAACCTACTGATCGGAACATTTGCCTTAGAGAAGGAACAGCCTCGGCGACTTGCGTTCGACTCAAAAATTATCAACGGACAAGACGTAACTTTTACATTTTCTGATTACGTGGTAGACGACGCGGATCGGAAGCTGTCTTTTCAGCTGTTGGATACTAATCTCTTTTCGGAAAGGCAGGTGGTGTAGGTTTCCCAAACTAAATTGGTTTGATACGTTTATTAACTTTCTATGCACAAGGTTTAAGCCCCCGCCTTTCAGGCGGGCAGATTTCATCTCGATGCTGGGATAGACTGCCCACGGATACAAGGGGGCGGTTATGGAATATCGATATGGAAGCCATACGGTGTTTACCATCGAGTACCACTTTGTGTGGGTGACGAAGTACCGTTACAAAGTGTTGGTTGGAGAGGTAGCGGAGCGGGTCCGTGATTTGGTGAGACAAACCTGCGAAGCATTCGAGATCAGAATTTTGAAAGGGGTGGTCAGCAAGGACCACGTGCATATTCTGGTGAGCGCGCCGCCGGAGTTGGCGCCGAGCGAGATCATGAGGCGGATCAAGGGGCGAACGTCGAGCAAGCTGTTTGAAGAGTTTTCGCATCTCAAGAAGCGTTATTGGGGGAGGCACTTTTGGGCACGAGGCTACTTCTGTGCGACGGTAGGTCAGATGACCGAAGAGATGATCAAGCCGTACCTGGAGCATCATTTTGAGCCGAATCCCAATGACAATTTTCGGATGGAGCCGGACTAAACGCGTCGTTCAGCCGACGCGTATCCGGACTTTCAGTCATTAACCCTAACCCACCGGCTTTCAGCCGGTGGTTGTTGAGTTTCAATCAAGGCAATCATTTAAGTGACTCTCGTGTCTGAATGTCTGTTTGAAAAAGGATTTAGAGAAAGGGGTGAATGACGACAGACTTGTTTATCTCATCATTTTCCTCTGAATAAAGAGGACCATGGCTTTTTCTGAAAATTTTGCAAGCTAGATTGGGTAAGGTGTGAGTAACTCTAAAACAGCATTCATTACAGGAATCACAGGACAAGATGGTTCTTATCTTGCTGAGTTTCTACTTGAGCGAGGCTACAAAGTAATTGGGTTTGGACGTAAGAGCTCATTTGTTAAACCTAATAACGTCTCTCACCTGGCCGGAAAAATTGAGGTTGCCTACGGTGATCTCATTGATAGTGTTTCCCTAGCGTCCGCTATACAAAGATATAAGCCGAACGAGGTTTACAATCTTGCTTCGCAGTCGCATCCTGGCGAATCATGGAATCTATCTTTAGAGACCGGAGAGGCCACTGCCCTTGGCGCCCATAGATTATACGACGCAGTACGTATGATTAAGCCGGACTGCCGAATTTATCAGGCCTCATCATCAGAAATGTTCGGTGATGTAATTGAAACTCCCCAGACGGAAAACACGCCCTTCAATCCCGTTAACCCTTACGCGGCGGCAAAGGTCTACGCTCACAACATTGCGCATATTTACCGTAAGAGTTACGGTCTATTCATCGCTTGCGGCATTCTGTTCAATCACGAAAGCCCCAGGCGGGGCATGCACTTTATAACGCAAAAGGTTACTTATGGCGCAGCCTGCCTCAAGCTGGGAATCAAAAATTCCCCTGCATACAATGAAGAAGGCGAGCCCATCGTTAAAGACGGCAAACTTTCTCTCGGGAACTTGGATGCCAAGAGGGATTGGGGCTACGCCGGCGATTATGCTGAAGCTATGTGGCTCATGTTGCAACAGGATAAGCCTGATGATTTTGTGATTGGAACAGGTAAGATCCGAACAATAAGAGAGCTTTGTCAGACAGCCTTCGATTGCGTAGGTTTAGAGTGGGAAAATTATGTGGTTGTCGATCCACGTTTCGTGCGCCCGACCGAAACTGGGCCGACTGTAGCAGATGCATCTAAAGCGCGAATGGTTCTTGGTTGGAAGCCGAGAACCACCTTTTATGACATGATTTCTATAATGATTGACTCCCACTTAACCATGCTGAACCATTCTCAAACAAAAGGCAGTCAGCTTTCTTAAGTAGCTATCTTTTTATTCCTTGCGCCTCTTGAGTCAACTTATCGGCTTGGAGAGCGATAACTGACATCACTAAAAAGGCTTAATATGCGTTCTATTTCTTTGCTCGATTTCGAGCAGAGGTTATGTGGAAAGAAAATATTGGTAACGGGCCATACCGGTTTTACTGGGAGTTGGGCATGCTTATGGTTAAAGGCAATCGGTGCTGAAATCGCGGGTTTTTCACTGCCTCCGGAGACCGAACCATCTCTTTATCTGGAGTTGGGCTTAGACCAAGAAATCATTTCCGAATATGGAGATATTTGCGATTACGCAAAATTGGATACGTTTCTTTGTGGTTTTCGGCCCGATCTAGTGTTGCACCTGGCGGCTCAGCCATTGGTACGACGTTCTTATCGAGAGCCGGTGTCGACATTTGCAACAAATACAATCGGCACTGTGCATATTCTTGAGTCCGCACGCGGGAGCTCCTCCGTAAAAGGAGCGGTATGTATTACAACAGATAAGGTATACAAGAATAACGAGTGGCTTTGGCCATATCGCGAGAACGACCCCTTGGGCGGCAAGGACCCATACAGCGCATCGAAAGCCGCTGCTGAATTGGTAATCGACAGTTATAGGGTCTCATACGGTAAGACGGATGGCACAGGGCTGGCTATTGCTACGGCTCGTGGCGGAAATATTATCGGTGGGGGCGACTGGTCCGAGGATCGGCTAATTCCTGATTTTGTACGTGCAGTGGTTTCGGATTCCAAGCTTACTTTACGTTATCCCGATGCCACTCGGCCTTGGCAACACGTGCTGGCTCTGGTTCAAGGATACTTGATGCTGCTGGCGGGCCTGCTGAAAGATCCAGGCAAGTACGCCAAGCCGTGGAATCTCGGTCCACAGGACCCACAAATTTTCACTGTTAGAGAAGTATTGGAAGTTTTATCCGAGGAATGGTCGCGTCCAGACCTTGAGTATATGGAGAACCCGCTGTCGGAGGCAGGTGCTCTCGCTTTGGATAGTTCCTTGGCTAGAAACCAGCTCGGCTGGATCTCGCCATGGAATACTCACCAAGTGATTGCCGAAACGGCCGCCTGGTATCGTGAATATTATCGAAGCCCCTCTGACGTACGAAATCTGTCATTGACTCAGCTTCAATCGTGGCGCGCGGCCCTTGCAGATTTGCAGAAGTGAGGGACGCTCGTGCGAATTCTTTTGACAGGCGCCTCGGGATTTATCGGCCACCGATTGGTGAAACTATTGATTTCCCGAGGTGTTTCAATAGTGTCGCTAGGGCGCCGACCATGTGACATACCCCATACCGAAAGTATTGTGCTTCCGGCCTTGGAGCCGGAGCGTATCGAATACGCTGTACATAATTGCAGTTTTGATGCCGTTATTCATCTCGCGGCGGCGGGAGTGCATCCTAGTGACAGGGGCAGTTTGTCGCTCATGCAGATCAATAGCCTTTTGCCTGGAGTAATGGTATCGGTTGCTGCAAAAACCGGGGCAAAGGCAATAATACTTGCGGGAAGTAGTGCGGAATATCGATCTCCTCATATCGCTGCACCCTTGATGGAAGAGTCTCCACTCGAGACAGGCAAGCTATATGGCGCTTCAAAGGCAGCCGGCGGCATGTTAGCGCTTGCTCAGGGTGCAGTGCATGACATCCCCGTTGGGGTTGTGAGATTGTTTAATGTATATGGTCCCGGCGAAGCGCCACACCGTTTACTGCCATCGTTGCTGCGAAATTTGACGGCTAACCAGCCTGTCGAGCTTTCGGCCGGCACCCAAATTCGAGATTTCGTGTATATCGATGATGCCTGTAGCGGTCTGATTTCGACACTAGAGGCCGTGATCGAAAAGAGATTAGCAAGTGGTGCTTATAATCTCGCAACAGGGGTTGGGCATACAGTTTCCGATTTTTCGCGAACCGTTGCTCGTGTGCTGAAAGCGGACGAGTCATTGCTCAAGTTTGGGGCCTTGCCTTTGCGTCCCGATGATCTTCCCTACGTAGTAGGAGATTCGTCGATCCTCAAAAATGTCTGTGGATGGTGTCCAAAATACAATATGGAGGACGGTATAGGGGCCACCATAAAAGAGTTAAGAAGCATTATCTACACGTGAGTATAAACTCTGTGACAGCATCCCCATTACCCAACCTAAATGCTAGCACGCTCCCTTTGATTTCTATTACGGTGCCGGTTCTGAATGAGGCGGAAAACCTGGACGCACTTTACGAGCGACTTGATAAACTTGCCGCTCGCATGGAGGGTAAGTGCGAATTGGAGTTTGTGTTTACCGATAATCATTCCGATGACAGAACGTGGGAAAGGCTGACTGAGTTGGCTGAACGCGATAGTCGCGTCCGTGCCATTCGATTCTCCAAAAATGTGGGTTTCCAACGCTCGATATTGGCAAATTACATCCACACCCGTGGTGAGGCGGTGCTGCAGATCGACGCGGACCTCCAAGACCCGCCTGAAATGCTGGAAACATTTTTTGAGTTGTGGAAACAAGGTTATCACGTCATTTATGGAATACGTAGGAAGCGTCCGGAGGGATGGCTCATTAATATCTTCCGAAAGGTCGGTTACTGGATCATAGACAAAATCAGCGAATATCCTATTCCTCGTGATGCTGGAGACTTTCGTCTAATTGATCGAAAGGTCATAACAACATTGCAAAAATACCGTTCGGCTAGTCCCTATCTACGAGGGATAATTGCTGGCATAGGATTTAAACAAATAGGTATCCCGTATGACCGATGTTCCCGCGTTGCAGGAAAAAGTAAATTTCGACTGGGACAATTAGTTCGACTTGGAATGACCGGGGTGTTTAATCATTCCGTAGTTCCGTTAAGAATAGCAAGTTACGCTGGGCTTTTTCTTGTTGGTATCAGCGTAATCGGTACGGTTTACTATTTATTCCTTAAATACTTCCACCCGGATCTGCCTCGCGGCCTTGCGAGTATTCACATTCTTGTATTGTTCGGAATCGGTTTTCAGTCGTTGTTACTCGGTGTTCTAGGCGAGTATCTGCTACGAATTTACATGATTCTTAGACAAGAACCTATCGCGATAATTGAACAGAGCCTTAATTTTGGGGCTGATGAGTTAAAACTTTAAATATGGGGGAATATTTTGTGAAAGCGGTTATTCTTGCCGGTGGATTGGGAACTCGTATAGCCGAGGAGTCGGATCATATTCCTAAGCCCATGGTTGAAGTCGGCGGGCGGCCTTTGCTTTGGCACATCATGAAAATGTATAGCTATCATGGGGTAAATGATTTCATTATTTGCCTTGGCTACAAAGGTTACGTAATCAAGGAATTTTTCTTTAATTATTATCGCCACACTGCCGACCTCGAAATTAGTCTTAGCACTGGTGATCACCGGATACTCAACTCCCAATCGGAGGATTGGAAGGTAACGCTTATAGATACCGGTCCGGAAACGATGACTGGCGGCCGACTCAAACGTGTCGCCCGTTATTTGGACAATGAAACGTTTTGTCTGACCTATGGCGACGGACTTTCCGACATCGATATTTCGGCAGAGATCAATTTTCATCGTAAACACGGGAAGCTGGCGACCGTGGCTGCAGTTCAACCACCCGGCCGCTTTGGTGTACTGAACATGGGCGAGCATAGCCATGTCTTCAGCTTTGAAGAAAAGCCGAGCGACGAGATCGGATGGATTAATGGAGGGTTTTTTGTTCTTGAACCGCAGGTCATCGACTATATCAAGGGCGACGAAACATCGTGGGAGCAGGCGCCTCTGAAGAATCTTGCATCAGATGGGCAATTGGCGGCTTTCCAACATCATGGCTATTGGCAACCGTGCGACACGTTGCGCGACAAACGCCAGTTGGAAAGTTTGTGGGAAAAAGGTCAGGCGTATTGGGCCGTCTGGGATCGTCGATGAGTTTGTTGGAACCATCATCATCGGATTCAAGCTCAACCGATCAAGGCAAGACGCCCAAGAAACGATCTTGGTTGCGACAGATTGTCGGAATCGTAATATCGATTGTCTGCCTGTGGCTGATTTTTCGGCAGATCGAACTCGAAAAGCTTCTAAAAGCGCTCTACCGCCTTCAATGGCAGTACGTCGGACTGGCTATCGCATCGTTGGCATTCGGTTACGCCGTGCGCATCCAACGCTGGTCTATCATGCTTCGGGTCGGTGGCGCGCAGGTTAGCGGTTTGGCCTGCGCCGCTCCTTTCTTGGGTTCGATCACTCTCAATAATGTGCTTCCGTTCCGGGCCGGCGATGTTGTGCGCGCTTTGGTTTTTCCTGCTGCCATTGGAGTGCGTCGAGTAACGGCAACTGCAAGCTTGCTGCTCGAGCGCTTGATCGATCTTCTGACATTGCTAATCAGTTTGGGGATTGGCCTCTCGCTTAGTCCACCTATGAGTCTGCCGAATTGGCTCGGTGAGAGCGTGGCGGTGCTGTCGCTATTTGGTGGGGTCACGTTGCTTTTCATGGTCGCGTTCAATACGTTCGTTGCTGGTATCCTGACCAGGATTCAACATTCTGCCCAACATCACAGGTGGGTACGCATCGGGAAGAGTTTGGAGTTGGTCAAAGATCTGATCCACGACCTTGGTGGCATGTCTCGTCCCAAAGCGTTGTTTCTTCTCTTTTTGCTTTCAGCCCTGGTATGGATTGGTGAAGCCGGACTCTTTTGGGCCTTGCTGGAAGGCCTAGGGCTCAGCGGAGGAATTGCTTCAGCGCTCATGATCATGGCTGTTTCGACACTCTCCACTCTGGTTCCGTCTTCGCCCGGTTATGTCGGTACATTCCATTTGGCCGCGTTTTCCGCGGCCACATTCTTGGGTGGCAGTTCCACCCAAGCCGCAAGTTTTGCTGTTTTAGCGCATTTCGCACTTTGGTTGCCAACTACTTTGGCGGGTGCGATAGCGATCCTCGCCAGTCCAAGTCTTTTCAAAGGGCGGAAGGTCGCAAGCGAACCGGCCGCCTGACAGCAATTTCTCGAAATTCAAGAGTACAAAAATGACGAATCAATACGATGCTGTTATCGTTGGCGCCGGATTCACGGGACTCACAGCGGGTCTCGAACTCGCCCGGGCAGGGAAAAAAGTGATGCTCCTTGAGGCGGATACTGCTCCCGGGGGGCTCGCGGGAACATTCGAGTTCCGTAACGGCGTCAGCATCGAGAAGTTCTATCACCACTGGTTCACTAATGACGAGTACGTACCGCAATTGGTGAAAGAGCTGGGACTCGATAATCAGATCGTTATCTTGCCATCCCGTACAGGGATGTACTACAACGGCCGCTTTTGGCGCCTCTCAACACCGCTTGACCTGCTACGATTCTCCCCGCTCTCCTTTATTGATCGCATTCGCTTAGGTCTGCTCGTGTTTCAGGTCAGGAGAATCAAGGATTGGAAGACCATCGAGCATCTGTCGATTCGGGAATGGCTGGAGCCCCTATGCGGATCCAACGTGTTTCGTATCGTCTGGGAGCCGTTGATCCGGTCTAAATTTTCCGTCTATGCGGATGCCGTAAATGCCGTATGGTTTTGGAAGAAGCTCGTGTTGAGGGGCAGCACCAGGGACAAACAGGGTGGGGAACAGCTGGCTTATTTCAAGGGAGGGTTCGGACGCCTGGCTCGAGCGATGGCGGACGAAATCTGCAAACACGGCGGCGAAATCCGTTACGGTAGTCCCGTGACAGGTGTCCGATCTAACGAAGGCCAAATCGAGGCGCTTGTCACCCCTGCCGGAGAAGTTCTTGGCAGGCAGTTTCTGTTTACGCCCTCGTTCTCGGTTATCGCCAATATTCTTGAAGGGGTAGCCGACGCCAACTGGATTCAATCGCTGCGTCGAGTGAATTATCTGGGCAACGTTTGCCTCGTTCTGCAGCTAGACCGAAGCTTATCGGACACCTACTGGCTGAATGTAAATGATCCGGGCTTTCCATTTGTGGGTGTCATCGAACACACAAATTTCGATCGTCCTGAAAACTACAACGGAAACCACATCGTATTCATTTCGCGCTACCTGGCTACGGAAGATCCCGTCTGGGGTTATGCGGACGACCGGTATCTGGACTTCGCACTCGAACATCTCAGACGCATGTTCCCAGAGCTTGACCGCTCATGGGTGCGAGAGCATCGTGTTTGGCGAGCCGAGTATGCACAGCCTGTAACGGAACGGAATTACTCGGGATACGTACCGGGGCGGGAAACCCCGTTTAGAAACGCGATGATATCCACGATGGCCCAGATATATCCTGAAGACAGGGGCACAAACTATGCGATTCGGGAAGGCAAATCGGTCGCACAAGCTTTACTCAGTCAACTAGCCTGACGGCGATTGTATGAACCCTGCAATTTATGTTTTGCATGCATTTTTAGAGACGTTAGATCCCCATTAAGCGTATTCGACCGATTCGGAACCTCTCAAATCCCGATGAATATTGCACAGACAAATCTTCTTGATTACTAATCGACATTGCTATGTGGTTTCTCGGTAGCGCTATCTTGGCGTTTTTTGTATGCAGTACAGCGGCAGTGTTCGGGTGGTGGATTTCCATTCGATGCGCCAGCTGGAAACCCTTTCGGTTGAGTGTTGAAACCGTTGCCGCGTCGCTCCTGGTAGGAATAACGGCCTATATGCTGTTATTCGGTTGGGCCTCGCAATTGGGCGCTCCCGGAAAGATCGCTGGTCCTGTCATTTTGGCTGTTAGTTTATTACTCAGTGGACCATCAGCCGTCAAAGTTGCTCTTGAGAAAGATCGGTTTTGGTATCGCCCGTGGCATCCGCTACTCGTATTCCTCGGGATATCCGTAACGGGAATAGTGTTGGCATTGACGCCTATCCTGTTATTTCATGCGTATTTTTCTTACGGCGATGCATTTACTTATTTAAGTATCGCCGACTATCTTCAGGATCATCCTTTTTCAGAACCAGCTGAGCCAAATCCCTTTCATCCCGTATTGACCCAACCACGCTTATATCAGCTTCTTGGGCTCCGCATGGGGGCTATGTATTTTTTCTCTTTCGTTCAATCAATCATACCTGGAGCCATGGCTTGGGAGGTGTATCCCACCGTGATGGCCATAGGAATGGTTGTGAACGCCGCAGCTATCTATTTGGCTTGCCGCTGGACTATCCGGCTATCTCGATACTGGGCGTTAGGCGGAGCATTCGCTGCGATCATATTGAATAATCCGATTCACTATTCGATCAGCCTAGGTTTTCTTCCTCAATTGTATGGCCTGGCCTTTTTTACGTTTTCTTTAGCTGTGTGGACTCGCTTTCTTAGAAAGCGGACATGGAATAGACAATTGGGAGCCTGGCTGGCGATAGCCACTGTGGGACTGATCTCCTCATACAGCGAATTATTCCCAGTTTTGGGATTAATTTTAATATCGACATTTACTATGACCCTCGTTATTAAACACGATCAACTAAGCGGAAGAGTCTTGGCTACCGGAATAGCAGGGTTATGCGTAATAATTCTGGCCAATTACGAATTACTGAGGATGCTCAAGGCGCTTAAAACTCAGGTTGGGGCTGTAGTCGGATGGAATATAGCATTCTCATTGATCGAATTTCTGGGGGTTGCCCTTGGAATTAGACCAGGTTTTCCACTTCCAGAAAAAGTTGCATTCGCTTTTAACTTATCGACGGGCCTATTAACCATATTATTGCTACTTGGTGTGGTATCACAACTTAGAAAATCCTGGTATCAATTGCTGACATTAAGCGCAAGTCTAGGCGTTTTCTTATTCATGTTTTTCTATTTCAGATTTGCCGTGGAAAATCCCTGGGTAAAGGGGAGTTTTGGCCAGACCTGGAGTATGTTTAAATTATCTAATTGGGCGTATCCTGTAACCGCCGTTTTATCTACAGCCGGCTTAAGCGCGCTACGCATACCACGTATATTTCTAACATTTCTAACGGCTATCACCGTTATTCTCTCAGCAATAATAGGGTCTTGGATCGATTATCGTGCAACTCAAGAGATACGGCTTACAACGGGCTCCGAGCGGCCTTTTGAGGCTTATTTGCAAGCAGCCGAGATCATAAACAAGCAATTCCCTGACGGTCCTGTCGAATTGAGATTGTCAGATGATGAGCTGATAAAGCACAGGCAAATGCTAGCTTATTTTCTTCATCCTAGACCTGTTTTCAGCGATTGGCGTAACGATGGTTACATAAGCGGATGGATGAATGAGAAATCGAGAAATATTGTACTCAGCGAGACTCACCTAGTCGTGGGTAGGTCCGATTCCGTCAGTAGGACACTCACCGAGTTACCTGCACACCTTGCCATTCTTAAAGATCTATTGTTCCCGATTCAATTTGGTGATGGGTGGTATGAAAAAGAAACCGACAATTCAGGTAATTGGTGGCGATGGTGTGATCGAAATGCCAAATTTACTATCGAAGCGGCTAAGGATGTAAACGTAGTCTTGAAAGGAGAAGTAATGGGGGCGGAAGTACCGACGGAAATAACAGTTTTGACGTCCGATTTATCTATGAACCATATTTTTGTTCGGCAGCCTGGTTTTCAGCAATTCCCACCCCAATTGTTGCAGCTGCACACAGGTAAAAATGAAATTCGAATTCAGGTCAACAAAGAACCCGTTAGGATCGGCCAAGATAATCGATTGTTATCGTTTGCATTAAGAAACCTGCAAGTACTGGAGGTACAAGCACCAAAACTTAAGTTTCTGTCTGGGTGGTATGGATTGGAAGGACAGGCGCAGAATTGGTGGCGATGGTCTACTGGTTCTTCAGCGTTAGAGATTAGTACAGATATCGAAACTAATGCACGCATTAAGGGCAAAATTGCTAGCGCGGAATATCCGCGCAAGATAAAAATAATGCAGGACGATAAACAGATTGGTATTGTCGATCTCCGAGAAAAGGACCGTGAAGTGGCGTTTGATATGGCAATTAAACTTAGTCAAGGGAGCAACAATGTTCTTCTTGAGGCAGATGGAGTGCCTACTAAATTAGGGGCGGATACTCGCTTACTCTCGTTTCTGGTGCGAAATCTTAGGATTGAAGAACGCAATTGAATTATACCGTGGAATTCCATAGGTTGGCTGGAATACTCCGTTTTGGAATCTCCATGTGACAACTAATTTGGTACAAAGTGGCTTATTGTTCACATGGTTTGATGGCAAACGAGCAAAAATATTGCTTGGTATTTTTGTATTAGACCAGTTAGATAATTATTGTTTAATTTTATTTTGTAGGAATTAAAGTGGGAAAGAATGCACTCATTACTGGTATTACCGGACAGGACGGTGCCTATCTGGCCGAATTTCTGTTAAGCAAAGGGTATATCGTTCATGGAATCAAGCGGCGAGCCTCTCTTTTTAATACCGATCGTATCGATCATTTGTATCAGGATCCTCATGTCGAGAACCGTAACTTTGTTTTGCATTATGGAGATTTGACGGATTCGACCAGTCTGATTCGGATTATTCAGCAGGTTCAGCCGGACGAGATCTACAATCTCGCGGCCCAGAGTCATGTGGCCGTGTCTTTCGAGGAGCCGGAATACACAGCCAACTCGGATGCATTGGGAGCCTTGCGGATTCTTGAAGCGATCCGCATTCTGGGCTTGGAGAAGAAAAGCCGTTTTTATCAGGCGTCCACATCCGAACTGTACGGACTTGTTCAAGAAATCCCTCAGAAGGAAACGACACCCTTTTATCCAAGGTCACCTTATGCCGTGGCCAAGCTCTATGCCTATTGGATTACCGTAAATTATCGTGAGGCTTATGGCATGTATGCTTGTAACGGCATTCTCTTCAATCATGAGTCGCCTATCCGCGGAGAAACCTTTGTTACCCGGAAGATCACTCGTGCCGTTGCGCGCATCAAGCTCGGTCTTCAGGACAAGCTTTACCTAGGCAACCTGGATTCGAAACGGGATTGGGGCCATGCGCGCGATTACGTGGAGGCTCAATGGCTCATCCTGCAGCAGAATAAGCCGGAGGATTACGTGATTGCCACAGGAGAGCAACACTCGGTTCGCGAATTTGTTCAAGTGGCATTCGGAGAGGTCGGAGTTGAAATTGAATGGCAGGGGAATGGGGTCGATGAGGTGGGAATTGCCACCTCGGGTTTAGGCAAAACTCTAGGGGAAAATCCTGTCGTCGTAGCCGTTGATCCCCGATATTTTCGCCCCAGTGAAGTAGAAACCTTACTTGGCGATCCTGCCAAAGCAAAAAAGCAGCTGGAATGGCATCCGAAGACAACGTTTAAAGAACTGGTTTCGGAGATGGTACGTGAGGATCTTAAGCAGGCCGAGAAGGACGAGCTATGCCGTCGCGAAGGCTACCGTACCTACGACTATCACGAGTAAGCAATGGATAAACAAGACAAGATTTATTTAGCTGGTCATACCGGCCTGGTCGGGTCGGCTATTCATCGCCGGTTACACACGTATGGCTACGGCAATATTGTCACTCGGCGTCACAGCGAGCTGGATTTGACGAATCAGCCTGCAGTCAATGCGTTCTTTGAAAATGAACGCCCGGAATACGTGTTTCTGTGTGCCGCCAAGGTGGGAGGTATTCTCGCGAATTCTACCTATCCGGCGCAGTTCATCCATGAGAACTTGGCTATCCAAACCAATGTGCTTCATGAGGCTATGCGGGTTGGGGTTAAGCGCCTATCGTTTCTGGGCTCTTCCTGTATTTATCCGCGTGACTGCCCTCAACCGATAAGCGAAGACTATCTACTTTCAGGTCCCTTGGAGTTCACCAATCGACCTTATGCAGTTGCCAAAATCGCTGGCATCGAGATGTGTTGGGCCTACAACCGCGAATATGGGACACGTTTTTTGGCGGTCATGCCAACCAATCTCTACGGGCCGGGCGATAACTACAATCTTGAAACATCACACGTACTGCCGGCATTGATCCGTAAGATGCATGAAGCAAAACTGGTCGATGCCGATTCGGTTGTGGTTTGGGGCAAGGGAACTCCACGGCGAGAGTTCCTATATAGTGACGATCTAGCAGACGCGGTGCTCCATCTCATGACTCTCCCGGAAGATCAGTTTTCCGGTATTTGCGCTTCCAATGATCAGCCTCCGCTGATCAATATTGGCTGCGGTGAGGACCTTTCGATTCGCGATCTCGCTGAGCTAATCCGCGAAATTGTCGGATTCAAGGGCAAGATCGTTTGGGATACGACCAAACCTGACGGTACTCCGCGCAAGTTGCTCAATGTTACCCGGTTGAGTGAACTTGGTTGGCGGGCGAAAACTTCGCTGCGAGACGGTATCGCAATGGCTTATCAGGACTATCTTGCGACTTTCTCCGATGGAAGTCGCAGTTGATCTCCCGTCATACAACTTAAATCCAAAGATCAAGCGGTGCAATTCAGCATAGCCATGCCCATATTTGGGCAAGCCCAATTTCTTCCTACTGCATTAGCTAGCATTCGTGCTCAGACTAGCTGTTTCGAGCTAGCTGTGATGGATGCGACTCCCAACGATAGCGTACAGGACGTACTTGACGACTACCGAGATATCTTGAGCTATCACCGGCACGGTCCTGACAGGGGGCAGTCGGCCGCTATTCAAGAAGGCTGGGATAACACCTGCGGCGAGATAGTCGCATGGCTATGCGCCGACGATTATTACTTTCCCTATACCTTAAACGAAGTTGAGAGAATATTCGTTGAACGGCCGGATATTGATGTGGTTTATGGTGACTGCGTATTCGTTGACCAAAACGGTCAGTTTTCCGGATATTTTCCGGAGATTAGCGAGGATATCTCACTAATTAAACGGAGTTGTTGTATTTCGCAGCCGTCCTGTTTTGCTCGCCGAACGGCTTTGGAGAAGGCGGGCCCGGTTAATCCGGACTTGCACTACATCATGGATTGGGATTTGTGGACCCGCCTCTATGAAACTGGTGCGAAATTTTATTATATGAGAAAACCCTTATCCGCTGTGCGGATGTACCAGGAAACCAAAACAGCCAGTGGTTCCAAGGCAAGATATATCGAGATATTTAACCACTTAAGGAATAATGCCAATCTTAAGCATACAATGCGATCCCTGGTTGGATTTTACTATCAGGACCTTTTGTCCAAACATGCCTCTCTCAGGGAACGGATTGCATTTCATGGAATAAATCTTATCCGTTTCATTAAGAGCCATTTACATCGGCGCTCGCTGCCGAACGGAAAAACGCTCTATGGCCTTGATTCTTATTCACATCAGGTGCAAGGTGAATGTGAGATATTTCTCCCTTGGTACAAAGATGCGGTTCCACATGAATTGTTTATTCAATGCAAGGGCACTGCTAATTTGGATGTATGTATAAATGGATTTCCAGCAAGAGTTCTATCCAAAACTGACAAAGATTTTGTATATGTCGTCGGTGATCGTGATATCGTTGGAAATCTGATACACATCCGGTTACTGACACCCGATAATAGCTCTTGGCAATTGTTAGCCTTGCATTTGGGTTAATATCGATGATCAATCCTATGCCAAAGGTCGCTGTCATCATTGTTAGCTGGAATTCAGGTGCTTTCTTAAGCAAATGCCTATCCTCGCTTCGAAGGCAGACATTCCGAGAATTTCGCACCATAGTTATACATAACGGCGAGTTTGACGACTCTCTTGTTAATGCTCAATCTGAGCTGAAATCTGCCGAAATCATTTGTTTAGGCCACAATCGTGGATTTGCAGCTGGAAATAATGTGGCGGTGCAGTTGGCAAAGGATTGTGATTGGATTGCACTTTTAAATCCCGATGCTTTTCCGGAACCGGACTGGCTGAGCAATCTAGTGAAGGCAGCGAAGGAATACCCAGAATACTCGTTTTTTGGAAGCCGTTTACTTGCCGCCGATAATCCAACTCTATTAGACGGCGTCGGGGATGCATATCATACGAGCGGTTTAGTATGGCGGCAGGGCCATGGGGTTAATGTTAGCAATATCTATAGAGAACCCATGGAGATTTTCTCACCCTGCGCAGCCGCAGCGCTTTATCGTAGGGATACCTTTTTAGAAGCGGGCGGCTTTGACGAGGACTATTTCTGCTATGTGGAAGATGTAGACCTAGGCTTCCGCATGCGCTTGGCCGGATATCGCTGTCTTTACGTCCCAGACGCTATCGTCTTACATGTAGGGTCGGCTTCGACAGGACGGCACAGTAACTTTTCGGTGTATCATGGCCATCGCAACATCGTATGGACATATATAAAAAATATGCCATACCCGTTGTGCTGGATTTATCTTCCCCAGCATCTGATTTTAAATATTATTAGTATATTTTGGTTTTCTTTTTTTGGTCAGGGCAGGGTAATATTAAACGCGAAAATAGATGCTGTAAAAAATATTCCGGTCATGCTTAAAAAGCGCAAAGCCATTCAAGCTAATCGTAAGGTCAAGATTGCAGATATCAGAGAAATAATGGTTAAGGGATTTCCGACACCATTCAAGACACTAAATTTACGAAGCAAGATCACCAAGTTCATCAATGGGATCTCAAGTTAGTAAATCTAATAGGTAATGTAGTATTTGTTGTGACTCTTCTGCTAGACACAATCAATGCTTCAGAAAACCACGTGGTGTAAACTTAATATCGAAAGCTGCATCACGATGATCAAAACACATATCGGAATTTATACGATTCGCTGCTTCAGGTGTCACTTTATGATATCCAGGCAAATTAGATAGCCAGCCAAGGGCAAATCTCATAAGTGGCAGCGGTATATGAATGATCTTGCATCTAGTTCCAAGATGCATGGATATCCGATTTACCATATCCCGATAGGTAAGAATCTCTCCGCCACTTAAATTATAAGACTTGTTGAATGTCCTCGGATTATCTATAGCATCGAGGCAGGCCAGTGCCAGATCTTCTGCGTGAACAGGCTGGCGTAATCCATCGCCGGTTCCGACCAAGGGAAAAAACCGGAATCGCTTGATAAAACGGGCAATTGTTGTGATGTTCTTGTCTCTTCCCAGGCTGTAGACCATCGTGGGCCGAAAGATCGTCCAATCGATATTCCGTTTTGCGCAGTAAGCATGAAGGTCCTCCTCGGCTTTTTTTAGCTTGCTTACCATTTCACGCTCTTGTTCGTACCCCGAGTTCTCTTTCGTAAAGAGGCTGGTCGAACTGAAAGCGATGATGCGTTTTATCTCTGCGCCGGCGAGACCTTCCAATAGAGGCGGTAACGTCCATAAAGGGGCCAAATGGATCAATATTTCAGCCCCGTAGGTTTCAGCTAATCCGCCTTTACTGATGTCCTGTCGATGCCAGATAATGTGCCGATGAGTTGCCGGAATCGGCGGCTTGCGGCTTATGGCGTGAACATCGAAACCGGCTCGAAGCAAAGCGGGTAACAAAAAATCGCCGATTAAGCTGGTGGCTCCGGTAACGATTGCCCGCCGGGTAGGGAGAGGATGTTCGACCGATTCGACCGGTTCAGGGTGTGTATTCGAGGAGTCGGCAGCGTCGCCCTTCTTTTTCCGGCTGATCATGACTGCCAACGATCTTGCGCAATACCGAATGCCGATGCCCGCCATAACGAGCCACATGAGACCGGTCGGATATTGATGGCGGAAGAACTTTCTGTAAAAGCGAACCATCCCTCTGTGCTTGTAGTATTCCACCAAGGCCGGCCGCGAGGCGCTGCAAACGCCGCCGACGTGCAGGATTTCGATGTCGGGTACGAAAAGAATCTGGAATCCCGCTTGCCGGAATCGCATACACCAGTCCAAGTCCTCGCAATGCATGAAATAGCCTTCGTCCAAAGGCCCGACCTTTTCCAGGGCGCTGCGTCGCACCAGCATGAATGCGCCGGAGATGGCTTCGATTTCGACGGGTTCGGTTGGTAGGGGAGTGTCCGTTTGGATAAAGCTATTCAGTTTTGGATGGTACTTCGAGAGCCTGTATAGACTCGTGAGCCGGACAAACGTCCGCCACGGCGTCGGAACGGCGCGCCGGCAGCCGGATTGTTCACTGCCATCCGGGTTGAGGATCAGGCAGCCCGCCATTCCGGTCTGCGGGTGCTGCTCCATCACGGTTAGCATTCTGGAGAGCGTATCGGGCCGGATAAGACAGTCCGGATTCAGGAATAGGAGATAGTCGCCTTGTGCGACAGGCAGGGCGATATTGTTCGCTTTGGCGAAGCCGAGGTTTTCCTGGTTTTCGATGATTTTCAACCGATCTTCGTCCGGAAAATCACGGCGCAGAATATCCATGCTGTCGTCGGTGGACCGGTTGTCGACGACGATTACTTCGACCGGTACGGTGGATGCGAGTACCGAGCGCACGCAGTCGGAAAGAAAATGGCCAGCGTTAAAGTTGACGATGATGACGGAAATCGGCTTCATTGCGTCCAGTTTTGGGATAGCCCTGTCATATAAAAATCACGAATGATTGCACTTCGCCCCTGACAATTGTGTGTCCTTCAAACACATTTGTCGGCAAAGGATTGCCGACCTACAAGCCATACGGTGTATGCACGGCGTACCTTATACCTTATGCTTTGAGCACCGTCACGATGCTGGACTTCAGCAATTTACGAAAGCCTTTGTCGAAAGTCACCAGGTGCAAATGATGGCTTTGCGCTGCATCGGCAATCCAGGCATCCGGGACCGCATTGCCGGTCAGATTGTGTCGCACGCACAATTGCTCGACCTCTGGCCATTCGTCGCCCAACGACGGAAGTGCGTAGGTTGGGGTGACAAAGGAATCCCAGTACCAAATTGACCAGGCAGGGCAGTCTTTCGGTGGCTCAAAGCAAATTTGGCTATTCTTCGACGGCTTAGAGCCTATCCCGGTAGGTCCCAAAACCCTTCGACTCGGCTCAGGACAGGCCCTTCGACAGGCTCAGGGCGAACGGCCTGGTAGGCTCTTAGTGGTGTTGCAACTTATCCGCTAGCCAGAGCTTGATTAGGGATTGACGAGTCACACCTAGCCGATGCGCTTCTCGATCGAGCGAACGCACCATCCAGACGGGAAAATCCACATTGACGCGCTTCTGCTCCAGGCCGGGGCGGCGCGCCTTTTCAAGATCGAGCATGGCCGTCACGTCCTCGCCTGCATCAAATTTCTCGTCAAAATCCGAAGCTTTCATAGATTTCTATCTCTTCTTTCCGGGAGCGCCTGACGGAAATCAGACGGATGTTCTCGTTTCGATAGGTGACGACCGCTGACCAATGCTTGCCGCCGATCATGCCTATGACCAAATAGCGCGGTTCGTCCACTGTCTTCGCTGGAATCTCGATAAGATCGGGATCATCCCACAAAGTTTGCGCCTCATCGAAATCAATTCCGTGTTTGTGCTTGTTAGCGGAGCTTTTGTCCTGATCATATTCGAAAGCCATATTGGGGATATAGCAGAAAAAGAATAATTATAGAACCTTTTTTATACTTTTAATGACGGTAACCAGGACCTCCAGTTCGGGGCAGCGAGCCTGGTGCCATACTCTACACGGCTGCTCTTGATCCTTAAGGAAGCTCTGATTAAGTCCTTCGAGTCGGCTCAGGACAGACTTGTCGAACGCTCTCCTGAGCCTATCGAAGGGGCATGAACGGAATCCACTTGTTCAGAGCTCCTTAAGGTCATTTGCCCTCAGATACGGTCGTCGGCAAAGAATTACCGATCTACGAGCCATGTACCGCGAACCATGCGGGTGCGGTTCATGCCGCACAATCCCCGTCCGGTGTTTTTCGCGCTGCTTGCCGCGTACCAATTCGCCGGGAGCCGAATGTGGTAAACGACGTTTGCCCTGCGCCGAAAGCCTGAGATGGCTTTGGTCGATTGGAACGTGCGAGGCACGGCCCGAAGGATGAGCGTCAGGAATGAGGCTAGTAATCGGTCGTCCTGCTGATTTGTCGTATCTGAGCCCATCCTACAAACCCACCGGGCGGCCAAGAATCGCGGACCCACAAGCCATGCAGGGAACGTATTGAACGCATTTGTGTACTGATACCTCACGCCTTGAGCACCGTCACCATGCTGGACTTCAGCAATTTACGAAAGCCTTTAAAGCCTTTGTCGAAAGTCACCAGGTGCAAATGATGGCTTTGCGCTGCATCGGCAATCCAGGCATCCAGGACCGCATTGCCGGTCAGATTGTGTCGCACGCACAATTGCTCGACCTCTGGCCATTCGTCGCCCAACGAAGGTAGGACCATCCCTGGCGAATCCAGCACGGCACGCAGGAAAGCCAAAGCCGCATCAAGGGGCGTAGGCTCCACAAAAACCTAAAAACCTTGGGATGCGTGGCTAGGCGCAGGAATCCCGAAGCCACCACCGGCAAAATGGCCAACGATTGCCCTTCGACGCTTTTGGCTAGGGCATCTCCAGCCAAGCCAGGGCCGACTGATGGTGCGGATGATCCTGCCTAGAGGCGGCCAAAAGGACATTGACATCGGGCGTCACTGGGCCGAATCCGCTTCATCTGCCGCCTCGAGTAGGGTGCGCTGGGTCAATGTGTCGCGTATCGTCGGCCGCAATCCACCCCGTCCGGCGTAGACCGGCAATACCTGGCGCATCTTGCCAGAACGTTGCGAAGTGCGCAGTCGCATCGAAAGACCTTCCTCGATCAAACGAGTCAAACTGACATGTTCATTGGCCTCACTCAGCAAGCGGTCGTCGATATCTATTAATCAGGCCCGTAAATACCCTCCTGGTATTTCGGGCCGCCGCCCAGGCCCGGTACACGCCCGGCCTGGGCTCACGCGGCTTGTCGCCGCGCCGGGGCATCCCTGCCCCGGATTAACCCGGCCAATATTTATAGGCCGGGTCAATAACGTGGTTCTCATGGAGTAAATTCCAATACTGATTTCTGCATATTTAATCCTGGACCAGCATTCTACGCCATGACCTTAAGCCGGGGAACGTGCGCAACGCATAGGTTCATGTTCGAAAATAGTTCTTGAAATTTGGTCTCAATAGCCTAGTCTCGCAATAAATTAAGATGAGGAGATGAACATGGAATCACTAAACCGCATTACTCAGCAACCCGGCGTCATGGGCGGCAAGGCGTGCATCCGTGGCATGCGGGTAACGGTCGGTATGATCGTCGGCCAAATCGGAGCTGGGCACAGCATCGAAGAGGTCCTCGCGGATTATCCCTACCTCGAACGCGAGGATATCCTACAGGCGCTACGCTACGCCGCGTGGCGTGCGGAAGAACGGGAAATTACGCTGGCGAGCGCATGAAGTTATTGGTCGACATGAATCTGTCACCGCGCTGGGTCAGCCTGTTGGCTGACGCGGGCTTCGAGGCGGCGCACTGGTCTACACTGGGCGCAGCCAATGCCCCGGACGCGGAAATCATGGCCTTCGCCAAGGCTAACGGCTACGTGGTGCTCACGCACGACCTGGACTTCAGCGCGATTCTTGCGGCAACCCACGGCGAGAAACCCAGCGTCGTGCAAATTCGTGCCGAGGATGTCAGCCCGGGCGCAATCGGCAAGCCGGTTAGCGATGCCCTGTTGCAAATGACGGCCGAGCTGGAAGAAGGTGCGTTGCTCACCATTGATCCGAATCGCACCCGGTTGCGGCTCCTACCCTTACACTTCCGATAGGCCAAGCCGTTTTGGCACTGAGCGGCAAATGCGCGCGGTGCGTACATTACATAGCCGCGCGCAAAGCGTCCTCGACCTTTTTGTGAATCCCGCCGAAGCTGCCGTTGCTCATGAAAACCAGATGGTCGCCGGGGCGGGCGTCTTTCGCCAGTCGCTCCACGATTGAATCCAGCGAGCGGCATACGCTAATGTGTTCGGCTCCCTGAATTGCCTGCTCGGCGTCCCAACCGAGGTCTTCGGGTTGGAAAATGATGGATTGATCGGCAGCCTTCAAGGAATCGGCAAGCGTATCGGCGTGAACGCCCATGCGCATGGTGTTGGACCTGGGTTCCAACACGGCGATGATGCGGGCGCTGTCGACACGCGCGCGCAAGCCTTCGAGCGTCGTGGCGATGGCGGTGGGATGGTGGGCGAAATCGTCGTAAAGGGTGATTCCGTCGATGCGGGCGCGTACTTCCAGTCGGCGTCTGACATTCTTGAACATGCTCAACGCGGCCGCGCCCTCTTCGGGGCTTACGCCGGCATGGTGAGCTGCGGCGATGGCGGAAAGCGCGTTCATCACGTTGTGGCGGCCGGTCAGGCTCCATTCCACGACGCCGCTGGGCCGTCCCTGGTGGTAAAGCTGGAATTGGCTGCCGTCGGGTGCCAACAGAGCAGCACGCCAAACGGCGTTCTCGGGATTTTCTTCCAAAGTCGTTTTCTCGACCGGCGTCCAGCAACCCATTTGCAGGACTTCGGCCAGGGTTTTGTCCGTCTCCGGAGCGATGATGAGCCCGTTTCCCGGAATGCTGCGTATCAAGTGGTGAAACTGCCGCTGGATTGCGGCGAGGTCGGGAAAAATGTCGGCGTGGTCGAATTCCAGGTTATTGAGAATCGTCGTGCGCGGCCGGTAATGGACGAACTTGGAACGTTTATCGAAAAAAGCGGTATCGTACTCGTCGGCTTCGACGATGAAAAACCGGCCGTCGCCCAGACGCGCGGACAAGCCGAAGTTGAGCGGAACGCCTCCGATCAGAAAGCCGGGCTTGAGTCCCGCGCTTTCGAGTATCCAGGCGAGCATGCTCGATGTGGTCGTTTTGCCGTGCGTTCCGGCCACGGCCAGCACCCAGGAGTTCTTCAGCACATAGCAATAAAGCCACTGCGGACCCGACGTGTAGGCGAGTCCCCGATTGAGCACCGCTTCTATTTCCGGATTGCCGCGGGAGATGGCATTGCCTACCACGACCAGGTCGGGCGCCGGGTCCAGATTCTCCGGGCTGTATCCTTTCATGAGCGCGATTCCTTGCTCCTCGAGCTGGGTGCTCATGGGGGGATAAACGTTTTGGTCGGAGCCGGTGACGTGATGGCCCATTTGTTTGGCCATGATCGCCAAACCGCCCATAAATGTCCCGCAGATGCCCAAAATATGAATGTGCACGATCCTGTCCTCTTAGGTTCGGTCCGTTATTTCTTGACGTTGTCCGGGTTTTTGTTCGCGGACGTTCCGTCATCCGTTTTGCCTTCCGAGACGGGTTTAACCATCGCGGCTTGTTCCAATATCGCTACGATCCGCATATGCCCGCTTTTCTTGGCTCGATCGATAAGCGTGAGTCCTGAATTTTCTTTTGCGGAAACGTCCGCTCCGCCGGCGATCAGCGCCCTGACGGCATCCTCGTAGCCTTGCGCGGCAGCCTCCATGAGCGCGGTCACCCCGCGCTGGTCCGCTGCATCGGGATCGGCGCCGAAACTCAAAAGCTTTCTGATCACGCGGACATTGCCCGAAAATGCCGCCGCCATCAGCGGCGTGCGGCCGGCGCCGTTTTTGCCGTTGACGTCCGCGCCCTGGGCGAGCAGCGAATCCAGCCGTTCCAGCTGCCCGGATGCGGCCGCGGCGAACAGTGCCTGATTCGGATCTTCCGCTTGCAGAACGGTTGTCGACGCGAGCAGGGCAAGAACGAGCATGGCTTTTTTTAACATAGCGAAAACCGGTTTGGTCCGAAAGACATTCTTTAAAATTGCCGAGTACTCCGGAACGCGCCGCGCGACTCCATGGTGATCCAGCTCGTCGGCGGTTGCGAAAGGTGCTTGAAGAACTCTCTTCCGTTTAAACTATCGGCAAAAAAACAATCGTCTGTAACCATAGTCCAAGCCATGAACAACAAGTATCGTATCGATATCGACGCCGTAACCGATTATCTGGAAGCCGAATCCTCCCCGGAGACGAACCGCTATGTGTTCGCCTATACCATCACCATCCGGAACGCCGGCGACGTGCCCGCGAAATTGGTATCCCGGCACTGGATCATCACCGATGCGCACGGAAAGATACAGGAAGTCCGCGGGGAAGGGGTAGTGGGTGAACAGCCTCATCTTTCTCCGGGCGAATCCTTTCGCTATACCAGCGCCGCCATGATCGAAACGCCGGTGGGCACGATGCGAGGCGAATATCAAATGATTGCCGATGACGGTGAGCATTTCGATGCCGAAATACCGTCGTTCACCCTGGCCATTCCGCGAACCTTGCACTGATCGATGGCGATATACGCAATTGGCGACGTACAGGGTTGCTTCGCCGAGCTTCAACGTCTTCTGGACCAGATCCGTTTCGATCCGGCTGAGGACCGGCTCTGGTTCACGGGCGATTTGGTCAACCGCGGCCCGCAATCGCTGGAGACTCTACGGTTTATCCGATCCTTGGGGGACAGGGCCGTTACCGTGCTCGGCAATCACGACCTGCATCTTCTCGCCGTGGCACACGGCGTGTCGAGGACAAAGCGCAAGGACACGTTTTCCGATGTCCTCACCGCTCCCGATCGCGACATCCTCGTCGATTGGTTGCGCCGCCGTCCGTTATTGTTTCGAGACGGAGCATTTTACTTGATTCACGCCGGTTTGCCGCCCCAGTGGAGTGCGGAGGATGCAGAACGTTATGCCAAGGAGGTGGAAAGCTGTTTGCAGGGCGATGATTTCGTTGAGCTGTTTCGGCATATGTACGGCGATCAACCCGATCTTTGGACAGAGACCTTGCAGGGATGGGACAGGCTGCGTTTCATCACCAACTGTTTTACGCGCGTTCGGTACTGCGACCGCTACGGGCGTACCGATTTCAAGGAGAAAGGCGGTCCCGGGACGCAACCGTCTCATCTGATGCCTTGGTTCAAGGTGCCGGGACGGAAAAGCGCCGGGGCCGAAATCGTTTTCGGCCATTGGTCGACCTTAGGGTTTTATGCCGACGATGATGTTTACGGGATCGATACCGGCTGCCTGTGGGGAGGGGAGTTGACGGCGCTTCGACTCGACGGGGAAAAGAAACGCTTCTGCGTATCGTGCCGCGAAGGCGGCTATCAGAAGCCTTCGTAGGGCGCATTAGCGCTAGCGTAATGCGCCGATTGGAACGGCGGAATACGCGAGTACGCTATTCCGCCCTACATGAGCTTCTGAGTATCGCAATGTTTTTGGGCATATGGCTTCAGCCAAACAGGCAGGTTTGACGGAAAAGGAACCGCCTCTATCACGTCGGGGAGACTAACCATCGACAGAGTTCTGCGCTTTATCACGCTAGGCGTCTTTTTGACCGTACTGGTGTTCTTGATCTTCCAGGTCATGAGCGCTTTCCTGCAGCCGATCGGCTGGGCCGTGATCTTGGTTTATGCGACATGGCCTCTCCACGTTCGCCTAACGCGCTTGTTGGAAGGACGGAGCAGCCTCAGCGCGCTTACCATGACTTTGCTTTTGGCCGCCTTGCTGATCATTCCGTTTATCGGCCTGACCATTATTCTTCAGGCCGAAATGGTCGAGTTTTTCCAGCGACTCCCCGCCTGGCTGGACCAGAAACCGGAGTTGCCCGAATGGTTAAGCAAGATTCCCATTCTCGGCGCCGAGCTACAGTTCATATTCGATCAATTCGAGGACTTGCAGGGCTTGATGCGCCGGTATGTATTGCCTTGGCTGACCGGACTTTCCGGTAGAGTCGTGGGCATGTTGGAAGGCGTCGGCTACCTGGGCGCGAAGCTTTTCTTCACCGTATTCTTGATGTTTTTCGTTTACCGCGACGGGCACCGGTTGATTTATGAGGTGCGTCAAGGGTTGTTGCTGGCTCTGGGCGAACGCGCCGACGAGTACCTTTCCACCACCGAAGTGACCGTCAAGGCGGTCGTTTACGGCATTGTACTGACCGCTATAGCCCAAGGCGTCATGGCCGGAATAGGGTACTGGATTGTCGGCATCAGGGCGCCGGTCCTTCTCGCCGCATTCACCACGTTTTTCGCGCTGATCCCTTTCGGGACGGTAGCGGTCTGGGTTTCCGCAAGCCTTTGGCTGATGCTGAACGGAGACTATTGGGCCGGAGCCGTGTTGTTCCTCTGGGGAACCTTGGTCGTGAGTTGGATTGACAACCTGGTCCGCCCCCTGGTCATCAGCCGCACCACCCGCATTCCGTTCGTGGTCGTGATGTTCGGAGTCTTGGGCGGGTTGGCCAGCTTCGGGTTCATAGGTTTATTCGTGGGACCGGTGATTCTGGCCGTGGGCATGGCGGTATGGCATGAATGGCTGGAGTCCGCGCCGCGTTATCAGCCTTGAGTCGAATCGCCTAGCTATGGCGGACTCGCCGGCAAAAGATTGCCGGCCTACGAACTTGTGTCGCCATGTAGGTCGGGAATCCCTTCCCGACGCAAAATCGGTCGACAAACGGGTTTGTCGGCAAAGGATTGCCGACCTACTTTGCGCTTACGCAAACAGTTGCTGTGCTTCTTCGACTTCGGCGGCGACGCCTTCGATTTCCAGGACTTCGATTTCGGGATCGAGTCCGAGCTTGGTGAAGGCCGGGACGCCCGAAAGGTCGACATCGGGCGCTGCCTTCGTGCCCATCACGCTTTCCAGATAAGCGACCTGCACCAGATCCACATAATCCGGCGCGGGGTTGCCGCCTCTCTCGAAATCCCTATATTCCCAGGCCGCACGACTCAAACTGTCCGGGAGCCCCCAAGTTTCCATGATGATTTTGCCGATCTGGGTGTGCAAATTCTCGAGGTGGTTTTCCAGCACCGCATCATCTTCCAATAGTTCGGAAAACTTTTCCGCCAACGCGAGGATCGGCAGTTTACCGATCTGATGAACAAGCCCGGCAAGCATGGCTTGGTCGGGATCCAGCGGACGGGCGCGCAGCGCCAAAGCGCGGCTCACGGCGGCGACATTGAGACTGTGTTGCCAAATGTCGTGAAAACGGCTTTCCAACAACAGGGAAGTGGGTTTGAAAACTTGCTTCATCGCCAAATTCATCACCAAACTGCGTATGGTGTTATGTCCCATTCGGGTGATGGCGGCTTGAAGATTGTCGATTTTCTGTCTGGCCCTGTAGAGCGGACTGTTGGCGATTTGCAGGAGCCGCGCGGAAAGCGCCGGATCGGACGAAATCGTTTTTGCTATCTCGGCATCCGACGCGTTGTCCTTGTTGATCGCTTGGCGAACCTTGAGGGCGACTTCAGGAATCGTGGGCAATTGCAATTTATCGTTCTCGATCGCGGCTTTGATGTAATCGAGAAAGACCTGCTCGTTTCTTAGGTCCATATTTGACTGAACTCTATCCGCATTATTGTTATGGAACGTCGAAAGTATAGGGCAAAGTCAGAAACTCGGCGGCCGGACCGTCGGGTCGAAAGAGCCGGAGATCGGCATCTGGAGAGCGGTCGAGAGGCAGAACCGCCAGCAATTGAAAACTCCGCTCCGCTTCAGGCGCCGCAGCGACGACTTGCCCGACCCGCTGCCCATCGGCTTCGCCGGACTGATAGAGCGGATCGCCGGGCTTGGGCTCGTGCTCGCTGATCGTTCGAAGACGAAACATCCGTCGTTTCAGGTGCCCGAGAAAGTGCGTCCGTGCCACGACCTCCTGCCCGGTATAGCAACCCTTGCGATAGCTGACGCCGCCTAGAATATCGAGATTGAGCATCTGCGGGAGGAATTCCTCGCTGGTCACCTGCGTTTCGCTCGGAAGACCGTCTTCGATTTCCTTCAAGCGCCACGCACCGGAACTGACCAGGCTGTAATCCGATGACGACAGGAGACCTTCCCAGAGTCGCTTGGCGGTCTCGTTCGGTGCGGCAATCAGAATGCGCGCGGAGCTTTGGTCGACGCGGACCGCCAGCACGTCGCCGCCCTGGCCATCGAGAAGCCCGGAGCCGCGCCGGAAAAGCCCGATGAATCCCCAGTGCGGCGTCAGATTTTCTATGGAAACTTTCGAGCGCAGCACATACATGCGAAGGCGCTTGTGTATCGCCTCCACCAAATCGGCCGGCACAAAGAGGTAATAACCTTCGACGCGGCGAAGGACACGGAAGCTCGCTATGACGCGGCCCTTGGGATTACAAAAAGCTCCGAGTCCGGATTCGTCGAACCCAAGGCTGGCGATATCGCAAGTCGATTGGCCTTGCAGAAAAGTCTCCGCATCGACGCCGGAAACCCGCAACAAGCCTAAATCGGCCAAACCGCAAAACGCCGATCCTTCGCCCTTTGCCCGAAAATCGGCGGTAGCCTCGCTTTCGCTCAGTAGGTCCGACCATTCGATGCTCATGGATGTAGTCCCGTGGTCAATCGATAAAAAAGCCCGCCCGGATGGGGTTCTCGGGCGGGCGGCAAGGGCGCTTTACGTTAGCGCAGATTCTGCAGAGCGGCGATACGCTCCTCCAGCGGAGGATGGCTCATGAAGAGTTTCTTGAAGCCGTAGCCTAAACCGCCGTTGATTCCAAACGCAGCGAACTCGCCGGGCAAATCTCTATGGTCATGGGCTCGCTGCAAGGCCCTCAGGGCTCCGATCATCCGGTTCTGACCGGCCAGGCGCGCGCCGCCGGCATCGGCGCGAAACTCGCGCCAGCGGGAGAACCACATGACAACCATCGTCGCCAGGATGGAGAGGAATATTTGCGCCACAATTTGCGTCAAATAATAGGCCGGTCCATACCCGCCACGGTCATCTTCCGAGCGGAACACCACCCGGTCGATGAGATGGCCTGCGATGGAGGCGAAGAAGTAGACGAACGTATTCACTACGCCCTGAATAAGGCCCAGGGTGACCATATCGCCGTTGGCCACGTGGCTGATCTCGTGTCCCAAAACGGCTTCCACTTCATCGGCATTCATGTGGTGCATAAGACCGGTGCTGACGGCGACGAGAGCATCGTTCTTGTTCATGCCGGTCGCGAACGCATTGGGCTCCGGGGAATCGAAAATCCCTACCTCGGGCATGCCGATGCCGGCCTGCTGCGCGTGGCGCCGGACAGTGTCGACCAGCCAGCGCTCGGTTTGATTGGTCGGTTGCTCGATCACGTAGACGCCCATGGATTGTTTGGCCATCCATTTGGACATCATCAGCGAAATGAAGGAGCCGCTCATGCCGATGATGGCGGACATCAGGAGCAAGCTGTCGAGGTTCAGATGAACGCCGCGCTGGCTGAGAAAGTTGCCGAGCCCCAAGATATGGAAAACGATGCTGATCAGAAGCAGTACCGCGGCGTTAGTGAGCAGAAAGAGAAATATGCGCATGATTGTCGGTCACCTATGGAAATCGTGGGTGTTACCATATTTGGAGGCGAAGCATTAAAAATCAAGTCGTTCGCCGTAAACACAATTTTGCCCTCCAAGCCTTTCATGAATCTTTCAGCTCATTGAGGGAGACGTATGGACGTAAGAGAACATTCTTGGCTGAAGCTCGCGGCGTGTGCGCTCGGTTTGACGGTCTGCGCCGAAGTCCGGGCCGAAGCGCTGTTGAGCGAGATCAAGCTCCCTCCCGGTTTTCGAATCGCGCTCTACACCGATCAGACGCCCAACGCCAGGTCTTTGGCTTTGGGGAACGACGGTACCGTATATGTAGGCAGCATGGAGGAGGGCAAGGTTTACGCAGTGCGCGATCGGGACGGCGATGGCAAAGCCGATCAGGTCCAGGTGCTGGCCGAGAACTTGAACATGCCGAACGGCATCGCTTATGTCGATGGCGACCTGTATGTTGCGGAGATTCCGCGCATTCTGAGGTTCAAGGACATCGGGCGGCAGGTATCGAACCCACCCAAGCCGGAGATCGTCTTCGACCGCTATCCCGAGGATGTGCACCACGGCTGGAAATATCTGCGAGTGGGACCGGACGGGAAGCTTTATGCCCCCGTGGGCGCTCCCTGCAATGTCTGCCTTTCCGAAAAAGACATTTACGCGACGCTGACGCGATTGGACAAGGACGGCTCGAACTTCGAAATTTATGCTCGCGGCATCCGCAATACCGTCGGTTTCGACTGGCATCCGGAAACGAAAGAACTGTGGTTGAACGAGAACGGACGCGACTGGATGGGCGACGACGTGCCGCCCGATGAGCTGAATCATGCGCCGAAACCGGGGCTGCATTTCGGATTTCCGCATTGCCATGGCAAGGACATCGTCGATCCGTCTTTCGGCAAAGGGAAATCCTGCGCCGAATTCGAGTCGCCCGCGTGGACGTATCCGGCCCACGTCGCACCGCTCGGCATGCGCTTTTACACCGGCAAGCAATTTCCGGCCGAATATCGGGGCCAGCTTTTCGTCGCCCAGCACGGTTCATGGAATCGAAGTGCGCCCGTCGGCTATCGGGTCGTGATGGTCGAATTCCGCGGGGGAAAACCCGTCAACGACAAGATTTTCGCGGAAGGCTGGTTGCGGCCCAACGGCGAAGTCCTCGGCCGACCGGTGGATGTCTTGGAAATGCCCGATGGAGCGCTATTGGTATCGGACGATAAGGCCGGGGCGATTTACCGCATTGTTTATCGACCGTGAACCGATGCTTAATTTGTAACTCTTAATGATCGATCATGAATGAAGTGACTGCTGAAAAACTTTTTTCCGGCCCGATCGGGGAAGAATACGAAATGCTAAAGCGGATTTGTCCCGCGGCGGCCGACATGAGCCGGCGAGTCGGCGAGTTCGTGGCCGGCTGGACGCCCAAGGTTTCGACGGAATCGTTAAATTTGCTTGAACTCGGCTGCGGCACCGGCGTGACGACTATGAATCTCATCCGCGCACGATCCGATGCGATGATTACTACGGTCGACAACGAATCCACCATGTTGAGCCAAGCGCGTCGGAATCTGGCCGGCGTTTTGGAGCATGGACGCCTGCGACTGGTCGAAAACGATGCTCTGTCCTATCTACAGGGAGTGCCGTCGGCAAGCATAGACGTCGCCGCCTCGGCCTATACGCTGCACAACTTTCTGAATAGCTATCGTGTCCGAGTGCTCGAAGAAATCTTTCGCGTTCTAAAGCCGGGAGGGGTATTCGTCAACGGCGATCGCTATGCCCTGGACGATTCCCTGACCCATCTGCAGTCGACTCAGGAAGAGGTAAGGCAATACTTCCGTACGTTTACCGAGCTTAACCGCATCGACCTTTTGGAACAGTGGATCGTTCACCTTTTCAGCGACGAATCTCCCGATCACGTCATGCCTCTCGATAAGGGTTTGGGCGCCATGCGCGAGATCGGCTTCGATGCGGTGACGGTGCATTTTCGGCAGGATGTGAACGCTTTGGTCAGCGGGGGTAAACCGTGGCCGTAAGCCGTACCAAAGACCGGAAGATCGTGTTTCGCTGTACCGAGTGCGGGCACGCTCAAACCAAGTGGTCCGGACAGTGTCCGGCCTGCAATTCCTGGAATTCGATGGTGGAAGGCGTGGAGGATCGGGTGGCGCCGTCCGCCTCGCGCTTCTCGGGCTATGCAGGGGCCTCCGAACGCGCGTCTCCCGTCTCGCTCGCGGAGGTCGAAGCGGAAGAAATTTTCAGAACGCCGACCGGCATCGAAGAATTCGACAGAGTCTTGGGCGGCGGACTGGTCACAGGTTCCGCCATCCTGATCGGCGGCGATCCCGGTATCGGCAAATCGACCCTCTTGCTGCAAACCCTCGCTACCTTGAGCGAACGCCAGCGGGTGCTCTATGTGACCGGCGAAGAATCCATAAGGCAGGTAAGCCTTCGCGCCAAGCGGCTGCAACTGTCTTGCGCCGGCGTGCAGATCATTGCCGAAACCTCGCTGGAGCGGATCTTGGCCGTTGCATCGGAGGCCCGGCCGGACGTTCTGGTCATCGATTCGATCCAAACCACGTTCAGCGAAATTCTGCAATCGGCGGCGGGCTCCGTGGCTCAGGTGAGGGAGTGTGCTGCACAATTGGTTCGATATGCCAAGCAGACGCCGACGACCGTATTCCTCGTCGGTCATGTCACCAAGGAAGGCGCCCTGGCGGGCCCCCGCGTGCTGGAGCACATGGTGGATACCGTGCTTTATTTCGAGGGCGATTCGAGCAGCCGGTTCCGGGTTATTCGGGCGTTCAAGAACCGCTTCGGGGCGGTCAACGAGCTTGGCGTATTCGCCATGACCGAGACCGGGCTCAGAGAGGTGCGCAATCCGTCGGCGCTATTCTTGTCGCGCGGCGAGGAAGACGCTCCCGGCAGCGTCGTGATGGTGATGCGCGAAGGCAGCCGGCCTCTTCTGGTGGAAGTTCAAGCCTTGGTCGATGAGTCCCATTCGCCGTCACCCCGCCGGGTCGCCGTGGGCATGGAACAAAATCGGCTGGCCATGCTGTTGGCGGTGCTCCATAGGCACGGTGGAATCCCTTTGTTCAACCAGGATGTTTTCGTCAATATGGTGGGCGGGCTGCGCCTTACCGAAACCGCGGGCGATCTGGCGGTGGCCTTGGCGGTCGTGTCCAGCTACCGGGACCGTCCCATTCCGAAGGACTGGGTGGTATTCGGGGAATTGGGACTCAATGGCGAGGTCAGGCCGGTTCAAAACGGCGAGGAAAGGCTCAAGGAGGCCGCAAAACACGGGTTCACCCATGCCTTGGCGCCCGCCAAGAATGTCGCGAAAGGGGGCATCAAGAATTTGGAGATCGTGCCGGTAAGAAGTCTGCGCGATGCCCTGGCCGCATTGTGATCGAGAACGATGCGGCTCGTGCCGGACCATCCCTGTCCGCACACTGGGGGGCTGTTCCGCCGTGCAGATCGGCACAAATCCTCCAGGAGAGAATTGGGACGCGACGCGCCCGGTAGGGTGGAAAACAGGGATACTTTTCATCAATCCTGCCGATTTGTCGTTCCTCACTTCGTCCTACCGGCTGACCTCACCAAGATACTATTAACCCGGCCTATAAATATAGGCCGGGTTAATCCGGGGCAGGGATGCCCCGGCGCGGCGACAAGCCGCGTGAGCCCAGGCCGGGCGTGTACCGGCCTGGGCGGCGGCCCGAAATACCAGGAGGGTATTTACGGGCCTGATTAATAACGAACGCTCCTAGAGCCGAGGAGTTCCTTTGCTTTCTCAGGAGAACCGGCTTAAAGCAGATCATGGGTGGAATTCATTAGTTCCCGAAATCTGCGATTCAGCACGTAGCCTGGATGGAGTGAAACGGAATCCAGGAGGAGTGGTCGATGAACGAGACGGCATAAGCCCTGGATGCTACTTCGTTTCATCCAGGCTATGCTTGCTCTCAGCGTTTCCTCGACCGGCGGTTCGCCGCTGTTCTGGTGCTCCGGCAGGATTGGCAATTTCCGAAAAGACCGGACCGTCTCCTGCCGGCTCGCCATAGCGCTAGCCGATTTGGGAAACGATGCGCCCAGGGAGGTAGGCTGTCAATGTCGGACATTGCGAGTGTAAGATGATTTACTAGATGTTCCGCGTAATCAGCGTACGAGGTAGGCTGTCAATGTCGGACATTGCGAGTGTAAGAGTAAACCAGCCCATATCCGAGGCCGGTATCGACTCGGTCGATCAAGCACTACCGAAGCCGGACGGTCGGACTTTTGCAATTCGCTTCAGATTTCTTTATGCGGCGCGGCTTGGTAAAACGCAAGGAGTCGAAATCAAAATCAAACATAAAAAAACCTGACCTGACCACACTCCTGTAGCCCAGCTCGAAACGGACGATTTTAAAGCCGTCAGTCCGAGAAAAACCGATATCCGGATTATTCAGATTTCCCGATTAAACACTGAATTTGACGCGGCGAAAGACCTCATATATTGTCCGGGTTCAGATTCAATGTCGGTTTTTGGAGGCGATTTCACATCGGGCAACTACTTAGGAGTGACAAAATGGACCTGATTCAGAGTCGAGAAAAAGAGTGCGAAGTAATCGTAGACTACATCAAGGCACAATCGACTTCCGCGAAGCCGCTGGAGATACTGGAAGCGGGTTGTGGCCGGAGATGGCAATTGAATCTTAACGGGGTCGAATATGTATTAACCGGCGTTGACCTCGACGCAGCCGCGCTAAAGATGAGAAAGGACGATATCGGCGATCTCGATATAGCGGTTGAAGGAGACCTACGCTCGGTACAACTTCCCGAGCATCACTACGATGTGATCTACAGCTCGTATGTCCTCGAGCACATTAAGGGCGCAGAGCAGGTACTAAACAACCTCAGCCGATGGGTCAAGCCCGGCGGAATCATCGTTATTCGCATACCAGACCCCCATTCCGTTCATGGGTTTATAACCCGCATGACACCGCATTGGTTTCATGTGCTTTATTACCGCATTTTCCTGGGTTTCCGGAACGCTGGCAAACCGGGCTATGAACCCTATCCGGTTCATTACGATCCGGTGGTTTCACGGCGCGGCATATGGGACTTTTGTAAGAAAAATGACTTTACCGTCCTGGCGGAATATGGCGACGGCTACATGAGACCCGGCAAAGGTGTCTTTCGGCTGCTGATCCACTCCGTAAAGGTAGTAGCCAGCATTTTGTCCTTTGGCGGCCTTAGGTCCAGGTACAGCAATCTTCTGTACATTCTGCAGAAACAGCAGGCGGCGCAGCCGATCTGAGTAGGCCGGACTTTCGTTAGTGGCCGCGGATTTGTGGATGTTTACTTAGACCGCCGAAACCCGATGTCAGATAAAAAACTGACCGTACGGCGTGCCCCGGCTTGAAAAGAAGATTTTCATAGTCGCTGACTCACGAAAAATCCATATCCGGCTTATTCTGGTTTTGTCAATCAGCCGCCAAAATGACGCCAAGGAAGGCGTTGATATGGTCCGGTTCCCAATTCGATTTTAGTTTTCCGGGGCCGACTTTTCGTCCGACGTCTAGTACTACAGCCGCAGTTATGGTGGATGACCGCGACAGCGGCGTCGGTAATGGCACTGCCGGCGCTCCACTGATGCCGGTGCCACCAGCTTGACTAGGCCAAGACGTGTCTGGCTGTTCTCGATGCGACCGGCCGTGTCGCTGTATTGCCGCTTCACGCCAACCGAGTGGATGCCATTCTTCAGAGAGCCCGTCTCGTCCACCATCAGCACCGCCTCCGGGTCGGCCAACGGTTTCCCAGGTAAGCCCTCATGGTGGCCTCCTCAGTCAATTACTATGCCTCGTTAGACCAACAACTGCGGCTGTAGTACAGAGGGTTAATGGTCCGAGCTCGACGCCAGCGCCTGTAAATCTCGCTCGAGCAGTTCCTCGTCGCCCAAATTGAGTTCGACCAACCTCTTCAGCGCGGAAATGCTGTCCAGATCCGTACGTTGGCACACGAGGCCGATCTTCGTTCCGCTGCGGTGGGCTAAGGAAACGCCCATCAAGATGCGAACCGTCCCGCTCAGATCGATGCGAAGTTCGTAGATATAGTCTGGATCAAGGGGCCGGTCCGCATCGAGCTCGATCAGACAGCCCTTGAGCGAAAGGTCCAGGATTTTGCAGGGAAAGCTGTCATCTTTATGAAATAGCGTGGCGGGCGCGTCATGAGCTATACGATGAAAATGGCGTTTTTCCGAACGCCTGATGCTGGACATTAAGCAGCTCCGTGCGGTTACTCTTGAAAGAATTGCATTAGGGATTCATTGACCTTGATGAGATCGCCGTCGTTCAAGAGCACGGCCTGATCCTTTACGGGCTTGTCGTTGATGGTCAGCGAGGTGCCGTCCGCCAAAGGCGAAATAAAATACCCGCTCTTGCGCTTGGCGATGATGACCACGCCGGAGCCTTCTTTTCCGAGACGAACCAAAGATTTCTTCAATGGTATCACCAGCCCGATCTGCCGTCCGTTCAACACCTGCAAGCTGCCATTGAAAAATTTGGCATCGGCGTCTGTCCAGACTTCCGGTTCCGACTCGGCGTCCGCTTGCCTCTCCGATCTGAAGATCTCTTCCTTGGTGAAGAAAATCACATGTTTGCCGACGGTAATTCGGTCGCCGTGACCGAGCGCATGTTCGGCGATCTTTTTGTCATTGACGAAAACAGGAAACTCGCTATCGACTTCACGAATGATATTTTGTTCGGGCGTGGACTCGATAATCGCGTGTTGGGGCGCAACGGCCAGACTATCGATATGCAAGAGATTGGACGGATCGCGACCTATGCCGATCTCGCCCGGCCTAAGCGTGATGGCCTGGAGTGACTTGCCTCTGAATGTGAGCGTTAATTTGGCCATTAAAAAGCTCGCCTTGATACATAAAGTCGATTGTTGTCAAAAGTATACATGCTATTCCCTTGTCTCGTTCGCGTCACGTTAATATTTGTGTCGCTAATCGGCGACTCGGCTTTTTTCAAATAAATAAAAAATAGCTTATATCGCTATTTCCCGCTCGCTGAATTGATGCATTTCGATGTTCGCCTAAAAAACGTTCTGTTGACGACGATATTTTGACGGCTAAACTTTCAAGCCGTTTGTTGTTGCATATTTACCATACCATCCGAACCGGTCGACTCACGTTTCAGGGTCGGGCCATTGGAGAGCAAACTAGATGGGCTTGCGCCGAATTTTATTACTCCAAAGCGATAGCGCCTTGTTGACCGAACTGAGGATTATTCTTAGGTTCCTTGATTGTGAGGTCATCGCATGCGATTTGGATACCCTCAGAGACGAAACTGAACCGGAATTCGACGCAATCTTCGTCGGCGTGGACGACGACATCGAAAAGGTGGTTTTGCGGATCGTGGAGCTTTACAGGCAAGCGCCGCTTGTCCTAGTAATGGATAAGTCGCCGACAAGACCTTTGCCGGCCGGGCTGGAAAACAGAGCTTCCGCCGTATTGGCCTGGCCGACCAATCACGCGACGTTGAGCGCCTGCCTCGAAAAGATCAGCCGGGGAGCGCCGGAAGTGGTCAACGTCCGTCCTTCGGAGTTGTTTCGCAGCTTGACCGGCGCCAGCGCAGCCGTCCAACGCACGCGCAAACTCATTCAGCAAGTCGCTCCGTCCGACGCAACGGTTCTGATCTTAGGCGAGTCGGGCACCGGCAAAGAGGTTATCGCTCGCAACTTACATTATTACTCCGCCCGCCGAAGCAAGCCGTTCGTACCCGTGAATTGCGGCGCCATACCGGGTGAGCTGCTGGAAAGCGAGCTTTTCGGTCACGAGAAGGGCGCTTTCACCGGGGCGCTCAGTTCCCGCCAAGGACGTTTCGAAATGGCCGAAGGCGGCACGCTGTTTTTGGATGAAATCGGGGACATGCCCCTGTCGATGCAGGTAAAGTTGCTGCGAGTCTTGCAGGAGCGCTGCTTCGAGAGGGTAGGCAGCAATAGGACCATTCAGTGCGACGTACGCATCATCGCGGCGACTCACCGCAATCTGGAAGAGGAAATCGGCCGGAACCGATTTAGGGAAGATCTTTATTACCGTCTCAATGTCTTTCCGATCGATGTACCGTCGCTGCGCGAGCGACTGGAAGACGTACCGACTCTGGTCGAGGATCTTACCGCCCGTCTCAAAGCCGAAAAGCGGGGAGACATGCGGCTTACGCCGGCCGCTCTTCGGGTTTTGCAGCGGTACCATTGGCCAGGAAACGTACGTGAACTGGCCAATTTGATCGAGCGTCTAGCGATATTATTTCCAAACGGCGTCGTCGATGCGGCAGATTTGCCGGAAAAATTCCAACAGTATGTCAAACCGGAAGACGCCACGCTCAGGCGCGAGCCGAACGCCGAAAGTGTATCCGCTACCGATGGACTCGTCCTTGCCCGCTTGCCGGGAGAAGGTTTGGACTTGCGCGAGCATTTGAACAATCTGGAATGCGAGTTGATCAAGCAGGCCCTGGACGAGTGTAACGGCGTCGTGGCCCACGCCGCCAATCTTCTCAAAATGCGCCGCACGACTTTGGTCGAGAAGTTGCGCAAATACGGCTTGCGGGGAGAAGAGACGACGGTAATTTGACGTCCCTCCAAAAGGAGGCCGTCCAAGCCATTGTTTTTATGGGGCAACAAAGTGGCACTTTGATTGCTTCTCGCCGGTCAGGTTCAACTTTTACCGGACTCGGCGCTCCCTTGGTCAACCAAATTTTCGACAATGCCCAGCGCTTGCAGGATGCCTTCCAGGTATTCAATGCGCTTTCCGAGAATCTGACCCAGTCCTACCTCGACCTCGAAGCCCAAGTCGCGCGTCTCAGCGAAGAGCTCGCGGCTGCCCGAAGCGAGCGACTGAAAACCTTGGCCGAAAAAGAGTTATTGGCCAACCGCCTACAATTACTCCTGAAGACTCTGCCGGGCGGCGTGGTCGTGATCGACGGTCGCGGTCTGATCGTAGAGTACAACCCGGTTGCCGGGCTGTTTCTCGGCGAACCGCTTTTGGGACGGATGTGGCGCGACGTCCTGAATGCCTTGCCGATCGTCGAAAACCCCCACCAAAGACTCTTGCCCGATGGAAAAACCATAAGCCTTACCCTCAGCCCGCTCGGCGATGAACCGGGGCAAATCGTGCTCCTTACGGACGTAACGGAAATGCGCTCTCTCCAGGAGTGGGCGGATCATCAAAGGCGACTCTCGGCACTGGGGGAAATGGTGGCGAGCCTTGCCCATCAGGTGCGCACGCCTTTGGCAACCGCGCTGCTCTACGCCTCTCATCTCGCAAAATCCGATCTTGACGTTTCCCACCGCTCGAAATTTGCAGCCAAGCTGACCGAGCGGCTCCACCACTTGGAGCGTCAGGTCAACGATATGCTGACCTTCGCCCGGATGGGAACCTTGGCCAAGGAGCGGTTCTCGATCAGCGAGCTCATGACCAAGCTCGTGGAAAACTGTGAGCCGTTGATGCAGGGCAAATCGATACGTTTCACGGTTGCCAACCGGTCCGACGAAGACGATCTGCACGGCAACGGCGACGCGCTCCTGGGCATACTGATCAACTTGGTCAGCAACGCCGTGGACGCCATGGGCGGCGAGGGCAGCGTAACGGTCGTGGCGGATCGGCGCGAGCCTCGATATCTGGACATCAGCGTGTCGGACGATGGTCCGGGTATTGCCGAAGGCATCAGAGCACGGATTTTCGAGCCGTTTTTCACAACCCGAGCCAACGGCACCGGACTCGGGTTGGCGATCGCCGAATACGTGGTCAAAGCGCATCTCGGGCGAATCTGGTGCGAATCCTCGGAGGGTTTTGGTACGACCTTTCGTATTCGACTGCCCTTAAGTCCTGGCGGCACGCCTTTGCCGGGCAACTTTTCCGGCCGTGCCGCCTTTATGGGAGGAGATGATGCAGCAAACTGACATTTTGATCGTCGAAGACGACCCCTCCTTGTCGGAGGCCTTGACGGATACTTTGGAAATCGCCGGTTATCGGACCATGGCCGCAGGGGATGGCGCGGAGGCGCTCGCCAAATTGGCAGAGTCGCAGGTAAGACTGGTGATCAGCGACGTGCAGATGCCTAAATTGCACGGACTGAGCCTGCTCGAACGCATCAGAGCGGACTATCCGGATGTTCCGGTCCTCCTCATGACCGCCTACGGCACTATTGAAAATGCGGTTCAAGCGATGCAGGCAGGAGCCTGCGACTATCTGGTCAAGCCCTTTGCGGCGGAAACCTTGGTCGAGCAGGTATCGCGACGTATCCTGCCGAAGCCGGAGAAAACAGACGGACGAGTGGCGGAAAGCCCGGCGATGAAAAAGCTGCTAGGCTTGGCGGCACGGATCGCGAAATCCGACGCAACGGTGCTCATTCAGGGTGAGAGCGGAACCGGCAAGGAAGTGCTGGCTCGCTATATCCATCAGAGTTCCCTTCGGCACAAGGGCCCTTTCGTGGCCATAAACTGTGCCGCGATCCCCGAAAACATGCTCGAGGCGGAGCTTTTCGGTTATGAGAAAGGCGCTTACACCGGAGCGGTCCAAACAGTGCCTGGGAAACTCGAAATGGCTCAAGGCGGCACCGTGCTGCTCGATGAAATATCCGAGATGAACCTGCCCCTACAGGCGAAGTTGCTCAGGGTTCTTCAGGAACGCGAAGTCGAGCGTCTCGGCGGACGCAAGCCGCTCGCACTGGATATCCGCATATTGGCGACCACCAACCGGAATCCGAAAGAATGGATCAGCCGCGGGCTTTTCAGGGAAGACCTTTATTACCGCTTAAGCGTCTTTCCGCTGACCATCCCGCCGTTACGGGAACGGAAGGAAGACATTGTTCCGCTGGCGGAAGCCTTTGTCCGGCGTCACTGGCGTAGCGGCAAACCGTTACCTGAACTGAGCAAGGAAGCGGCCGATCGGCTGTCGGCCTACCGATGGCCGGGTAACGTGCGGGAGTTGGACAACTCGATTCAAAGAGCCTTGATACTCCAATCCGGCGGTCGCATCGCGCCCGAAGATCTGGTGTTCGAGGATGATCTCTACGGCAGCGACGGAATTTCGCCGGAGCCCGATTCATCCGCCGCCGACTCGCTGATGGGCGGCCTGCGGACCCACGAGGAAAAAATCATTCTGGATACGCTGAAGGAGCAGAACGGCAGCCGTAAATCGACTGCGGAGCGGCTGGGAATCAGCGAACGGACGCTCCGCTACAAGCTTGCCAAGATGCGCGAAGCCGGCCATCTGGCGGCCGTATAACGTTGGCGCGGATCATGCATTTATGGGCGTAGTGACAAAAAACGGGCATTACCATGAGCGAGCTCGATATCAATAAGGTTCTCACACAAATGCGCATCATGCGGGATCAGGCCCGCAGCACCGCATTGCCTACCGATAACGCGGTCGATTTTGGCACTTTGCTCAAGGATTCGATCGACAAGGTCAACGAAACTCAGCAGCAAGCCAACAAATTGGCGGAAGCGTTCGAGTCCGGCGCGACCGATGCCAATCTGTCGGAAGTGATGATCTCGCTGCAGAAAGCCAGTCTGTCGTTCCAGGCCATGGTACAGGTCAGGAACAAGCTTGTGGAGGCTTACAAGGACGTCATGAACATGCCCATGTAGTCCGGAAACGATAGCGCCAGATGGAACTCAGTCAAAGCGAAAGCAAAAACCTGGTGCCGGGCGGGCAAGCCGCGGTCGTCCAAAGCGAGAAATCGTCGCCGGTCCTCAGGACCTGGATGCGGATGCCGCGCGGCCGACAAATCGGCTTGATCGCCGCTCTCGCGTTCACGGTGGCGACGGCGATCGCCGTGCTGCTGTGGGCTAACAAAACCGAATATGCAACCTTGTTTTCCAACTTGGAGGAAAAGGAGGGCGGAGAAATCGTCGAAGCGTTGCAAAAACTCAACATACAACACCAGATCCAGCCGGCGACCGGCGCCATATTGGTTCCGGCCGATCAGGTCCATGCGGTGCGATTGAAACTGGCCGGGATGGGGTTGCCCAAGGAAAGCGGTACCGGCTTCGAACTGTTGGAAAAACAGTCGGGTTTTGGCGCTAGCCAAATGGTTGAGGGCGCGCGGTATCAACGCGCTTTGGAGGGAGAGATTGCCCGTTCGATCACCACCATTCGGAATGTCAAATCGGCCCGCGTTCATCTGGCCTTGCCGAAAGAATCGGTATTCGTGCGGCAAGCTAAAAAACCCAGCGCTTCCGTTATGGTCGAATTGCATTCGGGACGCGGCCTGGAGCCGGGACAAGTGGAGGCTATCGTCCATCTAGTGGCGTCCAGCGTGCCGCAGTTGGAACCCGGACAAGTTACGGTCGTCGATCAGCGGGGGCATCTGCTCAATGCCAAGGACAACGGCAATGACCTATATCCGAACGCCAAGCAATTCGACTACAAAAAGCAGGTCGAGGAGCATCTCATCGAGCGTATCGAAAACATCTTGAGCCCGGTGGTCGGCAGGGATGGGCTTCGCACCCAGGTCACCGCTGATATCGATTTCACCGTCACCGAGCGCACTCAGGAAGTCTACAACCCGGACCTGCCCGCCTTGCGCAGCGAACAGACCAACGAGGAACAAAACAAAGGCTCGGCAGTGCAGGGCGTGCCAGGAGCCCTGTCGAATCAGCCGCCGCCTGCCGGTATCGCGCCTGAAACAACTGGCGCAGCGCAACCCGGGCAAAACCCTTCGGAGCCTCCTCTCAGCACCGTCAAAAGCGCTACCCGAAATTACGAACTGGACAAGACCATCAGTCACTCCCGTCTAGGGGCGGGTGTCATCCGCCGCATCACCGCCGCGGTGGTAGTCGACTATCAGCACGTTCCACAAGGCGATAATGGGGTGACTCTCCAACCCTACAGCGAGGAAGATCTGACTCGTTTCGCCAATCTGGTGAAGGAGGCCGTAGGGTACGATGCCGCGCGCGGAGACCGGGTTACCGTAACCAACGCGGCCTTCCGCAGCGAGATCGAAACTTTGCCGGTTGCGCCGGTTTGGGAGCAGGATTGGTTTTGGTCGATCGTCAAGCAAGCGGGAGCAGCGCTAATCGTGCTCGTGCTGGTCTTCGGCGTCCTTCGTCCGGCGGTGAAAGGCCTAGTGGGACGAGGCGAATCGTCCGGCGCCGATGCGAATGACATAGCGGATTCGGCTACTAAAGATGGCGCGATCGTCGATGCCCGCGAGCCACGCGAAATCTCAAAGGAGAACGAGGACGAAGAGCTGTTGATGCTGGAAGCGCCCGAAAGTCATGAAAAGCGCGTGGTTTTCGCGCAGAGGGCAGTGGATCAGGATCCAAAGCGCGTCGCGCAGGTCATCAAGAACTGGATGAACGTGAATGGCTGAAGCAGAGTCGAGCAGATTGGACGGGCCGCAGAGGGCCGCGCTGTTCTTTCTGACGGTCGGGCAGGATAGGGCGGCGGAAGTGCTCAAGCACATGTCGCCGAAAGAGGTTCAGCAAATCGGTGCGGCCATGGCTGAGCTTCGCAACATCACCATGCCAATGGTGGAAGACGTCCTCGGGAAATTCGTGGACGATATCCGCAACCAGACCGCCCTGGGCGTGAATTCGGAAGAATATATCCGCAATCTCCTTACCCAGGCCTTGGGAGCCGACAAGGCCAGCAGCGTTTGTGACCGTATCCTGTTGGGCCGCAACAGCAAGGGCCTGGAACAGCTCAAATGGATGGACCCACGCGCCATCGCCGATCTGATCCGGCTCGAACACCCGCAAATCATCGCGATCATCTTGTCTCTATTGGACAGCGACCAAGCCGCGGAAACCCTCGGCTATCTCCCTGAACGGGCGCGGCCGGACCTCATCATGCGCGTGGCTACGCTCACCGGCGTACAGCCGGCGGCCCTTCGCGAGCTTGACGACATCATGGAAAGACAGCTGAGCGGGAATGCGAATGTCAAATCGTCGACACTCGGCGGCATCGAAACCGCGGCCAATATTCTCAATTTTATCGAGAGCACCGTCGAAGCCTCGATCATGGAACAGATCAGCGAAGTCAATCCGGACCTCAGCCAAAAGATCCAGGACAAGATGTTCGTATTCGACGATCTGGTCGATATCGATGATCGGGGCATCCAGACCTTGCTTCGCGAAGTGTCGACGGATTCGTTATTGCTCGCGCTGCGCGGCGCCGATGACGCGCTGAAAGAAAAGATTTTCAGCAACATGTCGCGCCGGGCGGCAGAGATGTTGCGCGACGATTTGGAGGCCGCGCCCCCGGCCCGCTTAAGCGAGGTGGAGGCCGCACAGAAGGATATTCTAGCCATTGCAAGGCGCATGGCGGAGGCCGGCGAACTCTCGTTAGGCGGTAGCGATGAGCTCATTTAAAGGCTTCTCCGCAGAGGAGCTCGCTTCACTCGAACCGTGGAAGCTGCCGGTCATGGGCGAACCCGAAGAGGAATGTCCCGTGGTCGTGGTCGAGGAGGAAACGGACTATCCGGCGATGCCCACGGCGGAAGAAATCGAAGCGATGCAGAAGCAAGCTTACGAGGAAGCCCGCGCCGCTGGATTCAAAGAGGGTTCGGAGCAAGGCTATCGGGACGGCCGCGAAGAAGGTTACCGCCAGGGATACGACGAAGGACGCGTAAACGCGGCGTCTTTGGCCCAGCGCTTACAGGAATTGATCGACTGCTTGAGCGAACCGCTGGCCGAAGTGGGCGATCGCGTCGAGCAGGAACTGGTCGCGTTGGCGATTGCTGTCGCGAAGCAGCTCATTCGGCGAGAGCTGAAAACCGAGCCCGGCGAAATCATTGCCGTGGTGCGCGAAGCCATGGCAATCCTTCCTTCCAGTGCGCGGAAAATAGCGCTTCACTTGCATCCGGACGATGCGGAGCTGATTCGGTCTACACTCGCGCTGGACGAATTGGGGCCACGCTGGAAGGTCGTCGAAGATCCGCTCTTGACCCGCGGCGGCTGCCGGGTAACGACCGACACGTCTTACATCGACGCCACAGTCGAAAAACGCCTCGCATCGACAATCGCACGTTTATTCGGCGGCGAACGGGACGAGGATCGGTCATGACCAATCTCGCTCCGGCACCTAGACTCAAGGAATTGTGGGCCGCGAAACTGGCCAGTTACCGCGCGCGTCTCAACGAGCCGCCGGAATTGCTGGTGGAAGGCAAGCTGAGCCGTATGGTCGGCCTCACCCTTGAGGCAGTCGGCTGCCGAGCGGCCGTCGGAGCTCGTTGCCTGGTCAAGACAGCGCATGGAAACGGCGTGGAAGCGGAAGTTGTCGGTTTCGCAGGAGAGCGGATTTATTTGATGCCGACCGGCGATATCCAGGGTTTGGAGCCGGACTGCCGGGTCATACCGCTGACCAAAACCTCTTCCGTGCGAGTGGGCTTCGGTTTGCTCGGACGGGTGTTGGACGGGGCCGGCAAGCCATTGGACGGCAAGGGGCCTGTGCAGAGCGATTGCTCGATGCCGCTGACCGGGAGCGCGATCAATCCGCTGGCGCGGAAGCCGATCCGCGAGCCCTTGGATGTCGGGGTCCGCGCAATCAACGCCTTGCTCACTGTCGGCCGTGGACAGCGGCTCGGATTGTTTGCGGGAACGGGCGTTGGCAAGAGCAATCTGCTCGGCATGATGACCAAATACACGAATGCCGATGTAGTGGTGGTGGGCCTGATCGGCGAGCGGGGCAGAGAGGTTAACGAGTTCGTGCAGAAAATTCTGGGCGAAGAAGGACGCGCCAAGGCCGTCGTAATCGCAACCCCGGCGGATTACCCGCCTTTGATGCGCATGCACGGCGCTTTGTTGGCCACGAGCATAGCCGAGTTTTTTCGCAATCGAGGTCTCGATGTCCTGCTCTTGATGGATTCGCTGACCCGCTTTGCGCAGGCGCAACGCGAGATCGCTCTGGCGATCGACGAGCCGCCCGCCACCAAGGGCTATCCTCCCTCGGTATTCGCAAAACTGCCGCAACTCGTGGAGCGGGCGGGAAACGGGAATGAAGGGGAAGGGTCGATCACTGCCTTCTATACCGTGCTCGCCGAAGGCGACGATGCCAACGACCCCATCGCCGACGCGGCGCGCGGAATACTCGACGGCCATATCGTGCTGTCGCGTGCCTTGGCTGACTCCGGGCATTATCCCGCCATCGATATCGAAGCCTCGATCAGCCGCGTGATGACGGACATTGCCGATGAACGGCATATGCAGCTTGCCAGGCGTCTAAAACGCCTATACTCCCTCTATCAACAAAATCGCGATCTGATCAGCGTGGGGGCCTATCACAAGGGATCCGATCCGCGTATCGATGAAGCGATCGCCATGAATCCAGGCATCATGAGTTTTCTGCAACAGGATCTGCACGAGGCGGTCGGCTTCGAACGAAGCCTCGACGATTTGGAAAAATTATTGGGCGCATCCGCGTAACGACATCCGGCATGCCTCACAACTTCAGAAAACGGGACTAAGGTATGAAACGATCGAAGCGCTTGAGCCCGGTTTTGGAGCTCGCCGAATCACGGGAGAAACAAATGGCTCAAATTTTTGGGGAAAGCCAAAAAAAGGTGGAATCCGCGCGGCGAAATCTCGATAGTCTCATGACGTTCCGCGACAATTATTCAGCCCAGTTTCAACGATCCGGAAACGCGGGCCTCGGAACTCGTCAGTTGATCGAGTACCGGATGTTTCTGGCCAAGATCAATACCGCAATCGCCGACCAAGAAAAGGCCGTTCATGCGGCGCAAGCAGAGCTTCAGAATCGCCAAGCCGAATGGGAAGCGGCGCGCAAGCGAAGTCTAGGCATCAAGAAAGTTTTCGAGCATTCGCTTAGGGAAGAGACGCGCATGGAGGAAAAGAAACAGCAAGCGGAGCAGGATGAGAGAGCGGGCCGCCGCTCAAGCGGCGGCACCTTGACCGTATTCATATGATTTCGATTCAGCATTCTGGCATTCGACTTGCTGACCATGGTCATGCGAACTCGGAATTTATGACATGAACATCAATACTTCTATTACTTCAGTGTCGGCCGCGCCGACTTCCATTCTTGAATTGGTCCAGCTTGTCGGCAATACCTCGCCGGAAAGCAAAGCGGACCCGGCCGCCTTTCTCGCGGCGCTGGTCAGGCAATTTGAAGCGATGAAGGGGAACACGGGATCCAATGGGACCGGAGAAAGTCCTGAAATCGCCGCCGCGGAAACGAACGAAACAGGCGCGGATCCGCTGCAGGAGCTTCTCCAATATGTATCCAATCTCGAAGCATTTTCCGATCGGCAGTTCCAAGACTATTCGGGTGCGGAAGTGTCAGGCGGCAACGGCTTGCCGGCGGAAGGCAATTCGTTGCCTAAGACCGTGCCGCCTGATGAGGATCTGGAGTCTGAAAACGAAAACCGTGCGGCCGATCCGCTGTTGGCGACACTCGCCGCCCATGGGATTCCGTTGACATCCTCTCGGCAGGCCGAATCTTTAGGTTCTGAGAGCGGAGAAGCATTCACCTCGCAGGACGAACTCATTCATACGAGCCAAGAGCTCCGGACCAGCGAGTTAGCCGATCATGGTGAATCCCGTTCGGACGACAACCTTGGCGTAGGGCTGCGCGGCGAGCAATTCTTCTATCAATCCCAAGGCGAAGAAAAGGGGTTGACGCCTGCAGAAAAGGGCTTATCCGGAATGGCGTCATCTGGAGTGAAAGAGCCGGGTGCGCTCCTGGCGCAATTGCTTACCGCTGAATCGGACGGTCAGGATTCGACCAAGCGTGGAGCCGGTGAAAGTCTCTTTTCGCAGTTCGACAAGTACATGTCACCGCCGACCGCCGTTCCCGCCGAGGGAGTCCAAAACTCGATCGAGACCGGTTTTCCGTTACAAGCGGTTCCTTCGGCATCTCAGCTCACCACGGTTGTTGCCAACGATTCGATACCGGCATTGGATAAGCCTTTGAATCAAGCTGGATGGCAGGAAGGACTGGGAGAACGCATCCTATGGATGACCGATAAAGGTCTGCAGACGGCCGAAATCAGGCTCAATCCTGCACACTTAGGACCTCTGGAAATCCGTATCCAGATCGATCAAGACCAAGCGACGGTCCATTTCGCGACCCATCACGCTTCAGTTCGGGAGGCCATCGAGGCCGCTGTACCCAAGCTACGCGAAATGCTCGGCGCTCAGGAGATTGCGCTGGCCGACATCAATGTAACGGCTCCGTCGGGATTGTCCGATGAAAGAGGGCAGCCCTTCGATTTCAATCAACAGTCAAGTTTTGGCGATCGGAGCCAGCCTTTTTCGGAGCATGTTTCGACTCAAGAGGAAAATGGCCCCACAGACTCAGATCGAGCCACGGCGGTTAACGGCTTACTCAACTTATACGCATGAATCTTATTGTGCCTTTGCCGTTACGCAACAAAGAAGGCCGAGTGTCGGTTGTGGGGACGTCGGCTCGGCTCAGAAAAATGTCGAGAATCCGATCCGCGATGCCGATCGATTCAAAGTATATTCACGGCTATCGTTCTCTCTCACAGCAATTCATTGACTTGTAAGCTCACGGCGATCGCATTACAATCGCTGATTCTGGTTGGCAGCTCAAAAGGCCGCCACTCCTTGCCTTACCGTCGTGTGCGGAAGGCTGTTTAACCCATAAGGAGCATACATGCGACATTATGAGATCGTTTTTATGGTTCATCCGGACCAAAGCGCGCAAGTCCCCGCCATGCTGGATCGTTATCGCACCATGATCGAGTCCAGTGATGGAAAAATCCATCGCCTGGAAGACTGGGGGCGTCGCCAATTGGCCTATCCCATCAATAAGGTTCATAAAGCACACTATGTGTTGATGAACATCGAATGCGACCAGCAGACCCTTGATGAACTGGAGAGCGGGTTCCGCTTTAATGATGCCGTTTTGCGCAGCTTGACGGTTCGTCGTGAAGAGCCGGTAACCGAACCCTCGCCGATGGCAAAAGCCGGCCAGTCCGAACCCGAAGCGGAACGAGGCGAAGAAGTCGCCGCGAACGCCGACGAAGAGGGTGGCGACGAAGCCGAGGCTTCATCGGATACCTGAGGCTGCAAGCCAGTTTCAGGTCGCGTACGACAACCTTAATCAAGAAATAGGTCTTCTATGGTTCGCCAATTCAAGCGTAAGAAATATTGCAGATTTACCGCCGAGGGCGTTAAAGAGATCGATTACAAAGATCTCGACGTACTGAGGGAATATATCTCGGAGACAGGCAAAATCGTCCCGAGTCGGATTACGGGAACAAAGGGAAAATACCAAAGGCAACTCGCCACTGCTATCAAGCGGGCTCGTTTTTTGGCGCTGTTGCCGTATACCGACGCCCACAAATAAGTGAGTTTAGTTCCGGCGGAAGCGCGGCCTGATTATGCGCACGTTGGCCGCTTTTATCATGAGAGGAAGGGTGCAAGCCGTATTTGCGGCCTGCACCCTGGCTCTCGTATCTTGGGTCGTTCCGTTTCTTAGCCTATTAGCTGCGGCAGCCGTAGGCCTCCCCACACTGCGAAAAGGCGTATACGAGGGTGGCCTTATAATGGCGGCATCCATCGTGGTTTTGGGTGCTCTAGGCGGGGCTCTTATCGGCAGCATGGCCGATGCGGTTGGTTACGGGCTTCTCCTTTGGGTTCCGATGTGGCTAACAGCAGCGATTCTCCGAGAATCGGGCAAGCTATCGACCGCTTTGGGATTTGTGTCGATCATGGGCATTCTCATGGTGACCGCGGTCTATTGGCTTCATCCGGATCCTTCGTCCATTTGGATGGAAGGTTTGGAACGGTTTTTCAAACCGTTGATGGATGGCGCTTCTCCGGACTTGGATGCGGATCAGCTCTGGAACGACTTCTCGGCGGTGGCCGCACGTTACATGACCGGGATCGTGTCCGCTAGCCTGGTGATTAGCCTGATGCTGGGTTTATTGATCGCCCGATGGTGGCAATCAGCGCTTTTTAATCCGGGCGGATTCCGTTCAGAATTCATAGAACTCCGTATGCACGCGGCATTTCCCTATTCCGGGATAGGGGCGCTGATAGTCGCTGTTACGGCGAATGGAGGAATGGCGGAGCTCGCTTTGAATTTGAGCCTTCCGCTTTTCGCGCTATTTCTGTTGGTTGGCTTTTCGGTGCTTCACGCATTGGTATCCCGCAGCAAATCGTGGAAAGCTTGGCTAGTCGGAACTTATGTAGCGCTGTTATTCATTCCTTATATTATCGTGCCAATCGCATTAGTCGGGTTGAGCGACCTTTGGTTTGATTGGCGAGAAAGGCTATCGCCAAGCTGAGCTGAACTATTGCTGTCATTATTAGAACGCTAAAAACTATCGAGGCATTCGACGATGGAAATTATTCTTTTAGAAAAGATTGCGGGTCTAGGGAATCTCGGCGACAAAGTTGCCGTCAGACCCGGTTATGGCCGGAATTATTTGATTCCACAGGGCAAGGCGGTCGCGGCTACTGCCGAAAAATTGGCTGAGTTCGAGAAAAGACGTGCCGAGCTCGAGAAGAAAGCCGCTGCGGACTTGGCTGCGGCTCAAGCTCGAGCCGAGGCTATTGGTAAACTAGCCGTAAAGATCGCTCAGAAAGCGGGCGAAGAAGGACGGCTATATGGCTCCGTCGGCACAAAAGATATCGCCGAAGCAGTGACGGCCGCCGGCGTGAGCATTCAGAAACACGAAGTACGCTTACCGTCGGGCCCTATCCGCCAAGCGGGCGATTACGAGATCACCGTGCAGCTGCACGGCGATGTCGTAGCCAGTGTGGCGCTCTCGATTGTCCCTGAATAAAGCCGAAGCGCGTCCACATGGCCTGTAAAGCCATGTGGACCCTCGCCCCCTGCTAGCCTAGTGAGGCTAATCTACTCAGCGCTGTTCTATTTCCTTGCGCCAGCCATCCTTGCGCGCCTCTTCTGGCGGGCCCGTAAGGAGTCAACTTACTCCCAGCGCTGGCTCGAAAGGCTGGCCGTCTATGATTCCGAGCCGGAATCCGGCGTGATTTGGTTCCACGCCGTTTCCGTCGGCGAGGCCGAAGCCGCGTTTCCTCTGATTCGTGCGGTTAAAGATCGTTTTCCGGCAAGTACCATACTCGTTACGGCGACAACACCGACGGGTTCCGCGCGAATAAAAGATGTTTTAGGCGAAACAGCAAAGCATGTTTATTTGCCTTATGACTTACCCGATTGCGTAAATCGGTTTATCCGGCATTACAGTCCGATACTCGCGGTCGTGTTGGAGACGGAAATCTGGCCGAATCTATATCGCGTCTGCGGACTGCGAGACATACCCCTCGCCATTGTTAACGGTCGCCTATCCGAAAAGTCGGCGCGCGGTTACCTCAGGCTTCGTTCCCTAACGCGCGAAAGTTTATCTCACGTCCGGTTGATCGCCGCTCAGACACCGGAGGACGCCAGACGATACGTGGCGATCGGTGCCGATCCGAATTCCGTTGCCGTAACCGGCAACATCAAATTCGACACGGAACTCCCGACCGAAGCGCAAGATCGAGCCAAAGCTCTGCGAGACACGCTTTTCGGTAAACGCCCGATTTTTATCGCGGGTAGTACACACCCCGGCGAAGAAAGCCAAATTCTAAGCGCTTTCGACAGGCTTCGTAGCCAATTCCCTGAACTGTTACTGGTGCTCGCGCCACGACATCCCCACCGCATCGCCGATGTCGTTGCGGAGTGTGAAAAGATGGGCCTGGGGATCCGGCTCAGGAGTGAGAGTGAGCCTTGTGACGAATCCATCGACGTCTTCTTGCTCGACACACTGGGGGAATTGCGCGTTTTTTACGCCGCTTCCGATGTTGCCTTCGTCGGTGGCAGCTTGGCGCCCATCGGTGGCCACAATGTGCTCGAACCGGCCATTGCAGGGGTGCCGGTCTTGTTCGGCCCACACATGTTTAATTTCGCCGATATCGCTTGCAAGCTCAAAGAGAGCGGCGGAGGAATCGAAGTGAAGAACATTGAAGAGTTAGCCCTTTGGACAGAGCGCCTGCTAACTGACGAATGTCTTCGTAGCGAGGTCGGCGAAAATGGGAAACGCTTCGTTTCGTCGAATCAGGGAGCTGTGGATCGAATAGTCGAACAACTCGGTTTGTTGATCAGCAATCCTTAGTTCAATCGCCCGCCAGCGGTGCCGGGCGCCCGATAAAATAGCCCTGTGCCATATCGACGCCCAACTCGCCGAGTGCAACAAGAGTAGCTTCGTTCTCCACGCCTTCGGCGATCACCTCGATATCGTTCCCATGGGCAAGTGTCGTGATAGCCGAGACGAAGGCTCGATCCTGCGGGTTATCGATTAGGTTGGTCACATAACTCTTGTCGATCTTCACGAATTTCACCGGTAGATGTCTCAAATAAGAGAAAGAAGCGAACCCCGCGCCGAAGTCGTCTATCGCGAAACGGAAGCCCAGAGTGGCGAGATCTTCCATGATTTCTTTTGCTGTACCGAAGTCGGCGATGGCGGCCGTCTCGGTGATCTCGAAGATTAATTGCTCGGGCTTTAACACATTGTTTTTTAGGGCCGATTTTAAAGCCACAGTCCAATCGCGATTGGTCAACGCGGAGCCTGAAAGATTCACATGGACAGCTCCTGCGGGAGCCCGTTCAGCAAATTCGGTTAGCAATCGTATGTTTGCTTCAACGGCATAGCGGTCGATTTCGTTGATTAGACCCGTAAGCTGAGCGAATTCGAGAAACTCTGCTGGCGCGACCAATGAGCCGTCAATCCGTTTCAGACGTATTAATGATTCGAAAAAACGGATTTCACGCCCCTTGATGACGGCAATCGGTTGATAATGAAATACGAGCCGGCGCGCCGTAAGCGCTTCCTGGATGGCCTGTTTCCACAACGTCCGTTCGCTGATACGCTGCTTGGATTGATCGTCATAAGAAAATAAATGGACCCGGCCGCGACCGCGATCTTTCGCTTGATACATCGCGAGATCGGCATTCGCCATGACCTCGTCCATCACGGTTCCATGCTCGGGAATCATGGCGATACCGATGCTTGCCGAAATCCGGAAGATTTTTTGCTGGATTTTGAGCGGTTGTTCGGTGAGTCTTTGATTCAGAAGATTGGCGAATGCCAATGCACCTTCCGCGGTCTGACTAGGCATGAGAATGGCGAACTCATCGCCTCCCAGTCTCGCTGCGATATCAGTCTTGCGCACGCGATTTTTCAGTTCCTGCGCGATTTTTCGAAGTAGGGCGTCACCGGCGAGATGCCCGCTGGTGTCATTGATGTCCTTGAAGTGGTCAAGATCAAAAAGAAGGATGGCGGCTCGCGTGCTGTTTCTATCCGCTTCGATAAATTGACGCTCTAATTCCTGTTGGAAACGGTGACGATTATATAGGCCGGTCAACGGGTCATGGTTCGCGAGCCAAATCATACGGTTTTCCGCTTCGACTCTATCCGTAACGTCGAGACCGACCGACAGAATCGCAATGCCCTCCGGGTTATTTTCATGGAGCCGGGTGTGCACCCAGACCACGAAGCGGCGCGTCCCGTCTTTACACAGTAATTCCGCCTCGTGCTGCAGACGTTTCCGTTGCCCATTCCATAATCCGAGCAGTGCCTGCTCCAAATCGTCCCCGATTTTGCTTTCCAAAATTAAGGAAAGAAAATCCTTGCCGCTAAGGTCGCTTTGGCTATAACCGGTAATCTGTATGACAAAGTCGTTAGCAGTAAGAATTCGCCCTTGACTTGTTTGGGTCAGGATAATGACCTGCGCAGTGTCCAATAGCCCTTGAACGAAATCGCGCTCGGCGGCCAGTTCGGTGGTCTTGTGCGTTATTGCCTGTGCTTGCTCCTCAAGTTGGTGGGACAGAGTCAATGCTGTTGCACTCAGAATCGTGATTTCATCGTTGAGTCCGGATGCCCGATGGGCAAGCCGCTGTCGAGCTTCCTTATAGGCGCCTTGTGCCAACATCGGTAGGGTGTCGGCCAGCCGGCGAAGCTGACGGATCGGCAGGCGCATTAATAGAAGCAACAGCAGCTCAGCCGTTAAGAGGCTCAAACCGCTCAGCAAAATACCGTCACGGGCAGCTCGCCTAATGTGACTCACCTGAGCGGTGACGTCGCTTATCATCAGAACCGATCCTTCCGCTTGAAGCAGATTCTTCAACGGCATGACATCGATCGCATAGTAGCGTCCTTTCCAAGTATGAATGTCCTCACTCGCCATAACCGGATTAGGTAAACGCTCGGACAGCTGCTTCAGAAATGGAGCGAGGAGGTCCAAGTGGGTGAGGGCGGCTATCCTCATAGACCACTTAGGGATAGAGTAGGCATTGTCTTCCGTGCCATTCGCGATCAAGATCCCCAGGTCTGAACCGGTCAATGAGCGGTGTTCGACTACGAGCTGCGCGATAGATTGGGTAAGACTGAACACGCCAACGACCTGTCCCTGGGACAAAACCGGTTGGTATGCGTTTAGAGTGCAATGTTGGGCGCACGACAACAACGACAAGGGCTTTTCTTCCTTGAATACCTGTAAAACCGTAGCTTGCTCTTCTGGACGCGGCGCCTGCGCCGGCGCAGGAGTACCCCCCCATTGCCAGAATCGCTGTGCATTCGGCTTAAACAATGCAAGACGCTCGATGTCCAGATCGTACTGAAAATCGTTGAAAACGTTAGCGGCTTGCCGTAATCCCGCATAGTCCTCTCCGGTCAAAGCAGAAGCAAAGCCGCCGACCGAGGCTAGCAAAGAGCCGATTTGCTGCAAACGGGAAGTCGAACGGTCCAGCAAGTCTTGAACTTGTCTGCTTAGCAAACGTCTATCGAGTTGGCGCTGCTCCTGAAATTGGTACTCGAGATAGAAATAATTCAGAATGGCGAAGGCGCTGCCAATTCCGACGATCATGATGCTGAGAAACAAAAAACCTTTCCAAAAAAGGCTCAGGAAGGGTGATCGTGGTTTGGAACTAGCCCGAGCCTGCCCAGCCGAAAGACGCGCCGGATATGATTTCGGTCTGGCAGTACTACCGAATTCGGGTCCGTTGAAAATTTTTCGAAGTGCCAAGATTTTGAACTGAATTGAGAGAACGGGCTTAGGCGTTTATCCGGATAACCTTTTTTCAGTATAACCCATGTAATGATAATCAATCGTTTGCCGCCTCGCTCTTTCGTGACGAATGGAAGTACAAGTCACCTGTGAGCAACTGGGATGGCTAGGATTCAGCCGCCTCGTTTATACTCTTGTACTGATCAGACGATTTTTACGGAAAGCTCATGAAGATATCTGTTCAGGCTGTGGTTTTATCTGGAGGGGCCGGTACTCGATTATGGCCATTTTCACGGGAAGCTTACCCAAAACAATTCCTCCCGCTTGTCGGAGATAAAAGTCTCTTTCAGGAAACGATTTATCGGGTCATTAGCATGGGCGCTCAGGAGGGCCAGTTAGAGTTACTGTCGCCCTTGGTCGTCTGCAACGAAATGCACCGGTTTATCGTGGCAGAGCAGCTTAGACAGATGGGCTTGGACCGAAGCGCTATTCTTCTTGAGCCTATCGGAAAAAATACCGCGCCGGCAGTGACTCTTGCAGCTTTGTACGCTTTAGAGGATGAGTGCGATCCCGTTTTGGTGGTATTACCCTCCGATCATCACGTAGAAAATGTCGCAGAATTTCAGGCGCGAATGTCGAAAGCCGTGGAACTGGCTGCCAAAGGTGACATCGTCACGTTCGGCATAGTGGCTCAAAAGCCGGAAACAGGCTTTGGTTATATTCGGCGCGGGGCTGACATTGAGCAGGGCGTATTCGTTCTAGATGGGTTTACGGAAAAACCGGATGCCAAAACGGCTGCCGATTATCTCGCGTCCGGCCGCTATTTCTGGAACAGTGGGATATTTATCATGCGGGCCGGAATCTGGCTTGACCAAATTAGTCGTTGCCAGCCTGCAATCTTTGACGCTTGCAAGGCGGCATTGTCGGCCAGCAAACGTGACGGTGATTTCATACGTGTCGACAAGGACGCATTTGCACAATGTCCTAGTGACTCGATCGATTACGCTGTCATGGAAAAGCTGAACACCGCGGCGGAGGAGGTGCCTAGAGGCGTCGTATTGGCGCTGGACGCGGGTTGGTCGGATCTTGGATCGTGGCCGGCGCTCAGCGAAGTGAAGCCTGCGGATGATTCCGGCAACGTCGCGATCGGCGATGTCTTTCTCAAAGATACGAGAAACTCGTTGCTGTATTCGCAGAACCGTTTTTTGGCCACGGTCGGTATAGAAGACGTTGTAGTGATCGAAACCACGGATGCCGTTTTAGTGGCCCACAAAGATAGAGCTCAGGATGTTAAGTCGATCACGGAGTATCTCAAGAAAGCCAATAGATCGGAGCACGTGTTCCACGCGAAAGTTCACAGGCCCTGGGGTGATTATGAGTCGATCGATAACGGCTCTCGTTATCAGGTAAAACGCCTTACGATTAAGCCTGGCGCGACTCTCTCGCTACAGATGCATCACCATCGCGCGGAACATTGGATCGTCGTCAAAGGCACGGCGCAAGTGACGCGCGGTGAAGATACCTTTCTTCTCACCGAAAACGAGTCCACTTATATCCCGCTCGGCATTAGGCATCGCCTTGAAAATCCGGGCACAATTCCTTTGGAAATCATTGAAGTACAATCCGGAAGTTATCTCGGCGAGGACGATATCGTTCGGTTCGAAGACCGATACCATCGCCTCGAATCTTAAATACTACAGACTCTATAAATTATTCACGTATGACGCTTCACTGCGGAATCGTGGGTTTGCCGAACGTCGGCAAATCCACCTTGTTTAATGCACTGACAAAAGCAGCCATTGCGGCGGAAAATTATCCTTTTTGTACCATCGACCCAAACGTCGGCGTGGTTCCCGTACCGGATCCCCGATTGGACGCACTGGCCGAAATTGTAAAGCCGGAGCGCGTTGTACCGACGACCATCGAATTTGTCGATATTGCAGGCCTGGTAGCCGGCGCGTCTAAAGGGGAGGGGTTGGGAAACCAATTCCTCGCGCACATTCGAGAGACCGATGCCATTGCCCATGTCGTCCGCTGCTTCGAAGACGAAGATGTTGTGCATGTGGCAGGAAAAGTCGACCCCATTTCGGATATCGAAATCATCAACACAGAGCTGACTTTGGCCGATCTAGCTACGGCCGATAAAGCTTTGCAGCGTGTATCGAAATCGGCGAAATCCGGAAGCAAGGAAGATTTAGCAAAGAAGCAGCTGATTGAGAAATTGCTGGAACATCTCGATTCCGGTCAACCGGCACGAACTCTGCCGATGGAGGAAGAGGCCAGAGCGTTTGTTCGCGACCTGCATCTTCTTACGATGAAGCCGACGATGTACATCGCCAATGTACGCGAGGATGGATTCGAAAATAATCCCTACTTAGACCAAGTACGCGCCTTCGCAGAAAAGGAGGGGGCTGTGGTCGTGCCGGTTTGTGCAGCTTTCGAAGCTGAAATAGCGCAACTGGAAGATGATGAGAAAGGAGACTTTTTAAAGGAAATGGGATTGGAAGAACCGGGCTTGAACCGTGTCATTAGAGCCGCGTATCGACTGCTCAACCTGGCGACTTACTTTACGGCCGGAGTTAAGGAGGTACGGGCTTGGACCATCCCGATCGGAGCGACGGCTCCCCAAGCTGCGGGTGTAATTCACACGGATTTCGAACGCGGCTTCATTCGCGCCGAAGTCATTGCATACGATGACTTCATCGGCCATCGAGGCGAACAAGGCGCCAAAGATGCTGGAAAGTGGCGCCTCGAGGGAAAGGACTACGTCATGCACGATGGTGATGTAGTTCATTTCCGCTTCAACGTTTGAGTCTTAATTTAGTAAACGGCATTAGTCATCGAGGCACGCGATAGCAGTGTCGATCGATCTGTTTGTTGGAAGCGGTTCAGAAATGGGAGCCGCTTTCAACACTATGTATTTAGCCCGTGGTTTCTGATTTAACATAATATACATTATGCGCTATTGCCGTCATTTCATGGCCAGGCCAGCGTTACCACAATCCGCGCCGCGAAGCAGTGAGCTAGTTCACTGCGCCACCCAAAGCACACCTTCATATCTCGCATGCTCCTTCAATCCAGGAGCATGCATTCCAATGAGAAGAAAAAGAAACTCCGAGTTCTACCGGCTGCGCGGGTATTTGTTTTTGGACATCCCAACCGCCGCACGCTGGTTCGAGGTCACGGAACGGACCATCCGCAATTGGGACCAGAAAGGTGCACCGCGTCTGGTCATGCGGCTATTACAGGAACAGGACCGCCGGCTATCGAGCTGGCATCCCGATTGCGAGGTTTCCGGATCCGCCCGGGACGGGAAACTCTAACCCGAAAAAACGGCTGAAACCAATTTTGTCGGGCTTTGTCCGAAACTGAATCGCCTGCACAGCGATCTTGTGCAACTAGCTTTTCCAGTTTTTTGGCCCAGAGAGCCAATTGACACCTAACGCTGGAATGATTTGTTCAGCGTCAAAATGGCGGTAACGTAGTATGAGCACCGAGTCATTGAGTAATCGGCGGTTAGCACTCTCTAAGGAATGTGCTAAGACCTTCCACAAACAACAATGCCAGGCTATAGAGTTCATATATTTCCTCCAGTGTCTTCTCTAGAGAAAATGATGCGAAGTCCTGATGCACAAGCTTATTTCGCTCGTTGCCAACCTCAAGAAAGGCGCGAACGGATCTCTTAAGTTCTTCAGATTCCTTGATCCGATCGACCATCTTCTGCTTAAAGTCGCTACCGAACAGGCCGAAAAATTGGTTCGCATTTGTGTCATCCCATTTGAACCACGTATGGTACTGACGGGATACAGCTTTATTCTTCACAAAGGCCACCACAAGGCCTGATCCATTCGCACGCTCATCCACAAACTCCAACACGCATGACGAAACACGATGCTCGAAGTAGCTAGCGGCAGCCAGGATAAGAGCTTTTCGAAAGCTATCTCCTGCAGCAACGGCGAGCGATGGCTCACTTATCCCAAGGGTGTGGATAACAGAAACCGACTCGTCGTAAAGACGATCAACAGGCGTCGAAGAACCCATAAATTAAAATTCCCCAAGAATCTGGGAAGCCCGATCAAGTCTGGCTTTTACATTCTTGGTTTGCGTCGTTCCTTCGATCATTGCGTCAAGGAATGCTTTATCACTCTCTAAATTCGCCAATCGATCTGGCGACAGCTTTTCCGAAAGCATCCTGTTTTCCGAAAAGGCTTTACTACAAACTGCAGCGAAGGTTGCCTCATAAAGTGCGACATTGAACCGTCCGCTTTTCTTGTTTAAGAAAGCGTTATCTGATAGATCAGCGCAAGCGCCAATAGACGATACCAAGAGGTCAGAAAGGAACTTATTTTGCGTCTCATTATAGCTTCTTGCCTTCCGAGAGAACTGGTTTAGAAATTTGACCATGGAAGGTGCATAGTTATGGCGGTCTATCAGGAACGCGAAACCTCGCAGCAAAACTTCAACATCTTTCATGTGAAGATCTGGGTTTTTGTTACCAAGCAGGCGTCGCCACTCAGAAAGTGAGTTTGAGCGATAAAGCATCTCGAAGCGATTCGCTCAATTTCAATCGGAAGTTTTCAAAGTAATTGTCATCATGGATGATGCTTTCCGGTATTTTCCCGTGCTCATCAAAGATCACTCGAAGCTCTGCCCGTCTATCCTTTCTTGGAAATCGCTGCTTGATGAAATAATAAATCGACATAGTGATTCAATCAGCTTAGAGGCTCGGCCGATATCCCATACATAGTTGCGCTGAAAGCCGGGTATACGGACGGCCCCAGACTCAAGGAAGCTTTGTATGGTTAGGACATTGAAGTCATTTGGTGCGGCTGTAATGTCATATTCCTCCACTTGCAGATCATCCGCATCCTCCACGTAGTCTTCAAACCAAGTGGAATTGTTCATGTCCGACATTTAGTTCTCCTGGTGTAGTAAACGACATAATCATATCCGGGCTGCGTAATAGTTTATCCGCGAAATTATTACCAGCTGAGTTTCTTGACGCCCAACATCAAGTCGATATCGAAAACGCGGTCGAATCCAGATCAAAAATAGGCAGCATCTTTCATGGCGTCAAATTATGCCCAAAGGAAGACATTCCTCATTTATCGCCGCCGCGGTGACCAACCACCACCCTCATCCAAAACCTAAAAAGTCCCCCCATGGGACAAAGTGCCCGTGTTACAAGCATGGGCACTTCAAAAATGGTTCACGGGCATCCGGGGCGATCGATACTAAATAAAGGTAAGCCGTAGCAGGCGACGTCACCTATCGGCTCATCGGAAAGGCGGGGCTGGGAGGTGGCTCTTCAAACATTTTCGGTCGGACTTGTCGGCGGGTCCCAATTCCACGCTGATGTAAATCTCGTCGCCGGTTGGATCTTTAGTCCATGGAACATCGTCGGCCAGGTCTTTCTGACCAGATTCCATACGAAATCAACTGAACCGACAGAGGAAACTGACCAAGCCCGCCAATCGATCCCGTCATGGAGTAAATTCTTGGTCGCCAACGGAAGTTCGTCATAACCAACGATCGGCCGTTAATTTTGAGTTACGTAACGATTCGACTTCAGGTTGGAAATCTCAAGTCCCGCATCATTCAACAGCTTAATTACATCCGCCAACTCGCTTTGAACCTGGATCAGTTCCCGCTGCACCGATTCAAGCTCGGCTTTCATCCGCTCAACTTCATGCCCACCAGTCCCCTTCCCTTTTTCGTCACGTAACGCCTGTAATTCGGCCTGCCTCTTGGCTCGCCATTCCGCCTGTCGCTGCGCATTGGTTTTTGCTTGACCAGTTGCAGGACGCCCCCGTCGACGTTGCAAGGGGGCACTTTTAACGGGCTGCTTATCAGTCTGGTCTTTCATTTCTCGTTACTAACGGCATTTAGCGAAGGCAGTTCTATTATAGTTACGTAACGACTAATTTCAAATATTTTTCATTACGTAACACCTATCGTTTACCGCAGTTGCGACGTCGGACAGGAAGAGACGAAATGCGCCGATATCCAGCCCGAGCAGTAGAACTCGGAGCGTGAAGCCTTGTTGTGACAGCAAGAAAATCGGAGAAACTCCAATGCCAGGAAAAATCCGATCGGGAGCGGAGGAGGCGCCGGTTAAAACGTTTTTTAGTGAGAGGGACAGCTTGGATGCTCGAAGCGCGGAACTCCCCCGCAAATCGAGTGGGCGTTCGTTATCGGCAAATCCCGATGACGCCACGCTCCGAAAGCGATCGCAGGATCTCAGCGCCATGGCAGGCTAAAGCTTGAGGATCTGAATGCCCGATTTCCGCTGCCAACTTGAAGAGGCAATCGATCCCCCGCATCTCTTCTTCTTGTTGAAGAATCTGCAGGAGCCGGCACGTTACGGGGCTAATTTCCAAGAATTTCACCGTATCGGCACGGTCGCGATACACGACAAGACAAGTGGGCTGGTCCGGAGGTTCGCTCGGCTGCTGCCCCGGGCCGATTTTGTGTACGGGGAATTGGTAAACCAAGGGCCAGGCAAGTTCCGACAGGTGGAACGTTTGCTCCAGCGGGTCATCAGCCGAGTCGATATTTCCTTGTGGCACCTCGCCTTCAGCGATGACTAAAGCCAACTCGGTCCACTCGTAATGCGCGAGTTCCAGCAAATATGGCGGATCGCTAGGGCGGCTTATGTATTCATTCTGGAGATAATCCAGAAATTCTTCGGCTATTTCGGCAAAGTATGGCGTTTTACTTCGATGCCTTGCATAGAACGCCTGAACTAAAGCAAGCCAATCAGTCTTGCTCAAGATACTCTTGAGCACCGGAAAACCAGTTGCGAGAAAGTTCTCGATGTTGTTGAAGAACAGTTCTCGGTAAACCTTCATCCGTTCCGGCGCGGGTCCGCACGGAGGTGGATTTTGATGTGGTTCACGAATATATGCGGCAAACGCATATTGTATCTGTTGGAATGGAGCGATCTCGTTAGCCATAACGCCGAACAGGTTGCGACGATGCAGCCGTCTGAAGCGCTCGAATCCGTTGAACTTCAGAAAGAAGTTCGGATAAAGCAGGAATGTTGAAATCCCGCTCTAAAAGAGTCGGAAACACGCCGAATTTCTCATAAGCCATGCTCAGCAATCGCCAAACCGGGTCTATAACGGTCGCGCCGTGGGTGTCGACCAGAAAATCAACCGCCTCGACGTAGTGCCCCGCTACATGGGCATAGGCGATACGATGCGCCGGTATCGCGCTCAAAAACGCTTCCGCATCGTAGCCGTGGTTAACGCTGTTGACATAAATATTATTGATGTCGAGCAGCAGGTCGCAGTCAGCTTCTTCAAGCACCGCGTTGAGGAAATCGATTTCTTCGAGCTCTTTGCCCGGTGCGGCGTAATAGGAAATGTTTTCGATCGCTATCCGCCGCTCGAGAATCTCTTGAGTTCTGATGATGCGCTCAGCTGTGTATTTGACCGCTTCTTCCGTAAATGGAATCGGCATGAGGTCGTACAGATGGCCGTCATCTCCACAGTAACTCAGATGTTCGCTGTACAGGCGAATATGATGCCGGTCGAGGAAAGTCTTGAGCTCGGTGAGAAATTCTTCGTCAAGCGGCGCAGGACCACCCAGCGACAGGGATAATCCGTGACAGACGAAGGGAAACCGCTCGGTTAAGGTTCGTAGCTGTTTTCCGAGCTTCCCCCCTATTCTCATCCAATTTTCCGGTGCGATTTCGTAAAAATCGACCGATTCCGGCAGATGCTCGGTAAGCGGGCCAATGAAGGCCCGCCTAAGACCGAGCCCGGCGCCTTGGATGGCGAAATTCTTCATGTTCCCCGGAGGGTGGCAACACGAAGTCGCTTATTGTGGTTTCGTTTCCGTGCTGGGAGGCTGCGCTTGATCCGTTTTCATACCTGCACATTTGCCTTCCATTGCTTTTTTCTCCTGCTCCTGGCTTTGTTTTTTCATGGCGCCGCAATTCATTTCCTGGGATTTCATCATTTGCCCGCCGCATTTCCCCTCGCCGCATACCATTTCTTTTTGCTCCTTGCCGGCCTCTGCCACCTGCAGATAGCCACTATCCAAGTCTTTAATTCCAAATGGGTTTTCGGACGCATTAGCGACAGCGGACAAGGATGTTACGACAGCGGCTCCCATTACGGTTTTTAATACTCTTTTGCTCATTGCCTCTTATTCCTCTCAATCGATTTCGAATTGTCGAGCGCCACGCGCGCCAAACTGTTAGACATCAGGATTCAACAAAGCGGCAGGTCATTCTCCAGGACGGCACGTGCCGGGACGATATCTCCGTGTCAGACTTTGTTAAGTCCGTTATTCTCACACAATAAGCGAAAATTGTGCACTCTATCAGCCCTGAACCGCCGCCTTTTTCCTAAGCTGACGGTGCCAATTGGCCATCACGTTTCTCAGTTGCTGATGAAAATCTCGAAGTAATAAAGGGAACTGTGGCCGGAATGATATGGTCAGCAACTGAGCATTGAGCTATTCTCTCGATTCCATAATTCTCGATAAAGCAGACGCCTTAAAGAAGTTAAAGGCGCTTTCTGACAGGTAGACATAAAGACAAGTTCTGGGGCATGTATGTATTGTCAACATTGCGGAAAAGAGATTAAAGACAAAGCAGTGGTTTGTACGGGGTGTGGCCATCCGGTCGACAGCGTCGGAGACGTCGAAGGCAAAACCGTGGCAGGCGAGCCTTGGAATCTCTTGATGATGAGCGGTTTGATTGTTGCCACCTTGTTTGTGCCTCCGGTTGGCCTCGTCTTTGGGATAATGGGCCTGATGGATGAGGCGAAGAAGGTTCAAGGGGCGATTCTCACGACTATAGGCGTTTTCATGACCCTCCTTATGGTCGCGATCATTCTCGGTTTGTAGGTGTTCGGTAAGCCGCGAAAATAATTTCGCCAGATTATCTCGGCGCTTTTAATTCAATACATCGATTTTCGATCCGTCTGCCAGAACTCATTCGACCGGCTAACTTATTCTTGAACCCTGCTTTGATTATCCTGTCATAAATCTACGCGAAGGGCCTTGGGGTGTTCCGCCAAAAGAACTTCCTGGTTGTCGATGATAATGAGATCAACCGCATTCTCCTGACAACGCAGCTTTCCGATTTGGGCGCGCATGTCATCGAAGCAGGCAGCGGCATCAAGGCAGTCGAGAAAATCCGGACACACTATTTCGACTTGATTTTTCTCGATCTGCGCATGCCGGGAGTAAGTGGCTTCGACGTAATACAAGCCATTCGGATGGACGCTGAGTTTTTTAATCGAAATACGCCGATAATCGCAGTTACCGCCCATGCGCTTCCTCAACAGCGAAAGGAGATTCTCGAAGCTGGATTTTGCGACTGTCTGATCAAACCCATCTTGGAAGACCAGCTTTTGAGAGTCATCGACACCTGGCTGGGCGTCAGTGCAGGCCCATCACCTCGCACCACCCTACCCTCTGCCGATTCGTATGATCTTTATCTCGATGCGATCATCGAAAAAACCGGTGGTGACCGGGCACTAGCCGAAAAGCTCATGCTTAGACTGGCTCAAGAACTGCCTGAACAGCTAGCCGACGTGGAAAAAGCACTCTGTGATGATAATTACCGCCAAGCCAGAGAAATTACCCACAAGATCAACGGATCAGCGAGCTTCTGTGGTTTGTTTGGCATCAGAAAGGCAGCTAGCGAATTAGAAACCGCTCTGGTGGCATCACCGTCGCGTGACACCCTTCGCGAGTATCTCCGGGCAATGGAATGCGAGATCGGAGCGTTTCTCTCAAAGAAAATGGGTCTCGTAGGTGCATTGAATAATTCGTGAAGAGATTTTTCTCGGCACAAGCATTTGTAAATCCAACGGCGGGGAATATGCCTCAAAGCTTAAAGAGGTATTTCCGGTAGTATTGGAGTTCTGCAATCGATTCCAAAATATCGTCGAGAGCCCGATGCGAATTCTTTTTTCTAAATCCTTCTTTGAGATGTGGTGCCCAGCGCCCCGCCAACTCCTTCAGAGTCGATACATCGAGATTACGATAATGGAAATAAGCTTCCAATTCCGGCATCCATCGTGCGAGGAACCGCCGGTCCTGACAGATACTGTTGCCGCACATCGGCGATGCTCCGGCGGGTACCCACTGTTGCAGAAATGAGAGCGTAAGCTTTTCGGCATCCGATTCGGCCGTGCGGCTCTCCCGGACCCGATCGATTAATCCGGATTCCCCATGGTGTTTCTTGTTCCAATCGTCCATGCGAGCAAGCGCTTCATCGCTTTGAAAAATCGCCAATACCGGCCCCTCAGCCAAAACATTCAAATCTTTGTCGGTCACCACCGTCGCAATCTCGATAATATGGTCAGTTTGAGTGTCGAGGCCGGTCATCTCCAAGTCTACCCAGATGAGGTTTTGTGAATCTTGTGCCATGAACGTTCCTTTATTATGGAGGGAATGATGGTGATGGGACTCATCGCAGTTATGCTCTAAGCTCCGCGTGAAAACGGCGAGCTAAGGGAGTCATTAACCGAGAAATCTTGTCAGGGATTTTACCAAAGGCTAAGCTGTAAAGCCGATATAGAGAAACCAAGCCCCTAATCCGATGAACATGTTCACTGTCCTATTTCTCGTGACGCTCGCCCTTGCCTTTGCTATCGAGTGGTGGCTGTCGCATCGGCAGTTGGCTTACGTCCGCACTCATAGGGATGCGGTTCCCGACGCGTTCAAAGACACCATTTCGCTAGAGGCGCATCGGAAAGCGGCAGATTACACGATAGATAAAGCGCGCTTGGCAAACGTCGATCGAATAGTCGGCTTGGTGATCTTGTTGCTGTTTACACTCGGTGGCGGCATCGACGTCGTGAATCGATTTTGGGCAGGCTTCGAGTTGTCCCCCCTCGTTACGGGGATCGCCGTGATTCTCTCAACGATGCTTTTGATCAACCTGTTCGAGCTGCCCATAAGCCTCTATCAAACTTTCGTGATCGAGGAGCGCTACGGCTTTAACCGCAATACGCCCAAACAGTTCATCACCGATCTATTGCTCCAAACCGGGTTAAGTTTGGCTATCGGCGGACCTTTGCTCGCTTTGATACTGTGGATCATGCAGAGCGTGGGAAATTATTGGTGGCTCTTGGCGTGGTCGATCGTGATGGGGTTTTCCATTCTGATGAGTTGGGCCTTTCCTACTTTCATCGCACCTTTGTTTAACAAGTTCACGCCGCTCGAAGATGAGACGCTGAAAAAGCGCATCGAAACTTTGCTGGACCGGTGCGGCTTTCAAAGCAAGGGTATCTTTGTAATGGACGGCTCACGTCGGTCCGGGCATGGAAACGCCTATTTCACTGGAATTGGAGACAGCAAGCGTATCGTTTTCTTCGACACCCTGATCAATTCTCTAAATCATGATGAGTTGGAGGCGGTATTGGCTCACGAGTTAGGCCATTTTCGGCGTAAGCACGTATTGAAAATGCTTGTTGCGAGCGCGCTGATTACACTTACCGGCTTCGCCCTGCTGGGGTGGCTAAGTGGACAGGACTGGTTTTACAGTGGCCTTGGGGTAAGCAGCCAATCGAATGCTCTTGCGCTTCTTCTATTTATGCTGATCGCACCGGTATTCGCCACGTTTTTGCAACCGATCATCGCTTATTTTCAACGACGCCATGAGTTCGAAGCAGACGACTTCGCGGCTTATTACACCAGGCCGATCTATCTCATCAATGCCCTCGTCAAGCTCTATCGCGACAACGCCAGTACCTTGACGCCGGACCCCTTGTATTCTGCCTTCCATTACAGCCATCCCCCCGCGTCGATTCGTATCGCTAACTTGTCGGCCAAGTCTTCATAAGACTGCAGATGAATAGAGGGCGGAATAGCAGAACCGTTACGTCAAAATCTGCTGCTCCGGGCTCTCCGTTCCGTGAGGGGCTCGTGATCGCTCACCTAGGCCAAGGCTTGGCCGTCGAAGGATCACCGGGTGACATAATCCTTTGCCACACCCGGAGGCGCTTGGGCTTCGCCACAGTGGGAGATCGTGTGTTGTGGGAGCCGAGCGAAGGGAATCTAGGGCGGGTTGTGGAAATTCTACCCCGCCGAAACGTACTGACCCGCCCTGGCCATAACGAAACCATACGTCCGGTGGCCGCCAATCTCGATCGGGTTTTCGTGGTCGTTGCCGCCGAACCGGAACCCGATTGGTTATTGGTCGATCAATATCTGGCCGCTTGCGAGCGCCGAGATCTCCGCGCAGCATTTATCTTCAATAAAGTCGACCTACTCCCGAGCCAGGCGGTGGGGGAAGGCTTATTGGCTGATTATCACGGAATCGGCTATGACTCCTTTCTAGTCAGCGTCAGGACCGGCGAAAGGCTCTCCGAGTTGCGAAAAGAGCTTATCGGACAATGCAGCATGCTGGTCGGACAATCGGGCGTAGGCAAATCATCGCTCACGAATGCGCTATTACCGGATAAGCAACTCCAGACACGAACGCTTTCGGAAAAGACGAGTTTGGGTCGGCACACGACGACCACGGCAACCCTTTACCATCTTCCAGATGGGGGAGACCTCATCGATAGTCCGGGAGTCTCGGTCTTCGGTCTGGCTGAAATGAGCATTCGTGACCTGGCATCGGGCTTTCGGGAGTTTCGTCCGTGGATACCCCGTTGCCGGTTCAACGATTGCAGGCATATCAATGATAAAGGCTGCGCCGTGCGGGAAGCAGCGGAGACCGGCGCCCTGCCCTATGCTCGCTATGAGCGCTATCTAAAGCTCATTGAAAAGCTTCCGCCATCGCAAAGACCATAGCGGAAGTCGAAAACTGCCTGTAACTTGGGGCTCTTACGCGTTCGGATGTTCAGGCATTTTTTGAGGGGTATCGTCGATCGATTAGCCGCAAGGCCTTTACTGTGCCGCGTGGAAGCGTGACCGAGTCCAAAACGACAATTATCCTTGCTGGAGGAGACTGCGCAAGTCGATAGTCGCGGCGTTGGCTCTAGCAATGTAGTTAGCCAAAGTGAGTGAATAATTGGCGAATAAGCCAAAACCGCCACCGTTTAGAATGACCGGGCTCAAATATGTGGCTTGGCCATCCTCGAGTTCATGAGTAATTTGCTGCAGCGTCACCGAAGCGGTTTTATTGCCGAGAATGTCCCTGAAATCGAACTCGATGGCTTTGAGAATATGCATCGCCGCCCAAGTATAGCCGCGTGCTTCGAAGAAAACGTCGTCGATAATCAGCCAAGGCGTCCTGGTGACGACGGTACGACGCTCATCGGCACTGACTTGCCTGGTGTCGCCCGCACTGGCACTTAAACGATTGGAAAGGCTACCCAACCGTTTTTCCAACACCTCTAAATATTGGCGCAGATTGTCGGCACGGGAATAAAAGTTCGCGTCACGTTTCATCAAACGCAAGCGGTAACTTTCAAGTGCCTCGATTCCTTTTTCGTATTCCGACTCGGATGAAGGCAGCTGCCACGATTTGTGATCGAAATAGAAAAAAGGCTCGGCTCTTGCCAGATCCGGATCTTCTCGTGACTGGGTTTGAGCCCGTGCGATATGGTTACGGAGTGCCGTGGTCGCGTCGCGCAACGCCGTAAGAGCGCCGTACTCCCAGGAAGGAATGTTGTCCAACAAAACCCCGGGTGGAAAGACGTCGTTAACCAAAAGACCGCCCGGTTTCCTTAGCAACGTGTCCCCGATTTGCACAAGAGCGGAGGCATACGTGTATCCGAGAGGCAATTCTTTTGGATTCTTGACATTCCCGTGCCTTGCGGCTATTTCGAGTACGTCGAACTTACTGGGTTCTTTACTCCAGTACCATGAAACGGCGACGAAAATCAGCACGACCACAACCGCTAACGCACCGATTACCCAAATGAGCCCTTTTTCGGTCGTCGTTTTGGGGGTGAATACTCCCTTAATTCGCGAACCGAGTGATTCCGGCCGACTTTCGGTTTGTTCTGGCACTGACATGAATAAAGCCCTTTAGCGGTTCCCCGAATCAAACCATTATAGCGTAAAGGTTCTGCTTAAGTCACAGAAGAACCCGGACGCCGCCTTTTCGCACGAGGATGTGACTGATCGTATACGGCCGCCAAATGCTGAAAATCGAGATGGGTGTATATCTGCGTGGTACTGAGATTGGCATGTCCAAGTAATTCCTGCACGGCCCGCAAGTCTCCGCTGGACTCCAGTATGTGGCTCGCGAACGAATGTCTGAGCATGTGCGGATGCACGTGTTCAGGCAAGCCCAGCTTGCGTTGCCAGCGTTCAAGGCGCAACTGAACCGTTCGACCGGCGATTCGGTTCCCTCTCTTGCTGACGAACAACGCCTTCTCTCCGGCGTGCGCGTAGCGAGATCGCAAGACCAGCCAGCGCTCGATGGCTTGGCAAGCGCATTGACCGACCGGTAGGATGCGAGACTTCTGTCCCTTACCGTGCCTAACCAGCATGGATCCAGCGTTCAAATCCAGATCTTGAATTTCGAGCGAAACCAGTTCGCTCAATCGTAGGCCCGAGGAGTAGAAAAGCTCCCACATGGCCACATCGCGAATCTCCAGTTCGTCATCTTGCTCACCTTCCAAGAGCCCCGTCATTTGATCGGCATCCAATAGCGCCGGCAGTTTCCGCGGCGATTTGGGAGGACGTATTCCGCGTGCGACGTTGTCCGGAACTTGGCGTCGTTTCACCAAAAAATTGAGGAAGCTGCGGATCGCCGACAGTTCTCGTTGAAGGCTCCGGCTGCTCAGCCCCTCGATATGACGGGAAGCGATATGGTCCCGAACATGCCGAGGGATTAAAGCGTCCCAGCACGGTATGCCATGAACGTCGCAGTATCGCTTTAGCTGCACTAGGTCGCGTGAATAATTGGCCAAAGTATGTGGGGATACCCGCTGCTGAAATCGCAGAACATCGAGAAAATCGGTAACCTGCTGTTCCGCGTCTTTTTGCATCAAGATTACGTCGCTTCGCTAAGCAAAGATGCCAGTCGGGCGGAAACGACCTCCCCCAACTGCCCGAGAAAATGTAGTCCCATACCGGTTTGGAATCGGCTTGCGTCACGGCTGCCGATAGCGAGCAATCCCTTAAGTCCTGCATGTTGCAGGGGTATCAGTGCGTATGAGAGCACGCCGGAGGCGTTGTTGCCGAACATGTATTTGGCATGAACCGGGTCCGGCTTTCCGCAGTAGGGTTTTCCAGTCTCCAAGACCGATGCGAAAAGAACTAGCCCAACGTCGTCGGAGGGCACGTAAAGGCCGGCGATTGGGCTTTCGATGGATGGCTGCACAATTTTTACCGTGACGAAGTCGGCTTGAAAATACTCGTGCAGGCACCACGTCAGACTGCCTAAAGTGTCGTCTAGAGTCGCAGCATCGAGTAACGTCAGCGTCAATTGATGAATCCGCTGATGCAAGGCATCGTTATCGCGGGCGATTTGCAAGATATCGTTCAACTGTGATTGAAGTTGCCGATTGCTGTCCCGCAATAGCGAAATTTGGCGCGCCACCAGGGAAACTGCCTCCCCGCAGGGATGCGGCACCTTCAGCATTTCCAGCAAATCCAATTGATCGTAAAAAAAATCGGGATGTTGGCGCAAATAGGCCTCCACTTCGTCAGCGGAGATAGTCGTTTCTTTATGACGCTTTGGCGCCTTTGGAGTAATCAAGCTCATAATTCGATTTCGCCCTCGAACACGCGAACGGCCGGTCCAGTCATGAACACCGGCCTCCCCCGTCCTTCCCAAGTTATATTAAGGGACCCGCCAGGGAGATCAACTTGCACCGGACTGCTCAAATCTCCCTGCTCTATGCCAACAACTGTTGCGGCGCAAGCTCCACTGCCGCAAGCCAAGGTTTCTCCGGAACCGCGCTCAAAAACTCGGAGCCTAATGTGATGTCGGTTGATGATCTGGACAAAGCCGATGTTTGCGCGTTGCGGAAAAATCGGATGGTTTTCCAATAGCGGTCCTACGGTTTCGACCGGCGCACGATCTACATCACCGACCTTGAGCACGGCGTGCGGATTGCCCATCGATACAGCGCCGAACAGCCGCGGGTTTCCACCCACCATCACCTCATAAAGAACGGCCTCATCCGGAATGTCCAGCGGGATTTCGGCAGGAGCATGCCTGGGAACTCCCATGTTAACGGTCACGAGTCCATTATCTCGAAGGAGCAAGCACAATTGACCGGCGTCCGTATCGACTACGATTTCGCTTTTGTCGCACATGCCGTGATCGTGAACGAATTGTGCAAAGCAGCGGGCACCGTTTCCGCATTGCGCTACTTCGGAGCCATCCGCATTGAAGATTCGATAGCGAAAATCGGCGTTTGAATTGATCGGGGCTTCAACGACCAACACCTGATCGCAGCCGATTCCAAAGTGTCGGTCTGCAATATGACGGACCTTTTCCGGCGTCAATGAAACGCTCTGCCGCACGCCATCGATAACAACGAAGTCGTTGCCTAGCCCATGCATTTTGGTGAATTTCAGTGCCATCAGTCTACTACGTGCTCGCCCTGAAAAAGTTGCGCGGTGGTCTCCCGCTCTCGGATCAGGTGAGTCCGGCCTCCATCCACCATGACTTCGGCGGGCCGGGGGCGGGAATTGTAATTTGAACTCATGCTGAATCCGTACGCGCCTGCGGAACGGACTGCCAGCAGATCGCCCTCGGCGATCGAAAGCTCGCGCTCTTTGCCGAGAAAATCGCCGGTTTCGCAAACGGGTCCGACGATATCGTAGCGTTTTTTGTCCACGCTGCTTGCCGTTCGGACCGGCACGACTTCCTGCCACGAATCGTAGAGCGCTGGTCTAATGAGGTCATTCATAGCGGCATCGACGATGGCGAAGTTTTTCTCCTGATTGGATTTCAGGTATTCCACGCGGGTCAGCAAAACGCCGGCATTGCCGATAATCGCGCGGCCGGGTTCGATGAGAATCTCGTAATCCGTTTGCGCGAGCCGTCCCAACAGCGCAGACGCGTATTCGCGAGGCTCGGGCGGCTGCTCATCGCGGTAGCGTATGCCTAGACCTCCCCCTAAATCCAAGTGATGGAGGTTGATCCCCTGCTCTTTCAAGGTATCGACAAGCGCCAGAACTCGATCGAGAGCATCGAGGAAGGGCCTGACAGACGTCAGCTGAGAACCAATGTGGCAGTCGATGCCGGTAATTTCGAGATGCGGCATATCGGCTGCACGCCGATATTGATGCAGTGCTTCGCTGACGTCGATGCCGAATTTGTTTTCCCGAAGCCCGGTAGAAATGTACGGATGCGTAAGAGCGTCCACGTCCGGATTCACGCGCAGCGAGATCGGAGCTTTTACACCGAGTTCTCCGGCGATTCGATTTAACCGATCCAGTTCGCCCGGAACTTCAACGTTGAAGCAACGGATACCGACTTCCAGAGCGCGGCGTAGTTCATCTTCGCGCTTGCCCACTCCGGAAAAAACGATCTTCGCCGGCTCGCCGCCCGCCGCCAGTACCCGCTCCAATTCGCCGACGGATACGATATCGAAACCCGAGCCCAGGCGCGCTAAGACGTTCAGCACCGCCAGATTGGAATTGGCTTTCACCGCATAGCAGACCAAATGTGGCTCACCGGCGAAAGCGTCGTCGAAAGCCCGCCAGTGGCGTTCGATCGTGGCACGCGAATAGACGTAGCAGGGGGTCCCGTAACGCTCTGCGATGGCAGGCAGGGACACATCCTCGGCGTACAACGTACCGTCGTGATAATTGAAATAATCCATCAGCGCTGTTCTTCTTTCGAAGCAGGATCTTCGCTGGGTAGGTAAAGTGGTCCTTTCTGGCCGCAAGCGGAGAGGACGAGACTGAAAAAAATCAGCGGGAGGAGTGTTCGAAACGAAAGAGACATGATTTTTCGGTTTGCTGCGTCTTGTCGACAATAATCTTGCTTATTCTAATGGAAAAATGGGGGCGGCCCAATGCACGGACCGCCTTATATCGTTTATGCAAAGGAAGACTGACCGAAGCTTCAAGCGTCCGTTCCGGAAAAATCTGCGGACGCCTGAAATTTGAAACCAGCCGTTCAATCACTCGTCTTACACGCGTATGCAAAATGAACTATTCCGGGCGACCGTACTTGCCTGGTTCGATCGATACGGGCGCAAGCAACTGCCCTGGCAAGTCGACCGAACACCTTATCGGGTTTGGATCTCGGAAATCATGCTCCAACAGACCCAAGTCGTAACGGTCATCCCGTACTTCGAGCGTTTTGTAGGCCATTTTCCTGTTGTCGACGCGCTCGCCCAGGCATCCTTGGACGAGGTTATCGCACTTTGGGCCGGGCTCGGCTACTATGCGCGCGCTCGTAACCTACACCGGGCGGCGCGGATAATCGTGGAACAGCACGACGCACAGTTGCCCGTCACTCTCGAGGAATTGAGCGCTCTGCCCGGCATCGGACGCTCTACGGCTGGAGCGATCCTGAGTCTCGGATCGGGTATTCGTGCACCCATCCTGGATGGCAACGTCAAACGGGTTTTATGCCGATATCAGGGTATCGAAGGCTGGCCTGGAGACACCCAGATTCTCGCGAGATTATGGCAACTCAGCGAAGAATTGACGCCTTCGCTCCGTATCGCCGACTACAACCAAGCCATGATGGATCTGGGAGCAACCGTGTGCACCAAACGGAAACCGGTTTGTTCCGCCTGTCCGATCAGCGCGAACTGCGTGGCACTTCAGTCGGGGCGAGTCGACGCCATCCCAGCGCCGAAACCAAAACAAACCCTACCTGTCCGACAATGTTTTATGTTGGTGTTAAGAAACGCCTGTGGCGAGCTTTACCTGGAAAAGCGCCCGAATACCGGCATTTGGGGAGGTCTTTGGAGCTTGCCGGAGTTCGATAGCGAAGAGGACGTATATGCTTGGTGCACGAAACAGCATATCGATTGTTTTGAGCTTGAGCGTCTCCCGCAGCGCCGGCATACTTTTTCCCATTATCACCTTGATTTTGTTCCGCTGGTGGCTCGCACACATTCCGAGTACTACGGAATCAGCGAACCATCGCTCTATCGATGGCTTACACCGGATAAAACGATCGGGCTCCCGGCGCCGGTACTGAAACTGGTAAACGAGATTGCCGGCCAGGATCGATAGCTGCGAATTCAAGCGAATTCAATGGGCGCGGATGGTGCGGAACGAGTCGAATTGGGTTTCTATAGTGCTGATCATTACGAGGTAACTGATGACGCGACGAGTTAAATGTGCACGTTTGGGAGTCGAGGCCGAAGGCTTGGAGAAACCGCCCTTCCCTGGAGTAGAAGGGCAGCGGATTTTCGACCATATCTCCGCTCAGGCATGGCAGGATTGGCTCAAACTCCAGACCATGCTGATCAATGAGCACCGGCTCACACCATTCGAGCCCGAAGCACGACGATTCCTGGCGAAGGAGCGCGAGAAATTTCTATTCGGCGGCGGAGCTCAGATGCCTGAAGGCTACGTGCCGCCCAAAGTCTGAATCGGCTCCGGAATCGGCTCAGACGGTTTGGAGATAGCGACCGGAATACCAGTTGGCTGCTGCAGCGCTTGCTTTAGCGCTGCGCCATCGAGAATGATCTCGCGGCCCTTCGTTTTCTTCTCAATCAAATCCATAGCCGAGTCGAGCAACTGTTCGTAAGTCATGCGGTCTTCGTCCAACGGCTGATGGACTTCCATATATAAAATCCCTGCCGACCAGCCCAGCTTGACCGGCTGGTTGACCAGATGGACCGGGGTACCGACATTGACGAGCGGAAAAAGCCGCTCGATATCTTCTGGATACATTCGAATGCATCCGTGAGTGACTCGCATTCCGATGCCGTAGGCCTTGTCAGTGCCGGTGCCGTGGATAAGGTAGCCCGGAACGCCAAGCCGCATGGCGAAGCGGCCGAGCGGATTCAGAGGTCCCGCTGGGACCACGTCCGGTAAAATATCCCCGTCCCGGGCGTGTTCTTGCTTGATGGTTTCCGGAGGTACCCAAACCGGGTCCTTTACTTTCTGCGCGATTTTGGTGGCGCCCAAGGGAGTGCGCCAATCCATTCGGCCGATGCTCACCGGATAGCTAACGACTTGTGTCGCTTTCGCTTTCCGCTGAGCCGGATAGTAGTAAAGGCGCATTTCCGGAATATTGATGACAACGCCGGAACGTGGCGCATCGGGAAGGATAAATTGGCGTGGGATCAATACATCCTTACCGTCACCAGGCAACCAGCGGTCGACGGTCGGATTGGCCATGACGATTTCGTCCTGACCGACGCTGAACTCCCGCGCAATATCGATGAGCGTATCTTCATGCTTCGCCTTCGTATACCGAATCTCGCCGATTAGATCGCTACCGTCCGTCGGAAGTGCGAACACCTCCGCTGTAGAATTGAGCGGGGCAGCAAGCATGAGCGCGATCGCTAGCCAGGCCGCCCCCCGTCTCTTGATGCGCGCCAATTCGATTGTTTTCAGCAACATTGCGTTTTTCCTACACCACAGGTTGTTTCGTTTGAAGGTTTTCGCCGCCAAAGAGCTCGATGAAGCGTGGCAAGAATGTCGCTAACTCGAGGCTCATGATTGCAAAATCCGCGTCGAAGCGTTCTACCGGATCGGACGTTTCGATATCCGCCGCCTCTTCCTGTACCAGGTCCAGAAAACGGAGTTTCTTGATGCCAAACGCCTCGTCGAGAACAAAGCTTAGACGGTCATTCCAAGTGATAGCCAATTTGATGACCTCTTTACCGGCCTCAATGTGATTTTGAATCTCCGGTGCGCTCAGATCGTGGCGGCGGCAGCGCACGATACCGCCGTCTTCTTCCGGAGATCGCAACTCGCATTCGCTTTCCAGAGTGATATCCGACGGCAAGTCGGCATCCATAACCCAGTGGGTCATGATAGCACTGGGCCGCTCACGGGTCGCAGGAGGAACCACTGGCAAAGAACCAAGACACTGACGCAGCAGCGAAGCAATTTCCTCGGTTTTCTTAGCGCTGGCGCTATCTGCAACAAGCCAGCCGCCCTTCGGGTCAATGTAGGCATAGGTGCGCCGGCTGTGGCTAAAGGCGCGAGGCAGTAAATCCTGCATCACCTCATCGCGTAGCGCGTCCCGCTCTTTCCGTCGCATCGGCCGGCCTTGCCGGTCTTCGACTTCGGCTACCCGCTCCGAGAGGATTTCGTTAACTACCGAGGCAGGAACGATTTTTTCCTCCTTTTGAACACACACCATCGCAAATCCGTTGGTGACGTGGACCAGGGGAAAAGTATCCTTGCCGAGCGGTGCGCACCAGCCGTAACTGACGGGCTCTAGACTCCCGCAAGGACGAAAGCGGCGTTGATCGAGCTTTTGCTCGAACTCTGCGACGTCAAGATCGAAAGGTTCTGTAAAACGTAATAAAGATAAGTTCTTAAACCACATAATTCGGAAGCGGCAACCAAAAGGGGCGAATTATGGCGATTGGCGCGTTTTTTGTCATCAATACCGTTTAATCGCCATTTAAATCAGTCTGAAAACTCGACCTAAAGTATATTCGCTACATGTAGAGCGGAAGATCAGGCCTGTCATTGGATGTCAGAATCTTCATTATCATTCGTCGCACTACATTATGATTGATGAAAATGTCCTCGGAATCGGCTTGTCAAATTCGGGAATTAATTGACGCCATCCAGTCCTAACTATTTTGTGAGTTCCATGCTGATCTTTGTTCGAGAATTCTAGCTTTCCGGAATCAGTTGGAAAAATCGGCATTTAAATCATCTCGGATTCATGCTGAGCCATGAGTGATTGCCGGCCTTATTGAAATATCCGACTATTTTTTCGACCATCCTTTTGAAGAGTTGAGTAATTCTATGGGCTACTACCGACAGTCTCTTCCAGCGAGCGTTCTCTACAAAGCGTGCGATCCACAGGAATTCGACTTCTCCACCACTGACGAGTTGGCCGATATCGGTGTCGTGATAGGCCAAGAGCGAGCGCTGGATGCAATTCAGTTCGGCATTTCCATCGTCCAGAAGGGCTACAACATTTTCGCTCTAGGTCCGAGCGGATCCGGGAAGCTGGCGGCGGTTAAGGAAATCGTCGGCCGCGAAGCTGAAAACCGGCCGGTACCCGACGACTGGTGCTACGTCAACAACTTCGGCGAAGCTTCGAAGCCCAAGGCCTTGAGATTGCCGGCCGGTCAGGGGCGCCGCTTCGCCCGGGACATGGAGCAAGTCATCGAGGAACTCAGTACCGTCATTCCGGCGACGTTCGAGGGTGAAGAATACCGCGGTCGCGCAGAAGAAATCGAGGAGGAAGCGAAGGAGCGCGAGATCAATGCTCTAAATGAGTTACGCCGAAAATCTTTGCAGCACGGCATCGCTTTAATCGAAACGCCTACCGGATTTGCGTTTGCTCCGGTGGACGAAAAAGGCGAAGTGCTCGGACCCGAGCAATTTCAAAAGCTTTCGGAGCATCAGCAGGAACAGATTCAGGAGGCGGTAACGGATTTGCGTCAGCAGTTGCAAAAGCTGTTGAAGCAATTTCCGGTGTGGCGCAAGGAAGCAAAGGAAAAGCTGAAAACGCTGAATCGAGAAATTGCCGAGTTTGCCGTCAACCATTTGATGGACGATTTGAAAGCCCGTTACGAAGCCATTCCCGGAGTCGTTCAGTATCTGAATGAAGCTCAACGGGAAATCATCGATCACGCGGAAGATTTTTTCCCGAAGCAGGAAGGTGGCATAGCGACGTTGATCGGGCATGCGCCGCGGCCAAGTCCTTTTCTGCGCTATAAGGTGAACCTATTGGTCGACAATAGCGAGTGCAAATATGCCCCAGTCGTCTTCGAGAGCTTGCCGAGTCACAACAATCTGGTGGGACGGGTTGAATACCAAGCCTACATGGGCGCTCTGGTCACCGATTTCACAATGATCAAACCAGGCGCCTTGCATATCGCCAACGGCGGCTATTTGATCCTGGACGCTCGCAAAGTGCTGATGCAGCCGTTCGCTTGGGACAGCCTGAAACGCATTCTTCAGTCGCGCGAAATCCGTATCGAATCTTTGGAGCGTGCGCTAAGCGTAATCAGTACCTCGAGCCTGGAGCCGGAACCGATTCCGCTGGATATCAAGATCATTTTGATCGGGGATCGCGTTCTTTATTATTTGCTCAATGTTTACGATCCTGAATTTCGCGAGCTTTTCAAAGTTTCGGCGGATTTCGAAGAAACGATCGATCGAGATGCCGACGGCAATGCACTATACGCTCGGCTTATCGCCAGCCTGGCGCGGAGAAACCAGTTGCGCCCGCTGGACAAGGAAGCGGTAATCCGGGTAGTGGAACATGCGGCTCGCTTGGTGGAAGATTCGGAGAAATTATCCACCCATTTGCGCAGCCTGGACGATCTTCTCAAGGAAGCCGACCACTGGGCGGCACAGGTACAGCGCGCGATCATCACTCGGGACGACGTGCAGGCCGCCATCGATCACCAGATCCGTAGGGCTGACCGGCTCCGCGAGCGAGTTTATGAAAACATTCGACGCGGAACGATTTTCATCGACACTGAAGGCGCGGTGGTTGGCCAGGTCAACGGCTTGTCCGTAATCAGCTTGGGTGATTTTTCATTCGGCCAGCCGTCCCGCATTACCGCCACCACTCGGTTGGGCAGCGGCAAAATTCTTGACATCGAGCGGGAAAGCGAACTGGGCGGCGCCATTCACAGCAAAGGTGTGATGATTTTGTCCGGTTTCCTAGCACATCGTTATGCTAAGACCCGGCCGTTTTCAGTGACCGCCAGCCTCGTCTTCGAACAATCCTACGGCCAGGTCGAGGGCGACAGTGCGTCCTTGGCGGAACTCAGTGCGATTTTATCGTCACTGGCCGATTTACCGATTCGCCAGTCGCTGGCGGTAACCGGTTCGGTCAATCAAAATGGACAAGTTCAACCTATTGGCGGGGTCAACGAAAAGATCGAAGGCTTTTTTGACATTTGCGCCTCGATTGGCCTAAGCGGAAAACAGGGAGTGATCATTCCCCGTGCCAACGTCAAACACCTCATGCTGCGGCAGGATGTAGTCAAAGCCGCGGAATCGGGCAAATTTCACGTCTACGCGGTGGACACGGTAGATCAGGCTTTAGAGCTGCTCATGGATAAGCCGGCCGGCGAACGTGACGTGACAGGCGCATTCCCGCCAGATAGCATTAACGGGCGTATCGAACAACGCCTCAGGGAGTGGATCGATATCCAGAAGGAGTTCAGGAGTCAAGAAAGAGCCGGAGAGAATCAAAGCTATGGCTGAAGACGCTCCCATCTCCGAACGAGTCGTGGTTGCTTTGAACGTGCTGCGCCATGATATCGGTATTCTCGAATTGGCGGCGCATCTCGCCGCACGAAAGCAGGCGCAGTTGATTGCAGTTTATGTGGAAGAGACGAACTTAATCAATTTGGCCGAGCTTCCGTTCGCGATAGAGATTGATCGCATCTGCGCGGCCGAGCGTAAAGTCGATTTGCCACGCCTGATGCGCACCCTGCGCTCCAGCACCGAACAAATTCAGCAAACGTTGTACCGGCTGAATCAACGCCTGCGAATTGACGTAAGTTTCCGGACAGTGCGCGGACATCTCGTTTCCGCCGTCATGTCACAGATCGAGCAGGTTGACGTCGTTTTCCTTCCCAAGAGAACCGAGCCGTATAAAAGCGGCGTTAAGAAGAAGATCTCTACATTCCCTATCTGGGTTGTATTCGACGGATCTATGGAAGCTAAGCGCGCCTTACGGATGGCTGTCGAGTTGGCCGAGCTCGAATCAAGCCGACTTAATGTTGCCCTTCCGGCAGAGACTGAGGCCGAATCCGAGGCATTAAAAAGGTTGGCGTTGGAAAGCTGTGTTCAAAGCGCAGCCGCGCAGTTTGTTTCCGTCCGCCCGCTTGATGCTCCAAATTTACTGCGTTCGATGCAGCGCACTGGCTGCCGCTTATTGGTAGTCAAACGTCAAAACGGCGATTTCAGCAAAGCCATTTCGGAGATCGTCGCTTGCCCCGTCGTCCTGGTTTGAATCGCGGCTATGCCGGTAGTATAAAGATGCAAATTACGAGCGGTCGCGATTCCATTTCGCGACCGCTCGTTCAGTGATTGCCCGTTACGATTCACTATCCAAGCTTCACGTATGCCAAGCATGTACCCGTGCTGCACCGGCAAATCCAAAATACGCGGCTACCGCTGCGCTCAATAGGTGCAACCAGGCGTCGATACCGTATATTGGAGCCAACCCGAACAGTGTGTTCGTTGCCGGAATAATCCCCAACAGGAATAACACACCGAAGAGGATCGCATTGGCTCGCGCGAAGGTCACGGCCCTAGGAATACTCCGGGCGGCAAGAATACCCCAGACTCCAACGCCGATATGTACCAAGTTGTGAATCAGATTAACCGGAAAGAGGCCAAACAATCTGCCGTAGCCAGCTTCTATAGCCAATGGAGGACCTCCTACTATCGGCTGTACAAGGCCCGGGATAAAGCCAAGAATACCGATTATCAGGTACACAATGCCAAACACTTTCGCGAAAGTCTGAACCATGACACATCTCCTTCAATATCAGGATAAAACACTCGCTACCTTACTTATCCTCGGACATAAAATATTGCCTCTCTGAAAGGCGGCAGCGCGGTATTTTTCATTTCGCACTGCTAGTCCGAGAAAAGCTTATGTTGTCAATTAGAGCCTTCGAAAAATCGCTAGTTCAGGCTTTAAGGCGTGTCTTTTGACCATTTGAAGACCGAGACGGCAGCTTGCGTACTCTTACCTATTCAAAAGTGAATCTCATGGCAGCATCCTATTTTGAACTACACCGTTAACTCGAAGTTTGAGAGGTGCCGATATGCTGACTCAAGAAGCATCTTCAACTGGCTCCATGCAAGCATGTATCGAGCAGTGTCTGGATTGCCATTCTATATGCCTGGAAACGGTAACCCACTGTCTGGAAAAAGGAGGGCCGCATGCGGAAGCCGATCATATTCGACTCCTCCTGGATTGTGCCGAAATTTGCCAAACCAGTGCGAACTTCATGCTCCGCGGTTCAGAGCTTCACACGTTAACCTGCGAAGTCTGCGCAGAAACATGCGAACAGTGCGGGGACAGTTGTGAGCAATTCGAGAATGACCCCCAAATGCAGGCATGCGCGCAAACTTGCCGAAGCTGTGCTGACGCCTGTCAGGCTATGGCCGAAGAAGCAGGTGTTGAATGATGGGTTTTGGGTTTTAGATAGTCCGACTGAAATTACACCATCGGAGCCCGCATTTCCGGAGCATGCCGCTCGTCAAGCGCAATTTGTCATCATCACCGTACGAGAGCGGTAGCTAAGCGTGTGCGTAAATTGGAGAGCTTAGGCTCCTCAGCTTATGGCTCGGAGCGATTACTCTCATGCCGCTCTCGACCGACCACTGAGAAAATTCACGACCACTCACCGGTTCCTGGACGCCTATTCATGGAGGCTGACGCGTAGCGATCGTGTGTCAAGGGAGCGTCGAAAAGGAATGGACTACAACACCCGACCGATTATGAAAAAAGCCGCGCCAGGAAACAGCAACGCGGCTCCCCACCAGGTACCGGCCATCATCGCAAGAATGCTGACTGCAACCAGAATGGTGCCGATCGCCTGCAATTTTCCGCTCAAGCTGCGTATTGGAGCTGCTTTTAAAGCCCGCCCGCAATGTGGACAAGCATTGGCTTGATCGGGAATCTCCGAGTCGCACGCGGGACATTTCATGGGGGCCATAGCTATAAACTCCGTTACCTTAACAGCGTGAGATTAGCGGAGATTCAGCATGCCTACAACAGTTCGTACTATCGAAATTCGAATGTGACTCTCGGCAATTTCGAACAATGCCTGGATTGGGATAGATCAGGAAAACCTTGCTCCTAAAGCTGGAGATGCTCCAAATTACCGGTAGGACACGGCGGAGAGGTTTCAAAAATGAGGCCCGGTTAAATTCCGACAAGAGATGAGTTTTGGGAATTTTTGAAAACCCGAAAACAAAAAGGCCTGCATTACTGCAAGCCTTTGTTTTAATTGGTGGGCCATGTAGGGATCGAACCTACGACAAACGGATTAAGAGTCCGCTGCTCTACCAGCTGAGCTAATGGCCCGATATGGAGTGCTTGACGAGCTAGAAGTGGGGTGACCGATGGGGCTCGAACCCACGACAACCGGAATCACAATCCGGGGCTCTACCAACTGAGCTACGGCCACCGTCGGAAAATTACAAATAGATGGCGCGCTTGGCAGGACTCGAACCTGCGACCCTCGGCTTAGAAGGCCGATGCTCTATCCGGCTGAGCTACAAGCGCTTGGTCGGGGTAGAGGGATTCGAACCCCCGACATTCTGCTCCCAAAGCAGACGCGCTACCAGACTGCGCTATACCCCGGACGACCTTCTTTAACGAGAAGCCGTTCGGCTAACCATCAAGACTCACAATAATACCCATGTCGTTACAGATCGTCAATCGGTATGCTGCATACCTCTGTCGTCAATGATAACAAGCGCTTGCTTTACAGCTTGCTCTTGACGGTCTGGAAAATTTCCTCATTCAGGAGATCCATTCCGCTCAAAATCCCGTTCAATTCCGCTAAGCGGGAAGATACGAATTTTTCATCCTTTATAGCACCGGCGTTCACATAAACATTTAGCGCGGCGCTTTTCAGCGCAGCGTAACCTGCCACGACGGCAACGCCGGCATCACTGACTACGTTTCGATTCCCTTTTTCCGCTACGATTTTGCTCAACCTGATCACTTCGGCACAGGCTTTCGCGCACGCGATCGGTACATCGGTCGCCTCCTGCAAAGCCGATTGTATCTGCTGGCTTCTGGCGGTCTTCTGTTCTTGCGTTTCTTTTGGTAAACCGTAGGCGCCCATGACCTTATCAAATACTTCGACATCGGCTCTAACCATGTCCATCAGCTGCGCACGCAAGCTTTCCGCTTTCGTCAGCAGCTCTTTCATCTCTGGTTCGACGGCCTCATAATTTTTTTTTCCTATGGTGAGATTACAAACCATGCTCACCAAAGCGGCGCCCATAGCTCCCATAATGGCCGCTGCGCTGCCGCCACCGGGAGTTGCCGACTTGCTGGCCAAGTCGTCCAAAAATTGATGGATTGTTTTGTCTTTGATCATGCCATTCGCTCCATCAGGTTCATAGTATGAAAAATGGCCGGAAAGTATAAAACACAAGGCGTTACGGGTTAAAATTTTCCGTTTTTTCGGATTGGCGATATCTCGCCGGTTCGATGACGAATCGGAAAAATCCGCCAAACCCGCTCAAGGTTAAGTGCCATTCCAAGGAAAAAGAATGAAGAAGCTTTTGTTCCAATTCGATACCGATTTTTACCCATCTGTGTTCGACACCGTTGTCGCCTATGATGGCGGCGCGGATCATGTAATCGGCCACGGTGGCCTGACGCCGGAGAACGTTGGGGCATTGGTGGACGGCACAATTTTTACAAGAGCGCCCAAGGATAAAAAAAATACGGCAATCTTCATCGGGGGCAGCGATTTGATGGCCGGACAAGAGCTATTGAAGGCGGTCAAGAAAAAGTTTTTCGGAGGTTTTCGAGTCTCCGTAATGCTGGATAGCAACGGCAGCAACACCACGGCCGCAGCGGGCGTCGCCAAACTCGCAGCGAGCGGAGCAATTGCCGGAAAACGGGCTGTCGTTCTTGCAGGTACCGGGCCTGTGGGCCAGCGGGCGGCGGTAATGCTGGCCAAAGAAGGCGCTCGGGTCTCGATCACATCACGCCAGATGGCTCGCGCCGAGAAAGCTTGCCAAGACATGAAACAGCGGTTCGGCGTCGAACTGACCCCTATTGAGGCTCATGATAACGACGCGCGCGGGAAATCCATAGAGCAAGCGCATATAGTGTTTGCGGCCGGCGCAGCCGGTGTAGAACTGTTGGAAGAACGTCATTGGCAGGATAATCCGTCGATCGAGCTGGTGGCGGATGCCAACGCGACTCCTCCAATCGGTATCGGCGGGACCGATATGATGGACCGTGGAACAGACCGAAACGGAAAAATCGTTTGGGGAGCCATTGGCTTCGGTACGCTGAAACTGGCACTGCACCGTGCCTGTATCGCTAAGCTTTTCGAGAGTAACGATCAAATTCTGGATGCCGAAGAAATTTTCGAAATCGCGAAGACAATGGCCTGAAGGACACAGGCGCGATTCGAACAGGGCGGCCGCTGACATTTTCGCTTGACCTCGGAGAGCGCCTAAATTTCCAAGATTTTTCTTGGGTCGAATTCGCTTACGAGCTGATTTGGGAAATAGCCTCGGGGATTGCAGAGAATTCGCGTGCCAGAGCACCGATAGTCGGAGACGGCATGGGTATGGCCATGGAACCAGGCTGCGATTTCGAAACTGTGCAGGACTTCTCTCAGGTCATTGCAGTAGGCATGGCGTTTGATCTGACTGGGGCTGTCCCGCCAGCTCCAAGGCGTCGGAGCGTGATGGGTGACCACCACGGTTTTCCCGGGAAACGGTTTTGCGAGCTCGGCAAAGAGCCATTCGCGGGATTCCCAATGCAATTGGCGATAGCTTTTCGCATTCAAAGCATCTGTGCGGTATCGAATCTTTCGGAAATCATTGACGATAGAAACCAGTTCCTCCAGCTGATCGTTATCGTCGCCCCCGAGATCGCTCCACAGGGAACAACCCAAAAATCTCACTCCGTCATACACCCACGCGCGTTGTTCCAGGAACTGCACATTGGTTCCGCTAGCGGCACTAGTTAGGTTTGCCAGGGTGAAGAGATATTCTTGGCCGTAAAACTCGTGGTTACCCGCTACATATATGACAGGCTTTCCAAATGATTTAAGCCAGTCCAAAGCTTGCAGGCCAACACCGATATCTCCGGCTGCGACGACGACGTCCGCATCGGTCGCCGTCGTCTCCAAAGATCCGAATTCGAGATGTATGTCCGAAAAATACTGAATACGCACGGTGTAATGTGATCCTTGGCCGGAGCATCCTTCGAGGGCTTATTATTCCGGCACACGCTGTAAGTTCCATAATTATAACTTGACACCCAAGTAAAGAACTCGGAAATTACCGCAAGCCTACGATAGGCTTGAGCTGTGTCATTGATAAAATAGCGGACTCGCGAAGTATCCCAGTAGGTTTTTAAGCATGATGAATAGAAGAGATTCGGTCGGTGTAAAAGTCGGTGAGATCCAGATCGGCGGCAACGCGCCGGTGGTCGTCCAATCCATGACCAACACCGATACCGCGGATGTAAAAAGCACCGTCAGACAGGTGATGGATCTGGCCAAGGCCGGTTCCGAATTGGTCCGCATTACCGTAAACAATGAAGAATCAGCACAGGCCGTATCTCAGATACGCGAAGAATTGGACAAGAATGGCTGCTTCGTTCCTCTAATCGGCGATTTCCATTTCAACGGTCATAAGCTGCTGGACAAGTTTCCCGGTTGCGCCGAAGCACTGGCGAAATACCGTATCAACCCCGGCAACGTGGGCCGCGGATCCAAGCGCGATCCCCAATTCGCCCAGATGATCGAATTTGCCTGCCGCTACGAAAAACCCGTGCGGATCGGGGTCAACTGGGGAAGCCTCGATCAATCCGTGCTGGCACGCCTGCTTGATGAGAACGCGCAGCTTAGTGACCCAAGACCACTCGCCGAAGTGATGCGCGAGGCGGTCATCACCTCGGCTTTGGAAAGCGCCGAGCGTGCCGTGTCATTAGGATTGCCCAAAAACCGCATCGTACTGTCGTGCAAGATGAGCGGCGTTCAAGAGCTGATTGCCGTTTATCAAGCGCTCGCCGAACGCTGCGATTACGCTCTGCACTTGGGGCTTACCGAAGCCGGCATGGGATCCAAGGGCATCGTGGCGTCTACGGCCGCATTGGCGGTACTGCTGCAGCAAGGCATCGGCGATACCATCCGTATTTCCTTGACCCCCGAGCCGGGCGCCGATCGCACTCACGAAGTCATCGTCGCCCAGGAGATTCTCCAAACCATGGGCATCCGCTCGTTCACGCCGATGGTGATCTCCTGCCCCGGTTGCGGCCGTACGACCAGCGACTATTTTCAGAAGCTGGCTCAGCAGATTCAGAGCCATCTCCGTCACAAGATGCCGGAATGGCGCAAGAAATATTCGGGTGTCGAGGACATGCACGTGGCCGTGATGGGCTGTGTGGTCAACGGCCCGGGCGAGAGCAAGAACGCCAATATCGGAATCAGCTTGCCCGGCACGGGTGAGCAACCGGTCGCCCCGGTCTTCGAGGATGGCGTAAAGACGGTAACACTGAAGGGCGATCGTATCGCCGAAGACTTTCAGGAATTGGTCGAGCGTTATGTCGTGTCCCACTACGGCCCGAATCAGGAACATCAAGCCATCGCCGAGTAAGGAATCGAAAGCTCCCCGGCCCGCGGCTCCTCAGTCCGGGCGGGCCGGACTTTCGCTAGCCATCCCCTTCAAACGCTGCAACTCCAGATCGCTAAATCCCGCCGCTCGGCGCAATTCGATATTGAACGGACCGCGGACAGCCCCCCGAAGATAGCGTTCGACAAGATCGAAATATTCCGTTACGGGATCGATTCCCTGTTCGTTGCACACGTATTGAAACCAACGAGTACCTCGCGCCACATGGCCAACCTCGTCCCTCAGGATAATCCTGAGGATATTCGCGGTTGCGTCATCGCCTAAGGCATCGAGCTTGTCAATCATTGCCGGGGTGACGTCCAATCCCCTCGCTTCCATCACGCGCGGAACCAACGCCAGGCGGGCTTTCACGTCGTGCGCCGTGTCCTCGGCTAATTCCCATAATCCTCTATGTGCCGGAAGTTGGCCGTAGTCGGCATTAAAGTCTTTTAGCCTTCCTCGAACCAGAGAAAAGTGATAAGCCTCCTCGATGGCTACTTCCAGCCAATCGTCATAAAACGCCGATGGCATTTCGCGAAACCGATAAACCATATCCCATGCGAGCTGAATCGCGGTGAATTCGATGTGGGCAACCGCATGCAGAAACGCGATCTTCCCGGCAGGGGTCGTGAGTTTCCGCCGCGGCAAATGCCTCGGGTCCACCAGCTCCGGACGCTCCGGGAAGCGGACTTCCGATGCCGGCTTGGGCGGCAAGCGATCATCCAGGGAAAAGCCTTCTCCCCGGAAGGCCAGCGCAGCCCGCTCGGTCGCTTCCAGTTTGGCTTCCACGGATGGCGTGTATAGGCACGATTCCGCAATCTCGAATAAATTGGACGACATGAGTTTCGTAATCGTTTCGGAATAAGAACAACAGGCCGCCACTTGCCGATGCCTCGTCGGGTGCGGCAAGCGGCGCTGTCGCACTTGGCATGTCAAGCCGTGGCGTCTAAAGCGACTTGTTCCGCCTTTCTGACGTAGTCGGGAATCTGATCGAAATTCAGATATCGATAGGTATCCGTTGCGTCCTTTTCCAGAGACTGAACGAAAGCCATGTATTCTTCGTACGACGGGATGCGCCCTAAACTCGAACATACGGCCGCGAGTTCTGCCGAGGCCAGAAACACATTGGCACCCGCTCCCATCCGATTGGGAAAGTTTCGCGTCGAGGTCGATACCACGGTGGCATGGTCCGCCACCCGTGCCTGATTGCCCATGCACAATGAACATCCGGGCATTTCGGTCCGAGCGCCCACTTTGCCGTAGATGCCGTAATACCCTTCCTCGGTCAATTCCAACTGATCCATACGGGTCGGCGGAGCGATCCATAAACGCCCTGGAACTTGCGTCCCGAAGTGCTCCAGGATTTTTCCGGCCGCACGGAAATGGCCGATGTTCGTCATGCAGGAACCGAGAAAGACCTCGTCGATCTGAGTGCCGGCAAGGGCAGACAAGGGTTTTACGTCGTCAGGATCGTTCGGGCAACACAAGAGCGGCTCTTTAATCTCGCTCAGGTCGATCTCGATCACTTCGTGATATTCGGCATCGGCATCGGGCTCCAGGAGCATGGGATCAGCCAGCCAATCCTCCATGGCCGCGATTCGCCGGATTAAGGTTCGTACGTCGCCATAACCTTGCTCGATCATCCATTTGAGCAAAACGATATTGGACCGCAAATATTCCTCGATCGGCTCTTTGTTCAGGCGTACGGTACAGGCGGCGGCGGACCGCTCGGCGGAAGCATCCGCCAGCTCGAATGCCTGCTCTACCTTTAGAGTCGGCAGTCCTTCGATTTCCAAGATGCGTCCTGAAAAAACGTTCTTCTTGCCCTTTTTCTCGAGAGTCAAAAGCCCGCGCTGCATCGCCGCATAAGGAATGGCATGCACCAGGTCCCTGAGCGTGATGCCCGGCTGCATTTCGCCCTTGAACCTGACCAGTACCGATTCCGGCATGTCCAAAGGCATCACACCGGTGGCGGCAGCGAAAGCGACCAGGCCGGAACCCGCGGGAAACGATATCCCGATAGGGAAGCGGGTATGCGAATCGCCGCCGGTTCCGACGGTATCCGGAATCAGCATGCGGTTGAGCCATGAATGGATGATGCCGTCGCCGGGACGAAGCGAAACGCCGCCGCGATTCATGATGAAATCGGGCAAAGTGTGGTGGACATCGATGTCTACGGGCTTGGGATAGGCCGCCGTGTGACAGAAGGACTGCATCACCAAATCTGCAGAAAACCCCAAGCAAGCTAAATCCTTGAGCTCGTCGCGCGTCATCGGGCCCGTAGTGTCTTGAGATCCTACCGTCGTCATATGAGGCTCGCAGTAGGTGCCGGGACGTACACCCTTTACCCCGCAGGCTTTTCCGACCATCTTTTGGGCGAGGGTATATCCCTTGCCGCTGTCCAGTTTAGATTCCGGACGTCGGAATACCGGCGAGATGTCGAGACCCAGTGCCTTGCGGGCACGATCGGTAAGGCCGCGTCCGATGATGAGCGAGATCCTCCCCCCGGCCTGCACCTCGTCCAGCAGAATATCGTTCTTCAAGGCGAAAGTGCAAAGCAGCTCGCCGGTATCGTGGCGCTTGATCTCGCCTTTGTAAGGGTAGACGTCGATAACGTCGCCGGTATGCAAGTTCGAGACATCGCACTCGATAGGCAGGGCACCGGAATCTTCCATGGTGTTGAAGAAGATGGGAGCGATCTTTCCTCCGATGCACATGCCTCCCGCCCGTTTGTTCGGAACACATGGAATATTCTCGCCGATATACCACAGCACCGAGTTGGTCGCGGATTTCCGAGAAGAACCCGTACCTACGACGTCGCCCACGAATGCGACCGGCCAGCCTTTTGTCTTGAGTTCCGCTATCTGCGCCTCGGCATCGGTGACGCCTTCGCGCGGCACTTTCAGCATGGCTTTGGCGTGCAGCGGAATATCGGGCCGCGACCAAGCATCCTGGGCGGGCGACAAATCGTCGGTGTTGATCTCACCCGGCACCTTGAATACGGTCACCGTAATGACGTCAGGCACCTTCGGCCGGCTCGTGAACCATTCGGCTTCGGCCCAAGCCCGCATGACCGCCTGTGCGTTCGCATTGCCGGCTTCGGCCTTCTCGCAAACATCGTGGAACGCATCGAACATCAGCAAGGTATGCGACAAGCCCTTTGCGGCCAGCGTTCCCAACGCCGGATGGTCGAGCAGTTCGATCAGCGGGGCTACGTTGTAGCCGCCCAGCATAGTGCCGAGAAGCTCGGTCGCAAGGCGCGGATCCAATATCGGCGAGACGGTTTCACCTTTCGCGACAGCTGCCAGAAAACCTGCCTTGACGTAGGCCGCTTCATCCACGCCTGCCGGCACGCGGTTGGTCAACAGGTCGAGCAAGAATTCTTCCTCGCCTTGAGGCGGATTTTTGATGAGCGATATCAGAGCCGTGGTCATTTCCGCGCTCAGAGGTTTCGGCACAAGCCCTTGTGCCGCTCGCTCGGCAACGTGTCTGCGATATTCTTCCAGCATGGTTTCCCCTAAAGTTTGCAATTCTGTTCGACTCGAGCCCCACGCACGATTCGAAACGGTTTCATTTGTCGTATAAAACGACCGCCGTTTTCCATTCCCGAGAACGAGTCATCGATCATTGGTCCAAATACCGGGGAACGATCAATCATCAAACCGTATCGGTTCTATTCCAACGGCAATACTCGGGTATTATATGGATCACTCATACGTTTATCACGCCGGATGCTCGTCATGACTACGATTTGCTTCAGTCATCGGAGTTTCTTGGAACACGACACCGGCCTTGGGCATCCGGAAAACGCGGAGCGCTTGCGTTCGATCGAGCGCGCACTTAGTCGACCCGATTTTTCCGGTCTCGATCGACGGGAAGCGCCGCGCGGTACCCGCGAACAGATTCGTTTAATCCACACCGATCGGCACATCGATTACGTCTTGGGAGCCGTGCCCAAACTGGGTTTTGCTTACCTCGACGGCGATACGGTCGTGTCGCCCGGTTCGGGCGAAGCGGCTTTGCATGCCGTAGGTGCCGCATGTGCCGCGGTGGATGCCGTTTTTGCCAAGGAGTCCACGAACGCTTTCTGCGCTGTCCGGCCGCCGGGACATCATGCCGAACCCGACGCGGCCATGGGGTTCTGCTTGTTCAACAATATCGCCATTGCCGCCGAATATGCCCGCAAACACCATGGAATCGAACGGGTCGCCATCATGGATTTCGACGTGCACCATGGAAACGGTACCCAACGAGCATTCGAAACGAATAAGGACGTCTTATATGCATCGACTCACCAGTTCCCTTGGTATCCCGGGACCGGGAGGTCCGGCGAAACCGGTGCGGGCAATATGATCAATGTGCCTCTGGCAGCCGGCAGCGGGTCCCATGAATTTCGCTTGGCCGTGGCGGACAAGATTCTGCCCGCTATCAATCGTTTTACGCCGGAGCTTGTCTTGATTTCCGCCGGCTTCGATGCCCATCGGGACGATCCCCTGGCCGATCTGAATTTGGTCGAGGACGATTATGCTTGGGTAACTTCGGAACTGGTGAAATTGGCGAAAGAACACGCACGAGGCCGACTAGTATCCGTTTTGGAAGGTGGATACAACCTGGAGGCTTTAGGAAAGAGTGTGGCCGCGCATGTACGTGCGCTGATGAAGAGCTGATGGCTGGAAAAGAGGGGGCGCCGAGCGCCCCCGCTATTCTAATCAGGCTAAGGACGCGCCCCGCCCAATGCCGAAATAATCAAATCCCATCATTTTCATCCGGGCCGGATCATAAAGATTCCGACCGTCGAAGATGACGGGATGCGACAGTTCGGCCTTGATCGTATCAAAGTCGGGGCTGCGGAATACATTCCATTCAGTGACGATAATCAAGCCGTCAGCACCTTTCAAGGTAGCTTCGGGGCTGTCGCAAAGCGCGAGATCGGACCTATGCCCATATAATCGCCCGGCTTCGTGCGTCGCGACCGGATCGAACGCTTGTACCCTGGCGCCCGCCTCCCAAAGGGCTTCGATGATCACCCGGCTGGAAGCTTCGCGCATGTCGTCCGTATTCGGCTTGAATGCCAACCCCCAGAGAGCGAGTGTCTTTCCTTTTAGATCGTCCTTAAAATAATCCTTAACTTTTTCGTAAAGTCTCAGTTTCTGCCGGTCATTGACATCCTCGACCGCCCGCAGCAACTGGGCCTGATATCCGACGTCCCGCGCGGTGCGCTCGAGTGCTTTAACGTCTTTCGGGAAGCACGAACCGCCGTATCCGCAGCCGGGATAAATGAAGTGGTAACCGATCCGCGGATCGGACCCGATGCCCACCCTCACCTTCTCGATATCCGCGCCCAGACATTCGGCGAGATTCGCCAATTCGTTCATGAAGCTGATTTTCGTCGCCAGCATGGCATTGGCCGCGTACTTGGTCAGCTCGGCCGAGCGGATATCCATGCAGACCAGGCGGTCGTGATTGCGATTGAATGGCGCGTACAAGGCCCGTAGAAGTTCGGTAGTGCGGGGATTGTCGGTGCCCACCACGATACGATCCGGCTTCATGAAATCCTCGATGGCTGCCCCCTCTTTCAGGAATTCCGGATTTGAAACCACATCGAATTCACATGGCTTCTGCCGGTCGTTGAGCACCGTATTTATCGCCTGGCGGACTTTATCCGCCGTGCCGACGGGCACGGTCGACTTGTTGACTACAACGCGATAATCCTCCATGCGTTCGCCAATGCTGCGCGCGACGGCCAACACATATTGCAGGTCGGCCGACCCATCCTCGTCGGGAGGCGTGCCGACTGCGATGAACTGGAATAAACCATGCTGAACCGCCAGGTCCACATCGGTGGTGAAATGCAGACGTTTCGCGGCCATGTTGCGTTCGATGATGCTATCCAGACCAGGCTCGTAAATCGGAACCTCGCCTTGATTGAGCCGGGCAATCTTGCCCTCGTCGATATCTAAGCATACCACCTCATTGCCTACCTCGGCCAGACAGGCTCCGGTAACGAGGCCGACATAACCCGAACCAAAGACGGTGACTTTCATGACTGTTCCTTTTTGTTACGAATGAGATTCTGCACGCGGAGGTCGATACGACCAATCCGATCTTATGCAAAGGCGCGAAGCAAATCGCGCCTGATGTCATCGATATTTTCAAGCCCCACGGCGATACGGACCAAACCCTCGCTGATACCGGCAGCGGCACGTTCGTTCTCGCTCAGCCTGCCATGAGTCGTGGTTGCGGGATGGGTGATGGTCGTTTTGACATCCCCTAGATTCGCAGTGATGGATAGCAGGCGGGTCGAGTCGATCAGGTTCCAGGCCCCTTCCCGGCCCCCTTCGACCTCGAAACTCACGATGCCGCCGCCCGCAAATTGTTGCCGCACGGCTAACTCATGTTGGGGGTGGGACGGCAGTCCCGGATAATACACGCGCTTGACCCAAGACTGGGCTTCCAGCCACTCCGCAAGATTCAGGGCATTCTCGCTATGCGCGCGCATGCGTATCGCCAAGGTTTCCAGCCCCTTGAGAAATACCCAGGCATTGAACGGACTCATGGAAGGGCCACCCGTCCTTAGAAAGGGATAGATTTCCTTATCCAATAACTCCTGCCGGCCAACGATCGCGCCTCCGACGCATCTCCCCTGCCCGTCCAGGTACTTGGTTGCCGAATGAACGACGATATCCGCTCCCAAATCCAGAGGCTTCTGCAAAGCGGGCGTACAGAAACAGTTATCGACCACCAGAAGGCTCCCATTTTGCCTGGCTATCGTTGCAATGCGATGAATATCCGCAATTTCGGTCAGCGGATTTGAGGGAGTCTCGAGAAAAAGAAAGCGCGTTTCGGGCCTGACGGCTGTTTCCCAGGCCGCATAATCGGTCATATCCACGAAAGTGGTCGTGACGCCGAATTTGCTCAGGTAATTCTGGAACAGCAGAACTGTGTTGCCGAACACGCTCCGGGAGCACACGACATGGTCTCCGGCCTTTAACAATCCGAAGGCCGTCGTAGCGATAGCGGCCATTCCCGAAGCCACCGCAATGCAGCGTTCTCCGCTTTCCAGGGCGGCGAGCCGTTCCTCGAAAGCTCGAACGGTGGGATTGGTGAAGCGCGAATAGATATTGCCGGGAATCTTACCGGAAAACCTCGCGGCGGCATCCTCGGCGCTGTCGAACACGTAACTGGACGTCGCAAAGATCGGATCGGAATGTTCCTGTTCGGACGTCCGTCGCTGCCCGGCGCGTATCGCCTGAGTTTCGATGGCATACTGCTGCCATTCCCAATCGGTCATGTGGTCTACCTCGCAAAAAGCGTCCGTGATACTAGCCCGCGTTGTGCAACTCGATGATCGAACCATCGGCCGAGCGTCTGGCCTTGGACTGATCGTTACGGTGCTTGCTGAGCCGATCGAGGTATTCCTGATTGATATCCCCGGTGACATAGTCATCGTTGAAACACGATGTGTCAAACCGCCCGATGGAAGGATTTCCTCTCTGCACGGCCTCGATCAAATCGCTCAAGTCCTGATAAATCAACCAATCCGCGCCAAGCTCATCCTGCACCTCCTGTTCGCTGCGCCCATGGGCGATCAATTCATGCGCCGCAGGCATGTCGATGCCGTATACATTAGGATAGCGTACCGGCGGAGACGCGGACGCGAAGTAAACTTTGCGCGCTCCGGCATCCCGCGCCATTTGAATGATTTGCATGGACGTAGTGCCTCGGACGATTGAATCGTCGACCAGCAAAACGTTCTTGTCCTTGAATTCGAGGTCGATCGCGTTCAGTTTCTGTCTGACCGACTTCTTGCGAAGCTGTTGTCCGGGCATGATGAACGTACGTCCGATGTAGCGATTCTTGATAAAGCCCTCCCGGTATTTCACGCCTAACCGGTTGGCGAGCTGCAACGCCGCAGTCCGGCTCGTATCCGGAATGGGGATCACGACATCGATGTCGTGATCCGGGCGCAGCCGCATAATTTTCTCGGCCAGTTTATCGCCCATGCGAAGCCGGGCCTTGTAGACCGAGATATTGTCGATGATGGAGTCGGGACGCGCGAAGTAAACGAATTCGAATATGCACGGCGAATAAAGCACTTTTTCGGCGCATCGACGCGTATGTAGCGTACCGTTCTTTTCGATGATCACGGCCTCGCCAGGCTGCACATCCCTAATCAGCTTGAATCCCAACACGTCCAGGGCGACGCTCTCCGATGCGATCATGTAGTCGGTGCCCTTGGCGGTCTTGCGTTCGCCGAACACCAAGGGGCGAATGCCGTAAGGGTCCCGGAAACCGATGATACCGAAACCGGTGATCATCGCCACCACCGAGTAAGCGCCCCGGCAGCGCTGGTGTACGGCCGCCACGGCACGGAACACATCTTCGGGGCCGACCCGAAGTTTCCCCAGTTCCTGGAGTTCATGAGCAAAGACGTTAAGGAGAACCTCGGAGTCGGAATCGGTGTTGATGTGTCGTTGATCTTGGGCGAACAGATCTTCCTTCAGCACCTCGGCATTGGTCAGATTACCGTTATGCGCCAGACTGATGCCGTAAGGAGAATTGACGTAAAACGGCTGGGCTTCGGCCGAGCTCGTGCAACCGGCGGTGGGATAACGGACGTGGGCGATGCCCATCTTTCCCCTGAGGTTCACCATGTGGCGAGTATGAAATACGTCCCGTACCAAACCGCTGTCCTTGCGCAAGTTAAAGCGATCGTGTTCGCAGGTGACGATACCCGCGGCATCCTGTCCCCGATGCTGCAATACGGTCAGGGCTTCATACAGCTCCTGATTGACTTCGTCACTGGAAACGATGCCGGCAATACCACACATAGGTCAACTCACTTAACAATGAAAAATCATCGAAACTTGACATAACTGCCGAAGTCCGACGGAAGTTGGTCGCGAAGCCATAAAGCTAACGACTGAAATGGCGGAATCAAGGCAGATTCTTTCCACCAAGGGTCTGCCGGAAGAGGTGTCGCTCCGGCCAAAAGAACCAGCACTGAAACGATGACGACTCCGCGGCCGATACCGAATACCATTCCGGCAAGACGATCGGTCCCCGTCAACCCGGTACTTTTCACCAGCATGTGCAGCAAAAAAGTAACCAGGCTGGCCAATATCAAACTGGCTAAAAAGAGTATCCCAAACGATGCAGCCATCCGGGCGGAGGGAAGGGAAATGACGGAATCGAGATAAACCGAAAAATCACGGCTGAATTGCAACCCGATCCACGCTGCCGCAACCCATGCACAGAGTGAAAACACTTCGCGAATAAGACCGCGCAACAGCCCGATGAAGGCTGATAAACCAATGATTCCGGCAATACAATAATCGACCCAAACCAGATTAGACATGTCGTACTCTCGCCGACGATAGCACTGTCGTATTGATAATCGTCTGGTCAGAAATCCGGTATCCGGGAATGCCAGCGATCACGGATGCGGAACCACGATACCCTTGATACCGATAGTATTCTCAATCTGCTTCTGTATCTGCTCTGCCCGTGTCCGGTTCAACTCGGGACCTACCTGAACGCGGTAGACTGAGGTTCCGGCGTTGTTAACGACCTCCACAAATGCGGGAAAGTTCGATTTTCGCAGCTTATCGGCCAGTGACCGCGCATTGCCCTCGGTGGTAAAACTACCGGTTTGGACTACCCATGCCGCCAAGTCATCGGATGCCTCCGGTGCAGGAATTGGCGGCTCAGGAAGCTTCGCTCCCCCACCTCCAACGGCTGGTTTCGATGGGATTTCAGGAGCTTTTGAAACCGCTTCGGACGGTGCCGCCTTCGAATTATCCAATGAAGGCTTGATCTGCGCCGGTTTTTGGGGACTCACCGGAGACGACGCAGATTTAGCCGATTCGGCAGCTCTTGTCGTCTCGGACTTCTTCGATCCTTTTTCGATCGGTTTCGCGGGCGGGGCTTTTGGTTTCGCCTTAGGCAGTGCGGCGGGCTGGTCCGGCGGCATCGTATCAACGGCGCCCTCTTCCGAATTGACCGTCAGGGTTGTCGGCTCGAGTTTGCTTTTTCTGGCGAGAGCCTGTTTTGATTTGCTAACTCCGGCGGCTTTTGCCGGTTCATCGGTTTTAGCCACTTGCGCTTTGTCCGATTCAGCGGGATCGGCTGCGCGACTAGTTTGCGCATCGCCCGTGGCTTTCAAAACATCCTCATCGGCAACCGTCGGTTCACTATCCGCTATAGAAGCCGCCCGATTTTCGGGCTTTTCGCCGGACTCGGCAGAAGCGGACTGCTCGCTTTCCGCGGCGGTCGAATCGCCATCGGTCAAGGGGATTATCCGATAACCCGTACTAGTGCTTTCGCTCTCCTCCGACGGAGCAACATCGGCTGCCGAGTTCGGCAGCTCGATGGCCTTGGCTTCGACCTCTTTGGGAAGTGCCGGAATCTCGCCGGAGCCGGCAGCGCTTAGATCGTCCTGCCGTTCCTCGAACAGCATGGGCACGAAAATAACTACCAGAGAAACAATGATGATAGCGCCGATGAGACGTTGTTTCAGTTGCTGATCCATGAATACCTCGGACTCAGCTCATTTGAGCCAAATACTCGGAAACTAGAAAGAATGAGCCAAACACGAGCACGAGGTGATCGTTTTCCGCGTCCTGTTTGGCGGCACCGAATGCCGCTGCAGCATCGGCGAACCCAGACCGGACTGCTGAAACGCCAAGACTGTCGAAAATAGCTAAAAGTTGATCGGCAGTCGCTGCCCGGGGCATTTTGAGGGGAGCCAAATACCAATGCTCGACCAGGTCTTTTATGTTAGTGATAATCCCGAGAACGTCCTTGTCGCGCATAACGGCGAAGACTGCATGTATGGTTTTCCCGCCAAACCGGGAGCCCAGATATTCCGCCAATACCCTCACCGCCTGAGGATTGTGCGCCACGTCCAATAATACAGGAACACTTCCAGGGATGTACTGAAACCGTCCGGCCAAAGTGACATTTCTCAACCCATTCCGAACGGCCGCCGCTGATACGGGCATGTGGGTTTCGATCCTCTGCAAGACTTCCAACACAGCCGACGCATTGATCAATTGGTGACTACCTTGGAGCGCCGGAAACGGCAAATCGGCCAGCTGGGTGTTTCGCCCCAGCCAGTTCCATCCGTCGCCGGACACCTCATACATAAAATGCCGCCCCGCATACGAAAGCGGCACGCCACCCTCCTCGGCATATCGGACCACGGCCTCCGGCACATCGCTGTCTCCGATGACCGCGGGTCTGCCGGGTCGAAAAATACCGGCTTTCTCCAGCCCTATGGCCGTGCGGGTTTCACCCAACCAATCCTGGTGATCGAGGTCGATGCTGGCAATCAGGGCCGCATCCGCGTCGATGATATTGACGGCGTCCAGACGACCGCCCAAACCGACTTCGAGCACTTGTACGTCCAGATCGGCGGTAGCGAAGATATCGAGCGCCGCTAAGGTGCCGAACTCGAAGAAACTGAGAGTCGTCTCGTCGCGCACCCGTTCAATACGCTCGAACGCGTCGCAAATCCGGTCGTCGCTGACGGGTTCCCCGTCAATACGGATTCGCTCGTTATAGCGTAGAAGATGCGGCGACGTATATGTGCCGACCCGGTAGCCCTCCTGGCATAAAATCGCGTCCAACATCGCTACACATGAGCCTTTTCCGTTTGTGCCGCCGACGGTGATGGTGAAAGGCGGCTTTTCGCGACGACCAAGCCGTCCATGGACCATTTTGACGCGGGACAAGCCGAGGTCGATAGACTTCGGGTGCAGGGTCTCCTGCCAGGCCAGCCAATCAGCCAGCGTTTTGAAACGCATGAACTATTCGTTGCCCGTAAGTTCTTCGGCAGAAAGAGAGGTATAAGCCGCGGCAAGCATTTCGGGTCTTTCGACGCGCTTTTCGACGACGACCGCCTCGATACTGGCGGCAGCCGGCTTTTCAAAGGCCAGTATCGACAACAGGGACGCGATTTTTTCGCGCATCTCCCGACGATCGACGATCATGTCCAGAGCGCCGTGATTGAGCAAAAACTCGCTTCTCTGAAATCCTTCCGGCAGTTTTTCGCGGACCGTCTGTTCGATCACGCGCGGTCCCGCAAACCCGATCAGAGCGCCCGGCTCACCGATGTTGATGTCGCCCAGCATGGCCAAACTGGCTGATACGCCTCCCATCGTCGGATCGGTCATCACGGAAATGAAAGGAATGCCCGCATCGGCCAACCGCGCCAAGGCAGCGCTGGTTTTCGCCATTTGAAACAGGGACAACAAGGATTCCTGCATACGGGCGCCGCCGCTGGCGCTGAAGACGACCAATGGAATTCCCTGCTCCAGGCAGTGATTGACGCCCCGCACGAAGCGCTCTCCCACGACCGACCCCATGGAACCGCCCATGAATTCGAAATTGAATGCGGCAGCGACTAATGGCCGGCCTTGGAGCTGACCGGCGACGACGATCAGCGCGTCCTTTTCGCCGGTGGCTTTTTGCGCCTGAACCAAGCGATCCTTGTACTTCTTGCTGTCTTTGAACTTAAGCGGATCGACGGGCGTAAGTCCTTCGCCGATTTCCAGGCGATTGCCGGGGTCGAGAAACAGATGCAGGCGCTTGCGCCCGCTGATGCGCATGTGATGGCCGCACTTCGGGCAAACCTCCAGATTCCGTTCGACTTCCGACCGGTACAGAATTGCGTTGCAGGCCGGACATTTGCTCCACAAGCCTTCGGGGATCGCGCTTTTCGTAGACGCTTCCGTGCGGATTTTCGAAGGTACTAATTTGTGAAACCAGCTCAAGGTGATGACTCTCGCTAAAAAGATGCGTCCATCGCGGTACGCATGGATTTCAACAGATCGACGATATCGTTGAGCGCTCGCCCGGAGTCGCCCCGTGCAACCTCGATTTTCTCGACCAGCGCACTGCCCACTACCACCGCGTCGGCAAATTTGGAGATCGTGGCCGCGATCTCGGCGTTCTTGACGCCGAACCCGACGCCCAGCGGCAGATCCGTTAGCGCGCGAATTTCGGAAAGCTTACGCTCGACATCGCTCAAATCCAAATGCGAGGCGCCGGTGACACCTTTCAGAGAGACGTAATACAAATAGCCCCGCCCCAACTGGCCCATCTTGCGTATCCGCTCATCGGTACTGTTGGGGGCGAGCAAAAAGATCGGATCGATACCGGCTTGCTCCAAAAGCGACAACAGGTCGGACGATTCTTCGGGAGGCATGTCCACGGTAAGAACGCCGTCGACGCCAGCGCTCCTGGCCCTGTCGACGAACGCGCGGTACCCCATGCACTCGACCGGGTTGAGATACCCCATGAGAACGACAGGAGTCTCGCTATCGTTCGAACGGAACTTTTCCACCATGTCCAGCACGCGGCGCAGGCTCATCTTGTGCAGAAGAGCTCGCTCGCTGGCCTTTTGGATGACCGGACCATCCGCCATCGGATCGGAGAAAGGCACGCCCAGTTCGATGATGTCGGCCCCGGCCTCCACCATCGCGTGCATCGCCGGAACCGTGAAATCCGGATGGGGATCGCCCGCCGTGATGAAAGGAATGAGAGCTTTCCGGTTGGCTTGTTTTAAAGTCTGGAACTTGGCGGTCAAACGGCTCACAGGGTAATTCCTTCGCGCCTTGCAATGGTGTTGATGTCTTTGTCCCCGCGTCCCGATAGGTTGACCAGGATTTTTTGATCCTTGCTCATGGTGGGCGCGAGCTTCATGGCGTAAGCCACGGCGTGGCTGGATTCCAGCGCCGGAATGATGCCTTCGATCCGGGTCAGCGTGTGAAAGGCCTCCATCGCCTCGTCATCGGTGATGCTGACGTATGCGGCCCGACCGCTGTCCTTTAACCAGGAATGCTCCGGACCCACGCCGGGGTAATCGAGGCCGGCTGAAATCGAATGGGTTTCGATGATCTCGCCATCCTCGTCCTCCATGAGATAGGTGCGATTGCCGTGCAGAACGCCTGGTTTGCCGGCGCTCAGAGGAGCCGAGTGGCGACCGGTCGCAATGCCCTCGCCCGCCGCCTCGACACCGTACATCGATACGCCGTGTTCGTCTATGAAGGGATAGAACAGGCCTATGGCGTTCGAACCGCCTCCGACGCAAGCTACCAGCGCGTCCGGCAAGCTACCGGTGAGTTCCTTCATCTGCTGTCTGGCTTCGCGGCCTATGACCGCCTGAAAATCGCGAACCATGGCCGGATAAGGATGAGGACCGGCCACTGTGCCGATGATATAAAAGGTATTGTCCACATTCGTAACCCAATCGCGCATGGCCTCGTTGAGCGCGTCCTTTAGGGTTTTCGAACCGGATTCCACCGGCACCACGGTCGCGCCGAGCAACTTCATGCGGAACACATTGAGGGCCTGGCGCTCGACGTCGACAGCCCCCATATAAACCACGCACTCCATTCCCAAGCGGGCGGCGACTGTAGCGGTAGCCACGCCGTGCTGTCCGGCGCCGGTCTCGGCTATAACGCGCTGTTTGCCCATACGTTTGGCGAGCAAAGCTTGTCCTACGGTATTGTTGACCTTATGGGCACCGGTGTGATTGAGATCCTCGCGTTTGAAGAAAACTTGCGCGCCACCCAGCATTGAACTAAGGCGCTCCGCGTAATAGATCGGCGAAGGGCGCCCCACGTAATGCTTGAGATCGTAATCTAATTCCGCAAGGAACTCGGGATCTTTCATGTAGCGATAATACGCGTCCCTCAACTCCTGAATCGGATACATCAAGGTTTCGGCAACGAATACGCCGCCATAGGGCCCGAAGTGGCCCCGCTCGTCGGGCAGGTTGTACGATTCAGTCGATGTGTACTCTATGGTCATATTCGTGTACCTGTTCTAGAAACGCCGCCATTTTATCGGCATCCTTGATGCCCTTGCCTGCTTCTACACCGCTGGATACGTCGACGGCATAAGGCTGCACCGTCCGCAAGGCTTCCACGACGTTATCAGGAGCAAGCCCTCCGGCCAAGATCACCGATCGGCGGAGTTCCTTCGGAATCAAGTCCCAGTCGAAGCGATGCCCGGTCCCCCCCTTGGCATCCGAATGCCATGCGTCCAACAGAAAACCTGCAGCATCCGGATAAGTGTCCACAATTGTCGTCAGATCTGTTTCCGACCGCATCCTTACGGCCTTGATATAGGGTTTTCCGAAACGGCGGCAGTAATCCGGGCTTTCATCACCGTGAAACTGAATCAGATCGATACGTACCTGTTGCAAAATCTCGCGGACGACAACCTCGTCTTCATCGACGAACAACCCGACCACCGTGGCGAATGGCGGCAAAGCAGACACGATGCTTTGCGCCGTCTCGACGTCGAGATTTCGTGGACTTGGCGGATAAAAAACCAAACCGACGGCGTCGGCGCCCAGTTGAACAGCTATCAAGGCGTCGTCCGGGCGGGTGAAGCCGCAGATTTTAACGCGAGTTCTACGGAAGGGATACGGAAATTTCACTCGCTTTCCGAAGGAGTATAACGACTGGCGTCTTCCGGCAGATAATCGAATATCGGATGACGGGGTAAACCGAAATGGGGAGGGTAATAAACACCGCCTAAGTATAACCCGTCGGCCGGCGCCGTAACACCGGCGCACTTTCGGTCTCGGGCCCCGAGAACCGCGGCCGCCCAATCCGGGCGCTGCTTGCCCGATCCAACCTCCATCAAGACGCCTACGATATTCCGAACCATATGATGCAGGAAAGCATTGGCGCACAGCTCGATGATCACCTTATCGTTTTCCCGGCGCACGTGGATGAAATGCATCCGGCGCATGGGACTCTTGGATTGACAGTCCTGGGCTCGGAACGAGGAAAAATCATGTTCCCCGATCAGATTGTTTGCCGCCTCCTGCATGGCTTTCTCATTGAGCGGATGAAAATGCCAGGTGACTTGTCGTCTGAAGAGCGCGGACTTCATCGGGCGATTCAGGATGACATACCGATAGAATCGAGCGATGGCGCTGTAGCGCGCATGGAAGTCATCCGGAGTCTCTTGAACCCAGAGGATGCGCACGTCTTCGGGAAGCGCCGTATTAGTCCCCATCAGCCAGGAATACGGCTTACGGTATACCTTGGTATCGAAATGGACGACTTGCTCCAAGGCATGCACGCCCGCATCCGTCCGGCCAGCACAGATGACGCGAATCGACTCGGCCGCAACGCGGCTTAGAGCGTCTTCGACCGCGCCCTGGACGGTAAGCTTCCCCTTTTGCCATTGCCAACCGGAGAAGGCTTGACCGTCATACTCGATACCCAAGGCGATACGCATCGTTTTAGAAATTATTTGTTTAACAAGATAACAGGAAAGAACGTTCCGCTATCAGTCCAATGTTACCATCTTGAAACAATCGCGGCCGAAACGGGCCTACTGAAAAGCATCGAAAAACGACTGAGCACTCTTTAGGCAGGCTAGCGTTAAATGACCGGTTGTCGTTACACTGAAACAGAAACGAGAACAAAGTCCGTATTTAGGGTTTCTTAGCATTATGGCAGACACAGCAAAGCTCGAACTGGACGGCAAACGGTTCGATATTCCCGTCGTCGTCGGTACCGAGAACGAAAAAGGGCTGGATATCACCCGGCTCCAGGCATCGACCGGTTACATCACCGTCGATCCCGGTTACGCCAATACAGGCTCCTGCACATCCGCCATCACCTACATAGACGGCGACAAAGGAATTCTCCGCTACCGCGGGATCGACATTGCCGAGCTCTGCGAGAAGTCGACGTTCATGGAAGTCTGCTATTTGCTCATTTACGGCGAGTTGCCGAACGCCGAGCAATTTACGAAATTCAAGGACAAGGTCCTTTTCCACTCGCTGATTCACGAGGACATGAAGAGCTTCTTCACCTCGTACCCCGGCCATGCCCATCCCATGGCCATTCTTTCGGCAATGGTGTGTTCCCTCTCGGTTTATCATCCGGAACTGTTGAAACCGGATCAGTCGCCGCACGAGCGGGACCAAACCATTACCCGGCTCCTGTCCAAAGTGCGTGTGCTGGCCGCCTTCGCCTACAAGCGATCGGTGGGTGAAGCTTTTGTCTACAGCCGTCCGGAACTGGACTACCTCTCCAACTTCCTGCACATGATGTTCACGACGCCGGTCAAACTGTACGAGCCGGACGAGGTGACGCGCAAGGCGCTGGACGTATTGTTCATCCTGCATGCCGACCACGAGCAGAATTGCTCCACCTCGACCGTTCGCATGGTGGGATCTTCCAAGGCCAACCTTTTTGCATCCATTTCGGCCGGCATCTGCGCCTTGTGGGGTCCGCTGCACGGCGGCGCCAACCAGGCTGTGATCGAAATGCTGGAGGCGATCGCGGCCGACGGCGGAAACTACAAGAAATTCATCGACAAGGCCAAGGATAAAAACGATCCATTTCGACTGATGGGGTTCGGACACCGAATCTACAAGAATTACGACCCCAGGGCACAGATCATCAAAAAGCACTGCGACGAAGTACTCGGAAAGCTGGGTATTCACGACCCGATTCTCGAAATCGCCAAGGGTCTAGAGGAAGTGGCGCTCACCGATCCCTACTTCATCGAGCGCAAGCTTTACCCCAATGTCGATTTCTATTCGGGAATCCTCTACCGTGCCATGCGGATTCCGACGAACATGTTTACCGTAATGTTCGCTTTGGGAAGACTGCCTGGCTGGATTGCTCACTGGAAGGAAATGATCGAGGAACCCGGCATGAGAATCGCACGGCCCCGCCAGATATACATCGGCGAACGGCAACGGGCCTATAAACCCATGAACGACAGGTAGAATCCGTCTTCGAATTATGCTTTGCTCCCGGTCCGACGGGGACATCCGAACCGGGCGCGTAGCATCGGCGCTTGCCCGCCATTGACCGCTTCCGAACGCATCGCCCACCGGCAAAGCGGCCGCTGACGTTTACCGCTTCGGACTTCTGGCTTCTTTCGATCGCCTTGGGGCAACCCGATGCTGTTTATTGAGTCAAATTTGATACAAGGGTTATCGTATCGCCGTCTTGAATCGAAAATCGCACGTCATTGCCTGGTTTGCTTCCCACTTTCTCGTCCTGTCCTTTCTTTCCGCGTCAGCCGCCGAAGAAAGCCTGTGCAAACCTGAATCGGCCCCAGCGGCCGCATCGACTCCCGTTCGTTCGCCGACTCGGGTATTGCTTATTCCCCTCTTAAGAAAAGATCCGGATTCCGCGGAAAACGAACGCTGGCCAGAACGCCCGGCCGCGGAAATCGAAGCCTTTTATCGAACCCGCTTCTCCGCACAAGTCACTTGGTTGCGGGATGTCCGCAAATGGGAGGACTACTACCGCAAGGCCGATATGTTGGCGCAGCGCTCGGCGCCTTTCGACCGAGTGATTCTTATCGGACACGGCGGATATGACGGACCGATTCTGAACGGTCATATCATTCAGAACGCGCTCACCATCGAGGGAGATCACGCTAAAGCGACCCGGATCGTCGAGGCGCAGCCCGGAGTTGCGGAGATTTTCACCGTTACCTATGACATCCGCCAGAATCGGGAATTCAGCAGCTTCATGGACGGCCGTTGGAAAGAACTTTCCCGAAAAGATTCTACGGAAATCAGAAATATTCTGATAAGCAAAGAGCGCAGACTCCAACCCTTGGATACCGCTTGCCTGCAGCGCCAATGTTCGGCCGCGATGCTGGCCTCCATTCCGAACGATACCGATCGGGATCTCAAGCGCGCAGCCTGCGAATCCATATGCAGAGTTCCGCTCTTCGTTTTGCGCTCATTCGAAGAGCTTAGCCCGGAGCGGTTTCGAAACTTCGTCCAAAGTTTGCGTTCTCTCGTCAAGCCGAACGGCTTGATCGTGCTCGGCATGTGCAATCCGGGCAGCAGCGTACCGGAGAAAGAATCTCCCTGGGATGTCGGCGGTGCCTTGGTACACTCGAAGCTTGCCTCCGGCCCTCATCAAACCTATGTACACTTGCTCGCTGCCGCGACCGGGCGGAGCGTAGCCGGCCCCATCGGCAAGACCAGTGCCGAGGATGTCGTGAACCGGGTGACGCTGTTCGAAGAGCGGCGACCCCAACGATATCTGCGCATTGTCGCTCCGACCGAACGCTGCGCTCCCTGAGTGCCCCGCAACGATCGTCCAGCGGTCTCGATTGCTCCGGATTCGGTGCGACAAACTACTTCTGCGCGTAAAATTCCCGTTTTTTCCTGTCCCACACTCCGATGGCTTTAATCACCTTCCGCAATATACACGTCAGCTTCGGTCAGCCTCTGCTGGACGGAATCGGCTTTTCCCTGGAAAAAGGCGAGCGGGTGTGCCTCGTCGGGCGCAATGGAGCGGGGAAATCCACGTTGCTCAAACTTTTGACAGGCGATTTGATTCCGGATGAAGGGGAAATCATCGATCAAGAGGGCTTGCGCATCGCCCGGCTCGATCAGGAAGTCCCGCTGGACGCCACCGGCAGCGTGTTCGACGTCGTTGCAGGCGGGTTAGGCGATACGGGCGAGTTGATCCGCCGGTTTCATGACGTATCCCATCGCGTTGCGAGCCATTCCGACTCGAAGTCCTTGGCGGAATTGGAGCAATGCCAGCACGCGATCGATGCCATCGGCGGCTGGGATCTCCACCGGAAAGTCGAATCCTTGCTGTCTAAGCTCGACCTGCCGGTGGATACCGATGTCGAGTCTCTGTCGGGCGGCCTGAAACGCCGGGTGCTGCTCGCCCGAGCCCTAGTCTCAGAGCCCGACGTATTATTGCTCGACGAGCCCACCAACCACCTCGATCTCGCGGCGATTCTTTGGCTGGAGGAATTTCTGCTCGGTTGGCCGGGAACTTTGATCTTCATCACCCACGACCGGATGTTCCTGCAAAGGCTGGCAACCCGGATTATCGAGCTCGACCGGGGCAAGCTGTTCGACTGGCCCGGCGATTACGCCACCTATCTGAAGCGCAAGGAAGAACAACTGAACGCCGAAGCCAAGGCTCAATCGGAATTCGATAAAAGGCTCGCGCAGGAAGAAGCCTGGATTCGCGAAGGCATCAAGGCGCGCCGCACCCGCAACATGGGCCGGGTACGGCGTCTGCTCGACATGCGCCAGGAACGCGCGGAACGGCGGGGCCGTACCGGCCAGGTCAGCATGCTGCTGCAGCAGGCGGAAAAGTCCGGACGACTGGTGGTGGAAGCCGAGAACGTTCGCTTCGATTACGGCGGTCAACCGATCGTGCGCGATTTTTCCACCACGATCCTGCGGGGCGACAAGGTCGGCATCATCGGGCCCAACGGCTGCGGCAAGACCACCCTGCTTCGCCTGATGCTGGGCGAACTGCAACCGACGTCGGGCCGCATCCGTCTTGGAACCAACCTGCAAATCGCCTATTTCGACCAGTACCGGGCACAGCTCGAGGAAGAAAAATCGGTGATCGACAATGTCGCCCAAGGCAGCGACCGGGTGAGCGTCAACGGGCGCAACGTTCACGCCATCGGCTACCTCAAGGATTTCCTCTTCACTCCCGAACGGGCACGTCAGCCGGTGAAGTCGCTTTCGGGGGGCGAGCGCAACCGCCTCCTGCTCGCGCGGCTGTTCACTCAGCCCGCGAATCTCCTGGTGCTCGACGAACCCACCAACGATCTGGACGCGGACACGCTGGAACTGCTGGAAGAACTGTTGACCGATTACGACGGCACCGTATTGCTGGTGAGCCACGACCGGGCGTTCCTGAACAACCTCGTCACCAGCGTGCTGGCGTTCGAAGGCGACGGCATTGTCAACGATTACGTGGGCGGCTACGACGACTGGGTGCGGCAACGCCCGGCACCTCGGCCCGCCCCGGCGAAACCGGCCGTTGAAAAACCGATTCCGCCCAAGCCGGTCAAGGAAAAGCTGAGAAAGTTGAGCTTCAAGGAACAGCGCGAACTCGAGGCTTTGCCCCAGCAGATCGAGGCGCTCGAAACCGAAATAGCCTCATTGAATGAAGCGATCTCCCGCCCCGAGTTCTATCAGCAGACGAAAGACACCATTACCGGAACCCAGGCCCGGCTGGCGGAATTGCAGCAGACGGTGGAGGCGGCGTATATGCGCTGGGAAGAACTGGAGGCCTTGCGGGAACAGCTGAGCACTTGAGCCGGCGCCCGCAGGCTCATTTTCCGTAGTGGTCCCAATGCTCCCGAAACAGAGCGTGCTCGCTGATCGGACTTCGCGACGACCGCGACGGCGGCGGCCGCCGCCTATTGCGGTCTGGGCTATACCGCCGTCTTCTGGGGCGACGCGCCCGAGCGTATCGACGGCAACTACCGCATCACCCGCATGCTGCAAGCCGAGACCATGTTCACCGGCGATCCCGACAGAGCTTCGATGGATCATGGTATACAGGCGGTCTGCGAGGACCTGCGGCTCAGGGTCGCCATCCCTACCCCATCCGCCTGTGCTCTAGGCGCATTGGGGCATGCGCTGCCGGCGCGGGAACTTCAGCGGTTGGCATCGGCATTCGCCATGATCTTCCGGGTGTCGGCAAGAATCTCCAGGACCATCTCCACACGAGGGTGCGCTGCGAGATCAGGCAACCGCTTACCTTCGCCCCACTTCCAGAGGAGCAAAAGGCCGCAGCGCTGCGGGAATACGAAGCGAACCGAAGCGGCGCGCTGGCTTCGAATTTCCTCGAGGCGGGGGCCTTCGTCAAAAGCCGTCCGGAAGAGACGATTCCCGGACTACAGCTGTTCTTCCTGATGACCCTGCCGCCCGATTATCCCGAAGCGGGAGCCACCAACCGGCACGGCATCACGTTCACCGCCTACATCAATCGGCCCCTGAGCCGCGGAGAGGTCATGCTGGCCTCGGCGATCCGCTCGACCGGCCGGTCATCGACCCCAACTACCTGAGCCATTCCGACGAGGTCGCACCGGGAGCACACCTCCGAAGCGACGCGGATCTCGAATCCTTCGTGAGGCGTACGGCCTCCACCACCTGGCACCCGGCCGGCACCTGCGAGATGGGCCACGACGCCATGGCGGTCGTCGATTCCCGCTTGAAGGTGCACGCAATCGAGGAACTGCGGGCGGTCGATGCTTCGATCATGCCGACCATCGTGAGCGGCAACACCAATGCGCCGACGATCATGATCGCCGAGAAGGCCGCGGATCTGATTCGGAACGGCTAGAGCGTTTTCCGGTTTGGCGTAGAGCCCGAAGTAGGTCGGCAATCCGTTGCCGACCTACGAATTTCCGGTCCTCGCCTACGCGCGCAGCCCTTCCGAATGCATTGCGTGTTTCATATTCGTGCGGCATCCCTGCATTGGTGCACGAAAGGTCGACGAGTTCTGCCAATAAGCGGATCGCAAAGGCTCGAATATCCATAGCTCCGTGACTTTCCGGCGCCTGGCATACCTTCTGCTTCTATGACTCATTGAACAAGCTGCGCGCCAAAGGCGGCGCGCGAAAAATCGACAACGGCGTCTCGCTGCCATCGATGATGGCAGCCAGGCGCTTTTTTTTGCCCGACGATAAACACTGGAGCACAAAAATGGGAGACGAAAAGGCTGTACGGGGAGCGGGGGTCCAAAGGGCCGGCGTCGGTCGGCGCCGGTTCATGCGGCAGGCGGCCGGCATGGCCATGGCGGTTGCGCTTTGCGCGATGATGGCGGCGGGTCCCCACGAGGCGCAAGCGGAGGTGGGGCCACCGGAAAAAGTTTCGCTCAAGTTCGGCTTCATCAAGCTGACCGATATGGTGCCGCTGGCGATCGCCTACGAGAACGGCTATTTCGAGGACGAGGGGCTGTCCGTCACGCTGGAAGCCCAGGCCAACTGGAAAGTGCTGCTCGATCGGGTGATCTCGGGCGAATTGGACGGCGCCCACATGCTGGCCGGGCAACCCATAGGAGCAACGATCGGCTTCGGCACCCAGGCCGACGTCATCACCGCCTTCAGCATGGACCTCAACGGCAACGGCATCACCGTTTCCAACGCCGTTTGGGAGGAATTGAAGAAGAAGCTGCCGATGAAGGACGGCAAGCCGGTGCATCCCATCGACCCCAAATACCTCAAGACCGTCGTCGACGGTTACAAGAAAAAGGGCAAGCCCTTCAACATGGGCGTGGTGTTCCCGGTATCCACCCACAATTATGAATTGCGTTACTGGCTGGCGGCAGGCGGCATGAATCCGGGCTATTACGCGCCCACCAAGGGCGACATCAGCGGCACGCTCAAGGCCGATGTGCTGATATCGGTGACGCCGCCGCCGCAGATGCCTGCCACCATGGAAGCGGGCACCATCGACGGCTATTGCGTGGGCGAGCCCTGGAACCAGCAGGCCGTGTTCAAGGGGATCGGCGTGCCGGTGGCCACCGACTACGAGGTCCAGGTGAACAATCCGGAGAAGGTGTTCGGCGTCACCAAAGCCTGGGCGGACGCCAATCCCAACACCCATATCCGCGTGGTGAAGGCGCTGATCCGCGCCGGGTACTGGCTGGATGCAGAGAACAACAAGAACCGCGCCGAGGCTGTGAAAATCATCTCGAAACCGAACTACGTGGGTGCGGACGAAGCGGTGATCGCGAACAGCATGACCGGCACCTTCGAATACGAAAAGGGCGACAAGCGCGAGGCACCCGATTTCAACGTGTTCTTCCGTTATCACGCCACCTACCCCTACTACTCCGATGCCATCTGGTACCTCACCCAGATGCGCCGCTGGGGCCAGATTCCCGAGGCCAAGCCCGATTCCTGGTACATGGAGACGGCGAAGAAAGTCTATCGTCCGGACATTTACGCCGCCGCGGCCAAAGAGTTGATTGCCGAAGGCAAGCTTAGCGCTCAGGACTTCCCCGATTTCGACAAGGAGACCGGATTCAAGGGCCCGCAAAAAGGTTTCATCGACGGCACCGTCTACGACGGGCGTAAACCCAACGATTACCTGAAGCAGTTCAAGATCGGCCTCAAGGGCAACGAAAAGCCGTAACCCTGGAAACGGCAGTTGACCGCTTCGATGCACGAGAAAAGCCCGCTGCCTTTTGTAGCGCGTTTTTTTACCGCGGTTTGGCTGAGCATCGGAAATGCGCAGGTCGGCAATCCTTTGCCAACCGAGTCCCTTGCCGACGGCGTGTGTCGGAAGGGTCGCGACTAAAGCGACCGTTTGCGATCGGGAATGGATTGCCGACCTACTTCGGGAGCTACGCCAAACCGGAAAACGCTTTGGGTAACCAGTGAAACCATCTTCATTCAGTCACGTCGAAGGCCCTTGCGCTGCGCGGGCTCTCCGACAGGGAGGATCAACATGACGGCACAAACATTATTGCAACGATTGGGCACTCTGACACAGGCCAACGCCAACGGAGATTCGAAACTGGCGGCCATCTTCCACAGCAACTGGCCGCCCCTATTCGGCATCGCCCTCTTTCTGGTGCTCTGGCACGTGGGAGCCGCCGGAGTCAAAACCTCGCTCGGGGAACTGCCGGGTCCTGCGGCGGTGTGGGAACAAACCCAGAACCTGTACCAGGAACACATCGCGGAACGGGAACGCGAGGCCGCGTTCTACGAACGTCAGGAAAAGCGCAAGGAGCGGTTCTTGGCGGAAAATCCGGGCAAGGAATTCACCCCGCTGCCGTACACCGGCAAGCCGACCTACCTGGACCAGATCTTTACCAGTCTTTACACGGTGTTCGCCGGATTCACCATGGCGACCTTGGTCGCCGTGCCGCTGGGAATCCTGTGCGGCCTGAGCAAATCCTTCCAGAACGCGATCAATCCGCTGATCCAGATCTTTCGGCCGGTGTCGCCTCTCGCCTGGCTGCCCATCGTCACCCTGGTGGTGAGTGCGGTATACGTGACGAGCGGCACGCCCATGTTCGAGAAATCCTTCATCATCTCGGCTATCACCGTGACCCTGTGCTCGCTCTGGCCGACCCTGATCAATACGGCCGTCGGGGTTGCCTCCATCGACAAGGACCTCATCAACGTGTCCAAGGTGCTGCGGCTTTCCACCCGCACCAAGGTGATGAAGATCGTCATTCCGTCCTCGCTCAAGCTCATCTTCACGGGGCTCCGCCTGTCCCTGGGTGTGGGCTGGATGGTGCTGATCGCGGCGGAGATGCTGGCCCAGAACCCCGGCCTCGGAAAATTCGTGTGGGACGAATTCCAGAACGGCAGTTCGCAGTCGCTAGGGCGCATCATGGTGGCCGTATTCACCATCGGCTTCGTCGGCTTTCTGCTGGACCGCATCATGCAGACCTTCCAGCAACTGGTCAGCTTCGGCGAGCGTTCAAGCTAAGGAGCCCAATATGTTAAGCCTACAACGCATCCACACCGACGACTTCGAAAGCCAGCCGCCCGAGGAGCAGGCGCCGCGGAACGTAGCGCTGGAACTCAAAGGCGTCGGCAAAGGCTACGGCACCGGCGCCCGGCGGACCGAGGTGCTGAACGACATCAACCTCCGTATCGAGGAGGGGGAGTTCGTCGCCATCGTCGGTTTCTCCGGCAGTGGAAAGACCACTCTTATTTCGCTTATGGCCGGTCTCCTCGACGCCGATGTCGGCGAGCTGTGGTGCAACGGCAAGACCATCGAGGGTCCGGGACCCGACCGGGGCGTGGTGTTCCAGAACTATTCGCTGATGCCCTGGATGACCGTGCGCCAGAACGTGGCGCTGGCGGTCGACCAGGTGTTCAAGGATGCGCCCAAGGCAGAGCGGGCGGCGCGGGTGGAGAAATACATTGCCATGGTGAATCTCACCCCCGCCATGGACAAGCGTCCCGCCGAACTTTCCGGCGGCATGAGACAGCGGGTTTCGGTGGCGCGCGCGCTGGCGGCTTCGCCCGACATCCTGCTGCTCGACGAACCCCTGAGCGCTCTGGATGCGTTGACTCGTTCCAAGCTCCAGGACGAAATCATCCGCATCTGGCGCCAGGAAAAGAAGACCGTCGTGCTCATCACCAACGACGTGGACGAGGGCATCATCATGGCGGACCGCATCATTCCGCTGAAGCCCGGCCCGAACGCAACCCTGGGACCGGAATTCCGGGTGGTCCTGCCCCGTCCGCGCGACCGCCAGGCCATCAACCATTCCCCGGAGTTCAAGCGCATCCGGCGCGAGGTGACTCAATATCTCATGCAAATCAGCCATGAGCGGGAAGTTGCGACTTCCGACAACATCATCAGCTTGCCGACGGTCCTTCCCAACACCGCACGCGAACACCAGGCTCCCGACATCAAGCCGGTTCCGGCAAAAGCCGGTTTGGAGCGCTACGTGGAATTCTCCCGCGTCTCCAAGATCTATCCGAGCCGCAAGGGTCCCATCAAGGTCGTCGACGGCTTCGATCTCAAGATCCGCAAGGGCGAATTCATTTCCATCATCGGCCACTCCGGCTGCGGCAAATCGACGGTGCTGTCCATGGTGGCGGGTCTCAACGACATCAGCGAGGGCGGCATCGTCCTGGACGGCCGGGAAGTGGTCACCGCCGGCCCGGACCGCGGCATCGTATTCCAGGCGCCCAGCCTGGTGCCCTGGCTCACGGCGTACGAGAACGTCTGTCTGGGGGTGGAACAGGTCTATCCCCACGCCAGTAAGAAAGAGCGCATAGCCATCGTCGAGCACTATCTCAGCCGGGTCGGCCTGACCGACGCCAGGGACAAGAAAGCCAGCGAGCTGTCCAACGGCATGAAACAGCGGGTGGGCATCGCCCGGGCATTCGCGCTATCCCCCAAGCTGCTGCTGCTGGACGAGCCGTTCGGCATGCTCGATTCACTCACCCGATGGGATTTGCAGGAAGTTCTGATGGAGGTGTGGACCCGCACCAAACTGACCGCCATCATGGTGACTCACGACGTGGACGAGGCCATTCTGCTCGCCGACCGCGTGGTGATGATGACCAACGGGCCGAACGCGAAAGTCGGCAAGATCCTCGAGATCGACCTGCCCCGCCCCCGTACCCGCACCATGCTGCTCGAACACCCGAACTACTACGAATTGCGCGAGCAGTTGCTCACCTTCCTGGCGGAGTGCGATCACAGTTGATGAAATGGGTCACGCTGAGGAACCGCCACGCCGGACGCTGCGAGGGCGGTGAGTAGTCCGCACGGAGCGCAACGCGATATCGTTGCCAAATGGCCTTTTGGCTCGTTCCCAGACGGATGGGAACGGGAAAGCCGGAGGTTGAGAACCCGCGCAAATGGAAAGCGGCGGCTCAAGGTGCCGCTTACCTTTCCTTTCCCGACCCCGCCGGCTCAGGCGTAGGCCACCTCCTTAATATAACCGAGGCCAGCCGCCGCAGGCCCCCATTGGGCTCCAGGGCATGTTGGCATGTGGAACAGACCCCGTATGCGCCCTTGTTCCGCTGTGCACCATGTTAGTTCAAGCGATATCTTTTTATTCTATTCCAAGCCGCACAAAATTACGCAATTGCCATGATCTATCAATAACTTAGCAAGAATAACGAAATTTGGCACAAAATCCGCTTATATCGAGCTGAGGTTTATTAAGCAACGGCGCTTTAACCCCTTTAGGGTTATGGCGCTTTTTTTTGCCTCACTGGTTCTTCATCGCATGACCGATACCAATAATCGAGCTAAAGGAGAAAATTATGTCTTATTTAGTCCCGTCAGAATTTGTCACCAAGATGGTGGATGCAGGTGAATCGAAAGTATTCATGTCAACCAGGGATACGGTGATCAGAGCGTATATGGCCGGCGCCATCCTGGCATTGGCAGCGGTGTTTGCGGTTGCGATGACCGTACAGACGGGCTCTCCGCTCATTGGCGCCATGTTGTTCCCCGTCGGTTTTTCCATGCTGTATTTGTTGGGCTTCGATCTACTGACCGGGGTATTTGTTTTGACGCCGCTTGCATGGCTCGATAAACGCCCGGGGGTGACAATTGGCGGTATCTTAAGGAACTGGGCGTTGGTCTTTATCGGCAATTTCATGGGGGCGTTTACCGTGGCGGTGATGATGTCGATCGTTTTCACCTTCGGTTTCTCGACAGAACCCAATGAAGTAGGTCAAAAAATTGCCGGTATCGGGGAAGCGCGTACGCTAGGTTATGCAAAGTATGGAGCGGCAGGCATGCTGACGCTCTTTATCAGAGGCATGCTTTGCAACTGGATGGTCTCTACCGGCGTTGTCGGCGCGATGATTTCCACGTCGGTAAGCGGTAAGGTGATCGCCATGTGGATGCCGATCATGCTCTTCTTTGCAATGACCTTCGAGCATTCGATCGTCAATATGTTTTTGTTTCCGTCAGGTCTGATCATGGGCGGAAAGTTTTCGATCATGGATTACCTTATCTGGAATGAGATTCCGACCGTTGTGGGAAATCTGGTTGGCGGGCTCGCGTTCACCGGACTGACTTTGTATTCCACACATGTAAGAACGGCGCCAAAACGGGTCAGTAAGGAGCGTGTCTCGGTGGGAAGAGCAGCCTGACGAGTGACCTCTCATGCCAAAAAGTTGGTGAAGAGGAATCAGTGAGGCTGGTAATAAAGGATGATGGCTGGCGGGAATTCCGGATGAGTTGTGGGAGCGGAACGGTGGGTCGGGAGGCGCGCCCATAGCCGGCTTATTAACCCGGCCTATAAATATAGGCCGGGTTAATCCGGGGCAGGGATGCCCCGGCGCGGCGACAAGCCGCGTGAGCGCAGGCCGGGCGTGTACCGGGCCTGGGCGGCGGCCCGAAATACCAGGAGGGTATTTACGGGCCTGATTAATAATCTGTTCAGCCGTAATTTGATCCATTGGGAACAACGGGCGATAACGATCTTGCCATGCTCTACTTGGCCTGCAGCATCATCGCCTGACGTGCGACCAGCCTACTGGGATCGGCTCCAAATAATATGCAATAAGATGAAAGAGCTTCAGCTGTCTACACGGTTGAAGCTCCCTCAATCTCGTTCTTGATCCGGTCCCCATGAAGTATTAGGCCGTTTGTGCTGGGCTTGCCGAAGCTTTGTAGTCTTTCGACAAGCTCAAGGCGGGCGGCTTAAAAGCTTTACCAGGTCGGATCTATAAAAACAAAAATGTCCAGTCAATTAAGAATCTCCGTAGGACAATACTCCGACAAAGGCCGTAAGGAAACCAATCAGGATTTTCACGGTGTTTGCATACCGAAAGAGCCCCAGTTGAGCTCGAAAGGAATTGCGATTGCGCTGGCCGACGGGATCAGCAGCAGCGATGTGAGCCAGATTGCCAGCGAAGCCGCTGTTAGGAGTTTTCTCGAGGATTATTTCTGCACTTCGGACGCTTGGTCTGTCAGGAAGTCAGCACAGCGGGTTTTGATCGCGACCAACTCCTGGTTACATTCACAGACACAGCAAAGCCAGTATCGTTACGATAAAGACAGAGGTTATGTGTGCACCTTTAGCGGCATGGTGATCAAGTCAACCACCGCACATATTTTTCACGTGGGCGATACGCGCATCTATAGATTGCATGATGATGCCTTGGAGCAATTGACCAACGATCATCGATTTTGGGTATCGCAGGATAAAAGCTATCTTGGTCGGGCTTTAGGCGTTAATCCTCAGCTCGAAATTGATTATCGAGCATTGCCAGTGGAAGAAGGCGACATTTTCTTATTCGCGACAGACGGCGTTTATGAATATGCCAGTCCTCGGTTCATCATCAATGCCATCAGAGAGCATGAAGACGATCTCGATACCGCTGCGAAAGCGATCGTGGACGCAGCATACCAACAAGGCAGTCCGGATAATCTCACGGCTCAGGTCGTTAAAATCGAAAACTTGCCTAAGCAGAATCCGGATGAACTCTATCAGCAGTTAACCGAACTGCCGTTCCCCCCGATTTTGGAAGCCAGAATGGTTTTTGATGGCTACAAGATCGTCCGGGAGGTGCATGCCAGCAGTCGCAGCCATGTTTATCTGGCGGTTGATAACGAAACCGGCACACCGGTCATCATCAAAACGCCATCGATCGATCTTCGGGGCGACCCGGCTTATTTGGAAAGATTCTTGATGGAAGAATGGATCGCTCGGCGCATCAATAGTGCGTATGTACTGAAGCCTTGCGCACAGACGCGGAAACGCAACTATCTCTATATCGTCACCGAATTCATTGACGGTCAGACATTAACGCAGTGGATGATCGACAATCCGAGACCGGACCTGGAAACCGTGCGCGGCATCGTTGAACAAATTGCCAAAGGATTACGCGCTTTTCACAGGCTGGAAATGCTGCATCAGGACCTGAGACCGGACAATATCATGATCGACCGTACCGGCACGGTGAAGATCATCGATTTCGGTTCGACGAAAGTTGCCGGCCTGACGGAGATCACAACGGCAATCGAGCGAAGTCATCTGCTAGGTACTGCCCAATATACCGCGCCGGAATATTTTCTTGGCGAAAGCGGGACAACATATTCCGATATGTTTTCGCTGGGCGTTATAGCTTATCAAATGCTGTCGGGTAAACTGCCTTATGGCGCCGAAGTCTCCAAGGCCAGAACCAGAGCCGCACAAAAGAAATTAGCCTATCACTCTGTACTCGATGACGATCGGGAAATCCCTGCCTGGATCGATGATGTGCTCAGGAAGGCAGTACATCCGAACCCGTATCAGCGTTATGGGGAATTATCCGAGTTTATCTATGATCTACGCCACCCGAACCAAGCGTTTCTGAATAAGACCCGTCCACCGCTCATCGAACGTAATCCAGTAGTTTTCTGGAAAAGCGTTTCCTTCATTCTGGCAATTACTGTTGTTGCCTTATTGTTTAAGTTAACAAATAGGGGTATCTAAAATGAAAACAAAATCGACACAGACACCGTCATCTTGCAAAGCCGATTCTCTGCTGACCAAAGAACAAATGACGGACCGCATTATTACTGCAAAAGTAAAAAAACAACTCACTTGGACAGCCATTGCCGAACAGATTGGCGTCAATGAGGTTTGGCTGGCCTCGGCTTGTCTTGGCATGAACAGCATGAAACACGACATTGCCGAAAAGCTCTGCGCCATTTTGGAGCTGCCTATTGAAGTTCGAGCCGCCTTGGAAATGTTTCCTCACAAACAATGGCCCTTCGAAATACCCCAAGACCCGCTTATTTATCGGCTTTATGAAATCGTCGGCGTTTACGGAGAAACCTTGAAAGAAATCATTCATGAAAAATTCGGAGACGGTATCATGAGCGCGATAGATTTCAGCATGACGGTCGGCAAAGAAGAAAACCCAGCCGGCGATCGCGTCGTCATCACCATGAACGGTAAATTTTTGCCTTACAAATCCTGGTAAATCGGTAAAGGATTGCTTTGCCGGGCTCTATGAGACGAGTCGGCAACCGGCGGATCGGGCGAAAGAGCGGGCTCGAGTGAGAGCCGCTACTAGCTCACCGCCCGGTCGAATTCGAACTCCGGCGCCGGCTCGCCCCGCTCCAAATCGTTGGCGGAGGTTGAGCCCCAATCAGACACAGTCTGGGCGGCGATATGGAGCTGGCGTGGCATCACGCAGTCGCGATGCTCGGCCAGGAACGCCCCGATGTTGGAACGGTGCATGGCGCGGGCCGCCTCGATACCCAGCAGCAAGCCGCCGAGCACCACGGTGCGGTGGGTGCAGCCGAATCCTCACGGTCGAATTTGTATTCGGGTAGTGCCGACATTTCTCTTCCGAAGCCGAAAAAAAAAGCGCCCATGCCGGTTCCGTACGAAACCGGCCAAGGACGCCTTTGTCCGAGGAAGCTATGAACGCCGCTGTTCGCGCTTCCCCTTGATTTTCAAAAATTCCTGTCATGGAAGGAAAATCGGCTCCCGGTCTGCGAAGAACACGTTGCTTAGACGCAGTGCAACGGTAACTTCCGCCGTTGGACGATCACGAGTGCATACGGACGAACTCGATAATAGCCTTAGCGTACACGTCCGGGTGGGTGGCGTGCGGGATGTGCCCTGCTCCCGGAAATTTCAGGACCTCCGCGCGAGGCATCGCCTCTGCAAGCTTGCCGACTACTGGTCCGAAGATGGGTGGGCTCTGGTCGCCCAGCGTGAGGAGAGCCGGACGCGTAAACTCCTTGATCCACTCCAGCTCGAAAACCAGCTGTTCGGGATCTTTCGCCTCGTCGAGGAAGGTCGGAGCATTATCCATCATGATCTTCTTGTACTCCGGCGGCAGTTGAGCCCAGGACCCCGGGCCGAGCACAACAGTCTCGACGAACTGTTCGGCGGCGCCGGCATGATCGCCCGAGGCGATCCGTTCGACCACGCCCCCAACTCGTTGCCGAACCTGCTCCAGCATCGGCGCAACGGCGGAGTCGTCGGCGAGCAGCGCGAAGAGGGGCCGCTCGTGAATGATGAGGCCGCGAAGGAGGTCGTGCCGCTCACCGGCCAGCCGGAGCGCAATCGATGCGCCGAACGAGTTTCCCGCTACCCATGCCGGCGCGAGTCCCAGGTCCTGTATCAACGCAGCAAGGTCGGCCACGTCCTCGCGCACACTGCCTTGTCCCGGTGGACACGTACTCTCGCTGTGGCCACGGCGATCGTAGGTGAGAACTCGAAAAGAGTCGACCAAACGGGGAACGAGCAGGTCCCAGTCGTGATGAGAATCCCATGAGCCGTGAACCAATGCGAGGGGAGCCTCCCCGCTGCCTTGGAGTTCATAGAAAAGCCGCACACCGTTGACATTTGCGGCTGCCATGCCGACCTCCTATGTCCGCGACTTCGCCCTGCAACAAAGCGTCACGGGCGATGCTCGGTGTATTTCTTTTCCTTTAATCTCGCCGTCAAACAATATCTCGCCACCCGCTTTGCAATCGGACGTTACCTTTTTGAGGGGAAAGTATTTGACGATTTCATCATACCGCGTGAGCGCATCGAATATCGTCTCCGGCCTTGCTTCGATAAAAATACTTTTCCTTATCGTAAAGCTATCCATTCTCCGTAGCGCTCCGTCTGTTTATTAGGTATTCAAAGTGAGTAGGTTACGCCGTATTGCTTTTCTCCATTCGGCTAACAACCCGCGCTTAAGTACATCCCATAAAGTTCTGCGGAAAGGGCGTACACTGGTGGCATGAAAGCCATCCTGATCCCCCCGTTGGGCAAAGCGCAACAGAGTGAGTTAGACACCCTGTATCGAAAGACCAAGGACCCACGGCTCCGAACTCGTGCCCAGATGGTCTTGCTCTCGGCCGAGCGGGGTCTCAAAGCGCTGGAGATCGCGGGGATCGTGCGGGAGAGCGAGGACACCGTGGTGCGGTGGCTGAAACGGTATCAGAGCGAAGGCGTGGACGGGCTGAAAGATGCGCCGCGAGCGGGACGGCAAGCCAAAGTGACGGCGGCGTATCGGGCCGCCCTGGTGGCGGCGGTACGGCGCCGTCCGCGCAGTTTGGACCTGCCGTTTTCCATATGGACCCTGCAACGGCTGGTGGATTACCTGGCCGAGCAAACCGGGATTCGCATCGCTCTGGAAACCCTGCGCCAAACCTTGAAGCGCGAAGGGATTGTGCTCAGTCGTCCGCAGCATAAGATCAGCAGCCCTGATCCAGACTATGCGGTGAAAAAAAAGCGGTCGAAGACACCCGTGATCACTTGAAACCGGGCGATGTGTTTTACTACGCCGACGAGTTTAACCTCAGTTGGCTGCCTACCTTGACGGCGTTGTGGAGCCCGGTAGGCCAGCAAATTATGATTCCGACCCCAGGTCAGCCTAAGAAGCGCTATGGGTTGGGAGCGGTGAATTACCATACCGGTGAAACCGTGGTCTTATTCAAACGACACAAGCGCCGTCGGGAGGTGGCCGAACTGCTGCAAGCCATAGTGGACCAGCATCCCACGGGGACGATTTACGTCGCGTGGGACAATGCCGACACGCATCAAGACGACGAGATCGAAGCGGTCGTGCGCGGAGCCGCCGGGCGACTGGTCCTGCTGTACTTGCCGACCTATAGCCCTTGGCTCAACCCGATCGAGATGCTGTGGCGCCATTTCCGCCGCGAAGTGACCCATTGCGAACTCTTCGAGACGGTAGCCGCCTTGCTCCAAGCCGCCCGCGAGTTCTTCGACCGTCACAACCGCTCTCCACAGCAGGTGCTCTCGATTATCGGTTCCTATGCCGCAAAAGTTTCATGAATGTACTTAAAGTGCTTTTCCATCGTTTCCCGCGGTTTCTGCTGATGGCGTTCATAGAGGATGCTCCAGACGGCTTGATCCGTCAGCGAGACGGGTCCTTGATATCGAGGATGACGAGCCGACCACCAGGCCGAAGCGAGCGGGCTGCGTCCCGAGCCCTACGCGTTTTTCCATCTCCAGTGATCTTGCCATTCCGCAAGTTAAATAAGGCAAACCTGCCCGTCTCCGGGGAAGGTTGCAACTCGTTCCTCCCCGGGATATAAGAAACACCCATTCGTTGTCCGGAAATCGTGCCCGCCATCCGCAAGATGAGTACTCGTATCGAATATCCGCACCACAGGTTGCAGCTCATGTTCCTGTTGTCGATAACCGCCGGCGTGGTTCTTCACCTGCTGCAACTGCCGAGCCTGTTGCCCCAGCGGGAGGCCGGGACGATTATGCTGGTGGCGGCATGGCCTCAGCGCTTCTATTTCTGGACATTCGAAGCGCTGGCCTGGTTGCTTGCCGGAACTGCACTTGCCTTGAACCTCTTCTCGCCGAACCTTCCGGCCTGGTACGAGGGCGCAACCCCAACTCAGCGAGCGCGTGCATTGGGTACCGCCCTGGTCCTGGTTCAGCTCCTGCTCGGTCTCGGGTTTTGGCTTACCCGAGACAAGGGAGCGGACCAGCTCAGATGGCTGCGTGCCGCGTTCTGGATGGGCGGCGAGTTCCGAATTCCGGCCATTTTTGCAAGCTTACAGCTCTGGTTTGCCGCGTGGCTTTCGTTCCAGTGCTACCGCCTCGACCGCGCGATTTTCTGGTTCGCGTCCGCGCTGGTATGTACCTACCTCGGGTTCGATGAGTTGCTTTCGTTCCACGAGGCGGTCGGCGTCTTGCTGAAAGGCAGCACACTGATCGGCGACGGCGAGAACACCCTGAGCGTCGGCCCGGTCAGGACGTATTTCTGGCCACTGGTTTTCCTGCCGTTGCTGCTGGTCATGAGCGCCTGGTTTCTTGTCGCGGCACGTCGAGCGGTCGGCCCCCGCGCCCTGTGGCAACTGGTATTGGCCGGGCTCGTATTCGCGACAGGCGCGCTGGGCTTCGAGATCGTCGAGGCGAACGGCGCAGCACGCCTGGGAGAAGCATGGTTTAACTCCACGCCGGGGCAGGTCGTACTTCTGGCGGAGGAATCCTTCGAAACACTGGGGGTGACGCTCGCCGTCGTCGTATTCGCGAGGCACCGCTGGCAAACCCTTGCCGTGTCCCGCGGCGTCGATTGAACGGCCGGTTCACCCCGGCCGTACCTCGGTGGTGCCGGACGCGGAAACACCACCGAAACCTTCAAGTCGCGCTGTTCCGGGCCTTCCAGCAATTTCAGCGTTGCGCCCGACGGGACCGTAGGCTGGGTTGCAGCGATAGCGAAAACCCAGCTAATCCACGTCTTAAACTGACGAAAAAACCGCATCACTCGCGAACGATGCGGTTTATGCCCGGCCAGTCCCGGTTCGGCATCCAACCGGCTCCACCTGCTCTATCCGTTACTTTATATAGACTCACCGGAATACGGGTGCCGTCTTACCACCGTTAAGCGCCCGCGATCCGTACCTGCGCTTCAACTCGGTGCACCGTAGGCGCAACAATGGTGCAAATAGCTGCGGGAAGGCATTCTGCACAGCCCAGCCGACCGCCGAAATGCTGGGCCGACGTGCTTTCGCGCTGTTTGGCACGCGAGCTGCTTACATCAATCAATAGAATGTACCTGCGCCAACGGTGGCGTTCAGGAACATGGCAAAGGCGTCTTGCGATCATCGTGCATCGATGTTCGCCGGGCGCTTTTTTTTTGCTCCGGATTCACCGGAGAGCGGCTCTAGGATTTTTCGAGAAGATTTGTCGATGGACTTCAAAGAATTCAAGCGTGCCGGCCACTGGCCAACCCTGTTGTCCGCCTTTCTTTATTTCGACGTCTCCTTCATGGTCTGGGTGATGCTCGGGCCTTTGTCCCTGTACATCACCAAGGATCTGGGGCTACCGGTGGGGGAGAAGTTCACCATTGTCGCGATTCCCATCCTGTCCGGCGCAATATTCCGCATCGTTCTGGGTTCGATGGCCGACCATCTGGGACCCAAGCTGACTGGCGTTCTGGCCCAATTGCTGGTGATCCTCGGGCTCACCTATGTATTCGTGTTCGGCCTGCATTCCAAGCTGGAAGTGGAGTTGCTGGGATTGCTCTTAGGTATAGCCGGAGCCAGCTTCGCCGTGGCCTTGCCCCAGGCCAGCCGCTGGTATCCGCCCCAATACCAGGGCGTGGTGATGGGTATCGCGGGAGCCGGCAATATGGGGGTAGTCCTGGATTCCATGATCGTCCCTTGGCTGGCGGAACGTTTCGGCTGGCAGGCGGTGTTCGGTTTCCTGCTCATTCCTCTGGTGCTGGTGCTCGTCATCTACGCCGTTCTCGTCAAGGATGCCCCCGACAAACGCACGCCGGTCACCCTGGCCAACTACGCCGCGGTCATGAAGGACCCCGACACCTGGTGGTTCATGTTCTTTTATTCCATTACCTTTGGGGGCTTCGTGGGGCTCGGCAATGCCCTGCCTCTTTATTTCACCAACTGGTATCACGTCTCCGGAATAGCCGCGGGCATGATGGTCGCGCTCGTGGTATTCGCCGGCTCGATGTTCCGGCCGGTGGGAGGGCTTTTGGCCGATCGGGTAGGCGGCATCCGTGCCCTGCAAGTTCTGTTCGTAATCGTTTCCCTGAGCTATCTCGCGATTTCGTTCTTGCCGGAGGGGCCGGCGCCGCAATCGGCGAGCGACGCGAAAGTGGCCGGCTGGGGTCTGTTCGAACTGCCGGCGCTCGCATGGTCTGCCGTCGGCATTTTTTTCGTCGGCACGCTGGCCCTGGGGATGGGCAACGGAGCGGTATTCCAGTTGGTGCCGCTGCGTTTCCGCAGGGAAATCGGCGTGATTACCGGACTCGTCGGCTGCGCCGGAGGTGTGGGCGGATTCTTCCTGGCCAAGACCCTGGGCTGGTCCTGGAATGTGCAACACGGCTTCGCGCTGGGTTTCAGCGTGTTCGCGGGGCTGCCGCTCCTGGGGCTCGTCGGCCTGATCATGGTCAAGAAACGCTGGCGCACGACCTGGGGCGCGGTATCCGGTGCGCGGGTCTGAGCATGGCGGAATGGGGATAAGGGAACACACCGGGGTGCGTCAGTGACTGCGAACGGACAACTCGCCTTGAGCGCCGCCTTCGCTTCCCGCCAAGGGCGGCGCGAAGACAACCAGGACTACGCCGGTATCGCTCAACCGTCGCAGCAGGAACTGGCCTGTCGCGGCGTCGTCGCGGCGGTGGCGGACGGCATGGGCGGGGCCAAGGGAGGGCGGGTAGCCGCGGAGTTGTGCATGCACAGCTTCATGGAAGCCTATTACAGCCTGGCCGAAACCTTGGCGGTGGAGCAGTTGCTGGATCGAAGCCTGGATGCCGCCAATCGCTGGATACACGCGATGGGCAAGCGTGACCCGAATCTCGCCCACATGGCTACCACCTTCAGTGCCTTGATTCTTCGCGGCCGCCGCGCACATCTGATACACGTCGGCGACTCGCGCATCTACCGCCTGCGCGGCGAGCGGCTGGAGCTGCTGACGGAGGATCACACTTTGAACGGCCCCGAGCTGGACCATATCCTGTACCGGGCCGTGGGCCTGGAGCCCCTGCTCCGGACCGACTACGCCGTGCACACGCTCGAAATCCACGACCGTTTCCTGCTGTGCAGCGACGGCCTACACGGCGGACTTAAACAAGCCGAGATCGCGCGCATCCTGCTGGAAAGGGCCGCGCCCCAAAGCAGTGCGGACGCTCTGGTCGAATCGGCGCTGGAGCGAGGCAGCACCGACAACGTCACCGCGCTGGTGGTGGATGTCATCGCCCTGCCCCGGGCCGACCGGCAATCGCTGCGGGAAATCATCGAGTCCTTGCCGATCCTGGAACTACCCCGTCCCGGCGATACGGTGGATGATTTTCAACTGGAAGAACTGCTGTCTTCCGGGCGCTACAGCGCGCTGTTCCGCGCGGTCGACCGGCGCAACGGCAACCCGGTGGTCATCAAGTTCCCTCATCCGCGGGTAGCCAGCGAGCGGCAATATCACGATGCCTTTGTCCGGGAAGCATGGATCGGCGGGCGGGTGAAGAGTCCGTGGGTGGCCGAAATTCTGGAACAGCCGCCGGAGCGGCAAAGCCGTCTCTACTCGGTCATGCCGTATTATCGCGGCGCCACGCTCGAACGGCACCTGCGGCGAAACGCACGCATCGGCCTGGAGCCGGGCATCGACCTCGCTCTCAAACTGTGCAAGGCGGTGCACGCACTGCACCGCCAGCAGATCGTGCACCGCGACATCAAGCCCGACAACATCCTGCTTCCGGACGACGGCGGCCTGAAACTGCTGGATCTCGGAATCGCCCGGTTGCCGGCCTGGGACGAGGACCAGGCCGATCCGATGCCGGGCACCGCCAGCTACATGGCGCCGGAACTGTTTCACGGCGAGCGGGGCAGCGTCGCCAGCGACATCTTCGCGCTGGGGGTAACGCTCTACCGCGTGTTCTCCGGAGGCGCCTATCCCTACGGCGAGATCGAGCCCTTCAGCACGCCCCGGTTCGGAAAACCCAAGCCCCTGACCAGCCGCCGTCCGGATTTGCCGGTCTGGCTCGACGCCGCCTTGGCGCGCGCGGTCGCGATCGACCCCGGCGAACGCTATGCCGACGCCATCGAGCTGGCCTTCGAGCTGGAATCCGGATTATCCAAGGGCGGCGGCAAGCGCGTCTCCGCCCGTCCCCTTCCCCTGTACCAGCGCAATCCGGTTCTGTTCTGGCAACTGACCGCGCTGCTCCTGTTCGGATTGCTGATGGCGTGCCTGTTTCAGGCCTACGGGAGGGTTTAGGTGTTTATCAATGCAGTAAATAAAGCCGTCATGCCGGCAGGGAAGGGTCATCCGGGCGCTCCCTGGATGACCGTTTGCGATTGGAAGGGTCATCCGGGCGCTCCCCGGATGACCGTTTGCGATTGGAATGCCGGCATCCAGAGCACAGGGATTGTGATCCGGGCCGATGCCATCCTTGGCGTCTGGATTCCGGCACAAAACCGTCGGGAACGGTTTTGGACAGCCGCAGGCTGGTCTGAAGGACGAGCCCCCTGGGAAGGGGCGAGCAATCCGTGCCGGAATGACGAGGTTCATCTCACGTCCCCGCATCCTACGAAAGTTGATTTGACGAATGGGATTCATCCCGGAGGTAGGTAAGCCATGAAAAAACAGAAACTCATCGTAATCGGCAACGGCATGGCCGGCATACGCACAGTCGAGGAGCTGCTGAAAATCGCTCCCGACGCATACGACGTCACCGTGTTCGGTGCCGAACCGCACTGCAATTACAACCGTATCCTCCTGTCCCCGGTCCTGGCCGGCGAAAAGACGCTGAACGACATCATCTTGAACGATGACGACTGGTACGCGTCGAACGGCATCACGCTGCACAAGGGGCGGAAGATCGTCGCGATCGACCGCCGGCGGCGGCTGGTTCGGACCGAAGACGGGCTGGAGGCCGGCTACGACCGCCTGCTGCTCGCCACCGGCTCCATGCCTTTCATGCTGCCGGTCCCAGGCAGGGATTTGCCGGGCGTAATCGGTTTTCGCGACATCCGCGACGTGGAACTGATGCTGGAGGCTTCGCAGAAGTACCGGCATGCGATCGTCATCGGCGGCGGCCTCTTGGGGCTTGAAGCGGCCAATGGGCTGAAAAAGCGGGGGATGGCGGTTACTGTCGTGCATCTCCTCGATACCCTGATGGAAAGGCAACTGGACAAACCTGCCGCGGACCTTTTGAAACGGGCGCTCGAGGACAGCGGCCTCGATTTCCGAATGGAAGCGCAGACCGAAGCTATCCTCGGCCACGACCGCGTCACCGGCGTACGCTTCAAGGACGGCTCGGAAACCCCGGCCGATCTGGTGGTCATGGCAGTGGGCATCCGCCCCAACGTCGATCTCGCCAAGAGCGCCGGCATCCATTGCGAGCGAGGCATCCTGGTCAACGACACCCTGCAAACCTTCGATCCCCGCATTTATGCCGTAGGCGAATGCGTGCAACACCGGAAGCAGCTTTTCGGCCTGGTGGCCCCGCTTTTCGAGCAGGCCAAGGTCTGCGCGAATCACCTGGCGGAATACGGCATCGCGCGCTACGAGGGCTCGGTGACGTCCACCAAGCTGAAAGTGACCGGCATCGATCTTTTCTCCGCCGGCGAGTTTCAGGGCGGAAACGGCTACGAAGAATTGTTGTTTCAAGATCCCGCCCGAGGCATCTACAAGAAGCTGGTGGTCGAATCCAACCGCATCAAGGGCGCGGTGCTTTATGGCGATACCGGCGACGGCGCCTGGTACTTCCAGTTGATGCGGGACGGCACCGATATCTCCGCTTTCCGGGAAAACATCCTGTTCGGACAGGCGCATTTGGGCGATGCCGGCCACGGGGCGGACAACCGCGCAGCGCTCATGCCGGACACGGCGGAGGTCTGCGGCTGCAACGGCGTCTGCAAGAAGACCATCGTCGACGCCATCGTTCAGAAAAAGCTATTCACTCTGGATGACGTGCGCACCCATACCAAGGCATCGGCTTCCTGCGGCTCGTGCACCGGTTTGGTGGAGCAGATCCTGCAAAGCACCCTGGGCAGCGATTACTCGGTCAGCCCGGCCAAAAAGCCGCTATGCAAATGCACCGACCATACCCATGAAGAAGTGCGAGAGGCCATTCGCGCGGAAAATCTCAAGACGATTCCCGAAGTGATGCGATTCCTCGATTGGAAAACCGTCGACGGCTGCCATTCCTGCCGTCCCGCGCTCAATTATTACCTGCTCTGCCAGTGGCCCAACGAATACCTGGACGATCCGCAGTCGCGCTTCATCAACGAGCGGGCCCACGCCAATATCCAGAAGGACGGCACCTATTCAGTGGTGCCGCGGATTTGGGGCGGCGTCACCAATCCTCGGGAGCTGCGCGCCATCGCCGACGTGGCCGAAAAGTTCGAGATTCCGACGGTCAAGATCACCGGCGGCCAGCGTATCGATCTTCTGGGCGTCCCGAAACAACAGCTTCCGGCGGTTTGGGCGGAACTCGGCAAGCACGGCCTCGTCTCCGGCCATGCCTACGGCAAATCGCTGCGCACGGTCAAAACCTGCGTCGGCAAGGAATGGTGCCGGTTCGGCACGCAAGATTCCACCAAGATGGGCATAGACCTCGAAAAAATGACCTGGGGGTCGTGGACGCCGGCCAAGGTCAAGATGGCGGTATCGGGCTGCCCGCGCAACTGCGCCGAGGCCACGATCAAGGACTTCGGCGTGGTGGCGGTGGATTCAGGCTGGGAACTTCACGTCGGCGGCAACGGCGGCGTGAAGGTCCGCGCCACCGATTTTCTGTGCAAGGTCGATACGGAAGAGGAAGTGAAGGAATACTGCGGCGCCTATATGCAGCTATACCGGGAAGAAGCCCGCTACCTGGAGCGGACCGCGCACTGGATCGAACGCGTCGGTCTCGCTTATGTCCAGGAGCGCATCGTCTCGAATCCGGAAAGCCGACGCGCCTTGTACGAGCGGTTTCTCGAATCGCAGAAAAGCGCCCAGATCGATCCATGGGCGGTTCTCGCCAAGGAATCCGAGCGGCAACACTTCGAACCCTTGAGGAAAGTAGGATGAATGTCATGAGCGACTGGATCGAAATCGGCCGAATCGAGGACATTCCCCGCCAAGGCGCTCGCGTCGTCGCCACGCCGGCCGGCAATGTCGCCATCTTCCGCACCCTGAACGACGAAATTTTCGCGGTTCGCGACCTCTGTCCGCACAAAGGTGGGCCGCTCTCCCAAGGCATCGTATGCGGAAAGCGGGTGGCCTGTCCGTTGCACAACTGGGTGATCGACCTGGCGTCCGGCGATGCCGCTCCGCCGGACGAGGGCCGAACGGCATGCTTTCCGGTAAGGCTGGAAAACGAAAGGTTGTGGTTGCAGCTCGACAGGCCGGAATAGCCGGAATTCCGTGAACGTTTGCCCTTATCCCAGCCACACTTCGTTATTAAGAGGAAGAGAAACGTGAGTTCTGCACCGCTCTCAGATCCGTCCTTAACAGCGGACGATGCGCCCATCGCCACCACCTGTCCCTACTGTGGCGTCGGCTGCGGCGTGCTGGCCAAGCCGCGCGGTCCCGAGTCGGCGGACATCAAGGGCGATCCGGAACATCCGTCCAATTTCGGGCGGCTTTGCTCCAAGGGCTCGTCGCTCGGAGAAACCCTGTCGCTGGAAACTCGGCTGCTTTATCCCGAGATCAGGGGCCGGCGGGTGAGTTGGGACGAAGCGCTAGGCACCGTCGCCGACACGTTTCGACGGATCATCGATATCCACGGTCCCGACTCGGTGGCGTTCTACGTCTCCGGTCAGCTCTTGACCGAGGACTATTACGTCGCGAACAAGCTGATGAAGGGTTTCATCGGCTCTGGAAATATCGATACCAATTCCCGCCTCTGCATGTCGTCCACGGTCGCGGCCCAGAAACGGGCCTTCGGCGAGGATGTCGTGCCCGGCTGTTACGAGGACCTGGAACTGGCCGATCTCGTCGTGCTGGTCGGTTCCAACGCGGCCTGGTGCCATCCGGTGCTGTTTCAGCGTCTGGTTGCGGCCAAACGGGAAAATCCCCGCCTGAAGATCGTCAACATCGATCCGCGCCGCACGGCGACGAGTCAGTCCGCCGATCTGCATCTCCCGATACGGCCGGGTACCGACGTGGTTCTGTTCAACGGACTCCTGAATTATCTGCGCCAGGATGACAGGATCGATTTCGCCTTCCTGGAAAATCATCTCGGTCGCTATGCCGAAGCGTTCGAGAACGCGCGCAAAACGGCTCCCTCCCTGCCCGCTATTGCCAGGATCTGCGGTATTCCCGAAGAGGACCTCGCGAGCTTTTACCAATGGTTCGCCCGCACCGAAAAAGTCGTCACCGCCTGGTCGCAAGGGGTCAACCAGTCGTCCAGCGGCACCGACAAGGTCAACAGCATCATCAACGTTCATCTTGCCACCGGGCGGATCGGCAAACCGGGCATGGGCCCCTTCTCCCTGACCGGCCAGCCCAACGCCATGGGCGGGCGGGAGGTCGGCGGACTCGCCAATCAGCTCGCGGCGCATCTCGACATCGAGAATCCCGAACACCGGGCTCTCGTGCAGGAGTACTGGAATGCGCCGCGCATGCCGGATAAGTCCGGACTCAAGGCCGTGGAGTTGTTTCAGGCGATCGCCGAGGGACGCATCAAGGCAGTCTGGATCATGGCCACCAATCCGGCCGTGAGCCTGCCGGACGCGAACGCGGTGCGGGACGCGCTCCGCCGCTGCGAATTCGTGGTGGTTTCCGAATGCGAGTCGGGCACCGACTTGGGCGCCTACGCACATGTGAACCTGCCCGCGCTGGCCTGGGGTGAGAAGGACGGCACCGTCACCAACTCGGAGCGTCGCATTTCGCGCCAGCGGGCATTTCTGGCAGCGCCGGGCGAAGCCAAGCCGGATTGGTGGATCGTCAGCCGGGTTGCCCAGCGTATGGGATACGAGGAAGGTTTTCGCTACGGGTCAGCTTGGGAAATTTTCCTGGAGCACGCCCATTTGTCCGGCCTTCGGAACGACGGCAAACGGGTGTTCGACATTTCCGGTCTCGCGGAACTCGATCGCGCCGGCTATGAAGCCTTGAAGCCGATCCAGTGGCCGGTAAATGGGCATCATCCGAACGGCGCGTCTCGCCTGTTCGACGCAGGCGGGCTTTCAAACTTCGGCCGCCGCGCCGGAATGGTGCCGGTGGTCCCCAAAGCGCCGGCCAACCCGCCCGACGCGGCCTATCCGCTGGTGCTCAATACCGGGCGCGTCCGCGATCAATGGCACACCATGACCCGCACGGGAAAAACCGCCCGCTTGACCAACCATGTTCCCGAGCCTTACGCCGAGCTGAACCCCCACGATGCGGCCCGATTCGCCATTCAGGACGGAACCCTGGTTCGCCTCGAGAGCCGGTTCGGCCAAGCCCTGGTCCGCGCCCGCGTCAGTAAAGACCAGCAGCCAGGATCGGTGTTCGTGCCCATGCACTGGAGCGGACCCTATGCCAGCAAAGGCTTGATCAATGCCTTGGTCAACCCGGCAACCGATCCGATGTCCGGCGAACCCGAATCCAAGCATACGCCGCTCCGGATCGCGCCCTATCGGCCGGCGTGGCACGGCTTCTTGCTGTCGCGCGAACCGCTTGACGCTATCGAGGTCGAGTACCGCGTCACGATACGGGGAGACGGCCATTGGCTTTACGAGCTGGCACATTCCGAGTCACCTTCGGACTGGCCTGTCTGGATGCGCGGCTTGTTCACCCATCCCTCGGGTTCGCGCGAATCCGCGTCCGCCGAGCCGGTGCCCGGCAGGGAAGAATGGCTGGAGTTCGCCGACATCCACTCGGGCCGGTACCGCTGCGCACGCCTCCTCGGCGGACGTTTGCAGTTTTGCGCCTTCATAGACCGGAGCTTCGAGCTGCCGCCGCGCAGTTGGCTGGCCGGTCTATTCGCACTGGATGAAGTGCCCGATCGGGCACGCATGAGCCTTTTGGCCGGAAAACCGGCTTCGGCCGAGGATGATCAGGGGCGTATCGTCTGCTCCTGTTTCGGGGTCGGCATCAATACCTTGAAACGCGCCATTCAGAAGCAAAATCTGTCGACAACGGAACAAATTGGTGCAGCACTCAAAGCGGGAACCAATTGCGGTTCCTGTATTCCCGAGCTCAAGTCCTTATTGCAGGGGTAAAAACACCAGCGCCGCTGCGGCGGCACAAGGCGTCTAGCATTGCCTCGTATTTGTGCACTTCAACGGCCTATGTTCCTATTTAAGGCATCGCTTATCTCGGCCTAATTCAAAATCGCTTTTAATAAAGAATTCATGTTTGTAGGGTGGGTTAGGCCGGAGGCCGTAACCCACCGAGCGACCTCGAATCGGTGGGTTACGCGGAGCCTGTCGAAGGGCCTGTCCCGAGCGGAGACTAGGGGCTAACCCACCATCGATGGGTTTCGCTTCGCTCTACCCATCCTACGATGAATGTTCACTCGAATGCCGAACGGAATGACGTAGGTCGGCAATCCCTTGCCGACTGTCTGGGCTACGGCCAAGCACTGGACCGTATGGCACGATCATTGCTGAAACCATAACGTCGTGGCAGGCTACTCGCGTCGTAACTGCTATCGGAGCCGATACGCTCTTGACGCTTCACAATCCAATCCATCCTGGAGAATTTTGGACAAGGAGACCCTTAACTCATGACCTCGGTTCCCCAATGGCTGCGCCCTGGCGTTCATGCGGCAGGCGGCGAAGGACTCGAGAAAACCCAGATCGACTTGGGTTTCATCCCGCTGACGGACTGCGCACCGCTCGTCATCGCCTACGAAAAAGGTTTTTTTCGAAAACACGGGCTGGAAGCGAGACTTTCCCGAGAGGTGTCCTGGGCCAATATCCGCGACAAGGTATTCGCCGGCTTGCTGGACGGCGGTCATATGCTGGCACCCATGCCCATCGCCACGACGCTCGGTCTCGGGGAACTGAAAAAACCGACCATCGCCGCTCTGTCCCTGGATCTCAACGGCAACGCCATTACCGTTTCCCTGGACTTGTACCGGCGCATGGCCGAACTCGATCCGGCGGCGGCAGCCGAGCGGTCCATGAGCGTCCGTGCACTGAAGAAAGTCATCGATACCGGCAAGAACTCAGGAAGCGAGCCCTTGTGCTTCGCAACGGTATTTCCGTTCTCCCCCCATAACTACATGCTGCGCTACTGGCTGGCCGCCGGCGGCATCGATCCGGACCGCGACGTGCGCCTGGTCGTGATCCCGCCGCCGCACATGGTGAAGTACCTGAGCAGCGGAGAAATAGACGGTTACTGCGTCGGAGAACCGTGGAACGCGCAGGCCGTGGCCACCGGCGTCGGACGCACGCTGATCACCGATTACGAAATCTGGAACAACAAGCCGGAAAAAGTGCTGGGCGTGAACCGGGAGTGGGCCGAGCGGCATCCCAATACTCACCGTGCCTTGCTGATGGCGCTTCTGGAAGCGGCGCAATGGATTGATCAACCGGAAAACCGTATCGAAGTGGCCGATATTCTGGCTCGGGAGGAATACGTCAACGCGCCGGCTGACGTGGTGAAAATGTCCATGGTCGGCTCGTTTCGCTACCAGGTCGACGCCGCGCCCGCGCCGCTTCCCGACTTCAACGTGTTCTTCCGTTATGCCGCGACGTTTCCCTGGCGCTCCCATGCCGTCTGGTTCATCACTCAGATGTACCGTTGGGGACAACTCCGCGATCCCGTAGACATGCGAAAGCTTGCCGAAGAGGTCTATCGGCCCGATCTTTACCGCGAAGCCGCCCAGGCTCTGGGCCTGCCCTTCCCCACCGCGGACTACAAGACCGAGGGGCAGCACGGCGAACCGTGGACGCTTCGGGAAGCCACCGAGCCGATGATCCTGGGTACGGATCAGTTCCTGGATGGCGGCACCTTCGATGCGCTCCGTCCGGTGGATTATCTGGAGCGCTTCGAGCTGCACAATCGGCAGGTTTCACTGGACGAACTGGCCAAGGTCAATCCATGAGCCTCAGAATCATGCTGGTCGATCAGGATTCGGCACGCAGCGCCATATTGGAGCAAGCGCTGCACGATGCCGGACATCAGGTCGTCGCCCGGATCAAGCACGGCCACAACCTGCTTCGAGAACTCAAGGAATGCCAGCCGGACATGGTGATCATGGATCTGGAGGCGCCGGGCCGCGACACCTTGGAGCAAATGCGGGAGATTAGCCGCGACCAGCCGAGGCCGATCATCCTGTTCTCGAACAAGCGCGACGGCGATTACATCCGCCAGGCCGTGCAGGCCGGGGTAAGCGCCTATGTGGTGGACGGCCTCAGTCAGGAACGCATCATGCCCATCGTCGAGGTGGCCATGGCCCGTTTTCGCGAATTCGAGGCGCTCAAGCGCGAACTGCACGAAACCAAAACCCAGCTAGCCGACCGGAAAGTGGTGGACAAGGCCAAGGGCATTTTGATGCAGCGAAAAGGAATGAGCGAGGACGAAGCGTATCAGTTGCTGCGCAAAGCGGCCATGAGCCGCAACATGCGCATCGCGGACGTAGCCAGGACCCTGCTTACTCTGGAAGGGCTGACGGACTGACTTCGGGGCGAATTCCGCCCGCCTTTCGCGCATCGCGCACTCTTTTGTCGCACCCGATGCACCAGCCCACCCGCCCGGCGCCTCCGCACTGCGCCGCCAGCTGCTGTTTCAGAGCTGTTTAGCGCGTTAAACGAGCTTGGCACGCTTCCTGTTAGTCCTATGAAAGCTAGAGTCGCGCGCTGACGGCGGCGCTCGACTTCCGGACAAAGGCGTCCTCCCGCAGCTCTTCAACTGCGGGCGACGCCTTTTTTATTGCTTATCGGATCACAACAGAATGGGGGTACAGTCATGGGGATTATCAGGCAGCCGCTGAGTAGCGGCAGCTTAGCGCGGCTTCTGATGCTGGGGCTCGGCACGGCCAGCCCGGTTTTTGCGGAGGGTATTAACGAGAGTATCGAAAAGGCGTTGAACGTCGGCGGCGGCAAGATCAACATCGATATCCGGTATCGGTTCGAATACGTGGATCAGGCCAATCTGCCCGAAATCGCCAAGGCCGATATGATCCGGGCGCGCATCGGCTATTTGACTCCGGAATTTCACGGGCTCAAGGCCTTCGCCGAATACGAAGGCAACCAGGATCTCTTCAGCAACGAGTACAACAGTACCTGGAACAACAAGACTCGACATCCCGTCATCGCCGATCCCCAGAAGAACGAGGTCAACCAGTTATGGCTGAATTACAGCGGTTTACCTCAGACCAACCTAAAAGTCGGCCGTCAACGCATCATCTTCGACAACCATCGTTTCATCGGCAACGTCATCTGGCGGCAGCTGGAACAGACTTATGACGCCGTGGCCATCACCAACGCCAGCCTGCCCGACACCACGATCACCGCCGGTTATATTTGGAAAGTGCAGGACGTCACCTCCCGCACCATCGGCATGAATTCGCCGATCTTCAACATTGCCTACACCGGTCTCCCTTGGGGCAAACTCATCGTCCACGGTGAATGGCTGGATTACGACAATCAAAACGAAAGCTTTCCGACGCGAACCTTCAATACCCTCACCAATTCCACCCAGACGGTAGGCGTTCGCTTTGACGGCGCGACGCCCATCACCGACAAAATCAAGGCCCTCTACACGGCCGAATACGCCTGGCAGGAGGACTATGCGGAAAACCCGAAGGACTTCAAGGTCGATTATTGGCTGGCGGAAGGCGGGGTCGATCTGTGGGGCTTCGTCTTTAAAGGGTCCTTCGAGGAACTGGGCTCGGACAACGGCCAGGGCTTCCGTACGCCGCTCGCGACGCTGCACGCCTTTCAGGGCTGGGCGGACAAATTCCTGGTGACGCCGCCCGACGGCATCCGGGACGTGTACGGCACGTTCAAGACCAGCCTGTACGGCTTGGATTTATGGTTCGTCTACCACGATTTCCGGGACGATACCGGCAGCATCCGCTATGGCGAGGAGTTCGACGTACAGGTGGAAAAGAAATTCGGCAAGCATTATTCCCTGCTCTTCAAGTTCGCCGACTACAACTCGTCCAACCCGAGAGCGTTTGCCGGCAACGTCGACACTCAAAAATGGTGGCTGCAGGCGGGGATCAGTTTCTAAGAAAGCTGGGAATTTAAGGCCGTAGGATGCGGTGAGTATTCGAACCGCATCGATCGCGACAGATGCGGCTCCTACGTCGCCACATCCTACGGTCATTTACATTTATCCTTGCAAGTGCTTGAGCTCGCGTAGGGCGCATTAGCTTTAGCGTAATGCGCCGCATGGGAAATCCATTCTACGCAAACCGGTATTTCTACCCCTGCAAGTGCTTCAGCACCTCGTCCAGCATCTTCTTGGCGTCGCCGAACAGCATCCGATTGTTCTCCTTGTAGAACAGCGGATTGTCGACGCCGGCATAGCCGGACGCCATCGAGCGCTTCATGACGATCGAGGTTTTCGCCTTCCAGACCTCCAGAACCGGCATGCCGGCGATGGGGCTGTTGGGGTCTTCCTGCGCCGCCGGGTTCACGATGTCGTTGGCACCGATGACCATGGCGACGTCGGTCTCCGGGAAGTCCTCGTTGATTTCGTCCATTTCCAGCACGATGTCGTAAGGAACCTTAGCCTCGGCCAAAAGCACGTTCATATGGCCCGGCATACGGCCCGCCACCGGGTGGATGGCGAAACGCACGTCGACGCCTTTTTCACGCAGCAGCCTGGTGATCTCGTACACCGTATGCTGGGCCTGAGCCACCGCCATGCCGTAGCCCGGCACCAGAATGGCGCGGCTGGCGTTGCGCAGGAGTTCGGCCGTTTCTTCCGGTGTGATCGGCTGCACCTCGCCTTGTGGCCCCGCCCCAGCCGCCGGCGCTACGCCGGTACCGGTACCGAACCCGCCGGCGATGACCGAGAGGAAATGGCGGTTCATGGCACGGCACATGATGTAGGACAGGATCGCACCGGAAGAACCCACCAGAGCGCCGGTCACGATCAGCAGATCGTTGGACAGCATGAAGCCGGTGGCCGAAGCCGCCCATCCCGAGTAGCTGTTGAGCATGGACACCACCACCGGCATATCGGCGCCGCCGATCGCCATGACCATGTGCACGCCGAAAGCTAGCGCAACGGCCGTCATCAGCAGCAACGGAACGAACCCGCCCGCAGTGGACTGCGCGTTGACGAAGCCGGCCCCCAAGATGATGGCTAGAATCAAAAGGCCCAGATTGAGCCAGTGCCGGGCCGGAAGCAGCATGGGTTTGCCGTCGATCTTGCCCGACAGCTTACCGAATGCGATGACCGAACCGGAAAAGGTCACGGCGCCGATCAGAACGCCGAGATAGATTTCCACCTCATGAATGGTTCTCTCCACCCCGGTAAAGGCAGCGGTCGGATCGATGAAGTTCGCATAACCCACCAGCACCGCAGCCAACCCCACCAGGCTGTGCATCAGCGCGACGAGTTCCGGCATTTCGGTCATCTTGACCTTGATCGCGGCGTAGACCCCGACGCTGCCGCCGATAGCCATGGCGACGATGATCGGAACATAGCTGGTCACCTTCGGCCCGAACACGGTTGCGAGGATGGCGATGGCCATGCCGAGGATGCCGTAGAAATTGCCGCGCCGCGCGGATTCAGGATGGGAAAGCCCCCCGAGGCTCAAGATAAACAGTATCGTCGAGCCGATATAGGAAACGGTAACTAATCCTTCTGACATTGTTATTCTCTCCGCTTATCTTCTGAACATGCGCAGCATGCGCTGGGTGACCCAGAAACCGCCGGCCATGTTGACCGAGGTCAGAACGATGGCGAGCCCCGCCAAGATGGTGATCAACACACCGGGCGAGGAAATCTGGATCAAGGCGCCGATGGCGATGATGCTCGAAATGGCGTTGGTGACGCTCATGAGCGGAGTGTGCAGAGCCGGGGTGACGTTCCAGATCACCATGTAGCCCACGAAACAGGCCAGCACGAAAACGGTGAAGTGGGACATGAACGCCGCCGGAGCCACAGAACCGAGGCCGTAGAACAGGAGACCCGCCACGCCCAGCGTGATGCCGGTTTGCGCCCAGGCGGGCAGCAGCGGCTTCTTTTCCGCCTTCTTGATTTCGACCGGCGGTGCCGGGGTGGCGCCTGCCGGGGCTGCGGTGATTTTCGGCGGTGGCGGCGGCCAGGTAATTTCCCCCTCCTTGATCACCGTGGTTCCGCGTATGACCTCGTCCTCCATGTTGACGTCGATCGTGCCGTCCTTGTTCGGGCACAGCTCTTCCATCAGTCTCAGAAGGTTGGTGGCGTACAGCGTGCTGGACTGACGGGCAAGCCGGCTGGGCAGATCGGCATAGCCGATGATGGTGACGCCGTGTCGGACGACGACTTCGCCCGGGACCGTCAGCTCGCAGTTGCCGCCCTGCTCGGCCGCCAGGTCGACGATGACGCTGCCGGGTTTCATGGATTCCACCATTCCCGCGGTGATCAGTGTGGGCGCGGGCTTGCCCGGAATCAGCGCGGTCGTGATGACGATGTCCACGTCCATGCACTGGCGGGCGATCATTTCCTTTTGGGCCTTTTGGTAGCCCTCGCTCATCACTTTGGCATAGCCGCCGACGCCGGTGCCCTCCTCCTGATAGTTGACTTCCACGAACTCTGCGCCCATGGATTTGACTTGGTCTTTGACTTCCGGGCGGGTATCCGTTGCCCGGACGATGGCGCCGAGACCGTTCGCCGCGCCGAGGGCGGCCAACCCGGCGACGCCGCAGCCGATGACGAATACTTTCGCCGGCGGCACTTTGCCGGCGGCGGTCACCTGTCCCGTGAAGAACCGCCCGAAATGCTGGGCCGCCTCGATCACTGCGCGGTAGCCGGCGATATTCGCCATGGAACTCAAGGCGTCCAGCTTCTGCGCGCGGGAAATGCGGGGCACGCTGTCCATCGCCAGCACAGTGGCTTTCTTGGCCGCGAGCCGTTCCATGAGATCGGGGTTCTGGGCCGGCCAGATAAAGCTGATGAGATTGCCGCCCTCGCGCAAATAGTCGACTTCATCCACGGCCAGTTCGGGATGGACTTGAGGACCACGCACCTTGAGCACGATGTCCGAGCCGGCCCATAAGGATTTAGCATCATCGGCGATGTCGCAGCCGACTTCGCGGTAGGCATCGTCGGAAAAGTTGGCGCTGTCGCCGGCCCCGGTTTCCACGGTCACCGAGAAACCGAGTTTCATGAGTTTTTCGGCCACCTCCGGCACGGTTGCAACACGCTTCTCTCCGGCGTGTATTTCTTTGGGAACCCCAATTCGCATAAAACGTACTCCTCCTAGCGCTATCGAGCGCAACAATTACGAACGTTGTTTTTGTTCAAGAGGGCGAAAACAGGGCGCCAGAAGTCCCGTTCCTGGTGGGACGGAAATAGCTAACTTGCGTGCGACAATGAGAAATTCACAATCTATGTCTCGATAATTGACAAAATTTTCTGGCCCGGCGTAACGACCCCCGCACCTTCTTAAAGTAATTGCCGGGAGAGGTCAACTTATTTTGCCTCTGGCAACCCATCCGGATTGGGCTGCGGAACTCTTTGCAACGCCGCCGATCAGCCGGATTTTTCGGCGACCAGCATGTAGTTGACGCTCATTCCGGGACTTAGCCTGAATTTCCGAGTAAAGGGATCGATCTTGACGCCGGTGCGATCGAAAACACGCATGCCGCTTTCGAGAAGCATGCCTTCCAATTCGTCCGGTTTCGGAAACTTCCGCCAATGATGGGTTCCCTTGGGGAGCCAGCGCAGCACGTATTCGGCGCCGACGATCGCGGTAAGAAAGGATGCGGCCGTCCGGTTGAGCGTGCCGATGACCATCAGCCCTCCGGGCCGGACCAATCGGCCGCAGGCGCTCATGAAGAGCGGCAAATCGGCCACGTGCTCGACGACTTCGAGATTCAAGACGGCATCGTACGATTCGCCCTGTTCGGCCAAACCTTCCGCGGTGCCGCAGGTGTACCGGATCGCCAGACCGCTCGCTTCTGCATGCTGCTGCGCGATGCGGATATTCTTTTCCACCATGTCGACGCCGTGCACCTCCGCGCCGAGCCGCGCCATCGCTTCGCTCAGCAACCCTCCGCCGCAGCCGATGTCCAAGAGACGAATCCCCTGAAGCGGCACAGCTCGATTCGCGCTGCGACCGAAGCGTGCGCTCAAACGCTCGGAGATGTAACCGGCTCGAAGCCGATTGAGGCGATGCAAGGGCCAGAATGGGCCGTCGGGGTCCCACCAGGCATGGGCCAGCCGGTCGAAATGCGCCGCCTCGGCGGGATCGATTGTGGTTTTTGTGCTCAAGGTTTATTTTTCCAGAGGAAGGAAGCCCGATATGCGTGCCTTCGTCTTAGCGCGTGGCGAGGAATCGGGATAAAATCGCTTTTTTGATTGGAAAGACCGGATATTCAATGGTTCACGTCGGCATCATCATGGGCAGCAATAGCGACTGGGAGATCATGCAGCATGCCGCCCGTCAGTTGAAAGATTTCAATGTCCCGTTCGAAACGAAGGTGGTTTCCGCTCACCGGACGCCGGATTTGTTGTTTCAATACGCCGAAACGGCGGCCGATCGCGGACTCAAATGCATCATCGCCGGGGCTGGAGGCGCGGCGCATCTGCCCGGCATGATGGCGGCGAAAACCCACCTGCCCGTGCTGGGCGTTCCGGTGCCGACGACATACATGAAAGGCAAGGACTCCCTGTACTCCATCGTCCAGATGCCCAAGGGCATACCGGTCGCGACCTTCGCCATCGGCGAACCGGGCGCGGTGAATGCCGGTCTGTTCGCGGTGGCGCTGCTAGCCGTTCACGATTCGGACTTGGCCGCCAAACTCAAGGCTTATCGCCTTCGGCAAACGGAAGCCGTGCTGGGGCTGACGCTGCCGGAAATCGAATGATGCCGAAAGCAGGCCGCTGATTTTCCGAAACAGGACGTCCTGAAGCTAACTAGAATAAGAACGGCTGTCGTCTATCGACCCGTTCCCGTAGTTCCACATTAACCCTATCGACGATGAAACACATTCTACCGAATGCCATGCTCGGCATCCTGGGCGGTGGTCAATTGGGCCGCATGTTCACCATGGCGGCGCGGGCCATGGGCTATCGCGTCACCGTACTGGATCCCGACGGCGACAGTCCGGCCGGCGGATTGGCCGATGTGCACATCCGCGCTGCCTACGATGACCGGGCGGCTCTCGACAGACTCGCCGAAACCTGCGCCGCGGTCACCACGGAATTCGAGAATGTCCCGGCCGAAAGCCTCAGCTACCTGGCACAGCGCGTACGGGTAAGCCCTTCGGCGGAATGCGTTTCGATCGCTCAGGACCGTATCGCGGAAAAGCGATACATTTCCGGGGCAGGGCTCGGAGTCGCTCCGTTTCTCGCGATCGAGACCGCCACCGACCTGGATCGGAATCTGGCGGACCACTTGCCCGGCATTCTGAAGCTGGCGCGGCTCGGCTACGACGGCAAGGGCCAAATCCGGGTGAAAACCGTCGAGGAAGCGAAAGCCGCATTCGCCGAACTGGGCGGAAAGTCTTGCGTACTGGAGCGGCAACTGAATCTAAAAACCGAGATTTCGGTCATCATCGCCCGTTCTTCGCCGACCGAAGTAGTCTGCTTCCCCGTGGCGGAAAACCAGCACGAATCGGGAATTCTCGACGTCAGCATCGTGCCGGCCAGGGTTGCGCCGGCCGTCGCGACACACGCGCAAGACATGGCGCTTAAGCTCGCTCAAGCCATGGACTATATCGGCGTCCTGGCGGTGGAATTCTTCGTGCTGGACAACGACGACCTGGTCATCAATGAAATCGCCCCGCGCCCCCACAACAGCGGCCACTATACGCTGGATGCCTGCGCCGCCAGCCAGTTCGAACAACAAGTCCGCACCTTGTGCGGATTGCCGCCCGCGGATACCCGCTTGCTGAGTCCGGTGGTGATGGTCAATCTTCTGGGCGATATCTGGCGAGACGACGAGCCGGCCTGGGACAAGCTCTTGAGTCAGCCCAACGTCAAGCTCCATCTTTACGGCAAGAAGACTGCCCGCATCGGCCGCAAAATGGGACATTTCAACGTGCTGGCCGAAAACGTGGAAGCCGCTTTGTCCCAGGCACTGGAACTGAAACAGATGCTCCAGGCTTAGCCGGAAAAGCGGCGCTTCCGGCAAGCTGGCGGATCATGCCGAAAGACCCCCTTCAGGTCCTGCGCAGCGTCTTTGGCTACGAACGGTTTCGCGGCCAGCAGCGCGCCGTCATCGATCATCTGACGGCAGGGGGCGATGCGCTGGTGCTGATGCCCACCGGCGGCGGCAAGTCGCTCTGCTACCAGATTCCCGCGCTAATCCGCCCCGGTACGGGCGTCGTGGTCTCGCCCCTGATCGCCCTGATGCAGGATCAGGTCGAAACCCTGCTCCAACTCGGCGTTCGAGCCGCCTTTCTGAATTCCACCCTGGCTTACGACACACAGCGCCAGGTCGAGCGGAACTTTCTGGACGGCCAACTGGACCTCCTCTACGTCGCGCCCGAACGTCTCTTGACCGAGCGCGTGCAGGCGCTCATCGGGCGGGCCGAAGTCAGCCTTTTCGCCATCGACGAAGCGCACTGCGTGTCCCAGTGGGGCCACGACTTCCGCGCCGATTACTGGCAGCTCTCCTTGCTGCACGAACGTTTTCCCGGCATTCCCAGAATCGGCTTGACCGCCACCGCCGACGAGCGGACCCGGCAGGAGATCGTCGAGCGCCTCGGACTGCAGGAGGCCAGGGTCTTTTGCAGCGGTTTCGACCGGCCCAACATACGCTACCGGATATCGCCCAAGCAGGACGCGCGCCGGCAGCTGGTTCAGTTTCTCCGAAACGAACATCCGGGAGATGCCGGCATCGTTTACTGCCTGTCGCGAAAAAAGGTGGAATCGACCGCGGAATGGCTCCGCGCTCAAGGATTCTCCGCCCTGCCCTACCATGCCGGCCTTTCCGCCGAGGAACGCCAGAAAAACCAGCGGCGATTTCTGATGGAGGAAGGCGTGATCGTCGTGGCGACGATCGCCTTCGGCATGGGCATAGATAAACCCAATGTCCGTTTCGTCGCGCACCTCGACCTGCCCAAGAGCCTCGAGGCTTATTATCAGGAGACCGGACGCGCGGGACGCGACGGCTTGCCGGCCAATGCCTGGATGATTTACGGCTTGCAGGATGTGATCACCTTGCGGCAAATGGTGGAGGCCTCCCAAGCGGATGAACTGCATAAACGGGTCGAGCGCCACAAACTCGATTCGATGCTCGGCTTCTGCGAGCTGACCGGTTGCCGTCGGCAAGCGTTGCTCCGCTACTTCGGCGAAATCTCCGACAAACCCTGCGGCAATTGCGACAACTGCCTCAACCCGCCGGACACCTGGGACGGCACCGACGCCGCCCGCAAGGCATTGTCCTGCGTCTACCGCACCGGCCAGCGCTTCGGCGTTCACCACATCATCGACGTACTGCGCGGCAAGTCCAACGAGAGAATACAGCGGCTGGGTCACGACAGGCTCAGCACCTTCGGCATCGGTCACGCCATGGACGAGAAACAGTGGCTCTCGGTATTCCGTCAGATCATCGCCCAAGGCTATTTGACGGTGGACTGGGAGGCTCACGGCGCACTCCGTCTGACCGAGGAATGCCGCCCGGTACTGCGCAGCGAAGTCGACCTTCGGCTAAGGCGGGACAGTTACAAGGAGGCCTCGAGCGGCCGACGCCAGGCCGTCGAGCGCTTTTCCAACCCGGAAGACGAGCGTCTCTGGCAAGCCTTGCGCGCCTTGCGGCGCACGCTGGCCGAGGAGCAGGACGTGCCTGCTTACGTGATTTTTCAGGACGCCGTTCTGATGGAAATGGTCCAGTCGAGACCGACCAGCCGCACCGAAATGAGCCGCCTGGCGGGCATCGGCGAACGCAAGCTGGAGCTCTACGGCGACGAGTTTCTGTCGGTCATCCTGGAGCACGGAAGCGGCGACGGTTCGGCCTCGACCGCCAGCACGACGGCAGACGAAAGCCTGGCGCTATTCCGGCTCGGCATGAACGCCGAACAGATCGCTTATCAGCGCGGATTGACGATTTCGACCGTCTACGGCCATCTGGCCAGGGCCATCGAAACCGGGGCCGTGGAACTCGGCGAGGTGGTGGGTTTGAGCGATTCGGAAATCGGAGAAATAGAAGCAGCGTGGCAGAGCCTGCCGGAAGACCAACGGCGCGCCCTCAAGCCGCTATACCAGGCGCTGAACGGCAAATACAGCTATGAAGTGCTTCGTTGCGTGCGGGCCTATTACGACAGGCTGCGTAACTCGCCTGACTCCGAGGCATAGAGTGAACGCCCCCTCGGTGGGTTACGGTGCGCGTCTAAACCTGCCGGCGCAAATCCGGTCTTTCAAGGCGCACCTAACCACCCTTCCATGGCCCTTTTCAATCGCAAACGGGCCGCGACAGGAGCCACCCAACTGACGTAGGTCGGGAATCCTTTCCCGACGTAACAGGTCGGCAAGCGGGTACGTCGGCAAAGGATTGCCGACTTACTTCGCTGGGGAAATTCCGAAAAAGCCCTCCTCGGATCAGACGGCGTGCATGCTGTATCCGGCCCGAAGATCAAAAACTGGGCAGCGCTCCGCTTATTCCGCGTACCTCTCGTACAACCGCATCAGCATGGCGAGCTCTCCTTCCTGCGGCACGCACCAGCCGTCGAACTGGATGTCCTTTAGGATGCCCTTACCCTGCTCGTCGTCGCCCATGCCGGTAAAGACTTTCGCGACGGATTCCCCGAGGTCGGCGATTTGCGGGCTCGCGCAAAGAAGATGGAAGGCAAACTGGGTGTCGCTTTCGTCCACGACACGGGTATTGTTTCGAGTGAGATTGGACAGGCCGTAATAGGTCTTCTTCAGCATGAACAAGACATCCGACTGTTCCTTTAGAAGCAATTGCAGCGCTTTGATTTCGTTGCCCGCGAAGTGATGCTGGAACTTGGACGAGTCCAGCCCGTTCTCGTCGCAGAGGAAACGACCCAGCAGGTAGACGAAACTGCCCTGCGAAGCCGTGACTGCGCGGACGTCTCCCATGTCGGCGAGTGACCGCTCGTCGTTGGCGCGCATGACGATCACTACTTCGTCGGCCTCCCCCAAGGGCCGCAGCAATGGCACGAACTGCTGCCGCCGAATCATGGCACAGGCTTCGAAAGGCTTGGCGAAGAAAATGTCCACCGTTTCGTGGCCGATCTCATGTCCCGCCGGCAGCTGCTCGAAATGGATCGCCCGCTGCAAGTGCCGTTGCAAATAGGTGTTGAGCAGGTACCAGCCGCTCAATTGAGCACCGACCTGTAGACTGGCCACGAAATTCAGTTTGCCCCGGGGATGCGGCGAACCCGATTCGACGGGACGCTCGGGTGCGGCTCGTACGGCGCTGACCACGGACGGCTGGGCCCGCTCCGACGGCAGGCTGACATCGGTGGTGAGGAAACGGCCTAGCCCCGTAATCTTGAACAGCATCGCCACCATGCGATTGGGGTTATTGACTTCGATCTTGATACCCTGCCTTTCCCAGTGTTCGAACAGCTTGAGGAGCAGAGACAGGCCCATTGAATTGACCCGCTCAACCTGTTTGAAATCCAAACTGACGCGGGCGTTGGCCGGAATGCCGTTCAACTGACCGAGGGTCTGCGCGGAATGGGCGTCTACCGAACCGGCAAAGGCGTAGCACAGCACGCCTTCCTCGCCGGACGGCAGGCTGTTAATGAAAAGTGAATCTGCCAGAGTCATGGCTTACAACCTCATCGTGCTCGCTGTGGTAGAGGAACTGGAATCCGGTTTTCAAGCCGACCTGCAAGGGCCGGCTCAGATCCCACAGAGTGGTGATCTGGGTACGGCGATGCGGTGTGACGCGCACCTGCAAGTAATCCGACATACGCCACATCAGATATAACCCGGCTCCACCGATACCGGCTTCGACGCCTTTCGCAAGCGTGTGAGTCAGATGGTCCAGGAAGATTGCCGGGGTCAAGGTGCCCCAGTTATCGGTAACCGACAAACCGATGGTGTCGGAACCTACCGCCAGGTGGATGCGCACGTGTTCGTTCTCGGACAGATTCCGCGTCGTTCCCTTCAGATAAAACGGGCGGCTTTGGCCGTCACGGGGCGCGCCGTACAACGAGTTCTCCACCATTTCGTCGAGGACCAACAGGATAGACTCGAGTTGGTCCGGCGCCATGACGCCCAGTTCCTCCAGCCAGGCGCGACCTTCCTCCATGAAGAACAGTTTGTCGTCGCTGTGGGTGAGCTGGAATTGCCGCTCTGCGACGCGCCCCGGGACGAGACAGTAAATATCATCATCCGGCGATGCTTGATGCTGACTGAGCAAATGTTCCCAACCGAGCCGATGGTAAAAGGCATCGTCGCGGGGCAATACCCGGCGGATACCGTCCACGCTGAGGCGCGGCAAGAGGTCGTGAAACTCGCCTTCGGACAGGAAAACCACCAGCTGGCGCGAGGTCGGCGAGGTAAAGTGATCGCTTTGGCCTCGGTAAAATCCCTCGGTGATGCGGATGAGCTGAGCCGAGTCCTCGTCGCGCGCGGCCTGGACCTCCACGCGATCGGTATGCTCCAGCACGGCCACGGTCACATCGTCGTCGAAATGGTCGCGTCCGCCGTAAGCCTTGAGTGCAGCGAGAATTTTTTCTTCCAGCACGCGCGGCTCGGCCTCGGCGTTTTCGTTCAGAATGGCTTCTAGCCGCTCGTAGCCGAAGGGTTCGCCGCGCGCCGATTCCTGTTCCACCACGCCATCGGTGTAGAGGAATATCCGGTCGCCGATATCGAGTTGCAGATCCAGTTCTACCGAGAGGTAATCGGAATCGCGGCTCTTTCCCAAGGGCAAGCCGCCCCCCTCGATCATGGTCCAGTGCTTATCCCCGCGCCGCTTGATGTAAGGCAGCACGTGTCCGGCGTTGGCGAAGCGCAAGTGACCGGTGCGGCTGTCCAGACTCAGACAGCCCATGGTCATCAGCAACGACTGGTGCGCCGTTGCCAACATGGTTTCGTTGAGGGAACGAAGGATCTCCGCGGGGCGGGTCACCCCTTCATTCGCCAGCGGATAGAGACCTGCCTTGGCGGCGCTCACCATGGTGCCCGCCGCCACGCCGTGCCCGCTCACGTCGCCGATCACCATAACGGCGTAATAGCCGCCGACCTTGTAATAGTCGTAGTAGTCGCCGCCCACCTCGCTGGAAGTAGTCAAGGAGGCGACGCCGTGTACGCCCGGCAGAACGATGTCGGGGCTCGGCAGAATGGAATGCTGCAAGGCGGCGGCGAGGTTGATTTCTTCCTGCAGTCGGCTGCTCAGCTTTTCCAGTTCCACCAGGGTGGCTTGCAGACGATCTTCCGCCCGCTTGCGCTCGGTAATGTCGTCGCCGGTGATGAGGAACAGGACCGGCTGCTTGCTGTCCTGATCGCGGACCACCGTGGCATGCCAGATGATGTCCACCAGTTCCTCGCTACGGATTCGCATGGGAACTTCCGTCCCGGTCTCGCCGGACAGACCGCCCTGCACGACATCGTCGAACAAAACCCGCATTTGGCCCTGCTGTTCGGGCGTAAAGAGCATGGCAAAGAACTCGCTACCGCGCACCTCGTCCTCGGTCCAGCCGGAGATTTCCTGGGCATAGCGGTTGAACAAGATGATCTTGCCTCGGGTGTCCAAACCGATGATCAGCGCTTGAGCCGTATTGATGATGTTTTCGTTGAAGTCCCTCTGGGCCTGTAGGTTCGCCATGCTGTCCTTGAGGCGCTTGACCAGAGGATTCAAGAGGCCCATGCCGCCGAAAGCCAAGGCAAACAGGAACAGCGCCAGCATCACGCCTTGTAGGTCTTGGGTATTTTGCAGGCGGAAGTCGGCATTTTGCTGGTAATACGCCACCACCTTGTCGAGGCCGGAGAGGATCTTTTCGGGGGCGTCGGAAGTGAGATACTGAAAATACGGATCGTCCGAATTGACGGCATCCACCGGCCGCGACAATAGCTTACGTATCGCCTCGATGTAAGCATTGATCTGTTGATCGAGTTTGATCGGATCTTCGAAGTAGATGAGGCGCAGTTCCGGAGCCAGTTCGCCCGGCTCGGCCAGTAGACGCGGCCCCTGGCGCACCAGGCGATCGCCGTTCCTGAGATAACCGTGCATGTTCTCGAACAGGCTGATGGTATCCACCATCTGCTGTCGGATGGCCTGGCGCTCGACATGGCTTTCGGTGGCTGTCATTTTCATCGCCAGAACCACGCCGCGCTCCACCAACATGCGCTCGTGGCCAGCCAGGTTCAAGGCAGCGGCGCTGCCCTCCTGACTGCGAAGGTCGGCGATCAGAACGGCGTAGCTCACGACGGCCGTCATCGCCAGAAGGCCCAGCACGGTGCCGTACTGGTCCAATGCCCAGCCGAGAGACTCTCGAAAAAAACCTTGCATTTTCGAGGGTGTTTGCTGGGACAAGGGAAACTTTCCGGGCTCCATAAGTTCTCCTTCCTCTTTCCGTTCTATTAATGAATGCCCCCTTGTAGGGCATTCATTAATAGTAGATGGATTTGTAAACTTCGCCCGAAATGTTGATCTAGATCAGTAACTGATGCTCACAGCTCCAATATATTTGAGAATTTTTGCGTCAGAATGGCGCCTCATGGGACCACGGCGCCGGTGTCGAGGAGCGTAGCGGAAGCACAGCGCGGTGAACGGGAATATCGGGACGTTGCAGGATCTTATTGCTAGTCTTCGGTCTTAGTATGGATAACCCTCACCTCTTAAAAAGGCCGGAATGATCCGACATCGAAAGCCAATCACGGAACCCTGGCCCGAATAGTCGATTGGGCATCGGCCGACGGTCACCCGGCTTGTTTGCCCATCACGTACTTTTTGCCGATTTGTCTGACGTTCCCGCAGAATTACCATCCAATTGCCAGAGACCGCTCGGCCGCGTTCGCGAATCCGTGAAAAACGGAGTATGCACTCTTGGCATCAGCGAACGACTCGCGCACAAGGCCAAGATAGTTCCATTGTCAAGCAGTCATGGCAAAGAAACGCACTCAAAAAACACGGGACGAATCGCAGTCCAAGAAAACCTCACCGTCAACGCATGTCGCCTTGTCCCCAAAGCACCCGCTCATGATCGTCGGCACCGGTGCCTCTGCCGGCGGCTTCGAAGCTTTCAAGGAGCAGCAAAACCTTCTCAGAATTGTGCTGGTTCCCAAACTCCAGCTTGGGAACCCAGTGCCAACTCGGGCGTCTCGGATATGGCTTCCAAGCGGGAGCCTGGAAGCCAGCGAAAGCCCTGTTGGAAGCATCCCGATTAAAACGACCCCTTGCTATTGAAATGAGAAGTGGGCCGTAACGCACGGGCAAACGCCCGACTCACTCGTTGCCGGCTTCTTCGTCGAGACTGGCTATGTTTTTTCTGCCGTTGAGCAATACGGTACGGATCACGTCGGCGTTTTGTTCGGTTTCCTTCGCCTGATCCGAAAACCTTTGCTCCGAAAAGACGCTGCCGTGCTCGTGGCATTGCGCGGCCATGCGCTTTAGCAGGGCTGCCCGTTCCTCCAGGGAACGGATTGCGGACCAAAGGGCGACTTCAAGCGTTTCGGCCTGTTCATTGAGCAGGCTTTCCGTGGAAAACGCATGTCCGACATGGCAGCGGTACTTAACCATTTCGCCGTGGCCGAGTTCCCACATCACCCCGCCGCATTCCGGACAGGTCAGGACACTGGCAACGCGCGGGTTTCCCCCGGATTCGAACTGTCTTATGTCCTTTTTGACAATCTCACGCTCTTTTTCTGTTTCATCCGGCATGGGGGCACCTCTTCGTTGTCGCACGGGCTGTTGGGCTAACTGCTCGATGGTTGCGGCAATGCCCGCGACGGGCAGGATGTAGTCGACCGCGACGCTTTCGATGGCGTTCAGCGGCATCTCGGAGAAAATGGCTTCCTGTGGATCCTGGACTATCACTATCCCGCCGGCGTTCTTGATGGATTTGAGTCCGAAACTGCCGTCGCCGAGCGTGCCCGATAAAATGACTCCTATCACGCGAGAGTCGTATATCCTCGCCGCCGAGCGGAAAAGCGGATCGATCGCGGGGCGGAAGCCGTTCTCCCTGGGGCCTCCCGAAAGATGAATTTTCCCGTCTCTGAGCACCAGATGCCGGTTAGGCGGGGCGACGTAGATATGCCCCCGCCGAATCGTCTCGCCGTCATCCGGGTGGGTGGCCAGGAGCGGTCCATTTCGCTGGAGAATATTCGGCAGAAAGCTCGTACTATGACTTGGGACATGAAGGACAACGAGAAGGGTCGCCTCAAGATCGGAAGACAGATCGCCGACCAGATTTTTCAACGCTTCCACGCCTCCCGCCGAGGCGCCGATGACGATCATGTCGCGGGTATGCATCGTACGGGTTTTTATTCCAAATACTTACTTAGACCCGAAGGACGCCGAATGGTTGATCAAGGGCGAAATTGGATCGACGTTCGGGTACAACGGATAGGAGTAACTCGACCACCCCTCCAAATCGCTTTCAATCAGGAATCGTTTTTCGTAGGGTGGGTTAGGCGCACATTAGCACTGACCGACTGCCGATCACTGCGCTTCGCGTGCGCCGTAACCCGCCGAGCGACCTTCCATCGGCGGGTTACGCGGGGCCTGTCCTGCGCGGAGACTAGGGCTAACCCGCCATCGATGGGTTTCGCTTCGCTCTACCCATCCTACGATGAATGTTCACTCGAATGTCGAATGGAATTAGACCGTGGCGAATTCTTCCCGCGAATAACGGGCGGTTCCGAATCGGTAGTCGCTTTGGAGGCAGTGATCCAGCCAGCGGGTGAGGAAGTAGTTCAGCGACCATTTGTAATCGAGCACGCTCTTGGCGCTGGACCGGTCCCTCACCGCATCGAGGACCACCGGTCGGCAGTGGTCGCTGAGCGCTTCGGCGGTCTTGGCGTCCAGACTGACGCGGATTCTCACCGCCGGCTCGAAACCCCGCACGAAATCGTGGGTAAGCTCCAGCGTCAGGGTATAAGGCGACCTTTCGAGCAACCTCAGATGCAGGGACGGCTTGCCGTTGACTTGGGCGACGGCGGTTTCGTCGATGCGGTCCAAGTCGGGAATCAGGTGCGCCAGTTTCTCGTAGTTCGATTCGCAGACTTTTTGCAGCCAGAAGGATTTTTCTGCGGGCTGGAAAATGCTCATTACCGGTAAAAACGATCTCTCAAAATTCACTGTAGGTAGCGCAGGCGCTGGATGTCTCCCATAAGGTCACGCTCTTGACGTTGTATCCTCGGCTCGCGACGTGTCCGAATATCAGCTTGGCCAGATACTCGGCCGTAGGATGCTCGTCGAGCGCCAGAAAACGTTCTCCGGCCGAAACTAGCGCCGGCAGGAGTGGGTCATCCTTGTGCAGAAGCAGATTGTGATCGAGCTGCCGGTCGATATACTCCGACGCGACGGCGCTGATCTCCGCGAAATCGCAGACCATGCCCTGTTTGTTCAAACTTTCGGCAATCACGGTAATTGCTGCCTTGACACTATGACCATGGAGATGACGGCACTTGCCCGTATGTTCCATTAGACGGTGTCCATAGCAAAAATACACTTCTTTGGTAATCGTAAACATGAATTGCGACAAGGATATTGACCAGCGATTTCACTCGCTCTTGATGCCTTTGATGGCGCCGGCAATTCGGTAACCACCCGCTTCGCTCTCCGCGCAGCGGATCGTTTCGATATAGGCGGTCAAAGGCGGGGTGATTTTGTTCTGCGGAACGAGGCACACTTCAACGGCTTTACCGATCGCCACAGGAATATCGGTCTCGAACAAGATGCCGGAGCCGCTGATATTTACACATACCCCCTCATGTACAATATCGCTGTCGGCCAACCGGAAGGTCATCTTGCAATCGGCCTGCATGCGGATGAAATCCCGCTTTTCGTCGTACTCCAGCATAGCTGTGCATCTCCCCATTAGGTTTCCCGGTATTCTAACCGATAGATCATAGCCGAAGTCGTTCGGACGATTCCGATTTCTGGTTTGGCAATGCGCGCCCTTTTATGCCATAGTGCCGCGCCTAAATCGACACAACTTGTTGGAACGACGCAGTAATCCGACACCTTGAATCTATGAGCACGAAATCCATCGTCCTAACTGGAATAACCACGACCGGTACACCTCATCTCGGCAATTACGTGGGCGCCATACGCCCTGCCATCGAAGCCAGCCGCGATCATAACGTCCTGCCTTTCTATTTTCTGGCGGACTACCATGCCTTGATCAAATGCCAGGACCCGGAACGCGTCCGCCAATCGACACTGGAAATCGCCGCCACCTGGCTGGCCTTGGGTTTGGATACGGAAAACGCCGTGTTTTACCGCCAGTCGGACGTCCCCGAGATCACGGAGCTGGCCTGGATACTCAGTTGCGTCACTGCAAAAGGACTGATGAATCGCGCCCATGCCTATAAGGCCGCGGTCCAAGCCAATGAAGAAAGTGGCGAAAGCGACCCCGATAAGGGCGTCACCATGGGATTGTTCAATTATCCCATTCTGATGGCGGCCGATATTCTGATCTTCAACGCCAATAAAGTTCCCGTCGGAAAGGATCAGGTTCAGCATATCGAAATGGCACGCGATATCGCCGGACGCTTCAATCATATTTACGGCGAGCATTTCGTGCTTCCCGAAGCGGACGTCAGCGAGGATACCGCTGTGCTATGCGGATTGGACGGGCGTAAGATGAGCAAGAGCTACGACAACACCGTCCCGCTGTTCGCACCCGAAAAACAGCTGCGCAAGCTGATCATGAAGATCAAGACCAACTCTCTGTTGCCGGGCGAACCCAAAGATCCGGACACCTGCACCCTGTTCGGCATCTATAGGGCGTTCGCGACAAAGGAGGAGACTACGGCGATAAGGCGCCGCTACGCGGAAGGCATTGCGTGGGGAGAAATGAAAAACATTTTGTTCGAGTATCTGGACGATCATCTGAAAGCCGCGAGGGAACGTTATGAAGCACTGCTACAAGCACCCGACAAAATCGAGGAAGCATTGCAGGACGGCGCCCGCAAGGCCCGAAGCTACAGCGCCCCGCTGATACGGAAGGTCCGCCACAGCATCGGAATCCGAAGCCTGAGTCTCTGACCTTTGCGCGCCGTTCGGATGCGGCGTCGCCGCCGCTTATCCCGCGCCTTACCGTCGGGAATGACATGTCGCACGATCCCAAATACTGGGCAAAAGGATATCTCGAGGCAGCCGGCCCATTAAGATTGTTCCGGCTGCTGGTCCTGCTGGCGCTGCTCGCCGGCTGTGCGCCGAACCGACTGGACGAGGCGCTGGCCATGGAAGAGGCCGGCGCCGAACGCACTATCTATTTGGTCGATCTGGGCTGGCACACCGGCCTAGCCGTCAAACGAGCCGATATCCCGCCCGGGTTGTGGCCGGAAAGCCAAGACTTTCCGAAAGCGGAGTATCTCGAAGTAGGCTGGGGAGACCGCGATTTTTATCAGGCCGCCGGCTTCAACCTCTGGTACGGGTTCAAAGCCGTCGTGGCCCCCACCGCCAGCGTTCTGCACGTTGTCGGAGTCCCCGTTCATCCGACCGCTTATTTCCCCGCCGCCGAGATCGTTGAGGTCCCCTTGTCGGAACAGCAGCTCAGGCAACTCATCGTATCCATTCACAACACCTACGCCCGCGAGAATACGGCCAGAGCGCAAGCCATCGGCCCGGGTCTATATCCCGACAGCCGCTTTTACGCAGCCGAGGGCAAATTCCATCTGTTCAATACCTGCAATGTCTGGGTTGCGCGAATCCTGCGCGATGCGGGCCTGCCCGTCGTGCCGTTTTTCGCGGTCACGTCGCGGGGGCTCTTGTCCCAGGTGCGAGAGTTCGGCAAGATCGTTCGGCCGGAGTCGGAAGGTCGCTAAGTATCGGCGTAAGAATCGCTTCAAGGCTCTTTTTGATATTTCACGCTTACCGGTTATCGCGAGGAAACTCCATGCACGTCGTCATCATTGGTTCAGGTATCGCGGGCATCACTTTCGCGGAGGAACTTCGGAAACTCGCGCCGGAATGCCGAATTTCCGTCGTAACTCAGGAAGGCCACGGCTATTATTCGCGGCCTATGCTATCCCACGGCTTTTCGAGGGACGACATCGAAACCAAGATCATTCTGAAGCCGTTCGATGCACTGCACGATGCCGGCATCGCGATCTATCGCGAAACCAGCGTATTGACACTCAACCGCGACGACAAAACCATTGTCTGCCGGAACAGTTCGGGCGAATTTACCCTGAATTACGACAAGGCGGTGCTCGCGCCCGGCTCGGATGCGCTGATTCCGCCCCCGTTTCAGACGAGCCGCGATTTGTTCTTTGTCGTCAACAGCCTCGATGACTTGATCGAACTCCGGCGGCATCGGGAAAAAATCGTCGAGACCTCGGCAAAGCCCCTGTGGGCGGTGATCGGTGGCGGGCTGATCGGCTGCGAAGTCGCTTCCGATCTGGCCAAGGCGGGCGATCGGGTGGTCTTGTTTCATGCCTTGGCAAGACTCATGGAACGTCAGTTGATCGAGGAAGATTCGGCAACTCTGTTGCAGGTATTGCAGGGCCACGGGATAGAGGTTCGCTTGAATGCCTCGGTCCAGGGCTTCGAAAAAATCGGCAGCCTTTACGCGGTGAAGTTGCAGGACGAAACGGCTAGCGGTTTCCACGGCGTCATCGTCGCCTGCGGTTTCAAGCCGCGAACCGAACTGGCGCGGCGCATCGGGTTAAATGCCGATCGGGGCATATTGGTCGATGAGTTCCTGCGCACCAACGACCCCGACATCCACGCCATAGGCGATGCCGCCGAATTCGTGGACGGCCGCTTGTACGCCTATATCATGCCGATACGGCATCAAGCCTTCTGGCTGGCCCGTTTTCTTGCCGGGCAAACCAACGAGCCATGGCAGCCGCCCGATTTCAAACCGCGCGCCAAAGTGCACGGTTTCAATGCAGTGCACCCTTATATTTTTTGATGGGGCAAGGGTCGAGAAACCGAAGGTCACATCCGCCAAACCAACAGCTTGCCGGAGCGGCCATCTCGCGGGATCAAGGTCTGATCCGGTTCGACACCCGGTACCTCGAACGTGTTGCTGATGAAAAGCGACCCCGGCTTCATTTCCTTCCGCGCCTTGCGCCACAGGCGAGGCATGGGTGCCGGCGATAGAAAGGCGTAAACCACATCGAAACGGCCGAGATCCTCGATCCAAAAATCGCCGAAACGGATACGGCAGTTCTTTTCGTTCCGCAATCGAAACCGGCCGAGCAGGGCCGGCAGAGGCGCCGATTCGACGCCCCGGAATTCGCCGGATTTGCATTGCCCGGCTAAAACCGCCAGGCCGCCGCCCCAGCCGCAACCGAGGTCGATGAATTTGAACGCGGCGTTCCGCGGCAACAACTCGGAAACGGCAAGCCAGGTTTCGCGATCGGTCAAATAAAAAGGAACCCGCTCGCGAAGATTACTGCGAAAAACCAGCCACATCAGGACGAAACCGGCCAAATACAGGACCGGCGGGAGATTCAGCCGCCAGCTGACGGCGATTGCGGGAACGAACAGCGCCTGGATCGGCAGCCACCAATAAGGAAGTCTCAGCATCCAGCCGAAGGCCATGGCGAGAAGACCTTCAAATGCCACGGCGAAGCCGAGGGATGCCCAGAACAGGCCGCCGCTCTTTAGAAGCAGGAATGTGCCTAAGATGGCCAAGAGTTGGCTCAGGACGGCCCTGAACCAAACCGGCAGCGCTTCGACCATGAATATGGTGCCCTAGAGTGCGGACGCGGCCTTGTTGGCGGCCGGCACCATGCCTTGGCCCGTAATCGCCCCTTTGTCCAGCGGCTTTTGCATAGATATATCTATCCCGGAACCGCCGGTAATGATTTCTTCGGCCGTATGCTTGTTCATCACGATGATGGAAATGCGCCGATTGGTGGCGGCCAAGGGGTCTTCCCTGACATAAGGAACGCTCGAAGAGAGCCCCACCACCCGCATCATTTTTTCTTCCTTGAGGCCGCTCTTGATCAGCTCCTTGCGGGCGGAATTGGCACGGTCGGCGGATAATTCCCAATTCGTATAACCCTGTCCTTTGCCCGGAAACGGCTTTGCATCCGTATGTCCGGCGATGCTGATCTTGTTCGGCAACTCGTTGATGACCGGCGCGATTTGGCGAAGTATCTCCGATGCATAGCCTTCCATTTTGGCGCTCGCCGAATTGAACATGGGCCGGCCTTCCGAATCGATGATCTGGATACGTAGCCCCTCCTGAGTGATGTCGATCTTCAGTTGATTCTGGAACTGTGTGAGCAAAGGGCTGGTTTCGATCATCCGCTCGATCTTTTCCTTCAGCGCCTCGAGTTGTTCCATCTCCTTTTCCGATTCGGCGGCTTCTCCGACGATATCTTCCTTCCCTTGGTCGGTCAGTTTGACTTGACCCTCGGATTGAGTGATGTCCTCCCCTCCTCCCTTGATCACGCTGGTTGCATCGCCCGTGTTGGGACCGCCTTGCCGGGAAGGTTTCCAGGGATCCTTGAAATACTCGGCGATGCCTTGCCTGAAAGCGGGTTCGGTCGTACCTAAAAGCCACATCAGCAAAAAGAACGCCATCATCGCGGTGACGAAATCGGCGTAGGCCAGCTTCCAGGCTCCTCCATGATGGCCGTGACCGCCTTTCTTGATTTTCTTGATGACGATTTGGTTCGAATTATCGGCCATGGTCTTATCCGGATAAGCTCGTTAACGGCTTTCTTTGAGATGCTTCTCCAATTCGGAGAATTCCGGACGCTCCGCGGAAAACATCGCTTTGCGGGCGAATTCCACGGCGGTGGATGGGGCGTAACCGTTTATCGAGGCGATCAGCCCGGCTTTGATGCTTTGATAATACTTCGTCGATTCCGCCAAACGTTGTTCCAACAGACCCGCCAGGGGACTGATGAAACCATAGGCAACCAAAATACCCAGAAATGTGCCGACCAGTGCCGCGGCGATCAGCTTGCCGAGTTCCGCCGGCGGCAAACCCACCGACTCCATGGTATGCACCACGCCCATGACCGCGGCGACGATGCCGAACGCCGGCATGCCGTCCGCGAGGCGTTGCAGCGCCTGTATGGGCAGGTGGCCTTCCTCGTGATGGGTTTCGATGTCGATGTCCATCAGATTGTCGATTTGATGGACGTCCAAACTGCCGCTCGTCATCAAGCGCAAATAATCGGTGATGAACTCGACCGCGTGATGGTCGGCCAGCACCTTGGGCGCGGATTTGAACAATTCGCTTTGATCCGGCGTCTCGATATCCCCTTCGATGGACAACAGCCCATTTTGACGGATCTTGTTGAAGATCCGATACAAGAGCGTCAAGGTTTCAAGATAAAGCGCCTGGTTGTATTTGGAACCCTTCAGGGAGCTCATCAACGCGCCGAAAACGGCTTTCAAGACCTTGGGATTGTTCGACACGACGAATGCGCCGAGCGCGCCGCCGAAAATGATGATGACCTCGTTCGGTTGAATAAGAACGCCGATATGGCCTCCCGCCATCAAAAAACCGCCCAGAATGGCGCCCACGACGATGATGTAACCGATAATGACGAACATGCGTTAACTCTTTGGAGATGCTTAACTGAAGGGCGGCACGGATAGCCGGTCGAAGTTTGGTGCTGGTTGTCCGAGCCACAGCAGGCTCGAAAAAAGTCTAGACGAAAAAACGTGGCGCTCGTCTCAAAAAACGAAACAGACTTGAAAACGGGAAGGATCGCCCCAAATTCTCATCGTCATCTTATTAACCCAGGGCAGGGATGTTCCGGCGCGGCGACAAGCCGCGTGAGCCAAGGCGGGACGTGTAACCGGCCTTGGCGGTGGTCCGTAAATACCAGGAGGGTATTTACGGGCCTGATTAATAGAGTCGATCCACTTAAACCTCCGGAGGAAAGTCACTGCCATGACCGTAGCAGAAAGCAAGGTAACTTTTGGGTTCGAAGCTGAGGTAAAACAGCTTCTGCACCTGATGATTCACTCCTTGTACAGCAACAAGGAAATCTTCTTGCGCGAGCTCATCTCGAACGGATCCGACGCTGCCGACAAGCTCCGCTTTATGGCACTGGGAAACGATGCGCTGTACGAGGGCGACAGCGAGCTGAAGATTCGGATCGAACACGACAAAACGAACCGGACTTTGACCATTACCGACAACGGCATCGGCATGACCCGCGACGAGGTCCGCGAGAACATCGGGACCATCGCCCGCTCCGGCACCCGCCAGTTCTTCGAGTCGCTGACCGGGGACGAGGCGAAGGACAGCCAGCTCATCGGCCAGTTCGGCGTGGGCTTTTATTCCGCATTCATCGTTGCCGACAAAGTCACCCTGGAAACCCGCAAGGCTGGTCTGGACGCGGCCCAAGGGGTACGCTGGGAATCCAAGGGCGAAGGCGATTACACGCTGGAAACCATCGAAAAACCCGAGCACGGAACGAAGATTACGCTGCACCTCCGCGAAGGCGAGGACGAGTTCCTGGACGGTTGGAAACTCCGGTCGATCATACGCAAATTCTCCGATCACATTTCCTTGCCGATCCTGATGAAGAAGGAAGCGTACGGAGACGAAAAGCCGGCAGCGGACGAGTGGGAAACCGTCAACAGCGCTTCCGCCTTATGGGCAAAGAACAGGGATGAGATTTCGGACGAGCAATACAACGAATTCTACAAGCACGTTTCCCACGACTTTCAGGAGCCTCTGGCTCGCCTCCACAGCCGCGTGGAGGGCACCAACGAATACACCCTTCTGCTCTACATTCCGTCGCATGCGCCGTTCGATCTGTGGGACCGCGACGCGAAGCACGGCGTAAAGCTTTACGTGCGGAAGGTTTTCATCATGGAAGGATCGGAGAAGCTGATGCCCCGTTATCTCCGCTTCGTCCGCGGCGTGATCGACTCCGATTCGCTCCCCTTGAACGTTTCGCGGGAAATTCTTCAGGAAAACGCGCTGCTCGAAAAAATCCGCTCCGGCGCGGTCAAGAAGGTTCTCGGTCTGTTGGAGGACGTGGCCAGGAACGAGCGGGAAAAATACCAAGCTTTCTGGAAGGAATTCGGCCAGGTCATCAAGGAAGGTCCGATCGAAGACTTCAAGAACCGCGACCGCATCGCCAAACTGCTGCGCTTCGCCTCCAGTCATAACGATTCCGATGTCCAGAACGTTTCCCTGGAGGATTACGTCGGCCGCATGAAGGAGGGGCAGGACAAGATTTACTATATTACCGCCGAGAATTACGCCGCGGCCAAAAACAGTCCGCACCTGGAAATCTTCCGTCGCAAGGGATTGGAAGTACTCCTGCTGCACGATCGGGTCGACGACTGGCTGGTCAGCTATCTCACCGATTTCGAAGGAAAGCATCTGCAATCGGTGGCCAAGGGGGATCTGGACCTGGGCACCCTTGCCGACGAAGCGGACAAGAAGCATACCGAAGAAGCCAGCAAGGCGTTCCAGCCCGTTATCGACAAAATCAAGCAAACGCTGGGCGACAAGATCAGCGATGTGAAAATCAGCGCTCGCCTGACCGACTCTCCGGCTTGCCTGGTCAGCGAAACCTACGGGTTAAGCCGTACCATGGAACGCATCATGAAATCGGCCGGGCAAGACGTACCGGCCAGCAAACCGATTTTCGAGATCAATCCCGATCATCCCCTAGTGACAAGGCTCAAGGACGAGGCGGACGAATCGCGCTTCGCCGATCTGACCCATATTCTTTATGACCAGGCGGTCCTCAGCGAAGGCGGCCAGCTGGACGATACCGCCGCCTTCGTCCGCCGCTTGAACGGCTTGCTTCAAGCTGTCATGCACTATTAACCCGGCCTATAAATATAGGCCGGGTTAATCCGGGGCAGGGATGCCCCGGCGCGGCGACAAGCCGCGTGAGCCCAGGCCGGGCGTGTACCGGGCCTGGGCGGCGGCCCGAAATACCAGGAGGGTATTGACGGGCCTGATTAATAATCCATAAGGCGGCGCTGACCGCGACGATGGATTTAGCCGTTCGGCGATCCTCTGCCGACTCAGCGAATCGCCGAACGGCTGCGTCGGGAAAGGATTCCCGACCTACTCGCAACGCTCTTGTAGGTCGGCAATCCCTTGCCGACGAACCGGAAAACGCTTTTAAAACCCGTACTTGGAGTTATTGTGCACAGGACCTTTCTTCTTCTCGGCGCTGCTGCCGGATTCCTCGGCGTTGCCATGGGCGCATTCGGAGCTCACGGATTACGAGCGGTTCTGGACGAATACCACCTCGCGATTTACCGCACCGGCGTGGAATATCAGATGTGGCATGCGCTGGGTCTTGCCTTGATCGGCATAACGGCCAAACAACTCCCCGATACGCGCCTTCTTGTCAAGGCCGGCTGGTTCATGTTCGCGGGAATCGTACTTTTTTCCGGAAGCCTTTATGTCTTGAGTATCACCGGAGTTCGCTGGCTGGGCTGGATTACCCCCTTCGGGGGCTTGTCGTTTCTCACCGGCTGGTTCCTGCTAGGGCTTTCAGCCTGGCGGCTCGGACGGGAATAACCGACCCTTCAGATCTCCTCGTCGGCGCTCACGGTGGTTTTGCCTCGCTCGTCGTACAATCGGTTGACCGTTTCGAGGAACCATCGCGGGCGGTTGATGATGACGTACAATCCGATCAGCCCGACGACCGGTATCGGAAAAATATCCAATATCATCAAGCCTATCAGCGTGATGAAGCATTTCGCTCTGGTGCTCATAATCTCGGATCCAGACGCTTACTATTAACCCGGCCTATAAATATAGGCCGGGTTAATCCGGGGCAGGGATGCCCCGGCGCGGCGACAAGCCGCGTGAGCCCAGGCCGGGCGTGTACCGGGCCTGGGCGGCGGCCCGAAATACCAGGAGGGTATTTACGGGCCTGATTAATAAGATCGATAGTCTGACCAAGGACTCTAGTGCGCTTTGGGCGGTCGACTCTCTTGCACCAACACCCACGGCGCAACGACCACGGCCCAAAAGGTGCACTTCGAATCGACCCATCGCCTGGCGTGATCGTCGGTCGCCCGCACAACCTGCCCTCTTTGGATCCACTCTTGCAAAGCGCTTTTATCGTCTTCGGCTATCTTTGCCGCAGCCTCGACCAAGTTCAATTCCGGTCCAATAACGATTAAGACGCCTCTGGCGAAATGGCGCTCCAGCTCCTGCCAGCCGATTTGTCCGGTTTCCGCCGCAAGTTTCTGGCGCAGTTCGGTATCGTGCATTTTGGCTGTTTTTAAAGTCATCAAATAAAGGATTGGAATCGAGAAACGCTCGCGAATTCACTGAACCGGCAGCCGCCAAGCTTCGCCTATCGGTCGAATCGCTCGATTATGATCGCAGAAATGGAGGGATAAAAGAGAGTCCTGTTTTTATCCTCATCACATGCGGTGGGGATAAAAAAAGAAGAAGGCAGAAACGGTATATTTGGGTGGGGGATATTTCTGCCTTCTGGGGAAACCGAATCTAGAGAGTCGAAAAACCTGCTTAAAGGGAACCCGCTCTGATTTCCTTTTCAGCCTCTAGCCAATCTTCGACTTCGTAACCTGGAACAAAGCCCCGCTTTTCAGCACGGTAATACGCGGCTTCGGCAATCTTTTGGTTTATCTCGTCATCGGGAAATGGAACCGGATTGCTCGGAGCATCCGACATCAAATCTTCCGACATGTCATCCACGGCTTTCAGCGCTTTCCTAGCCATAGCAAGAGAACCTCCTAATTTCTAATTTCTTTTTCCTTAAAGACAGAAGGGAAACGAGAACCTCCCTGTTCGAAATTGCATCCCAGCCGAACTCGGATTGTCCGGTCACATAGGATCAATTCAAATCCATTGCAACCATCCCGGTTGGATTAAGAATTGTCTCAATCTCCTACGGAACATCCCGGATCCGTCAAGAACGTCCTGTCCTTCGGCAAAAATCCCTCTGCTTCTAAGCCGTATTGCGGTCCTTATTGGAACGTTCCGGTTCCGAACTCGACGTCATCCTTCGGAGGTTTTGCCAGCCTACGGCTGTCGTTCGAGTGGGTGTATTTAACCGTCGTGGTTTCGTGTGGAGAATACGTAAGAGTTCGTATCCTGCCGGATTAGATTGCTACGATTCGCCGTCGTGGGCTTCCGCTCGCAGGAGGACAGCCGGACTACCCTTTACTCCTGGCTCGCATGGCGCAGCTTCTCGAGATCCCACACCTTGGCGGCATCCCAACCGACGGTTACCACCTTGCCCTGCCTCGAGCATGCGATCTGCTCGATGGAACCCTCGTGTGCGAGCACACTTCCCAGCTTTTTGGCCTCCGCAATATCCCAAAGGTATAGATTGCCGCTTTTCGTACCCACCGCTATCCAGCCTTTCCGGCTTTCGCGGCAGAAACCCGCAATCTCGCTGTCATGATCTCCCAAGCTGGCGATGAGTGTGCCTGATCGCGTATCCCAGAGTTCGAGAACAGGCCCCTCGCGAAACGCCACCAAGAAACCGTCCTGACTCAAACCCAGAAGGGATCGGTCGGTATTGAGCTCGGATTGCTTGGCGATCTCCATGGACGCCGCATCCCAAAACCAAACTTCCCTGCCCGAGGCAGTGACCAAAAGGGGCTTGCCGTCGTCCCTGCGAACGAACGCCAAAGCGTCCGATCCCTCATGCGTAGCGCGCAAGAATTTTCCGCTGCTCGGTTCCCAGATTCCGGCCGGTCCACGGGCGATCCACCCCACGGATTTGCCGTCCGGCGAAAATGCGACGGACTTCACGTCGTACCACTCCACGGCGTAGTCCGCCAGCAGCTCTCCTGTTTTTTGATCCCACAACACGAGATACCCGCCTTCGTGCCCGGACATTCCGGCCGCGATCCGGAGGCCGTCCGGAGAATATGCCAAAGCCTCCAAATAGCGACCGCCGCGGGTCTGAAAGCCGTTCTTGTCCCGGATCAACCGCCGTCCCGTAGTCGAATCCCAAAAATATAGGCTGGTTCCGCCCACCGCCAGAATGTCCCGTCCGTCAGGCGAAAAAATGGGAAGGGCGATGCCGGCGCGTGGCGGCAAGTGCGTGCGCTCGAGCCGGGCGACCAATCCCCGCTGGCGCTGAAGCTGATCCAATGCTTTTTCCGCATCCTGCTCGTGTGGACACGCTTGGCAATCCCGCAGATAGTCCAAGTATCCCTCGATGGTATTCTGGGTTTTGGCCTGCTTCCAGGATTTTCGATCCTCACCTTCATCGCCCTGGTAACGAATCAGCGCGACCAGTACCAGCACCGCAAGGCCTAGTACGAACAATCCGATGAGCAGTTTTTGGATAAACGACAACAGCGCGTTCATGATTGAAACAGAATTCCTGAGCGTTTCGATGCAATACCGATGACAAGCTTATTCTTTAAATAACCCTACCGCTACCGGGGTTCATGGAAAGGAATGCTAGCGAACCGATTGCGCCAACGGCAAGCTTGTCCCCTTTCGACGCATTGGCCGATGCGACGCAAGAAATCCGATATCGCTCGTCGACGAGTCGATGACTCCGGAGCGTTATCTCTCCCATTCGAAAAGAATGTCCGCCCCGCTCTGCTCTCCGGTCTCCGATTGAAGCCGCCAATGCTCATTGAGCTTATAGCGCAGCTTGAACACGTTGCTCGACTGGAATATGCCGAGACCGTATTGCAGGTAAAGCCGCGGCGTTAGGTATTTCCCCAAGAATAGCGATGTGGTTTCGGTGCCGTTCGGTGTTCCGACTCCGATCTCGTCCAATAGTCCCCCCAGTCCGAACCGGCTGCTGATTTCTCTCGCGAGCAGACTTCCGGCCGCTCCGCCCAGGGAAGAAGCGGCATTTCTCAGCCTGTCGCCTTCCTCGCGCGGCGCAAAGTCCATGGGTTTTCCGGCGATCAGGTAGGCGAGAATGTCCGCTTCGGGCAACGGCGGTATGGAGTACAAGGAAACGTTGGGGTTCTTGAGCGAGCCGAGTACCCGCACACCGGCCACTACCTGGTCCAGCCTGCGGGTGACGGTAACGTCCAATCCGGGGTTGTCCACCGGCGTGTCCGTGAAAATCAAACGCCCGTCGTCTATGGTCAAGTCAACCCCATAGAAGGAATAGGTACCGTCCTGAACCACGATCTGCCCGGTTCCGCGCGCCTCTTCGTTCGGCTCCTGAACGATTCTTACCCTGCCGCCGATTTCGCCTTGGAAGCCGGCGGCCTTTACTTGAATCTTGTCGCCGAGGACGACTTGAACGTCGCTATGCAGTCGAAACTCTGTTTCCTCCTCGCCCGGTTCGCCGTTGACCAGCACGACGTCCTCGGACGGGGTCACGGCCTGTTCCTTCTTGGGAACGTTGATAAACGCTTCCGGAACATCTACCCGTCCCCGCATATCGATCCGCTGCCGTTCGGTCATGATGTTGATATCCGGCGACAAGTAGACCTTGGCTTCCGGCGTGTCGACGCCGAGAAACCGGGTTCCGTCCAGATTCAAGGTCAAGGGCCAGCCCGCCGTACCGTCAAGCCGCCAGAGGCCGCTCATCCGTACGGTTCCGCCACCCGACATCGCGCTCCCTTCGAGCCGGATTTGTCGTTGGTCTACCGAATTCGCCCGCAGCGTCAAATGTTCGATACCGATGCCCAATTGAGGTATGCGAAAACCGGCATCCGGCACGCTGGCCTCGAGATCCAACAAAGGCGCTCTCGCTCTGCCTTCGATCCCTAAATCCGCCCGGAACGAGCCGCTCAAGCCTTCGATTTGCGCCAGCCAGGGTTCGAACACCGCCAAGGTTTCCAAATCGACGGTCAGACGTCCCGACACCGGCAGATCCTGAAGCTCGGCCAATCGGAAGGTTCCCCGGCTCTCCAGCGCCCCTTGGATGTCCAGGAGTCCCGCCTGACGTATTCCGACTTGCATCGTCAATATTTGGCCGGAAAGATCCGCGTATATCGATGCCGTTTCCGGTCTTATCCGAACCTTCTTCGACTCGTTGACGGTAAGATCGAACGCTAAGCCTTCCGCATCGAGATCCAGAATGCCTTGATCTATCAGATCGTCTTTGCCGCGAAGTACGGCGCTGCCTTCCAGCATGCCCGAGATAGGCATCGGCTCCGGCAATTCAGCCCCGAATAGCTTTAAGGGAACACCCGACACGCGGGCGGCGGCCCACCATTCGCCGCCTTCGGCGATCTCTCCTTCGAAACACCAGCGTGCGTCCCGGTTGGTCAAACAGATTTCCTCGATCTCGCTTCGGGTTCGCCCGAGCTTCAATCTTGCGGGCTCGCGCAGGGTCCAGGAACCCGATCGAGGTTCCTTGAGATCGAACCTGCTCAGTACGCCGCTCCAGGCATCTTCGCGCAACCCGCCTTCCGCTTCGAAGGCTAGCGCATAGGGCGGGCTGTCGATCCGTCCGGTCAATTCATGTCTTTCCCGGCTGCCGCGTCCGGAAAGTCCGATATCCATGGTATAGGTGTCGAAGCGGACCGAATTCCCTTGTAGATCGAAGGTCAACGGCGCGTTGGGCGCGGCGCCCGCATTGAGCGTCAGGCTCAAATCCCGTACGCCGTACTCCTGGTATTTCAAGCCGGCGGCATTGAGCTCCGCTTCGACGGCAGGCGCCGATCGGGCTCCTTCCAGCTTTCCGCTGCTCGTCATCCGGCCTTTGGCGCCCGGCAGCCAGATTCCCAAATCGTCGGACCTCAGTGTCCAGCGGAGATTCAACTGCGGCCCCCAAGCGCCGTCCACCACCAGGGCCGTGGACACGCTGTTCACGCGAAAATCCCGGAACACGACGGCGTCTTCCGGAAATCCGATGTTTCCTTTCGCCTGAACCCGCTGATCCCTTATCAGCCCGTCAAGTTCGACCCGGACATCCGAGCGGGTTCCGGCAACGGTCAACCTTCCTTCGGGACTCCGCCATGCGCCATCCGCTTGCGGCGGCCAGAGCAGGTTCTTCCATCGGGCCTCCAGATCGATTTCCGGTGTTTCCTGAAGACCGCGAACCTGCCCCGAGATAGCGATCTCCGTTCCGGTCTCGGGGAGCCTCAGGATGAGCGCTTCGAGCGCAAGTTCGCCGGGATCCCGGTAGCTCAGGTCCAAGCGCCCTCGCGCTTGGCCCACGTCCGGCACGGTCAACGCGAAATCTCCGGAAACCTTGGCTGTGCGGCTGGTGCCCTCGCCTTTCAACTGTGCGGAGAACGGCCACGCCTTCCAGTCCCGATCGAGCCGGTCCAACGGAAATTCGGGAAGATCGACCTCGGCATTCCAAGCGCGGGAATTTTCTCGGATCAGGACCTCCGCCGTCACGCGCATTGCCGTCGGAGCCGTAATCCGCTGGACCGTCGAAATCCGCTCCAGGTCTCCTGTAATCCTTCCGCCCCCGGCAATTTTCGGCCGGTCCGGCAGCTCGACGGTCCATGCGGTATCGAGGTCGATAGGTCGTTCTTCGCCGGGAGCGATGGTTCCGCCGAGCGATGCGCTGACCTCGGGCGTTTTTACGCTGAGCCGTTCGACCGTCATGCGGCCTTCGCGAAGTTTCAGACCCGCATCGATCCGTTCCAGACGGATCGGCTCCGCCGATTCGGACGACTGCCAGCTTGCATCGCGAATCTCGATCTCGTCGATCGCTATATCCAACGGCAGACGTAAATCGGGCAACCGAGGGGCTTTCGGCTCCGGCGCGGCTTCGGCGATCTGCAAGACGCGGACATCCCTCAAGCGAACCGTGTCGAGATGCAAGGTTCGGCGCAGCAAGGCCCTCGGCCGCCATGCAATCTCGAGTTCCCGGAGGTCTATGCTCAATCGCTCATCCCGGTAACTCAGATCCTTAAGCGAAAATCCGCCCAGCACCGAGCCTGAGGCAGGGCCGATTTTCAAACCGCCGACCCCACGCTCCACGCCGCGAACCAGCCATGTTAGGCCGATCTCGGTCGCGAGCAGCACGTAGCCGACGGCGGCGAGAACAAGAAATACGACCAGTACGGCTGCCGTCAGGCGCTTCATAAATCGGGACCCAGAATCAGATGCACCTGAAACGAGTCCTCCGCCCTCGACAGGGGCACGGCGAAATCGAGCCGAACCGGACCTATGGGCGAACGCCAGCGGGCTCCCAGGCCGACACCATGACTGAACGGTTCGTCGAAATGATTGGCGGCACGTCCGACATCGTAAAAGACGGCCACGCCCCAAGGGCCGAACAGCGTCCGCTCGTATTCGATGCTGCCGACGGTCAGGTAGCGCCCGCCTATGCGGTCCCCGTCCGCATTCCTCGCGCTGATCTCGTTCAGACGATAACCGCGCACGGACCTGTCGCCGCCGGCATAAAAGCGTTGCGTAAGCGGCAGCTCGCTGAATTCGTCGGTCGCGATATAGCCGAGCTGGGCGCGCGCGATCAGCCGGTTGCGCTCCCCCAGGCTGTAGATCCCCTTGGCGTTGAGCCGCAGCTTGAAAAACGAAACATCGGATAGCAGGTCTTTCGAAGCTCCGTTCCCGATCAGGTCGATACGCGCCCCGCGCTCGGGATTCAGCACGTTTTCCGAGCTCAACCAGGTATAACCCAGGCTCGGAAGCAACAAAACCGCAGTCTGCGGACCCTCGCCCACATCGAAACGCTCGCGCTGCAGATCCAGCGACAATACTTCCCGCAAACCCCAACGGGCGGTCGAATGCCTGATGCCGATGCGTGCGACTTCGGCTGTACCGGCCAGGGTATCCTCGGTGCCGATTTGCGCGGCAAAGCCGAGCTGATCCTTTTCCGGACGCTTCAAGGGAATGGCGTATAGCGCGTCGAGTTCGGTACGGATGAGCGACAGCCGCAGGTCGGCGTAGAAGCTATGTCCATGGCGATTCAGGTAACGATTGCGATAGCCCAGGGTTAAGCGCGGGCCGGTGTCCGTGCCGTATCCGGCACCGGCCTGAAACCGGTTTTTCGGCTGCATTGCCAATGAAACCGAAACCGGGACCTGTCGAGCATCCGCCTGCTCGGGGTGCGGGATGACGTCGGCCTTGCTGAAATAACTGCTGTCGAGCAGGTTTTTCTGAAGCCTGGTCAGGGTCGAAGAACGAAAAGGTTCGCCCGCGTGGAAATTCACGAAACGTTCGAGCAGCGACGGCTTGAGCGGCGTTTCCGAGAATGAGACTTCGCCGAAGCGGTAACGTTTGCCGGTATCGAAATGCAGATGGATCTCGGATCGGTAATCCGAAAGATGCACCAAAATTTCAGCACGGCTGAAGCTGGCGTCGAAAAACCCGAACTCGGTCGCGGCTTCCGAGAACGCCTCCTTTCCCTTTTCGTAACGGGTATGGTCGAGAACATCACCCTCCTTCAGCGGAAAGCGTGCAATCAAGGTTTTGAATTCCCGCAGTTCGAGACCTTCGCCCGTCAAGCGGACATCCACTTCGCTCAGCTTGATCGGATCTCCCGGATCGATTCGGTAGACCGCCAGCCAGCCCGGCCCTTCGCGCGTCAACGCCGCGTCGATTTTCGGGCGGTAGTACCCGAACGGTTCCAGCGCTCTTCGGATCTCGTCCGGCGCGCGCTCGTGAGCGATGCGAATCCTGTGCGGGTCGCTCATGCTTTCCGCCTGGGCGATGGTCAGCAGCGCACGGACGTTTCTTTCCAGCCTCTCGTCGAGCCCCTCGATTCTGATCGCAACCTGTTCGGCGCTCCATGCGGATGCGAAACATAGCAAGCAACTGAGCAATAAGATCCACCGCACCCCTGTTCCCCGTAATCCCGTTTGCGCCGAATAAACTCGCAGCACAGATGGTCTAATGATCGCAGAGGCTACAAACACGGAAAAGCAAAGGAGTAACAATCATGGGACTTTTCGATTTTGCAAAGGACATCGGACATCGGCTCTTCAGCGAGGAAGGCCAGGCCGCCCGAAAAATAGAAGAGCACATCAACGAAAACAATCCCGGCATCAAGAACCTGAAGGTGGATTACCGTGATTCCGTCGCCTATCTCTCCGGCGAGGCGGACTCGGCGGAGGCTTTGCAGAAAGCCGCACTGATGGCCGGCAACATCAAGGGCGTCGAAGCGGTGAAGGTGGAAGGCGTCAAGCTGCCGGCAGGCGTAGCTAGCCCCCAGGCGGCGGAGACCTACGGCGACACGCAGTACTACGTCATCCAGTCCGGCGACACCCTTTCCAAAATCGCGCAGCAGTTCTACAAGGATCCCAACAAGTATTCGAAGATTTTCGAAGCGAACCGCGAGGTCATCAAGAACCCCGACCTGATCTTTCCGGGGCAGAAGATACGGATTCCGACCGAGCATTAGAGAGCTGGCGACCGATAACGCCTCGTTCTCCTCGAAACCGATTGTGGGGTGGGTTAGGCACGCATCGCACGGAATCCACAAAGTTCCAGCGGAGTTTCCGCGTGCCGTAACCCACCGGACAAGGCCGCGGTGTCGGTGGGTTACGGCGCGCAGAGAGTCCTGCGATCACGGCATCGTTCGTGGTCATGCGCGCCTAACCCACCCTACACCAGGAGCGCCAATCGGAACCTTGTTTCCGGCCACGTCCCTCAGACTAGGAGCGTCAGTTGCTCCACCCGCTGAAAGCCTTTCGGCAGCGGATTTCCGCGCCGCGCGCGCGATCCTTGGTAATGGGCCAGATCCTTGGCCGTCACGCTCAGGCTACGCTTGCCGCAGTGAACCTTCAGACCGGCGTCGGGGGGCACGGCAGTCATGGCTACTACGTAATCCTGCCGCGCGGCCAGATCCGCCGGTTGAATCTGGATCAGCTTATTGCCTTTGCCCTTGTTGAGGACCGGGATCTCGCTGATGGGGAATACCAGAAACCGGCCTTGCGCGGTGGCGATCGCCACCAGATCGGACTCGGGTTGACCGACCAGTACCGGCGTCAGGACCTTCGCATGTTCCGGTACCGTCAGCAGGGCTTTGCCCGCCCGGTTCTTGGTGTGGAGCTCCTTGAGCTGGGTAATGAAACCATAGCCGCTGTCGGTCGCGAACAGATACCAGTCGTCGTCCGCACCTGCCAGCACTGCCTTGAACAGCGCACCCGGCGGCGGGTTGAGCCGTCCGGTCAGGGGTTCTCCCTGGGAGCGGGCGGATGGGAACTCATGGGCCGGCACGGCGTAACTTCGGCCCGTTGAATCGAGGAAATAGGCCGGCTGGTTGCTGCGCCCGAGCGCGGCAGAGAGAAAGCTGTCGCCGGAACGAAAGGCGAGCGTGGTCGGATCGATATCATGCCCTTTGGCGGCGCGAATCCAGCCTTTTTCGGAAAGAATGAGCGTGACCGGCTCGCTGCCGATCACCACGGTAATGTCCAGGGCTTGGGACGCCTGGCGAGCGACGATGGGGGAACGGCGCGCATCGCCGTATTTTTCGGCGTCCTGTTTCAGCTCGTTCTTGATCAGAGCGTTTAGCTTCTTCTGTGAACCCAGCGTGGCTTCGAGGCTGGCCCGTTCCTTTTCCAGCTCGTCCTGTTCGCCGCGAATCTTGATTTCCTCGAGCTTGGCCAGATGACGCAGCTTCAGTTCCAGAATGGCCTCGGCCTGCACGTCGCTCAGCCCGAAACGCTCCATCAGCACGGGCTTAGGTTCGTCTTCGTTCCGGATGATCGCGATCACCTCGTCGATATTGAGGTAGGCGATCAGCAAGCCTTCGAGGATGTGCAAACGCGCGATGACCTTGTCCAGCCGGTACTGAAGCCGCCGGCGCACGGTCTCGGTGCGGTAGCTCAGCCATTCCAGCAGGATTTCCTGAAGATTCTTGACCTGCGGCTTGCCGTTCAGCCCGATCATGTTGAGATTGACCCGGTAGGTCTTCTCCAGATCGGTGGTCGCGAACAGATGCGACATCAGTTGATCCGCGTCGATGCGCCGCCCGCGCGGCATGATGACCAGCCGGGTCGGGTTCTCGTGATCGGATTCGTCGCGGAGATCCTCCACCATGGGGAGTTTCTTCGCCTGCATCTGGGCGGCGATCTGTTCCATGATCGCGTTGCCGGACACCTGGTGAGGCAAAGCGGTGACGACGATATTCCCTTCTTCCAGCTCCCACCGCGCCCGCAAGCGGATCGAACCGTTCCCGGTCTGGTACATGCGGACGATATCTTGGCGCGGGGTGATGATCTCGGCTTCAGTCGTGAAATCCGGACCCTTGATCGAGTCGCATAGCTCTTCGACGCTGAGCCGGGGGTCGTCCAACAAACGAATGCAGGCTCCGACCACCTCGCGCAGGTTATGCGGCGGAATATCCGTCGCCATGCCTACCGCGATGCCGGTCGAGCCATTCAGCAGCACGTTCGGCAAGCGCGCCGGCAGCAGGGCCGGTTCGTCGAGGGTGCCGTCGAAGTTCGGCAACCAGTCGACCGTACCCTGCTCCAGCTCCGACAACAGGGTCTGCGCGTACGGCGTCAGGCGCGCCTCGGTATAGCGCATGGCTGCGAAGGATTTGGGATCGTCCGGCGAGCCCCAGTTCCCCTGTCCGTCGATCAAGGGATAGCGGTAGGAAAACGGCTGGGCCATCAACACCATGGCCTCGTAACAGGCCGAATCCCCGTGGGGATGGTATTTACCCAATACGTCGCCGACCGTGCGGGCGGATTTTTTATATTTGGCCTGGGCCAATAAACCCAGCTCGGACATGGCGTAGACGATGCGTCTTTGCACCGGCTTGAGTCCGTCGGCGATATTGGGCAAGGCACGGTCGAGAATGACGTACATGGAATAATCCAGGTACGCCTTCTCGGTGAAATCTTTCAATGGTATGCGTTCGTGGGAAACGGAATTCACGGTTTTTTCGGTAGAGAGTGAGCGATTGATAAACAGAAGAGCCTGGGCGGTTGCATCTCCGCCGATGTGTTAAGGAAGCTCTGAGTAAATGGATTTCGATTATGGTTCGACAAGCTCACCACGAGCGGAATCAATACCTTACCGTTCGTCCTGAGCCTGTCGAAGGACTTAATCAGAGCTTCCTTAACTGATCATTTTAAGTCCTTTCGCAGCCGCCTGCCTTATCACGGTTACGCTCGTTCCCAATCTCCGGATTGGGAACGCTGCCTTGGAAGCTCCGGCTTCGCGAAATACGGCAAGCAGGAGCTTGCAAAACCCGGTTCCCAAACCGGAGCTCGGGAACCGGCACATCGTGGGTTTGTGCTGCCCGTCAAACCACGGCAGCGCCGAATCTTGTAAGATTGCGTCTTTAAACATCCACTGCCATCCATGCAACGACTGACCATCACCTGCCCTGACGACTGGCATTTGCACCTCCGCGACGGCGCCGCCATGCGCGACGTGCTGCCGGACAGCGCACGGCAATTCAGCCGAGCCGTCATCATGCCCAATCTGAAGCCGCCGGTCACCACCGTGGCGGACGCCCTCGCCTACCGCCGCCGCATTCTGGAAGCCTTGCCCGGCGGGCTCGAATTCGATCCGCTGATGACGCTCTATCTCACCGAGGGAACCTCGCCCGAGGAAATTCGGCGGGTTGCCGAGGAACCCGAGATCGTGGCGCTGAAACTTTATCCCGCCGGCGCAACGACGCATTCGGAAGCCGGGGTCGCCACCCTCGAAAAGATCTATCCGGTGTTCGAAGCCATGGAGCGATACGATGTGCCCTTGCTGGTGCATGGCGAAGTGACGGATGCCGAGGTCGATATCTTCGACCGCGAAAAAGCGTTCATCGACAGGCATCTGACCGCCATCGCAAGCCGATTTCCGGCGCTCCGCATCGTTCTGGAGCACGTCACCACACGGGACGGCGTCCAATTCGTGCAGGATGGCGGGCCGAACATCGCGGCTACCATTACCGCCCATCATCTGCTTTATAATCGCAACGCCCTGCTGGCCGGAGGCGTTCGTCCCCATTTTTACTGCCTGCCGGTATTGAAACGCGAAACTCATCGCCTGGCCTTGGTCGAGGCGGCAACCAGCGGCAACCCAAATTTTTTCCTGGGAACCGACAGCGCGCCTCATCCACGCAGTCAAAAGGAATCGGTCTGCGGCTGTGCCGGGTGTTATACCGCCCGCGGGGCGCTCGAGCTCTATGCGACGGTTTTCGAATCCGCCGGTGCCCTGGACAAGCTCGAAGCGTTTGCGAGCTTCAACGGCCCGGATTTTTACCGTCTGCCGCGCAATCAGGCAAAAATCGCGATCGAGAAATCCGAGTGGAAGATGCCCGAGGCCATCCCATTCGGTGACGATACCCTGGTGCCGCTCAGGGCGGGCGAGACGATAGGCTGGCGTGTTGTCGAGCGGCTACGATAAACGATAAATCACGCGTCAGACACTCCATTGCTGGAATCGAGGCAGTCCATGGACGGAATTCGGAACTTCCACTAACAGGTGATTCGTGTCCGGTCCCAAGTCGATCTCCAAAGAGAAATCTTCGATGCCTCCTGCTTCGTCCTCCGATTCATTCCTGGCGGCGCCGAGCAAGCCACTCAAGCCCGTACAAGGCGAGCTGGACTTGGTCCCTCCTGCCTCATCCCCTCCCAAAAAGCGGCGATCCAATAACGCGGCCAAGCCGAAAAAGAAACGGACACAGGCCAAGAAAGGCGCCGAGCCCGCGGCAAAACTGAACCCGTGGCGATGGGTCGCCGTTATCGGCACCGAAATCCTGGCATTGGCTGCGTCCGCCCTCATCGGAATCATCGCGGTATTCGGACGCTCGGTGGATTGGTTTGCCGGAACCGGATTATGGTCCAATCTGCTTCCGTTCGCCGCAATGGTACTCGCCGTAGGGATCGCAAATGCGGTGCTGTTGCGCCTCTGGCTGGGCATGCGCGCCAAGCTGGTGCTCAAAGGCATGATTCTGCCTGCGATCCTGGCGGTTTTCGTCGCCGTCACAGCCGGCTGGTTCGCCGCCCAGGAAGAATTCGGCCGCGATCTCGGCAAGCTTCGCAGCCTGGTCGGCGGCATGCAGGAGGCCGAGCGGAACACGATTGCGCATCAGGTGTTTGCCGCCTATCGGCGTTCCGATCTGACTCAAATGCAGCGCATCATCGAGCGAGCCCAAATCTATCTGCCGACGATCCACGAAGCTGCCAAGGCCTTCGATGTCGACCCCGAAGTCATGGTCGGCATCGGCGCTACGGAATCGTCATTCTATCCGCGGGACAGCAAAGACGGAGGCCGCGGACTCTTCCAGATCACCGCTGCCCCGAAGTCGGCGGTCAGCGTCGTCAAGAAACATCTGGATGTCGACCATCTGGACATGCTCAACCAGCGCCACAATACCTTCGTAGCCGCGGCGACCCTGCGTCTTTATCTGGCGGAGATGCGCGGCGATTTGTTCCTCGGTCTTCTCGCCTACAATATCGGGCCGGCCAACGGCGGTTTGCGCTCGATCATGACGCAGTACGGCGCGCGCGACTTCGTGACGATCCAGCCCTATCTGCAAAACCTTCCGCGCGATTATCCGATCCGGGTTTTGACGGCCGCCCTGGCTTATCGGTTGTGGCACACCGAAGGGCGGCTCCCGCGTTATGAGGAAGGCAGCAACGCCATGCACATCCAGAGCGTCGGCATACCCGGCTTGAATCAGGGATTCTCGCCGAAAATCAGCATCGGCAAGGACAAAGCAGCCTAAAAAGTGGCGAAACCGGCTAAGTACATTCAGGGAAGTCTTGCGGCATAGGCAACCTGCAGGACAACCCCGCCAATCAAGCCAATCTGTCGAGATTCCGCAAATATTTGCGGAATGTACTTAGAGCGTTTTCATCTCGCTCGTACGGCAAAACCGGCTCGGCGGGCGTCATTGGCGCCTTCGGCGACGGTAAATTGATTCAAGCATTCGTAGGTCGGCAATCCTTTGCCGACGAACCCGTTACCCCAACGGCACCGTCGGGAAGGGCGGCTTCGGCGCTCCCGAAGACGCCGTTTGCGATTGGAAGGGTCGCGACTAAAGCGACCGTTTGCGATTGGGAGGGATTCCCGACCTACGCGCGAGTGCCCGTACAGTAGGCATGAAAATGCTCGAATCGATCGTCCGCTCCCGGAAGCAAAGCCGGGCATCAGTTTTCCGTGTAGAGCAGCTTCAAGCCTACGACGCCCAAGACGATTAGCAGAATGCAGACGATCCGGACCAGGTCCGTGGATTCGTTGAACAGTATGATGCCGATAATCGCGGTCCCGGCGGCGCCTATTCCAGTCCAAACGGCGTAACCGGTGCCTAACGGTATCGTCCTCAGCGCCAGGGACAAGAACACCAGACTGATTATCATGGCGGCGCCTACGCCTAAACTCGGCCACCAACGCGTAAAGCCCTCGGTGAATTTCAATCCCACCGCCCAGACGATCTCGAATATCCCCGCAACAAGTAAATATGTCCAACCCATGCTTAAAAGAATGTCGCTACGCAGCGAAGCCATAGCCTAGTTTAGACAGACGATATTACCCGATCTTTCTGCCGAGTCGGTTTGCGAGATTTGATTTTCCACAAGACTCGCATACGTTGATTCCCGATCTTCGAGCCAGCTGATCTTCCGTTCCGCTGATTCGGTTAGCTGCTCCCAAGTCCTTTCAAAAGGTACGGAAATGTACGTATGTTTAATTTGGGGGTGGTGAGCTTAAATACATCCACCTGAGCTGATCTCGGGTCCGGAACATGGATGCTCCCGCAGGACGGGATTACGGCGAATGGACTTAAGGATGTCGCCAAGAACAGGACGTTCCCAAACGCAACCAGGATGTTGCGAAGGGAGTTGGAGTGTTTCAACGGATTCTGGACGCTCCCTATCCTCGGGCCAGGATGCTCGACACGGAAATGGAATGCTCCGCATGTAACTGGACTGATCCGAATTTGGCTGGGATGTATTTTTGGGAACACGGAAGTTCCATTTTTCTTTCTCCCGTCGTTCACACACTTGCTCATCCAGCTTCACGGCCGGCAAAGTCGCCAGGCGCCCTGCCGTTCCGTCAAAAACGTATCCTCGTTTTCGATGTTGCGTCCGGCGCCATCCAAGGTCGGAAATCCCTTTCTGACATAGCTGCCTGAAATCCTTGGCCGTTCATCGAAGGAGTGAACAGCGTGATGAAAAGAAGACAGTTTCTCGCCCTGGCCGCAGCCGCAATGGTCGTCGGGTGCGCCGGTTCGAAGACCCGCGAGAGCACCGGCGAATATCTCGATGACACGGCCGTTACCACCAAGGTCAAATCGGCTCTGCTGCGCGATGAAGTGGTCAAAGGGCTGGACATCCAGGTCGAAACGTTCAAAGGTACCGTGCAACTCAGCGGCTTCGTCAACACGGCCTCGGAAAAGCAGCGCGCCGAAGCGATCGCGAGAGACGTCGCCGGCGTTCGATCCGTCAAGAACGATATCCGCGTGATGCAATAACCGCTACCGTAAGCCGTGGCCGACTCACATTCAACGGCCGACGCAACATCGTCTCAAACTCGATCCAGTGTCAGGAGCGCCGGCACGGCCCGGCGGCATCATCCTTCATACGCATCCAACCATCCGCGCGGCGCTCGAAATACTCCGCGGCAGAGGGAACGAAACGCGCATTTTCGGATTCCCATGTGCAACGCTCCAGGACAACCTTCGGATGCTCGATCCGGAGCACGTTAAACGCGTTTTTTTCCTTTCGCGTGCGGACCGAAAGCGCGGTTCCGGCGCTGATCACGAGCGCCTTGTAACCGGCGATGCGATACCGTTCTCCCGTGTGCCCCGAATGGCTGACATGGAGATGCCCGGCTAAGAACATATCGACTCCGCAGCTCGCCAGCGCTTCCATGGCCATCCGCGCCCGGCCGACAAGATCGCCCTCACGGAAGCCCTCGGGCAGGTCGAAAGGGTGATGGGTCACCACGATCTTGATGACCGCACCGGGGTAATCACACAAGCGTTCCCGAATGCGGTCCAGCTGCCTTCGATTGACCCGCCCGTTCTTGATGGTCAGCGAGCGCGCCGTATTGACGCCGACCACGGCGATCTGCTCATCGGCATAGAAGGGCTCGATGTTTTCACCGATATAGCGCCGGTATTTGACCAGCGGCCGGAAAAAACGGGCCAGCGGATTATAGAGGGGTACGTCATGATTGCCGGGCACCACGATTTGCGGCTTCGGCAGCGCATCGAGAAAGCGCCGGGCTTCGAGAAATTGAGCGGTTCGTGCGCGTTGGGTCAGATCGCCAGAGATCGCGACCAGATCGGGCCCTATCTCCCGAACCGATTGGATCAGCGGATCGACCAAGGAGCTGTCGACGCGGCCGAAGTGCAGATCCGAAAGATGGACGATGGTTCGCATGCGCCGCGTTACGCCTCGCCGACCGATCGGCAGCCGGACCTAGCTCGCAATGGCGCTTCCGCGAGACTCGACCTTCGTGTTCGGCACTATCACCCGTAGAGCGCCCGGCCGAATTCGATAATGCAGCGGAGTCTGCATGACGATCACCTCGCCGTCGGTAGCGACCCGAAGGCGGCTGCTGTGCCTAGCCTCGATAACGATCTCCTTGGTCCGCATCATGTCGAAGTCCTTGTCTTTACGCAAACTCCGCAAGAGCGCGCGGAGCCCGAATCGCAAAAGGCCGAGCCGGCCGATTTCTCGAGTGGTATACAGCCACAACCAGCCCGAATCGAGGGTGGTCCGCGCTCCGATATTGAATCCTTCGACCTGGTACCGATTGTTCCCGACGAAAATGAAAGGCGTGTGCCGCACGAGTTCCCGGTCGTCGACACGCAATCGGGCTTCCAGAATGGCATACCGGCGCAAGACGGACAGAGATGCCCAGAGAAACGCCGGCCATTTGCCGTATTCCAGGCGGTCCTGCAGGGTCTCCCGACCGTGTACGATGCTGGGATACAGCCCCAGGCTGGAATTGTTGACGAAAATCCTGCCGTTGACCTCTCCGACATCGATCCGGGCGGGCGTGCCGTCGACAAGAATTTGCGCGGCTTGCTCCAAATCCAGGGGAATCCCGAGATCCTTGGCGAAGTGGTTGAGCGTGCCGAGCGGCAGTACGCCCAGTATCTTGCCGGTTTCGGCGAGCACCGAGGCAACCGCATTGATGGTGCCGTCTCCGCCGCCTGCCGCTATCAGATCGGCGTTCTCGGCCAGGGCTCGCCGCGCGAGGTCCGGAACTTCATCGCCGCTGTTCGCAACCCATATCCGGGCATCCCGGTTGCGTGAGACGAAGAACTCTTCGAGCCGCTTTTCCAGTCCCTTTTTTTCGTCACTACCCGCAGAAGTGCTAACGATAATCGCCAAACGGGCGGCCATAAGCTGATTTTACCGGGGGAATTACATGGGATAGATCACCAAATGCCGGTGTGGTTCACAGCCAATGCTTTCGGCGACCAAGCCGTGGCGGGTAACGATGCGATGTTGCATCTGGCGCAAGGCGGCCGAACGCGGCGAGAGTTCCGCCATGACGCCTTCGGCCTTGACCTGCTGCACGGCACGCTCGGTCTCGCGCACCATTTCCCCGACCTCGTCCTGTTTGTCGCCGGGAACGATGTGAAACAGACTGCGCAGGAGCTGCCGAATCTGAGCGGTCGTGTTCTTCTTGACGGCATGCACCGGCAATTGACCGCCTTGAACGATGCGTTGCAGGCTTGCATCGTCTTCCCGCGCGCGCAGCGTCACGACAAGATCGGCCTGGTCCGGATATCTCACTGTGCGGGCCTCCAAGTGGAGGTCGCGGATCACGCGTTCCACCGAGTCCCGGCTGAGCGCATAAGCATAGATGCGAACCGGACGCTGCCGGTCGGAGCGGACGAATAAGACCTCTCTCGCGATTTCCACGGCCGACTCGGGTTCGCTCGCCGTCACCGGCGACTGAACGGCAACCGGGCCTTGGCGGCGTATGCCTTTGGGCTGTGTGCCGCTCAGGATGGCATCGACCGCCTGCGCGGTGTCCAGGTGCACGACCACCTCGTCCCTGGCGGTAATCTCTACGACGATATCGAAGGTGGGCGGAGCCTTCCGCTCGCTTACGGTTTTTTGCGTGCCCCGAAGCCGGGCCTCTTCGTCGCTGAGAGTCACCGTTTGCACGCCGCCGACCAGATCGCACAGCGTGGGATTCAGAACTAAATTCTCCAGCGTGTTGCCGTGAGCCGTGCCGATCAGCTGAACGCCACGCTCGGCGATGGTGCGCGCGGCCATTGCCTCCGTGGCTGTGCCGATTTCGTCGACGATGATCGCTTCGGGCATATGGTTTTCCACCGCCTCGATCATCACTGCATGTTGTCGATCCGGATGCGCGACCATCATTCGCCGGGCGCTGCCGATGGCCGGGTGCGGGACATCGCCGTCGCCGGCAATCTCATTGGATGTATCGATCACGACGACGCGCTTGCCGAAATCGTCGGCCAGTACGCGCGCCACCTCTCTCAATTTGGTCGTCTTTCCGACGCCGGGCCGGCCGAGCAATACGAGGCTCTTGCCGCTCTCGACGAGATCACGTATCAGATCGATGGTTCCGAATACCGCGCGCCCCACGCGCAAGGTCAAACCGATGATCTCGCCCCGCCGGTTGCGAATGGCGGAAATGCGGTGCAAAGTCCCCTCGATGCCGGCGCGGTTGTCCGCGCCGAATTCACCCAAGGCGCCGATTACGGCATCAAGGTCTTCGCGGGTAACCGGTTGATTCGATAAGTTCAGGGCGGCGTGGGGATAGCGTGCCTGGGGCAGGCGCCCTAAGTCCAAGATGATTTCGAGCAATTCCCCCTGGCCTTGCAGCGCTAGGGATTTCTGGAGCTCCGGTGGAAGGAGCTTTATGAGCAGGTGGAGATCATCGAGATGGGTCTTGGCGGTCACATCTTTGCACGGGGTGTTCTTTCAAGCCCTGTCCGACGCCGTAACGGCATCCAATCGCGTGTCCGCAGCTCCGCCGAGCCGTCAGGTCGATGATTCGAGAACATCTCTATCGACCATTACCTTCCCCGCCCGTCCGGCCGCGGACGCCTCCCGGTCAGTCGCATTCGTACGATTTCTGGATCCGTCCGTTCTCGTCCACCGTTTCGAGTCTCGCCTTGAATCCCCACAGCCGGCGCACATGCCGCAGCATCTCGTTGGTGCTCTCTCCCAAGGGGCGGCGATGATGCTGATAATGCCGCAGGGTCAACGACCGGTCTCCTCGGGTGTCCACCCGGTAGACCTGAATGCTGGGCTCCAGGTTGCCGAGGTTGTACTGATCCGAAAGCACGTGGCGAACGGCTCGATAGCCGTCTTCGTCGTGAATGTGGGTGATTTCCAGTTCGTCGTTCAAATCGTCGTCCAGCACGCTGAACAGCTTGAAATCCCGAATGACCTTGGGCGAGAGGTATTGGGCGATGAAACTCTCGTCCTTGAAATTGCGCATGGCGAAGTCCAGCGTCTTGGTCCAATCGGTATCCACAAGATCGGGGAACCATTTCCGATCTTCGTCGGCGGGATGTTCGCAGATCCGCCGAATGTCGCTCATCATGGCGAATCCCAAGGCATAAGGATTGAGTCCCGAAAAGTGATTGCTGTAATACGGCGGCTGGCTGATGACGTTGGTATGCGATTGCAGGAATTCCAGCATGAATCCGTCGGTCACCAAGCCTTCGTCATAGAGCCTGTTCAGAAGGGTGTAGTGCCAGAAGGTCGCCCAACCCTCGTTCATTACCTTGGTTTGACGCTGGGGATAGAGATATTGCGCGATCTTGCGGACGATTCGAATGATTTCCCGCTGCCAAGACTCCAGCAGCGGCGCGTTCTTCTCGAAGAAATAAAGGAGATTTTCCTCGGGTTCGGCCGGAAACTGATGGGCTTGCTCCTGGAAGTATCTTTCCTTCTTTGGAACGGTGCGCAGCCATAAATCGTTAATCTGCGACTGAAGATATTCCTCCCGCTCTTTCTGCCTATGCTTCTCCTCGGTTATCGAAAGCGCCGGCGGCCGGCGGTAACGGTCCACGCCGTAGTTCATCAAGGCATGACAGGAATCCAGCAGCTCCTCTACGGCCGAGACGCCGTAACGTTCTTCGCATTCCGCGATGTAGTTCCGGGCGAACACCAGGTAATCGATGATGGCGTCGGCATTGGTCCAGGTCTTGAACAAATAATTGTTTTTGAAGAAGGAGTTATGGCCATAACAGGCATGCGCGATGACCAGCGCCTGCATGGTCATGCTGTTCTCCTCCATGAGATAGGCGATACACGGGTTGGAATTGATGACCAGCTCGTAGGCCAGCCCCATGTATCCGCGCCGATAGCTTTTCTCGACGGTCAGAAACTGCTTGCCGAAGGACCAATGCGGGTAGAACACCGGCATGCCCGTGCTCGAATAGCAGTCCATCATCTGTTCCGAGGTGATGATCTCGATTTGGTTGGGATAAGTGTCCAGGCCGAAACCAGCCGCGATTCGGGCGATCTCGGTGTCATAGCTCTGAAGGAGTTCGAAAGTCCATTCGGAGCCTTCTGAAAGGGGTTTGCGGCTCATGCCTGCTGCTTCTTGAAGAGTTCTCTAAAGACCGGATAAATGTCCGCCGCGCTATAAATCGGCTGCATGGCAAAGTTGGGCCAGTATTCCGCCACTTTTTCGTATTCCATCCACAGGCTGTGGGGCTCGTGGTTGTTGATCTCGATATAGGCGTAATACTGCACGCTCGCCATGATGTCTTCGATCAGCAAGCGCGAACAATTCGTCGAGTCCTCGGGCCAGTTGTCGCCGTCCGACGCCTGGGCGCCGTAGATGTTCCAGTCGCCCGAGGGGTAGCGGTCGCGGATGATGTCCTTCATCAACTCGAGTGCGCTCGACACAACGGTCCCACCGGTTTCCCGCGAATAGAAGAAATCCTGTTCATCCACCTCCAGCGCCACCGTATGATGACGAATGAAAACCACGTCCGTCTTTTCGTAATTTCGCGTAAGAAACAAGTAAAGCAACAAGAAAAAACGTTTCGCAAGATTCTTTTTCACCTCGTCCATGGAACCGGAGACGTCCATGAGGCAAAACATCACGGCCTGGGTGCTGGGCTTCGGAACTTGAATGCGGTTTCGGTAACGGAGATCGATGGTGTCGAGGAACGGCACTGCCCGAATCCTGCGCTCCAGCAGGGCGATCTCCTCGCTCAATGCGGCGATACGCTCCTCGTCAGGCTCACCGCCAGTTAGCAAAGCCGCGAGTTCGACTTCCAGCTCCCGCTTCCGGTCCGCCGATGGCGCGCGCAAGGCCGTGCGGCGCGCCAAGGCCTCCCGCATCGAGCGGATGACGTGCAGGTTCGAGGGCGATCCGTCGCTGGTAAAACCCGCGTGCTGACTCTTGAAAGTGGCTTCTCTCGCCAGTTGCCGCTTCACCATGTTCGGCAGCTCGAGATCTTCGAAGATGAATTCCAAAAACTCTTCGCGCGACAATTCGAAAACGAATTCGTCCATGCCCTCGCCGGTATCGCTGGCACGGTTGCCCGAACCGCCCTCCTCGCCTTCCGGACGGGGTACCTTGTCGCCCGCTATAAACTCCTTATTGCCGGGTTGAACGACCTCCCGCCGCCCACCTTGGCCATGCCGAAACGTCGGTTCCGAAATATCCTTGGTCGGAATCTGAATCTTTTCGCCACGGTCTACGTCCGTTACCGACCGCTTCGCGACGGCATCGGCAACGGCCTTGCGAATCTGACCGCGGAAGCGTTGGAGAAAGCGCTGCCGATTGACAGCGCTCTTGTTCTTGGGGTTTAAGCGGCGGTCTATAAATTGACTCATGGGCTTGAATACCTATCGCTCGGTTAAGAGGACTTGCGCACCCTGAGATACCATTCGCACAACAGCCGCACCTGCTTGGGCGTGTACCCTTTGTGAACCATGCGGTTCACGAATTCCTCATGTTTCTTCTGATCGTCCAGCGACGCCTTGGCGTTGAAGGAGATCACCGGCAGCAGTTCTTCCGTATTGGCGAACATCTTCTTCTCGATGACCGCACGCAGCTTTTCATAGCTGGTCCAGGCCGGATTCTTGCCGGCGTTCTTGGCGCGGGCACGCAGCACGAAGTTCACCACTTCATTGCGGAAATCCTTGGGATTGCTGATGCCTGCCGGTTTTTCGATCTTTTCGAGTTCCTCGTTGAGCGCCCTGCGGTCGAAACTCTCGCCGGTATCCGGATCGCGGTATTCCTGATCCTGTATCCAGTAGTCGGCGTACGTAACATACCGGTCGAAGATGTTCTGTCCGTACTCGGAATACGATTCCAGGTAAGCGGTCTGGATTTCCTTGCCGATGAAATCCACATAGCGCGGCACCAGGAATTCCTTGATGAAGCGCAGATAACGCTCCTGCACCTCCGGCGGGAATTGCTCCTGCGTGATCTGCTGTTCCAGCGTATACAGCAAGTGAACGGGATTCGCCGCGACTTCGGAATGGTCGAAGTTGAACACTTTCGACAGGATCTTGAACGCGAAGCGCGTGGAAAGACCGGTCATCCCTTCGTCCACGCCCGCGAAGTCCCGGTATTCCTGATAGGATTTCGCCTTGGGATCGGTGTCCTTCAGGTTCTCGCCGTCGTAAACCCGCATTTTCGAGTAAACATTGGAGTTCTCCGGTTCTTTAAGCCTCGACAGCACCGCGAACTGCGCCAGCATTTTCAGTGTGTGGGGTGCGCAGGGCGAATCGGACAGCGAACTGTGGATCAAGAGTTTCTCGTAAATCTTGATCTCTTCTGAAACCCTTAGGCAATAAGGCACTTTGACCACATAGACACGGTCCAGAAACGCCTCGTTGTTCTTGTTGTTCTTGAACTGCAACCACTCGGACTCGTTCGAATGGGCCATGATGATGCCCTCGAACGGAATGGCCGAAAGCCCTTCGGTACCTTTGTAATTGCCCTCCTGGGTCGCCGTCAGGAGAGGATGCAGCACCTTGATCGGCGCCTTGAACATCTCCACGAATTCCATGATACCTCGGTTGCCGAGGCAAAGGCCGCCCGAGAAGCTGTAGGCATCCGGATCGTCCTGGCTGAAGCGCTCCAGCTTCCGGATGTCGACCTTGCCGACCAAGGACGAGATGTCCTGGTTGTTTTCGTCGCCCGGTTCGGTCTTCGACACCGCCCGCTGATCCAACATGGACGGGCGCACCTTGACGACGCGAAATTTGGTGATATCGCCGTTGTACTCGTGCAGGCGTTTCACCGCCCAAGGCGACATGATCGTATTGAAGTAACGGCGCGGGATACCGTATTCGTTTTCGAGAATCGGACCGTCCTCTTCGGGGTCGAACAGTCCCAGCGGCGATTCGTTGATGGGCGAACCCTTGATGGCGTAAAACGGCACCTGCTCCATGAGGTGCTTCAACTTCTCGGCCAGCGAAGACTTGCCGCCTCCGACCGGGCCCAGCAAGTACAGAATCTGTTTGCGCTCTTCCAGCCCCTGAGCGGCGTGGCGGAAAAATGCCACCATCTGCTCAATGGTTTCCTCCATGCCGTAAAAATCGGCAAAAGCCGGATAGCGCTTGATGACTTTATTGGCGAAAATGCGTGAAAGGCGCGGATCGAGCCTGGTATCGACCAGTTCGGGTTCGCCGATGGCGATCAGCATACGCTCGGCTGGACTGGCGTAGGCCGTCGGATCCTTACGGCAAATTTCTAGATATTCCTGAAGCGAATACTCTTCTTCGCGCGCTTTTTCATAGCGGGATTGATAGTGATCGAAGATACCCATAGATGCGAGGTCTCCTCTGCAATCAGCAGATGCTCAAAAAGGTCTTAACGTCTCCGGCGAGAGGACCGCAAGCTGCCTCGTTCGATATTTTGCTGGTTGAGACAACGAGCGTATTAACTGTCCCTATCATAGCGAACGTGGCTTTCTCATCCATCCGCACTATGCAATAAATGCGGCGCTCGCGGCTCTTACCGCTAAGACGTAGCCTAACATATTTCGGTTCCTCGGCTGCGAGACACCCAAGAAAAACTTTATGCCAAAGAGAACCTCATCGAGCATGTAACAAAACTGTTTCGCACTGCTTGCCGAGCGATACACAATACTTAGCGATGGCCGAACTCGAGCCCACTCCGCTGTATTGTCCTCTTATTAGTTTAGAATTAATCGTCGGCCATACGTTCGACGCTAAACACCCGAGTTTATGCCGGGAAGCGTATTTCCAATAAACGGCACCCTCTTCTCGATCTTTTGCAATGCTCAGCCACACTTGACACGAAACCTGTGCCGATGTTCCACTTCGGGCCACAAGCACGTTTGAACTCCGAGGAGAATGGACTTCCGGATGGGCGTCTACCGCCTGAGAGCGGGACGGTTTTTTCAAGTCAACAAGTGGCCGGCCCGCATCTCGTCGCGGTGCTCGATCGCGCTACTGCGCCTGCTGTTTCTTCTGTCCCTCGGTTTGCCGGTGTGGTCCTGCCGCAATCCGGAACCCGTCGGACCGCCTCATTTGACCTGGTATGTGTTCGACGAACCTTCCGGCGCCTTCCGAGAAGCCGCCCGGCGCTGCACCGAATTCGCAAAAGACCGCTATCGCATCGATGTCGTCTCTCTGCCGGCCGATGCCGATCAGCAAAGGGAGCAATTGACGCGCCGCCTGGCTGCAGGCGACGAATCTATCGACATCATCGGGATGGACGTGATCTGGACCGCCGAATTCGCCGAAGCGGGCTGGATACGGGAATGGCCGATGAGATCGACCCGCCGGGCTTCAGCCGGTCGGTTTCCGATAACGGTTCAAACCGCTACTTATAAGAATGTGTTCTGGGCGACGCCTTTCACGACCAATGTCCAATTGCTTTGGTATCGAACCGACCGTGTCCCGACACCGCCGGATACCTGGGACGAGATGATCGATTCGGCCGAGAAGTTGGGCAGGAATGGCCGGATTCAGGTTCAGGGCGAACGCTATGAGGGGCTGACCGTCCTTTTTGTATCCCTGCTCGCCTCGGCCGGGGGCACGGTCCTGGATGCTGGGGGACAGCAGGTCTCCCTGGAGCCCGAACCCACCCGTAAAGCTCTTCAGGTGATGAAGCGGTTGGCGACTTCTCCCGCGGCCGATCCGGGGCTGTCCACCAGCCGCGAAGACCAGGCGCGGCTGGCTTTCGAAACCGGCAATTCGGCATTCATGCTCAACTATACCTTCGTCTGGCCCAGCGCTCGGCAGAACGCGCCCGACGTCGCGGCGAACATGGGCTGGGCACGCTGGCCCGCGGTTCTGCCCGGCCGGCCCAGCCGGGTGACGGTCGGAGGCATCGATCTCGCCGTCAGCACCTACTCGCGTTATCCCGAACTCGCCTTCAACGCGGCCGAATGCCTAGCAAGCAGGGATAATCAGCGGATCGCCGCACAACGCGGGGGACTTCCACCCACCGTGTCCGCCCTTTATAACGATCCGGCCGTGCGTCGCCGGCTGCCGTTCGCGGACGTGCTGCGAGCGGCCTTGAACGATGCGGTGGAACGTCCTCAAACGCCGCTCTACGCCGACGTGTCCCTCGCCATCAGCCGCACCCTTCATCCCATGCGCGACATCGAGCCGGACCGGGATACGACTCGCTTGCGGAAAGCCGTGCAACGAGCATTGCGTTCGGAAGGCTTGCTATGAGGCGTGTCCAGAACGTCAAAGGATGGCTTTTTTGCACCCCGGCTCTAGCCGCGATGGCTTTGGTTACGGCCTATCCCATTCTCGATGCCGTCCGGCTCTCGCTTTACCGCTACGACCTACGCCACGCGGCTCCGCCCGATTTCATAGGCATCGGCAACTACTTCAGCGTATTAAGTTCGGAAGTATGGTGGCAGGCGCTTGGAAATACGCTTCTGATCACGACCATTTCGGTTTTTTTCGAGCTGGTGCTCGGCTTCGCTCTCGCACTGCTCATGCATAAAGCCGTGTTCGGACGCCGAACGGTCCGTTCGGCGGCTTTGGTGCCTTACGCCATCATCACCGTGGTAGCAGCTCTCGCCTGGAAGTTCGCATTCGATCCGACCACCGGATTCGTCAACAGCCTGCTCGGCGTCGATCGAGCCTGGCTCAACGAACGCTGGTCGGCATTCGGCGTCATCATACTCAGCGAGATCTGGAAAACCACACCGTTCATGGCTCTTTTGCTGCTGGCCGGCCTGAGCCTCATTCCGGATGATGTGCTCAGGGCGGCTCGGGTCGACGGAGCATCCGCCTTACAGCGCTTCCGTCTCATTACCCTGCCCTTGATGAAACCGTCCATCTTGGTGGCGCTGCTGTTCCGGACCTTGGATGCTTTTCGCATCTTCGATTCGGTCTATGTTCTGACACGCGGCGCGCATGGCACCGAATCGGTATCGGTGATTGGATACAACACGCTGATTGCCCGTCTCAACCTGGGTTTGGGTTCGGCGGTATCGGTGCTGATTTTTCTGTGCACGCTCGCGATCGCTCTGCTCTTCACCAAGAGCTTCGGAACGCCCTTGCTCCGCACGGGACGGTGACATGCGAATACGATTCGCAGGTATGGACGGATTCCTCGGCGCCTTGGGAAGTCTCCTCGTTGTTACTTACGCCTTGTTGCCCGTGATTTGGATCATATCGCTGTCGCTCAAGCCTGGGCGCGAACTCGGCAATGCGCGTTTTTTCCCGGACACGCTCAGTCTCGAGCACTACCGAACGGTCTTTAACGACCCGCAATTTCCGGCGGCGCTCTTGAACTCCGTGGGCATCGCTTCGATCGCCACCGGGTTGTCCATAATAATCGCCATCTTTGCGGCGTACGCCATCGTTCGGCTCGACTTTCGCGGCAAACACTGGATTTTTTACGGCACGCTCGCAGTAGCCATGTTTCCGCCGATATCCGTGGTCGGTCCCTTGTTCGAACTCTGGCGCACGCTGCGTCTTTTCGACACCTGGCCGGGCTTGATCCTTCCCTATCTGAGCTTCACCTTGCCGCTCGCCATTTGGACCTTGACCGCTTTTTTTCGCGAAATCCCGTGGGACCTGGAGCGAGCCGCACGGGTCGACGGCGCCACCCCGTCGCAAGCCTTTCGGCTCGTCATCTTGCCGCTGGTGGCGCCGGGAATCGTCGCTTCGGCCATCTTGGTCTTCATTTTCGCGTGGAACGATTTTTTGTTCGCCGCGTCCCTCACGTCCACGGATCGGGCCCGCACCGTGCCGGTCGCCATCGCGTTTTTTACGGGAAGTTCCCAATTCGAGCTGCCTACCGGTTCCATCGCCGCCGCTTCCGTAGTGGTCACGATACCGATCATCGCACTGGTCCTGATGTTCCAGCGCCGCATCATTGCCGGACTTACGGCCGGTGCCGTCAAAGGATGACCGGGAGTAGCAAAAATGGCCGAAATCGTCTTCGATCACGTGAGCAAACGCTTTGCCGGTGGGGCCTGGGCGATCAGAAAGGCAAATTTCACCGTCAAGGACGGCGAGTTTTTCATTCTCGTGGGACCGTCAGGCTGCGGCAAGTCGACCCTGCTGAACATGATCGTCGGTCTGGAAGACATCACCGAGGGCGAAATCCGGGTCGACGGCAACAGGATCAATGAACTCGACCCCAAGGACCGCAACATGGCGATGGTATTCCAAAGCTATGCGCTCTACCCCCATATGACGGTCAGGGAGAACATCTCGTTTCCGCTCAAATTGGCCAAACTGGCGCGGGACGAAATCAAGCGGCGGGTGGACGAGGTCGCGGCCATCCTCCAACTGGACCCGCTGCTCGACCGCAAACCTTCGGACCTGTCCGGAGGACAGCGCCAGCGGGTAGCCATGGGACGAGCGATCGTGCGAAGACCCCAGGTGTTCTTGTTGGACGAGCCCCTATCGAATCTCGATGCTCGGCTGCGCGTTCAAATGCGCACCGAGATCGCGGCCCTCCAGGAAAGGCTGGGCATCACGACCGTTTACGTCACTCACGACCAAACCGAAGCCATGGTGCTGGGCGATCGTGTGGCGATATTGCGAAGCGGAGAAGTCCAGCAGATCGGAACGCCGAAGGAACTGTACGAGACGCCCCGTAACGAATTCGTGGCGGGCTTCATCGGATCGCCGTCGATGAACTTCCTGAATGCCGAGATCGGCGATACCGGCGTGCTGCTGCCTATGGGGCCTTGCCCCCTGCCGCCTTCCTTTCCGTTAGAGCGCCTGAGCAACCGCTACGTCGTCGCCGGCATCCGTCCGGAACATTTTTGTTTGCCGGGAACGTCGCGTAGAGCCGGCCCCGTTTTTCCGGCTGAAATCATTTCGGTCGAATGGCTGGGCGCGGATCTTTATCTTCATGTTCAGCCGGCCCCGTCACTCCGGCCATCCAGGGACAAATCGGCGGTTGTCGAGCCGGGAACTCATCCAGCTGGACTGGTTCTGATTGTCCGAGTGCCTCCCGACCTCCGGCTGAAACGCGGCGATAGGATCGAGCTGACTTACGACGCCACGAAGATTCAACTGTTCGACGCCGATACCGGCGAAAATTTTTTGCGGAACCATTGAAACGACAGTCTGTCGAAGCGCCTTCGGTGATGTGGCGCCCGCGACGGGCATGTTTGAAACGATCAAAACGTATAGGGAACCGCTATGAGCAACCTCGAACTCGGCATTATCGGCAACTGCATGTACAGCGCACTGATCGACCGCAAGGGGCGTATCGTCTGGTGCTGCTTGCCCCGTTTCGACGGCGATCCGATTTTTTGCAGCCTGATCAACGGCGATGAGGACGAGGTGCAGGAAGGATTCTTCGACATCGTGATCGACGATTTCTCCCATAGCGAACAGCACTACGAGCACAACACCGCTATCCTGGTAACCACGCTTTACGATCAGCACGGCGCTGCGGTGCAAATTACCGACTTTGCCCCGCGTTTCCGACGGTACGGCCATATGCATCGTTCGCAACGGCTGATCAGAAGGCTTCAGCCGATCAACGGCACGCCGCGGATTTCCGTCAGAGTGCGGCCGACCTACGACTACGGCGTCAAACCCATGCAAACCATCCAGGGGTCCAACTATATCCAGTTCGTCGCTCCCGGTATGTGTTTCCGCATGAGCACCGACATGCCGGTTTCCTACATATTGGACGAGACGCCCTTTCTGCTGGAGGAACCTTCGGCGATCACCTTCGGTCCCGACGAACCGCTGCGTTATACGGTGGCCGAAGCAACCCGCGAAAGCTACGAGCAAACCCTGCTGTATTGGCGCGAATGGACCCGATCGCTGTCCATTCCTTTCGAATGGCAGAAGGCCGTGATCCGCGCCGCCATCACCCTCAAGCTGTGCTGTTTCGAGGAAACCGGTGCCGTCATTGCCGCCATGACCACATCCATCCCCGAAGCGGCCGGCACGGAACGCAATTGGGATTATCGCTATTGCTGGCTGCGCGACGCCTATTTCGTCGTGAGCGCCCTAAACCGGCTTGGCGCGACCGGAACCATGGAGGAATATCTGGACTATATCTCGAATATCGCGGCCGAGGCCGACGATAGCCTGCTTCAGCCGGTCTACGGCATCGCCCTGGAGAAAAAATTGATCGAATGCCGGATCAGCTCTCTCAGGGGCTATCGGAATCACAGGCCGGTACGGGTCGGGAATCAGGCCTATGAGCACATCCAGAACGACATCTACGGCAGCGTGATCATGGCCGCCACCCAGGCCTTCTTCGACCGCCGCCTCGCGCATCCTGGAGATCAGCGTCTTTTCGAACGCCTGGAAAATCTCGGCCGCCAATGCACCAGGCTGTATAACGTACCGGATGCGAGTCTCTGGGAGTTCCGCGGGTTCGCCCGCATCCATACCTTTTCGGCAGTGATGTGCTGGGCCGGCTGCGATCGTTTGGCCCGCATCGCCGATCACATGGAGCTGCACGACCGCGCTCAATATTGGCGCTCCCAGGCCGAGCGGATTCGGACCGAAATCATGGAGCATGCCTACGATCCCGGACGCAATACCTTCGTCGGAAGCTTCGGCGGCTCCGAACTCGATGCGAGCCTTTTGCTTCTCCACGACCTTCAGTTCCTCGCTGCGAATGATCCCCGCTTCATCGGTACCGTCGAGGCGGTGGAAAAGGAATTGCGGCGCGGCAATCACATGATGCGGTATGTGGAACCGGACGACTTCGGCGCACCGCAAAACGCCTTCAATATCTGCACCTTTTGGATGATCGGCGCTTTGGCGGCCATCGGCAGAAAGGAAGACGCCCGCGCCATATTCGAGGAAATGCTCAACTGCCGGAACCATCTTGGGCTCTTGTCCGAAGACACCGATCCGCAAACCGGCGAAATGTGGGGCAATTTCCCGCAGACCTATTCCATGGTCGGGATCATTCACTCGGCCATGGTTCTGTCCAAGTCATGGGAGGAAGCGTTTTAACAAGGCTTCTCAATGAAAGCGTTCTCCCGGAACTCGTGCATGATCAGTTGTCGTCTTCGACCCACGTCGCCTGTGTTGGCGATGCCGGGTCAAGAGAAACGACGTATGCTCCGGCCACCCCGAGCCACCGACGGTCCCCAAATGAAATTGGCGGGAGCAAACCGGTATCGTAGCCGTTCAGGTTTTTCAGTGCGGACATGAAGCTATCTCTTCCCAAGCGCCGGCCGGCACGCCGCAGCCCTTCTTCGAATAAGCGGGCCATAACATAGGTGACGACCTCCGAATGCTCAGGCGACTGCGTACCGGCGAGGACCGCAAGTTCGGCGATCTTCTCGGGCGCACGGTCGCGGGGAAGCGTCGGATAACCGATCAGCAGACGTTGACGAAAATCCGGTGGTGCCTGAAGCACCGACGTCCCGGCCAGGGCACCGGGCAGTAACACCCATGGTCTCCAGGTCGTTTTCAGTGCACTCCGGTAAAACTCCCCGAGTTCATCGTCCGTACCGAAAAAAAATGACGGCCCGCACGCGACGCTGGCGAAGGGCGTTGACAGTCTCCTCGGCGTGCCCGCGGGTTCCGACATATTCGATAGGTTCCAGAGTTCCGAGGTTTTTGCTTCGAATGCGTTTAAGAATGCGCTGAGTCAGCATACTCGATGCTGCTCCCGGACCGTGAACGATCGCAAGAACGAAGCCGCGCTTGGCGAGAACTCGAGCCGTGTAATCTGCCAATAGTAGACTCTGCTCGCTTATCCCGGACAGCAGATAAAACGTAAACGGATTGACTGCGCGCTCGGGATCCGGAAACTCCGGAGAAGGCTCGATTACCGGGATGCGCAACGCTTTTGCTATATCGGCAAGATCGGCTTGTGCTCGAGGGGAAGCGAATCCGAAAATGGCGAACACATCCTTCTCCTCGATCGATGTTCTTAACCCGGAGCCAGATTTTTCGCCGTCAAGAAACACCGGCTCTACGGTTCGGCCGAAATAGCCGCCCTCGTTATTTCGCGCTCGGAAATAGGCGGTAATGACCCGCCGTATTCTCTCGCCCTTTTGATCGGCCGGAATCAACACTCCTACACGGATGATGCTGTCGCTCAGCCCAGAATCGTGGTCGCCCTCGATGCGCTTGATATAAGCGATCAAATCCGCGAGATCCCGAGCCGACATTCGGTACCGCGGCATTCCCTTATCAAGCTTGTTGCGCGCCGGGTCGAGGCCTTGCGTAATAGCCCGTGCAAGTGTTTCGTCGGTGAACGGCGGATGTGTTCTCCCGTAGGAATGGGCGTGGCCGTAAGGTTTGGCGAGATTGGTCCAGGTGATGTTGGACGGTGTCAGGCCACCTTCGGCCCGCCCGAGTCCGTCTTTGCCATGGCAGCTGGCACAAGGAAGCGCGCGTCCGTTCAGTTCCGCATCGTCGTCGCCCATCAGCGCTGTAACAGGCGTTCCGGACAGACTTTCGCCTCGGAGATAAATGTGCGTTCCGCGCGTTTCCGCCGGCGTCAGTTGCTGCGCGCCGGCAGCCGATTCGAAAAGGAACAGGGATATAGTTGCCAGGTACGCCCTGATGCTGATTCGGAGCCTATCCCTTTGCATGCTGCTCACAAGGCTTAATCACGACGCCAGCCAAATCGCGTCCTCTTATATCTTTATTGCGATAGTCGGTCCGCTAATGTATCGGGCTTCACCTCAACCCGCGCTAGCGAACCTGACCTCGCGAGCATGTCGATCTGGCCATGACTTTTTTCACGCCTTGAAAGCCATAGAGACGAGTCCACAGCCGTCGGCGCCCGTCGCCGATCAAGAGTAAACGCCGCTTATCGATCCATCTCATCGATAAGGTCCGCATTTTCGAGCCTATCCCATTGATGCTCTCCTTTGAGGGGGCAATGGAATAGCTGCCGGCTGCCGGGCAGCCGTTAGTAGAGCTGTGAGAAAACAATAAGACTAGAGTTGTGGCGGAAGACCCGACAAAAACGACTGGGTCAACGAGAAGACTTCAGCGCCGCTTGCCGCATCCTTGGCCAGGAAATAATCGGCGCCGCATGCCGAAGCGGCTTCACGATACTCGACCGCGTCGTAGCTGGTCAGAATGACGATGGCGGGAGAATAAATTGTCTTTATCTTGCGGGTCAGTACGAGACCGTTTTCGCCGGGCAGCTTGAGATCCATGAAAATCAGGTCGGGCCTGACTCCGTCGATTATTCTCATCGCTGCTGCACCGTTCTCGGCTTCGACAATGCCGAGGTGAGCGAACTGATCGCTGAGAAACGCTTTAAGAAAGCGCCGAAAAGACGCGTTGTCATCGACGATTAATATTTTGCACACGACCGCGAGTTCCTTGAAAAATGCGGAAAGCACATATCCCTTTGCGCGTCGAAAAGAAATCCTGTTCAAGCATCCAACGCGCTGCTTATCCGATCATTTGACCGTACACGCTCGCTTTGTTTCCGGCACTAAGGAGTTTTGCTTATTTGGTTCGGCTTCTTCGCCGTAGAAGATGAGCGAAAACAAAGTAGCGTTTTGCCATGGAAGAAAAAAAACGAATCTGCATAGCCGAAGACCATACGATTTTGCGGGAAGGATTACGGATGCTCTTGTCGCAAGATCGGGATCTGGAAGTCGTCTGCGAAGTCCATAACGGCATCGAACTCATCCGGCGATGTCGCGAAGTCATAGCGGATCTCATCTTGCTGGATCTGTCCATGCCCAAGCTAGGGGGCTTGGAGGCCATCCAAGAAATCAAAAAACGAGCGCCGCAATCGAAGATCCTGGTACTGACAGTGCACGATGTCGAAGAATACATCCTCGCGGCCCTGAGATCCGGCGCAGACGGTTATGTTCTAAAGGATGCCACTCATGCGGAACTACGCATCGCCATCCGCAGTGTATTGATCGGGAAGACCTATTTAAGTCCGAGCGTCTCAGGGAAAATCATAAAGGGGTATCTGCAAGTCAAGAGCGCGGAAGAGCCTCGGTCAGCATGGGACAGCTTGACCCATCGGGAGCGAGAGCTTTTGAAACTGATCGGCGAGGGCCATAAAAACAAAGAGATCGCGCAATATCTCCACCTCAGCGTGAAGACCGTGGAAACTCACCGCGCGAACTTAATGAAAAAGCTGGATCTTCATAGCGCGGCGGCACTGACTGCATATGCTATCGAGAAGGGGTTAGTTCTGAGATAGGTGTAGCGGATCGCAATCGGAAACGATCAGGACTGCATTCATCACAAATTCAGAACCGGATTATTCGCAACTATCCGAAGCGCCGGGACCGAGTTTGCGGCCGCTGAGCCTGCCATCATCGCCGCAGGACTGAAATCATCCGGTCCAGGACCGCGTTAGTTGCCACTGTGTCGGTAGGGTTTAGACCAGGGACTGGCGGTGTTCCAAATGGTCCGGACCAACCTTAATGAGACGGGAAAACTGTCTCAGTCTGGCCGTCTCGGTTGGGTATACCTTAACCAGACGATCCCCCCTTGATGGCCAGCTTACACGCTGGAGTGGCTAAGGACGGAATCGAACCGCCGACACGGGGAATTTTAGGAACTCTCTGAAGAATAGCGCTATGCGTCAATGTCTTGCAGGCCCCCGCGCTCTGGCATGAATGGTTACAAAGCCTGGAAATCAAGATCCACTAAACTTATTGGTTACGGAATGGGTATGGCATTGTGTCCGGCACAGTTGATGTGACCCGTGGCACTAATTTGGGAAGGATTGTTTAGCCATTTGGGTAATTTGTCACAGACGGACGCCCGGTGACTCACTTTCAATTCCGCAATTAAAGAAGGCCCGACTCGATCGGACCCAGAACGGATCGGCACAACAACAAGAAGGCGAGGTGGGGGATGGCTTTCACTAGCAAAGCGAGTTCAGCGCTCATAACGCTTTTAGGGGCGATCCTCACTCCGGGACGCCTAGCGGTTTTCCTTATCCTCCCGCTGCTGCCCAATCTGGCCGTGGCCGACACCTATTCCCCGAAGATTACCTGGTGGATTAGTGCTACCGGGGTGTACGTCGAAGGGGATTCCGCTTTTGAAACGGGAACCCTTTACTGTCAACAAACTTTTAACGGCACCCTGCAAAGTGTCGATTTTGATTACGGTGCCCTGGGATGGGTGGTCGGCAATACCTTTCAGGTAACGTGCGCCCGACCGGCCCCTTACTACACGTGGAGTCAGGGTGGGTTTACTCGGGGTGAGTGTTTATACGGCGGCAGCCGGTATGAGCCTTATTCGGCGCCGGCCCAGTGCATCAACGCGCCGTCGTGTCCGGTCGGACAGCAGCGAAATGCGCAAGGACTTTGTACTGTGGATGGTGTTCCAACCGCCAAAAATGTGGGTTGCCCCGACACATGCACATCCGGAAAACCTGAGGAGAACCCCATCAGTGTCGGCAACCCAATCCATACCGGCATCGGCAATAAATACCAGATTGAAGTCGACTATCGCGGCGACGGGGTGTTCCCGCTCGTACTCAAACGCACCTATAACAGCCAAACCCCGGTTGCCAACTACAGTGCTCAGAGCACCTTGGGCAAGGTATGGCAGCACACCTACGATCGAAGGATTGAATATCCGTATCCCAGTACCTCGTGGGCCAAGGTCATTCGGGAGGATGGTCGATTCTACACCTTTCGTTTCCTGAACGGCCAAGCCACTTATGACGCTGACGTCAACTTCAAATTGGCGTGGCTGGGCTCATCTGGCGCGGTGATCACGACCGAGGACGGTTCGCAAGAGACGTACGATTACAACGGTCGGCTAGTCTCGATCAAGAACCGGGCGGGGGCCACCCAGACGCTGACCTACAGCGGCGGTCGGTTGTACCAAGTAATCGATCCCACGGGGCGTACCCTTACCTTCGGCTATGACGGCATAAACCGTCTGATTACCGTCACTGATCCGGCCGGCGGGGTTTATGGTTACACCTACGATAACACCACGAACAACAATGTCGTTAAAGTCACCTACCCGGACGGAAAGTTTAAGACCTATGTCTATAACGAACCGGCCTATACCTCTGGGGCGAACCTGCCAAATGCCCTGACCGGGATCGTGGACGAGAATGGCACCCGCTTCGCCACTTTCAAATACGACAGCGCCAATCGGGCGCTTTCGACCGAGCATGCCGGCGGCACCGATTGGTTCGCCGTGGCGTACAACAGCGACGGCACCCGGACAGTCACCGATCCCCTCGGCACCAGCCGAACCTATGGCTTCCAAACGACACTTGGAGTCAGGAAGAATACCGGGATCACCGAACCCTGCATTTCCGGCTGCACCACCAAAACCCTCAGCCAGACCTTTGATGCCAACGGCAATCTCGCTTCCCGCACCGACTTTCGAGGCGTTCAGACCACCTATCAATACGATCTGACCCGGAATCTCGAAACGAGCCGCACCGAAGCGGTGGGGAGCCCAGAAGCTCGAACCATCACCACCCGATGGCATGCCAGCTTCCGGCTGCCGACCCAGATCACCGAACCGGGGCGGACCACGACCTTCACCTACGATGCCGCCGGCAACCGCCTGACCAAAACGATCACCGCGGGCGGACAGAGCCGGACCTGGAGCTATACCTACAACAGCTTTGGCCAAGTCACCAGCGTCGATGGCCCTCGGACCGACGTCAGCGACGTCGCCACGCTGACCTACGACACCAGCGGCAATCTGACCTCCATCACCAACGCCCTGGGGCACGTCACCACCTACGGCAATTACGACGCCCACGGCCGCGTCGGGCGGATCACCGATCCGAACGGCGTCATCACCGATCTGACCTACGACGTCCGCGGAAGGCTCATCAGTCGCACCGTGGACGGCAAGACCACCACCTTCGAGTACGACGGGGTCGGCCAGTTGACGAAAGTGACCCCGCCCGACGGGGCTTACCTCCAATACACCTATGATGCCGCCCACCGGCTGACCGACATTACCGATGCCTTGGGCAATCGCATCCACACCACCTACGATTTGGCCGGCCATAAGACGAAGGAAGAGGTGTTCGATCCCGCCAATACCCTGGTCCGGACACACCAGTGGGTCTATGACACCCTCTCGAGGCTTTCTCAGTCGATCGGCGCCGCTGGCCAGACCACCGCGTTAGGCTACGACGCCAATGGCAATCGGACCTCCATCACCGATCCTCTGAACCGGGTGACGACCTACGCCTACGATGCCCTGAACCGGCTGGTGTCCGAAACCGACCCCCTCTCGGGCAGCACCGGCTACAGCTACGATGCGCTGGACCATCTCCTCGCGGTGACCGACCCCGCCAATCTCACCACCAGCTACAGCTACAACGGCTTCGGCGATCTGCTCCAGGAGACGAGCCCCAATACCGGCACGACCCACTATACCTACGACAGCGCCGGCAATCGGCTGACGCGAACCGATGCCAACGGCACCCTGGCGACTTCGAGCTACGATGCCCTCAACCGGCTCACCGGCATTGATTATCCCGGCACGGCGTCGGATGTGACCTACTCCTATGATCAGGGCGCCTACGGCCTCGGCCGGCTGACCCAACTCGGCGATAGTCAGACCTCGACCGACTTCGCCTACAGTCCGACCGGGGCGGTGCTCAGCCAGACTCTAAAAGAGACCGCGAGCGGGCTGACGCAAGGGACGATCGCCTACCAGTACGATGCCGCCGACCTTCTGACCCGGATCACCTACAACGCCCTGCACCAGGTCGACTATGCTAGGGCCGTGAACGGGCAAGTCCAAACGATCACCCAAACCACCGGCGGTGGCCCGGTCGAGACCCTTGCGAGTGACATCCAGTACCAGCCCTTCGGCCCCCTCCAAAGCCTCACCTACGGCAACGGTCTCGTCTGGACCCGGAGCTTCGATCTCGATGGGCGACTCACCGGGCAAACCACCGGAACGCTCCAGAGTCTCGCCTATGCCTATGACCCTGTTGGGAATCTCACTGGGTTGACCGATGCGCTCAACAGCGCCCACAGCCAGAGCTTCGGCTACGACGCCCTCGACCGGTTGGTCTCGGCCGCCGGACCCTACGGCACTCTCACCTACACCTATGACCCCACCGGCAACCGGCAGAGCGAGATCCACGACGCCAATACTACCCATTACCAGTATGGCCTGACCGACCAGCGGCTCCAGGCGCAAACCGGCGCGGTGACTAAAACCTACGCCTACGATGCGGCGGGCCACACCCTCCAGGCGGGGACCACCGAGTTCGTCTATGGGGCGAACGGCCGGCTGAGCCAGGCGAAGCAAGGCAGCACGGTCCTTGCCGACTACGGCTACGATGCCCTCGGGCGGCGGGTCACGAAGACCGTCACTGGCCAAACCCGCTACTTCAGCTTCGATTTAGACGGGAAGCTGCTGGCAGACGAGAATGCTTATGTCTACCTGGACGACCGGCCCTTGGTCCAACTCGATAGCCTTGGCAACCCGAGCTATCTCCACCCGAACCATCTGGGCGCGCCGCTCAAAGCCACCAATGAGACGGGAACCGTGGTGTGGGCGGCGGACTCCGAACCGTTCGGGAAAACGAGCCTCGTCAATCCGAGTGTCAGCGTCAACTTGCGCCTGCCGGGGCAGTATTACGATGCCGAGACTGGACTCCACTACAACTATTTCCGGGATTACGATCCGAGCCTCGGGCGGTATCTCGAGAGCGATCCGATTGGTTTGAAGGGCGGTATCAATACTTATGCCTATGTTGGGAATAATCCCATCAACTGGGTAGATCCTTTGGGGTTAGAAAGTGCCAAGTACAATGTTCCGACACCGCCGTTTGTATTTCCGCCGGGAAGCCCGGAGTACAACGCTACAGCTAAGGCGCTTGATGGTCTTAGCGATGCTATGCATAGCGATGCTATGCACGATGCGGTGGACAGTATTTACAACGCAAAGCCACCTAAGAACGCTTATAACCCGAATGGACCGAAAGCGCCAGGTAAGCCACGCCCGGAGAATGGCTTTGAAGATCCGAAAGATGGTGAAAACTGGGTTCCTAACCCTTATCCTGGGAAAGGAGGTAGCAGCCATGGTTGGCAAGACAGCAAAGGCCGCGTTTGGTGTCCAACCGGACAGGGTGGGCGAGCTCACGGCGGACGGCATTGGGATGTGCAGTTGCCTGGCGGCAGAAACATCAATGTTCGTCCAGAAGATAATATAAACGACTTGTTATGACACAGCAGCGCATTGTTATTAGAGAGCCAGGTCCATTTTATTCGCCGCAAGACGAGGATTATTTCTTTGAGTGGCTGCAAAGTATTCCTGCGGTTAAGGGAGTAAAGGGAGTGAAAGGTGGCTGTCTGGAAGTAACGATTGATGGGCCGGTCAATGAAGGGTGTTTAGCGGACTTGATGGCCGTGCTATCCCGATATTCCGTGGACTTGAAGCCATTGAAGGCGCTCTGTGCACCGAACAATGAGAAGTGGTTTCGTGATCCAATCAAATATTGGTATCCAGCAGTTTTTGGTGACGAGTCGCAAACTTAAGCCCGCATAGGATGCGCAGAGGTACGAAGCGCATCGATCGAGAGCTTATGGTCATGGCGCCAACAGCGATCCAAAAATGAAACCGCCGGTGATCAGTTGCAAATAAAGTGGTCCTGGACCGGATGATTGCAGTCCTGCGCCGATGATAGCAGGCTCAGTTGCGACGAACTCAGGCCCGATCGCACAAATAGTTGCGTTTAATGTGGTCCTAAAATCGCGCTGATTGCAGCCCTCTACAGATAGGGACTGCATCCGGGAGCGTTTCCGGCTTGTGGTTGCGCCCTCGGCAGCGAGCGCTACGCGTCCGGGCGATTTCGCCCCCAAGCGTCGCCGACCGGAAACGGAGAAGAAGATTCTACCCGGTCCACACCGCGCGAATGGTCGTTCCGATGCCTGGAGCGGATTCGATGTAAAAGGACCCGCCCGAACTTTCGCTCCGCTGACGCATGCTTGCGAGCCCCAGGCCGCGTTGTCGTATTTCTCTTTCCAGCGCCTCGCTCACCTCGAATCCGCAACCGTTGTCGGTGACGGTCAGTTCGATCGCGGAGTCGGTTTTTATCAAACGAAGGACGACGCGATCGGCTTTGGCATGTTTAGCGACATTGTTCAGAGCTTCCTGGACTATTCGGTAGATCGAGATTTTCAATCCTCCGGACAGGTCGTTTTCTCGTATATCCACTTGTTTTTCGATTGCGACGTCGGCGTAGATGTCCTGAAATGTACGGCAATGCCAGCTCAGCGTTGCGAGAAGACCCAAGTCGTCGAGAATCGCCGGTCTTAAATCCATCGAGATGCGCCTCACCTCGGAAATGGCCTCTTTGATCACGGGAAGAATAGCCCGCAGGGATCTCTGGCCGGATGCGATCTGGTTGTTTTCAAGCAGAACGTTGACGTTGTCCAAGCTGAATTTAATGGCGCTCAAATACTGTCCGACCGTGTCGTGAAGTTCCGAAGCGATTCGCTTGCGCTCTTGCTCCTGAGCGCTGAGAAGCTTTGCGGACAATAGGCGGAGTTCGCGTTTCGACTGCCAGACGATTTCCTTCAGCCGTTTCTTCGGAGTTAGGTCGACGACATTCCCAAAGACGGCGCTCGATCCGTTATACGAAATCAAGACTTCGCTCCGCTTGATCCAGATGATCTCGCCATCTTTCCTGACGGCTCTGGCTTTGGGCACCGATGGCGTAGCGGCCAGTCTTCGCTGATGTATGACCACGCCTTGTTGAGATGACCGATGATCGGAATGAAACAATTTCGCCGGTGACATGCCGATCAGCTGATCCTTGGGATATCCGAGAATTTTGGCCAGCTTGTCGTTGGCATAGACGATCTCTCCATACTGGGTGACGTAGATGCCGATGAGCAAACAGTCGTCGAAGACATGCCTGATCGCCAGGTGCTCCGATTTCTCGGCTTTCTTGTGGGAATCAGCGATATTTCGACTAAGTTTTCCGGCGTCGGAGGGCTGCCGATAGGCGTGGGGAAAGGGTTCGCTGGCGTGCGGTACCAAAACGCCTCGATGCGCGGCCTCGACCATTCGTCGGAGCCATTCGACGGGTTTCTTCTTTTCGGCCATCCTTGCCCTCCGCTCGTTCGCTGTAATCCATAAAGTGGCCAACCATCGGAGAATCGTGCACTCCGCCTTTGCCGTGCCTCCATAACCTTGGACGGCATCCCTTCTCCTCCAAGTGGCGGTAACGAAATATAAACGAAAGGAGATCCTGTTTGCAAAGCGTAGCCGGCGGGCCTCGGAAGGCCTTGCGACAGCCTCGGATCGGTAGCTCCGTAGGTCGACAATCCCTTGCCGACAAACGTACCTGACGTTCTTGAAAATCAGTGATCGGATTCGGCGATGCGCTTGAGATTTTCCAGGCCGGCTTTAAATAAAGCCTGCATCGACTGAACGGCCGCCTCGTCGTTCAGTTCGTCGGGCGGGAAATTGCCGGTGTCTCCGCGATACAAACGGCTTTTCCATTCCGCCTTGGTCCCCTGCCCCGCCGGCGTCAGCTTCAATACAGCGGAATAGGAACTCGCCGGCAGCGCCTTGACGTTGGCTTCCATCAGCCGGTAGTCGTACTCGTAGGTTTTTTCGTCGTAAAAGTCGAGTTCCTCCACCAGTTGTTCGCCGTTCGGAAAAGTCAGGGTACGCTTTTCGCCAGGCTTGTTGCCGCCTTGGGCTTCGCTTTTCGAGATGGCCGGATTCCATTGCGCGACGGCGCCGAACTCCTTGACCGTCTCCCAGACTTTTTCGATGGGGCGGTCGATTTCGACGGTTTCGACCACTTTCTGGGGTGTCGGACCATGGGCCGAAACTCCGGCGGAAAAAGCCAAACCGAGCGTCAACAAGGCAGGAACGATCATTTTCATGGAATACACAACTCCTCGGGTTAATGAAAAAGAATGGTGGGAGCGCGCCTTTCGACATAGCTCAAGACAGGTTTCACCCCGCGATATAAACCGTGCTATCCATCAGCGGAGCCTAAACGGCAGAATGCCGTAAAGCACGACCAGCGCGGCCAGAGCCAGGCCGGCAGGCAGCCAGCGAATATCCGCGGCAACCGCTTCGAGGCGCGCGAACTCCGGGCTCTTAAGCGCCAAGCTCAATTCCTCGGGTTTCTCCAGCCGCCGGTAAACGAGTCCGGTCTCGTCGGCTAGTTGGCGAAGATAGTCTTCCTTGAGCGAGGACAGATGCTCGGTCCCGATCACCCGCTCGCTGCCGAACGGCGCGTTCCGCTCGTGATAGCCCTCGATCTCGGAAGGCGGCTTGGGCGGCAGCCCGAACGAGGATCGGTGAGGGACGTCGTCCTCCGAATAGAAACCGACGGCTTCGCCGCGTTCGTCGAATTTCGGAATGGGCGCCGGGCTCAGCCCCCCGGCTCCAACGATCAATCCCCTGAGCTTGCCCTTGAAAGCGCCGAACTCCCGCTTGTAGCGAGGATTGAGAGGCGGGGCTTCCTGGCCGTCGGTAACGAAAACCAGGTTCGAACCGTAATTCTGAAATTGATTCAAGGCATCGTAGAGTCCATCGGCGATGCGGCTGTCGGCACCCCAGGCCATGCGCCAATCGATGTGCTCAATGGCGGTATCGACCGCTTCGAACCCGCGGCAGACTTCGATGGGCTCGAACAGCAGGAAGGATCTTCGCTCGGTGAAGAGCCCCAGCCCCAACCGAGAACCGCAGGGCAATTCCCGCAGGGCCGAGCGCAAGGCGGACTTGACTGTTTCCAAGCGGCTCGTCGACCGGCTTTCTACCCGATAATCGGCGACGTTCATGCTCCGGGTAATGTCGACGACGACGATGTGATCGAATACCGGCCGCGACAGCTTCAGGGTGGGATGGAAAAGCGTAACCCCGACGCTGAGCAAGGCCAGAGCCAGACAGACGAAGCGCGGGTCGCGTGCGCGGGTGGACAACTTCAAGGCAGGCCCCGCGGAAAACCCGGCACCGTGGTCCACAGCGCCCCCTCTTCTTCATCGTTTTCCTCTTCTCCGTCCTCGCGGCGAATCCTGTCCATTTCCGGCAGAAGCCGCATGGCGACTTCCAGGTTGTATTTGCTGTCCCAGTGGTTCGGGTCCAGGCGCAACGCCTTCTTGTAGGCATCCTTGGCCAATTCCACCAGCGGCAGCGCCCGGTTGATCTCGTTTTGTTCCACGTGTGTCAAGGCGCGTCGCAGGTGCAGGTTCCCGAGATCGAACAGGGCCGTAACGCGAAATCGGGTATTGCCCTGGTCGACCAGATAGCCGTAGGCATCCAGGGCCTCTTCATGACGATCCTTGCCGGCGAGATAAACCGCCCGAGCCAGCCTCACTTCCGGCGCCGCACGGACTCGATCGTCCGGGGAAATATCGGTGCCGCTCAGCAAGCTTCGAACCTGCTCCCCGGCAAGCTCGATCCGCCGGAGCTCCTGCCATTCCAATATTCCGGCGATGGTCGAAACGGCTAGCGCCAGCAGCGCGATTTTCAGCTCTAGGCTTTTTCCCATGATTCAGCTTCCGAGAGTTTCACGCCGATCAACAGCAGCAACGCGAAACCTGCCGCGCCGTAGCAGAGCGGCGTCAGATCGAGGCGCGGAATGCGTGCCTGATAATGGATCGGCAGGCTTTCGATCCGGTCGATATCGGCTATGGCCTGACGCAGGGCAGCCGGATTTTCCGCCTCGTATGCCTTGTACGGGATGCCGAGGCTTTCGAAAAACAAATGCAGATAACGCTCGGGCCGGACGCTCGCGTTATCGTCGCGCGGATCCTCCGGTATTTCGAAGATGCCGGGACTTCCGAGAGTCCGGAGAAAAATCCAGTACAGGCGGATTTGATGCTCCTTGAACAGCTTGCGCAGTTTCTGCTCGCTGTCCGGATCGACAACCGCCGCGCCGTCGGACACCAGCAGCACGATGCGAGACCCGGTGAGCGCCTGGCCGGCGAAGTACGACAGCGCCAGCAGCAAGCCTTTACCGATGTGCGTTTGCGCCAGGGCCGGCAAACGCAAGGCGCGCACCGCGGCCAGCACCGCCTCGCGGTCGTCGGTCAGGGGCAGTACGAATAAGGGGCCTGTGCTGTAGGCCGCGACGCCGGTCCGGTCGTTCTTTCGTTCGCTGACGAATTCGCTGAGCAAGCGCTCTGCCGCGGCTGATTTCGCCTCTTCGGCGCCCGACGTCGCACGCCCCGCGAAACTGTGGTCCATGCTCTGGCTGCGGTCGAGAAGCAACACGATATGGGCGCCGTTACCGACTCGATCGACCGCATATTCCTCCCGATGCAGCCCGGCGAGTCCGAGCACCAGACCGGTGATGGCGACGACGCCCATCAGCTTGATCAGCCAGGTCCAGACGCGCGATTGCGCATCGGCGGGCAGCAACGCATTCCACGGCGCATCGAAGCCAGTCACCGGCAAACGGACCAGCGGCAGCAGAGCGAGGCCGAGGAACGGCAGAACCCAGGCATGATCGACCGCCAGATTCATCGAAGATTCCGCTCTACGTCGTAACAGTCCCGGCAAAGGCGGAAGAGCCTGGGCATCGGAAATTCCGTCTGCGCCCCCCCTCTCTGGGGTTCGCCCCTTCGGGGCCCGCTTTGCGGTCCAAGTTCGTTCCCGACGAACTTGTCCTTGGGCCGTTCGGTGAAAAAGAAATCGTAGGAGCTCGCGAAAAAGGCGGCAATTTCCTCGCGCAAAGGCTCGAATGCCGGATGATCGGCAAAGAATGCCTCCAGATGATCCGAAAATAGCGGCTGCCCGTTTACGCCGTTGAACGCCCGGTGGATGGCGGTATAGGCGGAGGAATAGTCCGGCGTCCCGGATGCTCGGCTCAAGGTCCGGACGGAGCGGCAGGCCGCTCTGAAATGGCGGCCTCTCTGCTGCCAGGGAAGATAGCCGTAAAGATAAACCAGGTACAATCCAGCCCCCGCGCCGGCGGCGGCGGCCGAAGCCAGTCCTCGGAGCGGACCGGTTCGGCTCGGAAGCGCGGGAGGCGCATCAGGCTGCATCGGCTCCAGCCCTTCCTCCCGAAGAATCGAAAGCTCGCGAATCGGCGCCGTGGTGAAACGCCAGGCCGGCACTTCCAGTTCGAAGACATCCTCACCGTGGGTAAAGGCCAGCTTGAAGGCGGGAATCGCCAGATTCTTGACCTCCAATGGCGCGTAAAAACTTTGATAGGCGAGTTCTATCGAATAGCGGCGCAGACCGTCGTGCTCCGACTCCCGTACGTTCGCCTCCCGCAGTTCCAGCCAGCGATTGATTCGGCTCGGAGGAAGCGAATTTCGGTCGAGCAAGGCTTCCCGATCGACCGCGACATTCAGCGTCTGCCGGATAACATCACCGATGGCATAGCCGAATGGACGCGGCGTCGAGACCTGAAAATCCCTGACCGGGCCGGGAGTCTCGCCGCCGGGCGAAACAGCAGCGCCTAAAAAAAGCAGCAGAAAAGCGAGGTACGTCCTTTTCATAAGGCGCGCTGAAAATACCGGGTAAGATAGTCGGCCTTGAATCCTTCTTCGAGAAACAGCGGCTCCCGCCCGTGACTGAGGAACAGATGAACCAGACGCTCCCGCCGATCCCGGTAGGATTCTTCCAGCCGCGCACGAAGCTTCGGGCGCAACAGGAGCAAGCGCTCCGAACCGTCTTCCAGGTCGCGCATACGGCGAAATCCGAGCGTAGCCTCGCCCCCCATCTCGCTCGCGTCCCAAAATACCAAGGGCACTACATCGTGCGGCCCCAGAGACACCAGAATCCGTTTGACCAAGGTCAAGGGCATGTGGAAGTCGGAGACGAGAAAAACCAATGAACGCGAATTGGGCACGCATCGCGCCGCTTCCACCAGGCCACGGGCGTTTGTCCCCTTGGGTCGAAACCGGCGCAGACGCCTCACCAGGTTCAAAGCCATGGCGGGGTGACGGCACAGCGGCAGGGAAAATTCGGCGTGGATCTTTTCCGAGCAACCGATGATTCCCAAGGAGTCGCCGGTGCGGTACGCGGACAAGGCCAAAGACGCCAGGAAATCGGCCAGCGTGTCCATTTTGGAACCGGTGCCGCGAAACTCCATCGACGCCGACAAATCCACGATGGCGAACACCTTGATGGCACTGCGTTGCTCGTAGATCCGGACGGCATAGCCGCCGAAGGGATCGAGCACGCTGGCCCGGAGATCGATCCGGCGCGGATCCGGGTGTTTCAGCAAGGGCGCGAGCCCATGAAAGCGCTCGCCGCTGCCGGAGCGCCGGCTCGGATGAAAGCCGGGGCGCACGGCATCGGAACGCCAGGAAACCCGGTAATGGAATTCCTCGGTATGCCTAGCCTGCATTTCTCACACCCCTTCGTAGCGAGGACGTCGAGGCGTCGGTGCGGCGCGCCGCACGGACTGAGTGGCGGCGTCGTGGTAGGTCGGGAATCCTTTCCCGACACACGCTCGTCGGCAAAGGATTGCCGACCTACGACGTCGAGCCGGCGCGAAAGAGTACGGTGCGCCACGGCGAGCGAATCGGCGTCCGCAGTAGAAGGGGTGTGAGAAATGCAGGCTAGCAATCACGGTGCGGCAATCGAATGGAGGATTTTATCCACCAATCCCGGCACCAGTTCATCGCGCCGGTATTCGTAAGCGGGTTTCAGGAACACCCGATGAGCCATGGCCGGATAGAATACGCCCTGTATGTCCTCGGGAATGACCCGGTCGCGGCCTTTGAGCCAGGCATGGACGCGCGCGGCGCGAATCAGATAACTCATGCCGCGGGGACTCGCCCCGGCCTGGATGAGCTCGGACATGTCGGCGTCGGCCACGGAGATGCCGAACCGCTCCGGTTCGTGACTGGCGCGCCACAAGTCGCGGGTATAGGCACGCAGCGTCGGGCTGGCCTGAATGCCGCTCTGGATGGCCGCGGCGATCTCGTCGAGCTCGCGATAAGGCAGCACGGCCGGCGTCACCACCCCGAGCAGACGGTTGGCATCGTGGTACCGCGGATCAAAGGTCAGCTGATCCAGGATATCCGCGTCGCTCGGATAGTCCATTGCGATCTCTAACAGGAACCGATCGCGGGCGGCAGCCGGAAGCTCGAAGGTTTCCTCTTTCTCCACCCGGTTGCGGTCGGCGAACACCTGAAGATAGGGGAATCGGAACTCGCGGTTGAATGCGGTGACGCTGCGCTCGGCCATGATGCGCAGCAGCAACGAGTGAATCTGGGGACGCGCCCGGTTGATTTCGTTGAAGAAGAAGGTCGAAAGCCCCTCACCGTGCTTGAGCACGGGACCTGGATCGACTCGCGGCCGGCCGTTCTCGTCGAGGTAGGTGTAATAGATCAAATCGGCGGGCATCAAATCGATGGTCCCTTCGATCCGTTCGTACTCGCCCCCGATGGCGAGTGACACGGCTCTCAGCAAAGTGGTCTTGCCCACACCGACGTTGCCCTCCAGCAGCACGTGGCCGCGGGCGAACACGGCGATGGTCATCAGCCGGATTGCTCGCGGCTGGCCGATGATGGCTTTTTCGATTTCCGACTCGAAGCGAAAAGCTTTTTCTCGCCAGTCGGCCAATAGTTGTTCGGAATGCATGTTTGAATTATTGGAATAGCCAACCTATCGTAAGGCGGGTTAGCCGGTATTCCGGCGTAACCCGCCTTACGAGGCGAGGCGGCGGGTTACGCAAGTACGCTAACCCGCCCTACAACTCCCAAGCCGCCAGCCAACTCAATCTACCTTGTAGACGAACTTCCCGGTCTTGCTGAACTGTTCCCAGCGCTTCTGATTGCGGGCTTCCATGGCCTTGATGGCCTCTTGTTGCTTGTTCAGCTCCGCCGGGTCGTGCTTCGGATCATATTTGCTGCCCGCCACTTTTTCGGGATAACCGGGTTTCGGCTCCCAGCAATTGCCCGGTGCCTTGCACTTGGTGCCGTCGTAGGCACTCGCGTTGAAAGCGGCTATGGACAACAGCCCGGCGCTCAGGATTAAAGTTTTCAGTTTCATTGGTCGAGTCTCCTGTTCGGTGGTGGGGAAAGCTATTTGAGCCATTCGGCCTTGGCGGGATCGCCTTTGTAGATGTCGCGCAGCCAAGCCATGACTCGAAGCATTTCGTCGGCGTTCAGATTGGTACTCTGCGGCCCCATCATGCCTTGGGCACCGCCCCAGAGAACTTCGAACAAGCCGACATCGGTAGCGGCTCTCGGGTAAGTCCAGTAGTCGTCTCCCAGTCCCGGCCCCAGTTTGCCTTCGGCCTCGTGACCATGGCAGCCGGAGCAGGCGGTGAGATACAGGCTATGGCCTTTTTCGATGGCTTCCTTGTCGCCGTTGTAGGGGTTCTTGCCTGTTTCCTTGAATTTCTTGAAAGCGTCCGTATCGCCGCCTTTTTTACCGTATTCGAAATCCAGGGTCTCGCCGGTGACGGCGTGGCGAAAAGTGATTTCCGCACAGCTTTCGGCGGATACGAGGGCCACGCCCACGGCGAGCGCAGCCATACTGATTCGTAATTTCATGAAGCTTGTGTCCTCTTCGTTTTTTTATTCATTTAATTCGTGGCCGGCTGAAACCTGGCAGCGCCCAGGAATTCCGCTCACGGATTCCTGCCGCACATCCCTGTGCGGCACCCCCTAAGGGTGCCGCGTGTGCAAGTCAGCCTCGCTCCGCTACTCAGTGCTGCCTCGCCGATCGCCAGGCCGACTTGTCATGCGGCAGATCCCTCTGCCGCACCTTCCATGTACTCTGCGGACCAGCCGGCAGAACAGCCCTCGGGAAGAGGGGTTTGACGCGAACGGTCAGCCAAACTGAAAAACGGGAATGTTTTTCATTAGCCACCACTCGTCCGCCGCATCCGTGCTACGTCGATTTGCCTTTTTTGGCGATCTCCCTCGCAGCCGCTCCCGTTTCCTCCACGGGCAATAGCGGAACTCCCTCCGCCTTGAGCAGCGCGCGAATCTCCTTCTCGCGCTTCTTCAACACCCGGTTGATGTCCGCCAGCAAGGCTTCCTCACCTTTTCTCACGCCAACGGAGGTGGAATAGTGGTGCGGCACCTTTTCCCCGTCCGAGCGGGCCTGATGATCCGGGATCACTCGCATCTCCAGAGGTCTGTCCGCGTTTTTGACATAACGGGCAGCCTGGGGCCCCCAAAGCACCGCCAGGTCGGCGCTGCCGGACTCGACTTCCCGAACCAGTTTTTCGGGGTCGTAGCGAACATATTGGTTGCGGCGCGCCTTGAAACCAACCAGGGATTGCAGGTAGTTGAACTGGTCGTAATAGCGTCCGACCTTCTTGAGCATGGTCTCCGCGGGGGTATCCGGCATGAACGCGATACGTTCGGCCTTCTTCAGAAAGTCGCTGTCCCAATCGGCGACCTTTACTCCTTTTTCCTTGCGGTATATGAACACGTACCCGGAACGATAATACGGCTTCGACGTCGACATCCGCGGATCGTCCGTATCCACGCCGATAACGACATCGCACAAGCCCCGATCCAGCTGGTCCCGAATGAAGTACCGCGGATCTTGCCACCACACGTATTCCACCGGCCTTCCCAATTCCTTGCCGATCAGTTCCGCCAGCTTGTTTTCGAAGCCTTCGCCGTCCTTGTTTGAATAAGGCAGTTCGTTTTCCGCAGCACAAACTTTGAGGGGCTCTGCGGCCGCCTCAGGTCCGCTGCCGATACCGGCCAACAGCCAGGCGCAAATGACTATGCGTGTCAAACGCATGGGGTGATTTCCTCCCAATAAATAAAGAGTCGCTCGACGTAGGGCGGGTTAGACGCGCAGCCCCACCTTGCCATCCGGATTCCACGGCAGTCCGGCGCGTCGTAACCCGCCGGATGTCGCGGACGGCGGGTTACGCGAGTACGCTAACCCGCCCTACGACCATGCGGTACTTATAGCGAGAACACGAACAGCGCACCGCCCATCTGGGTGTGGTGAGCCAGCTCCTTGAACGCGCCTACCGCACCAAGACCAGCGGTCGGGTCCTTCAGGTCGAACACCAGACCGACACCAGGCCAGCCGCCGACGCCCGAGTAGATGGCGACGTACTGTCTGCCGTTGTGCTTATAAGTGATGGGATGGCCGATAACGCCGGAAGGAAGCTTGAACTTCCAGACCTCCTTGCCGTTGCGGGAATCCAGCGCCTTGATGTAGCCATCGAGCGTACCGTAGAACACCAGATTGCCGGCGGTCGCCAAGGTGCCTCCCCAGACGGCGAACTTCTCCGGAATTTCCCATTCGATCTTGCCGGTGACCGAGTTCATGGCCTTGACCTGACCCAAGGTGCCTTTCGGTCCCGGATACATATTGAGGGTCGCGCCCACGAAGAACTGGCCGGCACGGTAAGGCAGCATGAACGGTTCCCAATCCATGCAGATGTGGTTCACGCCCATGAAGAACAGTTTCTTTTCAGGGTCGTAGGATTCGATACCCTGGTTGTGGTAACCCATGGCCGAGGGGCAAATCCCTTTCGCTTCGTGGTCCATGCGGGTGGAGTATTCCGGATCGCGGATCGGCAAGCCAGTCTTGAGATCGACCTTTTTCACCCAATTCACGGTGTCGTCGATCTTGAAGGCGTTGACCAGATCGCCGGTTTCCCGGTTGAGGGTGTAGACGATGCCATTGCGGTCGGGATGGGTCAGAAGCGGCGTCATCTTGCCGTCCACTTCCTGCTCGGACAAGCCCATGTAATTGACACCGGCGTAATCCCATTCGTCGTGCGGCGTCTTCTGATAGCCGAACTTGGCCTTGCCGGTGTTGAGATCACGACCCCAAATGGTCATGGTCCACTTGTTGTCGCCGGGGCGCATGGTTTCGTTCCAGGGCGCCGGGTTGCCGGAACCGTAGTAGATCATGTCCAGCTTGGGATCATAGGCATACCAGCCCCAGTTGGTGCCGCCGCCGATCTTCCAGGCGTCGCCTTCCCAGGTTTGCTGGCCGAGCCCGAACTGGCCGTAGTGAGGGTTATGTACGTTGAACGACTTGTCCAACAGCAGATCTTCGTCGGAACCGGTGGCGTAGGCACGCCATTCCATCTTGCCGTCCTTGATGTTGTAGGCGGTCACGTAGCCGCGCACGCCCAGCTCGGCTCCGGCGGACCCGACCAGCACCTTGTCCTTAGCCACGAAGGGCGCGCCGGTCAGGGTGGAACCCATGGTGATGTCGGAGTTTTCCATCTTCCAGATTTCTTCGCCGGTCTTGGCGTTGAGGGCGACGACGTGGCCGTCCAACTGATTCAGGAAAATCTTGGCCGGACCGTGGTCGCCGGCGGGTACATAGGCGAGGCCTCGGTTCACTACGTCGCAGCAGGCAACGGCGCGGGCCGCCGGATTCTGCTTCGGCTTGTATTGCCAGAGAATCTTGCCGGGATCGTTGAGATCGAGGGCGTATACGTTGTTGGGGAACGGCGTGTGGACGTACATGATGCCGTCCGCTACTAGGGGGGCACCCTCGTGACCATGCAGTGTGCCGGTGGAGAACGTCCACGCCACCTTGAGGTGATGGATGTTCTCTACATTGATTTGGTCCATCTCGGAGTAGTGGGTGGCGCTGTAATCCTTGGTCTGCATGACCCAGTTCTTCGGATCCTTAGCCATTTCGATGAGAGCGTCGTTTGCGGAGCCGGTGCCGGAGACGGCCAAAAGCCCCCCTGCCATCAGAGCGCCGCTGACGGCCGCCGCCAGTTTGCGTTTTTGCATGTTTTCTCCTCGCTGAATACTTGTTCGGACTGTCCTGAGACAGAGCGATCACGGATCGATGATCACGGCGGCGAATTTTGGAAGAATCGCATGGCGGGCTGTAGTGAAATAAGCCCGAATTGGGACAGGAAAAAATCAGGAAGAAATGCGATAAATCTCCCGCTCCCTTACGGGTTTCCGTTTTGTTAATCAGGCCCATAAATACCCTCCTGGTGTTTCGGGCCGCTGCCAAGGCCACGGTACACGCCCGGCCTTGGCGCAGGCGGCTTGTCGCCGCGCCGGGCCATCCCTGCCCCGGATTAACCCGGCCTAATTTAGAGGCCGGGCTAATAAATCAAAAAACGGTACGATCTCGGGAAAAATTCCTTTTTTTTCAAGTATTGGTTCACGCTCTTGACAGGGTAATTCGTGTTCTCTAGCTTGATTCGATTCAAATTCCCGTTGAAAAAGATGAAGAGAGTTACCGAATTGCTAAAGAATGACGCTCATCCGTTTTGATTTACTCTCGAACGGGCTCGCTGGAGCCCGTTTTCGTTTCTATGAAAAGGCTGAAGATTCACAGCCGCGCCGATAAAAATCATGCACGAAAGTCTTAGCTTACGTTTTCGCCTGAACCTGATGATCGTGCTGACCATGCTGGCGATACTGGGCCTCGGCACTTTATTCGCCGTCCACAACGCCCGCCGATCGGTAGCAGAGGAAATCGATTCCACGGTCAATCTAGCCCTGCAACTGATCGAAGTCAGCTTGTCCGAAGGTCGAAACTCTACGGATGATTCGCTAGGCAATTGGTTCTCCCAGTTGAATAGACTGGACAAGACCCGGCACCTTCGCATTCAAGTCCGCCAAACCCCGGATCGAGTGGATGGAAGCACATTTGGACAGCCGCAGGCTGGCCCGAAGGGCGAATCCCAAGGACGGGGCGAGCACTCTCTCACCGACTCGGCGGCACGAGGGAATCCACGAACATCCAAAGTGCCCGGCTGGTTTGCCTGGGCCGTCAAGCCCGATTCCAGTTCCATCGTCGCCGAAAAACGGGTAGAAACCGACGGCAAGGATGTCATCAGCATTCTTATCGAAGCCAACCCGGAGGACGAAATTGCCGAAGCTTGGAACGAAGCTCTGGGCTTTTTGACGCTCATAGCGGTCCTGGCAGTGACGATCTATGCCCTGGTGCACATTACGGTAGGCAGGGCCTTCCGGTGCGTAGGCGTGATTCTCGACGGTCTGGAAGACATCGAGAGAGGCGATTACGGCAGGCGTCTGCCGAGCTTTTCCTTGCCTGAATTCGCGCGGATTTCTCGAGCGTTCAACCATATGGCCTCGACTTTGGAAAAGGCCCGCGACGAAAACCGCGCGCTCACTCAGCAGTCCTTGGCCATACAGGAGGAAGAACGGCGCTATCTGGCTCAGGAACTGCACGACGAGCTCGGACAATCTTTGAGCGCGATCAAGGTCATGGCAGCCTCGCTGCGCAAGCGGGACAGCCGCCCTCAGGATAATGAAGCCATCGAGTGCATCATGGGCGTTTGCGACCGGCTGTTCGGCGTCGTGCGCGGAATGATGCGCCGTCTGCGCCCTCTCATGCTGGACGAACTGGGGCTCATCGCCTCGTTGGAAGATCTGATCGAAAGCTGGCGGAGCCGCAATCCCGGCGTCAGTCTTCACTTCGATTGTGAAGACGATGTCGACGAACTCGCCGGTGCCGGGAAAATCCATCTGTTTCGTATCGTGCAGGAATGTCTTACGAACGTCGTTAAACACGCCGAAGCCGACGGCGTTTGGATAGAACTTCGACTGAAGGAAATGGACACCCGTTCTCGAAGCTGGATCCAGCTCAAAATCAGCGACAACGGATGCGGATTCGATCCGAACCAACCTAGGCGCGGCTTCGGATTGATCGGCATTCGTGAACGCGTCGCCAGCCTGGGCGGGCAATTCAGCCTGAACACCCGCTCCGGCGAAGGCGTATCGCTCGAAGTCTGCGTACCTTGCGGAGAAGCCTCCCGATGAATCCGAAAATCACCGTTATGCTGGTCGATGACCATGCCGTGGTCCGTGCGGGCTATCGCCTCCTGCTGTCTCAAAGCGAAAATATCGAGGTGATCTGCGAAGCCGAACGCGGCGAGGAAGCCTGCCAATACTATTCCGAGTCGCAACCCAATGTGATCGTCATGGACCTCAGCCTGCCGGGGATAGGCGGGCTTGCCTCGATCCGCCGCATTTCCGGTCGCGATCCCGGAGCCAAAATACTCGTGTTCAGCATCCATGACGAACTGGTTTATGTCCTTAGGGCCTTGGAGGCCGGCGCCAAGGGCTACATCACCAAGAGTAGCGCTCCGGAGACCTTGGTCGAGGCCGTTAAGAAAGTGGCCGGGGGCGAAACTTATGTGGAACCGGAAATCGCTCAGAAACTATTGGTTCAAACCATCACCGGAAAAGACGCTTCCACCGATTTGAACTCGCTTTCCGCCCGCGAATTCGACGTGTTTTGTCTGTTGGCCAAAGGTTATACGACCCGAGAGGTCGCTGACGAACTCCGCCTCAGCTATAAAACCGTCGGCAATTACACCACTCTGATCAAGAACAAGCTCAATGTGAGCACCACCGCGGAAATGGCTCGCCTCGCCTATCAATACGGCCTCTTGAAGGCTTAAACGTCGGGAATTTTTCCCATATTCCATCCGGTTAAACTCCCTTACCATTCCCTGTTCTGCTGAATGTGTGGGGGTTTTTATGTTTATAAGAAGAATATGTTACACGGGAACCTCTCTGCTGGTCCTCGTGAGTACGGAAATTGCCGTTGCCGCGGAAAACGAAGACGGCAGCGTAAATCTGGGTACGGTCGAAATTGTGGGTGAAACGCCGCTGATGGTCTCGGGCGTACCGGCGGAGAAAATTCCGTCGCCGGTGCAGACGGCCACGTCCAAGCAACTCGATGACTATCAGAGCTTTTCGCTCGCGGATTACATGCGTTGGAACTTCGCCAGCGTCAACGTCAACGATGCCCAAAACAACCCGTTCCAGCCCGATGTTCAATTCAGGGGGTTTACCGCATCGCCGCTGCTGGGATTACCCCAGGGCTTATCGGTCTATGTCAACGGCATTCGTTTCAACGAACCGTTCGGCGATACCGTCAACTGGGACTTGATCCCCGAAGGCGCCATCGAACGAATGACGCTGCACTCGGGCTCGAATCCGGTTTACGGCCTGAACAGCCTGGGTGGGGCTATTTCCATGCGCACCAAGACCGGTTTCAGTGCACCGGGCCACACGCTCGAGGTGGCAGGCGGCTCCTGGGGACGGCACTGGCAGGAAATTACCAGCGGATGGAACAACGGCACCGTAGGCTATTTCGTCGATCTCAAGAGCTTCTATGAAGACGGCTGGCGCGATAACTCGCCCACCGACGTCAAGCAGGGATTCGGAACGTTTAGCTGGCAAAACGAACGGTCCAAGTTGAACCTCACCCTGGCTTCCAACAATAACCGATTGATTGGCAACGGTGCTTTGCCGCTTCAACTGGCCAAGCAAGATCCGGAAGCAATTTTCACCCATCCGGACCGTACCATCACCCGATTGTTCCTGGCGTCCTTGGACGGCAGCACCTGGCTTACCGATCACTTCGAGCTGTCGGGTAACGCTTATTTCCGGCAAAACCGGATCAAGACGTTCAATGGCGACGATTCCGATTTCGAGGAATGCGAGGACGAGGCCAACGAAGGTTTCCTTTGCGAGGAGGAAGGCGACGAAGAAGAGATCGTCGAAGATGTCAACGGCGGTAACGTCTTGGCCAGCGACGCCGTCGAGGGAGCGACCAACAACACCAGCCAAACCAACCAGCGCAGTTACGGCGGCAGCTTGCAGGGCGCTTTCGAGCACGAGATGTTCGGCATGCACAACCGTATCGTCGCCGGCGGAAGTTATGACGAAGGACGCATTCATTTCAGCTCGGATACGGAGCTCGCTTCTCTCACCGACGACCGAGGCACCATAGGCAGCGGAGTCCTGGTGGGCGAATCGCGGGTGAGAGTCCACGCCCATGTTCGTCACCACGGAATTTATTTCAGCGACACCTTGTCGGTCACCGACAAACTGGCGGTGACGGCAGCGGGCCGTTACAACCTGTCTTTCGTCCGGCTCGACGATCAGTACGGCGAGGACTTGAACGGCTTTCACAAGTTCGAACGGTTCAACCCCTCGGCCGGACTGACCTATGCCTTCCTACCGGAATTCACCGCTTACGGCAGCTATAGCGAATCGAACCGGGCACCGACTCCGGTTGAGCTGACCTGCGCCAATCCGGAAGCCCCTTGCAAGCTACCGAATGCGTTTCTTGCCGACCCGCCGCTGGATCAGGTGGTGGCCAAAACTTGGGAAGCCGGTTTCCGGGGCGAATTCGCTCGACTGTGGGGCGGAAATATCAACTGGAACGCTGGCCTGTTCCAAACCGAAAACCACGACGACATTCTTTTCATCAGCAGCGGCAATCTCACCAATCAGGGTTACTTCGACAACGTCGGGACCACCCGGCGCCGGGGTATCGAACTTGGGCTTTCCGGGGCATTCGAGCGGGTGCGGTTCGGAATCAATTACACACTGCTCGATGCCACCTTCCGTACGCCATTTCTTGCTAGCAGCCCGAATAACCCGTCCGCTGATGATAACGGCCAGATCCAGGTGGAAAAAGGCGACCGCGTCCCCGGCCTTCCGAAGCACATGCTGAAAGTCTCGACGGACGTGGAGGTCGTTAAAGGACTGACCGTGGGCGTAAACATGATTTACAACAGCGGTCAGTACTTCCGTGGCGACGAAGCCAATCTAAACAAGCCGCTTGAGGAATATGCCGTGTTCAACCTACATGGCGAATACCGTTTCAACAAGCACGTGGCATTATTCAGCCGTATCGACAACCTGTTCGACAAACGGTACTACACTTTCGGACTATATGGCGAAGCTGACGAAGTGCTTGGTGATAGCTTTACCGATCCACGTTTCGTGGGCATCGGCTCTCCGAGGGCTGGTTGGGTCGGGCTTAAGCTGTCCCTATGAGTTCGGCGTTTACCATCCGCTGTTTTACATATTGTTTTCCGGACGGTAATAACCGGGCCCTATTTAATTCATAAGAATGTCTTATGACAAAGGCGAGTATAAGTCTGTATACTTTATACCAACCTCAATAGAACTTGGTGTGATTTAGTTCGAAACTTCGATTGAGTCCGGCCGAAAGTTCTCCTCCTCTTGGCGACCCTAGTGGTCGCTTTTTTTTGCCCGACGGCAGGCAAAAAAAAGCCCGCAGTACGCGGGCAATATCATTATTATTGTTGTTGTAGCGTAACGCGTCGGCCACTAGCGGCGACGCATCTTGTTAGTGCTTTTATAGTAGTTATATCGCCCCCTAAGGGGTCTTTCCTCCTCTTTGACGACTCTATGTTTTCGCGCTTCCTCCGTAAAGCTGCGGCACAGTCTAAAGAAAAAATTTTGTGTGTCCACACTTTTTTACCCGTCCCTTGATCTATGAACACCCTCACAATTTTTTCTTTAAAAATCTGAAACCTATTTGTATTCGAATAGAAGTATTTTCTAATACCCAAGCAAATTACTAAGGATTTAAGTATCGCTGAGTATCCGCAATGTTTCCAAAAATGATCAGGTCGATACAGTTCGCGTCCAACACACAAATCTCATTTTGAGACATGCGAGATGAGGTGCTATCGGATGGCGCCCCTCGGTAACCGGGGATGGGATATGGATACGACCGCAAAAAACGGCTCAAGGAGTTCCCCCAGCGGCCCCACGCGCGAGATCCATCCCTTCCATCCAGGTCCGGACCGCCGCTATGGCGTCGTCGGCCAGATCCGCCAAGGACACTACCGCGCCTGCGGCATCGGCGCTAGGCGAGATCTTGTCGAGTTCGAAGGTCCGTTCGGCCAGAAGCTTCTTACTGCTGCGATCGTAAGCCGACGCGCGAAAGCGAATCAGCGCCTTGGCGTGGTCGGGGCGGTCGAAAATCTGCTCGAACTCCTGAAGTTCGATTCGAACCCGTAGTGGTCCGCCATCGCCCGAAAGTTCAAAGCGCAGTTCCAGAAGTTCAGGCGGAGGCGCGATCCAGCGGTCCAAAGTGTAAACTCCAACCCGTGTGGCATCCGAATACACGAGACGATAACGAATTCGGTCGTCTTTCAACCACTCCGGAGCGGTCACGTCCACTTTGGACCAAGGTGCCGGCAGACGGTCCGAACCGTGCGGCAGCGGTCCCAGATCATGAAGCCTAGGCGGAGGTGATTTTTCAGGCGTGAAGGTACAACCCGAGGCGATCAAGATCACAAGAAACAGCTTTGCGAAAAGAAATCTCTTCATTTCGGCTCCTGAAAGCCCGGCTCTCCCGGTCCAGGCACTTGCTTGGGCGGCCCGAGCAACAGGATCCGCGGGTCATCTCTCAGCATATCGGACAGATGTCGAACGTTGACGGCGATCGAACGGGTCTCGTCGAGCAATGCGTTTACCTTAGGCAGAGTGGATTGCACCACCACATCTCCCGCCGAGCTACCGGCGGTGATCAAGTCTTCCGTGTTCCTGGCGAGCCCTCGGATTTCCTTGACAGCGATTCCCAGGTCATCAGTCAGGCGCGTGATTCCCGCCATCATCCGCTGCGCCTCTCCGGTCAAAGCGGGCATTTCCGCCAGCATCTCGTCCATGCTTTCCTCTAATGTAGCCAATTGTTCGGCTGCGATCGCAACCGATTCCAGAATACGCTGAATCCGTTCGCGATTGCTTTCGTTCAGCACGCTGTTGAGCCGGTTCGCCAACACGCCGAGCTGGGAGAGGATGTCTTGCCCCGATTCGGTCAGCTTATCGAACAGCGAAGGCCGTAGCGGAATACGCGCGGGATTGTCGGGATCCGTAGGTAAAGGCTCCGGTTGTTCGCCGGTGTCGAACAGTTCCACCTGCGCCAGGCCGGTCAGCGCCTGAACGCGCAGCATGGCGTAGGTGCCATGGGTAATCGGCAGATCCTCATTCAACTCGACCCGGACGAGAATGTTCCGGCGGTCTTCAGGATCGAAACTGATGGATGACACTTTGCCGGCATTCACGCCGCGAAAAAGGACGGTCGACTCGGGATTGAGCCCCGAAACCGCTCCCTGGGTGACGACATAATAGCTCTTGTATTCTTCGCCGTAGTTCCCCAACCATAAGGCGGCGATGATCGACGCCGCACCCAAAATGATTACGAACAATCCGGTCAGGAATGCATAGGTTTCTCTACCCATATCAACCGATCCGCTCGAAAACGCGGTGACCGCGCTTTCCATGAAAATAATGCCGGGCAAAAGGATGTTCGGAAGCCAACGCATCCTCAACCGGACCACACACGACTAGCTGCTGATCGGCCAGTACGCCGACCTTCGTGCATAAATCTTTTACCGTGTCCAAATCGTGCGTCACCATGACCACCGTAAAGCCGAGTTCCCGATGCAGCCCGCTCAGTAGATCGACAAACTCTTCGCTCAGCACGGGATCGAGCCCCGAGGTCGGCTCATCGAGAAACAGCAATTCAGGCTCCATCACCAGCGCCCGCGCCAAGGCGACCCGCTTGATCATGCCGCCGGACAGTTCGGATGGCATCAACAAACCGGCGTTTTCGGTCAACCCCACCATAGTAAGCTTCATACGTACCAAATGGCCGATGAGTTCTTCATCGAAAAGACCGAATTCACGCAATGGGAATGCGATGTTATCGAAAACGCTCAGGGCACTGAATAAAGCTCCTCCCTGAAAAAGCACGCCGCAACGGTTGCGGAGCCGCTGGTGACGATCGGCCGCGGCCTCTTGCAGACACTCGCCGAAGAGGTAGACTTTGCCACGGGTCGGCTCCTGGAGTCCGATCATTTCCCGCATCAGCACCGTCTTGCCGCTCCCAGAGCCGCCGACCAACCCGAAGATTTCCCCCTTGCCCAGCGTCAGGCTGATGTCCCGATGCACCACGTTTTTTCCGAAACAGGTCCAAATCCGTTCCATTCGGATGACGGGATCGCTCATGATTACAGCCCTACCCCGCGGAACAGGATTGCGAAAACAGCGTCGATCAAGATTACTAGAGTAATTGATGCGACCACCGAGCGGGTGGTTTCATTGCCCAAACTCTCGGTGTTCGGCTCTATGCGTAAGCCGAAATGACAAGCCAAGAGTGCGATGAACAGCCCGAACACCGCTCCCTTGCCGAACCCGATCGTGAAATTGGCCGCCGGTACCGCATCAGGTAATTTCATGAAGAATTGATAATAACCAACTCCCAGTTCGAAATGCGCGGCGATCGCTCCGCCGATCAATGCGATCGCATCGGTCCAAACGACCAGGAGCGGCAAGGCAACCATCAGGGCGACGACTTTTGGAAAAATAAGGCGTAGCGAACGGGAAATACCTAGCGCTTCGAGCGCATCCAATTCCTGAGTGACTCGCATCACACCGATACGCGCGGTCATGGCCGATCCCGAGCGTCCCGCCACGAGAATGGCTGCAAGCAGTGGACCGAGTTCTCGGATAATGCTCAGCCCGAGTATGTTGACGATGTAGATTTGAGCGCCGAAGGTTTGTAATTGCAGGGACGAGAGGTAGCTAACCACGATTCCGATGAGAAACCCGACCAAAGCGGTAATGCCCAACGCACGTCCCCCGGTCTCATGAATCGCCGCCGAGATTTCCCGCCACGGCACGTCCCGAGGATGGCGCAGCACATGCCCCACATCCAAGATCAATTGTCCGAGTATCGAGACAAGCGCCCTTAAATGTTCGGTTCCAACGGAAAAGAAGCTTCGAACGCGCTCACCGACCGGTTTCGCATGCCGGACTATCGGCCCGAAGGAGGTTGCAGACCAGTTCTGCAACCGGATGAACGTAGACTCCTGCTCGGGGCGCAAATAGACCTTGCCTGGCAACTGCCCACCCCAGGCTCTCCAAAGCAAAAATGCCCCCGCACTGTCCAAGGCGGCAACTTCGCGGATGTCCCACTCGCTTGCTTCATCGCGGGCATAGACCTGAAGCTGTTCGCGAAGACGCGCCCCCTCCGCCGACAGGCCGCGCAAATTCCAGCCCCCCTTCAGCACGAGAATATAACGGCCGGATACTGTCCTTTTTTCGATAGACGGCGTGAATGACTCACCGGGCGACTGCTTTACCATGCCGGGTATTCAATCGCCTTTAGTGCCTACGCACAAGGCCGCAGCCTAATCGACATCGCTGCGGGTTTGGTCTCGGAGACGCTCGTCAGTGTCCGGCCGGCCGTGCCGGTCTGTCGCCGAATACCCGCATCAAACTTGCGATAGTGGCGAGCGTCGCGAGATAAAACAGGATCTGCACGCCGTCCGGACGGGACACGTAACCCAACAGAGTATGCAAGACTTGACCGATCAAACTGTCTTCGGACAACCAATTGGAGGTATTCCACACCTCGTGACCCAAAGGCGGAAGCAGATCGGCCTGCACCAGATAGGCCGCTCCCTGAGAAGCCAGGCCGGCGGCCAAAAATAAAATAAGCCAACTGGTAACCTTGAATAGATAACGCGTAGGAATACGAAGCAAACCATAATACATCGCCAAGCCCACGGCTGTGCCGAGCGAAATGCCGACGACTCCGCCCGTCAGCATCGATCCCGTATGGCTTCCGTCTGCTGACGCGATCCCATATAAAAAGAGAACGACCTCCGAGCCTTCCCGTAGCACCGCGAGCCCCACCACGACTGCCAGAGCATAGAGCGGCCGGTCGCCCGACAGCACGGCTTTTCCGACCTGGCTCATCGCCTGGGCGAGCTCTCGCCCGTGACGCTGCATCCAGATATTGTGCCAACCGAGCATCGCGACCGCGGTAAACAACACGGCCGCGTTGAAAAGATCCTGCCCGACACCCGATGCCGCTTCCGCGAGGGTATCGGCAAAACCCGCAACCACGCAGGCGCCTATAAGCCCGCCTCCGACGCCGCTCCATATCCACCAACTGCGAGCGGCAACGCCGCGGCTGGCCGCCATGACGATACTGATCACCAGTGCGGCCTCGATGACCTCTCGGAATACGATGATTGCAGTGGCTAACATGTTCTGACCAATACCGCTTTATTTTGCAACGATGTGCCCTTTGGCGGATTCCTCATGAAATTCGCCAAAAAAATCATACGTACCCGGATCAAGTGGACCGATCGATACGGTGACCTGACTCTTGCCTGGAATGATCTTTTCCCTCTTCAAGGATCGACTCTCGAATTCCTCCGGCGTGGGGTCTTCGTTTTTCACGACCAGTTTGATCTTCTGGCCTGCAGGCACCTCGAGCTCTGCCGGTTCGAAACGATGTTCCTTAATGATCAGCGTATAGGTCTCAGCCGCCGAAACCGAGCCGCAAACCATCAAAAGTGCGCTTAAAACGACAAACCGGCCCGAGTATGTCCTGTTCTGCATGATGTTCGGTCCTCTCAAGTTCGAAGAAGTAAGTCAACCGCGCGATTGCTACGGTTTTTCAGAAAGCTAAATGATAATCCTTATCAATTGATTAGGCAAACCGGGTAGGCTGACTTTATGGGCCGGTTTGGATTGGAAAAATGACCGAAGCGTCGATAGCGTTTCTTTCGATCGGCCTCTTTTACTCGCGGATTTCCGTTCGGCATCCTTCAAATTTTACTTGCCCGCATGATGAGGCCGTGATAGGTAGGCAATCACGGGATGTGGCATCAGGCACGCATCCCGGAAGCCAACGATTTTTTGAAGTCACACCATGCCCCGTTATATCGCCGTCATCGATCAAGGCACCAGCAGTACTCGGTGCATTCTCTTCGATCACACCGGACGTGCGGGAGCGATGGCTCAAGCCGAGCACCGGCAGTTCTACCCTAGGCCCGGCTGGGTTGAACACGATCCGCTGGAAATCTGGCGAAACGCCCAAGCGGTGGTCGTAGAGGCCTTGCGAAAAGCGGAAGTCGAAGCCGATGAAATCGTAGCTCTCGGAGTGACTAATCAGCGCGAAACGCTTGTCGTCTGGGATAAAATCACCGGGAAACCGGTATATCCCGCCATCGTTTGGCAAGATACGCGCAGCGCCGAAATTTGCGAGCGGCTTGCCATCGAAGGCGGACAGGATAGATTTCGCGCAAGAACCGGACTGCCGATCGCCACCTATTTTTCGGGGCCCAAACTTCAATGGCTGTTGGATAACGTAGAAGAGGCCAGGATTCAGGCCGAACGCGGCGAGTTGCTGTGCGGCACGATCGACAGCTGGCTGGTTTGGAGCCTAACCGGCGGTAAGGAGGGCGGCGCACATGTCACCGACGTAAGCAACGCCTCGCGCACGCTGTTGATGAATCTTGAAACCCTGGCATGGGACGAAGAACTGCTCGCCGCCATGAATATACCCGCTTCCATCCTGCCGACGATCCGTTCTTCATCCGAAATTTACGGCGTCGCCCAAGGGGCACTCGCCGGCGTTCCGGTCGCAGGTATTTTAGGCGATCAACAAGCCGCCTTATTCGGGCAAACCTGTTTCGCCGAGGGGGAAGCAAAAAACACCTATGGAACCGGATGCTTCATGCTTCTGAACACCGGCCTTAAGCCGGTGCAATCCCGCCATGGGCTCATCACGACAGTAGCGTACCAACTCGGCGGCGCAGCTCCAATCTTCGCGCTTGAAGGCTCGATAGCGGTCACAGGAGCTCTCGTGCAGTGGCTCAGGGATAATCTGGAACTCATTCGGACCTCCGCGGAAGTCGAGTCGCTGGCCAATACCGTCGAGGACAACGGCGGCATCTATATCGTCCCGGCTTTCTCCGGCCTATTCGCGCCCTACTGGCGCAGCGACGCACGGGGAATCGTAATCGGGCTGACCCGCTACGTGAACAAGGGCCACTTTGCCCGAGCCGCACTGGAGGCCACGGCCTATCAGACCCGTGACATCGTTGACGCGATGCGGCAGGAGACGGGCCTGAATCTGGATGCTCTCAAAGCGGACGGCGGCATGGTCGTCAACGAGACCCTCATGCAATTCCAATCCGACATACTCGGCACTCCGGTTATTCGCCCCATCGTGACCGAAACGACGGCACTCGGAGCAGCGTACGCAGCCGGTCTCGCTGTTGGCTTTTGGACCGACATCAAGGAACTGCGCGACTTATGGCGAAAAGACAAGGAATGGCAACCGCGAATGACGGCCGAGACTCGGGAGCGGCTCTATGCCGGCTGGAGCAAGGCGGTCGAACGAACCTTCGGTTGGCTCGACTGAACGAAAACATCTTCATTGCGGGCTTCCGCCTCCGCAGTCCTGGTCTTTCTCGACGGAGCTGCGGTGTTCAGCCTCCGTTCAGGAAACCGGAACAATACTAATCGCGCCTTCTCAGAAAAGGAGCGAATGCCGTGAACAAGCTAAGAAATAGGTTAATGGTGCTGGCCTTTACGATTGCGCTAACGGGCTGTGCGTCTACCGGATATCACAACCATGGCGATTATGCGTATCGCAATACGGTCACCGGTGCCGCAATCGGTGCTGCCGGCGGCACATTGCTAGGACATGCCGCCGACGATGGCGGACGAGGTGCGCTCGTGGGCGGCGCGGTCGGGGCCGTCGTCGGCGGAGCAGCTGGCTATTACATGGACCAGAAGAAAAAACGCGAGTCTTACTACAACCGTCAGCCCGGTTACAGCAGTTACAACGATGGGCACCACCCCTCTCCGTATGGCGAACAGCAGCCCCGCACTTATCCGTACCCGTACTGAGCCGCAGCGATAATCACTGCCGAAGCGGCAAAAAACTACGCCCACGAAAAATTTATGATCGCTCCGCCTTCTCGGCTTGCGTGGATAGCGCCCGGTCAACCGAGACCGGGGCATCCTAAAGTGGCGACCGGCTTGGCCGACGACTGGCGCGGCCGCTCGCCGCTTAAACGGCAATCGCCGAGTCTCGGTCTTTTATCGGTCGCCTATTTCTCCTGATAAATGACTTTCGGCTCAAAGTGATAGGCTGGATATCGAGGATCCGGTTGCGGGCTCTCCTCCGGAACTTTTTTTTCCGCCTCTTCGGACGCCGGTATGATCACTTTCGGTTCGAAGTAAGCCGCTGGGTATCTCGGATCCGGCTCCGGAATTTCTGCTTTCGATGAATCACCCGTTGCCCCTTCGGGCGCCGAAATGATCACTTTGGGCTCGAAATCATAGGCCGGATACCGTGGGTCGTCGCCAGCCCAACCTACAGAAGAAACCACCAACGAAAATCCGCCGAAGATAATTGCATTTCTCACGATGCTCACCCCTGTGCCGTCAAGCTGACCCCTTATCACAACAAACTGATCTAGCATGACTCATTAAAGTATCCCAAATTCTTTAATCCTGCTGTTGCCATGTCAACGCGCTTCCCTAAACGGCGGGACCGCAACATTAGAATCGCCTCAAACCGCTGAAAAAGCCACATCTTGGTGCAATATCTTTTCGATTTGCACCTCTCGGGAAAGAAATCGAAATTTCGACCATCATTTTGATGAATTTTCGAGCGAATTAACGCCCTCGATCAATGGCATGAATTCTGCTTAAAGATGAATAAGCGTGATTTTCTACTGGCAAAGGCATTTCCAAAACGCGGAGTGACCGTGACCACTCAGAAGTTGGCTTCACCATCATCGCAGTGAGGGACACTCATGAAAACATCGCTAAGAGTTTTTCTGGAACGCTTTCTAACCGTCTTCATGCTCTGGGGATGCGGCTGGAAACGGCGAAGGCAATCCGGCAGCGAAAGTTATCGAATCGAATGGCAAGACCCGATGACCGGGCAATGGTACGGCGAACAAAACGCGATGAAGCTTCTTAAAGTGTACGCGATGGCGGAATATGGCAAGACGAGCATCAAAACTGACCACTATCGCGCCTATTTTTGACATCGAATCCCATTACCTACCTCCTCTCTAAGCTGCTTGAAAAGGCAGCTTTATTTTTTGCTCCATTCACCAAGCAATGAACAGTATGAAAAGCGCCCCCAGCTCGATAAGCGGAGCTGTACCGCATTGTCTCGGCCGATCAACCTGCGTCCGTTCTGTTTAAACAGCCCCGCAGGAATAATTTCACCACTTGTTCTGTCCAATGCTCGACCTCATCTTCGGTAGGAGCGCTCTCCAAGCCTAGTTGTTGTCGCTGGAAGCGCTCGCCGCGGAGTGCGTTGACAAACTGTCCGGCTAAAAATGCCGGATCCATGGCGATCACATGACCTACTTGCTGATGCATGCCGAAAAACTTCTCGAGCCGATCCAGCGTCCGCTGCGGTCCCTGCTCATAAAACTCCGCTGCAAGCTCCGGAAATTGATGTGCCTCGGCGATCAATTGCGCACGCAAGCGAATGATTTCCGGACGGGAAAGCCGAAAAAGAAAATGCTTTCCGAACACGATCAGTGTTTCCTCCAACGGTTTGGCCAAGGCTTGGTCTAACGGCAACGTCGCCACCAACAGATCGCTATAGTGGCGAATGACCGCTCCGAATAAATCTGCCTTACCGCCAAAGTATCGATAAATGGTACGGAGAGACACGCGAGCCTCGCGGGCGATAGTTTCCAGGCTTACATTGCCGTAGCCTCGCTCTACAAATAGCCGAAGTGCATGATCCAGAAGTTGATCACGGCGGATGGCAGATTCACCCTTCCTAGGTCGGCCTATTCGATTCATTATCGTTACTTTTCACTTTAATAGATGGACACAGTCGTCCAGTTTAGCGAGAATAATGAAACGATATCTTACCCTTTCTTTTCGTGCCGTGTCGCTACTCCCGATCGCTCCCGCTTAATACGCCAAACTTATGCTAGTTTCGTTTGCTGCCGCTAGAGCATGCCGTTCGTCATACCGAACTTCTCCCCGCACTACTTTTCGCCGCATCGCGCTGTGGCTCCTCCTTTGCGCAGCGCTGATCGTACAGCTCTTCGGCTGTAGCAACCGCTCGGAAAACCAAGCGGCCGAGAGTCAAATGCCGCCGGTGAAAGTCAAAGTCGCCCAACCGCTACAAAAGGAAGTCTTGGAATGGGACGAGTACACCGGACGCATAGAAGCGATGGAAACCGTGGAAGTCCGTGCGAGAGTCGACGGCTATCTGGACAGAGTGAACTTCAAGGCTGGCGACAAGGTAAAAAAGGGCGATTTATTGTTTGTCATCGATCCGAGACCTTATCGGGCCGAGCTGAACCGGGCGGAGGGAGAACTCGAACGGGCCAAGGCTCGGCTCGAACTTGCCAAAAACGACTTGCAGCGGGCGGAGCATCTAAGACGGGCCAAGGCCATTTCCGAAGAAGAATACGACGCCCGCAGCAAGGGTCAGCGTGAAGCCATCGCCGCCGTTCGTGCGGCCGAGGCGGCTGCTCAGACAGCCAGGTTGAACCTGGAATTCACCGAGGTGCGAGCGCCTATCGGCGGGCGAATCGCACGCGAGCTTGTCACCCCGGGCAACTTGGTCAGCGGCGGCGGCGGCGGCGGGACTTTGCTGACGATCATTGTATCCATCGATCCGGTTTACGTTTATGTCGACGCAGACGAACGGGCGGTCCTTAAATACAGGCGCTTGGCCGAAGCCGGGAAACGGACGAGCGCTCGCGAAACTCGAATTCCAGCGAAATTGGCCCTGCTCGACGAGTCCGAATTTCCTCATCAGGGTTACATCGATTACATCGAACCGCGCATGGATCCGAGCACCGGCACCTTGCGCGCCCGAGGCGTTTTCAGCAATCCCAACGAACTCCTGAGCCCCGGATTCTTCGCTCGGCTTCGCGTGCCCGGAAGCCCACCTTATCAAGGCCTTCTGGTTCCCGACAGAGCCATCGGCACCGATCAAGGCCAGAAGTTCGTCTGGATCGCGAAAGACGATGGCTCGGCCGAATACCGTCGGATCGTACCGGGCACTGCCGCCGGCCAGATGCGGGTGATATCGGAAGGTTTGCAGCCTGGCGAGTGGGTAATCATCGAAGGCATTCAAAAAATACGTCCCGGCACCAAAATTGAGGCGGAGCGAGTCACGCTTTCAGAGACCGACGGTACTTAATCGGAGACACGACGTCCGGCCATGACGAGATTTACTCACTTTTTCATCGACCGCCCTATCTTCGCGTCGGTTCTTTCGATTCTCATCGTTCTCGTCGGAGGGCTGGCGTCGCTTGCGCTGCCCATCGCCCAATACCCCGAGATCGCACCGCCCAACGTCGTCGTGCGCGCGACCTATCCGGGCGCCAATGCGAAAGTGCTGGCCGAAACGGTGGCGACTCCCATCGAACAGGAGGTCAACGGCGTCGAGGACATGCTGTACATGTCGTCCCAGTCCACCAACGACGGCGTGATGCAGTTGACCATCACGTTCAAACCGGGCACCGATCTCGACAAATCGCAGGTGCTGGTCCAGAACCGTGTGGCTTTGGCCGAGCCGAGGCTGCCTGAAGAAGTGCGCCGGCAAGGCATCACCGTGCGCAAACGCAGTCCGGACTTGAGCCTGGTGGTGAACCTGATTTCCCCCGACGGGCGCTACGACAGCGTGTATCTCAGCAATTACGCGCTGCTGCAAATCCGGGATGTGCTGGCTCGCCTGCCCGGCGTAGGCGACATCGTGCTGTTCGGCGGCCGCGAATACAGCATGCGGATCTGGCTGGACCCGGAAAAGGTAGCCGCCCGCAATCTGACATCCACCGACGTGGTACACGCTATACGCGAGCAGAACATCCAAGTGGCAGCCGGTGTCGTCGGGCAACCGCCTACGCCGGGAGGAATCGAATTTCAGCTTACCGTTACCACCATGGGCCGGCTGACGGATGAAAGCCAGTTCGGCGACATCATCATCAAGACCGGAAAAGACGGCCAGGTGACACGACTCAAGGACGTAGCACGGATCGAACTGGGAGCCAAAGATTACAGTTCGTCGCTCAACCTCGACGGGAAAGCAACGGTAGGCGTGGCTATTTTCCAACTGCCGGGATCCAACGCGATCGAGACCAAGAAAGCGGTAGTGGAAGCCATGGAGAAGCTCAAGCAGCGCTTTCCGGAGGGGCTCGATTACCTGCTCGTCTATGACACCGTGGTGTTCGTCACCCAATCCATCGCTGCCGTCGTAGAGACCCTCTTCGAAGCCATTCTGCTGGTCGTCGTCGTCGTACTGATATTCCTACAGAATTGGCGGGCCACCATCATCCCGCTCCTGGCGGTACCGGTGTCGCTCATCGGCACCTTCGCGGTCATGGCGGCCATGGGACTCTCGCTGAACACGCTTTCCTTGTTCGGACTGGTTCTCGCCATCGGTATCGTGGTAGACGACGCCATCGTCGTGGTCGAGAACGTCGAACGGAACATCGCACTCGGCCTCAGGGCACGGGAAGCGACCCGGCGCGCCATGGAAGAAGTCGTCGGCCCCATCATCGCAACCTCATTGGTGTTGGTTGCGGTGTTCGTACCGACGGCCTTCATTACCGGCGTGTCCGGGGCTTTCTACAAGCAGTTCGCCCTGACCATTTCGGTGTCCACGGTCATTTCCACATTCAACTCGCTCACCTTGAGTCCGGCTCTCTGCGCCCTGCTTCTGGACCGGGCCCACGGTGACAAAGATTGGTTCACGCGCCTGTTCGACCGGCTCTTCGGCTGGTTTTTCCGCGGCTTCAACCGGATTTTCGGCGCCTTCAGCGAGGGCTATTCACGACTGGTCGGCCGACTGATCCGCATCACAAGTGTGGTTCTGGTGCTCTATGTCGTGCTCAACGGACTCAATTTTCTGGCTTTCTCCAAGGTGCCGACCGGGTTCATCCCTCAACAGGATCAAGGCTATCTCATTCTGTACGCACAGCTCCCCGATGCCGCCTCGCTGGAACGTACCGACGCGGTGATCAAGCGCGCCACGGACATCATCCTGAAAACCGAGGGCATCTCGCATGTCAACGCATACGCTGGATATTCGGTGCTGGCCGGAGCCAGCCAGTCCAACGCCGGCACCATGTTCGCCCGTCTCGCCCCGTTCGACGACCGCGCCGGCCATCCGGAACTTTCCGCGGAAGCGATCATAAACAAGCTGCGCCAGAATCTCTCGGGGATAGAGGACGCTCATATCGCGGTGTTCTCGCCTCCGCCGGTTCGCGGCCTCAGTTCGGTGGGCGGCTTCAAGCTGCAAATCCAGGACCGCGCCAACGTCGGCCCGGACGAATTGCAACGTATCGCGAGCGAAGTCGTTGCCAAGGGCAACCAGCAACCCGGATTGGTCGGCTTATTTACGACATTCCGGTCCAGCGTGCCGCAAGTCTACGTGGACGTAAACCGGACTCAGGCCAAGTCGTATGATGTTCCTTTGGGCAGCGTCTTCGACACGCTCCAGATTTATCTCGGCTCGCTGTACGTCAACGATTTCAACCGGTTCGGCAGAACTTACCAGGTCACGGCGCAGGCCGATTCGCAGTTCAGACTGAGGCCTTCGGATATCGCCAATCTCAAGACCCGCAACCGGAACGGCGATATGGTTCCGCTGGGTACCCTGGTCGATATTCGCGAAACGGTGGGTCCGGACAAGGTGGCGCACTACAACATGTATCCGTCGGCGGAAATCAACGGCAGCACCTTGCCCGGCGTCAGTTCCGGCCAAGCCATCGCCTTGATGGAAAAGGTGGTGAATCAAGAGCTCCCGCTCACCATGGGCTACGAATGGACCGAACTCAGCCTTCAGCAGATTCTCGCGGGCAATACCGCCATGATCATATTTCCGCTGAGCGTGATCTTCGTGTTTCTTGCCCTGGCTGCGCAGTACGAGAGCTGGTCGTTGCCCTTCGCCGTCATTCTCATCGTGCCCATGTGCCTCTTGAGCTCTATGGCCGGCGTATCGCTCCGCGGCATGGACAACAATATCTTCACTCAGGTTGGCTTTATCGTTCTGGTCGGATTGGCCAGCAAGAATGCGATCCTGATCGTCGAGTTCGCCCGTAATCTTCAAGATAAGGGCAGGGACCGCTATCAAGCCGCCATCGAAGCCGCGCGCCTCCGCCTTCGGCCCATTTTGATGACCTCCTTCGCCTTCATTCTCGGCGTATTCCCGCTGGTCATTTCCAGCGGCGCCGGTGCCGAATCACGGCGGATACTCGGCACCGCCGTCTTCAGCGGCATGCTGGGAGTCACGTTCTTCGGTCTGTTGCTGACTCCAGTGTTCTATGTCGTCATGCGGAGACTGGTCGAGCGCCGTCAGCGGCCATCGCCCGAACCTACCGATACCAAGACTCACTCCACGCCGAATAACAGTCCCTAATTTCGCAAAAATATGTCTATACCTTGCTCTTCCGTCCAGTCCGAGCGATTTGAAAGGCGCGATCGCTTTTTGGGCGCGTCCGCGCGCAATGTCGTCCCGATCATGATCGCTGCGCTTCTTTCCGCCTGCGCAGTCGGTCCCGACTACACGAAACCGGACGCGGCGCCCGGAGCGCAGTTCGCCAACGCCGTGCTTCCCGAGTTCAAACGCGACGGCATCGAAGTGGCTTGGTGGAAGCAGTTCGACGATCCGGTTCTGTCGGACCTCATCGACCGAGCAGTGAGCAACAACCGTGATCTGAAGGCGGCAGAGGCGAATCTCCGCGTTGCGCGCGCCCTTTACCTGGAAGCCGGGCTGGATCTCTTGCCGACCATTACGAGCCACGCCAATTACACGACGCAAAAGCGAAGTTTCGACGCCATGAACCGCCGGACCTTCGCGCCGCGCGAGCTCGAGCTCTTCAATGTCGGTTTCGACGCTTTTTGGGAAGTGGACTTCTTCGGCAGGATACGGCGTAGCGTCGAGGCGCGTGATGCCGAGGTGGATGCCGCGGAGGCCGATCTGCGCGACCTGCTGGTCAGCGTCATTTCGGAGGTAGCGCTTAACTACTTCGAGTTGCGCGGTCTGCAGAATCAACTGGACGTCGCTCAAAAAAACGCCGACAACCAGGCCGCGACCTTGGAATTGACTCAAGCCAGACTGGAAGCCGGACGCGGCACGGAGCTGGACACCTCGCGCGCCAAGGCCCAATTGGACTCCACGCTGGCAACGATTCCGCCGATTCAAACCCGGATTCGCGAAAACATCCATCGCCTCGGCGTGCTGATCGGCCAGCTTCCTGACACGCTCTCCGCGCGCCTGTCAGAACCGGCCCCGATGCCCAAGATTCCGGAAACGATCCATATCGGGGCGCCGGCCGATCTGATGCGCCGCCGCCCCGATATTCGCGTTGCCGAACGCAATTTGGCCGCGGCTACCGCCCGGATCGGCGTCGCTACGGCCGATCTTTTTCCACGAGTGACCTTCAACGGCACGATCGCCTTGGAATCCCGAACTCTGTCGGGTCTCGGCGCGTCCGGTACGGAGGCTTTCTCGGCGGGGCCACGGATTTCGTGGGCGTTCCTGGATCTCGGGCGCGTCCGTGCCCGCATCAGGGCGGCGGACGCCAGCGCGGATGCCACCCTCGCAAATTATGAGCAAACCGTACTCACGGCGCTCGAGGAAACCGAAAATGCATTGGTGAGTTACAATCGGCAACGCGCCCGCCGCGGGCTGCTGGCTTCGGCCGCGACCTCCAGCGAGCGCGCTCATCAGCTCGCGCATCTTCGTTTCGAGGACGGCATTACGGATTTCCTCACCGTGCTGGACGCCGAACGCCGCTTGCTCTTGGATCAGGAACTGCTGGCCCAAAGCCAGACCGCCACTGCAACCAGTCTGATCGCAGTCTATAAGGCGCTCGGCGGCGGATGGGAAGTTTACGAGTCCGGCCGGAATGCCGTCGCGGCGGTTCCAGCCTCGGCGCGATAGCGTTCCATGGTCCATCTCATATCGCTGCCGCCGTGAATCCGTCGCGGCATTCACGGCAAAACCGACATGTGACTTTCTATGAACGACGAACTACTTTATGAAGTCGACGAGCACGATCGCGTTGTCGGCCCGCGTGTGCGCGGCGAAGTCCATGAGCTCGGACTGCAGCATCGGGCCGTGCACATCCTGGTTTTCAACGATCTCGAGGAAATACTTCTGCAAAAGCGTTCGCGGACCAAGGACATCAATCCCGGACTCTGGGACACGTCCGCCGCCGGGCACGTCGACTGGGGCGAAAGCTACGATGACTGCGCGATGCGGGAATTGGGCGAAGAGCTCGGAATCGCGAGCCGCTCGCCTCTTCGATTCTTGTTCAAGCTGCCCGCCTCAGCGCAAACCGGATGGGAATTCATTCAGGTTTATCGGGTCGTTCATTCCGGCGCTCTGCAACCCGATCCCAGCGAAATAGACGAGTGCCGATGGTTCGGCATGAACGAGCTGGATGCGTGGGGCAGCAGTTCCGGAATCGAATTGACTTCGTCGTTCCGGCTGATCTGGCAAACCTACCGCAATCCGGAGACCGCAGGTTAACGGTTTTCAGTGGTAGGTCGGCAATCCTTTGCCGACGAAGGTGTCGGCAAAGGATTGCCGACCTACTAGCGCTACACCAAACCGGAAAATGCTCTAATAGTTTTCAGTTCTGATCCAGCCACGCCCGAAGCTTTACGAGCGCCAGTCTGGTCGAGTTGAATGCCAATTCTTCGGGCTCGATTTCGTCAGGCGATACCAGCCGATAATCCGCTACATCGTCCGCTGCCCTGAGCGTGTCGATCTGCGGCGCATCGCAAAGGAAAAACATATCCGTTACTTTGTAAAGTACGCCGCCGTATAGGTAATCATTCGGCGCGCTGGCGAGATAGCGGTAATTGGTCGTTTGGATGTTCAACTCTTCTCCGATTTCTCGCTGTAACGCATCTTCCACGGTTTCGTTGAATTCGATGAACCCGCCGGGAAGGTCCAGCTTGCCTTTCGCCGGGTCCTTGGCACGCACACATAGAATGAGCTGATCCTGGTGAAAAACGAACGCGCCCGCAGCCGTGCACGTGTTGAAGAAGTACAAGAACCCGCAGCGGCCGCATCTTATCGCGCGCTGCTCCTGAACGCTCAAATGCTCACCGCCGCACCGGGGACAAAACCGAAAGGCGTCGTACGGTCCGGGGCCTGGGTCGAAGTCACCGAATGACAAATCCTCAGAACTCTGTAGTTTCATAATCTTATCGAAATTGAACGATACTCAGTTTGCCTTTCCGCGACAAATAGCGGACTAAATTAGAGATTTGGCACCAAGCGGGCGATTTTGCCGTCGTCGGTCGAAAAATAAAGAAACCCTTCCGGTCCCGTTCTTACATGGCGAAAGTTAACGCCAAGGTCATTCAGCAGTTCCTCCTGCTTCACGACCTTATTGTTGTCGTCTATCACCAGTCGGCGAAGGTGCTGACCGCTCAAATTGGCCACGAACAGATTGCCCTTCCATCTCGGGAAGGCGTCGCCGAAATAGAAAGCGATTCCGGACGGGGAAATGGACGGCACATAATACGCCACAGGCTGTTCCATACCGGCTTTTTCGGTGCCTTCGCCGATTTTCGGTCCCCAATACTCGCGTCCATACGTGATTACGGGCCAGCCGTAGTTCGCTCCCGGACGGATCACATTGATTTCGTCGCCGCCGCGCGGACCGAATTCGCTCTCCCATAACTCGCCGGTAATCGGATGCTTCGCCAGGCCTTGCGGATTGCGGTGACCGTAGCTCCAAATCTCCGGTTTGGCGTCGGGATTATTCGCGAACGGATTGTCCACGGGCGCGCTGCCGTCCTCGTTCAGACGCAGAATCTTGCCGTTGTGGTAGCGCAAATCTTGCGCATTGTGCCGCTCGTTGCGATCGCCAACCGAGATGAAGAGCTTGCCGGCCCCATCGAATTCGATGCGGGAGCCGAAGTGAATGTTATTTCCATTCGGCTCGAAGGCACTGAAAAGCTTCCGATAATCCTTCAGCTCCGTTCCTTCCAGCCGGCCGCGGCCTAGGGCCGTGGTCATTCCGTGGGTCGCTTTTTCCGAATAGGTCAGATAAATCCAGCCGTTCTTGTCGAACTCGGGATGAACCCTCACGTCCAGCAGTCCGCCTTGTCCGGCCTGAACCACGGCCGGCGCCCCCTGAACGGTTTGCACCGATCTGGTACTCGGATCGAGGATGCGCAGCTGTCCGTCTCGTTCCGTGAATACGATCCGTCCGTCGGGCAAAAAATCGAAACCCCAGACCACGTCTTCCTGTTGGGCGATGACTTCCACTGAAAACGGTTGCCCTTCGGACTCATACGCGCCTCCGGAAGACCGAAAAGCAACGATTCCCATGGCAATAATCGCCAAAAGGAATCCTGCGCGAATTCCGATAGTCCTAATCTTGTCGGCTTCAAGTTTCACAACTCCTCCCTTGGAATTTCCGATCCAAACCGCCTTTCCGTCTCTTTCAACGGATTATGCTTTTCCCCGCCTTATATCCGGACCGACGAAACACCCTCCTTCGGATATAGCCTCAAGCAGCCGGTCGATTCAAGTCAAATTCGCCGCCAGGTGGTACCGCCAGCCGTATCTTCCAGCACAATGCCCTGCTCCTTGAGTTCATTCCGAATGCGGTCGGCGGTGGCCCAGTCTTTGTTCTTGCGGGCGTCTAAGCGCTCTTGAATTTTTTGCTCGATGCGTTCGTCACTCCAAATAAGCATCGCATCGAGCTGAGCGCCAACGGTAACACCGAGCCTCACTGCTCCAACTCCCGATTTGAAAAACTCTTCTGGATCTGTCTGCAACAGGCCAAGAAGTCCACCGAGTTGCTTTAAGGTTCGCGCTAAAGTTTCCGCTTCCTCTACATTCGAATTCCGCCCCCGATTGATCTCACGCGCCAGATCAAACAGCACAGCAATCGCTTCCGGGGTATTGAAATCGTCGCTCATCGCCTCTTCGAAACGGGCGATGAAGTCCTTGCTCCTGCCCTCTCCCTCGGAAACCGGCAGATCGCAGCGGAGTCCGCGCAAGGCGGTATAAAGCCTCGTCAGCGCGGCATTGGCATCGTCGAGATTTTCATCGGAGTAATTGAGCGGACTGCGGTAGTGGCTATTGAGAATGAAGAACCGCACGACTTCGGGACGATACCGGGCCAGAACTTCGCGTACCGTAAAGAAATTGCCCAGGGACTTGGACATTTTCTCCTCGTTCACCCGCACGAATCCATTGTGCATCCACAGGTTCACGAACTTTTCGCCGGTTGCCCCTTCGGCTTGCGCGATTTCGTTTTCATGGTGCGGGAACTGCAAATCCATGCCGCCGCCGTGGATGTCGAAATGATGCCCGAGACAACGGGTGGACATGGCGGAGCATTCGATGTGCCAGCCGGGACGTCCCCTGCCCCAAGGCGAATCCCAGGCCGGCTCTCCCGGCTTCGCCATTTTCCACAGAACGAAATCCAAGGGATCGCGCTTGGCGTCCTCGACCTCCACCCGCTCGCCGGCGCGGAGATCTTCGATGTTCTTGCCCGACAAACGGCCGTAACCCTCGAATTTGGACACGGCGTAGAAGACATCGCCGTTGTCGCCGACATAGGCATAGCCACGGTCGATCAAGGCCTGAATCATGGCCAGCATGTCTTCTATGGATTGCGTCGCCCTCGGTTCGATATCGGGCGGAAGCACGCCCAGCGCCCGCTCGTCTTCGTGCATCGCATCGATGAACCTCGCGGTCAGCGCCGAAATGGACTCGCCGTTTTCGTTGGCCCGCTTAATGATCTTGTCGTCGATATCCGTGATATTCCGGACATAAATAACCTTAAACCCAAGATGCCGCAAATAGCGCACCGCCATGTCGAATACGACCATGACGCGCGCATGCCCCAGATGGCAGTAGTCGTATACGGTCATGCCGCACACGTAGAGCCGGACCTTGCCCGGTTCGATGGGGGTAAAGACTTCCTTGCGCCCGGTCAGGCTATTGTGGATCTTCAGCATCATTCGGACTCGTAGGTGAATTCGGCCAAGCGGCGATGCAGGCGGTGCGGGTCCAGCAGGCGATAAATCGTTCCGAGCTCCGGTCCGTCCAGACGCCCGGTCAATGCGGCGCGTAGCGGCATGAAGAGGGCCTTGCCCTTCGCTCCGGTCCTGGCTTTCAGCTCGCGCATGAATATGTCGAACTCGGCCTGAGCCGCGTTAGCCGCATCGATGGCCGAGAGATAATAGGACTCTCCGGCTTGCTTCGCGGCTTCGGCGGCTTCCGGGTCGAGCTGCAATTCATCCGTAAACAGAATGCGCGCCCACCGGTCGGCCTGCTCCGGGAAAACGCAGTTGCTGCGCACGATCTCGATGAACGCCACGAGATGCTCGTCGGGCACGATGGCGCCGGTCTCCCTGCGCAGCCATCCCCTGAGCGTATCGTCGTCAGCCGAACGCACCGCCAATTGCTGCCAGTGATCCAGATGAGCAACGTCGAACCGTGCCGGCGATTTGCCGAGGTGCGACAAATCGAAACGCGCCTTGAGCGCTTGGAAATCCATAATCTCATCGCTCTCATAGTGATGGCCCAGCCGGGCCAGCATGTTCAACAGGGCCGCCGGAAAATAGCCCTCTTCGCGCAATTGATTCAGGCTGCGGCTGCCGTTGCGCTTGGACAGCGGCGTTCCGTCGTCGCCCAAAATCAGCGAAATATGGGCATATTGGGGTATCGGCAGATCGAGCGCCGCAAGAATCAGCATTTGCCGGGGCGTATTGGCGAGATGGTCTTCGCCCCGGAGCACGTGCGTGACGCCCATCAGCGCATCGTCGATCGCGTTGCAGAAGAAAAACGCCGCACTCCCGTCGGCGCGGCGGATGATGAAGTCGCCGATATCGTCGGTCGCGAATTTCTGCGGCCCGCGAACGAGATCCTCGAATTCCACCGTTTCGTTCTTCGGTACTCGGAAGCGCAAGGTCGGCTGAAGTCCTTCCTCGAATTTGCGACTCACCTCCGCCGCGCTCAGGTGCGCACACTTGCCCGTGTAACGCGGCGGCTGCCCGGAGCTCAACTGAATCTTGCGGGAAATTTCCAGTTCCCTCGGCGAACAGAAGCAGAAATACGCTCTACCCTGTTGTTCCAGTTCCTCATAATACCGCTGATAAATGGCTCCGCGGCAGGATTGAAAGTATCGTTCATCCGGCTCGGCGGTTTCGGGACCTTCGTCCCAATTCAAACCCATCCAATGCAAATCGCTTATCAGTTCATCGACAAATTCGCTGCGGCTCCGCTCGCTATCGGTATCCTCGATGCGAAGCAGAAAACGATCTCCAAATAACGCACTGAACAGCGCCGTGCGTGCGTTACCGAGGTGCATGAGTCCGGTCGGGCTGGGAGCGAAGCGGGTTTTGGTCGATGTCATATTGAGCGCAAATTGGGGGATTATATTCGGCAAGATTCTTGCGAATAGGACAATTTAGAGCAAGGCCGAACCCGCCGCAACCCCGCAAAAGCTCCGGCTGCGGCGCCTTGCCGGTCAGTTGCGGCCTAGATGACATTTCAATCAAGCGACCATTTGCATGAATATCGCATGTTAAGCTTACCTCCTCTGAAATTTTCATTTATAGTATCGACCCAAAACAACTAACCGTTCCTGGCACGCGGCTGATCGAACCACAAGACTCGGCCCTCAGCCAGCCAAAACGAGCGTTTGATCATGTATATCCTCAGTCAGATCCTTTGGACACCGGTCGTCGGTGCATTAGCCATTTTGGCTCTGCCGGCGCAGCAAATCCGCTCCATTCGGGCTACCGCGATAACCTCGTCGGTGGTCGTACTGATGTTGACCGTTTGGCTTTTGTTTCATTTCGATACGTCTTCATCGGCGATTCAATTTCCGGAAAGCCTGCCCTGGAACGCCGAACTGGGGAGTTACTACGCTCTCGGCGTCGATGGTTTTTCCCTGCCCATGGTCGTGTTGTCGGCTCTGCTCTGTCTTGTGGCGATGCTGGCCTCGGAAAGCGTGAATACGCGAGTCAAGGGATATCATTTCTGGCTTCTCGCCCTCGAATTCGGGATGATCGGCGTCTTTCTTGCTCAGGATTGGGCTTTGTTCTACGTATTTTGGGAACTGACGCTGATACCGCTCTTTTTTCTCATCGACCAATGGGGCGGCAAGCGCAAACATACGGCGAGCCTCAATTTCGTCCTGTACACGATGGGCGGATCGGTGTTCATGCTGGTCAGCCTATTAATGATTTTCACCGCATCGTCCGAACACTCCACCACGATGGAATCCATGCTGGCTACCGCGCGGAGCTTGCCCCGGGAGCAGCAGATCTGGATTTTTCTGGGGTTCTTGATCGGCTTCGGCGTAAAAATGCCGGTTTTCCCCATCCACGGCTGGTTGCCGCTCGCCCACGTTGAAGCGCCGAGTCCGGTGAGCATTCTACTGTCGGGTGCGCTTCTCAAGATGGGCGCCTATGGCTTGCTCAAAGCGACCGGCATGCTGCCTGAGGCCGCTTCGGCGCTTCAATCCGTGCTGGCCGGCATCGCCTTGGTCAGCATCGTCTACGGCGCCTTGCTGGCGTGGCGGCAAACCGATCTCAAGGCGATGATCGCCTATTCGTCAATCAGTCACATGGGCGTCGTGCTGCTCGGCATAGCGGCGCTCAATGAAGCCGGATTGCTGGGAGCCGTCTTGCAGATGACCGCCCATGGCCTCATTGCCGGGGCGCTGTTTCTCTTGATCGGACTGTTGTACGAACGCACTCACACCCGGGAAATTTCGGACTACAGCTCACTGGTCCAAGTGACTCCACGCTTCGCCTTCTTCACCACCCTAGCGCTTCTCGCGTCCATGGGACTGCCCGGCTCGGCCGGATTCGTGGCGGAACTTCACGCCATCATCGGGGGCTTTCAGAGTTTCGGCTGGGTCATGGTGTTTGCGAGTCTAGGGGTACTCATCGGCGCATCCTACGCCATCCGAACCGCCGCCCGGTTGTTCACCGGTCCGATGCGCCCGGAAATGCAGAATGTCCGCGATCTGCACAGCCACGAACTGATAGCGGCGGGAACGTTGGCGGTCGGCATCATGGCTCTGGGGCTCGTGCCGGGCCCCATCGTGGAGCTGATGAACGCTTCCGTCAATGAACTCAGCATGATCTTCAGCCACAAGAACTTCTAAGGAGGCCAGCGTGCTATCGCCCCAATCGAAAGGTTCGAAGCCCGACGTTCGCCGGCGGCTGCAAGAAGCGGTCTGCCACCTCGATCATGTGTTGCCGGGACAAGCGCCTATTCTGAATTTCGTGCACCACAATACGCTGCACGGTTATCAGCATCTTCCGTTTCAAGAGGCCCTGGAATCCGTCGAGCGACTGACCGGCGTCCGAGGCTATCTGCCCGAGGAAGAGTTCCGGAAGTTCTATGCCCAAGGCCGCATTCTCGATGAAGATCTCGCTGCCGCCTTTGCCGAAATGCCGGAACTTGGAGGCGAAGAGGCACTGCTGCGAATCGGCGATCGAGAGATTCTGCGCCGCGACGTCTATCGCATCGCCATGGTTTATGGCGTGGACGCGGTAACGCCGAGCCAATTGAACTGGCAAATCGAAGAAATGGCGGCGCTCGACCGGTTTCAAAGCGATATTCCCCCCGAGGCGCGCCATCGCCTCATGGACTCCGTCAAGCGAATAACGGGAAATGCAGAGGCGCTCCAGGAAGCCGGCTTGATCCGCGACTTGTGGGATGCCGGACTGACGGTCCTCGGACTGGAGCAGGCAGCCCTGCACCCCGAAGATCTGACCGATCTAACCGTTCGGCAAGCGGAGAACTTATTGAATCACACCAACCGGTCGTCGAACGATGCGGCGGCAAGCACTACCCTTGCCCGCCAAAAGATGAGAACAGAGGCTCGCGCACTCACGGAATCCGCCTTCGCCGACGTCGGCCGCGGCATCTCATTGCGCGGACTGCTCGCCGCGTTGACGGGCCGGGACGTGCTCGACATCGTCCGTCCGATACTGATCCGCTTCAGCGCCTCCCATTTGGACGAAGGACTGGCCGCCTGGCATGCAGCCGATCGCCGGGAAGGACTGTACTCGGCATGGCGCCGTTCGGCGTCCTACGATCTATCGCTGGGTCTCTGCGATTTTCCGGATTGGCGGGAAACCGTGTCGGCTTTACCGGAACAGGCGGTCGACGCCGTGCATGCCGAACTGATTCGGATCGGACTCCCGGAGAATCGCTGGGAAACCTATTTGGAACGGCTCGCCCTGGAACTCCCCGGCTGGTCGGGCATCATCAATTGGCGGCAGCACCATCCCGATTACGAGGCCAACCGGGAAGCGCCCGCCTCGCTCATGGATTATCTGGCCATCCGACTGGTTCTGGACCGTTTGGCAATCGAAGGACTATGCCGCGAAATCTGGGGCATAGCCGGCACCTTGCCGTCGCTGCGCGCCTATTTCGAACGGAATCCGTCCGAATTCCTGGTGCGTCATGCTCTGTGCCAGGGCCGTCTGCCCGAGTATCTGGCGGACTGCGCGCAGCAGTTGGTAGCCGAATCCAGCCCGGGAAACTACGATCGAGAGCGCTGGTGGTCGGTAGCGGATATGATTTCTACCTGGAAGCACAGCGCGCTAGCGGAAAAAACTCAACGGCTGACCATCTACAACAGCGGCTGGCGCTTGTTCCGTCTGGCTCAGCATTTGGGCCTCTCGAGCCATGACGTTCGCGCCCTGTCTTTGCAGACCTGTGAAGTCCTCCTCGCCGCGCTGGACGATTTATCTCCGTCACAGCGCAGTTATCTTTGGCTTTCCGCCTATGAGCGGCGTTATCGAGAGGAACTGTTCAATGCCCTCGCCAATAATCGTGGCCGGGGCCGCTGGGCGAAGCGTGACGATCGCCCGGACGCCCAAGTGGTCTTCTGTATCGACGACCGCGAGGAAGGCATTCGACGCCACCTAGAGGAATTGAACCCGCGCATCGAAACCTTGGGCGCCGCCGGCTTTTTCGGTGTGCCGATCAACTGGCGCGCTCTCGACGATGACAAGGTCACGCCGCTCTGTCCCGTGGTCGTCACGCCGGCACACGAGGTGCGCGAAGTCCCCCGCCAGGGCCAGGACGATTTGTGCACCAAACATGATCGGCGCCGAGCCCTTCGTCATCGAATCGGCGCGATATTCAACCAGGAAATCCGCCGGAATCTCGTTTCTTCTCAGTTTTTGATCGGCCTGCTTTCGCCCGGCGTGTTTCTGGCGCTGATCGGCAAAGTGTTTTTCCCCGCCCGGCAAACCGCTCTTGCTCAACGAGCGGATGCCCTGCTCGTTCCCGAGGTAGCCACCGAATTATTTATTACCGCGGCAAGTGGTAGTGCTCCCGCGACCCCGGAAAATCCCCGCCTCGGCTTTACCGACTCGGAACAAGCCGATCGCGTTGCGGCATTTTTGCGCGCCACCGGTTTGACCTATGGCTTTGCTCCGCTGGTGGTCCTGATGGGACACGGATCGATCAGCCAAAACAATCCGCATCTCGCCGCTTACGACTGCGGTGCGTGCAGCGGACGCCACGGAGGACCCAATGCGCGCGCTTTTGCTGCCATGGCCAACCGACCGGAAGTGCGCGGGTTGCTCGCCGAAAAAGGTATAAGCATTCCGGCTGACACCTGGTTCGTCGGTGCGGAACACAATACCTGCAATGAAGACATCCTCTGGTTCGACCTGACGGATCTCCCTCCAGTCTCGCGCCTCGCATTCGGCAAGCTCAAGAACGATCTGGATGCCGCAAGGCGCCTCTCGGCCCATGAGCGTTGCCGGCGACTTGCCTCCGCTCCGCGCAATCCAACGCCTGACACGGCGCTCGCCCATATCGCCGAGCGTGCCACCGACTTTAGCCAAGCACGCCCTGAACTCGGGCATGCCACCAATGCCGCCGCCTTCGTCGGGAGGCGCTCTTTCAGTCAGGGAAGCTTTTTCGACCGCCGGGTATTTCTGATCTCTTACGATCCGACTCAGGACCCCCTCGGCAATGTTCTCGAAAGCGTATTGTTGGCGGTGGGCCCCGTTGGTGCCGGCATCAACCTCGAGTATTACTTTTCCACCGTGAACAACGAGCGTTTCGGCTGCGGCACAAAAGTGCCCCATAACGTCACCGGACTTTTCGGCGTTATGGAGGGTGCGGCCAGCGATCTTCGAACCGGGCTTCCCCGGCAGATGATCGAAATCCACGAGGCGATGCGGCTGCAAATCGTCGTGGAGCACAAAACGGAAGTTTTAACCGCGATTTACGAGCGTCAGCCCTCATTGCAGGAACTGATCGGGAACGGCTGGGTGCTTCTGTCCGCTATCGATCCGGATACCGGAGAAATTTCCATGTTCACGCCGGGCGCCGGTTTTGTGGTGTGGAATCGGGAGCTTCGTCCCTTGCCTATCGTCGAGCGTTCCCCCGACTGGTATGCCGGACACGCGGGACCACTGCCGCCGGCATTGATTCAACAAAAGTCTTCGGGGATTTCTTATGCTTGATTGGTTGGTAACACTGATCCCGGGATTGCCGATTTTAGCGGCCTTGACCATCGGCATTGGCATCATATCGGGATTTATCACTGGAGAAGCGGGAGAGCGCTCTACCGCAGCCATCGCAGTCGGCGCAACCCTAGTGTCTTTTGTCGTGTCGATCGCGGTCTTTTGGTGCCGTCACGTGGACCTCATCCCGGATCAGCTCGTTCTGGGCACCTGGCTGGCTAGTGGCGATTACCTCGTCAACGTCAGCTTTGCACTGACTAGTCTCGCCCTGGCATTGTCATCTCTGTTCGCATTGTTTTCGCTGATGGTTGCCAGATTTTCGGTGAATTACATGCACCGCGAAGCCGGCTTCCATCGTTTTTTTCTCGTCCTGTCTCTTTTCGCCGGCGCGATGCAGTTGCTGGTGTTGGCCGGCAACGCCGTTTTTACCTTTATCGGCTGGGAATTGGCCGGGGTGTGCTCTTATCTACTCATCGCGTACGCCTATGACCGGCCGGTCGCCTCCGCCAACGCAACCTACGCCTTCGTAACCAACCGGATCGGCGATGCCGGTTTCACCTTGGGGATTTTCTTGGCTTTCGCTTGGACCGGCGGCGTCGAATGGCCTCAGATTACCCGAGGTGCTGCGAGTCTCGATGGTCTCCAAGCCGGTCTGATGGCTATCTGCTTCCTGCTGGCGGCCGCCGCCAAGTCGGCCCAAGTGCCTCTGGCGCCCTGGGTCGCTCGCGCCATGGAAGGACCAACACCATCCAGTGCCATCTTTTACGGCGCCGTGATGATTCATGCGGGTGTTTTCTTGGTGTTGCGGCTGCAACCGGTCTTCGAAGCGGCACCCGCCGCCATGGGCATCATGGCGGCCATGGGTCTGGTGACGGCTCTTTATGGTTTCGCATGCGGATTGACGCAAACCGACGTCAAGTCCGCACTGATTTTCTCCACCACCGCACAGGTCGGCCTGATGTTTTTGGCTTGTGGCCTCGGCTGGTGGCAATTGGCGGCTTGGCATCTAGCTGCTCATACGATGTTACGCGGCTACCAGTTCCTGACCGCGCCGGCACTAATGCATCGTATTTTCGGTCAGCCGACCCGGCCCGTTCCGGAGTTCGCAGGTCGTTCTCGCTGGCTCTACACGGCCTCGTTACAGCGTTTTTGGCTTGAACATTTCGGCCATCAAGCCCTCGTCAAGCCAATAGCTCGCTTCGCCGCCGATTTGAACGTTTTCGACCGCCGTGTCGTGGAAGAAATCGTCGGACTGCCCGCGCCCGCCATGCGGGGACTGTCTGCGTTGGCCGAGCGGGAGGAACATCGGCTCGGCGCCGGTTATGGCGCCAATGAACGCCGGGTCGGCGGTGTGCTCGGAATCGTGACCGATCTTTTCGCTTCCGCATTCCACTGGTTCGAAGAGCGCCTGGTCTTACAAGGTTTGGGTATGGACCTCGTGACCCTGGGACGCCGTCTCGGCATGCGGTTCAACCGCCTGGAATCCATCCTGGCTCAACCGCGCTATCTGATTCTTTTCGTCCTTTTCACCCTGCTAGCAACTGTGTGAGAACCCTATGGTCGGTGAAATCAACTGGGCGACGCAATCCGCCTTTCCTATCCTCAGCACGATGATCTTTCTGCCGTTGATTGCAATGGGCGCCGCTTATTTCGCCCAGTCGCAGCAGCGTTCGTTTTTTATCGGGCTAGCCGGCTCCGGCCTCGAACTCGCTCTAACGGTTTATCTGTTGATAGCCTTCGATTCGAGCGCCACTCACTTGCAGTTCGCCGAAGACTTTGCGCTGCTGCCGTTCCTTCATTATCACCTTGGTGTCGATGGCCTCAGCATACTGTTCGTATTCGTCACGTCGCTGTTGAGCTTTCTGTTAATGCTGTATGGGGAAATTACGCCGGAACGTCGGTCGCCAGGGCTGTACGTCGCCAGTCTGTTCGGTTTCCAGGCCGTGCTCACGGCGCTTTTCTTCACCGTCGATCTGCTCCAGTTTTGGTTACTGAGCTGTCTCGAACTCATACCGGTTTCGTTCATCCTGCTCCGGTGGAGTACCGCTTCCGCGGAAGCTCCCAAAACGACCCGGCTTTATACCCAATTCATGTCCACCGGCTTGCTGATGCTATTTCTCGGCATTTTGATCTTAGGGTGGAATCACGCCCGAGCCGCCGGTGAATGGACTTTCGCGCTCGGAAACCTGCTCGAAACGCCGGTTTCCCCTGCGGCCCAATCTGCGGCTTTCGTACTTCTCCTTTACGGCTTGGCCGTACGGATGGCGCAATTTCCTTTTCATGCCTGGTTGCCCCAGGTTTCTCAACATGGAACCCTGGCCACCATAGGCGTATTTGTGATCGGAGCGAAAGTCGGTATCTACGGATTATTGCGCTTCGTGCTGCCGCTATTGCCTGATGCGGTCCAAACCCTGAAGCCGGCTGTTATCGTTCTGGCGTTGGCGGGCATGTTCTACGGTGCGCTGATGGCGCTGATGCAGTTGAATCTGAGGCGGCTCTTGGCCTTCGCGGCGGTCAGCCATACCGGCATGCTGGTGGTAGGCGTATTCTGCCTGAACTCGGAGGGGTTCGCGGGCAGCTTGCTGCTGTCGGTGAATTTCAGCATCGCGGCTAGCGGGCTGCTATTTGCCACCGGCTTGATGTTTCGTCGCGCCGGAAGCTCCCTGCTGCCACGTCTCGGAGGACTGTTCGATCTCATGCCGCTATTGGGTATCACGTTCCTGGTCTCCGCATTGAGCACCATGGCGATGCCAGGGACTCCCGGTTTCGACGCTGCCCATCTTCTTCTGGAGGGATCAATCGAAGCTCATGACTGGGGAGTCACGATTGCCGTAGCCACAGGCAACGTCCTGGCCGCGGCATTTCTGTTATGGGCCTTCCAGCGCGCCTTCCTGGCCCAGCGCAAAAAATCGGCGTTACATCGCCAGAAAACCAGGCTCACCGTTCCCGAGGTGACGCTTAACAGCGTCGTCTGCGCTGTTTTGTTGGGTGTCGGTTTTTACACCGAGCCTTGGGTTCAGATGGTCAACGAATCCGTAAGTGAATTGGCTCAACGCTTCGAGCGTTTGGAACAGAAGAAACAGTGACTTTGAATTATTTAACCTAACAACGGCAATTAACCGCTTCGATGCACCAGAAAAGCTCGTTGAATCTCAACTGCTATACCTCTTATCCGCTTCACCGCTTGGGTGAGGCCGCTACGCACTCGATTGCACGGCTATCGGGCCGCCTGACGGCGCCGTCGCGCCCTTTCGACGGGGCTCAGGACAGGCTTGCCGGCCGACCCGCCAACCGCACACTCGGATGCGTCCAACTGCCGTTTCCAGGTTTAATCGTCGGCTTACGCCGCCCGGAGACAAAGTGATGACCGCCGATTTTCCGATTCTGACCATTCTGATATTTCTTCCGCTGGCCGCGGCCGGTTTGTTGTTTTTTTTTCGAGATCCGGCATCCTCCCGTCGGTTCGGACTAGCGGTGTCTCTCGCGGAACTGCTCTTGTCCTTGTCCCTGCTCGGTCTTTTCGACTTCAGCTCGGCGAGAATGCAACTGATCGAGCGAGTCGTCTGGATACCGAGCCTCAACATTTCATACGTCGTCGGCCTTGACGGTCTGTCGATTCTGTTTCCGCTTCTCACGGCGCTTTTGACCTTTGCTGTGATCGCGGCGACCTGGACACAGGTCCAAACTCAGGTAAGGCTCTATCTCGCGCTCACACTCCTTCTGGAAAGCGCCACGCTGGGCGTGTTCTGCGCTCTCGATCTGGCACTGTTCTTTCTATTCTGGGAGCTTACGCTCATTCCCATCTTTTTCCTGGTGAGTTTGTGGGGAATCGGGCCGCAACGACGTTATGCCGCCAGCAAGTACACGCTTTTCATGCTGGCGGGCGGTGTTCCCCTGTTGTTCGGAATCATCCTCTTGGCGCTGAACCATGCCGAGCAAATGGGGAGCTCTGCGCCGCGCGGACTTTCCTTCGACTATCTGACGCTGCTCCACGTGCCGGTTTCCGAAGAGCTGCGCACCGCGGTGTTTCTGCTTCTATTCCTGGGCTTCGCCGTCAAAGCGCCTCTGTTTCCGTTTCACACCTGGCTGCCGACGGTTGCAATGGAAGGGCCTGCGGGCGTTTCGGCCCTGATTACCGGGCTCAAGCTCGGACTTTACGGCATGATGCGATTCGCCATTCCCTTGGTTCCCGATGCAGCCGGCGAATACATCTGGATCTTGACGGCCTTGGGCACCGTCGGGGTTTTGTACGGCGCGCTGATCGCACTGAAGCAAACCAATCTCCGCCGCTTGCTTGCCTACGCCAGCATCAGTCACGCGGGCTTCGTGGTCATCGGCCTTGCCACCTTGAACCCACAGGGGGTTCAGGGTGCCCTGTTTCAGTTGATCAACTTTGCGACCGTATCCGGCGGCATATTCCTGCTGGCCGGGTTTCTCCATCATCGCCTGGGCTCGACCGAACTTGCCAATTTGGGCGGGTTAGCCCGATCGATGCCTTTGCTCACGACCTTCTTCTTTCTTTTCGGAATCGCCGCGATGGGCGTGCCCGGCACCAATGGTTTCGCCGCGGAGCATCTGATCATTATCGGCGCATTCCAGGCTCACGTGGGTACCGGTCTCGCTGTGTTATTGGGAGTGATTCTAGGTGCGGCCTATTTCCTCGGCTTCTTTCAGCGGGCGTTCTGGGGGCCTGTTAAACTAACGGCTGTACGCACCGCTTCCGATTTGCGTCCGCGCGAATCGGGGCTGGCAATCCTGCTGATCGCCTTGATCCTCTTGGGAGGACTGGTGCCTAGCATGATTACGAGTACCAGCAGCACCGCTGTGACAGCGTGGGTTGCGCGGATCAATGCTGCAACCGGCCCTTCGGCATATGCCGACCTATCCGAAAAATTCCAAACAACAAGATCCAGTCCTTGAGTGAAATCGAAAATTCCGGTTAAGGAAATTGTTTGTGTCGATTCGATACCTGTTATAGATTAATGCTTCGTCCGGCGGCCCCTAGGCCAAAGCTCGATCGTCAAATCGGATTTTAATACAAGGACTTATATCCGATTTATCGAATAAGAACGTTAACGAGCTTTTTTGGAAAGGCATCCACATGGCTCGGCGAGCCATGCAACCTTATTAAGCGGGTATTAATTTTATGGTACGCAAACACATCAATTACTATGTCAGTCATCTGCGGAACGACATTCCGGCGGGCGTCGTCGTCTTCCTGGTCGCCCTGCCGCTGTGCCTGGGGATCGCGCTCGCCTCGGGCGCTCCACTGTTCGCCGGCATCATCACCGGCATCGTCGGCGGCGTGGTGGTCGCCTGGGCCAGCGGCTCGCAGCTGAGCGTCAGCGGCCCGGCCGCCGGCCTCACCGTGATCGTGTTCAACGCCATCGACAAGCTGGGCAGCTTCCAGACGTTGTTGCTGAGCGTCGTCCTCGCCGGCGGGCTGCAACTGCTCCTGGGCTTTCTCCAGGCCGGGGTCATCGGCGCCTACTTCCCCTCGGCCGTGATCAAGGGCATGCTGGCCGCCATCGGCCTGATCCTGATCCTCAAGCAAATCCCGCACGCGGTCGGCTACGACGCCGATTTCGAGGGCAATGAAGCCTATGTCCAGGCCGACGGCCACACGACCTTCTCCGAACTCGCCTATTCGCTCGAAGCGATTTCGCCCGGCGCGGTGATCGTGAGCACGGTCGCCATCGGCATCATGCTCTTGTGGGAGACCCGCCTCTTCAAACAGAATGCGGTTTTATCCCTGATCCCCGGTCCCCTGGTCGCGGTCCTCTGGGGGGTGGCGTTCAATCTGCTCTCGCAACACTTCCTACCGGCCTTCGCGATCGCGAAGGAGCACCTGGTGAGCCTCCCGGAGATTCAGGGCGTCGCGGGCTTCTTCCAGCAGTTCACCCTGCCCGATTTCAGCCAGTGGGCCAATCCCGAGGTGTACACGGTGGCGGTCACCATCGCCATCATCGCGAGCCTCGAGACGCTCCTGAGCCTCGAAGCGGCGGACAAGATCGACCCCTTGAAACGCATCGCCCCGACCAATCGCGAACTGAAGGCCCAAGGGCTCGGCAATCTGCTCAGCGGCTTGATCGGCGGCTTGCCGATGACGGCGGTGATCGTCCGGAGTTCCGCCAACGTGAACGCGGGCGGCCGCACCAAGATGGCCTGCTTCATCCATGGCGTTTTGCTGCTGTTGAGCGTGATGTTCATCACCCGCTACTTGAACCTGATTCCCTTGGCCTGTTTGGCGGCGATCCTGCTCCTGACCGGCTACAAGCTGGCCAAACCCAAGCTGTTCAAGGAGATGTACGCCAAGGGGGCGAGCCAGATCATTCCGTTCGTGGTCACCATCGTCGCGATCCTCGCGACCGATCTCTTGAAGGGCATCGCGGTCGGCATGGTCGTCGGTCTCTATTACGTCATTAGAACCAACTTCCAGGCGGCGATCACCCTGACCCAGCACGGCAACAATTATCTCTTGCGCTTGCACAAGGATGTGTCTTTTCTCAACAAGGCGCTCTTGCGGGAATATCTGAACCGGGTGGGCGAAAACGGGTATGTCATCATCGATGCCACGCGGGCGCAATTCATCGATCAGGACATCCTCGAAACCATCCACGACTTCGTGGCCGCCGCCTCGGATGACAACATCACCGTGGAATTGAAAAACCTCAACGGCACGCACGGCATCGCGACGCAGCGCGCCTCTACCACCGATAAACAGCAAACTGTAACCGGAGAAAATTATGAAACCGCTCGAAAGGCTGCTGCTTGAAAATAAGGCTTGGGCTCAGGAGAAAGCCGCTCACGATCCGGAATTTTTCGACAAACTACGGCAGCCACGGAATCCGGACGTGTTCTGGATCGGGTGTTCCGACAGCCGCGTGCATGCCGACCAGGTGACACAAACCGAGCCCGGTGAAATTTTCGTTCATCGGAACATAGCCAACCAAGTGGCTATCATGGATATGAATTTCCTGGCCGCGCTCGAATATGCCGTCGATTTTCTAAAGGTGAAGCACATCATCGTTTGCGGGCATTACGGCTGTGGCAGCATCAAAGCAGCGATGGGAAAACCGCATCCCGACCACTTGTTCATGAACAAGTGGCTCAAATACATCAAGGACATCCATCGTCTGCACCGAGAGAACATCGATGCTGAAAATTCGGAGGACGCGCGCCACAACCGACTGGTCGAACTCAATGTCATCGAACAGGTTCACAACCTGGCGCAGACCTCGGTCATTCAGCGAGCGTGGCGAGCCGGCGATCGTCCGGATCTCCACGGATGGGTTTACGGGTTGAATGACGGTATCATTAAGGAAATCGCCTCCCTTGAGGCTGACAGCTCGCTCGATCCAATTTATAAACAAGACCCGGAAATTAGCGCCGCGAAAGAACCCTAACCATCAACGCGATATACTATGAAGCTCGCCAAGATCGTTTTCGTTTGTCTTTTCGGCTTTGCCTTATCATCCATTGCAGCGGAGAAACCAAAAATGAATCAACCCGCCCCTCAAGTCCGGTTGGAGACCAATCTCGGGGATGTCGTTCTAACGCTGGATTCAGCTAAAGCCCCCGCCACGGCCGAGAACTTTTTGACGTATGTCAAAGAGGGGCATTATGACGGTACCATCTTCCACAGAGTCATACCGAACTTCATGGCTCAAGGCGGTGGTTACACCGAGGATTTCAAGCAGAAACCCACGCGCCCGGCAATCAAGAACGAGGCCGATAATGGACTTAAAAACAAGCGCGGAACGATAGCCATGGCCCGTACTCCGGATCCCCATTCCGCCACGTCTCAATTCTTCATCAATTTTGTCGACAATGCGTTCTTGGATTACAAGAGCGCCACACCGCAAGGATGGGGTTATTCCGTATTCGGTGAGGTCACCGAAGGCATGGACGTCGTCGACAAGATGGCAAAAATTCCGACGGGCTCCGGCGGCCCGATGGCATCGGATGTGCCGCAAACACCCATCATCATCGAGAAAGCAACCATCGTCGGTCAATAGACAGACGAAGCCATCTTCCTTGAAAAACGAAACGCTGTTCATCTCCGATCTGCATCTCAGCGTTACACGACCGGAAATTACACAGCGTTTCTTGCGGTTTCTGAAACGCCGCGCATCAGATGCCGAGCGGCTGTACGTCCTCGGAGACCTTTTCGACGCCTATCTCGGTGACGACGACAACTTCTCCCCTAACCGGGAGGTCAAGTCCGCGTTCAGGCAGCTTACGGACTCCGGCATCAAAGTGTACTTCCAGCACGGTAACCGCGATTTTCTGCTCGGCGAAAGCTTCGCTCGGGAAACCGGCATCCGCTTGCTTGCCGATTACGAGGTCATCGATCTCTTCGGGGTGTCCACGTTGATTACCCACGGAGATCTCCTGTGCACCGACGATGTTCAGTATCAGAGGGCTCGAGAACGCATCCGCACCGAGGCATGGAAACAAGCGGCGCTATCGAAGCCGCTTTGGCTGCGCCGCATGTATGCGCGCTGGTACCGCTTCAAGAGCGGGCTTGATAAGCGCGGCAAAACGGCGGAGATCATGGACGTCAACCCGGAAGCAGTGAGAGAAACCATGAGCCGTTATGGCGTGGATCGATTGATTCACGGCCACACCCACCGCCCCGCTGTTCATGAGTTCGAGATCGAGAATAAGCGATGTCGGCGCTTCGTCCTGCCCGAGTGGGGAGATGGCGAAACGGTCTTATGCTGGAGTCAGGAAGGTTTCCGTACGGAAGCAATTGAGTAGCAAGCTTCGCTTTCCGTCCCTGGAAAGGCGTGCAATCCGGTTTTGCTCTCCCATTAGTGTTTACATCCACATGCCCCTGCCCCACAACCATGTCCCGGACTGATGGCAGACTCTTTCCGAGCACCACTGCCGTGTACCGCAGGAGCCGATAATTTTTTCCGGACGTCGCCGCCGCAATCAGGGCACTTCGGTGGTGCCTCGCTGATTTTGTGCATGGCGGTGAACTCATGTTTGCAGGCTTCGCACTGATAGTCGTAAGTTGGCATGTAATTATCCTCGACAAGAATCGGCAAAATAGTTGTTTCGACAAGCGGACAGGGGAGATCAGAACGGCTTGAGCGTCGCCAGAAGCACGATCGCGAATAAGAACAAGACCGGCACTTCATTCATCCAGCGGAAAAAAATATGGCTGTGACCATTACGGTCATATTTCAGATCACGCAGCCATTTTCCGCATAAAGCGTGATAACCCACCAACAATCCGATCAGGAACAGTTTAACGCGAAGCCAGCCGCTGTCACCGTAGTCTTCCCAAGCATAATCGTGGAGCATCCATAAGCCGAACACGAGCGTCAAAATCATTCCGGGAGTCATGATCCCAAAGTAGAGCTTACGTTCCATGATCTTGAACCGCTCGACGCTGACGGCATCGGCACTCATCGTGTGGTAGACGAACAACCGGGGAAGATAAAACAAACCGGCGAACCAAGTCACCATGAAGATGAGATGAAAGGCTTTCAGCCACATCGTTTACACGTCTCCGAGCATCCGCTCGACTCGCTCACGAAGATTCCGGACATCGATTCGTCCAAGTTGGTGCATAACAATCCGGCCGTCAGGAGAAATCAAGAAGCTATTGGGAACCAATCGGACCTGATCGAATGTTTCCGCCAGATGTCCGAGTGGATCAAGGGCCACGGGATAAGGCAGCTGTTTCGCCTCGGCCAAGCTTAAAACCCGGCTTGGAACATCATAAGGCATAGCGACCGAAATCAATTTGAAACCTCGCGCGAAAAGCTGTTGGTATAACTCGGCCAGTTCGGGCATTTCCTCGATGCACGCCCGGCAGTCGCTGGCCCAGAATGTCACCAACACCGGATGACCGCGGAGCTCCCGCATCTGAATGTGCTCGCCCTTGATCGTGACGAACTCCGCATCCGGGGCGGTTCGTTGGAAACCCCATCGATACAGGCCGAGGCTTGCCACCGTTACGATGGCGAACGCCATGAGCCAAAATTTGGCTTTATTCATGAGCTGACCGGAGGGAAGACAAAGCTTTATCTTCCCCCCGCTTTAACCCAACTCTGCTCAGTCTTCCAACTGCTGAATTCCATCCAGAAACCAGGTCGGTTGACGGCTGTGTTTCGGACGTACGAAGTGCCAAACTTCGCGCACTTGCGTAGGTCTTTCCTCGGGAGACTCACGTATGATCACATCAAACAGTACGGTTGCCTCGCGGTCTGAGCCGAGGTCACGCACCTCGAGAAGTTCCACGTCGACCTTGAGCAGTTCCGTCCTGTTGCTCTCGGTTCCGCGAGCTCTCAATTGATCCTGAAGCTCGCCGAATACCTTGTCGGTGGTCAAAGCCCTTAACTGCGCCAAGTCTCCCTCGTCCCACGCTTTCTGCATCGTCTCGTAGGCCGCTCTTGCGCCGGAAAGAAAACCGGCCGAATCGAAATCCGTCGGAACCGAATTGGGTTGTCCGGCCGTGCCGGCAGTTTGCCCTGAAGACGAAGCACCTCGCCCTTTTCCGAACAGAACGTCCGTATCGAACCCCGAATTGCTCGCCTGTCCGGAATCGGCCTGACGCCGGTAAGCGTGATCGGATTCCGGATTCCGAGCCGAGTCCGTCCCCGAATAATATCCTCCTGCCGCTGCCGGTTCGCTCGATTCGGTTCGCCTCCGAGCGGCGAAAAACTTGAACAGCATGAATGCGATCAGCGCAAACACCAGAATGTCCAGGAAGTTGAGATGCTCGAAGGCCCCGCCGAACAGGAGAGCGCCCAATAAACCGCCCAAGGCCAGGCCACCCAGCATTCCCATGAGCCCGCCCCGTCGCGACATCGCTTCGCGCGCCGCCTGGTTCTTTTGGGCCGGCGATTGGTAGGCTTGTTGCTGAGCCGGAGAAGCGGATTGCGTCATATCGGTAGAGCGTTTATAGGGCGTGCTGTAGGACGGCCGGCTGCCGAACGACTTACCGCCGCCCATGCGCTTGGCGTAAGCGTCGCCCATTCCGGACAGCGCCAAGGACAGCCCGATCAATACGCTCAAAACCAATCCAGTACGTTTCTTCATCGATAACCCACGTCTGTAGTCAAGAATCGGATATGCCTGTTATATGGCAACGAATATTCAAAAATCAACCTTTGAACCCAAGGTGGGCATTAGATAATCTCAGGATAAGTAGGTTTGCAATAATTGATAACAGGCTTCCAGCGCTCCTAAATGAGCGATTTCGTATCCATGAGTGTTATCTGCGGGAAACCCGAGGCATGCGCCTTTCGGCACGTGCCCAGTTTTCATCGCCACCGACGCATCGCTGCCGAATTGGCTCAACACCGCGTATTGCACGGACACGCCCGTCTTACGCGCGGCCTCAGCAAGACGTCGATTCAACGTCTCATCATACATGCCATAGCCATCCTGAGACAAAAGTACGGGCTCTTCGTCGCTTTCGATGGGATACTCCGCCGATTTCGGGGCAATCTCGACGGCAATCAGCTCGTCGACTCGTTTCTGCCGGGTGTAATAGAGCGCTCCGATGGCTCCCACCTCCTCCTGCGCGGAAAAAACCAGATCCAAATCCGATACTGGGCTCTTCACGGTCTCGGCCAGCAGTAAAAGAATTGCAACGGCGGCCTTGTTGTCCAAGGCGTAACTGGCGACATAATCCCCCATCCGGAATGGCGCTTTCCGATGTTTGCCGATAACCATCCGCGTTCCCGGACGCACCCCCGCTTCTGTGAGTTCCGATTTGCTCAGTTTGGCATCCAGCCAAACGGTATCCCATTTCGGCGGCTTGTCTTCCTCGTATGCCTTTTGAGGCGATTCATGGCATACATGCCGGGAACCGAAACTCAGGATCGCCGGAATCGTTAAGCTGTCGCCGAGTAAATCCACAACCCCTTCCCCATAGACCCATGGGAAAGTACCGCCGAGCTTCCGGACCTCCACCTTGCCGTCTTCTCTCACACGCTTCACGATGCCGCCGATCTCGTCCTTGTGTGCGGTAATGGCGAGGACGCGAGCAGAGTTCGTTCCCCGAACGCTCGCGATGATATTGCCGGCATCATCTTGGCTCGCCTCGACGCCGATAGACTCGAGCCACGATAGGATGAACGCGTCTATTTCCTGTTCCTTGCCGCTTGGCGAATGACAAAGAACGAGATCTGAGATGAGGCGGAAAAGTCGGTCTCGAAATGGCTCCCGCATGAAAAACCCCGTCTAGCTCAAACCATTACACGCGCAAGAAAAACTACTGTACCATTTCCTGGTCCAATTGCCCGATTATGTCCTAAGCAAAGGAGATCATTATGAATCAAATCAATCCGGCCTACGCTCGCGCTTCCGCCGGCGTATTGGAAACCAACAAAGTCCTACGCAACACTTATGCTTTGCTGGCCATGACGCTGACCTTCAGCGCATTCACGGCGGGCTTGTCGATGGCTCTGGAGCTACCCCACCCCGGAGTGATTGTGACGTTAATCGGATACTTCGGCTTGCTGTTCCTGGTTTCCAAGTTTCAGAACAGCGCCCTCGGGCTTGTCTTCGTATTTGCCCTTACCGGCTTCATGGGGCTGACCCTCGGGCCGATTCTCAATATATATCTGACCCAGATCGGTAATGGCCCGCAACTGGTGATGACCGCCCTTGGGGGCACCGGAGCGATTTTCCTTGGGCTGTCGGCCTACGCCCTGACCACGAGGAAGGACTTCAGTTTCCTGGGCGGCATGCTTACCGCCGGCATCCTGGTCGCGTTCCTCGCCGCACTGGCTGCGCTCTTCTTTCATATGCCGGGACTCCAGATCGCCGTGTCGGCAATGTTCATTGTTTTGATGGCCGGTCTCATTCTTTACCAGACCAGCGAAATCGTGCACGGCGGCGAGCGTAACTACATTCTCGCCACAGTGACCCTGTATGTGTCGATCTTCAATCTGTTTACCAGTCTCCTGCACCTGCTAGGTGTTTTTAGCGGCGACGAATAAGGTCCGATTCTCGTCGAAAACGCTCGGAGCGGGCCTTTTCCCGCTCCGGCATTCGGGTCCGATTGGATCGCGATCAGTCCCCGAAACGGACCGAGTCCCCGGCTCACTCGATCCTGGTTCAACCCTCACTTCTATTCCGGTGTGAAGAAGGGTTTTCCGCAAGTCCACTCGAATCACTAATCGTTATTGAATGAGCCGAGCACCATAGCCCCCATCTCGGCAAACGGGGCTTACCTTGAAGACAGCTTCTCCCCTGTGGCATGATTACGGGCTGTTTTTGGGCGGTCTTCTGCAGTCCATAGCCGGTTTTGAACTCCAGCGCGTTTTCGCGCCGTTCCAAGGTAACCACGTTCCATAAGGTGAAATTAATGCCAGGTCGAACTCATCTTTACGTTCCCGGTCCCACCAATATTCCGGACTCTATCCTGAGCGCCATGCATGTGCCGATGGAAGATCACCGGCGCCCCGATTTTCCGGAGCTGGTTAAGCCATTATTGGAAGATCTCAAAAAAATCTTCCAAACCGAAAAAGGCCAATGCTTCATTTTTCCCGCCACCGGTACGGCCGGCTGGGAAATCGCCCTGACCAACACCTTATCTCCCGGCGATAAAGTTCTGGCTTATCGCTTCGGCCAGTTCAGCCACTTGTGGATCGATATGGCACGCCGCCTCGGCTTCGATGTAGAGCATGAGGAAATCCCCTGGGGTGAAGGCATACCTTTGGATCGCTTGGAAGCGCGGCTCAAAGCGGATACAAATCAGGACATTAAGGCCCTCCTGATTTGCCATAACGAAACCGCCACTGGCGTCACCAACGATCTGGCGGGCGTACGCAAAGCCTTGGATGCGGCCGGGCATTCGGCCATGTTTTTCGTGGACGGGGTCAGTTCGATCGCCAGCATCGACTTCCGTATGGACGAATGGGGCATAGATATCGGTCTTGCCGGTTCACAGAAAGGATTCATGCTGCCCGCTGGTCTGGCCTTGCTATGCTTCAGCCAGAAAGCCTTGGATGCGCGCCAAAGCGCCAAGAGCCGTCGCTGTTTTTTGGACATTCAGGATCAGATGACGCACAACGCCGGCGGTTATTTCCCGTATACACCGTCGATCCCATTGCTCTACGGTCTGCGCAAATCCATCGACCTGCTGCTCGAAGAAGGGCTCCAAAACGTCTTTGCCCGCCACCACCGGCTTGCCGAAGGGGTGCGTCGCGCGGTTAAAGCCTGGGGACTGGAGTTGTGTGCCCGTGATCCGAAATGGTACTCGAACACCGTTTCCGCCATCGTCGTTCCGCAAGGCTACGATGCCCGCGACGTCATGCATTATGCGTATCACCGCTACAATCTTTCCCTCGGCGCCGGCTTGAGCGAGGTCATGGGCAAAGTGTTCCGCATCGGTCACCTGGGCGATCTCAACGAACTGATGCTGTGCAGCGCAATCGCGGGCGCCGAAATGGCCATGCGCGACACCGGCATCCAAGTGACGCCGGGCAGCGGTATCGCAGCGGCCTGCGAGTACTGGCGCGAAACGGCGCCGGCCGTCAAGCCGCGCTGACCGAGCCTTCGCCTCGACCTCGCTCGCCCCGGGGGAGCCGCAACAGCTTGAGACAGGCCGGAATGATCCGGCTGACTCGCGCAACGTCTTCCAGGGCAGAGGGCACGAAATCCGAGTAAGGTGGGTATTGCCCACCTTACGTAATTTGGAGCCTGCACCATGAGCAAACCCAAAGCCTTAGTCACCCGCCGCTGGCCCGAAGCTTGCGAAACCAAGCTTCAAGAACTGTTCGACGTCACTTTCAACACCGACAACCATCCGATGACCGCGGAGGAATTGAAAGATGCCCTGCGCAATTACGATGTGGTCATGCCGACGGTGACCGACCCGATCACGGCCGATGTGTTGAGTGCCGAACCTTTGCGTTGCAAGATCCTCGGCAACTTCGGCGTGGGTTTCAACCATATCGACATTGAGGCGGCCAAGGCGCGCGGCATCACCGTCACCAACACCCCCGACGTCCTCACCGACTGCACCGCCGACATCGCCATGTTGCTGATGCTGATGGCCGCCCGGCGCGGCGGCGAGGGCGAGCGCCATGTGCGCAGCGGCGAATGGACCGGCTGGCACCCCACGCACATGATGGGCACCAAGGTCACCGGCAAGACCCTCGGCCTGATCGGTTTCGGGCGCATTGCCCGAGCGATGGCGAAGAAAGCGCATTTCGGTTTCGACATGCCGATCATCTTTTTCGATCCTTATCCGCCTGCCCCTGAAGTCGTCAAGTCTTTTGACGCCGAACAATGCAGCACCATCGAAGAGGTGCTGCGCCGGGCCGATTTCGTCGCCCTGCATTGCCCCGGAAGCAAGGAAAACCGCCACCTCATCAACGCCGAACGCCTCGCATTGATGAAGCCCGCGGCTTACCTCATTAACACCGCTCGCGGCGACGTGGTCGACAACGCAGCTTTGATCGATGCCTTGAAGAAAAAAACCATCAAGGGCGCCGGCCTGGACGTGTTCGAAGGAGAGCCGAATTTGAACAAAGGGTTCCTCGAGCTGGACAACGTCGCCTTGTTGCCGCACTTGGGCAGCGCCACGCTTGAAACCCGCGAGGCCATGGGCATGCGGGTCATCGACAACGTCACGGCCTTCTTTGCCGGACAAACGCCGCGGGACAAGGTGGCCTGAACGTCGTGTCCGCCGCCGAAACGAACTCGTTCTGGCCTGCCGGAATGCTCGCGCCAGCCGAGTACGACGAACTTTGGGAGCGCATCCGGCCGGTCTTTACCGAGCGGGTGCGCGCTCACCGTATCGACGAGAGCCTGACTGCAAGACTCGCCTCGGTTTATCTTCCGCTTGGAGCGTGGGTGCGCCGGCAAAAATCGACGGACACGCTGGTACTGGGCGTCAACGGAGCCCAGGGATCTGGAAAATCCACACTATGCGACTTTCTCCAGCTGATCTTGACCGAAACCTATGGTTTCCGCGTCGCCGGATTCTCCATAGACGACATTTATAAAACGCGGGCCGAGCGCGAGCGCTTGGCGCGCGAAGTTCATCCGCTCTTGCTGACCCGCGGCGTACCCGGCACTCATGACGTCGACCTCGGGCTCCAAACTCTTCGCGCCTTGAAAACGGCCGGAGCGGATACGCTGACTCCCCTGCCCGCTTTCGACAAGGCACGCGACGACCGCAAACCGGTGGTTGAATGGCCGGTTGTTCGAGGCCGACCCGATATCGTTATTTTCGAAGGTTGGTGTGTAGGCACGCGGCCACAATCGGACGATGCGCTCGACGTGCCGGTAAACGAGTTGGAGAAAAGCGAAGATTCCGACGGCGCGTGGCGCCGCTACGTCAACGATCAGCTCAAAGGCGCCTACGCGATTCTCTTTGGGGAATTAAACAGGCTGATCATGCTCAAAGTCCCCGGAATGGACAGCGTCTTCGAATGGCGCAGCCTGCAAGAGAAAAAACTGGCCGAAAATACCGATCCCAGCAACCGGCACCGTTTGATGGACGTCGCCGCGTTACGGCGCTTCATCATGCATTACGAGCGTCTCACGCGGCATACGCTGGATGAAATGCCGAACCGCGCCGACCTCACTCTTTATCTCGACGAGCATCATCAATTCACTCACGTACATATAAAATAAAACATCGAAAAATGAGCATCCGATCTTTCCACCCTCCCGTCCGCACCCTTATGGGCCCTGGCCCGTCCGACGTCCACCCGAGAATTTTGGAGGCCATGGCGCGACCGACGATCGGCCACCTGGACCCCCGCTTCATCGACATGATGGATGAAATGAAGGCCTTGCTGCACTACGCCTTCAAGACCAGTAGCGAATTGACTCTGCCGGTTTCCGCCCCCGGCTCGGCCGGCATGGAAACCTGCTTCGTCAACCTCGTGGAACCGGGCGATACGGTGATCGTATGCCAAAATGGCGTTTTCGGCGGTCGGATGAAGGAAAACGTGGAACGTTGCGGCGGCAAGGCCGTCCTAGTCGAGGACGAATGGGGCATGCCCATCGACCCGAACAAAGTAGCCGATGCCCTCAAGGCCCACCCGGAAGCCAAGATCGTAGCCTTCGTTCAGGCCGAAACGTCCACCGGCGCGTGCTCGGACGTGGAGACGCTTGCCCGGCTCGCCCATGAGCATGGCTGCCTGGTCATCGTGGATGCCGTGACCTCGCTCGGCGGTTCTCCGCTAAAAGTGGACGAATGGAACGTCGACGCCATCTACTCCGGCTCGCAGAAGTGCCTATCCTGCACGCCTGGTCTTTCGCCGGTCAGTTTCAATCAACGGGCGATCGAGGTCATCAAGAATCGCAAGACCAAAGTGCAAAGCTGGTTCCTGGATCTCAGCCTGGTGATGAATTACTGGGGCGGCGGCACGAAGCGCGCCTATCACCACACCGCGCCGATCAATGCGCTGTACGGCCTGCATGAAGCTCTGGTGCTTCTGCAGGAGGAAGGGTTGGAGAATGCCTGGCAACGGCACCAGGACATGCATACCGCGCTGAAGGCCGGTCTCGAGGCGATGGGACTGCGCTTCATCGTGCCGACAGCGGCTCGCTTGCCCCAGCTCAACGCGGTCACGATTCCGGAAGGTGCCGATGATGTTTATGTCCGCTCGACCCTGCTCAACCGTTACGGCCTCGAAATCGGAGCGGGACTTGGAGCACTGGCGGGCAAGATTTGGCGCATCGGACTCATGGGGTTCAGCGCATCGCCGAAGAATGTTTTGGTTTGCCTGAGTGCGCTCGAAGCCGTGCTTGCCGAAACCAAAGCCCCGATTACCGCCGGAGTGGCCGTAACCGCTGCTCAAAAGGTTTTTGCCGAGCGGGGTTATTGATTCCTTCGCCCCAAGCACCAATTGATCCCACTATGTCTACCTCGGAAAAACTCTTCGCGCTCGGCCAGCATGTGCTGCCCCAGCACATGCTGTCGCGGCTGATGGGTTCGATAACCCGGTGCCGGAACAGCGCCTTCAAAGATGCAATGATTCGCTCATTCATCAAGCTGTACGGCGTCGATATGGCGCAAGCTGCCGAGCCGGATCCGACTGCTTACGGCTGCTTCAACGAGTTCTTCACCCGCGCGCTCAAACCGGAGACCCGCCCCATCGCGCCCGAACCCGACGCCGTAGTCTGTCCGGCGGACGGCACCGTCAGCCAAATCGGAGCGATTACCGAGGGACGCATCATCCAGGCCAAGGAAAAAGATTTCAGTGTGGCCGAGTTGCTCGGCGGACACGCGGAACAAGCAGAGTTGTTCGCCAACGGCCGGTTTGCGACAATCTACCTCTCGCCGCGGGACTATCATCGCCTGCACATGCCCCTCGACGGGACGCTCAAGGAGATGACCCATGTTCCCGGAAAACTGTTCAGCGTCAACGCGGCCACCACGGCCAATGTCCCGAATCTGTTCGCGCGCAACGAACGCGTTATCGCGCTGTTCGACACCGAGGTCGGGCCTATGGCATTGGTCCTCGTAGGAGCCATCTTTGTCGCCAGCATCGAAACGGTTTGGCATGGCGTCGTTACCCCGCCGACTAGCACGACCGTACGAACCTGGCATTATCCGGAGAACCCGCCGGTCCTTTCCCGCGGCCAGGAAATGGGGCGCTTCAATATGGGATCTACGATAATCGTTCTATTCGGCGATAACGTGGTCGAGTGGGAAGAATCGCTCGTGCCCGACAGTATCGTCCGCATGGGACAATCCTTGGCTAGGCTCACACATCAAACGGCGCAAAGTTCCGACCACCGGCAACTGACCGCGTGAAGACAGATACCTGATCGGACAAATGAAGCCGGCCGGATTATGCCCCTTCTTGAACGGGCAAGGCGGTCAGCAACGACCGGCGCAGGGGATCCGTTTCTTCGAGAGAATCGGCCAGTGCACGGACGACCGCCGCGCCGCGGTTCCAGTACACGCTAGCCTCGGCCGTCCGCTCTTGCCCTTCATTTAGCTCCGCCGCCGTGAAATAGACCCGCCAGGCCGCCAACGGAACCACGGCGCCTTCGATGACGGCTAGGGCTTGCGATAGCTGGCATTCCGCCTCGTTCCGATCCTGCTCCGCGATCGCGATCCGAGCCAAGAGCCGGTGCCCCAGAGCCAAAAAGTGGCGATCGCCGGGGGTGGCGGCAAGTTCGAGCAATCGCTCCGCCTCGGTGTAGGCCTGCGCGGGCTTCCCCATGGCCAGCCAGTATTCGCCCAGGCTCTCACGGAGCATCATCCGATTGCGCAAACTGAGCAACTCGCCAGCTTCGGTCATTTGGGCAAGGTACTCAAGACAACAAATCGCTTCGTGATACCGGCCCAGGGCGAGATGCGCACGGCTCCTCAAAAGCACAAAGAGCGGCACGGCATAAGCGTCCGAAGGGCGCGGGGTGGCACTTCGGCACAACGTCAGAGCGCTGCGATAGTCCAGCGCCTCCAGAGACAAGGCCGCTGCAACCAGGTGGAATAGCGACCGCGGCATTGGACTGTCGTTTTGCTCCGCCGCCGTCAGCCCTGCCGCCTGGATGCGCCTCACTTCGCCCCATCTTCCGAGATGGAGCAACGCCCAGGCGGAATAGTACTGGCCGGACATGTAATTGAAGCCGTCGCCCATTGCGCTGCCCAGGCGCAGGACCTCTTGCGCGGACCTCAGGGCACCGGGGTAATCGGCCTGATCGAGATCCATGACGGTTTGCAGCGTGCAATATAAAGCTAAGGGCATGGCATCCTGCGCCGAGCGGGCGACTTCCGCGCCATGGACGACCGCCACCCTGTCTTCCTCTCGGCATAAGCCAAACGCGAGGCGAAAAAGCGCCTGGTTGGCTACCGCGTAGGTTCTTAGCCGGTCGGCGGCAAGATCGCGACTCCGCTCGACCGCCAGATCAGCCGTGGCGATACAGCGCAAGGGATCGGAATGAAACAGCGCCAAGGTCAATGCTATCAAGCCCCCGACCTCCTGCTCCCGCCGACCTTCGGCGCCGGCCAGCGCCACCAGCCCCTCCAGGTCTTCCACCATGCAAGGCCAATCGGAGAGCACGCGATGGACCAGGGCGCGCTGCTCCATGAGTGACAGACGGCTGTCGATCCGGGCTTCGGCCGGTTGCCGGTCCACTAGCGCCAATGCACGGCCGAGGTAATTCAAGGCTTCGCGGTTGGCGAAACGCCGCGAGGACTGTTCGGCGGCGAGGCGAAGATAACCCAGAGCCTTCGAAAAATCCCTCCCCTCCTCGAAGTGCCTGGCCAACTCGGCCGCGATTTCTCCCGACCGTTCCCCGAAGGCAAGTTCCAGTCGTTTCCCCAGGCACCGATGCAATGCAATCCGGTAAGCCGGAGTCAGCCGCTGGTACAGCACTTCCGCAAACAAAGCATGGCGAAACGCGTAGTTTCCCGCCACAGTTCCATCCGGCCACTCGGCTATTCCGCTCGCCGCCCACATCGGACTACGCCGCACCAACGCTTCGCAGCAGGCCTCGACAGCCAGCGGATCTTCTTCCAATGCCGCCGCAAGAAGGGCCGCCGAGCATTCCATTCCGGCCGCACTCGCTACACCGAGCGCCTGCTGCTCTCGGGTGGACAGTCGTTCCAGCTGATGCTCGATTAGCTCTCGGATGTCATCCGGTACGCCGCGCTCTAGGTCCTCAACACCGCCTTCGATGCTCCATTCTCCCTCGGCTTGCCGAAGACGTCCGTCGGCGAGCAGGTAATCGATAAGATTCACCACGAACAAAGGGTGGCCGCCGGTACGTCGATGAATGATTCGGGCGATTTCTTCGAGAAACGGGGCTTGCGAAAACCGCCGGACGAGATAAGCGCGCAGTTCTTTCCGGGAGAAGGCGTCGATCGGCAGTTCGGCACACAGCCGACGCGCCTGTAACTCCTGCCGCACCCGTTGCAAGGGATGGTCGCGAAGCGCCGCATCGCTTGCCCTGTAGCTGACGATCACCAACAGCGCCGCCCGCTCCCGGCGTCGTCCCAGCGCGGCGAGCAGATCCAGGGTGGCATAATCGCTCCAGTGCATGTCTTCCAGAACCAGCACGAGCGGCGCTTCCGCCGACAGGGCCTCCAGCAGTTCGCAACCCTCCCGCAGCATACGCTCCCGCGTCGCCCCCAGCACTTGCCGCTGCACCTCCTCTCGTTCCTCCGCAGCGAGCAGCCTCGGCAACTGCGACAGCCAGGTGGGGGCGCAGGCACTCAACGCGGCTTTTAAGCGACTTGCATCGCCCTCACGGCCCAAGGCCTCCAGCAGCGGCAGAAATGCCTCTCCCGCCCCATAGTGCTCAATGCACTGCCCCCACATTAGCCTGTGCTCATCCCGCGCCAGCGTCTCAAGAAACATTTCAATGAAAGTCGTTTTGCCCGAGCCTGCCTCCCCGGTCAGGAAAACGATCTGCCGCCGGCCGCCTTGGGCCGTCAGCCATAACTCCTGCAAACGCCTCAGTTGCGCCTCCCGCCCCACCCATAGTTGCCCGTCCGAGGTTGCGCGAAAGGCGGGCTCACGCTGATCCCCTCCCGAGGAGACCGCTGAAGCACTGGTGACCGGGGCGATGAACCGATAGCCTCGCCGGCTGGCCGTCTCGATGAAGCGCGGCGCCTGAGCCTCATCCCCGAGCACGGCGCGGAGCTCGCGAATATACCCCCGCAACAGTCCTTCACTCACATAGGATCGACGCCACACGGCTTCGAGCAACTCTTCCTTGGTGACCAAGCTTTGCGCGTGTTCCGCCAGATAACGCAGCACGGCGAGCGCCTTCGGTCGCAAGGGTATGTGTTGCGCGCCGCAAAACAGTTTCTCATTGACCAAATCCAGCTGAAACGGAGGAAAGAAAAGGTGATGTTGGCGCGTCATTGCGGTCCGTTACCCAAAACAAAATCTGTGGAGTGTTGCGCGATGTTTACGGAAATTGCACGAGAATTCCACGGTGCCTAAACGGCACCCGGATTTAGCCGCTGATATGCTTTCGACGTGCAAGATGCAATCGCCAGAACCGTCGAAAGCTCTCGCCGCTTACCCTAGAGGGACCCGTCGAAGAGCAGTGTATGAGGCTGAAAGCTATTGTGTTTGCCGCCTTGTCCCGGCCCGGCAACGATGCTCCAGACTGCGCGGAACCAGAAAGTGCCGTAGGCGATGCTATCACGCCGCGCGGCGGTATTCGCGGCAATAGTTCACAGAACGATCGGATTGATCTCTTTTGCTTTGAGGACTCGCCGTTCAAGCCTGAGATCCGGACGGTGCATGGATGACACCGGTTTCGGCCGCGATAAGCCGGTGCAAGGATAAGAAACCTGAAAACGGCGGTTTTCGATTCTGAAAACTGCCATAGAAACGATCACTCTATAACCCGCGCCCGAAGCGCGACAGGGGAATGCCATGAAAATCGGAAATACTGCACGGAATCAGACCGCGCGTCGTATCTTGCCCATCGCCTGTGCCTCTGCTCTGGCCGGTCCGGTTTCGCTACCGGCATCAGCCTACGCCGATTTTGTCACGCCGCCATCCGTGCCTGCCGACATTCAGGTGCCGGAAGGCAACGAGCCTTTCCTCAACGCGCACGCCTCCGGCACCCAGAACTACATCTGCCTCCCTTCGGATTCCGGCTTCGCCTGGACTTTCTTCGGGCCGCAGGCCACCCTGTTCAACCGCTATAACCAGCAGGTCATCACCCACTTCCTCAGCCCCAACCCGTTCGAGAAAGAGACCTCTCGCGTCACTTGGCAACACTCGCGGGACACGAGCACCGTCTGGGGCCAGGGAATCGCCTCCTCTTCCGACCCTGCCTTCGTCGCGCCCGACGCAATTCCCTGGCTTCTGGTCCAGGTGGTCGGCGCCCAGGACGGCCCCACCGGAGGCCACGCGCTCACGCCGACAACTTTCATCCAGCGGCTGAACACCGTTGGAGGCGTGGCACCCTCGACCGGGTGTGCCGAACCGACGGACGTGGGGCAGAAGGCGCTGGTGCCCTACAAGGCGGAGTACTTCTTCTACAAACCCGATGAGTACCGGTACTGAGACGGTCGCCGGGATAAGCGAACAAGGCTATCGAAATGATGCACCACGACAAGGTTTTCGAATCATCGGACAGTGCTCACGATGGATTTGCACGCTTTTTGCGCAAGGTGTCGTTCGCGGACGGGATGCTTGTGGCTTGGGCAAACATTCGCCATGTCGTTTCCACTGCTCGAAATTCAGAGCGTTCTGAATACGTGCGCGCTGTAGTCAGCACCACACCTTGCTTTATCGACAGTTCAACGGGATCACGGGAAATCGGATCATGACTTGGCAGTATCTGAACTCGAAAACGTTGTCGGAAAAACCAAACGTCCTTGCGGGGCCAATCCTGCGAAAGGTCACGCCGGACTCCGTTACGGTCTGGTTCTCGCTTCAGAAGAAGGCGACGGTGACCCTCATGGTACTGGACAGTACCGGCAAACGTGTCTTCGACGGAAAGCGAGAAACGATCGCCGTTGGTCCAAACCTGCACATCGTCGCCGTCACCGCTCGGCGTAAGGCTGGGGAAAGCGAGCTGGTGGAGAATGCCGTCTACATGTATGACGCGGTATTCGAGTATCCCACAGACACCAATACCCCATCGCTAATCGATGACTCGATCGCTGCCGCGACCACTTTCACGACCGCTACCGGGACGCACAAGGCACTGCTGACCTACCCGAACACCCCGTACGACAGGCCGTCGTTCTGCCTGCCGCCGGCCAATATCTACTCGCTGCGCATCCTCCACGGCTCATGCCGAAAACCGTCCGGCGACGGGCTGGATGCCTTGGCGATCGCGGATACGCTGATCGAGGAGAAGGTGAATTCACCTTTACAGCGCCCGCAACAACTCCTGATGACCGGCGATCAAATCTACGCCGACGACGTTGCGGCCAGCCTGCTGATGATGCTGACCGACGCCGCCAAGTTCCTGATGTGGGATGAACTGCTGCCGCTGGTGCCGATACAGACGCCGATGCTGGCGTCCGGACTCCCCCCTTTCTCGAGGCGCGGCATACTTGAGATGGAAGACGGAAAGGCGAAGTTCTCATCGGAAGACCTCAGCTGCCACCTGATGTCGCTGGGCGAATATCTATGCATGTACCTGTTTGCGTGGTCCGATGTGCTCTGGCCCCCTCAGGACGTGATGCCCACCAAAGACGACGTGGTCAAGATCAGCTCCGCCTTTGTAACTTTGGACAATAAAAACGATTACCGTGGGTTTAAGCGTGGTATCGAAAACGACATTCAACAATTGATCAAGTTCCGGGCCACCTTGCCCAATGTCCGTCGCGTCCTCGCGAATATCCCCAGCTACATGATCTTCGACGATCATGAAGTAACCGACGATTGGAACATGACCGAGTACACGGCGTACCATCTATACGCCACGGACATAGGTAGACGCATCGTTCAGAACGCGCTTGTGGCGTACTCTCTGTGCCAGCATTGGGGAAATGTGCCGGAGCAATTCCTGGAAACCGACGCAAGCCTTCCGGGCACCAGGCTCTTGGCCCTGCTGAACTCGCCCACGACGCCAGCAGACTACGTAAGCAAAGAAAAATCGGATGCTATCTGTTCCCTGGTCAACGTGCCGACCGGCACAGAAGTCGAAAAGAATCACCGAGTCGATCATCATCCCGGTTCGCTGAGCTACAACTACACCATCGAGGGTACTGCTCATCAGATCATCGTCACGGACACGCGAACCTTCAGAACCTATCCCTGGGGAGGCGGCGAAGCCCCCGATCTCCTGGCGCCCGCGCAATTCGCAGCGCAGATTGTAAAAACGCCAGCTCTGGATGGACGCATGCTGATCGTCGTTCTAACGACCAATGCGCCGCCAGTCCAGCCCATCCGCGCAGCGACTGATTTACATGAGGTTTCCAACAATATTAAGCACTTCCCCGATATCCATGAGGCGTGGGACCTCCCGTCGGTCGCGTTCGATCGACTGGCCAAGGCCTTGTCCGACAAGGTCGGATTCAGTCAGGGGGCCAGCGCAAAAGTCGTTCTGCTATCGGGCGACGTGCACACCGCCTTCGCCTCCCGCCTGCACTACAAGGCAACCAAGCGATTCGAAGACACGGGCACACAACACGCGAATGTCGTAATTGCCCAGTTGGTTGCCAGCTCATTCAAGAAGCAAACTGGAGACACCATCGGGCAGCAGCGTGGAGGATACCAGTACGCCCCGTACCACCTGGGGCCCGTGATGGTTCCTCCGCACGTCACGGAGTATTACATAGGCTGGAACGTACCGGCTTCCGGCCAGAAAATGGGAGAGTGGTATGGCCGCCGACTCTATCTTGATAGAGCAAGCTCGGTGAGACTCATACCTGCGAATCCCGCATGGCCGAATCCAAGCGGTCCCCCTCAAGAGGATTGGTTCATACAATCGCCGGACTTCAGCTATCAGTTCGACTATCTCACCATGACCAACGGCGGAGTGCCGAAGACCCTTCAACCGCTCCCGCCGCCACCGCCGTGGCAAAAACCGGGGGCACCGACGAAGGACGAGCTCAAGGAAACGGCACATGTCTTCCGTCTCGCACGAGACAATTACCGCCAACACAACCTCGATCCGGCCGTCATCCGGCATATCATCGGCGTGAACAACATGGGGGATCTGAGCTTTCCCATCCCGCCCGCCCCGCAAACCGGGCCATTCATCGTGAATCATCGGGTGCGATTCCGTAGCCCCGGGGGAGAACAGTTGTTCGTCGACTACGCGGTCAACATGGAAACTATCGATAGCGCTCATCCTGCCGACCCCAACTATTTACAGGTGACTCCATGAGTGCCGACCTGTTTCGACTCCTCGCCGAGGAAACCGGCAACATCCTGAGCCCGCTGCAACGCGCCGTAGAAGTTCCGGGCGCACTCAACGAGTTGTTCGCCATACTCGGTGTTCCGCCTGGCGACGATAACACCGCGGTGAGCGCGGCCGTTAGCGCCATCGTTGATGTCAAGAAACAGATCGAGGCACTCGCGTCCCAAGAGGCGCCTTCTCTGGACGACATCCTCGGCGTACTCCAGTCTTCCGGACGCGCTTTTCAAGCGCTGCGGCAGCTCGATGCGACAGGCGGACCGCTGTCCCAGCTCCCCGGAGTCAGCGGCGATCTGATCGAGTGGCTTGTATCGACATGGTTGAAGACGCGCTATCCGGTCATTCACGAAATCGCCGCGCTGCTCACATTGATCGAGCTCGAGGTTGACCAAGCTTTTAGCGCCGCTCAAATGGAAGGTACGGAAGTGATTCGGAATCCGTATCGAATCGAACGCTTGCATCCGAGCCGGATCGCTTCGTTGCTTCGCGACCCCGTTGGGGTATTGCGCGCGGAGTATGGGACTCCCTTGTTGACGGGGGCGGACGCGGACGCGATGGCCGATGCGCTGTTTCCAAAAGTCGTCGGTCTGTTGAGCCAATTGGGAGTTTCATGCCGATACGGCGTCAATCCCGGCGACGAGACGCTGTTGGCGGATTCAGCGCCATATATCAGTCATGCACTCATCGCATACCTGAACGACCCATTGTTGAAAGGCCTCGAGTCGGAAACCGGCGTCGTCCTCTCGATCTCGTCGGCCGATCGCGGTGATCTGGGGTTCGTCGTCAGTCCTTTCGGCACTCTGACGGCAACGAGATCCGTCGGCCCGTTCATCGTCGAGCTGGATATCACGGCCGGCATCGACGTTTTCGCCGTTGGCCGCCACGGCTTCACGCTGCTCGCGGACGCGTCGACGACTGAAGTTGTTGGCAGTGTGAGCGCCGTCTTGGAAACGGCGGAGGCTCCCGGATTCGTCTTCGGGTCACCCACGGGCTCGCGGCTCGAAGTCGGAGGCGCGCGGCTCGCCGTCGAAACCTCGCTGTCGGAGGCGCGTCGGACTCTGGCACTGTCGGCAGATGTAACCAAATCTGCCTTGGTGATTTCACCCGGCGACGGCGACGGTTTCCTCGCAGAGCTTCTGCCGTCCGACGGCCTGCGCGCCGAATTCGACCTCGGCCTGGCCTGGTCCAGCGACAAGGGCCTCACCCTGCGCGGCAGCGCCGGGCTGGAGGCCGCCATCCCGGTGGGGCTGTCGGTGGCCGGCGTGACGCTGACCACCGTCAACCTCGGCCTCCGGGCGAACGACGATGGCGTGAGCGCCGAGGTCTCGGCCAGCATCGCGGCTTCGATCGGCCCGGTGAAAGCGGTGCTGGACCGCGTCGGCATCGGGAGCGCCCTGCGCTTCCCGGAGGCCGGCGGCAATCTCGGCGTGGCGGATCTCGAGCTGGGCTTCAAGCCGCCCTCGGGCGTAGGCCTCTCGATCGACGCCCAAGGCGTCCTCACCGGCGGCGGCTTCCTGTTCCACGACCCCGCGCGGCAACTCTACGCCGGCGCCATGCAGCTCTCGCTGCACGATGAAATCACGCTGAACGCCTTCGGGCTCATCGCGACCCGGCTGCCCGACGGCCGCCCCGGCTACTCGATGCTCATCTTCATCACCGCCGACGGCTTCAAGCCGGTTCCCCTGGGCTTCGGCTTCGTGCTGCAAAGCATCGGCGGCATGGTGGGCATCAACCGCACCTTCGATCACGAGGTGCTCAGGGCCGGGCTGAAAACCGATATGCTGCGCACGCTGCTGTTCCCGCGCGATCCCGTGGCCAATGCGCCGGCGCTGATCCAGGCCCTGTCGGCCGCGTTCCCGGCCAAACCGGGCAGTTACCTGCTCGGCCTGATGGCGCGCATCACCTGGTTCACGCCCGCCCTGGTACAGATGGACCTGGCGCTGATCCGGGAGCTCGGCGCGCGCGAGCGGCTGCTGGTGCTCGGGCGCGCCAGCGCATTGCTGCCGTCGGCCGACAACGACCTGATCCGTCTGAACATGGACGCGCTGGGCGTGCTGGACTTCGACGCCGGCACGCTGGAAGCCGACGCGGTGCTGGTCGATTCCAGGCTGGTGCACAAGTTCCCGATCACCGGCTCGGCCGCGCTGCGGGCGCGCTGGCCGGCGGGCGGCGGCGGGCTGGCGGGGTCCCATTTCGTGCTGGCGGTGGGTGGGCTGAATCCCCGGTTTGCCGCGCCGGCCGGCTTCCCGACGCTAGACCGGGTCGCCATCGCCTTGTCCTCGGGGGAGAATCCCCGGCTGATCTGCGATGCTTATTTCGCGATCACCCCCAATACCGTGCAATTCGGCGCGCGCGCCTCGCTTTATGCCAAAGGTGCCGGTTTCACCGTCACAGGGGACCTCGGCTTCGACGCCCTGGTGACGATCGTCCCGCCGCACTTCATCGTGGATTTCCATGCCCTGGTGCAGTTGAAGTACAAGTCGCGCAATCTGTTCAAGGTCGCGCTCGACGGCACCCTGGAAGGCCCGCTGCCGTTGCGGATTGCCGCCAAGGCGAAGTTCAAGATCCTGTGGTTCAGCTTTACGGTGCGCTTCGCGTTCACCCTCGCCGACGGCTCGGCCTCGCGGTCGATAGCGGCAATATCTCTGGAGACCGAACTGGAGAAGGCGCTCACCGACTCGGCGAACTGGAGCACGCGGCGGGCACCCGGCGTCGTCCACGGCGTGGCCCTGCGCAGCCTGCCGGCGAATGCGGGCCTGGTGCTCGACCCCTTGGGCCAACTGGTCGTACAGCAGCAGGTCGTGCCGCTGAACACCCATCGGGACATCGATACCTACGGCGGCGCGCCGATCGCCGGGCGCCGCCGGTTCACGGCCGCCGCCTCGCTGAACGGAAAGGCCGGCACACCGGTGACCGGGGCGTTCGCGCCGGCGCGCTATTTCACGATGAGCGACGACGAGAAGCTGGCCGCACCTTCGTTCGAGGAGATGGACGCGGGATTCGTGGTAGGCGACACCGATGCGACGTTCGATGAGAACGCCGTCGCGGCATCGGGACTGAATTACGAACCGATCACCGTGAATCCATCGTCGGCAGCGGAAACCGCCGGCATTGCGGCTTCCTTTGCCGCACTCCCGGCCACGCAGCTCTATACGATGCCGCTGGCCGCATTCCAGGCCCAGCGCTCGAGCGGGGCCGCAGCGCGGGCGCCGGTGCGGCATGTCGGCCGCGCGCGGTTCCGCAATACCGCCGTGACGCCCGCGGCCACTCTCTCCGCTCCCCGCTGGCGGATCATCCGGGCGAGCGACGGCGCGCCGGCGCCCTTGGATCCCGGGGTGAATTCCTGGAGCGACTGCCGCGCCGCGCTCGCCGACCTGAACCGCGGCGGCGTCCGCTGGCTGATGGTCCCCGCCCACGAACTCGAAGCCTTGTAAAGGAGCCAAGTCACCGTGTCCAACGCAAACCTGTATTTCCTGCCCTGGGTGCGGCAGGGCGCCGCCTCCGCCATCGACGCCGAACAGAAAACCGGGATCGCCAGTGTCAATGTGATGCTCACGCTGGATGCCAAGACGGTTCCGGTTTCGGTAAAGTTGCGCGGCCCGGCGGACGTGATCGGGATCGACGCCAACCAGGTCGTTCGCACCGACCCCCGGCCGGGTTCGAACGACTTCGAGCCGAACTGCTTTCCCTCGATCGAGTTCGACCGCCCGGACTTTCCATGGCTGTTCACGCCGGCAAAAGCCCTCGCCGACAACCGGCTGCGGCCATGGCTGTGCCTCGTGGTGGTACGGAAACAAGCCGGCGTGAGTTTGAACAGTGCGGCCGACGCGCCGCTGCCCGTTTTGACGATCGCCGCACCGGCGCGGCCATGGGTCGAACTCCCGGACCTGAACGAATCCTGGGCCTGGGCGCATGCCCAGGTGGCCGCGGACGACGGCAGCAAAGATGCCATTCGGGGGGCCTTGCAAGGTTCGCCGGAGCTGTCGCTTTCGAGGCTGCTGTGTCCGCGCATCCTGGCGCCCGACAACGACTACATCGCCTGCGTGGTTCCCGCTTTCGAACTGGGCCGGAAAGCCGGGCTAGGCATACCCATCGAGAAAACGGAATACGAGACGCCGGCGCCGGCCTGGTCGATACCGCCCGAACCGCCGACCGAGTACGGACCGACCCGGCTGCCCGTTTATTACCATTGGGAATTCCGTTCGGGCCAGCCGGGCGATTTCGAGTCGATCGCCAGGAATCTGAAGGCCGATGTGCCGGACGGTCTCGGCAAGCGCAGGATCGACATCAGCCAGCCCTTTCCCGAGTCGGGCGCGACGGAGGTGGAACTCGAAGGCGCGCTGCTGCCGATCTCGCCGCCCGGCGGCTCGCCGGCCCCGGCCCCCGTTCCGCAGCCGTTCAGGGACAATCTCGCCAAGACCGTCAACGGCAGCATCACCGGACCGGACTCCGACCCCGTGCTCGCCCCCCCCATCTACGGCCGCTGGTACACCAAGGACGCAACGGTCGATCCAGCGGGCGCAACCTGGCTCGATCAGCTCAATGTCGATCCGCGCTGGCGTATCGCCGCCGCCTTCGGAACCCGCGTCGTTCAGGAGCACCAGGAAGCGCTGATGGCCTCGGCGTGGGAACAGGCCGCCGAATCGGCGGTCGCCAACCAGCGTTTGCGCCAGATCCAGCTGAGCCTCGCCGTGGGCGAGAGCCTGCACGCTCGCCATCTCTCCAAGTTCACCGAGGAAAGAATGCTGCGCATCACGGCGCCCGCCTTCGCCCGCTTGCGAGTCTCCCGGCAACAGGATGTTTCGGGGCTGGCCGCAAGCGCGGCCGCGACGGCGGAACCGTCGCTGCTCGCCGAACAGGCCCGTTCCGCATTGCCGGTAGCGGCAAACCGCCCGGCGATGCGCCGCATCGGACGCCAGCGCGGCCCGCTGACCCGCCGCGTCGCTGCCCAGAATTACCAGCGCAATGCCAAAGACACCTGGGTGGCCCGCCTCAACAATATGCCGGGGGACACCCCTCCGATCCAGCCGCCGCAGCCGCCGCAGCAGGACTTTTGCCCGATACCGGGGAGCCTGCCGGTCGAGTATCTCGGGCTCGAGTGGACCCAACCCCAGAAGAACGGATCGTACTTCGGCGCATTCTTCGTCTCGCCCGAAAACACCCCCGTGCTGTCGCCGGGCACGCCGCTGCTGAAGCAGGACCGGACCGAGGTTCCCGGCTTTTTCCGCAAGGCGGCGCAGGAACATCTGAATCGCTTCCCCGCCCCACGCACCGCCTCTGCCGAACTACGGCTCCCGATGCAGGCCATCACTATCCCGGTGCTCGCACAGACCATCCCGCGGGAAACGCTGCCGGCCCTGGTCAAGGCGATCATGTCGACCGGAGACAACGTGCTCGCGCCGGCGGAGACCGACGGGGTGGATACAGTCATGATGGCGCCGCACTTCCCGCAGCCCATGTACGAAACGCTGCGCGACCTGTCGCAGGAACTGCTGCTGCCGGGAATCGACAAGGTCAGGCCGGAAACGGTTGTCGGCCTGGAGACGAATCGGCGGTTCATCGAGGCCTACCTGGTCGGGCTCAATCATGAAATGGCCCGCGAGCTGCTGTGGCGGGGTTATCCGACCGATCAGCGCGGCACCTATTTCGACCGGTTCTGGAGCATCGGGCACCCGGATATTACCGCCCTGCACACCTGGAGCGTCATCGATTCGGCGACCGGGAAAATGAGGCCGCTGGGCGATCTCGCCTTCGGCGCGCCTCCGGACGCCAATCCGTTCGTCATGCTGCTGCGCAGCAGCCTGCTGCAGCGCTATCCCAACGCGTCGGTCTTCATGGTTCGCGCGATGCATCCGGGGTCGCCCCCCGACCCCCTGGCGTTCCAGCCCGACCCGGCGGCACCCGAGCTGCTGCCCATCTTCAGCGGCTTCATGCAGCCGGATGTGTTCATTTTAGGTTTTGATGTCTCTCCGGACGAGGCCGGCGGCGATCCAGGCTACTACGTGGTCATTCAGGAGCATCCCACCGAGCCGCGCTTCGGCATCGATGCGGATCGAACCCGAGACAGCAGCCATCTCAGCCTCGGCGATCTCGGCCTCGATGCCGCTCCGCCCGCGCACGCCGCGCAAACCGCCGTCGCCACGCGCCGGCTTCCGGTACGCATCGCCATTCACGCCAAACGGCTCATCATGCCGGCCTGACCCACGGACTCACACCGATGAATAAACCGCTATTCGATACCAGTTTCGCGCTTCCCTCGGTAAACCCCGAGATTACGCCCCAAAGGCTCTGTCCCGGCAATGTTCCCCTGGTGCTGCTGCCGGTGCGGCTGGAGACGCGTTTCTCCGAACTGCCCGACGGCGCAGCCAAACTGCGGGTGCGCGTCTATCCCGACAAGATTCACATCGACACCCACCAGCCGGACCTCACGGCGGAAGAACAGGCCTTGGGAATGCAGTATTGGCAGCAGGATTGGGCGGCGGGAGACGAAACCGCCCGCGCCGACGCCTGGCATACCCTGGCCAGCCGCGTCGATGCGGAGCGCGCCGCGTGGATAGCCCGGGTACTGCAGCCCACCAACCTCGCCCAGCGCCCCGAGGAGCCGCCGGTATTCCCGCCCCTGCCCCCGGTACGTGGCGAGCATGCGCCGGTAGCCCGGCTGCTGCCGGACCGCTGGACCGCCGTTCTGCACTCGGGCGGAACGGTCGCGTTGACGGCCACCGGAAACGACATTCAGCGAGAGCTCGCGGTCGGCCTTAACCCGAATGTGTCCGACGATAAAACCGACATGTCGGCCGGTGCCGGCGACACGCTCGCCCTGGATGAGGACATGATGTGGCTGGTGGACTTCGACAAGGCCCAGTCGGCCGGAATGGCGCTCACCATGACCGTGCCGGCGGCCGTTCTGGAAACCGGCATCGACAGTCTCATGGTATTCGGCGTCGCCGACTCGCCGGACACAGCCGATACGGCCAACCGGCTGGCCGATCTTCTCGATGCGCACCATTACACCGACGGGCTCGAGTTCCTGCGCTTCGGAACCCCCACGAACAACACCGACGATAGGCGCGCCGGCTACAGCACGGATGATCCCGGCCACCGCCGAAGCTTCGCCAACGAGGTCGTCGCGAATCCCGAAAACACGCCGAACGCGCGGCTCGTCGGGACGGTACTCGGGCTGCCGTCGGAACGGATCGCAACCACCCTGGGACGCGTGGGCCAGGCCGGCCAGGACCACGAACGCGACCTGCGCAGCATGAATGCCGCGCTATGGCAGGTCGGCTGGGGCTATTTCCTCAGCAACATGATGGGCGCGGAAACCGGCTTCACGGCCGAAGCGCTCGATTGGGCGCGCAACCACTTCCTGAACTACGTGCGCAGCGGCGGTCCCTTCCCGTCCCTGCGCTGCGGAACCCAGCCCTATGGCATCCTGCCGGTGACGTCGCTGGACTTATGGACGCCGGAGGCGGGCGAAGCTTCCACCGCACGGGAATCCCGGCTCAAAGAGCTGCTGCTCGCCATGCGCAACGAAGTATGGCGCCCCGTCGTGCACCTGGTCGCACGCATCGGACTCCGGCAGGAAACGCCCGGGAAGGCCGATCCTGACAGCGACCTCGCCGACGTCATGCGAACCGATGGCGTTTCGCACGGACATCTCACCCGCAGAGTGCTCGGCCGGCATTATCTCGAGCACCTGTACGCGCTGGCCGGGCGGGACTTCAGCCCGCTCGCGGTAGCGCAAGGCGAGATTTCGGCCAAGCTGATCGATCGCTTGAAGCTGACGGTGCAGAAGCTTCCCCGCCTCGCGCGCTGTTTCCTGGACACGGCACCCGTGCCGGTGACCGCTCCCCTGGTGCACGCGGGAGAAATTTCGCCGTGGCAGCGCCTGGAGTCCAATTACATCAGCGCGCTGCTCGAAACCACGAGCATCGAGGCATTGATCACGCTCGATCCGCCGCCGAGTCCGAGTCTTTTGTATGCGCTGCTGCGTCACGCACTGCTCCGCGAAATCGCGGAAGCCGCCGCGCGCATGGCGGCAACCGTGCCGGACAAACAATACGCGACGCTCGACCTGCTGCGCGATTCCGAACTGGTCGATCTGGTCGACGGGTCCATCATCGGCTACACGGTGCAGAAGCCGGCGGACACGCTGCACTGGAAGCGCCAGCTCGAAATCCATGGCGTTCCGGGCCTTCCCGCCGACCAGACGATCGGCCGGTATCTCGAAGACTGGCTGCAGGCGCGCGCCGGCGGCAACCATCCGGCCGTCGCGGCGCTCGGCGAATTCCGCGCCGGCCTGGCCCATCTGCAGATGCTGGACACCGAGTCGCTACACTATCTGATGCAGTCCACGCTCGATCTCTCCTCGCATCGGCTCGACGCCTGGATCACCTCGTTCGCCACCAAGCGCCTGAAAGCGATGACCCCCGGCGGATCGCCGGGTGTTTACGTGGGCGCCTACGGCTGGGTGGAAAATCTCCGGCCGGCGCATCGGGCGGAGCCGATTCCCGCCGAGCTGTTGCCGCCGGGGGAGCAGGCACCGGAGGAGCAGGCGCCGCTGTATCCGCTGGCCAATGACAGCGGCTTCATTCATGCCCCCTCGCTAACCCACGCGTCCGCGGCGGCCTTGCTGCGCAATGCGCATCTCGGCCCCGACGGAGTCCCGCAGCCGGATGGATCGTTTGCCATCGATCTGTCGTCGCGGCGGGTGCGCGATGCCTCGCGGCTGCTCGAAGGCGTGCGCCAGGGACAGCCGCTGGGCGCGCTCCTGGGCTATCGGCTCGAACGTCGCCTGCATGAAGCCGGGCTCGATCATTTCATCGCGCCGCTGCGAAAAATCTCACCGTTGGCAGTCCGCAAGCGGGAAACCGACGCCTGGCCGAACGAGATCTTCAAAGCCAACGCGGCCAACAACGTGGTGGACGGACTAGAGCTGTTCCGAGCATGGAAGGCATACCGGAATAGCATCGCCTTTGAGATCAGGAACGTGGGGAGCGACGACGAAAGGTTCCGGGTCGAACGTGAGATCGAAGCGCTCGGCGATGCGATCGACGGTCTTGGCGATGCACTCGTCGCCGAGGCGGCGTACCAGATCGCTCGCGGCAACACCCCGCGCCTGGCCAGCACGCTGTCGGCCATCGCCCTGGGGGATGCGCCGGTACCGGAACTGGAAGTGGCCCGCATCCCTCGCACCGGCACCTCGCTGACCCATCGCGTGCTGGTGCTGTTCAGCGGCGTGTCGAATGCCGGCGGCGGCTGGACCAACTCGACCACACGCACTGTCAACGAGCGCTGGCTCAATGCCTGGATCAGGCTGTTGCTGGGCGATGCGCGCAAGGTGCGGTGCACCGTCGAGCGGCTCGACGACACCACCGGCGCGGTGACGGAAACCGCCGTTTTCCCGTTGAGCGATGTGCCGATGTCTACCCTAGACTTCGTGTACAGCGTACAGCCCGGGGGCCAGTCGGCCACGGCCGACGCGTCGCCCTGCCTCGCCGAGCAGCGCGTGCTTTATCATGCAAGACGCCTGGCGAACGGCTTCGGCAACGACGCCGGGGTGCGGCTGCAGCACGAGCGGCCGGCCGATCTCGCCGCCGGAGAGACGACGCTGTTCGACGTGCTGGAGCAGGCACGCGCCATTCGGCGCTTGCTCCAGGGCGCACGCGGACTGCGTCCCGAGGACCTAAGCCCGCCCGACCGCCCGCATCAGTCCACGCTCGATCTGGCGGACCTGGAAGCACGTGTCGTGCGATACGAAAACGGCCTGAATGCCGCCCACAAGACGCTCGCAAGCCTGGTGTCCAAGGCCGCGGATACCCTCGCCGAGGATTTTCGCACGGCGATACTGAACCTCGGCCATTTCAGCGTCGAACCGGCCGTCCCCGGCGTCGCGGTCGGCGACACGCCCGAGATTCGCAGCGCCTTGGCCCGGCAGGCGGCCGCGATGCTGAAGGTCAGCGGACCGCGCTTGGAACAGGGCGCCGCGCTTCGAACCCGGGTTGCAGCAACCGACCCCCGCGCGCGCTGCGACCAACTGCTCGAACGCGGACGCGCCGTCTATGGCGCCGAGTTCGTGTCGCTCCCAAGCTTTACCTGCGACGCTGCCGGCGCCGCCGAACTCAATGCCGCACTCGCGGCCGGCACCCAGCAACAAGGCGGCGATCCGCTCGCCGTCCACGGCTGGTTCATGCGCGCCTCGCGGGTGCGCGACGCCCTGGCGCCTCTCGGCCTGTGCCTGCAGACGGCGGAAGTCTTCGCGACCGGCGCCCGCCTGAACCTTAATGTCGCGCAATTGCCTTTCAACGCGGAAGAGCGCTGGGTAGGCCTGCCGGGGGCCGGGAAAGAACTGCCTCCGAGCAAGCTGTCGCTGGTGGTGCAACCCATGACGGCAATCGATGCCGCCCTGCCCTTGTCCGGCCTGTTCATCGACGAATGGGTGGAGGTGGTGCCGAACAAGGAGGAAACGACCGCCCTCACCTTTCAGTTCGATCCGCCCAATGCCTTCCCGCCGCAGAACGTGCTGATCGCCGTGCCCCCGGTTCCGGGCCAGGACTGGACCACCGAAACCTTGCGCTGCGTGCTCGCCGAGACGCTCGATCTGGCCAAGCTGCGCGCCGTCGACACGCGCCTGCTCGGCGCGGCCGCGCAGTATCTGCCGGGCATCTACGTGCCCTTCAATGTCGCGGACGACGCGGTCTCGACCGACTTCGCGCCGCTCACGGCCTAATTCAACCGCCGCCACCAACGAAATAGATAGAGGAAACGACGTAATGGCAGGACTTTTCGTTTTCGTAGCCAGCCCGGCCCAGTACAGCACGGTCGGACGGAGCATACAGTTGTCCGGTTCGGTTGGAGGCGCCGGTAGCGGTTCCGTCTCCTGGGTTAGTATCCAGCTCGGCGCCGGGGGACCTACAGTGAAGCCCAACGGTCGCGAGAATTGGAGTTGGCAGGGACTGATCCCAAACAACATCCGCCCGGGCCAGGCGTTTCAGATCATCGTCACTGCCAGCGGAGTGATACAGACCAAGGGTTGGCCGGAACCGGAATACGAGACGGTCGACGGACAAGCCGTCCTCAACGTCGTGCTCGAAAACGTGGTGCCGGAACTGACGGTCGATTCGTTCCAGTCGCCCGTCGTGGTGACGCAGTTCCCCTATGTTTTCCAGCTCGAAGGATCCGCATCGGAGGCTAAACCCGAGATCTACGGCGTCCCCCAAGTCCAGTATCGGATCGGAAACGGCGCGTTCGTGGCCGCGAGTCCCGTCATTGGCAATGCGGCTCGCTGGACCGCGGGGGTTTCCGTGGCGACCAAAGGGGACACCGTCATCACCGTGCAGGCGTCCGACAATTTCGGGTCGGTCACGACCGTCCAGAAAACCTTGACGGTGCTCGAGTATCCGATGCCGACCGAAGTCGATCCGAACGTAAAAACAACGCTGGCCGGCGTGCCGACGACGTCCTCGATTACCAGTTGGACGCGGCTCGAACCGCAGTGTTCCAACGCGGACATCGGTTCCAGTTCCAACGCCCGCCTGTTCGATCCGCTATGGCTCATGACGCGGCAATGGCAGATCGGCGAATTCCAGGGCGAGGATACCGGCTCGCCGGTGCAGGCGCGGGTGCGGGCAACGGGCGCACTGCTCACGCGGTGCTATTTCGGGGAGTTGCCCGAGAATAACAAGGCGCCTCCGTACGACCCGACGCTCGAACCGCTCGAGGCCGTGGTGGAACGCCGGCGCATGCGTCCCGCCGGCGCCGACGATTCCCGCATGCTCACGCTGGCTGTGGAAGCCGGGCTCCACTTCCTGCGCATGCTGGAACGCAATGCGACGGCGAAGAAATATCGCCCGGCATTCCTCGCCCACTATGTACTGCAACCGTCCCTCACGCTGCCGGCCGACGACGCCGGCCGGCGCTTCGTCCAGACTATGGTCGGTCGAGCGCCCGACGCGCGCCGGCTCGCGTCCGCGTTCCGCCAGCCGGACTCGTCCCAGATCGTTTTCGATGCGGCGCTTAACATCGCGGCAGCCGACCATGCCCCGGTGCAGCAGGTCGCATCGGCTTGGCTCGCCTGGTACGACGGGCTTTTCACCGAGCCTGGGGCACCGTCCCAGGACGCCTGGATGCCGTCGCGCCTCGAGTATGCCGTGTCGGTCGCCACCCGTTTGTCCGCCGATCCGCAGGACGCGCTGACCTTCTCCGCCAGCGAATTCGATGGCGGCCGACTCGACTGGAGCAGCTTCGACATCAATAAAACAGCCGGTGTCGACACCACCGGCGACGTGTATCCGATCGCGCTCACGGAAACCACGATGCCCGCGCCGGTGAGCTTTCACGGCGCGCCCGCCCCGCGTTTCTGGGAACTGGAGGACGCGAAAATCGCCTACGGTCTGGTGTCGGCCGGACCGGCGGATGTGGCGCAAATGCTCATGATCGAGTATGCCAGCACCTACGGCAATGATTGGTTTGTCGTGCCGCTGAACTTGCCGGTGGGCAGCGTCACCCGCATCGACTCGCTGGTGGTGACCGACACCTTCGGCGTCCGCAGCCTGCTGCGTCCCATCGGCGATCCGGAACTGCCGCAGCCCTTCTTTTCCCTGTGGCAGGTGTCGATCCTGCGCCGTGCGGGCGAAAGCCTCGGGGCTGAGTTACCGACCGGCGAGCGGATCGGCGCTCCCGTCCCCAATCTGTTCTTTCTTCCGCCCACGCTTGGCCGGACCATCGACGGCGCGCCCCTGGAAGACGTGCTGTTCATGCGCGACGAAATGGCCAACATGGGGTGGGGCATCGAGCGTAGCATCGAAAGCGCCATCGAAACGCCGCTCAAGCTGGCAAGCGATCCGGCGCAGGCCAACAGCGCTCCGCCCCCCTCCACCGCACTGCCGCGCTATCGGCTGTCGACGACCGTGCCGGACAACTGGATACCGCTGCTGCCCGTGCAACCGAATAACACCGACAACGGGGTTTCGCAACTCCGGCCCGGGGCCGTACTTCAGCCGAATTCCACGGCAAAACCACAGTTCGCCCGTAGCGAGGTGCTCAAGGCGTTGAGCACGCAATGGCTCTACGACGAGGAGGTCCCCCGTGAAGGCGTGCATATTACGCGTCGGCGCCATATGACGCGGTGGATCGATGGGTCGACCTGGGTATGGACCGCGTTCCGCAGCGAAGTCGGCACCGGGGAAGGATCGGCCGGTCTGCGCTTCGACCAGATCGAGGATGGCGGTCGGTCGGAGCAGGGATTCGATTGACGGTTCACGCTTTATTAGAGCGTGTTATGCACTTTGCAGGAGTAGCGAGGCCTTGACGAGCATGAGGATGGCGAACACCACGAAGTGCAGGCCCGCCAAGGTTTCGGCTAACCGCTCGTAATCGCGAGCCAAACGCCGAAAACGGGCGATCCAACCGAAACTCCGCTCCACCACCCAGCGCCGGGGCAACAGCACAAAGCCTCTTTTGACCTCAGGCAGCTTGACCACTTCCAGCCGAATGCCGTGCTGGCGGGCGACCTCGGCTGCCTCGTCACCGGCGTCGCCCTGGTCGACAAACGCCACTTCCACACCTTGTCCCGTGACTTGTTGAACAGAGCGCGCCAGTTCCGCCACCTGCGCCCGTTCCGGCTCATTGGCCGGAGTCACCAGGAGCGCCAACAGATGGCCCAAGGTATCGACGGCCATGTGGACCTTGCTGCCCTTCTTGCGTTTATAGTCATCGTAACCGGCACGCGACCCACTCTCACAATTGGGTCGCAGCGTTCGCCCATCCAAAATCGCGGCTTTCGGCTGCGATTTTCGCCCCTGCGCCAGACGCAAAATTTCGAGGCGATCGTGCACGATCGCCTCGAAGCAGCCCGCCGCGAGCCAACGCTGGGTCTGTTGATAAACGGCTTCCCACGGCGGCAGGTCATGCGGCAACATCCGCGAAGGCGCGCCGGCCCGCTTGGCCGGGACATGGAATGCGTTCGGAGAGTTGAAAAAATAGAGCCTCCCGGCGGGAGGATTCCGCCCGGCCACGGAAATTCGCCTCCAGATCGGTTGATTGTTACAAAAGGAGCGTAACCGGAGATCGGCCGGGCAAGTCGCCGGAGAGTGGACTGCTCCGTACCGGCCGGATGCGTGCGCAACGGATTTCGGTGTTAAACCCGCTTCCGGAATCTAGGAAAACTATCCAGGCATTTCCCGATTTCAAGTCTTTGACGTGCTTTGTCCCATTCCAGGATCGGAGCGATGTCGGCTGCAATGGCTTCCATCTCGTCGGGAGAAAAGCGATGTAGAACGAGCAAGGGCGAACGACGCCGCAGGAGATCGTCCAAGTGAACGATCATTTCATTACGGGCGCAATGAAAAAGATCGGCGACAATGAATGGCAAGTCCGACAGAGCACGCGAACCCAGGGCGTTGTTCCGCTCGATAGATTGGAAAATCTCCTCGATCCGCCTGCCATGGCGGAAACCCAACCAGCGAATCTCTTCGGCTCCGAGCCCTAAATTCCGGCCCCGCTCCACCGAGTTCCGAAGCCATTCCGAATAGTTTTGGTCGGGAGCCCAAGGGAAAGCCAGACCCGCTGTCATGCAAGGGCGTCGAACACCCAGCTTTCGGCAAACTTTATCGACGATCGCCGCGGCGTCGTAACGCGCCGAGGTAAACTTGCCGCCCACCGAGACCAGCACGCCATTATTCAACTCTCTCAAAGTCCACTCGCGACTCAGCGCCGATGGCGCGAGCCCCTGTTTGCCCTTCAGCACCCGGAGACCGGCAAAGCCGCCGAGTATATCCTCTTCGCGCCATTGCACGGAGCCGAGCACACGGTTTGCCGATCGCAGCAAATAATCGACATCCTCCCGCTCCACGTCGACATCCTCGGGATTGCCCGCATAATCCGTATCGGTAGTGCCTAGCAGCGTTAGGCCATACCACGGCACCAAAAAGATCACCCGGCCGTCCGTTTCCGAAAAGAACAGCAAGGCATCCCTACCGGGCAAACGAGGCAAGATAAGATGAACGCCTTTACACAGACGACAGGCCTTGGGCGAAAAACCGGGCGCATCTTTCACCCATGCACCGGTGGCGTTGACCACACAGCGGGCATGCACCGGCGTCTGCTCCCCTGTCACTTGATCCTTGACGATGACGCCCGTCACTCGCCCGTGCCGCTCTTCGTAAGCTATGGCACCGCAATAGTTGACCGCCACGGCACCGGCTGCCAAGGCTCCGTCCACCAATTCCAGCACGAAGCGGGCATCGTCCGTCTGCGCATCTCCGTAAACCCACCCGCTATCCAAATCCGTAACGCGGAGCCACGGGAAACGACGTGCAAATGCCTCGGCGCTCAAACGCTCGTGGCGTGCTTCCGAGCCGGCGATACTTCCCAGCAGATCGTAGATCGACAGCCCCAGACGAAGCCGCCAGGATGCCAAGCGATCTTTGCGATAAACCGGGACACCGAAACGTAGCGCTTCGACCCGGTGCGGACAAAGCCGCATCAGCCGCTGCCGCTCGTTCAACGATTTCCGAACCAGTCCGAAATGCCCCTGCGCGACGTAACGCAGCCCGCCGTGGATCAGCTTGGTCGATGCCGAAGACGTACCTCCGGCCCAATCCCCCCGGTCGATCAAAGCCGTTGACAATCCGCGCAAGGCGGCATCATAAGCCGTCCAGGCGCCATAAATGCCGCCACCGACGACCAGCAAATCGAAGGTCTTGTTCTTAAGATCGGAAAATCGCCGCTGCATGGTCGTAATAGCCTTGATGCCCCATACTTCCTGGACCGATTCTCAGGATGTTACACTCGCGCCGCCAACGATCCTGACGTGGAGAATATCCCCGCTCTGGCAATACACACAAGCAAGTCGATCTCATTTTCCGACCATTCAAGGCTTGTCGCTCAAATGTGGCCATGGATCCGATCGTCATACCGATGAAAAAATCACCACCGATCCGCCTTCGATCTCTCTTCCTGATCGTCGCGGCCTTTTTGCCGATTCTCTGCGGCCCGGCGCAAAGCGATGAAGTTTTCCGCTGGAAGGACGAGAAAGGGCGCGTTCATTACTCCGATCATGCCGCCGAAGGTGCCGAACCTACAAATATCGAGGCGGCACCAGCGGTTCACGCGGTAAAAGCGGTATTCGACGGCGACACCGTCTTGCTCGACAATGGGGAGAAAGTCCGGCTGCTTGGAATCAACACACCGGAAGTGGACAGCCCCAGGAAGATCGGTGAAGCGGGAGGCGAAGAGGCAAAGCTCTGGCTCCAACGGCGCTTGACGGGCCGAACGGTGCGCCTGGAGCATGATATGGAGCTTAGGGACAAGTACCGGCGGCTATTGGCCCATGTCTTCGCCGACAACGGCGAACACATCAACCTGGCGTTGATAGAAGCGGGCTTGGCTTTCGTAGACATTCATCCGCCCAATCTCAAATATGCCCAAGCCTTGACTCAGGCCGAGAGTCGGGCGGAACTGGCTAAACGCGGCATTTGGGGAATGCCGGATTACCGGCCGAAGCCAGTGGAAGCGCTGACTGTGCGGCCGACGCAACGCGGCTGGCAGCGTTTGACAGGCGCACCATCCGCTATCGTCGAAAGCAAGCGCTATTTCCGGCTGAGATTTTCCGATCGATTCGAAGTCCGCATCCCGAGAGAAAACCTTAACCTATTCCCTCCCTTGGAGACCTATCTGCGCCGGAACGTCGAAGCACGGGGTTGGCTATCGCGTCGACGCGGCGATTATTCGATCTTTGTCCGACATCCGAGCGCGCTCACCATCCGAAGATGATTGCTGGAAATCCGGTCTTGACCGGCGTATCGCATCGAGCGGCGTGCCTGAACTTCGCTTCAATACTGATAACGGTGCTCCTCCTCGTAATACTGAGGAAATCCGACAGCCGCTTTCAACTCCTCGAATTCCATGATGTTCTCCGGCATCCGCCCCTGCCTGAGGCTGCTCAAAGCCTCACGCATGGCGCGGATGCCGGCATTCAGCAAGGTTAGAGGATATACCGCGATCTTATAGCCGATCGCCTCCAGCTGTTGGGGCGGCAAGACCGGAGTCTTGCCGTATTCGATCATGTTGGCCATCTTGGGCCCGTCAACTTCGGCGCAGTAGCGATGCATTTCCTCGACGCTTTCCGGAGCTTCCAGAAAAGTGATATTGGCGCCCAACTCCCGGAATAATCGACAGCGTGCGATGGCTTCCTCCAAACCTAACACGGCCCGCGCGTCGGTTCGCGCCATGATGAGTATGTCGTCGCCGGCATTGCGTGCGTCAACCGCCGCACGGATTCGCATTGCGGCTTCGTCCCGGCTCACCACCGCCTTTCCCTGGGTGTGACCGCAACGTTTCGGAGCCAGCTGATCCTCGATCATGATGCAAGCAAATCCCGCCCGAGCGTAGCCTTGCACGGTGCGCTTTACGTTGAGTGCATTGCCGAAGCCAGTATCCCCATCGCCGAACATCGGAATAGAGACGGCGGCACAAATATTCCGGCCCTGTTCCACCAGTTCCCCGTAGGAAATCAAGCCGGTATCGGGCAGACCGAGGCGCGCCCCGGACACGGCAAAACCACTCATAAAGCCCATCTCGAAACCGGACTCCTGGATCAATTTGGCCGATATGGCATCGTGGCAGCCCGGCATAATGCGGATACCAGGCGAGGCAAGAAGCTCTTTCAAACGGGCGGTAGCGGAAGCCATACGTTTTTCTCCTCGGAAGTCGGCCATGAATCGAATACCCGATCAACCGGAAACGGCGATCATTGCGACGCCTTATCGGCGTTCAGTTCGAGGCGGGATGCTTCGTTGGGTCTGGGAATGTCCACGCCGAGACTGATGACGAAACTCGACGCCTCCTCGATGCTCATCTCGGACACTCTGACCTTCGATTCGTGGACGATTACGGTAAAGCCCGAGGTCGGATTCGGCGAGGTCGGAACATACAGCACCAGGTAATCGTCGACCCGGTTGGTTACATAGGCCGGCACCCAAATGCCTTCCTTAGGATACTCGATGTAAACCACGTCGCGCAGCTTTTCCTTCTCATCGCCCCGAAACAGATTCAGTATTTTTTTGGTAACCCGGTATATCGTGCCGAGCAGCGGAATACGGTTAAGCAGACCCTCCAGGTAGTACCACACATGCGCTTTATCCTGCTTGAGCAAATAACCGAAATACGTCAGGACCAAAATGGCCGTCGTAAACAAGCCTATGGGGATAAAGAAGTTCTCGTAACGCCCGAAGATGCTCAACACGAAGTCTCGAAGCAATCCTTCGACCGCGATTACGATCTGTAGGATGATAACGATGGGAAGTACACCCAATACACCGATAAGAAAATAGCCAAAGAATTTCTGTAATGTCTTTTTCATTTTATTACCAGCAACTTTGGTGACGAAATTTGCAATTCGAGAAAAACGGCATCGACGAGCGATATCTCCGTCGGCCTGCTCCAATGCCGTTAAGTTAAGCCGTCATTCCGGCAGGGATTGCCGGAATCCAGTGCACAAGGACGTGAGAGGCCTTTGCCGTCCTTGGCGTCTGGACCCCGGCATTCCAATCGCAAACGGTGTCTTCGGGAGCACCGAAGCCACCCTTCCCTGCCGGGGTGACGTCATTCGTCTTAACTTAACGGCATTGCGGCCTGCTCCCGGACCGAAGAATATGCTCTACAGAATAAAGCGTAATTGGGACAATGTCAGTTTTGGAGCGTCGAAAAAGATCGATCGGGTTTGAGGGCGGGGTTGTGAAAATCAGTCTTCAACGGGCTCCACGGTTATCGTGACCGCTTCAGTGTAGGTAAGTTCCACTTCATCCCCTGCCCCTAAGTTCTTTATGTACTTTCGGAGCTGAGGATTTCGCACCTCAACCGTGTGCACGCGACCGCTCGGGCTCGAAATCGTCACTCTGTTCGCATCGTGATCGACGGACAAGACTTTCACCGTCGCCCTGACCGAGCGCCCTACCGATCCGCCCGGACGCTCTCCGGACTGTGTTATCGAGCTTCCTTCTCCAACTTTGACATCCTTTGCACCCTCGCCGGGATCTTTGATCTCGGCCGCAAGCGCCTCGTAATAACCGATGGTCACCTGATCGCCGACTTTCATTTTGGCGAGATTTTCAACTTTCGGGTCGATGTGTACGGCGAATCCGTTTCCGTTTGCGTCCGTCAAAAAGACCTGACGGCTTTGCAAATCGATCTCTTTGACCGTTGCGGTGGTTTGTTTGGCATTTGCGTAAAGCTGTTTCGGCTCGTGAGCGGCGCACGCCGCCAGAGCAGCCAGAATGACACTGTTGAGCACTCTCCGAGCGATCGAAAACCAGATGCTGTCCATCGCGACGCTCCGTCCATGACAATCCGAACAAACATCCGAGCTGAAATTGCAGCCCGACCAACGCCGATAATCGATGCCTCCGATGCGATTCCCGCACAGATGCCCCTTCATAAAGCAACTTCACGGCGTCGGCTACGGTTTCCCTCGTCATGGAGCGTCCCACGCGATCACACGACCGCATCGCCTGGAAGTCGACGTCCTCGAATAAAATTAGACAGCTCCGCTAGGAGGAAGGGTTCCCCGTTTTCAGAACTCTTTGAATCCAAGTCTCTTTAAAATGGTTTCCAAAGGACAAATTTTGGTAAATCCGCTCTGAAACAAGTTGGCTCCGACAAATGCTGTAAACCAAAGCCAGTTCTTGTTTACGAATATCGGGCTGGCTTCCGCGCCAAGTGCCAACGATAGCAAAACAAAAAATCCTGCGAAAATTCTTACTAAACGATGTGTGGTCATAGCAGCCTCATGTTAGAATTCTCTAATATATCAAACTCGAGCCCGCGATAAAGCACGAGTTCGCCGATGAATCGAGTGTGACGCACGTCGGCGCATGATCTGCAAGACTCATTCGGAAAAGCGAGCAGAAAACGGTCCTGTCGCGGATAGTATCAAACGGGTTTTTTTGGTGAACTCGGCTGCCTTGATGGCGAAGAAACCAAATTTCGAACATCGATGGAATATGGGACGGCTCTGAACGCTGGCCGCACATTCGAGGAAAATATTGGATGGCTAATGTAATCATGTACAGCTCAGCCTTCTGCCCCTATTGTGTCATGGCGGAGCGCTTGCTTTTGAAAAAAGGCGTCGAGAATATCCAAAAGATCAGGGTCGACCTGGAGCCGGAACTCCGCATCGAAATGATGGAAAGGACAAAACGCCGCACGGTACCCCAGATTTACATCGGCGAAACTCATGTAGGGGGTTATGACGACCTCGCTGCCCTGGAGCGTGTCGGCCAGCTTGATCTCTTGCTGGCCAATGCTCGATGGCATGGCAACGATTAGAAACTCCCCTCGCTCTGGCTTAGCTTTCAACTAAGAATCGTTCCGTATCGAAAAGCGGTTGAAAGGTTTTCCAGCGGTGAATTATTGACTTGTCTCAAAACTAAATTCGCGAATATCTGTCTTTAATACCAATTCGTTCTGCTGTACCGGATTAGCGCCAATCCAAACGGTAAGAAGCAGACAACGCGGCGTGCGTTGGACCGAAACATTGTGCATGGCACCCTGCTTATGTATATTTACCTATTCCTTTAGCTCATTCGGAGGCGAGGGGAAGTCGAGAAACTACGAGCCTTCCATTAGGCCCGCTTCAACAACGTAATACAAAAATCCGATAATCCATCAAGTGAGGGAAGAGATATGCGTAAACTAATTTGCTTCAAAGAGTGCTTGCTCGCTCTGAGCCTGCTCGTTTCCGCCGTGATCCCCGTATCGAGCTGGGCGCACGGAGGAGCCTCCGGCGTCGATTTGGATGCTTGCCGCATTCCGGTCGGCCCGCACTGGGTCCATTTCACCGCTTACCAACCGCAGTTGACTGGAACAACCGAATACTGCGATTCCATTCCCGAAGTTGGTTCAGCCACCCTGGTATTCGATTACGAAGGGAAGGCGTTGCGAAACATGACGGTTGAATTTGAAATCACCAAGGAACCGCAAGGAACCCGCGTCTTTTACAAGGAGCCGTCGACCTATCCGACCGGCACCGCCAACACCACAATCAACTTCACCGAGCCTGGTAAGTACTTGGCCCATGTGACCCTGGTCAATGAAGGGCAAAAGGTGGACGCCCACGTACCCTTTAGTGTCGGAGCCTCCGCATCCGGGCCTTCGACCAGCACTTACTTGGTCATTGCCGTCATTTTGATTGCGGCCGGCTATATCTTTTATCTTTCCAATGCGTCGTTCAAAGGCGCCGTAGATCGGATGTTGAAAAAGACCTCTTAGGAACTTTTAGGTCGGATCGATTGACTAAGCGCAAGCCGTCGCCAATCTTAGTCAAGTCTTCGAATCTCTGTTCCCAACGGTACTCAAAATGCAGACACGCTCCCTCGTATTCTTGTTTGGTTCGGCCCTGTTGAGCTTATCCACCAGTGCCGGAGCCGTTACTTCTCCACCGCCCAGCGCCAAAGTCCAACTCGGCCAAGCAGAACCTTTCTGCAACAGCGGGGTTCCTAGCGAATGGCGCAAAGCTCAAGTCATCGAAGGCGTAAACATTCAAGAATCGAGGGTCTGCAACGCGGATAATCCGGCAGACATCGCGGCGTTCGTGAAGGGAACCAACAACATATCCATGCAAACGATCATGGATACGTCCAGCTTAGCTGCGGATGCGATCACGAAAACCAATGATATGGATGGCGACGGTGACCCCGACCATATCATCATTAAAGTCGAAATCATGGAAGTAAACGGGCACTCGCCGGATTTCGCCGGCGTAGTACCCACCTTCGATATCGCACCCGGCATACAACCCAGCTTCTGGGTCTTCGCTCCGAAAACCCGCGATATGTCGACGCGTAGCTTCGCAAGCGTGGAAGCAAATCCGATGCTGCGCATGCCCTCCACGCCGATACGCGTCGAGCAGGGCGACGTGGTCTGGCTGGTCGTTGAGAATACCCACTACTTCCCTCACTCGATACACCTTCACGGCGTCGACCACCCCTTCATGGACCACGGCGGCGAAGGCAACGATGGCGTTGGCCAAACCAGCCAAATGGATATCATGCCGGGCCAAAGCAAGACCTACGTGATCCGGCCACGTCAGCCCGGCACTATGTATTATCACTGCCACGTCCAACCTCATACGCATATTCCGATGGGGCTCGCGGGCATGTTTATAGTGGAAGAGAACCGGCCGAACAACTGGGTTCAAACCTTTAACGTGGGCGCCGGCCAAGTCCGCCATCCCTCCGTAGCGGTATTGGAAAAATTCAGCCAGGAATACGACCTGCACTATCAGTCGGTCGACAAAGATCTGCATAAACTTCCGCAGGCAGCCAACGATCCCCGCCTGATCGCGAGAGCGATGAACCAGGAGTATGACATCACGGACGCGACTGACGACTATTTTCTACTGAACGGACGCTCCTTCCCGTACACGCTTCGGGAGTCGCTCATTACGGTTAACCCGAACGAGAAGATCAAGCTGCGCATTTTGAACGGCCATACCGAGACGCTTGCGCTTCATACGCATGGCCACAAGGCGACCGAAACTCATTATGATGGTGTCGAACAGAACCCCAGCGCTCAGGTGACCCGTGATGTTTACATGATGGCGCCGGCCCAGCGGCTGGACCTGTCGATCAATACGACGGATGACGGCTTGCACAGCTTCGGGTCCGGTATATGGATGTTCCACGACCATGTCGAAAGATCCTTCACCACCGACGGCATGGGCGAAGGCGGCAGCATCAGTCTCATCGTGTACAAGTCTTATCTAGAGGAAAACGGCACGCCGAAAACTCACGGCATGGATTTGACTCCGTATTTCACCAAGGAATTTTGGGAGAGAAAAATACCCGTATGGCAAGACTGGGCAGATGACTGGGGCAGCTTGGCTGAGCCTGCAGGCATTCAAACAGCGGCTGCGGCAAGCGTGACCGGAACGACCGGAGTTGAATCTGCGCCAGACGTGGTCGCCACCGATACGTCATCCAATCCGCTGGGCAGCCTTTTCAATGGACTGCTGTTCGGTATTGCGGGTTATGTGCTCTATCTGTACCGGGAACGCGTACTCGCTGTAATCAACCAACTCGCGTCCCAGGCCAAAGGCAAGCATTGAGGCAGTCGAACGTCATGTCAAAGTTTACGCATCTCATAATCTTCGGCGCTTTTCTGACCGCTTCGTCGGCCCATGCCGCGAAACAGCAGGAAATCGTAGAACATAAGTTATTGATGGATCACGGTGATGGCCACCTCATGGATATGGATGGCGGCATGGTCATGGGCCAAAACAAGGATAAGCTGCCCGGTGGCTGCGACAAGATCAGCGGGGACGAAGAGATCACCGTACGGGCCGGGCACAAGTATTCAAAGAAATTTCCCGGCACCATGTTCGCGTTCGACAAGCAGGAGTGGCGCATTAAGCCCTGTACGCGCCTCACGGTGCACTTCATCAACGAGGACAATATTCGCCATCAATGGATGATGCATGGATTGCCCAAGTATTTGTACGACAAGGGCATGTTCCACTTGGAGGTAACCGGCCCAGCCAAAATAAGCGGTACGCTGATCGTGCCCAAGGAAGACAAGACCTATCTGGTGCACTGCGACATCGCCCAGCACATGGAAAAGGGAATGAAAGGGCAGCTGGTCGTTGGGAAAGGCGGCGGCACGTTTCCCAGTATCCCCGGTCTGACCGACTTCGCCATTCCCGACAATTACGGCCCAACGCAAATAGCGGCTACTACGTCGGCGCAGCCTGCAGTTACTCAACCTACAGCGGCTCAACCGCTGCCGGCGCCTCAATCTTCGTCCAATACCGGCACATTCATTATCGGCCTAGCCCTCGGCTTGTTCGCGACACCATTTGCCGTGAGCAATTTCAAGCAGCGCTTCAAAGGCATGAGCTCGAAAGACGTCGTCATCTATGGAGCCAACCTCGGCAAGAGCCTGTTTGATCAAGCCGTCCATTTAGCAATCTCCATATACCGCCGCTTCAAGAAGTAAGCCAGGCCACACTCCCGTTGCGAGGCGCCTCACTCAGCCTGGAAGAGCCTCGCAACGGGCAAAAACCGCCCTCCTCATACGCAAAAATACCCGCTGTAACCGTCCGCAGACGGCAGGCCGAATCGGCTTCATTCACCGAAGGCCGGCTTGCGCCTCCGGATGCTGCAACTTGCATTCTTGCCGGTTGAAATGGCGTTGCGCCTCCAGAAAATCGTCCAGATACGCCTGATTGATCACCCGCCGCAAAACGCCTTCTTCGTCGGGTTCCACGTCCCATAGTCCGCTATTGTGCCAGTGATGGTCGTTTTCCCAGTCGGTGCGGTCGACTATCGGGTACAGACAGACGCCTTCCACCGGTACACCCAACTGCCGCGCCCCGCACACCTCTTCGGCGATTTCCCGTATCCATTGCCCCCGACCGGCGCCGACATGGCTGGTCTCGCCGATGATCATGGGGACCTGATAACGCTCGTACACCTCTTGCAACAAGCGGTGCAGCGGCATCCGCCTTGGATCGCCGAGATGCCAGTGGAGACGGTCATTCGTTAGATACTCCCACTGATTGGAGTGATAATAGTTGACGCCGATGATGTCCAGGTACTTCGGGTCCCCGCCCAAATCCTCGTCGCGGGAGCCGCGCAACATGTCCCAAGCCTCGAACATGGAAGCGCGCTGCGCCCGCGCCGCGTCTTCCAAATCGGGGCGGCCGGGCGGCGCGATAATGTGGATGATAGGATCGATATGGATGATGCGCGCACGAGGATCCACTTCCCACACCGCTTCAATCGCTTCGATGGCGGCCCGAACGAGCTGGCGCTTCAGTTCGTTGTCCCGGCCCTTGCTGTGAACCGCGTACGGGTACATCAAATCGCTATGACAAACCGCCCAGCAGATGAAGGATATTTCATTGATGGGCGAATATACGGGTTCCGCATTGCTGTGATCGGCGATGAAGCGCGCAGCTTCGGCGGAAAAGCGGGCAAAGCGATGCACGAAAGCCGGCGAAAACAGGTCCAGGTCGTCCGGCCAGCCATAATGGCAAAGGGTCCAGTTGACTTGGACGCCGTGCTCGTTGGCCGCGCGCAACATGGGAGCGAGCGAGGAAAAATCGAATCGCCCGCCGCGCTCGATCAGATGCCAGCGTACGCTTTCCCGAACGACATGAATCCCGACTTCGCGCAGCATGGCATAGTCGCTGTCCACCAGGAGGTCATGGTGCGTGGAATGCACCATGTCCAGACGCTTGCCGGATGAATTGATATGGCTGGCTCCCTCGAATCCTGCCATCCAAAAGGACTTGAGAAGTGCCGGAGCGATGTGATCGGTCGTCATTCAGCAGCCTCGTTGTATGAATTGCGGTCGATTAAGAGCTACGGGGGCACGGGATTACACCAGCACGCGGCCGTCATGCCCTTGAGCGCGGTAGGCGGCAAGGGCCGTCGCCTTCACCGCGGCGGCTTGCCCCGCCTTCGCCAGCGCCACGCAGGCACCGCCGAAACCTGCGCCGGTGAGCCGGGCGCCGTAGACGGCCGGCTGTTTTTGCAATAGCTCCACGAGAAGATCGAGGGCCGGAACCGACACCTCGTAGTCATCACGGAGGCTTGCATGGGACGCATTCATCAGCTCGCCGAACTCCTCGGCCGATACGCCGGACACCGCCAAGAGCACGCGCTGATTTTCGCTGAAGACGTGACGCGCGCGACGGTTCAAAGGTTCCGGCAGGCTCTCCGTTATCGCAAGGTCGCCGATATCCCTGAGGGCCATGACACCCAATCGGCGAGCGGCTTCCTCGCATTCCTGGCGCCGCTGGTTGTAGGCGCTAGCGGCCAGGCGGCGCGGCACGCCGCTGTCCAGCACGATCAGTTCGGCGTGCTCCGGCAGGGGCAGCAAGCGGCGCTCCAGCGTCCGGGTGTCCAGAAACAGCATGTGCAAGACATCGCCGAAGCTCGCCGCCATCTGATCCATGATGCCGCAACGGACCCCGGCGAACCGGATTTCGGCTTGCTGGGCCAGGAGAGCGATGGCGAGGTCGTCTATATCGAGCTGAAACAAACCGCGTAATCCCCTCAGCACCGCGACTTCCAGGGCCGCGCTGCTGGATAGCCCTGCCCCGATCGGAACCTCCGAGCGGATCAGGAGGTTCACCGGAGCTATGGCGCAGCCCGCTTCCCGAAGTACTTCAAGGCAACCTGCGACATAGCCGGTGAACCCATGGGCAATGGCGCCGCCCGCGCGGTAGCGAACCAGTTCGTCGAAATTCGCCGAATAAAATCGGCACCATTCGTCTTGGCTCCGTGCCATTTCGACCTGGGTCCTCTGCGGAATCGCGGTGGGAAGAACATAGCCGTCGTTATAATCGGTGTGTTCCCCGAGCAGATTCACCCGGCCCGGCGCGCCGGCTTCGAGCTCGGGTTCGGAACCGTACAGTTCGGAGAACTTGAGGTGGTCTGCTCCCATCATTCATTACTCACCAAGCCACCGCTATCGCCTTGAGTTCCCTTGCCTTTTCTTCCGGCAATGCGTCATTCGCGAACATGCCGGCGGCGAGCTCGGTGCCGGCCAGATATTTCAGCCGGTCTGCGGTACGGTAGGGCGGATAGAACTCGGCATGGAGATGGCACTCCGGATGCTGGCGCCGATCGACCGGAGCCTGGTACCAAGCCATGAGATAAGGGAATGGCCGCTGCCAAAGCCCGTCGTATTTGAGCAGAACCGTTTTCAGGGCGGCGGCCAGATCGGCCCGCTGCTCGGAATTCAAAGCCAAGAACGACGGAACCGCGACAATGGGGGCCACCCACACTTCGTACGGATAGCGCGCCCATGCCGGCACGAATGCGATCGCGTGCTCGCCGAGATACAGCACCCGCTCGCCGCTCTTAGCCTCCGCTGCGATCAATTCCTGGAGCAACGAACCGCCGGTCTTCTCGAAATGCTCGGCTTCGTTCTGGTGAATGCGCTCGGGAAACGGCGGCACGAAGGGATAGGCATAGATCTGACCGTGAGGATGATGCAGGGTCACGCCTACCTCGGCCCCGCGATTCTCGAAAGGCAACACATAACGCACATCCCGGCGCATGGCGAGGACTTCCGTGCGGCGCCCCCAGACTTCCAGAAGCAACTCGATGTGATCCAAGGGCAATCGGCCTAGGCTACTCTGTGGGTCCTGGGTGAACACGACGACTTCGCAGTGGCCTTTGGCCGGAAGGGTGCTGACCAGGCTTTCGGGCGGATCGTGAGCCTTCCCGGTCAGTGCCGGAAAGCGGTTATCGAACACGGCGATGTCATAGTCGCCGCAGGGCAGTTCGGTGGGATTGTCCGGATCGTCCGAGGGTGCAAAAGGGTTGTACTCCGGCGGCGGATGAAAGGTGCGCCCTTGCCGATAGGCAGCATAGGCCACCCATTCGCCTCGCAGGGGATGCCAGCGGAGGTGGGGATTGAGCCCTTCCGGGGCGGACAGCAGCGAGGGCTGGATATTCCAGGCGATGGGCCGACGGCTGTACAGGCTCAGCGTGCGGCCGTCCGCTTTCATGAGATCACGGGTGTACATAATTGTTTCCGCGCACCGCGCGGGCTATGTCTTCCACCGGCATCTTCGGAGTGCGATCGTCGAATAAGAGGCCGTTGGCCTCCTGGAATGTGTCCGCGAACTGCGTGTAGCAGAAGCCGCTGAACATTGCGGTTGAGCGCACCGCCTCGATGATGGCGCAGGTGCGCTGCTTGTATTCCTCGAGATCGTCGTAGCGTTGATAGCCCCAGCCACGGTCGTAGCGTTCGTCTCCGGGCCGAATGTAAGCCACGCCGCCGAACTCGGAAAGCAGCACCGGCTGGCCGCGGTGAGGGTGCCCATCCAGGGTCAGAATGCGCCCTCCGGCCCAGCGCCGGTCGACCACTTCCTGCAATTTGACCTCGGGTCCGTAACGGGCGCGGATATGGTCCGGGTTACCGTCGTAATCGTGTACGCCGATAATGTCGGTGGCGGAACTTTCCCAACCGTCATTGCCGATGACGAGACGGGTCGGATCCAGAGACCGGGTGAGGTGATAGAAGGACTGAACCGCATCCTGCGGCGCCGGCAACGCGGGCAGATCGGGAACGCCCCAGGATTCGTTGAAAGGCACCCAAATCACCACGCAGGGATGGCTGATGTCGCGCTCGATGACCTCGGTCCATTCTCTCAGCAGCCGATTCAAGGCCTTGTGGGTAAATCGATAGGCACTGGGCATTTCGGTGAAAACCAGGAGGCCCAGCACATCGGCCCAATACAGGTAGCGCGGATCCTCGATCTTCTGATGCTTGCGCACCCCGTTGAAGCCCATGGCCTTGGCCAGCTCCACATCGCGCTTCAACGCATCGCTCGTGGGTGCGGTCATCAGCGAATCCGGCCAGTAGCCCTGGTCCAAGGCCAGGCGCAGAACATAAGGCCGGCCGTTCAGCAAAATGCGCTCCCGCTGTGCGCCCACAGACCGCAGAGCGGTGTAGGAATACACTTGATCGACCACTTGCCCTTCGCAGAGCAGCTTTATTTCGGCATCGATCAGCGTAGGCCATTCAGGAGACCAGAGCAGTTCGTTGCGGAAGTCGTCGATGCCGGGATCGGACAACCCGATCCGTCGATGCACCTCGCCGCCGATGACGTGATAGGTGTCGTTCGCGAGAATTTGCGCACCGCAGCGGAGACATACGGAGACATAAGTCTCATCGGGGTGCCTCCCGGTGACGTAAGCATCGAAGGTGATGTCCCAGCGCTCCACGCTGGGCGTCCAGCGGATTTTTTCGATGTAGTTGTCGCCCACGAATTCCAGCCACACGGTCTGCCAGATGCCGGTGGTACGTGGATACCAGATGCTGTGGGACTCCAGCCGCCAGTCCTGCTTGCCGCGCGGCTTTTCGAGATCATGAGGGTCATCCTCGGCCCACACCGTGATGCGCTGCCTGCGACCGGGCGCCAGTGCGAAGCTGATGTCGGCGCCGAAGGGCGTATGCCCGCCCTGATGTTCGGCCACCTTGACGTCGTTGACCCAGACCCGAGCCTGCCAGTCGACCGCGCCGAAGTGCAGCAGAACCCTGCCGCTGCGATTTTCCGGAAGATCGAACTCCCGCTGATACCAGCACGCCCGGTGAAAACTCGTATCGGCGACACCGCTCCGCTGGCTTTCAGGGGCGAACGGCACCTCGATGGTCAAAGGCCAGTCGGGCACGTCGCGCGGTACCCGGAAAGCCAGTTCATCGTCGAACCGGAAGCGCCACGAACCATCCAGCGATATCCAGTCGGGGCGCCGCAGTTGAGGTCTTGGATAGCGGCTATCCATACCGATCCTTCTACATGTCATTGCGCCGCTCTAGAATTTCAGCGCGCCCTCCGCGGCCGCCGCTGCAGCCAGGAGCACCGATTCGGAAGCTGAACTCATCTTGTGTTGCGCGCGCTTAGTCTGCCGCTCCCGCACCGCCTCGGCGGCCCGCTTTCCGGCGAGGAAGGCGTGATCGGAATTGTAATACTCCCATTCGCTGTAGCGCCCGGCCAAAAGGATGTCGTGTTCGGCAAGCCAGTCCCGGATCAACTTCACGTTTTCGGCACGGACATGATCGTAAATGACGTAAGCATGCGGCAGGTCCACTTGGTTGGCAGCCCAAATCGGGTCTTCAGGGGTGAACATGCCAACCCTCTGACAGTCTCGAATGCAGCGCTCGATCAAGGCGTCACCGTCGCAGGGCAGCGGTTTCGCGGGCGAATAGGTGATCTCGCAGGTGAGGCCGAAACCGCCCGGCGCATTGCAATGGGGGCTGGCGTTGCCCTGCACGAAAATGCGGTGAAATACCGTGTCCTCTGGGTAATAGATCCAATGCTTCTCGGTGAGATGGGGCCGGCCGATCCCGAGATTTACGCAACGTACCGAGACGTGGCGTAAACCCTCGCTCGCCCGGCGGATATGGACCGGCGCTTCCTCGCCGAGGCTACGGACCAGTACCGGCAGCGGCATCGTGCTGATCAAGTGGCCGTACTCGATCTGCATGCCATCGGCCAAGGTTGCGGTATGCCGGTGAGGAGAGATCGCGACCACCCCGGCATTGAGGCGGAGCCGATCGCGCACGTAGGGAATAAAGCCGTTCATCAGCGCCTGAAACCCGCCCCGCAGGGGGTAGCCGAAGCGGGCGTTCGGTCCCATGGGCTTGGGCACCGGCCTCAAGGCGCCCTCGATCATGTCCTCCAGATCGGGCAGCGGTACCCGTCCGCCCAGCCAGGAGGTTTCCATCGCCTTGAGATCCACCGCCCATAACTTGCGGTTGTAGGGAATGGCGAAATGCTTGGCGATGCCGGCGCCCCACACCTTATAGATGAATTCCTCGAAATTTGCGAAGCGTTCCGGCAGTCCTTTCCGAGTGTTCGCAGCACCCCAGCGGACGGTACTTTCCAGGATGCCGTCGCCGCAGCAATCCTTCACGTCCCCGATCCGGCAATCCCGTTCACGGTGCGATTCCCGGCGGTTACCAGCCAGAGTTTTCCGTTCACTCAGGGGGCCAAAACGGGCTTCGATGGCACCGACGAGACACTCCTTGATGACTTCGGGCGGCAGGCCGTACAGACCGCCCTGGAACGGATAGCGGGTGTACACGCCCTTGCTGTAGATCCAGGCTTCCCGATCCTGCCAGTGCACGTTGTCGCCCAAAAGCTTTCGGTATAGCTCGTGCACATACCCATCATTGGAAAACATGATATGCCCGGCATAATCGAAGGTGAAACCGTTCTCCTCGATGGAGCGGCACCAGCCGCCTATGCTGTCGTTAGCTTCCAGCAGCAATGCGCCGGGGGCATGATAAGCGGCGGATAGGCCGGTCGGTCCGGCTCCGATGATGGCAATATCCCACTGCTCGTTCTGCGATCGCATCGAACGGCGGGAAACGGGACCGGAGCCGCGCCGGCGTCCGTGCAGCACTTTGCCGATCTCGTTGGCCATGGACCGTGCGGTAGCATCCCAGGACGTATTCCGCAATACCTTGCGCATCGCCTCGCTGCGCCGGGTGCGATCGTCCCCTTCCGTCAGCGCCCGGTCGCAGGCGGTGACGAATTGCTCGACGCTATCCCCAAGGTGGACGATCTCCCCATAGGGCCCCGCCACGTCGGCGATGGGCGTGCCGACGATCGGTTTTTCCGCCGCCATGTATTCCAAGGTTTTGGTCGGACTGATGAAGCGGGTCGAATCGTTCCGGGCGAAGGGCAACAGGCAAAGGTCCCATCCAGCCAAGAATGCGGGCAGCTCCTCATAGGAACGCTGACCGAAGTAATGGAGGTTGGGGTGCCGTGGCAACTCCGCGGGATCGATCTTGGCGACGGGTCCGACCATCATCAATTGCCAGTCCGGCCTTGTCCGTGCCATGGCGTCCAGTAACGGCAGGTCGATGCGCTCGTCGATAACACCGAAGAAGCCGAGCCGCGGCCGGGGCAGATCCGCTTGCTCGGGATGATCCAGGCCGGCTTCGCGAGCCTTGCCGAAGTGGGCCGCATCAACGCTGCTCGGAAAGCAGTGTACGTTGGGATGGCGGTGCGCCTTGGCGCGATACAGGCTGGGGCCTCCGGTGAATACCAGGTCAACTGCGCGATAGGCCTCCGCTTCGAACTCCAATAGATCGGGAGAGGCGCCCTTGAAAGCGGACAGCTCATCCATGACGTCGTAGACCATCGCCGTGGGCTTGAGCCGACGGGCCAAAGGCAGCGCCATGGGTGTGTAGAGCCAAACCAGGCCATTGCGCAGTTCCTCGCGCTCGCTCAAGTCGTCCATGAGCGGCTCCAGTTCCGTGAACTGGCGATGGTTGAAGCCCGGGTCGAGAATAGGCGTGAAAGGGGTGGCAACAAGCACCCCCGGAACCGGGCGATGAAACTCCCAATGCGCGGCTTCAGAGTGTAGCGGCTCCTCGATAAAGACAGTGGAAAAATGCTTGGCCAGGCGAGACAGCAGATGTTGAGGGCGTTGCCAGACCCAATTCCAACGTAGGTGGGAAAATACGGTCATCTTGGGTGTTTTTTCCATGAGCCCTCCTTGGAAATGGATTTTTCTGCTGCATCGCGAAAAATAGACTATCCAATGAGACCGGGTCCGTTTGTTCGCGGTTCCGAAGTACGGAGAACGCGAAACCCGCTCCAACATCGAATCAAGCGCTAAATCCTTGTTTGTCGGCATGTTCAACGCCTACATAATCCTCCTGATATACGGGACAGCCCCTATTCACCCGAGGTTTCGATCCGCTTAGCATCGGGTCGGATAACTGGCGGTTAGAGCGGACGCGTCATAAGCATGATGCCAAGCCTTGCCGTTGCAATTGCGCGTGAGCTTTGCGGTTTAGGGATCAGGGACAGATGCCAGACACCAAAAATTCGAATACGTCCGAAGCGACACCTCGTTTTCTGAGACGCCCCCTATTCTTTCTCCTGCACTATGTTCGGCGCCGGCCGTTCCATTTCGCCGGTTTGTTCCTGTTGGTGATCGGCGCCGCCGCCTGCGCCATCGGTGTGCAGGTGGGCATGAAGTTTCTGGTAGACGCCATGTCCGCTCCGGAGAGGAATCGGCTGGCCGTCTGGGGTCCCCTGGCACTGTTTATCACTCTCGTGGGTGTCGAGCATGGGCTGTGGCGATTGAGCGGCTGGCTCGGCTGCCGGACCATGGTGAGCACCGGCGTGGATGTGCGGCTCGATTTGTTCCAGCACCTCTCCGGCCACTCCATGTGCTATTTCAATGATCGTATGGCCGGCTCCCTGGGCAACCGCATCAGCGAAACCGCTGCCGCCACGGGGACGCTGTTCAGCGTACTCGCCTGGAATATGGTGCCGCCTTGCACCGATTTCCTGGGCGCTATGATCGTGCTGGGAACTGTCCACGGTGACATGGCTGCGCTCCTGTGCGTCTTTGTCGCGATCGTCGGTGGGGGCATGATTCTGTTCGGGCGGCGCGGCCAACCCATACATCGCCATTATGCTGAACAGTGTTCGCGCGCGAATGGCGAACTGGTTGACGTGGTGGGAAACATCTGGGCGGTGAAGGCATTTTCCGCCCGGCAACGCGAACGGGAACGCTTGGCCGAGCATTTGGGATTGGAAGCCGAAAGCCAGCGGCGGAGCTGGATGTATCAGGAGAAAACCAGGGTGCTTCACGACCTGCTGCTATGGTTGATGGCGGGAACCATACTGGCTTGGGCGCTCCAACTCTGGGCTGAGAATCGGATTACGCCCGGCGAGGTGGTGCTGGTCAGCACGTTGACATTCCGCATACTACACGGCTCCCGCGACCTCGCCTTTGCCTTGTTCGGCACCACTCAGCAGCTCGGGCTTATCGCGGAGACCCTGAGGGACATCGGCAAGCCGCACTCGGTAACCGATTGTCCACGGGCGAAACCGTTCGTGCCACAAGGCGGAGCCATCAAGTTCGAGAACGTCTGCTTCGGCTATGCAAACGGCGATCTCCTTTTCCGCGATCTAGGCCTCGACATTCCGGCTGGCCAGAGGCTAGGCATCATCGGCCCATCCGGCGCCGGCAAGTCGACGCTGGTGAGCCTGGTGCAACGGCTCGACGATGTTCATACAGGCCGCATTCTGATCGACGGTCGGTGCGTGACCGAAATTCCGCAGGATGCTCTGCGTGCGGCTATTGCCGTGGTGCCGCAGGATATTTCGCTGTTCCACCGTTCGATCCTGGACAACATCCGCTACGGCCGCTCCGAGGCCAGCGACGAGGAGGTCTATGCCGCGGCCCGTCAGGCCTTTTGCGATGCTTTCATCCGCGCGTTACCGGAGGGATACCACACGCTGGTCGGAGAGCGCGGCGTGAAACTGTCCGGAGGCCAGCGTCAGCGCATCGGCATCGCCCGCGCTTTTCTGAAGAACGCGCCGATCCTGATCTTGGATGAAGCCACCTCGGCACTGGATACCGCTTCGGAGCTCGAGATTCACCAGGCGCTGGCCAAGCTCATGCGGGGCCGCACCGTGCTGGCGGTGGCTCATCGGCTGTCCACGGTGGCCTCGTTCGACCGGATCATCGTGCTGAGTGAAGGCTGTATCGTCGAGGACGGCAGCCCCGAGGAATTGAGGCGGCGGCGCGGCGTATTCGACGCCATGTGGCAGCTGCAAGCAGGAAACGCCGTTTCTCAGAATCCCAAAATCACTCCGGCTGCGCGGGCATGAATCGTGACGAATAAAATGGGCGAAGCAAAGGCGTTAGGCAATACGATCCTATGGTACGACAGCGCATCATCCTACTACCCTGCAGCCGCCTCGGGCCGACCTTTGCCTGAATAAAAAGCCGAATCCCGAGGCAGCCGCACCGATGGCCGTCAGATCGCCGATACGCCTGCGTGGGACAGCGTGGATTGTTCGTGCCACTGGCGCACCTGCATCAGGTGATCATCCTCCTCCGCAAGCGCCGTCCGGAAATCGTTGGCCATATCATCAAGCCCCATCTCGCTGGTCAATCGGATCAAGAGTTCCCAACCGGCATGATCGACCAGCTCGGCGGTGAGGATTGCTTCTAAGGATTGGTCTATGGAGGTGCGCGGATCGCTCATGATCTGAAGCACTCCGCTCGACGCGACGGCGCTGACGTCCGCACCGGGCGTTTGCGTGGTCGGATCGGCGCCTAACGACTCCAGTGCCTTTGCCACCAGCTTGAAATGCTGGGCCTCCTCTCGCCGAAAACGTTTGAGCGTGTCGACAGAGATCGGCGAGCCGGCCTCGGACGCGGTTTCACATTTGTTAATGAGATAGTCGTAGAGCCGCGTACCGGTGCGCTCGAACGCCAGGCGCTCGCCCAGCTTATCGACCAAGACTTCGGGATGCTTGCCGGTCAGTTTCTGTAGGGTGGCCTGAGCCATACCTTTCAAGGTACCCGGCGGCGGAACCGACCCCACCGGCTCGGCTTCCCGAATATAGACGCTATCGAGTTTCGCAAGCGCCGATTCGTCTCCCGACGAACTCGGAGGAGCCGCCTGCGCCGCGTCTATCATCCGCTGGCTGTCGACCGGCGACATGCCGATACCGGTGCGATTTTTCGAGCTCATCTCGACTGATGTTTTTTCCATGGTTCAACTCCTCAGACGGTTTCTTGCGATTTATGCGACCCTGCGATTCAACTCGGTACCGGGGGACCACTGGTATCCCGCCGCCACCGTTTGAGATGGCGACCCGTCCGAATTCATATGCTGCCGGTAATCCAAGGACGCCGAATCTTCCTGCGACTTATCGACAAATTGAGTGCCGCGGGTGCGCAAGTCCACTTCTTGATCGAGCACCTTGCGGACGAATTCGCGGTTGCTCTTGAACGGAATAGGTTCCGGCAACGTGTCTGAAATGACCTCGGCCGGATCGCGCCTCTCATACTTCTTGAACAGTTCCGACACGTATGCGACATGTCCGAGCTCATAATCCAGGAAACGCTCCCATATCGCCTTGATGCGCGGGTTGGATTCCTGCTCCACGCAGCTGTAGTAGTTGTAGGCTTCCGTCGCTTCGTGCAGCAGCCATTTTTCGAGCCATGTTTCGTTGGGGTCTATGATGGACTCATACTGAGTGACATGCTGCTCCTCGATCGAGGCGATTTCAGCATATAACTGGCGGGCGACCGCATCGGCATACATCGGTCCGACATTGGCGTAGAAATCATGGGTCTGATACTCGGCGGCCATGATCGTCGTCGCATGCAGCTTGCTGATCGCGGCCGCTTTGGTTCGATCGTAGTGCTCGCGCAAATCGTTCTCCGGCGCTCGATGCTCATCCACGGTCGGTCTTCCCGGGATGATGTCCGTGTGGGATTGCAGAATGTTGTTCGCGTCTTTGCCCTCGAGCCGATCCAACAGCGCCGAATAGCGGTAAAGGTGGTCGAAATCCTCCAGCAAGCCGAAGCGGTAAACCTGAGCCAGATAGCCGTCGGGCTCGTTTTGCGCTACCGCCGCGGTGACCTCGACGGCCACTTGCTCGTAGGCGATGGTGGTCTCCAGCGGTGAATGATCGGAAGAAATGAGCCAATTGACGGTAGTCTGCTGATGCTGTTCGGCCCGCCTGACCTTAGCCAGCGGTACCTGAAGGTCCTTGTTCATCCGTGCGCACAGGTGCTGAAAACGTAGCGCCTCCATTTCAAGTCCGTTCATGAGGATGATCCTGACCCGCGTGAACGCCTCGTCATCGAGCTTGCTGATCGGCTTCTGAACCATCTCTTTCCACGTGAACCGTTGCTTTTCAAGGGGAACACCCCTCGAGTCAAAGAGCTTTACGGCCATAACGCCTCCTGTCCAAAAATAAGTCAGTCCCAAGGAAATATCGTTTCGTTTTCGAAACACTCCTGACTATGACAGCGGGAAGGAGAATGGATTCAGGCAAACAATCTAAGTGCATTCACTTACCCTGCATGACGTATTGTTCATCTCTGGTGCACCTCTGTCCTTTTCGCACCATATAGGATCATTCGACGCTGCACCGTTTCGGGAAGACATGCCCCAAAACGAGGCCATATGCTGCCAAGAACAAAAGGCTCGTTTCTTGCTTACGACACCCCGTCCTGAAACCAAAGAGATCGTTTTTATGGAGACAGTCAGTAAAAGCAACGACGTATTCTTCGTGCTACTCGGCGCGGTCATGGTGCTTGCAATGCACGCCGGCTTCGCGTTTCTCGAACTCGGCACCGTTCGCCGCAAGAATCAGGTTAACGCCTTGGTAAAGATCCTGACGGATTTCGCCATGTCGACCGTAGCCTATTTTTTTATCGGCTATTACATCGCCTACGGCGTCCAATTCTTCGACGGGGCGGCACATCTGGCTCAAAACAACGGCTATGAGCTGGTCAAGTTTTTCTTCCTGCTCACTTTCGCAGCCGCGATTCCCGCTATCGTGTCCGGCGGGATAGCGGAACGCGCGAAATTCAATCCGCAAATAACCGCTACGTTTTTGCTGGTCGGGCTCGTGTACCCGTTTTTCGAGGGGATTGCATGGAACAAGAATTTCGGCGTTCAGGCTTGGCTCGAGCAGAGTTTCGGAGCAGGATTCCACGATTTTGCCGGCTCGGTCGTGGTGCATGCCGTAGGCGGCTGGATCGGCCTGGTCGCCGTGATTCTGCTTGGGCCGCGCCGGGGCCGTTATCATCGAAACGGCGACATCTCCGCCCATCCACCATCAAGCATACCGTTTCTGGCGCTCGGTGCCTGGATACTGACTGTCGGCTGGTTCGGCTTCAACGTCATGTCGGCGCAGACCTTGAATGCTGCCAGCGGTTTAGTAGCCTTGAATTCTCTCATGGCGATGGTCGGGGGGACCTTGGCTGCTCTTCTGATGGGACGCAACGATCCCGGCTTCGTACACAATGGTCCCTTGGCCGGTTTGGTTGCCGTATGTGCGGGATCCGATCTCATGCACCCGATCGGTGCATTGGTAGTCGGGGCCGGCGCCGGGATTCTGTTCGTCGTCTTGTTCACCCTGACCCAGAATCGCTGGAAGATTGACGATGTGTTGGGCGTTTGGCCCTTGCACGGCCTTTGTGGGGCATGGGGAGGAATCGCTGCCGGAATTTTTGGCCTGCCAGCGTTCGGGGGTGTCGGCGGCGTCAGTTTCTTATCGCAGTTGATCGGCACCGGGCTCGGGCTTTCCGTAGCCGCGGTCGGCGGTCTCCTGATTTATGGATTTCTCAGGCTTACGGTCGGATTGCGCCTGGACCCGGAAGATGAATTCGCCGGCGCGGACTTAACCATCCATAAAATCAGCGCTTCCCCGGAGAAAGAAGCCGGCTGGTAGGTTCATTCACTCTCGGCCGATTTTTACCGGCCTTTTGATCCTCAAAACGTGGGCAGCATATTGTCGTGCGCCAATAGGTGCAGAGCGTTCTCCAGTCATGTTTTCAAGAAAGCTGTTAGGCCGCGTCTTGTTTCCCGTCACAAGAAATCGCCTGTTCGACGCTTTATAAATGGCAGATTGCAGCCTGTATCTGTAAACTGAAAACAGCAGGGTCGACGCTCTGTTCTGCACCAGGAAGACACCGTGAGGAAGCTCGACGAGACGCGAACTAGATGAACCCTGGCTTGGGCAAAATTTTTGCGCGGCTGCCCGAGAACCGGGGCACGAAAGACAAAAGGGGATCCACGATGAAAAAGGCCGGAGTGATTGGAGCAGGAGTGCTCGCAGCTATTTTTTGGGGCGATGTGCTGCTGGATTTTCTGATCACGGCGGTGGAACTTCTGCTCGAAACCCTCGAATTAGTCACCGAGCATGTCCTGGAGGCTCTCCTTGCCCTCACCCCCTATGAAGCTCAGGCAGTTACCGCATGGCTTGGATTCGGGCTGCTCATGCTCATCCTCCTTTTCGGATTCAAAAAGCTGAACGGAATTTTCCAACGAGCCAAGTCAACCGTTCCCGTTTGGTGGCAGGAACAAAAAGAGCGCGTCCAAGTCAGCTGGTCGAGCATCGGCTGGCAAATCGCCCTCACGGGGATGGCCCTGATACTCCTGCTTCTTTATATCTAGCGGAAAAGCCGAGCACCAGACCTTGGGCAGCCTCGACCGTCCGCCGCGATGACAATCATCCGACAAACGGCCAAGGCAGATATCGACAATCGCGAATGTTCCCTTATTTCTGCATCAGGCGCCCGCCGCACGGGTGGCTTTTTTGCGTTCGTGTTCCAGAAGCAGCTTTTTTCTGAGTCGAACGGATTTCGGGGTCACCTCCACCAGTTCGTCATCGTCGATGAACTCCAGAGCCTGCTCCAGACTCAGTTTGATGGGCGGAGTCAAAATGATGTTCTCGTCGCTGCCGGCGGCGCGGATATTGGTCAACTGCTTGGCTTTGGTGGGGTTCACCACCAGGTCGTTGTCGCGGGAATGGATGCCGATGATCATGCCCTCGTAGACTTCCGTGCCGTGCTCGATGAACAGGCGTCCGCGTTCTTGCAGATTGAACAGCGCATAGCCCAGGGCCTTGCCTTCCACCATGGAAATCATCACACCGTTGATACGCTGGCCGATATCGCCTTTCTTCACCGGGCCGTAATGATCGAAGACGTGGTACAGAAGGCCGGTGCCCGAGGTGGCAGTCATGAATTCGGTCTGAAAGCCGATCAGGCCGCGTGACGGCATCATGTATTCCAGCCGTACCCTGCCCTGCCCGTCCGGCACCATGTTCAAAAGATCGCCCTTGCGCTCGCCCAGTTTCTCCATCACCGCGCCCTGATTCGCCTCCTCCACTTCGATGGTGACGAATTCATAGGGTTCGCAGAGCTCGCCGTCGACCTCCTTGATGATCACCTCGGGACGCGACACGCCAAGCTCGTAGCCCTCGCGGCGCATGTTTTCAATCAGGATGGAGAGATGCAACTCGCCGCGTCCCGAAACCTTGAATTTGTCGGGATCGGACGTGTCTTCCACGCGCAGGGCAACGTTGTGCAGCAGTTCCCGCTGAAGACGTTCGCGAATTTGCCGCGACGTGACGAACTTGCCCTCCTTGCCGGCAAAAGGCGAGTTGTTGACCTGGAAGGTCATGCTCACGGTGGGCTCGTCAACGGTCAAAGGCGGAAGCGGCTCTACGCAATCGACGGCACAAATGGTGTCGGAAATCTCCAGCGCATCGATGCCGGTGAAGGCGATGATATCGCCAGCATTCGCCTCGGGCACTTCGACCCTTTCCAGCCCCTTGAATCCGAACACCTGCAGGATACGGGCGTTGCGCTGCTTGCCGTCGCGGCTGACGACCACCACCGGGGTGTTGGTCCTGATGGTGCCGCGCTGGATGCGGCCGATGCCGATCACGCCCACATAGGAGCTATAGTCCAGCTGGCTGATCTGCATTTGAAAGCCGCCCTCTTCGTCGACCACGGGCGGATGCACCTTTTCGATAATGGTTTCGAACAAGGGGTCCATGTTGCCTTCGCGGATATCCGGGCTGTGGCCGGCATAGCCGTTCAGGGCGGATGCGTAAATGACCGGAAAGTCGAGCTGCTCTTCGGTCGCTCCCAGCCGGTCGAATAAATCGAAGGTCTGGTCCAATACCCAATGGGCGCGCGCTCCCGGACGATCGATTTTATTGATGACGACGATGGGCTTGAGCCCCAGGGCGAACGCCTTCTGCGTCACGAAACGGGTCTGCGGCATCGGGCCGTCTACCGCATCGACCAAGAGCAGCACGGAATCGACCATGGACAAAACGCGTTCGACTTCGCCGCCGAAGTCGGCGTGGCCGGGGGTATCGACGATGTTGATGTGATAGCCGTTCCAGTCGATGGCGGTGTTCTTGGCCAGAATGGTGATACCGCGCTCCTTCTCCAGGGCGTTCGAGTCCATGACCCGTTCCTCCACTTTTTCGTGGGCGGCGAACGTGCCGGATTGCTGGAGCAGCTTATCGACCAGAGTGGTCTTGCCGTGGTCTACGTGGGCGATGATGGCGATATTGCGAAGTTTTTCGATCATAAATCGGAAAAAGGATGGATGGTGGGGGCGGGGAGCCGGGTAAAACCGGTTATTCTACCAGATTTTAAAGCTCACTCAGTCCTGAGCGGACGCACCGCTTTCGCCCTGCTGGACATGCGACCAGTAACCCCAATCCAGTCTGCGCCAGCGGGCAGGAATCAGGTCGCAATAAAGGAATAAGCACCGGACAACAGAGTGAAGCGTCTTGCGGAACACGCCCCGCTCCAGACGACGATGATCCATTGCATATACGGGCAGATCCGGTGCGAACGCGGTGCGGTAGCCGGCGCGTTTGATGCGCCAGACCAGTTCGGAGTCCTCGTTACAAATCAGTTCGGGGTCGAATCCGCCCACCTCCGTCACGATACTGCGCCTGACCAGCAAATTGGAGCCGCTCGCCGCAGGAATTCCCATTTTGTGAGATATCCATTGCCCGTGGGCGAACCAGCGGTAATATCGGCGAAATCGATTGTGCGACAGTTTTGGACCGTAGACGCAGTCGAATTCCGCATATCCGGCGAGTGCCCGAAAGTAGGTTGGTGGGAATACCACGTCTGCGTCCGTAAACAAGACCCATCCGGTTCCGGCCAACTCCATACCGATCTGACGAGCTTCCGATATCGTGCTTTTCAGCCTCACAATTTGGGTGAACTCCGGCGAACGGTGGCGAGCGACGATTTCCGCAGTTCGGTCGTCCCCGGCATCCACGACAATGAGACGACAGCGATCCGGTAACGACGACAGAAAATGAGCGATGTTTATCTCTTCGTTCAGCGTCGGCAGCACAACCGTGATATCACTCGATTGCATGAAAACCCCTCTGATCCCTTCTCTATCGTTTTTGCGATGCATGAGGCGACTATCATTAACATCGCCATGTTGCAAAACGAAGAACGGTAGCCGGTTTAAAGGGATTTATCGCAGGTCGAGCCTTTGATATGCGGATACGGACGCAGGGGGGTGCGAAGCTCCTATCGGATGCGCGCCTTCCCCATTTCCGTGTGCGTTAGGGCGTTTAAAGTGACGGGCTCTTTCGTCCCTATCAGCTTTGCTCCCAAGGAAGCCCATGATAACGCCAGCCGCCGACGCTGCTACGATGTTTCTGTTCGTCGAGAGGGCCTTCGAAGCCTTGCTCGATATTCGTAAGATCCGAATAGCCTTCGGCTGCCAAGGCATTGGCGGCATCGAGCGAACGCTGCCCGCTGCGGCACAATAAGAAAATCGGGGTATCGGCGTTCGGAGCGATTTGGCGAACGCGATTCACGAAGTCCGGATTGGGCTTCCAGTCCGGCGCCCATTTCCACGGAATGTTGATGGCGCCGCACGGATGCCCGACATAGGAGAATTCCAAAGGATCGCGGACATCCAGCAGCACGGCACCGCTTTGTTCCCTGAAAGCATTCCACGCGTTGGGCGGAGTTAAGCTTTTTACAGACGACATCTTGGTACTCCTGAAGAGTTGATTCACGTGAGCAAGGTACCGCTACACGGCGCCTATGCCTTTTGCCCCACAAAAAAAGCCTCGTTGCGACTGCCTCGGTTCAAATCGCCGATTTGCCCTTCTTCCCGATAAAACACGAGTCTGAGGCTGCCAAACAGCCGAGGCAGTTCGTTCGTATCGAGAAGAAAAGCCGGATTTGTAGGCCCGATCCCGGCAGCTTTGTCTCGTGTGTAAGTCTGATAGAAGAGCAAGCCGCCGGGTTTCAGCGCCTTTGTAATAGCCAAGGTCAAAGACCGTTCCAAAAAGCGGCTGATGACGATGACGTCGAAGGATTCCGCCGTGGGAGGCAACTCGACCACGTCTCTGGTCTCGGCGCGGAGACCCAGACCGAGCCGTCGGGCATGAACGTTCAGCCGGCTGATCGCCTCCGGAGAAATATCCCATGCCTGGGTCTCCAGCCCTCGCCGCGCAAGAAACAACGCGTTTCCTCCCAGCCCGCAAGCCAAGTCCAAGGCGGTTCCGGATTCAGGGAGAAGATGCGCATTATCCGCCAAAACCGGTGCCGGCTCGGGAATCGCGTCGCCGGCTCCCCGGTAGATCCGGTCCCATTTGTCTCGAATCGGAAACCCGTCGTCGGTCATAGATAATCTCCGGAATCAGACCGGTACATCGGTAGCTTGAAAGATTTGTTCGACCATGGGAATAAGTTTCTTGTCGAGTAGGAACATGATGACGTGATCACCCTCCTCGATCACCGTGTCGTGGTGAACCTGAATCACCTCGTCCCCCCTGACCAAGGCCCCCATCACCACGCCCGGCGGAATGTTGATCTTGTCGATGGGTATGCCGACCACCTTCGAGCTGCCGCGGCGCCCGTGGGCGACCGCTTCGATCGCTTCCGAGGCGCCATGCCGAAGGGAGTGGACCTGAACGATATCGCCGCGCCGAACATAACGCAGCAAGGCGCTGATGGTCGCCTGCTGCGGAGAAAGGACGAGGTCCACCAGTGAGGAATCGACGAGGTCCGCGTAAGCGCTCTTGTTCACCAGGCTGATCACCCGGCGGGCACCCAGGCGTTTGGCCAACATGGCGGACAAAATATTGGCTTCGTCGTCGTTGGTAATGGCGCAGAAAATATCGGTGTTCTCGATGTTTTCGCTGAGCAGAAGCTCCTTGTCCGAAGCATCGCCCGCCAATACCACCGTATTGCTCAGATCGGCGGCGATTTTCTGGGCGCGCTTATAATCCTTTTCTACGAGCTTGACCTGATAACGCCCCTCCAGCGCTTGAGCCACGCGCTTGCCGATGTGTCCGCCGCCGGCGAACATCAGTCGCTTGTAAGGCCGTTCGAGCTCTCTGAGCTCGCTCATGACCGCTTTGATTTCTTCGGATGATGCGGCGAAAAATACCTCGTCATCCGCCTGAATAATGGTTTTTCCGTTCGGGATGACAGGCAGGCCGTTTCGAAAAATTGCCGTGATGCGCGCATGGACATTCGGCATGTGCTGATGAAGCTCGCGGATTTCCCGCCCGACCAGCGGCCCGCCTTGATGGGCCCTGACCGACACCAGCCGGACGCGGCCCTCGGCAAAATCCAGGACTTGCGAGGCCCCCGGATACTTGAGCAGCCGCTCGATGAATTGCGTGATGATCTGCTCCGGGCTGATGACGACGTCGATAGGAATGGTCTCGGGGGAAAAAATGCCCGGATAGCTGAAATATTCGATGGCGCGGACCCGGGCGATCTTTCGCGGAATCTTGAACAGGATATCCGCCATCTGACAGGCCAGCATATTGGTTTCATCGTCGCTGGTGACGGCGATGAGCATATCGGCCTCATCCGCCCCGGCTCGCTTCAATACCGTGGGATGCGCCGCATTGCCCTGAACCGTGCCGATGTCGAACCGGTCTTGCAAATCCTTCAATAAGGCGGGCTGCGTATCGACCATGACGATATCGTTAGCCTCGCTCGCCAAGCTGGCGAGCACGCTGCTTCCGACCTGCCCGGCGCCAAGTATGATTATTTTCATTATCGAGAGCAGAAGTTAGAGAAACTAAGACAGGAAACGGCAAATTCGAGAGCCGCGATGCTATCGCTTTTCTCTGAATTTGATCCCAAGCGAATTGAGCTTGCGATACAAATGAGTACGCTCGAGGCCGATGGCATGTGAAAGACGGGCAACGCTGCCGCTGTATTTTTCCAGGTGATACTCGAGATAAGCCTTTTCGAACCGTTCGCGCGCCTCTTTGAGCGGCAGGTCATAAAAATCGGGCTGGCCCACGGCTGCGCCGACTTCCCCCAAGGACTCGCCGAGCGCCGCCTTCACTTCGTCCAGCTCTACCTCTTCCCCGCTGCCCAGGATCAAGAGGCGCTGCACCAGATTCTTGAGCTCGCGGATATTGCCATGCCACGGATAATTCCGCAAAAAGTTCTGGACCGGAACGGGAAACTTCCGGAACGGCAATTTCTCCCGGCTCACGAAGTAATCCACATAAAATCGCAGCAGCTCGGGCACATCTTCGCTGTGTTCGCGCAAGGGCGGGACCTTGAGCGTGACGACGTTCAGCAGGTAATAGAGCTCGCGCCTGAAACGGCCGGCTCGCACCTCTTCTTCCAACGATTTTCGGGTCGATGCGACGATGCGGACATCCACGTTGATCAGTTCACTGCCGCCCACCCGCGAGAATGAACTCGATTCCAGTGCGCTAAGTAGGCGCAACTGCGTTTCCTCTTCCATATCGGCCACTTCGTCCAGGAATAACGTTCCGCCGTGCGCCTGCTCCAGCAATCCGTAGTGAATCCGCCCGTCTTCCATCCTGCCGAAAAATTCCACTGCCGAGTACTGCGGCGCGATCGTGCCTACGCCCACGTCTACGAAAGGGCCGTCGCGCCGCGCGCTGTTGGCATGAAGATAACGCGCCAGGGTTTCTTTCCCGGAACCGGGCTCACCTACGAACAACACGCGGGCATCGTGCTGCGCCAAACGCTTGATTTGATCGCGGAGGCGCTCCATGGCGGCACTCTTGCCGACGGGTTCGATCGGGATGTCCACCCGCCGCTTCAATCCGATGTTTTCCCGCTTAAGCCTAGCGTTTTCCAGGGCTCGCTCGACGGTCACCAGCAGTTTGGCCAGCGACAAAGGTTTCTCGAGAAAATCGTACGCGCCCAGCCGGGTCGCTTCGACCGCGGTTTCGACCGTTGCATGGCCGGACATCATGATAACAGGGCATAGCTGGTCATCCCGGAGCCACTCTTTCAGCAGAGTGATGCCGTCCTCGTCCGGCATCCAGATATCCAGCAAAATCAGATCCGGCATGCGTTCCGCCCTGAGCTTGCGCGCAACGCTCGCGTTTTCGGCCGCGGCAACCCGATAGCCCTCGTCTTCCAGAATCTCCTGGAGCAATTGGCGAATGTCCGGCTCGTCATCCACCACCAAAATATTCGCTTTGACCACCGCTTATACCTCCATCGCTAGCCTGCGCACCGCAGCCGTTTCGGTTGCGATGGGCACTCGTATGATAAAGCGCGCGCCTTCACCTCGCCCCGAAACCAGCCGGATGCTTCCCCCATGCTCCTCGACAATCTTCTTTACAATGGCCAATCCCAAACCGGTACCCTTCGATTTAGTCGTTACATAAGGTTCGAAAATTCGGTCAGCCTGCTCGGGCGGAATACCGGGCCCGGAGTCATGCAACTCGATTTCGACGTAATGATGACGGTTTTCCTCGATCAAACGCGTCTGGATGCCCATTTTACCCGACACCCCCGGTGCCATGGCTTCCTGCGCGTTCTTGATCATATTGTGCAGAACCTGTCGAATTCTGATCGGATCGGCGTAAATCGGAGGCAAAGTGGGCTCCAGATCGAGTTCGAACTCCAAACCGGATTGAGGCGGATAAAGCGCCACGACTTCCTCGATCAAAGCATCGATATCGATCCGCTGCAACTGGATAATGGATGGTTTGGCATATTCGGAGAAGGCATTGACCATGGTCTTCATGGCCTCGACCTGTTGCACGATGGTACGGGTCGCGCGATCCAGCACCTCGGCTTCGGCCGTCTCCAGATTCTTGGACAGCTTGTGCTTGAGACGCTCGGCCGAAAGCTGAATCGGTGTGAGCGGATTTTTGATCTCGTGTGCCAGACGCTGGGCCACTTCGCTCCATGCCGCCTGACGCTGGGCCTGGATCAGCGCGGTGACATCGTCGAACACCACGACGGCACCTTGCGACTCACCGTCCGATCCGAATAGCGGCGTTCCGCGGCATAAGAGTTCCTGGCGGCCTTTAGGCCCGAGGAAGGGAATTTCTTCGCGCCAGATGCTATTCTCCTTTTCCAATCGATTTCCAACGATCTGCATCAAATCGGCCAGATGCGGCTGTGCTTCCGTCAGCTCGCCGATCGTAGCGCCGACGCTCTTGTCGAGCTCGGCGTGAAGAATGGCATTCGCGGCCTGATTGGCGGTCAGAAGCCGCATCGACTCGTCGAAACTCAACACGCCGGAGGAAAGGTTCGCCAATACGGTTTCCAGATAGGCGCGCTGGCGCTCGACCTCCTGTCGGGAATGCTGCGCTTCGTCTCTTGCCTGGGCGATCTTCTGCGTCATGGCGTTGAACGACTCGACCAAGAAGCCCAACTCGTCCTTGCGTTTCACCGGCAAGCGCTTCTCGTAATTGCCTTGGGCCACGGCTCTGGTGCCCTGGGCCAAATACCGGACCGGAGCCACGATGCGGCGGATGCTGAGAAACGCGGACCACATCGCGGCTAAAAGACTCAGAAGGAGTACCAGGGACAGGGTCAGGGAAAACGTCAGCTTCAATGACCCCCGCAGAAAGGTAAGCTCCTTGTAGTGAACATAAGCCGCCTCGACGGTTTTCGCGAGATCGGCCACACGCAACGGGACTGGATAAATGCCTTGAAGGTATTGCGCGTCATCGCCTGCGATGGATACGACCGCCCTGATTTGCAGGCCGTTTCCGACGTCGGGTTCGAGACCTACGTACGATTTGCCCTGTTTCACCTGCAACAAGACGCCGGTTTCCGGAAAGTCCGGAATGATTCTTCCGGTTTGGCTGCCGATAAAGCCAATGATGCGGCCTTGCTTGGAAAAAACGGTCAGCTCGCCGTCCTCGGCATGGCTGCGCAGCTCTGCCAAGCGAATAGGCACAAGACCTTCCGGCGAGCCTTCCAAGCCTTCCGCCATTTGCTCGGTTTGCTTCAAGACGGCTCGCATACGCTCGTCCAAGGCGGCTTGTCCCAGTTGCAGCGCATCCTCCATGGCCTGGTCGATGCGGACATCGAACCAACTGTCGATGCTCTGCTGAAGGAATTGCATGGAGTAATAAAAGACGATGGTGGCCGGGGCCAGGCTTAGCAGAGTGAACAGAAACACCATGCGGAGCGTGAGATTGGAACCGGCCGCCTTCCGCTTCAACTGTTTCAGCAGCCAGTAGACATTGGCGCCCACCAATCCCAGAAGCAAAACCGATCCCAGCGAGTTGATCAGCACCAGCCAGGAATACATCTTTCCGAGCTGGGACGCGTCTTGAGTCGCCGTACTCATCAAATGAAGCGATGCCAAGAGCGCCGAAAACAGCACCAGGATCGTTAAACTGAGCGGTGGCTTTAATCTGCGACGCGCCATCGGTACCAGGAACTCCCGAGATACCAGCTTGGGGAAACGTAGGCAATCGGACGCAAAGGAAGCGGCAAGGATTCTATATCCAGATCTACCGACAGGCTCGCCTCGTAACTATTGCCCTCGACGATGCGATCGGCCGGCAGCATGAACCAGCCCCGGATCGCACCCATGGCTTCCAGCAAGGCCGTCAGACTCGCAAAGCTTTCAGTATTTCCGCCCTCGTGGATGATCTGGAACGACCTGCCCAAGGGATGATAGAGAATCCGGAACTTATGGATTTCACTCAAGATCGTTTCATTTAACCAATAATGCCGCTGACGCTTGATCTTGAGCCGAACAGCCAAAGTCAGGGGAACTCCGTGTCTCAGGGCTTCGAGGGCGGACTCGCTGAAACGGTAGTCGATATCCGCGTTTAAAACGAAGTTGGTGCCGGACGGCACAAGCTCGGCGCGTATGATCCGAAATCCGTAATCCGCGCACACGGCATCGAAGGCCAGTAAAAGGCCGACAAGAAAGCTCCATTGACTCAGACGTTGGAGCACTAGCTGGTTTTCACTATGCGAGCGTAATAAAACCCATCCATTCCCTGATCGCCGGTCAATATCTGCCGGCCATGGCTTACCGCCTCCCCCCAAGTCGCCTCGATGGGCACTTCCCGTGCTTCGGAATGATTCTCGAGGAATTCGGCGATTCTCACTTCGTTTTCTTGCCGCAAGATGGAACACGTAGCGTAAAGCAGCAATCCGCCGGGCGCCAGCATCGGCCAAGCGGCATCCAAAATAAGCCGCTGCAAGTCCAGCAACCCGCCAATATCGGAAGGCTTACGCAATACCTTGATATCCGGATGACGCCGTATGACCCCGGTAGCGGAGCAAGGCGCATCCAACAAAATCCGGTCGAAAATCTGCCCGTCCCACCACGCTTCGGGATCCGTGGCATCGGCAGTCAGCACCCTGGCGTTCAGCCCGGCGCGCGCAAGATTATCGTGAATCCTGGCAACCCGCTCGGGGGAAATATCGACTGCAACCACTTCCTTCAAACCGGAACAGGTTTCGAGGACATGCATCAATTTACCGCCGGGAGCCGCGCACACATCGAGCACCCGCAAACCCGGCTTCAGCTCCAATAACGCAGCGGCTAACTGGGCGGCACTGTCCTGCACGGATACCCAACCCTCCGCGAACCCCGGCAGCCTCTCTACCGCCGTAGGGCCTTCCAACACTACGGCACTGTCGCCGACCGGGGAAGCATAGGCCGAAATGCCTGTCTGCGCCAATCGCTCCAGGTAAGCCGCCCGCGATATCGCCAGGCGGTTTACCCGCAAAACCATGGGAGGAGCGAGATTGTTTTGCCTCAGAACCTCGGTGTATCGACCCGGCCAGTCTCGCTGTATCTGCGAGGCCAACCACTCCGGGTGAGCTTCGGCAACGACTTTCTTTTCCTCAACCCGAGCTTCCAGCGTCGACTGCTCCCGAAGATAGGTGCGCAAAATCCCGTTCAGTAGCGGCTTCGCCCAGGCCTTCCGCCGTGCCGCCGATACCGTTTCGGCCACCGCCGCATGAGGCTTTACCCTAGTGTACTTGAGTTGATATAAGCCGAGCATGGCCAACATCCGGAGATCCAGGTCCTTGATCGGTTTCCGCGTCAGCAACCCGAGCAGATAATCCAGCCGCCAATACCAGCGCATGACGCCGTAGCACAGGGCTTGCACGAAAGCGCGGTCGTTTTCCCGTGGAATCTTGGGCAGGACGGATTCGAGTGCGTGCGTGAGGGTTTTCTGTTCTCCCACCACCTGAACGAGTACATCCGCCGCGAATACGCGTGAATTCGACTCCATCAGCCGAAGCGTTCCGATCTAACCGGATGCGCGTTCAGAAATGCCTGAGCCGTCATCCGCCTCCCTCCCGGAAGCTGAACTTCCAGCAGCCGGAGTACTCCGCTGCCGGTGGTGACATCCAGGGTCTTGCCGCGATCAAGAATCGTTCCCGGCTCTGCCCCCGCGGGTTCATCCAGGCTCTCAGCCCGCCAAATCCGTAAGATGTCTCCCCGGTAAAGTGTCTCGGCGACCGGCCAGGGATTGAATGCTCTGATCCGGCGCTCCAGGTCGATCGCCGCCATCGTCCAGTCCAAACGCGCCTCGTGCTTTTCCAGCTTCGCCGCATAGGTAACTTGGGTTTCGTCCTGAACCTCGGGCCGCACCGTCCCTGCTTCGATTTCGGGCAATATTTCCGCGAGCGCTTCCGCGCCGAGCCCGGCCAGGCGGTCGTGCAGCGCTCCAGCCGTTTCCAAGGGCGCGATCCTGCAGCTCTTCTTATGCAACATCGGGCCCGCGTCGAGACGCGGCTCCACGAACATGATGGTAATGCCGCTTACCTCGTCGCCGGCGAGGATGGCCCGCTGTATGGGCGCCGCGCCTCGCCACCGAGGCAGTAACGATGCGTGAACATTGACGCAACCTAGACGGGGAATCTCCAGAACCGCTTTGGGCAAGATGAGGCCGTAAGCCACCACCACCATCAAATCAGCATCATGAGACCTGAGCCGCTCCTGTTCCTCGGGGTCTTTCAGCGTGGTCGGCTGAAAGATGGGTATACCGCGAGACTGTGCCAACTGCTTCACCGGACTCGGCTTGAGCTTCTGGCCCCGGCCCGCCGGGCGATCGGGCTGGGTATAGATCGCACAGACATCATGCGGCCCCTCCAAAAGCATCTCGAGGGTAGGAACGGCAAACTCCGGTGTGCCGGCGAAAACGATCTTCATAAGATGGAAGTGGCGAATTGCAAAGACGCAGCTACGTGCCGCTGCGTAAACCAAAAGAAGGACCCTCTCCGCCCGGAGCGAATCCTACTCCCCCGAAGTATCGGGAGACTTGAAATCAGACGACTGCCCGTGTTTTCTGCGGCTGCTGTGAGGTCCGCTGCCGCTGATCCTTTTTCAGTTTCTTACGGATAAGCTGGCGTTTCAACGGCGAGAGATAATCGACGAACAACTTTCCATCCAGATGGTCGATCTCGTGCTGGATGCAGACCGCGAGGAGGCCATCGGTTTCAAGTTCGAAAGCATCGCCATTGCGGTCCAATGCACGAATCTTGACCGTCTCGGCGCGAGTTACCTTTTCGAAAACACCGGGAACCGACAAGCAACCCTCATCCATTTCCTCGCTCCCGTCCTTCTCCACGATCTCGGGGTTGATCAGGCAAACCGGGGTGTTCTTTTCCTCGGACACATCGATGACCACGATGCGTTTTTGGACGTTGACCTGCGTTGCGGCAAGACCTACGCCGGGAGCGGCGTACATCGTTTCGAACATGTCGTCCACAAGCCGCTTGATCGACTCGTCGACCACGGGCACGGGAACCGCTTTCTTGCGGAGCCGGTCATCGGGAAATTCAAGAATGGTTAAGATGGCCATAACGTTTATCGTGGACGCTGAATACCTAAGTCAATGGAATTCTAACGAAATTCAACTAGACTTTGAACGCCGTTCCTTAAGACTCGATTGGTTTTTGAAAGTTGCACATGCCTTATCGCGAACAAATTCTTGCAGTGAGTCCAGCGCTTCCCACACTCGAATGGCCGCGCCATGCGTGATGAGCAGGAGACAAGATGACGCTTCGAATCATTATCGGTATTGCCTTATCGTTCGTCGTCGGCACGGTGTCGGCCGATCACATTCAGCTAAATCCGAATCATCCGGACCGATACACCGTAGTCCAGGGAGACACGCTATGGGGCATCTCCGGTAAGTTCTTGAGCAAGCCCTGGCAGTGGCCGGAAATTTGGCAAAACAACCCCCAAATCGCAAATCCGCATCTTATTTATCCGGGCGACGTGATCGCCCTGAGCTACGTAAACGGCGAGCCCCGCCTGCAAATCGAAACGCCGTCCGAAGTACGCCTGAGCCCGGAAGTTCGAGTCAGCCCGATCGCCCGAGCCGTGCCGCTCATTCCCATGGACGCGATCCGTCAGTTTCTGAGTAGACCCAGGGTCGTCAACAAGCGCGAATTACAGGATGCGCCATATATCGTGGCGTTTGTCGACGAGCATATCGTGGGAGGGATCGGCGACGGGATTTACGTGCGTGCGGTCGAAGACGGCACGAACCAGGCATTTACCTTGTTCAGACCGGGCCCGGCCTACCAGGACCCAGTTACCGGCGACATTCTCGGCTATGAAGCGATCTACGTAGCCGACGCCCAACTGCAACGTATCGGCGACCCGGCAACACTGGTGTTGACCCGCGCCCAGCGCGAAGCCATTATCGGCGACCGGCTCATGCCGGTCGAGCAAGAAAAAATCGAGCTTTATTTCCAGCCACGTGCGCCCGAGCAAGATATCGAAGCCCATATCATCAGTGTCTTGGATGGGGTCTCGCAGATCGGCCAATACCAGGTCGTGGTGATCGACAAAGGAACCGCCGACGGCATCGAAACCGGACACGTTCTCGACATTTATCAAAGCGCACGTCCGATACGGGATATCGTAAGCCAGAGACCCGGCGAAACCGTGGCCTTGCCCGACGAACACGCCGGCTTGTTGATGATCTTCCGCCCCTTCGAACGCGTCAGTTATGCGCTGGTCATGAACGCAACACGTGCGATACACGTGTCAGACATTGCTGCAACCCCTTGACGACAGGCTGCTCCGCGGAAAGCTTAGAAGACCTGTGCTACTGGCTGGCACTGCATCGAGCACCGCTCATCGGAAGCCGGCGGTTCTGCGCCATTCTCGCCCATTTCCACAGTCCTAGAATCCTCTTCGAAACCAAGGCGGCTGATCTAGCCGCCTTAGGTCTTAAAGAAGAAACCATCGTCTATCTCTGCCATCCGGATTGGCTGGCCGTGGAAGCCGATTTGCAATGGCTGAGTGCGTCGGGCCACGATTGCCTCACGCTGCACGATCCTCGATATCCCGCGCTGCTGCGCGAAATATCCGATCCGCCCCCGCTGATCTTCGTTAAAGGGGACGTTTCGGCCCTTTCATTTCGCCAGATTGCAGTTGTCGGCAGCAGAAATCCGTCGCCGTCCGGTCGGCGGATTGCGCGAGAAATCGCGTCAGGCTTAGTCTCCGCTGGCTTTGCTGTCACCAGCGGGCTGGCATTGGGGATTGATGCCGCCGGGCATTCCGGAGCGCTCGAAGCGGGCGGTGTTACCATAGCCGTCGCCGCCACGGGATTGGACCGAGTATATCCGTACCGTCATCAGAATCTGGCACACGAAATCATCGCCCAGAACGGAGCCTTGGTATCCGAATTCCCTCCCGGAACCGGCCCCAAGGCCGATCATTTCCCCCGTCGGAATCGTATTATCAGCGGCCTTTCCTTGGGTACCCTGGTCGTCGAAGCCGCGCCGCGGTCCGGATCCTTGATCACTGCACGTCTCGCAGCCGAACAGGGACGCGAGGTCTTCGCCGTCCCCGGCTCGATTTACAATCCGCTTTCCCGCGGTTGCAACGAATTGATAAAAAACGGAGCAAAACTGATCCAAACGGTTGAGGATATCGTCGAGGAATTCGAGGCGCGATTATCCGTCCAAGCCTACAAACCTTCGTTCAAAACCGATTCGGACGACAACCAACCCCATATGGAACTCTTGAAATATATTGCGTACGACCCAACCTCTGTGGATACTCTAGTGGCAGCCACAGGAAAAACGCCGGAAGCTATCGCCTCGATGCTTTTAATGTTGGAACTGCAAGGTCATGTTGCCTCTACACCCGGAGGATGCTACTTCCGGACCCAGTAAATTTCCTAGCCGTTGCGCATCCCTTAGTTGAGACCACTCAATGAAAGAAAACGTATTCGATGTCCTAATTTATCTTTTCGAAAACTATATGGATGATGATGTCGAACTCACACCCGATCCCGACATGATTCGCACCGAACTTTTGGAGGCGGGATTCCCTCAAACCGAAATCAATAAAGCCTTTGAGTGGCTAGAATCGTTGGCCGAGCATAATGCGATCAAGCCTGTTTCCTCGCCGGCATTTCGTATCTTTTCCGCCCAGGAAACGGCTAAGCTCGATGCCGAATGCCGTGGTCTCCTGATGTTTCTGGAACAAAGCGGAATCCTTACGCCGGCAAGCCGCGAACTGGTCATCGACCGTGTCATGGCATTCAACGAAGAAGCCATCTCTCTGGAAAACCTGAAGTGGGTTGTGCTTATGGTACTTTTCAGCCAACCCAACGAAGAAATCGCTTTCGCGCGCATGGAAAATCTCGTCTACGAGAGCCTGCCTAATTATCTGCATTGATACATCACCCGTTTCTCCATTTCTTCTCCGCAGAAGAAACCGGAGAATCGTTTATTCTTAAACGCAAATAGCTCGCACCTTATTAACTCCGATGAGCCAAAACCTGGTCATTGTTGAATCACCAGCAAAAGCCAAGACCATTGAAAAATATCTCGGCCGAGATTTTCAGGTCTATGCATCCTATGGCCATGTCCGTGACCTTGTTCCCAAAGAAGGAGCAGTAGATCCCGATCATGATTTCGCGATGAAGTATGAACTCATCGAGAGAAACGAGAAGCACGTACAAACCATCGCCAAAGCTGCTCAGAAAGCTGACGCCTTGTTCCTCGCGACCGACCCGGACCGCGAAGGCGAGGCCATTTCGTGGCATATCTACGAGATCCTGAAAAACCGCAAGGTGCTCGACAATAAACCGGTACACCGTGTCGTTTTCCATGAAATCACCAAGCGCGCCATTACCGAGGCGATCAAACACCCCAAAGCGCTCTCTACCGACCTGATCAATGCGCAGCAGGCGCGCCGTGCACTGGATTATCTGGTCGGCTTTAAGCTGTCGCCCTTGCTGTGGAAAAAGATTCGGCGAGGCCTATCCGCCGGACGGGTGCAAAGCCCGGCACTCCGGATGATTGTCGAGCGCGAGATCGAAATCGAGAACTTCCAGATTCGGGAATATTGGACTCTCGATGCCGACGCCAGCACCGAGGGGCAGAAGTTCCGCGCCCGGCTCATCACCCTGAACGGCGCGAAGCTGGAACAGTTCAGCATCGTCACTGAAGAACAGGCGAGCCAGATTAGGAACTCGCTGCTTGCGGAGGCCAACGGCAAGCTCCGGGTGGTGAAGATTGAGGAGAAAGAGCGCAAAAAGAATCCCGCGGCACCCTTCATTACCTCCACTTTGCAGCAGGAAGCGGCTCGCAAGCTGGGGTTCACCACCAAGCGCACCATGGCAATCGCCCAACAGCTTTACGAAGGTATCGACCTGGGGGGCGAAACCACCGGGCTGATCACCTACATGCGTACCGATTCGGTCAATCTCGCCAATGAAGCGGTACAGGAAATTCGTGAGCTGATCGCGTCCCGGTTCGGCAAAGAAAACCTGCCCAAGCAGCCGCCTCTATACAAAACCAAGAGCAAGAACGCTCAGGAAGCCCACGAAGCCATTCGGCCCACATCGGCTTTTCGGCTGCCGGAACAAGTCAAGCCTTATCTCAGTCCCGAGCAATACAAGCTTTACAACCTGATCTGGAAGCGGACCGTCGCTTGCCAGATGATTCACGCCACCATCAAAACGGTCTCGGTCGACCTGTCCTGCGGCACGATGGGCGTATTTCGCGCAACAGGCTCGACGGTGGTGAATCCGGGCTTTATGAGCGTCTACCTCGAAGGCAGGGACGACGTATCCACCGAAGACGACGAAAGTTTATTGCCCGCGCTGAAAGAAGGCCAATGGGTCGATCTGCTCGATATCGTCACCGCTCAGCACTTCACCGAACCGCCGCCGCGCTATACGGAAGCAAGCCTGGTCAAGGCGTTGGAGGAGTACGGCATCGGCCGGCCGTCGACTTACGCGGCTATTATCTCGACCCTGCAGCAGCGTCATTACGTCGTGCTGGAAAATAAACGGTTCCATCCGACGGACGTGGGGCGCATCGTCAACAAATTCTTGACGGAGCACTTCACCCAATACGTCGACTACAACTTCACCGCCAATTTGGAAGACGATCTGGACGCCGTCTCGCGCGGCGAAAGAAATTGGATTCCGCTGATGCGCGAGTTTTGGTATCCGTTCAAGTCGCTGATCGATGCCAAGGATGAAAGCTTGAGACGCGCCGACGTTACTCACGAATCGCTAGACGAAGCATGTCCCGAATGCGGCGGACAGCTATCCATACGCCTCGGACGTAACGGCCGCTTCATCGGCTGTACCAATTATCCCGAGTGCAAATACACCCGCAACATCAACGGGGAAGCCGCGCCCGCCGCGCCGGAAGTCGTGGAAGGAAAGGTCTGCCCCGAATGCTCCTCGCCGCTGGTCATCAAGACCGGTCGGTTCGGGAAGTTCATAGGCTGCAGCAATTATCCCAAGTGCAAGCATATCGAACCGCTCGAAAAACCGGAGAACACCGGGGTACGTTGTCCTGAATGCAATAAGGGCCAATTGATCAAGCGGAAGTCGCGCTTCGGAAAATTATTCTTCTCCTGCAATACCTATCCCAGTTGCACCTACGCCGTCTGGAACCCGCCTGTCGCAGAGCCCTGCCCCAACTGCGGCTGGCCGATCCTGACGCTGAAAGTCACCAAGCGGCGCGGCACGGAAAAAGTCTGTCCTCGCAAGGAATGCGGCTATGCGGCGCCTTACGAAGGCGAACCGCTGGCCGAATCCGCAACCTAGCGTTTTCGACCGCGGGCCAAGGAAAAAATGCTCTCGCCGTTTCGTCTGAGGCTCGCGGCGAGTCACCTGCGTCGCGGAGGCATTATCGCCTATCCGACCGAGGGCGTGTACGGACTCGGCTGCGACGCTCTCGACCAAGATGCGGTACGCCGGCTCCTGGCTTTAAAGGAACGACCCTCGGCGAAAGGACTGATCCTCATTGCCGCGGAATTCGATCAGATCGAACCTTATCTCGACATCCCGACCGAATTTATGCGGAGCCGACTCTTGGCGACCTGGCCCGGACCGGTCACCTGGATCGTTCCCGCTGCTAGCTGGGTACCGGCTTGGCTCCGAGGCGAACACGCGACGCTGGCCGTCCGCGTCACGGCTCATCCCGATGCGGCCGCCCTATGCCGCGCTTTCGGCGGGCCGATCGTATCGACCAGCGCCAACAAAAGCGGCCGGCCGCCAGCCCGTACGCCGATATCGGCTCGCAAGCATTTCTCTACCGGGCGCGTCCTGATCTTCCCCGGACGACTCGGAGGACTGCGCGGTCCAACGGCCATCTATGATGCATCGACTGGCGTTCGGCTACGCTAAGTGGCAAGTCGAAACCGTTTTAGCTTGACACGCCGACCTCTCATCCATAGCATTCCAGCGTTTTGCAGGACTCTGCCGCAGCGAGAGCAATTTCATCCTTAATGAGCATATTGACTACGTCACAGATCACAACGACAGCTTCGCAAAATCCAAAAACAGCCTTTACAAGTATCCGCTGTTTGGTAGAAGAAGAAACGTCGGCTGTCGACCGACTCATTCTTCGCGAGCTCAGTTCCGATGTATTGCTTATCAATCAGATCGGCCGATACATCGTAAACAGCGGCGGCAAACGACTGCGCCCGATGCTGTTGCTGCTGGTCTCCAAGGCTCTCCAATATCAAGGGCAGCAACACATCACCCTTGCAGCAGTCATCGAATTCATTCACACGGCTACCCTCCTCCACGACGACGTGGTCGACGAATCGACCCTGCGCCGTGGGCGAAATACCGTCAATGCGCTTTGGGGAAACTCGGCCAGCGTTCTAGTCGGCGACTACTTGTATTCCCGCTCGTTCGAATTGATGGTGAGCGTGCAAGACCTCCGCATCATGGAGATCCTCTCCCGCACCACCACAGCCATCGCCGAGGGCGAGGTGTTGCAGCTTCTCAATTGCAATAATCCCGCAACAACCGAACACAAGTACCTCGAAGTCATCTCTCGCAAGACCGCAATCTTGTTCAGCGCCGCAGCACAATTGGCCGCTGTGCTAACGGGAGCGCCCGAGTCCACCGAATTGGCGCTGAAGGACTATGGCCTTCACCTCGGCATTGCGTTTCAGTTGATCGACGATGCCCTGGATTACATGGCGAATCCCGAAGAGCTCGGAAAAAATCTCGGTGATGACCTGGCCGAAGGCAAACCGACGCTGCCTCTGATCTATGCCATCGAGCACGGCAATGCATCGCAGGCCGCCGCACTTCGGGACGCTATCGAGAACGGCAACCGCGATGCGTTCCGCGAAGTTTACGAAATCGTTGAATCTACGGACGCAATCGCGTACACTGCACGGCGCGCTAGGGAAGAAGCAAACAAAGCGGTCGAACTGCTCAATGCACTTCCCGCATCAGACTACAAGGACGCACTCGTTCAGCTGGCCCACTTATCGGTCGAACGAAGCTATTAAAATCCAATTTCCGGGGTGTAGCTCAGCCTGGTAGAGCACTGCTTTCGGGAGGCAGTGGCCGGAGGTTCGAATCCTCTCACCCCGACCAATTTAATCAATTGGTTATCCCGTCTTCTCCTACTCGATCAAAGTCACAGCATGGCCAGATCGTGACCGACCTCCTTCAAGGGCCTTCACCGCAGCCCTGACATTCTCCGGCGAAAGATGGCCATAACGCATCGTTACCCGGATGTCTGAATGCCGTAGGGGTTCCGCTACCTCCCGGATCTAAACTCCAGCCTGAACCAAGCAGGCCGCACAGGTGTGACGCAGGTCACGCGGATGAAAGTCCTCGATTCCCGCCTTTTATAAGCCCCTTCGAATCCCTTCCGTATCGAGCCAAGCCGCGTTCCGTCCGGTGAGCGAAAAACCAGGGCGAAGCCGGGCAGTGCGTAGTTCTGAAGCGTGCTCGCGATAGGATCGCTTCCCGTACTTCCCGATTCAGCGGCACACTCTCGCCTCTTCCATTCTTCTGGTTTGTTGCCCGGAGGTAGACCTGGCTCGGTCCCAGGTCTACCTCCGGGCAACAAACCAAAAACTCGCCCAACGGGGAGCGTGGGAAACAGGTCGCACGACCGCGCGGCTCTGCGCCTTATCTGCAGCGACCGGAGGGATCCGTCATCCTTGAACGGCCCGCCGCACCAGGCTTTCCGATCCTAAGAAGCCCTGCTGGGCGATCTCTTGGAACAACCGCCGGGCGTTATGAATACCCGTTCCGCCAGCGCTGCGGCAAGTGCGGCCGGAGCGGATCAATGAGGCCGGGGACCGGCGCCCGAAACGCCCGCTCTGGAATGCCTTCGGCCCGTAGGAAACGCCGTACGATAATACACTCAAGATCGAAATGGTGGGCAATCGCCCGAAACGACCAGCTTTGTTGCCTCAGGTTCACGACCGCTTCATGACGAGCCAGGCGGTAGGTCCGATGGTCGGCCCGCGCCCGTTCGGCGCGCATCAGCGCAGAGGTGGTGCAGTGGCAATTGGATTCAGTGGCGGCGGCATCACCGTGTCCGCGGCCTCCTGCAAGGCCCGGTGATGACGGCTCGACAATCCACTGGTGCAGCACCGTCAGCGTACTCTCCTACTGCCGTATAGAATCGTCTCCTCAGCCGATCACCCGGCGTCGTTAGAATGTAAATGCGGCTATAGCACCAAGGCCTGTTAACACAACCTGAGTACTTCGATGAAAGGCGAAATGAATAACCGCCGCAAATATCAGGTCCAGATTATCGAAGCGAGAGAAGAATCGGCGAAACCCTTTGAGTCGATGGACCAAACCAGACCTTTTTGCGCGTGCGGAACGTCGCGAGGTAGTACTCCTAGGGCGGCAAGCGGTCGCATTGAGCGTAACGAACCTAGGTACTCAGATCGAGCGCGAGTTGAAGGATTTCGTCGCCTGCGCTGGCGCGGTCCATGATGAGGCAGCGGGAGACCGGCGGAGCCCTCGAACCCGACAGCACTGGACGATCTTTCGGGATATCATGGGCATAGCCGGAAGAGAGGGCAAAGGTTATAGCACAGCATTCATTCGCGGCAACCACACGAATTTTGGTGCTCCATCGGGCGCGCGGCTTGCCAACGGCTTGGCGGCCGTTTTCCTTAATGCGCCGGTGCCATCCGTATGTATCTCGATGACCGTACTATCCAACGGCACCGCTTCGATCTTGACCGGAACAATTTCGATTTTGATCTGAATGATCTGCTGGTGCTGCAATTGCTCGAACACCCGGTCGAGCACGCCGCTTTTGGCCCAGCGCATCATGCGGGTATACACGGTGTGCCAGGGGCCAAAGCGAGGCGGCAAGCTGCGCCACGTGCAGTCATGTTTGGCGACATATAAGATCGCATTGAGCACCTGGAGATTCGAGAGACGCACATTACCGCGCTGGCGCGGCAGACAGTGGGCGATTTGTTGATATTGAGATTCACTGAGCTCCATGCGCGAAGTCTAACAGACATTGTGTTAACATGGCCTAAACCACATTCGGTGGGTGGATATTAACGGATCATCATATGGCGGTTCGCGACAGCCCCGCTCTTATTCAAGCCTCGCGACTTCACCGTCGCAAGGCCTTCGGCTTTAGCCTGAGATTACTTCATCATGCCTGGCATACCTCACGTTCCAGAGAGCATAGCGCAAGCAGTTGATATAACAACAAAGCATCAACCGCAGGGCCTGCCAACACTGGGCAACTACATCGCTACCGAAAAACTCGGAGAAAGCTTGCAGGCCTCGGTATTCAAGGGCTACCACATACACGTCCCCGACCAACCGCTGGTCATCAAACTGCTGAAGCAGCTGTCGAGCTGGGACGATCAGTCGCGGCATCTGCGCCAGAAGATCGAACGCCTGAAAGTGCTGCACGATCCGCGGGTTTGTACGCCGCTCGCGCTGGAGTCCTACGGCGACCTTCAGTTTATCGTTCAGTCCTGGTTCGCGGGCCAAACGCTGAATCATTGGGTGGCACACCAAAATAAACTCGATCTCAACGATTTTTTTACGCTGGCTTGTACGCTGGCCGATACGCTGCACGCGGTACATGATGCCGGCATTACCCACGGCGGCATAAAGCCCCATAATATTCTGATTCAACCGGGGACGCTGACGCTCCGGCTGACCGATTTCATCACCCCGCTCGACATTCGTGACGTCAGCCATTTCATCTACGATCCGGAATTCGTACGCCATACCTTGGCCTACACCTCGCCGGAACAGACTGGCCGCATCAATTATCGCGTGGATTTTTCCACCGATTTGTATTCATTAGGGATCGTGTTTTATGAGCTGCTGACCGGTCAGCTGCCGTTTTTTTCCAGCGATCCACTGGAACTGATTCACTCGCATCTGGCTGAGGAAACGCCTAGAGTCAATCAGCTCAAACCGCAGATTCCCCAAGCTTTGGCCGACATCATTGCCAAACTTACCGTCAAGCAGCCGGAGAAGCGTTACCAAAGCACCGCAGGGTTACTGGCCGACCTAATCCGCTGCAAGGACGAGTACGCCGCCACCGGCAGCGTATCAGCGTTCACGATCGGCCTGCACGATCGTAGCCGTCGGGTCATCTTCATCTCGAAGATGGTGGGCCGCCAGCACGAAAGCGAGCTGATACGGGAGCAATATGACGAGGTCATCAGCGGCAAATTCCGCTCGGTATTTATTTCCGGACTGTCCGGCATCGGCAAAACCCGGCTGATTCAGGAACTGCAAAAACCGCTGGTCAAGAATCGCGGTTACTTCACCTCCGGCAAATTCGACCAGTATCAGAAAAACATCCCCTACAGCTCGCTGATTCAGGCCTTGCGCAATCTAATGCGCATCTTCTTAACCGAAAGCGATCTGCAGGTTCAGCAGTGGCGGAAGAAAATACTCGATGTCGTCGAGAACAACGGAAGCGTCATCATCGACGTGTTGCCGGAACTGGAATTCATCATCGGACGGCAGCCTGAAGTGCCGCATCTGCCTCCGGTGGAAGCCCGCCATCGTTTCAACAATTTGTTCGGCCGGTTTCTCGCTTGTCTCGCCAGCGAAGACAATCCGCTGGTACTGTTCATCGACGACCTGCAATGGTGCGACAGCGCAACCTTCGACTTTCTGCAAAACCTGTTCGACAACCATGATGAACATCCCTATTTGTTTTTCATGGGCGCCTATCGGCACAACGAAGTCGACGGCAGCCATCCGCTCAGCAAGCTGATCCGCAAGATTCAGGAAAACAACGGTCCGTTCGCGGAAATTCGCCTGGAGGCGCTCACTGACGCCGACTGTCATGAAATGGTGGCCTACATCCTCGACTCTTCGCTGGAAGCCACGGCCAATCTGGCGGAATTTATCGCCCACCTCACCGAAGGTAACCCGCTGTTCGTCAGCGAAAGTTTGGCATGGCTGTATAACGAGAACTTGCTGAACACCGATGCCGAACACCACTGGCACTGGGACATCAAGCGGATTCGCGACACGCAGATGCCGACTTCGGTAGTTGAATTGTTCAGCTCCAAGGTGAGCAAACTGCCGGTCAAGACCCTGCATATACTCGACCACTGTGCCTGCATGGGCAACCGTTTCAGCGTCGAAGACGTGGCGCTGGTGTTGGACATTCCCATTGAAAAGCTGTTTGAGGATTTGAAGCCGGTCTTGAATCTGGGGATGCTGCTGGAAAACAAATCCGATCTGCAATTCGTCCACGACCGGGTTCAGGAAGCGGTGCTGCGCCAGGTCGACACTGAGGCCAAACCCGCGATTCACTGGCGCATCGGCAACCGCCTGCTGCAAGCGGTGCCGGCGGGAACCCATCTCGAACTCCTCGATAACTTGTTTACCATCGCCGCCCACCTCAACCTGGGCCGCCCGGCGGAGATGGAACCTGAGCTGGCGTATCGACTGGTCGATATCAACTTCCATGCCGGCAACAAGGCGCTGGATGCGCTGGCCGGCGATGCCGCCAACGACTTTTTCCAGAAAGCCCACGACTACCTGCCCGACGATTGCTGGCAACAGGCCTACGATCTGACCTTTCGCATATACCAGCGTCTGGCCAAGACCGAGTTGATGTGCGGCCGTTATGAACGATCGGAAGCGCTGCTCAATCATTTGATCGAATACGCCGCCAGCGACTTGGACAAAGCCGAAGCCCTGGCGGAACAGACCACGTCGCTGTCCTCGTTCGGCAACTTCAACGAGGCGATCGCGACTGCCAACCGAGGCCTGGCCTACTTCGATAAATCAATCCCCGAACAAGCCGAGATCGCTCACCAGCGAATGCGGGCCTTAATGGCGGAAATCGAACGGCAAGGCGACGTCTGGACGACGATCCTGCACATGCCTTTTACCCAGGACCGCAAGAGCAAGATCGAGCTGGCGTTTTACAGCGAGCTCATTCCGGATCTTTATATGTCCGGCCTGGTGCCGCAGCTGTATCTGTCCGCCGCGCAATCGACCCTGCATTGCCTGCAGGGCGGCATGGACGAATCGGTGATTTACTCGTTTTCGATCATGGGCCTCAATCTCGGCGAACAGGGCAAGTTCGAACTCGCGTTCCGTTATCAGGATCTGGCCCACGACCTGTGTGAAAGACACCCCAATACCTTTGGCGCCACCCGCGGCATGAACGGCATCGTCTGGTGCAACATGCATTCGCGCAGCCATCCGGCCGAGATCGTCGATTACTGCCACAAAGCCATACAGTGCGGCAAGAATTGCGGCGACCTGTATAACGCCGGCCTGTCCTACGGCCCCTTGATGTGGAATTTGCAGGTGCAGGGCAAAGATCTGCGCCTGGTCGAAGAAGCCGCCGAGGAATGCCTGCATTTTTCCCGCAAGAACCAACTGTCGTTCTCGGTCGGCCTCGCCGAAGCCGTGCTGGCCGGCTGGGTGGCGCCGATGAAACCCGATTACCAGCCGGTGGACATGACCGAAACCCTGGCGCGCTGGGAAGCCGACAATTATGTCGCCGCTTCCGGCAGTTATTTTGCGCTGCTGGGTTTTGCCCACCATTATTTAGGCGATTACGCCGCGGCAGCGGTGTCCTTGCACACGGTGGAACGCTATCTGCACGGTTTGACCGATAACGTGCTGAAACGGCTCTGGTATGTCTTCCGTATCGTCAATCGCCTGCGCTGGCCGGAGGGTGCCGACTGGCCGGCGCTTGAAGCGGAAATTGCGCCGTTGCTGGCCGAACTGGAAACCTGGGCCCGTCTCGGCCCCCTGCTGAAACCCTTTTTGGCCTTTGTTCATGCCGAGATCGCCCGCGCTCGAAACCAAATGCGCGAGGCCCGCAACTTGTATTTGGATGCGATCGCGGTCGCCCAGGAACAAAACTACGGCCTGCTCACCGGCCATTTATACGAAGCATTGGCTGATGTCATGGCAGCCGGCAATCTCGGCGATGCCGGACTTTATTACGGCGCGGCGCGACGTATCTACCGGGCGTGCGGCGCCGATCGCAAAAACGCGCAATTGCAGCAACGCCTCCCTTATACTGAAGCGGACTACCCAGTTCGTGCCGAAAAAACTGTCGCCCTCGACAAGCCGGCTACGCTGCCGAATCTCGATTTCAATTATCTGATCAAATCCGCGCTGGCCCTGTCTGCGGAAGTCGATCTGAATCGGCTCATGCAAAAAATCATGAGCGTCGTGCTGGAAAGCTCGGGGGCTCAGCATGGCTACCTGCTGATCAAGGAAGCGGATGAACTGCTGGTCGCCGCCGAAAGCCATGTCGGCGAAAAACACATCGTCAATCGCGAGTATCTCAGTCTTAAACAGACCCGCAGCAGCATTAGTCATGCTATCGTCAACTACGTACTGCGCACGCGTAAAAAAGTATTACTGCACGATGCGATGGCCGAGGGCGAGTTTCAGGACACTGCGGAAGTGCAGGCGCTAAAACTGCGTTCGGTGTTGTGTCTGCCGATCATCAAGCAAAACGAACTCATCGGCTTGCTTTATCTGGAAAATCGATTGTCGGCAGGTGTATTTACCACTGAAAAAACCGACATGACCGAACTGTTGACCGCCCAGGCTGCGATTTCCCTGGAAAACGCCCGCCTCCTGGAACAAACTCGGAAGGCCTACACGAAACTACAGGAAAACCAGGAACACATGCTGCAGATGGAAAAACTCTCGGCATTGGGGACGCTGGTCGGCGGTGTGGCGCATGAGATCAACAATCCGCTGATGGGCGTGATGAATTTCGTCGAATTCGCCGCAGACAGAAGTACGGATGAAAAATCGAAGGAAATTCTCGATCAGGCGCTACAGCAAATTCACCGTATCAAGAAGATCGTCAGCAACATGCTGGTATTCGTTCACAACCGATCGACTCCGAGCGGCACCTGCCAGATAGCGGAGGCGATCAGGCAAACTCTATTGCTGCTGGAAGGCGAATTGGGCAAGCACGGCATCAAGGTCGAGGTGGATGCCGTCGACGATCTGCCGGCCATTCGCTGTAGCTCCGACAGTCTGCAGCAGATCCTGGTCAATCTGATCATTAACGCCCGCGACGCACTAGTCGATAGCCAGCAACCACAAATCAGAATCATGCTCAGGCCCGTGGACGGCATGTTAGAACTGAGCGTGGCCGACAACGGTCCCGGCATCCCGCAAGAGGTGCAAACCAAAATTTTCGATCCGTTCTTTACCACCAAGCCTCCCGGAAAAGGCACCGGACTGGGTTTGTCGGTCATCCGCCGTCTGGTTCAGGATGTCGGCGGCCATATACAGGTGGAGAGTTTACAGGGGCACGGCTGCTGCATGCGGCTACGCTTTCCCCATGTTTGAGCATTTGAATTCGATACATAAGAGAAACGATATACAAGGTTATGGCAAGCAAAATCCTGGTAATAGATGACGACCCGGCAGTGCGCAGCGCCTTCAAGCTGATTCTGGAAAATGACGGTTTCTCGGTTCGCGTAGCCGAGAACGGTTTACAAGGCATCGAGCTGGCCCGCGCGGAACGCCCCGATCTGATTTTTCTCGATCTGCGCATGCCCGGCATCGATGGCGTGGAAACCTTGCGCCGTCTGAAAACCATTGACGAAACGCTGAACGTTTACATCGTCACCGCCTTTGCCAACGAATACATGGAGCAACTGAAAGGCATCAATGAGGAAGGCTTTCAGTTCGAACTGGCCAGCAAGCCGCTGTCTTCCGCACAAATTCGCAATCTCGCCCAGATTGCCCGTATCGGCAATCCTCAGGAAGAACGGCGCGCAAACCAGCACAAACTGGTTCTAACCCTGTATGTGGTGTCCCTGAACAGTGAAACCCGCCGTCTGGTCGAGCAGATTTCCACTGCGCTCGCCAATCTTTACGATCCCGGACAATGGGTTCTGGACGTCGTCGAAGTCTTGGGCATGCCGGAAAAAGCATTGGAAAAGGACGTGTTTGCAACGCCGATGCTGGTGCGCGACATGCCGGAACCCGTATTGAAACTGCTCGGTGACTTGTCGCGGGCTCCTTCGATCATGGCGGCCATTACCACTCAAGCGAAAGGAATCGGCGTACAAACCATCATCGTTTAAGCACGCTTATCGACCATGAACACCCGGCTTCGCAAGCTTGATCTGATCCTCGACACTATCACCGACGGCGTTTTGGTTGTAGACAGCCAGGGTGTCGTACTCTATGCCAACCAAGCTGCCGAAACCCTGCTGGCGCGAAGCCCGATAGTCGGTCAATCGCTGGCGATTCCGATCAATCCTGATAAAAACAGCCATCAGGACATTAATTTAATCCGTCCGAACGGACTCGCCTGGGCGGAAATGCGCTCCACACCGATCGAATGGGACGGGCAATCCGGCTACGTCATCGCCCTGCGTGACATTACCGAGCGCAAGCACATGGAGCTGGAACGGCAAAAGTTCGTTTCGCTGGCCGATAACAGCATGGATTTCATCGGCATATGCGACATGAATTTCACGCCGTTTTACATCAACGAAGCCGGCATGCGCCTGATCGGCATAGACAGCCTGGAGCAGTGCATCCGAACACCGATCCAGGAATTTTTCTTCCCCGAAGACCAGCGCTTCATCCTTGAAGAATTTTTCCCGCGCGTTATGCGCGAGGGCCACGCCGATGTGGAAATCAGGTTCCGGCATTTCAAGACCGGCGCCGCCATCTGGATGATCTACAACGTGTTCTTCATCAAAGACAGCACGGGCGAACCGGTTGGCATCGCCATCGTGAGCCGCGATATATCTTCGCGCAAACAGGCCGAGGCTGCTCTGCGCAAAGCCGATCAACATAAGGACGAATTCCTGGCCATGCTGGCTCATGAACTCCGAAATCCGCTGGCCCCCATCAGCAACGCAACCCACATTTTGGACATGCTGAAGCTGGAAGACACGCGGTTTCACTGGGCTAAGGACATCATTAAGCGACAGGTGACGCACCTCGCTCGCCTGGTCGACGATCTACTGGACGTCTCCCGTATCGCGCGCGGCAAAATTTCGCTGAAGAAAGAGCGGCTTGACCTTGTAGAAGTGATTAAATCCGTCTTGGAGACGGCACAAGGCCTCATCTCGGCCAAACAACAACATCTCGATGCTTGTCTGCCTAACCAACCGATAATGTTGGAGGGCGATTCCGTGCGCCTGTCTCAAGTGTTGCTTAACCTGCTCGACAATGCCAGCAAATACTCTCCGGAAGGCAGCCGGATCGAGGTTGATGTCCAACGGCTCGGGGGCGAAGTCGAGATCCAGGTGCGGGACAACGGCACTGGCATCTCGACGGAACTATTGCCGACGATCTTTGGGCTATTCCAGCAGGGTACGCGTACCCTGGATCGGTCTCAGGGCGGACTAGGCATCGGGCTTACCCTGGTAAAACGGCTAGTGGAACTACACGGCGGACAAGTAACGGCATCAAGTCCTGGCGCTGGACTCGGCTCCACGTTCAGCATCCGTTTGCCGACGATTGACGAAGGGACCACCCTTCCCGTCTCTAAGACATCAGTGCCATCGCCTAACGCAGAGATGCGGGTGGTGGACGATAATTCCGACGTAAGAGAGAGTAATACCCTCCTCCTGACTGCCAACCTTAGGTAAACCGGACCTCGATTTCCTCGCTACCTCCGGCGGTGCCGAAGTTCACCGGGAATTGCATCGGACGCAAGACACCGTGTCATTATAAGCACTGATCCACCCCTGTCTTCGAGATGGTTTCGTTATAAAGATCATCGCCCTTACCTATCCGTGAAGCGGCTAGCAAATATTTGGTTATTAACCCGGCCTATAAATATAGGCCGGGTTAATCCGGGGCAGGGATGCCCCGGCGCGGCGACAAGCCGCGTGAGCCCAGGCCGGGCGTGTACCGGGCCTGGGCGGCGGCCCGAAATACCAGGAGGGTATTTACGGGCCTGATTAATAGCTCAGACGGAAATCCATGCTCGACCGATAGTGCCTACTGCGCAATGAAAACGGTGATAACACCCGACACAGGATTGGCATTGAGTTAAATCAGAATCATCCGGCCGCGGCCGGATAAGTAATCTTCCGAAGTTTAAAATACCGACGGATGCGCACGGGGCGTTTCTGCAACCGGCGCCGATGGAACCGAGTTTTCCGGTTCAGAGCGGCCACCCTGTCGACCGGATCAAAGAGCTCCTCGACCACGGCTCCCTACCCGCCCGACCCACGACGGCGCGAAGCAGTCACGACGGTATCCGTTGTGCCTTACCCTAGAGCTCTAGACTTTCGCCATTGAAATGAACATCAACCATCCCGACCAGAAAAAGAACGTGATTTGCCGCTGTAGCGGGACGACGACAGGACAGATCAAGCGACTTGTCGATAAGGGAGTCAACGACCTGGACAGCATATCGAGAGCGACCGGTGCATGTTCAGGTTGCGGGGCCTGCGATACAGACATTCTGGCCTTATTAGCCGAATATGCTTCGCCTGTTTTGCAAGATGCCCTATAGCGCCGCTCTGTTTTCCTCGACAACACGACGAAGAAAGATTGATGCCAAACGATGGTGTTGGCAGCAGCTGATAACGGTGCTCATTTTCGGTAGCGCCATCGGAACCGCAAGCTGGCGGTCGCCAGATAAATTTCGTGCAGGAAGCAATAAAGGCCGATGATCAGGGCGGCCATCGCGGCGATAAAGAGAATCGCGATAGCGTTCGAAACATCCAGGCTTAAGAAGGCCCCGACGAACAGAACGACAATGAGTGTACAGATGAGCAAGGCACAGGCCGTACAGAGGCTAATCGCCCAGTACGCTATGCGGGCGCGGCGCGATAGCATACTGATCTCGCACTGAATGTCCGGATGGAGGTGTTCGTCCGTGCCGGCGTGTTTGTCCTCGATCTGGCGGGACCGATCAACGATGCGGCCAACGCGAGAGCTAAGCACCGACAGTAGAGCACCGATGCCGGTAAGAAGAAATACGGGCGCCACCGCAAGTTCTATGACATGAGCAATATCGGTGGCAGTGGCTTGCATCGACAGCCTCACAGATTAAATGGTTGAGCAAAAGGACAATTTGGAGGAAGACCGCGCTTCATGAGATTAATCTCCTCCTTACAGAAGGGTAGCAAGCTGCGCTCACATCACAGACCGGACTGGCGCCGCAACCTTGCCCACAGCTCACGGATAATCACGACCGAAGCCTCCTCGGGATTGAGAGCGCCACAGGATGCCATCTGCGCCTTGTTTCCGCGCCAAAGACCAAAGACCTTCCGGATATAAGCCCCTAGGCTGAAGTGGACGATGATGGCGTCCGCACTGGATGCCGCGGCAATTTTGTCTTTTTCGGCCTGACTCAGCTGGAGGGTCAACCGGTCCACGGCTTCTCGAAGGGTTCGAGGCAAACTCTGATCGGCCTCTGAATCGGGCGATGGTAACGGATTGGTCATTTTCTTTATGATGAGAGAAAGCTGCCGGAAATAAGGACCAAAATCGGGAATATTGGAGTTTAGCCATAAAGAGGCAAGGAACATTCGACCGCGCATTGGCAATACAAAAAGCTTAAGAACATGTACTGCAATACGGCCGTCTCCTACAGGCCGACCGTGGCTTCGGTCTCTTGGTCACCCGCCCCCATAGTTAGCGATTTCAACCGGGCAAGACAAGAATCCATGCAACTCACCGCTGCGGCTATCGGCAGCCGCGACCTGGATACCATGAAGAAGCGGGATATGGCCTGTGACACGTTTTCGAGTCTTATTCCATTCGGCATTCGAGTGAACATTCATCGTAGGATGGGTAGAGCGAACCGAAACCCATCGATGGTGGGTTATAGCCCCTCGGCTCCGCTCGTGACAGGCCCTTCGACAAGCTCAGGACAGGCCCCGCGTAACCCACCGACCCTTCGACTTGGCTCAGGACAGGTCCGAGGCCGTTCGGTGGGTTACGGCCTCGCGGCCTAACCCACCCTACAGAAATTAATGCCTTACTGAAAGCGATAATGTTCGTCACGACATGTCGCGGGATATGCCGAGTTTTTCCATGCGGGAGCGCAGGGTGCTCCGCTTGAGGCCCAGTCGTTCCGCGGCCCCTTTCGGCCCGCCGATCACCCAGTCGGTTTCCCGCAAGACTTGGAGGATGTGTTCGCGTTCGACGTCTTCGAGTGTTCTCGATGCGCCCCGCATTGTGTAAGATTCCTTGTGAACGGATACCGAATCGGGCAGGGGCACGCGCAGCACGCCATTGGGCGACAGAATCACCGCGCGCTCGATGACGTTCTGAAGCTCGCGCACGTTGCCCGGCCATTGATAACGCTTGAGCGCTTCGGTCACCTCGTTGGGAATGTGGGTGATCGGGCGGTTGATGCGCCGCGCGAACTTTTCCACGAAATGTCGCACCAGGGGCGCAATGTCCTGGGGACGCTCGCGTAGAGGCGGAACCGTGATGGGAAAGACGTTCAGACGGTAATACAGATCGTCACGAAACGTCTGCTCCTTGACCATCCGGGCCAGGTTTCGGTTGGTCGCCGCCACCAACCGGACATTGGTTTTAACGGTACGGGCACTGCCGAGCCGCTCGAACTCCTGCTCCTGCAGCACCCGCAGCAGCTTGGGCTGCAGATCCAACGGAATCTCACCGATTTCATCGAGAAACAGAGTGCCCTCGTGTGCGAGTTCAAACCGACCGATTCGCCGCGCGATCGCCCCGGTGAAGGCGCCCTTCTCATGGCCGAACAGCTCGCTCTCAAGCAGATCCCTGGGAATGGCCGCGCAGTTCACCTTGACGAAGGGATGAGCGGAGCGCGCGCTCAGGTCGTGAATGGCCCGGGCGATGAGTTCCTTGCCGGTACCGGTCTCACCGGAGATCAGAACGGTCGCATCGGTCGTCGCCACGATTTCGACCTGTTTGAGAGCGCACGCCAGCGCAGGACTTTCGCCGATGATTTCGCCAAAGTCGTGCTCGATCCGGATTTCGTCTTCAAGACAGCGCTTCTCCTCTGCCAGCCGTTCCTTCGCCTCACTCACTTCACGGTAATTCAGGGCATTGTCCACGGCGATCGCCACCTGCCCGGCGATTTTCTCCAGGAAATCGATCTCCCCATCGCTGAAGACGCTGTCCGCCAGCCGCAATAGATTCAAGGTGCCGAGCAAGCGGTCGCAATGGATCAGCGGAAAGAAACAACCGGATTTCAGACCCTCCGCCAGGCCAGGATTGATTCCCCTATCGAACTGGGCCATGCGCTGGGCGTCGAAGACCTGGAGGCGACCTGTCCGGAACGTCAGACCAGACGGCGTCCCTTCCATAGGAAAAAGCGCGCCTGCCCGGACGGTTCCTTTGCCGTCCGGGAAGTCGAGCGTGTAAAGGCGCATCCCGCCCGCCTCGAGATCGGGCAGAGTAAGACCCACGAAATCGCACTGCATGACGCGCCGGACGCTCGACGAAACGGCCTGGCAGAGTTGTCTCAGATCCAGGTGCGAAAGCACCTCGTTGGTGAGATTCAGCAAAAGGCGGAGTCGCTCGTGTTCCTCCTGCAATTGTTGCTGCAGCCGCTTGCGCTCGGTGACATCCTCGACCAATGCCATGACAAAGCCGGGGCAGTAGCCTCCGTCCAAAACCCGGGAAATGGTGTTGCTGACCCAGAGCACCCTCCCGTCCTTGCGCCGATAGCGCTTTTCGATCTTGAACTGCTGGAGCGTCCCGCTGAGAAACTCCTGGTAAAGGGCCAAGTTATTGCCGCGGTCTTCCTCGTGGGTGATATCGGGCCAGGAGAGTGCAAGCAGTTCCTCTCCGGTGTAACCCAGCATTCGCTGAAAGGCGGCATTGGCGGCCAGAAACCGGCCATCCACGTTGGATAATGCGATACCGATCGCGGAATTCTCAAACACCTGGCGCCAGCGTTCTTCACTGTGCCGCAGCGCCATTTCGGCCCGGCGGCGCTCCAACTCGGCCCCGGCGCGCACGGCAAAAATCTGCAGGATCGATTCGGCCAGCTTCGGGCTTTCGATGGGGTGGTCGAACAACACCACGATCAGGCCCAGGGCACGGCCGCCCGAATCAAGAAGCGGCGTTCCCACATACCCTTCAACCTTCATCTCGGCGAGAAACCGATCCTGGGGGAACGATTGCTGCACACCGCTCGCATAGGAGCACAGGCTCTTGCCGATCACGTGCCTGCAAGGGGTATGCGCCAGATCGTATTCAAAGTTGTCTACGATTTTCCCGTCCGCCCACACGGCGATGGTGCGCACCCGTTCCGAGCCGGCTTCCACCAGTTCGCCGATGAAGACGCGGTGGGCGTCAAGGGAAGCGGCAAGGTGTTCGACTAATGAGCGGAAAAAGCTTTCACCGGTCGCACTGGAAATCCCCTTGGCGATATTGAGCACCCTGTCCTCCGGCGGGCTGCGGTCCATCTTGGGAATACCGCCGGTGATCAATGTTTGCATGGTCGCGATGCTGCCTGAATGATGTAGGCCTGCATGTCCTCGAACTGATGTCCCCCCGTGAATCACGCGAACTTGGTGAAGTGATGCGAGAACGTCGGAACGGTCACCGTTTCAGCTATCCGCTTCGTTCTCCACGCATGACGGTATCAAAGATCAGTCTAGAAAAGAAGCCGGTTGAATAAGGCCGTTGCGCGAGGCCTTACAATCGCAAACAGCCTATCGATTGGCCATTCCTCGCTCTCGGCTTCGGGCTCGGTCGGGATGGCGAAGACACCCTCTTAACAGCGCGAGGCCCAGGGCCGAACCCACAGCGACGGGCTTCGCGCTAGTCATCGGACACCCTCCCCAGTTCGTCCACCACGGCGGGGACCGGTGCCCGCCCGCGCCTCCGTGCCACCCGGGCGCGGATGACCACGTAGAAGACCGGTGTCATGAACAGGCCGAACAAGGTCACCCCGAGCATGCCGGAGAACACGGTGACACCCATGATGCGGCGCACCTCGGCCCCGGCGCCGTGAGAGAACACCAGCGGGACGACGCCGGCGATGAAGGCCACCGAGGTCATCACGATCGGCCGCAGCCGCAGCCGGCTCGCCTCGATCGCCGCGGCGACGATGCCGCGGCCTTCGCCCTCGAGCTCGCGCGCGAACTCGACGATGAGGATGGCGTTCTTGCAGGCGAGCCCCATCAGCACCACCAGCCCGATCTGGACGAAGATATTGTTGTCGCCTCCCGTCAGCCACACGCCGAACAGCGCCGAGAGCAGACACATGGGCACGATCAGGATGACCGCCAACGGCAGCGTCCAGCTCTCGTAGAGCGCGGCGAGTACCAAAAATACCAATAACACGCACAGCGGAAACACGACTTTATTGGCATTGCCTTCGTGGATCTGCTGATAGCTCAGGTCGGTCCAGTCGTAACTCGTTCCGGCGGGCAGCACCCGAGGTGCCAGGGAGGCAATGGCGGCAATGGCTTCGTTCGAGGACATGATCCTGGGATCGGCCTCGCCGATGAGGTCCGCGGCGGGGTAGCCATTGTAACGGATCACGGGGTCCGGCCCATAGGTCTGACGGACCGTCACGATGCTGCCGATCGGCACCATCTCTCCGGCTTGGTTGCGGGCGCGCAGCGTGAGGACGTCCTCGGGCTGGTCGCGGAACTGGGCGTCGGCCTGAGCGTAGACCTGATAGGTGCGGCCGAAGCGGTTGAAGTCGTTCACGTAGGTGGAACCGAGGTAAATCTGCAGCGTTTCGAACACCTCGCTCAAGGGCACGCCATGTCGCTTCGCCTTGGTGCGGTCGACGTCGGCCGTCAGTTGCGGCACGTTGGCCTGATAAGAGCTGATGGGAAACCCCATCCCCGGTACTTCCGAAAGAGCGCCCGCCAGTCCCTGGACCGCATGCTGCAATTCACCGTAGCCCAGGCCCGCACGGTCCTGGACGTAGAGCGAAAAGCCGGACCCGGTGCCGATGCCGAGTATCGGCGGCGGCATGATCGCGAACGCGAAGGCCTCCTGGATCGAGGAAAATTTGCCCATCAGCTCGCCGACGATCTCGGGCGCCGGCCGCTGGCGCTCGTCGAACCCGTGCAGGCCGAAGAAGATCGTACCGGTATTTGGCGTGTTGCTGAACTGCAGGGCATTGAGCCCCGGAAACGCCACGGCATCGCGGACCCCTTCGGTGGACAGGGCCATCTCGCTCATGGTGCGCACCACCGCTTCGGTACGATCGAGCGAGGCACCTTCCGGCAGCTTGACGCCGCCTATCAGATACAGCTTGTCCTGGGTCGGGATGAAGCCCCCCGGCACCGCCTGGAAGCTCAGCCAGGTCAGGCCGATGAGACCGCCGTAGAGCACCAGGATTCGGCCGCTTCGGCGTAGGATCCTGACCACGGCGCCGGAGTATGCCTCGGCGCTGCGCTGGAAGCCGCGGTTGAAGGGTCGAAACAGCCAGCCGAACAGCGTGTCTAGCACGCGCGTCACCGGATCGGGTGTCGCGCCGTGCCGCTTGAGCAGCGTTGCCGCCAGCGCCGGTGACAATGTCAGCGAATTCACCGCCGAGATCACGGTGGAGATGGCGATGGCCACGGCAAACTGGCGGTAGAACTGGCCGGTCACGCCGGACAGGAAGGCCATGGGCACGAAGACCGCCGTCAGGACCAGCGCGATGGCGATGATGGGGCCGCTGACTTCGCGCATGGCCTGATGGGCCGCCGCTCGCGGCGCCAGTCCGTTGGCGATGTTGCGCTCCACGTTCTCGACCACGACGATGGCGTCGTCCACCACGATGCCGATGGCGAGCACCAAGGCGAACAGCGTGAGCGTGTTGATGGAAAAGCCCAGCAACAGCAACACCGCGAAGGTGCTGACGATGGAGACGGGTACCGCGAGCAGCGGGATGATCGAGGCTCGCCAGGTCTGCAGGAACAGGATGACCACCGCGACCACCAGGAGCACGGCCTCGAACAGCGTCTTCACGACCGCCTCGATCGAATCGCGAACGAACACCGTCGGGTCGTAGACCACGTCCCACTTCACCCCCTCGGGGAAGAAGCGTTCCAGTTCGCGCATCTTGGCGCGCACGCTGTCGGAGAGCTCGATCGCGTTCGAGCCGGGGGCCTGGAAAATCGCGACCGCCACCGCCTGCCGATTGTTGAGCAGCGAGCGCAGCGCGTATTCGGAGGCGCCGAGCTCGATCCGCGCCACGTCGCGCAGGCGGGTGATCTCGCCGCCGGCGCCGGTCTTGACCACGATGTCGCCGAACTGCTCCTCGGTGACCAGCCGCCCCTGCGCGTTGATCGACAGCGTGAAATCACTGACGCGCGGCTGCGGAGGGCCGCCTATCGTTCCCGCCGAGACCTGGACGTTTTGTTCGCGGATGGCCCGGACCACGTCGCCCGCCGCCATGCCGCGCGCGGCGACCTTGTCCGGATCGAGCCAGATGCGCATCGAATAGTCGCCGCCGCCGAACACCATCGCCTGGCCCACGCCCGGCAGGCGCGCGAGTTCGTCCTTGACGTGCAGGGTGGCATAGTTGCGCAGGTACAGGGTGTCGTACTTCTGGTTCGGCGAGAGCAGATGCACCACCATGGTCAGATTGGGCGACTGCTTCTCGGTGGTGACGCCGAGCCGGCGCACATCCTCCGGGAGCCGCGGCAGGGCCTGGTTGACGCGGTTCTGGACCTGTACCTGAGCGAGGTCGACGTCGGTACCCGGCCTGAAGGTGACGGTCAGGTACATCACGCCGTCGGAGCCCGCCACCGACTTCATGTACATCATGTGTTCCACCCCGTTCATGGCTTCCTCGAGAGGGGTGGCGACGGTCTCGGCGATGACCTTGGGGTTGGCGCCGGGATAAACCGCGCGCACCTGCACCGAAGGCGGCACCACATCGGGGTATTCGGCCACCGGAAGCAACGGGATCGCGATCACTCCGACGACGAACAGGAGGATCGACAAGACTGCCGCGAAAATTGGGCGGTCGATGAAGAAGGCGGAAAAGTCCCTCATGCGCTGGGCTCCCGGGTCCGGTTTGCCGAGGTCTGCTCATTACCGGCGTTCAGCTTGGGATCAGCCGGATGCGGCGGGGGATCGCCCATCTTGATGAACTGCGGGCTGACCGGCATGCCCGGGAAGAAGATCTTTTGGACTCCGTGTACGACCACCGCGTCGTCGGTGCCCAAGCCCTCGGTGACGATGCGGAGGCCATCGAACATCCGCCCGAGCTTGACGTCGCGACGCTGCGCCCGGTTGTCGGCATCGAGCACATAGACGTACTTTCGATCCTGGTCGGTGAGGACCGCCTTGTCGTCCAACAGCACGGCCGGGAACTTGCCGCTGCTCGGAAGTTTCACGCGCGCGAACAGCCCCGGCGTCAACATCCCATCCGGGTTGTCGACCACGGCGCGGGCGCGGATGGTGCCGACAGCGGGATCGAATCGATTGTCCAGAAAATCCAGGCGCCCTTCGTGCGGGAAGCCCTCTTCATCGGCCAGCCCCACGAACACGGGGTTCACCGCCTCCTGCAAGGTGCCCCGCTCGCCGGTTCGCCTCCTGGCGCCCTGGCGCAGATACGCCTGCTCATCGACCTCGAAATAGACGTAAATGGGGTCCAACGAAACGATGGTGGTCAAGAGGGTCGCCGTCCCGGTTCCGTCGTTCACCAGATTGCCCTCGGTGACGAGTTCCCGGCTGATGCGTCCGCTGATCGGGGCTCGCACTTCCGTGAATTCCAGGTTGAGCTTGGCCTCGTCGACGGCGGACTGCGCCGATTGGACGGCGGCGATGGACTCGCGCAGGTTCTTGTCGCGGGTGTCGAGCTCCTCCTCGGAGATCACGCGCTTCTCGAACAGCCGCTGCGCCCGCGCCAGATCGTTTTTCGCCAGGTCGCGCCGGGCCTGGGCGCGCGCCAGCTCTCCCTGCGCCCGTCCGAGCGCGGCCTTATAAGGTCGGGGATCGATGACGAACAGCAGGTCGCCCTTCTTGACCAGGGATCCGTCCTTAAAATTGACCTTTTCCAGATATCCCCCCACGCGAGCCCGCACCTCTACGGTCTCCACGGCGTCCAGCCGTCCGGTGTACTCTTCCCATTCCACGACTTCCCGTTGAATCGGCCGGCTTACCGCAACCGCTGGGGGCAGCGGTCCTGCCGGCTCTGCCGTCGGTTGGCCGCAGCCGGCGAGCAGGCTCAGGAGGAGACCGAGCCAGCTTGCCTGAACTATCCAGTACCTTTTGTTGATCACGTTCTTGCTACCGTTTACCTTGCACTATTCCCCGGAGCGCATCGCCAGCACGCCAGGGTTTTACCGGAACTTTCCACACGCTGGCCGGTAGGTGTCCGGTACCTTCCGAAAGCCGATGGCGAGCCGGTTCCACCCGTTGATGGCGATGGTCGCCAGCGTGAGCTTGACCAGCTCTTCGTCCGTGAATTGCGCGCGTGCCTGTTCGAAGACCTCGTCCGGGGCGTGTCCTTCGCTGATTTGGGTGATCGCTTCGCACCAGGCGAGTCCGGCCCGTTCCCGATCGGTATAGAACGGCGCCTCGCGCCAGACGCTGAGCGCGTAGAGCCGCTGCTCGGTGTCGCCCAGAGCCCTCGCCTCCCTGGTGTGAAGGTCTATGCAGTAGGCACAGCCGTTGATCTGGGAGGCTCGGATCTTGACGAGCTCCAGCAGGGATCGCTCGAGACCGCATTCGTCCGCGTACTTTTGTAGCGCGCACATCGCCTCCATGGCGTCCGGCGCCGCTTTGGCATAGTCCAAACGTCTTTTCGTCATGGCCTTCTCGTGGTGGGTTAACCTCTGGGACTGGATTCTCTTTTTATCAACTTTCGTACCAGCCCCGACCGGTTCATTCGAACTTTTATGGATCAAACGTTTACCTTGAGCTTGCGGTACGGAAGCGAATTTATCGCAGCAAGCCGCGGGACAGAGGCGGCGATATCTCGCCCCGAGGCGAGATATCGCCGCGCATCAGGGCTAGTCTCCTTCCGAACTAAACGCCGCATGTCCCGGTTGTCTAGGCAAAATGGGGCGACCCGGGCGTTGCCAGCCGTGTTTAATTCAACCTCATGCCCAGAAACGAAGGATAGCCAGTGGCGAGAGCCGTCAACCAACCCGCGATAAGAAGCGCGCCGGCAAAGACAGCGGTGCCGACTCCGGATCGGTAAAGAATTCTCACCAAAGCGTTCGAGACCGTGGGACGAAACTTCCAAGCAGCCAACGAACTTGCGGCGATACTAAAACCGATGCTTGTGGCCGCGGTTAGTGAATCCACACACCAAGGACAATGGGGGATTGGCGTGTTGACTATGGCGTTACAAACAAAGAAAAAGTTGACCCAAGGCCAATCACAGCCGCATGAGAACCAGAGGCCGCATAAAGGCGTTACCAAAACAATAGCCGTGCCCCAACTGGCGGCAATCGCCGGCGCCCTCAAAGGATTCATGTCGACCTTTCTTACCCGACGAGAAGGCGTCGGACCGTAGTTTGGCTTTTGCTCCATGCCAAGAGCATTCGTTTAGAGCTTGATGATGAGCGGATCTTCAGGAGTATCGGCCAGTTGCTCTTCCCACTCCACCAATTTTTGTGAACCTTTACATAGTTGACCGGGCCTACTTCGGCCTGAAGCCGAAAGGATACGGCCAGCATCCACACCAAAAGCGCTTTCATTCGTCGATCGCCGAGAATTGGAAATGGTGTTCAGAGTAGAACTTTCCGGCAGAGCAAAGCGTGCAGGGCTCGCATGGAGAACCCGTTTTACCAAACTCCGGATCGTTTGCTCCTGAAACGGTCGATTACCGAAACGGCTGATATGGCTGATAGTAATAGGGGTAAGCGTAGCCAGTCCCTCGCCACTCGCGAGGCCCAAACCGATAGGGCGGGACGTAGACATCAGGGAGCTCCCAACGTTGGGGCCACACATGGACTTGGCCGCAATCGATCACCGGGTAGCGGACCGCCGGATAAATGTAGTGGAATCGACCCAAGGGCCGAATTTCCGCGTCTTGGACCGCCTGCTCCTGGATCTCCCCGGCCACGGTAATCAGACGGCCCGGAAAGTAGTCCGCTGAGTTCAGAGAGCCAAGGCACCGGACCAGAAATCGGCTTTGAGAGGCGTTGAACTTTTCCTTGGGACGGTCACTGGAATCCAGAGGCTTTTGCCAAACCTCGATTTCTGTCACTGACGGCAGAACGCGGGCAGCAGCCACCTTACCGCCCAAGATTACCGTCTGTCCTCTGAACGACTCCGGATCGGCGCTGATCTCTGCAAAGGACGGCTGATTTGTAGCCGCCTGCCGCCAGGACTCGGCTATCGGACTCGCTGCGCAACCACCCAAGAGCGGAAGAATCCATAACCACCCGCGCAACCGGTGCATCCTGCAATACCCGGTACCCCACGAACCAGACATCCCTCGCCTGGCCGGAAAGATCGAATGAATATCCATAGCGGCGACTCACAGGCCAAATTCCTTACTGGCTTAGATCTCCTGGCCGGACTTCCGGTTCGTGCCCAGCCCAAGATTGGGCTTATGAAGAGGACTAACATTTTCGTGCTACGGCCTGCTTCAAGGCGCTGCCAGTCTGATCTCGGAGGGATTTGCCGCCCTGAGAAGGGCATCTTTCATGGCAGCAAGGCAAAGGATGAACCGCCACTATCGGGTGGCTTACTTGACTTTCCGAAACATAGACCACGATGTCTAGAGCGTATTCATCTCGCTCGTACGGCAAAACAGGCTTGGCGGAAGTCGCTGGCGCCTTCGGCTCGGGTGAACCGATTCAAGCATTCGTCGGCAATCCCTTGCCGGCGAAGACGCTCGGCCGGGCCGTGGCGTCGGGAAAGGATTCCCGACCTACGGGGGCACGGTCGTAGGTCGGCAATCCCTTGCCGACGAAGACGCTTGGCCGGGGCATGGCGTCGGGAAGGGGGGCTTCGGCGCTCCAATCGCAAACGGCCTGGCCGGGAGCGCCGGCCAGCCCCTTCCCGAAGACGCCGTTTGCGATTGGAAGGTCGCGACTAAAGCGACGTTTGCGATTGGAAGGGGCCGATTAAAGGCCCGTTTGCGATTGGAAGGGTCGCGGCTAAAGCGACCGTTTGCGATTGGGAAAGGATTCCCGACCTACTCGCCAGTGCCCGTACAGTAGGTATGAAAATGCTCCAAAGCCCACTGCGACCACATACATTTCCGAGAAAGCTCTGGGCTCAGCCAACCCAATCCTTCTATCTTTGGCCTGATCGTCCGAACACCCGTCGCAAGCGCCGGTCAATATCCGTAAGCGTAGGCTTATCGCCGGCGCAATAATCCAGCAGGAGCAGCCATGAGCACATCGGACGTCGTCGTGATCACCGGAGCCTCGGCCGGCGTGGGGCGCGCCACTGCGGTGGAGTTCGCCCGACGCGGCGCACGGGTCGCCGTGCTGTCGCGCGGCGCGGACGGATTGGAAGGTGCTACGCGGGATATCCGGCAGGCCGGAGGCACGGCGCTCGTCATTCCTGCCGACGTGTCCGATCCCGATCAGGTCGAGCAGGCCGCCGGTCGGGTCGAGCGGGAATTGGGGCCGATCGACATCTGGATCAACTGCGCCATGGCAACGGTATTCTCGCCGGTGAGCGCTATGACGCCCGCGGAGTTCAAGCGGGTGACCGAGGTCACCTATCTCGGCTACGTCTACGGCACGATGGCGGCGCTCAAGCGGATGCGGCAAAGAAACCGCGGAACCATCGTGCAGGTGGGCTCCGCCCTCGCCTATCGCGCCATTCCGCTGCAATCGGCCTATTGCGGGGCCAAGTTCGCCATCCGCGGCTTCACCGACGCGCTCCGTTCCGAGCTGATCCACGACCGCTCCGAGATCCGGCTGACGATGGTGCAGATCGCCGCGTTCAACACACCGCAGTTCGATTGGGCGCGCATACACATCAACCGGAATCCCCAGCCGGTTCCGCCGATCTTTCAGCCGGAAGTGGCGGCGCGCGGCATCGTTCACGCCGCTTATCACCCGCGCCGCGAATTCTGGATCGGCTGGCCGACGGTGAAAACCATTCTCGGCAACAAGCTCGTCCCCGGCTTCCTGGACCGCTATCTCGCCGACAAGGCTTACGAGGGCCAGCTCGGCCCGGAACCCTTGCCGTCGAACCGCCCCGACAACCTGTTCGACCCGGTGCCCGGCGATCATGGTGCCCACGGCCGGTTCGACAACCGGGCCAGGCCGTGGAGCTGGCTGCTCTGGGCGAACATGCACCGGGGCTGGCTCGCGGCCGGCGCAGCCCTCGTAGCCGGCTTGGCTGTTTGGGGCTGGCCCAGTCAACCCGAGCGCCGGATTCAAACCAAGCGCTCCCGCCTCATCGCCGGTCGTCCCGGAACTCCACCAAATCCCCGCGCACGGTGATCTTCGGCAGCGAAAACAGGATGAAATAGGGGCTCGTCTGATCGTACACCAGGTTCACGAAAACCTGCGCCGTGCCGTTCGAGACTCCGGCCTTTTCGTACAGGCGCGTGATCGCTTCGGCATAATCCGGGCTCTTGAAGGTCAGAAGGCCGAGCAGCCTGAAACCGGTGCTGCTGCCGATGACATCCGCTTTTAAGAGGCGGAAATTGGGTTGCGACAACGTGACCTGCGTGACGGTCGTAATCTGCGCACCCCCGGCGGCCGAAGGCGCGGCCAAAGGAAATCCGGTCGCAACGGGCGGGACGGGACAGCCGGTGAGCAAGAATAAAAACGGGATCAACAGCAGAAACCGCATGAGTACTCTCATCCCTCCGAATAAGCCGTGGTGGTCAGCAGCGCGAGTTCGGCCTGGCGCGAGTCCAGCCGGGTGTGCTGCACGACGATGGGTACATCCGATTCGATGATGCTGGCATAGTCGGTATCCACGGGGATGGGCTCGGGATCTTCCAGATCGTTGAAACGCAGGTGCAGCGTGCGCCGAGCCGGCACGGTCAGCCGATACGGTCCGGCCGGTTCGCGGTCGCTGAAAAAGATGGTGATGGCCACGTGGGCGTCCGTGTCGCCTGCATTGAGCATGCAGACGGTTTCGTGACTCTCGAGCGCCCGGCCCTCGCCGACGCTCGTCGGCGGGATATAGCCTTCGGCGATGGCCCAGAGTTTTTTGCCGATGGAAGTCGCCATAGTGCTTGCCTCATGTCTGAACCGGCAACTGTCGAAGCGCCATTTCCAAGATACTGACCGCGAGGCGCCGGCGCACCGTGGCCAGGCTCAATCCGTCTCCGGCAAAACCGTCGCTTTCATTTCCTTCGCGGCGGATTTGACGATGCCCCAGGCATCCACGTCTCCGCCGAACAGTGCCGAAAGATAAGCCTTGGCCTGCTCGAAGGTGATGTGCGGCGGCAGCGGCGGCACGTTGGGATCGGTGTACGCTTCCAAGAGCACCGGCCGGTCGGCGGCGAAAGCCCGCTCCCAGGCCGGGGCGATGTCCTCCGGCTTGTCCACCTTGAGCCCCATGAAGCCCAGCGATTCGGCGTATCTGGCATAGGGGAAATCGGGCACATCTTGCGACGCTTCGTACTTGGGGTCGCCCGCCAAGGCCCGTTGCTCCCAGGTCACCTGGTTGAGGTCGCGGTTATTGAGCACCAGCACGATGAAACGCGGATCGCGCCATTCCTTCCAGTACTTTTCGACCGTCACCAATTCGGCGTTACCGTTCATCTGCATGGCCCCGTCGCCCACCAAAGCGATCACGGCCCGGTCGGGGTAGGCGAACTTGGCGGCGATGGCGTAGGGCACGCCGCAGCCCATGGTGGCGAGCCCGCCCGAGAGCGAGGCCATCATGCCGCGGCGGATTTTCACGTCGCGGGCGTACCAGTTGGTGCCGGAGCCGGAGTCGGCGGAAATGATGCAGTTGTCGGGAAGGCGCGGCGACAGTTCCCAGAAGACCCGCTGCGGATTGATGGGATCGGCCGCGTTCATGGCGCGGGATTCCAGCACTTGCCACCACTCCCGGATTTCCCGCTCGATGAAATCTCGCCAGCTGCGATCGGTCTTCCGTTGCAGCAGCGGGATCAAGGCTCGGAGCGTCTCCGCGCTGTCGCCCACCAGGTTAACTTCCATGGGATAGCGCATGCTCAGCATCCGCCCGTCGAGATCGATCTGAACGCCGCGGGCCTGGCCTTCCTTGGGCAGAAACTCGGTATAAGGAAAGCGCGAACCGATCATCAGGAGGGTATCGCAGTTCAGCATCATCTCGTAGCTGGGCCGGGTACCCAAGAGTCCGATGGAACCCGTGACGAAAGGCAGGTCGTCCGGCAGCGCCGCCTTGCCCAAGAGCGCCTTGGCGACGCCGGCCCCGAGAATCTCCGCCGTTTCGGTGACTTCGTCGGTCGCATGCAGGGCGCCCGCGCCCACCAGCATCGCGACACGCTGGCCCTGGTTCAGCACGTCCGCCGCCTTTTGCAGATCCTCCTCTTTGGGCACCACCCGCGGCGCGGCATAGCCGACCCCGGACAGAATATGGCCGTGTTTCCGGGGCGGCGTGGTGACCGCGTCCAGTTCCTGTACGTCGTTGGGAACAACGATGCAGGTGACGGTCCGCTCGCACACGGCGATGCGCACCGTCCGATCCACCAAGTGCCGAACCTGGTCCGGGCTCGATGCCATGTGGACGTATTCGTGGGCCACATCCTTGAACAGCGTCACCAGATCCACTTCCTGTTGATAATCGCCGCCCAGGGCACCGCGCGCCTGTTGCCCGATGATCGCCAGGACCGGCTGGTGGTCCAGCTTGGCGTCGTAGAGCCCATTCAGAAGATGAATCGCGCCGGGTCCCGAGGTCGCGAGGCACACGCCCACCTGCCCGGTGAACTTGGCGTGGGCGCAGGCCATAAAGGCGGTCATTTCCTCGTGGCGCGCCTGGATGAATTGAAACCGGTCCCCGGCCCGCCCCAGCGCGCCTAGAATGCCGTTGATGCCATCGCCTGGATACCCATAAATGCGCCGGATGCCCCAAGCCGAAAGCCGATCCAGCAGAAAATCGCTCGCCGTGTACGCCATGAGTCGCCTCCTTTCCCAGGTCCTCTGTCGGCCACGCCCGCGACGCCCGATCATCGAGACCGGCACGCGGACGATCATGCTTTCGAGTTATTAACCCGGCCTATAAATATAGGCCGGGTTAATCCGGGGCAGGGATACCCCGGCGCGGCGACAAGCCGCGTGAGCCCAGGCCGGGCGTGTACCGGCCTGGGCGGCGGCCCGAAATACCAGGAGGGTATTTATGGGCCTGATTAATAGGACCGATGGGATGAGCGAAAATTGCGCGAGGGCGCCAAAAGCCGGAAAGCGGCGCGATCCTCAAAAGAAGGGGGCACTCAGAAAAAACGATCCTTCTGCCCTCAGGTTCGAGAGAACTTGGAGCCTATCTGAGTTGGTCCCCAAATCCTTCGACAGGCTCGGGACAGGCCCTTCGACAGGCCGGGGCGAACGGCCTACTGAAATAGGCTCCTACACTTGGCTCGAAAATTGACAGATATCAAGGCGATTATTGCGGTCAAAACATTATCAGCCGACGATATCGAAAACCCGTCATGGACAAGACCAGGTTAACCATCGCATTCGTCTTGCCGTACCTTACAGCATTGCTGCTTTATCCCGAGCCGACGGATTTTCCGCTCCAGACGCCCAAAGCTCCGTTGAGCCGTCACGGCGGGAATCTACACGATCGGCCGATACCGTATCGCATCGCCGATCGCCCGAGCCCGGAGGCGGACCGGGAGATAGCCGCGCTCTTCGCACCGAAACGGCATCCACGATTGATCGCCGATCGACCGCCGGAACTCGACCCGTACAAACAGAGCCAGGCGTCGAAGCCCAAGATTGGATCAAAGCACGCGGCAAAGCCCAAAAGCCCCGTCATCATCCAAATCGATCAGACCCACCAACGCCTGTCGGTGCATGTTGGCGGCGAGGCCGTGGAGGGGCTCGAATCGGTACTAGTTTCGACCGGACTTCCGGGCAAAGCCACCAAAACTCCGGACGGCACCTATTCCCCGCGTGCCTTGGCGGTGCGCCGCCCATCCTATTTCGCGACCAGACTCTTGAACCGGCCGGTATACCTGACCCATGCGATTCAAATCGTGGACGGCATCTTCATGCACGATGCCTCGGACGGGGCCATGGCACATCTCGGCAAAAAGCGCTCCCATGGCTGCGTACGGGTCGATCGCCGGCAGATGCCGAAGATCTTTCGCCTCGTGAAACGGCACCGGACGAACACCCGGATTCAGATCTTTCATTCATCCATAAAGGACGCGATCCGGGGCGATCCTTCCATCGCCGCACGTTCGGAGATCGAAGACACGCGCTGAACCGGAAACCGCCTCGCGACCTTTCCGCTCCCTTCTCGGTCAAAACAAAAAGTGCAACCGTGCTTCCTCGACTGATCGAGGCTTCATCGATTCCGATTCGGAAAAAGCCGGCTTTACCACGCGCAAAGGAGGGCGCAATGACTCACCCCATCAAATCGCTTACGCTCCTGACCGCTGTCGCTGCGGCTCTTACCCCAGGTATCTGGAACATTGCCACTGCCGACCCTTTAGACCGTCCCTTTCTGGCCAGTACCGGTACGGTCATCGACGATACCGTCATCACCACCAAGATCAAGGCGGCCTATGTACGAGACCCGGTGGTCGGTGCTCTCGATATTCATGTCGACACGATCAAGGGCGTCGTCTATCTCAGCGGATTGGCCAATAGCGAGGCGGAAAAGGAAAAAGCAGCCACGCTCGCCAAGACCGTCGAAGGTGTCGTGGAGGTCAAGAACAATATCCAGGTGAAGCCCGCCGCGACCGGCGAGTGAAGCCTGCCGGGGCGGCTCGACCTAGATTCCGCCTCTGCGTGGCCGATTCACCCGTCTGAAGATGAATGATCTCTTATCGGTACTTGCAGTGGCGGTCTTACCCGCCGCCGGAAACATCGTCGGCAGCCTTTTGGCGGAGAGCCTTCGCGCGCCGCCATGGATCATCGGCGCCGCGTTGCACGGCGCGGCCGGTGTGGCGATCGCGGTAGTCAGCATTGATCTCATGCCCCGAATTCTGCCCGTGATCCCGATGTGGCTATTGATTTCGACGTTTCTCGGAGGATCCGTGTTTTCGGCAGCACTTGCTCGCGCGTTTCGGTATTGGACGGGCTCCCGGTCAGGACGGTCCGGCGCTTGGATGGTTTATCTGGCCGTGGCGGTCGACCTTCTCACGGACGGCCTGATGGTTGGCGCGGGTTCGGCCGTTTCCGGCGGCCTCGGATTACTGCTCGGATTAAGCCAGGTGATTGCGAATATTCCCGGCGGGTTTGCAGCGATCGGCAACTTTCGAAACCGTCAGGTGCCGCGAAAACGGCGGCTCGGCATCTCGGGCTCGTTCATTCTTCCGCCGATTTTCGGCGCGGCGATCGGCTATCTGCTGCTACGCGACGCGAGCACCCAGGTCGAGCATGCGGCACTCGCGTTTCTGGTTGGCGTGCTGTTACTGGCGACTGTGGAAGACATGCTGCCCCAGGCCGATGAGCCGGGCGTCGCCCGATGGATTTCGACCCCGTCCTTCGCCGGAGGATTCGCCCTGTTCGCCGCTTTGTCCGCCTATGTCGATTGATCCCAAGCCTCGAATCAGCGTTCGCAGGCTGAAATGACGTTCGTCGCATAAACGACACCGATTCTCGCCGGTCCAATTTCAAAACAGGGAAGGCCCGGCCTCGTCACCGATAGGAGAGTAACAATGGATGCGCTTGTCCTCGCGCGAACTCAGTTCGCGTTCACGGTGAGTTTTCACATCTTCTTTCCGGCGTTCACGATTGGCTTGGCGAGCTATCTCGCCGTGCTCGAGGGGCTTTGGCTGGCAACCAAACGGGATGTCTTCCTGCAGCTCTACAAATACTGGCTGATCGTCTTCGCCGTGGCCTTCGCCATGGGCGTCGTGTCGGGCATCGTAATGAGCTATCAGTTCGGAACCAACTGGGGACCGTTCTCGGAAAAGACCGGCCCGGTCCTCGGCCCCTTGCTGGCCTACGAAGTATTGACGGCGTTCTTCCTGGAGGCCGGCTTTCTCGGCGTCATGCTGTTCGGACTCGACCGCGTGGGCCCGAGACTGCATTTCGCAGCGACGCTCCTGGTCGCCTTCGGCACGCTGCTTTCGGCGTTCTGGATCTTGTCCGCAAACAGTTGGATGCAAACGCCGGCGGCGTATCACCTCGAGGCGGGCCGCTATGTGCCCGACAGTTGGATCGGCGTGATCTTCAATCCGTCCTTTCCCTATCGCTTCACGCACATGGTGCTCGCGGCCTATCTCACGACCGCGCTCGTGGTCGGCGCGACCGGCGCCTGGCATCTCCTCAGAGACAAGACCAATGCGCCGGCCCGCGTCATGTTCGTCATGGCGATCCTGATGGCGGCGGTGGTCGCGCCGACTCAACTGATCGTGGGCGATCTCCACGGCCTCAACACCAAGGAATACCAGCCGGCAAAAGTTGCGGCGATGGAGGGACACTTCGAGAGCCGGGAGGGCGCGCCGCTGATTCTGTTCGGCATCCCGGATGTCGACGAAGCCCGGACGAAATACACTCTCGAAATCCCGAAACTCGCCAGCCTGATCCTCGAACATGACCTCGATGCGAAAGTCACCGGGCTCGATGCCTTTCCGAGAGATCACTGGCCCAATGTACCTATCGTCTTTTGGGCGTTCCGGATCATGGTCGGAATCGGCGTGCTGATGATCCTGTTCGGACTGGTCGGCGCCGTGCAATTCTTCCGAAAACGCTTGTTCGATGAGGCCTGGTTCCACCGCTGGGGGGTCGCCATGGGGCCGCTGGGGTTCGTGGCGATCCTGGCCGGCTGGTTCGTGACCGAGGTGGGTCGCCAACCCTTTGCGGTATACGGACTCCTCCGAACGGGGGACGCCGTATCGCCCATCGGCACGCCGGGAGTCGCCGGGTCGCTGCTGGGTTTCATCGTGGTATACACGATCATTTTCGGTGCCGGCTCGTTTTATCTGATACGGCTCATGAAGCGCTCGCCGGATATCGGGCTCGAGAAACCGACGGAAAAAGGCCCTCTGAGGACGACCGGCGTCATGCCTGGACCAGCGCTCGAAAAAGGCCCGCATTAGGAGGAACCGATCATGTTCGATCTACCGACTATCTGGTTCGTATTGATCGGCGTGGCCTTGCTCGCCTACGCCATTCTGGACGGCTTCGATCTCGGCGTCGGGATTCTTTTCCCCCTGGGACGCGACGAGGAAGAGCGCGACCGGATGATGAACAGCGTGGCGCCGGTCTGGGACGGCAACGAGACCTGGCTCATCCTGGGCGGCGGGGGCCTGTTCGCCGCCTTTCCCCTCGCCTATTCGCTGGTGCTGACCGCGTTATACGCGCCGGTGATCGCGATGCTGCTCGCCCTGATTCTGAGAGGCGTCGCATTCGAATTCCGGTTCCGGACAGTGCGCGCCAAGAAATATTGGGATTGGGCTTTCATCGGCGGCTCCACGGCGGCGGCCTTCTTTCAGGGCGTGATGGTCGGCGCTCTCGTTCAGGGCATCCGGATCGAGGACCGCATTTACGCCGGCGGCTGGTTCGACTGGCTCAGTCCTTTCAGCGTGTTCTGCGGCGTCGCACTGGTCACGGGCTATGCCCTGCTCGGCGCATCCTGGCTGGTCATCAAGCTGGACGGCGATCTCCAGGAGCGGATGCGGCAGCTTCAGGAGCCGCTTGGCCTGGCGACGATTCTCGCCATCGTTCTCATCAGTTTCGGCACGATGTTCGTCAACGAAGCCATCAGGGATCGATGGTTCGGACCTGGAGCGCTTCTATTCCTGTGGATCATCCCGATCGCCACGACTCTGCTTGCGGTCGCGTTTTACCGCGCGGTGCGGGCCAAGCGAGCCGTGACCCCGTTCCTGCTGGCGCTCGGCTTGTTCGCCGCGGCCTTCCTGGGGCTCGCCGGAAGCCTTTTCCCTTACCTGGTTCCGCCGAGCATCACCTACCGCGAAGCCGCGAACCCCGACAACAGCCTCGCGTTCATGCTGGTCGGCGCAGCCATCCTCCTACCGGTCATTCTCGGCTATACGGCTTACGCCTATTGGATTTTTCGCGGCAAGGTGCACGCCGGCGAGGGTTATCACTGATGGAACCGGTGGACGAAAGACCGCTCTGGAAGAAACTCGCCTGGTTCTTTCTGCTGTGGGCCGGCGGTGTCGGAACGGCCACCGCGGTCGGGTATGCCATCAAGCTGGCTGTCGCTTTGTTGTGAAGGCAATGGTAGCCCATAGGCCGCCGGGCGAAATACGAGAAGCACGCGACTCCTGTCGTCCCGGATTGCGTCGCACTTCATCCGGGCTACCATTAGCCGCAACTGCACTAGATTCGATCGGCGCGCTCCCGGCGGACTTTCAGATACACAGAGCCCAGAAACAAAAAACCACTTGCCAGAATGATTGAAGGGCCGGGTGGCACGCTGATCGTTGCGTGGGCGAGAATTCCGGCGAGCGCGGAAAGACCGCCGGCAGCGCCGCTGATGGCGGCGTATTGCCCCAGATTCCGGCTGACGTTCCTTGCCGTGCAGGCCGGTATGGCGAGTAAAGCGGCGGTCATCAGTCCACCCACGATCCGCACGCCGAGCGCAACGGTCAATGCGATGCAGATCAGATAGACCGCGTTGTGCCAGCGGAGATCGAGGCCTTGGGCACCGGCCAGATCGGACGAAATGCCGATCAGGACCAGGTTCGAGTAGATGTGCCGGACCATGAAAAAAATGCCCAGAGCTATCGCTACCGTAATCACAGCGGTCGTCACCGTTATCCGCGACACATCGCCGAGCAGTGCGATATCGGTTTCTTCCTCCGGCAGAAACAGAAAAGCCGTCGCAAGAGCCGTGGAAAACACGACGGCGGTGAGCGCCTCGAGATGCAGCCTGGTCACTCTTTCCAGATACCAGATAAGAAGCATCCCGAAACCCAAGAACAAGACCGCACCGATGGAAACATCGAAATCGTACAGCAGCGCCAACGCGATCCCGGGCAAGGTCAAATGCCCCAGGGCGCCGCCCACCAGCGCCATGCGCTTGCTCAGCATCAGCGAACCGAGGTAGCCGGCGACCGCGCCGGTGGCGCCACCAAGGATCAGGGCAAGCAGGATTTTTCCGCTCATAAAATCACCGATGGTGATGCTCGTAATATTTCACGCCGGTACCGTAGAGCGCCTGGAGCTGCTGCGGCGTGAGCACTTCCTGGGGGGCGCCCATGCAAAGCTGCTGCCGGTTGAGGCAAAGCACGACCGACGCATATTCCCACACCACATGGAGGTCGTGCGTCACCAGCAGGATGGTCAGGGGTTTTCTTTGCCGGTAGCGGTTGAGCAAGGTATAGATCGTCTCCTCGCCCCCCACGTCGATGCCCGCGGTGGGTTCGTCCAGCAACAGCACGTCGGGATCGTTCACCAGCGCCCAGGCGATCAGCATGCGCTGGAACTGACCCGTCGACAAAGCACCGAACGGCCGTTGCAGCAGGGATTCGTCCAGCCCGACCTCGGCGAACATCCGTTTCACGGCGTCGACATCGCGGGTCTTGAAACGAAAGAACTCCTCGATACTGAGCGGCGGAAGCTCCTGGCGTTGCAGAAACTCCTGAGGCGGCAGATAACTGATGTTTCGGGTCTGCCAGGTGACCGTCCCCTGATAAGGGATCAGGCCGAGGAGCGCCCTGAGCAGCGTCGTCTTTCCCGCGCCGTTCGGTCCCAGGATCACGAAGACGGCGCCCTCGGCCACCGAGAACGAAAGATCGCGGATGATCGTTTCGTCGCCGTAAGACACCGAAATCCCTTGGACGGTCAAGATCGAAGGCTGATTATCCGTCATGTTCCCGTTCGCCTTCCGTTATGCTTCCTGAGCGGATAGTGCCAAACCGGGAGCCAGAGGACAAGCCCGCAAAACTTCGTGTCCGCCAGCGCGCCTCACCTTAAGCGGCATCGCGTTAACCCCGTTTCTTGCTTTCGGCGGGAAGCCGTCGCAAACTCGAGTCTAATCATCAAGGAGGAAAAGCATGGTTTTCCGGAAAGACAAGCGAATACTGCGGCCATCGGGACGCATGCCGATAGACCGGCGGACGCTGAAAACGCTCGTCGCGCCGATTTTCTTGCTTTTGTCGCTATGTAACGCCGTCTTGGCCGAAGAAACCCGGATCATGCTGCGGGTGAAAGGCGTCGATTCCAAGTTCGTCGGCAGCGGTGTCGGTGGGGTACGGGCGGTGGTCGAGGACGCCGAGACCGGGGAGATTCTGAATCAGGGGTGGATTACCGGCGGCACCGGCGACACCAAACGCCTCATGGAAACCCCTCACCAGCGCGGTCAGCCGCTCGCCGACGACAACACGGCGGGTTATTTGGCCCGGCTCGACCTCGCCGAGCCACGACTGCTGCGCTTCAAGATATTCGGTCCGTACGGACAGCGCCAATCTCTGCAAGAGGCGAGCGTGACCAGTTGGGTCGTACCCGGCAAGCACATCATCGGCGACGGCATCGTCATCCATTTACCCGGTTTCATCGTGCGCGGCGGAATCTCCGCGCCGGAGAAAGGTCAGGCCAAGCTGGAAGCGGAGGTGACGATGATGTGCGGCTGCCCCATCAGCAAAGGCGGCCTATGGGATGCCGACAAATACGAAGTAAAGGCCTTGCTGAAACGGGACGGCAACGCGGTGGGCGAATATCCTCTGGCATTCACCGGCGAAGTCAATCATTTTGCGGCACAGGTGCCGGCGCGGGACAAGGGGGACTATGAAGCGGTGATTTACGCCTACGACCCCGGCACCGGCAATACTGGTGTGGACAGAGTGGTCTTCGGAGCCAAATAAGTCCGCCACTGTCCCGAGCGCTGGAGCGGCCCACCCAAGCCACTCGCTCTCGATTGCCCCGGCGCTCCATGGCTATGGGTCGCCTTTGGCGGTTATGACGCGGCCTTCTTGCAGAAGAACCAGCGAGTAGGTCGGGAATCCTTTCCCAATCGCAAACGGTCGCTTTAGCCGCGACCCTTCCAATCGCAAACGGGCCTTTAATCGGCCCCTTCCAATCGCAAACGTCGCTTTAGTCGCGACCTTCCAATCGCAAACGGCGTCTTCGGGAAGGGGCTGGCCGGCGCTCCCGGCCAGGCCGTTTGCGATTGGAAGGGTCATCCCAGCGCTCCTGGGATGACCGTTTGCGATTGGAGCGCCGAAGCCGCCCTTCCCGACGCCATGCCCCGGCCAAGCGTCTTCGTCGGCAAGGGATTGCCGACCTACAACCGTGCCCCCGTAGGTCGGGAATCCTTTCCCGACGCCACGCGGCCCGGCCAACGGCTTTGTCGGCAAGGGATTGCCGACGAATGCTTGAATCGGTTCACCCGAGCCGAAGGCGCCAGCGACTTCCGCCAAGCCTGTTTTGCCGTACGAGCGAATTGTACGGCCTACGCGATTGACGCGACGTGGTCGTACTTAGAGCCTATCCCAGTAGGAACAAAAGCGTGATGAGCGACCTCTAATGCCGAAATTTCGAGTCAAGAGGGGCTCTTATGGGACTGGTGACGAAAGATGATGGCTGGCGCATTCCGGATGAGCTGTGGGAACGGATGGAACCGCTCTTGCCGCCGCGTAAACCGCATCCGCTCGGGTGCCATAACCCGCGGGTGCCGGACCGACAGGCGATGAATGCGATCTTGTTTGTGCTCCGGACCGGGTGTCAGTGGAATGCGCTGAACGCCACCGGGATTTGCTCCAGCAGTTCGGCCCATCGCCGCTTTGTCGAGTGGACCGAAGCCGGGGTGTTCCAGGCGTTCTGGCGCGAAGGACTGCTGACTTATGATGCGTTGAAGGGCTTGGACTGGTCGTGGTTGGCCATGGATGGGGCCATGACGAAAGCGCCGTTGGCGGGTTCAAAAAAACGGGACCGAATCCGACCGACCGGGGCAAACAAGGTGCGAAGCGAAGCCTGTTAACCGATGGCGCGGGCCTGCCGCTGAGTGTGGTGATTGCCGGCGCCAATCGGCACGACCTGAAGCTGGCGCGGTCCACCTTGGCGGCCATCGGCGTCCCGCGCCCTGTACCCACGCCGGAGCAGCCGCAAGGCTTGTGCCTGGACAAAGGCTATGACTATGACGAGGTGAGGGACTTGGCCAAGGCCTTTCAGTTTACCGCTCACATTCGAGCGCGCGGTGAGGAGGCCGAAGCGATCAAGAAGGAAGCCGGTTTCAAGGCGCGGCGCTGGGTGGTCGAACGGACCCACAGCTGGCTCAACCGATTCCGCCGGATTTTGATCCGCTGGGAAAAACGAACCGACACCTATCTTGCCATGCTGCACTTGGCCTGCGGCATCATTACTTGGCGGGCAACGGGTCTACTGGGATAGGCTCTTATATCACGAGCTAATCGAGCATTATCTTCGAGGCGACGTTGAGGTCCTGGTCAAACATGTAGACCACGGGTACGCCGGTGGGGATTTCCACCAGAGGAATCTCTTCGTCCGAAATGCCGTCCAGCATTTTGACCAGCGCGCGCAGACTATTGCCGTGCGCGGCCACCAAGACATGGCGTCCCATTCGCAGGTCGAGAGCAATGCGGTCCTGCCAGGCGGGCAGGCATCGCACAAGGGTATCGAACAGCGATTCGCTCGCCGGGAGGACGCGGGGGTCGAGGTGGGCGTAGCGCGGGTCAAAACGCGGATGACGCGGATCATCGTGGCTCAGCGCAGGCGGCCGTACCGAATAGCTGCGCCGCCACACATGAACCTGCTCCTCACCGTGTCGCTCAGCCGTCTCTTTCTTGTTCAACCCTTGCAATGCGCCATAATGCCGCTCGTTGAGCCGCCAGCTACACTCCAGCGGCACCCACATCCGATCCATCTCGGTCAAAATAAGCCAGGCGGTATGGATGGCACGCTTGAGCATGGAGGTATAAGCGATATTCACGGAATAGCCTTGCTGGCACAGTATCCGACCGGCGCGGCGGGCCTCCTCGATTCCTTTTTCGATGAGACCGATGTCGGTCCATCCGGTGAAGCGGTTTTCGAAATTCCAGGTGCTCAGCCCGTGGCGCACCAATATCAGGCTTGCATGAGTGCTTTGATTCATTGCAGGACCGTTGGTCAAGCGAGCGTTTGCTGTGCCGCCATCTTCTTCTCCCAGCGATGCTCAGTGGCGGACCCGTACGGTGATAAAGGCGCCCTGGCCGGCACCGGCGCTGACCGGCTCGATGTCCCGGACCCGCTCAAGCGGTGTGGATAAGGTTTGCACCCAGACCGGGTCGTGAAAGCCCGTATCCATGAGCAGGGCATTGACCTCATCGGCGGAATAGAAGCTAGCCTCCCGGTAGAAGACGTTCTCCGCCTGGTGGGCGAGATAGTCCTGTCCCAGGGGACTGTTCCGGTCGATGAAACCGATGACGAGCACACCGCCCGGCCTAAGGACGCGAGCGGCCTCGCGCAGCATGGCCGCAGCGTCGTCCACGAAGCAGATCGTGGTCACGATCAGCGCATAGTCGAACAACGCGTCCGCAAAGGGCAGCGCCTCGGCGATCGCCTGTGCGGCGCGCACGCCGCGGGCGCGGGCGTAGCGCAGCATCTCCGCCGCCGGGTCGATCCCGTAGGCGACGCCCAGAGGTGCGGCGAAGCGTCCGGTACCCACCCCGATCTCCAGCCCCCGCCCCTGCCAAGGCAGCAACGCGCGCACGGCGAGCAGCTCGGAGAGGTAGGCCGCCCGGTGACGGTCGAACCAGTCCTCATAGCGTTGGTGATGTCGGATGAATGGCTCAGCCCTGGGATCGCCCGTCATAGCAGCTCCCGCAGCGCGGCGACGAAGCGCATGTTGTCCTCGGGCGTCGCGGTGGTCACCCGCATGTAGGCGGGGCCGAGCTGCGGGTCGTTCAGTGGCTTGATGAGGATGTCCTTTTGCCTCAGGTTTTCGGCGATCTCGCCCGCGTCCTCGGGGGTGAAATCGGCCAGAAAGAAATAGGTTTCCGAAGGGAAGGTTCTCACCCCCAGCGCATCGAGTTCACCCGCCAAATCCCGGGCCCAGCGGCGCAGGTTGGCGGCGCGCTCCCGGATCTTGTCCTCGTTTTCCAGCGTGGCGATGGCGGCCGCCTGGCTGGCTCTCGCCAGTGGGTAAGCATCGTTACTCGAATTCAGATCGTCCGCCAGGGCTTCCGGCAATATGGCGTAGCCCACCCGAAAACCCGCCAGGCTGTGAGCCTTGGACAGGGTCCGGGTGACCAGCAGGTTCGGGTATCGCGGCACCAGGTGAGCCACGCTATGGCCGGCCATGCCGATGAAGGCCTCGTCCACCAGGAAATAAGTGTCGCGATATCGTTCGAGCAGGCCGGGCAGCGGCGCCATGCCGAAGCTGCCGCCGTTGGGGTTGTTGGGATTGACGATGACGGCGAGACTGGTGCCAACGGGGATCTCCAACTCGCTGAGGTCGAAGCGGAAATCCGCTTCCGGCCGCAGCCGCGTTTCGGTGTAGGACTGCGCAATCTCCGGAAACAGGACATAGGTGGGAGTCAGCAGGTGTACCTGATGCCCCAAGCGCTGGAACAGCTGGCGCAGAATAAGTTCCGAACCGGCATTGATATGGATGAGCCGCTCGGGCACGCCGGTCCGTTCGCTGATGAGCCGGCGCAACGGTTCCGAGTACGGCTCGGTATAGTAATTGCTCAAGGGCAGCTCGGCGCGAGCCGCCTCGATAGCCTCCTCGATCGGAGGCAAGGGGTTTTCGCACAGCAGCAGCTTGATGCCTCGGAAGACGCCGCCACCCTTTTCTGCCTTGCTGCTCATTTTCGAAATCCTTTATCAGCGGCCGGGCATGAAGAAAGTGATGGCACCGATCCCGGCCATAATCAGCATCGCCTAGACCAATTTTCACCACAGTTTTGGCAGTCTGGATCGGGAAGGTCGTAGGTCGGCAATCCCTTGCCGACAAAGCTCTCGCCGATCCGAGGGGTCAGCAACGAATTGCCGGCCTATGGCACCGCTTCATTTTCGCTCCCTCCTGTCGGCGCGCGGTGTCAAGCAGTCCATCCAAGTCACTTATTCCCGATGCCCCTGCGCTCTGCGGCTATGATGCGGCCTTCTTGCAGAAGAACCAGTCGACGCACTCGTATCCCTCCTGGAGCCGCGCCTCGGCGTCCTGGGCCGTCTTCGGCGGCGGCACGATCACCTTGTCGCCCGGCTGCCAGCCTTCCGGCGTGGCCACGCCCTGCTTGTCCGAGGTCTGCAGCGCCTGCACCAGGCGCAGGAACTCGGGGATGGAGCGGCCGTTGGTCATGGGATAGTAGACCATGGCGCGCAGGGTGCCCTTGTCGTCGATGATGAAGGTGGAGCGCACCGCCGAGGTGTCGGAGGCGCCCGGCTGAATCATGCCGTAAGTATTGGCCACCCGCATCGACAGGTCCTCGATGATCGGGAACGGGATCTCCACGCCGAACTTCTCCTTGATCGTGCGCATCCAGGCAATATGTGAATAATTGCTGTCGATCGAAAGCCCGAGCAACTCGCAGTTCAGACTCCGGAACTGCGGATAGGCCTTGGCGAAAGCCATGAACTCCGTGGTGCACACCGGCGTGAAATCGGCCGGGTGGGAGAACAGCACCAGCCATTTGCCGCGGTAATCGCCGAGCTTCTTGACGCCGTGGGTGGTATTCGCCTCGAAAGCGGGCGCCGGCTCGTTCAGGCGCGGCATTTCGAGTGGTTTGGATGAAGTGATATTTTCCATGATCTATCTCCTCTGAAACGGGTACGGAATCGGACAAGGGACGCTGTGCGTCTGCCCGACTCGTTTGTCCAATGATTAGATTTGAGACAGAATCGGCTCTTTAAAGGTCCCCCGAGCCGTATCCGCAAAAAGCCGTGTCGAGCGGTGTCCCATATCAAAGAAGGAACGGAAGTTCTTATGGATACTCAATTGACAACATTGTTGCAGCAACTGGATCGACGCATCCTGAGCCTCAGCCCTCAGAGAGACGTATTCCTGCTGCGCCTTATCGTGGCGTTGTTGGCGGTCATCTTCCTGGCCATGGACGCACTTTACGGCATGCCGTTCTTTTACTGGCTGGGGCTGCCGTTTTATCTCTTCTGTCTGGCGCTCTACGTTCAAGGGCTCGTAAAATCGCTCCTGATTTTGCGGCAGGTTTCCGCGGAGCTGCTGATCGTTCTGGTGATGACCGTCACCCTGATCGACGGGAAGCCGCTCAGCGGCGCGATGGTCGCCTGGTTCATCGGGCTCGGTTTGTACATTTCCTTCACCATCATCCGCAGAAATCGGGAAAAGATCGAAAGTCTGGTGAAGCAGGCCAAGCGAACGGCCCTCGTGCTCGCCGGCGGCGAGATCCGCGAAATCCCGGCGGAAGAGGTGAAGCAGGGCGACGTGCTGATCGTGCCCCGCGGCACCGCCGTCCCGGTCGACGGAAGCATTGCGGAGGGAAAATCGTCCATCGACGAATCCTTCGTCACGGGCGAACCGTTTCCGATCCACAAGGTGCCGGGCGATGAAGTCACTTCCGGCACGCTCAATCTTTCCGCGCCCTTGCAGATTCGGGCCACCAGGAACGGCGACGCTTCGTTTCTTGCCCTGATCGCGGGCGAAATCGAAAAAAGCCTTCAGAAAAAATCCACGCTGCAGCAAAGGGCGGACAAGATCGTCCAGTACCTCATCCTGGGCGTGACCGGCTATGCGTTCCTGCTGTTTTTCGTCACCGGCAGCCTGGATTTGATGGCGACCGCCCTGTCGGTATTGTGTCCCTGCGCCTGGGCGCTCGCGACGCCGACCGTATTCGCGTCCGGCATAGGCCGCTCGGCGCGGCTCAATATCCTCGCCCGGGGCGGAGAACCCCTGGACATCATGCACGAGATCGACACCGTAATCCTCGACAAGACCGGCACGGTCACCCTGGCCGAACCCAGGGTCAGCCGGGTGATACCGATAGGTGCCGATGAGCGCGAGCTGATCGAGATCGCGGCGTCGGTGGAAACGCGGTTCAGCCATCCGTTGGCGCGGGCCATTTTGAATTTCGCGCGAAACCAGGACATCACGCGATTCAAACCCGTGAGCGACGCCGAGGACCTGCCGGGGCGCGGGGTCAAGGCGCGACTGGAAGACCGCGAAGTGCTGATCGGGAGTCCCGAAACCTTGGAGTCGCTCGGGATCGAAATACCGGACCTCGAATATTCCGGCCGCGCGATCTGGGTCGCCATGAACCGTGAAGTCAAAGGCGCCATCGTCGTTCAGGACGTGATGCGCTCGGAGATGACCAACCTGGGGCAAGCGATCCGCGAACTCGGCGTCAAACGCGTGTTGGTCGCCACCGGCGATCACGAGGAGTCCGAAGCCAGGCGAGTGGCCGATCTGATCGGCGCCGACGGATATTATTTCAACTTCAAGCCGGACGACAAGGCGGCGCTGGTGAAGGAACTTCAGTCGTCCGGCAAGGTGGCGATGGTGGGCGACGGGGTGAACGATGCCCCGGCCCTGGCCGCCGCCGATGTGGGCATCGCCATCGGCGGACACAAGAACGTGGCCCTGGCGATCGCCTCATCCGATATCGTGATTCTCGGCGACGATGCCGGCGATCTGCTCACGATCCTCGACATCAGCCGCAAAATGGCGGAGATCACCAAACAGAATTATGCCTGGGCCATGTCGTTCAATACGGTCGGGCTCGCTCTGGCCACCTTCGGCTTCCTCAATCCCGTACTCGCCGCGTTCTTGCACCATATCAGCTCGGTCTTCGTCGTCGCCAATGCGGCACGGCTCCATCAACACGGCCGCCGATCTGATGGACCGAGTGATGACGGGCCTGAGTCGATGGCAAAGCCAGGTGAGCCGGTTTCTGACGCACAGGGGCCAGGAGGCATGAGCATTCTCGAGACGAGTAACGATCCCCTTCTCGTCCCGCAGCCGAAAAGCCGGTACACCGAACCGGCTCGAGCGGGACGGGACAGCCGAGTTCGGATACGGTTGATGAAACTTTGCCCAGGCAGGCACCGTCCGAACCCTGAAACGCTTGCCCCGAGACACAGGAGCACATCGCAGCGCCGTCTGCTTCGAAGCTTTGGCGCATGATCGCGGACTCTCTTTGCTTGGCCATCGACTAGGCCGCCGATCGAGGATGGAGAGACTTTTAGAATGAGCAATCGCAAATCCAGCGACCTGACGCGACCGGCGGACCTCTTGCAACACGGGCGGAGCACCGGCCCCTTCCGCACGCAGCGTCCGATTTACGTCGACCTCCTGCCGCCCTGCAATAACGCCTGCCCGGCCGGCGAGAACATCCAGTCCTGGTTGTTCGACCTGCGCGCCGGTCGCTATGAGAAGGCCTGGCGGGTCTTGATGGAAGACAACCCGATGCCGGCCGTGCACGGACGCGTCTGCTACCACCCCTGCGAAACCCACTGCAACCGCGGCCCCATCGACAGCCCGGTGAGCATCCACGCGGCCGAGCGGTTCCTCGGCGACCTCGCCTTGCGCGAAGGCTGGCAGGTCGTGAAAGCCCCGGCCAGCGGCAAGCGGGTCCTGATCGTGGGCGCGGGGCCCAGCGGCCTGTCCTGCGCCTATCACCTGGCCCGGCTGGGCCATCAGGTGGAGATCCACGAAGCGGGTCCCCTGGCCGGCGGCATGATGCACTTCGGCATACCCGCCTACCGCCTGCCGCGCGCGGAGCTGATGGGCGAAATCAGGCGGATCGAGGCCATGGGCGTCAAGATCGTTCTCGATCACAAGGTGGAAGACGTGCTGGCGGAAAAGGAGTCCGGCCGGTTCGACGCGGTGTTCATCGCCGTTGGCGCACATCTGAGCAAGCGCGTCGGCATCCCGGCGCGGGACGCCGGCAAGATCCTGGACGCGGTGACCTTCCTGCGCCAGACCGCCACCGGCGAAGCGCCCAAGCTCGGCCGGCGCGTGGCCGTCTACGGCGGCGGCAACACCGCCATGGACGCGGCGCGCACGGCCAGGCGCCTGGGCGCCGAAGAGGCGCTCGTCATCTATCGGCGCGACCGGGCGCACATGCCGGCCCATGAATTCGAGGCCGACGAAGCCATCGAGGAAGGTGTCAAGATCAACTGGCTGCGCACCATCAAGGAGATCGACCAGACGCATATCACCGTCGAGGTGATGAGGATCAACCCGGAAGGGTATCCCGAACCGACCGGCCGGTTCGAAACCCTGGAGGCGGACTCGCTGATCCTGGCGCTGGGCCAGGAAACCGATACGCGCTTCCTGCACGAGGTGCCGGGCATCCAGTTCAAGCCCGACGGCGTCGTGATCGTGGACGACAACATGATGACGGGGAGTCCCGGCATCTTCGCGGGCGGCGACATGGTACCGAGCGAGCGGACCGTGACCGTCGCCGTCGGCCACGGCAAGAAAGCCGCGCGCTGTATCGACGCCTATCTTCGCGGCACGCGCTACGTCAAGCCGCCCAAGCATCCGCCGGTAAGCGCCGATATGCTGCGCCTGTGGTACTTCACCGAAGCCGAACGGAAGCGGGAAGCCGAACTCGAACTGGAGAAACGGCGTTACGGCTTCGAGGAAGTGGTCGCGGGGCTCTCCGAGAACGAGGCTCTGTTCGAAGCCAAGCGCTGCTTCTCCTGCGGCAACTGCTTCGAGTGCGACGGCTGCTACGGCGCCTGTCCCGAGGACGCCATCGTCAAGCTGGGACCCGGCAAGCGCTATCGCTACGATTACGACCTCTGCACCGGCTGCGCGGTCTGCTACGAGCAGTGTCCTTGCCATGCGATCGAAATGATTCCGGAACCCCGAGGGGAATAACGATGGCGAAACCGAAAGTCATTACGCTCGACGGCAACGAGGCGGTGGCCCATGTCGCCTACCGCGTCAACGAAGTGTGCGCCATCTATCCCATCACGCCCTCCTCCACCATGGCGGAACTGGCCGACCAGTGGGCGGCCGAGGGCAAGACCAACATCTTCGGCGAGGTGCCCGTGGTGGTGGAGATGCAAAGCGAGGGCGGCGCCGCCGGGGCCGTGCACGGTGCCCTTCAGACCGGGGCCTTGACCACGACCTTCACCGCTTCGCAGGGTCTCCTCCTGATGATCCCGAACATGTACAAGATCGCCGGCGAACTCACCCCGACGGTGTTCCATGTCGCCGCCCGCTCCCTGGCGGCGCAGGCCTTGTCCATCTTCGGCGATCATTCCGATGTCGCCGCGGTGCGGGGCACCGGTTTCGCCCAGATCGCCTCGGGCTCGGTGCAGGAGGCGCACGACTTGGCGCTGATCGCCCAGGCCGCGAGCTTGAACAGCCGGATTCCTTTCCTGCATTTCTTCGACGGCTTCCGGACCTCCCACGAAATCAGCAAGATCGTGCTGCTTTCGGACGACGAAATCCGGGCCATGATCGACGAGGAGACGGTCCGCGCGCACCGGGCGCGGGCCCTGAATCCCGACAATCCGTTTATCCGCGGCACCGCGCAGAACCCGGACGTTTATTTCCAGGGGCGCGAGACCGTAAATCCCTACTACGCGCGTTTGCCGAGCCTGGTACAGAAAACCATGGACCGCTTCGGAGAACTGACCGGACGCCGGTATCGCCTGTTCGAATACCACGGCGATCCGGAGGCCGAGCGCGTGGCCGTGATTTTGGGCTCCGGCGCCCACACCCTGCGCCAGACCGCCGATTTTCTGGCCAAGCAGGGCGAGAAGGTAGGCGTGATTCAGGTGCGTCTGTGCCTGCCGTTTTCCGTCGGGCATTTCCTCGCCGCCCTGCCCTCGACGACCAAAGCCATTGCCGTCCTGGATCGCCTAAAGAGTCCCGGCGCGCTCGGGGAACCCCTGTACACCGACGTGGTCGCGGCGCTGGCGGAAGCGGAGGCCAGCGGTCTCCTTCCGGCCGGGAAACGGCCCGAGATCGTCGGCGGCCGTTACGGGCTTTCCTCCAAGGAGTTCAATCCGGCCATGGCGAAAGCCGTGCTGGACGAGCTGAAGAAGGAAAGACCCAAGAACCACTTCACCGTGGGCATCGCCGACGACGTTTCGCACACCAGCCTGGACGTCGATCCCGGTTTCGACATCGAGCCGGACGGCGTGGTGCGCGCCGTGTTCTTCGGTCTGGGCGCGGACGGCACGGTCGGCGCCAACAAGAACAGCATCAAGATCATCGGCGAATCCACCGATCTCCATGCGCAGGGCTATTTCGTCTACGACTCCAAGAAATCCGGCTCCAGGACCACGTCTCACGTGCGTTTCGGGCCCGAGCCGATCGAATCGCCCTATCTCATCGAATCGGCCAACTTCATCGGCTGCCATCAATTCAACTTCATCGAGAAGCTGGACGTGCTGGCCAAGGCCAAGCATGGCGCGGTTCTCCTGCTCAACAGCCCGCACGGCCCGGACGACGTATGGGACCGGCTGCCCTACGAGGTTCAGCGGCAGATCATCGACAAGGCGCTGAAGCTCTATGTGATCGACGCTTCCGGGGTCGCCCTGGAAACCGGCATCGGCGGACGCACCAACACCATCATGCAGACCTGCTTCTTCGCCCTGTCCGGCGTTTTGCCGCGCGATCAGGCGATCGCCAAGATCAAGGAAGCGATCAAGAAGACCTACGGCAAGAAGGGCGAGGAGATCGTGCGGAAGAACTACGAGGCGGTCGATCGAACCCTTTCCGCCCTGCACGAGGTGAAAGTCCCGGACCAGGCGACCGGCACCCTCGAGCGCCAGCCGGTGGTTTCCGAGGAGGCGCCCGATTTCGTGCGCCGGGTCACGGCGATGATGATGGCCGACCGGGGCGACGAACTGCCGGTGAGCCTGATGCCGGCGGACGGCACCTTCCCGTCGGGCACCACCCGGTGGGAGAAGCGGAACATCGCGCAATCCGTGCCCGTGTGGGAGCCCGATATCTGCATCCAGTGCGGCAACTGCGGCTTCGTCTGTCCGCACAGCGTCATCCGCGCCAAGTTCTACCACGAATCCCGGCTCGAGAACGCGCCCGAAACCTTCCTGTCGGCGCCGGTCACCGCCTACGGTTTTCCGGAAACCCGCTATACCTTGCAGGTCTATGTCGAGGATTGCACGGGCTGCGGCCTGTGCGTCGAGGTCTGCCCGGCCAAGAGCCTCACCCGGAGCGGCGTCAAGGCCATCAACATGCGGCCCAATGACCCGATACAGGAACCGCAGAAGGCGAATATCCACTTCTTCGAAACCATTCCGGTGAACGACCGCGCCCGGGTCGATTTCTCGTCGGTGCGCGGCGCGCAGTTTCTCGAACCCTTGTTCGAATTTCCCGGCGCCTGCGCGGGCTGCGGCGAGACGCCCTACGTTCGGCTGCTGTCGCAACTCTTCGGCGATCGCCTGATCGTCGCCAACGCCACCGGCTGCTCCTCCATTTACGGCGGCAATCTTCCGACCACGCCCTGGACCGTGAATGCCGAAGGAAACGGCCCCGCCTGGTCGAACTCGCTGTTCGAGGACAATGCCGAATTCGGCTTCGGCTTTCGCCTTACCGCCGATCAGCACTTGGCTCTGGCGCAGCGGCTCGCCCGCGAGCTGAAAGATTCGCTAGATCCCGAATTGGTGGACGAAATCCTGGCCGCACCGCAGCTCACCGAGTCGCAGATCCGCGCCCAGCGCGAGCGCGTTGCCAAGCTCAAGGCCATGCTGCTGAAACGGACCGACGACAAGGCGAAGGATCTTCTGTCGGTGGTCGACCAACTGGTGCGGCGCAGTATCTGGACCGTCGGCGGAGACGGCTGGGCTTACGACATCGGCTCGGGGGGCCTCGACCATGTGCTGGCCTCGGGCCGCGACGTCAACGTGCTGGTGCTGGACACCGAGGTGTATTCCAACACCGGCGGGCAGATGTCCAAGGCGACGCCGCTCGGCGCCGTGGCCAAATTCGCGGCGGCCGGCAAGACCGTCGCCAAGAAGGACCTCGCCCTACAGGCCATCGCCTACGGCAATGTCTATGTGGCGCGCGTCGCCATGGGGGCGAACCCGCAGCAGACCCTGCTCGCCTTCCGCGAGGCGGAAGCCTATCCCGGTCCTTCCCTGATCCTCGCCTACAGCCATTGCATCGCCCACGGCTACAATCTGCAACACGGCATGCACCAGCAGGATCTGGCCGTCGCCAGCGGCTATTGGCCCTTGATCCGGTACAACCCGGCGCTGCGCCGGTCGGACCGGAATCCGTTCGTGCTGGATTCGCCGCGTCCGCACATCCGATTCAAGGAGTATGCCTACAACGAGCTGCGCTTTATGATGCTGAGCCATACCAATCCCCGGAACTTCGAACGCTTGATGGAGATGGCGCAGCAGGTAGTCGATCAAAAATGGGACATTTACGAGGAAATGGCCAGCCGCGCCGGCAGCCGCTTTCATCCCGACGCCAGCGTCGACCTTCCGTAACAGGGGAGCCCGCATGGATCTGAAGACACGCTATATGGGACTGGAGCTCGATCATCCCGTGGTCGCCTCGGCCTCGCCGCTTTCCGAGACGCTGGACGGCATTCGCCGGCTGGAGGACGGCGGGGTCTCGGCGGTGGTCCTGTTCTCGCTGTTCGAGGAGCAGATCCGCCAGGAAAGAATGGCGTTCGTTCAGCTGATGGATCACCCGTCGGAAAGTTATGCCGAGTCGCTGAGCTACTTCCCCGATGTGGGCGATTTCCGCGTCGGCCCGGACAGCTATCTGAGCCTGGTCCAGCGCGCCGCCGAGGCGGTGGACATTCCGGTCATCGCCAGCCTCAACTGCGTGACCGGCGAGGGCTGGATCGACTACGCCCGACAACTGCAGGAGGCCGGCGCCAAAGCCCTGGAGCTCAATATCTACGGCATCGAAGCGAATTTCGATGTCTCGGCGCGTGAGGTCGAGCAGCGCTACCTGGACATCCTGCGGACGGTCAAGCAAGCCGTCTCCATTCCGGTGGCGCTGAAGCTGAGCCCTTTCTTCAGCGCCTTCGGCCATATCGCCCGGCAGTTCGATGCCGAGGGCGCCGATGCCCTGGTCCTGTTCAACCGCTTCTATCAGCCCGATCTCGATATCGTCAACCTGGAGGTCGCTCCGACCCTCTCCCTCAGTCACGCCGGGGAGATTCGCCTGCCCCTGCTCTGGATCGCGCTTCTGCGCGGCCGGATCAAGGCTTCGCTCGCGGCGACGCGGGGCGTGGAAAGCGCCGTCGAAATCATCAAGTATCTCCTCGCCGGCGCGGACGTGGTGATGGTCGCCTCCGCCCTGCTGCGCAACGGTCCGGACTATGCCGGCACGCTGGTGGACGGTTTGAGGGACTGGATGGACCAGCGCGGGTTTCAATCACTGGAACCCATGCGCGGCATCATGAGCCGCGCCAAAGTAGCGAATCCGGGAGCCTTCGAACGCGCCAATTACATTAAAATACTGGAAAGCTACTGATGGCCTGCGCGGCCTCCAGGTAGACCGAGGGAGCCGAGGCTGGACCAGAAGTAGGTCGGCAATTCTTTGCCGACGCAGACTCAGCAGGTGTCGGCAAAGGATTGCCGACCTACTTCGAGCGCCAATTTCATTTTTCGAACAAGCCAAGATATTTTTAAGGAAGCTCTGAACGAGTGGATTCCGTTCATGCCCCTTCGACAGGCTCAGGAGAGCCTTCGACAAGCCTGTCCCGAGCCGAGTCGAAGGGCCTGTCGAAGGACTTAATCAGAGATTCCTTAAATCGAGCCACAGTATCGGCCACGACCCTCACCGATTCGCAATAGTCATCCCGGCCAACAGCATCGTCTCCGTTCTATCGCACTTCTACACCGCCGTTTAGGTCTAATGCGTCGAAATGTTTGCTGTGGCGCAAATATTTGAGGAGCGACAGAGTTAGTGTTTGCCGCGGTAGCCGACCCGTATGCCTGTTGCACTCATGGAAAATGGTCCGAATTCGGCCGATACCTCCGGCATGATCCCGGCATGAGAGGAGAAGCACGATTGAATGTTCCTGTGGAGCGTTCGCAGCCGTGGGCATTGCATCAGCCACGGCGCCGTAAGCGCGGGCTGATTCTTATCCTGGGCTTCTGCTGCGGACTATCTGCATGCGCCTATCGCCCGATGCAAGAGATGTCAAATCACTGGCATGGCGAGTGGGGCAGGTTACCGCCTCCGATCGAAGAGCCGGTGAAAGAACCGGTGGAAGAATCAGCGCCTATTGCGAGCCCACCGATCGCGTCGTTGGAGAAGCACCGATTCTCTGTCGCCAAGGACGAAGGGGTAGTCGGGTCGTTCGGAGTTATTACGCTTCAGCACGGGGACACGCTTCCCGATGTCGCGCGGCACTTCGGATTGGGATACGAAGAGATCGTCGCGGCAAACCCCGAGCTCGATCCGTGGGTGCCAAGCGCGAACAGCAGGACGTTGATCCCGGTGCAGTTCGTACTACCGCGGGCGCCACGGCGGGGAGTGGTCATCAATCTCGCCGCCATGCGGATGTTTCATTTTCCCGCCAAGGGAAATGGCGCCGAGGTCGTCACCTACCCCGTAGGCATCGGGCGGGAAGGGCGAGCAACTCCCACCGGGGCGATGCGGATCGCGCGAAAGATTAAGAACCCGACCTGGTATCCGACAAAGAACATCCGAGACGACCACCTCCGGCGGGGCGATCCCTTGCCGGCCGCAGTGCCGCCGGGGCCTGACAACCCCTTGGGCAAGTATGCCCTGTACCTGAACCGGCAGATGTATCTCATTCACGGCACGAACAAGCCTTACAGCGTCGGGCTTCGAGCCAGCAATGGCTGCATCCGCCTGTATCCGGAGGACGCTAGCAAGCTGTATTCGCGGGTTCCGTTGAACGAGCCGGTGTATATCGTCAATCAGCCTTATCTCGTGGGCTGGCGTGACGGGGTAGTCTACCTGCAGGCTTACCCGAGCCATGAGGAATTAAACGAAAAATTACTCAAGAAAACCCTCCGCGCCAATCTAAAAAAGTGGGAGCGGGATCAGAACCAACCCCTGGATTGGGGAAAGATCGAACGCATTGTCCAAGAAGGACTGGGCATTCCGCTACCGATTACCGCGGGAACACCCCCTGTCGACGCCGTACTTGCGGGAGCGCAGCCTATCGTGCGACCCGACAAGTGGTTCGGACAACCCGAACCGGCGCCGGAAGCCAGCTACGGCTGGTACGTGTTCGCCGCCGAGACAGCCAGCGAAATGACGGCCCAGCGACTCGCCGCCGTGCTCAATCATCAGGGGCCTCCGATACCGGCACAAGTTGTTCCGAGCGGCGAACGCCATCAGGTTATAGCGGGGCCATTCGCCAACGCCAAGGCCGCCAAAACCGCCGTGAAGCGTCTCAAGGTCGATCTGGAACTGGACGGGCGCATCTTGCCGCCAAAAGCGAGCAGGCAGCTAAGTCGCCCGCCAAACCTGCCACCCGGGAAACGTGTTTTCCGAACATATCGGAGCCGGACCGACCAACCTGAAGACGGTACCGGAGGAAACGGAGGCGACGAGCGGCTCAGGAGCAGATGACGTCGTGAATGCAATGCTTGAAGACACCGCTTCGGATACGACAGTAGACGAAGCGGTCGCCCGGCGACTCGCATTGGTAACGAACTGATATTGCGCGTGCTTCCGGATACCGAGACTGCCCTGCGCATCCTCTCCGCTTGGCTTGATCCAAATGTCTCAACCCCATTCAGCCCAAGGCCACATCCAGAATCATCATGACAATGAAACCGAGTATGGCCCCCAGCGTGGCGATGTCGGTGTTGCCCCGTTCCCGCGACTCGGGAATTATCGCTTCGAACACCACGTAGATCATGGCCCCGGCCGCGAAGGCAAGCGCATAAGGCATGATGGCCAAGCACGCGGATACGGCGGCGGCGCCTATGACGGCGGCGACCGGTTCGACCACGGCGGACAGCTGCCCGTACCAGAAGCTGCGCAGCCGCGACCAGCCCACGCGGCGCAAGGGCATGGCCACCGCCGCGCCCTCCGGAAAATTCTGCAGACCGATGCCGATCGCCAAGGCAATCGCACCGCCCAGACTGGCCGTATCCAAACCGCAGGCCAAGGCGCCGAAGGCCACGCCCACGGCCAGCCCCTCGGGAATGTTATGCAGGGTGATGCCGAGCACCAGCAGCATAGTACGCCGCCAGGTCGTGACGACCCCCTCCTCCGTCTGCATCGCTGCGCCGAGTTGGAAATGGGGCAACAGCCAGTCGCAAAGACTCAGCGCATAAGCGCCGAGGGTGAATCCCGTTGCCGCCGGAAGCCAGGCAAAACGGCCATAGCCTTCCGATAAATCGAGCGCGGGCGCGAGCAAAGACCAGTAACTCGCGGCCAACATCACTCCCGCCGAGAATCCCAGCATGGCATCAAGCAGCTTTTGGTTCATCCGCTTGGTAAAAAACACCAGGGCGGCGCCGAGCGCGGTCATTCCCCAGGTGAACAACGAGGCGAGAAGGGCTTGCAGAATGTGGGCACGCTCGGCGAACCAGCGGGAAACGGTCGAAAAGTGGGCTTGAACATACATGCCGAAGGCCGATAGGTCGCCGTTCGCGGCAAGGGAGGCAAAATCGCTCGCTGCGTCACTCATCAGCGAAAAGTCTGGAAAGCGCTTCCTGATACTCGTCGCGAGCCTTTCGCCAAGCCGCGTATTTTTCGAGTTCGACCTTCACGAGCTTCAAGATCAGCGCCATGACGGCCACATCGTCCAGATAGCCGACGATAGGGATCACATCCGGGATCAACTCCGCCGGGTTGATCAGATACAGGAGACCGAAGGCCACGGCGGCGATCGCCCAGGCCGCGATATCCCGGTATGTCCCCGATCGGTAATCGCGGATCAATTCCAGGCAGAGCAGGATATCCAGCCAGACCTGATACAGCGCCGGAATCTTCTTGACCTTGTTCTCGATCTCGCGAGCCTTTTCGATGATGCGGTCGAAATGCCGATCCGTGATTTTCCCGCCGTTGCGCTTGAAGAAAGCTTCGTTCAGTTCGTTCCGGTCTTCTTCATCCACGGGTATCCCTCCCTTCCGTCAGCGGCCTAGACCGAGAAAGCGAGCCATTCCGGCCTGAACAGCAGCAATAATCCGATGACGATCAGCACAACGCCGCCGATGGCGTGAGCATACCGCACGTATGTCCCGGTCAGCCCGGTCACCCGCAGGGTCTGCATGGCGACGAAAAACACGAAGAGGTCGTCCAGCATGAACACCAGTATGTAAAGGCCGAGGTAAGCATGATATTGCCATGTCGGCAGGTTGCTCAGAGCAAGCACCTGGGTATAAATAGCCGGTATTCCGGCGGAACAGATCAGCTCCACCAGGTTCACCGCAAAGGCAAGCAGGATAATGCCCGCCAGCGCGAGCAGGAAGCGCCGCTCGCTGGCCAAGGAACGCAGCCGCTCGAAAACGCGCTTCCGCGATTCGGGTGCGGTCACTTTACAGATAGCCTCGGGATTCACGAAATATTCGCGAAGGTAATAAGTACCGCCGCCCAGCGCCAGCGTTCCCACCAAGATGCGAATCCAGAGCAGCATGCCGAAAAAAAGCAGCAAGTTTAACCAGGCCGCCATGAACAGATAGTAAACCGCAGCCGAGGCGACGATGAATGCGCTGCCCAGCACCCACATCCGAAACCGGTTGCGCAATCCCACCAGCAGACTGATCAGGAAAAGCAAGGTCCACATGGCGCACGGATTGAAGCCGTCCACGGCCGCGAGCATCAAAGTCAGCACGGGAAGAGAGACCTGGCCGATGGTCACTTCTCCGAATATCGGCAATTTCAGAACCTTCGGCGTTTTCTTGACAGGCTGCGGAAGATCTTCGGCCGGTGTCTCCGGTATGCCGGTCAACAGCGGCCATACGAGATCCCTGCAAACGACTTCCTGACAGGCCTTTGCGGCCGACTGGATCTCCGCTCCGGTCGTCGAGTCGTCATCGTACCCTTCGAAGTATGTCTTACCAACCACGGTCAGAGGCACCCCCGGGCGCTCGATTCCGAATTGCCTGACCAGCGCAGAAAAGACATCGTAGTTCCCGGTATAACGGCTGATTTCCAGATAATGAACACGAACTCTCGCCTCTTCGCCTTCCCATCGTCTGAGGAAATCCATTGCGCGTTCACAATGCGGACAGCCGTCCTTCCAGAAAAAGTAAACATCGACTTTACGTTCTTCCGATTCGGCACCGTTCGCATACCCAACCGCGCCGAGCAGCGAGAAAACAATCAGAAAAAGTAGCCACACCGAGTTCCTGCTGGGTCGCACCACCGATCAACCTCCTACAACAGCTTCGACTTCTCGACTCCCTGAACTATACGACGAGTTCACGGACTGGCGCGAATAAATCAAGGCTTGCACACTTGCTCAGAAGGATGACATCGCGGTTGCCCGATTTCTGAAATAGCGAAAGCGGTTATAGCCAAGAAAAGCCGAATGTTCGCCATGCGCCGTCAGAAAGAGGTCGGTCGTCATTCGAGCATCCGCACGCACCTCCATGGGGTTCCATTTCGAAACGGAGTTTTGTGTGTATTTGCATGGGATGGATTCTTGACTCGACGATGATTACAAATGAGAATTCTTCTCATTACGAAAAACAAAAGGGATGATCATGAAGGTCAAAACATGGGGCACCGTATTCACGCTCCTTGCCATTCAGGCCGCAGCCGACGATCAAGCCTTGCCCGGAGGCCAGTGGCTCACGCCGAAGGCCAAACTGGGCCGGGAGTTGTTCTTCGACGCCAGTCTCTCCTCGCCGGCCGGGCAATCCTGCGCCAGCTGCCATGAGCCCAAACGCGCATTCACCGACCCGGACAAGAGGATTCCCACCTCCGAGGGCGTGATTTCGGGACGGTTCGGCAGCCGTAACACTCCCACCGTCATGTATGCCGCATTCAGCCCGGCATTCCACTACGACGAACAGGAGGGGCTGTTCGTAGGCGGCCAATTCTGGGACGGCCGCGCCGCGACTCTGGAAGAACAGGCGAAACAGCCGTTCCTGAATCCGGTCGAAATGGCCAATCCGAGTCGAACTGCCGTGGTGGAAAAGGTACGTCAGGCCCCGTATGCCCGGTTGTTCGAAGAAGTGTATGGACGGGGTGCCCTGGATGACACCGAACGGGCCTACGATCTCATCGCCGACGCGATCGCCGCATTCGAGAATATCCGTGCATTCAACCGCTTCAGCTCGAAATACGACGCGTATCTGGCCGGAAAGGTCAAATTGAGCCCGCGGGAGCTCAGGGGGCTCAAGGTGTACGAGGATCCCGCCAAGGGCAATTGCGCCGCCTGCCATCCCAACCGGCCGTCGGAGGAGGATTCCCCGCCGTTGTTCACGGATTTCACCTATGACAACCTGGGCGTTCCAAAGAATCCGGACAATCCCTTCTACGCCTTGCCGCCCGAGTTCAATTCCGCCGGCCGCGACTTCGCGGACCGGGGCCTGGGCGCCAGCGTCGGCAGCGTTGCCGAGGACGGGAAGTTCAAGGTCCCGACCCTTCGCAATATCGCGATAACCGGTCCCTACATGCACAACGGTTATTTCCAGACCTTGCGTGGCGTGGTCGAGTTCTACAACAACCGGGACGTCAAGCCCGCCTGCCGGGACGCCATGACCCGTGAGCGCGATGCCCTCAAGCAAGGTTGCTGGCCCGCCCCCGAGATAGCGGACAATGTCAACCATGACGAACTGGGCAACCTGGGACTGACCGAACGGGAAATGGACGACCTCGTTGCCTTCTTGAACACCCTGACCGACGGATATCGCCCGCTCCAATGGAGGCGTGGCAAGTAGCGCGTTTTTCACCACGGTTTAGCGGTACGGGAAGCGCGTAGGTCGGCAATCCCTTGCCGACAACGTTCCTTGCCGACCCGGTTCGTCGGCAAAGGATTGCCGACCACCCTGCCGCCCCGTAGGTCGGGAATCCTTTCCCGACGCCGTGCTCCGACCGAGCGTCTTCGTCGGCAAAGGATTGCCGACCTACACCTTGGGGAAGCGCTACAGAAAACCGGAAAATGCTCTAACCCGTTCCACCGGCGATGTTACTGGGACAGCATTTCTCCCACGCGTTAAAACCGCCCACGAGATCGATCGTATTATCGAATCCCTGATCTTCCAGCAAGCTGGTGGCGATGGACGAGCGGTAGCCGGTGCCGCAATGGACCACGATGGGCCTGTCGCGGGGCAGTTCGCCGCTCCGTTCCGCGAGCCGGTTCAGCGGGATATTGAGGCTTTCGCCGATGCGTTTCTGCTGCCATTCGTTTTCGGTACGCACATCGAGAACCAGGGGCGACTGCGCCGAGGCCAGCTTTTCCGCCAGGGTCGGGGCTGCGATCCGGTCGGTCCGCCGGATGAGATCCGGCCGCTGCTCCAGCGCTTCCATGCCCCCCTCGAGATAACCCGCAACATTGTCGAAACCTATTCGGCCGAGACGCATCGCGGCTTCCTGCTCGCGGCCGGGTTCGGCGATGAGCACGATGGGCCTAGTGCGATCGAGCAATGTGCCCGCCCAAGTGGCATAAGGGCCGCCGAGGCCGATGTTCACGCTGCCCGCCAGGTGCGCCCCTGCGAAATCCGCCGTCTCGCGCACGTCCAGAAGCTGCGCCCCGGCCTGTTTCATCGTGAGCACCGCGTCGAGCGAGAGCGGTTTCAGCCCGGTCGCCAGGGTTTCTTCGAGGGTTGCGCGCTCCTTGCGGTTGAGTACCGCGTCATGGGAAAAATATTTCGGCGCTTCCGGCTGGCCCGCCGTGACCAGGCGAATGAAGTCTTCCTTGCTCATGGGTTTGAGCGCGTAGTTGTACCCGCGCTGCGTTCCCATGGTGGAGAACAGGTCGGTGCTGAGACTTTTCCCGCACATGGACCCCGCGCCGTGAGCCGGGTAAACCAAGGTTTCGTCCGGCAGGGGCAATAGCTTTTCGTGCAGAGACTCGTAAAGCATCGCGGCCAGGTCTTCGGCCGAAACGCCGAACGAGGCCAAAAGGTCGGGGCGTCCCACGTCCCCGATGAATAGCGTATCGCCCGTCAGCACGGCATAGGGAATCTCCGTGCTCTTGGCCTGATCGTAAACCACGATCGAGATACCTTCGGGGGTATGCCCGGGTGTTTCCAGGATCTTCAGGCGGACCTGACCGAATTCGAGCGTATCGCCGTCGGGATGCGGAATGAACGCATATTCGGCATCCGCCCTCGCCCCCAAATGGATCTTGGCGCCGACACGATCCCGCAGTTCCAGGTGTCCCGCAATGAAATCGGCGTGAAAGTGGGTCAGGAACACATGGCGAATCTCGAAACCTTCCCGGCGCGCCTCTTCCAGATATTGCTCGATGTCGCGCTGGGGATCGACGACGAGCGCGGTTTTCGTCTCTTCATCGCCGATGAGATAAGAGGCGTGGGCGAGACAGCCGAGATAGAACTGCTTGAAGAACATGGAGACCTCCTCTTGAGTTGGCGTGCTGCATCTGGTTGGACACCACCCGTCGACGCAATGATCCCCCATCGGCCTTTCGGTTGCGCATGCCCTTTGACTGAGAGTCGTGGTTTTCATGAGTCGTCGGAAGCTTTTTGGCAATAAGCCGGGCTTTCCCGATCCCCCTCTAACGCGGCCTTTTTCGCCAGCCTCGAGATGATGCAATCGCATAACCGTTACGCAATTTCCTTCCTGAAATCGAGTCTAATTGCTACCCCAATGCGAAGCTTTCGGCCCGTTACCGCCGGGTTTACTCCGGCATTGTCGGCCGCCGCCTTGGTCGGCTAGTCCAACATCCCTAATCAGAACTGGAGCAAGAATCATGCGACGCATCTATTTCTTGGTACCGAACATCGAAATTACCAAAAAGATTGTGGACGAGTTGTTGCTGGCGCGGATCGAGGAACGCCACATCCACGTACTGGCCAAACGCGGCACGCCTTTGGAAGATCTGCCCGAAGCCACTTTCCTGCAAAAGACCGACTTCCTTCCGGCCCTGGAACAGGGCGTCGCACTCGGCGGCGCGACGGGACTCTTGGCCGGGCTGGTGGCGATCGCCTTGCCCACGGGGCTGGTTCTGGGCGGCGGAGCGCTGTTTGCGATCACCCTGGCTGGCGCGGGGGTCGGAGGATTGATGTCGAGCATGGTCGGCAGCAGCATCGGTAACCGGCGGATCGATCAATTCCAGGAGGCCATGGAAAAAGGCGAATTCCTGCTGATGATCGACGTGCCCCGAGACCGCGTAGAAGAAATCGAGGCCATCATCAAGAAACACCATCCCGAGGCCGAGTGCGAAGGCACCGACCCGCATACCTTCCCCTAGGGCTTTGCGGTCGGAATATGCGATGGTCTGGCCACTCAGCACCCGCCACTTTAGGAAATGTTCATGAATTCGAGCTTGAAGGACCGCCTGACCGAAGCGCTCGATGACGAATACAAGGCGCTCGCCGCTTATCGAAAAGTCATCGAAAAGTTCGGTCCGATACGTCCCTTCGTTAACATCGTCGAAGCCGAGGCGCGGCATGCCGCTGCCCTGCTCTCGCTGTTCGAACGCTATGGCATACCCGTGCCGGAAGACCGCTGGCCTGAGCGCGTGACAGCGCCGGATACGGTTGAAGAGGCCTGCCGCAGCGCGGTCGAGGCCGAGATATACAATATGGCGATGTACGACCGCCTGCTTGCCGCTACCCCGGAACCGGATGTTCGCCGGGTTTTGGAAAACCTTCGGTCCGCCTCCCGCGATCGTCATTTACGCGCCTTCGAACGTTGCCTTCATTAAGGCGAAGGTAAAGCATTACCTCCGATCAAATCAGAACGAGACCGCTATTCAGGAGACTAGGAATGGACGTGCAAATCATTGAAAAAGAAGGCTCGAAATGGGCGATGATTCCATATGACGACTATCTGTCCCTCGTGGAACTGGCCGAATTGGCGACGGACATGGCGTCCGACGTCAAAACCGAGGAACGGCTTGTGCCGGGCGAAGAACAACTTCCGGACGACTTGAAGGCGCGCCTTTTGGCCGGAGAGAACGCCATTCGGATCTGGCGCGAGTTCCGCGGGCTGACGCTGGAGGAACTGGCCGAGCGGGCTGGCATAACGGAATCGTTCGTTGCCCTTGTCGACCGGGGACGGCCGACATGCCGAATCGACAAGCTCAAGCGTATTGCCGAAGTGTTAGGCGTGCACCTGGAAAATATCCTTCGCACGGTATAGTCAAGGCCTTCACCATGCGGAGCGGATGCGGTCGTTTGACGCATCGGCAATTTGAAGGTCTACCGCGCGAGCTCGAGCACTGCGGCATAGATTCCCGCTACCACTTGGGCCATTCTCCGGTAGTCCAGCGTGTCGGGCGTGTCGGTGGCGGCATGATAGTTCGGATTACGATAGAAAGCCGTATCGGTGATCATTACGGCCGGATAGCCTGCTTCCCAATAATTGAGATGGTCCGAGAAGTCGACGCCCGGGAGAAAGCGCGGAGCATTGATCGAATGCACCGGCAAGCTTGAGGCGTTGGACATCGCCTTCTTGATACTTCGCACCAGCCGTCCCTCCCCTATCCTTCCCACGACGGCGATGAAGTTTCCGGTGGTCGGATAGAAAAGCGAAAGTCCCGGCGCGGGAAATGACTGGCTGTCTTTCGCATCGGTGAAATAGCCGATCATTTCGAGCGCAAGCATCGCGCGTACGTTCGCCCCCTTCGCCTTGAGCGACTGGGCATGCACGGCACTCCCCATGTGCTCGCTCCTGAAAAATGGCGGTTCCTCCAGGGTATAGGCTACGAGATCCACCCGGATTGCGAGATCGGCTTTGCCCAGTAGTCCCGCCAGTTCGATCAATCCGGCGACGCCGCTCGCGTTATCGTCGGCTCCGGGATAGGGACCGGCCGTATCGTAATGTGCGCCGACGACGATCCGCTCCTCGGACGGCGGGCCAAAACTAGCCATGATATTGCGGTAAGTCGTTCGGCCGACCCGGAACGGCTGGTCCGCGGTTTTGCCCTGCGCTTGCTCGAACGCCGAACGGATATACGATGCCGCACGATCGAGATTATCCGGATGACCGGCATCCCTTGGCCCTAGCATCTCCGACAAGGTTCGGACATGGGCTTCCAGGCGCCCGGGATCGATGGTGGGCGGCGCGGCCTCGTCCGTGCCGGCAAACGAGGGCTCCGCCAGACAGAACCGGAGTGCAATCACCAGAAAGCATGCCCAGGCTAGTACGATTGCTCCGCAAACCGACATGGGCGAACGATTTCGGACATCCATGCAATACACTCCAGACAACCGTGGAACTGCACGGCTCCAATTCCGCTTTCAAGACAGGCATACTGAAAACCCGCGCGGCGAGGGTCAACAGTAACCGTTGGATCGCCGCCGAGTCTTTCCGTTCGGCATCACCGGGACTCCGCGAGCGGTCGAATACCTTGCCGAGGAATCCCACCGAGATTTTGTCTAAGCCTTCGTCGAACTCTCGAAAAACCAGTCGCCTAGCGCTTTGACAGAAAGAGGACGGCTGAAGAAAAAGCCTTGAGCTTGATCGCAACCTTCATCCCGCAGAAAGGCCAATTGCTGCTCCGTTTCGACGCCTTCGGCGATAACCGTCAGTCGAAGGCTGTGGCCCAGACTGATCACTGCGCGGGTTATCGCAAGATCGTCCTGATCATCGATGATGTCGCGCACGAAGGACTGATCGATCTTCAGCTTGTCGATCGGGAATCGCTTGAGATAACTGAGGCTTGAATAGCCCGTCCCAAAATCGTCGATAGCCAACTTTACGCCCATGTCCTTGAGCTTGTGCAAGCGTTTCTGAATCGATCCCTCTCCTTGCATGACGATTCCCTCGGTCAACTCGAGTTCAAGATACTCGGGCTCCATACCCGTTTCTCCCAACACCCGTGCGACGAGGTCTTCGAATCGCTGAACGAATTGTGGCGAGGCAATGTTGACGGCAACCGGAACCTTGGCGAAACCGAGGGATTGCAAGTACACGTTTTGGCGGCAGGCCTCGCGGATCACCCATTCCCCGATCGGAACGATGAGGCCGCTTTCTTCGGCGATGGGAATAAACCGGCCCGGCGCTACCCGGCCCCATTCCGGATGCTGCCAGCGGATCAAGGCCTCGAGGCCTACCAATCCGTGCGTCTCGATATCGTACTGAGGCTGATACTCCAGCAAGAATTCGTCACGTTCCAGAGCCTGCCGCAGACCGCTTTCGATCGTAAGCCGCTCCAGCACGGCGGAATTCATGCTTTCGGTAAAGAATTGATAAGTATTGCGTCCTTTTTCTTTAGCGTGATACATGGCGGTATCGGCATGTTTGACCAAGGATTCCACGTCGCCGCCGTCCTGCGGATACATGCTGATGCCGATGCTCGGCGTGATGCTCAGCCGGTAATCCTCGATGACATAAGGCTGCGCGACCACGCTCAGAATCCTTTCGGCGGTCTGAGCGGCCGAGTCGCCTCCCGTTTCCGGGAGCAGTACGACGAATTCGTCGCCTCCCAGCCGGGACACGGTGTCCGTATCCCGCAGGCATCCCCGCAAGCGGCCCGCAATGCTCCGCAATAGCCCGTCGCCGACATGATGTCCCAGGGAGTCGTTGACCGTTTTGAATCGGTCGAGATCCAGAAACAGCAGGGCCGTTTCTTTCTTGTCACGGGCTGAAAGCGCTAAGGCCTGCGCAGCCCTGTCCATCAACAAGGCACGGTTCGGAAGCCCTGTTAGCGCATCGTAAAAAGCGAGACGCTGGATCCGGTCCTCGACCCGACTGCGCTCGATGGCGATCGCAGCGGTATGAATCGCCGTCTCTACCAGCCTGGCGTGTTTGTCCGAAGGCCGCTGCGGTTCGCGATAGTAAACGGCAAAGGTACCGATGACGTTTTGCCTCGCGTCGAAAATGGGTGTCGACCAACAGGCGCGAAGTCCGTACTGCTCGGCGAGATCGCGAAAGGCGGCCCAACGGGGATCCGTCCGAATATCGCTGGTAATTACCGTTTGCCGGTGAAATGCCGCAGTGCCGCAAGATCCCACGGAAGGTCCGATGGCGATACCGTCTATTTGCCGGTTGTAATCGTCGGGAATACTCGGGGCGGCCCCATGCCGCAAATGAACGCCGTCCTTATCCAGGAGAAGCACCGAGCAGAGTATTTTGTCATCCTGCTGTTCGATCGTACGCGCCAGTGCAGCCAGGGTATGCTCGAGGGGCGCTCCGTTGGCGATCATCTCCAGCATGTCTCTCTGGCCGCGCAACAAGGCCTCGGTACGTTTGCGCTCGTTTTGTTCGATCACGAGAGCGGCGAGATTGGCCACGGCAATGGCGAAAAAGCGTTCTTCCGCAGACCAGCTGAGCGTTTCGCCGGTGTGCTCGCAGCATAGGACGCCCTCGACGCGCCCGAAGACGTGTATCGGCACATCGAGCATCGAGCTGATCCGTAAAGGACGCAGGTACACAGCGGAAAACTCGGCGGTAGAAGGATGATGACACGCATCGTTCGCCACGATGGCTTCCTCGGTTTCAAGTCCTTTGAAATAGCTCGGAAAATCCTCCTGGCGTAATGTCATCCCGGAACTGTGCCGTTGCCGGGAGCGCTCGTAGAGATCCATGCATTCGATGGCGAGCCGGTCTTCGGTAAACCGCCATACACTGATGCGCTCGATGTCCAACTCCGTCGCGGTGGTTCGAGTCAGCAGGCGAATCGCCTCGAGCGCATCCTCAGCCGAAAAAATTTCGCTACGCGTTAGCGAGGCCAGCGCGCGTTGTTGCTCCAGCAAGGAGTTGCGGTTTCGCCGAAGCCGTTCCTCCGATTGCATTAGTGTATCTACCTTCATCCACCACCCCGTTGAGAACGACTCGCATCGGTCGCGTTCAAAGCCCAATGCCTTGAAAACCGTTTCGGCAGTACGCTACCGATCTCGCATAGGCCGTTCCGAATCGCTGCATTCGTTATGGCCGATCGGGCCACAGCTAACCGCGATCGACTGTATAGGAGCTAAGTATGGGACATTTTCATCGGGTTAACGGTACGCCCCTCAATTCTAAGGCGAGTATCGTAAAGGTGAGCGCCTGGCACGGTCCAGCGAACAACCGCCAATCTTTCGACGCCCGTCTGTCGTTAAACCCGGAGACGGCCGTCGGACGGGTCTTTGCGTTGCCGTTCTGGGGAGCAATGAGCCGGCCGAGGAGTCAAAGGGCAAAGTCTGCCGTGAGCGGTCATTGATAAAACACAAGGATCTCCGCATTGTGAAGTGCAACCATCGTTCGTCTCGACCGCCACACGCCTGAAAAATGCAAGCGCATTCGACATTGCAACGCCTAAAGCCCGGTAGAACCGTTACGCTGGTCGGCACGCTCGGAATCGTGTTCGGCGACATCGGCACCAGTCCGCTTTATGCCATGCGCGTCGCCTTCAGCGGACCTCACGCCATTGCGCCCAGCGAGACCAATATACTCGGCGTGCTGTCACTTATTTTCTGGTCGCTGATCGTGATCGTCTGCCTGAAATATGCCGCGATCATGCTGCGGGCCGACAACCGAGGCGAAGGCGGAATCATGGCCTTGGTATCGCTTGCGTCTCGCGCTGCGATCGATTCACCCCGCCGGCGACGCGTAATCGTTCTGATCGGTCTCATCGGCGCCGCCTTATTTTATGGCGACGGCATTCTCACACCCGCAGTTACGGTTACGAGCGCCGTCGAAGGCCTGGCGGTCGTGGCTCCGAAACTCAACGAATTTGTCGTGCCGGTGACCCTGGCGATCCTGACCCTTTTATTTCTTCTCCAACGCAAGGGTACGAGTCGTGTCGGCCGGCTGTTCGGCCCGATCATGCTCCTATGGTTTTTTTGCCTCGGAATCCTCGGTGCGCGCAGCATTCTCGCTACCCCGCAGGTATTGGTAGCAGCGAATCCGTGGTACGGCGCTCGTTTTTTGATCGAAGAGGAATGGTATTCGCTGGTGGTCCTGGGCGCGGTTGTCTTGGTGGTGACCGGAGCCGAAGCTCTTTATGCGGATATCGGCCATTTCGGCGTTCGGCCGATTCGCATGGCCTGGTTTGCCGTGGCTCTTCCGGCCCTGTTGCTGAACTACTTTGGCCAAGGCGCATTGCTGCTGCGCGAATCGGAGGCTACCCAAAATCCGTTCTACCTTCTAGCACCGGAATGGGGAGCCCTCCCGCTGCTCATATTGGCGACGATTACGACGGTGATTGCGTCCCAAGCCGTAATTTCCGGGGTATTCTCGACGACGTTGCAGGCGATCCAGCTTGGTTACTTGCCGCGGGTGCGTATTTATCACACGTCGCTGTTTTTCCCCGGCCAAATCTACCTGCCGGTCGTCAATTGGCTTTTATTGGCCGCAGTCTTTACCCTGGTCGTGCAATTCGAATCGTCCCAACGATTGGCCGCCGCTTACGGCATCGCCGTTACCGGCACGATGGTCATCACGAGCCTGTTGGCTTTCTTCGTATTCAAAAGGCTCTGGCAATGGAGATGGATGACCAGCCTGGCGGTCGTAGGCTGCTTCTTGATTATCGACACCGCCTTCCTTATGGCCAATAGCTTGAAATTCACCCAAGGCGGGTGGATTCCCCTTGGGGTTGGCGTTGTCCTGTTTACCGTGATGACCACCTGGCAACAAGGACGCACGTTGCTCGGAAAACGCTTGAACGAAAGAGCGATATCGTTCGAAACCTTGCTCATGCGTTTTCACGCAGAACCGCCGCGGCGTATTCCCGGAACCGCCATTTATCTCACAGCCGGCCGCCGGGGTGTCCCTCAGTCCCTCTTGAACAATCTGGCGATCAACAAGATTCTGCACGAACGGGTGATCGTGCTGACCGTAATCGTCAAAGACGTGCCCTGGGTGCCTCGCTCCGAACGCATCAAAATCAGGCACTTCGGCGACGAGTTATACCGAGTCAAGATTTACTTCGGTTTCAATCAGGAGCCCAATGTGCCGGACGCCCTGGCCTTGTGCAAAGAACGGGACCTCGAGATCGATTTGGCCAATGCCTCGTTTTTCTTCAGCCGGGAAGCCGTCATTTCGACGCCCCGCCCGGGTATGGCTCTCTGGCGCGAGCGCCTCTTTATCCGCCTGGCGCGCAATACCGAGAGCGCCATGGACTTTTTCAGAATACCTCCGGACCGTGTGATCGAACTCGGGACCGTGGTCGAAATCTAACTGGCTCCGCTTCGTAAACTGAAATCGTTCGCAATGGCTTTGAATTTTTCTCTTCTACTAAGTGACAGCGTACCTCACGATAGGAGCTCGACGTGTATTCGCCAGAATATGGACGGCAAATGAACGTATCGTCCCTCACCATCCTGATCCGCCGATGGCACTTGATCGTCGTATCCGCGATAGTGCTGCCGCTCGCGGCCTGCACCAGCATTCGGTTCGGTTATAACCATGCGGATACCTTGCTGATCTTCCGGCTTGATGAGTATTTCGATCTGGAAAAGACGCAGAAAACCTTGGCTAAAGATCGAATCAACGCGTTACTGGCCTGGCATCGCGCGACGCAATTGCATGCTTATTCGGCCTTACTCGACGACATTCGGACGAAAGCAAAGGGGCCGATGACGCCATCCGAGGTTACTGATTTTCAGCAGAGGATCAACCGACGACTGGAAATACTCGGCGAGCGGGCCGCCCCGGAAATCGCCAGGCTCGCACTGACGCTCAAGCCTAATCAGATCAGGCAGGTACAGCGCGAACTCAGCGATGACAATGCACAATTCCGAAAGAAATACGGTTATCTGCATAACAGCGCGGACAATGCCCCCGGAGCCAAGGCGAAGCTTTTTATCAAGCGTGCCGAGTTTTGGCTCGGGAAACTCACCGACGAACAACGAACCATCATCCGAAACGCCATAGCCGGACGCGACAACGGCAACTACACCTGGGCAGACGAGCGCGAAGCACGGCAGCGCGATTTTCTAGCCCTGCTTTCGAAAATCCAGGAACGGAAGCCGGAGGAGCGAGTCGCAACGGACTGGATTCGCACCTATTTCGCCGAACTGGCCGACCAAACAGACCCCCAGCGGCGCGCCTATATTCAGACCCTACGTCAGTCGAATGCGGAGTTGATCGCCAAAGTAATTACGTCCGCAACGCCCGAACAGCGAGCTGCCCTGGACGAGAAATTACAAGGCTATGCCGCCGACCTTGCCGCCTTGGCCGGAGAAGATCGCAGGTTTGGACAGTGGACTTTTCCATCGCGCCCGAACGAAAAATTAAGAGGACCGGAAACGAAGAGCTTCCGAAGTTCTCCTTAGCGTCGTTTTTCGCTCTGCCCATGGCCTAACCGTGGGGCGGAATTGTTCGTTTTTTGTCTCGAAAAACAACAAACGATAAGTATCCGGCCCGTCCAAGTACCGATCGCAAGATCTCGAAATCCACAGAAATTCACGGCTATCGCGATCTTGGTCTTCATAGCCGGCAGCCTGCCGGTCAGTGAACCAGTGTGCCTTTTCGGTGTCGGGAAGGAGAAGCGATTCAAGAAATTCTATGGAGCATGCGATTATGGTCCGATTAAGCTTCGAATCCGTCATTCCGGAACATGCTGTTACTTTGGGTCCGGCCCCGTATTTTCGAATCAGCGGTCATGTGATTCGCCAAGGTCCGGACAACGAAATCGTGGGGCGCTATCAAAACCACTTCTGGGAGATTCAGGGCAATTTATTTTCCCGATGCGACTGCCGGACCGGCGCCTCGATTCATTTTGAGGACACCTTTGGCGGCGGGTCCGAACGTTTCGGTCCTTTCGAGCATTTCTTCATATCCGACGGAAGCGTCTACACGGATCACGAACCGTTCGCCCGGTTCCTCGAAGAGGAGCGATGTTGGCAGCACGGCGACACGAACGTTTGCTGGCCGGTTCTTGTCATATGCTGACTGCCGAACCGGGCCGACTCCGATCTTCGCGACATAAGCGGTTTTGGATAAAGCGATGCCATCGCGGTATCCTTGACCTATTATCGTTCGGTGGCGAAGAGCGCTGCACCCCGAGGATTCGATCTTGTCAGGCAACTACACTGCCAGACGTCCCTCAAGCCTCGCCTCCTCGTCCAAATCTCGTGCAGCGCATCGGGCCTCACCCCACCAGGCGGTTTTCCCCAACGAAACGTTGCAGCCCGGTTGGACTTCGTATGGAACCATGTCAGGCCTATCCGGACGGCACCAAAGGAGAAGCATTATGTTGAGAGTGTATGCCGGCAATCTCCCCCCGGATATGACGGAACAGGAGTTTACCGAACTATTTGCGGCCTATGGACGAGTACGCTCGATCGAATTGGCTCGCGATATCTTTTCGGGACGTTGCCGCGGCTTCGGCTTCGTCGAGATGGAGGGTCATGAGGCGCGTGCGGCGATCGCCGGATTGAACGGCCGCAATCTGCGGGGCAACACGCTACGCGTTAACGAAGAGCGGCCGCGCGGCCGGCGCGGCGGCGGTGGCCGCCGACGTTAGCTGGAAAAACTCTGCTAACTCGAATGTCCCCCAACTTTCCGCATACTCGAGCTACAATGATTTTATCCACGTAGCCGAATTTCGATCCGCAATCGCGGGTCGTTTGAGTTCTCGGCGAAAAGCGTTTCTTCCGAAAAAAATTCTTGAGCCGGCTTGGGGGGCTCGTCGATGACTCGCAGACTGATCCAGTGTCTTCTGATGGTTGTGCCTGTTCTCATGGCAGGCGGCTGTTCCGGTCCTTCCACGATGCAAAAACATCATCGGATTCACCATGGAAGCCTTCACCAGAAGGCCGTAGCACCCGCGGCCTCGATGGCGCAATCGGCGGATGCATCGTCGCGGCTTCGCGCGATGTCTTCCGTCTCGATTACCTCGGGTATGTTCCCGAAGCCCGTGGCCCTGGAAACGCAAGTCGCCTTCTGGCGCAATGTCTACGGCGTCTGGAGCCGTTCTCAAGTCGTTCTGCACGATAACCGTTTTCTGGATGTGATTTATGAAGTGATTCAGCTCCCCGGCAATATCACCGAGGGCTATACCCCGATCCAGAAAGAACTGGTGCGCGAACGGACAGCCTATTGGCAGTCCCGATTGCGCGACCTGGAACAAAAGGTCTCTGCGGGAATTCCTCTGACCCAGGACGACCGAAGACTGGCCGTGAAGATCAGTCCACGCGGGGATCTCAAGACGGCACTACTGGGCGCGAGCGAGCGGCTCCGCGGTCAGCGCGGCCTTCGCGAGCGCTTCAAGAGGGGTTTGGAAATCAGCGGTCGTTATGATCGCCACTTTCGGGAGATTTTCCGCCACGCGGGCCTCCCCGAGGATTTAGCGCATTTGCCCCATGTGGAATCGTCGTTCCAAACGCAGGCGCGTTCCTCGGCAGGCGCCGTGGGCGTGTGGCAGTTTACGCGCGGGGCGGCCGAGCGATTCATGAACGTCAACACGATCATCGACGAGCGCCTGGATCCCATCGCTTCGGCTCACGGCGCCGCCCGTTATCTAAGCTATGCCTACGGCAAGCTCGGCAGCTGGCCCCTGGCAATCACGTCCTACAATCATGGCATTTCGGGCATGATGCGCGCGAAGCAGTCTTTCGGCCATGACTTCATGCGGATCGTTTCCGATTACGACCATCCCCAATTCGGTTTCGCTTCCCGTAATTTCTACGCCGAATTTCTGGCAGCACGGGAGGTCGCCAGTCAGCCCGAACGTTTCTTTGCCGAGGGCATACGATATGAAAAGCCTCTTGACTGGGACCGTGTCGTCATAACGCAGAATACCTTCGTTTCGACTTTGGCTCGTCAATACGCAACCGACAAGTCTCAGCTCATCGCCCTGAATGCGGCCTGGAGCGGACCGGCTCAGTCCGACAGGGCGGCTTTACCCGCCGGCACGGCGGTCTGGCTACCCTCGGGTACACTCCGGCAGATCGCGTACCGGGCGCAGCAGAATCGTCTGGCAGCGCAGCAACCGGAAAACAAAGGGGCATCAGCTCACGTTAAGGTAAGCTATCCCGGCAACGTCAAGGCCGGCGGCACCGCGACCAGAACCAATGCGTCATTAAGCCCCAAGAACGGCAACTACAAGCTGGCAAAAACTCAGGCGTTCGCTCGGTGAAAAAAGCGGACGGTTGTGGTTGATCGAAAGGTTAAAGTGGTACTTGCCATACCGCCGTGCTGTCGATGTTCCATGTTCGAATACGTTTTCTACGATCGGACTAGCTTCTTTGACGAAATTGGAGTAGGCTGCACATAGTTTGTCGCGGCGCAAGACCGGTCTTCGCCACGAGGATACGGAATTTTCCTTTCAGTCAATGCCTTAACGGCACCTGCTAGTCCCCGCCTCCTCCCGCAAACCGCACGCGGTGCGTCCTTCGGGTCCGCCCTGTGGTCACAGCAACAGTGCTCGTGCTCGACCGGTGCCACGCTCGTCGTGGCAGGCAAGAGCCAGGAAAGTTCGAATGCCCTTTGAGTCTCTCAGCCTATCCAACATCCCGTCACGCATTGTCGCCGATCAAGCCCACACGGCTCCCACGCCGATCCAATCGCAGACCATTCCAGCCGTACTAAATGGAGGTGATTTGCTAACCGAAGCCCAGACGGGTATCGGCGGCAGAATACGTACGTCGCATAGGCCGTACCGGCTCGAACAACGATGCAGCATCGCCGGTCTTTCGACACGAAACTTTACAGCTGAAAAACATCGAGCAGCTGCTTGGCCGCAAACTTCCCGCTCTTCCTTCACCGGAAGGCTATACACCGCAAACAGTCGGAAATCCTGGTCCACAGATTACCCGGCTGATGCGGCAATCAACGCCGAGGCGCGGATCGATCGGTCCATGCCCTCGGATCATTCAACCATGACGCCGCCTATCTTGGTTGCGCCCACAGGAGACAATCCATGCTGAGAATTTATGCCGGAAATCTGCCGGCCGATACTACCGAACGGGAGTTCAACGAACTTTTTGCGGAATACGGCCGGGTACGCTCGATCGAACTGGCTCGCGACATTTTTTCCGGTCGTTGCCGCGGCTTCGGCTTCGTCGAGATGGAGGGCCACGAAGCGCGCGCGGCAATCGCCGGACTGAATGGCCGCAACTTGAGGGGCAACAGTCTTCGGGTTAATCAGGAGCGTCCCCGCGAGCGGAGCGGCCGCGGCCGGCGACGTTAAGTACCGGGCGAGTGAACCGGACTAATATACGAAAGCTTTCGTGTCCAGCACGAACTTTTACCTACAGAATCCTTTCCAGAAAAGGTGTTTATTAATAGACCCAGCGCACCCGCGATTACGGGCTCGATCTGTGTTTATTAAGTGTTTTTTGTTTGTTTTCCTATCGAGGAATTTTTGATGAGTACGAAATTGTATGTCGGCAACCTGAGCTACAGCATTGACAACAGCGAGCTGGAGCAACTCTTCGCCCCACATGGTACGGTGCAGTCCGCGAACGTGATCATGGATCGCGAAACCGGCCGCTCCAAAGGCTTCGGCTTCGTAGAAATGGGTACCGATCAACAGGCCCGAGCCGCAATCAGCGCCCTGCATGGCAAAGAGGTCGGTGGACGTAGCCTCACCGTTAACGAGGCCCGCCCCCGCGAAGAAAGATCCGGCGGCGGTTTCGGTGGCGGCCGACGCAGCGGCGGATTCGGCGGCGGCGGACACCGCTATTGATATTCGCTAAACCGGCGGCAGAGCCCCGCCTCGGCGCCGGTTAGAATCCGTTCCGGCCTCTCCGAACTCGGAAAGGCCGGAACGACTTACCCGCTAAGTCACTCTTCGGACAGCACCTGCGATCGCAGGGCGCCATTCTTCATCGTTTGCCCGTTTTCATGCCGGGCAAAGCGGTGGTACGTCCATTGCGGCAATCTGTTCGCGCAGTTCAAGTATCCGGTCGTGCCAGTAACGCGGCGTATTGAACCACGGAAATGCGATCGGGAAAGCGGGGTCATCCCAGCGTCTTGCGATCCATGCGGTGTAGTGAATCAGCCGCAGGGTGCGCAGCGCTTCGATTAAATGCAGCTCGCGGGTATCGAACTCGAAAAAACTTTGGTAACCGGAGAGCAAAGGACTCAATTGCTGCGTCATCTCCGTACTGTCTCCCGACAACAGCATCCACAAATCCTGGATCGCAGGCCCCATGCGGCTGTCGTCGAAATCGACGAAATGCGGACCATCGTCCGCCCACAACATATTTCCGGGATAGCAATCTCCGTGCAGCCGCAGCGTGCGCACGGAACCCGCGCGCTCGAAACAGCGTCTCACGCCCGCTAGCGCTTGATTCGCCGCTTCCCGATAAGCGTCGACGATGTCCGCCGGAATCACGCCGTGAGACAGCAGATAATCTCTGGGCTCTTCGCCGAAACTGGCGATATCCAGGGCAGGACGGTGCCGATACGGCTTGAGCGAACCGACAGCATGAATACGGCCGATTAGCCGCCCCATTCGCATCAATGCGGCGTGGTCGTTGAATTCCGGAGCATATCCGCCTTGGGTCGGAAACACGGCGAAGCGAAAGCCGCCGAACTCGTGCAATGTCGAGCCTCCGGCACCCGGCAAGGCCGGCACGACCGGCAATTCGGACTCCGCAAGCTCCCGAACGAAGGCATGTTCTTCGAGAATGGCGGCTTTGCTCCACCGTCCGGGTCGGTAGAATTTCACGACCACCGGCGATCCGTCTTCCATGCCGACCCGATAAACACGGTTCTCGTAGCTGTGGAGCGCCAACAGGCTGCCGTCGCTGTGAAAGCCTGCGCTGTCCAATGCGTTCATGACGCAATCGGGTGTTAAGGACGAAAAGGGATGGACGTCTGTGACCGTATTCATGAACGCCATTCTACAGGTTGCCATCCTCGTCTCTCCCAAAAAGCGCAATCTAAGATTAGATTTTTGATTATCCTTGAGCCGGCAACGCTCCGCACTTCAAACTCTACGTATAAACCCTAATGAAAATTAAGCTCACGCCTTATGAAGCCCGCGTCATCGGTTGTTTGATCGAGAAGGAAATCACCACCCCCGAACAATATCCCCTATCGCTCAACGCCCTGACCAATGCGTGCAATCAGAAAAGCAATCGCGATCCGGTGCTCGATCTCGACGAAGCGACGGTGCAGCAGATAGTCGATGGACTCGTAAAGAAATACCTCGTCAGTGCCGGCAGCGGATTCGGCAATCGAGTCACCAAATACCAGCACCGGTTCTGCAATGCGGAATTCGGCGATCTGAAGCTCTCCAAGCAAGAGACTGGTATCGCCTGCGAGTTGCTACTTCGTGGGCCGCAAACGCCGGGCGAATTACGCACCCGGACCGAGCGCCTATGCAAGTTCGGCAACGTGCAGGAGGTCGAGAACACGCTGGCCAAGCTGATGAATCGGGAAGAGCCTCTGATCGCGAGATTGCCGCGCGAGCCGGGAAAGCGCGAATCCAGGTTCATGCATTTGTTTTTTGGCGAAGACCAGCTAACGGCGAACAGCGAGGATACGGAAAGAGAGCTTGAGCTTTCGGTTTCCGAGCGCGAACGGCTGGATCGCCTGGAGCGATTGGTCGATGAATTGAAGACAGACGTGAATCGGCTCGAATCGAAATTGGCCTCGCTCACGCGTGGGTCATAGGATCGGCATCGCCCGCCCTACTCGGCTGGTTTGCGTCTCGATGCCTTGAGTCGTCCGTGTTTATTCTTGCTGTCCAACCGCCTTTTCTGAGAGCTTCTGGTCGGGCGAGTCGATTTTCGCGTCTTGCGGGTGGCCGCGGCGCTTTTTATCAGCGAAATCAGCCGCGCAAGCGCATCCTCCCGATTCTGTTCCTGGCTTCGAAACTGCTGAGCCTTGATAATGACGAAGCCTTCGCTCGAAACGCGCTGATCTTTCAGCGTCAGCAGTTTTTCCTTATACATTTCGGGCAAGGACGATGCCCTGATATCGAAGCGCAAATGAATGGCCGTCGACACCTTGTTAACGTTCTGCCCGCCCGCTCCCTGGGCACGCGTGGGGTTGAGTTCCACTTCGGAGAGCGAAAGGCAGACCTGGTTCGAAATTTTCAACACGGCATTTCAATAGTGGGGCGGTTTCTCATCCACGATCTTGCCCAGCTCGGCAGCTGCCGCCAACTGCCCGATGCGGTCGATGAGAAGCTTGCAAGTCGCCTCCAGTTGATCGATCTGTTTTTGCTGTTCGCACACGACGTTATTCAATGCCTGAATCGTATCTTCCTGATAGGCGAGTTTGGTTTCCAAGTCTACCAAGCGTTCTTCGATCATGCTTCGACCTTCGAGATGGAAAACGCGGATTAGGCCTCATGATTCCTGCTTTTTCAACAGGGCATCGAGGTTGGCGAACGGCTTGAAGGTGATGCTCGCATTCTGCCGTTCTTCTCCGCTCGATTGCCCTGCGTTCAAATAACGGGAATGTTCGTTATCGTGGCAGTAGATGCAAAGCAGTTCCCAATTGCTTCCGTCCGGCGGATTATTGTCGTGATTATGATCTCTATGATGGACCGTAAGCTCGCTGAGATTTTCGCGTGAAAACTCACGGGCGCAACGCCCGCAAACCCAAGGGTATAGTTTCAGAGCCTGCTCCCGATAGCCGCGTTCCCGCTCCTCCCGGTTACGCCGGGCTTCGGCAACGACCTGATCGAGCCTATTGCTATCGGACCCGGTTTTCATGACGGTCATGATTCGCCCTCCGATCGTTCATAGCCAAGTTTGATTCAAGAATACACCCGATGTTCGCGATGAAAGCAACCGGTCCCGCGGCTCAAAAACGGCGCTATTTCGTCCTGCTGGCCGGCATGCTGGCGCTCATCACGATATATTGGGCGGTCCCCGCAGTCATTGCGGAATTTCTTCGATACCGACTCGCCCTGGCCGGGTTTACTCGGATCGACGTCAATTCCGGACGCCCGTCCTGGGATGAACTGCGCTTCGACACCATTCAAATGAGCCGCCGTTCCGGAAACCGGGCGCTTACCCTGCGCGCGACGGGATTGAAGGCTCGCTATCGACCCTTGGAATTGCTGTCGGGGCGGCTTGTCAGCATTCGGATCGCAAGAGCAGAGGTCGAAAGCAGCTTTGTCGATAGCCAGGTGCCGGCTCAACATGATGCCGGCAAAAACATCGCACCTACCGCTTTCGCACCGAATCATTGGCTGTCCCGTTTGCCGGCGGATGAACTGTCTCTCGAGCGCTTAGACCTATATTTCCGAACTCCAGCAGGCGGTAATTACACGGCGCACGCGACGGCCCAGATCCGAAACGGACAGGGGACACTGACCGGAGAAATCCGTCCGGCGGAGGAACAAGCGTTCACGTTCTCGGCACATGCCGCCGTGAGCGGCGAGTTCGAACTGGATATCCGGCCTGCCGAAACTTCGGCACCTCCGGTCCTTCATGTCGCCAACCGTGCCGACGAAACCGAAAAAGGCCGCCTGAACATAGCCGGCTCGGCTCGGGCAAGGCTGGACGCCGTCAACGGTTTGCTGCGGCCTTGGTTCGGACCCGACCAAAAACTCCCGTTGCTGGCGGGCAGCGTCGAAAGCCGCTGGCAAGGCGCCGTTCCGGTTGAGGGCAAAACATGGGAAGGCGTGAAGATCAGCAGCGATCATCATCTCGAGATCAGGATCGAACCGTCGAGCGGCGCCATCCGAACCGCCGCGTCCAGCATCGAAGCTAGCGCTTGGATCGAAGGGAGCCGAATCCGTTGGCGCATCGGGGATAAATCGGAGTTGTCGGCGCGCATCAAGAGTCCGATGAACTCTCCGGCTGAGCCCATGGTCGCGATGACTTTCCCGAAAGGCCTGGCTGGCCTCGTCGAAATAGCACCGGAGAATCTGACGTTTAACTTCACGCCCGAATTTCCGATACATCTTGCCCCAGTCGACTGGAATGGCATCTCATCCTCCGGAATCGATGTCGAACTCGCCAATGGAGCGAAACTCCACTACGGCACGGAACCCACCCGATGGGACTTCGAGCCTTTTACGCTCTTGACCCGGCCGGCAGCCCTAACTGCGCCGAAGGGCGCGATCGAGGCCGATGCGCTCAGCTTCGAGGTCGCCGAGCTCGGTGGCGGAAACGCCGGTTGGAAAGCTAGAGGCGATCTGCGCATTAAGGGCCTCAAACCGAAATTTCAGGGCAAGCCCTTACCCGCCGGCGACATACTGATCAAATTCCAGGGAGATTCGAAGCAGCTTGATCTCCAGAGTACTGCAACGCTTTCCCAGGGAAAATTGCTCCTTAACGGTCGGGCACGCCACCGATTCGCCAGCGGCCAAGGATCGGCGCAGTTCGAACTGGCACCTGTCGTTTTCGGTGAATCCGGCTTCACGCTGAGCCGATTGCTGGAACCCTGGCCTTTTCCCATCGACTTCCATGGGGGCCGTATCCACGGCTTCGGGGGCAGCTCCTGGAGGCGGTCGGCCAAGCATGGCGCCGGCGAAACGCTGCGGTTCGAAAACGAGGTCACCGTCGACGCAAACGGTCTGGCCGGCCGATTCAAAACAATCCGGTTTGAAGGCTTGGACGCCCATCTCGTCCTGTCTGACCGAGACGGTTTACGAACCGTCGATCCCGCTCGAGTCAGTGTCGAACACCTGGATTCGGGAGTTTCAGTCACCCACCTGGACATGAAAGCGGCGGTTACGAGTTACGCCGGAAGCGCCGGCCCGATAATCGACCTAAGGCAGTTTGGCGCCAATATCCTCGGCGGAACGATCCATGCCATTCCCGTTCGATGGGATACCGTCCATCCGGGGACCCCGGTGACCCTTACGCTAAAAGGGTTGTCCCTGAGTCAAATCATCGCGCTTGAAAGACACCAAGGCGTGGAAGGTTCGGGCCTCCTCGACGGACGGCTGCCCTTGGAAATCACCAATACCCACGTTGCGCTCCGCGGGGGCGAGCTTGAGGCGCGTCCGCCCGGAGGCTGGATTCGCTATCGGCCGACGGAACAAGTCAAAGCGATGGCGAAAGACAATTTGAGCCTACAGTTCGTGAATCAGGCCCTGAGCAACCTCCAGTACAACACACTGAAGGCCAAGGCCGACAGCACCCCAAAAGGCGACTTGACGCTACGGGTCGAACTGAAGGGGCACAACCCGGATTGGCAGTCCGGCCGGCCTATACATCTCAATCTAAACCTCCAGGAAAACATCTTGATGCTCCTGCGCAGCCTGAGCGTCGCCGACGATTTGACCGACCGCATGAACCAGCAAATCCAGGAGCATTACCGGAAAATACATTAGACGGAATCGATAAGGCGGCTAGATCTCGGGAAATCCCGATGCTATCCTCAGCCGCTCTTTTCGGCCTCGATACAGAAAACAACAATGATGCGAGACACTTTTTTTGCAAAGGTCTCTTCTGTCGCCGTGATGGCGCTCTTGGCAGCATGTACCCCTCGAGTCGAGTTGGCTGCGCCGCAGGAGCCCATCACCATCAATCTCAACGTCAAGATCGATCACGAAGTCCGGGTCAAAGTCGAAAAAGACTTGGAAGAGATTCTCTCGAAAGAGAGCGGACTGTTCTGATTCGAACGAGGATTTGCCATGTCCAAATATTTTCCTTTGCGTGGGGTCATTGCTCCCTTATTGGCGTTGCTGCTAGGCATGGTCGGCTGGCCGTCGCAGAGTTGGGCGATCGGTCTCGACGAGGCGAAGAGGCAAGGTTTGGTGGGCGAACAGCCTAACGGTTATCTTGAGGCGGTCGTGCCCAATCCGCCCGCGGATGTCAGGGCTCTCATCGCGGATATCAACGCAAAGCGCCGCCAGAAATACGAACAGGTCGCCAAAACCAACGGCACCAGTTTAAATGTTGTCGAGACATTGGCCGGGAAAACGGCGATCGAGAAAACTCCGCCGGGTCAGTACGTCAGATCGCCATCGGGGCGCTGGATTAAGAAATAGAGTGACGACGGTCCGAAAATATTCCGGCGGCGTCGGGATCGCGCACACCTTCGGTTCCCTACCCCGGATATCGACTTTTTCAAAAAACAATTAAGGAGACAGACCATGTCCGACAAGATCATCTTCAAGACCGGCGAAGCCACCGTACTCGCCGCCGAGGGACAATATACCGACGCCATGCCGGAAATTCTGATCGGCGATGTGAACGGCCCGGTCGGACAAGCCTTCGCCAACATGATGGGGCAGACCGCGGGCCATACCCGCATGTTCGCGATCAGAGCCTGCAATCAGCAGGTGCGCCCGGCCACCCTGATGGTGCCGAAAGTCACCATGAAAAGCAGCGCTTACGTCAACCTGTTCGGCGGCGTGGTTCAGTCGGCCACGGCGGATGCCGTGCTGGATTGCGTGATCGAAGGCATCATTCCTCGCGATCAGGTCAATGACCTCTGCATCATCAGCCTGGTCTGGATCGATCCCGAGTGCGCCAAAGATCCCAATCTGGACGAAAAGGACCTGTACCGCACCAATTACGAGGCGACCAAGCTGGCCATCAAGCGAGCGCTCAACGACGAACCGTCGATCGACGAACTGATAGCCAACCGCCATACGATAAAGCACGATATGTACGATCCGGAAGCTTAGAGTCATTTGGCCGAATCGAAACAAAAACGCCGGCTTCCTGCCGGCATTTTTTTCTCTTCTAAGCGCGTTTCAGGAGCATTCAGCCGGCTTTCGTTTATTCAACCGTATATCACGCGATGCTCCGCGGCAAAGGCGGACGATTCGTCTTTTCTCACGATGAGGGCAGAGCCGTTTTCCAAAAACTCGCTGCCGATGGCGTTTCCTGTTTCGGCCGCTGGATTCACGTTTACTGCGGTTGGCGGTCGGTGAACATTCCCTCAACCTGCACATCTTGCTCGACAAACGGCTTCTGCCATGCAGCCTCGGACCCGTAAAAATCTTTGACGCGCTCTTCAAAAAAACGAGGCCAAAGGAGCCCTTTATCCGACCGGAAATGTTTCACAATAGTGATATCTGACCGGCTTCTCACACTAAAACAAGGCGTTAGATACGTAAAATTCCCTGACGCCGCAAACGGGAAAGCTGAGATGGAAATTGCATCATTTCCGTTACAAATAATGGGCCCACGGCATGAACCGCTCCCGTCAGCTCGTTTTGCTCTATCTCGCAAAGCTAGATGATACGGCGCCTGCGAGCTATCAATAAGAATTTACGTGCTATTGCCCGAGGTCCAAAAGCCGCAAAAACAAACATGTTACGGTAAAGAAACAAAGACTTGGACCGAGGACCATTTGAAACGTCGGCTGTTTTTGGCCGTATCCCCAAAACGGAAGAATACCGGCTGGAAACTGATCACCGATACAGCAGTACCTCTTCCCGCTCTTCCTGCCATGAGCGTTCATCCGGCAATGTCAGCGCATCGAGATCGCGCGGAGCGGCATCGGCGTCGTCCACCCATTGGCGCAGCAGTTCGCTACCGTTAATCAGATCGATGGCGAGACGATCGTATTCGTACTCGTAAGGAAAATCGCGCCAGAGATCGTAGTCCGGCCAGAGATTGCGAATCGCTTTGAATGCCAGTGCCTGCAGGCGCCAGGGCCGAAATCCTTGATGATCGTAGGCGCCGTCCTCGACGTGAATCTGCACGCCTTCGCATAGCTTTCCGGCATGCTTGTGGAACGTCGGTTCGAACCAGCAGACGCGCAGCCGACAGCCTTGCAGCCAGCCCGGAGCCAGCGCCCGCATCTCGGCGACGATCCGGTTCGCGTCCAGATCGGGCGCGCCGAAAAGTTCCAAGGGACGGGTGGTGCCGCGGCCCTCGGACAAGGTCGTGCCTTCCAGCATGACCGTGCCGGCGTAGCAGCGCGCCATCCATAGATTCGGCGCGTTAGGGCTGGGATTGATCCAGGTGCGTTCGCCCAGCGGCCAACCGTAGCCCGGCGCATTCGCCGGGTCCCAGCCTTCCATCGTCACCACGTGGTAATCCACGTCGAGGCGCAGGCTCTCCACGAACCAGCGGCCCAACTCGCCCAGCGTAAGTCCATGCCGCATGGGAAGCGCGCCGGCCCCCACGAAACTCTCCCAACCGGCTCGCAATCGCAGCCCCTCGATCGGACGGCCCGCCGGATTCGGCCGGTCCAGCACCCAGACTGTCTTGCCTTTCTTGGCCGCCTCCTCCAGTACGTATCGCAAAGTCGTGATGAAGGTATAAATTCGGCAGCCGAGATCCTGCAGATCGACCAGCAGCACGTCGAAGCTGTCCATCATGGCGTCGGTCGGGCGCCGGACTTCGCCGTATAGGCTGAAGACCGGAATGCCGTGCGCTGGATCGGTGTAATCCGGCGACTCGACCATATTGTCCTGCTTGTCGCCGCGCAGACCGTGCTGAGGTCCGAAAGCGGCCGCGAGCTTGATGCCGTCGAGCGCGGCCAGCGCGTCCAAGGAATGAACCAGATCGGCGGTGACGGAGGCTGGATGAGCGAGCAAGGCCACACGGCGGCCCCGGAGCGGCTTGCGAAGATCCGGGCTGTCGAGCAGCCGGTCGATGCCAAACTTCATCGATGTCTCCTTGTGGCAAATCTCAGTTGTTGCCGGCGGAATCGAGCCTGAGCGCGAAACCGTCCGGGTGATGGAAATCCGGCTGGCCCGGCGGGTGCTTGAACGCCCAATACGATAGCCTACCGTCCTGCTCTTCGATCACGGCAGACAATGCCAGGCTCAGGGTTGCGTTCTCGATCTCGGTCGATAGACCGTTCAGGTCGATCATTGCATTCAGCCCAAGCCGATAGGCATCGAGCGTCAGGGAAATTTTCGGAGGTGGGGCTTGTCTAACGACCGACATGCCGTCTCGATAAGACTCAAAATGATAGACGGCCCATTCGCTCGACGGCGCGAAATTGAATTCATAATACCCTTCGCGGTGCATCAGAAATGCCTCGAAGCAAGTATGCCGCCAAAGGCCGTCGGTGCGTCGTGCAACCCGAGGGCGCGGAATATGCAGACCCGCCACATCCCCTTCGACCGTATACTCGAGGGCGAGCACCCCATCCGATGTCTTCTGCACACGCACCGTGAAACGGCGGATGAGCTCGCAGGGCGTGGACGGGTGACTATTCAACGGAATCGTTTGCATGGGAGGATTATATCCCGAGCCGACCGGGAGCCCGTACAAACCGCGCCGATTGAAGGTCCATGGCTATCCAGTACCGGCTAACCGGATCGACGATTGTCACGGAGCGTATGCGGGTAATGACTTTTTTACACCTAAAAAGGGGATTTTTTCAGATGACAAACGGTCTACGAACCAATAGCGGAACCGAGTACTGAGAACAGCGTTCGTTCGCCGCCTTGGACAGCGGACGAAGTCCGACCAGGAACACCATTATCTGCTTGAGGCATGTCGTCACTAATCGAGTCCGATAACAATCCGATGACAACGGGCTGCCCGTCCGGCGCGATCACCGGAACCGAGAGCTTCCGGGAATTACTGGAAACGGCGCCGGACGCTATAGTCATCGTCGACCGCGGTGGCCGGATCGCATTCGTAAACTCGCAAACCGAGAAATTGTTCGGCTACGACCGCAGCGAACTGCTCGGCCGCAACGTCGATATTCTGATGCCCGATCGTTTCCGCGGCGAACAGGCCGGGCGCAGCAATCCTTTTTTGGACGAATCGGGGGTTCGGCCGATCGATGCCGCATTTGACCTACACGGCCTGCGCCGGGACGGCTCCGAGTTCCCGGCCGATATCGGGCTCAGCGCGCTCGAATCCGAAAACGGCATCCTCGTTATCGCCTCAATCCGAGACATCACGGAGCGCAAGCATTTTGACGAGTCCCTGCGCGAGAAGATTCTCGAATTGGAACGGGCCAATCTGGCCAAGGACCATTTTCTGGCCGGCATGTCCCATGAACTGCGCACGCCGCTCAATGCCATCATCGGCTTCACCGGCACCATGCTGATGAGGCTGCCGGGGCCTCTCACCGCGGCACAGGAAAAACAGCTCCGGATCATTCAGACCAGCGCCAAGCATCTGCTGTCGCTGATCAATGATTTGCTGGACCTCGCCAAGATCGAATCGGGCAAAGTCAAATCCAATCCGGAACCCTTTGTGTGCCAGGAGGCGATTCGGGAGGTCGCCGAAACCCTGCGTCCGATGGCGGAACAAAAAGGCCTCGGACTCGAGATCGAGCTTCCGCGGGACGACATCGTCATCGAAACCGATCGGCGCGCGTTCGTACAAATCCTAATCAATCTCGCGAACAACGCCGTCAAGTTCACCTCACAGGGCAAGATATCGATCGAGTTGAGCCGGCGCCATGAAAACGGCAACACGATGGTCGACGTCAGCGTGCTGGACACCGGCATCGGGATCAAACCGGAAGACCAAGCCAAGCTGTTTCGGGCGTTTACCCAAGTGAACGCCGCCGCCAACCGTCCCTCCGAAGGCACCGGACTGGGCTTGTACCTTTGCCAAAAGCTGGCTTCCCTAATCGGCGGACACATCGATGTACGGAGCGAATACGGTGCCGGCAGTACATTCACCCTAAGCTTGCCGTCAAAGACATCTGGCTGATGCCGGCGCGTATACTCCTCATCGAGGACAATCCCGACAGCATGGATCTAATGGCCTATCTGCTGGAAGCGTATGGGCATGTCACGCTTGCCGCCCGCGACGGCGAAGCGGGTGTGGAGATCGCCCGCCGGGAGCTGCCCGATCTTATTATTTGCGACATCCAGCTGCCCAAGCTGGACGGCTATGGCGTGATTCGGGAACTCAGACGCCGTACCGACCTCCGGAACATTCCCGTGGTGGCAGTTACCGCTTTCGCCATGGCAGGCGATTGCGACGCTCTGCTTGCTGCCGGGTTCGACGGCTATCTCTCCAAACCCATCGAGCCGGAGTCTTTCGTCGGGCAACTGGAACGTTTCTTGCCGAACTATTTGCGTTCCAACTCGCTGGGGTTCGATTTTGACCGACCTGAAGATGCCCAACATGAACGACCGGAGCATTCCTAGAGCGGCCAGAGCCGCGCCAGTCATTCTCATCGCCGCCTGGGCGCCTGGTGCCAAGGCACGGGAACTCATGCCGAGCCAGGGCGTCAACCGCTTGAAACCAATTAATCAGGCCCCTAAATACCCTCCTGGCGTTTACTGGCCATCGCCCGGGCCGGTACACGCCCGGCCTGGGCTCACGCGGCTTGTCGCCGCACCGGGGCGTCCTTGCCCCGAAATAACTCGGCCTACATTTATGGGCCGGGTTAATAAACCCATCGAACCGCTGACTTGCTGAAAATGATCGAGCATTGTCTGGACGGAGCCCGGTATGGCTAAGATTCTGATCGTTGACGACCGCCCCCTAAACCGAGAGTTTCTGGTAACGCTCCTCGGCTACGGCGGCCATCGCCTGCTCGAGGCTTCGGACGGCGCGGAAGCTCTGGACCTCGTCCGAGCCGAGCATCCCGATCTGGTTATCACCGATATCTTGATGCCGGCTATCGACGGATACGAACTGGTAAACCGTCTCCGCGCCGAACCGTCGCTCGCGGATACCCGCGTGATCTTTTACACCGCAACCTACCGCACGCCGGAAGCGCGAAGCTTGGCCGAGGCCTGCGGAGTGACCGCCGTGTTGGCCAAACCCTCCTCGCCCGAGGAAATTCTCGGCGTCGTACAAAACGTGCTCGGGCTGCCCGCGATAGAACCCGACCGTCTGCCCGAGACGGCGACTCAGCGCGGTACGGAGTCGCTCGGCGACATAACCGGCCAACTCACAGGCTACTTCTCCGATATCGAGACGATCCGCCAGTCGGTAGCGCGGATCATCGAGTCCGCACCGGCGGCAGTCGGAGAGCCCGAGTTACGCGACATTGCCGCACGCTTCTCGATGTCCCTGACTCGTCTGCAGGAGATCAGTCTCAGGCTCGCCACGCTCATCGAGTTGGGACTGGAACTTACCTCGGTCCGCGATCCGGAACGGCTGCTCGAGACCTTTTGCCGGGCAGCCCACGACGTCTGTGCCGCCCAATATGCCGTCGTCGGCTTGCTGGAGGAGGACGAGGTACACCTGTGCCGGGTCTACACTCGCGGCATGGAAGACCTAACGATAGATCTTTCGAACTCGTTGCCGCCCAAAAGCGGAATTTTGGCCCGTTTGCTGACCGAACGCCGTCCACTGCGCGTTGCCGGATTGAGCGGCGATCCCGAGGTCTTGGGTCTGCCCGCCGCACACCCGCCGGTCTATTCCCTCCTCGGTTTGCCGATTGCATCCTCGAGCCGACTCTATGGCTGGGTTTATGTCGCCAATAAGGTGGGAGCGGCGGAATTCGACGAAATCGATGAGGATATCGCCGCTACCGTAACGGCCCAGGTGGCGACCGCTTATGAAAATCTCGGATTCTACGACGAATTGCAGCGCCGGGCCGTGGCCTTGCAGCTCGAAATCACCGAACGTAAGCAGGCTCAGGAGTCGTTGCGCAAAACCTTGCGTGCGCGCGCCGTGATGGCCGAATGCAACCACGCGTTGATTCATGCCCGGGAGGAGCACGACCTGTTCGATCAGATGTGCCAAACCATGGTCGAAGCGGGCCACTATCCGATGGCTTGGATCGGCGTGGTCCGCGACGAAGAACACAGAACGCTGGTCCCGGTCGCCCACGCAGGTTGCGAAGTCGGGTGCCTTCAAGAATGGCGATTCACCAAGATGGACACGGACAGCTGTTGCACGCCCGTCGGCAGGGCGATCCGCAGCGGAAGAACGGTTGTCGTGCCGGACCTGGCGATCATTCGGGAATGGCCCGGTTGGCGGGAAAACGTTCTCTCGCGGGGCTATCGCTCCGTCATCGCCCTCCCCCTCAAAACCGACTCCCATACATTTGGCGCCTTAAGCATTTACGACAACGTGCCGGGCGCGTTCGGTCCCGATGAACAGGCCCTGATGGAAGAGCTGGCGGACGATATCGCATACGGCATAGCCAACCTCCGAACCCAAGCAGCCCGCGATCGCGCGGAACGGCGTCTGACGACGCAATACGAAGTAGCCCGGATTTTGGCCGAGTCGGCAACGGTAGCGGAAGCGAGCCCAAAGATTCTGCAAGTGATTTGCGAGACTCTGAACTGGGATGTGGATGTGGGGGCGCTATGGGTGGTGGACGACAGGGCGAAAGTGGCGCGCTGCGCGGGCCTCTGGCGCAGGGACGGTTCCGATACCGAGGAATTCGCAGCGTCCAGCCGGTCGATGAGTTTTGCGCCCGGAGCAGGACTGCCGGGACGCATCTGGATGTCCGCAAAGTCCATCTGGATTGCGGATCTCTCACGGGACCCCAGCTTCTTGCGAGCCTCACTCGCCGGAAATGCCGGGCTCCGCGCCGCATTCGGCTTTCCGATACGCTTCGAGGGCCGGGTGCTCGGAGCCATCGAGTTTTTCAGCCGGGAAATCCGCAAACCCAAGGAAGATTTGATGAACATGTTCACCGCGATCGGCAGCCAAATCGGCCTGTTCGTGGAACGTAAACGTACCGAGGAAGAACTCAAGATTTCCGAAGAAAAACTGAGCAGCATCCTCGGCTCGATAGACAATATCGTTTGGTCTCTCTCGCCGACGACCGGCGAAACGCTTTACGTCAACGCCGCGGCGGAGAAAGTTTGGGGCCGGCCCGTCGCTGACTTCATGAAGAACAAGGACCTCTGGCTGCAAAGCGTCCATCCCGATGACCGGGAGCGGATGCAGAAAACCCTGGGAGAGCTATTGGAGACGGGTACGTTGACCGCGGAATACCGTATTCTGCGTCCGGACGGCGAAATACGCTGGCTGGAAGACCGGGTCAAGGTCATTTACGACAAGGCCGGAAACCCTATGCGTCTCGACGGCGTCGCAAGTGACATTACCGAGCGAAAGAAATATGAGGCCAGCATCGAGTACCTGGCGACCCACGATGCCCTGACTCATTTACCCAACCGCACCCTGCTCGCCGACCGCCTGTCCCAGGCGCTGGCCCATGCCAAGCGCACCGAGCGGCCTTTAGCCTTGCTGTTTCTCGATCTGGACCGGTTCAAGGATGTCAACGATAGCTTCGGCCACGCGCTCGGCGACGCCTTGCTACAGGCCGTCGCCGAGCGTCTCCAGGCGTCCGTCCGCGAGGGCGATACGGTAGCCAGGCAAGGCGGCGACGAATTCCTCATCTTGCTCTCGGATCTCGAAAGAATGGAAGACATCGAGTTCGTAGCCGTCAAGATCTTGCGGGCTATCGCCAAACCTTTCCTGATCGAGGGACGCGAACTGTTCATGAGCGGCAGCATCGGAGCGAGCGTTTATCCCGCCGACGGCGAAGACATGGAGACGCTGCTCAAGCATGCGGACACGGCGATGTACCGAACCAAGGAGGAAGGCGGCAGCGGTTTCAGGCTTTATGCCCGCGAAATGAGCCAGCGCGCGATCGAACGCATCAAAATGGAAAGCGCGTTGCGGCGGGCTTTGGAACAGCAGCAATTCGAGCTCTTTTATCAGCCCAAGGTCGAACTCAGGGGCGGAAGGATCATCGGCTCGGAAGCGCTGATCCGGTGGCGCCATCCGGACTTAGGCTTGGTGTTGCCTTCCCGGTTTATCCCCATGGCCGAGGAAACCGGTTTAATCCACGCGATCGGCTCTTGGGCTCTGAAAACCGCATGTTTGCAGAGCAAAGCCTGGCAGGATGCGGGACTGTCGCCGTTCGACGTCGCCGTCAATCTTTCGGCTAAGCAATTGAAACGCGGAAATCTCGTCAAACTGGTCAACCAGACGCTACGGGAAACCGGACTGGAAGGCCGCTATCTGGAACTGGAATTGACCGAAACCATGGTCATGCACGATCCCGAGCGTTTCATTCCGATTTTGGAGGAATTGAAAGAGTTGGGCGTAAAGCTTTCGGTGGACGATTTCGGAACGGGCTATTCCAGCCTGAGTTATCTCAAGCGGCTACCGTTCGACCGGCTGAAAATAGACCAGTCCTTCGTCCGCGACATCGCAACCGACACCAATGACGCCGTGATCGTGCAGACCGTCATCTCGCTGGGCCACACCCTTGGTCTCAAGGTCATCGCGGAGGGCGTGGAAACCCTGGAACAATTGACTTTCCTCTGCCGGCACAGGTGCGACGACATGCAGGGTTATTATTCGAGCCGTCCGGTCACGGCGGAGCAATTCGGCCGTCTGCTGCGCGAGAACCGAAGGCTGCCATTGCCGTCGATCGCGGCGTAGGGCGTCATGGGATAGGCGCGGATCAACAAGCCTTTGCCGACGAACGCCTAACCAACCCGTGATGTCGGGAAAGGATTCCCGACCTACTCGGCTGACGAATCCGTCTGTAGGATGCGCCGACGACGCCAAGCGGCGAAACTCAAGCCCGTTACCAGAACCACGACGACCGGCCAGTCGCCCCACCGCGCGTAAGGCGTGCTGCCGTCGATGGGCGTGATCGTCCCGGTCACCTGAGTACGCTGAAACAAAGGCGCGGCGACATCGATTTTGCCCTTAGGGCTGATAATCGCGGTTATACCGGTGTTGGTGGCGCGCAGCATGTAACGTCCGGTTTCGAGCGCCCTCATCCGTGCCATCTGCACATGTTGGTGGGGTGCGATAGAGTCGCCGAACCAGGCGTCGTTCGTAACGTTCACGAGATACGCCGCCTGAGGTAGAACGGCCAGCGACTCCTGGCCGAAGATGTCCTCATAGCAGATCGAGGCTGCCAGAGGATGCCCCGCAGCGACCAGAGCCGCTTGGCCGCCGTTTCCGCTGGCGAAATCGGACAGAGGAATTTCCAGAATGTCCAGTATGAAACCCAGCACCGGCCGCAGCGGCAGATATTCTCCGAAAGGTACCAAATGCCGTTTGAAATAGATCCCCGGCGTTTCCCCCAGCGCAACGACCGCATTGAAATAGCGGTCTTGGGTTTGATCGTAAAACGGTACGCCGATCAGGAGATCGGTACCCCGCGCCGCCGCTTCCGTCTCCAGATCGGCAAGAAAGGTCTCCTTGACCTGATGGTAAAACGCCGGAATGGCGGTTTCCGGCCAAACGACTAGCCGCGAACCCCACGATTTCCGCGTCATCTCGGTGTACATTTGCAGCGTTTCCCGCTGGAATTCGGGCTGCCATTTCATGTCTTGAGGCACGTTACCCTGGAGCAAGGTCACCTTGAACGGCTCACCCGCAGGCTGCGTCCAGGAAACGCCGCTCAGCACCCTACCCATGCCGAGCACTAAGACGATCGCAACGGCTATGAGGGTCCGCGGTTTGCGCGCCGAGTGAAATGCCGCGAGGACTCCTCCCGCCACGAAGGCCACCACCCAGCCGATACCGTAGACCCCGAGGACGGGGCCGTAGGCGGCCAACGGGGTGTCGATTTGGCTGTAGCCGACTTGCAGCCACGGAAACCCTGTCAGGAACCAGCCTCGTACCCATTCCCCCAAAATCCAAACGGCCGGGAAAACGATGAGCGATTGATAGATCCGGCTTCCGATGAAAAAGCGACGCGAAAGCCAACCTGCCAGTGCCGGATAAAGCGCCAGGAAGGCCGTGAACACGAAGGTCAGCGCTGCGGCCTCCAGCGGACTGGCGCCGCCGTAATCGTGCATGCTGACGTAAACCCAGGAAACGCCCAGGCCGAATTGTCCCAAGCCGAATAGATAGCCGCGCAAAAACGCCCTCCCCGGCGAGACGTTCAGCCAGCTTGCGAACAAGAGAAATAAGCCGATGACGGCAAGAATGGGATAGTCGAACGGGGCAAACGCCAGCGGCAACAATAGACCGCCGATCAGAGCCAGGATGTCGTAAAACACGGTCAGAATCTTATCAATCCACGCGAGCGCTAGTCTCGGATTGACTTTCGGGCTGGGGCAGAAGGATCAGCTTCAGTAAGTGCACGCGGCGACTGTCGGCCCGCAGCACGATGAAGCGGAAGCGATCGATCTCCACTTTCTCGCCCCTCTTGGGGACATGGCCGAGTTGGTGAACGATCAGCCCCCCGATGGTATCGAATTCATCGTCGTTGAAGTCGACGTAAAAGTAATCGTTGAACTCGTCGATCGGCGTCAGAGCCTTCAACGTATATTCGCGATCGTTCTTCCTGAAAATGTATTCCTCTTCGCCGAAATCGTGCTCGTCCTCGATCTCTCCGACGATCTGTTCCAAGACGTCCTCGATCGTCACCAAACCGGCCGCAGCGCCGTACTCGTCGACCACGATAGCCATGTGACTGCGGGTCGTACGGAATTCTTTGAGCAGCACGTTGAGTCGTTTGCTTTCCGGGACGAATTGGGCGGGACGCATGATTTCCTTTACCCGCTTCGTCTTGTCCTTGAGGCTGTGAATCAAAAGGTCCTTCACCAGGAGAATGCCGACCACTTCGGTACGATCCTCTCCAATGACGGGATAGCGGGAATGGGCGGACTCGGCCACCAACGGAAATATCGTCTCCAGTTCCGCATCCTGCGAAACCACGACCATTTGGGCTCTGGGAATCATGATGTCACGGACCTTGAGTTCCGAGACTTGCATGACCCCTTCGATCATCGAAAGCGCTTCCAGCTCGATCAGATTCCGCTTCTGAGCAGCGCGCAACAATTCCAATAAATCCTCGCGGTCCTCGGGCTCACCCGTGAAGAAAAGGCCTAGTCGTTCGAGCCAACTTCGATGCTCGCCCGTTTGCTCCTCGTTCATGACGTGATGATCTCCTCATAGGGATTGGGAAATCCTAGATCATTGAGAATAGCGATCTCTTCCGCCTCCATGACGGCGGCGTCGCTTTCCGAGATGTGATCATAACCTTGCAGGTGCAGCACACCGTGCACCACCATATGCGCCCAGTGGGCTTCGAGTGTTTTGCCTTGCTCGCGCGCTTCGCGCTCGACGACGGCGGCACAGATGACGAGATCGCCCAGCAACTGATTGGGAACGCCTTCCGGCACTTCAAAAGGAAAACTGAGAATATTCGTCGGTCCGGCCTTGTGCCGGTAATGCTCGTTCAATTCGGCGCTTTCCGTCTCGTCCACAATCCGTATGACTAACTCGGCATCCTCCCGTTTCGCCGCCGCGCTCGCCCAGTGCAGAAATTTTCCGTCTTCCGGGACCCACTGCCGCACTGTGGCGTGCTGGACTTCGACGCTTATCATCCTAGAAACGGCAGTTGGACGCGCGCGAGTGTGCGGCGGACGGGCCGGATGGCAAGGCGCGACGCCGCCGTGGGGCCGTCCCCCACAAGAAGGAGCAACGCCGCCAGGCGGCCCGTCCGCCGTGCAATCGCGCGCGTAGTGGTTTCACCGAACAGGTGAGATCGGTACACGGTTGGACACTTATAATTCATTGGACTTTTCTGATGCATCGAAGCGGTCAACTGCCGTTTCTAGGATCATGCTGATCGATCGGTCACATTCGCTCGCTCGTAGGCCTCGTAAGCGGCGACGATACGTTGCACCAGAGGATGGCGCACGACGTCCTGAGACGTAAAGAAGGTAAAGCTGATGCCTTCGACATCGCGCAAGACCTCCAAGACATGTCTTAGCCCCGATTCCTTGTTGCGTGGCAGGTCGATCTGGGTAATGTCGCCGGTGATCACGGCCTTGGAACCGAACCCCACCCGGGTCAGAAACATCTTGATCTGCTCGACGGTCGTGTTCTGCGCCTCGTCCAGGATGATGAACGACTCGTTCAAGGTGCGTCCGCGCATGAACGCGAGAGGCGCCACCTCGATCACGTTGCGCTCGATGAGCTTGGCCACCCGCTCGAAACCCAGCATTTCGTAGAGAGCGTCGTACAAGGGCCGCAAATAAGGATCCACCTTTTGCGCCATGTCGCCCGGCAAGAAGCCCAACTTCTCGCCGGCTTCGACCGCCGGACGCGCGAGAATCAGGCGCCTGACTTCGTCCCGTTCCAAGGCGGCAACGGCACAAGCCACGGCCAGATAGGTCTTGCCCGTTCCGGCGGGGCCGACGCCGAAGTTGATATCGTGGCTCTGGATATTCTTGAGATAACGCTGCTGATTGGCGCCTTTCGGCTTGATCGCGCCACGCTTGGTTCGGATGGCGAGCGGTTCGACCTCGTCGCCGGCACTTTCCAGCATGGCGGCGATATTGGAGTCCTGCAAGGACAGATGGACGCGCTCGGGCGTCATCACCTCGTGCGAGGTCGCATCGAACAGGCTTTGAAGCACTTTGTACGCGGCCTGCACCGGTTTGCCGGAGCCTATGATTTCGAACTGATTGCCGCGGTTGGCGATCTCCACGCCCAGCCGTCTTTCGATCTGGCGCAGATGTTCATCGAATTGGCCACACAAACTGGCCAGCCGCTCGTTGTCGGCGGGTTCTAAAGTGAGATGCAAGGAGTTCAGATGATTAAGCAAGTTATGCGGTGAGACCGCTGGTCTCGTGGGTTGAAAAATCGGGAGCCGAGGTGTTTACCCATCTGCCCCGCAGCGAGTTGGGCAGTGCTTCGACGATCAGGACATCCAGAAATTGACCGGTTAGCTTCGACGGGCCCGAGAAATTGACTACCCGGTTGTTCTCGGTACGTCCGCTCAGTTGAGCGTAATCCTTTTTCGAAAGGCCCTCGACCAATATACGCTGCACCGTATTGACCATGCCGAGGGAAATTTCCGCCGACATTTCGTTGATTCTCGTCTGCAACCGGGCCAAGCGTTCCTTTTTCACCGTCATGGGCACATCGTCTGTCATTTCGGCCGCCGGCGTACCGGGACGGGGACTGTAAATAAAGCTGTAAGAATGATCGAAACCCAGAGTTTCTATCATATCCATGGTCTCTTCGAAGTCCTGTTCGGTTTCGCCGGGAAATCCGACGATAAAATCCGACGACAAACTGAGGTTGGGTCTGACCTCCCGCAGCCTCTGCATTTTCTCGATGTACTCTTCGCGGGTATGTCCGCGTTTCATCAAGCTCAAAACTCGGTTGCTGCCGCTTTGTACGGGGAGATGCAAATGGTCTGCCAGTTTTGGAATTTCCGCGTAAGCTTCGATTAGACTGTCGGTAAATTCCACCGGGTGAGACGTGGTGAATCGAATGCGCTCTATACCGTCGATCGCAGCCACGTAATTCAGCAGCAAAGCAAAATCGGCGATTTCGCCGTCGGCCATCACACCTCGGTACGCATTGACGTTCTGTCCCAACAACACCACCTCGCGCACGCCCTGCTCCGTCAAAGCGACGATTTCCGCGATCACGTCGTCCAAAGGACGGCTGATCTCTTCGCCCCGCGTGTAAGGTACGACACAAAACGTACAATATTTGCTGCACCCTTCCATGATCGAGACAAAGGCTTTGGGTCCTTCCGCGCGCGGCTCCGGAAGCGCATCGAACTTTTCGATCTCCGGGAAAGAAACATCGATGGCGGGCGCTCTATCCTTTCTTACTTTGTCCAGCAGTTCCGGCAGCCTATGCAGGGTCTGCGGACCGAAAACCATATCGACATAGGGGGCGCGCCGCTGCAAGGCCTCCCCTTCCTGGCTGGCGACACAACCGCCGACGCCTATGACGACGCCGGGTTTCTTGTCCTTGAGCGGGCGCCAGCGTCCCAATTCCGAAAAAACCTTTTCTTGTGCCTTTTCCCGGACTGAACAGGTATTCAGCAGCAAGACATCGGCTTCCTCGGGGTCGTTGGTCAGCTCGAAGCCATGGGAAGCATGGAGTACGTCGCGCATCTTCGCGGAATCGTACTCATTCATTTGGCAACCAATGGTTTCTATGAAAAGTTTTTGGGTCATTCTCGGCAGGAAAACGGATCGGTGGCCAAATTTTACCAAAATTAGCCACCGATCGTTTGTTCCAAACGACCTAGTATCGCGTGAATACCGAGGGCCAAGCGTAAAGGATTAATAATTCAGGCAGGTGTCGTTTTGGCAAACTCGAACGGATTGACGAAAGTCGAGCCCACCCGCATCAGCCGTGCTTCCGGATGCTTTTCCGCCATCAGCGAGCGGACGCTCTCCTCCTGGTCGCGGCGCACGTCGATCATGATCAGATATTTCCCGGCGTTAATGTCGTCGTGGTACTGGGCTATGGCGTGATTCTCCGTAGCCAAGCCGCTCAAACCGCCTACCCAGGCTCCGAAGAGCGTGATGAAGCCGAAGATCGCAACATAGACCAAGCCGCTGACGTCCGATCCGAAGGGCTCAGCGGCCATGACATACGCCGTAGCTAACAATGCAACGATGCCGCCTATCACCGCCCCGCGTTCGCCGGATCGGATAACGTCATGTTTTTGAATGAGATTTGCAGCGTGTATATGACGTCGGTAAAGGCCTGCCTCGTCTTTGCTGACGACATGAAAATGCCAGTCGGTAATGCCTGCCTGGTGCATATCGTTCGAAATCTGCTCGGTGCTGTCGAGATTACTGGTGAGATAGTACATACGCTTCATGACCGTCCTCCTGATTGCTGATTGACACAACTCGCTACATGAAGGAAACAATTCATTTCTTGATATCGGCGTCGGTTTAGCATTCGACAATCGAGCTTGTCAAGAGGTCAGCGTCGCGACAAAAGTTGCGGAATTACGGCTGAAGCAATTCGATCCAGTGACGGACCGGCACCTTGGCCCTGGACCGCAAATGAGCCCAGCAGCCTATGTTGGCGGTCGCGATGCACTCCGGCCGGCCTTGTTCGAGACCTCGGATTTTCTCGACCAAAAGCCGCCGGGAAAGCTCCGGCTGCAGCAACGAGTACGTTCCGGCCGAACCGCAGCAGAGATGGGGCTGGTCGACGGGAGTCAGCTCGAACCCCAATCCCGACAGCAGGCTTTCGACCAATCCGCTCAATTTCTGGCCGTGCTGGAGCGTGCAGGGCGAATGGAACGCGATTCGGCGTTCATTCGATCTCCTGAGCGGGGACAAGTCCTCGCCGGCCAAGACCTCGCCGATATCCTTCGCCAGCGCGGAGATGCGTTCGGCCTTCGCGGCGTACCGTGGGTCGTGCTTGAGCACGTCGACATATTCCTTCAGCATCACCCCGCAGCCGCTGGCGGTGCTGACGATCGCCTCCGCCCCCCGTTCGATATGCGGCCACAGGGCGTCTATGTTGCGCCGCATGAACGCCGCGCCTTCCTCGTGTGCCGCCAGATGATGGCTCAGTGCCCCGCAGCAGCCGCTCCCCTGGACGCGAATCGCGCTGATGCCGATTCTGTCCAGGACATTCGCGGCGGCGGCGTCGACGGCCGGTGCCATCACTGGTTGCACGCAACCTTTCAGGATCAGCACCCTGCGGGCATGTCTCGCGGGCGGCCACGCCGGGCTCCAAGTCTTGGGGGGGATCTTGGCACGGACCGCCGCCGGCAGCACGGGCCGAGCCAGCCTGGCAAGCCCCACGAGCAGGCCGAAGCGCTCGGGATACGGCATCAGCTTGCGCAGAGCCAGCCGCTGAACGCGTTGCAGCCAGGGACGCCGGACTTTCTCCTCGAGTATTCCCCTTCCGATATCGGCCAGCCTGCCGTACCGAACGCCGGACGGGCAGGTCGTTTCGCAAGCCCGGCAGGTCAGGCAGCGGTCCAGGTGCAATTGCGTCTTGGCCGTGACCGGCTGTCCTTCCAACATCTGTTTCAGCAGATAAATGCGGCCGCGCGGACCGTCCAGTTCATCCCCCAAAAGCTGGTAGGTCGGGCACGTGGCCGTACAGAATCCGCAATGCACGCAATTTCTGAGAATCGCGTCAGCTTCCCGACCATCGGGCGTGTCTTTGACGAAATCGGCCAGCCTGGTTTGCATCAGAGGTCCTCGTAAAGCCGTGCGGGGTTGAACAAGCCCATGGGATCGAAGGCCCGCTTCAGACTCGCATGCAAAGCTTTCAAACCGTTCGGCAATGGCTGAAACACCCGCCCGTCGCCGGATCGACCTCGAAACAAGCTCGCATGACCGCCGGCCGCTTCCGCCGCCCGGAATACGTTCTCCGACGGAGCGCCGGTCTTCAGCCAGCGCAGCGCGCCGCCCCAGTCGTAGAACCACGTACCCGGCAAATCCAGAGCCGGGGTGGCCGGTGCCAGGGATATCCGCCAAAGGTTGCCGTCGGCGCGGAAGAATTCGTGACGCTGCTCGCGCAAGTCCCGCCAGAACTCGTCCCCCTCGGCGCAAACGTCGCCGCCGAATTTTCGGTATACGGCATCGACGGCCCGGTCCGAACCCGACAACCGCGCATAGATTCGGCTGCCGTCATAGGCCAATCCTGACAGCGGCCACGGCTGGGAACACCACAGATTCATGGTGTTCAAGGCTTCTTCGATGCTCCGTTCGAAACACACGGTCAACTCGCGCTCGGGTTTGGGCGACACTTTGAGCGACGCCTCCAGGATCACGCCCAACGTGCCCATGGCGCCTACCATGAGCCTTGAAATGTCGAAACCGGCGACGTTTTTCATGACTTCGCCGCCGAACGAAAGCATTTCGCCCTTGCCGTTCAGGATCCTGCAACCCAGCATGCAATCGCGCGCTGAGCCCGCGAAAGGCCGACGGGGACCGGAAAATCCGCAGGCCAGCGTGCCTCCCAGGGTTGCGTTCTCGCCGAGATGAGGCGGTTCGAAAGGCAGCATCTGGCCGCACTCGGCTAGAACGGATTCGATGTCGGACAGCCGCGTGCCGCAGCGCACGGTCAGCACCAACTCGGTCGGCTCGTAGCGCAGGACTCCGGCGTGTCCGGCCGTTCCCAGCACGCTGCCGGACGACGGTCTGCCATAAAAGGTCTTGCTCCCGCTGCCGACGATCGTGAGCGGCGTTCCGGAATCCGTCGCCTCCGCTACGGCTTGACGAAGGCTCTCGCTGAGATCGGCGTCCATCAGAAACGTTCCAGCTCGGGATGAGCGACACGTCCGCGATGAACGTGCATCGCGCCGAATTCGGCGCATCGGTGCAGCGTAGGGATCGCTTTTCCGGGATTGAGCAGCCCGGCGGGATCGAAAGCCGCTTTGACCGAGTGGAATTGCGCCAGTTCAGCGGCCCGGAACTGAACGCACATCTGATTGATCTTTTCGATCCCGACGCCGTGTTCGCCGGTAATGGTCCCGCCGACCTCGACGCAAGCCTCCAGGATTTTCCCGCCCAGCTCTTCGACGCGCTCCAGGTCTCCGGGATTGTTTGCATCGTACAAGATGAGCGGATGCAGATTGCCGTCGCCGGCATGAAACACATTGCCGACGACCAGCCCGTATTGCGCCGAGAGTTCCGAAATCCGGCGCAATACTTCGGGCAAACGCTTGCGCGGAATCGTGCCGTCCATGCAGTAATAATCGGGAGAAATGCGCCCAGCCGCCGGAAATGCCGCCTTGCGGCCCGCCCAGAATGTCTTGCGCTCGGCCTCGCTGGTCGATTGACGGACCTCGGTCGCGCCTTCCGCCCGGAAAATTTCCCGCGCCTTGAAAAGATCGCTTTCGACCTGCTCGGCAATACCGTCGAATTCGCAGAGCACGATCGCCGCGGCGCCGGTCGGATAGCCCGCATGCACGAAGTCTTCCACCACCCGAATGGTGATGTTGTCCATCATTTCGAGGCCGGCCGGAAGCAAGCCGGCGCCGATGATGGCGGCCACCGCCCCGCCCGCCTCCTCGACGCTGTCGAAGGATGCCAAAAGCACCTGTGCGCAAGGGGGAATCGGAAGCAGCTTCACGGTAATCTCGACGATCACGCCCAATAAGCCCTCGGAACCGGTGATCAGCGCCAGCAGATCGTAACCTGGACTGTCGTACCCCGATCCGCCCAGCACAACGAGCTCGCCGTCCATGGTCACGACCCGGACCTGGAGGACGTTATGGACGGTCAATCCGTACTTGAGACAATGGACGCCGCCCGAGTTCTCCGCGACGTTACCGCCGATGGTGCAGGCGATCTGCGAGGACGGATCGGGCGCGTAGTAAAGCCCGTAAGGCGCGGCGGCTTCCGAGATGGCGAGATTGCGGACGCCCGGCTGGACTCGGGCGGTCCGGTTCGCGCGGTCGATTTCGATGATCCGGTTGAATTTGGCGAGGCTCAGCAAGACGCCGTTGGCGATAGGCAAGGCCCCGCCGGAAAGCCCGGTACCCGCACCCCGCGCGACCACGGGCACGCCGTGCTCCCGGCACAGCCGAACTACGGCTTGCACCTCTTCTATCGTTTCCGGCAAAGCGACGATCCAAGGCAGCTCCCGATAGGCGGAAAGCCCGTCGCATTCATAGGGGCGGAGATCTTCCGTATCGAACAGCAGGCGCCCTCTCTCAATATGCTCGCTCAAGAGGCAGAGAAAATGGTTCCGGTCGACGCGATGGGCAATCCGTTCGGACGGATGGACGCGATAAGTCATGAATCAGGTCGAATGCCTTCTGTAATACGAGTCGTCCTTCCGTCCGGAGAGCAAAAAGAGACGATACGACAACATACCGGCTATGAAACCGCCGAGATGCCCGAACCAGGCGACATCGGCGAAAGGCTCGTCGGACGGCAGACCGACGGTGACTTTATAAAGCTGTATCATCACCCAAATTCCCAAAAAGGCGATAGCCGGCACCTCCACGAACCAGGGCAGGAAGAACATCCAGATCACCACGCGAGCGTACGGAAACAGGAAATAATAGGCCCCCATGACACCCGCTATGGCGCCGGAAGCTCCGATCGTCGGGATATTGGAGTGGGAATTGGTGTAAATATGCACCGCTCCGGCAATCAAACCGCAGAGCAGATAAAAGGCCAGAAACCTCACGCCCCCCATGCGGTCCTCGACGTTGTCTCCGAATATCCAAAGCAACCAGAGGTTGAGAACCAGATGGAGCGCTCCGCCATGAATGAACATACTGCTCACGAACGGCGTGTAGTCGCCGGCCGGGTACCCCACCCTGGCCGCCCACTCGGGATTCGTATACCGCGCCGGCACCAGCCCATGGAAATTCAGAAAAAAGTACAAGTCTTGTTCGGACAGCGACTGGGTGTAGGCAAAAACGGCCAGATTCAGCACGATCAGCGTCCAGGTCATCCATGGCGTATACCGGGTCGGAATGGTGTCCCGATAAGGAATCATCGCTCGATCCTGATTAGCAATCCGCGCGCCTGACGCATCACCGACTCACCTTTTCCTCACTCGGGTCCGAAAATCGATCAAGGCATCGAAGGCACCGACCAAAGCAAGTCCCACGACGGCATATTGAGGCGCGAATATCAAAGCCACATACGGCGGTGCCGACCATGTCCAGTGCAAACGGCGAAAGGCGACCAGGGCGTGCACGATCGCCAATCCGGCGAAGAAATAAATCATCACGGCGACCATGAGGAGATCGGCGACCAAGATCGGGCTCACCGTACCCGACGCCCAAATTGCGCCGACGACCACCGGTAAAGCGAGCCGTGGCAGTCGAAGACGCTGAAACTCGGGACCGAATCCGCCGGGATTGTAGACCAGGGATTGCAGCCAACGGGCGCACAACAGGCTGAACATCAGGCCGATCCCGTAAAGCACGGCGATCAGACCATTCATCAGGCGCAAGGTTCCGTCCCGCTCGAACCCCTGAACGGTGGCACCGGGCACCGCGGCGACAGCCCGCCTCAGCCATGACTGCCAGAAGGCGACCACATCGCCGGTAACCAAATGCATTCCCAAGACGAACAGACCGACCGTCAGTCCCACCACAAGCAGCGCCAGTCCCTGGGACTCCGTGCGCCGCAAAACTTCCGCGCAAATCAGCAGCGGCAGCCAGAGCGCAAACACGACCGGGAAATTCAATCCCGGCCTGAGCTCCATCAGAAAAAAGCCGGCCCCGACCACGACCGCGGCACCGATCGCCACGACCGCGCCTTCCAGCCAGCCTTTGCGTAATGCGACCAAACCGAGCGCCGCAGCGCTGAGCAAGGCGAACGGAAGTACCTTCAGCGACAAAACACCGAACAACCCGGCTATTGCGATCGCATGCAGCCGGCTTCGCATGATAAAGGCTGCAAAGTCACGCATCGTCGGACACCCGTTTCACGGTATCGACAGAACTACGGCCGCTCTGACCAGGTTTCTTGTTTTTTTGTATTGCCTTAGCCATAGATGTTTCATCAAAAATTATTCTTTATCCGGCCGCAGGCCATCCTGTCCTGCATCCGCACACCCATTCGGTTTTCGATTTCTGAACGAATCTTACTGATTCTCGCCTGAAAGGCGAAATTTCTTATCGTGGCCGACGACGACAACATGGCGTCCGGAGATCGGCGGCCACGAAAAACCGTGGTGCTTTGCGCCTCCCGATCGGAGTAAGATCGACAGCCGATTTCTTCCGAAAAAGGATGCGCAATGAGCGACCAAGAGGCACGCGAGCCGGGGCTGTTGCAGCCCGTGGCGGGTGGCGGTTTGCTGGACCGCAGGCTGTTTCTGAAAAAAGGACTGGCGTTCGGCGCCGGCGCCGCACTCGTCGGGCACATGCGCCAAGGTCTGGCCGAAGAACCGCCTTGGATGAAGACGCCGGGCGAACCTTTCACCAATTACGGCCGCCCCTCGCCTCACGAAAAAGAGGCCATACGCTGGATCTCGGCCAATTCCGGCGCGCCGGGCAATGGCATTTCCTGGACCCCTCTGCATAAACTCGAAGGCATCGTCACGCCCAACGGTCTTCATTTCGAACGGCACCATAATGGCGTGCCGCAGATCGATCCGCACCAACATCGCCTATTGATTCACGGGCTGGTCGAAAATCCGCTGTCTTTCGGCATCGAAGACCTGTTGCGCTACCCGATGGTCTCCCGCCTCTGCTTCGTCGAATGCGGGGGCAACAGCAATGCCGGCTGGCACGAGGAGCCCATACAGACGCCCGTCGGCTATTTTCATGGTCTGGCCTCGTGCAGCGAGTGGACCGGCGTTCCGCTCGCCGTCATCCTGGACGAGGCCGGCCTGCGGCCCGACGCCCGCTGGCTCATCGCCGAAGGCGCGGACGCCGCCGCGATGAACATCAGCATTCCGGTCGAAAAAGCCATGGATGACGCGATTCTCGCGCTTTATCAGAACGGCGAACGCTTGCGCCCGGAGAACGGTTACCCGTTGCGACTGATACTGCCGGGATGGGAAGCGGTTCTCAGCGTCAAATGGCTGCGCCGCTTGCAGGTGGCGAATCAGCCGGTGATGGCCCGCAACGAAACCGCCAAGTACACCGAATTGCTGCCTTCCGGCAAGGCGCGGCAATTCACGTTCGTCATGGATGCGAAGTCGATCATCACCTTTCCCTCGCCCGGCCAGCATCTACGAGGTCCAGGCCTTTACCGGATCAGCGGCTTGGCCTGGAGCGGCCGGGGCCGGATCAAGCGGGTCGACATCTCGGCCGACGGCGGACGCAGTTGGGCGGAAGCGGCGCTGCAGGAACCGGTTTTGCCGCAATGTTTTACCCGTTTCCGCCTGCCGTGGCGCTGGGACGGCTCTCCCCTGGTGCTCAAAAGCCGCGCCGTGGACGAAACCGGCTATGTCCAGCCGGAGCGCCGGGCGCTCATTGCAGAACGCGGGCGGCACGGTTATTTCCACTATAACGCCATCGTCAGTTGGGCCGTGGCCGCCGATGGCACTGTGAGCCATGTCTATGCGTAACGATCGTAACCGAAGCGGGCCACGGTGGTTGGCCCCGGCACTACTTTTGTTCGGCATGAATGCCGCGGTCGCCGCCGCGCCGGAAAGCCCCAAGCTGGGCCGTCCCGCGTCGCCCGGTGAGATCGCGGCTCAGGACATCAACGTCTTCCCCGACGGCGCCGGTCTTCCGCCAGGCAAAGGCACGGCTCTCGAAGGCAAAGCCATCTTCGACATGAAGTGCGTATCCTGCCACGGGCCCAAAGGCATGGGCGGAAGTGCTGGCGAACTGGCCGGAGGCGGCTCTTTGACCGGCCCTCATCCGGACAAAAACGTCGGCACTTATTGGCCTTACGCAACCACTCTGTTCGATTTCATCCGCCGCTCGATGCCCTTGGACGCACCCCGCAGTCTAAGCGAGGACCAGGTTTACGCGGTCACGGCTTACCTTTTGCATATTAACGGTATTGTCGACGAACGGGCGGAAATGAATGCGGGAACATTGCCTCGGGTCGTGATGCCGAATCGGGATGGTTTCGTGCAGGTTTGGCCCGGCGAAAAAGCGGAATAAAAACCCTCTCGGCGCTTGAGGCCAGGGCTCGCACCGAGCTTGTCGAAGAGTTTCAAGACCTGCTTGGATAGGCTGTAATTCAAAATCGCTTTCAATCAGGAATTCATTTTGTAGGATGGGTAGAGCGAAGCGAAACCCATCGATGGTGGGTTAGGCCGCGCGGCCGTAACCCACTGAGCAGTCTCGGATCGGTGGGTTACGCTCCGCTAACCCACCCTACATAATGTTCACTCGAATGCCGAACGGAATAAGCCGATCCAGCCCCTCGCATAGATGGCAATGGTCCTGTTTTTGCATGATTACCTCCTTGGTCTCGTCAGAAGAGGAAAGGACGCATGCATAACCATAGCCCTTTGTGCTGGGTCGGCGAGCAATGCCGCAAGCCGGCGGTTTATGATCTCAGAAAGCCCATGAACGTACCCGGACTCACCGGCGAACACCGTTTCTTGTGTGAGGAGCACGGGCAACGGTTGTCGAAGCGATATCGGCAAAAATATCGAATGCACAAGGCGCATCGGTAGCGCCATTCGGACCGCCGATGGTGCCGAAGAATCCGGCAGAAGGATTTTAGAGCCGGACTATTATGACGCCGATTCCCGACAGCAATCCTTTTTCTCCGTTACAGCCTTGTACCGGAAGCCGCGACGACGCCGAATCGTCGTGACTGTGCTCAGTTTCGTAAAGTCCGCCCTCTTTTTCACCGGTACGCCGTCTTCAATTCCTCCATGTTTCGCTTCATCACCATCAGAAAATCACCGTCTTCCGGTCGATTGGCGCAGGGGTCGAACACGACGCTTTCGATACCCATAGTCTTCAGCTTCGCGGCAATCTCCCGAGCGGGTTGGGCTTCCCAGATCATCCAGCGCGCCGAATGGTTCGCCCGCAGGCCCCGCAAGGCGCTCCACTCCGCGGCGGGCGGCATTTCGTCGGGCTCCCAGTGAACGCTTTTCAGATTCAGACCGTAGCGGCGGGCCAGGTACTGATAGACAGGGTGGGAGGCAAGCAGCGGCCGGCGGGAATCCGCGGCAACCGTTTGTTTCATTTCGGCATCCAAGCCGGCAAGGTCATCCAGCAGTGGCTTCAGGTTTCCAGTCACTACGCTCTTCCATTCCGGCCGCTTTCGGACGATCGCATCGGCGACGGCCTGCGCCTGCTTTCCGGCCTGATCGAAATCCAGCCAGGTAGTGAAGGCTGAACCTTCGTGGGCGTGTCGGCCACCGGGTCCGTGGCTATGGACGACGGCGTTCTCGATCCGGAGATAAGCGTTCCGGAACGCCAGGGATGTGTTCGCCAGCCCGAGGCGCGGCAGGCTTACTTGAGGCAGCCATTTTTCGTAACCGGCACCGTTGAGGAGAATCAGGTCCGCTTTCTGCATTTCGCCCACCGTTTCGGCGCTCGGTTGCCAAAACGCCGGATCGGCGCCGGTCGGAACCGGTAGAACCACACGCGCCCTGGCGCCCGCCAGCCGCTCGGCGAAATAGGCCAGAGGATAGTTTGCGGCGACGATCTTCAATCCGGGTGAGCCGGCGGCGCTCGCCTGACCGGTAGTCGCCGCGACGGTTAAAAACAGCAAGTACGGCGCGACTCGGCGCCATGAAAAAGAGATAAACACGGATAACTCCCTCAGGCGATAACGAAATGGCGGACGAATTCGGCTGCACCGGCACGGACCGCTTGCACCAGAACCAAGCCGAGGGTTCCGGCGCCCAGCGCGATGAGCGCGATTTCCGCGGCCATCAGCCGGACCACGGTCAGCGGCGAACAGCCGATCAGATGGATGGTCTCGATTTCGCGCTGCCGCAGTCGGAGCGACAGCGCGAAGACCAGCGCGACCATGAGCAGCGCGGCAGCGCCCAATGGCAGAAGAATGGCATCGAACAGCGCGCCGATGCGGAAGATGTTTTGTAGCAGGCTACGGGTCACGTCCAAGGGACGGACGATTTGCGTCTTGGCTTCGCTGTCCGGATAGCGTCCACGCAGCAGGGCGGCCGAACGCACGTCGCGCGGAACCGCGATCACCGCGCTGATGGGAAAGTCGGCCGGATCGCCGTGAAAGTGGAAGGATGCCAGGTTGTCCGGGGTGATTTCGGTGTAGGCCGAGACATCGCCCGATAACGGCGCGAACGCCGCATCCGCCCTGCCCACCCCCGGCCCGGTCTCATGGCCGTGCCCCAATCCCTCGATCACCCAGGCCGTCTGAAGATCCACGAACACGGCCCGGTCGTCGGGAGCGCGGGATTTCGCCAGGATGCCGACCACTTTCAACTTGAGCGGATGGACGCCGGCCAGGTTGAAAACGTTTTCCGGCGTTGTCGGAAGAACGTCCCCCGGTGCGAGTTTCAGACGCTCGGCGGCTTCGGCCCCCAGCACGCAATCCCCCAGCAGGGCCGGAAGAACGCCTTCCGCCGGGGCCAAGCCGCGGAATACGAAGTAGTCCGTCGTGACGCCCACCAGGGGCAGGCCGCGAACCCGGAACCGGGCGTAAACCGGCAGCGGATCGGCCCAGCTGGTGGCCGCGATACGGTCGGCCTCGCCCATGCTGATGAACGCCGGAGCGTCGGTGAAATAAAGAGCGTTCAGCACCAGGTCCGCCGCGCTGCCTTGGGCCCCCACCAACAGGGGCGTAGCTTCGGCGCGCGCCGACATCCAGCGCTCGGCCTCGTCCAGGAGGCGGTGCAGAGCCTGAGGCAGCGCCGTGATCATGGCCAGACAAGCGGCCAGAATCAGGCTGCGGATCTTGTTGTGGCGAAGATAGCGCCAGGCGAGATAAAAATCGTGCTGCATCCGGTCAGCGGCGAAAAGCGCTCAGATCGATTACCCGATCGAAGCGCGGCAGGAGTTCGTGGTCGTGCGTGACCGCCGCCAGCGTCGCGCCGTTGCGCTCTGTCATCCGGAACAAAAGGCCGAGAATCCGACTCTTGTTGCCCGGATCGAGACTGCCGGTCGCCTCGTCCGCCAGGATCAGCCCCGGCTCCGGCAACAGCGCCCGGCATACCGCGACCCGCTGCCGTTCGCCTTGCGAAAGTTCCCGCGGCATCCGCTTTAGCTTGCCCATCAAACCCGCCGCCTCGGCCAGTTCCGCCGCTCGCTCCCTCACTCGCCCATTGAGCTTGAGAACCCTATTGATCCGGTAGGTATGCACGATGTTGTCGAGTACGTTCAAATATTCGAGGAGTTCCAGTTCCTGGAACACGAAGCCGATGCGCGAAACACGGAAGTTGCGCCGCTGACGGTCGGTGAGCTCGCGCATAGGCACGCCATCCACGCGGACGTTCCCGGACTGCGGGACCGCGATGCCGGCCATCAGCTTCAGCAGGGTCGTCTTGCCCGCCCCGCTGGCCCCGATCAAGGCGATTTTCTCGCCGTGGGAAATCCGGAGCTCGGGAACGGCGAGGCGGAATTCGGCGCCCGGGTAGCTAAATTCGAGGTCTTCGATTTGGATCATTACGTCGCCGGGTCCGTCCTGCGCCCTTCGATAAATTCGAGGTCCGTGATCTTCAGGCGGCCATCTTCCGCCTGGCGCAGGACCAGCCGCGCCGCGTAAAGCGTAGTCCGCGGGTGGGAATGGCCCCAATGCGACACCGCGCCGTGGGCGATCCAGCGGGCGGCGACCGTGCAGCGTCCGGATTTCGGGTCCACCGATTGGATTTCGCTGGAGAGAATCTCGACCCGCTCGACCCGACCGTCGCCGCCGAATCTCTTGCCCCGCTGCAACAGAGCCCGGCGCTGGCGAAGATAAATGTCGTCCAGAAGCTCCCCCGACAGGCTCATGGCCAGGCGGTCGTATGCCGCTTCCTCTTCCGGCAATTGAAAGGCCCGATAAACATTATGCAGCAGGGCCCGCAGCTCGGTTTTCATCGTCTCCTCCCCGAGAAGCGCCGGGATAGTGCTCCCGGCATGGGCGGGAAAGTGCGCGATCTCCGGGTAAAAGGCGACGCACCCGGCCACGGCCAGGGTCACGCCCAGTTGGGCGCCGGTGCCCGGCGGCAAAAACCGGCGCCGTCGCCAGCACCATCCGACGGCTGCCGCGAGGGCAATGCCGGCAGTGCGGAGTAATACGGTGCCGGGAGCGGATGCCACCGCCAAGGGTTGTTGGATCATCGAGGCGGCTTCCGGCACAGCGGGATTTTTCAGCGCTTCCTCCACCGACCAGCGGAAGACCGGATCGCGCCGCGTCATGTCGGCTTCGAAAGTTTCGTCGTTCAGTTGCAGGCTGACCGGCCGCGATGCCCCGCCGGCGTCGAACAGCTCCCAGCTCAGCTCGACGGCCGCAGCGGGACGCTCGGTCAGATAGACCAGAATCGCTCCCACGACCGCGGTGGCGCTGTCGACGGGCTCGCCGTCCGCAACGGTTTCCACGCCGCCGCGCCCATAACGCATGAACTCGACCCGGTCCAGCTGGGGCGTCGCCGCCTCACCGTCCAGGCGCAGCGAATTGCGATGCAGCAGCAGGTCGCCGATCGCCTGTTTCAGCCTTTCCCGCTCCGCGCCTTCGATGCGGTACGGATTCACGGGCGCAAAGTTCAGCCGCGGCAGAAGATCGCACAGCCTCAGCAGCAATTCGTGCCGCACTTCGTAAGGCTCGACATAGACGAAGGAGCGCGGTTCGGTGTGGCGGCGCGCCATTTCAGCATCATCGAATCGGGACCGCCACGAATCGTTCCAGTCCAATTGCAGGCGGGCCGGTTTCGACAAGGGCGCTAGATCGGTCACGGGCACGCCCCGGTGCAGAACGATCAGACCCAAGTCCTTGCCGGCGCGCTCCGGGGGCAGCAGGTGCAAGGTCCTCGGCCGCCGGACCAAGGGATAATTCAGATCGGCCTCGTAATATGCCTCCGCGGTTCGGCGCCGGTCTTTCGATGAGTCGACCCTCGCCACGGACACGGGTTTCGCTTCCGGCAGCGGCTGCCGATCCGCCACGATGCGCAGAAGTTGCCCCGCAAGCTCCGAAGCGGGAGTATCGTCCGCACGGCCGAGCAGCGAGCGCAACCGGGGCAAACCGCTTTCCCGAAGGCGCAGGTTGACCGTGATCGAGTCAGCTTCGACGGCGACTTCGGCGAGAGCCGCGTAACCGCCGAATTCCGCCCAATCCGCCCGAGTCGGCCACGCCGAACCGAACAGCAGGAGCATCGCCAGAATGCCGCTGCCGTGTGCGCATCGGCCGCAAACGGGTCGAACGACCGGCGCTTTCATGGAATCTGGCGCGCCGGCGCCGGCCGTTCGGCGTCATCATTCGCCGCGCGGACCGGAAGCTTGGGCCTTATTCCCCGATAGACGCGCCAGCATACGACCGACAGAACAATGGCGACGATCAGGGCGAACAAGGCGCCGGGCCAACGGTTGGACGGGTTCGGAACGGCGATGCCGACGCTGAACGGCACCCTCAGCCGATCGTCCTCGCTGACGAAGCCGTCGTTTTCGCCGAACACGGCGATCACGGCATAATGGCCGGGTTCCGTGATGTCGGTGTGAATTTCCGCCGTACCGTTCCGGTAGACCGCAGCCGGCGTTTCCGCCAGGGTACGTTTTTCCTTCGGAAGTCGACCGTCATCGCCGAACTCCTCCTCGACCACGCGCAAGCTGACAGGCATGTTGCGAACATCGCGGTCGAGCAGGTCGAGGGTCAGATAGGTCTTGCCGGGCCGCGGGACTTCCTGGCAGTACTTGACGAAATCGGTTTGCTCCCCTTCATGACGCCCTTCCTGCAGAGCGGTGAAGTGCACGGCGTAGAAGTCGTTGGCCACCAAACAGCTCATCGACGCGCCCTGATACATCTGGCGGCCGTTGGAACTGTCGCGCGGAATGCCGGCGGCGGATGCGGCGCCCGCCGCCAGGACGAGCGCGGCAACGGCCGCGCGGTTCGCAAGACGCCGAAAGAAACCCGGCTCGTGGAGAATCATCGGAAAGCCCTCCTTACTTGGCTTGAAGCTGAAAGAAATACTTGCCGCTCACGACGTGACCGTCCGCGGACAGCACCCGGTAGCGCACCATGTACCGGCCGGGCGCCAGATTTTCCACCGATGCCCGCAGCCGCGAACGGTCGGTGAAGTCCAGCCGGGCATCATGCTTGTCCACCCGCTTGCCCTTGGCGTCGATGACCGCGACTGCCAGGAATGCGTCGCCCACCCTTTCGTTGAAGGTCAACAGCACCTCCGAGGGAGCTTCGGAAACGACCGCTTCACGGTCGGGTACGGCCTTCACCAGAATCGCGTGCGCCGCAAGCTCGGGACTGGCCAGTGCCGATCCTGCCAGAATCAGTAATAAGTGCCGTCTTAGGGTGTTCATCGTCATAGGGAGAGAATGGCCATCGCCAAAGCCTTGCCGCCGCCGGGCCGCGCCATTGTCCAAAACGCCCTGAACCCCCAGGGCGTCGCCACGATTCGGGGGTGATCGGCGTTGGCATCCGGCGGCGTCAGGGCAACCGGGACCGACCAATGCCTACCGCCATCCCTGGACCTGACCAGGTACACGGCGGCGCCCTCGGCGCCGGCTCGGCTGAACACGATGGCCAGATCGGACGCGGACAGCGCTGCAATGTCGCTTTCCCGGCTTTGCCCGTCGCCCAGCAGAAAAGGCGGCTCCCAGTGTTTTCCAAGATCGGGGGATCGCGAGTAGAAGAGCCCGGGCGATTCCTCCTTCCCGGTCCAGGCGACGCTGTGCAATACGGTTTGCCCGCCGGTTCCGGTTATGGCCAGCCCGCCTCCGCAATGAGGACAGCCGGTGAAATTCCAGCCGGCGATCCCGACCGGTCCGAGATCGAGCCAACCGCCGCCGTTCAACGGGCCGCGAAGGAGGCGCATGTCGTGCGGATCGGCGTCCCGGTACAGCACCGCCACGCTGCGATCCGGAAGTGCGCCGATCCGAGTCCAGCAGCAGGTGCAGACCGCCGGATCCAGGGTAGTCCGGCTGCTCCAGTTGAGGCCGTCCCGAGATGCTGCGTAGCGGAGCCCCTGGGTGTTGCCGTTTTCCTCGCGGTCGTCGAGCCAGACGAGGTGAAAGCGTCCATCCCCGCCGACGGTGAGCGCCGGATAGCTCTGATTGTTCAGAGGGTCGCCCGCAGCCGGATTCTGGCCACGGCGCCAAGTCCGCCCTCCATCCTCCGAAGCGGCGACGATCAAGGGTCCCGTGCCCGGCAGTTCGCCCCGCGCCTGCCAGACGGCGACGATGCGCCGGCCGTACACAGCCAGGCGGGCATCGTTGCCGCGCCGGGAAATCACGGGGGCCTCTCCGCTCCCGTCGAGAAACCTGGGCTCGCTCCAGGTTTTCCCGCCATCCGCCGACCCCAGGTAAGCCACCCGGTTGCGCTCGCCGAAACGTCCAGCCAATAGCCCGTGTATCGTCCCCTGCTCCACGACCAGGTCCAAGCTCCTCGTTTCGGCCAAACCGGCGACGGCCACAAGAAGTTGCCGCTCTGCGATCGCCTCGGCCGACGCGGCCGCGAGACAGCCGAGCAATACGATCCCCATGGACAGCGGCGTCCGAAAGGCCGGATTCGATCGGTCAATGATAAGCACATTCATATCCGTGAAAATGATGGTTCCAACGTTCCAACGGGCGGCACACCCCAATGCCGTTAAGTTAAGGCGTCATTCCGGCAGGGATTGCTCGCCCCTTCCCTGGGGCTCGTCCTTCGGACCGTGCTTAGCACGTCCAAATTCGCTCCTTGCGAATTTGTGCCGGAATCCAGAGCACAGGGAAGTGACACGCCTCTGCCATCCATGGCTTCTGGACCCCGGCATTCCCTGCCGGGGTGACGTCCTTCGCCTTAACTTAACGGCATTGCGGCACACCCAGGATGCGCAAACGCCAAAATACCAATCAATTCCTGTGCCAGCAGGATATCGGCTTAAAAACAATCGGTTATAAATGAGTTAGGTATTAGGTATAAGGGAAATGACAGAGGTATTGGGGGAAATCGCGGATCGGATAACAGCAAATAGAAGTAGGTTTATTGGCATCTCCTTTCGATTACTGCAACATATTTGATACATATTAAAAACCTGTTGCCTCGAGTGATATACATAATGCCGCTCGAAAAATATTCTCATCTCGGCCCGACCTTTACCTACCATTTATGTTTTTTCACACAGCACATTATGGGGTTTCGCATAGTCCTCGCAAGAGCTCTAATAAGCGGCATGATAGGCGCGCATAATAGTCCTGTGATATCCAACAGTATTTCATTAGATAATGCGTCATTTCCCATAATAGAATTTCCTGATACGTCTTTTATTTCGGCATTACAACCTTAATTTTCAGTTCGTTACAGAGACGGCAAGCCATTCTTAGACAGCACCGTCAATACAGACCACTCCAGCACTGAATCGTCATTTGACGCAGCGACATACCAAGGCACATAACTTGCCTTATATATGGCGGCTGAATGCGGGGCACGTTCTCCCTCTGATATTCATGCCGCCCGCGACCGCTTTTTCGGTGTTACGGACCACCGAGAATTCACCGCGGTCGCGGGCTATTTTTTAATCGTATCGATACAAGGAGCATTACATGAGAGGCAATTCGATGATGCGTATTATCTTGGCCCTGTTTCTCAGCCTGAGCGCGGGCGTCAGCATTGCTGGCGGGCGTTATGCCGATCCGCCGCCGAATCTGGTGGAAGTGCAGAAAGCCAGCCAATCGGCTTTGGACGCGGCCAAGCAGGGCAACAAGGATGCGGCTTTGGACAGCGCCAAGCAGGCGCGCAAATTGGCGGTGGCTTCTTATAAGGAAAAAAGCACGATGCCCATGCAGAATTCCAGCAGCCGATTGAAAGCGGTGATTGCCGATCTGGAAAACGGAGGGCAACCTACGACTGCCGTTACGACGCTGGAAGAAGTCGTCAAATTGATCAACGACGAGGTCGAATACTATAAGAAAGAAGGAAAGCTCTAGCGATTATTCAGGCCAACCACACACCCGAAGCATGCGATAGGAGACCAGCATGGACATGAGCAAGCACTTGGCGATCGTCATTTCGATCGGTTTGATCTTGGCGGGATGCGGCAAGGAAGGCCCGTTCGGCAATACGCCGGGGCCCAAGAAGCCGGAGCAGCACGCGGCGCCTTTGGGCGAACTATCCCGCTAGAGCGGTTTCGGGGAGGATTGGATGATTGGGGTAGCTGTGCGCGTTTTCTTCCACGATAGCGCGTACGGTGCACCCCATCACCTCGTCCAGCTTCTAGGGATGTATAAGCTAATGGATGATTTTTTAAGGAGGCGGCTTTATTAACCCGGCCTATATTTATAGGCCGGGTTAATCCGGGGCAGGGATGCCCCGGCGCGGCGACAAGCCGCGTGAGCCCAGGCCGGGCGTGTACCGGGCCTGGGCGGCGGCCCGAAATACCAGGAGGGTATTTACGGGCCTGATTAACAACCGGGTCCGCTCCCGCACAAACATCTGGACACTTCGCCATAACGCGGCGCGACGGCCGCACACACTTACAGGCACTCCTCGAAAAATACCGGATTGTTTACATCGAGATTTGATCCCTCGGCTAGGTTTCGCGGGACGGAAGCCGAAGCTTCAGCGGTCGGAATTCGCAGCATACCGACGATTCCCGTTCTTGAGTCCCTGAACGATTCCGTTCGGCACGGTGGTTGCTGTCATTCTTGAAATATTATTCTGAGCCCATGAAAACCCGACTCCATTTTTCCATTCATTCAATAGTTGGCTGGGGACTCGGTATCGCGCTGGGCACGCTGGCCGAACCCGTGCTGGCCCACCCCCAACCCGAAGAGGAAAATCCATCCTCTCTACTTGTTTTGGATACCGTGGAGGTCCAGGGCCGCGCCACCGATCTTTTGGGGGCCGCCAATTCCGCGTCGCAAGGCGTGGTAGGACAGCCCGAATTCAAATACCGCCCGCTGTCCCGCGTCGGCGAACTGGTGGAAGTGGTGCCGGGCGCCCTCGCCACCCAGCACAGCGGCACCGGCAAAGCGAACCAGTATTTCCTGCGCGGCTTCAACCTGGACCATGGCACCGACTTCAGCGTCACCGTGGACGGCGTCCCCATGAACCTGCCCACCCACGCTCACGGGCAGGGTTATCTGGATCTGAACGGCATCATTCCGGAACTGGTGGACCGGGTGGAATACGGCAAGGGGCCTTACTACGCCGACGTGGGCGATTTTTCCTCCGCTGGCTATGCGCGCATGCACACCCTGCACCGACTACCGCAAGGATTCGTGAAGTTCACCGGCGGCGAATACGACTATTACCGCGTCGTGGCGGCGAACTCGAACGCGCTGGGAACGGGCGATCTCCTCTACGCCGCCGAAGTCAACTTCAATGACGGTCCCTGGAAGCGGCCGGAAGAACTCGACAAGTTCAACGGCATGTTGCGCTATACCATCGACCGTGAAGATTGGGGACTGGCGCTGCACGGCAAGGCCTATCGCGCCCAATGGAACGCCACCAATCAGATCCCGGAACGCGCCGTGCAATCCGGGCAAATCGATCTTTACGGAACAATGGACCCCAGCGATGCCGGCAAGACCGACCGCTACAGCCTATCCGGCGACTTCTGGAGCCGCGGCGATTCGTACAAGAATCAGCTTAACGTGTACGCGGCTTACTACGATGTCGCCCTGTTCTCCAATTTCACCGGTTTTCTCGACGACCCCGTCCACGGCGATCAAATCGGCCAGAAGGAACGACGCGTGATCGTGGGCGGCAGCGGAGAGCAGACCTGGTTCAACCGGTGGTTCGGCTTGGATATGGACAACACGCTGGGTTTCCAGGTCCGGCACGATGCCATCATGGACCTGATCCTGAACCGTACCGAACGGCGCCGCACCATCGGGTCGGTCAGCCGGGGCGATGTGGACGAAACCAGCCTCTCGTTCTACTTCAGCAACCAGACCCACTGGCTACCGAAATTCCGCACCGTGGCCGGGCTCAGAAGCGACACCTTTTTCTTCGACGTGGCCGACCGTCTTATCCCGCAAAATTCCGGCAGCGAGACCGCTTCCATCGTCAGCCCCAAGCTCAGTCTGATCTTCGGCCCCTGGCAAGATACCGAATTCTTCGTCAACCTGGGCTACGGCTTTCACTCCAACGACGCCCGCGGCGTGACCACGCGAGCCGACCCCACCGACCCCACGCTTCCGCAAAGCAGCGTGCCGCCGCTGGCCAAGCAACGGGGCGCCGAAGGCGGCATACGGAGTCAGTACGTGAAAGGACTCAACACCACCCTCGCGGTGTGGTGGCTGGAGTCCGACTCGGAACTGGTGTTCGCCGGAGACGCCGGCACCACCGAGCCCACCGGTAAAAGCGAACGCTACGGAGTCGAGTGGACCAATTTCTACAAGCCGGTCGACTGGCTGACCCTGGACGCCGATTTCGCCTTCACTTCGGCCAGCTATCGGGACGCGCCGCGCGGCGCCAACGACATTCCCAATTCCGTGGGTCGGGTCATCAGCGCCGGTGCGGTCGCCGAACTGCCTTACAACTTTTTCGCCACGGTGAGGCTGCGCCACTTCGGTCACGTGCCGCTCACGGAGGACGGCAGCGTCGACGCGGGCGACACGACCCTGGTCAATCTCGGCGCGGGCTATCAATACCGGCAACTGAAACTTGCCGTGGACGTCTTCAACCTGTTCGATTCGAAAAGCAACGATATCGCCTACTACTACACCTCGCGACTTCCGGGCGAACCGCCCGAGGGGGTCGACGGCGTTCTCAAACATCCGGTCATGCCGCGGCAGGTACGGGTCACGGCATCGGTCAGCTTTTGAACGAATTGAGACCCGGAAGCGTCCCGATCGATCCAGAGGCAAACCGGTGTGTCGGCAAGGGGTTGCCGACCTACTGACCTATAATGGCTCGACACGAGGCAGAAATTCGTAGGTCGGCAATCCCTTGCCGACATATCGGGTCCGACGGGGCGCTTTTGACGGCGATTCTTCCTAAGTCCTGCCTATAATGCCCCCAATGCGAACATAGGCAGCGAACGACGCCATGAACAAAGACCTCGAAATCAGACGAGTCGATATCCACAAACTCGACGTGCCCCTGATCGCACCGTTCACCATCGCCTCGTCGAGACTCGATCGCGTCCGCAACGTCGCGGTGCAAGTCACGCTCGCGGATGGATCGGAAGGATGGGGCGAGACCTCGACCTTGCCGCCGGTGACGGCCGAGGATCAGGCGATCGCGCTGGACACGCTGAAACAGGAGGCCGGCCGCTTGAGAGGACGACACGCCGGGGAATGGCGGCGGATCTCGGCGGAACTCCTCGAACGTGTCCCGAACTTCCCGTCGGTCCGGGCCGGCATCGAGATGGCGCTAATCGATGCCTTGGCGCGCCATTGCGGAATTCCGCTGCTCCGGTTTTTCGGCGGGTTTCAAAACCGGCTCGCCACCGACATCACCATACCCATTTGCGCCGCCGAGGACGCGGAAATTCTGGCCCGGCAATACCGCGGCGAAGGTTTCGAAATCCTCAAGGTCAAGATCGGCCTCGATCGCTCCGACGATATCGGCCGGCTCCTGGCCATCAGGCGCGGGCATCCGAGCAGCCGTTTGATTCTCGATGCCAATGCCGGCTATTCGTCCGACGAAGTCTTCGCCCTGCTAAGGGAACTTCGCCTCGCCGGCATCGAGCCCGCGCTGCTCGAACAGCCCGTCGCGCGAGAGGATTGGGACGGTCTCGCAAAGCTTGCCCGCGAAGCCGGCGTACCGGTGGCCGCCGACGAATCCTGCAGGACGCCAGAGGATGCTCTGCGAATCGTACGGGACCGCCTGGCCCAGGTGATCAACATCAAGCTGGTCAAGTGCGGCGTGGTCCGGGCGCTCGAAATCGCCGCCATCGCCCGCGCCGGCGGGCTGGACCTCATGATCGGCGGCATGGTCGAAACTCGGTTGGCCATGGGCTTCAGCGCGCATTTCGCGGCGGGACTCGGCGGCTTTCAATGGGTCGACCTGGATACGCCGATGCTGCTCGCGGACGATCCGGTGGAAGGCGGCTGCAAACCGGCCGGCCCCAATTATTTGCTGGATGCGGAAACCGCAGGGCATGGGGGGCGGCTATGCAAGTTTTGATTAATCTCTGCGCAGAGTTTGAAACGATACGCAATGCGTACTGCCTAGCGACACGGCTCTTTTCGGCGGGCTCAGGAAACCGGGATTTCGTAGGGTGGGTTAGGCCGCGAGGCCGTAACCCACCGAGCGACCTCGAATCGGTGGGTTACGCTCCGCTAACCCACCCTACGATGAGTGTTCACTCGAATGCCGAATGGAATTACGCGCACTCCCGCACCGCCCGGCCGTTGATCACTGCGCTTCAAGTGCGCCGTAACCCACGAAAGCAACGCTCGGTGGCCTTGCCGCTCGCTTTGATGGGTTACGGCGCACGCCTGGCTTGCTGGGTTGCGCGGATGGTCCGGGCGCACCCACCCCACCCCACCACGGGCCCTCGGCAAGCCCGAGTGAAATTCAGGAAACGAACGTCCCCTTGTTCCGCGACTTCGTCTGTTCCGCATATTCCCGCTCGTTGCGCTGCCACTTCGACCGGCCGTAGAGATAACCCACGAAGGTCCAAACCAGGGCGCCCAGCATCAGACGAAACGGAAGATTGCCCTGGGTGCTGAAGATATCGCCGAACACCTGGTGTTGATACACCACGGTAGAAAAGACAAACATGAACCCGCCCCATTGCAGCACGCCATGAGTCCAAACGAAGCGGCGTTTCCCGCGCGCTCGGGTTTGCTCCCATTCAGCCAGGCGTTGCGGCGTCCAGGTTTTTTGGGTGTTTTTCATATCGATTCCGATCCAATGGGCTCTGTACGAAATTTCGCATAGGCCGATCCGCGCCGAAAAACGCGCAGTAACTCCAAATCGCCTTCGATAAGGCATTCATTTTGTAGGATGGGTAGAGCGAAGCGAAACCCATCGATGGTGGGTTAGGCCGCGCGGCCTCGAATTGGTGGGTTACGCTCCGCTAACCCACCCTACGATTAATGTTCACTTGCATGTCGCATGGAATAAGGATTCTTACCGGCGCAGCTTTTCACTGATACAGTCAGCAAATCGAAAAAGACCGCATCGCGATTGAACAAAAACGAAATGCGGCGTACGGTTTCCCCTGTTGCTGCCCGAATATTACCACCGGCCTTTCTCCAGCACCTGACGAGCTTGATATCCGACCGATGAGCATGCCCACAGCCGACCGTCGCCACGCCTTCTTCGCGTTCCTGGTCTACCTGGTTTTCGTTGTGTACGGAAGCCTGGTGCCTTTCGAGTATCGCGCCTACACGTTCGATGAGGCAGTCAAACAGTTCTCCGCCATTCAGTATCTGGACCTGGGTATCGAATCGAGGGCCGACTGGGTGGCCAACATCGTGCTCTATGTGCCGTTGTCGTTCCTGGGCTGCGCATGGGGCGTCGGCATACGGTCGACCGGGGCACTGCGTCACCTGACGGCGCTGTCGATCTTCGTGTTCTGCCTCGCGGTCGCGGTCGCGGTGGAGTTCACCCAGATATTCTTCGCTCCCCGCACAGTCTCGCTGAACGATCTTTTGGCCGAGACGCTCGGCTCGGCCGGCGGAATCGCCCTCTTCGTCTTGGGACGATGGCGCATCGCGCGGCTGTTGGATGCGTTCGCGGAAGGCGGACGCGCATCGGTATATGCAGCGATGATCGCCTACCTGATTCTGTATCTCCTGCTGTCCCTGTTTCCCTACGACTTCGTTGTCTCAACCCAAGAACTTGCATGGAAGTTGAGCTCGGACAATTGGGGGTGGCTGATCGCGGGAAGCTGCAACGGCTGGCTGCGGTGCACGGCGCGTCAAGCGAGTGAAATTGTCGCGATTGCGCCGCTCGGCGTCTTCATCGCTCTCGCCGCTCCGGGAATGGGTTACCGCCGCATCTTCTTGATCGGAGCGATGCTGAGTCTGATCCTTGAACCCTTTCAATTGCTGCTCGCGTCGGGCGTGAGCCAAGGGCTTTCGGTACTATGGCGCGGAGCGGGACTGGTGGCGGGTGCCGCGATAGGCCGAATCCTGCTTCGGCATGGCCCCTCGCCCCTGGCCTGGATTATCAAGACCACGATACCCTTCGCCGCGTTGCCGTATATCCTGGCGCTGCTGGCGCTCGGCGGCTGGTTCTCGACCGCCTGGCTGCCGTTTGCCGATGCTATGGCGCGCCTCGCGGGCATCCGGATCATGCCTTTTTATTATCATTATTTCACTACCGAACAGGCCGCCCTGGTGAGCGTGCTCGCCCAGGCCGCCATGTACGCCCCGATCGGTCTCGCCGGGTGGGCTTTACGGACTCGAAGCCTAGGGGAGAAAACCCCCAGCATGCTGCAAGTGGCGTTTTTCGCCGCCGCGCTGGCGTTCCCCATCGAATTCGGCAAGCTCTTCGTTCCACCCAAGCACCCGGATTTCACCAATCTGCTGATCGCCGCAGCAAGTGCCGCGGTCACCTACGCGCTGGCGCGTTGGGTCGGAGTCGTACTGACCGGCAAGCGTGACGAGCCGATACAGCCGAGCACAACCCATGATCGAGAGTTCCCTCCGGCACATCCTCCGCCAACGCATCCCGAGGTCTACGGCACGCCACATCCTTTCGGCGTGCTGATCGCTTTCGCCGCGGCGCTGCTCGCTCTGGTCGGCATATTGTCCTATTCCGTCGGCACGCCATGGCTGATCGCGGCATTGGCGGGCTACGCGGCCTTGTTGTGGCGGTATCCCAGCGGATGGCTTTTCGCCGTTCCGGCTCTCCTGCCCGCGCTCGACTTGAGTCCCTGGACCGGCCGATTGACGCTGGACGAATTCGACCTGGTCGTCCTCGTCACACTCGCCGTAACCTATCTGCGGATTTACCGGATAAAGCCTCGGCCCTGGCCGAATCGAAGTTTGTCATGGGCGGTCGCGCTGCTGTGGGTAAGCGGATTGCTTGCCGGCGCGCGCGGCTTGTGGCCGCTTTGGGGAAATGAAGGAAATTTCTCCGACAGCTCTCATTCACCGCTGGAAGCCTGGATGGTCGGCAAGGGACTCTTGTGGGCGCTGCTATTCGTACCCCTCACACGACGCATCCCTCCGGAAAACAGCGGAGCGGCCCTTCGCCAGATGGGAAACGGCTTGGTCGCCGGCCTAGCCATAGTGACGTTGGCGGTTTTGTGGGAACGCCATGTCTACGTTGGGCTGGGAGACTTCGAAAACGTGTTTCGCGTAACCGGAACCTTCGCCAGCATGCACACCGGAGGCGCCTACATCGAGGCCTTCATCGCTTTCGCCTTTCCGGCGCTGGTGGTTTCGGTACTCGCAACGTCCAACCGGATGCTGAAGCTATTCGGCGTCGCATCCGCCATGGGCGTCAGCTATGCCATGCTGGTGACCTTTTCGCGCGGCGGATACGCCGCCCTCATTGCTGGCCTGGTGCCGGTACTGTTCAGCATGCTGAGGCAGCGGAAAGAATTTCCGATCCATCGCTGGCTGGCACTCGCGGGACTTTTGACGGCCTCGGTTGCCGCCGCCGTTCCCGTGCTTTCCGGCGGATTCGCACAATCCCGGCTGGCACGCATCTCGGAGGATCTCTCCATTCGGGAAGCGCACTGGAAGCGTGCTCTAGGTTTAATGGATGACGGACCGATGGCAGCACTCATTGGAATGGGTTTCGGGCAATATCCCGTTCTCTACGCATTGGGCGCCGAAACTGCCAAAGCACCGGGCACCTATACCGTCATGCGCGACGGCGACAACCCTTATCTACGCCTCGGTGCCGGCGAGCCGGTTTTTCTCGATCAGATCGTCGACGTCGCCCCCGGCGAACATTACATACTTTCCGCCCGGATTCGGCAGGCTTCCGGCGGCGGCTTCCTCAGTGTTCCCCTCTGCGAAAAGGCGCTGCTTTACTCATTCGACTGTATCTTGCCCGAACTGCGGCCGGAGTCGTCCGAAAGCAACTGGCAAACGGTCACCGTCGAGGTGAGTCCCGGAAAACTCGGCGGGAGCGGCAACTGGCCTTACCGGCCGGTAAAACTGTCGCTGCACAACAAGAGTTCCGATACCCCGCTTGACGTGGACGACATAAGTCTCATGACCGAGAAAGGACACGAACTGGTGGCTAACGGCGATTTCAGCGACGGAGTCGCCCGCTGGCTGTTCGTCGCCGATCAGGACTTGGCCTGGCATATCCACCAGCAAGCCGTGGAGATGTATTTTTCCCAAGGCTTGTTGGGACTGGCGGCTTTGGCGCTGCTGTTGCTCGGCGTCGGAAAAACTTGCGGACCGGCCCTGGCAAGAGGGGATTTAGATGCGGCGATCCTGCCCGGCGCGCTGCTGGCGTTTCTTACGGTGGGTCTCCTCGGCAGCACGATGGATACCCCACGGCTATCCATGCTGTTCTATCTAGGGGCGTTCGGTGCCGGCTTGCTGACGCGTGCCAATCAAGCCGGGAGACCTGTGCGGCGATTCTTGCAGGATGTAGTCCCGTAACTGAAATCCCCTGCTTCCATCGCAAACGGCCGCTTTAGTCTCGCTCCTTCCCGAACGTCACGGATCGGCAAACGGGATCGTCGGCACAGGCTTGCCGATCTCCGCTTGTAGGCCGGAATAATTCCATTCGGCATTCGAGTAGACATTATGTAGGGTGGGTTAGCGGAGCGTAACCCACCATCGATGGGTTTCGCTTCGCTCTACCCATCCTACAAAATGAATGCCGGATTGAAAGCGATTTGGAATAAGCCTGTCCTGAGCGAAGCAGAAAGTGCGCTAGCGGTCCCCGGCGAAAGAGCAGAGTTTTTTCGGAGACTCCTACAGATATCGATAGAGCTTGCCGGGCTCATCCGCTATAGTTACGACCGCTTGCGCGTCAATTCACCGGGGGATAAAACCATGAAATCAATCGTCATTCGGGGCGTGATCGTGTTCGTCAGCATCGCAGGCGAGGCGATGGCAGCGTGTACCGGCCCTAATCTCAACCAAATCCAGCTTTCAACGGCGTTATCAGGCATGACGGTCTGCGCGACCCGAGGCGCCGAGCGATGGCAGGAGCAGCACCAGGGTACAGGTAGCGGTACGCTCGTGGATTACAAGAATGGCCCTTCCGACCCGGTGGACCCGTCCGAAACAGTCGGCACTTGGAGTATCTCGGGCACTGGAGCAAACGCGGTTGTCCGTTACGACTATGGCAGCGGCGGTACCTATGACTATCGTGTTTATGGCAACGGCGGCAACAGTTACAGTTTCTGCAACGCAAGCTCGGGCGAAGAAATCGTGGGCACTGTTGTAAGCTCCCCTTCTTGTCCGTAGCACGGTCCTCTCGGATAGCGATTGACAAAGAGGTGGCGGGCGACCCGAGCCCGCCGTGCGCGGCTGGAAGCCTTCCTGTACAAATAACGCCGACGGAGTGCGCTGATTGGATTCGCCGTACCCGTCCTCGGCTCCGATTCATGCCGCGCTTACTTTAAGGCAGAAAAAGCGGACATGCGCATTCATGTCCCGGAATACTTCGGGCAATGCCGTTAAGTTAAGCCGTCATTCCGGCAGGGATTGCCGGAATCCAGTACACAAGGAAGTGATAGGTCTCTGCCATCCATGGCTTCTGGACCCCGGCATTCCCTGCCGGGGTGACGTGCTTAATGGGAAAACTACGCGATTTTTGCCTGATCGACGTCCACCTGACTTGTTTTCTGCACCAGAGCAACGGGATTACGCGCGTTCACGATTCGTAGCAGACTTACCGATACCGAAATGATGATCAATAATTATGCGGAGCCATTTCTAGCAACCGGCTCCGGATATTTTCCACGCCCTACCGACGGCATTATGCCTGCAAAATCAACTAATCACGAAAAATAAGCCATGCCTGTATTAGTTCATGATTTATTGGCAAGAACCGCAGAGATAACACCTTCCAACCCTGCAATCCGCCACAAGGAGGCGAGCCTCACGTTCAGTGAGCTATCCGTCTCGGTATCGAAGCAGGCTCACGCATTATCGGCAGTCGGCCTTTTACGCCAGCAGCGCGTCGCGGTCTATCTGCCCAAGCAAGTCGAAACGGTTGTCAGCTATTTGGCCGTCTCGCAGGCCGGCGGAGTATTCGTACCCGTTAATCCCGTGCTTAAGGCCGAGCAGGTCGCCTATATTCTTCAGGACTGCAATGTCAGGGTTCTGATCACGTCTCAAAGCCGCCTCAACGGCTTGATGGGCGTACTCGCAGCGTGCACCGATCTGCACACGGTCATCGTCACCGATTCGACCGAAGAACTGCCCGCGATCGCCGGGGTTCGGGTCTTAAGCTGGGCGGATTTGTCACGACTGGCACCATCCGCCGCAAAGCCGGCCAACCCGGTCATCATCGATACGGATATGGCCGCCATCTTGTATACCTCCGGCAGTACCGGCAAACCCAAAGGGGTCGTGCTTTCCCATCGGAATATCGTTACCGGCGCCAAGAGCGTCGCTCAGTATTTGGAGATCGTCCCCGAGGACCGCATCCTCGCCGTTCTGCCTTTCAGCTTCGATTACGGGCTGAACCAACTGACGACGGCCCTGCTCAAAGGCGCCTGCTGTGTGTTGATGGATTACCTCTTGCCCAAGGATGTCGTCAATGCCCTAACGCGTTATCGCATTACCGGACTCGCGGCCGTTCCGCCGCTGTGGGCGCAGTTGGCTCAACTCCAATGGCCGGCAAGCATCGACGAACATCTGCGCTACATGACCAACTCCGGCGGAAAAATGCCGAAGGCGACGTTGGAGCGCATCCGGGATAACGCGCCTAGCGCCAGATTCTTTCTGATGTACGGTCTGACCGAGGCGTTCCGGTCCACTTACCTTCCGCCCGACCAGATCGATCTCCGGCCGGACTCGATGGGAAAGGCCATTCCGAACGCCGAAATCGTCGTCGTACGCGAGGACGGCACGCCCTGCGCGCCGCACGAGCCCGGAGAATTGGTGCACAGAGGATCTCTCGTCGCTTTGGGCTATTGGAACGACCCCGAAAAAACCGCCGAACGTTTCCGACCCGCGCCAGGCCGCCCTCATGAATTACCGATACCGGAAATTGCCGTGTGGTCCGGCGATACCGTGACCATGGACGAGGAAGGCTATCTTTATTTCGTCGGGCGCAAGGACGATATGATCAAGACCTCGGGCTACCGGGTCAGCCCGACCGAAGTCGAGGAGGTCATTTATTCGACCGGGCTGGTCTCGGAAGCCGCCGTCGTCGGCGTGCCCCACCCGATCTTGGGCCAAGCGATCGTTGCGGTCATCTCCACCAGCCAGGCCGAAACGCCGACCGATAACTTGATCGAGGTTTGTCGCCAGCGGTTGCCGAACTTCATGGTACCGGCGTCGATTCAGCTTCTGCACAGCTTGCCGCGGAATCCGAACGGCAAAATCGATCGAAAACAACTCGCGGCGCAATTCGCCCGCCTCTACGAAGAGGGTGCCCATGAATAAGGAATCTCCCCGTCACGCCGCTCTGACTCAGTTTCCGATCGAAGATGATTGTCTGATCGTCGGCGGCATGAAATTGACCCGGCTGGCCGAGCGCGTCGGACGAACGCCGTTTTACGTCTACGACCGACGGCTCATCACGGAGCGCATCGAACACCTCCGTAGGCACCTCCCCAAGGAAATCCACCTGCACTATGCGATCAAGGCCAACCCTATGCCGGCGGTCGTCCAGCACCTGGCGGGATTAGTGGATGGCCTCGACGTGGCTTCCGCAGGCGAAATGAAAGTCGCGCTCGACACCCCCATGCCTCCCGAGCACATCAGCATGGCCGGTCCCGGCAAGCGCGCCGAAGAACTGTCCTGTGCGATCGCGGCCGGAATCTTGATCAACGTCGAATCCGCTCACGAACTGGATGTCATCGCCCGACAGTCGGAGCGCCTGGGTCATCCGGCAAGAGTCGCGATTCGCATCAACCCGGCGTTCGAGCTCAAATCCTCGGGCATGAAAATGGGCGGAGGACCCAAGCAGTTCGGCGTGGACGAGGAACTGGTGCCCGAACTGTTGCGGCGTGTAGGCAAATACCAACTGGATTTCCAGGGCTTCCATATTTTCAGCGGCTCCCAGAATTTGCGGGCGGAAGCCATTATCGAAGCCCAGCAGAAAAGTATCGAGCTTGCCCTGCGTTTGGCGGATCACTGCCCTTCGCCGATTCGACTTTTGAACATCGGCGGCGGCTTCGGCATTCCGTATTTCCCGGGCGAGCAACCTCTCGATATCCGTCCGATCGGCGAGCAACTGACGGAACGTCTCGAGGAAATTCGGCCGCATCTTCCGAATGCTACGGTCGTCATCGAACTGGGCCGTTATATCGTCGGCGAAGCCGGTTTGTACGTTTGCCGAGTGGTTGATCGAAAAATGTCCCGCGGCCAAGTCTTCCTGGTGACCGATGGCGGGCTGCACCATCACCTCGCCGCGTCCGGAAACTTCGGTCAAGTCATTCGGAAGAATTATCCGGTGGTGATCGGAAACAAAGTCCAAGGCAAGGGGCGCGAAGAGGCCAGCGTGGTCGGCCCGCTCTGCACCCCCCTCGACATTCTCGCTGATCGAATGGATCTGGCACGGGCCGATATCGGCGATTTGGTGGCCGTTTATCAATCCGGCGCCTACGGATATACGGCGAGTCCGAATTTGTTTCTGAATCATCCTGATGCCGCTGAAGTGTTGGCCTAAACAGGCTCCGGAATAAGCTCGTGGCTTTCACCGAAAAACGGATCGGACGATGGTATAGCCCCGGCCCCGCAAACCTGTCGATATGAGTATTCCATGCGTGATTTGATAGTCACTCTGATCGTTTTCGGAAGTGTTCCTTTCATCTTCCGATCACCGGCCATCGGCATTCTGATGTGGTCGTGGCTCGCTTACATGAATGCCCATCGCGCCTGTTGGGGCTTCGCGAGAAGCATGCCATTTTCTTTGATAATTGCTCTATCGTTGCTGTTGTCACTATTGATCAGCAAAGAGGATAAAAAAATACCGTGGACTCGGGAAACGACAATGCTCGCCATCTTCATCCTCTGGATGCTGATCACCACGATTTTCGCCTTGAATCCGGAAGGAGCCTGGGAACAGTGGAACAAAATATGGAAAATTCAGCTTATTACCTTCCTGACGATGATGGTCATAAAGGACCAGCGCCGGATCTATCTGCTGGTTGCAACGATTGCGGCATCGCTGGGTTTTTATGGCGTGAAAGGAGGCATATTCACGATTTTGACCGCAGGAAGCTATCATGTCTGGGGGCCTGACGGAACCGTTATCGGCGGCAACAACGAGATCGGTCTGGCCTTGATCATGACCATCCCGTTGATCCGATATTTGCAAATGCACAGCAAGCCGATCTGGCTCAAGAATGGCTGCTTGGCGGCCATGATATTGTGCGTTGTGGCAGTACTCGGAACTCAGTCCCGCGGCGCGTTGCTGGGTCTCGTCGCCATGGGAACCTTTCTCGTCATGAAAGGGAAAAACCGTTTCGCTTACTCCATACTGGCGATCTTCGGCGGCTTGACCCTCTATATGTTCATGCCCGATTCCTGGCATGAGCGCATGGGGACCATCAAAAGCTACGACCAGGATGGATCCGCCATGGGGCGCATCAATGCCTGGGGATTTGCGATAAATTTGGCCATGAGCCGGTTATTGGGCGGGGGCTTCGAAACATTCGATCCTTATCTGTTCAAGATTTATGCTCCCAATCCGGACGATTACCATGATGCCCACAGTATTTATTTCGAAATACTCGGGGAACACGGTTTTATCGGTTTAGCTATTTATCTCACCCTCGCTCTCTTTACCTGGCGGAGCGCGGCCCGTATTGCCAAGGAAGCCAACCATTACCCCGAGTTAAAGCCGCTTGCCGATTTAATGCGCATGATTCAGGTGAGTTTGGTTGGATACGCAGTCTCGGGAGCATTTCTGGGAATGGCATACTTCGATCTGTATTATGCCTTGATCTCTATCGTCGTGATGTCCGGCTATGTGGTGCGGAGATACGCCACGAATACCGACATGACCGAAAATTCCCAAGCGACTATATCCGAATCGACCGTCTCGACACCCGGCAGAAGCGGCTCATTCGTGCGTAAACCGATCAGGCCGGGCTAAGTACGAAACCTTTGGATGTTACGGACGCCTCGAACCGTCATTCACCGGCGGCAACATAGGCAGTCTGGTGAAAACGAACGACAGCAGATATTTTTGTGCCAGCCGACTGGACCGTCGAGGATATTTCCGGACATCCCGCAGTGCGATGAGAAAAAGCTTATTCCAAATCGCTTTCAATCCGGCATTCATTTTGTAGGATGGGTGGAGCGAAGCGAAACCCATCGATGGTGGGTTAGGCGTACATCAGCACTGATCGACCGCCGATCACTGTGCTTCGCGTGCGCCGTAACCCACCGAGCAACCTTCAATCGGCGGGTTACGCGGAGCCTGTCGCGAGCGGAGCCGAGGGGCTAACCTACCCTACGATTCATGTTCGCTTGAATGCCGAATGGAATAATTTCAAAACAATTAACCTGGTGAGTACAAATACGTGAACGTTGAAAAACTGGTAAAAGACATACTGAAACAACATTTGCAATTGGGTGATTCCGTTAATCGATTTACGCCCGAAACTGCATTGTTAGGCGATTTACCGGAACTGGATTCGATGGGTGTCGTTAATATTATTACCGCTATAGAAGAAAGCGTGGGCTGCACAATCGATGACGACGAAATCAGTGCCGATGTCTTTGCTACGTTAGGTTCATTGATGTCGTTTGTCGAGAGCAAGCTATGAATGCTCATCAAGCTCTAGATATTAGCTTGCAACCCTTTTACTTATCCGGCACTCGAGGAAACATTTTTTGCCTGTTTGCACCGCCCCGAAACAAACAAGCGCCGGTATTGCTTTTTTTACCCTCATTCGCCGAAGAGTTGAATCGCTGCCGCGTCATGGTGGCGCTGCAAGCCAGAAAGCTCGCTGCTCTAGGCGTCGGCAGCCTGCTGATCGACTATTACGGCACCGGCGATAGCCAAGGCGATTTTTCGCAGACCGATTGGCAGCAGTGGAAAGATGACGCCGATACCGCCTACTCCTGGCTGGCGGATCAGGGATATAGCAATATCGGCTTGTGGGGACTTCGCCTGGGTGCATTGCTCGCCACGGAATTGGCGTGCCAACAGCCGGACAGATTCATCCGATTGCTCCTCTGGCAACCGGTGTTGGATGGCTCGGTCCTATTAACGCAATTTTTTCGTATCCGTTTGGCCATGCTGATGGATAGAGGCGAGCCGAAAGAGACCACTAAACAAATGCGAGAGCATTTACGGCAAGGTCACAATCTGGAAGTTGCTGGTTATGAACTAACGCCGCAATTGGTCAGCGCCATAGATGAGAAAAAGCTGTCGAATTACGACACGCTAAACCCCGCTCTACAAATCGATTGGTTCGAGGCGGTTGTCGAAGACGGGCAAACACTGTCGCCCGCCAGCGAAAAAGCCATCGCTGCTTGGCTCGAAAAGGGCATACGCGTTCGGCCCCATACCTATTCCGGCCCTTTCTTCTGGCAGTTGCACGAACGTGAGCTAACTCCAGAGTTAATCGACAAAACCACCGAATTGTTTCGCAACTGACCGATTGTAGGCCTATGAGTCCCGAAGAAATCCCTTTAATCATTAATTGTCACGGCTCGCCGCAAATCGGCATTTTGCACAAACCGTCAAACAGCAAAAATACGGCGGTCGTCGTAGTGGTAGCCGGCGGCCCCCAATACCGGGTCGGCTGTGCCCGGCAACTTATTCTTTGGAGTCGGCGATTAGCGGAGGACGGCTATCCCGTATTGCGATTCGATTATCGCGGCTTTGGTGACAGCGGCGGCGAATTTAAAGGCTTTGAGCATATAGACGATGATATACGCAGCGCAATCGATCAGCTGCAGCAGCAAGTCCCGAACATAGATGACATAGTCTTATGGGCTGAGTGTAATGCCGCCTCGGCGGTAATGATGTACGCCTGGCAAGACAGCCGCGTTAAGCGGCTCATCATGCAGAATCCCTGGGTGCGCAACGAAGCCACACAGGCCCGAACCTACATCAAACACTACTATCTCATGCGGATCATGCAAAAGAGCTTTTGGCTCAAATTGGCTACATTCCGATTCAATCCGCTGACCGCTTTGAGCTCGCTCCTGGATCTATGGCGAACGTCGATGCAAGCCGAGAAGAATTCGAACCGGATCAAAGACCGGGATTTCGACGATCTGGAAACCTATCAGGAAAAAATGCGTGAAGGATTGGCGCGTTTTAACGGCAAGGTTTTGCTGTTTATGAGCGGGTACAGCCTGATAGGCAAGGAATTCGACGAACTCGTAAACCTTTCCGAGCGTTGGCAGGCCATATTGAATAATCTCGATCTAACCCGAATCGACGAGCCCGACGCCGATCATACGTTCTCACGCGCCATCGACCGAGAAAAACTTATCGATAATGCGCTCCGATGGCTGAACGGCGATGTTCGGATCAGTTAGATTCGTTCTGGCATTGATGGTGGTTTTCCATCATCTGTTTCTGCCTGTTCTGATAGGACCCTTCGCGGTATTCGGGTTCTATATGATGAGCGGATATCTGATGAATCTGGTCATGCACGAGAGCTATGGCTTTTCGTTGCGTGGCCGACTCTCTTTCGCCTTGAATCGATTTTTGCGGCTTTATCCTCAATATTGGTTTTCCTGTCTTTTTTCCATCTTCCTGATCGCTTGGCTCGGAGAGGAGCTGACAAAAACTTATCATCATTCCATTTACCGCCCTACCGAACTTACGGACTATATATTTAATCTTTTGATGATATTTCCGGGTTGGTACCCTGTGGACGTCAATCCTCGCCTGGTTCCTCCGACCTGGGCGATAACGGTCGAGTTGTTTTTTTACGCGACCATTTGCATGGGGATCGCCAAAACCGCGGCAAGAACACTCGTCTGGTTTCTGGTATCCGTCGCTTATTTTGCCGTTTCTTATCAGATGAATTGGCCGGATGCCGACCGTTATTTCCCGATTCCCGCAGCGTCCTTGCCATTCTCGATCGGAGCCGCTCTTTATTTTCTATCGAAACACGGCGTCATAACGAACTTTTTCAAAACCTATTCTCCGTCGTCCGACTTTTATTTATCGATACTCCTGATCAATGCCGCGTTTTCAGTTGCTCTCACTAAGCTGAACGGCGATAGCGCCTCTATCGGCGACATCGCTTTTTATATCAATTTGTTGGTCTGTTTTCTTCTCTATCTGAACATCATCAACGGCAGGACTTTGGGAGTCGTGAACAAGTTTGTCGACAAGCTACTCGGTGATCTTTCATACCCATTTTATTTGTTGCATTGGCAAGTCGGCCTGGTCGCCTCCTATTTTCTCTTTTCGAAACCGCTGCATGAGTTCTCCTTAAACGGACTGATCAGCGTATCGGCTTCGATCATCCTGCTGTTTGTCATTTCATTGGGCTTGATCGCGTTGATCGACAAACCGATTCAATTGCTAAGAGCGAAAATCAAAAAACGACATTCCGACTCACGTGCATTGGGGTATCCGCTGCCCCGGCGGGAGAGCATCTCGCCGAGCGGTCAAGATTTGCGTCAGGAACTCGCGGCGCGCCCGGCCAAGTGCGCGATGCAGGCCGATCTACAGCAATTTCGAGCCGATGGAGAACCGGATTTCATGACAAGCGGCGAGTTGTCGAACGATAAATTCCGGGGCGGAACCGATTAGCGCGGTTCGAGCTTTCTACCGGCGAGTATCGAAATGCCCTTCTTCTTCCGGCAGGAACGCATCAAGATGACAAGGGCGATTCGAGACCGCGGGTTAAATGCCGAACACCAAGGCTGCGAGACGATGAGACTTAATTACCCTCGGGTTGTTTGCTACACGAAAGTTGACCTGTGACCACCGTAAAAAAATCGCTTGTCTATTCCCTGGCCGACACTTATCTGCAAGTCGCCATTCAGCTCGGCTCCAGCATGATCCTCGCCCGCCTGCTCACGCCGAATGAAATCGGTGTTTTCTCCGTCGGCGCGGCCGTTCTCGCGATCGCCCACATGCTCCGGGATTTCGGCGTGGGCAGCTACATCATCCAGGAAAAAAACCTTACCAAAGACCGTCTTAAAGCCGCGTTCGGCATCACCATGCTGGCCGCATGGAGCATCGCCCTTGGCCTGTACCTTTCTAGGCATGTCATCGCCGATTTCTACCGTGAACCGGCATTGGTGCAAATCATGGCCTGGATGAGCCTCAATTTCGTCATCATCCCCTTCAGCTCGCCGGTACTGGCCCTGTTCAAACGCGAGATGAAGTTTCATCTGCTGATGTATATAGGCCTCATCAGCACCATCGCTTCCGCCGGAACGAGCATCTATTTGGCCTGTCAGGGCCATGGCTTCATGAGCCTGGTCTGGGGCTCCTTGGTCAATATCTTGACCACCGCGCTGACGGCGACAGCCCTTAGACCCAAAGACTCGTTTGTCTTACCGAGCTTAAAGGGAAGTAAGCATGTATTTTCGTTCAGTGGAAAATCGAGCCTAACCAACGTTCTCGGGCAAGTTGGCTACAACGTTGCCGAGTTAGTGATAGGCAAATCTCTCGGCTTTTCCAACGTCGCGATCTACAGCAAAGCGCAGACCATAGTCAGTATGTTCTCACAGCAGTTCATGGGTTCTATACGGAATGTCTATTACCCGGTGATTGCTCGGCAAAATCGCGAGAACAAACCCCTTGGCCCGGCTTTTCTCAATGCCACCGTCTACGTTACGTCTATAGCTTTTCCCTTTTACGGATTCCTCGCCCTTTATGCCGATGAAATCATATTGTTAATGTTCGGCGACCAGTGGTTAGCATCTGCGGAAATCGTAAGAATTCTGGCGTTAGGAGGTGTAATTTATTCCGTATGGTCATTTGCTCCTAACACATTATATGCGCTCAATAAACCGGGATTGGTTTTGAAAGCCGAAATTTTAATTCAAAGCTTAAGAGTTCTCGCCATAATTCCAGCTGCATCTATTTCTTTGAATGCCCTCGCCCTGGCGCAAGGTGCAACCTATGTTATCGGCTTTATTATTTACCTATTTATCCTATCCCCGCTCATACGTCTAAGATTTTGGCAATTCTTATTCCAATCCACGATACCCGGATGCCTCATTACCATCGTTTCACTAACCATCCCGCTTTACATCAAGCAAAGCCTCGGACCCGTGGTAGACAACTCATTTCTACTGCTAGCCTTGGCGGGAACTGCATTCGCGCTATCCTGGTTAGCAGCCATGTTTTTAACAAAACACCCAATCAGAAAAGAACTCATTAATCTGATCTTTTTAAGAAAGGCAACCACATGACTTTTGTTTACATATTACTTGCAGCCCAGTTTTTATTGCTGCTGTATACCTTCCATAAGGTCCGGCAAACCCATTTGATGGCATATGGAATAAAGGACCTAATAGAAAACCAAACCCTGGAGCTGAACAATATCTATAGACAGGTTCAGGCTTATGATGCGCTTCAGCGCAAACTAAAATTCGAAGAACATCTTCCCCCACTGAGGGGTTGGGCGGCTTCACCCGATTTTTTATTAACGATTGCTGAGCATGCACTAAACAGTAAACCTGACACCATCGTCGAATGCAGTTCTGGTGCATCAACGATTACATTGGCACAGTGCGCAAAACTGAATAACCGCGGGCACGTATACAGCTTGGAAAATGATGCCTTCTATGCGGAAAAAACGCGTGCCTTCTTAAAAAAGCACCACTTGGATGATTGGGCAACAGTCTTACACACGCCGTTGATCGAGATTGAAGGCAATCGCAAATGGTACGACCTAAGCAATATCCCTGAAATTCAGGAAATTGACATGTTGGTGATAGATGGGCCACCAGCCTTTATTTGCCAAGATGCGCGTTATTCAGCGCTACCAAAACTGATAGATAAGTTGAAAAATGCCACGGTCTTTTTAGATGACGCAAATCGGCCAGAGGAAAAGCGAATTATTAAACTTTGGACGGAAGAATATGCTATCAAAAATCAAATGGCACACGAATGTGAGAAGGGGTGTGTCTCGTTTACCGTATAATTTAATCCGTATACAAGATATACAATAATACTAAACTAAACACCCCCAATGTTTTTAGACACCTTATTGATTTATTCAAAATGGCTTAATACGATTGCAGAATCCAATCTTTCTCTTGGCCAAAAAAAAACCGCCAGTATCGGCAACAAAACGCTATTTCTTATTGCATCTCACTTACCACCAAACTCAGGCGGCGGCGTTTTCCGCCCTCTTTCATTTATTAGGTATTCCAGCGAAAACAACTGGTCGTCCAAAGCTTTCAGCCTCGATTATAAAGTAGAAAATCAAGATGCCGGAAACTTCCTCATAAGGCAGATTCCAGATCCCTCCTGCCTCGAACGAATCGAGTTAAACCGTTTAAAGCCATCCTGGTCTTTGACACCACGCATCGACGGCGGCTTCAACAACTGCCTTAATATGTTTAGGCATGTCATTAGAACCAGCGCGACAAGACCTGACATCATTTTGTCGACTGGCCCATCTTTCCATACATTTTTGACTGGGTTTTACTTATCTAAATACTATCAATGTAAACTGGTCTTAGACTACAGGGATGAATGGACTTTGTGTCCTTTCTCATGGGTAGAAAAAGACCAGTTGAATCGATTTTTCGAAAAAAAGTGCTGTCTGCAAGCCAGCAAAATCATTTTTACGACCAAAAGCCACCTTGATAATCATACGAAACATTTCCCTGATATTGACCCGCGCAAAAAGCTTGTAATAAGTAACGGATACGAAGACGGCGATCTGTCGGTTTTATCATTTAATAAAGTAGCTCCGCCCCACACTTTTACGCTATCTTTCGTAGGGAATTTGACAGCACATTCATTGCCCAATCATTTCTTGCGTGATTTGGAAGAGATATTTTCAAAATATCCTGACTTAGCAGACAAGATAAATTTTGTCTTTGCGGGCAATAAGTCAAGAGATGCCATAGAGGCAATCAATTCTTTTCCATATAAGAAATCAGTTATTTCGCTTAACCACATGCCAAAACATCAGGCGCTGGAGTTGATTGGCCAAAGCGATGCCCTACTTATCTTGGCCGGTGAGGGTATGAAAAGCTATATTCCCGGAAAGCTATTTGATTATGTGGCCGCGAAAAAGCCTATCCTATACTACGGCGAGCAGGGAGAAGTGACCTCAATCATCAATCAACTTGGAATTGGTGTCAGTGTTACACCTGGTGATACCGGCACTTTGGGCAAACATTTGTTGTCTTTGCTCAAAAAGGGACTCTCGGTCAAGGATGACGCTGTAGACGAATGGTTGAAATCCCATACCCGAAGAGCCTTGGCTAAGAAGTTGTTCGATGAACTGGATAGCTTATTGGAAGCTAGAAACCAATGAAATTTGAAATTTCCGTCGCCATCCCCGTTTACAACCGCGCCGATTATCTCAAGGAAACCCTGGATTCGGTCTTGAATCAGACCTATCCACCTGCCGAGGTCGTCGTGGTGGACGATGGGTCGACTGACCATACGCCCGCGGTATTGGCGAGTTACGGCAAGCGCATCAAATCGATCCGCATTGAAAATTCAGGGCCCGGCGTCGCCCGGAAAACGGCCGCCGAAGCGACCACATGTTCCTGGTTGGCGTTTTGCGATAGCGACGATATTTGGCTTCCGGAGCACCTGCAACGCCGAGCATCCCTGCTCGCCAAGCATCCTGAGGTAAATTTCAGTTTCTCGGATTTGATTCCTTTCGGCCCGGCCGCCCTACCCGATCGGACTTATTTTTCGGACGCACCGGAAAATTGGTGGCAACGATTTGGTACACCTGACGCCGATAATTGCATCGTGATGGGAAATAACGCCTATCGCTCGTTCTTGGTGTATAACCCAGGCTCCCCCGTCACAACCGTGATGACTCGCGATCTATACGACAAAATCGGCGGAATCGACCCTCGTTATTCACGGATGGTGTCCGAGGATGCCGATATGGCGCTTAAAGCGGCGTTACACGGCTATGTTCTTTGCGATCTCACCGTAACCGCGAAACAGCGTCGCCACGCGGGCAACATGTCAGGCGCGGTTTTGAAGAACTATCTCGGCGCCTGCCGCATACGGGAAGACCACATCAAGTTGAAAGTCGCGCCTGAAGAGCATCACGATGCAGTCGATGACGCCATACGAGTCATGCTGCAAAACGCTTTTCTGGCGGCGTATTACGCAGAGGACGAAAAGGCTTTAAGAGAAATCGTCGGCAGACTCGGCTTCGCCCGATTAACCACAAAGAACAAACTGCGGTTTATTCGATCCCTCCTGCGCCGCGCTTTTTGAGTTTTATGATTACATTACTTCAGAACATCAAATATCACCCGGCCGTTTCCGATCAGGTTCGTCGTTATTATCGATTCCGCTGCCGAAATTTAAAAAAAATGGTTTTTGTCGCCACCACCGGCCGCAGCGGAACGATGACCTTGGGCGACATTTTCAACGCCATCCCCGGCTGCAAAGCGGAACACGAACCGTATCCCGCGATGTTCGACGACGTACTTACCGCAAAATCCCTAGGTAATGAGGATTACGTCAGAAATATTTACTGGCGAATCAAGTCGATCAATCTTTGGCGCGCCGCCTCGGGATACGAATTTTATTTCGAATCCAACCACATGTTCGTTAAGACCTATATCGAATATGCGACACAGGACTTCGGCGAGAGGGCTTTGATTATTCACCTGGTGCGCGATCCGGTGAAAGTGGCGAATTCCATTTACGCTTTGCAGGATTTTCCGGGAACGGTCGAAGGCAATAAATGGTGGCTCGATTACAGGACAGCGGACAATTTACTGGCCATCGCGGATATTCTCGATGCCGACGAGGAGTTCAGGCATCCGTTTTATAAGGGCCTTTGGTACTGGTACGAAATGGAGGCGCGCATCGCCTCGTGGAAACAAAAGCTGCCCCAGGTGACGTTCTTGCGTTTTCGGACGGAAGATTTTAACGACCACGAAAAAACCTGCACGCTCCTAAGAGACATCGGTGTTGACTTCGATCCCGATCGGGTCGCGGCGAGGATCAGCACGAAATCGAACACCCGCCCCGATCAAAAAATTGCCGAGCCCTTGCCGGCCAGCGAAGCCGCGGAACGGCATCAGCGCTTTCGTGAATTCTTACTGGCCCGGGGTTTGATCGCTTGACGCCTTTATGAAAGATCCTCATCGCGTACTCGTTCTGGATGCCGATTTCGTTTCTTGTTTGCCTATCGTTCGTTCACTGGGGCGGCGAGGGATCGTTTGTGATATTGCAAGCCCTCACTCCGCGCCCATAGCCCGATATTCCCGATACGCCAATAAGCATTGGCAATATCCCGATCCGCTGACTCAGGGCGCTGCTTTCGTCGATTATCTTGCCGAGCACCTGAGCAAGGTCTCGTATTCCCTGGTCATCCCGGTCACCGAACGAACGCTTGTTCCTTTGGCGCGCTCGCCAAAAATGGCGCCGTTTGCCGATCTATTGGCGATCGCTCCGAGGAACAGTCTGAACAAGGTGCTGGACAAAGCCGAAACCATGGCGCTTGCACGACAGTGTGACGTGCCGACACCCTTCAGCTACCCGATTGCGCGGGCCGAGGAGTTATCGGAGTTCGTCGGCGAACTGGAATATCCGGTCGTACTGAAGCCGGCCCACTCGATATCCGGCGGAGATGACCGTCGGCCCTTGAACGTCGCTTATGCGCACGACGACGGAGAACTTTTCAAATTAGCGCAGTCGATGTTGGACCATGGTCCGTTCTTGCTCCAGCGATATGCGCGAGGCGTCGGCGCCGGTATCGAGCTGTTGGCGAACCACGGCGAAATCGTTTATGCGTTTCAACACGAACGTTTGCATGAGTTGCCTTTAACCGGCGGCGGCAGCTGCTATCGCAAGAGCGTCGCCGTCAACCCGGTCCTGCTTGCCGCCTCGCGGAGATTGATCAAGGCGCTGGACTGGCACGGCGTGGCGATGGTCGAATTCAAATGGAACCCCGCGACCGGCGAATACTGGTTGATGGAAATCAATGGGCGTTTTTGGGGATCTTTGCCTTTGGCATGTGCGGCCGGCGCCGACTTCCCGGTAAAACTGTTTGATCTGCTGGTTCTGAATCAGTTGCCCACGGATTCGAATTACCGCGAGCATGTTTACTGCCGCAAATTATCGGCGGACGTGTATTGGTACGAGCAAGTGCTGCGCCGCAGCGGCGATCCGAAGCTGGTGGCTTATCCGAGCGCTCGGCAACTGCTTTTAGATGCCTTATTTATATTGCATCCTACCCGCCATTTTTTCGATGTGCAGCAATGGCGCGATCCGCTACCGGGCCTAATGGATTTCGTCGAGCTTCTTAATGGCTACCTTCAGCGGATCCGGGGCATAGTCGGTGATAAATATCTTCTCAAGAGACACGGCTCCACCGGTATGCGCACCGCATTAACAAGAAAATTGGGGCAGGCTAAAACCGTTTTATTCGTGTGCTATGGAAATATCAACCGAAGCGCTTTGGCGCAAGTGCTCGCGGAAAATGGCGTCAATCCGTCGAAGATCCGCTTCGATTCAGCGGGTTTTCATCCGGAAGATAACCGTCCCGCCGACCCGAACATGATTAAAGTGGCCCGATCCCATGGGTTCGATATGACGGGCTGTCGTTCCAAGCGCCTCGACAAGCTGACGGTGGACAGCGCCGATATTATTTTCGTTATGGAAGGGCAACAATATCGGCGCTTGGTATCCGAATATCCGGAAGCGAAAGACAGGACTTTTTTACTGGGTAGCCTAACTAAACAGCGATTTTCCGATATCGATATCGCCGATCCTTACAATCAGGCGATGTCCGAGTATGAAAACTGCTTCAATCGAATACAACATGCGATCAACGAATTGAGCAGAATTCATCGGTCAAAATAAGGTTACCGTATCGATTTGAAGGACAGCCCAAGGCTGTAAAGCCCCCATTTCAGGGTCGGAAAGACCGCGAAAGCCGACCGCGCGAAACAGCCTGCCGAGATTTTGCGATTTTCGGCCAATAGCTCCCCGGTTAGCATTTTTTGGGTATTCGCCAGGCTAACTCGGACATAATCAAGCGCGGGTTTCGCCTTGCAGATCAATAGCAAGCGTTGGTAGACGCTCATCTCCAGCAAGCGTCGGTCGCGTAGACTCATCTTATTGGAGACCGATTCGCCCTGACGCTTTTCAGGAGCAAAGTGGGTTACGCAGATTTCCGGCCGATAGAGTACCGAACCGGAACGCTCGCAAGCCCTGACGAACAAATCGACATCCTCGGCAAAGCGAGTATGTTCCCAAAATCCTTCCAACTCATCTAACAGGTCCTTTGCGAGGATAATGCTGTCCAGATGGGCGTAATCCGGATAGGACAGGATTTGTTCTAGGGATAAGCGATAAACCTCGTGGTTTCCAAGTTTTTCAGCATTCTCTAAATGGCGCTGCACCTGGGTCATATGCCGTTCCATGATGACCTGATTCTGTTCATTTTTAATTTGTAAGCCAGCGATATAAACTCGCTCGCCTTGTTCTTTTAACACCTCCGCGGCAACGGCCAAATGGTCGGTTCCGTGCCAGCAATCGTCGTCGTCGCAAAAGGCAACATACTGCCCCTGCGCATGGCTTAAACCGATGTTTCTAACGGTCGATGGCCCCGAGCCTCCGGTCCCCGCGGCATTGATCGCGTGCCAGCGATAGCGTTGATCGTATTGACCAAGCAACGCTTGATGGCCTTCTCGAACGGATTGGGATGATCCGTCATCCAAAACCAGCACTTCGTAATCGGCGTATGTTTGTTGCCAGATGCCGTCCAGACAGTTTTTTAGCTCCTGACCTCTATTCCGGGTCGGAACGATGATCGAAAAAAAGGGTTTCTTGGTATTCATGCCCAGGTATGCTATTGATTTTTATATTGTTAAAAAATTCTTTTAAGGCTTTGTAGCGCCGGTACAGCAATCCTCTCATGCGCCCGATGTTTTTTGTTCGGAACCCGCATTTTGCCAGCCGTGACGGTGCCCATCCCGCTCTTCTCTATTCCCGCCCAAGGCTATTTTGCGTACACCGCGGGTTTTGCCCAAAGCGTAATAATATAAAATGACCGCGACCCGCAGGATGCATTGGGGAAAATATAAAAAGCTCTCTCGAACTTTCCGACTCAATTCCGCTACATCGGCGCCGTACCGGTTTGTCGCGTGGCTGAGGTCGGCGTGCCGACACCTTGCATCGGCTGCCGATCGAGCGGATTTCGTATATTCATAAAACACTTTCAAAAGGTATCGGCATGAGGCAATCTTCCTGGTGGATCAAGCTTTCCCTTCTGGCCGTATTTCTTTATTCCGGTGAGGGCTCGGCGTGGAACAGCGGCAGTCCTACGCAGCAGGAAATCGGCATGCTTCCGCCCTACTGTCAGGCTCAGATGCACACGGACTCGCAACATGTGATCCCCAAATCGGAACAACAAAGACGAAACGAGCACCGCCACTGGCAGAGTATCGTCGGAGACGGTTATGGCCATGTCCATCACTACTGCTGGGGCCTGAATTACATTAACCGCTACTATCGGGACTTCCGTGCCAAGGATCGTGAGGGCTATCTCACAGCGGCTATCAATGATTTCACCTACACCATCACAAGGGTCCCGAACACGTTCCCCCTGCTCCCCGAGATGTTGACCACCCGTGGAAAAACGTTTGCCATGATGCAAAAGCCGGGCGATGCGTTCAAGGACCTGCGGAAGGCCCTCCAGCTAAAACCGAAATATGAAAGGGCCTATATCGTGCTCGCTGATTTATACGAAAAAGCCGGACAACAGGATGCGGCCAAGGAAGTAATACAGTTGGGATTACGCTATATTCCGAATTCGAAATTGCTGTTGAAGCGGTCCAAGGCAGTAGGCTCGACTTCAACGCAACCAAAAAATGGGGAGCGGCCGAAATGAGGATTCGTCTCGGATAATTCAGGGCCGCGCGATTCCCCGCGTGCCGTAACCCGCCGGTTTCGCGGTCTTACTCCATTCGGTATTCGAGTGAACATGAATCGTAGGGTAGGTTAGCCCTTAGAGTGTTTTTCATCCCGGTGTACGGCTTCGTGTCGGGCGGGAAGAACGTAGGTCGGCAATCCCTTCCCAATCGCAAACAGTCGCTTTAGTCGCGACCCTTCCAATCGCAAACGGTCGCTTTAGTCGCGACCCTTCCAATCGCAAACGGCCGTCCTGGGAGCGCCAGGACGCCCCTTCCGACAAAGTCCTTTGCCGAGCCGATAAGTCGGCAAGGGATTGCCGACCTACATATCCGGCTTCCTGACACCGAGTCGGACAATGCTCTAGTCTCCGCTCGGGACAGGCCCTTCGACAAGCCTGTCCTGAGCATCGTCGAAGGGCTCGGGACAGGCTCCGCGTAAGCCACCGATTGAAGGTCGCTTGGTGGGTTACGGCGCACGCGAAGCACAGTGATCGGCGGTCGATCAGTGCTGATGTGCGCCTAACCCACCATCGATGGGTTTCGCTTCGCTCTACCCATCCTACAAAATGAATGCCTTATTGAAAGCGATTTGGAATTACTCGCGATAGAGCCTTACAGGCTGGCAAAAAAGTCAGTAGGCATACATTCAGCCGTAGCTTAGAACCAAGCCAATGATTTACCAGCTTTCAGATAGGGCAGAATCATAACCAGCCAAGGCACAATAGATACGCACCCATTCCGGTACGATCGCGTCTATTCCGTATCGGGTCACTTCTGCCAAGCCGTTTTCCGCGAGGCTTTTGTAAAGCGCCATATCCGAGGTTACCCGGACTAACTGTTCAGACATGGCATCCGGATCCTCGGGGGGAACCAACAATGCCGTCTTCTCATGCTCAACCATGTAAGGCACGCCCCCAACATGGGTGCTGACGATCGGCAAACCCGACGCCATCCCCTCGAGAATGGAATTGGGCATGTTATCGACGGTGGTCGGATTCAGCATCACGTCTGCCTGCCGGTAAAGTTCGGCCATTTCATCCGGACTCAAGCGTCCGGTGAAGGTCACGTTTTGGCCGATCCCTAGCGCTAACGCTAAATCTTCCAATTCCTGTCGTTGCGGACCTGAACCTGCAATGGAAAGGCGCGCCCCTGGCTTTTCTCGCAGCAACAAAGCGAACGCGCGGAGCGCGGTCGTGAGTCCATAGATCGGTTCCAAATTCCGCGCAATGACGACGTGCGGCCTTTGCGTGTGGAGAGGAGACAATTCGGGTTTCGGCCTAAAACGCTTCAAATCGACGATATTGGGCACGACGGTCGTATCGAAGCCAAAGCGTCCGAATACTGCCTGCAAGAACCCGGACGGCACCGCAATTAGGCTCGCTTTTTCGAGGCTGGGCCTGACCCAACGCATCGAACGAACGAAGAAACGCTCGGCCTCCCCCCCTCGATAGTTGAGGACGACGGGAACCTTGTTCAGCCACGCGATCCACAACGCGGGAGCGGCGAACAAATGCCATGACCATCCGGAATTCGCCATGACGTGCAACACGTCAACCTGTCTCGCTACACGCCGGAGTCGGGCTATATAAGCCATTAAACGCGGGACGGCTCGAATGCCCTTAAGCTTTCCCACCCAGGCGGGGCGATAGGGTTCATTCACCCGCACGAGGGTAACGGCGATACCGCGCGAAACGAGCAATTCCATGAGCTGGCGGGTCTGATTCGCCATGCCGCCCGAGGGAGGCGGCAAGGGACCCACTAGGCCGACGCGCAGGGTATTTTCCTCTGGAACAGAATGATTCGAGTTCGAACCTGCCGCTTTTTTCGACAATAGCATTCAAGCGGCTCGCGAAAAATTGGCGATCAGTCTGGCCATGAACTTCGCCGGCGAACGATCCCAGGGCGTAAACCTCGGCAACTGCCAGATATCGCTTTTGCTATCCGCAACTCCCCGAGTGGTGGAGGCCGCCGCCTGAAATCCCAAGTCCCGAACGATTGCGATCTGATCCCGCTTGTAGTCCTTGACGGGCTTGCCGTTCGGATAGGCAAAGAAGCGAATCTTCTCCCGGATAATGGCTTCGAGCGCGGCCTTTCCTTCTCCGATTTCGCTTCGAGCTTCATCTTCGGACAAATTGGCCAGAATCGGATGATTGACCGTGTGCCCGCCGATTTCCATGCCGTGAGCGTGCATCGCCTTGACTTGCGAAGAGGACATCATCAAGTCGTCCGGCAAATTGCCCGCCAGAGAAGCAATGTGGTCGACGTATTCCGCCCTTTGACGGGTGGGCAGGTGCTTCAGCCGGTTTAGCAGCTCGTGGCCGGTTCGGGCTTTGTCCTCGGGCGTCGCAATCGGGTGGACACCCTGCCCTATTGAGGAAAGATCCAGGCGTTCATCATCCAGTACGCGAACCGATTCGAGCACGGTGTCATTCCACATGCGTCCGCCGTCGAGAAATCCGGTCGCGATAAAAAAGGTAGCCGGCAGATTCCAGCGCTGAAGAATGGAGAGCGCCAGCGTTGCGTTATCCGCATAGCCGTCGTCGAACGTGATGCACACGGCTCTAGGCGGCAGATCGCCAAGGCGCAGGCGGTCCAATGCTTCCGCCAACGGCAACACGTTGAAGTTACGCGCCAGAAGCTCCATTTGCCAACCGAAGGTGTGTGCATCGATTTCGTCCCGGCGCATGAAATCCGGTTCGCTCAACACGCGGTGGTAAATCAGGATGGAGAGCTTGCGCTTTCGCCCGAAACCGCACATAAAGCCGCCGGCCACCTTGAGCAGGCCGAGCGTCATGTTTTCCATTGCAGGATTAACGGATGGCACGGGTTTGGAACCACTGTTCCAGCATCATCAGCACCCAAATCAGTTCGCCGTAGTAGGCGGCGTGAACCGACTGGTGCATGGCGATAGCGTGATCCAGGAATTCCGCCCGGAAATAGCCGCGCCCTTTGAGTTGCTGAATGCTGCCGTAGGCAAGTGCTTTGAGCTCCTCATGATTCTGCAGCCAGATGCCGAAAGGCAAACCGAAACCGTGTTTGGATTTGTTGATGATCTCGGCCGGCAGAAATCCGTGCATTGCCCGTTTGTAGAACCATCTCAGGTTATTGGCCTTCAGCTTGGTTTTAGAAGGAATCCTGCAAGACAACTCGATCACGGCATCGTCCAGCATGGGATAGGCCACCTCGACCCCTGCCAGCTCGCACATCCGGTTGACCTTGACCAAGTCATTGTCGTGCAGCGTGATTTTCCAATCCAGATAAAGCATCCGGTTAAGCGGAGAGGCTTCCTTTGGCCTGCGGTAACATGCCCGCTGGATCGACAGAGGCGCGCCGACATCGATCGATGCCAGGAGATCCGGATGGAATATCTCATTCACATCGTGGCGGTGCAGGAAATTGTAATCCTGTAGCCGATCCGGCAGCGGTGTACCGGCTTGCTCGACGTAACGCCCGGCTTTTCGGACGATACCTTTCTGCAATGCGGGTGGGATTCGATTCAAAGCCGACTCGAACGTTTTCCTCAACGGAGAAGGCACTTCCCAGAAATATTCGAACAGCAGCTGCTTGGCATAACGCTCGTTACCGGCGAAAAGCTCATCACCGCCATCGCCACCCAATAAGCGATCCACGCCATGCTCGCGCGCCAGCTTTGCGCAAAAATAGGCCGGCAAGGCCGATGAGTTGCCGAAAGGCTCGTCGCATGCCGCAGCCACCAAGGGGATGGCGGTCACCGCATCAGCCGGCGTTAAATAGTATTCGTGCTGACGGGTATTGAAATGTCTGGCGGCGGTGCGCGCATAGGCGATTTCGTCATAGCCTTCTACGGGAAAACCGATGGAAAACGTATCGGCCTCACCTTCGCTCTCTCGAGCCAATAGCCCGGAGACCGTAGAGCTGTCGAGTCCGCCGCTCAGGAAAGCGCCGATCTTGGACGCGCCGTGCGTTTCCCGCCGCACCGCCTCGGTAAGAAGTTCCAAAAGTTTTGTTCCTTCGCGCTCGACAGTGGCATCGCTGTCCTCCCTGAATTCGGGCAGCCAATAATAGCGGCGGCTCACCGAACCGTCGCGCCAAACGAGGCATTCGCCTCCCTCGAGTTTGTAGACTTTCGTATAAATGGAGCCGGGACTCGGACAGTGATGGAAATAGACGTAATCGAACAGCGCTTGCAGAGAGAGCTCAGTATTCACGCCGGGATGACGGACCAGATCATCCGCGCGAGTCCCGAACACCAGCCCTGCCGGCGTAACGGCATAAAAAAGGTGGCGCTGTCCGATGCGGTCAAGCGCCAGCATTACGCTCTGCGCGTTAACGTCGATGACGGCGAGCACGAAACTCCCGCGCAGGTCTCGGAGAAACCCTTCAGGGTCGGCACGATACGCTTCCACAACCGACTGAGCCATGCCGTTACCCGTCGCCATTTGCGCATAGCGCCGATTGGTCCAGTAAGGCCGACCGCTGACGACCGTCGTGATCGAGCCGTCACTCGATTGATAGAGCGACGCTTTAGGTCCCACGCAGCCCGCCCTTTCGCCGATCACGGCACGGACCGAATCGGGTCGACCGCTACGGTCCTGGAATCTCTTGAGAAAATCCGCGGTAGTTTCCTGATCTGCGGGTACCTGATACCAACCCAGCATGTCCTGCATGATCAGTTACTCCGGTTCAGCAGGCTTTCATAAATCGGCTTATAGCGCGAAACGCTGTGCGCCCAAGTGCGTTCTCGCTCCACGTACTCCCGGCCGGCGACTCTAAACCGTGACCACTCGTCCCGGCGATTCAGCGCGCTTACCACCATGTCGGCCAAGGCGCCCGGATCGCCTGCCTTGAATAACCATCCGGTCTCTCCGTGTCGAATCAATTCCCGATGACCGCCCACATCGGACGCGATGACCAACTTTCCGTGAGCCAGGGCTTCCAGCGGCTTCAATGGCGTAACCAACTCGGTCAAGCGCATGGACATGCGGGGATATACGAACAGATCCACCTGGTCGTAATACTTCTGAACCTGGTCATGGGGAACGCGACCGGAAAAGATCACTTTCTGGGACAACCCGAGCTCTTGCGCGCGCTGCTTGAGCAGATTCTCCTGGGGACCGCCGCCCACCAAGAGAAGCCGAACCTCGGGATTGACTTCGAGAATTCTAAGCAGAGCCTCCAGCAGCAACATCAGGCCCTCGTACGCGTAGAACGACCCGATAAACCCGAGAACAAGGTTTTCCTCTAACCCCAGTTGCTTCTTCAACTCTGCGTCTGCCGGACCGCTCAGGGAAAAGCGGTTAATATCGACGGCATTGGGTATGACCGTAACGTTTTGCTCTGGAATGCCTCTTTCGACGATGTCTCTCTTGAGTCCTTCGCAGATCGTCGTTACTGCATTGGCCCTTCTGAAGACGTAAGTCTCGAGCGACCGGGTTACGCGGTAGCGCAAACCTCCCTCTCGGCATGTCCTGTGGTCGACTGCGGCATCTTCCCAGAAGGCTCGACATTCGTACACGACGGGAAGGGAAAACCATTGCGCCACGCGCAAAGCTGCCAATCCGTTCAATACGGGCGAATGGGCGTGGATGATATCGGGTTTGACTTCTTCCACGGCTTCGCCGACTCGTTCCGCCAGACTGTTGATGATTGAAAATTGGTTCAGCACAGGCAGGGTGGAAAAAAAACTTTTCGGTTGGGCCGTTCGGTAAAAACGAAAACCGTCCACTTCCTCGACCAGCACGTCGGGTCCCTTGTGCTTCGCCGAGGTGATGTGAAAGGTTTCGAAGCCCAGAGCGCGCTGGTGCTCCAAGATAGCGCGCGTTCTGAACGTGTAGCCGCTATGTAATGGGATCGAATGATCAAGTATATGAAGAATACGCATGGCTGCCTTTCGTTAACTTGGTCAGGCGTATCGGCGTAGGAAAGATTCGTACATCAACAGCGACCATAAGCCTGCGCTGTAATCGCGCAAACCCGACTGGTGCTGGTCGAGCATAGTCTTGAGAAAATCCATCTCGAACACGCCCGATTCCGCCATGGCGGATCCCAGTACGGCATCGCGGATCCTTTGTTTGAGCGGCCCCCTGAACCAAGCGGCCAATGGCACGGCGAATCCCATTTTTGGGCGGTAAAGAATGTCGTCCGGCAAGTGAGGTTCCATCGACTTCTTGAATACATATTTTCCCTCCCTGCCTCTAAGCTTGAGATCGGGTGGGAGTCCCGAAATCCATTCGACGAGCTTGTGGTCCAGCAGCGGCACGCGAACTTCCAAGGCGTGCGCCATGCTCGCTCGGTCGACTTTCGTGAGGATGTCCCCGGGCAGGTAGGTTTTCATGTCCAAGTACTGCACCAGCGACAACGGGTGCCGAGTCGGAGCCGACTCGGCGTGATGGCGGAGCACTTCGACAGCCTGATAGCCTTGAAGACTGCGCTTGAACCCGGCGCTGAAGATCTTGCCCTGACGCAAGCTGTCCGGCAGAACCGAAACCGTATGGAAGTAGCCTTCGACCGAGTCGCGGGCTAAGGACTCGAAGGTGGTTTTGGCCCGAAAAACTTTCGGCGCCCAATCGGCTTTGGGATAAACCCGGCCGAGCAGCCCGAACAGCGGACGGCGAACGCCTAGCGGCAAAAACGAACGAATTCTCTCCTCATACGTGTGCCAGCGATAGCGGCGATAACCGGCCAAATTTTCGTCGCCCCCATCTCCCGACAGCGCCACCGTAACCTCCTGGCGCGCCAATTCGCACACGCGATAGGTCGGCAGCGCCGAGCTGTCGGCATAGGGCTCGTCGTACAACCCTGCAAGCCGGTCGATCAACGAGAAATCGTCCGGATCGACCTGTTTCACACGATGACGTGTGCGATAACGTTCCGCCACCATCTCCGCATACCGCGCCTCGTTAAACGCGGGATCGCCGAAAGAGATCGAGCAGGTATTGACCGGATCGGCGGATAAGCCCGCCATCATGGCCACGACGGCACTCGAATCGACCCCTCCGGACAAGAAAGCTCCCAGAGGAACGTCGGCCACCAGCCGTATACGGACAGCTTCTTGCAACCGGTTGATAAGCTCTTCCCGCGCATGTCCTTCGGTCATGCTGCCGGCCGCTGCAAACGGTACATCCCAGTAGCATTCCGGCCGGCACTTCGGCTCGCCGCGCTTGAGGGTCAGACGAAAGCCCGGAGCCAGTTTCTGGACGCCGCTAAAGATGCTTTTCGGGTCGGGCACATAGCCATAGGCGAAATAATCTTCTACCGCGGTGGGGTCGATTTTCCGCGGCACGTCCGGATGGAACAGCAAAGCTTTCAATTCCGAGCCGAAGACAAATTTGCCGTTGGGGAGATCGGCATAATAAAGCGGTTTCACGCCTAACCGGTCCCGAGCCAGGAACAGCGTCTCGCGCGGGCGGTCCCAAATGGCGAACGCGAACATGCCGCGAAACCGGTCCACGCAGGACTCGCCCCAAGCCTCCCATGCGTAGACGATGACTTCCGTGTCGCAGTGAGTCTCGAACTGGTAACCGAGGGTCTCCAACTCGGCGCGTATATCCTGAAAGTTATAGATTTCGCCGTTATAAGTGGCGACAACGCTTTTGTCTTTATTGAAAAGCGGCTGTTGCCCGTTCGAAAGATCGATGATGGAAAGTCGCCTGTGACCGAATCCGAGTCCCGGCTCAGTATGCAGGCCACCTTCGTCGGGACCTCTATGGTATTGGCTTTCGTTCATGCGTCCGAGCAGTTCGCGGTCGATCTCTTCCCGCCCGAACCTGTCGAAGATGCCAACGATTCCACACATACTGTTAGTTCCTCAATGCCTTGTATTCAATAATTCGTCATAAAGGGCGAGATAACGGCTGACCATTCCGTCCAAACTGAACGATTCGACCACGCGCTTTTGCCCCGCAGTTCCGTGAGCTGTGATCATCCCCGGATCGTTCAGATAGGTTTCTAACGCGGTTGTCATCGCGCCGGGATCTTCCTTGGGCACCAACATTCCGGTAACGCCGTTCACGACCAGTTCCGGGTTACCGCCGACCTCGGTAGCGATGACCGGCAAGCCGGAAGCCATCGCCTCTAGGATCGTGTTCGATATGCCCTCTGCCCGGGAGGGGAGTACGAAAATATCCAAGCCGCGCAGGATGTCGGCGATGTCGGAACGCTCACCGGGCAGCCAGGCCAAACGCTCCAAGGCTGCCGATTCCAGCATTTGCCGTGCTTGTTCGCGCAAAGGTCCATCCCCCACGAGGAGCAAGCGCAGTTTCGCACGAAGTTCGGGCCGCCATTCGAGCAAACCTATGAAGGCTTTTACCAGAGTGATCTGATCCTTGACACCGTGCATGCGACCCACCGTGCCGATCAGTATTTGCCCCTCTCGGCTTTGAAATGGGCAATCCGCTATCGAAGGCTTGCCGTCCGGCGCCGGATGAAATACCGATGTGTCGACACCGTTGCAGATACGGGCCATCTTCTTGTCGGGAACCCTGATCCTTTCCCGGAGATAAGATTCCAGATGGCACGATAATGGGACGTAACGATGCACAAGCGGCTTCAAGAATCGTCGCAGCCACTGATACTTGCGGTTCGTTCCGTCCGGATCGAACACATCCCACCCGTGTTCGCCGTGTACCCGCACCGGAGTGCCCGCGAACCAGGCGGGCATTTGACACTCCAATGCCGCGAGGTTGCGGGTATGCACGATGGCCGGTCTGAGCTGGCACAGCAACCGGTAAACCCGCGCGTAAACCTTAAAATCCTGGCCCTCGCTCCGGTTTAGCTCATAAACTGGAACGTCTCCGGCAACACGCTGCCTGAAGTCGGTCGCATCCTTAAGACAGATAACAGCGTGTCGGTAACGGTCCGGCGGTGTCCGGTTTATCAGATTCACCAGGCCGTTTTCCAAGCCGCCGACACCCAAGCGGTAGATGATATGTGCGACCAGCGGCGACTTCATCGGGTTACGATTGGGCCGCATCGTTCAGATTACGATCGACCGACGGCAACATCTCATCGACGAAACGCTGCAACACCTCGGAAGCCGTCCGGACATCATCTTCGTACGGTGTAACGAGGATCACAGCCGCACCGTCCTTCACAGCGCCCAAAAGCTTGTCCTTGGCTTCGAGCAATTTCCCGATATAGTCGTTTGTCGTATACCGTCCCGATATCCGGTTCCAGCGCCAGGTCAGCAATCGCTGCGTGGGTGAATGAAGCCGTCCTTGCAGGACTGTGCCGGGAGCACCGTTCAGCCGGGCTTTCATCGGCTTTTCTTCGGGCATCTTCCAGACCTGCCGGTCTTCGGGGGAAACGAGAACGTTTTGCGAATTGATAAGTTCGCCGCCTTGTTTTTGATGGCGGTAATACATCACGTATAGGCCGACTGTGTCGGCGCCACTGCGATAAAACGCCTTGGCTTTGGCATTCGGCCCTACGTAGGAAGGCTCCCATTCCGTGAAGGCCTCGGCAGTTTGCCAAAAACCGGCTGCCTGTGGCAGCTCGACCTTCACGGATGCAGCTATGTGATCAGCCAGCGAATCGATGTAGGCTGCTCGAGCCGGCCAGAATACCGAAATGACCAAAGCTATGCCGGCAGTTGCTGCAAGGCGAACGGCATTAGCACGACGCTCCGGAATTTTTGTCATAAAAGACGGCAACTCGGCGCTCCTCTGCGGAGGTTCGGTCCAAAACGAGCCGATCCAAAACATGAATAGCATGACGATACCGAAAAATATCCACCCATAGATCACATGGTCTACGCCTACCGCGAGCTTCATTCCGCTCAGATGGCCTATCATCACGATCATGTAAGCTCGCAATCCATTGGCAATTATCGGAAAACATAGGGCCAGCACGATGAATGCCATTCTGCGAACCATTGAGCGGTAGCTCAAATAGGCATAAAGGAAACCGAGCGTAATCGAGGCGATCAGGTAGCGTATGCCGCTGCAGGCTTCGACGACCGACCAATCGCCGCTGGGTATGCTGAAAAAAGTCCCTTCCCGGTAAACCGGAATACGGGTGATCTGGAGCATCTTAACCGTGAAGTCGGCGGTAAACTCCATCAAAATCGGAACAAGCGCCTCGCCGGTCGGTACGGCGAATAGCAGGAACCCAAGGGGAAACGCCAATTTGGTCAGCACGGTCCAGCCCAGAAGCAGCCAGATCAACACTGGAATCATGCCGATCAACATCAATTGCTCAATCACGAGGACGTCGACGAGCCGCGCCGCAAGCCATGCGAATCCAAGAGAAATCAAAAGCGGCAAGGCCCGATAGTCCGGGTACGGGATTATCCGGGCTAGTTCGCACCGCTCCCGCCAGATAAGCCAGATGCTTACCGGAAAGATGATGAAACCATGCGCGAAAGTCTCCGAACGCCACCAGATGGCGACCATCGATGCGAACGTGGAATGATAAATTCCCAGCAAGGCCAGAACGGCGACGCTCGTCAACCATAATGCCGCGGGCCATTCGGCGGCCGAATCCGGCGTATTGATTTGTTGCGGGCCGGCCAAAGCTTCAACACTCATTTTCATATTGCTTCCAGCACCGCCCCCAGACGGCGAAGACTGTTCGCCCAGCCGTATCGCTGCACAACGAACTCCCGGTTTCTCTCGGACTTAAACGGCAGCGAGTCGGCGCAAAGCGCCTTCGAGACGGTGTCCGCCCACTCCCAGGGAGTCTCCGCAACGAGAAGATCCAGAGGTTTTTGGATTTCGATGCCTTCGATCGCCGCCCCAGTGGAGACGATGGATTTCCCCATCGCCATGGCCTCCAGCACTTTGTTCTGAATTCCTCGTGCGATTCTCAAGGGCGTAACCGCACAACGGGCATGCTTCAGGAAAGGCCGCACATCCTCAACCGCACCGGTTACTGCAACACCCTCGATGCGAGCGAGGTTCCGGACCGCCTCAGTAGGGCGCGCACCAACGATGTAAAAGCGCGCCGTATCCATCTGGCGGCGAATTTCCGGAAATATATCGCGCGCAAACCAAGTGACCGCGTCGATGTTGGCCCAATAATCCATAGCTCCGGTGAATACCATGACATGCTCGCCGGGCGCGTAAGGATTGGCGTAATCTGCTTTATCCGAAAAATAAGCCGTGTCGACACCGTTCTCGATACTCATAATCCGCTCTTTCACTTCTGGAGCAAGGCCTTTGAACAAGCTCGCCTCGTTTTCCGACACGAAGAGAGAACAGCTAAACGAATTCGCGATCTTGCGGTCATAGCGCGCCAAATACGCCGCCTCCCGCCGGTAAACCCAATTCATCGGCCAGGTTTTTTGGGTTGCATATTGCCGCCATTTGTCGGAATCGACATCGACGAAATCGATGATCCGCGGCACCGACGCATGCTCTACCACATATTGGGCCATCGCCGACGAAAACACCAAGACCGCATGAATGGGGCGCTGCTTCAAAATACCGGCTACCCAAGCGCTCATGCGAGCGTCGGAATAATAAGGCACGGTTAAAGGGAGTCCGACCGCTAATCCCTTGAGGCTCTTGAGTTTGGCGCGTCCTGGGTGCAGCGGAAGCAGACACGCTTCCCCGCAAAAATTTCTTACATCGGATGCGTAACGCCAGTCGTTCGGATCGTCCACGAACGCGCCGAGATGAACGCGGTACGACTCCGATAAATATTTGAGCAAGTGAAAGGATCGTATCTTGTCCCCTTTATTCGGCGGGTAGGGAATCCTGTGGGCGAGGAGCAAAATCTCCTTCATAGGCGGTGCCGTAACGTTCAGCCGAGGTTGCGGGAAATCCAGGGGCCCACCAGATTGCTGACCGGCAAAGGCAGACGCTGCCATGCAGCGATGAAATATCGATATTTCGGATTGAGCGGATTTATCTCGGGTACCGCCTTCGCTTTCACCAACTCGTACTCGTAAGCCAATGGTTCGGGCTCGAAGCCCCAGTGCGTCTTGAATCGGTACGAGCCGGTACCTTCTTTGCTTCTACCGTAGTCGAATACCCGCACGTCTTTTTCCGTCGCCCGCCGCATGACCTCCCAGTACATGAAATCGTTACCCTTGAGATCCCTGGCTTCTTCGGTTCCGCCGCCATAATACGGGAGCACCTCGTCGCGAAAATAGAAACTCATCACGCTGGCGATAACGCGCCCTTGATGCTCGATGCTGAGGATTTCGCAAGAATCGCCGAATACGTCCTTCAAGATTGCGAAATAGCGTTTTGAAAATACCGGTGTTCCGAGATTGCGGACGCTCTCGGCATAGGCTCCGAAAAACCGGTCCACACCGGGATCGATGATGCTGCTTAAGCCGGCGGCAATGCCCTTTCGGATCATCGCGCGCTGTTTACGCGGAACGGCGGCGAGATTCTTCTCGGGATCGGGATCCAGAGCTTTCCGGAACGTGACATAGAGCGATTTGGTCGGCCGCCCGGAACCGTGCGGTTTTTGATTGCGAAGCTCCAGATAATCCACCTCGAGTTCCCGTGCAAGATCGCAGGCTGCCTGCTCCAGCGCTTTACGCGCTGCATCGGATTCGGTCGCGGCGCCGCCATACACGCAAAAGGGGTTCGATATCAGCGCATTACCGAATAGAAAGCTTTTCACGTGGCCGAGCGGCAATACCCCGACGATCCGACCCTTTTCTTCCGCAAAGAGATAGTGGGTTTCATGGCCGAAGGCGCGTTCGATGACGTCTTGCCAACCGGCGCGATGAAAAAAACTCGCCCCGGTACAATTATTTACGAATGCATCCCAGTCAGACTTGCGGCTGCCGTCTAATCGCTTAATTTCCATGCAAGATTTCGGTCCGGGTTAATTGTGGTATGGAGATAAAAACACATGAGCCATCGTGTTCCAGCGAAAGTCGTGTAAAAGACGGCGCAAGCGCGATTCGGTCCGAGAAAGGTTCAGGTAGTGGCGAAACCGTGTTTTCAGATTGATGCCTCGCTGCCTCGGCTGATCCGGATCGATTTCCCAGGGGTGAAAATAAAACACGCATGATTGCCGGTCTTTCCGATTCACTCGCTCGATGGCCCAGCGAGACACCCGATAGGGCAGCAAACGGAAATAGCCGCCACCGCCGCACGGCAATTTGTTATTGCTTAATTCGACCGTAGTTACGGGTATTTCCAGCAACCCGTCCGGTCTGCACGGCCTGAACGAGAAGCGCGGCGCTTCCGGCATGCCGTACAAATCATGCTTTACAGGATAGATGCTGGAGCTGTAACGGAACCCGGATTCTTCCAGAACCTCTAGCGCCCAGAGGTTTTTGGAACCGATCGAATAGCTGGCCGCACGATATCCCAGAACCGGGACTCCGCCGAGATCTTCGAGCAAACGCTTGGTCCGCAAAACATCGTCACGAAACTCATCAGGAGTTTGTTGAGTCACTCGTACATGGCTATAGCCGTGACAAGCCAGCTCATGGCCGGCTTTTACTATTCGTTTTATGAGTGCCGGGTAGCGCTCGGCCACCCACCCCAACGTGAAAAAAGTGGCTTGCACTCCCGCTTCGGCAAAGATCTGAAGTATCCGGTCGGTATTTCTTTCCACCCGGCAGGGTAAATCGTTCCACTTATCCCTTCCAATATAGGGTTCGAATGCCGATACATGGAAATAATCTTCGACATCCACTGTCATCGCATTGACGATGGGATTGCCAGCGGCCGACGGATTAGCCAAAAATACCCCCTAACGCGCAGTAACGGCGCGCAATTTATAATTGTTTTTGTTAATTCGCAGCGAGAAGCTTCAAGCTAGTTTTTTCGCACTTCAAGATTCGTCAAGCGGCTCCTGATAAACTTCATCAAGATCGAGGTGCAAGAGAATGGCTTTTCGCAACAAAGCCCGTTCTTTTTGCACGGTTTTCCGCAAACTGAGCACCAGGTGTTCGAGTTGAACGACCCTCTCCTCTAGGCTTCCGGTAACCGCCGGGACGTATCCCGAGTCGATCGGGTACAACGACGCCTCGATATTGGTCGTTCCTTGACAGGATGGGCGCTGGACTCGCACGGCATCCTGCTCCATCTCGTTTATCACCAAGCGAACCGCATCCAAATCCAGCATGTGGAGTTCCTCCAAGTATCCATACAATAAAAGCCGGTCGCACAAAGTATTAATTATTCGTGGAACCCCCTGGGTATGGCGATAGATTTCCTCAAATGCCTCTTTCGTAAATTCCGGATCGTGTGCCCAATCCGCCGTAGTCAATCGATGAAGGATATACTCTTTGGTTTCTTCGAGCTCTAACGGTCGCAAGTGGTACATGGCCGTTATTCGCTGCCGTACCTGTTCCATTTTGCCTCCCTGCAATGTCGCTCGCAGTTCATCCTGTCCCAACAAGAAAACCTGAAAGATCGATCGTCCTTCCGATTCGAAATTGAGCAGCATGCGCAGTTCTTCCAAAGACTGGGCCGGAAGATTCTGTGCTTCATCGACGACCAGTAGGACTCGCTTTCCCTCGCGAGACTTAAGTTTGAAAAATTCTTCCAGATTCTTGAGGAGAACCGCCTTCGCATCGCCATCGTAAGAAAGGCCGAACGTGGCAGCAATGATCCGTAGAGTATCCTCGGCACCGACCTGGGACGTCACCATCAGGCCTGCAACAATATTTTCGTTCCGGAGCGCGCCGAACAACTCCTTTACCAGCATCGTTTTCCCGGTGCCGGGCTCTCCGGTCACGACAACAAACCCTTCGCCCTGGGCTAAACCATACCGCAAATATGCCAACGCCCGCTTATGAACCGCGCTGTTGTAGAAAAACTCGGGGTCCGGATTGAGCTGGAAAGGTTTTTTTTTCAGATTGTAAAAGGCATCGTACATGAAGAATCAGAACCTCATAAGCAAACTGGCCGTTACCCGATTCTCGTCAAATTCATTTTGTGACCGATTCGAATCCTGCTGCATGTGCCGCAACTCCAAAGAGCCTATCAAATCGGCCCAGATCCTTCGGTTCAATGCTAGTGACACGGTCATAAACTTGTTGTCGGAACGCCCTAAAGTCTCGCTCTGATTATCGATCGCCTGCCAGACAAAGTACAAAAGGGATTGGGTTCGTGCTGCGAACTGCCAACTCCACAACGCCGTAAATCCAAGCACATCCTGATCACCGGAAAATTGATAGTTTCGATCCTCCTGATAGCCGGTCAAGGTTACGGTGCTCTTGGCAGTGTGACCGGAGACAGATGCTTGTCCCCGTTTTCGAGTGATGACCTCATTGGTCAAGATAGGCTGATCGATCGGCAACAAGAATGGTTGACTGGTCAACGGATCGAACACCGGTTGATCGAGCAGAACCTGCTGAATTGTCGTGGTGTTGACCGTATAAGTTGCTATCCAACTCGTTCGGCGAGTTCTGTGACTTAGCAGCGCGTTCCAAGTCGTTCCGGCGTTGAACCCTCCTAAGCCGGTCCCACCGAAACCTGCTCCGCCGAAACCTGCTCCGCCGAAACCTGCTCCGCCGAAACCTGCTCCGCCGAAACCTGCTCCGCCGAAACCTGCTCCGCCGAAACCTGCTCCTCCGAAACCTGCTCCTCCGAAACCCGCTCCGCCGAAACCCGCTCCGCCGAAACCCGCTCCGCCGAAACCCGCTCCTCCGAAACCCGCTCCTCCGAAACCCGCTCCTCCGAAACCTGTTCCGCCGAAACCTGTTCCGCCGAAACCTGTTCCGCCGAAACCTGTTCCGCCGAAACCTGCTCCGCCGAAACCTGCTCCGCCGAAACCTGCTCCGCCGAAACCTGCTCCGCCGAAACCTGCTCCGCCGAAACCTGCTCCCCCGAAACCCGCTCCGCCGAAACCCGCTCCGCCGTAGCCTAACCCGCCGAAACCACCTCCACCATAAGCCCCACCTATGTCGCTATCGCGGTAGATGATCTGAAACGTAGTTCTTTTGCTCGGCTCCCATGCCACAGATATGAAATGATTGTTGCTACCCCACCCGCCTTGTACAGCTAATTTAGCACTCGGCGTCCAAGCCAGTCCCGCAGTCCAATACCCCCCGTTTCGAGCCCCCGAAATGTTTGTCTGACCTAAAAAATCGTTTTCGAAACGTCCTGCCTGAATAAACGGGCTGAATTCCTTGGAGAGACGGTATCTCAACTCGCCATTGTAGTTTCGATATTTTACGTCGCCTGTAGCGCTGGCGCCTCCGACACCATTGTCACGCGTGTTTTCTTGATTATAAAAGTTGGCACGCCAGGCAAGCGAATCGAACCAGTTGCCACTACGCAAATCTATTCTTTGTTCGAAAATATTCGAATCGAAGTTTCCTCCGCCGATGTTACTGTACGTGACACGGGCAGTACCTTCTGCATAACCGCCCAAGTGCGGCTTCCAATAGGGGCTGATTCGAAAAGTTCTGTAATCGCTGGTATTGCCAGTTTGCGAGACATTATCAAACGCAAAACGGCCAGTAGTCGAGTTATTGTATTGCCCAATCGTACTTGTAGAATCGATGAATACCGAATTATCCCACAGCTCGGTAGTCGAATTCATTTGAAGTTGGTTATTGATCCGCGGATCTGTATCCGTTCCCGCATAGAATAGATTCTGCATGCGATAATCCAAGTTAAATAGATTTCGGCCCCGGCGCCGGACTGATACGCCAGGACTTAACTCAGTCACGAATGCATCATCGCCATTCTGCCCCGCCGAACTGCTAGACCGTTGTCCGCTACCGGACAAATTGATATTGTCGGAATATATTCCTCGCGCAGTTAAATTGGGAGTTACAAGCCAATCCACGGCGAAGGCAGGGGCCAACGGAAAAAGAAAAGGAAGAACGGCTATACCTTGACCGATCTTCCTAATACTTGGCATGGACGCTGGGTCACCCATCAGTTCTCTGCTGACCATAAGATCCATACCCATAACCGTACCCGTAGCCATAATATCTGAATCCAAATCCCTTTTTGGTCTTGTTCAATACACAGCCAATGACCTCGCAGGACTCTAATTTGGAAATGGCCTCCTGAACAATGTATTGGGGCGTTGATTCCGACTCAATTACCAGGACGACCTGCCCAACCAACGTGGCTAAAACGGAGCCTTGACTAGCAGCCAACAATGGCGGAGAGTCAAAAATCACTACCCGGTCCGGGTAACGGGCAGATAATTCATTGGCTAGTCGTTTCATCGCATCACTAGCTAAGAGCTCGGTGGAATGGCGATCCAATTTACCTGCCGGCAACAGCGTGAGGTTGGGAATATCCGTTTTGATCAAGACATCGGAAAAACGGATCGATTTATCCTGAAGCAGATCGGTCAATCCTATCTTCGCAGGGATCCCGAGTAATTCAGCTATCGATGGTTTCGCCACGTCAGCATCTATCAACAGTACGGTTTTATCCCGCTCCATCGCTATGCTGAGCGCCAAATTTACGGCCGTAAAGGTTTTCCCCTCGCCGGGAACACTGCTGGTGACGAGAATCAGATTCGCACGGCTGAGACCATTATCACCATCCGGGAATGCGTTCATCAAAAGCGGCCGTTTGATTAGGCGATACTCCTCCGCTATCTGACTATAAGCCATCTCAGGCCCGAGCATCCCTTTTTCCCGCAGGTGACTCCAACCGATCGAATGTATTTTACTGGCCTCGGCAGTAGCTTTCCTGGTTGGCTCGGGGACTGGCTCGGCCGCCTCAATGTTTTCCAGTCTTTCGGGAAAATTCTGTTGATCCGCCTTTTTATTAGTCGAAGACTGCTCGAGCTCTAACGCTTTATTAAGTGCCTTTTCAATAATGCTCACGTGGCTGCCCCCGACTAAATGAAGGACGGAAGATGATAACCCCTAATTTCCAGCAAGATTACCCCAACGAATACTACGAATAACATGGCAAATACAGCCGTAAAAGCTAGAAACTCACGCCATTTCCGTTCCTTAATTTCCGGAATCCAATTCATGGAAACGCTGCCAAGTACAGGCAGTCCTGTAACCTCTCGAACTTTATTCATGGTATTGAATGCCGGCCGGAGCAGCGCCAAAAACACAGCCAACCCTATACTCACCACTATACCTGCCGCGAAAACCCCAACCGATAATAGAATGCGATTGGGAGCAGAAGGTTTCGTAGGTACTTGAGGTGGGTCGACAATCTTGAATTTAACGCTATCCGTGCTCTGCTCTACGCTTTCCGACATTCTCGCTGTCTCGCGCCGTTTCAGGAGTGCATCATAATTTTCCTTAATCGCTGCATAATCTCTATTGAGACCCTGCAACTGAGTCTCCACTTTTAAACGGTCATCCATTTGTTTCTTCAGGTTCTCTATCTTTTCCTCGAAGATTTTGACTCGTGAGTTCAAGGAGGCGACATTAGCGTCCGCCTCGCCAAGCGCAATTTTCTTCTGTTGAAAAACCGGATTTGTCTCGCCCCCCATGCCAGAACTGGTATCTTCTTCCGATGCGGCCTCCTCCTCTTCCTTTTTTTTCTGCCGTTCCAATTCGACTATGCTCTTTTTAATCGCCATAACCTCGGGATGTCCCTTCGTGTATTTCAGCAACAATTCATCCAATCGAGCTTGCAACGCTTGAATACGCGTATCCAAAGGACTTGCTGCAACTTGGCTCCCAAAATCCGTGAATGACGGCTCCTCTTCATCCAGCTGCCTCTGCATTTCTTCGCGCCGATAGACAGCCTCTTGCAGAGCCATCTTAGCCTCCTCGAGCTGTCCGTTAAGCGTGCCGAGCTGTCCATAAAGGTCGCCCCCGTGCTCCGGCAACAATCCATAATTGGCTCGCTTGAAATCCTCTCTTGCCTTCTCAGCGGCTTGCAAACGTGTTTCATACTCCTTTAACTGCTGGTCCAGAAATTTCTGCGCAGAATTTGAATCTTCCCGCGACTCTCCGAGTGTTTGCTCAACAAAAATAGTTAATAATGCCTGAACAATCTTCTTTGCTACCGCTGGATTTTGGTCTTCTGCGCTAATCGTAAATAGATTATTTTCTCCGCCAGTAATGCTCATAGCCGATTGCAGGTGACTGACTAACTTTTCCATGGATGCTTCATCCTTCGCGCCTAAATCCAAGTCGGTCATCCGAGCCACTTTCTCCAAGTTTGGGCGACTGAACATCAATTTCGACATTAATCGAATTTGGCCGGAAACATCTGGCTGAATAGCCAAGCCGGAAAGCAGAGGACGCAAAACAGAGCGAGTATCCACATGTACGCGCGCACTTGCCTCATACTTGTTAGGCATTTGCGCGACAAAAACCCAACCCGCAAGACTAATTACCCATGCCAAAGCAATAGAAAGCCATTTATAACGGGTTGCGCCTTGGATATGACCGAGAACCTCGGCGATTAGTTCATGCATGGAAATTAGCTCCTATGCGAAACAGGCTAAAAATAAGCTTCCGGAATAATTAAAACATCTCCTGGTAGAATATTTACATTAGCCGTGATATCGCCATCCTCGAGCAGATCATCGATACGAACTCTAAGTTGCTGCTTAACACCATTTAATGTCCTTACGATAGTAGCTCGGTTGCCAGCCGCATAATCGGTAACCCCACCAACTAAAATCATTAAATCGAGCAGAGACATATTTTCTTTATAAGGTACAGCCTGAGGTTTTGCAGCTTGCCCAACAACTCTAACTTGCTCACTGTAAGGACCGACAAAATTACTCACAATTACGGTTACTAGCGGGTTTCGAATATATTTTGCTAATTCCTTTTCGATATCGCGCGCGAGCTGAAAGGGCGTCTTGCCCGATGCAGGTAGTTCCTCAACCAAAGGGGCGTTGATTTTTCCGTCCGGTCTAACCGGTATGGTGCGAGATACTTCGGGATTTCCCCAGACAAACATTTCAATGCTGTCGCCTGGCCCGATGATGTAGGTATATTCCGAGGGCGGGTCTACGTTTGGTGCGAGTGGAGCACATCCCACGAGTAAAGAGGCGCAGAATAAAATTCCGCACAAAGCTCCATAATTAAAAAGACGCATAATATCTATCCCCAATTAGCTTTTTCTTAAAACAGCTCGCTCACGAAACCCGAGGTGAAAACAAGGTCAGCCGAAACCCTGACATAAAACCAACATTTGTTTTGTTTAAGCGGCGCGGTTTTGTGGAACGTCGGGTCTGATGCAAGCACAAAAAGCCTGGCTCTTCGCTCTCGATTTACAATGCGGCGCCCCATCTCGCCGGCTCAGGAAGCATACAAAGTCTAGCATAGCTGTTGCGCGCCCCTAAGACTGATTATTTCACCCAGAGGATCGCTATCACGCCAGCCAGGATGCGCTAACCGATTGATTTAACAACTTATATTTTAAATATCTCATTATGCAGTCTAGCGTCGCATATAGGATTAGCGCTGCACAAACTGTCTTATCCGAGTTATGGCCGCAGCCAATCGCTCAAGAGTGACCGCATATGAAAATCTAAGATGACTTTCGGGCGAATTTTTTCCGAAATCCTTACCCGGAGTTGTCGCCACGCCGGTTTCCTCTAACAAATTCAATGCAAAATCAAAGCTATTCGACGTAAACCGCCGGCAATCAGCGTACACATAAAAAGCACCATTTGGGATGGTGTTTAATGTAAATCCAATGCTCAACAGCTGCTCACAAAGAAAGTCTCTTCTTTCCTGAAAAACGCGTCGTCGCTGCTCCAATTCTTGTAAGTTCGCTTCGGTAAAGGAAGCCAGGGCGCCATATTGTGAAGGGGCGGGCGTAGAAATAAAAATGTTCTGTGCAAGTTTTTCGGCACTTTCGATGTAGTCGGCAGGAACCACAAGCCAGCCGACCCGCCAGCCTGTCATGCCAAAATATTTCGAAAAGCTGTTGACCACGAAAACCCGATCCGAGAGCGATAGAGCCGTCGGTGAAGGCTCGTCATATTCGAGTCCGTGATAGATCTCGTCTGATATCAAAAACCCCGATCGCCGCTCCAATTCAATGGTGAGTCTCTTCAACGCATCCGATTGCATTACGGTTCCAGTGGGATTCGAGGGCGATGCGATCACAACGCCCTTTGTTCGGCTGTCCCAGTGGGCGGACAGGACGTCCGAATTGAGCTGGAAGCACGTTGACGCGTCTACGGGAACCAACGAAGGAGTGCCACCAAAAAGTCGAACAAAATTCGCATAACATGGATAGCCAGGATCCGCCAACAGAACCTCGTCGCCTTCATTAAGCAGCAATCCCATCGCCAACAGAAAGCCGCCCGAGGCGCCTGGAGTGACAAAGATTCGTTCACTCGCGACATATACGCCGTAGCGGTCGCGGTAATATTTCGATATAGCCTCGCGAAGCTCGGGCAGCCCGGCAGCCGGCGTATACTTTATTTCTCCGCGGCGCATGAATTCGGTCGCGTGTTGGATAACCAGCGGAGGCGTCGGAAAATCCGGTTCGCCGATTTCCATATGAATAATGTCCCGCCCCTGGCGCTCCAATGCATTGGCACGCGACAAAATTTCCATCACGTAGAAGGGCTGTATGCCAGCCATACGATTCGAAATCATCATTTTTGCATCCGTAACACGGCGGAATCGCCTTAAAGTGTCCCAGCAATCTCGTTAGCAGACGCCGGCCATCTTGCAGAACCGCGATTTGTCTGCTAGTAATATCCGGTTTTTGAACTTGGTTTAGGAGTTTACGGATGTCCAGCGCCCAAAAAGCCGATACCCATGTGACACCTTTCAGCTTCACGCCTTACCCGCTCAAGGAAGGCGAAGAATACATGAATGAGGCTCAAGTCGAGCACTTCCGTCGCATTCTACAGAATTGGAAGGCGGAACTCATGAAGGAAGTCGATCGGACGGTGCATCACATGCAGGACGAAGCGGCTAATTTCCCGGACCCGAACGACCGCGCGACGCAGGAATCCGAATTCAGCCTGGAACTGCGTACCCGCGACCGGGAACGGAAACTCATCAAAAAGATCGAAGAATCCCTGGAAAATCTCGAGCGTGGCGATTACGGTTATTGCGAGACCTGCGGCGTGGAAATCGGCCTGCGGCGCCTCGAGGCGCGGCCGACGGCGACCCAGTGCATCGACTGCAAGACTCTGGATGAAATCCGGGAAAAGCAAGTCGGCTAATCTTTGGTCCATTCATCCTCGGACTTGAACGACACCCGATTCTCGACGACCTCTTCTAAGCCAAAATACCGGGGCCGTTTCGCGCCATCGCCTACCGGCCCCCTGCATTTAGGCTCCCTCTACACAGCTCTCGCCAGTTTTCTCCAAGCCAAATCGCAGCAAGGCGAATGGTATTTGAGAATCGACGATGTCGACCCTTTTCGCACCATTGCCGATTCAGCAGACCGGATTCTTCGCACCCTGGAAACATTCGGTTTGCACTGGAACGGGCCTATCCTCTATCAGAGCGAGCGTTTGGAGGCCTATCGAGCCGCACTTGCGCGGCTCGATCATCAAGAGCTCCTTTATCCCTGCACCTGCTCGCGCAAAGACCTTGCGTCGTTCTCTGACGGAAATACGGACGCATCGATTTACCCGGGGTTCTGCCGGAACAGGAACAAGAAACCTGTGACCGACTCTCATGCCTTGCGCGTCATAACGGAAAACGCTGCGGTAACGTTCGAGGACATGCTCCAGGGACCAGTGACACAGAATCTGGCGAACGACGTCGGAGACTTCATCGTCTTCCGGCGCGATGCAGTTTATGCCTACCATTTGGCAACCGTGCTCGATGATGACGAACAAGGCATTACCGAAGTGGTTCGGGGCGTCGATTTGCTCGACTCCACGCCCCGGCAGATTTATTTGCAGCGGCTACTCGGATTGCCCACTCCGGTATACGCGCACGTTCCGGTTCTCCTAGATCAAATGGGACTCAAACTGAGCAAACAGACCTACGCCGATCCCGTGGATGGGCAAAATCCATCATCGACCTTGGTTAGCTTGTTGACCCTCTTAAACCAAAACCCGCCTCCGGATTTGCAATCGGCAAAAACGGACGATGTCCTCGATTGGGCACTCCGAAATTGGGACATTTCACGACTCTCGGCTCAGCGCACCATCCCGGTGAACTTATCGTGAGCTATCCTTACAAAACCTAAATAATGATCTCGTCTCTTACTCCGAATGCCGTAATGGCCGACGTCCCGCAAAAACAAAGTATTTCAGTCGGTTTTATGGTTTGACAAGTTATTGCTTTTCTTTAAAATTCCGTCCTCCAAATCACGACCCGCTTCCCCGATTTTTCCTTAATGAAGGATTACCTGCTCATCCTGGTCGGCACGACCCTGGTCAATAACTTCGTCTTGGTCAAGTTTCTCGGGCTTTGCCCCTTCATGGGCGTATCCAAAAAACTTGAGACTGCGATGGGCATGGGTCTGGCGACGACCTTCGTACTGACCCTGTCTTCGGTGAGCAGTTATCTCGCCAACGAATATCTTCTGGTCCCTCTGGGACTGGAATATCTCCGCACCATCGTCTTCATCGTCGTCATCGCCGTGGTGGTGCAATTCACCGAAATGTTCGTACGCAAGTCGAGCCCCTTGCTCTATCAAGTGCTGGGCATATTTTTGCCCCTCATTACCACCAACTGTGCGGTGCTTGGCGTTGCGCTGCTGAATGTCCAGTCTCAGCACGGATTCATCGAGTCGTTTTTGTACGGTTTCGGTGCCGCTCTCGGCTTTACCTTGGTTTTGGTTCTGTTCGCAGCGGTTCGCGAACGAATAGACGCATCCGATGTTCCTTTACCTTTCCGCGGCAACGCTATCGCCTTGATTACCGCCGGCCTGATTTCCATGGCTTTCATGGGATTCTCCGGCCTCGTCAAGGGCTGATCCGGTTTCATCCATGTTGGCCGTATTCGTCGTTTGCGCATTGTTCGCTTTATTAGGCTTGATCCTGGGCTATTCAGCCCGGCGCTTCAAGGTCGAGGGCGATCCCTTGGTGGATAAAATCGACGCCGTATTGCCGCAAACGCAATGCGGGCAATGCGGTTTTCCCGGTTGCCGCCCGTATGCAGAAGCCATCGCGCGGGGCGATGCGGACATCAACCAGTGCCCTCCGGGCGGCGAGGAAGGCGTTATCGCGCTGGCCGATCTGCTGGGCGTCGAACCAAAGCCTTTGAGCGCCGAACATGGCATCGAAAAACCGAAGTCCGTTGCCATCATCGATGAAAGCAAATGCATCGGCTGCACCCTTTGCATTCAGGCCTGCCCCGTCGATGCGATCCTCGGCGCAGCCAAGCACATGCACACGGTCATTGCGTCGGAATGCACGGGCTGCGAACTGTGCGTGGCGCCGTGCCCGGTGGATTGCATCCGCATGGAACCCGTTAAGGAAACCCTGGCCACCTGGCGATGGCCCGAACCCAAAGCGGTGGGTCAATGAGCTTGTTCAAACTCTGGAACTTCCATGGCGGCCTTCATCTGGATGGCCATAAGCAGGAGTCCTGCAAAGCCCCGCTCGCCGTCGCGCGTTTACCGGAAAGGCTGCTTTTTCCGCTGCAACAGCGGAATGGCGAAGATTCCAAGCCCGTCGTCGCGCCGGGCGACCGGGTTCTGAAAGGCCAAGTCATCGCCCGCGACGACCACCCGTTCTATCCGCCGATTCACGCCTCCAGTTCCGGCATCGTCCGGAAGATCGAAGACTTGCCTCTGCCCCACCCGTCCGGCCTGACTGGATCGTGCATCGTCATCGAGACCGATGGCGAGGATGCCGCCATGGACTTCGCCGGCATAGAGGATTACCGGCAGTGTTCTCCCGACGAACTGCGCCGCAGGATATACGAAGCCGGAATCGTCGGCCTTGGCGGAGCCGCGTTCCCTACCTCGGTCAAGGTGGCACCGGGCAGCGATCGCAAGGTCGACACGCTGATTCTGAACGGCGCGGAATGCGAGCCCTACATCACTTGCGACGACAGCCTGCTCAGCCACTATCCGAACCACGTGCTGGAAGGCGCCAAAATCCTGCTCCAAATCCTGAAGGCGGAACGCTGTCTCCTGGCCGTGGAAGACGATATGCCGGACGCGCTGGCCGCACTGGAGAAGGCGAAGCAGCGCGGAGGTTTCGAGGCTATTCAGCTCGTGCGCGTTCCCGCCATTTATCCCACCGGCGGCGAGAAACAATTGATCAGCGTGCTGACCGGCCGCGAAGTACCGACGCGCGGCATTCCGGCCGACATCGGTATCGTCTGCCAGAATGTCGGAACGGCCGCAGCGGTTTATAACGCCGTCGTTCACGGTACTCCTTTGATTTCCCGAATTGTGACGGTAACCGGCCTCGGCGTAAAACAGCCACAGAATGTTCTGGCTCGGATCGGTACGCCTTTCGCCGATCTCATCCAACAATGCGGCGGCTATACCAACGAAGCCGAGCGGCTCGTTCTAGGCGGACCGATGATGGGCTTTGACGTGCCGACTGATAATCTGCCTTTGACCAAATCGGCCAACTGCATACTGGTGGCCGGCCGCAACGAACTGATCGGCGAAAAGCGATCCCTGCCCTGCATTCGTTGCGGCGCTTGCGCCGAAGCCTGCCCGGTGAACCTGCTGCCGCAGCAGCTTTACTGGTACGGCCGTTCGGACCAGATCGAACGGGCGCTGGATTACAATCTGTTCGACTGCATCGAGTGCGGCTCCTGCGATGTCGTATGCCCCAGCCACATTCCGCTCGTCCAACATTTCCGCGCCACGAAAGGCAAGGCCATCGCCAAGCGGCGCGAGCGCGAAAAGGCCGATCATGCGCGCCTTCGTTTCGAGTCGCGCCAGGCTCGAAAGGAACAGGAGAAGCGCGAGCGCGCGGAAGCCGCGAAGCGGAAGAAAGAGAACCTGGGAACAGGAAAGTCGCCGGAAATCATCGAGGCTATCGAACGCGCAAAACTCCGCCGCGCGGAAAAATCGGCACCGTCAAGCGAAGGCGCCGCGCAGATTGATGGCGATAAGCAAGAAACGGTAGTGCCGCCGGCAGGCGCCGAGACTCGTCGAGAGTCCGCCAAGGTCGTTCACACCGAGACTCCGCCAGGCGGCCCGGAATCCGAAGCTCAAGCGGTGCCTTCGGAGATCGATTAGCCGGGCATTTCCAAATTCGACAGCCACTTGAAATACATCCATCATCCAACACTCGCTCACATGCGTTTTCCGACCGCCCAGGCGCCTTACCTTGCCCCCGTCAACAGCGTCAACCGCATCATGCTGGAGGTGCTCGTTGCTCTGATTCCGGGCTTGGCGGCATTGGTGTGGCAATTCGGCCCTGGAGTGCTCGTGCAGTGCATGATCGCCCTGCTCGCGGCGCAGTTGGGCGAAGCCGCCATGCTCTCCTTGCGTCGCCGTCCGATTGCGCCTGCTCTTAGGGACTATAGCGCTGCCCTCACCGCCGTGCTGCTGGCCGTGTCGCTGCCGCCTTTGGCGCCCTGGTGGCTTACGGCTTTCGGAGCGCTTTTCGCCATCGTCATCGGCAAGCACCTGTACGGCGGGCTGGGATACAATCCCTTCAACCCGGCGATGGTCGGCTACGCCGTACTCCTGATCTCTTTTCCCCAGCACATGACCGCCTGGCTTCCGCCCAAGGAACTGAGCGGTTCAGCGCTGAGTTTTGCCGATGCCTGGAATGCGATCTTCACCCGCACGCTGCCGTCGGACATGACTTTCGACGCACTCACCATGGCGACCCCGCTCGATACGATCAAGACCCAGCTCGGGCTAAACCGGTTACTGGACGAAATTCAGGCCGGGGGGCTTTTCGCAGGAATCGGCGGGCGCGGCTGGCAATGGGTCAATTTCGGCTTTCTCCTGGGCGGACTGTGGATGTTGAAACGCGGCATCATCGGCTGGCAGATTCCGGTCGGATTCTTGGGCGCCTTGTTCGGCATTTCGCTGATCTTTTTCCTGATCGATCCGGCGGTCTACCCGACGCCGCTGTTCCAGTGCTTCAGCGGAGCCGCCATGCTCGGAGCCTTCTTCATCGCGACCGATCCGGTCACGGCCTCGACCACGCCGCGCGGGCGATTGATTTACGGCGCATCGATCGGCCTACTGGTATTCGTCATCCGCTCCTGGGGCGGCTATCCGGACGGCGTCGCCTTTGCGGTTCTGCTGTTGAATCTGGCTGCGCCCACCATCGATCACTACACCCGTCCGCGGGTCTACGGACATCCGAAATGAATTTGCCCAAGCCCATCATCAATGCAGCCGCCGCGCTCGGAGTGTTCGCCGTCATCGGCATGGGACTCGTGGCCCTGGTGCACGACGGAACGAAAGAGCGCATCGAGTCCAACGAACAGGCCGTCCTGCTGCACACTTTGGAATCCTTGGTTCCGGCCGACTGGTTCGACAACGATATTCTCGCCGACACCATAACAGCCAGCGACCTCACCCTCGGCACCGATAAAGCGGTTACCATTTATCGCGCACGAAAAAACGGCAAGCCCGTGGCGGCCGTGCTCTCCCCTGTCGCTCCGGACGGCTACAACGGCACAATCAGACTGCTGGTAGCAGTCCGCACGGACGGCTCGCTAGCCGGCGTCAGGGTCGTCAGCCATCGCGAAACGCCCGGACTCGGCGATCCCATCGATACCGACAAATCGGACTGGATATTGGGCTTCGACGGCCGCTCGCTGAGTAATCCTTCAGAATCCCGCTGGAAAGTCAAACGGGACGGCGGCGAGTTCGACCAGTTCACCGGAGCGACGATCACGCCACGCGCGGTAGTCAAAGCCGTTTACAAGACCCTGATTTTCTTTGAGCGGAACCAAGAGCGCCTATTTGACCAAGAGTCGGGAAGCTCCCTAGGATCGAATCCATGATCGACTTTTCCAAATACCAGAAAATCGTCCGCGACGGCCTCTGGCACAACAACCAGGCCTTCGTCGCGCTTCTGGGATTATGCCCCCTGCTGGCGGTCAGCAATTCGGTGATCAACAGCCTGGGGCTGGGTCTCGCCACCACCATGGCGCTGATCTTTTCCAACGTCATCGTTTCGCTGATCCGCAATCACGTCGCGACCGAAATCCGGTTGCCGGTGTTCGTACTCATCATCGCCTCGAACGTCACCGTCATCGAACTATTGATGAATGCCTTCTTCCACGATCTGCATAAGATTCTCGGCATCTTCATACCTCTGATCGTCACCAACTGCGCCATCATCGGACGCGCCGAAGCCTTCGCATCCAAGAATCCGGTCGATCGCGCGCTCATGGACGGCTTGTTCGTGGGGTTGGGATTCACCTTTGCACTGGTCATGCTCGGCGCCCTGCGCGAGGCGATAGGAACCGGTGCCGTGTTGAATCGAGCGGACTTGATGTTCGGCGAAATCGCCAAGAACTGGACTTTACCCGTCTTCAGCGACTACGACGGATTTCTGCTGGCAATTCTCCCGCCTGGCGCCTTCATTGGCCTCGGCCTCCTGATCGCGGTGAAAAACCTCATCGACGCCCGGGCGAAAACGAAAGCTCTCGGCAAGACTGCGCCGGTCCAAACAGACTCGCTCCATAAATCTCCCATGCATGAATCATGAACGCCGAAAAGCGCAGACGGATTTTCGAGCGTCTGGCCGCGGCGATCCCGGAGCCGACGACCGAGCTCAGGCACTCGACGCCTTTCGAGCTGCTGATCGCGGTGGTGCTGTCGGCGCAAGCGACCGACAAGGGCGTCAATAAGGCTACCGCCGAGCTATTCCCGGTCGCCAATACGCCCGAGACCATACTCGCCTTGGGTGAAGAAGGTCTCAAGGAATACATCAAGACTATCAACCTATATCCGAGCAAGGCCAAGAACATCATCGGACTTTGCCGGTTGCTGCTGGAAAAACACGGCGGCCAAGTGCCGCAAACAAGAGAAGAGTTGGAAGCACTGCCGGGTGTAGGCCGCAAGACCGCCAATGTCATCCTCAACACCGCATTCGGCCAGCATACCATCGCGGTTGATACCCATATCTTCCGCGTCGCCAACCGAACCCGGCTCGCGCCTGGCAAAACGGTATTGGAGGTCGAAAGGAAACTGGAGCGTACCGTTCCCAAACAGTATTTCAAGGATGCCCATCACCTTCTCATCCTGCACGGCCGCTATACCTGCGTCGCCCGGAAACCGAAATGCCCCATTTGCCCGATCGCCGACTTGTGCGAATACCCGGACAAAACTCCACCCGAATCCTTTTCGGATACCAAATAATCGTCCGAGACGATTTAAAACATTAGTGCTTGACTGAGAACCTCGTAACAGGTTTAATACGCAACTCGATTCGCCACTGGCCAGGTAGCTCAGTTGGTAGAGCAGAGGACTGAAAATCCTCGTGTCGGCGGTTCGATTCCGTCCCTGGCCACCATGTAAAACGAAAGTTTGCAATATTTTCTTCTGCGCAAACCTTTCTCGTCTTTCCGAAGACGTCTCCGAAAAACGCACTCACCCAAACCGACCAATCGGGCTTGCGATCTTAAGCGCCGCCACTGCGCCCGGCTCATGCCCTAGCCCTTAGAGCTAGTCGCCTTGGTCATCCGTAATAATCTTGGCCTTTAGGGGCGTCGAGGCAATACTTTCCGGTCACATGCTAATCGTCCGGCGGCGTGGCTGGTAACGAATCCTCGCGGATCTTTTCCGTCCCCCCCTGCGGATGACAGTGAACACGTGCCACTGCGCATGCGCTTCGCAAGGAGACCATGTTGCGACAACCACGGCTCGGTGCAGTTCACGGCCGCGATGTCTTGGGGGTCATGAGGGTGGCATTTCAGTTATCCCTTATCATGCCGTCATCGGGGTGGTATAAATTCGCCGGAAGGGGGCACGGTATAGGTGATCTCCAGCGTGATGTTGGAGAGATCCGAGACACAGACCGTGTTGTCCTGAGCCGTTAGACCATCGATCGACGGGCCTCCGGTCAGCAGAACGCCATACCCCCGCATTCCGCCCAGCGGAGGCGCGGGGCTGGAGAGTTGCCAGGCGATCGGAGAGGTTACATCCCATTGACGTGCATTGATGCGCGATGTCGGCTGTCCGCTGGCGAAGGTCGGGAGTCTACCCTGCACCGTTCCACCATTACGAACCCAATCCATGGAAGGGATGCGCACTTCCACGCAGCCGTTCGCTTTCACCTCGTAGTTTCCCTCTCCGTTTTGCCAGCATCGGTAGCTGTATCCCACGACAAGCGGACAGGAAGGAGCTTCGACCTCGTCGTAGCTCAGCACGGCACGGTCGACGATCTTGTCCGGAATCATGTCCATGAGAGTGAAGTCGAATTGCACGGCGCGCTCAAGAACGAAGGCGAAGCAATTTTCGCCGAGCCATCCGATCTCCGCCTGTCCCCACCCTACCATGCCGTCCATCACTCCGGGCATCGGGGTTAGCTCTCCGCAAGTGGAACTGTAGGTTCTACTCTCCCAGGCGTTACGGCTGGTGGTGACTCCTACGAGCAAGGTGTGCTGACCTACAGTGCGGAAGTCTACCCCTCCAGCAACCGTCCTCGATGCTGCGAGTGCGTTCTCTTCCCACACCCGCTGTCGGGCAGCTGGGGTAACACAGACCGTGTCTCCCTCATATGCTTCGCGCCAGACAAAGCCCGACAAGCAATAGTAGACGCCATCGCGCGGTCCCGGCTCGCGCCTGAACGGGGCTTTGGCGTTCTCATCCGCAGCAAGGGCACGGGATTGCGGAATGACGCAGACCAAGTCGTCTGCTCGCGCCGCTCGCCAGACGTATCCGGGAAGGCAGTCGCGAGGGTCTTGGGCAACAGACTCCTCAGCAACTCCGCCGATGAATGCAGGCAGCAGCAACAATGCGAGGGTCTTGTATCCGATCAACATAGTTTTCGACCTTTCTCTTGAAGCGCAAGAGCGATCCGGAATCCCAGGAAAAATAGACGCCTTCTTTTATGTAAAGGAGGACTATAGGGGGGATAGGAAGTTCAAAGGGCGTGATCGGTCAGTTCAGGTGAATGGTTCGCTTCCGATGAGCCGCCATTAAGCGGTGAGCGTTGAGACAACGGGCGGCTTGGGCTCGCGCTCGTTCGACCTTTGACGGTACTAAGTACATTCCGCAAATATTTGCGGAATCTCGACAGATTGGCTTGATTGGCGGGGTTGTCCTGCAGGTTGTCTATGCCGCAAGACTTCCCTGAATGTACTTAGAGCGTTTTCATCTCGCTCGTACGGCAAAACAGGCCTGGCAGGAGTCGTTGGCGCCTTCGGCTCGGGTGAATGGATTCAAGCATTCGTAGGTCGGCAATCCTTTGCCGACGAACCCGTTACCCCAACGGCACCGTCGGGAAGGGCGGCTTCGGCGCTCCCGAAGACGCCGTTTGCGATTGGAAGGGTCGCGACTAAAGCGACCGTTTGCGATTGGGAGGGATTCCCGACCTACGCGCGAGTGCCCGTACAGTCGGTATGAAAATGCTCTAATTGAAGGGGCGGTTCTTTACGTGATTGATCTCATACGCAAGAAAGAAGGCGTAAGGCTTTCGCTATTTGCCTGATGCCGCACAGCTCAGAACGTTCGTTTCCGTCCGCACGTCATGCTGGCCGGGAGCCGCTCATTGACGCTCCGAGCGTGTTCGACATGAGGGGTTCGGATCGCTTTTTCGAATCAAACGTTACTCTTCCTTGATTATTTCCAATTTCATTGTGGTCGAGGCCGAGGCGCTTTGGAGGGGTTTGAAACCAAGCTTTGGATCGTCGGTTCTACCGCCGCTGCATCCGAGACGCATGCAACGCTCCTTGAACTCCCCGAGGGCTTTATTTGCAGATGCCGCAGATTCATACGGCCCCATGATGCCTTCCCTAGCCTCGAAAAACCATTCGACCTGCCCTGTCGTACCGTTACGCGCCGAAAAAACACGATTGACGTTAAACATTGTTCTTATAGTAATGATTACCAAGCATAACCAACACTTCCCGCTCAGTGGCTATACCAGAGTATTTGCTGGCAACTGATTCCGGCAGATGCATGACGAATGAGCAAGCAAAATATAGCACAAGCCCTTTTCGCCGTTCTTTTCCGGGACGGTATCAGGTTTTCATTGGTTGACTTCCTTCTATGGCCAGCCACAGCCCGACCACAGGATTAGGAAGGTGTCCGGCTTTTCCATTCGGCACTGAACCGTCCCCGTCAGCGAGATCAGGGGACCACCTCCACGGTGGCCATCATGCCGTTGTCCTCGTGCGCCACGATATGGCAGTGGTATACGAACTTGCCGACGATCACCGGATTGGTAAACGGAATCAGCAGCTTGACTCGGCTTTTCACGGGAAGATTGACCACATCCTGCCGGCCTGTAAAAGGCACCGGCTGCCCGTCGATTTCTGTGACCTGAAAATCGAGCTGATGTATGTGAAACACGTGCATTTCGTCAGTCACATTCTCGATCGTCCATTCTTCCACATCCCCTAGCTTGACTTGGGTGTCGACGCGATTCGGATCGAACTGCTTGCCCTCGATGTAAAACTGGTTGGTGTCGGGATCCTCCGAGAATTGGAAACTGCGGTGCTGGGCAACGGGATGCCCGCGCAAATCCTCCACCGGAGGGAATTGGTCCGCGGTCGGAAGCTCGACCGGTTCGCGCTCGGCACCTTCTGAAATCAAGGTCGCCAGCACCACTTCCGGATACTGATCCCCATCGGGCCCGGTATCGACGGCGAGAGTGCGCAGTTGATAGATTCCGTGGCGACCGCCCTGAATCAACACCTCGGTGCGCGATGCGGGCGGCAGTAAAATTTCGTCCCGCGGCACGAGCTCGGTATGGCGGTTGCCATCCGCGGCGATTTCATAAAGTACGTGATCGTCCAGCTTCAGACGGTAATAAATATCCGCTCCGATATTGCCGATCCGCCAAAACTGCGTTTCCCCTGGGCGAATCTTCAGGGTCGGGTTGACCATGCCGTTGACGGTGCGGGTCGTGCCGGCATTGCTATCGATGTTGTCCGAAGGGATCTCGCCGCCGATGTTCTGAAAATCCTTGAGGAGCATGATGCGCTCCTTGATGCCGCTCAACTGCGGAAACGGATCGAGCATGCCCTCGACGATCAGGCCACCCGACATGCCTCCGAAAATCTGCGCCTCGACCAAACCGTGCATGTGAGGGTGGTACCACAGAAAGCCCGCAGGGTGCTCGTCGGGAAATACGATTCGTTGCCGATAACGCGTATTCGGCATGATATCGACGAAGACATTGTCGCCATTATCCAGCGGCGACACGTTCGAGCCGTGGTGATGCAGATTCGTCGAATTTTCCAGCGAATTGACCAGCTCGAGATTCAGGGTATCACCGGGCCGAACTCTCAGCGTCGGTGGGATATAACTGTCATTGAACACCATGGCGACGACGCTCTGCCCGCCAATCTCGATTTCCCGCTTGCCGGCGGTAAGCATGACGTTCAAGGCGCCATCCGAACTCGCGACTTCGGGTGGATTTCGGAATGTTTCGGCAGAATCGCCCTGTTCTTGGCGTCCGTTTCCGTTTTCGGCGGAGTCGTCATGTTCCTCGCCCACGGATGCCTGAATGATCGACTCCGGACCGGCATGAACCCATGGATTCGGGAGCGTTGCAACGACAAGACCGACAACCGCCAGCAAGGCTGCAACGGGTAGAAAGGGAAATTTGCGGGGTGTACGCATGACCGGCCCTCCTTGGCTAAAGGTCTTCGGAGCGAATATCCGTTAGTGCATTAATTCCTAACTCACGTTCCCGCCTGTTGGGCTAAAACAAGGCAAAAATCATGTGAGGAAGCTGCGAAACGGCTGTGACATTGCCGCATTCGGACCGAACAATGAAATCAGCAATCCAGCAGGGATCTTGCTGCCCAAAAGGCTCGTCCTTCAAACCCTGGAGCATTTTCCGATCCGGTATCAGGGAGCCCGATAGGTAGGTCGGCAATCCCTTCCCAATCGCAAACGGTCGCTTTAGTCGCGACCCTTCCAATCGCAAACGGTCATCCGGGGAGCGCCCGAATGACCCTTCCAATCGCAAAACGGCCGTCCTGGGAGCGCCAGGACGCCCCTTCCCACAAAGTCCTTTGCCGAGCCGATAAGTCGGCAAGGGATTGCCGACCTACGTTCTTCCCGCCCGAACACGAATCCGTACACCGGGATGAAAAACGCTCTATTGCCTGGACGGTCGAAGACAGCCTTTACGGGAGCCATTGTTAGAAAACGGGGAACTTCTCCGGTAGCGACGGAGTATTACGAACGAGTGCGTCGCAAGAAATCGGAGAGCCTTTTTGGTGGCCGATTTCCGGATCGTGGTATGGTAAGGCCCGGTTAAGCGTTGAATCGTTCCTCCGTTCGTCTTCCTCGCAGCAGCGAAAGTTATGGATTCCATCAGTGCGTTCGAAATCATCAAGGTGGGTATCGGCCCTTCCAGCTCCCACACGATGGGACCATGGCGGGCAGCATCGCTGTTTCTGGAAGCCTTGGGCGACCCGGACCGGGTCGAATCCTTGACCGTCCGGCTGTATGGCTCCCTCGCCAAAACCGGCCGCGGGCACGGCACCGACGTAGCCGTGTTGATGGGACTTTCCGGCGAGGATTACACGCTGATCGACACGGCCGTCATTCCGGACCGGATCGCGGCTATCAAGGCCAGCGGTTGGCTGCCCTTGGGCGGAAAACGGAATCTTCCTTTCGTCTGCGAACGGGACCTGGTGTTCGAGAGCTCGACCACCCTGCCGCGCCACGCCAACGGGATGTGTTTTCGGGCGATCCTTACAGACGGCGAAATTCTCGAGCGTATCTACTACTCTCTGGGCGGCGGGTTCGTGGCCGCAGACGATGACATGGAGCAGGCTTCGGCGGCGCGCGTCGTGACGCCTTATCCCTGCCACTCGGGGCAGGATTTGCTGCGAAATTGCAGAGCGCTGGGTTTGTCGGTCTCCGATTTGACCTATTTGAACGAGCAGGCCTGGAGATGCCGGGACGAGATCGACGCCGAGGCGCTTCGGCTATGGCGGGAAATCCGGCACTGTATCTTCCGCGGCGTGCACCGCGAAGGCTATCTGCCGGGCGGCTTGCGGGTCCGGCGCAGGGCACCGGAAATGCACCGCAAATTGCTGAACGGCGCCGACTATACGACGATCGAACAATGGTCCGATCTTCTGCGGCGTCAACCCCGTGATTTCGCCAACGTAGACCGGTGGGTGGTCTGTTTCGCCCTGTCGGTCAACGAGGAAAATGCGTCCTTTGGACGAGTCGTCACTGCACCCACCAACGGCGCCGCCGGGGTGATTCCCGCGGTGTTGATGTACGCTTGGTGCTTCGTCGACGGCTTCGACGAAGACAAGGTCATCCGCTTCATCCTCACTGCCGGCGAGATCGGCACCTTGTTCAAGAAAAACGCCACCATCTCCGCCGCCATGGGCGGCTGCCAGGCCGAAATCGGCGTTTCGTCCGCCATGGCAGCCGCGGGGCTGGCGGAAGTTTCGGGCGGTACACCGGAGCAGGTCTTGCAGGCGGCGGAAATCGCCATGGAGCACCACCTCGGATTGACCTGCGATCCGGTCGGAGGGCTGGTGCAGATTCCGTGCATCGAACGCAACACCATGGGCGCGGTCAAAGCCATCACCGCAGCGACCATCGCCCTGGACAGCGATCCGGCGGACGCCAGGGTCAGCCTCGATGCGGTGATCCAGACCATGTGGGAGACCGCAAAGGACATGAATGGCCGCTACAAAGAAACCGCCGAGGGTGGTCTTGCGGTACACATTCCGGTGAACGTGCCGGAGTGCTGAGCGGAGTATCGTGAGCATCCGATGCGCAAAAACAGGATAATGAGCGGCGCGCCCGCCACGCCCCCGCCGGAAAAGGCGGAGTTGACGTCCACAACTTCTGGCGCGCTACACCATGCCATTGCAAGCTCGCGCTTGTCGTATTGCCGACAATCGGAAGCGGTGGTCGTCACCGAGCTCGGCAATGCAGAGCTCCCGCTACGACCGCGTCTCCACGAACTCGACGGGTGTACTAGCGGCGCATCAGCACAAACGTAGACGGCGCATAAATTGCATTAGTGCCAAAATCAACAACGAGGAGACAAACCCGTGCCTGGATTACTACCCAGCGTCGATCCGGATGGCCTGCTTGAGTACTCGGTGGTCTACACCGACCGTGCGACCAACCACATGTCGAAGGTGTTTCAGGAAAGCATGCGCGACATCTCGCGTATCCTGAAAACTGTGCACAACGGCCACACGGCCGTCATCGTGCCCGGCTCCGGAACCTTTGCCATGGAGGCCGTGGCGCGCCAGTTCGCCACGAGCAAGAAGTGTCTGGTCATCCGCAACGGCTGGTTCAGCTATCGCTGGACCCAAATCTTCGAGATGGGCGGCATCCCATCGGAATCCACCGTCCTGATGGCGCGCCCCGTCGAGTCCGGACCGCAGCCCGCCTACGCCCCGCCGCCGATCGAAGAAGTCGTTGCCGCGATCGGCCGCGAGAAGCCGGATCTCGTGTTCGCCCCGCATGTGGAAACTTCGGCGGGAATGATCCTGCCCGATGACTATCTTCGCGCCGTGGCGGATGCCGTACACGCGGTTGGCGGCCTGTTCGTGCTCGATTGCATCGCATCCGGCACGGTCTGGGTCGATATGCGCCAAATCGGAGTGGACATCTTGATCGGCGCACCGCAAAAAGACTGGAGCGCCCCGCCCTGCTGTGGGCTGGTGGTATTAAGCCCGGCGGCGCGCGACCGTATCGAGAACACCGCCAGCACCAGTTTTGCCGCTGACCTCAAAAAATGGCTGCAAATCATGGAGGCCTACGAACAGGGCGGACACGCCTACCATGCCACCATGCCAACCGATGGCCTGCGCGCTTTACGCGAGGTGATGCGCGAAACTGAAGCCTACGGCTTCGCCAAGGCGCGCGATGAGCAACTGGAACTCGGTCGCCGGGTGCGTGGGATATTGGCCGAGCGCGGCATCAAATCGGTCGCTGCGGCCGAGTTCGGCGCCCCCGGCGTGGTAGTGTGCTACACCAGCGACGACGCCATCAAAACCGGCAAGAAATTCGCCGATCTCGGTCTGCAAATCGCGGCCGGGGTCCCGCTGCAATGCGGCGAAAGCCCCGATTTCAAGACTTTCCGCCTGGGTTTGTTCGGCTTAGACAAGTTGCAAAACATCGAGCGTACGGTTGCGACCCTGGCGCAGGCACTGGATCGGATCGAAAGGTTCTGAACGATTGCGTCATCGCGTCGGCGACGGAGTACGGTTCGGCGTAAGGGATTAGACTGCTGGAACAGACGCACTGGCTGCACAAGAACCAGCTCATCGGACGAGTGCGATCGGAACTGCGCGGAGAAAACGGGCGACCCTATTGCCTGCCGCGCAGATGCTCTCTTCTCGGAGATAAGGATTTTCGAAAGCCGCGTTTCGGACGGCTTCATACTTTTTTTCGACCTTCGCTTGCAAATTTCGATGACGGGTTCAGCCGATTGTCATGCACGATTCAACCAGCCCATAGATGAATACAAGGACGCAAATCGCCAATGCGTCCGGTCAACACCGGACTGCAAGCTTCCCGCCATAGGCACTCCAGCATTTTTCCCGACAGGTTCGTCTGTCGGATCTTGTTTTCGCCTCACAACCTCGCCTTCCTGACTTCGAATCCAGCATTTTTTTCGTCGACGATGCGGGTTTTCGCTGGCTGATCCGTCTTAACTTGATAGACCGTTGAATTCATAAGCAGAGGATAAGGGGGGATGAAACTTACGTCGCAAACTCGCGATGCAGGCATGTCTTCGGAATTCCGGGTATTTCCGTCGGCGCGTTATTTCGAGATTTGTTTCGAGCGACTTTATCGGCTGATTCAGAATCTGATGGATACCGCTGATCGCGATCTCCTACTGGTGCCGACGCACTTGGGTATTGACGTCGCGCAATGTGAAACCATCGCACGCCCCGTCTATCCCTGCTCGCCCAGCAAAACCGTCTCGAGTCGTCGACTCTACACGCGAAATATCCCTGACGATCTTGCCGGCCGATGAGTTTTGCTATCGGTAGGATCGACCTGGTCCGGTTGTCGACTACCCTCTTGACCTTAGTCCTCTCGCTTCTGGCCGGGTGTGGAACGGCGCCAGATCGGGACGCGAAAAATGTCGGAGCGGGGATTCCCTCATTCTGGACGGCAACGTCAGGCCCTCAGGAAACGGTTTCCGAGCGTTGGGTCGAATCATTCGCCGATTCGACTTTGAGTGCCTTGGTGCATGAGGCTTTGGCAAGCAACTACGACCTGAAGTCCGCGGCCGCCCGTGTGGAGGCCGCCCGGCAGCAAGCCCGTATCGATGGCGCCGGACGCTGGCCTCAGCTTTTCTTCGCGCCGAGCTACGAACGCGCTCAGGTGCGTAGCGCGGGTTTCGGCTCGACCGAATTCGGCGCCTTCGAAGCCTTGTTCACGCTGGACTGGGAAGTGGATGTCTGGGGGCGGATACGCGCTTTCCAGCAGGCGTCCCAACAGGAAGCTGCCGCGACGGAAGCCGATTTCCACGCCGCGCGCCTATCCCTGGCGGCACGAACGGCACAGGCTTATTTCGAACTGGCAGAGGCCAAGCTCCAAGCCGAGGTTGCCGAGCGGTCGATCCGGGACAGGCGCACCATTGTCGACCTGGTGCGCGGCCGCTTCGCCCGGGGACTGGCGCGCGGCCTCGATCTGCGGCTGGCCCTTACCGACCTGGCCAATGCGGAAGCCCAGTTGGCGGCTGCGCGCAACCGGGTTCAAATCGTTACTCGCGTTCTGGAAGTCTTGCTAGGGCGCTATCCGGCGGCCGATCTGACGACGACGGCGTCTTTGCCCGATCCGCCCGCGCCGCTGTCGGCCGGGGTTCCCTCGGAACTGCTCGAACGGCGCCCTGACCTGATCGCCGCTTTCGACCGCCTGCGCGCCGCCGATTTCCGGGTGGAGAGCGCGCAAAAAGCCCTGCTGCCGCGCCTAGCCCTCACCGCTACCGGCGGCACCCGCAGCCCGGCCTTGACGGAACTGGTCGATCCCCGCGCGGCGGTCTGGAACGTCGCGATAGGCCTTCTGCAACCGCTCTTCACCGGCGGGCGGCTCAAGGGAGAGATTCGGCTGAACCAAGCTCTGGCGGAGGAAGCACTCAATCTGTACAAAAACACGGCGCTCAACGCCTTCCGCGAGGTGGAACAATCGCTCGCCGCGGAGGAATGGCTGAGGGAGGAAGAACGGGCGCTCAAGGAAGCCGTCGAACAAACCGAAGCAAGCCGAAAGCTGGCGGTCTATTCCTATCGTCACGGCTTCATCGAAATCCTGACCCTGCTGGACAGCTACCGAAGCACCCTGAACGCGCAAAGCGCACATCTCGCCGTCAAGCGGCAATTGCTCGGCAACCGGATCGATCTCTATTTGGCGCTGGGAGGGGAAGTATGAAAGCGGAGAGTTTATCGCTACGGAATATGTTGCACACCACGCAGTGTGGGCCAGACCGACGCGGATCTGGTACCTACCAACTGTCGAAGGATTTGGTCCACCTCCTGTCAAAACGCCGAATCGCGATTGCACCGGCACAAAACAGGCTCCGTTGCAAAAACTGTGTTGTCGAGCGAGGATGGCCGCGAGGGACTGAACATAGGAGGTCAAACGTGGATTCCGTATTCCGGTGGCGGCGCTTTGCGCCCGAAGTGATCCTGCCGGGCGTGCGCTGGTATTGCAAGTACGGCATCAGCTACCGCGACCTGGAAGAAATGATGCCGGAACGTGGCATCGCCGTCGATCATACGACGCTGTACCGCTGGGCGCAGCGCTACGCGCCCGAATTGGAGAAGCGTACGCTCTGGTATCAGAGCCGCCTGAGCTCGAGCTAGCGTGTGAACGAGACCTACATCAAGGTTCGCGGCGAGTGGAAATACCTGTTCCGCGCCATCGATAAAGAGGGCCGCACCCTCGACTTTTGCTTGTCGGATATCCGAAACGCCAAGGCCGCCAAGCGTTTCCTGGCCAAGGCGCTGAGGCGCTCGAAGCACTACCGGCCAGGCAAGATCAACACCGACAAGAACCCGGCCTACGGCGAAGCCATCCGCGAACTGAAGAAGGAAGGTTTGCTGCCGGCGGACTGCCTCCACCGGCAAGTGAAATATCTGAATGATCGCCTTGAATCCGATCCCGGTAAACTGAAGCGCTTGATTAAGCCGACCCTCGGCTTTCAGTCGATGCGAACGGCGTATGCCACGATCAAGGGCTTCGAGGTGATGCGCATGTTCCCGAAGCGCCAGTTCGACTTTTGGATCGACGCCGTCGGTGGCCGAACCGAGGCGTGCTTCGTCAACCGGCTATTCAGCGTGTATGCCTGACCCGGCGACAGGCCGAACGGCTCAGAAACGTGCTTAAACCATTTTTGCAACGGAGCCGGGCGCCCGGTGTGCGCGTAGCGGGCCGCGAATTCGTCCGACAGCGAGGCCAGAATGCCATCCACCAACAGCCGCATCCGGCGCAACGGATGCGTTTGAGGAACCCGGTCTTCCCGGTTCACGTAGCTAAACAGGACTCCTTGGGTGACATCTTTGCCGCGCATCGTCGTTCTCGAAAAAATAAAGCGGGTAGTTTAACCGGTCACAGTCCCACACTACCTGATTAGGTGCGACCGGCAGAGTTTTTCACCAGCCTGCTAACGTGAAAACAATAGTTTACACCGTTTCATTCGGAACTTGGGTGGCCTGTAGACAGCCGCCTTGGGCAGATCATGACTTTACGGTGCCTTTGAGTTGTTCACCCAATAAGCCCCGGTTTTGTTGGAGGGATTTTACTGCCGGCGCAATAGCTCAGGTAAAACTCGATACCCAAATGGAAATCCCCGGATACACGTCCCAACACTCTATATTGTAGAGACAGCCTAATACCTCGTTCTCTGCTAATTGGGCCTAGATACAGGGTAATATTCGGATTCATCCACCCGTCGGATGGATGGCTGGTACCGGCCATCCATCTTCCAGGCTGTCCGCTTGGGACTATATCATCACGAGACGCTTACCTTATAACCCGGTAACTTGCAGGAAATTCGCGCCTGTTACGGGTAACTGGTTAGTAACCGCAAATCCGACAGAAGCGCCGGTCGGATGCGAAATAAAAGATATCAAGCATACACCACCGTCTGGCTGACCTCCGGTCGAGGCACCACCGATGCCGCATGTCGATCCGCCTTCCACAGTGGCCAAGACTTGGTCTTGAAGGGGGGTAGCGCCCTTAATTTCACCGAGCGCATGGAAATCACTGGCGATAGCTGGAGCGGCGATCATCATGGTTGCCAACATACTCACTGAAAACATCATTTTCCTCATTGTGATTACTCCTAAATATTGCCGAGTTGGAGCGGGTAATAGGTCCCTTCAGGGTGCGAAATACCCCATCCTTAATCGACTCAAATAAACCGGGCAAAAAATACCCGGACCAAAGTTTGAAGATATCCATTCCTCCTGACTACAGTCCGTTGGTGGGGAGCATACGAAGAATTGAATGGCTGGCCTTAGGGAAATAATCTCGAAGTGAGACAGGACAATTTCCCGAACGAATGCAATAAATATCCCAGCACCGTGATACCCGCTATGGCAGCTTATCGATTCAGCAATTAAAGGGTTATTATACGAGGGCGGATAACACGGAGTGGAGTCCTTTCAGGGTCATGCCCCGCTCCGATTCCTATTGATTAGGAGCACAATAATGGAAAAAACGATATTGTTGGGTAGTGCGATCGCAGTCAATTTGGCTCTCGCTCCAATTAGCGTATATGGAACGACTCCGAGCGCCGTTTCGACTACACCAACGGATTTGACGGGATGTATTCCAATTGATGATTCGAGCACGGATGCTTGGAATACCGGAGAGTTTTGTCCCGACTCCGGCCAGGGCATCCCGACCGCCGGCTCCGCTAATATGTCGGCTGCCAGCAGCCCTCCAGCCGCAGCGAGCGCGCGGTCAATTCACAGCACGCCAGTTTCCGCCATTAACCCGGTTATCGCTTCACCGGCCCGCACCGAATGTCTGTCTGCCGGCGGTGCGAATGCCGCCGGCCCCGAAGGGTTTTGTCTGGCTTCGGAGATCGGCACCTCGCTTGCCAAGCTGGCGAATTTTGCGGCCACCAACGAGCTGGCGGCAAAGCGCTTGCAGTTTCTGCAGGTGACTTTCAAAAACAGGCCCACATTGAGCGGATCTCGGCTTCTTCCCGCGGATGACAATACCCCTTTGGTTGCGGAATGCTCGTCGGCAGGCGGTTCGACCGCGTTTACCGCCGGAGGGTTTTGCCTGAGTTCGGACCTGACCGAACTCGCAGCGAACATGGCGAAACTTTCGGTCGCGAACAGTCTCTCCGCAGCGAGCCTTAATTTCGTTCAGGTTACCTTCGGCGACCGCGAAATGCTTGGCGAAGCCGGTGAACTTTCGGGTTCTGGGACGTCGACGGGTCCGGAATGTACGTTGGTCGACGGCTCCCGTGCTGTGGCCGGAAATCCGGGAGGGTTTTGTATGGCATCGGACCTCGGCTCGTCGACTGCCGATCTGTTCGCGAATTTTACGGTAGCCAATGACTTGCCCGTGGTCGGCGTGCAATTTCTGCAAATTGCGTTTGATCAAGCGCACTCACAACATTTCCGCAGGACCGTTTGGCCTGGGGGCAAAAAGTGCGAGTCAGTTGACGGCTCGGCCGCGACTATCGGAGATGCTGACGGGGCCTGTATGGTTTCGGACCTTGCGACGCCCAGTACCGACTATTCCGCGAGTTTTTCGGTAGCCAATAGTTTAGCCATCGCGGGTATGCAATACGTACAGGCTACGTTCGGGCGCAATCAACTCCCCGCCGGCACGGCACGTTCCACGACTGTCGGCGCGCCAACCGACGGGAGATGTTCGTCGGCTCAGGGTTCGACTGCGGCTAGCACGAACGCCGGCGGATTTTGCCTTGTTGCGGATCGCGGCAGGTCGGCCTTGGGCTTTGCAAATTTTGCGATTGCCAATGACCTGCCGGTTGCAAGTTTGCGGTTCCTTCAGGTGCCGTTTGGAGACAGGGCCACAGCGAAAAAACTTGGTGCCGGGAAGGAAGGTGATCCGATCGGCGCTGTCATTACGGATTCTTCGGCTTTTAATCGTCGGCTGGTGCCGCCGAGTCTTGTGGTCAGTACCGGTAATCTGCCCTTCCATTTCCCCGCTTTTGATCCAACATTCGCCTTCAGACCCTACTCAAACCAGGATCGAAAGAGGAACTCTTTTCTTTCGCTCTCGTTAGGCTGCGAGGCCGAATATGCGGATACGCCGGCAGATCAATCGCTATTGGGGCGGTTGTTGAATCTCGGTCCGGCCCCATGTGTTCGCGATCGGGTACGCTGGGGAAAGCTTTTACTTCACTGATCTTGAAGTGCCTTACCGACAATGAACCGCCCCGGGTTTGGTGGAGGCTCCAACCTTTGAGAAGATGGAGCCATGAGGAAGTCTACGAAGTTTTCCCCCGAGGTGCGCGAGCGTGCGGTTCGATTGGTGTTCGAGTGCCGCAATGAGCACCCCTCGCAATGGGCCGCTGTTGAATCCATCGCGGGCAAGATTGGGTGTACCCCCCAGACACTGCTGGAGTGGGTGCGCCGGCATGAACGAGACACGGGTCAACGCGACGGTCTAACCTCGGCTGAACAGCAACGCATCAAGGAATTCGAGCGGAAAGTGAAGGAACTGCGCAAGGCCAATGGAACCCTCAAGCTGGCTAGCGCGTTTTTCGCCCAGGCGGAGCTCGACCGCCGACTCAAGTCCCGAGGGCCTTCGTCGACGCGCATCGGGAGCGCTTCGGGGTCGAGCCGATCTGCACAAGGTCTTTGCAAATCGCCCCGTCGGGTTACAGGCGCTATGCTGCACCGCAGCGCAACCCTGCACTGCGTTGTGCACGTGCCCAGCGCGACGATACCCTGATCCCACATATCGAACACGTCTGGCAGGCCATCCTGCAGGTCTACGGTGCCGACAAAGTTTGGCGACAAATAAACCGGGAAGGTATCGCGGTGGCCCGCTGTACGGTCGAGCGGCTCATGCGACGTCTGGGCCTGCGTGGCGCCATCCGCGGCAAGGTGGTACGTACCACGCTTAGCGATAACAAGGCGCCATGCCCGCTGGACCGGGTCAATCGGCAATTCGAGGCCGAGCGCCCCAACCAGCTTTGGGTGTCGGACGTCACCTATGTCTCCACAGAGCATTTTCATACCGACTGTACGGGCACTCGCGCGTAGGTCGGGAATCCCTCCCAATCGCAAACGGTCGCTTTAGTCGCGACCCTTCCAATCGCAAACGGCGTCTTCGGGAGCGCCGAAGCCGCCCTTCCCGACGGTGCCGTTGGGGTAACGGGTTCGTCGGCAAAGGATTGCCGACCTACGAATGCTTGAATCTATTCACCCGAGCCGAAGGCGCCAACGACTCCTGCCAGGCCTGTTTTGCCGTACGAGCGAGATGAAAATGCTCAAGCCGAAACGATCAACGGGCTGTACAAAGCCGAGTTGATCCACCGGCGGGCGCCCTGGAAGACACGGGAAGCCGTCGAATTGGCCACTCTCGAACGGGTGTCCTGGTTCAACCACTCCAGGCTACTCGAACCCATCGGCTATATCCCGCCAGCAGAAGCTGAGGCAAACTATTATCGGCAACTAGCCAATCAGGCTGCCTCGCAGACCTGACTTAAACCAACGAGCCTCCACGATTCCCGGGGCGGTTCACTTTAGTCTTAAAGGTCTTGGTGATGGGGGGCTCTCCCTTGCGGCGTACTTGGATATTCCAGGAACCGCTTGGAAGCTTTCGGAGTGTGGCCATGCAGAACCTCTCTCAATGTTCAGTGTGAACAAAATGTGAACGAGAAGGGTTCTGAGGAGAGCAAGAACTACATTAAGTTCTTGTTTGAAATGGCGCGCCCGAGACGACTCGAACGTCCGACCTTTGGCTCCGGAGGCCAACGCTCTATCCAACTGAGCTACGGGCGCATGCCGCGCATTTTACAGGAATCAGGATCGGTTTAATAGACTTCGGACGGCGGCAAAGCTGTCCATGGCCCGTTCTTTTTTCTGTTCGGGATCGAGCGCGCGCCGTTCCGGCCATTCGAGCTCTTCTTCCGGCAGTTCGTTCAGAAAGCGGCTGGGCTCGCAATCCACGATTTCGCCGTGGCGTTTGCGATGCGTGCAATAACTTAAAGTCAGATGCTTCTGCGCGCGGGTGATGCCTACGTAGGCCAGGCGGCGTTCTTCTTCGATCGTGTTTTCTTCGATGCTGGTCTGGTGCGGCAATAGATTTTCCTCCATTCCGACCAGATAGACGTACGGGAACTCCAATCCTTTCGCCGCGTGCAGCGTCATCAGGTTGACACGGTCGCCGGCGTTTTCTTCCTGGCTGCGCTCCAGAACGTCGAGCAGCAGAATTCGGGAAACGACTTCCGCGAGACTCTTTTCTTTTTCATCGTCCTTGGCGATGCGTTTGAGCCAATCGATCAGTTCGCGTACCTGTCCCATCCTGCGGCGGGCGGCGTCTTCGCTGTTGCTGGTCTCCCTCAGCCAGTTTTCATACCCGATCTTGACGATGAAATCGTCGATCACGGCGAAGGTGTCGCCGCGCTGGGCGCGATCGGCGACATCGGTAATCCATTCGGCGAAGTGGCGCAGGCGCTGGATCGCCGTCTCGCCGAGAGACTGCTGAAGCCCGAATTCGAAGCAGGCCGAAAACAGACTGATATGGCGCCGGTTGGCATAGGCGCCGAGTTTTTCCAGGGTTGTCGGCCCGATCTCCCGGCGTGGAACGTTGACCACGCGCAGGAACGCCGCATCGTCGTCCGGATTCACCAGCAATCGCAGATAGGCCATGATGTCCTTGATCTCGGCATAGCCGAAGAAAGACATTCCGCCGCTGATGAAATAAGGTATGGCGTGCTCCCGCAACGCGCGCTCGAAGAGCCGCGACTGGTGGTTGCTGCGATACAGGATCGCGTAGTCCTGAAAACGCGTGCCGTGGCGGAACTTGTGATGCAGCAGGTCGGAGGCGACCTGCCGCGCTTCGGCGACTTCTTCCTTATGCGTGAGCACGCGCAGCGGATCGCCGTATCCCAGCGCACTCCACAGGCGCTTTTCGAATACGTGGGGGTTGTTGGCGATGAGCTTGTTGGCGACCTTCAGGATCCGTCCGGTCGAACGGTAGTTCTGCTCCAGTTTTATGACCTTGAGCCGCGGAAAATCGCGCTGTAGCTGGGCAAGGTTTTCAGGTTGCGCCCCGCGCCACGCGTAAATCGACTGATCGTCGTCGCCGACCACGGTAACACGGCCGACTTTGCCGGTCAGCAACTTAACCAATTCGTACTGGGTCAGATTGGTGTCCTGGTACTCATCGACCAATAAATAGCGTATCCGGTTGCGCCACTTGTCGAGGATGTCCGCATGCTCGTGAAACAGGAGCACCGGAAGGAGAATCAGGTCGTCGAAGTCGACGGCGTTGTAGGACTTCATGTGCCGGACATATTCGGCATAAAGCTGCGCCGCGGGCTGTGCATCGCCCTGCCCTTCCGCGATAGCCCGCTCGGGGGTCACGAACAAATTCTTCCACCGGCCGATGCGCCAGATATAGTTTTCCGCCTCGTCGATATCCCAGCTTTCCGAGCCGTGCTTGATGAGTTCCTTGGTCAGCGCCAGGCGATCGTGCTCGTCAAAAATGGAGATATTTTTCTTGAGGCCGAGCGCGCCGTGCTCCTCGCGCAAGATTTCGAGGCCCAGCGAATGGAAGGTGGACACCGTCAGGCCGCGCAAATCCTTGTCGGAAAGCAGCTTGCCGACGCGGCTCTTCATCTCCCGCGCCGCCTTATTGGTAAAGGTTAGAGCGGCGATGTGCTTCGCCGGGGTGCCGTGCTTGACCAAATACGCGATTTTCTCGGTGATCACCCGCGTTTTGCCGCTGCCCGCCCCCGCAAGAACGAGCAAGGGACAATCCAAAGTGGTCACGGCAGCGAGCTGCTGCGGATTCAGTTGAGAGACCATCAAACGGCCGAAAAGATACGGTCGAGCCGCCGGAAGCCAATGGCTTCGCTGAGATGCGGAACGGCGATTTTGTCCTCGCCGGCGAGATCGGCGATGGTGCGAGCGAGTTTCAGAATGCGGTGATAGGCGCGATGCGACAATCCGAGCTTTTCGGTGGCCTGCTCGAGCAGTCGGTGTCCATCGTCGGTCAATTGGCAGTAATGCTTGACTTCTTGAGGCGCCATCGAGGCATTCGGCTTTCCGGTCCTCTGCAGAGCCACTTCCCGAGCCGCGATCACCCGCCGGCGAATGTCGGCGCTCTTCTGCTCTCCGCCGGGCGCGCCATGACGCAACATTTCTTTAGAAACGCGCGGCACTTCTATGTGTATGTCGATGCGGTCGAGCAAAGGTCCGGAAATCCGCGCGCGATAACGCTGAACCTGCTCCGACGTGCAGCGGCAGCGTCCGGAGGCGTCGCCCAAATAGCCGCACGGACACGGATTCATCGCGGCGATGAGCTGAAACCGGGCCGGGAAATCGACCTGGCGCGCAGCACGGGAAATCGTGATACAGCCCGTCTCCAACGGTTCCCTCAAAACCTCGAGCACCTTGCGGTCGAACTCCGGTAACTCGTCGAGAAAAAGCACGCCGTTATGAGCCAGGGAGACTTCTCCCGGCTTGGGATTGCCGCCGCCGCCCACCAAAGCAGGGGCCGAAGCCGTATGATGCGGCGAACGGAACGGAGGAATGCGCCAGCGTCTCGGATCGAAAGGCAAATCGCTGACCGATCCGATGGCTGCGCTTTCCAACGCTTCGTCGTCGGTCAAAGGCGGGAGAATACTCGGAAATCGAGCCGCCAGCATGGATTTGCCGGTTCCCGGAGGTCCGAGCATTATCAGATTGTGTTTTCCGGCGGCGGCGACTTCCAGGGCTCGCTTGGCGTGATAATGCCCATGCACGTCCGCGAAATCGGCGAGTTCCTCCAGGCCAACCGATGCCCCCTCGTTCGATTCGAACGGGAGCTGTTGCTGGCCATTCAAATGAGCGCATACCTCGAGAAGATGGTGTGCCGCGAGAATTTTCGCACCCTCTGCAAGAGCCGCTTCGCCCGCGTTTTCCTTCGGCGCGATTAACGTACGCCCCGCATGCTTCGCCTGAATCGCGACCGGCAATACCCCGCTGACGGGGCGCAATTCCCCGCCCAGAGAAAGCTCACCTACGCACTCGATCTCCCGGAGAGCATCGCTCCTGATTTGTCCCGACGCCGCCAAGATGCCCAGCGCGATCGCGAGATCGAATCGGCCGCCTTCTTTCGGAATGTCGGCGGGCGCCATGTTCACGGTGATTCGCTGGAGGGGAAATTCGAACTGACAGTTCAGAAGCGCGCCCCTGACCCGATCCTTGCTTTCTTTCACCGCGGTTTCCGGAAGGCCGACGATGGAAAGGCTCGGTAAACCGTTGGAAATATGCACCTCGACGGTGACTAACGGCGCTGCGATACCTTGCCTGCCCCGAGTGAAAACGACGGCCAGGGACATGAATTCCTCGTCCGTTCGAATTATCGATTGACGATCTGCTTTTCCAGCTCGGCGACTTGAGCTTCCAGTCGTTCCAACTGCTCCCGCGTTCTCGCGAGAACGGCGGTCTGCACGTCGAATTCTTCCCGGCTGACCAAATTCATCTTGGCGAACGAGGCTTGAAGGATTGCGCGGAAATTCTTTTCCAAATCGTCCTGCAATTTGAGGAAGTCGGACGGTACCGCCTCGGCAAGGCGCCGAGCGAGATCGTTTAGAGTGGTTTTATCAAACATATTGAAAAGCATAGCCGAGTAACGCGGTGAGCGTCCAGTCGGACGCACTCCCGTCGATATGCACCGTCAGAGTGCATGCCAAATCAGACGCTCCGTGATGGTGCATTTTTAGCGTCTGCCATCTTGACAATTTCATTTTTTGCCAAGCCCACCGCACAACATAAAGCTTGGCACAGGTCCTGCTTCTTGGTCGAAGAACGCCTCAACACTGAGCAGGGCTTCGCCGGTTCAGCGTCGAATCGAAGGCGGCGTCCGCACATTCTATAGGAGAACTCTCGCATGAAATTTGTGACCGCGATTCTAAAACCGTTCAAATTGGACGACGTCCGCGAGGCATTGTCCGATGTAGGCATTTCCGGCATCACCGTTACCGAGGTGAAAGGATTCGGCCGACAGAAAGGACATACCGAATTGTACCGGGGCGCTGAATACGTCGTCGATTTTCTGCCCAAGGTCAAGCTCGAAGTCGCGGTAACAGACGAGCAGCTGGAAGCCGTGATCGATGCCATCTCCAAAACGGCCAATACCGGAAAAATCGGCGACGGCAAAATTTTTGTGCTCGACCTTGAGCAAGTCATTCGTATCCGTACCGGTGAAACCGGAGCGGAAGCCCTTTAATCAAGGAGAAAAACAACATGAAACGAATCCAGATCGCCCTTTTCCTGTTCATGTCGCTGTGTTTCACAGGAATTGCATTCGCCGAAGAAGCCCCCGCTCCGGTCCCCGATAAAGGAGACGTCGCCTGGATGATCGTAGCCACCGTATTGGTTATTTTGATGACCATTCCGGGGCTGGCCTTGTTCTACAGTGGCATGGTCCGCGCCAAGAACACGCTGTCCGTTCTCATGCAGGTGTTCGTGATTTTCTCGCTAATGGCGCTGTTATGGGCGATATACGGCTACAGCATTGCGTTTACGGAGGGAAACGCCTTCTTCGGCGGGTTCAGTAAACTGTTCTTGAAGGGCGTGACGCCGGAATCGCTCGCCGGTACGTTCAGCAAAGGCGTCTATGTTCCCGAATACGTCTATATCGTATTCCAAGCAACTTTCGCGGGTATCACCCCGGCACTGATCGTCGGCTCGTTCGCCGAACGCGTGAAGTTTTCCGCAGTACTGCTGTTCATGGTTTTGTGGTTCACGTTCTCCTATCTTCCGATGGCCCATATGGTCTGGTTTTGGGCAGGCCCGGATGCGTACACGGATGCCGCCGCCGCCGAAGCCGCCGGCGCGACGGCTGGTTTTCTTTTTCAAAAGGGAGCACTGGATTTCGCCGGCGGTACCGTGGTGCATATCAACGCCGGCATAGCAGGACTGATCGGCTGCCTATTGATCGGCAAGCGCATCGGCTACAAGAAGGAATTTATCGCACCTCATAGCGTAACGATGACCATGATCGGCGCATCGCTGCTTTGGGTCGGCTGGTTCGGCTTCAACGTCGGATCGAACCTGGAAGCCAACGGCATCGCTGCGCTAGTCTTCGCCAATACCTTGCTGGCGACCGCAGCAGCGACCTTGGCCTGGATGTCGGCCGAATGGCTCGCTCGAGGCAAGCCCAGCATGTTGGGTGCCGCGTCGGGCGCAGTCGCCGGGCTCGTCGCCATCACACCGGCCTGCGGCTTCGTTGGTCCTATGGGCAGCATCGTTCTCGGCCTGATTGCCGGTGCCGTCTGCTTCTGGGCGGTGACCAGCTTGAAAAACATCTTGGGCTATGACGACTCGCTCGATGTATTTGGGGTTCATGGCATCGGCGGCATCATCGGCGCGTTGGGAACCGGCATATTCGCCTCTCCCGACCTCGGAGGCGCCGGCGTATACGATTATGTGGCCAATGCCGTCGGCGAATACGACATGATGGCCCAGGTCATCAGCCAGGCTTGGGGCGTGGGAACCGTCGTCATCTGGTCAGGGGTGGTCTCTCTCATCGCCTACAAGATCGTGGACATGCTGATAGGGCTTCGGGTCACGGAAGAGATCGAGCGTCAAGGGCTCGATACGACCGAACATGGAGAAACCGCCTACCATCTTTAATTTGACAGCCTCTTGTCATGTCTATAGCGGGCGTCTTCGGACGCCCTCTTTTTTGCTACCGGCGCGATTCGAGCCCGATCAACGGGACAAAATCCAATTCCGGAGATTGGCCGCATTCATTGCGCCCATCGCCCGATCGACCTCTTTTCCGCCGTCGAACATCAATAGAGTGGGAATGCTGCGAATATTGAATCGTCCCGCAAGAGCGCTTTCCGAATCGACGTCGACCTTGGCAAAACACACTTGCCCAGCCAATTCGCTCGCCAACTGATCGAGCACCGGCGCCATCATTTTGCACGGTCCGCACCAACTCGCCCAAAAATCCACTACGACAGGCAAATCACTTCTTCCAACATAGGTTTCGAAATCCCTCTCGGTCAGATTTGCCGGCTGCCCGTTAAGGATTTCTTGGCGGCAACGCCCACATTTCGGACGATCTCTAATCCGCTCCGGCGAAACGCGGTTTACGGTCATGCAGAAAGGACAGACGATGTGCATATCTTCACTCCGATTCCGCTTCTGCTATTCGTCTTCTAAATCGCGATCGGGGTTCCAGCCCAAGGCTTTTGCCCGAGCAATCGCCTCCTCCTGAATGCGCAGATATTTCTGGAGAAGCTCCTCCGGAAAGTTGTGCACCGAAAATCCGTACTGATCCCAGGTTTGCTGAACCTTTTCCCACAAGTTCTCGATGCCCCCCGCTTGCCATCCCTCACAGGTCTCGGATTCAGGAATCAGCCCGAATGCCCAGGCGTCCCGAATGATGCGGCCGATATCCGTCATACCGCCGTAGCGGTCATTATGTATTCCGACATACGGTTCATTATTTTTCATGCCAATGCACAGATCCCAGTCAAAGGGCCATTCTACAAAGGTCCAGGATGAAGTACAGCATGCCGGCGCTGGTCGCCTTCTTCACCGGCAAGAATACGACGCTCAAGCTTGAAACGGTTTCACGAAAGTCAATTAAAAGGCGAAAAGGACATCGGCAATCTCAAGGTCAGCTTGACGTCCTGCGCATCTTCCGTGGCTCCGATGCTCACCGATAGATTTAGGCTGGTGTCTCTGGTGAGTTTGAACGAATACCCCAAAAGGAACTCCCCGATATCCAAACTCGATCCGGAAACGGATTCTCCGTCCACTTCCGTATCGAATACGTGCTTATGCGAGTATCCGATGCTGAAGGATGATCGTTCGTTAATGCTGAACCCCAACCCGAAGCTTGCTCCTATCGAGTCGCCGGGATCGATCGTTCCGACATCCTCATCAGTCTCGAGGGTGTAGCCATAATTGAGATTTGCGTAAAACACGGCCGGATCGGTCGGGTAGAGCGCCGTAATACTCGGCTGAACACTAACGTAACCCGAGCCGGTCGGGAGCTCTGTCGGAAAGCGGGCGCCCGGCACACCCTGAGCCAGCACATAGTCCACATCGTAGGGACTTTTTCCTGTGGGAATGGTAGTTGCGAGATTTCCCACGAATATCGGCCAACCGTTGGCTCCGCCATTAAACTGATACCGTGCCGTAAACTCGATATCGCCCAAACCGGATCCATCGGCATTGAAGGTCTCATCCACTCCGGCACCGATTGAAACAGCTCTCGATCGCTGCATGTCCTCTCTGTAAAGGAAAGGTACGCGGCCACTGATTTCGAGGCGATCGGTTACGCCGTAGCGGCCGGTAATCGCACCGATAAACGTATGCCGGTCGATTTCTCTAAGATCGATCAATCCGATGGCAATGGCCGGAACAAACGTAAACGCGTCAAGAAAAACCCGATTGTTGCTCGCGTAGTTGTATTCCAGCGATGGCTCCACAATCAGGTGGCCCTTCGGCGTCAACACGCCGCCTACGGTCTCCGAGATCCTGGGCAGTTCCGGGGGCTTCGGCTTCGCCTCCGGTTCCGGAGCTTGTCCGACCGGACCCTTGGGCATAGCCGGCTGTCGGTTATCGGCAACTTTGACGGGACCGGGAGGCTGGTCCTTGATTCGTGCTGCTTGTGCCGTACCGGGGTTTGTTGCAGTCTGTTTGGCGGGCGCACCGCCGGCTATACGTTCGAGCTGGTTTTGCAGGGTTTGAAGCTTTCGTTGCTGATCCTCGAACGCTTTCTTCTGAAGATCCAGTATCCGTTGCTGCTCGGCTAAGGCCCGCCGCAACTGCTCGATTTCGCTGCCTTTCGCCGCGTCACCGGCAGCCTTTTTGCCTTGAGGCACAAGAACGGCTCTCGATTTTCCCGCACTCTTAACGCCCGGCGCTTGGCCCGCACGCGCCGCCAATGCGGGCTTCGGAAAATCCACCAGAAGCTTGGGCGAAGCCCCATAGGAAACCGGCTCCCAAAACTGGGTAAAAGTCGCGGGCTGTTTTAAGTCGACGATCAGGCGCGAATCGTCATCGCTTTCTGAACCACTGATTACGCGCGAAAACAGGGGATGATCCCGAGGAGGTTGGGGGAGTGTTCTGCTGATTCGGCCGCCGGGAAACTTGATAACCAAGCGATCCGGGCCATCCAAAAAGGAAGCTTGCACCGAGACATAATCCGAAGCCGTTATCTCGAGCCTAAGCGCATCGACCGACTCTCCATACCTTATATCGGTGATTTCCGCTCCCAAACAGTCGGAAACTAGAAATACCCCAAAAATCGAGGAAATAACTAGTACACGCACTGACGTACCCTCCCTGGGTCCATGTCTTATTTTTGTGACGTAACAGAACGTACTTTAATTTGACTGGTTTGGCAAGTTATTTTCGAAGGATATGCGTGTACCAATAAAGCCTTGATTAAAAGAAAAATAGCCCTGCCCGCCATAAATAAATGACGGGAATATCTTGGACGCAAAGGAAATGCCTCGACGATGATCTAAGTCTTTCATGTCGTGAGGCGTTAAAGATCCGATATCGGCCCAAATCATGCGGCAGATATGGCGGTATAAATCATAAGGCGTATTTTATCAGTTCATCATTAATATATTATTCGATAATAAACAAACATATTTAGATGATCCAACGATAACTTATCCGGCGACATGCTCAACGCCGGGAACCGTAATGGAATGCTTTTCCATCAAGCGATATAGCGTCACGCGGGAAACTCCGAGCCGGCGTGCCGCGCTGGTAATACTTTTGGATTCCGACAACGCAGACATCACGGCTTGTTCGACGGCTTGCGCTTTTATCTCTCTAAGCGTTCTTCCACTGAATTTCGCCGGACGGGATAGCCCCAAATCCACCTCGGTAATCAGACGACCTGTGGAAAGAACGGCAGCTCGATTCACGCAACTCATCAACTCCCGCACGTTTCCAGGCCATGAATAATCGAGAATTGCCGAAACCGCTTTTTTCGACAGACGCTTCGAATTCCGCCGCTTCCCCTGATTAAATCGATCGACGAAATATTCCGCGATTTCAGCTGCGTCGGTATCCCGTTTTCTTAACGGCGGTACATCGATCTGCAATACATTGAGACGATAAAACAAGTCCTCTCTGATTACGCCGGCAGTCACCGCTTCTCGCAAGTTCGGGCTTGCCGAAGTAATAATCCTTACATCTATCGGACGTGATTCTTTAGAACCGAGGGGAGTTAACTCCTTTTCCTGCAAAAACCTTAACAGTGAGACTTGCCCCAACGGAGAGAGATTTTCGATTTCGTCCAAAAACACGGTACCGCCAGCTGCGGCTTCGAAATGCCCTACTCTCTCCTCGACCGCGCCAGTAAACGCTCCCTTGTTATGGCCGAAGAATTCGCTTTGCACTAGCGTGTCGGGAATGGCGCCGCAGCTCACGGCGATGAAAGGTTTTTCCGCCCTGGACGACAAGCCATGGATTGCCCTCGCAATGAGTTCCTTGCCCGTCCCGGTCTCGCCGGTAACGATTACCGGCTCATCACTCCGGCTGATTTTTTGGACATTTTCATAGACCAGCGACATTGCTTTACTGGACCCGATCAACCCAAACCTCTGATTGATCGCTAGACGAAATTCTCCGCGACTGGCCTCCGCCAGTTTTGCCGCGCCGTAAGCGTGCCCAAGCGAATATGCCAGTCTACGGACATCTACGGGGGTCGTATGAAAATCGAAAAAGAAAGAGCTCAAAAAAGAGGCGTGCTCAATAGAACCCATACTCCCTGGATCGACGATCGCAATCCACTCGGTAGACGAGCTTTCATTGATTACTTCCAATAGCCCGCTTTGCGTTTCCTCACTGAAACTTGCATCGAGCAGGACGACACCGACATAGATCTTGCTCGATCTGAGATGCCTTATCGCATCTCGCGTATCCATCGAGATGTGAGCCTTCCAGCCCTTTTCAGCGAGACTCTTCGCCAGACCGAGCGAGTCAGCCCAACCCGGCTGAAGCAAGATTAAATCCCTAGAATCGCCCCAGGCCTGATTGGCCGGAAACACCCTTTCGATTCGAGAAATCCCAGCTGTTAGTTCCATCTGTTTTCCCTTCCTTTTGATTATACAACACAGGACAATATTCCCTATTATTACAAGAACCTATGTAATTATATCTCCCTATAAATAAGCCGCTGCTTTAGATATTATGGAGCAAACCCGCCGCCGTACGGTCCAAAACCGTTAAAATCCATACCCTTAAGATTTGAAATGGTTAAATCGATGGACCGCATCATAGTTATTATCTGATTATCCATAGTATTTTGAATAACTGCCATGTTGTTCGTCCCAGCATCCGACATCGCGAAATTGTTGGGACCATTATTTACGGTCACTCCGCGCAACTGATCGATGGAAAAATCGTCGGCCAGCGCGAAACGGTCCGAAAACTGTTCTTGTCCATTGACAAATACGGATGTGGCCAAGGATAAGTCAACAACCATCCCGTTGTCCAACACAAACCCGGCACGCAACTCATCAAGCTCTGCGTCCTCGGCCGCTGTCCAGCCGGGAAGCGACTCAACGCCTCCCTGCCCACTTGCCGCACAGATTTTTATTGCTTGAGGGATCGAAGCAAGAAAGATGACACTCAAAACCAGCCGCATGACATCGAATTTCTTCGATGCTCGAACATCCTTGGCCGACATCATGATATTACTCCTTGTTTCTAAAAATCATATCTTCCCGGTTGTAGCAGGTTGAAGGAGGCGAGACTACCGTTATCGACTGCCATACCCAATGGGGCTTTCGGACTCAAAGCCCATTCTTCACCGCTGTTGAAATATTTGCCCGCAATATTCTTTTTATTTCGAATAACAAAAAGGATGCGGTTGTCCCATAATTCTCTAAACGTCTGAAGATCCACCCTTTTCAAACCCATGGCCGGATCTCCAAGCAACACAGCGGAGTCGTTCGTGCCTTTTATGATGACGAAGTGCAAATAGCCCTTATTATTGATAATAGTAATCGCGGGCACCTTCGCCTGAGCCAGCTGCTCCAAGCCGATTTTGTAACCGTCAGCCTTGTACCCTCGGCGTTCGAGGTATTGTTTCATGTCCAGCAAGGAAAAACCTTGCTGTTGTATTCTCTGCTGGTCGCCATGCTCCCACATGTCGCCGAAGACTTCCAATTCGCCGACCGTATCTTCGTAATGGAATGACAGCAAACTCGCCAGCGCTGCCGAGCCGCAGCTGAAATCATACTGCTGCTTCAGAATGGTCTTGAACCGTCTCTCCGCGTAGCTCGTTATGCCGATGTTATAGAATCCCGGCCCCGCCACTCCATCGAAAAACTGCACGGAGCCGGCGCGAACCTCCGACACCGTGCTCATAACACAGAGAACGAGCAAAAGACTTGAACGAAAAAGACCGGTACTTTCGCTCATGGCGTTATGGTGACGTTGACGTCCGTGAGATTTTGAATGATTACGTTGTTTCCGGTGTTTTGAATGACCGATATGATTCCGCCGGCATCGGTGAACGCGCTGCTATCGATACTGTTATATGTGGTCATATTACTGGTATTTGCGGTGTTACCAGCCATTGTCGCCTTGAGCGCGCCGCGGGCGAACGCCAAATCGTCCACGCCCTCGCGGGCCCGCTCCTCGCCCAAATCGCCGCTCCCAACCGCCGCATACGATTCGGAAGCGAATGCGACTTCGTCGTCGAGACCGCTTGCTTGGCCGGTCGACCAAAAACAACTGACGAGAAAACATAGGCTTCCAAGCAATCCTTTTTTCATCGTTCACACCTTCTTTCCTTTAGGCTTTGGCAGAGAGCCGGTGAGCGTTTCGGCGCTCACCGGTACCCTAATCGGCTGTTATCTCGTCAATTTCAATTGTTGACGTTCACGGTGCCAAAAACATTGGTGCTTTGTTGAATCAACGAGGCGTGGCCCAGGTTTTGGGAGAGCTGAACGATACCGGCGGCGCCGTTGGCTGAACCGTCGATGCTGTTGGATGAAGCCGCAACCGGCACCCCTGCCTGGACAGCGACACCGACCGGCACTACAACCACATGCTCGACTTCCCCATCTAGCTCGACCTTGGTACTGTTGTCGATCTCCACTTCGCCGCCCCTATGGACGTTAAAAGCATTCCCGTCGCCGGCGACCGAAGCCGAATTTACCTCGATCTCCCCGCCATTCTGCGCGCTTAACGCATTCCCGCCACCAGTGGCCGAGGCCGAGGTATAGTCGATCTCACCGCCGTTCTGGGCAGCAAAAGCATCCCCGCCAGCGTTAGCCGTTGTGTTTTCGCTCTGGTCGCGAGTTGCCGTGCCCCCGTTGTTCGCGGCTACACCGTCGTCCTCGGCCTCAGCTTCGCTGTTGTCGGCAGAGGCCGTGCCGTTGCCGGCCGCGGCAACAGAACCTTCGTCCTCCGCCTCAGCTTCACCAGCGTTGGCCGTGCTCCCGTTGTTCGCGGCAGCAGAGTTTTCGTCCTCGGCCTCAGCTTCGCCAGCGGTGGCCGTGCCCCCGTTGTTCGCGGCGGCAGCACCGTTGTTCTCGGCTTCCGCTTCGCTTTGGTCGTTCGTCGCATTCCCGTTGACCGCAGCAGCGGAATCCTCCTCGGCGTCAGCTTCGTAGCTCGCGTCCACCGCTACATTTAGGTTATTGTTTTGGGAGTCGATCTCCGCGTCAGCCCATGCCCCCGACGAGAAACCCAATGCCAGGCTGATACCGACCGCCAACAAAGTCTTATTGAAGTTCGTCATCGTATGTCTCCTTAAATTCAGTGGTTACCGGGCTGAACTCCAGCTCTGACCCGGAGCGTTCTTCCAAACGCCGCCATATTCCCAACAATTTTCGTACCACGGCGTTATGTCGCTGTTTTTACGAATTTTTTCGAAATGACGCGGTACTCGTTTTTGTAAATGTAGTGGAACGTCCGGCGTCCCCTAGTGGTGCTTTGAAACCCAGTTTCTTATGTATCGTAAATAGCAACTTCTAGCGGAAAGCCCGATCCGATCGTCCGTAGATCATTGATAGTTAAATCTTTTTAGACTCAGGGCGGTGCTGATGATGGCGTTTCCAAGAAATGTAAAATTTTCTGACACCGGAGCCTCCCGCCAATTTTCGCGGGCAAAAATCACGGCTTGAGAACAACATCAATCTGTCGCACCATTCGCAGTTATTAATCAGGCCCGTAAATACCCTCCTGGTATTTCGGGCCGCCGCCCAGGCCGGTACAAGCCCGGCCTGGGCTCACGCGGCTTGTCGCCGCGCCGGGGCATCCCTGCCCCGGATTAACCCGGCCTATATTTATAGGCCGGGTTAATGAAACCGACTGCATTCGTTGTCCCTGAAAAAATACAGCCCCCGAACAACAGGAGCACCTCAGACATGAAAAGTTACCGTAAAGAACTTTGGTTCGAAGCACCGAGCCGGATCGCTTTTATCAACATTACCCATCAGGTGGAGACATGTCTGAGAGAAAGCGGAGTGCGGGAAGGTCTCGTTTTGATTAACGCCATGCACATCACGGCATCGGTCTTCATTAACGATGACGAGTCCGGTCTGCATCGCGACTTCGAAACCTGGCTCGAAAATCTGGCTCCGCACGAACCGATCAGCCGCTATTTCCACAACCGCACTGGCGAAGATAATGGCGATGCCCACTTGAAACGGCAGGTCATGGGCCGGGAAGTGGTCGTGGCGATTACCGGCGGACAGCTCGATTTCGGCCCGTGGGAGCAAATTTTTTACGGCGAGTTCGACGGCCGCCGCAAGAAGAGGGTTTTGGTGAAAATCATCGGCGAGTAAGCCGATCAACGACGGTGGAAGCGAATTTCGGTTCCCATGGGAGGGGCAAAGGCCGATAGGCCGTGCCCCATCCCCGGCATCGATGGGCTAGCGGCGCTTTACTCGCCCGGAAAGCCAGGCTGGGCCTGTTCAGGTTGACTATGAGCCTATCCCAGTAGGCCGTTCGCCCTGAGCTTGTCGAAGGGTTTCTTGAGCCTACTGGGATAGGCTCTAAGACCACCCATGGCCTCACGGCAAACGTCGTTTGTCGCTTCCGGATCCCGGCGAATTTGCACCCATCCCGCTGCGCCATCAGGGGAAAGACTCGGTAGCTTCTTTAAGCTCTCACCAGTTCTCGTCATCGTCCTTGTAAGGCTTTGGCTTGACCGAGTCGGGGATCTTGGGCTTTTTCGCGGTTCGAAGCAGAATCATCAGATTACCGAGAATAATGGCAACCACCAGCACTATCGCGATCCAAAACATTCCCATAAAAATCACATCTTCACAAATGCATGAGTCAGACTCTAGGATAAGCCGGAAACGCGCCCGCCCCCAACCACTCTTACCGTTTCGACACCGATGCCGGGAAAATTGCTCAACCATCAACCCTCGATAAAATCCGAACGGCAGAACATCTGCGCCAAAGGCTACGCCCCATGATCAAAACAACCTGGCACATAGGCCAATTGTTAAATGCCGTTCAGAGTACCTTCATCGGCGTGCTGCGCGTTTTGTCGATCCCGATCGTCCTACTGCTCAGTGTTGCAGAGGGATACAACACCTGCTACGGCCTCAGCTATTTCATTCCTCAGTGGATCGCGCTGATCATGACGATCGCCGTGCAATCCATGATCGTGATTTGTACTTTGGAACTGGCCGGCATGCGCTGGCGCGCCAATCGCTTGCGCTATCTCAGCGTGGTGCTGTCGCTGTTAGTGGCTCTGACCATATCGATATCGTTCGCCTATTTCAGGTTTTACGAATTTTCCCAGCGCGATGCCATCCTGCTCGAACGACAGACCAGCGTAGTCCATGACGCGAACCGCTATATCGAAAGCGTGGTCGGTCTCAAGAGCCAGCTCACGGCGGCTCAGCAGAAGCGCGTCGAGCAGGCGTCGGAGGATGCCACCCGGGCTTACCTGGGCACTCATCCGGGCATGCAGGGACAGATAGGCAAGGGCAAAGTCTGGGGTTTTTACAATGAGATTCTGCAAAGCGAACAAGCCAGGCTGAAACAACTGAACACGTATTCCGAGAGCATGGAAAACCGTTTGTCCGAGGTGAGAGGCTCCCTACAGGAATTTTCGCTTCAGGTAAACAATTCCGAGGCTTACGAAAGGCTGGTCCGGAACTTCCAGAGTCTGCAAGGAGAAGCGGAAATCCTGGCCGCGACCTATGGTACGCCACCCATCGAGGCACCCCGGTTCGGCTCCTATGCCGAGTTTTCCCTCGGCATCACGCCGTCCTTTGCCATGTGGAAGAACATCTCTTGGTTTACCCTGGCCTGCGCCGCCATGGTGGACTTCTTCATCCTGTTCCTCTCCTACCGGCTGGAATCCACCGCGCCCGGCCCGCTTACCGAAGAGGAAAAGGAACTGGCCTATCTGGGACTACGCCAGTTCGGCGAATTCACCATCAACAAGAATGACGAATTGGAATTCGTGATCGAGAAAACCGAGCTGGAACGTGCCCGCCGTTATTCCGACTGGACGCGGATGTTTTCCGTGGCGTTTCTATTGAATCGGGGTTATCTTCGTAAGATAAACGATAAATCGGTGGAGTTCGCCCCGAACCTCTACCCGATCATCGCCGAGCGCATCAGGCCCCGGCAGACAACCGAAACTCCCGGGGAACCGGCCAACGAGAGCGAGCTCAAAGACACCCTGACGAGGAAAGGTTATGTTTGAGGACAACCCACTCGACTCCAACTCGCATTGGGAAGCGGGTTTCGAAGGCGACCGCCGCATCGTCGTCTCCGTTCTCGGCCCTTACCGCCGCGTGTTTCCTCGTCCAAACCGCTTTATCCGGCGTTTTTACCACCGTGTATACGAGCTGAAAATCGAAGATTGGCAGATCCCTCTGGAACCTCTGAGGCTGGGAACCCTTTGCACCATCGAAGCCGAGTTGTCGATCCGCTTCCAGCCAACCATTAAATACGCACACGAGCATCTCGACCACATTGCGAACCTCGGCGCCTATATCCGAGCCAATTATCTAACGCTGTTGCAGGATGCGGCGGAACACGAGTTGCGACAATTGGAACAGACGGAATTCGAGGATAACCACGTTCTAATGGAGCGCCGCATCGAAAACATCGCCAACGAACTGCTGGCCATGCGCGAAATTCAATGCCGCACACGCTGCACGATCCGAACTGTTTTCGCCGAGCTGGATAATATCGAGGAGTATGCCGAAACCGTCGACGCCAAGCACAACGGCATCTATCTCGAGTTGGTCCGGCGCCGCCGTCAGCTCAACGAAAGGCTGGCGAGGGAGCACTACGAACGCGAGACGAACGAACGCAAACTTAAGCTCGAGCACGAAGAACGAATGCTCGAATTGATTCGGCGCGAGGCCGAACTGCGCAAGGCGCAACGGGATCATGAGACCGAGCACGTCCGCGCCGAATTGACGACGGAAGAAACCCGCGCGGCCGAGCAGTATGACAGCGAAGTGCGTCTCCGCGAGGCGCGCATTCACCACGAGACACGTTTGAAGCAGTTGGAACTGGAGGCCGACCTGGCCGAAAAAACCCGCCGGGCAGGAGCCTTGGATGATGTCGAAAATCAGCTCAAGCGGGAAATCGAGTTGCTCGCTTTGGAACGCCAGCGCCTACTCCTGGAAGAGGAAATACACGACGTCAAGATCGCCAAAGCCAAAGGCTGGGTCATCAACGCCAAGCGTCGGTTCCCTTTGGGTGAAAACTCCAAAACGCTGAATTCGCAGGATTCCGGCGTCGCACAAAACCCCGGCAGCGACTAAGTCTCGCTGTCGCGCATTCCCAACACTGGCCGCCATGCGTTCGATCCGACGAGCACTGATTCTTTTTTTTGCCGTTCCCGGCGCTATTCTCGCTAATCCCTGGGCGGAGGTTCCCGGCCCGATCAAAGGCCCTCCGCGCGCAATCGGCGAAACCAACAACGGCTGCGTCAGCGGGGCGGCCGCTCTGCCCACGGAAGGCGATGGCTATCTCGTCATGCACTTGGAGCGGAAGCGCTACTTCGGCCATCCTTCGTTGATCCGGACGATTCAGACCTTGGGCAAGCGCGCCCACGAAACTATCGGGGTGATTCAGGTCGGCGATCTCTCTCAAGCGCGGGGGGGACCCATGCCTTTCGGCCACCGCAGCCATCAGACCGGCCTCGACGCCGACGTCTGGTTCAACCTCGATCCCGGCCTCTATTCGAATGCGGACGGATGGCGCGCCAACATTCCCGCCCCGAGCCTGTTGAATCGCGCCGGGAACGGGTTGGATCGCCGGCTTTGGAGTACGCAGCACGCGCGGCTGTTGAAACTGACGGCGACTATTCCCGAGATCGATCGGGTCTTCGTAAATGCGCACATCAAGCGCGAACTTTGCCGAACGGTTCGGGGAGACCGCAGCTGGTTACGAAAAATCCGCCCCTGGTACGGCCACCACGACCATTTCCACCTTCGCCTCACCTGCCCCGCCGAGAGCCCCGAATGCGTCCGGCAGCCCCCCTTACCGGCCGGTGACGGCTGCGATTCAAGCCTTTCCTGGTGGTTTCAAAAACACCCGCCGGGCCCGACCAAGCCGGAGCCGCCGAAGCCCCCGATGCCTGGCGCCTGCCAAATGCTCCTGAACGGCGATTAAGGCGCCGGCACTCGATCATTTTCCAAAAGAACCGGCGGTGAGTGGAACGCCGAATATCGTTCCCTATCGGGGAGGAGCCACGGTGTTGAAATCCCGAGGGTCCTCCATGGACGCAACGAGCGCGGAATAATTTATAGGTGTTTAGAGCCTATTCCAGTCGTCACAAAACCCTCCGACAGGCTTAGGGCGAACGGCCTACTGGGCCTACTGAGATAGGCTCTTAGAACTCTTTCCATTGCTGAGCTTAGGTCTTAAGCCCGGTGCCGCGCCGGAGCAAGACGAGGCTCCAGGCTACGAGGATCGAAATCGAGCCGCCGATGATCAGGAAAGCAGTCCGGATATCCACGTCGGAGATCCCTACGAATCCGTAACGAAAGGCGTTGACCATATAGAGAATCGGATTCGCCAGGGACACCTTCCGCCACAATTCGGGCAACAGCTCGATGGAATAGAAGACGCCGCCCAAGTAAACCAGCGGCGTGAGAACGAAATTCGGGACGATAGAGATGTCGTCGAAGCTGTTGGCGTAAACCGCATTGATGAACCCCGCCAGCGAAAACAGCGCCGCGGTCATGAAGAACACGCTCGCGATGAGACCGGGATGAGCCGGCCGTACATCGGTGAAAAACATCCCGACGATGGCCACCACGCCGCCCACCGCCAACCCGCGGGCTATCCCCCCGCCGACGTAGCCTGCCAGAATGATCCAGTTGGGTATCGGCGAGATCAACAACTCCTCGATATTCCGCTGGAACTTGGTGGAGTAAAACGACGCCACGACGTTGCCGTAGGCATTGGTGATGACCGACATCAGTATGACGCCCGGCACGATATAGTCCATGTAGGACATCCCGGCCATCGGCCCTACCCGCCCGCCGATCAAGGTCCCGAAAATCAGGAAATAAAGCGAGGTGGTGATCGCCGACGGCAGGATGGTCTGCGGCCAGATGCGGACGAAACGGTGAATTTCCTTGAAAAGAATCGTTTTAAATGCAATGAGGTGATGCATGTGATTGATGTATGTCGGACAACTCGGTCAGGCGGTTTTTCGCGCCGGGTCTATACGCTGGTTTTCCACCAAATCAATGAATAGCTGCTCCAAGCGATTCGCCGCATTGCGCAGACTGACCACTTCCATGCCCTGCGCGGCCAACTGATCGAGCAAGCCGTGCAACCCCAGATCCATGGGCACGTCCACGGCCAAGGTATGGTCTTCGAGCGGCTCCAGCTGGTAGCCTTCGACCGTGGGAGCGAACGGCGCGGGGTTTCTCAGCTCGAGGATATAACGATTGGTGTGAAGCTTTCTCAATAGATCCGCCATCGCATTGTGCTCGACAATGTGTCCGTGATTGATGATGGCGATGTGGCGGCACAGATTTTCCGCTTCTTCCAGGTAGTGGGTCGTCAGGATGATCGTGGTGCCTTCCTGGTTGATTTTCCGCAGGAACTCCCACATCGAGCGGCGAATCTCGATATCCACGCCAGCCGTGGGCTCGTCGAGAATGAGAAGTTTCGGCGAATGGACCAGGGCCCGGGCGATCATCAGGCGCCGTTTCATGCCCCCCGAAAGATGGCGCGACACACTGTTCCGTTTGTCCCATAGGCTGAGCTGAGTCAAGCATTCTTCCGCGCGCTGCAACGCCTCTTTCCGGCGAATGCCGTAGTACCCGGCTTGGTTGACGACGATATCCAAAACCTTTTCAAACTGATTGAAATTGACTTCCTGCGGCACAAGGCCGATGCAGCGCTTGGCGGCCTCCCGCTCTTTATCCAGATCATGACCGAAGACTTCGACCGTTCCGCTGGTCTTTCTGACCAAGGAACTGACGATGCCGATCGTGGTCGACTTCCCGGCGCCGTTGGGCCCCAAAAGCGCGAAGAAATCTCCGGCTTTCACATCGAGATCGATGCCTTTCAGGGCTTCAAAGCCGTTCTTATAAGTTTTCCGCAGATTACGAATGGAAAGGGCGTTCATTTCTGGCTGTTTTTGCCGGCAATATTTGTAAAAATACGGCTGCGACGCGAGAATCCCCGACTTTGAAATCACGCGCCGGGCCTCTCGATAACCGCAAGATTGTAACAAATACCACCCCTCTTAAATTCTCCTCTTACGCTTCCTACGGTTCCATGAGTCAATCGCAAAAACACCCTCCCGAGCACGTCGCAGCCGTGGACCTCGGTTCCAACAGTTTTCACATGGTCGTCGCGAAGCTCCGGGCCGGAGAGCTGATCGTCGTCGATCGGCTTCGGGAGATGGTCAGGCTCGGCGCGGGGCTCAACGCCCAGCGTCATCTGACCCAAGACGCGCAGCAGCGCGCGCTGGCATGTCTCGATCGTTTCGGCCAGAGGCTTCGGGATCTGCCGCCGGGATGCGTTCGAGCGGTGGGCACCAATACCTTGCGTACGGCGCGCAATGCCGGCCAGTTTCTGATCCAAGCCGAAAAAGTGCTGGGATATCCGATCGACATCATATCCGGTATCGAGGAAGCGCGGCTGATCTACGAAGGCGTCGCACAAAGCCTGGCGACGGACGGCAAGCGGCGGCTGGTGATGGACATCGGCGGTGGCAGCACCGAATACATCATCGGCGTGGACAAGGTCCCGCTTCGCAAGGAAAGCCTGCGGATGGGCTGCGTATCCATGAGCCTCGCTCACTTCTCCGACGGCAAGATCACCAGCAAGCGCTTCAAAAATGCGGTCATCGCGGCTCAACATGAACTGGAGCCGTTTGAATATACCTTTCACAAGGACCATTGGGACGAAGCCGTAGGCGCCTCCGGAACTTCGCGGGCGATCCGAAAAATATTGGTCGGCCGCGGGTGGAGCAAGGACGGCATTACTCGGGATGGGCTAGACCGGCTGGTCGATACGCTCTTGAGTCTCGGACGGGTCGACAAATCAGGATTCCCGGATCTCAACCCGGACCGTTATCCGATCTTCGCCGGCGGCCTCGCCATCTTGCACGCGACTTTCAAAACGCTGGGCATCCAGCAGATGCACGTTTCCGATGGCGCCTTGAGGGAGGGCTTGCTGTACGATCTCCTCGGCCGGATCTACAACGACGATATTCGGAGCCGAACGGTGGCGGCGCTCGCGACTCGCTATCACGTGGACCTGCAGCAGGTCGGCCGTGTTCAGGAGACGCTGAAATCGTTTCTGGACCGGATTCCGTCGATCGGCGGCATCGATCGGGAAACGGCCGAACAATGGCTGAATTGGGCGGCGAGCTTGCACGAAATCGGCCTCGATATCGCTCATAGCCAATATCACAAGCATGGCGCCTACATCATCGAAAACGCCGACTTACCCGGCTTTTCGCGCCAGGATCAGGTGCTGCTGGCCGCCCTGGTACGTGTCCACCGGCGGAAATTCCACCTCAAGTATTTTAAGGAATTGACTCCACCGTGGAATGAGGCCGCACGGTCCCTGGCGGTAATGTTGCGGCTCGCCATCGTTCTGAACCGCAGCCGGCACGGCAATCCGCCTCCCGATATCGCATTCGGCTTCAGCGATTCCAGAGTCGATCTACGGTTCCCGAGCCAATGGCTGGAGAATCACCCCCTAACCGCCGCCGACCTTGAGCAGGAAGCCGGCAATCTGGGCGCTGCCGGGATCGAACTGACTTATCTCTGAGAGGGTGTGCGAGACGCGTCACGAGTGCCCCGAGGACAAGCCTGTCCTGAGCTTATTCCATTCGGCATTCGAGTGAACATTATTAATCAGGCCCGTAAATACCCTCCTGGTATTTCGGGCCGCCGCCCAGGCCGGTACACGCCCGGCCTGGGCTCACGCGGCTTGTCGCCGCGCCGGGGCATCCCTGCCCCGGATTAACCCGGCCTATATTTATAGGCCGGGTTAATAGAGCGTTTTCCATCCCGGTGTACGGATTCGTTCCGGGAGGGGAGAGCGTAGGTCGGCAATCCCTTCCCAATCGCAAACGGTCGCTTTAGTCGCGACCCTTCCAATCGCAAACGGCATTTCTGGGAGCGCCAGAGCTGCCCTTCCGACAAAGCCCTTCGCCGAGCCGATACGTCGGCAAGGGATTGCCGACCTACATATCCAAATCCCTTACACCGATTCGGAAAACGCTCTAATTGTAGGGTGGGTTAGGCGCGCACCGCCACGAACCGTTCCGTGACCGCAGGGCTCTCTACGCGCCGTAACCCACCGGTTCCGCGGCCTTGCCCGGTGGGTTATGGCGCGCGGAAACGCCGAAGGAACTTTGCCGGTTCCGTGTAATGCGCGCCTAACCCACCCTACAAAATTTAATATTGAAAGCGATTTGGAATCAGTCCTCTTTCAACTCACTTTCTTCAATTGCTCCAGCAAAACGGACTGCGCTTGAATACCGCGCGGATTATCGGGCTGCGGGCGCTGATAGCTTCCGTCGGAAGCCAGCAACCAAGCTTGGCTGTCGTCCCGGAGATAAAGGTCTAAATCGGCCCGAATGCGGTCGGCCAGTTTTTTGTTCTCGATGGGAAAACAGATCTCGACGCGACGGAACATGTTGCGAGGCAGAAAATCGGCGCTCGTGAGATACACTTCCGGATGCCCGCCGTTCTCGAACCAGTAGACCCGGCTGTGCTCCAGAAATCGCCCGATAATCGAGCGGACTTCGATGTTTTCCGAGACGCCCGGAATTCCAGGGCGAAGACAGCAGATTCCGCGGACGATCAACTTGATCTCCACCCCGGCCATGGAAGCGCGGTAAAGCGCCTGGATCAACTGCGGCTCCGCCACCGAATTCACCTTGATGATGATGCGAGCGGGACGGCCGGCCAACGCATGCTCGATTTCGCGGTCGATTTTCTTGAGCAGGGTCTGATGCAAAGTGAACGGCGATTGCAACAGCTTGTTGAGCCTCCCGACTTTGCCCAGACTGGTGAGCTGGACGAACACCCGGCGGATGTCCTCGCCAAGTTCCTGGTCGGCGGTCAATAGCCCGTAGTCGGTATAGAGCCGGGTCGTGCGCGGGTGATAATTGCCCGTAGAGAGATGGGTGTAATAGCGCAGGTGCCGCCCCTCACGCCTGAGGATGAGCAACATCTTCGCGTGCGTCTTGTATCCGACGATGCCGTAGACCACCTGCACGCCCGCCTCCTGCAAGCGCGTTGCCAGCGAAATATTGGCCTTCTCGTCGAAACGCGCCCTAAGTTCCACCACTACGGTGACTTCCTTGCCGGCGCGGGCGGCTTTGAGAAGAACGTCCACAATCGGCGAATTCGGACCGGTACGGTACAAGGTCTGCTTGATGGCGACCACATGCGGATCGTCGGCGGCCTGCCGGATCAGTTCGATGACGGGCGTGAAAGATTCGTAAGGATGATGCAGCAGGATGTCCTGTTTCTTGATCGCCTCGAAGATATCCCGTCCTCCGGCGAGCTGGCCCGGGAATCCGGCCGTGAACAGGGGATATTTGAGATCAGGCCGATCGATCAAATCGTAGACTTCACGGGTGCGACTGAGGTTGACCGGGCCGTCCACCCGGTAAAGCCGATCCTCGGTGAGTCCGAACTGGCTCAGCAAAAACTCGACAATCTCATCCGGACAATTGTCGGCCACTTCCAACCGCACTTCGTCTCCGTAATTGCGGGTGCTCAGTTCGCCTTCCAAGGCGCGGAGCAAATCGTCGACTTCTTCCTCGTCCAGGTACATTTCGCTGTTGCGCGTCACCCGAAACTGATAGCAGCCGCGCACCTTCATGCCGTAGAACAGATCGTCGACGAAGGCATGAATGATGGACGAAAGAAACACGAAATCGTACGGGCCGCTCTCGGTTTCGCCTTGCGGCAGCTGAATGATACGAGGCAAGGCTCTCGGCGCTTGCACTATGGCGAGCGTGATATCGCGCCCGAAAGCGTCCTTGCCGGATAACGGCACGATGAAGTTCAGGCTCTTGTTCAGGATGCGCGGAAACGGATGCGCCGGGTCCAGGCCGATAGGACTCAGGATCGGAAGCAGTTCCTCCTCGAAATACTTCTTGAGCCAAGCGTGCTGGGAGGGATTCCATTCGCTCCTGCGGACGAATCGGATGCCCTGTTCCGCCAACAAAGGCAACATCACCTGATTCAATACCCGATACTGCTCGGCCACCAGCTCGTGGGCGCGCGCGCTGATCGCGGCCAATGTTTCCTGGGGCGCGAGACTATCGGGCTCGGTTTGGGTCGCCCCCAAATCGGCGAGCTGAATCAAACCGGCGGTGCGCACCTCGAAGAATTCATCCAGATTCGAGCAGGAAATGGAAAGAAAATTCAGGCGCTCCAAAAGCGGCGTGTGTTCGACCTTGGCTTGTTCGAGCACACGCCGGTTGAACTCCAAAAAGCTCAGCTCACGATTGATATAAAGCTGGCCATCGGATAAATCGATGGAACCGACAGCGCTCTCGCCCTCGCTCCCGGCCTCGGCCGAACCTTCCGCGCGTTTGTCCAGCAGTCTTCGGGCGCCGCTCGCCTTTTCCATGTCGCCCACCAGATACTTGGCCGCCCGAATCATGCGCATGGCCTTGGCTTTATTGAATCCCGCCATTTTGACCAATTGCTCGGCATCGGCGTTCGCCAATTCTTCGACCGAAAATATTCCGTGCTCGGCCAAGATGGTTCGAGTGGACTTAGTAATGCCTTTTACTTGGTTGATGATCAAACGTGTATCCCCTAATTGTTCTGATTCGGCAATCATAGCGCACCGCGGTCCGCTCAAAGTTGGGAAAACGCGGCGAATTGAAAACACATATGGCATGTACCGGTCGACTGCCGTTACGACCGGTTCTTGGAACGAGAACGAAAATACGCGGCGATTTAGCGGCTAAATCGGTCTCGACAAGCCAGACCCGTCAGCTTTTTTTGTTTGGTCACTTCGTCTTTTCGAAAAGAGCCCGGTACTCCCCGTAGCCTTCTTTTTCCAAATCTTCCTTGGGGATGAACCGCAAAGCCGCCGAATTCATGCAGAAGCGCTTTCCGGTGGGCGGCGGACCGTCATCGAACACATGACCGAGGTGCGAATCGGCGTGCTTGCTGCGCACTTCGTTGCGAACCATGAACCAGGATCGGTCCTGCCGGTAAGCGATGTTGCTCGGCTCCAACGGCTTGGTGAAGCTCGGCCACCCGGTGCCGGAATCGAACTTGTCGAGAGAACTGAAGAGGGGTTCGCCCGACACGACATCGACATAGATGCCTTCTCGGTGATTGTCCCAATACTCGTTCTTGAACGCTCTCTCGGTGCCATCTTCCTGAGTCACTTTGAACTGTTCGCTCGTCAGCTTCTTGCGGAGTTCCTCCTTGCTCTCGTTTTTGAACTGTGACGAATCCCACGACATGGCCAGGCCTCCATAAGACAACAAGGTAAGCAATAATAACAAGGCTTTCATGATGTTCCTGCGTCCGCTTTCAAAAATACCGGCGCGCTTCTCTTTCTGGTTTTTCTTATGTGTCAGCCGATTTCGACCTCTATGACAAACAAAATCGGTCGAAAAATCCTTTGACGTAAAACACCGAGGCATCCGATCCGTCTAACTTTATCTCGCCAACCGAATGGAATTTCCGGGAGGGCAAGATGCGACCGGAGTCAAGGAAAATCCCAGCAAGAACGGCCGATGCGCTATTGATGCTGATGGCCGTCTTATTCTCCAGATCGATTTTGGCGACGGGCGACGAGCTCGCCATGGTCGTAGGCTCTCATTCTTTATTGAGACCTCCAGCCATGATAGCCGTCAAGAAAGGCGCGATCCTGCACGGGCTGGACGCCAGAATGTATTCGGCCATTCATAAAGCCCGCCGGGTTTGGACGCGGCACGGAAAAACCCTGGTCGTTACGTCGGGCTTGGACGGCCGGCACAAAAAGGGGAGCCTGCATTATGCGGGCTTGGCTGTCGATCTCCGTTCCAGATATTTCGTTCCCTCTACCCGCAAGAAGGTCACTCGCGAATTGCGGAGGAGTCTGGGCGACGGGTTTCAAGTGATCGGCGAAAAACATCATATCCACGTGGAATACGATCCGTGAAACGAGATGTGGCAAGCTTATAAGTTCCTTTCGATATTCACTGCGTTTCTCGTCATCGCCCTTGATTTCACATGACGGGCCGAGTTTTCGAGTCCGCAGTTTGCGATAATTCCCATTTTCAAGCGCGCCGCGGTCCTGCAAGGGTTCGTCATTCGTGAAACGCGCTCATTTGCCGCGGTCTTTGAAATTCCAAGGCAAGATTAATTCAAACCCAGTCCAACCGGGGGGATTCGGCCATGGCCGACGAGACTTCCAATCTAATCGATCTTCAAGCACTCCGAACGAAACGACTCGCGGAACGGAGGAAAGACAAATCACGCCTTCAGGAAAGATTCGGGCGGGAGTTTCTCCTGGATCTTTTTTGGTACGAACACGAACGAAAACCCGCCTCCGCTGCCGAGTTAGAGCAATTCCTCGAGGCAAGGGGCCTGCCCACCATGACGGACTCGGCGCTTTTTCGCGGATGGCTGATGCGCCGCCTCCGAGAAGATGCCTAAGTCGGCGTGGTCCGCGTCGAGCGGGGCTCAACGACTCCAGCCAAAAGCTCCCTCATATAAATAGCTCGCCGCGATCTCTCAGCCCGTTTTATTCGTCGCCTATTGTGTGCAATTATCCGGTTTGTGAACCAAGACGGCCGCGATGCCATTGCGCCTTCGGTTCTCGTCTTCCAGCCAGGCACGGACGGTGTCTTGTCGAGTGCCCGGCTATTCAAACACGAACTTAGGAGGAGTTTGATTATGAGATCTTGTTCCGCAACAGCCGTTAAATCGGCATGGGGCATTATCGCCTGTTGTCTGCTTATCGCTGGCGCGCATACGGCACGCGCCGAGGGACCATACAAAGTCGAAGGCAACAAGGTCGATAAAGCGACCTTCGAAGGCTGGAAAATCTACAAACGGCAACGCTGCGAAACCTGCCATGGCCCCACCGGCGAGGGCGGCCCCGCTTTTCCCAATCTGCTCAACAGCATGAAGAATCTCTCGAAGGAACAATTCCAGCAAGTCGTTTTGGAAGGCCGGAAGAATATGCCTGCCTACAAAGGCAATAAGGCGGTCGTCGATAACATGGACGGCCTTTACGCCTATCTAAAAGGCCGCTCGGATGGTGCCATCCCGGCTGGCGAGCTGGTCGAAATGCAGTGACTTGTCTTAGAAAGCACCGTTTGACGGGAGCGCCATTCCAGTCGATGTCGCGACGGTGAATTCCTCCCCCTGACCGGGGGAGGCATCTCCGCAGCCCCGTCGAAAGGGCCGGGATGGCGGTGTTTCCAACGAACGCTGTCAGTCCCGGAACACCTTGTCTCTCTTCGATCGGTCGGTTCCGAACCTTCCCCTTCACACGCTCTTACCTCGGTACGATTCAGTCGAGATGAATTCAGATCTCTAACCTAGAAACGGCAGTTGGACGCGTCCGAGTGCCGTTTCTAGGTTTAAACTCCTCCGCCTCTCCGGCAACTGAAGAAACCCGCATCAAACAAAACCTACGTTACACTGTATCCGTTTGGGTGATACGGCGAACACGCCGCTCACTCGTTACAAAGCAAGCACGTCCATTCGAGGAGACAATAATGTTTAAGAACACTATTACCGCCAGCGTAGTCGCCATGTTATTGACGGGCTGCGCGAGTGGTCCTTACGGGGGTTCACCGCAATTCGGCAAGACCGGCACGGGGGCATTGATAGGGGCGGCCAGCGGCGCAGGGCTAGGCGCAATCATCGCCAAGGACAAGGGGAAAGGCGCGCTCATTGGCGCCGGCGTAGGCGGATTGCTGGGCGCCGGAGTGGGTGCTTACATGGATCGCCAGGAGACGCAACTGCGCGATCAGTTGGCAGGTACCGGCATCGAAGTGCAGCGGAGCGGCAATGATCTGGTTCTGAACATGCCGAACAATGTCACTTTTGCCTACAACTCCGACCAAATCTCACCGCAAGCGGCAAGTGCGTTGACCCAAGTCGCGTCGACTTTGAATCAATTTCCGGAAACATTGCTCACCGTGGTCGGACATACCGATTCGGACGGCAACGACGCGTACAATATGGACCTGTCTCGCCGGAGAGCCGGCGCCGTCTCCGAGTTCTTGATGGCACAGGCCGTTGCCGGCGGTCGCCTGCACACGGTCGGAATGGGCGAAAGTCAGCCTATCGCCAGCAATAGCACGGAAGAAGGTAAAGCACGCAACCGTCGGGTGGAGCTGTTGATTCGCCCCAATCAAGCTGCCGCACAGCAACCCGTAGCGCCGCAGAACCCAGGTTACTACCCCGCACCAACCGGAACTTATCCGCAAAACGGCTATCCTCAGCCGAACGCTTATCCGCAGCAGCCCGGCAGCTATCCTCAACCGAGCACTTACCCTTATCCCCAACAACCGGGCGGCTACCCTCAACCGGGAACTTACCCCCAACAGCCGACAGGATACCCTCAGCAAGGCAATTATCCGCAATATCCTAACAGCGATCCGCAGCAGACCTATCCGACTCGCACTTATCCGTATTGATTCATCGGATTCGGTCTTTTTTCTTTTGAGGAAGCCGTAGAAGCCTGTCTATGAAGCTTTTGCGACACGGACAGGGAATATTTCTCGTTTTCCAGATTACTCAACGGCTTATTACCTGTTGAAAAGTGGCGAACGTCGCTTTTTTCGGCACCATTCGTTCCGGGGCGGACCGAGATTCCCGCCCCTTTCGAACGGCCTTGTCACTAATTAAGCATCTACTTGTCTCACTAGAGTCTAGGTATTATCTTACGGCGTAGTCTGGCCGCTACAAATGCAACTCTAGTCCGGCTTCCCGATGCCGCTTTTTGAAACTGCGGCTCCGCCCCGCTATCCCAACCAGTCCGACAGCAAGAATCAGAATTACTCGAGAGGACCCTATGCAAAATTGGAAACGACTGCTGATGTTGATTGCCGCCGCCATCATTGGCTTGGCTGTCGTGCTTTTGGCATCCGGCATCGCTTTGACGAATTTCATAGTGGATTATTGGTGGCACGACGAGCTCGACTATGGCGGATATTTTTGGCTTAAACTTCTTTATCGCTACATTTTGTCGGGTAGCGTCACTCTGTTTTTCTTCTTCATCTTCTTCCTGAATTTCTGGGCTGCGTCCCGTTATCTCGGCATAGACGAAACCGCCTTTGCCAGATTGGGCCATACCGAAGGAACCCGCTACCGGCGATTGTTGAAACTCTTTCAAACCGGCTCTTTGCGGGTTTACACGCCATTGTCCTTAATTTTGGCCATTCTCATCGCGATTCCGTTCTACAAACAATGGAATGCCGCATTGCTGTTCTTGTTTGCTCCCAGCGCCGGAGTCACCGATCCGGTATTCGGGAACGATGTCAGCTTTTACATGTTCTCCTACCCGATCTTCACGCTGATTCAAAGGGAATTGCTCATCGCATCGATCATCGCGACGCTGGCGATCGCACTCCTTTATTGGCTGGAGCATCGGTTACTTCCGGGCGAAAAAAGGGAGTGGCCTATCGGCGCGAGAATTCACCTCAGCGGCCTGGTCATCATCACCGCGCTGATCGTGGCATGGGGTTTCATTCTCTACCGCTTCGGACTGCTATATACGGACGTCCACGAGCCCCAATTCTTCGGCCCGGGGTTCATCGAACTTCGCTATCACTTGCCTTTGATTTGGCTCGCTATTTTGACCCTGCTTGGGGCGGTGGCCGCCAGTTTGATCTATGTACACCGAGGCAACGGATTGACTGCACTGGTCAGTTTGGTCCTCATTTTCTCAGTCGCTTTGGGTGCCCGTAAGATCGACTTCATCCCCGGCTTGATCGATCGGTTTGTGGTAAAACCGAATCCCGTCAAGGTCGAGCAAGAGTTCATGCGGAACAATATCAATGCGACCCTTGCCGCTTATGAGCTGAACGACATCAAGATCATCGATGTCATGCCGGGTCTCCCTAACCGAGATATTCTCGATCAGGCCTTCCGCGAACACCTGTACAACATTCCGGTCTGGGATCCCGAATACCTTGACGACGTGTATCAGCAGATGCAGGGTATTCGGCCCTACTATCGCTTTCCAGGCGTGGACATTGCACGCTATGTAATCAACGGCCGGCTCGAGCAGGTGAATCTTTCCTCGCGCGAAGTCAACATCACCAAGCTGCCGTCCGAGGCTCAGAATTGGGAAAACACCCACCTCCGTTATACCCATGGCTACGGTGCGGTCATTACGCCCGCCGCTCAGGATGGCGAAACGCCGATGAAGTGGTTTCTCCGCGACTTGACCCTTCAGTCAGGAGTCGGCTTCGCGATCGAAAAGCCCGACATCTATTTCGGCGAAGAGAACTTAACCTACGCGATCGTACCGAATCGGCTCAGCGTGGTAGGCATTTCCAGCTTCGACGAGGAATCCAGCTACAACTATACCGGCAGCGGCGGGGTGCCGATTTCCTCGTTTTTCAGGAGACTGCTTTTCTCAATTTATTTCAGAGACGAGAAACTGTTTTTTTCGGTCAACATCCGCGGTGACAGCCGGGCGCTGTTCCGGCGCAACATCATCGATCGGATCAAGAGCCTCACGCCCTATTTGTCCTTGGACAACGACCCCTACGCCGTCGTCACGCCAAAGCGTATCTACTGGATCGTAGACGCCTACACGACTTCCGGCCTGTACCCGGTCTCAAAAACCTCGGTCACCCGTTTCAATCGGGACAGCGAGGATAAGCAATTCAATTACATCCGCAACTCGGTCAAAATCGTCATCGACGCTTTCGACGGTAACGTCGACTACTACGTCGCGAACCCAAACGATCCCATCATCCAAGGCTACAGAAAAGCTTATCCGGGTGTCTTCAAGGATATGAGCGCCATGCCGCCGATGCTCCGAGAGCAACTTCGCTATCCCAAGGATATGTTCACCACTCAGATGAGCATCTACGCCCGCTATCATCAAACCGACCCGGCTTTGTTCTTCCAGCAGGCGGAGACCTGGGATTTTCCTCTGGTCAACGATTCCATCCTGAAGCCCTTTTACTTCACAACTTACCTGTTGGAGGGACTTCGTGAGCCAGAAAACTTCGTTCTGATCAACCCGATGACCCCCATAGGACGGAGCAACCTCAGCGTGCTGGCAGTCGCGGGCACGCCGGCCGCCAGGGGGGGACGTACCGACTTTTTCAAGGAGATCGTCCTCTACAGATTCAGCCGCGAGGTCCAGGTCGAAGGCCCGTCTCAAGTCAGCGCTCTGATCGACCAGGACCCGGAGATCGCAAGACAGTTTGCCCTTTGGGACCAAAAGGGCTCGCATGTATTGCGCGGCCGCATCATCGTCCTGCCGGTGGGTCGATCGGTCTTGTATGTACAGCCCGTTTACATCGTCTCGACCGGCACCACGAGAATCCCGGAACTGCAACGGATCATTTTATCGATGGGAAACGTCGTCATTATGGATGCGTCTTTGGAGAGGGGAATGGAAAGACTCCAGGAGCGGCTAAGGGAAATAGGGCCCCAAGTACCGCCTAGCCCTCCGACGGCGCCCGTGGAGCCGCCACCGCCGCAATTGCCTGAAATCAGGCCGATGTAAGGCAAGACGAGTTTCGAGAAATCCACGGAACACGATCGCGGCAGTGAAAAGAATCACTGCCGCGATCGACCCTCTAGGCACGTAGGAAAAAGAAGCGGACAGACCGTTGTCCTAGGTCCTAGAAACGGCGGTTGGAACGTACCCGAGTGCGCGGCGTCACCCAAACGGTTCAGCGGATAGCCGCCGGGCTGTCCAAACTCGGACAGCTTCTCCGGTATTGCCTAACCACACAGTTGCCGTTTTTGGACTATCGGACTTTTGGCAACAGTTCGGTCGGCGAAGGCAACTCCTGTTTGTCGGTCGCTTTGATATCGATCGGCGTCGCATTCGTGGGATCGGAATCAGACTGTAGTTCGGGCAAAGGAGGCAGCCCATTCTCCAGCTCGCCTGGATCTGTCGGCAAGGTTTCCGCTCCTGATTCGCCTGCTTCCGGAGATACCGGGGCTTCGTCATCTTCCAAGGTTTCCAAAGTATCCAGCTTATCTTCAAAAGTGGAGCCGGTATCGAGCGAAATCAGGCATCTTTCAGGCAAAGCCAACTTGTGTTCCGCTCCGGTAAATTCGATTTTCAAAACCCCTTTCAACGAGCGAGGTCCGGCAGCCAAGTATTGCTTCTTGACCGAATATTCCAGCAATGCCGAATCCAACTGATCGCCTACGGTAAAATCCAAAGGTGTTGCTATAGCGTCATCCGAACCGCCTTGCGAGAAGAAGGTTTCGAGCTTCAACTTATCGCCAGTCGGAACGCCGACGCCGCTGCCGGTGGCAAAAAAGCCCTGTAACTTGGCGCGCGCCATGATCTTTCCATTGATGCCAGGCGGAAATTCATGCTCGAATTTGATGACCACCTCCTGTTTCACCGGCGGTTTGGCAACAAAGGTGGCATTCGCAATGCTGACCGAGTTGTTCCGCGAGCCGTTGTAGCAAATTCTCGGAGTTTGGCCCGGATTATCGGCCTCGATTCGCACACCTCGATAATCACCGGTAATATCGACGCAGGTTTCGCCGGGCGCTTGCGGTGCAAGCCGGGTACCCTGAATATCTACTACCAGTCCGGAAGAAACGCCGGGCAAGAAAGACAGTAAAATAGACGCGGCGGATAAACTTTTTTTCCAAGGCATTGATGTTCCTCTAGTCGATTTCATATCCCACGGCCATGCTCGGCATTGTGTCCGTCGTGGCGCAGGGATGTCGGTGAGTCGAAATATAGCAAGCTTCGCATAAATGTCTCCACCGAAATACACCCAGAAAAGCGCATCGCAATGCGCACAAGACGTTTTTCGAATAACTCTCGACCAGCTTGGCAAATTGGTATGACGGATATCATCATCATCGGCGGTGGCGTTATCGGACTGATGACGGCGCGCGAACTCATAAGATCTGGCGCTCGCGTTCTCATCCTGGAAAGGCAGATGATTGGTCGGGAGTCTTCGTGGGCGGGCGGCGGAATTCTCAGTCCGCTCTATCCCTGGCGAGCCGTGGAGCCGATCCTCCAACTCTGGCTTCCAAGTCATGCTGAATATCCCAAGCTTGCCGAAACTCTACATCGCCGCACCGGGATCGATCCGGAATGGCGAAAGAGCGGATTATTGATTGCCGACTGCGAGAACGTGCATCTCGCGGAAACTTGGTGTGAAAGCTACGGGATTGCCTACGAACGGCCGGATCTCGCGCGCTTCCGTGAACTGGAGCCTGCCGTGCAATTTATGCCGAGTTCCCCCATATTCCTGCCTGACATCGCTCAGGTCAGAAATCCGAGATTGCTCCGAGCATTGCAGTCGGAGCTATTGGCAGACGGCGTGCAAATTTCGGAACACCGGACGGTCACCGAGATTGCCGTGGACCGCAGCAAGATCACGCATATTAACGCCGGGAACGAAACTTACTCCGCCGACCAATACGTCATTACTGCCGGAGCTTGGTCGGGAACGATGAGTGATCGCTTTTTTTTCGTGCCGCACCTCGACGTGGAACCAGTGAAAGGACAGATGATCGTCTTTTCGGCTGAGCCGGAGTTGCTCAGACATATGGTCCTGAGCCGAGATCACTACTTGATTCCTCGAAAAGACGGAAAGATCTTAGCGGGCAGTACCTTGGAGCACTCCGGCTTCGACAAGAGCACCACAGAGTCCGCACGGGACGAGCTTGCCGAGTTTGCCTATACCGTGCTCCCGGCACTCCGCGCTTGCTCGATTGAAAAACACTGGGCGGGACTGCGCCCCGGCTCGCCTAGGGGTATCCCGTATATAGGCAGGCATCCTGAGATTCAGAATTTACATTTCAATTGCGGCCATTTCCGCAACGGATTCGCCATGGCACCGGCTTCTGCCCGCCTCCTGGCCGACCTCCTCTTCGCCCGTACTTCTGAGCTTTCTCCGGAGCCTTATTCTCTGACTGCCGAGCATTGAGCAAATAGCCGGCGCTTTTTAGAGCGTTTTTCATCCCGGTGTACGGATTCGTGTGGGGCGGGAAGAACATAGGTCGGCAATCCCTTGCCGACAAAGCCCTTTGCCGAGCCGGTACGTCGGCAAGGGATTGCCGACCTACATATGGGGCTCCCTTACACCGAATCAGAAAATGCCCTATTGACTCGGTCTAAGAATATAGGCCGGGTTTATCCGGGGCAGGGCTTCTTAGCGCGGCGACAAGCCACGCGAGCTAGGCCTAAGCGTGTAAACCGGCTTGGACGGCGGCCCGAAATGCCAGAAAGGCATTTACGGGCCTGATTAACAATCGGCTAGCTTCAGCCGTCGCCGGATTCCTTCAGCGATACGGTTTCATCCGCCAGTTCGGCGACAGCTGCTCGCGGCAATTCACTCAGACCGATCCCGCCTTCCCGATGGTGAGCGATGATGGCTTTACGCATTCTAGGGTCCCAGAATTTCCGGATGTGATCGGCGATGCCATGTATCGCAATGGATCGGTCCGGCTCGGCATTAAAAAAATTGCCGATGTCATTGGCCATTTTTACCAGATTTTCGATATTCATGATCTTCTTGTTTGAGAGGTTGAAGGCTTGGCGGCGTTAAGCGCTCAGGCCTTGCTGTGCAGCAGGCGTTGCGGATTTGCGTAAACCACATGCTTGTCGCCACGGGCAAATCCGACCAGCGTGACCCCCGCATCTTCGGCCAAGCGCACCGCGAGTCCGGTAGGCGCTGAGATCGCGGCCAGAAAACCGATGCCGACGGACGCGCATTTCTGCACCATCTCATAACTGGCCCGGCTGGTTACCACCACGAAGCCACTGCCGAAATCGACACCTTGCCGCGCCAGCGCGCCGATAAGCTTGTCCAGCGCATTATGTCGGCCGATATCCTCGCGAACCCACTGTATGCCTTGTCCCGGCACGGCCCAAGCCGCCGCGTGTACCGCCCCAGTGATACGGTTTAACCTTTGATGCTCCGATAGTTCGGCGAGCACCCGAATCAATTCCGGCGCCGACACTTGCACACCCTGCCCTACCGGACCCGGCCGGCGCATGGCCTGTTGGAGCGTGCGCGCACCGCAAAGCCCGCAGCCGGTCCGTCCGGCGAGATTGCGCCCTTTCTCCGCGGCACCCGCGCAACGCGCCTCCGGAATGCGTAGGCGCACCTCGATTCCCTCGGAACGCTGGTAAACCTTTATCGACTCCACCTCGCCCGGCGACGCGACGATAGCCTCAGTAAGGCTGAACCCCAGAGCGAAATCCTCCAGATCCAAAGGCGTCGCCAGCATGACGGCATGCGATTCGCCGTTATACATCAAGGCAATCGGAGCTTCCTCGGCGATACAGTCGTCCTGATTGGCATGTTTATCGCCATGCCAGCGCTCAACCGGACTGACTCGATAACTGGGCCACCCCAATTCGGAGGCGAGAACGGCCATCTCGCAGTCTCAACCGGTGGCCGATGTACGTTGCTCGAGCAACGCCAACTGTTCCTCCGAGAACTCCTGGTATCGGCGCTGCCATTCCGAGGGGCCGGAAACTTTGGTGACTTGCACCGCCGTCACCTTGTACTCAGGGCAATTGGTCGCCCAGTCGGAATTGTCTGTAGTAATGACATTGGCGCCCGATTCCGGAAAGTGGAAAGTGGTATACACCACGCCCGGCTGCACCCGTTCGGTGAGGGTGGCTCTCAGTACGGTTTCGCCCGAACGGCTCTTGATGCCCACCCAGTCGCCGTCCTTGATACCGCGTTGTTCCGCATCGTGCGGATGGATTTCCAGACGATCCTCCGAATGCCAGACCGAATTCATGGTGCGGCGGGTCTGCGCACCCACGTTATATTGGGACAGGATGCGGCCGGTAGTAAGGATCAGCGGATAACGGCTGCTGGTCCGTTCCTGGGTCGGCACGTATTCCGTCAGCATGAAGCGTCCTTTGCCGCGCACGAACTGGTCGATGTGCATGGTCGGCGTACCGATCGGCGCTTTCTCGTTGCACGGCCATTGCACGCTGCCCAGCTCGTCGAGCTTGGCGAAGCTGACGCCCGTGAAAGTTGGCACCAGCCGCGCGATCTCATCCATGATCTCGGACGGGTGCGAATAGTTCATGGGGTAACCCAAGGCATTCGACAGCAACTGGGTTACTTCCCAGTCCTCGTAGCCGGCCAAAGGCGGCATGACTTTCCTGACTGGGGAAATACGCCGTTCGGCATTGGTGAAAGTGCCGTTCTTTTCCAGGAACGACGCGCCCGGCAGAAACACGTGGGCGAACTTCGCAGTTTCATTCAAGAACAAATCCTGCACCACCACGCATTCCATGGCCCGGAGGGCGGCATGGACATGCTGGGTATCCGGATCGGACTGCGCGATATCTTCACCCTCGCAATACAGCCCCTTGAAGCTTCCGTCCAGCGCGGCGCCGAACATATTGGGGATGCGCAAGCCCGGCTCGGATTCCAGGGTTACGCCCCACGCCGATTCGAACTGGGCGCGGGTTTCGAAATCGGAAACGTGGCGATAGCCGGGGAATTCGTGCGGGAACGAACCCATGTCGCAGGAGCCCTGCACGTTGTTCTGGCCGCGCAAGGGGTTCACGCCCACGCCTTCCCGTCCGATATTGCCGGTCGCCATGGCCAAATTGGCGATGCCGATCACTGTGGTGGAACCCTGGCTGTGTTCGGTAACGCCGAGGCCGTAGTAAATCGCGGCATTGCCGCCGGTGGCGTAGAGCCTCGCCGCGGCGCGCACCGTCGCTGGCGGAACGCCGGTCACCGATTCGCTCGCTTCAGGCGAGTTGCGCTCTTCGCTGACGAAGGACTTCCACTTCTCGTAAGAGGCCGTTTCGCAGCGCTCCAGTGCGAAAGCGTCGTTTGAAAGGCCTTCAGTAACAATCACGTGGGCCAAGGCGTTGATCAGCGCCACATTGGTACCGGGGCGCAGTTTCAGATGGTAATCGGCCTTCACATGCGCGGATCTCACCAGATCGATGTCGCGCGGGTCCGCCACGATCAGCTTGGCGCCTTCGCGGATACGGCGCTTCATCATCGAGCCGAACACCGGATGGCCATCGGTGGGATTGGCGCCTATCACCATGATGACGTCGGCCTTCATGACCGAATCGAAAGTCTGGGTCCCGGCCGACTCGCCCAAGGTCTGCTTGAGGCCATAGCCGGTGGGCGAGTGGCAGACCCGGGCGCAGGTGTCGACGTTATTGTTGCCGAAAGCCGCGCGCACCAGCTTCTGCACCAGGTAGGTCTCCTCATTGGTGCAACGGCTGGAAGTCAAGGCGCCCACGGAATAGCGACCGTACTGGGCCTGAATATGCTTGAACTCGGATGCGGCATAGTTTATCGCTTCTTCCCAGGATACGACCTGCCATGGATCGTTGATGCTTTTCCGAATCATGGGCGTCGTAATGCGATCCTTGTGGGTCGCATAGCCGAAGGCGAAACGTCCCTTGACGCAGGAATGGCCGTGATTGGCGTGACCATCCTGGTTGGGCACCATGCGCACCACCTCGGCTCCCTTCATTTCCGCCTTGAACGAGCAACCCACGCCGCAATAGGCGCAGGTGGTGACAATGCTGTGTTCCGGCTGGCCCTTCTCGATTACGGACTTTTCCATCAGCGTCGCAGTCGGACACGCCTGTACACAGGCCCCGCAAGAAACGCATTCGGACTCCATGAAGGCCTGGTTCTGCCCGGGCGAAACCTTGGAGTCGAAGCCCCGGCCGTCCAGGGTCAAGGCGAAGGTACCCTGCACTTCTTCGCAGGCACGCACGCAACGGGAGCAGACGATGCACTTGGCCGGATCGAAGGCAAAATAGGGGTTGCTGGTGTCCTTTTCGGCCTTCAGATGGTTCTCGCCCTCGTAGCCATAACGCACTTCCCTGAGGCCCACCGCGCCGGCCATATCCTGCAATTCGCAATTGCCATTGGCGGAGCAGGTGAGGCAATCCAGCGGATGGTCCGAAATGTACAGTTCCATCACCCCGCGGCGGACTTTGGCCAATCGCTCGTTCTGGGTGCAGACCTTCATGCCTTCCGCCACCGGCGTGGTGCAGGACGCGGGCAGCCCTCGTCCGCCCTCGATTTGCACCAGGCATAAGCGGCAGGAACCGAAAGGTTCCAGGCTATCCGTGGCGCACAGTTTCGGGATCTGGATGCCGATGCTGGCCGCCGCTCTGAGAACCGATGTGCCCTCGGGCACGGTCACGCTGAAGCCGTCAATTTCCAAGGTGACCAGCTTGTCGGATTGGCTTGGGGGGGTGCCGAAGTCGTTATCACGTAGTGCCATGGGATGACTCCTGAGTCGTAAGATGCGCAATGCGCACCGCAAAGCATTCGGGGCGGGCGACGCACCCTATTTCTAAGCAGCTTTGTCTGCCGTGGAAATGCCGAAATCCTCGGGAAAATGGTTGAGAGCGCTCAACACCGGGTACGGCGTCATGCCGCCCAACGCACAAAGCGATCCATTGAGGAGGGTATCGGAAAGATCCCGGAGGAGCGCTAGGTTTTTCTCCCGGTCTACGCCTTCAATGATCTTGTCGATTACTTCTATGCCGCGAGTCGACCCGATTCGGCAGGGCGTACACTTGCCGCAGGACTCGATCGCGCAGAATTCCATGCCGTAGCGGGCCATCTTGGCCATGTCGACGGTGTCGTCGAAGGCCACCACGCCGCCGTGGCCGAGCACCGCCCAAATGGCGGAAAACGCTTCGTAGTCCAGCGGCGTATCGAACTGGGATTCCGGCAGGTACGCGCCCAAAGGCCCGCCGACCTGTACCGCGCGAATCGGCCTTCCGGTGGCGGAACCGCCGCCATAGTCGTAAAGGATTTCCCGTAAGGTGATACCGAAAGCCTTCTCGATCAACCCCGGATGCTTGATGTTGCCCGCCAATTGAATCGGCAGCGTGCCGCGCGAGCGGCCCATGCCGAAATCACGGTAGTATTCGCCGCCCTTGTCGAGAATGATCGGCACCGAAGCCAGCGAAATGACGTTGTTGATGACGGTCGGCCGTCCGAACAGCCCTTCGATGGCCGGCAGCGGCGGCTTGAAGCGGACCAGTCCCCGCTTGCCTTCGAGGCTCTCGAGAAGCGAGGTTTCCTCGCCGCACACATATGCTCCGGCGCCCAAACGAACTTCCAGATCGAAGCTCTTGCCGCTGCCCAGAATGTCTTTTCCGAGGTAACCGGACCGATACGCAGTGTCGATGGCCTCGTTCAGCGCACGATGGGCATGGGGATATTCGACGCGCAGATAAATGTAACCCTGGGTTGCACCCACCGCGAGCCCGGCGATGGTCATGCCCTCGATCAGAACTAACGGGTCCCCTTCCATGATCATGCGGTCGGAGAAAGTGCCCGAGTCGCCCTCGTCGGCGTTGCAGACGATGTATTTTATGTCCGATGCCGTATTCAACACCGTGCGCCATTTGATGCCGGTCGGAAAAGCCGCACCGCCGCGTCCGCGTAGCCCCGAGGTGGTGACCTCGTCAACGATGGCAGAGGGCTCCATGTCCAAAGCGCGGCGTAGGCCGCGAAAGCCCTGATGACCCAGATAGTCGTCCAGGCTGACCGGATCGGTGATCCCGACGCGGGCAAAGGTCAGCCTTTCCTGATTCTTGAAATAAGGAATGGCATCGGTCGGCCCAAGGCAAAGGGAATGCGAACCGCCCTGAAGAAAACCCGCCTCGAATAAGGAAGGCACGTCGCCGATACGCACGGGCCCATAGGCTATCCGGCCTTCCTCGGTAGCCACTTCTACCAGGGGCTCCAGCCAATACATGCCACGGGAGCCGTTACGAACCAAATCGATAGCGATATTTCGTTTGGCCGCTTCGGCCCGAATGGCGGCGGCGACCTGCTCGGCGCCGAGGGAAAGCGCGCTGGAGTCTCGAGAAACGTAAACGGTCGTCATTGCGCATCAACCTGCATATTTTCAATAATCTCGTCGAACGTCTCGGACGTCACGCGTCCGTATACGTCTTTATCGATCATGATCGATGGCGAACACGCGCAGTTGCCGAGACAATATACGGGCTCCAGGCTGAAAGCCCCGTCGCCGGTCGTTTCGTGGTAATCGATATTCAGCCGCTGCTTGGCATGAGTTTCCAGTGCGTCGGAACCCATCGCTTGGCAGGATTCGGCCCGGCACAGATAGATGGTGCGCTTGCCCGGCGGCGTGCTACGGAAATAGTGGTAAAAGCTGATGACGCCGTGCACTTCGGCGCGCGAAAGGTTCAGTTCCCCTGCGATCAGCGGGATGCTGTCCGGTGGCACATACCCTAATGCGTCTTGAATGCCGTGCAGAATCGGCAACAATGCACCAGGTTTATCCTTATCACAGCGGATAATTTCCTGCACGTGTTCCCGATCCCATTCGTGTTCTGTCATTTGCCCCTCGCTCAACTACCTCTAAGAATGGGTGGAAATCGCACAAACTTCGATAATCGCCATTCCCTCTCACTACTTAGAAAGTAAAGTAATTTATGCATCTATATGCACATTTTAAAGGCTCGTTGTCGCTTTGCAATATCTTTCTTGACTAAATTGCTAAGCTTTTCAGCAAAGCAACAACCTCGTTGGCGGTCATGAAACGCGATCAGGACAGAGGAAGGCGTTTGGATTAAGGTCGCGGGTACTCACCCGAGCGCTGTTCGTATCGGAACGCGCAGTGCAGCCCGAGTAATATGGCTACATGGAGAAGGCGCGGTATCGGTGAGACCGATTCGACCGATGCAGTCGAGTTGCGGCTTAGTATTGAATTACGATTACTACCCCTGGTGACACGGACATCGAAATTAAGCCGATTATGACCTTGGTCTTTTACCGACCGGTTCGGCACAAAGCGAGGTTCCGCGAGTGTGGAGGATCTGATTGAAACAAGACGGCCGGGGTCCAGGTGCCCCGGCCGTCTTATCGCCCCGAAGCTCAGCGCTTCTTGCTTACTTTCTCGTTATACGCGGTGATTTCCTCGGCATCGAGCTTGTCATCCTTGTTCGTGTCAGCCATGTTGAATATCTCCTCCGGGACCCCATTGGCCAGGGCGTCTTTCTTGGTTAGCGATCTCTCAGTTGACTGTTCCTCGGGCTGGGGAGTGGTGGCGCCGGGCACCGCGGGGTCGCCCGCGTCGCGGAACGCGTAGGCCGTACCGAAGGATAGCGAAATAACAGCGGCCAGAAGGCTCAACGTAGATTTTGTAGCCATGGATACACTCCTTTTGATGGTTAGAGGCAGTATGGTCGGAGCCACAACGACACCTCCAAGCAAGACCAGGGCCAATGCAACAACTTTATGATTATTGGAAATAATATGGCGAACTTCGAATATTCTTCACGAAAACCGTCGTTCTGCGACTACAGTCACAGAGCGATTGTGGATGGACACAAGATTCAACTCGGGTGCCTGTGGGAACAATGAAAACGGGCGCGTCGAAAAGCCTTCAAAAGGCCGGGGGATTGTAAAAAAGCCGCCGGAAACGAGGGGAGCCGCCTCATAAAGCCTCCTCTGTACCAGGTGTCGAACATCGCAGAACTACGTCCGACTCTTGGCCCAGTTGGAACTGGGAGTTATGCTCGAAAGTTGACGGGCCGGCAAAATTTGACCATTACCCGGAACTGGTCGAGCGCACAAAATCGGCCCTGCGCCCCCGCGCGAGGGGAATACCTGTTGCCAATTCTCCGCTGCCGTTGGGAACCGGGGTTCCTAAAAGTATGACTACGCAATCGGCATGGAACGACCGGTTTCCCCCATTGCCGATGGATTTCCCTCGGCTGCGGCTTGAGCACCGGTTGGCGGTTCGCGCTGAAACCGCCCCCGACAGCGGACGTCGTGCAGTGGCGTCATTTCCACAAACGAGGCGCCTCCATCCACCACCGGCCCCACAGCTAAAGTCTCTGGTGATCAGCGGCAGTTCTTTTCGATCAACGCCGCAGTAACTCGGGTCTCGCACCCGTACCTTGCATTTATGGATTTCCTATCGATGTCGACCATGCCCTCCCAATTAGATCTGGCATAGGTTTTGCTGGTTATCGCTTAGGCCAAGTCGACAAGCCTAAATTCTCTACCCTCGATAACTTCGGGAGACACTTATGAAAGTACGGCAACTACTTAGGACAGCACACCCTATTTTCTTGGCTCTACCCTTGTTGCTGATGGGATGCGAGCGATCCGAGCAACAACCCAGCATGCCGCCAAAGGAGTTAACCGCTCCGACTCCGGCCCCAGATTCCGATCTGCCTAAACCGAACCAAACGGAAGTGGTGCCCGTCACGCCGCCCCCATCGCCAGAAAGCAATACGACACCTTAAACGAGAAGCTTTCTCGTCCGCTCACTGGAAACAATGCGAACAAGCCCGGATGATTGCGAGCAGGAAACGGTCGACGACTGCTCGCAATCGTTCGGATACTTACAAGCGACCGTAGCGATTCAGCCTGCCGCCGGCGGGGGAACTCAAACGCTTCCGCCCCAGTGGCGCTATGCCACCGCTACCGCTCACTGAAGGCTTCTCATCCGCAGGCGCACGTTATCCACAGATGTGCCTTTCGTGACAGAACGTTGGAATTAGCGCCGGACGCGCAAAAAGCGACGTGGCCATCAACGATTGCTGCATCTCAAACGTCCATCCCGGACCATTTTACCACTGCAAGATGAGCTGTTCGGTAGACTGCATGCGAATAGTAGAACTGAGGCTGCTTTCAGTTGGCTGTCGGACACAAACACTTATTCCAGGTTTACGTCCGGAATCACACAACTGACCCGACCGACGCTGTCATTCGCAAGTCCCGCAGGAATTTGCAAAAAGGTTCGAGTCGTGTTCGGTTCGATCGTTCCCGATAATACGGCTTTTAGAGGCTCCAAAAGCTCCAGATCCTTGGAATACTGAAGACAAACCACTTCGATTCCGCTGATTCGCCGTTCACTGCCGTTCTTGATAGAAAAATCGAACAACATCGTTTTGTCTGCTGGATCTAAAGTCCAGCTAAAATCCGTCAGCTCGATCGCGCGTAGGATTTCGTATTTCGCACGCGTGTCGGAACCGGTCGGGGGCTGCACGGATTCTTCCTTGGTGAGTTCGGGCGATGAACCATCCGGCGGCGTGATCCCTTCGCCGATGCTAGTCGACGTACTCTCCCGAAGCAGGGCTTTTTCATCCAAGCTCGCCGATTCGGTCTGCCGGCGAGCTTCGTCTTGCGCGACACGTCCGTGCCGATGCTCGGCAAACCGTGTACCCAGCTGCCAAGCCGCGGTCGCAAGCAATATGGTCAGGAGCAAAGAAGCAAGCACGTGAGCGTAACGGCGGAACCATGGCTTTTGAGACCCACCCTCACGGCACTCCGCCGGCGCGGTAGCCGTTTCCTCCTCATATTCGGTTTCGCCGCGCTTCTTTGGGCTTGGGCTTATCGGGCCAGCCCCGTAACCGACCGCATCCCAAATCGCCTTTTCCTCGGGCACAATTCTGCCGGCGAACGGCGGCTTCAACTCCTTCGCACGGGCAGACGTGCCGCGCGCGTCACTTTTACTTTTGTGTTCGTTCAAAGCATGCCGAAATGCGAGGCATGCTTCGCCAAGGTGTCTCAGAACGTCTTTGATGAATTTTTCGTACAATACTAGGCGCACTTTTTGATGAATCGGAACCTCGATCCGATCGAGAACCGCTGACAACGCATCCAATATCGCGACGGGGCTCCAGGGTGTGGCCGGTAATGAATCAAGCGCTCGGCCGACTACCTCGGCATAAGTTTCATCGAGACGACGAATACTTTGACCGTGTTGGAGTTCGACGTCCCGAACCCCACGGGCCAGATGCTCGTCCACCGCAAATGTCCGCCGATAGCCTGGTATTTGGCCGGTCTGCCATGCACGGTCACCGGCGTCCGCGCTAGAGTTCTGCTTGCCGGCATCCTGTTGATCCGAAAAACGCGCAAAAGAACCCAGCAATTCCTGGCTAAGACTTTCCGAAACGACCTCTTGATCAAGGTGAAGAGTTGTCCACACGTCGGCAAGATGATCCTGTAATGTCGAATCGAAGCTTTCGATGTTTTGAACAGCCGTCGCTAGATTCAAATCGTCCAACATGTAGCGAAAGCGATCTTGAATGACGCCTACGAATGTCGACCGATAAAGTTCGATTAATACCGGAAAATCCATCGTATTTTTTGGTCCGTCAAGCATGGATACCATTTTATAATTCTCACCTATTTATGCGGCGGAACAGGAGCACGAGTCGAGGCCGGCTCCGCTAAAATAGTCGGTCGAGTTCTTCCATCTTTTCGGTTCCGCACTTCCGAACAAATTCGAAATCAGGCATCCTGCCCATGAACGACAGCCTAAACGCGTCCGTTAATTCCGGCTCGAACAACTCGGTCCAAGACAGTGATTCGCACCACCGTTCCATCCGCAGCTTCACTCTCCGCCAAGGTCGATTCACCGTAGCGCAACGGAGAGCCATGGAGGCTCTTTGGCCCATCTATGGACTAAATGTCGCCGATACGCCCCCCGATTTCGAGGCGATTTTCGGCCGGGGCGCGCCTCTGGTCGTCGAAATCGGCTTCGGTAACGGCGAAACTCTGGCACAACTCGCCGGCGACCAGCCGCAGACCAACTTCATAGGCGTAGAAGTCCACCGACCTGGCGTCGCGCAGTTGCTGGCGCGCCTAAAAGAACGCGAACTAAATAATGTGCGTATTTTTTGCGCCGACGCTGTCGACATCCTGACAAATCAGATCGCTGACGGAAGCCTTTCGGGCGTGAACTTGTTTTTCCCGGATCCGTGGCCCAAAAAGCGCCACCACAAACGCCGACTGGTCAACCCGGAATTTATCAGCCTCGTAGCGCGGAAGCTCAAGTACGGTGGCTATTTTCATGCCGCCACGGACTGGGAAGATTATGCTCAGCACATGCTGGACGTGCTCGAACATTGCGATCGTCTTGAAAACACCGCAGGCGGGAGCAAGTTTTCCCCTCGCCCGACGCACAGAGCGTTGACCAAATTCGAACGCCGCGGACAAGAGCTCGGACACGGCGTATGGGATTTGATTTTTATCCGGCGAGCAGACGATCTTTAGCCGGCCACTGCTTCCGCGGGTTGGAACGGCCCCTCCTCCGCCTCGACCTCTGGCTGTACGTCATCCAGCTGCATCGCTTGCCGTATGGCCAGGAGTTCATCGTATTGCCGACGGAGCGGCTCCAAAGCCTGGGTGAGCGCGGCGATCTCCTGATCCAAGGAGTGACTGGATTCGTTGATCTTGCGCAATACGTCCAGCTTGCTTTCGATTACGCGTTTATGATCCCGAATTTGATGGATAAGCGGCGTAAGGGCCATGCCGGACCAACCCACCGCATCCTTGTGTGCGTGCAGAAAAAGCTCTCGGGCGCGGGCGACAACCGTTGTATAAAGCTTTACCACAACCATGCTCTGCTCCATCAAAGTTGACGAAGCACTGTCTCTGAAAGCCTCCCCTTCCTTGAATACCCGCTCCAGTTCGGCCTGATATTTCTTGAGCGAGAGCGACGGCGCCTTGAGATCGGCAAAGCCATATTCCTCCTGGAATTTTCCGTATATCCCTTTCACCAGTTTTCGACTTTCCTCAGAGATCGACACGGCTTTGACAAGCACGCCGTTCAACTCCTCGAGCACTCCCGCCATGACCGATTTCATCCCGATCGTCGTCAGACTTCCGGCCATCTGCCGCCGAGTTCGCTTGATAATCTCATCGATGCTTTCCGGCGCCAGGGACTCGACCAAAGCCTTGGCCTGCACCGCGAACACCCGTCGGCTCGCCTGAAATTGGTTTACGCTGGCCAAATAAGCATTTTGCTGGTCTCGGGTCTCGGTCATCAGCTGCTTGATCTTGTCCCGATTATTGACATCGACATTGCGGAGATCGTTGATCTGGCGCTCGGCATCCGCTATATGGGCCTGCAGTACACCGGTCGATTCGGTAACCAAATGGCCGATCCTCTCGGTGACCGACGTCATCAGCAGATTCTGCCTCTCCTTTACCACTTTTTCGGCCAAGAAACTCTCAAAAAGATGGAGACGGCTTTTTTCCAGGAGTTCTTGGTCGCCCTTCACTTTGGCAAGCAAAGCCTGTTTGGCGGTCAAGGGAAAAATCGAGCTCGCGTCGACTTCCAAAGTTCTGGCAACTGAGTCGATTTGGGCGCGAATCGATTTCTCGATGACGTCGTCTCCGTGCAAATCCCCCCACATCGAATCGATCTTGTTCATGACCACCGCCAGACCGCTTCTTTTCTGCTGGCCTTGGCGGGAACCCCGAACATGGTTGCACCACATATCCAGATCGCTCTTGGTAACCCCGGTATCCGCTGCAAGCACGAAGATAACCGCTTGAGCGCTGGGCAGCATGTGCAAGGTCAACTCGGGTTCCGCCCCGAGTGCGTTGAGACCGGGTGTGTCCAGAATGGTAAGGCCTTCCTTTAAGAGGTAATGCGGAAAACTGATCAATGCGTGACGCCAGCACGGAATCTCGACGGTCTCCGGCGCCACCACCTGTCCCGGATGAAGATCTTCGTTGTACAGACCGAGCTGCTTCGCTTCTTCGAGCGGCACACGCTTGGTTGCGGTCAGCTCTTGAAATGCTTCCTGCATTTGCACCGGCGAGGTGCAATCCAATTCGATCTGCATCCAACTCTGCGGGTGTCGCTTGTATTCGCTGAGCGATGCCTGGTTCAGACGGCTCTCGATCGCCAAGAGTCGGATATAGGCACCGCCTTCGGGGTCGTAAAAGATCTCCGTCGGACACATGGTTGTTCTTCCGGGAGATGATGGCAAAAGCCGAACACCGGTATCCGAGAAAAACAAAGCGTTAATGAGCTCGGTCTTGCCTCGCGAAAATTCGGCGGCGAAGGCAAGCACAATACGATCCGCGCGCAAGCTGTCGAGCATGCCCAGAAGAGTTTCATTTACGGCATCGCTGTTCAATTCATGCTGATCAAGCCAGGAACGATATCGCTCAACCGCCTGGCTCAGTTGCTCACGCCACTGGCCGTAGCCTCGCAGCTTGTCTTCTAAATGAATGATGCTCATCTCCGACTCTCGACCCGATCGTCTAGTGGAATAAAGTGCAATTCTGGGGACAGTTGGGATGAAGTTTAGACCAATTCAAAATTCAGTCCATTTTCGAGAGCTCTGCCCACCATGCCGGCCAGCGTTTTGGAGAGCAGATTTTGAACCGCTTATCCCGGCCGGTTTCACCGGCCAGCAAAACCACATCGCGTTTGGCGACGCCGAAAACGTCTGCCAGGAAGTCGATTAGATAACGGTTTGCTTTGCCGTCGACAGGCGGCGCTTTGATGCGGATCTTGAGCCGATCGCCATGCAAACCCGCAATCTCGTCCTTACCGGCGCGAGGTTGTACGTGGACGTTCAGCACCAGTGCCTGGCCGTCCCAGGTATACCAATCGCTCAAGTCAGTTCAGCAGATTCGTGAGTTGCTGCAGCGGGGGCAGCACAAGCATTTTGGCGAGTTGTATGCCGATCAAGGGGATCAACGGCGAGAGATCGATACCCCCTATCGGCGGCAAAAGCCGACGGCTGAAGCGAAGCAGCGGCTCGGTAAGGCTGTAAAGGAGGGAAACCGCGGGGTTATAGCTCCCTGGACTGACCCAACTCAGGACCGCACGGATGATGATGGCGAAAAAATAGACATTGAACAGCAAATCCAAGAGCTGCACGACAGCCCACAGACTCAATGCCGCAAATGTGATCCGCGTATCCTGAAGCACGAATATCAGATAGCCGCTCAGCATTTGCAGCCCCAGCATCAAGACGAGCGAAGCCGTGTCGACGCGGCCGACGGACGGAATAAAGCGGCGGAACATGCGAAGCGGCGGGTGCGTGATCTTGATCAAGAACTGGGAAATCGGATTGTAGTAATCCGCATCGACCCACTGAAACAAGAACCGCAGCAGTATCGCGAATATATAAAGACTGAAGAGCGTATCGATCAGAAAAACAGCGGGATTCACCAGAAAATCCGGAGACATCGTCAACCTCCCAGTTGCTTGGACAATTCTGCCGCCCGCGCATTTGCCGCCTTCATGGCGTCAAGCACGAGGCTACGAAGGCTTCCGCGCTCGAATACCTCTATTGCCTTTTCCGTAGTACCGCCGGGCGAGGTAACCCTTCTTCTCAATTCCGCCGGACCGTCTTCGGATTCTATGGCGATGCGCGCCGCACCAAGCGCCGTCTGCTGGGTAAGAAGCCGCGCCGTAGCTTTGTCCATTCCCATTTCGGTCGCCGCATCCTCCATGGCCTCCATGAACAGAAAAAAGTAAGCGGGTCCGCTTCCGGAAAGCGCCGTCACCAAATCCAGGAGCTCTTCCTTTTCTACCCACACTGCGATGCCGACGGCACGGACTATCGCTTCCGCCACACTTCTATGTTCGGCGCTCGCTCGATCGTTCGCGTGCAATGCGGTAGCCCCGGTTTTCACGAGCGCCGGAGTATTGGGCATACAGCGCACGATGCTTGCGCCGCCGCCCAGCCAGTGGTCGAGGGCGGTCTCGCGAACACCCGCGGCGATGCTGATCATCAGGGGGCCGCGTTGCCGCACGGGGCCGGCAATTTCTCGAGCCACCTGTTCAAGAATCTGCGGTTTAACGGCCAGCAACACGGTCTGGGAGCGCTCGACCAAGGATTTGTTATCTTCGAACGTATGGACGCCGAAACGGCTGGCCAAATCCTTCAGCTTCGCGGTGTCGACGTCCGACACGAAAATATTGTCCGCCGGATAGCCATCCGAAATGAGACCGCCGATCAGGCTGCTCGCCATATTTCCGGCGCCGATAAATCCTAAAGTTTGCTTTTTCATTTGAAATCATCTCCGAACCAACGGACGTATTCTAACCGAGACACGGCCCCAAAAACGTCCCGTTCGCCGTGTAAGCCGACAAGTGTTCCTCAGCCGTCCGAAACGCTCCCGGCATCGAGCACGGCTATGTCACGGCTTGACCTCGGCCCGAACAGCGCCGTGCCGATACGTACCATCGTCGAACCTTCCATGACCGCCGCTTCGAGGTCGTCGGACATCCCCATGGACAGCGTATCGAGCCCAAAGCGGCCCAAGCGTTCCGCGGCTTGCCGCAAGCTCCGGAACGATGCGCGCTGAAGGTCGATCGTGTCCGTCGGGGCCGGAATGGCCATAAGCCCGCGGACACGAAGCCTAGGCAGTTCCGCGATCGCTTCGACCAACCCGTCGAGCTCCTCCGGGGCAACGCCCGATTTCGTCGCTTCTCCGCTGACGTTGACTTGAATGCAGATGTTGAGCGGCGGCAGCTCTTCGGGACGCTGATCGCTCAGGCGCTCCGCGATCTTGAATCGGTCGACGCTATGTACCCAGGAAAAACGAGCCGCGATCGACCTGGTTTTGTTGGATTGAATGGGTCCGATGAAATGCCAGCCGATATCGTAATGCGCCAACTTATCTTGCTTGGCCAGAGCCTCTTGAACGTAGTTCTCCCCGAACTCCCGCTGACCGCAGTAATAAGCGGCGGCAATCGCCTCCGCAGGCTGAGTCTTGCTTACGGCGATCAGCCGAACCGAACCCCGGCATCGACCGGCTGCCGTCTCCGCGAGTCGAATTCGCTCGCGTACGGCGTCCAGGCGCTGTTGTATTTGACTCCTCATGTTGCTGATACGTTTGTCTATACTTGCCCGGAGGGTAAGGGTATCTACCGACCAACGCTTACACAAGAGCCATTACAGAAGAGAATCCATGGATATCGCCGAACTGCTCGCTTTCTCCGTCAAGAACAATGCATCCGACCTGCATTTGTCCGCCGGACTTCCGCCGATGATCCGCGTGGATGGCGACATACGCCGCATCAATGTGCCGGCGCTCGACCACAAAGAGGTGCACGCGCTGATCTACGACATCATGAACGACAAGCAGCGGCGCGATTACGAGGAGTTTCTGGAGACCGACTTTTCGTTCGAGCTCCCCGGCGTCGCGCGATTTCGTGTCAACTCGTTCAACCAGGACCGGGGCGCGGCGGCGGTATTTCGAACCATTCCGTCCAAGGTTTTGACATTGGAGGAACTGGGTTGCCCCAAATTTTTCCAGGACGTTACCATGCACCCTCGCGGCCTGATCGTGGTCACCGGGCCCACCGGATCGGGCAAATCGACCACCCTCGCCGCGATGATCGACCACATCAACTCGAACCAGTATTCCCATATCCTGACGATTGAAGACCCCATCGAGTTTGTGCACTCCAGCAAAAAATCGTTGATCAACCAACGCGAAGTTCACCGGGATACTTTGGGTTTCAACGAAGCCTTGCGCTCGGCTCTGCGCGAAGACCCCGACGTGATTCTGGTCGGCGAAATGCGCGACCTGGAAACCATCCGCCTCGCATTGACCGCCGCCGAAACCGGTCACTTGGTTTTCGGTACCCTGCACACCAACTCGGCTGCCAAGACCATAGACCGCGTCATCGACGTTTTCCCGGCCGCCGAAAAAGGCATTATTCGGTCGATGCTGTCCGAGTCCCTGCAGGCCGTGATCTCCCAGACTCTGCTCAAGAAAAACGGCGGCGGACGCACGGCGGCCTGGGAGATCATGGTGGGCACGCCGGCGATCCGCAACCTCATCCGCGAAGACAAGGTCGCACAGATGTACTCGGCCATCCAGACCGGGCGCAAGGACGGCATGCAAACGCTCGACCAGCACTTGCAGGAACTGGTCGAAAAAGGCGTCGTGGCGCGTGCCGCCGCTCGGGTCAGAGCCGTCAATAAAGCCGCATTCTAAAGCCGGAGAACAAGCTCGTGGACTTCGAATCCTTGCTCATGCTGATGACGCAGAAAAAAGCGTCCGACCTCTTCATCACCACCAATAAAGAACCGTGCATGAAGATCGACGGCGTCATTCAGCCGATATCGAACGCCAAGCTGAGCAAAGAGCAGGCGCGGCAGATCGTTATCGGGATCATGAACCAACGCCAGCGCGACGAATTCGAGAATACCAAGGAGTGCAATTTCGCGATTTCAGCGCCCGGCCTAGGTCGCTTCCGCGTCAGCGCCTTCATTCAAAGAGACACCGCCGGAATGGTGTTGCGGCGGATCGAAACGAACATTCCGACGGTCGATGATCTGAATCTGCCGCCGATCCTCAATGAATTATCGATGACCAAACGCGGCTTGATCCTGTTCGTCGGTGCGACCGGAACGGGAAAATCCACATCGCTGGCGGCCATCATCAAACATCGGAACGAGCATTCGAGCGGGCATATCATCACGATCGAAGACCCGCTGGAATATGTGCATCCGCATGCCGGCTGCATCGTCACCCAGCGCGAGGTCGGGATCGATACCGAATCCTACGAGGTGGCGCTCAAGAATACGCTGCGGCAGGCACCCGACGTTATTCTGATCGGGGAAATCCGGACCCGCGAGACGATGCAGCATGCCATCACCTTTGCCGAGACGGGCCATCTCTGCCTTAGCACGCTGCACGCCAACAACGCCAATCAGGCGTTGGACCGAATCCTTCACTTTTTTCCTGAAGAGATGCACCCGCAGCTATTCATGGATCTATCCCTCAACCTCCGGGGCATCATCGCTCAACAGCTCATTCGCAGGGCCGATGGCAAGGGACGATATCCGGCGGTGGAAATTCTCTTGAACACCCCGCTCGCTTCAGATCTCATCCGAAAAGGCGAGGTACATAAGCTGAAGGAACTGATGAAACATTCACGGGAACAGGGTATGCAAACCTTCGATCAAGCCTTGTACGATCTGTACAAGGCCGGAAAGATCACGTACGAGGATGCCCTACATGCCGCGGATTCGAAAAACGAAGTCAGACTGATGATCAAGCTGGGCGAGGAAGGCAACCTCGAGAAATATGCGGGCCGGAATGACACCATGTCCATCGCGGACGACAATTGACCTCCTCGTAAAAACTCCACGCCCTTTACCTGCGTTCTGATCAGTACGCGAGACGGATGCGACGCTCGTCCTTCCCCGCTCTACCGCTTCAGGCGGGCCGTCACGTCTCGCAATACGGACTCCACCAACCTCTCGTCCTCGCTGGCATACCGTAGCGCATCCCTCTCACGCCTCAGCCAGGTGAACTGCCGCTTGGCGAATTGGCGGGTGGCGATGATACCGCGCTCGATCATGGTACCGCGGTCGTATTCGCCCTCGAGATAAGCCCAGACCTGTCGATAGCCGACGGCGCGAATGGAGGGCAGATCGGCGTGGAGATCGTCCCGTTCGTGCAAGGCGCGGACTTCGTCGATAAATCCGCCTTCGATCATGGTCAAGAAGCGCTGGCGAATCCGTTCATGCAGGGCCTCGCGGCTTGCCGGCGCGACGATGAGTTTGATCAGATCGAACGGCAAAGGCGGCGATCGGGTCTCGGCGCACAGCACGGACAGCGGAACCCCGGTCGCGTGGTATACCTCCAGGGCCCGCTGGATGCGCTGGGGATCGTTGGGATGAATGCGAAGCGCAGCTTCCGGGTCGATTCGACCGAGTTCCTCGTGCAGTTTCGCCCAGCCGACCCTCGCCGCTTCCTCGTCGATCTGCCGCCGAATCTCGGGATCGGCAGCGGGCAGACTCGAAAGCCCGTAAAACAAGGCGTTGAAGTACAGCATCGTGCCGCCGGCGAGAATCGGCAGCTTGCCGCGGCTTGTTATGTCCTGCATCGCCGCGAGCGCCTCGTCCCGAAAACGCCCGGTGGAATAGGATTCGGCTGGATCAAGAATGTCGATCAGATGGTGCGGAATGCCTGCCCTTTCCTCCAAGCTCGGCTTGGCGGTGCCGATGTCCATGCCCCGGTAAACCAGTGCGGAATCGACGCTGATCACTTCTCCGTCCAGCGTCTTGGCCAATTCGATGGCCAGCCGCGTTTTGCCCGAGGCGGTCGGCCCCATCAGGGCGATAGCGGGTGGTAATTCAGTCACTGGCCGCGCATGAACAAGCGGTTCAGATCCTTGAGGCTTAGCTCGACCCAGGTCGGGCGCCCGTGGTTGCACTGGCCGCTGCGCTCCGTCGCTTCCATGTCGCGGAGCAGCGTGTTCATTTCCGGCACGGTCAGCTTGCGGTTGGCCCTGATCGATCCGTGGCAGGCCATGGTCGCCAGAACCTCGTTCATGGACTGCTCGATCCGGACGCTCCGTCCATGCTGGTTGAGATCGGCCAACACATCGCGCACCAGGCGCTCGCCGTCCGCATCCGCCAGCAAGGCCGGCACCGCTCGCAACATGAGCGTATCCGGGCCGCTTCGGCGAAGTTCGATGCCGAGGCTTTCGAACACACCGGCCGCCTCCTCCGCCAAATCGGCCTCGGCTGCGGTAACCTGAATTCGGATAGGCAGCAGCAAAGGCTGCATCGGAACTGATCCCGCGCCGACCTGATCCTTCAGCTTTTCATAGGTGATGCGTTCGTGGGCGGCATGAGCGTCCACCACGATCAGCCCGTTGCGGCTCTCGGCCAGAATGAAAGCGCCATGAAGATGCGCCACCGCAAAACCGAGCGGCGGAGTCGTTTGCTCATCTGGCTCCGGTTCCTGCGGCGCTTCCGGCTTAGGAGCCGGAGCGGAATAAAGATCGGCATAACTTTGAATCGCCTCGGCCACTTGCAACGGCAGCGTAGCTTGGCGGTGCGGTTTAGAAAACTCGGGTGCCGAAACTGCACGCGCCGGCCTGTCTTCCGGATGGGGCACCGCCTCGGCCTCGACAGCCCGCGGCTTGGTCTCGGCCAAAGCCCGATGCAACGCGCGAAACAGAAAATCGTGGACCGTCCGGGAATCGCGGAAACGCACTTCGAGTTTGGCGGGATGAGCATTGACGTCGACCAACGTCGGGTCCAGCTCCAGATACAGCACGTACACCGGCTGGCGCCCGTGGTAAAGCACGTCCTGATAGGCCTGCTTCACGGCATAGCTCACCAGCTTGTCCCGGACCAAACGCCCGTTGACGTAGAAGAACTGCATGTCGGCCTGGCTGCGGGAGAACGTCGGAAACCCCACCCACCCGGAAAGCCTGAGACCCGCCGCCGAAAACTCCACCGCCAGCGCGTTTTCCAGAAACGCCTCACCGAGCACCAAGGCCAGGCGCCGCTCGATTTCGGCCTGGGTTTCCGCCGGCCGCAAGCTCAATACCGTCCGCTCGTCGTGCTTCAAGGAAAATCCCACTTCAAACCGGCTCAGCGCCATACGCTTGATCAGTGTTTCGATATGGGAGAACTCGGTCTTTTCCGACCGGAGAAACTTCCGGCGCGCCGGCGTGTTGTAGAAGAGATCGCGAACCTCCACCGTCGTGCCTTCGGGATGGGTCGCCGGCTGCACGTCGAAATCGGTTTCCGTCCCGTCCGCGGTGACACGCCAGGCGCAACGCTCGCCGCGTATCCGCGAGGTCAGCGTCAAGCGCGCCACCGAACTGATGCTGGGCAAAGCTTCGCCCCGGAATCCCATGCTGGAGACCCGCTCCAGATCCTCCAGACTGGCGATTTTGCTGGTGGCGTGCCTGGACAGGGCGAGCGGCAATTCCTCTCTATCGATGCCGCAGCCGTCGTCGCGGATGCGCATCATGCGCAATCCGCCCTGTTCCACGTCGATGGCTACCGAGCGCGCGGCGGCGTCGAAGGCATTTTCGACCAATTCTTTCACCACCGAGGCGGGGCGCTCGACCACCTCCCCGGCGGCGATTTGGTTTATGAGTTGCGGAGGGAGAATGCGGATGGGCATGGCAGATGGAATCGGCGATCGAGAAAACGGTTTGGCGGTTAGACAGAACCGCGGGAGCAAGGATTCAATACCTTGCTATTCTCGGGAAAATACAGAAATTATGAAAGACGGGGATAAAGGTGCTTTTGCCGACCTTCGGCGCAAGCGTTCTATTTTCGAATGACCGGCTTCTTGCCGTCGGATTCGGCCACGCTCTCCAGAGCATCGGCCATGCGCAGATCGACCGGAACCATCGGCCGAATTTCGGCGAAATAATTGCGGATACCGTCGAATATGGCGCGAGCCACCTGATCCTGATGGCTCGAATTGCGCAGATTACGCTCTTCGTCCGGGTTGGATATGAACGCCGTCTCCACCAGTATCGAGGGAACGTCCGGCGACTTGAGCACTGCAAAACCGGCTTTTTGCACGTCTCGATGATGTAGATGGAAATCCTTTCTTAGCTCTCCCAATACCTTTGCGGCCGCGCGGTTGCTGGCATCTAGCGTGGCGGTTTGCGACAGATCGAGCAGCACCGAAGCCAGCAATTTGTCTTTTCCCCCGAGCTGAACACCGCCCACCAAAGCGGCGTTTTCCCGGTCCGCCAGCCAGCGAGCGGCTTCACTCGAAGCGCCGTGATCCGACAGAGTGAATACGGAAGACCCCTTTACGTCATTGGCGACGTAGGCGTCCGCGTGCAGGGAAATAAACAAATCCGCCTTCGCCTTGCGGGCGAGTTCCGCCCGTTCGCGCAAATCGACGAACTGATCGCTCTTGCGCACCATGACCGCCCGCATGCCCGGTTCGGCTCGGATCAGCCGTTCGAGCTTGCGGGCGATAGCCAGCACCACGTCTTTTTCATAGGTTCCGTTGGGACCAATCGCCCCGGTATCTTTGCCGCCGTGGCCGGCGTCGATGACGATCACCCGCTCCTTGGCCAGCGCCGGCTTCAGGAAACGGACCGGCCTCGCTTCGCCCGGCGAGCTTCCGGCCTTGGCCGCGACCGGCTTGGGAGCCGCTTTCGGCGCCGCAGCAATCTTAGTCGGTTTTGCCGATTTGACCGGCTCCTTGGAAGCCGCCTTGTCTCCCGCCTGGGCGGTCAAAATCGGGGGCGTCAGTTCGAGCACCAGGCGCGAGCTTCCCTTGAGACGGGTGACGTAAGACTTGTATCCGGCCGGGCGCTTAAGATCGAGCAAAATCCTGGGGCTGTCCTTGGCCTTGCCCGATACCGGAATGAGCTTCGCGATCAGGGGATGAGACGCCAGGGGTAGTCCGAGTTTTCCGGACAGGGAAACATTTTCTAAATCGATTTGCAGCTGATTCGGCTTGCTTCCGCGGGAGATTCGGTATTTGGGCGGCGCCGAGAAATCGAAAACCAGCCGTGAACTCTGCGCGGCGGCCTCAATCTTCACCGAGTTCATCTGCACGGGCGCGCCGAAAACCAGCGGCGCGTAGCCCCAAAGCGTGAACACCAGCCATGTGATTAGAGTTTTTTTTTCCATGAACGAAGCCGCCATGCGTGAACGCCCCCGGAAAACATAGTCCGAGCTGCGGAAAACCGCAAGGAAATAGGCTACTCGGCTTGCAGCCTGGCCAATACGGCTACACCGGAGTCGGTGCCGGCCGATATCTCCGCGATGCGCCCCGTACCCGATATTTCCAGGCTGATCTCGAGATCCGCCTCGGGCAATAGCCCCGCGCCGCGCTCCGGCCATTCGATAAAGCAAACTGCGTTCGGCCGTAGATAGTCCCGGAACCCCATCCACTCCAACTCTTCCGGATCGTTCAGCCGGTACAAATCGAAATGGTAAACGATCCGCTCCTCGATCGGGTATTCTTCGACCAGCGTGAAAGTCGGGCTTTTCACCGGCCCCGAAAAGCCAGCTGCCCGGAGCCAGCCGCGCACGAAGGTGGTTTTGCCGGCGCCGAGGTTTCCGAGCAGGAAGACGAGCCCGTTCGACGACATGGCTCGATAGACGCGCCCGGCGAATGCGAGCGTTTCCGCCTCGTCCCTAAGAGTCACTTTCATAAATTGACGAGCCGGCGCAAAGGATCCATCAAATCGCAGGCCAAGAGTCCCCTTTCGCCGGCCTTCGCCGCCTCGTCGCCCGCCGCGGCATGCAATTGCACGCCCAAGGCCGCCGCCCCGAAAAGATCCAGACGTTGCGCCAGCAATCCCGCGATAACGCCGGTCAGCACGTCGCCCATGCCGCCGCTGGCCATGCCGGGATTGCCGGCGGTACAGACATAGGGCAATCCGTCCGGACCGCAGACCAGGCTGCCGGAACCTTTCAATACGGCTACGCCGCCGAACTTCGCCTGAAGGTTCCGAACGGCGCTGAATCGATCTTTCTGTATGTCCGCGGAAGACGAGTCGAGCAGCCGCGCCGCTTCCCCCGGATGGGGCGTGATGGTCCAGTTGTCCCGTTTGCGGGGGCTTTCCGCCAGAAGATTGAGCGCGTCGGCATCCGCCACGACCGGCAAATCGCTTTCCAACACCGTGCCGAGCAGCGCCTTCGCCCATTCCGAACGGCCCAGCCCAGGCCCGATAGCAACGACCGTGGCCCGCTCCAAGGGTATCCGCAAGTCCTCGGTGGTTTCGACGCCGTGGCACATCAGCTCCGGCCGGGTCAGGTTGAGCGAGTCGGCATGGGACTTCCGCGTGGCGATGCTAATCAACCCCGCTCCGACCCGAGCCGCGGCCTCCGCTGCCATGCGAGGGGCGCCGCTGTAGCCGCAATCGCCCCCGACCACCAGCACATGACCGAAATGACCTTTGTGCGCATAACGCGGACGCGCCGGCAAGCCGCGTTCCCACGGCGGCAGCAGCATGGCCGAAGGTTCGACGGAATATCGCACTTCCGGCGGTGTGCCCAGATCGGCAAAGACGATCTCGCCTGTGTATTCCGGACCTTCACCGGTAAAGAGCCCCTGCTTGAGACCGATGAACGTCACGGTCAAATCGGCCTTGACGGCAACGCCCAGAGCGGAACCGGTATCGGCATGAAGCCCGGACGGAATATCCAGCGCCATCACCCGACCGGAGAACCGGTTGACGGCCCTGATCACGTCCGCGTAAAGTCCGTCGACCTTCCGATCCAAGCCGGTGCCCAAAAGTCCGTCGACCAGCACTTCCGCACCCTCGAAATCGGCCGGGATAAAATCCAATATTTCGCCGCCCGCCGCTCGATAATCCTGGTAAGCCGCCAGGGCATCCCCCTTGAGATTCGCGGGCGGCGAAACCGGATAAACCCGCACGTCCATCCCCGCCTCGTGCGCCAAGCGGGCGACCACATAAGCGTCTCCCCCGTTGTTGCCGCCGCCGCAAATCGCCGACAGCGTGCGCGCTCCCGGCCAGCGTTCGTGCAAAGCGGCAAAGGCCGATGCGCCGGCGCGGCGCATCAACTCGATGCCGGGAATGCCCACCGTTTCGATGGCATAACGGTCCATGGCGCGCACGTCCTCCGCGCGATAAAGATCCTTCGGGAAACTTCGGCTGTATCGTTCGCTCATAACCCAGTAAGCTGTACCCAAACTACGCTCGTTCCGTTTACATTCTGGCTCAAACTCCGCACCGCCTCCACACTTCTGTGACTTCGTCCGCTCGCGATTACTCCGCTCTCGCCGCCAAAATCAAGACCTGGGGCAAAGAACTCGGCTTTCAGCAGGTCGGAATAGCCGATACCGACCTTTCTGCGGCCGAACAGCAGCTTCAAGAATGGATAGACGAGGGATTCCACGGAGAAATGGACTACATGGCGCGGCATGGCACCAAGCGCAGCCGTCCGGAAGAGCTGGTTCCCGGTACGCTCCGGCTCATCAGCGTACGCATGGATTATCTCCCGGAGAATCGAACCACGGTTAGGGAGCGGCTGGACGACCAGACCGCCGCGTTCATCTCCCGCTACGCCCTTGGCCGCGATTACCACAAGGTGCTCCGCAAGCGCTTACAGCAATTGGCCGAGCGCATCGCAGTCGAAATCGGCCCCTTCGGTTATAGGGTCTTCGTCGACAGCGCGCCGGTGCTGGAAAAGGCGCTCGCCGCCAAAGCCGGGCTCGGCTGGATCGGCAAGCACACCAATTTGATCAACCGCAAAGCAGGCTCGATGTTCTTCCTGGGGGAGATTTACACCGATCTCCCCTTGCCCATCGATGCCGAAACGACCAATCACTGCGGGAGCTGCACCGCCTGCATGGAGGTCTGCCCCACCCAAGCGATCGTTGCGCCTTATCGCCTTGACGCCCGGCGCTGCATCTCCTATCTGACCATCGAGTTGCGCGGACCGATTCCCGAAGAATTTCGCACCGCCATCGGCAACCGCATCTACGGCTGTGACGACTGCCAGCTCGTATGCCCGTGGAACCGCTATGCGCGGCTGACCGAGGAAGCGGATTTCATGCCGCGCCACGGTCTCGATACCGCCGGGCTGATCGACCTTTTCCGCTGGGATGAAGCGACGTTTCTACATAAGACCGAAGGCTCTGCCATACGCCGCATCGGTTACGAACGCTGGATCAGGAATATCGCCGTGGCCTTGGGTAACGCTGAAACGTCTACTAAAATCGTCGACGCGTTACGAGCGCGGATAGACGACCCGTTGCCTTTGATCAGGGAGCACGTGCGCTGGGCGCTTGCACGGCACTGCTCCAACGAGCGACAGCCGCACCGTGCGGGAGCCCCAGCGTCTTCTACGTCTTAACGCCGCGTTTTCTTAGCGGCGGGAGCCGATGCTTTGACAAAGGCGGGACCCTTGATGCGAAGCTGGTCGGACAATTGCTTCAGAGTATCGTTGAGCGCGGCGCGGGTCGCCTGACCCAGGGCGCTCGCTGCAAACGCGGATTCCCCGCCCCCGACGCCGAACAAAGAGAAACCGCTGGTGGCGGATTCGGAGGTGAAGGAGCCGTGGGAAGTAATCGTTCCCACCATGCGGCCGCTGCTAGGCTCGACCACTTGCAGGTCCATGCCCACCGCCCCGGTTCGCCGGGCCTTGGTGTTTTCCCAAGTCGGATTGGCGGCAGATACGGCAGCACCGGCGATGCCCGCGGCGGGTGTCCCCGAAACGGCGCCCGCGATGCCGAGCACTGTTCCTGCCCAGCCGAGCGATCCACCTTTGCGCTCGTCGTTGGCTTCGGCAACCTCGTTGAATTCCGTGATCGTACCCTTGATCACGAACGGCCCGACCTCGCCGGGATTCAGCAGCTTTGCGGGATTGCTTTCGTTCTTGCGGTAATGTTCGTAGTCGACGACCACGATGTTCCCTACGTTGCCGAGGGCACTGATTAATTGCGCGGCGACGCCTTGCCCGACGCGATCGCTCATACCTTGATGGTCGGGCGTGTAAGCCCCCGGTGCCGTAGGTGCGGCCCCTCCGAGAATACCCCAGCCGAAGGGTCCCCAGCCGTAGCGGGCCCCGGTCGGAGCCTGTGTCACGCCGCCCCCCGAACCGGTTCCGACACTCAAAGGCTCCACCGTGACGACGTACATGGGTTGAGAACCGTCGAACGGAATCCGCACCACTTCCACCTGCGTCGAAACCGGCGCCACGTGCGTGGCCTGCACCGACGATTTATCCACCGTCGCCGCGCAGCTCACGAGAAATGGAACCGCTGCCCCCACTAACCAAGACTTTAGTTTCATTATTCTTCTCCGGTTATTTTCGTTTGTTGTCGTCCCACGCCGAAAGTCCGGCGTAAACCCACGCCGTTGAAGGTTAGCACACTGCACTACCGCGTCCCAAAGCTGCCGCGCCAAGCCGATGCGGCGGATTCGGCGTTCCGCCCTCCCTCGACATAGCGTAAAATCCGGTGCATTCGTCTCCAACTCGTAAGGAGTTAACGCCCATGAACTTTTTTTTTCGCGTGCTGCTCGCCGCAATCGCTTTGTCCGCCCTGCAAACCGTCCGGGCGGAAGACGAATGGCAGGGCACCACCCTTTCGGACCAGACTCTGGAGAAAGTCAACCTGGCTTTAGTCGCATACCAGACCTGCGTCAACAGCGAAACCCGTGCGCGGGTCGGCGAGCAGGCGGATTCGCGTGCACTCACCGATCGCGTTTTGAAAACGTGCGAAGAGAAGCTGTCGAAGGTCAAGGCGGCGTTCGATAGCGAAAAAGTACCCGGCACGATCTCCGAACGATATATGCGCAGCCGCCGTACTCAGGCCGCACGTCAGGTCCTGCGCACATTGATGGGTGCTCAGGCGGCTCAAGCCGCGACCGGGCAGCCCTAATACGATCGTCCTACCCCGCGCTTAGTTTTCGGCCGGCTGTCCCGCCGATGCCGGCGGCTGTATTTGCCGCACCAACCGCGCCTGCGTCCCAGGGCACCACTCAACGCAAAGAGGATCCGAATGCAATTCGACCCAACTCTCATTCCGACCACGCTCGACGCCGTACACATCGGACTTGCAGCCCTCGTGGTCATTCTGCTGATTCTGCAGATCCTTCTGCTGTCCGTAGCCGTCATCGCTTTGATTCGCCGTGGGCGGCGGGCAGCCGAACCAGTCGTTGCGCCGGTCCCCGCCGGACCGGCCCCCGTTCCGGTCAGGGAGGCACCCAAACCCTTGGAAGTCGTCAAACCGGAACGGCCGGAGCCGGTGGTTGTCAAAGAAGCCACACCGGATGCGGCCCTACAGCTTCTCGGACTTTTGCAGAAAGAAGCCCGTTTTATCGACTTCGTTCAGGAGAACGTCGGCGCCTATTCCGACGCCGAGATCGGCGCGGCGGCTCGAGTCGTACACGAGGGATGCCGCAAAGTATTGAGCCAGCATTTCGAGCTTGAACCGGTGCGCAAAGAGCAGGAGAACTCCCGCGTTACTCTGCCCAAAGGCTTCGACGCTTCAAGCGTAAGGCCCACGGGCAACATCGTCGGCGATCCGCCGTTCACCGGCACATTGATACACCGCGGCTGGCGCGCTACGGCCGTCAGACTGCCCAAGATCGCCGAAGGACATGACGTACGCATCATCGCCCAAGCAGAGGTGGAATTGTGAGCGAAACCCAGTATTCCGTCGGCATCGACCTCGGCACGACCAACAGCGTCGTGTCCTATGTCGATCTCAGCCAGTGCGACGGCGAAAAAGCGCCGATCGAGGTTTTGGATATCCCGCAATTGACGTCGCCCGGTACGGTCGGCGAAAAAAGGCAGTTGCCTTCGTTTCTTTACCAGGCTCACGAGGCCGAGCTCGCACCGAGCGACATCGTGTTGCCCTGGAACGAACATCCGGAAGCCATCGTCGGTGACCTGGCAAGGCAACTCGGCGGCAAAACGCCCATCCGGCTGGTAAGCAGCGCCAAGAGCTGGCTATCTCACAGCGGCGTCGACTGCCGCGCGCCAATCCTGCCCGTTCAGTCACCGGAGGAAGTAAAGCGCGTTTCGCCTCTTCAAGCGTCGATCGAATATCTCCGCCACATGCGTGACGCCTGGAACGACCGCTATCCCGACGCGCCCCTGAGCGAGCAGGAACTGGTGATCACCGTACCGGCGTCCTTTGATCCGGCGGCTCGGGAACTGACCGTGGAAGCCGCCCACGCCGTGGGCCTGCGCCAGGCCATTCTGCTCGAGGAGCCGCAGTCGGCGCTGTACAGCTGGATTCAGACCAGCGAAGGAAAATGGCGCGAGCAGGTCAAGCCGGGCGACATCATTCTCGTCGTGGACGTAGGCGGCGGTACCACCGATTTGTCGCTGATCGCCGTGACCGAGGAGGAAGGCAATCTGATCCTCAACCGCGTCGCCATCGGCGATCACATTCTCCTCGGCGGGGACAACATGGACCTCGCCTTGGCTTATGTCTTGAAAATGAAGCTCGAAGCCGAGGGCAAACGGCTGGAACCTTGGCAGATCCAGGCACTCATGCACGGCTGCCGGGACGCCAAGGAATCCTTGCTGTCCGACTCGGATACCGACGAAGTCGCCGTCGTCGTCCCCAGCCGCGGTTCGTCGCTCATCGGCGGCACGCTGCGTACCAGCCTGACTCGCGACGAGGTCGGACGTACCCTGGTCGAAGGCTTCTTTCCGAAGGTGCAAATCACAGACCGTCCTGCCGTTCAGGCTCGCACCGGTCTGACCACCCTGGGCCTTCCGTATGCCAAGGACGCACGGATCACCTGTCATCTCGCCGCCTTCCTGAGCCGACAGATCGGCGCGACCGGCGAATTGCAGGGATTCAACCTCCCTGCCGATGCCCAGTTCCTGCATCCGACCGCGCTGCTCCTCAACGGGGGTGTATTCAAGTCCGAGGCGCTCGAAAAGCGCTTGCTCGATGTACTCAATAGCTGGCTTCAGGCCGACGACGCACCGCATGCCCGACTGCTGCACGGCGCCGACCTGGATCTAGCCGTGGCCCGTGGTGCCGCTTATTACGGCTATGTCCGCAAAGGTCGTGGGGTCCGCATCCGCGGCGGCACCGGTGCTGCCTATTACGTGGGCGTCGAGAGCGCCATGCCCGCCGTACCGGGCTTCGCCCCGCCGATCGAGGCCCTGTGCATCGCGCCTTTCGGCATGGAGGAAGGTACCGAGGCGGATCTGCCGCCTTACGAGTTCGGATTGGTCGTGGGCGAGCCAGTGCGCTTCCGTTTCTTCGCGTCCAACGTCCGCCGCGACGACGTGGTCGGCACGCGCCTCGACTACTGGTCGGAAGACGAAATGGAAGAACTGGACGAAATCGAGGTCACCTTGCCGGCAGAAGAGTACCAGGCGGGCGATGTGGTCCCGGTTCATTTGGCCGCCAGGGTCACCGAAGTGGGCACGCTGCAACTGGAAGCGGTCGCTAAGGACGGCGACAAACGCTGGAACGTCGAATTCGATGTCCGTGCAGGCGAAAAGCCCTTGCCGTCGGATGAAAATGTCGCACCGGAGGAACCGATCTTAGGCAATCTCTCCGAGCGGGCGACCGAAACCGCATCCGACGAAGCAGCTTCGGAAGCACCTGGCGACGACGCTTCGGCCAAAAAAAGTTTTTGGTCTTTCAATAAATAATCCTGCAAACCGCAGGGGCAATGCCCCTGCGGCCATCCTCACCCATGCCCGCATCATCAAGCCAGACGCCTCGCTATCTTGTCGGCATCGATCTCGGCACGACCCACACCGTGGTCGCCCATGCAGACCTCACCAAAGGTACTCCGGCCGAAATCGAGCTTTTTCAAATCGACCAATTGGTTGCGCCGGGCGAAGTGGCGGCTGAACCGCTGCTGCCGTCTGTTCGCTATCACGCATCGCCGGACGAACTGACCGTAGCGGACGTGCGATTGCCCTGGCCTTCTTCGGAGCCGGAGTCGGCTTATCGTCCGATCATCGGCAAGCTGGCGCGGATCTTGGGCTCGAAAAGCCAGGGACGTTTCGTGACCAGTGCCAAGAGCTGGCTGTCCCATGCCGCCGCGGACCGGACCGCCGCTATCCTCCCCTGGGGCGCGCCGGAGGAGATTCCGAAAATCTCTCCGGTCGAAGCCAGCGCGAGCTACCTCCGCCACGTGCGTTCGGCCTGGAATCATCACCATCCCGAGGCGCCACTGGAAGAGCAGGAGATCGTGGTGACCGTACCGGCCTCATTCGACGAGGCCGCACGCACTCTAACGCTCGAAGCCACCCGGCTGGCCGGATTCGCGACAGTGCGCCTGCTCGAAGAGCCGCAAGCGGTCTGTTACGACTGGCTCTGGAACCACCGCCAGTCCTTACGTCAGCAGCTCGGCGGCGTGCGCTTGCTGCTGGTCTGCGACGTCGGCGGCGGCACCACGGACCTGACCTTGATCAAGGTCGAGCCAGGCGAGGACGAACCCAAGCTCACCCGTATCGCCGTCGGCAATCATCTGATGCTGGGCGGGGATAACATCGATCTCACCTTGGCTCATCTTGCGGAACGCCGCCTGGTGGGCGAGGATCGAAAGCTGTCTGCGGCCGAGCTTTCCCAACTGGTCGAACAATGCCGGTTAGCCAAGGAACGGCTGCTGGCTCCCGATGCGCCGGAAGCCGCGACCGTAACACTACTCGGCACGGGAGCCCGGCTCATCGGAGGCGCGCGCTCGGTCGAGCTGACCCGAAGCGAGGTCCATGGCATCGCTCTCGACGGTTTTTTCCCGATGGTGAGCCTCGCCGATCATCCCGACCGAAAACGCAGCGGCGTCGTCGAATTCGGCCTGCCCTACGCCGCCGATCCCGCGATCAGCAAGCATCTGGCTGCTTTTCTGACTCACCACTTCGAAACTGCGCGAGAGGCCCTCGGATCGGACTCCGCCGACCCCATTCCCGATGCCGTTCTTCTCAACGGTGGCGTGTTCCGCGGCTCGACCATAGCCCAGCGTCTCGTAGAACTTGTGACGTTCTGGGGAAAACAACGCCCCGTCCTGCTCAAAAACGACCGTCCCGATCTGGCAGTAGCCTACGGCGCGGTAGCCTACGGACTCGCGCGGCGCGGCCATGCCGTTCAGCGCATAGGCGGCGGCTCGGCGCGCAGCTATTTTCTGGTGGTGGAAACCGGCCGGGACGGGATCCCCAAGGGTATCTGCATTCTGCCGCGGGGGACCGACGAGGGCCGGGAGATCGTGTTGACCGACCGCTCCTTCCTGCTCAGGCTAGGACAACCGGTGCGTTTCAACCTGGCCTCAACCAGCGAGGACCGGCGTTTCCAGCCGGGAGACCTTGCCGAAATCGACGAAGACCGTTTCGTTCACTTGCCGCCCCTCGCTGCTGTCTTGGAGCGGGAAAGCGCACAAGGGCGAACGGAGCAAGCCGTGCGGATCGCCGCCTCCCTAACCGAGGTCGGCACTCTCGATTTGCACTGCGTAGCAGCCGACGATCCCGACCGGCGATGGAGGATCGAGTTCCAATTGCGGCAGGCCGTCCCGCAGACGGTTTTGCCCGAAGCCCGGCACCACCCGCGCCTCGATGAAGCCGTCGAGAAAGTCCGCCTGGTGTTTGGGAAAAAAGCGAAAGCGGCCGACACCAAGCTGGTCAAAGGATTGCGCGGCGAACTTGAAAAGATTCTCGGACCGCGAGCGGATTGGGACACCGCCCTATTACGCGATTTGTTCGGCGCCCTGCTGGAAGGCCTGCCTCATCGGCGGCGATCGGCCGAGCACGAGCGCCTGTGGTTCAGCCTGACCGGATATTGCCTCCGTCCCGGATTCGGCTATCCCTTGGACGATTGGCGGGTTGAACAGGTCTTCGCGATTTACGGGCAAGGTCTGCAATTCGTCAACGAAATCCAGAACTGGACTGAATGGTGGACGTTCTGGCGCCGCCTGGCTGGCGGCTTGAACGAAAAGGCGCAGCTTTCGATATTCAAGGATGTGGCCGACTTCATCAATCCGGAAACCGCCAAGCGCGGCAATCTCCCTGCCCTCGCCAAAAAGCGCAGCTATGAGGACATGGTGAGACTTGCGGCCGTACTGGAACGGCTCCCCGTATCCCAAAAGGCCGAATTGGGAAGCTGGCTTCTCCAGCGCCTGTCCAAGCCCAGCGAGCCCGCCGAAAGCTGGTGGGCGCTAGGCCGCGTCGGTGCTCGCGTACCGTTCCACGGCAGCGTGCATAACGTGGTTTCCCGCGTCACGGCCGGGGAATGGCTGGCCCAGATCCTGAGCCGCGACTTCAAAAAAGAGCCGCATGCCGGCTTCGCCGCCGCTCTTATCGCGAGACTCAGCGGTGACCGGGAGCGTGACATCGATCCGGCGCTGAGGCAACGCGTCATCGAGCGGCTGAGAGTCGGCAAAGCGCCGGACTCCTGGATTGGCATGGTGTCCGAAGTAAAAGAACTTTCCGAAGCCGACGAAAAACGCATCTTCGGCGAGGCATTGCCCCCCGGCCTGAAGCTGATTGCCTGATGCGGCGAAGTCCGTAGGATGCGCTGAACGAAGGGAAGCGCATCGTTAGCGATAAGCTGCCGGAGCCATAAAGCCGCCCATTCCCATTCAGCTTCCGTTCAGGAACAGAAGACTATCTTCATCCTGCCGGCAAATCTCACGGGTTTGAATCCGGCGCCAGTTTCGAGTTTTTGAACGGGGGATCAAGTCATGAGACCGCTGAATAAAATCATAGCCCTAAGCACAATCGCCTTACTCGCCTTTGCATCGGGCGCGCGCGCCGACCGCGACCATTGGGGCCACGGCCATCATCGCGGCCACCACGATCATGGGTATCGTCACCATGGTCACTACGATCATGGACATCATCACCACGGCCATGATCATCACCGCCCGAGAGTGATTCACCATTACTACGAGCCTGCGCCACGTTATTACCGGCCGCCGCGCGTGGTACATCGCCATATTCACCATTACCAGCCGCCGCGAGTCGTCTACCACGACGATTACCCTTCCTATTACGGCCGTAGCAGCGGTTTGTCCGGAGCCATACCGATCGTCGCGGGTGGCGTCCTCGGCGGCATGGTTGGAGAACAAGTCGGCTACGGCAATCATGGCGCCATCATCGCCGGCTCGGTAGCCGGAGCCGTCTTGGGACACGAGATCGGCCACTGATCCAGGAACATCATTGACCCGTGGCTTGGTAGAGCCCGTTGTCGGTCCGGAAACGACAGTGTTATTCTGCGCCTACCTCAGTGCCGGGCGGCATTTTGCGGCCCGGCTCATACTTCGGAAACGCCCTAGTCGCATCGAGCCGCGTGATAAACAAACGCTTTTTGTCCTTCACCCTGGGCTGTTCGCTGCTGATGGCATTTCCGTCCTATTCACAGCCGCCGTTCGGTCCGGAGGGTTTGATGACGCCGTTCATCGCGCGCCAGCCTCAGTTCGGGCCCGGCATAAGCCTAGACGAGGCTGTTCAGCGCATCCGGCGTGAAACCGGCGGTCGCATACTGGCTGCCGATACCATCAGAAATAACGGCACGATCACTTATCGCATCAAAGTGCTCATGCCGGACGGCCGCGTGCGCGTCTTCCATGTCGACGCCAACCGATGAGACACCAAAGGCGCCAGCCCGGAATGATCGCTGCGGTTGGCTCCCGTGCCGAAACCCCGCTGCCACGAGTAGTGTCGGCTAAGTCCCTCAAACAAGCTGCGTTCAAGCGAGTTTCATGCGCCTACTGATCGTCGAAGATGAAGCCGAGCTCCGCTCTCAGCTGAAGTCGCGCTTGCAAGCCCTCGGTTACGCTGTCGACACCGCGGCCGACGGCAAGGAAGCAGTTTTTATGGGAAACGAATATCCGTTCGATCTGGCTATCGTCGATTTAGGGCTGCCGCTGGTGTCCGGCATCGACGTCATCAGACATTGGCGCGCCGACGGCATCAACTTTCCGATTCTGATCCTCACCGCGCGCGACCGCTGGCAAGACAAGGTGGAAGGGCTGGACGCCGGAGCCGACGATTACCTGAGCAAACCCTTCCATTTCGAAGAACTGCTCGCCCGGACCAAGGCGCTGTTGAGGCGGTCCGCCGGCATCGCGCAATCCCTGCTGCGGTGCGGCCCTATCGTGCTCGATACCGGAGCACAGAGCGTACGTGTCGACGGCCAGCCGGTGGAGTTGACCGCGCAGGAATACAAGGTTCTCGAATATCTGATGCTGAATACCGGCAAGGTCATCTCCAAAACGGCCCTGACCGAACACATCTACGACCAGGAATTCGATCTGGACAGCAACGTGATCGAAGTCTTCATCGCCAGGCTGCGTCGGAAACTCGATCCCCAGAACGTCCATCGCCCCATAGAGACGCTCCGCGGACGCGGCTACCGGTTTACCCTGGAACGCACGCCCGGATGACCTATTCCCTTCGGACGAGGGGACTGCTCGTCGCCAGTGTGGTGCTGATCGCCTTTCTCAGCGCAACCGGGCTGGTCCTCGACAAGGCCTTCCGCGACAGCGCAAAGGCGGCCATGCGCGACAGGCTGCAAGGGTTTGTCTATACCCTTCTGGCCGGCTCGGAACTCGATGCCCGAGGCGTCATGAAGGGCCCCGAAAACCTGCATGAGCCTCGCTTCAATCAAACCGGGTCCGGGCTTTACGCCGACATCCGTCGAGGCAACCGCAAGCCGGATTGGCGATCCCCCTCCGCAGCGGGTATTGAAATTCCCTCGACACTCACACCCCAGACCGGCACTGCCACATTCAGCAGCGCCGTATTGGAAGACGGCACGCCGGTTTATGTGCTCAGTTTCAGCGTACTGTGGGAGGAAGAGGGGCGCAGAAGACCGGTTCGCTGCGTGTTTCGCGTGGCCGAAACCCTGGACGGATTCTACGCAGAGGTCAATCAATTCCGGCGCAGTCTCTGGAGCTGGCTCGGAGCCGCGGCGCTAGTGCTGCTGCTGGTGCAAGGCGCTATTCTCCGCTGGGCGTTCTCGCCGCTCCGCCGGGTCGCGGCCGACCTTTCGGCCATCGAAGCGGGCCATGCCGACAAACTCGTTGGCCAGTATCCGGAAGAACTGCGCGGACTGACCGACAACCTCAATGCTCTGTTGGAGAATGCACAGTCCCACCTTGCCCGGTATCGGGATGCGCTGGGCGATCTCGCGCACAGCCTGAAAACCCCGCTCGCCGTGTTGCGCGGCGCCATCGAAAAACAGAATTCGGACGCCGACAGCGAAATCGGCGCGGTAGCCCAGGAACAGATCGACCGCATGACTCGAATTATCGAGTACCAACTGAAGCGAGCCGCCGCCTCCGGGCGAACCCACCTGACTCCGCCGGTCAGTGTCGCGGAAAAGTCCCGCCAAGTCGCGGCCGCACTGGCCAAGGTCTATGCCGAAAAACAGGTCGACTGCCGAATCATGGTCGAGGACGACGTCGTCTTTCACGGCGACGAGGGCGATTTGCTCGAGATCCTTGGGAACCTACTCGACAATGCCTTCAAGTGGTGTCGAAGCCGAGTCGAACTGAGCGCCCGGACGGTTTTGGAACCGCTGGGAACAAGCTCGCATCTCGAACTGCGGGTGGACGACGATGGCCCCGGAATTGCCGAAGATGTGGCCGAGCGCGTTACCCGCCGCGGTGAGCGCACCGATTCGTCTGTGCCCGGGCACGGCCTCGGCCTCGCCATCGTGGATTCCATCGTGCGGACCTATCTCGGCCAGCTCGTGATCGAGCGAAGCCCGCTCGGGGGGGCAGCAATCGTGATTCGGAATGTCGGCTAACATGGTCCGCATCGAATAGTTCGATAAATTGTCTCGAATTCGATCTAATGAAAGGGTTATCCCGGCGCTCCCGAACCGATCGTTTGCGATTGAAAGGATCGCGACTAAAGCGACCGTTTGCGATTGGGATGCGAATTCGCCTTTTACTGACTACTTTTTACCGTATTTTCATCCGGAGAAAACCATGGCCGAAGCCACTTCGAACGACACTCTGACCTTGACTCCGCCCCAGCCGGTCCCCGAAATCGACGAGGAACAGGCGACCAGCATGGTTAAACTGGATCAGGAAACCATTTCCAAATTGGACGAGAAAATTACGGAATTCCTGCACACCGTCCTAGCCGCCGATGTGAACGACGCCGAATTCCGGGAACGGCTATCCGGCGTACACAACATGGGCAATCGCGAGATCAGGGCCGCGGCAACGGTTTCGAACCGGCTTCTGGAACGCCCGGTACGGGCCATGAAATCCGGAGTGTATGACGAGTCTTCGAGCATCTCGAAATCGCTTCAGGAACTGCGCGCGACCGTGGAGCAGCTCGACCCTTCGCGTCAGGGCGACCTCCTGGCCCCGCGGAAACTCCTCGGAATCATTCCGCTCGGCAACAAGCTCAAAAATTACTTCGAAAGCTATCAATCCGCGCAAACGCATCTGAACGCCATCATCCAGGCGCTCTACAATGGCCAGGACGAGCTCCGCAAAGACAATGCCGCTTTGGAGCAGGAAAAAATTCATGCCTGGGAAGTCATGCAAAGGCTCGAGCAATACATCTATGTGGGGAAAAAACTTGACGAGGCCATTGAACGCCGCCTACCGGAAATCGAGGCGCAAGATCCCGAGAAAGCGCGCGTCGTCCGCGAGGAGATGCTTTTTTATACGCGCCAGAAAGTCCAGGATCTGCTGACCCAGATGGCGGTGACGATCCAGGGTTATTTATCGATGGACATGATTCGCAAGAACAACCTGGAGCTGATCAAAGGCGTCGACCGAGCCACGTCGACGACCATATCGGCACTGCGAACCGCGGTCATCGTGGCGCAAGCGCTGACCGATCAAAAGCTGGTGCTGGATCAGATTTCAGCCTTGAACACCACCACCGGCAATCTCATCGCCTCCACGTCGCGCCTCCTGAAACAGCAAGCGGCCCGTACTCACGAACAAGCCGCCAGTTCGGCGGTATCCCTGGATCAGCTGAAACAGGCGTTCGAGAATATCTACGAGACCATGGATGCGATAGCGACATACAAGACTCAGGCGCTCGGCAATATGAAGGAGACCGTCAAGCTTCTAACGCACGAAGTCGATAAAGCCAAGACCTATCTCGACCGGGTTCGGAGCGAACAGCAAGCCGAGGTCATCAAAGAATTCGAATTGGACGAATCGGACGAGATTCGGCTCTAAAGCGAGCCCGACAGCGGAAGAGCATCTCGCTTTTACAACCAGATTCTGCTCCGGCAGAACACGGCGAATCCAGAACGAGGTGCGGTAGGCGAGAGACTCGGACTCCAAAGCCTGTTAGGAACTCCGTTAGCCAATTGCATTATCGAGGCTAGGGAACCCTGTTGAGTCAACCGATATCTTGGCCTAGATGATTGATTCTTCGAAGTATCCGTGAAAGCTCGTAACAGGTTCGTTGGCCGGCGCCAGTTCCGCTGAGGTGGCATGATGCCCCTAAACACAATACGAAGAACTGCGCCAGATGCATCACGACGCCGGCCGCTCGTCGGTCGCAATGTCGTAAGCTTCGCGTTATCGACAATTCCGACCGACTAGCCAACGAGGCGGCATCGGATGGTCATGCGAGGGGGAATGGCGCGGAGCAATAAAGCATCATCCCCGACAGACCGTTTCACCTTCTGCTCGTTCGTATTCGAACTGTCAATCCCTTTCCATTCGGCTCGGCTGCGTCGGAATAGTTTGAGTGCTCGGTGTCTCCTGTTTCTGGCACTCGTTTTCACTCCCGTTCGCGTCCCGCCGGTGGGCTTCTAACGGCTCATTCCATCCCTTTCGGACCGGATAAACGCGCCGACGCCCAATGACTTTGATACACCCGTTCTGCATATAAGTTCTTCCTGTTGTCTTTTCCTAACACGAGGCTATCGTTTCTATTTGACAAACTAATGACGCAACGGGTTCTTTGGTGTCCCGCAAGATCCGGTAGCGCGCCGTTCGACCTCGGAAGATTCCCAAACTGTAGAAAAAATCGGTCACATGCGCGCTAGAATCACCTTCAAGGGGCAAAACACCTACAAACTGCCACTCTTAAGCTAGAATACGGAATCTCCTTAGCCGCCCTGGCTCATCGAACGTCGATGACTTCACTTATCCACTTATCTTCTGCGATGACTCAAATAGGAGACCTACCCTATGAACAAACATGTCGGACACGACCATCTTTCCGGTAACCGTTTCCAGATCGTCGGCTTGGATCCGGCGGCAAACACGGTAGCGATACAATACGATCCCAACGCTTGGATGCCGAATGCCGAACCCAATCAACAGATGACATGGACCGAATTCGTCAGTCATCTGATCAACGGCCATTTTGAAATCTATCGCGGGACTTGATCCCTTTGTTTTTCTTGCCTGCACGCGCGGCGACTGCCGTGTTGGGAAACTCCGAAAATACGCCATCGACGCCTAAGCTATAAAACTGGTGGTACTCCTTCAGCGGATCGCCGCCATAGTCGCTTGCCAGATAGCGAGACTCGTCGCGAAACGTCCAGGCGTGAACGAACAGGCCGACACTGTGCGCATCCCGAACGACAGCGGTCGGGTACCCCAATTTCTCACCGTAATCATTCTCCGACGCGCCGACTTCGCCGGGATCGGCAAGACCGATCAAATAACGTTTCCATGGTCCGATTCCGTCGGCATAGGTTTTGATTTCCATTAGCCCCTCCGGAGTCAAAAGGTCCGCATAGGTACGGGGATCGCCGCCTGCGGTGAAATCGTACGGCTTGCCGGGTATCGGGCCGCCACCCGGCGCAACACCATCCCCATCGATGAGCTGCACGAGCCGGACCTCCGTCATCTTCCTCAAGGCTTTCAAATTGTCCGTCTCGAAGGACTGGATCACTACAGGAGCCGCTCTTCCGTTCAGTCCGTATCGCTCCAGCATCTCGACCAGTTTCTCCTCCAGCGGCAGGCCGACCGATCGATGGTGAGTGGGGTGCTTGGTTTCCGGATAAATGCCGATGACCCGTCCGCTCCGTTCACTTGCTCGTTTTGCCAATTCAACCACTTCCTGGAAGGTCGGGATTTCGAATCGGTCGTTGAACTGCTGCGGGCGGAACGGAAGACGTTGCCTCGCGCGCAATGTCTTAATTTCGGCAAGCGTGAAATCGTCGGCAAACCAGCCCTCCGCATGTATCCCGTCGATGATCTTGGAAGTGCGGCGGGCGGCGAACTCGGGATGCTCGGCAACATCGGTGGTTTCGCTGATGTTTAGCTCGTGACGCACGATCAACATCCCATCCTTGGTGGACACCAGATCGGGCTCGATAAAGTCCGCGCCTTGCTCGATCGCGAGCTCATACGCGGCAAGCGTATGTTCCGGCAAATAGCCGCTAGCGCCACGGTGGGCGATGACGACGGGCGGTGCTCCGCTTAAGGTCGGAAAGCTTGAGTGAGGCGTACAACCGGTCATGATCAGAATGCAGCAGACGCTAAATCCAAACCCATTGGTTCGGAGATTCTGCCTATTCCATGCACACTTGAAAACGGGATTTTTCGAACGCGATATCGCCGATTTCGACAGCCAACAAACATACATCGTCTTCGAACTCCCCATGGAGAGACGGGCCACGAACACCGTTGAGCAGTTCCTGAACCAGTACCTCGCCCGATTGGCTCATGGTCGCTGCCGCTAACTCCAGCAAACGCTCCTGGCCGAGGATGTCGTCGTCCTCCCCCCGGATTTCGAACAGTCCGTCGGTGAAGAGCAGCACGGCATCCCGCGCCTTCAATTCGGCGCTACCGGTACGATAAGTCACGTCGGGTCTCACGCCGAGTACGCCGCCATTGCTCGATTGCGCGCAATCCAGGTGCACTGCGCGTCCGGATCCCCGACGTAGGTGGATGGGGCAAGGATGTCCGGCATTGGCGTATCGGAGCTGGCCGCCTCCGATATCGATCACCAACGAAAAAGCCGAGACAAACGTCGACAGATTGCTGCACTTCAAAATCTCGCAAAGACTTCGGTTCAGCGACGTCAGTAACCTGCCCGGATCGCTGGCCGCCTCGCGATGATTCTGTATCAACGCCCCCATCATCGCCATCACCAAGGCTGCCTGCACACCGTGCCCCATAACATCAGCGATCAGAATGGCGATAGCATCGTCGGCGATCGGAAAAACCTCGAAAAAATCGCCGCTTACCAGACCGAGGGGGGCATAGTGGCTGAAAATGCGTACGACACTTGAGTCCGGCGCGACCTCGGGAGGAATGGTCGGCACCGTCCGCGGCAACATGGCCAGCTGTACCTCGCGGGCCATGCGCAAGTCTTCCGTCAACTGCTGATTGCGTCGGCTGATTTCGGCCTGCTTTTGCTCCAATTGCACGATGCTTTGCATCAACAGCCGGGTCTGGAGGCGGACCAAGGTTTGCACCGAAATAAGCCCCAGGAACGTGCATCTATCGTCGACCAACAGCACGTCCTGATTGAAGCTTTCGCCGGTCCGCGAAAACACGCGCTGAAGCACGTCCGCCCAAAGCTGGTTGATGTTGATCAACAAAGGCTGTGCGACCAGATGATCGCGGACCGGCGCCGTTCCGAACAGCGAGAACCCGTATTGAGAGCCGAGACACATGCCGATTTCGTGGCGCGCGCACAGGCCGATCACGCGTTTCCTGTCGAGGACGGCCATGAAGCTGACGTCAGCCTGCCGGAACTTCTCCTGGACGCGAGCCAGAGGCTCGTTCTGCTGAACGCAGGTTCTGTGATCCACCAAGTTTTCCCAGTCGACGCTCGCCATCTCGGAAATCGATTCGGTGAGGCCAATCGGGTTCTGTCCTGTTTCTAAATCGTTCATTGCTAGGATTTCCGCACTTCGGCGTTCCAACTCGTTACCCGCTATCTTACCGGAATCGGGATGTGCCATTGTGCTGAATGCGCCGGCTTAATCCGTACGGCTTTTCCGACCGCGGCGTTTCGGATTTCGAAACTTTCCCGACCTTTTTCGTTCGAAGTGTCAACTTCTCGTTTAGAATCTAGACCCATGCCGAACACTGGCTATCCGGATACAGCAAATCCGTTCCAACCGCTCCGAAAAATGAGTTCCAGACCCAAACTCCAACGCAACCGTCAGCGGCGCAGGCTGGGCGGCGTATGCGCAGGGATCGCGGATTATTTAGGCGTAGACGTCACGCTGGTGCGTTTTCTCTTCGTCCTATCCGTGTTCTTTTCGTTCAGCCTGACGATGTGGATTTATCTGGCGCTTTGGGCACTGTTGCCGGCCGGAACCGAGGCGCCGATGCCGGACGTGTCCTGGCGTCTGTCACGGGAACTCAGACGGGTCGAGAAACTGGTCCGCAAGGCCCATCGCCGGTTGCCGGCGCCAATCGCCGACGAGGTTCAGGAAACCTTCGACGTAATCAAGATCATCGCGCCCTATTTCGAACATACCGGTCTTGCGCCGAGAACGATCGATTCGCTAAGGGAGCAGGCGTTGCTGCGTTTTCCGGCCATCCTGAAACAAATGCTGCCCTTCCCCGTAAACCTGCCTCCTTTCAAACGCGCACACATGGAACTGGCGGAACTGAAGGATGAGCTTCAACGCGCCTCGAACGAATTGATCGATCAGGAGATACACCTCACCGTGGGCGATGCCGACATGATTTCGCCGCACGTAAGGTTATGGAAGGAACGGCTCGCACCTCTCAGAGAAATACTGCGCGAACGTGCGAGTGAAAGCACCTTGCGCACGCTGCAACAAATCGAAGAAAAACTGGCGTTCCTCATGGATAGGACCGATAGCGGCGGCGATGTGTTCGATTTGACGCCTTTCGAGGTGCGCAAGATCGCTTTCGATTATCTGCCGGATACCGTCAACCAATATCTGCAACTTCCGCCGGCCTTGGCGCGCTCGCAACAGTTGAGCAGCGGCAAGACCGCCGAGGAATCGCTCAACGACCAACTGAACTTGCTTGATCGCGCCCTGCACGATCTTGCGAAAAGCCTGTTTGAAAAGGACGCCCAAGGGTTGCTGGTGCACGGACGATTCCTCAAGGAAAAATTCGCCGAGAAATCCTTCCGGCTGCCGGATTGAATGCAGCAGCGGCCAAAACGCTCCGGAACCAAAGGTGTGTATGGCCCACGCCGGCCCCGCCAGTACCGAATTACTGCTGCCATGCCGCCAACTCGAGGTGATCCATCGTCGAATAATTTTTTGTATGACAAAGCGAGTTTGTCCCCGTGGCCGTTGCGTTACAATATGCCATTCATCTAACCAGCCTGTAGGTTCGCTTTTATGTTTAGCAAGGGTATGGAAATCGCGGGATTCGACGACGAACTGTGGTCTGCCATTGAAAAAGAAGAAAGAAGACAAGAAGACCATATCGAGCTGATTGCTTCCGAAAACTACGCCAGTCCCCGTGTGTTGCAAGCACAAGGCACCGTGCTCACCAATAAGTATGCCGAGGGTTATCCCGGCAAACGGTACTACGGCGGCTGCGAGTATGTGGATATCGTCGAGAGTCTGGCTATCGAACGCGCAAAGGAACTTTTCGGTGCCGATTTCGCCAACGTCCAGCCTCACTCCGGCTCGCAGGCCAATGCGGCGGTCTATATGGCCCTGCTCGAACCCGGCGACACCATACTCGGCATGAGCTTGGCCCACGGCGGCCACCTGACCCACGGCGCCAAGGTCAATTTCTCCGGCAAGATTTACAACGCCATCCAGTACGGTCTCAATCCGGCGACCGGCCATATCGATTATGAACAGGTCGAAACCCTGGCCAAGGAGCACCGGCCGAAGATGATCGTTGCCGGTTTCTCGGCCTACTCGCGCGTTGTCGACTGGCAGCGCTTCCGCGACATCGCCGATTCGGTCGGCGCCTTTCTGGTCGTGGACATGGCGCATGTCGCGGGACTGGTCGCGGCCGGTGTCTACCCGAGCCCGGTACAAATCGCCGACGTCACCACGACAACCACCCACAAGACCCTGCGCGGCCCGCGCGGCGGCTTGATTCTGGCGAAATCCAATCCGGATATCGAAAAGAAACTGAACTCACTGGTTTTCCCCGGCATTCAAGGCGGACCTTTGATGCATGTGATCGCGGCGAAAGCCGTCGCCTTGAAGGAAGCCGCACAGCCGGAATTCAAGCAATACCAGGCGAACGTCGTCGAAAATGCGCGCGCCATGGCGCAACGCTTCATCGACCGCGGGTACAAAATCGTCTCCGGCGGCACCGACAACCATTTGTTCCTTGTGGACCTAATCGAGAAGGGACTTACCGGCAAACTGGCGGACGAAACATTGGGACGAGCCAACATTACCGTAAACAAGAATGCCGTTCCGAACGATCCCCAGTCGCCGTTCGTCACCAGCGGCATTCGCGTCGGCACTCCGGCTGTCACCACCCGCGGTTTCACCAAGCTCGATTGCGAAACGCTGGCCGGATGGATGTGCAACGTACTCGACGAGCCGCAGAACGAATCGGTCATCGAGCGAGTAAAAGAGGACGTGCTCCAGCTTTGCCGCAGATATCCCGTCTACGCGGATTGAGCGTTTTTTCTCGGAGCGACGCGGATTTCTTACCGGGCTGCGCCGTTCCGCTTTCAAAAAAACAATAATGCGCTGTCCATTTTGCGGTGCTCAAGACACCCGAGTAATCGACTCTCGCTTGTCACAGGAAGGCGATCAGGTACGTCGGCGCCGCGAATGCACCGAATGCAGGGAACGCTTCACGACCTACGAAACTGCGGAGCTGAATATGCCTCGGGTGATCAAGGCCAACGGCAGCCGTGAACCGTTCCGCGAAGAAAAACTTCGCGCCGGCATTCTTCGCTCCCTCGAAAAGCGACCGGTGGGGAGCGACCGGATTGAGGCGGCCATCAATCGCATCAAAAAGAAGCTATTGGCCCGCGGCGAGCGCGAAGTCTCATCGCGATTGATCGGCGAAAGCGTGATGCAAGAACTCAGCGGGCTTGACCATGTCGCTTATGTTCGGTTTGCCTCGGTGTACCGCAGCTTCGAGGACGTGAACGAGTTTCGCGAGGTCATCGATCGTCTCGAGAAACAGCCGAATCCGGATGAAAAGAAGGATCAGCCGGACTTGTTCGGCGACGATTCGGAGCCATAGCCCGATGGAGCTATCTACGGTTTTTGCCCGCGAAGATGCGGAATTCATGTCTCGTGCGCTGCATCTAGCCGAGCGGGGTTTATACACGACCGATCCCAATCCGCGCGTCGGTTGCGTCATCGTCAAAGACGGCCAAATCGTCGGCGAGGGCTGGCATCGACAAGCGGGAGGCCCTCACGCCGAAGTCGAGGCGCTCCGGCAAAGCGGCGCTCGGGCGCACGGCGCGACTGCCTACGTCAGCCTGGAGCCGTGCTGCCATCACGGCAAAACGCCGCCTTGTACGGACGCTCTGATTTCGGCCGGGATTGCCCGCGTGGTCGCTGCCATGAAAGATCCGAATCCACGGGTTGCGGGCGAGGGTCTGAAAACACTCAGAGACACCGGCGTGGACGTCGCCTGTGGGCTTTTGGAAAACGCGGCGGCGGCACTGAATCCCGGTTTCTGCAAGCGCATGAAAACCGGCCGGCCTTATATCCGCAGCAAACTGGCCATGAGCCTGGACGGCCGCACCGCCCTGCCCTCCGGCGAAAGCAAATGGATTACCGGCGATGACGCTCGCCGCGACGCACACCGTTTGCGGGCCAGAAGCTCCGCCATCGTGACCGGAATCGGCACGGCGCTGCAGGACGACCCGGAACTGACGGCACGCTTGCCGGAAACGGCGGGAGAGATTTTGCAGCCGGTCCGTGTCGTCCTCGATTCCCGGCTGCGCATGGCCGCGAACATGCATCTCGCCGGCGGGGGGAACCGCGCGGTGGTCTTGACGACCGTGTCGGACGAGGAACGAACTCAGACCTTATCGGACAGCTTCGACATCGAAACCCTGCCCGCAACGCTTGACGGGCGACTGGACTTGACGGCGGTCGTCGACTGGCTCGGACACCATCAATTCAACGAAGTTCTGGTGGAGGCCGGCCCGACTCTGAACGGCGCCTTGCTCCGGGAAAACCTGGTCGACGAATGGGTGATATATCTCGCGCCGGTGGTTTTGGGCGATAAGGCGCGCGGACTATTCCACTTGCCGGATTTGACCCGGATGGCCGAGCGGTTCGAGCTGACGATTGGCGACGTGCGGCAGGTCGGGCGCGACCTCAGGCTGACCTTGCTCAGGCAGTAGCGTTTTTTTGAATCACCAACGAGCTCTTTATGTTCACCGGCATTATCCAAGCAATCGGAACAATAACCCGCATCGAACCTAAAGGCGGCGATTGCCGCTTGACGGTCGCTACGGGCGAACTGCCTTTCGCCGATGTCCAATTGGGCGACAGCATCGCGGTCAACGGCGTGTGCTTGACGGCAATCGAACTCGGAGACCGGTTTTTCGCCGCCGATGTCTCGCGCGAAACCCTGTCGCGCACCACATTGGGTGAAGCCAAAGCCGGAACCCATGTCAATCTGGAACTCGCCCTGCTCCCTACCACCCGCCTCGGAGGGCATCTCGTCAGCGGCCATGTGGATGGCGTGGGCACGGTGGTCGACGAGCGCGCCGAAGCCCGCTCGGTGCGGTTTACCATCGAAACGCCGGCCGGTTTGGCGAAATACATCGCCGAGAAAGGCTCGATTTGCGTAGACGGGATCAGCCTGACGGTGAACGAAGTGAACGGCAATCGATTCGGTATCAACATCGTTCCCCATACCTTGGCCGAGACCACTTTGGGCGAAACTGGCGTGGGGCAGCGGGTGAACCTCGAAGTGGACATCCTGGCCCGTTATCTGGAGCGCCTTCTGCTCGGCGATCGCGCCGCCGAAAGCGGGCCGGCCATCACCGAAGAACTTCTCAAGAATACCGGCTTTATCTCCTGAACATGAACAGCATCGAAGAAATCATCGAGGACATCCGCCTCGGCAAAATGGTCGTCATCATGGATGACGAGGACCGCGAAAACGAGGGTGATCTTGTCATGGCAGCCGTGCACACACGTCCCCAGGACATCAATTTCATGGCGCGTTACGGCCGCGGACTGATCTGCCTGACGTTGACCCGCGAACGCTGCCAGCAGCTGCGCTTGCCCTTGATGGTGAACGAGAACAAGACGCCGCATTCCACGAATTTCACTGTATCCATCGAAGCCGCAAGCGGTGTCACCACCGGGATTTCGGCCGCGGACCGCGCCCGCACCATTCTTTGTGCTGTAGCGCCGGACGCCAAGCCGGACGATTTGGTGCAGCCGGGTCATGTTTTTCCGCTGATGGCGCAACCGGGAGGGGTGCTCAATCGCGCCGGACACACCGAGGCCGGCTGCGACTTCGCTCGGCTGGCAGGGCTCGAGCCCGCCGCGGTGATCGTGGAGATCCTCAACGAAGACGGCTCCATGGCCCGTGGCCCCGATTTGGAGAAATTCGCGCAAGAGCATGGACTCAAGATCGGAACGATCGCCGATTTGATTCATTACCGGATTCAGAACGAAAAGACCGTGGAGCGGATCTGCTCCTGCGATTTTCCGACGGAATTCGGTCAATTCCGTTTGCACGCCTATCAGGATCAAGTCGACAAGCGCCTGCATCTGGCGCTGACCATGGGAAAAGTTGCTGGCGACGAGCCGATACTGGTCCGGGTGCACGGACGCAATCTCCTTAGCGATCTTTTCGGTGCCAGACGGAACGACAGCGGACTGCCCCTGCGCAATGCCATGAAACGTATTGCCGACGAAGGGCGCGGAGTGTTGGTGGTTATCCGCAAGGAGGAGGACGACAAGTTTCTGGTCGAACGCATACACCAGTATCAGATGGAAGATAACGGCATCGAAATGGCTGTCGACGAGCCGAAGACCGACGATTGGCGCACCACCGGAACGGGTGCGCAAATCCTGGCCGATTTGGGTGTGCACAAGCTCCGCGTATTGGGCGCGCCGAAAAAATACCTTGGCTTATCCGGCTACGGGCTGGAAGTCGTCGAATACGTTTCCTGAGAATAGAGAGAACATCGATGTCCGATATCAAAACCTACGAAGGCCAACTCTTGGTCCAGGGCGCCCGCTTCTGCATCGTGGCGTCACGCTTCAACAGCTTCATCGTCGACCATCTGGTTGCCGGCGCGGTGGATGCCCTTTTGCGGCACGGCGCGAAAAAAGAGGATATCCATCTGGTCAAGACGCCCGGAGCCTACGAACTGCCGCTGGCGGTGCAGAAAGCGGCCGCTTCGAAGCGCTACGATGCCATCGTGGCCGTCGGCGCTGTCATTCGCGGCTCAACGCCTCATTTCGACTATGTGGCCGGCGAATGCGTGAAGGGCATCAGCAGCATCTCGCTCAAGCATGAAATTCCGGTCGCCTTCGGCGTCCTCACGGTGGACACCATAGAACAGGCCATTGAACGTGCCGGCACCAAGGCCGGCAACAAAGGCGCCGAGGCAGCGTTATCCGCGGTCGAGATGGTCAACTTATTGAACCAGATAGGCTCGGCATGAGTAATGCGCGAACCATGGCGCGCCGCTGCGCGGTACAGGCCGTTTATCAATGGCAGTTGAGCGATGCCGATCTGTCGGCGATCGAAGCCCAGTTCCTGGGTGAATTGAAGGAGGCAAAGGTCCTTTTCAGACGATATAAGAGCGGATACGACCTGACCGATCACGAACAAAATCTGCTCGAAGAATCGCTCGAGAAATACTGCCGCCAGCGGGAAACGGAAGATCAGCAGCCGGAACGGCCGCCGCTCGACGAGCTGATCGAGCATTGCTGTGCACCCGAAATCAACGCCCGTTATTTTAAGGAACTGCTGCATGGCGTACCCGAACACCTTCACACGATCGATTCGGCGCTGGGCGAATTCGCCGATCGCCCGGTCGCCGAAATCGACCCAGTGGAGCGGGCCATCCTCAGGATCAGCGCTTACGAGCTGCTGTTCCGCCTGGAAATACCGTACCGGGTGGTGCTCAACGAAGGCATCGATCTCGCCAAGCACTTCGGAGCCACGGAAAGCCATAAGTACATCAACGGCATCTTGGATCGCTTAGCCCGTAAGCACCGCACGGCGGAAATACAAACGCGGCATAAAACCTAGTAGTTGCCGCACTACCCTTCTACTTTGCGCAATGCCATGGCCTTAGGTGAATTCGAACTGATTCGCCGTTTTTTCACCGATCAAGCCGTCAAGCATCCATCCACGGTTTTGGGCGTCGGCGACGATTGCGCTTTACTGCGCGTCGAGGAAGGCGAGGATCTGGCTGTAACCGCCGATACGCTGGTGGAAGGAGTCCATTTCCTGTCCGATGTCGATCCGGAAAGCCTAGGCCACAAGGTACTGGCCGTTAATCTCAGCGATCTCGCCGCGATGGGAGCGAAGCCCAAGTGGGTGGTGCTCGCGCTTACCCTTCCCCATGCCGACGCCGCTTGGCTGCAAAGTTTCGCGAAGGGTTTTTTCGCTTTGGCCGAGCGCTACGGCGTCGAATTGATCGGTGGAGATACCACCCGCGGCCCTTTGACCATTACCGTCCAGGCCCTTGGCCTCACGCCGCGAGACGGCGCTCTTCGACGTTCCGGCGCGCGTCCCGGCGACCTGATTTATTTGACCGGCGAATTGGGCGCCGCAGGGCTGGGACTCAAGATGCGTCAGGGCCGAACCGGTATCGAAGACCAAACGGCCATTGCCCATCTGGAAAGACCGGAACCCCGCGTCGATATCGGCTTGAAGCTGCGCGGCTTGGCTAACAGCGGTATCGACGTGTCCGACGGACTTGCCGCCGATCTCGGACATATCTTGGAAGCTAGCGGCGTAGGCGCGACGCTAGCCTGGGAACGGTTGCCATTACCGGACGGGGTACGCCGTTATATCGAGGAAACGGGCGACTGGCGGATGCCGTTATCGGCGGGCGACGATTACGAACTTTGTTTCACCGTTCCGCCGGGAAATCGGGAGAAGTTGGAGCGCTGCCTAACGACAGGCGGTTTTCCGTTCGCCCTGATTGGCCAAATCGAGCCGCAAACCGGCCTGAGACTCTTCAAAGACGGCAGGTCCATCGAGCTTTCCCAAGACGGATATCAGCACTTTTCCAGTGATTAATCAGACAATAAAAACAAGGTCCCATCGCCTCATCAAACCGGCGGAGATTTTCGGTAATCCCGCGTGCTTCCTGGCATTCGGCTTCGGTTCCGGTCTTGCGCCGGTCGCACCGGGAACCTTCGGAACGCTGGTCGCCGTTCCGATCTACTTGCTGGCAGCCAATCTAAGCACCCCGTTTTATGCACTCACCGTAATCGTCTTGTTGATCGCCGGCGTTTATATCTGCGGGCGGTGCGAGCAACAGCTCAACGTGCAGGATCATCCGGGCATCGTGTGGGACGAGATTACCGGCTTTCTCATCACCATGATGTTCGTGCCGGCCTCCTGGGAATGGGTGCTCGCCGGCTTCCTGGCCTTTCGTCTTTTCGACATCTGGAAACCCTGGCCGATCGCCATGCTCGACCGTAGCGTTCACGGCGGACTCGGCATAATGCTCGATGATGGATTGGCCGGTATTTACGCAGCCATTTGCTTAATATTGTTACGAACGGGATTCGGAATCTGAAGATCCGAAGAGCCTGTTTCGTTACCCAAAGTAAACGTTGGATTGCATCGAGGAAGCATTTACGGTATAGTACTCTGAATTGACGCGGGGTGGAGCAGTCTGGTAGCTCGTCGGGCTCATAACCCGAAGGTCGTAGGTTCAAATCCTGCCCCCGCTACCAACAATTTGAGGGCTTACAGATCAACATCTGTAGGCTTTTTTCGTTTCTGGCGATCCCATTGATACGCAGAAACCGAGCCGTCTCTTTTCCTCCTGCCGAACGTCTGATTAACGCCCGAGTTGCCAACCGGGTTTGCCCGCTCCGCCTGGATCGCGACATAAAGCCGCACGATCCGATGTTCTTCTGAGCAAGCACGCTTTGTGTGCCGAACTGTGGTTATGTCCTGAGGGATAAGCGATAAACTAAGCTTCGTTCATCAGTCCCAGCACAATAACAAATCATAATGGCTCACTTCCTCTACTTTGGAGAAGACGCCTCCCTGGCGCCTCTCGTACAGGCACGGCTAACGAAACTTGGTCATCGCGTCGATATCGCTGCAAGCTGCGACGAGGCTCTGGAAAGGCTGGCTAGGGAACAGTACGACCTCATGATTCTCGATCAATTGGTTCCTGGGAAGCGCGGATTGACCACCCTTCGTGAAATGCTGGCTTTGCCGTTCGTCCCCGGTGTCATCGTGATTTGTAGAGATCACGCCTTTGATGTCGCTGTCGAGGCTCTTCGGCTTGGCGCCACGGATTATGTCGTAAAGGACGAGCATGAGGCATTCTTCGATCTTTTGCCGTCTGTCATTCAAAAGGTTCTCGACCGAGAACGCTTGCTCCGCGCCCAGAAAGAATCGGAAAACCGGGATCGAATTGCCGAGATGGTGTTTCATAACGTCACCGAGGGTGTCCTGATCACCGATTCCGAAACGCGCATTATTGCGATCAATCCCGCATTCAGCTCGATCACCGGTTACGCGCCCGAGGAGGTCGTCGGCAATACGCCGGCTATTCTGAGCTCAGGCAGACACGACAAGGCATTTTATAGGAGCATGTGGGAGGCTATCGATCTGACCGGACAATGGAAGGGCGAAATCTGGAACAAGCGGAAGAATCAGGACATTTATCCTCAATGGCTCACCATCAATGTCGTACGAGACGAGAATGGCCGGTTGTTGAACTATATCGCGACCATCTCGGACATCACCGAACGCAAGAAGATCGAAGATCGTCTCCGCAATCTCACTCATTACGACACGCTGACAGGGCTTCCCAATCGCGAACTGTTCAATAAACGACTGAATGAAGCCATCAATCGGACCAGGCAGAACAATACCGGCCTCGCACTGCTGTTCGTCGACCTCGACCGGTTCAAAACCGTCAACGATTCCCTGGGTCATAACGCCGGCGACGAATTGCTGCGGCAGGTCGCCGCGCGCATCAAACAGTCGGTCCGCGAGAGCGACGTGACGGCGCGCTTGGGAAGCGATGAATTCACGGTCATTCTGGAGAACATCACGGAGCCGCAAAAGGCGCAAATTGTTGCACAAAAGATTATCCATGCGCTGAACAAGCCGATTAACCTGAAACGTCATCAAGTTTTCATTTCGCCTAGTATCGGAATCGCGTTCTACCCGTCGGACGCTACCGAGATGGAAGAATTGGTCAAGAATGCCGACCGCGCCATGTACACGGCTAAGTGCGAGGGACGCAACAACTTCAAATTTTATTCGCCCGGCATGAATGCCGCGGCCCTGGAACGACTCACACTGGAAACCCAACTGCGGTTGGCTTTGGAGAAGAACCAGTTCGTCCTGAGCTATCAGCCGCAAATCAATCTTCAAACCGGAAGCGTCATCGGAGTCGAGGCCCTGATTCGGTGGAACCACCCCGAGTTTGGGCTTGTACCGCCGGATCAGTTCATACCCTTGCTCGAGGAAACCAATCTGATCCTGCCGGTCGGCGAATGGGTCTTGCGGGCCGGGTGCCGGCAACTCGGCGAATGGCACAAACTGGGGCTGTATCCGTTACGCCTGGCCGTCAATATTTCCGTCCGGCAATATCGTCTCGATCATCTTGTTCCGTTACTCGATGCCATCATTGCTGAAACACAAGTCGACCCGAGCTGCCTGGAACTGGAAATTACCGAGAGCATCATGATCGAAAACCTCGACGCCACACTGCAAATCTTCGAGGCATTCCGAAACCGAGGCATCCGGATTTCGATCGACGACTTCGGTACCGGCTATTCCTCTTTAAGCTACTTACAGCGATTGCCGATCGACGCACTGAAGATCGATCGCTCGTTCATCCAGAACATTCATACCTCAGCGAGCGACAGGACGATCACCAAAGCCATCATCTCAATGGCGCACAGCTTGGGAATCAAGGTTATTGCCGAGGGCATCGAAAATGCGCGCCACTTGCACTTTCTAAGAGAACAACGCTGCGAAGAAGGACAAGGTTATTTCATTCAACGAGCCATGCCCGCCCATGAGTTGACTGACTGGTTGCTGAGCCGTGCGCCATGTCGGCAAAGCATCCATGATACGGAAACTGTTACGACCGAATAAGCCGGGACGCTAGCCGCCCGCCTGACACGTTTTCTCGCCTGGTGTAGCGTTCGCGGAGGAAGGCGTTACGCGTCGCAAATATCGTAGCCCCCTATGTCGGCCACGCCGCCGAATTCCATTTGATTGCCGCCCGAGAGAAGAATACCCTGTTGAGCCCGCGCACACTTTGCACGGTCTAGTCAACACTAACAAAAAAGAGGAAAACGACAATGCAAAATGTCATGCTTCAGGTGATCAACGCACTTGCGAAATTCGGATTGGACAAACTGGAAAGGGCTCTGATCTTCGGCGCCGTGCTGGTCGTGGCTCTGGCGTTCGCCACCGGCACCGTTCAGATGTCGCAAGTCTGGTTTGCGTTTCTGTTTCGCTGGCTGCATGTGCTTTCGGGCGTCATGTGGATCGGTCTGCTGTGGTACTTCAACTTTGTCCAAATCCCGTCCATGCCCAAGATCCCGGACGAACAAAAGCCAGCGATCGGCAAGGTCATCGCACCGGCCGCTCTGTTCTGGTTCCGCTGGGCTGCCTTGTCGACCGTAGTCACCGGACTGATCCTGGCGATCCTGAACGGCTACGTCATCCAGGCCCTGCTGTTGGGCTACTTCAAGGGCGGACAGGCTACCTATATCGGTCTCGGTATGTGGCTTGGCCTGATCATGGCCTACAACGTGTGGAACATCATTTGGCCGAATCAGAAGAAGGCGCTGGGGCTGGTCGAAGCCACGGATGACGAGAAAAAGACGGCCGCGCGGACAGCGATGCTGGCCAGCCGCTTCAACACCATGTCCTCGATCCCGATGCTTTACTTCATGGTCGCCGCCCAAAACCTGGCGTAGGGGGTTCATCGAAATCAAAAAGGGATTCCGGTTTAAGCTCGGAATCCCTTTTTCCGTGTATCGAACCTAGAATCGGTTGCTCGGTAGCTACCGAAAAATGACCGATTACGATTCCCGAACATTGGCTTTCAACAGGACGAACTTGTAAACCAACACGGCACATAATGCGCCCACCAAAATCCAGGAGTGACCGATCAGGAACGCCGACATTCCGGTTTTCGCCGCTCCTCTGAGTGAGGACAGGTACGGTTTGGAAACCAAAATCATCCACGCCCAGGCCGGCACCTGGTAAGCGATGGCTCCCGCGACACCCCAGTGCAGCGACTTCAATCCCAACCGCTCTGCGGTCCGGTAATACCAATAAATGATGCCTATGGTGAGCAATATGGAAATGAATAGCGGCATATCAGCATAACCTCGCTTGACTGGTAGGAATCGACGCGACCGAGCCGCGTCCTGGGCAGTAAAGCTGCCCGCAATCGGATTATCCTACCTGTGGGTACCACCGCGAAAGAGCGGCGAGAACAAAGTCGCGGCGTAATCGCCTTCCTTTTCCGGCGCCTGTTCTACCGCATGGCATGGGCAGAACGATGAACCGATCAAGATGTCGTGCTTTGACTGCTCCTGAAGGCACTCACGATTTCCATCGGCAGCGGAAACACGATGGTTGAAGATCTGTCGCCCGCAACCTCGGTCAGGGTCTGGAGATAGCGCAGTTCGATGGCTCTGGGGGCCTGCGCCAATGTCCGAGCCGCTTCGACCAGGCGTTGCGAAGCCTGAAACTCGCCTTCGGCGTGTATCACTTTGGCGCGGCGTTCCCGCTCCGCCTCCGCCTGTCGCGCAATGGCTCGAACCATGCTCTCATCCAAGTCGACATGCTTGATCTCCACATTGGATACTTTGATGCCCCAGGCATCCGTCTGCTGATCGAGGACGCCCTGTATGTCGATGTTCAATTTCTCGCGTTCCGCCAGCATCTCGTCCAGTTCGTGCTGGCCGAGCACCGAACGCAAGGTTGTCTGCGCGAGCTGACTGGTCGCTTCGTAATAGTTGGCCACCTGAATGATCGCGTTGGCCGGATCGATCACCCGAAAAAAGACGATCGCATTCACCTTGACCGAAACATTGTCCCGCGAAATCACATCCTGGGTCGGAACGTCCATCACGATGGTCCGGAGATCTACCTTGACCATCTGCTGAATGATCGGAATGACGATGAACAGTCCCGGTCCCTTGACCTTGTAGAATCGGCCCAGCAGAAAGATGACGCCTCGCTCGTATTCGCGCAGCACTTTGATCGCCGCGAACAGAAACATCAGTACGATGACGGCGAGAAAAACGACGAAATAGGTGGTGATCATGGCTCTAGCTCCTTTCGTTCTTCTAATGGCGCGACGTTGAGAATTAATCCGTCCATTCCTTTTACGCGAACGCGTTGACCCTTGTGCACCGCAATCCCGGTTCGCGCCGTCCAGATTTCGCTTCGGACATGGATTCTGCCCAATTCCTGGAAGTCCTCCAGGGCGGTCCCCACCGCACCGATCAGCTCTTCGCGCCCGGTGACGACGGCCTTGTGCCGCGACCGCAAGATCAGGCCTACCGCAACGCCGAAGAACATCAGGCTGGCCAGGGCGAATGCCGCAATCACGGCCCAACTGAGGCCGACGCCGGGCATTCGTTCGGTGTCGATCAGGATTACGCTGCCGATGATGAACGCCGCGATGCCGCCTAGCCCGAGCGCCCCGAAACTCGGCGCGAACGCTTCGGCGATCATCAGACCGATGCCGACGATGATCAGGGCGAGACCGGCATAATTGACCGGCAGGACCTGAAAGGCATACATCGCCAGCAGGAGGGAAATGACGCCGACCGTGCCCGGTACGATGGATCCGGGGTTGTAAAATTCGAGAATGAGTCCGTACACCCCGATCATCATCAGGATGTATGCAACATTGGGATTGGTGATGACGGCGAGAAGACGGCTGCGCCAATCGGGATCGATCGCTTCCACGGCGGCCCCGGTCAAATCGAGCGTTACGGAGCGGCCCAACACGTCGACCTGCCGTCCGTGCAATTTCGCCAGCAAAGTAGGAACATCGGACGCGACGATGTCGATGACGTGCATCTTAAGCGCTTCCTCGGCGGTAAGACTGACCCCTTCGCGCACCGATTTCTCGGCCCAGTCGGCGTTTCGGCCCCGAAGCTGAGCAAGACCGCGCAGATAGGCCACCGCGTCATTGATTATCTTCTTGGACATGGCGTCGCCGGAGTCGCGCGGCGCTTTCGGCTCATCCTTATCGTTCGGCCCGGGCTTGCCTTCGTTTCCTCCCGGTGCGCCGATGGCGACCGGCGTCGCGGCGCCCAGATTGGTGGCGGGTGCCATCGCAGCAACATGGCTGGCATAAAGAATATAAGTCCCTGCGCTGGCCGCCCGGGCTCCGCTTGGGGCGACGTAGGACACTATCGGAAAGGGCGAAGCCAGAATCATTCGGATGATGTCGCGCATCGCCGTGTCGAGGCCGCCCGGCGTATCCATCCGAATGATTGCCAGGCTCGCATTTCGAGCTTCGGCATCCTTCAGCGCACGGTCGATATAATCGCTGGTCGCAGGCCCCACAGGACCATCTATCGTCAATTGCGCAACCACCTTCGGCGGCGGAGCCGGACGTTCGGACGGCTGCTCGGCTCCACCCGCGATCTCCGCCGTGAGCCACAACCCGATAAAGATGACGATGATATTTCGCAGCATCCGTTCTCCGCGACTCCCGGTGAATGTGTTTGACCTTTCCGAGGCGGAGCTCGCCGGCAAGCCTCCGGTTCCGATTGATTCTTCTCTTTCTCGGACTCTCTTATACCGCTAACGGTTCTCGGGCGGCAAATCTCTTCTCGCGCGACGCTTCAGGTGTATGGGAACTACGCAGACGCAAAAACCGGATGCGCGCCGAAAGCCTATCTCGGTCGGCCGTTCGCCCTGAGCCCTTCGACTTGGTTCAGGACAGGCCCTTCGACGGTGCTCAGGACAGGCTTGTCGAAGGGTTTGGGGACCTACCAGAATAGGCTCTAAGCGCGCCGACTGGAAGGGTCAACCCTCGGGCAGATCCGTGTACTGGTAAATCGGATGAATCAGCGTTTCGGGCGGAAGCCGGATGAGTTCTTTGATGATTCCATCTTTCAGGCCATATACACACCCGTGCAGTACCGGGCGTTGATGGCGTTTCCATGCATGCTGGATTACCGAGGTGTGCGCGAGCGTCTGAACCTGTTCGATGACGTTGAGCTCCACCAATCTCTCCGCCCGCGCTTCTTCGGTCTCCAGCGCATTGATCTCGGACTGGTGCAAACGGTACACGTCCTTGATATGCATCAGCCATTTGTTGACGATCAGCAGTTCCGAGCGTTGCGGGCTGAGCGCCGCCCGGATGCCGCCGCAGTTGTAATGCCCGCATACGATCACGTGGCTCACCTTGAGCACGTCGACCGCATACTGGATCACGCTGAGACTATTGAAGTCGGTGGTAATGACCTGATTGGCGATGTTCCGGTGTACGAAAATCTCGCCGGGCTGAGCATTGACGATGATTTCCGCCGGAACCCGGCTATCGGAACACCCGATCCACAAAAAATCCGGTGTCTGAGCGTTAGCCAACCGCGAAAAGTATTCCGGCTCCCGGATCGTTTTTTCTTCGGCCCATGCTTTGTTTTCCAATAATAGTTTCTCGAACGGTCTCATAGTTGCCTCTTCAAATGTTCGTTAATCGGCGTTTGACGGTGCCGGTCCAGATACCGACGCTGCACGCATAGGACCGGCCTGCGGCCAAATGCGTCACGCACTCGCGACGTACTCATCGCCCGAGCTTGCTACTTGAAATTCTCTTGAGTGCCCACTGCCTCGTTTACATGACCATGCACATGATCTTGCACTAAGATCCCTCCGGCCCCTCGCATGGCCACCATGGAATAGTGAGCGTCCGAATTCCTTTGAGAAAGAGACAAAGGCACCGCTGCCACAAAAGCTACGAGAACCATTACCGGAGTTTGCTTCAATCGGCTCGGCCGTACCGCAAAAACCGGAAAGAGCGAGTCGCTCGCTCCATCATCGTGCCAAGCGGCCGACAAGGAACTCCGCCCGCTCTGAACTTTCCATGGGCTAGACTTCAACCACGCCATCGTGCGGGCGGTAAGCAAGAGCAACGCGCAGCCGCCCAAATTGACCGCCGTAAGCGCCGCGACCTCGTGACCGAATTGGTCCAAGAACATACCGCCGACATAGGAAAGCGCCATCGTTACGATGAATATCGGCAGCGACTGCTGACCCATTTCGATAATGGGCCGGACGGCCTTCGAATTCAGCCAATGTTCCCGGTTCCGCAGGAATGTCGTGACGAGATAGGCCAAGGCCATGAAATACACCCACCGTAACGGCCCGAGATGGGTCTTGTCCAGCCAGGGCAGCAAACCGGCGTGGAGTTGAATCAGGAACTCGGTCGGCCGGAGCGCCGGCTCGGGACTCAGCGGCAAAGACAGAATCACGAACGCCACACAGATTGCCGCCAGCCATATCTTGTGTCCGGGAGGTTTAATCCAGCCGGATCCGAAGGCGAAGCCGGTGAAAAAAATCAGCTGCCAGCCGAACGGATTGAAAAACCAGGGGCGATCGCTGTGCAGGTCCGCCGAAAGCTCCAGTCCGTATCGCCACATGGCGAGGTAAACACCGATAGGGAAGGCGAAGGCCAGCGCTATATGAATGCGGGACAGCGCCCACACCACCGGTATCCACAACATGACCACCAGATACATCGGCAGAATATCGAAATAATTCGGAACATACCGTAGGGAAATCAATCCCAGAAGGGCCTCCTGAGTATCATCGAAAAAATATCGAATATTGAGACGGTGGATATAATCCGGCTCTTCGAAAACCGCGTTGCCCAGCACGCAAACAGCCGCCAAAAGCATGAACAGAGCGAGGTGGGCGCCGTAGATTTGCCCACAGCGGTAAAACACCCGAACGCTGCCCAACCATAAACCGGACGTGCGGAAACTGCGGCCATAAGCGATGGCCGCTGCATAGCCGGAGAGAAACACGAAGACCTCGGCCGCATCGCTCAAGCCGAAACGAGACGGGGTATAAAGCAGCAGCTCGTTGGCGGGGATGTGATTGATAAAGATAATCAGCAAGGCAAGGCCGCGAAAAAAATCGAGCTTAAGGTTTCGCTGTTTGTGTAAGCTTTGTCCGGTCATCGGGATCTTAATCTGTCGACGAAAATATGCACCGGGTCCACGCTGACTTAGACACTCACCCCATAGCGCTCTCGGCGCGGGCGCCCTAACGCTCCATTCTATAATCCGAAGCTTTCACAAACCTTTCATAACGCTTGTTTGACTTATGAAGATTCTACTCGTGGAGGATGATACCGTTCTGGCCGACGGCCTCACGCACGTGCTCGGTCAATCGGGCTACGCGGTCACCGGTGCGGCTTCGGGAGCTTATGCCGAATCCGCACTGCTCACCCAAAGCTTCGATTTGGTCATTCTGGACCTGGGACTGCCCGACATGGAGGGCTGCGAACTATTGCGAAGGTTGCGAGCGCGGAAAAATCCCGTTCCCGTCTTGGTCCTGACCGCACGAGATGCCCTGAATGACCGAATCAAGGGTCTCGAATGGGGCGCGGACGACTACATGGTCAAGCCTTTCGACCTCCGAGAGTTGGAGGCAAGAATTCACGCTCTGATACGTCGCCGTTATGGAGGATTCGGCGATCTCACGGTCGGCCGATTGACGCTGGACACCCTGAATCGCCAAGTGCTGGTGGACGATGCACCCATCATTCTGTCCGCGCGAGAATACGGAGTGCTCGAGGCGCTGTTGATCCAGGCCGGGCGGGTGGTCAGCAAGGACCGTATCGCCCAGCGCCTGTCGGCGGGAAACGAAGAACTGGGAGACAACGCCATCGAAGTCTATATTCACAGGCTGCGCAAACGGATGGAGGCATTCGGCGTGAGAATCCGGACTGTGCGCGGCCTAGGCTATTTACTCGAAAAAGACACCGATGGCTAAAGTCCAGAGCCTCCGAACCCAGTTTCTGCTGCGCTTGGCGCTCCCTCTCGCCCTGTTCGTGGTGCTGGACGCCATAGCCTCCTATTACATCGCGTTTCATTACGCCAATGCGGCCTATGACCGCTGGCTGCTCGACTCGGCACGCTCGCTGGCGCAGGAAGTCAAGGCCCAGAAAGGCAAGGTGACCTTCGAACTGCCACCCACCGCATTGGAGATTTTCCAGTGGGACGAGGTGGATCAAACCTTCTTCAAAATCGAATCGTCCCGCCACGGATTCATGGCCGGGGACAAACGAGTTCCACCTCCGCCCGACTTGGCTTCGGTCCGCGATCAGCCGGTGTATTTCGACAGTATGATTCAAAACCACAGCGTCCGGGTGGTTTCCATGCTCGCCACGCCCAAGGACAGTTCCGAGGAAGTCTTGGTCCAGGTTGCCGAGACGATAAGGAAAAGACGCAGCATGATGACCGACATTCTCCTGGCCGAGCTGGTACCCCAATTTTTGCTGGTTTTTGGCGCGGGGCTGTACATCTGGATAGGCATCAACCGGGGCCTGCATCCGCTAAACACATTGACGCGCGAAATCGCCCAACGCTCGCCGCGCGACCTCGCGCCGATCCCGGATACCGGCGTACCTCTCGAAGTGCTCACGCTGACCCATACCATCAACGATCTACTCGCGAGGCTCTCCACGGCAATCACTGCCCAGCAGCGCTTCATCGCCAATGCCGCGCACCAGCTGCGAACCCCGTTGGCCGGCCTGAAAGTCCAGGCGGAGCGTGCTCTGCGGGAAACCGAGCTGGCGACGATGCGCCCCGCCCTCGCGCAAATCCGAAACTGCGCCGACCGGGCATCGCGGTTGAGCACGCAGCTCTTGGTGCTGGCGCGCTCGGAAACGGCTCTAGGCGGCTCTCGACCCGGTTCGCGGGCGGACCTCCGCGCCATCGCAAGGGATGCCTGTATGGATTGGGTGCCGAGAGCGCTGCAACGCGATATGGATCTGAGCTTCGAAGGACCGCAGGCTCCGGTGTACGTGCAAGGCGAGGAAACCCTGCTCCGCGAATTGCTCAACAATCTCCTGGACAACGCCATCCGCTACGGACGCGATCATGGCCAAATTACGGTACGGCTCGCGGCGGATACCCATCCATGCCTCATCGTGGAAGATGACGGGCCGGGCATTCCGGATTCCGAGGCGGACAGGATTTTTGAGAGGTTTTATCGCCCCCCGGGCAGTCCCGGCGACGGCTGCGGGCTCGGGCTTGCGATCGTCAAAGAAATTGCCGAGCAGCATGACGCGCGGGTCCGGCTGTCACGTTCCGATCACGGCGGAGCGCGGATCGAAGTTCTCTTTCAAGACCGAGAACCGTTTTTTTGAGCTGAGAAACTCTTCCGGCGAACCGACTGGCAAAGCCTACCTTCGGCCGGTTACTCGCTATGGAGGTAGAGCACCGTGGAATTTAGCAAATAAATCGCAAAGAGCCCGAGGCTGATCCAGCCCACTGTTTTGAGGACACGCGTCGCCGGTCGATACAGAATGCCCACGATCGCGAGACCAGTCATGATTACGGCCGACATCGCCGACGCGCCGTGGATGGCCGATACGTTGGATAACAAAGGCCCTGGGTGGTAAAACAAATCGTCGATCGCGATAATCAAAATGTTGAAAAGATTACTCCCCAGGAGATTGGCGATCGCCATGTCGAGTGCCCCGAGCCGCAAAGCACCCAGAGTAACCGTGAGTTCGGGCATCGAGGTGACTATCGGGACCAGCAGCGTGCCGACGAATGACGTGTGCCACCCCATGGCCGTCGCGAGCTTGGTCGCGATGAACGGCATCCATACGCCGGCGGCGACTACGACCACCACGGCCCCGCCGTAACTCACGATCGCGCGGCGCAGCGAGATGCCGGCATAACGATCGGTAACCTCTTCCGCGAACTCGATCACCTGCTGCTTTTCGTAACGGAAAATCGAACGCACGGCGATCAAATACATCAGAACGATGACAGGCATATAAACGCCTACATGCCCTATGGCCCAACCGTTTCGCTGTCCGAGGAGAACGTTGAACCCCACCAGGCCGATCATGACCACTCCAAAACCCGCGGAGAGAATATGGCCCTGGCTGGCGCGGCGATAAATCGATTCTTTACGGTGGAGGAAATCGACCACGACCAGAATCATCAGATTTAAAACGCAAGCACCGAGCACATTACCCACGGCGATGTTCGGCGCCGATGCGAGCGTGACCGAGCTTAACCCGGTAATCAACTCGGGCAACGATGTCGCGGTGGCAAGCATGACCAGTCCCACCCAGTTTCCCGAGAGGCCGGTCTTGTCAGCAATGACATCGCCGTATAACGAAAGCTTCGTTCCGGCATAAGCGATCAAGAGGAAGCAAGCGGCAAATTCCGCCCAAATACTGAACATTATTGGATATTGATTGTGTTTCGTGACAAGTCGCAGGGTTCGCCCGCTCCATCGCCGCATAGGGTTGCCGCATGATCCCCTTTCTGCGGACGGGACGGAGGCAAAAGTTGGCGCGTAGTTTAACGTCTTTTCACGAGACCTCCGATTAACCGCATTTCACCGGGCCGTGGGGCGAAATCGGAGTATGGGTGTTTGCATGTTTACATGAGCTCGGCACCTTCCCCTCGTAATAGTCCATAGAGACCGAGACCGGCGTTCGTGCTATTAGTAATTTTCATTCGATGTTGTCGGGCAGCTTCCGAATAAGGATGCGAAACAGGAGGGAATCCATGCGCCACAAAATCTCGATCGCCCTGGCGGCAGCCGTATCGAGTCTGCTATTTGTCGCGAATCCGGTCTGGGCGGCTAAGAAATCTCTGGACAAGGCGACTGTCGTCGCGGGGACCGAAGCCGATCGCGATAAGTCCTACCCCGGCTGGGAGGGTTTCCAACCATTCGGGGAAAAACAAAAAGAAGGCGGAACCGGTCAGCCGGAGACGGGACAGCAACCCCAAGGCGAAGGCCAGCAGCCCCAACCCGGGATGGAGCAACGGCAGCCCGAAGGCGAGCAAGGTACGGGCAGTCCCGGCGGGGCAACGGGCGGAGACAGCGGCACGGAAGGCGGAGAAGGCGGCTCCGAAGACGGGCAAAACCAATAGATTTTCACATCGGGTTTGCGGCCGACGCTAAACAGAAGCGCCTTTCGAGCGCCAACGCGAATCCAGCACGAAAACCCCGATCTCGCTCAGATGACGGAGGAAACGAGACGCTCTAGGGACGGCTGGCTAAGAGCGTCTCATGCTTCAAGTACGACTGGATTGAACGAGCATTTGGGCTTGGCTACTGCCGTAGATCGAAACCAGGCAAGGAAAAAATGAAACGGCGATATTTCCTGGTGTCCATTGCGGTGCTCGTCCTGACCGGCTGCGCCAATTCGGAAGGCAAGAAGACGGAGTTCGGCGCCAATGCCGACGACGTTACTATTGCGAGCAGGGTCAAGGCAGCGCTTTTACAGGACATTTATGTCGGCGGTCTCGGCATCCAGGTGCAAGCCCATCAGGGGCATGTGCAACTCGGCGGTTTCGTTCCCGACGAGGATCAACGCCGGCATGCCGAGGCGATCACGCGCGGAATCCGAGGCGTCAAGTCGGTCGAGAACAACATCCGCGTCAGGCAGAAACGCGACGAGCCGCGGTTTTAGGAAACCCCGTCGTGGAGCTGAGACTTGGCGTCAGGCTTCTCGGGAGACTGTTTGTTCTTTTCGGTTCGTTCGTCGTCGCCTTTCTTATCGGCTCGGTTTGATTTCGCGTTGCCGCACCTGCCGGCGCGAGGAATGTTCCCTTGTTCGGCCCGGTCCTTATCGCCGCTCTCGCCAGAAATGAATTCGGTCGGGCGACATTCCGTATCGCGAGTAGCGTCTTGCGTCGTGCCCATACGGGAACGGATATCCGCTAAAACTCGAATAATCGCGAAAAATGGGGACTCCGGGATAAGTCCATAACGGAAAATAGACCGGCTGAGGATATTGGCAATACTGAGCGGCCTCGGCGTCCACCATAGCCGCGCGCGCCGATTGCCATGCCGCCAGGGCTTCCAGCTCGCGAACCCGGACCAAGCGTTCTTCACGCGCTTCCGCCGCTTTCCGAGCCGCCTCGGCCGCCTGCTGCTCTTTCCATTCCTCCAATCGCGCAATCGCCTCGGGGTCGGGTTTGGTGACCTTGATATGCATCCGACGGCAACTCCTCGAAGCCGGTTCATCGGTATATAACAACCCGGCATCGGTTCGGCATTTGTAGATCTCCGCCGAATGCACCGGTCGAAACCACAAGACCGCGATGCTCGCGAGAAGGCAGAACAAAAGGCACCTGACCGGACTCGATTTCCCTGAGCTGACGGCGACTCCCTTCCGCACGCCTTCGTTCTCTGCCCCTGTCGCTAAATCGCCCATTACGCGCTTAGTGACCATATCGCTACTTCCGTACGATTCGGGCAACGTCAAGCAATTAGACCCGCGTTCCGCCCCTTCCGTTCTTGGATAAGAGCCGACCGTGGCGCCGATCGGTTCGGCGCGATCGTCGCCGTCCGTTTGTCCCTTAGCCGATGACGAACTACATTAATGTGAACTTCGTTCAATACACACGATCGACCAATGCGCGGTAACGATAACGCCGATTTCGACGATTACACGGTGCTGAAACTCCAGCTCGATGCTGCGCAAGGTTCGCAGGAATCCACAGCCGATTACAGACTCACCGATCATTACTCCTTGTGCGGCACAGTGGGCCAGGGGGGCGTGGGGCGGGTGCTGCTCGGTTTCGACGAGCGCGTTGGGCGTCAGGTCGCCATCAAGGAAATGCTCGCATCGAACGAAGCCGTCGACTCCACCATCAGGCTCCGTTTTCTCCGTGAGGCCCAAATCACGGGACGCCTGGAGCATCCGGGCATCGTTCCAGTCTACGACATGGGAACCACTTCCCAAGGTGCTCCTTATTACGTGATGCGCCTCGTACGGGGGCAGACCCTGGCCGAAGCGCTTTCCGCATGCAATTCGGAACAGCCCGAACAGGCGCTTGCAAAACGTCTGCAATTGCTCGACCGGCTCATCGATGTCTGCGAGGCTATGGCCTACGCCCATTCAAAAGGCGTGGTGCACCGGGATCTCAAACCCGGCAACATCGTGCTGGGACAATTCGGCGAAACCATCATCCTGGACTGGGGTCTCGCCAAGATCGGCATCGAAGCCGATGTCTTCCGCCGGGCCGTACCGGCCGCATCCGAAGAGGCCGGATCCGACGACCTCACTCAAGTCAGCGAAATCCTCGGGACACCCGCTTATATGGCGCCCGAACAAGTGGATCAGCGTTATGGCGAAGTGGACGCGCGAACCGACGTATTCGCCCTCGGCTGCATTCTGTATCACATCTTGGTCGGACGGGCGCCGCTCAAAGGCAGCCTCTCGTCCATCGTCGAGCAGCTCAAGTCCAAAGCGCCGCTGCCCTCCTCGCGCAAAGGTCCGGTTCCCGCACCGGCCGAGCTTACCGCCATTTGCGACAAGGCCCTCGCGAAGGACAAGCTTTGCCGCTTCCGGGACGCCGCCGAATTGACCGACGAGCTGCGCGCTTTCCGCGATGGACGATTGGTCAGCGCGTACGCTTATTCGCGCGGCGAGTTGCTGCGCCGTTTCGTCGCCCGCAACAAGGCAGCGCTTTCCGCTGGACTTGCGGTCGTCATGGCCGTCGCGATCGGTGCGGGGCTGGCGGTCCATTTTGCCATGGATGCCCGGAAAGAGCGGGAAGTGGCCGTCGCCGAGCGACGAATGGCGGTCCATGCCCGCGAGCGCGCGGAAACGGCGCTGGCCGACGTCACCCGCATATCCAACGAAAACCTGACCGCCGCCGATCAGATCGCGGAAGACATAGCGAATGCCATAGGCTCGATACGAAGCGGGATGGAACGGCTCGCGGACGCCGCGGGCAACGTAGGCGACCGCAAGGCCATGACTCCGATTCTGACATCCCTGCTGACCCGGTATCCCGACGCCGAGCTTTTTGCCGCCACGATCGCCCCCGGCACGATCACCGCCGTGGCGCCGGCGAAATACGCTGAAGCCATCGGCGCCGATACCTCCCGGCTCGAACACAATCGTCTGGCGCTGGAATTGACCGAACCCATACTGAGCCGCGTCTACGAGGCGCCCGAAGGTTTCGACGCCGTAACCCTCGTCGTACCCATAAAGCGCGGCAAGACCATACCGGGTTTTCTGTCCGCCCGTTTCAAGGCCGCCGAGTTCCTGGGAAAACTATTGCCCGCCGGACTCCAAACCCAGGAGAGAGCGGTGTGGATCATTCAGGACGACGGTTTCATCCTTTACGACACCGATACCGACGAAATCGGGGAAAACCTGTTCCGCGAAGAACGGTTCGACAAAATTCCCGAATTGCGCCAGCTCGCGAGACAGATTGCGGATCAGGAAGCCGGCATCGGCTATTACCACGGCCCGACCCATGGAAGCGGCCGAGAATCCAATCGCATTGCCGCCTGGCAAACGGTTTGGCCTACAAAAAACCGCGCGTGGAAGGTCGTAGTGCTGGAGCAGTGGGGATAAAACGGCCGAAAAGCTCACGTTGGCGCAGTCGGCCGGAAACTCACGGCTTGACCTCGACAGCATACGGCTGAAATCCCCAGCACCCGTCCCGGCTCTTCGCCTTGACCGAAATCCGAATCTTACCGGGCTCGGTGAGGGGCTGCGGCGGGACGGCCTTGACTCGCCAGTCGCCGCTTCTCATGCGTTCGAGTACCGGCTGAACCGTCTGGCCGTTGATTTCGACCGTAAGAGTATCGCTGTCGGTATTGTCCGACGCGACGAAAGCGAACTCGGCAAGCGCGGCAACGGCGCCGGTCGGATTCGGTTCGAAGAATTTCGGCTCGGCGCACCCGCTGCTTCCGCCGCCCCCGCCACCGTAAGCCCAGACGCTTCCGCTCGCGATAGCGATCAACAAAACCGCCGTCTTAACCAAACCGCGCATATTGCCTCCTTCGGACAAGCCGGAATCGGAACGATCATCCTGCCGACTGAAACAAATCGGCGGAACGCCGTCAAGACACTTTCGGCGGCAAAGGATCGCGTACCTGCAATTCGTTTGTCGAGAAGCCCGTTGCGCGGCCGGCACGTTCGAGACTAGGGTTTGTCCGACACGTTCATCACCATCTTGTGCTCCGCCACCTGCCGCGAATCGAGGAAATCGCGCATCGCGAGAGCCACGGTGCGGATAAGCTCCTCCTTGTGCGGATAGTGATTGATCTGCTCCTGGACCCACTCGTCCAGTGCGACTTCTAATGTAGATTGCTGAAAGACCCAAACTTTGCTCATCGACTTCGAATCCAATTATTAATCGGACCCGTATATACCCTCCTGGTATTTCGGGCCGCCGCCCAGGCCGGTACACGCCCGCCCTGGGCTCACGCGGCTCGTCGCCGCGCCGGAGCATCCCTGCCCCGGATTGACGCGGTCTATAAGTTATAGACCGCGTCAATAAGCACACCTCGGCACGCCCGCGAAGTTTCGATGGCGGTGGCGCCCAGGGTGGCCGGAGATCATAATTCAAAGCACCACATTTTAATCGGCGCGACGAACCGTGTTGACCCATCGCACTTCCGAAATTCAAAGCCGGCTTCACCACTTTCTATTTAGCTCGCTCGACGAACTGATGGCCGACCGGCTTGCCATGGATGCTGAATCCGCCGTATTGGACCTTTTCCACCGAACGGCGAGCCGTGTTCCGGCTTACCGAACATTTCTCGGCGCCCATGGCATAGCGCCGGAGACCGTCGGATCCTTTGATGCCTTTCGGCAGCTTCCCCTGATCGACAAGCCCAATTACATGCATGTCTACCCACTGCCGGAGCGCTGCCGCAACGGCCGCTTGGCGGAGTGCGACCGGGTGGCGGTTTCCTCGGGTTCGACCGGAAAACCCACGTTCTGGCCCAGATCGATCATCGACGAGCTCGATATCGCGCTTCGTTTCGAGCAGATATTTCACGACAGTTTCTGGGCGCACGAACGCAGCACGCTGGCCGTGGTTTGCTTCGCCCTCGGGAACTGGGTCGGCGGACTGTACACCACGTCCTGCGCCTGGCATCTCGCAGCCAAAGGGTATCCCCTGATGGTGGCGACGCCCGGCAACAAAAAGGACGAAATCTTCCGGGTGATCCAGGAACTCTCGCCGAGTTTCGAACAAACCGTGCTCCTCGGCTATCCGCCGTTCATCAAAGATGTCATCGATGCGGGTCTTGCCGCCGGAATCGAATGGCCGCGCTATCGGGTGAAAATGGTCTTCGCCGGCGAAGTGTTCAGCGAGGAATGGCGGAACCTGGTAGGCGAGCGGGTCGGCTCGAAAGCGCCCTGCTACGATTCGGCCTCGCTCTATGGCACGGCGGATGCCGGGGTTTTGGGCAACGAAACGCCGCTGAGCATCGCCGTCCGCCGCTTTCTGGCGGACCGCCCCGAGGCGGCCAGGGAGCTCTTCGGCGAATCGCGCCTGCCTACGCTGGTTCAGTACGACCCGATCAGCCGGTTGTTCGAGGTCCACGAGGAAACCCTGGTGGTTTCGGGCGACAACGGAGTGCCGCTGATCCGCTATCACATCGCCGATAAAGGCGGAGTTGTCGGTTACGGTGAGATGCGCGATTTTCTGCGAGATTGGGGAGCGGGCCCGCTGGCCGAATACGGTTTGGACGAAACCTTTCCCTGTAGACCCCTGCCCTTCGTTTATGTATTCGGACGCGCGGATTTCACCGTGTCTTTCTACGGTGCCAATATCTATCCGGAAAACGTGACGGTCGGCCTGGAACAGCCGCATATCATGGCTTGGGCGACGGGCAAATTCGTCCTGGAAACGAAGGAATCGGCAGACGGGGACAAATACCTGAGCGTGACCGCCGAACTTCTGCCCGGCGCCACGGCGGACGATCAGAAATGCCGGACGCTTGCGGAATCCGTCAAAGCGCAGTTGTTGCGGCTCAACAGCGAATTCGCCAACTACACGCCGCCGGAAAAACAACTCCCCAAAGTTACGCTACGGCCGTTCGAGGATCCCGAGTACTTCCCGGCTGGCGCCAAGCACCGGTATACCCGGCGATGAGGCCTTAGCTTGCCCGGCTTTACACGGGAAGACTACGATGCCGGGGACTCTCCGTCGGTAGAGGAAGCTTGCTCCGGTCGGCCAGCGAGACAGCGCAGCACGATCGATAAGCGCTGCACTGTCGCCAACCGGACAGGGAAGCCTGATGGCCTATAGAGCGCTTTTCACCGCGGTTTAGCGGCGAGGATCGGGAGTTTGTAGGTCGGCAATCCTTTGCCGACAAACCCGCTGCGTCGGGAAGGGTCGCGACTAAAGCGACCGTTTGCGATTGGGAAAGGATGCCGACCTACTGCACCTTCGGGCGCCACGCCAAACCGGAAAAATGCTATAGAGCGTAGTTCCGGGAAGAGACCGAGATCAATCCCAGCTCAGAACGCCGCCGGTCTGATATTCCGTTACCCGGGTCTCGAAGAAGTTCTTCTCCTTCTTGAGATCCAGGATTTCGCTCATCCAAGGGAATGGATTGCCAGCGCCGGGGTACTGCTCCGGCAAACCGATCTGGGCGCAGCGTCGGTTGGCGATGAACTCCAGATAATCCTTGAACATGCCGGCATTCAGCCCCAATACGCCACGCGGCATGGTGTCGTAGGCATATTGCGTCTCTATCTCCACCGCCTCGCGAATCATGCGGATGATTTCATCCTGAAAGTCTTTGCGCCAGAGATGCGGATTCTCGATCTTGATTTGGTTGATGACATCGATGCCGAAGTTCATGTGCATCGATTCGTCCCGCAAGATGTATTGAAACTGCTCGGCGGTGCCCGTCATTTTGTTGCGTCGCCCCATCGAAAGGATTTGGGTAAAGCCGACGTAGAAGAAGATCCCTTCGAAAATCACGTAGAAGGCGATGAGATCGCGAAGCAGGCGCTGATCGTCTTCGGGCGTTCCGGTCCGGAATGCGGGATCGCCCAGAGACTGGGTGAACGGCAAGGCCCACTCCGCCTTGCGCGCCACGGCCGGCAATTCACGGTACATGTTGAACACCTCTCCCTCGTCCATGCCGAGAGACTCGACGACATACTGGTAGGCATGAGTGTGCAGAGCCTCTTCGAAAGCCTGGCGCAGCAGATATTGGCGGCACTCCGGATTGGTAATGTGCCGGTATACCGCCAAAACCAGATTGTTGGCCACCAGGGAATCGGCGGTGGAAAAGAATCCGAGATTTCGCTTGATGATGGTGCGCTCGTCTTCGGTCAGTCCGTCGATACTCTTCCAAAGCGCAATGTCCGCGTTCATGTTGATTTCCTGCGGCATCCAGTGATTGGCGCAGGCATCCAGATATTTCTGCCAGGCCCAACGGTACTTGAACGGCACGAGCTGATTCAGGTCGGCGCGGCAATTGATAATCTGCTTGTCATCGACCTGGATGCGCCGGGCCCCCATTTCGATGCTCTCAAGGCCAGTCGCACCGGTACGAGAGTCGCTGCCCGCAGCAATCCCCTGGTCCGCTTCGTATCGCGTTTCAGCAAAAAAATCCTGAAATTCGGGACTGACCTTGCCGGTATCGCGCGCTGCGGCTAGTTCCCCTCCCCATTCCGCCAGCCGGGGCGCATTCGGATTAGTTTCAGCTTTGACGGATTTGCCGGTAACGCCAGCGAGGGGATCTTCCCAATTCAACATGCTTTTTTCCTCTTTTCGGCCCGTGAGTGTTCAGGAGAAATATCTATGCAACTCTCGATCGTTGAGCGGTTGCCAACCTAAGCGACTATATATTGTGCACAAAAACATTATAGACACAATATGTAGGCTATAACTTTTGCCGGCAAGCCTCTCCCGCGTTTTTTGGGCCGAACCGCGCTACCACTGCACGGTAAAGGACATGGTGTTGATGTTCTTCCTGAACACTTCCAGCGCAAAGGGCTGCGCCAGTTTGTAAAGGTCCAAGATGGAATAATCGAGCCCCGGCCGTGCTCCGCTCTTGAATAACGACTCTTCGATGTTCTTGGCCATGATCAGCATCAGATCGTCAAGGTTTTCAGGGGAAACCGGTTTAATATCGCGCAAAAGTTTTTCGGCCATGATCCGAGCTCCTTTGGTTGCTGCGTCGCATCTCGATCGACTGATTCTCTTCCGAGTCCAAGTCGACTCTCGATTTGTGGTATTTATTCTACTCCTTAGACAGTTCGGATGTGGGTTGCCTCCGAACCGGGGATGTGCAAACCGTTCTCGTCAAGCTCTGACAAATGTGATGAAATTTCGACGTTGGGGTTATCTAATAACAAAGGCTGGACACGATGAATAAAAAGACCGACTCCCCCGAAGATCGACGGGTCGCACCGCGTTCGATTTCTTCCGTTCGCACTTATCTCATCCCCCCTGCCGGCAATCCATCACGCGGAATCACCAAAAACCTGAGCCGTTCCGGCATTTTTCTGCAGATGCCCACGCACACAGAGGCATCCGTGGGAAAACCCGCCATGGTCGTTTTTGCCGTCGAAAGAGGAAAAATCGTGCGGTTGCTCCGGTATTCGGTCATCGTCAAACGTGAATCTCAACAAGGATATGGGCTCGAATTCGGGCGGGCGTTATGGTCCACCGCGGTATTCCGCCGTTAATAGGCTGTGTTTACACTGCACGGGATATGGACGGTCTATCGGCCGGCGTACGCCCGAGTGAATCCGGCCAAGAGTTTATCAATCGAGGTTGCCACCTCGCCCTTGACCGGGCGAGGCGCAAAAAGCAGGTTAACGCAATAGCTCGAGTGCCTTCTCGGCCGCTTCTTGTTTAGCCTTGCGTTTTACGACCTGAGCAGCGTCCCGGGTCGATTTGGGTGCATTTTTGACTTGGCTTTTGATCGCCTTGGCCTGATCCACACCGTCCTCGACAGCCTTGACGCCTTGTTTGGCTTGTGCCGGGACAGCATCCTTCAGCTGCCGCTCGGCAGATTCCTTGGCAGTGTCTAGGGCTTGCTCTCCTATCGCAGCAGACGCTTTATCGATGCTTTCCCTCAGGTTTTTGGCTTTCTCTATGCTCTCGGCCGCCACGTGCACTCGCTCGCGTGTACCGCGCTGAACCACCGTTTTGGCAGTATCTTTCAAGAGTTGTTTGGTGGCGCTTTCGATACCAGCCTCGGTAGCGGTTGTCGTGCCGCTCTCCCCTAAAAGCATGACCAGCAACCCCAGCGTTATTGTTTTCATAGGATGTCTCCTCATGTCTGAACACGGACGCCCAAGGCCATCCGTCGGCTAATAGTATGCAGACCGGCCGGCTGTGTATAGCATGGAGTGCGTCAACGCTCGCATTCCTTTAGCTTCATCGCATGAAAACAGAACGCCACAGAACCCCAAAACTGGCTTTACTGCTCGGCATTATCGCGCTCGCGGTCATCGGCATGTTTTTGGTTCCCGCCGTCCCGCAAGACCCGGCCTATCACGAGTTCGCCGACCGCAGCCGGTGGTTCGGCGTGCCGCATTTCTGGAATGTCGCGACCAATCTCCTCTTCCTCCTGGTCGGTCTGACTGCGCTTCGGGAACTCGTCCGGGGAGTGCCGGATCGAACGCTCCCGGAGCTCCGGGCAAGCTATTTCGCCTTCTTCATCGGTATCGTACTGATCGGCCCCGGCTCGGCGTATTACCATCTCGATCCAAACAATACGACACTGGTCTGGGACCGCCTGCCCATGACCGTCGCCTTCATGGCTTTCGTCTCCATCATCGTCGGCGAATACATTTCCCGCCAGGCGGGGCAAAAACTGTTATGGCCGCTGATTCTCGTCGGTATTGCCTCCATCATCTATTGGCACGTGACCGAACAATCCGGACAAGGGGACCTACGCCCTTACGGCCTCGTCCAATTTCTACCCATGCTGCTGATTCCGCTGATACTGCTTTTGTTCTCACCTTCGTTCACGGGAAGCGGGTATATCTGGGCATTGCTCGGGTTCTATTTGGTCGCCAAACTGGCGGAGCTGCTGGATGAGACGATCTTTCAGGTGATGTACCCGATCAGCGGGCATGCGCTCAAACATGTTTTGGCGGCGATAGGGGCTTATTGTTTCTTGCTGGGGCTGAGAAAAAGAAAGCCGATCCGACACGAATGAGCTTTGGCGGAGCAATCCGCCGCCCCCCCGGCAGGGTAAACCGATTACTCGCGGATAAACGTCAATTGTGTTTCCGCCCGCCCCCCATTCGCGCCGCCATCAAAACTCCATGACGACCCTTGCAATCAGGAAATATAAGACTAAGCCGAGAGTATCGACCAGCGTCGTTACAACAGGAGCGCTCACTACCGCCGGATCGATACCGAACCGTCGCGCCAACAGCGGCATGCCTGCACCTACCAGAGTTGCGAGGACACAGATGGCGATCAGGGTCAGGGAAACTGTCGTAGCCAGCCCCGATTCGAACAGCAGCAACACGGGCACATAGGCGAGCAAAGCCACGGCAGTGCCGAGCAGAATGCCGATCCGAGTCTCGCGGAATACCACGCGCCCGACTCCCACCCCGTTGACATCGCCTGTGGCCATGGCACGGATCACGGTAGTCGCCGATTGGGCTCCACAATTGCCCCCAATACCGACGAGAAGGGGTATGAACACCGAGAGACTGATCGTCTGCTCCAGCAGTGATTCGAAAGCGGTGATTACGTTGACCGTCAGGGCGCCGGCCAAGGCAAGCAGCAACAGCCAGACAAAGCGGGCGCGGGCCAGATCCAACAAGGTGATCGAAAAATAGGGACGATCCACCGGCTCGCTACCCCCGGCCCGAGCAAAGTCCTCCTCCTGCTCGAGCTGAACGACGTCCATGGCGTCGTCCACCGTAATCAAGCCGAGCAAATGCCGAGCATCGTCGATTACCGGCAGCGCCAATAGATCCGCCGCCTGAATCAGGCGGGCCACCTGCTCCTGGTCGGTCTCAGGGGCTACCGTGGGTACCGGCGCCAGCATCACGTCCGCCACCTGCTGGTCCGGGTCGGCCAGCACCAGTGCGCTGAGCATTGCCAATCCCACCAGCCGCTCGTCGCCATCGAGGACCGGCAGCACGTTCACTGTACCGACCGCACGGCCCTCGCGGTGGACTAGGATCAACGCATCCCGCACCGAAAGTTCCGGCCGAAGCGGCAGATACTCCGGGTTCATGATGCGGCCCGCGCTCTCCGCAGGGAAGGCGAGCAACTTGTGGGTCAGGCGCCTTTCGCGAGGACTGAGGCGAGCCAGCAGAGCCTGGCCTACCGGCTCAGGCAAGGTATCCAGCAGTCGGACTCGATCATCCGGATCGAGGTCCTCCAGCAACCGATTGACTTGATGATCGCGCAGAAACGCCAGCACCTCCTTCTGAAGCGGCGCTTCGAACTGCTCGAAAACAGTCCGCGCCACCTCCGGCGGATAACGCGACAGCGCCTCTGCCCGCTGCGGCGGTTCCAGCCGCCGTAACGCCTTGACAGCATCGAGCGTGTATTTCGGCATTTCACCGCCTTGATGACTCATCACGTACTGGATTGTTGGATGCCGAAGGCATTTCAGCACGACCATGTGCCAAACTCGAGATTCTGGTGTGTCACGCTGTCCTTTGCAGGCTATTCCATGCGCCTAATTCTTTGGACAACCGGCATGGCCGGTATCGTTCAGAGCTCTTCCGTAATATGGTATTTATCTTTTTCGAGTTCGAAAGAATAAGGTGTCGCTGCCGCGACGGGTTTATGAGTGCGGGTTCTCGGACCCATAGTCAAATGAACCCTCGCGAAGCGAAACCTTTTATTCGGTGGGTTACGGCCGAAGGCCTAACCCACCCTACCATACTGCCGAGTGGACGCATCCCTGCGTCCACCCTTCGGGCCATTCCCGCCCACGCCAGCGATGCTCGGCTGCGTCGACGGACAAATCATCTTCATTCATAAACAATCTATCCAACGTGATGCCCGCATTTTGCAGACGCATTGCTGACTATGAGACTCATCAGCGTCAATTATTCCGGATTCCGGTCAGTGAAATAATGCGATCTTTAAAATCCTCATACTCCTCAGATCGACCATTTATAAGCGTCGAAAGCCGATAAAACCGATTTGTAGAAGGAGACTCACGCTTTGCCATATCAAGATCAATGCGGTCGACATTCACGACAGTCCAGCATTCCACATAACCGGAAGCTTTTGCCTTTTGATGACTTTTTTCAGCTTCTCCGATACGGTTGTGAATGTTGGAAAAATCGGTACCCCCTTTAACTTCGACGGCGATAATGTTCCGAAATTTACCTTTCGCCATTTCTTCACGTATGACAATGTCGGGATCGGGCGCAAATGCGATAGACACCTTGCGCCCTGCGGCGTTTTCGATCTCTATTTTTCCCGAACTCGATGAAGTAGCGGCATGTTGGACGATAAGATGAATCGCCTCAAACACGCGAACAATGCCTTCCGCCCCTTTCTTCACATTCGCTCCGCCACGGAGTTGCGGACCAACCGTCAGCAAGGCCAAGTCGTCCAGTAACTCGCGACTGAGCCGATCTGCGCCGATACCCTCCACCAAGGCGCAAGCGCTATCGATCAAAGCTTTGCACAGCGCGGACAGAGAGGCCTTTTGTCCCTCGTTCAAACGCCCGAACTCTTCCATTGCTTTGAAACCCGAAACACCAAACTCCGCGCTATAAAAAGCTTTCTGACTGAAGCCGAGCAAAAGCCGGTAATACCCTAATAATCGCGGATTCTGTTCAAATAAGCACGGAACAGGAAACACCAACTCGCCACGCAGCCCTCGGGCAGCCAAGGCTTTAAGACAATGTTCGGGAACGTATTCGGATAACTGGGTATTCAGCAGGGCAAGATCGGTCTTCTCTACCGTCGAACCAAGCGCATCCTGCATGTACAAAGTACGCATCTGACCGAGTGCAAATGAAAAATCGATTTGCAATTCGGGTGCGGGAATTCGGAAGGCAGCCATTATGCAGCTACCTTAATGACACTCGGTTCGAAAATACCCAATCTTTGAACCGCCATTCGGACATATTCCGAATGAAGTTCTATACCCACATACCGGCGTCCATGGCTTAAACAAACAAGTCCTACGGTACCTGAACCGAAAAAAGGATCGAGCACGAAATCGTTCGGCTTCGTGGAAGCGAGTATGCAAGGCTCGATTAAAGCGGGCGGAAACGTGGCAAAATGCGCGCCCGGAAATGCTTGGGTATTAATATCCCAGACGCTGCGCCGATTACGTGGTTTTCCGTTTCCCCCTATCTCCCGTATTGCCTCGCGGTCGTAATAATAACGCTCCGATTTGCTGAACATGAATAGATATTCATGGGCACGGGTCGGACGATCAGCAACACTTTCTGGCATCGCATTGGGTTTGTGCCAAACGATGTCGCTGCGGAGATACCACCCATCTTCTTGGAGCGCAAACGCCAGACGCCAGGGAATGCCCAACAAATCTTTGGGTTTAAGACCTTCCGGCGTATCCGGGCGAACGTTCATTGCCCGCGCTGGATTTTTCTTGTCCGGCGCTCGATACCCCCGATTGCCGCTGGTGTAGCCATCGCCGATATTGAGCCATAACAACCCATCGGATTTGAGGACCCGTTTGATTTCCGCAAATATCGCGACGAGCCGGTTCAAAAACTGCGGCAACGTCGGCTCCAATCCGATTTGGCCTTCGATGCCATAATCCCGCAGGCCCCAATAGGGCGGCGACGTGACTACACATTGCACTGATTCCGATGGGATTCGTTGGAGAACGTGAAACGCATCCCCTTCAAACAAGATCGACTCCGTAAGAGGGAATTTTTCCGGCGGAAAGATATGTTCTTGTCGCATGGCGGTTACCTTCAAATTGCTGATCTCGTTCCCCAGCGCATTCCGTCGAATTTTATGCTGGTCGATTTCCTCTAGTCTTTTGTTTCCCTGTTTGCCGCGCCGAGCACCGGAGCTTTCGGCGGGAATAGCCCGGCAGGGGCGTGGAATGGATTCCGCGCGTCGCCAGAGGGGCATGGAAGCCCCTTCTGGCGACCCCCGCCGAAAGCGAGGAGCGGAGGAGACAAGCGGCAATCGGGTGTCCTTTCTTTTGGGTACTGCTGTTTCGCGCCGTCCTGGCGCGAACCCTTCGGGCGCCCTTCGTGCGACCAAATTTGTTCCGGACAAATTTGTCTTTGGACAAGCACAAATTCGCCGGGAGCGAATTTGAACAGCCGGAAGGCTGGCCCGCAGGGTGAAAACCAGGGACGGGTTTCATAGCGAAAAGTACCTCGGCTGTGGGTCCGAGAACCCACACTCAATTCAACCCGTCGCGGCAGCGACACCTTAAAAGCGAAACCTTATTCGGTGGGTTACGGCTACGCCTAACCCACCCTACGACTACGACAGATACGGTATCTCAACGACGATCATCCGGTTCCTTCGCAACGCCTTTAAAGGGTTTGCCATCAGTCTTTTGATCCATAAAACGGCCAGTTGAAGCATCACGCTTTGTCCAATTTCCGTTTTTGGGATTTTGGGTCTGCGACCGATTATCGATAGATCCACGGCGAAAACCGTTACCTGTATTTCTTGCCATAACGTTCTCCCACAATTTATGGGTTAAGCGATAAATTTCCTTCCCTCACCCTAACCCCCTCCCAGAGGGAGAGGGAACTGAAAGGTCCCACAGTAGAGAGGAAGTAAATTATTGACACGCCTCACATTCCGGATCATCAATCGAACACATCTTCACCCCCGAAGCCGCCGCCTCGGCATAGGCGGCTTCCGCCGGGTGGTGCTTCGTTCCGGGAATCGCATCGTCGATGGGGTCGGTCTTCACGGCGTTGAGCTTGCCGTCGAAGGCGGTGCTCTTCTCCACGTGGGTGGCGCCCATGGTGCGGAGGTAGTAGGTGGTCTTGAGGCCGCGAATCCAGGCCAGCTTGTACAGGTTGTCGAGCTTCTTGCCGGAGGGCTCGGCCATGTACAGGTTGAGGGATTGCGCCTGGTCGATCCATTTTTGCCGGCGCGAGGCGGCTTCGACCAGCCAGCGCGGGTCGACTTCGAAGGCGGTGGCGTAGATCTGTTTGAGCTGGTCCGGTATGCGCTCGATCTTTTGCAGGCTGCCGTCGTAGTACTTGAGGTCATTGATCATGACCGCATCCCACAGGTCGAGCTTCTTGAGATCGTTCACCAGATACGGATTGACCACGGTGAACTCGCCGGAGAGGTTCGATTTGACGAACAGGTTCTGATAGGTCGGCTCGATCGACTGCGACACGCCGCAGATATTGGAGATAGTCGCCGTCGGAGCAATCGCCATGGTGTTGCTGTTGCGCATGCCGACCGTTTTCACCCGCTCGCGGAGCGCGTCCCAGTCCAGGGTAAAGCTGCGGTCTTGCTGGAGATAACCGCCCCTGCCCTGTTCGACCAGAGCCATGGAATCGTAGGGCAGGATGCCCTGGCTCCACAGCGAGCCTTCGAAGCTGGAATATCGGCCGCGTTCTTCGGCGAGATCGGTGGACGCCTTGATGGCGTAGTAGCTCACCAGTTCCATGCTCTTGTCCGCAAAGCTTACGGCTTCATCCGAGGCATAGGGGATGCGCAGCTTGTACAGCGTCTCCTGGAAGCCCATGATGCCCAGCCCCACCGGCCGATGGCGCAGGTTCGAGCGGCGCGCCTGGGGAACGCTGTAGTAGTTGATGTCGATGACGTTGTCCAGCATGCGCATTGCGGTGGAGATCGTTTTCTCCAGCTTCTGCGCGTCGAGAACGCCGTCCTCGGTGACGTGATTCGACAGATTCACGCTGCCCAGGTTGCACACGGCGATTTCGTTGTCGTTGGTGTGCAGGGTGATCTCGGTGCAGAGATTGGAGCTGTGAACCACGCCCATGTGCCGGTTGGTATAGCGCAGGTTGCACGGATCCTTGAAGGCGACCCAGGGATGTCCCGTTTCGAACAGCATGGACAGCATCTTGCGCCAAAGCTGGGTCGCCGGAAGCCGCTTGTATAGCGTGATTTCGCCGCGATCCACCTTGGCTTCGTACTCCAAATAGCGCTTCTCGAAGGCTTCGCCGGTGAGGTCGTGCAGATCCGGCGTGTCGCTGGGCGTGAACAGCGTCCAGTCGCCCTCTTCCGCCACCCGCTTCATGAACAGATCGGGCACCCAGTTGGCGGTGTTCATGTCGTGGGTACGGCGGCGATCGTCGCCGGTGTTCTTGCGGAGTTCCAGGAACTCCTCGATATCCAGGTGCCAGGTTTCCAGATAGGCGCACATGGCGCCCTTGCGCTTTCCGCCCTGATTGACGGCGACGGCCGTGTCGTTGGCCACCTTGAGGAAAGGAACGACGCCCTGGGATTTGCCGTTGGTGCCTTTGATATGGGACCCCATGGCGCGAACCCGGGTCCAGTCGTTCCCCAGGCCGCCGGCATATTTCGACAGAAGGGCGTCGTCCTTGATGGCACCGAAGATGCCGTCCAGATCATCCGGCACGGTGGTGAGATAGCACGAGGAGAGCTGCGGGCGCAGTGTGCCGGAGTTGAACAAGGTGGGCGTGGAACTCATGAAATCGAAGCTGGAAAGCAGGTTGTAGAACTCGATGGCTTTCGCTTCACGATCGATTTCGCTGATGGCGAGCCCCATGGCGACGCGCATGAAGAACACCTGGGGCAGCTCGAAACGGACGCCTTTGGCGTGAATGAAGTAACGATCGTACAGCGTTTGCAGGCCCAGATACGTGAACTGAAGATCGCGTTCGGGTTTGAGCGCCGCGCCGAGGCGCTGCAAATCGAATCGGGTCAGCTCGGGCGACAAGAGCTCGAGTTCGGCACCGCGCTTCACGTAATCCGCGAAATATTCCGCATAGCGGTCCGCCATTTCGTCTTGAGTGGCTTCGAAAAAGCCGTGGCCGAGAAAACTCAGCGCTTCGCTGCGCAGGCTGTCCAGCAGCAGCCGGGCGGCCACGTAAGAATAATTCGGCTCCTGTTCGATCCGGGCGCGCGCCGCCATCATAAGCGCCGGGGCCACGTCCTTCTCGGGCACGCCGTCGAACAGGTTGCGCTGCGTTTCTTCCAGAATCCAGGCTCCATCCACGTCGGCGAGATCGCGGCAGGCTTCTTCGACGATCTTTTGCAGGCGCGCCATGTCCAATGGCTTTTGGCTGCCGTCGGGCAGGGTCACGTGAATGACCGGCGCTTGGGCTCCTTCTTGCTCCGCGGCTTTCTGCGCCCGAAGCCGCGCCCTGTCCTCGCGATACAACACGTAAGCGCGGGCGATCTTGTGATGCCCCCCACGCATCAAGCCCAGTTCGACCTGATCCTGAATGTCTTCGATATGAATGGTGCCGCCGGAAGGATTCCGCCGGAACAGGGCATTGACCACCTGGCCGGTCAGCTCCTCGACGGTCTCGTGGATGCGGCGGCTAGCGGCGGCGGTATTACCTTCGACGGCCAAAAATGCTTTGGTAATGGCAACGCTGATCTTGCCGGCGTCGAAAATAGTCACCTTGCCGTTGCGCCGGATGACGCGCATCTCGCCGGGAGCGGTTGCGCGCAGATCGGCGGAAACAGTTGGCAGATCCAAGGGAATCGCGGTCGGCTGATTGGTACGGGCTGCGGATTCGGTTTCCATAGATGCGTGTCCTCCGAGGATGGCTGTATGTATTACGACATACACTATAGAATGTGGTCCGCCATATCGTCAAGCACAACATCCTGTGGTTTACTCTGTTGAGGGCCTGTGGATAAATTGTGCAAGAAAAGCTTTAAAATGTATTGAAATCAAGGTACTTGGCGCACGTCCATTATTCGTCCAACGGGTTTGTTGTACTATTTGTCCGCCAATACACAACAACAATTCATAACAAGGGCAACTTCTCACCATGCAAAGCGTGCGGGAATGGTTGAGTGACTGGGTCAAGCGAGTGCTGCCGAACTCGCAGGCCGTCTCTTTCGCAATTCTTTTGATCGTCGGTTTCGTGCTGGTGATCAGTTTGGGGCAGATGCTCATGCCGGTATTCGCGGCAGGCGTCATTGCCTATCTGCTGGAAGGCCTAGTCGCAATCGGCGTGCGGAAAAAGCTGCCCCGCCTTGCCGCAGTCATCATCGTCTACGTACTTTTCCTCGCTTTTCTATTGTTTTTGTTCGTCGCACTCCTGCCGCTCCTTTATCAGCAAACCGTGCAACTCATAGAGCAGCTGCCGGCTTGGATGAACCGCGGACAAATGCTGGTGATGCAGCTGCCGCAGCAGTATCCGAACTTCATTACCGAGGAACAGATCTACGAATTGACCGGCGTGGTACGGAGAGAACTCCTCGCCTGGGGCCAATCCATGCTGACTTATTCGTACGCGTCCTTGGTCAGCGCCATCACTTTGATCGTCTATCTGATCCTGGTGCCGTTGCTGGTGTTTTTCTTCCTTAAAGACAAGGACTACATCCTCGGTTGGTTTAGCCAATACATGCCCCGCGACCGCAATCTTTCTACCCGTGTGTGGCGCGAGGTAGACATGCAAATCGGAAATTACGTACGCGGAAAGTTCTTCGAGGTCACGGTGCTGCTCGCCGTCAGCTATGCGGTGTTCTCGCTGATGGGGCTCAATTACTCGCTGCTGCTCGCGGTGCTGATGGGGCTCTCGGTGATCATTCCCTACGTCGGCGCGACATTGGTAACGTTTCCGGTGATGATCGTGGCTTTCTTCCAGTGGGGACTCACCGACGATTTTTGGTATTTGCTGCTGGCTTACGGCATCATTCAGGCCCTGGACGGGGTCGTATTAGTACCGCTGCTGTTTTCCGAAGTGGTCAACCTGCACCCGGTGGCCATCATCGTCGCCATCTTGTTTTTCGGCGGGTTCTGGGGATTCTGGGGCGTGTTTTTCGCCATTCCCTTGGCGACATTGGTCAAGGCGGTACTGGCGGCTTGGCCGCGATTGGGGGAAGAGGAAATTCCGCCGGAAGACGCCGCCCCGGCTCAGTTGGTAAAACCACCCAAAACCATACCCTTGAGCCGGGAGCAGGTTTAAACCCGCATTTCTCACCCTCCTTCGTAGCGACGGCGTCGAAACTCCGCTGTGGCGCGCCGCACGGACTGAGCGACGGCGGAGGCGTAGCCGACACTACGTCGAGCCGCCGTGCCAAGGCTATAGGATGTGCCGACCAAGGAAGGGTTGCGACTAAAGCAACCGTTTGCGATTGGGTGCATCGCTCGCGAACGATGCCTGTCCTGAGCCCAGTCGAAGGGCGGTTCGTTCTTCACAGCATCCTACGGCCTCTGTTTGCAATTGGGACGGCGTCCGTAGTAGGAAGGGTCGCTTCGGCGCTCCCGAAGCGACCGTTTGCGATTGGAAGGGCATCTCTGACGCTCCCAGAGATGCCGTTTGCGATTGGAAGGGGCCGACTAGAGCGTTTTCACTCGCTCGCACGGCAAAACAGGCCTGGCAGGAGTCGTTGGCGCCTTCGGCGACGGTAAATTGATTCAAGCATTCGTAGGTCGGCAATCCTTTGCCGACGAAGACGCTCGGCCGGGACGTGGCGTCGGGAAGGGGGGCTTCGGCGCTCCAATCGCAAACGGTCATCCCAGGAGCGCTGGGATGACCCTTCCAATCGCAAACGGCCTGGCCGGGAGCGCCGGCCACGCCCTTCCCGAAGACGCCGTTTGCGATTGGAAGGGTCATTCGGGCGCTCCCCGGATGACCGTTTGCGATTGGGAAGGATTCCCGACCTACTCGCGAGTGCCCGTACAGTAGGTATGAAAATGCTCTAAAGGCCCGTTTGCGATTGGAAGGTCGCGACTAAAGCGACGTTTGCGATTGGAGGAGAGTGAGAAATGCGGGTTAATCTACGATTTTCTCGACTTGGCCACCAAATAGACTTCGGGGCTTCGATCCCGCGAAGCTTTGGGTTTTCGCACCGACACCTTGCCGAACATCTGGCGGGATTTCCGCACGAAGTCGTCGAAGTCGGGTCCTTGGAACAGCTTGGCCACAAAGCTCCCGCCGGGCTTGAGGAGCTGTTCGGCGGTATCGAGAGCCAATTCGGCGAGATACATCGCTCTTGCCTGATCCACAACGCGTGCGCCGCTCATGTTGGGCGCCATATCGGACAAGATCAGGTCGACCGGCCGGCCCTCCAGTTTCGCCTGCAACTGCTCCAATACGGATTCTTCCCGAAAATCGCCCTGAATTGCGGTCACACCCGGAATCGCTTCCATCGGCAGAAGATCAAGCGCTATAATTTCGCCGCTTTTTCCGATCCGCTCAGCTGCGTACTGGGACCAACCGCCCGGCGCGGCTCCCAAGTCCAGCACCACCATGCCCGGCTTGAACAAGTGCTCCCGCTCGTCCAATTCTTTCAGCTTAAACACCGCCCGTGAGCGGTAGCCAAGCGCTTGGGCTTGTTTTACATATTCGTCGGAAAAGTGTTCGGCCAGCCAACGACGGCTGCTTCGACTACGCGGCATAATCTAATGTACGGCCAAATTGAATCCCAGTTCCCGAGGAAATCCGAGTTGAAATCTGATTATAAGAAATTCTTGCGTGCCAAGGCCCATTCCCTGAAACCCGTCGTCATCACCGGCCAGGCGGGAATCACACCCGCCGTATTGAACGAGATCGGTTTAGCCTTGGACCATCATGAATTGATCAAGGTGCGGGTGAACGCCGCCGACCGAGAAGAACGCCGCGAGATGACCGCCCAGATCTGCGGAGAACTGGGCGCCGAATTGATTCAATCGATCGGCCATATCATCACGCTTTATCGGCAAAATCCTGACAAGAAATAACTAAATATATTTGACCGAGCAAACTTCGAATTCCCTTACGCCACCCGGCGCCTGTACCGTCGCGACATCGCCCTCCCGCTTGCCGATCAGCGCCCGGGCGATGGGCGAGGTGATGGAGATCAGTCCTTCCTTGATATTGGCTTCATCCTCGCCGACGATTTGGTAAGTCACCGAATCGCCGCTGCCCATGTCTTCAAGCTCGACCGTGGCCCCAAAAACCACCTTGCCCCCGGCATTGAGCGTCGTCACATCGATGATTTGAGCGTGCGCCAACTTGGCCTCGATTTCCTTGATCCGGCCTTCGGTAAATCCCTGTTGCTCGCGCGCCGCGTGATATTCCGCGTTTTCCTTCAAATCGCCGTGCGACCGAGCCTCGGCGATGGCTTCGATAATCCTCGGGCGCATGACTGTCTTAAGGTGGTTAAGCTCTTCGCGCAGCTTTTCTGCCCCACGGGCGGTCAGTGGAACTTTATTCATAGTTGCGTTTCCTCAAAAGTCACACTTTGCAGAATTCCTGGTGCAAATCCTGTAGGCGATTGACATCGCCGGCATCCAGTTCGCTAAGGGCGGAACAGGTGGCACGGGCACCGGAAATAGTAGTCGTGTAGGTAATCTGCTGTTGCAGTGCCTGGCGCCGAATGGTGAATGAATCGGCAATGGCTTTCTTGCCTTCGGTCGTGTTGATGATGAACTGGAGTTCGTCGTTCTTGATCATATCCACGATATGCGGACGCCCCTCGTAAACCTTGTTCACGGTGATGCAAGGTATGCCGGCGTCTTCGAGCACTCTCGCCGATCCGCGCGTGGCCACTAATCGGAAACCTTTGGCCAGAAGATCTCGGGCTATCGGGATGACCTTGGACTTGTCGCTCTCCCTCACACTGATCAGCACATTGCCGCTGTGGGCCAGTTTTACGCTGGCGGCGCGCTGCGCTTTGGCGTAAGCCTCGCCGAACGTGACTCCCACGCCCATCACTTCGCCGGTGGACTTCATTTCCGGGCCGAGCAGCGGGTCCACGCCGGGGAATTTGATGAAGGGAAACACCGCCTCTTTGACCGAGTAATACTCCGGTACGCGTTCCTCGAAGATGCCTTGTTCGTCCAGACTTTTTCCCACCATACAGCGGGCCGCGATCTTGGCCAGCGGATAGCCGGTGGCCTTGGATACGAACGGAACGGTGCGCGAAGCGCGCGGATTGACTTCCAGAATGAAAATTTCTTCGCCCTTGATGGCGAACTGGGTGTTCATGAGCCCCACAACGCCCAGGGCCTCGGCAAGCTGACGAACCTGTTCGCGCACCCGAGTCTGAAGCTCGGGGCTCAAATCATACGGCGGAATCGAGCACGCCGAATCGCCGGAATGCACGCCCGCCTGCTCGATGTGCTGCATCAGTCCGCCGATCAGGACTCGTTTTCCGTCGCATATCGCGTCGACGTCCATTTCGATGGCATCGTCCAGGAACCGGTCCAACAGCACCGGCGACTCGTTGGAAACGCTCACCGCCTCGCGCATGTAGCGCCCCAGGTCCTCGTCGTTGAACACGATTTCCATGGCCCGCCCGCCTAATACATAAGACGGCCGCACCACCAGCGGATAGCCGATTTCGTTCGCGCAGCGCATGGCTTCGTCCAGGGAACGCGCGGTGCGGTTGGGCGGCTGTTTGAGATTTAGGCGATCGACCAGCTTTTGGAAACGCTCCCGGTCCTCCGCCAGATCGATGGAATCGGGCGAGGTGCCGATAATGGGCGCATCGGCCGCCTCCAGCGCCCGCGCCAGCTTCAGCGGCGTCTGGCCACCGTACTGGACGATGACCCCGGCTGGTTTTTCCAGATCAATGATCTCCAGCACGTCTTCCAGCGTGAGCGGTTCGAAATAGAGCCGGTCGGACGTGTCGAAGTCGGTGGAGACCGTTTCCGGGTTGCAGTTGATCATGATGGTTTCGTAACCATCTTCACGCAGCGCCATCGCGGCGTGCACGCAGCAGTAGTCGAATTCGATGCCCTGGCCGATTCGATTGGGTCCGCCGCCCAAAACGATGATTTTCTTCCGCTCGGTAGGATTCGCCTCGCATTCTTCCTCATAAGTGGAATAAAGGTAGGCCGTTGCCGTGGCGAACTCCGCCGCACAAGAATCGATGCGCTTGTAAACCGGACGGATGCCGTGCTTGTGGCGCACGGCCCGGACTTCCGACTCGGCGCTGCCCAACAGCGCCGCGAGACGCGAATCGGCGAACCCTTTGCGTTTTAAAGCGAACAGTTCTTCCGAAGACAGCGTGGCCAAGGTGCGCTTCGCCAGTCCCATTTCTTCCTGCACCAACTCCTCGATCTGGGCCAGGAACCACGGGTCGACGCGGCAATGGGCATGCACCTCGTCCAACATCCATCCCGCCCGGAAAGCGTCGGCGATATAGAAGATGCGCTCGGGTCCGGGATGACGAAGCTCCCGAAGAAGAATATTGCCGGCATCCTCGGCGGAAACGTCGAGCTTTCCGACCAGACCGTCCACGCCGGTTTCCAGGCTGCGCAGGGCTTTTTGCAGAGACTCATGGAAGGTGCGGCCTATGGCCATGGCCTCGCCGACCGACTTCATTTGGGTCGTCAGCCGATCGTCCGCCTGCGGAAACTTTTCGAACGCGAACCGGGGCACCTTGGTGACCACGTAATCGATGGTCGGCTCGAACGAGGCCGGCGTCGCGCCTCCGGTGATCTCGTTCCTGAGTTCGTCCAGCGTATAGCCGACCGCCAGTTTGGCAGCAACCTTGGCGATCGGGAATCCGGTCGCCTTGGACGCCAGGGCCGAGGAACGGCTCACGCGGGGATTCATCTCGATGACGATCATACGCCCGTCCTTGGGGTTAATCGCGAACTGTACGTTGGAACCGCCGGTGTCGACTCCGATCTCGCGCAGCACCGCGATGGAGGCGTCGCGCATGATCTGGTATTCCTTGTCCGTCAGGGTCTGCGCCGGGGCGACGGTGATGGAGTCGCCGGTATGGACTCCCATGGGATCCAGATTCTCGATGGAGCAGATGATGATGCAGTTGTCCTTGCGGTCGCGCACCACTTCCATCTCGAACTCTTTCCAGCCCAGCACCGATTCCTCGATGAGAAGCTCGTGGGTGGGCGAAAGTTCCAGGCCGCGTTCGCAAATTTCGACGAATTCCTGTCGGTTGTAGGCGATGCCGCCGCCCGAACCGCCCAGCGTGAATGAAGGACGGATGATGGCCGGAAAGCCGATTTCGTCCAGACAGGCGAGCGCTTCTTCCAGGCTGTGGGCAACGCCGGAACGGGCCGAGCCCAGACCGATCTTGGTCATGGCCTGCTTGAATTTTTCCCGGTCTTCGGCCTTGTCGATGGCTTCCTTGGAGGCTCCGATCATCTGTACGCCGAATTTCTCCAGCACCCCGTTACGGTCCAGATCGAGCGCGCAATTCAGCGCGGTCTGTCCGCCCATGGTCGGCAACAGCGCGTCCGGCCGCTCCTTCTCGATGATTTTGGCGACGGTCTGCCAGTCTATAGGCTCGATGTAGGTGGCATCGGCCATCTCCGGATCGGTCATGATGGTGGCCGGGTTGGAGTTGACCAGGATCACCCGGTAGCCCTCTTCCTTTAGTGCCTTGCACGCCTGTGCGCCGGAATAGTCGAACTCGCAGGCCTGCCCGATGACGATGGGACCGGCGCCGAGTAAAAGGATGGACTGAATGTCGGTTCTTTTAGGCATGAAGCGTTGTATCGTTGATCTATGTCTGAGCGAAAACCGTTCCGGACTGTGCGAATAAACTCAACCTGCGGGTACCGTGCGTGCGGACCGGCCGTCCTGGCGACAGGCCATGCTTTCGATAAAGCGGTCGAACAACGGCGTCAGGTCGTGCGGTCCGGGACTGGCCTCGGGATGGCCTTGAAAACTGAAGGCCGGGCGATCGGTCAGCTCGATGCCCTGCAGGCTGCCGTCGAAGAGCGAGCGGTAGATCGGTCGTACGTTTCGCGGCAGGCTGCCTTCGTCCACAGCAAAGCCGTGATTTTGGCTCGTGATCAATACGCGACCGGTATCCAGTTCCTGAACGGGGTGGTTGGCGCCGTGGTGACCGAACTTCATCTTCATCGTCCTCGCGCCGCTTGCCAAAGCTAACAACTGATGGCCGAGACATATACCGAATACCGGAATCTGGATGTCCAGAAACTCCCGGATTGCTTGGATGGCGTAATCGCAAGGCTCGGGATCGCCCGGTCCGTTCGATAAGAAGATTCCGTCCGGGTTCAATGCCAGAACCTCACGGGCCGATGCCGTGGCCGGAACTACCGTCAAGCGGCAACCCCTGTCGGCGAGAAGGCGAAGAATATTGCGTTTGACGCCGAAATCATATGCGACCACATGGAAGCGATTCTGATCGAGTTCGCCGTATCCCTGCCCGAGCTGCCAGGACGTTTCCAACCACGCATAGCTTTGTCGTGCGGTGACCTCCTTGGCCAGGTCCATGCCTTGCAGCCCCGGAAATTCCCGCGCTTTGGCGACGGCATAATCCGGGTCGATCTCTTTGCCGGCGATAAGGCAACCGCGCTGGGCTCCCTTGTCGCGAAGAGTGCGGGTCAGTTTCCGGGTGTCGATTCCGGCAATGCCAACCACCCTATTTTCTTTCAGATACTCCGGGAGCCCCTTGTCGGCCCGCCAATTGCTCAAGCGCGTCGGCACGTCGCGAACAACCAGTCCGCTGGCGTAGACGCCCCCCGACTCCACGTCTTCACGGTTGATGCCGACGTTACCGATGTGCGGATACGTGAGCGTTACGATTTGGCGGGCATAGGACGGGTCCGTCAGGATTTCCTGGTAGCCGGTTATGGACGTGTTGAAAACCACTTCACCGACGGAACAATCTTCTGCTCCGATGGATATACCCCGAAAAACGGTGCCGTCTTCCAAGGCCAGCAATGCGAGCGTGTTCAATTTGTGTCACCTTAGACATGCAAAACGGGAGGGACCATATGGTCCGTCCCGTTGCTGTTATTCGTGGATATCGCTAATTTAACGGGGATTTTACGAAAAATGGGCATCTGCTGTCTATGAGGGTCAGTCAACCGTCCGGTCGACGCCCCGCCCTTCGGAGTCTTCACAATCGGCTGTGGGTTCCGTCGCACATGGGTTGCTTATCGGTATGCTTGCAGCCGCAGAGCCAGACTTTCTTTGCCTCGGCAAGTTCGAAAACTACTGGCGAAAACTCCGTTCCCTTATGGGAACCGTCACAAAACGGTTGCTTGGCGGATCGCCCGCAGGCACACCACCAGTATTTACCCGGCGCTAGATCCATGGCGTACGGGGCCTTCTGAGGGATGGTCGGTTCGGACATGGCTATCTCCTGTTCTCGTTCTAAGGGCAAAGAAGGTGACATAAATAGGCCTGATCTGTCATCAGTCTGGATAATCCATGATCAGTTTTCGAGCGGCCGGAGTTCGCCGTACGTGCGCCCCATCGTCCCGAGTTTCGGAGATACGACTCGGAACGACTAATCGCGGTTCCGCACAGAGCCACGCCGAATCATATTCTTAGCCCCAGAGGATTATCGGGATCGATATGGTCCATAAACGGTTTACGGCGGTCCTGATCGGTGACTTGGTAAATACACCCCAACCAATTGTTGAACACCGCTTTCGCAGTATCCCGCCAAGTGTTGTCCAAATGCCGGATCACCTCCTCTTCGGGAAACTCCGGAGGCGTTTTGCCAAGGCGCCGGGCGCTTCGGAGATGTTGACCGTATTCGTTAAGTACACCGCCCACGTCCAAATTGAAATAATGTTCCGGAAACGGCGGATAATCCTCGCGTTCTCCGTAGTAGTGGCGCATCACTTCGCGCTTGTACTCCTTCAGCAGGCTGATCGTGTCGTACTCCGGATGCCCTTGGAAATAGACTACGCGGAACAGGTCCGGGCTCACCGCGAGATGGACGCCCGCCTCCTCGCTTTCAACCAGAACTTTAAGCCCGGCAGCTTCCATATCTTCCCGAAAAATTTCATTGTAACGGGAGTGAGGCACGTCGAAACGGGTATTGATGTCGGCAACCAAAGGATGGCGCCGCTCGACCACTCGGTGGGAATAGACTCCCCAACGCTTGAAGCCCAAATGAGTGCGCTCTACGCCGTGGCAATACTGAAACAGCGCATGGGTCGCAAGACACGAACATAAAATGGACGTGACGTTCTGCTTCGCCCAGTCGAACACTTCGGTCAACGGTTGCCAGAACGCCTCCTCAGGAAGATGCGGATGAGTGACGTTCGCGCCGCTCACGATCAGCCCGTCGAGCCCATCGCGCTTGATTTGCCCGAAGGTCTCGTAATAGCGGTCGATATGGTTTTGCGCCTGTTCGCTCCGCTGTATGCCTTCGATCGTGAACGGATGCATGTGAAACTGCACGATCGGATTGGCGGCCCCAACCAGGCGAAAAAATTGCCGCTCGGTCGCCTCCAGAGCCGAATCCGGCATCATATTGAGAAGCCCGATATGCATTTCTCGGATGTCCTGATGGCGAGCGCGCTCGACCGAGAGGATTTCCTGCCCCTCCTCCCTCAAGCGCCTGAACGTGGGCAATTCGGTGTGCGCTACCAAAGACATGTCTTCAAGCTCTCCGAAACTGAATTAACGCGATCAGCGCGCCAAGGCGTCCATGATGAGACGAATGAAATCGTCCTCACCTCGAACGTTCGCAATCTCATTGGCATCGACGGTGTAGCCGTATTCGTCGGCGATGGCCTGGTAATTGGGCAAGCGCGCGCGGAACAGCCGGGGAAACACCCAGGAAACGAATTCGTCCGGCGGGATATCCTCGATGGCCGAATAGGCTTTTTCCGCCATGAATTCGGCGAGTTGCCGGTCCAGAAACTCTTCCCGATAGTACAGCGGCTTGGGATCGCGTTGAGCGCGCTCGATTAGAAGATGCTCCAATTCCGGAGTGGTCTTGATATACAGAATAATCGTGTGCTCGGCGAGAATCCTGATGGTTTCCGGATCTTCCAGTTCGCAGACGCTGCCGCCCGCGTCATTGATGAAATGCTTGTAGCCGTAGATAGAGTCGACCTTTTCGATAAATTCCGGCACGTCGCGCATGGCGGCGATTTCGGCCTGCCGGTGCAGGGCCTGACGACGCTTGAACTCGGCCGGAGTGAGTCCGCCCTTCGCCGGATCGCCGATTTTCCCGAGGAACGTCGAAACCGGCGCCAAGTTGTCTACGGTGATGTTGCTGCGGATATAAATCGAATCGGAACGCAGCAAATCGCGCAAGAACGGCACGTCCATGGCTTGCCGCTTGATATTGTCGAGAATCGGCTCGTCCAGATACCGGGTGCCGATTCGATAGTCGCCGGAGTAATGGAACCACGTCTTCTTGGGCAAACTATTGGCCAGCGTCGTTTTGCCGACGCCGGACATGCCCAGCAGCGTGATGCGTTTGGTCTCCCAGTCCAAGAACGCCTTGGGGCTCATTCTCATGGTATGTTCCGTGTCAGTGTGTAATGAGCGGTTACTCGCCCCGGTTGATCATGTGAGTCGCAGTCTGCGCGAATGCCCGGGCCAGAGACTCGCGCAAAGCGGGGTCCAGGGGCATATCGTCGAGAGCCTTATACATACAAAGCAGCCATTGATCCCGTTCCTTCGTGCCGATAGAAAACGGAAAATGCCGCATCCGAAGGCGCGGATGCCCGAACTCCTCCTGAAAAAGATCGGGACCTCCCAGCCAACCGGACAGAAACTTGAACAGCTTGTCTTTCGAACCGGCCAAATCCGCAGGATGCATCGCTCGAATATCGAGAGCTTCCGGCATTACATCCATGTACCCGTAAAATCTTTCCACCAGTTCCCGAACGGCGCTCTCGCCGCCGACGAGTTGGTACGGGGTCATTACGTCGGGGGGATTCATCATAATTCCGATACGTCAAAAATCGCGCGAATTTTAACAGGTTCGGTTCCTGAGCGGTTTAACTCGATCGGGCGGTCTCCCCAATTTGAGATGATATGTTTAATATAAAACACCGCGAGCGAATCAACCGCGCTAGCGATACACGCTGGTTATCCGCTTGATGACTTGACGCAAGGCCATCGCCTCGCGATTATGGGCGCTCATGCGATGGAATACGCGGCTTGAGCAACTATTAGCATCCGCCTCCGACTTGTTACCAATCGTCAAAAACTGCAAACGGTTTATCCCGGCTGATTATCCGTCCAATCGAACTCGTGACCACAACACCTTCGCTCGACCTTAAGACGAAACTGCAAGTTACCTGTCAAAATTGCAGTTTGACTTCATTGTGCATTCCTCGGGGATTAGCCCAGGAGGATATCGAACGCATCAGCCGCATCGTCGCTCGTAAGAAAACCTTACAACGAGGCGAGCATCTCTTCCGCGAGGGCGACAAGTTCCGCGGGGTCATCGCGATCAAGGGAGGAACGGCCAAGACCGTCATTTACGACGCGCAAGGCTACGAATACATCACCGGCTTGCTGTTACCGGGGGAACTATTAGGTTTCGACGCACTGGCCACGAATCACCACAAGTGCTCTGCAATCGCGCTCGAAACCTTGAGCTACTGCGAACTTCCCGCCAATCAACTCGACCAATTGTGCCACGAAGTACCGAATTTGCTGCGGGAACTTTTCCGCCATGCCAGCGCCAAGCTGGACGAGGAAACGGATCAAGTAATTGTCAACAAGCGCGCGGCAGAAGACCGGGTTGCCATGTTTATCCTGAATCTGTCCGACCGCCTTCGAAAACGCGGCTTTTCGCCGGTGGACTTCAATCTCACCCTTACTCGTCAGGAAATAGGCAATTTTTTGGGATTAGCACTCGAGACGGTCAGCCGTACCTTGCGGAATCTAGAAGATGCCGGGCTGATTACGGTCCGCCATAAACATATCCGTATACTGGATCTAGAGGCATTGAGAGCCACATATACCCACCGCTGATTCAGCCTAACCGCATTTTCAACAAGCCCGAATAATTCGGATCTTCGCGGGACGGCAATGTCCCTAGCGCCACGGGATACCGGCCGGCAACCCATAGAGAAATATCGCCTCACAAGACCTAAACGAAAAAAGGCGCGCAGAGCTGAACTCGGCGCGCCTTTAAGTAGAGACTGAAAAAGGATAATTATTTCTTCTCAGACTCTTTGAATTTCGTTAGAAGACCTTTCGCAGGCTTCGCTTCTTTAACGGTATCGGCAACCTGAAGGTATTTTTCTACCGTAGCGTCCAGATCAGCCGGTTGGCCCACTACCATCACGGCGCCCATGCGAGCACCCCAGTGCGGCGGACATTTGAAGACGTACAGACCCTCTTTCTCGACGGCATAGTCGTAATCGGCGCCCATAGCGGACAGCATTTTCGGAGCCCCTTCCGGCCACATGCCTTCTACGCTCTCCACGAAATGGGTCGCCATATTGCGGAACGAAATAACATCGCCAACTTTAGCGTGAATAAACTCGGGCGCGAATTTCACACCTTGGCCTTTTACTTCGATCGTCTCCGCGTTAACGGCGGCCGATGCCAGCATCGCCACACCCGCCACAGCAAGCATCGCTTTCTTAGCAAAAATCATTACATAACCTCCAACACTACTGTTTTTCGTTCTCACGGATACCAGGCAAATCGGACAACAAACCCTGTTTTGCCAAAGCCGTTTTCCTGAACTGATCCGATATATCACCGTACACCGCGGCGCAGGATGATACACCAATTTGGCTTAATTAGCTATGAATGATATTTAAGCCTGCGCATCGAAAACCGTATTTCCACGGCTCATCAGCCGAACTGTCCGGAATTTCCCTCAGAAGAGTCGTCGCCGTACAGATCGCTCATTTTATAAAAGCCATGAATATGCCGAATCATCACCATGATTACCGAAGCAACGGGCAATGCGAGCAACACCCCTAGGAAACCAAACAGCTGACCGCCCGCCAGAACAGCAAAAATGACCGCGACGGGATGCAGTCCGATCTTATTTCCTATCAGCCACGGGGTTAACCAAACGCCCTCAAGCATTTGGCCTACGCCGAATACAGCCAAAACCGGGACGATCGACCACAAATCTCCGAATTGTGCCAACGCCGCTATCGATGCAGCCACCACGCCGGAGATGGAACCCGCATACGGTATGAAACTGATCAGCCCGGAAAACATGCCGATAAGAAGCGCCAAGTCCAGTCCGGCCAGCCATAATCCGATACTGTAAATCGTGCCCAGAGCGGCCATGACCGCAAACTGACCTCGAAACACGGCACTCAACACTTCATCCGATTCTTCCGCCAATATGACGACAACCGGCGCCCAGCGACGGGGCAAGAGATCGTGGACACGGGCGACTATGTCATCCCAGTCCCTCAGCAGATAAAAGATGACCACCGGAATCAGCACCAGATTCATCAGCCACGAGATGACTACGGCGCCGGAATGCGACAAAGAGGACAGCACAGTGGTCGCCACCCCTCCCGCCTGCTGCCAATGCCCGCTCAAAACCCCGGCCACCTGTTCCAGATCGACAAACTTGATGCGGACTCCTAAATGTTTTTGCACCCAAGGGACAACGGACGTTTTAAACCAGCGGGTGTATGCGGGGAGATTATCGATGAACCGGCTGATCTGCTCCTCTAACATTGGGATGATCAGCAGAAGCACTAGACCGATAACTAAAACAATGACTGCAAACACGACGATGACGGCATTTTGACGTTTTAGTCCGAGCGCTTCCAAACGGTCGGCAAGGGGATCGCTCAGGTAGGCTATCAGCGCGCCGGCCACAAAAGGCGTCAAAATGGGCATCAATAAATAAATCAGCCAGCCGACTGCGAGAATGCCGGCTACTGCCATGCATTTGTTCAAATTAGCCATCCCCGCCCTGTTAACGTTTCACGAATATGACAAGCACCGGCGTCGACTCACCTAGACGAACGCCCCGAAACGCATTCTATGCGTTTACGTTTGAGCGCCTGACAGGCCGCGGTTGCGTCCTCCTTCGTCATTCCGTTGAAAATGGCCAGATAGAGCTTTTTTCTGCCCTGTGAGCGCGCGGTCACCGTTGCACGTGCATGACGAAGCGGATATGGAGCGAGCTTCAAAGCCTTCGACAGCCGCTGTTCCGCCGGCTTTTCGGCGGAAAATGTGCCCACACGAATGTGCCAGGCCTGCTTTCCACGATTGGTGCCCGATTTCTCGCGTCCATCTCCTTCATCGGCGGAGCGCCTGTTGCCTCCCGCTAACTTGACGTTTTTCTTTCCGCCCGACTTCTCGACCGACCGTTCAGGCAATTTTGGACGCGAGAGTAAAGCAGGCGGTTCCGGTTGGTCAAAGGAGGCCGTACGCACCTCGTATTCCAATCCGTTGAGCTGCGCAAAGCCGTAGTCGAGTATATCCTGCATATGGGCATCCCTCGCCGAAGCGCTGGTTCCGCCAAAAACCACCCCTATCAGCCGTTGACCGCCTCGCCGCGCCGATGCAACGAGGTTAAAACCGGACGCATTGACGAACCCGGTCTTGATCCCGTCCGTTCCCGGATAGTTTTTCAGGAGATGGTTGTGATTATGAAAGCTACGGCCCTCGAACTGGAACTGGGTCGTAGAGAAGTAGGGATAGTACTGGGGAAAATGTTTGTACAGGGACTTCCCGAGCCGGAACTGGTCCCAAGCCGTCGTGACTTGATTGGGATCGGGCAAGCCGGACGCATTCCGGTAGACGGTGCGCTCCATGCCCAGCTCGCGAGCTTTCTCGGTCATCAGCTGCGCGAACGCGGACTCGGAACCGGCCATTCCTTCGGCGATCACCGCCGCCGCATCATTTGCGGACCGGGTTACCAAAGCCAATATGCCTTGCTCGACCGTGATCGTATCGCCTGATTTCAACCCCAATCGCGACGGGGGACGAAGAACCGCAAACCGGGACGCCCGAAATAGGGTATCGGAAGAAAGGCGTCCGTTAGCCAAAGCTTCGAAGACCAGATAAAGCGTCATCATCTTGGTGAGCGATGCCGGATGCCTCAACTCGTCGGCATTCCGCTCGAACAGTGGACGCTCGGATTCGACTTCCACCACCAGCGCCGCATAAGGACCGGCCTCCGCTCGATGAGCGAAGGAAAAGCCAGTCGCCAAGACCAATAAAGCCAAGACCAAGAGGTGATTGTGCTCAATCCAATGCATCGTTATCGTCAAATTCTTCTGAATGCGTGATTTTTGCCAAATCTGCACGGGGCAGCCGGAAATTCACTCCTGAGGCAACCCGCTGGGCAGGAGAGGCCAGATCCAAAAATTCAGTCTCAGCGCTGCTTCAATACGCGCTGCTTCTCGCGCTGCCAGTCCCTTTCCTTTTCGGCGGCACGCTTATCGTGCTGCTTCTTACCTCTCGCTAAACCGATTTCCAGCTTGGCACGTCCGCTTTTCCAATACAGCGCGAGCGGAATTAAAGTATAACCTTTGCGTTCCACATGACCGATGAGCTTGCTCAATTCTCGACGATGCAGGAGCAGCTTCCGGGTTCGGATGGGATCGGGTGTGACATGGGTGGAGGCAGAAGCCAGCGGAGAAATATGTGCTCCGAGCAGCCAGGCTTCGCCGTTTTTCAGCGTGACATAACTCTCCTTCAGCTGCGCCCTTCCCGCACGCAAGCTTTTCACCTCCCACCCTTGCAGGACTAGTCCCGCCTCGTAGCGCTCCTCGATGAAATACTCGTGCGTGGCTTGCCGGTTGAGAGCGATGGTGCCACTTCCGGCTGTATCCTTGTTTTTCTTTGCGGCCATGTACTTAAAACTAAATTGCCTGACTCGATGGAAAAATCTTGTTATTTTACCCCAACCTCGGATTGCCCGGACCTTCGATTGGCTCAGCATAATAATTCGGAGAACACATGACCGATCAACGTTTTCTGCACAACCAATGGTCATCGCGCTTGGCGTTCGTTCTGGCTGCAAGCGGTTCGGCCATAGGCCTCGGGAATATCTGGAAGTTTCCCTATCTGGCCGGCGAAAACGGAGGCGGAGCGTTCGTCGCGGTTTACCTCTTATGCGTCGCTGCCATCGGTATTCCGATCATGATCGCAGAGACCATGCTGGGGCGCCGCGGTCGGCAAAATCCTATCAATACCATGTTGTCGCTGGCACAGGAAGCGAAAGCCGATCCTGCCTGGCACTATGCCGGTTGGCTCGGCGTGTTGTCGGGCTTCCTGATTCTGTCCTATTACTCGGTCATCGCCGGCTGGTCGATGGTCTACATCTTGAAGATGAACAGCGGCTACATGAGCCATATCAGCGCCGAAACCGCCGCACGGGTATTCGACGACCTCAAAAGCGCTCCGGAAATTCAGTTTATCTGGCACACTGTCTTCATGGCCGCCACGATGCTCATCGTCAGCCGCGGCGTCAGCGGCGGACTGGAGCGAGCGACGCGCTTCATGATGCCGGGCTTGTTCATCATGCTCATACTCCTGGACGGTTATGCGATGAGTTCCGACGGATTCGGCCAGGGAATGTCGTTCCTGTTCAAGCCGGATTTCAGCCGCATCAACGGCGAGAGCGTGCTGGTCGCGATGGGGCAGGCCTTTTTCTCTCTCGGATTGGGCATGGGCGCAATCATGATCTACGGCTCATATCTCCCTGATCATGTTTCGATTTCGCGGTCTACCATTTTTGTCGCCTCCGCGGACACCCTAGTGGCTTTATTGGCGGGTGTCGCCATTTTTCCAATCGTATTCGCCAACCACTTGGAGCCGACCATGGGCCCCGGCCTGATTTTTCAGACGCTGCCCATCGCCTTCGGCCAAATGCCCGGCGGTTCACTGTTCGGGGTATTGTTTTTCGTTCTCGTATTTTTTGCGGCGATTACTTCCGCGATTGCCTTGATCGAACCCGCCGTGGCCTGGCTGTCCGAAAACCAGGCGATGAGCCGCGAGAAGGCCTGTCTTTGGAGCGGACTAGGCTGCTGGCTACTTGGGCTCGGAACCGTATTTTCGTTCAATCTATGGTCCGGAAATACCTGGTTCGGCAAGAATTTCTTCGAGCTCGTGGATTTTCTCACGGCCAATATCATGTTGCCCGTTGGCGGCATCTTGGTTGCCTTATTTGCCGGCTGGATCATGAGGCGCGAGACCTCGGAAACGGAGCTCGAAATGGGGTCGGCTTATAACTATTGGCGTTTTACTATTCGCTACGTTTCTCCCTTGGCTGTCGCCCTCGTCACCCTTAGCGCCGTCGGCGTGATTTGATTCGGTAAAGATCGGACAAGCAGCAAAAGAAATGAAAGTCGAAGTCGCTTACGCGAAACCGGATGTACAGGTCATTCTCACCGTGAACGTACCGGAAAATGCGACAGCGGAAACCGCCATCGCCGCATCAGGTATCCTGGACCGTTTCCCGGAGATCGACCTGACAAAGGACAAGATTGGAATTTTCAGCAAGGTCTGCTCCATCGACCAACCGATAAAGCCGGGCGACCGAGTGGAGATTTATCGCCCCTTGATCGCCGACCCCAAAGAAGCTCGGCGCGCGCGGGCAGCGAAGAAGTAGAACCGCGGACCGAGACTCCTCGCACTCTACTAATCGCCTTTTCGGAACAAACCCGTGATCTTTTCCCACAAGCTTTTCTCGCGCTCGATCTTCGGGATATCGATCGTCACATCCTTGCCGGGTTCAATCTCGGGAAGGTTGCCCGGTCGGAAGTCACCCTGAAGCCCGATCAATTCATCCTTGTCGAAAACCAGGGTAATCCGCTTCTGCATCCGTTGCTTGCCACCGGGCTCGTTGGAATAGATATAGTCCCAGCGATCGTCGTGGAAAGGATCGACGACCAGTGGCGTACCCATGATGAATGCCACTTGCCGCTTGGTCATACCGGGCCGAAGTTGATCCACCATTTGCTGAGAAACGATATTGCCCTGATGGATGTCGAGCCGGTACACCCCAGGTAGGGACTCTTTAAGCTTTTCGGTGGAACAGCCGGCTAAAAACAGAGTCAGGCAGTAGGTTATTACGATGAAACGCTTCGGCATGTTATGATTGCGGAGAATCGGACCCAACGTCCAATCATACTCGATCGACAGAGTTAAAACACTGCGTAGGTTGCCGCTTTGGAAAGTCAAGACATACGAAACGCCGGGCTTAAAGTGACTCTCCCGCGCGTCAAGATTCTAGAGATGCTGGAGAACCGTAGCGGATCGGATCGACACCTGACAGCGGAAGAAGTCTACAAGTCGCTGCTCAGCGAGGGTGAAGAAATCGGCTTGGCCACAGTTTACCGAGTCCTGACCCAATTCGAGGCGGCGGGCTTGGTCAAACGCCATCATTTCGAAGGCGGAAACTCGATCTTCGAGCTAAACCGCGGCGAGCATCACGATCACATCGTATGCGTCAAGTGCGGCCGAGTCGAAGAATTCAGCGACGAGTTCATCGAGCGCCGCCAAAACGAAATAGCAAACGAGAAGCATTTTAAGCTGACGGATCATTCGCTCTGTCTCTACGGCATCTGCATGGATTGCCAAAAGGGCCAATCGCCTCTCTGATTCCCGACAACCTTCTTTTTCCCCATGAAGCTCACTTTTTGCGGAGCCCGGTCGATATCGGCGCATGTTTAAGCCACTGATCTTTTTCATCGGTCTGCGCTATACGCGGGCTAAGCGGCGCACGCGCTTCATTTCGTTCATTACCTTCACTTCGGTTCTGGGCATCGCCTTGGGCGTCACCGCCTTGATTACAGTACTGTCAGTAATGAACGGATTCGAAGCGGAACTTCGCGAACGCATACTGGGCATGACTTCGCATGCCTCCATCTCCGGCTTGGATGGCCAACTGCGGAACTGGCGCTCGCTTGAACCCCCGCTCGAACAAGACTCCCGTATTCTAGGCTGGGCACCTTATATCGAAGGTCAAGCCATGCTCAACTCGGACCGCCGAGTTAGCGGCGTGATGCTGCGCGGCATCATGACCGACTACGAACCGCGCGTGTCCGAGGTCGCCAACCGCATCGTGGAAGGCCACCTCGAAGCGCTCAAACCCGGCGAATTCGGCATTATTCTCGGTTCTGAGCTGGCTGATTATCTGGGTGTCCTCACCGGCGACAAGGTGACCGTCATCACCCCGCAACTTACGGCAACACCCGCCGGCATTCTGCCGCGCCTCAAGCGCTTTACGGTAGTCGGAGTTTTCCAGGTCGGGATGTATGAGTACGACCGGAATCTGGCGCTGATTCAGCTGGAAGACGCCGCCAAGCTGTTTCGCCTCGATGACGCCATATCGGGGCTTAGACTCAAGCTGGACGACGTATTTTACGCGCAGCGAGTGGCGCGGGACCTTGGCCCCAAACTCGATGGGCGCTATCAGATTGCCGACTGGACGCAGTCGCACAGCAACTTCTTCAAAGCCATACAAACCGAAAAGCGGGTGATGTTCATCATTCTCCTGCTCATCGTCGCGGTTGCCGCTTTCAACATCGTCTCCACACTAGTTATGGTGGTCACCGACAAGCGTTCGGATATCGCGATCCTCCGAACCCAGGGCATGACTCCACTCGAAGTCATGGGAATATTTATCGTGCTCGGTACGGTCATCGGTACGTTCGGCACCTTGCTGGGCGGTGTCGGCGGAGTCTTATTGGCGTGGAATGTGGAAACCATCGTACCGGCGATCGAGCGGTTGTTCGGCGTTCATTTCCTGTCGGCCGACGTTTACTACATCAGCGAGCTGCCGTCGAAACTGATCTGGTCCGACGTGTACCGGATTACCGGCATGGCCTTCCTGCTTTCCATCCTGGCGACGATCTATCCGGCCTGGCAGGCATCTCGCATCAAGCCCGCCGAGGAACTCCGTTATGAATAAGCCGGTGCTGCAGTGCCGCGATCTGCACAAGCGTTATGCCCAAGGCAATCTGAGCGTCGATGTGTTGCAGGGCATAACGCTTTCCGTCGAACCGGGACAGCAGGTCGCCATTATGGGAGCGTCCGGCTCGGGCAAAAGCACGCTTTTGCACTTACTCGGGGGTCTAGACGCGCCAACCCGAGGGCAAGTCCAACTGGACGGCGTGGACCTGGGAACACTGAACGAACGCAAGCTCGCCCAACTGCGTAACCGGGTGCTTGGATTCGTCTATCAATTCCACCACCTGCTGGGTGAATTCACGGTACTGGAAAACGTCGCCATGCCGCTTTTGATCGCGAAGCTGCCGATACATGAAGCAAGAAAGCGCGCGGCTTCGATGTTGGAGCGGGTCGGACTCGGCAAACGCCTGGAGCATAAACCCGGAGAATTATCGGGCGGCGAACGCCAGCGCGCAGCCGTCGCCCGCGCGCTGGTCACGAAACCAAAGTGCGTTTTGGCTGACGAACCGACCGGAAATCTGGATCGAAAAACCGCGGAACAGGTGTATCAACTCATGCTGGAGCTGAACCAAGAAAACGGGGTGAGTTTCCTAGTCGTCACTCACGATCCGTCTTTGGCTCAGCGGATGGACACGATATTGCATTTGGAAGACGGACGGATCGTCAAGCCGGAAAACCTATCCGAACCCGTCCGCCTAAAGCAGCATTACGATTAGCCTGCTTTCTTCGCGACAGGCTTCGCTGCTCCGATCAATCGATCGTTCTGATGCTTGTGCCGGTGTTCCAGGAACTTCTTGTACGACGCGTAGCTTTCCCGGACCATAATGGCCGTACTCAATTCCGCATTGCGGAACTTTCTCAATTCCACCTGATGTCGCACGGATCGCCGCCACATGAAAAGTATGCCGAAATAGCCTAGGACGGCCCCGAGGTGCATCAGAATGGCGCAACCAATCAGCAAGGGTGCCCCTAACTCCAATGCTTTTTCTATGGTGAACAGTTCCGAGAACTGATCGAAGTCGAAAGCTGCTTGTCCCATAACAAGCGCGCCTACCTTGTAGGCGAAGTAATACATCGGCACCCAGGTCAGCGGATTGGTAATCCAGACCAAGGCCACGGCGATAGGTAAATTGGCATTGAAATAGATCGCCAAAACCGCGGCGATGATTTGTTGCCAGGGCAATGGCGGGGTATACATGGCCCATAGCCCTATGGCAAAAGCCCGTGATACCGACCGACGGTTCAGATGCCATAAATTCGGCGAGTGAAGCTTATCCCCCAAAAACTCCAGCGATTTAATTTCCTTTACTTTTTTCGGGTCCGGCAAGTAGCGCTTAAAAAACTTTTTAGGCATAGCCCTTAACTGGGATGATTGTGAACTATTTTTTTAGGTAAAAGGCGCGCTATTGTACGGATTTGAAATTCAAAGTTGAATGAAATTCTCCATCCACAAACCCGCAGCCCGCTGGTTCTTCCGCTAGCCATCGGCTTTGTCGGCGGGGTCAGCGCTGTCCAGCAACTTCCGTCTTTGCCCGGTGCCTGGGCTTTCGTCCTCTTGAGCTCCGCTTTCGGTCTAGCCGTTTATTATAAGCTGCGTTTTCCGGCAGCATTTGCGTTCGGCATCCTCTGGGCGCTTGCCTTTGCCGGAATTCGACTCGACCAAGGTCTTCCGACTGCAACTGAGAGACAAACGGCCGTCGTCGAAGGCGTCGTTCGTACCATTCCCCAGCCCGTGGACCACGGTTTCCGTTTCGACTTCGATATTGAACAAACTCTACAGCCCGACGACCTAAGTTTGCCGTCACGCGTTCGCCTGAGCTGGTATGACCGCGGAGTTTCGCCAAAAGCGGGCGAACGCTGGCAGCTCAGAGTAAAGCTCAAGCCGCCGCATGGAATGCTGAACCCGGGAAGTCTCGACTACGAACAATGGCTGTTTGCCCAGGGAATCCGCGCGGTCGGTTACGTCGCGAAGTCTCCGGACAATCGGCGGCTCGATGCGGGAGACAACCGGTATTCATTCGAAATTTGGAGGCAGGCCCTTTACGATAGCCTTTCGGCAACACTGAACGACGAACCCGCAGCCGGAATCATCAAGGCTCTGGTCATGGGAGTCGACGATGACATTACGCCCATTCAATGGGACGTGCTTCGGCGCACGGGCACGACTCACCTGGTTGCGATTTCCGGCTCGCATATCGGTTTAGTCGCAGGATTTGTCTTTTTCGTCATACGCCGAATGTGGTCGAGGTTGGGCATCATGCGCTGGTCGCCGCCGACTGTTGCGGCCGTTTGTGCTTTTGCGGCCGCCCTCTTCTACTCGGCGCTGGCGAACTTCGCGATTCCCACTCAACGCGCCATGATTATGATCGGCATCGTCATGGGCGCCGTCATCGGCCGACGGCATCTCAATAGTTTTCATGTCCTCGCGACGGCCTTGCTGGCCGTGGTGCTTTACGATCCGTTGGCGGTTCTTTCGGCGGGATTCTGGCTTTCCTTCACAGCTGTCGCTCTAATCCTTTTCGCTGTTTCATACAGAAGAGGCGAAATCAGCGGTTGGCGGGCCATGATGCGGGTGAACTGGGCCACCTCGCTAGGCCTTGCACCCCTGCTGTTGTTATTCTTTCAGCAGGTTTCGATCATTTCTCCAATTGCCAACTTGTTTGCCGTCCCCGTGATCGGCTTGCTGCTGATTCCGGTTTGCCTGACCGGCGCACTGCTGTTACCGATACTGCCGGTGGCGGGCGAAGCGCTGCTGATCCTGGCATCACGCCTGCTTGAATGGACGTGGCCTTTTCTCCAATGGATTGCCGAACAGCCGGTGGCTCAGTGGACCCATGCCGGACCGCCGTTCTGGACCATTCCGCTGGCATTGAGCGGCTTCGTGCTGCTGCTATCCCCCAAGGGCATTCCGGCGCGCTGGCTCGGTCTCGTTCTGGCCGTTCCGGCCGTGACCGCGCAGCCCGATAGGCCGCCTCAAGCGGGCTTCCTGCTTACCCTGCTCGATGTAGGCCAGGGACTCGGCGTTGCCGTCGAGACTAGCGAACACCTCATGATCTTCGACACCGGAGCCCGGTTCGGGAGCCGGTTCGATATCGGCTCCGCCGTCATCGAGCCTTATCTCCGCCATCGAGGGATCGAGCGCATCGACGCCTTGATCGTAAGTCACGGCGACAACGACCACATCGGCGGCGCGCCGTCGCTGCTCAGACGATTTGTGGTCGGGCGGACTTATACCAGCGTGCCGGAAAAGTTATCGGAATTTTCGACTGAAACCTGCAAAGCCGAACAGTCCTGGGAATGGGACGGCGTCAAATTCGAGATGCTCGCGCCCATCGAAAAAAGCGAGCGCGAGAACGACAATTCCTGCGTATTGAAAATCAGCGGGCCCGGCGGCAGCGCACTATTGACCGGCGACATCGAAAAAACCGGTGAACGCCTATTGGTTGACCGTTACGGGCATCTTTTAGCCAGCGACATTCTGGTCGTCCCCCATCATGGCAGTAAAACCTCTTCAAGCTCCGCCTTTTTGGCTGCCGTGAAGCCTCGTTACGCTCTCATTCCCGCAGGCTATCTGAACCGATACGGGTTTCCTCATCGGGCGGTGCTGCAACGCTACGGAAACATGAACATACCGGTACTGAATACCGCCGAGACAGGCGCACTTACCGTGCTCGTAGGCAACCGGAAGGATGATCTAAAACTGGAAAGCTACCGCAGGGAAAACGGCCGATACTGGAATGCCCATTCCGCGGCGATGGCGGAATGGGCGGAAACGGAAAATCAAGTCAGACGATCAGAACTCGAGGACCTGAGTTTCCTTCAATAACGCAAGCACTTCGTCCGCTTCCATTTCATCGGCCGAAACATGGAGCGCGCTCAAACCGTCGCCACTCGGGCTTGCTTCGCAAGGACAGATGCAGATCAGTCCGGCATGGTTGATCTGCTCTGCAATGGCTTGAACCTGTACGCCCAGCGCCTCGTTATCCAAAACGGTGCTGGCATGCCCGACATCGAAGAGCTTCCGTTCGAGTTCATACGCCACATCGTGCCGGCGTTCGCCGGTAATCCATAGCGTCACCGCCTTTTGTCCGAAACGCGCGCTCCGCTCTTCAACCGTCACCCGCCGTAAACCGGATTCGCCGTCCGCCTGACTTAGGATCATGCCGGCGCCGACGGTAACGTTGGTCAGGCGATCGATGACGATGAACGATCCGGTGCCCTTGCAAACCTTGTAAGGATCGAACGCGATCGGCCCGCTCAGGGAGACCTCGCACAAGCCGATTTCGTTCAGCTTGAGCTGGTCCGCCGGAAGCTGCTCCAAGGTATTGATATCGACGCGGTGATGGATCTGAGAAACCGAGCCGTTGACCACCTTGGTCATCTGCTTCAGATAATACTGGCGGCCCGGAACCAAAGGCGCCTCGGTCATCCACACGATATGGGCCTTGAAACGGGTGCCGAGCATCGGCAAGTCATCGGAACGGACCAGCATGTCGCCGCGGCTCACGTCGATTTCATCCGTAAGCGTGATCGTAACGGCTTGAGGCGGAAATGCTTCTTCCAGTTCTCCGTCGTAAGTCACGATGGACTTGATGCGGCTGGTCTTCTTGGACGGCAGCACCGTAATCGGATCGCCCTTGCGAAAAACCCCCGCGGCCACGGTGCCGCTGTAACCGCGGAAATCCAAATTCGGTCGATTGACGTACTGCACCGGAAAGCGCGGATTCGTAAAATTCTGGTCCTTGGCGATCTCGATGGTGTCCAAAAGCTCCATCAGCGCCTGCCCCTGATACCAGGGCATTTCCTCGCTACGGCTGACGACGTTGTCCCCCTTCAAAGCCGACAGCGGGATAAAGCGGACATCGTGAATATCCAGTTTTTCGATGAACGCCAGGTAATCGCTGCGAATGCGCTCGAATACGTCAGCGCTGTAGCCGACCAGATCCATCTTATTGATGGCTACGACCACGTGCCTGATGCCCAGCAGGGACACGATAAAGCTGTGACGCTTGGTCTGCGTCATCACGCCGTGACGCGCATCGACCAGAATGATGGCCAAATCGCAGGTGGACGCTCCGGTCGCCATATTCCGGGTGTACTGCTCGTGCCCCGGCGTGTCGGCAATGATGTATTTCCGCTTCGCCGTGGAGAAATACCGGTAGGCCACATCGATGGTGATGCCCTGCTCCCGCTCGGCCTGGAGCCCGTCGACCAGCAGCGCCAAGTCGATATCGCCGCCGGTGGTGCCCGATTTGACGCTGTCCTTCTTGATCGCCGCCAGCTGGTCCTCGTAAATCATTTTCGAATCGTGCAAAAGGCGCCCGATCAGGGTGCTCTTGCCGTCGTCGACATTGCCGCAGGTCAAGAAGCGCAATAATTCCTTGCGCTCGTGCTGAGCGAGATAGGCGTGGATATCGGAACTGATGAGCTCGGACTGATGAGACATAGACTAATTCACTGGATGAATGGGTCAGACGCAGACGCCAACGTTGAATGCACGCTCGGCACCTTCCATAGCGAAAATCAGAAATAACCCTCTTTTTTCTTCTCTTCCATCGACCCCGCTTGATCGTGATCGATGACACGCCCTTGGCGCTCCGACGTCTTGGTCAGCAGCATCTCCTGGATGATGTCGGGCAAGGTGGCGGCGGTCGATTCGACGGCGCCGGTCAAGGGATAGCAACCCAGGGTACGGAAGCGGACCATCTTCATGATCGGCTTTTCGCCGGGTGCCAGCGGCATGCGATCGTCGTCCACCATGATCCATATCCCATCGCGCTCGACCACCGGCCGCTCTTTGGCGAAATACAACGGGACGATCGGAATGTTCTCCAGATAGATGTACTGCCAAACATCCAGCTCGGTCCAGTTCGAAAGCGGAAACACCCGGATGCTCTCGCCCTTGTTGATCTTGCCGTTGTAGAGATTCCACAGCTCCGGCCGCTGATTTTTCGGGTCCCAACGATGGTTTCGGTCGCGGAAGGAATAAACGCGTTCTTTCGCCCTCGACTTCTCCTCGTCCCGGCGCGCTCCGCCGAATGCCGCATCGAACTGGTATTTGTTCAAGGCTTGCTTGAGGGCCTCGGTTTTCATGACATCCGTGTGCTTCTTGCTGCCGTGGGTGAACGGACCGATGCCCTGCTCCACACCCTCCAGGTTGACGTGAACGATGAGATCCAGCCCCAGATCGTGGGCGCGGCGATCGCGAAACTCGATCATCTCCCGGAATTTCCAGGTCGTATCGACATGCATGAGCGGAAAAGGCGGTTTGCCGGGAAAAAACGCCTTCATCGCGAGATGCAGCATGACTGCGGAATCCTTGCCAATCGAATAGAGCATTACGGGACGCTCAAACTCGGCAGCCACCTCGCGGATGATGTGGATACTTTCGGCTTCCAGCTGCTTGAGATGGGTAAGTGTATGTTCGTTCATGGAAAAGAGTGTTGATCCCGAAACCCGGAAAGAGATTCATCCCATTGTTTATGGCGCTCAATACTACCATAAAAGCCTTTGGCCACTTCCGGGGAACAAATACTGGCATCCTATAATGATATTGATTATCATTTTCTCACGCTTTTTCGATCGATTCCCCGTCCCAGGTTTATCGCCGTGATCCAGATCCGAATCCTCCTTTCACACTTGGCGGTTCTACTGTTGTTCTCCGAAGCCGTGACGGCCAATTCGACGCGAACCTACTACATCGCCGCCGAAGAAATCTTGTGGGACTACGCCCCCTCCTATCCCGTCAATCCCATGCATGGCGCAGAATTCAACGAGGACGAGAAAGTCTTCGTCGAAGGGAATAACGCCGATCGGATCGGCCGACAGTATTACAAAGCGCGTTATATCGAGTACGCCGACGCCAGCTTTACCCAAATCAAGGAACGTCCGCCCGAGTGGCGGCACTTAGGGATACTAGGGCCTGTAATTCGCGCCAACGTCGGCGACACCATCAAAGTGGTGCTGAGGAATAAACTGGCAAACATGCCGATTTCACTCCATCCGCACGGCGTGCTTTACCGGAAGGACAGCGAAGGCACTCATTACGCGGACGGCACATCCGGAGATGACCGCAAAGACGATACGGTCGAACCGGGCGAAACCCACACCTACCTCTGGCAAGTACCCGAACGTTCGGGTCCGGGCCCCGAGGACCCGAGTTCGATCGTGTGGCTTTACCATTCCCATGTCAACGAGGTGGTCGACACGAATACCGGCCTGGTAGGACCCATCATCATTTCCCGCCGAGGCGTTCTGCAGAACAACGGTAAACTGAAAGGCATCGACCGCGAATTCGTCGTGCTGTTCACCGTGTTCGACGAAAACAAGAGTTTCTTTCTGGACAAGAACATCAGCACCTTCGCACCGGCTGCCACGGACGAGAAAGATGACGAAAGCTTCGTCGAAAGCAACTTGATGCACAGCATGAACGGCTACGTCTATCACAACCTTCCGGGAATGACGATGAAAGAAGGCGAAACCGTGCGCTGGTATCAACTGTCCCTCGGAACCGAAGTCGATCTCCATACCCCGCATTGGCACGGCAATACGCTCACCGAGACCGGGCGCCGCGTAGATGTCGTGAATCTGCTTCCGGGAACCCACGTCACCGTCGATATGAAACCCGACAATCCCGGCGTCTGGATGTATCACTGCCACGTCAATGACCACATCGACGCGGGCATGATGGCCAGTTATACGGTCACGCGCCGAAAGTGACAATCAGGTCGCGCCTGCGGAATTCCGCAGGTCGAACCGACCGCACGATTGCACTATTGCCTTGCGATGCCAAAAGAGAGATGCTTCGAACCGTATGAAACCTGCCGAATAACACTTTCGGAGTGCCATATGGACCAGCAGATGCATAACTTCGAGCAAGTTAAAGATGTGCTCGACTACGGTATTCAACTACACAGCCAACTGACAGAACTTTACGATTCGCTGAACCAACAAAACGATCAGGCTCGGGTAAAAATGCTTTTGGATTACCTCAGCCGCCACGAAAAAAATCGGGAACAGGCGATGCAGCGGTTCGAAGATGGATCGCGCAAGAGCATCCTCAATTTCTGGCTCCAATATTCTCCAGGCTCCAACGTCGAACAACTGCTAAAGAATTGCGCCGTTAGGCCCAATATGTCCGTCGATGACGTCATAAAGATCGCCATGGCCTTCGACAACGCGCTGATCGAACTCTATAAAGGAGCGGCAATCATCGTCGACGATCCGCATGCCAAAGAAGTGTTCGCGAATCTCGCGGAGATGGAAGAACAAGAGAAACACCGCTTCGTCCGCGACGCGGAATGGATGGACGATCTCTGAAAGACTGAAAACCAGTTCTACTCACGGACTTGTCCGTGCTTAAGGCCGGAAACACCCTTCCGGCCTTAAGGAAGACTGCATCTCACGAGAGATGAGCGCATAGCGCCATGCCGCTTTAGCGTGATTGAAATTTGTCCCCTGCCGGTAGTCGCTAGCCTGCATTACCCGATCCCTTCAGCGTATCGCAACGTTCCGCCAAGAAAAGCTGTTTCGCACGATTATCGCGCCACGACTCAAACGCTGGTTGCTCGAAACTTTTTTGCGGTTATACTGTCTATCTTCCTGACCTAGGGGGCGACTTGGCTTCGACGAGGATCGCAAAACCCGAGGTGCATGCCGAGGTGCAGATAACCTCGTTAATCAATCTGCAACCAATATAGTTGCCAACGACGACAACTACGCTCTGGCCGCTTAATCCGGCCGGCCTCTGATCCGAAGCCCGCTTATAGGCGTCGGTTTTCGGGGGTAACCCAATTGTAAGCTCGCGATGAGGTCTGTCCGGGGCCGATTCGCTAAAACCTAACGGAACCGCCGGCCGTCTTCCCTGCCGCTCGGGTAGCGACCGGTTAAATCAATAGAGTCGGATAAGCATGTAGAGCCAAAGGCGGAGGATTCGCGGACGCGGGTTCAATTCCCGCCGCCTCCACCAAACACCCATTCAAAGACATCCAAAGAAATCCGTAAGCCCGCGTAAATGCGGGCTTTTTCGTTTATATTCCATCCATCGCGATCCTATAGAGTCCGTTGACATCCGGGGTAACTGGGGGCACTTTCGGGGTAATTCAGTTATCCTACAAGGCGTTACCTCCATGCTCTGACCGATACCGCGCCGCGATCCGCAATACAAAGGCCGGGGCAAAGCCGATCAAGCTGGAATGACTGAAAGTCTTACTCCATAAGGCTTTCGTCGATTTCCGATTGACGCCGCCTCAACGAGATGAAAACCGCGTCTGACCTCTTTCGGCGGCGCGTTTTACTTTGGATGTTCACAACTTACGCCGCTTTTCGTGCAACAACACTTTTACCTCGCGCACGTACGCCTCGGAAATCACGCCAGCCGTTTCTGGGCGAACCTGGTCCAGATCACCCGAGAAAGACTTTGATCTGGACATAGAGGGCACGACCGTCACGATCGCCCATATCGAGCGACCTCGAAAGGTATGTGGTGAGTGACGCCTCCAGCGGATCACGTCCAGGTATTGATGCACGACCTCTTCCGGTGGCTGGCGACCGGTGAAGAGCACTCTGATTACCAGTTCCGTGTTTCACTACGAGTTCAAGTTCATCCATCCCTTCACAGACGGCAACGGCCGCATGGGGGACCGTGGCAGACCTTAACCTTCCCGCTGGAATCCCTCGTTCGCCGGCATCCCGGTAGAAAGCCTGATCTATAAGCATCAGGCGAAGTACTACCAGGCACTGCAAAACAGCATGAAGCAAACCGACTCAGCTCCCTTTATCGAGTTCATCCTCAGGATGATCCTTTAGGTGAGGGCGGAAAACTTGCAACACAACAAGTGATAACCTGCCATGGCCTGAATTAGCGTTGGCGTTTCCGGCAGCCGCTCCGGCTTCGGACGGTGGTGCTCGGGGTGCTACACCACATTCGAAAATCCCCGATCCAACACACCCCGAGATCAGCGCCAAGCGCATTCGTCCGGATCGAGCGTGAGCTTTAGACACAGCGAGTACGGCATATCCCACAGATCCGCTCTACCTGGCTTTTCTTTTTTAGGCTTTACAACAACTTATAGACGTCAGAAAAATTTTTTCTATCGGAAGTGCGGGATTAGCCGCGCTCATACGTCATTAGGGATAAGAAGCAACAAAAAAGGAATCGTCATGAGGATCAAGCAAGGCCGCCCCGCCTCTAGCCGAAGGGTCGACCCGAACGGAACTCGAGCCTCGGAATCCGGGACAACGAGCGGACCGGAGTTTCCTTCGGCGCGCTATTTTCAGATTCATTTCGAATATCTCGAGGAGTTGCTCGCCGACGTTCGCCTGCGCCTCGATGCGTTGCGACAGCAAGTCGCCGATTTTCAACAAGATTCCAGTTACAGTCCTGCCGATAACACCGGATGCCAGCCCTCCGGGCAAGACAGCCGGATTGCACGCCAAGTGCCGGAAGAGTGCGGGACGGAGGCACACCGCAACAAATCATCCTCCGTCGGACCGACACTCTCGCTCCAAGGCGTCGACAAGTGCCAGAAGTCGCGGCGCAAGACGACGAGCGCGGTCGCTCCCATATTCGGCACGGTGTCCCGAGAATGAGCACATATTTCTTTTCCGGGGACCCGCCGTTCGATGGTCCCGGAGGTACGCCGGTCACGATGGCTGAAATCCCCGCCACCTGGAAGCGACCGCTCGCGGTGGCTGCCGCCGCCGGATTGGCCGCCGTACTGCACGGTTTGCTTTTCTTCTGGTATCTCGCCCGCCCGGAACCTGTGCCCTTCACCGAAGCCGCGCCGCTGCCGATGATCGACATGGTTCTGTCCGCGCCTCCCGCACCGGCGGTGACCCAGCCGACCGTACCGTCCCCGCCGACACCTCCGAAGGAAGCGAAGAAACCCGATCCCAAGCCGGTGAAAAAACCCAAACCGAAACCGGTGCGCAAGGATTCCGCGGTCAAACAGGTCGAGCCGCAAAAGCAGGAACAAGCGGACACCGCACCGCCAGCACCGGCGGCACCTTCCGCACCGCCCCAAGACCGTGCCGCTGCTCCGCGCAACGACACCTATACGCCGGCCAGTTCGAACGCCAACTATCTGAACAATCCGAAACCGGTTTATCCGGGCATCGCGCGCCGCCGACACTGGGAAGGCCTGGTCCTGCTGCGGGTCTACGTTACCGCCGACGGCCGCTGCGGCGAGGTGTCGGTGCAACGATCGAGCGGCCACGACGTATTGGACGAAGCAGCCCTCGAGGCGGTGAAAAAATGGCGCTTCGTGCCCGCCAAGCGCGGTGATGTCGCGCAGGCAAGTTGGGTTACCGTGCCCATCGAGTTCCAATTGGAATGACCCGGATGAGAGGAACGTTTCGTTAGGTGGCTAGGCGCGTCGGGCAGAGCTTTGTCTTTGACGGTCGGCCGTCGCCCGCCTTAACCATCGTTCGGGACTGATCGGTGAGTGATGCTGTGCGGCGAAGTTGCGACAGGCACGAGGGCGCAGAAACCGTGCGGCCCACAACCGCGCGAAACAAACGAAATCACAATCTTAAACGCGAGAGGAGATCATGTTTAACCTATCGGAAACCGCCATTGTCGACGGCACTCTGTGCATGCTCGGCTGTTTTTCTCTGCTGACCTGGAGCGTGATTCTGCTGAAAGCGGGGGAACTCGGTTTGAACAAGCTGCGCAACCATAGCTTTCTGAAAATTGTCAGGAACGGCTCGGAGCTCGGTATCGATCAAGAATCGGTAAGCCACGGCGCGGCTCAGCTCGCCCGGGTGCAGCAGACCGGGCTGAAGACCCTGGCGCAGGCCAAGGTACAACTGGCCTTCCGCGCCGATAAGCATGAAGCCTGGCATGACCTGATCGAACGCGCCATGCGTTTGCAGATTCAAAAGGAGAAGGCCCGGATGGACGCCGGTCTCGGCTGGCTAGCCAGCATCGGCAGCACGGCGCCGTTCGTCGGCCTGTTCGGCACGGTATGGGGCATCATGCACGCCCTCAAGGACATCGGCGCCAAGGGTTCGGCCAGTCTGGAAGTGGTGGCCGGCCCCATCGGCGAGGCGTTGATCGCGACCGCCTTGGGCATTGCCGTGGCGATTCCGGCAGTGATCGCCTACAACTTCTTCCTGCGTCAGAACCGGCGCATCGTCATCGCACTGGACCACTTTGCCAGCGAGTTCCTGCACGCGACAATCCAAGACCATCTGATCCAACAAACGGTGACCGAACATGGCCATACAATTGCCCAATGACGACGACGGCGGCGAAATGAGCGAGATCAACGTCACGCCTCTGGTGGATGTGATGTTGGTGCTTCTGGTGGTGTTCATCGTCACGGCGCCGCTGCTGACCCAGGTGGTTCGGGTCAAATTGCCCAAGACCGAGCAAACCGAACCGGCACCGGACCAACACATCGCCATCCTCAGCGTGAACGCGGAGGGACAGCCGATGCTGGACGACCGTCCGGTGCCGCTGGAATCCTTGGAGGCCGAGTTGAAAGCCCTACAGGAGCGCGATCCCGAGATCGGCATCCAGCTCCAGGCCGATCGGGCGGCAGTGTTCGATGCCGTGGCCAAGGTCATGGCCAGCGCCCAGCGTTCCGGGATAGGCAAGCTGTCGTTCGTGACCGTCCAGCAATGAGAGGGGGTTTTCGGCCGATCGGAACCCCGGAATCCTAGGCTCGTGGCGACGCATGCCGTCAAGCAAAACTTCCGCGACGCTTATTTTGCGGACCACATGTCCTTCCGGCCCAAGTATTGGAGGCTGCTCTTGCGATTCCTCGAATTTGCGGCATCGAAACTCAGCCGTTCCACGCCCGAGATGCAGCTCGTGTCCGGCTCACCGTACGGATCATCGAGGAAGGAGAGCATCACGCGTGTCCCGCAATGATCAGCCGGTTTATCGCCTTTGGCGCCAGCCATAAGCGAATTCAAAATCACGACGTGCCCGGCGTCGGGCACTGTGACGAACCGCTGATTGGGGCCATTCAAGTCCTCTCGAATCGGTATGGCTTCGGCCAGGGGAGTATTCGAGTCGATATCGCTGTTGAGCATCAACGCGGGGGCTCGCGTGTTAGCGTGCAGATCGCTCAATGGATCGCGGTACGCCGGCCAGACCTGCGCATCGGCCAATAGAGCCAGCGAGGGCGCCACGTTCAACCATGCGTAGAATCCCTCCGCTTCGTTCATGATTTGCGCGAAAGAAGTACCTTCCCACAGCTCCGAAAGCGTGATGTGCGAACTAAGGGGTGCCGAGTACTTCACCTGTTCGTAAGGTACGAAGCCAGGTCCCGGATCGGCCGCGGGCGCTTCCGAATCCGCCGCCGAAAAGAGCGACTCCGAAGAGAGTGATCGGATCAGATGTTCCAGTGCCATAACGTCGTCCGGAACACAGCGATTCAGCCGTAACACCACGGCCGGCATCAATCCTCGCAGGTCGGCCCTCTCAATCATCGTACCGAATAAACTGCGTAAATAGGAACGGGTTAGGGGCGAATCCAGTCGCGCCTGCAACTCCGGGCACAGTTGCCCCTGATCGAGGCGCGCGAAAGTCACGCCGAGAGCGGTCCACGGATCGGCGGCGATGCCGGCCAGGCGCCGACGGCAGTCGGCGTCCTTCGCGCAGCGGTCCATCACCATTCGTGCCGCCGCATTGGTACCGCGTTCAATCGTGTCGTACGCTTCGTACCCGGCTGCGACGATCGAATCGAGAATTACCGCATCGGGCTGCTCACCGCGCAGGGCCAAGTACCGCTGCACCAAATACGTGCCGTAGGAGACGCCGTACACTACCACTTCCCAACCGGGCGGACGTAGCCGGTCGATGATGTGAGCGAGATCACGTGCGGTGTTGGTGACGGTAAAATCCTCGATACCCTCCGGCCAAGCTCGGCGCAACTCGGCCAGGCAGTCCAGCGCATCCTCGGGCGCAACGATCGCCTCGTCAGCCGCGGCGGCACAGTAGAGCGGCGCCGAATTGCCGATGCCGCGCTGCTCGAAGATGTAGTAGTCCCATTCCGGGCGCAGTTCCGCAAAGGATTGAGACTGTTGCGCGAACCCGATGGCCGATGCGCCCGGCCCGCCGGTGACAAACCATAACTGTCCGCGCTTTTCGGTTTCCGGCGCGCTGCCCCGCACTCGCGCAACGAATATCGGAATCGTTCTGCCGGGATTCGAGTATCTGAGCGGTACCGGAATGAAGGCGCATTCCGCTGCAACATCCTTAAATTCCGGGTAATCGGGACACTCGCCCCACTGGATCGACGGCTCGGACATCGAACCGACAACACCACCGCTGACCGCTAGGACGCACAGGACTAAGGCCAAGTGCAGCGGATTCCTGAGTGAGATTTCGAACCGAAGCGGCATGATTCCTGTCCTTGTCTGACATCCACATCAATCTCTGTTAGACGAGCATCCTAGGCAAAAATCGCGATCTGAGGGCACGTTCCCGATCGTCGGCTGGTGCCGGGGGATTCGGTCTCGCGCACTAGGCCGTCCGAAATGTCATTCGCAGCGGAACCGCTTCGCCATTCCGCTCTACCGCGGACCACCAGATGAAATATATTTAGCGGCAGAGAGTCTGAACGATCATGGAGGTGCGCAGAATGAATATCGACGTATCGAATATCCGGAACGACAGGTCTCTCTCCTGTCTCCTTTATTTGTATCTGTGGCCGCTCTGGATCTTTGAAAACGTAAATGTGGGCTCCTTCCTGGAGCGCGCTGCAGCATACCGCCGCAACCGATCCAAGCGGGTTTACCTGCCAGGCTACACGGCGAAGTGGATTGTCATCTTCGCGATACTCATGGCCATGCTATCGGCGCTCGAATGCATGGGAAACGTCTTTGCCGCATGGAAATTCTCCTTCACCCTTCTGGCATGCGGAACGGGTATATTGGCAATTTTGGCTTTCGTTGTGGTTGTGATGACCGTCGCCATTTATTTGTTATTGACTCATTGGGAGTACTGAGATTCTACTTGCAAGAGTAATCGAATCGGCACGGGCGCCGGGGCCGTCATCCGCCTCCGGCGCTCGCCAGATGTAGCGAGCGGATATTCGTCACCATGCTCTTCAGGCACTGAGTTACGGCACAGCCAGCCGGCAGCATCCGACAAGATAGCCACACTTGCCACTTCGCTCCCGGCTCATCCCGCACCTTTCGAACGCTCACAGGCGTTCCCGTCATCCCGTGATCGAACAAACCGGAAAATACGCCAAAGATTGCTGCGGAGCACACACGGAGAGCGTAAATTAGACCTGCCGCTGATCGTGTGAAACCGCGATCAAAGGTCCTCGAATTTCCTTGAGAGGAAAAACCAATGTTGAGACAAAAGATTAAAGAACGGCTGAACGCCGACGCCAAAAAGCTCACCGAGAGCGATATCAAGCGAGTGATCGAAAAGGCCGACGACATAAAGCGGACGTTCGAATCCAAAGGTCCGCTCGGCCGTTTCCTGCGGGACGTCAAACTGATGATCGCACTGGTGCGGGACTATCGGAACGGCACCTATCGCCAAATCCCCTGGTATGCGCTCTCGGCGATTGTCGCCGCCCTCCTCTACGTCTTGAGTCCGGTCGATCTCATCCCGGACGTCATCCCGATTCTGGGCTACACGGACGATGCGCTGATGTTGAGCGTTTGCCTGCTTCTGGTCGAGCAACAACTTGCTGAATACGAGTCCTGGACCGCCGAAATGTCCACCTAAGCTAGCGATTTTCGCAAGATACGGCGAGTATCCGAATCGCATCATCTGCAAACCGCCGCTTCGATCACGGCCTAGGAAAACTCGGTTAGCCCGCATTTCTCATACCCCTTCGTAGCGAGGGCGTCGAGACGCCGCTGTGGCGCGCCGCACGGACTGAGTGACGGTGTCGTTGTAGGTCGGCAATCCTTTGCCGACGAGCGTGTGTCGGGAAAGGATTGCCGACCTACGATACGACGTCGAGCCGGCGTGAAGGGCTTCTCCGAGCGGGTGGCCAAGGAAGGCCACCCCGAACTTGGCGCGGAGCCGGACGGCGCGTCACGGCGAGCGGATCGGCGTCCGCAGTAGGAAGGGCGGCTCCGGCGCTCCCGGCCAGCCCCTTCCCCGGATAACCGTTTGCGATTGGAAGGGTCGCGGCTAAAGCGACCGTTTGCGATTGGAGGGTATGAGAAATGCGGGCTAGGTAACCCCACGTATTGTCTTAACCTATTCCGAGCGATCTAATACCTGCCACTCGGCTCGGACATCCGCCATAACCCGCGGGACGCGCGGATTGATGCGCCGAGTGCGAAACGGGATGTTTCGTCCCAGAGAGCCAAGGGAATAGCGGTCTTCTGGACGTCTCCACGGATGGCGAGTATCAGCACTGAGTGATGACGGGGGTCAACGGGTGGGAGGCCACTCGGGCTCGCCGAAGTCGGCGGGAACACGGAGGTTCAGCCCGTCATCACTCAGTGGCTTTCCCGCGAACGTGCACGCGCAGCCATGATCCAAATTTCTTCCTCGTCGCGATTTCCCCGCTGGGCACGGACGGCAACCCGCATCTTCGTCGCCGGACAGTTGCTCAAGGCGGTTTCCCGGCTGACTGTAGGCAGCCCGGTGGCACGGGCCATAGCGCTCGTCAAAGTGATCCGGATGGTTCGGAACCGACGGCGCGTTTGATCGGTAATCGGATCGCCTCACGAATGAAGTCGATCTTCAACCGCTGGCGCCCATCTTCGACGCAAAGTTCTTGCCGCCTCGACCATATGAGCCAGGGTTTGCTCCGCCTCCGGCCATCCGCGCGTCTTGAGTCCGCAGTCGGGATTGACCCAGAGCCGTTCCGGAGAAATGGCCTCGCACGCTTTTTCCAGAAGGCGCAGCATCTCCTCTTTGTCCGGTATGCGGGGAGAGTGAATGTCGTAGATACCGGGGCCGATGTCGTTGGGATAACGGAAATCGCGGAAAGCGGTCAGCAAATCCATGTCGGAGCGGGAGGTTTCGATGGTGATCACGTCCGCGTCCAGATCGGCGATGGCCGGCAAAATGTCGCTGAATTCCGAGTAGCACATATGGGTGTGGATCTGGGTATCGTCCGCCACGCCGGATGAAGCCAGGCGAAACGCTTTTACCGCCCAATCCAGATAGCCGTTCCGGTCCCGCCGCTTAAGCGGCAAACCTTCCCGAATAGCAGGTTCGTCGATCTGGATGGCCGCGACGCCCGCTTGCTCCAGGTCGTCGACTTCGTCGCGAATGGCCAAGGCGATTTGCAGAGCAGTGGTAGCTCGGGACTGATCATCTCGTACGAAGGACCATTGCAGGATAGTCACCGGACCGGTCAGCATGCCTTTAACCGGCTTTCGGGTCTGCTTCTGGGCATAGGCGATCCATTCCACGGTCATGGGCTTCGGCCTTGACACGTCGCCCACGATGATCGGCGGCTTGACGCAACGGGAGCCGTAACTCTGCACCCAACCCTGCCGGGTGAAGACGAAACCCTCCAGTTGCTCGCCGAAATACTCCACCATATCGTTGCGCTCGACTTCTCCATGCACCAAGAGATCCAACCCGAGCGCTTCCTGTTTGTGCACGGCTTCGCGTATGGCTTTGCGCATGGTTTCCCGGTACAGGGCGTCGTTCAGCTCCCCGTTGCGGTAATCGGCGCGGGCCTTGCGGATGTCCGGCGTCTGCGGGAAGGAACCGATCGTGGTGGTCGGAAAGACAGGCAGCCGCAGCCTTTTCTGCTGCAATGGGATCCGTTCGGGAAAGGGCGAGTAACGCCGAAAATCCGCTTCGGTCAACTGGTCGAGACGGGCCCCGACCGCCGGATTGTGAATCCGCGGTGACGTCGCCCGGTTCTGCAACACCCGATCCTGGGCTTCCAGTTCGGTCCGGATGGCATCCACGCCCAGCCGCAAGCCTTTGTCCATGATCGCCAGCTCATCGAGCTTCTGCACGGCAAAGGCCAACCAGTCTTTGATCTCTGGATCCAGTTCGGACTCCGGCTCCACGTCTACCGGTACGTGGAGCAGTGAACAGCTCGGCGCCAGCCACAGCCGCTTGCCCAACTCGGCACGGGCGGTTTCGGCCAGCGCCAGCGTGCGTCTGAGGTCGGTACGCCAGATGTTGCGGCCGTCGATGAGCCCCAGCGACAGAATTTTGTCCGAAGGATACCCGTCGACGAAAACCGGCACCTGATCCGGCGCTCTGACGGCATCGATATGCAATCCAGCCACCGGCAGCGCCTTCAGCAAACTCGCCTGATCCGCCGCCGAATCGAAATAGGTCGCGAGGAGAATTTTCGGCCCCGCCGCTGCCAGAGCGCGGTAAGCCTCCCGATAGCCGGCGAGCCAATCCAGCGGCAGGTCGAGCACGAGGGCCGGCTCGTCCATCTGCACCCAGGCGACGCCTTGATCTTTAAGTCTCCGGAGGATTTCCGCATAGACCCGCACCAGATGGGGCAGTAATTCCAGCCGGTCGAACCCTTCTTCCTTCGCCTTGCCCAGAAACAAATAGGTCAAGGGACCGATCAGCACAGGCTTGGGATTGAGTTTCAGAGCCTTGGCCTCCTCCACCTCTTCGAACAACCACTCCGCGCCCAGGCGGAACCTCGTGTCGCGATGGAATTCCGGGACGATATAGTGGTAGTTGGTGTCGAACCACTTGGTCATTTCCATGGCCGGCTGATCCTTGCTACCTCGGGCCAGTTCGAAATAGCGGTCGAGATCCGGAGGCTCGTCGCCGAAACCGAAGCGTTCCGGAACGGCTCCCAGCAATACCGCCATGTTCAGCATTTGATCGTAATAGGCGAAATCGCCCACCGGCACCAGGTCGATCCCGGCTCGGGCTTGGAGTTTCCAATGCCGTTCGCGCAACTGTCGGCCGGTTTGCTTCAAATCCGAGAGACCGATCTTGCCGGTCCAGTAAGCTTCCAGAGCCTGCTTCAACTCGCGCTTAGTCCCGATGCGGGGAAATCCCAAAGAATGCGTCACCGCCATGAGTCTGCTCCTCTTGTAGGTCGATTCGGAGCTGGCATGATCGGCTCGCGATGATTATTATTCAAACTCAACTTTTTCATAAACTTCATCGATTTTGTTCATGATTCAGTCGATTTTGGAGCTGCGCCATTTGCAAACCCTGCTGGCCCTGGTGGAAACCGGCACCCTGTCCCGAGCCGCGACCCGGATATATCTCTCCCAATCGGCGATCTCGCATCAGATCAAGCAGCTGGAGGAGCACTACGGCGTCAGCCTGTTCGAGCGCAAGAGCCAGCCGCTGCGGCTCTTGCCGGCGGGCCAGCGCCTGCATACGCTGGCGGAAACAGTCATGAAACTGGTCGGAGATGCGGAGCGGGACGTCGCGCGCATCGCCCAGGGCGAAGCCGGGCAGCTCCGCATTGCGGTGGAGTGTCACACCTGCTTCGATTGGCTCATGCCGGCCATGGACCAATTCCGGGAGCACTGGCCGGAAATCGAGCTGGATCTGGTCTCGGGCTTCCACACCGACCCGTTGGCCCTACTGCTGGAAAATCGCGCGGAACTGGTGGTGGTTTCCGAGCCGCAGCACCGCTCGGGGCTTGCTTTTCATCCACTGTTCAGTTTCGAAATCGTCGGCTTGGTGTCGCGGCAGCATCCGTTCGCGCCCAAACCCTTCCTGAAACCCGAAGATTTCGCCGCGGAAACGCTGATCAGCTATCCGGTGCCGGACGACATGCTGGACATCGTGCGCAAGGTCCTGAAGCCGGTCGGAATAGAACCGAAACGGCGCACCGCCGAACTGACGGTGGCTATCCTACAACTGGTGGCCAGCCGTCGCGGCATTGCGGCCTTGCCCAACTGGACGGTTCAGAGCTATCTGGAGCGGGATTACGTCTTGGGAAAACCGATCGGCAAAAAAGGTCTGTGGAGCGCCTTGTACGCGGCGACCACCGCGCCGATGGCGACATCGGCCTTTATGCTGGACTTCCTAGATACCGTACGTTCCAGCAGCTTCCGGAACCTGCGGGGACTTCAACCGCTGTCGTAGCCGGTTGGGTCTGCCCGAAGACGGCTCGTAGGTAATTTTACGTGCTTACAAGGCGCGCAAAGGAGGCTTGAATAGAGTCCTCTGTAAATTTGTCGCACCTTATCTTTGATTTCCTCAGTCACGACCCGAACCTGTTTCGGTATCGATTTACACCGACCACTCGTCGAGATCAGTTCCGCTCGATGTCGTCGACATTCCGATGCGGTTTGAGCGTATAATGGATAAATCTTCCACGGCTATGAATCCTCGATTGTCACAATCAAGCACCAAAATTCCCCTCGGTACGGCAGTACTGTATAAACCCAAACGACCGCGCTTTTTCAAGGACTCCTACCTCCCCGGTCAACCCGCCATCGTCAAACGCTATTCGCGCTTCAACAGCGACGACTGTTTTATCGAATTTCCTTCCGGCGGCATTTTGCGGGTACCCGAGAGCGACATCGAACCCGTGGTAGCGTAGCTACAATCTGGTGAATTCGGTAATCACCCCAAAATCGACCATGGGTCCAACGTAGCGATGTGGTTTGATGCCGCGGTTGCAGGCGTTCGGGTCCGTTGTGTGCCGTTGCTTCCGCCAGAGATCCCCGCGTTTTATGCCGGTGGCCGGTATGAAACGACTCAGCGCGGCGATTCCAAGATAGACGCTAGCGCCTCCGCCAACGCTCGGCACTGAGCGTCGGTGCCGACGGTGATGCGCAGGAATTGCTCTATCCGCGGCTGCCTGAAGTGCCGCACGATAATATGCCGCTGCCGAAGCAGCGCAGCCAGCTCCGCTGCGTCCCTATGGGGATGCCGGGCGAATACGAAGTTCGCGCCGGACGGCAATACCTCGAATCCCAATCCGGATAGCTCCCGAACGAGCTGATTCCGGCTCCGGATGATGGCTAGCCGCGTGCTCTCGAAATAGTCCCGGTCCTCGAACGCCGCCACCGCGCCGGCGATGGCCAAGCGATCCAGCGGATAGGAATTGAAGCTGCCCTTCACGCGCTCCAAAGCCTCGATCAAACCGGCGTCTCCGATGGCGAAACCTACCCGCAGGCCGGCCAGGGACCGCGACTTGGACAACGTTTGTATCACCAGCAGATTGGGGAAGCGTTCGACCGCCGCCACGGCGGATTCGCCGCCGAAATCGATGTAGGCCTCGTCTATCACCACGACCGATTCCGTGTTGTTTTCGAGCAGCGCTTTGATATGGGCGAGCGGCAGCAGGCAGCCGGTAGGCGCGTTCGGGTTCGGGAAGATGATCCCGCCGTTCGGGCGCCGGTAATCGTCGATCCGGATGTCGAAGCGCTCGGTCAGCGGAATGCAGGTGTGCTCGATGCCGTAAAGACCGCAGTAGACCGGATAAAAACTGTAGGTGATATCGGGAAACAGAATGGGCAAGTCGTGCTTCAGCAGCGCTTGAAAGGCATGGGCCAGCACCTCGTCCGATCCGTTGCCGACGAAGATTTGATGTTTCTCGACGCCATAAAATCGGCCAATGGCCTCTTTCAGGCGATCGGCATCGGGATCGGGATAAAGCCGGAGCGTTTCGCCCATCTCGCCACGCAAGGTTTCTAACACCTTGGGCGAAGGAGGATACGGATTTTCGTTGGTGTTGAGCTTGATGAGATCGTTCAACCTGGGCTGCTCGCCGGGCGTATAACGCGTCAAATCCCGAATGGCGGGACTCCAAAATTTATTCACGAATTACCGACTCCAGTTTCATGGGTATACAAATCACGCCCGAAACGTCGACCGCTTCGGATTGCCTGACGAATCCGAATTTTTCGTATACGGCGACGGCATAACGAGACGAATTCACGGTAAACACACCTGGATTTCCGGCACTGAGACTCGCGGCTTTGGCGACTTCCCAGAGCCTTCTGGCCACGCCCTTGCTCTGGAAACGTTCGGATACGAACAAATGATAGAGATGGCGATTGTCCCTGATTGCGATCACACCGGCCAATTCGCCATTTTCCTCGGCAAGGTGATAGCGGTAACCCGACTCCAGGTAGCTCCTGATCGCGACCTCGCTCATCGACTCGAGCAAGCGGCCGGCTCCTTCCTCGGAAAATTCGTGCGCGATGTACTTGCCGGCGAGATCGCGAAGGAGCGCGCTGATGCGTCGCGCATCATCCGGAGTGGCAGCTCGAATGTCCATTCATGGCTCGCCTGGAACCTCACTCGTAAGGCGTACCGTCTTTGCGGAAGAACCGATAAGAGCCGCGAACCGCACGCGCCTCCAAATCTTCGTCGGGATAGTTGGCAAGGTCCCCCGGAAGCCGGTCGCCGATTTCCAGATAGACCGCGACGGATTGTCCGCGGTTGATCAGCTGATGCCCGTCCGGCTGGCCGCCCGGAAATCCGGCACATAGTCCGTGGACTAGGATTTGCTCCCCTTGCTCGGTTACCAGGGTCAATTCCCCCTCCAGAACGTAGATGAACTCGTCCTGCCGGGTATGCCAATGCCGCAGCGCCGACACGGCGCCCGGCTCCAGTGTGACCAGGTTGACGCCGAAGGTCTGCAGGCCCAGCGCATCGCCGAGAGCCCTTTTGCTTCGTCCGGCGGTCAATGAACGGAGTCGTTCCGTCGGATAGGTCGAGGCGGTTCTGGCGGGAACACGGGAAGGGTCGAGCGCGGGTAATGTCAAAGATGTTTCTGTCTTCATCGGGCAAATTTCCAATTAGGCTGGTTCGAAGAGTGGCTCACCGGTCGTCGTGCTTGGGGAAATCTCCGCTGCATTCGATGATGCTCTATGCGGACTGGAGGTCTTTCTCCATGCCGTCAATACCTGCGCTGATAGCACCGCGCACTAGCTCGGCCACCGATGCGGCATCTTCGGGCTGCGATTCGAAATCGATAGTCCACACTACAACGCCCAAGCCATCATAAGACTTAAAGACTTCGACCGTCCCTTTGTAATAGGTTACGGGAAATGGAGATATCGGCCGAAGATATATCAATCGCATGTTTATGTCGTCGATTTCTTCAATAGTGTCTTTTATCTCGCCGCCGCCTGCTACGGTCATATATCGCAATGCGCCCTTTCCATCACCCTCTACTCTGCACGTTTCGATGAACGGAAACCAAACGTCGAGTCTTCCTATTTTTCGGATCGCTCCCCAAACCATATCGGCGGGGACATTTAGCTTTTTCGTAATCGGTTGTTTAGTAAACATCGACATCTCCTTAACCAGTTTTCGCGATCGAATGAACACCTTTGTGACAATGCCGCACCGTTCTATCGATCTACAACGACTTCAATCTACAACGAACCTTTTGGCGGCCCGTGCGGCGTACTGTAGCAACACGATCTATCGTTCGTATTGGAAAAAACCGACAAGCGGAAGCGGCACAGTCCTAAACAGCGTGGCCGAGCGTGAAACGGAGAGAAATATAGAGGCGCGAGAAATGGCCAAGAGGGTTCTTCGAGCGATAAAACAATCACCCTTAGAGCGTTTTCATCGCGCTCGTACGGCAAAACCGGCTTGGCGGACGTCGTTGGCGCCTTCGGCTCGGGTGAATGGATTCAAGTATTCGTAGGTCGGCAATCCTTTGCCGACGAAGACGCTCGCCGGGACGTGGCGTCGGGAAGGGGGGCTTCGGCGCTCCCGAAGACGCCGTTTGCGATTGGGAAGGATTCCCGACCTACTCGTGAGTGCCCGTACAGCAGATATGAAAATGCTCTAGCGTCCGGCTCCATGTAGATTCAATAATCCGGAAAACTGTATGGTTTTGGAAGCTTCCAATCGAGGATGGATGGATTCCGGCGACATCCCGTAAAGCTCATGGAAATCGCGAATCATGTGGCTCTGATCGTAGTAACCTGCTGCATATGCCGCATCCGCCCAATTTGAAAGCATTCGGCGCTGGAAAAGCGCGTTCCGCAAACGGACGATACGAGCATATTTCTTGGGCGTAGCGCCGACATGAAACTGGAACCGCCGTTCGAGCGTGCGTTCGGTCAAGCCTAACCTGGATATTTCATGAAAGGAGGGGTGGCGGAATCGAAAAGCCCTTAAAATTCAACTGCTGACATCGAATTTGTGAGGAGATTCCGCCGTGACACATTGTACCGGACAAATCGAGCTGTTTGCGCCCGTGGCACGCCGCCGCATCGATGTGGCCTTCGACGGGGGCGCTGTGACCAGCGATGCCGGAGTGCTGCTGTTGCGGCAGGTCGATCGCAAGCTGGGTTTGCTGGACAGCGTGGCCCAACGCTTGAAGGACCCGCGTGATCCCAGCCGGTGTGCCCACGCCGTGCTCCACCTGCTGCGACAGCGGGTTTATGGCCTGTGCCAAGGCTATGAAGACCTCAACGATCACGACACCTGGCGCCATGACCTGGCGTTGCAGACGGCCTGTGAACGGCTGTCGCCCGGTGCCTCCAGCCCCACCTTGTGCCGCTTGGAAAACCGGATGGATCGGGCGGCGGCCCTGGCGATCCATGAGGTGTTTGTCGAGCAGTTCATCGCTTCATTTCCGACGCCGCCGGATCAGCTCATCCTGGATTTCGACGCGACCGATGATCCGGTCCATGGGCATCAGGAAGGCCGGTTCTTCCATGGCTACTATGACCACTATTGCTTCCTGCCGCTTTACGTCTTTTGCGGCGATCAGTTGTTGGTCAGCTATCTCAGGCCCTCGAAGATCGACGCGGCCAAGCACGCCGGGGCGATCCTGAAAGCTCTGGTGCAACGGCTGCGTGCCGTCTGGCCCGAGGTGAAAATCATCTTCCGGGCCGATTCGGGCTTCTGCCGACGGCGGATTCTGGCCTGGTGCGAACGCCACGGCGTCGGTTATCTCGTGGGCCTGGCCAAGAACAACCGCCTTTTGAAGCTTGCGGCGCCTTGGCGCCAGGCAGCGCAAACCCAATTTGCCGCCACCTCGGAAAAACAGCGGGTCTTCGGTGAGTTTGCCTATACCGCCGGCACCTGGAAACACCCCCGCCAGGTGATCCTCAAAGCCGAGCATGGACCCCAAGGCGAAAATCCAAGGTTCCTGGTCACCAACCTGGCGGGCGACTCCCAAGCGCTGTACGAAGACGTCTATTGTGCGCGGGGCGACATGGAAAACCGGATCAAGGAACAGCAACTCGGCTTGTTCGCGGACCGCACCAGTTGTCACGTCTGGTGGGCCAACCAATTCCGGCTGCTGCTCGCCTCGCTCGGCTACCTCTTGTTGGAAGCCCTTCGTCGCCTCGGCCTCGCCGGTACCGAACTCGCTCGGGCGCAGTGTTCCACTCTCAGGGGCAAGCTCCTCAAAATCGGTGGCGTGATCCTTCGAAATACCCGTCGCATTCGCTTCCTGTTGCCGAATGCTTACCCCTGGCAGGCGCTGTTCTGGCACATCGCCGAGCGCTTTGCCCCCGGCTGAGCCGGGCCGAGTGGGTTCCCCGGCACGTTGATTCTCTGGGGGTAAGGGGGACGTTTGCCTGAAATTCAGACTTTCACCCCAAACGAGCACTCAACACGCCTTTTTCTGGTCCCGAACCCAGAACGCGACCGGCCTCCTACCTTCACTGAGGTCCTGATGAAATATTCAGGCTAAAGTTCGGGCGAGCTTCGAAATGGGATGATTTCCGTTTGACTTATCCAACTCCTTGCACGCTGTTTGAATCAGCAAATCCTCATTGTCCCGATTCAAAATCGAAAGCAAGAAATGCTCGACACATTGGACGCGCTCGCTAGCGCTCCTCTTAAGAGACAAGTTATCCTCGATTTCTTCTATCGAATATTTGGGGAAAATATCTCTACAGTCCACCCGCCTTTCGGCGCAATCTCTCACTATGCCGCGACAAAAAACATTTAACCCCCATGGGGTAAGGCGCGCCGAAACCCCGGATACTTTTCCAAAAGACCCAAGATCACTGCGAAAACTTTGAAAACCGGCGAGTCCGCTACGGGTTGTATAAATTCGGTCCTTGTGCGCCGTGGTCAATAAATCGGCATACAAAAAACATAAATAGGTTGCGGTATCCGGCAAGATCGTCAGCGCCGAGTTGTCAGCACCCATTAAATCGTCATAGTCCCAAATCGCCGTAACATAAGGTGCCAGCAAGCGAGATGGCCGAAAGATTCTTAAACTCATAATGACACACCTATTTATCGAGCACGGCAGGCCGTGATCTCTCGGTTGTCCCTGCCCATGAGTCGCGACTTTGAGAGGCGGGTAATTGAGTTATCTTGGGCCCAGCGCATTTTCATCCCGATGGTACGGACACCGCGACGGGAGAGATGAACGCAATCCCCCCTGGCCCAATGCTGTTAAGTTAACTCGTCATTCCGGCAGGGATTGCTCACCCCATCCCTGGGGTTCGTCCTACGGACCGTGCTCCGCACGTCCAAATTTGCTCCTGGCAAATTTGTGCCGGACAAATCGGCAGGATGGCCGATTTGCACGCGAAGCGTCCGTAGGGTGCCGCACAGGGACTGTGCGGCATGAATCCAGGACACAGGGAAATGACACGCCTCTGCCATCCATGGCTTCTGGACCCCGGCATTCCAATCGCAAACGGTGTCTTCGGGAAGGGCGTGGCCGGCGCTCCCGGCCAGGCCGTTTGCGATTGGAAGGGTCGCGACTAAAGCGACCGTTTGCGATTGGAAGGGTCATCCCAGCGCTCCTGGGATGACCGTTTGCGATTGGAAGGGTCATCCCAGCGCTCCTGGGATGACCGTTTGCGATTGGAGCACCGAAGCCACCCTTCCCTGCCAGGGTGACGTCATTCGCCTTAACTTAACAGCATTGCCCCCCTGGCCCCTTTTGCAAAGGGGGGAATGACGCTTGCCTCCCCCCCATTATGAAAGAGGGATCGAGGGGGATTCAAAACGCCGGCCGAGCACCGGATCCCTGTCGGTTTTCTCATCGGACCGACACGACCTAACGTCCAGTAGATGGCGCGTTGCCGCGTAAGCCGTCGTCGGTAAGCGAAAACGCCATATCCGCCGCGAATCTACGCCGCCAAAGTATCCCCGTCAATTGCAAGCAGGTTGAGACTCAGCGCACAACTCGAGACGTCCGGCCCGATAAATTCCGGAATGTGGCGCCCCGTCTCTTTTCAAAGACATGGACCCGGTTTAGTGCCGTTCTTGTCGTTCCCGCTCTTTTTCCGGAATTTTCTCTTTGGATGTGGCGGCATCGACCAGTGCGTGGCACGCACTGTCCTCGGCCAAGCCGAGTTCGATCCAGGGAATCAATGCTGCCGCCGGAGTCAGGAGCGCTCCCAGCGCTACGGAAGCTGCGCCGCGGGCGATCAGGGGCGCAGGCTCGGGATAGGGGCGCGGCTTTTTCAGGTTTCCTTCGATCTTGATCGGATTTCGCGCGCTGAACGGGCTGAAGTCCTTGGGATGGGCGGTCAGGCGGAGATCCAGGGCCTCGGTGGCCAGATTCACCTGGCCTTCCATCAGCACATTGGTATCGGTGGTATCCATCAGGAACAACTGAGTCTTCACCACGCCGTCGCTGACGATGAAGTCGGCGATGGTGCAGCGGACCGGAATGCTCGGATCCGTGCCGATGAGTTTCTGGAGACTCTCCGCGAAGTCGATACCGAACAGTTCCATCATCAGGTTGCTGATGCGGCCCTGTTCCATCAGGATGGTTATGCCGCCGTCCGCGTGAGCGGCCATCTCCGCCACCGAGTTGCCGGCGGTGGTCAGATTCACGCGGCCGAAAAAGGTGCCGGCGGTTTCTTCTTCGAACGGGGTTCCGGCCACCAGCCGCTTGAACGGCACCTTGTCGATTTTTCCTTTGACTTCGGTCTGTAATTTGTCGCCGCGTGCGTTCAGAGTCACATTGGATTCGATCGCCCCGAAGCCCACGGTAAGCTTTACCGGTTGGATCGTCAGCATGCCTTGATCCATTTTGACATGCACGGACACATCGTCCACCGGCATCCAGGGGGTCACGATATTGCTGCTTTGGAAGCGCACGTCCCCGTCGGCGGCGCGCAAGCCCTCCACGGGATACGGCTTGTCGGGAAGCAGTCTCGGGCGCTCCGGTTCCTCCGGGGACGGCGTCGGATCGGCACCGAAGACGCCCACGAAATCCTTGAAGTCGAGTTTGCGGGAAACCACGTCGCCTTGCAGGTAGGGCCGCTCGTCCCGCATCGTGAACATCAGGTCGCCGGTGAGATCGCTGTTGCCGAGACTGCCCTCGAACCCCTTCAACAGCCAGCGTTCGCCCTCACGGTTAATCTTTCCGCTGAACCGATACGGCGGCGTTTCCGGTATCCACATGGGCGCTATGGAGGCGAGCGCCGCGAGATCCGGCCCTTTCGCCTCGAACTGCAAATCGGGGCCCTGAAGCTCCAAGGGTTCGGCTATCGTGCCCGATACCTTGGCCTCGGTTTTGCCGTACTCGACTTCGACGTTAACCGGGAAAGGCTGATCTTCTTGCCAAAGATCCAGCACCGAACCGCCTCTGACCTTCAGCGTGAATTGTTCCTGCTGCAATCGGCCCTGGCCGCTCAGTTCGACCGCCTGCTCGTCCGACTCGCCGACCACCGTCGAAACGTTCATGTCCAAGCGGGTATCCGTGGTCGGATCGCGAAACAACAAGCGGCCGTCGTCGATGGCGAGGCTGTCGATCTTCGGAACCCATCTTTCGCTAACGGGGGCTCCGGCCGGTTCCCGCTTCTCTTTTTTGTCGCCGAACTCCCAATTAGCCATTCCCTCGGGATTCCGTTCGAGCAATATGTGGGGTTTCGAGACGCGGACTTCCGGAAGCACGATGCGCCCTTTGAAGAGTTCCGGAATTCGGACGGCGAACGCCAGCCGGTCGAGGGTGAACATCTCCGGTTCGCTTCCCCAGGGCGCATTGGCCAGTTCCACGTCGTTGATCGTGAAGCGCGGCGTCCACGACCAGTCGGCGCTCAGGTCGCCATTGATCGCGAATTCGCGGCCCAGGGACTTGCTGACCGCCGTGGATAGCGGCTCGCGAAGCCTGTTCAGGTCGAAGAAGGCTATGACGAGAACGATGGTAAGAATCAGAATCCCGATCAGGGCACCGATTCCGATAGCGATCCATTTCAAGACGCGCAGCATAAGCTTTCCCAAGGAAATCGGTTATCGGGCTGATCGGCAACCCGCCTGGTGAAGGCCGACACCGCTCCAAGTTCCTCCCGGATTCCGCTCTCAATGTCCATAGTACCCTCGGCGCCGCGAGCGATTTACACGGTCCGTATCTTTCAAGCCTCGCTGCCGGCGAATCCGCTCGGTCGTACGATGCCTTGCCGGATAGACCTGTCGCCGTCCAAATTCTCTTAAATCGTTATGACCGCCGATCCGGCAAAAAGGTCGTTGGAAAGACGCTTTCCATCCTTAGACAGTACGGATGATTGTTCCCCCACGATTTCGCTATCGACCCGATCCGCCCGCTCACGGAACTTTTGATGCTGGATACGCCTGCGCGAATGCCGTTCGCTAGCGGTTTTCCAGTCGGCTGAAGGTGGAATCCAGCGCTCTCTTCAGCTTTTCCGCGGCTCCGTTGACCGCCTGCTCGACGCTGTCGGCCCTGTGACTGACCGCTACCGGCTTCAGGCCCGCAGGGCGAGCCTCGAGCAGGCAGCGTATATCGTCTTGACCGATCTTGTGAGCGTTGATGTCACTGAGATGAGCTTCCACCCGGGTGACCCTTTCGCCGAAACGACCCAAAATCGCCGCTACCGAATCCTCGACCCAGTGGGCCAGTTCGTCGCGGCCTTCGATGTTGCTGTCGGTGTTGAACTGAATCTGCATGGACGCGTCCTTTTGCCTAGGCTATCCGGGAACGACCCCCTTAATAGCGATAAATCGCGGCAACCCCGGTCCCGGTGGGCATCCGCTCGGGGGGAACGACGACCACCTGGCCGCCGCTCCTCATGACCCACTCCGCGAGATCGTCGAGCAGATCATCGACCTCGGGGTGAGCCAGATCGTCGAATTCGACCTGTCCGGTCGTGGAATCAATTCGGCCGGGAATCTCGCAGCCGGCGTCGATCAGCAAGCTCGTAACCCGACCGGCTACGGCCGCCTCGGCGACCTGGGCCGGATCGTCGGCACCGAGCCCTTTGGCTTTCGCGGCGCCGAACGCCTCCACCAGCTCGTCCAGCCTTGCCAGATAATAAGGCTCGACCGCCCGCCACGCGCGCTCCCGCAGTTCGCCGGCAGACACCGCGTCCGGATGGACATCGATGCCTTCCTCCAGCAGGAACGGGTTATGGCTCACCCGGCGGAAGAGATGATGGTGTTCCGGCAGCGCCGCGAGCACCAAGGGCAAGCCCGAGGGCCGCGAATGATGTTCCAGCACGGCGCGGTCGACGACGCGAAAGAACCGTTCCGCATCAAGGTCCACCTCGTCCTTTCTCCCGCCCTGGCCATGGTGCATCGCCGGACCGGCGGGGCCGGAGCCATAGGTGGAGACGGTCAGGTGCGGCTCGGTCAACTCCTCGCCCAGCGCTTCGATGATGGTGCGCGGGACCTCATCGGCCAGTTCGATTTCGTCCAGTGCGTCGCGATTCCCTTCAAAAAGCTTGATTTCCTTACGATTCAGTCCGAGAACCTGGTAGCGATCGGCCGACTGGAGGATGCGCAGCAGGGGTTTGGTGTGGAAGCTGTCGGCCACTACCGCCAATTCCGGAACCGGCCGCTGCAGCCTATAGGCTAGGAACAAGCCGGGCGCGGCCAGTACGGCTAGTCCATCCAGCGTGTGATTCCAGAAGCCGCGATCGGCGGCCAGGTTTCGAAACGGCTCGATGAGCGCTCGAATCTTTTCTTCCGGATAGGTCCGCCGCAACGAGTCTTCCAAGGCTTTCACCAGGTTCCGAAACCGGATCCGGTCCTGCTGGTTATCCGGATGGGACCGGTGAGTCGGCTCGTACAGCGAGAGGCATGGGGGCCCTTGAACGTCGAAGAAGAGCCCGGTGGGGTAATCATGTGCCGGTGAATCCATAAAGCCTCCGGGGCAAGGCGAAAGTCCTGGAAAATACCCAAGATGAATAAGTATCAATGACCAAGAACGTTCGCCAATCGTTCCCCTGCTTTCAGCCGGCCGCCTTCCGCTGCGATGATTCCCGTTGTTCCGGTCGGCGCGACCTCCCCCGTCTCTCTATAGAGCCTGCCAGACAAACCAGAGTCCCAGACCGAGCGAGCCGAGGCCGAGCCCGGCGGCGGTGAGCCGGCGGCCATGCAGCCGGGTCCACAGCAGCACGCCGGTCAGGCCGAGCACGATCAGTCCGCCGGCCAGCGTGTCCGCCAGCAAGATCCAGCCGACGCCCAACCCGGCGCCGCGGTGCAAGTTGCCGAGCAGGGCGAAGACATTCGCTTCGCCGCGCTTGACGGTGACGAAAGCATTACCTTCCCAATATTGCGCTTGGAGGAAGCGTTGCGGCGTACGCGCGGCGATCTGCCAGCGCGCCGGCTGCCGCACCTCCACGCCGTTCCAGATAACGGTCTTGCCAGGCTCCTGCATGATCTTCGCCTTGTCGGATGGGAACTGCAGCGCTTCTGCTAGCCATAGTGCCAAGGCCTTGGGATCGGCGGGACGCGGTTCCGGCAGCGGCAGCTGTATCACGGTCTGCTCCATCCGGGCGGCCGGAATTTTCAACTTCTCGTGGTGATTGAGCAGAATTCCCGTGGTCCCGAACAAAAACCCCAACGCCGCGCCCCACAGCCCTATCCAGGCGTGAGTGCGGCGCAGCCATTTGAGGAATGCCCCGCGCGCCAGACGCCTAGGGAGGAACAAGTATCCGCCCGAGGGCTTGGAGCGCGGCGAGTGAGCCGGAAGACCGAACTCGGCGGGCTTCATCAGAATCTCACCCGCAGCGCGGCTGTGGCGGCAATCGGCGAGCCCGGCATGATGTTGTTGTTGCTGTGCGCCGAAGCGTAATACTCCTTGTCGAATAGGTTTTCGACGTTGACCTGCACCTGGACATTGTCGTTGACCGTGTAATAGACGGCCCCGTCGAAGCGGAGGAAGCCGGGCAGGGTGACGTTATTGTCGGTGGCCGCGTACATTTCGCTGCGGTATACCGCGCCGAGGCCGACGCCCCAATGAGGGGTAATGTCGTAGCGGTTCCAGAGCGAAACCGTGTGTTCCGGGACCTGGGCCACCTTGTTGCCTTTCGGAGCGCTGGCCGACAAGCTCTCGGTGATTTCGGCATCCTGGTAGGCGTATCCGCCGATCACGCGCCATTGGTCGGTGATGTTGCCGCTCAATCCCAGTTCAATCCCCCGCGTGCGCTGGCCGTCGACCAGGAACGACACCGCGGGGTTATTGGGGTCGGTGGCGATCGCGTTGAGGCGATCGAGCTGATAAAAGGCCAGGGTCGCCGACAGATCGGGACGGATGTCCCACTTCGCACCCACCTCGTAGTTCTTGAACTCTTCCGGCTCCAACGAGCTATTGGCCAGTGTCAGCGAGGCCAATTGATCGCCCGCTCGCGGCACATAGGCCATGCTGTAGCTCGCATAGATCGAGAGCTCGTCGAACGGCTTGAAGATCAGGCCCCCGCGCGGCGACCAAAGGTCGTCATTGGTGTAGAAAGTCTGGCCGTTGCGGTTGTTGCGGAAATCGACCTCGAAGTTGTCGTAGCGAAGCCCCGCCACGAGTTGCCAGTGCTTGGTGAGCTCGATCTGATCCTGAAAATAGCCTGCCGCGATGGTCGCGAGGCCGTGGTTGTCCGCATCCGTGGCGCTTTGCCGGAAGGTGACGGGGCCGGTATATCTCGGATCCGCCACGGGAACCCTGGCCGATGTCGCATTGGGACCCACCGCCGTGAAATATCCGGTCTGGCGAAAGTTGTCGGTTTCCTGGTGACCGAACTCGGCGCCGGTCAACAGAGTGTGTTTGAACGGTCCGGTTTCGAGCTCGAACGTCAGATCGGTCTGGTTGAAGAAATTCTCGCGCTGGGTCGCGTTGTTGTAGGCCGAGATCGCCACCTGGTCGCCCGCGGCATTGACCGCCCCCGGGAAGATGTTCTGGTAGAACTTGTCGTAGATCGCATAACGGGTGCGGTTGCGGAACTTGATCCCGTTCCCGAAGTCGTGATCGATCAAGGCGTTGAACGCGTCGACTTTCGACCAGGTCGGACTGCGCCTCGGATCGCCGAAAAACGTGGAAACGTCGGTCTCGACCGGGCGGCCCGAGAACGAGGAAATGCCGCGGTCCGCGACACGGTCGTCCTCGTAATGCTCGTAGCCGAAGGTCACTTGGGTCTGATCGCCCAGACGCCAGGACACGGTTGGATTGACGCCCCAGCGCTCGGCATGGAAACCCTCGCGAAAGCTGCGTGAACTCTCCCACATGCTAGTGAGACGAACGGCGAAATTCTCGTTGATGGCTTGGCCGAAGTCCCCGGTTAACCGGAATTTGTCCCAGGAACCGACCTGAAAGCTCGCCTCGCGCGGGTTCTCCCAGTTCGCTTGCTTGGTTACCCGGTTGATCAGACCGCCGGAGCTGCCGCGGCCGAAAATCATCGCGTTCGGGCCTTTCAGCACCTCCACCCGGTCGATGTTGTAAAGATCGCGGAAATACTGGACATCGTCGCGCATGCCGTCGACGTACATATCGCCGGTCGTGGCGTTGCCGCGAAAAATCACCGCATCCCGGTTGCCTTCCCCTTGCGACATCACGACGCCGGGCACGTAGCGGACCGTGTCGGCGATGCTCTGCATGTTCTGGTCCTTGATCAGCTCCTGCGTGATGACGGTGATCGACTGCGGAACGTCGATCAGGGGAGTGTCGGTCTTGGTCGCCGTCGTGGTGCGTTTGGCCATGTAACCTTTCGTGTCGCCGCCCGCCTGTTCCACCTTGCCGACCACTTTGACCTGGTCGAGCGTGGTGAGATCTTCGTCCGCCGCGATGGCGCCATCCGTCGCGCATGCCAGGGCAAGCGCGAGTGGCGTTCCGGCCAACGCCGTGGATTTAAGCCGGTAGTTGTTATTCTTAGTCATGGATGTTTTCCCCAAGTTAACTGGTTCTGTTGGCTGGCTACCTGGCTGGAAAACGGCTGGGTGGCTAATTCGTATGTCAAGGCTTGGCTTCGTTCGGATCGGAGACGAAGCCGATGCGTGTCACGCCGGCATTGGCCGAGGCGGCGAGCACTTCGGCGATGATCTGGTAGGCCGTGGCTTTATCGGCCCGGAGGTGCACCTCGGGCTGAGGCTGCTGCCGTGCCGCCGCCGCGAAGCGCTCGCGCATCCCTGCCCGGTCGATCGCGTCATTGTTCCAGAAAAGCCGGCCGGCTCCGTCGATCGCCAAATCGACGTGCTCGGCTTTGTCCGTGCTCGGCTGGCTCGCCGCTCTGGGCAGATCGATCTTGACGTTGTGGGTGAGCAAGGGCGTCGTGATCATGAAAATGACCAATAACACCAGCATGATGTCGATGAGCGGGATCATGTTGATCTCGGCCGAGGGACGCATGCCGCCCTGCCCCTGGCTGAAGCTTCCGAACGCCATCACGCACCTCCCGCGACGGCCTGGCCGACCGCGGCGCTTCGGTCATCGGCTTCGGTCCCGACGCAATGCGCGCCGGTGGTCAGGAAGGCGAACAGGTCGTGGGCGAAGGCATCGAGCTTTGCCAGCAGCAGCCGATTGGAGCGGGCGAAGGCGTTGTAGGCCAATACGGCGGGAATGGCCACGGCCAGCCCGGCGCCGGTCATGATCAGCGCTTCGCCCACCGGGCCTGCGATCTGATCGAGGCTCCCCTGCCCGCTCATGCCGATGTTGACCAGGGCGTGGTAAACGCCCCAAACGGTGCCGAACAAGCCGATGAAGGGCGCTGTGCTGCCGATGGATGCCAGCACGGTGAGCCCCCATTCGAGGGACGCGGTTTCCTCGTCGATGACCCGGCGCATCGAACGCGTCAGGAATTCCGCCGCCGAACCCGCTTCGTTCAGCCGCCCCGCGCCGTGCCGGGCATGATGCCGGGATGACACCAGCGCATGATAGGCGAGATGGGAAAACGGTTCGTCCGGGTGGTGCTCTTCCAATTGCAATTCCACGGCATGCAGGGAAGAGGCGTTCCAGAAGGACTCCAGAAAACGCGCCGTCCGGCGGCGCGCGATCAGCGCCTGCAGGTTCTTCGCCACGATGAAATACCAGCTCGCGACCGACATGGCGACGAGGATCGCGAAAATCGCCTTGCCGGCCGAGTCGCTTTGCGCCAGGAAATGGGTCAAGCCCAGGGTTTCTGTCGTTTCCATAGGATTATCCTTCGAGTGAGAATGAAATCGGGACCAACACCCACGCCGGCACGGACTTGTCTCCTTGGCGGGCGGGAACGAATTTCCACTGCTTTACGGTTTCGAGAGCGGCGGCATCGAGCCGGTCGTATCCGCTGGAGGTCTGGACGTTAATCGCTTCGGCGCCGCCGCCGGCATCCACCAGAACCCGAAGCACGACTTTGCCCTGTTCTTTTCGGCGGAGGGAACCGACCGGATAGGCCGGCGCCGGATTGCGTAAATAAGCCGCGTTGAAGCGTGGCGGAACGACCGGACCCGGCGACGGAGCCGTCGCCGATGCGGCTGATGGCGGCGGTACCGGGCCCGGCGCCGCTTCGGTCGAAGTTTGACGTGGAGACGGTTCCTGTTCGGCAGTCGTCTGCTGCACGGCTGCCTGGCTGGGCCTGGACAGGATCGGCGACCGCTTGGCCGACGGTCGGACCTGTTTCGGCTTGAGCTTCGCTTTCGGTTTGGGCGTTTCGGTCTTGGGCTTGACGGGTTCTACCGGTTTCTGTACAGCCTGGGGCGCATCGGCTTGCGGGTGCGCCGTCGAAATCAGGTCGACCATGACCGGCGCCGCTCGCGGACTCTGCACTGCCGGCACCGACTCGTCCTCTATCAGCATCGGAAGCACCGCGGCATGGACCAGGGCGGCCCCCAATATGCCGGCGGCGCGGACTCCCCAACAACGATCGACGATTGAGATGCCGGGCCAGAGACGGTCCGGCGGAAAAGTGGCTGCCCACATGATGCTGCCTCACCAACAGAAGCGTAACTAAACCAAACTGTCTGGCTGGCTACCTATGCCGTGAGGCCGGGTGGCTGGCTACGAGAGTGTGTCGGAACCTCCGACGCGTTCCGCTAAAGCATTTTCGGATTCGGGGTAAGGGATCCCGATGTGTAGGTCGGCAATCCTTTGCCGACAGCAACAGTCCGGCCAGCGGGTTTGTCGGCAAAGGATTGCCGACCTACGCTCTCCCCTCCCGGGACGAGTCTCACACACACAAACTATTTCGTCAGAATGAGCTTATCGTTGCTGGTTAGGCGCAGACGGTATTCGTCTCCGCCATGTTCGATCACGATTTCACGACCGGAGCCCAACAACTCCGCACTTGTGACTCTGCGCTTCGAATGAAAGGGCCCCGCATCACCCCGACGATGCGGGCGATCGGTTTCAGTTCGGTTGCTTGGGCTCATACTTTTTCCTCATGTCGTTCAGCGGCGGCGGACGGCACATCCACCCTGTCGCAAATGATATCCATTATCATTTTCATTGACAACCGTTCTTGCTGCGCCTGACTCGTCGAGCCATGGGAATCTTTATGCGACCACCGAGGTCATAGGAATCAAAGAACTCAAAAAAATCCGCCACTGGGGTATCCAATATGACAAGCGACGACGTCCCCCCCATAAGGACCGATGGATTCGAATTCATCGAATATACCGCCCGTGACACTCAAGCCTTGGCGAGACTTTTCGAGCAGATGGGATTCAAGGCCGTGGCCCGCCACCGGTCCAAGGATGTGGTTCTATACCGGCAGGGAGAGATCAATTTCGTCATTAATCACGAACCGGGGAGTTTCGCCCAGCGCTTCGCGGAGCGGCACGGGCCTTCGATTTGCGCCTTCGCGATTCGCGTCGAAAATGCCGCCTGGGCCTTCCGGCGCGCGCTCGAACTGGGCGCCAGGCCGTCCGCCAGCGAGGCAGGTCCCATGGAACTCAATATCCCGGCCATCCGCGGAATCGGACGGAGCCTGATTTATCTGGTCGACCGTTATGGAGAGCATTCGATCTACGATGTCGACTTCGTTCCCATCGAAAACGAGCCGGCGGAACCTTTCGGGGTCGGCCTGACCCGCATCGACCATTTGACCCATAACGTGCGCAAGGGCCACATGGACGAATGGGCCGATTTTTACGAGCGCGTCTTCGGTTTCAGGGAAATCCGCTATTTCGACATCCACGGCAAGGCGACCGGGCTGAAATCCCGGGCGATGGCGAGCCCCTGCGGAAAGATCCGCATTCCCGTCAACGAGCCTTCCGATCCCAAGTCGCAGATTCAGGAGTACCTCGACCTTTATCACGGCGAAGGCATTCAACACGTTGCTCTGGCCACGGACGACATCTACGCCACCGTCGAGCGGCTCCGCGAGAACGGCGTCCGCTTCATGGACGTGCCCGATACCTATTACGAGCGGGTGAACTCCCGCGTTCCGGGCCACGGTGAGAATTTGGAGCGGCTGCGGCGGAACCGGATTCTCATCGACGGCCTGCCGGGCAACAAAGTGGGCCTTCTCCTGCAAATCTTCACCGAGACCGTGATCGGGCCGATTTTCTTCGAGATCATCCAGCGGAAGGGCAACGAAGGATTCGGCGAGGGCAATTTCCAGGCGCTGTTCGAGGCGATAGAAGACGATCAAATGAGACGGGGGGTAATCTGATGTTCCGCTGGATTTCACTGCCGAGAGTCGAGGGCGTCGCCGCCCGCCAGGCTCACGCCGATCTGCCCGAGGGTACTTACGAACGGGAATTGGGGCGGGAGGGCTTCTACGGCCCTTCCACGCAAATGCTTCACCGCCATCCGCCGACCGGCTGGATCAGCGTCGAGGGACCGCTCAGGCCGCGCGCCTTCGATACCAACCAGCTCACCGGAACCAGCGTCTCGCCATGGGACGCCACGCCGATGCTGGGCAATCTGCACGTCAAGATCCGGTGCTGGCATACCTATTCCGCCATGGATCATCTGGTTCGGAACGGGGACGGCGACGAATTGCTGTTCGTCCACGAAGGCTCCGGACATCTTTATTGCGACTACGGTCATCTTGCCTTTTCCGAGGGCGATTATCTGGTGATTCCACGGGGCACCCTGTGGCGCATCGAAACCTCCGGAATGGGTGTCTTCCTCCTGATCGAGGCGTCCAACAGCACCTATCGGCTTCCCGAAAAAGGCATCGTCGGAGCCCATGCCGTGTTCGACCCGGCGGTCTTGGACACGCCCAAGATCGACGACGCCTTTCTCGCCCAGCAGTCGGACCGGACCTGGCGGGTGCTGGTCAAGCGGCGGGATCGGCTCAGCGCCGTGACCTATCCCTTCAATCCGCTCGATGCCGTCGGCTGGCAGGGCACGCTGATGCCGGTCCGGCTCAACTGGCGCGATATCCGCCCGCTGATGAGCCATCGCTATCATCTTCCGCCTTCGGCCCATACCACCTTCGCCAGCGAGCGCTTCGTCGTGTGCACCTTCTGCCCGCGGCCGCTGGAAAGCGATCCGGGCGTGCTCCGGGTGCCCTTCTATCACAACAACGACGACTACGACGAGGTGATCTTCTATCACCGCGGCCATTTCTTCTCCCGCGACAACATCCATCCGGGCATGATGACCCTGCACCCCAGCGGAATCACCCACGGCCCTCATCCCAAGGCATTGGAGGCGGCTAAGGCGAGGTCGCGCACCGAAACCGACGAGGTGGCGGTCATGATCGACGCCCGCGACGCTCTCGAAGTGGCCGACCTGCCCCGAGGGGTCGAGTGGGCGGGCTACGTGGATTCCTGGAAATAGCCATGAAACTCGCTTCGCTGAAATCCGGAAGCCGCGACGGAACCCTGGTTCTCGTCGACCGGGAGCTGAAAACGGCATTCCCCGCCCTGGAGTCCGGCTTCTCAACGCTGCAATCGGTACTGGAGAACTGGGAAGACGCCGCACCCGCACTGGAAACCACTTATCGCGCCCTCAATCAGCGCGAGCTCGATGCGCTCCCCTTAAGACCTACCGAGCTGGCGTCGCCCTTGCCCCGAAGCTATCAATGGCTGGACGGAAGCGCCTATCTGTCCCATGTCGAGAGGGTGCGAAAGGCCCGCGGCGCGCCCATGCCGCCTAGCCTGTACACCGATCCCCTGATGTATCAGGGGGGATCGGCGGCTTTCCTCGGCCCACGGGACCCGATCCGGCTCGCCGATGAAAGCTGGGGACTGGATTTCGAGGCGGAAGTCGCGGCGATCACCGACGACGTGCCTATGGGAACGACATCCGAGGAAGCGGCCTCGCACATCAAGCTGCTGATGCTGGTCAACGACATTTCGCTGCGCAACCTGATTCCCCAGGAACTCGCCAAAGGCTTCGGGTTCCTGCACGGCAAACCCGGACCGGCCTTCTCGCCGGTTGCGGTGACGCCCAACGAATTGGGAAATGCCTGGGACGGCGGCAAGATCCACCTTCCGCTGCTGACCCACCGGAGCGGTATTCTCGTCGGCAATCCCGACACCGGCCAGGGCATGCAATTCGACTTCCCCGCCCTGATCGCCCACGCCGCCAAGACCCGCCCCCTCCCCGCCGGCACCATCATAGGCTCCGGCACCGTCAGCAACGCGGACACCGGGCGGGGATATTCCTGCATCGTCGAAAAGCGCGTCCTCGAACAGATCGAATCCGGCGAAGCCCGGACGCCTTATCTCCGGCGCGGCGAGACGGTACGGATCGAAATGCTGGACCGGAACGGGCGCTCCGTTTTCGGCGCCATCGAACAGGACGTGCTGCAGTGATGGGCCTGGAACTGTATACCTACTTCCGAAGCTCGGCCGCCTACCGGGTCCGCATCGCGTTGAACCTCAAAAGATTGTCTTACCGGCCGCAATTCGTGCATCTCGCGAAGGGCATGCAGCGGCAACCCAAATATCGTGAAATCAATCCGCAGGGACTGGTACCGACCCTGGTGGACCGGGGAACGCCGTTCACGCAGTCCCTGGCGATCATAGAGTATCTGAACGACACCTATCCCGACCCGCCGCTGCTGCCACGCCGCCGCGACGAGCGGGCTTACGTCCGAGCGCTTGCGCAAATCATCGCCTGCGACATTCATCCCTTGAACAATCTTCGGGTCCTACGGTATCTCGCGGAGGTGCTGGGCCAGGACGAGCCGGCCCGAAACGCTTGGATTCGGTACTGGATCGAGGAAGGGTTCGGGGCGTTCGAGGAACAGCTCGCCCGCCACGGAGGCAGCAGCCGATTCTGCTTCGGCGACACGCCGACCCTTGCGGACATCTGCCTGGTGCCGCAGGTGTTCAACGCCCGGCGCTTCGGCTGCGATTTGAACGGGTTCCCCCGAATTCGAGCGATCGACGAAAGCTGCCTTGCGCTCACCGCATTCCGCGACGCGGCACCGGAGCAGCAGGCGGACGCCGAGTAGTGAATTTCTCGGGTCGGCGTAGCGCCGGGAGTGCCCATGTCGGCAACGGATTGCCGACCTACCGGAGAAATTCGGAACGAATTCGCGGGTCAAATAAGTAGTTTTCCTTCTTATGTTATGAGGAGGTTCCATGATAGCCGTCGCCGACTCCAAACTTGAGCGCTATGCCGAGGAACACCGCTTGTCGGGCCTGACCGCTCCGACGCTCGAGGCGCTTGCGACGAACCGGACCGGGTATTCGGTCGACAAGGCCCAACGCTTTCTCGCCTTTCAGCGGCGCATCGACACCGAAATGCTGAGACACCGGATCATCACCGACAATCGTTATACCGCCTGGTTCAGCCAGGGCGAGCAGACCTTCGATCAGGTCCGGGCGTTCATCGTCCAGTTCTCGGTGTTTTCGAACCAGTTCCTGGTGGCCCAGCTTCAAAAAATAATCAATGCCGATTCTCTCGAAGGCATGCGGGCCTCCAAGGAAATTCTCGCCAACGAAATCGGCGTCGTCTTCAATGCCGGGCGGAAAAGGTCCGCCACGCGCGATCCCGACCATGAGGTCGATCCCGAACTGGTCTCCACCGAGGGCACGGTGGAAGGCGGCATATTCCATTTCCGTGCGGCGCATTTCGAGTGGCTGCTGCGAATCGCCGGGGAGCTCGGACTCGGATTTCAGGATCTCGGCGGCCGCAGGCACGGCACCCCCGCCACCCTCCATTTCTGCGACGAACTGATCCGGCTCTACGGCAACGAGAACTACGCAATCACCCAGGCCGCGAGCTATGCCGTGGAAAACTGGGCGGCGGCCGGTTTCTGGCAGGAACTGATCGACGGCTTGGTCCGCTACAACGCGCGTACCGGCTCGAACTTGCCGCTCGCTTTCTTCACCTGGCACAACCGCCTCGAAGCCCAGCACGCCCAGCATACCCAGGAGGAACTGGAAGAGCTTTATTTCACCCGCGACATCGACGAGGATGATTTCATACGTTACGGCAACGAAATGCTCGACGGCGTGGCGGTGTTTTGGGACGGTCTGGACGAGCAGCGGCGGGCGTTGGCGAAAGCGGCTTAAGCAGCGCTTCCCGCAAATCGTAAATATGAGGAGTCGCTTGCGCGACAGCTATTTGAATGTAGGTTTCCGAACCCACGGTCGGCTTACTTTCTTTTGCTCGGCCAAAAGAAAGTAACCAGAGGGAAGGCCGCCCGGTTGCCGCTTGGGTCCTGCGCTGCTACGAAAACCATCCTTGGTTTTCGCCCTTCGGGCCAGCGTACCGCTGTTCAAATTCGCTCCCGGCGAATTTGTCGCTTTCGGCGGGAGGCGCGGCAAACGGGATAAGAACACAAAACCGGAAACGCAGAACCTGTCCTGAGAAAAGTCGAAGGACTTATTCCGGCTATTGGAGTTTGCGTGAAGTAACGATCCACCGGCAAAGCCAGTGGCTTTCGACGGCTGGCCCCTCAAAGGGGCCTGACCGCCATCGGGCAAAAGCCATGTCGTCACCCCGGCAGGGAAGGGGCCGACTAAAGGCCCGTTTGCGATTGGAATGCCGGGGTCCAGTGACCACGGATGGTTTCGACCATTCACAATCCCTGTGAACTGGATTCATGCCGGGCGATCCTGCCCGGCACCCTTCGGGCGCGATGCGTGCAAACCGGCTGTCCTGCCGGTTTGTCCGGCACAAATCCGCCGGGAGCGGATTTGCATTTACCCGGAGGGCACCGGGCAGGACAGCCCGGTGTGAATCCCTGCCGGAATGACGGCCCAGCGAAATTGGGACAATACCTGACTCCCGGAAATGTCAAACTTTGCGAGTCCCCCGGCAGAACCGGGGGTTTTCCCGCGATAAATAATCTGGAGCGCCGTCTTGAATCAACTGCTCTGGCAACCCACCCGCTCGCGCATCGAAAGCACGAATCTGTACCGATTCACGCACATTCTGCGAGACCGATGGAGCATCGAATTGCCCGATTACGCTGCCCTTCACCGCTTCTCAATCGAGCAAATGGACGAATTCTGGCTGAGTCTGTGGGACCACGCGGGAGTCGTGGCGGAGACGCGCGGCGACCGCATTTTGGCGGACGGCGACAAGATGCCCGGCGCACGGTTCTTCCCCGAGGCGCGGCTCAATTTCGCCGAGAATTTGCTCAAACGCCGGGATGACGGAGACGCCATCGTCTTCTGGGGCGAGGATAGGGTGCGCCGGCGGCTGAGCTGGCGCGAGCTTTACGAGCGAGTCAGCCGTCTGGCGCAGGCTCTCGAAGCCGACGGCGTCGTGCCGGGAGACCGGGTCGCCGCCATCATGCCCAACCTGCCGGAAACCGTGATCGCGATGCTCGCCGCCGCATCGGTCGGGGCGGTCTTCACCTCCTGCTCGCCCGATTTCGGCGTACAGGGCGTGCTGGACCGGTTCGGGCAAGTCGGACCGAAGGTTCTCATCGCCGCCGACGGATGCTTTTACAACGGCAAAGCCCATTTCGCCGCCGACAAGCTCCGCACCATCGTGGCCAACTTGCCGAAGCTCGAACGCATCGTCCTCGTTCCCTATATCTCCGAGCGGCCCGAGCTAGAGGCGCTGGGCGAACGGGCGATTCGCTTCGACGATTATCTCGCGCCCTACCAAACGCGCGAGATTCCCTTCGCCCGGCTACCTTCCGACTCGCCGCTATACATTCTCTATTCGTCCGGCACGACCGGCATCCCGAAGTGCATCGTTCACGGCGCCGGCGGCACGCTGCTCAAACATTTGGAAGAGCTTCTGCTGCAATGCGATGTGAAACGGAACGATCGCGTGTTCTATTTCACCACCTGCGGCTGGATGATGTGGAACTGGCTGGCCTCCGCCCTCGCCTGCGGCGCGACGCTGCTCCTTTACGACGGTTCTCCCTTCCACCCCTCGGGCAATGTGCTGTTCGATTTCGCCGATGCCGAGGGCATGACCCATTTCGGCACCTCGGCCAAATACATTGACGCCTTGCTCAAGGCGGGATTGGAACCGAAGCGCACGCACCGGCTGACATCGCTGAGGACCGTTCTTTCGACCGGTTCTCCCCTGGCGCCGAACAGCTTCGACTACGTTTACGAGCGCGTCAAATCCGACGCCTGCCTGTCCTCGATCTCGGGCGGGGCCGATTTGATCGGCTGCTTCGTGGGCGGCAATCCGATGGGGCCGGTTCGGCGGGGCGAGATCCAGGCCAAGGTTCTCGGCATGGCGGTCGAAGTCTTCGACGAAAACGGCCAACCGGTCGTCGGCACGAAAGGCGAACTGGTCTGCACCAAACCCTTTCCTTCGATGCCGCTGGAGTTCTGGAACGACCCGGACGGAACCAAATACCGCGAGGCGTATTTTTCCATGTACCCCGGCGTCTGGCGGCACGGCGACTGGGCCGAGATCATGCCGCACGGCGGCATCGTCATTCACGGCCGCTCCGATGCGGTGCTGAATCCCGGCGGCGTGCGCATCGGCACTGCCGAGATCTATCGGCAAGTCGAAAGGCTCGACGAAATCGTCGAAAGTTTGGTCGTCGGCCAGAATTGGGATAACGATGTCCGCATCGTGCTGTTCGTGCGCCTGCGCGAAGGCCTGAAGCTGGACGAAGCGCTGGCGGCAAGAATCCGGAGGCAGATTCGCGAAAACGCGAGCCCGCGCCATGTTCCGGCCAAGATCGTGCAGGTCGCCGACATTCCCCGCACGCTCTCCGGCAAGATCGTCGAACTCGCAGTACGCGAGATCATTCACGGACGCCCCGTGAAAAACCGCGACGCGCTCGCCAATCCCGAGGCGCTGGAACTCTTCAGGAATTTGCCGGAGCTGGCGAGCTGAGGGATTTGAGCCGGGCGTGTCATGCCTGATGCCGTTCTCCCGCCCGGCCGAACGGGACGCGCGTTCGTGTCGGCAAAGGATTGCCGACCTACTTGGGTTTGCCTACAAGCGTAGGTCGGTAATCCTTTGCCGACGATGCCTGTATAACATCAATCAATCAAGCGGAGACACCCCGATGAATCAGCGCTCCACGAAAGAAATCTACTACGCCGACTACCTGCAACTCGAGCGTCTCTTGAGCGCTCAGACGCCCGAAAGCCGCCGGCATGGCAGGGAAGCCCACGACGAGATGCTGTTCATCATCACGCACCAGGCTTACGAGATCTGGTTCAAGCAAATCCTGCACGAACTCGAGTCGGTGCTCGGTGCATTCGCGGTCACGCCTTTGGACGAACACAGCATGGGCGTCATCGTCGCCCGTCTCGAGCGCGTCATTGCGATACAAAAGGTCTTGAATCAGCAAATCGACGTTCTGGAGACCATCACTCCGCTGGATTTTCTCGATTTTCGCGATTACCTGATCCCCGCTTCCGGATTTCAGAGCGTGCAATTCCGCGAGATCGAACTGCGCCTGGGGTTGGGCGTTCACGTTCCGCAACCGGTCACCGGCCGGCTCAGATCCGAGGATGTCGCATACCTGCGTGAAATCGCCAGCGAGCCAAGTCTTTTCGAACAGGTGGACGCCTGGCTGGCGCGCATGCCCTTCCTCAAGTTCGAGGGCTATGACTTTTGGGAAAGCTACCGTCAGGCGGTCATGGCTATGCTGGCGAAAGACCGGCGCTCGATCGAGACGAATCCTTTATTTTCCGATGCCGAGCGAAGCGCGCAGCTCGCCGAGCTGGAAAACACCCGGCGGAAATTCGATTACCTGCTCGATCCGGCAGGATTCGAGCGGCTCAAGGCGCAAGGCATGTTTCATCTCTGCCAAACGTCCGTGCTATCGGCCCTCTTCATCCAGCTTTACCGCGACGAGCCGATTCTGCACCTGCCGTTCCGCCTGCTCAGTCACCTGATGGACATCGACGAACAGTTCACCGCCTGGCGCAGCCGCCACGCCCTGATGGCGCAACGCATGCTGGGGAGCAAAATCGGTACCGGGGGAAGCAGCGGACACGAATATCTCCAGGAAACGGTGGACAAGAAGCGGATCTTCAAGGATTTGTTCAACCTCTCGACCTTTCTGATCCCGCGCTCGTCCTTGCCGGCCCTGCCCAAGCGGCTGAAGCAAAGTCTCGACTTCCACTTCACCGGAGAGAGGTGCAGCTGAGCCGGCAACATTTTGTATCGGTTTAGCGGTGAGGATCGTGAAATTCGTAGGTCGGCAAGGGATTGCCGACCTACTGGACCTTGACGGCGCTGCGCCAAACCTGAAAATGTGCTCAGGCCCACCCCCGCAGAGCCTTATCCAACAACTTAAACCTATCTACCGTTCGATGTTCGACGAGACAGAAGGCAGACATCGTCCACCGCTGGATCGGACGGACTAGGGCAGCGATGTCCATCCTGCTAAGCTGTCCAAATCACGCTCTTCACGTACACCCATGACCGATTTATCCGCCAGCGAACCGACGCCCTTCGAAGGATCGCTCACTCGTCCGGTGATGCGCGCCCTCCCCGAACTGCGGGAGCTTCTGATACTCGCGGAGCACGTGGTGGATGCGGGCTGGGATTGGGCGCAGGTGGAAGTTTTGACGGAGTTGCATCACGGTGAGGAATCGTTTCCGCTGCTGGCTTTTCGCTTTGGTCCATCCGATCCCGCCTTGCCGGCTCTGGCGCTATTCGGCGGGGTCCACGGGCTCGAACGTATCGGCACGCAGGTCGTGACCTCATATCTCCGGACCCTGGTGGAAATGGCTCGCTGGGACCGGGTGACCCGAGACATGCTCTCCACCACTCGCCTGCTGATCATGCCGCTGGTCAATCCGGTCGGCATGTATCTCAAACGGCGATCCAATGGCAACCGGGTCGATCTCATGCGAAACGCGCCGGTACGGGCGGAAGGATTATCCCGTTGGCATCTATTCGCCGGCCATCGCATTTCTCCCGCATTACCCTGGTATCAAGGGCAGGAAGACGCGCCCATGGAGATCGAAGCGCAAACCCTTTGCGATTGGGTGCGCCGCGAGATCTTTCCCGCCCGAACCGCACTCAGCATCGACGTGCACTCCGGCTACGGGAAGGTAGACCGCCTGTGGTTTCCCTTCGCGAAAACCCGGAAGCCCTTTCCGGCACTGGCGGAAGCCGTCGCCTTGAAGCACCTGATCGACAAGACCCATCCCAACCACGTCTATTGCATAGAGCCCCAGTCCCGCCAGTACCTCGCCCACGGCGACCTGTGGGATTACCTCTACGACGAATACAGAACCGTCCGGCCCGACGGCCGCTATATTCCCTTCACCCTGGAGCTGGGTTCGTGGCTTTGGGTGAAGAAGAACTGGTCGCAGGCATTCTCGGCCCTCGGCGTCTTCAATCCGCGCCTTCCTCACCGCGTGCGGCGGACCCTAAGGCGTCATCTTTTGCTGTTCGAGCTTTTCTACCGCGCCGTACGCTCGCCCGAGCCATGGACCGAGCTCGACGAAGCCGAGCGAGAGCGGTTAAGGCGTCAGGGCTTGGAATGGTGGTATGACGGATGATGAGACGCGCAAACGCCGGACCAATCGGCCGGGTGTCGATTGGCACGCACTGTGCCCATATGATTCGCCGACGCATATTCTGGTCTACGGTACATTTTCGTGCGTGCTGAATTCTCCTGTATGACGCGCAGGATCAGCGCGCCGCCGGGTTGTCTGCTGATTTCGCATCCTCCCTGGCGCTCGCCCGCTGGGCGCTTCACGCATCCAAATCGACTCCCGCCGGTGAAGTTCCTCTGCCGACCGCCGAACTTCCTGGCGATTTGGATCGCACGCTTACCCTTGATGTAGCCCACCACGTTCGAAACCGCATACTTCGGCGGAATGCTGATACACATATGAACGTGGTCGCCCATCAGGTGACCTTCAACAATTTTCGATTCCTTGTGCCCGGCGAGCTCCTGAAATATCTCTCCAAAATGCCGCTTGAGCGCACCAAAAATCAATTTCTTCCGCCGCTTCGAACCGTCCCCGCCGCAGAAGACCTGCAACAGGCCGCGCACTCCCCCTGGTTTTGCATGCTCTCCTCGATGGCCGCACCGGCGCGGCCTGCGTCGGCCAGGTCTTGAGCCGCTGTGAGCTTGGATGTCAGGGAGTCGGCGCTCCCCAAGCTGCCGATCGTCCCGAGTTCCTCTCCTGGAGCGGGCTGATCGTCTGCATGGTGCTGGGGATCGTAGTGACGACGTTCACGGTCACGGGGGCCGCGTGCGCGACCGAGGTCCCCGGAAACCCGACGATCCACAGCGTGTACGTGCCGGGCGTGACGGTGGACGCGACACCGATGGTGAGCGTGAAAGAGAAGGACCCATTGGGCGGGAGGGAGCCGATGTCCTGGGGGAAACCGGGCGCCGTGAAGCCGGCCGGCAGCGCCCCTCCGGTCGGCTGGGCGAAGATCCCGAGCTTCACGGCCTCTCCCGTGAACCCGTTCAGCGAATTCACCGTCACCGTCGCCAGGCCCTGTCCGCCTTGGGTGACGTTGATCGTAGGAAGGGGCGAGAAGGAGTAGTCGCTGACGAGGACGAGTTTGTCGGCGAAGCCATCGCTGGCGCCACCGCCGTACCTCGGCTGAGCGGCTCCCATCTGGTCTGCGTTGCTCGGTGGGATCTCGCCCGCCAGATAGACATTGAACCCCGAGATGGACGGCGGAACGGCGAGGGCGGTCGCGACGTCGGACGATCCAAAGGAGTTGAAGGACGAGGTTCGGAGGGCCGCCGGGTTCGTGATCGGGGTTTCGGCGAAGTCCTTCAGGTCGTACCCGAGTACCCACAGGAAGGCATCAGGGCCGGTGATCCCCTCCGGGTCTGTATCGAACGACCCCGCCACATTGACGACCGGTCCGAAGAACGAGCCGCCGATACCCAGCGCGAGCACCCGATCGAAGCCGCCGGCTCCCACAAAGCTCGCCTGGATCACGCTCGCCAGGCTGGAGTTGAGGCGAGCCACGAAGCCGTCCGTGGCCCCTCCGAACGTCGGTGTGTGCCCTCCCAGCGTTCCGGGGAAACTCGAGGCAGTGGTCTCTCCCCCCACGAAGACGTCCGGCCCTGAAACGGCTATGGCGTGCGCGATGTCCTGACCAAGCCCCCCGAGGTAGGTGGCCTGCACGAGCGAGGTCAAATCGCTGGTCAGGAGCGCCACGAAGGCGTCGGACTGGCCGTCGGGATAATGGATCTCCTGAGCGCCCCCTCCTGTCTTCGGAAAGTCCGTCGAGACGGTTTCCCCCGTCACGTAGACGAACCCCGCCGAGATCGCGATGGCGTTGATGAAATCGGAGGAGCGACCTCCCAGGTACGTCGCCTGCGTCAGGCTCTTCAGATCAGCGGAGAATGCGGCGATGAAGCCGTCGTTCGTGTTCTGCCCGACAGGGCGGATGATTGGGTCCCCGTTCAGCGGTTGAGCGCTGTTGAGAATCCTGACAAGATCATGCGAGGCCGTCCGGCCCGCCACGAACACGGCATAGGCGCCCCCGAAAAGAGCCACGCTGCTGGCGGCGTCCTCGTCGGTCCCTCCGAAGTAGGTCGCCTGGGTCAACGCCTTCAAGTCCGAGGTAAGGAGCGCGGCGAACGCATCTTTGCCCCCCGCGTTCTGCGGTCGGGCGCCTCCGGTCGTTCCCGGAAAGTCCGTCGATGTCGTCGAACCTGTGACGTAGATACCGGCTTCCGAGACCGCGAGGCCGCTCACGGAGTCGTCGCCGGTCCCCCCCAGGTACGTCGCCTGGATGATCGTCTTCAAGTCCGAACTGAGGAGAGCGACGAAGCCGTCGCTCGGACCCGCCAGGGCAGGTCGAGCCCCTCCCGCCGTCCCCGGGAAGTCCGTCGAGTCGGTAGTCCCCGCCACGAGCACGTTCGACGCCGTGGCCGCTGCGGCGGTGACGCGGTCCCCTCCCGATCCCCCGAGGAAGGTGGCTTGGATCAAAGGGTCGATCTCGAGGTCCTTCGTCCGATCGTACTGCCCGACTTCGAAGCGGTAGCTCGTTCCCTCGACCGCATAGGCGACCTCCACAGGGTGTGCGCGGCCCGCGACCGTCTGGTAGGCCTTCGGCCTGCTGAACACGACCGTGCCGAGCCCCGTGCCGACCTCCAGCTCGCCCTTGTCGTTCGCCCGGAGGAATGTCGCGCCAGAAATCCTCACTCCGATCTTCTCGGGCCTCGCGCCAGGCCTGACGTGGAAGAGTTTCTCGACGGTTGCGCCCGCCGCCCTCAGCTCGAGCTCGATCCCCTCGTACACCTCACCGAGGGTCACGCGATCGTAGGTCGGGACGTTCGTTCTCCAGGCGGATTCCTCACTCCCGATCAGATAGTTCACCTCGGTTGGGGCCTTCTCTGCGCCGTCCACCAAGGCAGCGGCGCCGCCGACGAGCGCCTCCTTCAGGGACCAACCCGTTGTCCCGGTCTTGCCGGACACCTTCGGGAGGTCGTACACGATCTCGCCGATGCGGGTGACATAGACAGTGCCGCCGTCGATCCCCGCATAGAACCTCACCCGCTCGTCGGTCTGCCCCTGGTTCGCGATGAAGGGGACGCTCGGATGAATGAGCTTCCCGCTCACCTGCGGCGAGGGCGAGCTCGAAGCGTCATGCGGCTCACCGCCATGCTTGGGCCGGGCGAGCAGGATCGCCCCCAGCAAGGCCAGCAGCCCCAGGAAAAAGTACCGTAAGCCCGGAAACCGGCCGCGGGAGCTCGGCTTCCTGTCCCTTTGCCGCGTCGAGTATTGCATGATTCCCTCTCCGGGATCGGACCTGTCCATGGCGCTCACCCCCCGTTTGGGCAGAATCTTAGCCTCGCAGAGTTTGAGTCCAGGAAAAATAAACGTCCTTTTTCTAATTCCTATGACCGGCTTCGCGGCATCAAATTCCGATCAGGGCTGTTCAATGCTTGATGCCCTGAGAGTTTATGAATCAGGCCCGTAAATACCCTCCTGGTATTTCGGGCCGCCGCCCAGGCCCGGTACACGCCCGGCCTGGGCTCACGCGGCTTGTCGCCGCGCCGGGGCATCCCTGCCCCGGATTAACCCGGCCTATATTTATAGGCCGGGTTAATAAGATGCGCTCCAGGTTAATGGCGTTGTCATAGAGAGCGGCAGCGATATTGGGGGCTGATCCCAAAATGGGAAATATAGTCCGCGTTGGGCGCAATAGGGTACTCCCGTATTGCGCCGCATGAGGAAGTTTCCCATGCGGCTCTACGGCCCTGTTCGATCTGTTCTACCGCGCCGTCCGCTCGCCGGAACCCTGGGTCGCACTTGGCGACGCCGAGCGCGAGCGGTTACGGCGTCAGGGGTTGGAATGGTGATATTAGGTGCCGCTGACGCGGCGCCCCCTTCAATCATGCTTCCAACCGTCGACCGCCAAGACGAAAAATACTCCGAGCCAAAACGGATCGCCTGCGGCGCTTGTCATCATTTCGTCACCAAACCGCAATATTTGCGTCATACCGCCTCCGTAAAGTGCCTTTCCATCGAAGCACAGACGGAAGGCTTACATGTCAGTACAAGACGCTATTTCTCTCTCGTCCCGTCCTCGCCGTTACGCCGCCGAAGTCGCCAGCGATCCGGCGACCGTCCGCGCAACCCAAGCCCTGCGCTACCACGTTTTCGCCGAAGAGATGGGCGCGCATCTGCATACCCGGATCGAGGGTCTCGATTATGACGAAATCGACGATTACTGCGATCATCTCTTGGTGCGCGACACCCAAACCGGGCAGATCGTCGCTTGCACTCGTTTGCTGGACGACATCCAGGCTGCGCGCCTGGGACGTTTCTACTCCGAGGGCGAATTCCAACTCGACGAGGTTCTGGCCTTGCCCGGACGCTTCCTGGAGATCGGCCGCACCTGCGTCGATCCGTCCCACCGCGGCAGCGTGGTTCTCGGAACCTTGTGGAACGGGCTGGCGGAATACGTCTACAACGGCCGTTTCAACTACCTGATGGGCTGCGCCAGCATCCCGCCTGGCCCCAGCGGCTTCGCCGTCGATGCGGTCTATCGGCAGATCGAGCCGCACCAGTTCGGCCCGTCGGAACTCTTGGTAAGGTCCAAAAATCCGGTTCCTGCGCACAAGCGCTGCGTCCAGGACGAAAGCGGCATTCCGCCTTTGTTGCAGGCTTATCTCAGGCTGGGCTGCTGGGTCTTGGGCGATCCTTTCTGGGACGAGGATTTCAACGTCATGGACGTGTTCATTCTGCTGGACCTCTCCCGCATGCAGGCCCGCTACGAGAAGCGCTTCATCGCCAGCAAACAGGAAAATTCGCGTGCAGCGCTGTCGGCAGTGGTTTAAAGCCCTGGCCATCGCCGCCATGTTCGTGGCCGGCATCGTGGCCGTCAGCACGGTCATGCCGGCCCTGAGGCTGCTATTGGGGAAGAAGTCGGCCGCCTTGAACGACGCCATCGTGGTGAGCTGGAACCGTGCCGTCTGCCGGATTCTCAATCTGCGCTTGCACATCCGCGGGCGGCCCGACGCGAACGCCCGATTAGTGGTGGCCAACCACATTTCCTGGCTGGACATCATCGCCCTCGGAGCGCAAGGCCCCTGCTTGTTCGTCGCCAAACGGGAAGTGGCGGATTGGCCGGTCATGGGCTACCTGGCGAAAGGCATCGGCACGCTTTTCGTCCAGCGCGGCGATACCGGGCAGAGCGCAGCCGTGGCCGAACGGATGGCCTGGCAATTGCGCCAGGGGAAACGCCTGGTGCTGTTCCCGGAAGGCACGACAACCACCGGCGACCGCGTGCTGCGTTTTCACGGCAAGCTGCTCCACCCGGCGCAGTTGGCGGGAGCGCACGTCCAGGCGGTCGCCCTGCGTTACGACGGCGCGGCGAAAGAATGCGCACCCTTCGTCGGCGAGGACGAATTTCTGCCGCATCTCCTCGACATTCTCAAGCTGGAACGGATCGATCTCCATGTGCACTATTGCCCCGCCGTTCCGCCCGGACCGGGCCGGAACGAGTTGGCGCAAACCACGCGGCAACAGATCGTGGCCGCGCTGGATGCCGGCCATTCTTGCCGCGGACTGGCCGTCATGAATTCTTAACCGGTCCGTCACGGCGCTTTAAGAAAATCGGTTTAAGTTCTTTGCCAGTTTCAACCGCAGCGAGGACTATCCATGAAGCTGAAATACCGTACCGTCTGGATTTCCGACGTACATCTAGGGACGAGGGGCTGCAAGGATGAATATCTCCTCGATTTTCTGCGGCACATCGAATGCGAACGCCTTTATCTGGTGGGCGATATCATCGATTTCTGGAAGCTCAAGAGCGGTGTTTACTGGCCCCGCCTGCACAACGAGATCGTCCGCACCGTCATGGCGATGGCGGCTCGGGGCACACGGGTGATTTACATTCCGGGCAACCACGACGAAATCTTCCGCGGCTATATCGGCACGGTGTTCAACGGCATCGAGATCCACGCCAGCGCGGTCCACGAGACGGCGACCGGACGCCGGCTTCTGGTACTGCACGGCGACGAGTTCGACGGCGTGGTCTGCTCCAGCCGCTGGCTGGCGGTTCTCGGCAGCGGCGCCTACGACTTCCTGATCGAGGTCAACCGCTGGTTCAATCACGTCCGCCGCATTCTCGGCTTTCCCTACTGGTCGATGTCGGCCTACATCAAGCACAAGGTAAAGAACGCCGTGAACTTCATCTTCGATTTCGAGCGGGCGCTGATTCACGAGGCCTATGAACAAAATCTGAACGGCGTGATTTGCGGCCACATTCACCACGCCACGATCCGGACGGCCGAGCACGGCACGCTGTACGGCAACTGCGGCGACTGGGTGGAAAGCTGCACCGCCCTGGCCGAAAGCCACGCCGGAACGCTGTCCGTCATCCGCTGGCTGGAAGAAAGCACCCAACTCCTGGAGGATCTCGCACTTGAAACTCGCCCTGATCACGGACGCCTGGCTCCCACAAACTAACGGCGTCGTCACCACGCTTCGCACGATCTCTGAGCAGCTCCGCGCGATCGGACATACGGTCGAAACCTTTACGCCGGATCAGTTTCGCAACTGGCCCTGTCCGAGCTATCCCGAAATCCGTCTGGCGCTGGGCTGCGGCTCGAAACTCCGAGCCCGGCTGAACGAATTCCAGCCCGATGCCATTCACATCGCCACGGAAGGCCCGCTCGGCATGGCCGCCCGGAGTTTTTGCAAACGGCGCGGGCTTCCCTTCACGAGTTCTTTCCATACCCGATTCGCCGAATATATCTATCTCCGCACCGGTCTGCCGCTCGCTGTCGGCTATTCCTTTCTGCGCTGGTTTCATGGCGAAAGCGAGCGCCTGATGACTGCGACGCCCACCTTGCTGGAGGAACTCAAGGCGCGAGGCTTCAAGAACCCGGTGCTGTGGTCGCGCGGAGTGGACACGGACTTGTTCCGTCCCCGAGACAAGGGTTTTCTGCCCGATGCCCGCCCCGTGCTGCTCTATGCCGGCCGGGTGGCGATCGAAAAGAATATCGAGGCTTTTCTCAAGCTGGATCTGCCGGGCGCCAAGTACGTGGTCGGCGACGGACCGCAGCGGGAGGAGCTCGAGAGCAAATATCCCGATGTCCGCTTCGTCGGTTACAAATACGGCGAGGAACTGGCCCGCTATCTCGCGGCCGCCGATGTTTTCGTTTTTCCGAGTCGAACCGACACTTTCGGCCTGGTGATGCTGGAAGCTCTGGCCTCTGGCGTTCCGGTCGCGGCCTTTCCGGTGGAAGGCCCGAAGGACGTGATTCTGAGCGGTCGGGTCGGCTGCCTGGACGAAGACCTCAAGAACGCTATCACCGAGGCGCTGAAACTCGATCCCAAAGACTGCCGCCAGTATGCCCTGCGCTATTCCTGGCGCGATTGCGCCCTCCTGTTCGAAAGCTATCTGGCGCCGATTCCGAAAAACGGCGCGCGTTCGACGGCGTGGTGGCAGCGGTATTCGTGATCTCCGTGCCCGAGCCATGGGCATCTGCACCCTCGCGATTGATGCCTGTCCTGAGCCTAGTCGAAGGGCGCTCCACTTCGTTCAGCACATCCTACGAGTTCTAAGCGCTGTCATGGATCGTTCATCTTTCCGTCACCGGATTGTCATCTGCCCCGGCTAAGGTTTAGGAGTAGCCCTTAGGGAGTAGCGTGCCATGAAATTCATGCAGACGATCCAAACCTACGACGTCAATCTGTTTCTCTGGGTAACGCAACGGAAATCCCGGCGCGTGCTGGTTCGCGGTGCGCGATGCGTCTCGAAGACCGGCGACGGGCACTTGTACCTGATCCTCGGCCTGGTGCTGGCATGGTCCGGGCAGCCTGCGGGCTCGGTTCTGCTGGCTTGCCTGTTAACGGGCTTCGCCATCGAGCGTCCGGTCTATTTCATCCTCAAGAATCTGTGCCGGCGCGACCGGCCCCAAGCCGCGCTGAATATTCCGAGCTTCATCATTCCGTCCGACCGTTTCAGCTTCCCGTCCGGGCACACCTCCGCGGCGTTCCTGGTAGCGACGTTGCTGAGTTTCTTTTATCCGGCCCTTGCGCCTCTGCTCCTAACCTGGGCTGTGCTGATGGGCATGGCGCGGGTGGTGCTCGGCGTTCACTTTCCCACCGACACGCTGATCGGCGCGCTGATGGGAATCCTTTTGGCCCTTCTGAGTTTAGAGATCCATCTTACGTGAAAGTGTTTTATGGCGTTCAGGCCACCGGCAATGGTCACATTACCCGAGCGCGAGCCATCGCGCCCAAACTCGAGCAAGCCGGAGCCGAAGTCACTTACCTGTTTTCCGGCCGCCCTTGGGAAAAGCTGTTCGAAATGGACGTCTTCGGCGACTACCAATGGCGTGCCGGTCTTACCTTCGAAACCAAAGCCGGCAATGTGCGGTACATCAAGACCGCATTTCGCAACAATCTTCCGAGCTTCGTCCGCGACGTCAAATCCCTGGACTTGAGCCAGTACGACATCGTCGTCAGCGATTTCGAACCGGTTACCGCCTGGGCCGCACGGCTGCAGGGCATCAAAACCGTCGGCATCGGCCATCAGTACGCCTTCGGCTACGATATCCCCAAGGCGAATGCCGATGTCATGGGAAATCTGGTGCTCAAGTATTTCGCGCCGGTCACGGTGGGCCTGGGCGTGCACTGGCATCATTTCCATCATCCCATCCTCCCGCCCATCATCGAGACCGATCTCGAACCCGCGGCGGTTCAGCCGGACAAAATCGTCGTCTATCTGCCCTTCGAAGACATCAATCAGGTCGTCCGCTTGCTGAAGCCGTTCCACGATCGTCAGTTTCACATCTACAGTTCGACCATGCCGGACGAACGCCATCCGCGGCCCGAGCACATCCACATCAAACAGCTTTCCCGGAAGGGATTTCAGCACGACTTCGCCGACGCCGCCGGCGTGATATGCAACTCCGGGTTCGAATTGACCAGCGAAGCGCTTCATCTCGGCAAGAAGCTCCTGGTCAAGCCGCTGCACGGCCAGATGGAACAGAACTCCAATGCGCTGGCCCTGGAGGTCTTGCAGCTCGGCCAAGTGATGCAGACCTTGGACGGCCCCACCGTCGAGGCCTGGCTGCAACAGAGCCGGGCCACACGGGTCGTCTACCCCGATGTGGCACGGGCCGTCGCCGATTGGCTGATGCAAGGCGATCTGAGGGTCGACAAATCCTGGGTGGATAATATCTGGAGCCAGGTTCACCGAACCGATGGGTAAATTCGAAGTTATGGCAGGTCAGAATCTCACCGGCTGGTCCCGCATTCATGCGGCGTTTTTCAACTCCATGAAAGGACTCAAAGCCGTCTGGCTGAGCGAGGAAGCTTTCCGTCAGGAAATTTATCTGCTCATCGTTACCGGACCTTTGGGATTCTGGCTCGGACAAACCGGTTTCGAAAAGGCATTGCTGGTGGGCAGCATTCTCCTGGTCCTGATCGTCGAACTGCTCAACACCGGTATCGAAATCGTGGTCGACCGGATCAGCTTCGAGCATCACGAACTGTCCGGCCGGGCCAAGGACGTGGGTTCCGCGGCGGTGTTCCTGGCGCTGGCGTTGGCCGGCATCATCTGGCTGCTCGTGCTGCTGCCGAGATTCGGCTGACGGTGACGGTTTTGTCGGCAAGGGATTGCCGACCTACGAACCACGGCCGCACAGTAGGTCGTGAATCCTTTCACGACATTAACGGGTCGGCCAGCAGGTTTTATCGGCAGAGGATTGCCGACAAGCTTCCTACGCCTTTGCCGGAAACGCTTCGCTTATTCAGGCCTAACGACTAGAACATGGTGAACAGCGCCCTAAGTACATTCCGCAAATATTTGCGGAGTCTCGACAGATTGGCTTGATTGGCGGGGTTGTCCGGCAGGTTGCCTATGCCGCAAGACTTCCCTGAATGTACTTAGAGCGTTTTTCATGTCGGTGTGCGGATTCGCGTCGGGAAGGAAGAACGTAGGTCGGCAATCCCTTCCCAATCGCAAACGGTCGCTTTAGTCGCGACCCTTCCAATCGCAAACGGTCGCTTTAGTCGCGACCCTTCCGACAACGCCCTTTGCCGAGCCGGTACGTCGGCAAAGGATTGCCGACCTACATATCGGGATCCCTTACACCGAATCGGAAAATGCTCTAAAGCGCCTTGATTCCGACGATCACGAAAGCCGCCATGGCCCCGATCGATATCGCCAGGCTGGCGGCGCTTCGCCGTCTCAATACGAACTCCACGCCGTAGAGCACCACGGCCGACTGAATCGCCAGCTTGGCGTAGTTCACTTCGCCGAAGACAGGCAGGTTGGCTGCCGCCAGCAGGATGAATACGACCAGAAAGTCCGACGGGGTAACGGAAAAATAATAACGTCCGGAGAAGCGCACACCCACGGCGGTAACGGCCGCCAAGACCGGGAAAAAGTATTTCAGCCCGATGTGCCAAAGACGCCGTTCCGTAACGCCGGAGAGCTCGATCGAATAGATCACCAGGATGACGCAGGCATAAATCACGAACCGCTCTATCCATCTGGCCGCTGGCAGTCGCGATACGCGGGCGACCAGCCAGGCCGTCATACTGACGGCTACGAAGTAACGGATATCGGACGCCAGTTCCCTGGCTACCACGGCCCCCATGATCAGAAATCCGGTAATGAGCAGGCTCAATACCAGATTCGGGGTTTCGTCCAGTCTCGCCCGGTCGCGCGCGCGCTTGAGAAAACCCGTCACGGGCGAGGTGCCGCCATGCAGCCGCCATCCGAACTTTCGGGCGAGCGGGTAAAACAGGACGATCGCCGCGCTCAGAGCCAGATAAAGCGCCGCGATCAGCCAGTAGGACTCGTACCGGAACAGATAAGCGGATACCACGAATAGGGATTGAACGGCGTATATGGCGAGCACCGCTTCGTACTGATCGAACCCCAGGGCCAATAGCTTGTGATGAAAATGGCTTTTGTCCGGTTTGAACGGGGATCGGCCTTCGGCCATCCTTTGCGTCATGACCATCAATGTATCGATGATGGGCAATCCGAGAACGGGCAAGGCGAGTCCCGGCGTCAGCGCGGTATTGACTTGCTCGGTCAGCATGAGCACCAGCACGCCCAGGCTGAAACCGAGAAACTGGCTGCCGGTGTCGCCCATGAACACCATGGCCGGATGGGTGTTGTAGCGGAGAAAGCCGAGCGTCGCGCCGATGATGGCCAGGCTCGTAAAAACCAGCTCGTCGCCTTCCGCGAGATCGGCCAGGGAAGCGATACAGGCGAGACTCAGGAGACTCAAGCCGGCCGCGAGCCCGTCGAGGCCGTCCGACAAATTGGTGGCGTTGGTGGTCCCGAGGAGAAAGAAGACGGTCAAGGGATACGAAACGAACGGCGGAATTTCCCGGCTCTCGAACCCCGGCAATCGTTCGATCGCCACACCGCCGAGCCAAACCACCACGGCGATCGCCAATAGCTGCCCGGCGAATTTGGTCCGGTAATCGAGATTGACGCGATCGTCCCACAAACCGAAGACCGTGATCACACCGATAGCGAAAAGGAACATCTCGGTGCTTCGGCTCAAATCGATCCAGGCCAAGACGGACGCGACGGCGCCCAAGACCATCCCGATACCGCCGATCCGCGGAATAACCGCATGGTGAATCTTGCGTCCGTCCGGCACGTCGACAAACCTCAGGCGGGGCGCCAGCCGCATGAATACCGCGACCAACACCATCGCGACGAACAAGGCGGTGAGAAAGACGAAGAAATGAAACATAAACCGAGGCAGCCCCACACATCCTTTGCAGTGATATCGACGGCGATTCGCCGTAGTAGCCTCTCATTCCCCTAGCACTCCGCTTTCCGCCCGACTTCCGCTCCTGAGAGATCATGGGATGGACATCGATGCGAGTGCCGCTTTGCCCACCCATGGGATTCCGGCGTTCAGTTCGCGACGTACCGGTCCAATCGCGGTATCAGCGAAGCGAGAAAACTGACGAGGCGCTTCTCGGTCGCCGCGAGATCCTCGCCCGGAGGTGCGCGGGTCGTAAGTCGCACCAGCGCGCCGTCGCTACGGTTCAGGGTCAGCGCGTCCCAGAACAGATACCACTTGACGTGATATTCATTGGTCAGGTTCCGGCCACGCTGCTGAAACCAGTAATGAACCAGTTGCCTTTCGTCGCCTTTCTGAATCAGGACCCGATTGACCCTGAGATCGCCGGCGTAAAGCCGGATGCCCGGAATCGACACCGTCTCCAAGGACTTGATCTGCCATCCGCCGCCCGGTATGCAGGAACGCGGGGAATGCACCGACTCGCCCTTGCGCTGCGAAGCGTAATAGGCCGCGTAGAAATTCACCGGCGGCGCGCCGCCCTTGCTGAAATCGGCCAAGATGTAATCGTCGAACTTCAAGGCATCGACATACTGCTGTTCCATGATCTCGCGCCGTCCCTGCCAGGCGTCCATTTGCATCGGAAACTCGGCGAACGATGTGCGCGGCGGAACCGATTCCACCCGCTTCTCCAGAGTCAGCGATAATCCGGCCGCAACGATCAGCATGCCTCCGACCGTCCAGAACTCCCGAGGCAGCGTCCGCTTTCGAGGTGCGATATCCTCATCCGGCCCTTCGGGCCACCTTCTCCCGGAAGGAGAAGGAGCCAAGGCGCGGCCTTCGGCCGCGGAGTTTCGGGCAGGCTCGGGAAAAGCGATGTCGAAAAGCTCCCTCAGCGGGCGCTTGTCTTCACCGATCCGCGCCAGCAAGCAAATCTCGCCGATCAGAATGGCGGTACAGGCCATGAAGATGGCCCAGCCTTCGAAATCGTGCAGAAAGCCCTCCGCCATCGACGGGCCCCGATATTCCACGAGCACCCCGATGAGCCCGACGCGAAGGCTGTTCATCAGAACGGTAATGGGAATGCTCGACAGGAACACGAGCACCCGCTTCCAAAGCGCCGCTTTGAAAAGGTAAGCACAGATAAACGCCAGCCCCATGAGAGGGAACAAGTATCTAAGCCCGCTGCACGCTTCCACGACCTGGAGCTTGTACGCGCCGAGGTCGATGACGTTGCCCTCGAGATAGACGCTGATATCGCACAAGCGAATCAAGCCGACCCCTAGCCGGGAAGAGAGAAGCTGCAACTCCGAAGACAGTTCCTGATAGACGAAACTGGGCAGCGGGATCGCGAAAAACAGAAAAAACAGCGGAACCCGGACAAGCCGGAAAACTTCCGGTCCGAGAACGGTGAGAACCACGCCGAAAAGCACGATCAGGAATGCGTACTGCTCGATGATGAGCAGCGTGCTCAATTCGCCCAGAAAGAAGAACGCCAATCCGGCGGCGACGAGCGATAAACCGGGCGGGCATCCGGACATCCTCGCGGCCGCGATATCGTTCTTTTTTTGCCAGATGAGAAAAGCCGTGACGAAGGGGATGAGGATGCCGTGGCTATATTCATCCGAATTGAGCCAGGCATCGACCGTATAGGTCAACGCGTCGAAAAAGATGATGGCTATCAAGACACCGAGTATGGCGAGCCTCGACCAGACCCGGCCTGATGCTCTCCGTTGTAACTCGGAGTGAATTCCCTTCACGATATGTTGATCCATCGAGGCATCCTGCCCGGAGCGATGATGCATCAGTTCATCGCTACGCCCGAGCGATTCGCCCACTTCTCGCGCATCACCCGCCATGCGAATTTCGGCAGTTCGGCTTGCCGCCGGAATCTTTGGGGCTCGCGGGCGAGCCGGTAAAACCACTCGAGATGCATGCGCCTGAACAGCGCCGGAGCGCGCCTCACCTTTCCGGCAATGACATCGAAACTGCCGCCCACGCCCTGACACACTTTTACCGAGAGCTCGGGGGCGTGCTGCATCATCCAGAACTCCTGCCGGGGGCTTCCCAGTGCGACGAACAGAATCTCGGCCCTCGATGCGTTGATGTCGGCCACGAGCTTCGGCATATCGGGTTCGCGGACATAGCCGTGCTGAAAGCCGGCGATGCGAAGTCCCGGATACCGCTCGGGAAGAATCCGCGCCACCTTTTCGTTCACTTCGGGGCTTGCTCCGAACAGAAAGACGTTTCGGCCTTGGGCCGCGCCGATTTCGCAGATGGCCGGCATCAGATCGGCTCCCGGCACCCTGCTCGGCCAGCCCAGCCCCAGCCAGCGCGCGGCCCAGACCACGCCGATGCCGTCCGGGATGAGCAGCTTCGCGCTCTTCAAGGCCTGCAAGAGCCGCGCGTCGTCGCGGGCCCGCATGATCTTTTCCGGATTGACCGCCGCGATAAATCCGCCCCCATCGCCTCGAAGGATATCGTCGACAGTCGCCAGCGCCCTGGGGAAATCGACAACGTCCACGGGCACGCCGAAAATATCGATTCTCTCGTTATTCATGGAATCCCTTCCCTGACGAGTTCTACAGATCGAGAACGACTGACTCCACCCGTCGATCCCTGCTTATCGCGGGTTATCGACGCTCATACCATATCGACACGATCCGCAGTGAAATCGTCACACCCCCAGTAATGCTACGTATCGTTTTCGTATCGAATGGCAAGCTCAAGTGACGTCGTCAGGGCACGATTCAGGGACTTATTCCAAATCGCTTTCAATAAGGAATTCATGTTTGTAGGGTGGGTTAGGCGCACATCAGCACTGACCGACCGCCGATCACTGCGCTTCGCGTGCGCCGTAACCCACCGAGCGACCGTCAATCGGTGGGTTACGCGGAGCCTGTCCTGAGCTTGTCGAAGGGCCTGTCCCGAGCGGAGACTAGGGGCCTGTCCTGAGCCTGTCGAAGGGCTAACCCGCCATCGATGGGTTTCGCTTCGCTCTACCCATCCTACGATGAATGTTCATTCGAATGCCGAATGGAATTACATGGTTTTCAAAGGCTCCATCGCGCGCTCCAATAACAATTCCAAAGCCGCCATTCCGTCGCGATGTGCATCATCGAAAGAGAGCGCAGTGTGGAATTGGTGGGGAAATTCGCCGGCATATCGGACCAGAATGGAAACCGCCGGCTTTCGGACTCCGTAACACGGAGACTGCCAGCCGAGTATGGGATCCGTTTCTCCGCGGTGCAGGGTCATGACGCCTCCGGCAAGATCCAGCCGGGCGCCGATGTCGTTGCCGCTCAAGACGAACCCCGCTCCGGCGGGCGCCGCCTCGACGCCGAGATGCCAGATCAGTTCGGCGACATGATGCCCCTGCCCTGCCAGATAATCCCGGATCAGCAGATGATCCGATCCGTCGAAGGCGATCGCCCGCCAGTGGGTGATTCCTAACCGGCGATATCCGTCATGCCGGGCCAGCAGCAGAATTCTTCCGCTTTCGTCGCGATGACACTTCACCAGGGAAGCGTCGTGGCCGTTCGACCATTGGAACGACGTTTCCTGTCTCGCCTGATCCCGCCCGTCGACGCGCACGGTATTGTGGGCGGCGGTGCTTCGAAACCAGCGCCGCCAGGTCGGATCGCCGGTATAGGTGTATGTGTTGGGATCGATCAGAAGCTCGCAGCCGCCGACCTTCACATGAAGGGACAATGCATCGGCATGGGCGTGCCCGAAGCCCGGCGCCATGCCGAGCGGACCGTGATCGAAGATCAACCGCACCGGCCGTTCGCCGCGTCCCCTGACGACCGTATAACCCGTATTCGGAAAGATCGCCGGGTTTTCCGCCGGCGCCGGTCCGCTCCAGCTGATGCGGAGATGGCGGGACAGCGCGTAGCCGTCGTCGCAATCCCCTATTCGCGGCAAATCGTCCGGACCGTCGGCCAGTGCTCTCAAGAAGCGCCGGCCACGGCGAACGGCATCGGCCAAGGCTCGCGGTACCCGGTGCCGGCGGTGTTCGAGCAGCGCTTCTACCAGCCCGAGCAAATCGACGATGAAAAGCTGATACCAGAAGGCCTGCTCGATTCCGCCCCCGTCCGGGAGCACCTGGCGCTCGGCTTCGTGCTGGAGAATGCGAAGTCCCCGCGTCCGCCATCGAAAGGCATCCGGCAGCTCCGGGAACAGGGTTCCGGCATAAACCAGCCCCGCAGCCTCCGCGACGGTGTGATTGCCGGCCGAGGAATGAAGCGACAGCCTTTTCGCGATGAGAGGCGCGTGGGACGAAACGAGCCTCAACAGATTGCCCCAAGTCTGTTCGGGCGCCGTTAGGCGATCTCTCGTCAGATCCAGCGCATGGCACGCGGCGATCACCCGCAGTGCGCATTCCATGGCGGACACGTAATGAATCCCGGTCAGGGGCGGATTGGCCTTCACCCAGGAATCGAGCACGGCTTCCATCAGTTCGACCGCTTCCCGCGCCCGGTCCTCGTCCGCGTTCGCCAGCAGCGCCAAATTCACCAATTGCTGTAGACGGGAGGGTTCCCACACCACGCGCGCATCGCCATACGGATTGCCCTGTCGATACGCAATCGATCCGAAGAAGGTTTGCGGCCAAACGTGGCCGGTATCGGGGGCAACATGCCAAATGCCCGGATCGGGTGCCCAGGCCCACCGGCATCCCAAGGCCGGCCACTCCCCGGCCAGCCAGCTTTCGGTTTCGGCAGCGGTCGGCAGAAAGGCAAAGGGAAGATCGGGCATCTGCCGGACGGAGCCACGACAGAACGTGAAGCCGTCCGGACGACGGTCCGCATGCCGGCCGCCAAGGCGATGCTCCCGCCGCAACCGCCGCAGCGTCCACAGCTCGTTGAGCCGATGAACGATCTCCCCGCCGCTCATGACGCCGAGGCGTTTGACGTACCAGATGATGCTTTCCATAGCTTTATGGGCGCCTATCGGAGTTCGAATCGGCTCCTATCCCTGGGAAACGATGATTCGCCGCGTCTTGTAAAAAAGGAGCGCATACATCACGGCCATGCCGATGGCATATGAGAGCACCGCCGTCGTCAAACCGATGTCGTAGTGTCCGCTCGCCGAAAAAATCGCGATCACGACTAGCGTTCTCGCCAGATCCCAGAAAAATAGCCATCTTTCATGACGCATGATCGTGATGACGGACGAAAGCGGCGACGCGATGATTTGAGCGACGATGAAGGGCGTCAATGCGGCGAGAACTTCGCCCGCACCGCTCCACTCCTCTTTTCCAAAAATCAGCCCCACGTACCAGGGACCCGCGAGACAGGCGATCGCGACGGGGATGCTCAGAAGCATGAGCCGGCTCGAGGTCCGCTCGAACAGCGCCCGAAGCGCTTTGGAATCGCTACTGGCCAGGCTCCGCGCCTCGCCCCAGAAGCTCTGCCCGACCGCGCCGGTGAGCGTACTTACCGGCCCGGTGGCGAGGCGGTACATGAGCGCGTACCACCCCAACTCGACGGCCGAAAAATGGTGGGAAATCATGATGGCGGGCAATAGCAAGCCGCTGACGTTGATGATCCCCGTACTTCCCGAAACCAGCACGCGCCGCCGGATCGCTCGGGCTTTCGCGCACAGCGCGAGCGCGCGGATATTCGCGAGGCTGCGCCGCAGATCGTTCCGGGCGTGCCGGTACAGACCTCCGACACCGATGAAGGCGCCGAGCACCGTGGCCCCGATCAGTCCCAGCGCCCCGAGAGAATAGATGCCGCCGATCAGACCGAGCGCGACCCCGGCCAGGCTTTGTCTCACTCGTGCCCGTGCTACCGGGGTGAGATGGGCCGCGCGAACGAACCAGCCCGAAAACAGGGTGTGAAGACCGCTCCCGAATACCGCCACAGGCATGAGCCAGAGAAAAGGGTCGATAATCCGCCAGTCGACGAGCGCGATCGTATGATGGAGACCGAAAAAGGAGACGCCGAAATAGGCTAAGGACATCAGCAAGAGATAGAGGATACCGATCACCTCGATATAGGCGGCCGATTTTTCTGTGTGGGCCGCGGCGACCAGCCAATCGAAGCGCATGGTGGCGATGGCCACCGCGACACCCAGTATGGCGGCAAAAAGAGCGAGAACGCCGTAATCGTGCGGCGAGTACAAGCGAGTCATGATCGGAGAGACCAGTACCGGCAAGGCCTGGGCAAAGAGGCTCGCCGAGGCGACTTTAAGAAAGTTTTTCTTGAAGCGCGAAGAGGCATCGAAACGTGCGTGCAGTTTTCGGCGCCACCCATAGAACATTTCCATTCCGTAACCGCGCAAGAAAATACTCAATCAGCGGAAATATTCATTTCTCCAAGATATAAAAGAGATGATACTCGTTGTCGCTGGCGAAAAATCGGTAAGCGATACGCCCAACCCTGGATATGGAATTTTCAATCCGCCTCCTTGAATAGAATTTCGTGCCTATTTCCCAGTAATGCTGTCCGTCGAATTTCCAATCCTGCCAAAAGCAAGGCAAAGTCAAATTGAGCGAGATCGGCGGTGTCTTCGGCAATTTCATTCGCAAACCGGCAAGCGTCACGTGAGCGTAGGGAAGGCTTAACACGACGCGCTTTCTGGCAATCCCTAAAATCCCTTTGAGCGTTTCTTCGAAATGTTCGTACGGAAGATGTTCGAGAACTTGGCAACACACGACGACATCCGCACTGCCGACGGGCACGATCGAAGCGATTTCCCGCACGTCTCCGGTGAAATCACAGCCAAGACTCGGATCGAAATCGAATCGCTTTACCCTGATGCCCCGCGCCTCCAGAACTTTCGGCACTATGTCGTCCCCGATCCCGATGTAAAGCGCGTCATCCGGCTTCGCGACAACAACCTCCCTGATTTGATGCCAGTACGAATTCCATCGGGCGAGCGTAACGTAGCTCTCGAAGCTGTAGTGTTGCGGCGGCACTTGGCTGGGCATCGCGGATCTTCCTTGAAAGCGCGCGGAATCAGGTTAGAGCCGCAGAACTTACGCCCGGCACAACCGTGGTCGTGCCTATCGGATAACATTCGCCGGTAACGAAACCCCGTTCGGCCGCGATGCAGGCGCGCGTCACTGCCTCGATTTCGTCGAAAGCCGGTAATACGACATCGGGCCTGAGCAGGCTCGCGCAAAACAAGGCCATCTCTTCAAAGAAACCCTTCTCCTGTTTCCTGGTGCGGAAGGCATGCCGCCTTCCGCCCGAGTAGAGTTCGGTCGACGTGAAATCGTCTATGACGGCGGCTCTGCCGCCGCCGAACGCCTCGAAGCGCTCCTTGGCCAATCCGGTATCTCCCGCCGCCGCGTAGATCAGCGTCCCTACCGAGCCGTCGGCGAATTCCAAAGCCATGATGCTCTGGTCGTTGGTAATGCCGGTTTGGTGATATCCGACCGAAACGCTCCGAACCGTCGTCACCGGAGAACCGCAAACGGACTGCATCAAATCGACGAAGTGACAGCCTTCGCCGATGATGCGTCCGCCGCCGACGGTGCGGTCCTGGATCCAATGGCTCGGATCGATCGCTCCGGCATTGACCCGGTAAACCATGACCAGGGGACTCGTGCGCCCGTCAAAGTGGGCTCGGATTTTTCGCGCATGCGGCGAATGTCTCCGGTTGAATCCCACCATCAGCCGCAGCCCGGAATGCGCCGCCCGGACGTAGGCCTCCGCGATCCCGTCGAGTTCGTTTTCGTCGAGGCACAAAGGCTTTTCGACGAAGACGTGTTTCCCGGCGCCCAGCGCCTTTACGACCATGGCCGCATGGCTGTCGTGGCGGGTCCCGATCAGAACGGCGTTGATGTCCCTATCGTCCAATATCGCCTCGTAATCGTTCGAACAGTAGGCCGCTTGAAGCTTGTCCGCCACCGCGCGGGCACCGATCCCGCTGCCGGTGCACAAGGCACGGATTTCCACGCCGGGCCGGCCCCGAAGATGCGGAATCAGCATGTCTTTAACGTGGTTGCCGGCGCCGATGATGCCCAGGCGCACGCGGGATTCGCTCCTAGACGGCCGCAGCTCGACCACCCGAGCCGGCCGGTCTCCGGCAATCGCCGGATAATCCAGCACGATGCCGAGATAGGGCTCGGTCTCTTCCATGATCAGGGTGTAAGCGTCCGTCGCACGATCGATGGGAAAGCGATGGGTCGTCAGTCGCTTCAGGTCCAGATGCCGTTTTCGGACCAGGTCCAAGAAGGCTTCCATGTTGCGCCGCTCGGTCCAGCGGACATAGGCATAGGGATAATCCACTCCCTTCTCTTCGTAGACCCGATCGTGGCGGCCGGGGCCGTACGAGGTCGAAAGCCGGAGATCGATCTCCTTGAGATAAAACGGCTCGCGCGGAAGATTCATGCTCACCGCGCCGACCACGATCACGCGGCCGCGCTTGCGGCAGACCGCCGCGGCCGCGCGCACCGGTCCGTTGTCCTTGGCGCTCGCCGTGATGATCGAGGCGTCCACCCCCTGCCCCTTCGACAGGCTTTCCGCCGCTTCCTCGAGTTGCTCCGGCAGCACGGCGATTGCACCGGACTCTCGGGCCATTTCCAGCTTATAGGGGTCCGGGTCCGATCCGATCACCGTGCAACCGTTGGCCAACAACAGCTGAACCGTCAACTGGCCGAGCAGTCCCAAGCCGATGACCGCGACCGTTTCTCCCAACCGCGGCTCGGCCTGGCGAATGCCCTGCAAGGCGATGGCGCCCAGGGCAACATAACTCGCGTCCTGGAAATCGACCCCCTCCGGGAGTTTTACGCACAGATTCTTCGGGACGAACACGATTTCGGCATGGGACGCATAGTTCTGTCCGGCGCAGGCGACGTTATCGCCGACCTTGAAACCTTGTACCTCGTCCCCTACTTCGATCACCACCCCGGCGCAGCTGTAGCCCAATGCCACCGGAGCATCCAGGCGATTGAGAACCAGTTTGGCGGTTTCCACCAATCCTTTTTTCTTCACCTGGTCCATCACTTTCCTGGCCTGATCGGGTCGTTCCATCGCCTTGCCCATCAGGCTTCTCTGTGCGACCCGCACGCTTGCCCGCTCGGTGCCGGCACTAATCAGCGAGCACCGGCTCGCAACGATCAATCCGCCCGACCGCACCATCGGTGCCGGCACCTCGCAAACCTTCAACAATCCCTTACGATAGTTTTGTACAAGCTGTTTCATTCCTCGGCGAACCTCCCTATTGTTTCGGAACTTCCGTCATTCCATTCGGCATTCGAACGAAGATTCATCGTAGGGTGGGTTAGCGGAGCGTAACCCACCGATTCGAGGCCGCGCAGTGGGTTACGGCCCTGCGGCCTAACTCACCTTACCAAATCCGGCAACGCTGACGTCCGATGTGCGAAGCCCGGCGGACGCCGTCAGCCTGTAGGCTTCCGGCTCGGTCAGCGACAATGTGCTCATGCCGCGCCTGGCCATTTCCGATGCAGCCAGATACATCCTGCATACCTGCAGCAAATCCTCCGCCGGATACGAAGGCGGCATCCGATTCTCGACCGCCTTCAGATAATCCCGATACATTTCGGCATGGCCCTTGTTTCGGAACCAATAACGAAATACCTGATGTCGCGCCCCAACCTGAACCTCCAGCTTCAGAAAATCGTGGATGGTCAGAGTCATATCCCCTCGCCGTATATCGACGTACTCCTGTACCCCGCGCAAGGAATTGCCCCGGTCGGTCGAGACCAGCGTCGCCTTGGAGCCATCCCTGAACGCAATGACAATGGAAACCTCGTCTCCGGCCGGAATCCCGCTCGGCGAGGCGAGCGTTATCCCGACGGGCGGAGCGCCGATCAGGTAATAGGACAAGTCGATCCAGTGGCACAGGTTTCCGGTAATTCTCGTCCCCTGTGCCGGCCAGTAATACCAGTGGCTAGCGGGAAGACCCAGCTCCTTGACGATGCACGTCACGGTAATCTGACCGCTCCTAAGCGATAACAGATCCCGGCACCGTTCGATGATCCGGCTGTGTCTCCGGTTGAATCCGATTTCGATGAAGGCGCCCTCCTGCCGGCGCAGCTCGGAGAGCCGGCAAAGCTGCTGATAATCGGTTACCGGAGGCTTCTCCATGAATATCCTGGAACGTTCGTTGATCGCCAGGGCACGCTCCGCCAGTTCCAGATGGGTGGAGTGATAGGTACAGATGACCACGGAGGGTTCGTCCAGATGCCGCAACCTCGCCAAGGCCCGCGTGGCGGAGGTATCCCAGTAACCAAACCCTTCCCTTGCTCCGACCACCGCCGCCGCGGCGGGATTCAGGTCGACGACGGTATGCCTATATAGAGGTCTCAGGCTGGGCAGGACATAAGCTTGGGCATAGGCGCCGGCGCCGATCAGGAAAAGCGCTCTTTCATTTCCTATCGTTGGCTCTTTTCGTTGGAACCGGGATTTTCGCGGGGACGGCTTGTACCGCCGCTCGATCATCGGATCGTTGCCGCCGTCGTCAGCGGCGTGCGAATCGAGGTCTTGGAGAGCGTTTTCCAAATCGAACTCGACATGGGTCCCGGAGTAAGGCGACCAGCCGTGCATCGCCTCGAACCCCTCGGGATGTTCGCTCAAATACCGGAGAACGCGGTGCAAAACCGGCCGCCACTGTTCCCGGTCGGGAATCTTGACGCACCAGCGACGGGGAAAGGCCAATACCGACGAATAGGGATATTCCTGAGGTCCCAGACCTACGAACAGATCCGAGCCTTCCCTGATTTTTCCGTAGGCCAATACCAAGGCACGCTTTGCGTGGAGCCGCCGCTGGAATCCGGCGGCTCTCGCTTTCGACAGCGCGAGCCTCGGGCCCTCGTGCAAAAGAAAGAAGATGATTTTGGACAGGCGGTTCGGATAGTCGAAGCGGTGGGCTTCCGATTGAACCGGCTTCCTGAAAGCGACAGCCTCTTCCACCTCGATCAAGACCGACGGGTAAGGGGGCTCCGGATCGGGCAGAAGGTACGACTTGTCGGCGAATTCAATTTCCATTGGCGCTGGCTATCCCTTCCAACGATAGGCTTGTGTCCGTTCGATATCCGAACCGGCGACTTCGTCCGAGATCAATAAACTACCGTTCGACAGGGTGACATCAGGCGGTGCTAGCCGTCGACTCGCCTCCGGCGCTATCAAACACCGATACCATGTCCTTGATAAAACGCTCCTTGGTATACAGGGCCTCGTATCGCTTGCGCGCATTTCGCCCCATCTCTTCCCTGCCCGTCCGGTTGTCCATCATCCATATGATGCGTCTTGCCACGTCTTCCGCATCGTTCGCCGTCACCTCCAGTCCGGTGACGCCCTCGATCACGGTTTCCCGAAGGCAACCGCGATCGGAGTACAAGACCGGCAACCCCGCCGCCATGGCTTCGAGGACGACCAGAGGTTGGCCTTCCTGCTGAATGCCGGCGAACACGAACAGATCGGCGGAGGCATACAGTCTCAGCTTTTCTTCTCCGGAAACCGGTCCGGAAAACGTCACGGCAGCGCTCAGATCATGCTCCCGAATGAACGCCATGGCCTCATCCCGATCCTCGCGATTCGACCATTCGCCGGCGATGACGAATTCCGCACGATCCCCCTTGGCGCGCAGTACCTGCGGAACGGCCGCCAAAAGCGCCAAAGTGCCCTTGGCTCGGTTGAGCGTACCGACATGGAGAACCCTGAATCGCGCATCCTGTCTGGGACGCTCATAGTCTTTGACATATTGACGAGGCCAATCGATGCCGTTCGACACCACCGCGACCCGCCCGGCATCCGCCAATCCGTCGAATATCGGCCTCAGCGAATCGCCGAGCACGACGATGCGTTCGGTTCTCCGCAAAAAGGCGCTTACGTACGCCTTGACCGGTTTCCCCTGCGCCTCGTACCACGTCCTGAGATTGCCGCCGTGCAGATGGATTACCAGGCGGCATCCGGACAAATAAGCAAGCCAGAAAAACAGGCTGTCCCTCAAAATGCCCAGGGTGGATTGAGATATCGGCAGATAAGCCAAGTGCGGCCGCTCGGTGAATACGATCTTGGCCAGGCTGAGCCATTCCTTTACGAACAAAACCACGTCGTAGGCATCGGGCTTGTATACATTCGCGATGCCCCGCCTATCGGCCGTGTCCACCAACGATACCTCGAACGCCCGGGCAAGCTCGGAGTGGAGCAGCATATCAGTCGCAACGGCCACGCCGTGATACGGCGGCGGCGTCGGTCCTATGATCAGGAGCTTCCGTTTCATTCCTTGAACCATCATCTATGTCTGATAGCGCGAGAGGCTCCAGGTTTCACCTTCGAGTGGAAAAATTCGATCATCCGCCGGGCCGAACCCTCGATGCCGATGTTTCGGGCCCGCAAGAAAGCCTCGCGTCCGACTCGGCGCAGCTCCTCCTCGGGCATGGCGAGAACCTTCAATATGGTTTGGATTGAGCCGGAAATATCGAGGGGGTCGATGACAAACCCGGTTTTGCCCTCCTCGATCAGATCTTCCGTGGCAGCGGCATGGATCGACGAAATGACCGGAAGTTCAGCCGCCATACCCTCCGCGATAACGGCGCCGAACGTATCGGCGAGGCTTGGAAAGACGACGATGTCGGCGAGCGCGTAATAGGTCATCAAATCCCGCCACTGAACGTGTCCGACCAGATGCAGGTTGCCCCACCCGCGCGCTGCGATATGGTTTACATACCGTTCTCTCTCCGGACCGTCTCCGACCACCAGGAGCGTCGTTTCCGGCCGCGTCTTCACGATCTCCGCGTACATGTCGAACAACTGCGGATAACCCTTGGCGTCGATGAGCCGCGCGACCGACAGCAGGACCGGCCCCGGATACCGGCTCTTGATGTCCCGAAACCCGGGATGCGCTCTGCACGCCGCCACTTCCGAATTGACGTAGTCCACATCGATCGGCATCGGTGCCAACAGAATGTCTTTTTCGTCGATTCCATAGTGCATGAAAACATGCTTCGCTTCGCTCGAAGACGCGATCGCTCCCGAGGAAAGCCCGCAGATCAACCGCCTGAGCCCATGGCGCAGTCGACTGCCGCCGGCGCAGCTCCTAAGCGCCAACTCGCCCCAGGCCAAATACGGTTTTCGATGTTTCGCGCAATACAGAAGAGCCCCCCAATTGGCGGGGGCGAATCCGCCGCTAAGAACGAGATCGGGATTCAGTCGGCTTAGCCGCTCGGTTACTCCGTAGTTCATGTGAACGGCAGTCTCACGGCCCCGGATCGGCAAATGAAATCCCGGCAAAACGTCCGCATCGAAACGGTAAGCGTCCAGAATCCAATCCCGGTTCTCCTCGGTTTCCGCCATGAGCAAAACCGATAAACGGTCTACTTGCCGGGATATCGCCTCGAATAACGGAATCCGATACGGCGTCAGTATATTCGTTACGATGGCCAGGTTCATACCTGCTCCATACTGCCCCGGACAAAATTCATGACCTGCCATTTAATAACCGCATACCAGGGAATCAAATCATAAATCCTCGCCCATTTCGGCAGCGGTAAAATAGTTCTGGCTCGGCGCCGGATAATCCGTAAATTATGCAGATAACTTATTGAACTCTTGGTTTTGAAGAAACTCGAGGGATTTCGATAATAAATGACCGCCGGCAGCGGGAGTAATACCACTCCCCCGTGCCGCATCGCACGAATGAAAAGATCGTAGTCTATGCACATCTCCAGGCTTTCGTCATACCCTTTGACGCGTCGCCATATCGATCTCGGATATATCGCCGTGGAATGAACCAATGGGTTACTGCGATAGAGTCTGGCTACCGTAATTGAAACCGGCCGTTCTCCCGCGGCGGCCGCGGGCTGGCTCGATATTTCGGGGATGGTCGCCGGAAAATGATCGGCCGGTATATATCGGGTAGCCGCGATCGCCACGTCCGGATTATCGAGCAGAAATCCGACCACGTAAGACAGACGCCAAGAAACGCTCAAATCGTCGGCGTCATTAATCGCGATATAGTCCCCGGATGCCCTTCGAATCGCTTCGTTAAGCGCTCGCGACCGGCCCATGCGTTCGCACCTGATATAGTGGAAACGCGGATCCTTTATCGCTTTGCAAATATTTTCCGTCGCGTCGGATGATCCGTCATCCAGAAAAACCACTTCGAAGTTCGCATAATCCTGAGCCAGGGCGGCGGATATCGAGGATTCGATATACCGATCGGCATTGAATGCCGTCATGACGATCGATACCTTTGGCGGTTCGGGTCTATTTTCCAATGATGAGCTCATACATTCCCTAATCATCAAACCCTGGCCCGCCTCCAAGACGGCTTCGCCTTGTCTCGAAAAACCCCTTTTCGCAGAGTCTCGATCTGCCGCTCGCTCAGCTGTCCGTAAAGATAAACAGCGACGCCATTCCCCTTCGATAAGGCTCGCGCTTTAGAGATAAGCTCGGACAGCCGATCGGGACGGCGATCGACCACCTTGTTCCCCGGACCGACACGGTCGAAATTTCCGACCATGACGACCATCGCCTCGGGACGCTTCATTTTGGATTGAATGGTTTTGATGATGCCGAAATCCGGATTGGCGTGATATTGCATGGAATAAACGACATCCACGATTCCTTCGTCGGCCCATTTCGGAGCGTTTTGACCGAAGGTTTTTATATCGTCCTTCCATGGGGCGGCATCGACACTGACCACCAAATTCGGTTTCAAACGTTTTCCTTCCTTATATATTCTCCCTATAACCCCTGATATCGCGCGCTCCGCTTCGTCGGCCCGCTTGCCCTGCGGTACCGAAAAGCGAACATAATCGAGATTCACGCCGTCGACGGGATATTTCGCGATCACTTCCAACACGATCTCGGCAATTCGATCCCGAAACGCGGGCTTATACCAGTCGAACGATTTCGCGCCTTTTACCGCCAATTCCGGAAATAAATCGTCCCGGTTCCGGAGCCCCATCGAGAACCAGGGATGAACCTCCAAATCATGTTTTTTCGCGGTATCCAGCAGGATGCGCACCGGGTCGAACTGTTCGCCTTGGCCTTTGATATAACCCCGCAGCCGCTCGTCTCGGGGTGCCAGACGGCTAGGCCATGTGGTTCCCCGGCCGTCCCAGATACACGGCACCAGCACATTGAAGCCGGCTTCTTTCACCCGACGGCATATCTTTTCCGCGTTCGAATACCCCAGCCAATGCAATCCCTCGTCGAGAATCGCCCGGCTTTCGTTCATCTCTTCGGCGGAGCCGCCGGACAGCGGATAAACGCACAAAGACGCGGTTGCCGCCAAAAATTGCCGACGATTCAACGTCATCGGGCACCTCCATGTTTCTCGGACAATTCGTTCGCTTTTTCGGCCATGGCGACCAAAGAAAACACGAATATCGCGAATTGCGTCACGTAATCGAAACCGTTATCCGTGGCGATGAAAATCACATAAGTCGTCAAGCCTCCGACACCGGCAAGCGCATATTTCCTGGTTTGAGAATCGTCACGAAACCGCAAGATACGAAACAATCGCCATAAATAGCCAAGGATGACCAATATGAATAAGGTCAGACCCACGACACCGATTTCGCTCAGCATCCTCACGTATTCCGAGTGAATGACACCCAATCCGCCCGCCGAGCGTTCGTAAAAAAAATCCTGGGTCGCCCCGATCCCGGAGCCCAGCAAGGGATGGGGTTCGAAAAATCGATTCAGCACCATTTCCCAGGCGTCGAAACGGCCGGAGCCATGAATTCTTCCCACGGCATCCTCAGGATTTGCGATTACCGTATCGAAACTCATCTCCTCGCCGCCGATAAACATCCTGCTTCGGAATTTCGGGCTGAGCAAAAACAAGGCCGGGAAACTCACGATGCTGAATACGGGAAGAATAATTCTGCCGATACCTCGGCGGCCCAGGAACAGAATCACCGAAAATCCGATGAATATCGCGGCTATCGTGATACGGGTAAACGCGGCCATCACCACGATCGAGAATCCGATAATCATTAGTCCTCTGGATAAGGTTTTATCGGCAACGGCAAACCCGGCCATGGCAAGCATGCTCACGGCGACGATATGGGCAGAAAACGTGGCCGGGCTGGTATGAGGAAGCGTAAGTCTCGGATCGGAACTCAGACCGAAGAGCCGCGCCATCAAGGCCAACACCACCATGGCGATGCCGCTCGCCAGGATGATTCGCTCCGTCTGCAGAAGCTGGCGCGTTGAGGACACGGCGGTCATGACGAGCATCACGAACAGAAGCGGCGCGCTCAATTTGGCGATCATCCTGAGACCGAACGACAAGCTCGGCGCCCACAAGATCGACGTCAGGCAGAACGCGAGAAACAGCAAGTGAAGCTTGTAGCGGGACAGGTATTTGAGTGTCTTCGATAGGCGGGGGACCAAAACCAGGCAAACGGCAACCCATAGTCCGAACAACCGCACGGCTGCGAGACTCATGTGCCCCATCGGCGTCGAGCTGATCTCATCGCTCCCGGGCGTCAACGGAATCGGCCCCGTCAGCAACGCATAATTGAGCAGGAATACCGGGGACCAAAGAGCCAGCAGGCCATACAGGCCCACGGCGACGAGAAGCAATACGAAAAACATAAGGGATTACGTCGGCATACTGTGGAATCATTCCAATAAACCACTGAGCTACCTTGCAATTCGGCTTCGGACTATGCGAGCCGCGGCCGAAACGTACTGCCGAAAAATGACGCCGGTCGGCCTCGGATCAACCCGAGTGGCAATCCGACCGGTTCGGGGCGCGTGCCGAGGCCTCAGACTGCGTCTTGAGGCCGGGACTAGAGCGTTTTTCACCGCCGCTTAGCGGCGAGGATTAGGAAAATCGTTGGTCGGCAATCCCTTGCCGACACACAGGATCGGCCAGGGACTTTGTCGGAAGGGTCGCGACTAAAACAACCGTTTGCGATCGGGAAAGGATTGCCGACCTACAGCACCTCGGAGCGCGATGCCAAACCGGAAAATACTCTAGAAAAAATCCGGCTTTCGCCTTCGCATAAGCTCCGTTTACTTCGCTTCGCGCCTCCTGCGATGAACTTGTTCAGTCGGCACGCATAGCGTCCGAAAGAACGGATAGAATTCGGGCCGATGCTTTACCGTCCCATAACTCCGGCTTTTTCCTTGCCGCACCCGATCCGCTCAGCACTTTTCGAGCTTCCGCCACGATACGCGCAGGATCGGAACCCACGATCACGTTCGTACCCTCTTCGACCGTAATCGGGCGTTCCGTGTTGTCGCGCAGGGTAATGCAAGGGACGCCGAGCGCCGTGGTCTCTTCCTGAATGCCGCCGCTGTCCGTCAACACCATCCTGGCGTCTTTGAACAGGTTCAAGAATTCCATGTAGGACAGAGGTTTCGTGGTGACGATGGAATCGGGAATCGTCAGGCCGAATTTCTGGATGTTCGCCTGAGTGCGGGGGTGTATGGGAAATATCAGAGGCAATGCGGTGCTCACCTCCGCCAATGCCTCGACGATGCCGGCCAGCGTTTCCGGACTATCCACATTGGAAGGCCGATGCAGCGTGACGACGCCATAGGACGGATTCCGCTGCTTGAAGATCGTCGTCTCGAATGCCGTCGGCGCGAGGTGTTTCAGCTTTTCCACCTGATGAAACAGATTGTCGATCATCACGTGGCCCACGAAGAAGATGCTGTCCTTCCGTTTGCCTTCGGCCAACAAGTGACTTACGCCGCTTTTTTCGGTCACGAAGAAATAGTCGGATATCGAATCGGTCACGATGCGGTTGACCTCCTCCGGCATCGTGATGTCTCCGCTCCGAAGTCCAGCCTCCACGTGAGCCACCTTGATCCCGAGCTTCTTCGCCACGATCGAGCAGGCCAGCGTCGAATTCACGTCGCCCACCACCATCACCAAATCGGGCCGGTCCTTCAGGCAGATCTCCTCGAAACGGACCATCACTTTCGCCGTCTGCTCGGCATGGGAGCCGCTGCCCACCTCCAGGTGATAATCCGGCGACGGTATCTCCAATTCTTCGAAGAACACGTCGCTCATTTCCTTGTCGTAGTGCTGCCCGGTATGGACCAGCTTGTATTCGAACGGATACGAGCCCTGCCGAAGCTCCCGGATGATCGGGGCGATCTTCATGAAATTGGGCCGCGCACCGGCGACGATAAACATCTTGTAGGTCTGGGCGATTGTATTCAAAGCATCGTCTCTCTTCGGTTTTTCGTGTTAGCACTGCACCAAACGGCCATTCGCATTACAACGATTCCGCGCCACACGCTTCGAGAATTGAACAATCGCCGAGCGATGTAACGAGTTTATGCGTGGACGTCCTAAGAAGTTTATACGTAAGAGCGCTTAAATCGCCCCCAAGCCTTGTGCCGAACAAACTTCCCCTCATTTCTGGTGGCGGTAGCCGCAGGCCGACAAAACTTTGCCGGCAATTCTGTCGGGAAGGGATTCCCGACCTACAACTGACTTAGTGTCGTAGGCCGGCAATCCTTTGCCGGCGCTTCTTTGAGCCTTTAGAACAAGCCCGTAATCCGGCCGTTGTCGTCCACGTCTATGGCCTCGGCCGCCGGCATTTTGGGCAGTCCCGGCATGGTCATCATGCTGCCGCAGACGGCCACCACGAACTCGGCGCCGTGGGAAGGCCGCACTTCGCGGATGGAGAGCACGTGGCCGGACGGCGCTCCCTTGAGATTCGGATCGTTCGAAAACGAGTACTGCGTCTTGGCGATGCACACCGGGAAATAGCTGTATTCCTCGCTCAAGCGCTCGAGCTGCTGACGGGCCTTGCTGTCCGCGGTGATATCCGCCGCCCCGTACAGCTGGGTGGCGATCGTCTTGATCTTGTCCCAAAGCGGCGCTTGCTCTTCATAAAGGAAACTGAAATTCGACTGACCGGCATCGACCATCCGGACGACTTCCCGAGCCAGGTCTTCCGCGCCCTTTCCGCCCTCGGCCCAGTGCCGGCAGACGATGACCTTGGCCCCCATCTCCTCGACCTTGCGCTTGAGCAGCGCGATTTCGGCGTCGGTGTCCGAGGTGAAATGATTGATGGCGACGACGCAGGGCAAGCCGAACCGCTGCTGCACGTTGCCGAGGTGCCGTGCGAGGTTCACGAATCCGGCTTCGAGGGCTTCCAGGTTCTCCTGTTGCAGTTCCTTGACCGGCACGCCGCCATGCGACTTGAGCGCCCGCACGGTCGCGACCAGCACCACGCCGTCAGGCTTGAGGCCGGCCTTGCGGCACTTGATGTCGATGAATTTCTCCGCCCCGAGATCGGCGCCGAAGCCTGCTTCGGTCACCACATAATCGGCCAGCTTCAAGGCTGTCTTGGTCGCGACCACCGAGTTGCAGCCGTGGGCGATATTGGCGAAAGGACCGCCGTGGACGAATACCGGATTGTTTTCCAGAGTCTGGACCAGATTCGGCCGCAGAGCGTCCTTCAGCAGCGCGGCCATGGCGCCGTGCGCCTTGAGATCGCGGGCGAAAACCGGCTTATTGTCGAAACGGGTATAACCCACCAGGATGTTTCCGAGGCGCTCTTTCAGTTCTTTCAAGGAGCTCGACAGGCACAGGATGGCCATCACTTCTGAGGCGGCGATGATGTCGAAGCCGTCTTCGCGCGCAAAGCCATTGGCCGTTCCGCCCAGGCCGATGACTATGTCGCGCAGTGCGCGGTCGTTCATGTCGATGACACGCTTCCAGGCGATCTGGCGCGGATCGAGGTTCAACCGGTTGTCGTGGTGGATGTGGTTGTCGATCATCGCCGACAGCAGGTTGTGGGCGACACCGATGGCGTGGAAGTCGCCGGTGAAATGAAGATTGATGTCCTCCATGGGCACGACCTGAGCGTAGCCGCCTCCGGCCGCTCCGCCCTTGACGCCGAAACACGGCCCCAGAGCGGGCTCCCTGAGACAGATCATGGTTTTCTTGCCCAACCGGTTCAGCCCATCGCCCAAACCCACGGTCGTGGTGGTCTTGCCTTCCCCCGCCGGCGTCGGGCTGATGGCCGTGACCAGAATCAGCTTGCCGTTGGGCCTGTCCTTGAGACCGTCGATATAGTCCAGGGACAGCTTGGCCTTGTAGTGGCCGTACGGGTCGAGATGTTCGGGCGCTATACCCAGCCTGTCTTTGGCCAGATCGATGATCGGCAGCATCTTGGCTTTTTGAGCGATTTCGATGTCGGACATGAATGCACCTTTTTATCTATCTCGGTCGTGGATATGGAAGTCGGGATCAAAAGGGCAGCGAGCACAAGGCGTCAAACGCCGTAACCGAACCCTCGAAGTTGGCAGATATTAACAAGTTGCCGAAAGCAACGCAGCAAGCCGGCCGAGTTCTTGGCTACACTATCGCGTTGGGCTTTGTCGCGAGCCGGCGACGCGTTCGGCTTGCATGCTCTCCATACGTCAGCCGGAATGAGCGTCCTTCAGGGATGGCTTGCGAATTGCTTTACGGCCGAGCGGATAACAACAATCACTTTTCGACAATAAGAGGCAACCATGTCGGCGACGAAAACGTCACCCGTATTCGATCGGTTCAACCCATTCGTTTTTCTCGGCGGAGTTCTGTTGGCGCTTAGCCTGAGTTTTCCCCAGGACGCGTACAGCGATCCCCCCGACTGGGCGCCGGCCCACGGCTACCGGAGCAAACACAAGGACAGACATCGCGATGACTACGACGACCGTTACGAACACCGCGAAACCCGTCATTACCATGACCACGATCACGACTACGGCGTAAGATCGGGCCGCTGCGACCGCACCATGGTCGGCAAGGTGCTGGGCGGCGTTGCGGGAGGTGCGCTAGGCGGCGTCATCGGCTCCAAGGTCGGAAACGGCGACACTGCTTCGACGGTCATTGGCGCCGTCGCCGGCACGGTGATCGGCGCGATCATCGGAGACCAGATCGCTCGCCGCATGGACGCGAGCGACATGTTCTGCACCGGACGGGCGCTCGATTTCGCCGACGACCGCCGCAGCGTCCATTGGATGAACCCGGACAACCAGGTGGACTATCTGGTCACGCCCTTGCGGACCTTCAACGACAACGGAGAACGCTGCCGCGAATTCTCCACCCGCATGACCTACGGCAAGCAGCGCGACTCGGTCAACAATATCGCGTGCCGCCAGCCGGATGGGAGCTGGGTGATTCGGAATTGAGCAGGGGCAAGGCCCGCAATGCCCGTACGGAGTCGATCGGAAGACATCCATCCTTCTTACGGGCTGGCCTTTTCGGCGGGTTACGCTTCGTTAACCCGCCCGACGAGTTCTTCTCACGTCATAACATCGCAAGCAAAAACCGGGCCGCGCAGTCGGTTCTTTCACAGCCGTCCGGTTCGTAGGGTGAAACAGCGCAACGCTTTCCGCCTTACGGGTACCGCCGGTACACGGCGGTACCCTATCGCCTTCACGCCGCGTCAGACTCCGTCGGCTGCGGGGCCAGCAAACGCTCCACGACCTCCAACTGTTCCGGATTTCCGAGCAGGCCGATGCGGTCGCCCGGAAGGAATACGGTCTGGGTAGACGGGTTGACCATCAGCTCGTTCTTGCGCTTGATCGCCACCAGGGTGGCGCCGGTCCGGGTACGGAGGGCGGCCTCGCCCAGCATCTTCCCGGCCAGCGGACTTTCCTCGGGTACTTTTCGCCAGGCGATGTCGATCAATTCGGAAGCATCGAGCAGGTCCCTGAGTAAGGCGTGCTCGCCCTGCGACTTGACCAGGGCCTCGTAGTTTTCGCGGCGCACGGTATCCGCGTAGCGCCGCACGTCGTGCAGGGGAAAACCCAGTTGCAGCAGCGTGTGCCGCAGCACCTGCAGGCCGCCTTCCAGTTCCGGATGGATCACCAGCTGTGCGCCCAATTCCGAGAGTCGCTTGACCCCGGCTCGGGTGGCGGCGCGGGCGATGATCGGGAGATCCGGGGCAATGTCCCGAGCTGCCGCGACGGTGAGTTCGGTGGCCGCTTCCTCGGGCAAAGTCACCACCAGCAGACGGGCCCGGTGCAGCGCCGCATGGGTCAGGATGTCGGAGTTGGCCGTATCGCCCAGGAGCGTGGGGACGCCTCGTTTGGCCAATTTTTCGATCCGGCTGATACGGAAATCGATGACCAGATAGGGAATGCCCAGCTCACCCATCACGTCGACGATATGCGAACCTACCCGTCCGTAGCCGACCACCACCACATGGTCGGCCACGGAGTCCTCCACCGGCGTCTGCGTCGAGCCGTGGCGGTCCAGCCATCGCCATAACGGCTGGACCCCTCTTAAGCTCCGTTGCAGCGGATGAACGCTGTGCAGCATGAACGGGTTCACGACGATGGACAGAAGAGCGGCCGCCAATATCAGCGCGTGTTGGCCCTTATCCAGTATGCCGAGACTCAAGCCGGTCTGATCCAGGATGAAGGAGAACTCGCCGATTTGGCAGGAGCCGGCCGCAACCACCAGCGCGGTGCTGGCCGGACGCGGGAACGGCAACACCCAAAGCCCCGAGACGATGAACTTTCCGATGACCACCAGAGCGGTAAGAATCAGGACCGGTTCGAGGTGCTCCACCAGAAAGCCGGGATCGAGCATCATGCCGACGGACACGAAGAACAAGACGGAAAAGGCTTCGCGGAACGGCAGCAGATCGGATGCGATGCGGTGACTGAGCGGCGACTCGCTCACCACCGCTCCCGCGACAAAAGCGCCCAGCGCCAACGAAACGCCGAACAATTGCGATGCACCCAGAGCGATTCCCAAAGAAATGGCCAGGATAGCCAGAATGAACAGCTCGCGGGAGCGGGTATGGGCCACCCGCAGCAGCAGCCAGGGAATGAAGCGTTTGCCCGCAAACAGCATGAACACGAGAAAGCCCAAAGCCGACAGCAGCGCGAGGCCGAGAGTGCGCCATTCCATGGGCTTGCCGGTGTCGGCCAGGTTGGGCAGGATCATGATCATGAGAACGGTGGCGATGTCTTCCATGACGCGCCAGCCGACCGCGACTTGCCCGTCCGGGGTGTTCAGCCAGCCGCGGTCCATGAAGCCGCGCAGCATGACGATGGTGCTGGCGATGGACAGCACCAGTCCCAGCACCAGTCCGGACTTGGGCGTCCAGCCCCAGTATTGGCTCAGGCCATAACCCAGGGCCGCCATGGTCAGCATCTGTCCCAACGTTCCGACGATGGCGATATCTCGCACTTTCCACAGATCGGCAAAGGAAAAATGCAGCCCCACGCCGAACATCAGGAAAATGATGCCCAGCTCGGCCAACTGGTTGATGGTTTCGGCATCGGCCAGATAACCCGGCGTGAACGGGCCGATGACCACGCCCGCGAGCAAATAACCGACAATGGACGGCAGGCCGATGCGTTGAACGATCAGCCCTCCTAGAAAGGCAACGCTCAGCGTAACGGCGATATTTTCGAGCAAACCCAGGTTATGCATGAGATATGTGGAGTATGGTGCAGGCAGGTAGCCAAGAAGTTTATCAGGGTGCGTCGATCAGCGCCGATTTCCCGCGCCTTGAATCGCCGACACTCATAAAGAGCTCAGGCACGATCGACACCGGTGGACAGCAAACTGTACGGCAACGGCTTGCAACGCTGCTCAAAAGGGCTCCCCATGCCTTCAGGCGTTCTTGAGTCAGGCTTGATTTGGAAAGGAAACAACCGCACCGCCGCGGTTGAACCGACTCCCGGATGATGCGGCGGCCCTATCGGTCGGTCATGCGTTATGCGGCGGGCGAGCCGGTAGCCGTGGAACCCTCGTGCACGATCAGCACGTCGCACTTCGAATCGGAAAGGATGCGACGCGTCACGCTGCCCAGGAGCATTTCCTCGACGACGTTTTTGCCGTGTTTGCCCATGACGATCAGGTCCGCTCCGAACGATTCCTCCTTGGCGAGAATCAGGCGAGCGGCATCCTCGAGCTCCACGAATCGGAAGAGCCGACGCGAACCCTCGGCCACCTCATCGATCAGGCTGCTGATGCGGCTCATTGCCTCCTGCTGAGCCTGACCGCGGAATCTCTCTATCTCGTCGTCCAGCACGCCGCCCTGCCGAAGCATCCCCTCGAAGGGAACGGCGGAAGCATGGACAACCATGATGTCGGCATTTGGAGCGACCCGCATCGCCGTATTCAGCGCGGCGATGGAGTGGGGGGAGAAATCCACCGGAACCAGTGCACGCCGGTAGCTTGTCTCCGGCGGACGCTTGATGACGAGAACCGGCCGCGTGCACATACGCAACAAACGGTCCGCGGTCGTACCCAGAAACATTTCGCGCCAACGGTTAGAGCCGTGCGCTCCCAATACCAGCAAGTCCGCCTGTTCGGCGGCCGACAGAATCTCGTCCAGCACCGCTCCGATGGCGATTCGAGAAACCGCGGCCATCCGGGTATCCTCCGCAACCCGCGATCCCAGGGTATCCAGCATGCGTTGCGCGTCATCGATCAGCTTCGTCTCGGCGTCGCCGTACGAGGGAATCAATTCGCGCACGGCCTTCAGGGACGTTTCACTCAAGACATGCAGCAGCTCCAATCGCCCCTGTTGTTCCGCGGCTAGGAAGGCCGCCCGATAGGCGGCGTTAGTGGCATCATCCGAGAAATCGGTTGCTGCCAATATAGTTCTGAACATATCCACGCAGCTCTCCTCTTCGGGTATGCATGGGGATTCCATTCCCGTTTTGGCGGCAGGCAGCGGCGGTGCCTGCTTCTGAATCTGCAGCGCCCCTCGGTCCACGCTGGCCCTCCGAATGGAGCCGTTCGGTCGCCTGCCTGGCGCCGTTGCCGAGAAAAACCGTAGAACGAACCCATACGTCCAGTGTCATCGGCCGCGAGGGAAAAGTTAGGATAAAAACATGCCGAGCTTACACGCACCTTACGGAGCCATTGGCTCACAGCTTGTTTTCCCCGTGGAATGGCGCGGTGTTGTGAAACCAACGACTAGATACACCCCGGCGGCTTGGGCAGTCCCGCGATCAAACAGGCGTACTTCAACGGGCTTTCCGGAAACAGCCGGTGCAGGTAGCGGGAAGTGCCTTTTTCTTCCCCGAATTCCTTCTGTACCGCCTTGACGAACATGCGTGTGTTCGGAAGATGGTGAAATCTGAGATAGTAGCTGCGGATGAAGCGCACGATCTCCCAATGCGCTTCGGTCAATGCTATGGGTATGCTCGCCGCCAGAGCGGCGGCGACATGCTCGTCCCAGGCGTTCGCATCGGTCAGAAATCCGCTTTCGGTCGTTTCCAGAATCTTGCCGTTCACTTCGATCATGGCTCAAAACCACGACTGGACAAGCCGGCTTTCGACGGTCAAATCGACGAATCCGCCGTAGTCGACGATTCGAATCGTCTCGAGAATCTCGGAAGTTTCCACGCCGCGCGCGTCGAGATCCGGCCCCAAGGCATAAAACCTGACGCGTCCCATAGCCGACTTCAGGACAGCGTCGAAATCCCCGCCTTTCACCGCGGCGTAAACCCCGTTTTCGATCAGCAGAATCGCATCGCCCTCGCCCGCCCGGACGAGACAATCTTCCAGGGCGCGGCTTTCCTGGGGCGAACGGCTAACTATATGCAGGACTGCCATCAGCATGAGATTACGATGTCATGTTCCGCCGTCAATCCGGCGATTTCCGTCCTGTCCACGACGCGCACGGGGATGACGAGATCCTCGGTCGTCAAATGCCTTCCCCGCAAAGACTCCCGCTCGACCAAAACATCCTCCACATCGTACAAAGCCAAGGCTTCGAACAAGGGAGCGACGGGTTTCAGCCCGCTCGGTTCGGACCCCTGCCCCCGTTTGAGCAGGAACACGCCATCGTCCAGCATCAGGAGCCGTACGGCCTGATCGAAGGCGGCGGCGGTCATGGCCATGTCCAGCGATTCCCGGACTCTTGCGCCGTCCCGAGGGGCACTGCGCATCACAAACAAGAATTTTTTTTGCACCGCTTCAACCACCAAAAACCAATACCCGGTCGGCCTTCAGACAGGCGTCCATCCATTGTCCCAAGCCGCCGATCCGAAAACCGTCCGCCCCGGTTGCCGGCATGCCGCGCCGCTGCGCGGCCGAAACGCACAGCACCAGGTCGATCCCGTGCTTATCGGCGAGATCGGGCCAGGGCGGAACCGAAACTTTGTCCTCCGCCGATAAACCGGATCGCAGCGCGTTATAAACCCCGTCATGGTAAAAGAACACGCACACGATTTCGTGATCTTTATCCAACGCGGCTTTGATAAACTGATAGGCAGTGCGCGCCGATTGAGCGGAACAAGGCCCGGCATTGACCTGAATGGCGTATTTCATCGCGGCGACACCCTTTCGAAAAAACGGTTCATCGAGTAACCGTACACCGTGGACTCATTCACACCCGCGCCGCACACGGCGCTGAAACACCATGAAATTCGACAAACTGCTTGCATCGCTGTTGATTCTCAGCTACGGCTCATTGGCGCTGCAACCCGCCCATGCGCAACTCAACCTGGAGTTGCCCGAAATCGGCGACCCGACCGGAACCCTCATGACGCCGCAGCAGGAGAAGGAACTCGGCGCAGCGTTCTACCGCAAGTTGCACGCCCAGCTCGAAGTCAGCCAAGATCCGGAAGTCAACGATTACATCCAGTCCATAGGGCAGAAACTGGCCGGGTCCAGCGACAACCCCGCGCAAGCGTTTCATTTCTTCGTGGTCAGCGATCCCACGGTCAACGCATTCGCGGGGCCGGGCGGATACATCGGCGTCAACTCCGGACTGATCCTGACCTCGGAAGCCGAGAGCGAACTCGCTTCGGTACTGGCCCACGAAATCGCGCACGTCACGCAGCGGCATCTTTATCAAACGTTCCAGGCCGCCGGCCGCCTGGCGCTGCCCACCGCCGCGGCCATGCTGGCCGCCGTTCTGCTGGGCGCGAAATCCGCGCAACTGGGCCAAGCCGCCTTGATGGCCGCGCAAGCCGCCAATATCCAGTATCAAATCAATTTTACCCGCGACAACGAGGCCGAAGCCGATCGCGTCGGCATGCAGATTTTATCGAAGTCGGACTTCGACCCGCGCGCCATGCCGACGTTCTTCGAAAGAATGCAGCAATCCACCCGCTTCGTCGGCCGAGAATTGCCGGAGTTCCTGCTGACCCACCCGGTGACCGTGTCCCGTATCTCGGATACGCGGGGACGCGCGGAACAGTTTCCGTATCGGCAATATCCGGATTCTTTCGCCTATCAGCTCGTCCGCGCCAAGCTGCGGGTGCAGACCGCCGCCCGCCCGCAGGACGCGCTGAATTATTTCAAGGCGGTCAGCGGCCAGGGCACCAAGCTGCAACAGGATGTTTCCGCCTACGGTTTAGCCTTGGCACTGATCGCCAACGCGCGTGCCGGGGAAGCCAAACCGATCCTGCAGCGGCTAATGGAGATTTATCCCGATCAGTCCCATTTCGCCAATGCGCTGGCCAGCGCCGAACGGGAGACCAAGAATTACCCGCGCGCGATCCAGCTTTACGAATCGGCCCTGCAACGCTTTCCGGAAAACCGGGCGCTGACGCTCAACTATGTCCGCACGCTGCTCACCACCGGCAAAGCGGAACAGGCGCGCAAGCTGCTGCAGAACTACGCCCGCCGCCATCCGCCTACTCCGGAAGTCTACAACCTGCTGGCGCAAGCCTATAGCCAGCTCGGGAACGATGCCGAATCGCACCGCTATGTCGCCGAATCCTATTACGCCTCGGGCCAGAACCGCGCCGCCATACTGCAACTTCGGCTAGCCAGAAAAACGGCCGGCGACAATTTTTATCTGAATTCCGTCATCGACGAGCGCTTGAAGCAGCTGCTCGCCGAAGAGGAAGAGCGCAGAAAGCAGTGAGGCATAGAAACCGCGGCGGCCGGAGTTTATTCCAGATCCTGCACGCCACGCTCGATTTCGCCGTGCTTTCGAAGCTGCCGCTTGAGGATCTTGCCCGCGGCGTTTTTCGGTAACTCCGGCTGAAAGACGATCTTGCGGGGAATTTGATGCCGCCCGAGGTGCTCCCTGCAGAAAGCGCGGACTTCGCTTTCCGTGATCGGCTTGGACTCGTCTATCGCGATATACGCGACCGGAATTTCGCCGTGCAAATCGTGCGGCTCCCCGACCACCGCGGCCTCGCGGATCGGCGGAAAGCGGTATAGCACCTCCTCGATCATGCGTGGATAAACGTTCATGCCGTTGACGATGATCAGATCCTTCTTGCGATCGACGATGCTGAAATAGCCGTCTTCGTCCCGCGTACCGAGATCGCCGGTCAGAAGCCATTCGCCGCGAAACACTTCCCGGGTCGCGTCCGGCTGCATCCAATAGCCCTTCATCACGTTGGCACCGCGTACGGCAATCTCGCCGACTTCGCCGCACGGCAACTCGCGCCCGTCTTCGTCGACGATTTTCATCTCGACTCCGGGAACCGGCAAACCCACCGTTCCCGGTTTGATGAGGCCGTCGATCGGATTCACGCAGGTTACCGGGGAACATTCTGTCGGTCCGTCGCCCTCGTAGATCCTGATGCCGAATTTTTCTTCGAAGCGCCGCAACACGTCGACCGGAAGCGCAGCGCCGCCGGAAACGCAATAGCGTATGGAGGAAAGGAGCGGCGCACGCTCGTCTTTGAGTCGCAACAGTACCGAATACATGCTGGGCACGCCGAGAAAAATCGTGGCTCGGCTGGCATGGATCGCGTCGACGACCTGATCGGGCTCGAATCGCGGCAGGGGAATGAACGCACAGCCGTTGGTCAGGGGCGTGAGCATGCCGACGGTTGCCGCGAATGCGTGAAACATCGGAAGAACCAGCAGCACGACATCCTGCCCCGGACGCCAGTGCATGGCTTCGCGGACGCTGCGCGTGTTGGCGACCAGATTGCCGTGGGTCAGCATCGCCCCCTTGGGACGGCCGGTGGTTCCCGAGGTGTAGAGGATGACGACCAGATCCTCTTGCGGGTCGCAATCGATATTCGGTACCGGCGCGTCGGATCTTAGAAAAGCATCGAACGCCTCGGCGCCTTCGACTTCTCCGCCGATGGATACGCGAAACTCGATTCCCGGCGCAGCCTGAAGCGCGGATTCCGCCTGTTTCGAAAAGGCTTGATGGAAAATCAAGCCCTTGGCGCCGGAATCGTTGAGAATGAAGCCGATTTCTTCCGTGTTCAGCAGCAAATTGATCGGAACGACCGTGGCCCCGGCTTTCACGATGCCGGTATAGGCAATGGCGAATTCCGCCGAATTGGGGCAGTAAAGGGCAATCCTGTCCCCTTTGACCACGTCTCGGGCCGCCAAGGCCGCCGCCACGCGATCCGATCGGTTGCCTATGGTGGCATGATCGATGACCTGAGAGCCCTGGATTACCGCGGGCCGATCAGGATAAAGCCGGGCGCTCTCCCGGAGTGCATGGATCAATGACGACATCCTGGCACCTTCTCGTCGGTTTATGCCCTCGTCAGGGCAGCAAAAACGGAAAAAATAATCCCGCCGGGCTAGAGGCACAACGGCGGGATTATTTTATTTGACCGATTGCTTACTTAATTGACGACTCTGTGTCCCCGATTGCGGAGGCAATTGATGTAAGACCGCTTGTATTGATCGTCGCCCGAGACCCCGCTGTAACCAGCGCCGCCGAGGCCGCCCGCGGCAGCGCCGATCGCGGCACCGCCGCCGGGATTGCCAGCGACAGCGCCGACCGCGGCGCCCGTTGCGGCACCTAGCAATGCGCCTGCAGCAGCACCCTTCGCCGCTTCCGTTCCGGTACTGCCCGCTTGGCGAGCGAGCATTTTGCACTCTTCCATATCCTGCTGCAGCCGATAGGCATTCGGATCGTTATACGTGTCCACCACAGGCTCCCATCCGGTGTAGGTTGCGCAACCGCTCAGAGTCAACACGGTGCAAAGAAATACAGGTAGCTTTTTGACCATAAGTCGTTTCACTCGTATAGGACGTTAATCGATATCTCAGCAACAGTATCCGGAACACAGGTACTGAATTGCTCTGCCTACTATAGCAAACTCACTCTGCTCAATCCGCAGGAATACGTATCGTAATGTTTCCGACCGTCATTCAACCCAGAATGGCTTCGCCACGGGCCAAATTCGGGAGCTGGCCGCCCAAGCCCATCGCGTATCGCATGACCAATTTCTTGGCCGGCGTGATTCGCTCCGCCAAACCCAGCCCCAGATTCCGAATGAATCGGAGCGGACGGTTCGCGTTTCCGAACACGCGATAGAACAGGTCCATCGTCGTCATCATGACCAGGTTGTTGCTGCGGCGCATGCTTTCGTAAGTTTGCAGCACATGGGCTGCGCCGATGTCCTGGCCATTCTTGTGAGCGCCGACCAGCACCTGCGCCAGCGCCGCAGCGTCCAGAAGACCGATGTTGACGCCCTGCCCCGCCAGCGGATGAATCATGTGGGCCGCATCGCCGATCAAAGCCACGCCCTCTTTACTGTAACTCAAGGCATGCTGACGCTTGAGCGGGAAGCTGCCTTTCGCCTCGATACGCTTGATCTCGCCCAGAGCCGAGGGGAACGCAGCGATAAGCTCCCGGAGCAGCGCGTCATCCGGCAAAGCCTTCAGGCGTTTGATGTCCTCCGGCGCCTCGTACCAGACGAGAGATGCATGAGGCCCGTCCAGCGGCAGGAAAGCCTGGGGTCCCTTGGGGGTAAAGCGTTGCCAAGTGATGTCCTGCTGGCTGTATGCGGTTTCCACCGTCAGCACCAGGGCGTGCTGCTCGTAATCCCAACCGCTTACTCCCATGCCGGCCACTTGCCGCACCCGGGAATAGCCGCCATCCGCGGCAACCAACAAGCGCGCCGACAAGACGCGGCCGTCGTCCAATTCGACGGTCGAGCCTTGCGGCCCGTAATCGATCATTTTGGTTCTGGCGGGACAAAGAAAATCGATATTGGAAAATTCGACCAGGCGGTCGAGTAAAGCCAGCTGGATTACCCGGTTCTCGACGATATAGCCCAAGACCGGCTCATCGATGTCCTCGCTCCGAAACTCGACATCGCCCGACTCTTCCCATACCCGCATCCTCCGGAACGGGCAAAACCGGCGCGAAGCGATGCCTTTCCATGCGCCCACGGTTTTGAGAATGCTGGCGGACGCGATGCTGATCGCGGACACGCGAAGATCGTGGGGCTGCTCCGACGCAAACGCCGGCGGCGGGGCATCCTCGATCACGGCAACTCGCAGACTGCTGCCTCCGAGGCCACTCCCCAAAGCGGCACCGACCATGCCGCCGCCCACAACGATCACGTCATATTTTTCGGTCATTCTCTATTCCTCATGCTTGGCTTGGCGCGCATGTTCAACCACGCTGCGAAACCGCCTCGAATTTCCGGCCATAAAGTAAAGGTAACCGGGCTCGGCAAGCAATACCGGCTTTGTCTCGCCGGCTCGGGGGCGGACGGTCGGGCGGCGAGCGGGTCCATTCTCTATCGAAACAAGTCGTTTCACCACCTTATTCACAACAAACACTGAGTGCGCAAGCTTGGCGCCCTTGAAAAGACCGGCCGGATTCTTTATATTTCTTGCCCATTTTGGCTAAATGGGCGGCCTCACGTCGCCATTTCGGATATTTCAAAACCAACTGCGAACACGAATTCTTGACTGTCGCGGCGGTCCATTACTGGAGCCGCAATATTCTCTTGTAAACCGCGAACCGGCAAACGACAGACCACACCCCTGACAGAGGTACACCATGAGTTTCAATGCCATACCCGCCAAGCAAGGTCTATACGACCCGCGCAACGAACACGACGCTTGCGGCGTAGGTTTCATCGCTCACATCAAAGGCCATAAGAGCCACGACATCGTCTGCAAGGGGCTGGAAATTTTAAGAAACCTGACTCACCGTGGAGCGGTTGGTGCCGATCCGTTGGCGGGCGACGGGGCCGGTATTCTCATTCAAATACCGGATGCTTTTCTCCGCGACGAATGCTCCGCACTCGGGATCGCCCTTCCGGATTACGGTCACTATGGCGTCGGCATGCTGTTTCTGCCGCGCAATCCGGAACATCGCGCGACCTGCGAACAAATCGTCGAAGATTTCATTCGCACCGAAGGCCAAACCGTTCTCGGCTGGCGCGATGTTCCGGTAGACAACTCGACGCTCGGGGAATCGGTCAAGACAATCGAACCCGTGATTCGCCAGGTTTTCGTGGGGCGGGCGGAAAGTTGCCGGGATCAGGACGCGTTCGAGCGCAAGCTGTTCGTCATCCGCAAGCAGATCGACAAGAAGATTCGTGCCTTGAATCTCGAGGAAGGCAAGATGTTCTACATCCCTTCCTTCTCGTCCCGCACTTTGGTTTACAAGGGCATGCTGCTCGCCGATCAGGTCGGCGTGTTTTACCGCGACCTCCGCAACGAGCAAATGGTGTCGGCGCTTGCCCTGGTGCACCAGCGGTTCTCCACCAACACCTTCCCGACCTGGGATCTGGCCCATCCTTTCCGAATGATCGCCCACAACGGCGAAATCAACACCTTGCGCGGCAACATCAATTGGATGGCCGCTCGACGCCATTCGATGTCGTCCGAAGTTCTGGGCGAAGATCTCGACAAGATCTGGCCGCTGATCGCCGACGGCAAGTCCGATTCCGCCAGCTTCGACAATGCGCTGGAGCTTCTGGTCATGGGGGGCTATTCGCTGGTCCACGCCATGATGCTGCTGATCCCGGAAGCGTGGGCCGGCAATCCCTTGATGGACGAAAAACTCCGCGCCTTCTACGAATACTACTCGGCCCTGATGGAACCCTGGGATGGTCCGGCCGCCGTGGCCTTTACAGACGGACGGCAGATCGGCGCCACGCTCGACCGTAACGGCCTGCGTCCGGCGCGCTATCTCATCACCGACGACGACACCGTGGTGATGGCCTCCGAGATGGGCGTGCTGACCATTCCGGAACACAAGATCGTCAAGAAATGGCGTTTGCAGCCCGGCAAGATGTTCCTGATCGACCTCGAACAGGGCCGCATCATCGACGATGCCGAAATCAAATCGGAACTGGCCAATCGCGAGCCGTATCAGCAGTGGCTCAACGATACCCAGATTCAATTGGAAAAGCTGCCGGCCGAAATCGCCGCGATGCCGCCCGACTCGGAGACCCTGCTCGATCGGCAGCAGGCTTTCGGCTATACCCAGGAAGACATCAAGTTTTTCCTGACCCCCATGGCCTTGAGCGGTCAGGAACCGGTCGGCTCCATGGGCATCGATGCGGCGCTCGCGGTGCTCTCCAAGCGTTCGCGATTGCTCTACGACTATTTCAAGCAGGGTTTCGCGCAAGTTACCAACCCGGCCATCGACCCGATCCGCGAAGAACTGGTCATGTCGCTGGTGTCCCACATCGGCCCGCGGCCGAACTTGCTGGCGCTCCACAATGGCGGCAGCCACAAGCGGCTGGAAGTGCATCAGCCGATCCTGACCAATAAGGATCTGGAAAAAATCCGCCGTATCGAGGCCCGCACCGGAGGCGCGTTCAAGACCAAAACCATCAGTTTCTGCTACTCGGCCGATACCGGCGCCGGCGGCATGGAACCGGCGTTGAAAGCCTTGTGCGCACGGGCCGAACAGGCGGTGCACGAGGGCAACAATATCCTGGTGCTGTCCGATCGGGAGATCGACGCGGAGCACATCGCGATTCCGGCCCTCCTGGCCACCTCCGCGGTCCATTACCACCTGACCCGGACGGGCCTTCGCACCAAGGTCGGCCTGGTTGTGGAAACCGGCGAAGCGCGCGAGGTACACCATTTCGCGCTGCTGGCGGGCTACGGCGCCGAAGCCGTCAATCCGTATCTGGCTTTCGACAGCCTGTCCGATCTGCGCGAGAAGCTGCCGGAACAGCTGTCCGAAGACGAGGTGCACAAGCGCTATATCAAGGCCATCGGCAAAGCCCTGCTCAAGATCATGTCCAAGATGGGCATCTCGACCTATCAGTCGTATTGCGGCGCTCAAATCTTCAATGCCGTGGGCTTGAGCGAAGAGTTCCTGGACGAATATTTCACCGGCACCGTCTGCACGATCGGCGGCGCGGGACTCCGAGAAATCGCCGAGGAAACCGTGCGCCGGCATCGTGTAGCTTTCAGCGATGCCCCGCTGTACCGGAATGCCCTGGACGTAGGCGGCGAATACGCCTACCGCGTTCGCGGCGAAGATCATGTGTGGACTCCGGAGACCATTTCCAAGCTGCAGCACGCCACACGCACCAACAGCTGGGAAACCTATGTGGACTACACCCGCTCGATCAACGAGCAGAGCGAACGTTTGCTCACGCTGCGCGGCTTGATGGACTTCAAGTTCGACGAACGGGAGTCGGTACCGCTGGATGAAGTGGAACCGGTCGCGGAAATCGTCAAACGCTTCGCCACCGGCGCCATGTCGTTCGGCTCGATTTCATACGAAGCCCATACCACGCTGGCGATCGCCATGAACCGCATCGGTGGCAAATCCAATACCGGCGAGGGCGGCGAATTGCCGGAACGCTTCAAACCTTTGCCCAACGGCGACTCCATGCGCTCGGCCATCAAGCAGGTAGCATCGGGCCGCTTTGGCGTGACGACCGAATATCTGGTCAATGCCGACGATCTGCAAATCAAGATTTCGCAGGGCGCCAAGCCCGGCGAAGGCGGCCAGCTGCCCGGCCACAAGGTGGATGCCATCATCGCCAAGGTGAGGCACTCCACGCCAGGGGTCGGTCTCATTTCCCCGCCGCCGCACCACGACATCTACTCGATTGAGGATCTGGCGCAGCTTATCCACGATCTTAAGAACGTTAACCCGGCCGCGCGCATCAGCGTCAAGCTGGTGTCCGAAGTCGGCGTCGGCACGATCGCCGCGGGCGTTGCCAAGGCTCATGCCGATCACGTCACCATCGCCGGCTACGACGGCGGCACCGGCGCCAGCCCGATCACCTCGATCAAGCACGCGGGGCTCCCTTGGGAAATCGGCTTGGCCGAGACCCACCAGACTCTCGTATTGAACAAGCTGCGCGGGCGCATCTGCGTGCAGGCGGACGGCGGCATGCGCACCGGGCGCGACGTCGTGATCGGCGCGCTTTTGGGCGCGGACGAATTCGGCTTCGCCACGGCACCGCTGATCGTCGAAGGCTGCATCATGATGCGCAAATGCCATCTGAACACCTGCCCGGTAGGCGTCGCAACCCAGGACCCGGAACTCCGCAAGCGCTTCACCGGACAGCCGGAGCATGTCGTCAATTTCTTCTTCTTCATCGCCGAGGAAGTGCGCCAGCTTATGGCAAAACTTGGTTTCCGCCGGTTCGAGGAAATGATCGGGCGCTCCGACAAGCTCGATATGCGCAAGGCCATAGCCCACTGGAAAGCGGCCAAGGTCGATCTGTCCAGGATTTTGTACCGGCCGGAGCCCGGTGAGGGCGTGGCCATCTCCAATTGCGAACCGCAGGATCATGGCCTGGACAAGGCACTGGATCACAAGCTGATCGAACTGGCCCGCCCCGCACTCGACGAACGCAAGCCGGTCCGCATTGAAATGGGCGTGCGCAACTACAACCGCACGGTCGGCGCCATGCTGTCCGGCGAATTGGCGAAGCGTTACGGCCATACCGGTCTGCCCGAAGATACCATTTACATACGGATGAAAGGCACGGCCGGGCAAAGCTTCGGTGCTTTTCTGTCGGCCGGCATCACTCTGGAACTTGAGGGCGACGGGAACGATTACGTGGGCAAAGGGCTATCGGGTGGGCGCATCGCCATCTATCCGTCCCCGGAATCTCCGGTGGTGCCCGAGGAAAACATCATCGTCGGCAATACCGTGCTGTACGGCGCCATCAGCGGCGAATGCTATTTCCGCGGCGTCGCGGGAGAACGCTTCGCGGTGCGGAACTCCGGCGCCATCGCCGTCGTCGAAGGCGTCGGCGATCACGGCTGCGAATACATGACCGGCGGCGTCGTCGTGGTTCTGGGCTCGACCGGCCGTAACTTCGCTGCGGGCATGTCGGGCGGTGTCGCCTACGTGCTCGACGAAACCGGCGATTTCGAGCATCGGTGCAACCTGGCCATGGTCGAACTGGAACCGGTTTTGGCCGAGGACATCGCCCTGGAAAATCTCGATCACCAGGGCGGCGATCTGGAAACCCACGGAATGGTGGACATCATGCATGACATGACCCGTCACGACGTTCAGCGCCTGCGAACCCTGATCGAAAAGCACCGCCGTTACACGGGCAGTGGACGAGCGAAGCAGATTCTCGAGAACTGGTCGGCTTACGCGCCGCGTTTCGTCAAGGTCATGCCGGTCGATTACCGTCAGGCGCTCGAAAAAATGCAGAAGACAAAAACGCAGACCGAAGTTCACCACTAGACGCGGGGGGCGTGGCGTAAACGCGCCCCTCGCCGACCCGGACCGATCGGAAAAATGGAAGGCACTTCGGCAAACAAGACCCCGAGGTCTAGAGCTTTCTCGTGCAATAAAGCACAGTAACGAGGTAGAAACAGAATGGGCAAACCCACGGGATTCATGGAAATCTCACGTCAGGACAGACGCTACAAGCTGGTGGCGGACCGTCTCCAGCACTACCAGGAATTCGTCGTCCCGCTGACCGAAGAGGAAGTCAGCCGTCAAGGCGCGCGCTGCATGGATTGCGGCATTCCCTATTGTCATCAGGGCTGCCCGGTCAATAACATCATCCCCGACTGGAACGACCTCGTTTATCAAGGAAATTGGCGTGAAGCCATCGAGGTACTGCACAGCACCAACAACTTTCCCGAGTTCACCGGCCGTATCTGTCCGGCGCCGTGCGAAGCGGCCTGCACGCTGAATCTGACCGACGAACCGGTCACGATCAAAACTATCGAGTGCTCCATCATCGACAAAGCTTGGGAGATGGGCTGGGTCAAGCCGCTGATACCCCAGCATCGAACCGGCAAAAAGGTGGCGGTAGTGGGTTCCGGTCCCGCCGGTCTTGCCTGCGCGCAACAATTGGCCCGCGTCGGCCACAGTGTCGTGGTTTATGAAAAGGCCGACCGCATCGGCGGACTGCTGCGCTACGGCATACCCGATTTCAAGATGGAAAAGCATCTGATCGACCGACGCATCGCGCAAATGCAAGCTGAAGGCGTGGTGTTCCGCCCCAATAGCCATATCGGCCGAGACGTTCCGGTTCAAAAGCTGCTCGACAACTACGATGCCGTCATATTGGCCGGCGGCGCGGAAAAACCGCGCGATCTGAACGTACCGGGCCGCGAGCTCAACGGTGTTCACTTCGCGATGGAATTTCTGCCTCAGCAGAACCGCCGCGTGGCCGGAGATACGCTTTCCGAGGACACCAGCATTTGGGCGACGGGCAAGCATGTCATCGTGATCGGCGGCGGCGATACCGGTTCCGACTGTATCGGCACCTCGGCTCGGCACGGTGCAGCCTCCATCACCCAGTTGGAAATTCTGCCGAAGCCTCCGGAAAAGGAGAAAAAAGAGGTCACCTGGCCGAATTGGCCCAACAAGCTGCGCACATCCAGCTCCCACGAAGAAGGCTGCGAACGTTTCTGGAGCGTCGCCACGAAGTCGATCGAAGGGGAAGACGGTCGCGTTACCCAAATCCGCTGCGTCAAGCTCGAGTGGAAGCAAGAGGGCGGACGCTGGGTTATGAACGAAATCCTCGGCAGCGAATTCACCTTGAAAGCGGACCTGGTACTGCTTGCCATGGGCTTCGTCCATCCGGTGCACGAGGGCATGCTCCAGGATCTCGGCGTGACTCTCGACGAACGGGGCAACGTCAAGGCCAATACCATAGACTATCGCAGCTCGATGGATAAGGTTTTCACCGCCGGCGATATGCGCCGCGGCCAGTCGTTGGTCGTCTGGGCCATCCGCGAAGGCCGCCAGTGCGCCCGAGCCGTCGACGAATACCTGATGGGACACTCGGATCTCCCTCGGTAAGTTCCTCCTCTCAGCCGCCGATTCATGCGTTTGATGAGTCGGCGGCTTGTCGACCAGGCGTCGAACCGCGGCGGGGTACACCCAGCCTTGTATGCCTGCCAAACTCAGCCCAGTTTTTCTCACGGCGTCGCGTCAGTCCCGCAGGCCGGATTACGTGGAACCGGCCGGAAGTGCCGCCGTCCAACTGCAATTGATCGCGCAATCCCGCCGACTCATTCCGCCGTCCGTGGCACACTGTCCAAGATCGATTTGTCCCAATACTCAGCAGCTAAAGGACAATCGCACAAACCGCAAACCGTGGAGCACGTCATGGCAAAACCATCGTTCACCCCCGAGGAACTGGAGCAACTGCGCTGGGCGTATCAGCATCTGGAACACCCCTCCTTCGCCGCGCGCCTAAGCAACGTGATCGGCACGCCGATCGAACAAACGCTCAAACTATTGCCGAAGAGCTGGCACCAACGAGTCAATAGAGCAGCCGAATTTAGTATCCGTCAGGCTATGAGCATGGCGGTAAAGACTCTCGACGCGCGCGCGGTTTCCGGAGCGCGTGACACCTACCACAAGTTTGCGGCATTCACAGCCGGAGCCGTCGGCGGCTTTTTCGGTCCAGTAGGGTTGACGGTCGAGTTACCGGTCATAACCTTGCTGATGCTGCGTTCGATTGCCGATATCGCGCGCAGCGAGGGCGAGGACTTGGATACGCTCGACGCGCGCCTCGCTTGCGTGGAGGTGTTCGCCTTGGGAGGGCGATCGACTGAAGACGATGCAACCGATACCGGCTACTATGGGTTGCGATCCACATTGGCTTTCCATTTCGCCGGTGTTGCCAATTATGGCGGAGCCTCCGGCCTCAACGTTCCTGCCGGCGTCGAGTTGATTCGCGGAATTTCCGCCCGTTTCGGCGTCGTCATTTCGGACGAGGTCGCCGTGCAGATGGTGCCGGTAGCCGGCGCCGTCAGCGGCGGCCTGTTGAACCTCGTATTCATGCAACACTTTCAGGACGTGGCACGCGGTCATTTCACCCTGCGCCGTTTGGAACGAAAATACAAGCCGGACGTTGTGCGGAAGGAATACCAGCGGATTCAAAAAGACGAAATTGAATCGATCAAGGGATTTAGCCACTTGGAAGGATGGTGAATGGATCGTGCGGGGCTCCACTTCGAACCTTATTAGGGCCTGGCGCTTTTATCTCGCTTCATCTTCTCAAAGCTCGCCATAAAACAGATAAACGATCAGCGTCATGCCGAGCAGAACGACGACCAGATTCGCGAGTATCCCCAGACCGGCCCGATAACCGCGCGGAATCTCCACGGGCTTCAGCGTTTTCAGGACCTTTCGATACTGAATCGTGGACAGTATCGCAATGACGACTCCGAAAAACACAAAAGCGATGCCGAGCCAGAACGAAATGCCTTTTTGCAAGGGCTCGCCGGGTTTCGAAAAAACCAGATGCACGAATAAACCGAAGCGCTCGATCACAAATCCGAACGCCATCCAGGCCAAGCTGGTCCGGTTCCAGGCGAGAAGAGTGCGCTCCGCCGCAAAAAATACGCGCGGGTCATTAAGCTCGGACATTCGGATAGTCTAGCGGTAATTTTGTCGAATGGATTAAACGATACGGCCACAACTGGCTCGGTCACATTGCGAAACGTACATCGGCCAGCGACCGGCGCAAGCGGTGGCTTCCCACATAAAGTGCTCAGTGTGACATTCCCGGCGCATTTGTGACAGAATTGCAAGTTTAATTAACCACGGAGTCCATGACATGCGCGTGATCCTTCTCGGAAGCCCCGGGTCCGGAAAAGGCACTCAAGCCAAAGCCATAATGGAAAAATTCAACATTCCGCAGATCTCGACGGGCGACATGCTGCGCGCTGCCGTGAGAGAAGGCACGCCATTGGGTCTCGAAGCGAAGAAGGTCATGGACTCGGGCGCCCTGGTCTCGGATGAAATCATCCTGGGACTGATCAAGGAACGCATTGCCCAGGACGATTGCAAGAACGGTTTTTTGTTCGACGGATTCCCCCGAACCATCGCTCAGGCGGAAGGGCTCGCGGAGATGGGCGTCGATATCGACCATGTCATCGAAATCGTGGTGGACGATGAGGAAATCGTCAAGCGCATGAGCGGTCGGCGCGTCCATCCTGCTTCCGGACGCACATATCATGTCATCTTCAATCCGCCCAAGGTCGAGGGACTGGACGATGTCACCGGCGAACCCCTGATTCAACGGGACGACGACAAAGAAGAAACCGTGCGCAGGCGTCTTGAGGTTTATCACGAACAGACCAAGCCATTGGTCGGCTATTACAAGCAAAAGGCCGAACAGGAAGCCGTCAAATTCTCCAGCATTGACGGCGTCGGCAGCGTTGAAGCCATTCGCGATAAGATTTTTTCGCTGTTGGAATAACTTCGGTTTATCGGACAAACCCCAACATCCATGGGAAGCCGCCCCTGAGTAATTAGCTGGAGCGCAGCATTCCCCGTGTAAAACCCGCCACTCATAAGAGCCCATGGCCGCCAAAACCCTTTATGACAAATTATGGGACGATCACGTGGTTTACTCCGAACCGGACGGATCGACTCTCATTTACATCGATCGCCATTTGATTCACGAGGTAACCTCGCCGCAGGCCTTCGAAGGGCTGAGGCTCGCGGGCCGTAAGCCCTGGCGGGTTACAGCCAATCTGGCGACGGCCGATCACAACGTGCCGACGGCCGAACGCGAACATGGCCTCAGCGACCCCATTTCACGGCTTCAGGTCGAAACGCTGGACCGGAACTGCGCCGACTTCGGCATTACCGAATTCGGCATGAACGACGATCGCCAAGGCATCGTCCACGTGATCGGCCCCGAACAGGGTGCGACCCTGCCCGGCACGACCATCGTCTGCGGCGATTCCCATACCTCGACGCACGGAGCCTTCGGCGCTCTCGCCTTCGGCATCGGCACCTCCGAAGTGGAGCATGTGCTGGCCACGCAATGCCTGGTTCAGAAAAAAGCCAAGAACATGCTGGTCAAGGTGGAAGGGCAGCTCGGCCAAGGCGTCACGGCCAAGGACATCGTACTGGCCGTGATCGGCAGAATCGGCACCGCCGGCGGCACCGGATATACCATCGAATTCGCAGGATCGGCGATCCGCAGCCTATCGATGGAAGGACGCATGACCGTGTGCAACATGGCGATCGAGGCCGGAGCCCGAGCCGGACTGGTGGCCGTCGACGAGGTGACGATCGCTTATCTGAAAGACCGGCCTTATGCTCCGAAAGGGAATTTGTGGGACAAGGCGGTGGCGGCTTGGCGGCAACTTCGGAGCGACGAAGGTGCCGTATTCGACAAAGTGGTCGAGATCGATGCCGCCGCTATCAACCCCCAGGTCACCTGGGGCACTTCGCCCGAGTTGGTATTGCCCATCGATACCGCGATACCCAACCCTGAGCGGGAAACGGACCCCGTGAAACGTGAAAGCATGAAGCGCGCCCTGCAATACATGGATTTGAAGCCAGGCACGGCCATAACCGATATTCGCGTAGACAAGATTTTCATCGGTTCATGCACCAATGCCCGCATCGAGGACTTGCGCGCTGCCGCCGAGGTGGTCCGGGGCCATAAGCTCGCGAGCAACATCAAGCAGGCCCTGGTGGTTCCCGGATCCGGCTTGGTGAAACGTCAGGCGGAACAGGAGGGCCTCGACCGAATTTTCCGGGAGGCAGGTTTCGAATGGCGAGACCCCGGATGCTCCATGTGCCTCGCGATGAATGCCGATCGCCTGGAACCGGGCGAGCGCTGCGCGTCCACATCGAACCGCAACTTCGAAGGACGCCAGGGCTACGGTGGCCGCACCCATCTGGTGAGTCCCGCCATGGCGGCGGCGGCCGGTATCTACGGGCATTTTGTCGACATCCGTCAACTGCCGTCTCCCGCAAGCGAACCCAAAAAAGCACCGGCCAAGAAAGCGCCGGCGAAAACCGCCGCCGCATCGAGGACGAAATCGGCTGCTGCCGTAAAAACGTCCAAACCCGCCCCTACGACCCGAAATCAGTCTGCGCGAAAGAGGAAATCCGAGCAATGAAAGCTTTTCGCCGTTTCGCGTCCAGAGTCGCCCCTTTGGACCGCGCCAACATCGACACCGACGCGATCATTCCTAAACAATTCCTGAAATCCATTCGCCGCAGTGGTTTCGGTCCCTATCTATTCGACGAGTGGCGCTACCTGGATCGCGGCGAACCCGACATGGATTGCTCGTATCGCCCTTTGAACCCGGATTTCGTGCTCAATCAACCGTGCTACTTCAGGGCGCGAATTCTGTTGACGCGCGAGAATTTCGGCTGCGGCTCGTCGCGCGAACATGCGCCCTGGGCTCTGGCAGATTATGGTTTCCGCGTAATCATAGCCCCGAGCTTTGCCGATATTTTCTACAACAACTGCTTCAAGAACGGCATTCTGCCCATCGTACTCGATGCCGAAATCGTCGACCGCCTTTTCGAGCAAGCGGGTCCCGGCGTCGATCTCACCGTAGATCTGGAAACACAGACGATCGCCACCCATTATGGCGACAAAATCCATTTCGAAATCGATCCTTCGCGGAAATACCGCCTGCTCAACGGCCTGGACGACATCGGCCTGACCCTTCAGCATGCCGACAAGATCCGGGCTTACGAAGCGAGCCGCCGCCAAACCGCGCCTTGGCTGTTCCCGGAATACGCTTAGTTTCCAAAAAACAAAGAGAGACTCATCAATCGCATGACCAAGAAGATCGCAGTGCTGCCCGGCGACGGCATCGGCCCGGAAATCGTCGCCGAGGCATTAAAGGTGCTTGACTGCCTGAGACAGGAATTCGGGCTTGACATTGAAACTGAAGACGCTTTGATCGGCGGTGCCGCATACGACGCCAAAGGCACGCCGTTTCCGGAAGAAACCCTGACCCTAGCGAAAGCGGCCGATTCCGTGCTTTTGGGCGCGGTCGGGGGTCCGAAATGGGAACCGCTGGACTATTCGGTGCGACCGGAACGCGGCCTTCTGGGAATACGTGCCGAATTGGAACTGTTCGCGAATCTTCGCCCAGCGATTCTCTATCCCCAGTTGGTCGCCGCTTCGACGCTGAAACCGGAAGTGGTCTCGGGACTCGATATCATGATCATCCGCGAACTGACCGGCGGCATCTACTTCGGCAAACCGCGGGGCCGCCGCATCAATGAAAAGGGCGAACGGGAAGGCTTCAACACCTTGATTTACAGCGAATCGGAGATCCGCCGCATCGCCCATATCGCGTTCCAGATCGCTCAAAAGCGCAACAAACGGCTGTGCTCCATCGACAAAGCCAACGTGCTGGAGTGCACCGAACTGTGGCGCGAGATCGTGATCGAGGTCGGCCGCGAGTATCCGGACGTCCAGCTCAGCCATATGTATGTCGATAACGCCTCGATGCAGCTGGTGCGCGCGCCCAAGCAGTTCGACGTCATGCTGACCGACAATATGTTCGGCGATATCCTTTCGGACTGTGCCGCCATGCTGACCGGTTCCATCGGCATGCTGCCTTCGGCGTCGCTCGACAAAAACGGCAAGGGCATGTACGAGCCCATTCACGGTTCGGCACCGGACATCGCCGGCAAGGGCGTTGCCAACCCCATCGCCACCGTACTGTCGCTGGCCATGATGCTGCGTTACAGTTTCAACGATGCCGCCTCCGCAGACCGGATCGAAAACGCGGTGATAGCCGCTTTGGACGCAGGCTACCGAACCGCCGATATCTACTCCGAAGGCATGAAGAAGGTCGGAACCGCCGATATGGGCGATGCCATCGTATCCGCTTTACGATCATTGAACCGCTAATCCCGAACGAGTTTCCCCATGAGCAAGACTTACGATATTGCAGTATTGGGCGCCACCGGCGCGGTGGGCGAGACCATGCTGTCCATCCTGGAGGAGCGCAACTTTCCCGTTGGCCAGGTGTATGCCCTGGCCAGCGCACGCTCCGCCGGCCAGCGCGTGGAATTCAAAGGCGGCTATCTCACCGTGCAGGATGTGGCCGAGTTCGATTTTTCCAAGGCACAGATCGGCCTGTTTTCCGCAGGCGCATCGGTTTCCGCCGTTTACGCCCCTAAAGCTGCGGCAGCCGGCTGCGTGGTCGTGGACAACACCTCCTGTTTCCGCTACGAGACGGATATCCCCTTGGTCGTGCCGGAAGTCAATCCGGAGGCCATCGGGCAGTACAAGACCCGGGGAATCATCGCCAATCCGAATTGCTCCACGATTCAGATGCTGGTCGCTTTGAAGCCGATCTACGATGCTGTCGGCATCGAGCGAATCAACGTCTGCACCTATCAGGCGGTATCCGGAACCGGAAAAAAGGCCATCGAGGAACTCGGCAAGCAAACCGCTTTATTGCTTAACGGCAAACCGATCAACCCCGAAGTCTATCCGAAGCAGATCGCTTTCAACGCCATCCCCCAGATCGACGTCTTCATGGATAACGGCTACACCAAGGAAGAGATGAAGATGGTATGGGAAACCCGCAAAATCATGGGCGACGACAGTATCCAGGTGAACCCGACTACGGTGCGGGTACCCGTATTTTACGGCCACTCCGAGGCGGTCCATATCGAGACTCGGGAAAAAATCACCGCTGCGCATGCGCGGGAATTGCTCAGCCGTGCTCCGGGAGTGGCGGTGATCGACGAACACAAGCCCGGCGGCTATCCGACTGCGGTTACCGACGCAGCCGGGCACGATGCCGTTTATGTCGGACGCATCCGCGAAGACATTTCCCACCCGCGAGGTTTGGATCTTTGGGTCGTAGCCGACAACGTACGAAAAGGCGCGGCGCTCAACAGCGTACAAATCGCCGAGGTGCTGGCAAAAACATACATCTAGGCTAAGCTTTCCTTCAGCAATCTAGGCAGCTCCCGCCACCATGAATGGCGGGAACGATTGGACAAAGGAGCGGCAATAAGTGCGTAAGTTATCAAAAACCTTGGCGATGATGAGTCTACTGGCCCCAATGGGAGCGAGTGCGCTAGGTATTGGAGACATCAGGCTACGCTCCGCCCTGAATCAGTCGCTAAACGCCGAGATTCCGCTAGTTCTTTCCGGCGGGGATTCCCTGGCGGACGTCAAAATCGCTTTGGCGTCCCCGGAAGCGTTTGCCAAGGCCGGCTTGGAACGGCACTATTTTCTCACCAAACTGCGTTTTACCGCCGTGCAAAAACCCGATGGCAGCTATGCCATCGAGGTGAGTTCGAACGATGTCATGCACGAACCGTTCGTCAGCTTCTTGGTAGAGGTCAATTGGCCGCGCGGGCGCGTAGTACGTGAATATACCGTACTGCTGGACCCGCCTGCCACCTTCTCTGATCGCGCGCTCGTCGACTCACGATCTCCATCGGTATTCGAGCAACCGAACGATGACCACCCGCAAACTGCGGATGCCCAGGTTTCGCCCCGCAAGTCCCAGCCCCGTGCTTCGACGGCAAGCGCTTCATCCGAGTCTGAAAGTCCGATCCAAGGTTCTGAATACGGGCCAGTCAAAAGAGATTCCACGCTTTGGGAAATCGCCAAACAGGTAAATCGCGACCCAAGCATCGCTCAGGAACAAATGGTCGTCGCCCTTTACCGGCACAACCCACATGCGTTTTATGGAGACACGCCGGACACTTTGAAGGCAGGAGAAACGCTGAAAATTCCCGATCGCGAATTTGTTCTGCAATTCACCAGCTCGCAAGCGCGGGATGAGCTTTATCGATCAAGCAGTCGGACTGGGAAAGTCGCAAGCCGCAGTAACAAGGCACAGAGCTTGGGCGCTGTGACGGGCTCCGCGACACAGCCGACGCAAACTCAGCTCAAATTGTTAGCCGCATCCGATACCAAGACGAAAGATGAAGAAGCGGTCGCAGGAAGCACGGATGGCGCCGGGAAATCCAAGGGAGAAATTGCGCTCGAAATCGCAGAGACGCTCAAACAGGAAAACGAGGATCTCCGTTCCCGCCTGACTCAGCTCGAGCAGCAACTGACGGAGATGCATCGTCTCTTGACCCTGAAGAACGAACAGATTGCGCTGCTGCAAGAACCACAAGCACAACAACCTTCGGCCGAATCGGCGAAGAAAGAGCCCCCTAATCCGGAACAGCTAACAGCTCAAACGACACCGGCTCCGGAAGCACAGAAGCCGGCGGAGCCATCCACCCAGCCGGCGAATCCGCCGACTTCTCCAGAGACGGTTCCAGAAACGGCTCAAACACCCCAACCCACCGCCGTCCAGACCGAGCAGCCGAAGGTCGAGGCGCCTAAGCCCGTTCCTGCCGCGCCGCCGCAGCCTGAACAGAGCAGCATTTGGGACGACTTGTTCGATCAGCCGACCTATCTCGGTGCCGCAGCAGGAGGTCTGATGTTGCTGGCGGTCATACCATGGCTGCTTGCCCGTCGCCGTGCGGCCATGATCGAAGAGACCGAAAGCATCTTGCTTGCGACCGAGAAAGAAAACCTGCAAAAGGCGAAAAAAGCGGAGTCCAAATTCAACTCCACAATCTCGGAACCGACGACCGCTACAAAAACCTCTTTTCTGAGCGAATTCACGCCGAGCGATTTTGACGCCTTAGGAGCCGAGGCGGACGAAGTCGACCCGATTTCGGAAGCCGATGTATATCTCGCTTACGGCCGTTACAAGCAGGCGGAGGATTTGATCCGGAACGCGATAGAGCAGTACCCCGAACGAGACGAATGCAAGCTCAAGCTTCTGGAAATTCATTACGCCACCGAGAACCGAGAAGCTTTTGAGCGTTTCGCCCAGGAACTCAAAAGACAAGGTAAAGACGGCGATGCCGACTTCTGGGAAAATGTGGTTGAAATGGGACGGGAATTATGTCCCGGAAACTCGCTGTTTAGCGCGTCGCCATCGTCCAGCCGACCTTTGGCTCTTGATGCGAATGCAAGGGACATCCTGGGCTCTATCGATCTTACCGATGAACTCATCGAGGATCTGAAGCGCTTCGATAGCGAGGTGGCCGAAACATCGACATCCGCAGAGGAAAAGCGTGTTTCTCTCGACTTCAATTTCGATGCGCAAAACCCAGATGAAGATCAGGCAATCGCCGCCGAGCACCCCGTCATGGAATTCGATGTCGACGATCTTCGGAGCGAAACTCCTTCCGTCGTCACAGCTCAGCCTGAAGATGAATCTCCAGAACTCGAAAATCTCATCGTCTTTGAGACCGACAAGCCGGGGTCCAATTCCCGAAAAGAACCCGTAACACAGGGTTCGGAGAACAGCATTGACGATATCTTGCTCGAGCTAGCGGCCAATGCACAGCACAAAGACAAGCCGGAGTCTGACGACGCCTCATCCGGCAATGAAATGTTTGATTTCGATTTCAGTTCCTTCGGCCTTGAGGACTCTGAAGCCAACTCAAAGGAGCCCGAGAGTGAGCTGCCGAAACTTGACAACCTGATTGCTTTTGACGCGGGCAAACTGAAAGCTCATCCTGAAACTAAAACGCACGAAGAAGCGGATCAATCCATAGACGACCTATTGCATGAGCTGAATAAAAGCAGTGGACCGCAAGATGACGTATCCAAATCGGACCGCGTCGCGTCCATTTCGAATCTCGAAACATCGGATTTCAATTTCGAGCTTGACTTGGCTTCGTCTGTTCAAGCGGAAAGCGAAGCGCTAAACACGGAAAATCTGGAGAATCTTTCAGATGAAAACGAGGATCAGTACGCGCCGTTGACCGACATGGACCAGTTGGAAACCAAACTGGATTTGGCTAAGGCTTATGCGGACATGGATGATAAGCAGTCGGCGCTGGACATGCTCAAGGAAGTTCTGGAAATGGGCAATGAGCAACAGAAAACGGAGGCAAGAGCGCTGATGGGCAGATTAAGCATACAAGACGCTCAGCCGGAACCCATATCTCTCGCTAGCCCTGGCCGCCGGACCTAAAATAAACGCCTAAACCAAGAGTCGACTCCTTCCGGTGGATTCGACAGCCGACCGCATGGCGAAACGTCTGTCGGGGCAGAACCCGCAATAAACGGATAGCGAATCGCGCTGGGGCAGCTTTCATCTGATCTCAAGCCATTTGCACGATCGATCCAAACGAAATCGACGTTTTCGGGCGGCTCCAGCTCAAGCGACTCCTTACTCACTTTTTGCATGGTAGATGCCCAAACCGGTAACGCGCCCTGGGCGCCGGTTAGCTTTGCCGGCTGGTTGTCGTCACGCCCGACCCAGACTACGCCCACATAATCGCCGGTAAATCCAGCAAACCAACTATCTCTGAGATCATTGGTCGTTCCAGTTTTTCCGGCGCAGTCGAAATGGGAAGGCAAATAGGCATAGGCAAATTTCCCGGTACCCTCCCGCATGACTTCCTGCAGGATCGTATCGACCAAATAAACCGCCGCTGAATCGATTGACTGCTTGACACTGAGGCCGTATCGCTGCAGGGTCTTCCCCTCTTGTGAAACAACCGCCTGAATCGCCCTTAGCGGAACCACAAAGCCGTCGCTGGCCAGGGTTTGATACATTTGGGCGACTTCAAACGGGGTTAGCGAGGCGGTGCCCAGCAACAGCGACGGAACCAGCTCCACCGACTTCTCAACCCCTAATTTCCGTAAGGTTTCCGCGGTACGGGCAATCCCGACATCCATGCCTAAATTAACTGTCGCCAGATTAAAGGAATGCGCTAAGGCTTTATGCAAAGGAATTATGCCGTGCTCCCGATTATCGTAATTCTTCGGTGTCCACGGCCGGCCGCCGGGATTCCTGATCCGAACCTCCATGTCTTGCAGCGGCGACATCAGCGTGTAGCGTTGCGGATTCTCCAATGCCGTCAAATAAACGACGGGTTTATACAGTGAACCTATTTGGCGTTCTGCGTCCAATGCGCGATTGAACCCGGAATTCTGCGGGTCTCTTGATCCCATTAAAGCGGCTACTTCGCCGGTAGCGCGGCGAGTAAACACAACGGCGGTTTCCAGTTGCGTCGTCCGGGTCTGTTTGTCGAGCTTTTTCAGCGTTGTCTCGACGGCCGATTCAAGATAGTGCTGCGCGAATATGTCGAGTGTCGTGAAAAGCTGGAGCCCTTCCGAGGTCAAGTCTTCGGGACGATATTCCTGCTGCAACTGACGCTTGACCAAATCCAGGAAAGCCGGATAGCGGCTGATGGCTTGGTGCGGATTCTTCACCACATCCAGAGGCTTTGCCTTAGCCTCCTCGGCCTGGCTCGCTGCAATCTGCCCTTGTTCCACCATCTCGTCCAATACCAGGTCCCTACGCTTCCTTGCCTTTTCCGGCCATCTAAACGGGTCGTAATAGGATGGCCCTCGCACCAGAGACACCAACAGAGCAACATGATGCAGTTCCAGCTCTTCCAGCGATCGGCTGAAATAGTACTGGCTGGCCAAACCGAACCCGTGTATCGCTCGGGCACCGTCTTGACCGAGATAAATTTCATTTAGATAAGCTTCCAGAATTTCATCCTTGGAATAACGCGCCTCCAATACCAATGCCATGACCAGCTCGTTAAGCTTGCGCCACCAGGTGCGCTCAGAGCTTAGAAAAAAGTTCTTTACCAGCTGCTGAGTCAAGGTGCTGCCTCCCTGCACGATTCCCCCCGCGCGAATGTTGGCCCACATCGCCCGAAGAATGCCGCGAGGCGAAATTCCGAAATGCTCGTAGAAATCCCGGTCTTCCACCGAGAACAGGGCCTTTAAGAGAAGCTCCGGCGCTTGATTGAGCTTGATCAATATACGATCTTCCTTCAGAGCCGGATAAAACGTCCCGATTTGGACCGGGTCCAAACGAAACAATGCCAGGGGCTTGGCGTCTTCGGGGTCGCTAACCGAACTTATTTGCCCGGCATCGAATCGCACCCGTATGTTGCGAGAGTTTTCTAGTTTGTCCCAGAACCGAAAATCGCGCGTCTTCAGCGTATACTCGGCCCCCTTCCTGAAATAAGTACCCTGCGATGACAAGCTCGGATCGTTTCTGTATTTCAGCTGCTCCAATAACCATTCGAGCCGATCGGCACTCATCTCGTAACCGGCGAACAACTCGACGGGGCTGGCGTAAACCCGGGCCGGCAAAGACCAGCGCTTACCCTCGAATTGCTGACGGACCGTGTGGTCCACATAGGCCAGATATCCGACGATGATCGCGATCACGAAGGGAGACAAATACAGTGCGATGCGCCGAAATGACGCGTTCAGAAAAGACAAGATGGACGACCGTTTTTTGCGTGGCGTCTTGCCGCGTCTGGTGTTTTGCATGGGATAAAAAATATGCCCGTCAGGACTTAATCAACTGGACCGGAAACTAAAAACAGCGGATTCGGCTAGGCAGCTTGAGTCGACTGCGAAGAACCGGCGATCTCGTTAATCGAGATAGTCGTTTTGTCGAGTAGATGGGGTTCCGGCTTACCGATCAGATAACCTTGGACATAATCTATGCCGAGCGTTTTTAAGAGAGAAAGAACCTTCGGGTTTTCCACAAATTCGGCGATGGTCCTTTTTCCCAGCTTCCGAGCGATATCGATCATTGCCTTGACAAGTACCTGGTCTGTTTCATCATGAAGCAGGTTTTTTATGAACTGTCCATCGATTTTCAAATAATCGACTGGAAACTTTTTGATGTAATCGAACGAACTAAAGCCAGCACCAAAGTCATCCAAGGCAAAATGGCATCCCAGCGCCCTTATGCGGGCAATCATTTCCCGAGTTTGCTGATAATTCGCGACAGTCGCGGTTTCGGTAATCTCGAATGCAAGCCGAGACGCGGAGATCCAGGTCATTTCCAATTTTTGTTTAATCAGGGGTAACAAGGACTGATCTTGAAATGCAACACCCGACAAATTTATCGTTAGACTGACATGCGACTGGTGTTCCGGCAGAGAGGCCAGGAAATCGATTGATTTATCGACCACCCACAGGTCGATATGGTGAATCAAACCCATGCGCTCGGCGACCGGAATGAATTCTCCCGGCGAGAATATATCCGAACGCTTGCCCCTCATCCGGATCAAGACCTCGTAGTGCGTAATGGCACCGTCCTTGACCCTGACAACCGGCTGAAAAACCAGAAAAAACCGATTTTCCATCAAGGCTTCCCGGATCAGCGGAACCCATAAGATGTCGCTTCGCCGCGTGCAAGCCTCGGTATCTTTGTCGTTATACAACTGAACCATGTTACGCCCGTTCGCCTTCGCTGCGTAACAGGCCTGATGCGCTTCGGCAATCAGCACACTCGGATGACTGGCCATCCTCCGCGATTCCAGCAGGGCCACACCGATACTGGCCGATATGTGATAACTGTCTTGTCCGGTAACGAAGCGAAAACCATCCATGGCTTGGCGGAGCCGTTCAGCGATGGACAATGCCTCCTGCTGTTTGACGTTTTCTAGAAAGATACAAAACTCGTCAGCTCCGATCCTGGCTGCGATGTGGTCCGAATCGAGCGTGCCGTGCAACAGGCTGACCGTCTCCACTAATAAACGATCGCCGGTCTCGTGTCCCTCAAGATCATTGATCATGTTGAACCGATCAAGATCCAGGTACAGCAATGCACCTTCCTGATCGAAGTTCCGGCACCGGTGGATGGCTAGCTGAAGTTTCTTTTCCAAGCTCCGGCGATTTGCAAGGCCGGTCAACTCATCGTGGGCCACGAGATATTTGAATCGGGCCTCCATGATTTTGCGTTCGGAGAGTTCGTTTAAAAGTTGCTCTTCTTGGCTACGTCTCAGGTGACGCTCGTTTCTGAGTATCAAACTCATGTTAACCAAGGGGATAAAATCGCGTCCGCGAATAGGCTTGGTAATCAGACTGACGCCTTGCCTGCTCAGCTGGGTTAGGCGGCGTACTTGCGTGCTGTCCAATTCGACCGATTCTTCAGTAAAAATGATAGCGGGAATGCCGATTCCCTCGTCTATCGAGGAAAAAGACAGGCAAAACTCGTCAATCTGACATTCGGGCAGGCTACTATTAAGAATAATAAGTCCGATTTCTTCAGGGCTCCGCTGGAATTTTCTCAATTGCTCAAGAAGTTCTCTTCCATTAGAGACCGCTACGAAATTCACGAAACCGGCTTCGGATAGGATTAACTCGACTTGGGCACGATGACGCTCATTATGCTCACCGATAATAATTAACTTTTCGCCGAACTGGTTGGTTGGCGTCATAGCACCCGATAAAAACCTGAAGCTCAGTTAGAATAAAGGAGGCAATTGGAACTCGCGTCACATATAAAGTCTTCCATGAACCAACTGTGATATAGATGCCACTTATCGGCGTATCAGTCAAATCAAATTAACGACAGGATAGTATTAGGTATGCGCATCAAGAGCTAAAGCGATGTATGCATTCACCCCGCTTAGCGTCCGCGTAATTTTGAATGGGAACGTGCAATTAGCTTCCCCGCCGGAGTTATTCTTAAAACTGAATGAACTACTGGATAACCCGGGGGCCGATCTGCGCGATGCCGGCACACTGATTGAAAATGATCCTGGTCTCACAGCAAGGCTGCTACGGGTCGTCAATAGCGCCTTTTATGGAATTCCGACCAAAGTCACCTCCATTCATCGTGCACTCAATATCGTCGGCATCCACGAAATTCGGAGTTTGGTATTAACTACTTTAGTGATCGATAAATTTTCATCTTTAACGAATACCTTGATGACAATGAAGGAATTCTGGGCCATGAGCGTGCGCTGTGCGCTATTGGCAAGATTATTCGCGAGTTGTCATCCCTTTGGCGAACGTCTAAAGGCCGTATTTCTATGTGGACTATTACATGAAATAGGGCGATTGGTCGTATATCACCGCCTTCCGGAATTGGCCCGTGCCGCGGCACTTTTAGCGGAATCGGAGAACATAAGCTATCAGGAAGGAGAAAGACGAGTTATCGGATTCGACCATTATCAGGTCGGCGCCGAATTGGCTCGGCTATGGAAGCTGCCGGAGATCATCGCCGTGACTATCGAGCACCACGATACGCCGGAAAATGCCGACGTGTTCAGTTGCGAAGCAGCCCTGGTCGCTCAGGCACAATCCTTTGTTTATTCACGCTATTCTAATCATGCATCACGCGACACCACAGTAACCGACATGGACAAGCCGAGTCTTTTCGGCACTGACATCGCAACTGCGAATGAGTTGGCCCAAAAACTCGACGAACAATTCAATCAAGTATTCAAGCTTATTTATGCCGGTTGAGCGACTTTTATCTTTTACCGCAAGTGCTCTGTAATCAAACCAGCCAGGACGCGGCCATGTTCCGGACTATCGTTCAGCGCGGGGATTAACCGATACTGGGCACCACCCGCTCTTTCAAAGACCTCCTTGTTGGTAATGCCGATCTCCTCCAAGGTTTCCAAGCAGTCCACGGCAAATCCCGGGCAAACGACATCGACGTCCTTAACGCCCTTTTGCGGCAGTGCTTTTAGCACATCGACGCAATAAGGCTGAAGCCACCGCCCCGGGCCGAAACGGGACTGAAAAACTAACTGCCAAGCATTCTCCGGAAGCTTCAGTTCAGCCGCGATCAGCTTTGCGGTCGTACGACATTGCTCATGGTAAGGATCGCCTAGGGAGCGGCTTCGTTCCGGTAAACCGTGAAATGAAAACAACAAAAAATGAGGTCCGCCATTGTCGCGCCAGAAATCTTCGATTCGGTTCGCCACAGCCCGGATATACGCCGGATAATCATGATAGTCGCTGACGAATCTGGTCTCCGGAACATATCTCCAATTCTTCAACACCGAGGCGACCGCATCGAATACGGTCCCGGTACTCGGTGACGAATACTGGGGATACAACGGCAAAATCAGAAGTCCATCGACCCCGGCGCTATTCAACTTCTCCAATTTTTCCCGAATTCCGGGTTTACCGTAGCGCATCGCCACCTCTACCACGATTTCCCCAGCCATTCTCGCCGAGATCTCGGCTTGCACCGATCGAGTCAAATCCGTGCTGAACACCAGTAACGGGGAGCCTCTGTCGGTCCAGATCGACCGATACGCTCGTGCCGACTTGGATGGCCGCACCCGCAAAATCACGCCATGAAGGATCATCCACCAAATTGGCCTCGGCAGTTCCACGACACGGGAGTCCCATAGGAACTCGCCCAGATAGCGTCGGACTGCGGCCGTGGTTGGAGCCTCGGGCGTACCCAGATTGACCAAAAGCACACCCCAACGGTGGGATTTCCCTGCTTCTGTCACGCTATTTTCTGTTGATAAGATCCAGAAACTCCGAACGGGTACTGATTTGTTTGCGGAACAAACCCAGCATGGATGAGGTGGTCATAACCGAGTTTTGTTTCTCGACGCCTCGCATCATCATGCACAGATGCTTGGCTTCGATTACTACGGCAACCCCCGCGGGATCGATCGCGGTCTGAATGGCGTCCGCAATTTGTTTGGTCAATCGCTCCTGGATCTGAAGACGGCGAGCGTACATTTCGACGATGCGCGCGATCTTGGAAAGCCCGATCACCTTACCCTTAGGCAGATAAGCGACATGGCATTTACCGATGAACGGCAGAAGATGGTGCTCGCACAATGAATACAATTCGATGTCCTTCACGATCACCATATCCTCCGTATCCGCCTCGAAAACGGCATTATTGAGGACACGCTCGAGGCGCTGATTGTAGCCGCTATTGAGAAAACGAAAAGCCGCCGCCGCCCGCTTAGGCGTATCCACTAGTCCTTCTCGGGTAATATCCTCCCCAAGAGATTGTATGATTTGGGAAAAAAGATGCTCCATTACGTTTTGCATGATTGATGTCGCTAATAGTGATCGGTAAGTATATCGCGCAGGAATGCGCCATGTCTTTCTCGATCAAACGCATATTGACTCTTCGCAATAGCGGGTGGCTTCGAGAAGCACATCCGCTCCCGCATTTGCTTTCGTCGCATGCTGGCTAAGATGCCGACGCCATGCCCGCCCGCCGGGCATACCGTGATACAACCCTAAAATGTGCCGAGCGATGGCTTGTAAACGTACGCCCCGCCCCAATTCCGTTTCGACATACGGCAACAGCGCTTCGACCACTTGACGCCGGGAGCGGACCGGACGGTCATCGCCGAAAAATCGCCGGTCGGCCTCTGCAAGCAAGTACGGTTGATGGTAGGCCGCTCGTCCTATCATCACACCGTCGAACCGCTCAAGATGCAGCCCCGCCTGATCCAGATCGACGATACCGCCGTTCAGGATGATTTCGAGTGCCGCATAATCGTCTTTGATTCGATCGACCACATCGTATCTTAGCGGTGGTATTTCCCGGTTCTCCTTAGGCGATAAGCCTTTAAGCCACGCTTTTCTGGCATGGATGACAAAGGTGTGACAACCGCCGGACGAGACGATCTCGACGAAGCGCGCGAGATCCTCATAGGAGTCCTGCTCATCGATGCCTATTCGGGTTTTGACGGTGATCGGAAGCGATACGGCACCGGCCATCGCGGCCACGCACTCGGAAACCAACTCGGGGTCGGCCATCAAGCATGCACCGAACCGCCCATTCTGCACCCGATCGCTCGGGCATCCGACATTGAGATTAATCTCATCATATCCATACGCTTCGGCAATTCTCGCACACTCGGCAAGATCCGAAGGGTTGCTGCCGCCTAATTGAAGCGCCAACGGCTTTTCGGCGGGGTGGAAGCCGAGCAAGTGGTCGCGATTCCCGAACAAAATCGCACCGGCGGTGACCATTTCGGTATAAAGCAGCACCCGCCGAGAAATTAGGCGTACAAAATAGCGAAAATGCCGATCCGTCCAATCCAACATCGGGGCTATGCTCAAAACTCTCTGCATATGGATGGTCGTCTTAAGGAAGTGGAAAACAGGCTGTAGCCTTAAGGATTGATTAGCAAGCGATTACCGGTAGAATGAATCGCGGCTTTTTCGACAAAAATACAATGGGAATTTCTTAGATCGGGACTGTGAAAGCCACTCCTTGTTTCCAGCCAGGACACACTAGACTGTAGCTATTTGTCGCATTCGATGTTCAGAGTATCGTGTCGGAATTTAACTTCTTTGACCTTAACACTTGATAAGTCATGAAATCGCGGCCGGCCGATTTCGAACGGATACTCTCCAATTTGCACGCGTTAAGGCGTTACCCGTCCGAACCTCTTCTTATCGATCATATTCAAAATAGTTTCGAGTCGCTGACCCAAATTCATAACGCGAGGGAAACCCGTTACCGCGCCCTTGTTCAACAACTTCTCCGTTATGTTGAACAGTTGGTTTCCGACAGAAGCCAGTGGCTCGCGCGACGAATCGAGTTTCTCCAAACTCTGCTCAGTCCGTCTTTATCCTTAGCGGAATTAAACACCTTAATTAAAGGCGTTGAAGACCTCAAACATTCTTTGTTCCATTCCAATTTTGCCTTTTCCGATCGAATCATAGGAGACCATGAACCCTCGCCCGACAAACCGGACGTGATTGCACAAAGGGCTAAGGCCACAGAAATCCATGTGACGACTTCCGAAAAGACATCACATAACACGGACCCCGCGCCGCCGCCTCGCGAAGGACAAAGCGTAGGAATGGCCGAAATCCACAAGTCGTTGACGGCAAGCCTTAACGAAGTTGATGATGCAAATCTACATTCCGGCCAGTTGCTGAAGAATATCGCTCAGGCGTTGAGCCATCCCGAAAATTTTTTGCTCACCGATACGGCGCGATCTGGACTTCTAAAGCAGACCGACGCTTTGTTAAACGAACATCAACATCAGGCCAAACAAATCGACATTATCCGAGCTTATCTCGATTTGCTGGAGACGAATAATCGAAAGACCGATCTGGAATTCACACGAGTTCGCCAACTGAGCCTTACGGATGAATTAACCGGGCTTTCCAATCGGCGAGCCTTCTTGAATCGGCTGGAGGATGAGATCGGACGCGTGCAACGTTACTACACCCCTTTGGCCTTGGCCATGGTGGACCTCGACGGATTCAAGGAAATCAATGACCGTTACGGCCACGCTGCAGGCGATGAAGTTCTCAAAATTTACGCCCAAAAAATCCTTCCTGCATTTCGCCGTCACGACCACGTAGCCCGTTTCGGCGGCGAAGAGTTCATCGTACTGCTTCCCAACACCGAGCTGGATGGCGCTTTATGGGCGCTCAAGAAAATTCAGGCGCAGGTCCACCGAACCACGTTTTCAATTGGCGGCACGGCCATGGCTTTGCCGACTTTCTCCGCCGGCATCACCGTGTACGTGTCAAACGAATCGGCGGATTCCTTCATCAGGCGGGCCGACTCTGCAATGTATCGCGCCAAGGGGATGGGAAAAAACCGGATCGAAGCCGAGCATGTCAAAAAGGGGCATCACGAGAATCGTGACTCGTCGAATACCTAAATATTCCTGAGGTCCAGACCAGGCATCAATCGCCGGGCTTCTTTGCCAGCATCGGAACAGCGGTCATTCCCGAGTGGAGGCGATACGCCCGACTCCGCTGTCTCAACCAATAGCCACTGATGAGAACAGTGGTCGTTGCGAGACTGGCGGCACAAAAGTAAAGCAGGTTCTTTACCTGCAAAACCTCATCCATAAGCTCTTCGTTACGGACTACTCCCGAACCGGGTAACCGCCGGAAACGGGAATGCTCGATCTCGGTGTTGTCGAACGCATTGGCTCCGCCGGCTTCGGCATAACCTTCCAACAGCACCAGATCGCTCTTTAATTGCTCAAAGGCCTCGAGATCCGCGGAACTGACCGCTCCCGCCTCAATGTTCTTCTGAAGGGTTTTAAGTCTCATTTCGACCGATTCGGCCAAGAGAATGCCGAACTTGCGTTGCAGCGCTTCCATTTGCTGGTTGATCGCCTTGATCCGGGCGTGACCTTCCGTTGGACCGGCTACCGTGGTTTCAAGACGCGTCGATAAATAATAGAGAATGACCAACGAACAGAGACAAACCGCAAGCAAGGCGACAAGCACTTGCGGAGCTCGCCACCAAGCGGCCGACACTGGATACCGAACCGTAGTCCCGGCGCGCAATGCTGGCGCAGTCGTCGACTCGCTCTGATATCTTTCGTACACCCCATCTCCTCCGCTATGCTGCCCCAGCTATCGCGAACCATCGTTATATTTGATTTGGGCCCCGAGCATTCTCTACACCACGCGCCATCTCGATTACGACGGAATGCGAGAAAGCGGACCAGTTGTTCGATTCGATAGCTGTTCAACTATGGCAGAATAAGCCCTATGGGTCAATTGATAAGCGCGACGATACCATCGCCCGCTTCATCTCGCTCACCGCTCGCTCCAGCCCGACGAACAGCGCCCTCGCCACGATGGAATGCCCGATATTGAGCTCCTCGACTTGGGGAATGCGGCAAATTTCCCCTACGTTGTGATAATTCAATCCATGCCCCGCATTCACTCTGAGGCCGATTCCGGATGCATACTCTGCCGCCCGTGCTAAGCGGTGAAACTCATCTTTACTTTCCTTGTTCGAAGCGGCATCGGCATAGTGGCCCGTGTGTAATTCGATCACGGGAGCACCGGTTTTCGCTGCCGCTTCGATCTGCCGAAAATCGGCGTCGATGAACAGGGAGACCTCCACCCCGGCTTCGCCCAGCGTTTCGCAAGCGGCACGAATTCGTTCGAAATTTCCGGACACATCCAGACCACCCTCCGTGGTCAATTCTTCGCGTCGCTCCGGAACCAGGCAGCACGCTTGTGGCCGCACGGTTTTTGCGATAGCGACCATCTCATCGGTTACCGCCATTTCCAGGTTTAGACGGGTCTCGATCATCTCTCGCAACAATCCGATGTCTCTGTCCTGAATATGCCGGCGATCCTCGCGAAGATGAGCGGTAATACCGTCGGCGCCAGCTTGCTCCGCGAGCAAGGCCGCCTGGATCACTTCGGGGTATTTGGTACGCCGAGCCTGTCGAATGGTGGCGATATGATCGATGTTTACGCCGAGTAAGATAGGGCGAGAGGTCGTCATCATGGTCTGCTTTTTGTGACTTGCTTGAAAAAGTCCCGGCTTTTAAGAGATTTTCCGTTGAGATAATAATTGATTACTCGTCGCATCAGATGCTTCGCCTCTTGAAGTTCATCCGGATCGTTCAGCGTCTTCCGATCCAATGCAAGCAAGGTGGCGCCTCCGACCGAATCCGCAGCCCTTTCATCGTTCTCTACCGGACCTTCCTCAATTCTGTACACATATCTTTTTGCCGGATCGATCGGTTGCCCGGACGTTGCCTCCCGATCAAAGGCCATACCGTAACCCATCTCGCCCAGCAGAGAGACTTCGAATAATCTTAGAATCCGTTCCATGCCGTCATCTGCCGCGAGTTGATCCAAGGTATTCCGATATAGATCGAATACTTCCGGATGAGGATCGCGGGAAGGGAGAAAATTGAGAAGCAACTCGTTCACATAAAATCCGCAGAACAGCTTGGGCCCGCTCAACTTGATGCTGGTTCCTCCGATGGATTCCGCAGCCGTCAAGACTGGTAGATCGCCTTTTCCCGCCCAGGAAAGACGCAATTGAACGAATGGCTGAAGTAGAGAATGCAATCCTCTTTTGCTCTTGCGCGCACCTTTTGCCAGCAGGCGAAGGCGACCGAAATCCAATGTAAATACGTCGAGAAGAAGGCTTGATTCGCGATAAGGTCTACTGTGAAGGACGAATCCGTTCTGCAGCGAGATGCGGCCTTGGAAGTCCCGAGAAGCACCCTTGCTCGCGTCATTCGCTGTAGCCGAGGCTGTGCAAAGCACGCTCGTCATCCGACCAACCTTTCTTGACCTTAACCCAAAGCTCCAGGTAAACCTTGCAATCGAGCAAACGTTCCAGTTCATGCCGCGCCCGCTCGCCGACCTTCTTGAGCACTTCGCCGCTGCGGCCGATGACGATTGCCTTCTGACCCTCGCGCTCGACCCAAATCACCGCACTGATTCGCGTCAATCCGCCCTCGAGCTTGAATTGCTCGATCTCCACCGTCAGCGCATGAGGCACCTCCTGGGACAGCGAACGAAGCAATTTTTCCCGAATGACTTCGGCGGCAAAAAAACGCTCCGGCTTGTCGGTGATTTGATCTTCCGGATAAATCGGTTCGCCCTCCGGCAAGAGTTCGATGATCTTCCGCTCCAAAACGTCCAGATTCGTGCCCTTTAAGGCGGAAACCGGAACCAAATCGGCAAACGAGTGGCGAGCCGCCGCCTCTTCCATAAAAGGCAATAAAAGCGCCTTATCCTCGAGCCTGTCGACTTTATTGATGACCAAGATGACAGGCACCCCTGCAGACTTGATCCTCTCCAGGACCAACTCGTCTTCGGAAAGCCACATCGGTCTGTCGATGAGCCAGACAATCACATCGACGTCAAGCAGGGCGGAGACCGCTGCGCGGTTGAGGTAGCGATTCATCGCCCGCTTTTGGCTGGCATGAATGCCCGGAGTATCGACAAAAACAATCTGTCCGTCTCTGGTGGTCTTGATACCGCAAATCCGATGCCGCGTCGTCTGCGGCCGGCGGGACGTGATGCTGATTTTTTGTCCGACCAGATGATTGAGGAGGGTAGATTTACCGACGTTCGGGCGCCCCACGAGCGCGACAAAGCCTGCTTTCATGGTTTGAGCCCCAGTTTTTCCGCCAGCACAGTCAGCATCTTTTCTGCCGCTTGCTGTTCGGCCTTTTTCCGGGAAGGCCCTACGCCCTCGCAGGAAACCGGGATCAGCGACACGCGGCACTCCACGCAAAAGCTCTGGTCGTGCGGCTGACCGATGACCGTTTTGAGGGTATAGGTAGGCAATTCGAGTCCTCGCGCTTGCATCAATTCTTGTAATCGGGTCTTCGGATCCTTTTTCCAATCCCGCAGCGAAAGACGGTCTATCGGCTCGGCAAAGAGGTTTAAAATCCACTCCCGACAGGCATCCATCCCTTGATCGATAAGCAGAGCGCCAATGACGGCCTCCAGCGCGTCGGACAAAATCGAGTCGCGCCGATATCCGCCGCTCTTCAATTCGCCCGACCCCAGAACTAAGTAATCCCCCAGATTTAATTTACGCGCCAATTCCGCCAAAGAGCTTTGATTCACGAGAGTCGCGCGCAACCGGCTGAGCACGCCTTCGTCCGCCTCCGCGAACTTGTCATAAAGCCTTTCCGCGATCACAAACCCGAGCACGGAGTCGCCCAAAAATTCGAGCCGCTCATTGTTCTCGCTCTCAGCACTCCGATGAGTCAAGGCTCTCTTGACCAAGGCGGGATTCTTGAAATGCAAGCCCAGTTTTTTGGCGATCTTTTCCGGTTCCAAAATCACGAGTCCACCGGCGGGATACGAGTTAAGCACATAACGACCTGTCCGAGTGAGTGACAGCTCGGAGAAACAACCGATTTATGCGGGTCCGCGTCATTTGACGCGGATGGCAAGCACACAGAAAGCAGTAACTAGAAACGCTCTTCATCAATTCGATCCGACCTCGATAAGATCGTTAAAGTGCAGCAAAGCATCCACGTTTCCAAAAAGATGCTCGGCGACGTCATAAGCTATTTCAATCTTTAGATAAGATCCCTCCTTAATGATCTTCACATCTTTGGTCGATACCCGTTCGACCATGTTGATCTCCCAGCGTTTCTGCAGGAGAGTCAAGATTTCGTCTCTGGTTTTCGAAGCGAGATCGTTATCTTTCTTGAGCGATTCAAGCGACGACACGATCTTATAGTGCTCCAGATACACCGGGCCGATCTTGAGTACAAGCAAGGAGAAAAAACCGATTAAGAATAGAACGAACAAAAAGCCGATAAGCGTCAGACCGCTCTGCCGGGAAGGGACATTAGCCATTTTCGCGTACTCCGGGAGTTTTCGGATAGTTTCGGTACTAGAACCACTAATTCAATATAGTACCGAGACGATCAAATGCGATGCCGCCGTTCTCCCAGTCCCAACTCATCCAAATGAAAAACGCTTTTCCGACTAAATGGCTTTCCGGCACGGTACCCCAGTACCGGCTATCGTTGCTGTTGTCGCGATTATCGCCCATGACGAAATACTGACCTTCGGGTACCGTAAATTCCCCCTGCACCGAAGGTTGGCCTTCTCGAATCAGGATGTCGTGATTAACCCCTTTCAAGTCTTCGCTTAAAAGGCGCGCACCGTTCATGACGCTGCCCTGCCCCACGCCTTGATATTCGGCGATGGCTGTTTGCTTGATGGCTTCTCCGTTTACGTAAAGCTGTTTGTTGTAATACGCGATGCGGTCGCCAGGCAAACCGATAACCCGCTTGATGTAATCCACCTTCGGGTCTTTCGGAAAACGGAATACCACGATATCGCCCCGCTCAGGCTCGCCCATCTCGACGATCTTCGTGTTCAAAACCGGAAGACGAATACCGTAGGTGTATTTATTGACGAGAATGAAATCGCCGATGAGCAGAGTCGGCATCATGGAACCCGAAGGGATACGGAATGGCTCCACCAAGAACGATCGCAGCAAAAGTACGATCAGAACGATCGGAAAAAACGAACGAGCATATTCCACGATAATCGGCTCTTTCGCCGAAGCCGTAGCCGGCTGAAAGCGCCGCAGCAACGCGTAACCGCCCCAAATGATCCCGGTCAGGGCGGTAGCCATGACCAAAAAAAACGAAAAATCGAAATCCATAAGCTGGGTCTTTTGTTGTTTTTCGGTACTAGGTATCTTTGTTTACGCGCAAAACCGCCAAAAACGCTTCCTGCGGAATGTCGATCTTCCCTACCTGCTTCATTCTTTTTTTACCGGCTTTCTGCTTTTCCAGCAGCTTCTTCTTACGGGTAATATCACCGCCGTAACACTTGGCCAGCACGTTCTTGCGCATCGCCTTGACTGTGGACCGAGCGATGATCTTCGAACCAATAGCGGCTTGAATGGCGACTTCGAACATTTGTCTCGGAATAAGATCCTTCATTCGCTCCACGAGATCTCGCCCCCGAGTTTGACTGATATCCCGATGCACGATCAAAGACAGCGCATCCACACGCTCTCCGTTGATGAGAATGTCCAGTTTGACCAGCGGCGCCGCCTGAAAGCGCCTGAATTCGTAATCGAACGAAGCGAATCCGCGGCTGACCGACTTCAGACGATCGAAGAAGTCCAATACGATCTCGCTCAAAGGCAATTCGAAGCTGAGCGATACCTGCCCGCCCATGTACTGCATCTTTTTCTGTATGCCGCGCTTTTCGACGCAAAGCGTCATCACCGCGCCCAAATAATCCTGCGGCACCAGAATATTGGCTTCGATGATCGGTTCGCGGATTTCTACGATTTCGTTGGGCGGGGGCAGCTTGGACGGGTTGTCGATCAGAATCGTCTCGTCGTCCGTTTTGAGCACCTCGTAAACGACGGTCGGCGCTGTCGTGATCAAATCGAGATCATACTCTCGCTCCAGCCGCTCCTGGATGATCTCCATGTGCAGCATGCCGAGAAACCCGCACCGAAAACCGAACCCTAAAGCCTGCGACGTTTCCGGCTCGTACTGCAGCGCGGCATCGTTAAGATGCAGCTTGTTCAGCGCCTCCCGAAGATTCTCGTAATCGTCGGATTCAACAGGATAGAGCCCTGCGAACACTCTCGGCTGGACTTGCTGGAACCCCGGCAGCGGGGCCTGGCAAGGGCGATCGGCCGCGGTGATCGTGTCGCCCACCGGCGCACCGAAAATATCCTTGATACCGGCCACAACGAACCCTACCTCGCCGGTTTGGAGTGTCTCCTTATCGAAGGACTTTGGGGTAAAGACGCCCAGCTTTTCCACCAAGTGGCTCTTTCCGGTGGACATGATGAGGATCTTCTGTTTCCGGGAGATGGAACCGTTAACCACTCGCACCAGCGAAACGACTCCCAGATAGTTGTCGAACCAGGAGTCGATGATCAGCGCTTGCAAAGGCCCCTCGGGATCTCCCTTGGGCGGAGGCACCTTGCTTACCAGCTGTTCAAGAAGATCATTGACACCGAGGCCGGTTTTCGCGCTGATTTTCAAGGCTTCGTCGGCCGGCAACCCGATAATCTCCTCGATCTCCTTGCAAACCCGCTCGGGTTCGGCCGACGGCAAGTCGATCTTGTTCAGCACGGGAATGACTTCCAGGCCCTGCTCGATCGCCGTATAGCAGTTCGCTACGCTTTGCGCCTCCACCCCCTGCGCTGCGTCGACCACGAGCAGGGCGCCTTCGCAGGCCGCCAATGATCGGGACACTTCGTAGGAGAAGTCCACATGACCGGGCGTATCGATCAAGTTGAGCTGGTAGGTCTCGCCATCCTTGGCCTTATAGTTGAGCGTTACGCTTTGAGCCTTGATGGTGATGCCGCGTTCCCGCTCGATGTCCATCGAGTCGAGCACCTGGTTGAGCATCTCGCGATCGCTAAGTCCTCCGCAAGTCTGGATGAATCGGTCTGCCAAGGTCGACTTGCCATGGTCGATATGAGCGATGATGGAAAAGTTACGAATATGCTGCTGATCAGCCACGGCCTCAATCCTTGAGCTTCAAGGCCAGGAACAATGAGCCGCCGCGTCGCTGGACCAGCACCGCAAGCGATTTGCCTTTTGGCAACTCCTTCACAACCTCATTGAAATGGTTTACGTCTTTGACGACTTGGTCCTGAATACGAAGAATCACATCGCCACGGCGTATACCCGCATCGTAGGCGGGCCCCGGGTTGACCGCTTGTACCAGCACGCCATGCCGCGGAACTTCCAATTGTTCTCGCTGCTCCACCGTCAAATTGGATACGCTAAGCCCCAAACGGTCGAACGTCTGAGCCCCCGGAGCCTCCTCGGCCCCCAAGAGCACTCCCTCATCCTCGGGCAAGGTGCCAATTTTGATCTTTACATCACGGGTCGAACCTTGACGGATGATTTTGACCGCTGCCGTTTCCCCCACTTTGGTCATACCTACCATTGGCGGTAGCGACGACGAACCAACGACCTCCTGTCCGTTGAACTCGATAATGACGTCACCGACCTGGATGCCTCCCGCCTCGGCTGGACTCTTCGACAATACTCTAGATACCAGAGCTCCCTGCGGCTTCTTCATCCCGAAAGATTCGGCCAACTCGCGCGTGACGTCCTGTACCTGCACGCCCAGCCAGCCCCGCGACACATGGCCCTGCGATTTCAATTGTTCGACCACCTGCATGGCGACTTCGATCGGAATAGCGAACGACAATCCCATGAAGCCGCCGGTACGGCTGTAAATCTGAGAGTTGACGCCGACCACCTCGCCCTCGAGATTGAACAAAGGGCCACCGGAGTTGCCCGGATTGATGGCCACGTCGGTCTGAATGAAAGGCACATAGTTATCGCTCGGGAGACTTCGGCCCTTGGCGCTGACGATGCCCGCCGTCACCGAATGATCGAAGCCGAAGGGTGAACCGATAGCCAATACCCATTCACCCACTTTCAGTTTATCGGCCGACCCCATTCTTACGACTGGCAAATGATCAGCCTCTATCTTCAGCAACGCGATATCGCTGCGCTTATCCGATCCGACGACTTTGGCCACCAATTCTCGGCGATCTTGCAATCGCACGACGATTTCGTCGGCATCCTTGACAACGTGGTGATTGGTCAAGACATAACCATCGTCCGAAACGATGAAGCCCGATCCCAAAGATTTCACCTCACTCGGCTGGCCACCACCTTCGCCAAAGAAGCGACGAAAGAAATCGTCAAATGGCGTTCCTTCCGGTATTTCGATCCCTTCCGGCAACTGGGGCTCAGTAGCGCTCACTTTCTGAGAGGTACTAATATTTACGACCGCCGCGCTGTTTTTCTCGACTAAGCCGGTGAAGTCGGGAAGCTGAGCAAGGACTCCCTGAGACGAAAGCCCTATGAGAAGGAAACAAAGCACGAGGGCTATCCACCTGGTTTTAAGCATACGAAACTCCCAAGTCTTCACGGACCTAAGCATGGATTTAAAAGCGGATTTGATATCAGCTAAGTTTACGGAGTATCACGGGGTGCAGTTTTTCGCGAGAAAGAACCCCTGTGAACTTCAAAAGGACAAAAGACAAAATCAGGCCAGTTACGCCTCCGAATGCGCTGGCCCCGTCGCTGGAAATAGCTGGTCTTAGCGAGGACGCGACGATGTCTCCCAATACCGCGCCAAAAAATAAGCCCAACAAAGGAATCAAGTATGCCCATAGGGACCCCTTTACCAGGGCGTCCTCCTGAATTCCGAGCACAACACGATCACCCACATGAACTTCGATTGGGGAAAATACCTGTAACCGAATTTTCGGTGCCCCGAGGTACTCGTCCACCACGCCAGACGCGCATTGCTGCGAACATCCGCCACACGCCGATTTGCGCGGCTTTTCGACCCAAACTTTTTCGGCTTCCGTGTGTAAGACGACTGCTTCTTCCTCAATCATGGGCGTCATTCACTTGAAGATGCACGCCCCCTGCGATGGCTTGCACGGTTTTGGCGGGAACTTCGCCCATCACGGTGACCAGATAGCGATCGATCTTACGAGAATGCGCATTTATGGCACCGACTTTCTTCTGATGTCCCTTGACGATATCGCCTCCTAACTCATCAATGTAAATTGAAACAGAAGAAAAACCGTCACTCAACAAGATATGTTCTACCGGATGCTCTGTCGGCGTACGAATCAGCCGAGTATACGAAATCATTTGAAACCCATCTGGCACGCTTCTAAGCGCCCATTTCAACGACCTGAGCGGCATCGCCTCACGCCGATTAACCTGCCAAGTAAAAGCATCGACCTTTGTGGATGCATTCAGTTCGGAGTCCGGGATGATTTCCTCGATACTCAGCGACGTGAACATCATCTGCTCGACCGCCTGGCCATTTTCGCCGATTAGCTCGAATTTGAGCGGCAACTTGGATTCCAAATCCACCCAAATCCGGCGAGCGTACCGAAAGTCATCTCGCGGCTCAATACTGATGACCTGTGACAAGCGCTGCGCAACGTATTCCTGCGCCTCAAGCTTAAAATCGTAATGTCGTGAAAGTTGTTTCAAGTCCTCTGGCAACTCCAGCAAAACCGAACGTCTTGGCGGTTTATTTTCGACAAAGACCGTTTTGGTGTCGGGAAAGTAGCAAGACACTTTTTCTGCATTTCGGACGACTTCCCGCAAGGGAGTGTTCATCGACACCAACCGTTCGTGCTCCGTACCCCCTGTAAACGCATGAACTAGCTGAAAGCTCTCGACGTGTTTATCTTTGAGATAAGCCACTACTCCCCGATAATTCAACTGAGTCACGGCTTGACGCATATCCATTAGCCAACGGACGGCATCACCATGGCGAGGTTCGCCGGTTCCGCCCAAAGCTTCGGCTGCAAACATCATTAGACAAATCTGCCATGCCAAAACTCGGCGTATGCGGAGCATGTCCACAGAGAGCGCAAAAAGTGAAACCATCAATTCGAACTTAGCGAGAAGAATCGTAGGTCACCAGGCGAGCATAGGGCAACAGACCTGGAGCGCCTGCCAAATAAGCCGTTTCGTAATGCGTAACCAGATAATCCTGGAACTGGGGATCAAGCGCTGAACGAACCTCATCGGGATCGACCAACTCGGTTTGCGCCAACACCTCCGGACCAGGCACCGGAGAATAATCCTTTACGGACTTCCCGACCAAAACCGCAACCACCGCCAAAGAGGCCGCTAATGCGGCCGTTACCGCTTTTTCACGATAGCGGTGTTTCTCCGGTCTTGGCGCAAGAATCGCCGGTTCGTTCGCTATAGTAGCCCGAACCTGATCCACGAAGCGATCATCGACGGGCAGGACCTTTCCCGACCGCATCACCTCGCTGACCAGACGGTAACGATGCCATTGCCTTCGAAGCGTGGCGTCGCTCTCTATACGAGCCATCAATGCCAGCGAATCGCTCTCACTCAATTCTCCGTCTAACAGTAATGACAGCTTTTGTCTCAGATCATCATCCGACATGGACTTGCCCCCTAACCGAGTAAAACTTTTAATTTCTTATCGATGGCTTCGCGCGCACGAAAAATGCGTGAACGCACGGTCCCCACCGGACAATTCATTACCTGAGCGATTTCGTCGTAGCTTAAGCCATCGAACTCTCGCAAGCTTATCGCCGTACGAAGTTCTTCGGGCAGCTCGTCTAGCGCAAATTGGATTACCCGAGCGAGTTCCTCACTTAACACTACTCCCTCAGGGGTTTCTTGATCCTTTAGACGTACGGCGGACTCGAATTGTTCCGCCTCCTCGATTTCGATCTCGTCCTCCGAAGGGCGGCGTGCGCGCATCGCAATGTGATTCTTTGCCGTATTGATCGCGATCCGGTACAGCCATGTGTAAAAAGCGCTCTCGCCGCGAAAGCTCGGCAACGCCCGATAGGCCTTTATGAAGGACTCCTGAGCGACGTCCAGGGCCTCGTGCGGGTCCTTGATATAGCGGTTGATCAGCTGCGCGATTTTGTACTGGTATTTTCGAACGAGAATGTCGAATGCCGTTTTATCGCCTCGCTGTACCCTCCGGACTAATTCCTCATCGAGTTGCTCGCCCATTGCGGGAAACCTTTTTCCCTATTTAACGGCGCACACGCACGACCAAAAGATCTGGGCTCTTATTTGAATACGGCGAGCGAATGAAAAACACGGCTTATTTGAGAGCTTCATTAAGAGTGAGATACGTGGCTTGACAGAAAACACTGTCAAAGACTGCTGCACAATTGCATTAGCTTGATTCTACAGGAAGAATTATCGTAGTTTCGCAAGCGCCATTCAATGCGTATTTCGCCGTATCCGCCACGACCCACACTTTTGACGACTCATCAGCACCGAATCGAGATTCTACTTTAGGCTGCCACTCCCATGGCTAATTCAACGCCACCTGTTTTAGACATGATACTTTTACAGTAGGATGGCGGAACCACCACGACACACTCACTTCATGCCATCCTCAGTTCACGACGTTTTGATCATCGGCAGCGGCGCAGCCGGTTTAAGCTTGGCGCTACGCATCGCCGATCACGCGCGTGTCGCCGTCCTGTCCAAAACCGCCTTGACCGAAACCAACACGCTTTACGCCCAGGGCGGCATATCCGCCGTGCTGGATGCCGACGACACGATCGAGTCTCACATACAGGACACACTGAACGCGGGCGCCGGGCTTTGCGATCCGGATATCGTGCGGCTCGTCGTTTCGCAAGGCAAAGAATGCATCGACTGGCTGCTGGAACGAGGTGTTCCGTTCACTGCAGCGGACGCGGAAAACGGCGGCCACCACCTTCATCTTACCCGGGAAGGCGGACATACCCATCGCCGCGTTGTCCATGCAGCCGATGCCACGGGACGGGCTGTCGAAATCTCGCTGGCGCAACATGTCCGCAACCATCCTAATATCGATTTATTCGAATACCATAACGCGATCGATCTGATAACCGAGAAAAAGGTCGGCCGTGACGGGAACCGCGTGCTGGGCGCCTATGTGCTCGATACCCACGACAATAAAGTAAAAACGCTCCGGGCCCGAGTCGTCGTTTTGGCGACCGGTGGCGCCAGCAAAGTTTATCTATATACCAGCAACCCCGACATCGCCACCGGGGATGGCATTGCCATGGCCTGGCGCGCCGGCGCATGCATCGCCAATATGGAATTCATTCAATTCCATCCGACCTGCCTTTACCACCCACATGCCCGCTCGTTCCTGATTTCGGAAGCGGTTCGCGGAGAAGGCGGAAAACTGGTGCTGCCGGACGGCTCGCCCTTTATGCACCGATTCGATTCCAGAGAGGAACTGGCTCCCCGCGATATCGTCGCGCGCGCCATCGATCACGAAATGAAGCGCCTGGGCGTCGACTGCGTTTACCTGGACATCAGCCACAAACCCTCCGATTTCATCAAAAGCCATTTCCCGACCATTTACGCGCGGTGCCTAGAGCTCAATATCGATATTACATCGCAAGCGATACCGGTCGTCCCGGCCGCTCATTACACCTGCGGAGGCGTGCAAACCGACCGCCACGCGCGCACCGACGTGCCCGGCCTTTACGCCGTCGGAGAAACAGCCTGTACCGGTCTCCACGGAGCCAACCGCATGGCCAGCAATTCCTTGCTCGAATGTCTGGCCTTCGCCAAGCTGGCGGCAGAGGATATTATCAGGGCCCTGCCCGAGATCCCTCCGCCTCCGGACTTGCCCGAATGGGACGAATCCCAGGTCACGGACTCCGACGAGGAAGTCGTCGTCGCCCATAACTGGGACGAAATCCGACGTTTTATGTGGGATTACGTAGGCATCGTCAGAACCAACAAGCGCCTGCAGAGGGCGTTGCGCCGTGTCGAGCTGTTAAAGCAGGAAATCGCCGAATATTACGGCAATTTCAGGGTCACCAGCGATTTATTGGAGTTGCGCAATCTGGTCATCGTAGCCGAACTGATCATCCGCTCGGCCTTAGTGCGCAAAGAGAGCCGAGGACTCCATTTTACGCTGGACTATCCGCGCACGAACGATGATGAGCCTCCACGAAACACGGTGATCTGTCCCTGATCATCGATCAGCGGCTCGTAACGGCATCCTCCGATCAATCTTCAAGCAACGCCTTAGTGGTGCGTTGCCGCCCGGCGGCACGTGCTGACCGGCACGCGCCTGCCGCCCCAGTCTCCGGGGCTTTCTTCGAACACGCCGGCGCAAGGCGTGTTGCATGCATTGCAAGCGCCTTGCGGCGTCAAATTCCATTCCGACAGTTCATACCAGTCGCGGCCAATGAGCAACTGGCCGCAGTGATGGCAATAAGTGCTGTCAGCCGCTTTATCGTGAACGTTTCCGACATAAACGTATCTAAGACCGTTTTTCATGGCGATGCGCCGGGCCCGAACCAAAGTGTCCCTCGGAGTAGAACGCTTATCCATCATCTTCCAGTCGGGATGAAAGGCCGAAAAATGGAGAGGCACGTCCGGTCCCAACTTGTCGGCTACCCATTGAGTCAATGCCTCCAACTCATGATCCGAGTCATTCTCGCCGGGAATCAGCAAGGTCGTTATTTCCAGCCACACGGACGTTTCGTGCTTGATGTATTGCAGCGTTTCCAATACCGGTTGCAAATGGCCGCCGCAGATCTTGCGGTAAAACTCGTCGGTGAACGCCTTCAAATCGATATTGGCCGCGTCCATCACGCTGTAAAACTCGGCGCGCGGCTCGGCGCACATATAACCGGCCGATACCGCGACCGATTTGACGCCATGCTTTCGGCATTCCTTGGCAACGTCCACGGCGTATTCATGAAAGACAACGGGATCGTTGTAGGTGTAAGCGACGCTGCGACAACCCAGATCTTTTGCCGCCAGCGCAATGGCTTCGGGGGAAGCCTGATCCATCAGTGAATCCATCTCGCGAGACTTGCTGATATCCCAGTTCTGGCAAAACTTGCACGCGAGATTGCATCCGGCCGTGCCGAACGAAAAGACCGGCGTACCGGGAAGAAAATGATTCAGCGGTTTTTTCTCTATAGGGTCGATGCAGAAGCCGCTAGAGCGCCCGTAGGACAACAATACGATCTTGCCGTCCACATTGCCGCGAACGAAACACAACCCCCGCTGTCCTTCATGCAACTTGCAAAACCGGGGACACATCGTGCATTCCACACGACCGTCCTCCAGCGTACGCCAGTAGCGCGTAGGAAAACCCTGCGCCGTTTCGATGGTCCGATTCATGATCTACACCCCATTCGTCAAATAAAATCGCATTTGTAAAATATGACCCATCGGGCGCCTGTCGACGTTTTGCCGACGGCCGGCGTCGATCCCACAGAGGACTTTGCAATGAAGAACATACGCCAACCTGCCGTCGCGGGGCTTTTCTACCCGGATGACGAACATCGGCTTCGCGCTATGGTTCGGGATTTTCTGCTGGATGCAAACACAGCCGGGCCGCTGCCGAAGGCCATTATCGCACCTCACGCCGGGTACATTTATTCGGGCCCCATAGCCGCCAGCGCCTATGCCCTGATCAAACAAGGCAGGGATGTCATTCGTCGCGTTGTCTTAATCGGCCCTTCTCATAGAATCGGCTTTCACGGCATCGCCGTCAGTCATGCGGACAGCTTCGCCACTCCCCTGGGCAACATCCCTATAGACTGCGCCGCCATCGAAAAGATTCTCGATTTACCATTCGTCAAAAGGCTCGATGAGGCACACTTGCTCGAGCATAGCCTTGAAGTTCATATGCCTTTTCTGCAGGCGGTCTTGAACCAGTTCGAACTGGTTCCTTTGGTCGTGGGCATTGCCGCACCTTCCGACGTCAGCGCGGTACTCGAGCGGCTTTGGGACGATTCGGGGACTATGACCGTGATCAGCTCGGATTTAAGCCATTACCATGACTATGCCACGGCCAAGCGAATAGATCAGGCCACATCCGTCGCCATCGAAAGGCTTCGGCCGGAGGATATCGGTCATGAATCGGCTTGTGGACGGATAGCCGTCAACGGCTTACTCTACTTCGCCCGCGAGAAGGGTCTAACAGCCCGAACGCTGGACTTACGCAGTTCCGGCGATACGGCTGGCCCGAAAGATCGAGTAGTCGGCTATGGGAGCTATGTCTTTGCGTAACACAAACGGTTTCTTGAACTCAACGCACCGCCGGTTTCTGCTCGCGCTTGCGAAACGATCAATCGAGTACGGCTCGGTCCACGGACGACCGATTCCCGTCGAACAGCAAACGCTAGCACCTGAGCTCATCACCATGAGAGCTACGTTCGTGACGCTCGAAATACTAGGCAAACTCTGCGGATGCATCGGCACGCTTGAAGCCATTCGCTCTTTAGCCGAAGACATCGCTCATAACGCTTACGCCGCCGCATTTAGGGATCCTCGGTTCCCGCCGGTCAGACAGTGGGACATCGAGCGGCTTGATATCCATCTATCGTTGCTGACGCCGGCGGAGCCGGTGTCGTTCACGTCTGAGGACGATTTGCTACAACAATTGGCGGCGGGCGAGGATGGCTTGATCTTGGAAGAAGGGCTCAGGCGCGGAACTTTTCTGCCCTCGGTTTGGGAATCACTGCCGAATCCTCGGGCATTCTTGCAGCATCTGAAATTGAAAGCCGGTCTCCCCAAGGATTACTGGTCCGACTCGATCAGGATCTATCGTTATCGCACGGAAGCAATCGATGGGGATTCGACATAGCTCTTCATCCCGCTTGAAATGGAAGCTTATCGAACACTTCCATGTGATACGGGCAAGCCATGGGCTCGGCAAGTGAAATTGCGGGTTATCTCTCGGGGTTGAAGAGTTTTCGCCACTCACCGGACTGCAAAAACTAATATCCTTCTTTTTCAATAAGATATCTTTGCACAGCCGACTCGTACACCTCGGTCGAAATTTTAGGCCCGTACACCACGGTCTGGCAGTGTTCTTCGACGATGATGCTCAGCAATCGAAAGGCATTCCGCGGCGTCAACTGGCGTACGATGAATTGAGCTTTGCTTTCTCCCTCTTCCTCGAACAGATCCGCCAGTTTGATCGGCGCACTTCCCGGTTTCCGGGAAACGTTCATGCGCTTCTCGATCAGCCGGATCATATTGTCGGCCGACCAATTGATCGACGAAATGGTCTTGATTCGATCGCTCCGATAATACTTCTTGAGATCGTGCAATTCGTACGGCAGGAACAGAATGATGCCAAGATGATCGATCTGGAACAGCTGATCGTCGAGAATAGGCGTTACCAGCTCGCGCATCTTTTCCGGATCGCCCTTGATGCTGGTGGGCTCGTCCACGCGATCGACCAACAGATAAACGCCGGACAGCCCGAAGTATTGGACTAGATCCATGTAGCTCTTGAGCAGCGTGAACCGGTTCTCCGTCATCCTCGGAATACCGTGGAACTCGAACAGACCAGGTCCGATTTCCTGGATGATCTTGAACATGTTCTCCACCGAAACCGGAACGCCGCGGATATTCCGATAAATCTCTCCGGCCAAAAGCTTTGCCTGCTTATTGGAGAAAAAGCTGTTCCGCTTCTTGTAACCGGCAATACTGATCAGTTTCCGAAGCGCGGAGATCTTGTTCGACAGATCATTGGGGGAGAAATAAAGTGCCGTAAGCAATATGAATTTTTCCGCGAACTCCCGGTTGTCCTTGAGCATGTCTTCCTTCTGAGCCTCGGTAATATTGCGGTACAGCTCCTCTATTCCCAATTTGAGAAGGTAATCCAGATGATCGTCGAGGGTGATCTTGCTCTCGCGGATGAGTACCTCTTCCTTTCTTCTCCGAAATAGCTTCGCCAAACCCGGTTTCCTCGGAGAATACTCGGCCGGAAGCTTCCTCACCTTGGTGACTTCGCTGAGCAGTTCGTTGAATTCTACGTATCTGACTACCAGCACCTTGTCCTGATACTGTCTCAGATAGCGCTCGGTGTCGATCCGCATGGAGGATTTTCCGGCTCCTCGGATCGCAAAAATGACGTACGGACTGGGCTTGTCCAGGTTCAGCAACGCCGACCGCAACGACGTGTTCTCTATCATGGCCGCCTGCAGATAAGGATCGCGGTCTGCGTCGAAGATTACGAAGGGATGATGTTCAAACTGCCATACATGCAGCCATTCTTTAATTTCCATCAGGCTCTCGATGAGATCTTATTCGTCGGACTCTGTCGGATAGTTCGCTACCGCCCCGATGCAAATCCCGAAATTAGGAAGGCTCAGATGATCCCGGGATAACCGCACCCTGTGGCTGCCGAACTATAGCACAGTTCGCGTCGATTCCAGCCGCCTCATGTTCTCGGACCGGGTGTTTTACGCTCCACGCCTGACACGCCGAGGGCCAGCCGGATTAGGACGCTGCAAAAATTCAAGACGTTTTCCGTTGGAGCGCCCACACCACCAGTGCTTGAACGGTACGTGAAACGCAGCTACCCTTGCGCAAATCCAGACTAGCCGTCAATAAAACATGAGTGACGTAACAGAGAATTCGAACTCGGACATAGAAAAGTCCGGTACCGATCCCCAACCCGAGCCCAGCTGGAAACCGTTGCTCTGGTTCGGAATCGGCCTGGTCGCCGTGATTGCCTCCGCAGAACTGATCTTCGAATTGATCCTCGACATCCTGGAACTGCTTGGGGACGCTATTTTCATTCTCGTGGAAGGCGGCGAGGAAATCCTCATCGAAGACAAGTTGGAGGACTGGTTCGACCTTTCGCCACGCCACGCAGAACTGATTACCGCCTGGACGATAACTCCACTCAAGATCCTGCTCGCCATCGTCACTGTGAGATGGCTCTGGCGATATAGCCGAACCAGGCTGATTCCAGCTTTGATGCGTTGGATTAAAAAACAGCTAAAAATCTTGCGCCTGTCTTGGTCGGCTCTTTGGTGGCCTTGGAAAGGCGTGGTCTTGAGCATGCTGATAGGCAGTCTGTTTGTCTTGATTTAGAGCGGTGCGTGGAAAACCGATATACCGTCAAACCGAGCCTCCAGGCCGAATTACAAACATAAAGACCAGAAACGCTTCTCCGCGGGAACAGCAACGCTCGTTCGCTTGAACGACGGAACAGTCAAAACCGAGTAGGGTAAATACAATGATAAAACCTGTCGCGATTGCGTCCCTCGCGTACCTACTACCCGCCACAGTCTTTGCTTTCGGAGTGAGTCACCACGGCGGAATCATTCTCGATTGCACGCCACCGATTTTCTTTGACGAATCGCCCGCCAAGGAGACCAGCGTCCCGGCACTCCAAAAGTTCTCTTTCGTCGCCTCGGAAAATACCGACCGTGACACCATCAAAGTCTGGGTCAATAACGAGCCCGTCGCCGTCGCGATTTCCGAACAGCGTAGCGGGAGACTAGCGGTCGAAGGCGTGCTCTCTCAACCGATCACGGACGGGCGGGCCTGGATCAAAGTTACTGGATACAGCAACGATGGCTGCGATCAACTGCACGTGTGGAACGTGTACTCGGGCAGTCACCCATGAAGCGATTTACATGCATAGCACAGGAGCCGAAGCCAGTCCCCGAGACGTCTGTCTTCGCACGATAACGTCGGCACTGCCTTGCTGAACGGGCAAGATTCATTCGCTATGTCCTCGTATCGCAAGGACACCATAAATTGTATCCCTTCGCTCACCTTCGCCGATCGCATGCGATAAAATCAATACCGCATCGATTTCGCACTTCCGTTAACACGACTTCCTGGATAAGGTACGATTACGCAAGAAACCGAAGGATCGAGGCACGCAAAGTGCATTTCCGAATTTTGGGCTTACCTGGAAGCATTTTTTAAATAGCGAACGATTCAGAGATTTGTCATGTCCGACAATTTACAGCCGATTACAGTTCTGGCTAACCGAAGCGAGCTTGGAGTACAAGAGCCGTCCGCTTTTTTCCTCGGCGACCGACGCATCGAAGTCGTGGAGGTCATCGACCGGTGGCTCGCGTCGGAATATGGATATTTCAAGCTGCTTACCACGGACGGCATTTATATTCTCCGCCACGACAGCGATCAGGACCGCTGGGCACTGACTCTTTACAAACAGTCCGAATTTTTACCGGTTTTAGATGTCGGCAAAAAACCGAGAATTCACTGACGTTTTCTTTGACGGGCACGCAACTTCGCGCTCGGCTTTGCTGTCCCTCGATCAATTTTCGACGCTTGCCATAAACCGACAAAATGGTCCTACCTCACCCGTCAAATTTCCGACAGGCAGTAGCATCGAACGCTTGAATTTCGGGTGCCGAGGACACTGGCATAAATCTCGCTTTAGAAGAGACCTAAGCCATCAGACACCCTTTCGGCGAGAAGAGAAACTGCGCGATGAAAAATAATAAAGCGGAAAATTTAGCCGCGCTGTCGAGCCAAAAGATCGAGAAAAAAACCGCTCTGGGTGATGGATCCTACTACGAAATGGTCTTAGCTCTTCAGACCACGCTGGACATAGAGCAGCTTCTCGGTTTGTTCAGCACGCACTTGAAGACTATCGTTCCCCATTCCGGCTTGCGCTTTTGCAACGAAAAGCTCGGCATCGAACTTTCGCTGGGCAAGAAAGGACGGCACGTCTGCGCTTACAATCTCGAACTCGAGAACGAGCCGCTCGGCGAATGGCGGATGAGCCGAGACCGGCGCTTCAGTGAACCGGAGTTGGCCCGAGTGGAAGCGCTACTCTGCCGCCTACTCTATCCCTTGCGAAACGGGCTCAAGTATCGCGAAGCCTTGTGTTATGCCCACACGGACCAGTTGACTCAAACCGGGAATCGACCGGCACTGCTCAGTAGTCTGCAGCGGGAACTTGAGCTCGCGCGCCGCTACGGCACCCCCCTTTCGATCATTCTTCTCGACGTCGATCACTTCAAATCGATCAACGACAGTTTCGGGCATGACACAGGCGATGCCGTGTTGCGGTCGGTAGCGCGATCTATCAAGGATTCCGTGCGCGGGAGCGATATCCTGTTCCGTTATGGCGGTGAAGAATTCGTCATTCTGCTTTCCAACACGTCCAAGGACGGCGCGGTAAATCTTGCTGAACGCATTCGTAACACGGTCGAAGGAACATTCTGCGGAGTACGCGATTCGGGCGTCCGCGTTACGCTGAGCTTGGGGGTAGCAACGCTGATTTCCGGAGAAACTCATTTGGACTTGCTGCGCCGCGCCGATCAGGCCATGTATCTGGCAAAACGCGGCGGACGCAATCGGGTTGCGGCTGCAATCGATACGTAACCAAAAGGCCGACGGTTTTAAGAAATCTTGGTTTTTCGGCGGCGGACAGCTTTGTCGCTCGCGTGCCGGCGCGCAGGGCGCCGATCCGAAGGCGTTTTTCCGATATCCAGTCCAACCGAACGCATCAATTCGGCGACTTCTTCAGCGGGGAGTTCGTAAGACGCTCCCGCTTTCAATCGGGACGGTAGGGCAATCCCGCCAAACCGCGTCCGCATCAATCGGCTTACCGTAATTCCCTGCGATTCCCAAAGCCTCCGAACGATACGGTTGCGCCCCTCCTTCAAGGTGACGCGAAACCATCGGTTGGCGCCCTCACCGCCCGCCGGTTCTATCGTCTCGAATCGAGCCGGTCCATCTTCCAGCGCAATACCGTTCGACAGCCGAGTCAACATTTCGTCGTTGACGGGGCCAAGAACCCGGACCGCGTACTCCCGCTCCATTTCCCGCGACGGGTGCATGAGACGATTGGCCAGTTCACCATTATTGGTGACCAACAACAGACCTTGGGTATTGATATCGAGACGTCCGACGGCAATCCAGCGCCCGGTCGCCGGTTTGGGCAACCGGGTAAAAATTACCGGACGCCCCTCCGGATCACGCCGGCTGACCACCTCTCCGATCGGCTTGTGATAGATGAGCACACGGGTTGGCGCTTCGGACCTTTTGGCGACATCGACCGGTCGGCCGTTGACGGTGACATGGTCGCCGGTTCTGTAACGATCCCCCAGCTCGGCCGGCTTGCCGTTTATCGATATCCGACCGGCCCTGATCCATTCCTCGATTTCCCGGCGCGAGCCCAGCCCGATCTGAGCGAGAACTTTCTGAATCCGCTCGCCGGCGTCATCCGGTGATGGACGTACATCCGCCGGCGTCTTGGTCTTATTCGATCGATTCGGTATTCGCATTTTCGGTCACTGGCTGGTCTTGCGGCGCCGCTTGCAGCGCCAAGTCGTCTATGAGCTCCTGGAGCGGCGGTAGTTCGCCAAGGCTCTTCAGATTGAAATAGTCCAGGAATTGCTTGGTCGTGGCGAGCAGGGCCGGGCGCCCCGGGACCTCTTTGTGCCCTACCACCTGTACCCATCCCCGTTCCTGAAGCGTTCGCACGATACCCGAACTGACGGCTACGCCGCGAATATCCTCGATTTCACCGCGCGTAACCGGCTGACGGTAAGCAATGATGGCGAGAGTTTCCAAGAAGGCGCGTGAATAACGCCCTGGCCTTTCCTCGAACAGCCGCGAGACCCAGGGGGAAAACGCCTCCCGCACTTGGAGACGGTACCCGCTGGCCACCTGCTTCAATTCGACGGCCCGGCCGCGGCAATCTTCGGCCAACTCCGCCAAAGCGGATTGTATTTCTGCGGGTTCTGGCCGCTCGTTGTCGGCAAACAGATTTTCGAGTTCGGCGAAGGACAACGGTCTGCCGGCAGCTAACAGCGCCGCCTCGATGATCGTCTTCAGTTCCACGTCAATCGACACCGGAAGCCATCAGTGGCCTAACTTGCAATTCGCCCAACGGTTCTTCCTGAATGATCTCGATCAAGCGCTCCTTGCTGAGTTCGAGGATGGCGAGCAACGAAACGACCGCGCCGTGCCGGCCTTCCTTCCGTTCGAACAAGCTGGGAAACGGGATTAATAATTGGGTCCGCAATCGCGCCAGTATACTCGACATGCGCTCGCGCACCGACAATGGCTCGCGCTGGATGTGATGATGCGTCGATCGCTCGGCGCGCCGCAGCACGTCTTGGAAAGCTAAGAGAACTTCTTTCAATTCCACTTCGGGATAAATCTTTTTGACCGTGATGGCACCGGTATCCGCCGACGTTTCGAAAACGTCGCGCTCGCATCGCGGCAAGGCGTCGAGCTCCTGGGCGGCGTGTTTGTAGCGTTCGTACTCCTGGAGGCGGCGCACCAGTTCGGCGCGAGGATCCTCCTCGCCCTGTTCCGGCCCTGTCGGACGCGGCAGCAGCATGCGCGACTTGATCTCGGCGAGAATCGCCGCCATCAGCAGGTATTCGGCGGCAAGCTCGATCCGGAGTTCGCTCATCATCTCGATGTAGGTGATGTACTGGCGCGTGATATCGGCAATGGGGATGTCCACTATGGACAGGTTCTGCCGGCGGATCAAATAAAGCAGAAGATCGAGCGGACCTTCGAACGTTTCCAGGAATACTTCCAGCGCGTCGGGTGGGATGTAGAGGTCTTCCGGCAACTCGGTGAACGGCGCGCCGTTGACGAAAGCCAATGGTGCAGCGGTGACCGCTCCCTCGCTTACAGCTTGCGAATCGACCTGCCGTGCATCTCGGTCCGAATTCGATTCGGTCGCAACGGTCTTTTCACAATCGGCCAGATCAGTCATCTACAGACCGGCAAAACCGAAAAGCAACCTCTGCATAGCATAGATCGGAAAGCCCAGAATCATGGACAGCCCTCCGGTGGCGATCAGCGCCAGCAGAATGAAGAAACCGTAGGGTTCGATCTGACTGAATTTGATGGCCAGCCTGGGCGGCAAGAAACTTGCGGCGATCCGCCCGCCGTCGAGCGGCGGAATCGGAAGCAAGTTCAGAAGCATCAGCACGATGTTGATGACGATGCCGGCGACGCCCATGAGACCCAAGGGTACCGACACGTAATCAAAATCCACGGCGCTGGCCAAACGGGCGACTAGCGCCCAGGCTATCGCCATCAAGAAATTAGCAGCGGGTCCAGCAACGGCGACCAGCGCCATATCCCGCTTCGGGTGACGCAGTTTGCCGAAATCCACCGGGACGGGCCTGGCCCAGCCGAAGATAAAACCGCCCAGCGCCAACAGCACTCCAGGCACCAGCAAGGTGCCCACGGGATCAATGTGGTGTAGCGGGTTCAAAGATAAACGGCCGAGCCGGGCCGCCGTGTTGTCGCCCAGCATTTTGGCGACCCAGCCATGGGCCACTTCATGCAGGGTAATGGCGAACAGGACCGGGAGGATCCAGATGGCGAAACGTTGAGCGAAGGTAAGTTCTTCCATTGGTGCAATCTTTGTAGGAATGAACGTGGTTACTGAAGCGAGGCGACGATGCCCGACCCCTGCCGGACGATCTCCGGCGTGTCTTCGATAAAGCCGATGATAGTGGTCGGCGTATAGGGAACGACTCCGGCATCGATGATCAAATCCACCTCTTTCTCGAGGCGGTCGCGAATGTCTTCGGGGTCGGCCATGGCGTCATCATCGCCGGGGAGAATCAGGGTCGAACTGAACAATGGCTCGTTCAGTTCCGCTACCAGCGCCAGCGTGATCGGATTGTCCGGCAGGCGGATACCGATGGTTTTGCGCTTCGAATGTTGCAGGCGACGCGGCGTTTCGCGGGTCGCTTTGAGAATAAAGGTGAACGGCCCCGGCGTCAGCGATTTGATCAGTCGGAATGCTTCGTTGTTGATCTTCGCGAAAGTCGATATCTGCGACAGATCCCTGCAGACCAAGGTGAAATTGTGATCTTCCTCCAACTGGCGAATTCGGCGGATGCGGTCCAGCCCGGATTTATTATCCATCTGACAGCCGAACGCGTAGGAGGAATCGGTCGGATAAACGATTACGCCCCCTTCGCGAATGATCTCGACGCTTCGGCGAATGAGCCGAGCTTGCGGGTTGTCCGGGTGGATCTGAAAATATTGAGCCATCCCGATAGTTTACTATAGAGGCCCCCTCCTCAGGGATTTTTCCCTTTCTCTGCGTTTTTCGACGGGACCGCTACAAAGATCGATCCGCCTACGTTCGTGAACCCGGCTTTTTAGCGACATTGTCGCGCAGATAAACCGGCAGCGCCTGTTCCGGCTCCACAAAGAAACCGCTGCCGAAAGCATCGGCGCCAAGACGAGCCACCATCGCCGCGCGCGGAAAGCGGTCGGGCAGAATCCTTTTTACGTCGCTGCCCAAACGCTCCTGGAGAACCGAACCGTAGGTCTTCCATCCACTGCCGATACCGACGCCTTCGGCATGATCGGGAAACGAAACGCGTTCGGCCGGCCGTACCGATTCTTCGCCCAAAAGCTCCGCCAACCCCGATTCTCCCCTACGGTAGACCGCCCAGTAGACTTCGCCCATGCGCGCATCGATGCAGGAAAATGCGACCTTTTCCGGAGACTCGATCAAGGCATCCTGCGCCAGGGCCGCCAGCGTCGAAACCGGAACCACCGGCAGATCAACACCGAACGAAATCCCCTGAGCCACGCCCGCCGCGATGCGGACGCCGGTAAAGGAACCGGGCCCCCGTCCGAACGCTAAAGCATCGACTTGCGAAACCCTGACTCCGGCTTCGGCCAGCAAGGAGTCGATCATCGGCAGAATCAGCCGATTATGCTGCTGCGGCGCAAGCTCATAACGTTCGAGAACGGTGTCATCGATCAGCAAGGCGGCCGAACACGCTTCCGTGGCGGTTTCGATGGCCAGAATCTTCATACCGCGATCTCTTTTTCGAATTCACTGGAGAAAAACCGCTGCACATCGGCGAGCGAACGGGTCCTCGGCGTATCCGGCAGGCTGTTCAAAAAAACCTTCCCGTAGGAGCGGGACAAAATCCGCGGATCGCACAGCATCAGCACGCCGCGATCCTCCTGATCCCGGATCAAGCGCCCCACGCCCTGCTTGAGCGCGATGGTTGCGGCCGGAAGCTGATAGGTCGCAAACGGATTCAGTCCGTTGCGGCGGAGGGTTTCGAGCCGAGCATTGAGCACCGGGTCGCTGGGTGAAGCGAACGGCAATTTGTCGATAATGACGCAGGAAAGCGCCGGTCCCGGAACGTCGACCCCCTCCCAAAAGCTCCCGGTGCCCAGGAGAATACCGTTGCCGGCTTGCTTGAAGGCTTCCAGAAGCACCGCTTTGGGCTGGTTGCCCTGAACGAACAGCGGATAATCGAGATGCTGCGCGATCAAAGCCGCAGCGTCCGACAAGGCCTGATGCGAGGTGAACAACATGAATGCCCTGCCCCGGCTGGCCTTCAAAACCGGCAGCGCGGCTCGCACCACAGCCTGGGTGAAACCGTCGACCGCCGGGTCCGGAAGCCCCGGCGGCAGAAACAACAAGCACCGGTTCCGGTAATCGAACGGGCTTTCCCAAGCCCGGCAATCGGCACCGCCGAGTCCCAGTTGTCCGACGAAATGATCGAACCGGCCGCTCACCGTGAGCGTTGCCGATGCGAAGATCCAGGCGGCCTGACTGTGCTTCCGAAACCGCGCGAATTCGCCGGCGATGGCCAACGGGGTCCGGTTCAGGGAAAAACTGTGCTTATAGACCTCGAACCAGCGTACGGCTTCGCTGCCTTCGTCCTTGTCGAAAGTCTCCAGCCGCACGCCCAAATCCGTACAACGTTTCCAACACGACTCGAGGCCTTTGCTGCGAACGGCGGCTTCTTTCAGGATGGCTTCGAGATCGTGCAAATGCCGGCGCAACTCGGCGAGCTTTTCGGTTACCGCCGAATCGTCCGCCACCTTGTGCCACGCCTCCCGCCGCGAAGGGTCGCCCAAAGCCTGCCGCAGCTCCGCCGTCAATTGCTCGAGCAGTTCCGCTTCTTCGAGCAGCTGCGGCATATCTTTCGCGTTCTTGAGCCGCTCGACCAGGATATCGTCCGCCAACCCGTGGAGCTGGCGGGAGCTGATGCTGAGCCCCAGAAACTGGGCCGCCGATTCGACGAATTGATGAGCCTCGTCCACCACGATCGCTTCGCAGTCGGGCAAAAGCTCGCCGAAGCCGTCGTTCTTCAAGGTCCAGTCGGCCCACAGCAAATGATGATTGATCACCAGAATATCGGCATCCTGAGCACTGCGGCGTGCCTTCACCAAGAAACAGTCTTCGTATTGGGGGCATTCCTGCCCCAGGCAGTTGTCTCCGGTCGAGGTCACCGAAGACCAAAGCACCGAGGATTCCGGCACATTGACGACTTCGGCGATGTCACCGGTCCGGGTGGTCTTGCTCCAGCGCCGGATCGCCTCCAGGGCGTACGCCTCGCGTGGGCCGTAACCCGCCTTGAATCCCAGGGTGTTTTGCAGACGGTACGGACACAGATAATTGGCTCGCCCTTTCAGAAGTACCGCCTTGAACGGCACGGCCAGCGCTTGCCGGACCATAGGCAGGTCCTTGCGGAAAAGCTGATCCTGGAGAGTCTTGGTGGCGGTCGAAACGATGACTTTCTTGCCGGACAAAGCCGCCGGAACCAAATAGGCCAAGGTCTTGCCCGTGCCGGTACCTGCTTCCGCGACCAGGCAGCTCTTGCCGTCGATTGCTTGTTTGACGGCTTGCGCCATCTCCGCCTGTCCCTGGCGCGGGCGAAACCCCGGCAAGCACCGGGCGAACGGGCCTTCCGCCCCCAAGATCGAAAGCAAATCCGGCAATTCAGTTCCCGGCTTTCTGCTCGGCCATCGCCGCACCGGCCAGGTCGCCTTTCGCCCGGCGCGCCTGCGCAATAATGGACCAGTTCTTTTGGGTCAGCGGCTGGCTTCCCCTCGCAAGCTGGTTCGATTTTTTCGCCAGATCTTCGGCAAGGCCCGGCTGATGCTGCTGGAGCCGAATTTCGGCCAATTGATGCCACAACAGAGGATTGCGCGGCTGAATGCGTATCCCTCTTTCCAGTGCGGAGGCGGCATTGTCCAGTTGCCCGCTTTTGCGGTTGTTTTCGGCCTCGCTCAACAAGGCCAGAACTGCAGGCGATGAAGCGACGGGCTCGCTTCTGACGGGTGGTTTCGCTCTCCATGACGGAGCGGGGGTTTCTCTCGCGCCTGCCTGTGGAGTACCCGGCTGGCGCTCGGCCGTGGACTCGCCCGGTATCTGGCCAGGTTGGTAAATCCCGCGAGGCTGATTCGAAACGCTGACACAGGCGGCTTGCAAAAGAAGCGTTGCAACGAAAATCGGACGATAGGCTTTGCTCATGTTGAAATGAAGACCTCGATACAAGGGGCTGAAACTGCTAATGGTAGAACAAGACGCATAGTCGTAGGTCGGCAATCCTTTGCCGACAGCCACGTCGGGAAGGGATTCCCGACCTACAGCCGGGGCACTACACTAAACCGGGAAATGCTCTAGCCTCGAAAGATGAGGGAGAATACAGGACATCGTCATTGGGCTCCAGTTCGCCATTCCTTGCTCCATTGGACCAACGACCCGGTGAAATTACTGACAGCCGCACGAGTCATTACTGAAATAAGGTTTCTCGGCTCCGGTGTTAGAATTCAGCCATTGCCCTCAGGAAAACGACCATGCCCCTCATCCGCCCCTTCTCCGCTCTCCGTCCGGCGCCCGGTCGCGCCGCGGAGGTTATCTCACCGCCCTACGACGTGTTGAATACCGAAGAAGCCAGAACGCTGGCGGCGGGCCGTCCGTGGAGCTTTCTGCACATTTCCAAACCGGAAATCGATTTGCCGCCCGGAACCGACGCTTACGCTCCGGAGGTTTATGCCAAGGCCGCGGACAATCTGAAGCGGATGCTGAATTCCGGCATCCTGAAGCGGGACGACCGGTCGCTCTATTATGCCTATCGCCTCGTCATGGGCGACCATACGCAACTGGGCCTGGTCGCGACGGCCAGTGTCGCCGCTTACGACGCCAACCGCATCCGAAAACACGAGTTCACCCGCCCCGACAAGGAGGACGACCGGGTACGCCAGATCGTGGCGTTGAACGCTCAGACCGGTCCGGTGCTTTTGGCGTATCCCGATGCGCCCGAGATCGACAGCCTGTTGGCGAAAACCGCCGAGCAACCGTCCGAAGCCGACGCGGTAGCGGAGTCCGGCGTGCGGCATACGTTCTGGAGCATTCGCGATGAAGATACCATCGCCCGGCTCACCGAACTTTTCGATGCGCTGCCGGCACTGTATATCGCCGACGGGCATCACCGTTCCGCCGCGGCTTCGCGGGTTGCGGCCTCGCGCCGGCAATCCGATCCCGGCCATACCGGCGATGAAAGCTACGAATACTTTCTGTCGGTGATATTTCCCAAGAGCCAGATGCGGATCATGGATTACAACCGGTTGGTCAAGGATTTGAACGGTTTGAGCGAAGCGGAGTTTCTGAGCCGGGTGTCCCAGCGCTTTGCCATAGAATCGGCCGACAATCCGGTGAAACCGGAAAATCCCGGCCAGTTCGGCGTGTATCTCGGCGGACACTGGCGCAAGCTGACCATAAGACCCGAGTTGATCCCCGCGGACCCGGTGGCGCGGCTCGACGTCAGTCTCTTGCAGGACAATCTCATTTCGCCGGTCCTCGGCATCGCCGATCCCCGCCGCGACCGGCGGATCGACTTCGTCGGCGGCGTCCGCGGCTTATGCGAACTGGAGCGCCGCGTCGATTCCGGAGAAATGGCCGTGGCGTTTTCGGTGCACCCTACCCGCATGGAAGACTTGATGGCTGTGGCCGATGCGGGAAAGGTCATGCCCCCGAAATCGACCTGGTTCGAGCCCAAGCTGGCGGACGGGTTGGCGTCCCACGTGCTGGATTAGCCCGGATCGACCGAATGGCGGATGCGCGGACCGGCGGCCCTCTATCCGGTTCCGCACGGTACCGCCGCATATCCGGCCGTTCCCTATAAGCTCGGCGAAGTGGCGGCGTGGGTATGCTCGTATCGCTCCTGGCAATCGTGGCACCTCAGCGCCGCGGGATTTACCTTCAGCCGAGGATAGCCGATCTCCCCTTCGCACTCGATACAGATACCGTACTCGTTGTTGGCGATTCTGAGCAGGGCTGCGTCTATCGCCTGAAGCTCCCGAATGTGCCGGTCGATGATGGCCAGGTTGAGGTCCACCAGTAAGTCCGCGACGGATTCCTCCTCCATGTCGTGAACCTGACCGGCGAGATCGATGTATTGCTCGTTATCCGAAGACAAGAGTTCCTGACGGATTTCTTCCCTGAGATCTCGATAGCGGCTCTTGAGCGCCAGTTTCAGCTCGTTGATCTGGGCATCCGATAATTTTACAGTCATGGTCGTTCTCCATCCGTATTCGTTCGTTCGATCGATGCGCGTCACGGATTCGCGCTCCGGTTCGATCATCGAGTCTCCTGTGAGCGGCACGAAGGCCACATCCAAAATGCTCCGGGTTTCGATTTGGCCTTGCTTGTCCTTCTCCACCAGCATCAGTTCCTGGTGGCGATAAGGCAGCCCGATAGGGATCACCATCCTGCCTCCGGGCCTGAGCTGATCGAGCAAGGCTTTCGGCAGGTACGGGGCGGCCGCCGTGACGATGATGCCGTCATAGGGCGCATGTTCCGGCCAACCGTGATAGCCGTCGCCGGCACGGACCTCCACGTTGGCGTAGCAGAGGCGCATCAGCCGCTCCCTCGCCTGCTCGGCCAGCTCCGCTATGATTTCCACCGTGTAAACCCGCTTAACCAACAGCGACAGGACCGCCGCCTGATAGCAGGAACCGGTGCCGATTTCCAGAACGATGTCGTCCGGTTCTGGATCGAGGAGATCGGTCATCAAGGCCACGATGTAGGGCTGGGAGATGGTTTGACCGTAACCGATGGGCACGGGCCCGTTCTCATAAGCGTAAGCCTTGGACTCGGAAGGCACGAAACGGTCACGAGGGACTTTTCGCATCGCGTCCAGCACCCTCGGATTCAGCGTGTCTTTGCCGATGAGATGCCGGGTGAGGGTAACCTCCTCCTCGATCTCGCGCATCATTCGAGACAATCTAGTCATAAGACCTCGTTTGGTCCGAGCGGCGGAATAGGCTTATCTTACGCTTTAACCGACGGCTAAGGTTAAACATGATTACCCGATTTATCTGTGCCGGGAGCTTGAACGCGGATCTCACGTTTCCGGTCGAGCGCCTGCCGGAAGAACACCAAAAACTGCGCTGCCGAAAATGCGCTTTGAACTACGGCGGATCGGCCGCCAATACGGCCTATTGGCTGGCGCGGCTCAACCAGTCTGTACGAATGCTCGGGTGCGTGGGCGACGACCCCTTCGGCACGCTTGCCATCGCGGCGCTGGCCGAAGCTGGGACGGATACGAGCCTGATTCAGCGCACCAGCCGGAGTCTTACCGGAATGGCCGCCATTTTCGCGACTCCCGGCAGCAAGCGCATGGTCACTTCGGGCGGGGCGAACGCTTGCTTCGATCCGGCGGAGATCGATGGCCGGATTTTTTACCCTGGCGCGCACTTGCACGTGGCGACCTCTCTGCACGAGCTCGCGTTGCCCTTGATCCGCCTCGCCAAGGAACGGGGCGCCACCGTCTCCTGCGATCTGGATGAAGGGCCAACGGAAGAAATGATCCCCCGGCTGGATTTGATCTTCATGAACCAAACCGAGCTGCGCCGCTGGACCGGTTCGACCGATCCGCGCGAAGCGCGGAAGCGTCTCTCGCCTTCAAGCTTTTTGGTCGTTACCCAGGGCGCCCGAGGGGCGGTGGCGTTGGGACCGAGCGGCGAATACGCCCATCCCGCGTTCCCGGCGACAGAGGCCGATCGAACCGGCGGTGGCGACGCCTTCGACGCCGGCTTTCTGTACGGACTTGCACAAGGGGCCGCCCCCGAAACCTGTCTGCGCTTCGGCTTGCTTCTCGCTGCCCGTGTGATCGCGAGCGAAGGAAGCCGTCCACGGTCGGTCGACGCGGCAAGGGTTCTCCGGGCCTCTCTGCGGACTCCCTGAATGTTCGGCGTTGCGCGAACCCTTGATTCAAAAGGACGCAACGGTGACGGACCAGGAAGCTAAATGGGTGGATTTCTTGCAATGGGCCTTGCCGCGCCTGGAACTGCGCTGGCCGGGGTTCCGCAAAGTCCGGCGTCAGGTGATCAGGCGCATCGCTCGACGTATGGCGGAATTGCAGATGGATGATCTCGACGCTTATCGCCGCCACCTCGAAACTCACGCGGAGGAATGGCCGCGGCTCGATAGTTTCTGCCGAATTACGATCTCCCGCTTTTACCGCGACCGCCGGGTCTTCGATATTCTCGCCCGCGACGGATTGCCGGAGCTGATTCGCTTCTGCCGAACCCGCGGTGAACGCCGTATCTGCAGCTGGAGCGCAGGCTGCGGCGCCGGCGAGGAGGCGTACACGCTGACTTTGATCTGGGCGCTGCAAATCGCGCCGCAGGTTCCGGATATCGCGTTTGAACTGACCGCCACTGATGCCGATCCGGATCAGATTGCCCGAGCCCGGCGCGGCTGCTATCCGCCGAGCAGTTTCAAGGAATTGCCGCCGCCTTGGCGCGACCTAGCCTTCACGGAAAATCAGGGACGGTACTGCATCAAACCGGAATATCGCGGACCGGTGAGCTGGGCCGTGCAGGATCTGCGCAAAACCTTGCCGGACGGCCCCTTCGATCTCATTCTCTGCCGCAACCTCGCATTTACCTACTTCTCGATCGCCCTGCAGCGGGACATCCTGCACGGTCTCGACGCTCGCCTGTCGACCGGAGGGCTTCTCGTGATCGGTGCGCACGAATCGCTGCCCGAAATGCCGCCCGAATGGAATCCTTGGCGACCAGGACTGCCCATCTACCGCAAAGGTCGATAATCCGTTTCGCGATCAAGCATCCGACTGGGGCGGCGCGGCATTCAAATCGGCTCCGAACGCCCGCTGCAAGCGCCACGCTCGCCGCACCAAATACATCCCGACTAGCATCGCCGGAATACTCAGCCATTGGCCCATGGTAATCGTCCAGCCGGACTCGAAAGCGGCCTGGCCCTCCTTGAAGAATTCCAGGACGAAGCGGGTACCGAATACCAGGATGAAAAAGCGACCGAACATATAACCCTCGGGCACGCTATTCCCACGCCTGAGATAAAAGCGAAACTGGACCAGAAAAATCAACAAGTAACAGAAAGCCTCGTAAAGCTGTACCGGGTGGCGCGGCAGCAAATCGACCCGGGCGAAGACAATCGCCCAGGGAACGTCGGCGGGGTGGCCCAGGATTTCCGAGTTGAAGAAATTGCCGATGCGGATCAGGCATCCGGACAAAGGTACGGTAACGCCGATGCGATCGCACACCCAGAGGAACGATTGATTGGTCGCCCGACGGGAATATAGCCAGACCGCGATCAGAATGCCGACCACCGCGCCGTGGCTCGCGAGCCCGCCTTCCCACACCGCGAGGATTTTCCACGGATGCGTCAGATAAAAACCCGGATTGTAAAACAGCACGTGGCCCAAGCGGGCTCCGATCACGGTTCCGGCAAGGACGAACAGCACCAGATCGTAAACCTCGTCCTCCGGCCGTCCCTCACGCCGAAACAAGTAACGGAAGACGAACAGACCGTAGACGAAAGTCGACGCGAAGAAAAGTCCGTACCAGTGGACCGGAAGCTGGAAAGCGCCTATGGAAATGGTGAAGGCGACGGGCGAAATATCCCACAGCATGACGAACATGTCCTTCGGTGGTTGCGGTTGATGAAAAGTTCTCTGATCGGCTGACCGTTGAGGTTTAAGAATTTCTTCTGCTATGTGAGCTTTGTCAATTTAGAGCGTTTGCACGCCCGATCGATGATCCGGCGACGGCTCTCGGCCGTTTCGTCCAATTTAAACTTCCATCTGCTTTGCAGACCTAAAGGATGGACAGACTCAATTTCGATTCGGCTAGCTTACCGGCCGAGCGTTCCTTAGGGTATCCGAGCCGCTCGCCGGTAGAACGAGATCTCGGTGTATAAGACGAGGGCATAACGATGAATTCTGAAGCGGATCCTATTGTCGGCAATTGGTACCAACATCTGGACAAGGGTCAAGCCTTCCAGGTCGTCTTCGTGGATGAGGAGGCGGATTTGGTGGAGATCCAGCATTTCGACGGAGATGTGGAAGAGATGGATTTCGATGCCTGGTACCGGCTCGAGATTCAGCCTATCGAGGCGCCGGAAAACTGGAGCGGGCCTCTGGACGTCTCGGAAGTGGACGATCTCACGGGTACCGAAGTCTCCGATACGCCGCCCGAAGATTGGGTCGAGCCTCTGAAGGAAATCGAAAAGTCCCAGGAGCGGCCGACCGGTACAAGCCCGGAAGAAGGCGGAGACGAGTGGGGCGAGGGATTTCCGGAAGAAGAGCCCTTGGAACAGGAACCCTCGGCGGGAACTCCGGAAGAGCCCGGCGAGAAAAAGTCGCGGCAAGGAAGCGGTGAACCTTGGTCGGAGGAATGATCGAGCCTTTTCGAGCAGAAAATTGCTGGCGCTTGGACAGCGGTATGGCTAATCCCCCAAAAGCCTCTAAAATCAAGGCGCTTTATCAAAGGAGGCGCCAAGATGAAAACTATGCCATACCGAAAATGGGTCGATTATGTCATAGGCTTTTTGGGTCTCGTCGCCTGGATCACGCTGTTCGGTTCAGGACTGCTGATTTCGTCACGCCCCTATCGCGACCATCTCGCGGCATCGTTCAATTGGCACGATTTCATCATCGCAGCTTCTCTTTACACCTACACCAACGTCGCCATACTGACATGCCTCTCCGGCGTGATAGGTGGAGTATCGAGCCGGTTGACATTCAAGGGGTATCAAGCAGGGACCGAAGACCAGGATCAACCCGCAGACTCCGACCAGGCATTGGCTCCCGTAAGCATGGCCTACCGGGTAGAATCTCCATTGGCCAGCATGTGCCGCAGCTTTCTGGTTTATCTGCTGTACATCGCCGGTTTGGCCATCGGAATTCCCGGCGGAACGACGGAAGCGATCAGCGAGACCAATGCCGCCCAGTATCTCAGGATGGCGGGACTATTATCCTTGCTGGGATTTGCTGTCGGTTACGATCCGACATTGTTTCACGCATTCTTGGCCAACATACCTTCGCCGATTCGAAAGAAAACAGGCGAACATAGCTAATTCCATTCGGCATTCGAGTGAACATTCATCGTAGGATGGGTAGAGCGAAGCGAAACCCATCGATGGTGGGTTAGCCCCTAGGCTCCGCTCGGGACAGGCCCTTCGACAGGCTCAGGACAGGCTCCGCGTAACCTACCGATCCGAGGTCGCTCTCCCGGTGATCAGCCGGAAATTCTGCTTCTTGTGAACGGAAGAATCGAGATATAAGGATGCACGGCAGCGACTCAGAGAAACGTCTGTTCCGAATCCTTACGCAACTCACCCCAAAGGGCGCCCAGAGGCAGATCGAACAGCGAATAAGCGCGAGGCTTCAAACCGGGCAGCGCACGGGCCGCCGCCAGCATCATTTGAGCGCTCAGGGCGGCCTCGGAAAGGCGCGCTTCGAACATCAGATACTGGTGTTTGGTTTGACCGGCCGAACCGTGGCGTTGCAGCAGTACGCCGTGCTCGTCCTCGAGCGCCGCCATACTCTCGACCTGAAATACGGTGGTGATGTCGCCCCCGAACAGCGGGTCAGCGGCAACGGCCGCTTTCACTTCTTCCAGTCTCGCGCCGTCCGCCAATTCGACATAGACATAGCGCTCCATCTGCCCGTCGGCGTTCCGGTGTTCCGTCGAAAGCGCCCCCTTAACTCCCGGTACGGAGCCGGCCAGCGTGGTGTGATGCAGGCTGATGCCGGGCCTATGACTGATGTCGGTGTGTCCTTTCGGCGTGAGCAGAGCGAACAAATCCCGCATCAAGGACAGCGCCCCAGGGTCCCAGCCGGCGCCCACGACAGCGGGCCGCTCGAAGCGGATCGCCCAGCGATCTATGGCCTGCTTGTGCTCAAGAACAGCCTCGCCATGAAATCTTGCGCACTCGACGACGGGCAGACCCAGTTGGAGCAAATCGTGTACGCAGCCCCTAACCCACTCCGCTGGGATACAGACCAACACCGCATCGAGACCGGACAATTCGCGGATATGGGAAACGACACGAATCCGATCGAAGGGAGCGGGCAGGATCTGCGCCGACTCCGGTCGGCGCACGACACCGGCCAAGACAATCTGTTCGTCGTTCCGTGCCGCTTCGGCACACGCCAAACCGAGTCTGCCGAAACCGACGATGGCAATGTGCAAACGTCGCATGGTTCACTCCCTGAATGATCAAAACCGTCAATCGGCACGGTGCCGTTCCAGGATACAAGGGGGATCGCTCTCGCCGCCGGCGTCTCTTGGAGGGTATGTGGGAAGCCTCGCGGGCAGCCCAAGAGCGTGCCCGTCCTAGGCTCAGTCGAAAGGGCCTCTATGGGACGCGAGTAGCTTCTCGCATAACCTCTTAGCGCGGCTTTCCGATGGGCACCAAATATAGGATCTTCTCCTCCGCTGGAAGGTCCAGAACTTGCGCCGACCACTCGTCATCGAATGCCCCGACCGGCGTACCGCCAAGTCCCAGGGCTACCGCCTGAAGCAAAACGTTCTGCGCCGCATGCCCGGCTTCCGCATGGACGTAGGCGCGGCCGCGGGAGCCGTACTTCGCGGTCGTTCGCTCCTCCACGGCAGCGAATACCAGGATTGCCGCGCTGTCTTTCAGCCAATCCTGATGCATTGCCGCGGCGGCGAGATCGGCCCGAAAATCGCCGCGACGGATCACCTCCAGCCGGTGCCGTTGAGGGAGATACCGGTAAATGCCTGCCGGCAGATTGAGAACGTCGCCGCCCACTAGGTACAGCTCCAACGGATAAAGCGCACCGGCCGAAGGGGCGGTGCGGAGCTGATCGTCGTGGGTGATTCCCTGAGCGGCCCATAAGAGCTGAGATACGTCTTCCAACGACATCGGCGTCCCGAGAAACTCCCTAACCGAATCGCGCCTGTGCAAGGCCTCTTCCAATGACATGGAACCCGCGGTATGCGGCGCGGGCAGAACAATGATCTCGGCGGCTATCACGCGGTGTCTCCCGGTATCGACCGATCTCGCGGAGAGTAAAGACGCATAGGCCGTAAGAGCACTTGCCAAGATAATTCGAAGCACGAAAAACCGGGGGGCGCAGCGTCCGTAGAAAGCCTTCCGCATCGTCTATCTCCTTTACTAGAACAATAACCGGCTTTTCGGTCGAAGCCCAAGAATCCGAACAGGTTACAGCCATGCCCGAACACCGGGACAACGACAATCCAGTCGTACATGCCGGCTTCCTACAAGGATACGCTTTAATCTTTGATAGACCATAGTGCGCGGCCTTCGTTTGCGAAAAAATCTTGGGGCCCACGAATGGTCGACCAACTGCCGTCAGCACGAGACTCACGAGTGCGGTGGTCCAGGCGGAACTAGGCCACGGGCTGTCCGATCGAATATTTCGATGACGGTCGAAATTGGCTCGGGGCCGAGTCGCCTGGTTGTTCAAGTTCGATGGCCGACGCGATTAGTGCTTTCCGGTGCTCGTTATGTCCAACGTTCTCCCGGGGCACACTCGACGATGCGCTTACCGGGCGTTGCTCGTCGGCCTCGAAGCGCAATGATCTGACGATCGGCGTTGGATGACGAGGAAACCCATGAAAAAGCTCTCCGCTTTGTTGACGGCATCGGTTTTTGCATTAACCGCATGGGGATTGCCGGCAGCCGCGAAAACGCCCGCAACCGAAAGCCAGCCGCGCGCCATGGACAGCGCGCATGGCGCCAAGCTGCGCAAGCTATTGGAAAGCTTGCAAGAAGGCGGATTGCGGGCGCATGAAAGCTATGAAAACGTGATGCTTCGCCACGTCAACGAGCTCAAGCTGTCCGACGAACAAATCGGCAAGATCGTGCGGATACACCAAGACAATCAGCAAAAGATCAAGGAAATCGGCAAGAAACTTCGTGAAACCCAACGATCGGCCTATCGCCTCTTTCTGAACCCGGCGAGCGACGAGGCGGCTATCCGTATTGCGGCAAAAAATCACACGGCGGCTTTCGACGCATTGGTGAACACGGCTTTGAGTTCCCGCGCGGCGATCAATGCCGTATTGACTCCGGAGCAATTTAATCAACTGAAATCGCTTGGGGCTGAACCGTAGCATCGATCCCCATGCTCAAGAGTCCGACCAGTCGCAGGCGTATATCTTTGGGTTTACTGGCAACCGGGGGAGTGCTGTTTCTGCTTGCTCCGGAGAACGCCTGGATCGGCCTGGTTTTTCTAGGATTCGGGGTATTGCTGGAAACCCTCGGGTTCTTGTTGGGACATTCCGGGCACTCATGAACGGTGCCGGAGACATCGGACTTCTGGACCGGCACCGTTCAAGACGTGGTTGACGCGCTGCACGGAATGCGTCCATGCGGCATGCCGCTATCGACGGCAAGTCGATTACCCCCCCCCGACTGGACACGGAAAAATTCAAATCATAAAGTGGCTCGGTGTCGCGGCGGATATCGACGAGCCAAAAGGACTCGGATTGCCGTTCGGAGGATTGATAAGGGAGCCGCCGCATAGTAGCTCGGAAGGCCATTACCACGGAGACTACTCCCCACAAAGCGAACGAAGTTCGCATAACCGGGGTCTCAGTCGCAGCAAAACCCGCTTTTCACCGGAGCAGCAATGATCACCGACACACACGGGCAGTACGACAGACTCGGCCCGGGAGCCTCGCAGGCCGGAGCAAGCGAACTGTTGAAATCCCATTATGCTGAGCGCGGCTTTCTACCAGAACAGGACCCCCTCACGGCCTTCCCTTACGATTCCCGCTACGCCGTAATCGACGAGGTCGGCCGTGATTTGCCGAGCCTTCTGCATGACGTAGGATTTCGCGCTTATGCGCGGGAGCTCGATATCCCGAGCTGGGAGGAACCGGTCACTGCCGAAACGCTGCCGCAGCTTCGGCTGTACTACCTACGGATCGGTTTTCTCGCCTCCGCTTATGTCAATCAGGTCGGGATGGAACCGGCGCGAATGCTGCCGCGCAACATCGCCGTACCGCTGGCAAAAGCCTGCCTGCTGTTGGGGCGTCCGCCGATTTTGAGCTACGACGGCTATGCCTTGTATAACTGGAAGCGCTTCCGCAAAGACCAGCCGATTCGGTTGGGGAACATCGACACGATCCAGAATTTCGTTCACATGTACGATGAACACTGGTTCATTCTGGTACATGTGGAAATCGAGGCGATTGCCGCAGACATTCTGGCCGCCATTGCTTCGGTCAAACGGAAATTCGCCGTCGATCCGAATTCCGACATCGGCACCGAACTGTGGCAAATCGAAAGTGCAGTGCGACGCCAAGTCGAAGTGCTCAAACGGATACCCGAGAAAATGGATGCACGCCTGTATTACAAGACTTTTAGGCCGTATATCCGATTTTTCGACGGCGTGACTTATGAGTGCGTGGACCAAGCGCCTATCCGATTCCGCGGCGAGACCGGCGCGCAGAGCAGTATCATGCCGACTTTGGTTGCGTTCCTGAAGATTCCGCACCAGCGTTCGGCTTTGACCGATCATTTGGCCGACATGCGGAACTACATGCCTATCGAACATCGCCGGCTCATCGAGGAGGTCGAGGCCATGCCGAACGTCCGACACCCCCGCTACAAAGAATCTTTTAATGCCATACTCGAGGCGATTGCCTCTTTCCGCCGTGTCCATTACGGCTGGGCGCAGGAATATATCAATCGCTGGACCGGCGACCCGAGGGGAACCGGCGGAACCCCGTATATGGAATGGCTCCGGCAAATGATTTTGGAGACCGAAGCCTATCAGCAAAGGTAGACCGTCCCTGGTCCGGTTTGGTGCGACACCTGATGCACCAAGATCCTCGGCTTATATCTTCTCGATAAATTGTTTCCGGCTGATGACAAGCTGCGGACGGCCTGTACCACCTGCCGAACTTCAGGCAGTGAAAACAGAGCGGCGTTCACATCGGCGAAAGCGCAGCTATCGGCGAGCCCCGCGTTTAGGACAAACTCAAAGAAACTTCCACCAAATATCGCGTAAGGCTCTAAAATCATGGAAACCAGGACGGGTTTGAATAGGTCAAACCGCGATGAATAACCACACCCCGGTACCGAGACGCGCAGTGCTCCCGCGAATGCATCCCGATAGCAACTCATTCTCGGCGGTCTTTAATGGTCCATCGGTCTCCGATTGCGTCGATGCCATAAGGAGACACTAACGTTCAGGGAGCGGAAGAAGTAAACTCCGCCGTCCCAGCGTGCAGCATCATGAAACAGATCAATCCCTGCTCTTTTGAAACTCTCTGGGATCGCGCGAAGCCCAAGCCGAGCGAAGCAATATCGCCCGAGAATCAAACGCTGTGTCAGGCTCTTTTCGAAGCCTTGCCGGATGCTATCGCGGTCGTCGATTCTCAAGGCCGCATCCGGCAAATCAACGCGGAGCTGGAGCGATTGTTCGGCTACGATCGAGAAGATTTACTGGGTCGACCAATCGAGAGCTTGATTCCGGAGCGTTATAGAGCACGTCATATCGATCACCGGCAGCACTACCGCGCAGCGCCTTATCGGCTCAAGATGAGCCAGCGCCCCGAACTCTACGGCCTGCGACGGGACGGCAGCGAGTTTCCCGTGGACGTCCATCTGGCGCCCATCAAGGCGGAGGAAGGTACCTTAACCATAAGCGTCATACGCGATATCACTCCCCACAAGACTGCCGAGGCCGAAATCCAGGAGCACGCGCACCGCAAGGCTATTCTCGCCGATCTGAGCCAATCGGCCCTGGCCGGCACCAGTCTTGATCGGCTGATGAAGCACGCCGTGGAACAGATCGCCCAGTGTCTCGACATCGAGTACACGAAAATCCTGGAGCTTCTTCCCGATGGTCGGGCCTTACGATTGAAGGCGGGTGTGGGCTGGCGAGAAGGATTGGTTGGAGAAGCAACGGTCAGCGCCGGTTTGGAGTCTCAAGCAGGTTACACGCTGCTAATCTCCAAACCGGCCGACGAGAGCACCCTGATCGCCGGCGAACCGGTCATCGTCGACGACCTTCGCAGCGAGACGCGCTTCAGCGGTCCGCCTCTGCTCTTCGAGCACGGCGTCGTGAGTGGCATGAGCATCACCATTCCCGGGTATGCGCGGCCCTACGGCGTGTTGGGCGTGCATACCAAAAAGCACCGCGCTTTTACCGAGGATGATGCCCAATTCCTGCGCGCCGTTGCCTATACGCTGGCTTTGGCCATCGAGCGCCGGCAAACCGAAGAGGCCTTGCGCGAAAGCGAAATGCGCGCCCGGCGCTTGGTGGAAGCCAATATCATCGGAGTGTTTGAGGGAATCGAAGACCAGATCTGCAATGCCAACCAGATCTTCCTCGATATGTTGGGTTACAGCCGTGAGGATCTGCAGGCGGGAAGATTACGCTGGCCGGAGATGACGCCGCCCGAATACCAAGCCTTGGATGAAGCGGCTCGGAACCAGTTATTGGATCACGGCGCGATCACGCCTTTCGAGAAAGAATTCATCCGTAAGAACGGCACTCGGGTGCCGATCCTGATCTGCGCCACTGCGCTGGAACGCTCACCATTCACCTGGATCGCGTTCATCGTCGATTTAAGCGAGTACAAGCGGCTGGAAGACTCGTTGCGGCGCCGAGCGGCCGAGCTTGCCGATGCTGACCGCCGCAAAGACGAATTCCTGGCGATGCTGGCCCATGAGCTTCGGAATCCTCTGGCGCCGATCCGTAACGCCGTCCATATCCTGCATCGCCAAGTGCCGCTACTGCCCGAGAGTCAACGGCCGCTCGAAATGATCGAGAGGCAGACCCAGCACCTGGCTCGGCTGGTGGACGACCTTCTCGATGTTTCAAGGGTCACGCGCGGCAAAATCAACCTGCACAAACTGCCCGTGGATCTCGTGGCCTTAACCGCTCGGGTCGTGGAAAACCACCGGCCCAGCGCATCGGCGCATCAGCATACCGTCACGCTGACTTTGCCGCCCTGTCCTCTTTATGTCGAGGGCGATGATGTTCGATTAACGCAGGTACTCGACAATCTTCTCAATAACGCCAACAAGTACACTCCGGACGGCGGACACATCTGGGTGACCGTCAAGGACCGGAAGGACGAAGTCCTCGTCTCGATTCGAGACAGCGGTATCGGAATTGCCGAGAACGATCTGTCCGAAGTCTTCGACCTCTTCGCCCAAGTCGATCCGGGGATCGACCGTGCCCGCGGAGGATTGGGCATCGGGCTCTCACTGGTCAAACGGCTGGTGGAAATGCACGGGGGCTATGTCGAAGCGCGCAGCGACGGACCTGGAAAAGGCAGCGAGTTCATTATCTACCTCCCGCTTTTGTCTGCAAAAACCGAGCTGGTTTCCCACTCTTGGAGCGCTCTACCGGCGTCCGAAGCACCGCCCGTGCTACGGGTTCTAGTGGTGGACGACAATTACGACGCGGCGGAATCGATGGCCCTGCTGGTGAAGCTGTGGGGACATGAAACACGCATCGTCCATGACGGCCGGTCCGCAGTGGATATATGCCAGACGTATAAGCCGGATGTGGTTTTGCTCGATCTCGGTTTGCCGGGAATGAGCGGCTATGAAGTCGCTCAGCACTTACGAAAGGAATACGGAGACTCGATGACGCTTTTCGCCCTGACGGGGTACGGACAAGCCGAAGACCGACAGCGAAGCGCAGCGGCCGGTTTCAATCATCATCTGGTCAAGCCGATCGACCCCGGTATCCTCAAGACCTTGCTCGCCTCACGCGAGGTAAGGCCAGCCTAAAGCCAGGGCATCGTCGCGGCACGGTGTTGCCCATCGAGACGGTGCATCCTCAGCCGAGTGCCCTCAATGGCGAAGCTGCTTCTCCCACTTCGACAGAACCGTCGCGGCCACTGCATTGCCCAGAACATTGGTGGCGGAACGTCCCATGTCCAGGAAATGGTCGATAGGCAAGAGCAGTAGCAGCCCCGCTTCCGGGATATCGAACATCGATAGTGCGCCGGTAATGATGACCAGTGACGCCCGCGGCACGGCCGCGATGCCTTTGCTGGTAAGCATCAGCGTAAGCAGCATGATGATTTGCTGGTGAAGCGATAAATCGATGCCGTACGCCTGGGCGATGAACAAGGTCGCGAAGGTCATGTACATCATCGAGCCATCCAGATTGAAGGAATAACCCAAGGGAAGCACGAAACTGGCAATGCGGTTGGGACAACCGAACCGCTCCAGTTCCTGCAGCGTCTTCGGAAATGCGGCCTCGCTGCTGGCCGTACTGAAAGCCAGCAAGAACGGTCCGCCAAGCCGCGAAAGCAAGTTTTTTATCCGCGTCCCAATCACCAGAAATCCCACGCAAATCAGCATTCCCCAGAGCAGTACCAGCGCCAGATAGAACTCGATCATCAGCGTACCGTAGGTTGAGATAATACCTGTTCCCTTCTGGGCAATAATCCCCGCGGCCGCCCCGAACACGGCTAATGGCGCCAACAGCATGACGTAGCCGGTCACCCGCAGCATCACGTGCCCCAGGGCATCCAGCGCGGCGATAATGGGTTCGCCCCGATCTCCAGTTGTTGCCGCCGCCACCCCAAAAAACGATGCGAACACGACGATTTGCAAGATCTCGTTGTTCCCCATGGCTTCCACTACATTTTGCGGAATCACGTGGTGGAGGAGCGTCTTCAGGTCAAAGTGGTTTGCAGGCAGAGCAGCATGTACGGCGTCCTGAGAGACAGGCAGATGGAGCTGAACGCCCGGTTGTGCCAGATTGACCAGGACCATGCCGAGCGAGAGCGAAGCGAGGCTCGCAACGAAGAAATAGAACAGGGCTTTTCCGCCCAGTCGACCGATCGCCTTGACATCGCCCAGCTTGGCGATTCCGACCACCAGAGTCGAGAACACGAGCGGGGCGATGATCGCTTTGATGAGGCGCATGAAAACCTCGGTCAAGAGCGAAACATTACTGACGAACGTTTTGATTTCGTCCGGATCGGGAACGAAACGGCGGACCAGTTCTCCGCAGGCCACACCCAGCACGAGAGCGGCAAGAATGGAGATCGTCAGAATATTTTTTGGCATCTCGCTGAATCAAGCAATGTTCCGGCAAAGCCCGATGGCCGATCCATCTGGCCGAAAAGCATGTCAACCGGCGTTGAAAGTGGAAGAGGACGACGTTAAATGCTGATGTAAGGATCAGCCGCCTTCATTTTCATGGTATCGGCCGATCGATGAATATGAAAGGCGCCGCCCAATTCGGCTCGCCTTATTCGATGATGCGCTTAATTAGGCACCGTATCGGAACTTAGTATAACTATCAGCCGAGGTCCGAGGCTACTTGCAAACACTTCAAGTAGTAAATCGCGGCCATACCTGAACATGAGCGTGGCCGGAAGCAGAAATGCGAGGGGGGGTGCGCGCCTCAACCGGACAGGCTGGGGAAGAGCAGTCAACCGCTAACGGTTGCGTTCGGAATTATCCGACAACGGCACGCCAGCAGGATTTTCGAGCCTTACCATATTGCCAATCACTTACCAAGGAAAAAGCGGTCCGCGTAGGGTGGCGCTTCGCACTTCCTCGGGTACCAGAATGAACACTACGAAGGCAACGGTGGCCAGCAAAGACGTGGCGGATACCGCAAGGCCCACAAAGAAGAATCTGGCAAAGCAACTGATCTGTTGTTTAGACTCTAGAAGAAACATGCAAAAGACTCTTTTGTCAGTTACGTCGATGGTGATCATAGACCCGCTAGAGCACAAGAGTCGTCAGGAAACGGTCAGTTCTCGGTTACGATTCACCCGCAGTTCTTATCGGTGCAAGCGGCTCGCCGTGGAAAATCTCGGGTCAATAGCGGAAAACCACCTCGGCCGGAAGATCCCGAAGTAAGAATCGGCCATTGGTCAACGTCTGCGCCTTGCCGTTCACTTCGATCCGGCGCGGCGCCTGCGGCAGGGGCAGATCGATGATGATGTTTTCCGGCGGGATCGTCAGACCCTCATCGATCCGGATCCGGGTTTCGCCGGGGGCAGGCACTTCGGCATGATAACTCAGTATTCCATAGGACGTTTTCAGCCCCGCGACTCCCACGCCCCCCGCCGCTTCCACCCAATGGCGCGGCAAACCGGCACCGATCACCAGGCGCCGATCGGTCTCTTCGTAAGCAAACAGGGTCAGGAAAGCCTGGATGAATTCCGCCCCGATCCACGAATGAGGCATATCGCCGATGAAACGCGGCGCGAGGGGATCGCGCCAGACGATCTCGGCCCACTGATTCCACGCAGCCGGGCGTCTTCCTTGGAAAAGAAACTGTAGCGTCCTGAACGCCGCATCCCGTTTTCCGAGCCGAACCAGGGCGCCGACATTGCGGAATTCGTAAGGCGCATAGGCCTGCTCATCGAGCTCGCGTCTTATCCGGGCCTCGACATCGCCGGCATAACGACCGAAAGTCCGCTGAAAAACCGGAGCCAGGGGTCCCGTTGCCTCGCCGCCGATCGAAAGGGCGATCGCCGTGGAGGTCGGATCGTAGTCGCCGAGCTCCGCGGAACCGGGAACAAAGTCGATGCCGAACTTGCGTCGAGTCAAGCCGATCGAGCTGTGGACATCGGCGCGCAGAGCATCCCGCAATTCGGCATAGCGGGCCGCTCGTTCGCGATCGCCGACGGCGGCGGCCAATTGAGCGGCATCGTCGATGCCCCGGATTGCCCAGAAATCATCCCAGTAAGAATGGACCGGACGGGCCACATAGCCTTCGTGACTGGCCGATTCCGGTATGAGGCCGAAGAAACGAAAAGCTTCGCCTTTGGTGTAATCCTCGGTCAAACGCTGCCGCCGCAGGGCGGCTAGGTAGTCGATGGTCCGCGTTATGCGGGACCACAAGCTCTTCAGGAACTCGAGGTCGCCGGTATAGCGGTAGTAATTGGCGATTGTGTAAACGAATTGACCGGCACTGTCATGCTCGATCATGGCGTCCGGACCCCACGGGTCCAGGCAGCAGGGAATCGCTCCGTCCGCCGTCTGATAGCCAGCGTACCAGCGGATAAACTCGCGCACCTCCGCCGCATGGCCGAAGGCCAGAAGCGTAGCGGAGGTAATCGCCCCATCCCGAATCCAGGTGCGGCCGTAGCGTCGCGAACCGGGCCGCAAGGCCTGTCCGTCGCGATGAATCAGGATGTAGGCGAGATTGCTCTTCACGGTGCGGACGAAATCCTCCTCGGCCGGCGGCACCCGAAACGCGACCTGCCCCAGTTCCCTCTCCCACTTTCGAACGATCTCGGCGTATTGCCTTTCCCAGAATTGGCCGGCATCCGCGCCATGTAGAAGTCTTTTCGGGCTACCCGGATCGCCTTTTGCGGGAAGCGCAAGATAAACATCCCGCGTTTCGTCAGGCGCGAGAACGAGCGGATAACGAAGCACGCCGCTGGCCAATCCGTTCGCATCGGTTACGGCTTTCGCGGGCGGAACGGCGTCTCGAGCCAGATCCAGAGTGATCGGATAACCATCTAAGCTCGTGACGCCGGCTTGGGCGGCCGGCGTCAGCGGCACGACGAGACGGTCGTCGCCCCGGAGAACGGCATTTTCGCATCCAAGCCTGTAGATACGCGAAACGCCGCCCATGGTATGCAGGGATTGCCACGGCGGATTCGCCAGGAACGGGCGCACGGCGAGAAAAAGACTTGCTTTCACGGCCGCTCCAGTGTGGTTCTCGACTCGATAACGGGCAAGGATCGAACCTTTCGGATCATCGCTCGCCAGCGCGGTGACCGTGAGATAGAGCGGCCCTCGTTCCAAGCGCACCGAAGGAATCGGCAGATAGCCGCGTTCGAGAGAGGGCTTAGCGGTTCCGTCGGCCCAGCCATGGAGCCGTCCATCGACATAAAGAAAAGGCTCCACGGAAAACGCACCCTCGTCGACCTCGAGCATGCCGTCTTCGTTCAGAAGGGCTTCGCGTTCCGCACCTCGGCGTTCGGTTCCGGAACTGCCTATCACCGTCCAGTAGGTTTGCTCGCCTAAAAAATAACGGGGGTAAGCCCCCCTTTCGGAATCGCGGGCGATGCGTTCGAACATTCGGTTGGACGAAGAACTGAAGTCGATCGGCGCGACCTCGACGCGGCGAATTCCGAAACCCTTCCCGCGCCGGCTTTGCGCCAGGGAAAGCCGCACGAAACGGGACTCCGACTCAGGCATAGGAATGTAGTCGCGCCGGCCGTTGCCTTGGGTTACCGCATAAGCCCTGTGCCAATTTCGGCCGTCGTCGGAACGTTCGACCGAATACGCCGTGGCATAGTCCTCTGGGTGCCAATCGATGATCAATCCGCCGTACTCCCGGCGCTCGCGGAAGTCCAGAAGCAGCCACTGAGGTTCGCGGTTGCTCGCGCTATGCCATGCCGCTTCGGGGTGCTGATCCAGCAACCGCGCCGGTTCCAGCCCCGGAAGCGAACTCGACGCCGTCAAGAACGGCGATCCGGAATAAGCGCGCTGCGGCGGAAGCGGTTCGAGTCGCAGATCGTCGATCCAGAGCGTGCCGCGGCCTCCGGTTCCGCGCGCGATCACGAACTCGATAAGCCCTAGTTCCGCCAATTCTTTTTCGCCCGCCGGCCCCCAGGCAAACTCGAACCGGCGACGCTTGACGCGCAGCGTCTGCCAGGTTTTGGGGAAACGAAATTCGGGATCTCGGAAGCGCCAGACATTTTTGCCCGACCGGTCGACCAATCGGATCTCGAGAACGTTGGGCGGCGCGGTGCCGCGTAGGGCTAAAGTAACGGCGTAATTATCGGGCAGCGCAATCGGAAACGGCTTGTGGACGATGACTTCGCCGCCGCCCTTCCGGAAATCGAAGTCGATGCGTAAGGCCGATCCCTCCCGGCCCCGGTCCGGCGCCAATGATACTCGGGCTCCCTGCCCTGCGACGGTGCTCCAGCCCTCCCCCCGTCCGAACCTGTCCAACACCTGTGCGGAATCGGCCGGCGCGGTTCCGGCTGCCGCGACAAGCATCAGAAATGCAATGAGTGCCAATCCGAGTCGGAACATAGCCGCCGAGGACAAATCGCTTCCATATTATTCTTCATCCTGAATCAACCGCCATTTCCATCCACCGTCTCCGGCGAGTTCGAGGACGGCATCGTAGTTCTCCAGCTTCTCATCGGTGCCCCTTCGTCCAGTCGTCCATCGACTGAACGTGACATAAGTGATTTCGCTTTTCGAGAGCATCCTCAACAGCTGGCCGGCCTCGTCGGCCCGCATGGAAGTACTGATGCGATCCAGAAAGGCGAAACGCGGGGCGGCCAGCATGAGACGGGCAAAAGCCAATCGCTGTTGCTCCCGGAGCGAAAGCATGTGGTCCCAATCCCGCTCGACATCGAGCCCGCCGATACGCGCCAATATAGGCTCGAGATCCAAAGCGCGCAGCACGCCCAGTATTCGGTTTTCCGCGATCGATTCCTCTGTCCCGCTGCGAACGAGCAATTCCCGCAGCGTGCCCGGTGGAAGGTAGGGCCGTTCCGGAAGAAAGTAAATCTGATTGGACTCGGGTCGAACGATACGCCCCGTTCCGCTATCCCAGATACCGGCAGTGGCTCGGAACAATGCCACTTTGGCCTCCTCGCTCGGCCCGATGACCAAAACCCTGATTCCGGGCGAAATCGAGACGGTCAAATCCTTGATCAAGGGACGGCCATCGCTCGGCGACAGCACGTTCAGCCCCACATAAGCCACGTGCTCGCCTTCGCTAGTCTCGATGGCCGATCTTTCGGGCGCTCGAGCCCCGCTGATGGCCTCGGCCAACGAACCGAGCCGCGCGATCACCGCAGCGAACGAAGAAATCGATTGGAACTGCGTGACGATCAGCGAGAAGGCGCCCACCAAATGGGCGAAGGCTATCGCCGACTGAGTGATCACGCCGAACTCGACGCGCCCTTGAATGAAAAAAGGCGCCACGACGAGGGCGGGGATGATTTGGATCAGGTAGTTATAGCCCGTGGTAAAGAAATTAAGGTTCCGGTTCACCGTGATGATCCGCCGAAAATTTCCCGTCAAATCGTCAAGATGACGCAAGAGCCGGGCGCCAAGCCGCCGTTCGCGGTGCAGCAGCGCCACCGACGCGGCATTCTCCCGGACATGGATGAGATCGGCCCGGAAATTGGCTTCCTTATCGAGCTGGGCATAGTTCAATTCGACCAGCGTTCGGCCCAACACAATGGTCAGGTATGAACCGCCGGCGGCATACGCGATGGTAACGGCGAACAGGATCGGACTGATCGACCACATGACCCCTGAAAATGCCAATACGGTGAACGTGGCATTGAGGAGCATGAGTACGAAGGACAGCGTGGTTGCGGTAAATACCCTTATATCCTCGGCGATACGCTGGTCCGGATTGGTAATCTTCCCGGTTTCATCCAGACGGAAATAGGCCCTGCGCTCGAGGTAGTGGACGACCGCCAATCGCGTCAGCCACTCTCGCCACAGCAAACCGAGCCTTTCTTCGGTAAACCGGAAAATCGCCGCCACCGCCGAGGCCGCGACAAACACGCCGATCCAGAGAAGGGCCTGGCCAGTGAACGCGGACACGTTACGGTGTTCGATCGCCGTCATGAAATCCCGGCCGACGTAGCTGCTGACCACATTCAGGCCATTGACCGCGAACAGCAGGAGAATGAGCCCCGCGAACAGCCGCTTGGCCCGCCCGCCGACCTCGGAACCGGCGAAACTCTTGACCGAGCGGATAAATTGATCCCAAGTCTGCCGGTTGATCAGTACTTGTCGTCCATCCATCCGTTACGCTACCTGCTGGGGTTGGCCGCTGCCCCGGCGGCTCGAGCCGTGGGTGCCTAGTGGTTGCCGTTGAGTCGCCATGGTCATCCTTCCTTTGGTTCCGTTCGGTCCGAATCCATCCTGTCCAGGCCGGGTACCGCGACTGGCTTATCTATTAATCAGGCCCGTAAATACCCTCCTGGTCTTTCGGGCCGCCGCCCAGGCCGGTACACGCCCGGCCTGGGCTCACGCGGCTTGTCGCCGCGCCGGGGCATCCCTGCCCCGGATTAACCCGGCCTATATTTATAGGCCGGGTTAATAACGCCAGTGTGGAGCAAGGCCTTTTCCGTGGCAAGTTCGGACAAACGTGCTCCATGTTCTAGCACCGGGACCAAACGGGCGAAGATGGGGTATTCGACGATGCGCCCGCTATTCAATACGCCCAAGCTTCGATCTTGCCGTGTTTCGTGTAGACGGAGCCGGGCGACATCAGCCAGCCGGCGTGGTAAACGTGTCGGATTTCTTCCTCGGCCCCGTCTACCGTATTCTCACTCATCGGCATGCCCCATGAGGCATAAAGAGCGCATCGGCTCATGCCCTTTTGGATTCGCTTCTGCTCCACCAGTACCCATTCTTCCGGAGTAACCAAGTTTCGCCGCTCGATTTCATGCCTGTATTGATCTGCCCGGGAATTGGAAATGAACCAGGTAGCGTAAACCGCGTACCCGCGACAAACATCGAGATCGCTGAGACCGTTCAGACGGGCCGGATCGATCGCGCAACCGGAGACACCTATCATGGCCAGCACCAACGGGAGCCAACGAATGCCTATCGCATCGATCGGCCGGGCGCTCACTAGGGGCTCGCCTTCCGAGCTGAACGGTAAGGTAAGCATCTGGACGAATCTACGAGCATGGGTGCCTCGCCCGGAAAACTGAGGAAATTAAAACGACTGGCACTATTGTCTCCCCGATCGCGTCAAAGTTTATGTGTAGCCTTGTCGACGAGTCGCTATACCCGGCCACTGAACGCCCGATGAATTAGACCTTGTTTCAAATCCTCGGTTGCTGCGCGGCACTCGCGCCCCGCTCCGAACTCGCCCAATAGATACGGAACTTAAGCGCCCATGGGTAAGTCTATTGCATTGAAAAACCGACAGAACTTCTATAAAGACGGTCCTCTCCCACGGTACCGCGTTCATTCCGAAAGACTTCCCGGTCTATTGGAAAAGCAAGATCTAGCCTTATTTAAGGCCTAGCCGACCGAGCGAAGACGCTCACCCGTCGAGATAATCCGGAACGTCGGCAAGCGTGGAACCCGAATTCAATCCAACGGAACCTGTTTACAGATAGTGATCGATATTCGTCGGTTTTCTCAACGATTTCCATAAATAGACAAGTTTGAATTTTTTAGCAACATAGCTAGTACGACTACTCAGTTGATGAATCAAGAACAGCAGCAATTTCAGCTCGAAGAGCTCATCGCCAAGGGCAAAATCCAGGGCTATCTGACCTACACGGAGATCACCGACCATCTGCCCGACGACATGGCCGATCCGGATCAAATCGAAGATATCGTCGGCCTGATCGAGGATATCGGGATCGACGTGTACGAAGAGGCGCCTGACGCCGATCTGATTTCCGTGCCGGCGGTTGTCACCGAGGAGGATGAAGAGGAAACCGCAGCCGTCGCCGCAGTGCTGACCTCGGCGATCGATGCCGAACAAAAACGCACGTCCGATCCGGTACGCATATACATGCGTGAGATGGGGGCCGTGGATTTGCTCACCCGGAATGAGGAGTTGAGCATCGCCAAGCGGATCGAAGAGGGCCTGAACCAGGCGGCGCAGGAATTGGCGCGTTTTTTACCCGCCATGGACCATTTTCTCAAGGCTTTCGAAACCATCGAGCGGGGCGGCGTACGTCTGTCCGATCTGATTTCGGGTTTCGTCAGTCAGGTACCGCAGTCCGAAGAAGTTTCGCTCGACGCGGAATCGGACGCCGAGTTACCCGAGGAAACCGAAAGCAGTCCGGATTCCGTGCAAGTAAAGGAAAGACTGGCGGAATTCGCCAAGCGTTACGACACCGCGCTCAGCATGCTTCAAGAATTCGGCTACCGCCACGAGCACACGGAAAAAGCCTTCCAGGCTTTGACCGAGAGCTTCCTGGAATTCAAGAAAACGCCACAGTTTCTTAAGGAACTGACGGGAGTTTTACATAGCACCGTCGCCAAGATTCGCGAGCAGGAAAGATCGATCCAGGATATCTGCGTACACCAGGCAAAAATGCCTCGCGCGGAGTTTATCGATTCTTTCGTCGGAAACGAGACTTCTCCGGATTGGCTGCCGGAACAGTTGAAAAAGGACGCGCCTTTTGCCGAGCCGCTGGCGGCATTCGCCGACAGAATCGAACGAGCTCAAAACGAACTGGCCCGAATCGAACAAGCGACCGGACTTTCGATGGGTGACATCAAGGAGATGAACAGACGTGTCTCGATCGCTGAGAATCAGGCACAGCAAGCGAAAAAGGAGATGGTCGAGGCGAATCTGCGGCTGGTGATCTCCATTGCCAGGAAGTACACCAACCGGGGCCTACAATTTCCCGACCTGATCCAGGAAGGCAATATCGGCTTGATGAGAGCGGTGGACAAATTCGAATACCGACGCGGTTACAAGTTCTCCACTTATGCCACGTGGTGGATTCGCCAAGCGATCACGCGGGCCATCGCCGACCAGGCGCGTACCATTCGCATCCCGGTCCATATGATCGAAACGATCAACAAGCTGAACCGGATCTCGCGCCAAATGTTGCAAGAGCTGGGCCGCGACCCAACGGTGGAGGAACTGGCGGAGCGCATGGACCTGTCCGAGGACAAAGTGCGGGCGATACTCAAGATCACCCGAGAGCCCGTTTCGATGGCAACCCCCATCGGCGACGACGGGGACACCCATCTGAGCGATCTGATCGAAGACCCTTATGCCACGTCGCCGGTCGAGTCGGCGACGACTTCGGGCTTACGCGAAACAACCCGGAAAGCCCTGGCCGGTCTGCCCGAGCGGGAAGCCGAAGTCCTGCGCATGCGTTTCGGCATCGATATGAGCACCGACCATACCCTCGAGGAAGTCGGGAGACAGTTCGACATCACCCGCGAGCGCATCCGCCAGATCGAGGTGAAAGCACTGCGCAAGCTACGTCAATCCTCGGGTTCCGAACCGCTACGCAGCTTCCTCGATTTGGGCTGATAAGGATAGTTGTCGGCAAGGGACTGCCGCCCTGCCATCGCCCCTTTCATCGGCGAGCGGTGGATTTTATCCTCGTAGCGCCGGGTGCCGGTTACGGGGATCTCCTTACTTGACAGCGTCTCGGGGCTGGCGCATTTTCTATTTTTGCCGATAGAACTTACGCAAATCCGCTGCTTGTCTCCTCTCCTTCCGAGAGAGGGTTAAAGTGAGGGAGTTGAAAATCAGGGAAGGTTTTCTTTTTTCGATTCCGCCATGCTCGCCTTCTCTGAACGTCCCTCTTCTTCCAATCGCAAACGTCGCTTCAGTAGCGACTTTTCCCAAAGGGCGAAAGGTTCAAAGGTTCCGTTCTTCTTACGGAAGAAAGAGGCAGGAATCGAAAATGACGAGAGCGATCAAACTGCACAAGCTCTGATCGAAACGCTTTGGATTTTCCAATCTCCAGAGAAGGAGGTATACGATGGCCACTTATGTATTGCTGACCACCTTGACGTCCGAAGGCCGGCAAACCCTGCACAAGAATCCCGACCGGATAGTGGAAGTGAACAAAGAAATCGAGCAATTCGGGTGCAAAGTTCTTACCCAATATGCCCTCCTTGGGGCTCACGATTTCTTGACCATCATAGAGGCGCCAGACAATGAGACTGCCGCTCATCTTGCGGTCGATTTGGGTTCGCGCGGCTCGGTCATTCCCATGACCTTGCCAGCCATGCACATCGACGATTTCATCAAGAAGCTCAAAGGGCCGAAGCAAATGGGGCATGGTTAAGAGCCCACTGAGCAATTCGGACGGCCTGCGCACGTCGATCGGCCCCGCCGCGCCGCCGAAACCCGTTTTGAAGGAAGGACTTCCGAGTTGTCGTGGCGGCGGAGAACCGAATTTTTTCGGCGCCACGATCAACCGAAGATTTCCGGATATTTCCATCGTTCCTAAGGGTCCCAATATAAGTTGGGCACTGTGCAGATCGATCGGCCAATCAAGAACCAGCGAAACAGGCCATTCCGCGTTCATCCGCTTTCGCAAGGCCGATGAACCTACCGGAAAGCATTCAGGCGCGACGATTCCAAATCCCGTCAAGAGGCAAGTCATGAGCACCGAAACCGGCCAATTGCAACCCGCAACCGATGCGCCCAGTTGGGAGCATTTTCCGCACATGGCCGACATGGGCGTGCGCGGCCGAGGCGCTACGATCGAAAAAGCTTTCGCTCACGCCGCTGAAGCGCTGAACGCCGTCATCTGCGATCCCGTCCAGGTCGGAACCACGACGCCGGTCGAAATCCGTTGCGAGGCGCCCGACATAGAATCGCTGCTGGTGGACTGGCTGAATGCACTCGTTTATGAAATGGCGGTGCGCCAGATGGTATTCGGCCGCTTCGACGTCAGTATCGACGGTTCCGCCTTGCACGCCACCGCCTGGGGCGAACCCGTCGAACGGGAACGCCACCACCCCGCGGTTGAGGTCAAGGGCGCCACGTACACCGAGCTCAAAGTCTATCGGGATGAAAACGGCGTTTGGATAGCGCAATGTGTCGTAGACGTGTAAAGCATCAGTCAAGAGAGGGTCGACGATGGATATCAATCGCCTGACGCGGCTATCCGAATTCGCCTGGCGCATCGAGCCGGTGAACGGTATGCGGGTGCCGGTCATCATTTATGCCGATGAAACCTTGATCGGCGACATGGATGAAAAAGTCAGGGAGCAGGCTGTGAACGTTACCATGCTGCCGGGTATCGTCGGCGCGTGCTACGCCATGCCGGACGCCCATTGGGGTTACGGCTTTCCGATCGGCGGCGTGGCCGCGTTCGATGCCGAGCAGGGTGGCGTCGTCTCGGCCGGAGGCGTGGGTTTCGACATCTCATGCGGGGTTAGAACCCTGCATACCGGTCTTAAACGCGAACAAGTGGACCCGCTCAAAAAGGAACTCGTCGATGCTCTGTACGCCACCGTACCGGTCGGCGTCGGCAGCCGCGGCCATATCCGCCTCGATCACGCTCAAATGGACGAAATGCTGTCCGGCGGCGCCGAGTGGGCGGTTCGGCAAGGCTATGGCCGCCCCGAAGATCTGGAGAGGATCGAAGAGCGCGGCCGGATGGCGGGCGCCAAGCCGGACGCCGTGTCCGTTCACGCCAAGGAGCGACAGCGAGCGGAGATGGGGACGCTGGGTTCGGGCAACCACTATCTCGAAGTGCAGGAGGTCAGCGAGATTTACGATCCGGCCATCGCCGCATCGTTCGGCCTGGCGACAGGCGACGTGGTGGTCACCATCCACTGCGGTTCCAGAGGCTTGGGCCACCAGATCGGCACCGACTTTCTCAAACGCATGCAGACGGCCGCGGTGCAATACGGCATCGCCCTGCCCGACCGGGAATTGGCCTGCGCCCCGATCGAATCGCCGGTCGGGCAAGAATACCTCGGCGCGATGCGCGCCGCGATCAATTGCGCGCTGGCGAACCGGCAGATCATCACGCATCTGACCCGCAAGGTGTTTGCGGAAATCCTGCCGGAAGCCCGGCTCGATTTGCTTTACGACGTTTCGCACAACACCTGCAAAGTAGAAGAGCACCTGATACAAGGCCGGAAAAAGCGAGTCTACGTGCATCGCAAGGGCGCAACGCGGGCTTTCGGTCCGGGCCATCCGGATTTGCCGAAAGTGTTTCGCGAGACCGGACAGCCGGTTTTGATCGGCGGTTCGATGGGAACGGCGTCCTACATCCTGTCGGGCACTGCGAGCGGCGAAACCTTGTCGTTCGCCTCCGCCTGCCACGGCGCAGGGCGAGCCATGAGCCGCCACCAGGCCGTGCGCACCTGGGGCGGCCGAGAGGTGGTCGACGAACTGGCCGCGCGCGGCATCATCGTGCGCAGCCCCTCGTGGCGCGGAGTCGCCGAAGAAGCGCCGGGCGCCTACAAAGACGTGCATGACGTCGTGATAGCCGCGGATAGAGCCGGGCTCGCGCGCCTGGTGGCCAAGGTCACGCCGATGGCTTGCATCAAGGGGTAACCGGCGCTTCCCTTTTTGCAGCTGGACTAAGAGCCTATCTCAGTAGGCTCTTAGCGCGTTTTTCATCCCGGTGTACGGCTTCGTGTCGGGTGGGAGGAACGTAGGTCGGCAATCCCTTGCCGACTTATCGGCTCGGCAAAGGATTTTGTTGGAAGGGGCGTCCTGGCGCTCCCAGAACGGCCGTTTTGCGATTGGAAGGGTCGCGACTGAAGCGACCGTTTGCGATTGGAAGGGTCGCAACTGAAGCGACCGTTTGCGATTGGAAGGGTCATTCGGGCGCTCCAATCGCAAACGACCTGGCCGGGAGCGCCGGCCAGCCCCTTCCCCGGATGACCGTTTGCGATTGGGAAGGGATTGCCGACCTACCTATCGGGCCCTCTGACACCGAATCGGAAAATGCTCTAAGGCTCCACGGCTGGTAACGGCTTGAAAACGGGAGACTCGAATGAAAAACAGCTTCAGCGCCCGCTCGACGCTTCGTATCGGCGGCCGCGAATACGCGATATACCGGCTGGACGCCGCGGGCGACGTGAACCGCCTGCCGTACAGCCTCCGCATTCTGCTGGAAAACCTGCTGCGCAACGAGGACGGTGTGACCGTCACCCGCGAGGATATCGAAGCCCTAGCGGGGTGGAATCCCAAGAATCCGCCGGACCGCGAGATCGCCTTCTCGCCGGCGCGAGCCCTCCTCCAGGACTTCACCGGCGTGCCGGCCCTCGTGGACCTGGCCGCCATGCGCGACGCCATGGCCGAACTGGGCGGCGACCCGGCCAGGATCAATCCGCTCATCCCGGTCGAACTAGTCATCGACCACTCGGTCCAGGTGGACGCCTTCGGCACACCCGAGGCGTTCGAGAAAAACGTCGAGCTCGATTACCGCCGCAACGCCGAGCGCTACGCCTTTCTGCGCTGGGGCCAGCAGGCCTTCGACAACTTCAAGGTGGTACCGCCCAATACCGGCATTTGCCATCAGGTGAACCTCGAATATCTGGCGCGCGTCGTTTTCTCCACCGACGAGAATCCCGAACTCCCTCGCAACGGCGGACTCCCCCTGGCCTATCCCGACACCTGCGTCGGCACCGACTCCCACACGCCCATGGTTAACGGTTTGAGCGTGCTGGCCTGGGGCGTGGGCGGCATCGAAGCCGAGGCCGTCATGCTGGGGCAGCCCGTTTCCATGCTCATTCCCGAAGTGATCGGCTTTCGATTGGAGGGTGAGCTGCCGGCAGGCGTTACCGCGACCGACCTGGTGCTGACCATCGCCGAAATGCTCCGAAAGAAAGGCGTGGTCGGCAAATTCGTCGAATTCTACGGCCCCGGCGTCGCCTCCTTGAAACTGGAAGACCGCGCCACCATCGGCAACATGACGCCGGAGTACGGGGCGACCTGCGCCATTTTCCCGCCCGACGACCAAACCCTTCGCTATCTGCGCTTCACCGGCCGCCCCGAGGAGCGGATCGCGCTGGTGGAGGCCTACCTGAAAGAACAAGGGCTCTTCCATAACCCCGACGCGCCCGAACCCGTCTTCACCGATACCCTGGCGCTGGATCTCGGGAAGGTGCGGCCCAGCGTCGCGGGCCCCAAGCGTCCGCAGGACCGCATCGGCCTCCCCGACCTGAAGCGGGTCTTCCACGAAACCCTCCCTTCCCTGCTTCCTGCCGGAGCCAAATCCGCGGAGTCGCAGCCGAAGGCGCATGAACCCCGCATCGATCACGGCTCGGTGGTGATCGCCGCCATCACCAGTTGCACCAACACGTCCAATCCTTCGGTCATGATCGCTGCGGGGCTTCTGGCCAAAAAAGCCCGCGAGCATGGACTCGCGCAGAAACCCTGGGTGAAAACCTCGCTGGCTCCGGGCTCCAAGGTCGTGACTGAATATTTCCGCCAGGCCGGACTGGCGCAGTATCTGGACGAACTGGGCTTTCAGACCGTCGCCTACGGCTGCACCACCTGCATCGGCAATTCGGGGCCGCTGCCGCCGGAGATCTCGGAGCAGATCCGGGAGCGCGGGCTGGTGGCTTGTTCGGTGCTCTCGGGGAACCGCAACTTCGAGGGGCGCATCAACCCCGAAGTGCGCGCCAATTTCCTGATGTCGCCTCCGCTGGTCGTAGCGTTCGCGATCGCCGGCCGGATCGACTGGAACCCGGACCAGGAGCCCATCGGCACGGGCAAGGACGGCAACCCCGTGTTTCTCAAGGACATCTGGCCCACCGAGGAAGAGATCGAAAGTACCATCCGCACGGCCATCCGGTCCGACATGTACCGCGCCAGCTACGGTCAAGTCTATGAAGGCGACCGGCGCTGGACATCCATGCCCATTCCTTCGGCGGACCGCTTCGCCTGGGACGAGAACTCCACCTACGTCCGCCAGCCGCCGTACTTCCTTGGGATGCGGGCAGAGGCACCGAAGCGCGTGGAGGATATCCGCGGCGCGAGGGCAATAGCCCTGCTCGGCGATTCGATCACGACCGACCATATCTCGCCGGCCGGGAGCATCCAGAAGGAGTCGCCGGCCGGAAAGTACCTGATCGGGCACGGCGTGGAGCCGCAAGACTTCAACTCCTACGGCTCGCGGCGAGGCAACCACGAAGTCATGGTGCGCGGCACCTTCGCCAATGTCCGCATCAAGAACCGTCTCGCGCCGGGAACCGAGGGCGGCTACGCCACCTATTTCCCGGAAAATGCGGTCATGCCCCTCTACGACGCGGCGATGCGCTACCAGCATGACGGCACGCCGCTCTGCATCCTGGCGGGAAAGGAATACGGCTCGGGCTCCTCCCGCGACTGGGCGGCCAAGGGCCCCTATCTACAAGGGATTCGGTTCGTTCTCGCCGAGAGCTACGAGCGCATCCACCGATCCAATTTGGTCGGAATGGGCGTCCTTCCGCTCCAATTCCGGGACGGCGAAAACGTCGAATCGCTGGGCTTGAGCGGCCGCGAGACCTTCGCCGTGCTCGGGCTCGGAGAGGCCATAGCCACCCGCTTCGCCAACGGTCGCGACGTGACCGTAGAGGCCACGGACGAAAACGGACGGACTCGGGAGTTCCGCGCGACGATACGCATCGACACCCCACAGGAGGTGCTGTACTACCTGAACGGCGGCATCCTCCAGTATGTTCTCCGCCAACTCCTGGCCGGGAAAAAGGCCGAGTCCATCTTCGATGCGATGACCACCGCCCCCCGGCCGGCGCCGCAAACGCCGCGATCCGAGGGTATGGTCGACCAAGGTTCCAGAGACTCCTTCCCGGCCAGCGACCCGCCCGCTTATTGAACCGAATCCGCAGGATGTGGTGAGCGAAGCGAATCGCATCGTTCGAGGACGCGATTGGTGCGGCTCATGCCGGACCATCCTGGTCCGGCACCCTACGGGCGCCGTGCAAACCGGCTCTCCTGCCGGTTTGTCGTCCCTCACCGCACCCTACGATTGTAGGATGCGGTGACCGCAGGGAACCGCATCATTCGCGGCACATCGGTGCGGTTCGTGCTTCACCGCACCCTACACGTCGTAGGATGTGGTGAACGAAGCGAACCGCATCGTTCGAGAACGCGACCGGCGCGGTTCGTTCGGGAACTTCGCAAGCTTGCCGAATCTTTCCTAAACTAGGTGCTTGATATGTACTGAACGCCCCGCAACAAGAACAAGAAAACTTCATGTCCTCCGCCCGCCAACTCCCTTCGCTGCCCCTGGCGGTGTTCCGCTGCCATTTCGAAACCACCGAACCGCTCCGCCTCCCCGCCTACGCCGGGTCCGCCTGGCGCGGCGCACTCGGCCACGCGCTCAAGCGCACCGTGTGCGTGGTGCGGGGCACGGAATGTCCGTCCTGTCTTTTGTACCGAAGCTGCGTCTTCCCCTACGTGTTCGAAACCCCACCGCCGCCCGACAGCGAAAAAATGCGGCGCTACACCACCGCGCCCCATCCCTTCGCGCTGCGTATCGACCCGCGGCAAAACGGCTTGCTCTACCGCCTCGGGCTGACCCTGTTCGGACGCGCCGACCGCCATCTCCCCTACTTCATCCATGCCCTGGACCAAGCCGGCAAAACAGGCCTCGGCCGCGCATCGCAAACCTTCGAACTGATCAAGGTGGAACAGGCCGACGCACCGGAAAATCCGATCGTCTACGAGCCCGGCCAGCCCCTGCGGATGACATCCGCCCAGACGCCGGCCATACCCGCCCTCCCCGAGCGCTTCGAAATCCGCCTCGAAACCCCGATGCGACTGAAACGAGAGGACCACCTGGTCACGCCCGCGCAGTTCGGTTTCGGCGACCTGTTCGGCCATCTGCTGCGGCGGCTGTCCATGCTGAGCTACTTTCACACCGATACGCCGCTGGACGCCGATTTCGCCGCCCTTACCCAAGCGTCACGAAACGTGCCAGTGCATGAGCCCAAGCTTCACTGGCACGACTGGACGCGCTACTCCTCGCGCCAGCAAACCGCCATGCAAATGGGCGGACTGCTCGGCCGCTTCGAACTGCGCGGCGAGGAGATCGAGGCCTTCTGGCCCTACCTTTGGCTGGGCCAATGGACCCACGTGGGCAAGGGGGCCACCATGGGACTGGGCCGCTACCGGATTTGCGCCGCAAGCTTGCCGGAACCCCTGACAGACGACTAACGAAGGCACACTGTAGACCGAAGGACAGGAACGCCAGGGACGGCGGCTCAACCGTTCACCCAACCGAAACCCGAATGACCCACTCCCGCCGAATATTGCTCGTCATCACCGGCTTGACGCCCCAAGTCGTGACCGAAACCCTGTTTGCCCTATGGCAGGAAGCTCCCGAGTCGCTTCCGACCGAAATCCATGTGCTCTCCACTGCCGAAGGCGTGGAGCGGGCGCGCCTGACGCTGTTCAGCGATGAGCCGGGCTGGTTTCATCGATTGTGCAAGGACTACCGGCTGCCGCCGATCCGGTTCGGCGCGGATAGCTTGCACATCTTGACCGACGGCGACGGACATCCCCTGACCGATATCCGCAGCGGCGCGGACAACACCGCAGCCGCGGACGGCATCACCGAATGGGTGCGCCGCCTCACCGAGGACGACGACACCCAGTTGCACGTGTCGCTCGCCGGCGGCCGGAAAACCCTCGGGTTCTTCGCGGGCTATGCCCTCTCGCTGTACGGACGCCCGCAGGATCGTCTCTCCCACGTCCTGGTCGACGCGCCGTTCGAGTCGCACCCCGGCTTTTTCTATCCCACGCCGTATTCCCACGTGATCTATGCCTCGCCGCCCGACCAGAAGCCGCTCGACACCCAAAACGCCGCCGTCACCCTGGCCGACATCCCCTTCGTGCGTCTCCGCCACGGCCTGCCCGAGGCGCTGCTCAAAGGCCGCAGCAGCTTCTCGGCGACGGTGCGCGCCGCCCAAACCGCCCTGGGACCCGCGCGCCTCGACATCGATCTCTCGGCACGCACCGTAACCGCCGGCGGCATCGCCATCCCCTTTCCGCCCGCCGAACTAGCCTTCTATGCCTGGCTCGCCCGGCGCGCGCAGCGGGAACTGCCGCCCCTCCCCTGCCCGCCCGACGGCGCGCCGGACCGCGACTACGCCGAAGGTTTCCTGGCCGAATACCGCGCCATCATCGGCGAACTCGGCGACGCCGACCGCGTGGTGGAGGGACTCAAGTACGGGATGGAAAAGAACTACTTCGAGCGGCGCAAGAGCCGGGGCAACCGGATGCTGCGGGACGCCCTGGGGGCGGGTGCCACCGCTTATCAGATCAAAGGTTTCGGCCGACGCCCCAGAACGGCGTATGGCCTGAGCCTGTCGGCCCATCAGATCGGATTTTGTGATTGATTCAGAGGAGACCCGGATGAATTCCGAACGATTGGAAGCCTCGGCCCGCGTGGCCCTGGCAGCGTTTCTGCATGATTTGGGGAAGTTCGCGGAGCGTGCGTCACCGGATGTCGATGGCACCGTGCTGGAAACCCACCTGCAACTCTATTGCCCGCGTCACGAAAGGCCGGGCGGAGGATTCTGGTACAGCCACAAACATGCGGCCTATACCGCCCTCGCGGTCGACTGGCTGGAGAATGAAGGCTTGCCGCCGCTCAAGGGGTGGGCCATGGCGCCGTTCGCCGACTGGAAATCCCGCGACGTCGACGACTCGCTGGTCAACGCCGCCGCAAAGCATCACCAGCCGCAAACCTTCCTGCAATGGATCATCGCCACCGCCGACCGGGTGGCCTCGGGATTCGAGCGGGAGCAATTCGAGAACTACAACCGCGCCGAGGAAAAGACCTCCACCGGCAAGAACCATTACCAGGCGCGCCTGCTGAGCTTGTTCGAGCAGATCCGGCTGGAATCGGACTCCCCCGACCGATTCGCCTATCGCTATCCGTTGCGCCCCCTCAGTCCCGAAAGCCTGTTTCCGGAAAAGCGCGAGACTAGCGAACCGGACAACGATACCGCGGCGCAACGGGAATATGCCGCTCTCTGGGACGGCTTCAGGAAAAGTCTTGACGCCATACCCGAATCGCACCGCCATAGCCTGCCCTTGTGGCTGGATCATTTCGACACCCTTTGGCAGACCTACACCCACGCGATCCCGTCGGCCACGGCTTTCAACGTCAAGCCGGAAGTGCCGCTGTACGATCACTCCAAGACCACGGCAGCCCTGGCCGTGGCGCTATGGCGCTATCACGCCGATCAAGGCCACCCCCCCGCCGAACGCCTGGCGCGGCTGCGCGGCCGGGACGATTGGGACGAACCGAAATTCCTGCTGGTGCAGGGCGATTTCTTCGGCATCCAGAAATTCATCTTTGCCGGCGGCGGCGAGACCAAGAAGAACGCCGCCAAGTTGCTGCGCGGCCGTTCGTTCTATGTCTCGCTGATTACCGAATGCGCGGCGCTCAAGGTGCTGGACGAGTTGCAATTGCCCTCCACCAGCCAGATAACCAACGCTGCCGGAAAGTTCCTCATCGTCGCGCCCAATACCGATGAAACCAGAACCCGTCTCGCCGAAGTCCAGAAAACTTTCGACACGTGGTTCTTGAAACACAGCTACGGAGAAGCCGGACTCGGCCTGGCTTTCGAACCGGCCTGCTGCAACGACTTTCTCGGCGGGAAGGAAGGCGAAAGCCGCTTTACCGCGCTCATGAAGAAGCTGCATCGAAATCTGGAGCGGACGAAATACGAGCATTTCGGTTTATGCGGCGGGAACGCTCCGAAACCCGTGTTCGAAGACTATCTAGACGATTTCGATAACGAGCTTGGCGCTTGCGCCGTCAACGACCGCGCGCCGGCGAAAGTCGAGAGGAACGACGTTCCTCTTAGCCGGCTCGCGGCGGACCAGATCCGGGCCGGCGAATTGCTGGTGAAGTGCGAAAGGCTGATTCTCAGCATCGCGAAGCTGCAGGACAACCGCACGCTGGACCTGCCGATCTTCGGCTATTACGTACACTTCACCGGCAACGAGGAAGCGTCCGGGCGCTTTGGCGCGGAAGTCAAGAACGGCAATATCCGGCGACTGTTCGATTTTTCGCTGCCCGATCCGAACCCCGCCCGGCCGCTTTGGAACGGCTACGCGCGGCGCAACATTCGCGGCTACGTGCCGGTATTCGAAGACCTGGAATGGAAAGATCCGCGGTACGACCGGATTCAAAGCAACTTGAAAGACGAGGACGAGCCCGCCGCCGAGGATCTGAAAACCCTGCACCACATCGCCTGCGAAGACCTGGACGAACGCCGGGAATTTCGCGGCGTGACGGCTCTGCATACCCTAAAAGGCGACATCGACGACCTCGGCGCCATTTTCCAGCGAGGATTGAGGCAGCCGACCTTCGCCAAGATGGCGGCACTGTCGCGGCAGGTGAACAATTTCTTCGCCGTCTATCTGCCCTGGCTATGCCGGACGGAATACCGGAACAGCTATACAGTGTTCGCCGGCGGCGACGATTTCTTCCTGATCGGTCCTTGGAAAAGCCAGGTGGAGCTGGCCCATCGGATGCGCCGGGAATTCGGGCGCTACGTCGCGGAAAACCCGGAACTCCATTTCTCGGCCGGCCTCGCCATGACCAAGCCGGCGGTGCCTATCCATTACCTTGCCGAAGGCAGCGAGGATGCATTGGAAGACGCCAAGAAGCACCACCGCGGCGACGAAGAAATACCGGGCAAGAACGCCCTCACCTGCTTCGGACAAACCGTCGGATGGGACGAGATGGACGCTCTGTGGGCATGTTATGAACGGCTGGCCGGGTTGGCGGGGGAATACCGGCTTTCCACCGCCTATCTCTATGGCTTGCTCGGGCTAGCGGATATGGCCGAAGGCATGGCGACGGACCCGTCCAAAACCCGGTGGCGCTCTTATCTGTATTACCGGACGTGGCGCATGGTGAAAAGCGAAAGAAAGCAGAGTGTGGAAGAGCAAACGGCCGTGCACAACCGAATCGTCGCCGAAATCGAATCCGGCATTCGTCACTACGGGGCGGCTTACAAGATCGCCCTGCATTTGTATCTGTATCAACAACGTGACTAAAGGGGGGAACCCATGAACTATTACGACAGAAGCAGGCCGCAGCAAGGCGGCGGCAGACAAAATCAGGATACGGGGCCGTCAAGGGAACTGGAAGAAATCCTGAAGCAGATCGACGTCGCGAACCCGAGCGGAGACTTGTTCGACGCGATCGCCGAACGCGCGGCCGAGGAAATCGCGAAATCGGCAAAAGCGGGCAAGAGAGACAAGAACAAATCCACCCAGCTCCGCCGCTTCTACGACGAGATTGTCATGTGGGACCAGCGGATACGCCAGCTGAAGGAGGACGAGCGAACCAGGATTTACGGCACCCAATACCTTCCACTCATCAAGATGCTCAACGCCAAGGCGGCCTATGCGGAGTCCCGCGAACTGATAGACCAGAATTTTCTGACGCTACTGCGGCATGGCCTGCGTCAGCTCGAACCGGATAAGCCCGAAGCATTCAAGAACTTCAAATTGTTCATGGAAGCCTTCATGGGTTTCTACAAGCTATACGGTCCGAAATAACCAGGGGAAACGCTCATGCAACTCAAAGCCATCAACCAGATCAGCGGCGAAATCAAACTCCTGACCGGCCTACGCATCGGCGCCGGCAACGAAGAAATGCACATCGGCGGGATGGACAACCCCGTCATCAAGCATCCCTATACCCAGGAACCCTACATTCCCGGCTCCAGCCTCAAGGGCAAGATGCGCAGCCTGCTGGAATGGCGCGCGGGTATCGTCGCGCTTTGCAAGGACAAGAAAGGCAATCCGGGCAAGCCGGTTTCCGTGGAACATTTGAAGGACATGAACGAGCGTCAGCGCCGAGATGCCGAAGCCATCATCCGTCTTTTCGGCATTTCCGGCGACGCCGGAGACGCGGCGGAAAAATACGGCCCGACCCGCATGGCGTTCTGGGACTGCAATCTGACCGAGGAACATCGGCAATTCGTTCGTGACAATAACTATCTCTACACCGAAGCCAAGAGCGAAAACAGCATCAACCGCATCACCGGCGTGGCCGATAATCCCCGCCAAACGGAGCGTGTTCCGGCGGGAGCGAAATTCACCTTCAGGCTTAACCTGAAGGTGCTGGACGAAAACGATACCGACCTGCTGGACCTGGTGAAAATCGGCCTCAAAATGCTGACGCTCGACGGCATCGGCGGGTCCGGTTCGCGCGGATATGGCAAGATTGAGTTCGACGGTCTAACGCTTAACGGGCAGGCATTCGATTTGCCCGAAACGCTGTTTTGAATTGGAGGCGATCCGAATGAACACCGTACGCCAAATCATCGACGATGCACCGGAAACCGTCCCCGTGCCACCGGAATTTCGGCACAAGCGCGTAGAAATCACTTTTCGTCCATTGGAAGAAGGCCCTGTGGAAAAGGACACCCACGGCTGGCCCGTCGGCTTCTTCGAAGCCACGGCCGGAGCATGGGAAGGCGAACCGTTGACGCGCGAGCCCCAGGGAGAATATGAGAAGCGCCTGGAGTTGGACTAATGTGGCTGCCCGACACCAACGTTTGGATACGCTATCTCAATCCGGCGCCGTCCCCGGTCAAGCAGCGCTTCATCGAGCACCTGCCTCAGTCCATCGTGCTCTGCGATGTCGTCAAGGCGGAACTCTATTTCGGGGCCTACAAGAGTCAAAGGCGGGAAGCCAATTTGAGCCTGCTCGAAACGCTGTTCGTCCAGTTCGTTTCGCTGCCGTTCGACGGCAACGCCGCCCGTCTTTGCGGCGAACTCCGCGCCGATCTCGCCCGAAAAGGCAAGCCTATCGGTCCCTACGACCTGCAGATTGCCGCCGTCGCCCTGGCCAACGATTTGACACTGGTCACTCACAATACCGTCGAATTCGGCCGCATCGACGGTCTTCGACTCGAAGACTGGGAGACTTGACGTGAAGCTTTACCGCATTCTGATACATCCCGGAACCGCCTTCGCCACGCCGCTCAAGGGCGACACCCTGTTCGGCCAGTGCTGCTGGGCGATCCGTAATCTTTGGGGCGAAGCCAGGCTGATCGAACTCCTGCAAGGCTACACCGATAACCAACCGTTTCTGGTGATTTCGGACCCCGTGCCGGAGGGTTTCCTAGCTCGCCCCGCCGCGCCTCCGCATCTGCTTGGTCTCGATACGGAAAACCCCAGGGAACGCAAGCAGATCAAGGCTCGGCGCTGGCTGCCGGAGGACGTGTTGACGAAGCCGGTCGGCGCCTGGGGGCAGGAAGCACTGAGCGAAGCCGACATGATGGACCGGCTGCAACTGAAGGGGCCGTTTCTCCGCCACGAAAACCGCACTCACAACAGCCTGAACCGACTGACCGGCACCACCGGGGCCGGTGAAACCGGGTTCGCGCCGTACGATCGGGCGCTGACCTGGTATCACCCCGAGGTGCGTCTGTCGGTTTACGCGGCGCTGGATGACGACCGCTACTTCACGCTGAAGGACCTGAGCGAAGCTCTCGTGGCCATAGGCCAGCAGGGCTACGGCAAGGAAGCCTCCAGCGGACTCGGCAAGTTCGAGGTTCTGGACGCGGCGCCTTATGATGACCCGCCGCGTCCTGCCGCCCCGAACGCCTGGCTGACCCTGGCGCCCAGCGCTCCCCAAGGGCAGCAATGGAAAGCCGAGCGTTGTTACTACGAAACCTTCACCCGCTTCGGCCGCCACGGCGACCGCGCCGTGCTCGGCGGGAAGCCATTCAAGAACCCGGTGTTGATGGCCGACAGTTTCGCCATCCTCACACCCGCGATCTTCGAGCCCTCCGCCCGTATCACGGGACGGGGCATCGGCGGCGTTTCCAAAGCGATCGGCACCGCGGTTCATCAAGGCTACGCCCCAGTCTTCGGCGTGCAATGGGAGGAAGCACAGTGAGTTCTTTCTTAAACACCCAAACCGTTTACATCTCGACGCTCACCCCGGTGCATATCGGTAGCGGCGAAGATTATTACCCCACCAATTACGTCATCGACGAGGGTTACCTGCACTATTTCGGGGAGTTGCAGTTGCTGGAAGCCCTGGCGCCGGCGGAACTGCAAAAGCTTGCGGGTATTGCCGAGAAGGAGCGGGGCCAAGAGAGTCTGCGGCAGATTCAGGCTTTCATCCACCAAAAACGGGAACAGCTCTCCGTCTGGGCTCAGCATCGCGTGCCGGTGGCGGAAGGCGTGGCGCGTCTTTACCGGGACCGTATCGGCCAAACCGCGCAACACGAACGGGACGGACGCCGGATTTCCAACCAACTGATCATCCAGCGGAACAGCTTCAATCCGCACGGCGGGACCCCCTATATCCCCGGCAGCAGCTTCAAGGGGGCGATCAGAACCGCCTTGCTCGACGCGCTGAACAAAGGCGATTCACTCCCGCTGGTGACCGACCACAGCGGAAGAGAGCGGCGCGAGAATAACCAGGAACTCCAGCAGCGATTGCTGGCTTACGATTTCCGTCATCTCGAAAACGATCCTTTGCGCCTGCTCAAGATCGGCGACGCATCCTACCGCCACCCCGAGGGCTTAAACGGCTTAGAGATCCGCTTCGCCGTCAATCGCAAGCGCAAGCGTTCCGACAAGCCGAGCCGCGCCGACCAAGGTCCGCCGATTCTGCTCGAATGTCTGGCCGCCAACCGCAGCCGGAGCTTTACCGCGACTCTCGCCTTGCAAGACGATCCAATACTGCGCCAAGTGCGAAACAAACTGCCGTTCCGCGATTTCCGCGAACTGGCGGCGCGGGTCAATCGTTATGCGCTGCCGCAATTCAAGGCCGAACTGAAACGGCTGGAAGAACTCGGCTATGCGGATCAGCATTGGCTGGCGGATATGAGGGCATTGCTGCGGGACGAGCTGGAGCAGGCATTCCTGGCAAATCAAGCTTTCCTGCTCAGGCTCGGACGATATGGCGGCGCCGAAAGCAAGACCCTCGATGGGGTGCGCAGCATCAAGATCATGCAAGGACCGGGAAAGCCCCCGAAGTATCAGCACGAATCCACCACCGTCTGGCTGGCCGCCGACGATCGGACTCAGCAGGGAGGCATGTTGCCCTTCGGCTGGATACTGGTCGAACTCGACGATGCCGGCCTGCGCGAAACGCACGCCTTCCTCCGACGTAACGCGCAAGCGGCCTACGATCGACTGGAACAGGAACAAAAGCGGAAATCCGAGGCCGAGCGACTGCGGGCCGAACGATGCCGAGCCGAAGCCGACGCGCGGCGGCAAGCCGCCGAAGAGACCGCAAGAGCGGAAGCCCAAGCCGCCCGTTTCGCGGCCATGTCGGAAAACCAGCAGCGGACCGAAGCCCTGCGTGGCGAAATGACTGCGGCCAATAAGGGCAAAGGTCCCGGCAGCCAGTTGTACGACCGCTTACGGAATCTGATCCAGGAGGCGGCGAGTTGGGACGAATCCGACCGCCAGGCCCTGCACCCCGTAGCCGTCGAGATATTCGACTGGCTCGGCATCCGCAAGGACGACGGCAAGCGCAAGAAACTGTTGCGCAGTCTCATGGCGCCATGATGAGCTTGCACTGAATCCGTCTATCGGTTTCTTCCGTCAGCGGAGAACACGTTATGAACTGGCAAGACATCTGCGATAACCCGTTATTCAAGGACCTTCCCTTCAAATTCGAAACCGACCGCTGGGGGCATATCGTCATGAGTCCGGCCACCGACAAACGCTCCCGGCTCCAAGGCGAGATTTTGAACCTGCTGAGGCAACATCTTCCCCACGGACGGGTATTGTCCGAGTGCAGCGTACAAACCTCCGAGGGCGTGAAAGTGGCCGACGCGGTTTGGGCCAGCGCGGAGTTTTTCGCCCACCGCGGTTTGGCCAATCCTTCCCCGGAAGCCCCTGAAATCGTGGTCGAAGTGCTTTCGCCGTCAAACGGCCGGGCCGAAACGGAGGAAAAGAAGGAACTTTATTTCGCCCGTGGCGTGCGCGAATTCTGGGTGTGCCGGGAAGACGGCGAAATGCTGTTCTACAACAACCACGCCCGGCTCGAACACAGCACCCTGGCGCCCGAATTTCCGACCCGTGTCGAGTTGCCCGCATGACGCTCCGAAAATCGCCATCACTCGACGCTAACTTTTCGGTAAGCCGATTTTTCTGCAAACCCCTTTGTAAACCGTTGACTATGGAGGTGTTTTAGACACGAGCCGTTTGAATCGAGACCTTATGAAGAAGGGATTAAGACACAGCGCGAAGCAAAGGCATGATGAACCCTCAGGTTTGAATCGAGACCTTATGAAGAAGGGATTAAGACTAAACCTTGATAGGCTTTGTCTTCTTTTGATCCTGTTTGAATCGAGACCTTATGAAGAAGGGATTAAGACTACTCTCTTTAGTTAGTGTTGGTGAAGATATAAGTTTGAATCGAGACCTTATGAAGAAGGGATTAAGACGCGGTTAGCCTTACGGACTTTCGATAGACTCTATGTTTGAATCGAGACCTTATGAAGAAGGGATTAAGACGATCCTTGACTCGGCGAGTCAAGGTGTCGATCAGGTTTGAATCGAGACCTTATGAAGAAGGGATTAAGACATAAATAAAATAATGGTCTTAAGATCAACTATAGGTTTGAATCGAGACCTTATGAAGAAGGGATTAAGACGAAATTCTTCCAGCACGTAACAGAACGCTGCTAGTGTTTGAATCGAGACCTTATGAAGAAGGGATTAAGACGGTTATGTAGTCTCTGAATCCGTTCCAGAATGCGGTTTGAATCGAGACCTTATGAAGAAGGGATTAAGACTCCTTCTCCCTGTCGGCCTTAACCTTATTGGTCAAGTTTGAATCGAGACCTTATGAAGAAGGGATTAAGACAGTCCGACAAGTCCGCTTTCGGTGCGGTTGCGGTGTTTGAATCGAGACCTTATGAAGAAGGGATTAAGACAGCTGTTCTCAAACTGCCCAGCTAAACCCGCCCGCGTTTGAATCGAGACCTTATGAAGAAGGGATTAAGACCTACGTTCTTCCATGATGTCTCTTAACAGGCTTAAGTTTGAATCGAGACCTTATGAAGAAGGGATTAAGACGGGGTGTCCTTAGGGACATGTCGTTTGAATCGAGACCTTATGAAGAAGGGATTAAGACTCCGGATCCAGTCCGGCCTGCGTGAAAATGTCCCGTTTGAATCGAGACCTTATGAAGAAGGGATATATGCAAACGATTAAAACCACGATTAAAAGAGCAATCATAAGGTCTTTCCAATAACCATTCTTTTTAACCATGACAACTTACTTCGTTACCCGCCATGCGGGCGCCATCGAATGGGCGCGCGAAAGCGGCATCGCGGTGGATCGGCAATTGGCGCACATGGACATGGCCGTGGTGAAAGCCGGGGATCGGGTCATCGGCACCCTGCCCGTCCATTTGGCCGCGGAGGTATGTGCCCGAGGCGCCCGCTATCTTCATCTGGCGCTCGAAATACCCCCGGATTGGCGGGGACGCGAGTTGTCGGCTCAGGATCTTAGGCGTTTCGGCGCCCGCATCGTGGAATACCGCGTCATCGCGGCTGAAGGCGAAAACCCATGAGCGCACGTGTCCTGGTCATCCCGCGAGCCGAGTGTCCATCTTTACCGGAGGCTGATGCCTGGGCGCGAACCACCTGGACGTGGCCCCGGAACTGGTCATGGCGGCGTCGCTCGGAGGCCGAGGGCGACGAGCGGTTGTTGCAGATCATTCCTTACGCGCTGCTCCGGAACGCTCGCGGCGAGATCTGGTGTTATGCCCGGAACGGCGGCGATTCGCGGCTGCGGGACCGGCTGAGCGCCGGCGTCGGCGGGCATATCGAGGACATCGACGCGGCGGAATCGATCGAGCGGATGGCTGATCGCGCGCTTCGCCGCGAATTACGGGAAGAGCTGCTTTGGCAGCCGGACACGGCTATCCCGGAACCGGTCGCCTGGATCTACGAGGGTCTTTCGGCAATCGGCCGCGTGCACATCGGCTTGCTGTATCTCCTTTCCTGGCCGGAAGACGCGCCGCCAAAACCGGCCGAGGGCCAAGGCCTGAGCGGTATCGGCTTTATTCCGGCGGGGCGGATCGCGGATGACGCGCGCTTCGAATTGTGGAGCCGTCTCGCCGCCGGATTTTCGATCCGGAATTCCGTATGAAAGCGAATATTCTGCTATGTACGCTCGGCGCCTCCTGGGCAGTAATTCCGGAGGTTTACGGTTTTCTCGCGCCGGACCGTTTGCCGCTCTACCGTTATCATCCACGATGCGCTGATTTCACGCGGCAACGCGAGGACTATCGACTGGAGGCGCCCGACGAAATCTGGGTCTGTACCACGCTGGGAGACCTGCCGCGGCAAGGACTTGCGTATCTCCGCGATTGGCATGCGCGGCTGGAGCATCCGCCGATCCTCCGGATCTGGCAGGCGGCAGGAACCGACCAGCTCGCCAGCCAGCCCGAGTGCGACCGATTCCGCGAACTCCTGCTGCGCGCCTGCCTCCTGGCGCACGAGCGCGCCGGGGACGGTCAGGTGGTTCTGTCGCTGGCCGGCGGGCGGAAAACCATGAGCGCCGATCTCCAATGGGCGGGCTCCGTGCTCGGCTGTGACGCGCTGATCCATGTGGTCGGGCAAGACCCCCTGCCGGAGCTTTTGAAAACGGGAACAGCCGAGTTCTTCACCCGCGAATTGCCCGCCGAGGTTGCATCCGCGATCGTGCCGCTCATTGCGGGAGCGGGCCGGCGCAGCGAACTCCTGGATGTCGAGCTCGATGGACGGCGCGCCGTCGCCAGCCGCGATTTTCCGCTTCCCCTGGCCTCACACGGAGCCTCGTTGACATGGACGCCGGCCGCCGGCCACGGGCTTTGCGAGGAGATCCGGTCGCGCGAAAAGGCCGGGAGCCAACTGCTGGGAAATTACCTGAGAGCGCTCGGCGAGACGGAACACCACGAGAACTGGCGCAGCCTTTACCGCCTGCCGCCGCGCGTCATCGAGATTCTGCGGAAACAGCCGTTGCCCCCCGGATTGGCCGACTGGTTGCAAGGGCTGCCCAAGGCCGATTTGCACCGGCACATCGGCGGCTGTCTCGATCTCGATGCCCAGCGCGAGGTCGGCCGCTCGGTTTGGGAGGCATTGGGCCCTCCCGAGCGCGAGCGCGCCCTCGGCCATATTGCGCCGCTCCTGCGGCAAGCCATCTGGCCCTGGGATTGGCCGGACCGACTGAAGACCTCGGCCATTCCGAGGCCGCATTGGACCGCGGCGCTGCTCGTACACGCCGACGCCCCCCAATTGACCGGCAACCTGTTCGACGCCACCGAGCCGAGATTCGATCTGAAATCGGGACCCCGTGGCTTCAAGGCCTATGAACGGCCCGGCGAACTGTCCGGCTCGGCGATCCTGTCGCATCCCGCCGCCATTCAACCCTATGCGGCTCATCTCGTAGGCCAGGCGCACGACGAAGGACTGGCCTATGTCGAGCTGCGCGGCAGCCCGCACAAATACGGCGACGGGCTGGCCTTTCTTCATCGGCTGGCCGACGCCCTGCAAACCGCTGCGGCAAGCTTGCCGGCCGATTCGCGGGCCTTGTTCCGATTCATACTCATTGCCGACCGGCGCCAGCCCGAACGTCTTGCGGAGGTAATTGATCTGGCGGTACGAGCGAAGGAGCAATTGCCAAATTTCGTAGTTGGGCTCGACATGGCGGGCGATGAGACGCAACCGATTTCGGCGGATGTCGCACAGGCTTTTGCCCGTGCTTTCGAAATCTGCCTGCCGCTGACGATTCATGCCGGCGAGGGGGAGACCGCGGAAAAGATTTGGACCGCGGCCTATCACCTTCACGCCGACCGGATCGGGCATGGCCTGACGATCGGCGATCATCCGAAACTCGCCCAGCGCTTCCGCGACCGCGGCATCTGTATCGAGCTTTGTCCCAGCTCCAACCGGGAAGTCGTCGGCTATCGCGACGCCGCTTTCCCTGAAACGGCGCACTGCCCCGATTACCCGCTGTGGCGACTCTGGCAAGCCGGGCTCCCTTTGACGCTCTGCACGGATAATCCGGGCATTAGCCGCACCACCATGACCGGCGAATATTTGACCGCCGCGCGCATGGTCGGCGATTGCTTCAGCTGCTGGGATGCCTTGGCCATGATCAAGCAGGCATTCGTCCATGCGTTTCTGCCGAGCCAGGAAAAAGAAGCGTTGCTGAAACGGATGGATGCTTTGGTTTACCGGCACGTCCTTGCCCAATTTTCGCCTCGAGAAGGTTTCAACCCGCGCCATCTCAGTTTTTCGGAAGACCCGCTAACGCCATGAAGATACAAACCCATGTAATCCTAGTCTCCGGACAGCCGACGCCCAACATCACGCCGGCGCTCGATCCCGAGATCAAACCCAAGCACATCATCATGTTGGTAAGCCCCGACATGGCCCGGCGGGCCGACTGGCTCCGGGCCGTTCTGCAGCCGGCCGGCGTCACGGTGAGCCAGATCAGGATCGAGAATGCCTACGATATCGAGGCCATTCGGGAGCAGCTGCTGGCTTTGGTGTCGGAACACGAGCACGATAAGCTCGCCCTGAACGCCACCGGAGGCACCAAGCCCATGGCCATCGCCGCCTACGAGGTGTTCCGCGCGGCCGGTCAACCGATCTTCTACGTCCATCCCGAACAGGACCGGCTGATATGGATGCATCCCGCCGGCCGGCCGCCGAGGGAGCTCGCCAACCGCATCAAGCTCAAGGGATTCTTTCAGGCCCACGGGGCTCAATTGAGCGAACGGCCGGCGAACTTCGGCATGCCCGAGCGCTTGCGGACATTGGCCGAAGGGCTGGTCCGGCACATCGACAAATATCAGAACGCTCTCCGAATTTTGAACTGGGCGGCAATGTCTGCGGAACAGAACGAATCGCTGGTCTCCGACCAACTCAGACCGGGCCAGATCGAGCGCGAAGACTTCGAGGCCCTCCTCGGCTGGTTTGAGAACGCAGATGTCGTTATGGCGAGGCAAGGCCGCCTCCATTTCGCCGACGAGCCGGCCCGCTTCTTCGCCAACGGCGGATGGCTGGAACAGTACGCGTACAGTCTGGTCCAGAGCCTGAAAAGCGAACTCAAAGCGATACAGGACATCGGCCGAGGGCTGGAAGTCGAGCGGCAAAACGGCGCCGAGCGGATTCGCAATGAACTGGACGTTGCCTTTCTCGCGGAAAACCGGCTGTACATCGTCGAGTGCAAAACCCGCCAGTTCAGGGACGATATCGAGACCGGCGGTGCGGGCGCCGATGCAATCTATCGGCTCGACGCGCTTTCCAACCTCCTGGGCGGTCTCCAGGCAAAGGCCATGCTGGTCAGTTATCAGCCCCTGTCCACCGCCATTCAAGATCGCGCCCGCGCCTATGGGATACTGACCTGCGCCGGACCGGAATTGAAAACCTTGAAGGAAACCTTACGCCGATGGATAGGTTGAACCGCCCGGTACCGAATGCTAACTTTTCGGCAAGCCGATTTTTCTGCAACCCCCTTTGTAAACCATTGACTTTGGAGGTGTTTTAGACACGAGCGGTTTGAATCGAGACCTTATGAAGAAGGGATTAAGACGCACATTGTTGACAATATAACGACTCGCTTTGTGTTTGAATCGAGACCTTATGAAGAAGGGATTAAGACTTCTTTGCTTTCGCGTATGAGTGACGATGCAATCGGTTTGAATCGAGACCTTATGAAGAAGGGATTAAGACCGGGTAGCCTTACCACTGTAAAACCTATGGGATTGTTTGAATCGAGACCTTATGAAGAAGGGATTAAGACGCGGCGAGCCCGGCAAGTTCACGGACACCGTCCAGTTTGAATCGAGACCTTATGAAGAAGGGATTAAGACATAAAGCAAGTGACGTGTTTTATTTTCATTGTATGTTTGAATCGAGACCTTATGAAGAAGGGATTAAGACCCGTCTAGACGGTAGGCACAGCCTTCTTGATCAAGTGTTTGAATCGAGACCTTATGAAGAAGGGATTAAGACGGCAGAATGCCTAGCAGGATTGGACCGCTTGCTATGTTTGAATCGAGACCTTATGAAGAAGGGATTAAGACGCTTCCAAATCACCCTTTTTTGGCCAGTTTACAAGTTTGAATCGAGACCTTATGAAGAAGGGATTAAGACTTGCGTTGATATAGCCGCCGCCAAATTGGTCAGGTTTGAATCGAGACCTTATGAAGAAGGGATTAAGACATATCTACCGAAACGAATTTGTTTTTTGCGCGGCGTTTGAATCGAGACCTTATGAAGAAGGGATTAAGACGGAACGCTATTTTGTCTTCTGTGCTGCCGCGCGGTTTGAATCGAGACCTTATGAAGAAGGGATTAAGACTAATCTTTTCGAATGTTCCGGAGCGCTTGCTGTTTGAATCGAGACCTTATGAAGAAGGGATTAAGACCGTTCCCCAACCGCAATATTGGGTTGAGGAATTTGTTTGAATCGAGACCTTATGAAGAAGGGATTAAGACTCTTTTGCATAACCAATAGCAAATTTCTTAAACAGTTTGAATCGAGACCTTATGAAGAAGGGATTAAGACATGGGTCGAGCATGCGTTGCTCATAGACGACCAGAGTTTGAATCGAGACCTTATGAAGAAGGGATTAAGACTGGTCTCCACTTACGGTTGTTGTTGGGGTGGTGGGTTTGAATCGAGACCTTATGAAGAAGGGATTAAGACATATTGCGTTTGGGAATGTTCGCGTTCTTCTTTGGTTTGAATCGAGACCTTATGAAGAAGGGATTAAGACCCTTGGGCTATGCCCGTCCGTGGGCAGGAAAGTGGTTTGAATCGAGACCTTATGAAGAAGGGATTAAGACTTGGCTCCTTTGCGGTTTCTGGTAGCGGCATCCGTTTGAATCGAGACCTTATGAAGAAGGGATTAAGACCATCGTCATATCTCCGTAGGTTCTGCCCGTCCGTGGGGTTTGAATCGAGACCTTATGAAGAAGGGATTAAGACTTCCTGCTAGCGCTTGCGTTGGACATCCCTAAGTTTGAATCGAGACCTTATGAAGAAGGGATTAAGACTTTTGTCGGTTCCGGGACCGGGAAGCTCGGCATGAACGGCTAGGTTCGCGACAGATGCGCTTCCCTTCGGTCAGCACATCCTACAAACGGATGGGCCGGGCGAAGAGTTGTCGAGCTGCGGAGGGTCCTTCGCCCTTTTGGTGGATTGCGGAAACCGGGATGTCGTAGGGTGGGTTAGGCGCATTCCGGCGCCGGCTGGCCATCGATCGCCGCGCTTCACATGCGCCGTAACCCACCAACGCTCGGCAACCTTGCCGCTCGCTTCGGCGGGTTGCATGCCTTGAGCGGAAGCGCGCCTAATTCACCCAGCACGGATATATGGGCTTCTAACGGGTTGCGCTGGTCACCTCGCCTGCCGCAAACGATCGTTTTAACCTAAAAACGGCAGTTAGACCGTACAAAATCCCGTTCACCCTTCTATACATCAGAACGTAGGTCGGCAATCTCTTCCCAATCGCAAACGGTCGCTTTAGTCGCGACCCTTCCAACAAAGCCCTTCGCCGAGCCGATACGTCGGCAAGGGATTGCCGACCTACATATCCGAATCCTTTACACCGATTCGGAAAACGCTCTAACCGCAAACTCGGCCGATGCGCTTCGTGCCTCAGACTCACGAAGGCCGGATACGCTTCGATTAATCCGGCTTACATTCCGGTCGAGGAACCCGTGTGCGGGGCGACGCCCGGCTGCAAAATAGTCTCCCGCTCAAGAGCGCTTTTTAGCCGGCGCCCTCGCCCGTGCTGCCGCCACACGATGGGAAAAATGCCCTAGCCCCTCCCCTATTTTGATCAAGCCGCCTCGTCGCGGACTTTGGCGCGCGAAAACCGATCGATCAGCCCGCAAGCTTGTGAAATGCCCCGCCTTCGACATGCGGCATTACAGTAGCGGCCATGAGCAAACGGTCGCTTTACATCGCCGCCTACGACATCTCCGACGACGCCCGCCTGCGCAAGGCGCTTTTCGTGCTGCGCAACTATTCCACCGGCGGGCAGAAATCCGTGTTCGAGTGTTTCCTGACCGAGGCCGAGAAACGCCAATTGATCGACGAGGTCCGGGAGGTCATCGACGAGGAAGCCGACCGATTTCTGCTCTTGCGGCTGGATCCCCGGATGAAGGTTCGCGTGCTCGGCATCGCGGTTCCTCCGGCGGACCCGGAGTTCTTCTACGTCGGCTGAGGATCGAATGGGCACGCTTTACCTGGACAGAAAAGACATCGAATTACGCCGCGAGGGCCGGCATCTCTGCCTTTACGAGGGAGGCAACCGGAGCGCGACGATTCCCCTGAACGTGGTCGAGCGGGTGGTCGTCCGCGGACAGGCGACGCTCAGCACCGGCGTGCTGGGACTGCTCGCCGAGGAAGGCGTCGGCCTTCTGGTCCTGAGCGGCCGGCAGGGACGCACCGCGGCGATTCTGCACGGAAACCGACACGGCGACACCGCCCGGCGCATCGCGCAATACCGTTGGCACCACGATGACGAGTACCGGCTGCCCTGGGCGCGCCGATTGGTGGCGCTCAAATTGAAAGCCCAGGCCCGGCTGCTGCGCTCGGCGCTAAACGTCCGGCCCGATTGCCGCAAGCCGCTTACGGATGGCATCGCGCGAATTGATCGTGCCTTGGCAAACATTGAGGACGCGCCGCGGCTGGAACGGCTACAAGGGATCGAAGGCGCGGCCGCGGCGGCTTATTTCGCGGGGTTCACGCAACTGTTTCCGGCCAGTCTCGACTTTACCGGACGCAATCGCCGGCCGCCGAAGGACCCGGTCAACGCGGCCCTGTCGCTAGGATATACGCTGCTCCATTTCGAGGCCGTCAACGCCTGCCATGCCGCTGGGCTGGACCCTTACGTCGGCTTCTATCACGAACCGGCCTATTACCGCGAATCCTTGGGGGCCGACCTGATAGAGCCGCTGCGGCCGAGGGTGGATCGCTGGGTATGGCGGCTGTTCGCCGAGCGAACCCTGCGCGCCGATTCGTTCGCGACCGAAGCCGACCGCTGTCTCTTGAAAAAGAACGGCCGGGAAGTTTTCTATGCCCGCTACGAAAGCTTCGTCCGTCCCCTGCGTGGCCTGTTGCACCGCTACGGCCTGTTGATCGCGCACCGTCTGACCGAGGAGGCGCCGTGAGACCGCTGTATCTGCAAGGCGCGGGAACCACGATCAAGCGTGATGGCCCCGCTCTGCGCGTCATCCGCGCCGGCGCCGCGGAGCGCTGGTTTCCGTTGCGGCGGATCTCGCAAGTAGTCTCGGCGGCGCACATCGATTGGTCCGTCGACGCCTTGCTGGCCTGCGCGGAAAACCGCATCACCGTGAGCTTCATCGACGACGAGGGGGCGGTGCTGGCGAGATTGATAGGAAGGCCCGGAGAACGCTACGAGCTTCGACAGCGCCTGCTAGATTTTTTGCTGCGCCCGGATTGGCAGGATCTATATCTTCAATGGAACGGCGCTATGGAGCGCATGGCGGTGCGCAGCGTGATTCGCCGCACCGGCCTTGGCTTCGACCGTCCGCCCTCGGCGAAAGAGCTGCGCCAACTGTTCCAGGACGGTGCTCGGGGCATGGATCAACTCCCCGCCTACGAGCGTATCGGACGCGAGGTGTACGGGCTGCTGACCGGCCTGGTGACCAGGCATTTGGCCGACGCCGGGATTACCGCCGAATTGGAGCCCATGGGCGAGCTCAATCCTGTGATCGGCTTGAGTTCCATCCTGTTCTGGGATTTCCAGCTGGCACGGCTGGCCTGGCTCGAAGACCGGCTCCGCGAGAACCGGCTCGGCATCCCGGACCGTATCGAAATCGTCGGTTTTTTCGAGGCCCGTCGGAAACGCACGGAACATTTGACCCTCGGCCTGCTCAACCGGCTGCACCGCTGGCTGATCGAGCTTGTGTGATGCCGCTCAATCAAGCTCAAACCTACCTGGTGTGCTACGACATCGCCGATCCGAAGCGTCTGGGGCGGGTTCACCGCTTGCTCCGGGAGCAAGGCATCCCGGTGCAATACTCGGTGTTTACCGCCCAGCTGACGACCAAGGAACTGGGCCGAATCATTGCGGGCCTGGTCGAACGCATCGACGAGCGCGCCGACGACGTGCGGATCTATCCCTTGCCGAACCGTCCGGAAACCACCAGCCTGGGGCTTCAATACTTCCCGGACGGCGTGCTCTTGATCGAAAAAGGCAAGGACTTGTTGAGAGCGCTTCGTTAGAGCGTTTTCATCTCGCTCTACGGCAAAACAGGCCTGGCGGAAGTCGTTGGCGCCTTCGGCCAGGGTAGATCGACTCAAGCTTTCGTAGGTCGGCAATCCTTTGCCGACGAGCCCGCTCGCCCAACTGCACCGTCGGGAAGGGGGGCTTCGGCGCTCCAATCGCAAACGGCCATCCCAGGAGCGCTGGGATGACCCTTCCAATCGCAAACGGCCTGGCCGGGAGCGCCGGCCAGCTCCTTCCCGAAGACGCCGTTTGTGATTGGAAGGGGCCGATTAAAGGCCCGTTTGCGATTGGAAGGGTCGCGACTAAAGCGACCGTTTGCGATTGGAAAGGATTCCCGACCGACAGGGTGATACGGTCGTAGATCTGCAGTCCCTTGCCGACGGACCGGTTGGCTTAACTGCACCGTCGGCAAAGGATTGCCGACCTACGCGCTGCACTCGCGTTCCACACAATTTTATGGAATGTACTTAGAACGGCATCGCCATGGTTTAGGCAACTTGACAGGTGCGGCTCATGCCGGACCATCCTCGTCCGGCACCAATCCTCCGGGAGAGGATTGGGACGCGGAGCGCCCGCGAGGGTGAAAAACAAGGATGTTTTTCATCAATCCTGCCGGTTTGTCGTTCCTCATCGCACCCTACAGTTTGTCGGCCGTAGGATGTGGTGACCGGAGGGAACCGCCCTTCGACCGGGCTCAGGACAGGCATCATTCGGGGACGCGATCGGTGCGGTTCGTTCCTCACCGCACCCTACGGGCGTAGGATGCGGTAACCGAAGGGAACCGCGTCATTCGAGGTACTACGCGATGCTCCAGGCGGTTTTCCCCGGAATCGGCGGTCTCGGGACGATGTAGAACGGAAGCTCGGTGGATTCGAGCGTCTCTTCGGCGCGCTCGGCCTGGGAACGGGGCGTTTCCGGGGGATTGGACTCTGCTTTGGTAGTCGATTCGCTGTTCATGTTCGGCCTCTCTGCTTGGGTTTTAAGGCGGCCTGGCTTACCCGGTGTCGGTACGGACTCGGCGCGACATGGCCGAGAAACGCCTACTTCGGTAAGCGGTTGGTCTTCGCGAAATTTCTAGCAACCCTCGCGCCACCTCGACCATAAATACGTAACTAATTGATAGTTTAAGCCTTTGCCGCGAGCGAGTGCAGTCTTTCCTCAGCGGAATGCTTACAACGCTTATGCGCATCGTGAGTTTTCCGACAATAGGGATAGAGAGCCGGGAACGCTCCGAACGATCAGGACGCACCGAAAACGCCGCGCCAGCGGCACCCATGCCCACTTTTGTCGCGTTTGCGACAAAACAGTGCAAGAAAGCTTGAAGCGTCGGCCGAGCCGATCGCCTGTGTAAAAAAACGATAAGGGTCTCAGGAGCACTTCTTATCGATGGCATAAGCCTTGCTTAATCGATGAAAAATTGCACCGAAGAGGCGCTCGTGTCCAAACAATCTTCCAATAACCCGCCGCCCGAGCCGTTGGGGAAGTCCGTACTGGCCGACAATCGCATGCTGGCTCTGTTCGCGGAAACCGTGGAACAAGCGCCGGTGGCCATTTCGATCACGGACGACAAGGCCAATATTCTGTACGTGAATCAGGCGTTCACGCGTGTTACCGGGTATGCACCAGAAGAGAGCATCGGCCGAAACGAGTCCATGCTGTCCGACAAGAACACGCCGAAGGCTGTATACGACGAGCTTTGGAACCGCATCAAGTCGCAGCAGACCTGGCAAGGCTATCTGCTCAACCGTCACAAGGACGGCCGCCGCTATCTGGCCGATCTCACCATCGCCCCCATTCTGAACGACCGGCACGAGACCACCCACTACATCGGCATGCACCGAGACATCACGGAAATGTACCGGCTGGAGCAAAGGGTCAATCAGCAGAAAGTGCTCATCGAGACGGTGGTCGATTCGATTCCGGTCGCGACCGTGCTTTTGGACGAATCCGACCGTGTGGTGCTGGACAACAAGATGTACAAGACCCTGTCCAGCGATCTGGGCCTCAGCGACCCGGCCAGGACGTTCATCGATATCCTGCGGGAAGACATGGCGGAAGAATGGGAGCGGATGAAAAAGAAAAAATCCGGCTTTCATAACCGCGAAGTCCGTTTCGACCGCGGCGGGCATCACGCGCCCCGCTGGTATGCCTGCGCCGGCAGCTGGTTCTGCCAGGAAGACGACCGTGTCGAGGCGTTCTTTCACGAAAATAGCCACACTTATCTGCTGCTCACCCTGACCGACATCACCCAACAAAAAAAGCACGCCGAGGAAATCCGCATCAATGCGCTCAAGGCATTGATGGCGGAGGAAGAGAAAACCCAGCGTCTTCGCGAAACGCTGTCGGGAGCCATTCACCATATACAGGGCCCCATCAATCTGCTCAAAGCGGCCAAGACCATGCTGACGCGGCGTGGGCTCGATGACCGCAACATCGCGCTGGTCGACATTCTGGATCAGATCCGCTTGGCCGGCGAACAGTCCGTCGCCCACATGAAGCGATGCATACCGGAAAGCAACACCTCGGCCATGACGCCAGTCAATCTGAACCAGTTGCTGCACGAAACCATCGTGCTATTGACCGAACGGCTCCTCGCCAGCGGCATCGTCGTCGAGTGGAAGCCGACCCCGGTGCTGCCCGCGTTGATGGGCCAGGAGAGCCACCTCCGCACCATGTTCAAGCAGATTATCGAAAATGCCATCGAAGCAATGAACCAGAGCGGCATCGTCACCCGCGAACTGCGCATTTCCACGTGGTCCGACAAACATTTGCTGCATGTCTCCATCGAGGATACCGGCCCCGGCATTCCCGACGAACTGCGCATCAAGGTCTTCGAACCGTTTTTCTCCACCAAGAACGACGGCCATGGCGGGCATTCGGGCACCGGTTTGACCATGGCCCAGGAAGTTATCAATCAACACCTTGGACTGATCCGGATCGATCCCAGCTATCGGGACGGATGCCGAGTGCGTATCCAATTCAATATCCACAACATGATGTTCGTACCGGAGAAGGCTTCCGACCATGGATGAGCGTACTCAACTGATCGAGCGCGAACTGGACGCCCTTTACCAGGTCAGCCAAGTACTCAATCGACCTTTGGGGCTGAAGGAAAAACTGGAAGCCATTCTCGAGATATTGCAGGAGTGCGCCGACATGCGCTCCGGAATGCTGGCTCTTAGGGAACAGGAAAGCGACGCGTTCGAGGTCTGCTCGGTGCTGCGCAGCGACGGCGTCGAAACCCGAAAGCCGGTCCGCTACGAACCGGGGGAAGGACTCATCGGCACGATCCTGGATGCGGGGCGCACCATCGTGGTGGAACGCATCGCCGACGAGCCGCGTTTCCTGGGCAAGCTGGGCCTGTACGATCCGACGCTGCCGTTTATCGGATCGCCTATCCGCGTCGGCGACGACGAGGTCGTCGGCGTGTTGGCGGCACAGCCGGTGGACGCGAAATTGCTCGACGCCCGCGCACGGTTCCTGGAAATGGTCGCCAATCTGATCGCGCAAAGCGTGGGCCTTTTGCGCAGCATGGAGCAAAAGCAGCTCGATCTGGTCGCGGAGCGCGATCAGTTGAAACAGAGCCTCCGCAGGAATTACGGCTTCGACAACATCGTCGGCCGCACTCCGGCCATGCTGCGGGTTTTCGAACTGGTCCGGCAGGTCGCGAAATGGAACACCACCGTCTTGATTCGCGGCGAATCCGGCACCGGCAAGGAGGCGATCGCCAACGCCATTCACTACAACTCGGCCTGCGCCGGCGGCCCTTTCGTCAAACTCAATTGCGCCGCTCTTCCGGACAACCTGCTGGAATCGGAACTGTTCGGCCACGAGAAGGGCGCGTTCTCCGGCGCCATCAGCCAGCGCAAGGGACGTTTCGAACTGGCCAACCACGGCACGATCTTCCTGGACGAGATCGGCGAAACTTCCCCCACCTTCCAAGCCAAGCTGCTGCGCATCATTCAGGAAGGCGAGTTCGACCGCGTCGGCGGTACCCAGACGCTCAAGGTGCAGGTTCGCATCATCGCCGCCACCAACCGCAATCTCGAGGAAGAAGTCGAGGCCGGCCGTTTTCGGGAAGACCTCTACTATCGCCTCAACGTCATGCCGATTTTCATGCCGGCGCTGCGGGAACGGCTCGAGGACATTCCGGACCTTGCCGATTTCCTGCTCAAGCGAATCTCCCAGCAACAGGGCGGAAGACCGTTGATCATCAAGGAAAGCGCCATCCGGCTCCTGATGCGTCACGACTGGCCGGGCAACGTCAGAGAATTGGAAAACTGTCTGGAGCGGGCCGCCATCATGAGCCCGGACGGGATCATCGACCGCGACGTCATTGCCATGACCGGTCTGGAGGACGATGAAATCTCGGTTACCGGACCGGCTGCCAGAACGCCGGAGTTCAACCTAGAGGGGATGGACGAAAGAGAACAAGTCATCGCCGCGCTGGAGCAAACCGGCTGGGTGCAAGCCAAGGCCGCCCGCCTGCTGAACATGACTCCGCGCCAGATCGCCTATCGGGTAAGAACCCTGAACATCAAGATGAAGCGGATTTAGGATTCGCCGGCAAAAGGATTGCCGCCCTATGTTCGAAAGATGCCTGTCCTGAGCCGAGTCGCAGGGCGGCTCCCTTCGGTCACCGCATCCTACGTTTCTTATTCAGCCCATGCCGGCTCGGCAGGTTGGGAATCCCTTCCCGACGCAAAGGATTTTCCGACACGACGAATCGTCGGCAAAAGGATTGCCGAATACGGCGCATTCCGCGCGGAATACTGTTAATGCGGATGAAATGCTCTAGCTTCGCGCGTTCCGCCTGTGTTCCTCGTAACGCGAAATCAACCTGTCCATGAGAGCCTCGTTGCCTAGGCAAGCTTCCAGCTCGCTCGCGATCAAATGGTCGTAATGGCGGCGCAGCACGCTATCGGTCGGACGTGGAAAGGTGGTCGTCTCGATCATGTATTTAATATGGTTTATATGATGTCGCCTGAGCACCGAATCCTCCGGAATACTATGGCGAGGCCGCCTGGCTACCGATGCTCTCGGCGCATCCATCCGCATCGCGTTCGCCGGCGTTTTCGGCGAATCGACCCGCATTTCTCTTGCCGGTGCTTTCGGCGAGTCAGCCCGCGTTTCGCTCTCCGGCGCTTTCCGTAAATCCACCGGCATTTTGTCCACAACGATGGCGCGTTTACTTCGGCTACGCACGAGCAAATACACGATAAGCAGAATGATTAATAAAATGGCGATCGCCGCGATGATTAATACAGGTCGAAACTCGTCGTTCGCCAAATTTTGGAAAAGATCTTTAAGTTCAAATTGATCCACAATTACCTCCTCCCGCTCTATGAGTTGATTATGTCGTTTCCAAGGCGATACGTTTCGGCATCCGCCATCGCCGAGAAATAACGCAGTCGCCCGGCACCAATCTGTTATTGTGTTTTATACCTTTATTTACCCGGATACCATTGCGTCTAGAGCGTTTTCCGAATCAGTGTAAGGGATTCGGATATGTAGGTCGGCAATCCCTTGCCGACGTATCGGCTCGGCGAAGGGCTTTGTCGGCAAGGGATTGCCGACCTACGTTCTCCCCTCCTGCCACGAACCCGTACACCGGGATGGAAAACGCTCTAGCCGTTCGTGTCCAGGTACCCACACTCGTACTGAAATGTCCAGGGCGGTAACAGATTAAACGCTAAGTAGAAAATGGCCCAGTCCCCTTTTCATGGGCCATCGGCCGAAGGCCATCCCTCGTCCCCAAATAAAGTTAACTTACTGTTTGTGAGGAAAATAAAACGAAATCCTTACCTCGGCAAGTAAGGGTTTGACTAAAGCCCCGTCTGCGGTTCGGCCTATCGATCGCGATGCTCGTCCCACAGCCGCTTGAAACAGGTGTCGAGCCGGGATAATCGGGTGTTGGAGGCTTCGAGACGATCGTAATCGGGGAAGCGCTGGGAATTTCCAGCGTCATACCACGCGGTCATATCCCGTTTCAGACTTTCCTTCTCCTGTACGGTGCGGGCGATGAGCTGGCGCGTCCATTCCTGGGTGGCGGCGGGCGTGAGCGGCGCTACGCGGTAGCGCAAGCCTGTTTCGAAGATCCTCACGCCGCCGCCTTCCGCCACGGTTCGGCGCAGGGATTCATGGTCGGACATTTCGACGCCGGCCAGATAATCGATGCCGAAATGGTAGAACTCCGGCAGCCACGGCGTAGTCGGCCCCATCAGCACGCTGACGGCGTTGCGGGACAGCTCGGCCAAGCGCGGGAAAGTCTTGTTGGGAATCGAACTCGCCGTGATGAATACCCATTCCGCCTCGGGTAGCAGGTACTCGCAGGCTGCATCGGGCAGGTCGCCCGGCACCGGCTGGCGCTCCAGTACGGTGAGGTCCAGCCCGTGCTCGGCGGCAAATCGATCCAGCCCCGGATAGCGGCCGATCACGACGACGCGCCGTCCTTTCATTTCGGACAAGAAGTGTTCGAAAACCGCTAGATTGTTCCCGCCTTCCGGGTGGGGCGCCAGCGTAACGCCGGGCGGCGGAAGTTGCAGGCGATTGATGCCGGCATTAACGGCCGCCATGCCGATCGTCGCCCGATAGGGATCGAAGTCGCGAACCCACGCTACCAGTCCGGAGAGGGATTTTCCGCTCAGGGTCCCGGCCCAGGGCAGCGTCCGGGTGGGGATGCCGGGACTCATTGCCAATCCGACGGCGTCGGCCTCGCAATAGGTCCATACCAGCCCGATCAATACCTCCCGAACCGGCGATGGACTGGAGGCGTAATCCTGTAACAGATCGTAGATTTCGTAAGGATTGTTCATGGTCTGCCTGATGGGCGTTGGAGGATCTTTCGACGAGGACGCTGCACTTTACTGGCCCAGCGGCCGGGCTTCGCTTGATCAAACGGTTTGATCAGGACCATCCGCGCCTCGGCTCGACGGCAAACGGGGTTTGTCCGATTCCAGTTCCGGCCGAATGGCCGCTGTCATCGATCCGGTACCCATCCTACAACGCAGCGGTAAAAATCCGAGGATGCGGTTTCGGTGGTTTGTGCTGTGCGAATCACCCTACGCACTGAGTTTCAACGGTAGCCTGTATGGGATGAGCCGCGCCTGCGAAGCCTTTTTTGATCGGGAACCGCGTATATCAAAATGGCTCTTTGCGACGAGGCGTAATCAATCCCCTAGCGCAGGCAACAGCTTAGGTTCCGATTTGATGACATCATCACGCCCCCAGGCGACCACGCCCTCTACGAACCAGCGCGGGTCTTTAGGGTGTGGCAAAACGACATCGTATTCGGCGAAGAAGGTGCCATCGGCATGAAACTTCATCTCGCCGACCCGGTGTCCGTTCGGATGGTGCCAATAGGCACAAAGGGTATCCTTGCCGCTGAAAGGATCGCGGCTGGTTTCGAAGCGGGCCTCGCTGAAAACCGGTTTCATCGTGATCTGTTCCGGCAGAAACCCCAATCCGTGAATTTCCGTGATCAGCCGCGCGCAAATAGCTTCGCCCAAAAGCTGATGGGCTTTCATCATCGGCTCGGTAGTATTCATGTCAGGGCCCCGGCGATTCAACCAAGGCTCGGTTCGGCGGTTCCGCGAAGCGGAGTCCCGGGTTTCGGCTCCTTGCTAGGCTCGGAAACCGTTTTGTGAAGCAGTCGGGTGAAGTTTATGGTCGATTTCATGCCTGATCCCATCGGCTTTGGTCCGCCAGGAATCAAGCAATGGCAATGCCACTTCTAGCTTGTTGATTTCTAAAAGGCTACTCGCCTTTCACCTGTCGGAAAGGCTACAAGAAACGATTTTCAGGTCGCTAAAACAACAAATCCCAGCCGAAGGGACTGGGATTTGGTCGACGTTGATAAGAACCAAGGCATTACATCTGCTCGCATAGCGTGTTCGGCTTTTTGCTCAGATTCGGCAGGACTTTGCGACTTAAACCGAGCCCCACGGCGATCAGCAAGAGCACGATCAGCGGGAATTCAACTACGGCAGCGGCCACCGCCATCAAAACAAAAAAACTTACCGCCACGAACAGCAATACGAATGGGACGATCCCAATAAGCAACAAAATATGCATAACCACCTCCATCATTTAAATTACGGAAATAATCATAACCAAAACTTCGGGGCTGTGCTGGCTATTTTCGTACCTAAATAGGAAATAATCGCTTTTTTCTTTTAGCATAATGCCATCCTATGGAAACAATATAGATCGGCTTATGCTGCGACGGATTCGATACAGGACGGTCCGTTATCCACTGCCAGAATGTAACAATCTCGTCGTGCGCCGGTTTCTGCCGACATGCCGATCCTAAGCCTTTGATTCAAGGTCAGGTCGCTGACGCGCCCGAACAATCAATGACATAGCAATTTGTCATCAAACTTGAACAGAACCTGACCAAGCTGACGAATACCCCGAAGGAATGGGCGACCGCGCTGTCCATCCCCAAGCTTATCCACAGGGTTGTCCACGGGAATTGTGGATAGTCGAGCACGAACTTAGATCTGGAACTTACGGCCGCAAACCCGAAAACCAAATGAAAAAAAGACCGCGAAACGGCGACCTAACAACCGTTCCGCGGCAAAACATGGCGAATACCAAAACGTTCTCTAAGCTGGGACGACTTTGCTTCCCGCTGCAAACGGCCGTCCCCGAATACCGAACCAACCTGCCGAACGCTAAAGCCGGCGGTTCTTACAAGCGGAGCTCCTGACCGCCGCTTGCCCGGCTTCCGTAACCCGCCGCCTCGCCCGCCCGCACCCTCGGGATGCCGCCGCTCTCCGATTGGGCGAGGCGCAATAGATCTCGAATCTCGCGATTGCACTTGCCGCAGGCGGTGCCGACGTTGAGGCAGTCGGTGATCTCCTTGCGCGTGCACGCCCCCGAGCGTATCGCCTCGCAGATTTGGCTTTCGGTAACCGCTTTGCAGATACAGATATACATGGAGATGCCTCAAATCATCGTCGTTCAATCGCGCGGCATCGGATTGGCCTCGAAGAGATAGTCGAGCCATAAATTGGACACTTTCTCCAGAGTCGTGTTCTGCCGCAAACGGGCGTTCAGGTGCGGGAAATCGACCTGGTCCAGATCCTGGTCCTGATTGAAACAGGTGTAGACGAAACGCTCCTTGCCGGTCTCCGGGTCCGTCTGCTTGCACATGCACTGGGCGCACACGCCTTTCATCATGCATTGCATGGGCGAGTTGATGGACCCTATGGCGACGTGGTTTTCCTTGAGATAGGGCTGCAATACTCCGAACCGAGCCGCTTTGACCGCCGCCATCATGCGGTCCGAACCGATCGCGATGATGCGGTCGGCGGCATCGAGCGGAATGGGAATCTCCCCCAAGGCTCCGCTGGCGTAGGCGACCATAGCCTCCACGATGTTGCCGACGAAGGATTTGTCCTGCGGACGGGTGGTGGAGATCGGAGTACCGCCCTTGCCCTTGTCGACGGACCACACGATCACGTCGGAAGCGTCCTCGATTTCCTTGACCTTGAAGACATCCTGGGCGCTCCGGTAGCCGGCGAAATACAGAACCCGGTTGCCGTTCTCGCGGAGCGCCTTGCCGATGGAGAACAGCACGGCATTGCCGAGGCCGCCGCCGAGCAGGAGCACGGTTTCGCCCTCGGGTATCTCGGTGGGCGCGCCGGTCGGTCCCATCAGCACGACCGGGTCGCCGGGTTTCCAGGTGGCGCAGAGGCGCGAGGAGGTGCCCATTTCCAGGGCGATGACGCCGACCATGCCTTTCTCCCGGTCCACCCAGGCGCCGGTGAGAGCGATGCCTTCCGTTGCCAGCGAGGTGCCGTTCAGCCGAGGCGCGTAGAATTCGAAGTTCTGCACCCGGTAGAACTGCCCCGGCTGAAATTTGCGGGCGGCCATGGGCGCCTCGATGACGATCTCGACGATGGTGGGCGTCAGCCGCTTGACCTCCACGACCCTGGCCGTCAGCAGTTCGTCCAATTGCGCCTGAAACGCCGCGAGTTCCGCGTCCCGCTCGGATTGCGCCGCGGCATCGAGGCGGCTGAGTTCTTCCGCGAACAGCTTGACCACGTAAGGGTACCCGTCCTTGGCGCTGGCCATGGCCTTGACCACGTTGCCGGCGTATACCGGGTGATTGTCGCCGTAATAGGTGATGTACTTTCCGTCCTTTCCATAGGAGGTGAAGGGGGCCGGGACCAATTCTTTCGGCATGCCCCAGCCGTTCTTGGCTTCCATTTGCGGCGAGCCGTTCTCGCTCCACGCAGGTTCGAAGCGCTGGAAGAAATTGCCGTCGAGCTGGAACGTGCCGGGGAATTCGTTTTCGTAGATGGTGTTCGGCGAGGTGCCGGCGGCGACCAGGAGGGTACGCATGGGCACCACTGGCTGTTCGCCCGAATCGACCCAGCGTCCGTCGTCGCGCTTGACGAGCTTTTCGAAACGCACGGCCTGCAAATAACCGTACTCGTCGGTGATCGCCTCTTGCGGGTTCATGCCTTCGGCGAACACCAAACCCTCTTCCATCGCCTTGATGATTTCCTCGTGGTTCTGGCGATAGGCCGGCGAATCGTTCATGCCCTTGCGGTAGAACAGCGTCACGCCGCCCCATTGCCGGATGAGCGGCTCGAAATCGGGCGTTTCCCCGGTTGCTTCGGCGCGCCAGCGCTCGGCGCGAACGGCGCGGCCATGGTCCAGGAATTCATCCAAAATGGCCAACTCTTCACCGTCGAAACGCGAACGAACCTGGGTGTCTCCGTACCGGGCGACGAGGCGCTCGTAACGGTCGAGCGTCTTTTCCACCTGCACCGGGTAATATGCCAGGAGCTCGGTTACGGCGTCGGTCGCGGTGAGGCCGCCGCCGATCACGCCGGCCGGCAGCCGCACTTGAAGATTGGAGAGCGAAGACTGTTTCGCCGCCCCGGAGAGTTGCAATGCCATGAGAAAATCCGAAGCCTTGCGGATGCCGCGGGCGAGATTGTTCTTGAGGCCGATCATGGTCGGCTTGCCCGCCCCGCTGGCGATGGCGATATGGTCGAAGCCCAGTTCCCAGGCGTCGTCTATGGACAGCGTGCTGCCCAGGCGTACCCCGCCGTAGATGCTGAAGTTTCGGCGCCGGGCCAGGGTCAGATAAACCACCTTGAGGAAGTTCTTGTCCCAGCGCACGGTGATGCCGTATTCGGCGACGCCGCCGAAGCCCATCAGGACGCGCTCGTCAAGGTTCTCGTACAGCATGTGGAAATCGTCCACCGCCTCGGGAATCCCCGCATCCTTTCCGGTCAGCTCTTCCGGCAAAGGCTCGATCTTCAGGGCATCGATGGCCACTACCCCGAAACCTTCGTTGAGTAGATAGTGGGACAGCGTATAGCCGGCCGGTCCCAAGCCCACCACCAGGACCTTCTTCCCGTTGTAAGGCAGGGCGTAAGGCCGCTTCAGATTCAGCGGATTCCAGCGGGTCAGGAGGCTGTAGATCTCGAAGCCGTACGGCATGAACAGCACGTCCGTGAGGATATTGGTTTCAACTTGCGGGATATTGACCGGCTCGGTGACGCGCTGGAACACGCAGGCCTTCATGCATTCGTTGCAGATGCGATGGCCGGTGCCGGGGGCCATGGGGTTGTCCGCCACGATCATGGCCAGGGCGGCGATGTTGTCTCCCTGCCGCTTCAGGGCGAAGGCTTCCGAAATGCGTTCCTCCAAAGGACAGCCGATCTGCGTCACATCCAGCGGATTGTGGCGGAACTCGCCCTCTTTGGTGCGCTGCCCCTTGGAGCAGTAATCGTTGTTGCGCTCGTGACAGATGACGCAGCGATCCACTTCGTAATTCGCTTCGCGCGCCGAGGCGCGTAGGTCGGTCAAGGCGAACCCGTCGCGCCGGCGACGTTTATCCAGAGGACCCGCCAGCACCTCGAAGCCCTTGCGCGGTTCGGCATGGCATTCGACCAGATGCTCGTAATCGATGCGCTCCGGCTGTTTCAGGGAGACCCAATCCGTGACCTTCGCGCGGATGGTGGGATGGTGCAGGGCCGCGTAGCTCCAGCGTTCCACCCAATCGAGCAGCCGCTGGACGAAAGCCGGGTGCTCGGCCTCCGCTAGCGCCGCGGCGAAACGTAGGCGGGCGCCGTCGTCGGCTTTGAGACTTTGGCGCAACTCGGCTGCATCGGCGTCGGCATCACCTTGATACGATGCCGTTTCTCCCTTGGCCTGCGCCTGATAATGCTTCGCCAGCGCATCCAGCCGCATCGCGACCACAGCGAGCGCCTGCTCGGGATCGAGATCCGGCGCGCCATCCTCGAGGCTTATCCGCTTCAAGTCTTCGATCGCGGAATCGAGTTCATCGAGATCGAAGCCGGCCAGCGCTTCGGCGTCGAACTTTTGCGCGGCGCGTTTGACCACCGAATTCTTGTAGGCGAAAACGGTTTCGAACTCACGGGCCGCAGCGGCGCATTGAGTCTCGCGCTCTCCTTCCACGTTGAACAGGCGCGCGACGAAGCGCCCGAGGTAAGGCGCCGTGCTGAGCAACGCGTTCGCGACCTCGGCGGGAGGCAGCTTGCCGTCCTTATCCTCGCGGCAAGCAATGTAGGCGCGATGAACCTCCGGGTCTTCCGCCGCCAGAGTCTCATCGAAGACATCGTAAAGTTCCTTAAGACGCTCCGGGTCGTACAAGTCCCGGTAGTCGAAACCCGGAACGCCCAAGGTAAAGTCGCGTCGGGCGAATGGCTCGCCGACCGTGGCGCAGCGCTGCGTAAGATTCATGATCGAATTTACCCCTTGACTCGTACGGTATTTGGGTCCGTCTCAAGCAGAAGGCATGCCATCGATCGTTTTTCATCTAAAGCCTACCAAGAATAGGGTTTTTTGACCGATATTCGGATCGAAGCCGCTTGTTATCTTTGTTACGAAATCCGGCCGGTTTGAATGTTTTTGTAGTGAACGTGACAAACAGGCGAGCCTCCGCTCGAACCGATGCCTCGGAATCGGGAGAGCCGCCGAGCGAAAGTCCAGACAAGGCTTGGATTTCATTGGCCTCGATACTGCGTTTCGGTACCGAAGAAGAACCTGCGAATGTCGGGCAAGCCCCTTGCATCGAACCATTCGGGCCGACTTTGTTGAAAACCCGACAAATCCCTCCGCCACGCTCGGCGAAATTTTAATTTATAACTCAAAGCCTTACGAACATTCATTGCATTGGTACGGGCCTTGCTTGGTCCTAGGTAACCCGGCAAAACCGACCGCTCGGGGCGAGCGGCCCGGCTTTTTGTTGAAAGCGAACCCGGAGAAACCAATGTCCATGAAACTACCGATTTATCTCGACTATTCGGCGACGACCCCGGTTGATCCGCGCGTGGCGGAAAAAATGATTCCCTTTCTGACCGAAGAGTTCGGCAATCCGGCCAGCCGCTCCCATAGCTTCGGCTGGACCGCCGAAAAGGCGGTGGAAGACGCCCGGGCCGAGGTAGCGAAGCTGGTCAACGCCGATCCCAAGGAAATCGTTTGGACCTCCGGCGCGACCGAGTCGGACAACCTGGCGATCAAAGGCGCGGCTTATTTTTACCAGACCAAGGGCCGCCATCTCATCACCGTCAAGACCGAACACAAGGCGGTGCTCGATACCATGCGGGAACTGGAAGCCCAGGGTTTCGAGGTAACCTACCTCGACCCCATGCCCAACGGCCTCCTCGATCTGGACGCATTCCGAGCGGCGATACGTCCCGACACCATCGTCGCCTCGGTGATGCACGTCAACAACGAGATCGGCGTGATTCAGGACATCGCCGCCATCGGCGCCATCTGCCGCGAGAAGGGCGTGATCTTCCACGTCGACGCGGCGCAATCCACCGGCAAGGTCGAAATCGACCTCTCCAAGCTGCCGGTCGACCTGATGTCGTTTTCCGCTCACAAGACCTACGGCCCCAAGGGGATCGGCGCGCTCTACGTGCGGCGCCAGCCGCGGGTGCGCCTGAAGGCGATGATGCACGGCGGCGGCCACGAGCGGGGTCTGCGTTCCGGCACCCTGGCCACCCACCAGATCGTCGGCATGGGCGAAGCGTTCCGTCTGGCCCGCGAGGATATGGCGGAGGAAACGAAGCGCATAGGCCGCCTTCGGGACAAGCTGCTCGCTGCCGTAAAGAATATCGAGGAGGTTTATATCAACGGCGACCTCGAACAGCGGATACCGCATAACCTCAACATCAGCTTCAACTACGTGGAAGGCGAATCCCTGATGATGGCGCTCAAGGATCTCGCCGTATCCAGCGGTTCCGCCTGCACCTCCGCCAGCCTCGAACCCTCCTACGTTCTCCGGGCGCTCGGACGCAGCGACGAGCTGGCGCACAGTTCCATCCGGTTCACCCTTGGCCGCTACACCACCGAGGAGGAAGTGGATTTCGCGATCTCCCTGATCAAGGAAAAAGTCGATCGACTGCGCGACCTGTCTCCGTTGTGGGAGATGTACAAGGAAGGCATCGATCTCAACTCGGTTCAATGGGCCGCCGCGCATTAAGCGGATATCGTCAATCATTCACCAATTGGAGACCACCATGGCGTACAACGAAAAAGTTATCGATCACTACGAAAATCCCCGCAACGTCGGCTCCTTCGGCAAAGAGGAAGAAGGCGTAGGCACCGGCGTGGTCGGCGCGCCCGCTTGCGGCGACGTGATGAAACTGCAAATCAAGGTCAACGACGAAGGCGTGATCGAAGACGCGAAGTTCAAAACCTACGGCTGCGGCTCGGCAATCGCCTCCAGCTCATTGGTGACCGAGTGGGTCAAGGGCAAGACCGTCGAGGAGGCGCTGGCCATCAAGAATACCGAGATCGCCGAGGCCCTGGCCCTGCCGCCGGTAAAAATCCACTGCTCGGTTCTCGCCGAGGATGCGATCAAGGCCGCCGTCAACGATTACCGGGCGAAAAGCGGCACGGACGAAGCCGGCTACGACGTCTGCAAATCCGCTGCGTAAAACGAGGAGAGCATTATGAGTGCCATGGTTGACATTCAGGACCTGACCCCTCCCCCTTCTCCCGTCATCTTCAGCAGCAACGCGGCCGCCAAGGTCAGCGAACTGATCGCCGAAGAAGGCAATCCCGACCTGAAGCTTAGGGTCTATGTCTCCGGGGGCGGCTGTTCCGGCTTTCAGTACGGTTTTTCCTTCGAGGAAGTCATCGCCGATGACGACACCACGGTCGAAACCGACGGGGTGATCCTCATGGTCGACCCCGCCAGCCTGCAATATCTGGCCGGCGCCGAGATCGATTATCAGGAAGGGCTGGAAGGATCGCGCTTCGTGATCAAGAACCCCAACGCCGCTTCGACGTGCAGCTGCGGCAGCTCGTTCTCGGTCGGCGGCTCCGGCTGCTCGTCCCAGTAAATCTTCGGCGACAAACGGGAGTTCAGATTATGGCAGTAACCTTGACCGAAAAAGCGGCGCGCCAGGTGCAGAAACACCTGGCCGCCCGCGGCACGGGTCTGGGGCTTAGGGTGGCCGTCAAAACCTCCGGGTGTTCCGGCCTCGCTTACGCCCTGGAGTTCGTCGACGAATCCGCTCCGGAAGATTGCACTTTTGAAAGTTTCGGCGTCACTTTGCTGGTCGACCCGAAAAGCTTGGCCTATCTCGACGGAACCGAGCTGGATTACGTGCGCGAAGGCCTGAACGAAGGTTTCAAGTTCAACAATCCCAACGTTAAGGCCGAGTGCGGTTGCGGCGAGAGTTTCAACGTTTGATCAAGGTGTGACCATGACCCCGGAGGCGACCCGCAATTATTTCGAGTTGTTCCAACTGCCGCCCCTGTTCCAGCTCGATCTGGACCAGCTCGATCGTCAGTATCGGGAGATGCAGGCCCGCGTGCATCCCGACAAGGCGGCGCACCTGAGCGACACGGAAAAGCGTCTGTTCCTGCAATGGGCGACGCTCGCCAACGAGGCCTACAGCACCTTGAAACGCCCCTTGGACCGGGCGCGCTATCTGCTCCGGATTCACGGCGTCGACACGCGGGAAGAAGACAATACGGCAATGCCGGCGGAGTTTCTGCTGGAACAAATCGAGTGGCGCGAGGAGCTGCATGCCGCGATGGCCCTCAAGAGCCTTACGGCACTCGATAGCCTGGCAGCGCGCCTGAGAACGGAGATGAACAGCTTGCTGGGCTCGCTCGCCACTCTGCTCGATGTGGAACGGCGTCATCCGGCGGCGGCGGACGTGGTCCGCCAGCTCGCCTTTCTCGAGAAGCTCGGTCGCGATATCGATCAAGCCCAAACCGAATTGGAGGAATGATGCTGCTGCAAATTTCCGAACCCGGCATCAAAGCCCCTAAACCGCGGCGTATTGCGGTGGGGATCGACCTCGGCACCACCCATTCTCTGGTCGCCACGGTCAACGATCAGGGCCCGCAGGTACTCGAAGACGGACAGGGCCGCGTCCTGCTGCCTTCGGTGGTGCACTACCGTGCCGATCGCGCGGTGGATGTCGGCCATGACGCCATGGCGTGGCAGAACGATGATCCCGAGAACACTTTCGTATCGGTGAAACGCTTTATGGGCCGCGGCCGCGACGATCTGCCGGAACGGCACGGCGCCCCTTATCGATTTGCCGATACGCCCGGCATGGTGCAGTTCGAAACTCAGGCAGGAACGGTGAGTCCGGTCCAGGTTTCGGCGGAAATTCTCAAAGCCCTGCGCGAGCGGGCAATCCAGGCCCTGGGCGACGAAATCGCCGGCGCGGTGATCACGGTCCCCGCCTATTTCGACGATGCCCAGCGCCAAGCGACCAAGGATGCCGCGAAACTCGCCGGCCTCGAAGTGTTCCGCCTGTTGAACGAGCCCACCGCGGCCGCCGTGGCGTATGGACTCGATCAGGCCGCCGAAGGCGTCTACGCGGTTTATGATCTCGGCGGCGGCACCTTCGATATTTCAATACTCAAACTCACCCGGGGCGTCTTCGAAGTGCTGGCGACCAACGGCGATCCGGCGCTGGGCGGGGACGATTTCGACCGGGCCGTTTATGACTGGCTGCTCAGGGAAACCGCCACCCCGGCCCCGACTGCCGGCGACGCGCGCAGGCTGCTGACCGCGGCACGTGCGGCCAAGGAACGCCTCTCCGAACAATCCACAGCGCAAATTTCCACGCCGCTGTCCAACGGCTCCGTGGTGAAGTGCAGCCTGTCGCGGGAAACCTTCGATGCGCTGACCGAAGATCTGGTAAAGCGAAGCATGGCGCCGGTCCGCAAGGCGCTCCGCGATGCCGGCCTGTCGATCGGCGACATCAAGGGCGTCGTCCTGGTGGGCGGAGCCACCCGCATGCCCTGCATCCGCAAGGCCGTGGCGGATTTCTTTCAGCAGCAGCCGCTCGTAGATCTGGACCCGGACAAGGTGGTAGCCATCGGCGCCGCCCTGCAGGCCAACGCCCTGGCGGGGAACCGCGGCGACGACGACTGGCTGTTGCTCGACGTGATTCCGCTCTCGCTGGGCATCGAGACCATGGGCGGACTGACCGAAAAGATCATTCCCAGGAACTCCACCCTGCCGCTGGCGCGCGCCCAGGAATTCACCACCTGGAAGGACGGGCAGACCGCCATGAGCATCCATGTGGTACAGGGCGAACGCGAACTGGTCAGCGAATGCCGCTCGCTGGCGCGCTTCGAGCTGCGCGGCATCCCTCCGATGGTGGCGGGCGCGGCCCGGGTCCGGGTGACATTCCAGGTGGACGCCGACGGTCTCTTGAGCGTATCGGCCGCCGAGCAGACCAGCGGGGTCGAGGCCAAGATCGAGGTCAAGCCGTCCTATGGTCTGAACGATGCCGATATCACCCGTATGATCGAGGACTCTTACAAACACGCTCAGGACGACATCGAGGCGCGGCGCCTGCGCGAACAGAAAGTCGAGGCGCTCCGCCTGCTCGAGGCGACCGAAGCGGCCTTGGCCGAAGATTCCGAACTTCTGTCCGCGGACGAGCTCGCGATCATTACCGAGGGGATGCAGGTCCTAAAACAAGCCGTCGACGGCACCGATTGGGAGGCAATCAAGAAAGCCGCCGATGCACTCAACGAGGCGAGCACCGAGTTCGCCGGACGGCGCATGGACCACAGCATCAAGAAGGCATTGGCCGGACAGAAACTCGAAGAATTGGACGCATGACTATGAACACGCGGCAATTCTCATTTTTCCTAAAAACCCGCGTTTTCGTAGGGTGGGTTAGACGCGCATCACCTCGGAGCCGATCGATGTCCAAGAAGCCTCACGCGCGTCGTAACCCACCGTTCGAGGTGCGACGCCGGCATGGAGGGTTAGGGCGCGCGGGGAGGTCGGTGCGAAATGGAAACGCCGCGTCTGTGCGCGCCTAATTTACTCTACATAAAGGAAGAAGAGATGAGCACACGCACCGACAACTGCCACGTCAGAGGTAGTACATGACCATGCCGAACATCACCATCCTCCCTCATTCCGAACTCTGCCCGGAAGGTGCGGTCGTACCTGCCCGCAGAGGACAGACCATCTGCGAAGCGCTGCTCGACGCCGGCATCGAAATCGAGCACGCCTGCGAACACGCCTGCGCCTGCTCGACCTGCCACGTCATCGTGCGGGAAGGCTACTCGACGCTGGATAGCGCCGACGAGAACGAGGAAGACATGCTGGACCGCGCCTGGGGTCTTGAACCTCATTCCCGGCTGGCTTGCCAGGCTTTCGTCAACGGCGCCGATCTGACCATCGAGATTCCGCGCTACAGCCGCAATCTGGCGAAGGAAAAGAAGGCCTGACGATGGAATCCAGGAAGGTCGTCATCAACGATACCACTCTGCGCGACGGCGAACAGACCGCCGGGGTCGCCTTCAACTGGGAGGAGAAGCTCGCCATCGCTAGCGCCCTGGCCGCCGCCGGTGTTCCCGAAATGGAAGTCGGCATCCCGACGATGGGACCGGAAGAACGCGAGATCATCGCCGCCATTGCGGCGCTCGACCTGCCCTCGCGGCTGATGGTCTGGGGCCGGATGTGCGAGGCCGATCTGGAAGCGGCTACCGGCTGCGGGGCGCATCTGGTCAATTTGTCGATTCCGGTATCGGATATCCAGTTGCGCCATAAGGTCGGCCGCGATCGCGACTGGGCTATCGCGACGATAAGCCGTGTCGTGCCACGCGCGCTGGCTACCGGCATGGATGTTTGCGTGGGCGCCGAGGACGCCTCGCGCGCCGACCCCGAATTTCTGCTGCGGGTCGCGGAAACCGCCCAGCGGGCGGGTGCGAGGCGCATCCGCTTTGCCGACACCCTGGGGATACTCGACCCGATTGCCACCTTCGAACGTATCCGGCGGCTGGTCGACGCCGTGGATCTCGAAGTCGAGATGCATGCCCACAACGATTTCGGCCTCGCCACCGCCAATACCCTGGTTGCGATCCAGGCGGGCGCCAGCCATGTCAACACCACGGTCAACGGCCTCGGCGAACGCGCCGGCAATGCCGCCCTCGAAGAGACGGTCATGGCCCTGCACCAGTTGTATCAGTTGCCCACCGGCATCGATGTCAGCCGATTCGGAGCGATTTCCGAGCTCGTCGCCAAAGCGTCGGGACGTCCGGTAGCGCCCAACAAGAGCATCGTCGGCGAGGCCGTGTTTACCCACGAGGCGGGCATACACGTCGATGGCATCCTCAAGAACGTACTCAATTATCAGGGCGTAAATCCCAAGGATCTCGGGCGCGAACACCGCCTGGTGCTTGGCAAGCATTCGGGAACGCACGGCGTCATCCAGCGCTTTCGCGACCTCGGGATAGAGCTGACCGAAATCGCCGCCGCTCAGCTTCTGCGCAGAATCCGCCTGCATGCGAATCAAACCAAGCGCGCGCCGAGCACGGCCGAGCTCATGAGTTTTTATCGGGAAACGGCGGCGTCGGAACCCATCCCCGCCCTGCCCGGCCTGCCCGATGCGCTTACGATCCGAAATCAACCTTAGAAAGGCATCTCCATGAATCCGGTACTGCAACGCATAGAAGGTTTCTCCGCGGCCGAGGAGTTCTTCGATTTTTTCGGCATTCCGTATCAAGCCGACGTCGTGAACGTCAACCGCCTGCACATCCTGAAGCGCTTCAACCAATACCTTGCCAGATCGCCGATCCCGGACGACCTGGACGAAGCTTCGGCCTGGAACATCTGCAAGGAATATCTGACCCGCGCACATGATGATTTCGTGACCTCGAACGCGGCCCAGGAAAAAGTGTTCAAGGTCTTTCAGGATCAGGACGGCAAGAGCATTTCGCTGGAGAGCATGAAGGCCAGCCTTTCGACCCGGAAACGAGAGGCTAGCGACGGCAAGCCCGGCACCATCTAAAAACGAATCCGTTTGATCTTGCTACGAGGAATAAAGAATGGCTAAACCCGAAAAACACGTGTTCGTCTGCGCCCAATCGAGACCTCCCGGACATCCGCGCGGATCTTGCGCGCAATTGGGCTGCGCGGCGGTGCTCCAGACCTTCGCCCAGCAATTCGAGGCCGGCCAGCTCCACGGAAAATTCCAGCTGACCAGCACCGGCTGTCTCGGCGCGTGCGACTTGGGGCCCACCGTCATCGTTTACCCCGATGCCGTGATGTACACCAAGGTCAAGCCGGAAGACGTGGGCGAGATCGTCAGCGAGCACCTGCAAAAAGGCGAACCCGTGGAACGCCTGTTAGCACCCGCGGCGGTTTGGTCTTGAGGAATCCCGATCGTGGAGCGCGGAACAGCCATGCGTGAAGTCTTTTATGCCGGCGACGTGCCGCCCAAGGTCGGCGGCCTGCTCGAGGAAGCCATGAGCGCCTATGCCGACACGGCGCGAGCCGAAGCGCTGTTGCAGCAGGCGCGGCAAGAGGCGCCCGAAGCTCTGCCGGTGTATTTCTCGCTCTACAAATTCTATTTCTACAAGGGCCGGCTGGCGGACGCCGAGGAAGCGGCGCGCTCGGCCTTGAAAACCGCCGCGCGTCAAGGCGGCTTTCCGGAAAGCTATGCGAGCCTGACCCCGGAAACTGCGGACTGGACCCTGCACAACAGTCCCCAGCATTTCTACCTTTTTTCGCTCAAGGCGCTGGCCTTCATCCGCTTGCGCCAGGGCGATGCTCGCGGCTGCGAGGAAATACTCGGTAAATTGAGGGAACTGGACTCCGCCGACACGGTCGGCGGCTCGGTGATCGGCTCCCTCGCCGCGGGATTGTAATCCGTCATGGAAGATCCGACCCACTCAATCTCCGTGACGTATTGAATTTTCAATCCACAAAAAACAAGACGAGGTAATCACATGTCGACTCTGACCATAATGCCATCCGGAAAAACCGTCGAGGTCCAGGAAGGGATGAGCCTTTTGGAGGCGATACTGGCGGCCGGCGAAGAAATCATGCACAAGTGCGGCGGCAACGCCGAGTGCGGCAGCTGCCACATCTTCGTGCAAGCCGGCAAAAAGGGGGTATCCAGGACCGCTGCTCCGGAGCACGCGAAACTGGACACGATCGTGGGCGTGGGCTCCAAATCCCGCCTGGCGTGCCAAGCCAAGGTTCTGGGGACGGAAGACATCACCGTCGAGTTGCTGGGCTTTGCGTCCGGATTTTGAGATCCGGCCGTCATAATCGTGGCAGGTGCGACAAATTCGCACCTGCCGGCAGACCTAATTCCAAATTCCAAATCGCTTTCAATTAAGGAATTCATTTTTGTAGGGTGGGTTAGGCCGCAAGGCCGTAACCCACCGAGCAACCTCGAATCGGTGGGTTACGGCCTTGCGGCCTAACCCACCCTACGATTAATGTTCACTCGAATGCCGAATGGAATAAGCCGATTGATTAACTAATGAGAGGATCAGCAATGAGCATCGAAAATACCATCCGCGAACAGATCGCGACCCATCCGGTCCTCCTCTACATGAAAGGGGTACCCGATATGCCGCAATGCGGTTTTTCCGCCAAGGCCGTTGCGGCACTTCAGTCCACCGGCGTTCCCTTCGCTTACGTCAATGTGCTCCAGGCGCCTTCGATCCGGGAGAAGCTGCCCAGCATCTCGGAGTGGCCCACCTTTCCCCAATTGTTCGTGAACGGCGAACTCGTCGGCGGCAGCGATATCGTTGCGGAAATCGCGCAGAAGGGCGAGCTCAAGCCCATGCTGGAAAAAGCCGTCGCCGGCAAAAAAGCGGACTGATCGCCATGGAGATCGCGGAAGTCCGTAGCCTGATCGAAACCGGCCTGCCCGATTGCCAACTCTCGGTTGAAGGCGAAGGCTGTAATTTCTCGATCGTGATCATCGGGGAGGCTTTCGAAGGCTTATCGCCGGTCCGGCGTCAGCAAAAAGTTCTGGCAACCGTCAAAGAACCCCTGGCAAGCGGCGCGTTGCACGCCATCAGCATGAAGGTCTATACGCCTTCCGAATGGCAGCGGGAACAGCAAGGCGGAACGGGCGCCGCGCCTAACGCTCCGTCTACGGAGTGAGGCTGCGGGATGGTTTTTGATTGACTGACGAGAGATCGATCTATGCCGATTTACGACTTTCATTGCAAGCAATGTGACAAAACCTTCGAATTACTGGTGAGCCTGTCCGCCGTTCCGTCCTGTCCGGAGTGCGGGGCACAGACCTTGGAAAAACTACCTTCACTGACGGCCCCTCAAGGCAAAACGGCCGGCCTGGTGTCGAAGGCCCGAGCGCAAGCCGCGCGGGAAGGCCATTTCAGCAACTACTCCGCTTCCGAGCGTCCGCGCATCAAGTCGTAGCAATAAGTCATCGATACAGAAATTCCGAATCTCAGGATAAAACCGCCATGGCTACTTATATCAAAACCACAGAAGACGGCCGCAAAGTTGAGGTCATCGGCATGGCCATCTGTCTCGAAGGCAAGAAGGAGGCCGACCGACTGATTCCGATCCACGAGCACCCGAACTGGGCAGCCATACTAAAGGCCGTGCCAGACGCCACCCATATCGCAGGCCGCTTGCCGCTGACGGCGGAAGAAGCCGCCACCGCCCAAGCCGCGCTGGACGAGGCGAAGGCCGCTTACGAATCCAGCCCGCTAGGAATCGCGGAACGCATACGCATGGCACAAAGAAACGCTATCGCAAACCGGGACTGAGATTTTGTAGGTCAGCAATTCCTTGCCGACGAATGCGCTCGATGGGCACGCTATGCTTTGTCCATCCTGCGGCTATAAATCATCTAACCCGCATAGGATGCGGGCTCCAACGATGTGATAGAAGAGTCGCGGAAGATATAAGGGAATCACTCCATTACGGCGGATTGTTTGGCTGGATTCTCAGTCTTGCGGCCGGTTCCTTTCGGTTGATCGGAAAAGCGCCAGACGGGAAAATGGCCGAACGCTCATGCCGGCACATCATGCGAACACGTCGCGGCAGCGACGAACGGGTGTTGGCGGGCAGGCTGACGCGGGAAACCGCCTAAACTTTGTTCCAAAACTTAAGGAAGCTCTGATTAAGTCCTTCGACAGGCTCAGGACGAACGGTAACGTAAGGATTCGGTTCGTGGTGAGCCCTTCGACTCGGCTCAGGACAGGCTTGTCGAACGCTCTCCTGAGCCTGCCCTGAGCCTGTCGAAGGGGCATGAACGGAATCCACTTGTTCAGAGCTTCCTTAAACGAATGTATTCGGACTCCGTAAGTTCGTCCGCGGTGTCCGTTTGCTTTCATGCCCCTCGCCGCTCGGCAGGGCGCTAGGCGATACAGTGGGGACAACAGGGGGAAGATGTGATGAACAACATTGGTCGAGCTGAGCTTCTAGTAGTTTCTTTGGCCCTTTCCCTAGGAATCGCTGTTAGCGGCTACTTTGTCAGCCAAACGTTGTATAACGCCAAGGTCGGCATTAACACCGCGGAGGTGAAGGGCCTAGCCGAGAGGCGGGTCGAGGCGGATCGGGCCTATTGGAAGATCCAGTACACCGTATCCGGAAGCGGAACGACCCCGGTGTCAAAACTCTATGAACAGTCGGAAGCTGATCAGTCGCGGATCGTGTCGCTGCTCCTGGAAAGCGGTTTTGAGAAGTCGGAAGTTTCGCCCGGTGTCATTGACTACGAGAAAAAAGAGTTCCGGGACGACAAGCAACAGCTTGTCGAAGAGAAACATGTGCTTGTCGGATCGATTGACGTCGAAACCGGCAAAGTTCGTTTGGTTTCGGAAGCGAGATCGAAGCTAAACAGGCTAATAGCCTAGGGCATTGATATACAGAACAACGCGCCAGCCTATCACTTCACGAAGCTAAACGAGATAAAGCCAGCCATGGTAAAGGAAGCGACTACAAACGCTCGTATTGCCGCGAACGAGTTCGCGGCCGATGCCGGAGTCAAGGTTGGCGGCATAAGGGACGCGCAGCAGGGTGGCTTCATTATTCGTGATGTCGGTGAGGAGTACGGCGACACCAAGAGCATTGAGAAAGAGGTCCGGCTCGTTACGACCATCACCTTCTATCTCACGGATTAGCTCGCGTAGGGCGCATTCGGTGGAATGGCGGCTCCGCCGGTGCGCCTGGAGGGTCGTTCTGGTGCTCCCAATCGCAAACGTCGCTTTAGCCTGGATATTTCATGAAAGGAGGGGTGGCGGAATCGAAAAGCCCTTAAAATTCAACTGCTGACATCGAATTTGTGAGGAGATTCCGCCGTGACACATTGTACCGGACAAATCGAGCTGTTTGCGCCCGTGGCACGCCGCCGCATCGATGTGGCCTTCGACGGGGGCGCTGTGACCAGCGATGCCGGAGTGCTGCTGTTGCGGCAGGTCGATCGCAAGCTGGGTTTGCTGGACAGCGTGGCCCAACGCTTGAAGGACCCGCGTGATCCCAGCCGGTGTGCCCACGCCGTGCTCCACCTGCTGCGACAGCGGGTTTATGGCCTGTGCCAAGGCTATGAAGACCTCAACGATCACGACACCTGGCGCCATGACCTGGCGTTGCAGACGGCCTGTGAACGGCTGTCGCCCGGTGCCTCCAGCCCCACCTTGTGCCGCTTGGAAAACCGGATGGATCGGGCGGCGGCCCTGGCGATCCATGAGGTGTTTGTCGAGCAGTTCATCGCTTCATTTCCGACGCCGCCGGATCAGCTCATCCTGGATTTCGACGCGACCGATGATCCGGTCCATGGGCATCAGGAAGGCCGGTTCTTCCATGGCTACTATGACCACTATTGCTTCCTGCCGCTTTACGTCTTTTGCGGCGATCAGTTGTTGGTCAGCTATCTCAGGCCCTCGAAGATCGACGCGGCCAAGCACGCCGGGGCGATCCTGAAAGCTCTGGTGCAACGGCTGCGTGCCGTCTGGCCCGAGGTGAAAATCATCTTCCGGGCCGATTCGGGCTTCTGCCGACGGCGGATTCTGGCCTGGTGCGAACGCCACGGCGTCGGTTATCTCGTGGGCCTGGCCAAGAACAACCGCCTTTTGAAGCTTGCGGCGCCTTGGCGCCAGGCAGCGCAAACCCAATTTGCCGCCACCTCGGAAAAACAGCGGGTCTTCGGTGAGTTTGCCTATACCGCCGGCACCTGGAAACACCCCCGCCAGGTGATCCTCAAAGCCGAGCATGGACCCCAAGGCGAAAATCCAAGGTTCCTGGTCACCAACCTGGCGGGCGACTCCCAAGCGCTGTACGAAGACGTCTATTGTGCGCGGGGCGACATGGAAAACCGGATCAAGGAACAGCAACTCGGCTTGTTCGCGGACCGCACCAGTTGTCACGTCTGGTGGGCCAACCAATTCCGGCTGCTGCTCGCCTCGCTCGGCTACCTCTTGTTGGAAGCCCTTCGTCGCCTCGGCCTCGCCGGTACCGAACTCGCTCGGGCGCAGTGTTCCACTCTCAGGGGCAAGCTCCTCAAAATCGGTGGCGTGATCCTTCGAAATACCCGTCGCATTCGCTTCCTGTTGCCGAATGCTTACCCCTGGCAGGCGCTGTTCTGGCACATCGCCGAGCGCTTTGCCCCCGGCTGAGCCGGGCCGAGTGGGTTCCCCGGCACGTTGATTCTCTGGGGGTAAGGGGGACGTTTGCCTGAAATTCAGACTTTCACCCCAAACGAGCACTCAACACGCCTTTTTCTGGTCCCGAACCCAGAACGCGACCGGCCTCCTACCTTCACTGAGGTCCTGATGAAATATTCAGGTTAGAGCGTTTTCATCGCGCTCGTACGGCAAAACCAGCTTGGCGGACGTCGTTGGCGCCTTCGGCTCGGGTGAATGGATTCAAGCATTCGTAGGTCGGCAACCCTTTGCCGACGAAGACGCTCGGCGGGGACGTGGCGTCGGGAAAGGATTCCCGACCTACGCGCGAGTGCCCGTACAGTAGATATGAAAATGCTCTAAGTACATTCAGGGAATGTCTTGCGGCATAGGCAACCTGCAGGACAACCCCGCCAATCAAGCCAAACAGTCGAGATTCCGCAAGTATTTGCGGAATGTACTTAGCGACCTTCCAATCGCAAACGGCCTGGCCGGGAGCGCCGGCCAGCCCCTCCCCGGACAACCGTTTGTGATTGGAATACGGGAGTACCCTACTCCGCTCTACGCGGGCTGTTCACGCCATCGCTCAGGCAGCCCGCTGATCCCGTCCAGCACGCCGGGGGCGCCGTCGGCGGAACGGATCTTCCTCGGGATCGTGGCGACGGGATCGCATTTCCAGTCGATTTGCCGCTACTCGGCCTTCACGACACGAACAAGCGGCTTTCGAAGCGCCTCACCGCGACCAACATGGCCTTGACCGCTGCGCGCGCCACCTCATCTCGGTACAGGCTGCTCTTGCTCGCCGACCGCATCTTGAATTCGTAGGTCGCCCAGATCGCACCGGAATCAACCTGGTCCGCGGCCTCCACCGCGGTGAGGCCCCTTATGCGTTTCCTCGTTCAGAATCGCCCAATCGAGCGAATTGCCGCCACGGTCACCGACGATTCCGGGATGGAGGATGATGCACGTGTACCGTTTCCAAATGTCGCGGGGAATGACCGACCTGGGCGAGCATCGGACATAGCACCAGGTCGGGCTGGAACTGATGAACCGCCTGGCGCATCGCCTCCGCTGTCGTCGCGGCCGCAATGCCGTAACCCACCAGGCAACCGACTGGATACCCGATCGATATCGGATGACTACTTGCGGTAAGTGCTGTATACGTAATCCGACTGCTTCTGGGGTACATGGCAAGAAAAACATTCGTTCTTCGCGTCCTTGACCACTCTTTCCTGGGTATCTCCTTTGAATCCCTCGAAACCCCATCCTCCGGTTTCCTTGAACTTCTCGGAATCCTTCTCCATTACCCCAAGAACTTTTCGGTCACCCTCCACGATGGCATTGTTCTCGCTCTTCGCCTCGAGGAGATCGAAAATCAGCACTGAACCATCGGGATAGATATCGCCCTTGGTCATGGCCTTCAGTGCCTCGTCATTGGCATAGATATGATGAATTCCGCCGAAGGAATCATAGAGAGGATGCCCTTGCTGGATCACCATTGACTTTACGCGAGTCCAGTCTCGATAAGCTTCGGGATACTTGACCTTAGCCTCCTCCGACCATGTAGTGCCCGCCAGGAACAGGTTAAGGGTGATTCCGATGGACACGATCCTGACTATACGTTTCTTCATCGCTTTACCTCCCAGTAAGTTAATGCCCGTCTAATGCAAGATCTAAGTACATTCCGTAAACTTTTACGGAATCTCGACAGATTAGTTTGATTGGCGGGTTTCTCCTGTAGTGGTGCCTATGCCGCAAGACTTCCCTGAATGTACTTAGAGCGTTTTCCGTCCCGGTGTACGGATTCGTTCCTGGAGGGGAGAGCGTAGGTCGGCAATCCCTTCCCAATCGCAAACGGTCGCTTTAGTCGCGACCCTTCCAATCGCAAACGGCATCTCTGGGAGCGCCAGAGCTGCCCTTCCGACAAAGCCCTTCGCCGAGCCGATACGTCGGCAAGGGATTGCCGACCTACATATCCGAATCCCTTACACCGACTCGGAAAACGCTCTAGCCGCAGGGGAAGCCGTCGTTCAGATAAGCTGCTGCGCGGCGGTTTCTCTTCGGCCGGTACCCACCGGGCCATCTCCGCCGTCAGCAGGCCCGCCGACAAACTCCCATTTCGTCATCGTTCGTGCTCCTGCCGGGGGTCGCGTCCTGCGGCTTTTTCAACCCGAACAGAAGACTTCTCATTCCCGTTAGCCTGACGCAAAAACGCTCTAATGCGACTGCGTTTTCCGCTGGGTCAGGTACCGGAGACACTGTCCAAGCCTATCGAAGCCGAATTTCCTGTAGCCGCCGTTCTTGCATTCGCCCGCGGCGGATGGGAAGGCGCGTTCGAAAGCGCCGATGTCGCAAAAGTCGTCACCGGGCCGCGCCCGGCTGACCCCGCGCTGATCGGTGACGACTCCGGCGGTAACGCCGTCGGTCGTACCTTCGCAGCCGAGAGGATTGCCGTTCACGTCGTGAATGAAGGCAATCCGATTCAGCGCTATGCTGTCCCTTTGAAGCGCGTGGGTCAGCGTCGGCCCGCCATTGTCCTCAAGGGGACCGAGCTTGGGATCGCCGATCAGCGGGGGATTCGAATAGCTCGGGTCGAAACACCCGCCGTCCTCGATCAGATTTTGCCCGCTGAAGGCGATGCGCGTGGTGCCGGGGGCGCTCATGCAGTCACCGCCGGTGTTATCGGCAAGAATCGAATTGATCACGGTGCTTCTGTCGATAAAGATCCGGTGCTCTCCGCTGTCGCGGTATACGCCTCCGCCAAGCTCAGCGACGTTATCGGAAACGGTGGTGTTGATGAGCGTTAATTCGGTTACCGGCTGCTCATCGCTGCTATCGCTGGGTATCACGTGAATGCCGCCTCCCGTAGTCTTGGTATTTCCGTTTCCGGACACGGTACTGTTCACGAGCGTGGCGTGTAGACCGGCGAGTTCGACGCCACCGCCGGTATTGCCGGCGAGGGTGCTGCGGGTCACGGAGAGCACCCCTCGTCTCTCATAAAATGGAAGGCCGCCAAGGGCCGAGACACCACGATCCGCATTATGAGCGACGGTGCTGTCCGTCAAATGAATGTCGGTAGCGTATCCTCCGATGCCGCGGCCGCCATTGCTTTCGATCACGCTGTTCGTAAGCCGCATCGAGGCAAAGCGCGCCGAGATGCCATCGCCGCTATTGTCGGTAATACGGCTATTCACCAGCTCAAGCTCCGGCGGACACTCGATGCCGAGGGTCGCAACCTTCAACGAAATGCCGGTTTGGCCATGTTTCAGCACAACGTCATTCAGCATGACGATCGGCGGGGGCATAAAGATGCCCTCGCCACAGAGCGCAAAAAGCGTGAGCAGGTCGAATTCCGGGGTATCCGGATCGCGCGAGCGTGCGATCGAATGACCGTGGCCGTTGATCGTGATGCGGGTTTGAACACTCTCAGCACAAGGATCGGGCTCCGGACTGCAGTAGCTCCTCACCTCGGGCAAGGCTTCCGCCAGGATGACGTCGCCGGTGAGTTCAATGATGTCGGTATCGTCCTCGGAACCCGCGGGGCAGCCGCCGGTGCTGATATTGTTATCGGCCGCGACGATGGCATCGGCCAAGGTGCAAGCCATGCCGTTGGCGTCAATCGCACCCACCGTGAGGGTGGTCGCCTCGGCGGACTCTACTGTCGAACCGAACAGCGCCGCGAAAAGCAGCAAATGTCTACGAGGAACTCTGCTGAAGCCGAAAGCAGTCATGTATTGATCCTCCTTGTTCATACGGAAATCCTGCACGCCGGATAGCCGAAATCTGTTTCTCGAAACAAAAACCGGGCACTTGTCGCATCAGAGACAAACGGTATCCGGAACGTGACACCCTGGACTAAGAGACGTAACCGGAAGGAACCCGAAAAGGGTTTTACAAAAGTCGCCGGCGTACAGGACAGACCGGCTCGAAACCAGGCGCCGTAAACGGCCGCTACGAACTTAGACTATACATCGGAACCCAAAATGCTCCAGTCCGCAATTTTCCCCATGCTGCCGCAACTTTGTAGACCGAAATAAGCCCGCGTAGGATGCGCTGAGGCACGAAGCGCATCGTTCGAGTTAAGCGAACCACCCAAATCTGTACAAAACGCCGGATATCACAAACAGCACTGAAACCACCGTTACAGGAATGATACGGAACGCAAGAGAATTTAAATTTGAAGCGCTCAGATTCGGTATTACTCGCAGCCTAGCGTCGGCTGCCAACAGGGCTGTAATCAGCAACAAAGATAATTTTACCCATAGCAACTTAACCGCAGGATTCGCCCAATCAAAGATCTGCGAAACCTCTGGTATGAGAAAGCTTGCCAGATATAAACCGGATACTATTTGGACGATTAAGGCTGGAATCCCTATCTTTTCGTAACCGGATTCAAACCGGCGAATGTAGTTTAAATCCTTATGTTTCAACACATCAGGCAATACTGCAACCAAAAGGACTATATGACCTCCGGTCCAAACCGTTGCGCCGATAACATGAATCAATATTGCCAGTTCGTACATAATGGTCTTATTGATAGCTTAACGTGGTATTAACCGGCGCTTGACGGTGACCGACCGGAGCTGTGGCGAAGGAAGGTTGCGGCCAAGTATCCGTATTGAACACTATGTTAGGGATGGTTACGTGTAGAAAGAAATGTCGGGAGATCCATATTTGAAAAAATCTCAGACTTATGATCTTTATAAATTGAGAATGGCCTGAATATCCCATAATGGAGCACTTCCTTTGATTCTACCAGCGTGATTTTTTCAACTGAGTTATATATTTCTGATATTTCTTCAGAACTAGTTAGCAGTTTCTCTGACGTGACATTACCGATCATAAAGCCAATGCACTTTGTCCCGGATATGACAGGACCACCGCTCATGCCGCTAGGAATCGGGAAGCTGACCTCACCAACTCCAGACACGATTGGCATAGTCATGTGGCCCTTTAGTAGCCGTAGTTCTTTACCTTGTCCGTGAATATCGTGATCTGAATACCCATAAGCATTTACATCTGTTCCTATCCCAGGCTCAGAAAAGTCTATTTCGAAGAATCGGCAATCTTGAAGGTCGAACCTTAGTAAGGAAAAATCTGAGGTTTCGAATCTCGCTGCGGCAACCAACTTATATACGTTTGTTTGACCACGTTTAACCGTAATCCCATAGACCTGCTCATTTCCTTCTAGAACCTTCTTTGGAAGAACATGATTGGCGGTTACCGCATCCCCTTTTCTTGAAACAAAGAAGGCCGTCCCGAGAAATCTTAGAGAATCGCCAATTACAACATCTTTCTTGGTTTCTTCTCCAAGGAAAATTCCAAATACGTATTCCCTTAAATCTTCTATGATCAACATTTCTGTGTTGCTCTCACTTAAAGTCGACCTCAAAAATAAAACCCAATACAGAATCGGATCATATATAACACCTTGTATTGCGTCTTTATCGAAATCTAATAAAATCGGGAGTTCCCCCGGCTCTTCCGGAGAGGCAGCCCACGTAGGGCGCATTAGCGTTAGCGTAATGCGCCGAATGGAACATTCTCATTCGGCGGAATACGCGAGTACGCTATTCCGCCCTACGAACTAATAACGCCTTAACTTCACAGCTTCGAGTTGAGGTGAGAAGGGTTGGTGTTAGGCGGATCATACCGCATGCGCGACAAACGTCGTTCGTCGGAAGCGACAGGGGCGCTGAAAGAGCGAAGTACGACTGCCGAGCTCAGCCGCGTCGGGAAAGGATTCCCGACCTACTTGACGATGTTGATCCGTCGGCAATCCCTTGCCGACAGTTCTGTTCTATCGCTCAGGAAACCGCGATCCGAATGTCCACGGCGCGGCTTAGCCAACCCACGGTAACGGCTCTGAAGGCTGCTTCCTCGGCCTGATCCCAGATGACGCAGAGCAAGGCTTCGTCACGGTTGAGCAACTCATCCTTTTCGAGCTTTTCGATCGCCGCGGCGCAATCCAGCGGATCGACGCCGTTGCGCTCGAACACCTCCACGGCCGCCCGAATGCCATCGGCAATCTCTTCCGGGGACGCCAGTTTCGCGTGCTCGCCTTCTATCGTGATGGTTCGTTGGGGTATCGTTTCTTGTCTGATCGTGCTTTGCATTTGACCACCTAACTTAATTAGCCGAAATAATTCCAAATCGTTTTCAATGAAGGAATTCATTTTTGTAGGGTGGGTTAGCCGAGCGTAACCCACCGCCCCTTCGACTTGGCTCAGGACAGGTCCGAGGCCGCTCGGTGCGTTGCGGTCTGGCGGCCTAACCCATCCTACGATCAATGTCCACTCGAATGCCGAATTGAATAAAACCTCAACTATCCCGGCGCACTACTGCACCGCCGGTGCGGCCTTAGGTTCCGGCGGCGGCGGATTGGCGCAATGGGATGCGTGGTGATGGACGATGCGGATCTCGTCCCTCTCGATCGCGAACGTATTGTTGGCGACCAGCAGCGCTCCCTGAATTTCTTCGTAGCACACCACCGTGGCGACGGTGCCGTAGACAAAGGCTCTGGCGTAATGCGGAGTTACCGTGCCGGTCGCCGGATTCTGGAAAATACGCCGCCAGCTTTCGATGATGGCGGCATGTTCGGTCAGCACCGGCCAGCCGGGATGAATGCAGAGCACCGGCCACTCCCGCGCCCACAACCGCTCCATGGCGTCGAAATCGCGCTGGGAAAACGCGTGATAGAAGGCTTCGTTGGCAAACAGCACAGCCGTGGCATCCATCGAGCCTGGTATCCCCAGCCTCATTCGTTCATATCGGGAAACAGGATAACCTCATCCGGCAGCTCGTTTCCGTTTTCCTGCAAATGCAGGCCGCCGACAAGAGCGTAGCCGGCATCGCCTTCGTAAAGCACGACCGCGTTTTTCGGCATTTCCAGCAAGGCAGTTATCAGTTGTTCGACCGTCATAAATCGTCCGAAATGGCTTCCATGGCGATGAGCTGCTCGCGCAGGGCCATGTGTGCGTAAAACCCGTCCCGTCCGTCATAGAGCGGGTCTCCATACAGCGCCGCTACCGCGGCGTTATCGGACAGATACACGCGGCAGGCTTTCCGTTCGTGGGCGACGGCGGCGGCGCAAGCCTCGAGTTCCGATACCGGCTCGGCCTGCCAGAGACCGGGGCTCAGAAGAAAATCGGCCCGGTACAGAACGGTGTCCCAGCCGTGGCGGTCCGCATCGTCGAAAACGGCCGGCTGCGCCGCCCGGGCGCCGGGTGAGTCGGGCGCAAGGCTTGCCGCTTCGAGACGCTGGCGCGGGCTCAGCGCGGCGAAGACCGTGGTGTCTCCGGATTCTTTCGCGGCCCGGACCTTGCGGACGAAATCGTCCCGGTCGAATGCGAACCACGCGGACGCCCGGCCTTCATGGGGAATTTCGACGATATAGATCATGGCTTTCTGAACCTTGAAAAGCGTTTTGTTCCGAGCACGCCTCGCTGCCCTTTCGCCTGAAATTAAACCAACGCACTCATGCGCAGTCGGCCAGCTCCGGAGCCGCGGTGCGTGCCACGATTCGGGCGTTGACCGTAAGCGCGAATTCGCGCCAAGCGGCGGCCAGATCCCTGCGGATGGTCTGCACGTAATCGGGCGACGGATCGTGCTCTACCGGAAAGTTGGACAGGGCGCACGAGCTGCGATTGAAGCGCAGCGCCTCGTCGATCAGCGCATCGTTGAATCCCGTGAACGGCGCAAGAATCGGAGGGGTGAGGTCCGACCGGCCGGCGACGACAGCCACCGAGCCCCCTTCGAGAGGCAGTTCATCGAGTTGCCGCAAGGCTTCGCGGTAAATGTCCTCCACCGTCTCCAACAGTGAGAGTTGAGTCAATTGATCCCGTTGCTGGGTGGAGAGATGGCGGTGCAGGCTCCGCTGGTAATGCTCGAGGGCGGCGGGCCTTTGACCGCTCACCCATTCGCGGAAGCGCGCGAGGCTGTTGGAGTTGGTCGAGTTGACCGGAACTTCCGCCAACTGCCGCTGAATCCGCGCGGCGGCCTCCAGTGCGCCTTCCATATAGCCGCCGCCGTAGCGGGCGGTTTCCGAAGCGCCGAACAAAAGCTTTCCGTCCCAGTACGCCCGGCTCAGGACAGGATTATCGTATTCCGGGTGCTGATCCGGCGGCACGAGGTCCAGTCGGCTACAGGTGAACGGTTCCGTCGCCCAATCCTGATAATGCTGTTCGCCCAGCTCCGCCTCCGAGCCGAAGAATTGGACCAACTGGCTCCGGATCAGCATCGGCATGCCCACTCTAAACGCCTCGCGCTGCTCCGGCGACAGCGCGACGAAGCCTCCCAGGGCGGCCTTCTCTCCGGTGGCGTCGCAGGCGTCGAAAATCTCGCCGAGTACCGCCTGCTCATGCCGGGCGAAACCGTTGCCGGACAAGCCCGCCTCGCGCCAAAAGGGGCGAGCGAAGGCCGCCATGGCCTTGGCCTCTCCGGCCATCCAGGTGGGCGTTTCCCGCATCGCCCGGCGCAGTTCGTCGTCGAGCGCGGGTTCCATCCGGACCTGCTCCTCCAGCACACGGGGCGGAATGGCGAGTACGGCCCGGCGAGCTTCGACTACCGATAAGGCATTGCCGCAGCGAAAATGGAGAGCGACGCGATCGCCCCGCTCTTCCACGGCAATAAGCGCCTGTTCCAGGCGCAGCCGGCTTTCGGGAATCCGGTCCACGAGGGCATGCACCAAAGCCGCCATGCCGCCTTCCAATCGCATGGCGCCGTTATGGACCGGAGCACTGCCCAGGGATTCGAGCTTGCCGTCCGCGTTCTTGAGGCCGAGGACATCGTCCTGGTCGTGCTGGGCGAAGGAGGCGAGTCCCAGATCGGCCACCAGGCGCGAGATGCGCGGATGGATGTCCGGCCAGAACCAGGTCGGACCTAAGTCCAGCGCCATCCCGGATGTCGTCGAGGGCACCGAGAGAATGCGCCCGCCCAGGCGAGAGCGAGCCTCGAACAGGAGATAGGATCGCCCTTGGCGCTCCAGATCGGCGGCCAGCGCCAAGCCGCACAATCCGCCTCCGACTATGACCGTATCCAGCATGACATCACCTCTCTCTTCAATCCGTACATCGGCAAGATCGCCGACTTATGAGCCCTCGTAACGTAGGTCGGGAATCCTTTCCCGACGCAGAGGGCCGACCAACCGTTTCCGTCGGCAAGGGATTGCCGACCTACGCCGCCGCCACTGTAGCGAAAAGCGCTTTAACCCAGCAGAGCCGGCTTGATCTCGGCCAGCCAGGTATCGATGCGCTCTTCGGTCTCGTCGCTCTGGTTTTCGTGGTCGATGACCAAACCGACGAACTTATCGTCGATGATCGAATTGGATTTCTCGAACGTGTATCCGTCGGTGGACCAGAAACCGACCACCTTGGCGCCGGCTTTGACGACGAAGTTGTACAGAAGGATCAGAGCGTCGACGAACTCGTGACCATAGGCTTCCTGATCGCCCAGTCCGAACAGGGCCACGACCTTTCCGTTCAGATCCTTGCCCTCCAGTTTCGGCAGAAACTCTTCCCAGCTTTCGTCGCTACAGCCCGCGGAAAGGCCCGGCAGCTCGCCGTCGCCCAGGGTCGGGGTGCCGAGGATCAGCGCATCGTATTTGAGCAGGTCGTCGGGGCTGGCTTTCTTCACGTCGACGGGTGCATCCGCGGCATCGCCCAGTTTCTTGGCGATCGATTTCGCGACGCGCCGCGTGTTACCCGTGTCCGAGCCGAAAAATATACCGATCTTGTTGGCCATAAGGTTCCTCTATAAAAAACGCTGAAGCGCGTAACTGTTTGAGCAGAGCTCGTTGGCAAGAGATTGCCGACCTATGACTAAACGGTCCTCACCCACCCCCTCCAAAGTTGCACAGGTATCTACGCAAGTTCCTACAGCCGTCATTCCGGCATGGATTGCCGGAATCCAGGACACATGGATGTGACCAGCCGTTGCCGTCCTTGGCTTCTGGCCCCCGGCACAAATTCGCGGGGAGCGAATTTGGACGTGTGGAGCACGGTCCGAAGGACAAGCCCCAAGGAAGGGGCGAGTACTCCCTGCCGGGGTGGCGCCTTGTGTAGATATCTCTGCCCTAAGGGCAAAGGCTTGTTTAGGATTCTTAATGAGCAATCGCCACCCCGCTTTCGACGCCATGGGCAGCGCGGTCCTGTTCGATAGGCAGGGATGGCGCGTCCTGGGATTCGGGCTGGCGCAGCAGCGCGGCGCCGAGCACTTCGTCGATCCGGCGAACCGGAAGAATGCTGAGATCCTTTTTGACGTTTTTGGGAATCTCGGCCAGATCTTTCTCGTTTTCGTAAGGGATCACCACCGTCTTGATGCCTGCGCGATGGGCGGCCAGGAGCTTTTCCTTCAAGCCGCCGATAGGCAGTACCTCGCCGCGAAGGGTGATCTCGCCGGTCATCGCGACATCGGCCCGCACCGGAATATCGGTCAAGGCCGAGACCAGGGCGGTACACATGCCGATCCCGGCGCTGGGGCCGTCCTTGGGCGTGGCCCCTTCCGGCACGTGAATATGCATATCGCTGGCTTGATAGAAACCGGGAGAAATACCCAGCTCGACGGCGCGGGAACGGGCCACGGTCATCGCGGCGCGGATCGACTCCTGCATGACTTCGCCCAGCCTCCCGGTATAGATCTGCTGGCCCGTGCCCGGCATGACGGCGGATTCGATGGTGAGCAATTCGCCGCCCACTTCGGTCCACGCGAGCCCGGTCACCTGGCCGACCCGGTCGGTCTCCTCGGCGCGGCCGTAACGGTAGCGCTGCACGCCCAGAAAATCTTCCAGGTTATGGTGCGTCACCACGCATTTCTTGGTTCCGGGTTTGAGCAGCAGATTCTTGACGACCTTGCGGCAAATCGTGGCGATTTCCCGTTCGAGGCTCCGCACCCCGGCTTCCCGGGTGTAATGGCGGATCATGGACTGCAAGGCCGAATCGGTGATCTGGATTTCGTTTTCCCTAAGACCGTTCCGCCCGACTTGCCGGGGAACGAGATAGCGAGCGGCGATATTGATCTTCTCGTCGTCGGTATATCCGGCGATGCGGATCACTTCCATCCGGTCCAGGAGAGGACCGGGAATGTTCAAGGTATTGGCGGTGGCGACGAACATCACCTCCGACAAATCGAAATCGACCTCGAGAAAATGATCGTTGAACGCGCGGTTCTGTTCGGGGTCCAGCACTTCGAGCAGGGCCGAGGCGGGATCGCCGCGCGAATCCATCGCCATCTTGTCGATCTCGTCGAGGAGAAACAAGGGATTGCGGGTCTTCGCCTTGGCCAGGTGCTGAAGGATCCTGCCGGGCCGTGCGCCGATATAGGTGCGCCGGTGCCCGCGGATTTCGGCTTCGTCCCGCACCCCGCCCAGGGCCATGCGGACATATTTGCGGTTGGTGGTGCGGGCGATGGATTGGCCCAATGATGTCTTGCCTACGCCGGGCGGCCCGACCAGGCACAAGATCGGCCCCTTCGCGTTCCCGGCGCGCTGTTGCACCGCCAGGTACTCCAAGATGCGTTCCTTGACCTTGTCGAGGCCGTAATGCTCGGCCTCGAGCAGCGCTTCCGCCTGCTTCAGATCGAAGCGGGCCCTGCTGCGTTTTTTCCAGGGCAGGTCAATCATCCAATCGAGGTAATTCCGAACCACCGTCGATTCCGACGACATCGGAGGCATCCGCCTGAGCTTGTCCAGCTCGGATTCGGCCTTGGCGCGAGCGGCTTTGGGCATTCTCGCCTTGACGATCTTTTCCGCCAGCGCGTCGAACTCGTCGGGCGTCTCGCCCAATTCCCCCAGTTCCTTCCGGATCGCTTTCATCTGTTCGTTCAGATAATACTCGCGCTGGTTGTCTTCCACCTGCTGCTTGACTCGTCCGCGGATGCGCTTTTCCACCTCCAGGCGGTCGACCGTACTTTCCATCGCCATGATCAGTCTTTCGAAGCGGGCGGCGATATCGACCGTTTCCAGTAGCGCCTGCTTGTCTTCGATCTTGAGAGCCATGTGCGCGGCGATGGTATCGGCCAGCCGGCCTGGCTCTGAGATATCCGGAAGAGCGTTTACGATTTCCCGCGGAATCTGATGATCGAGTTTGACGTACTGGTCGAGAGCGCCGGTGACGATACGCATGAGGGCGTCCATCTCCGCGACGCTTAAATTGACTTGATCGTCCAGTGGCGCGACGAGAGCCATGTCATGGCTGTCGGCCACCTGATACTCCTTAATTCGGCAGCGTTTTGCGCCTTTGATCGACGCCTTCACGGTACCGTCCGGCAGCTTGAATAGCTGATCGACCGTACACAGGGTGCCGGTTTCGTATAAGTCCGCGAACTCCGGCTCGTCGCATTTGGGGTCCTTCTGCGTCACGGCCAGGATTTTCTGGCCGGATTGCACGGCATCGTCCAGCGCCGCGATGGATTTCTCCCGCCCGACGAACAGGGTGACGACCATCTGCGGATAGACCACCACATCGCGCAAAGGCAGCACCGGAACGCGGTTCTCCGCAGGATGAACGTTGTCGGTCGATTCAGTTTCCACGATAAAAGCCCTCCAAACTATTAATCAGGCCCGCAAATACCCTCCTGGTCTTTCGGGTCGCCGCCCAAGCCGGTACGCGCTTAGGCCTAACTCACGCGGCTTGTCGCCGCGCCGGGTTGATAAGCCAAGACTCCGCTGGGCGGCTCACGCCGACGCGCATTGCTTTTCTTCGGTTCGATAGACCAGATAGGGCGGGTTATTGCCGCGCACCACGCTTTCGTCGACGACGGCCTTGGTCACCGACTCGTCGGACGGCAGTTCGTACATCGTGTCGAGCAGAACGTTCTCGAGTATGGTTCTGAGGCCACGCGCGCCGGTCTTGCGCTCGATGGCGCGCTGGGCGATCAGCTTCAGGGCGTCGGGATGGATGTCGAGGTCGCAGCCTTCCATCTCGAACAGTTTTTGGTACTGCTTGACCAGAGCGTTTTTCGGCTCGGTCAGGATCTTGACCAGCGCCTCCTCGTCCAGCTCTTCGAGCGTCGCCACCACCGGCAGCCGTCCGACGAACTCGGGGATCAGGCCGTAACGGATCAAATCTTCCGCTTCGACTCCGGCTAAGATCTCGCCCACATTGCGGCGGTCCTCCTTGCTTTTCACCTCGGCGGAAAAACCGATGCCGCCTTTTTCGGAACGCGCCCGGATGGTCCTGTCGAGACCCGCGAACGCACCTCCGCAGATGAACAGAATGTTCGCCGTGTTGACTTGCAGGAATTCCTGCTGCGGATGCTTGCGCCCGCCCTGGGGCGGGATCAATGCGACGGTGCCCTCGATCAGCTTGAGCAAGGCCTGCTGCACGCCCTCGCCGGACACGTCGCGGGTAATCGAGGGATTGGCCGATTTGCGCGAGATCTTGTCGATCTCGTCGATATAGACGATGCCCGACTCGGCTTTTTGGACATCGTAATCGCATTTCTGCAAGAGCTTTTGGATGATGTTTTCCACGTCCTCGCCGACATAGCCGGCTTCCGTCAGGGTGGTGGCGTCGGCGATGGTGAAGGGCACGTTGAGGATACGCGCCAGGGTTTCCGCCAGCAGGGTTTTGCCGGAACCGGTAGGCCCTATCAGAAGGATATTGCTCTTGGCCAGTTCGACGTCGTTTTTCCCGGCGTGGGCTTTGACGCGCAGCCTCTTGTAGTGGTTGTAAACCGCGACCGCGAGAATCCGCTTGGGTCTTTCCTGGCCGATGACATAGTCGTCCAATATGGCCTTGATTTCCTTGGGCGTGGGAAGCTTATCCCCACCATCGGAAGTACTTTCCAACTCCTCGCGCAGGATGTCGTTGCATAATTCGATGCATTCGTCGCAGACGAATACCGCCGGACCTGCAATAAGCTTTCTGACCTCATGCTGGGTTTTTCCGCAAAATGAACAGTAGAGAAGCTTTCCGCCTCTTTCCTTGCCGTTTTTTTCGTCGCTCATTGCTTTTACCCTCTTAGCTGGATGTTGATTCGGTCATGCCCGTGTCCGGCCGGCATGCCGCCTTTCGCGTCAAAGCTCGTCGCCAGGTCGATTCCGCTGGCTGAGTACGTTATCGATGAGGCCATATCTTTTGGCGTCGTCCCCGCTCATGAAATTGTCGCGGTCGGTATCGGTCCGGATTTTTTCGATGGGCTGCCCGGTGTGCCTGGCGAGTATCCCGTTCAGGCGATCGCGGAGCGACAGGATCTCCCGTGCGTGGATGTCGATATCGCTGGCCTGTCCCCTAAACCCGCCCAGAGGCTGATGGATCATGATCCTGGAATGGGGTAGAGAAAAACGTTTCCCCGCTGCGCCGCCCGCCAGCAGCAAGGCGCCCATGCTGGCGGCCTGGCCTATGCACAGGGTGCTGACATCGGGTTTGATGAACTGCATGGTGTCGTAAATGGCGAGGCCCGCGGTGACCAATCCGCCCGGAGAATTGATGTAAAGGTGAATGTCCTTGTCGGGGTTTTCCGATTCCAGAAACAGCAATTGGGCGATGATCAGGTTGGCCATATAGTCTTCGACCTGGCCGACCAGAAAGATGACCCGCTCCTTCAGCAGCCTCGAATAGATATCGAACGCTCTTTCGCCACGCGGGGACTGCTCGACGACGATGGGCACCAAGCCGGCGGCGGCTGAAGGGGCATAGGTTTGGTTGGGCGAATGGTTCAAGGTCATGCTCTTGTCAGGTTGCCGGTCAATGGAGAGTACGCGGAATCGCCAGTCGGAAGGGCGCGATGGGCGCTTCGAAAGGCACCCCATCGTCGGCCAGCAGCTGATAGCTGCCCTGCATGCTGCCCACCGGGGTTTCGATCATTGCCGAGCTGGTGTACTGAAACGCTTCGCCGGGGCGCAAATACGGATGCTCCCCCACCACGCCCTCACCGACGACTTCGATCGTCTTGCCGTTGGCGTCGGTAATCACCCAGCGTCGGCCGAGCAGCCTCGCCGGAACGGTGCCGGTGTTTTCCATGGTCACGGTGTAGGCGAATACGTAACGCTCTCCGTCGCGATGGGTTTCTTCTCCGAGATAAACGGTTTTAACGTCGACTTTGAGTTCGCGGATTCTGCTGGTCATAACGTCTCCATTTGTTCTTGGATCGATTGTCTTTCGGTGGCTTGTAGCGTTGTTGGGCGGATTAGGCGGCGGCCGTAACCCGCCGGGCACCGCGATAAGGCGATTTCGCCTACCGTCCAACTCGCCCGTTTTTCGATTCCCTCTCCCTTTCGCGGAGAGAGGGGACTCCTGATTTTTCTAAATCCTAAGTACTTGCAGCCGGCATTCGGCGGGTTACGGCTAGCGCCTAACCCGCCCTACGACTATTCCACGAAGCGAAGCCCAGGTCCTTGAGCATCCGCTAACCGAACTTCCCCTTGATCCTTTTCTTCGATCTTCACCACCGCAAGAAGAGCCGTCCGCCCATCCGGATGGCGCGTGGCGGAGACCACTGTTCCGACGCTTTCGGCAATGCCTTCGATATGAAGCGTGGTACCGGGCGGCGGAACCGAATCGCCGGCGACGTAGGCCAGGTATAGGCGACGCTTGAGTTGCCCGCGGTAATGCAGCCGCGCGATGACTTCCTGTCCCGGATAACAGCCTTTGGTGAAACACAGGCCGCCCAGGGCCTCCATGTTCAGCATCTGCGGAATGAACTCGCCGGCCGTTTCCGGCAGCAGCAGCGGTATGCCGGCCAAAATGTCCAGCAGAGACCAGGCGTCCCGCCCTACGGGCGAAACACTGGACAGAAGGCTTTTCCACGTTTCGGCAACCGCCGCCGCGCTGCCGACAAGAACCCAGCGGGGGTGCGGTTGTCCGGTGATCGCCATCAGGGTGCAAGCCCCGTAGCTGCGGGTATCCCCGGCCTGTTCGGGCGGCGGCGCGCCGAACAAGGCGGCGAGCCGGGATTCCATGCTCGGACCGGATAAACCTACGCGGACCAGGTCGTTGCCGGCATCAGTGAGAGTCGCCTTGACCCTGAGAAGGTATAGTTTCAATCCGGTTAAAACCGACTTCACGAGACCTTTCGGCAGAAGAAGGTGAAAGGCACCGTCGTGCACGAACAGCCAGAACGTCGCCTGCGCCCTTCCCTTGGCGTCGCACCAGGCGGTGAACAGTCCCTTTTCCGCCGACACCAGGCGCACGTCGCCGGTGAATAGACTCGCCAGAAATTTCTGGGCGTCGTCGCCACGCGCTTCGATCAGGCCGTGGTGGGACAGATCCGCCATCACATCCGCGCTCAGCGCCTGCCGCCGCTCGGCTTCGACATGCCCGAAGTCGATGACTCCGGAATCGTCGAACCGCGCGCCGCTTTGTTCCAAAACCGCCCGCCATAATTCGGGGGGCAGTTCCGCCGCGGTGCAACAGCCCGCGCGAAGCGCTTTGCCGAGTCCCGTTGTGGTCATCGCTTCGCCGGTTGCCATGCGCTTTCCTCCTCGGGTCCGAAACAATTGGAATATTCGACGCACTCCGCGCAGCTGGGGGAGCGGCAGACGAAGGCGCCGTCGCGTTCGCAGAGCTGCTTATAGAAAAACTTCTTCCAGCGCATGCCGCCGGTATTCCGGGCGGACAAGGTGGAGAAATGGCGCGCCAGAAGATCCGACAGGGCCTTTCGGTCGGGCAGGCCCATGTCCTGCCACAGATGGTCGTCCCCCATGCAGCAGGCGGCGACGGCATAAGCCAGCCAGCGGCTCTCCCGGCTATCGTCGCTGCGGTGTTCCAAAAGCAGCGCCACGAGATCTTCGAATTCGTCCGTCTCGATCCGGCGGCTATTGGTACCCGCGAGCGATGCTTTCAATGTCGGCGTGAGATAAATGCCCGCGGCACCGGGAAAATACCGGTCGAGCAGCCCCTCGAACTCCTCCGCATCGAGACCGAAGGCCGCCCGCCCCGTCAGCCTGGACGAGCTCCGCGCCATCTCGATCGCCGAAACGAATGTGCGGGTCACGGAGTCCTGCGGGTCGCGGGCGTAGCCCATCAGCGGATCGTAATGGACCGCCGAGGGAACGGGCGCCGAAGCGTTCGGGATGGGCTGGCGCATGGGGGCTGGCATCAGGCTGCCGCCGCTTCGTGGGTATAGCACTGCTTGGGGCATATCTTGGCGCAAGCCTCACACCCCACGCAGTTCGCGACGTTGGCGATCGACATCACTTTCTTGTCGTATTCGTCGTCCTCGTCCTCGTCCTGGCTGAGCGTGACTATTTCGCCGTCCTCGTTGACTCCGACCATCTCCAGGACTTCGCGTCCGCAGACCTTATAGCAGCGTCCGCAGCCGATACATTTCTCCTGGTCGATGATCTCGACAAATTTGGGGGTCCATACCTTGCCCCCGGGTAGGGTGACCGTAAATTCGCTCATCGTAGACTCCTAACCAGCGCTGGTTTTGCGGAATTCGTCCAGTTCACGATAGGCCTGATAGGTTTTCTCCGCGACTTCCAGGATTCGCTCCCAGCCGGTGGGCAAATCCTCGGCCAAGTCGTGGAGATCCATTTTCAGCGCGGTCGCCTGGGCGTTCAGTTTTTTCAGTTTGGCTTTCGTATCTTCTGCGTCTGTCATGGGTGCCTCGTTGGTTTGCCGGTTCGGGCGGGGTTCCGTCGATGACTGTGCCCCGCCTTCTCGCGGTTTCCGGCGGGTTACGGCCGGATCCGGCCTGACCCACCCTACGTTGTTCTCAACTGTACCGGGCCACTTCGGAATATTTGTTGATCATGTCCACTCCTGCGGCCACGAGTTTCTCGCCTTCCTCCGCGAGTTTTTCCATGGACGGAAATCCGAACCGGTGAACGTCGCGCAACTGCTTGTTCACCACGATCAGCCGGCCGGCGATCAGTACCATGCGGCCGAAGCCTTCGTGCGACATCTTCATCATGGGCGTCACCATGACCCCGCTGGCCCGCTCGATGGAAAGGCCGACGGCGTTATAGAACAGTTCCAGACGCCACAAAATCTCGGGGTCGGGATCGCCGACGATGGGAATCGCCTGCCGCTTCTCCTTGGTGAGGATGTAAGGTTCGAGCAGCATTTCGTCGCTCTTGCCGTCCCAGGTGCCGTAGGAATCCTGCGCGCGCCATTGCTTGACCAATTCCTTGATGAACGCCGACTCCATGGGCGATGCCGCGCCTTCGGTTTTTACTGCCAATGCTTCAGCCATGTTCCACCTCTTCTTCTTCAAAATCGAATTCACGGTCCTGCCCCTTGCCTTCCTTCGCCAGCACCTTGCGGAGCCAGGGCGGCGGAGTGCCTTTGAGGACCTGCTGGAGTTTGTCCAAGAGATCGGTGATAGGCTCGGGCTGCGGAACCTTCATGGGATGTATGCCCTGGGCCACCACCCGCGCCGCGCCGGAACCGCCGATGGCGGCGACGTAAAGAATTGCGCAGTCCTTGATGGCTTCGAGCTTCGGAGCCAGCTTGTCTTCGTTGCCGTCTTCCTGCAGGTCGCCCTCGAATTGCACGGCTTCGAGGAAGCGATAGCCCTCCGCCGACAATTCATAGATGGCGATGTTCTTGGCCCATCCGAAATGGGCGTCGACCCGTTGTAGGTCTTGGGTAGAGAATGCGACCTTCATGCTTCCTCCGCGATAAAAGGATTCGTTTGATTGAGCTTCCGGCTTAATGAGCCGCAACCGCCGCCGTGCCAGCACGTTCGTTCTCCTCGGATCGATACCAGGTTTCAGGCGTGGGCTCATGGCCGTTGGCGATGAACATATTGGCAATCTCGAAAATGAGGTTGCGGGTCCCGCGATAACCGACGATGGTCTGATGCGCGGCGCCTAGTCGATCGAACATGGGGATGCCGATGCGGTAGAACGGAATCTTCAGTCTTTCCGCCGCTTGCCTCCCGTGAGAGTGAGTCATCAGAAGATCGCAGCCGGCAGCGCGAGCTTCCAGGTCTTCCAAGTCGCCGATCAGGACTTCCTCTGTGGAGATTCGCTCCAGCAGCGGAGAGGCCGTGGTCGTCACCGCCGCGGCGGTTTCGGCGCCGAGTTCCCTGGCCCATTCGCTCAGGGTCCAGAGCAAGTCGGGCTCGGCGCCTATGGCGATTTTCTTGCCGCCGAAATGGAAATGGCCGTCGAGCATGGCGTCGACCAGCTGGCCGCGCTGGCGGCGGATCTTGGTCGGAACCAGCCGTCCGCTGATTCGGGCACACAGGCTGATTAGCGCATCGTTCGGCTCGAGCCCCGTGAGCCGATCGAACAGGGTGTAGGGAACCCCGGTCTTGGCTTCCAGGGCGACCGCGGCCTCGCGCATCTGTTCGCCGACCGCGATGGTATGCGCGGATCGTCCGAGGCTAGCGATTTCTTCCAGGGAAATGCCGCCCAGGGTGGTCGGCGTGAAATCGTCAGGGATGTGGCCGTCCAGGGAGCCCGAGAGGTCCGGCAGGACCAGGACCTCAAGGCCGAAGGCTTCGAGCACGTCGCGGAGTTCGTCGATGTCTCCGGGCGTAAGATGGGCGCCCGGCAAAAGATTCACCCGGTTGGGAAGGCGCGCGGCGCCGACCGGAACCGGTTCGACCAGTTGCTCGACCAGCTTGGTCACGGTCTTGGCCCAGCCGTCCTGAAACGCGTCCTTGAAATCGGGCGTCGACACATAAACAAGAGCGATGTGGTCCAGCTCGGGATGCTTCTCCCGGATCAGCTTGATATAGGCGTCCACGTCGTCGCCCTTGGTCTCGGTCACGCCGGTGGACGAAATGCCGATAATGGAAGGCTTTTGCCGGTTGGCGATCGTGATGACCGCCTGCTCCACGTTTTCGAGTCCGCCGAGCACGGTCGCCACTTCGCTCATGGCGGTAGTCTGCAACGGAATCGCTTCCTTGAAATGCCGCACGAACAGGACCAGTCCGAACGAGGTGCAGCCCTGCGAGCCGTGGAAAAGCGGCATGCAGTTCTTGATCCCCATGAAAGCGAGCGCGCTGCCGATCGGCTGGCTCATCTTCAAGGGGTTGACCGAGCAGGATTTCTTCGGGGTGATCACGGTGGCCATGGCGTTACCTCATGCGGCCTGCTGAGCTTGCGACGCGGCTTTCCCTGCGTCCGGGTGCCAGTGGTCCATCGTTTCGAGAATCTTTTCCAGCTTGCCTTTGCAACTGCCGCAGCCCGTTCCCGCCTGGGTCTTTTCCGACACCGCGTCCGCCGAGCTCAATCCATGCTCGACGATGGCGTCCTCGATAGCGCCGCGAGCGACCGATTTGCAATTGCAAACCGGAGTGGAACGGCGTTTTTCGCGAGCCAGTTCAGGATTCGCGGCCAAGACAGCCGCCTCGGCAGCGATGGCTGAATCCGCCACCTCTTCCCACGTCGCTTCTTCCCAGGGCGCGCGCTTCCGCACCTGTTCCCAGACCGGGTTGTACAGCGCCTTGTCGATTTCCTTGACCAGTTCGACCATGCCGACGTAACCCATATAGGCGTGATGGCGTTCCTGGTTGATGTCCAGCCACGGCATCTTGGCCTTGAGGGCGACGAACTGCGAACGGCCCCCGGACAGCATGATGTCGGCCTTGGCATCCTTGAGCATCTTGTACATTTCGCGCGGCGTCATGTCGTCGATCATGTGGGCGTCTTCGCCCATGATCTCCTTGATCCGCTCCTTGTCTTCCTTGGTCGACTTCTTGACGCTGGTCCCGACGATCTCCATGCCGGCTTCCTGAAGCGCGGCCACCACCGACCAGGATTTCACGCCGCCGGTGATGAGCAGCACCTTTTTGCCGGTCAGGCGCTTCTTGTAAGGCTCGATGGCGGCCCACGCCCGCGCTTCCTCCCGGGCGATCAGGGCTTCGGTGCGTTCCATGAGTTCGGCGGGCGCGCCGCGCTCGATCAGCAGGCGCGAGATTTCCCGAAGCGCCTCGCTGGTATCCTCGATGCCGTAGAAGGAGCCTTCGAAGAACGGAATTTCGTAGCGTTCCTCCATCTTGCGGGCGATGTTGATCATGGATTTCGAGCACACCATCATGGCCGCCCTGGCGCGGTGGGAGCTGGCCACGTCCTTGTATTTGGCGTCGCCGGAGATGCAGCACAGGATGCGGATGCCGAGCTCGTCCAGCAGCGGCTTGACCTGCCACAGCTCGCCGGAAAGGTTGTATTCGCCGATGATGTTGATGTCGTAAGGCGTGGTGTATTCGGGCTCCTCGGTGCCGATGACGTGATCGAGGATGGCCTCGCCCGCCAGTTTGTTGCCGAGGTTCTTGGGACCCACGAAGCCGGGCGAATTGACCGGTACGACCGGCTTCCCGAATTTTTTCGAGGCCGCTTTGCACACGGCTTCGATATCGTCGCCGATCATGGCCGGCACGCAGGTCTGGTAGACGAAGACCGCCGGCGGATCGTATTTGTCGATGATTTCCTTGATCGATTTGAACAGTCGCTTCTCGCCGCCGAAAACCACGTCGGTTTCGTTGATGTCGGTGGTGAAGCCAGTACGCCAGAGATTGGAGCCGGAGGATTTGGAGCCGCGGTTGTCCCAGGAGTTGCCCTCGCAGGCGATGGGCCCGTGAACCAGGTGAGCCACGTCGGTGATGGGCTGCAACGCGATCTTGGCGCCGTCGAAAGCGCAACCGCCGGCCGCTCCGCCAGGCTGCAACTGCTTCGTGCAGCCTTTCTTGCGCTCCTTTTCCGACTTGCCCTGGTTTTTTCCGCAACCGGGCTCGTTGAAAACGTCTTGAATCTTGTTGGATAAGCTGCTCATGGGTTACTCCGCTCTCCAGGGCGCTGCGACAGTAGGGGCACCTCGAAAAACCGTCGCGAGCGCCCCGAGTGCAAGGCGCCCGGAGCACAGGAACCGGAGTGTACATGGAGTACATGAGGATTCCGAGCACCGCGCAACGCAGCACATGGGGGCGCGCAGTAGGTTTTTCGAGGTGCCCTAGAGTAGGTCGGGAATCTCTTCCCGACGCCTTCGTCGGCAAAGGATTGCCGACCTACGACCATATCGTTCAAGCTGCTCATAACCCCTCCGGCTTAGGCTATCGGCCCTTTAGAATCGCACTACGATGTCCTCGTCACGGACGATGTACTGGCAGGCCAGCCGCCAGGGCGGCGGTTCGTCCGTCAGTTCCGCCTGCTCGATCTGCTCTCGGGTGATTTTTCCGGCCAGCCGGAGCACGGTCTTTTCCTTTTCGGTCAAGTGCATGCCCATGGGCAGCTTGTCGGAAAGAACCGTAACTTCCACGGCGCAGGAACCGCATTCCCCGTTTTCGCACTCGAAATGGATGGGAATCTTGTTCTTCTGCGCCACCGCGAGCAGCGTATGGCAGTCGCCGGCGGTGGCATACACCGTGACGTCCTTGCGCATCGCGGGCGAACTGAAAGTCACATTAGCCATTAATAATCCTCTGCTTGGTTAAAAAGTGCCGTAGGGCGGGTTAGCCGGTAATCCGGCGTAACCCGCCGATTCCGCGATAGGCGGGTTACGCTCCGCTAACCCGCCCTACGACTCTGGATGTGTCCGACCTGATAGCTTCCAACCCTACCGAATGATGTCGTAGCTGTAGTCGGTTTTGGCCGGCACGATGGTGTTCTTGTCCATCTCGTCGAAGATCTTGTCCAGAATCCAGACGAGAACGTTCATCGCGCCTTGGTAGCCCCATACCGGATAGCGGTGATGGTGATGCCGATCGAATACCGGGAAGCCGATGCGGATCAGCGGGGTTCCGGTGTCGCGCTCCAGGTACTTGCCATAGGTGTTGCCGATCAGGAAGTCGACCGGCTCGGTGAACAGCAGCGAGCGCATGTGCCACAGATCCTTGCCGGCGTACACGTGGCAGTTCTTGCCGAAGGGCGAGGAATCGAACAGCTCCTGCACCTTCTTTTCCCAGGCTTTACCGCCGTTGGTGGCCAGCACGTGGGTCGGTTCGGCCCCCAGTTCGAGCAAGAAGGCGGCCAACCCCAGGCAGAGGTCGGGGTCGCCGTAGATGGCGAACTTCTGACCGTGAATGTGCGCGGTCGAATCGGCGATCGCATCCACCAGGCGTCCGCGTTCCTTCTCCAGGGCTTCCGGAATCGGCTTGCCGGTGATGCGCGAGATCTCCATCAGGAATGCGTCGGTCGCCTTTACGCCGATGGGATGATTGAACGCGACCGTTTCCTGGCCGTGCTCCGCGATGAACGGCAGGGTCTTTTCCGTGCTGAATTCCTGCATGGAGATGGTTGCCTTGGCGTGCAGAGCGTTAGCGGTTTCTTCCAGAGTGGTGCCGCCGTCGTACATGCGGAAGGTGCCGTCGGTGGGCGTATCCCAGACATCGCTGTTATCCGCGAGAATGGTGTATTCGACGCCCATCAGATCGAAGATGCGTTTGACTTCACGCAGATTGCCGACCGTGTAGCCGTCGAAACCGCCGATGAAGTTGATCTTCTCGTTGGGCACGCGCGTCAAGGGAGCCGTGGTACCCGCCTTGCCGTCCCAGAAGTGCCACAAAATACCCTTGAGCACGTTGTCGTAGCCGGTGATATGGCTGCCGACGAAGGCCGGGGTATGGGCGAAAGGCACATCGAATTCCGCCGGCAGGCTGCCCTTTTCCTTGGCGGTCTTTATGAAGGCGTTGAGGTCGTCGCCGATCACTTCAGCCATGCAGGTGGTCGATACCGAGATCATCTTCGGCTGGTACATGTTGTACGTGTTGGCCAAGCCGTCGACCATGTTGCTCAAGCCCCCGAATACTGCGGCATCTTCGGTCATGGACGAAGACACGCACGACGACGGTTCCTTGAAATGGCGGCTGAAGTGGCTGCGGTAGTAGGCGACGCAACCTTGCGAACCGTGCACGAAGGGAATGGTCCCCTCGAATCCCACGGCGGCGAACACCGCACCCAACGGTTGGCAGGCCTTGGCCGGATTGACCGTCAGGGCTTCGCGGGCAAAGTTCTTCTCCCGGTATTCCCAGGTCTTGGCCCATTCCCTCACCTCCTCGACTTTATCGTCCGATTCGGCGAATTCGAATTCTTTCTTTTTGTTCTCGAACAATTCCACATATTCCGGTTGGCGGAACAGGTTGAAGTGATCGAGCACCTTCTCTGCATTCTGGCTCATGATGTAACTCCAAAGTAGCGGTTGTAGGGTGCGACGTGCGCACCGGGTCGGTCTGGATGGTGCGCGCGGCGCACCCTACTCTCCCTCACCGGACTAGGCGTGGGCCCCGTTCCGTTTCCAGGGTGTCTTGGCCAAACTCCAGACCGGATTGTTGATGGCCATGTCCATGTCGCGGGCGAAGATGGCGAAGCCGTCATAGCCGTGGTAAGGACCCGAATAATCCCAGGAGTGCATCTGACGGAACGGCACGCCCATCTTCTGGAAGACGTACTTTTCCTTGATACCCGAACCGACCAGGTCGGGCTGGATCGCTTCGACGAACTTCTCGAACTCAAAGCCAGTCACGTCGTCGTAGATCAGGGTGCCGTCCTTGACGTAGTGAGTGGTACGCTGGTAGTCGTCGTTGTGGCCGAACTCGTAGCCGGTACCGACGATTTCCATGCCGAGATCCTCGTAAGCGCCGATCACGTGACGCGGGCGCAGGCCGCCGACGAACAGCATGACTTTCTTGCCTTCCAGACGCGGACGGTACTTGGCGATCACCGCATCCATCAGCGGACGGTACTTCGCGATGACGCGCTCGGCACCTTCCTTGATCTTGTCGTCGAAGTGGCTGGCGATATTGCGCAACGACTCCTCGATCTTGGTCGGGCCGAAGAAGTTGTATTCCACCCACGGAATCCCGTACTTCTCTTCCATGTGACGCGAGATGTAGTTCATCGAGCGGTAGCAGTGGAGCACGTTCAGCTTGGCCTTCGGAGTGTTCTCCAATTCGGCCAAAGAACCGTCGCCGGACCATTGGGCGATCACGCGGAGACCCATTTCCTCGAGCAGGATGCGGGACGCCCAGGCATCACCGCCGATGTTGTAGTCGCCGATGATGGATACGTCGTAAGGCGTGGTCTTGAACTCGGGATGCTTGTCGCCCGACTTGTCGAATACCCAGTCGCGGATCGAGTCGTTTGCGATGTGGTGGCCCAAGGACTGCGAAACGCCGCGGAAACCTTCGCAGCGCACCGGCACTATGGTCTTGCCGTCGTATTCCTTGGATTTTTTCTTGGAGACCGCTTCGATGTCGTCGCCGATGAGACCGATCGGGCACTCCGACTGCACGGTGATGCCGTGGTTCAGCGGGAACAGATCCTGGATCTCGTCGATGATTTTCTCCAGCTTCTTGTCGCCGCCGAAGACGATGTCCTTCTCCTGGAAGTCGGAGGTGAACTGCATCGTGACGAAGGTGTCGATGCCGGTGGTGCCGATGTAGTAATTGCGGCGCGATGCCCAGGAGTACTGGCCGCAACCGACCGGACCGTGGCTGATGTGGATCATGTCCTTGATGGGACCCCAGACCACACCCTTGGAGCCGGCGTAAGCGCAGCCGCGGATGGTCATGACCCCGGGGATCGACTTGACATTGGATTTCACCCCGCAGTCGGGCTTGCCTTCCTCAAATGTGCCGAGGTGCTTGGCACGCCTTTTCGCGGTCTTCTCCGGGTAGACCGACAGGACCTCGCTAATGAGTTCCTTGTTTCTCTGTTTGGTTTGCTCAACTGTGAGGCTCATGTTGCTCTCCAGATTCAGTTGTTGGATGGATGACGCTTGAAGGAGAGGAGCGGGCCGGGCGGATCGTTTGCCGTGAGGTCCCGCTCCCCAACCAACTTCTTACGCCGCGATTTCCGCCGCGGTCTTGCCGACCTGCGACTCGTCGATCTGCTTCATGATGCCGTGGGCCATCAAGAGATCCTCGAGCTCGTCCATGGTGATCGGGGTCGGGATGATGCCGTTGCCGGAATTGTTGTGGATCTTCTGAGCCAACTGACGGTACTCGTTGGCCTGCTTCGAATCCGGAGCATATTCCATGACGGTCATGCGGCGGAGTTCCGCGTGCTGCACGATGTTGTCGCGCGGCACGAAGTGGATCAGCTTGGTGCCGAGCTTACCGGCCAAAGCTTCTGCCAATTCCAGCTCCTTATCGGTCTGACGTTCGTTGCAGACCAAGCCGCCCAAACGTACGCCGCCCGAGTTGGCGTATTTCAGAATGCCCTTGGAAATGTTGTTGGCCGCGTACATGGCCATCATTTCGCCGGACATGACGATGTAGATTTCCTGCGCCTTGTTTTCGCGGATGGGCATCGCGAAACCGCCGCACACGACGTCGCCGAGTACGTCATAGGAGACGTAGTCGATGTCCTCGTAGGCGCCTTCTTCCTCCAGGAAGTTGATGGAGGTGATAACGCCGCGACCTGCGCAGCCGACACCCGGCTCCGGACCACCCGATTCAACGCAACGGATGTCGCGGTAGCCGACCTTCATTACGTCCTCGAGCTCGAGGTCTTCTACGCTGCCGGCAGCAGCGGCCAGGCTGAGGATGGTATCCTGCGCCTTTGCGTGAAGGATCAGACGGGTGGAGTCGGCTTTCGGATCGCAGCCGACGATAAGGATGCGCTGCCCCATTTCGGCCAGAGCCGCCAGGGTGTTTTGGGAAGTGGTGGATTTGCCGATGCCGCCTTTCCCGTAAAAAGCGATTTGTCTCAAATCTGACATGATCAATCTCCAGTCAATAAACACGTTGATCGATAAAACCTCTGTGGCCAGCAAATCCGCCGAAAGAAAAAATGTCTGGCTCAAACACGGCGAGCTTTTCTTTTTTTTCTTCTGCCGCTCACCGTTTCTTTCGGTGAATGGACGAGTACTGGTCGACAGCTACCGAGCAACGACTGTGCCACACGCAAAACACAACACTTAAGCCCTTGTTTCTTCAGCTGAAAATTTCCCATTCCTCGCCGTTTTTGTAGCTTTTCGAGCAGCGATCAGGTGTTACTAACCGGACAAAACCATACGGTTTGTAAGGAACGATACAAACGATCCGGACTGCTCCGAATCGAGGGTCGATCGCCCGATAAACGGAAAATCAGGCACTTCGGCCGCCGTCAGCTCCCGCCGAGCTAATGGAACGAAGATTGCTAAAGGTTAGGCGTCACTCGTGAGCGTGCGCGGGTCGTCTCCTATGCCTTATGGCAGTCCGAGAATATTTCCCGCCGCTTGCGCGATCGCTTCAATACACTCGAGGAGTAGCCCATGCAGATCGGTGTAGACACAGAAAGGGCCGTGGACAACAGACGGGTGTTCGTCGTCGACAGCGACGAAATCACCAGCGCCGCCCTACAGTTCATGCTTCACGACGAAATCGAAACGCACGAGTTGTCCAGCCTGGACGCCGCCTATGCCAAGGCGAAGGACTGGAAACCGGACGTGCTGCTTTTAGGGATAGGCATCGTGCAGGAAAAAGGCATCGAAGTCCTGGCGGATATCCGGTCGAAGATTGCCGACCTCAAGATCATCCTGGTCGCGGACTCCGCAACCGATCCCCTGGCCAAGGAATGTCTCAAGAACGGCGTGAATTCCATCCTGCCGAAACCCCTGACCATCGAAAAGACCCGGCAAAAGGTCGATGCGCAGTTGGGACGCAAGGTGAAACTGAGCATACCGGTTCAAGTGGTGTGAAACAGTCGCCCACGCTTCCACTCGCCACGGCGGTCACGCTTCCGGCGTCGGTCGACAATCCTCACTACCGCCAGATCGGGGGTGAGCAAGCCGTACGCCGCTTGGTCGAGCGTTTCTACCAGTTGATGGACGAGCTGCCCGAAGCGCGGGCCATTCGGGCGATGCATCCTCCGGATCTCGCTCCGGCCAAGGAGAAGCTGTTCCTGTTTCTGTCCGGCTGGCTCGGCGGCCCGCCGCTGTATGCCGAGCGCCATGGACCGCCACGGCTTCGGCAGAAGCATCTGCCCTTCCCCATCGACACCGCCGCGCGGGATGCCTGGATGGCTTGCATGAACCGGGCGCTGGAGGAGCAAGTTTCCAACGCCGATCTGCGAGCCCAACTCGCCGCTTCTTTTTTCAAAACCGCAGATTTTCTTCGCAACCAACCCTGAAGGAGTGTTATGACCACTATCACCGAAACACCTCTCGCCAGCCTGGACGCCGAAAAGCGTCTCATCTCTCCGGTTTTCAAGGGAGAGACCAAACCGGGATATTTCGGTTTCCGGGGCGAGATCGCCTTGAAGTTCGCGCAACAATTCAGCGATGAGGCGCGGCCCCCTGAGATCCGCTTCGATCAGGTCATGATCGTCGCCAAGGCCGGCGAGCCGACCATCCCGTTTCTGGCGGGCGTGGCGCTGTCCCTGGAGCACCTCAAGCTGTTGTGCGAGGTCGTGGGGGACAAGCTGTCGCCCACCGGAAAATATTTCTTCTTCGCCGGCAACCTGGATATCTCGAGCCGCTATCAGATCGCTTACGGCGGGACCACCTTCTGGGTGCTGCCGCTGGAGGAAGCGACCGTGTACAACGAACTCCGCGACTTGTTCAACATCGATCGCGGCGATCTGAAAAAGCTCGACACCGCCGGCAAGCTGCAGATCATCGCCGACGCCGCCGCCGAGTTCACCGAGAAGTTTCCGGAAATCACCTTCGAGGAAGGCCTGAAGATCATGGGTCCGATAAAGATCCCCGAGAATCGGCCCGTTTAGACGGAATGGGATTCGCCCTTGCATGGCGCAAGACATCGCCCGCATCGGTCACAGCACCAATCTGGTAGGCGTCCCGACCGGGCTCTTGGCCAGCACGGCATTCAACGAGCACCCGCTGCCGCTGCATATCAGCGGCGTGCGGGAAGCGAATTACGGATTGTTCGATCGGCTCAGGGAAGCCGAGGACGCTCAAACGGCGGCGGAGATCTTTCAGGAATACATGTACGTCCTGTTCGGCCTCAACGGCGAACCGCCGGCCGGGCAGGACGGTACCGGTCCGCGCCGCTTCCGTTCCAGCTATCTGAAGCTCTTGAGCGGCTGGGGGTTCGATTCCAACAATCCCCAGGGCGCGGTTCTCAAGGGCTGGGTGGAAAGCCGCTTCGGCCTGTTTCCGACCTTCCACAAGGAGCCCTTGACGCGCTTCACCTCTCCGGCCTGGATCGCCTATATCGAGGAAAAGATGTCGAGCCGTTTCCACAACAACAGCATCAATCTCCAGCTCGACCTGATGTATGAATTCTGCCAATGGGCCATCGCCCGTTTCGGCTTGTGGGGTCGACGCCATGTCACCCTGTACCGGGGCGAGAATCACTTCGACGAACAGCGTCAGATCGGTCCCCGCGAGGGCCGCTGGCTCAATGTGCGGCTCAACAACCTGGTGTCGTTCACGGCAAACCGGGAGACCGCCTGCGAGTTCGGCGACTTCATCCTGGAGGTACAGGTGCCCGTGGTGAAAATCTTCTTCTTCAATAACCTTTTGCCGCGCCATCCGCTCAAAGGCGAATGGGAATACCTGGTCATCGGCGGCGAGTATCGGGTCAAGGCCTCCTACTACTGATGGACACGCAACTACTCCATGACCGCGCCCTCGGTGCCTATTTGGGACTCGCCGTCGGCGACGCTCTGGGCGCCACCGTGGAGTTCATGACGCCGCGGGAAATCCGGCATCAATACGGCGTCCACGACAAGATCGTCGGCGGCGGCTGGCTCAAACTCAAAGCCGGACAGGTGACCGACGATACCGAAATGTCCCTGGCACTGGGCGGGGCGATCATCGAAAGCGGCGGCTGGGACCTCAAGGCCGTGGCGGAAGCCTTCGCCGCGTGGCTCAAGCGAAAACCGCCGGACGTGGGCAACACCTGCCGCCGCGGCATTCGCCGCTATCTGCTGGACGGAAGCCTTTCCGGACCTCCGAACCCCGGCGACGCAGGCAACGGCGCCTGCATGCGCAACCTGCCGGTGGCCCTCGCCACCTTGGGGGATGCGGACGCCTTCTCCCTGTGGACGCTGGAGCAGTGCCATTTCACCCACCACCATCCGCTCTCCGACGCGGCCACGCTGACTCTGGGCCGCATGGTGCAGCGCCTGGTTTGCGGCGGCTCGCCGGAAGACTGCCGTCCGCTCGTCGCGGCGCTGGTCGAGACCCATCCGGAATTCTGCTTCGATCCCTATCCCGGACGCGCCAGCGGCTACATCGTCGACACCGTACAAACCGTGCTGCATTTTTTCCTCGGCACGGACTCCTTCGCCGGCTGCGTCGTGGGCGTCGTCAATCAAGGCGATGACGCCGACACCACGGGCGCGCTCGCCGGCATGCTGGCGGGTGCGGCTTACGGCGTCTCCGCCATCCCCGCGCGCTGGCTGAAAAGCCTGGACACCGAGGTGGTACGGCACATCGAGCGGCAGACCGCCGCCTTGCTTGGAATCGCGGACGAACACGCGCAATCGCCGGGCTGGGTCCCGCCAACCGGTACTTGACTTCGAGAGGACGGAAATCATGGGCAATTTTTCGATCGCGTTCGAAGGCTATTGGAGAGAAAAGAAAAAGAGAGGGATACCCGCTAAATCCGGGGTCTATTGCGTTTACACCTGCATCTACAGCGGCAAGAAGCAGACCTGCTCGCCGCAGAAGCTCATCTATATCGGCGCCTCGGAAAACGTTCGCGACTGCCTTGAGGATCACGTCAAACAGGCCGATTGGGAATCCCACATCGACACCGGCGAAGAACTCTGCTTCAACTTCGCCCCGATGGATGCCGAAACGCTCGAACGCTGCGCGGCGGCGCTGATCTTCAAGCACAAACCGCCGGAAAACAGCGAATACGTCCGCGACTTTCCGTTCGATACCACCAGTCTCACCCTGTCCGGTACCGCCGGATTTCTGTCCAAATCATTTACCGTGTGAGGATTTTCAACATGTTTACGAAAGCCTGCGACTTGAACGAACTCCGGGAGGGAAAATACGAAGTGGTGGCGGTCAACCGCACCCTGATGCTGGTGGTTTGGCCACAAGGCGACCAGCCCCGTGCGTTTCAGGGGCTGTGTCCGCATTTCAAGGAGCCGCTGGCCGATGCCCGATTCGATGGCAAAACCCTGACCTGCGCGCACCACGATTGGGCATTCGAAGGCGCTACCGGGGCCTGTGTCAAGGGCAAGCCCTGCACGCTCGCCGAATATCCCCTGAAGATCGAGGGCGAGGAGGTGCTGATCGATACCGACGGGATTACGCCCGTGTTCGTCGGCTAGCCCGAGCAGAGGCGTAGGATGTGCTGAACGCAGTGAAGCGCATCGTTCGCGAGTGATGCCTGTCCTGAGCCTAGTCCAAGGGCGCTTCGTACCTCAGCGCATCCTATGAATTCTCCTACAAAGCGGATCGAATCCATGGCAACCATTCTTTTTTACGAAAAACCCGGCTGCGCCAACAACGCCCGGCAGAAGCACCTCTTATTGGAAGCCGGACACGAGCTCATCGTTCGCAATCTTCTCGAAACCCGCTGGACCGCCGAAGATCTGCGCGCGTTCTTTGGCGATAAGCCGGTGTCCGAATGGTTCAACCGGGCGGCGCCCAGAGTGAAATCCGGAGAGGTGGTGCCGGAAGCGCTCGGTGAACAGGAAGCGCTGGCTCTCATGCTCGAAGATCCCCTGCTGATAAGACGGCCTTTGATGCAAGTGGGCGAGCGCCGGGAAGCGGGTTTCGACACGCAGCGCGTCCACGACTGGATCGGTCTGGCTCCGAGCACGGGCGAAACCGCGAACCTCGAACAGTGCCGGCGCGCCGAACACTGTCCGACGCCGGCCGTGAAGCATTCAGTCTGATGAATTCTGATAAGGCCTGCGTCGGGAAAGGATTCCCGACCTACCAACCCACCACCGAGGAACGCCGGGTAGGTCGGCAATCCTTTGCCGACGCCATGAAGCTACCGGGGGCGCAACCATGAATACCGTATCGGACGCTCTGGCGCGGGTACTGGCCTATCACGAGCGGACCAAGCATCGGCTGGAGCGTTATGCCGCGGGGCCGGAAACGCTCGATTGGGACAGCCAGCCCGACCCGTTCCGCCGTTTCGAGGGCGCCCCCGCGATCCGACTGCCCTTGGCCGCGGATCGGCTGGCGACGCCCTTCGGCGCTTTGTCGCTGCCCGAAACCGTGACGCCGCAAGCGCTTTCGCTCGAAACCGTCGGTATTTTGCTGGAATTGTCCCTGGGACTCTCGGCCTGGAAAGAGTACGGCCCGGATCGCTGGGCCCTGCGCTGCAATCCGTCTAGCGGCAATCTGCATCCTACCGAGGGCTATGTCGTCTGCCTATCGGTTCCCGAGGTTCCCGACGGCGTGTACCACTATGTCAGCCGCGATCATGTACTGGAGCAGCGCTGCCGGTTTGCCGAGCCCTCCACGGCCCCGCGACTGTTCGTCGCCTTGAGTTCGATCCACTGGAGGGAAGCCTGGAAATACGGCGAACGGGCCTTCCGCTATTGCCAACTGGATACCGGCCATGCCATCGGCGCATTGCGCTACGCCGCAGCAACCCTGGGCTGGCGCCTTAGGTGGGTGAGCGGTATCGGCTTTGCCGAATTGGCCGCCGGTCTCGGGCTCGATCGGAACGAGGACTTTTCCGGAGCCGAGCGGGAGGAAGCGGAGCTTCTGCTCGAAGTGATCGCCGATCCCGAGGACGCGAATTCCGGGAAGTTCGATCCCTCGGAACTGGTTCCGCCCGGAAGCGCGTGGAGCGGTCAAGCCAACGTGCTCGATCCCCATCCCATGTACCGCTGGCCGATAATCGAAGAGGTCGCGGAAGCAACCCGAGCGCTCGCCACTCCGCCCGAACCCGGCGTGATCGAAACCTACCCGCCGAGGCGGACCGATTGCCCGGAGCCGGCTGCCGCGCTCATCCGGCAAAGGCGCAGCGCGCAACATTTCGACCGGCGAGAAGTACTGAGCACTGCGGGCTTTTACCATCTGCTGGATGCCCTGCTGCCCCGCCGGATTACGCCCTGGGACGTGTGGAACCTCACCCCGCGCGTGCACCCGGTGTTCTTCGTGCATCGCGTCGAGGGGTTGGAGCCGGGACTCTATGCCCTTCCGCGCCGGACCGCGATCGAACCCGAACTGAGAGCCGCCTTCCGTAGCGATTTCTCCTGGACCAAGCCGGCGGGTTGCCCGGAACATCTGCCCTTGTTCAGGATCGCGGAGGCCGACTGCGGCAAGCTGTCCAGAGCCCTCCATTGCCACCAGGCGATCGGCTCTGACTGCGCTTTCGCCTTGGGGATGCTGACGGAATTCGAGCCGATCGTCGCCGCGCAGCCGTGGCGCTATCGGGAATTATTCTGGGAGGCGGGGCTATTGGGCCAGGTGCTCTATCTGGAGGCGGAAGCCGTCGGCATCCGCGGGACCGGCATCGGCTGCTATTTCGACGATGTCTTTCACGACCTCCTCGGACTTTCCGGCCGGGCCTTTCAGTCCCTGTACCACTTCACGGTGGGTTTCCCGCTGACCGACACGCGGATACTCACCCTGCCGCCCTATGCGGGGCGCGATCCGGACTGATCCGCGCATCACAGTACGACTTTTTACGAATCCCGAGAACAGTTCATTGAGCATTACGGTGGATAGATACATGAGCAAGATCACTGATGGTACGACTGCGGAAGGAGAATCAAGCGATGCCTGACACACAGGAACCTGTAATCGTCGTGGCGGAAGGCGAACAGTATGCGCTCTTGTCCAGCGGAAACGGCGCCACCTACATACTCCGCTCAAAGGAAGACCGGGCATCGACTTACATCGAGGGGGACGATGTCGCGGCGTTTCTCACGGAATTCGACACAGTGAAGGCGCAGTACCCGAACTACGACACCGATCGGCTGCTGGCCCAGCTTTGGGACCAAGGCGGCTATAGCTGGATGGCGACTCCGGACGAGGAATGAACGAACCGGGCAAGTACTTTGAATATCGAGGAGACGTTATGACCGCGGAAACCGCGTGGCGACGGCTGAACGTCGCCGAAACCCAAGCTTTGCTGGAACAGCCGGAGCTGTTGATTTTCGATGTGCGAGACGCGGATTCGTTCGCGGCGGGACGCATAGGAGCCGCTCGGCATCTGTCGGGTGCCAATCTGGAGCAGGTGCTCATGCGGACGCCCAAATCGCAGCCGGTGCTGATCTACTGCTATCACGGCAATGCCAGCCAGACCTATGCGCAAATGTTCCGGGACTTCGGCTTCAAGACGATCTACGATCTGATCGACGGCTACGAGGCCTGGCGCGCCACCGTGCCCGCGCCGGGTTCCGCGGACTTGAGCCCTGCCCTTCGCGACTGGCTGAGCGAGCACGGGTTTCCGCCCGACGACATCGAGGCAACCCGCGACAACCGGATGACGCCCCTGATGCACGCCTGCCGGCTCGGCGACGAAGCCATCGTGGAGGCGCTGCTCGAAGCCGGCGCCTCGCTGGAACCCCTCAACAGCGACGGCAACAATGCACTGTGGCTGGCCTGTTACGGGGAAAACCTCGGCGTCATAGGTCGCTTGATCGAGCGGGGAATCGCCGTAGACCATCAAAACGAGAACGGTGCGACTTGTCTTATGTACGCCGCATCCACCGGCAAAACAGCGGTCGTCGCTCGCTTGCTGGCGGCCGGCGCCGATACCGGCATCAAGACCCTGGACGATTTCACCGCCCTGGACATGGCCGCCAATCTGGATTGCTTGAACTTGCTGCGCGCAGCGGCACGGTAGCGATCCGTGCCGCTGCGCGCAGATTTGTCGACCGGCCTAGGCTTCCATGGCGTGGTGTTGAACCCCGCTATGCACCTTCACTCCGGTCTTGGGCTCCGCCCAGGCGAATCCCGCGTCCGGGTCCATCGGCGCCAGCCCATGCTCCTGCATGAGCTGGTCAGCCAGATCCGCGAGCTTACTTTCCAGGCTTTGAGCCGGATCATTATTGGGGTCTTCGAACCGGTCCAGAGAAATCTCCGGGCCTTCTTCACCGTCGATCATGTGGATGAGGAAAAGCTCTTCGATGCCGGGGCGTCCGTGTACCGTGGCCCTGAAGGTTTCTCCCCGATACGAGAATTCACGCACCATGTTACCTCCTGATCTTGGATTATTTTTGGTTAATAAAAATAAGAACTTATCTAAGTGCGCGCGAGGCACTTCGGGGCCAAATTCTACCACAAAAAGTATGGTTATTTTGCAACCCGATACGGTCTCTTTGCTGAACGAACAATCGCCGGTTTGTCGATACACGGCGTCAAAGAAGCCGCCAGCCTATCCGTTATTCGAAGAGGTTTAAAACCATGAAATACGCTTTTGCCCCTCCTCAGATCGTTACGCTTCCAGCCATGTCGTGCAATCCGTTTCCGGTGCGGCGCATCTTCTGCGTCGGGCGCAATTATCCGGAGCATGCGCGGGAAATGGGCGCCGACCCGGAGTGCGAGCCGCCGTTCTTCTTCATGAAACCAACCGATGCCATCCTGCCCAACAACTCGGTCCTGCCCTATCCTCCCGGAACCGAGAATCTGCAACCGGAAGTGGAACTGGTCGTCGCCATGCAGCTCGGAGGCAGGCAAATCCCCATCGAGATTGCCAATGATTACATCTTCGGCTACGCGGTCGGCCTGGACATGACACTGAGGGATGTGCAAAAGACCGCGCGCGAAAAGGGACTGCCCTGGGATATGGCCAAGGGATTCGATCACTCGGCGCCCTGTTCGGCGATCACTCCGGAGTTCTATACGGGCGTGATCGCCCAGGGCAAGATCGAGCTCAAGGTCAACGGGGAGGTCCGTCAGAGCGCCGACGTTTCGGACATGATCTGGAAGATACCCGAGACCATCAGCTATCTGTCCACCCTGGTGGAAATCTGTCCCGGCGACCTGATCTTTACCGGCACGCCGGCCGGGACCGCTCCCGTGGTCAAGGGCGATGTCATCGAAGCGACGGTTGCGGGGCTCGAACCCTTAATCATCACCATAGGATCATGAAACTCTATATGACGCCCGGTTCGTGCTCGACCGGCATACACATTTTGTTGGAAGAATTGGACCTGCCTTTCGAGGCGTATCTGGTCAATCTCCTGGCGGGCGATCAGAACCGGCCCGATTATCTGGCCCTGAATCCGAAAGGCACGATTCCCACCCTGGTACGCGATGACGGCTCGGCGCTGACCGAGTTTCAGGCTATCGCCTGGTGGCTGGCCCGCGCCTACCCCAAGGCGAAACTGCTGCCGGACGATCCGGACGGCGAAGCGCGGGTGATCGAGGCCATGGCCTATGCCGTGGGCACGATCCACATGCAGGGTTTCGCGCGCATATTTACCACCGATCAATTCACGTCCAACGAAGCCGACCAAGACGCGGTCAAACGGCGTGGCATAGAGATCGTCGCCAAGGGTTACGCGGTGCTGGATACGCTGCTGAGCGGGCGGGAATACGTGGCGGGGCGGTTTTCCATCGCCGATGCGGCGCTGTTCTACGTGGAATTCTGGGGCGACAAGCTCAAGCTCGAACTGCCGGAAAACTGCCGGACGCATTATCGGCGCATGCTGGCCCGACCGGCCGTGCAGAGGGTATTGCGGGAAGAAGGCTATCGTGTTTGAGCGTCTATTAGCTCGTGTTCCATCTTTTCATTTCCAAGGAAACCAACACACCATGACCGATGCGATCGAAGGTCGTTGCCGCTATTTCCTCACCTACACCGGCGTGAAACTGCCGCTCAAGCTGATGACCGAACTGGAACCCGCCCAACTGGAAAACCGCAACACCTATTTCCGGGGATATTTCGACGATGAGGGCCGGCTGGTCGGCCTGCAAAAGCTGGTCTACGGGGAAGTGGAAATGGAACACCGCTATGCCTACCACGCCAACGGCGCCCTCAAGTCGGTCGAAATCGTCGACGCCGACGGCGAGTTGAACGGGATGGCGTTCGACGAGAACGGCGAACCGATCTAAAGCCGCTGACTACGAGCGGCACCCTAAAGTAGGTCGGCAATCCCTTGCCGACGCAGAACTCGTCGGGAACGGATTCCCGATCTACTGGCCCGGAACGCGCATGTCCATGGTAGGGTGAGTTAGGTACGCCCTCACACAAGGTGCGGTTGGGCCAACGGGTTCGTCGGCAAGGGATTGCCGACCTACGAATGCTTGAGTCGATCTACCCTGGCCGAAGGCGCTAGCGACTTCCGCCAAGCCTGTTTTGCCGTACGAGCGGGATGAAAACGCTCTAACTTTGGCGCGCACGGTAACCCACCAACACAAGGCTACCGAACATCGGTGGGTTACGGCGCACTCGAAGTACGGTGATCGACCATCAGCGCATACCGGAGTGCGCCTAACCCACCCCACTAAATCCCGGTTATCGTTTGTATATTCAAGAGAGCGGAGCTGTGGTATTCGGCACATCCCGAGGACCTACCGGTCACGCCGGATGCCATCCACAGCCAATACCACGATCTCGACCAGTTTGTGATCCTTATTGCCGAGGCTGACCGAAGAAGGCCATCCATTGAAAAACGACCACGTTGCTATGGGCGCCATGGTGTAGTCGTAAGCAATCAGTGACCCACTCTTGCGCGCTTCCCTCAACTTCCCTTCAATGATCATCTGTCGCCAAGCCCAAAGGTCGGCACCGGAATCCAGAGCTTTCATGCACACCACGCTATTCATTTTCAATCGACCGGGAATCTTTTGCACAATATCCTCCCGGCCTTTCTGACTTACAACTTTATGCTCCGTCACCTCGGTCTCCGAACCGAGTGTGCAATTGCTGAAGTAAACGTGGAACTCACCGGCCTGCAATTCAAAGACCATTCCGGAAGCCGGATCGCTGGAACTATCGATATTCGCAGAGTAGCTGGAACTCCCCGGCGAACTATTGACCGGCAGTCCGCCAGCCGCCGCGGTTGAAGTGATCGAGACAAGTCCGAGAGCCAGAGTCAAACCAGCAATGTGTTTCATGACCGTAATCTCCTTTCGAGTGGAAGTGAAATAACGCAGGGGAATAATTCCTGTCGCGTGACTTCTCTGTCTCAAAAGCGATGCCAGGTCGTGAGAGAAACGGGAACAACGCTCCAAGGCTTTGTTTTAGCATCAAATTATTGAACAAGGAGGAAAAGCGGCGGGTTCTCGGCTCGACCCAGCCGAGGCCGTTTTTTACGTCAATTCGTATCTAATACGATATGTCGTAAATTTGGTCATGACCTACTTCCATGCGAATACGAAAACGGCACATATCCAACAAAAAACGACCAAACCCGATTGGCAGGGCGGATCGCGTGCTGCAATCCTTTCTGCGGGGTTAGCTCACCTCGTCTATCCAGGCCATCTGCACGGCTTCGAGCACTTTCTCGTTGCATTTCTCGGCGCTGTCGTCGAAGCCGTCCAGGCGCATGATCCAATCGAGCAGATCGGTGAACCGCACATACTTGGGATCGACGTCGGGATGGCTCTCGGCCAGCGCGATGGCGATGTCGAAGGTATCGCTCCATTTCATGGGCTTGCTCCTCAAGAGAAGGTTGGTGATGAAGTCTGGACTGGAAAACCCGTGTTATTCCAAATTGCTTTCAATAAGGAATTAATTTTTGTAGGGTGGGTTAGGCCGCGAGGCCGTAACCCACCGAGCGGCCTCGAATCGGTGGGTTACGCTTCGCTAACCCACCCTACGTAATATTCACTCGAATGCCGAATGGAATTACGCGTCGGCCCAGCGTTCGCTGCGCAATGCTTCGGCAATGGCCCGAGCTCGCTTTTCGAACGCCTGCGCCGAAACTTCCGGGTCGGTTTCGGTCGGCTCGGAGGCGGGCGCCATCTGTCCGGCGAAAGCCTTAAAAGCTAGCCGAAGCAACTCGGCCTTGGGATACTCCGCACCGGCCCGCCCCGGATAGGCTCGATAGTCGCAGGCGCATACCGCCAACAACTGCTCGAAACGCTCGGGGTAATGGACCGCTTCCGCCCGTTCCAGCATGGCGGCGATCGCCGCGGCCCGCATGTCTACCGCACGGTGGACTCGATCGCATTCGCGCAGCACCAAGAGCGCCAGGTCGCGGCATTCGGCGGGAACCTTGAAGCGTTCGCAAACCGCTTCGACCAGGGGTTCGCCGCGTGCTTCGTGACGGTAGTGGGCGGGCCAGAATTCGCGCGGCGACGCCGCTTTCCCCACCTTGTGCAGCAGCGCCGCCCAGCGCGTGGCGAGCGGGGCGTCTATCCGCGCGGTTTCGTCGATCAGAAGCAGCTGGTGTTCGCCCACGTCAACTTCCGGCGGATCGTCCGCGCTCTGCGGAATTCCGAACAGCGCGTTCAGTTCCGGCAGCAATCGAGCCAGAGCGCCGCAACCGCGCAGGACTTCCAGCATCCGCGACGGACGCCCGCCCATCAGGCCTTGGGACAATTCCGGCCAGGCCGCCTCGGGATTCACCGCGTCGAGAGCGCCGTCCGCCACCAGGGCGACGAGCCTGACCATGGATTCGGGTGGCACCACGAAATCCGGGATGTGCGCGGCGCACGCCGCCAGTCGCAGGATGTCCAGCGGATCCTCGCCTAGAGCGGGTGGGATGGCATAGGTAATCATGACGAGCAGCTCACTTCGATGTGCCGCAGTTCTTCCGGAGGCGAGGCGGCATAGGCGTCCATCTCCGGCTGCTCGTCGTAAGGCCGGGCGAACAGACGAACGAGCTTGGCGACCTCGGTATCGTCCCCGGCTTCGGCCCTTTCGATGGCGGCCTGGGCCAGATGGTTGCGCAGCACGTACTTGGGGTTGACGCGGTTCATGTCCCAGGCACGGGCCTCGTCGTCGGTGTTTCCTTCGGCGCGCAATCGTGCCCGGTAATCGGCGATCCAGGCGTCGTAGGCTTCCAGGTCCACGATCTCCTCGCGGGCCCCGACCGCCGGCTCGTCGCTGTCGGTACGCACCTTGGAAAGATGACGGAAGCTCCGCGTGAAATCGCTCTTGCCGCGCTGAAGGATGGCCAGGAATCGGTTGACCAGATCGACATCGCCGTCACGCACCTCGTAAAGGCCCAGCTTGTCGGCCCAGCGGCGCATGATCGCCTGGGTATACACCGGGGCGTAGCGCTCGAAAATGCCGGTCGCGATTTCCAGGGCCTCCTCCTCGCTGTCCGAGAGCAGCGGCAAGGTCGCCCGCAGCAGCCTCGAGCAATTCCACTGGCCGATTTCGGGCTGTGCGTAATAGGCGTAGCGGCCCTCGAAATCGGAATGGTTGCAGATATGGTATTGCCGGAACGCGTCCATGAAGCCGAAGGGACCGTAATCCAGGGTCAAGCCCAGAACCGAGAAATTGTCGGTGTTCATGACGCCGTGGCAGAACCCGAAGGTCTGCCACTGCGTCATCAGCCGGGCGGTGCGCTCGACCACCTCGCCGAGCCAGGCGGCATGACGGTCGGAACGGTCTTTCAGATGCGGGAAATGCTCGTCGATCACATGGTCGGCCAAGGGAGCAAGGTGCTGGCCCTGTCCGTTGTGATAGAAAAACTCGAACTGTCCGAAGCGGACGAAACTGGGGGACACCCGGCAGACCACGGCCGCGGTTTCCACCGTTTCGCGGTACACCGGCTCCGGCGACGCCACCAGGCTCAGGCAGCGGGTGGTCGGTACGCCGAGGGCGTGCATCGCCTCCGAACAGAGATATTCCCGTATCGAGGAACGCAGCACCGCGCGCCCGTCGAGCCCGCGCGAATACGGCGTCGGCCCGGAACCCTTGAGTTGAAGCTCCATCCTCGCCCCGGCGGGCGTCCGAACTTCGGCGATCAGGAGGGCACGCCCGTCCCCGAGCTGAGGAACCCATGCCCCGAACTGATGCCCGGCGTAGACCGATGCCGAAGGCTCGTATTTCGGCCACGGCCGGTTGCCCGCGAGAATCTCCAAGAGTTTCGGAGAATCGGCTTCGCTGACGTCGAGCCCCAGTTCCAGGGCCAGAGACCCGTTGAAATGGACCATCCTCGGCTCCGGCAAGAGTGCTGCCGACACCGGGACATGATAGGGCTCGCCCAATTCCTTGTAGCGCGGAGCCAAGGGGAGCTCCCGATGAGAATGGCGCGGAGAAAACCCGTGCATCATTTCGGATCGCAACGGCGCACGGTCCGCCTGACCCCGCCTCGTTGAAGCTTTCCGACGTGCGGGCATGGCGCCGGTGTGGGCGTTACGAGTCTCAGTCATCGCCGGCGCTCCCGGAAAAGACTTGAGGGTCGATGCTCCATTCTTCGACCACACGCCCGGATTCGGCGCCTTCCGGATCGAAGCTGCGTTCCTCGAAGTAAACCCGGCCGTCCCGAGCCATGACCAAGGCGGTGCTGGAGCGGGTTCCGGATTCCACCCCCACAACGAAACAGGCGGACAGGCGTTCTTCTTCCGCGCGGCCGATGCCGGTATCGGGCAGCCCTTCGTTTGTGGTTTCGCGATCCGCCAGCATGGCGAAACCCGCTTTCGCGAAGTCGGCCGGCGCGACCGGCTTGGCGGTGCAGATCGGATCGTCGGCGCCCCGAACGCCGGCCTTGGACAGATCCGAATAGGCGCCCAGCAGCATCGCGAAGCCGCCGTGCGTTCTCAGATAAGAACCCAGCAGCGTGTCCAGGCGCACGCACTTGGGCCAGGGTTCGTCCAGCAACCCGTCGGACAAGGTGTGAATGCCGGGAGTCAGCGCCAACGGCAAGCGGGCGCGGGTGGCGGCGTAGTACATGTGACGCGGCGACCCGATCAGCAGATTGAAGGGCGAATGTCCGCCCCGGCTGCGAGCGAAGCGGCGGGCGTGGACGACCGGCTCCTCGCCGGAAGAGAGATAGTCCAGCGGCAGCTGGCCGCGCGACGGCGCGTCCGGGTCCGAAGGCGCGCCGTCGCGAAACGGCGTGACCAGCGCGAAGCGTCCGTCGCGGGCCACGCCGAACCAGGTTCCGCCCCGCGCCAGGTCGCGACCGCCGAGACAGGAGGGCTCCTCCGACCACCATGCCGCCTGTGCGGTCGCGCGTGCATGCCTTTCGTCCCGGTTGGCAATCAGAATCAAGGGAAAATCGGGGTGGGCACCCCAGGCAAGTGCCACCGTGCTCATAGGAAAACCCGATCCTTAGTCGAATACCCCATCCCGTACGCCGAGGCGCCGAAAAGCTCGAAAGCTGGACAGGTGCATTGACCCGGATACGTCGAGATCGCAATATGCGCACTTTCACACATGACAAAATCACCCATGTCGGAAGAAACGATGCCGGATGAATCCGGTCCTCTGGCCTTCTTCAAGGCGCAGCACCAAGCCTTTACCGAAACCCTCGCCGCCCGGCGCGGTCGCGAAGACCTGATCGACGGACTCTTGGAACAGGCCTTCAGCAGTTTCGAAGGCAATGTCGAAATTCAGTCCGAGGGACTGCCCCCCTTGGCCTGCCACAAGGGATGCTCCACCTGCTGCACGCTCCGCGTCACGGCGACGGCGCCCGAAATTCTGCTGATCGCGCGTTACGTTCGTTGGGCCTCCGACGCCCTGAAACGCGCCGAAGTCGATCTCGAGCAGCGCCTAGCCGATGCCGATCGCGTAACCCGAGGCTTGAGCGAAGAGCAACGGGTGGCTCTCAGGCGCCGGTGTCCCTTCATTGCCAACGGCGTCTGCGTCATTTACCCGGTACGGCCACTCGCCTGCCGAGGCCATGCCTCCTACGACAAGCGCGCTTGTGTCGAGGCCGCGGCCGGACGCGCCGGCGACATCCCCTTCTCCGCCCCGCACATGACCGTCCGCAGCCTGGTTCAGCACGCAATGCAATCGGCGCTTCGGGATGCCGGCTACGCGTTCGGCGCCTACGAGCTCAACCAGGCGGTCTCCATGGCCTTGGCCGACGGCAAGCTCCAGGAACGCTGGACGGCGGGCGACGACGTCTTCGCCGACGCTTTGGCGACCGAAATCAGCCTCGACGAAATGGCGAGCACCTTCGAGGCCATCAAGGCTCATCCGTAGGGCGGAATAGCGAAGCGTATTCCGCCGAATGGCTTCCGTGTACCGCTCTGCGGGAAACGCTATGCAGCCAGACCCAAGTCCATCCCCCGGAAAATCGAGCAGCGCTTGAAAACTTCCAGGGACGGCGGCACCCGCTTCTGCTGACAGTATTTCGCCACCAGCTTGGCCAGTCCCTTGATGTCACGCCCGGTGGCTGCCGGAAACAGATCCGCCAGCTCGTCGATCAGCGGCGGGGCGACCTCCAACGCGAACTGCTCGGTCATTACTTTCCAGATCTTGATCCGATTTTCCCGATCCGGCGGGTAGAACTTGATCAGCGCGATACAGCGCGACACGATGGCCTCGTCGATGTCGTCCACCCGGTTGGTGGTGAGAAACAACAGGCCGTTGAAATATTCGAGCACCCTCAGAAACACCCCGACCACGGCATTCATGGTGATGTTGTCGTCGCGCCGCTTGATGTAGACGTCCGCCTCGTCGATCAGCATCACCGCGCCCCAGCGCTGGGCGCGGGTCAGAACGTCCTTGAGCGCGGTCTCCATGGCCGCGACGTTCAGCCCCAATTGCCCCGAATGCACGCGGTACAGCGGCCGCTGGATGATTTCGGAATAGACCTCCGCGGTCAAAGTCTTGCCGACGCCGGGAGGACCGGCGCACAGCACGGTCGTGCCTCCGGACTTGCCGGCGACGATATCGTCCATCAGGACATCCATCTCGGCGGTCAGGATGTCGATGAGATCGGTCTGTTCCTCCGGCAGAATCAGCTTTTGCTTCAGGGCCGGCTGATACTCGTAGGGTGTGATGTCGTCCACGTGCACCCAGAGATAATGGTGCAGGTCAAGGTGGAACATGAGGATGTAGAAATGCACCGGCAACTGGGTGAACAGTCCCTTGGGCATGGCGTCCTGAGACTCCCGGACCTCGTCCTCGGCCTCATAGTGATTGCTCTTGGCCGCCTTGCGCAGATAAGGCCCCAGAATATCCCCGGGCGCATCCAGGGTCAGCGCGCGCGAGCTCAGGATGCCCTCATCGTTGACCAGGCGCGCGCTGCCGCCGCCGGACGAGAGCACCACAACGTCCTTGCGGGACCAATCGGTATCCCGGTGCGAAGCCGTCGGGTCCTCCGCGTAGAAACCGGTGCCTTTTCCGGAAAACTGAGCGCCGTAACGGGCACGCCAATCGAAGTAACGCTCCGCGGTCTCGTCGTAATTGCGGATGAGTTCGGGCGTTTCCTTGAGGAACCCCTTGGCGGCGAAAATCTCGGCCACCGTCTTGCCGGCGATGTCGCTCGGCATGATTCGGATGGTTTGGGTGGCGATTGCCCCTTTGGCATTGGCTTTCAGCTCGATGAAGACTTTCCCGATCTCGTCGTTCGAGGTCGGGGTGTAGTCGAGCCGCGTGATGACGTAAGGCAGGGGTCGGCCGGCCACGCTCGCGGTGAACAGCCAGCCGCGGATGGCATCCGCCGCCAAGTAGCGGGCAATCGCAGGCAGCACCATCTCGAGGTCTTCGGCTTCGAAGCGCACTCCGTCGTCGTTCATGGCCTGCTGCAAGGTGGCGAGTTGCGCGGCCTTGGCCTGCATCTCCGGCCCCGCCTGCCGGTAAAGATTCCCTAAAAACGCGAGCGCAGGGCTCGACAGTTGCCTGAACGGCACCTCGACGCGATTGCCGAAACGCAATTGTTCCTTCAAGTGCGCCAAATCCGGGAACTCTTCGACCATCGCTTCGATGTAAGGCCGCTCGATCTGAAGCTTCATTCTCTGCTTATCCCCAAAAAGCCGTTTATGAACCTCGTGCTAAGCCGCCTGCTCCGTTGGCGTCAAGGCAGTGATGCTCAGGGCATGGATGTCGCCCGGCATCATTTCGCTCACCGCCGAATAAACCAGTCGATGGCGCTCCAGCGTCGAACGGCCCTCGAAACGGCGGGAACACACGGTCACGAAAAAGTGGCCGCCACCCTCATGGGCATGGCCGGCGTGGGACCGGCTGTCGTCGACGATTTCCAGGTGAACCGGCTCGAAGGCCTGTTCCAAAAGCGCCCGAAGACGGGCGCCGCGATTCGTAGTCATGAGCCGTTGCCTCCGCGATTCATCTCAAAGGTATAAACGATCTCTCCCGAGCCATGCGGTTCGTAGGTCGGCAATCCCTTGCCGACGAAACGGTCGATCCGCGCCTTGCGTCGGAAAGGATTTCCGACCTACGGAACCGCCGACGCCTCCCTAACCTCCGTACGCCGCTGCCTACGAGATTCGGATTAGGCCACGGCCCTGCGGGACTCCGCCGGCGTTCCGGTGAGCCCGGCGACGAACTCGGCCAAGGGCATGTCGATCCGTTCGATGCCCTGTTCCGCGAGGAACCGCGCCTCATTGCGGGTGAGATCGCCTTCCAGGACCGCGAAATGCCGGTCGCTGGAACGCTTCATGATCTGCCGCGCATAATTGCGCTCCAGCTGGTTGCGGAAACGGCAGCCCAGGAACAGGAAGCTGCGGCCCGTCCTAATTTCCTTTACCCGGTCCGGAATCGGCGTCTGGATATCGATTTCGGTGAGAACTTCCACGTAGTCGGAATCCGAGATGATGAAGTTGGACGCAGGCGCGATGGAACCCAGCGGCTTGTAGAGCAGGGTCGCCCATCCCGCGGCTTCCCCCGGCTCCGCCTTTGTGTCGTCGGCATGGAAATAGTGAACCCAGTCTCCCAGGTGCTCCGCGCGGCTCACGCCCTGCACTTGCCCGAAATCGCGGCGCGAAGCCAGGGCCGCCGCCATGCTGGCGTCGTACCAGACGTCGACGATCAAGGGCAGCGGGTTCGGGAGATTCGCCAGGAAACCGTGCAGAACGGTCGGTTCCGGCGGGCTCCGAAAGGCTTCCTGCAAAAGTCCGACCAGCGTCTTCCGATGCTTGAAATTCTCGATGTATTGACTGGCGGCGGTAAGATTCTTCCGGATCTTGTGGGGCACGGTGACCTTGGCCGTAATCAGTTCCACCAAGGCCTCCGGCGAACTCGGAATCGCGCCGCCGGGCGCCAGACTCAGAATCTCCGGGCCGAGATACGGAATGACCCGTCCCGCCGCCAAATCTTCTGCCAATTGACTCGGAAACGGCGTGCTCATGATGTCATCCCCGCGGCGCAAGAGGCCTTCAAGGCGTCCACCTCGGTGCGCAGCAGGCGGAACAGCCCGCGTCCGCCGGACAAGGCCTGGTAACTGTTCTGGGTGTTGTTGCACAGGTATTTGTACCAGTCGTGCGGCTCCACCCCTGACGGACGCTCGCCGATTTCGGCCACGGTGCCGTCCGGAAAGAAACGCAGGTGAATGACGCATTCCGTCCGCTGCTCGGCATTGAGCGTCGCGCCGGACGCGACGACGGCCGATTGGGGTTCAGAAGGAGTAGCGACAGCTTCTTTGGTATCCATAACAATGATCCTCTGGTTAATGGTTTATAAGTTCAATTATTACTTTGTTATGAACGCCCAGGGCGGCCTGACAAGCCAGCCTGGACAGCGATTCGGCTCCGCAAAGCTGCGTGAGCCGATCGCGTTCTGCCTGGCGCACCTTGGATAAGCCGCGCCAGCCCTGCCGCACGAGCACATGGCACTCGCCGCAGCGGGCCCGTCCACCGCAACGGTGGGCGACAGCCTCGCCCGCCGCCGCGATGGCCTCGAGCAAATTGGCGCCTCTCGCCACCTGCACCGTCTTGCCCGAAGGCAGTACGGTCACCCAGGCTTTTGCATTCCGCCTCTTTTCGGTCCGCAAAAAGCCCGACATGGTTTCGGAGCGGCGTCAGAGGTAAATGGCCGATCCCGCCCCGATATTGATCGAGGCGTCCTTGGCGGTCTTGACGATGAAGCCCACCTGGTCCTCCGTGATATGGTTGTGGAAAGGCAGCGCAACGGCGCGGTCCGCCAGCTTCTCGGTGACGAAGAAATCGCCCTTGCGATAGCCCAGGTTTCCGTAAAAACGCTGCTGATGCAGTGGCCGGCAATAGGCCACGGCCTCGATCTGCTCGGTTGCCAAATCGTGAATGATGGCGTCCCGGCTGGAACGGGAAAAACGGGTGCCGAGATGGACCAGGTAGAGAAACCAGTGCGCCTCGTCCACGTCCGGAGCGAGATACGGCGGCTTGATGCCCTCGAAGGATTGCATGTGGGCGTTGTAATAGGCTTCGATCTCTTTCCGGCGCTCCAGGATTCCCGGAAGACGCTTGAGCTGCACCAGCCCGAGAGCGGCGCCGAGTTCGCTGAGTTCCGCCCGATACGGCGGCGTTTCGCCCAGTACCACCGAATGCCGTTCGTCGAGGCGGCGGCCTCGGAAGCTCCGCAGCCGAGCGGCCAAATCGCCGTCGTCGGTCACCACCATGCCGCCCTCGCCGCAGGTCAGCGGCGACGGCTGGGACAAATCGAACACCGAACAGTCCCCGAAGCTGCCCACCAGCTTCCCCTGGTAACGCGAACCGATCGCCTCGCTGGAATCTTCGATGAGCAGCAGGCCGTGTTTCGTGGCCAATTCACGGAACGCCGGCCACATCGCCGGATGGCCGTTGGTATTGCCGGCGACTATGGCGCGGGTTTTCGACGTGATTCCCGCCGCGGCCTTTTCGGGAACCAGCGTCCCCGACCAATAATCGATGTCGGCAAAGATCGGCGTCGCCCCGGCCAGCGCGATGCCGTGAACGGTTTCGCGGAAACCGAACGCGGACGCGATGACTTCGTCCCCCGGACCTATGCCGTAGGCCTTGAGCGCCAGCATCAGGCCGATGGTGGCGCTGCTCACCGCCACGGCGTGTTTGCGCCCGAGATATTGGGCGAAAGCCTCTTCGAAAGCTTCGACCGTGGGCCCCGCGCTCAGCCGCGGCGATTTCAGGACCTCTTCCACGGCTTCGAGTTCGGACAGGCTGATGTCGGGGTCCGAGAGCAAGATGGTAGGTGAGTTTTTCATGGTCGATAACTACCGTTTCTGGGCAACGATCAGACCGGTTGCCGCGGCCGGATCGCCGGTAATGCGTACGCAGTGTTCCGAGGTGTCTATCAGGTAAACGCAGAACTCGGGAGTTTCGAATGTCGGAGTTTCGGAACTCATGTCGCTGGCGTCGCAACGTGTCAGCGACAGCCCCGGAAAATTCTTGCGCACGCTCGCACAGCGTTCGGCGGCGGGCGCCTCGCCTTCCAGAAGCATCCGGATTTCCCCGAGCGCCTCGTTACTGAGCGCCATGGTCAGTCCCCGCTCACCCGACGCGCGTCGACCGTGATCGGCAGCGCGGTATCGGCGGCCATGGCCGGCAGCGACAGCTCCCAGCCGTTCGCCAGCGTCACCATTCCGCCCCATAGTTCCGGCTTTTCCTGGGAAACGATGGGTTCCTCCAGGTCTTTTTTCGGAACGTAAACGGACAGCTCGCCGGCGGAATTTCTTCTGATCATGACCTTCATGCGGTACTCCAGTTGGTTTCAAAAAATCAATGTTTTGTCGTTTCGGGGCATCTGCGACGTCCTCCAGCTAGTAGGATGTGCTGAACGAAGTGAACCGCATCGTTCGCGATTGATGCCTGTCCTGAGCTCAGTCGAAGGGCCTGTCCTGAGCCTAGTCGAAGGGCGCTTCGTACCTCAGCGCATCCTACGTCTTGCCCTTTCTCACGCTGTGAGGGGAGACAAAGGCCGGTGCTCTTAGGAGTCATGCGGCCTCCGCCTCGAACATTCGGACGATTTCCGGAAGCACCGCTATGATCCGGTCGATTTCCTCTGCCGTGGTATAGCGGCTCAAGGAGAAGCGGATCGTGGCCAGCGAGGCTTCCGGGGCCAAGCCCATGGCGGTCAACACGTGCGAGGGTTCGGTCCCGGAGGCGGTGCAGGCCGCTCCGGCCGAGGCGCAGATTCCAGCCCGGTCGAGCTTGTCGAGAACCGGCTCGGCCTCGATCGTTCCCAGGCACAGGCTGGTGGTGTTCGCCACCCGCTCGGCGCCGCCGCCGTTAACGAAGGCACCGGGAATACGCGCCAGCAGTTCCGCCTCGAGACGATCGCGCAAAGCCCCGATCCGGGACCCGGAGTTTGCCGGAGCGGCTGCGGCCAATTCGGCCGCCACCCCGAGGGCGACGATCCCCGGCACGTTCTCGGTGCTGCCGCGGCGCCCGCGCTCCTGGTGTCCGAACAAAAGCGGCGGAAGCTTTCGGCCCTTGCGCACGAACAGCACGCCAATGCCTTTGGGTGCATGAATCTTGTGGCCCGAAAAGGACAGGAAATCCACCGGAACTCGGGCTAAATCGATGGGCGTCTTGCCGACCGCCTGAACCGCGTCGGTATGAAACAGCGCGCCCCTGGCCTGGGCTATCGCCACGGCTTCCTCGACGGGGAACAGGACGCCTGTCTCGTTATTGGCCCACATCAGCGAAACCAGGGCCGTATCCTCGGTCAGGGCGCGTTCGAGTTCTCCGAGATCGAGCCGCCCCTGTCCGTCCACCGGCAAATAGGTCACCCGCACGCCCTGGGATTCGAGATGGCGCAATAGGGCCAGCGTTGACGGATGTTCCACCCGGCTGGTGACGATGTGGCGCCGCCCCGGCGACAGGGCGAGCGCTCCCAGAACAGCCTGGTGATTGGCCTCGGTGCCGCCGCTGGTAAAGACGATTTCCGGCTGCGTGGCGCCCAGGAGCGCCGCCACTTTGGCGCGGCCGGCGATGCTCTCGACCTTGGCCGCTTCGCCGGCCCGGTGCTTGCTGGACGGATTGCCGTAATTTTCCCTGAGACAGCGGGCCATCGCGTCGGCGCACTCCGGCGCTACCGCCGTGGTGGCGTTGTTGTCCAGATAAATGATTGGGTCGCTCATTGCCAGAACTGCCTATCCGGGTCTTCGTTCAAAAGTTCGAGAATCTGAGACAAGGCGTGGTATTCGCCGTGCTCGATCCATAGGCCCGCCTTGTGATCCTTGCGGTACAGCCTCCAGCACCGCGAACTATCCTGAAATTCCAGCCGGGCGATATCGATCACCCCGCCATCGGGATCGATGTTCCGCGAGCAGCACGGGCTGACGATTTCATATCCGGCCTCGATCGGACGGACCACCGGAGTCACGTAGCGGTAGCGCTTGCGCTTCCCGAGCGCGCGGTCGATACGCTTCCGATCCACCTCGTTGGGATGAGGACACACGGACATCAAATTGGATACCGCAAGATTGCCGTTCATCGGATCAAGACCTCCGCACAACTCTTTCCGTCCATGTTCCGTCCGTTCGCTCTCGCTCGTTCCCAAGCTCCCGCTTCGCGACACTGGAAGCCGGAGCTTCCTAAAGATCCGGTTCCCAACCAGAAGTCGGGAACCAACGCAATGCGTATGCCTTCTACAGAATCCCGGCCACCTGCCCTCTGGCTTGGTCGGATCGAAGCTCCTCTTCTAAGCAGCCCACGACGCAGCCGTTCGGAAACTCGACCAGGTACACGGGAATTTTCGCTTCCTCGTGGAACCCCACCTGCACGATCTCGCCTTCGCTGCCCGCTGCCACCAGCAAGGCTCCCGGCTCGCGATCAGGATAAGTGCCGTCGTTGAAGAGATCCGTTTCCGCCCAGACCTTCTGTCCCCATTGATAAATCGGTGTGCGTGGCTCGATCATGCCGTCTCCCCTCCTTCGGGAACCGGAACGGTTTTCGGGGGCGGCGGATTGTCCAGGGATTCGATTTCGCGGCCCTTCATGCCCACCGCGTAACCCCGTTCCGGAAAATCCACGGCGTAGATGTAAAACTGTTGAAGGAAGGTGTTGATGCTCTTGATGTATCCCACCTCACCTTTCTTGACCAGGACCTCGCCGATATCGCGGCCGTTAAACGTGCCGTCGTTCCGGACCACCTTTTTCGACTTCACCTTTTCGCCGAACTTGAAGCGCGGCGGATCGTTCAATTCGTTGACATCGCTGTCGCGTACAATAGTGGTAGCCATATCGCTCCTCGATGAGTGATTGTGGTTTAACAAGCTTCCGGTAGAACATCGGCATCGTGCCGCCCGGCGAGGCGCTGCTCGACCAAGTCCCGCACCGTGGCGTCGGAATCGCCGCGCATCGGCGCGAGCTCGGCGAGATCCAGTCGGCTGGCGACCTCGTAGCGCACGCGCCAGTCGGGGTCGTGCCGATAATGTTTCAGTTGACCGGCATCCATGCGTCTAATCGCTTCCAGCCGCACGTCCAGTTCCGGGTCTTTCGCCATCGTGTGCAGCCATTCGGCGCCTGCGCGCCGCGCCACGACCTTGCGCACTTCCCGATCCGGATCGTGCAGCATCCGAACCAGCATGCTCGGCGGAAGACGCCGGGCTACGATCTGCCTGACGTAGTAGTCGGGATCGTCGATCATCGAGGCGAGATCACTAAGCTCCAGGCGTTCCGCCACCCGGATGCGCACCTCCCGATGCGGGTCCCGGCCGAGCGCCTTCAGATGCCGGGAGCGAAGCGGCAGGCGCTGCGCTACGCTCTGCCGCACGGTTTCGTCCGGGTCCGCGATCAGGCGCGGCAACTGAAACACCTCCACGTATTTCGCCGCCACGGCCCGCGTCTCGAAATACGGGTGCTCCAGATACTCCTTGGCGAGATGCGGATTCCACCGGAAGAACCGGTCGATACGGCGGGCGTAACGGTCATGCACGCAAGCATGGCCCAATCGGCACCGCCCATTCGCCGATTCCGCAAGGCGCTCGCATCCGGAGCAGTCCAGCAGATTGCCGTGCCAGTCGCGGGCTTCGTCGATTTCAGTCGTCGTCCCCATTGGCTTGCCTCTCAAGGACATCCAGCAGCACCTTGCCGCCGAGCTTGTCGCCCGGGTCGAGTTCGACCAGTTTCTCGACGGCGGCCCGCCCTTCGTCGAGCCGCCCCAATCGCAGATTCAGATAACCGTAACCCTTGAGGGTAAACAGGAAGAATCGGGGCAGAATCGCGTCAAAGCTGCCGAAATCGGCGTCCGTCGCTTTCGCTGCACGCCAGTCTTCCGGCAAGCCGTTGTCGAGAGCGGCTTTCTTCAGACAGTCGCGGGCAACGTCCAGGGCCTCCTGCAACCGGTTCTTGTAAAAATAGAACCGGTACAGGCCGATATACACGGCGGCGTGGCCAGGTGCCGCCTGCCAGGCGGCTTGCAGGTGCGCAAGCGCTTCCTCGTCCCGGTGGTAGCTAAGCCCGGCCTGGCGCAGATGCCGCTCGGCCTCTTCGGGCAATCCCGAGCCCAGGCAGGCTGCCGCGGCGGCATCTATACCAAGTCCGAAGTCCGAAGCATCCGGCATGAGCGATGGCGCCTCTGAGGATTGTGCTTGCGCGAAACTGTTCTGCATGTCGGCGCAACCGTCCGTCAATGACTGCTCTTGACCTGGATGGAGGACACCGACACCGTCGCTGCGCCCGCCGAACTGCTGCTGCTACAAGTGCCGCAACCCGTCGAATTGGGGTTGTGGAACACGAATCCGCTGGACGTCGGCGTCTCGGAAAAGTCGATGGTGACGCCCTCCAGCAGCAAACGGCTTTCCGCCGGCAGGAACAGTTTGAGGCCGTTAACTACGACCACGGCGTCGCCCGCCTTGGGCTCGGCTTCCACGCTGAATTCCGATGCCAGGCCGGAGCAGCCGCCGGGGCTCACCGACAGGCGAAACCCAGCGTCTTCACCGACGCCGCCGAAGCGCACCATGCGCCGGATGAACTTTTCCGCAGTCGGGGTAATAGTCAGATCCATGGTATCCACCTAGGCCGCTTGGTAACGGGGATAGTTGTCGTCGATGATGCAAGTGTCGTCGATGGGGCAGACGGCGACGCATTGCGCTTCGTCGTGATGCCCGATGCACTCGGTGCACTTGGCGGGGTCGATGACGAAAAGACCGTCCTTCGTCTCGGAAATCGCCTGGTTCGGGCATTCGGGCTCGCAAGCGGAACAACCGGTGCAGTTGTCTTTCACGATCTTGTAGGCCATGTGTTTACTCCTCTGTCAGTGGTGGGGCCGCCTTCCGGGACTAGCCGTCCCGAAAGGCGGGTGAATACCGGAAAACGGTAGCTCTAAGCCGCTTCCGCGGAGGTCAGCGCACCCTGGCGGATTTGCGCGTCGCCGCGTTCCACGTGCTCGATTTCGCCGCTTTTCACCTTGTCCAAATAATCCTTGAAGTAGGCGATCGCGGATTGCTCGATGAACTCGCCCGCGAATTGATCGACGGGATCGATGCCGGCCGCCTTCAGATCGTTCTTCGGACAGCCGCCGATCTTGGCCACGAATACCGCGTGGCAGTCGTTGATGGCGCGGATGATGGTCGCGAGAGAATCTTCCTCGCCATAGCCGCCCTGGCAGTAAAGATCGACCCGGCGGTGGCCGACGAATTTGGCGCCCGCGGTCGAGAGCTCGTAGACCTGGAACTCCTTGGCGTGTCCGAAATGCTCGTTGACCTTGCCGCCACCCTTGGTGGCCACGGCGATGAGCATCTTGATGTCGGAATGCTCGCCCGCCAGGGATTCCATCTCGGCTTTCTTGGCCGCGACCACCGCGTCACGCTCCTTCTCCACCGCCGCCTGATAGGCCTTGCGGGATTCGAGGTCATAACTGACTTCCATTTCCATGATCTTGTCGGTGGTGAACTCGGCGCTGCGGTCCTCGCCCAGCAGCCCCACCGCGTCGGCCCGGCACTGGCGGCAGTGGCGCATCATGTTCATCTCGCCCTCGCAGCTGTCCTGCAGCGCCTTGAGCTCCTGGGCCGTGGGGCCGCGCTGACCGGTCAGGCCGAACACCGTGCCGTGCTCGGGCGCCGAGATGAGCGGCATGATGTTGTGCAGGAACGCGCCGCGCGATTTGACGGCTTTGTTGACTTCGACCAGGTGCTGGTCATTGATCCCAGGGATCATCACCGAATTGATCTTGGACAGGATGCCGCGCTCGGTCAGCATCTCGAGCCCTTGCAATTGCCGATCGGTCAGGATCTTGGCCGCTTCGACGCCGTGATAGCGCTTTTTCTTGTAGTAGATCCAGGGATAGATCTTGGCCCCGACTTCCGGGTCGATCATGTTGATGGTGATGGTGACGTGATCGATGTTGTACTTGGAAAGCTGCTCCACGTGGTCGGGCAGCGCCAGGCCGTTGGTGGACACGCACAGCTTGATGTCCGGCGCCGTTTTGGCTATCAGTTCGAAGGTTTTGAAGGTCTTTTCCGGATTGGCGAGAGGATCGCCGGGACCGGCGATGCCGAGCACGGTCATCTGGGGAATGGTGGACGCCACCGCCAGAACCTTCTTCGCGGCCTGTTCCGGAGTGAGTTTCTCGCTCACCACGCCCGGACGGCTTTCATTGGCGCAATCGTATTTTCGATTGCAGTAATTGCATTGGATATTGCAGGCCGGAGCCACCGCCACGTGCATGCGCGCGTAATGGTGGTGGGCCTCCTCGCTGTAACAGGGATGGTTTTTGACCTTCTCCCAGATTTCGGGCGGCAGGTCGTTTTCGCCCGCACCGGAACCGCAACTGGCTTTCCCGGATCCTCCCGAGGTCCCGCAGCCTTTATGCTCGGCGACCTTTTGCATGATTTCGTCTACGTCCGCTCCGGCGTGCGTGTCGACGCCCTCGGCACCCGATTGATGCTGCACTGTCTGCATGGCTTGCTCCTGTCTGTCTATTCGCGCTGTTCCGTCTCAGTGCGGGCATAGCGGCACTTCCTCATCGTGCGGCTTGACCGTCAGAGCCGAAACATCCGTTGAACCTAGTACCGATGGTTTACAGTGCAATCCGCGTACCATTCATATATGCCTTTATATTCAAGTGGATAGATTCATGCCAGCCGGTATGGGAATGTCCGGACAAATACAAAGCAGCCAACATTCATGGGAATTTGTTTAAAAGCGGACAAAAAAAAGGCGGTCAACGACCGCCCGAGTTCGCCTTTCGCATGCGATAGCGTTTACATCATCGACTGCTCGTAATTCTGGATGCCGATCTTGGCGATCAGACCCAATTGCGTTTCCAGCCAGTCGACATGTTCTTCCTCGCTTTCGAGAATGTGTTCGAGGAGTTCACGGCTCACGTAATCGTTGACCTGCTCGCAATAGGCGATGGCCTCGCGCAACAGCGGAATGGCGTCCATTTCCAGGGCCAAGTCGCATTCCAGCATTTCCACGGTATGCTCGCCGACCTTGAGCTTGCCCAAATCCTGGAGGTTCGGCAGGCCTTCGAGGAATAGCACGCGTTCGATCACCTGATCGGCATGCTTCATCTCGTCGATGGATTCGTGGTACTCCTTCTCGTTGAGTTTATGCAGCCCCCAGTTCTTGAACATCCGCGCGTGCAGGAAATACTGGTTGATCGCGGTCAATTCGTTGGTGAGGACTTTGTTGAGATATTCGATAACCTTGCTGTCGCCTTTCACGGGGAAAGTTCTCCGTTTGTATTGTTATTGAAAAAGTAGCCCAAGCGCGGCGCGCTCAATCGTCATCGTCGTCATCGCTTGCGGTGCGGCGACGCTTGACGGTTTTCGGGTCGGCCGTGATGGGACGGTAAATTTCGATGCGGTCTCCATCGTTGATCGGACTGTCCAGCTTCACCAGCTTGCCGAATATACCGACCTTTTGCCTGGTCAGATCGATTTCCGGGAAGCACTCCAAGATGCCCGAGCGGCGGATCGCTTCTTCCACCACGCTGTTGTCCGGGACCTCCAGCCGCATCCATACCTGGCGATCCGCTTCCGCGTAACATACACCGACGTGCATATCTCTTCACCCAATTAGACGTTTTCGGCCAAAGGCTGTTCGATCGCCGCGTTTCGCAGCGGCCTGCGCGCCAAACGCTTATCCAGCAATCTTTTTCCGGCAAGAATAAAACCCAGCATCAGGAAACCGCCCGGCGGCAAGGCCATCAGCAGGAATCCGCGATACTCCGGGATCAGCGTGGTTTCCAGCCAGGCGAACCCCTGCCCCAACAGCAGGGAAGCATTGGCGAACAGCGTTCCCGAGCCGCTGACTTCCCGAGCCGCGCCCAGGACGACCAGAGCCAGCGTAAACCCAAGCCCCATCATGAGCCCGTCGAACAGGGCGTAAACCGGCGGCTTGCGCGAAGCGTACGCTTCCGCCCGGCCGAGAATGGCGCAGTTGGTCACGATCAGCGGAATAAAAAGCCCCAGCACCTTGTGCAATTCGTGCAGCCAGGCGTTCATCAGCATGTCCACCAGGGTGACGACCATGGCGATCAGCGCCACGAAGACGGGAATTCGGATTTCCGACGGTATGAGCAGCCGGCCGTAAGAAATCAACAGATTGCATACCATCAGGACGGCGGTCGTGGCGAGCCCCATGCCGAGCCCGTTGGTGGTCGTGCCGGTGACCGCCAGGAGCGGGCACAAAGCGATGCTCTGGCTGAAGACGATGTTGTTGCTCCACAAACCTTCTTTGGCGATTCTGCTCAAGGATTCGGACATGACGGCTTTCCTCCGCGGAGCGTTTTCTGCTTTGGTGTAGTGCCCGCGGTAGCGGGTGCTACACGTCTTCTTGGTCCCGTTCGAGCGCCCCCGAGCATTGGAGCCCGGCACCGGAAGTGTCCGCAGGAGCACGCGACGGATCGCGTGCGGCGACCGAGGTACACGGACGTACCTTCGGTCGCCCCCGGTACCGGGCGAAACGCGCAGGACCAGGGCGCTCGCCGGGTGGCCTTTTCTTTGGATACTTTCTTTTGGCCAAGCAAAAGACCAATTCGCCGGGAGTGAATTGGGACAGCCGAAGGCTGGCCCGGAGGGCGAACGCCAGGGATGGCGATCGCAGCGTATCCCGCGTGCGGGGCGGCTCCCCGCTCTAAAACAATCGCCGCGATCAGCGGCACCTTGGCAGAGTTTTCGGACATTTAATCCACCATACGAAAACAAAAAATGCGCTATTCGGTTGCCGCTAAAAGCTCCTGGCGGTGGCGCTCGAAAAATTTGAGCCCGCCTTCGACGCCCTTGACCACCGCCCGCGGCGTAATGGTGGCGCCGGCGAATTGGTCGAAGTCGCCGCCGTCCTTTTTGACCCGCCAGCCTTGCGGGGACGTATTGCTCAGGGATCGGCCGTTAAACCCCAGAATCCAGCCGGACTTGGAGGTTTCGACCTTATCGCCCAAGCCCGGCGTCTCGGCATGCGAGATAACCCGAACGCCCAGGATTTTTCCGTCGCGGTCCACGCCCACCATCAGGGTAAGGTCGCCGGCATAGCCGCCGGTAGCCAGCATCTTGAACGCCACGGCGCTGACTTCGCCGCCTTTCTTGGCGACGAAAACCTCGGTTTGATCAAGGCCGGTCCCTTCTCCCGCCGACGGAATCACCCGCAGGCTTGCAAGCACGTCGTTATCGTAAAGCGCTTCCGGCAGCACCTGTCCCAGCGTCGCCCGGAGATCTTCGGCCTGGCGCTCCGCGATCGCCTCTTTGGTGACCAGATCGCCTATCCCTAAGAGCAGACTGGCAGCCAGGGCGCAAACGGCCAGCAAATAAGTCTGATAGTCCAAACGCTGCCGAAGCGCATCCAGATCATCGAAGTTTCGGCGCAGTCTTTGCCATCGCAGGAGTGCAAATTGCAGAAGCGCCTCTTTATTCAAGGCGATCATTCTTTACCCTCCGGCAATTTCAAGGGCTTGCCCTTGTAATCGCGCCCGTAGATGCGGGGCCGGACGTAATAGTCGATCACCGGCGTCAGCGCGTTCATCAACAGCACGGCGAAGCCCACGCCCTCGGGAAACCCGCCCCAAGTGCGGATGACGAAGATCAAGAGTCCGCAGCCGGCACCGAAAATCAGCTGCCCTTTTGGGCTGCCGGGCGAGGTGACGTAATCGGTTGCGATAAAGAACGCGGCCAGCATCACGCCGCCGGCTCCGAGGTGCCACAGCGGACCGAGATAACGATCGCTGTCGATGAGGTGGAAGATGGTTGCGAGGCCGGCAACGGTGGCCAGCAAGGCTACCGGGATATGCCAGGTGATGATCCGCTTCCAAAGCAGCCATACGCCGCCGACCGCCACCAGCAGGGCCGAGGTTTCGCCAAGGCTGCCGGGAATCCAGCCCAGCCATGCTCCGGCCAGGCCGAACTGTCCGTTCGCAAACGCCTCGACTAGCGTTTTGCCTTGAGACAATTCGGTCTTGGCATGGCCTATGACGGTCGCACTGGCGAAACCATCGATGCCGGCACCGCCAAAGGTGATTCCCAATGCCTGGAGCAGGCCGGGGGCCTGCCCGGAGAATAGAGGCGCCGGCTGGGCCCAGGTCGTCATTTCCAGGGGAAACGACACCAGCAGGGCGACACGCGCGAGCATCGCCGGATTGAACAGATTTTGGCCGATGCCGCCGTAGATCTGCTTGCCGACGATGATGGCGAGACCCGCTCCGGTCACGCCTATCCACCAGGGCGCCCAGGGAGGAAGGCTCAAAGCCAGCAACCACCCGGTCAACAGTGCGGAACCGTCCAACAAAAAAAGCGAAGCCGGTTTGCCTGCCAACTTCAGGCAAACGGCTTCGAACAGCACCGCTGACAAGACAGTCGTCAAAAATAGATAAAGGGCCGGCCAGCCGAATAGAAACAGGCCGAAAGCGGTAGCCGGCACCAGCGCCAATACCACCTGCGCCATGATGGCTTGCACCGGATGGTCGGCGCCGGTTAACGGAGCGACGGGCAGGTATACCTTGCTCATGACGCATCCTCCTTGGCGGAAGCCTGCGCCTTGCGCGCCGCAGCCGCTTGTTTGGCCCTTTCCAGCCGCAGCCGCTTCTCCTCGGCCAGGCGATTGGTCTGCTCGGTTTTCTGCTGCGCCTGTTGGCGCGCCATCAATTCCCCGCTCGCATATTTGAAGTAATGCACCAGGGGAATTCGCGACGGACAGACATAGGAACATGAACTACAGCTGATGCAGTCCCTAAGCCCGAAACTCACTGCGGCGTCCAGCTGGCCGGCGCGGATGCGGGTCATCATTTCCAGCGGCAGCAATCCGACCGGACAAGCCGAGACGCAGCGCCCGCAGCGGATGCAGGGCCTGGCGTCCGCAGCCTGGATTTCTTCGGGCGTCAGCGCCAGGATGCCGCTGGTGCGCTTGACCAAGGGCACTTGAACGTGAGGCAGATGATCGCCCATCATCGGCCCGCCCATCACGTAGCGGGCCGTCCGTTCGGGCTTGTGCCCGCAGAAGGCGAGCAGCTCGGACAACAGCGTACCGAACGGCGCCTCCACGTTGCGCGGCGACTCCACCGCTTCTCCACTCACCGTAACCACCCGGCTGATCAGCGGCCGTCCGTAACGAACGGCCCGTTGCACGGCATAAGCGGTCGCGACGTTGTGCAGCAGCACGCCCACGTCGGTGGGACGCCCCCCCGCGGGCACTTCCTTGCCGGTCAGATGGGTGACGAGATTCTTTTCCCAGCCCATGGGATACAGGGACGGCACCTGAACGACCTCGATGCGGCCGTGTTTTTTCGCCGCATCGAGCATGGCGGCATACGCTTCCGGCTTGTTGTCCTCGATCGCGATCAGGGCGGTCGGGCATTGCAACCCGTGCAGCATGATCCGGACGCCCTCGACGATCTCCGCCGCGCGCTCCCGCATCAGCCGATCGTCGCAGGTCAGATACGGTTCGCACTCGCCGCCGTTGATGATGAGCGTGTTGATCCGGGTCCGCCATCCGAGGTTCAGCTTCATCGCCGACGGGAAGGCGGCTCCTCCCAGGCCGACGATGCCGGCCTGGTCGACGCGGGCGCAGAGTTCCTCGGGTGTCAGACTGAACGGATCGGCTTCGCCAGTCCCCTCGATCCAGCGATCCTCCCCGTCCGGTTCGAGAACGACGGTCGGGGTCGGGAGTCCCGAAGGATGCGGCGCCGGATATTCTTCGATGCCGGCCACGGTTCCGGAAGTCGAGGCATGCACCGAGGCCGAGACTGCACCCCGGCTCGCCGCGAGCAATTGCCCTTTCAGCACCTTGTCGCCCGCCCGGACCACCGGTTCCGCAGGTTGCCCCAAGTGTTGCTGCAGCGGCAGGTAAAGCCGTTCCGGCAAAGGGAAATCGGTGACTATGGGTTTATCGGCGGTCGATTCCTTGCGCGGTTCCGGATGGACACCGCCCCGGATTTTGCTGCGTCGGCGCCATAGCGCATTGATGTCCAGTACGACCATTTTCAGGCTCCCGCGGCAGCGAGATCGGGTTTGGCCCAGCGCCAGTTACGCAAGGTGGTTTTGATGGGCTGCATCCCGAGACATTCGGTCGGGCAGACCTCCACGCACTTTCCGCAGGCGATGCAGGCATCGGCGACCACGGCATGAATCTGCTTGGGCGCTCCCACGATGGCGTCCGTAGGACACACCTTGAAGCAGCGGGTGCAGCCGATGCAGGTCGCTTCGCTGACTCTCGCCACCATGGGAACCTGGTCTTCCACGCCGGCCAGATCGATGTCCAGCGAGAGCTTGCTCGCCAACTGTTCGGCCAAGGCCTTTCCGCCGGGCGGGCACAGGGTGGCGGACGCCTTGCCGGCCACCAGGGCTTCCGCCGCCGGCCGGCAGCCGGGATAACCGCATTGGCCGCATTGCGAGCCCGGCATCATCTTTTCGATCTCGTCGACCAGCGGGTTGTCTTCGACCTTGAAGTAGCGAGCGGCGGCGCCCAGCATGAAGCCCAGAGCAAGTCCTAAAGCGGTAAGGCTGAGTACGGCGAATAGGATGTACATAAGCTGGCCTAATGTGTGTTGAGTCCTGCGAATCCCATGAATGCCAGGGACAGAATCCCGGCGGAGATGAAAGCGATCGGAACGCCGGCGAAAGCTTCCGGAACGCTCATGAGGGCCAGTCGCTCCCGAATGCCGGCGAAAATGACCATGACCAGGGTGAATCCCAGGGCGGAACCGAATCCGAATAGGGCGCTGTGCAGGAAATCGTATTCCTGCTGGATGTTCAGAAGGGCCACTCCCAGCACGGCGCAGTTGGTCGTGATGAGCGGCAGAAAAATGCCGAGGACTTGATAAAGTACCGGGCTGGTCTTGCGAACGACCATTTCGGTGAACTGAACCACGGCGGCGATGACCAGGATGAACGACAGAATCCTGAGGAAGCCGATGTCGAGGGGGGCCAGCAGGTAGTGCTCCAGGAGCCAACTGGCCACGGCGGTCAGCGTGAGCACGAAGGTGGTCGCCAAACCCATGCCGAGCGCCGAATCCAGCTTCTTCGACACGCCCATGAAGGGACACAGCCCCAGGAACTTGACCAGCACCACGTTGTTGACCAACGCAGTCCCCAGCAAAAGCATCAAGTAATCGCGCATCGTGTTCTCGCCTCCGCCGATTGCCGTATTCGTCAGTCCGTATTCTCCATTCGCGCCGGCGTGCTCGCGGCGCTTTTGCTGGCCTCATGACCAGAAGCGACGAGTTCTTCCTTTCCGATCGCGCCGCAGGCATAACACTTGAACGCGACGCTGAATCCCTGCTTGCTGCAGGCATGTTCCTTGGCTTGCCGGCAGCCCACGGCTCCGCAGGCCGTGCAGCGGTAGAGCTGGCCCCTGCAGGCACTGGCATACCCGCCGATCCTTTCACCGTCGCAGATCGACATGTCGTTCTTTAATTTTTCGTAATTCGCCATAACAGTCTTCCCAAGTTAATACCGATAAAAAACCCCAAGATTCGTGAGAACGCTCTCCGCATCAGGACGGGGAGCACCCCGAAAGATCGACCTGAACCATCCCGTCTTCGATCCGCAGCGGATACTCTTCCAGCGCACAGCGCGGCGGAATCAGGCCTTGGCCGGTACGCGCGTCGAACACCCAGTTATGGAAGGTGCAAGTGATGGTCCGTCCGTTGAACCCGCCGTATTTCAAACGGGCGTTGTGATGCGGGCAGGTGCCTTGAAAGGCCTTGAGCTCCCCGCCATCCGGCCAGACCAGCAATATTTCGCGGCCTTCCACGGTAAAAGGCACCATGTCGCCTTCGCCGAGGTTTCTGTGCTTGCATAGGCTGGTGTAACTCACCGTCACCGCCTACCAGGGGACCGAGGCGTCCACCAGCTTGGCCTTGATTCCGGCCGCTTCCATGTCCGCCAGGGTTTTGTAAAAGGTGCCTTCATGGATGAGCGTGCCTTTCTGGGACAGCACCGCGACATAACGCGCCACGGTATCGACCTCGCAGCGGTAACCGCCGCCCGGCTCCTCGGTCCGACGGGCATTGCCGGCCCAATCCACGAAAAAACCCGATGCAACCGTCATGCTCTCTTCTCTCCTCTGCTTCAAGTAGCCAAGGCCATCCGCAGCACCCGTGCGAAATGCACGCTCTCGCGTTGTGCGCCGTCGCGAATCTGATGACGGCAACTGGTACCGTTGGCGATCAATAAGGTATCGGTATCGGCTTCCCGCACTTTCGGCAACAGCGCGAGCTCGGCCATCCGCATGGACACTTCGTAGTGTTCGGCCTCCAGCCCGAAGGCGCCGGCCATCCCGCAGCAGCTCGACTCGATGAACTCGACCTGGAGTTCCGGCACCAGACCCAAGACTTTCCGCATCGCTTTCAATGCGCCAAAGGCCTTTTGGTGGCAATGTCCGTGTACCATCGCCCGCGCGCCGGGCACGGATTTGAACGCCAGCTTGAGGCGCTTGGCGTCGTGTTCGCGGGCCAAAAACTCTTCCAAGAGGACCGCCGCCTTGGCGATCTTGTCGACCTTTTCCCCCAATCCGAGGCTGTAATACTCGTCGCGCAGCATGAGGAGACAGGACGGCTCCAGTCCGACAACCGGGAGCCCGCTCTCCACATAAGGCCACAGCGTTTCGACCATGCGCCGGGCCTCTGCCCGTGTTTCCGCGATCAAGCCGTGAGAAAGAAAAGTGCGCCCGCAGCATAGAGGCCGTTCTCCGGCCGGCGGCCTCGCGATGTGTATCCGATAGCCTCCCGCCAGCAGTACTTCCAGCGCGGCCTCCGCGGTTTCGGTATCGAAATGGTTGGAGAAGGTATCCACTAGCAGGACGATTTCGCGGCCGTCCGGAGCACCGATGCCTTCTCTCGGTGCAGAAGCAAGAAAACTCCGGGCTGCGCCACGCGGCAGCGAACGCTTGGCGGCGATACCAAACACGCGTTCGACCCATCGCGCCAAAAAGGGGAAGCGTTCACGGAAAGAAATCAGCGGATTCAGCGCCGCGAGCCGGTGGGCGAAACGCGGCAGATGGGCGAAGAGACGCTCGCGTAACGGCGCTCCGCCGAGCGCTGCCCAGCGCTGAGCGAGCGTTTCGACGCGAAGCAGCGCCATGTCCACGCCGTTCGGGCACTCGCGCTTGCAGCCTTTGCAGCCCACGCACAAATCCATTGCCTCGGCGAGTTCCGGACCGACAAAAGGCTTAACGCCGTACTCGCCGTTCAAGGCAGCCTTGAGCGTGGCAGCCCGGTGCTGAGTCGAGTGTGCGACATCCTGAGTGGCGCGAAAGCTCGGGCACATCACGCCCTTTTCGGTGCGCTGGCACTGTCGGTTGCCGATACAGACGGCCGCGGCCTTGCCGAAGGCGCCGCCCGCGGCAGGTACCGCCGCGTAGGCGTCGCCAGCACCGTAGCTGTCATAGGCCGACCAGTCGAGTTGGGTATCCATCGCGCTCAATGAGAATAAAAAGCCGTCGCCAAGCATCAAGCAATAACGATGCCCATTCTCAATATAGACGCACAATACTGTTTTATAAGGATGTTTTTGAAATCGCCAGCGCCTGATTCGATTTTTCGCTATGTCAGGTTCGTGACAAAACCCTGTCTCCGTATTCCTCTTGTCGCGACCCCGAGGCGCATTTCCGACAAAACGGGGTTCATCGAAATTCGGAAGCCCCCGCCGCTATTTACAAATCGCGAGCTCGCTATTTCCTTTACTAAATAGCGTAAGAATGTAGAATCGGGCGCGTTCGGGGCTTGCATCGCACTCGACAGGCTGCCGAATCTGCACAACTTTCCTGTTCGATGGGGGTTCGCCATGACCATTCAGTGGAACGCCGATCTGCCGGACGACTATCACCGGCAAGCCATAGCGCCCGTGAGTTTCGAGCGCCACGTGGATACCTTCGCTCATGCCTGCAAGGAGCTAGGATTCGATGATGCCGGAGAACGATGCTTCTATCGGCATGAATTCACGCTGACCGAGGACCGCTTCGACGCGGAGGAATTTCCCGTCGAGGTCGGCGTTTACTGGGAAAGGGTCATCGCCTGGCGGCTCGTCAGCGGACTATGGCTTAAGCTGAAAATCTGGGCCGATCGCCTCGACCGATGCCCCCGCCGCTTCGTTACGCAAGCGCCGGAGCTCGTCGAGGAAGCGGAGATCGAGCGTTAGCGCCTTTTCACTTCGAACAGGTTTCGATTCCTGGGTCATCGCGAACGATGCGGTTCATGCCTCACCGCATCCTACGGACTCAAGGCGGGCGGCCAACTGGGAAAGGCTCTAAAGCTTCTTGATCTCGATGTTGTATTTCTGAAGAGCGTAGTGCATCTGCCGCGTCGTCATCCCGAGCAGCCGCGCGGCCTTGGCCTGCACCCACCCGCACTCCTCCATCGCCCAGATCAGCCTTTCGCGCGTCGATTTGAATTCCGGCACTCCTCTTCCCGCTTGCGAATCGTGATCGGGTTCGGCTGCGGCGGGAGCTTCCGCGGAAACGGCCGGAACCGGGCTCGACATTTGCGAGATCGGCCTCAGCGCCAGCGAAAAACACATGTTTTTCTGGCATGGCAGATTGATGTCGCGAATCGTTTTGCCGCGGGACATGGCCGCAGTCCGCTCCACGCAGTTTTCCAGCTCGCGGACGTTGCCGGGCCAATAGCATTCCGCCAGGATCTGTTTCGCCTCCGGCGACAGCATGAGCTGGCGCTGATTGGCGTGGTTGAAGCGTTCCAGGAAATGATCGGCCAATGGAAAGATGTCTTCGCGCCGTTCGCGCAGCGCCGGCAGGAGAATGGATATCACATTGATCCGAAAATAAAGGTCGGCCCGGAATTCGCCCTTGAGCACCGCATCCTCGAGATTGCGGTTGGTGGCCACGATCAGCCGTACGTCGACCTGTATCGGTTTATTGCCGCCCACCCGTTCGAATTCCCGTTCCTGCAGCACGCGCAGAAGCTTGACCTGGAAATTGGGAGATACGTCGCCGATTTCGTCGAGAAACAGCGTTCCGCCGTGGGCCAGCTCGAAGCGGCCTTTTCGCTCCTGCGTCGCGCCGGTGAAAGATCCTTTCTCGTGGCCGAACAACTCGGATTCCAGCAGGGTCTCGGACAAGGCGGCGCAATTGACCCGCACGAAAGGCCCGTCTTTGCGCGCGCTCAGATGGTGAATCGCGTGCGCGATCATCTCCTTGCCGGTCCCGGTTTCGCCGCGCAGCAGCACCGTGGAATGAACCGAGGCCGCCCGTTCCACATCGGCGAACACCTCTTGCATGCGCTGGCTCTGGCCGATGACGTTGACCAGCCCTCGAACGGGCTGGGCCGCCTTTTGCAAGCGGTGCTGCTCTATGATCCGCTGTTCGCGTTCCGCAGCCACGAGTTGGTGGAGCCTGATCGCCTGGCCGACCAGATTGGCCACCATCTTGAGCAAACGGACGTCGTGCTCCAGATGCCCATGGTAGGTCGTCATGTCGCGGTCGGCGCTGAGGACGCCTATCGTGTCCCCCATGGCCTTGATCGGAATGCCTATGAACGCGATCCTTTGCCCGCTCGAAAGATCGCGCGAGCCCGTCCTGTTCAGAAACTGCGGCTCTTCGGCGATATTGCGGACGACGATGGGAACGCCTGTTTTGATGATCTTGCCGACGATTCCTTCGCCCTTCCGGAATTGTCCTCGCTCGATTTCATCGCGAGACAAACCCGCCGCCCCAATAACATGCACGTCGGCGTTGTCCTGCACCAAGCTGATCATGCAGCGCAGCATGTGCATGTGCGATGAAAGAACGTTGAGCGCCTCCCGGAGGGTTTTATGGAGATCCAGGGAGGAGCTGAGAATCTTGCTGATCTCGTAAATCGTGATCAGCTCCAAATTCCTTTGCTTTTCCAATGGGTTAGCTGCTTCTCTTGCTGACATAGCCGGCCTCGTACGGTGGGGTTAGCCCGCAATTCCCTGATATGCTCGAATGCAGCTCTGATGAGCCTCCGCTGGCAACTTCAGAACTCGATTAATGGGATGAAGCAGGTTTTATGCCCGGTTTCGGCTTTGGAAATGGACCTCGGCCGCTCGGTTACGATCCGGAACGGCTGCCTTGGTCATAGGTAGCCCCGAAGGGCAATGCCGGTCGCTATCGGACCGGCGGGACTGGTTCGATCAAGCTACGGAAAATGCGGCATGGGACACGTCGATAAACGGTTCAACATTGACGGAGATTTGCTGTATTCGAGGTCGGAGTTCGTCCCATCCTCATCACGTCGGGCGAGCCAGGCTCAGAGCCGCCCACCTCTTATATTGCCGACGTTTCGCAATGCGTATAAACGGTCATTTTCAGGGGGAGTCATCGCGGCAACCAGATTTTCCAGCGACTCGATGCGAGCCTTCATGTCGGCCATGGTCTGATTCACGACATCCGGGATGTGGTGATGATCGAGATCGATCCGCTGCGGATTCATGGTAACGCCTTCCTTGGGCTGCACGATCCTCCCTGGAATGCCGACCACGGTCCGGTTTGCCGGCACGTCCTTGACGACGACCGAATTGGCGCCTACGCGCACATTGTCGCCAAGGGTAATCGGCCCGAGAATCTTGGCGCCGGCGCCGACCAGAACGCCGTCGCCTAGAGTCGGGTGGCGCTTGCCTTTGTTCCAGCTCGTACCTCCCAGCGTGACGCCATGGTAAAGCGTGACGTCATCGCCGATTTCCGCCGTTTCGCCTATGACCACCCCGGCTCCGTGATCGATGAAAAAGCGGCGGCCGATGGTCGCTCCGGGATGAATGTCGATATTGGTCCAAAGCCGCGTCAAGAACGCCAGCAAGCGCGCCCCGTAAAAAAATCCGCGTTGCCACAGACGATGGGCCACGCGGTGTATGAGAACGGCATGCAGGCCGGGGTAAGTCGTCAACACTTCGAAGCGAGTACGGGCGGCGGGATCGCGGCCGAAAACGCAGGCCACGTCTTCTCGCCATTCCGCGAATAGATTCTGCGCCCGGGAACCGGCGGACGGTCTTGGCGACGGGGCCGATGCGGGCCGAGCGTCCGAATCCGAGAGAGATTCAACTTTGCGGTCCAGAATCTCATAGCTCGCTTGATGTCTCATGGTCCCGCTACCTCTATCTCGCTCGTGGGCCGTTGACGGCTTGAAAAGTACTCGTGGAGAAATACCGACTGACGGTGGCCTCGGTTTGATGAATTCGCATTCGGGTACAGCCATTCGGCAATGATTTGGTTCTTCGGAAGCATGCCTCATGCCATGGCAAATCCAGACCAAAATGCCTTTAAATCAACGCTTGGCGGACTTATGCCGATCGATGCCGATAGTGGCAAACACGACAATCCGTAATTAATTGTGAGACTTCTTACAAATTCGGGTGGCGAATCCGTTCTCGTCGTCCAAACGATTCTTGGAGATTCGAGACGATCGCGGATGGGGCATAAGCTTGCCCCTTATAGTGCAGTCGTTGAGTTTTTCGTGAGGATTTGCGGTTCGCGCTGAACCACTATGGACGGCGCGGCACCATATTAGCGCATAGCTGGCGGATACGTTTTCCGTGGCCGAATCATACCTTCGAAAATTGCGCTATGGTTCAAACACTTATCGGATGATCAATATCTGGCACAACCGTTGCTTAAAGATTATCGGCATATCTTATCCTCCCACTTCAACGAGTGTTGAGTTAACCCGGCTTCGGCCGGGTTTTTTATTGGGAATAAAAAAAGCCCCGTTTGTCGGGGCGGTTCGTCCGTGAACCTGGTTGGCGGCGCCATTCTGTCGCACCGCTACCCGCGCGGAAATGCGTATTAATGCGTATTCCGGGATATTACGGTTTGCCGTCCGGAGAATTTGGTCTACGCTGAATATGTCGCATCAATTCTTGTGATTGTCTTCGGCGACAACCCGGCTCGCACCCCGTAGCCGGGTTTTTTATGGGTCCATCGGCGGACGGGAACTCGTTTGTTTTAACCTTGATTCCAAAAACCGCCGTCCTTGCTCTTCGCCATCCTGGACGAGACGGGCGATATGTTCGGGGCAGCGATCGAGTTTGCTTTCGTAATTCAAGCTTTTCGCCAATTCGACCGACATCTCTATTCTCGGGATATGGTAGGGCGCGTCCGGATCGTCGGGGAACGATCGAGGAATCTTTATTGGTTCCTTGATATCGAATTCGGCCAAAAATTCGTCCTTGAACGCTCCTGCGACGATGAAATCGTTGATCCGCTCGATTTGGCGCAGACTGTGAAACAAGGATATGTTGCCCGTCAGTTCGTTATGGCGATCAAGAATGTCGTCCGGCGCGACCGGGATTTCATCGGCCGTGGTTGGATTGATCTTAATCACCCAGATTTCATTGGGGATGTTTCGAGCGCCGACGAACCGGGGATCGATCAAAGTAGAAATCGGCGGATTGTCGGAAAACAGCCCGTCCCAATAGGCCATTTCGCCAATCGACACCGCCGGGAAGATGCTGGGAACGCACGCCGAAGCGAGGAGATAGTCGATTTTGATCGGCTCGAGGTATGAACTGAACTTATGCAGTCGGCCGGTGAGCACATTGCAAGCGCCTATGATCAGAATCGGCGGCTCCGTTTGCTGACCCAGAGCGGCCAGTTTGTCTGCATCGATATGGGTTTCCAACAGCGTCCGAAGATCCGTGAATTCGTTCCGAATACCGAGAGTCGCAACCGAAAAGGAACTGCGCGCCACCGGAGACGAGGGGCTCACGTTGTACTGGGGCATCAGTCCCTTTCCCGTCAGATAAAGCGAGTGGATAACGGAATCATTGAAAAGGCGTTCCTGATACGTTTGGGCGGTATTGTCGTTCCAGAAATCCAAGACCCGCTTGCAAAAGGGTTTTTCGCCGTGTTTCAAGGCGTACCAAAGCATGAAACCGCAGATGGCACCGCCCGAGGTTCCGCTAATGCTGACGATGTTGAAATGATCTTGAACATTGTTTTCCGCAAGGGCTTTGAAGACGCCGGCCGTAAACGCGGTTTGGCTTCCGCCTCCCTGGCAGGCGATGGCAACTTTGGGTTTCATCGAGAAAAATCCTCCGAAAATGCGTTAAGCAGATGATGAGCAGGATTGTGATTTCGTCCTGATCCCCGGTTTACCAACGGCCGGCCGAGTGGTTTCGCCTTTCTACCTAACCGGATAGGTCGCCAACTGGCCCAGCCCAACCAAAACCATCACCCCGGCGATGCTCAACAATGCGACGCGGACCCGAAACTTACTGAAATGCGCGGCGATGCCCGTGAAGAACAGGGCGGCGGAAAAGATCACCGTTGTGAGTACATAGTCGTCGCCCTGCTGGTTGGCGGCTTGGGCCTGATCGGAAGCCGTTCCCGCTTCCTGTTCCAATTGAGCAGCCCGGTCGGAAAGTTCCTGGCGGTACTCCGGCAGGACGAAGGGCGAGCTGGGTGCGGCAGCATTTTCCAGCGGCCGGCTGGCCACCCAGGCTTCGAAGGCCGGCCTGAATTCGGGTCGAAAGCGTTGTTCGAAAAATCTCGCCCGTTCTTCGTCGCCGTCCTTATAGGCATTGAGCCACTCGATGAAAAGCTCCAGGTCGACGGATCGGTAAAGATAGGCGAACGTGGACATGCGGGTCGCTTGGACCCACCGTATGGAGGAAGTGTTGTAGTTGGTCGATTGAACGCCGCTCCAGCGTTTGGACTGGTAACCGGCCCACGACGAAGCCAGAGCCGCAACCGACAGCAGGATCGCGCTGGCGATGTCCAGCCAATATTCGTATGACATAGAAGCTTGATGCTGCGCCGTCCCCTCATCAGAGGACGCGGCCGTCTTGCCGGATTCGGTGCTGTCGTCCTTTGCCATCGTTCCTCCCTGTTGTTGGCCTCACGGCCCCTTACTTCTCCATACTCAGGCCGCCGTTATTCGGAGCGTTTCCTCGATCGGCAGTCTCGGCAAAGACCGAATGATCGCCCTCGAAATCCCCAGGATGGATTTCGCTGCCCACTCCGGCGAGAGAATGCGCTCGGGGCGTTACACGATCAATACAGGAAATTACGGGGGGGGAAGCACCGCTAACTCTCCTTCTTGGTTATGTTTATCGGGCGGAAAACCCGGTTTGGCCGGGTTTTTATCGGATGATTGATCAAAAGATCATGTCTTGTGACAAGCGACATCTAGCAAGATGCTTTGCACACAACTTTGCATCATTTGGCGCGAAGTTCTCTTTTTTATAAAAAAATCAACATAATACGTTTGCATATTGACTTGCACAAAAGTGTTCACCAATGTCGGACATCACTGTCGAAACCCATCGGGCAGGACCATTCACGTTTCGCGTCGGGGCCAAACTAGAAGCATTAAAAAGCTGTTGAATAGTAAAGAAATCAACCCACGACAGTACCAGGTACTGGAATATTTGGCGTCCCGTCCGAGCGGAATTAAGCTTTATGAACTTAAACGCAATCTTTGGTATCGCTCTATTTACCGCAATGTTTCTGCAGCTACGGAAAGCCGCGATTGGAAAAACCTGCTGGCGCAGGGGTTGGTGGAAAAAACCGAGCATGGAGTTGTTTCTCTGAAGCGCATGTAGGCCACGACCAAGCGGTCTGATTCCATTCGGCATTCGAGTGAACATTAATCGTAGGGTGGGTTAGCGCAGCGTAACCCACCGATTCGAGGTCGCTCGGTGGGTTACGGCCTTGCGGCCTAACCCACCCTACAAAAATTAATGCCTTATTGAAAGCGATTTGGGATCACCTCCTTGCCGGCGGCACATAACCGCGGCTCCCCCTTTTTGTGCCGGCTGGAACACCGGCAAAGGGACCGGATGGGATCAAGAAAGGACAATACGCATCTTTCAAGTCGCTTGGCACATGGCCGCCTCGTTCATTGGACCACATTCTTTTCAAACCTCGCTGCTCTAACCAAGTGCTAGGTTTGAAGACAGGTCCTTAGACAGGATCGAGACGTGGCACAGACCTTTACCTTTTGATAGACCCGTTGCATCAAGAATATCCTCGTCTTACATGCTTATTTCTTGATCACACTCCGAGCCATGAAGCAGCTCTCGCTCGTTCATTTCTGCTTCAACCCATTGAATTTCCTGCACAAGGCTTGTCAGAAGACCGTCCTCGGTCTGGGGTCTTAGCTCTTCGGGCAGAACATGCCAGGTGTAGGTTTCAATTTCCAGGTGCGGTTTTGAGTCCGACGTGTTCCTGAGAAAGTCGAACACCTTACCGATCTGATCACGGGTCGTTCCTAATGCTCCATTTCCGAACCCGCTGATTTGTAACGGGACATGGAAATGAATACGCCAAGGTGCATGCGTCGCCCAAGCGGAGTCATTCAATACGATGGGAAGATCCCTTGCACCTATTACCCGTCCATCGCCAAGTTGCGAACGTACTTGATGAAGGTACCGCGGCTCGGCAAAACCTTGTAAAACTTGCCGAACTTCCGGGTCCGACGGGTCGATGACCTCCAATGCGCTGGAAAGCTGAATTTTTCCGATTTCAATGCCTGCGTTTCGAAGTCGAGCCAATGACGCGGCAACATCTTCGAACATGACGGCTTGGTGGCAGACATCGAGGCATACGCCCAAGTACTCGCGAATCAGTTCGGGTTCCAGGCGTGCGCGCTGTGCCGCTTCCGGGAGATCGCGCTGAAAAAAAACAATGGCTTCATCGGTGGACTCCAGTGCAGCATCGGGCTCCATTTCCAGACACACGCGGATACGTTTGCCGCTGACTTCGTGCAGCCGTTCCAGTGCTGCTGCAAGTCTGCACAAAGTATCTGCCGCTTTTCGGGTTTGCTCGATCGTCCACCCATACCTGTATCCAAGGGGAACCGTCGATATGGTGGCCTCGCTTTGCCATTCCGGTAAGCATGCCGCGAGCAATTGGGCGAGATCGAGGGTGTAATCGTAACGTGCCGGTTCCGTCCAAGCGGGCAGGTAGACCCGTTCCTTGAGCGAGATCGAGTGAAATCCGCCGTATGGAAACCCGTTCAAGGTAAAGAGTTCGAGCCTGCATCGATTGAGAAGATCGATAAATTCGAGGCCCTGCCGGGATATTTCCCGCAACTCTGCCGCAACGCTTTGGCTGAGCCAGAGCCCGGTTCCCATGGATGCAATCCGGCGACGCTCGCGCACGCCATTGACCGAATAGCTGATTACGCGGCGAACCTCGTCGAAGGTTTCTCCCGGGTGAACGTTGGCGCAATAAGTGAGCTCATGGCGATGCCATTTGGGTCGAGATGCGTCACTCACTGCACGACCGGTAGTTGTCCGCGCAGCACCGAATTGTTCTCCCAGAGTCGGGTCTGGTCGATTTTGACAGGTCCCACTTCTTCTAGGGAAATGCGGCCACTCTGCGCATAAAAGTTGATTGGGTTGACGTACAGTACGTATTCGATCTGATCCTCGTTGAATCCGGCCTGACGCATGGCTTCGCCCGTCTTCGGCACCTTGAGCGGATCGCTCCGCCCCCAGTCAGCGGCACTGTTGACGACCATCTTTTCCAACCCGTATTTCTGCAACAGGGCCACCATGCGCTCCTCGCTCATTTTGGTGTGTGGATATACCGAGTGCCCGCGCCAGCAGCCGGTCTCCAAAACTAAAGGCAGCGTCTCCTCGTTCAGATGATCGATCAACACCATTTCTTCATCCATTTGCATCTCCCGAATGAGGGCAATGGTTCGCTCGGTGCCGCGTTTTTTGTCCCGATGGGGGGTGTGCACCAGCACCGGCAGGTTCAAGTCCTTGGCGATTTGCAATTGCTCGGCGAAGAATCGCTCTTCCCCGTCGGTCATGTCGTCGTAGCCGATCTCGCCTACGCCGACGACACCGTCCTTCTCGCAATAAAGCGGTATGAGTTTCATGACCTCTTCGGCTAGAGCCGTGTTGTTGGCTTCCTTCGGGTTCAGTCCGATAGTGCAATAATGCCGAATGCCGAACTGACTGGCCCGGAACCGCTCCCAACCGACGAGCGAGTCGAAGTAATCTATAAAAGTGCCCGGCTGGGTACGCGGTTGCCCCTGCCAGAAAGCGGGTTCCACTAAGGCCACGATGCCGGCGGCCGCCATGTTCTCGTAGTCGTCGGTGGTACGGGAAAGCATATGGATGTGAGGGTCGAAATAGCGCATGAAAAACTCCTGGACTTCAACTGATATCAACCACCTGCGGCGGCGCCTAGGACTTCCCGCACGTGCTCGTCCGTTTCGAGGCTAAACCGCTGATCGAGCGCGGCGCGCAGCTCCGGAAACCGCTTTAACGACTGCACCATGGCCTTCGCCGAGTAGTACCGATGCAGTGGATTCGGGTCGTCAAGATAACGACTTACAAACTCGACACCCTTCACTGAGGCATAGGGTAAAAGGGCCATCCAGATTTCCGGAGGCACGTCGCGATCGGCCGCCAACAGTTCGTCGACGTAGTCCTCGCACATGCGCGAGAGTTCGGAATTCACGCGTTGTCCGAGACCGTAGATCAAATCGGCGTTGAGGCGTACGAAGAGAGCCTTGAGCACCATCTGATTGAATTCCCGATCGGAATAATAGGCCGCGGGATAAGGATTCAGCAGTGCGATCGACGAAACCAGTACAAGGCTGTTGGCACGTCCGGCTTCCAGCGCCAGGGGCTTCAAGCGATCGGCGGAAGGAAACAGCGCCAGCCCTCTGACGATCGCGGCACGCTCGGATTCATCCCCTTGGCGAAAAAGGCTCGTTACCAGCGTCTCCGCCTGCTCCGGCTCCCGCTGCAAACATAGAAGAATCATGGCAATACGGCCTGCGTCGCCGCTTTCCCAGTGATCTATCGCGACCGGCCCGACTGAGCTAATCAAAGGCGAATATCCGGCGCCAAGCGGTTGGCGGCCAAGCTGCCGGCGGGCCTGGGTTGAACACCGGCCGAGATCGGGTGCCAGCGCTTTGCTGTTCTCGAGTTTAGTCAGCGCTTCCCGCAGCCAGTCATTCTGCTGGTCGGAGCAAACGTCGCCAATCGCGCTGACCAGGCTGTTCAACATCTCAGTCATTGATGAATCCGGTAAAAAGCCTGCCACGGGAGCGATCGATTCTTGTTTATGTAACCCTGATATGCCGGGCGAGCAGGCGGCTTGGCAAAACGAAGGATAACACCAGTACTCCACCCCACCAAGGTCCGCCGCAGAAAGCGAGCAGAGCGTCGAGCGGAATGATGCCCAGCACCAGGCTCTTGACGGAACGCTGCACGCTCTCCGGTGTCGGCTCGCGGTAGGTCGCTATCAGTTCCCGCAGAACGCTCCATAGAGCGAGCACCAAAAGGACCAAAGGCCAAGCGTGCGGCAGCGTTCCCGACATAACCAGACCGACAAGAAGCAGAGCGGCGCCGATGACTCCTACAATGCACTGCACGATAGGCCTTCGGGAGAATCCGGACGTCTCTATGGAACTGAGCCGAGTCAGGCTGATCACGTAAATCAGGATCACCAAGGGCACGGACAGCAGCGCGCCGTCGAGATCGACGATGGACAACCCGAGTACCCAGTTCAAATAGCGGCAGCCGCCCATCGCCAGGGCGCCGACGGCACTCCCTTTGGCCAAGCCGTCGTAGATAAAGATGAGCGCGGCCAGCGCGAGCGCCCAATACAACTGAGTCTCGCCGACCATCCCCGCGGAGACGACGCCTAACGCCAGGAGCAGCCCCCCCAGCAACCATGCCGTCGAAATCGGGACTCGACCGGAGGGGAGCGGTCGGAACGGACGATCGCGGCGATCTTCCTCGTAGTCGAAACAATCGTTGAAGACCATTCCGCCCGAATAAAGAAATGCCGAGGCCAGCATGAGAAGCAGCAAGCTTCCCCAGCGTATCTGCCCACCCGTTGCAATCAGATGGGCTGCCAGGCTGTTCGAAACGGCGGTAAAGGCGTTGGGAATGCGCACCAATTGCAAATAAGGCAGCCAGATTCTCTCGGCGATCACGGGTTTTCTCCCAACAGCGCAGTGAGATAAGCGAGCGCCCGGCTTCCCGCTTCCACGGGTTTATCGGGGTAGCTGTAGAGTTCGACGGTAATAAATCCCCCGTAGCCGATACCCCGCAAGGCGTGCAAGTAACGCTGGAAAGGCAGTTCGCCGTCGCCGGGAACTCGATGGAAATGTTTTCGGTCTTTGATGTCCTCGACGTGCACGTTCCAGATGCGTCCCTCCAGAGCGGAAACGGTTTCCTCGACAGGCTCGCCGTCAAGGAACGAGTGGCCGATATCGAGGTTGACGCCGAGCACAGGCGAACCCACGGCGCGGATCACGTCCAGCGCTTCGGAGGCCCGCTCGACCAGCAAGCCCGGTTCGTACTCGATGCCGATTCGAACGCCGTAATCGGCAGCCACGCCACAGATTCTGACTAGGCTTTCGACGAAATAGGCTATCGACCGCTCCGGTTCGCAGGCTGACGTCGGCCGGCCGGAGGTCACGCTCACACAGCGCGCGCCGACCTCTCTGGCCAGCCGGACAGCTTCGATGGTGTAGTTTTCGCGCCACCGCCGCAGCTTTTCGTCCGGGTTTGTGAGAGCCGGTTCGAACACGTTTTCCGGCGGCGAAGGCGAATAGTATCCATTGGCCGTATTCGCATTCAGATTGCTTACCCCCAGTCCCGTCTCGTTCAAGATCGCCTTTACTTCGTCCAACGCGCCGCGGTCGACCTGCCCCGGAAACCAGTGAGGACGATCGCAAAGTATCTCGACGCCGGCGAATCCCAGCGAGGCGATTTGCCGGAGTGATTCCGGCAAATCGAAGCGGGTAAAGGCGTTTGTGCTATACGCGAGCTGCATCTAAGTCCCCCAATCAAAACTTCCAGTCGGCCGCCAAAACGAAATTCCGGCCGGGTTCATTCAGACCCGATCCGTGAATGCGGTAGTCTTCGTCGGTCACGTTTTCCAGGGCCAGGCTCAGCTTGAGGTCGCGGTAGACTTGCCAGCCGCCGCGCAGCGTCAAAACCGTGTAGCCCGGCGTTCCTCCCGGAGGAATGCGCTGATTGTCGGCACGATCGGAAGAACTCAGCCGGTCCTGTTCCTCGGCGACCGTCACCACGCCTTCCGCCCATAACTTGCCGTCCGGATGATCCCATCGGAGCCCTACGTTGCCCATGGTCGGCATCAGCCGATCGATGTATTCCTCGGTCGGAGAAGAACTCGCCGACGGATATCCGTCGATACGCCCGTGCATCCAGGTGAATGCGCCGAACGCGGTGAACTGGGACAGAAACCGATAGCTCCCGGCGATTTCGACGCCGTGGATATATCCGTCTCCGGCATTGCTCTTGGTCACCTCTCGGCTTCCGTTCACGGTTCTGCCCGTGGGTTTTCGAACGATCATGTCTTCGACGTCGGTGTAAAAATAAGCAATCTGGCTCGAAAAGTTTTCGTGCTGGGTCTTGATGCCGAACTCGTAGGCGATGAAGTCTTCCGGCCTCAAATTTGGCGCCGGAGTCTCCAACTCCCCCGATCGGGCGATGTCGAAGCGGGTCAGGTCGGAAAGGTTCGGCGCGCGGAATCCTTGGGAGATGCCGCCGAACACGTGCCAATGTTCCGCATCGTCGACGTGGTAGGTGGCTCGGACAGTCCCGAGCACGTTGTCCCAGCTTCTTTCAAGCCGTGTCTGCCGGCCGGTCAGGGGGTGCTTGACGCGATCGGCGCCCGCTTCGATGTGGTTGTAACGGCCGCCTATGACCAAATCGAGCGAATCGATCAGCCTGATATCGTCCTGAACGAAGACCCCCAGCGTGTCGTAGCGCGCATCGTCGGCGACCGGGCCCTGAATTTCCTTCGATGTCAACCGCCCGGCGGCATTGTAGTTATTCTGATAGGAACGCACCTCGTCATGGTAGTACTCGACGCCGTATGTCCAAAACCCCACCGGGCTAAAACTGTCGAGCTGGGCGAAAAAGCCGGTGGTGCCCACGTCGAATCCGTTTCGCTCGCTGCGAAGATTGTTCCGGACCCGCAACTGGTCCTCGCTCTGGAGATGATAGGAAACGCTGACCCGAGCGCCGTCCACGAAAGAATCGAAATTCCTGCCATGGTACTGGAGATAGGTCAGCTCCCGATACTGATCCAAGGAGAGTTCCCGGTCGGTTCCGACTTGAGTGCCGGCGAAACTCTTGCCGAACGCGGTTCTGTGCGTACGCCACGCATTGTCCGGATCGACCCTCTGATGAGCCAGCACGAACTTGTGGTCTGGATTGAGGAAATACTCCAGCTTCAAATCGGCATCCTGCTCGTCGTAGCCGGTCATCGGCTGCTTGCCGGTAGGCTCGCCTGCCTCCAAATCTCCATAGCTCTTGATCGACGCGCCGGCCAGGAAGCCGATGCGCTGATCCCAACTGCCGCTGATTTCCGCCCGGCCGGTGTGGGAGTCCTCGGCATCGGCGAAACGATAATAGACTCGCCGGTCCCACAGAAAACCGTCGCCGTACTCATCGCGGCCGCGGGTCAAAGCATTGACGGTGCCGCCGACGGCATCGCTGCCGTAAAGCACGGAACTCGGCCCCTTGATGACTTCCAAGCTCCGGACGGTGAGCGGATCGACAGTGTTCCAGTATTGGTTGGGACCGTCGCGGAAGACCGAATTATTGAGCCGGATGCCGTCGATCAGGAACAGGGTCCGGAAACCCGTGAAGCCGCGCAGAAATGGCGAACCCTGGCCGTGGCCGGTCTTTTGCACCATAACCCCCGGCATCCCGCTAAGTGCTTCGGGCACCGTCCGTGACATGCGGCGGTTCTGAATATCCCCGTCGGTGACGCGCTCGGTGCTGTAAGGCAGATCGAAAGCGGGCTTATCGGTCCGGGTACCGGTGATCATGATCGGGGCAAATTCGAAGAACTCGGTTCCGGGCGATAGTGAGTCCCGCTTTGCCGTATCGGCACCGGCCGTAGATCCATTGATCAGGCTGATCGTCAGCAATGTGAAGGTAAAGGGATGCTTAGTCATTTTTTGTTGTCTTCTTGCACAAAAACCCCCGAAAACCGCCGACCCTTTCGCAAACCAGCAGCAACAGATAGCTCGCGCCCGCCAACCCCGCCAAAAGGGGGCGCAAGCGCATGGAAGCCGGCGATTCAGGACCGATTTCGCCGGTTGCCGGCCAAGGGCGAATCAATCCTTCCCGAGACCATCTATCCCCCGGCGCCTCGCCGTTTCCGGAAGAACCGGCCTCTTCCTCCGATTCATGCACGGCCGCTGTTTGCAAGCTCCGGTCCCCGGCTTTGAATACCGCGCGATAGATACCCGGCAGACTGACCGGCAGATCGCCCCGATAGCGGCCGGGAGCGATGCGATTCAGGGGAATCCGGTACGTGCCGCCCGAAGGCGTGGTGACGACGGACTCAACCGCCGGGTACTCGGCCCACTCGCTCTTATCGGAAGCCAAAGCTTCGAGTTCCAGCTCCAGACGGCCCGGACGGTCATGGATTTGGGCATGCAGCAAGGGACTGAGGGTGGCGGCACTGATCCAATCGATGAGACCGCCGAAAAAACGCCCCCAGTCGGACCACGCCAGCCAAGCCGGGGCCCACGCGTTCAAGCCCCCCGGAAAAACCGCGACCTTACCGCTGCCGGCCTGCCTGACCGCCAGCAGCGGATCGCCGTTCGGCGATTCCAGAAAGACCGTCGCTTCAGGTTGGGGGCTGGTGACCATATACCCGGACAAGACCGGCCAAGACACGACATCGGTAAAGAAAGGCAGCGTTTTTCGCGATTGGGGAGCGACGTTTCCCAATTCCGCCGCATCGCGGTATTTTTCCACTTCGCGCCGCATGAGCCGGGGAAGTTGGGCCAATTGCCGAACGTGCATGACCTTGCCGCGCCCCATACGGGCGAGCCGCTCGAGCGCGGGCATTGCGGCTTGGTTGCCCACTGCCAGAGCGATCACTTCGATATCGGCGTCCGCGAGTTTTTTCTCGATGCCGCCGAAATCGCTCTCCAGGAAGCGGCCGTCGCTGACCAGCACCAGGATGCGCCTTTCGGTCCCGTCGTGTGACAAACGTTCGACCCCGGATTCGAGGGCCGGCAGCAAGCGGGTGCCGCCGGAAGGCGTGAAGGCCAAAGTCCGTTCCAGCATTTTCGCCGGCTCCTCGTAAACGCCGAGAGGCAGGACCTCGTGAACGCCGGCGTCGAATACGGTGAGACCTACGCGGTCCCTCTCCCATAAACCCCGGACCGTTTCCAGCACGGCTCGACGGGCCATGCCCAAGCGGCTGACTCCGCCGCGGTCCTGGTCCATGCTGCCCGACTTGTCGAGCAGGAATAAAACCGATGCCGCCTGCTGGGTGTCCCGGCCTTCGGCCGTCACCGGCAAGATTTTCTCCAGGGCCGAATGGCGGTAAGCGCCTGCGCCGAAGCTGTTCGCACCGCCCAGCACCAGGAGCCCAAGCCCCGACCGACGCACGCCGTCGATCAAGGCCGACCAGGCATCCGGAACCATGTCGCCGATGGCCACGTCGTCCAAAACCACTGCGCCCCAGCTTTGCATGTCGAGCTCACGCCGGGGAAACTCCACCGGCGGGATGATCCGCACGACCCGCCCTATTCGCTGTAGACCGAGCGCGGCGGGCGGCGGGCGGTTTGCCGAGCTGACGTAAAGGATGGGCCGCGGGTCGACTGCATTGACCAGTGCGATACGTGCGTTATTGCGGGAATTCCGGTCCGTGCCGGATTCAAGTGAGAATTCGAGCCTGCATATGCCCGGTGGGCAGGGGTCGATCGGAATCTGGGCGACGTTTTCGCCCCGTCGCCCGAAATCGATTTCGATGCTTTCGCGATCCTGCCCGTTCACCCGCAAGGCCAGCCGCCCCGTCGTCGAGGGAGAGCCCGATGCGCGAATGATGACAGGAATCTTCTGCCCGGCATGAACGTAAGTCGGGTATTGGAGGTCCAGAATCGCGCCATCTCCAGGGTCGGCTTCACCGGATGGAATAAAGCCGTAGACCGGAATTCCCGATGCGGCGGCTATTTTCAGGGCATGTTCCGCTTGGCCACGGGTTTCACGCATGTCGCTGACCACCAGCAGGGCGGATGACCGATCGGGGCGAACCCGCCGGAGCGCGGCTCGCAAAGCCGTCTCGAGATCGGTGGCGCTACGGTCCAAGGGCAGCCGCCGCGGATAACTCGGTGACGACAGTAATTTCTCCCGCTCTTTCTGTCCGTCTATGGATGCGGAGTAATCGTCGACCGCTGCGGCGGCGAAACGGATGACATGGAGTTCCGCGCCCGGAGCTTCGGCGAGCTGTTGCGCCAACACCGGCCATGTCGTATCGAGTCCGTTCCCCATGCTCGCGGAGTCGTCCAGGAGAATGAAAAACTCTTCGATGGCGGTATTCCGGGATATCGTCGGATTGAACAGAGCCAGCAGCAAAAGGCCCAAAACGCCCAAGCGGGCGTACAGAGCGCGAGATAACGGGATATCACCGGTCATGGGCGTTCAAACCGGCTTGGCGAATTTTTCCGCCCGCCCGATGCATCGCCGCATATCCAGCACCAGCAGCCCAATCGCTCCGATGATCAGATAAGGACTCAGATCGACACCGGCTCCGCCTGAAATCCGATCCGGCGCAGCCATCGGTTCGGGCATCGGTAAGGGGGCTATCCGCGATTCGCCGCGCGAGCGCCGGGCCGCATGCACCCGGTCGAGACGCGCCTCCGGCAAGAGCCGTTCGATCAATCCGGCGATCAGCACGGGATATTCGGGCTGTTCCGCGAACGCCTGAAATTCCATGTCGAGGCGAACATCAATCTCACTGGGATTTTCGTTAGAGGCGATCAGCCACTCCGATCCCGCAGCGAGGAGCGCCTTGCCGGAATCCGGGCCAAACGCACCGGCGGGAAAAGCGCGTAGCCATCGGTGGTCGAGAAACACGTGTTTCAGTTCTCGCGCCCCGGATATCCACAGGACCGGTTTGCCGAGGGTGTGGGAACGCCCCGTTCGTTGAAAACGAAGCCGCGCCCGGCTCGCGCCGGCTTCGCCGTTTCCGCAGACGACGGCGAGATCGACATCGTTTCCGTCGCCCGATGGAAACGTCAGGGCGGGATGCACGCTCAAGGCCGTCGATAAGTGACGCCCGCAAGCGCCGAAAAGTCGTGCACGAACTCTTTGCGGATAAGCCAGGGCCAATTCGTCGTCGTAAGCGAGCGCATCGGCCGGTTTGCTGCGCGCGATGAGCGGACTGTCGACCGGGTCCGGCAGATCGAATGCAAGCGTTTCGGTGCCTCCGCTCGATACGACCACCGACCAGCTTCGAAGCATACGTTCGCCCACGTAAAGCTCGATCGTCCGCCGGGCTTCCGCATCGCCCGTGTTCGCCAATTCCAGAACGCCGTTCAATCCGTTCTCGCTCTTGAGCGACGGCCGCAGAGCGAGAGCGGTGAGCGCCAGGTTGTCGCGCGCCCTGCCAACTTGCACGATACGACTCAATTGCGCGGTATCCGCCCAGCGATTTACATCGGAATCAGCCCCGTCGGTGACCAGCCAATGAACGGCGTCGGGACTCATTTCCATCGCCAGAGGCATCTGGACACCCGGTCCGGGATCTTGAAACCAACTGTCGACTTCCCCTTCCCAGCGATTCGCGGATAAGGAATCAAAACGGACGGAACGGCCGGGATACGTCAACGAATGAATGACCGCCCGGAAGGGAGACAAGTCTTCCAGGGCTTCGCGCAAAACCTGCAAGGCCATCTCGTGGCGCTTCGCTTCACCCTCGTCGACCAGCATGCTTACGGAGTCGTCCAGCCAGATTTCGATAGAGCGCGAATCGGTCCAGCGGGCTCCGGCCTCGGCGAGAATCAGCAGGGCGAGGATCAGAGCACGGCGGCGCCACGCCGGATCGGCGGAACTCCAGCGGCTTCCCGTTGTTTCTTCGGATGCCGCAAATCGCCACAGAAAAACGGCGGACACCGCAAGTTCTCCGCGTCTGGCCCGCAGTTTGTGCAAAGCCCAAACCAGCGGCAGAACGACGAGGCCCCAGAGCCAGCCGGGCGAGGACCACTCAATCATTCGAGGCCTCGAGTTTTCCGATGTGATCGATCAGCCATCGGTCCCAGGTCCGCGAGGTCTCGCACGAACTGAACGGTATGCCGCGTCGGCGGCAATACGCGTCCGACGATCCTCTAAACCGGTTTAAGCTAGTTTGGGCGGCGGCTCGGCCGGATTCCGAAGCATCGACGGGCAGACCGACGCCGTTTTCGACGTCCCGGATAAGCGTCGGCCCGGTCCGATGCAGCGTGCATTCCTCGGCCGAGAGCGTCTGCACGACCTGCACTTCGTGGCCGCGCCGCAGCAGAAGGTCCAAGGCGGGCCGCATGCCGTCCTCGGTCAACAAGTCGCTGATCACCAACACGGACGCGTCGGCGCGCAGGGCGGGGATACAGGCGGCCAGGTTCGAGCCGCCCCCCTCCTCGCTGGGTCGGCAGTGACGCACGGCGTCCAGCAGCCGAGTGTATTGTTCCCGCCCGCTTCCGGACGCGCACAGCGTATCGATTCCGCCGCTGAAGACGATCAGACCGACCCGGTTGCCCGCGTGGAGCAGTACATAGGCGAAAGCTGCCGTCAGATGCGAGGCCAGCGCCCACTTGCCGCTTTCCGGCAAACGCATGGACGCGCTGCGATCCAGGCAGATGAACCACCGTGTCGACAATTCGCTTCCGAATTGCTTCACCTGGAGATGCCTGGCGCGCGCCGAAGCGCGCCAATCGAGGGCTCGCAGATCGTCGCCGGCCCGATAGTCGCGATAACCCAGAAAATCATTGCCGGATGCGGTGGGGCCACGCCTTGGACGACGTCCGGGCAGAGCCGCCGCCCGGCCGCGGAACAGATGTCCGGCTACGGATGCAAGTCTGCGGAGGGTCGGCTCATCGATAAAGCATTCCTCTAGATCGAACGTCGCCATGAGCCGATCACTCTCTCCAGTGCAGAGTCGATCGCGATACCGTCCATTTCGCTTTCGATGTTGAGGAGTACGCGGTGCCGCAAAGCCGGCAGCGCTACGCCGGCGATATCGTCCGCAGCCACGTGCCCGCGTCCGCTTTGCAAAGCTCGGACGCGCGCGGCCCGCAAGAGAGCCTGCAAGCCCCGCGGACTCGCGCCGTAACGAAAATGACGGCGCGCCTCCTCGCTGCCCGCACCGTGCTCGGGATGAGTGGCGAGTACCAAGGAAACCGCCGCCCGCTTCATCTCGTCGGCGATCACGACTTCGCGGCACAAGGCCATCATCTCGCTGATCCGCTGAAGCGAGATCACGGCGTTCATGTTTTCGGTGGGTTCTTCGTCCAGGGAGATGTCGATCAGTCTGAGCATCGCGTCCACCGCCGGGTACCCCACGGACAACTTGAACAGAAACCGATCGGTTTGCGCCTCGGGAAGAGGAAAGGTCCCTTCGATCTCGATCGGGTTTTGGGTGGCGATGAGCCAGAACGGATCGGGTAGAGGATGGCTTCTGCCGGCGGCGGTCACTTGCCGCTCCTGCATGGCTTCCAGCAGAGCCGCCTGCGTTTTCGGAGTCGCACGATTGATCTCGTCGACCAGTACCATGGGCGCGAAGATCGGCCCCGGCCGGAACTCCAGACGGTGTTCGCGATCATCCTCGGCTCTCAGCAGAACTTCGCTCCCGGTGATATCGGCGGGCATCAGATCGGGCGTGCACTGCACCCGCGACATGGCAACCCCGATACAGCAGGCCAGCCCCTTGGCCAGATGGGTCTTGCCGAGGCCGGGATAGCCTTCGAGCAGAATGTGTCCGCCCGCCAGCATCGCGCTGACCATATCCCGGATCAGTGCTTCCTGGCCCACGATGACCCGGGCCAGGGATTCGCACAGCCGATTCATATCATCCCGGAAATGCTTGATTGCCGTTCCGATATCCGGGTCCGCACGACGGGAAGTCGATAGCGCCATGGTGTCAATCCGAGTGTTTCGTCAAAAATTGAAAGTAGCGGTCCGAATAGCGGCGCATGGCCGGAGACAAGGGAACGAATGCTCGCGATTCTCCGTGTCTGGACGCCCCGGACGGCGGTGCGAGCTCCCCCGATGCCGGCCGCGTTACCGAACTGTGCTTCAGCGCCCGGCGCCGGTTCGAAGCGTGTTCGCCTTTGCCCCGTTCGAGGTCGGTCCAACGAAGCGTGAGTTCCGCTTGCTCCGTGCTACGGCCGTAGGTTCTCGAAAAATCCGAGCCCTCGCCCGCCGCAGAGGTTTTTTGAGCGGCCCGATCATCGGGCGATACGTGATCCGATGTCGTCGACTGCCCGCCGGATCGATCCGGCGGCGGCATGTACCTTATGGGCTGTCGTCCCCCGGTTTCCTGTCCCGAGTTTTTCGCACTCGCGGCGTTCCGAATCGGCGTTTCGCTCGTATGGGATTTCGGCGGCTGCGCTAGTCGAGGATTTCGCTCCGTTTCCTCACGAAGACTGCTCGCCGCAACGAATTGCGAAACCTTGGAGTGGGTATCGGGATTTTCGGAAAACGAAATCGGCTTTTCCGGCGTGAATTGTCCGACTTGTTCAAGGGGCGTCCTCCCATCGGGCGCAACCGGAAATGTTCGGTCCGCGCCCCCGGAAAACAGCACGAAAAAGCCGCCCAGCCCCAGTCCGAGCGGTATCCAGGCATTGGACCAGCGCTCGAGGCGGGGCAGTCGCTCGGGATGTTGTTTCCAGGAGGCGGCGGACAATTCAGCTTGCTCGAGCACATAAAACCTCATGCGGCTCCGGTCGACGGAATCCTGGAGCGCAAGATCGAGGCTCGTAATGAACAGGTTCTTGCCGTCGAATGTTTCGTCCAGTCGTTTTGCGGCTTTCCGATAATCGGAACGGGAAAAGCACATGAAAAACACGGGAGGAAACAGTACGGGCAGTAACGAAATCGCAAACGTCGCAGAAAGCGGCAGCGGACGTAGCCCGAGATGAACGGCCCCTGCCAGAGCCATAAGCACAGCGGAACACCATGACCCGATTCGGAACAGATTCCACGCGCCGCACCACCGAAGCCGCGCAGCTGTTGTCTTAAGCAGCGCGGAAAGGTTCGGGCAATCGACTAGTGCATTTTCGGATTCGGCGTAGCGGAGCCCAAATGTAGGTCGGCAATCCTTTGCCGACAAAGCCCCTTGCCGATCTTGTGCGTCGGCAATGGGTTGCCGACCTACGATCTTCCGACCTGTACGGCTAAACCGGGGTGAAAAACGCTCTAATAGGTGATCCAGCCGAGCCATACCTTGTCGAACCGCCAGACGAAATAGACGAGCACCAAACTCAAGACGCCGTGCCACGGCCAAGGAGAGCTGTGACTGATCCTCCCGAGCCCGCGATTAATGGCCAGAAGCGCCGACGAGAATGCGAGAGCCGCCGCCAATCCTCTCGCCAACATCCATGCATCCGCGGCACCGCCTGCCCAAACGAGGGTAAGCAAGGGAAGCGGCACGAGCCAGAACGCCAGCATTCCTTGGGCGTGTTCAATCGGATCATTCTCGACCGGCATCGTTGCCATCAGCGCCGCCGCGCAAGCTTGAACCAGCCACAACGCTTCGACGGCAGTTCTCAACGTCTCATCCGTTTTCGCCGACGCTGCCGTCGAATCCGACATTAATTGTCCGGCCGTCCAGATCAGTACGGGTCCGCAGCACAACAGCGCCATCAACAAACCGAAGCGAACCGAATTCATAAGCGGGCCTTGATAAGCAGCCATTCCGCATCGCCCGGCACTTCGTTCCCGCGCCACAGGCGCGATGCATAGGGAATAAGCAGCGCCGCCATCCGATCCCGATTTAGGTAGGGGCGCAGCTTGTAGGCTTCGGGACTGTCAGGAGCGACCGGAGCTTGGTTCTCGGCAGACCAGCGCTCGCCGGGACGCAATGACGGCAGAGCGAACAGCTTGCCGTCCCAGGCTAGCAGTCCAGCCGGCTGAGTCGTTCCGCCGGGATTCGCGACGGCGACGGCATCCTGGTCGAGATCGAGCGTCAATGGCGGATGGAATCGGCGGATGGTTCCCCGAAACAGCAGTTCGTCGTACGAAAACAATTCGGTCTTTAGCGCCAGCCCGTGAGTTTCGGGCCGGTCGATGTCCAATTGAATGTCCGGGTAGGTCTCTGCCTTCGGTAGCCAGAATTTGATCGGCGCCGGCAGCCTGCCTCGCCAGCGGCCGGTGCCCGACACGGTCAGGAGCGCGACGAAACGGGCGTTGTCGTCTCCCACGCTGGTTTCGGTCCAGCCGGTCAGCCGCATCTCCGGCGGCTTGCCGGTCAGCAAAGCCGCGGCCAAGGCGCTGAAAGCCAAGGGCAATAAAAACAGGGGCCAGGGACGCGACGATGTGAGGCCGGCCACGCTCAAGGCGGTGAAATAACAAAACAATAGAACGGCCGCCGTGCGCAAGGCCATGGGAGGCTGCGCCGCGGACAAATCCCGGAGATCTTGAATGCCGGGCAGAGACGGCTGCGCGCGGTCGAGCAGTTCACCGGCAAGCTCCGCCCCCTGGCCGGGATGTTCGGCGCGGATAGCGAACGCACCTCCGCATCCCGCCTCGGCTTCGAGGTTTTCCCAGGTTTCCTCCGCTCCCAGAAATACGAGACGCCCGCAATCCCGGAGATAGTCCGACAGAGCCTCGAACTGCTCCGGATCGAGCTCGGCGAATTCCCGGTCGCCCAGGAGAATCATGTCGACGACCTGGTAGGATTGAGCCATTCTGGGCAAGTCGGACGCGTGCGCGCTTATGACCGCGGCGGTTCCGGCCAGGGATTCCAATAGGCTATTTGTCTCGACGCCTTCGGCCGCGACCGCCACCGCCCTGCCGCTGATCGGGTACGAGGCCGCGATCTCCGCTTCGAAAGTCCGACGGTTCGGCAGGAAACCGCTTATCCGAATCGGTTGTTCCGCGGACGGCGTGACGGGTATCGAGATAAACCGGGGAGTGCCGGGGTCTACCGCTAATGCCGCGTCGATCGGGGCCGTATCTCCGGAGACGAGCCGAACGGCGGCCCTGCCTCCCTCGGCGGAAATCAGGGTGAGCCCGATCTCGGTCCGGACGCCGCTCCGAAAATACCCGCCCCAAGCGATTTTCGCTGTCAGTTGTTCCGGCTCGTCCGCTCCCGCGTCGAGGCTCAACGCCAAGAAGACGGGAAGCAACTTCAGAAGCGGACGGCCGATCATCGCGTCAAACTCAGCGCACTGCCAAATTGAGCGCAATGATGCTCCATGCCGTGACCAGATTCTTGTCGCCCTCCCACCATTTCGTGGTCGAGTTGACCCAGGAACCGTCTGGATTCTGAAGGCTGACGAGCTTGCGCATCAAATCTTCCCGCCAATTGTGCTTGCTTCCTTTCCCGTCGGTAATTTCCGCTTCCCCGTAGGCGTACATGCTCTTCGCAAAAGCGTTGTAATAGTAATAAAGACCCTGCTTATTAGGCGCTCCGGGATTTTCGTCGACGCTGTAATGGTTACGAATCCAGTCGTAAGCCGCCTGAACGCGCGGATCTTGCTTGTCCGCGCCGGCAAACAGCAGGCTGAGCAGACCCGCGTGGGTCATGCCGCCATAGGAGGCGGTGGCTTCGTGCGGGCTGTATCCGGGCATATAGGTAAAGCCGCCGTCGTTGGCTGCCCAAGTCTGGTCGTTGCTTTCGCTGCGGTTTTGACAGCGGTTGATGAACACCAGGGCTTTTTCCCAGGCCGGGTCCTTGGGATCCAAGGCCGTGGCTTTCAGCGACTCGAGCGCCAGGTAGGCGTTGGAGAGGTCGGGGCGTTCATCGCCGCCATAGCCTATGCCGCCATAATATTTATGGTCCTTCGAATAGCCCTCCCCCTCGTCGATCAGATGTTTTTTCAGGAAACTCTGGCCGCCTTTGATGGCCTCTTGATACTTCGGATTTCCGGTGGCCTGAAGCGCCGTAATGGCGACTGCTGTGTTGTAGCTCAGATTCTGCATTTCACCGCTGATCGCCCCGTCCTCTCGAACACGGGATAGAACGTATTGGACAGGCTTGGTAATGAAGGCGCCGTCGTCCTCGGTGTATTTCCGGGGGCTTTCCAAAAATGCCCGCAGCGCCAGGGCGGTTATGCCGACGTTCTTGGACCAGGAACCATCTTCCGCCTGATTCTCGCGCAGATAATGAAGTCCTCGATCGATGGCACGCTTGGCCTCTTCCGCGAGCTTTTCATCCTGCTGCATCACGGTCTTTTCGATGGTTTTCCGTGACGTCGATTTATTCGTTTCCTTGGCGGCAGCGGAAACCGTCGTCGCCGACATCATCAACGCGACCAATATAGGCAGATATTTCATGGTTTGGCTCTTTATTCGGATTAACGGACGATTACGTATCATGTTGGAATTTTCCAAACGGTTCGTTCGGACTGCTTTTCCGGAATCGGCGGTCTATCCGTACCGCAGCCAGACACAGGAATCCGTAAACGAAAATCAGTAGGCCCGCCGAAGGGTATTCGTATCGGTGCATGGCGTAGGCCGTGTGCTTGTAGAACCAGGGGCTCCGCAAGTAATCGTAGTCAAGCGCCACGGCAAAGCAGGTCGGCGGGCTCATGGCCAATGCCAGATCCATCAACGGGCTGTGCTCGCCCGACCATTCCAGCCATGGGCTCAGCCATATTGGCGATGAGGCGCAGAGTATCGTCAGAGCCGCGACGAGAACGCCGGCGCGAGCTTGTGAAAAACGTCGGCCGATCACGTGTCTCAAGAGAAGAATGGTGGCTTGGATCAGTCCGATGGCCAGGCCGAGCCGAATGACCAGCGGCAGGGCCAGGGTGACCGAAACCACGAGCCAAAACGCAAAGACGCTAATGGCGGCTCCGGAACTCCAGACGAAAATGGCCAGGAGCGGGCTAGAACAAACCGACGATTTGACAGGGTAGAGAATATAGCCGACCGCCGTGCCGACTATCGCATACAGAAATAGCGCATGCATGGAAGAACCCGATTCGCCGCCACGCCAAAAATCGAGCGTCATCAGCAGCGAGATCCCGATTCCCAGCAGATACGGCGGGATCATGGCCACCAGTGGATTTCCGCGCCACATAGCCGGCTATCATCCTTCGTGCTGTTAGCCGTGAATTCCCTAAGTCGCTGCCCTTAATCCGGCGAGGTGCTTACCGCCTGACTGGGCTGCAATTTTGGACCGATGGCGCTCGACGTACTCGAGCAACAGCCCGAACTGGGCGGATAACGACTGCTCGGCCACGCCGATCGGATTCTTGAAGAAACTGGCGAGGTGTGGCGTCGGTCCGGACTCTCCTTGACAGCCGGCGAAATGGATCAGACGGATCAGATCCAGTACCAAGGGAGCGGCCAGTATGGAATCGCAGCCTTGCCAGGTGAACTGCATCGTCATGGGCACATCCATGAATCCCTGAAAGTGGATCAAGTCCCACGCCGTTTTCCAATCGCCCAAGGAAGGCACGAAATTGATGGAAACTCCCGCTTGAACCGGATAACCGAGTATTCTCTCCAGAACGGCTTCCTTATTGCCGATTTTCGCTTTGCTGTTGTCGGGATCGTTCAGTGTCCGCCCGTCGTTATTGCCGAGTAGGTTATAGCCCTCCCAGCTCATGACGCGAAGGTTGCGGCAGGCGAACATCGGCGCCAGCGCCGTTTTCACCAGCGTTTCGCCGGTTTTGCCGTCGTTGCCGCAGTACGATACGCCTTTCGCCTCGGCGAGCTGCTGCAGGGCCGCCACGTTCGCACCCAGATTGGGGGTGAAGTTGACGTAAGCGCAGCCTTCGGAAAAGCCCGCGTAGACCCAGGCCATGCCCGGCGAAATCAAATCCTTTCTGTCCTCGCTCAGGAGTTTTTCGAAAGCGGTCAAATCCAGGTGATATTCAGATAGCGGCGGATTCGGCTCGGCCGATGTCAGATTGACCAGCACCACACGATCGAAACCGAATTTGTCGATGAAGCCGCGCAGATAGCCCCGCATCCGTTCAATCAGCGCATCGAGCGGCGGCAGACGGTCTGACGGACTCAATACGTTCCATTGCAGGGAGGAATCGATGACGACGTTACCGTTGATGCGTTGCAGATCGGCCTGAACCGCATCCAGAATTTCCCGCGAAAAGGTCCGCGACTCGCGGTAAATGCGGTCGGCGGACTCCGGCACGGAGCCCTCGGCAATGTCGTGCCCGCCGAATTCGAGATTCTCCAAGGCAACCAAATTCAGATCGGCAAAAGGCGTCAGGTCTGTGACGAGTCCGGCGCCGGAGACTAATCCCCGCCGTATCGCCGAACACCCCACGAACAGCGTGTTTGCGATGTCCCCCAAGGCACCGATTATGAAAACTCCAGTTTTCGAGACCATTTTTATGAAACCTTATTATCGTTTTGATCGAGGCACGATCCTTTTCAGGCGCGGACGACCGCTGCGGAAGCGAATAGGCCGCTCGATGCGTACCAGGCAAAAAGTCAGAGTTCTGACCAACAGAACTCACTGACCGTAGATCCAGCAGCCCCAGGTGTTTACCGGCTTTGAAACTCCGGCGAGCGTGCGGCTTGGATGTACGGACGCCGGACCTGCGCAGGTGTCTCTGTCGGAATTTGGACTCCGAGCCAGAACGCGCACGGCTCACCCGTTCCAGAAAGTAGCCGACCCAGGAGAGAGATTGAGTCGGCTTTCGTGAGAAGAGAGTTTTCGATTGATTTTAGAGCAAACTATAGACCAAGTTTTAAAGCTCACCGATTCAAGACTGAATCTGCCGTAAATTCCGACACTTAGATCACCTGGTTTTCTTGGGCACGCTGACGACGGGTCGTTGGCGTGTCGGTTTTTTGTACAGACGCCTTTTTCGGTCTTTACTCAAAACCGCTTGTAAAGCCGGTACAGCTGCGGAATTCGAATCCGAGAAGGAAACAAGTACCGCTGTACAATTTTGCATCAGGAGGGGAAATATTTTTTTCTCAAGGTCGTGCGGTGCAGGCCCAAAAGTTCAGAAGCGGCTACCTGATTTCCTTTCGTGATTTGCAGAGCCTCGTCGATAATCGCGCGTTCGACCGCTTCGATCACTGTATAAAAAACCCCCAAAGTCGAATCTTTGGGTCCATCGACGTTAATGGCGTCGCGCAGCGCGCGCCGGGCGGCATCCAGTAAATCGTCCAAATCCGTGGAATCCAGGGAATGGCCGTCCGTGCGAGCCTTCGGTTTTATACCGAGTTCGTGCAGGCTTAACGAATTGCCCCGGCAGAGCAACACCGCACGCTTGATCGTATGTTCCAGCTCCCTGACATTTCCCGGCCAGTCGTGGGCTTGAATGGCTTTCACGGCGTCGGCCTCTATACCCGTGATTTGCCGGCCGAGTTCGTTGTTTGCCTGTCCAAGAAAATGCCGAGCCAGTAACGCGATATCTTCGCGGCGCGTTCGTAACGGCGGGATTTCGACCGTAATCAGTTTGAGCCGAAAATAGAGATCTTCGCGAAACCGCCCCGCGGCCGTTTCGACATCCAGATTCCGGTTGGTGGCGGCGATAAGTCTGGCTTTAAATGGAATCGACGCGACGCTGCCGACACGCTCGAAGTTTCGCTCCTGTAAAACCCTTAATAGCTTGCCCTGCAATTGAAGGGGAAGTTCTCCGATTTCGTCGAGAAACAGCGTACCGTCGCCGGCCGCTTCGAATCGACCGATGCGTCTCGCCTCCGCTCCGGTAAACGCGCCGCGTTCATGGCCGAACAATTCGCTTTCCACGATGTTCTCGGGCAAGGCGGCGCAATTGACCGCGACAAAGGGATGCTCGCGCCTAGGGCTATTGAAATGAATGCCGCGCGCGACCAATTCCTTGCCCACGCCGCTTTCTCCGGTTACCAGAATCGTGAGATCGTTGGCGGTCAGCAGGGACATCAGCTTGAAGATTTCCTGCATCGCTTTGCTCTGACCGATCATGACACCTTTGCCATTCGTATCCAGGCTAGCCTCAGCCGGGATTCCGGCGGCAGATTCGGCACGGCTCGACAGGGCACGCTGCAGCAACGTTCGAATCTGCGACAGTTCCAGAGGTTTTCCGAGATAATCGAACGCGCCGAGCCGCATCGCCTCCATTGCGCTTTGCATGGTTCCGTAAGCCGTCATGACGATGACCGGCAGTTGCGGATCGCGTGCGCGGATTTGAGCGAGGGCATCCAGACCGCTCAAATCCGGCATGTTGACATCGAGAAAAACGGCCGCCGGTTTCTCCCTCTCGACCAGCTCCAACGCTTCCCGTCCCCCGGAAGCGATGAGCGGCTCATAACCGTCCCGCTTCAGCAGCTGACTGAATGCCAGGCAGATGGCGCGTTCGTCGTCGGCGATCAGAATCTTGGTCATCTGATCGACTCAATCGGCAACAAAACGGCGAAACGCGCACCGCCCAAATCGCTTCGCGATATCTCTATAGTGCCCCCATGGAGCTCGACGAGCTCTTTGGAAATGGGCAACCCTAGCCCGAAGCCACCTTTTTTGTCGGTATGCAGCGGCGTGAAAATCAAGTCCATCCGCGACGGATCGATCCCCGAACCCGAATCCTCGACCGTTAACGAGACATGATCGCTTCCCGTCCGGCACGTTCCGATTCGGATCAGCCCGCCCGTCGTCATTGCTTCGGCGGCATTGACGAGCAGATTCAGCAACACCTGCTTGATGCGGTCGGCATCCAAGCGAACCTGCGGCAGCGAAGAGTCGAGCCGGCATTCGAGAGCAATGGCCCGGTGTTGCAGTTGCGGACCGAACAGGCGCCTTACGTCGCCGACCAGATCGTTCAGGTCGACCTCGACCGGATCGAGACTCCGGGGCCGCCCGAAGTCCAGGGCACCGGAGACCACCAATTCCAGACGACGGATCTCGTCGAGCGTTTGTCGTATCGGTTCCGCCTGAGCCTCATCGACATTCTCCTGCATCAGTTGCAGTTGCAATTTGATTGCCGTGAGCGGGTTTCTCACCTCGTGGGCGATACGGGCGGACATTTCGCCCAGGGCTTCCAGCCTGGTTCTTCGCGACAGGGCCTGTTCGAAAGATTGGAGTTTTTCCGCCATGGTGTTCAAAGCGCCCATCAATTCACCGATCTCATCGGATCGACGAGACTCGACGCGCACATCCCTGTCGCCTCCGGCGAGTCTTTCGGCCATGCGAGCGAGATCGCGCAGCGGATTGATGATGCCCGCCGCAATCCGCTGACCTGCCCACGCGATCAGCATGCCCCCCAGCAGCGTGGCTGCGCCGATCCAAACCGCCGCATTGCGGGTAGCCGACTGAACGTCGGCAAGCGATGACAGGACGGCCACCGCCCGATAGCGGGAGTCGCGCCCTGCCGGAACTAGCCTGAGAACCACACTGTAAAGACCGCTTGGCAATTGCATCGGCATCGGGCGTATACAGCCACTTTCCTGAGGACACTGCGCGAAGATTTTCGATATTTGGCGATGTGCTTCATCCCGGCCATTACCCCAGGTCGACATCGCGATATAGCCATCCCTTTGTATCAGCACGATTTCGGTCTCGAGCAATTGCCGAACCTTGAATACCAAATCGTCGGTCAGCGGAAGATTGCCCTTGGCCAAGACGGTCGCGACATTCGTAAGCTGTTCGTTGACACGCTCCTCCAACGCTATGGAAAACATACGCGTCGTGAGCCACCAGGCGATAGCGGCTGTCACCAGCAAAACCACCGAAAAGGGAACCATCAGTTTCAGATAAATGCTGGGCGTCCAGTTCCGGAGCGCGTGCCGGCTCAAAAGGCTTGCTCTTGCCATGACCAATCGACTTTTGACGAATCGGAATGCTAGTGAAGCGGCAAGTCTACATCAACCTTTCGTGAAGGCCCGGATCACTGTCAGTTTTTTTTACAGCAGTTGGCTCGATCGTGAACACTTTTTCAAAGAAAGCAGCCACCCACTTGATTTTTAAGTCACCTTTCATCGTGGCTCGACTCTTGCTCGGAACCTCCTTGTTTCCGGAATCGCTTGGAGAGAGGGGATTCCCGGACATGGGCGCAGGGAAGCCTATCGAGACGAGTTTGAGAAGAGAGAGAGAAAACCAATGAAAAACTTACGATTGAAACCCGTGATACTGGGCACGGCGCTGAGCCTGGCCGGAACGGGCGCGCAAGCGGTCACGCCTTTCGAGCAGGATGTGGCCGTGGCGATCGACCGCGGCTTGGAATATTTAGCCAACGTGGGCGCCTACAACAACCCCAGCAGTGCCGGGGATGCAGCCGGTCTGACGGCGCTCGCATTGCTCGAGAAACGCGCTACCGGAAACCCTGCCGATCCGCCACAGGGCTATTCCGGCGCCAATGCAACCGACAAGGCCCGCATGCGCACAGTCGTCGCCTATATGCTGGATCGCGTCAACGAGACTTCGCTTTACCTGTATCGCGACGGCAGCTTCCTCATGGCACTGAGCGAATATCTGCGCTCCGGCGGACCGGACAAGGGCGACCCCAGCGCTCCGGAAATCCCCGATACCGCAGATTACGTGGATCTGATCACCGCCATCAACACGCTTTCCGACCGGATCGTCGCCGGACAGACTAAAGACAACACCCCTCCGGAAGATCCCCCGAGCACTTCAAACAACTACGGCTATTGGGGTTATACAGGTCCGGGTGCGGACTCCTCGACCACCCAGTTCGGTGTAGCCGGTCTCGCGGCGGCCAAGGCCGTGTACACGGATCCCGCCTTCGGCGATCCGGGCAATCGGCTCCCCGCGCTGACCGCCGCCTTGGAGCGCTCGAAGCTGGCTTACGCCGCCAACGGGTCTGCCGCCGGTTCCGACAACTTTGCTTGTGATTCGATCGATCCTACTGAGCGCGGTCACGGTTACCAGAGAACCGGTTATAACCCCAGCCTGCAGCAAACCGCCTCGGGCACCTGGGTACAGCTCCTGGGCGGAGCCAACGTCAACGACCCATCCGTTCAGGCTTATCTCCGCTGGCTTTACAACCACTATCGCTGGCAGGACCTGGACAGCATGGGCAATAGCTGGCCCGGCAGCTCTTACTGGTATTACCTGTGGAGTTCTTTCAAGGGCATGGAGTTCATGCGCCAGTCGGGCATAGCGCCGGCGCCGGGCAACCTGAGTCCGGACGATCTCGGCACCAAGGCGCCCGATGCGGCCTGTACCGTACGCCAGGTACACCAGGATCCGGATGCACTGCCCCGCGTGGCGAGCTTCGGTGCCGGCGGCGTAGGTTATTACGGCGCGGACCCGACGCAGACCCAGAACCAATATTTCGACTACGCCTACGAAATCCTCGAACACCAGTGTTGGGACGGCTCTGCGCCCATCAACGGCAACGACGGTAATTTCATTTGCAACAGCGCTCCAGGTTCTTGGAATAACTACTCCAAACAAGCGTACGCGCTCCTGGTGTTGCAGCGGGCCACCGGCGGCGCCTTTATCGACAGCGACGGCGATGGCGTGCCTGATAACACGGACAATTGCCGCGCGGTTGCCAATCCGGATCAGAAAGACAGCGACGGCGACGGCGTGGGCGACGCCTGCGACAACTGCCCGAACGCTGCCAATGCCGATCAGACGGATTCGGACGGCAACGGCAAAGGCGATGTCTGCGATTTCCTGCGCTGTGACGTGGAGCCGGACGGCGATGTCGACCGCGATGACATTAATGCCATTGCCGCGGCGCGGAACCAGCCTGCCTCAGGTCCGAACGACCCGCGCGATGCTGACGGCAACGGCTGGATTACCGTGCTGGATGCGCGTAAATGCGCCACTCAGATGACTGTTCAGTAAAGCCAAGAAATACCCGACGCACCTTGCGGGGTGCGTCGGACATAACTCGAATTGAGACTTAAGACGATGGGGAAAGTGATATGAATAAATTACTCAAGATATTGGGACTTGCCGTCCCGCTCAGTCTGCTGGCCGCCCAGCCGGCCTCGGCGATTTCTCTGGTGTTTAATCCAGTTTCCCAGGACGTGGCGCTCGGTGACCCGGCTAAGGTCGATGTCATAGTCACCGACCTTAACAATCAACTCGTCGGTACCTACGATTTCAACGTCCATTGGAATGACAGCATCCTGTCTCTTGCCAGTGTGGATTTCGATATCTTTCTGGATGGTCCGTTCGACTCCATTCAAGGCTTTGACGACAGTGTTTCCGGTACGGTGAATGTATTTGAGACCTCCTTGGATTTGCTTACGAACCAGGACGGCAACACCGCATTCCGGTTGTTCACATTGACCTTCGATACCCTTGCAAACGGCCTCAGCCCACTGTCGTTCACGGATAACATCGCTTCGACCGGCGAGTTTTTGGGAGATGAAAACGGCGATCCGTTTGTTCCCCCGGTATCGGCTGGAAGAGGCAGTGTTTGCGTGGGGGGCAATTGCCAGCAGTCACAGCCTATCCCTGTCCCCGAACCGCCGGTCGTGATGCTGATGGGAGCGGGATTGTTGGGGTTCGCATTTAACCAAAGGCATCGTAGGGCCGGCGTTCGATAAAAATAACGGTTTAGTGAACAACGGGTGGGTTGTTTTTGATTCCCATCCGTTGTTTTCGGAGATGGAAGTTCCAAGCTGGATCGATTAAGCGCATGAATATTCGTAGGACAACCCTGTTTTCGTTACCGGCATTTCTATTGGCTATCGTCAGGGTGGATATCGCAATCGCCGCATCTTCGTCGGAACCGCCCTTCCGTCTTTCAGGTGTGGTGACGGTCGGCGACGAAGCTCGGGTTGCCATGATCGAATTCCCGGACGGCCGACAACAGACGGTGCGACGGAATACCTCGATTCCGGACGTGGGCAAAGTCGAAAAGATTTCTCGCGACCGCCTTTGGCTGAAAACGGAAACCGGCGAGATCGAGATCCAGTTGACCGCGGATGGTTTGCCGTCCGAGCAGGGGCATCGGAATTTGTTGTCGCCCGAGTCATCCAATGCCGATGCGGCAGCCCCGACAGCCAGCGAGGCCGAAACACAGCCGAAACACCGAACGGTGGAAGTAAGCGAGGAGATGGCCTACCAAATCGAACAACTGGCCAAAACCCCCGCCGCGACGGTAGACGAACTTTATTTCGCCCTCAAACCGATGCTGGGATTGCCGTCCGCAGCAGAGCTGAAGCTCAACGGCCTCAGTTTCGAACCGATGGACTCGGTCTCGCAAATCAAGCAGCAGCTGGACCAGGGACAGATGATGCGTGCAGTCGTCCAAGGCGCAGAGGGTGTCGAAATGATTTACCTTCAACCCGGTCCTACCCAGCAGCCGTAACCCGGTAGCAGGGCCGATCCGTTTTGGAGGTTTCAGTTTCCCGTTTGCATGACTTTGCTCTTCTGCTTTTTCCGGAGGCGCCATCCCAGCCAGGCAACGACGGGTAATGTCATGGGAACGATGATTCCTGGTCCGACTATCGCATCGGGTAATAGTGCGGCGCCATTTCCTGCCAGTACCACCGAGTACAATAAGTTGCCCGCAGCCGCCGTCAGCAGAAATCGAGAAAAATCCAGACCTTCGGCACCGGCTGTAAAAGCCACGGCCTCCGCCAGCACCGGGACCGGCCGGCTCGCGAACACCGCTAAGAGCGTCGGCACTTCCGGGAGCCGCGTGCCGAGCCGGGCCAGCAGCAGCCGCCCGGCGGCATAACCGATAAGATGGCCGATAGTCAGTCCCGCCCATGTCCATAATGTTCCGGAGATGAAACCGAGACGCGCGCCGAGCAGGGTTCCGATGACGCTGGACGGTATGGGCAGGAGGGCATCGCCGGCCAACAGCACACCGCCGAGGAAGCCGAACCGAAGCGCGTTGTCATCCGTGGCCGACAGCCATCGTTCCCCGGGCAGTTCGCCAATGACGAGAAAAGGAATGATCGGTATCGCCAGTGCCGTGGAAACCACGAGAATAAGCTGTCTGTTGATTTTCATGGGTTAAACGTATCGGGAACGCGATTCGGCATACTACACTAAGTGCCGATCCCGGTAGACCTTAAAACACGCTTCGACAAGCTCAGGGCGAACGGCCTGCCGGGATAGGCTTTAAGCCCAAAGAAGAACTCAGGAGACCAATGCCATGCAGCCTCCCGCCCTCCCAGAAACCGCCAAACGCAAACTGGATCTGATTTTCGAAGGCATTCGCTACACCGACGCTTTGGGACGGGCGACGGAGCACTCGTTTCCGGGTTTCTACCCGTATCGTTTCAAACCCGGCGAACACGATCCGACCGGCAGGGGCAAGGCGATGGTTCCCTACTCGCTTGCCACGTCCGACGGCGTTTTCGCCAGGATCAAGGGAAACGGGGACTCGGCTTGGTCCGTAACCGGCTCTTTCGAATCCGGCTACCGCTTGGCTCACGATCGCGGTACGCACCCGGAAACGTCGGTCGAGTTCATGAATCTTCCCAAGTGGATGCACGGAAAAACCAGCGACGGCTTTCCCATGGCCCAGGCCGGCATCACCTTGCACCACGACATGGCGGTCATCAACGTGGCGCCTGCTTGTCAGTATTTTCTCGCCGATAAACAGGACGGGCAGTCCATGCGCTGCCTGTTTTGCGGTTACGGCGCTCCCGACGCGCGTACCGAGCAATTGGGGCAGGTGATGGATCGCACATCCTTGTCGCCCCTGACTTACACGCGCCTAAAGGAGACGCTTGATGCCGCCTTGCGGGAAAGCGAAATCCGCCACATCTATCTGGTCGGAGGCTCCATGACCGATTGGCGGGAAGAAGGCGAACGCTTCATCGAATTGGCCCGCGAGGTACAAACGGTCAATCGGCATCGGATTCCGGTCACCTGCGGTTCCGGTGCGTTGCCCGAGGAATGTCTACGCCGGTTACATGATGAGAATCTGGTGGATGCCGTTTGTTTTAATCTGGAAGTCTGGTCCGAGCGATTGTTTAGCCAGGTTTGTCCCGGCAAGCACCGGTTCGTGGGTTATCAGCGTTGGATCGGGACCCTCGAAAGTGCAGTGTCTTTTTGGGGTAAGGGACGTGTCTACACGGCCATGGTGGCGGGAATCGAACTGGAGCCGGAGTACGGATTAACCGAGAAAGAAGCGATCGAGCTTGCGCTCGAGGGCGCCGAGACGCTTGGTGCGAAGGGCATCATTCCGATTTACTCACTTTATTGGCCCATCGCGGGGCGGGATCATCCCAAACACCTGGAGAAACTGCGCAGCTACTTTGAGCGCGTTAACCTAGGCTATTTCGACATCCGCCGGAAATACGAATTGAACATCTGGGATGGATTCATGTGCCATCGCTGCGGTTACATGCAGATGGAATGCGACATCGACCATGCCCTTTGCGCCTAAGACATCACAAGGAAACGATCACATGCTCGATCCGACACCGATCATGCAACTCACCACCGCCTACTGGAATGCCATGACATTTCTGACGGCCAATCGTATCGGCGTGTTCGAAGCTCTCGCCAAGACACCCATGAGCGTCAGCGAGGCAGCCGATGCCCTGAATACCCACCCTCGGCCTACCCGTCTGCTGCTGAACTCTTGCGTTGCCTTAGGGTTACTTGAAGAATCCGAAGGGGTTTACACGAATAGCGCTCTGGCCAGTGCCTTTCTGGTGCCGGGCAGTCCGGCGTTCATGGGAAATGCCGTGCGTTACAGCGATGACCTTTACGCCACATGGGGCAAGCTGGAACAAGCGCTCCGGGAAAATCGCCCCCCTCTCGCCCAGGAAACCTATCTCGGCGACGATCCCGCGAAAACGCGCCATTTCGTCTATGGAATGCACAACCGCGCCTTGGGCATCGGCAATGCTTTGGCCGGCCTGGTCGACCTGAGCGGACGCAAACAACTGCTGGATATCGGCGGCGGACCGGGTACATATTCCGCTTTGTTCGTCCGAAGATATCCGGAACTCCGGGCGAAAGTGCTCGACCTGCCCCATGTGGTGGAACTGGCCGATGAAATCATAGGAAGTCTGGGCGCCAAGGATCGGGTGTCTACACTCGCAGGCGATTACCACACCACCAAATTCCCGACCGGTAACGATGTGGTGTTGATCTCGGGGGTCCTGCATCGAGAGAGCGAAAAGGGATGCCGGGAACTCATCGGCCGTGCCAAGGACACCCTGGAACCCGGCGGGCTGCTGATTTTGAGCGATGTCTTCACTGACCACGGCGGAACCGGCCCTCTTTTCGCGACCCTTTTCGGCCTCAACATGATGCTGACGGCGCCGGAGGGCGGCGTACATGCCGATACGGACGTGGCGGCGTGGATGGCCGAAGCCGGATTTACGCACGTTGAAACCCTTCCCTTTCCTTCCCCGATGCCGCATCGGGTGGTCACCGGCATGGTCGGCTAGGAGATCGGCCGATGCGACAAATCAACTTTGTTATTTATAGCGCTTTGATCGGTGTTCTGGTGTCGTCCGCCACCTTTGCGGAAGCCCCGCTGGAATACGGCTCTCAACCCATGCCGCCGCAGCCTGAAATCCGCGACCTGGGCGGCCAGCGATACCAAGTCGGCAGCATCGAAGTCAACAAGGCCGAACGGAACTTCGCCGTTCCAGGCACAGTGATTCGCTCCGAGCCGCCGCTGGAATTTCTGGCGGTTACCAAGGGAGGGTATAAATCCTACGAAAGCCTTCTCGAACTGGATGCCAACGCGGTCGAATTCAATTTGGCCTGCATTCTCATCGGCTTGGATGCAAAAAAAGCCAAGCCCGCCAGCTTTCATTTCGATAAAGAACCGGTCGCAGGCGACAAGCTCGAATTGTGGATTACCTGGGAATCCTCCGGCAAAACCGTTCGACGCCGGGCCGAGGAGCTATTGACGGCAGCGGAAGGCCAAGCGACTCACGAGTGGGTTTATACCGGATCGACATTTACGCCCGATGGTCGCTACCTGGCTCATATGGACGGCACGTTAATCGGATTCGTGCACGATCCGGCCAGTATCATCGAGCATAGAGTTGGCATCGGCCTCGGCGCTTTCGGAACCATTGAGGCGAGAAAGAACGTTCTGCCTCCTGTCGGCACTCCCATTCGATTGCTCGTCCGAAAAAGCAATTAACGAATGCCCGCCGTCATCACATCTGTCGCCGGGAATTTTCACTATAACCAAATATCGCTAAAGCATTTTCATATCTACTGTTCGGGCACTCGCGAGTAGGTCGGGAATCCTTTCCCGACGCGACGCCACGTCCCGGCCGAGCGTCTTCGTCGGAAGGGTCGCGACTAAAGCGACCGTTTGCGATTGGGAAAGGATTGCCGACCTACGAATGCTTGAATCCATTCACCCGAGCCGAAGGCGCCAACGACGTCCGCCAAGCTGGTTTTGCCGTACGAGCGCGATGAAAACGCTCTAGATTTGAGGCCTGGATTTCTAGTTCGATCCTGTCAACGCAAATCATAGCCAGATAAGTGCTGCAACTTTGGACTTACCCCAGAAGTCCGGTCGCCCTGAGCTTGTGGAACGGGTCCGCGGACCTACCGGGATAGGCTATAACAAGCCGCGGCCATCTCGACGGCGTGCGTCACCAAGGCTAAGGCGATGTGCCGATGCCACGCGACCCACACATGCCCTGCCTTCTATTCATCCAGCCCACAGTCTGGCTTGGCCGCTTCGAAATGCGATATTCGATGGACCGAGGCCTTTCCGCGACGTAAACCAGGGCGTCCAGCATGCCGTCCCTCGGCGCGAAGGTCACGTAGTATGCCCGGTCGCTCGGGTCGTCGAGACTCCGGCGCAGCAAAAGCGAATGGCCCTGCGCGCGTTTCTCGGCCGTTCGTTCAGCCGTCACTTCGTTCGATGCTGCGGATCAAAGACCGGAACAAAGCCCTGACCGACTGGCTGCGTACCCAGCGTCGCGATATTGCAGAGTATCGGAGAATTCAACCGGACCTTGCGCGGCTGGCCAACTATTTCCACGACCGTAACTGCACCAGGACGATCTCCAACGTGAAGCTGCGTGTGGATGAGCGGGTGCAATTTTATCTGCTGCATCGTCACAAGCCAGGAGCGAGCACATGGATACATCGCTTCTCGGGACCTGTGATCTATGTACGCAATGGACTTTTTAGACTGCCGACAAAGGCGCTTTGGCGATCGGCACATGCCTTGTTGCGAAGACCATTGGAAAGCCGCGTACGGAAAAGCGTAGGCATGGTCCGATGAGACGGGACAGGCCAACTTGACGTCGTCGCGGTTTGTGACTCAACGCCAGACAAAAGGGTGGCAACAGATAGACCGGCGCTAAACTAATGGCAACCCGTCCCCTACTTTACCCAGCTTCATTAGGACAACTGGCGAAAGCTCATTTCCTACCCTTGTCGATCTTGGCTAGTGACTGCTGCGACACCAGTTTTAGCTGCCGCGCCTGCTGGAGTTTGATAATGCTGTCCAGGCTCATGTTACCGGAGTTTGTCTGCTCCAGGCGATCCTGCTCCTCGACAACGAACCGCAACGCACCCGCAGCCTCGTCGCCCCCAAGCTCCCCCAAGGCTGCTGCGGCGAGTATCCGGGTCTCCATCGGAGACTCCTTCACGAACTCGATTAATGCAGGTATTACGGAGGTATCGCCGATCTTTCCCAGAGCCTGGATGATGGCATTTCGCAAAGGAATATGCTCTTCCTTCTTAAGATGCGCCTCCAGTTTGACCGCGGCATCATGGGCTTTGAGCTCTCCTAGAGCCCACACGGCGCGCATGCGTACGGAAGTCGCGGGGTCGTCTAGCGCCACGATGAGCGCATCGACAGCCTGAGGCCGCCTAAGTTGTCCTAACGCTGCGGCAGCCTCGCCGCGCACCGATTCCTCCGGATCTTTGAGGGCATTTAGCAATGGCGGAACGGCCGAGTCGCCGCCGAGTTCCGCCAGCACTCGGGTTGCCAGTTCCCTAGCACTCGGATCAGCGCTACGGATAACTTGCGCTAACAGTGGTATGGCTGCCTCGTCATGCAGTTCCATCAGCCTGCCGGCAGCCTCTCCCCTCGCTTCGCCATCGGCGGAGGCCAGGATGTGAACTAGTCGTTCGATCTCACTCATATTCCCAATCTCCGGAGCCCGGTTACTAACCACACGATAACCCGCGGTTATGGCGGCAACGCTCTTGATATCTTCCTGCAAGATTCCGGAATCGCCAACTCGAAAGGCACCCTGCTCAAAACATCTAGCGACGATCTCCATCATGTCCGAAAGGCTTGCGTATCTTCTGACTGGTATGCGGTCCTCGTTCGTAATGAAGTAAACGGGGGACACCTCGATCGGCCGATCGGAACCTTCTACGACGTAAAAATCTCCGTGACTGACAAACACCGGGAACCACCGCGAACTCCAAAGTTTGTCTGGTTCTATCTTGGCTAGTGTGGCGATTCGAGCCGCGGTTTCGATTTGCAGCTTGTAGATTGCCATAGCCTCGGAGAGAGTTAACATCGTGCCGCCGGGAAAAAGTTCAGCCACCTTCGCCCCTTCGGCCACTCCATCTCGCCAGGCATAGAAACGGTGGAGTTCTCGCGGCAGTTGCCAGGGGAAATCCGCTAACACGGCCTGTCGGTCCCTATCTGACAACCCGGGTCTGAGTAGACCAGGCAACAGATATCCACTCCGCTCCATCGCGGCAAGGATCCGGCCAAGGGCATTGTTTAAACAGTCGTCCACGGCAGAATGAATAAAACACTCAGTGTCAATCGGTTGGCCGGTCATTAGATCGGCGTTTTCCGAATTGGGTAACCGCAGGCCGGCGGAATATGCCCCCAGGTAAAGGGCGACCGCCACGATTACCTCAATCAAACATCCCAATCTGATAAATCTTTTCATCTCCTAGCATAAACCACCTGGCACACCCGAAGCGGTTACTTACATTGCCACGAGGTTGTCGGTGTTCCGGGCACGACTCCGAAAACACCGTTTAACGGATCGTTGGCGACCACGTTACAAGCAAAGTAGAACGCCGACAGCATACCTCCCTGATACATCTGCTCCACCGCTGGAACCAACATCAGCGATGGGCCATTTGCCTGTCCACCCCGGTCAGTGGATGCGAATGGATACTCATCGCACCACAATAAAGTCTGGCTTGCAACGTTTCCGGAACAGCGCGGATCGCTCCGCAGCCAAGCTCTGGAATGTGGCGGCGAAATCCGCCGCAAAGGCGATGCGGGCGCGCCGGTCGCTATCGCCGATGCGATATGAGCGGTCGTAAACGGGGTATCCATGCCCGAGTAGAAGATATTGAATTTGCTCACATCGCACGCCCCGCCCGAGCCGATTGCCGTCGAGAAGGACAGCGCGGCATTCAAAGCGCAGGCGGCAACCGCGGCACCGGCAACGGCCAGCGTCACCTTCGCGAGAAGGAGCGCCGCGCTCGCGATCGCTGCGGTATTGATGCTAATGCTTATGCTGATGCTCGGCATCGCCATCGCTACACCCGCAAAATGTCCCGAGGGATCCACCAAGTTAACCGGATCTCCGTTTGCATACACGTATTTGTGTAGCGATTTCGGATCATAGATGTTGCCCTGGAAGCTATCCATCGACGTGAAGCGCCCGACACCCGGATCGTAATAGCGGGCTCTAAGGTAATAGAAAGCCGTCTCTGGATCGAACTCTTCACCGGTAAACAGATACCGGTTATCGGTAATTCCGGAGGAATTCAGCAGATTACCGAATGCGTCGTAAGCATAGCGGTCGGTGATCCCGGCGCCAAAATCCGTCAGCAAGCGCGTGCTGCCCAAGCCATCGTAATGGTAGAAACGAATCTCGGTGCCGCGTTGCTGGCTGATAAGATCGTCGCCATGAATATAGACCACGATGAGCCCGTTGGCAGAGTCACGCTCTTCCAGTACCTCGGGTAACTCCCGGTTCTTATCCACGAGATAGGATGATGTCACTCCGTTACGCACAGTACCGATTCGCACCCCGTCGTCATCGTAGATATATTCGGTGACGTTTCCTGGCTCGGTCGCCTTGACCATGCGATTCTCGTAGTCAAACTCGAATTGAGACGCCGACCCGCCGTTCGACCTTTCAATGAGATTCCCGTTGGCGTCATAGCTATACGTTACCACTCCCTCGCTGATCATCCGGTCATTGTCATCGTATACGTAATTAATGACCTCGCCATCGGTCGTCTTGGATAACCGGTTCCCGACACCGTCGTAAGTATAGGAAACCACTTTTCTCACGATGCCGGATTCGGTGATCTGCTCTTGGGTCAACCGGTACAGTTTGTCGTACGAATAATCGGTCCTGACTCCACCTTCCTCAGTTGCGGCTGTGCGATTGCCGACGGCATCCAGGACATATTCGAACCCTGCCAAAACGCTGCCGTCGCTTGTCACATGGGAAAGGCTCGTAAGTCGGTTCAATGCATCGTAGCCGTAATTTGCTTTGCTGCCGTTTGGATATTCGATCCGCATCCGATTACCCACATTGTCGTATGAATACCGCGTAACTCGGCCTTGAGTGTCAGTAACGGCTATCAGACGATTGATTGCGTCGAACTCATGGTTAATGGTACCCGACGGCAGCGTTACCGATGTTCGGTTACCTTTCGCATCATACTGGTACTCCAGTATCGTTCCATCGGCGTTCACCACTTTCACGGGCATATCCCGCAGATCGTATTCGAAGGTAGTAACGCCATGATCATCAACGATGGTCGTCACTTTACCGGTTGGAGTATAGGAATACGTTATCTGGCTTCCGTTCGGAAGAGTTTTCAAAATAAGTTGATTATTCGAATCATACGAATAGGAAATAGTCTGTCCTTTGAAGTCGGTATGCGTGGAAATATTACCGTTTGCGTCGTACGTGAAAGTTTCCGTCATGCCCAACGGCAACGTCCGACTCAGAATTCGCCCTAGACCATCGTAAGTCCATGTAGTCTGATGACCGTTAGCATCGATCTGGGCTGTCCGATTTCCCACTTCATCATATGCGTACTGAGTTACACCGCCGAGCGCATCCGTAACTCTTATCAATCTTCCCTGTGCATCGTACGCGAATTGCGTGATATTCCCGGCCTGGTCGCTCTCCGAAATTTTCCTGCCAAGCGTGTCATAAGCGAACACCTTGAAGGTTCCGTCTGGGAACACGGTTTTGGTTTTTCGATCGTTCAGGTCATATTCAAAGCGCGTTATGTTGCCATTGGCATCAGTCATGGAGACCTGGTTGCCTTTGGCATCGTAGGCATAGCGCGTTACGTGACCTAACGCATTGGTGACGCTGATCTTGCGGCCAACGGCATCATAGTCATACCGGGTAGTATGCCCATTTTGATCCGTGATCGAACCCACCTTGTCAATTGCGTTATAACTCCTGGTTTCTGAAGTGCCGTCGGGGAACTGGGTACGGACCAGTCTGTTGTTGCCATCATACTCATAGCTTGTGATCCGACCGGCCCTGTCAGTCGAACCTATGCGATTGTTTTCCGCATCATAGGTATACGCTTCAAAGGTTCCATCAGCATAAGTGGTTTGAATGAGATTACCGATGTCGTCATAGTATCGGGTTAGCCGATTGCCATTCTTATCGGTAAAGGTCTCCTCTTTGCCCAAACTGTTATATGTGAACCTTACCGAGTTACCCAGTGCATCGATCTGCTCAATCGGCTTATTGCGTTTGTCGTAGAGCATGCTTGTAGTAACGACAACCACATTCCCATTCGCGTCAGTCCTGGATGAGGACTCGGAGGTCTTATTGCCATTAACGTCATATTGATAGGTCGTGATGTTCCCGGCAGCATCGATATACTTAGTTCTATTCCCGGAAGCATCATATTCATATTTAAGGAGATTACCCTCGGCGTCCTGCGTAGAAGTTCGATTCCCACGCGCATCATAGGTATGGGAGGTTGTATTTCCCGCTGGGTCCACGGTACTGATCAAATTTCCTTTGGCGTCATAGTTGTTAACCGTTTTGCGCCCGAGCGGATCGGTTATCGTCAATAACTGGTTCCGGGTATTGTAGGTATAGGTAGTGACGTTACCGCCAGCATCGGTCTCGGAAGTCCGGTTGTTATTCTGGTCATAGGTAAACGTCTTTCGATTGCCTAAAGGGTCGGTGATTGACAGCTCGTTTCCGCGATCGTCATAAGTATGCGTTGTCGTATTACCTAAAAGATCGGTTTCGGAGGTCAAATTGCCCTTATCGTCATAAGTGCTAACCGTAACATTGCCATTACGGTCTCGACGAATTTCCCGCTGACCGGCCACATCATGAATTAGCTCAACTCTGTTTCCTTTAGTATCTATCGTTGCAATTAGCCGACCTTCGGCGTCATATTCGTTACGCGCAGGCACATTACCGCGCGGATCACGAATCTCCAATAAGCCATGGCTGAAGTTGTACTTGAATCTCGTGCTGTTACCTTCAGGATCGGTATGGGTAATCAAGTCTCCCTGGACATCATAAGCATATTGAATTACGTTCCCATTAGGATCGGTAATTTTGGTAATACGCCCTTGGCTATCGCGGGTAAAGGTGATGCCTTTGCCACTGGAATGCATGATACCCGTCGTTCCGATGGTCAACGAATTGCCGTTAGCATCGCTGACTTTTTGCACACCTGAATCCTTGTTAATGATGAATACACGACCTTCGGGCGTGCTGTATTCGAAGGTAGTTGGATTATAGACAGTGAAAAAGTCGCCATCGTCCAACAAAGTTACTGCCCCGGGCTGCGAGCCGGAGACGAAAATGCCGCCGCTTAGAGGTCTTAGCTTGCCGAGGGTCCCGGGCCGCGCCTTGTAGACCGGGGTGACGAAATCCAGCGGGAACAACAGCTGACTGCTTGGCTCGGTCGATAGGTCGAATTGCTCTACCTTGCCGTCCGGCAGAGTAATACTGACGACATGGCTTTGGTTGGGCACCAGGGTGTAGGTTGGGAAAAAGCCGCCGCTCTTGTTCACCTGCCAACCCGAGCCCTGCTCTCGATTGACGCGCAGTCTCAAAGTCTGCAGATCCAGCCGCCAACCGAAGCCGAAATCGCCGCTCGTCTTGTCCCGGCTGTCGTAAACCCGGGTGATGGTGATCGGAATGCCGGCAACCGGGATGTTCAGATCCTGGAAAGCCAGGCTGAAATTGCCCACTTTCTGGTCACGGCCCACCTGAACCTGCACACTGACCTGAGCCGTGTTGCCGCCTTTGTCATAGGTGGTCAGGCGCAGGGTATAGAGATCATTGAGCAGCAACGTGGGATCGAAGGTACCGAGCGTGCCGTTAACCACCGGCGTCGTACCGGTCGCGAGCACAGTGAAATGGGTCTCGCCGGCAGGAGCATAATCGAGTACGTACTTCAGGAAGTTGGCGTCGCTCGCGGTGCCCTTGACTTCCGTCGGATCGGTCACGGTGCTGTCTGCCGCGGGAGCGGTGAGGACCGCAATCGGCAGAGTGGTATCCGAGACCGTCGCACTGACGGTTAGGAGGGTAGTACCAGCGATCGCGCCCTGGCTGGCACGGATCGTCGTGCTACCTTCGGTCAGGGCCGTGACCACCCCATCGGCCGTGATGGCGGCCACTGACGGATTACTGCTGTCCCAAGTCACTTGCCCCGTCATGTCTTGACCGGTGCCGTCGCTGTTGGTGCCGATGGCACTGAACGGCTGGGTCTGCCCCACCAGGATCGTGGGGCTCGGTGGAGTTACCGTGAGCTGGCTCAGAACCACCGGCGCAGCCCCGGTAGAGACAATCAGGTCGACCGGCGTACCGGCAGCCACGTTGGTTCCACCGACCGGTGTCTGGCTGACGACGCTGCCGGACGGGATCGTATCGCTACTCTGCTGGGTGACGATACCGACGCTCAGTCCGACGCCGGTAATGGCGGCCGTAGCCGCTGCCTGGGTTTGGCCGACGACATTCGGCACAGTGACTAGGGCGGGACCGGAGGAAACGACTAGGTTAACCGCCGAACCCTTGGCGACGGACGCCCCGGCCAGCGGATTCTGGCTGATCACCTGCCCGGCCGGGACCGTATCGCTGGCCGCGGGGGTGACCGTGCCGAGCGTCAACTGGGCGGCGCTGATCGCCGCCGCGGCCGCCGCCTGGGTCTGACCGACCAGGTTCGGCACACTGACCAGCGCCGGGCCCGTGGACACCACGAGGGTGACCGCACTGGCCTTCTCCACCTCGGTGCCGGCCACCGGAGCCTGGCTGATCACGGTTCCGGCGGGCACGGTGTCGCTGGCTTGTGCGGTGATCGCGCCCACCGTCAGTTGCGCGGTGATAAGGGTGGCCTCGGCCGCCGCCTGGGTCTCACCGACCACATTCGGTACCGTGACCATGACCGGCTTGGCCTCGATCGTGACCGTGTCGGCCTCGCTGTTGAGCTGGCCGTCGTTCACGATGAGTTGCAGCACATAGGCGCCGGTCCGATCCGCGACGAAGGTGGGGGTCGCGCTGGCAGGATCCGACAGCGTGGCCGTGCTGTCCTGGGGCTTGGCCGTGAACGACCACTGGTAGGTCAAGGGGTGGTGGTCGGCATCGCCGGAGGCGCCGCCGTCCAGCTGCACGGCATCGCCTGCTTTAACCTCCTGGTCGGGTCCGGCATTCGCTACCGGCCGGCTGTTTTCGGTGCTGATGATGACGTTCGCGGGATCACTCGCCAGGTGACCATCGTTGACGATCAGCTGGGCGATATACGAACCGGGGAGATCGACCAGGAACTGCGGCTGTTGCGCGCCAGGGTCGGACAATGTGGCGGCGCTGCCGAACGGAATGCTCGTCAATGACCATAGGTAGGTCAGAGGGTCGTTCTCGGCATCGGAGGAGAGACTTCCGTCCAGCGTAACAGTAGTCTGCAGATGTACCGTCTGAGGAGTGCCGGCATTCGCCACGGGCTTGGTGTTCTCGGTCGTCAGGATCACCGAGGCCGGCGCGCTGTTGGCTTTGCCGTCATTGACGATCAGCTGGGCGACATAATCACCGGGCAGATCGGCGGTGAATTTGGGTTTGACCAGGCTCGGATCGGAGAGAGAGGCAGTGCTATTGGCCGGTTTTCCGATCAGCGACCACAAGAAGCTGAGGGTGTCGCCGTCAATGTCCATGGAGGCACTGCCGTCCAGCACCACTTCCGCCTGGAGCGCGATCTTGCGGTCCGACCCGGCATGGGCCACCGGCGGCGTGTTTTCGGTGCTGATGATGAGCGGCGTCGGAGTGCTGTCCTCGGTGCCGTCGTTGACGATGAGTTCGACCGTGTACTGGCCGGCCTTGTCGATCGGCAGGGTCGGTGTCACGGTGGCTGAATCCGACAGAATCGCCGTGCTGCCCGCCGGCTGGCTCGTGAGGGTCCATCGGAAGGTCAGGGGGTCGCCGTCGACATCCGATGATGCGCTGCCGTCGAGCTGCGCGGTTTGTCCCACGCGAACCGCTTGGTTCAGACGGGCCACCGCCACGGGCGGAGTATTGAGCGTGCTGATCGTGACCTGGGCCGGCAGGCTGGATGCCTTGCCATCATCGACCACGAGCTGGAGGGTGTAGTCGCCGGGCCGGTCGATCACAAACGTCGGCTTGATGGCGGCGGCATCGCTGAGCTGCGCCGTACTACCCGGGGGGACCGCCACGAAGGACCAGGCATAGGTGAGATCATCGCCGTCCGGATCGGACGAGCCGCTGCCGTCCAAGGTGACGGTGCCGCCCACGGCCATGGTTTGGCCGGCCCCCGCGTTTGCTGCCGGGGCTCGATTGGCCTGGACCGTCCACACCAAATCGTTCGGATTAAACGGGACGGTGCGGTTTTGGCGAATGGTGAACGTGTCCTGACTGAACAGCGTCGCGCCGCCCGTTACTTCGCCGAAAAACACCGCGCCATCGACGATCATCGTGCTGGCGGCCTGGCTCACCACGGTGGCGGCGACGTCGGGGAAGGTCTCCGTACCGCTGTTGGTGATCTCCGCGCGGTAGGTAAAGTCGATCAGCGTGCTGGACACGCGCTTGGACCCGATCAGCTGGTAGGTCCCGGTGACCGCTAACTCGGTGACTGCCGCGGATGATGGAGAGTCGGAAGGCGTTGCAGCAACAGCGGGGGCCGGCAGACCGAGAAAGATTTGAGTGAAGATTAAAAGCCGCGCGAAAAAGCGGAATAGCGCGGTCTCGTTGAAATGCTCGAGAAATCCTTTGTAGGTATCGGTCTGCATGGACATCGCCATAATCCTTATCTCCCCTCAGATTTAGTAGGCGGCAGGTGTAGACGAGCCGCTTTTGTCACTGCCAACAATCCGGCAGCGGAAAAATGGCTACGGCTTGGAAAGCTCGCGTTGGCTGCGCCGGGTCCGAAACCAGGTCAATCCGAACAGTCCTACGAGCAGCAACGCGGGAACCGCGGGTTCTGGGATCGCTTCACCGAACGGTCTGGTGCGCCCGGCTTCGAGGATGTCGAAGTTGGCATCGTAAATCGCAAAGCTTTGCCCACCCGGGGCTCCGGTCCCGGGCCAGACAAAGTTGACGCTGAAATAAGTATCGGGAAGATTCGGTAGAACCGGCGAAACGGCGACGATCTCGGCATAAAAACGGCCGTCGTCCGGCAGGACCGGGTCGGGCTGAAGGAGGACGACCGTCCAGTCGCCATTGGGCGCCAGCGGATCGCTCAAGTCGCCCGCCTGGTAGCCCTCGCTCAGATTGAAGAACACATCGAACCCCACGGCCGATCCGGGCAAGCCGCTAACGTCATAGCGGTATTGCCAGAGATCCTGACCGACCACGCTGTCGGCGAGATCGATCGCCTGATAGCGAATCACCGTCGCACTTGCATTCGAACCAGAACAGATAAGGAGCAAGCCAAGACTGGCTTTTAGAAGACTTTTCATCCGGATCCTTCCCCAATCAAAGCGGACAAAATGGGCTTGTTCGTAGACGCCCTATGGTTGGCGCTCGAAACCCGTCGACGTCACTCCGAGCGAGCGGCCTACCGGGATAAGCGCTTATTACCGTCGAACATCAGAAGCGTACGGACGACTCAAATGACTTGCCGACCATAACTGCCTCATGTACAAGGCAAGGCCTGTGCCATAAATGCAACAGATATGATAATAAATTGATTTTATGGAGCTTTTTGTGTGATGCAGGGAACTTTAGCAACTCAGGTCCCTTATCGGCCGGCGAGACCGTAAAAGATTTCGACACTCGCGGTGAGGTTTTTTAACGAGTGTTCTCAGACTGATACACCTAAGCACATGTTTGTATTGAAGATTGAGCACGCCGCACCGAACTCTGGTATGTAAAAATTTTTGACATTGCAACTCCGGTTTAAGCCACCTCGATAGCCGAGAGTGCCGGAACTTCCGTTGCCACCCCGCCCCGTACATCACCGCTCGTGGTTATCGCCTGATTCAATAGGGCCCGGCCCTCGGCTTGCCTAAGGGCGAAGATCGCGCCCCCGACGATCATGTGCGAACGACTGAGATAACCGGAAGAATGAACGCCGAAGTTTCAAATGAAGAAATGATGGTGAGCTATGCCGGAGGCGAACCCATGACCATGGACCGGTAGACCCTAAATCCAGTGAATGGCTTCTACGGAAGCCGCTGTCAATTAAGGCTATTCAATATCAGTTGTTTAATTCCGGTTATCGGCAACTGATCAACCGCAAAGTCGCGCCGGGAAGAGATCAAAACGGGATTCAAGTCAGCCGATTGGTGGCACCGGCCATGAGTGCCCTTAACCAGGTCCGGTTTGAGTGGAATCACATCCATCAACATTCGGAAGCCTAGTTGCTTTTGGAGCAGCCGAAACCCAATTTTCAGCTTTGGCCACCGGATGTCCGGATCGACGAAAAGCTCCACCGGATCGTAGCCCGGCTTGCGATGGATATCGACCGTACGGGCAAAGTCAGGACTCTTCGCATCGTCCTGCCAATAGTAATAGCTGAACCAATGCCCGGGTTCGGCGATGGCGATCAATTCCCCGGAGCGCGGATGATCCAGGCCCATTTCGGCTTTTCCCTGCTCCGCCAGTACTCGCTCGATACCCGGTACCGTGCCAAGCAAGCGTTCCACGGCAGGACTGTCCGAAGCGTTCCGCACGTAGACATGGGCTATCTGATGATCGGCCACGGCGAAGGCGCGCGACGCGCCGAAGTCCAGCAACTCGTAGCCGAGGGTCTCGCGCACGGCGATGTAGCCCTGTTCGCGCAAAACTTTATTGATATGGACACAGCCCGTGGCCGGCTCGATGCCGTACTCGGAGACCACCATAACATCGGCTCCCTGAGCCCTAACGTGGTCGATCAAGTCTCCCGCGACGGCATCGATGGCGCGGACGTCTTCCCATATTCGCGGATCGGCCGGCCCGAGGCGCTGAAGGTTGTAATCCAGGTGCGGCAGATACACCAGTTGCAGTTTGCAGGGATGATGGTCGAACGTCCATTTGGCGGCATTTGCGATCCAGCTCGACGATCGTAAGTCCGCCGCCGGGCCCCAAAAGTTAAACATCGGGAAAGGACCCAATTCGGCTTCGATCCTCCGGTGCAGATCTGCGGGATTCGAGTAAAGCGCCGGAATTTTCCGCCCATCCGCGGGATAAATGGGGCGTGGGGTAACAGAGTACTCCACGTCAGCGTACATGTTGTACCACCAGAAGAGTTGAGCGCAGCTGAAATCGCGGATGGACATTTTCGCTGCATCCCAAACCTTCTCGCCATGGACGAGATGATTGGACTGACGCCAGAACCATACTTCGGCAAGATCGCGAAAATACCAGCCGTTGGCGACTATTCCGTGCTCCCGGGGAAGGGAACCGGTCAGCATCGATGCTTGGGCGGTACACGTCACGCCCGGAAAAACCGGCTCCAAATTAGCGACAAATCCATCCGTAATCAGCCGGTTCAAATGTGGCGTGTGCTCGCCCAAGAGCGAAGGATTAAGCCCAACGATATCGATCACAACCAGTCGTTTCATGGTTTAGCATCAATCATTAATAACGAGAAATTTGGAGCTTAAGCTCAAGAACTTAACTTCACAACGGATGAATAAGGACCAGTCGGAGCAATGGCGATATGGGTACGGAGTCCCGAAAATCAATTGAGAACAAACACCCAGACCGAACAGGTTGTATCCGTGCGATCTTTCAGATGTATGCGGGTGGACATCGCTATACCACCCTGGTCAAGACCCTGAGCGGCGATCCAACCGATGCTGCGTCGGCGGCGCTATCTCGGGTGAATCCCGTTTGGCGAGTACCGAAACACCCGTCAGGGCGGATCGGCGAAGAAGCGGATGCCCCAGGCGGACCATCTCGAAATCCGTCGGCCCGAAGCTCGCCATCGTATCTCAAGACCTCCGGGATGAAGTCCAGGCCGGCTCGAAGCGGCGCCCCAAAATTATCTCAAAGCGACCGGAGGCGAGCGCTTCTATCGCCCCGATCCCCGAAGGAATCGAAGTATCTTCTCTCGAGCCTGGCCTGCAGCAGTCTTTGCGGGAGCAACATCGTGGCCTTGGGCGGCAAGCGGAATCACTACTACTATGACTGTTCGTACCACCACAGCCGCGGCGCCAGCGTCTGCGTGAACGATCACAAAGTCCGGGTGGAGACGCTCGATCAGGAGATCCTGTCCGGTCCCGGGTGACGATTCTCACGTCCGAGGCGATCGATTATGTGATTGAAAAGGCCCTGAGCCTCATCAAGCAAGCCCTGACGACTGAGCCGCCCGACTATCTGGGCGAGATCCAAAAGCTCAAAAAGGAACTGGCCAACTTCATGGCGCTGATTGCCTCGGGCCAGACGTCCACCAGCATCCTCGCAGAAACCCCCAAACGCGAACCCCGGATCCAAAGCCTTGACGAGGACATGAGGCGTTTGAGCGAAACGCCGGCCGCATGGGATCCGCGCCAGCTTCGCCAGCAACTTCATGACGAGATTGGATGCTTCAAGATCCAGATGCAGGGCGATGTGGCCGCGGCACGAAAGGCGCTCCGGAAACTGCTCAAGGAACCGATTCGGCGTATTCCGGTGGAACGGGACGGCAAGAAAGTCTTGCTGGCGGAACGACAAACGACCGTTGGGACCTTGCTGCCCCAAGGTTATATAAACGTGGCGTGCCACAGAGGATGAATCTGGGCACTGGAAGGAATCTTTAGTCTGGCGCTAACGCCGCAAGATGGCGTACTCCTGCTACGTTAAAGAGGAAATATCAAATCCTTGCCGCCTGGTTGCAGGACACCATCCGCTGGCAGTATTCCCTTCTGATACGGCGAAGATACGAGTGGCTCAAGCCAGCACAATCGGGGTCGGGTTCAGGCGTAAATCCCAGCCTTGCCCTTAGCTATCGGCAAAGCCAAGTGGGCTGCTGATGAAGTGAGCCAGGTCCGGCGGGTCGTCTGTTACCGAACTTTGGGCAGCGCTCCGACATCAGACACGGCAGGTGAAGCTCGTGCGGATTTCGGGATTGTTTTCGTTGGGCGCACTGCTTATCGAAATGGGGGCGCCCTCTACGAACGCACCGAAGCCTCACCGCTGGCGGAGTACGATCAAGGCATATTCCATACTGTCGGACAACGCTCGCCAGCTGGCCTCGATAATGTTGGGGCTCGCACCCACCGTTGTCCACGCGCATTCGCCATGGCAAAAATCCATAAGGACGCGCGTAACGGCTCCGGTACCCCGCTCGGTGTTCAGGATGCGCACTTTATAGTCGGTCAGCTGAACCTGTTCGAGCTCCGGATAGTACCGGCAAAGCACTTCATGGACCGCTTGGGCCAGCGCATTCACCGGCCCATTGCCTTCGGCGGCGGCGAATCGCACGTCTCCCCCTATGCGGATTTTGACGGTCGCTTCGGACAATAAACCGCGGCCATGGCGGTGTTCCGCCAACACCATGAAATCGATGAGCTCGAACGGCGATTGGTAATCCGAACCGGCGCGATGCAGCAGAAGGTCCACCGAGGCTTCCGCGGCGTCGAAAGCAAACCCCTGATGCTCCAATTTTTTTATCTGATGCAGCACCCGCTGCGCCGCATCCTCCGAGAGTTCGAGCCCATGAAGCCGAGCCCGGGAAAGCAGATTGCCGCGCCCGGATAACTCCGACACGACCGTACGGGTCACATTACCTACCAGAGCGGGATCGATATGCTGATAACTGTCGGCACTCTTCAGGACGGCCGCCGCATGGCCCCCCCCTTGTGCGCGAACGCGCTCTCCCCAACGTAAGGCTGCTGCTTGGAATGGCTCAGATTGGCGATCTCCGCCACATATCTCGACAGGCTCGTGAGCTCGCGAAACTGTTCCGAAGCCAGTACCGAATACCCCATCTTGAGTTGCAAGGCCGGGATGATGCTCGTGAGATCCGCATTGCCGACACGCTCTCCGTACCCGTTGATGGTGCCTTGAATCTGGACACAGCCCGCACGCACCGCCGCCAAGGAGTTGGCTACCGCGCACGCGCTATCGTTGTGGACATGAATCCCGAGCCGGCCCGGGATGCGGCGACTGACCGCCGCCACGATCGCTTCGATTTCCCAGGGCAAACTGCCCCCATTGGTGTCGCACAGGACCAGAAAGTCGGCTCCGCTTTCTGCCGCAGACTGCAGCGTCGCTAGAGCGTAGTCCGGGTTTGCCTTGTAGCCGTCGAAATAGTGTTCCGCATCAAAGATCACCTCGAAACCGCGCTGCTTCATGAACGCCACGCTGTCTCGAATCATCACCAGATTCTCTTCAGGCGTAGTATTCAACACCCTGCTGACCTGAAAGTCCCAGCTTTTTCCAACCAGCGCCACGGCAGGCGTGCCGGCACTGATCAGGGCCGCAAGATTCCGGTCGTCCTCACAGCGGCTGTGCTTTCGCCGGGTGCTGCCGAACGCCACCAGCCGTGCCTGTTGGAGCCCGATATCACGGACGCGGTTGAAGAATTCGGCATCTTTCGGATTGGATCCGGGCCAACCGCCTTCGATGTAATGGATCCCGATCCGGTCAAGCCGCCTCGCGATCGCCAGCTTGTCCTCACAGGACCAGGAAACCTCTTCCCGCTGGGAGCCATCGCGGAGCGTGGTGTCATACAGGAAAAGTTGAACCATTCTCGTCTCTCTTGTTAAGTCATCGGCGGCATGGATGATCTGCGTGTACCCGCGTCGGATAAGCTAAGAGCACGCAGGAGTCCCTCGAACGACGGAGCTAAGCAAGGGACATCAGCAGGTCTTTTGATCTTTTATGGGCATTGTACGGTTGAGTCCGTCAAGGTGACATGAATTCGGAGGGTGAGCTCGATAACGACCGTAAATACCTTCATCGATTTGGCCGCCCGGGCTATGTCATACACCCGCCGAGCGTTCATGCTATTGCCGAGGTCCATGGCGATCACGATCAGATCGGCGCCTTTGAGGACGTCGGGCAGCGGAATCCCCGCTTTCGAAACTTTCTTAACCGTGTTTTCGATGCGGTAGAGCGTGTCTGCTTGGGTTGGATCGACATGGAAAAACTCGACCTCCCCGAACCAAAGCCGATGTTCGGCGATTGGCTTGACGATTTCACATCCACTATCGCCTATAGCGATAATCTTGATGCGAGGGGTATCGTCCCAGAAAAGGGGCTGGATTTCAGGATCGAAAGTGTTCTCTCCCCTATTCTCCAAGATCGGATTGTCGTTCATGCGCCCGATTCGCTTGAGTTGTTATGCACTGGAAAAGCCTACGTGATCGATACGATAAGTAGCGTCACATCCACTCCCCGGAATTGTGGTTTACTTAATTTATCCCATTGGTATGCTGGTGAGGATATGAATAGCCGATGTCATGAGGACTGACCGCGTGGCCTTTGGGATCGCCTCAAATCGTGCGGTGCCTAGCGCCGACCACGAATCACCTAAGCCTTGGTGCGGGGCTTTAACCACCCGATACCGCTGGCAATTCTGTCTTGCGCAACAATCGCTCCGCCACGATCAAAGCATCCACCGGCCAATCGCACGCCGGCCGCGGCCGGTGAACACCGGACAGTCCGTGGATAGGCCGGCAGGTGAGGAGCCGATTCAGCCAGGCGGCGGGGATGGCCTTGCGGCCGTACACCGCGCCAAGTAAAGCGCCGCAAATGGCCGCGTTGGTGTCGGTATCGCCGCCCCGACCGATCGTATCGACTAGCCCGTCTTCTAAGGACGGTGCGTGCAAGAGCTGATACAGCGCATTTTGCCAGGCGATCAGCACCCAGCCCTGATGTTCCAGAAAATCCTCGGGCGGTGCCTTGTCGGCCCGCCGGGTAGCTGCGAGAACAGTGTCATCGCCCCCGAGTTCATCCGCCCACGTCAGGATGTCGCGATAGAGGCTGGCCGGATCCGGGCCGTTTCGAACCGCTTCCGCGATCGCCCGGACATAAAGCTGATTGATCTGCCGACAAACCGGATGGGGATGGGTCAGCCCCGCATCTTGGGCAGCCCAATCGTCCAATTGAGCCGGATCGGCGTTTGCACCGAAGATCCCTAGGGGACTCACCCGCATCAGGGCGCCGTTCGCCTGGCTGGCCGGATCCGCTGCACGCGACGCCGCCACCACCGGCGCTTCGCTCGCGTTGCCGGCCGCCCGCAAGGCCCGTTCAGTGGCCGCCCCCATGTCGAAGGGCTCCGACCGATACCAGGCTGCATAGGCTTCGGCAACGGCCGCTACGTCATAGGTGCCCTTGGCCACCAGACTACGCGCCAGAGCCAACGCCAACTCCGAGTCGTCGGTCGGCTGCCCCGCAAGCGTCTGCCACACGCCGCCGTCGGCAAGCTGTCGAACGCCGTCAGGATAGTTGCGACGAATTTCATCGGGCATTTGGAATTCCACCAGGCTACCCAAGGCATCCCCGGCCAAATGCCCGAGCAGGCAACCCTGGGCTCTCGCCAGCATCCCTGCATCGATGGGGCCACCGCCTTTCACCGGCCATAACAAGCCAACACAGTCCTGAGGCAGCGGTCGTCGGAAAACCGACTCCCATGCCTTGCCGGCCAAATGCCGGACCAAGGCTTCGGCACCGCCGAACACATCGCCGGTATGGTTGCATTCGCCTTGGGCCGAATAGCGAATCGGTTCGCCACGATCGTCGTAAAGTTCAGCCCCGGCGCCTCGAAGCAGCGCATGGCCGGCCGCCAAATCCCAGGTGGTTGGCCCGTTGAGCGATACGCCCACGTCGCCCTCCCCCGCCGCAACGAGCGCAAGCCGATAGGCAATGCTGGGGACCGCGCGATAGCGCATCGGCGCGACGATCTCCGCGTTCGCGCGGGCATTACGGTCGGCACTTTGCGAAATCAAGGCGGTACAGTCGGCCGTGACCCGGTCGGGCCAAGTTCGCCGAACAATGGTGCCGTTCGGACACACCGGGCTTCCCTCTGCCCACGTGATCAGATCCCCATCGTCATCCGGATAGTTGTAGGCGTAAACCACGCCAAGCACCGGCTCCCCCCGGCGCAACAAGGCGATGGACACGGCGGCACCGCGAAAGCCTTTGAGATAGGCACTCGTGCCGTCGTTGGGATCGACCACCCACAGCAGCTCATCCGCGTTCGAGGGCACTTTTCTCGATCCGAGTTCCTCCCCGAGGTAACCGTACTCGGGAAACGCGGTCGTGAGATGTTCGAAGATCAGCCGTTCGGCCGGCTCGTCCACCTCGGCATGTCCGCCCGATCCTCGGGGTCCCTCTCCTCGGTTGAATTCTGAGCGGAGCAAATTGCCCGCCGCGAGAGCGGCTCGGATGGCGGTCTCGAGTTCCAATGTCATGCGGTCTCCATCCGGTCGACACCGTCCGGTGACCAGCCGAGCTGCTCCAGTTTCCGGAGCGCAGACGCTCGTGTCTCCAGTGAGAAAAGTTGCCGCCAATCCGGGTTAAGGGTCAGAGCTTCCACGGTGTTATCCAGGGCACGGTGCTCCCACATGAGGGTGAGATAGTCGGAAAATCGGGCATTCCCGACGAGCCGCTCGGCGGCCTCCACTGCCCCATGGCAATCGATCATCTGCAAGAGGCGGTTAGGTCGATAGCCGAAATCGCGTTGCGCTCGCTCGCAAAGGTGCTTCAAAGCGCGGTGAAACGACTGCACGAGGTCGGAGTCCGGTGAATGGGTATGTTCAGGCATGGTATGGCCTCCTTAGGCAATGAGATCAATCATGGAATGCGTGTCAGATTACCTTGCCGGCGCGACATCCGATGTCGCGCGGTGAATGACGACTTATGCCCTTACCGTTTCCCGACGGGGTGACATATCCTTGGCCTGGGCATCACGTTGATCCGATACGGCACTGCAAGTTGCTCCCAAGGGCTCGAACGGCCAATCGAAATCCTCGGTTTCGTACATCCGAACGAAGTGACGGGCCATTGTCCGGAACTCCTCCCGAAGCGAGGTCGGCTCCAGGACCTCGACCTGATCGCCGAACTCCCGAAGCCACCAGCGGAGTTGGTGGGTATTCATGACCGTGGCGCTGAGAAGATAGGTGCGGTCGGTTTCTTGCGTGATCACCTGATCCTCGCTTAGCGGCATTTCCATGAGATTGTTGATGGCGAAACGGCTGAACCGGCACTTGAGGCGTAGCGGCCCGCCTCCGTCGTGCAAATAATCGAAATGACGGGCGCGGATATAGTCCTGGAGGTTGAAGCCCTCGGGCACGACGCTCGGCTCCTCCAGAGCGTCGGCCGTTTCGAAGCGGTGCAGTGCAAACTGGAGGATGGTTTCGCTCCCGGCATAGGTCCCGACCAGGTAGACGGCGCTGCCACGGAATACCAGCCCCAAAGGATCGATCCGGTAGGCTCGGACGGGACCGCTTCGTGGCCGATAGCGTCCCTCAAGACGTTTACCCAAGAGGATACAGTCCGAAACCACGTCTGCCACCTCGGCACGGACCTCGGCCGGAATCAAACTTTGGGTGCGCGGCAATACCTCGACCCGCTCCGCCCATTGGTAAAGATTTCCCCCGCGCTGTTCCCTGAGCAATGCCGAGGCTCGTTCAAAATAAAGTTGCAAGTGATCGAGGACCGTACGCGGCATCAGATCCTTGAGAAACCGCTCGGCGAGCACGAACGTCATCGCGGTATTGGGATCGAGTCCCGGCAGCTCGCACACGGGCTACTCCTTGGGCCATGACCAGCCGGGCACGCTTCGTTCGTCGGTCGTCAGCGGGAACTGCGTCGACAGGGTCGTCAAATCGCGTTGGACTTGACGGCGGGACACCCGGAAGCCGGCGCGATCGAGCTTCTCGTGCAGTTGTGCAACGGTAATCGCTTTGGGTGCTCTCGGTATCAATTGAAGCGTTGCGATATGCCGCATGATCGTCTCGCGCACGCGCGGTTCCTCGCGGTCGGTCTTGGGTTGAGTGCATTGCCTCTCCACGATCCGCGGCCGTTCGGAGATGATGCCAAACCGCCAGCCGATGTTCGGAGGCTGGGTTTAGCGTAGTCGAGAATCGAGAATGTGAAAGGTCACGGGATGATCGTTCAAACGATCGACAGGCGCCCGCCCCCGACTGGGTTTGTTGTGCCCACGGATTACAGCGACCTCGTCTCCATACCACAGCGAGGTTACGATGATCACGACTTTGAACGACGCGCTTGCGGTCCAAAAACGCCGTGTCTAGGCCAATCGCCTGGGTGATGCCAAAGCCGTTCGGCGGTTCCTGCTCCGCGCACAAAAGTCCAATTATCGCGAGGTCGCGAAAACTTTGCCGGTCATGTGGCGATCGGCCTGAACTACAGACTACAGGATTCCCTCAGATAGCGGTTTGTCTTTGTTCCTACGTGAGATAGACCCAACAAACTAATATCCCTGCACCCCAAGACTGAATGTCGCTACTGAAACCTCGACGCCCGATTCCAGAGCGACTCGCCGCCTTAATTCCGCAGGCTATGCAGCGAAAAGCTCTTCCGACGCATCCCGTGGCTTGTGGCCCTGTCCGCTCGGTTGAATCACTAACGAAATCAATTCGCTAAGCGGAACCGGTTGTTTTTCTTTATCGGTTCCCACAATCGCATCTTGGTTGAATAACCCGAGGGCCTTCCTAACCTTTTCCAATATCGTCTCTCGGTCTTCTATATCCCGTTTTCTCAAGCACAGCATCTCCTTGAGAATCGCGAGGTCCAGCAGTGTGCCACTGAACCAGTCCACCGAATGCCGGTAACCGATAGTCCAGCAAAGACGGGTATCACGCAGCAGTTCCTCCAACTTCGCAGTTTTGGAACCGAACAGGCATGAGCCGAATAGCACTCCTTCCAGGTTTTGTGCTTCGGCAACGGGGGTTATGCCACCGTAGAGCAGTTTCCGATCCTTGATCCCGGCAATCTCATTGGTTTCACCGTGGGCCGCCACATAGAGCACATACTTTTCATAGGAACCGTCGATGTAAAGTTCAAGTGCCTTACTGAAGCTCCCCAAATCGAAAAAGGTTGCGTAAAGGAGATCGAAATCGCCTTCGAGCTCTTTCAGGCCGGTGAGGAACGGTTTGACGCTGCACTCATGACTAAACTTGCCGTTGGTCGACCATGGATTTTCCAGAACCACTAACGCTTTCTTTTTCTTCATAACGCATTTCACCTTATCAACTTGATTTTTCATCCGACTGGATCGGTCTAACGTATCTTCGAACTCACATTCTCATCCGCACGTCGAGAGGGATTGGGGTCGGTTGCCCTTGTCTCCCGCCCTGAACGCCAACTCTTACTCTTCTTTTTAAAACCCATCACTGCCTCATGCTTCCGGCTCCTGACCATCCCCCTTCGGGGAGAAACCGACGACCTGATTCCTCCCGTTCTGTTTTGCCCGATAGAGGGCTTGATCCGCGGCATCCATGATGGCTTTCGCCAAACGCTCCAAAGCATCCGGGTCCGCAGCGCCGCTTGGCGTCAAATCAGCCTGTCTCGCCACAGCGTCCGGAAACTCCGTGAGACCGATGCTGACGGTGACGGCGATCGAGTCACCCTGTGCGCTCGTCCATGGCCATGCGGCAATCTGGGTGCGGATACGCTCGGCGATCTTGATCGCCTCGGCGACACCGATTCCCTCCAACAGAATCGCGAACTCTTCACCACCGTAACGCGCCGCATCGTAGGCACGAATCTGTCGGGCGACCTCTTCGAGCACCTGATCGCCGGTCAAATGGCCATGGGTATCGTTGATCGCCTTGAAATGATCAAGATCGAGCAGCAGCAAACAGAAGCGGACCGAAGGCTCGCGCCGGCAGCGGGCGATCTCGCGCTGGAGCAGACGTTCGAACTCGGCGGCGTTGACCAAATTGGTGCGCCCGTCGAGTTGCGCCTGTCCGACTTCCCGGCGCAGACTTTTGGGCGCCAGCACCCGGACCGCATCGCCGAAGCCCGAAAGCCACTGGCGCAGACGCAAGGTATCGGGCACCCCCGAGGCGCTCAGCGCAAAATAGCCGGGATAGACGTATTTGTCCGGCGGCGTGAGGGTCACCTCGTCGGCGACCAGGGGATTTGACTGGACATAGCTGTAAGCGCTGGCGGCGAATTCCAGCCGAACTTCGTCAAAAGTGCCGGAGCTCAGCGGAAAGTTGAGCTGCGTGTCGGTGAATGCCTGGAGATCGAAATCCGGCGGCGGCGAAGCCGCTAGTTCGTCAGTGAGCTGAACCGCACGGATCTTTCGAACCGTCAGCACGAAAGGTTGGGCGTGCTGCCAATATGAGCCGATCACCAGCAAGGCCCGATCGCGCCGCACCAGACCAAATAGATTGAACTGGAAGCGCTTGTCCTTGCCTTCGTACTCGATCCACACCTTGCGGTTTTCATACAGCGCGGTGGACAGCAAGGCGGCATGCGCCTCGAAATCGCTGGACGATGTTAGGACGCCGTCCCAGTGCATGCTCCACAGGACCTTGTTGGTCCAGTCGATGAGCTTCGGCGACGTCCCCAGGATCGCCGCCGCTTTTTGAAATCGCGGCGCCAGGGTGTCCTGGACGGTCCGCGGCAACAAGGGGCTCAAATAGTTTGCGGTCAAGTGATACAGAACCGCTTCTTCCGGTGTCATCATGTGATCCAATGACTGCTCCTTTCCTTTTTCGTTACCTTCAGGGCCGGCTTGATGTCCGACTCGCATCACGTGTTGTTGTCGAGCTCCGCCCCAGCCCGATTTAAGTATAGGCGACCTACACGGCTCGGACGGTGAACGGCCGTGGACCGATCTCGAACGACCGTCCGCGGACGGCAACCGGCGCACTCGCAACGCTCAAACCATGGCGCGTTGGTCTCGAGAAACGCCAGATTGGCTTCTCTTGGGTCCATAGGCTGCAAGGGCCGGCTCAAGGCTGAGCTGCGCGTCACAGCTCACTCCGGGGTCGACCGAGTACGGCATCAGGTTGCGTTTTTCGGTCGCGAGCGCGATGCGGTCGGCGCGCTTGATGGCCACGAACTATGGCACCACCGCAATAAGCGGCTCGAACCAGTTCCCGGAGATAGGCTTCCGCGGCATCGCGCTACCAGGCACCCCGCTTCAAACTGTCAGCCACGAGCTCACAAATGCGGATACTTGTGGTTCGCTGCTTGACAAGCTGCCCACCCGGAACTGAGCGCCCCGGAAGTGGGCTGGTCGATCAACTCGTCACAAACCCGATGGCCCGCGCCTTCGCTCCCGGCTTCATTCGGCTTTCCGCTGCCAGCCGTTCGAGCAGTGCCTCGGCACCCGACGCCCCGCCGGTCAGCCGCACCTGCCAAAACACATTGGCAAAGTCTCCCGGCGTCAGATTATAGAGCGCCCGGAGCGCCGTCCGGATGCCTTCCGGCACATCCCGATCATCAGCCCCCGTTTTGGCCAGGAGATCCGCAAACAGGCCAAGGACCTGGTCGGGTGTCAGATAGTCGAAGCGGATCTTGAAGTCGAAACGGCGAAGGCTCGCACCATCGAGCGTCTCCACCAGATTGGTGGACATGATGAGGATTCCCGTAAAGTGTTCGATCTGCACCAACAGCTCATTGACCTGGGTGACCTCCCAGGCACGCTGAGCGCTGGCCCGATCGCGAAGAAAACTGTCGGCCTCGTCGATCACCAACACCGCCTGATCCTGGGCGGCCTCCCGGAACAGCTGGGCAATCCGCTGCTCGGTCTCGCCGAGATAGGGCGACAAGAGGTCAGAAGCCCGTTTGAGCCGCAACGGGCGATCCACGACCTTGGCGATGTGCTGCGCCAGAGCACTCTTACCGGTGCCGGGGGGACCGTAAAAACAGAGTCGACCCTGCCGATGGCGTTTGAGCCCTTCAAGGATCGATGCGAGATCGCGATCCGGATTGAGCCAGTCCAAACGGTAGTTCAGGGATTCGAGCCGCGGTTCGCAGGTCGAGAGTGGCGCTGCGTAACCTATGACCTGGAGGGTATTGCCGAGCACTCGTTCGAAGGACCGCTCGATCTGCAGCGTGGCATCGGCCGGCAGGTGCCGGACCACTTTCACGGCGCGTTCGATATAGGCCGGCACCAGGCGATCGCACGAGGCCAGACGCTCGACACATTCGCGGCGCAGGGGAATCTCGTGTAAATGGCGCTCGATCATGCGTTGCCGCACCGACTGCGGGGGCGGCGTGAATTCCAGGATGAGATCGAATCGGCGCAGGTAGGCGGGATCGATCTGCTCGATCGCATTGCTCACCCAGATCGTCGGCACGGTGTTACTCTCCGACACCCGGTTCATCCACGCCTTGTGCCGCAGATCCGCGCGGCTGGGGCCAAACCAGCCTGTGGTCTGCGGAAACACGTCCTCGATTTCATCGAAGAGCAGCAGGCTTTTGTCTTGCCGCCCGAGGAGGCGTTGCGCAAGCTGATAGGCGGAAAGGCGTCGGGCGCCCGTTAAGGGCTCGCCATCGTCCTCGTCCGCGATTTTCACTTCATAGAGCGGCACCGCCAAGTCCTCCGCCACAGTGCGCACGAACTCGGTCTTGCCGGTGCCTGACTGGCCGTAGAGCAGGATATTCACCCCGGCCGTGCGCTTTTCCAGTACCGCCTGGAGGTACGAGAAGCAGAGGCGATAGTCTTCGTCGCAGTGGGCAAAATCGGCGCGGCGCAATGTCGGTGGGGCCGCCCGTTCACAGAATCGATTCAACAAGGCGTCGGGCCCGGCTTGCTCAATCAGCAGAAAATCGGCCAATCCCGGCATGAGATCGAGCTTTCCGGGGAGTGCATAGGTACTTCGGGCATCGACCCTCACCACGCCGAGCGACGGCAACAGCGCCTCCGGGGCGAGCGCCCTCTGAACCTCCCTGAAAGACAACTGGAGGATCCGGGCCAAAATCTCGAGCGCGTCCCGCGTCGTGAGCTCATCCCCGAACAATTCGGTCGTCTTATACAGCGACTTAGCATAGTGCATCAGTACGGTGAAGACGAGAATCCGTTCCTCGGCCGGATTCAGTGGCAGCGTATCGTGCAGCAGCGCGAGGTTGCGGGAAATCACCGGCGGCCAAGCCTCAAGCCGCGGCGCCAGTTTTCGATAACGCTGTACAAGATGCTTGCGGAGAGCCGCCGCCGGCAGTTCGTCGAGTTTGCCGACCAAGCTACCAAGCCCAAGCGCCTCGAGGATGGTCTTCTCATCCCCAAAGAACGAAGCCCGGGTGAAACACCGATCCAGTTCGAAATCGATCAGGAGGCGCAGACACCAGGCGGCGCTGCAATCGCGAATATCGGAGGCCGAATCGGCGGGGAGGGTTGAATGGGCGGCAGCGGAACGGCGTCGGATCATCGAGACTCACCTCGCGGAAGTGGAGAACGCGGCCAGAATAACCGGGACCTGCGACAAACCATGTCCAACCCACCGGCCACTGCCCTGCCCGCTCATGCTTCCGAGTCCCAACCGCTACAATACCTCTCGAATCCCGAACCGTTTGATTCGCATTCATTGGACATTGGATGTCGCACCTGTGGATTAGGCTTCCTTCCGTCGACACCGGGCGACCGTCGCGTCGACGGAGCCTCGTTCGATTCCCCGCAACGTTCCCTGTTTCGAAAGGAGATGAGCGATGACGATCCGACAATACCGCTTCAACGTATCCCTCCAACGTCAACATCCGAGCGCGGGCCCGAATGCGACGCTGCGTGTCATCGTCACGGTGCCGGTCAACAGCGATCAAACGGCTAAACTCACGGCCGAGTCGCAGTACCGAGGCTATCGGGCCACCGGCGCCACTCGGATTTTGGATTAAAGCTTTGCATTCAGAAATGCCCCGTTACAAGCCGACGATTGCGTCGCCATTTTTTACGAAACCTTTTGGGACCTCCCAGTCACCAAAAGGAGTAAAAAATTGGCGACGAGTATTGCCTTCGGCGGCCCGCGTTCGTCCTGCGTTCGACCGGTCCCGACCCAACAAGGGGATCGGGACCTGGCTCCACAATGACTTGACGCCGTGTCGGTGGCCTTATGTTTGATCTCCGCCTGCGCTATCGCTACGACTCCGATCCAACATCCGGCCCTATGGCTACGCGGGGGTCGTCGCACTTCGCTCCGCTGCCGCTACGCTTCCTGTGCTCCTTCGCAGACTGAACAAATTGCCACCTATTCAAATGAGTGGAATCTCGATTCGGCGGGTGTAACGAAAGATACTGTACGCAGACGAAGATAAAGTGCGGGATAAAATCACATGATAATCCTACCGGAGTCCACGAGAAGTGGCTCACCTACTCCATTGGTGTTAGTCAGAGCTTCACATGAACAACCGTCGGTGACGCTAGGACCAATACAAGACAAATTTGGGGAAATGATGGTCAGGATAGAACCTGATCCCTTTCCTCCGCGCAATACTATGATTAATGCGCCTTCTATTGGGGGTTAATGCCCTTTTACTAAAACGCCAGGAATTCGCATGAATCGAGCCGAATACTTGAATATCACTGTAATCGACCGCTTTGTAACGTGGGGATCAGCGTATTTATCAAAGTGGACTAAACGCCATGTCGTGAAGAAATCTGTCCGCTCGCCGGATTTTGTTTTCGATATCCAAGGCATCGAAGCGGCCTATGAGCAATATTATTGGAAGGCAGCTTGGACGCATCCAGTGAATGGCAATCCTGTCCCATCGGACAATGCTGAAAGTACAACACGTGCTCTATTGGAGCTTGCCAACGGACTCGCACAATCAATCAATGAGCCGGCTCAACACGCGGCATGGTGCTACGCAGTGCTCGAGTGGGGTGGCGTTCCCATGTCTCGCAATTTCTATATGCAAGATGTAGAACGGACGGTTCGACACCATGTCCGATGCCATGTGAATCCTGGAATTTTGATCCCGGAAAAAGCGAACGACATTGACTGTGCCAACCATACTCCGATGAGCTCAGGAATTACAAAAGTGCATGCACTTTCCTGATTAGCGATGAACTTCAGCCAAGCGAATTTGCCACTCGGGTCGAGGCTTAGCGAACGCCGCGGCGCGCGCCAGCCGTTGAAGCAGGGTTTTGAGATTGAAACGCCGATTGAAGCGGTATTGGAACTCGGCCAGGTACCGCTGGGCGTATTTCTCGAATTTGAACGCGTGATAGGTGCCGGAAATGGCTGTCTTCAGGTTGCTCAACAGCGTATTTACCCAATGGAACGCCGGATGTTGCGCCGACTGCCGCCCAGAGCCCAGGATCAGGCGATGATGGCAAGCGACGACCTGGTGCAGCCTCCGAAACCCGCTCAGGCCATCGGTGAGTGCGTAGGTCGACGGGGCCAAGGCGCGTTTGGCCCAGACCGCGATAGCCTGCTGCGTGAACGGCAGGGGATCGACGCGCAGGAACAACGGACGCCCGTCGTCCGTGGTTTGCACCGCCATCACAAAGGCCGACTTGTTTTCGGAACCACGCCCCGGTTTCCCCGGCCGCTCACCGCCCAGGTAGGCATCGTCGATCTCGACCCGCCCGGCCAGCTGCCGATCCGTTTCCCGTTCCGCCATCACCTGGATCAACTTGTGCTTCACCAGCCATGCCGTGCGATAACACACCCCGAGATGGCGCATCAGTTCCGGTGCCGAGACATTGTTCTTGGCCTGGGTCAGGAGATACATGGCCAGAAACCAGGTGGTCAGCGGCAGCTTGGTCGCTTGGAAGATCGTCCCGGCGATCAGCGTCGTTTGGCTCCGGCAGTGTCCGCATTGCCAGTATTTCCGCCCGGTCCGTTCGAACACCGTGTGGCGCGCGCCGCCGCAGACCGGACAGCGGAAACCGTCCGGCCAGCGCAGGGCCTCCAGTGCCGCTTCGCACTGCGCTTCACTGCCGTATTGCGTCAGAAACTCGGCCAACGACAAACCCTTTTGAAATTGCACCCGGTTCATAGGCATGGGACACCCCGCTTGTGATAGATGCCCATAGTCTAAGGACCCTAGCGGCTCACTATGTGAGCCTGTACTGAACTTCGTCGCTAATCAGGTGCACTTTTGAGCATCTCATCCACCGCTCCCGCAAACAGTACTGGCCTAGTAATCTATGACACGCGGGTGGCTGCTGCATTCAACGATCTGGTAGCTTGCTTTTGTATGGACCAGCAACTGGCGTCAGTGCCCCCCCGAGCTGCTGTTCTCTTGCGGAAACGCACGCGGCTCTCAACATCGAAAACCGAATCGCATCGCGGAGCAGCAGTATCCAACACTCAGTACACAATCGCCTGGAAATTGGACCCGGGACGCGTTGCGAGTAAGCTGGTTACTTGATGCTATGTTGCGGCACTCGAATTCGAAACTGATTTTCCCTGGACTGCCGCTGCGTGAACGTTTCCTCCGGACTCAGATGGGCCTTTTTATGATCGGTTACGATTTGAATGATGGTTCCAAGACTCTATTGGAACAGCAGATTGATGAGAACGATATTCCAGATCCAAGTGATGATGATTTAACCAATGAACCGCGTCGTTTGAGGACACTCGGCCGTGGAAATCAGGCTCGAGAGTTCTGCTATTCGGGCTCTGTAGTGGAAGGGGTCGAAGTTACGATGGGTCATGGGACACGAATGAGCTTCCAGTCCGAGCTTTTTAAGAAGCTCATTGCTCATTTTGCCGGTAAGGAGATCCCAGGAGGATTCAACATGACCGACCCAACATCGGGTGGAATCGGAGAATGGGTGGCACAGCACTACCGCTCATTGACGCCACGGCATGCGTCTTTCGTCGCAGCTGTCCTAGTCGCAGAGGGTTACTGCTCTCATTTTTATCAGGGCAATGGAGTCGTGTTGAAATTTCCGGCGGTTGGATAAGTACCGATGATCTGGTGCGACATGCTATTTATAGCAAGTACATCATTAACACAAACAAGCTGCTCGCGATCGAGCACAAATCGTGTCTCGATCCCCGAGCGGCGTACACCAACAAGCAGGTTGATGAGTCGCAACCCCACTCCTCGATAAATCCAGCCATCTGCGGAAGCAGATTGCCGCTAATGCTAATCTCTTGATTTGGGCGGTTAGCCTGATTGATATCGAAGGTATTACCGTCAAGGCACGGCGTTGAATGGCCCGACGCCCAAGCCCAGTCGTTCGATCTCCCGGCGTGCGGCCTGATAGGCGCTGGTGCGCGAGAAATACCACGCGGTACTCGACCAGACCACCTCGCCGCGCGCATTGCGGATCTGCCACGTGTAGCGCCACTCTTCTGATGGGTCCGCACATTGGAGTAGCTCCAGAATGTGATGACCGGGCGCTTCGGTGGCATAGACCTTCTTCAGTTCAAGACCGGCAGGAATCTGCACCGGGCCTTCGATGACCCGATCGATCAGATGATCGGAAAGGTGAGTCGTTCCTATCAAAGCCTGCCTCAGATATTCGGCCAACGCCGTAGCGCGCGACGGAAATGAACCGCCCCGGGATTTCCGGAGACTCCATTTCTTGAGAGGATGGAGTCATGAAAAAGTCATCGAAGTTTTCGCCAGAAGTCCGAGAGCGGGCGGTCCGCCTAGTCCTTGAACATCAAAGGGAGTACGAATCGCAGTGGGCGGCGATCTGCTCGATCGCGGGCAAGATGGGCTGCGCCGCGGAAACGTTGCGCAAGTGGGTGCGTCGGACGGAACGCGACTCAGAGCAACGGGGCGGCGTGAGCGGTTCGGAGCACGATCAACTCAAGGAATTGGAGCGGGAAAACCGCGAGCTTAAACGGGCCAACGAGATTCTGCGTAAGGCGGCGGCTTTTTTCGCCCAAGCGGAGCTCGACCGCCGACCGAAATGATGGTGGCGTTCATCGACCAACACCGGGTCGCCTATGGGGTCGAGCCGATCTGCGCCCTGTTGCCGATCGCCCCATCGACCTACTACGAGCACAAGGCGCGGCAGACGGACCCGGCCCGGTTGCCGCCGCGGGTGCAGCGCGACATCGAGCTCTCGAGGGAAATCCGCCGGGTGTACGAGGAGAACTTCCAGGTTTACGGTGCCCGTAAAGTCTGGCGACAACTCGAGCGCGAAGGCATTCGGGTGGCCCGCTGCACGGTCGAGCGCCTGATGCGCTCCCTAGGCTTGGAGGGCGTCGTGCGCGGGAGGAAGTGCCGGACTACCGTCGCAGATGAGGCCATGGATCGGCCCGTTGATCGAGTAAACCGGCAGTTCAAGGCGACTCGGCCGAATCAATTGTGGGTCGCCGATTTCAGTGTGCCGCAGCAAGCGGCGTAAGAGATGAGGGTAGGCCCCTCGCCATCGGCTTGCAGGAGCAGGTGGCAAACCACCGTAAGCGGCGTGCGGCAAAAGCGCGGGTCGTGAGCGTTACGGAAAAGGCGTCTTAAGGCGTCAGGTATGGATCAACGAAGACGAACAACCGTGAACTGCCGTTCAAGTGTCGAAAGTACTCAGATGACATCAAAACCGGGGAGTGATGTTGCTCCGGGATCAGTAAAGGCGAAACCTGCTTACGGCCTTTGCGGTGTCCGGCATAGAGGCAGCGTGAGCGTGATCCGGGCTCTTACGTTGAACTGCGGGAACCTTCGGCGGCGATGCGAAGGGAAAGGCGCAAGCCCGAAAGGCGAGGCCGACAGTACCGATGCGCCGCCAAGGGGCGGAGCGACTCGTAGTAGTGCTGAAGCCGCTGTAATGGCGGTGGAGCGAAGGGGTCGCATCATCCGGTCGTGGGGTTGGGTCAACTGCGCAAGCAGGAGGAGCCCGGCGTCATGACCAAGCCGTACGACATTCCCAAATCCTGGGTTTGGGAAGCCCATCAGTGTGTGAAAGCCAACGGAGGATCAGCCGGCATCGACCGGGAAACCATTGAAATCTTCGAACAGCGCTTGGGCGACAACCTGTACAAGCTTTGGAATCGGCTCTGTTCCGGCAGCTATTTCCCGCCGCCGGTCAAAGGCGTGCCGATACCGAAGAAGTCAGGGGGAGTGCGTTTGCTCGGTGTTCCGACTGTGGCCGACCGAGTGGCACAGACCGTGGTGAAGCGGGTGCTTGAGCCGAAACTGGAACCGGTGTTTCACCGAAATTCCTATGGTTACCGGCCCGGGCGCTCGGCGCATGATGCGATTGCCCTGGTCAGGCGGCGCAGTTGGGAGTACGACTGGGTGGTCGAGTTCGATATCAAGGGACTGTTCGACAACATTGACCATGAACTGCTGTTACGGGCGGTTCGCAAGCACTGCCAAATTCCCTGGGTGTTGCTGTATGTCGAGCGCTGGCTCAAGGCACCCTTGGAAACTACGGATGGCCAACGGGTCGATCGGACCAAGGGCACGCCGCAAGGCGGTGTCGTGAGTCCGTTGCTGGCCAACCTGTTCCTGCACTATGCCTTCGACCGGTGGGTCAGCGAGCATCTGCGGAGTGTGCGATTCTGCCGCTATGCCGACGATGGGGTGGTCCACTGCAAGAGCCTGGCGCAGGCGCAGTTGGCGTTGCGGAGGATCGGCGAGCGTTTTCGCCAGTGCGGGCTGGAACTACATCCGGAGAAGACACGGATCGTCTACTGCAAGGACGTCAATCGACCGGGGGACTATCCGACGACGGCGTTCACGTTCCTGGGCTATACGTTTCGACCGCGAAAGGCGGTGGATAAATATGGCCGGGTCTACGTGAATTTTGCGCCGGCGGTCAGTCGTGACGCCCTCAAGGCGATGCGGCAAACCATTCGGGGATGGCATCTTCAGTTGAAGTGCGACAAGGAACTTCGTGATCTCTCCGTCATGTTCAACCCGGTGCTGCGGGGATGGCTCCATTACTACGGACGGTTTCATGGATCGGCGATGGCTTCGGTATGGAAGCACCTGAATGCCTATCTGGGGCGCTGGCTGATGCGCAAATATAAACACCTGGCTCGCCATAAAACGCGGGCCAGGCGTGCGCTCGGTCGGCTCGCTGCCAAGATGCCAGGGGCATTCGTTCACTGGGAGGCGGGGTATGCCCCGATGGCTGGATGATGGGAGCCGGATGAACTGAGAGGTTCACGTCCGGTTCTGCGAGGGGCTGAGGGTGCAATTCCCCCGGTCTACTCACCCCTACGTCGCGACCTGGGTGGGTTTCGTCTACACGGCCTTCGTCGTGGACGTGTTCGCTCGCCGGATCGTCGGCTGGCGGGTGTCGAGGTCGATGAACACCGATCTGGTTCTGGACGCCCTGGAACAGGCCCTCTGGGCGCGTTCTGGTGCCGCTGGTGTCGTGCATCACAGCGATTGGGGGGAGCCAATACCTCTCGATCCGCTATTCCGAACGCCTCACCGAAGCGGGCGTTGTGCCCTCGGTGGGCAGCATCGGTGATTCGTACGACAACGCCTTGGCCGAAACCATCATCGGGCTATACAAAACCGAGGTCATCCATCGTGGGGGGCCTTGGCGACACCTCGATGCGGTCGAGTACGCCACCCTGGAATGGGTGGATTGGTTCAATCACCGTCGGTTGCTGGAGCCGATCGGCCATGTGCCCCCGGCGGAGTTGGAACGGGCGTATGATCGCCAACAGGCAGAGTCGGTCATCGCGGCCTGACTCAACATTAACTGTCTCCGGGAAAACCGGGGCGGTTCAAAAACCCGAGTGGCTAGTGTAAATCCAGGGATCATCCACGCAAGACAACATGTATGTGTAATCCTGCATTCCAGCCGTTCCGGAACGAGGGAATATCGACAATTCGAAGTGCTCGGACACAGAGGGTAGGTCGATACCTCCCGTTGGCGTCAAGATTCACTCGGCCTTCTCCAGCTCGTCGATCAGCGCCGCGTAGTGATCGCGAAGCTGACTCTGCTCGGCGAGCTCGGCTTCGCTCAGCTTGTCGGTGGGCAGGTTCCGTTGATACTCAAGCTCCGCCAACGTTCGGTACAGATCGGCCACAATCTTGTGGTCTGGAATCGTGTCATGTCACGCCTACTTGCGGCGGCCCTTAGACGGCCATGGCAGAATGCCATCAAGCTCCTTAAGCAGCGGTTCGTCGTCTTCGTTGGCTTCGCGCTGCTCTCGTGCCGGCTTCAAGCTTTCATCGAACCAGAGCAGAGAGAGGCACTGGTCCCATTCCTTCAGGAGGAGGGCTTCCTCGGCGACCAAATCGAAGTTCCTGACCCCGTTGTTAAACCATGTTACGGTGGCGATCTCATCGTAGTCTTCTGTCTTCGAGGCTCCCTGCATCAGACGGTGCGTGACACTGCCTCGGGGAACAGGAACGTTGAACTCGATCCAGCCATTCATCTCCCGCAAGAACTTCGACCGTGACACGTAACGGATCTGTCCGCCTTCGCTCAGGACGAACGCGCAGGGTTCGTTCGCGTTAACAGCAAACCGCGAACCTGTTGAAGTCACTGACGCCTTATACTTGTCCGCCAACATCTTCACGGCCTCCATCGAAATATCAACGTCGCTGACATCCTTGCTGAACACCTCGTGTGGCAGCAGGCACTCTGCGGCGAAGACATCGCACAGCATTTCCTCCTGCGGGCGGCGCCCGTAACGCATGAGGGCGCCAGTCGTCAGTTTCGGGCCGTGATGCTGCGAGGGCAGTTCGAGCACGATGTGGGCGATCTCATGGAGGGCCGTAAAGCGCTGCCGCTCCTCCCGGTGATTGCCGTTCACTGTGATGATGTGCTTGCCCTTGAGGGGAAAGGTTTGCCCCGATTCGTCGTCGTTCAGATCATGGACAATCTTGATCTTCGCGTTTGTGGCGGCGGCCAGGCGTTCGATATCGACCGGAACGGACGTGATGCCGGCATTCCGGACGAACTGGCGCGCCTTGAGAATAGTTGGGAACTCGTCCATTCACTCCTCATCATCTTCGAGTAGCCGACTAAGCTGGTCGGCCTTCTTACGCCAATCATCTTTCGTTTCCGGCCGGACTCCCCGGAAACTCATCTGCGCAAGCGGTTGCAGAAGCTCAAGCGGCCGGTCCTCGTCCTCAATAAACACATCCACCAGCGTCTCATTCACCGTCTTTCCGACGAGCAGACGCAAGAGCCGCGCCCGCCGCGGGCTCAACTTTAGCGCTCGGATGAACGACTCGATGACCTGTTCAGAGGGTGCGGTCTTTTCTTCTTTCTCCAGCCTATGGATATAGGCGTGGTCAACCTCACTTAGCTTTCCGAACTCCCGAAGGCTCAGATTGCGGTCCTCCCGGAACTTTCGCAGCGCGTACCCAAACGACATCGGCTTCCTCTTGACAGGGGATCAAAAAATCTCTAGCGTGTTGTCTATTCAGACAACGGTATAAGAAAAAATCCAATAAAGATCATAGGATCGGCATATTGCATAGTATCTAGCTCGTCGTCTGTTCAGGCATACACCTTAGCGAAACGAGTGCCCGTTGACAAGGCAAACCGCCGTAGGTTCGAGGCGCGATCCCAGGGATCAAGTTTGATAACCGCAACAAAAAGGCGAACGATTGATGAAGAATGAAGAAGAACCGCACACGCCAAAGCGCCGCATCCTGTGCATCGATGGGGGCGGGATACTGGGAACATTTCCGGCTGCCTTTCTGGCTGGGCTTGAACAGCATCTGCCGCACCCGATCGGCTCCTATTTCGACCTGATCGCGGGAACCTCAACCGGCGGGATCATCGCCATCGGTCTTGCGATGGGACTACGCGCTTCAGACCTTCTCGACCTCTATGAAAAGCGCGGCCCGGAGATTTTTGGGCAGGGGCGCGGACCGGTAGCGGATTTTCTCTGCGACAAATTGCGGCTCGGGCGCTGGCTGGTCATGAACAAGCATGACGCCGGACCATTGCGCGCCGTTCTGGAGGACGTGCTGGGCGGGAAGCGGATCGGCGATGCTCGGACAAGACTGTTGATCCCGGCATGGAATCCGGTGGCGCGCTCGGTCTATATCTACAAGACCGCGCACCATCCGCGCCTGAAGAACGACTACAAGGCCTTGGCGGTCGATGCTGCATTGGCTACGGCCGCCGCACCGACCTACTTCCGCCAGCACGTCACGCAGCACGCGGTCGGCCTGACCGATGGCGGTACCTGGGCGAACAACCCCATGGCACTGGCCGTGGTAGAGGCGATCACTCTGCTGCGATGGCCGCGCAACTCCCTCCATGTCCTCAGCCTCGGGTGCCTGGAAGAGACCTACACTATCAACAAATGGGCGGGAATCGGAACACTAGGCTCCAAAGTCATCAAGTTGTGCATGGACGGGCAGTCGCACGGCGCGATGGGGATCGCAAAGCTCCTGACCGGTCACGAGCACGAGCGGACGGCAATCCACCGGATTAATCACACCGTTCCGTCCAATACCTACAGGATGGATGACACACGGGTTATCCAGGACCTCAAAGGTCTTGGTTACTCCTTCGCACGCGATCGGCAGCCGGTTCTCGATCCCGTGTTCTTCGGCAGTCCGGCGGAAGCGTTTAGCCCGATCTATACGCTGGACGGTGAACCGGTTGTGACATTACGAGAGAGGTTGTCGGCATGACGGTTGATATCAGGAAGTATTCGGAGTTTCTCGAACAGGTCGCGAGCGAGATCGACATTCCGCCCGGCAAATACCAGGACACTGTGGACCGTTATCAAGCAGTCGGGCACTGGCTTGAGGAGGGGGCCTATTCGAACTGCGCGGGTGAACTCAGCATCTACCCGCAGGGCTCGTTCCGGCTCGGTACGGTTGTCAGGCCGATCCGCGATGGAATCGAGGCGTGTTACGACATCGACCTCGTGTGTGAGATGCCACTGCTCAAGGACCGGACAACACCACAAGCCGTCAAAGCCATGGTCGGCGAGCGGCTCCGTGAGCATGGAACATACAAGAAGCTCCTCGATCCCGAAGGCCGGCGCTGCTGGACGCTCGAATACGCCGAGCAGGACGGGGTGGGATTTCATCTGGATGTTCTGCCCGCTGTTCCCGATTCGCGCGAATTTCTCGATACGGCCATTGCGATTACGAACAAGAGCGGCACCGCTTATACGTGGTCTGCGAGCAATCCCTGCGGCTACGGGGCATGGTTCGACGGCAAGAATGCCGCCGCGTTCGCGCGGGCCGTCGTCGAACAGAAGCAGACTATCCAGCGCCGCGCATCGCTGATCTACGCGAGCATCGACAAAGTGCCGGACCAGTTGGTCCGCACGCCGCTTCAACGGGCGATCCAGCTTATGAAGCGCCACCGGGACCTGCGCTTCAATCATCACGAGCGCATTGATTACGCGCCGATCTCGATCATCATCACCACGCTCGCAGCTCACCTTTACGGCAATGAGCTGGATGTGTATTCGGCCCTTTCGGGAATCGTCAGCAAGCTCCAGGCGCATGCAGCGCTGGTCGAGGGAAAGGCTATCGACCGCTCGTTGGCGACGATGGGGCTGATCCAGAGACGGCCCGACGGGACGTGGCATATCGGAAACCCGATCAATTCGGAGGAGAACTTTGCGGACCGCTGGCACGAGGACAACCACGCCCGCGCCCAAGCCTTCTTCTCATGGGTGGACGCGCTTCAAAAAGACCTCTTGAACATTCTGGGCGAAACCAACCCGCGCCTTCTGCAGGATCATCTCAGCCGGGTGCTGGGTGCGGCCGTAGTTACGAAGAACTTCGATGTCCTTGTTCCGCCCGCTCCCTTCATCGATACGCCGCCGCGCATTCATATCACCGGAGCCGCCAAGCCGTGGAGAGATGTGTGAGAGAGGACTTGTGGCAGCAGCTCGTTGAGCTGACAAGCGTTCACAAAGGACTCACAAACGTTGTCGAGCATAATCATGAAACGGTTGTGTCTGGCGCTCTGCCGTTCGAGGCGTCTGCCGACGAACTGGAAACCATCACGGAGTCATTCGAGATCGAACTGATAATCCCGCACAACTTTCCGGATACACTGCCGCGGGTCAAGGAAACGGGCGGTCGGATTGGAGTCGAATACGAGCATCGCAACCCCAGCGGCACGCTATGCCTCGCCGTTCCGGTGGAACAACGCCGGATCGTCTTCGAGCAGCCTACATTACTGGGATTCGTCAACCGGCTGGTGATCCCCTATCTCTATGGATACTGTTTCTGGAAGACCCACGGGCGCCATCCCTTCGATGAGGCCGCTCACGGACATGAAGGGATTCTGCGTCACTACATGGATACGCTCGGGCTTGCAAATGAAGTCACGGTGCTCGCCGTGATCTGCTTCCTCTTTGAACATGGCTATCGCGGACACCATGACTGTCCGTGCGGGAGTGGCCTGAAAGTCAGAGCGTGTCACGGCCCGGCGCTTCTGGCCCTGCATCGGAACCATACGCCGCAGACCCTGCGGACCGACTTCATGGCGATCTTCGAGCTTTGCTATGCGAAGTTTCAGGAGGGCCAGCTCTTCTTTCTGCCTCTACTGCGGCGTCAACTCGTCCGGCTCTTGAACAGGTTCAAGAGCTAGCAGCAACACGCGCCGGCCCCATCAGCCCATCCGTCAAGGCCAAGCCCGTTGGGCGTCCCGCACCGGGCCGTGCCTCGCCTGAAAGCTGCGGCCGGACCACCCCCGGCGCGGTCCGGCCTTGACCGATTCCTCCCGCTCTTGTGATGGTTCCCCATCGGGGTGCATGCGCACCCAGTCATTTCAATCCTTTTCATTTCAATCCTTTTGTTTGTCTGTGGGTAAACGTCCGAGAGTTAACGCTGTGGCCGAGAGCTTCCTTGGCACGCTCAAATCCGAATGGGTCCATTGGGTCAGCTATCAGACCCGGGAAGAAGCGCACCGGGATATCGCCGAATACATTACGATGTTCTACAACTGCCGTCGACTGCATTCGTCCCTGGGTTACCGCAGCTCGAACAAATTTGAAAAGAACGGCCATATGGCCAATGCCACTTAACTGGCGTATCCGCTATCGCTTGACCAGGTTATAGAGAATGTCTTAGGCATCCAATGTTTTCCCAGTGCCACCGTGTTCACAAATTGGAGTAAGTAACGCATGTTCGCGAATTCCTGGTACTTTATATGGCAGATTAAGTATGGAAATCTGCTGAGAAAGGAAATTCTTGGCTGACCCTAACCATTCTGCCAAGTCAATCTCGTCCCAATTAATTCGATGTGTTTCTTCCTCTCTCAATTTGTCTGAATCTTTAGATAAGACCAGCAAAACCTCCCAATCCTTCATAACCTCAAGCCCACTTGAGGACAGCCTAACACCAACCAAAGTTTCCCTGACGTGCCCTCCAGTATCGGTAACCCTGTCGAAGACAATGAACAGAGCAAGTGGTCCAGAAAGATGGGGAACACGAGCAGTTGGAGACTCAAGGGCCAGTGCCTGTTCCAAAGCACGGTCAAAAACCGGATGACCAACGCCGCAAACGCTGCCAAATTCCGACCTGTACCCTCTGTCGAAATAAAGTCGCGAATACGATGCCTTAATCGAAGGAACAGTCATCCATGACTGCGGGGTCTTGAAGGAAATTTCCTTGCCATTGATTTCTGGGCGCCGCGAGTTAAAAGCCAAGCTGGCAAGAAAAAAGCTGCGCAGGTTTGGTAAATCCATTGGAGGGACACTCTGCAGGCCGCTTAGATCAAAGCTTTGCGCATTTCCTACCAACGCTTTGATGGTCTCAATGGCCGACTCGCCTCCAAAAGTCTTGGCTTTCTCATCAAACCACTCCGATAGCCGTGCTCTAGGAACACCCGATGCATCAGAAAATATTTCATTGAACACTGACGATCCTGTCATCCCAAGAACAAGTTGCAGCAGGTCCTCCGGCTCATCCATCGCATTGCCAAGCGCACGCATGATCGCGTTAAGCTTTGATTCGAGCTTGCTCCAGACAAGCGATTCGACGGTATCTGGATTACGAAGCGAGACAACCTGGACTGGTTGCGTCTGCCCGTACCGATTAAGTCTTCCCACTCGCTGATGAAGTCGCATCGGATTCCATGGCAAATCAACATGGATCAGACAATGGCAACGCTCTTGAAGATCGATCCCTTCCCCGCCAGCCTCTGTCGAAACCAGGAAACGGATGCATCCCTCATTGAATGCCGCTGCAATATCTTCACGTTTAGACTGAATCTGTCGAACCTGACCATCAGGAAACTCAACAGCCTCTAGACGGTCATCACCGTTTATGAAACCGACACAATGGGTGCCATAGGCTCTCATCAATGCTGATATAACCAACGACTGTGTCGCCTTGTATTCGGTAAAAAGCAGCACCTGCTCATTTTCAAAGCGATCCTTGATTACCTGCACCACGCGCTCTATGCGCGTTTCTGTCGTAATCTTGGAAGCATTGGATACCAACGCCTGAAGGTGCTCGATCTCGTTTTCCATCAGTTGGAGAGATCCTTTCTTCGTCTCCGTCGTCCACTGCCGAAGGGCGTTCTCTAGCTCATCGTCGCTCTCATCCTGAGTGTCGAAATGCTCGATCTCATTCCGATACTTTTCCGCTACGCCGGTAATCCTCGTCAATCTCGTTTGAAGTGCAATTCGTACAGCTGCAATCGAGCTTGAGGCAAGTTTCTGCAATGCAATCAAGACGAGCATTACCTGTCCGCGCTGCGCTTTACTGAGACTGGACGCATATGCCTTTCCCGACAGGATGAAAGCGGTCATCAATTGGTAAAACTTGTCCTCTTCATCCGTATAACGATACGTTTCTGGAAATTGCTGAACTGGCTGAAAAAGCCGTCTTCCAGACATATCGACTACTTTCTGCTTGGCGTTACGCAGCATAAACTCCGGGAGTCGTTTCAATTGCTGATTAACATCTTTTTCGGCCCCAAAGGAATTACGATCAAGCAGACTCATCAACGACCAAAATCCATAATCTTTACCACGATGCGGCGTTCCAGTGAACAGCAAACACGATTTGATCTTCCCCAACTCTTCGAGTTTTTCGAGCAATTGAAAACCGAGCGTCTTCCGACCATTTTCCTCAACATGCAGGTGATGAACTTCGTCCACAATCACCATGTCCCATGGATCGGAATCCAATAAACGCTCGTGCCGCTGGTTCTTGTCTAGTCGCATCGTCGGCAGCGAAGCCACAACCTGCTGATGAGTTGCCCAAAAATCAGTACGCACGTTATCAACCTCTGGGCGATAAACAGCGAGCCTTATATCGAACATTGTACGAAGGCGTTGCTGCCACTGCTCAACCAGCTTCGCGGGTGTCAACACGAGAAGCCTTTTTACGGCACCCTTCGATAACAAAGGCCAAAGTATCAGTCCTGCTTCGATGGTCTTGCCCATTCCCACATCGTCTGCTACGAGCAAACGAATTGGCCAATTTCTCAATGCCTTATGACAGACCCAAAGTTGATGCGGCAATAGGGAAATACGAGAGCGGGAGAATACTCCCCAAGCGTCGTTTACCGATCGAATAGCGGTCGCCTGTGCTCTAAGCAATGCTTCATCAGGGTCCGACCAATCGTCGGATTGAAGCGCATCGATCACAGAAACCAGTTTTTTTATCTCCGTGACAGGTACTTCTTCGATGCCGTGAACGAAGCGAACAACGACTGTCTGACCTGACACCATCAAGACTTGGCCGTGGCCGTGCCGAGGATGCAATACATCATGTGAAGGGGATATTGTTGAAATCATGCGGCTATCTCATGAGTATCGTTGCGAGCTGCACTTCGCCGTGCGCTACGATTCGGAGCGGTATATCGTAATCGCCACCAAATGTCGGATCATCGATTGCATCGGAAAGAATCTGATATATCTCTTCACTTGATTGTGGTTCGTCAAACCCTAGATCAACGAAGAACTGTCGAACGCTCCAACTTGGAATAAATGCTCGCCGTTGAGCGTGGTCTGAACAGAGAATACCGGTGCGTAAAAGCTCGCGAATCACAAGGTGCTGACCATTTTTCAAACTACGTTCCAGCGACGGTGCGGAAGACTCTTCATCACCCTGAAAAATTGGATCAACACCGGGACTCAACAACGACGCAAACTCGCTGCCGGAACGCTGATCAATTGTCCTAAAGACATGCACATACACGTCCAGCCAACGAGCCACACGGTAAAGGCGCGCGAAGTTATCCATCCATAGGCCGTACTCTTCGCTGTCAATCTGCTTTTCGCCGTATTCTTGAAGCACCTTCAGCCATGCAGCTGAGTCTTCCTGGGGTTTCACATTACAGAAAACATTCCACCATCCTTTGCTATCCAATGACTGAATAAAACCCCTGTGCTGGCTATCCTTTACCCGCCCCATTCTTTGAGTGAGGCCGAGGCCGAACAGCGTCATCCACGCGCGTCGATCCGCAGGGTCGGCAGAGAAATCACGGGACACATTTGCCGGCCAAAACTGTTGCTCGTACCGAAGCAAATGTCGGTCGCGGCCTTCTGATTCCCACCACGAGGCTATCCTTGCCAGCTTCTCCGCCCCATCGATTGCATCCGTTTCATCTGTCTCTGAAAACATTGGAGCCTGGTAAGTAATCGATTCCGGCCGTAGACGGAAGAGAGTTTCCAATTTCACTTCGTCCGGAAGTTCCCTAAGTAAACCAAGGTGGTCATCCAATTTCTCAAGCCATGTGTCACTGATACGATTGCGGAGTAACTGCGCAACATCTCGGGCTTGTTCCCCTTTCCCGAGATAAAGCAATGCGCCCCGGCGGGCCTCGTCGGTATCGGCCTGCAGGACAAATTGCGCAATTACATCGGCAGCAAGGTTGCTTTCACTCCTGCACTGGCAAAAGAAGAACAAGCTGTCGTCCACATACTCATTGACGAGTAAATGCCTCTTGGGCGCAAAACCGGTAATAAGCCTTTCATCGGGATCATTCGACCCGCTGCTAACAAGAGATGATGCAGGGCTCCAAGAGCCCGCCTGAGACAAAAATCGTAGCGATACAAAACTGGTCCTAGCTTCCGCTTGCTCTAGCCAGGACGCCTCTACTAATAACACCGCTGTAATTTGTTGTAAGCAGGCCGCTGTAACCGCATCACAACGCTGGTCGTCGATGCTCGCGATGATGCTTTTAATGGAGAGTTTTTGTAATTCCTGGCAACAAAGCTCAGCTGCAAAGCCTGCGAGGTCGTCCGCAATCCAGTGCGACTTAGGATAGCGGTTCAAAAAGGCTGGCCACTTTGAAAGCGCACGAAGGACAGCCTCGGATCGCAACCAAGCTGTGGGGAATGCTGCTAGGGGCAATGTAGATGCAACAAATCCCCCAAAATCCCCTGGAATGCCATTTGGAATGAAACCGCTAGCTTTCATTAGTTTGCCAAACGCTTCGCTCACAATCTCATGGGCAAGTCTGTAGACTTCTGCTTCGATCGCCTCGCGTCTCTGCTGAAATGCACGCCACAGACTTGCCCAAAATTCAGCCTGGGATACATCTGATGCTAGATCAAATTGATTGCGAACAGCGTCCCAGTCCGACTGACCGGCTCGATAAATATCCGAAAAAGCGCCCCCTAACTCACGTCCAAGCTGCTTGGCAAGCTCATAGTTATGGCTGCTGTGCGATGCTAACCGTGATCGACCTGCATCAACTTCAAATCCCGCATTCACAATGAAGCCGACGGACTCCGATTCGCGTGTCGGTGCTGTCACCCAGAAAGGCGGAACACGTCCATCAAACTTATCGACGCTACGCGATCCAAGTTTAAGCACGACAGTGCCGGACTCTCCGCGAAACACGAGCAGATTAGCTTCGCTCCACCCTGTTGAAGTGGGTATATCAGCTGTCCCCACTTCGAACATGCCGATCTTGGATCGTACTTTCCAATGTCCGCGAGGTACGGGCGCAGCTATCCCAGAAATCCGAATCTCATGGATCGCCCGGCCGAAAATGGCCTGCAATCCGGACAGCACTGTGAATCGCTTAAGAACCTGGTCCCGTAAGGACTCATCGTCGATTGGAATCTCGGTAACGGTTCCTCGGCGCCGGATGTGTGATGACCATTTGTGCAAAACCTCTGCAGCTTCTTTAGAGCCGCCCCACGGCTGGGGGAGGACACCACCGACAATTTCAAACCGAAGATCACCGCTGAGAACTCGAGGAGAATCGGTTGCTAGCAGAACACTTTTGAATCCAAGGCCGAATTTTCCGGTAACACCGGAGGACGAGCTTTTATCTGATGCGGATAAAATCAGCATTTTTTCGAGGTCGCACCGAAAATCATCGGCATGTTCCTCTTCTACCGGCGGACAGTAATTGATGGGACGCCCCCAATGGCACGCTCGAACTACGTTATCGCGTATATCGACGATGAACTTATCAGCTATGTCATCTTCGTCCATGCCGCAACGAAACCTTTGACTTAGTCTGTTAAGTTCTATAGATGCATCATCCGCGTTCTGAAACAGCTCAAATAGAATTCCGGAAGGGTCATATTGATAGTCGCGCAATTTAGCACGCACGGCCTCCAACACGTCCGCTTGTACGTCCTCTCGCTTGAGGATGTCTGCTAGTTCGTCAAGAGATCTGCGGAGGGCAGTATTCGACCCGTCCGCTTCATGATGGACTTCGTTTCTTGACTGTTCTGCCTCAGTCTTTGCACGACGAGCCTTGTTATAGCGTTTCAATGCAGCGGCGAGATCCGGGTTCTTTTTCTGAGCGCCAATTTGGCGAAGAACAATCGGCAGGTTGTCGAGAATCAATGCTCGTGCGACCGACAATTCGAGTTGATCACTCTCCTCCAGTTGCTCCCATAGCCCCCGCAAGTCGGCATGATTTTGGGCGTATGCCTCGCGCAAAATGAAAGTCGTGCTATTCTGCAGGATCTGCGATAGCTCTGCCGGGGGTAGTTCTGCCAAGTTCGGAATTTTGCGAATGCGCACTTCAACCGAATAACCCCCTCTCCAGTAGAGCCCTCCCGCGACGAGGTTTTCAACGGTGCTTGTCAGCGGAACTTGTATGGAGTCCGCAAAAAGGTTTGAAACCTCAATCGAGTCACCATGAATTTCTCGAATACCTACACGAAGGAGACCAAATGCCTCCTTCGCGGACGTGTCCTGCATCCATCCGCGCACGCCATCGCTTCGCTCACCGGGCACGTGCCAATTCAAAGAGTCATAGACCCAATCAACCGAATGCGGCTGTAGCCACTTCTCGGACAGCGAGCGAAATCGTGTCCCGAGTACGCTGATGAACGCACCCACGGTAGGTGATCGCACCAACGGTTCCCAATCATCGAAGTAGTGCGCGAGAACTCCCGGTGCAGCGTCGACCATCAACTCGAATCCAGCGAGCTCACACTCCGACACCGCAGCCTGATCGCCTTGACCTCCAACTCGGACGATCAGATCACCCAGAATTTCCGACAAGCGGTGGTCGAGAACATGGCTACCCTCCAGTTCAGCTCCCCCATCGCACAACTCAGTGCTGGGTCTCCAAGAGCCAGCTTTTGATAAAAGATCTAGCGAGCGCAAGAGACGAATGGCGTCTTCGCGCGGATAGATGGGCAGAAGTTCCAGATATAGCGAAAATGCCGCGATTTGACCACTTTCGTCTTGCGAATGGCTCGAAAGCTCCTTAAGAGCAAAGGCAATCTTTTCGATGGGTATCTTTCGCCGAATATTGGGCAGAATTTCAGTACAGACCAGATCCGGGTCGAATACTTCGAGGCAGCGTCTGACAACCTGCCACCCAGGAAGATCCAAAGAGCAGACGAAAGGGAGGAGTTCCCGAAGGTCGGACACCTGCAGGGCACGGATCTCTCCTACGTAGTAGTCCTCCACCTCACCCAGCAGCAGACCTAACTGTTCGGCTGCCACCGGGCCGCACGAAAACAGGCACTCCACACTCGCAAATCCACGGTGTGAACGGAAGGCTTCATTAATCGCGCTTACACCAGCAAAGCAATAATCAGCTTTCGAGGCGAGCCGGTCTATGTCGTCGACAAGGTCGGGCACATCAATGACATCCATCGGACGGACGATTCCGCCGTTACGCAGCGGGACCCACTTGGCCGACCGAAGCTGATCCAGAAGTTTCGGAGCCAAGTCATTGCACGATGCATGACACAGCTGATCAAGAATCAGATGCCATATTTCCAGAGGACGATCGAGATCAAGAGTGATCCGAATTGCGGCATTGGCATCGAAACCATGCAGGAAACGACGCTGGTTATTGGAGTGAGCGGAATCATCGCTAATTTCGATGATTCGACATCGCTCTTGCAGCTCTGGCGGTACCCGATGATCTGTCCTGAGAAAGCACCACTCGTCGATGGGACCTAAGTCGCCATGCACATCTCGATGCAGGGGGAGCGATAGCCAGAGATGCCGATCGTCGATCGCCCCCAGTATTGCATCCCGTTCAACGTCCGAGAAATCTGACGAGTCGATGACCGAGAAATCTTCTATCTGTTGGAGCCGTGCTATCACTTGGCTTCGATCAACGGGTTTGATCCCAATTTCTTCCCACTGAACCCGTGGTATCGAGTTAGCCAAGATAGACGAAAGCACGTTCCAATGCGCCTGATCAACCATTTTCCATGTCTTGATCCACGGCGAACTGCTGTGGCTAGGTTCTATCCAAAGAGGACTTGCATCATCATGGAAATGCTCGGACGCCCCATGAAGCAGATATCGCAATCCACGCCGTGTCTCGATATCTCGCATCCCTTCGTGAGCCTTCTTGATCAGCGCAAGCCGATCGCCCTCGCTGCCAAGGTACTTTGTGCCCCCGTTGATCGCGATACATCTCAAGGCATCCGTCGGCGATCCGCTCTGCAGGATCACGCCTGCGCCTGCTTCGCGGAGAATTTTCCCGGTTGCGCTATCGATGACGAGGATGGATTCACTCGGAACGGCTCGCGCGATCAAGGGAACCAAACCCAGCCGATCCTGAGCCGACGTTCCGCCTGAAAACAAGAAAAGATTCCCTCTTCGATGCAAGTCCATCAGCGCCGTCAGACTGCTCGCCACCTGCTTTCTTGTCCGAGGACAAACTGCCCGAATAATGCGGAGGTTCGGGTTGACGCGGAGAAAGCCGGCCCGTTCCACCTCATTCTTACGAAGACCCAGGAGATACTCAGCCGTTCCCAGTAGGTGATCGACACTGTTGGAACCAGTTTCGCTTCCTACCAGACCATCAACCACCTTTAGCCACGCGGAGAGATCGTTCTCGCTCGGTTCAGCCACTGACGCATGACCATCACCTGGATCGAGATCTAAGGGTAAGAGCAACGTGGCAGTATCCACTGTGAAAAGCTGATCAAAAACGGCTGATGGAATCGCATTTTTTGCAGCCGGATCTATGGTCCCAATCGCAACTCGACGTCGTGGCTGCAAAAATCTAAGAACAGTACGAAAACGTTCCCTGTTTTTCCGAATTTCCTTTAGCGGAATGGTGCGAAAAACCCTGCGAAGAAGTGTGAACAGTGCATCCTGGATCGACGAGACAGATACGTACCTTCGTTCTTCCTGTTCGAGAAAACTGGCAAGGTAATCCAAGCCAGTAGAGGTCCCGAACGCCCGCATCAAATCGATTCGCTGGGGAAGTTCGAGCGCGCGCGCCAAGCTCGCTTCATCCCATGTCGAATCGCTCAACGACAAGCACGGCTTCGTTGCATCATAAAAAACAGCATCGGGAAGGTTGGAAAGCCCAGGAAGCACCATCCAGGGTCTCTGTGGGTGGTCATTCGGTGCCTTTGGAAGCGGCAACAACTTCAGTCCGCTTCGGCTATTGATCAATTTCCATTGGCGCCCTTCTGCCGACATCACACAAGCCCATGACTGGCCGCTACAGATGTAGGTCTGATATTTTGAATAAAAGGACTGCCCACTGTCCGAACGAGCAGATCGGAGAGCCTCTGTTAGCTGAGTGATGTCATCGTCGGACAAGCGGTTATTGGTGACGAAATCCGCAAGAACCACGAGGATGTTCGGCAACACAAGACCTTGTGCTACGGATTGGTTCCATGTGATGGCCAAAGCCGCTTCATCGAGATCATCGAAGTTTGACAGCGGAGGTTCAGCTAGCTTGCCGTATCCGTTTATTCCCCGGCGCCCGGCATCAACAAAGAACTGGCCATGCAATATAAATCTGTATTGGCGCGAAGTACCCGGAATCGGCACGGAATATGTGTTTTGCCCTTCTTCCACGGGCAAGAATACCGCCCAATCCAGAGATAGTCGCCCAGCGTCACCCTCGATAGCCTGCAGGGCCACGGCCGCTTCCGCGCGAGACTTATCTGGAACTTGCTCGAATTGCCTTTGCTCGTTAAGTCGAAAGGATTTTGGCCAGGACTCTAGTGCACGAAGCCGCTCAAAATATGTAGCTGCAGGATCGTCGTCCGCCGGAGCCCGCTGAACACCGCTAAACTTGATGACCGACTTGGTCGAACTGGATCCGACAACACGACCGGATACCTTCACGTTCGGAGTCTTGTGATCCAGACGGAGGTTTTCATTGCTCTCAATTCGAATAGTGAATCCCGGAAACGTAGCATCTCCAACATGCTCGATGACTCTGAGATGCTTGAGGAGAGGCAACACGAATCCAAGAGCTTTCTCAAGATCGCCATTACGGAGGAAATGCAGTTCGTCCGAGCCGGAATCGCCCGGATAACGCTCGACAATCGCTCCGACTTCGCCACCCAAATCGCTCTGCTTGTGACTCTTACGTCGTAGAGGAATCCACATCAGGAACCACGAGTCGCCCTGATCGACGTATTTCTCCCCGATCTCTTGAAATTTCTGCCAGTCCGAATCGGATACGTCTTCCCACGCGTTGTGAAACTGTTCCTCAGCAATGTCTGAATACCAAGGATTCAATATGCGTTTATGTGTTTCGCTCCCGTCGAACGCGACGTAAAAGAAGGCTTCGCAGAGATGAAATACGCTCTTCATCCCGAGCCCAAACTTGCCTATCGCGCTGTCGTCTCCCGCTTTTGTATTGATGCCAAAATACTCAATAGCGGTGGCGTCAGACTTCTTGAACTTTCCGTTGTTGAATATCCACAAAGCGGGTCCCGCCAGTAAAGGATGTTGCGTTGACGAGCCGAAACCGGAATGGTGACCAAAAACGATCCGTGTGGCCTCTGCATCGTCGGCGTTCTGGATTAACTCTTTAAGAATTGGAAAACCGCTGTGATACCGGTCGCGTAGCGTCCGAGCGATTTCAGTAACTAAGTGCTGACGTAAACCCGGCATTCCGTCAATCTCAAGACTCTTGTTCGACGTATTGAATGCGAAGAAGGATCGATGCCCGCTTTGGGCGCTGCGATACTTTCTTATTGGTTGTGATCACAGATCCGTCGACGCTAGTTAGGACAACACATCGTCGATGATCCGGTTGATCAGGCTCGAATCAATACCACCGTGCTCATCGTCTTCTGTCACGATGAGGCTGGCGACTTCTCCACCGCCTTCCTCATAAGGCAGCACCCCGTTTTCGCGATACCACGCCAGTTTGTCCTTCCAGCGTCTTCGATACCCTTCATCGGTCATCATCCCGCAGTGCTCCCAAATGAAGGTCTGCCCGGTAGAGGCGTTCTCGATTGTGAAGTCCGGCAACTTTTTCGAACCGTCTTTGCCTAGGAAGGGCAACTCATAGGCCGCTTCAATACCCCTGGAGTACAGTGCATCGTCGATGATGACCTCGGACTTAGATCGCAACCAGGTGCCACGGCGAGAGCGGTGAATCAGTCCTTCTTCGATATACCGTCCGTCCTCTAACTTGACGGGAGCAGGCTTGAACTCCGGCCTCTGCTTTTCGAACAGGTTTGTGAATCGCCTGGGTGTCTCGGCGCGTTCATCCGAAGCCAAGTTGCGCAGGCTGTTGATATCACCTTGATGGAGTATGACTACGCGCTGCTGCTGGCGAGTCAAAGCCGTGTAGAGAAGTTCTCGAGTGACCAGCGGATGCTTTTCCGGAAGAACCAAGATCGTGATGCCGAATTCGCTGCCTTGTGCTTTATGCACTGTTACCGCATAGGCCAGCTCGAGCTTCGGGGTGCCTTCGTCGTCAAAGTCACCTGCGTTGTAATCGTATGAATACCCGGGTTGCGATGAAAACTCGACTTTGGTCAGCCACGGAAGCCCTTTCCAGGTATCGGTAACTCTTTTCATCTGCCCGGTAACGACCCCAATTTCACCATTGGCGATATAGCCGATGGCTCCTTCCGTTGGATAAACGTTCGAGCGCTTGTGATTGCGCACGTTGATGACCTTGTCACCATAAACGATCTCTTCGGGGCCGCGTGCCTTGGTGATACGGGCCTTACGTCGATCGAACGGTGGTGAATTGGACTCGCGAGCCCAGTCGATAGCCGTTTGGCGAAAAGTCTTCTGGACCAGGCGATTAATATCGCGCGAACCGAGGATCTGATTTCGAAGTGGCGTCAGTATCTGCCATGCTTCCGCTCTGCTCGCCGCACCGCGATTGAAGTAAACACGCTCGTTATATAGCCCGCCCCCGTATGTCTGCTCAAAGCCATTTCGGTCACTACGTCCCGACAGCTTCAACTCTTCACAAATCACATTAAGTAAGCGTTCCCGAAGTTCCTCATTGGTATTCCAAGGAACCCTGCGGATGCGACCGTCGATGTCATCGTGCGAAGTAAGCCTCGACCAGATTTCATCCTCGCCAGGAGGTAGTGGACGGCCACTGAACCAATTGGCCAATTGAAGGTCCGCCGGAAAACTCGCCGCCTTGCCGGATTTTTTATGGCGACGCTGAATGGTCAACTCGGCGTATCCCCTCCCGACCTTGGGGAAAACGCCTTCAAGATCGTCGGGGGTCAGAAAGCGCACGATGTCCACAAATGGACGACCCGCACCAATCGGCGGCAGCTGGCGGGGATCACCCACCAGTATTAAGCGCTCTACGCCCTGAAGAGCACTCATGAGGGCGCCGAGCATATCCTCCGTAAGCATCGACGATTCGTCGACGATTACGGTCTTGGCCGCGTTAAACTTTTCTCCCTTGGTCATGCGATAGGTGCCGGTTTCCGGGTCGTAGCGTTTGCCCCATTGTCCGAGGAACTGAGCAAGCGTCTGAGCATCGTGACCGCATTTCTGCCATAACTGGACACGGGCCTTGCCCGTTGGCGCGAGAAGCAAAATGCCTGAGCGAGCGATCTCTTGGTTTTTACATAGCAGTTGAAGCACCGTTGTCTTTCCGGCACCAGCCGGTCCGACAAAAACGGAAAACCTCGACGCCGCCAGTTCGGCGAGTGCTGCTGCTTTTTCTTGCCGTGCCTTTAATTCGTCCTCGTCCCCGGCATCGGCCGGTCCCAGCAGCTCATCCAGTTCGAAAGCCCAGTCCGCCTTGATTTCGTGCCGCTTAGGGCTCCTGACTCGTGCATCGATATCCTTGGCGACCAAATCCCTGATCTCGACATACCGAAACAACTGGTATGCGGGCTTCTCGTCTTTCAAAGTCACCGGCACGACTTCCGGCGACAACTGGTCGTCCAACGCGTCAAAGACGTCACCCGATACCGGACATGGCGGCTCAAGTTTCGCTTCTCGGATTGCCAGTACGATCGTGTCCCGTGGTAGCAACGTATGCCCCGCCAGCGCCCCGATTTCGAGTTGCTCGATCGTGAGGGCTCGAATACGGCGGGGATCGAGCGGGCCGCTCAAGGCCGAAGGTTCCGGCAATGGATGCTTCGTAGCGACAATCTCCGAAGGAAAAGTACCTCGATCGATGGTCATCGCCGATACAGGTTCAATCCTCTCATCGTCATTACCTGAATGAGCGAAACGATCCGCCTCGTAGATCAAATAGGGGTTTTTCAGCAACTGGATATCCAAGTACGGTATTCCGGCCTTCTCCCGTACCTCTCTGACGAAGTAACGAATCGCCTGCTGATTCGTAAGCGCAAACCGGGCCAGCAGTTTCAGCAAACTCCGACGCTCATCGGGCATCTTGATCCAGAGGTTCGTCAGATCCCGATTAACGAGCCGCTTCAGCTCATGAGGTAAATCCGACGGATCGCGCAGCACCTTGTCGACTAGTGGCCACGGATCGGCGTTCTCGTCGAGCTGCGAGGCCAGATAAAAAGCCAGAAAATTGCCGTGTTCAATACCAAAGGCGGTCAGCGCCGGACCGAGTCCCGGATACGGACCACGCAAGTTCCAAAGATCGGCTAAGCGTGCATCGATCCAACGCAGAGCACGGGCAATCGATTCGGTGTCAGCCAAATGCTGGCGTGCCGCTTCCAGCGCCGACTTGCATTCCAGCAGGGTTGCAATTGCAGCATCGTGGCTGACATGCTCGGTTGCGTAAGAAAATTCGGTCAGCCGATCGGCCGGGGAGAAAGCCAAGCACCGGGACCAGTCGACTTCCACACCGGAGGATGCCACCCGATCGGCAAGCTCCTTATACGGCATCAGGAAACCATCCTTGCCGTCCGGGGTGATTGAGTGCTCAACAACGATGTCCCAAATATATGGCGTATCGGCATCGGCCTTACCGGCTGTGCTGAACTGGATCGGCTGCCCGAATTTCTTTACCCGGCCGACGCCTACTACGACACGGCGTGGGTCCTCCGAGAAAGGGGTTTGCTTTGCATAGAAGAAGCACAGCGACTTTTCCGGAGAGACCGACCGAAAGAAACCCTCCAACATTGCCCGCTGATTTCGTCCGTTCTGAACCCATCCCGATTCGGCAAGCCACCGCGGCTCGGTGGGTTCACGTTCGGGCGAAAAATCGAGACGCCACTTTTCCGCAAACTCTTTCGCAAATTCTTTGTTCATCCACCGAAAGGGTATCGCCGACGCCGAATATCGCGGCTGGTGCAACGAGAGGGGCAACAGATCACGATGCTTCTCGCTCGATTGCTGGTATGGGTGCACAAGCGTTCGGTTAATGGAGAACGGCGCCATGAACGTCGCGCGTTCGGCCACGCAGGCAGGCAAATCGTCCGGAGCAAGCTGATCCACCCGCATTTCTGGGCGAAGCTTTTCACAATCCTGACGCTTCAACTCGGCGATGCGTGGCAGAATGACGCAAGCCCCGTTGTCGAGCGGCTTATTACAGACTGTTCCCTGCCAAGCATTGTCGTGCCAGGGAACGCGGATCGAAAGGTGATGAATGGCAGGCATGGTTTCTGGATTCTTAGTGTTGTTATTGAGTTAACACGAGTTTTGCGAGAACACCTCGGACGCCAGGCAGCGGACATTCTCATGACTAAACGGGAATGAACGTCGCCGAGTACCGCTGCCTCCCGTCAAGCCGACTATCGACATCACACGCCACTGCCGGTGGCGCGCCCGGCATGTGAGATTCGCTGGTGTCGGATGGCAGATGCACTAAATGTAGTCTATTGTATTTCTTTGACAATTCCCGTCGCCGCTTGGAATTTTCCGACTGAGGAAAAAATGCTATGAATGATGAAATCTTGACCATCAATGAAGTGGCCGAATACCTCAAGGTAAACGAGCGGACGATTTATCGGCTTGCCGCCAATGGTGAGATACCGGCTTTCAAGGTCGGCAACTCATGGCGCTTCAAGCGAGCCGAGCTGGAAGCCTGGATTGCGGCCAAGCAAAGCGACAGGCGCGCAACGGGAGCGGAGGGGGATCAAAAGAAATGAATCCTGCCCATCTGTTGGATACTATCCAGCGCACCCTGACCAATGGCCACTGTACGCTCGACCAGATTTGGCTTGATCATGCTCCGATCTGGCAACGACTGGGCTGGTCCAGGGAACAGGTTAGTCTGTATTTGGCCTGCCTGCCCGGCGTGCGGCAGTGCAGCATGCCCACTGGTGAAAAAGCATATGAGCTAGAAAGCTCGGTCAATGCTTCATCGAATAAGCTTGCGGACGAATTGGTGGCTTTGCTGGCCAAGGCGGGAAGGCCCATGCCACTGGCACAACTGCTTGGAAAGCTGCCCGCGGGCATGGTTGTGACCGAACCCATGTTGCGTGCTGCCGCCATGCAAGACGCGCGACTCGAACTGAGAGGCCCGTTGGTGAAGCTGGCTTAAAAACTGAAATCTCGAACAATAATGACGACCGAACAAACGCTTGAGCAACGCTATCAACAGATTCGCAAACACTATTCCGACTACACCGAGCACACGCCTCTCGGCTCAGACCACGACTTCGTGAAAGCCGGCCTGATCTGGGGCGTAATTCAAGGCAATCAAACCCCATCGATCCTGCTGATCGCGCTGGAACCCGGTCATTGGGAGTATTCGCGCGAAGACAAGCTGGATCAGCTCGCCTACGAACTGCTGGCCAGCGTCAGTGGCGACTGGCCGGTGTTCGCCCACTTGCAGGATGACAAGAACAGTCGCTGCTACTGTCTGTTTGGCGTCGATGGCAGCGACGGTACCCACTCGGTGGATGAAGTGCCCTCCATCGAGCTGATCCGGAACTACGAGAAACTGGAAAAGGACCCGACTTTCCGCTGGTCGATGCGCATCTACACCCGGCTGATGCACCGCTTCGATGCCTTCCACGAGCAGGTATTCCAGACCGTCAAGGACCGGGTCAATGATAAGAACGACATCATCGAGGAGGTGGCGAAGCTGCTCTTCCTCGAAACCTTTCGGGTGCATCACAGCGAAGAGCTGAGCTTCACCGATCACGAAGGCAAAACCCAACGCTTCCGCGAGGTGTTCGACTACAAATATGTGGCAAAGCACGGGGCGCATGCCGTCAAGCAAATTCAAGCCGCATTCGAAGCATTTAAAGGACATGACGATTATGTGGTGGTGAGCGACGACGGCACCCCTAATCCCATCTTCCCGCCGGATTCCCACTTGCGGCTGTCGCAGCCCAAGAACTTCGAAACCTTGCTGGAAGCCATGCAAAACCTCGGGCCGGTGACGGACAACCAGGGCCGGCCGATCCTCGGCAAAGAGGTCGGCACCCTGGCCGATGTGGCGGGCGACCTGCTGGGCCGCGTGTTCGACGTATTCTTGCGCGCCAACTTCGAATCGAAGGGTGGTTTGGGCGTTTTCCTGACGCCCAATCCGGTGAAGCAGGCCATGCTGGAAATCGCCATGCACGATATCCAGCAAGACAACGCCGCGATGGAGCGGCTGACCTCGGGCGAGTTCAGATTCTGTGATCCCACATGCGGCTCCTTCGGTTTCGGCTCGGTGGCGCTCAGCCATATCGAAAACGTGGTCGACCGTCTCGGCGGCATGAGCGATGCGCAGAAAACCAAACTCAAACGGACCCTGCGCGATAACGCCTTCACCGGCGCCGACACTGCTCCGCGCATGGTGATGCTGGCGCGCGTGAACATGGCCCTGCAAGGCGCCCCCAAGGCCAAGATTTTCTACACCGACAACTCGCTGACGACCAAAGCATTCAAGCCCAATAGCTTCGACCTGATCTGCACCAATCCGCCGTTCGGCACGCCGAAATTCACCAGCGATAAGAAAGGCAAGGAATCCAAGGAGCGCTACGAGGCGCAGATGGAACAGGTGCTCGGTGGTTTTCGCCCCGCCGTAAAAACCGTCGACTATTTCCACACCTATTACAGCTACACCAAAATGAAATGGGAAGACACCGGCGACCTGTACCTGGATGAGGACGGCACGCCCAAATGGCCGGGCTACCGCACCGATTTGCGCAATGTTTCCACCGGCAAGAAGCCGCAATACCGACTTTCCCCCACCACCAGCGGCTTGGCCCTAGGCAGCAAGCCCGATGGCAAGGGTAACTGGAAACCGGTCGGCGCCACCATCGACCCCGCGGTGCTGTTTATCGACCGCTGCCTGCAACTCCTGCGCCCCGGCGGCCGATTGCTGATCGTGCTGCCCGACGGCGTGCTGTGCAACTCGGGCGAGCGCTACGTGCGCGAATACATCATGGGCAAGAAGGACGAGAAAACCGGCCAATTCGTCGGCGGCAAGGCCATCGTCAAGGCGGTGATCTCCTTGCCGGCGGATACCTTCAAGCTCTCCGGAACCGGCGCCAAGACCTCGGTGCTTTATCTGCAAAAGCGCCAGGCCAGCAAGGAGCGTCCCGAGCAGTTCCTGCCCGAGCCTCAAGGCGATGTGTTCATGGCCGTGGCGGAAACATTGGGCTATGTGGTGAAGAACAATATCGAGGATTACTCGGTGGGTGTGCCTAATGATCTCGATAGGATTGTTGGTGCTTATAAGAGGAGTGAGTGATGGTTGCAATCGTTAGGGTCCCAGTTGCTGATTTCTCTCCTGAGCGACTGGACACGGGGTTTTATTCCCAGGAATTTTATGCTGCAAGGGCACAGATTCATCAAAGCGGCTTTAGCCTTGAACCTATCGGTTCAGTGTGTGAACCCTGGCAATTCGGTGCCTATGCGCTTTGCAACGATATCGTCTGGGCGGATGCTGAAACCGGTGTCCCATTTATCAAGGCTGAAGCGATCGAAAGCCCCTTGATTGATGAATCCGCACTGTCTCACGTCACTGAGGCCACTCATTCTTTGCTATCAAAGTCAGCACTGAGAGCTGGCGACATCATCATGTCGACGTCTGGCACAGTCGGCCGATTGGCTGTTTTGCCTGAGACTATCCCCGTTGCGAACTCAAACCAAGACACTATCAAGTTCAGCCTCAGTGAAACAAGTTACGACTCGCACTTCGTAGCAGCTTGGCTTACGACTAGATATGCGCAAGCCTTTATGTCCCGTGAGGCAGGAGGGGCAGTTCAGCAACACATATATCTCTATAACTTTAAGCGGCTGCCTTTACTCAAAGTGTCCGCTGTAGCCCAAAAATACATCGGCGACAAAATCCGACAAGCCGAGCGGCTACGGGCTTGGGCAAAGGAGTTGGAACAGCAACTCGATACTTTTGTTTCGGCTTATCAGCCTAGTCAAAAGTTACCATCCAGTCTGACATCGAAAGTGTCGCCAGATCTATTGACCGATATGCTGACTGCGACAACCTATCGAGATCATTACCTCAATAACCAGAAAAATCTGCGTTCCCTAGGAAAAACAGTTTCGGTTTTCGATCTTCTCGAAAGTGTTACCAATGGATTCGACGAACGAACAGAACTGAAAGATGGATTGCCCTATGTAAAAGTGGCCCATGTGAAGCCCGGATACATCGACTTGCGACATGCTCCTAGAGTCCGAATCGCTGCACTTGAAGATGCCAGCTACAAACAAAAGCCAAAAATAGGTGATCTTCTGCTGACCCGCAAAGGCACTTTTGGAATCGCTGCGGTCGTGATGGAAACAGAAGAATTCCTGTGCTCTAGCGAGGTGTTTGCTTGTAAGCCCAAAAAATCAGAACTCATGCCAATTCTTTCATGGTTCTTGAACTCCATGGCCGGAAATATGCAGTTTTGGCAGTTCTCGACGGGGACAACAATGCCAGGCATCAATCAAGACAACTTGGGCAACATTGTTATTCCTGACTTTTCCAGAGCAGACTTGGACAAGTTCAATCAAATTCACGAGCTGAGGTTTAAGACGAAGAAATACTCGGAACAACTGACTGAGACAGCAAAATTTCTCGTTGAAGCTCTAATCGAAGGCCAGCTCGACGGAAGTCTGCTGATCGCCGCCCAAAACGGGCTGCAAGCCAGCGACGACACCCTCGATCGCAGCATCCTGACCCATCTAAAAACCGACGGCGTCGATGGCGCTGGGCCACCGCTCTTCGCCGACCTCGACCAGCTCTATGACTTGCTCGCACAAGCAGAGCAAACCTAGGCACAAGAGAACCGGGATGGCAAAGGCACAGCACGATACATTGCCCCACTTGGGACTACACTCCCAACTGCATCATGACATGCCAACGCTATTCCAATGGCTAGACCGGCAGGGGCTCACGGAAGAAAGCGGAGTATTCGATCGTCCGACTGACGCTGCCGAGCCGGCCCTGGAGATGCTGAGCCGGAACGTCGTGCTGGCGCAGTCGACGAGCCGCCGTGAATCGCGGCCGAGCAAGCGGGACGATTTGAAGGCTTTGAAGGAGCGCTTCAAGGACAGGCAACTCGGGGTCAGCCAGGATGCCATGTGGGGTGCGGTGAAGAACGCGGAAGCCGCTGTCCGGGAGTTGCAATGGACCAAATTGCCGGCCGATGCCCTGGCATTCTACCGGCCGTTCCACTTCCCCCCGTTCGATCAATGGGGCATTTATCTGCTGATAGGCCCCCTGTTGAATTACCACCATGAACTGGTGCAACAGAGCCAGCAGCTCAAGGTATTTTCCCCGGAAACCTTGATGCACCTCGTCTTGTTCGAGGTGTTTAACCACGAATTTTTTCATCATCTCGTGGAGGCCACAGCGACCACGCTGGAAATCGTCTTTGCGGCTCAAGGACGAATTCAGCCGGTTTTCCTGCGGTACTGGGCTCAACAAGCGGCAAACACCTTCAATCATCCCCATGCCCCTCTGGAAGAAGCGCTGGCGAATGCCTATGCATATAACGCCCTGGGCTTCATCAGCCGCGTCAAGGTCGGATTCAAAACCGCGAGCGTCAAAGCCTATCAGCAGGCTATCGCCAAGCACTGGCATTGTGAACCTCCGGGTTATCGTGACGCCGGCCGTTATATCGGCGGCGACTATGTGGGCGGAGGTGCGAGACTGTTGGAGCACTTGCTGGACGCTCCCGAGATAGCCAACGAAGTTCCTCTAAGTGTATTGGCCAAACACGTCATGCCTGCCGGTTTCTCTGCCTTCATGGCCAAGCCGGACATACCGACCTGGCTTGTGGGTGATGAAGCCGAGCTGAAGTTGCTTCAGAAACTGGTACCCGCTCCGAACGAAGCCTATACCCAGTTGTTCTGGCCCTACAACACAGACAGCATCGATCAATTCATCGCGAAAAAGCAGGCTGAAGAGAAGGCACGCAAGGCCGCTCAGAAGTCAGCTCGCATTGATGCGGCAAGAACCGGGGATCTTTTCGATGGATTCTAAATGGATCGGCGCTTTGTCCTGTCTGCTCCGGCAAGGTTTCTTGTCCGACCCCGAGCGTCGCTTCCAGGCGATCTTACAGGGAATCGCGTTCCCGACCTCCGACGGCTGGGCAGCAAGCCGCTTATTGCTCGCCCAGCGTGAGGCATTAGGCTCCGATAACGAACTGGTGATGGCTTTACTCGCCTTACAGCCGGAGTGGCGTGCCCCTTGGCTACGCATCCTGGCGGCGCGCTGCCGGGAGGCCGGGCAGATGGGGGGCGAAGCGCTGGCGGATCTGGTGACCCAAGTGGGCAGGGCGGCGGCATGGGTGGAGGCGCAACTGCCACACGCCTCACTGGAGCCCACCCCCTCCGCAGCTGTCGAGCGGGAGCTGTTAGGGGTGAGCGCCGAACAGGCGGCCGCAACGCCCATGCTGGCGCGGGCGCTGGCTGTTGCGTTCGAGCTATCTGTCTCCCGGAACGACACTCTTCCGATATTGCCTATGATTGACGGCAGCGGTGTTCAGGCCGATCAGAACTGGATCAAGGGCCGCCTGCTCGCCCTGCCGGGGACCACTGTGGAATCCAACTATTTGCTGCACGGTAAATTGGCCGCGTCGGATGACACCGGCACGGATGATACCGCGATGACTTGGGTGCTACGTACGCCTTGGGCGCTGCTGCTGACAATGATCGTTTATGCACAATATAACTGGGCGGCGGAGACACGCGGCGGTTTGCTGCTGGAGCTGACGCCCGGCCAGAACGCATTCACTCCCGGCGAGATCAGCGTGCTAGTGGCAGGGCCGGAGGGCGATGAAACACGCTGCGGTACCTTGGCCGATTTGGTACTTCGCAGCCTGTCGCATCTAGGCGTGTACTGGTTCCCCTACTCTCCCCGGCCCGATGAATTGAATACCTTGCTGGCCGGGATCGTCGGGTCGCTTTTGACCCGCCATGTGTGGCGCTACCAGGATGGCGCCAGCGGCCAGAACGGCCAATATCTCATTCATCCCTTGTTTGCTGATGCCTGTTTCAGGCTGCCGGCCAGCAAGGTATTCAATCGAACCGGCCGCCTGTTGTGGCAGGCCGTCAGAATGAGCGCCGAGGACATGCGCAGCGAACGAATTAGCGCTTTGCCGGGTATGAAGCGCCCAGGAGATGACGAGTGAACAAACATGACCCCGTGACCGATGAAATGATCGCCCATCTGACCAAGCGTCATGTCTGGGCCGCCACCGGTGTTTCCGACTATCCGCCACGCGACCCACTGGTGGGTCAGAGCCGTTTCTTCAAGCGCTACCGTACTTTCATCCATACGGTGGATCAGGATGCCGACAACTTCGCGCATGTATTCGCGGTGGAAGCGGAATGGGGCCGAGGCAAATCCCGCCTGGGGCATGAACTGATCGCACAGATCAACGACTGCTCCAAAGGCTGGTTTGTGCGCGATCAAGACGGCAACCTTGCCGATCAGAAGTTGTTCGATCAGGCGACGCAAGACCAGTATCTTGCCCTGTACATCCGCTATTCGCAGGTGGCTTCCGATTACCAGAATTCGGACAACTGGTTTGGCTTTGGTCTGTATAAAGCTTTGCTGCCTTTGGCGACCGGCCGGTTCGACGGTTCGATCCAGAGCAGGATCGCCGAGCAAGCCTTGCACCGATTGACGCCCGCCGGGTTTGACTCCAGCCAATTGGCCGATCGCTTGGAAATAGGCCAACAGCACAACGATGAAGCGCTGTACGAGGAAGAAGGCTTGGTCGTGCGCCTGGTTCAATCCGCCTATACCTATTTGCAGCAGTTCGGCATTCGCTATGTGCTGGTGGTATTGGACGAACTGGAAACCGTCGCCGAGGCGGCCACCTTCGGCTTGGAACAGGACGACGCGAAACGTCTGGATGGCCAAGCTATCCGCCTGATCGGAAAGGCCATCAAGGAGGAAGATCCCCGTCGCAAGCTGCCCTGGTTGCGCTACGTCGCGCTGTGTTCTCCGCTATTGGGCCAGCAGTTGCGCGAAATTCAGTCCGTGGCGCGACGCTTCGAACTGGTGGAACTCGAACACAATGCCTTTGCGGATGTGTCCGACTACGTGAAGCAACTCAAGTTGGAACGCAAACTCGCTTATGACTACCCGAGGGGTCTGGTGGAAGCCGCCTATGGCATGAGCGGCGCTAATTTCGGCTGGTTCAACGTCATTATGGCCAATGTGGATTCCGTACTGGCACAGTACGAATCCGCCGGCAAGCCCATTCCCGCCATCGGGGAGTTGTTTGATGCCGTGATCGAGAGCTCGGGCCGCGTAGCAGAGCATGTGCTGGACGCTCACGCGATCGACGGCATCAAAACCGGTGACTATGAGCTGAAAGACGTTGCGCGCACCTTGCTTTACGGGCAGTTGCCACTGGCGTTGAGCCAATGCCCGCCGCGCTGCAAAGAACTGTTGAACCTGCAGAATGAAGACGCCGAGCCGGTCGCCAGCCTCTATCGCAAGATCCCATTCGATGCGCTGAAGTGCCGACAAGCCCTGGAAGACGCCAAGTTCAAGCGGGAAAAGGACGCTTGGTTTTACCCCGCCGTGGAACAGGCTCTTAGTCTGACCGCGTTGCTGCAGAACCTACGCACGTTCGCCATCAACGAAACCGAAACCGACGTACTGTTGCTACCGCTCTCCCGAGCCGAGTTCAAGCACCTTTTGAGCCTGCTGTATGACCATCCAGCGGTGGAATTTGCGGCCGATGCGCTGTGGCAAAAGCTGATCGGCAACGAGCATCAGCTCCCCGACGAGGACGCCACACATATCGGCCCCAGCGTGGCAATGCTGTTGCGGCTGGATCTGCGTTACCGGAATCAACAGCACAACACGATGGTCTTCCGCGACCCGGCCGATGCCGATGCGCACGAAGCAGCGATGAAGCGCTTCCTGCTCGATGGCGGCAAAAATGTGTCGCTGCGCTTCCAGGTGCGACTCACGGGCTTGATGCGCCTGCTGGACAAAAACTGGCAGTATGCGCAGGCGCCCTATCCGAACCATGAACATCTCACGATCCAGGCCAGCCCGCGGGGTCAGGCAGCCGGCCAACGGGGCGGCCTGCTGTTCTGCGACGGTTTGAAATTGCACCCGGATAACCTGGCCTGGTTTGCCTGGGTAAATAACCGCGACGAACTGGATCGGCTGCATCGTCTAGCCGCCTTGCGCCATGGGGAAGATGGCCGCTTTCCGGTCATGGCTTTTACGACATCGACGCATTTGATGGAGCAATACAATCGGGGCGACGTGAGTGACAAGCTCAAGGACGACGTGCTCCTTTACTACCTGAATCAAAGCGAAGTCGATCAGTTGGAACGTATTGGCCTTCTGACTGAATACTGCAAAGACTTTGCGATGGCCGAGAGCGCCTTGACCAGCAAGTTTAAAGGCAAGCTCAATGCGCTACGTGACTTCGCCTATCAGGCCATGCACCAATGGCGGCAACGGCTCAACGAGCGCGGTCTGATTGCGTGGCCATTCAGGCCCACCGGAAAGATAAATACTCACGAACGTGAGCTGCTCTTCCGTACTTGGAAGCTGTTTGCCGTCGATGAGCCGAACCTCGCCAGCCTGAATGATTTGGACATCCGGCACGGGATCAATAGCGAAGATGTGGCGGCGTTATTGCAGCGCCTAGCCTTACCCAATAGGTTCTTGGGCTTGGGATATACAAAGACAGAAAATGCCGGATGGTTCTCTGAACTTGCCAATCCGCAGCAAGCGCAAGCACAGCTGCCACACTTCCTGGCCCGTATCGGCAACCCGGCCAAGACGCAGGAATGGACTTTGGACAAGGCCAAAAGGGACTGGTATTGGGGGTACTTGGCGCACGCCGGCCTAACACCAAAGAACGTTTTCGATGACTGGATGTGGTGGTGCGGCGAACTGCATTTGTTGCAATTGGAAGATGCCACGGCCCCCCATGCTAAGTGGCGGTCCTATCCGCGTGCAAAACTGGATTACGCGATCACCGAAGCCAGGAACTGGTTTGAAGGCAGTGCCGCCGATAGCTATAAGACCACTGTCGCCAAGCTGGAACGCGTGTTTGGCTATGACCGCATTCCAGCCCTGTTTGCGCCTTTGGGCAGAGTGCCGGTAGGAACCGAGACCGTCGAGGCGAATGACCAACTCCAGGCTGCCCGCACGGCGTTCGACAAGCTCAAAGTCGATGAAGAAGCTTTGGGGCTGGTAGGCGTAGACGAGCTGGCGTTGATCGCAGAAAAACTGCCGTCGCTCTTAAAAGGTCGTTCCGAAGTGCTTCATCGGGTAGCCCGCGTCAAACCACTGATCCCACCGAGCATCAGCCTCGGCAATATCAATACCGTACGTCTGGAGGACAAGGGACAATCGCTCTACCAGCGCATTGAGCAGGCACGACTTTTTGCGGAGTTCGTCGATAAAGCGGCACAGCAGATCAAGCAGCGAATCGCTGCCTTGATCAGCGATATCAACACAGATAGCCAGGGTCTGACCCATTTTCCCCGGAGTTTATTCACACTGTCGTTGCAAACGGTTTCCAACATACTGGACGGAGCGCTCCAGCAACAGAATGACAGCGCTACCGCGGCCACCGAGGGAACCGCGAGCTCCGATACCCTGCTGCACTATCTGCGCTCGCTGCAACTCGACAAGGCGGCGGAACGATTGCACCTCTTAGGGGATGAAGCCGGTGTCAACATCGACTCCAGCACCCACCAAAGCTTTGCCGACATCAGCGGCTATATCATGCGTGCATACCGGGACGGTAAAGAAAGATACGAGCGAGCGGCCGACTATCTGGCTGAGCTGCAGGGGCGTTGTCACGAGGCCGCGCGCAAATTGGAACCGTTACCTTCCGACTATGCTGAAGCGAATCATCCCCAAGCGGTGGCGGTGCTTGTGCAGAAGCTGATTCTGATCGGCGATTACTTCGAGGAGATCGCGGAGTCCGCAAAAATTGAGCGCGAGAAATTTCGCGAGCAAGCGAGAAAAGGTCAATTTGCGGCCATTCTGGAGGTGCCGGAGCGCTTGATGAAGCCCATTCAAACGCAGCTGAGTCCGATCGGTGGTGAACTTCTAAAAATCGAAAATGCCATCGCAGCGCACTGCGAGGCCAAGCTTTCCGCCGTAAACGAGCAGTACCTATCAGTGTTGACCCCATTGCTCCTCGCCTGCAGAAAGCCGGCGCCGCAACCTATTCGACTCGATGAGATTCAACCGCTGAGTCTGCACGACGTGCAGATAAAGCTAGATGCACAATGTCTGCAGTGGGAGAAACAAGCCAACCAATTGCTCGACGGCACCGGACTGGACTTCAATGCGTGGCGGAAACTGGCCGCCGCGATTACGGCCGGGGAAAACCCCATGCTCGATCCGGCAACACAAGATTGCTTGATCAGCAAGGGCATTCTGAAAATGCAACTGAGCTTTGGAGACGGGCCTTGAAGTTCTATCTATCGCCAGCGCTCCACGGGCACAGGCGTGGCCGCTTTCTGGCAAATCTGCTTGCCGCGGAACCATTGCCGAGCCTGTCACTGCCGAACACCGGCGTGCTGCTCATGACCGGAGAGCAGCTTCAAGTGGCCGGCGACCAGCAATCGGAATATACGGCTTGGGCGAGACAACCTGGCCGCATATCGCTGCTGCTGCCCCCGTACCAGGAAGGCCGGATTATTTCTACCCTGGATTGGGTTTGTGAATTCGCGTCCAATCGCCCTGTCGCCCCTGAACCCCATTCGGTGGCGCATTGGATCGCGCAAGAGGTCATCTATCGGATTCAGGGCGTTGACGGTAGCAGCGACACTGATAGCGGACAATGGACAGATCATTCAAGCCACACCCGATATTGGAAGGCCCATTCGAACAGCGGGCTGATTGCCGCTACCGTATTGCCACTGTGGTCCGTTAGCCTACTGGATCATGCCGATTCGGTAATTGCGTTCCTTGAAGCGCTCGGCCGGCACGCCGGCAAGGCATCGGCTCCGGTACCGAGTAAGATCCGCCCGGAAGACGTGCTCCATCCGGAGGATATAACCGTCATGGTGTGCTGTTATGGCTTTGGTGTCGCAACAGCACCCAGGCTCACAGATTGCCTGCGCAACTTCACCGTTCCCTTGCTCGATCTGACCCAGTTTGATTTGCCAGAGAGCTTTGCCCGCCTCAAGCTCATCGGATTTCTGGATGACGGCGGCCTAACCCCAGAGGGATTGGATTATTTACAATCATCAAGATACTGGGCGTTTGCCGAAAATCTCAATGGAGCAGCGTGAATTCGATGAAGACGACAAATCTTGCACAAGCTCTCGCGATAGATAGCCAGCTTCGTCTTCCGGGCAGCGCAGGGCGGCTCTTGAAGCAAATTCGGGATATCGAACACGTTGCCCCTATATTCAGGGATGCAGGGCTGATCAAGGCTGTCAAGAGACCTTCCGTCATCAACCTTGCGGTATCCGGTATCGCTAGCCACTCCTGCATACACCGGGCTCTTGGCGGATTCATTTATGTTTCCGCTGCCGTGAGAACCGATCTTCTCATCCAGGAAAACAAGATCAGCACTACCGGAACGGACTCGGTTTCCGAACTGGACGACATCGATTTCGAAGCACAACGCAAACGGCTGGACCTGGTGGAAATGCGCCACTGCTACGCCTTGGTCGAGCGCCTTATTATTCAGGATGCCGCTCCTAATCTGATATTGATCGATACACCACTTTTTATCGGCAGGGACATGATCCCGTTGAAGCGGAACGTCCGTCACTGGGCGGAGTACGAAAAGACCCGCGATGCCATCGAAGGGTTTTGGCAGAAGCACCGTAAAGACCTATTCCCATGGAATCCGGATGGACCCGTGCTTACCAGTATTCTCGCGGAACGATTCAGCGCCATCGTAAGCATCGCCCGGCAGGATCTGCGTACCGTGGATGGCCGCAAACATCTCCTGCTGTCGGATGGATTTTCACCCGAGTCGGCCAGCGGGCTTTCTGGTCTGGAAGAGCGCCTGATGGGTATCGGAGATACCCGATTCATCAACGGGATCCTGGGCAGCTTCACCCGGACGATTGCCTTTCGAATGACAGAAAACCGATCTCGCATGGAGCCGGCCGGCGAAGTTGATTACGGCGTGATCGGATTTCACTTCCGGAGCGCACGTGGAGGCCAGATCCAAATGGCTCAGATGGCCGGGGAAGAGTCCGATTGGGATTCAGCGTTGCTGGACGCCGTGGCCACCCGGTTGATGGTTCTTGATATGCAAAGTCAGAGAAAGGCTATGCCACTGCCGCAGTTATTGAGCCGACAACAGTTGAATATCCTTGAGAAATTCGCGGCCTACTATCGGCAGGGATTAAACGAAGCACTCCGGAATAATGATGTCGAGAGTACCTGGTTGACGGGGCTCGATGAGGGGTTTGAATGATGAAACACAAAGTACTGGGCAAGCTGGTCGGCAACACCGGCGACGCGGCGCAACTCACCATGGTGGTGAACGACTCTTTTTCCGTACGCCGCGGGGAGTTCGTGCGCATCATGCATCAAGAGCGCGCGGACGAGGGCGTCGTTCCCGTGCTTGGGCGTGTCACCCGCATTACCCGGACCAACATGCTGTTCAACGCGGGCTTTGGTGATGGGGTGACCGAACTCGAGTTGTTGCCCGGTGCCAATGTTACGGGTGAAAGCCTGTTCGCCAATTTGGAATTGGTAGGTTACCGCGATCCGGTTTCTCGCCAGATCAAGATTCCTCGCCGGCCGCTCGATCCAGGTGCAGCTGTGGAAACGGTGGATTTCCAGTTTCTAAGCGATTTCTACGAATTTAATGAACACACCAGCCTTCATTTGGGAAATCTGGTGGGATATGAACGGGGAGAAAACACCGTCCCCGTCTTTCTCGATGTCAATAAACTAGTGACCGAGCACATGGCAGTACTGGCTATGACCGGCTCCGGGAAATCCTACACAGTTGGGCGCATCATCGAACGGCTAGTAGCACTCAATAACGGGACGGTCGTTGTTTTCGATCCGCATGGAGAGTATGGAAAAGCTCTGGCGAGGGGGCAGCTGAATTTTTCTGATGGGCTCGCAGAGGTGGAGGATGCTCGCGATCGCGATGTTTTGCCCAGGATTCGCGACATGCTGGAACGGCTCCAGCAGGCCGGTGCCGGTATTCAGGTTTACACGCCGCAGAACGAATCTTTCAAGCACAAGTACGCGGGCAAGAATACGCAACTTGCACTTCAGTTCGACCATTTTGAGATGGACGACGTGGCTGAAATCCTGCCGGGGCTGACCGAACCCCAGCAACGGGTTCTCGATGTTGCAATCCGATATTGGCGAAATGCGGACAAAACCGAGCCCAGGGATATCAATCGCCTTCGCTACCTCCTAGGTGACGGTATTGAAGAGTTACGCGAGTGGGACGATCTCTCGGAAGCGGAGGCAAAGGCATTGAATGGCCGCAGTGCTGCGGTGGCATCCATGAAATTGTCTCGCGTCCTTAACGAAGCGCAGAGTTTTTACTCAGCAGCGATGGATGCGCCAACAGATATCTACAAGATGGTGGGCCGCCCCTCGAACCGACAAGGACGCCTTATCGTCATCGATCTGCAAGGACTAAGCGACACGGCCAAGCAGGTCGTCTGTGCACTGCTCTCGAGCGAGATCCTCAGAGCGGCTTCGAGCAAGACTGACCCACTGCGCCCCTGCTTTTTGGTCTACGAAGAAGGTCATAACTTCGCCCCGGCTGCCGGCAACGCCGTCAGCCATCGAATCATCAAGAAGATTGCCGGCGAAGGTCGCAAATTTGGGGTGGGATTCGCCATCGTCAGCCAGCGCCCGTCGAAGCTGGACGCGGATGTGACCTCGCAATGCAATACCTTGGTGACCATGCGCCTGAAGAATCCGGACGACCAGCGCTTTATCGCCAAAGCCTCGGACATGGTGAGCAAGGCGGATCTCGATGAACTGCCCGGTCTTTCGACGGGTGAGGCTTTGGTGTGCGGTCGATCCATTCCCGCGCCCTTGCTCGTAAAAGTAGGCGGCAAGGCATTGATCCATGGCGGCGAATCCCCTGAAGTTCTGCGCGTTTGGGGGACCTTCGGTGAGTGATTTGGCCCGTCGCATTTGCGAGGCGATGTCATCGCTCGAATTCGTTGAACGTAGCTATCCGATGCTTACCCACTGGGGTGTACGTGATGCAGATGTGCTCGTCCACAGCCTGGGCTGCAGCGTCTGGAACGCGCTTGGCCAGGAAATGGGATTCATGGCGGTGACCGAGTGCCCGGCGCCAATGACACACGGGGCCGACATTAGATCGGATTCGACATGGTTCTGTCGTCAGCAGCGGTCCCCCATTGCCCTGGTCGAGTTCGAACGATTCGACGGTACTGAGCGTGGCCAACTCAAACTCGATGAGAAGTTGTGCAATCTGCTTGAAGCCTCCATGCGTTGGGGTAATAGCCCCTCCGTTCTGGTTCTCGCTACGTGGAACAAGGGGGTGGTTTCCGCTCCGGACAAAGACAAACTCGTGGAACGATGCCGCAATGGCTTCAGGTCATCGGTTGGTGCTCGAGTACCCCCCGTTCGCGCTATAGCAGTCGTGTTCAGTCGATTCCTCTTCGAAATCGAAAGCAATGGCAGCATGTTATTAAAGCAGTTACGTTGCGAGAGGTTATTGTGAATATCAGGTCGGCCCATTTTCTACCTGGTACCAATAAACGCCTGGGTGACAAGTATCTTTTACTTGAATGTCTAGGCGACGGAAGCCATGGTTGGGTTTGGCGTGCGGAGCGATTGAAAGACGGCGCGATTGTTGCGGTAAAAATTCCAAAAGACTTAACCAAAGACGATCGACGTCTCGCGGAGGGGAAAGAACTTCTCAATATCGAAAGTCATCCCAACATCGTCCGAATTCACGACATGGGAAGGGTTCCACCGGAGAATGAATGGTTCTTCATAGAGATGGAATACTTCCCTAGCCAGAGTCTTGCGCAGAAGCTGGAGCAAAGAAATCAGCACTTCGGAAACACGTTTGAACGACTGTTCAACATCTACGCCCAGGTTCTGGATGCCATCGGTTTCTTAGCCAACTTATTGCCCCCCATTTCCCACGGCGATATCAAACCGCACAATATCTTGGTAGGTGCCGGGGACTTGGTGAAGCTGACCGATTTTGGAAGCTCGGCTCTTCCTGAGGAAATCTATGTCCGCACCAGGGAGAATGGCGGGACCGTCCTATATGCCGCACCGGAATTTTCGGACAGTGTTTCGCGCAAGGGAACCTTTGAGGAACTCCTTCGTGGTGACATTTACAGCTTAGGTGTTCTCCTTTACCAACTGCTGACAGGGCGACTACCCCATGAAACGCCGGCGCAGGTGCGGCGCCATGCCCCATTTAAGAAACCGAGCGAAATCAACGCCAACATCGTACCCGCGATTGATGACTTGATCCTCCGATGTCTTGAAAAAGCTCCATCAAACAGATTCCACGATATCGAATCATTGCGCCATGCATTTGATTTCGCCAGGGACAGACAATTAAGCGCTCCACATTACTCGATAGCTATCTCGACCAATCAACGTCTCGTTGACTGGTCGACGGCAGTCGTGGATGCCTTGGAGGCCCAGGATTACTTCAAGGCGGCGAAGATCGCTGGAGCCGAGTTTACGAGAACGCGTGACTGTGGCGCATTATTGCAGCAACTCAACGCGCTCTATCGTGCTAACCGGCTTTTTGAATTTGAAGAGGTATTCGAGCGGGAAAGACAGCGTGCGCTTCCTCAGGATGAGAATGCAAAGTCAATACGCTTGCTGGGCATTAAAGCTTTTCTTTCTCTTCGTAAGATTGATCGGGCAAAAAGTCTTTTGGATGACGCCAGAACACTTGACGGGGAATCTCTAGAGCTCGACTTTCTCTTGGCCACAATATTTGGACTGGAAGCAAACTTTCCGGCAGCGCGAGAGGCTCTTGAAACAATTAATCGAAAGTCACCCTCCAAACCACCTGTACTAGTCCGGCTCATACAAGTATGCGAACAAATGCGCGATTACGCCGCTGCTGCTGGGTACCTGAAGCATGCATTACGGATTACTAGGGACGCCCCAGAGTTATTGGCTAAACGGCAGCGATATCGGGATTTAGGGCTTTTGTAAAGCAATCGGCTCTAGTCAGAACTGTAATTGTATACAACTGATTCCCACGGGTTCTCTTGCGTTAAATCGCGATGAGCGCAAACGGCCCTATCACCAAGCGCCATTAGACTGCCAGGGAATAAAACGGTTCGGCAGGGGAGAGATCTTTCCCCTTGATCGAGATCATCTGGCTCTTCATCACGCTCTTCTCCTTGACCGCTCTTAGCGAACCTCCGCAGCAGCCAGGACACACGGGCGGTGCCAAAAAATCGCTCGCTTGAAGGCAGCAATCTTCCTGTCGAGCCGATTCACCACATGCCGGTCGGCGGCTTACCCTTAGTCCCGAACCCTGAACACGACACGGCTCTGGATCCATCGTTCAAAGTTTTGTTGCAACTCTAGATTCACTGCGTTTAGGAAATCAAGAGCGGTACCGCACCTGACCCTCTTGGAACTAAAGTTCCCCGACGATTCCCGCATCGAGAAACCGCTACCGCATCGCTGGCACGCCGGATCCAATCCCGCCTCAGTATCTCCATCGAGTCGTCGATACGTCCGCTCAGTCAAGTTGAGTTCGCAAGACGCTTGCTCTGAAAGGAAAGGATGCGCCCGAATCACGTCGATTGTTTACCTGCATGCCGCAGAAACTTTTCGCTGAAAGCAGTCCGTAGGCTCTTGGGTGCGTATTCCGGCCGAACGTGACCGGGGGTTCCGGAGCAACGTGACCGCTGGTTTCGGCGGATCGTGACCAGTCATTTCGGTCGAACGTGACCGATTTTGGTCGGTTTCCGGAATCGGCGGTCACGGTAGCGAAATAGCCGGTCACGATGGACCGAAATGGATGTCGAAGATGGAGGTGGCGTTGCGCATGAACCGTAAGCGTCCGAGCCTTACCGTGTTGACGGCGTCGAGCCGCGATGGGCTGGGTCAGTTCCGTCACCTGATCGGCGAGGTTCCAGGGTAGGAACTCGTCGATTCGATTGACCGGATGCTCGGCGATGCGGGCCAGCACGGTCCGGAGGTACGCCTCCGGATCGAGGCCGTTGAGCTTGGCCGTGCCGATCAGGGTGTAGATCGCCGCCGCTCGCTGGCCGCCGGCGTCGGAGCCGGCGAACAGATAGTTCTTCCGGCCGAGCGCCACCACCCGCAACGCGCGTTCCGCGGCATTGTTGTCGATCTCCAGACGACCGTCATCGCGATAGCGGGTCAGCGCCGGCCAGCGGGTCAGGGCATAGCGGATCGCCTCGGCTAGCGCCGACTTTTTCGAGACCTGTGTCAGCGTGGTGTGCAGCCAGGTCTGAAGCGCCGCGAGGAGCGGACCCGCGCGGGCTTGCCGCGCTGCGGCGCGGGCCTCCGGCGGCTGGCCCCGGATCTCGGCTTCGATCGTATAGAGCGCACCGATACGCTGGAGCGCCTCGGCCGCCAAGGGACTCCTGTGGGCCTTGTGGAGCTCGTAGAACTTGCGCCGGACATGCGCCCAACAGGCCACTTCCTGCACGCGACCGGTGTCGTACAACCCGTTGAACCCGGCATAGCCATCCGCCTGCAGGGCGCCTTCGAAGTCCTTGAGATGCGTCCTGGGATGCTGGCCTTGGCGGTCCGGCGCGTAGGCGAACCACACCGCGGGCGGCGTGAGATCACCGGCCGGGCGGTCGTCCCGGACATAGGTCCACAGCCGACCGGTCTTCGTGCGCCCCTGACCGGGCGCGAGCACCGGGACCGGGGTGTCGTCGGCGTGGAGCTTCGGACCGGCGAGCACATGCCGGCGGATTGCCGCGACCAACGGCCGGAGGAGGCCCGCGGCGTCGCCGACCCAATCGGTCAAGGTGGAGCGGGACAGAGCCACGCCTTCGCGGGCGTAAATGACCGACTGGCGGTACAGCGGCAGATGATCGCCGTATTTCGAGACGAGCACATGGGCCAGCAGTCCCGGACCCGCGAGCCCCTGGGCGATGGGCCGGCTCGGCGCCGACGCCTGGACGATGCGGTCGCAGCGGGCGCAGGCACACTTGGGGCGGACGTGGCGGATCACCCGGAAGCGGGCCGGGACGTACTCCAGGATTTCGGCGACCTCCTCGCCCAAGGGCTTCAAGGGACCGCCACAGTCGGGGCACTCGGCCAAGCCGGGGGCATGGACCTGAGTTTCGCGGGGCAGATGATCGGGCAGTGACCGGGGCGTTCTTACCCGGCGCTCGGCTGCGCGCGGTTCGACGATCGCCGCGAGTTCCGCATCGCCCGTTTCGAGTTCCTCCAGCTGAAGTTCCAATTGATCGAGGAGCCCGGCCATTTTTTCGGAGCGGCGCCCGAACTGTTGGCGGCGGAGCTTGGCGACGAGGAGTTTCAGGTGGGCGATTTCGACGCGCTGGGCTTCAATCAGCGTCTTGAGGGCGGGAATCTCATCGGGAAGCACGTCGGGGTTGGTCATGCCCCGATTATACCCGCCCTCCGTCAGGCGGCGTGAGAAGGCGCGGTGCGGATCGGGCGGCGCCAGTCGATGCCTTCCAGCAGCATCGACAACTGGGCGGGGGTGAGGGATACCGTGCCGCCCGTCGCCTGCGGCCAGACGAAGCGGCCCCGCTCCAGCCGCTTGGCGAACAGGCAGAGCCCATCGCCGTCCCACCAGAGTAGTTTGATCCGGTCGCCGCGTCGCCCGCGAAAGGCAAAAATGTGTCCGGAGAAGGGCTCGGCTTGGAGCTGGGTCTGGACCAGGGCGGCCAAGCCATCGAAGCCGCGGCGCAGATCGGTCACCCCGGCAGCGATCCAGATGCGGGTGCCGGACGGAGGCGCGATCATGGGCCCTTGAGACTCGCGAGGACGGTGCGCAAGGTCGCCGCATCGACGGAACCTTTCACCTGAACCCGCGTACCCCCGAGTTCGATGGTGATGGTGCCCGGCGGAGCGGATACCGTGGCTTCACGCGCTGGCGCGGCCAATGCGGGCGTCATCGCCACCGGTAATAAGGTCGGCCCCGGCGGACCGGCCGGGGCGTTCCGGTCCTTAAGGTAGTGTCGGCGCCATTTGAACAGTTGATTGGCGTTGATCCGATGCGCCAGCGCAATCCCCGCGACCGAGGCGCCCGGCTGTAGGGTCCGCTCCACCAGTTCGCGCTTGAACTCAGGCGCAAACCGCCGCCGGCCCAAGTTATCCATCGCCACCACGCCCGTTGTGAAGTCAGCATCGTGAGTCATCAGTGCGTCCACCTCAAGAGTGCGCGGACACCCCGTGCATCCGCTCGCACCAGTGTCGCCTGAGTCTTTCAATCCGTCGAGACGGTCCTCGGCGGACGCTTACCATGAACCCATGCGCCGAGCATCGTTCCCGCTTTTTCGGGAAAAGCGATGCCGGTGAAGCGAGTGTCCATGCGCAAGATCAAAGAGTGTTTACGTTTGAAGTTCGACTGCGCCCTGTCGCACGAACAAATCGCCCGGGCCTTGGGGCTGTCCAAGGGGGCGGTGACCAAGTATCTGCAACGCGCTAGCCAGGTCGGGTTGAACTGGGAGACCGCCGCCGCGCTGGAGGAGTCACAGCTTGAGGCGCGCCTGTCGCCGGCCCGCGGTCAACCCATGTCCCGGCGGGTGTTGCCCGATTGGGCGGTCGTCCACCGGGAACTGCGCCGCAAGGGCGTCACCTTGCAGTTGCTGTGGGAGGAATACGTCGAGGCCCACGCCGGCGCCGCCACCTACCGCTACACCCAGTTCTGTCATCTCTACCAGGGCTATGCCGCCCGCCTGAAACGCTCGATGCGGCAGACGCATCGGGCCGGCGAGAAGCTGTTCATCGATTATGCCGGGCAGACCGTGCCGGTCATCGACCGCGTCACGGGGGAGATTCGCCAAGCGCACATCTTCGTCGCGGTGCTGGGGGCCTCGAACTATACCTTCGCCTGTGCCACCGCGAGGGAAACCCAGGCCGACTGGCTGTCGGGTCTTGCCAAAGCACTTAAGGCGTTTGGCGGCGTACCCGAGTTGGTGGTCCCCGATAACCCCAAGGCGCTGATCACCCGGCCGGACCGCTACGAGCCCGGCGTCAGCCGGATGGCACAGGACTGCGCCCGCCACTACGGCACCGCCATCCTGCCGGCGCGGCCTTACCATCCGCAGGACAAGGCCAAGGTCGAAGTGGGTGTGCAGATCGTCGAGCGCTGGATACTGGCGCGCCTGCGGCATCGCCGCTTCTTCTCGCTGGGTGAGTTGAATCAAGCCATTGCGGAGTTATTAGCCGATCTCAACCAGCGCCCCTTCAAGAAATTGCCGGGCAACCGGCTCTCCTGGTTCAAGGCCATCGACCGACCGGCGCTTCGGCCCTTGCCGGTCCAGCCCTACGACATCGCTCATTTCAAGCGCTGCCGGGTCAATCTCGACTACCACGTCGAGATCGATGGCCACTACTACAGCGTGCCGCATGCTCTGGTCCGTCAGGAGGTCGAAGCCCGCATCACCCAGACCACCGTCGAAATCCTGCACGGCGGACGCCGCGTTGCCAGCCATCCCCGCTGCGATCGGCGCGGAACCCATACGACGCTGGCCGAGCACATGCCCAAATCGCACCGGGCACACCGGGAATGGAGTCCGGGGCGTCTGCTCAACTGGGCAGAGCGGATCGGCCCTCACACCAAAGCCCTGGTCCACCACCAACTGACCCACAAGCCGCATCCGGAAATGGGCTATCGCGCCTGTCTCGGCTTGCTCGCCCTGGCCCGGCAATACGGCGAAGCGCGACTGGAAGCCGCCTGCGAACGGGCGGTCGCCTTGGGAGCCTGCAACCGGCATTCGGTGGTTTCTATCCTGCAAGCCGGGCTGGACCGCCAACCCCTCCCGCCATCAACCCCGCAAACCGACTGGATCAGCCCGGACCACGATCACGTCCGCGGCCCCGACTATTATCACTAACTCCGGAGAAACTCGATGCTGAACCAACAGACCCTCAACCAACTCAAGGCGCTTCGGCTCGATGGCATGGCCAGGTCCTTCGAGGAACAACTCGCCCAGCCCATCACCACCGAACTGTCTTTCGAGGAACGCTTCGCCCTACTGGTGGACCGCGAAGTCCTCTGGCGCGACCACAAACGCCGGGATCGACTGCTTAAACAAGCCAAGCTGAAACACCCGCAGGCTTGCCTGGAAGACCTGGATCATCGTCCGGGACGCGGACTCGACAAGCCACTGATCGCCACCTTGGGGGGCGGCGACTGGATCCGCCAGGCCCATGCCCTGCTCATCGGCGGTGCCACCGGCACCGGCAAGACCTGGCTCGCCTGCGCCCTCGGTCAACAGGCTTGCCGCCAAGGCTTCTCCACCTTCTATGCGCGAGTGCCCCGGTTGCTCGATACCCTCCGCATCGCCCATGGCGATGGCAGCTTCGGCAAACGCCTGGCACAACTGGCCCGTATCGACGTGCTCATCCTGGACGACTGGGGACTGACACCGCTGGACCAAACGGCCCGGCACGACCTACTCGAAGTCATCGACGACCGCGTCGGCATCCGCGCGACGATCATCACCAGCCAACTCCCGATCGATCACTGGCACGGCTGGCTCAACGATCCCACCCTGGCCGATGCCATCCTCGACCGACTCGTCCACCAATCCTATCGACTGATATTGAAAGGAGAATCCTTGCGAAAAAAAGACCGGCAAAACGTCCCAAAAGAAAACTGATCGTGACCGACTCAGGTAGAATTTAAACCCCGCGCAACACCACCCACATCAACCGGTCATCATCACCGAAACCGCCGGTCACGTTCGCCGAAATCCGCACTTGGGCTTCCGAAACCATCGTGAGGCCACCTAGAACGACTCCAGCACCGCGCAAAAAATTACTGACTGGGTTTAATGTTAGCGTTCTGGGAACTCATCTTTCATGACATCCCAAGCCGCGTAACACTCCCGACTTTCCGATCGGGAGGACAGGATGAACATCGATGATGAACGGCTCGCTTTCTGGCGTCGCCATTGGGCGGCTTGGCAGTCCAGCGGCCTCAGCCAGCGCGCCTACTGCCAACAACCGGGGTTGAGCTTCTCCGCCTTTGGTTATTGGCGAAGCCGGGTGAAGGATAGCGCGACCTCGCCGGCACCGGCCTTTGTGCCGGTCCGGGTGGAAACTGCCGCACGGGAGGCTTCCGGCGTCACGGAGACTCCGATACCGATTCACGCGGATACGGGCAGCAGCGTGGAGATTCGGCTGGCCCATGGCCGCACGATCCGGGTCCAGCCCGGCTTCGACGAAGCACTGCTAGCCCGCGTGATCCGGGTGATCCAGCAGGTATCGTGCTGACCTCGGGGCCCGCGCGGATCTTCGTCGCGGTGGCGCTGATGGATTTGCGGCTGGGCCTGGACGGGCGGTGCGCGCGGGTGCAGCATGGCCTGGCGCTGAACCCGTTCGGCGGAGATTGGGTGGTCTTCCGCAACAAGGCCGGCAATCGCCTGAAGCTGGTGGTCTTTGACGGCACCGGGTTCTGGCTCTGCTACCGCCGCCTGGAGCGCGGGCATTGGGTGTGGCCGAAGGTCGGCGACCGGGTGATGGCGCTGAGCTATCCGCAATTCCTGCTGCTGATTCAGGGGCAGGATTGGCGGTGGGTCAAAGTACCGGAAGCTATCCGTCCAAGCCTGATCTGACGCGGGATTCAGGTGGGTGACCATGGTAAAATGCAGGCCCTGGTGAGCCTTCCCGATCCTCTGCCGGAACACTATGACGACCTCCGTCAGGTGGCGCTGTCCCTGCGGGCGGCCTATGAAGCCGAGCTGAAGGCCAAGGATCTTCAGATCGAAGTCCTCAAGTATCAGCTGATCCGTTTGAAACGGGTGCATTTCGGGGCCGCCGCCGAACGGTTCGACCCGAACCAGCTGGGCCTCTTCGAGGAAGACCTGGAGGCCGACCTCGCCGCGGCGGAGATCCGCCAGGCCGCGGCCGACTTGGGCCAGCCGGGGACACCCGCCCGCCGTCGCCCCAAACGCCAACCGCTGCCCGCGCACCTGCCGCGGATCGAACACCGCCATGATCTGGCAGACTGTACGTGTGGCGTCTGCGGCCAGGCGCTGACGGTGATCGGCGAGGACATCGCCGAACAACTCGATGTCATCCCCGCCCGGTTCTTCGTCCATCGGCACATCCGTCCGCAATACGCCTGCCGGACCTGCGACACGGTGACGGCGGCGCCCTTGCCCGCGCAGCCCATCGACAAGGGCCTGCCGGCACCGGGCCTGTTGGCCCAGGTGCTGGTGGCGAAGTACGCCGATCATGTGCCCTTGTATCGGCAAGCGGTGATCTACGCCCGCCAGGGCGTCTTCATTCCCCGCTCGACTCAAGCGGGCTGGGTGGGCGCCTGCGAGGTGCTCCTGGAACCGCTGGTCGAACGGCTGCGGGACCCTATTCTGGGCGAATCCTATCTGCAGGCCGACGAAACCCGGCTGCCGGTGCTGGCTCCCGGCACCGGCAAGACCCGCACCGGCTATCTCTGGGTCTACCGGACCGGCCCCTGGAGTCCGCTCCAGGCGGTGGTGTTCGACTATGCCCAGAGCCGCGGCCAGACCTGGCCCAAGGACTTCCTGGAAGACTTTAAAGGGACGCTGCAGATCGACGGCTACGCCGGCTATAACGGCGTGCTGGCCCGCGAGGCGATCGTCGAGGCTGGCTGCTGGGCCTATTGCCGGCGGGCGTTCTTCGACGTCTTCAAGGCCACCCGCTCACCCCTCGCCGCCGAGGCGCTGCGCCGGATCGGCCGGCTTTACCGAATCGAAGCCGAGGCCCGGGATCTGGATCCCGCCGCGCGGGCCCAGCTGCGGCAGGAACGGGCGGCGCCCCTGCTGGCCGACCTCAAGACTTGGCTGGAGGACGTCCTCCTGAAGCTGCCGCCGGCCAGTGGTCTGGCCCAAGCCGTCGGCTACACCTTGGGCCGTTGGCCCGCCTTGCTCGTCGATCTGCAGGATGGCCGCATCCACATCGATACGAATCCGGTGGAACGCCGCTTGCGCGGGGTTGCGGTGGGTCGGCGCAATGACCTTTTTGCCGGCAGTCCGAGCGGCGGTCGCCGCGCGGCCTTGCTCTACTCGCTGATCGAGACCTGTAAACTGAACGGCGTCGAGCCCTATGCCTATCTGAAGGACGTGCTGACCCGATTGCCCAGCCTGCCGGCCCGAGATCTGGATGATCTGCTCCCTTGGCGCTGGCGCCCACGCCTCTGAATGCTTATGACCATCGACATTGATCGCCTGACCGAAGCCGAACTCATCGACCTCAACCGCCGTGTGGTCGAGCGCCTGCGCTTTCTCCACCAGATGCGGGCGCACGCCAGCATGCTGAGGTTCTCGATCGGCGCTCGGGTGACCTTCGACACCGACGACGGCCGCACGATCGTCGGCACGCTGGTGCGCTACAACAAGAAGAGCGTGACGATCGTCACCGATGACCATCACCGCTGGAACGTCTCGCCAACCTTTCTTCGCCCCGCCGAGCCTCGCGACATCACTCCCACCGAACCAGCGTCGGCCGACCTCTTTCCCGTCCGGAAATAAGTCTCTGACAATCTATGGAGCCGACGGCCCTCGACCGGTTAACGAGACTTAGCAGCACGCTTACATTCATCCGGCTAACTCCGTAGCTCGCCCCTCACACACAGAAAATCTAATACGTTGCATCATAGTGCTAAAAAACCTCTAAGAAACTTCTACGAACCTTCCCAAAAAGTTCTAAAAATCATTTACAGAATCTCTAACTCAGATCTAATTCAGGTCTGATTAAAATCTGATTCATCGCTAATAAACCACAATGGCCGGGCATCGAGAACTCCGGTAAGCCCGACTCACCTTGCTTCACCTCACATCCCTGCAATTTGCAATCATCCCTTTCTGACAAAGCAACTTGGCCGGCGGTAATTCCGGAACGGGGCACCTCACCTCACCTCACCTCACCTCACCTCACCTCACCTCACCTCACCTCACCTCACCTCACCTCACCTCACCTCACCTCGCATCGCAGCGGTTTGCAACGGTTTGCAGCATCGGCTCAGCAAGGCTTCGGACTCATCTGCGGACAGGTATTACCTTGTCATTTCGCATCAACTTATTCTGTAACACCGCCAGCGAGTTGCCGTCATAGCCGGTCTGATCACCCAAGCGCTGCCGATAAATGGGCACTCAAACGCACTAATTCATATAGCCAATGGGTTGGATCGGTTCTGTACGACTTCGCCCAACAACGGATTGATCTTTACGTTTCTTTGTCCTCAAGCTTGGCATTTGTTACAGCACCACGGCCTTTTTGTTAAGCTTGAAGAAGTCCTCTCCTCCCCCGACGAATAATATACCCGCGGATCGGAGTAAGGGCAGTTACATCGAGCATCCCACGGCAAATTTTTGGGCTTTGGAGGCCACCATGGATCCATGCAATGCTGATCACCTGATTCAACAGATACGCCATTGGCTCGCGTGTCAGAACATCGGGGCTTGGTCCGATGCGACTCGCACTCAGTACCGGGCGGACTGCAGGCGATTACTCAACGACCGTACCCCTGACGAGGTGATAACCGCACTCAAAGATACTCGCAGTAAAAACACCTACTACAAGCGCCGGGCGGCCGTTATTTTTGGACTCACGGAGCTTCTACAGCATTGGGTATCAGAATATGAAAACGCCCAGAGTCACCAGGATAACTCCTTGGCGCGCGGATGCACTCAACACTTGCAGTCAGCATTAGAGCTAGTCATAAAGCTCGCCGATATGGCCGGCGAATGCCCCTTGAAAGCACCGCAGAAGCGGCACAGTAAACGTCAGGACCTCGCTGGATTGCCCCAAGATTGGCGGCAACAGATCGCGGACCGACTCAGGCATGGCGAATCCAAATACTATTTGCCATTTATCGCCGAGGCGATCACCGGGTGTCGGCCGGCGGAATTGCAAAAAGGAATCTTGGCTCGCTCCGGTGACGGGCATCTGACGATTGCAATTAAAGGTGCCAAGGTGGATGCCGCAAAAGGACAAAAGTGGCGAATCCTACGCTACGACTTGACCGATCCTCACCCGCTCGTCGCCTCGTTAGCCCAGGAGATCGCCCTTATTGGTGGTGAGATACGGATCGCTATTGAGAATCCGCGTAACTGGTCGACCGCGCTCCGCCGAGTCGGCCAAACTCTCTGGCCACAGCACAAAAAGCATATTACTCCTTATTGTCTGCGCCATGACGCCGCTTCAAATTTCAAAGCCTCCTCACTGAACTCCGATGAGATCGCCCAAGCATTAGGGCACGCCACTAATAAAACCCAAAAGCGGTACGGCCAAAAACAAATGAGTCGCGGTGGGCGCGGTGTTGCGCCTACTCAAGTCGCCGCAGAGCGGCCGATCCGCCATGTCACTCAGGATTTCACCGCCAGTCCTCGGTCATCGGCAAAATAAGGCTTATGTCAACTTCAACCACCCATGCTCGGATGGATTTGAGCTTGACGCCGGCTTTTACGCTCACCTCCCCAGTGCGCCTCCGGGCATCCGGGGTGTTTTCTCCCCGATTATCTTCGCCTATTCGGTGAACGGTAAAATGCCTTGCACTTCGTTATCACCGCCCACCCTCGACATTGAATTCCGTACAAAAATCAGACAGGCTATAAAAAGAACAACATGGAGCCTTCGTATGTCCCCTCCCCGAGGTGGTGCCCGTCCTCGTGCCGGCCGTAAGCGCGGCAGTAATGTCTATGGCGAACCGACCCGGCCCGTTCGGGTTCCGCTCAGTCTTTACCCCGGCATCCAGCAGCTGCTCGATCGCCTGAAGATCGTCCGTGGCGCCTTGCCGCACTTCGGTGAAGTGGCTTTCCCCGAAACCGGCCACCAATCGCTATCGATCCCCCTCTTTCTGAGCCGGGTCCCTGCGGGCTTCCCCTCGCCCGCCGATGATTATGTTGAGAAACGGCTCGACCTCAACGAGCACCTGATCGATCATCCGGCGGCGACCTTCTTCGTCCGGGTGAAAGGCCATTCGATGGAAGGCGCCGCCATTCATGACGGCGATCTCCTGGTGGTGGACCGCGCCATCGAGCCCAGCCATGGACGGATCGTCCTCGCCGTCGTGAATGGCGAACTCACGGTCAAGCGGCTGGCGTTTCGAGACGGCCATGCCTGGCTCGAGCCTGAAAATCCGGCGTATCGTCCGCTCCAGCTGACCGAGGGCCTCGATTGCGACATCTGGGGTGTCGTGAAGCACGTGATCCATGCGGTTTGACTCATCTTTTGATGACGAAACGGTATACTGGGATCCTACTAATGAACCTGGTATCACCTTCTCAGGGGCACCCATGAATCGAACGATCCATCCATTACCGGCGGATTACCGGGAGCAAAAGACCCAAAAACAGCTCGACTATTTTTCAAGGGTTAAAGACGCGAGGGAGAATTTTAAGGAGGCCGCTTTCATTCCCGCGGAGTTGATTCAGAAGGCTCAAATCATCGATTGGGGATGCTGGGATGACGACTGGGCTAAGCTGTGAAGAAGTTTTAGATCTGATCGCTCAAATTGGCGATCAAGACGCTGTTTTGATCGGTGTCCAAGCCGTTGCCTTGTGGACACAGTTTTATCATCTCACACCGAATTTACCGGTTCTTTCCAGCGACATCGACTTTCTCGGAGACAGCGATGCGGCCGAACAGGCCAGCGAAAAGCTAATTCGCTATGCAGCCCGCCTCTATCTACCCAATCTAGATGACCCAACACCAAACAGCGGCAAAATAGCGCTCGATCTTCCAGGGCACCCCGATCCCATAGAGATTGACTATTTATATGCCATTACTGGTCTTGATTCAGATGACATTGCCCGGCGCGCGGTGACCCTCAACCTAAACCAACACCGCCTAAAGATCCTTCATCCGGTCCAATGTCTTGAGAGCAAAATTGCTAATTTGGCATTCTATCCATCGACGATTGCGTCGCCATTTTTTACGAAACCTTTTGGGACCTCCCAGTCACCAAAAGGAGTAAAAAATTGGCGACGAGTATTGCCTTCGGCGGCCCGCGTTCGTCCTGCGTTCGACCGGTCCCGACCCAACAAGGGGATCGGGACCTGGCTCCACAATGACTTGACGCCGTGTCGGTGGCCTTATGTTTGATCTCCGCCTGCGCTATCGCTACGACTCCGATCCAACATCCGGCCCTATGGCTACGCGGGGGTCGTCGCACTTCGCTCCGCTGCCGCTACGCTTCCTGTGCTCCTTCAAAGAAATCTGGCCGGCATTGAGCAGGCGCGACTGAGTATTTTGATTGCTCGGGCCTTCCTGGCCGATCTTATTCGGCGCAATCGAATCGATGATACGTATGCTTTAGCAGAGCGAATCGGTCGTTTTTCCATTCGTGACTCGGCGCGCTTTGCCCACTATCGCTATCAGCTAGATACGCTTCAGGCAATCCCTATTGAAGACTATCCAGACAATCCATTCAAAACCATCCGTTTCCCTCAGATTCAGCAAAAAGTCTCGGAAAAGCGCCAATCCTTTCAGAAACTGATGGAGAGGCGTCAGAAACTTTCGGACTCATCCCTTGATGAACCCCGGTTCCGAATCTGATTCAAATGCAAGCGGACGCCGATCTCAATCCGCCTTTGCCCTGATCGACGGCAATTCGTTTTACGTCTCCTGCGAGCGGGTGTTCAACCCGAAACTCGAAGGGCGGCCGGTAGTGGTGCTGTCCAATAATGACGGCTGTTGCGTCGCGCGTTCGGAGGAAGCAAAAGCCCTGGGCGTCCCCATGGCCGCGCCCTACTTTCAGATCCAGAAAGATTTCGAGCGCGCCGGCGGTATTGCCTACTCCTCGAATTACGGGCTCTATGCCGATCTCAGCCAGCGCATGATGAGCGTGATCGGCCAGTTTTCCGATCGGCAGGAGATTTATTCGATCGACGAGTCCTTTATCGAATGGACCGGGTTTCACCGGTTCGATCTGACGACCTTGGCGCGTGACCTTCGACAGCGGGTGAAGCGCTGGGTCGGCATTCCGGTGGGGGTCGGAATCGGCAGCACCAAGACCCTCGCCAAGGCGGCCAACCGGCTGGCCAAGAACCACCCCGACTTCAAGGCGCATGGCGTGTGCAATCTTCTGGACCTACCCGAATCGCTGCAGGACAGCTATCTCGCTCGGCTCGCGGTGGGGGATGTCTGGGGCGTCGGCGCCCGCTGGGCGCAAAAGCTTCAGAATCTCGGCATTCGGTCGGCGCGCGATCTGAAACAGGTCGATCCCGGTTGGATCCGTCAGCACTTCTCGGTAGTGCTGGAACGCACCGCACTGGAACTTCGTGGAACTCCCTGCATCGAGCTCGAAGAGGCCCCACCACCGAAGCAGCAGATCATCTCCTCACGGAGTTTCGGTCAGCCGGTCACCACCTTGGAGGAACTCACTCAAGCGGTGAGTGCGTATACCGCTCGCGCCGCCGAAAAGCTGAGAGCCCAAGCTTCTTGCACCGGCGCCCTCACGGTCTTTTTGCAGACCAACCCTTTTAACGTCAAAGAGCCGCAATACCATCCTTCGATGACCCTTCGGCTGGCCTCACCCAGTGCGGACACCCGAATCCTGATCCGGGCGGCCCTCTCGGGATTGAAGCATCTCTATAAACCGGGGTACCGCTACCAAAAAGCCGGGGTCATGCTGCTCGATTTTTCGGCGGCCACCGTAGAACAAGGCGATCTCTTTGCGATCTCTTTTCAGCGTTTTCCGATCCCACCACCAGCATCAACCCGCGAACCGACCGGGCGCAACTCATGGCCACCCTCGATCAGCTCAACCAAAAGCTGGGCCGGGGCACCCTCTGGATTGCCGCCGAAGGCGTCAAACAGAATGACGTTAAACAGAATTGGAGATGCGCCGCGGACATCTTTCGCCGGCCTACACCAGCCGTTGGGATCAGCTGCCGGTGGTAAGGGCGATCGAGTACGCTTAGTTTTTCGTCACGCACTGGTCGTCTGGTTCATCCGGAATATATTCAAAAAGATCGCCAACCGAACAGTTAAACAGTTTGCAAAGCTGTTCCATCGCGTCCAACTCGATGCGGACCGCTTTCTCCTGGTACAACAGGGTAACGGTGTTTCGATGCAGTCCGGTTGCCCGGGCTACATCGGCAATTTTCATTTTGTGCTCGCCCATAACACGGGAGAGATGGCATCGGATCATAACAAGGAGAAATCTCCGATCGAGGAAATATTTTCATTTAGAATGACAAAATGACATTGACAGTGTTATTATGATCGTCATAATGTCATCCTGCCGGGCATTTGGTTTTATAACCGGGTATTATGGCATGCCGCGAAACCGGCAGAACGATTTGCGCCTCGAACTATGACAGCGCCACCCCGCCAACGTTGCTCGACTAAACGTGTTTCGGCGGGAAAGGAACGGGATGTCCTTAACCCAAATCTTGCTTCAACCTAAAACGGCCGGACGCCCCTTGGCTTTCTTCGCATCTCTCAACCGATTCACCTGCCTTGCCCTGTTGACGTTTCAATCGATCCACGCCGCCGAACCGATCCCAGCGGAAGACAAGGTCTGGGTCATGGGCAGCGACCGCGATTATCCGCCTTACCAGTTTCTGGATGGTGCCGACCGGCCGATAGGGTTCGACGTCGATGTCGCCCGGGCCGCGGCCGAGGTGATGGGGCTCAAGATCACGATCCGCACCGATGCGTGGAAAACCTTGCGCCAGGATCTTGAAAATCAGCGCCTCGATGGGGTGGTCGGCATGTTTTATTCCGCCGATCGCACTCGCAACGTGAATTTCACCAGTCCCTATCTTCAGCTGCACCATCACCTGTTCGTTCCGCGCGGCTCTACCTTCCAGCGTCTCGAGGACCTGACTGCGGCCCGGCTGGTAGTACAAAACAGTGACCTGATGCACGATCGCTGGAGCGCCCAAGGCGCGTCCGTAACAGCCGTCCCCAGCTTAAGCGAGGCCCTCCTCGGCCTTGAGGCCGGACAGTTCGATGCGGCCTTGATTCCCTACCTGCAGGGCCTCTACTTGATCCGCCAGAACCACATCGCCAATGTCATTCCAGTCGGAGAACCGTTGTTCCCGACCCAAAAATGCATCGCGCTCGCCAAAGGCCATCCGGAACTTCTGGGCCAATTCAACGAAGGACTGACTATCATCAAGGCGAGCGGGCGCTATGACGAGATATATGATCACTGGTTCGGCATCACCGCGCCCAGCACGGCGGACGAAACGCTCAGGGTCTATCTCGCCTGGGACATAGCCTTTCTCGCCAGCGTAGCAGTGCTCGGGGTATTAGGAGTCATCCAGTTTCGACAAAGAACCCGCCGCCTGTCCCAGGAAATCGAGCACCAGCGGAAAATAGCGCTGCACGATCCGCTAACTGGGCTTGGAAATCGCTTGCTCTTACTGGAGCGTTTTGAACAGGCCCGGGCGGGCGCGCGCCGGCATCAGTACCGGATCGCGCTACTTTTGATCGATCTCGATGGGTTCAAGACGGTTAACGACCGATTGGGGCATCACGCCGGCGATCGGATCCTCTGCTCCGTAGCCCAACAGCTTCGCCAGGCCGTGCGCGACACGGACACGGTGGTCCGGAATGGTGGGGATGAGTTCATCATCCTGCTGAACGAATTGCCGGACGAACAGCCCGCCGCCGCTGTCGCGGACAAAATCCTCCGGCACCTGGATACGCTCTCTGAGCCCCTCCTGGAGGGTATTCCCTTGGGCGCGAGCATCGGCATCGCCCTTTATCCGACCCATGGCAAAGAGTTGGAGTCGTTAATTCGGAAGGCCGACCGCGCCATGTATCATTGCAAGGCCAACGGCAAGAACCGCTATGGCGTTTGTCCTAGCGAGGCCGGCTGAGTCTGGGCCACCGATCTGACGGTCGTACGTGATTCACGACGCTTCATGGCGTTCTTCCTCCCGCTCCGATATTCAACATTGGTCTGAGCCCTTGTGCCGAAATCACAGAATCCTTGCCCCGCGCATCCATCGGAACTTTCTGCGAAACCGATAATTGGCACCTTCCACGTTAATGATCAACGTCTCGCCAGGGAAAGGCACCGATTCCTGAATCTGGCGTAAAACCTCCATCGCACGCCGCTTGCTGTGCAGCTGAAAAAAACCCGTGACGCGATAACCCAACACATAGCAAGGCAGATGCGCGAGGTGCTCGACGCGCTTTCTTACAAAGTAAGCCTTGCGTAGCCCAGGTATGGCCATTAGGGCAGCGCGCAGTTCATCGACGATGTCCTCAGAAAGCCCATGGCGCTCGAATCGGTCGCCCAACCACACTTGGCTGCGCTCCTCAATGGCGGCCTCCAATAGCTGCGAACGTTCGACCAGACGCTGGTGCCAGACATGAGCCTCGTCCTTTCTACCGTTACGCCAGTGGTAGTCACGCAGCTGCTCGCAGCCGTTTACGATCGTGTTCTCATCGAGCCGCATAGCGTGTTCGACCAACGCACAGCCACTGGCATCATCACGACTCAGCAGGCGAACGCCCAAGCCGAAGCAGGCCAGTGCATTGTCCGGGGCGCGTTGATGCAGGGCTCGGAACTGGACCAGGGCATCATCGACATCATCGCCGATGGTTTCGGTCAGTCTTGCGCGATCGTATGCCTCCTGCACCGTCAGTTCCGACCCGTCCTCGAGTCGTGCGTTTAATTCGGCCAGTTGCCGGCGGTCGTCCTGAACCTGCCGATAGCGCTCCTCCCAGGAAGGCAAGATGTGGTCCGTCCAACGTCGGTCAAAACTCTCGGTAATCGCTTGCAGCGCGTCGCCGAGGAGTCGGTCGGCGGCCTGGCCCACGGCCGGAAGGGCCAGGCGCGGAGGCGCGCCGATCGCCTTGAGACGATCACTCAGTGCGGGGTGGGTATCCGCCAAGTCCGTTGGCCGGGCGATCGCCTGATCCAGCCACGCTTGGACCGATACGTCGTCCAGTTCCGTGGCAACCCCCTGGCCTAGGCCGAAATAGGGTGCAAAGCCGGGTTGCGGCTGTTCGTCGGCTTGTTTATAGATCTGCGGCCAGTATCGCTCGGCCAAATAGCTGCCGACGACATTGACGCTGGTGAGGGCCGCGGCTGCCGCCTGCGGCGATGTGATCCGGGCGGACGTGGCATCGGCCTCGTATTCGTTTGCCCGGGCCATTGGGAAAGAATAGGCATTGAAGTAGGGCGCGAACCAGGTCAGAAAAGGCTTGAAGAGAAAGCTGCCCTTGCTCTCGGTAGCGTCCAGAACGGCCAGAAGGCGCCCCCAACGCACGCGCTGACGGTAGATCCAATTCGACACCCGCCCGTGCCCCTTGGCGAGATGCCCGAATTCATGCGCGAGCACGGCCTTGAACTGCTCCTCGGTCAACGTTTTCATCAGGGGCAAGCCGATGAGCAGGTAGTTTCTAGGCCAGCCAAAGATGCCCAGGCGCGGCGATTGCACCACGCCGGCGTTGAAATCATCGGTGATCAGAACATGGTGAAAGCGTGGCGCGCTCAACTGGCGGCGCAACCCATCGATCATGGCGAACAGCTCAGGTGCCTCCCTAGGCTTGATTTCGGTACCCACCGGCGGGTCAATCTTTACCCACAGCGCCTTGACGATCATCCAGAGGAAGAAGCCGACGAGGATGATCAGCTTTACGGCAAAAGCCTTGAGCACCATGATCGATGCAAGCAGCACCGCCATCAGTGCAATGATCAACAACAGCATCGCGCCGACATAGGCGTTGCCAAGCATCGCCAGCAGGAACACCTTCAACCGATAGCGACCCGGCTTGCTCTGCGCTTGATGCTCGAGTCTGCCGACCAGAGCTTCGAACTGTTCGTTGGTCATCGAACCTCCTGCCTAACACGCAGGCCGCCATGAGCAAGCAGTTCTACCTCGTAGCTTGCGGCCATAGGGTGCCGGTAGTGGTCGTCCATCGCGGGTAGAATCCGAACGCCAAAGACTAGGTCGCCGAAATTCTCATCACTCGAAGGATCAATGATTGGGTCTCCAATGGCATCAACGCTCATTTCAATGCCTCTCCCGAGGGCTTAACAAGACAAGAATGATCGATCGACGGGCGATTCCGACCCGATCAGGTAATCGGAGACAAAGAATCCGTCACCCGTGAGTTACATATTGTCCATGAATGGCATGTTAATCGCTTGTAAGCCGAGGCTTATTTTGGCGTCAGCCATGGATTACAGCGTGAAAGGCAAACTCCCTTGGAAATGGTGTGATGGCCGGTATCGGCGCGATCAGCGACGAGTGAAGCCCCAACGGGGTGATGGACCCTCCTTCCCTTCCACCTATTACGGCTGAGGCTCTACGATGGAAGAACCATCGTTTTTTGGATTGTTCACCCGAAGACTGACGCGGTACAGGCGCATGGGCTCGGCCGCATAGGGCTGCAACAACGCTTGGGCGGCTTCCAGCGAGGTTTCAGGATCCAGCCACGCATCATTGCTGGACGGGGGTAGGATCACCGGCATGCGATCGTGGATCGTCGCCATCAGGGGATTCGCTTGGGTTACGATAATGGTGCACGATTCGATGCGTTGCCCCTCGCCTTCCCATCGGTCCCAAAGCCCTGCCAGGGCGAACGGCTCGCCGGATTGAAGCCCGACCGCATAAGGCTGTTTCCCTGTTTCCTCGGCTCGCCACTCATAAAAAAGGTCCGCAGGAATTAAAGCCCGGCGCTTTCGAAACGGCTGCCGGTAGGCCGGCTTTTCGGCCACGGTTTCCGCCCGGGCATTGATAGTGGAGTAGGTTAGCTTGGACTCTTTTGCCCAGAAGGGCAGGAGGCCCCAGGTGAGCGACACCAATTCCCGCCCGCCTTCGTCATCGAGCCGCACCGCCAGGACCGGCTGCGTCGGCGCCACGTTATACCGCGGCTGGGTGCTGAAAATCCGGATCTTCGCCTCCGAAACTTCGAACCGCCGCGCCAGGGTTTGAGGGTTGGTGTATTGGGCGAAACGACCACACATATCAACTCCACCGCCACCATGCCCTAACAGAAATTCCCGGGTAGGGTAATACGCGACATTACTATCCACAATTCCCGTGGAAAACCCTGTGGATAAGTGCGGGGATAAACCGGGCCGTCTCCCATCGTATCAGGCTTCTTGTTCAGCTGATTACGTTCTGATCAACCGTAACCCTTCGGGTCATTTTTGTACCATGTACTTGATTTTTCGAGATTCATGTATTACATAACGATGAATCAATGACTTATTGACACGATGTCAGCCAAAGCCGACATGTCGTCACACCATCAAGACTAGGCAGTGGATAAGTGTTCGCAAGTGTTTCAAAAACGAATCATCGGCCCCATGTTTCGAAGAGATATAGCGTGCCGGAAACGGATAACCCCCCCGGCAAGGGCAGCCATCGAATCCATCCGCGAGACCTCGCGTGGGCTCAGCGGACCGGGATGGCAGCTGATTAGCAATACCTCTGGCTGGCCACAGTAACAGCCATGGTGGAATACACTGCCCGTTTGGGATCCGTTGCCGGCGGCGCCCGTCGTGCTAGCGGCCGGAACGACTACGCCGTGCGTCTCCTCCAACCAAGCAGGCCAGCGACACCGCTCACCAATAAGGCCAGGGTGGAAGGCAGAGGAACGGCTGCGACAGCGTTGATATGATAACTGTACCCTGCTCCCCAGAAGAGCCCGGCGGGCGTGAGGCCATCCAGCTGAAGGGCCTGCCCTTGAAAAATCCCCGTCAACTCACTCGGAAGGCCCGTCGAGAAGCCCGTGCAATAGGTATTGGGCGGCATAGGCCCGAAACAGGGACCAGAATTGCCGTACAAGGTGTCGCCGATGACCTGAAGAGAAAAACGGGGTAGATCGAACTCCGCTTTCGGCGCCATAAAGCTCGGTGCTTATCAGCTGTGCCCAGAATTGTTCCGTCGTGTCTTCGAGCGTACCGCCATCCATAGAAATTTCGGACCGCCACCAATAGCGATAGAACTCAATGTCGAATCGCCCTGTCAGTGTATAGGTTTGTGGTTGCGACGGCTCATCGCTGGATGGACCGGAAACGACCAAACCGAGGGGCGGGGTATATGTGACGCTGCTGCCCGCGCCAATTACGTAAGTTTGCCTGGCCGTGATTTCCATGCCGCCATCGACCACGAAGGCGTAACTCTCGCCGGCCGCCAGTCCGACGATTCCCACCAATAGCTTTAACGCTACATTCGACATCTGATTCCTCTCTTCCATTCCTCATGACGACCCACTCAATGGGCCGGTTGTTTTCATACGCATCCGCTACGCGACGGGCTATGGGCAGCCGCATCCCGATGATGTCATCGGAGGTCACGCATCCGTCACCTTTGCGTGACATATTGTCGATGAAGCGCCTGCAAATCGCTTGTCAGCGTTGGTTTATTTTTTTGTCAGCCAAAGATTGCAATGGCGTGGGCGGCCTAGTACCGAAGAATGGAGTGGGTAATCGTTTCGTGCTTTCCATGGGCTATTCGCTGCTCGTTGATTGTGATCGTTCACGAATCATAAACAGCGCAACATAGACTGGAAAGGGCGCGTCGGGTTATCCATCGACGAAACGCCTAATGGCGCTTTTCATCCAAACCGCCTTGCACGCGGTGCATGGCCGCTTCGGCGATCGCCTGAGCCCGTTCGATCGTAATCCCCTGGTGGAAGTCGACCGACAAGGGATGGTCGGATTCCTCCGGAACGATGGACGGCCGCTGGTTGCCGGCGCGCGGGCGCGCCATCGTCTTCAACCCATAGGTGTTGGGGTAGTACGGCAAATAATTGCAAAACCAACCGAAATAGCGGTCGCCGAGGTCGGGTGCCTCATAGGTTTCTACATAGCGAGCGAAGCTCTTCTCGCTTACGGACACCCAGACGCCCCAGAGAAAAGGCTGATGGATGCCGACAATTGGAATTTCGAGGCAGACCCGAATGAAGAAATGCCGCCCGTCTTCGTCATCATACCAGCACAAATCGCTGGTCAATTCACCGGCGGCCTGGACTTCGGACGGTTGTTCAAGAAAAGGATCCGGTGCCCGAAAGGCAAAGCTCGGCGAGCCTTCATGAACTTGCCCGCAACAGGAACAGGTGAAGCTAAAAATCGAGGCCATGCAGGTTGCCGCTAGTTCGGTGAAGGCCCGTCCAGCACATCCACCGAACAAGGTTCGGTGTGGCGCTGGGCCAGGGCAAACGATAACCCCGCTCGGCCCACCACGCTTCGGCGAGGGGCTTAATGTACTGATCCCATTTCTCGGCCAACGCCTCGCAACGATCGAACATCCAGTTCGGATTGAAGGCCAAAGGCTTTGGTGGTGGGTTCTCCTTGACCTATGAGGCATAAAGCGATTCACAATAGGTTTTGAAGGCCGGATTCAAATCGAGGGCCCGTTGTTCTGCTTCAGGGGTCATCGTTTTTCGGGGGCTGTTTCGGTTGAATGTCGCTCATCCCAAACGGGTTGACTCATTTTAGCGTGTTTCAACGTGTGAACCGCACGAATTCAGTTGGCGAGCGTCGCCTTGCCTTTCCCAAAACCCGGTCTACACTAAAGGTGACTGCGTTGTTGTCCAACGCTGCGCTTGGCGCCTCCACTCCACGACAGCGCGGTCATACCCTGCCTTGTCCCCCGTGCGTATTCATGAATGAATCACCCGTCCATCGAGCGTCGAGCTTCGGTGTTCTTCTAAAACCGCCCGCCCATTTTCGGTGACAACGCCGGGATACTTTGCAAAGTCCTTCACCCTAGTTGGCATTGAGTCTTGCCACGGCAACCAGTTCACCCGATTGAAGACCAATCGAGAAGGTCATCCCGTTCAAGTAACAAAGGAGGCTACGGATACGCTAGAGCCTTCAATCTAGTCAGCGTATCATGATCCTTCCAGACGCATCATGACGAAAAGATTTCATGGCCGCCGCAATTCGTGAAAAATTCTCATCGCAAGCCGCCCCGGAAGTCCTGGCCGCACTGCGACGCATTGCCGAGTCCGAGGGCCGACAGTTCCAGGCCGTGCTTGATGAAGCCTTGAGGGAATACATCGAGCGCAAGGAAAAGGGACGCCCCCGCCGCCACGTATTAGATGCTTTCGCGCAAAGCCTGAGTGAGTTCGATAGCCTATATAAAGAACTTGCAAAGTGACGGAACGGGATTACCTGACCGTTGCCGATGTGCTGGCGATGCACTCGGTGTTGATGCAACGCTACGGCGGCGTGTCCGGCATCCGTGATCCTGGAGCGCTCGAAGCGGCCTTGTTTCGTCCGCAGACCGGCTACTATGCCGACATTGTCGCCGAAGCGGCCGCGCTTTTGGAAAGCCTGGCGATCAATCACCCCTTTCTTGACGGCAACAAGCGGATCGCCTTTGCCGCCACCGATGTCTTTCTTCGCATCAACGGTCATCGGATCAATGGTGCACCGATGGACCTTTATGCCGATATGATGCGGATGTTCGAAACCAGCACGTTCGATATGGCTCATCTTGAGCCATGGCTGAGGAAACGGGTTATTAGCGCCTCATAAAAATGGAATCCCGGTCCGCTTGCTCCTGGTCACCCCGGCCCTCGGCCATGAAATCCGAAGAAAACCGGGCGAACTTGGCTAACACGCGAGCGAGCGACCGACGGGCGGGCCGAATACGGATTTCATCCTCCACCCGTTCGATTTCCAGATCGATGTCCGCGCGTTCATAGGCGAGATCGCCCGGAATCCGAACGGATTTGCCGTTCTTGAAGGCTCGGGTAATGCAACATGACAAACTCGGAATGTAAGGCAGGATGCTGGTCCTGCTTCGATTGAGTGGCTGTCCCAATGAGCGGGGTCGATGTCTAGCCTTATTTTCGCGGAGGTTTGCGGTGTCTAAAGTAAACCGCCCAGATCAGCACGCCGAATTCGATCATCCCGATCACCATCACCGCGGCAAACAGCCAGTCCCACCAGGCCATGAATGCTCCTTATTCATGTTTTTCCTTTTGAATTGAGGTTGGGCACTGACCATGCCGGCCTCTAAGTGGTGGGCATAAAAAGCCCCGAATGGATCGGGGCGATTCGTCCGTGTAGTGGTTGGCGAGGCCATTTTGGCAAAGCCATACTTGGTGGCGAATCAGTATCCGCACTTATTGCGGGTTGTCATCGACTGAACCCGATGGGATGACCAAACACCGGTTAGCGATCAACCCACTGTGGAACGATCGGTTACCTTCCCCTAAAGTCAAGCGCGGGTGGAACGGAAAGTTGCATTTGAGGGGCGATGCGCCCCGATCGTACCCGGCACTATCGCACCTGACGTGCGCCACTCGGGAGTCCATTCGATTCACAGCGGCAGCGCCGCTCTAGCCGGATTATCGATGCCCGTCGCATTAACGACCGTAGGCCACTTAGCCGAGGTCCCATGGAGCACCGTGCTTCGTACGTCATCGGGCACCAGGATGAACGTCACGAACAGACAGATAGCCAGCCAAGTCGTGGCGGACACCGCCAACCCCATCAGCAGGAATTTGGGAAAGCTATCCGCGGGCGGCAGCGGCTCGAAGATTGTCATCAAATTAACTCTCCGTGTTGACGATAGACGGATCAAAGGCCAAGCGGCTTAAACCCTTGGCGCCTCGTCATGACGCTACCGTGTTCGGCCTACAAAAGCTGTGATGTATTACCACCGCGGCAGAGGGAGGCCACTTCATCCCGAAATCATCCCAAGGTGGAACGGAGGGTTGCATTTTCCGCTTAACGCGTGCGGCTACGGCCCCGTATACTGCGGAGCCTTGGTTAAGAAAGCGATGCCATGATCACCTTTTCCATTTGGCTGGAAGCCAGCGATCCGGTCAGGAATATCCGACGCGCGTATCAGTTGGCGGTTGGACAGGATCTCTTCGGCACGTGGATGGTCGAGACGACCTACGGGCGGGTGGGCACCAAGGGTCGCACCCAAGTCGTGATGGTCCAGGATGAAGCGGAAGCCTGCCGGGTGGTCGAGCGTTGCCTCAAGCGCCGGGCGAGCGCCCCGAAACGGATTGGGGTGCCCTATGTGGTGAAAGGCGTCACAGGCGCTTTAAGCGCGGATTGGCGACAAATCTGGCCAGAGTGCCTGGCACACTAGCATCAGGGCCGGGACCGCCGGCTGGATGTTTATCTCGTGGCCCTCACCTATGTCGAACGGATATCATCTCGGATCACAGCTTGTTCCATCCGGGTAAGCAGGAGCCCATATGCGGTCGGCCGGGAAAAGTGGACGCTAAAGATTAAGCCGGGCGCCGCTTCTTGTGGGACCGTTGGGAGTAAGCTCAGGCGGTAAAGCGGCCAACAGTCGGGTCATAGTACCGGGCCCGGCACTATGAGCCGAGGCCGTCCACGTGGTAGTAGCTCGCCGTGGCGCTCGGGCTGCCGACGAGGCGGATTCGCTGTGACACAGGATTAAAGCAACACTCCGGGTTAACCCACGCCAGCCTGTCCCTATTGTGGCTGTGATTCCAGCATTCTGACCTTGTTGGCAGCCGGCTGATACCCGTGGCTTGCGGATTTCCGATACCACGCCAATGCTGTTTTGCGATCAACCGGAACTCCCAACCCGAGTTCGTGAATGTGCCCAAGACTATATTCGGCAGCGACCTCGTTTTGTTCCGCTGCTTTTCGAAACCAGGCGATGGCTTTCGTTTGATCGCGTTCGAGGCCCAAGCCGTTGGCATACATGACGGCAAGGTAGTTTTGCGCATGGGCATGGTTCTTCTCTGCTGCGCGTCGTATCCACTTGGCGGCCTCCTGGTATTTCGCGGCCTCCTGCTTTCCTTCCTCGAAGAAGATCAGCCCCATCCCGAAATCGCCATCCGCCTGACCGCTTTCGGATAATTTGTGGAACCACTTTGTCGCTTCGGCCGTGTTTTTGGCGACCCCGCCAGTCCCGTAGAGATAGGTATTTCCCATCTCCCTTTGCGCCGCCGGAAACCCTTGTTCCGCAGCCTTTCTTAACCAAACAAACCCCTCCTGAGGATTTTGGATCATGCCTTTCCCGTTAAACAACAGAATCGATAACCGGTATTGGCTTTGGGCATGCCCAAGTTCAGCCGCTTCCCGATAATAGCGGGCGGCTTGACCCAAATCCTGTCTGACCCCTAAACCGATTTCGTTCATTCCGCCCAATTCCAACAGCGCCTCGGGAAATTTCAGATCGGCCGCTTTCTGAAACCATTTAACAGCGTCCGGCAAACTCTTGGAGATGCCTGCCGCACCCTCGCGGTAAATCATGGCGATGACATGGTAGGCTTTCGGGTAGCCTTGATCGGCCGCCCGACGCAATAAGCCCATGGCTTGTTGCGCTGCGGTGGCGTTCGCCCGCCCCCCTTGGAACATTCCTAAAGCCAGCATGACCTGCGCATCGGCGTAACCTTGATCGGCCGCCTTGCGAAACCATTTCATCGCCTCGGGGGAGCTCTGCCGTACGCCCATGCCGCTAGCGTAAAAATTTCCCATATTCGTTTCCGCCGGAGCAAACCCTTGATTGGCGGATTTTTGGGTCCATTCAACGGCCAAGGCGATATCCTGCTTGACGCCTTCCCCCTTCAAATACGCGTGGCCAAGATTCAACTGTCCTTCCCTGTCCCCCTTTTCCGCCGACCGCCGATACCAGCGCACCGCCTCGACGAAATCCGGGGGCACCCCTTCGCCCTTCTTGTACATCACCCCCAGATTATTCATGGCCGTCGTATGCCCCTGCTCGGCGGCCTTGCGATAAAGGCGGAGCGCTTGGGCGTAATCCTGAGGCAGTCCGGTCCCGGAATGGAACATCGAACCGACCTCCGCCGTGACGTCCGGATTGCCGGCGTCGCCGGCATCCAATAGCCATCGCTTGGCCTCGTCGACATTCTTCGGGACGTCAGTGCCTTGTGCCAGCAAGAGACCTAAGCGCACCTTGGCCTCAAGCTGTCCTCCTTCCGCCAACTCACGCCAAAGGCGCAAGGCTTCATTCGGGTCTTTCGCCACACCGTCGCCGCGAAGGTAGGCTGTCGCCAAGTCAAACTGGGCCACCTGATGCCCTTGGGCCGCGGCTTTGTCCAGCCAGGTCTTCATCTTTCCTAAGTCCTTAGGGACCCCCTTGCCTTCGCGGTAGAGTACGGCGAGTTGGAACTGGGCCCTTGGATCACCGCCGTTCGCGATGGGTTCCAACACCGACGCCGCTTTTCGGTACCACTCCTCAGCCAAGCGCTCGTTGCGCGTCACCGAAACGCCGGACTCATAGAGTGAGCCCAACAAGACTTGAGCGTAGGCATGACCTTGACGCGCGGCCTGTTCGCACCAGTGCAGCCCTTGTTGAGGATTGCGCTCCACCCCGAAGCCTTGCAGATCGGCCAGCGCCATGCGGTACTGCGCATCGGGCACGCCGTTTTCGGCCGCCTTGAGCAGCCACCGCACTGCTTTCTTCTGTTCGCCTTTCGCATCCAAAACCAAAGCCAACCAATACTGGCCGAACGGGTCGTTGCGTGCCGCTGCCTTTGTCAACAGGTGTCGGGCCTTTTCCTGGTTTTTGGGTACCCCCACCCCAAACCAATGGAGATAACCCAATAACCTTAAAGCGGGTACATGGTCTTTCTCGGCCGCTTGCTCGTAAAGTTTTGCGGCCTTGGCCGGGTCCTTGAGCAATCCAGCCCCTGACAGATAATGCCCGGCTTGTTCAGTCAATGCTTGCGGGTAACCCGCATCGACGGCCTTTTGCAGCCATGCCAAAGCGCTATTTCGATCTGTAGGAACACCCTCTCCGTGCCAGAGAATCAGATACATGGCTAACATGGCTTCGGCATCGCCCGCCTCGGCGCGCGCTTTCAATTGCTCCAAAGGACTCGCCTTCTCAGGGTCCGGCTGGGTGATGAAAAATTGCGGCGCAAAGGGATTGTCCACCGACAAAGCCGACGGCAAAGGCGGGAGATCGATGTCGGATCGCGGCAACTCTCCCGGAACGGAGCTGTAAGCCTTGACATCCGGCACCGTCGCGTCAACTTGGGGCGTCAAGACGAGTGATATCACCACAAGGGCAATCTGCGGATTTCGAAGTACCGGTGAAATGGGCATTGGGAAAGTCCCTGTTTATTGAAAACATTCGTTGTTGAACATTTCGTTCTACCACTTCGCCTGACAACGAAGGGCGAGCGGTTCTAAATCGCCAGTTTGTCGCCCAGAAAGGAGAAATCCGGCGCGCGTGTCGTTCTTGGGCCAGCCTCCTTGATAAAGAAGAATTCCTCGCCGAGGTGCGCTAATACCCGTCGTTTCAAATCACTGCTCTCCGGACTCGCCCACGAGTACGGGTCTTCAAACACCTTGACCAAAACGCCACCCCCGATCTCTTGCACCCGGCACGCAGGCGCCGACAGCAGCCGTTGCCGGCCGATGAAGTCCACGTACGGTCCGCCGAAATAGTTTTGCCAATATAAACCTGGCAGATACTTCGTTTTATCAATGCCGACCGCCCGCACCCGCGCCCCGTCGGGTGTATTGAACGCCAGGTTGTTGGCCGCCCATTCGCTGGAGGTGGACGCATGCGCATGCCAAGGCGCAAGTTCCTCGCAGGCCCGCGCAAAGAAGACATCGATCCATTCCTTCGTTGCCTGCCCCTCGAATTGGCTCGTCAAGAATTGCATCGTGATGGTATTGCCCCAATTGCGGATATCACCCGTTCGTTTCAAAATGTATTGGTCAAAGTTAAGTATGAGAATCAGCGACTTAGAAGCGCCTCGCAATTCCTCTCCACCACAAGGGCGGTCATCCTTAGGCGGACCAAAGCGCTTGACCAACGCTTCATAATACGGCCCATGATTCAACCCTCTGCTGATCACCTCATCCCGAAGCGCCGATGCACTGGTCAGATCCAAGGGCGCCTTGGATTCGCGGTAACGCCAGATGTGCAAACCAACAGTCCACTTGGGTGCATTTTCCATGAGCAAACGCTGAAAACGATCCAGCGTATCGTTGTTGAGGAAGGACTCGCCAAAGGCGAATTTAACGTTGATTTGCCGATCGGCCGTACTTCTGTCACTCATCTCTACTTTGGGATTGGTGCTGTCACAATCACACCTTCCTCAATTAAGTCGTGCAACCGACCGCTTTGAGGAAGCCGCGCATTGGTGTAAAGCTCAATAATAAGGTCATTTCTTCTCGCATACTCGGCTAAGTCCTGCAGCTGCGGCGTGATCGACAGATTTTGTCTATCCTTCACCTCGATGATCGATCCGCGCTGCTGAATCGTAACACTGGGCGGGAAGTCGGGCACCCGATAACCGCCGGGACCACTGCCGGGAATCGTCTCCCGACCAGGACCGGCATTGCGCGGAATGCCAAGACTATTCGATACCGCGCCCTCCGCGGCCCGGCCGGAAAGCGCTCTGGCCGAGCCACTTCCGCCAATACCCCCAAAACCGCCGTTGCCACCACCTTCACTGAAGCACCCGCCCACGCCGGGCGGGCAGCCGGGCGTGACGGTATTCACCGCCACGTGGTAGCGTTCGCCGGTAAACGTACTGCCGAGAAAGGGATTGGCGGTTTGACGGATGCCGCCGGCCAAGCTCACGGGCGGGCCACTCGGCCAATTTGTGTTGGCAAACGGTACGGGTCCGTACCCGTATCCGCCGTACCCGCTGCCTGCTGGGTCCAGCACGCCCTGACCGCCACTGTAATAACTGGCGGTCTGCGACGCGAACTGGACACCCAACGGCCCTTGCGCCGTCAGGCCCTGCGGATCGGTGAAGTTGACCGGATTGTTGCCCACATAGGCATACCGGTTGAGCCCATCGAGGTAGCCCACGGGGTCGCGTTGGGTGAAGCGGCCAACGCTCGGGTCGTAGTACCGCGCGCGGTAGTAGACGAGCCCACTCGCATCGGGCTCTCTTCCCGTGTAGCCGTAGGTGGGCACGGTACCGCTGCCGGCGAGTTTGAGCCCGAAGGCGTCGAACCGCTGGGTGGCGGTAACGCTGCCGGCCGCGTTGGTCAGGGCCAGGACGGAGCCGAGGCCGTCCGGGTGGTAGTAATGGGCGGTGGCGCTGGGGCTCCCCACGCTGCCGGTGAGCCTCGCCAGGGGCGCATCGAGCCCCGCCTGGACGTAAAGCGCGGTGGGCGTCGTCCAGCCGCCGGCCGGGTATTCGCCGTAAAGGTTGGGACCATCGTACAGATAGTTCGTAACGGCGCCGCCTTCGGTCTTCTGAATGCGCCTTCCTTGGTCATCGTAGCGGAAGCTCGCGTTCGTGCTGCCGCTGATCTGGCTGAGGCGATCAAAGCTGTTGAAGGCGTACTGGGTGACCTGACTCCCGGAATAGCTGCTGTCGTTGGGCCGCGTGACCGTGCCGCCGGTGCACTTCTGGGTGAGCTGGCCGACTTCATCGTAGAGGTCCGCTTCGAGCAGCGGGCCGGTGAGGCTGCCGTTGCGGACCTCGGTCAGCTGGTTCGCCGCATCCTGCTTGTACGCCCAGGTCTGGCTCACCGGGTTGCCGAGCTGCTTTTGGACGCGGTTGCCCGCCCAATCGTAGGCGTAGACTTGCCTTTGGCTCGCGGTGCCGTTGTCGACCTGAGTGAGCCGGTCGAGCGGATCGTATTGGTAGGTATAGGTCAGGGTCGGCAGGCCCGAGACCGTCTCCTGGAGGGTCTTCCGCCGGCCGAGGCCATCGTAGGTGTAAACGCTCTGGACGAGGGTCGCCGCCACGTTTTTGTGACTGATGCGGCTTAAGCTGTCGTCGGCGTTCCAGGCGAGGGTCTCGGTGACGCCGTTCGGGTAGCGCAGCTCGGTCAGCCGGCCGCCGGCGTCATAGGCAAGGCCGAAGGTATCGAAGTTGGGCGCCCAGAGGCCGTTAACCGGCCCAAGGGATCAGGGTGATCACGGATTGGGTGAGTTGTTAAAGAGCAAAACCGAATCGAGGAAGAAGGCCCTCGAACGATGCGGTTCGTTTCTCACCGCATCCTACGCAGGCTGGAGGCGCTATTCCATCCGGTCTTGGCTCGCCCGGTGCCGGCGGTTCACGAACGATGCGCCTCCTGTCGTCGGCGGCATCCTACGGGGAGCGCACCTTACCGCGTTAAGAAAGATTTGTATTTACTTCCAGCCCCTCAAGGCCGAATCAAGCTCAAGGTAATTTTTTGCAGTCGCAAGCTGCGGCTTGATTTTTTCGACATCGAACACGCCAGGAAGTAAAGAGCACAACGCTGCAACTTCATGCGTCGATTGCCAGTCCTCGGGCCGCTCATAAAAACGGAAGAGATGCTGGCCACCTTCAAGTTCAATGTGCTCCTGCGCGATATTTTCCACCACCGAGATTGGAACACTGTACTTTTCTGCTAAAGCGTCAGGCAACAGCGTCAACCAGTAAAACCCTGGAATATACTTCTGGAGATCACGCCCCACCCAGCTTTCAACAGTGTTAATTCCCTGCTTGACGATCACCCGATTCCGGTGCTGTCGCTCCTCTGGCGCACAGGCATAACCAAAGATTGGCTGTGCTGCTGCCATATGCAACAAGAACTGCTTTGCAAGATGCGGCTCTACATCCAAGTTGCAGTCGCAATATATGCTCTTAACTCGTTCTGTTCCGATATTTCTATAGGAAAACTCAACGTAATACTCAACATTAGATCCCTTGAGTACAGGTCCCAAGTTTGCTATAGCCATTGAATCAAGGAATTTACCAACATCTAGGAGCGGCTCTCCTGGTTCATCTTCACCACGACTGTGGTGGGTTGGTCTCAGCTCCATTGGTAACGTGCAGAAAGCCTCAACCACGAAACGCAGGTCGGATGTCTGAAAATCGAGTCTCGATTCAATCATTACTGCGGTCCCAAATCAGGGCGACGAATTATTTGATCAAATGCTTTGGTGCAATTGCCGCTAACGCAAGTCTTCTCGCCTGTGATCAAAACCGATTCGCGGCCATCACGCCTCGCCGCATCGGTTTGAATTCGCACTTGCGTAGTTCGGCTAACACGGGCTGCATCTTTGATTTCAATGGAAAGCGTATCGGTCAAAGCATCGGGGATGGCATTACCTTCCGCCGTACCGACCTTTTGCGTGTTCTTCGGTAGGCCAAGTTCGTTCAGAACCCTCGTTTCCGCATCACGTCCTCGGGCCAGTGGCCCTCTTGCCGCCTCGACCACCGGTTCGATTTTACTCCCGGATTTAATGATGGCGCCAACGAGACCCACACTGGCTTTGAGGCCCGGCAGTTCCGTCGTCGCCACCTCGAACCCGATCTGCGGCACACTGCCCGCCTGGATGCCCTGAGTGATGCCCACTGCGGGCGCGGCGGACAGGCCGAGGAGCGGGTTGCCTTGCGCGGCGGCGCCGAAGGCGTCCACGGTCCGACCCAATGTATCCGCAAACTGCCCGCTGCTGAAGTAGTTGCCGGTTTGGGTATCGAGCCACGCCGCCACCCGTCGGGCCAACAACCCATTGGGATCGGTGAAGTTGACCGGATTGTTGCCGACATAGGCATACCGGTTGAGCCCATCCAGGTAACCCACCGGATCGCGTTGGGTGAAGCGGCCAACGCTCGGGTCGTAGTACCGCGCGCGGTAGTAGACGAGCCCACTCGCATCGGGCTCTCTTCCCGTGTAGCCGTAGGTGGGCACGGTACCGCTGCCGGCGAGTTTGAGCCCGAAGGCGTCGAACCGCTGGGTGGCGGTAACGCTGCCGGCCGCGTTGGTCAGGGCCAGGAGCGAGCCGAGGCCGTCCGGGTGGTAGTAATGGGCCGTGGCGCTGGGGCTCCCCACGCTGCCGGTGAGCCGGGCCAAGGGAAGATCGAGGCCGGCCTGAACATAGAGTGCGGTGGGCGCGGTCCAGCCGCCGGCCGGGTATTCGCCGTAGAGGTTTTGCCCATCGTACAGGTAGTTCGTGGCGACGCCGCCTTCGGTCTTTTGAATGCGCCTTCCTTGGTCATCGTAGCGGAAGCTCGCGTTCGTGCTGCCGCTGATCTGGCTGAGGCGATCGAAGCTGTTGAAGGCGTACTGGGTGACCTGACTCCCGGAACAGCTGCTGTCGTTGGGCCGCGTGACCGTGCCGCCGGTGCACTTCTGGGTGAGCTGGCCGACTTCATCGTAGAGGTCCGCTTCGAGCAAGGTCCCGGTGAGGCTGCCGCTTCGGACTTCGGTCAGCTGCTGGGCGGCGTCGTAGCGGTAGACGGTGGTCTGGCTGACCGGGTTGCCGAGCTGTTGTTGCACCCGGTTGCCGAAGACGTCATAGGCGTAGCTCTGTTTCTGGCTGGCGGTGCCGTTGTCGACTTGAGTGAGCCGGTCGAGCGGATCGTATTGGTAGGTAGTGGTCAGGGTCGGAAGGCCCGAGACCGTTTCCTGGAGGGTCTTCCGCCGGCCGAGGCCGTCGTAGGTGTAGGTCGACTGAGCCAGCGTCGTCGCCCCGCTCTTGTGGCTGATGCGCTGCAGGCTGTCGTCGGCGTTCCAGGCGAGGGTCTCGGTGACACCGTTCGGGTAGCGCAGCTCGGTCAACCGGCCGCCGGCGTCGTAGGCGAGGCCGAAGGTGTCGAAGTTGGGCGCCCAGAGGCCGATCAGGCGGCCGACGGGATCATAGAGGGTGTGGGTGGCTCCGCCGTCGCTGTCGGTCAGACTGTCCAAGAGGCCGCCGGGACTCCAGGCGTAGCTCAGGGTCTTGACCCCGCGGCTGTCGGTGACGCTGTCGAGCCGATGCGCGGCGTCATAGGTATAGTCGTAGGCGACTTCCAGCTGGCTCGGCACCGCGCTCCAGGTTTCGGCGCGGATGACCTGCCCCAGGGGATTGCGGGTGTAGACCACCTGGCGCCCGTCTTCCGCCGTCGCCGACAGGAGCTGATGGCCGGTAGCCCAGACGTAGGTCACGGTATGACCGTTGGGCGTCTGCCGGGTGAGGACGTTGCCGTGGAGGTCGTAGGTGTAGCGGGTGGTGTGGCCTTTGGCGTCGGTTTCGGTCAAGCGCCGGCCGAAGTCGTCGACGGTGTAGGTCGCCTGGGTGGTCACCGTGTCCGAGGCGGAGGCGCCGGTCTCCGGGTCGATGCCGCTGCCGCCGTTCGCGGCGGTCCGGCCGGCCTTAATTTCCTTGAGATGCCCCAGAGGATCATAGACCCAGCGGGTGACGGGGCGGATGGTCTGGCCGAAGGTGGCGGAATTGGGATCCGAGTCGGCATACGCCGGACCCGCTTCGCGGACGAGGCGGCCCAGGGCATCGTAGGTCCTTAAGGTATCGCGGGCGGTTTCGCCCGAACCGGCCGCGGGCTGCTCGGTGAATTGGATCACCCGGCCCAGGGCGTCGTAGTCGAACTGGGTGATCCGCCCGGCGGTGAAGCTGCCGACCTTGGGCCGGGTCACCTGTTTCAGGCGGCCGTCCCCGGCCGCGTTCCAGTAACTGTAGGTGGTCGCGTGGCCGTTGGGGTCGGTGACCGTTTTCACCCGCCCGGCGGCATCCAGCGTCCGGCTAACCGCATGCTCGGCCTTGTCGTAGGCGCGCACCCAGCGGCCCACGGGGTCGTAGTCGAAGCTTAAGCTGTAGGCATCGGGGTCGGTCACCTGCGTGAGGTGCCCGGCCGCATCGTACCGGTACAAGGTGGCGTAGCCGCCGGCATCGAGGGTTTGCGCGAGCCGCCCTGAGTCGTCGTAGACCTGGGTGGCCGAATCCCAGAGCCGGGTCTTTCCGGCCTGGGTGAGTTTCAGCTCGGCATCGATGAGCCGGCCGTCGCCGTCGTGGCGGTAAGTTCGAAGCTGCCCGATCGCATCGCTTCCTTGGATGACCCGGCCGTCGGCATCGTAGGCGGCCTGGACCGGGTGCCAGTCGGCATCGATCCCTTGCGTCTGACGCCCCAGGCCGTCGAAGGCCAGGCTCGCGGTATCGGCCGGATCGGAGGCGTTGATCAGGCCGTCGCCGGTCTTGTCGCCCAAGCGGCTGAGCTGGGTCGGATAGAGGGTCTGGGCGTCGTAGCTGGTGGTGAGGGTGGGTCCGACCCCGCCGGCGAAGCTGCCGAGCGTCGCGCCGGTGAAGTCGCGCAGGGCTTTGGTCTGGGTCGGCTGGCCGAAGTTCCCGTCGTACGCGTATTTCGTCCAACTCGCGATGGCGGAGGCCGGGGGCGTGACGCCGGCCGTCGGCACCTGGCCGGTCTTGAGGCGCACCGCGTCGGTGAGATTGCCCTTGGCGTCGTATTTGAGGAGCGTCCAGTTCCCTTGGGCGTCCTTGATCCGCTGCGGCGCGTGATAGGCGGTAAAGTCGGCGTACTCGGTGGCGGCGCCGGAGGGCGGGGTGATCCGGGTGACGTTGCCGACACTGTCGTACTGGTAGTGCGTGGTCAGCCCGGCCGGATCGGTCTCCGAGAAGCGGTTGAAGGGGTTCGCCGCATCGTAAGCGTAGGTGTAGGCCGCGCCGGTTTCGTCGACGATCCGGACCGGGTTGCCGTTGGCATCGAAGGTATGCCGCCGCTCGTAGCCGCGCTCGTTGACCGTCACCGTCTCGCGGCGGAAATCCTGGTAACGGAAGGTGGTGGTTTCCGGCAGCAGGGTGCCGTGCTTGTGGCGCCGATGGCGGAACACCCGCCCGTCCAGGTAATAGGCAAAGCGCATCCCTTCGCCTTCCGGCAGGGTATACGTCTTCAGGGCATGATCGATATTCTGGCCGTCGGCGGCGGTGTAGTAGTCGTAGGTCACGGCACCGTGCTGCCCCGCTACGCCCAAGGGGCTCTGGTAGCTCGTCAGATGGCCGTTGCCGTCGTAGCCGTACCGGTGGGTGGCGAGCACGCTGCCGCCCGCGGCTTTCACCGTCACCTGGCTGATGCGCCCTGAGGTGTAGGTGAACGCCAGCGACCGCCCCGGGCCGTCGCTGACCGAGCACAGAACATTGCCGCAGCCGGTGTTATAGGAAAGGGTCAGGGTATTGAGATTGCGGTCCTTGATCGTCAAGAGCCGCGCCACCTGTCCGGCGGTGGTTCCGGCGTTGCTCTCGAAGCCGTAACGGAGGCCGTTCTTCTCGGTCAGACTCCACGACCCGTCGGCCTCGCGCTTCAGAACCGAATACACCCCCGGCGCGGCCTGGAAGACGCTGCCCGCCGGCACGCTGCTGCCCGGAAGCCGGAAGAACCGCTCCGCCCCGGTGCCGTCCACCCAGCCGACCCTGACATACCCGCCCTCGGCGCCGTAGAAGTTCAGCTTATGGTTGAAGCTGTGGGTCCAGCCGAACCCCAAGGGGCCGTCCTTGGGTCCCCGGCTGTTGTAGGCGCGTTCGAACACCAAGGGCAAGCCGCGGCCCGCCACGGACACATCCCGCTCGGTGTGGTACAGATTGCCGGTGGCGAGGTTGACCGGATCGCCGCCCCAGCTCATGACCGCGTTCCAGCCGTTGGCGAGGGTCGCCGAGTTGATCGGCCAGACGCTCGGGGCCACGCTGGGAATGAACGAATCGCGCGGATAGGAGACCGGCACCGGGCTCGTGTTGACCAGCGAATAGCCCCCGCCGAGGCCGCCGTTGATGATGGCGGCGATATAGCCCTTGGTCTGGTTTTCCGCCATGTACACCGCGCCGTTCCAGGTCTTGGGCTGAGGCTGGCCGTCGGTGTAGGCGAGGGTTTTCTTCGGCACCGTCACCGTGGCGCCGTCGTTGACGAAACCCGTGATGCTGCCCTGATAGAGATTCATGCTGGGGTCCATCAGGCTGGACCAGCTCCCGATATTGGCGGAGGTCAACGTCACCAGCGGGTTCGTACCGCCGGACTCGCCGGCGAATTGCAGCCCCCGTACCGTCGACACCGCATCGGTCCGGATCAGTTCCTGCCAGATGGCGTGCTCGTAAGCCGAGGCGCTGTAACCCCAGAGCTTGAAGGTCGGCCAGATTTCCGCGCGGAGGGTGGCGCTGTCGGTCGCCGTGGTGTCGAGCTTGACCAAATGTGCGAGATTGCCCAGCACGTCGATGTAGGGACCGGAGGGATGGACGGCGAACGGCAGGTCGAACAGGTAGTCGACCTTGAGGCCCGCCGCGGTGAGCCCCAGGTGAATGCCGCTTTCGCCGCTGATGCCGTTAAGTTCGCCCAGGCGCTGCCCCGCGTCGGTGACATAACGGAGGTATTTCAACAGCGCGATATGCAGGAGTTCGCCTTCGGTCGCGTCGTAATTGGCGGCATTGGCGGGCGTCGGCGCGCCGGGCGCGCCCTGGACGGATTGAATCAAGCGTTCCGCGCGCTCGGCGAGGAGGCGGTCCGCTCCCTGATGGGCATACGCCATCAAGGCATGATGCGCGCCGGCCTTCAAATTGACGTAGACGGTCTTGTTGAAGCAATGAAGGTCGGGATCCGGCGTGGCATTATTGGGGTCGTCGTTGCGGCAGGCGGGTTGCTGGAGGGTGGTGTCGCCCAGGGTCACCTTCATGATCAGGCGATGCTCCGTGCCCAGCGGAAGCGTGCCCGACCCCGTGGCCAGGGTGGTGCCGTCGAGTTTCAGGACCGGCTTCAGATTCACCGATCCGGCCGGCAAACCGGCCAGATCGCCGTTCCAGCTATTCCAGATCGTTTGCGAAGCGCTGTCCGCCGGGGTATAGGACAGCGTCACCCGCTGGTGGACGATCGAGGGCAGCGATACCTGCTGGTCCGCCATGAGACTGCCGCCCGTGCCGTCCCGCACCTTGAGCGTGAACTGATAGCGGTGGCTCGCAGGAAGGCTGGCGGTCTCGGGCGACGACGAGCCGGCCCAGTTGACGAATTGCACCACCTCGTACGGCAGGGTGACCGGCAGAATGTCGAAGCTGCGGGGGATCGGTTCGCCCCGGTACGGCACGTCCAGCAGGGTATAGTCCGGATTCAGGCTTTTGACGTAGCTTTCGACCTGCGCCTCGTAGCGTTCGTGGGGCAGCGTGTGGGTGCGGCCGGCCAGATAGCCGGTGGCGCTGTAATCGAAGGCAACCGCCTGCTGAATGCCGGCGATACCGGCCTGATAGGTCTTGTCCTTGAAGCTCGGGTCCAAAGGAATCCAGCGATGGCCGGTCTGGTCGGACGGCGCGCCCCGGTAATTGCCGTAGGGCAGGCAGGCTTCGACCCAGACATGGCGCAGTTGGATGCCGGTGTTGCTGGTCAGGTAGGCGGCTTGCGGATTCAGATTGTTCGAGAGGATGAGCGCCGCGGCCCGGTAGGTCTTGGCGCCGAGCCAGCGGGGCGCGCGGCCGTTGGCGCCCAAATTCGACGCGTCGGTGACCTGGACATTGCCGAGGACATAACGGGCCGGGATGTTCGAGGCGCGCAGCAGGGCAATGAGGAGCGATGCCTGGTCGGTGGCGCCGCCGGCGCCGCTGTACAAGGTGCCGACCGAGCCTTTGAGGGAGCCGAAGTAGGGTTCGAAGCGGATGGTGTTGTAGACGTGCTGGAAGATCCGTACCGGCGAATAGCCGAGCTGCGCGGCGAGATCGCGGATCTCCTGGCTGATGACCACGTCGTCGGTCGCGGCGAGATCCGCGGCGGTATAGCCGCAGGCTGCGGCTTCCGACGGCGTGGCCGGCGCCGCGGCTTCGGCGGGTTTCCCGAGGAGATCCAGGAGGAAGGCGTAAGCCGGTGCGTCGGGGGCCGATGATGAGGCGCTGAGGTAGCGGGGTAGTTTTTGGCTGGGCGCCGCGGGCGTCGACTTGACGTCGGCCCCGAGCCGGGTGGTGGGAAACGGGACCGCGTCGGGCGTGACGTCGGCCGTCGACCCGCGCCGATAAAGGGCGCGCAGTTCCGTTTGGGCGTTGGCCAACGCCTGGCGCCGCGCCGTCGGCTCCCGGCTGGCCGCAAACCCGGCCAGGGCCCGGTCGATCCGATCGAAACGCTGGGCGACCTGTTTCGCATACCGGTCGAACGCCTTGACCTTGCCGGCCAATTTGAGCGTTCGGAGCTGCTCCCGAACCCCGTCGAGCTGGCTTTCCACCTCCTGGCGCAGCCCCGCGAGCTCGGTGCGCTTGGCCTCCAGCAAGTATTGCCTGGATTCCAGGCGGTCCGCCGCGCCGGCTGCGGGCTGGTCCTCCTCGGCCTCGGCCTCGGCGAGCAACTCCGTCGCTTCCTTAAGATGCTGACGCAAGCGTTCCGGGAGCGGATTCCGGGGCTGTTCGTGCACTTTGAGCAGCGCCTTGACCACGGCGTCCGGTAACGCCGCGGGGTCCTGCGGCGCGGGGGCGGCGGCGAGGGAGGACATCGCGACGAGGCTGAGCCACAAACCGGCGAGCGCCGGCTTCGTACGGAGATACGAGACGAATGACATGGACGGTTCCTTTCGGCTGAGCCTTGAATTAGCGGAGATCCCGTGATTTCCGGCGATCCAGATGCGCCATGGTCGCGATGAGCAACAGGCCCATGAGGATCATCCCCCATTCGGGAAGGGTCGGAATGTCGGAATCGGAGACCTCGGCGACCGGCGACACCACCTCGATCCGGCCCGTGGTGTAGACTTGGGTATCGCTCGAGGCGACGCGATAGATGAAGTTGAAGGCGCCGAGGCTGGTCGGCGTGCCGCTGATTTGGCCGGTGGCCGTATTGAGATTGAGACCGTCCGGCAGCTTGCCCGCGGTGAGGGTCCAGGTGTGGGGCGGCGTGCCGCCGCCGGCGGTCAACGAGGCGGCGTAGGGCTGATGGAGGATCGCCTGCAGCAACACGCTGGGTTCATTCACCCCGACCACGCTCTGGCCGTTCCCCTGGGCCAGCCCCCGACCATCCGGCACACTGGGATTGGTGCCGAGCAAGGCCGAGGTTTCCACGCCGTCCGGCAACCCGTCGTTGTCCGTGTCCGCCAAGGTTGTGGCCGGGAGGCCGGCGAGGGTCAGGTTGGTCAACAAGGCATCGTGGCCACCCCAATCGCCATCGGCCTGCTGCTGGCCGAGCAAGTAGGTTTGGGCATTGAGGGCGGCGGCGTCGTTAGTCCCCAATTCCGCCACCAACGCCCGATACGCCAAGGCGGTTTCCAACACCGTGCCGGTGCTGCCTTCGCCGAAACCGCCCCCGGCTTTTTGTTGCGCTTTCAGCCACGCGATCCCGCTGTTGATGTAAGACTGGACCGCATAGACGGTTTTATAGCGATTGAGGGTGATGAGGTTATGGGCGGTGGGGATGATCTTGCTGGGCGGCGTACCGATATCCCCTTTGACATAAGGCCAGCCGCCATCCGTGTTTTGCCGGTTGACGATGAAGCCGATGCCGAACCCCGCATCGGCATACGCGGTTCCGGTCGCCTGGATGGCGTCCATTGCCAGGGACGTGTCGGGAAAACTGCCGCTGAAGTGGTCGTAGGCGCCCCAGCTTTTCGTGGCGTCGTTGCGCCAGGCGATCAGGCGCGAGACCAAGGCCGAGGTATCCCGCCCGGCCCGCGAGAGCGCCATGATCTGCCGGGCCAGGGTGTCGGTGCTGGACGCCGGATGATTCTGGAGCCAGGCGACGCCTTTGGCATAAGCCTCGCCCTGGGTCACGCCGGCGTTGACCAGCGCCTCGACCGCGGCGGCGGTCGCCGCGACCTCGAGCCCCGGCACGCTTTCCCAGCGGCCGTCGCCGTGTTGATGTTGAATCAGCCAGGCCAGCCCCTTGAGGCGGGCCTCGTCGATAGGCGCCGCCTGGCCTGACGCGGCCACGAAGAGGCCCAGCCCGAGAAGACTCATAATCAGACGGTTCACGTTTCTGTCATTCCTTGCAAGCGGTCGATGGGCGCACCATAGAAGCCCAATGTGACCATCGTGTAACAGGATGGTAACGGCCGTGTGACAAGCAAAAATGCGGAAAACATCGGAAGTCAGACGGGACGCGGCTTTCGGACTGTCCGTAATCCAAGGCTTACACGATTTTCCGCCAAAACTTACACGAAACGGGTACTGTGTTTATCCCCGAAAAGCTTTCGTCGTGCCGGGCACCGGGATGGCCGACGGTAACATCTAACGCGTGTCGCCCACCCAGATCAGCCGGCCTGAAGTCCCGATCGACGCCTCGCTTTTCACGAGGCATCCGCGCGTGAACGCCAGGCGATCCAGGACCCAAGGCCACGCTCCTTCGGCGTCCGAGACGAGCGTCCGGCCCAGCACCGACAGACGGCCGCACTCGACCTCACGCATGAGCTCATCGGAGGACACGCCCAGAAGACAGGCTGCATCAGAGAGGCGAAGACTCTCGCCATGCAAGCGTTTCCGGCGCATGTCCAAAGCCCATAGTTCATCGGCGGTCAGCCAGTCGGCAAAAGGCGCCAGGCGCATGCGCCATGGGCCTTCTCGGCGCGCGATCAGGTTGACCACGGCCGTGGTGCAGGCCGCGCGGGTCAGCCACAGCGCCAGTTCACAGGCTTCGCGAGAGCCGAGGGTATCGAGCTCCGCGTTCCGCCAGCTAGGCTCATGCCGGCGGCCGGCTTTGTAGAGGCGTGCCCTGATCTTCTCCGCCCACGACGCCAAGCGGACCCGAAGGGCCTCGCCTTCGGCGCCGCTCAAGAGCCAGGGCTCAACGCCGGGCGGGCATTCGAAGGTCAACCGGGTCGCCTGTGGATTGACCACGAGGTAATGGGCGACGGCCTCGGGCCCCTTAAGGGCCTCGATCGTGCGCACGCCGGCGCGAAACTCGAGCAGGCGTGCGCGGGCCGTTTCCAGGCGCGCTAACAAGATCGGATACGAATGAATCGGCACGGGGCGTTGTTGTATTGGAAGCGGTCGATGCGCGCACCGTAGAGGCCCTCCGTGACACTGGTATAACAGGACGGTAACCGATTAATGACAGGGTAACCGCGGACAAACACCGAAACTCGGTCCGGAAGCGGCTTTTAAATCGCCGGCCATCCACGGCTTACAGAAAAATCAGTCAAAGCCGACACGGAACGGGGGTGTTCCTTATCCACGATCGGCGCCACGGTCTGATCGACACGGGACTGCCCGCGGGACCGTAGCGCCGGAAGCGTATCTGATATCCATCCAACGGCCGAAGGCGATACTCGCCCACGCCGCGGCCAGGGCCAACGCGAGACGCCCGCCGCCGTTCATGGTGTGCATCCAGCGGACGCTCAAGGAATGGTTCAGTTGATCCGGCGCCAGATTGGCGAGCACCAGATCCTCGACACTGCCCACCAGGACCAGCGGCACATCGAGCCCTTCGACCGCCAGCAGCAGCGGCACCGAAATCCCCAGCCGGATCAGGCCGGCCCGGCGCCATGGGCCCGGCCAGGACAGCACGATCGGGTAGAGCACGAGCGGATGCTGGAGCGCATGCCCCTTCAGGGTGGACGCCGTGATCTCGCCGCCGGGCGGCAGCCGTTGACCGCCGACCGGCAAGGGTTCGACGAGCCGGACGGTGACCTGGATGACGGGTTCCTGGTTGAGCCGATCGAGGTTGAGATTTGTGATGCGCCACTCGGGGAGCAGCCGCTCGATCACCGCGGCGTACCCGGGGAACATGGATCGAACGTAAGAGTCGCCCCCCCAAAGAACGCCTGTCACGACCACCACATAGGCGGCGATCAAGCGCAGGATCAGGGACCGCATCCGGCCTTCCCGGTGGTCGCCTCGGGCGTCGACCGGACCTGCTTGGCCCAGACCAGAAAGAACAGGCTGGCCGCCAGGATGATCAGGGTCGGCGCGAGAACGCCATGGAGCAGTTGAAAACTGTCCCGGTCGTGGCGCAGGGCGTAATAGAGTCCGACGATGCGGGTCTGGTTGAGCGTGTAGATCAGCAGGCTTCCCCCTAACAGCCCCTGGAGTTTGTGTCGGAGGCGGGCTGGAAAAACGAGGAAGGCGGCGACGAGGAGCAGCAGGGTTTCGGTGCCTTCGCAGCCGTTCAGGACGTTCAGCCGGGCCCAGGGCGAGACCAAGCGGTGCCCCTCCGCGATCACCCGTTCGCCGGGGGTCAGCCAATCGATCAGGGCGGCGCTCGGCCGCACCGTGAGCGTATCGATGAGAAGCCGCTCCAGCGCGCCGCCGCGAGCGTCCTGGTACAGCCACTGCAGGCTGCCGTAAAGCAGCAAAAACCGCATCGGCAGGCTGAGATATCGGGGCCAGCCGCCGCGGAATGGGCGAATCGGTAGGGCGCGAATCATCGGGAGCGGACCGGTTGAGTCGAAATAGCGATACTGCCGGTTGGTGAGGGTTATGCGATGTTGCGAGCGGAGGGTAAGGCTTCCCCGTTACAACTTGATGACGGTTATGTTGCTGAACCTAAGACTGGGCGGCAGTCGAATTCTGAAGAAAAGCCGCCTGTCGATGGATCTGATCGACAATCATCAAGGGAAGACACTTTTTGGCGCATGTCGGGTCAAATTCCTGCCGGGCATCATCAATACGGCTTAACACGATCGCTTCGCCAAGCTCGATGAATGGGCCTACCGGAACTAGACGCCCGGTGAGAATGGTCTAAAATAGTTTAACGATCATTTGGATCATCAAAGCCATGACCTCCCATTGCAAAGACAGCCCCTCGAAAAAGAGACCCCCGCGCGAGCGACCGGTGCTCTCGAGCGTGGTGGCCGTCGGTATCAAGCCGCGCACCAAACCCTCACTGGCGGCGCGCGGCCAGTGGGTTGTTCGAGATCACAGCGGCCGGTTTTCGAAAGCCCAGAAGCCTTCTGCATCCGAACCGCCAAGTCAATCACCCCTTTTCCCGCTCACCCTGTTTTTCGATAACGAGGCTGCCCGTGACGCCCTCTATCAGCGCCTGACGGATGAGGCGCCGGAGGCGGCTGAGCAAAAGCGCTGGGACACTATCGATGCAACGCTCCGGTTTCTGGAAGACAAGCCGGAACTCTACACACAGGAGAGTTTGGCGCACCACGTTATCCGAAACGCTCGGCTGCGCGCCGAATTCGCGCGTGATCCCGGCTTGTTGAACAGCGAAGACGTGGCCGATCTGAATGCCTCGGAAGCCAAAAACCGAGCGGCTTGCGCCAATCGACTGAAAGCCAAAGGGCTTGTGTTTGCCGTCGACTTCCGCGGCGAACAGTGGTATCCGGCCTTTCAGTTCGATCCGGAAACGGGACATCCCAAGCCGATCATGAAAGAGATCCTGGCGCACGCCAAGGGACGACTCGAAGGCTGGAGCCTGGCCTTCTGGTTCGTGACGCCGAACAGCTTTTTGGATGAGCGCACCCCCATGTCGCTCATGGATGACCATCCCGAAGCGGTGATTGCGGCGCTCGACCACGAACTCTCCGAATTTCCGGGTTAATGCGGTTCCCGGAACCGCCGCCGCCCGAACACCTCGATCCGCTGATCGCGACCTGGCCGGCCGACCGGCCTTTTTTTCAGAGTTCACCCGCGCCGATATGCGCCGGATCAATTCAATGCGAGTGGTGCGGGGCAGGCTCGATTTTCTCCACTGGTGGTCGATGGCCGCATCGTGCCCACGCTTTATGGGGCGGATAGCCTGGAAGGCGCCCTGTCGGAATCCGTGTTCCGCTTCGTGCCCGCCGGTGATCAGGAGCTTCGGGCGCGCCGGGTCTTTACCGCCAGCCTGACGGATCTCATGGTCTCTCAGGTGGCCGTTCGCCGAGACCTCACACTGATGGACCTTCGGGGATTTGGATTGGGCGGAGCGCGGATTCCGATTACTCGCGTGGCGCTGATCGAATCCAATGCCACCCATTATCCGGACACTCGGCGCTGGAGCGAAACCTTTTATCGTCACCCGAGGACGGTCGATGGCCTGATCTGGGTGTCTCGCCAATACGACCAAGCCCAGTGCTTCGTCGTCTTCGGCGACCGCGTGGGCGCCGAGCTTTATTCGACGGCCCCCTCACAAGCCCTGCTCGAGGGCAAGATGTTCATCGAGTTGCTTAGAATCGCTCAACTCGCCAAGATCGATCTGATCTTGCCATGAGCCGCAACTGGCGCCTCCTTGACCGGGGCCAAGGGTTAGGGACTCTTCCTTATTACTATTACTATTACTATTACTATTCGACATCCATCTCGATCTAATACAGCCCTTCGAGAAGGCAGATTCCCCATCCCCCAACACCGTTGTTCTGCCTTCTCTTTTTTGACGCCAAACAGTCGGCGTCGAACCGACTTCCCAATGGGGTCGGCACCCTTCAATCCGGAATGAGATTCCACGCCTGTAAGGCATAGTACAGATGTGGGGATCGAATCGATCCAGCTCTTTAGCTTCGGCCAGATGCTCTGCAGAGGCTGGTAAAAGCCGCAGACCACCGGCACATCGAATCGGGGAGGACCCTCGTAGACAAGCGAAAGGCTCTGGCCGGTCAGCATATTGGTGGCCTTGAACCGGGCCACGCCCTTATCCCCGATCGGCCCCATATTTCGATCTCAAGATTCCGTCCTGTACGACCGTAGCACCCGACGTGTATCTGACATCAGCGCAGCGACCGAAGAACACGCTTGCTAAAGCCGTCGGCAAGGCCAATGCGAGAAGCCCGCCGCCGCGCGGTTCCTGGTGAAGGAATGGATTCTATAGGATTTTATTCGTATTTATACGATGCCAGGCGTATAATTATGAATAATTTCCTATAAATGAGAGGCGCCATGGACAGAATTCGGAATCCATTTTCTCCTGGAGCGGGTTCTCCACCGCCGGAACTGGCAGGTCGCGACAGTATCCTGGAGCAGGCTCAGGTCCTTTTCGGCCGAGTGCTCGCGAAGCGCCCCGAGAAAAGTCTTCTGATAACCGGGCTGCGCGGTGTGGGAAAAACGGTACTCCTCAACGAAATGGAACGGATGGCCCAAGGCGAGGGATATCGAACTATCCTAATCGAGGCTCATGAAAATAAATCTCTGGCATTGCTTCTAGCCCCTCATCTGCGTCGTCTGCTTTTTGATCTGGACCGGATCGCCGGGAATGGTAACAAGGTTCGTCGAGGGATAGGAGTGCTCAAAAGCTTTATCAGTGGAATCAAGATTACGGTGGGAGACGTCGAAATCGGACTGGATATCGAGCCGGAACAAGGTGCTGCCGACAGCGGTGATTTGGAAGTCGATCTCTCAAATCTCTTTACGGCGGTTGCCGAGGCAGCGGATGACCGCCGCACAGCTATATCGATTCTGATTGACGAAATTCAATATTTCAACTCGCAAGAGCTGAGCGCCTTGATTATGGCTATGCACAAAATGCAGCAGCGTAAGCTTCCTCTGGTACTGGTCGGGGCTGGACTGCCAATTCTTCCGGGATTGGCCGGTGAATCCAAATCCTACGCCGAGCGGTTGTTCAATTTCCCTGATGTCGGGCCCCTTGCAGAATCAGATGCTGCCAAGGCGATTCGTGACCCAATTATAAATGCAGGAGAATCCATTGATTCGGATGCACTGCATGAAATTTTTCGGCTGACAAAAGGCTATCCATACTTTCTTCAAGAATGGGGTTATCAGTCATGGAATCATGCGCAGGTGTCACCGATTAACCTTCAAGATGTACGTGAGACAACGGATCTGGTTACTAAACGCCTTGATGCAAATTTCTTTCGGGTACGCTTTGATCGCCTTACCCCCCGGGAAAAGCAGTATCTCCGCGCCATGGCTGAGCTTGGCCCCGGCCCCTATCGAACGGCGGATATCGCCGATTTACTGGAGGTAAAAATTACCACCCTCGGTCCGGTGCGGGCCAGCCTTATCAAAAAAGGGATGGTCTATAGCCCTTCCCATGGCGACATGACTTTTACCGTACCACTTTTCGATGAATTTATGCTCCGCGTCATGCCTGAATTCGATCGACCGAATAAGCACAGGAGGCAAACATAAGTCCCGGATAAAAAATGTTCAATCGCTCAACTCGCCAAGATCGACCTGATCTTGCCATGACGCACTGACGTCACTCCCCTACTCCGCTTCCCGGATCTCCTCCGGCCCCTCATACTGAAGCGAAATGCTCTGGCCGGGTCGGATCAATTCCTAACGTCTACAAATCAGCCTTCCGTCGCCTCCCAAGACATAAGCCATCCGCTATTGTTTTCATAGCGAAGCCTTATGAATGACTACGAGCCGATTTGTTTCCTGAATTTATACAAATTTTCGTTACACAAATAGCTGAGTTCAGCTATGATTATTTCCGTAGATCAAACTATGGAGACTAATATGCACATTTTATTGCTTCTTGCGATCATCCCATTCTTGGTGCTGATCGCGACTCTTGGCTTTTTCGTGTTAATGGTGATCGCGTCTGCGGTCGTTGAATTTCCGCTGGTTCTGCTGGTGGCCGTAGGTCTTGGCGTGGTAATTCGCCGAGCGCTTCCGAACCTAAGCAAAAAGCGGGATACCCTATGCGAGTCGATGTAATCTGTCGATTCCAATCGACCTCATGAAAATCCCAGCCTCGGTGCTGGGATTTTTTTTGCGGATCTAAAAATACTTTCCAGACCAACCAACTACTGATCGCTTATCCGAAACACCTTCGGATAGCTATTATTTGATAGGGTTCGCGCGTCACCCAACCTGGTTCGCCGGCCCGTCACTGAATTGATGGGTCTTCAAGGGCGTCGCTGCGCATGTCATCCGCAGTAGCTTCAAACTGGAAAACGATACTCCCGATTCATCAAAAGAAGAGCGATTCATCAAGCTTCTTCAGCGCGCCGGCGAACAGAAGTTTATTTCAGAAGACTGGTTGGTTGAGTTACAAAACGCCGTGGTTCGGGATGTCTACGCTCAAGAAGCCCGTTATCGAACCAAGCAGAACTGGTTGGAAGACGCTTCTGGAAGAATCACCTATTTCCCGCCGCCGGTGGACGATCTGCGTGTACTGATGAAGGGCTGGGAGGCGTTCGTCAACGACCAGCAAAAACAGATCGATCCTTTAGTGAAAACAGTCTGCGCCGCGTTTGGCTTTGTTTATCTTCATCCGTTTTTCGATGGTAACGGACGCTTGCATCGGTTTGTCATTCATCAGTTGTTGGCGCGATCAGGATTGATCCCTCAGGATATTGTGATTCCGATCTCGGCGGTCATTATGAAGAAAATACCGGATTATCTGGCGGTATTGACTGGCTTCTCCAAGCCGACATCAGCGCTTTGGAAGTATGTTCGAACAAAGGCTGATCCTTACATCAAGGCATCGCCAGGCATCAATCCGTACCGGTATTAGGATGCCAGCCAGGAAGTAGCTTTTCTCCATGGCATCATCAAGAGCGCTGTCGAGGAGGAAATACCACAAGAGATTCGCTTTTTGCGAGGCTATGATGATGCATTTCACCGTATCAATGCCGAATTCGATGTGCCGCGGAATGATATTTCAAAGTTGATCAGAATGATCCACAGTCATTATTTTGAACTCTCGAAACGCCGCCGTAAGCCATATTCGCATCTTCCGAATGACGTGCTCCAAAAAATCGAGACGATTGTCCGAGAATCCTTTGCGGAGAAAGGCGATGACGAAACAGCGGATCTCAGATAGCTGTCATGGCGGCTAACCAAACACCCAGAAGCTTCAGCGGCCCACCGGCAGGTGATTGGCGGCAGGTATCGATCCGCCGCCTTCGGCACGGCAACCCACGGAAACTGGTCGAGCAGGTTGCCGAAGCTGTTGGCGATGCGTCTCGTCAGGGGCGGACAGACATGGCGCGACCCATAACTGCGTATCGGCCAAAACGGACGCTGAACAGAGCCTAGGAAAGTGGGGAAACACAAGCCCGCATCGCGGGCCTTGTGTTTAGGCTTCGATCAGGACAGGGTAATTCCCTTTGGCGTTCTGCTTCCTGGCAGCGACCTCCATCCGGCGCCGCATCTCAGGCGTGACAACTGGAATACCCTTCATCGAAATAGTGATTATGCGACCAGCCCTGATCGTGCTTTCAGACTTCTTGGCTAGTTTTGCTGTCTTTAGCTTCATGGCGCCGCCTCAATTTGGAACTTCTCACAAACGTAGGATAGCAACTTACTCCACGACGCGCTATCTGGCGTCAGGTCGAAGCGCATCAAGCGCTGCGATCCGTTACTATCCCACCAAGCTGGGTCCCTTGCAATAATCTGTTGGATCGTTTCACAGTCCTGGAGTAGCGGGGCTTCAACAAGTTCTTCAAGGGCTACTGGGGCATCAAATCCAAGCTTTGGCCAAACCTTGAAGCCTATGAATTTACCCGGTGTTTTTGCATCACCTGCTCCGATCAGTTCAATCGCCTGAATACCAGCGTTGTGCGCCGTCATGGCACACAGAGCGAAAGCCAATGTACCCAGTAAAGGCGGTGTGCGGTTATGAAGAAAAAAGTGATCGAGGAATAGTTCATCGATGAAAATTTCTTCACTCTCCCCCTCGCGAACCAGTCCAATCCTGTTCTTGTGCTGATTCTGGATCACATGAGTATTGATTACCGTGAAATATAAGCCTGGTGGTGCCCCATCTGCACTGACTTCATTGCTACCTTGCTTGTGAACGCGGCTGTTATTGAATACGCAAAATAATTGAGCGAATTCGCTGACCAGCATTTCCACTTTCGGCAATTCAATAATATCGTATGGCTGAAGCTCGTCACCATCTAATCGGATACCATCACCGCTAAGGAAGGTGCGAGCTAACTCAGTTGATTCCAGATACTCATGAACGAACCGAAGTTTATTATCATAAAAATCCATGGCGCAGGATTATAGAGCTCGATCATGCAAAATTTATGAATTGCTCCAGACTTTCGTAGCGGTTGTTCAGCGTCCGCTTTGGCCGATCGTGAGACAGTCGTGACACGAACCCTGAACTTCCGCTGCTCAGCATTCCCCCTCGCGTTTTCGTGAAATCCAAGGGTTGATGCGCTAAAAAGCCGGACCCGCGGTTTGTCCAAGTAGCCATGATGACGACTTCCACGGCCTATCCGGGGACCGAATCCCCTTCCTGCGAGCGGCTGTCCGGTGCGGTCGAGCGCGTGACGTTCCACAGTGCGGAATCCGGTTTCTGCGTGCTGCGGGTCAAGGTCAAGGGGCAGCGCGACCTGGTCTCCGTGATCGGTTCGGCGGCTTCGGTCTCGCCGGGCGAATTCATCGAATGTTTAGGGCGCTGGGTCAATGATGTGACCCATGGGCTGCAATTCAAGGCTCATCACCTCAAGGTCGTCCCGCCCACTACGCTGGAAGGCATCGAGAAGTATCTCGGGTCCGGGCTGGTCAAGGGGATCGGCCCGCACTTCGCCAAAAAGTTGGTGAAGGCGTTTGGTGAAGCGGTGTTCGAGGTGATCGAGCAGGAGCCCGAGCGGTTGGAGACGCTTGAGGGCATTGGCCGCAAGCGCCGCATGCGAGTGGTCGAAGCCTGGGCCGAACAGAAGGTCATCCGGGACATCATGGTGTTCCTGCAATCGCACGGGGTTGGCACGTCCCGCGCTGTGCGTATCTACAAGACCTATGGCGATGAAGCGATTCTCAAGGTCACCGAAAATCCCTATCGGCTGGCGCTGGATATCTGGGGCATCGGCTTCAAGACCGCGGACATCATCGCTCAGAAGCTCGGCATCCCATCGGACTCTCTGATTCGCGCCCAGGCCGGCGTACGCCATGCCCTTCAGCTCTGGTCGGAGCAGGGACACTGTGCGGCACCGAGGGAGACGCTGGTCTCGATGGCCGCCCAACTCCTGGAAGTCCCGGAAGCGATCATCGAGCAAGCTATCGGCGCCGAATTGGAGGCGGACAATCTCATCGGGGAAACCACGCCGGATGGCGAGATCTTGTCCCTGGCGCCGCTGTACCGCGCCGAGACGGGCTGTGCGAACCACATCCGACGTCTGCTCGAGGGCGTGTCACCCTGGGGTGAGATTGACACCGGCAAGGCGATTCCCTGGGTCGAGGAGAGGACCGGGCTAACCCTGTCCGAATCGCAGCGGGCAGCCGTCACGACGGTGCTCGGCAATAAGGTGGCCATCATCACCGGCGGGCCGGGAGTCGGCAAGACCACCCTGGTCAATAGCGTGTTGCGGATTCTCCGGGCGAAGAAAGTCCGAGTCTTGTTGTGCGCTCCGACCGGACGGGCGGCCAAGCGGATGACCGAAACCACTAAGCTCGAGGCCAAGACGGTGCATCGTCTCCTTGAATTCGATCCGAAGGAATTCAGGTTCAAGCGGAATGACGCAAACCCGCTGGAAACCGACCTGCTGGTCATCGACGAAGCCTCGATGGTGGACGTGGTCCTGATGAATCAGCTTCTCAAGGCGGTGCCGGATGCTGCGGGCCTCCTCATCGTCGGGGATGTGGACCAACTGCCCTCCGTCGGCCCCGGCGCCGTGCTCGCCGACCTCATTGCTTCGGAGGCTGTGCCCACCGTCCGGCTCACCGAGATCTTCCGCCAAGCGCAAGAGTCCAGAATCATCGTTAATGCCCACCGGATTAACCGAGGTGAATTGCCGGTCGCCACGCCCAAGGGCGAAGCCAGCGACTTCTACCTCATTGAGGCTGAATCGCCCGAGGACGTCCGGAAGAAGCTCATTCAGGCGGTTGTCGAACGCATTCCGCTGCGATTCGATGTTCACCCCGTCAACGATCTTCAGGTGCTCACGCCGATGAACCGCGGCGGCTTGGGCGTGCGCGCGTTGAACATCGAATTCCAACAATTGCTCAATGGTCAGGCCGAGCCCAAAGTGACGAAGTTCGGAACCACGTTCGCGCCGGGCGATAAAGTCATTCAGATGGTGAACAACTATGACAAGGACGTCTTCAACGGCGACATTGGCCGCATCACTACAATCGATCAGGAAGAAAGCACCTTAACAGTGGATTTCGATGGCCGCACAGTCACTTATGACCTCTCGGAACTGGACGAGATAGCCCTGGCGTACGCGGCCAGCATTCACAAGAGCCAAGGTTCCGAGTATCCGGCCGTGGTCATCCCGCTCGCCCTGCAGCACTACATGCTTTTGGAAAGAAACCTGTTGTACACCGCGGTCACGCGTGGGAAGAAACTGGTGGTGGTGATTGCGGAGCGGAAAGCGTTGGCTATGGCCGTACGGAATCGCAAGGCGAAGAAGCGGGTGACACGGCTGGCGGAACGATTGGCCGTGTTCGAAACGACACTCTCTTGATCAGCTTAGCCACCTCTGCGGAAACGAGTGTCAGTTTGTCGTCTTGATTTCGAAATGGAGCCCAACACGACATTGAGTCGATAAACCTAAATAAGCGGCGGCTGGACGAAATGGCGATAGGCGGTGCCTGTGCAGGCTTTGAGGTGCGAAATTAGTTAACCCTTTTTTGTCAGTTAGCTCTATGAGCGTAGCGTATAATGGATGAAACTCCGTTAAAGGTTCGTCATGCCAATACGACTGGCCGATTACCCTCAGCTCAACCTGATCGCCTGGAATCGTCGAAAGGATGATCTGATTGACGAAGAAGAGGCGCTCGCCTTGTACGAGCGCAACTGGCGTTTCGTCGATGAGGCGGCGCTTGACCCCAAAGAGCGGGCGTTTATCGATCGCCTCGTACAGCAATACGGGCATGGGGTCCTAAATGTTTGAGTGGCCTAGGTCGTCAATAGTGGACGCCATCAGCTTAAGCTCCCACCTGTTGAATCCTTGCTTGTTGAGCAAAGACCGCTGGTGAGAGATTGCCGAGTTTCGAATGTCGCCTTTGACGGTTGTAGAAGATTTCAATGTACTCGGTAATGTCCGCCTTGGCCTCCGCCCGCGTGGTGTAACGTCGGTGGTGGACCAATTCATTTTTTAGCGTACCCCAGAAGCTTTCCATGGGGGCGTTGTCGTAGCAGTTACCCCGGCGGCTCATGGACGGTTGCATCCGAAACTGTTTCAGCAACGCTTGATAGCCGCTGGCGCAATACTGACTTCCTCGGTCGGAGTGGTGAATCAAGCCGGGTGCCGGCCGTTGGTGCTTCACCGCCCGAATCAACGCCTGTCCGGTCAGCTCCTGCGTCATGCGGGCACCCATGGCATAGCCCACGATCTCGCAGGTGTGGACGTCCTTAACGCCTGCCAGATACAGCCAGCCCTGCTGGGTCGGGATATAGGGGTGAGTAGACCGGGGGAATTGCACCCTCAGCCCCTCGCAGAACCGGACGTGAACCTCTCAGTTCATCCGGCTCCCATCATCCAGCCATCGGGGCATACCCCGCCTCCCAGTGAACGAATGCCCCTGGCATCTTGGCAGCGAGCCGACCGAGCGCACGCCTGGCCCGCGTTTTATGGCGAGCCAGGTGTTTATATTTGCGCATCAGCCAGCGCCCCAGATAGGCATTCAGGTGCTTCCATACCGAAGCCATCGCCGATCCATGAAACCGTCCGTAGTAATGGAGCCATCCCCGCAGCACCGGGTTGAACATGACGGAGAGATCACGAAGTTCCTTGTCGCACTTCAACTGAAGATGCCATCCCCGAATGGTTTGCCGCATCGCCTTGAGGGCGTCACGACTGACCGCCGGCGCAAAATTCACGTAGACCCGGCCATATTTATCCACCGCCTTTCGCGGTCGAAACGTATAGCCCAGGAACGTGAACGCCGTCGTCGGATAGTCCCCCGGTCGATTGACGTCCTTGCAGTAGACGATCCGTGTCTTCTCCGGATGTAGTTCCAGCCCGCACTGGCGAAAACGCTCGCCGATCCTCCGCAACGCCAACTGCGCCTGCGCCAGGCTCTTGCAGTGGACCACCCCATCGTCGGCATAGCGGCAGAATCGCACACTCCGCAGATGCTCGCTGACCCACCGGTCGAAGGCATAGTGCAGGAACAGGTTGGCCAGCAACGGACTCACGACACCGCCTTGCGGCGTGCCCTTGGTCCGATCGACCCGTTGGCCATCCGTAGTTTCCAAGGGTGCCTTGAGCCAGCGCTCGACATACAGCAACACCCAGGGAATTTGGCAGTGCTTGCGAACCGCCCGTAACAGCAGTTCATGGTCAATGTTGTCGAACAGTCCCTTGATATCGAACTCGACCACCCAGTCGTACTCCCAACTGCGCCGCCTGACCAGGGCAATCGCATCATGCGCCGAGCGCCCGGGCCGGTAACCATAGGAATTTCGGTGAAACACCGGTTCCAGTTTCGGCTCAAGCACCCGCTTCACCACGGTCTGTGCCACTCGGTCGGCCACAGTCGGAACACCGAGCAAACGCACTCCCCCTGACTTCTTCGGTATCGGCACGCCTTTGACCGGCGGCGGGAAATAGCTGCCGGAACAGAGCCGATTCCAAAGCTTGTACAGGTTGTCGCCCAAGCGCTGTTCGAAGATTTCAATGGTTTCCCGGTCGATGCCGGCTGATCCTCCGTTGGCTTTCACACACTGATGGGCTTCCCAAACCCAGGATTTGGGAATGTCGTACGGCTTGGTCATGACGCCGGGCTCCTCCTGCTTGCGCAGTTGACCCAACCCCACGACCGGATGATGCGACCCCTTCGCTCCACCGCCATTACAGCGGCTTCAGCACTACTACGAGTCGCTCCGCCCCTTGGCGGCGCATCGGTACTGTCGGCCTCGCCTTTCGGGCTTGCGCCTTTCCCTTCGCATCGCCGCCGAAGGTTCCCGCAGTTCAACGTAAGAGCCCGGATCACGCTCACGCTGCCTCTATGCCGGACACCGCAAAGGCCGTAAGCAGGTTTCGCCTTTACTGATCCCGGAGCAACATCACTCCCCGGTTTTGATGTCATCTGAGTACTTTCGACACTTGAACGGCAGTTCACGGTTGTTCGTCTTCGTTGATCCATACCTGACGCCTTAAGACGCCTTTTCCGTAACGCTCACGACCCGCGCTTTTGCCGCACGCCGCTTACGGTGGTTTGCCACCTGCTCCTGCAAGCCGATGGCGAGGGGCCTACCCTCATCTCTTACGCCGCTTGCTGCGGCACACTGATATCCGTCACCCACACTTGGCCAGGACGTGCCGTGGTGAAGTCCTGGTTCAGTAGGTTCTCCGCCACCGGCAGGCTGTGATTCGAGTGCGTCGTCGCCTTGAATTTCCTCACCTGTTTGCAGCGCAAACCCAGCTTTCGCCGGAGTCGCTTGATCCTACCGATCCCGGCCCGGAAACCGTCCGCGGCCAACTCCGGCTGCAACCGGATCGGCCCATAGGTTTCCCGGCTCCGGGTATGAGCCGCCCGGATCGCTACTTCCAAGCGCGCATTCTCCTGCGACCGCTTCGAGGGCTTGCGCTTCAGCCAGGCGTAATAGCCGCTCTTCGAGACCTCGAACACGCGGCACATCAGCTCCAACGGGAAATCCTTTCGATGAGTCTTCATGAACGCGTACCTCGCACCGACTCGCTCGCGAAATACGCTGCCGCCTTTTTTAACAAATCGCGCTCCATCCGGACTTCCGCCAATTCGCGCCTCAGACGGGCATTCTCGGCTTCTACATCGGTCACCGGCTGGCGGCTTTCGCCTACCGTGCTCAGTCGCCCTGCACGGGCCCGATGCACCCAGTTCGCTAGCGTTTTTGCCGACATCCCTAATCGCCGTGCGGCTTCCGGCAGCGTCAGCTTTTCGTCCGACACCAACTTTACGGCCTGTTCTCGAAATTCTGCTGTGAACGACTGTCTGGGTAACTTTGCCATTTCGTACCTCCATCAACCACTTTACAGGATTGATGGCGTCCACTTTTTCGAGCCTACCCCACCCATGGCTGAGTCCTGGTTCTCGCTCAGTCGGAACGACCAGGCCGAGGCCCTGGAATACGCGGCCGCCCAGAGCGGCCGGCCGGCACACCTGCTGGAGAAGGAAATTTCAGGGTCTTAACAGGAATTCCCTGACGTTTTTGGGTAGCGTTAACAGGTCGCCATTCAACGCAAAACACCGTCGCCTATTCGCCTTGAACGCGTTTACAGAAGGGTCGGTCAGTACCGCGATCACTGCCCCATCACGTAACCCCACGGCAAGTGAAGCGTTTTCCGAGCAGGCGTGGGGTCTGCAGCGAGACAAAACCAAGTAGTTTTCGACGATCTCAATCGGAGGTTGTGTGGCATACTCGACCGTTATTTTCTCGAAATCGGCCTGCGACAATAGCTGTCGGAGACGGCGCTCAATTGGCGGTACCGCAAAGAAGCTCGATTGATCTTCGGCCCCGGCAATTGGGGTTGCGTAGCGTCCCACCCATTGCTTTAAATGGGATAGATCTTCATTCCTTAAGTCTTGCGTAGAAGGGACTTGCACACAATCCAAGACTGTTCTCGAATTCGGCTTTTCTTTAGGCGCTAAAGCCTGCTTCCGTTGCAAAGAGCTGTTCTTACTATTTGAAGATAAGCTCAGGGACTCCATAAAAAAGAAATTATTCAGCACGCCAACAACCCGAACATTTTGACCTCCCACGCTGGTGTCATAGAGGCTAAAAAATACAAAATCCCTTCGAGTTGTTTCATTGGCGATTACATTTCTAAAAAATCCTCCAAACAGAGACCACAAGACCTTATCAACACCGCCTTCTTTGCGGCTCTCTTGAAGAATTTGCTTTTGGATAAACTCCTCATAATCCTTCATGGATGGATTCGTATAACCCAAAAGAGCCCAGAAAGAAACAATAACAATGGTTTTGGTTAATGCTGTCACAAACTTACCTGTATAGATGTCATATCAATTGACTCCATAGAATCGCCAACTCGAGAGAATCCTAATGCCAAAGCCGGTGATCGAAGGCAAACGGGGCTGCGGAGTGAACGATCAATCGGGCGAAATCCGGGTGATTTGGATTGAGAAGGTAACTGGTTTCTAAGGGATGATCGCCGAAGGAGCCGCCAGCACTGCTGTGCGACTCTGTTCAAGCCATTGCCCACCCATCTTCTGACACGCCAACGGGGGATATTCGTCGCGCCAGGTCGGCGGGAGATCCGCTAACCCGATGCGCTCCACCTGAAGGTCATCCGGAATATCGATGGCGAAGGCCAAGTAATCGTTCGCGATCAAATCCGTATCGACGTGAATCAGGATCCCCAGGGCCGCTAAAGACTGGGTCTCGGCCGTGTACACCACCGGCTGACCTTTGACATTCCAGCGCCCGCCATAGCGGCGGGCACCGTCACCGCTCAGGGCGGTGGTTTGATGCAACGTCTGGCACAACCGCCAGACGCGGATCAACTGAAGACCCCATGCTCCAGTCGCCCCAGCACGTCATCCACCTGCGTGGCGCCAATATCGGTATCGAGTAGATCCACCGGGACCGATCCGTGCAAGGCACGGTTCGGCCGATGCAACCATTCCGCGGCTTTGCCACGGATTCCCAGTACGCGCTCGGCATGCGCGAGGACGCGGCTGAGGCAGAACAGTCGATCGGATTCGGCGACGGCCTGTCGGTGCTGCTGCTTGCGCCGGGTCAGGGTTCGACCTGGGAGATCCAAAATAGCCGCGATTTCTTCCCGGGTGAGGGCAAACGCGGCCATCGTCCGTTCCAGCGTGACGAAAGGCAGACTCTGACGCAAGAACGGAATCAATTCATGCTCGGCCTGCACGCGAGGCCCCAGAATGGACGGCCCGCCCCAGAGGTCAACAATGGACTCGGTAATCGACATGAATGGGTTCCTGATGAGCCATATGGCTTTCATCATAGCGCAACTTGGCTTCAAAAAAGATCATCCTTGGGCCCATCACCCTTGCCGCATCAATTGAGACGCCTAGAGATCCCAGGGCGAGAGGTGGGTTCAGAGCGTCCGGACTACTGCGACATCGACAAGAGCGTCATCCGGGAGTTCGTTGAACTGCTTTATAAAAGAGCGGGATTCCGCTCTCGATCACCGCCATCGCCGGGAATGACCGGCGGATGACCAAAATAGTGATTTGATTGGGCATGAAGTGGAACTCCATAATCGCTACGGATCACTACGTTATTCGCCCGCTACAGCCCTCTATGGGCCATTTTTCCGAGTTGGATTGGCAGTTCAGTTGTTTTGTGGTGGTGATATCGGGTGATTAACCAACTTGCCAAATATAACCTAGTAGGTTAATGTCATCCCATGGAAAAGCGCACGCCCCACTGCAAACTCTCAATCATTAAATCATTGATTGCAGAGGGTAAGGTAAGGGCAACAAAAACAGCTCCTGAAGGCGGCTCTGTGCTTGGATTTGATTTTGATGGAATCGTCAGCGTTATCATGGATCTGACGCCAAAGGACTTCTACAAGAGCCTGACGACGCACGCCGACCATCAGGTGTGGCAGGATGTGTACCGGCCTACCACGCCAGCTGGAGAGATCTATCTGAAACTCACAGTCATTGATGACGTGCTCATTGTGTCTTTTAAGGCGCTATGACTATGAAATGTCCAATCTGTGGAACGGCTGAACTGGTGCATGACACCCGCGATATGCCATACACCTACAAAGGCGAAACGACAATCCTCCCGGCGGTGACGGGTGATTTTTGTCCGGCTTGCGATGAGTCCCTATTGGATGCGGATGAGTCGCGGCGCACCATGAATCTAATGCTGGAATTCAACAAACAAGTGAATGCATCAATTGTTGATCCCAGTTTCATAGCCGACGTGCGCAAGAAACTGGCCCTCGACCAGAGAGAAGCCGCGGAGATTTTTGGCGGCGGTATCAATGCCTTCTCGCGCTACGAGAATGGCAAGACTAAGCCACCATTGGCGTTGGTGAAACTCCTCAAGTTACTGAACCGTCACCCTGATCTGCTGGAAGAAATCAGGTCAGCATAACGAACAATCTGTCGTTCCTAGAATTTGAGGAACGGTGCAGATCGAATAGGCGGAATTACGCCTTTTGATAGAGTCGATGGAGGTGTCAAGTTAACTGTGTAACTGAGGTTAGTTCATAGGGTGACCCGATCGCCGAAGAGGATCACGAAGTGATTCAAAGTCCGTTTCCAATCCTGGATCGGCATGGTCCATTTCTTCTCGATCCGCTGCATGACCCGGTCAGGCACGCTTCTTTTCCACGGGGGTGAGGCTGACGGAGAAGTAGCCGTTCTCCTCTTTGTATTTGTAGGTCCTGACCGTGGTATCTTCGCGCTCTTGACGTACGCGGACAGCGATCTCGTTGAGTGCTTCTCGAATAGATTTCTTCCGGGTTTCTGTATTCGACTGCGCCATCTCCGTTACCTCCATCGTGAATTATTTATTCTTATTGCGTCTCAAGCCGGGAACGCAAACGGATCAGATCAACCAGCAAGAGACGAAAAGGGGTGGTCAATGGGATAAATAACACCGCTCCCTTCTGTTTCAACATATCCTCGGCATCTCTATGGATATTGAGAACGCCGATAGGTTCCTCTTCATCCGAATGAGCAAGGGGCACCGAACAGAAAGACTTGATACTTTGACCAGTCCCAGTTCTAAAGTAAGCAAGAATATCTTCTATGGTTCCAGGCCGAAAGTCACCTTTTTCGTGACACCATCTTTCAAGCATAGAAAGATCGTGAAAACCGGTAAGCTTTTTGAACTGAAATGCTTCTGGAGCACCGGGCAGCACCTGAAATCTATTGTTCCCTTTGACGACTTTTTCCGGGGTCTTGGGAACCGGCAGAGCGAAGGGGGCAAGCTGGTCGTCTGGCAGTGGTTCAGGCGTGGCCGTTGTCGTCGATAAAGCCAATTGCAAATCCAGCACGCCCTTCAAGGCTAAAAGGTCAGTATCTTCCGACGCGAATTGCAGCCGATTGCGCAATGCTTCACGCTCCTCCGGTTCCAAATTGACGCATGACCGGAAAAGCATGATGTTGGCGCTGTAGCGAACATTCGGTGGGCTGCCATCAAAATAATGGGCGAGCGAGACAATGCAGTCCAGAACGATTCGTATGGCCTCTTCCACATCTTCCCGTGCCGCCCCATCAGAAAAAGCCAGTAGCGCGGTTGCAAAGCTGTGCTTGTACAACTTGTCAAACTTGGCCAAAAAGCCTTCGGGCGGCATCGTTCTTATCAACCCTTCCAGCTGATCTGATTTTTGGATCAGTTCCTTTTGCGCTCGATCGGTAATCCGATTCTGCGCCCACTGCGTACTTTGGAACATCAAGAGAAACACAAATAACAGTAACCAGAATGCTGTCGCTTCCCAGGAAATCGGGCCTTGGCCCAAGAAAAACAGAAAAGAACTCTTGATTTCGCTCGTATATAACGAGCCGAATACTCCTGCAATCACACCCAAAGTAGCCGTACCCGCGACAACCAGCGGATTCCGGCTGATGCCTTCAAGGGCATTTATTGCTCTTTTCATTCTCCCTCCCCAGCCGGCCTGAATGGACGGCAATTTCCTTGGTGTTATTTGAGTTTGTTTCGTTGTTTCGGCGCCGTCCCCTTGGCCTCCTGCATCGTCAAATCAAAGTCCATAACCGGCAAAGGCTCATGGGGCACATCAGTCACCGGGTTTTCCGTCAGCGCGAACCGGACAGCTTTGCGCCAGCCCTTGCCGCGTCCGTGAATGGCATGGCCAGTGGCGGCATTGGTCATGGTGAATAGCCACCAGCGCTCTTCCGGCGCCGGGCCCAGCCAGTTCTTGACTGCCGCGGAAATTAGCGATGGATCGGCATTCAAGGCCAACTTCCGGCAGTTAAACTTTTTCCTCGGATAACGGTTTCGTCATACGTCTCAAATGAGCCGCACCGGCGCTCCATAGCCCGCCAGCTGTTGATCTGCAGTCAACAGGGTCAAACTCTCGACACGCGCCTGTGCCAGCAAAAGACGATCGAAAGGATCTTTATGCAGCAACGGGAGGGTTTCGATAGCGATGGCATGTTCGCCGGTGATGGGCAGCTCTCGATAGCCGCTGACGGGAAGCATGCGCCATAGGCGACGTGGATCGACCTGAAAATCGGAACGGCCCAGGGTTCGTTTAATGGTGATCTCCCAAAGACTGGCGGCACTGTAGTACAGCTCATGGGCCGTATCCAGCAGGAGTTGCCGGGCTTCATCCGAAAACCGATCCGGATCGCCCGCGGCCCACAGGATAAGATGAGTATCCAGCAAGAGATTCATGGCTCATCGTCTTGGAAAAGCCGCTCGACGGTTTCAGCCCCCATCTGATCGAAGTCATCTGGAACGCTGATTTCGCCTTTCATAAACCCCAAACGACGATGGGTGCCGATTTCGGTGGCATCGAGGGGCACAACCTTGACCAACGGCTTACCGGCTTTGGCAATAATGAAAGCTTCACCACGGGCGGCCTCATCCACCAGGCGGGACAAATGAGTCTTGGCTTCGTGAATATTAACGGTATGCATGGCGGAACTCGTGAGTAAACTAATTAAGGTTAGTTTACTTGTTTTCGCATCACTGAGCCAATCGGCGCGTACCGATCGAATCCGAAAACGGGACGTCCATTCGTCATTCACCCTCTTCTTGATTGCCCTCGAACGCCCTCCCTGACCCGGCCTTCGGCCGGACCCTGCCATTCCTTGGCGACGGTCTATCCGCTTCCATTCCTGAATGACCGAGTTCCACTCAATTGAACTCACATTCTTCAGATCCGGACGTTGCGAGCGGTTGATTTTCGGCATTGGCAGGGAAAGAAAACAAACCGATCTGACAAGAGCTTCATCCGGGAGTTTGTTGAACTGCTTTATGAAAAACGGAATTTCGCTTTATGCTATCGTCTCGGGTTAAGCCCAAAACCTGTCTTCGGTTGCTCAAATTCCTTACGATCGGAGAGAGGACCCACTCTCTTCATCGATTTCTAACGTCCAGTCCGTATCGGGCTTTATTTTCGTGGCGGGCCTATCAATCTCATAATTTGCCCGTCCCATATTAAGAGCCTATCCCAATAGGCCGGTGGCTCGCCAGGTGATGATGCCCAGTGTCAGATGCAACAGAGCGAGATAGGTATCCGCCCGCTTTTCCCAGCGGATGAGAATGCGCCGAAAGCGGTTCATCCAACTGTGCGTGCGCTCTACGACCCAGCGCCGCGCTGCGAATCCCGCGTCCCGCTTGATCGCTTGGGCCTCCTCGCCACGGGTTCGAAGGTGGGCCGTGAACCCGAACGCGTGGACAATATCCCGCACCTCGTCATAGTCATACCCTTTATCCAAACATAATCCTTGGGGCTGTTCCGGGGTCGGTTCGGGCCGCTGGGCTTGAACCGCCGCCAGCGTCGAACGGACCAGTTTCATGTCGTGGCGGTTGGCACCCCGACCACTACGGCCAGTGGGATTCCATCCGCCTCGGTCAACAGGCTGCGCTTGACCCCCTGTTTGCCCCTGTCCGTCGGATTTGGCCCCGTTTTTTTGTGCCGGCCAGGGGCGCCTTGGTCGTGGCGCCATCCAGGGATAGCCAACTCCAGTCGATGCCCTTGAGCCGCTCGTATTCGAGCAACCCCTCCTGCCAGAAACGCTCGAAAATACCCGCCTCAACCCATTCCAGGAACCGGCGGTGGGCACTACTGCTGGAGCAGATCCCCGTCGCATTCAGGGCATTCCATTGACACCCGGTACGCAGGACGAACACAATCGCATTCATCGCCACACGGTCGTCGACCCGGCGACGATGACATCCCAGGGGATGCGGCTTGGGCACGTGCACCGGAAGCAGGGGTGACATCTTTTCCCATAAGGCGTCGGGAATCCGCCAGCCATCGTCTTCGGTAATGAGTCCCATGGGTCTTCTCCTCGGTTACCGGTTAAAGACGCTTATTATCGCCTATTGGGATAGGCTCTAATACTACAGTCGCAGTTATGGTGGACGACCACGACAGCGGCGTCGATAATGGCACTGCCTGGCGCGCCACTGATGACGGCGCCGCCAGAGTGACCAGGCCAGCACATGCGCCGCCTCGGGACGCCGGGTCCAGAGCACCTGGACCAGCAAGCGGCGGACTTCCGGGGCAGTAAATGGGATCAAGCCGGCCTCAGTGCCCCTTTTTTCGCTTGGGTGCTCATAGCCACCAAGAACGCCTGGGCCAGCAGCGCCAAGGTGATATGCCGATGCCAGGCGTCCCACGTCCGTCCCTCATACTCGTCCAACCCACAGTCCTGCTTGGCCCTCTCGAAGCCCACTTCAATGGTCCACCGTCGCCCGGCGACCTGAATCAGGGTCTCCAGTGTCGTGCCCTCCCGCGGGGCAAACGCTACGTAATACGCCAGCTTGCTCGGATCCTCAAGACTCCGGCGCACCACCAGCCAATGGCCCCAGGCCCGCTCCTCAGCGGTCGGTTGCCACCGCCACAAAGGCTGCCACGCCCAGTCGTACTCCCGTGGCCCCTTGGCACCGTCTCCGGCCGAGTGCCGCTGCCACGCCGAAGCGGGTAGTTCGGCGGCGAGTTCCTGCGCCGGCCGATACACCGGACCATCACGCCACAACGGCACGTTACAGGCCACCCCCAGCACAAACGGCTGGCGCCGTTGCTCCAGCCAAAACCGCAGCCGCCGATCGCCCCCATACACCTCATCACCGGTCACCCAGCGGCACGGCACACCGGCGTCCAACGCGCGTTCGATCATCTCCAACGCTAACCCAGGCTTGGTGCGAAACGTCACCCCTTCAGGCACGTGCGCCTCGGCGCGGCGATGGGGGGCGGCGGCCCACTCCTTGGGCAGGTACAGTGCCCGATCGAGAAAAGCCGCCCCGTGCACACTGGCATAAGCGAGAAAAACGCCGACCTGGCTGTTCTCGATGCGGCCGGCCGTGCCACTGTATTGGCGCTTGACTCCGACCGAGTGCGTGCCTTTCTTCAAAAAACCCGTCTCGTCCACCACTAACACCGCCTCTGGATCGGCCAACCGCTCCACCACGTAAGCCCTCAGGTCATCCCGTACCCGATCGGCATCCCACTCAGCGCCATTCAACAGCCGCTGGACGCCATCCGGGGTCCGCTCCCCCAAGTGCTCCGCCAGCTGCCAGCCGTTCTTGCGCGCGACCGGACTTAACAGCCCACGCAGATACCCCAACGCGCGTTGCCGCGGTTCCGCCCGCCGAAAACGCGAGCCAATCCGCGCATGCAGTGCGGTCAGCTCCGCGTCCCACTGTCGTATCGAGTCTTGCATGGCAGTCTCCTCAGTCGATTACCATGCTTGTTAGACCTAAATAAATGCGGCTGTAGTACTAAATAGCTTTTTAAGAACAACCCCGGCGCTTTGGATATTGAACATTTTGTAAAGCGCTTTGAGATAGGCACTGGTAGATACCAGATGGATATTGCCCGGCGTTGTTCCTGAATGCTTCTCAAACCATTGGTCTTCGGTAATCACCAACACCGGCGGTCCCGGCGGCCGATCGACCAAATTCACCACATAACTTTGAATGGATAGTTCACCCGCATCAGGTGGAAAGTCCCAGCCCGGGTCGTTCTGCATTCGAAATAGAACAAGGTCACCATAAGTTGTCTTTTCGACCAAAACTTGATCCGAATGGCGAGATAGAAAATCTCTTATCTTGGTCGCATCCGGATAATCCACCGGATTGTGGGTGACCTCATGATGAACGACATCAGTGATCACGATCTTGACACGATCTTTGAAAACCAACAGCAAATCCAGCGCATCCGCTTTCGCCAATGAAATCAGCGGGCCAGCATCAGGTATCGCAATGATGATCCTTGTTTTACTCATCAATGCCACCCATTGCGTGAGTAATGTCCATAACCATCTTCTCCAACACGTCCGGGTCCACAGGTTTGAGTTGAAGACCGTGGATCGCCATCAGGTCAAGTACCTCACCGTACCAGGAGACCCCCAGATCACGCATCGCCTGATGTCGGCTGATGACGCCCTCACAATAATTCGTAAGGATTTCGTGAATTTTTTCCTCGGATAACGGTTTAGTCATACGTCTTTCAATCAGGCTTTTGTACTGATCCACAGACAAAACATAGGCATAGGGGCGTCCACTACGGGTGATTTGAATAGGTTCTTTGGCGACCTGCTCCAGTAGGGCACCAAACCGAGTTTTAGCTTCTTTAGCGGTAATCGTCTTCATAAAGGCCGCATCCCACGGTTAACTTACATCAACCATTATACTAAAACTAGCTATAGTAGTCATTGTAGTCACATCCTTTTCAATGCTGCGCTACATCTGCCCTCTTCGCTGAGCACCTGTTGAATCCTCGCAATCACTTTGTTTCCCTATTTGAATCAATAATTCGATCAGCCGCCCCCATATAGAGATTTACAAAATAGTTGAATGGAATGCATAAGCAGGTCTGATGAAACCAACAGAACATTCAGGCCGAAAGTGATACTAACGAGTTGACTCATCCAAAGGGGGTTATGATGACAAGCGTAGAATTGTTTTTGGCCGTGGTTTTCTTCGGCACGATCGCGGGATCGGTTTGGCTGTGCTGGAAGCATTACAACCGAGTGGAGCACCGGCATCCGAAAGAGATGACCCGGTAACTAAATTATGAAAAGCTATGCGTCCGAGACGCGCAGGAAAAAGCCGGGCCTAAAACCCCGGCTTTTTTACTTCCCTTTTTCCCCATCGATTCGCCGGTACCGAATCTTTTCCACTCAGATTTGATCGGACCCATTGGTTCGTCAGAACCTGTAAAGCTTACTTTACAGTTTGACGATGACCGCTCCTAGATCCTAGACGACTCCTCCACGCTGCTTAACACTATGCCGCGGCTGCGCTTACGCGTGACCGTCCAGCTCACGCCTTAAGAGTGCCATGACCTCAAAATGTCAATGGTTTTTACAGTTTCGTAACACTCCCGCCATACAACCCCTTACGCCATCTGAAGCGCGTGCGAGATAGATCCTAAATCATTGATAGATTAGGCACCATTTTCATTCGCGCTCGATCTCACGAAAGTTGGCAACCCTTTTGCTATGTCCTCGTAAGTGCTTGTTGAAACGAAACTTCTGAGGACTATCACAGAGGGAAAGCGGATGGCTAGAGCAACGCTTTGCACAAGGCATAAGCGGGTAGTATCACTATCTGTACGAATCACCATCCACAAAACGGGCTAAGGTTTGTGGTGACACAACACCGGAATATCCAAGCTTGCATCCCTTGCTGAAACAAGATGAAAACACCGCCGCAAGCATGCCGCTGATTGTAACATCCAATTGTTGTGACAAATGTGCTCCTCGACAACATTGATTACCGCAAGGGCAACATTCCTAAGCAATCGGGCTAGCAAGAACTGTTTTCCAAGGTCTTCGAAATTGATTTATTTGCCCACCGAATAAGAAAGGAACACCAATGGGTATAAGCCGTGTTGCAGCACTTTTGGGCGTTTTCGTTTTGGGAATTATTCAAGCTGAAATCGGTGTCTCCGGAGAGCCGGGCAGTATCAAGTGGAAATATCCTGTAACTCAGTCTAGCTGCTCGGTACCTACCCTAGCTAAGGACGGGACGATCTATCTTCCTTCAGGAAATCAGTTGTTAGCACTGAATCCGAATGGAAGCTTGAAATGGAGCTTCAACGCGAGTTCTGGCGCTCTTGATAGAGTTGGGATCCCTTCTGTGAGTCCAAATGGAACCGTTTATTTTACCCTTACCTACGGGGCTGGCGGTGATCCCTTAATTTATGCATTGGATACGACTGGTCAGGTTCTGTGGACCCGTACCATCGCTGCAAATCCGAACGGCGGATTCCGATCTGGCTGCGGTCAAGTTGCAATTGGTCCTGATACGACGATATACGTTCAATCAGCAAACACCATCCGAGCATTCTCATCGTCAGGCCAGTATAAATGGGCTGCTCAAGGCGGAGAGCTCGTTCCCGCCATATCCGTGACCGGCGCCATCTTCTCACTTAACTGGGATTCAGTATCGTCTCTTGTCGACCTAAATGTCAGCGATGGCTCTATCATTAATGCATCCTCTCCATTTACTGCAAGCCACCCTTATCCTCCTATCGTAGGCATTAACGGTGATCTTTATATTTCCGGAGACGGAACACTGGTTGCCATTCGTTCAGATGGAACTAAAGTATGGCAACGGTACTTAAATGGAATACCAACAAGTCAACCGGTTGTGGATACGGATGGTACTATCTATTCAGTGCGCTATGATTCGAATGGGTATTATTTCTATGCCATATATCCTGATGGCACTGACAAGTTTAATAAAGTATCACACCCCCCATATTCCTTTTTTGGAAGTCCGGCCATTGGAAACGATGGGACTATCTATGTTCAAACAGCGAGCAGTGGCATTGCTGCACTGAATTCATCGGGAGCCGTTTTATGGAGTACCGGCGAGGGCTCATTTCAAGCAATTAACTCCCCTACTATCGGAACCGATGGTACCGTCTATATCACAGGAAACGAAGGAGCAAACCAGTCTTATCTTTATGCTATAAATACCCAGAGCACTAGCCCTGCTTCTTCTGCATGGCCCATGTTTGGGGCAAACGCTCAGCACACTCATGTCGCTTTTGATACGAGAGGGGCCAGTTTTATTACGCCGCCAGCGTCAATCACCTTCGGCAGCTCAAAGTCAATTTCTCCATCCGGCTTCGCCGCCGAACCCGTCAACACCGCCACCGGCAATTACTACTACCAGCACACCGACCTGAAACTCCCCGACCGCAGCCTCCCCTTCGCCTTCACCCGCACCTATAACGACCAGGACAGCTACTCGGGTCCCCTGGGGCGCGGTTGGACGCACAGCTACAACGCACGGCTGACTCAACAGGACGATGGCTCAGCGGTGATCAAACAGGGCGATGGGCACGAAGAGTTCTACAATCCGAATGGCGATGGCAGCTATTCTTCCCGATATCCGGGGCTTTACAGCCGCCTGGTGAAGAGCGCCGACAACAGTATCACCCTGACGGCCAAGGACCAGACCCGGCAAACCTTCGATGCCGAAGGCCGGTTGATTGCGCTTGCCGATTCAAACGGCAACACCCTGAGCTTCGCGTACGATGGCGCCGGCAATCTGACCGCGATCACCGACACGGTGGGTCGGACCGTCAGCCTGAGCTACGATGCCGACAACCATTTGGTGCAACTCACCGATCCAATCGGACGGACGGTCCGCTACGCCTATGATGCCGAGGGGCATCTGATTTCGGACACTGATCCCCTGGGGGCGGTCCAGACGTACGCCTACGACGCCGATCACCATGTCACGACGATTACCGACCGACGCGGTCACATGCTGATCGAGAACAGCTACGACGGCCAAGGCCGCGTGGTCACGCAAAAGAACGGGCGCGGCTTCGTGACGACCTTCGCCTACAACAGCCCATCACCCGGTGATACCACCATCACCGATCCTCTCGGGCGCACCACGATTCACACCCATGACGGGTTCCGCCGCCTCGTGAAGGAAACCGACGGGTTGGGCCATGCGATCCAGTACGCCTATGACGCCCAGAACAACCGGATTCAGGTGACCGACCGGAATGGCAATGTCACGAAATATGCCTACGACACGCGCGGCAACGTGACCAGCAAGACCGATGCCAAGGGCCAAGTCACGACCATCACCTACGACGACCTTAACAACCCGACGCAGCGGGCAGACGCCCAAGGCGGCACCACGACCTTCGTCTACGACGGCCATGGGAATCTCACCCAAGTGACCGATCCCTTGGGCCATACCCACCAAATCGCCTACGACACCACGGGCCAGCCCATCGCGTTGACCGACGCCCTCGGCCGGGTGACGACCCAGACCTTCGACGCCCAAGGCAATGTGATCAAGGTCACCGATCCGGTCGGTCAAACCACCACCTACGCCTACGACGGCGCCGGTCGGCGGATCAGCCGGACCGATGCCAACGGCAGCATTACCGCGTTCGTCTACGACGCCGCCGATCGGCTAGCGGAAACGACCGACCCCCTCGGCCACACGACTCGGTTCCGCTACGACGCCAACGGCAATCGCACCGGAATCACTGATCCGCTGGGACGCGAGACCGTCCTGACCTATAACGCCAATGACTTTCTAACAGCGGTAACGGATCCGCTCGGGCACGCCACCACCTACGGGTACGACGCGGCCGACCACCGGGTGTCGGTCACCGATCCACGCGGCCACACCACCCGGTTCAGCTACGATGCCGCTAATCGCCTGACCGGCGTGACCGATGCACTAGGAAAAAACACGGCGTTTGCCTATGACGCACAGGGCAATCGGATCACGAAAACCGACCCGCTGGGTCATACGACCAGCTGGGCCTACGACAGCCTCAATCGCCGGATCAGCGCGACCGATGCGCTCGGCCAGACGACCTACCTGACCTATGACGCTAGCGACCGGTTGACGCAGGTCATCGATCCGAATAACCGCAAAACCCGTTACACCTACGATGCGCTCGGACGCCTGACCCAGTCCCTTGATGCTCTGGGCGGCACGGCAAGTTACGCCTACGATGCCGTGGGCAACCGCATTGCGATGACCGATCCGAACGGCCATACCACCACCTACACCTACGATCCCCTCGACCGGCGAGTGGCCGAAGCCGATCCCCTGGGCCATCGCGAGACCTACGCCTACGATGCCGTGGGGCACCCCATCCAGCGTACCGATGCGAACGGGAAGGTCACCCAGTACGGCTTCGATGCCGCAGGACGCCTGGAAACGATTTCCTATCCCGATACCTCCACGGTGGCGTTCACTTATGATGCCGTCGGCAACCTCGTCGGCATGACCGATCCCCTCGGCGGAACGGCCTTCACCTACGACGAGCTCAACCGCTTGGTCCAGCAGACCGACCCTTATGCCCAAACGGTGGCGTACGAGTACGACGCCGCCGGCAACCGGGTGGCGGTGGTTTATCCGGACCGCAAGCGGGTGACCTACGTCTATGACGCACTGAACCGGATGCAGTCCGTCACCGATTGGCTGGGCGGTGTAACCGCCTATACGTACGACGCGGCTGGCCGGCTGACGGCGGCGGTCAATCCCAACAGCACCGAGGCGACCTATGCCTACGATGCCGCCGACCGACTCACGCAACTCATCAACTACAAGCCCGATCAGTCCATGTTGGCGGGATACAACCTGACGCTGGATCCGGTTGGCAACCGCATAGCCGTCGACCGGACCGAACCCTTGGCGCCGGTATTCGGTCCGCAGATCGACAGCTACAGCTATGACGACGCCAACCGCTTGACTGACCTCAACGGGAAAGCCGTCAGGCATGACGAGAACGGCAACCTGCTAGCGAAACCCAGCGCCACGTTTGAATTCGACATCGAAAACCGATTGATCAGGGTGAATGACGTGGCGGCGGCAACCTATCGGTATGATGGTCTCGGGCATCGGCTCGCAGCGGAACGGAACCACGTGCCGATCCGCTACACGCTTGATCTCTCAAATCCCCTGAGCGACGTTCTGGTGGAATCGGATTCAACCGGAAAGCCCCAAGCCTATTACGTCTACGGCCTGGGTCTGATTGCACGCGTCGCTCCCAATGGGGAGGCCCGTTATTACCACTACGACCCCATCGGCAGCACCGTGGCGCTGACCGATCTCAATGGACAGATCACCGACACCTACACCTACGACCCGTTCGGCCAGGTGATGAATCTCCAGCAATCCACCGACAATCCGTTCCGTTTCGTCGGCCAATTCGGGGTGATGGACGAAGGCTTTGGGCTCAACTACGCGCGTGCCCGTTATTACAGCCCGGAACTCGGGCGGTTTTTCGGGCAGGACCTATTGAGGGGCTCCTTGAGTAATGGCCAAACCCTCAACCGGTATGTGTATGCCTTGAATAATCCGGTGAGGTTGGTGGATGTGAGTGGGTTAAGTACAAAGGAAGGAGGATTATCGGAAGCAAGTTTCGAGTCGTCGGATGGAGATCATAACAATCTTTTGCCTGAAAGACCTGTCGGTGCAGTGCAAAGAGTGGATGCCGACTCAGCCAATGAAACGGGATCTCATACTGTATGGAAAGCCGCTAAATGGCTGGGCCAAAAAGCGACTTCGCTGCTTGGGTTGATGGAAAAGGCTGACGAAAAGAGCTACGGGGCAGGGTTATTCAAAGCAGGCTATACAGCCATTGATATGTACAAGACGCATGGCCAAAACCAAGCACTTGTTAAGAGTGGTGAAGTTGCCGAGGAGTTCTCAACTGAACGCGAGATCGTAAATCATCTATTGAACTTCGGTCTGTCGGTTGGGGTTGGTGGTCAGGCAAATGACCTTATGGGCGGGGCTGTCGAGAAAAATACCATGAGGACTCTAGATAAAGCCGTCTTCAATAGGTCTCGCGATATCTGTCTACAAGCTGGCGAAGCCAGTAACTGCCTACAATGATTTTCTGCCTCATTTCCTGTGCATCTGCGCAAACACCAAGAAATCAAAGCTCAACACCAGGAGCCATCAGATGGAATACTGCGATAGCGAGAAGTTCGTCAAAGCACGCCCACGGCGGACTACCAGCGGCTGCGTGGCGCTTCTGTTCCCAGCCCTATGCTTGGCGGACCAGGTCAGCCATACCTACGACGACCTCAACCGTCTCGTCCGCACCGATTACGGCAACGGCACGGTCATCGAATATGCCTACGACGCCGCCGGCAATCGATTGGCGCAAACCGTTACCGAGCCGCTTCCACCACCTCCACCGCCCAATGTGCCGCCATCCGCAAATGGCGGCCCGGATCGGGTAGTGCGGCTCAACAGCCTGGTGACCCTCAATGGCAGTGCCAGCGTTGATCCCGATAACGGTCCAGAACCTTTGAGTTATCGCTGGGCTCAGATGACCGGCGCCACGCTTTCGCTGACGGGTGACCACACATCAAACCTCACCTTCACGCCTGGGCAGGAGGGGATCTATTCCGTCGCTCTGTTTGTCAGCGATGGCGCGATGGAAAGTCCACCCGATTCGGTTTTTATCACGGTGCCGAAACTCGGCGATCTCGATCAGGACGGCGATGTGGACAACGCCGATCTCAACAGCCTCATGACCGCCCGGAACACGCCGGTGAACGATCCCAATGACCTGCGGGATTTGAACGGCGATCTGAAAATCGACGCCCTCGATGCCCGAAAGCTCACGCTGCTGTGCACCCGGCCTCGCTGCGCCACTCAATGAATGCTCACTTCAAACTAAGGGTAAGCCTAATGAAAACATTCCAAATGCTGCTCCGCAAAGCCTTGGTGTGCCTGGCGCTGATTCCAGCCACCTCTCAGGCGATCACTCTGAGCATCAACCCCGTGACCCAAACGGTCGATCCCGGCACCCCCGTACAGGTCGATCTGGTAATCGCGGGGCTCGGCAATCACACGGCGCCGTCACTCGGGGCATTCGATCTCGATCTTAGTTTCAATGCCGGCTTGTTGGCGTTCACCGGTCTAACTTTCGGGGGAGCGCTGGGTGATGAATTGGCAGGCGAAGCGTTTGTCAGCTTTAGCACCGGCGCGGGAACGGTCAACCTATTCGAGGTGAGTCTGCTCGAGCCCAGTGCGACGGGCTGCATCTTTTGTTTGGCGCCCTACCTCGATGACTTGCAGGCCGACAGCTTCGTCTTGGCAACGCTCGATTTCACGACCTTGGGTATCGGCACCAGCGCTCTCGGCATTTCGATCAACGCCCTGTCGGATGGATATGGTGATCCGCTAACTACGAACGTTCAAACAGGGCGTGTCACAGTCGGCGCCGTGGCTACCGTGCCGGCACCCTCGCCCCTCCTGTTGATGGCAATCGGTTTCTTGGGATTCGGCATCCGAAAAGCCATGGGTCACGTTGCTGCGTAAACGGTTGCGTGACGCCTCGCTCTTGGACGGCTTTCGACATGAAGGCATTGTCAGAGCGTGGTGTGCACTCTGATCTATAACTGCCGGGATCGCTCGCAACGTGGACCGCTCAAACCCTGTGCCGCGGCCACGGGGGAATCGCTTGAAGTCGCAAGTCGAGATTCTTCGTTTCCCGGGTGTTGAGCTAGCAAAACAACGGCAAGCCGCATGACACGCGCAAAGGCGTCCGGGAGGGGAAAATAATGAATCTACCAATTAACATTGTGCGTCTTTCAGAAACATTGTTGCTAATCACTACGCTTTTGGTCTTATCCGGATGCATGACGGTTTCCGGAAAACAAAGCATAGTGGAAAGCAATTCTACAAATAGCTTTGCCGGAAAACGGGTTGCCGTATTGCCAGTGAAAGCTCAAACCTCGTTGGCTCCGGATTCTGTTCTGGCTCTGCGAAATGAAATCAACAAACGCCTAGGGCCATCCCTACGCGGCAAGCTGGTTTCTTCCGGTGTGCTGGAGATTGCCCACGTAGCGAACTTACTCAACCAGCGCAATGCACTGCCTGCTCTGGAGCAATTGGTCTCCACCTATGAAAACACGGGCATTATCGATAGGCGGCAGACAAATCTTCTCGGACAATCGCTGGGAACCGATTATCTGGTGTTTTCCCGCCTCAAGGCGGAGAAGCTGGATATTTTCTTGTCGAAAGGCATGGGAGCCTCTCTCGAAATTATGATTATAGATACCCGTACAGGGGATATTGCTTGGGGTGGATCAGGCGAGTGGAAACGGGGCGGAATATTTGGTCTTGGTGGCGCAACCGCCGAAGAAGCAGCCGATCATCTTGTCAATTTGTCGTTAAACAGCCTCCCGCAAGCGTCCGGCTCAGCCCCAACACCGGTGGTTGTCCAAGAACCGTTAAAGACCGAGCCACCGACAACCTCGAGAAAGGCAAGGAGTAAGAAAAGAAAGTAAGGTGGCTGAATTGCTCCCAAGCTTCTCTCCCTGAGCATATGGACTTGAAGCGTCGGTTTTGCGGAGACAGAAGCCGACGCCCAAGCTTGGAGGGTGGGCACCACAACCGCTTCGACATACGGTTGCTCGAACCCAGTGCGACGTGTTGCATCTTTTGCTTGGCGCCTCATTTGGAGGACTTGCAGGCTGACAGCTTCGTCCTGGCGATGCTCGATTTCACGGCCTTGGCTAGCGGCACAAGCGCCCTCGGCATTGCGATCAACACCATCTCGGACGGGGTGGCGATGCCCTGAGTGCCAACATTCAACCCGGGAGTGTTACGATCGCGACTGCAGCTACTATTCCGGCACTCTCGATGCTGGCATTGCTAGTCGTGGGGTTTTGGGGGATTCAGCACTCGCAACTGAAACCCAGCGCGAGGCTAGTCATAGACCTTCACCCCGGATGAGAGTGGTGTGGCTAGACTATTCCGGACACACAACCTAGGCTCCTTTGGAGCCCCCTTATAGTGAGTCCTCATGACAGAACCCAGAAAAGCGAAGACCTATACCCCCGAATTTCGGGAGTCCGCGGTCCAATTAGCCTGTAAGCGTCCGAGCCTTACCGTGTTGACGGCGTCAAGCCGCGATGGGCTGAGTCAGTTCCGTCACCTGATCGGCGAGGTTCCAGGGTAGGAGCTCGTCGATCCGATTGACCGGATGCTCGGCGATACGGGCCAGCACGGTCCGGAGGTACGCCTCCGGATCGAGGCCGTTGAGTTTGGCCGTGCCGATCAGGGTGTAGATCGCCGCCGCTCGCTGGCCGCCGGCGTCGGAGCCCGCGAACAGATAGTTCTTCCGGTTATGCCAAGCTTGGCATAATGGCCGATTATGCAGAATGCTCGATTATGTGGACTGTAGTGGATGGCATGCTACGAACGCCTTGCAAAACCGGGGCTTTTCACGGTTGATGTAACGACGCGCTCGACATAATTTCGGCGATCTTCTGAAGTGTTGATTCCACTTCAGTAGACCGTTATGAGAGCCACTGTCTTGAAACCGGCCGTGCCGAGGGCACGGTCATCTGCATCATTTCCGAAATAGATTGCGGAGGAACTGCGTTGCTACGGTAAACAACTCCGCGACATAAGGGGACTGGCTGCGGAGAAGCGGGGGGGCGAATATGCATCGTCGGCTTGCTGCTGCACCAGAAATCCAATGGGTGCGCTATCGAGCTTGCCAAGCTGCATCCCGGCTATGGTCGCCAGTTCCTTGCCACGCAGTTGGGGGCCCACCGAACCGCATCCCATGACGGTCATCGGCGACCAATTCCCGAAAATACAAAGCGTCCACTTTACAAATCATCACCACCTTAGGGCGCTTTACTGGCCCGCCAGCTTTCGACCATAACTCAAATCCTTCTCATCAGCGCCGTTCTAGGACGTCCTCCTTCTCACGATCCATTCGCTTCGTTTACCGTGCTGATGTCCGGAAAATTACACCCGACTGTAAGGAAAATTTAACAGTATGAGCGCTATCGAAAACGTTATCCCTATAAGTTATTGATGTTTATTGAATAAACTAATGTGGCGCAATGTTTGCTTACAATAAACTTTAATTAAAGATTGGTTTGACATCTGTGCAAACCGAAACAGTTTGGACAAATCCAGATCCATCTGCACGAAACGCAAGCGGAGATTGTTTGGTTGCCTATGCGGCTATTTCAATTCTATTCAATACGAGCAGCATGGGTTTTAGCCTACCCGTTAGTGGTGGGCGGTTTTGTAGGAAATTTACGGTATTACTTATCCGATAGAGGTTGGAGACACCGAAGCCACTTCGATCATTGGCCAAACTCACCGGCAGCGAGGGCCGAATAAAAAAGCGGGATGCCAAATATCAAGAATAATTTCCCGGAATTTACTAAGGAGTTGGGGGGATATGAACGGTCCGATTTCACGCCGACTAGGACAAAATCTGCATGTTGCCCTTCTGATTTTATCGTTGTTTTCCTGGAACGCCTGGGGCGCAACGGAAGTTTCGGTCGTTAGTACCTCACCAGATCCTTTTAACCCCTTAATAGGCCAAATCACCGTTATTGACGTCGGCGCCACACCAGGCGTCTCCGGCCTGGAAATCCGCGTGCTGTCTCCCGACAGCTCCCAAGTCGTGCGAAGCGGTTTGATCCTTGCCGAGGTTCAGCCCGGCACGTACTCGGCACAATGGAATGGCAAGAACGACCAGGGCGTGCTGCTCACCGCCGGCAATTATCCCATTCGTGTATTCAATCCGGCGACCTCGACATACCTCGGACCGTCGGGAGAGGTAACCGTCGAAGGGCTACACCCTTCTATTCCACAAGTCTTTAGCCCAACCGGCACGAATGCGGCGGAGATCACGGTACAGGCGACGCCGGGGCAGACCGGATTGAGCGTCGGGTTCCGCTTTGGAACCCCGCCGTACTGGTGGTACGACAGCCAGAACCGTACGAGGCTGACCCTCGCCGAAACCGAGCCCGGGGTGTACAAGGCCCAGTGGGACGCCGTGTTTGGCTCCGTCAACAACGGTGGACCGTATCTGATGCGGGATGCCACCTATACCATCTATGTCTTCGACGAGGCCGGCAACCAGCAAGCCACCTCCGGCCAGATCACGATCAGCGGGGTCAACCAGGTCACCGTCGCGCCCTCGCAGCTCAGCCCCACCAATCACGAGACCATCGTCATCACCGCCCAAGGCGTGGCCGGGCTGAACCTCGAGGCGCGCATCCTCGGCCGAAACCCGATCACCAACCAGTACGATCAGGTGATCAGGACCCTGCCGATGACCGGCGTCGGCACCACCTATACCGGGACGTGGGACGGCCTCGACGGGTTCGGAACGGCGGCGGCGCTCGGGCAATACCGGGTCGAGGTGTGGCACACCGGTAGCGCCGCGCGCTACTACCCGACCGCCACCGTCACCGTCAGCGCCGGCATCAGCGCCGTCACCGCCGCTCCCAATCCCTTCTCGCCGACCGGCACGAATGCGGCGGAGATCACGGTACAGGCGACGCCGGGGCAGACCGGATTGAGCGTCGGGTTCCGCTTTGGAACCCCGCCGTACTGGTGGTACGACAGCCAGAACCGTACGAGGCTGACCCTCGCCGAAACCGAGCCCGGGGTGTACAAGGCCCAGTGGGACGCCGTGTTTGGCTCCGTCAACAACGGTGGACCGTATCTGATGCGGGATGCCACCTATACCATCTATGTCTTCGACAGCGCCGGCAACCAGCAAGCCACCACCGGCCAGATCACGATCAGCGGGGTCAACCAGGTCACCGTCGCGCCCTCGCAGCTCAGCCCCACCAATCACGAGACCATCGTCATCACCGCCCAAGGCGTGGCCGGGCTGAACCTCGAGGCGCGCATCCTCGGCCGAAACCCGATCACCAACCAGTACGATCAGGTGATCAGGACCCTGCCGATGACCGGCGTCGGCACCACCTATACCGGGACGTGGGACGGCCTCGACGGGTTCGGAACGGCGGCGGCGCTCGGGCAATACCGGGTCGAGGTGTGGCACACCGGTAGCGCCGCGCGCTACTACCCGACCGCCACCGTCACCGTCAGCGCCGGCATCAGCGCCGTCACCGCCGCTCCCAATCCCTTCTCGCCGACCGGCACGAATGCGGCGGAGATCACGGTACAGGCGACGCCGGGGCAGACCGGATTGAGCGTCGGGTTCCGCTTTGGAACCCCGCCGTACTGGTGGTACGACAGCCAGAACCGTACGAGGCTGGCCCTCGCCGAAACCGAGCCCGGGGTGTACAAGGCCCAGTGGGACGCCGTGTTTGGCTCCGTCAACAACGGTGGACCGTATCTGATGCGGGATGCCACCTATACCATCTATGTCTTCGACGAGGCCGGCAACCAGCAAGCCACCTCCGGCCAGATCACGATCAGCGGGGTCAACCAGGTCACCGTCGCGCCCTCGCAGCTCAGCCCCACCAATCACGAGACCATCGTCATCACCGCCCAAGGCGTGGCCGGGCTGAACCTCGAGGCGCGCATCCTCGGCCGAAACCCGATCACCAACCAGTACGATCAGGTGATCAGGACCCTGCCGATGACCGGCGTCGGCACCACCTATACCGGGACGTGGGACGGCCTCGACGGGTTCGGAACGGCGGCGGCGCTCGGGCAATACCGGGTCGAGGTGTGGCACACCGGTAGCGCCGCGCGCTACTACCCGACCGCCACCGTCACCGTCAGCGCCGGCATCAGCGCCGTCACCGCCGCTCCCAATCCCTTCTCGCCGACCGGCACGAATGCGGCGGAGATCACGGTACAGGCGACGCCGGGGCAGACCGGATTGAGCGTCGGGTTCCGCTTTGGAACCCCGCCGTACTGGTGGTACGACAGCCAGAACCGTACGAGGCTGACCCTCGCCGAAACCGAGCCCGGGGTGTACAAGGCCCAGTGGGACGCCGTGTTTGGCTCCGTCAACAACGGTGGACCGTATCTGATGCGGGATGCCACCTATACCATCTATGTCTATGACGAGGCCGGCAACCAGCAAGCCACCTCCGGCCAGATCACGATCAGCGGGGTCGGCACATTCAAATCCATCACCCCCAATCCGTTCACGCCGGGCGGCAATCAGTTCGCCACGGTTTCCGTAAATGCGGCAACCGGAATGAGCCTGGAACTGCACATCGTCAACAACGCTACAAAAGCCCTGACTCGGGTCCTCGACATGACCGAAGCGTCAGGGATTTATACTGCGGAATGGGATGGCAAGGATAGCTTCGGCAATTACGCCGGTGCGAACACTTACCGTCTGCAAGTTTTCAGCAAGGTCTCGTCCCTCAGGTATTACCCGGAATCCACGCTGAGCGTCAAGGTCGCGGTATTCTCGATCGCTGCCTCGCCGGATCCCTTCGTTCCAACTGGTAGCAACGCCGTCGTCTTGACTGTTCTTGCCGATCCTGGGCAATCCGGCCTGAATGCTCGAGTCACGTCACCGACCGGCGATCAAAGTCCGCTGCTTCCCCTAAAAGAGGTCGGCAGCGAGGGAACCTACGAAGCGGTCTGGAATGGCAAGTTCGGCGATCTTCTCGCCGAGAACGGAATTTATACCATTCGAATCAGCGACGCATCAGGAAACGCATTCCCGAGCACCGGCACGATGGTCGTCGCGTCGGCGAAATCGTTGACGTTATCACCCGCTTTGTTTGAGGCGGATGGCACCAATACGCTGACCATCACCGCCCAAGTCGCCGAAAACCTGCCGCTCGAAGCGCGCATCGGATCGGTGCGGACCCTTCCGCTCCAGGAAACCGGCGATGGTGTTTATAGCGCGACCTGGGACGGGCGAGATTCGACGGGCGCATTTGTCCCTTCCGGAACCTATCCGATCACTTTGTGGAATTCGGCCACGCAGACCCGCTACGACATTCAGGCGACATTGACGCTCAAGGTCGTCGATACCGTTCCGCCCGATACGACGATCACCAGCGGGCCTATCGAAGCGTCTTATATCAAGACCAAAGAGGCGACATTCAACTGGTCCGGCAGCGACAATCTGCCCGGTGCCCTGAACTTCGCCTATCGCCTGGACAGTGGCCCTTGGTCCGACTTTGGTACGTCCACCAGTCAGACCTTCACGGCACTCGCCGAGGGTTCGCATACCGTATCCGTCAAGGCACGCGATGTAGCAGGCAATGAAGACGCATCTCCGGCATCACGGCATTTCACGGTGGATACGGTTCCACCTAATCCGCCCTCGGCTCTTTTAGCCCAAACCTCGACCACTGGCGTACAACTGAGCTGGACTCACTCGCCTTCACCGGATGTCTATGCCTATCGGCTCTATTGGGACAATGCCACGGGCACCGTCGATTACACGATACCCTACGCAACCGTGTATTACCCGTCCCGGAGCTTCAACGCCAGCATCCTTCGGGAAGGTACCTATCGCTTCGCGGTTCGTGCCGTGGACCGGGCGGGTAACGAGGACAATAACGTCGACGTGACCGCCAGCGCTCATATCGAGGGCTTCAAACTCAGTGTTGCTATCGAAAGCGAGCAATACGATCGCGGTCAGGATGTTCCGATCAAAGGCTCGGTTTTGACCGCCGGTGATATGCCCATCGTGAATGTTCCCGTGACCCTCACCGTTCAAACAAAGGGCTTCCAGCGGCAGTTCCAAGCCTATACCAACGCCGCAGGAGAATTCGAATACCGATTCCAGCCTCTCGCCAATGAGGCCGGCACCTACACGGTTTCGGCGACAGTATTCTACAACGGCCTCGAAAAATACGGCACGGCGGATTTCCGAATTCTGGGACTTTTGGCCCAACCGCAAAATACGGTATTGAACGTGCCGATGAACGGAAGCCGGACTGTCGAAATTACTCTGAGCAATATCGGCGACGTTCCGCTCACCGGACTTCAGTACACCCTCGCGGACGACAACCCGGATGACGAGATCCACGCAAGTCTCGGCGGCGAGACACTCGCCACGGCTCTAAATCCGGGACAGACGCTCAAGATACCCGTCCAGATCACTGCGCCCCCCGGCTCTCCGCCCAGCGCACCCGGTATCTTTACGTTCGTGGCGGCTTCTGCCGAGGGTTCGAAAGAATCGGTGTTGATCACGGCGAACCTCAAAGAGGCTGTCGGCCAACCCGTGGCGACGCCAGATCCGCTGATTGCGGGAGTGCATCCGGGTGAGACAGTGGTTAAGAACATCACCATCACCAACCAGGGGACTGCATCCGTCAACCAGCTGATGTTGAGCGTCCACGATCCGATCGCCTACCCCTGGATTCGGCTCGTGAATTCCGATTTAGGAGACCTAGATCCAGCCCAGGCCAAGGATGTCCAGATCCAGCTCAGCCCAGAAGCCGCTACGCAGTTGGGCACCTATGTCATTCAGCTCGATATGGCTTACGACGGCAAGGTGCAGCCCGTGTATCTCACGGCACAGGTGACAACTGCCTCGACCGGTAACGTCGAATTCAAGGTGTTCGATGATACGGGTGCCATCGTGCCCGGAGCCGAAGTCAATCTGGTCAGCAAGAACTTCTATGTCAATCAAACGCCAAATGGCCGGCAAGAGTCCAACGACGTCATCAAGATTGTCAGCGATAGCGATGGGCTGGCCTTGTTCAAGAATGCTCCAACCGGCGACTATCGTTATGTGATCAGTACTCCCGGCCACGACACGCTGAACGGTGAAATCAGGATCGAGCCCGGCACGGAACCACAACGCGTCAAGGCGATCCTGGTGATCAATCTGGTCAACGTCGCTTTCTCGGTCACCCCAACGACGATCCAGGACCAGTACAACGTTTCGCTAAACATCACCTACGCGACAGATCTCGTTAAGCCGACACTCTACGCTGATCCGCAACGAGTTAACTTGTCCTTCTTCCCGGAGGATACCTACGAGGGATCGATCATCATCACCAACACTAGCAATCACGCCCCCGTGCGGAATCTCCTCGTCAACGCCGCAGCGCTTGATTTGGTTGATAACGAAGTCGAACTTGTCTTCAGCAACGGCGCCAAGACACTCACGGTGGACGAGCTTAAACCGGGCGAAACCATTCAGATCCCATTCCGGGCGACGATTCCGGATGGAGAGCACGCCAAGCTGAACAGCCGGTTGTTAGGCAATATCATGGTTTCGGGCGAATATACGTTTACCCTGGACGGAAAAGCAGAACAGAGCACAACCTCCACGCCCATTCCGGTTCTTTATACCAAGCCCGCGGATCTCGCTTTGCCTACGATCCGGTACGTCAAGGATGAGACCGATGGCGACCTGTGCGACCTGGAGTACCAAGGTAATTCGTACCGATTGGTGGTGAAGAGTAATCGAAATGTTCCGTTTGGCCTCAAGCCGGATATCAAAGGTTTGGCTCACTTGAGCGGTGGGCCGGATGCCCAAAGCATCTTTTCGGAAAACGAAGCGTTTTGGGTGGGACATTTCAACAGCATCGATCCGTTGACCACCAAGGGTGCCCAGACCAGTTTCGATATCGACGGCCTGGAGGAAACTCTGGAGCAACGCTGCACTACCGGAAACCTGGATACCGCCAGTCCCCACTACATCGGTTTCCAGGGCCTGTGGGAAGACCGGCAGACGGATAACACTTACCTGATGCCGATCTCGATGACCGTGATCCGCCCGAAGGAGGTGATCGTTTCCGAGCCCTGCTACGGCTGTAGCAGTTGGCTGGGCGGTAACGTACCCGCCCCCCTGAACGAACACGGCGAGGTCAAAATTCAAATCGACCAGAAAGCCACTCTGGAGCGGCAAGCATTCAACGTTAAGCTTGATCTGATGCCGACGGTCGCGGCATTGCAGAACGTTTCGCTGTCGCTCGATATCAAGGACAGCGGAGGCGAGGATGCAAGCGAACTGTTCTTCATGATCGTCACCGAACAGACCGGCTTGACAGCATTGAATGGAGGCAGTCTGCAAGGTCAGGGAGGTGTGAACTGGCAACTCGTGCCCAACAGCGAAGCGGGCGGCACGGCAGCCGAAGGCCGGAATTACACGATATCGGCCAGCATTGACTACAGCTATGGCGGAAAGTCGTATCACTACTCGACCAAGACCGAGACGGTGAACGTCAAACCCATGCCGAAGCTCGTCCTCGATTATTACCTGCCGTATGTCGTCATGGCCGACAAACCGGTCAAAATTAAGGTCAAGGCCACCAACCAGGGCTTTGGACCGGCGAATCATTTGGCGCTGGCTTCGGCCCAACCTCGAATCGTTGAAAACGAGAACAATATTCCGGTGGGTTTCACGATTGATGGCTCCTCGCCAACACCGGATAGTTCCAGTTACCAAAGCGGGCAGGCCACTATCACGTTCGACAACGTTCCGTCCGGGAGTTCAGCGGAAGGCTATTGGACACTCACTGTGACCCGAAACGGTTATTTCGTCGATTTCACGGCGAACCTGAAGCATGAAGATTATCGGGGCGTTCAACTCGACCCGTTAATTGAAGGTGTAAACACCCATTTCGTGCCGGCTATCGGTGGCGTAATCAGCCGTAGTGGGTGCAATGTGGAAAATCTCACGGTGGAGGTTTGGCAGAATGGTCAGCTCGTGGCCTCCGATACCGTGAATAGTGCGGGTGCCTATTTCATCCCGGATTTAGCCGCGGGAGATTATCAGTTGAAAGTCAAGAATTCCCAAGGCGAGATGCTATTGGAGAAAACCGTTACAGTCGTGGACGGCCAGCCCACGGCACAAATCGATGCCTCGGTGGATGGCCGCTCAATCGATTCAGACCATGATGGGATGAGTGATTGTTGGGAGTTGAAATGGTTCGGAGATTTGGTCCAAGGAGCCGATGACGATTTTGATCACGATGGATTAGTGAATGGGCAGGAGTTTAGTCACGGAACCAACCCGACTAATTCAGATACTGATGGAGATGGGGTATCCGATCAATTGGAAATTCAATATGGCCGAGATCCCTTGGACAGTTCTAATCGTGTAAAACCGCCTGCGCCATCATGGCTTGCCGGACAGGTTGATCCTAATTTACCAACCGTAGTGCTCACACACGGACTACAGCCAGTTGATGATTTAGCTGATGCTCCTTTGAAATTGTGGACCGGGTTTAAACCTAATGGTGCCGCTAAGCTAATCTATGACCAACTTGGTAATCGGGTAAATATAATCCAATACATTTGGACCGGAGCATTTAAGGATAAATCGTTGGCTTGCGTCTCTATCGATGACTACCAAGAAGCAAGACTTCAAACGTTTAATGCAGGAAAAGTGTTGGCAAGCAGGCTTCTAGAAGCACTGGGGCCGGGTTACAGTCAGCCCGTGCACTTCATCGGCCATTCCTTAGGAACAATTGTCAATACTTATGCCGCTAGATATTTCCTAACGGATGCAAAGTTAGTAACAGAAGCTCAATTTACTGCTTTGGATAGACCAGATCACGTATCTAGAATGTGTGATTATATCGGGATTGGTCTCCCGTGGGACGGTTCAACAATTGACGCAGTATGGGGATTTAATAAGGGTTTTTTCGCTTCGGTATTGCCTATGAGTAAATTCGAAAAGCTCGACAACTATTACTCTAACCCAGGTCCGGTTATTTCGGCTGGGGTTGGTGATGAAGCAATTGGTTTCAATGACAATTACAGTCTAAACAACCCTAATGATGTGGGAGATAAGTTTTTCACAGATGAGGCCGTCGGCGGAATTGTTGATAACGATCATAGTGGTGTTCATCAATGGTACCGATGGACAATCGCGCCGAATTCTATTGGCGATTTACCTTATTGTAACGGCACAACATTTATAAATGGACCGCTTTGGATGGATGCCAGCCTAAGTCCGTGCGAAAAGGGATGGAATTATTCGATACTTAATACAAGAGAACCCACACAAAGGGTGAATAATTTAAAATTCGTGGAGCAGGCATTGACATATGATGGAGACAGTTTGGCGCCATTAGGAAACTGTGACGCTGCAGTTTATAGTCAAGGTTACACTAATAGTGCGCTATTACTTGTTTGCCACGAACACTCATCCCCATCGATTAGTTTCGATGCTGAAATTCCACAGGGGTTTTCTTCGATCCAATTTGACTACAAGTTTAAGAACATAGGGGATGGTGATTATCTTTCACTCTCTGTTGATGGAATGCCAATTTGGATGATTGGAGGAAGCAGCGTAGTACCGGATCAATGGGTGAATTCCGGAGCTGTGCCTATAGGCACAGCAGGCAAACATAGAATCACTCTATTACTGCATGGTATTGGTGACCCAAATGCTCAAATAGAAATCACTAACTTTAAGGTAGGAAAATTAGTTGACGCAGAGAATTCGAATGGAGTGCCAGTGGCAGTAGCTGGAGCTAACCGATCAATACGCTTGGGTAGCACTGTAATACTCGACGGTACCGTAAGTAACGACCCAGACAACGCACCGTCTCCACTCACCTACTTCTGGACTCAGGCGTCAGGACCAAATGTACTGCTGACCGGCGAGACGACAGCTACCCCTAACTTCGTATCCACGCTGGAAGGCAACTACGTCTTTAGTTTGGTGGTCAACGACGGTGCCAGCGATAGCGATCCGTCATCGGTCACAATCGTCGTTCCGAAATTAGGGGACATCGATCTGGATGGGGATATCGATAACAACGACCTCAATGCGATTCTTGCCGCGAAAAATACACCGGCGAGCGATGCCAACGATCTGCGTGATCTCAACGGCGACATGAAGATCGATCTGCTCGACAGCCGTAAGCTTACGTTGCTTTGCACCCGACCACGCTGCGCCACTCAATGAATGCTCACTTCAATGCGAATTAAGGGCTGTCCGGCCACTGGTTCAACAGGAACATGGCAGCCGCGAGGCGGCCGAAGACGTGAACGAGGAGTCCCCGCGAGGAGCGGACTTTGCTGGCCGCCTCGATACCGGGTTTCGCCTGAATCCAGTTAAACAGCGCTTCAATGGGTTGGCGAACCCGCGACACGGCCGTGGAATACAACCGGTCGGCGGCATCGAGATGCGCCTGTCCCGGCGTCTTTCGCACCGGCGTGAAGACCGTGAACGGGAGCGAGGTCTGGCGCGACAGGTATTCGTAGGCCTTATCGGCAAACAGATTTCGATAGCCCAGGCTCGGGGCAATCTGTTCGAGCACCGGGCCGTCGCTCAGGTTCGCCGCCGTCAGAGCGATATAGCGGGGCCGGGGTAAGGTGCCCGGCCGCTCATCGCCGATCACGTGGCTTTTCACCCCGTGGTAGTAGAGCTTCTTGGTCGGACAATAGCCACTCGCCGCCAGGTCCTTGGCAACCTTGGCGGTATACCGCCGGGCCTGCTGGGCCAGCACCACCTTGAAGGAATCGGCGACCCCGATCGGGGTGGCGGGCGCGCCAGCTGGACTCCAGCGTTCCAACAGCGCGGGAAACACGTCGGCGAGCCGATTCAGGCGCTGGACGAAGCCGCCGTAGCTGGGCAGATGCGGAAACCAGTCGCGCCAATAGCGCCGGGCATGCTCGTAGAGTGTTTTGATCTGGCACTTTCCATCGAGAATGCCACACAAATAAAGGGTGATGGCCTCTTCATCCGTAAAGCGCAGATCGGCATAGGGCGCGAATCGCTGTCCATGGACCCAGAGGCCCCTGCGGTAGAGATCACACACCGTCAGATACACCGTAATGAGTTGAGTTTGCCAGTCCATGGTCGTCTCTCCGAGGGGTGTTGCAGAACCCTCCTCAAGAGACACCAATGGGCTGGCACCTTCTCTCCGTTAGCTCTTAATTCGCATTAAAGTAACCATCGAGGATAGATCCTTCATCGATGGGAATTTACTCGAAGTTGCGCGCACTTTAGCATAGCTGGGCGTCGCGATCCGTGAAATTATAGGTATCGCCCATCGAAGCCACCATAGCACTGGCGGTGAACGGTATAATGCCAAATTTATCAACAAACCTCCGGCTCATAGCATTTGCTCGGTGCCAGTTCTGAATTTGCGCATTGAGTCCAATTACCTGTGGATTCAGTCCTTTCAGGTGAATCTTCCATAATCCATTGCGTATAGATCTCCTGAATTCTTTCAGCCCCGATCGGCTCGATGCCAAGACGACCCAAGGTCGATTTCAAGTCCAGCAAACAACCCTCCGGATCTGAAATCCAGTTCGAGCCCCAACAGCGCCAAAAAGTCCAGCCGATCCGCTCTAGGGCCTTTTGCCGTTTGACATCCTGCGCCCACTGCAGCGGTCCGTGGTACTTGTCGCCATCCAGTTCGACCGCCAAGCGACGATCGTTGGCGCCCTCGATGACGAAATCGATCCGGTAACTGCCGACCGGGACTTGCGGCCGAATACGGTACCCGAGATCAATCAACCGCCGACCGAAATTCCGCTCGAACTCCGATTCGCAGACATCGAGAACGCCCTTGGACTGCGCCGTCTTCCCACTCCCCATGGGGTTCTCGAAATGCTCGATGACCGCATGCTTGAGGTCGGTCGGCTTAAGCTGACTCTTCGCCACAGAACGCACCAGGACCATCCGATCACGAGCCCTGGAGAGCGCCACGTTAAACCGCTGTTCGTACATCCTGCCGGTCTGCGCGCTGATTGTTTCGGGGCACGCTACCATGCTGAGGAAGATAATGTCGCGCTCCTGCCCCTGAAAGGTCGACGCATTACCGCACATGATGTGGTGCCGCTCGACCACCTCGATCCCAAGCTCGCCGATCAATCGATCATAGATGCGCTTGGCTTGTTTGTCGCCGATCAAGGAAATGACGCCAATGGAGCGATGCTGGAAGGCGGAATCCTGCGTAAGTTTCGTGACTTCCCGAACCACCACCTCGACCTCGGCCTCATTGATGTCCCCTACCCTTCGACCATGCGGGATGTAGATGTCCACCAAGGGCGGATCGAGCCGTTCCGTGGCCTTCGGAATCCGAAGTGGAATGAGCGCATTGTCGTAGAACCGGCTGGAGAACCGGATAATCGGCTCAACACATCGGAAGTGCTCGCGCAGCAAAATGGCTTTGCCAGGGAAAACCATGGACCCAAGATCGTAAAGCGAAGTGGTCGGCTCCATTTGATCACCAAAGGGAAGCCCCGTGAGATAGGTCGTCCGGAGTTGCACGATTTTCTTGTCATCGATGCCGACCATGAGGGGTGATACCTGCTTGTCATCACCGACGATCAGAATTTTCTTGCCCCGCATAATCGCCGGCAGCACCGTCACATCGGACTGGCTCGCCTCATCGATGATTACGAGATCAAAAGCATTCAATTCCGGCGGCAGTTGCTCGGAGACGCGCCATTCCGGCAAAATCCAGCACGGCACGCCATCGGCCGCCTCCAGGGAGGCTTCCCGAATCATCCGCCGGTACCGCACCGCGGTCTTGCCGGTGCCCTTACCCAGCTTCGCGACCGCCGACACGAATTTAGCAAGGGCCGTTTCGATCCGACCAGAGAGGTTCTTCTTCAATCCGAGGAAGGTCCTGAGCCGAACCACATCGAGGAAAAGACGCTTTTGTTCCGCTTCCGCTTCAGCCCGCTGCTCCGTGAGTCTTTGCGTGACTTCCCGATCGCCGATTGTCCGAATGTAGCCTTGCCCCTGGGACCAGCACCAGGCGTCGAGCCAATCGGAGGGCGTCCAAGGGTCCGGACGGTCCGCTTCGACAGGTTCACGCGTAAGCCTTTCCGCCCACCGCAGAGCGCCAGCCTGCGCTACTTGTTCCACCAATACTTCCAGACGGGCTCGTAGCGGTTGAAGATCGGCCAGGCGGCGCGCCTCGTCAATCAAAGCTTGCCACAGCTTGAAGAGGTCCCCGGCCGAGATCGCCTCGTTACCGAGATTTTCGGCTAATTCCCGAAGATCAGTGTGGAACGGCAAAGACTTGTTGCCAGCCAAAGCCAACAATTTGTCGCGCACGGCTTGCGCTTCGAGAGTTTCGGCTTTATCCAGATGAACTGCGAGAATCTTTAGCACGTAATCACAACTACCTTGGTGCAGCACCGTTTTCGGCTCAACCCCATAAGGAAAGAGGCGCGAAAGGCTCGCCCGCCGGTCATCCAGGCTGGCTAGGGTGGCTTTGAGTTGGGTGATGAGCGTCCCGAGGCGGAAGAACGTCAGTTCACGAGTATCCCGTTCTTCGTCAAAGGTCGGCGCCTCGAACTCTCTAGCGATCGACAGCCAGCTTTTTCCGAAGGCATCGAGCGTCTTGGTCCAGCGGCGATACGCCAGGACATCCTGCCACTGCTCAGGCTCCGTGGGCGCTTGGCCGCCATGGAGGACCTTGTTGATTTGCTGGCGTAACTGGCTTTTGAACAATGCCGGCATGAGGCCGAAGGGATTCTTGCCTTGTGCGAGCTTCTCCAAGGCACGATCGAAGGCCGCATCCGTGAACTCAACCTCCGGAAGACTTATCCTGCGGATCCGAAAGCCGCAGCCCTCCTCATGAAGTGCGATCCATTCATCGAACGCTTTCTCCATTGCCGGCCATATCAGGGGATCGGCCTTTTGGTCTCCCAGAAAAATTTGATATGACCGCAATAACCAAGGCTCAGCCTCGATCGCCTGGTAAAACTCGGCAAATCCCTGAAGCCAGTCGCAAAGGGCGCGCGCCTCCTCCAAAGCGCCGTCCGAGTCCAGGGTCATGATCGGAAGATCCGCCTCCAAAGTGTGCTGTTCAAGTTGTGCCAGGCGCCCGATTTCGGCGTGAGCGGATAGAATGCGGGACGCCTCCGGTAGGGCCTCAAACGATGGATAATCCTCAAGGCCATACACCAAATCGGAGCCCAGCTGCGCCCGCAAGGATCGGATCTCTTCGATCACGGCTTCGCCAAAGCGGGGCTCATGGCGCTGCTCCAACGTCAGTTCATCTTCGAACCAGCGATATCGATCCCGCTGTTCGGCCAGCTGCTTTGCAAGCGCCATGGGCAGGATCTCCTGTCCCCGGAAGGACACGGGATTCAGGTTCCGTTCTGCCTGTTGACGTAGCTGGATATCGATTTGCTCGAGAAGCTTTTCTATCTCTGCCAAACGACGTTGCTTGCTGTCGACATCCCGCACGCTGGCTGCCACATCGATTTGCTTGGCCTCATGAGCCAGGACGTTGACCGCCCGCTCCAATTGTCGCCCGCCTTCCCGGTCGTTGTGGATGACCGCAATAGCTAGACTCTGGATACTTTCGGGTAACTTGGATTGAACGGCGGTGAGGGCCTCCGGGGTTTTGGCCGTCACCAAAACCCGCCGGCCGGTGGCCAGATAGTGACAGATGATGTTGGCGATCGTATGGGTCTTGCCCGTCCCGGGTGGACCTTGCACAACTACGCCGGCGGTATCCTCGTGATCGAGGCGCCGGACGATCTCGCCCTGCTCGTCGTTGAACGCCAGCGGGAAAAAGTAATTGACCTTTTGATCAAAGGCTCGATTCGCGATTTCGGCACTGGAAGACGATTGCCCAAGATCCCCTTGCCAACCCCCGATCGAATTCGGCAGGTCAAAATTCGTGTTTCCCAGGTCAAACCCGATATCGCCATGCACCGCTTCCTTGCTGGGTGGCGTAACGAATTTAAGCGCGGCCTGCGGGAGGCGCGCTTCATCCTCGGTCCTCTCCACGGCATCGATAAGGCGCTGGATATCCTCGCGCCGGAAATCTTCCATCCGCTGACGGACGTACAACACCCAGGTATCGGTAATCCGGAGGGTGTCATCGGCCTTGGGCGGTATCCTCGTGGAGTTGCCCTCAGTTTCATCGGGCACATAAAGTCCGCGGGGCGATAACTTGGCCGCCGCCATCCGGAGAATGGGATCAAAGGTTATCCGCTCAAACGGCGAGAAACCCACATCGGGATCGTTGACCATCGCCTGGAACCGGGGCGCAGCCTCTTTCTGAAAGTATTTGCTGCCTTCCACCTCCAGCGCATGGAAAACTTTCAGAACCAGCATCGGCGCAGTGTTGCGCGGGCGAACGTACAGCGTCCCTGCTTCGTCCATCTCGATCTCGACCTGCTGCTCGATCAATGGAAGATTGAGGGTCTGCTGATCGATCTTCCAGCGCGCCACCCCGAGCCCAAACACCATCTCGATCGGGTTGTCTGCGCCAAGCGACTGCATGCGCTGGTGGATCTGATAGAGCTTGTTATAGAAATCGATGCTGCGCCGTCTCGGTCGCTCCACTTCAGCCCATTCGGCCCAGGGCCCTTTCAGGTAATGGTCGAATTGCGACTGGAGGTCCGGTAGCTGAGCCGAATAGAGAAGCACGTCGAGCACTTCAGGCGGCTTAGCAGCCTGGTTTTCAGTTCCCACGATCTGGTCGGAGCTGATCTTTCCCGATGTCTGCATCTCCGACACCTCATCGAACGGGAGGCGTACAATGCGTTTTTCGATCAGTTGCGGGGCTTTATCCGGGGATGGATGTGCATCGACGGTGATCCAGCCTTCGAGTTCAGTCTCCGGCTGAGGGGGCGAGGTCTCGCGGAGGCGTTTGATCGAAAGCCAGGCTTCCGGATCGTCATTGATGCTAACGCCTTCAAGACCTGAAACGGCATTTTCTTCGAAGACAGGATAGGGTTCCGTGGACAGATCGAAAACGATCTTGTCATGAAAGCTCAAGAGCTCCTGGGTATAACGGAGCACATTGCAAAGATCCTTTTGGGCATTCGAAGTCGACATGCATCCCCCCAATATTTATTATCAAATTTGCAGATGATTTTTGTTCAAGGCGCCCTCAGAGCATTTTCCAGTCTTCATTTGGCGAATCATCTAGGATTGCTCAGCGATTTTCACTAATAAAGAAAACTGCAAACTCTATTAGGATAAAAATTGGCAATAGTGATGGATTCTACTGCCCGCCCAGGTAAATCCAGCGTTTGCCACGGAATGCAATTCGCCTATCTCTAATCGAAGTCATATCCCCATTCCTTTTGGTAGCGCAATCAAGTCCTAAATCGATATTTTCTTCTAAGAATCGCTCTGCATTAGCCATTCTTTGTATTCAGGAAATCGACGCTGAAATTCGATTTCCAACCAAGCCTTTTCCTTTTCATCGGCTTGCGCCCAAAAGAAGTCGAGCCACTGCTTTATTCGTTCCTTTGGTAGGGCATCAGCTCGATCATTTGATCGGCCCTCTATGAATTGTCCTTCCTCTGCTACGTCTTCATTCCAGTACCGATGTCCCTCGCCCGTAAGTAGCCAAGTGATGTTTATACACATTCGCGTAGCTAACTTTGTCAGCCCTTCCACATTCGGGGAACGCTCACCATTCAAATAGCTTTGAGCGGTACGGTACGGCAAGTCAGCGCGTTGCGCGAATGCTTTGATACTGAGCCCTTGCTCCTCGAGAACAGCTTTTAGCCGCTCCGATATACACGTTTGATCATTTTGCAGTTGACAGGTTACCTGTTTGTGCATATCCTGCGCATCACATACACAAAACAGCATTTAACCACAGAAAAAAGACTCAAGAAAGGCGCGAACAAAGCAACTTTTGTGGCCATCCGTGCGTAAAGCTTCTCGTCAGCGATGAAATATCTGACTCTTTACATTGGCCGATCTGCTGCTTTGTGTATGGAACTTTTCTTGAAATTTTGGAGCACCCATGAAATCAACATCTAAGTTAAATCACACGCAGCTATCCCTCTGGTCCGAGATTACACAGCGTACAGGTATCGAATCTGGTGCAGCAAGAAAGTCTCTTTTGGAAATTCGCCGCGCTCGTAAAGTTTTGCATAGCAACTGCATCCAATGTGGCCATCCGAATGTTTTTAATCAAAAACGTGGCCTATGTAAGACGTGCTACTGGCGGTATTACGAGAAAAAAGATGGTCGCGGTGTATCCCGCATTCAGGCGCTCCGACGGGATGATCCGGCCCGTGCCATGGTATATCTGTACCGATCCAAGGCGAAGAAGCTGAACCTGCAGTTTGATCTGGATGAGGCGTGGTTCACTGAACGGTTGAGCCGAGGCGTGTGTGAAGCGACCGGCCTGCCGTTGCAACCGATGAATACCGGCAATGCCCTGACTAAGCATTACCGCGCTCCGTTTGTCGCCTCCCTCGATCGTATCAATCCCGCTCAGGGTTACACCAAAAGCAATTGCCGGATTGTCGCCTGGATGTTCAATCTTGCCAAAAATGCCTACACCGATCAGGATGTCCTCCGCTTGGCTCTCGCCGTGGTTTACCGCGCCGTGGAACAGCGGCAGACCGACGCAGTGAATTTCGTGTACGGATTGCTCGGCCAGTACCACGCTTTAGCGTTAGATTGAGGAGCGATCATGCGCGATACGTCATTAAATCCCGAAGCGGTGTTTGAGCGGTGCGCCACGGCCCAGGATGGCACGGCCGTGCTCGAATCAGCCGAGGTGCTCAAGATGTTGCAACGGCTGTTTCTTTGGCAGCAAAGCTTCGGCTCATCCAAGGCCGTGGCCCCAGAGCTTGGCGAACTCGCCCATCGCTTGGCGCAATTTTTCAGTTTCGGCGAGCAGGGGATGTTGAACCCGGAACTCGCGGAAGCACTGGAGCGGATCGCTGCAGCCCTCGGGCACTTCGAGGCGACTTATTCCCTCGCCTGCCGATCCGATGCTACCCTCGATCTCAAGGCCCAAGCCTTTGCGCTCGGCCTGCCCGAACTCCGCCGCACGCACCGCGACGAGCCGGAGAATGACACGACCCGCCGGCTGATCCGCCTAATCGAGGCGGTTGCCCGACAAGCGCCTCAGGAGGCCCTCCGCTGGGTGGGCCAGTTGATCGGCGCGGTACTGGACAGCCCGGACCTCGCTCCGCGGTTGCCAGAGGTCCGCGCCGTGGGTGAGCAGGTGGTCTCAAGCCTTGGCTCGGGCGTTTACGTGCTCGAGGCCGTCAGTCCCAGCAAAGACAAGGTCGTCGCCGAAGCCTTAAAGCGTTACCAAGTCAGGCTTGAGCTGCCGACGCCCTTGGCCCCGGTCCCGGATCTTCAACACCTTCAGCAGACCTTGAACGAGGAATTTCCTTGGTTTGGTCGGGTAACCGACTGGGTGATCCGGCAGCTGTCGGCCCGCGCCTTGGGGCGAGGCTATTTTCAGTTGTCGCCTTTACTTTTACTGGGGGATCCCGGCCTCGGGAAGAGCAGCTATGTGAATCGGCTTGGCCAATTATCGAAAGTCCCGGTGCAATTGATCAGCCTCGGCGGCAAAGCCGATGCGCGCGATCTCATCGGCACCGCCCGGGGCTGGGCCAGCGGGCACCCGAGCCGACCGTTGACGGCGATCCATGAGGGTGGAGTCGCCAATCCGATCATCGTTTGCGATGAAATCGATAAGCCCGGCTCCGCCACCCATAACGGCCATCCCTGGGATGCCTTGCTGAGCTTGTTTGAACCCGCCACCGCAGCGAGGTTTTTTGACGAGTTCCTGGGCGGGCACGCTAATTTGTCGTTCATCAGTTGGATCAGCACGGCAAATTCGATCAGGCTCATGCCGACCGCCCTGCTCAACCGGCTTGCGGTCATGACCGTACCGGCGCCGCAACGCGAGCATTATCCGGCGATCGTGGCCCGATGCATCGAGCAATACCGGGAGCGGAACGGCATTCCGCGCGAACTGATGCCGACGCTGACTTCATCGGACTGGCGGTGGTTGGAACGGTACTACACCAGCCCGCGGACGGTGCGGCGCGCGACCGAACTCTGGCTCGAGCAGCGCCTAGTCCAGCAGCTGACAGCGCGGCTCCGCCACTGACAACAACCCGGAAGTCATCGAAGAGGGGTCGGATGGTCCGGCCCCCTAAGTTCAATCGCTATCGACCCAAGCCGTGTGGTGGTCGTCCTCGGGTAATTCGAGCGGCCTCAGGATTCTTGAATGCGGTCCTCGGCTCACCATTGTTTCTTCTGAAGAACTTCACAAACCCAAACTACAAAACAATAGCGCTGGTATGTTCAGGCATTCAGCCCCTGATTTCGAGGGCTCACGAGGGGTAAAACGAGACTATGCGGGGGATTTTGAGAGACGGCGATTTTACAAAAATCCTTTTCTAAGAAGGCATTTTCGACAATCCGCCGGTTCCGCCTTTTATTTTACCTCAAAATCGCCCGCAATCGTCCCAAGACGGCCGAGCCATCGCCCACAATCCGCCGCGCTTGTCAAAACTATTTTTGCAAATTAGCGAAGGTTGGCCGCGCTTTTCGGTATTCTCAAAAAAGGGTCGGAAATAGACCTGCCCCAGCGGGGGCTTGGAAAGGGATTGGATCAACTTTTACTTTTTTGATGACGGGATCGGATCGGACATGGCAAAGGTAGACAGTATCGTGGGGTTGCTGAACCCCCGGAAGAATCGGTTGCTGACTGTGGCGCAAGCGGCGCTGCCGCCCACGCAATTTGCGGCGTTCAAGCAAGTGTTGCTGGACGAGCTCGGTCGCAATGGATTCGAACGTGACCTTCGGGCGCTGCTCATGCGGCCGGAGGGCGCGGATCGGTTCGGGTCGGGCCGGAATACATAAAGCGCCAAAGGAGGTGCCAGATGCGTGCGACAGCTGAATTTAAATCATTGTGTCCTCGAGATCGATTATCTCGATCCCTGGCCCAGCACGAACGTGCTCGCGGCCGAAGTCGAACTGGTCGGCGCGGTGCTCGGGGAACTCCTGGCAGCGCTGCCGGCCGAGCCAGCGCTTGAGACGGAGGGGTAAACCGGATGGCCGTAGCCCTTTACGCCCGGGTCTCGACCAGTCGACAAGCCGAAGCCGACTTGTCGATCCCAGACCAGCTTAACCAGATGAGAGCCTGGTGTGACCGCCACGGTCACGTCATTGCGAAAGAATACGTGGAGCCGGGGGCCTCGGCCACGGACGACCGCCGCCCGGTACTACAGCAGATGATGGCGGATGCCTTACTCAGTCCGCCGCCCTTCGAATCGATCATCATTCATTCCCTCTCCCGGTTTTTCCGGGATTCGATTCAGTTTGGACTCTATGAGCGTCGGCTCAAGAAGGCAGGCGTTCGGATCATCTCCATCAGTCAGCAGACGAGTGACGACCCAGCCGGGGAGATGGCGCGGCAAATTTTTTCGCTCTTTGATGAATATTCAAGCAAGGAGAACGCCAAGCACACCCTTCGCTCAATGAAGGAGAACGCCCGGCAAGGCTTTTTCAATGGCGCGAAGCCACCCTTTGGCTTTCGGCTAAAAGAAACCGATCAGGTCGGCAATCGCGGCCGCAAGAAAAAGCGCTTGACCGTCGAGGAGAACGAGGCCGCCGTGGTACGGCAGATTTATGACCTTTATCTCCAGGGCCACCGCGGCCAGATAATGGGCATGAAGGCCATTGCCGATTATCTCAACAGCCGCGGGATCAGGATGCGAGGTCGCCGCTGGCGCAATCAGAAAGTCCAAAAAATCCTATCGGACACCGTCTACCGGGGCCAAGGGGTCTTCAACACCTATGACGTGCGGAATCAAAAGCCGAAGCCGGAAAGCGAGTGGGTGTACTTTGAGGTGGAGCCGATCATCGATCCCGAGCTGTTCGATCAGGTCAAGCGCTTGCGGGAAAATCGCCAGCCCACCCAGGGGCCGCCGAAGATCGTGAGCAGCCAGACACTCCTGACGGGGCTCCTGAAATGCGGCCACTGCGGCTGTAGCATGGCGTTGGCCACGGGAAAAAGCGGCCGTTATCAGTATTACAAGTGTACGACCAAGCTCAGCAAGGCGACGCACCTCTGCCCGACGCCGAACCTGCCCCGCGCCAAAACCGACCGGCTGGTGCTCGAGCGACTGGCAGACCGAGTCTTCACGGTGCCTCGGGTCACCGCCATGTTGAACGCTTTGCGTCGACGACTGAAAGAGCACCGGACAAAGGATGATCAACGCCTCCAAGAGGTCCAACTGGCGCTCACGACAACGGAAACCGGTCTTCAACGATTGTATGAAGCCGTGGAGCAAGGCATTCTGCCGCTTGATCAAACCCTCTCGGCTCGAGTGGAGGCGCTGAAACGCCAGCGGGAGACGCTCCTCGCTGAAATGGCGGGCCTTCGTCAACAGCGGAGGATGCCCTTGGACAGCTTAACGCCAGCGAAGATTACGGCCTTTATTCAGGTGCTGCGGGACCGGCTTTTGGATCCAAACAGCGGATTCGGCAAGCGCTATCTCCAGCTCCTGGTGAGCGAGATTCGGGTAACCGGCACCATGATCGAACTAAAGGGCGATGTGGAAACCTTGGCGGAAGCGCTGGTCAGCACGATGGACGGAGGAGATCCGGAGTGTCTGGGAAAACAGGTGCCCAGATTCATATCGATATGGCGTCCCCAAGGGGATTCGAACCCCTGTTACCGCCGTGAAAGGGCGGTGTCCTAGGCCTCTAGACGATGGGGACAAGGAACTTGATTGGTCAATCCGCGAGTGGTGGAGCCAGCGAGGATCGAACTCGCGACCTCAACAATGCCATTGTTGCGCTCTCCCAGCTGAGCTATGGCCCCACGCGATCGAGAACGCGAATATTAAAGAAAGACTTCGCGTTTGTCTAGGCTTTTTTATTGATATAGGCGATGGCTCGGCCGACCCTGGAGAGCGTCGTATCTTTTCCCAACAACTCCAGGGTGAGGTCGATGGGAGGCGATACCGTCGTTCCCGATACGGCGACCCGAAGCGGCTGAGCGACGCTGCCCATCTTCACTCCAAGCGTTTCCGCCGTCTCCACGACCACCTGGTGAATCGCCTCTCGGCTCCAGTTACCCAGCGCCCAGAGTTTTGTTTCCAGCGCTTGCAGCGCCCCGAGATTATCGGCGGTCAGGTTCTTGCTGGCGGCCTTCTCGTCGTACGCTTCGAACTCTTTGTAAAAGAAGACGCTCGCCTTCGCCATATCGACCAGGGTCTTGCACCGCTCGCGCTGCGCTTCGACCACCCTGACGGGATCGGGCCCCCGAGTGGGATCGATGTCCAGTTGTCCCAGATGCCAGCGCAGATGATGCGCGACATGCAAGGGATCGCTGTGCATGATGTAGTGATGATTCAGCCACAACAGTTTTTCCGGATTGAACGCCGAGGCCGAATGATTGATGTCGTTAACATCGAACAGCTCGATCATTTCGTCCACCGAAAAGATCTCCTGATCGCCATGGGACCAGCCGAGGCGCACCAGATAATTGATGAGCGCCTCGGGCAAATAGCCGTCGTCGCGGTATTGCATGACGCTGACCGCTCCATGGCGTTTCGATAGCTTGGCTCCATCTGGCCCTAAGATCATCGGCACGTGAGCGTATTTCGGCAGCGGCGCGCCCAAAGCCTTCAGAATGTTGATCTGGCGCGGCGTGTTGTTGAGATGGTCGTCGCCGCGGATGACATGGGTGATCTGCATGTCGAGGTCGTCGACCACCACCGTGAAGTTGTAGGTGGGGGTACCGTCCGAGCGGAGAATGATGAGATCGTCCAATTCACTGTTCTTCACAATGACTTGGCCACGCACGAGATCTTTGATGACGACTTCGCCGTCGTCCGGATTGCGAAACCGCATCACCGGCTGAACGCCTTCGCGGGGCTCGGTACGATGGCGGCAACGGCCGTCGTAGCGGGGCTTTTCCTTGCGTGCCAGTTGTTCGGCACGGAGGTTATCCAACTCTTCCCTAGTGCAGTAGCAATGATAGGCCTTGCCTTCGTTCAGCAATTGCTGGGCAATGGCTTTATAACGCTCGAACCGATGGGTTTGATAAAACGGTCCTTCGTCGTATTCCAGCCCGAGCCAGGTCATACCCTCCAGAATCGCATTGACCGCGTCGACCGTGGAACGCTCCAAGTCCGTATCCTCGATGCGCAGGATAAAGGTGCCGCCGTGCTTGCGTGCGTAAAGCCAGGAGAAAAGCGCCGTGCGCGCGCCGCCAACGTGCAAGTAACCCGTAGGGCTGGGAGCAAATCGGGTGCGTATGGTCATTCGAATAATCCTGAAAAAAGACTAAGTACATTCAGGGAAGTCTTGCGGCATAGGCAACCTGCAGGACAACCCCACCAATCTGTCGAGATTCCGCAAATATTTACGGAATGTACTTAGAGTTGCCGACTTTTGCCGTCGGCCCTCAGTGACTAGAGGGTGGAGGAACGCTAATAATACCAAAATCCGGTGTATTCCTTTATCGCGAAGATCGAGGGATGTTACCGAGGGACCGGAACCAGGCTATCCTTATTGTTTTTCCCGGATTCAGTGTCATCGGCGATCCAACGAACGCATTCCATTCGTAATGACTCTCGAGACGGCAGATACTCTTCAAAACCCATTATTGCAGCTTTGCTACCAGGAAATGCGGGCGAAGAAACTGGTGCTGCCCACGCTCCCCGACATTTCCCTCAAGATACGCAAGGCCATCAACGACGACCGGGCGAATAATTCGAAGATCGCGCGGGTCGTTCAAATCGATCCGGCCATTACCGCACGGCTGATTCATATCGCCAACAGTCCGCTTTATCACGGCCGCAAGAAAATAGAGAGCTGCCCCGAGGCTCTGACGCGACTCGGGCTCAAGGCGGCGCAGCACTTGATCACCACGTTTTCCTTGAAAGCGGTGTTTATCGCCAAGTCGTCCCAGATCCGGAAACGGATGCATGAACTGTGGGCGCACAGCAGCTACGTCGCCGCCATCTGTGCCGTGCTCGCCCATAAGACCAGGGGGTTCGATCCCGATCGGGCGATGCTGGCTGCGCTGGTTCACGATATCGGCACCGTTCCCGTGCTCACCTTCGCCGATCGGCATCCGGAATTGATCGCCGATCCCCGCCATCTCGACCAGGCGATACAAACCTTGCGCGCCCCCGTAGGCGCGATGATCTTACGGAAGTGGAATTTTCCTCCGGATTTCGAAGATGTGACGGTCCACGCCGAAAATTGGTTTCGCGATCACCCCGGCGCTCCGGATTATACGGATCTGGTCATTCTGTCCCAGCTCCACAGCTTCGTCGGCACGCTGCAGATCCACAAATACCCCCGCATGGATGAAATTCCGGCTTATCGCAAACTCATGGAGGGACAAGCGGCGACGGATTTGAGCAAAGACGTGCTCGGTCTTGCCAAGGAAGAAATTTTGCAGATTCAGCAAATGCTTACACGTTGACACAAATGGAAATCCGGCTGTCTGTCCTCGTCCCGACGACTCCCCTGCTTCAAGCCGGGGCGCAGCCGCTAAAGCTCGGGGACATTCTTCGAGCGGTCGTTGAGACACAACTCAAGGACAACAGCTTCCTTCTCCGACTCGACGCCGGCGGCCGCACTCTTACGGCAAACAGCAGCGCGAACCTCCAGCCGGGGCAGATACTCGAACTCGAGGTGGTCAAGCTCGGCACCACGCCCGAGCTTCGCATCGTGCCGCGCGATTCCGGCGCCGATGTGCCGGAATCGACGGTTCAGCAGGCTTTACGCCTGTTCTTGCCGAAACAGGAACCGCTCGCCGATGTGATCCAGGAACTCCACCGCCTAGTCGCGCAGGCCAGACAAACGTCCCCGTTGCCCGTCCCGATCACACAAGCTTTAGAAAAGCTGTTGGCCTCGATCCCGAAAAAATCCGAGTTGGCGACACCCGAGGGCTTGGAAAAAGGTTTATTGAACTCGGGGATATTTCTTGAAGCGAAGCTCGCCGACAATGCCGATTCGTCGGCCGAATTCGCCGATTCGGATTTCAAAGCGCAACTGCTCCGAGTTCTCGATAGGCTGAAGGTGCTTCGGACCAGTGCGGACGCTATCCCCGATACGCCCCGCACTACGGCGGACGGAGGAGAGATTCAAACCCGACCGTTCAGCGCCGATGCCGAAGAGCAAGCGGAACTAACCGAGTTTCGTTTCGAAGACGCCGGCACATCCGAAGATATCGCGCTCGCGGATGAGCGAATCGCGCGAACTGCGGAGCGCGGCGAAAAGGATTCACCGAAACTGCCTGGAGACTCGCAGCTCGCGACGCCGCGCACCCCGGAGCACGAATTATCCACCGCACGCCGCAAGACTCTTCCGTCACCGGACGAACAGAACGAACTCGTGCAGGGGAATGAACGCGGAGCCGAACGTATCGCGCAAAAAGTCGAAGCCGCAATCGCCAGGGTGGTCATGGATCAGCTTGCGTCACTGCCCAGGAACGATGCCGCGCCATCCGTTTGGCAATTGGAAATCCCTTTTACCGATGGACAGCATAAGGACGCGGCAAAACTGCTGATAACCAAGGATGCGAAGCCCGGCAGCGCGGAGAGTCCCGACTCTTGGTCGCTTACGCTGGAATTGCACCCGCCGGGGCTCGGGACGTTCTGTGCGCGCGTCGTCTTGAAGGGCGACCGGATCGACACCTATTTGTGGAGCGACACGGCAACGACATCCGACCTCATCCGCGAGCAGTGCGAACGTCTTAGAGCGCGACTGCATGGCGCAGGGCTAGCCGTAGGTCAACTGACGGCGCTGGATCGACCGCCCGATTCGCCGCGCTCCGAAAATCCCTCCCCGCCGATCCTGGATATCCGCGCATGACCCGGCTGGTCAATCCTCCCGATATCGCCGTCGCCCTGCATTACGACGGAGAGAGCACCCCGCGCGTGACCGCAAAGGGCAAAGGTGCGGTCGCGGAGCAGATCATAGAGCGGGCGCGGCAACACAATATTCCGCTGCACGCGGACGAGGGTTTGGCGAACGTGTTGGCCAAGGTCCCGCTGGGCAATGAAATTCCGCGGGAACTCTATCTTGCGGTGGCCGAAGTGATCGCTTTCGCCTATTCGCTCAGCGGCAAAATGCCGGGCAAATAGCGGAAGCCGAACCATTCGATCTTTAGGATTTATAGCGCGTGGGATCTGAAATACCGGCTTCGGCAAAACCGATTTTTCGGAATCGACACGAGTCGCACGAACCGCAGGCTCGCCCTTCATCGTCGGCCGAATAACATGACACCGTTAAAGCATAATCGATGCCCAAATCTGTCCCGATGCGGATGATTTCGGCCTTTTTGAGCGTGATCAACGGCGCATGTACCTTGAAATGCTTCCCCTCGACACCGGCCTTGGTCGCCAAGTTCGCCAGGCGCTCGAAAGCCTCGATATACTGCGGCCGGCAATCAGGGTAGCCGGAATAGTCGACGGCATTCACGCCTATGAAAATGTCCGCGCTGCCCAAGACTTCCGCCCAGCCGAGGGCGAATGCGAGAAAGACGGTATTCCGCGCAGGTACGTAAGTGACCGGAATGCCTTCCTGCGGAGTCTCCGGCACGGCGATGCGGGTGTCGGTGAGCGCCGAGCCGCCGAACTCGCCGAGACCTATTCGGATAATCTTGTGCTCGATCGCGCCGCAGCTCTGCGCCACGCGCCGGGCGGCATGGAGCTCCGCGCCATGGCGCTGTCCGTAATCGAAACTGAGGGCGTAACACTCGTATCCTTGCGACTTCGCGATAACCAGAGTCGTCGCCGAATCGAGTCCGCCGGAGAGCAAAACAACCGCTTTTTTCATCATCGTCATCACCGTCCGGGTGTGTCGCCCCAGAGGATCTTGTGTAGCTGTACTTGGAAACGAACCGGCAAACGGTCGCGCAAAATCTTGTCGGCGAGTTCCGCTGGATCTTGCGCGCCCATGGCCGGCGAGAAGAGCACTTCGCAACGATCCGACAAGCCGTATTCATCCATCTTGGCCTTTGCCCATTGATAATCGGCCTCGTTCATGATGACGAACTTGAGCTGATCCTTCCGATCGAGATAGTTCAGGTTGCGATAGAGATTCCTCGACTCTTCGCAGGACGAAGGCGTCTTGAGGTCCAGAACCTTGACGACTTTCGGGTTGACGTCCGACACGTCCAGAGCCCCGCTGGTTTCCAGCGAAACCTCATAGCCTTTCTCGACCAGCGCATCCAGCAAGACGAGACACCCGCGCTGCGCCAACGGCTCGCCCCCTGTGACGGTCACATAACCCGGATGGTAGGTCCCAACTTCAGCCACGATTTCGTTGATGGACATCTTTTGGCCGCCGGTAAAGGCGTAAGCCGTGTCGCAATACACGCAACGCAGCGGACATCCCGTCAAACGGACGAAGACCGTCGGCAATCCAACGGTGCGGGACTCCCCTTGCAGGGAGTAGAAGATTTCGGTTACTCGAAGTTGATTCACTAATCAGGCGCTGCCAAAAATCAGCGCTTTGCTTCTTGCCGTAGCTTATCCAGCCGTTTCTCCGCCATCTTTGCGGCGCTGGAATCGGGATAACGCTTGACGACCTCGGTCAGCAGTTCCTTCGCGTTCGCCTTCTGGCCGATTTCGTACTCGATGAAACCGATTTTCAACAGAGCGTCCGGCACTTTGCTGCTCTGTGGAAAGTCCTTGATCAGTTTCCGGAAAATGTCGCGCGAAGTATTGAAATCGCGGCTGACATAATACGCTTCCGCAAGCCAGTAGTGCGCATTGTCCGCGTATTCGCCGGTCGGATAGGCCGCGATGAAGTTTTTGAATTCCTTGACCGCTTCCGGATATTTTCCTTCTTTCAATGTATTGAAAGCCTTTTGATAGGCCGCCTGGCGATTTCCCGGATCGCCAGGCGAAACGGGCGCTTGTGGCGCCGGTGCCTGAGACGCGGTCGCTTCCGTCGGGGCCGCGCCATCGGGCGAAGCGGACTGATCGAGGGGCGCCTGCGGCGCAGCGGAACCGCCGGCGGACAACTGCTGCATACGCTGGTCCAAGTCCGTATACATAGCCTGTTGCTGGTTTTTCAGCTCTTCGAGCTGATGGGCAAGCTCCTCGTTTTCCCCGCGGAGCTTGAGGACTTCAGCCTGCAACTGCTCCATCCGATTGAACATTTCGATCAAGGTGTTTCCCGAGAGACGCCTCTCCAACTGAGAGACGCGCTCCTCGAGGGTAGCCACCCCGTAGCCGGTTTGATTTTGATCGTACCTTCGATCGTATATCTGGTCGTACTGCTGGGCACTCGAAATCGTCGCATGCAGCGATCCCAAAAACAGCAATGTGAAAACCGGCTTTTTTAGATGCATACGGTTAACGTCCCGAATAGGAAATTTCCACCCGACGATTCTGCTGCCAAACCGATTCGTCGTGACCCGATACGGCAGGTTTTTCCTCGCCGAAGCTGACCACTTGGACCTGGCCATCATTAGCGCCCTGGAACTGCATCATCTTGGCTACGGCCTTGGCCCGCTGCTCGCCCAACGCGATGTTGTACTCGGGAGAGCCCCGCTCGTCCGCATGTCCTTCCAGAATGATGTTGCGCTCCGGATGGGAAGCCAGATAATTCGCATGAGCACTGACGACCTGCTGATACTCCGGCAGCACTTCGTAGCTATCGTACATAAAGTAGATGACTCGCTTGGACAACGGACTGGACGGATCATCCAGCATCGGATCGCCGGTCCCGCCCGCACCCGGACCGTAACCGGCGCCGCCCGGACCGTATGCGCCGCCATCCGTGCCTTCGCCGTACTTGCTGATCTGCGGGCCGCCGGGCCCGCCCTCCATGCCCGCTTCGGCGCCGGCCTCCTCTTGCACGCCGCCTTTCGAGCTACAACCGTTAAGGACAAGAGACATCATAGCGACAACCAATGCAGTCTTGACAAGTTTCATCTGTTTTCCCCACTAGCAAGATAAAAATCGACCTACTGTTTTTTCTAAGCTTCCGCCCTTCTCACGAAACCCGCCAACGCCGCCTTACGGGGACCACGCCGGCTCGCGCACTTGTCCGCTGTCGATACGAAGGCTCTGCTGAACCCTGCCGTCTATCGAAACGGCTGCCAACTGCCCTACTCCGCCGCTCTTCGAGGCGTAAAGAATCATGCTCCCGTTAGGCGCAAAACCCGGCGATTCGTCCAGACGCCCCTTGGTTAGCACGCGCAATGTACGGGTCTGCAAATCCATCACGGCGATCCGGTAATCGCCGCCATTGCCGTGGACCATCGCAATGCTGCGTCCGTCGGGCGAGAACACTCCGCGCGCATTGTATTCTCCCTCGTAGGTCAAGCGCTGCGCCGGCCCCCCGGAGGAAGACACGAGATAGAGCTGCGGTTTCCCGCCTCGATCCGACGTGAATACGATGCTCCCGCCATCCCGCGACCAGTTCGGCTCGGTATCGATGCCGATATGATCCGTAATTCGGCGCAAAGAGCGGGACGCCAAATTCATCACGTAAACATCAGGGTTGCCATCCTTGGAGAGGGTCATAGCCAATTGAGAGCCATCCGGAGACCAGGCCGGCGCCCCGTTGATGCCGGGCGCGTCGGACACCTTCTGACGTTCGCCCGTCGCAAGGGTCTGGATGAAGATGGCCGAGGTCTTGTTCTCGAACGACACGTAAGCGATCCGCTTGCCGTCCGGCGACCAGGCCGGGGACATGATCGGTTCGACCGAGCTGATGATGGTTTGCGGGTTATACCCGTCGGTATCGGCGATTTGGAGACGGTACTGCCGATCGCGAGGGCCGCTGCCGGTCACGGTTACGTACGCCACGCGAGTAGCGAACGCGCCGGGCTCGCCGGTCAACTGCTGATAAATGACGTCGGCGATACGGTGCGCGGTGCGGCGCGTCTCCGGCGCATTGAACGGGATTCTGGCGCTGGTCAGCAGCGTACCTTTTATCGAGTCGTACAGGAAAAACTCGGCCTCGTACTGGCTGCCGGCACCGGGCTGTACCCGCCCTATGACCAGATGATCCTGCCCCAACACTTGCCAGGTGCGGAATCGAACCTGCTCCGGCGACGTCGGCGTTTCCAGCATTTCGCTTTCCGGCAAAGGTTTGAAGCGTCCGCTACGTGCGAGATCAGCCGCGATGATGCTGCCGATGTTGTCGCCCGGCAAAATCTGCTGACCGAAAGGCACCACGGCGATCGGCATGGCGCCTTCGACGCCCTGAGTAATTTCCACGTTTAGCTCGGAGCGCGCCCAACCACTGAAGAGCGTGAGAAAGACGCTCAAAAAGAAAACGCTGCGAAATCGTCTATTCATCAAACACCTGGACAAGAATTATTCGGGCTTGAATGTGAACTTAAATGCTCGAAGTTGTTCCGCCACCTTCGGGTCAGAAGGCCATGGCAAAGGCGATGCTTTGCGCACGGCAGCCTCGGCGGATCGGTCGAACGTGGAGTCGCCGCTACTGCTGACCACTTGGACATCAGCCACCTCACCGCCCGGCAGCAAGCGGACTTGAATTATACAGGACAGCCCGCTCTTGGCGGACGGCGGACGAAGCCATGAGCGCGTAACTTTCGGCTTGATGTACGTATTCGCCCAGTCGCTCGCCGCTTTCTTGGCTTGCTGTTCCATCGCGGCTCGGTGTTCTTCCTCGAGCTGCTCGCGCAATGCCAATTCGCGCTCCGCCTGTAGCCGGCGGGCCTCTTCCTCGGCCTTCCGTTTCGCCTCGGCTTCGGCCTTCCGGCGCGCTTCTTCTTCGGCTTTCCGCTTTGCCTCCAGCTCGGCTTTTCGCTTCGCTTCCGCTTCGGCTTTCTGTTTGGCTTCGAGCTCCGCTTTCCGTTTTGCTTCGGCCTCCGCTTTCTGTCTAGCTTCCAATTCGGCAGCTTTCCGTTTCGCCTCGGCTTCCGCCTTTTGTTTGGCCTCCAATTCGGCCTTCCGCTTCGCTTCCGCTTCGGCCTTGAGTTTGGCTTCCAGTTCAGCTTTGCGTTGCGCTTCAGCCTTTTGCTTGGCATCCAACTCGGCTTTCCGTTTTGCCTCGGCTTCCGCCTTTTGTCTGGCTTCCAGCTCGGCTTTTCGCTTCGCGTCGGCTTCGACTTTCCGTTTGGCTTCCAACTCGGTCTTCCGTTTCGCTTCCGCTTCGGCTTTCTGTTTGGCTTCGAGCTCCGCTTTCCGTTTCGCCTCGGCTTCCGCCTTCTGCTTGGCTTCCAACTCCGCCTTCTGTTTTGCCTCGGCCTCCGCTTGACGCTTGGCCTCAGCCTCGGCTTTTTGTTTAGCTTCGACTTCGGCCTTTCGCCTCGCCTCCTCTTCAGCCCGGCGTCTGGCTTCGAGCTCGGCCTGACGGCGATCTTCCTCCTGGCGTTTCTTCGCTTCCGCCTCCGCTTTGCGCAACGCCTGTTCTTCCGCCTTGCGCTTGGCTTCCAGCTCAGCTTGCCTGGATTCGTCGGCCTTACGCTTCTGGTCGGCGAGGCGCTTGGCCTCCTCCAGGCGTTTTCTTTCCTCCGCCTCGGCTTTGCGCTGAGCTTCCAGTTCGGCTTGCCGCTTGGCATCTTCGTCCTGTTTGCGCTTCAATTCTTGGGCTTCGGCCTGCTCCCGGCGTTCGGCCTCTTCTTGGACGCGCCGCTCCTCTTCCAGCTTTTCCTGACGGGCCTGCTCCTCGCGCCGCCTGGCTTGCCGTCCCCGCTCGATCTGGAATTCGTCGACCGCTGTCGCCTGAATGATTTCCGGCTGGGGCGGCTGCGCGACCGGCGTGACGGAATCGAACTGAACCGCAAAAAGAAGGATCAGAACAGCGTGTAGCGCCACCGATAGCCCGAACGGACCACGGTAGCGTTTGGAATGGGAACGACTCATTCGTCCTCGGCCGGGCCCGTCATCAATCCGACGCTCGGTACGCCCGCGTTTTTGAGCGAGGCCATGACCATCACGACTTTGCCGTAATCCACGGTCTTGTCGCCCCGAATCAAGACCGAGAGCCCCGGTTTTTTCTGGAGAGCATCCATGACTCTGGCGGTAAGCGCGTCGGAATCGACCTCGACGTCCTCCTGATTGCCGGCATCCACGAACAAGCGGCCTTCGGCATTGATCGATACGATGATGGGCAGATCCTGCTGCGGATCGACGGTTCTGGCCTCGGCTTGGGGAAGATCCACGTCCACCCCGGTTTGAAGCAGCGGCGCCGTCACCATAAAAATGATCAAGAGCACCAAAGAGACGTCGATATAAGGAACGACATTGATTTCGGCCATGGGCCTGCGGCGACGGCCGCGCCCGCTTCCCCCGGATGATACGTTCATTTTGCGTGCGCCTGACGATGCAATAAGCTCAGGAATTCTTCGGTGAACGCTTCGTACCGATTGGCCAGCCGCCCGATATCGGTCGAATAGCGGTTATAGGCCATGACCGCCGGAATCGCGGCGAACAAGCCCATGGCAGTCGCCACCAGCGCTTCGGAAATGCCGGGCGCCACCATGGCCAGGGTCGCCTGCTTGACGCTGCCGAGCGACCGGAACGAGTTCATGATGCCCCACACGGTACCGAACAGTCCGACGTAGGGACTCGTGGAACCGACCGTGGCGAGAAACGGCAAGCGCTCGTCCAGGCTCTCCAATTCGCGGTTCAGGGCCACGCGCATCACCCTCTGCGTTCCCTCCATCACCGCATCGGGACCGATGTTCGGCTGTTGCCGCAGCCGCGCGAATTCCTTGAATCCGGCCATGAAGATATTTTCGAGCCCTTCCGTCCCCAGATCCTCTCGGGTCAATTGGCGGTAGAGATCGGCAAGATCTATCCCCGACCAGAAGCGTTCTTCGAACTCCTCCGAAGTCTCCTCGGCGCGCCTGATCTCCTTGTATTTCGAAAAAATGAAGGTCCATGAAATAACCGATGCCAAAACCAGAATGAGCATAACGATCTGGACCACCGGGCTCGCTTCGGTGATTAACTTGAATATGGAGAGTTCAGAGGTCATTTTTTAACCGTTGCAATAAAAAATCAGGAATGGCCGTGGGCCGGAAGGTTTCGGCGACGAGACAGACGACGCGCACCCGCGCCTCGCACACGAGTTCGTTATCTTGCCGTACCGCCAGTTGTTTGAACGTCAAGCTCGCCGACTTCAACTGCTCCACTTCGGCAGACACCCAGAGCATCTCGTTGAACCGTGCCGCTTTCACGTAGTCGATCTGCATCGAGCGAACGGCGAACAAGATCCCATGTCGGGTCCGAAGGTCATCCTGCTCGAAACCCAACGAACGCAAAAACTCGGTCCTTGCCCGCTCGAAAAATCTGAGATAGCTGGCGTGATAAACCACGCCGCCGGCATCGGTGTCTTCGTAATATACGCGGACGGGCCAGCGAAACCCGCTTTGTTCGGAAATATCCCCCAACTAAAAGAGCTCCTCGTTCACATTGAGCGCCTTCGGCGGCTCCAGACCGAAATGAAGGTAAGCCGTGCGCGTCGCAACCCTCCCCCTCGGCGTGCGCATGATGAAGCCTTGCTGAATCAAGTAAGGCTCCAGAACGTCCTCTATGGTGCCGCGCTCTTCGCTGATCGCGGCGGCTATGTTGTCTAGCCCTACCGGACCGCCCTCGAATTTCTCGATCATGGTGCGGAGCAGCTTGCGATCGAGCTGGTCGAAGCCGTTATGGTCGACGTTCAGCATTTCCAGCGCCTTGCCGGCCACCTCGACGGTGACTCTTCCGTCCGCCATGACTTCGGCGAAATCGCGAACTCGCCGCAACAGCCGGTTGGCGATGCGCGGCGTTCCGCGCGACCGGCGCGCGATTTCGCGGGCACCTTCGGGGCTCATTTCAACGCCGAGGATTTTCGCCGAGCGGGTGACGATCCGGGTCAATTCCTCCGGCGTGTAGAACTCCAGGCGGTGGACGATCCCGAATCGGTCACGCAAGGGCGAAGTCAAAAGTCCGGCCCGGGTAGTCGCACCCACCAGGGTAAACGGCGGGATATCCAGCTTGATCGAACGCGCAGCCGGACCTTCGCCGATCATGATGTCGATCTGGTAATCCTCCATCGCCGGGTAGAGAACCTCCTCCACCATCGGGCTCAAGCGATGGATCTCGTCGATGAAAAGAACGTCGCGCGGCTCCAGATTGGTCAGCAAAGCCGCCAAATCCCCCGCCTTTTCCAGAACCGGCCCCGAGGTCTGGCGTAGGCTGACGCCCATCTCGTTGGCGATGATGTTGGCCAGGGTTGTTTTGCCGAGTCCCGGCGGACCGAAAATCAGAACATGATCCAAAGCTTCGCGTCGCGCCAGGGCCGCTTGAATGAAGATCGCCATCTGCTCGCGCATGGCCGCCTGGCCGATGTAGTCGTCCAGACGGCGCGGACGTATGGCGCGGTCGACTGCGTCTTCGTCCGGGGAGCCGGCGGGATTGATGAGACGGTGGGTAGGCATAGTTATAAATACGGTCTATTTTGAGCGGCAATTACTCCGCCCACAGTTCCCCCAACGCCCATTCGACGGCTTCGAAAGGCGGAACGGAAACCCGGCTGTCGCCGGCATGGGTCTGTACCAGCAACCAGCGCCCCTGCTGGTTTTCGTAAGCCTCGAGAACCCGCGTGTCAGGGTCGACCAGCCAGGCATGAGCTACGCCCAGGGAGCCGTAGAGCGGCAGCTTTTCGGCGCGGTCGTCGCGGGCCGTAGACGGCGACAGCACTTCGCAAACCCAGTCCGGTACGCATTCGAACCAGGCGGCATCGGGCAAGCGGGGCATTCGCTCCCGTCGCCATCCGGCCAGGTCCGGCACCAGGACGTGCCCACCGAGATGAAGCTCCGGCTCGTCCAAAATCCACCAGCCTCCGGGGCCGCCATCACCCAAATCGAAAGGACCGCCGATCCGAACCCCGAGATTCGATGACGCCCGCGCATGACGCGGCGCCGGACGGGGATGGGTGATCAGGCGCCCGTAAACGATTTCTCCCACCAAATTGGGCGGAAGGGCGAGAATGTCTTCGTAGGTCGCGGGTTTAATCGCTGGATTCGCCATGGCTGCTCGGATTCTATCGTATCAAAGTTCAGCCGGTTTTTACTTCGCCGCGGACTGCAAGGCTGAACGAATGATCTCCTCGCTGCTCTTGCCGTCGACCGGAACCTTCCGCACCAGGCTGTTGGCATCCTGCGGCTTGAATCCTAAAGCGATCAATGCGCTGACCGCATCGTCCACCGGACTCGCCGCCGGTGCCGGCAGGGTTCCCGCGCCGGGCAGATGAACCGTGGGCAGCTCGGGCAGACGGTCCCGCATTTCGATGATCAAGCGTTCCGCGGTTTTCTTGCCGACCCCCGGCAAGCGCACCAGACGGGCGGCGTCCTGCGCTTCCACGCAACGGTGGAACTCTTCGGCGCTCAAACCCGACAGAATCGCCAGGGCGAGCTTCGCACCGACGCCGCTGACACGGATCAGGCTGCGGAACAGGGCGCGCTCCGCCTCGGATACGAATCCGAACAGGCTGTGGGCGTCCTCGCGGATCGCCAGATGGGTGTACAGCGTCACCTCTTCGCCGATCTCCGGCAGCTTGTAGAAGGTCGACATCGGCGCGTCGATCTCGTACCCGACGCCGCGCACGTCCAACAAAAGAGAAGGCGGCTTTTTGGCGACCACCAAACCGCGCAAAAATCCGATCATCGCATCACAACTCCGGCCAGCCGCAGACGCCGCAAGGTCTGCCGGTGGTGGATATGGCACAAGGCCACGCCCAAAGCATCACTGGCGTCCAATTGCAGCGGCGAAGAAAATTTGAGCAGGAAACGCACCATGTGCTGGACTTGCAGCTTGTCCGCACTGCCTTTTCCGACCAGGGCCTGCTTCACCTGCCGCGCGGCATATTCATGAACCGGCAATCCCGCCGCAAGGCCCCCGCAGATGGCGGCTCCCCTGGCCTGCCCGAGCTTCAGAGCCGAATCGGCATTCTTGTGCATGAACACTTGCTCGATGGCCAGTTCGTCGGGCCGGAATTCGAGCGCGATTTTATAGACCCCGTCATAGATTTGCTTGAGGCGTTCGGGAAAATGATCCGTTTCCGTGCGAATACACCCACAGGCAATCAAGACGGGTCCTTTATCGCTATCGCGAACGACGCCGTAGCCGGTACGGCGTGACCCCGGGTCCAGTCCCAAAACGACCGTCACATCGCCTCTTTATCCGATCTGGGCGAGGATGTCCTCGCTGATATCAGCATTGGAATAAACATTTTGTACGTCGTCCAAATCTTCCAGACGCTCCAGAAGGCGGATCATCTTCTCCGCGTCGTCCTTGTCCAAGGCCACGCTGGTGCTGGCTCGCATAGTCACCTCGGCGCTCTCTGGCGCGAGCCCGGCTTGCGCGAGCGTATCGCGCACCGTCTCGAACTGATCCGGAGCGACCAGCACATCGATCGAACCGTCGCCGTTGCTGATCACATCGTCCGCGCCGGCTTCGAGCGCGGCCTCCATCACCCGGTCCTCTTCGACGCTCGCCGGATAACTGATGATGCCGGTCTTCGAAAACAAATAGGCCACGGAGCCGTCGGTGCCCAAGTTGCCGCCCGCCTTGGTGAAGGCATGGCGCACTTCCGAAACCGTGCGATTGCGGTTGTCGGTCAGGCAATCCACCATTACCGCAATGCCGCCGGGGCCGTAGCCCTCGTAGCGCACTTCCTCGTAATTGTCGCCTTCGCCAGCACCGGTACCTTTCTTGATGGCCCGTTCGATGGTGTCCTTGGACATATTGGCGGTGAGGGCCTTGTCCATCGCCGCCCTAAGGCGCGGGTTATTCGCGGGATCGCCGCCTCCGTTCCGGGCCGACACGGTGATCTCCCGAATCAGCTTGGTGAACAGCTTGCCGCGCTTGGCGTCTTGAGCGCCCTTGCGATGTTGGATGTTGGCCCACTTGCTATGACCTGCCATTGATTAACTTACCTCCGCTTCAGCTAAAACCGTGCCGAAAAACCGGAGAATTCTACCACCATTGCTATAGAAGCGAGCGGGCCCGGTCCGTCAAAAATACCGCAAGCGGTTGGCATTGCTCACCACCGTCACCGAGGACATCGCCATGGCTGCGCCGGCGATCATGGGATTGAGCAGGATTCCGAAAACCGGATAGAGAAAACCGGCGGCGATCGGAATAGCAAGCGTGTTGTAGATAAAGGCTCCGAACAGATTCTGCTTGATGTTGCGCACCGTGGCCCGCGACAGCTCCATGGCCTCGGCTACTTTCAGGAGCGAACCGCCCATGATCACCACGTCGCCGCTTTCTATGGCGACATCGGTGCCGGTGCCGATCGCCAGCCCCACGTTGGACTGGGCCAAGGCCGGTGCATCGTTGATGCCATCGCCTACCATGCCTACGATCTCCCCGGCCTCCTGCAAGGCTTTCACGACAGCAGCCTTATCCTGGGGAAGCACCTGCGCGCGTACCTCGTCGATGCCGGCCTCGGCGGCAATCGCCTTGGCCGTGACCTCGTTGTCGCCGGTTACCATGAGCACCCGTACGCCCATGGATCTCAATCGCGCAACGGCTTGCTTGGAATCCGCCTTGATCGGATCGGCCACCGAAAGCAGCCCGACCACGGTTCTGTCGACCGCCAACAGGACGGGGGTTTGCCCCTCGCTAGCCAACTCGGTCAAGCGTTCGGCGAAACGTCCGCAATCGATTCCCTGTTCGGCCATCAAGGTCAAATTACCCAACAGTACGGCACGGTTTTCGATGAGACCCGAAACGCCATGACCCGCAACCGCCGCGAATCCCGTAACCGGCAGGAGAGTGCCGTTCTTCTCGGCGGCCGCCGCCAGAATCGCCGCGGCCAGGGGATGCTCGGACCCGGTTTCGAGACTCGCCGCCCATTGGAGTACCTGTTCCTCGGTCCAATCCTGAGAGGTCTCGATTCGAACCAGACGCGGTTTGCCCTCGGTCACCGTTCCGGTTTTGTCCAGCACGATGCAGGTCAGTTTCCCCGCCGATTGAAGCGCGTCGCCGTTGCGGATGAGGATGCCCTTCTGCGCCGCCTTTCCGACCGCCACCATGATGGATATCGGCGTAGCCAGCCCCAAGGCGCAGGGACAGGCGATTACCAGCACCGTCATGGCCGTGACGAAGGCGTAGCCGAGCGCCGGGGCCGGCCCGGCCGTCCACCAAACCAGGAAGGTCAGCAGCGAAACCGCCACGACTGCCGGAACGAACACGGAAGCAACACGGTCCACGAGGCGGGCGATTTCCGGCTTGCTCGCCTGCGCCTTTCGAACGCTGGCGATGATTTGCGCCAATACGGTGTCGCGCCCGATCCGGGTTGCCTTGAACAGCAGCGTTCCAGACTGATTGAGCGTGCCGGCGACGACTTCGTCTCCCACGGTTTTCTCGACCGGCATGGGTTCGCCGGTGAGCATGGATTCGTCCAGGCTGGAATGACCCTCGATGACGACGCCGTCCACCGGGATTTTTTCGCCCGGCCTCACCCGCAAGGTTTCATCCAGACCAACCTCCGCGATGGGAATATCGATCTCTTGACCATCCCTCAACACGCGTGCCGTTCGCGGCTGAAGACCGATCAACTGACGGATTGCGGACGACGTTTTGCCGCGGGCGCGCATTTCCAGGGCGCTTCCCAGGTTGATGAACGCCAGAATGATGGTCGCCGCTTCGAAGTAGGCGTGCCGCGCCAGCATCGGCAGGCTGTCGGAAAAGAAAATGGCCATGGTCGAGTAGAACCAGGCGGCGCCGGTGCCGAGCGCGATCAGGGTATCCATATTGGCCTGGCGATGCTGCAAACTCTTGATCGCCCCCCTGAAGAAATGGCCGCCTGAGAAATACAGAACCCACAACGTGACCATGGAAACGATCAGCCACACGCCGCGGGCGGTCGGCTCCCCCAGCATAGGAAACCATCCGAAGTGCTCTACCAGCATCAAAGGCGCGCCGACCGCGCCGGCGACGGCGGCCTTGTTGAGCAGCGTATGGTAACGGGCGGTTTCCAGCGCCTCCTGTTCGGCCGGATCTTCCAATCCCTCCATTACCGCCGCATCGTAACCCGCATCCTGCACGGCCTTGCGCAAGACGTCCGGGTCCACGTTCCCTCGCACCAGAGCGGAATGATCGGCAAAATTGACATCGGCGGAAAACACATTGGGCAGCGAGCGCAGCGCGGTCTCGACGGCCTCGACACACCCGGCGCAGCGCATGCCGGAGACGGAAAGGCGGATAGTTTTCGATTCGGGATGGAGAGTCGATGCCATAGTGTTCTCTATGAAAAAAAGCTCTTGTGCGGAATTAATACCCTTTCGCCGCCATTATTTTTATCGGCTGTCCAGCGGAGTTGCTGTCCGCATAACGTATTGGGCCGTGCCTAATACCCCGCTACCGTATACCAAACCGAGCGCCCCCGCTACTACGGATGTTTTACGGTACAATAATCGGTTTTTCCGGAACCGATATTCTGACCGTGACATCATCACTTTTATCCGTTTTGGTGCCCGAATGGGCGGAGCAATCAGCGGTTTTGATCGCTTGGCCTTATTCTCAAGGCGATTTCGAGCCGTGGCTAAATGCGGTCGAAAAAACATACGACCTGATCGCACTCGAAATCGCTAGCCGTGAAACTGTGATTATTATTTGCCGGGATGATGCCCATCAAAGGCATATCCATCAACGGTTGGCGGCATGCGCCGCGAATCTCGACCGGGTTCGGTTCGCTCAGATGTCTTACGACGACGTGTGGGTGCGGGATACGGCGCCGCTCACGCTAGCAACCGAACAAGGCGTAAGGCTTATCGACTTTCGCTTCAACGGATGGGGCGGAAAATATCCGCACGAGGCTGATGCCCGATTGGCTCAGCACCTCCACGCGTCTGGATTGCTTGGCGACATCCCGATGGATAGAGTCGACTTTACATTAGAAGGCGGAAGTGTGGAATCGGACGGTGAAGGCACGATCATGACAACCAGCCGCTGCCTGCTCAATCCCAACCGCAATCCGGAACTGACGCGCGAACAAATCGACAATCGGCTGAAAACCAGCCTCGGCGCCAACCGTATTCTTTGGCTCGACCATGGCCATGCCGAGGGCGACGATACCGATGCCCATATCGATACCCTGGCCCGCTTTTGTTCGGCAGATACGATCGCCTACACCGCCTGCAACGATCCCGGCGATCCGCTATACGACGAATTCAAAGCGATGGAAAATCAACTGCGAACCTTCGTCACGTTTTCGGGTCAATCTTATCGCTTGATACCTTTAAATATTCCGCAACCGATTTTCAGCGAAGAAGGCGATCGATTGCCGGCGACTTACGCCAATTTTCTAATCATCAATGGAGCCGTTCTAGTCCCTGTATATGACGATCCGGCGGACTCCGAAGCTGTGGCGCGTTTGGCCGATGCCTTTCCGGATCGCGAAATCGTGGGCATACCTTGTATACCGCTCATCCGACAATACGGCAGCCTGCACTGCATGACCATGCAGTTTCCGAGAATAGTTCGAGTAACCTGATATGACACAATCGATCAAAATAGGTTTGGTACAACAAGCCTGCGGCTCTGCGGACAAGGATGTCAATCTGAAGATATCGATTCAGGGTGTGAAAGATGGCGCGGCCCAGGGTGCGAAACTGGTATTGCTGCCGGAACTCCATCTCGGCCCTTATTTCTGCCAGACGGAAGATTGCAGCCGTTTCGATCTGGCCGAACCCATACCGGGACCGACCACCGAAATCTTGGGCGTACTTGCTAAAGAGCTTGGAATAGTCATCGTAGCTTCGCTATTCGAACGGCGCGCTCCGGGGCTATATCACAACACGGCTGTCGTACTGGAAAAAAACGGCAGTTTAGCGGGTAAATACCGAAAAATGCATATACCCGATGATCCGGGATATTATGAAAAATTTTATTTCACGCCCGGTGATATAGGTTTCAAACCGATAACCACCTCATTGGGAAAACTCGGAGTCTTGGTATGCTGGGACCAATGGTATCCGGAAGCCGCGCGGCTAATGGCCCTTGCGGGTGCCGATCTGCTGCTGTACCCCACGGCCATCGGCTGGAATCCGGACGACGACGCCGACGAACAGCAAAGGCAATTGCAAGCCTGGATAACCATTCAACGGGCACACGCCGTTGCCAATGGCCTACCGGTCATCTCCTGCAATCGCATCGGGCACGAGCCTGATCCAAGCGGTCAAACCAGAGGCATCATGTTCTGGGGAAATAGTTTTGTCGCCGGCCCCCAAGGGGAAATTCTTTGTCAGGCCAACGAGAAAGAAGAGCGGGTTATGGTGGTTGAAATAAACCGCCGCCGATCGGAGGACGTCCGTCGAATCTGGCCGTACCTGCGTGACCGGCGGATCGAAGAGTATGGCGGATTGACTAAACGTTATCTGGATTAGCAAAATCGCCGCGAAACCAGGTACAAGAATTCATCGGCAGCCAAGTTTCAGGAGCCAAAATCCTTTCGATCCTGTTCACTCGATAGCAGAATTGCAGTGGAACCCGGCGGTCCGGCCGGGGACCTTATCTTGCTCTCGATCAGGACTTCACTTCAAAGTCCTCCAGCTTATGGCCTTGCTCGATGAGCGTTTGCAGCCATTTCGGTTTCATACCACGGCCGGTCCATTTTTGAGACAGATTATTGGGGTTTTGGTATTTAACCGGAACTTTACTGCCCTTTCTCCCGGAGACCTTTGTGCCTTCAGTGATGTCCACATTAACACCGATCGAAGCAGCCAATTCCTTTATCTTGCTTATGACTTCCTTGCGCTTAGTTTCCTTCTTTTCTTTCAACGCTTTCTGAGCGTTTTCGATCATGTTTGCCAGTTCGGCTTCGGAAAGGTCTGCTAAATTGCCCTTCATAAACTACCTCTATTATAAAATTGACGTAACAAGATATAGGTTAACCTTGTGAAGACGTAATTAGTATATTAAAAAAATATAAAAAATAAATCGCTCATATTTTAGACAATTAGATAGAAGCAATGAGCGCTGATTCCGCAGTGCCCGTGTTAAAACGGAAGATTGGCGTTATTTCGATTGAATTCCAAGAACCAGGCTGTATCGATGCCGGTCCTACCTGTCAACAATTTGACCGTATATATATAGGTAGACATCCGAATACCGCTAACCCGGTCGCACGAGAGCCTAGAGCGGATTTTTCTGCGACACTACCCCTTTAGTTATTCGTTCGACATTCATCACTTCAGAGCCATGAATCAAGCTGCAAAACAGTTCGGAGCCATTTCACCGTTCACGCCGACCGTTCCGGGCTACAACGCCCCGTCCATGGTCTGGCAAAACCTAAATGGCTGCGGCGATTCTCTGGCCTTGGCTCAGGCGGTAAAGCAAGATAAACGGCTCTATCTGATCGTGACCGAAGATACGCAAACCGCTCTGAGGCTCGAACACGAAATCGAGTTTTTTCTGGACGGAAGCGCGCCGGTACTCCACTTTCCCGATTGGGAAACCCTGCCTTACGACGTTTTCTCTCCCCTGCCCGAAATCGTCTCGGAACGGCTGAAAACGCTCGCCCAATTGGCGCGCATCGAACACGGAATACTGATTACTCCGGTCGCCACCTTGATGCAGCGGTTGGCGCCGCGCTCGCATGTATTGGCCAACACCTTTGCGCTAAAAGTAGGCAGCCGGCTTAATCTAGAAGAGACCCGGCAAAGACTGGAAAGCGTCGGATACGAGTGCGTGTCGCAAGTTCTGCAACACGGGGAATTTGCGGTACGGGGATCGATCATCGATCTTTTCCCTATGGGCAGTACCGTCCCGTATCGTATCGAGCTTTTCGACGATGAAGTGGAATCGATCAGGACTTTCGATACCGAGACTCAACGTTCCCTGGAGAAAGTCAGAGAAATCAGCTTATTTCCCGCTCGCGAGTTTCCTTTCGACGAGGAAGCGATCAAACGGTTTAGACGGGCATTCCGAACGCATTTTTCCGAGGCGTCCATCAACAATCCTTTGTATCAGGACGTCAGCAAAGGCATCGCGTCGGGCGGCATCGAGTACTATCTGCCGCTGTTCGTGGACCAAACCGAAACCTTGTTCGACTATCTGCCGAAAACGGCCGCGGTCGTTCTACACCGTGCCATCGACGATGCCGCCGAGGTTTTCTTTCGAGAGGTCGAAAAGCGGCACGATCACCGGTCGGGGCATATCGACCGCCCTCCACTCCCGCCGGAATCGCTGTTTCTGACGCCCAGCATTCTGGCCGAACGGCTTGCCGTCCATCCCAGAATCTGGATTGCGTCCTCTCCCGCGCGTCCTACCGAAAAATTCGATTCGGTCGACTACGATTGCCGGCCGCTTCCCCCTGTCGCGATAGACCCGAAATTGAAGCAGCCGGCTGTCGCATTGTCCTCTTTCCTAAGCGAGAAGGCTGGCAGGATTTTGTTCGTCGCGGAAACCGCGGGTCATCGGGAAGCACTGCTGGATACTCTGGCGAAATACGCCATAAAGCCGCAAGTCGTCGAAAACTGGCAAGGATTTCTCGCCGCCGAGAAAAGCCCCTGCCTGGTCGTCGCGCCGATGGACCACGGCCTCTGGCTTACCGATCCGCCGTTGGCCATCATTACCGAAACTCAGCTTTCCGGAGAAAGGGCTCAACAACGGAGACGGCGCCGGACCGCAGCCGATCGCAACCTCGAACAGATCTTCCGTAACCTGGAGGAACTGGATATCGGCTCACCGGTCGTGCATCAGGATCACGGCGTCGGCCGCTATCTCGGCCTGACCAAGCTGACAGTAGGCGGGATCGAAACCGAGTTCCTCGCACTGGAGTATGCAAACAACGACAAGCTGTACGTCCCGGTTTCCTCTTTGCACCTGATCAGCCGGTACAGCGGCGCCAGCCCTGACACCGCCCCCCTGCACAAACTGGGCGGGGAACAGTGGCAAAAGGCCAGGCGCAAGGCACTCGAGAGGGTAAGGGATATCGCGGCGGAACTGCTGAATATTTACGCCAAGCGAGCGGCCAAGGAGGGACACGCCTATAAAACGGTGACCGAGGAATATGCCGCTTTCGCCGCCGGCTTTCCCTTCGAGGAAACGCCCGATCAGGAGAACGCCATCCTCGACGTCGTCAAGGACATGGCCGCGCCCCTCCCCATGGATAGAGTCATCTGCGGCGATGTCGGCTTCGGCAAGACCGAAGTAGCCATGCGAGCGGCTTTCATCGCGGCGCAAAACGGCAGACAGGTGGCGGTTCTGGTGCCCACGACCCTATTGGCACAGCAGCATTTTCAGAATTTCCGGGACCGCTTTGCCGACTGGCCGATTCGGGTCGAGGTGGTTTCACGCTTCGTCGGCAAAAAACAGCAGGAGCAGCTCCTCGAAGACTTGGAGAAGGGCACGATAGATATCCTCATCGGCACCCACAAGATTCTGCAAAAGGATGTCCGCTTCAAGAACCTGGGACTGGTGATCGTCGACGAGGAGCACCGGTTCGGCGTCGCCCAGAAAGAGCATTTCAAGAAACTCCGCAGCGAACTGGATTTTCTCACCCTGACCGCGACGCCGATTCCGCGCACGCTCAATATGGCGATGTCCGGGCTCCGGGATATTTCCATCATCGCCACTCCGCCGCCTAACCGGCACGCCATCAAGACCTTCGTCAGCGAATGGGACGATGCCCTGATTCAGGAAGCAATACTCCGAGAAATCAAACGCGGCGGGCAGGTTTATTTCCTGCACAACAAGATCGAAACCATGGAAAAAGCGGCGCGGGACTTGGAGAAGCTGGTGCCGGTCGCCCGTGTCCGCACCGCTCATGGGCAGATGGCGGAGCGGGAACTGGAGCGGATCATGCTGGATTTTTACCATCAGCGTTTCAACGTACTGCTTTGCACCACCATCATCGAAAGCGGTATCGACGTTCCGACGGCAAACACCATCATCATCCACCGCGCCGATTTGCTGGGACTCGCCCAGCTGCACCAGATTCGAGGGCGGGTCGGCCGCTCGCATCATCGCGCTTACGCTTATCTGGTGGTACCGCCGAAATCCTTGATGACCGCCGACGCGGTCAAGCGGCTCGAGGCGATCGAGGCCACGGGCGAACTCGGAGCAGGGTTCATGCTATCTTCCCATGACCTCGAAATCCGCGGCGCCGGCGAGTTGTTGGGCGATGAACAAAGCGGCCAGATTCAAGAAATCGGTCTCAGCCTGTATACCGAGTTGCTGGAACGGGCTGTGGCGGCACTCAAATCGGGCAAATCGCTGGATCTCGACATGCTTCCCCACGAGGCCGGCCCCGAGATCGACCTCCAGTGTCCAGCCCTCATTCCCGACACTTATCTGCCGGACGTTCACACCCGTCTCGTGCTCTACAAGCGCATCGCCAATGCCAAGAACGAAGAGGATTTGCGCAAGCTGCAGGTGGAAATGATCGACCGGTTCGGACTCCTGCCTCCGCAGACCAAGAACTTGTTCGCGATCACCGAACTCAAACTGAGAGCGGAAGCCCTCGGGGTCCACAAGATCGAAGCGGGCTCCGGAAACGGCCGGCTATTATTCAATCCGAATCCGGCCGTCGATCCGGCCCAGGTGATTCGTCTGATCCAAGCCCAACCGCAAACCTACAAACTGGACGGCCCGGATAAACTGAAATTTTTTGCCCGCTTCGATACTCCCGAGAGTAAGGTCGTTTTCATCGGCCAATTGCTGGAGCAACTTGCCGCTTAGTTCGACTGACCGCTTTCGCCTGGACGGCGGCTCTTGGCGGAAAGAACGGTTACCGACCCTCATGGCCGTACTTTTATTTAATGCGGAGTTTTTTGTGCGGTATTTCTTGTTTTCGTTCTTGATTTTGCTGATCGGCTTATCGACCGCTTACTACTGGGCCGGACTGGCCGGTCTCTTCCTGGCGGGCATTTTGAGCGTGATGGAGGTCAGCCTTTCGTTCGACAATGCCGTGGTCAACGCCTCGGTACTGAAAAAAATGACCCCGCGCTGGCAGAGGCGTTTTCTCACCTGGGGCATGGTTATCGCCGTATTCGGGGCCCGTTTTCTCCTGCCCATCCTGATCGTCGCCGTCATCACCGGGCACAGCCTACAGGATGTGGTGATCATGGCTTTCCGAGAAAGCGACGAGTACGCCCGTCACATCACGTCCGCGCACATACAGATTTCCGCGTTCGGCGGCATGTACCTGCTGCTCGTGTTTTTCAGCTTTCTGTTCGAATCGGAAAGAACGCTGCACTGGCTGGGCTGGGTCGAACGCCGCTTGTCGCGCCTGGGCAAACTGGAATCGATCGAGGTCATCACCGCGCTCACGGCTCTTTTGACCGCTCAACACTATCTGCCGCACGAAGAGCGCCTGGACGCCCTGATCGCCGGATTGGCCGGCGTCATCCTATTCGTCCTGGTAAAAAGTCTGTCCGCCCTTTTCGAAACCCCGAAAGCCGCCGAACACACGGCACACAAAGCCGGCTTCATGTCCTTTCTTTATCTGGAAATACTCGATCTGTCTTTCTCTTTCGACGGCGTCATCGGCGCTTTCGCATTATCCAAGGACGTCGTGATCATCATGCTGGGCCTGACCATAGGCGCGATGTTCGTGCGCAGCCTCACGGTTTTCCTGGTTCACAAGCGCACCCTGGACGAATACCTGTTCCTCGAACACGGCGCCCACTACGCCATAGGCGCGCTGGCCCTCCTGATGCTGGCCAGCATGGTCGTCGAAGTGTCCGAAGTGATAACCGGACTGACCGGGATGGGGTTCATTCTGCTGTCGCTGCTGTCGTCTGTTCGTCACAAACGGAGACACCTACGCCGGAAGACCGCTTGAGACAAACGTTATATAGCCTTGAAGCCGGACTCTTAATCGACGATAATACGTTCTCTTCAGCCCCGCCATAGGACATGGCCGGGTCTTCGAGTTCAATGGCGAGTCGCGTCGGTCCCCTCGCAACGATACGCTGTAAACCCCGTCAGGCCCGGAAGGGAGCAGCGGTAGCAGCGGATTCGTGTGCCGAGGTGCGGCTGGCGCGGCTTGCCGCCCTAATTCATTCATCCCGGTCGATAGCGTGCACAAACCCAGAATGCCGTATCAGGCCCTAGCCCGGAAATGGCGACCCCGCACTTTTAGCGAAATCGTAGGCCAGGAGCATGTGGTCCGAGCGTTGACCCACGCGCTCGAATTCGACCGTATGCACCATGCCTATCTCTTCACCGGCACCCGCGGCGTCGGCAAAACCACCATCGCTCGAATCCTGGCCAAGGCGCTCAATTGCGAGGATCGAAAAACTTACGACCCGTGCGGCGAGTGCGTGATCTGCCGCGAAGTGGACGAAGGCCGCTTCGTCGATTTGATCGAAGTGGATGCCGCTTCGCGCACCAAAGTCGAAGATACCCGCGACCTGCTCGAAAACGTGCAGTACGCCCCCAACCAGGGGCGGTACAAGGTCTACTTGATCGACGAAGTGCACATGCTTTCGGGGCATAGCTTCAATGCCCTGCTCAAGACGCTTGAAGAACCGCCGCCCCACATCAAATTCCTGCTGGCCACGACCGATCCGCAGAAAATTCCGGTCACGGTGCTGTCGCGATGCCTGCAATTCAATTTGAAGCGGCTGACGCCGGATCAGATTCGCGCCCAGATGGAAGAAATCCTAAGGCGCGAGAGCATCGAATACGAGGCCGCCGCCGTGAAGCTGCTAGCCCGTGCCGCGGAAGGCTCCATGCGCGACGGGCTGAGTCTTCTCGATCAGGCAATCGTCCACGGCGGCGGCCGGCTCAGGGAAGCCGAAGTCAGCCTGATGCTGGGCACCGTGGCGAGGCATCCGGTCTTCGAGCTTCTTTCGGCACTGGCCGAAGGCGATGCCGCAACCTTGCTCCGGCACATCGAGCAGATGGCGGAGCACACGCCGAATTTCGCCGACGTGCTGCAACAAATCCTGATCATCCTGCACCATGCATCGCTCGCCCAATGGATTCCCGAGGCGATCAAGCGGGAGGACGACGCCGACCTGATTTTGAATCTCGCACAACGGATCGGCGCAGAGGATTTGCAGCTGTTTTATCAGATCGGCTTGATCGGACAGCGGGACTTGCCGCTCGCCCCCGATCCGCGCTCGGGTTTCGAAATGGTGATGCTGCGCATGCTGGCCTTTCGTCCGGCGACGAAATCTGCGGACCTGCGGAGTGCCGTCGACGCGGCTCCCCCACGGAAAACCGATCCGCCGAAAATTGCTCGTCCGCTCGACGCCAGCCCCGTCTCCATGCCGACTCAGGTCGAAGCCGAGCCTGCTCCCGAACCGATTAAGACCGAGATCGGAACAGCTCCTGCGCCGCCCGCGTCTCGAATCGGATCGAGCCATGACTGGCACGGACTGATCCAGGCGATGGGCGTCGCCGGACTGACTCGCGAACTGGCGAACAATTGCGTATTGCAAGACCTGGACGAAAAATCCTGTATCCTGGTGCTCGATCCACAACATGCTCACCTCCGCGTCAGCCGGGTGGAGGCCAACCTGGAAAAGGCTCTGAGGGATTATTTCCGAAGTCCTTTGAAACTGACGATCAAAATCGAGGCGCCCGGACGGGAAACGCCTGCTTCGCTGATTCAACGCGAAAAAGAGGAACGCCAGCGGACCGCGGAAATCGAAATAGAGCAAGACGAGAACATCAGGGCACTGAAAGAGCGTTTCGACGCCCGTATCATCCCAGGTTCCACCAAACCCATTGACTGACGGAGAATCCCATGAAAAACCCGCTCGCCAATCTCATGCAGCAGGCGCAGAAGATGCAGGAAAACCTGCAGAAGGCCCAGGAGGAATTAGCCGCTTTGGAAGTTCAAGGCGAATCGGGCGGCGGACTGGTCAAGGTCGTCATGAACGGCAAAAAGGAAGTGAAAAAGGTCAGCATCGACGAAAGTCTGGTAAGAGACGATCGCGACATGTTGGAAGACTTGGTCGCCGCCGCCGTAAATGACGCGGTAAACCGGGTCAATCGCCTCAAACAGGAAAAAATGTCGGCTTTAACCGGCGGTATCGAGCTGCCCGCCGGATTCAAACTTCCGTTTTGAACGAGTCCTGCCCTAACATTCGACCGCTCTATCGCCAATGCCAAAGACCGGGGCCTTGTCCCAATTGATGCAAGCCCTGCGCTGCCTGCCGGGCGTGGGTCCGAAATCGGCCCAGCGGATGACGTTCTATCTTCTTCAGCGCGACCGGCAAGGCGCGCGGAGTCTCGCCGAATCCCTGCTTTCCGCTCTCGAAAAAATCGGACATTGCGCGCTATGCCGCACCTTGACCGAAGGCGAACTGTGTAATATCTGCGCCAGTCCCAATCGCGACAGAACGCAGTTGTGCATCGTAGAAACGCCTGCCGAGGTTTATGCAATCAGTCAGGCAACCGGATTCAAGGGTCTCTTTTTCGTGCTCAACGGAAGGCTTTCTCCGCTGGATGGCATCGGCCCGGAGGAGTTGCGCCTCGATTTGTTGGAACAGCGGTTGAGGTCGGGCGAAGTCGCGGAAATCATCCTAGCCACCAATACCACGGTGGAAGGAGAAGCCACAGCTCACTACATCAGCGAGATGGCGAGGAAGAACGGAGTTCGGACGACCCGCATAGCCTACGGCGTACCCTTCGGCGGCGAACTGGAATACGTCGACGGCGCCACCTTGGCACATGCGTTCGACGGCCGCAAAGACTTTTGAACCTCGAGACGGCAGTTGACCGCTTTGATGGTGTAGAAAAGCCCTAGGGATTCCGACTGTCCAGCCTTACTATTCCCGTTTCTAGGTTAGACCCAGCGGAGGAAACGATGACGGATTGTCTGTTTTGCAAGATGGTCGCCGGCGACATCAAGCCTGCGGTGGTATACGAGAACGATCACGTGCTGGCGTTTCGGGATATTCGGCCGCGTGCGCCGGTTCATGTGCTGGTCATACCGAAGCGGCACATCCCGACTCTCGACGATCTGCCCGAGGCCGACTCGGTATTGGCTTCCGAGCTACTGCAAGCGGCCAGGAAAGTCGCCCGATCCGAAGGCATCGCGGAATCGGGCTACCGCACGGTCATCAATTGCCGAGGGGATTCCGGCCAAGAGGTCTACCACCTCCACCTCCACGTTCTCGGCGGACGCCCGATGAGCTGGCCGCCGGGTTAATGCCGACGCCGACGGGCTACTCAGATCCGGATTAAAGATCCGGCGTTTTTCCGCCGGATCTTTAATCCGCCACTACGGATTTTCCGGAAACCCCGGCCGGGTACTTATTCCTCCTCGTCTTCCGAGTGGAAATCGATACCCAGAATCGACCAATTCTTGAAATCCGTCGGGTCGTTCTCGACCAAACGGATTTTGCAAGCAAACTTCCTCTCCATCTGTCCCTTCTCGGGATCGACCACCCTGATGCCTGAACGAATGATGTAGGTTCGATTGCCCAAGGCCCACGCATCGTACTTGGCGTCGAGAAAGTCGGCATTTTCAGGCAACATACCCTCTTCTTTCATCGAATTTTTGCAGTGCATCAGCGCGAAGTCGGTACGTTCATTTTTGACGTTACCCAACTGTTCTTCTTCCGTTTCTTGCTCAAAGAACACATCCGATTCGACCACTTTCATCACGAAAGGAAGCACTGCTTTGTCCAAAAGGACATAAAGCAGGATGATGAAGAGGAATAAGAAAAGAAGTGAATACTTGCTACGCAATAAATCTTTCATGGCTGACGCTTTGTTATAGTCTTAGGTAAATTGATAATTGAATAATTTTGGCACGTTCATAAAAGGAGGACAGATTTTGCGGCAGCAGAAAAAAAATGTATATATTGATCGCTTAACCAAACGGCTTTTCGAAGCTCCCTCGGCTGGGCGAAGCAACAGACCGCAAAACAGCAGCTAAGACCCCTCAGATTGCTATTAGTGCCCGCATTGACGTTACGAATTATTTTTCTATGGATTTTTTCGCGACGTGACCAGCCTTCCAGATTTGACAGCCAAGCTTACCAAACAGGATAAGAAACTGGTCGTGGCCATCTCGTCCAGAGCACTATTCGACTTGGACGAATCCCACGCTATTTTCGAACAGGACGGCAAAGAAGCCTTCTGCCGGTACCAGGTCGAACACGAAGACAGCGTCTTGGCGCCGGGCGTGGCTTTTTCGCTGGTCAAGAAACTCCTGGCACTGAACCGGGTATTGGCCGCCCCGATGGTCGAGGTCATCCTGCTGTCGCGCAATAGCGCGGATACCGGACTCCGGGTTTTCAACTCGATTCGGCATCATGAACTCGATATCTGTCGCGCGGCGTTCACCAGCGGCCAATCGCCTTTCAATTACATCGCGGCTTTCGGCGCGCACCTGTTTCTCTCCGCGAACGCGGAGGACGTGGCCAAGGCCTTGGATGCCGGATACGCGGCGGCGACCATCATGTCGGCCAGCAAGTCCGCGAACGAATCCGAGCAACTGAGGATCGCTTTCGACGGCGATGCCGTGCTGTTTTCCGACGAATCGGAGCGCATCTATCGCTCCGACGGGCTGCAAGCGTTTACTGAGAATGAAATTACCGAGGCGCGAAATCCGCTCTCCGGCGGCCCGTTCAAGGCCTTTCTGGCCGCGCTCCACCAAATTCAGACCCTGTTCGGCCCGGACCAGTCGCCGATCCGGACCGCTCTCGTAACGGCCCGCGCGGCTCCCGCCCACGAACGGGTGGTCCGTACCTTGCGCGCCTGGAACATCCGCATCGACGAAGCGCTGTTTCTGGGCGGGATGGATAAAGGCCCGTTTCTGCGGGCGTTCGGCGCGGACATTTTTTTCGACGACCAAAAAGGCCATTGCGAATCCGCCTGCCTCCACGTCGCCACCGGCCACGTACCGCACGGCATCGCCAATCGTTAGCGTCCTACGCTTTTAAAACCGGCGTCAGCGGACTTCCGGACCACGTCACACAAATGCTCGAGAAAGATAACGCCTTCTTTTCCTCCGGAGCGTGTCGTGAGCCCAACATGTAAGTTGGGTTGAGAAACGAAACCGGGCATTTTCGCGGAAATGGCGGGATCCTTCGTCATCCGAGCCTACTAGTCCACCTCAAATGCCTATGGCGCTTCCGCTCGGCGTCGATTTGCTCCTCGACCTCGCCTTTTGAAAAACCGAGCATGGTCAGAACTTCCGCCGCAATCAGCAGGCTGGCCTCGAACATCTCGGGCACCACGTGATTGGCGCCGGCCATGATCAAGCCGGTGTAATCGCTGTGGTGCTGGGTCCTGACGATGACGGGCAGCGCATAACCCGAGGAGCGTATTTTCGAAACCGCTCGCTGGGCTTCCTTAAGCGATTTGAAGGTTAGAATCGCCAGGCGCGCGCGGGCGATGTGGCAACGCTCGAGCAGCTCGATCCGCTCACAACTCCCGTAAATCACCAACTCGCCGTCCTTACGCCCTTTTTTGACCTGCTCGCTGTCGATATCCATCGCGATGAACGGAATCTGGTTGGTCCGCAAAAATCTCCCGATCATTTGCCCGACCCTACCATAACCGGCAAGGATCACGTGATCGCTCAAATCCGGCGGGACATGCTCACTCTCTCTGTCGCGCGCCGAGAACCGCTGCCCTGCCATTCCGGCCAGAGCTTCGCTGATTTCGAAGTTGTAGCGGATCAGCACGGGACTCAAAACCATAGTGGCCCAGGCAATCAAAAGCACCCGTGAACTGGTGTCCGTGGCGAGTATGCCCACTTCGGTGGCCAAGGCGATCAGGGCGAAACCGAACTCGCTCACCTGAGCCAACAGCAGCCCGGCCTTGCAGGCGGTGGGGAAGGATTCGCCGACGATCAGAGCCGATGCGACTGTGATGGCCCATTTGCCCAGTACCGCCAAGGCGGTACCGATCAGGAGCATGGACCACTCGCCGCTCAACAGCCCGATGTCGAGCTTCATGCCGAGACTCGCGAAAAACAGTCCCATCAAGATATCGCGGAACGGCCGTATGCTCATCTCGACCTGATGGCGGAATTCGCTCTCGCCCAGCATGACCCCGATGATGAAGGCGCCGAGCGCCATCGATAGGCCAAAGGCACTCATCAGCCAACCGGAGAGCAATACGATTACCAGAGTCGTCAGCACGAAGATTTCTTCGGATTGAATCTTGGTGATCTCATAGAAAACGTGCGGCAACACCCATCGCGCCACGCCGAGAAGAAAACCTCCCAAGAGCAGACTCGATCCGAGAGTCCACGCGATTTGCCGGTAAACCGGTTGATCGGGGGTAACGGCGAGCGCCGGAATGAGTATCAAAAGAATTACGGCGGCGAGATCCTGAAGAATCGAAACGCTTATGGACAGCTGGGCGTGGTGCCGATTGATGAGTCTCAGCTCATTTAATTCCCGCACGATGATCGCGGTCGACGACACCGTCAGCGCACCGGCGATCACCAGAGAGGCGGCGGACGAATAACCGCCGAACCAGATCAGGACGCCGGACATTACGGCGATCGTAAGGGTCAGTTGCAATACCCCCAAGCCGAACACCGACCGGCGCAGAACGAGCAGCCTGGGCAGGGAGAATTCGAGCCCCAGATCGAATAGCAGGAAGGTGACGCCCAGATCGGAGAAGAGACGGATATTCGCGTCGTCTTTCACCAGGCCCAGCGCATAAGGCCCAATCACGGCGCCGGCGAATAGATAAGCCAGAATGTCCGGAATGCGGAAACGCCGAAAAACGACGACACTGACCAGCGAACTGGTCAGAATGACCAGCAGTTCAAGAAAAAATGCCGGTTGTTTCCAGTCGATCATGACTACCCCGGCTTAGGCGTGGCAGCTACTTTATAGATAAAGCCGGCGGCGAATAAATATCCGACAGGCGCTTATCCCGTTCGTTCAGCTAATCGAACAAGTAAATTTGATCCGGCGATACCGTCAAACGAACGGCCTCATCCTTGGAGAAGAGATGCAATCCGGGCAGTCTTGCCGTCCAGACCGGCGCATCCGACAGTTGATCGCTGGCGCGTCCGGGACGAAAGTGAAGCAAAGTCTCGTGGCCCAGGTATTCCGCGTTGACGACTACGGCCGGAAAGCCGTTTCCGCCCTCTTCCGACAAACGCACGGCTTCCGGGCGAAAACCCGCGGTTACCGGCAAGCCGCGGTCGCGAAGGCTTGCCGCGCACTTGTCGGGCAACACCAGGAGGGCTTGTCCGTTGACCAAGAGTTGCAAGCGTCCGTCTAAGTCCTTTCGCAATTCCGCGGTAAACAAATTCATCGGCGGGTTGCCGATAAATCCCGCGACGAAGGCATTCGCCGGATGCTCATACAGTTCCTTGGGATTGGCCACCTGCTGAATGCGGCCTTGATCCAGCACGGCGATACGCTGCCCCAAGGTCATGGCCTCCACCTGGTCGTGAGTGACATAGATCATGGTCGCGCCCGTGCGCCGCTGCAGATCGCCGATTTCCGCCCGAACCTGAGTGCGCAGCTTCGCATCGAGATTCGATAGCGGTTCGTCGAGCAAGAACACCGTCGGCTCCCGCACCAGCGCCCGCCCCATGGCGACACGCTGACGCTGGCCGCCGGAAAGCTGCTTGGGCAGGCGGTCCATGACATCCCCCAATCCGAGCATGTCCGCGGCCCAGCCTACCCGCCGTCTGATTTCCTCCTTGGAGAGCTTCCGCATCTTCAAGGGAAATTCGAGATTGCCGCGCACAGTCATGGTCGGGTACAAGGCATAATCCTGGAACACCATGGCGATATTCCGCTGCTGCGGACTGAGCTCGTTCGCCACGCGGTCGCCGATTCTTATGATTCCCCCGGTGATCTCCTCGAGTCCCGCGAGCAGTCTCAGCAGGGTGGATTTGCCGCAACCCGAGGGACCGACGAAAACCATCAGCTCGCCGTCCTCGATGCGGAGACTCAGGTCGGAAATGGCCCGATGGCCATTCGGATAGGTTTTATCGACGTGCTCGAATTCGACGCTGGCCATCCTCGACAGGCCTAAAGTGGATGATGGACGTTTCGGCGCGCTGCGCCGCGATCGAAGGTGCGGATAAGCTTCGCTGTCGATGCCACGGTCAAGGCGCCTGATCGACGAACTTCTCGAAGCCGATCAGGGGCAAGGCCCGTTGTACGATCGGATCGGCCGCGAAGCGCTTCTGCACCGCATGGTCGGCGAGATGGTCCGCCAGAGCCACGAGAATCATCGCCTGATTCAGGCACAGATAGTTGTACGCCACTTCGCCCGTCACCGGATTCACCGCGTCGTAGAATCCGAAATCGCCGTAAATGGGATAAAGTTCGATCAGTTTCCGCAAATTGACCGCCGCTTCGGAGGGTTCGGTGAGCAGGGCCAGGGCCGCCGCATGAGGCGTTACCACGCCCTCGCCGTAGCCCGCCGCACCGAGAAACTTTACCCCGTACTCCGAATAACGGTCCGCGCCCGGAGTAGAACTGGGCGACATGCCCCAGACCGGATAACCGAGCGACTCCAGCGCGTATGCCCGCTGTATGTCGGTATGCACTTTGCCGTTGTAGCCGAGGCTGCCCGGTGCGTGCTGCGCTTCATCCAGCACCAGCGCCGGCATCAGCGCCTCGAACAAACTGCCTCCCCACGAAGGCACATAGCGGTAATCCCGCCATTGGTAATAGCCGCCGATCCAGCGAAAACCGTTCACGCTCTTCTCCGTGCGCTCCAGAGGCGTAAGCGACTGCCAATCGAATTCCGCCGGCAGGGTGCGCGCCATCCTGAACCAGTGTTCCTCGGGAACATCGCCCTTGCCGATGGCGATCAAGCTTCCGATGCGGGATTCGGCGTAAAACACCCCGTAATGGAAGGTCGACCGCAAGGCCATGTTCACATAATACCCGTGGGACATGAGCTTATGGTCGGGATCGTAAAAAAAACGGTAGTTGCCGTTTTCGATCAGCCGCGTGCAACGGGCAGCGAACTCCGGAAACGTCTGCCGCGCAACGACGAGACCCGCCGTCAGCCAGGACGAATCCACGAACGAGACGAAATTGCTGGTACGCTCCAGTGTCGTGGTGTTGTAGTAATTGAAATAAAAGCCCCGATAGGTTTCCAGAACTTCCAAGGTCGCGAGCGTCGCCGCGAGCCGTTCCAGCGCCTGCTCGCGGGTAATGAATCCGAGCTCGTGAGCGGCAACCACCGCTAGAAAATGAAAACCGATATTGGTGACGCTAGTGTAATCGCCGATTTTCGAAACCGAGAGATCGACGGAGCCGTTGCCGAAATGCACGCGATCCAGCGGCAAACCGTGCAGCTTGTCGGTCAAAGCGTCGAGGCCGCGCCAGGTATCCTGCGCGATGCGGCGGAGAAATTCCCGCTCGTCGGCAGGCAGGGTTTTGCCGTCGATCAAGGGCGTAGCGGGCCAGCCGGCCAGTCGCTCCCGCAGTTTGGGACGCGCCGCCGCTTCGCCGCCTAAAGCGTCTTCCCAGGCTTTCTTCTTTTCGGCGATGACTAGATCGCCGGTGCCGGGCCCCGGTTTGCCGGTTTTGATCAGCGCGATATCGTCGATCCAATAGGCCCCATTATGGACGCGCATCTCGCGCGGCGAAAAAGTAATGACGAAGGAAGACAATTGGCTCCAGTCCTTGATGCCGATCATGTAATTCAAAGGCACGACGACCTGTTTCCATTGATCGGTAATACCGCTCACCATAAAGCTGCCGACTTCCTTCATCCCGCTCCCTGCCGGTTCCGGACGGCGAAACTGCACCTCGAACTCGGGGTTGAAACCCTCGGCCGGATCTCCCTTGACCCAGAACCTCAAATGATCGTAGTCCGCCGCATCCAGCGAGTTCAAATTCAGCGACGCGCTGAACTCGCCGCTGGTTTCCGGGAGATCCACCGAATCGGCCGACGGCGGCAAGGCGTATCTCACCTGGAGGGACTTCCCCGAAACACCGTTTGTTCGGTCTTCGCCCAGCCGAAACGCCATGCTGGCCGGTTGTCGCTCCACTATGATCTTCCAATCGCTCAATAAGGCGGCTTCGTCCGCCTTACCGTCGAAATCCGCCAAATGAAATTCTTTTAATAAAGGTTCGTCGCTCAGGCCCAGATCGCTTCCCTTAACCGAAACAGCCATCAAACCCAGGCCGACCGTCAATAACAATTGCTGGATTAGGTTCACATCTCCGCCCGCCGGTTATCGTCTTATTGAGCACGAATCGGCTAATTTCATTAAAGTCGCTAAGAATAGAGGATGCCGGCAGGCATCTCAATTCGCGGACGGCGGGCTCGTGCGATGCCGAGTATGCGTAGTTCTCGTGCAGCTCGGCTTATTTCCAGGTCTGAAAAAAGTCTCCGCGTGAAACGGTCATGCTTTTTCGAACCGCCTCAGACAGCATTGCGCAATGGAATGGATTCCAAGCGGAACGATGTACCCCATTTTATTTCCAGTTTCAGCATGAGCGATGCTTTTCACGGTGTGCCAAGATAATAAGAGGGGTGGCAATGCCTCCTCATCTTGCCACCCCTTCATGCGCTCCACCGCTCGAGACTACCTGCGATTCAGCGCGATGATGTTCTCGATCAAGCTTCTACCGGGAAAATCGGCCCAGATGAGGCCGACGCGGGGATAGGGGATGCGCTCCCGGTCTTTGTTTCTCGGGTCCATGTTGAGCAGGTCCACCGTCATCCGCTGCGTCAGAAGCCAAAGGTTGGTCAACTGGTTGGTGCCCAGAAAGGCGATGGAGCAGATGCCCAACACGCAGTTGACCCGCGGAAAATCCGGATACCAGTCCTTCCAGCCCGGCGTGGTCAGGCCGGTCATCAGTTGGGGCGCGTTGGTGCCCGGCGAGCTATGGCCGCTGGCGACGAAGTAGGGAAAAGCGATTTCGGCGCCGTTCAAGCCGATGGAAAAAACCGTATCGGTCGACGCCGTCGCGGCCAGTTGGAGCTGGGATTTGACCGAGGTCCATTTGTCGTAGAGTTTCCAGTTGGTGCTGACTTTCCAATCGTTATCCCGCTTGACGAAGCGGTCGTAATCGAGACCCACTGCGGGCGAGTGATAGAAATTCTGAATGACGACGACCTTGCCTCGGGTTTCGCCCAGGGTCGGATTCTCGCCGGTATACTCCCAGAACAGACCGGGATACCGGGACTTGTAGTCGTCGAAGGTTTCGGCGAAGGACCGGGTGTTTCCCTTGGCCGGCGTGATGTCTGTGGTTTCCGACTGGATATACATGTAAACGGTTTCCCGGGGGTTTTGATTCAGGAACTGCTGCACGGCGTCCAGCACGGTCTCGAAGCTCGCAAACTGGTACACGAAGCCGTGATAGATCTGGAAAGTGTTTTCGTAATGGCGGCAGCGGATATCCAGTGCCCGGATGCCCGCATCGAGTTGTTTCGCGAGCGACATGGATTGCGCCTGAGCATAGTCGCCGCCGTACAACGCCATGGTGTCGTGGGTTCCCGGCACGGATAGTTCGCTGAACTTGCGGCTATCGGGCAGCGAACTCATCCACTGCGGATTGCGGGCGCCGTTGTCGGCGTCGTGCGAATAGGCGGAGTTGTCGATGGCCTGGGAAACCGTGCTTCCCAGGGCGGTGGCTGCGGTAAGGAACCAGGCGGTCAGTGTTTTAAGAGTGTTCACGGCTCGTCTCCTGAATGTATGTAAAGAGATTTCTTTTCGGGTACGGTGACGATGCGTACTGGCGCAAACCGCGGGCCAACACTCGCCTCCTCATGTAAGCGACTGAATTGACTGGGTTATGCCTAAGAGCATGGGGCAGCGAGCCGATCGTAATCCGTCGAGGAATTACGATATTTCGTACACAAAACGATATGGCGTAAAAATGGCGCTGATTTGAGGGGGGCGACCGAGGGGGAACCCAATCCGAAGCGCGTCACCCTGCCTGGCGAGCTTCCCGAGTGCGGGAATTCGGCGCGCGTGTGTCCAGTCTTCGAGGCGATGGCATCCCGGTTGCTTTCAAGGTAAAAGCGCCGTCGTGCCCGGCGGGGCATGGCGAAAGTAACGGGCGAACCCACACCGAACGAGGTCTTGTGATCATGATCCACCGGAAAACCATTTTAGGAGCCGTCGCACTGTTGGCGGGAGTTTGCGGCGAAGCGCTTCCGGCCACTTCCACGGTTGAACCCGAAGCGCGCTATACCGATCAGCGCCTGAGCCTGCGCTGCGAAAATCAAACCTTGCAGCGTTGCCTGGAAGAAGTCGGGGCCGCCGCCGGAATCCGCTTCCTCATCGGCGAGGCGGAAGCCGACCGCCGAAAGGTATCGGTGACGTTCGCCGACCTCGACGTGCCCGAGGCGCTGCGACGACTGCTCGACGGTTATTCCTTCGTAGCTTATCCCGACAACCAAGGACGTTGGGTGACGCGAGTCCTGGGAAATCCGGGCAGCGCGGACACGCTCCGGCTGATCGCCGCGGAGCCGAAACCCGCTCCCGGCGAGCCTAAGAGCCTGGACGAGTTCCGCCCACTGCCCGGATCGTACGCGGGGATCGATCCGGACGAAGCAAGAGATCCCGAAGCCCAACAGAAACTTTTCGAAGAGGCTCAAAGGCGCCGACTGTCCGCTTCGGTGGAACGGGCCCTGGATGCCTTACGATCGCCGTATAGCCGATTGCACGAGGAGGCGCTGGATGTACTGGAGGGCGTTGACGATCCCAGGGCTACGGAAGCGCTGATCGCCACCGCCCAAGCGTCCGGCCGCACCTCCGAGTTCCGTCAGCGTGCAGCGCACCACTTATGGCAGCATGGCGCTAGTCAGGGATTCCGCGATCGTGCGGTGATCGATGCATTCGAGCGACTCGCCGGAGATGCCGATCAAGGAGTGCGGTCGTTTGCGCAACGCGTGGTGCGGGACTGGAACGTCGCCATGAACTCGGGTGCCGAGACTGGCGAGGCTTCCACAGAAACAACGATGACGGAATTAGATGGCGGCGCCATTCCCTGACCGGCCTGCTGCGGCGGAAGCTGAAACTGGTCGGTCATCGCGGCCTGACTCAACGTTAACTGTCTCCGGGAAAACCGGGGCGGTTCAGCTGGACGGTGCACGCACCGCGCTGGAACGCGAAAGCTTTAGCGTGAACAAGGCTGCGCACCGGGCCGGTTTCACCAGTGCCGCCAACTTCGCCACCGCGTTTCGCCGCCAATTCGGCGCCCCCCCTGAATCAACTGCGTCCGCGGAACTGAGTCGGAATATCCCAAACGTCAGTCCGCATTTCTCAGATTGATTCGCAACAAGACCACACCGTCGATCCCGTTCGCGCTACCTATTACGCACTATTTTGCTGTGTTATTATCGGCCTCCACACTGCCTTATTTCACTCGTGTTACCGCCGAATTATGTCCGTATCCGCTCTTGCCATACAGCAATTTGCCCTATTGGATGACGCCGAGTGCGAGCAACGAATCATCGCCGCGAAGCGAAAACTCGGCGATCGTTGCGTGATTCTGGGCCATCATTACCAGCGCGATGAGGTGTTCCGCCACGCCGACCTGACCGGCGATTCCCTCAAGCTGTCCCGCGAAGCCTCCAAGTCCAGTGCCCAGTACATCGTGTTCTGCGGCGTGCATTTCATGGCGGAGGTGGCGGATATCCTGTCGCGTCCCGAACAAATCTCGATTCTCCCCGACCTCGCGGCCGGCTGCTCGATGGCCGACATGGCGAACTTGGCCGCCGTCGAGCGGTGCTGGAACGAACTCGGTCAACTGTTCGATCCCGACGAAATCGTGACGCCGGTGACCTACATCAATTCCGCAGCCGATCTGAAAGCCTTCTGCGGGCGGCATAACGGCATCGTCTGCACCTCCAGCAATGCCCAAAAGATTCTCGACTGGAGCTTCGCCCAGCGGCAGAAAGTGCTGTTCTTTCCCGACCAGCACCTCGGACGCAACACCGGCTATCGCATGGGCATTCCGCTCGACGAGATGGTGACCTGGGATTTCGCCAAACCCATGGGCGGCCTGACCGAAGAGGAAATCCGCCGGGCGAGGATCATTCTCTGGAAGGGCTTCTGCTCGGTGCATCAGATGTTCCGCCCGGAGCATATCGACCGCTTTTTGGAGCGTTCCCCGGACACACGGGTGATCTCCCATCCCGAGTGTTCTTTCGAAGTCTGCCAGAAAGCCCAGTACATCGGCTCGACCGAATACATTCTGAAAACCGTACGCGAGGCGGAGCCGAACACCCGCTGGCTGGTGGGCACCGAGCTCAACCTGGTCAATCGGCTGGCCGAGGAACTCAAGCCGCAGGGCAAGGAAGTTCATTTCATGTCCCCGACCGTGTGCATGTGCTCGACGATGTTCCGAACCGATCCGCAACACTTGCTCTGGGTGCTGGAAAACCTTGTGGAAGGACACGTCGTCAACCGCATCAAAGTACCCGAGGGTGACGCACGCTGGGCCAAGCTGGCTCTGAACAAGATGCTGCAACTGGCTTGATTCGCAACGCGTCGATGGCGAGCCGGTAGGATGCGCTGACGCAAGGAAGCGAATCGTTCGCAACCGATGCGCTTCCCTTCGGTCAGCACATCCTACGTGCTTTTTCTTTCAGCCACCCCATTTGTCGCAGTCGGTAAATTAGGCCGATTGCCTTATAATTCGTTTTTTTGTCCCGCGCTGTCACATGCGGATTCATTTGGTGGCCGTCGGTAACCGTATGCCGGATTGGGTGACGGAAGCTTATTCGGAGTATGCCAAACGCCTGCCCCGGGAGTGCGAACTGGCGCTGAAGGAAATCGCCCCGGCGAAACGCGGGAAGAATGCCGACATCGTCCGACTGACCGAGGATGAAGGAGAGCGGATGCTGGCGGCATTGCCGCGCGATGTGCATGTAGTCGCGCTCGATGTGGCGGGAAAGGAGTGGAGCACGCCGGACTTGGCCGCAACTTTGGCGCGCTGGCTGGAAAGCGGACGCGACGTGGCGCTTCTGGTGGGAGGACCGGACGGACTCTCTCCGGCTTGCCTGGAACGCGCGAATCAACGATGGAGCTTATCGAAGTTGACTTTTCCTCACCCGGTGGTGCGTATCATCGTAGCCGAGCAGATCTACCGGGCGTGGAGCATTCTGCAGCATCACCCTTATCACCGATAGCATGGACACCCGAAGTCCGCAGATTATTTTGGCGTCGGCATCGCCCCGCCGCCGCGAACTGCTCGATCAACTCGGCATCGCCTATGACGTGATGCCGGCCGCAGTTCACGAACACCCGCAGCCGAACGAGTCCCCCGAAGCCTATGTCCAGCGCGTGGCGGCGGAAAAATCGCTCGAAACATGGAAGAGCAGCGGCGGCAGGCTGCCGGTATTGGCGGCGGATACCGAGGTCGTATTGGACGGGAACATCTTGGGCAAGCCGCAAGATTTCGAGCACGCTTCGCGCATGCTCTCGCAGCTGGCCGGTAGGGAGCATCGGGTCCTGAGCGCCGTTTCGCTGCGGAAAGGCGACCGGCATTGGGAAGCGCTGACTGTCAGCAGCGTGAGCTTTCGCCGAATGAGCCAGGAAGAAATCGAAGCTTACTGGGCCACCGGCGAACCCCGCGACAAAGCCGGCGCCTACGCCATTCAGGGCAAGGGTGCGGTCTTCATTCGGCATCTGTCCGGCAGCTACTCGGGCGTCATGGGTTTGCCGCTTTTCGAGACGGCGGAACTGTTGAAATGTGTCGGGATCTCGGTCCTCAACGTTTCTGCCACCTAGCCGGCGCATGAGCGACGAAATACTCATCAACGTCACACCGCGGGAGACTCGCGTAGCCATCGTCGAAAACGGCGTCTTGCAAGAGGTCTTGATCGAGCGGACCCGCCGCCGCGGGCTGGTCGGCAACATCTACAAGGGCAAGATCTGCCGAGTGCTGCCCGGCATGCAGGCCGCTTTCGTGGATATCGGGCTGGAACGGGCGGCATTCCTGCACATATCGGATCTAGGAGCCACCGATCGGGAGAAAACACCGACCGACCAGATCGAGCTGATTTTTCACGAAGGGCAGGAACTGGTCGTACAAGTCGTCAAAGACCCCATAGGTGCCAAGGGCGCGCGGCTCACCACCGAAATCGCCATTCCGTCGGTGTACGAGGTCTATATGCCTTACAGCCGAACCTGCGGCGTATCGCAGCGCATCGAGTGCGCTCAGGAACGGATTCGGCTGCGCACCGTCATCGAAACCTTTCAGAAGGAGCACGCCACCGGAGGATTCATCTCGCGCACCGCCGCCGAGGGCATCGAAGAAACCGCGCTCCGCACCGACATGCTGTTCCTGCTTAAGCTGTGGAACTCCATCGCTCAGCGGATCAAGACCGTCAAGCCGAAAACCTTGCTTCATGAGGACCTGCCGCTCAGCATGCGGGTCTTGCGCGATCTGCACCGCGCCCGAGTCGAGAAAATTCGGGTCGATTCTCGCGAAACCTACGGTCGCCTGGTCAAGTTCGCCAAGGAATTCGTTCCGGAACTGGCTCCCCTCGTCGAGCATTATTCCGGCGAACGGCCTTTGTTCGATCTTTACGGCGTCGAGGACGAAATACAGAAGGCTCTGGAGCGCCGGGTCATGCTCAAGTCAGGCGGCCATCTGGTGTTCGACCAGACCGAGGCGATGACGACCATCGATGTCAACACCGGCGCCTTCGTCGGCGGACGCAGCCTGGAAGAAACCATCTTCAAGACCAATCTGGAGGCGGCCCAAGCCATTGCGCGCCAGCTACGGCTGCGCAATCTCGGCGGCATCATCATCATCGATTTCATCGACATGCGGGACGAGGACCACAAGCAGCAGGTCCTGCAAGCGCTGGAAAAAAGCCTGGAAAAGGACCACGCCAAGAACACCATCAGCGAGGTGTCTTCGCTCGGGCTGGTGGAAATGACGCGTAAGCGCACCCGCGAGAGCCTCGAGCACATCCTGTGCGAGCCCTGTCCGGCGTGCAGCGGACGCGGGGTGTTGAAAACGCCGGAAACGGTCTGCATGGAGATTTTCCGCGAAGTCATTCGCGAAGTGCGTCAATATAATGTCCAGGAACTCCTCGTGCTGGCATCCAACGAAGTCGTCGAGCGACTGCTGGACGAGGAAGCCGACACCTTGTCGGAACTGGAGACATTCCTAGGGGTTCGCATCAAATTCCGCGCCGAAACGCAGTATACCCAGGAGCAATACGATGTCGTCCTGCTGTAGCGCCGTCTTTTGAAAAGAATTCTTCGTTTTACCCACCGAACGGCGCTGTATTTCGGTCTTTGCTTCATTGTCATATTGGCGCTGACGGTTACTGTCCTGCGCTTCTGGCTGTTTCCCGGAGCGGCGGAGTATCGCCGCCGCCTGGAAACCGAAATCGGTTTCCTGATCGGCGAAACCGTCCGAATCGACGAACTGTCGGCCCGCCTGCATGGCTTCCATCCCGAGTTTTCCCTGAACGGCTTCCATATCCTGGACTCGCAAGGCCAGCCGGCGATCCGATTCGCCGCAATCCGCGTCGACGTCGATCCGCTTCGCACCTTGTTGACCGGCCAACCCAGCTTCGACCGGCTGAAGATTATCGGAGCGAAACTCTCGATCCGGCGCAGGCAAGACGGCACGATCGGCATCGTAGGTCTGCACGTGCGCGACCAGCCGCCGGCCTGGCTCATGGGCGACGGCCGCTTCGAACTGTTGGACTGCGATCTGGAATGGCTGGATTTGCAAGGGAACAAACCGTCTCTGCACTTAGGACGGGCGAATATCCGGCTTGCCAACAAAAACGGAAAACATAAGCTCGGTGCCGATATCATCTTGCCTCAAAGTCTGGGCCAAGCATTCCGGCTTGTCCTGAATGCGGAAGGCGATCTCTTCCGGGCCGAGGAGTGGTCCGGAAAGCTTTACCTCGAAGGAAAGCGCATCGATACGGCCCGGATAGCCGACGCCTTATCGACGCCGCGTTTCGCCATGAAATCCGGAATAGCGGATTTCAGACTTTGGGGAAACTGGAACGGCGCGCTGAATTCCGTGACGGGAGACGTCAAGCTCGCAAAGCCGTTATTCGTTTTCCATGGGGATTCAAACACCGAAAATCAGCTGGCTTTGGCCTCCCTGGAAAGCCGGTTCAGGTGGCAACTGGAAAACGACGGCTGGCGACTGGATCTCGATCGCTTCAGGCCGGCGTTGACCGACACCTGGCCCAAGACCCGCCTTTCCTTCGCCCTCACCCGTCGCGCCGACGGAACGCCTGCCGTCATACGCGCCGCGGCGTCGTACCTCGAATTGGGCGATATCAACACCGTCTTGCACGCTCTCCCGGTGCTCGGCGAAAAAGCCGACGGAATGTTGAGGGACTTGGCTCCGCGCGGCACCGTACGGAATACCAGTTTCTTTTTCGCACCCGGAAGATCGCTGGGCGAACGCGTAGCCCTGTGCGGAACATTCGACGATTTCGGCTCGAATGCCTGGCAATCGCTTCCGGGCGTTTCCGGTTTCGCCGGAAAACTCTGCGGTACCGACAAAACCGGCCGGATCTCGGTATCAGTCGAAAACGGGGATATCCAACCGGCCGCGCTGGGACTGAAGAGCCCGGTTCATCTGAATAAGGCCACGGCCGATCTGTCCTGGCGGCAAACCGACACGGATTGGTCGATTTCATCCCGTTCGCTTTCGCTCGAAAACGCCGATCTCGCCGCACGCGGCCGGTTCGGAGTCGTCCTGCCGAAAAGCCCAAATGCCTCTCCCTTCCTCGATCTTCGCGTGCAACTCGGCGAAACGACTGTGGCCGCCGTCAAGAATTACCTGCCTTTCGCCGTAATCCCCCAAACTTCGCGTTGGTTGGAGCAGGCGCTGATCGGCGGACAAGTCCGAAATGCCCATCTCCTGTTTCACGGCGCGATCGCCGATTTCCCGTTTTATCGGAACGAAGGCGTATTCGAATCCTCGATCGAAGCGCAAAACATCGAACTTCGCTTTCATCCGGACTGGCCGCCGCTGACCCAAACCGACGTCCGCGTGCAATTCCACGGTCCCGGCATGGAAATCGGCTCGACCAAAGGACGAATCGGCCAGGGCCAGATTGTGGAAGCGCACGCCGAAACCAAGGACCTAAAGTCTTCGCCTTGGCTCAAACTGAGCGGAACCGCTCGCGCGACGGTGCCGGATGCCCTGGATTTTCTCGCCCACACTCCCCTTCGGGATATCCCTGAACGGCTCGGCAAGTTCGTGAGCACCGCCGGCGAAACGGATATTTCGCTGAACCTGACCATTCCGCTCGATCAAAAACTGGGCGATACCGAAGTCGAAGGCAAAGCGGAATTCAAAAATGCGACCCTCCGCGTCGAGGATGCCGGGCTGGAACTGGGGCACATCAACGGCCCCTTGCATTTTACGCGAACCGGTTTGAGCGCCGATGCCATTCGAGCCTCGGCGTTCGATCGTCCCGCCGTCATCCGCATCTCGGGACAGAAGGCCGAGACTTCGGTCGAGATCAAAGGCCGCATCGGCGTGTCGGACCTGCAGGAACAAATCCCCGGCAGTCTTTGGCGATGGGCGCGGGGAGCCACGGATTATCGGCTCAATCTCCGGATTCCGGAATCGCTCGATACCGAAAGCGATCCGCTGGTTCTGTCGCTGTCGTCCGGAATGACGGGCCTGGAGTTGAATCTGCCGGCGCCACTCGGAAAGCGCGAAAAAGCGAGAAAAGATCTATTCATCGAAACGGCGATTCTCGCCGGCAGCAAGATCCCGCTTCGGCTGAGCTATGGACACGATGTCACCGCACGGCTCAGGCTCTCGGAATCTGATACCGGCATCGAGCTGGAAAGGGGCGATATCGCCATCGGAACACCGCTCCCCTCCTCCTCATCGAAACCCGGCCTCGCAATTTTCGCCCGACTGGATGAACTCGAAGCCGCCGAATGGCGACGCTTGCTGCCCAACTCCTCGGACGAGCCGGGCAGTACCGGTCTCTTGCGTAAACTGGAACTGAACGTCGGGACGCTATATTGGAACAAAGAAACCTTGGGTCCCCTGATCATCGACATGGAGAGCGAAGACCGACATTGGCGGGGCCATATCGCCAGCGCTTACGGCAAGGGGGGCTTCAAAGCCACGGCCGATTCGATCGCTTTCGATCTGGAACACCTCAAGTTACCGAAACTGAAGGCCAATAAAGCCGGACCGGCGAACATCGAACCCATCGATCCGTCCGCCGTACCGAATCTGGCGCTTAATGCCAAGCGGCTACTCTGGCAGGACGCCGATTTAGGCCCATTCACACTTCAAACCGAACGCCACGCTCATGGCATGATCATAAGAACACTCGAGGGCGGGACCAAAAATCACCGCTTCGACATCCACGGCAGTTGGACACGGTCGGCGGACCAAACCGTATCCACGCGTATCGAGGGGAAACTCCGCATCGAGGACATGGGTGATTTGTTGACCGTCATCGGTTATTCCGGCGAGGTCAGGGAAACCCCTTCCGACGTCGACTTCACTTTGTCCTGGCCGGGCGCGCCCCAGCAATTTTCCCGTGCCAGCGTCAACGGCGACATCCGGATGAAGCTGGGCAAAGGCGCGATTCTCAAGGTCGAGCCGGGGCTGGGCCGGGTGCTCGGTATGTTAAACTTGGACACGTTGTGGCGCAGGCTGTCCTTCGATTTCAGCGATTTGTTCGGCAAGGGCCTAGCCTATGACAGCGTCCTGGGAACCTTTCAGCTCGGCAACAGTCAAGCCGTAACGAAGGGTTTTCTAATCGATGCGGTTCCCGCCAAGATCGTCATCAACGGCCGCGCCGGATTGGTGGCGAGAGATTTGGATCAAGTCGTCACCGTCATACCCCACACCAGCGTCGCTCTGCCCATTGCGGGCGCTCTGGCCGGCGGACCCGCAGTCGGGGCTGCCGTGCTTCTGGCACAACAACTGGTCGGCGAGGAAGTGGACAGCATCACCGCGACCCACTACGCCGTCAAGGGTAGTTGGGACGAACCGCAAATCACCAAGATTAGCCGCAACCTGCCGCTCGACATTCTCGACCGGGCCTGGAGCGGCATGAAAGATTTATCAGGTTTTGGCACCGAAACGGAGAAAAAGACGAATGAGTAAAACGGTTCTCGCCGCCATCCAGATGGCGTCCAGTCCCAATGTCAGCGCCAACCTCATCGAGGCGGGGCGACTAGTCGAGAAAGCCGCGTCCCGGGGCGCTTCCCTGGTCGTGCTCCCGGAAAATTTCGCCATCATGGGTACATCCGAAGCCGACAAACTGGCCGTAGCCGAAGCCGACGGTTCCGGACCGATCCAGGATTTTCTCGCCCAGACGGCGGAGCGGCTGAAGGTCTGGCTGGTCGGCGGCACCATGCCGATCCGCGCCGACAACGGCAAAGTCCGCGCTGCCTGCCTGGTTTATAACGACAAAGGCGAGCGGGCAGGACGCTACGACAAGATTCATCTGTTCGACGTCAACGTGCCCGGCACCGACGAACAGTATCACGAGTCCAAGACCATAGACGCCGGCAGCGAGGCTCTGGTCCTGGACACGCCGTTCGGGCGACTCGGTTTGTCGATTTGCTACGATCTCCGCTTCCCCGAACTGTTCCGGCAGATGGCGGACAGCGGCATGGACATTCTCGTCGTTCCCTCGGCCTTTACTGCGCAAACCGGCGCCGCTCACTGGGAAATCCTGGTGCGCGCCCGTTCGGTCGAAAACCTGTGCTACACCGTCGCCGCCAATCAGGGCGGGTTTCACGTCAACGGCCGCGAAACCTTCGGCCACAGCATGATCGTGGACCCTTGGGGCCAGGTGCTCGGCAGCCTTCCACAGGGCGCCGGTGTGGTGACTGCGGAATTCGACCGCGACCGGCTGCAGAAAGTGCGGGCCGCGTTTCCGGCCCTGACCCACCGCAAACTGCATTGCCGCTGAGGGCTATGGCGTGTAGGCTAGTTTTTATCATCAGCTTAATTCTCACACCTCATCATGAGTCATGATCCTCTTGTAATCGCCCGGCAAACCCTGCTGGAGCCGGCTGGACTCATAGGCGGCGACATCGACCGCGTCATGGGACAGCTCTTGAGCGCGTCGGTGGATGCCGCCGACGTCTATCTGCAATCCACCCGGTTCGAGTCCTGGATGCTGGAAGACGGCATCGTGAAGGAAGGCAGCCACAGCATAGAACAAGGCGCCGGGGTACGCGCCGTTTCCGGCGAAAAGACCGGATTCGCCTACAGCGACGAAATTACGCTGCCGACCCTGCTCGAAGCCGCCAAGAACGCGCGAGCCATCGCTCGAGAGGGAGCACAGGGCAAACGGGAAGTCTCCGGACTATACCGCCCGCCACAGCTTTATCTGCCGATCGATCCGCTGCAATCGTTGCCCGAAGAAGAGAAAATCGCCCTCCTCAAACGTCTGGACGAGGAATGCCGGAGACTCGATCCGCGCGTCGAACAGGTCATGGTGAACCTTGCCGGCAGCCACGAAGTCGTTCTGGTGATCGGCCAGGACGGAGCGCTCCATGGCGACGTGCGTCCGCTTGTGCGGCTCAACGTCAGCGTGATCGTCCAGGAAAACGGGCGCCGCGAACAAGGCAGCTGCGGCGGCGGCGGCCGCGCGGATTACCGCTTCTTTTTGGAAGAAGACCGGGCCATCGAATACGCACGGGAAGCCGTGCGCCAGGCCCTGGTGAATCTGGAAGCGGTCGAAGCTCCCGCGGGAACCATGACCGTGGTCTTGGGACCCGGCTGGCCGGGCGTTTTGTTGCACGAAGCGATAGGCCATGGACTCGAAGGCGATTTCAACCGCAAAGGCACTTCGGCCTTCGCCGGGCGAATCGGCGAACGCGTGGCTTCGCCGCTCTGTACGGTAGTCGACGACGGCACCCTGCCCGGCCGGCGCGGTTCGCTCAATATCGACGACGAAGGCACGCCGACGGAATGCACGGTTTTGATCGAAAACGGCATTCTCAAGGGCTACATGCAGGACAAGCTCAACGCCCGGCTCATGGGCGTATCGCCGACCGGCAACGGCCGCCGCGAATCCTATGCCCACCTGCCCATGCCCCGCATGACCAACACGTACATGCTGGCGGGACCTCACGACCCGCAGGAAATCATCGGTTCGGTGAAAAAAGGGCTGTTCGCCAAGAACTTCGGCGGCGGCCAGGTCGACATCACCTCGGGCAAATTCGTGTTCTCCGCCAGCGAAGCCTATTTGATCGAAGACGGGAAAATCACCCGGCCGGTCAAAGGCGCGACCCTGATCGGCAACGGCCCGGACGTGCTGACCCGCGTCAGCATGGTCGGCAACGATTTGCAGCTCGATACCGGCGTCGGCACCTGCGGAAAGGACGGCCAGAGCGTACCCGTGGGCGTCGGCCAGCCGACCTTGCGGGTGGACGGGCTGACCGTGGGCGGTACTCGGGTTTAAGACCAGCGCCCCACCCGTTCCTATATCCGAACGATTTAACGATTAGAAGGAGCCATCCGTGCAGGAACCCACGACTTTCGCACGTGAAGCAAAACAACTCGAACAATTGAAATCCCTGGTGGCGGATTGCCTGGCCGAAGCCCGGCGGCAAGGCGCCACCTCGGCGGAGGCCGGCGTCAGTCTGGAGCACGGCCTTTCCGTCACCGCGCGGATGGGCGAGGTCGAAACCATCGAACATCATCGCAGCCGGGGACTCGGCGTCACGGTCTACGTGGGCCAGCGCAAGGGTTCGGCCAGCACCACCGACCTCAGCGCAACGGCGATGCGGGAAACCGTAGAAGCCGCCTGCCGGATCGCTCAATATGCGGCTGAAGACGAATATGCCGGATTGCCCGACCGGGACATGCTGGCTACCGAGTTCCCCGATCTCGACGTTTATCATCCTTGGGACCTGGACGCGGAAACCGCTATAAACCTGGCAATAGGCTGCGAAAATGCCGCACGCCGGTTTCATCCCGAAATCGTCAATTCCGAGGGCGCGAGCCTCAACACCTTCCAAGGGTTACGAGTCCTGGGCAACTCGCTGGGATTCCTGCACGGCTATGCGTCCAGCCGCCACAGCCTGAGCTGTTCGGTCATCGGCCAGCGGGGCGACAGCATGCAGCGGGACGACTGGTGGACCGTGGCGCGAGACGCCCGAGACATGGAAGCGGCCGAGCTGGTGGGCCGAAAGGCCGCCGAGCGCACGGTAAAGCGGCTCGGCGCCCGTTCGCTGAGCACTCGGCAATGCCCGGTGATCTTCGCGGCGGATATCGCGTCCAGCCTGCTGGGCCATCTCATCGGCGCCATCCGCGGCGGCAATCTCTATCGGAAGTCGTCGTTCCTGCTCGACCATCTGGGAAAGCAGATCTTCCCGGCCTTCGTACGGATTCACGAGGAACCGCACCTCAAGAAGGCCTTGGGCAGCGCACCCTACGACGCCGAGGGCGTTCGGACCCGACCTCACCACATCGTCAAGGACGGCATACTCGAATCCTACGTGTTGAGCACATACTCGGCCCGCAAGCTCGGCATGAAAACCACCGGCAATGCCGGCGGCGTGCACAATCTCGTCATCGACCCCGGCGAACTCGATTTGAAGGGCTTGCTGAAACGCATGAATACGGGACTTCTCGTCACCGAACTGATGGGCCAGGGCGTCAACCCGGTCACCGGCGATTATTCCCGCGGCGCATCCGGATTTTGGGTGGAGAACGGCGAGATCCAGTTCCCCGTGGAGGAAATCACCATCGCGGGCAACCTGAAAGATATGTTCATGAATCTACAGGCCGTCGGAAACGATGTAGACCTGCGGGGCAATACCCGAACCGGGTCCATTTTGCTCGATAAGATGACGGTGGCGGGAAATTGAAGTTTCCCTGACGAGACACCTTCGTCGGCAAGGGATTGCCGACCTACCACTCACGAAAGGACAGCGTTATACAGGGCTAAAGTTTCGGAGGTTATCTTTTCCGAGGAAAATTCGGTCTCCGCGATTTCCCGGCCGCGACGCCCCATCCGCTCCCGCTGCGGCCCATCCTCGATTAACGTTTTGAGCGCTTCGGCCAGAGCGAGCGCATCCGCTGCCGGTACCAGCAGACCGTTGTCGGCGTGACGGACCACCTCCCGACAGCCGGGGGTATCGGTGGTGATGATGGGTTTTCCCGCGGCTGCCGCTTCGAGCAGCGCCTTGGGGAGGCCTTCCCGATACGAGGGCAGGCAGACGATATGGCATGCGGCGAGCACTTGAGGCATGTCGTCCCGCCGCCCCCACCATTCGACCGCCCCTTTCTGCCGCCAACTTTCGAGTTGGTCGATCGAGACCGATTCCGGATTGTCGGGGTCAGGATCGCCTACCAGGGCGAATCGCGCCGCAACGCCTTCGGCGCGCAGCCGCTCGGCGGCCGTGACGAACTCTCCTATCCCCTTGGTCCAGAGCATACGCGCCGGCAGGACGACCAAAGGGACCTCATCGCGCTCTACCGCCGGACTGAATTCCCGGAGATCCACACCGGCGCCCCGGATCAAGCTCAAGCGGGCGGCCGGCAACCCCAAGCTCATCATCTGCTCGTAATCGTCCGGGTTTTCCACGATAACGTGCCCCCGTGCGAGGAGCCGCCCCAGCACGGCGCGGACCACCGGACGAAGCAGCCGCGCCTTGACGCTGTCCGAAGTGAACACCCAGCCGAGCCCGGCCATGTAATTCACCACGGCACATGGCTGGCTGAACCAGGCGGCGATGGTGCCGTAGACGACGGGCTTCATGGCGACATGCTTCACCAGATCGGGCCGAATCTTTCGGTAAATCTTGATCAGATCGGCAATCACCCGGAGTTCCGCCATCGGATTGCGGCCGCGCCGCGACAATTCGAGCGGAACGACATGGACGCCTCGCGCTTCGATGATAGCCCTGTGCCGCCGTACCCGCGTCACCACGTAGACCTGGTAGCCTGCGTCACGGGCGGCAGTCACGTGGGGCAGCCAATGTGAGCAAACGAACCAGTCTTCGGTAACGAAAAATAAAAGTTTCTTGTTCAAAACGGCTTGGCTCAATGACCTGGGAAGGCGGAACGTCGTCTTTTCGTATGGCCCGTGTCTTGGTTGCCTGTTCGCGCTCGCCCCGGAGCCCTTCGTCCCGAAACTCGCGAAGAAAGACTCAAGAAAATAGGACAGTATAATACCCGATGGCGCAAACTTGATCGGTTCAGGGTCAGCATCCGCCGCTTCGTGCCGCAACCGAAAAAGGATCGGTCGCGCGCCCGCGCAAACCCATTCAAACCTTATCGGAATCAATGATCGCAAAGCCGAGGTTCGGGAAAGACCGGACCTTTTTTTATCTCGTTCGCAACGCAATAGGCACTTTCAGCCTCCGAGCGGTCGGCATCGGCCTGTCGTTCACGGCTCAGGCGATTACCGCGCGGTTCATGGGTTCCGACAATTACGGGCTATTCGTGTACGCCCTCGCCTTCACCCCGATCTTATCCTGGCTGGCCCAACTGGGCATGGTACAGACCTCGATCCGGTACGTCGCGATTTACAACTCGCAGGAAGACTGGGGCGCCATTCGAGGTTTCATGGCTTTCGCGACGCGCAGCACGCTCGGAGCTTGCCTTGTCGTCGGGTCAGCCGCAGCGATGATCGGCTGGCTGCTGAAAGACACAATGGACGATCTGCATCGTTATGTTTTCATCCTGGCTTTCCTCCATGTGCCCTTCATGTCCTTGTCCGAATTGCGCGTGGGCGTTCTCCGCGGCCTGCTCAAAATCAGTTTCGCCGAACTCCCGGAAAACCTCGTTCGCCCCCTGCTCCTGATCATTCTGCTGTCGGCGATTTATTTCGGGTTTCACGACTTCGTCGATCCCGTGACGGCAATGCTGATCAGCCTGGCCGTAGCCATGACCAACTTCCTGCTGGGCAGCGCATGGCTTCGGCAATCCCTGCCGGGAGGCGTTTCCGGCAGCCTGCCGTCCTATCGAAAAAAAGAATGGCTGACCATGGCCGTTCCCATGTTCGTCGTCGTCGGCATCCAGCTGCTGATCAGCCAATTGGACATCCTCCTGATCGGATCGATGGTGGGCACGCGGGAAGCCGGTTCGTATGCGGTAGCGGCCAGAGTCGCAGATTTCGCAGCTTTCGGCTTGGTCGTGGCCAGCAGCGTAACCGCGCCTTTAATCGCCGCACATTGGAACAATCGCTTGATTCCGGACCTCCGGCGGCTACTGAAAATCACCACAATAGGCAATGCCTTGTTCGTTTTGACGGCCGCCTCATTCATTGCCGGCACCGGAAAATACATACTCGGTATTTTCGGAGCATCGTTCGTGGATGCTTACCCTCTTCTGATCATGCTCCTGGCCGGAAAATCGCTGTACGCTCTGACCGGACTCGGGACCATCCTGCTGACCATGACCGGACATCAGAAGGAAGCCACGTGGCTCATGGGCGGCGGCTTGGCCGTGCAACTGCCTTTAGAGCTGTATCTCATCGGCGAACACGGCGCCATGGGCGCGGCTATTGCCAGCGCGATCGCGGTCGCCGGCATAAACCTTTCAGCGCTGGTAATCGTCAAAACCAGGTTAAAATTGAGCCTCATCGGCTAAACGCCAACAACAAAAATCAACGATGAACATGGATCTAGCGATCAGCCCGATACCGCCTTTCGTCAAAGCCGCCAAAGCCGTGACGCGGCTTATTCCGCCCGTTTGGCGGTTTAGCGGAATCAGCAACCGCATCGTCAAACCCTTGGTCTGCTCGTTCATCTCTGGGGCCTGGTTTCGCTCCACCATCTGGACTTATCGGGGACGCGACATCGAGATGATCGTCGATCCGTCCGATTGCGTGGGCGGCAATCTGTTCTTCATCCCGCACATGTACGACCGGTGGGAGCGAAAATTCCTGATGAAGCGTTTGCCGAGAGGCGGCGTATTCGTGGACGTGGGCAGCAATATCGGCGCCTACGCGCTGTTCGCCGCGGAGATCGTCGGCGCATCCGGCAAGGTGATCGCCTTCGAGGCGGCGACGGAAAATTTCCGACTCCTGCGAAAAAATATCGAAATCAACGGCCGGAACAGCGTGATCGCCGCTTATCAAATCGGCATCTCGGACAAGAAGGAGATGCTGCGGCTAGGGCTCAATCGGCAAGGCAACCGAGGCGCCAACAGTTTCCTCAAGGCCGAGGGAGAGACGGAGGAGGTCCAGTGCTATTCCTTGTATGACGCTTTGCAGATGGCTGAGGTGAAAAAGATCGATGTCCTGAAGCTGGATATCGAAGGATTCGAATATCCGGTCCTGAATCGGTTTTTCGATGACATTGCCGATATTCCCCAGCTTAAACCGGCCTACATCCTGGTCGAAATCGAAGGCGGTCCGCAAACGGCCGAGCGGAAACAACTATTACGATCCCTCATTTCGGATAACGGATACCGTATTCTCCGGGAACGGGAAAATACCCTTTTCGAGCGGTCTGCCTGATCGGTTCGACGATGCCGTCATACACATTCACGGTCTTCACCCCGACCTACAACCGGGCTCGGTTGCTGGCCGAGGTTTTTGAGAGCCTCAAGGCGCAGACGTTTACCGATTTCGAGTGGATCATCGTGGACGACGGTTCCACCGACGATACCCGTGCGCGGGTCGAGGAATGGCAAGCGAGCGCCGGTTTTCCTATCGTCTACGTACATCAGGAGAATCGAGGCAAGCATGTGGCGATCAACCAAGGGCTGATGCTGGCATCCGGCGAATTGTTCCTGATTCACGACTCGGACGATCTCCTTCTGCCCCACACTCTGAAACGATTCCATGAAATCTGGCATGCCATTCCTCCCGAAGAAAAAATGTCCTTGGATGGCGTCATGGGATTGTGCGCTTATCGCGACGGGAGCATCGTCCCGAAGCGGTTTCCCCGGGACTCCATGGATATGAGCCATCGGGAATACTGGTTCGAAATGAACATGAAAGGCGACAAGTGTTATTTCGTCCGGACCGAACGGCTGCGGTCATATCCTTTTCCGGAAATCCCCGGCGAAAAATTCCTGGCGGAAGGCGTCGTTTTCAACCGGCTCAACCCTAGGTTCCGGTGCGTCAACGAGGTGATGCGGATCATCCAGTATCTGCCCGACGGACTGACCGCCAAAGCGAGGGCAATACGCTATCGAAGCCCGAGAGGCGCTCGGCTTTATTACGGCGAAGCGGTACGCTTGCCCACCGGAATCAAACCCAAGCTCAAGAATATGGCCAACTTCATCCGATACTCGGTCCATGCCGGAGAATCCTTATATGCCAGCTTGGCGGAAGTCGGCTTTCCGCTGCTGTTCGGGATCAGTCTTCCGATCGGTCTGGGCCTGGCGTGGATCGATAAAGCCCGTCTAGCCAGCTCTCGCTAAACATCAATATGGTTTCAACTGATACGCCAGATTCTATTGCTCTTGAAAGCAAGCCCTGTCCCATGGGCTGCGAAAGCCGCGATGAATTGGTTCTGCAAGGAAGGGACAGACTGCATGACCTGCCCGGCACGTATTCCGTGGTTCGATGTTCGGCGTGCGGGTTGTTGCGAACCGATCCGAGACCGACCGCGGACACCATCGGCTATTACTATCCCGAGACTTACGGGCCTTACGCCGGCACCCGCATTACCCATTCGCGTTTCAGAACAGCGGCGAATGCCATTAAGGAATTCGTCAGAAATGCCTTGAGGATACACAGCCTGTCCTTGCCCGCACTCGAACCGGGACGAATGCTGGAAATCGGTTGCGCCTCGGGCAGCTTTCTAGGGCGAATGGCCGATAAAGGCTGGCGAGTGGAAGGCATAGAATTTTCGCCCACGGCGGCGAAGAATGCTCAAGATGCAGGCTTCTCGGTTCATTGCGGGAGCCTGGAATCGGCGCCCGAACCCGCCGAACAGTTCGATCTGGTGGTAGGCTGGATGGTGCTGGAACACCTGCACGACCCCGTGCTCGCGCTCAACAAGCTGCATCGCTGGACCCGGAAGGACGGCTGGCTGGCCATCTCGGTTCCCAACGCGGCCTGCTTCCAACTCGGCTGGTTCAAACAGCGATGGTTTCCCTTGCACTTGCCCGCCCATTTGTACCACTTCACCCCGGAGACTTTGGAAGCCCTGCTGAACGCTACGGGTTGGCGCATCGAGAAGATTCTTTACCAGAAAGTGATGACCGATTTAGTGGCGAGCACGGCTTATCTCATCGAAGACAAATGGCCCAATTCGACCGTTTCCCGCTTCCTCAAGCGGCATCCCGAAATTTTCAACCTGCCCCTTTATCCGCTGGCCCTGATCCTGAGCCGGCTCGGCCAAACCGCACGGATGACGGTTTGGGCCAGACGCGCCGATCGATAAATGAAGGTGCTGCTTCTTAGCCGCTACGGCCAACTCGGGGCCAGCAGCCGGCTCCGCTCGTATCAGTATCTACCCTATCTCGAAAGCCAGGGATTTCGGATCACGGTCGCGCCTTTCTTCAAGGACGAGTATCTCGAACGATTCTATGCCGGACACGGAAAATCGCTGCGCTATGCGCTCGCCGGCTACGGCAGGCGGATCGTATCCCTGATGGGATTACGCGCATACGACCTGATCTGGATCGAAGCGGAGGTATTGCCCTGGCTTCCGGCTTGGATCGAGACCGCCATGGCGCGCGCGGGAATTCCCTATGTCGTCGACTACGACGACGCCATCTTCCACCGCTACGATCGTCACGCCAATCCTGTCATCCGCAAAATCCTGGGCGATAAGATAGACCGCGTCATGCGGCATTCCAAAGCGGTGATCGCGGGAAGCGAATACCTCGCCGAGCGGGCGACTAAAGCCGGCGCCGCACGTGTGGCGCTTATCCCAACCTCGATCGACTTGAACCGCTATCCCCAGAATCCGACCGAACCAAACGACATCTTCACCATCGGCTGGATAGGTTCGCCCACTACGGCGCAGTATTTGCGAAATTTGAACGACGTTTTTTCGGCGATAGCACGGGACCATCCCTTACGGATAAAAGTGGTGGGGGCGGAAGCCGCGCATTTGCGGCTCTCCAATGTTGACATCGAGTATCGCGACTGGTCGGAACAAACCGAAGTGGACGAAATCCGGCGCTTTGACGTCGGCATCATGCCCCTGTCCGATACCCCTTGGGAAAGGGGGAAATGCGGCTATAAACTCATCCAGTACATGGGCTGCCACAAACCCGTGGTCGCCTCGCCGGTCGGAGCCAACCTCAGGATCGTCGAGCATGGCGTCAACGGCTTTCTCGCCTCCACCGAATCGGAATGGAAAGCCGCCTTGCTGGAACTACTGCATAACCCCGACCTGCGCATCCGCCTGGGACAAGCCGGACGAGCCGCGGTCAAACGCGAATACTGTACCGCAGTCAACGGGCCCAAAATGGCAAGAATTTTAAGCGAGGCATGCGGACAATGATGTGTTCGGCTTTATCCTGAAGCTACCGCCCTGGAAATGTTACAGTCCTTTCTTTAGCACCGGTTTAAACATCATGCACAATCAAATCGTCATCTCGATTTTCCTCGCCCTGATCGCTGCCGGTCACGTTTGTGCCGAAACCGTCGATCAAAAGATCAAAATCGGCATGCTGGCTTTCGGCACGCTCAACTGGGAGCTTGCCGTTATTCAAGAGGAAAAACTCGATAAGGCGCAGGGGATCACCATAGAAACGACTCCCCTTGCCAGCGCCGAGGCGGGGAAAATCGCCCTGCAAGGAGGAAGCGTCGATGTAATCGTGTCCGATTGGATCTGGGTGGCCAATCAGCGCGGGCAAGGCATGGATGTCACTTTTCTGCCCTACTCTACCAGCCATGGGGCGTTGATCGTACCGGCCGGCTCTTCCATCCAAGGGATCGCCGATCTCAAGGGAAAGCGGCTAGGCATCGCGGGCGGCGGATTGGACAAAAACTGGCTGCTGCTGCGCGCTCTGGCTCAAAAACAGCACGGCCTGGACCTCGACAAGTCCGCCGACAAGGTCTTCGGCGCGCCGCCGCTGCTCAACCAACAGTTGCAACAAGGCAAGCTGGACGCCGTCCTGAATTACTGGAATTTCGCCGCCAAACTGGAGGCTCAGAATTATCGTCGTCTTATCGATGGACGCGGCATACTTCGAGGCTTGGGGGTAGACGCCGATGTACCGAGTCTCGGTTATGTTTTTAGGGAGGACTGGGCCAATGCTCACGAGAATGCGCTTTCAGGATTTTTGAAGGCGGCGGACGCGGCCAAAAAATCGATCTGCGAGTCGGACGCCGTTTGGCGCAAGGTCGTCCCCTTAACGCAGGAAACCGACGAACGGATTCAAAACGCCCTGCGACAGCATTACTGCGACGGAAGAATCAAAAGCTGGGGGGAAACCGAGAAAAAAGCCGCCGCCGAAATTTTTGCGCTGCTGCATCAATCGGGCGAGGGACGATTGACCGGAAAGTCTGGAACGTTACCTGAAGGAGTGTTCTGGCGCTAACCGATTCGGCTTATTTGTAAAAAAAGCTGACACTTTAACTTCCTGATAAAGATGTAAAAACATATGAAAAAGGATACGGACATAGGTTTATCCGGATTAATCACTCATTCCGGCTTCTTGATAACAGAAAATGTCAGTTTTTTTTACAGTCGCAAAACGGTATAGCCGGTTTATAGTCGTGCCATTTGTCTTAGCAATCTAGATTTAATGGAAAATCGCTTCCTGGAAAGCCCGTATTGTCTTTTGCAACACTGGGACAAAAGACATGGCCCGCTTTATGCTCCTGTTATTGTCGAAATCTGACTTCAAACCCTGTTAATTAATGCTTTTTGGGCTTTTTTCTTAATTTGCCTGTAATCCGCCGGCTGCGGACGGTACGCTCAATAACTTTATTTGTCTTTCAACACCAACAAACGAATGGAAATTCTGCTATGAAATCAAGAGAAATAATAATAGCCTTGGGGGCGGCTGCCTTGGCTTGCAGCAATGTTATGGCGGATTCTTCCGCTGGCAAGGAGGCGTGCAACGGTTTGCCCTCCCATGCCGAGCTGAAAAATGCTCTCATCAGCGCCGTTGCCAGCGAAAGCAGCGGACTGGACTTCGACATGTGGGGCACCATCGTCAATCGTGATGGCGTAGTCTGTGCGGTTGCCTTCTCCGGAGCTAACCGTGGCGCCCAATGGCCCGGCAGCCGCGTAATTTCCGCCCAAAAAGCCAATACGGCCAATGCATTTAGCCTTAATGGCCTAGCACTCTCCACCGGTAACCTTTACTCGGCCGCGCAAGGAACCTCCGGCGCCAACGCGGAAACGATGCTCGGCGGCAGTTTGTACGGCCTTCAGTTCAGCAATCCGGTAAATCCCGGCGTGGCTTACGGCGGTAACCCGAAGCACTATGGTCAGGCCAATGACCCGATGGTGGGCAAACGTCCCGGTGGCGTAAACGTATTCGGGGGCGGATTGGGCCTCTACAAGAATGGAAAGATCATCGGTGCCGTGGGTGTTAGCGGCGATACCTCCTGTGCCGACCACAACATCGCCTGGCGCGTTCGTAAGAACCTGGGATTGGACCAGATGCAGGGTGTCGGCGGTGTATCGGGCGATCCCGCTCGTCCGGACAATATTATTCTCGACCAGTATAACGGCAACGGGGATGGCGTCACGGCCGGCTTTGAACAGCCCGGCTGTATTAATGACGCAGGTGGCAGTCCTCTCACTTTGCCGGCGGTACAGAACTAGACGAACGCCTGTTATCGATCTGCATTTAGCCGGGCCTTGCGCCCGGCTTTTTCATTTCAGCCGAGCGGCCATAAGGCGTTTCGTTCCGCTCACTGTCACTTGGAAGTGAGAGAAACTATTTTTGTCCCTTTCTTAACTTCGGCACTGCCTCCAACAGACGCTTGGTGTAAGAGTGAGCCGGCTTAAAAAGAACTTGCTGAGTCGACCCCATTTCGACGATCTTGCCCCGGTGCATGACCGCCACCCGATCGGCCAACTCGGCCACCACGGCCAAATCGTGGGTGATGAACAAATAACTGAGACCACGCCGATCGCGCAGATCCCTCAAAAGCTTCAAAATTTGGGCTTGGACCGAAACGTCGAGGGCGCTGGTCGGCTCGTCGCACACGATCAGCTTGGGATCGACAGCCAAGGCCCGCGCGATGCAGATGCGCTGCCTCTGTCCGCCGGAAAATTCGTGCGGATAACGCAATCGGGCCTCTTTCGGCAAACCGACGCTGTGGAGCAAATCCTCGACTCGTTCGCGCCGCTCCTTCTCGGTCATGGACGGATGCAAGGCACGTAGTCCCTCTTCGACGATGTCGCCCACGACCATGCGCGGATTCATGGAGGAATACGGGTCCTGAAACACGATCTGCATCTCGGCGTAACGTTTCCGGCGTTCCTCGCCGCGAAGCCCGGTGATATCGGCGCCATCGAAGCGGACCCGCCCACCGGAATTCTCGATCAGATTGAGAATCCCCTTGCCCAGGGTAGTCTTGCCGCATCCGGACTCGCCCACCAGGGCCAGGGTCTCGCCCTGCGCCACCGAAAGCGAAACACCATCCACAGCCCTGACATAATCCACGGTCCGCTGAAGGATGCCGCGCTTGATCGGGTAATGGACCTTGAAGTCCTCCACGACTAGCAGCGGGTCCGAATGATGTGTTTCGGGCCGGGCTAGGCAGGCGTCCAAGCGGGGCATGACCGTGAACAGCTCGCGGCTGTAAGGATGCTCCGGTTTTTCGAAAAACCCTTCTCGATCGCTCTGTTCCACGATCTTGCCGGCGCGCATGACGGCCACGCGGTCGGCCAGTTCCGCGACGATGCCGAAATCATGGGTGATCAGCCACAGCGCCATTCCGCTTTCGCGCTTCAGTCGCTCGAGAAGCTCCAGAATTTGCGCCTGAATCGTCACGTCCAAAGCGGTAGTCGGCTCGTCGGCGATCAAGAGGTCCGGCTCCCCGGCCAGAGCGATGGCAATCATGACCCGCTGCCGCATGCCGCCGGAAAGCTGGTGGGGATATTCATTCAGATGCCGCTCCGGATTCGGCAGTCCCACATGATCCAGGAGCTCCGAGGCACGATTTCTCGCCGCCCTGCCCTGCAAACCCCGTTGCAAGCGCAGGACTTCGCCGATTTGCCGTCCTACCGTCATGACCGGGTTCAGCGAACTCATGGGATCCTGGAAAATAATGCCGATGCGCAGCCCACGGATGGCGCTCATGGCATATTCCGGCAACCCGAACAAATCGGTGCCCCCAAGACTCACTTGCCCCCTCATGATTCGTCCATTGTGGGGCAAGAGCCTTAATACCGACAGCGCCGTGACCGATTTTCCCGAACCCGACTCGCCCACGAGGGCGAAAGTCTCGCCCTTGTCGATATGAAACGAAACCCCGCTAACGGCAGGTATCAGCTCCGCGCCCTGACGGAAACTCACGTGGAGATCGGAGACCGACAAAAGCGAGCTGGCCGGTTGCCGCTCTACACCGGTTTCCAGCACCTCAGAGACAACACTCACAATTCATGCTCCGAAATTTCGGCCACCTTAAGAAAATGTTTTAGAAGCCCGATTTTGAGCGGCTCATTGCCGTGAACAGGAACCGAAATACGCGCCGAATAACCTTGCTTTCCGTAGACATGATGGCTGCCGTTGATTCTCTTTAGCTCCCATCCATGCCGCTCCGGCAATTTCCCTAAAGCTTTGCCGGAAATGGTTTTCAAACGGCGATCTCCAAAATCCTGTCCGTCTGTGCGAGACCTTTCTCCTCGACCTCAATGGACAAGCAAGCTTCTACGGCCTCATGAAGATTCGCCAACAACTCCTCTAAGGTTTCGCCTTGAGAAGCACAGCCTGGAATCGCAGGAATTTCAGCCCAATAACCGCCCTCCTCGGCCTGATGGACGATCACTTTTAATTTCATGAAAAGCTACCTCCGGGAATCTGGAAAAAATACCATGGCCTTATCGAACATGATGACAATGGCTAGTCCATCACTCCGCCCGCCTCGGATCGAAAGCATCCCGCACGGCATCCGCAAAAAGATTGGCGGCGAGCACCAGGGTGAACATGAACAGAAACGCGGCCGCCAACGACCACCACACCACCGGGTCCCGCGCCATTTCGAGCCGGGCGCTGTTGATCATGTTGCCCCAGCTCTCCATGGTGGGATCGACGCCGATATTCACGTACGACAGCACGGCCTCGGCCAGCACGAGCGAACTGAAATCCAGGGCTACCGAAATCAGCACCAGATGGAATACGTTGGGCAGGATATGCCGCGCCAGGATCGTGCCTTGCCTGACGCCCAGCGCCCGAGCCGCCTGAACGTATTCCATTTCGCGCAACTTCAGGGTTTCCGCGCGGAGCAGGCGGCACAAGCCGGTCCAGCTGGTCATGCCGAGAATCAGGCAAAGAAACAGCAGCCTGAAATCGGCCCGCAGCGCCAGGCTGGCGAAGTCGTCCTCGTGCCGGGCCATGTACACCTGCATGATGAGCATGGCGGCAGCGATGAGCAGCACGCCGGGGATGGAATTGAGGGTGGTGTAAAGATACTGGATCACATCGTCGACCCAGCCGCGGAAATAACCGGCGAGGATACCGAATCCCAAGGCCAGCGGCAGCGTAGCGAAGGTGGTCAGGGTGCCGATCAAAAGCCCGGTCCGAACGCTCTTGAGGCTTTGGTAGAACACGTCCTCGCCGACCTTGTCCGTGCCGAGCACGTGATAGCGCAGCCCCAGCTCGCCCAGCGTGCCGCCGCATGCCAAAATGAGGAACAGCGTCAGTAATGCGGCCCGCCACGGAATTTCCGTTCGGCCGAGGGCGATGCGCTTGAAACTCTCGGCCGGACCGATACGGTCCTGGCGGCTGCGCCAGGCGACGACCAGCAAAGCCGGCAATAGCCAGACCAATACTCCCTTTCCAAATCCCTTCATGCCGGTCGTCAGAATATCCGCTATATTCTCGTGTTCCGGATCGGCCAGATGCGCGCCGCCGTATTGCAAACGGGGATAGTCCCATCGTTGCGTACCGTCCGGCTGACGGATCATTTCCTTGGCATAGGCGTAGGACGAAAAAGGCGCCGAATAGGTTTTTTCCACGCGCGTCCGGATCGGCGTCATCCAGCTGTCCAGCACGCTGATCACCTCGCCTTGGTATTGGCCGTTTTCGCCTTCAATCCGCGGATGAAAGTGGATCGAATCCAATACGGCAATGAAAAGGTAAGCCAGCAGAATTACCAGCGACACCATGGCGCTGCGGCTCTGCGCCACCTTGCGCCAGGGCCGGCGCAAATGCTCGCGGCCCCTGGCCCGGACGACGAGCACGGCGAACCCCGCCAGCAGGATGAAGAACAGAATGTCGGTCCAGAGCAGCTTCAACATGTCGGATTACTTTGCGAGCGGCACACCTAAGTCCTTGCAAATCTTGAGAAGATTAATTGTAGGGTGGGTTAGCGCAGCGTAACCCACCAATCCGAGGTCTCTCGGTGGGTTACGGCCTCGCGGCCTAACCCACCCTACGAGAACTCGCCTCCTCGTGATTGAATTGCAGCGCCTCGATCAGAGTTATCCTGAGGCTTTTCAACAACTCTTCATGAGTTCTTTCCTGGCAATTCACGCCGGGGATTTCTTCGATCCATCCCACCCGCCATTCGCCGATTTGCTTGGTAATCGCCGTGTATTCTCTGTTCATGTGCGTCTCCGCATTTAACACCGTTGCAATGGCCTGTCTTTTTCGACGCTTGCGAGTCCCGCTCAACCCAGCCTCACCCTTGGATCGACCAGCGTATAGGAAAGATCGGTCAGCAGAAGACCGAGGACGTAAAGCGCAGAGCCTAGAAACACCATGGCGCGCACGATGGCGAAATCCTGCTGGCTGATGGCATCGATGGTATAGCTGCCTAGCCCCGGAATGGCGAAGAACGATTCGGTGATCAGACTGCCGGTGAACAGCAAGGGCAGCACCACGACCACCCCGGTCAAAATAGGAATCATCGCATTCTTGAGCACATGCCCGAACAGCACCTGCGGCTCGGACAGCCCCTTGGCCCGCGCGGTACGGACATAATCCTTCTCCACTTCCTCCAGGAACAGGGTTCGATACCAGCGCACGCCGGAACCAATGCCGGCAACCACGCTGATGGCCAAGGGCAGGATCAGGAAACGGATAGCGTTGACTCCGGAGTCGTAACCCGAGATCGGCGTGAGCTGCAGCAGTTTTCCCAATAGGTATTGTCCGCCGATGATGTAGAACAGGAACGAAACGGACATCAGCGCGACGCACAAGGCAATGCCCCAGAATTCCAGATAAGTCAGCCGGAAAAACACCAGGAGTAGCGCCAGGCTGATGTGCACCAAAAGCCCGACGATGAGCGAAGGCACCGCGATGGCGAGGGACGGCCACATGCGCTGACGGATATCGGCGCCGATTTCGCGTCCGCTGTCGGAACGTCCGAACCGAAACATAAACAGACCCACCGACTTCTGATAAAAAATCGTCCGGGTCGCCTTCTCGGCGCCTTCCGCTTTATCGTTCCAGAACAGGGGCAAATCGTAGCCGCGCTCGTGTTTCCACCCTTCGACCGCCTCCTGGGTGACATGCTTCTCCCCGAGATGCATACGCGCCATGTCGTCCGGCGTATTCACCACGAAGAACAGCAGAAAGGTCAGGATGTTCACGCCCAATAGCAGCGGAAGAGCGTAGAGCACGCGGCGGATGATATAGCGGATCATAACGCGGTGGACCTCATGCGGCGGCGATAGGTCGAATAGGCCGGGACGATCGCCGCGACCAGCAGCCCCGAACCCGCGGCCAGCGGCCAATAGATCGGCCGGTTCCACTCCGCCCGCTTGAGCTCCCGCTGCTCGGCTTCGATGCGCCGGTACTTGAGCCCGTTGTTGGCCATCAGATTGGGTTTGAGGTTGCGGAACCAGTCATGATGCAGCGAAAAAGCCTTGGGATGATAACCGAATAACCAGGGCGAATCGTGCCTAAGGATTTCCTGCATGGCCTGGATGATACGGAAACGCTCCTCCCCGTCGTCCATGTTGCGCATACGCTCGAACAAGCGATCGAATTCCGGGTTCTTATAATTGGCCGCGTTCTCTCCGCCCTTGCCCACCTTGGCGTTCTCGCCGTACACCAGGAAAAAGAAGTTTTCCGGGTCGGGATAATCGGCATTCCAGCCCCACATAAAAATCTGTGCGTTGCCGTTCAGCATCTTCTGCTGGAACTGGTTGTAATCGGTGGTGCGCAGCACCAGCTGAATGCCGAGCTTGGCGAATTGCTTGCGGTACCAGTTCAGAATCGATTTGTCGTCGGGGCCCCGCGCCACGGTATCGAGATAAAGCACCAAGGGCCTGCCGGTCTTGGCGTCGACACCGTTGGGGTAGCCGGCCTCGGCCAGGAGCTTTTTCGCGGCCTCGATGTTCTTGCGGCGCGGCGCGCCGTCCGCCCAGTCGTACACGTAAGGGTTGATCCCGTCCTTGCCCTCGACGTGACCGAAAATGTCCGGAGGCAAAATCCCCAGGGCCGGAACGCCGCGTCCGTTGATGAAAATATCGATGAATTCCTCGTAATCGACCGCGATGTTGATGGCTTGGCGAAGCTTGGATTTGGCCTCGTCCAGCCCGCCCACCGTGGCATCGAGCATGTTGAAGCCCATATAGAATATGGTCGTCGTGATCGCCGTCTCCAAGTGGATATCCTTGGCCTTCATCTCCGGCGTCAGTTCGGCATCGTTCTGCCCGGTGAACTGGACGGCCTGATCGAAATTGTCCGAAGCGATCCCCGAGGCGTCGTAATAGCCCTGCAGGAACTTGTTCCAATAGGGAATCGTTTCCTTTTCCAAAGTGAAGACGACTTTCTCGATAAACGGCAGCTTTTGCCCGGCATCCTTCAAGTAACCCTTCGCCGCATCCTCCGGCTCGCCCTCTGCCGGGTAGAACTCATCGTGATAATTGGGGTTTTTCAGCAACACCATGCGCCGGTTCGGATTGTTCTCCGCCAGCATATAGGCGCCGGTGCCGACCGGATACCAGTCGAGGGTGATGTTCTTTTCGATCAACCCCCTCTGGGCATAAAACGCATCCGCTTCCCAAGGCATGGGGGCAAAAAACGGCATCGCCAGCCAGAAGCGGAACTGCGGATACTTGCCGTGCAGCCGGATCTTCAAGCGGTGCGCATCGGCGATGTCGACGCCCTCCACGGTATAGCCGCGAATATCGAAAAATTCCGATTTATCCGGCCGGGCTTCGAAATCCTTCGCCATCCGCTCGCCCGTCTCCTTGAGACCGACGATATAACTCTTCATCATCTCGGCGATCGGAGAATGCAGCTGGGGATGCACCAGCCGCTTGATCTGATAAGCGTAATCCTCGGCCGTCAGCTCTCGGGCGCCGGTTTCGGCAAAATCGGTAATCGTGCTTATTTTCGCCAATTCGCCTTCGGTCAGCGCGTGATAGCGAAAGCTCCCATCGCCGTTCCTGGCGAATGCCGGATGAGGCTGAAACAGGATGTTCGGACGAAGGCGAATATCGTATTCGCTGTACGCTATCCGTTCCTCAGGCGCGTTGTCCGGGAGCGGACGCAAATCCTTATCGAGGTAAGTCACTATTGGCAGAGCCTCCGCCGTCAGCGGCTCGAGCTGATAGGGCCTTTTCAGATAGGCATACTGCAACAGCGGCTCGTAAATCTGGGCGATGATCTCGTATTCATTCGAGCTGTAGGCCCGCGCCGGGTCCAGGTGCTTGGGCCGCTCGGTGAAGGAGGTATAAAGAATGTTCCTGCCCTTGTCCCCGGCCGGATAAGGATTGTTCAGAGGACTGCCGCAGGCGGCAAGCAGGAAAGTCAGCAGCAGAACCGCGGCCGGCCGGAATAAATGTATAAAGCTTCGACGTGCAAAAAAAAGCTCGCGGCCGGAACTTGCCAGACCGGAAAAACGATGTACCGATTCTTGCCTGATCACCATAGGCGGCCATTATACGCGAGCGAACGGTGCGATAGTCGCATCGTTAGCCGCGTTGCAGGTGAACAGACACCGCTCAGTCCGTAGGTCGGCAATCCTTTGCCGACAGATCCGCTGTGTCGGCAAAGGATTGCCGACCTACTTAAGGAAGCTCTGAATAAGTGCGTTTTATTGGTGGCTCCGATAAACCGGCCGGGGCTGCCAGCCGAAAAAGGTCGTTTTTCCCTCCCCAATTGGCGCCCGCCATCGGCGCTCTTTCCGCCCCTCGCCCCCGGTTTTCCGGGACGATGCACGGATTGATCCCTAGGCTGCCATCAACTCCTCCCGCACCTGGTAGAGATTGCCGAGGGCAAACAGCAGGTAGAGTTGCTGCCCGTTTTTGAAGAGTCCCCGGTACCGGACCTTGGTATAGCCGAATTGGCGTTTGACGATCCGGAATGGGTGTTCGACCACCGCCCGCAGCGCGGCCAGCATGCGGTTGTGAAGCACTTGTTCCGCAGGCAAGTCCTCGCCCTTCTTACGCTTGAAGGGAAATGCCCAGACCGGCTCGCCCTCCTGGCGTTCGACCTCCAGATTGCGGTCCTTGCGGGTATAGGCCCGATCGCCCAGGACGACCCGCTCCTCGCCGTGCAACAGGGCATCGGTCATGACCCCGTCCGCCACCTTGGCGGTGGTGACTTCCACCGTGTGCACCAAGCCTGAATCAGCATCCACGCCGATGTGCGCCTTCATGCCAAAGTGGTAATTGTTACCCTTCTTGGTCGAACTCATCTCGCCATCCCGCTTCCGCTCGCGGTTCTTCGTGGACGGCGGGGCGGCGATCAGGGTGGCATCCACGATGGTCCCTTGACGCAACAATAAGCCCTTTTCCGCCAATAGGGCCGCCGTTTCATCGAATAGGGTTTGCGCCATCTGATGGGTTTCCAACAGGCGCCGGAACTTGAGGATCGTGGTTTCATCCGGCATGGCGTCCTCGCCCGCATCCAGCCCGGCAAACTCGCGCAGCATCGGAATGTCGTGCAGCGCCTCTTCCATCGCCGGATCGGAGTAGCCGAACCAGTGCTGCATCAGGTGGATGCGCAACATCGTCTCCAAAGGAAAGGGACGCCTGCCCCGGCCGGCCGTCGGGTAGTACGGTGCAATTCGGCTCGTCCACAACGCCCAAGGAATCACCTGCTCCATGTCCTGGAGAAATTTCTGACGCTTGGTCAGCTTCGGTTTCTTCACAAACACGGTGGCACTGAGTCCGAGTTGCTTCATCTGGGGTCGACCTGTCGAAAATTGGACGTTGGGCGTTATTTTATCGGGGCCAGGGACTTATTCAGAGCTTCCTTAAGCGACCGTTTGCGATTGAAGGGGGGGAGAAATGCAGGCTAGACAGCATTCGGCCTCTAGCGGATACTTTCGCGCCATTTCCAGACGAAATCGGAGATTCACCATGGGTTTCATGCAAGACAAGCGTGCTCTTATCGTCGGTGTCGCCAGCAATCGGTCCATCGCCTACGGCATCGCGGAGGCGATGCGGCGGGAGGGAGCGGAAATCGCGCTGACTTATCAGAACGACAAGCTCAAGGAGCGCGTCGAAAAACTGGCGGCGGAACTGGGCGCGAAAATCGTCCTGCCCTGCGAAGTGGCGAGCGATGAGCAGATCGACGCGCTTTTCGACGAATTGGGCAAACGCTGGGACGGGCTCGATTGCATCGTCCATTCCGTCGCCTTCGCCCCTCGCGAAGCCCTGGAAGGCTCTTATCTCGACGCGGTAACCCGCGAAAATTTCCGTATCGCCCACGACATCAGTTCCTACAGCTTCGCCGCGCTCGCGAAAGCCGGCCGCAAGCTGATGGCGGGACGCAAGGGTTCGTTGCTGACGCTGAGCTATCTCGGTGCCGAACGGGCCATTCCGAATTACAACGTGATGGGCGTCGCCAAAGCCAGCCTCGAAGCCAATGTCCGTTATCTGGCGGCTTCCCTCGGCCCCGAAGGGATCCGCGTCAATGCCGTCTCCGCCGGAGCCATCCGTACCCTCGCCGCCTCCGGCATCGCCAATTTCCGCGAGATGCTGGCCAAAGGCGAACAAGCGGCTCCCTTGCGCAAGAACGTCACCATCGAGGAAGTGGGCAACGCCGCCGCGTTTCTATGCTCCGATCTCGCATCCGGCATCACCGGGGAAATCCTGTACGTGGACGCCGGCTACAACATCGTCGGCCTCTCCGGGATCTGATCTTCGTCATCGGCGGGCCGGGACGATCGTCCCGGCTTGCCCCTCGCCCCTTCACCGCGGCTTCTTGCGGGTTTCCGACCGCCCTGCTTGCCCTGGAATCGAACTCATTCCATTGGGCATTCGAGTGACCATTATGTAGGGTGGGTTAGCGGAGCGTAACCCACCGATTCGAGGTCGCTCGGCGGGTTACGGCCTCGCGGCCTAACCCACCCTACAAAAATTAATTCCTCATCGAAAGCGACTTTGAATGGGTCCGTATTCGTACGGCTATCGCTATCGAGATGACTGCCATTTAATTAAACATTTCGTCTACGGACTTCAACCATCGCGGCTTTCGAGGCTGCATTCAGCAAAGTGCCGATAGGGAGGAACGGACGATGCCAGAAAAAGCACTCGAAACGGTTCTGCGTGGATTCGCAATCCTGGGCCTGACCTTCACCGGCCTCGCGATGTGTCCCGCTCCGGCGAGGAGCGCCGAGGAATTTCAGCAGTTCATGGCGCGCATGAAGACCGCAAAGCTGGATGCCATGGAGCGCCATTTGAAGGCTCTCGACGAACGTTACGATCTCAGCGACAACCCCTCCAAAACAGTGACGATGACCCATGGCAAACCCATTCAGGAAGGCGTGCGGGTCAAACTGCGGGAGGTCATAACCTGGGAAGAATTAGTGGAAATGTCCCCTGAGGACATTCGAAAGCAAGACTTGTTTCCGAAGGGGTTCATGCCTCTGCCCCACCCCAATCCCGCCGAGGGCGGCATCGTGTTCAGCAAAAATTTCATAGAAGCCGTCGAGGAGCAAGAAGGCCGGGATCTCACCCGTTTCGACGTGGGCTTCGACATTCCGGATCGCTTCCAACCGGAACTCCCGTCTCCGCTCTTTCTCAAGACACGGCCGGACCTGGGCGATGTCTCTCGAAGCCGCTTGATAACGCTATCCAACTACCGCGAACTTTTCGACGGCATCATCAATGCGGAACAGCTGGAAGGGCTGCGGCTCTTGCTCACACCTTTTCCCCAGCAGCAGTTCAACGCCACCGATGACCGCCGTACCGAAGATCCTTCTTCCGGAGTCGCCTGTTTCGACTGCCATGTCAACGGCCACACCGGCGCGGCCATACAGACGGCATCGAGCACCCGGCCGCGGGAACCCGGCCGTCGCATCGACACGCGGAGCCTCAGGGGCGTCGACGTCCAGCAGTTGTTCGACACCCAGGGCCGACTGAAAAGCATCGAGGACCGCTCGGAATTCGAACTGGAGACGGCTTATTTCGACGGAGACGCTGAAGCCGCCAAAAGAAAGGAAGCCCACATGGTCGAACGAGCCGACGAAGCGCGCCTCATGGCCGAGTTTCAAAAACTCATCGATTTTCCGCCGGCGCCCAGGCTCGATACGTCGGGCAAACTGGACCCGCAAAAAAACAACGACGAGGCCGCGCTCCGAGGGCAGGAACTTTTTTTCGGCAAAGCCCGGTGCGCGACTTGCCACACACCGCCCCACTATACCGACAACCAGACCCATGACCTGAAGGTGGAACGGTTTTACCGACCCGGAATCACCACCAGCCAAGCCACTTCGACGGACGGCTCCGTCAAGACTCCGCCTCTGCGCGGCATCAAGGACTCGCCGCCCTATCTGCACGACGGCCGCTTGCTGACGCTGGAAGACACGGTGGAATTCTTCAACCTGGTGCTCGGACTGAAACTCACCAAGTCCGAGAAAGAGGATCTGCTCGCGTTTCTGCTAACGCTGTAAAGCATTCGTCGCATCCTCCATATCGATGCTTGCGCATTTCTCGAAAGCCCAACTATACTGCTTATAAAAGCACTGCTTTTATAAGCCATGAAGAACACGACTCCGCGCCAACAGGAAATACTCGACCATATCCGCCAAACCCTGCGCCAGAGCGGCGTACCGCCGACCATCGCGGAAATTGCCGATGCGCTGGGTCTCAAATCCACGAATGCCGTGCGCGGCCATCTTCAGGCATTGGCCCGAAAAGGTCTGATCGAGCTCATGCCCTCTCTGGCGCGGGGTATCCGGCTGCTGGAATACCAGGCTCCGGCCGACGCCCTGCCCGTCATCGGCAGAGTCGCCGCCGGCCGGCCGGTGCTGACAGAAGCCCATATCGAGAAATATTGCCGCCTCGGCCCGGAATTGTTCCAGGGCAAAGCGGATTACCTGCTCCGCGTGCGCGGTCTCAGCATGCGCGATGCGGGCATTCTGGAAGGCGATCTTCTGGCGGTGCAGCGCACCGACCAGACCCGCAGCGGCCAAATCGTGATCGCCCGCATCGGCGACGAAGTCACGGTAAAACGGCTGCGGCTCGAAGGCTCCGTGGCCTATCTGGAACCGGCCAATCCCGACTTCGAAACCCTGGCGGTCGACCTAGAGCGCCAGGAGTTGTGCATCGAAGGCGTGGTAGTCGGCGTCATCCGCAGCGAGTGGGTGTGATGAACAGCCCAAATGGACTTGATGAACTGCTCCGCACGACGCCGCTTCTGTGGCGCGGCCGCCGGCCTCAACCTGCCGAGAATGCTGCGATTCCCACCGGCTTTCAGGAATTGGACCGCGCATTACCGGAAGGAGGCTGGCCTTTTGCGGCATTGATGGAAGTTTCCGTTCCCGCCTGGGGCATCGGCGAACTGCATCTCTTGCTTCCCGCCATGCGGCACGTGCAAGGATCGGGAAAACGCCTGGCCTGGATCGCGCCGCCTTATCTGCCATATGCACCGGCCCTGGCGGATGCCGGCATCGATTTGGGCCGCCTGCTCCTGCTGGACAAGCTCTCGAACGACAAGGACATCTGGTGGAGCGCGGAAAAACTGTTGCGCAGCACCGCCTGCGGCATGGTCCTGGCCTGGCCCCGCAAACCGTCTCCTTTTCCGGTATTGCGCCGCTTGCAACTGGCGGCGACGGAAGGCCATTGCCTCGGTGTACTGCTTTTGTCCGACCTGCCCGCCGGCACCCCGGCCGCCCTGCGTCTTCGCCTCGAAGCGGGAGAGCAAGGGCTTTGGGTTCACATTCTCAAGACGCGCGGCATGCCGGTCGTGAATGCCGTACTGATTGGCGGGGCGGACGATATGTTTCCCAATTATTAATCAGGCCCGTAAATACCCTCCTGGTATTTCGGGCCGCCGCCCAGGCCGGTACACGCCCGGCCTGGGCTCACGCGGCTTGTCGCCGCGCCGGGGCATCCCTGCCCCGGATTAACCCGGCCTATATTTATAGGCCGGGTTAATAGGCAGCATGCAGAAGCAGCCACGTAAGTCGGGAATCCTTTCCCGACGCAGCCGGATGTAGGCCAGGATAAGCCTGTCCTGAGCGAAGTCGAAGGGGCGATAGCCGTTCCCGGCACAATGTTATGTCCCACTGAGTTTTGCCGGACCAAGCGGCCGGGAGCGGATTGGCATGCGCAGCGCCCACAGGGGACGGCACACGGTGTGCCGTATGAAACGCTTTGCTTATTCCGGCCTACAACTCAAACGAAGCTATCGCGCAACGATTCCTTCTTTGATCGACTTATGTAGATACCTCTGCCCGGAAAGAAGGAGCAAATTGGGCAAGAGCATTTTCAGTTCGAATTTATGGTGTAGGGGCGAATTCATTCGCCCCTACACCCGATATAAAAATGCCCTAAACATTGGAACACCCCATGGCTTTGCAGGCTTTTCCGACAGTTCCGGCAGCCCAGCTCACATTGTCGGCCACGCAAGTCTCCGCTACTTCGCAGCCGGCGCCGGCGGCACTTTGGCTGTGCTGTTATCTGCCGCGTTTGCCGCTGGAGGTCTTCAAGCTCGAAGACGACTGTCCCGCCGCCGTATGGGTGGACAGCGGCGGGCGTTCCCTGATTTCTGCCGCCACCCCTGCCGCCGGGGCTTTCGGCATCCATCCCGGCTTACCTACGAACGCGGCCCTGGCCTTATGCGCCGGTCTGCAACTGCATCGCCGCGACGAACGGATGGAACGCGAAGCGCTGGAAAAGCTGGCGGAAGCCGGGCTCGGCTTCACGCCTTGGGTGAGCCTCGATTATCCGGCCGCCCTGGTCCTTGAAATCCGCGGCAGCCTGACCCTGTTCGGCGGCTTGAATGCCTTGACGCAGCGGCTGCGTGCCAAGCTCGAAAACCTGGGCCATTGCAACATTCTCGCGGCGGCACCGGCACCTTTTCCGGCCTGGCTCATGGCCTCCTCCGGGCTGGAGCGGACGGTGGAGAACCCGGCGGCACTCCGCTCCGGGCTCGGCGATCTGACCATCGCCCGCTTGCCCCTGGAACGGAATACGGCGAACCGGCTCGCCAAGGCCGGTCTCCACACCCTGCGCGATCTCTGGCGTTTGCCGCGGGACGGCCTAGCTCGGCGTTACGGTCTTGCCGTGCTACGCCAACTCGACCGAGCCGCAGGGCGGGAAAAGGAAATGCCCGGGCTCTTCCGAACGCCGCCTGTCTTTCAAGCTTATCGGGAACTCGCCGCGGAAACCGAGAACCTGGCTCACCTGCGCCCCGTGTGCGCGGTTCTGCTGGAAAATTTGGCTGCCTTTTTGCGCCAGCACGACGCCGCCACGGACCGGCTGGAACTGGAGCTTTTCCACTTCCGCCGGCCAGCCACGCGCCTGGAACTGAAGCTTCGCTACGCCAGCCGCGATCCGGAGAGAATTTCGATGCTGCTGAGCGAGCGTCTGGAGCGAACGCCCCTGCCTGACGCCGTTACCGCCCTTCGCCTGCGTTGCGGCGCGCTACAACCCTATCGGGCGCACGAGGCGGATCTATTCGCTGCCAAAACTCCGGGCGTTTTGGACTGGGAGACCTTGCTGGAACAATTGCAGCAGCGCCTGGGACGCGATGCCTTGCGCTTTCTGGACACCCCGGCCGATCACCGCCCTGAGCTCGCCTGGAAGGGGGTCTCCGGCGCTCCCGAAGACGCCGTTTGCGATTGGACGCGGAACGAATCGCCCATCGGCTTCGCCATCGGCAAGGAGCGCCGGCCGTTGTGGCTGCTGCCCAAGCCTCGACCGTGCGATCCAACCCGTTACCGGTTGCTGCCGGAGCGGGAACGCATCGAGAGCGGCTGGTGGGACGGCGCGTCGATCCGGCGGGATTACCGCGTGGCGGTGAGCCCGGAAGGCGTCCGCGCCTGGATATACCGGGAACTCGATGAGAACGGCGGGTGGTACCTCCATGGTTTCTTTGCTTAGGACTTGGCCGCCCTCAGCGCGATACGCTCTCCTGCCGCTTCTTCTGCAATTCAATCTCGTAAATGAATTTCTGAAGGCTGATTTCGAAATTTCGGCTGGCGCCGCGGAAAATACACCCCACCCGCTGACCGACCGGCGGGTTAGCCCAGGTCATCGCGACTTTATTGCGCACTTCGAGACCCAGCATCATTTCGCCATGGCCGGGCAGGATCAGCCTGCATTCTTCGAGAATATGCCCGACGGAGAACAAGTCGCCGAGCCGATTGGCTTTGTCGATCAGGGCTAACCCAGAAAGACTGATGTCGGCAATACCGAACTCTGCGGGCATGTCGTCGAGCCTGACCACGCATTTGGCCGGCATGGCTACCGGAATCGCCACCCGGTAGAACGTCCGCTGCTGCCGCCAGTACAAGGAATCCGGAATCGGGGCCGCAAGCACGGTTTGCCCGTTCAAGGTCGCCTCGGTAAGTTTGGTCAGGGCGAAGCGGCACTGGATGCCGTCGATTTGTCCGCGAAATGCGACTTGCTGCGCCGCCAGCAACTGCCGATTGACGCTGGCGTTCTCGCTCAAATCCATGACCACCAATCCTTTTTCCGCCATCACCTGCACGACCGTGGTCACGAAACTCAGGCCACTACCGTCCGGCAGAGTGCTTAAAAGACACTTCTTCGTCTGCATGAGCTTGAGCTTTTCGATGATTTCGCCCCGGCTTTTCAGAACGTATCCGCCTTGGCTTTCACTGGTATCGGCTGGCATAGGTCGCAATAGAACTAAGGATCACTTGACATTAAAGCTTAGCAGGGCAACGCACCGAAAAACGTGATCGGAATTGCCTGCGGTTGTTAATCATCCGTCGTTTCGGGCGAAGGCCGCTTCGGCAAAGGCACGTCGAAAACGATATTTTCGCCGCCATTGAGAACCAGGAAGTGCCGTCCCTTCGCGCGGGCGAGCATGGTCACGCCCGCCTGCCGCGCCAGCTCGAATCCCATGTGGGTGGCCCCCGAACGCGACAGCAGCACCGGGATCCCCATTTGCGTGACTTTGATCACCATTTCCGAGGTGAGGCGTCCGGTGGTATAGAAAATCTTGTCCCCGCCTTCCATGCCGGTGAGCCACATGTAGCCGGCGATCGCATCCACGGCATTATGGCGTCCGACATCTTCGACGAAGATCTCGATCTTGCCGTCTTTGCACAGCGCGCAGCCATGCACCGCCCCGGCCCGCTTGTATACCTCGTTGTAATCCCTGAGCGCATTGAAAACGCCGTAGATCTCCGATTGGCGGACGGTCACCTTGGGTACGCGAATTTCGCGGAGCTGGTCCATCAACCGGCCGAACACCGTGCCCTGACCGCACCCCGTGGTGACGGTACGGCTGCCCAGCCTTTCGAGAAAGGCGTGTTCGGTGAGCCGGGTAGTCACCGCGACCGCCTCGGTCTCCCAATCGACCTGCACCGATCGAATGTCGGCGATGTTCTCGATGAATCCCTGGTTGCGGAGATAACCGAGCGTCAGGAGTTCCGGATGGGTTCCGATCGTCATCAAGGTGACGATTTCGTACTTGTCCACATAGACGGTCAGAGCGCGTTCGCCCACCAGTTCCAATTCGCGGCGTTCACCGTACTCGTCGAGCGCGGTGGCGGCATAGCAGGAGGCGCGTCCCGCATTCGTCATTCGGATATCGTAAGGATTGGCCTGAAGATCGATCGGAGCCGCTGCCGTTGCATCCGCCGTTTCCATGCCCTCCAGCGCCGCCAACTCCCCCGGCGTGTTGACGTTGGCGAACAGCTCGGGATGATCGCTGAAATCGACCAAGGCCAGCCTGTGCTGCTCGAGCCAGAGGTCGATCTTCCGCTGACCGCCGGCCAGATAACGTTCCAGGCTGTCCGCCAGGCGGCGTTCAGCCAGCAGGAAAACCGGGTGCAAACGCTCGCCGTCGTGGGCGGCGCAAAGCTCGGCTCCGGTCTCCTGCATCACCCGGCACAGTCTTTCCAGAAGACGCCCCGTCACCAGCGGCGAATCGCATGGCACGGTTAGGACATAGGGCGTTTCCGCGGCACGCATGGCGCTGAGCAGCCCGGCCAGAGGCCCGTCGAAAGTGTCGGTCTGATCGGATATCACGGGATAACCGAAACGCGCGTATGCGTCCCGATTCCGGTTGGCGTTGATCAGAATGTGCGCGGCGACCGAATCCAGGGCTTCCAGAGCGTAGCTCGCCAGTGGTCTGCCTTTGAAGCGAATCAGCCCTTTGTCTTCGCCGCCCATCCGTCGTGCGCGTCCGCCGGCCAGAATCACGCCGGTTATTTTTGCCCTCTCTAAAATCATGGTGATAAGCTAAAAATCGAGTTTCGATATGTTTCTATTTAGTGTATGCGCTTATTTCTTGGTTCGATTGTCGCACTGCTGCTGATCATCCTGCCAGGGTGCTCCGCTCCGAAGAATCCCGAGCCGCTCTACTATCAAGCCGAGACTACCAAACCTTATCAGGACGTTCTGTCCGAGTTGGAGCTCGCGATCACCGAGCGGAATTTCCGCATCACCGGCCACAACAAGATCGGCAGCGTCATCCGGGAGCGCGAGAACATCAGCTTCCCCGATTACGACACCATTCAGTTCTGCAATCTCACGCTGGCCCGCGAGATGCTGGAAATTTCGCCGGAATCCGTCATCTACATGCCCTGCAATGTGGCCGTCCGTTCCGAGAACGGCAAAGTTATCGTGACCACGCATTTGCTGCCGACCCGTTCGCCTAACCCGAAAATGAACGAATTCGCTCGGCAAATGAACGAAAAGCTCAAACAAATCGTGGACTTTGCGGTCGAAAACTGAATTTCACAAATTGCGCCTTCCGCTTTCGCTGCACTATCATGTAGCGATTTTGAGACAGGCTTACGAGAACGATTGAGCATGAAAATACCCGCTTTTCCCTTGAATATCCGGTGGCCCGCAACGGCCGCCGTTCTGATCCTGGCAGCCGGCTGCACGTCCGCTCCGCCCTCCCCCGAAACAGAAGCAAAGGAAACCAACGATTTTCCCACGCTGGCCAGGGTCGAATATGTCCTGCAATGCATGCAGGAGCATGGCGGCCAGAATTACAACAATCTCTATCACTGCACGTGCAGCGTCGACAAGATCGCGAGCCGGATGAGCCACGATGAATTCGTCCAGGCGCAGACTTTCACCTACGGATTCAGCATGGCCGGCGAGCGCGGCGCGGAATTCCGCGATCCGCCGGAATCCGCGAAACTGCGCGAGAAGTACAAGGAAGCGAAGAAATACGCTCAGGAAGCTTGCTTTCCGGCGGGTGCGGATAAGGACGTGAAGAAATAAGGGGGACAACAAACTCCGTTTCGGTGGGTTACGCCCTTCGGCTTCGCTAACGCTACGCTCAGGGCTAACCCACCCTACCAAGTCGTAGGTCGGCAATCCTTTGCCGACAAGGACTCTTAAAACATATCCTTCCGCCGGCGCGTTTCCGCAAACACCTCCAAGGGGTCGGCGTTCATCATTCCCAAGTTGCTCCGGATTTCCTCGCTTTCGGGGCGGAGGAACGGATTGGTCGCCAATTCCTCTTTCAACGTCGAAGGAACCGTAGGCTTGTTCTGCCGCCGCAGATCATCGACTTGCGCCATCCGTTGCTGAAGCGCCACATTACCGGGCTCTACCGTCAAGGCGAATCGGCCGTTCGCCTGGGTGTATTCGTGGGCGCAGTAAACCCTGGTCTCGGGAGGCAAGGCGCGCAGCTTCGAGAGCGAGCGCCACATTTCTTCCAGCGTGCCTTCGAACAACCGTCCGCATCCCAGGGCGAACAGCGTATCACCGCAAAATAGCGCATCGGCCCCGGCGAACCAGAACGCGATGTGCGCACGCGTGTGTCCCGGAACATCGAGCACGCGAGCCTCGGAGCTTCCAACTTTCAAAACCGTCGTCTCGCCCACGGCTATATCGATACCTGGAATGCGCTTGAGGTCCCGCTCCGAACCCACTATCCGACAGCCCGTCCGGCGCTTCAGCGCCAGGTTGCCGCCCACGTGATCGCCGTGATGATGGGTGTTCAGGACATGAGTCAGCGTCCATCCGTAAGCGGCGAGCGCCTCCAAAACCGGATCGGCCTCGGCGGGATCGACCGCCGCCGTCTCGCCGGTTTGGCTGTCGTGGATCAGGTAAACGTAGTTGTCCTTGAGTACGGGGATTTGAAGGATTTCCAGCATAATGCGTCCTTATCTGCCACCGGATAAATACCGGGCGATATCCTCTTTCGAAAAACCGATCTTGCGAGCCACCCGATCCGCGTGGCTGACCCTCGAAATGCCTTCGACCACCCGGTAAGTCGGCTGCTCGTTCTTGAACTCGACCTGCCTCGCCAATCCGATTTCTTTCTGCTGATAAGCATCGACCAGTTCGTGGTTGTGGGTGATCAAAATGGTGTTGCTGCCTTTCTGATAGAACCCGTCCAGGATATTCATGGAAATCTCGATCTTTTCCTCGTGGGTCGTGCCTTCCGAGAGTTCGTCCATGATCACCAGGCTTTTCGGCGTCGTTGCGAGGAAAATGTCCTTGGTCCGCTTGAGTTCGGTGCCGAAGCGCCCTTCACCGTCGGCGAGGTGGCTGATTTCGGGGACCTGGTAAAAGATGCGGTCCGCGACGGTCAGTTCCGCTTCCTGAGCCGGCACATAGCATCCGATTTGCGCGAGCAACTGGCTCTGCGCCAGGGTTTTACAGAACGCCGTCTTGCCGCCGCTGTTCGGTCCGGTGATGAAGGTCAGCCGCGTGTTTTTCAGGCTGATGTCGTTGGGCACGTAGTCGGGATTGTCCTTGCTCAGCACCGGATTCCGCACGCCTTTGAGCACCAGCGAATGGCGCTCGGCCTCGACGATCTTGGGCAAGACCACGGAGTGGTGGAAGGATTCCTTGAGGCGGACGAAGCTCAAGAGCTCGTCCAGCTTGCCCAGCGAATCCAGCGTGTTTTGCACGTCCTCGGACCGTTTGAAGATGTCGCGGAGCGGATAGATGCAGCCATCGCGATCGAAACCGCCGACGATGGGGATGTAAACGAAGCTGATGGGAAGCAGGAACAGCCAAAATACCGGCGCGATCGAAACCGCCAGATCGAGCAGCAACGGCACGAATTCCAAAGTCAGCACCAGGAGGATGGCCGCGACCGCGAGCCCCACCGGCTTGAACAGTGACGGCCGAAAGCGGATCGCCGGGGTATACCAGGGTTTCTCCGCCTTGGAGCGGACATCTTTCTCGGTCCGGTACACCGGCCCCTTCATCAGGGCATAGGCGCGCGAATGGGCAAAGCGCCGCAAGTCGTCGATCAATAGGCCCAGGTACTCGCTGTTCGGCTTCGGAAACCGGTTTGCCGCCTCCACCAGATTGAGCATGAACCGAGTGCCTTTTTTATAGGTCTCATAACCGTAGCCCTCGATTTCCAGCTTGTGCGCGGGCGAACTCATGAGCCCCATGAACGTGCCGAATAATAAACCGTAAAAGTCATCTTCCAGCGACTTCGCCTGTTTGATCAGGGTTTCCAACGAGTCTCGAAGCGCCTTGTCGGATTCGATTTCCCGAACCGCGTCCTGCTTGGCCCGAATGAGGTCCGCCGACGCCAGCGGCTGGACCAGCGAGCGATAAAGGGTTGCCTGACCGGTGATCGTGGCGGCGTGATTGATGCTGTCGAACAGCTTATCGACTTCGATGGCCTGAAACGTCGAAACATCGATGACACCCTCTCCGGTTGCGCCCGGCGCGGCGGAACGAACGACCGGCGGTTCCTTGGAATCGGATTGCAGAAGAGTCTGGTATAGGGAATTCATGGAGCGAGGACCTGGCAATGATAGTTCGGCGCCTAACCTACACCTTAGCGGCGCCCGCTTCAACCTGGAAGGAAACGGGGGCGATACCTATGTTTCTTAATGACCCTGTAATGTCTCGAACAGTGCCCATGATCGACTCGACCATCGATTCAGCATAAAATTTCACACATTTTTCACGAAAATCCGTCCGTCTTCTGGCAACGCTGACGAAAAAGAAGTTTCATCAACCCACGCGATCTCGACAATCATGACCGATCACTCCGTTCGCTCCGATACGGGCCTAAGCGCCGCATCCGTTTTGACCCTAGGCATATCCGGCTTTAACTATGCTGATTTGTACGAACCGGAACGGCTCAAGGACTTGTCAGACGTCTTCGACGCAACGGTCCGCAACCACGATCCGGCCCTATTCGCCGAATTCGAGCGTTATCGCGCATGCCAAGGCGAAGGCATGCCGCCCGAAAAGATTTCGGATGTCCTGGTCAAAATGGCGCCCTATGTCGGTACTTTCGTGGCGCGGCTGTTCGGCGTATCGTCCGAACGGGACACGCAAATACAGGCGATCCGCGACGAGTTCGACAGCATCTTCCTGTACCGCAACGAGATCGTCGGGAAGGTCGCGGGACTGTTCAAGAATCAGGCGCTGGAAAGCTGGAATATCGCCGGTATCCAGGCGGACTTCGAGTCCTTGCTCCGAATCGCCGAACCCGTGTTGATCGAATCGGACCGGGAAAAAGCGGTTGCCGTCTTAGGCGCACGCTTGCACCGCTGGCATCAAGATGCGTCGGTGAGCGGAAGGGAAATCGCCGAATTGCGCCGTACTCTTGCCACCGATCCGGATACCGAGGCGCGCTTTGCCGGTCTGCTGGGCAAGAGCGACGAAGACCTGGTGAAGGCGCTGCTGGATCTGGTCCAACGCTGGACCTATGCAGCTACGCAAATTCCCGAGCTCAAAGCCCAAGTCCAAGGGTGGGCCAGCTTCAAGTTCCCGGCCAAGACCGATTTCAATCATCTGGTTCATCACGAGACGCGCTCGGCGGACGGCTACAGCGTATGGGCGGCCCCCGAGGAACACCACAGGAGGCGCGAAGGATTCGGCCTTACCGATCCACGTTTTCCCGAACGGCGCGTGTTGTACGAAGTCGACCACTGCATTTATTGCCACGACCGGGATACCGACTCGTGCTCCAAGGGCATGCGCAACAAGAAGGACGGCACGTACAAGACCAATCCGCTCGGCGTGACCATTACCGGCTGCCCGCTGGAGGAAAAAATTTCCGAGATGCACGTCGTCAAGCGGCAAGGCGACAACATCGGCGCGCTGGCCTTGATCACCGTCGACAACCCGCTCTGCCCCGGCACCGGCCACCGCATCTGCAACGACTGCATGAAGGGCTGCATCTATCAGAAAACCGAGCCTGTCAATATTCCGCAGATCGAGACCAACGTCCTCACCGACGTTTTGTTCATGCCGTGGGGCTTCGAGATTTACAGCCTCCTGACCCGCTGGAATCCGCTCAACGTCAAGCGGCCGTACGCCCTTCCCTACAACGGCAAGAACGTGCTGGTGGCCGGCATGGGGCCCGCCGGCTACACGCTGGCTCATTATTTGACCAACGAAGGCTTCGGCGTGGTCGGTATCGACGGCCTCAAGATCGAACCGCTGCCCAAAGACATCGTCGGAGACGAGACCCATCCGCCCCGCCCCATCCATGATTTCCGAGAGTTGTACGAGGATTTGGACAAACGCATCATGCTGGGCTTCGGCGGCGTGGCCGAATACGGCATCACGGTGCGCTGGGACAAGAACTTCCTGAAAGTCATTTATCTGACCCTGTTGCGGCGTCACAGCTTCCGCTGCTACGGCGGCGTGCGCTTCGGCGGCACTCTCACGATCAACGAAGCCTGGGATCTCGGTTTCGACCACATTGCCATCGCTTCGGGCGCCGGCAAACCCACGCTCATCGACATCAAGAACAATTTGATTCGCGGCATCCGCAAGGCGTCGGACTTCTTGATGGCGCTGCAATTGACCGGGGCCGCCAAGGAGTCGTCGCTGGCCAATCTGCAAGTGCGCCTCCCGGCCGGCGTGATCGGCGGCGGCTTGACCGCCATCGACACCGCCACCGAGCTTTTGGCCTACTATCCGGTGCAGGTCGAAAAGATCATGCAACGCTACGAAAAGCTGTGCGCCGCCTTCGGCGAGGAAACCGTACGCGCCCGCTACGACGAGGAAGAATTGCTGATCCTCGACGAGTTTTTGGGTCATGCCAAGGCCGTGCAGGCAGAACGCCAAAGGGCACAAGCCGCCGGGGAAAAGCCCGATTTCCTCCCCTTGCTGAATGCCTGGGGAGGCGTCACGCTGTTCTACCGCAAGGGCATGAAGGATTCACCCGCTTACCGGCAGAATCACGAGGAAATCAAGGAAGCCATGGACGAAGGCATTCTGCTGGCCGAGGGCATGAACCCGCTCGAGGCCCTGGAGGACAAATACGGACATCTCCGCGCCGTGCGCTTCGAAAAACTGGAGGAACAGGATGGCCGCTGGCAAAAAGCCGGCAACCTCGAAGTCCCGTTGCGCAGCCTGTTCGTCGCCGCGGGAACCTCGCCCAATACCATCTACGAATCCGAGCATCCGGATTCCTTCGAGATGGACCAGAAGTTCTATCAGCGCTACGAACCCAATTGGCTGAGCGAAATTCCGGAGCTGGAACCGGTCAAAGACACCGCCGTTCCCAAGATCGGCAAGCCTGCGCCGTTCACCTCGTACCGCCGCCACGGCAAGTTCATCACGTTCTACGGCGACAACCACCCGGTCTATGCCGGCAACGTGGTGAAAGCCATGGCCAGCGCCAAGGACGGATATCCTTACATCGTCAAACTGTACGAAAAGGAGCTCGCCGCGCTCGATCGAGCCCAGCAGCCCCAGCGCCTTGCGAATCTGCGAGAGTTCCAGCACAGGCTCGACGACATGCTGCTGGCGCGTATCGTAGAAATCAATCGGGTCACCCCGAACATCGTCGAAGTCATCGTAAGGGCTCCGCTGGCCGCGAAGCACTTCTGCCCGGGCCAGTTCTACCGCGTTCAAAACTTCGAAGCGCTCGCACCCGTCGTGGACGATACGGTGCTGGTCGCCGAAGGCCTGGCATTGACCGGCGCCTGGGTCGACAAGGAACAAGGCCTCATATCCCTGATCGCTCTGGAAATGGGTTCGTCGTCCAAGCTCTGCGCGATGTGGAAGCCCGGCGACCCCATCGTGGTGATGGGGGTCACCGGCGCCCCCACTGAAATTCACGCCGGGCAAACGGTCCTCCTCGCCGGCGGCGGCCTGGGCAATGCGGTGCTGTTCTCCATCGGCAAAGCGCTGCGCGCGGCGGGCAGCCATGTCATCTATTTCGCCGGCTATCGGAAGCGCGAAGACGTGTTCAAGATTCGGGAAATCGAAGCGGCCTCGGATGTGGTGGTCTGGTCGGTCGATAATCTCCCAGGAGCAGAGCCCATACCGCCGCTGCGCCCCCAGGACAAAACCTTCGTCGGCAACATCGTCGAAGCGATGCTGGCTTACGCGAAGGGCGAACTGGGTCCGACTCCGATCCACATGGACGACGTCGACCACATGATCGTCATCGGCTCCGACCGCATGATGGCGGCGGTCAAAGCAGCCCGTTACGGCGTCCTCCAGCCGTATCTCAAGGCTCATCACTCCGCCATTGGCTCGATCAACTCGCCGATGCAGTGCATGATGAAGGGCGTCTGCGCGCAGTGTCTGTGCAAGCATGTGGAACCGGACAGCGGCAAGGAGTATTTCGTGTACTCCTGCTACAACCAGGATCAAGACCTGGACCGGGTCGATTTTCCCAACTTGTACGCACGCCTGCGCCAGAACTCGGTACAGGAGAAACTGTCGACGATGTGGCTGGACTATCTACTTTCGAAAAACGGCGATCGACGGGTAGGCTGAAAAATTTCCAAAGACGAAAGCATGACAATATCCGGAAAGTCTTTTACCATTGACGCCCGTTGACTGCATGGACGGCTTTACGCCTTTCCTCGATCGACGCCATCGCAGGAGCTCGCGACCTGGAAGCTTCCGCGAAACGCGGTATGGCAATGGCGGCGTATGCATCAGCACTCAATAAGCAATCGTGACATTTGTTTGGTTATTCCAGGAATAGCCAGAGGAGAACGCAAGAGAATGAAAATGAACAAAACCTTAGTTCTGGGCGCTTTGTTGTTGACCGGCACGATGGGTAGCGCCATTGCCGCCGAAAACGCCGCTGGCGTAAAGGAATTCATGGTCAAGACCGTCCAGACCACCAAGGAAGCCCAGGCCGCTGCAACCGCTGGCGACAAGGACGGCTGCCTGTCTGCCATCAAGCAGACCAAGCAGAACTATAAGGAAATCACCGGCGACGCGGCTGGCAAGCCCTTGCAGGACGCCATGAAGAAGGTTCGGCAAGCCCAAGACCTTTGCGCAGCCGGAAACACGTCCGAAGCCGCACCGCTCTTGAGCGAAGCCGCCGCCGCCATGGAAAAGGTCAACGCCGGCATCAAATAAGATGCCTGCAACCTGTCTGTCTTGAGACAGGCTGGAAGTATAAAAGCAGGGCGGCAACCGCCCTGCTTTTTTTGTGCCCGGCACTCAACCCATCGCCGCTACTAAGGCTTCGGCGAACTCGCTGGTTTTCACCTCGCGTGCGCCTTCCATCTGCCGTGCAAAGTCGTAAGTGACGATCTTCTGGCCGACAACGGCACTATAAGCGTTTTCTACCGTTTTCGCGGCTTCGTGCCATCCCAGGTATTCAAGCAACATTACCCCGCTGAAGAGCAGTGAGCCGGGATTAGCTTTGTCCTGGCCGGCGTATTTGGGCGCGGAACCATGGGTTGCTTCGAATACGGCGATGAAATCGCCGATGTTGCCTCCCGGCGCAATACCAACACCTCCTACTTCCGCCGCGACCGCATCCGAAAGATAATCGCCGTTCAAGTTGAGCGTAGCGATGACGTCAAACTCTTCGGGACGAAGCAGCATCTGCTGGAACATGATATCGGCGATGCGGTCCTTGATGACGATCTTGCCATCCGGCTGTTTGCCGCCATGGAATCTGTTCAATTCCTCTTCGGTGATGGTCTGACCGGCGAACTCCGTACGAGCGAGTTCGTAACCCCAGTTCCGGAACGCGCCCTCGGTGAATTTCATGATATTGCCTTTGTGCATCAAGGCAACGCTCTTCCGCCCGTGATCGAGCGCATAGCGGATGGCTTTGCGGATCAGCCGCTTGCTTCCGAATTCGCTCACCGGTTTCACCCCGAGAGCACTGCCCTCATGGAAATCTGCCTTGAGCTCTTGTTTCAGAAAACGCTCGAGTTTAAAGGCTTCGGGCGATCCCGCCGGATATTCGACGCCTGCGTAAACATCCTCGGTGTTTTCCCGAAAGATGACCACATCCACCGCTTCGGGATGACGCAGGGGCGACGGCACTCCCGGAAAATGGCGTACCGGGCGAACGCATGCGTAAAGATCAAGGGTTTGTCGAAGGGACACGTTGATGGACCGCATTCCCCCACCCACAGGGGTCGTCAAAGGACCTTTGATGGATACGACCAAGTCCTTTAGCGCGTGCACCGCTTCGTCGGGAAAAGCGTTGCCGTAGAGTGCAGCGGCTTTTTCTCCGAGAAAGAGCTCGCACCAATGGATTTTGCGCGCCCCGCCGTATGCTTTGGCGACCGCTGCGTTCCAAACGCGGAGGGATGCGCGCGTAATATCCGGGCCGATGCCGTCGCCTTCGACGTAGCCGACGACGGGCTCGTCAGGAACACGAAGCTTGCCGTCCCGAACGCTGATTTTTTCGCCGCCGGCAGGAAGCCGAATGTGCTGGTAATCCATGGCGACCTCCATGAAATAGCGTAGAGAACTGAGATGCTGACCGACGCAGAAATCCGCGACGATCTAGCCCTTAGAAGCAGTCTTCAAACGTCACGAGCGACGTCAAGGAAAGGCGCGAAAGGGCGACCCGAAGCCGCCAGCAGGCCCGTGGAGGGAACAGCCGTTAGCCTGGCCCGCAGGGCGAACCGCAAGGATCGGGCGAGTCAAAACCGGAGTGTACCGAGGAGTACATGACCATTTCTCCGGGAGAGAAATGGGACGCACGATAGCGCGCCCGGTAGGGTGAAAAACAGAGATGTTTTTCATCAGCATCTTGAACCCTTGAACAACGCCGGCATGACGGCGCGCAGCAGTTTGAAGACAGCTTCTCAGGCGGAATAGGCTCCGATCTCGGGCCTATTATGCTTGGGCAAAATAGTGGTGTAAAAATTCGTCGAAAGAGAGTTTGTCGCCAGCTTCCATTTGCTGCTGTTCCTCGAGCGATTCGTCGGTCAGCCGGCGAAAGAATTCGGCTCGCTCGGCGGATAGGAAGCCATCACGGAACACCCTCGCATGCTCCTTCGATATCCGCAGCGCATATTCCTCGAACGATTCTCCACTCGCCCTCATTTCGGCCAGCATGCGGGCGGAAGGCGTCAGTTCGGGATCGAAAAACTTGGCGGCCTGTTCCTCCAGGCTTCGCGTGTAGGGTTTAGACACGTCTTCCGCATCGAGAATTTCTGCGATGCCGCGCATGGCCTCAAGTATTTCCGCCGCCCAGTCCTTCAACAAAACCTCTCGGCCTTTGCGCCGAAGCTTGAACCCGGGCGTACGGCCGCAACACGCGACCGCCATGCCGTTCTGGCTGACTTCTCTCTTCTCCGCGGAATCGAGTGGGGGACTTTGTTCCAAAAGGCAAAAAAGCAGAAAGATTTCCAGAAAGCGCAGCTGATCCAGGTTTGCCCCGGCAGGACTGAAGCACTCCAAGTCCAGCGATCTAAGCTCCAAATAACGCACTCCGCGCCGCTTTAGGGCAAGCGTAGGCTTTTCACCGGACTCGGCGATTTGTTTGGGACGGATGACGCTGTAATACTCGTTTTCGATCTGGAGAATGTTGCCGTTCAGCTGACGGTAATCTCCATTCACCTTCACGCCGATCTTCTCGTAAAGCGGATAAGGCGTCGCTATGGCCTTGCCGAGAGTCGCCACGTAGTCGTCGAGATTATTAAAAGAGATATCGAGCCCGGCCTGGCTGTCGTTCTTGTACCCGATATCGCTCATGCGCAGCGAAGTCGCATAGGGGCGAAAAAGCGTTCGGGCGTCGAACTCCGAAAATCTGGACGCAAGATGCTCTCGTCCGTTGAAAAACGACTTGGCGAATGCCGGAGAGGCGCCGAACAAATAGATTGTTAACCACCCGTAGCGATGAACGTTGCGCACCATGCCGAAATAGTTGCCTGCGATAAAGCTGGACAAGGAGTCCGCCCCGCCTTCCAACTCGCACAGGACCGGCCATAACGCTTCGTTGACCGAATAATTGAAATGAACGCCGGCAATGGCCTGCATCATCCGCCCGTAGCGATAGGCGAGTCCGCGCCGGTAAATGTGTTTCATCCGACCGATATTGGAGGTTCCGTATTCGGCAATGGGAATGCTTTCGTCACCGCTCACGCCGCAGGGCATGGAAGTCGCGAGTAAGATCTCGTCTCCCAGATTGCGGTATATGAAGGTATGCAGGTCTTTAAGAAACCGCAGCGCTTCCGCCGGGTCGGCATAGGGCGGCGTAATCAGCTCGATCAGCGCCTCGGAATAATCCGTGGTGACATAAGGATGAGTCAGCGCCGATCCTACTCCCATCGGATGCGGCGTATGCGCGATGACGCCGTCGGCCGCAAGCCGAAGGCTTTCCTTCTCCAGCCCTTTGAGGCCGTTCCTCAGCAGATGTTGTTGGCCGGTATGAATAAGCTGGTTAAGCCGGGAGTCTATGCTTTGGCTCAAGCGCGAATAATCCTTGGTGTTGTTCTTAAAGGCGGGATGACTCGTGAAATCGCGGAATGGAAATCCGGATTCGACGGACTACAAAACACCCGAATCCATTTTCATTCTATCAGAGAAGCGCGATCGGCCTGTACAGTAAACCGCTATCTCGGTTTAAAGGAGCCTCACCAACTGAACAGCACCCATTGCGGAATCCGCATGTCATCCTCCAAATCGCTGCGCCGTACGTCCATATTACCGTCGCCGTCGGTGTCGAGCAGATAATAGGCCGGACCGATCGCTGGCTTGATCTTTACCATGTAAAGCCGATTATTGATCCGGTATTCTTCGATAGTGTCCTTGCCCCGCCGGATAATCGTGACATCCGGCTCCAAGGGCTCACCGCTCTCGACCTGCGGCGGAATATCCGGCGGCTCGGGCACCGGAGCGAGTTCACCCTGCGCTTGGGCGGAGGCTGCGACAACCAAAAGACAAAGCGAAATAATCCGTAGCATGATGAATCCTGCTGAAAGGACTGGGTTTTGAGATTTGCCAATGATAGTACATATCGGATCGAGAAATCCGATTACATGGCCAGACGTCCTGCCGATAATCGAACGATCGAGAGCTCGGTTAATCCCATGGCTCAAGAAACTACCTGGCACATCACATGTTCGCGATGATAATCGTCAACTCTGCATACCGTTCCATCCGCACCGAGTTAGGCTGGGATGGAGTCAATCAGCTGTCCTCATCTAAGGGACCGACGCGGTTTGGCTAAATTCCCGGAATCGAGCAAGGATATTCGCCATGGCCAGACGAAGCGATCATAGCCGCGACGAAATTCGCGAAATGGCTTTAAAAGCAACGGAAGCCATCGTCGAGCGGGAAGGCGCGGCAGGTCTCAGCACACGCAAGATCGCGAACGAAATCGGCTATACCGCAGGCAGCCTCTATTTGATTTTCGAGAACCTGGACGACTTGATTTTCCGGGTGAACGCCCGGACCTTGGCCGAATTAGCTCTCGAACTCGACCAAGCTACGGCTGAGAAAAACGATACCGAAGCTGTACTGGTGGAACTGGGCCGCATTTATCTCCGCTTCGCCGCGTCACACAGGGGACGCTGGGACCTGATTTTCGGACGCGGATCGCCCACGGCAACCGCTTCGCCCGGCTGGTACCGCAACCATGTTCTCGCCCTGTTCGATCGGGTCGAAAAATGTCTCGCCCGACTCGGTCCGGCCCGAAATCCGACGGAAGTCGCACTGGCCGCTCGAGCGCTTTGGGGAGGCGTGCACGGCGTCTGCACCTTGGCGCTTACCGATAAGCTGGACATCGCCGGTCTTCCCGATGCCGAGAAACTGACGACTTCGCTGATCCGAAACTTTTTATCCGGCTGGATGCGGCAAAATTAGTTCACGGACTCTAGAACGCTGATCGGCAAGCCCCCCCCGATCGCAAGACTAATTCGTTTTATCCTCGCCCCATGCGGCGAAGGATTTTTGCCGGTAAACTGGTTTACTTTTCCGAATAGTCTCTACCGCCGAACGATGAACGACAATCAACTTTTGCGTTATAGCCGACAGATACTGCTGCCTCAGATCGATGTCGAGGGCCAGGAAAAGCTGCTGGATTCCAGGGCATTGATTATCGGTCTCGGCGGTCTCGGCTCGCCCGCCGCCATGTATTTGGCCGCCGCCGGGGTCGGCAGCCTGGCGCTGAACGACTACGATGTCGTGGAAATATCCAACCTTCAGCGCCAGATCGCGCACGGCACGGAGAACATCGGAGAACCTAAGGCGGTTTCGGCGCGTAAAGCCCTCGAACGGCTAAACCCCGATGTGAGAGTCACCGAACTCACGTCCCGTTTGGAGGGGGCACAATTGGAGCAGGAAATCGCTCGGGCCGACGTGGTGCTGGATTGCTCGGATAACTTCACCACCCGTTTCGCCGTCAACGCCGCTTGCGTAAGAACACGAACGCCGCTGGTTTCCGGAGCGGTGATCCGCTTCGAGGGACAACTGGCCGTATTCACTCCGGGCGTCGGAAACAACCCCTGTTACAACTGCTTGTACGCCGATCACGGCGAACTTGCGGAAAGCTGCGTGCAAACCGGCGTGCTTGCCCCTCTGCCCGGAATCATCGGCAGCCTCCAGGCCCTGGAGGCCATCAAGCTCCTCACGGGCGTCGGCGAACCCTTGGTGGGACGACTTTTATTGCTCGATGCGCTGAGCATGGAGTGGAATCAAATGATCTTGAAAAGAAATCCCAGATGCCCGACTTGCGCTGGATCGGCTTGAGCAATCCAGCGGGCTTCTACTGATTTCCCTTCGAGAAATAGGAATAACTCCCGTTGCTTTCCAAAAATCGGATACGTATACTTTGCCGCGAGCTTTATAAGCCATTCCAAACTAAAGCAATAAATCACTTTTTTGGAGGTAATCCGAAATGAGATGGGAAAAACCGAGCTACAAAGACCTGCGCTTTGGCTTCGAAGTCACGATGTACATCTACAACCGCTAATTCGCCGGTTGAATCCCTGAACGGGGCTCCGCAGCAATGTAGAGCCCCGTTTTTTCATTTAAAGGGCTCATCGGAAGCTCTTTTGCTTAGCAAAGATCGAAATGAAAGTCCGAGTGTTGGGCGCCGGCGCGGGCGGCGGTTTCCCGCAGTGGAACTGTAACTGTCACAACTGCTCCAGGCTTCGCCAAGGCCAAGTCAAGGCCAAATCGCGCACTCAGTCGTCGATTGCCGTCAGCAGCGACAACGAGAATTGGGTGCTTTTCAATGCGTCGCCCGACATCCGCACTCAACTGGAAGCCTTTCAGGCCGTCCATCCAAGGCACGGCATCCGTGACAGCGGTATCAAGGCCATCGTCCTGATCGACAGCCAAATCGATCACACCACGGGACTGTTGATGCTGCGCGAGTCCACTCGACCTTTGGACATTTATTGCAGCGAGATGGTGAAACAGGACCTGTCGACGGGATTCCCTGTATTTAAGATGCTGGAGCACTACTGTGGAGTCAACCACCATAGCACGCCTCTGGACGGCAGCGGCTTCGCGATTCCCGGGATTCACGACCTGAAGTTCTACACCCATTCGCTGAAAAGCAAGGCACCGCCCTATTCGCCTCATCGGCACGATCCGCACGAAGGCGACAATATCGGGGTCATCATCGAGCAGATATCTTCGGGCAAGAAACTTTATTACGCGCCGGGACTCGGAGAAATAGAACCTCACGTGTTCGCGGCCATGCAGCAGGCTGACTGCATGTTGGTCGACGGCACGTTCTGGCAGGAGGATGAGATGGGCCGTGCCGGAATTTGCGATAAGCTTGCCCGCGACATGGGACATCTACCCCAATCAGGTTCGGACGGCATGATCGAAGTGCTGAAAAATGCACCCAAAGCACGGAAGATTTTGATTCACATCAATAATACCAACCCGATCTTGGACGAAGATTCGCCGGAGCGAAAAACCCTTACCGGAGCGGGCATCGAAGTTGCCTGCGACAGCATGGAAATCGACCTGTGAGAAACACCATGAGCGAACCGACACCTTGGACCCGAGAAGAATTCGAAGCCAAATTGCGCGAGAAAGAGGCGTATTATCATATTAACCATCCCTACCATGTGCTCATGGCTGACGGCAAGCTCAGCAAAGAGCAAATTCAAGGGTGGGTTGCGAATCGCTTCTATTACCAAATCAAGATCCCGGTCAAAGACTCCGCCATTCTGGCGAATTGCCCCGATCGCGAAACCCGACGCCAGTGGATTCAGCGGATACACGATCACGACGGCTGGGGCGACGATGCCGGCGGCATCGAAGCCTGGACGCGACTCGGTATTGCTGTAGGCATCCCCCGAGACGAACTCTGGTCGCTAAAGCACGTATTGCCCGGCGTCCGCTTTGCCGTGGACGCTTATGTCAATTTCGCCCGCCAGGCATCCTGGCAGGAAGCGGCCTGTTCGTCGCTGACCGAGCTGTTCGCGCCGACCATTCACAAGCAGCGCTTGTCCGGCTGGCCCGACCTGTATCCGTGGATCGACCAGGATGGACTCGCCTATTTCCGGAAACGGGTGAGTCAGGCCAGCCGCGATGTGGAACACGGCCTCGCCATCACACTGGACTATTTCAAGACTCGCGAGCAACAGGAGCGCGCCCTGGAAATCCTCCAGCTCAAGCTGGACATTCTGTGGAGCATGCTTGACGCGATGTACTTGGCCTATATCGAAAACAAGCCGCCCTACTTCAATATCAAGCCTTGAAACCATGGCCTTAGACGCCCAAAGCCTCTTTGCCTTCTCGCCCCTGCATCGACTGCAATGGGAAGAAGCCCAACAGCGTTACGTGATCCTTTATCCCGAGGGCCTGGTCGAGTTAAACCTGCCCGCCGCCGAAATCCTCAAGCTGTGCGACGGCACACGCGATTTGGACGGAATCGTTTCCGAACTTGAGACGAAATTCGAAACCACCGGTCTAAGGGACGACATTTCCGAACTCCTGCAATCTGCCTTGGATAATGGTTGGATCAGACAAATTCCCCGTCAGTAGTCCGCGCTGGCTATTAGCCGAACTGACCTACACCTGCCCGCTACAGTGCCCGTATTGTTCCAATCCCGTCGACTTCGCGAGACATAAGGACGAACTCGACACCGAAGACTGGCTGAGAGTATTTTCCGAAGCCCGCGAAATGGGCGCGGTGCAACTCGGCTTGTCGGGTGGCGAACCGCTGGTGCGCCAGGACTTGCCTATCCTGGTCAGACACGCCCGAGAGCTGGGCTATTACGTCAACCTGATTACCTCCGGCTATAAGCTCAACGAGGACAGGATCGCCGAGCTGAAGAATGCCGGACTGGATCACATTCAGGTCAGCATTCAGGCACCCGAAAAGACGCTGAACAACTATCTGGCCGGCACCGAATCGTTCGAGCAAAAGAAAGAGGTGGCCCGACTGGTCAAGAAGCACGGCTACCCCATGGTTCTGTGCGTCGTGATCCACCGCCAGAACATCCACCTGATGCGCGAAATTCTCGAAATGGCCGTCGAACTGGAAGCCGATTATCTTGAACTGGCCAATACCCAGTATTACGGCTGGGCGCATCTCAATCGCGATCAGCTGCTGCCGACCCGCGAGCAGTTCCAGGAAGCCGAGGCCATTGCCCAGGACTATAAGGAAAAGCTCAAGGGAAAGATGAAGATTTACTACGTGGTGCCGGACTACTACGAAGATCGGCCGAAGGCCTGCATGAACGGCTGGGGGACGACGTTTCTGACCATCGCTCCGGACGGTCTTGCCCTCCCCTGCCACGAAGCCCGGTCGCTGCCGGGACTCGACTGCCCCAACGTACGCGATATGAGCGTACACGATATTTGGCTACACTCCGATGCCTTCAACAAATTTCGCGGATACGATTGGATGAAGGAGCCTTGCCGGTCTTGCCCGGAAAAGACCAAGGACTTCGGCGGCTGTCGCTGCCAGGCCTATCTTTTCACCGGCGATATGACCGCCGCCGACCCGGTGTGCGGCAAATCTCCCCATAGGCATGCCGTATTCGAAGCGATCGCCAGTGCGCGCTCGGCAGCTGAAACCGGCGAAACGAAACCGATGGTGTTCCGCAACACCAAGAACTCTAAGTCTTTTAGCGGCTAAGTCTGATTACTCTCAAACGGGCGGACCGCCACGCTCGTTCGAATCCGAGCACATAAACCGTCCGGAAGCATTATCGGCTTTCCGCCGCCAACTGGCGATGATATTCGGCCAAACGACGGCTTTCTTGGGCTGCCATTTCCAGATCCCGGATCATGGCTTCGGCACGCGCTTTCAAATCCAGAATCTGCTTGCCGTACTTGTGTGGATTAGCCTGATACTGGATCAGCATCTCGCGCTCTTCATCCGCATCGGCCTGCATCGTCTGCGCGATTTCATCATAGTGATTCGCGAGCCGTTCGTGCGCTTCCCGTGTGTCCGCCGTCTGCACGGCATACGCCCAATTGGGCGGACGTGGCCCTTCCTGCGTCGCGCATCCCCCTAGCACGACCAGCAGCGCGGGAACAATGACCTGGACAATCCTTATCCTCATAACACCTCCTTCCGGTCAAGATCGTTAATCCATCAAGACTCCGATAGCAGACCAGTACCGGCAATACCTATCCGTGCAGAATCGCCTTGCGGATACGTTGAAACCACTTTTCACGGCCGTCTCGACGTTTTTGCCGATTCGTCAGGATACCTCGTAGAGGCGATTCATTTCCGGGATTTTCAGCACCCCGCCCGATCCGAAATCCCGGTGATCGAACCTGGCCGAATCCTCCGCCGACCGTCGCGCCGCCAGAAGGGCTTCCAGAGTACCGAACCATATGAGGTAATAGCCGAACAATTCCAGGCTTTCCTCGATGATTTGCTTATATCCGGTCTTAAAATCGCTTCCCATGACCAGTTTCAGCAGCTCGGCGTGACCTACCAACTGGGCCAGCACCGCCACGGCCAGAAATCCTGACCAAAGAAAACCGAAAGGCGCCGAGTGAATCAAAGTACAAATCTGTTCCGGTAAGACTTTTCGGTTATGCCAGCCAATCATTAGCAACACGAAAAGCGAAATGCCTGCCGGCAATTGCCTATCCCACCAATAGTCCCACTCACGTATCGAAGCGATCACGACGAACATTCCGAGCATCAGAAACAAAGGCCGACGGTGCTTCAAGCGCCAAGCACCGAAAAAATAGAGAGACATGGTCGCCATGATCAGGCCATATTGCAGCCACTCGACAAAATACCCTTCGCTGAAAACGTTTTCCGCATTGGCTCGGCTCGACCTCGCCAGGTAATCGTAAGTAACGAAAATTGCGAGGAAATAAAAAATCAACCTTATCGAGCCGAATACGATAGCAGTTCTATTTTTATGATCGATTTTTTCCGCCATTGGTTGCATACCCCTTCAAATGCCTCATCCATCAACCCGCGGCAATGGAGGAACCGATTGGAATCTCGTTTAGTCGTTCATTTTTATTTCCTTCCCTGAACATGCTAGCCGTAGGCGTGCGGTCACACACTATGATTTGCCCAGACCTTCCCACGGCTCATACAGAGCATCGGTTTCGATCTCGAACAACCCGAGAATCCGTCCCACTGTCTCGTCGATAAGCGCCGCCAACGTTTTCGCCCTGCCGTAAAACGCCGGCAACGGGGGGAAGATGATGCCCCCCATTTCCGTAACGGCGGCCATGTTGCGGATGTGCGCCAAATTCAACGGCGTTTCGCGCGGCACCACGACCAATCGACGACGCTCCTTAAGTGTTACATCGGCCGCGCGCGAGATCAGGTTGTCGGAAAATCCGTGCGCCACTGCCGCCAATGTTTTCATCGAGCACGGCGCGATAATCATGCCGTGGGTCTTGAACGCACCACTCGCGATGCTGGCTCCGACATCGTTGACATCGTGAACGACATCGGCAAACGCGCACACCTCGGCGCGCTTCATGCCCAATTCATGATGGATATTGAGCACACCCGCCGAGGAAACGATCAGGTGCGTTTCCCATCCCCCGATGTCGCGCAGCACCTGAAGCAGGCGCAAGCCGTATACGGCACCGGTCGCGCCGGTCATTGCAATGATCAGGCGTTTATTTCCGTTCATGACCCGAACCGCTCGGCCATTTCATCCGCGGCCGTAACCAAGGCATCGATCATTTCATCGCCGGCAGCGATATGGCCGGCATTCGGCAAAACGCGCAGCTCGGAGTTCGGCAGGCGCTTGTAAAGACTGAACGACGATTCGACGGGGCAAACCAAATCCCGACGGCCATGGATCAAAATTACCGGCAAATGACGAATCCTGTCACATTGCTCCAAAATCGCATTCTCTGGGATGAAATATCTGTTCACGGCATAATGGAGTTCGATCCGAGCTTGGTTGACCGCCTCGGACGATACATGCTCGTTCAACTCCGATGAGTCGAACTCGTTGCCGACAATGACCTGGCCGCTCCACAGCGCCCATGCGCGGGCGGCACGCCGCTGGGCCAATTCATCATCGCCGGTCAGGCATGAATACAAGTAAGACAAAGAATGAGGCCGCTCAGGCTCCGGGATATTTTCCATAAATCGTTCCCACGCCTCCGGATAAACTCGGTCCGCGCCCGAACCGACGAACCATTCGATATCGCGCTGGCGGGCCAGAAACGCCGCCCTAAGCACCAGTCCGGCGATCCTGGACGAATGGCGCTGCGCATAAACGAGCGCCAGGGTCGCGCCCCAGGAGCCCCCGAAAACCGACCAGCGATCGATTCGAAGCGCATGGCGGATATACTCCAAATCACGGATCAAGTCGGACGTAGTGTTGCCGTGGAGCTCTCCATGGGGAAGCGAACGCCCAGCGCCTCGCTGATCTATAAGAATAATCCGGTACTTGTTGGGATTGAAAAAAGAGCGGTGATAAGCCCTGCAGCCGGAACCCGGTCCACCGTGCAAGAACACGACGGGCATTCCGGAGGGATTCCCGCATTCTTCCACATAGATCTGATGCTTATTCCGTTTGAATTGATGGGCTGCGTAGGGTTCGATTTCGGGGTAGAGAATTCTCATGACAGGCTCAGGTCGGGCAGGAATTTGGACCTGGCGTAACGGAATAATGAACCAGCGGAGAACCTAACTGCCAATCCGGAACGCGGACAAAACCGCCATCGATTGATGGCAGCATTTCAGAGCAATATTCATATCGTGTTTCGATGCGGACGATGTCGAAAAATTCTACACCTGCATCGGACAATCGGACGTATTTTCTCGGCAAGAAAAAAGGGGGATTCTCATCCCCCTTTTCTTTTCGGCTTGAAAGGCTCTTAGAAGCCGAAACCGAGATAAGCGCCGGCGGTAAGGCCGTCGGTGTCTACGCCCTTGAGCACACCACTGTCGCTTTTGATGTCCAAGTCATCGCCAGTGAAGTGATAACGGAAATCAAGACCCGCCCACAGGTCGCCCCAGATCTTGTATTCGGCACCGGCGCCCAGCATCAGGCCGGGATTGAGCACGGTTACGCCGCTGGACGGCGGACTGATGACGTGGATGCCCAGACCGAACGGAATGATCCACGGCCTGAAGTTGCCCATATTGTTGAACTTGATTTTCGGCGCGGCCGTCAGAGTGAACTGGGTGATCTTGTTTTCGATACGGCCTAAATTACCGAGATCGGTCTGTGCTATGGCAACTAGAGTGTTCGTACCGGTGCCGAAGTTCTTGTATTCGAACATGACCTCGCCGTCTAGCGAGGCGATATCGGTCAGACCCCAGAAATCGTCGGTCAACTGATGGTCGAAACCGGCGCCGACGTACCAGCCATCATTATCGTTCGGCTCCGTATTAACTAGCAGCGTTTCCGGAGAGCTGGTCTTATAGCCACGACCATGCTCCATTTTGGCATAACCGCCGCGGAAGAAGAGCAGGTCATGATGCTCTTTCTCATGCTCCTCGGCTTCGGCAAGTTGCTGTTCGACCTTCTGCTGCTGCGCGTCCATCCGTTCCGCATTGACCTTGGCATCGGAACGCGCCTTCGCCAATTCCGAACGCAACGCGCGCATCTCGTCTTCCATCATCTGCAAACGTCTTTCGATATCGGCCTGAGCAGACGTACCTTTGTAGTGGCTCTCCGCCATAGCCTGCTGCGGCGCCAAGCCGGCCACCGCGACAGCGGCAGTAACCATTGCTGCCATACCAGTCGATTTCTTGATCATTCTTATTCCCCCTCGTGCGAGTTGAACCTAAATCCGTTGCATGCCAGCAACAAAAAGTTGCATGTCGGCACGATCCTAACAAAAAAATCTCCATACAACAATTAGTCTATTTCATTATTTTTGCTAATTGTGGCTATTTGGACCGTTGCTTTTCTTGGGCTAGCCGAAACATACAGCCTTGCGGTTATAATGGCGAGTTAGGCTGCAACAGACAGTTTGTGGGGCCACGGCTCAGGCTATCGCCGCGTGATATCGCTGAGCACGAGGACGACCGCCTGGATATCAAGCGAATGCCTGGCCCTCCCTTGCTCCTTGCCCGCGGCGAATCAATCCATAAGAATTTAAGACATTGCCTGTATTAATCGGGATATGACGGATATTCGCCCGGATGCAACATTCACTGGTCCAAAATAAATACAGAGACACGACATGGCCGTAAAAAATCGATTACACCGTAGCGAGTTGGCTGTTCCGGGCAGCAACAAGCGTATGTTGGAAAAAGCGCCCGAATCCGGCGCCGACGTAGTCTTTCTCGACATGGAAGATGCAGTCGCTCCGGACGATAAAGAGCAGGCGCGGGCCAACATCATCGAGGCCTTGAACACCTATGACTGGTCGAAATGCGCCGTTTCCATCCGAATCAACGGACTCGACACCCATTACGCCTACCGCGATCTCGTAGAAGTGGCCGAAGCCTGCGGCGACAAACTCGACACCATTCTGATCCCCAAAGTGGGCAGCGCCGCCGACGTGTATTTCGTCGCCACCATGCTGTCCCAAATCGAGGCTTATAAAGGCTTCAAGCCCATCAACATCCACGTATTGATCGAAACCGCAATGGGCATGGCGAACGTGGAAGAGATTGCGAAAAGCTGCCCCGAGCGCATGGAAGCCATGGTGTTCGGCGTGGCCGACTACGCCGCCTCCGTGCGCGCCCGCACCACGCAGATCGGCGGAGCCAATCCCGAGTATGGCATGCTCACCGATCCCGACGAAAACGGCCAGCGTTATTTCCATTGGGGCGATCAGTGGCATTTCGGCATTTCCCGCATGGTCGCTGCCTGCCGCGCCTACGGGCTGCGGCCCATCGACGGTCCGTTCGGCGATTTCGGCGACCCTGAAGGCTACAAGGTCGCCGCGCGCCGTGCCGCCGCTCTCGGTTGCGAAGGCAAGTGGGCCATTCACCCGTCCCAGATCGCCCTGGCGAACGAAGTCTTTACCCCTACCGAAAAGGAAGTGAATCGCGCCCGCCGCATCTTGGTCGAAATGGAAAAGGCGGCGAAGGAAGGCAAGGGCGCCGTGTCCCTGGACGGCCGCCTGATCGATGCTGCTTCGATCCGCATGGCCGAAAATGTGGTCAGACAGATCGAACAAATAGAGGCCCGCCAGTCGTAGGGGATTTCCGTCGGTCGGGTTACCGAATCGTAACCCGACATTCCTATCGTCGGGTTACGGTCTGCCGGCCCAGCCTGACCTACATTGAAGAGAGGAAAGCAATCAGTGAACATCCATGAATATCAAGCGAAGGAACTGCTGAAATCATACGGTGTGCCGGTTCCGGTGGGCGGCGTCGCCTACTCCGACCAGCAGGCGGCTCAGGTGGCCGAGGAAATCGGCGGCAATAAGTGGGTCGTCAAAGCACAGATTCATGCCGGCGGCCGCGGCAAGGCGGGCGGGGTGAAGGTCGTCGACTCCATCGCCGAGGTGCAAAAAACCGCCGATGCCATGATCGGCACCCACCTGGTCACCCATCAGACCGGCCCCGAAGGCTCCATCGTCCAGCGTGTCTGGATCGAGCAAGCCAGCGACATCAAAAAGGAATTCTACCTAGGCTTCGTGATCGACCGCGGCTCTCAGCGCATCACCATCATCGCATCCAGCGAAGGCGGCATGGAAATCGAAGAGGTCGCCAAAGCGACCCCCGAAAAGATCGTCAAGGAAGTCATCGACCCCGCAATCGGCCTTCTGGACTTTCAGTGCCGTAAAGTCGCCACCGCCATCGGCCTCAAGGGCAAGCTGATGCCGCAAGCCGTCAAGCTGATGAAATCCATCTACCGCTGCATGCGCGACAAGGACGCCCTGCAGGCCGAAATCAATCCCCTAGCCATCGTCGGGAACGGTGACGACAAACTGATGGTGCTCGACGCCAAGTTCAGCTTCGACGACAACGCCCTCTATCGCCAGAAAGCCGTCACGGAAATGCGCGACCTGGCCGAGGAAGACCCGAAAGAGGTCGAAGCCTCCGGTCACGGCCTCAACTACATCGCGCTCGACGGCAACATCGGCTGCATCGTTAATGGTGCCGGTCTCGCCATGGCTTCTTTGGACGCCATCACCCTGCACGGCGGACGTCCGGCCAATTTCCTCGATGTCGGCGGCGGCGCCTCTCCCGAAAAAGTCACCAACGCTTGCCGTATCGTGCTGGAAGATCCTAACGTCAAGTGTATCCTGGTGAACATTTTCGCCGGCATCAACCGCTGCGACTGGATCGCCAAAGGTTTGATCCAAGCCTGCAACAGCCTCCAGATCAAGGTTCCGCTGATCGTGCGCCTGGCCGGCACCAATGTGGAAGAAGGCCGCAAGATCCTGGCGGAATCCGGCCTCTCCTTCATTACCGCCGAAAATCTGGACGACGCAGCGGCCAAAGCGGTCAAAACGGTGAGAGGGTAAGCATCAATGAGCGTATTCGTTAACAAAAACTCCAAGGTCATCTTCCAAGGCTTCACCGGCGAACACGCCACCTTCCATGCCGAAGACGCAATGAAAATCGGCACCAATGTCGTCGGCGGCGTTACGCCCGGCAAGGGCGGCACCACTCATTTGGGTCTACCGGTATTCGACACCGTGGCGGAAGCCGTGGCCGCCACCGGCGCCGATGTTTCCGCCGTATTCGTGCCCCCGCCGTTCAGCGCCGACGCCTTGATGGAAGCCGTCGATGCAGGAATCAAAGTAGCGGTGACCATCGCCGACGGCGTTCCGGTGCACGACATGATCCGACTCCAGCGCTACCGCACCGGCAAGAATACGATCATCGTCGGCCCCAACACTCCCGGCATCATCACGCCGAGCGAATGCAAGGTGGGCATCATGCCCTCGCACATCTACAAAAAGGGCAACATCGGCATCGTCTCCCGCTCGGGAACGCTCAACTACGAAGCCACCGAGCAAATGGCAGCCCTGGGACTCGGCATCACCACGTCGGTGGGCATCGGCGGCGACCCCATCAACGGCACTGACTTCATGACCGTGCTGCGCGCCTTCGAAGCCGATCCCGAAACCGAAATTGTGGTCATGATCGGCGAGATTGGCGGCCCCCAGGAAGTGGCGGCAGCTCGTTGGGCGAAGGAAAATATGAAAAAGCCCGTCGTCGGCTTCGTAGCCGGCATCGCCGCCCCCACCGGCCGGCGCATGGGGCATGCCGGCGCCATCATTTCCAACGAAGACGACACGGCCAGCGCCAAAATGGACGCCATGGAAGCCTTAGGGCTGTATGTCTCGCGAAACCCGGCCCACATCGGCCAAACCGTGCTGAGGGCGATGAAGGAAAATGGCATCGCCGTTAAATAATCGGATCGTGACCTAGTGCAGGTCGGGAATCCTTTCCCGACATAGCGGGTCGGCAAGGGATTGCCGACCTACGAGACATAGGGTGCGGCGAGGTAAGAACCGCACCGATTCGCTTTTTTCATACGTATGGAAATCATGATGCGCGATATCTCGCCCTTGGAACTTAGAAGCTATCTCGAGACCGCCAACCCCAAACCTCTCCTGCTCGACGTGCGCGAACCACAGGAATACGCCCACTGCCATATCGAAAGCAGCATACACATTCCCATGAACGATATTCCCTACCGGCTCGCCGAACTCGATCCGGCGCAGGAAATTGTCGTCATCTGCCATCACGGCATGCGCAGCCGCATGGTGGGCGATTATCTGGAGCGCCAAGGATTCAGCGATATCGCCAACCTACGGGGCGGCATCGACGCCTGGGCTAGGGAGGTCGCACCCGATATGCCGCGGTATTGATCGTGATCGCCGTCATTCAGCGGGTGACACGGGCCGAAGTGACCGTGGCCGGCGAAAGCGTCGGAAAAATAGACCGGGGGATACTCGCTTTGATCGCCGTCGAACGGGGCGATACGGAAGCTCAAGCGGACCGTCTGGCCGAGCGGATTCTGGGTTACCGGATTTTCGGAGATGCCGAGGACAAGATGAATCTCAACGTGACGGACGTGAGCGGCGGGGTCTTGCTGGTCTCCCAGTTCACTCTGGCAGCCGATACCCGAAAGGGGATGCGCCCGAGCTTCACTCCCGCCGCCGATCCTGAGACCGGAAAACGTCTGTTCGACTATTTCGTGGAAAAGGTGCGGGCCCGGCACTCGCCCGTAGAAACCGGACGGTTCGGCGCCAATATGCAGATCGAACTCGTCAATGACGGACCGGTAACTTTCACTCTAAACGTACCACCGGCCGCAGCCGAGTGATGGCCGCTTTGTAGCTTCGTAGGGTGGGTTAGACGCGCATACCCGTCGTGCCGTCAACCTGCTCCAAGCTTGACGCGCGTCGTAACCCACCGGAGCGGCATCGATGCCCCATTTCGGTGGGTTACGGTGCGCTTCCAACTCAGCGGCAAATGGAAAAGTGCTCCTCATGCGCACCTAACCCACCCCTCTACCTTCTACGGTTCAATCAACACCCGCATTCCCACTTCCACCCGCTCGAATAAATCGGCCACGTCCGAACTCTTCATGCGGATGCAACCGTGGGAGGCCGGGGTTCCGTTGACGCCTTCGTCGGGGCTGCCGTGGACATAGATGTAACGCCAGGTGGTGTCGACTGCCCCGTAGCGGTTGAAGCCGGGTTCCAGACCGCCGAGCCAGAGGATGCGGGTCAAAATCCAGTCCCTTTCCGGAAATCGGGCGGCGAGAACCGCATCGTAAATCTCCCCGGTCGGCCGGCGTCCGATGAATACGGTATCGAGGGGCAAACCCGTTCCGATCTTGGCCCGGATGCGATGCCAGCCGCGCGGGGTGCAGCCGCTGCCCATGCGTTCGCCGGGACCGTTCTTGGCGGTGGAAACGGGCCAGGTGCGGATCACCTCGCCGTTCTCGACAAGATCGAGCTCCTGGCGGGGAATACTGACCCGAAGGTAGAACGGCGGTTCAGGCCGGTCGTCGCCCACGGTGCCTCTACGCCTTCTCGAAGAGCGCGATGGATTCCACGTGTGCCGTCTGCGGAAACATATCCATAACGCCCGCGCGAATCAGACGGTAGCCGTGCTGGTGAACCAGGATGCCGGCATCCCTCGCCAACGTGGAGGGATTGCACGAAACGTAGACGATACGGCGCGCCCCCCAGCGCGGCACATAGGACAAAACCTCTTCGGCACCCGCTCGGGAGGGATCGAGCAATATCTTGTCGTAACGCCGAGTCGCCCATTCGGCATCGTTCAGGGCTTGGCTCAGATCGGCGACATGAAACTCGACATTGCCGAGACCATTGGCTTCCGCATTCTGGCGGGCGCGTTTCACCGATTCGGAACTGCCTTCGACACCGACGACCCGGCTCGCACGCTTGGCGATCGGCAAGGTGAAGTTGCCGATTCCGCAAAAAAGGTCGAGCACCGATTCGCCGGGCGCCGGATCGAGCACTGCCATCACGCGATCGACCATCTTGCGGTTGATGTCGATGTTGACCTGGGTGAACTCGGTGGGCTTGAACCGGAACTCAATGCCCTGATTCAGCAGCGAATAGCTCAGCATCGGCGGATGCTCCGGATAAAGCGGGACGATCGAATCGGGACCCTGCCGCTGTACATAAACGTCGAACTCGAAGCGCGCGCCGAACGCCTTCAGCCGTTCCAAATCGTCCGTGGAAGCATCCTCGAGGATGCGAAACACCAGCGCGGTACGCTCATCACCCACGGCGACCTCGATCTGCGGAAGCCTATCCTTGATACTCAGCGAACCGATCAATTCCGACAGTTCTCGGAGGCGCTCGCCGACCTTTGGATGCAGCACGGGGCAGGATTCCAAATCGGCGATGAAGGGGCTGGAGCGTTCGCGAAATCCGACCAGCACCCGCCCTTTCTTCGGCACGTATTTCACGCCGAGACGGGCCTTGTGGCGATAACCCCAGTGGGGGCCGGTCAACGGCGGCCACAGCGGCACCTCGTCGATTTTGCCGATGCGCCGGAACTGATCCGCCAAAAGCTTTTGCTTTTCTTCGATCTGCGCCGCGTCGGTCAGATGTTGAAAGCTACAACCGCCGCAGACGCCAAAGCTCGGACAACGGGGTTGAACCCGTCCCGGTGCCGGCGTTATGACCTCCTCGACCTTGCCTTCGGCATAATCGCGGCGAACGGACGTATAGACGAAGGTCACGTCCTCGCCCGGCAGCGCGCCGTCGATGAAAACGGCCTTGCCTTCGACGCGGGCGACGCCCCGTCCGTCATGAGCGAAGGAATCGATGTGCGCCCGGAAAGCTTCCTGGGGAAGGTTTTTTTTGCGTGCTCGTGCGGCCATGGTCAGTCCGGAAATACGCCGGTGGACAAATAGCGGTCGCCGCGATCGCAGATGATAACGACGATCACCGCGTTTTCGACTTCTTTAGACAGGCGCAGGGCCGCCGACACCGCGCCGCCGGACGAGATGCCGGCAAAAATGCCTTCGCGCGCCGCCAGTTGGCGAGTCGTTTCCTCCGCATCTTCTTGCGTTACGTCCATGATGCGATCGACTCGGCTGAAATCGCAGATTTTCGGCAGGTATTCCTTGGGCCAGCGGCGTATGCCGGGAATCTTGGCCTGGTCCTTGGGCTGAACGCCGATGATCTGCACCGCCGGATTTTTCTCTTTCAAAAACGTCGACGTACCCATAATGGTGCCGGTGGTTCCCATCGAGCTGACGAAGTGGGTCACCGTGCCCTGCGTGTCGCGCCAAATCTCCGGGCCGGTACCTTCGTAGTGAGCGCGCGGATTATCCGGATTGGAGAACTGATCGAGGATTCGACCTTCACCCTTTCGCTCCATGTCCCGGGCCAGATCGATGGCCGCTTCCATGCTGCCTTCGGCGGGAGTCAAGATGATTTCGGCGCCGAACGCTTTCATCACGGCGCGCCGTTCCGCGCTCATGTTTTCCGGCATGATCAGAGTCATCCGATAACCTTTGATGGCCGCCGCCATCGCCAGGGCAATGCCGGTGTTGCCGCTGGTCGCTTCGATCAGCCGATCGCCCGGCTTGATCTCGCCGCGTTCTTCGGCACGCTTGATCATGCTGATCGCCGGCCGGTCCTTCACCGATCCCGCGGGATTATCGCCTTCCAGCTTAGCCAGGATGATGTTGCTAGTCTCGCCCGGAAGACGTTGCAATCTGGCCAGTGGCGTATTTCCGACAAAGGATTCTATGGTGGGGAAAATCATGGCCGTTCTCGAGAGGTTGATATTCCTGAGCGATACGCTCAACTATGGGATAATAGGAAAAGTTCAAATTTTACCATTTCACGTTTTGTGCCATGCAAAAAGTCGAATTGCTGTCTCCGGCAGGCACCCTCAAAAACATGCGCTATGCCTTCGCTTACGGCGCCGATGCGGTCTACGCCGGCCTGCCGCGCTACAGCCTGCGGGTTCGGAACAACGATTTCCTGGAAAGGAATCTCGCAATGGGCATATCCGAGGCTCATGAACAGGGCAAATCCTTCTATCTCGCGACCAACGTCCTCCCGCACAACGCCAAGGTGAAAACCTTCATCAAGGATTTGACGCCGATCGTCGCCATGGGGCCGGATGCCCTCATCATGGCCGATCCCGGCTTGATCATGCTGGCCCGGGAGGCATGGCCGGACATGCCTATCCATCTCTCGGTCCAGGCCAATACGCTCAACTACGCGGCGGTGCGCTTCTGGAAATCGGTCGGGATCGAGCGGATCATTCTGTCGCGCGAGCTTTCTCTGGATGAAATCGGAGAAATCCGGCAACAGTGCCCGGACATGGAGCTCGAAGTGTTCGTGCACGGCGCCCTATGTATTGCCTACTCGGGACGCTGCCTGCTGTCCGGTTATTTCAATCACCGCGACCCGAACCAGGGCACCTGCACCAACGCCTGCCGCTGGAAGTACGATTTGGCGCCGGCGGAAGAAAACGCCGAAGGCGATTACATTCCCGGACAACTCCGCCTGTCGTTGTCCGACCTCAATCAAAATCTCTCGGCTTGCGGCGATCAGGCCCGCCATCCCTTGGCCGACCAGGTCTATTTTCTCGAAGAAGAAACGCGGCCGGGCGAACTCATGCCGGTCATGGAGGACGAGCACGGCACCTATATTCTGAACTCGAAGGACCTGCGCGCCGTGGAGCACGTGCAGCGCCTGGTGGCGTTGGGCGTCGACAGCTTCAAGATCGAAGGGCGCACCAAATCCTACTATTACGTGGCGCGCACCGCGCAGGTCTACCGGCAAGCGATCGACGACGCCCTGGCCGGGCGGAAATTCGATCCCACGCTGCTGGGCGTGCTGGAAAACCTGGCACAGCGCGGCTATACCGACGGCTTTTACGTGCGCCACCACACCCAAGACTATCAAAACTACATCCGCGGCCATTCGGAAAGCCACCGCCAGCAATTCGTGGGGGAAATCGCCGATTTCGACGAGAACTCCGGACTCGCGGCCGTCTTGGTGAAAAACAAATTTGCCGTGGGCGACCGGCTCGAACTGATTCTGCCGCAGGGCAACCGCGACATCGTGTTGCAGCACATGGAAGACGAACGCGGCAACCCCATGCAGGAAGCACCGGGCGGCGGCTATAACGTCAGGATACCGGTGCCGGTCGGCGATTGCCGTAACGGATTGATCGCCCGGTATCTGTAAGCTTCCTGTAAGCTTCGGAAAGGCGGCCTCCTCGAATGGTCCACCCGCAAAGCTCGGTCGGGTATCATAACGCCTCCTGAATCTTACAGTGCGGAGACTGCTTATGACGTTTACCACCCCCGATCTTTGCGATCGATACTCCGGCACTCATCATTTGCAGATCGCCGAACCGATGTTTCGCCCTTTCGGCGGCAAGAGCGCCTTCAGCGGTCGCGTCACGACGCTCAAGATCTTCGAGGATAATATCCTGCTTCGAGCGGTGCTCGAAGAGAAGGTCGAGGACCGGGTTCTCGTCGTCGACGGAGGCGGTTCCCACCGCTGCGCGTTGCTTGGGAGCAATCTAGCCAGGCTCGCCTGCGACAACGGCTGGCAGGGCATCATCGTCTACGGCTGTATCCGGGACTCGGTGGAAGTCAACCGGCTACCCATCGGCATCCGGGCGCTGCATACCCATCCTTTGAAAAGCCACAAAAAAGGCGGCGGTGATCGGGACATCCTCGTCACTTTTGCCGGCATCAATTTCAGGACCGGTTATTACGTCTACGCCGACGAAGACGGCATCGTCGTGACCGAGGATCAGTTGGCCTGACCATGGGACACCGACTCACCAAGATCTACACGCGGACCGGCGACAAGGGCACTACCGGGCTCGGCGACGGAACCCGCGTCGGCAAGGATGCCCCGCGCGTCGAGGCCTATGGCGCGCTCGACGAACTCAACAGTCATATCGGATTGGTCCTAGCTTATACCGCACCGCCCAAGGTGGCGGACTGCCTGACCGAAGTTCAACAAGTTCTATTCGACCTCGGCGGAGACTTGTGCATTCCCGGACGCCGCTCCATCGACCAAAGTCATATCGACTGGCTGGAACAGTGGTTGGATCATTTCAATAACCAACTGCCTTGGTTGCAGAATTTCATATTGCCCGGCGGAAATCCGCCCGCGGCACATTGCCATGTCGCCCGTGCCGTCTGCCGCCGGGCCGAACGGGTGCTGGTTTCGCTGGGAAAAGCAGAGCCTGTAGATACGTTTGCCCTCGCCTATCTCAACCGTCTATCGGACTTCTTGTTCGTGGTCGCGCGTATCTTGGCTCGGCAGGGCGACGGAACGGAAACGCTGTGGCAGCCTCGTCGTCCCGCTCCGCAGCCGCCACATTGATTCGGCTTGCCTAAAATGTAAGAATCTCCCACCCTCTTAGTCAGAAATTACCCACACGCCTATGGAAATCATACTCGCCAATCCCCGCGGTTTTTGCGCTGGCGTCGACCGCGCCATCGAAATCGTCGAACGCGCCATCGAGGTTTTCGGAGCTCCGATTTACGTACGGCACGAAGTGGTCCATAACCGCTATGTCGTCGACGGCTTGCGCGATCGGGGAGCGGTATTCGTGGAAGAGCTTTCGGAAGTTCCGGAAAACTCCACCGTGATTTTCAGCGCACATGGAGTTTCCAAGGCCATTCAGGAGGAAGCTCAGGAACGCGGTCTCCAGGTGTTCGACGCCACCTGTCCCTTGGTCACCAAAGTGCATATCGAAGTACATCAACACGCGAACGAAGGGCGGGAAATCATATTCATCGGCCACGCCGGACACCCCGAAGTGGAAGGCACCATGGGACAGTACGTCAATCCGAACGGCGGGATTTATCTCGTGGAATCGCCGGAAGATGTCGACACGCTTCAAGTCACGAATCCGGACAATCTGGCCTATGTTACCCAAACCACCCTCTCCATTGACGACACTCAAGCCGTCGTGGATACCTTGAAAAAGCGCTTCCCGAATATCATCGGCCCAAGAAAAGACGATATCTGCTACGCCACGCAAAACCGCCAGGATGCGGTGAAGAAGCTCGCCACCCATTGCGACGTCATTCTAGTGGTCGGCTCCCCGAATAGCTCCAATTCCAACAGGCTGAGAGAAATCGCCGAGAAGCTCGGGCGTGCGGCCTACTTGATCGATGATGCCGATCAGCTTCAACGAAATTGGATAGACGGCGCTCAGAAAATCGGCGTTACAGCCGGCGCTTCGGCTCCTGAAATTCTCGTAACCAAAGTCATCTCCAAGCTTAAGGAATGGGGCGGACGGACGGTAATGGAGACCCGAGGCATCGAGGAAAAAGTCGTATTTTCTCTGCCCAAAGATCTTCGGCGCACGGCCTAAGAATCGTTATCCGCCGGTAAATCGCGTCGCAAGACCGGCGGATAAAACTCCTTTAGCACCTTCTGATCCGCGGCGGACCAGAAGGTGCACCTCCTCTCCCCGCGTCCCGCCTGACTCGTACCTCACTCTAACAATCGAGTTGGCACCGCCTCAGCAATCTATTCACTGCAATTCAACACTGGGAAGCTAGACTTACTTCTAGAGTGCCTCCATCTTGGTGTAGAGTCGCTCATTCGACCGGATTCCGGTCGAGACCGTTGAGACTACAGGAAGTCGGAACCGAAAATGCTCTTTTTGGAGCTTTTCAAGCATGCGGAATCGGGATTGAGCGCCAGATGTTAAGAGCCCAGGAAAATCGTTTCGAAGAACTGAAGACCACAGGGAAGCTGCCTTCCCCTTTCGGCGTCGCACTCGAAATCATGCGCCTGACCCACAAGAAAGACGCAACCGCACAGGAAATCGCCCAACTCGTGCAAATCGATCCGGCCTTGACGGGCAGAGTGATCCAATTTGCGAACTCGGCACACATCGGTGCACGTCGGCCGGTTGTAGCGGTCGTCGATGCCATTGGGCTTTTGGGCACGAATACCGTACGTCAGTTCGCGCTTAGCCTTTCAGTAATCCAAGGGAATCTGAGAGGGGCCTGCGGATCATTCGATTACCGGGTTTTCTGGTCCGATTCTTTAGCCCGGGCCCTATCCATCCAAGCCATAGCGACACGTGATCGTACTTTCGCTCCGGAAGAAGCGTTTACTTGCGCTCTTTTGTCCGAGATCGGCCAACTGGCATTGGCCAGCGTGTACCCGGATGAATACGCTCAGTGCCTAGCCGCATGCAGGCCCGGAGATGACGATGGGTTAATCGAGTCGGAACAGGAACGATTTTCCATAGACCATCGCCAAATCACGCTCGGTTTATTGAAAGAGTGGGGCTTCCCTGCCGTTATGCTCGAAGCGTTAGCGCTTAGTAATACCGACGCGGGGCCATTGACATCAGAGAGCACCAGAGCCGAGCGCTTTGCGGCGCAATTGCGGCTGGCGACTTTGCTCGGCCGCTGTTGCGATGTGGATGCGGACGCTAGAAACGCGCTGCTCCCGCAAATCATCGCCATGGCACAGACACTCGGCCTGGACGAATCCGATTTGGAGGAGCTTTGGGATCAAGTCACTCAACAGTGGCAGATAACGAGCCGTTTCCTGAGCATTCCGGTCGGCGAACTGCCGCTGATAAAACCGCCCGACACCGATCAAATCGGCATCGATCCAAAACCGGCTGGCCTCAAAATTCTCTTGCTGGATAGCGGTTACGAGCGCATATCCGATCTTGAAAAGCTATTAGACGCCGATGGCCACGAAGTGCTCACGACGAGCAACGCCGATGAAGGCATACAGATCACTGTCACGGAAAAGCCGCAGCTTATTATTGCAGCCTCCGACAAATGCCCCATCGACAGCATACAGTTCTGCAAAGCGCTTCGAGCCTCCGAGCTCGGGCGTCAAATCTATTTGATCGTTCTGACCTCCGCGCCGGACAACGAGTTCTTGGTGCAAGCTTTCGACGCGGGAGCCGACGATTTCATCGTAACCCCGGTCCACGACAGGGTGCTTATCGCTCGAGTGCGCGGCGGACAACGCATCATACAACTGCAGGAAGAAATGGCCCGCGAGCAGCAGGAAATCAGCCGATATGCCCGCGAACTGGCGATCGCAAAGCGAAAAATGGAAGTCATGGCGATGACGGACTCATTGACCAAGGTTCCTAATCGCCGCTACGCATTCGCCAGGCTCGACGAAGAATGGTCTGTTTGGCGCCGCACAGGCAGGCCCTTAACCATCATGCTCCTGGACCTGGACCATTTTAAGCAGATCAACGATATCTTCGGGCATCAAGCCGGCGACCAAGTATTGGTACACACAGCCAAAATCATACGCTCCATGCTGCGCTCCACCGATGTCGTGTGTCGATTGGGCGGGGAAGAATTTATCGTAATAGCGCCGAACACCGATGTAGCCGTTGCGAAAACCTTAAGCGAAAGGCTGCGAGGCGATGTCGAAAAGCATCAGATTCAGACGGTAAAGTTGACCAGACTGGTGACGATAAGTATCGGTGTCGCGGTTTCGACGGACCAGACGGTCAATGAGAACGACTTGCTTCACCGCGCGGATCAGGCCCTCTATCGCGCGAAGCACGCCGGACGCAACGCCGTTCGGTTCTACTCGCCGCAGCGAGCCGCTTAGAGATGTCGTAGCAAATCAGGAATTCATTTTCGTAGGGTAGGTTAGGCGCACATCAGCACTGACCAACCGCCGATCACTGCGCTTCGCGTGCGCCGTAACCCACCGAACGACCTAACTCACTCTACATAATGTTCACTCGAATGCCGAACGGAATTAGACTCGGCTTCAAAGAGGGTGAACGGAGGATAATACTTGCACCAGCCTGTCTGGCGCTTCCGCGAGCGATCAGCGAGAAGTACCGGCAATCTTTAATCGACGGACTCGTTTGGAATACTTCGAAAACGGTTTGAGCGCCTTGCGATCTGATGGCATGGAAAAATGATGATCGAACCTCGTTTCACGTGTCTTCCCGGGTTCGTTTGTATCTCCAGCCCCCTGCGGCGGCGGAATTTCTTCAGATGAATTCGTATCCACCAAGGGCAACCGCACCACGAATTCGCTACCCGCGCCAGTGCCGGCACTGTAGGCTTCCACTTCTCCGCCATGCATCTCTACCAATCGCTTGACCAGGCTTAAACCGATGCCAAGACCGCCTTGTGCCCGATCAAGGGAACGCGGCTCCTGGGTAAACAAGTCGAAGATGTGCGGGAGACTCGAAGGCGATATGCCCATCCCGTTATCCTGCACCCGTATCACCGCCTTTTGCTCCTCCGCCTCGACCAGCAACTGGATAACACCGCCCTCGTCCGTATATTTCGCCGCATTATCCAAAAGATTGGAAAATACCTGCGTCAATCGAGCGAAATCGGCTTCCACCCAAAGCGGCGCGGACGGTAATTGTATGCACAACTCATGCTGACTGGCCTCGATAAGCGGACGACTTGCTTCGACGGCTTGCAGAACAGGCGTCGTGAGCTCCAGGACTTGAGGCTTGAGCGTTACCTTGCCACAGGTGAGGCGCGACATGTCCAGCAGATCGTCGACCAAGCGCGTAAGCTGGCTCAACTGGCGATCGATGATGCCCTGCGCCCAATCCACGTGAAACGGCGTAACATTCGGTTGTTTCAAGACTTCGACCGCATTGCGGATGGGCGCGAGCGGATTGCGCAACTCGTGGGACAGCATGGCGAGAAATTCGTCCTTGCGGCGGTCGGCCTCTTTCAGCGCCTCCTCGATTCGCTTGCGTTCTATGGCATAACGAATGGACCGGATGAGCAGGTTACCCTGAAACTGCCCCTTAATGACAAAATCCTGAGCCCCTTCCTGGATCAGGCGAAATCCGACAGCCTCATTGTCCAGACCGGTGAAGACGACGATGGGAACCGAACCCGCCATATCGCGGATCTTCAACAGCGTATCGACGCCCTCGGCATCGGGTAGATTGAGATCCAAAAGGATCACATCGAACCGCTGCCGCCTTAGGATTTCCTTCGCTTCGCTGAGCCGAGCCGCCCGTTCCAAATCGAAACACACCATGCCGACCTGGCCTAACGCATCTTCGACCAGGAAGGCATCGCTCGGGCTGTCCTCCACCAGGAGAACGTGGTAGTGCTGCTGCATAGGCTAAACTACCGGGTAGGAAGGCTCACCACCGTAAACCAGAAACTCTCGATGGCCTGAACCACTTTAACAAAACTGTCGAAATGGACCGGCTTGGTGATGTAGCAGTTGGCATGCAATCCGTACGCCCGAAGAATGTCCTCCTCCGCCTTGGATACCGTCATCACCACTACCGGAATCATTTTTAGATTCGCATCGCTCTTGATTTCGGCGAGAACCTCGCGGCCGTCCTTCTTCGGCAGATTAAGATCGAGAAGAATTAGGTCCGGACGTGGCGCATCAGCGTATTTACCCTCCCGCCGGAGAAACGAGGTGGCTTCCACGCCGTCCTCCACGATAAACAGCTCGGTGAGCAGCTTTGCGGATTCGAGCGCTTCTTGGGTGAGAAGCACATCGGTGGGGCTATCTTCAACCAGCAGGATATTGACGGGTCTCATCGGATCGCTCTGAGCTTGGTAGGAAAAGTAAAAAAGAAGGTCGTACCGCGGCCGGGCTCGGATTCCACCCAAATCCGCCCGCCATGTCGCTCCACGACTCTCTTACAAATCGCGAGTCCGATCCCGGTGCCGGGATAGTCGTTCCGCGCGTGCAATCGCTGAAAAATCCTGAATATCCGTTCGAAATAAGGGGATTCTATACCGATGCCATTGTCGGCGACCGCAAATACCCACTCGTTGTTTTGTTTTTTTACGCCGATATGAATCTGTGGTGTTCGGTCACCGCGGAATTTGACGGCGTTGCTGATCAAATTCTGAAACAGTTGGATGAGTTGGCCGGAATCCGCGGAAATCGTGGGCAGGTGGTCATGGGTTATCTTGGCTCCGCTTTCGCTGATGGGGACTTCGAGATTGGCCAAGACTGTGTTTAAGATCGCTTGACAGTCCGTCGGTTCAAAAGGTTGATCCCGTGAGCCGATACGCGAATATGCCAATAGATCATTGATGAGGTTTTGCATGCGTGCGGCGCCGTCCACCGCATGCGAAATCACCTCATCCGCCCGCACGTCCAGCTTTCCCTGGTATCGCCGCCGAATGATTTCCACGCAACCCGCCACTGCCCGTAACGGCTCCTGTAGATCATGGGAAGCCACATAAGCGAATTCCTGCAATTCGGCATTGGAGCGCGCCAGCTCCTGCGCTTGCGCGGCAAGTTGCTCCTCCGCCGTCTTGCGTTCGGTCACATCGAGCATGATACCGATCATGCGGACGGGACGACCGTACCGACCGTACAAGACTTGGCCTCGATCGTTGACCCACCGAATGCTGCCGTCGGTGTGCAAGACGCGATATTCCAGATTGAACGCATCCTGCTTCCTTTGCGTCATAAACCGTTTGATCACCGAATCCACAGCCTCTTTTACGACGGCTCGATCATCGGGATGCACTCTTTCGAGCCAATTCTTGGCGGACGCCTCGCACTCTCCCGGCTTGAGCCCAAGCAGATGATAAGAGCCATCCGACCACATCACTTTGTCCTGAAGTATGTCCCAGTCCCAGGTTCCCGCCCTTGCAGCGCTCAAAGCCAAATTCAAACGCGCTTCGCTTTGCCGCACAATCTCTTCGGCCTGCTTGCGCTGAGTGATGTCGGCTATGGCTGCCAACACATAGTTTTTCTTATCGACATGTATCGGATTCAGAGCGATTTCGACGGGAATTTCCTCGCCGTTCTTGCACAAACCGTAAAGGTCCCGCCCCATGCCCATGGGTTTTCGCTCGGGATCCTTGTTAAAGCTTTGGCGATATGCCTCGTGCCCGATTCTAAACCGCTCGGGAATGAAAACGTCGATCGAGCATCCAAGCAATTCGTCTCTTGAATAACCGAACAACTGCTCCAAATACGCATTGACTAAAACGATCCTGCCGTCATGGTCGACCAGCACCAGCGCATATGGCGCACTCTCTGTAATCATACGGAAGAAGGATTCTGGTCTGTTGCCTGCTTCATCCATGAGGAGAAACGAGAAGTGAGAATTTAAAGCGTCACAGATTGCGGGACTTATGTTGCCCCAAGCCCGGTCGAAAGCGCATCGACCATCAATAACAAGTGACCTGTTAGGGAATCAAATTTTTGCCCAAAGGTCAACCAGATGTTACGAATGATAGAAAACAAATTTGCATGCGTTTCTGATCATTATGCGCTGACAATTTATTTTCATTCGCGTTCCGGGAACGCATGGAAAATCTCGAGCCAGCGCTCTTTCAATTCGGGTGTAAAGGCAATCGAGTCGTCCCTGTACGTGCATTTAATTCCAAATCGCTTTCAATTAGGAATTAATTTTTGTAGGGTGGGTTAGGCGCACATCAGCACTGATCGACCGCCAATCACTGCGCTTCGCGTGCGCCGTAACCCACCGAGCGACCTCGGACCGGTGGGTTACGCTGCGCTAACCCACCCTACGATTAACGTGCATTCGAATGCCGAATGGAATAACACCGAATGTTGTTAACGCGGAATGAAAATGGTTTAGCGGGGCTGTTGCCCCGGCGTGGTCATAGTTGCAGGATTGTGGGCGCGATTGTGCACGCCGGTTGAAGATTGCAATGATGGCAGCAGCGGAATTCAGCCGTCTAGGTCCGCTGAAATTCGCGTCCTGCCTTGACTTCGAGTACATAGCCCGCCCGGATAACGAAATCGCCGAAAGACTCTCCCGTCCGGCGCTCGCGCGCATAGTGCGCGATGATAGGACCCAGTGCATCCACAATTTCGTCTTCCGAAAGCCCTTCCCGGTACAGGGAGTTCAAGCGGCTGCCGTCGGAGCCCGCCCCCAGATAAAGGTTGTACTTTCCCAAACTCTTGCCGACCAGTCCGATTTCGCCGAGATACGGACGCGCGCAGCCGTTGGGACAGCCGGTGACCCGGAGAGTAATGGCGTCTCTTTCCAATCCGGCCTTTTTCAGCAGCGGCTCGAGCCGCGCGAGAAGCGCCGGCAACCAGCGTTCGCTCTCGGCCATGGCCAATCCACAGGTGGGCAAGGCCACGCACGACAAGGCTTGCCGCCGCAAGCCGCTCCAGCGCTCGGCGTCCGGAATTCGATACCGGTCGAGCAAGGCTTCGATCTTAGGTCTAGCGGATTCGCCGATCTTGGCGATAATCAGATTCTGGTTGGCGGTCAAGCGGAAGTCGCCCTCATGGAACTCGGCGATTTCGCGCAGACCCGTCAGCCAGGCGGCCTCGGGCGTATCTCTCAGACGCCCGCTGAGGATGCCGAGCGTCAGGTGCCACTGCCCCCGGTCGTCCCGCACCCAGCCGAAGCGGTCGCCGGTGCTTTCGAAACGAAACGGCCGCGCCGGTTCGAGCCGCCAGCCGAGCCGAGTTTCCAATTCGGCCTTGAACCATTCCGTGCCTCGGTCGTCCAGGGTGTACTTCAGCCGGGCATGTTTGCGGTTACTCCGGTCGCCGAAGTCGCGTTGCACCTTGAGTACGTTTTCGGCGACTTCGATGAGACGATCGGGCCGGCAAAAACCGATGCCTTCGGCGAGACGCGGGTAAGTCAAAGGCTCGTTATGGCTCATGCCCATGCCGCCGCCCACAGCGACATTGAAACCGAGCAACTCTCCGCGTTCGGCGATGGCAATGAATCCCAAGTCCTGGGCAAAGACATCGATATCGTTGTGGGGAGGCAACGTAATGCCGATCTTGAACTTCCGCGGCAGATAATGCTTGCCGTACAAGGGCTCTTCCTCGGCCGGCGTCCCGGCGACGCGCTCGCCGTCCAGCCAGATTTCGTGGTAGGCCCGCATCTTCGGGAGCAGGTGCGCGCCAAGGCGTTTGCTCCAGTCGTAAAGTTCTTCGTGCAGCGGGGAAAGATAGGGGTTGTTGTGGCAAACCACGTTGCGGTTAACATCCCCGCAGGCAGCGATGGTATCCAGCAAAGCGTGATTGATGCCGGCGATAGTCGCCTTGAGGTGCCGTTTCAAGACGCCATGAAACTGGAAGGTCTGGCGGGTCGTGATGCGCAGCGAACCGTAGCCGTAACGGCGCGCCAGTTCGTCCAGTTGCAGCCATTGCCGAGGCGTGCAGACGCCGCCCGGCATCCGCACCCGGACCATGAAGCCGTAGGCCGGCTCCAGCTTCTGCCGCTGGCGCTCGTTGCGGAGATCCCGGTCGTCCTGCTGATAGGTGCCGTGGAACTTGAGCAGCTTGGCGTCTTCCGGGGATACGGCGCCGGTCGCCCGATCGGCCAGGCTTTCCTCGATTGTTCCCCGCAAATAGAGGCTGCGCGCCTTGAGGTCTTCGTCTTCGCTGGCTTGCATGCGTTCTTCCATCATCGCCTCCTCAATACACGTCACGCTGGTAGCGCTTCGAGGACTGCAAGTTCCGGACATATTGCTCGGCCCGTTCACGGTCGATGCCCCCTTCTTTTGCCACGACGGCGATCAAAGCCTCGTGAACGTCGGGGGCCATACGCTTAGCGTCGCCGCAGACATAAAAATACGCCCCTTCTTCCAGCCACGCATACAGTTGACGGCTTTGTTCGAACATCCTGTGCTGCACATAGACCTTATTGTCGTCATCACGCGAAAACGCCACATCGATCCGGCTCAAGAGACCGTTCTTCCGATGAGCTAACCACTCCCGCTGATACAGAAAATCGGTGTGGAAATTTCGGTCGCCGAAAAACAGCCAGCTCTTGCCCCTGGCCCCCGCGATCTCGCGCTCCGCCAGAAAGGCGCGAAAAGGCGCCACGCCCGTTCCCGGTCCGACCATGATGATCGGAGCGCCAGGGTCCTCGGGCAGCCGGAAATTGGTGTTGCTATCGACGTATACCGGCACCTGCCTCTCCTCCGCCACCCGATCGGCGAGAAATGTGGACGCGACGCCATGACGGTCCATCCCGTGACTCTCGTAGCGCACGACGCCGACGGTGAGATGCACTTCGTCGGGATTGGCGTTAAGGCTCGATGCGATGGAATAAAGCCGGGGCGGAAGTTTACGCAGCATGGCGACGAACCGATCGGCGCTGATGCCGGGCACCGGATACCGCCGCACCACATCGATGATTTCCCGACCGCCGAGAAAGTCCCGAAAACGCGACCGGTTTTCGTCCTTGAGCAATTCGGCCAATTCGGCGGAACCGGACAGCTCTGCATACTTCTCCAAAAACGGACGGGTAAGCGTCGTAATTTCAAAATGATGCAGAAGCGCATCTTCCAACGTGGTTTCGACGCCGTCGGAGCCGGAAACGGCTGCGCTTGGATCGAGCCCGATGCTCTCCATAAGATCGGCCGCCCGCTCCGGCCGGTTCGAGGGAACCACGCCCAGAGCATCGCCCGGCTCGTAGCGCAATCCGGAGCCCTCGATGGAAAGTTCGATATGCCGCACGTCCTTGGTGGAGCCTCGTCCCGTCAATCGGACGTTTTCCAGCAGGGTAGCCGGGAACGGCTGTTTCTTAGAGTACGCGGATACCTGATCCGACGCGGCCGGGGTCGATACCTCCACCCGCGGCTCCCGAGATCGGGCCAAGGCCGCCAGTACGCCCTCCATCCAGCCTTCCGCCGTTTCCTCGTAATCGACGTCGCAATCCGCACGGGGATGAAGGCGGGTCGCGCCCAAGTCTTCCAACCGGCTGTCGAAATCGCGCCCGGTTTTGCAGAAATATTCGTAGCTGGTATCGCCAAGGGCCAGGACGGAAAACCGCAAACCCTCCAGCTTGGGTGCTTTCTTCCCGTGCAGGAACTCATAAAACGGGCGGGCATTGTCCGGCGGCTCGCCCTCGCCGTGGGTGCTCGCGATCACGAGGAGGCAACGGTCGCGTCTGAGTTGGGCGCTCTGGTAGCTGCCCATGTCCTCCAGCCGCGCCGCGATGCCGCTTTGCTGCAATCGAGCATGCAGCGCTTTGGCGATCTTTTCGGCGTTTCCGGTTTGCGAGCCGAAAAGCACGGTTACCCCCGCGGACGCCTCCGAAGATCGAAGCGGAGGTGATGGAATGCGTTTCTGCTCGGCATCGCCGAATCCCGCCAGATAACCGCTGGCCCAAACTCTCTGCTCGTGGGAAAGCCCTTCTGCCAAGCGTCTCAAGATATCCCATTGTTGTGGGTTCAAGGGGCCGCTGAGTGTGCTCACTGAATAGTCTCTTGAAGAAGTTGCTGCCGAACTGGCGATTAGACCGGTCCACATGGCCTGCTACGCCACGATCATGGACCTAAAGCCGGCGGCCTTGCCGCATCGCGGTCGGATTCGAATCGCCACTAAACGCCATGCCACAGGAAACCTGAGGATCCAACGCCCTACAAGACAAACGAAAGCCAGTGACCCGCACGGACGCACTGGCTTTCGGCCACCCTGTCGGCATGGCTTGAATACATTGGGAAAAAATATATCAAAAATGCATGAATAACGATAAAGAATATTAATTCATTTCATTAAACCATTTCGGAATAAAAAGATGCCGCAGAACCCGGGGGTGCGCTCTAATCCTTCCCGGCAGACCGAGTATCAATCCCTCACCCAATCCTCGATCAGCCGGCTCGGTATGTGAGGCGATTCGCTGAGCGGCGGATGGGGTTTCCGGGCCAGAATCAGCCCGCACACCCGCAAGGTGTCACCGGCCAGGATCCAGGAAACGGCCAGGAACAGCGCAGTCAACCCGGCGTCGAGATAATCGTTGAAGATGAGCTGTGACGCCTTGGCGGCTTGATCCTCGGGCAGCAGCCCCGCCGCCAGCTTGTCGCTTAAATCCCGTGCATGCGCCAGAAACCCGATGCGAAGCTCCGGGCTGAACAGCTTTTCCCATGCCGCCGAAGTGGTGATGATCAGAAGCCACGCGAGCGGCACGCCGGTTACCCAAGCGAAACGAAGCTTCCCCGTTTTGACCAGGATGGTGGTGGCCACGCAGAGAGCAATTCCCGCCAGCATCTGGTTGGCGATACCGAACAAAGGCCACAGGCTGTTGATACCGCCCAAGGGATCTATGGTGCCGATGTAGAGGAGATACCCCCAGCCGGCCACCACTAATCCGGACGTCAGAATCACGCCGGGATACCAGGAGGTCCGCCCAAGCGCGGGCATCCAGTTACCCAACACGTCCTGTAGCATGAAGCGGGCAACGCGGGTACCGGCATCCAGGGTGGTCAAAATGAACAGCGCTTCGAACATGATGGCGAAGTGATACCAGAGCGAGAGCAAGCCCTGCCCGAAAGCGCTGGCAAAAAGAGATGCCATACCCACCGCCAGCGATGGCGCTCCGCCGGTGCGGGCGAACAGGGTAGATTCGCCCATTTGCTGAGCCAGCGCATACATCTGCCCGACGGTTACCGGAAATCCCCAGGCGGAAATCTTCGCTACCGCTTCCGCCGCATCTTTGCCCACCACGCCCGCGGGGCTGTTGATGGCGAAATAAACACCCGGATCAAGGACGGTCGCCGCCACCATGGCCATGATGGCTACGAACGACTCCATCATCATCGCGCCGTAGCCGATGAATCGGGCGTCGGCTTCATTGGCCAAAAGCTTGGGCGTAGTCCCCGACGAAATCAGGGAATGGAAGCCGGAGATGGCGCCGCAGGCGATGGTGATAAAGACGAACGGAAACAGCTTGCCGCCGAAAATGGGTCCGCTGCCGTCGACGAACCGGGTCAGGGCCGGCATCTTCACTTCAGGGTGAAGGATGACGATGGCCACCGCCAAGGCTGCTATCGTTCCCAGTTTCATGAATGTGGACAGGTAATCGCGCGGAGCCAGAAGCAGCCATACCGGCAGCACGGCCGCTGCAAAGCCGTAAGCGATAACCATGAGCGCCAACTGCGGTCCCTCGTAGTCGAACCAGCCACGGAGGCCCGCCACCTCGTCGATGGCGCCGCCGCCCCAAACCACCAGCAGCAGCAGGCTAACGCCAAGCACCGTCGCTTCGATCACTCGTCCCGGCCTGAGATGCCGCATGTAGATACCGACCACCATGGCGATGGGAATGGTTGCCGCCACCGTGGATGTAGCCCAGGGACTGTGTTTCATGGCATTCACCACCACCAGGCCCAGCACCGCGATAAGGATGATCATGATGCACATGACGCCCAGCAACGCCGCGTTACCGCCGATGGGACCGAGCTCGTCGCGCGCCATCTGGCCTAAGGAGCGCCCGTCGCGCCGGATCGAACAGAACAGGATCACGAAGTCCTGCACGCAGCCGCCGATGACGGCTCCGATCAGTATCCACAAGGTGCCGGGCAGATAGCCGAACTGCGCCGCGAGGGTCGGACCGATCAAAGGTCCTGGGCCGGCGATGGCGGCAAAATGATGGCCGAATACGACCCAGCGATTGGTCGGCACGAAATCGCGCCCGTCGTTGAAACGCTCAGCCGGCGTCGCCCGCGTGCCGTCCAGACCCAGAACCTTGGCCGCAACGAAGGCGCTGTAGAAACGGTAGCCCAGAGCGTAGACGCAAACCGCCGCGGTCACGAACCAAAGGCTGTTGACGCTCTCCCCCCGATTCAAGGCGATCCCGCCGAACGCCGCCGCTCCGATCAGAGCCACCAAGAACCAAATCGCCAATTTTTGAATACTCGAACCCTGTTCTCTCATTTCTTGCGCTCTTTTCCGAAATAGCCGAGGCAAACGTCGTCAAAATGCGCCATAGGATAAAGCCAAATCCAGCCAAAGCGTGAATTTCAAATATGCCTGTTCCTGAAAGCTTTCCACTATGTTCGAGTCCGGCGCTCATTTTCTAGCGGTCATACAACCCATCGGCACCTGACAAAATTTGCAATCAACATGATCAGAACGCTGTGCTCGGCCTTGTCCTCAAAACTGTCATATTTCTGTGACATCTTCGTCACAAAATTCTTAGCTCTAGCAACACTGTTTCAAGCAGACGTCTCACTCATGACTTTCAAACAAAAAATTTTTCTCTCTGCCGTAATTGGCTTTTCCTGTGTCGGTCTGATTACCGGGCTCGCCTGCTGGGGGCTGTTTGCGCAGTCCGAAAGCGTCACCAAGTTGCACTTGAAAGTTCAAGCGCTGAAAAGCAGCGCCGAAGCGGATCGGTTGCATCACGGCTTGTTCGGCGCAGTCAGCCGCGCGTTGTTGCTGCACCCGGACGCTGCTTCGGAAGAACGTGAGGAAATTCGAGGCGTGTTGCGGGACACCAGCGAACGACTGCGGCAATCCATCTCATCGCTCAGCACCTACAATCTTCCCGAAGCGGCATTGCACGAACTGGACGCGGTCAAGCCGCTGATCGAGATCTACGAGTTCGACGCCAATGTACTGGTTTCGAGGGCCTTGTCGGACGGAGAAACGTCCCGTGATCTTCCTCCCGATTTCCTGGGCACGTTCCGGGACATCGAGACCAAGCTCTCGTCCTTGTCCAGCATGATCGAAAATACCGCCGACGAGGCCAGTGCCGAAGCCGACCGTTCCAAGGAAAAAACGCTGGCGATGCTACTCTCCTTCGGACTCGTGACCTTGACCTTATCAATGCTTTCCTGTGTTTACCTGTACCAAGGTGTTTATCTTCCCCTACGGACGGTCGCCGACCATTTCTCGACCATCAGCCAAGGTACCAGCGACTTGACGATTCGCCTGAACGATCAAGGCCGCAACGAAGTCGCGTCGATTGCCGGCAGCTTCAACCGCTTCGCCGCCAAGCTCCAGGACACCTTGCATCAGCTGCTGGCCTGCAGCGAAAGGATCAACCAGGAATCAAAACACTTGCTGAACGTCAGCGATTCCGCAAGTCAGGGCGTCCAGCAGCAGCAAAACGGAATACACCAACTGGTTGCGGCCGTGGAGCAGATGACGGTCGCGATTCAAGACGTTGCCCGTACGGCACATGCCACAGCCGAAGCGGTTCAGGCGACTAATCGGGAAACGCAGAACGCCAAACGGATCGTAGACAAGGCAACGGAAGCTATCGACGTCTTGGCGATCGATATGGGCAAAGCCACCGAGGTCGTCGGCATTCTGGAAAAGCAGACCGAACGCATCGGCGCTGTCTTGGATGTGATACGCAATATCGCCGATCAAACCAACTTGCTGGCCTTGAACGCCGCCATCGAGGCCGCGCGGGCCGGCGAATCGGGACGCGGCTTCGCGGTCGTCGCCGAAGAAGTCCGCAGTCTGGCGAGCAAGACCCAGCAATCGACCGCCGAGATTCAAGCCACTATCGAACAGCTTCAAGCGGAAGCGAAATCCGCGGTCCAAGCTATGGAAGACGGCCGCAATCAAATGAAAGCGACCATAACCGAGGCCGGCAAAGCGGGCGAAGCCCTTGCGCGCATCACCCAGATGATCGGCCAGCTCACCGACATGAACACGCAAGTCGCAAGCGCCGCCGAGCAGCAAACGGCGGTCGTGGGCGACATCAATCGCAACATCGTTGCCATCGGACGCATCTGCAATTCGACCGCGGAGGGCGCGACCCGGTCCGCCCAGGCCGCCCGCGATTTGTCGCTGACCGCCGATTCGATGAACCGCGTGACGGCGTTGTTCAAGGTCTAAAACTTCCGACGGATGCTCAGCTTCGGAGTCGCCACCCAGAATGCTCCAAAGTTGTAAGCCTTTGGCAGCTTCTCGGGGCAACTGAGATCCGAAGCCATCTTGCATCCATCTTCAGCGAGACAATCCCATGCGTCCAATGCATCCCTTTCCGGCAGTACACAAATATTTGGAGCAGAAATTTCCGGACATGGACGTCTCTGAGGTCATTCACCAAGGGACGGTGGCGCGCCTCTTGAAATACGTACCTCCTCTTTCGCGGAATACCGGCTGCCTTGATGTTTTGAGCTTGTTCATCAAGGATCAGGAGCTTTATTCGGCTGCCATAACGGACGAAAACCTCGTGCCGATCGGCATCGTCGATCGCCATTCCCTGGTCGAAATCTTTATTCAGCCCTTTGCACGCGACCTGAACTACAAGAAAACGATCGACGAGTTCATGGACCCCAGCCCCATCGTCGTCGAAGCGCATACTGGCATCGACGATCTGGCCAGCATCATCGTCGACGCTGGAATGCGGCACATGGTTAACGGCTATATCGTTACCAAAAACGGCATCTATGCCGGCATGGGCACCGGACACGACCTGCTCGACGAGATTACTCGAAGAAAACAGGCTCACCTCTATTATCTCGCCCACTTCGATCAACTCACCGGACTTCCGAATCGCTTGCTCTTCGAAGATCGACTGCAACGGGCATGTCTCAATGCGCAAAGACACGGCAGCAAGGTTGCGCTGCTCTTCATCGATCTGGACCGGTTCAAATTCATCAATGACACCTTCGGACACGCCAGCGGAGACTTGCTGTTAAAGGGCGTGGCCGAACGGCTCGTTGCCTGCGTCAGAAAAAGCGACACAGTGGCCCGGCTGAGCGGCGACGAATTCACCGTCATCCTCGAGAACCTTCACAACGCCTCCGATGCCGTCTTGGTGGCCGAATCGATAACGGCTGCCTTGGCCAGGCCTTTTTCCGTATTGACCAATGACTTGCATATCACTTCTAGCATCGGCGTCTCGCTTTTCCCCGACCATGATCTAACTACCGACGGATTGATGCGCAAGTCGGATGCCGCCATGTATAAGGCGAAGGAAAACTACGGAGGACAGTGCCTTGTTTATGACGAGCACATGGAGAACGGGGTGCTGGAACGGTTGACCATCGAAAAAGGGCTACGTACGGCACTCGACGACAAGGAATTCAGACTCCATTACCAGCCTCAATGCAATGCAGTCACGGGCGAAGTCTTGGGGGTGGAAGTCCTCCTCCGCTGGCATCACCCGCGGTTAGGGCTGGTCTCCCCAGCCAAATTCATCCCGATTGCCGAGGAAACCGGACTCATTGTCCCCATCGGCGAATGGGTACTGCGTGAAGCGTGCCGACAGCATATGGCCTGGCAAGGCGAGGGACTGCCCCCAATCCGCATAGCGGTTAACATTTCGGCCGTGCAGTTCCGCCAGAGGGATTTTCATGGCCTGGTGAAAGGCATCATCGAGGAGAGCGGCATCAAGCCCGAATACCTCGAACTTGAACTTACCGAAGGCGTGGTCATGGGCGATGCGCCAACTACGATCGATTCTCTGGCCCAACTCAGGCAGTTGGGAGTGAGGCTTGCCATCGACGATTTCGGTACGGGGTATTCGAGTCTTAGTTACTTGCGGGAGTTTCCTCTGGATCGACTCAAGATCGACCAGTCGTTCATCCGCAATATCGACAAGGTTCCGGCGAACCTTGCCATCGTGCGCGCCATCGTGGCGCTCGGAAAAAATCTGGGGCTGGAAATCATCGCCGAAGGCATCGAAACCAACTCAGAGTTGGCCTTGGTTGCGGCGAACGATTGTGCCGAGGTGCAGGGTTACCACATTTCCAAACCCGTGCCGCCCGATCATTTCGCCGCATGGTTCCTAAGCCGCCCCGATTGCCGAATGAACTTCGAATCCGGCATCGTCTAGCCCAGATGCTGCTCACCCAGACTCACGCATCGACAACGGCGCGCAATCCCCCCACGAGCCGCCGAGTTCCCTCGGCGGCCGTCTCGGGCTCCAGAGCACCGTAGGCAACCCGCAGATAACAGCCCGTTTCCAGCCCGAAAGCCTTGCCCGGAATGACGGCCACCTTGTGCTCACGGATCAGGCGTTCCGCGACCATCATTGAGTCGAGCTCGGTATCGAGCTTTAGCAGAAGATAGAAAGCGCCCTGGGCTTCCGGAACCCGGCAGATATCGGCCAGATTCCGCAGTCCGTCCAAAACGATCTCGCGAACCCGGCCGATGGTCTCCAGTTTCTCGCGGCAATAGCCGGAACCTGTCTCGAGCGCTCCGACCGCTGCGTGCTGCGAAATCGAGGGCGCGCAGATGAGATTGGTGTCCTGGGCTTTCAGCACCGCCTCGTACAAATGCTCCGGAATCACCATGTAACCAATGCGCCAGCTCGCGAAACCGTAAGCCTTGGAAAGCGAGAACAGCGATATGGTGTGCGGCTCGGAATTTTGCACGGAGGCCGGCGAAAAATGCTTCGCGCCGTAGGTGAAATATTCGTAAGCCTCGTCGCTGATATGGTATATCCCGTGTTCTCGGCAAATCGCGTTGACCGCCCGCAAGGCGTCTTCCGAATAAACCGCTCCGCTGGGATTGTTCGGCGAGATGGTGACGATTGCCCGGGTCCGATCGTTAACGGCGGCCCGGATGAGATCGGTCCGAAGTTGATAGTTCTCGTCCGTCGGCACGAACACCGGCGTGCAGTTGAGCATCCGGATCGCCATTTCCTGGTTGAAATAGTACGGAAGCGGCAGGATGATTTCGTCGCCCGGATCGGCGATGGCGAACAGAGCATTGAGAAAACCCATGTTTCCGCCGGCCGTTACTACGATGCGTCGCTCTGCGCCAACGCGGATACCGTTCTCTGCCGCCAGTTTTCGCTCGATCAACTCGAGCAGCCGAGACATGCCCTGGACGGGGCCGTACTTCTGATTTTCCGGTTTCGCGAAGAAACCGCGGATCGCTTCGTGGGCAGCCGCTGGCGGACCGTAGAACACCACGCCCTGCCCCAGCGAAATCGTTCCGGGATGGCTTCGGATCAACTCGGCAATTACCGGAATGATGGGGGCTTGCACGGCGCTCATGCGCCGGCTGACCTTCGGTCGATGCTTCGTCATGTCACACTGCCAAAAACGCGAATTGTAAGGCGCTTTCCCGCATCGGTTAAAATGCCTCTCGCTCGGCGCAGGATGCACAAGCCGGACGCCCCATGATAAAGTTTAGTGAAACACTAGGTTATCGAATGCAAATCGACACTCTGCTAAAGGCGCGCTGGATCATCCCGGTGGAGCCCGATCGTATTGTTCTGGAACATCATGCTCTCGCCATAGACGGCGGGCGGATCGTGGACATCCTGCCGATTTCCGAGGCCGAACTTAAATACCAAGCCGCGTCGGTGGAGTCGTTCGATCGTCATGCTCTGATCCCGGGCTTCGTCAACGCCCATACCCATGCCGCCATGACCTTGTTGCGCGGCGTGGCCGACGACCGTCCGCTGATGGAATGGCTGCTCGACCATATTTGGCCCTTGGAACAGAAATGGGTCGGCGAGAACTTCGTGCGCGACGGCACCGATCTGGCGATGGCGGAAATGATTCGCGGGGGCGTCACCTGCTTCAACGACATGTATTTTTTTCCCGAGGTTACTGCCCGCCAGGCGGCACGTTGCGGCATGCGCGCCGTGGTCGGCCTGATCCTTATCGATTTTCCGAGCGCATGGGCGAGCGGCCCCGACGAGTATTTATCCAAGGGACTGGCGCTGTACGACGAACTTCGCCACAACCCTTTGATCACCACGGCGTTCGCGCCGCATGCGCCCTATTCCGTTTCGGACGAGCCCTTGCTGAAGGTTCGCACCCTCGCTGCGGAACTCGACCGTCCGATCCACATGCATCTGCACGAAACTCGGGACGAAATCGATCAGGGCCGCCAGCGTTACGGCATGCGCCCCATGAAGCGGCTTCAACAATTGGATCTTTTGGGTCCGTCCTTCGTTGCGGTACATATGACCCAGCTCACGGATGAAGAAATCGGCCAGTTCGCCGAATCCGGCGGCAGCGTCGTGCACTGTCCCGAATCGAATCTGAAGCTCGCCAGCGGCTTTTGTCCCGTCGCGAAGCTCATCAAGGCGGGTATCAACGTCGCCATCGGCACGGACGGCGCGGCCAGCAACAACGATCTCGACCTGATGGGTGAAATGCGTGCCGCGGCCTTGCTCGCCAAGGCGGTATCGGGAGATGCCGCCGCGGTTCCGGCCCATACCGCATTGCGGATGGCGACGCTCAACGGGGCCAAGGCCTTGGGACTCGAGGCGGAGATCGGTTCGCTGGAAATCGGAAAGTCTGCCGATATCACGGCTATCCATCTCGACGAACTCGAAACCCAACCCTTGTACGACCCGATTTCGAATGTCGTCTATGCGGCCGGACGCCATCAGATCACTGACGTCTGGGTGGCGGGACGCCAGCTTCTGAAAAACCGCGAGCTCACGACTCTGAACACCGAAGAACTTTTCCAGAAAGCCGCCGCCTGGCGGGAGAAATTAATCAGCGTACAGGAACGGCCATGACGAGCACCGAAAACGTCCACGAACACGAAATCCACAAATTCGGCGTGCTGGCCGATCGCTGGTGGGACCTCGACGGGGAATTCAAGACCTTGCATGCGGTCAACCCTTTGCGCATTCAGTTCATTCGCTCCTTCGTGGAACTCGAAGGCAAGCGTGTCGTCGATGTCGGCTGCGGCGGTGGAATACTGAGCGAGGGACTGGCGCGGGCCGGCGCCGAAGTAGTCGGTATCGACCTAGCCGAAGAGCTTTTGGACGTCGCGAAATCCCATGCGGACGAATCGGGGATCGGCGTGGATTATCGACGGGTCAGCGCCGAGGCGCTTGCCGAGGCGGAATCCGACAGCTTCGACATCGTGACCTGCATGGAAATGCTGGAACACGTGCCGGACCCCGCTTCGGTAGTCAGAGCCTGCGCCAAACTGGTCAAGCCGGGCGGCCGAGTCTTTTTCTCGACGCTGAACCGGAAGCTCAAAGCCTATCTCCTCGCGATCGTCGGTGCAGAATACCTCTTGAACATGATTCCCAAGGGAACCCACGACTACGCGACCTTCATCAAACCGTCCGAGCTCAGCCGATGGGCACGGGAAGCGGGACTCGAGCTTCTCGGCATGGAGGGCATCGCCTACAACCCGATCACCGGGCAGTTCACCCTGAGCCGCGATTTGGATGTCAATTACCTGGCGGCATTCGCCAGACCCGAGGAATAAACGCATGGCAGCAAACCCGACGGTTTCCGCCGTGCTGTTCGATCTGGACGGAACTCTGCTCGACACCGCGCCCGATCTGGTCTTTGCCGCCAACGCCGCACTCGCCGAGGCCGATATTCCGCCGCGTTCCGTGGACGAACTCAAGCCCTGCATCTCGGGCGGCGCCACCGTCATGCTGCGCTGCGCGTTCAACGGGGATTACGAGCCGGCGCTCTTCGGCCGAGTGCTGCAACGGATGCTGGAGCTTTACCACGCCCATGTCGCCGACCGCACCCGCTTCTTCGACGGTACCGAATCCGTGCTCGGCGAGCTCGAACGGCGCGGCATTCCCTGGGGCATCGTCACCAACAAGATGAGCAGGTTCACCGATCCCTTGCTGAAAAAACTAAATCTGGCCGACCGTGCCGGATGCGTCATCAGTGGCGACACCACCGCCGAAAAAAAGCCGCATCCCCTTCCCCTTCTGGAAGCCAGCCGGCGTTTGAATCACCCCCCGGAAGAGTGCGTCTACATCGGCGATGCTCCCGGCGACGTGGAAGCCGGCCGCCGAGCCGGCATGACGACCCTCACGGCGCTGTACGGTTATATCGCGGCGGAGCATGCGCCTCATGACTGGGGCGCCGACGGCCTGCTTGCGACACCTCGGGATCTGCTGCCCTGGCTGGACGGAGCGCTGTCATGAGCGGCTCGATGCTTGCTGACCGCGTCATTCTCGTTACCGGTGCCGGCGGCGGGCTCGGCTCGGCGGTTTCGAAGACTTGCGCCGCCGAGGGCGCGACGGTCATCCTGCTCGGAAAGACCATACCGAAGCTGGAGAAGGTCTACGACGCCATCGTAGCTGCCGGAGGACCGCAACCGGCGATTTATCCACTCGATTTGGCCGGCGCTACCGAGGACGATTACCGCGATCTCGCAGCCTCGGTCGAGCGGGAATTCGGCGCGCTGCACGGACTGGTGCATTGCGCTGCCGAGCTCGGCGCACTCGGACCGGTAAGCGATATCAGCGGCGGATTGTGGCAACGTCTGCTTCACGTCAACCTGACCGCGCCGTTCCTGCTGACCCGGGAACTCCTGCCATTGATAGCGAAATCTCCCGATTCGGGCATCGTATTCATCACCGACTCGGTGGCCCGAACCGGAAAAGCCTATTGGGGTGCTTACGGGGTAGCCAAGATCGGCCTGGAAGGCTTCGGGCGAATCCTTTCGGACGAGCTGGAAAGCCGCAAGGTTCGCGTTCACCTGTATTCGCCGGGTCCCATGCAGTCCCCGCTTCGCCGGCGCGCCTATCCGGCCGAGAACCCGGCGGGGCTGCCTTTGCCGGACATCCATGCGGAGCAAATCGCCCGCCTGCTGAGTCCAAACGAAACACCTTCAAACGCTTATCTGATTAACAACGCATAACACTTATGTACGGTTACGGTCGCGAAAGCATCGTCCTTCAGCGGGATGTCAACGTCGTCCAGATCCCCGACGGCACCCCCGGTTCACTGCCGAAAGGCCACGTAGTAAGTCTGTATCAATCTTTGGGCGGCAACTTCACCGTGGTCACCGAAATGGGCCAGATGGTGCGCATCGCCGGAAACGACGCCGATGCCCTCGGGAAAGAACCGCCGATCATGGGCAATCTCGTGAGCGGCACGGATCCCGAATCCGTCGAAAAAAACGTTTGGGAAGTGCTGAGGACCATTTTCGACCCGGAAATACCGGTCAACATCGTCGACTTGGGGCTGGTCTACCACTGCAAGGTGACTCCCGTCGAAGAGGGCAAGAACGATGTCGACATCATCATGACCCTGACCGCACCCGGCTGCGGCATGGGCCCTGTCCTGCAATACGACGCCGAAGCGGCGGTAAGAAATCTCCCGGGCGTGAACAGGGTGAACGTCGAAGTGGTCTTCGATCCGCCCTGGTCGCGCGACATGATGTCCGAGGTGGCGAAACTTCAGCTGGGAATGATCTAGAGCATTTTCCGGTTTGGTACGGTCCCCCAGGCTGCCCGTAAGTCGGCCATCCTTTGCCAACAAAACCTCTGGCCGATCTGTAAACGTCGGGAAAGGATTCCCGACCTACTCGGCCGCCCAGGCGCATCGTTGTAGGTCGGCAATCCCTTGCCGACAACCCGCTGTGTTGAGAACCGACGTCCTGGCGCTCCCGGAGCGTCCGTTTGCGATTGGGGTGGGATTCCCGACCTACAACTGATCACACGTCGCCAGACGCGCCTACCACATCAAATCGTCGGGGATCTTGTAATCGGCATATTCGTCGTCGGCATCTTGCGCTTGATCGGGCTGATTGAGCAGAACGATTCGGGTTTCATCCCGCTGCTTGATTTTTTCGGCCACCGGCAGCGGGACGATCTCATACCGAGACTCCAGGCTGGCTATTGCAAGCCTGCCCGCCACCAGACTTTGATGGACCGCCTTGGACACATAGATGGTCTTGACCTTGTTGTCGTGCGCGAACCGGTAGGCGATCTCGTCCTCCCCCGGCGAAACGCGGTTCGCCCCGATCAGCTGCTTGATTTGCGCGGCAAGCGCTTTTCTTTCCGCTTCTTTGGCTTTTTCCAGATTGAGCTGGCGGTCACGCTCGACTTTTGCCGCCATAGCGTCCTGAGCCGCGCGCTTGCTCTCGTCCTTTGCGGCAGCATTTCCGTGGCGATTCTGCTTTTCCTGTTTTCGTACTTCCTTGCTGGCCTGTTTGGCTTGCTTGTCGTTGACCAAGCCCGCCTTTAGAAGCTGATCTCTCAGGGAGTTACTCATGCCCATGGCTCCTGTTTCGTCTCATATTCAATGCCACACCCACATCTTTCAATACCGACGGCAGAACGGTCAATCCACATCCCGTTTCCCAACGGACGGCCAGGCGACCAGTAAGGCCAATAAGCTGGAGCCCGCCGCCGCCGTATAAACCCAGTGAGGCCCCCACGCCGTCCAGAAGTATCCGCTGTATAGACTACCCAGCGCGCCGCCCAAACCGAAACTGAGGGCACTGTAAAGGGCTTGTCCTTTGCCGTGATGCGGACCGCGGAAATGGCGATGCACCAGATGGATGGCGGCCACGTGGGCCGAGCCGAAACTCGCCGCGTGAAGCAGTTGGCCGGAGAAAATCGCCGCAAGGCTATCGACACCCCAGGCAATCAATAGCCAGCGCACAACGCTCAGGGCGAGGCTCGCCAGAAAGATCCGGCGCAGGCTGTAGCGCGCCAGTAAACGGTGCAAGAACGCGAACAGCACGATTTCCGCCAGGACGCCGAGTGCCCATAACTGACCGGTCTCGCCGCTGCTGAAGCCGTGATCCCGAAGATATACCGAGAAAAAGACGTAGTAAGGACCGTGTGCGAGTTGTTGCAGCATACACGCCAGGAAAAAAGCAATGACGTCGCCACGCTTCAAGATATTCGACAAAGAGCTCGGTTCCGGGCCATGAATTTCCTTCGGACCTCTCGGCACAGCCAGGCTGACCAGCCACAGCCCGCCGAACAGCAGCACGATCAACTGCGGTAGACAACCGATCGAAAGGACGCGCTCCAAAGCCTTGCCGATCGACACGACCGCCGCGATGAAGCCAATCGAGCCCCATACCCGCACCCAACTGTAGCGATACGTATCATGGCGCAGGTGATTGAGCGTGACGGTTTCGAAAAGCGGCAGCATGGCATTCCAGAAGAAACTGAATACCAGCATGACCAGGGCGAATCCTGCGAATCCTTGCAGTCTTAAAACCAGGCTGAAAGCGACTAGGGTGAAAAATCCGGCGAGCCGGACGACGGACAGGGTCCGCCCCGTTCGATCCGCCAGCCACCCCCAAAGATTCGGCGCGACGACTCGGGTCGCGGCGGTAATGGCGATCAACTGGCCGATCTCGGCCGCAGAGAATCCCGTGTCCTGGAGATAAAGCGCCCAGTACGGCAAAAAGGCGCCCAGCGCCGCGAAATAGAAAAAATAAAAGCCGGACAACCGGCCGTAAGGCACTTTACGCGCCGAGAGCATGGCTGGCGGAAGATCGTTCGGGGCTACGGAGCCCTGGATGGAATCGGCGCCAATTCCGTCTTCACGTCCGGATTCTGGGCGCGATGCCGCAGGTAATGATCCATCAGCACTAGGGCCGTCATCGCTTCGGCGATGGGGGTGGCCCGGATGCCGACGCAGGGGTCGTGCCGACCCGTGGTGATCACCTCCACGGGCTCGCCCCTGACGTTCACGGAACGGCCCGGCAGGCGCAAGCTGGAGGTCGGCTTCAGTGCGATGCTGGCAACGATATCCTGTCCCGAGGAAATGCCGCCCAATACTCCGCCGGCATGATTGCTCAGGAAACCTTGCGGACTCATCTCGTCGCGGAACTCGGTGCCTTTCGCCTCGACGCAGGCGAAACCGTCGCCGATCTCCACCCCTTTGACGGCGTTGATGCTCATCAAGGCATAAGCCAGCTCGGCATCCAGCCGGTCGAAAATCGGTTCGCCCCAGCCCGGCGGCACGCCGGTCGCGACGACGTTGATGCGCGCGCCGATGGACTCCCCTTCTTTGCGCAGAGCGTCCATATAGGCTTCCAGTTCCGCGACCTTCTCGGGGTCTGGGCAGAAGAACGGGTTGTTGTCCACCTCCTCCCAAACCACCCGATCGATCTTGATCGGGCCGAGTTGGGCCAGATAAGCGCGGATCGTCACGCCGACCCGTTCTTTCAGATATTTCTTGGCGATGGCGCCGGCAGCCACCCGCATGGCGGTTTCGCGAGCGGACGAGCGCCCGCCGCCGCGGTAATCCCGGAAGCCGTATTTCATATGGTAGGTGTAATCGGCATGACCCGGCCGAAAGGAGTCGGCGATCGTGGAGTAATCCTTGGAACGCTGATCCACGTTTTCGATCAGCAAACCGATCGGGGTGCCCGTGGTACGCCCGTCGAACACCCCGGACAAAATCTTCACTTCGTCGGGCTCGCGGCGTTGCGTGGTATGCCGGGATTTGCCGGGGCGCCGCCGTTCCAGCTCCCCCTGAATGTCGGCCTCGGACAACTCCAGGCCCGGCGGGCAGCCGTCCACGATGCAGCCGATGGCGGGACCGTGGCTCTCGCCGAAGGAAGTGACGGTAAAGAGTTTGCCTAGGGTGTTTCCGGACATGGTAAAGATTTCAAACGTTCCTAAACGACGGAGCTATTAAGGTTCAAATCGCCCCCGCCACCTTGAGCCGATCCGCCACTGCCTCGGCCAGCATCCGATAGCCCGGCCCATTCGGGTGTACCCCATCGGATTTGAGCGAATTGTCCCGGATGATTTTGCTCAGCGTCCCGGTTTCGAAGGGAATCGCGAACTCTTCGGCGATCTTTGCATAAAACTCGGGCGGCGAGAACATCAGCCCGAACTTGGGCACGGCGATCAAAACCACGCTGATGCCGCGGTCCCTGGCCAATTTGACCATGGCCCGGACGTTGTCGGCCGCCTGCTGCTCGCCCAAGTTGCGCAGAAAATCGTTACCGCCGTGGCATAGAATCAACAGCGTGGGCTGATGCTCGTCCAGCAGTGCCGGCAGGCGCTCCAGACCTTCCGCACTGGTTTCGCCCGGCACGCCGGCGTTGATGACCTCTCGCCCGATCAAGCCTTGCAATACGGATGGATAACTCTGCTCGGAACCGGCGCCGGTTCCGAAAGTCAGACTGTCGCCAAACGCGAGCACCTTCGCCTCCGTCGGAAGCTTCGGCAGTTTCGCGCTAGAGCCACAGGCCACCAGCCATAACAGCAGAACAGACATACCGGCGAATTTTAACTGAACCCTCATTGTTTCCCTCTGCTTGATCTTGTTCGTTAGTAACGGGTCGATCACGTTGAATCAACGTGCAACAAATCCTGGGCTGTGGTTACGAGGAACCGCATAGTGAACGAAGCATACGGTTCGCGTACTCATCGCCCCCGACAAGAATAGTCGTGCCTCGGATTGCTGCCAGCAGAGATTCCATGAGAGATGCAATATTGTCCCAGCGCTGGCGGACTTGTCAGCTTCTTCTAACTCTTCTGAAAAAGCTTGCTACACCGGTCGACCTGTTCGGCAGTCAGCAGGAACACACCCTCGCCGCCCCGCTCGAAATCCAGCCAGTAGAAGGGAACTTCCGGGTAGGCGGTTTCCAGGGCTTCGGCGCTGCTGCCGACTTCGACGACAAGAACGCCCTCCGGTTTAAGGTGGCGATGGGCGTCCCGGAGGATGCGGCGCACGCAATCGAGGCCGTCTTCGCCCGCTTCCAGGCCCAGCCTCGGCTCGGCGTGATATTCCGGCGCCAAGCCGCGCCACTCGTCGAGGTTTACGTATGGAGGATTGCTGACGATCAGATCGTAACGCCGGTCGCCCAACTCGGAATAAACGTCCGATTTGATGGCGTTCACCCGGTCTTCCAGGTGGTGCTTCTTGATATTGATACGCGCCACTTCCAGCGCGTCCGACGAGATATCGACGGCGTCGACCCGTGCCTCCGGAAAGGCGTAAGCGCAAGCGATGGCAATGCACGCGCTGCCGGTGCAAAGATCGAGCACGTCGTGCACCCGGTCCGCCTCGATCCAGGGAGCGAAATGGTTTTCGATCAGTTCGGCGATGGGCGAACGCGGCACCAGTACCCGTTCGTCAACATAGAAGGGCAAACCGGCAAAAGAAGCCTCGTGAATGAGATACGCCAGAGGCTTGCGCTCGACGATGCGGCGCTGGACGAGTGCGAGGACACGCTCGCGCTCGTCCATGGTCAACGTGGCCGCGAAATAGCCGCCCGGGAGATCGTAAGGCATATGCAAGGTATGAAGCACCAAGGCGGCGGCTTCGTCCAGTGCGCTGGCGGTACCGTGGCCGAAAAACAACTCCGCTTGCACGAAACGGCTGGCGGCCCAACGGATGTAATCGCGGATGGTGGTTAAGGTTACGGACGGATGGGGTGATGTCGACATGGCCGAAGATTCCGGTAGACCCGGTATTGTAATGGAAAATCGCCCCGTACCGACGAGGCTTATGGAAAATCCGCCGACGGACGCACTAGAACCAACGCGTACGTTACCACCAGAGCTACGGTTTACGCGAACGGTCTACTTGAGTCTCTGCCCGTCACCACTGAAACCGCTTTAGGGATAAAGCCCGATATTTCTGAGCCCTTTCGTTTCCTCCAGGCCAAACATCAGGTTCATGTTTTGCACCGCTTGGCCGGCTGCACCTTTCACCAAATTGTCTATGACCGACAAAATTACCACCGTATTGCCGTCCATAGGCCTATGGACGGCAATCTGGCATCGGTTTACGCCGCGCACGTTGCGAGTGTCGGGATGGGAACCCGCCGGCAGAACGTCGACGAAAGGTTCGGCTCGATAGCGCTCCTCGAATAGCGCCTGCAAGTCGCCGTGCGCGGCGCTCAGTTCGGCATAAACCGTGGCGTGAATACCCCGAATCATGGGGATCAAATGGGGCACGAAGGTGAGGCCCACGTCCTGTCCTGCGGCTTGGTCCAATCCCTGCTTGATTTCCGGCCAATGACGATGGCCTTTGACGCTATAAGCCTTGAGGCTCTCGCCCGTTTCGCTCATAAGCATGGAAATTTCTGCTTTGCGCCCGGCGCCGCTAACACCCGATTTCACGTCGGCGATGATGCGGTCCAAGCGAATCGCCCTCGCCTCAATCAATGGCAATAATGCCAGTTGAACCGAAGTCGGATAACAACCGGGGCATGCGATCAGCCGCGCCGACCGAATCAGTGCCCGATTCACTTCGGGCAGCCCGTAAACGGCTTCTTCCAACAGCTGGGGAGAAACGTGCGGCTCTCCGTACCAATGAGCCCATACATCCGGGTTTTTGAGGCGGAAATCGGCGGACAGATCGATAACTTTGACGCCCCGCGCCAACAAGGCTTCGGCCGTCCGCATCGCAGTGCCGTTGGGCGTCGCGAAAAACACCACGTCGCATCCGGCTAGCGCATCCGCCGAGGGCTCGACGAAGATCGCATCGACGAAACCCCGCAGGTTCGGATACAACTCGTCGACTCGTTTTCCGGCATCGGCCCGCGAGGTGACGATGGTTATGGCGACGTCAGGATGAAGCGCGAGAATCCGCAGCAACTCCACACCGGTATAGCCGGTACCGCCTACAATGCCGACTCGGATCATTCTCGGCTCTCTCGTTCGAAACGAATTAGGGACGATTTCCGCGAAGGAAGCAGGTCAAGAAAACTCAAGACCCTCGAGATTTTTTCGCACTCGGCGCTTCGCTTTCTAGCCGAACGTTCTCGGCGTTTTGTCTCGAATACGCTTCCACGCTGACCTTCAATTTCTGTCCCGGCTTGAACGTCACCACACGGCGCGCGGTGATCGGAATCTCTTCACCGGTTTTCGGATTTCTGCCCGGCCGCTGATTTTTGTCGCGAAGATCGAAATTGCCGAACCCGGACAACTTCACTGAATTTCCTTGCGCCAGCGCGGCCTTGATCTCTTCGAAAAACTGGTCGACCAACTCCTTGGCATCCCGCTTGTTAATGCCGTGGTTCTCGAAAAGCCTCTCAACCATGTCTGCTTTGGTCAGTGCCATCTTTTCAATCTCTCAACCTAGCATTGAATTCTATGCTCAGACGTTCCAAAACGCGTCCTACCGTTTCATCGACCCTGGCGTCGGTCAAGGTTTCGGCCTCATCCTGCAACACCAAACCGAGAGCGACGCTCTTCCGACCGGTCTCGACACCCTGCCCCCGGTAAACGTCGAACACCACGACCTGGCGCAAGATAGAGCTATCCGCTTCTTTCACGCACTCGATCAAACGATCGATCGTGACGGATTCGTCAACGATGACCGCGATATCCCGGCGCACCTGCGGGAACTTCGATATTCCGTGGAATACCGGAATATGCCTTCCGAGCAGCACGTCTTGATCGAGCTCGAACAGAAACACGCTCTGTTCGAAGCTTAGTTGCTTTTCCAGGCGAGGATGCAGCATTCCGATCCAACCGAGCCGTTCGCCGTCGAGCCGGATTTCCGCCGATTGCCCCGGATGAAGTGCCGGATGAGCAGCGGCGACAAATTCCAAACCAGCCTCCCGGCCGGTCAGTTTGACGATGCCCTCGACATCGGCCTTCACGTCGTAAAAATCCACGGAGCGAGCCGCTTCTCCCCACTGCTCTTCATGTACCGCCCCTATCGCCAGGCCAGCGATAGATTTCCGCTGTTCGATGCCGCTGCCCCGCCTCGCGAAACGCAGACCTGCTTCGAATAGGCGCACCCGGTTCTGCTGGCGGAACGTGTTCTTGAGAGCCGCGTCCAGCAAACCGCACCAAAGGCCGGTGCGCATGACGGCCAAGTCGGAGGAAATCGGATTCTTCAAGGCCAGATAGGGAATTTCCGGCTCGATCAGCGCCTGCCGAGCTTCGTCCACGAAACTGTAGGTAATCGCCTCCTGGTAACCGCGATCGACCAGGAGGTTCTTAACCCGGTCCAGATCGAGTATTCGTTCGGACACCGGACGCATCGCCGTCGCCATGACCGGATGGCGGCGCGGCAACGATTCGTAGCCGTAGACCCTTCCGAGTTCCTCGATGAGATCGGCCTCTATGGCGATATCGAAACGAAATCCGGGCGGCGTCACGGTCCATCCCTCCGGATGGTCCGCGAGAGTCATTCCCAGCCGTTTGAGAATTTCGGCGACCTTCGGTTGCTCGATGCTCATGCCGAGCAGACGGGTAATCCTCTCGTAACGCAGCGGAATCGGCGCGCGTCGCGGCAAATGCGGGGGGCTGGCCGCTTCGACGATGGGTCCCGCTTCTCCGCCAGCAATGGATAACACAAGTTCGCTCGCCCGCTCGATGGCACGAGTCTGCAACTCGGGATCGACGCCTCTCTCGAAGCGATGGGACGATTCGGTATTCAGCCCATAGCGCCTAGCCTTGCCCATGATCACGCTCGGCGTGAAAAAAGCGCATTCGACGAAAATATCGGCAGTGCCATCGCCCACCGCGGAGTCGCTGCCGCCCATGATGCCCGCCAATGCCAAGGCTTTTCGTTGATCGGCGATCACCAAAACATCGGAGTCCAGCGCGATTTCCTCGCCGTTCAAGAGGCGCAGCTTCTCGCCCGGCGCCGCATAGCGAACGTGGATGCCGCCCTCCAGCTTGGCCGCGTCGAAGGCGTGCAAAGGTTGTCCCATTTCCAAGAGCACATAATTGGTAACGTCCACTACCGCATCTAGGGATCGGATACCGGCGCGCCGCAAACGTTCGCGCATCCATAGCGGCGTCTGAACGGTACGCGATACGCCTTTGATCAGCCGCCCCAAATAGCGCGGGCACGCTTCGGGTGCGGAAACGCTCACCGGGTGCTCTTCTCGAATCGTTGTAGGAACGGCAGGAACGTCCGGTACTGCCCAATCCAGAGCGTTGAGCGAGGCCACTTCGCGCGCAATGCCTTCTACGCTTAGACAATCTGCGCGGTTCGGTGTCAGATCGACCTCGATGATGCAATCGTCCAGCTTCAGATAATCCCGAACATCGGTCCCCACTGGAGCATCCGAGGGCAATTCCATCAGCCCTGTTTGGGGATCGTCTATTCCCAACTCCTTGGCCGAACACAGCATGCCAAACGAGGCGATGCCGCGAAGCTCCGATTTCCGAATGGAAACATCCCCCGGCAGACGTGCCCCTTCGATGGCGAGCGGCACACGCATCCCGACCCGGACGTTAGGCGCTCCGCATACGATTTGAAGAGGCTCACCGGAACCGCCGGACACCAGACAGACTCGCAGCCGGTCGGCCTGTGGATGGGGCGAGACCTCGAGGACTTCGGCCACGATAACGCCGCTGAACGATGCAGCGGCGGGTTCGGCGCTATCGACCTCAAGACCCGCCATCGTCAACTGATGAACCAGTCTTTGCGTGTCTATCGATGGATTGACGTATTCTCGTAGCCAGGCCTCGCTGAAGCGCATGGGAAGGACCGTATGTTGTTCTTAAAATGCCGCGAATTGTGAAAGAAATCTAAGGTCGTTCTCGAAAAACAGCCTGAGGTCGTTGATGCCGTAGCGCAGCATCGCGAGCCGTTCCACGCCCAAACCGAAGGCGAAACCGGTATAGCGTTCCGGATCGATTTTGACGAATTCGAAAACCCGCGGATGGATCATCCCGCAACCCATTACCTCCAGCCAACCGGTCTGCTTGCAAACGCGGCAACCTTCGCCTCCGCACATGACGCACTCGATATCGACTTCGGCGGACGGTTCGGTAAACGGGAAATAAGACGGGCGGAAACGTACCTGCATGTCCTTTTCGAAGAACAAGGTCAGGAACTCGTAGAGAATACCCTTGAGGTCGGCAAAGCTGACGTCCCGATCGACGACGAATCCTTCCACTTGATGAAACATCGGGGTGTGGGTCAAATCGGAATCGCAGCGATAGACGCGGCCCGGCGCGATGACCCTAAGCGGCGGGCTCTGGGTCTCCATGATCCGCACCTGCACCGGTGAGGTATGGGTACGCAGGAGGGTGTGCTCGTCGAAATAAAAAGTGTCGTGCATCGCCCGCGCGGGATGATGGGCGGGTATGTTCAATGCTTCGAAGTTATGGTAATCGTCCTCGACTTCGGGGCCTTCGACGATGTCGAATCCGATGTTCTTGAATAGTTGGCTAATGCGCCGCAACGTCAGAGTGACCGGATGGAGCCCTCCCGTACGCTGCCCGCGCCCCGGCAGGGTAACGTCGATGGTTTCCCGCTTGAGACGTTCTTCCAGCTCGCTCGCCTCCAGAACGCTCTTTCGGGCCTCCAAATCGGCTATAAACCGGTCTTTGGCCCGATTAACCCGGCCTCCGGCCTCCCGTCGCTGTTCCGCCGGAAGCGTACCGAGTTCTTTCATGCGCTCGGTAAATACACCTTTCTTGCCGAGATAATGTACTCGCACTTGATCGAGTTTTCCGAGCGTATCGGCCTCGGCCACTTGCTTTCTGGCCTGCACGAGAAGCTCTTCAAGGGGTGTACTCACAGCCTTGCTCGCTTGGACAACGGTTTTGAAATGAAGAACGGGAAAAACTCGGGGCGAGTCTTTCCCGTGAAGATCAGGCGCGGGCTAACCCTGGGCGATCTTGGCCAATTCAGCGAACGCATCTTTGTCGCGAACAGCCAAATCCGCCAGAACTTTACGGTCGATTTCGACGGACGCCTTTTTTAGGCCATCCATAAAACGGCTATAAGACAGTCCGAATTCGCGTGCCGCGGCATTGATTCTCACGATCCAAAGCGCACGGAATTGGCGTTTTCTCTGTCTGCGATCCCGATAAGCGTATTGGCCGGCTTTGATAACCGCCTGCTTGGCAACGCGATAAACTCGGCTACGGGCGCCGTAATAACCTTTCGCCTGCTTGAGAACCTTTTTGTGCCGGGCTCTCGCAGTGACGCCTCGTTTTACTCTAGGCATGGGCTTCTCTCTCGATGGGCAAGAAAAAATCAGCTATAAGGCAACAAGCGAGTCGCGCTCCGCACATCCGAAGGGTGCAAGGCAGCGGGATTGCGCAGTTGGCGCTTTCTCTTGGTGCTCTTCTTCGTCAGAATGTGACGACGATGCGAATGATTGCATTTGAAACCGCCGGACGCAGTACGCTTGAAGCGTTTCGCTGCGCCGCGATTGGTCTTCATCTTAGGCATATAAATCTCCAACAACTCAAGATTATTTTTTTCTCTTCGGCGCAAGCGTCATGCTTAACTGCTTACCTTCCATTTTCGGAAACTGCTCTACGACGGCGTGCTCCACGAGGTCCGTCTCGATCCGCTTCAGAAGGTCAATGCCTAATTCGCGATGACTCAGTTCTCGACCGCGAAACCGAACAGTGACCTTTGCCTTATCGCCGTCCGATAGAAAGCGAATGAGATTGCGCAGCTTGACCTGGTAATCGCCCTCGTCCGTACCCGGCCGGAATTTGATTTCCTTAACCTGAATCTGCTTTTGCTTTTTCTTGGCCGCTTGCAGCTTCTTATTCTGCTCAAAACGGAATTTACCGTAATCCATTACCCGGCAAACGGGAGGATCGGCTGCCGGCGAAATCTCGACCAGATCCAGATTCGCATCATAAGCAATTTGCCTGGCTTCTCTGGTCGACACGACTCCTACTTGATTACCGTCGGGTCCGATCAACCTGACAGTGGGCGCCGTGATCTCTTCATTCAGGCGCGGCTCTTTTCTTTCAGCAGTGATATCCTATTCCTCCGAACGCAATTATTGAAACGCAGCGCGACTCGCCACCTCGTCGGTAAACTTGCCGATCAAATCCGGCAAGCTGAAACCGCCTAGATCCTGGCCTTTCTGTGTACGAACAGAAACGGTACGGGAATCCAGTTCTTTATCGCCGACGATTAATAAATAAGGCACACGCTGCACGGTATGCTCGCGGATTTTAAAGCCGATCTTCTCATTTCTCAAGTCGGACTTTACCCGAAAGCCTTGTTTTACAAGCTCCGCAGCCAATTCGGCGGCATATTCGGCTTGATTTCCGGTAATGTTGAGCACCACCGCCTGAACCGGCGCCAGCCAAAGCGGAAAATACCCTGCGTAATGCTCGATGAGAATGCCGATGAAGCGTTCCATCGATCCTATGATCGCCCTATGCAGCATGACCGGCGTATGGCGGGCATTGTCTTCGCCCACGTATTCGGCACCGAGACGCCCCGGCATCATGAAATCCACCTGAATCGTCCCGCACTGCCATACCCGACCGATCGCATCCTTCAACGTGAACTCGATCTTGGGGCCATAGAAAGCTCCCTCACCGGGCTGCAATTGGTATTCGATGTCTTGCGCGGCCAAAGCAGCCATCAGCGCAGCTTCGGCCTTATCCCAAATTTCATCGCTGCCGAGCCGCTTGGGCGGGCGCGTGGACAGTTTGTACTGGATATCGGTAAAGCCGAAATCCGCGTACACCTTACGCAAGACACCTATGAATGCGACAACTTCCGCCTGAATTTGATCCTCGGCACAAAAAACATGGCCATCGTCCTGATTGAAACCGCGCACACGCATGATCCCGTGCAAGGTGCCGGAGGGCTCGTTGCGATGACAGGAACCGAATTCCCCGAACCGGATCGGCAGTTCGCGATAGCTATGCAGATGCTGTTTGAAAACCTGGATGTGACCGGGGCAGTTCATGGGCTTTACCGCATACTCTCTATTCTCGGACGCGGTAAAAAACATATTCTCGTGAAAGTTGTCCCAGTGGCCCGAAGCTTTCCAAAGGCTTACGTCCAGAATCTGAGGACAGCGGATTTCTTGATAGCCATTCTCACGGAACACCCGGCGCATGTACTGCTCGACCTGCTGATACAGCGCCCATCCATTGGGATGCCAGAACACCATTCCGGGAGCTTCCTCCTGAGTATGGAACAGGTCCTGCAGCTTGCCGATCTTGCGATGATCGCGCTTATCCGCCTCTTCCAGCCGATGCAGATAGGCGTCCAAATCCTTCTTGTCGGCCCAGGCGGTGCCATAGACACGCTGCAGCATGGCATTGCGGGAATCCCCCCGCCAATAGGCACCCGCCACCTTCATGAGCTTGAAGGCTCTAAGCTTTCCGGTATCCGGCACATGGGGACCGCGACAAAGATCGGTAAAATCCCCTTGCGAGTAGAGGGAGATTTGCTCGCCCTGAGGTATGGCTTCGATAATTTCGGCCTTATAGTGCTCGCCCTGGTCACGGAAAAATTTGACGGCTTCTTCCCGACGCATCACCTCCCGCCTGACGGGAATCGCCTTTGCCGCCAATTCCGTCATTTTCTTTTCGATTGCCTCGAGGTCTTCCGGCGTAAAGGGACGTTCGAAGGCAAAATCGTAGTAAAACCCGTTTTCCACCACCGGACCGATCGTCACTTGCGCGCTCGGATACAACGCCTTAACGGCCTGAGCCAGCAGATGGGCAGTTGAATGGCGAATAATCTCCAGCCCGTCCGCGTCCTTACCCGTGACGATTTCGACTGCGGCGTCATGTTCGACAAGAGTCGACAAATCGACCAGTTTCCCGTCGATTCGACCAGCCAATGCCGCCTTAGCCAATCCCGGACCAATGGACTGCGCCACCTCCATAAGCGTTACGGGGTGATCGAATGTGCGAGCGGAACCATCCGGCAGACGTATCACGGGCATCAGTCGAAACCTCTTCAACAAAAAAAGCATCGCCCAGCGATGCTTTTCGGAATTGGTAGGCGCGATTGGACTTGAACCAACGACCCCCACCATGTCAAGGTGGTGCTCTAACCAACTGAGCTACGCGCCTAAAATCAAGAGACGCAATTATAGAGCTATTTTTTGTTTAATTAAAGCCTTTCGTTCTCATCGCATTTAAGCGGCAAAATTTCACGGGTGGCAACGACGGGAATTGGTTATGATGGCCACTAGATGTGAATTCGGCAGGAGCAGTTCTGTCCAATTAAGAGGAAAGCAGTTCCGCAAGGGTGATAAACATGGCCATGTCACCGATCGAAACCTCGATTTCGGAAGTTTGTTTGGGTAGATCGAAGTTGTTCCGATTAGTATTGTTATGGATAACGCTCTTAAGCATAGCGGGGTGCGCAACCAGCCCGTTTTCGAAACCCATTCGGACGGCGACGAAAACGCAGCCATCGTTCTCGGAAATCAGCGCCCGCCCCGACGCCTACAAAGGCAGGACGGTCATGCTGGGCGGCGTGATCGTCCAAACCAGCAACCGCCCACAGTTCACCGAAATCGAAGTCTTGCAAAAACCGCTAGAAAGTTCGGATCGCCCGGAAGACGTCGACACTTCCGCCGGACGATTCCTGATTCACTGCAACCGCTTCCTGGATTCGGCGGTCTATGCGAAGGGACGCGAAGTGACGGTCGCCGGAGAGGTCCAAGGCAAGGAAACCAAGCCTCTCGATCAAATCAACTACACCTACCCGGTAATCGGTTGCAAGGAAATTCATCTTTGGGCCAACCGGCCGACTTACACCTATTATCCGACGCCATACTGGTACGATCCTTGGTGGCGAGGCTGGCCCGGCTATTACCCTTATTGGTACCCTTATTGGTAAGACTCATTCAACTCAAAAGGCTGCAACGCTACTGTGAGAGAATCTCGGATCTCGAAAAAGGACATCCGATCCGGCTACCCAATATCCTGGCCCCGCTTTCTCGGCCTGGCCGCCTTACTTGCGATCACGCTACAACTCAGCGGTTGCGGCTCGGTACTGTCGCGAGCGACCATGGACCAGGTCGATCCGAAACTTTCGCCCGAAACTGTCCTGAATAACCCAAAAGCGTTTATCGGCCAAGCCATTCTCATCGGCGGAACTATCCTTAGCGCCGAAAATCTACAGGAAGGCACGTTAGTCGAAGTACTGACCTATCCCACCGATAGACGAGGCGAGCCGGAACTCAGTGAGCCCGCATTGGGCCGATTCTTAATATTGTATCCCGGCTATTTAGACACACTCATCTACGAACAAGGCCGGCGAATTGTTGCAGCCGGTCGCGTCATCGGCGAACGCACGACGGAAACCGGCGAAGCGACTCGTGCATTTCCGTTGTTACGTCCTTTGGAGATCAAACTGTTATCCGAATATGACACCGGACCTCGGATCGGTATTGGCTTAGGCGTTGGATTTGGCTTTTGATCGATGATCATAGCCTCGCGTCTTGCCGGTCCCTGCAACACTCAATCCCACCCGATAAACCAGTTAGAAAACGTGCGGATTGAAAATCCATTCGATGCTATCCAAAATGGCGTCGCGTGCATTCGCCAAGGCGGATGCTTTTTCCAATTCGTGCTCTTTGAGGCAACTCTATGGAAAGATTTGCAGCCCCTTAAGGATTGTTAGTTAATGCCCATCTCTTATTTTTTATTTTTATAGTGAAAAAATGATTAACGGTTTACTCGACCTCCCCTGGTGGGGACTTATTGCCGTTACGCTCGGTCTGACCCACATCACCATTGCCAGCGTCACGATTTTCCTACATCGCCACCAGGCGCATCGCGCTTTGGACCTTCATCCGGCGGTCAGCCATTTTTTTCGGCTCTGGCTGTGGCTGACAACTGGCATGGGCACCAAGGCCTGGGTCGCGATTCATCGCAAACACCACGCCAAATGTGAAACCCCGGAAGACCCCCATAGCCCTCGCGTGTTTGGCATAAGCAAGGTCTTATGGGAAGGCGCGGAACTCTACCGGACCGAAGCAGCCAATCCGGAAACCTTGGATCAATACGGCTACGGCACGCCTGATGACTGGCTGGAGCGAAAACTTTACTCGCCGCACCCCGGTCTTGGCGTCGCGCTTATGTTTCTCGCCGACGTTGCGCTGTTCGGCTTCTTCGGCATTACCATTTGGGCCGTACAAATGCTCTGGATTCCCTTTTGGGCAGCGGGCGTAATCAACGGCCTGGGGCATTTCTCCGGTTATCGCAATTTTGAAACCCGCGATGCGTCCACCAATCTCTTCCCGATAGGCTTACTGATCGGCGGCGAGGAACTTCACAATAACCACCATGCCTATCCCTCTTCGGCGCGGCTATCCTCCCGTTGGTGGGAATTGGACATCGGGTGGGCCTACATTCGCCTGATGGAACTATTGAAGTTAGCAACGGTTCGCCGGGTTGCTCCAAAAATTCGCATTCTTCACGACAAGAAATTGATCGATTTGGCGACAATACAGGCCGTAATGCGTAACCGGGTCCATGTGCTGGCTTTATACGGCCGTAGCGTGGTGCTTCCGGTCCTGCGTCAAGAATTAAAGACTGCCCTCCCGGCATCCCGACGCCTGCTCCGCGATGCAAAGCCGCTCTTGGTTCGAGAGGATATCCAATTCGATGAGGCCGCCACCCACATCCTTGATCGAGCACTGAACTTGAGCCAAACACTTCACACCGTTTACCAATTCAAGGAGGAATTGAAACAGCTTTGGGCGAACTCTTCAGTCGGCTACGAAGCACGTGTGCAGTCGCTCAGAGAGTGGTGCCAACGAGCGAAGGAGACTGGCATCCAATCACTTCATGAGTTTGCCGACTTGTTGCACGGCTATACCATTACAAATCGGCTGTCCGTCAATTATTTACCCAGCACTTAAGCCAAGCACCACTCACATGCTGCCGTGCGGCGTCTCATGTGAGTCATGATATGGTCGGGAAAGTAGCGACCTGTTCATCCAGGATCAGGCTTTCTCGGCCTTCCGCAACGATCATTTGCGATTGATAAGAATCCCCGATTTACTTGGCGCACCGGTCCTTAGGTCGGCAATCCATAGCGACAAACCCATTGCGTAGAAAAAGGATTTTCGACTTACAAGTCGTGCAGCGCTGTAAGCCGGAATAAGCATTTCCGCGGGTTTATCCATGTAGCTTTGGACAGCGATGCCAAGGACACGGGCCCAAAGCTGAAAATGCTTCAAAAAAAAGCCCCATCCGAAGATGGGGCTTTTTTACACTTAAATGATCGGTCGGCGATTACATCATGTCGCCCATGCCGCCCATTCCACCCATGCCTGCCGGCATCGGAGTCTCTTCCTTCGGCTCTTCGGCAACCATTGCCTCAGTGGTGATCATGAGACCCGCCACGGAACCGGCGTTCTGCAGCGCGGTACGGGTCACTTTCGCCGGGTCCAGAATGCCCATGGCGACCATATCGCCGAATTCGCCGGTTGCTGCGTTGTAGCCGAAATTTCCGGAACCCTCGGCTACCTTGTTCAGAACCACGGACGACTCGTCGCCGGCATTGGCCACGATCTGGCGCAGCGGCTCTTCCATCGCGCGGCGGGCGATGCTGATGCCGACATCCTGATCGTGGTTTACGCCTTTCAGATCCTTGATCTTTTGCAGAGCGCGGACCAGAGCCACGCCGCCGCCCGGCACGATGCCTTCTTCAACCGCAGCGCGGGTCGCGTGCAACGCGTCTTCCACGCGGGCTTTCTTCTCCTTCATCTCGACTTCGGTGGCCGCGCCGACCTTGATCACTGCCACACCGCCGGCCAACTTCGCCAAGCGCTCTTGCAGCTTTTCTCTATCGTAGTCCGACGTGGTCTCTTCGATCTGCTTACGGATCTGGGTGATACGGCCCTGGATTCTTTCCTTAGCGCCGGCGCCATCGATGATGGTGGTCTCTTCCTTGCTGATCTGAACCTTCTTGGCATTGCCCAAATCGTTCAGACTCGCTTTCTCCAGGCTCAGACCCACTTCTTCGGAAATTACGGTGCCGCCCGTCAGGATAGCGATGTCTTCCAACATGGCTTTACGGCGATCGCCGAAACCGGGCGCTTTAACGGCGCAAACCTTGATGATGCCGCGCATGTTGTTGACGACCAAGGTCGCCAGCGCTTCGCCTTCGACATCTTCCGCGATGATCAGCAGCGGACGACCGGCTTTAGCGACGCCTTCGAGTACCGGCAGCATGTCGCGGATATTGGAAATCTTTTTCTCGCAGATGAGGATCAGCGGGTTTTCCAGCTCGGCGCTCATGCTTTGCTGATTGTTGATGAAGTACGGCGACAAATAGCCGCGGTCGAACTGCATACCTTCGACGACATCCAGGCTGTTTTCAAGGCCCGAACCTTCCTCGACCGTGATCACGCCTTCCTTGCCCACCTTGTCCATCGCTTCGGCAATGATCTTGCCGATGCTCTCGTCTGAGTTGGCGGAAATGGTGCCGACTTGAGCGATCGCGTTGCTGTCGGTGCAGGGAACGGACATCTCGTGGATAGCGTCGACGGCGGCGGTGACCGCCTTGTCGATACCGCGTTTCAGATCCATAGGATTCATGCCGGCGGCCACGGCCTTCAGGCCCTCGACCAGAATCGATTGCGCCAGAACGGTGGCGGTGGTGGTGCCGTCGCCCGCGACATCGGAAGTCTGAGACGCGACTTCCTTCACCATCTGAGCGCCCATGTTTTCGAACTTGTCGGAGAGCTCGATATCTTTCGCCACGGATACGCCGTCCTTGGTGACGGTCGGCGCGCCGAAACTCTTTTCGAGCACCACATTGCGGCCTTTCGGACCCAAGGTCACTTTCACCGCCTGTGCCAGAATATTGACCCCGCGAACCATGCGGATCCGCGCGTCATCACCGAATCTTACGTCTTTCGCTGCCATTACGATTTACCTTCGTTGGTTGATGTTGAATTCCGGGCGTGCTCAGTCTTCGAGCACAGCCATGATGTCGTCTTCGCGCATGACAAGGATATCCTCGCCATCGAGTTTCACCTCGGTGCCGGAATATTTGCCGAACAGCACCTTGTCGCCCGCTTTGACTTGCAGCGCGCGCACTTGCCCGTTATCCAGAGTCTTGCCGTTACCCACCGCAAGAACTTCACCGCGCATCGGTTTTTCCGCAGCCGTATCCGGAATCACGATTCCGCCCGGCGAAGTCCGCTCCTCTTCGAGGCGCCTCACGATAACACGGTCATTCAAAGGACGAATTTTCATCATACTCTCCTGTTCCTACTGATGATGTATTGACTGACGAGCGGTCGACCAGACCCTAGCTTTGTTAGCACTCGACTAAAACGAGTGCTAATCATAGCCGTCGAATATTTCATGTCAAGATCAACGCTCCCCCACCACATGTGGAAGAGCTGCGCGAATCCGCGTTTTTCCTGGGTTAAGATTCGTGCGCAACCAGCTTCGAGAAAAGAACATGGACCGCACCGAACGCTTCTACAAAATCGATCAACTGATCCGCGACCGGGAAAACGTCTCTCAAAAGGCGTTTCTTGAAGAATTGGGTATATCGGCAGCCACTTTCAAGCGTGATATCGAATATATGCGTAGTCGATTCAACGCGCCGATCGTTTGGGACCGAAAAACCCGCGGCTACCGCTTCGGGCCCCATGGCGGCGATGCGGCCTACGAGCTGCCCGGCCTTTGGTTCAACGCCTCGGAAATTCACGCTCTTCTCACCATGCGCCAACTGCTCGCAGACCTTCAGCCCGGACTGCTCGAACCGCATATCCAGCCGCTGCTCGCTCGCCTCAATGCCCTGCTCGGCGCCGGCGATCACGAGTGGCAGGAAGTCGAAAAACGGGTCCGGGTGTTCCATGTCGCACGGCGAACGGTGGATCTACAGCATTTCGAAGTGGTTGCGACGGCTCTGCTCAGACGCCGCCGGCTGCGAATTGTCCATTACAACCGCAGCACCGATGAAACATCCGAACGCACGGTGTCGCCGCAGCGCCTGATCCACTACCGCGAAAACTGGTATTTGGACGCCTGGTGCCATCTCCGTGAAGCGATCCGAAGCTTCGCCGTGGATGCGCTCCGCTCCGCATCGGCGCTCAACGAACCCGCCGTAGACATCCCGGACGAAGAGCTGGATCGAGAACTGGCATCCGGTTACGGCATCTTCTCCGGCGCCGAAATCCACTGGGCGGAATTGCGTTTTACGCCCGAACGCGCGCGCTGGGTCAGCCATGAAATCTGGCATCCCAAGCAAAAGACCCGGTTCGAGCCGGACGGCAGTTACACCCTCGAAATCCCCTACGCCGACGACCGCGAACTGATCATGGACATCCTCAAGCATGGCGCGGACGTCGAAATCCTCGCTCCCGAATCGCTCAGGAGCAAACTGCAAGAAACGGTTCGGGCAATGGCGGCCCGCTACGAATAAAAATTTTTACCGATAGAGTTAGTGGCTCACGCCCTGAGCGACTACCTGTCGTAGAGTATCTCCGTCGTTACACCCATCGGAGATACGATCATGTTCAACGTCTTCTCTTCCATCCGCAAAATCCGGAACGCTCGGGCTTCTGCAAGCTCCGCCACCAGCCATCCCGCCTGTCCTTTACAGCCGAGCCCGTTATCCCGCCAAACGCCGGATGCTTCGGCGCGCGTCAACTACGATATTCCGACGTACATCCGACGCGGTATCAAACTCAGCAGCTTGAACTAAGAAACAAGCACGGAACGGCACGATAAATACCAAGCCGAGAATTCGATACAATGACCATATTAACTGGTCATATAGTATCGAGGTATCAATCATGGAAATCACCGCAGCGGAATTCAAAGCCAAATGTTTGAAACTGATGGACGAGGTCAGCAAAACCCATGAGCCCGTCGTCATCACCAAGCGAGGCAAACCGATTGCCAAACTGGTACCGATCGAAGAACCGTCGGAAACCCAATTCGGTTACATGAAAGGCACGGTCACCGTTCTGGGCGATGTCGTTTCCCCTATCGACGAACCCTGGAGCGCGTTAACGGGCGACGAGGATGATCTCTACCGTGATCTCGCGCCGGGTGGACAACCCAACGATGGATGCCGGGCAAATAAATGAACGGACTGTTGCTGGATACCCACGCGTGGCTTTGGTACGCGGAAGGCAATTCCGAGCGCTTGCCGGCGGATGCGGTCGCACATATCGAAGCCATGCGCCGACAGTCGAGACTATTCGTTTCCACGATTTCCATTTGGGAAATCGGCATGTTGCAGAACAAACGCAGACTTACGCTCTCGGCGGCGTTCAATGTTTGGGTCGAGCACGCAACGGCTCTACCGGGGCTTCGATCACTGCCTCTGGATGCCGAAAGCGCGGTGGAAAGCACCCAGCTTCCCGGATCGATCCACGGCGATCCCGCTGATCGTTTTCTTATCGCTATTGCGCGAGTCAAGGGGCTGCATCTGATGACCGCCGACGAGAAGATCGCCGAGTATGCGCGGGAAGGTTATCTCAAAGTTTTCGGTTTGGCGGGCTGAAGGAAATCACATTGCCCGAAGACGATGTAAAAGGCCCAAATCCCTTATTGGAGTCCATGTAAATGTATGGAGGTGCGGTGATCTACTATGCACACAGCGATAACAAGGCCGGATCCAAGCATCCACTAGCAGAGCATTTGCGGGACGTTTCGAAACTCGCAGGAAAATTCGCGGAAGCTTCCAGCTTCGCGGACGAAGCCGGCCTTGCCGGGCTCTTGCACGACCTCGGGAAATATGGCGATCGGTTTCAGGCACGGCTTGAAGGAAAGGACCATGGACTGGATCACTGGTCGATAGGTGCTTGGCTGGCGCTACAAAAGGACTATCAAGCCGTCGCTGCGGCGCTGGCGATTCAAGGTCATCACATTGGCCTGCAATACTTGCGCGGGTCCGAGTTGGCGAAACTAAACCCGACCAAGCTCGTTCAAAGCCATCCCCAACAACTCAGTTTGAGTGAAACGGATCTGGCAACCCTCAAATCACGCCTCCTCGCCGACGGTCTGACTCCGGCAAAGCCCGAGAAAACTGTCTGTGGAACGGAAATCAGATCGGGCTTCGATCTTATGCTCGACATTCGCCTGCTGTTCTCCGCCCTGGTCGATGCCGATTTCCTCGACACCGAAGCACATTTCCAAGGCGGACCGGACGGCAAGCGCCACCGGCCGGACGGGCCGAAGTTGCAAGCTAGCGATGCGCTGGAAATTCTGCTGGCCCATATCGACAAACTCGGCCGCAGTTCGAAGGCCGATCCCGGAGTGGCAAAAGTCCGACAATGGCTGCGCGACGACTGCCTGAGCGCCGCGGAACATCCGCCGGGGCTATTCACACTGACGGCACCGACCGGCAGCGGAAAAACCCTCGCCATGCTCGCCTTCGCCCTGGCGCATGCTGCGAAATACGAATTACGACGGGTGGTCGTCGTCATCCCGTATCTCTCGATCATCGAACAGACGGCTGCCATTTACCGAAGTCTGTTCGAACCGCACTTCGGTACCGACTATGTCTTGGAACATCACTCGCTGGCCGGTTTGGGGAAGGAAGAGTGCGGGTCCGATGCGGAGGGGGAATTTGGTGACTCCGACGAACGCCGACGGCGACAACTCTCGGAGAACTGGGATGCGCCGATCATCGTTACGACCAGCGTGCAGATGTTGGAATCATTGTTTTCGAACCGGCCGTCCGCCTGCCGCAAGCTTCACCGCCTGCCCCGGTCCGTGATTCTGTTTGACGAGGTCCAAACGCTGCCCGCGCCGCTGGCAGTACCGACGCTGGCGACGCTTACTCACTTGGCTCACGCCCATAAGAGCAGCGTCGTGTTCGCGACGGCAACGCAGCCGGCGTTCGAGCATTTGCACGCCCATGTTCGAACGCATGCGCCAGCGGACTGGCAGCCTCAAAAAGTCGTTCCGGCACCGGAGCGCCTATTTACACCGATGCAGCGAGTTAAAAGAATATGGGCTGATCCAAGCCAGCCCGTAGTTTGGCCGGAATTGGCCGAGCAAATCCGTGAAAAACAGCAAATCCTGTGCATCGTCAATCTCAAGCGTCACGCGCGTAAGCTTTGGGAAGAGTTCGACGATCCGAATACCTTTCACCTTTCCACAAATCTTTGCCCTGCGCACCGGCAAGTGTTGTTGGCGGATATCCGTGAACGGCTTGCCACGGATAAACCAGTACGCCTGATCGCCACCCAATGCGTGGAAGCCGGTGTGGACCTGGACTTCCCATCGGTTTTTCGCGCTTATGGCCCGCTCGAAGCTATCATCCAAGCTGAAGGCCGTTGCAACCGAGAGGGAAGACTCGTCGATTTGGGAGAGCTGCGGATATTCATGCCCGAAGACGAAAACTATCCACCGGGCGGTTACCGCCAAGCTGCGCAAATCACCAAGATGCTGTTACAGCGGTTCGGGCCGGAAGGCATGACATTGGATAACCCCGATTTCATCACGGCCTACTATCGGGAGCTTTACGACATCGGAAAACCGGAGGCTTCGAAAAAAACGGAGGAACTCCTCCAATATGTCCGGGAAGGCTCCTTTCCGGATGTTGCTCGCACTTACCGCCTGATCGAACAGGATGCCATTAACGTAATAGTGCCCTACCAGGGAGAAATGGCCTTGTTCGAAGAACTCCTCCGGATGGCGGAAGAAACCGGATTAACCGGAGAGTTCATCAGAAAGGCACGACCGCTCGCTGTCAGCCTGTTTCGCCCCGAATCTGGTAGCCCGGTATGGGACAGTCTGTTGGAAGTTCAGACTCTGAAAAAAGGGCGACGGGGGCGACAAGAAGAATGGTATATCGCCGCGAAATCCGAGCACTATCATCCGCAATTGGGTTTCATGCCGCCGGAAAGCTTGAATTTGTGGATTGCATGAACCATGCGATTAAATCAGTCATCAGCCGCCGAATAAGACTCACTACTACAATTGATCGAGTGCATTGCTCGTTCGAATTATGACAAAGGGGGGATTACTCATGCGTGGACAAACGCACTGCTTGGAAGTGTGGGGCGATTTCGCTTGCTTCACCAGGCCGGAAATGAAGGTCGAGCGCTTCAGTTACCCCGTCATTACGCCGTCCGCCGCCCGCGGCATCTTCGACGCGATTTATTTCAAACGGAGTTACGGGTTCTACTGGCAAATAGAGCGGGTAGAAGTTTTGGCATTTCCGAAATACGTCGCTCTGCGCCGCAATGAAGTAAAAGACAAAGCTCCCAGCGAACGCACGCTGTGGGCATGGATGGAACGAAGAGAGGAACCCGAACCATTGTGGGCGGACGGCGATCGGGACTCCCTCGGCACCGATCAGAAAGGGCGCACACAAAGGCAAACCATGGCGCTTCAAGACGTGCGCTACCGGATTCACGCCCATATTCGGTTACGACACGAAACCCACGACATTCGCGAACTCGACGAACAATTCGCCCGCCGTGCACGAACCGGCAAATGCTTTTACCAGCCCTATTTCGGCTGCCGCGAATTCCCGGCTTATTTCGAACCCGTCGACGAGACCTCTCCGCGGAAACCAGCAATCGGCCTCGATTTGGATTTGGGTTGGATGCTGTATGACGTATTCGACTTGAATCTTGCCAACGATTCTTTCGGAAAACCCTCCATCAGCGTATTCCACGCTCGAATGTCACGCGGAGTGATCGAAATTCCGCCCTATAACAGTTCCGAAGTCCGTAAGAACGAGGAAGCCGGACATGCTTGATTCGGTTCTTAAGCAAGCCGGTAACTCCGAGCCAGGCTTTTCCGAAAAGACCGTCAAATGGCTGATTACCTGCACGAGCGAAGGGCAATTTACCGGGCTGGTCTCTTTAGGCGAAGGCAGAGGCCGTACATTTTCTTCCTGCCCGAATCTGACCCAACCCGAATTGGTCGGCGGCGGTGAGGTACGCAGTCATTTCCTGATCGAAGGACTCCCTACTGTCGCTCTGTATCTTGATCCGAAAGCCGACGAAAAAGAGAAAGCCAAGTTCGAAGCAAAGCACGCGTATTTCATTCATCTACTTAAGCAGGCCGCGGAGCATGCGCCGTATTTGACTGTTGCGGCGAGCCTTCTAGAAAATCCCGAGGCGCTGGCAGCAATTCGGGAAGAACTGCGCGGAGCTAAAGCCAAGTTCACCGAAACCGCAACGCTGCGTATCGACTCCATCACTCCCTTAGAACGAGACGAATGGCGGAACTGGTGGCGGACATTCCGCTCGGGCCTACGAACCGCAAAAGGTAGAAAAGCATCGCCGATGCGCTGTCTCGTTACCGGGGAACTGATCGAGCCAGCCCCTACTCATCCCAAAATCAGCGGCTTGGCAAGCGTAGGGGGTCTCCCTGCCGGTGACGTCCTGGTGGGTTTCGACAAAGCCGCATTTCAATCCTACGGACTGGATCAATCGGCCAACGCCGCCATGTCCGAGGAAATCGCAACGGCCTACACGGAAACCCTCAAACAGCTCATCGCCAAAAAGAGCGTCAAACTCGCCAACACTCTTGCCGTCTATTGGTACACCGAGACTCCCGAACTACCTGATGAAGAGAATCCGCTCAGCTGGATAACCGAAGCACCGGAACTGACCGCCGCAGGCGCCGAAGCCCTGGCCCGCGATCTGCTAGAAGCCATCCGCGAGGGCAAGCGCCCCGACCTTGCCAACAATCGTTATGTCGCCCTGATGCTATCCGGCCAAGCCGGCAGAGTCATGGTGCGGGACGTAATGCAGGGCTGTTTCGAGGAGCTTACTGAGTGTGTTGGTAATTGGTTCGATGACTTGGCCATCGTTACCCGCGATGGCAAAAGCGTGGCCAAATCGCCCAAGTTTCTCGCTGTAGCCGGAAGCTTGGTCCGCGATCTCAAGGATTTACCTTCGCCCTGGCTCCAACAGCTTTGGCGAGCGGCGATAACCGGCGCGCCGATTCCAACCTTCGCTTTGGCGCAAGCGGTTCTGCGCGCCCGCATCGACGTCATCAACCACAACCTCGCATCCCATCCCCGCATGGGTCTCTTGAAAGCCTTTCACATCCGACAAGGAGATCGAGCCATGAGCGCATATTTGAATCCGGAACATCCAAACTCCGCCTATCACTGCGGCCGTTTGCTGGCCGTCTTCGCTAGACTGCAACGAGCCGCTCTGGGCGATGTCGGCGCCGGTGTCGTGCAACGCTACTACACGGCCGCCAGCCAAACGCCGGGACTGGTATTGGGACGATTGGCCGCGAACGCCAAAAATCATTTAAGCAAGCTGGAGGGAGGCTTGGCGTGGTGGTACGAAAACCAGATCGCCGACGTAATGAGCCGGATTCGCGACCAAATTCCAGGCACCTTGACCTTGGAAAATCAAAGCCTGTTCGCCCTCGGTTATTACCAGCAGCTCGCCGCATTGAATGCCGGCAAAGGCAATGGCAATAGAAATTCAGGCATAGAGACTGATCAAAGCACTTCACCCGAATCACAAGACTAACAACAACGACAAGGATCACGGACTATGGCTATCGTAAACCGTTACGAATTCCTGTTTCTGTTCGACTGCGAAAACGGCAACCCCAACGGCGACCCGGATGCGGGCAATGCGCCCAGGATCGATCCCGAAGATATGCGAGGACTGGTTTCGGATGTCGCTTTGAAACGGCGGGTGCGGAACTATGTACAGATAGCGCGAAATAACCAGATGCCCAACGCCATTCTGGTGGAGCATGCCACCAATATGAACCGGCCGATACTTAAGGCGCATGAAGAAACCGGGGGTATCCCGGAAAAAGGAGCGTCCAAGAAAAAGGTCGGCGAAGCTAGGAAATGGATGTGCCAAAGCTTTTTCGACGTACGCACATTCGGCGCCGTAATGAGCACCGGCACTAACGCTGGTCAGGTACGCGGCCCGGTCCAATTCACTTTCGCCCGATCGCTCGACCCGGTCCTGCCGCTGGATATTTCCATTACGCGCATGGCCGTTGCCGAGGACGTCAAAGGCGCAAAAACGTCGGCGGAATTTCAGCAGTGGGAGGAAGAACAGCCCGAAGACAAACTCCGCACCATGGGCCGCAAAAACCTGATTCCCTATGGTCTCTATGCTGCCAAGGGTTTCATCAGCGCCAATCTAGCCCAAGATACAGGCTTCGGCGACGACGATTTGGCCTTGTTTTGGGAGGCGCTCGCCAATATGTACGACCATGACCGTTCCGCCAGCAAGGGTTTTATGTCGTGTCGCGGCCTTTACGTGTTCAAGCATGTCGGCACCGATTCGAATCTGGAACAGCGCAAACGCCAAGCGATGCTCGGTTGCGCTCCCGCTCACAAGCTGCTGGATATTGGCAGGACCCCGGAGGAAGGCAAAGTAATCGAGATTTGGCTGAAGAAACAACTTGAGACGGCATCGCCCCGTCGCTTCAACGATTACGAAATCAATGTCCGCGCAGATAGGATCCCCGCCGGTGTAGAACTCTGGATGTGGGACGCTGAACGCGGGGCGTTGGTCAAGCAATGACCGACACAAAACCACCTGATCTCATCCCCCTCTCCGCTCTCAACCAATACGCCTATTGCGCGCGGCGCTGCTTCCTCATTCACGGTGAGGGCGAGTTCACGGACAACGTGCATACCGTGAGCGGATCGCGGGAACACGAACGGGTCGATAACGCCGGCTATGAACACAAAGCCGATGTCCGGGTCGAGTATGCGGTACCCGTTTGGTCGGATCGCTTGGGGCTGACCGGGAAATGCGACGTACTGGAGTTTCGAGATGACGGAACGATTTATCCCGTGGAATACAAGCACGGTCCCAAACGGCGCTGGCTAAACGATGACCTGCAGCTCGCAGCTCAAGCCATGTGCGTGGAAGAAATAACCGGCAAACTCGCGCCCAAGGGAGCGATCTTTCACCAAAAATCGCGACGACGGCGCGAAGTGATTATCGACGATTCCCTTCGCTCGCTGGTGAAAGAGACGGCCTCAGCAATTCGCTCGATGCTTGCCGCAGGCGTCAGCCCACCTCCTATCGAGGACTCACGGCGTTGCGGGGAATGCTCTCTCAAGACGATATGCGAACCGGAGCTTCTGCGGGCGGTTGCCCATGTATCGAAATTGGCAGCCGGTCTGTTCCAGCCTGAAGAGGACGCCGTATGACCGTTCTTCTCAACACCCTTTACATCACCACGCCGGATGCATACTTGCGCCTCGAAGGCGAAACCGTGTGTGTGATGATCGAAGAGGAAAAACGGCTACAGGTACCGCTGCATCATTTGGGAGCCTTCGTGCTGTTCGATCATGTAATGCTGAGCCCGGCACTGCTGGGGCGCTGCGCGGAGGATGGCCGCTCCATCGTTTGGCTGGACCGGTCGGGACGCTTCAAGGCACGGCTCGAAGGCCCGGTCAACGGCAACGTGCTGCTGCGCCAGGCCCAGTATCGGGCGGCCGACGACGAGTCGCAAACGCTGGCAATCGCCCGCGCCACCGTCGCCGGCAAGCTGCGCAACAGCCGCCAGGTGCTCATGCGGGGTGCACGGGAAACCGACAGCCCGCCGGAGCGGGACGCACTGGTTCAGGCGGCGCGTCTCATCGCCAATCAGATCCGCAAGATCCCCCAAGCGGACAATCTCGACACGTTGCGGGGGCTCGAAGGCGATTCCGCGCGCATTTACTTCGATGCCCTGCCCTATCTGATGAAGCCGTCGGCCCGCGAAGCTTTTCCTTTCTCGACCCGAAACCGCCGCCCGCCGCGAGACCGCTTCAATGCTCTGATCTCGTTTCTCTACGCCTTGAAGCTGGCCGACTGCCGATCGGCGCTGGAAACGGTCGGGCTCGATCCGCAACTGGGATTCCTTCACGCGGTTCGGCCGGGGCGTCCGGCACTGGCGCTCGATTTGTTGGAGGAATTCCGCGCGCCCCTGTGCGATCGGCTCGCGCTGACCCTGATCAATCGCGGCCAGATTCAACCCAAGGATTTCGACGAACGGGAAGGCGGTGCGGTGCTGCTCAACGACAGCGGCCGGAAGACCGTGATCGCCGCGTATCAAACCCGCAAGCAGGAAACCTTGAAGCATCCGGTGCTGGATGCCGAGGTATCCATCGGTCTCTTGGCGCAATTGCAGGCGAGGCTGTTGGCCCGCTATCTACGCGGCGATATCCCGCACTACGTTCCCTTCCTGAACCGCTGAGGTAAACATGTTGCTTCTGGTCAGTTACGACGTCTCGACCGAAACCTCGGAAGGCCGCCGACGGCTCCGGCGAGTCGCCAAGGTCTGCCTCAACTACGGTCAGCGTGTGCAAAAATCGGTGTTCGAGTGCAAGGTCGAGCCGATGCAACTGGAAATCTTGAAGAACGACCTGCTGGACATCATCAATGAAGAGGAAGACAGCTTGCGGATTTACCGCATCGTAGAGCCGCTTGAAAAAAACGTCATGGAATTCGGCAAGTTCAAGGCGGTCGACTTTACGGATACCTTGATCGTATGAGTGCTCTGCCGATGCGCGAACTGGAAGCAATGGCAAAATGCCGGGACATTCGCGCAGACCATAAACTTATGACTTTATTCCCTTTCGTTGCCAAGAATTCAAAATTTCTTCCGGCTTTGACACTCCCGGTCCTCCCGTTCGCGCTTTCCTGCCGTTTTTTCCTGATTTATTCTTGCTTTGCCGAAAGGCTGTATCTCCCGGCTTAATAGCCGGGAGTGGATTGAAACAGCAAGGTTTTGGACGGTTCAACGGCTGAGGATTTAGCGTATCTCCCGGCTTAATAGCCGGGAGTGGATTGAAACTCAATGGGTTCTGGCAAAAAACCTGTCCGAAATAGTATCTCCCGGCTTAATAGCCGGGAGTGGATTGAAACTCCGATTCGATTGATCTCCGCTGGAATTTGCGGAAGTATCTCCCGGCTTAATAGCCGGGAGTGGATTGAAACTTACAGTGAGCATTAGTTATACACACATTTCCTTAGTATCTCCCGGCTTAATAGCCGGGAGTGGATTGAAACGCGAGATAGCCGACATTGCCCAAATGCTCCAGCCGTATCTCCCGGCTTAATAGCCGGGAGTGGATTGAAACCAATAAATGGCCATCACTGCTACCGAAATCGAGTGTATCTCCCGGCTTAATAGCCGGGAGTGGATTGAAACTCTCAACCACGGAGTTAAATCCATGTATTTTCTAAGTATCTCCCGGCTTAATAGCCGGGAGTGGATTGAAACATCGCGGGCGTAACGGGCGCAATCTCGGTATACGGTATCTCCCGGCTTAATAGCCGGGAGTGGATTGAAACCGCCTCCGCACGCAGCATAAGTTCCAGTCGTGCCGTATCTCCCGGCTTAATAGCCGGGAGTGGATTGAAACTAAAAGCAGGTAAGTAATGGCGAAACGAGGCGTGAGTATCTCCCGGCTTAATAGCCGGGAGTGGATTGAAACCTGCGTATCGGTATTGGGCGTAATGGCCGCAATCGGTATCTCCCGGCTTAATAGCCGGGAGTGGATTGAAACCTCGATAGTGTTCTGAGTACAGATAAACCGTGTCAGTATCTCCCGGCTTAATAGCCGGGAGTGGATTGAAACTTCTTGCGCCTGTTGCTTGAGATAGGCAACGCCGCGTATCTCCCGGCTTAATAGCCGGGAGTGGATTGAAACGCGGTTTAACCCTCAATCCAGTTGAATGCCTTATGTATCTCCCGGCTTAATAGCCGGGAGTGGATTGAAACTCGTCGACCGTGCACTTCTCCCGCCAGGTGCGCAGTGTATCTCCCGGCTTAATAGCCGGGAGTGGATTGAAACATTTATTGGCCTTCGCTTTCAGCCGCTTATGCTTTGGTATCTCCCGGCTTAATAGCCGGGAGTGGATTGAAACTTGATCGCGTCATGGGCGGGTATCACAAATCCGAGTATCTCCCGGCTTAATAGCCGGGAGTGGATTGAAACATATCCCATACCCGCCCCGGTAGTTATTCACCCACGTATCTCCCGGCTTAATAGCCGGGAGTGGATTGAAACCCTCGTGGCGTTGAGCGCTACACCGATGCGATGTGGTATCTCCCGGCTTAATAGCCGGGAGTGGATTGAAACTTGCAGCGTAACAGTACGCAACAAATCGTTGAATGTGTATCTCCCGGCTTAATAGCCGGGAGTGGATTGAAACCTTAGCTGTAATCGTTTTACTGCTCAATGTGTCAGACAAGTATCTCCCGGCTTAATAGCCGGGAGTGGATTGAAACTACGAAGATTCGATGAAAGAACAAATTGCACGGGAGTATCTCCCGGCTTAATAGCCGGGAGTGGATTGAAACAATCGGAACGACGACGGAGACATAGCAATCAACGGTATCTCCCGGCTTAATAGCCGGGAGTGGATTGAAACTTCTCGGCCAGTTCCTTTTGCATTACAGCGCTATGTATCTCCCGGCTTAATAGCCGGGAGTGGATTGAAACTCACTCGGGACGGCTGCATGTCGGCGTGATGATCGGTATCTCCCGGCTTAATAGCCGGGAGTGGATTGAAACTTCTTTCAGTTTTTGATATTCGACCCAGTTTCCAGTATCTCCCGGCTTAATAGCCGGGAGTGGATTGAAACGTCTTTGAAGTAGCTATTAGCAATTTCCTGTAGGGTATCTCCCGGCTTAATAGCCGGGAGTGGATTGAAACTTGTAGTCATCGTATCGGCACCATGAGCCTTTAATTCGTATCTCCCGGCTTAATAGCCGGGAGTGGATTGAAACGTTAACCGCGCTATCAATCATGTAGCCGATTCCGGTATCTCCCGGCTTAATAGCCGGGAGTGGATTGAAACTATTCACGACAGGCAAATACGGCGATTGCATCGGATGTATCTCCCGGCTTAATAGCCGGGAGTGGATTGAAACAACCATGCCTAGCGGCGTGAGTATGTCGCAAGAAGTATCTCCCGGCTTAATAGCCGGGAGTGGATTGAAACTTCACGAGCTTAGTAGCATCACCGGAACGGTTAAGGGTATCTCCCGGCTTAATAGCCGGGAGTGGATTGAAACCAGGTGCCTATATTGATGTGGGCGGGGCCGGTGTAGTATCTCCCGGCTTAATAGCCGGGAGTGGATTGAAACGCATCCCGGTTGATCGTGAACGCCGCCAGGCTGTTGTATCTCCCGGCTTAATAGCCGGGAGTGGATTGAAACTGGATATGCTTGTTTGTATAACTCCATCCTCGAGTATCTCCCGGCTTAATAGCCGGGAGTGGATTGAAACTACAGAAAACTATCGCCTCGCGAGCTTGAAGCGCGAGGTATCTCCCGGCTTAATAGCCGGGAGTGGATTGAAACATTTTATGGCGGCTATGCGGCTCAGGCCGGAAACGTATCTCCCGGCTTAATAGCCGGGAGTGGATTGAAACTTCACCCCTTTTGTGTGCTCCCTAAACCACCGGCGTATCTCCCGGCTTAATAGCCGGGAGTGGATTGAAACATCGTCCGATCCCGGCTCGCTCTCGAAGCAGGCGCGTATCTCCCGGCTTAATAGCCGGGAGTGGATTGAAACAACACGGATGAAAAATATGGCAGCAACGAGGAAGTATCTCCCGGCTTAATAGCCGGGAGTGAATTGAAACTTCCACGGCCCCGCTGTTACCACACTGATCCATGTGTATCTCCCGGCTTAATAGCCGGGAGTGGATTGAAACCATATCCCCATGCTCATGCCGGTGAATACCCCAATGTATCTCCCGGCTTAATAGCCGGGAGTGGATTGAAACAAATAGTATCAAAACGACAATATGTTAAACGCACCACGTATCTCCCGGCTTAATAGCCGGGAGTGGATTGAAACAGACATTTCACGCATGACCATGTATAGGCTTTTGAGTATCTCCCGGCTTAATAGCCGGGAGTCGATTGAAACATTGTTATAGGCTTTTATGGTCTCAGGGAATAACGTATCTCCCGGCTTAATAGCCGGGAGTGGATTGAAACTTCGAGCTTAAAATGAACCACCCACCAATTAAAAGGTATCTCCCGGCTTAATAGCCGGGAGTGGATTGAAACGCATTACGAATTAACAGCGCTTGACGCTTTAACGGTATCTCCCGGCTTAATAGCCGGGAGTGGATTGAAACGGTATAAGGACCGTACCCCGGCCGCGCCAATCCGAGCGTATCTCCCGGCTTAATAGCCGGGAGTGGATTGAAACATGAGTACACCTACCAGTAACGGCACCATTTGTAATGTATCTCCCGGCTTAATAGCCGGGAGTGGATTGAAACACATATCGGTCTAACCTAAAGACTCTCATCCCGCGTATCTCCCGGCTTAATAGCCGGGAGTGGATTGAAACCATGATTCACGACCCATGGACGATGACCTGGGGCAGTATCTCCCGGCTTAATAGCCGGGAGTGGATTGAAACTTTACTCCGGTAAAGGGCAATCCTTTGCCCTCTTGTATCTCCCGGCTTAATAGCCGGGAGTGGATTGAAACCCGAGTGATCTCGATGACCGCACAGGGGGCGGTGCGTATCTCCCGGCTTAATAGCCGGGAGTGGATTGAAACTTCGAGCTTAAAATGAACCACCCACCAATTAAAAATGTATCTCCCGGCTTAATAGCCGGGAGTGGATTGAAACATCCGCAAACGATTTATATGTGGAATAATCTTGCGTATCTCCCGGCTTAATAGCCGGGAGTGGATTGAAACCGATCATTCGTCAGATTTACGCGGCGCTATTTTGTCGTATCTCCCGGCTTAATAGCCGGGAGTGGATTGAAACAGGACGTGAAAATCTTATGCAAAAAAGCTTTACATGTATCTCCCGGCTTAATAGCCGGGAGTGGATTGAAACAATAAAAGACCGAGCGTAGTGAACTTCCTGTCGTAGTATCTCCCGGCTTAATAGCCGGGAGTGGATTGAAACTTCTCGGCTAGTTCCTTCTGCATTACAGCGCTATCGTATCTCCCGGCTTAATAGCCGGGAGTGGATTGAAACCAATTCGCCGTCACGTAATGCGTCATGAAATCGTGTATCTCCCGGCTTAATAGCCGGGAGTGGATTGAAACATGATTGCCCATTTAATTTTATGGGCAGAAGCGCGCGTATCTCCCGGCTTAATAGCCGGGAGTGGATTGAAACTTTATTAGGTCGCGGTTTTCATGATTTGATCCAGAGTATCTCCCGGCTTAATAGCCGGGAGTGGATTGAAACTTCACCAGGGAAATACCAACATCCCAGTCGAGACCGTTAAGGAAGCTCTGATCAAGTCCTTCGACAGGCTCAGGACGAACGGTAATGTATTGATTCCGTTCGTGGTGAGCCCTTCGACTCGGCTCAGGACAGGCTTGTCGAACGCTCTCCTGAGCCTGTCGAAGGGGCATGAACGGAATCCACTTGTTCAGAGCTTCCTTAAGACGTGAGGCGCGGTGCGAGCAAGATGGGGAGGTAGCGCACCAGAAACAGCAGATAGGCCGCGACCCAGAACCCTATCGCGGCTAACATGGGTAGACCATCCGGTTGCGCGAAAAGCCGGAAAACGGTTCCGAGGGTCATCATTGCGAAAGCGGCGGTCATCGAAGGAAAGGCTCGCAATGGCCGTCCGGTGTGGCCGAGCGCGACTCGAGCCGCGACACCCAGAATCATCGTGCCGATAGCCCCGTAGCCGAGCGCATGCAGACCGCTATCCCAAAGTCCCGGATGATCGAACAGCAGACTCGTTCCGAGCAAGGCCAGCCCGATGGGTATCCAGGCATAGCCGACGTGCAGAATCCAGAGCAGCGGTTCCGGATAGGCCAGCCAACCGCGCCATCGAGCGAGGCGGATGAACTGGAATACGGACGCAATGACGCCCAGTGAGCCGATTTCCGCCGAGTGGGGCCAAAAAACGAAGCCTAGGGCAAACAACAGGCTTACCGCGACGGTGGTGCCCTCGAATCGGTCGAAGGGAGGCAAACTTGTCCCGAGCTGAGGACGATTCAGACGCAGCCAGTTCTGAGTGAAGCTGGGAATGATCCGGCCGCCGATCAGCAGGATCATGCCGATCACGAGACATAACCCGATGCGCAATGCGGCCTCCTGTCCCGCCACATCGCCGGATGCCACGAAGAAGAAATATGCCTCGGTTGCGAGAAATGCAAATAGCAAACCCAGCACTTTATAGTTTCGGGTATTCCGGACCGCGATGACCTCGCGGGAAACGAGCGCCAGCATTCCTCCCCAAAACAGGACACTGGCCGAAGCCCATAAACTGCTGCCGAAAAGACTTGGAAGGAAAGCGCCTATCCGGGCCGCGCCCCAAAGCACACACAGTATCATCAGTGGCGTTCCCGCAACCGGAGGCCGGCCGGTCCAGGTAGCGACGGCCGTCAATAAAAACCCCGCAATCGCTGCTCCGGCGAACCCGAAGATCATTTCATGCCCGTGCCGAACCGCGGCGGGCAATGCATCCGGCCAGGCCAGGACTCCGCTAAGGTGAAGCCCCCAAGCCGAGATAGCCAGAACGGCGTAAACACCCACCAGCAGGAAAAAGGCGCGGAAGGCATAGCTGAACAAAACGCGGGAATCGAAATGGATAGGGTCCATAAATCAGTCGCTCCAATGTACGATACCTTAAGCCAAAGGCGAGGATAAGCGCTTCAAAAGATACTCCGCCAAAGCCACCGCACTGTTGTGCTCGGTGTCGCGAGCGCTGTAGAGCAAGGTGATCCTTCCGCGAGCGGCAGCCTCCAGGAGCGGCCGGAGCACCTCGGGGTTTCGGTCCAGTTCGGTAAAATAACGCCGCCTGAATTCGTCCCATTTTGAAGGGTCATGGCCGAACCAGCGCCGCAGATCGCCGCTCGGTGCCGCCTCTTTGATCCAGGCCGTCATCGCCAACGCCTCTTTTTTGATTCCTCTCGGCCAGAGCCGCTCGACCAGGAAGCGTTCTCCATCGCCAGCAGCCGGCATCTCGTAGACCCGTTTCACACTTACCATGAAGACTCCTCGCGAAACCACGAAATCGATGGCAACTAACATACAGTCAGCCGGCCGCGCGAAATGCTTGAGGCTGACAGCAACGTACGTCGAGTGCGCTAATTGCCTTATAATAAGCCCCACGTCCCGTCCGCCCCGAACCACCTCCCCAATACCTAGCTAACTATCATGTCGGATAATCTGATTTACAAGGTCGTCTTTATCAATCAGAACCAGGTTTACGAAATGTATGCCAAGCGGGTTTTCCAGGGCGAGATGTTCGGATTCGTGGTGATTGAGGATTTTATTTTCGGCGAGACCACATCCGTGGTCGTAGATCCTTATGAAGAGAAGCTAAAGACGGAATTTGCCAATGTCCGGCGCTCATTCATTCCGATGCATGAAATCATTCGCATCGATCAGGTGGAACGCCGCGGGACCGCCAAGATCATTCCCCTCGATCGGGAGGCGGGTCAATCGGGCAAAGTCACGAAGTTTTACGTGCCGGACAAGTCGTAGCGCACACGTTTGTCGGCAAAGGATTGCCGACCTACAAGTGAGTTACTTGACGACCTTGAGCACCGGCTTTTTCTTCGTGCTAGGTGTCTGAGGCGCGGAATCGGCGGGTGGAGGCGTGTCGTCATCTCCCTCATCGTCGAAAATCATTCCTTTTCCGTTTTCTTGCGCATATATAGCCAGAACTGCGCGCATCGGGACGGTTATTTGCATCGGCGTTCCGCCGAATCGGGCACCGAACTCGACCTCTTGATTACCCAGAGACAAGCCGTGCACGGCTTGCGGCCGCAAATTCAGCACGATCTTTCCGTCTTGAACGTACTGCCTGGGCACGACGACACCCTGCGCCTCGGCATCGACGAGCAGATAGGGCGTGAATTGGTTATCGACTATCCAGTCGTATATCGCTCGTATCAAATACGGCTTGAGCGAAGTCATCAGGCACTCAGCGGCTCGGCAAAAGAGGTTAAATCCCGCTCTTGTTCACTTAAACTGGCTTGAAACGCATCGCGCTCAAACAAGTGTCGAGCATAGGCCGTAATCGCCTCCGCCTGTTTCGGCAGATCTATGCCCAACGTGGGCAAGCGCCAAAGCAGCGGAGCGAGCGTACAGTCTACCAAAGAAAATTCGTCACTGAGAAAATAAGGCTTGGAAGCGAATGCCGGAGCCGCGGCAATAAGACTGTCCCGCAGCAGTTTCTTCGCTTTGGTGTCCTTTTTATCCTCCGAACTTTCGATTTCGTCCAGCAATCGGTACCAATCCTGGTCGATACGATGGACCAACATGCGAGCCCGCGCTCTCGATACGGGGTCCATGGGGTGCAACGGCGGATGAGGAAAACGTTCGTCCAAGTATTCCATGATGATCCGGGACTCGTACAGCACCAGATCGCGGTCCACCATCGTCGGGGTGTTCCCGTGGGGATTCAGCGCAAGCAATTCTTCCGGCGGCTGATTGGCATCGACATATTCGATATCCGCCGCAATTCCTTTTTCGAATAAAACAATCCGTGTTCTGTGGCTATAGGCGCAGGTCGGGGAACAAAAAAGCGTCATTACCGATTTGCGACTGGCAGTGGTTGCCACGCTGAACACCTCAAGAAAGACTAAAAGGTTCCGGTTGGAAAAAATTAACGGTTGGCGCACCGGCCTCCGCCGGGAAAAGTCGTTCGCTGCGAGCGCCTACGAACATCATCGGTTTCCAACCGGCCGGCCGCTCATTTTACCATTAAACCTCAATGAATATTCTTCCAATATTCTTTCTTCAATCGGTACATGATTACCGCCAGCACCACTAGGAATAAGATGACGTATTTTCCGAGCGGAAGACGTTGAAGCTTGGAAGGCTCCGACACATATGCAAGAAAGTTGACGATGTCCGTCAGGGCTTGGTCGAATTCCTTAGGCGGCATCTCGCCTTTCTTGACCAGCCGAACGTCGATGACCGCATCTGCGCCATTGATCTTCTTGATCACAGGCTCTTGAGTGCCTTGCAGCTCCCATAAGACATTGGGCATCGCTACGTCCGGAGAAACCAGATTGTTTACCCCGAACGGCCGCTTGGGATCGGTATAAAAGCCTTTGAGATAGCTATAGACCCAATCCCCGCCCTTGGCCCGCACGACGAGAGAAAGATCGGGCGGCGCCACGCCGAAGGCGTTTTCCCCATCCTCCTTGCTCATCGCGGTCTCGAGATAGTCGTGAATTTTGACATTGCCGAACATGAACTCGCGTCGCATGGTGTCCTCGCTGAGCTCCAGGTCCTTGGCGATCCGCGAGTAGCGAATCTGCTTCGCGGAATGGCACCCCATGCAGTAGTTGGCGAAGAAACCGGCTCCTCTCCGAACCGAATCGGTATCGAAAATATCCACATCGGCGTCCAAGAGTGGCTTTACCGGATCTACCGCAGACGCAGCAAAAGAAAATAACAACAGTGCTATGCCGAATGCCGTTTTCATTCTTATTTGCTTCCGTAAGTTTTCAGCCATCCGGTTACCGCCGATAGCCGTTCTTTTACGTTTTGATAATAGGGATGGGCTCCAACAGCCTCTAACCGCGCTTTCACGTTCCGATAGAACGCACTGGTCCGAACTGCCTCCACGCCGCGTTCGACCATCCGCCAATGCTTGCCCTCGCGCTTGCTTAGCGGAATAACGGGTTCGGCCAAGCGTTCGGGTACCGGTTTGGTTTTTTCAAAACTCGGATAAAACGGCATCAAAAGCAGGAAAGCGAAATAAATGATCGTGAACAGCCGAGCAAACGCCGTTGCAGTCGGCGTGACGGGCTTGGTTCCGAGTATGCCGAGTCCGAAAAAACTCACCACGAACAACGCCAGCGCGATTTTAAAAATCCCCCCTCGGTAGCGGATCGATTTCACCGGCGAGCGATCCAGCCACGGCAGCAAGAACAGCAGAACGATCGATGCCCCCATCGCCATGACGCCGCCCAGCTTATTCGGAATCGCGCGTAACACCGAGTAAAACGGCGTGAAGTACCATACCGGCTGAATGTGCTCGGGCGTCGCCGCCGGATTTGCCGGTTCGAAGTTCGGATGCTCCAGGAAATACCCGCCCACTTCCGGCATGTAGAAGATGACGATCGAACAGACGATCAGGAAAATGACCGCGGCGTACAGATCCTTGACGGTGTAATACGGATGGAACGGTATGCCGTCGATCGGAACGCCGTTTTCGGCCTTCTGTTTCTTGATCTCGATGCCGTCTGGATTGCTGGAACCCGTGGTCCGCAGGGCGACCAGGTGAAACACCACCAGAATCAGGATGGCCAGGGGAATCCCGACGACGTGGAGCGCGAAAAACCGGTTCAAGGTCGCATCGGCGACCACGTAATCGCCCCGGACCCATATCGCGAGGTCTTCGCCGATGACCGGAATCGCACCGAACAGCGAGATGATGACCTGCGCTCCCCAGTAGGACATTTGCCCCCAAGGCAGCAGATAGCCCATGAAGGCTTCCGCCATGAGGAGCAGGAAAAGCGTCATGCCGAACAGCCAGATCAGTTCCCGAGGCTTCTTGAAAGAGCCGTAGAAGATCGCCCGGAACATGTGAACGTAGATGACGATGAAAAACATCGACGCGCCCGTCGAGTGCATGTACCGGAGCAGCCAGCCGTAATCGACATCGCGCATGATGTATTCGACCGAATCGAACGCGAGTTCGGCCGAGGGCTTGTAGTGCATCGTCAGAAAAATCCCGGTCAGGATCTGATTGACGAGTACGAGTATCGCCAGGGAACCGAAGAAATACAGGAAATTGAAATTCTTCGGAACGTAGTATTCAGTGAGCTGGCTTGTCCAGAGCTTCGTGACCGGAAACCGCTCGTCCAACCAATTCAAAAGAGCTTTTGCTTTTTCCGAAGCCATCTCGCCTACTCCTCGCCGCCGCTCATACCGATTACGATGCGCGTATCGCCTACAAAGTGATAAGGCGGAATTACCAGATTGGTCGGTGCCGGAACCGCCTTGTACACGCGCCCCGCCAAATCAAAGCGAGAGCCGTGGCAGGGGCAGAAAAATCCGCCCTTCCAGTCCGGCCCCAAGTCGGCGGGTGCAACTTCGGGACGATAGACGGGAGAACATCCGAGGTGGGTGCAGATGCCGACAGCGACAAAAATCTCGGGCTTGATGGACCGAAACTCGTTAGTCATCGCTTTCGGCTGTTCCGACTCTTTCGACCGGGGATCACGCAATTGGTCGTCGAGCGTCGGCAGGATCGCCAAGCTGTTGGGAGTTCTGTTCAATATCCAAACCGGCTTGCCCCGCCACAAGACGCGAATCAATTGTCCTGGCTCGATCTTGCTGATATCGACTTCCACCGGAGCCCCCAAGGCTTCTGCCTTGGCGCTGGGCTTCATGGACGAGATGAACGGCGCCGTCGCGGCGCCGGTGCCTATGGCGCCGATAACCACCGCCGCCTGGGTTAAAAAACGGCGTTTGTCGATATCCACGCCTTCAGTAGTCATGCCAACATCTCCCGAGTACCCCTCTAAGCTAGGTCTTATCGTTTTCAATTGTATTTGGTTCTAATTCCGGAACCCGCCAGTTCCATATCGTTGAATCGTTATAGTTGACAATGCGTTTCTCCAGGGGGGAGGATTTTGTTTGAGAAAGGCTCAGAAAGCAATAGCACAGGATATATGCCCTACGAAGCCAGAACGTTCGCAAGCGCCTTAAGGAATTTGCGATTTTCCTCCGGCATTCCGATGGTTACACGCAAACACCCCACCAGCCGGCCGCCGGAAGGGTGCAGATTCTTGATCAAGACGCCCGAATCTTTCAGCTTCCGAAACACTTGATTGGCATCGTGCCGCAACAGCCTGAACAAGATGAAATTAGCGTCGCTCTGATAGACCTGGACACCGGAAAGCCGGCCAAGTTCTTCGTATAAGTACTGCCGGTCCTGCAAAATGAGCCCCACCTGAGCCTCTAGCACACTCCGCTTCTCGATGGCGAATTCGGTGCTGATTTGGGTCAATACGTTGACATTGTATGGCAGCCGAATCTTGTCGAATTCGTCGATCCAGGCCTTGGCGCCGGCCAAGAAACCCAAGCGCAGCCCCGCCAGCCCCAATTTGGACAGTGTGCGCATGACTAGGAGCCTATCGAATTCCGCGAGTCGAGGCATGAAGCTGCGCCCCGCATAGGCCGTGTAGGCTTCGTCCAAGACCACCAATCCCGGAGCTATTTGCAGGATTTCGGCGACATCGTCGGTATGGAACAAATTGCCGGTCGGGTTGTTGGGGTAGGCCAGAAAGATCACGGCAGGTCGATGCGTCTCGATCGCCGCCCGCATCGCGTCCATGTCCAGAGCAAAGTCCGCTTCCCGCAAGGGTACGCCTACAAACTTGAGCCCCAAGCAGGACGCGATCTGCCGGTACATGACGAAAGTCGGCTCGGGCGCCAAAACCGTCGCGTCGCGTCCTTGCAGTGCCATGAGAATGATCTGAATGATTTCGTCGGAACCGTTCCCCATCAGGAGATCGGCTTCCTCGGGCACCCCGTAAGCTTCGCGCAACTTGGCTTTGAGCCGGTTGCACGAGGGATCGGGATAGCGATTCGGCTGAGCTTCGCGGAGCCGGGCCAGCCATTCCTCGACCATGTCATCCGGCCACGAATAAGGATTTTCCATGGCATCCAATTTGACGTAACCCGAAGAATCCGGAACGTGATAGGCCGACAAAGCCAGTATTTCCGGTCTCAGCAAGGAACAGACCTTGCTCGCGAGATCGCTCATGAGCGTTCTACGATCCGGTATTCGGCGGAGCGCGCATGAGCCGTCAGTCCCTCGCCTCGTGCCAGCACGGACGCGGTCCTCGCCAATTGGTCGGCGCCTTGCGGTGAGCAGAAAATCAGGCTGGACCGCTTTTGGAAATCGTAAACGCCCAAAGGCGACGAAAATCTGGCGGTCCCCGAGGTGGGCAGCACGTGATTGGGACCGGCGCAGTAGTCGCCCAAGGCTTCCGCCGTATAGCGGCCCATGAAAATGGCGCCGGCATTGCGGATTTTGGTAGCCAAACTTTCCGGATCTTCCACGGAAAGCTCAAGGTGCTCGGGCGCGATGCGATTCGCCACCTCCGCCGCCTCGTCCAGATCCCGGACTTCGATCAGAGCGCCGCGGCGGGACAGCGAGGTCCGGATGACTTCGGCCCGCTCCATGGTCGGCAACAGACGGCGTATGCTCGCTTCCACCGCATCCAGATGAGCGCGGTTCGGACTGACCAGTATCGCCTGGGCATCCTCGTCGTGCTCGGCCTGCGAAAAAAGGTCCATGGCAATCCAGTCCGGGTCGGTGCCGCCGTCGCTGATGACGAGAATTTCCGACGGGCCCGCCACCATGTCGATGCCCACCTGGCCGAACACCAGCTTTTTCGCGGTAGCCACGTAGATATTGCCGGGGCCGACGATCTTGTCGACGCGCGGCACCGTGGCGGTGCCGTAAGCCAGCGCCGCCACCGCCTGCGCGCCGCCGATCCGAAATACGCGGTCTATGCCGGCAAGATAAGCGGCCGCGAGAACCAGGGGATTGGTCTCGCCGCCCGGAGTCGGAACCACCATGACGATCTCCGGCACGCCGGCCACCTTCGCCGGAATGGCGTTCATCAATACCGACGATGGATAAGCCGCCTTTCCGCCGGGCACATAGACGCCGACCTTGTCCAAGGGCGTCACTTGCTGTCCCAGCACCGTGCCGTCGGGTTCCGCATAGCGCCAGGAGTCCATCTTCTGGCGCTCGGCGTACAGCCGGATGCGATCCCCGGCCTTCATCAACGCCTCGGCCGATTCGGCGGGCAAACCGTCCCACGCCTTTTTCAGCTCGTCGCGCGACAGTTCGAGACCCGAGGCGTTCACCGCGTCGAAACGGTCATAAAGACGGGTGAGTTCTATCAGCGCGGCATCGCCCTCCTTCCGGATACGCGCGATGATGTCCATCACCCGCGCGTGAATCGCCGCGTCCTCGGCTTCGTCCCAGGCCAAAACCGCGTCCAGACCCTTCGCGAAATTCGCTGACCCCGCTTCGAGACGGGTAATCGAGATATCCAACATGGTGCTTACCCCGCTTGCTTGCTGCGTTCGCTGACGACTTGCCTCAATTCTTCGACGAAGGACGTGACCTCGCGGTGCTTCATCTTCATCGCGGCCTTGTTGACGATGAGCCGGCTGCTGACGTCCATGATCAGATCGCGCGGCTCGAGTCCATTGGCCTTCAGCGTGTTTCCGGTGTCGACGAGATCGACGATGCAGTGGGCCAAACCTACGAGAGGCGCCAGTTCCATAGAACCGTAAAGCTTAATGATATCCGCCTGAATGCCGCGGCTGGCGAAATAACGGTGGGTAGTTTTCACATATTTGGTCGCCACCCGCAATCGACCTCTCGGCACGGGCGCCGAATCCTTCATGGCCGCCGTCATCAATCGGCAGCGGGCAATGCCCAGATCCAGCGGCTCGTACAGCCCTTGGGCATCGTACTCGACCAATACGTCCTTGCCGGCGATTCCGAGATCGGCGGCTCCGTATTCCACGTAGGTGGGCACGTCGGTAGCCCGGATAATCAGGAACTGAACATCCTCGCGATTGGTCGGCAGGATCAGCTTACGGCTCTTGTCCGGATCCACGGTCGGAGCTATCCCGACCTGCGCCAGCAGCGGGAGCGCCTCCTCGTAGATACGTCCTTTCGATATGGCTAGAGTGAGCATGCGGGGCGTTTCAATTGGGTATGCGGCGTATCTCCGCGCCGAGCTGCGATAGCTTCTCTTCGATGCACTCGTATCCGCGATCGATATGATAAATCCGGTCGACGATGGTCTGGCCTTCGGCCACGAGTCCGGCCAGCACCAGGCTTGCCGAAGCCCTCAAATCGGTGGCCATGACCGGTGCAGCCGTCAGGTTCGGCCTGCCCTGAACGATGGCGGTATTGGATTCCAGCTGGATGTCGGCCCCCATGCGCTGCATTTCGTGCACATGCATGAACCGATTTTCGAACACGGTCTCGGTGATCACGCCGACGCCCTCGGCAACCGTGTTCATGGCCGTGAATTGCGCCTGCATATCGGTCGGAAACGCCGGATAGGGCGCGGTGCGCAGCGATACCGCTTGCGGCCGATTGCCCTGCATGTCGAGTTCGATGGTCGAATCGGTACACGTGATCAGCGCCCCGGCCTCGCGAAGCTTGGCCAAGACCGCGTCCAACAAATCCGGGCGGGTATTCTTCAATTTGACCCGGCCGCCGGTCATGGCGGCGGCCACCAGATACGTGCCGGTCTCGATGCGGTCCGGCAGGATACGGTAGTGCAGCCCGTTGGCGGATAGGGATTCGACACCTTCGATTTCCATGATGTCGGATCCCGCGCCGTAAACTTTCGCGCCCATCTGATTGAGGAAATTGGCCAAATCCACCACCTCGGGCTCGCGCGCGGCATTTTCGATGATGGTCGTCCCTTTCGCGAGCACCGCCGCCATCATGAGATTCTCGGTGCCGGTAACCGTAACCTGATCCAGAACCAGGCGGCAACCTTTGAGACGCTTGGCGCTGGCGTGAATATAGCCGTTCTTCACATTGATATCGGCTCCCATCGCGGCCAGACCGTGCAGGTGCAGATTCACCGGCCGGCTGCCGATGGCGCAACCGCCGGGCAGCGAAACCTCGGCACGGCCGAAGCGCGCCAACAAGGGCCCCAAGACCAGAATGGAAGCCCGCATGGTCTTCACGAGCTCGTAAGGCGCGAAAAAATTCTCGATCGGTCCGGAATCCACTTCGATATTGAGCTTTTCGTCCACCATCAGGTGCACTCCCATGCGCCCGAGCAATTCCATGGTGGTGGTAATGTCGTGGAGATGCGGAACGTTGCCGATGATCACGGGCGTTTCCGACAACAATGCACCCGCGAGTATCGGCAATGCAGCGTTCTTGGCCCCCGAAATGCGCAGCTCCCCATGAAGAGGTTTGCCGCCGGTAATAAGAAGCTTATCCATTGTTTGTATATGTTTTTGCTAGTCCGAGATCGATCGATCGACCGCGTCGGTTGAGTCGACGGAAATCAAGTGCTCGATACCGCTGACTCGAGCGATCGCCATGACATGCTGTGGAAGATGCACATAACGCAGTTCTGTCCGGGCTTGCGCCGCCTGCCGCATCCACTCCACCATAAGAGCGACGCCGGCGCTGTCGACGCGGGAGACCCCCCCCAAATCGAACGAAAGCCTGGACGCATCCCGGAAGACGGCCAAAGTCTTCTTCAGCACATCCGCTACGGTCGAAAAGCTCAGCTCGCCCTCGAGCCTGTAGCGGCCTTGACCTTCATCGATAAATTCGAATGGGACGGGGGATTCAGCCATAACGAGCATCGCGTAATTCCGGTATTACTCGGAGGACGTGGCAGCCCCGCCACTCGCTCCGCCGCCTTCCGCTTTGTTGAACAGGAAACGGCTGATGACCTGCTCGAGCACGATCGCCGATTGAGTCAGTTCGATTTCGTCGCCGTCGGCCAGGTGCTCTTCCGCGCCGCCGGGCGACAGACCGATATATTGCTCGCCCAACAGACCGGCCGTAAGTATGCTGGCACTGGTGTCGATCGGAAGCGTGTCGTATTTCGGATCGATCCGCATCTCCACCACGGCTTCGTAGGTTTGATTGTCGAACGATATGGCGCTGACCCGTCCCACCGTGACACCGGCCACCGATACCGGAGCCCGAACTCGCAGACTGCCGATATTTTCGAAGCGCGCGACGATCCTGTAGCTGTCATCGTTGCTCCGCAGTTCGGCGAGATTGCTGACCTGCATAGCTAAGAAAAACAAAGCGATCAAACCAACGGCAACGAACAAACCAACCCAGATCTCGATTGCTTTCGATGACTGCATCAATCCCCCCCGAACATTAAAGCTGTCAGCACGAAATCCCACCCGAGCACGGCGAAGGCCGAATAAACGACCGAGCGCGTGGTCGCCCGGCTGACCCCTTCGGAAGTGGGCACGGCATCGTAACCTTCGAACACCGCAATCCAGGTGACGATGACCCCGAATACCGCGCTTTTGATGAGACCATTAACGATATCATCGTAAAAATCGATTCTGCTTCTCATCTGAGACCAGAACGCACCCTCGTCCACCCCGAGCAACCCGACGCCGACGAAATATCCCCCCATGACGCCGATCATGCTGAACAGCGAGGCCAACAGAGGCATCGACAAACAGCCGGCGAAAAAGCGTGGTGCGATAATGCGTTTTAACGGATCGACCGCCATCATTTCCATTCCGGAAAGTTGTTCGGTCGCCTTCATCAAGCCTATTTCCGCGGTCAAAGCGGAACCCGCTCGCCCCGCAAACAACAAGGCCGTGACCACCGGCCCCAGTTCCCGCACCAAAGAGGCCGCCACCATCACGCCCAAGGTCTGCTCCGCCCCGAAATCGGAAAGTACATTGTAGCCCTGAAGCCCCAATACCATGCCGACAAACAAGCCGGAAACGCTTACCAACAGAATGGTGAGCACCCCCACCGAATAAACCTGCGCCAGCAGCAGGCGAATGCGCCTCAGTATTTCAGGCAGCCCCGTTAGGACATGGCAGATGAACAAATTGGCCCGACCCAACTTTTGCATCGTGCCCAGGGTCGCGTGTCCAAGTTGCTGGAATGGGGCTAACATGGGATTTTCCGAATAAATGACGGTCTATTTCAGGCAGGCGGATTGAGTAAATCGGCCGCATAATCGGGCGCTGGATAATGAAACGGCACCGGACCATCCGCCAAACCTTCCATAAACTGTAGGACCCAAGGCGACTCCGAATGACGGATCGCGTCGGGCGTGCCTTGGCCGACTACCTTGCCCTCGGAAATAAGATAGATGTAATCGGCAATGGATGCGGTTTCTTCGACATCGTGGGATACGACGATGCTGGTGAGTCCCAGTTCCCGGTTCAGGTCGCGTATCAGCTTCACCAGCACGCCCATGGAAATCGGGTCCTGTCCGGTAAACGGCTCGTCATACATGATCATCATGGGATCGAGCGTAATAGCCCGCGCCAATGCCACCCGCCTGGCCATGCCTCCGGAAAGCTGCGCCGGCATCAGGTCGCGAGCGCCCCTTAAGCCTACCGCTTGGAGTTTCATCAAGACCAGAGTCCTGATCATGGACTCGGGCAGTTTGGTATGCTCCCGGAGCGGAAAAGCGACGTTTTCGAATACGTTGAGATCGGTCAGAAGAGCGCCGGTCTGAAAGAGCATCCCTATTTTTTTGCGAAGCTCGTACAAACGACCGAGCGATAGCTCGTGCACTATGCGCCCGTCCACGGTGATCGTGCCGCTGTCCGGCCGCAGTTGACCGCCGATCAGTTTCAGGAGAGTGGTCTTGCCGGTGCCGCTGGGCCCCATGATGGCGGTAATCTTGCCTCTGGGGATGTCCAGATTGACGCCATCGAAGATCTTGCGGCTGCCGCGGCTGAACGTGAGGTTTCTGATAGAAACTAGAACTTCGCCACCCGCATTCCCGCCAGCCATGTTTTGATGAAGCGCCACTTAAATCGGTCGGAAAAATGGCGTATTCTGGCCAGCTATGACGCGTGAGTCAACTTTGAAGCGGCTGCAATGGATCTGACAACCCATTCGAGCCCCTGCCGATTAGTCCGTCCGGGGCGCCGCATCAAAGGAATCTTAATAAAAATCCGCAAACGCGAAATGGCGCTGAGAAACATTCTTCGCAAGTTCATCCTGACGTTCGTCGCCCTCACCGTTATCCCCGTCGCCCTGCTTCGCTGGCTTCCTCCGCCGACCAGCGCGTTCATGCTGCGCGCGCAATTTCTGGCGCTTATCGAAGGAAAACTGGGATTCCGGCCGCGCTATAACTGGGTTTCCTGGGACCACATTTCGCCTTATGCGAAAGTCGCCGTGATCGCCGCCGAAGACCAGTTGTTCGACCGGCACTATGGTTTCGATCTGAACGCTATCGGCCAAGCCTGGAAGCATAACCAGCAGGGTAAGCACGTCCGGGGCGCCAGCACGATTTCCCAGCAAGTCGCCAAGAATCTGTTTCTTTATCCGGGGCAAAACTACTTCCGCAAGGCCTTGGAGGCTTATTTCACTGCGTTGATTGAATTGATGTGGCCGAAGCGGCGGATACTGGAGGTTTACCTGAATATCGCCCAATTCGGCGAAGGAATTTACGGCGTTTCGGCCGCCGGGAAAGCCTTTTTCGCCAAATCGGCATCGAAACTCAACCCGAACGAAGCCGCCCTGCTCGCCGCCGTTCTGCCCAACCCCGTGCGTTTACGTGCGGACAAACCTTCGGCTTATGTGATGCATCGCCGGTTATGGATACTAAGACAGATGAAGCAGTTGGGAGGGTCGGATTATTTGCGGAATGTCTGACGCTCGCCCTTGACCTGCATTTCTCACACCCCTTCAATCGCAGACGGTCGTCCTGGTGCTCCTAGGACGACCGTCTGCGATGGGGAAGAAGTAGGTCGGCAATCCTTTGCCGACAACTGCGTCGGGAAAGGATTCCCGACCTACTTACCGGACCGACGGTCTTGGACCTTCGCCGGACGGCCGTACGATAAACAAAGAGGATCAGATCCCCAGGTTGCTCAAGGCAACCATCAAGTCGTTGAGAATGCCGGTAATGCGGGGATGTTCGACTTCGAACTGCGAAATCGCTTCTTTCATGTCATCCACCAAATGCAGGTGATGCTCGTCTTCCGATGCCTCGAGCCGCCGCTCGAGATCGGCAAGCAGCGTTTCCAGCCGAGCCCTCACTTCCGGGTCGCTGGTATTCAGATGTTCAATCTCGGTGCGCAGGTTGAAAAGCGCTTCGCTTATTTCTTTCTCAGTCATGGGATCTTTTCCTCAAACCCGTCGTTTTCCGCAAATCGTAACACAGGCCGCCGTCCGCTCAAGCCATCGCCGCCCTGAAGAACTCCGGCGCGACGAAAGCTGCCTTATGGATCTCGGCGTTGTAATAGCTCGTTGCAAACGGTTTGTTTCGGGCATCGGCCTCGCGGAAATGGGTCAGACCCGATTTTCCCGCCAGGGTCCCGCTCCACCAGCCAGATGGATAGATGAACTGAGGAAAGAACAAGGTGCGCGTTTCGGGAAATCCCGCCTGGCGCATGGTCTTGTGCATGGCCTCGATCAGCGGCATGTGGAACAGCGGCGATTCGCTCTGCTGAGCCAGAATCCCGTCCTTGCGCAGACAGCGGAAACACTCGCGGTAGAACGCCTCGTTGAATAAGCCCTCGGCCGGCCCCACCGGATCGGTGCTGTCCACGATGATGAGATCGACGCTGTCGGCCGCCGCATCCTTTACCCACTGAATGCCGTCGATGAAGAGCAGCTCGGCGCGCAGGTCGTCGTTCGATTCGCACAACTCCGGAAAATACCGCTCGGCAAGCCGGGTCACCCGCTCGTCGATCTCGATTTGAACCGCCCGCTTGACCTCCGGGTGTTTGAGCACTTCCTTGAGGCTCCCGCAGTCGCCGCCGCCGATGATCCAGACGGTTTCCGGATTCGGATGGGTGTATAGCGCCGGATGGGTCATCATCTCGTGATAAAGAAAATTATCCCGATCGGACACCATCGTGCAGCCGTCGATGACCATGAGCGTGCCCAGCCATTCAGTCTCGTAGATCTCGATGCGCTGAAACGGCGTCTGCTCCTCGTGGAGCTTATCAGTCACCTTCAAAGAGAGCGCGCTCCCGTGTTTCGGATAAACCTCGGTAAACCAGTTTTCGTCGCTCAGCATGGTGTTCCTCGCAATGGAAAAATCGGAGGATTTTCCACATAATTCAACCTTTTTTAAAGAGCTTGGCCACCGAAATGAGTTGGAGTCTAGAGCAGGCGGTCGATACCTACGCCATCGAGCACTGGGGAGAAGGCTACTTCGGCATCAACGACGAAGGCCACGTGGTCGTCCGTCCGACCAAGAATCCGGTGCAAGGCACGGTGGATCTCTTCGAAATCGCCCAGGCGGTACGCCAGGAAGGCTTGTCGCTGCCGGTCCTGGTGCGCTTCACCGATATCCTCCGCGACCGCGTGGGCCTACTGCACAAGGCCTTCGAAAAGGCTCGCCACGAGCACGATTATCGAGGCAGCTATACACCGGTCTATCCGATCAAGGTCAATCAGCAGCGGAGCGTGGTCGAGGGCATTTTAAAAAATGGTCATACGTCAGTCGGCTTGGAAGCCGGCAGCAAATCGGAACTTCTGGCCATACTGGCCTTATCCGATGCCGGCACGGTAATCTGCAACGGCTACAAGGACCGATCCTACATCCGCCTGGCCTTGATCGGACTCAGCCTGGGACTGAACGTCTTCATCGTCATCGAAAAGCTGTCCGAACTGGAGCTGGTGCTTTCCGAATCGCGAGATCTGGGGATTGCGCCGCAATTGGGCGTCCGGATCAGACTGTCCAGCATCGGCGCCGGCAAATGGCAGAACAGCGGCGGCGAAAAATCGAAGTTCGGTCTGCACGCGAACGAACTCCTCAAGCTGATCGTCAAATTGCGAGAAGCCGGCGGACTCGAATGGCTCAAACTGATGCATTTCCACATGGGCTCGCAGGTCGCGAACATCAACGACGTCAAGACGGCGCTGCGGGAAGCCAGCCGCTATTACGCGGAATTGCGGGAACTCGGCGCCCATCTCGCCTGGGCCGACGTGGGCGGCGGACTCGGCGTCGATTACGAAGGCACCCATTCGGTCAGCGACTGTTCCATCAATTACAGCATCGACGAATACGCCCACAGCATCGTGCGCGCCTTTTCGGAGGCCTGCGCCGAATACGGTTTGCCGCATCCTAACCTGATCACCGAATCCGGACGCGCCATGAGCGCGCATCATGCGGTGCTGATCACGAATATCATCGATATCGAATCGGTGGCCGAAGACGGAAGCCCTCCGGCCGAAATCAAGGCAAAACCCTTGCAGGACCTGGCCGACCTGCTCCGCGCCCTGCCCCAGGAGTCGCCGCTGGGCGTGTATCACGACGCGCAATTCGATCTCGCCGAAGCCCGAGCGATGTACGTGCAGGGCAAATTGAGCCTGGCCGAACTCGCCGATGCGGAACGGCTCAACGCAGCCATTTGCCATGCCGTTCATAGGCGCCTCGACATCCGTCTCCGCGCCCATCGCGAGCTGATCGACGAACTCAACGAGCGGCTTGCCGACAAGGTGTTCTGCAATTTCTCGCTGTTCCAGTCCATGCCGGACGCCTGGGCGATCGCACAGGTGTTTCCGGTCATGCCGCTGCAGCGCCTGCACGAGGAACCCACGCGCCGCGCGGTGATCCAAGACCTGACCTGCGATTCCGACGGCCGGATCAATACCTACATCGATCGGCAGAGCCTCGAAGCCACCCTGCCGCTGCATACCCACAAGCCGGGCGAACCCTATCTCATCGGCATCTTCCTGGTCGGCGCCTACCAGGAAATTCTGGGGGACATGCACAATCTGTTCGGCGATACTCATTCGGTCAACGTCGAACTCGATGGAGCCGGCGGCTACCGTTTCATCCAGCCCATGCGGGGCGACGGCGCCCACGACCTGCTGCGCTATGTGCATATCGACCCGGAAGAATTGGAGCGCGCCTATCGCAAGAAGCTGGTCGAGGCGCGGATCCCCTCCGAACAGCGCAAGCGCTTCGAGAGCGAGTTGATCGCCGGCTTGCGAAGCTACACCTATCTCGAGGAGTAAACGGCATTGAACACCGAAGGCAAAAAGGACATTAGGGCGGGCTTCATCGGTCTCGGCGCGATGGGCACTCACATGGCGCGAAACGTGGCCAAGGGCCGTTATTTGGCTTCCGTCTGGAACCGCACCGAAGCCAGCGCGATAACGCTTTCTCAAGAATTGGGCGTACAGTGCGCCGTCTCGCCCGCCCTGCTCGCCACCCATGTCGATGTGATTCTGATTTGCGTCTCTGCCGATGCCGACGTGCTGGAAGTGATTCATGAGCTTCTGCCGGCGCTGCGCCCGAACACGGTGGTGATCGACATGTCCACTGTGAGCAGCGATACCGCGCGAGAAGCCGCCAGACTGGTTGAAAGCAAGGGCGCGGATTTTCTCGACGCTCCGGTGACCGGCGGCGTCGAAGGCGCGAAGAACGGGACCCTCGTGATCATGGTCGGAGGCAAACTCGAGATTTTGGAGCGAGTTCTGCCGGTACTGGAAACCATGGGCAGCCGGATCGTTCACATGGGCGACGTGGGTGCCGGTCAAGCGGCCAAGGCGGTGAACCAGATCATGGCGGCCGGCATCAACGAGGCCGTGACCGAAGCCATGGCATTCGGAGCGGCGCTGGGACTCGACATGCGCAAGGTCATCGACGTCGTTTCCGGCGGCGCGGCCGGAAACTGGTTTCTGGAAAAGCGCGGACCGACCATGACCCAAGGCGTGTTCAAACCCGGCTTCAAGCTCGCCCTGCACCAAAAGGATCTGAAAATCTGCAAGGGCATGGCGGATAAACTGGGGCTCAAACTCCCGGTCACCGAAATGGCCATGAACGATTACGCCAAGCTTATCGCGGAAGGCCACGGCGACGAGGATATCTCGGCTCTCTACCGTCTCAAGCGGCCATCGCCGTGAATTTCGCGCGAACAGCCTGGCTCAGGATCCATCTTTATCTCGCGCTGGGCGGCGGTTTTCTATTCGTCCTGCTGGGGCTCAGCGGAAGCCTCAGCGTCTATCGCGAGGAACTGGACGAACTTTTCAACCCTCGGCTGACGGTCGATGAACCAAAAGGGGAATACCTCCCCTTGGACCGCATCATGGCGGCGGTGCGGGCGGCGCATCCGGACCGTTATGGCGCCTGGGTACTGGAAATGCCCCGCTCCCGCAACGGCGTGATCACCGCCTGGCACGAGAGACCCTTCGAGACTTTGGGCGAGTTCTATGCGCCGCTCATGGTCTCGGTGAACCCGTACACGGCCGAAGTCGTAGCCAGCCGATTCTGGGGCCGAACGGCGGCGACCTGGATATATGACCTCCATACTCAACTGCACTTCGGACGGTTCGGGTGGAACGCCGTCGGCATCCTGGGGCTGTTGCTGATCGTTTCGGCGAGCACCGGTCTCTATCTCTGGTGGCCGGGATTCAGCCGGCTCCTTCAAAGCTTCGCAATCCGGCACGACGCCGGCCTGGCACGACTCGCTTTCGACCTGCACCGCACGCTCGGCCTCTCCAGTGCCGTTGTCCTACTGTTGCTGGCTTTCACCGGATTTCATCTGGCTTATCCGAGCCTGCTGGAAACGATGCTGGGAGCCTCGGATATGGGCCACGGCGACGAGGGTCCGGAAATCGTGAGTACGGCCGCTCCCAATGGCCGTCCCGTCGGCCTGGCCGAAGCGGTTTTGGTCGCGCGGGGGCTGTTTCCGCACGCCGAGGTGAAGCGCGTCGCGACGCCGACCGGGGAAAACGGCACCTACCGCATCAATTTGCGCCGCCCTGGAGACGCGAACATCAAGCACCCGGCCACCCTGGTCTGGGTCGACCGCTGGAGCGGGCAGATTCGCGAGGCGCGCAACCCCAGCACTTTCACCGGCGGGCAGACTTTCATCAGCCGAATATGGCCCTGGCACACCGGCGAGGCTTTCGGCGCGACGGGCCGCTTCGTCTGGTTCTGTGTCGGCCTGATGCCGCTCGTGCTTTATGTAACCGGCCTATTGCACTGGCTGCACCGGCGCGGTTCGATCGCGGATAGGGAGATCGATCTTTCGACACTTCGGCCTAAGCTGGAACGCGCCTGGAGCGCTTTTTTGCGCCAGTCGGCGGACCTTCTCCGCTTTGTCCGCATCTTGGCAGGGTGGGCTCTGGTGCGATTGATGCGCCTCGCCCAATGGGGCAAGCGGCGCTATCTGGATTGAGGTTCGACGAGGACTCCCTTGGCACGTCGCTTTGATGGGTTACGGCGCACTCGCAGCGCATTAGAGCGTTTTTCATGTCGGTGTACGGATTCGTGTCGGGAAGGAAGACTGTAGGTCGGCAATCCTTTGCCGACGACCCCATTGGCCCAACCGCACTCGCGAGTACCCGCACAGCAGGTATGAAAATGTTCTAGCGGCCGGCCCCATCGAGCGCAATCACCTTGAGCCCGTCCTTTTCCGTAGCCCAGGAAACATAAACCCGGTCGCCGTTGGCGTGCAGGAAGGGGTTGTCAGCCCCGCTTTCGGTTTCGGCCAGAACGCGCGGTTCGGTCCAATTCGCTCCGCCGTCGGTCGAGCGCATGGTCTTGAGCTGATTGTTCTTGCCGTCGAACTCCAGCCAAACCAAATCCACCCGCCGCCCCACGCTCAAGACGTGCGGATGGGCCGGCATGGCCGCCGGATTCCCGAACTTGATCGGTTGGGTAAAGTGCGAGCCGACATCGTCGGAATAGGCATAAAACAAACCCGTCGCGTCGGGCGCGGCGCTATACCAGGTCAAGTGATAGCGTCCATCCCTGGCGATCGACAGCCCTGGCCCGTGGTGGGGACAACCTTCTATGTGCCAGTTTTCATGCGTCACCCGAACCGGCCGGCCCGGCTTGTCCCAATCGGCGAATTTGAGCAGCGCATGGTCGCGGATATTCTCGGGATAGACGTTGCGCCAGACGATGAGCGGCAAGCCGTCGATGTCGATGGCGGCCTGCAGCCGGCAGCACTGACAGGTGTAATCGGCCGCCTTGACATTCGGCTTGAAGCTCTTGCCGCCGTCGTCGGACCAGGTGTAATAGAGAGAAGAACCGTTATACGGCTGGTTCTTGGCCTTCGCGGCTTCGACATCCCTCGCGTCCAGCCAGGCAATGAAGATCTTGCCGTCGCGGCTGATCGCCAGACTGTCGAAAGAATGGCCGATGATGTCCAGGTTGTCGTTAACCGTGACCGGCTTGGAGAACGTCTTGCCGCCATCCACGGAGCGGGCGAAGCGGATATAGCTGCTGAAACGTTTTTCCAAACCTTGCGTCCAGGTGAGATAAATCTCGCCTTTCGGGCCGATCGCGATCTTGGGTCGGCTCTCGCCGTGAGCCAAAACGTTTTCCGGCTCGCGATTGACCGCCACCGGCTTGCTCAAGGTCTTGCCGCCATCCTTCGAGGACTGAACATAGATTCGCCCTTGCTGGACCCATGAAAGCCATAACCGACCGTCGGCATCGAATACCACGCTGGGCGTCCGCGCGCATTTTGGTGTCGGAGCGGCCGCCGAATCCTTGCAATAAGCGGGTTGAGAGGAGGACGGGGCGCTCCCGTGCCCGGCCCAGACGAATTGGCTGACCAGGGCCAACGCCGGCAAGCCGACCAATCTGCAAAACACATTCATCAATCTTCACCTTTTCCGGGTTAACACAACCTCAAACGGAAAATAACCGAGAAATCCCTGTCGGGCTAGGCGCCCTGGAGGGACCTCGGGTGGAAAAACGGCGGGCGAGAAGCAGGGCCTCCTCCGCCGCTGGTTGCCAAGCAATCAGTAATCTATCGAGATGCCCCCGAAGATCGTGCGGTCGAAACCGGGATTCAGGATAGCGGTCCCGCTCCGAGTTGCCCTATCAGCCACGCTCGTGCTGGCGACCCATTTTTCGTCCGTGAGGTTACGTCCTTCGACAAACACGTGATAGCCGAGTTTATTGAACGTATTCTTATAGCCGGCACGGGCGCCAAACAAGGTATAAGCAGGCGCCTTGAGGGTGTTGGCGTAGTCCACGTAATAATTGCTGGTCATGCGGATATTCGGGCCGATGTAGAAACCGGAGGGATGTTCGTACACGGCTTCCGCGCCGCCGAAATGATTGGGCGCCCCCGGAATGTAATTGTCGCCGTAGGCGGAATCGTTGTCGTACAGGAATCGCTGATAGGTATAGGTCAATCGCACGCGCAGCAGATCATCCCCCATCAAATCCAAAGGAATGAGAGCGCCCGTACCGACTTCGACGCCCGTATGTGTGGTCTTGTCGGCATTATTGGTGCTCGTCTGAGTCTGACCGGGCAGCAGCGTGGAGAGAATCTCGTTGTTGATCCAGGAATGGTAGACGGCGAGGTCCCAATTGAAGACGCCTGCCTCGCCGCGGGTCCCCACTTCGATCGTCGTCCCCTCCTGCGCATCAAGAGCAGATTCGCTGCTTGTTTGATTCAGCCGCGGATCCCGGAACGCCAATTGGGTATTGGTCGGCGGCTCGTAACTGCGGCTGAAATTGGCGAAGAACTGTTGCTTCTCGGTCGCCTGCCAAAGCAGCCCGACCTTGGGACTGAAGGCGGTGTACCAGCGAGACGCATCCGTCTCGAAGGCGTTGCCGATCTGTGACGTGGGCACGAAGAAATCGGTCAGGCTGCGCCGCTTGGCATGAATGAATTGACCGCCCACCACGAGATCCAGGCTGGAGGTCAATGCGAAACGATCTTCCCCGAAGATTTCGATGTTGAAGGCCTCGCTCTTGGCGTTATTCAGCTTGGTGCCGATCTCCGCGCCCGGCAGGGTGTTGTCCACCGTGCCGTAGGACTTGCCCCAGCCGAAGAAGCCGCCCAGCACGAAGCTGTTACGCGAACCGAACAGCGATCCGTCGTGAGTGAAACGCCAACTGAGGCCGGCGTCCTGCTGCCGGTTGCGGTTGAACGAGCCCGCCAAATTGCCGTAGTCGATCAGAAGACCGCCGCACGCGGGATTATTGATCGTCACGATGCCCTCCGAATCCGGCGTTCCCCGGCAAGGCGAGTTTCGGTTGAAAGAATTAAAAGGCGATAAGGGGTGCCACAGCCGACGATTTTCGTACCAAGCCCCCACCGTCAGCACGTCATCTGGCGTGAACTTGATGGTATGCCGGACATCGCCGCGCAAGGTCTCGAGGTTACGTTGAACGTCGAGGGTTTCGAATTTATTGAAGAACGATCCCGGCGATAGACCATTCTGGGCTTGGTAAGGGTCATCATAATACTGCTCGAACGAAAGAGACCCCGGCAGCTGCAGCTGGTTCTTGCTGGCGAACAGATGCACGCGGGTTTCCTGATCCTCGTTCCAGCGGTAACCGAAATTGGCGTAGCCCCTGGAAATATCCTCTTCGCTATGGTCCCGGAAACTATTGTTGTAGGTCCCGGTATAAGAAACGAAATAATCCAGATCCTCGTTCAGCACGCCGCCGACCATCAGTTGGGGACGGTAGTAATCGTGCGAACCGGTGACGAAGGTCGTATGAATGCCCGGCGTATTGCGGCCGTTGCGCGAGACGAAGTTCACCGCGCCGCCCAAGAAGGCCGAACCGTATTGCAGGGCGTTGGAGCCGCGATAAACCTCGGTGTAAAGCGCGTTCATCGGCTCCAGAAGCTCCGGATTGGTAAAGCCGTCGGTTCCGGTGAGCGGCAGGCCGTCGCGCAGATAGCGCAGCCCCGCCGAACCGAAAGTCAGCGAAGTTCCGGCGCCGCGCACCAGAATGCGGGTTTCGGAATTGCCGTATCGGCTTTGAGAAAAAACACCCGGCGAATAACTCAGGACATCGGCCACGCCACCCGGCGTCGGACGGCTGCGGTACTCTTCGGAATGGATGAAGGTGGTTGCGCCCGGAACCTGGGAAAGCTTGTACTTGGCCGTTTCCGCGCTGGGCGTTGTCAGCGATTCCCCGGTTTCTTCGGGGGCCGTCACTTCGATCGTCTGCAAACGATGTTCTTCGGTATGATCGGCGACAGCGAATCCGGAAAACAATAAATTCAGACTGAAAACCGCCATCCCAACACGAAATGGCGATATCAATACATCCTCCTGCATCTTCATATTTATTTTTTCTTTTATTAAGACCGAGCCTTTTAATAGGAAAATTCGTGCCACTCCTTTTCGTCAGCAACCATCCGGTCCACAGCGGCCATGCACGCTGCCGACAGGCAAGAACTGCGTGATATGCCACACCTCGATGTGTCAAATACCGATATCGCTTTCCGCCAAATCGCTCTTCCCCACCGGAAACGAACATGAGCAATTTTCATTTAGCATTTATTTTCAACGATCTATAAAATACGCCGCCACAACACGATGCTGTCCAGGAACGGAGTCTCCGTGAAACCCAAGATGGGATATCCGGATTGCGTCATATCACACAATCGGACATGCGCGATGAGCTCATTTGTACCGACAGCCTAGATTTGGCGAGCAGCGCTCCACTCAACTTGATATGGACCGATATTTGCTAAGAATAGATGGTCATAGCACCGGTATTTAGACGTTTGGGATTAAAATCCGTATGTAAAATGCTTACACAGTAAAAATTCTCGTTATTATTCTCAATTTGAGTTGTACCCTCCAATTTCTACCGAACCATCACTCGCACATCTGTATATGACTTCGATGTCCGCCGACACCAAGCAAGGATGTCGCTCGTGGCTGGAGACCGCTTTCTCGATCGCTGCCGCAGCGGCACTGCATGCCGCGGTTTGGGCCGCCTGGCTCGCCGCCCCGGTAGACCGGGAACCGGCGGAAACTCCACCGCAACTGCTGGAAGTCTCGCTTGTCGCGGCACAGCCCGAAGCCAGTCCCGAGCCGCCCCAACCGCAGGTACAACAGCCGCCGCCCAAACCCGAGCCCAAACCGGAAAAACCCGCACCGAAAAAACCGGACAAACCTAAACCCAAGCCCAAGCCTAAACCGGTGGCTCGGCCGACACCGGCACCCGAGCCCTCTGAAACTCCGACGCCCAGCGCGCCGGCCACTGTCCCGACCGCGTCGACCCAGGGCAAGCCGGCCGCACCAGCCCCTGCGCCATTCGTCGAAGCCTCTTACAAGGCGCCGGGCCTGAACAATCCGCCGACGCGTTACCCACGTGTCGCGTTGGAAAGACGCTGGGAAGGCAAGGTCACCTTGCGCGTTCAAGTCATGCCGAACGGCTCGGCGGGCGAGATCAAAATCGAAGGCAGCAGCGGCCACGAGATTCTGGACGACGCGACCGTGGATCAGGTCAAGAACTGGCGCTTTATCCCCGCGCGCAGGGGCGACCGGGCCGTGGTCAGTTGGGTTATCGTCCCGATTGAATACAAACTAAAACGATGAAAAAGGCTATCGCATGATTCAGATCTCTTCTACCGATATCGTTCAGATCACCTTAGGGGTGCTGATCGGATTTTCCGTCATTACTTGGAGCATCATCTTTTTCAAGAGCTGGACGCTCTGGAATATCGGCCAGCGAAATCGCGGCTACAGCAAAGACTTCTGGGCGGCGCCGGATCTCGCCACTGCCTCGGGTCTGGAACATTCGGCGAGTGCCTTGGGCCGCATCGCAGGAGCAGGATTCGGCGTTCTCAAGGACATGCGCAGCAAAACCTCGCGCATGCTCGAGTGGAGCGGCGACATCGAGTCGATTCTGGAACGGTCCCTGCGCCAACAGATCAGCCGAGAACGCAAGGATCTGGAACAAGGGCTGTCCATGTTGGCCAGCATCGGCAGCACGTCGCCCTTCGTCGGGCTGTTCGGCACGGTATGGGGCATCATGCACGCTTTGCAGGACATCGGCGAGGCCAAATCGGCCAGCCTGGATGTGGTCGCCGGCCCGATCGGCGAAGCACTGGTCGCCACGGCGATCGGCATCGCAGCGGCCATTCCGGCGGTATTGGCTTACAATTTCTTTTTGAGACGCATCAAGCTATGCGAAGCGGACCTCGAATATTTTGCCACCGATTTCCTTAATCTCGCCGTGAAGACAGGCCTTAAAGCCGACGGGAGCGAGTAACCATGGGATTCAAAACCGATTCGTCTTCCGATCGGGAGGCCATGAGCGAAATCAACGTGACGCCGCTGGTCGACGTCATGCTGGTATTGCTGGTCGTGTTCATCGTCACCGCACCGCTGCTGACCCAGGCGGTGAAAGTCGATTTGCCGAAAACCGAAAAAACCGACCCCGCCCCCGACAAGCACCTCGCCACCATCGCCATCGACGCCCAGGGTCAGATCACCTTGAACGATCAGCCGCAACCGCTGGAAGCCATGGAGCAGCTTCTGCGCGATCTGCAACAGGCCGATCCGGAACTGATCGTGCAGTTCCAGGCCGACACCGCCGTTCCCTACGGTCGGGTCGCGGAAGCCATGGCCGTCGCTCACAAGGCAGGCATTACCAAGCTCGCGTTTGTCACCCGGGAGTGACCGCTTTTGCGGCACCAAATGCCTCCATTCCCATCGCGAATATCCAGGCTCTTGGAAAACCCGAAATCGGTATGCAATATTCATGGCATAATTGCTTCATTTTGAGCAGTTCACACGCATGACGTCGAGCTTACAGCGCACCACACTCGCCACGACCTACGATGAAGACAGCCTGTGCCGGGCCGGACTCAAGGTCGTACGGACCGAGGCCGAGGCGGTAGCCGCCTTGATAGGGCGCATCGACGGTCATTTCGCGGCGGCCTGCAAACTCATACTGGCCTGCAAGGGCCGGATCGCGGTGACCGGAATGGGAAAATCCGGCCACATCGGCGGCAAGATCGCCGCCACTTTGGCGAGTACCGGTACGCCTGCCTTCTTCGTGCACCCCGGAGAAGCCAGCCATGGCGATTTCGGCATGATCACGGCGCACGATGTCGTTCTGGCCTTGTCGAATTCGGGGGAAACCCCCGAGATTTTGGCCATCTTGCACCTGATCAAACGACTCGACGTTCCTTTGATCGGCATGACAGGCAACCCCAAATCCACGCTGGCCAGGCAATCGCTGGTGCATATCGACACATCCGTAAAGGAAGAAGCCTGCCCGCTCGGTCTGGCCCCCACATCGAGCACGACCGCGACGCTGGCGATGGGAGATGCTTTGGCCGTCGCATTGTTGGAAGCGCGAGGATTCACCCGGGAGGATTTTGCATTCGCGCATCCGGGAGGGAGTCTCGGACGGCGACTGTTAACCCGGGTGCAGGACGTCATGCACACCGGCCCGGAAATTCCGGCGGTGCCGGAAACGGCCCTGGTACGCGACGCGGTTCTGGAAATGACGGCGAAAAAGCTCGGAATGACCGCTATCGTCGATAGCGACTATCGAGTGCTCGGAATTTTTACCGACGGCGACCTCCGGCGATTGTTCGAAAAGGCCGGCGATATTCACACCACGCCGATCAATGAAGCCATGACACAATATTGCACCAAAGTTTCGGCCGAACTGTTAGCCGCGGAATCGGTACGCATCATGGAGGAAAAGCGGATCAGCGCTCTCTTGGTCGTCGACGAGGAGAACAGGCTGATCGGCGCACTCAATATGCACGATTTGCTGAGAGCCGGGGTGGTTTGATGCCCGAGCATGCGCCTCAAGACGTGCTGGCTCGCGCGGCCGGCATCCGCCTGGTCATTTTCGATGTGGACGGCGTTCTGACCGACGGCCGGCTTTTTTTCGACCAGCAAGGCCAGGAATACAAAAGCTTTCATGCCCGCGACGGTCATGGCATCAAGTTGCTTCAGGGGACGGGCGTAGCGACGGCAGTGATTTCCGGTCGGCGTTCGCAGTCGGTGGCGCTGCGCATGGAGAGCCTCGGCATTCGTCATGTCTATCAGGGGTACCAAGACAAACTGGACGCGTTCGAGCATCTTCGCAATGAGCTGGCGCTGGCTCCCGATGAAATCGCCCATGTCGGCGACGATCTCCTGGATCTGCCGATCATGCGCCGAGTCGGACTGGCGGTGGCGGTAGCGGACGCCCACTTCAGCATTCGACAGCATGCCCACTGGGTTACGCCCAGTCCCGGCGGAGCGGGCGCCGCACGGGAAGTCTGCGATCTCGTTATGAAAGCCCAAGGCACCTTGCAAGGCGTTATCGAGAGTCATTTCTGATGAGCATTTTTGCTCTGAGATCGCTGGTAACCTATCTGGGATTGGCCACCCTGGCATTGTTTACCTGGTGGCTTGCCGGCGTTTTTATGCCGGCCGAAGAATCTGCCGGACCGAGAACCCACGGAACGATCGATTATTATTCAAAAAACCTGAGTCGTACGCTGATGGACGAAAACGGCAAACCGAAGCAACTGCTGTTTGCCGTAAACCTTACCCATTATGTGGATCAAGACCGTACCGAATTGGTACAGCCGGTTCTGACGCTCTACGGAAAAGACGGACCGCCGTGGGTCATTCATTCCGATAACGCCCTCATGCCGGGCGAAAGCGATACCATATTTTTGAACGGAAACGTCCTTATTCTGCGCGAGCGGGACGAAAACGGCCGTACGCTGAAAATCGTCACCCAGAACGCCAGAGTCCAACCGGACAACAACTACGCCGAAACCGACGAGTTCATACAGGTACTGAGTCCGCCGGACGAACTGACCGGCAATGGCGCACGAGTTCACTTCGGCGATGATTTAAAAGTCACGATTCTTTCCAATGTACGAAGAAAGCATGAATTCCCCTAAGAGCCGCGGCTGCAACTCGGTAGATCCGAGCGACAGCCCCGGATGCGAGACCTACCGTTTTTATCCAATCGCAAACGGCGTCTTCGGGAAGGGGCTGGCCGGCGCTCCCGGCCAGGCCGTTTGCGATTGGAGCACCGGAATGACCCTTCCAATACGTATTCAGCAAGCGTTCCCTGAAAGGATCGTCGGTTTTATTTCAACCCTGCTGATCGCCTTATGGTTTTTATTCGCCGCTGAGAACACGTTCGCATTGGACAGCGACTCGAAGCAGCCGATTTATATCGAAGCCAACACGGCGACTTACGATGAAAAGACCGGCCAAACCGTATACACCGGTGATGTGAAAGCCACTCAAGGCAGCCTCGATGTTCAAGGCGACCAAATGACCGTTTATCAGAAAGGCGGCCAGACCGAGAAAATTATCGTTACCGGAAATCCCACCCGGCTGAAACAAACCCCGGAAGGCGGCAAGGAAGACATTCACGGGACCTCGCAACGTGCCGATTATTTTCCGGATACCGGAATACTGATCCTCTACGACAAGGCATTGGTCTGGCAGGGACAGAATTCGACCGCCAGCGACATCATCGAGTACGACACCAAAAACGGTTTATTCAAGGCCGGCAGCCCCACCACCGGCAGCAAACGCGTACATGTAAAAATGCAGCCGAAAGAGAAATCCGAATAAGCGATGGCGATTCTAGTTGCTACCGATCTACTCAAACGCTACAACAAGCGCAATGTCGTCAACGGTGTCTCGCTGCAAATCCACAGCGGAGAAGTCGTAGGCTTGCTGGGGCCCAACGGGGCCGGAAAAACCACCAGTTTTTACATGATCGTGGGGGTAATACGTCCGGATAGCGGTACAATCTACCTCGACGAACACAACATCACGAATCTCCCCATGCATGCCAGGGCGCAACTCGGCGTAGGCTATCTGCCGCAGGAGCCTTCGATCTTCCGGAAGTTGACCGTAGCCGACAATTTGCGGGCGGTATTGGAATTGCGCAAAGGATTGACCAACGGACAGCGAGAACTGGTGATCGAGGAGCTTCTCGAGGAATTCAGTATCGGCCATCTGCGCAACCAGCCCGCCCTGGGACTCTCGGGCGGAGAGCGCCGAAGAGTGGAAATCGCGCGGGCCCTGGCCTGCGAGCCGCAGTTCATGCTGTTGGACGAACCGTTCGCGGGGGTCGATCCGATCTCGATCATCGACATCCAAAAGATCATCGAGCACCTGAGAGACCGCGGCATCGGTATTCTCATTACCGAACATAACGTGCGCGAGACGCTCGGAATATGCAACCGCGCCTATATCCTCAGCGGAGGCGTCGTGATCGCAGAAGGCACGGCGCAAGACATAGTACAAAACAAGGAAGTACGCCAAGTTTATCTGGGCGAACATTTTTCCCTTTAGACAGTCCCTTTCATGGTTAGTACCTGTGCACTAGAATGGTTCTGATTTTTCACTCTCACACTGCCAACGCGCATTTCTGGACGTAAAGCTTCATGAAGCAAACTCTGCAACTCCGGTTGGGTCAGCAGCTGACCATGACCCCCCAATTGCAACAGGCTATCAAGCTGCTGCAGTTGTCAAGCCTGGATTTACAGCAGGAAATACAACAGGCGCTGGACTCAAACATGATGCTCGAAGTGGCGGAAGACGAAGGCAGCCACGGGGAGTTTCATGACTCGGTAGAAACCCCTGCCCCGTCCAGCGAGCCGGAATTCAAGGAGTTGTCGAATCTCGACGCCCAAACCGATATCCCCCAGGAATTACCGGTCGATACCTCATGGGACGAGGTGTACGACAGTTTTCAGAGCTACTCCGTCGCGGCCTCAGATTCGGACAGCGACGATTTCATTTTTCAGCGGGCGCCGGCCCAGTCCTTGCAGGATTACCTGCACTGGCAGATGGAGCTGACGACGTTCAGCGAACAGGACTACGCCATCGCCACGGCGATTATCGACGCTATCGATGACGACGGCTATCTGACGGTCAGCGTGGAAGACATCCATCAGGGCCTCGTCAATCAAATCAACGGCTTGGAGATCGAGGAAGTGACGGCCGTTCTGCATCGGGTTCAGAATTTCGATCCGCCCGGAGTGGCCGCGCCGGACCTCGCGAATTGCCTGGCGATCCAATTGAATCAGCTGCCCGATGACACTCCGTGGAAAAAGGAGGCGTTCACGCTGGTGACCCGGCATCTGGAGCTCCTGGCCAAGAAAGATCTGGCCAAGCTCAGACGCACGCTGGAGCTGTCCGAAGAGGATCTGAACCACGTGGTGGCTTTGATCCGTACTTTGGAACCCAAACCCGGCCGCAAGATCTCTGCCTCGGAATCTCAGTACGTGATTCCCGATGTGTTCGTGGTCAAGCAGGGAAACGATTGGATCGTCGCTCTCAACCCCGAAATTTCGCCCAAGCTGCGCGTCAATCCGTTTTATTCGGGCATGATCAAGCGCGCCGACAACAGCGCGGACAACGTCACCATGAAGAACCATCTGCAGGAAGCGCGCTGGTTCATCAAAAGTCTGCAAAGCCGGAACGACACCCTGCTGAAAGTGGCTCGCTGCATCGTCGAACGCCAGAAAGACTTTTTGGAATACGGCGAGACGGCCATGAAACCGCTCGTTTTGCGAGACATCGCCGAAGAAGTGGGAATGCACGAATCCACCATTTCCAGGGTTACAACGCAGAAATATATCCACACGCCGAATGGCGTCTTCGAATTCAAGTACTTCTTCTCCAGTCATGTCTCGACGAATGCCGGCGGAGAATGTTCGGCAACCGCCATCAAAGCATATTTGAAAGAAATCATCGAAGGCGAAGATCCGCTGAAGCCTCTGAGCGACCACACGATCGCAGCCATGCTGAAGGGACGGGGCATCAACGTGGCGCGCCGCACCATCGCCAAATATAGGGAAGCCATGGCTATTCCGCCGTCCAACGAAAGAAAACGTGTTTTTTGATAACAATCATCCAAAACTAGGGAGATCATCATGCAAATCAGCATCACCGGCCATCACATCGACGTAACCGAAGCCCTGAGAAATTACGTCATGGAAAAAATGCAGCGGATCGAACGTCATTTCGACAAGATCGTAAATGTGCACGTGGTGCTCGAAGTGCAAAAACTGGCTCAAAAAGCGGAAGCGACGGTGCAAGTCAACGGCGCCAGCTTGTTCGCTCAGGAGGAAAGCGAGGATCTGTATGCCGCCATCGACGGCATGGTCGACAAGCTCGATCGACAAGTCGTCAAACATAAAGAAAAAGTTCAAGAGCACTGATCACTCGCCCCACAGCACATTCGTTTTTTCGGCTGATATAGGCGTGAGCAAAACGTCGCCATGAAACTCGTCATCGTCAGCGGTTTATCCGGGTCGGGCAAGAGTATCGCGCTGGAAACTCTAGAGGATTCCGGTTACTACTGCATCGATAACCTGCCGGTCTCGCTGTTCGAATCTTTTATACGGCAAGCCGTGATCAGCAACCCGGGAGCGTTCCGGAAAACCGCGATCAGCATCGATGCCCGAAATCAGAGCGCGAGTCTGGACCAGTTTCCCCTGACTTTGGAACTGGCCGACAGGTTCGGGATAGAGTGTCAGATTCTCTTTCTACAGGCGGAGACCGACACTCTACTCAAGCGTTTCAGCGAGACCCGCCGCAAGCATCCGTTAACCGATTCGGCTCGTCCGCTCAGCGAAGCGATCGAACTGGAGCGTAAGCTGCTGGAACCGGTCGCGAGTCGCGCCCATCTCCTTGTAGACACCACTTACACCAACATACATCAGTTGCGTGAACTGATAAGAGGCCGTCTCGGAGCGAAGCAGGAGCATTCGATGTCCTTGTATTTCCTGTCTTTCGGCTACAAGAACGGCATTCCGCTCGACGCGGACTTCGTGTTCGATGCGCGCTGTCTACCCAACCCGCATTGGGAACCCAGCCTGCGCAGCAAGACCGGTAAAGACGCGGAAGTGATCGAGTTTCTCGCAAACATTACCGAGGTTCAAAGCTACCTGGACGACGTCGTCGCCCTATTGCAACGCTGGATACCCCGGTTCGCGGACGAAGACCGCAGCTATCTGACCGCTGCCATCGGATGCACCGGCGGACAGCATCGTTCGGTCTATCTGGTGGAAGCGCTGGCAGAGCGCTTCCGTTCGGATACGTACGATATTCTTGTTCGGCATAGGGACTTGAATTAGCCCCGACGCCGGACCGCACGGACATCGGGTCTGGCGTTTTTCCGGGCCACAGCCGGTTTCGTTATAATTCCCACGGTCGAACGGTGCGGAATCATGCTTTCAATTTCAAAAACACTACCGCTTATTTTTCTCAGCTTCCTTCTGGCGGCCTTCACGCCGGCCTACGGAGCCAAGAAAACGGCGCCGGCGCCGAAATCCCAACCCAAGGCAAGCGCCGAAGCGAAGCTCGATCAACTGCCCATCGCTTATCTCGCGCAGGACCCTCAAAGCCCGCCGGTCCTGCCTTTTTTCGAGCAGGCGGTCACCGACCGAGGGGTACAGGGCGCACGTCTCGGCATTCAGGACAACAATACCACCGGCCGCTTCACCCGCCAGAATTTCAGCTTGCGTGAAAGCATCGTGCCGCCGGACGGCGATGTTGCCGCGGCATTCAAAGCCCTGCTGGCAGACGGCCATAGACACATCCTCCTCAACCTGGAGTCCACAAAGATCCGCGAACTGGCGGCTTTGCCCGAATCGAAAAATGTTTTGCTATACGATATCGCCACCCGGGACGATGAATTCCGCGGCGAAGCCTGCCGCCCCAACGTACTCCACCTTTTGCCCAGCCGAGCGATGCGCGCCGATGCCTTGGGGCAATACCTGACGAAGAAGCGCTGGAACAAGTGGTTCCTGGCTGCCGGACCCAACGACGGCGACAAGCTTTACGCCGAAGCGGTTAAACGCGCTGCCAAGCGTTTCGGAGCGAAAATCGTTGCGGAAAGGACCTGGCAACACAGCTTCGACGAACGCCGCACGCCGGAATCCGAGGTACCGGTTTTCACCCAGGGCGTCGAATATGACATTCTCATCGTCGCCGACGAATCGGGTTTATTCGGTGATTTTCTTCCTTATCGCACCTGGCAGCCTCGCCCCGTCGCCGGCACTCAAGGGCTGGTGGCGACCGCTTGGCACCGGACGCACGAGGCATGGGGCGCGCTGCAATTGCAGAACCGTTTCCGCGATCAAGCCGGCCGCTGGATGACCGAGGAAGATTACGGTGCCTGGCTGGCGGTTCGGGCCATCGGTGAATCGGCCACGCGCACCAAATCGGTCGATTTCGACAAGGTGAAAACCTTTATGCTCGGAGAAGAATTCGCCCTGGCCGGATTCAAGGGCGTGCCCTTGTCGTTCCGACGCTGGAACGGCCAATTGCGGCAACCGGTGCTGATCGCTTCCGAACGGTCGATGGTAGCCGTCGCTCCGGTGGAAGGCTTTCTCCATCCCAAGAACGAATTGGATACCCTGGGTTACGATGAACCCGAGTCGAAGTGCCGCTTCTAAGCCGCGCAATAAATCCCAGTCTTACCAGAGGAAACAATCGATGAAAAAACTGATGATGTCGGCCCTTTTGCTGGGAGGAATGGCCTCGAGCTCCGCTTTCGGCGAAACGGTCTTCGTCACCTTGGAAAAAGACAATGCTCTGGCCGTGGTCGATGCCGCGCAAGGGAAACTCATAAAAACCGTCAAGATCGGGAAACGCCCCCGGGGCATCGTGCTGAGCAAGGATCAACGCCAGCTCTACGTCGCGGCCAGCGACGATAACACCATTCAGGTCATCGATACGGAAAGCTTGAAAGTGGTCGGCAAACTGCCTTCGGGGGAAGATCCGGAAACTTTCGCGAGGGACCCCGAAGGCCGGTTCCTGTACGTCTCCAACGAAGACGACAATCAGGTGACCGTGATCGAGATCGCCTCCAAGAAGGCCGTCAAAACCGTTCCGGTCGGGGTTGAACCGGAAGGCATCGCGGTCAGCCCGGACGGGAAATGGGTGGTCAGCACCAGCGAAACCACCAATATGGCCCACTGGATCGACCGCAGTAGTCTCGACATCGTGGACAACACGCTGGTCGATCCGCGTCCACGCGCCTGCGCATTCACCGACGACAGCCGGCAGCTCTGGGTCACTTCGGAAATTGCCGGCACCTTGACCGTATTCGATGTCGACACCAAACAGCCGGTCAAAAAGATCGGCTTCAAGATTCCCGGCGTCACTCAGGAGAAAATCCAGCCGGTCGGCATTCGTATCGATAAGGATCGACGTTACGGGTACGTGGCCTTGGGGCCGGCGAACCGGGTCGCCGTCATCGACGCGCAAAAGCTGGAAGTCGTCGACTATCTCCTGGTCGGTCAGCGGGTTTGGAACCTCGAATTTTCGCCGGATCAATCCCGGCTCTATACCACCAACGGCGTGAGCAACGACATTTCGATCATTGATCTCAAACAGCACAAGGTTCTGAAGTCCGTCGCCGTGGGCCATTACCCATGGGGGCTCGTCGTTAAACCTTGAACCATGACTCTTAATGCCACACCTGCCCTGACCGTGGCGGGACTTTCCTATGCCTACGGCAAAAAGAAGGCGCTTGACCGCGTGAGCTTTGCCGTTGCGCCCGGTGAATGCACCATTTTGCTGGGCCCCAACGGCGCCGGCAAGACCACGCTGTTTTCCCTGATCACAAGGCTGTACGACAGTCGCGAAGGACGAATCCTTATTGCGGGACACGATGTCAGGAAAGAATTCAGCCGAGCCCTGGCGCAACTGGGCGTCGTTTTTCAGCAAACGACCCTGGATCTCGATCTGACCGTGCTGCAAAACCTTCACTATCACGCTTCGCTGCACGGTCTGAGCCGCCGCCGCGCCGACGCGCGCATCCGGGAAGAACTGGAGCGTCAAGGTATGTTCGAGCGGCGGAAAGAGAAGGTTAGGCAGCTCAACGGCGGCCACCGGCGCAGGGTCGAAATCGCGCGGGCCTTGTTGCATGAGCCCCGGCTACTGCTTTTGGACGAACCCACGGTCGGCCTGGATGTTCCGAGCCGTAAGGCCATCGTCGACTACGTGCATCGGCTGTGTTCCGATAGCGGCATCGCCGTGCTCTGGGCCACTCATCTGATCGACGAGATCTACGAAAACGATCGTCTGGTCGTATTGCACAAGGGAGCCGTTAGGGCCGACGGTTCTATCCCGGAGGTATTGAAAACCACCGGCGCTGAAACCGTGGGCGACGCGTTCCACAGGCTGACGCGGGAGGCCGCATGAGGCTCATGCACTACCTCCGCGCCTTGCGCGGCATCATGGCGCGGGAACTGCTGCGCTTCGTGCACCAGCGCGAACGCTTCGTCTCGGCCCTGGTGCGCCCCCTGGTCTGGCTGTTCATCTTCGCTGCCGGTTTCCGCTCGACTTTGGGCGTCGCGATCATTCCGCCCTATGAAACGTATATTCTGTACGAGGTCTACATCACGCCGGGACTGCTCGGGATGATTCTGCTGTTCAACGGCATGCAGAGTTCTCTCTCCATGGTTTACGACCGCGAGATGGGCAGCATGAAAACCCTCTTGGTGTGTCCCTTGCCCCGCTGGTATTTGCTGATAGACAAGCTCCTGGCCGGCGTTCTGGTCGCGGTATTGCAGGCGTACACCTTTCTCCTCATCGCCTGGTTTTACGACATCCAAGCTCCCTTGGAAGGCTATCTGAGCGTGTTGCCGGCGCTGGTCCTCTCCGGTTTGATGCTGGGCGCGCTCGGCCTGCTGCTGTCTTCTTTCGTCAAGCAGCTTGAGAATTTCGCCGGCGTCATGAACTTCGTGATTTTTCCGATGTTCTTCCTGTCCACCGCGCTCTATCCGCTGTGGAAAATCCAGGAATCCAGCGAACTCCTCTACACTCTCGCCTCGTACAACCCATTCTCCCAAGCCGTGGAACTCATCCGTTTCGCGCTCTACGGTCAGTTCAATCTTTACGCTTGTATCTACACATCCGTGGCGCTGATTGTTTTTCTGATCATCGCCATCATCGGATACAATCCCTCACGAGGAATGATGCAACGTAAGGGTGGACCAGCCGCATGACACAATCGAAAACAATATTGGTAACCGGAGGTGCCGGATTCATCGGGGGAAATTTCGTGCTTCGCCAAATGCGCCGGGCGAATCTTCAAGTCGTCAACCTGGATGCCCTGACCTATGCGGGCAATCTGGATACGCTGGAAAGCATCAAGGACAACCCTGCCCACGTCTTTGTCTTGGGCTCCATCGGCGACCGCAGCCTGGTGGATTATCTACTGGAACGCTATCAGCCGGACGCCATCGTCAATTTCGCCGCGGAAAGCCACGTGGACCGCTCGATCGACTCGCCGGAACCTTTTATTCAGACCAATATTCTCGGCACATTCCAATTGCTGGAAGCGGCGCGCCGTTATTGGCGGTCGCTTTCTCCCAAGGCGCACAAAGCGTTTCGCTTCCTCCACGTCTCCACCGACGAGGTCTACGGAACGCTGGGATCCGAGGGGTTCTTCACCGAGGAAAACCCTTACCGACCAAACTCGCCCTACTCGGCTTCGAAGGCCTCGTCGGACCATCTGGTCAGAGCCTACTTCCACACTTATGGAATGCCGACTCTAACCACCAACTGCTCCAACAACTACGGACCATACCAATTCCCGGAAAAGCTGATTCCGCTGATGATCCACAATGCCATGAACGGCAAGCCGCTGCCGGTCTACGGGACCGGTGCCAACGTGCGCGACTGGCTTTACGTCGAGGACCATTGCCGGGCCGTCGAACGAGTCCTTGAGGATGGCAAAGCGGGCGAGGTCTACAATATCGGCGGCAACAACGAAAAAACCAACCTGGAAGTCGTCGAGACCATCTGCAGCTTGCTCGATGAATTGTTGCCTAATTCCAAATACCGTCCGCACCGCGAACTGATCACTTTCGTTACGGACCGCCCCGGCCACGATCTCCGCTACGCGATCGATGCCGGCAAGATACGCCGGGATCTGGGATGGGAACCGGCCGAAACCTTCGAGACCGGACTCCGCAAGACCGTGGAGTGGTATCTGGAAAACCAGAACTGGTGCCAGCGGGTCATGGACGGCAGTTACCGGGGAGAACGCCTGGGAATCGAAAAGTCCTGAGTGCAGCGGTCTGCCGGCGACAACAAACAGCATGCAAGGGGGGAATATCTTTGAAGTCCGATAACTTGAAGGGGATTATTCTGGCCGGGGGCTCGGGCACTCGCCTGCATCCGTTGACCTATGTCGTCAGCAAACAGCTACTGCCGGTTTACGACAAACCGATGATCTATTATCCCCTGTCGGTGCAAATGCTGGCGGGCATACGGGACATACTGATCATCACTACTCCCCAGGACGCGCCTTTATTCCAAAGTCTATTGGGCGACGGCGAGCAATGGGGCATGTCTATCCGTTATGCCGTGCAGCCGAAACCCGAAGGACTCGCCCAAGCCTTCATCATCGGACGGGAGTTTGTCGGCAAGGATCGTTCCTGCCTGATCCTGGGCGACAACATTTTCTACGGCCATGGCCTCCAGACTTATCTGGAAAAAGCGGTTGCCCGCGAAACCGGTGCTACGGTTTTCGGTTATTGGGTCAAGGACCCCGAACGCTACGGCGTCGCAGAGTTCGATGAGAGTGGCCGCGTGGTGAATCTCGTGGAAAAACCCAAGCGCCCCAAATCCAATTACGCCATCACCGGTCTTTACTTTTACGACAACCAGGTGGTCGACATGGCGGCCGACCTGAAACCCTCGGCCCGCGGCGAGCTCGAAATCACCGACATCAACAACCTGTATCTGGAGCAAGGACGGCTTCAGGTCGAAAAACTCGGCCGCGGCGTGGCGTGGCTCGACACCGGAACGCACGACTCGCTGCTGCAAGCTTCCAATTTCATTCAAACCATAGAAGAACGCCAAGGCCTGAAAATCTGCTGCCCGGAGGAAATTGCCTGGAGCCAGGGCTGGATCAGCGGCGGCGATCTGGAAAAGCACGCCATGAAGCTGAACAAGAGCGGCTATGGAGAATACCTGATCAGACTTCTAGAACTGGGCCGCCCCGCATGAATATAGAATCCACTCCATTGCCGGGCGTGTTGCTGATCAAGCCCGACGTCTTCGGCGATGCCCGCGGCTTCTTTCTGGAAACCTGGAATCGGCGGCGCTATCGGGACGCCGGTTTGGACCGGGAGTTCGTTCAAGACAACGTATCGCTGTCGCGCAAAGGCATTCTGCGCGGTCTGCACTTCCAGAATCCCACCCCGCAGGGCAAGCTCGTGCAGGCCTTGCAAGGCGAGGTATTCGACGTGGCGGTCGACATCCGCACCGGCTCGCCGACTTTCGGCCAGTGGTTCGGTGCGCTCCTTTCGGAAGAAAACCACCATCAGCTTTATGTGCCGGAAGGTTTCGCCCATGGGTTCTGCGTGCTGAGCGAGACTGCGCTTTTTTCCTACAAGTGCACCGATTTTTATAATCCGAGCGCGGAATACAGCCTCCGCTGGGACGATCCGGATCTGGGCATCACTTGGCCGATCGACAATCCCGTTTTGTCGGCGAAGGACCAATCCGCCCGGAATTTGAAGGATTTTCCCCGCGAGCTGCTCCCCGTCTGGCAAGCATGAAGATTCTCCTGATCGGACGTGAAGGACAGGTGGCGTGGGAGCTACGCCGGAGTCTCGCCTGCCTGGGAGAAACGATAGCGCTGGATCGCCGGTCGACTCCGGCTTTGGACTTGACCGATCCCGATTCCATCCGCGCGTCGGTGCGGCAAATCCGGCCCGGCTTGATCGTCAATGCGGGTGCCTACACCGCCGTGGACAAAGCGGAACAGGAAAACGATCTCGCCTTCCGGGTCAATGCCTTGGCGCCGGGCATCCTGGCGGAGGAAGCGCTGAACGTCGGCGCCGGCCTGATCCATTATTCCACCGACTATGTTTTCCCGGGCGACGGCGACGACGATGCGCCCTATCGCGAGGACGATCCGGTGGGCCCGCAAAATGCCTACGGCCGAAGCAAACTGGCCGGCGAAGAGGCCATCCGCCAGGTCGGCGTGCCTCACTTCATCCTGCGCACTGCCTGGGTTTACGGACGGCGCGGCCAGAACTTTCTGCTCACGATGCTGAGACTGATGCGGGAACGCGAACTCGTCCGCGTCGTGGACGATCAGTACGGCGCTCCTACCTGGAGCCGTCTCATCGCCGAGGCCACCGCCTTGATGCTTGCCAAGTCCACCGCGAACGGACGGTTCGAGCCGGGCGATCGGCAAGGAATTTATCATCTGAGCTGCGACGGACAGACGAGTTGGCACGGCTTCGCCTGCAATATACGCGACTACTCCCTCGAAAAGGGATTGTTGCCGGAATCCGCCGCCAGGCTCGAACCAATCCCGAGCTCCGAATACCCCACTCCCGCACGGCGTCCGAAATATTCCGTGCTTTCCAATAAAAGGCTCTTCGAGGAATTCGGTCTGGGCTTACCCGATTGGGACCAGGCTCTCCGTTTTTGCCTGGATGAATTTGCATACCGAACAAAGGATTGAATTACCTATCCTCGGCGTTGGCAAACATGCCTGAACCGTTTCTCACGCCTGAATTACTGCGGTTCCGCAAAGTTCGAATCCGGTCCAGTGGCCGCGAAGCCAAATCGAGCCGACTTTGACGCCGATGTTTACCATACGATGGAAGATCGTCTGATGAACGAATGGTCGACACACGTGCGAATAAAATGACAACGCAGCAGTTCGGATGCGCCTGATTGGCGAGAACACGTTCGAGCCTAGAACGTACATTCTCACGAAAACTAGGAGAATGCCGATCACGCACCGCAACAAGTGACGGAAAACGATCTTTTAGACAAACCTGCAAGCTACCCGAACTTCATGACCGAAGCGCTCGATCCCCGTTTCATTCACCTGCGCGTCCACACGGAATACTCACTGGTCGACGGACTGGTCGACGTGAAAGCCCTGGTCAAGCGCACGGCGGCGCTGGGCATGCCGGCGGTGGCCGTGACCGACCAGTCCAATCTGTTCGCCCTGGTCAAGTTCTATAAAGCGGCCTTGGCCGAAGGGGTTAAGCCCATTGCCGGAGCCGATGTGCAGCTATACAACGAAGCCGACCCGGCCTCTCCGCATGCTTTGACGCTGTACGTGCAGAATACCGCGGGATACCGCACCCTCACCGAATTGATTTCCCGCAGCTATCGGGAAAATCAGCATCAAGGCGTGCCCTTGCTGATGCCCGAGTGGCTGGAAGAAAAAAACGAGGGACTCTTGGCGCTCTCCGGCGCCCGCCGAGGCGATATCGGACAGGCTTTGCTGATGGGCAACGTAAGCGAAGCGAAACGCCTGCTCGAACGCTGGCTCGGAATTTTCGACCGGCGCTTTTATCTGGAGCTGCAACGCACCGGACGTCCGGACGAGGAGGAATACATCGAGGGTGCCGTGAGCCTCGCGATCGAGCTCGACGTCCCGGTGGTCGCCACCAACGACGTACGTTTCATCAGCCCGTCGGAATTCGAGGCTCACGAAGCCCGGGTCTGCATCCATCAGGGCCGGGTATTGGACGATCCGCGCCGCCCGCGCGATTACACCGAGCAGCAATATCTCCGCAGTCCCGAGGAAATGGCGCAGTTGTTCGCCGATATCCCCGAAGCCCTGGAAAATACGGTCGAGATCGCCAAGCGCTGCAATCTCGAACTCACTCTGGGCAAGAACTTTCTGCCGCAATTCCCTGTACCCGAGGGCATGAGCACGGCGGAGTTCTTCGCCGAGGAATCGCGCAAAGGATTGAAGGAGCGTCTGGCGGTTCGTCCGCCCACCGGAAAAGGGACTTTGGAAGAACGGCGAACGCGCTACGAGGAGCGGCTGGAGCTGGAAATCTCGGTGATCAACCAGATGGATTTCCCGGGCTACTTCCTGATCGTGGCCGATTTCATCCAGTGGGCCAAGAAAAACGGCATTCCGGTGGGGCCCGGACGCGGTTCCGGCGCGGGCTCGCTGGTGGCCTACGCCCTCAAGATCACCGACCTCGACCCCATCGAATTCGAACTGCTGTTCGAGCGCTTTCTTAACCCCGAGCGCGTGTCCATGCCCGACTTCGACGTGGATTTCTGCATGGAGCGCCGCGACGAGGTGATCGATTACGTAGCCCGGAAATACGGGCGCGACCGGGTGTCCCAGATCATCACCTACGGCAGCATGGCGGCCAAGGCCGTGGTACGCGACGTGGGCCGGGTGCTGGGCCATTCCTACGGTTTCGTGGACAAGATCGCCAAGCTGATTCCGTTCGAACTGGGCATCACCCTGGACAAGGCCCTCACCGACAGCGAAGACCTCAGAAAGCTGTACGAGAGCGACGAGGAAGTCCGAACGCTGATCGACCTCGCCAAGTCGCTCGAAGGCATTACCCGCAACGCCGGCAAGCACGCGGGCGGCGTCGTCATCGCACCGTCCCAGCTGATCGATTTTTCCCCGCTGTACTGCGAACCGGGCGGCGAAAACCTGGTGACCCAGTTCGACAAGGACGACGTGGAAGCGGTGGGTCTGGTCAAGTTCGACTTTCTGGGACTCCGCACTCTCACCATCATCGACTGGGCGCTGGAAACCATCAACAAACAGCGGGCCGAGAAAGACGCGCCGCCGGTGGACATCGCCCAAATTCCCCTGGACGACCCCGACACCTACAAGCTGCTGAAAAGCTGTTCGACAACCGCCGTCTTCCAGCTCGAATCACGCGGCATGAAGGACCTGATCCGGCGCCTGCAACCGGACTGCTTCGAGGACATCATCGCCCTGGTGGCGCTGTTCCGTCCGGGCCCGCTGCAGTCAGGCATGGTCGACGACTACATCAACGTCAAGCACGGCCGAACCAAGGCGGAATTCCCGCATCCAGTCCTAGAGCCGATTCTCAGGCCCACCAACGGCGTCATCGTATACCAGGAACAGGTGATGCAAATCGCCCGCGACATGGCCGGTTACACTCTGGGCGGCGCCGATCTCCTGCGCCGCGCGATGGGTAAGAAAAAACCCGAGGAAATGGCCAAGCAGCGGGAAATTTTCGTCACCGGCTCGGTCGGGCTAGGGGTCGACGAGAATATCGCCGGCTACATCTTCGATCTCATGGAGAAGTTCGCCGGCTACGGCTTCAACAAGTCGCACTCGGCGGCCTACGCGCTGGTGTCCTACCAGACCGCCTGGCTCAAGGCCCATTTTCCGGCTGCCTTCATGGCTGCGGTGCTGTCCTCGGACATGGACAACACCGACAAGGTCGTGGTCCTGATCGAAGAGTGCCGGGAAATGAAATTGGCCGTCCAGCCGCCGGACATCAACCGCTCAGAATACCGCTTCGCGGTGCTCAACGACCGCACCATCCTGTATGGCCTAGGCGCGATCAAAGGAGTTGGCGAAACGGCGATCCGGGATATTCTCGAGGAGCGCAAACGCGGCGGCCCATTCGAGGATCTGTACGATTTCTGCCGCCGGGTCGATCTGCGCAAGGTCAACCGGCGCGTGATCGAAGCGCTGATCCGCTCCGGCACCCTGGATTCCATCGATTCGAATCGCGCACGCCATATGGCGGAGCTGTCGGACGCGATCAAAGCGGCCGAACAACACGGTACCATGGCCGAAACCGGACAGGACGACTTGTTCGGGCTCGGGGGCCCGGCAGAGGCCGAGGATACGCCGCGCGTCGCAACAGCCGTCGAACCTTGGCCGGAAGACGAGCGCCTGGCTTACGAGAAAATGACGCTAGGGCTCTATCTCACCGGCCATCCGATCGGCCCTTACGAGGCCGAAATCCAGCACTTCGTTACCGGCCGTCTCGGAAAATTGTCGCTCGACAACGAGCGGGGGCCCGGAGGACGCCGGGAAGTGCGCGCCGTAGTCGCGGGGCTCGTCGTGGAGCTTCGCGCCCGGCAGAACAAGAACGGCAAGCGCATGGCCTTCGCCACTCTGGATGACCGAACCGGAAGGCTGGAAGTAGCGGTGTTTTCGGAGGTTTTGGAAAAATACCGGGAGCATTTGGTGAAGGACGCGCTGCTAGTCGTCGAAGGCAATCTGGGTTTCGACGACTATGCCGGCCAACTCCGCCTGACCGCGGAACACCTGTTCACCATGGCGCAGGCGCGCGCGCACTTCGCCAAACATCTCTTCATTCAATGGCCGCCGTCGGGCCCGAACACCGCCCCTTCGGAAGCCCAGTGGGTCAACGAACTCGTCGATCTGCTCGCACCGTTCCGAGGCGGCAGCTGTCCGATTTATATCGAATACCGAGGGAAAGCGGCACAGACGACGATTCAGCTCGGGGAAGCATGGCGCGTACATCCCGGCGATGAACTGCTCGCGCGTCTTAAAAAGCGTGTCGGAACCGATAAGGTGAAGCTGCATTACCAATGAAAAAAGGCATCTTGCTCGCTCTATTGTTGCTCGTGACGGCAGGCGCGAAGGCGCAGGATCTCTTGCAAATCCTCGAACTCGCGTTGCAACGCGATCCAAGGCTGCGCGAAGTGGAAGCGACCCGCAACGCCGTCCTGGAAGCCAAGCCGCAAAGTGTCGCCCGTCTATTGCCGACTTTGTCGCTGACCGGCGAGCTCAACCGCAACTCCGTGCTGTCGAAGTTCGAGGAGTTTCAGCTCGCCTTCATCGCCGGTGCCCGGAATGTCGGCTTCTGGAACAGTGCGGCCAGCATCAACCTGACTCAGCCGATTTATCATCACGACTATTGGGTCCAGCTGAGCCAGGCGGACAATCAAATCGCCGAGGCGGAAGCCAATTACGCGGCGGAGCAACAAAACCTGATGCTGCGTACCGCGCGTGCCTATTTCGATGTTTTGTTCGCCCAGGACAGCCGCGAATTCGCGCTGGCCGAGCAGCGCGCCATCGAGCGCCAGCTCGAACAAGCCAAGGCACGGTTCGAGGTGGGACTGATCGCCATTACCGACGTGCACGAAGCCCAAGCGGGTTACGACCAGGCCCGGGCTAATGTCATACAGGCCGAAAACCAGGTGGACAACGCGCGGGAAGCGCTCCAGGAAATCATCGGCGAATACGACCTTGCCCTGGCCGAACTCGCCGAAAAGATTCCGTTGAAGGGCCCGGATCCCGAAAACATCGAGAACTGGAGCGACCTGGCCCAGGAAAGCAATCTCAGTATCGTTGCAGCCGAGAACCGCAGCCTGGTGGCGAAAAAAGATATCGATCTTCAGTTCGCCGGCCATCTTCCGTCGATGGATCTGGTCGGCTCGGCGGGATTCACCGATACCAACCGGCCGCGCGGCATACCTACCGAATATCAAGTCATCGGAATGCAAGTCAACGTACCGATGTTCGCGGGCGGCGGCGTCAACTCGCGGGTTCGCCAGGCCCGCCATGAATACGAAGCGGCCCAGGAAAATCTGGACGGCGTACGGCGGTCGGTCAAGCGTCAAGTGAAAGATGCTTACCGTGGTATTCTGTCCGCCATCAGTCAGGTGGAGGCCCTCCAGGCGGCGGTAGTGTCGTCGCAAAGTGCCGTAGAGGCGACCGAAGCCGGGTTGGAAGTCGGCACCCGAACGATGGTCGACGTCCTCGCCGAACAGCGCAATCTGTTTCGGACCAAGCGCGATTATGCGCGGGCGCGCTACGATTACATCATCAACAGTCTGGCGCTCAAACAGGCCGCCGGGACCTTGAACCCAGCGGATCTCGCGATCGTCAATCAGTGGCTGGGTCCGAATTCTCGAGCGGATTCTACGGCACCCGACGAATCCGAGTTCTGACCACGTCAAAAAGAGTCTTTTTTGAGTCAACGCCGCCGGCGGAACCAATCGCACCCCATCGGGTTCGAAACTGTATCCGTCGGCTGTCCCGCGGTTCCATTGGGAGATTCATATGAATAAGAATTCACGAGATTCCTTGTTGGATTCCCTCGGTAAAGGTGTTCAGGAGTTCTGGAAAAAACTGACCGACAACTTGCGAAACGCAGACCTCGACGGGAAACCCGATACGGAAATCAATCCGCGCGCCGGCGATGAGAGCGATTATCAGAGCATGCGGCGACGGCGCATCAATCTCTGGCTTTATCTCCTTCTGATCTTAGCCACCTTGTATTTCTGGCAGGGCTATCAGGAAGTGCGCCAGGACGAAATCCCATATAGCGATTTTCTGAAATACGTGCAGGAACAGCAGGTAGAGGACGTCGTCGTGATGGATCAAGTGATCACCGGGTACCTGAAGCCCGAGGCTCCCGGCGAAGAACGACGCCGTTTCATCACCGTGCCGTTATGGAATCAGGATTTGGCGCAGGCCCTGGAAGAAAAAGGCGTCAAATACACCGTTCGCTACGGCAACAACTGGTTGGGCAACTTCATCTTCAATTGGTTGTTGCCTATCGGCATTCTGTTCGCGCTCTGGACCTGGATGGCGCGCCGCATGACCGGCGGGCGCGGCCTTTTGAACTTCGGCCGCAGCCGGGTTCGCATTCATGCGGAATCGTCGGTCAAGGTCACGTTTCAGGACGTCGCGGGCGCCGAGGAAGCCAAGCAAGAGCTCAAGGAAACCATCGAATTCTTACGCAATCCGGCCCGTATCCAACGACTGGGCGGCCGCATGCCGAAGGGCGTCCTTCTGGTCGGCGCGCCCGGCACGGGCAAGACCTTGCTGGCGCGCGCAGTGGCCGGCGAGGCCGGGGTGCCGTTCTTCAATATCAGCGGTTCCGAGTTCATCGAGATGTTCGTCGGAGTGGGCGCGGCGCGGGTTCGCGACCTCTTCGAACAAGCCCGGCAAAAAGCGCCCTGCATGATCTTCATCGACGAACTCGACGCCATCGGGCGGGCGCGCGGCGGCCCGGTGGTCATGGGCGGTCATGACGAGCGCGAACAGACCTTGAACCAACTGCTCACGGAAATGGACGGCTTCGATCCATCGATCGGGGTGGTGGTCATGGCGGCCACCAACCGCCCGGAAATCCTCGATAGAGCCCTGCTGCGCGCGGGCCGCTTCGACCGGCAGATCGTGGTCGACAAGCCGGGCCTGGACGACCGGGTTGCCATACTCCAGCTGCATACCCGCAATATCAAGTTGGGGCCGGACGTGAATCTCCGGGTCGTAGCCCAACGGACGCCTGGTCTGGTTGGCGCGGATCTCGCCAATATCTGCAACGAAGCCGCCATCATCGCCGTGCGCGAAAACCAGGAAGCGGTCGGCATGAGGCACTTCGAGGCGGCCATTGACCGAATCATCGCCGGCCCCGAGAAAAAGAGCCGTACGCTCAGCGAACCGGAGAAGCGCCGAGTTGCATATCACGAGTCCGGCCACGCACTGGTGGCCGAGGTCGTTCCCACCGGCGAACCGGTACACAAGGTCTCCATCATTCCACGCGGCGCGGCCGCCTTGGGCTTTACCCTACAATTGCCGATCGAGGAAAAATTCCTCGCCACCGAGGACGAACTCCGCGACAAGATCGCCATCCTGCTTGCAGGACGCGCGGCCGAAGAGTTGGTATTCGGCAATATATCCAGCGGCACTCACAACGATCTCGAGAAAGCCAGCGAAATCGCGAGGGCCATGGTTTGCCAATTGGGCATGAGCAAGAAACTCGGCCCGCTCACCTACGGAAAAAGGCAGCAGCTCGCATATCTCAATATCGAAGGAACCGAGGAGCGGAATTTTAGCGAAGAGACCGCGCAGCTAATCGACTCGGAAGTCAGGGAACTGGTCGAGGAGGGGCAGCGCCGGTCGCGGGAAATTCTCACGCAGCGACGCACAACTTTGGATGAAATCGCCAAGATATTGCAGGAACGGGAAGTCGTCAGCGGCGAGGAAATCAAAGAGGTGATCCACAGGATGGAGCGGCGCTCGGCCTGACACTTTCTCACATCCAACGAAGCCACGGGCGGAGATCTATTCTCCGCCTCCTTCGCTTTTCCTGCCATCATGGCCGATAAGCCGATTATCGGCCGCTGTTCCATCTTATCTCGACAAATCGATTCATATCCCGCCAGCGCGCCGCACCGATTTTCCGGCGGCGAGCAAGCGCCTCGATTCGCGTGAATAGTTCACTTCCGGCGGAGATCAAGCCCTCTAGAATCCGAATCGAAGGGAGGTCGCTTGGGAGGCGTCGCATAAGGAATTGGACAAAGCCAGCCTTCAATTTCCCATAGATTTCATTACATCGAAGGACTACAGGAATGACTAACTCATCGCGCTCGAAATTCATCATTTTTCCATTAATAGCCACCGTATGCGGATTCATGCTCGCTTTTGCCGCACCGCAAGCCGTTCGCGCCGATGCCGTCGACGACGAGATCAAAGGGTTGATAATGCAGTTCCATAATGCATCCACGACCGGCGATATCGACTTCATGGAATTCATCACCTCGCGTTCGCCGGATGCCTTGGCCTTGGGCACCGATACCCCCGAGGTCTTCGTCGGCCACGACGCGATCGTAGCCTGGTGGCAAGGCATTTTCGATTTTCTGGCGTCTATCGGTTACGAGAATGGCGGATTGCCGGTGGTTTCGCCGGTCAATCTCCAAGTCGGGCACCGGGGCGCGGTTGCCTGGGCCGCCGAGCAGGCGGTTTGGCACTTCGCGAACGGTGATGTACCGTTCCGCTTGAGCCTGGTGTTCAGGAAAGAACACGGCAACTGGAAAATCATTCAGCAACATTTTTCCATAGGCGTGCCGAATTCCGAGTTACCGATTTGATCGGTCCAAGCAAAAAGCGGGCTGTACAGCCCGCTTCTTTCGCGCCTCGCGAAACTCGTTCAGAAATCGCTGTTGAAGATCTCCGTCGCCCGTCGGCAAATCTCTCGGCCGTAATCCGTCCACAGACCTTGCCCCCAGTACCGGTAGCAACTGGTTTGAGCCGTCATCAAATGGAACAGTGCATTCCGATAACGCGGATCGTCGGTCGGCGCACCTTTTTTCAGGACCTTCTCGTAAAACAGTGCGCTGGCTTCTTCCATGGGGCCCAATACGTTCTCATAGCCTTTCACCCAGGAAATATCGCTGGTCCAGCTGCCGCCCTCCATGTGAAACCGGTGATCTTCTTTCTTGATCTCCTCGATGATTTTTTCCAGCTTTTCGGCACCGTCGCCGGGTTTGAAACGGTCCCAAATCATTTTTTGAAACAAGGGTTGTACCGTCGGGAAATCGCTTTCTGCTATCCCCGTGTCGGCTAAAAATTCCAGGTATTCGGTCACGTTCATGAGCGGCGTTTCCGACCCGCTGGCCTCGCGGACCACCTCCATGAACTTCGGCGGAAATTCGTTCATCATCACGCCGCCGTTCTCGCCATCGGCGATTTGCGTCACCAGCGGCGGGACCGATTTTCCGGCCAGATCCCAGCGGGACAGGCTTCTGGCCTCGTAGTAAGGCTGCATCTGCGCCACCAGCTTGGTATCGCTGCCCTGGGTCTTGATGATCGCGATGATGCTGACGCTTTCGCCTTCCGAATTGGTGCAAACCAGCCGATGCGGCAAATGCTTGTGCTCCGGTCCCCAGCCGTTTTCGGGACGCTCGACGGTATGCTCCTGCACCAGAACCCACGTATAGCCGCAATCCCGGAGCGTCTTCACGAATTCGTAGGCGACATCCGGATGATTCGGCAGCGCCATCTCGGAAGGCGAGAAACCCCGCACCCGCGTCAAAGCCTCAACGCCGAAAATGGCGGCGAAATGATGCTGCCAGGCTTTGACGTGCAGACGGTAATCCTGAACCGGTGTTGACGGCGCTACGGCATGGCCCCAGGGCGCGCCCAGCCATTCGACGGCACGGCGGTAATCCGGATTTACGGTGATCGTCTTGAGATTGTCGAACACGTCGTGCAAGCCCATCTCGCGCAGGCCGTAGAACAGGGTTCCCGAGTATTCCAGCATGACCCTCGGTTCCTTGCCCTCATGTATCAGTTGCGGCACGAACTCGCCCATACGCTTGTAGCACCAGTGGAAAACCGGGGCGTTATGGTTATCGCCGATATGCTGATTCTCCATCATGTGCTTGAGGTTGCTGATGATCTTGGCGGTGGACGGATCCCCGCCACCGGCCGGAATCAAAGGCTGATGCATGTGCAGCGCGATCGCGGCGGCGCTCTTGATGCGGCCGAACTCGATTGGACTGGAATTCTGGAAGACCGTGTCCGGCCGGTTTCGAATCGCCTGTTCGATCAAAGATTCCGACCCCGAGATATTGGGAAGACCATCGATGGTTTCAGAGAGTGTTTCCATGGGTGACGCTCCGGTACACTGAAGAGGATTGTTCGGCTTCGTAGCGCATTGGCTCCGGCCAGTTTACACCAATCGAAATCGCCGGACCGCTGAACGCTTCATACCTTTTGGCCTTTTTCGAGGAAACAATTTGTGTTCAAAAACCCGCCTCTGTAAGCAAATTTTGATTATCTCGATTTCGGCGTGTCTGGCGAGTAGCGAGACCTTGGCAACGGATGTGCATCGGGAGCGTCAAATCGCCGACGATATCGGGACTCGTACACACCCGGACGAAGCGATTCGGCTGGAAGCGTCCGATCTGGGATTTCAGGGACTATACCGAGAGGCAGTATCGAAAGACGTACGCGGCGGCGTCATCCTGCTGCATGGGAGACATTCGAATCAGGATGCGGCCGATCTTATTCGTCCGCTCCGACTAGGCTTGCCGGTACACGGCTGGAGCAGTTTGTCTTTGGCGATGCCCATATCGGACGCCGACGATCTGCAAGGCCATGCGAATCTTCTTGCAGAAACGATCGCAAGGCTGCAATCCAGCGTGGAGTTTCTCAAGCAGAAAAAAATCGGGAATATCGCCTTGCTGGCCCACGATATCGGAGCATGGACGGCATTGAGCTATCTCGCCGATTCGCCCGACGGAGCCGTGAAGGCCGCGGTGCTGATCGACCCGGCCCCCGTGCGGAAGCTCGATCCACCGCCGATCTCCCCCGATAGCCTGAGCGCCATCCGCTTGCCTATACTTGAAATTCTAAGCAGCCGAATATCGGTGCCGATGGACGACGAAGCGTCCCGCAAGCGGGCCGCCATGAAAACCAATCCGTCCTATCGGTTGCTGGTTCTGAATGAGCCCGATCACGGATGGCAAGACATCGGAGAATTTCTGGTCAACCGTGTTCACGGTTGGCTAACCAATTTGCAGATTAGTGCCGCTTTGGATGCTGCTCCTCCTTCTGCGCCGGAGAAGCAAAGCGGCCTGAATCCAAAATAGCTGCGCCGCCCCTTGGATGACGTGTGCCCACCGGATCGTTCCGCTTCCCATGGGCAAATATCTTGCTTACTTAGGCGCCGCCAATTCCATGATGATGACCTCGGCCTCGCCTTGCCCGACATTTTCCGCCGTCATCCATTGACCGGATTCCCAAAACACTTCTCCGGGCCCGTATTCGCGAACCTGGCCGCCTTCCTCGATTTTCACCTTGCCCTTCACGACGTAACGAGGCCCCGGCCCTTCATGCGTATGCAAAGGTGTCTTGTAACCCTCCGGGAAAATGACCCGAATGACCCGCGAATTGACCTTATTGGTTGGCAGCTCGAGGGCTTTCTCCAAAAGCACTTGGCGAGGCGGCATCTTCGGTTCCTCAGCCCGGCCCACTCCGGCCCAGACTACGGAAAAAACGACAACTGCATGTAGGACGGGATTCGGTCTCATATTATTTTCCTTTGTTCTTATGCGAATTAAATCTAAAAACTTACGCCATCTCGCCCGGGAGATAAAGACCTTTAACCGCCCACTTCCTTCACTTCAGGAAAGCGTGCGCGCCGTTGCAGCCACATCACCCCGCACAGGTCGACAATGCCGACCCATAGCCGGTGCCAGGTGCCATATTTGGACACACCGCGCACACGGGGCCGATGATCGACTTCCACCGACACGACTTTTCCTCCGGCCCGCTGAACAAGCGCGGGAAGGAAACGGTGCATATGGTCGAAATACGGCAGGGAAAGAAACAACTCGCGCGAGAACACCTTGAGCCCGCATCCCGTATCCGGCGTATTATCGTGAAGCAGCGAACTGCGCACGGCATTAGCAACTTTGGAGGAAAACCGCCGCCAGCCGGTATCCTTGCGGCGCTTGCGAAGTCCCGCCACCATGGCCTTCATTCCGTCCTGGTCCATAGACTTCAGGGCCGAGATCAATTTCGGTATATCGGCAGGATTATTTTGCCCGTCGCCGTCCAGGGTCGCGATGATTCGTCCGCGGGCTGCGCGAACGCCGGTCAGCAAGGCGGTGCTTTGCCCGCAGCAGCGTCGGTGACACAGAACGCGCAGCCGCGGGTACTGCGCTCGCAAACCGTCAAGGCGGGTCAGGGTATTGTCGGTGCTGCCGTCATCCACGAAAATCACTTCGTAATTTCCCGCATCGATCAAGGCTCGATCGATTTCGGCGATCAGCGGTTCAACGTTGTCTTCCTCGTTGTGAACCGGCACAACGACACTAAGTTCCATAAATCTTCCTGAACAGTAGCATTGCGTACTAGGGCTGGACGTACCTGACCCGAGGACCGCCATCAGCCGATGCGATCTCGCCGATGGTATACACGGTCTCGCCGGCAGCGGTGAGCAGCGCACGGGCGTTCTCTTCGTCTTCCGGCGCGACGCAGACGATCATGCCGATGCCGCAATTGAAGGTGCGCAGCATCTCGCCGTCCTCTACCCCGCCTTTTTCCTGCAGCCAGCGGAACACGGCCGGTCTCGGCCACGCGAACGGGTCGACCACCGCCTCCGAGCGATCCGGCAAAACCCGCGGCAGGTTTTCCGTGATTCCGCCGCCGGTGATATGGGCCAGGGCATGAACCCTGATTTGACGCATGAGTTGCAGCAATGGCTTTACGTAGATCCGGGTCGGCTCGAGCAACCATTCGCCCAAGGGCTTTCCGTCCAATGATTCATCCAGGCGGCGGCCTTCGCGGTCCACGATCTTGCGGATCAAGGAATAGCCGTTCGAGTGCGGTCCGGAAGACGCCAGGCCGAGCAGTTTGTCGCCCGGACGGACCCGGCTTCCGTCGAGAATCTCGTCCTTCTCCACTATGCCCACGCAAAAGCCGGCCAAATCGTAATCGCCTGTGCCGTACATCCCCGGCATCTCCGCGGTTTCGCCCCCCACCAGGGCGCACCCGGCCAATTCGCAGCCCTTGCCGACGCCTTGGATCACTGAGGCGGCGACATCCACCTCGAGTTTGCCGGTGGCGTAATAATCGAGAAAAAACAAAGGCTCGGCGCCCTGAACGACGATATCGTTAACACACATCGCAACCAAGTCGATGCCGACGCCGCCATGCTGTCCGCTATCGATGGCCAATCGCAGTTTCGTGCCCACCCCGTCGGTGCCGGCGACCAAAACCGGCTGCCTGTAACGGCCTACCGGAAGCTCGAACAGCGAGCCGAATCCCCCGAGTCCGGCCAGCACGCCGGGAACGCGAGTTCTTGCGGCAAACGGTTTAATCCGCTCTACGAGTGCATTACCGGCCTCGATGTCGACACCGGCGCTTTTGTAATCGAGGGATTCGGTTTTGGAATCGGTCAAGCTGAATCTCCGGGATATCAATTCGGAAAAAAGAACTCTAAAAAGCCAAAAACCAGTGTCCATTCAAGTGAAATCCAGACTGGTCGAACGGACATAGAGTGTTTTAGCTGCTCTAAGGGATTGTGATATTGTACAACGCTCTTCGCCAACCTGCGGGAGGATCTTCGTGCGCCTCGTCGCCCTAGTCAGTTTGTGGCTCATAATGGTTTGTCCCAACCTTATGGCCGCGGAAATAAAAGGATTGTATCGAATGGACGTCGCCGTACAGAGCAAAGATGAATCGACACGTAACGAAGACATCCGCAAAGCTCTTGAGCAAGTCCTCAAGCGATTGGTCAGGACCGATGCCATGCAGTCCAAGGCCGTACGCTCCATGCTGGAAAAACCCGACCATTTCGTTCTGCAATACGAGTACATAACCAAGTCGGACACCGATGCGCCGCTCGACTATTTGCGCGTGGAGTTCGATTCGCCGCGCATTAACGACACCTTGCGTAAATCGAACATCAGTCCTTGGGGAGAACAGCGACCCGAAGTGCTGGTATGGCTTTCGATTGAGGATAATGCGGAAAAATCGATTTTCGTGGCCGATCAAATGCCGGAGATCGACCGCGCGCTACGTGCCGCAGCGGAGGAAAGCGGATTGCCCGTGACGGTTCCTTTGTGGGATTTGACCGACCAACAGAGTCTCAGCATCGACGACCTGGAAACCGGTAACGGAGAGCGAGTCAAGCAAGCGTCCGCTCGATACGAGACCGATGCCGTGCTCGCCGGACGCTTGTCGCATAGACCGGAGGGCACCTGGGATGCCGCTTGGCGAATTTACCTTCAAAATCTCGACGAGACTTGGCAGGGAAACTTTCCCGATCTCCAGGAAGCACTCCGGTCGGGTACATCCGGAGTCTACTCCCGCCTGGCCGAACGGTTCATTCCGCGTACCACGCAGGAAACGACTCTGGAATTGAAAATCGTCGGCCTGTCGTCTCTCGATGCGACCGATCGCGCAACCGCCTATCTGAGCCGGCTGTCTCAGGTCAAAAGGCTGGAGTGGATGGGAGTGGACGCCGATCATGCCTTGTTTAAGCTATACGTACTCGGCGACAGGGCGTCGTTGGAGGAGGCCCTCGCTTTAGGGCGGGTGTTGAGACCCGTCGCTAACGAGGACCGGCAGTTTTCCGGGTTAACCTACCGATTAGCCGAATGAAAGCACGTCATATACCCAATATCATTTCGGTTTGCCGAATCCTGCTCGTCTATCCTGTCATCAGTTCGATGCTGGAAAAGCGCTTCGATTGGGCTCTGACGCTGTTCGTGATTGCGGGTGTATCGGATGCTCTGGACGGTTTTCTAGCCAAGCATTTTCACTGGCAATCCCGTCTCGGCTCCTATATCGACCCTTTGGCCGACAAGCTGCTTCTGGTTTCGTCTTATATCGTGCTGAGCTTTATGGGATTGCTCCCGTTTTGGCTCATGGCCACCGTGGTCTTGCGCGACCTGGTGATATTCACCGGTGCAGTGCTGTATTACTTCCTGCTGCGGCCCTTCGAAGGGCAACCGCTCCTGATCAGCAAAGTGAATACATTGCTTCAGCTCTTTCTGGTATTCATCATACTCCTGCACCATGGCTTCGTGTCGTTGCCCGCCAGCCTCATCACCGGCCTGACCGCGATCGTATTTTTGACGACGCTGGTTAGCGGCGCGATGTACGTATATGTCTGGGGAAGCAGCTATTACCGCGAAACCCGAGTCTTGGGCATGCGCAATGACTAACGGCCATTTTTCCACGCTTCGATGGACGCGGTTATCCCGAGTTCGCCGCCATATACCGGCATTCTTGTTGAGCCTTCTTCCTCTCCCGGCGGTCGCCCAAGAACATTTCCGGGGACCCGGTGGAGCGCAAGGCGAAACCCTTTTTATCGAACCCAATAGTCCTCGCGCCAACGAAGATATCCTGATTTATTACCCGCGGCGCGGTTGCAACGACGACCGTGTCGATGCCCGGATGAAAGGAAACGAAATCGAGATCGTCGTCAACCACTACGGGCAGTGCCTTTATACCTTTCAACCGGAGGAAAGCGCCCTCCCCGGCTCCGGGCTTTACCGAACCTATCGAATTGGTCGACTGCCGGTCGGAAACTATCGCATTCGGTTGTATTATCAGGATTTATCCGAAAGTTCTCGTAGCCGCAGTTTCAGCATTTCGGAATCCTTTTCGGTCATGCCCGCTCGCTAGAGCATCTTCCGATGTGGTGTAGCGCCCCAGGCTGTCGTAGGTCGGGAATCCCTTCCCGACATCGTCGTCGGCAAAGGATTGCCGACCTACAAGCTTGTTTGCGCATGTATTCTGAGTGTGCGTGCCGAGTTCCCGATTCACGCCACTATACTGCGGCGAAAAACGCTCCGAACGCCGATACCGGCTCGCCGTCCGGCATCGTACAAACATAACATCCCAATCTTGTCGAAATATCAGTCATGAACGATACGGTCTCTTCCGACTTCAATCCCCAGAACGCTTTTCATTCAAACGCGACCGACTCGGCGATTTCCAAACGGTTCCGCCGCATCGGCCTGATTACGATCGCCGCCGTTTATTTCCTGATCCTGGTCGGCGGTATCGTACGGGCATCCGGTGCCGGCATGGGCTGCCCCGACTGGCCCACCTGTTTCGGCCGCTGGGTCCCGCCTACCGACGAATCCCAGCTGCCGCCGAATTACCATGAGATTTACGCCGAGCGCGGCTATGCGGATACCGAGTTCAATCCGCTCAAGACCTGGACCGAATATGTCAATCGGTTGATCGGTGTGAGTATCGGAGTGCTTATTCTGCTGACCTTGCTCTATGCGATTCCATATCTGAGACGAGACCGGGCGGTCTTCTTCCTCGCCTTATCCGTATTCTTATTGGTCGGGTTTCAGGGTTGGCTGGGATCTGCGGTCGTCGCCAGCAATCTGCGGCCGGTCATGATTACCGCCCACATGGTGACCGCTTTCGTGATCGTGTGTCTCCTGATCTACGCGATCGCGAGATCGCAGCAGGACACGATACGGAGGCTCGATACTGGCGCGCTATCGCCAAGATTCAAAACGGTCTTGGCGGTAGCGATGGGAATGACGCTGCTGCAAATCACCATGGGAACCCAGATCCGGGAGTCGGTGGACGTCATCGCCACGACCTTCGATCAAGCCGAGCGCCACCTTTGGCGGGAGGAATTTCCGATCATTTTCTACATTCACCGCTCGTTCTCCTCCGTCATTCTCTTCACAAACCTGTGGCTCGTCTGGAATCTGGCACGACGCCTCGAACGCGGACACCTGCTTCGAAACTTCGGCATCGCCTTGGGGGCTTTGGTGGTAGCCGCCATCGGCACCGGGGTAACGCTGGATCGTCTCGGATTTCCGGCTTTCGTACAGCCGATTCACCTCGTCCTGGCCAATCTGATCTTCGGAACCCAGTTTTTCCTGTTTATCGCATTGCGGTATTCGGAAAATCCAAGGCTCACGGCCGCAGCGCGCGTCGATTAGCCTGTAGAAACTATGCAGCGCCTAGCCTGCCAAGCTTGGCCTAGGTCGGGTTGAAGCGTTGCGGAAACCCGGCACAGCCGACGCTTGATCGAGGTCTAGTTTCGTACCTCACCCCGGGGTTTGTAGGGCGGGTTAGGCGCGCACAACGGAACCCCTGCTGGGCACGCTTGGATCCGATGCGTCGTAACCCGCCGTTTACCGAGTAGCCCCTTAGAGTGTTTTCATCTCGCTCGTACGGCAAAACAGGCCTGCAGGAGTCGTTGGCGCCTTCGGCCAGGGTAGATCGACTCAAGCTTTCGTAGGTCGGCAATCCTTTGCCGACGAAGACGCTCGGCCGGGACGTGGCGTCGGGAAGGGCGGCTTCGGCGCTCCCGAAGACGCCGTTTGCGATTGGGAGGGATTCCCGACCTACTCGCGAGTGCCCGTACAGTAGGTATGAAAATGCTCTAGCTTTCGCGTAATGCGCCGAATGAAATACTCCCATGCGGCGGAATACGCGAGTACGCTATTCCGCCCTACGCGGGCTGACCCCACCTTTTGCTTGCGGCGCAACTCGAACGGCGGGTTACGCGAATACGCTAACCCGCCCTACGGCCCTATTGCAAGACCTGACCCCACCTTTCCTGCGTTTCCGTAGCCGCCGACGTGTTCAATCTCGACATTTCCATTTCCCCCGCCCGCTGTGGCAGAGACGGGAAACAAAAGCGAAAATAATATTGCTTTGTAGAATTTGTTAAGCGCTTTCATGGTCGGTGTCTTCTTTTTACGTATAGCGAAGCCGTAGAAAAATCTGTGACAGAGTCAGGCTTTTGTTGCTGCACTTCGCCGTCTTCGGTTTTAGAGCGTTTTCATCTCGCTCGTACGGCAAAACAGGCTTGGCGGAAGTCGTTGGCGCCTTCGGCTCGGGTAAATGGATTCAAGCATTCGTAGGTCGGCAATCCTTTGCCGACGGACCCGCTGGCCCAACTGCACTTCTTTGCGAGCAAAACAAATCTGACTCATCGCGGTACCTTGATTGCCGTATTTAAGATATTTGTAGCTTCCGGCATCTCAGTAATCCCAAGCTTTGGACCGAATATGCTCTTAGCCCGCGTAGGGCGATCAGCAAGGCGCATGTCGGTCGCTTCGCGCCTACAATCGTCAATTAGCGCCTCTGGATCAATTCCAGTTTTTGAAATTTTGTGCCCATATCTATGGCTAACTACAACCTTGTAGACACCGTTAGACACTTCATCAATATCAAACGACCAGTCCGGCAACTCCGGGAATGAGCGAATCATGGTTTGACCTCCTTAAGAAATCCACCTCTAATCAAGTCTCCCAACTGCATTGAAGATCGAAATTGAGTTCCAAGACCCAGTTGTCCGAATGCGGGGGCAACGGTACCGGCCTGAACATCAAATGACTTCACGACCTCGAACGTGCGTAACGGTTGCTCCGCTACTCCTGGAGGGAGCGCTCTAGCCGCTGCCGGAGTTCCGCGTGGATTCGATGCAAAATGGATAGATCAATTTGGCAGTAATTCGTACCAGCGCGGATTTACCTGACGCCACTGACGAGTCACTCCATCTGCAGCAAAAGGCTCAGGCTTCTTTTCAGGCGCGTAGGCTAGAACAAAAGAATGTTCTTCGTCATGCGGACTAAAAAGCACCCAGCCTGGATAGGCCGAAATCTGCACATCAATCAATTCATCCGGCACCATTACTGTTGTATTTCGATTTAGCAATAAATCCGCGTGAATTTCGGCAATCCGCTTGTTAAATAGTAGCCAATGCTGGGCGTCACTAAGCGACACCCAATAGCCCCAACCTAACACTGTTGCTATTCCAAGGCTCCCCACAAGAACAAGCATTTTTTTCATACCTCTATAAACCTCCAACACCAAAAATCTAAGGCTTGGCTGGCTGCTGCCGGATATGCAAAAAGACGCCGCCATTGTCGTAATTTCTGTTGAACATCTGATTCAACTGGTTGTACTCAGGCTCAGTACAAACAAGGCAGCCGAGAGAGCTTCCACTTGCTGTGCCTTGGCGACCCGGATGAATTTGAATCCCCTCGTGTATAGACCCGTCAGGAAAGCGCACCTGATTCCAGTTATCTGTATTGGATATGGTAGGTCGTCCAGCATTTTTGTTCCGATCTACCATGAAGAAATCGCGGACTTTTCCAATTGGCCCTGGCTCAGGAACTCGGGGACGCGGAGTAACCCGATAATCACCTTCGGGGAGCTGATTGATGTTCAGAGATGTGCCAGTATTGAAAGTGCCTTGTAGCGGCTTGCTCCCTTGGTCGTCAGTTGCCCGATAATTAAAACCTTTACCCTGACGTGGCCATACTTCTACATCGGCTCGGGCTACCTGCACCGCCCCATTGCTGAAATCATAACCATCTTCGACTGGCTCAATATCTCGGATTGTCTGCGGTATCGATCCACCGCTTGGATGGGTGGGTCTGACGCCCGCAAAGACTGATATGTTCTGACTCCTCACTGGATTTAACCGCGACAGCCCCAACGGATCGGTAAAACTCACCGGATTGTTCCCGACATACGCATACGGGTTCAGCCCGCGTAGGGCGCATTAGCTTGAGCGTAATGCGCCGAATGGAACGTTCCCCACGCGGCGGAATACGCGAGTACGCTATTCCACCCTACGCGGGCTACTCGGGCTATTCAGATACATTAAATAAGTCATGCAACCCAATGTCGTTAGGATTATTCAAAAGAATTTGGTTTTTCTCGTCTACATAGCTCAGTTCAAAATGGCCTTTGCTCTCGCCGTCTTCAATTGCTCTTACACCATCCAAAACCGCAAGCAGACCAAATAGAGCCTCATGGACTGCGTCAGCGACAATGCTGCCAATATAATCTCTTTCTAACTCTGAAAGACTGTTATACCAATCTGAACGCATCTTTTCCTTTTGAGAAACCCTCCGCCCGGGAGGATTCTTCAGATTTGCGATCATATCTTCAACAGCCGCTTCCCCCACATATTGCTTAATTGCTTCAACAAACGCCTCATTATTCATATGTGCTCCTATTTAGAAAAAGCGCCTGGATACTTGTCTTTGTTCAGTTTAATCAACTCTTCCAGTGAACCATTCGGCGCATTGGTATAATTTCGAAGGTTTCGAATGTCTTTTGCGAGCAAATCGCGGGCGGAACCACTGTATTCGCCTTTTATTGTCGGAATTCGACTGTGTTCGCCACGAGGAATTGCTATTGAAGGGCCAGTCGCAGGATCGTACTCAGGAATCACCTGACCAACTGGGTGCTTTTGCGCAGCATGGTGAATATCTAGCCCATCGCCCGTGGATGAGCGGTTTGCAAGATCGCTAAACGTTCCGACTTCGTACTTTGCAACCTCGTTCGCAGTATAAATCGAATCCCTTGCATTGGACGTAAAGGGCAAAAACCCCGCGTCACCCGGCTTCCAATTGGCATTTGGATCGCCCAAGCTACTCGGAAAGAAAGTGCCGACCAGTGCCGCTCCGGGACCCGTGGCAAGGGCTCTCGCACCGCCTTGCAGGATCGGCGTTGCATATCGGGTAATTGCATTTTCGACGATCGGTAGAGACGTCGTTAATCTCGGCAACTGAGCCGCGATGGTCGTCCCAACCAGTGCCGCATTTCCACCCCCGTTCCCCGGATACCCCGAGACATTCGAGCTCGCGATCGGGGCCAACTTCGCCAACCCCAACGGATCGGTCAAACTCACCGGATTGTTCCCGACGTACGCATACGGGTTCACCCCATCCACAAAGCCCGCGGGGTCGCGTTGGGTGAAGCGGCCGATCTGGGGATCGTAGTAGCGCGCCCGGTAATACATGAGCCCGGTGGCGTCGGGTTCGCGGCCGGCGTAGCCGTAGCGCGGGAGAGCCCCGCCGGCGAGGGGCTGGCCGAAGGCGTCGTAGCGGGCGCTGGCGGTGATCGATCCGGCGGCATTGGTCACGGCCACCACCGAACCGAGGGCGTCGGCATGGTAATACGCGGTGCCGCCGGCACCGGTCCGGATCACCGGACGGTCGAGCCCGGCATAGGTGTACAGCGCCTGCGCCTGGGTCCAGGTGTTGCCGTAGTCACTCCAAACTTCCGCCCTGGCATAGACGGAGCGCCGGGGCGTCCCGTCCACCGAGGTTTCGATACGGCGACCCTGATGATCGTAGGCGTAGGTTTCCGGCGCAATCCCGGTGCCGCTCGCGGCCACCAGCCGCTCCAGGGCATCGTAGCTTAAGGCGAGGGTCGCCCCGCCGCCGCTCCGCTGAATCAGATTGCCGGCCAGATCGTAGGTGTAGCCCGCGTAGGGCGCATTAGCGTTAGCGTAATGCGCCGAATGAAATACTCCCATGCGGTGGAATACGCGAGTACGCTATTCCGCCCTACGCGGGCTGGAAAGCCCGTAGGCTGGGTTGAAGCTTTGCGGAAACCCGGCACAGCCAAGTCTTGAACCGCTGGGTTTCGTACCTCAACCCAGCCTACGCGGGCTTGATCCGGATAACAGTATCTACGCGGGCTACAATTTCAGAGTTGCAGGAGCTCTTCTATCGCAGCATCAAGTAATGAATACAGGGTGGAAACATCGGTGAATGTTGAATCGCGAACTATCACCGTTTCACCAGACTCCCCATTAACAACAATCCATTCCGTCGTACCTGATCCCCAAACAGTAAAGCTCGCCAAAAATGATCCACACTCCAGAACTACTGCAGCTTTGTTTCCGTCGCTTTCGGATTCGGGCAACCGTAGTTCAATCCGATCAAAAGTATTCGCCAGATTTCTTGATAGATACCATGATTTAACTTCTTTGGGAGCAAAACAAATCTGACTCATCGCGGTACCTTGATTGCCGTATTTAAGATATTTGTAGCTTCCGGCATCTCAGTAATCCCAAGCTTTGGACCGAATATGCTATTAGGACCAAAAATCTTCCCTGTAACTCCATCAGGAGTTATGCTCGAAAGTTGTGGATAAGGGGCTGAGGTAGGCGGCGTATTCTTGATGGTCTTCGAGGTCATCAATTCCTGTTGAGAGGAGCGAATACGCCATGCATGAAGATAAAGTCATTCCGCTGAAGAATCCAGGGACACCCGCCCCGGTTGCCGATGCCCTGACGGAACTGGCGCGGGAAGGCGCCCAGCGAATGCTGGCGGCGGCGATCGAAGCGGAGGTGGCCGCCTTTCTGGAACGGTTCAAGGACGAGAAGACGGCGGACGGCCGCCAGCGGGTGGTGCGGAACGGTCATCTGCCGACGCGGTCCATCCAAACCGGCGTCGGCGCCGTCGAGGTCACGGTGCCGCGGGTGCGGGACCGGGCGAAGACGATCCGGTTTACCTCGGCGATTCTGCCGCCCTACCTTCGGCGGACCAAGAGCCTTGAGGACCTGTTGCCCTGGTTGTACCTGAAAGGGGTCTCGACCGGGGATTTTCAAGAAGCGTTGACGGCATTGCTGGGCCAGGAGGCGCCGGGGCTATCGGCGAGCACCATCAGCCGCTTGAAAGAGACGTGGAAGGACGAGCATCAACGCTGGTCGCGGCGGGATTTGTCGAACCGGCGCTATGTGTATCTTTGGGTGGATGGCCTCCATTTCGGGGTGAGGCTGGAGGATGCGGCCCAATGCATTCTGGTGGTGATTGGGGCTACGGCGGACGGCCGAAAGGAGTTGCTGGCATTGGCCGATGGCTATCGGGAGAGCGAGGCGTCCTGGCGCGAGGTGCTGTTGGATCTCAAGGCCCGTGGCCTCACGGTCAATCCGCACCTGGCCACCGGGGATGGCGCCCTCGGCTTTTGGAAAGCCTTACCACAAGTGTACGGGACCACCCGTGGCCAACGCTGTTGGGTCCACAAGACGGCCAATGTGCTGAATAAGCTGCCCAAGAGTCAGCAACCCAAAGCCGCGCTGCACGAAATCTGGATGGCCGCGACCCGGCCGGAGGCGGAGAAAGCGTTTGATCATTTCCTGACGGGGTATCGGCCCAAGTATCCCAAGGCGGTGGCGTGTTTGGAAAAGGATCGGGAGGCGCTGTTGGCGTTCTACGCTTTTCCGGCGGAGCACTGGATTCACCTAAGGACCACCAATCCGATCGAATCCACCTTTGCCACGGTCCGGTTACGAACCGCCAAAACGCGCGGCTGCGTGTCACGGGGAAGTATCCTCGCGATGGTGTTCATGCTGGTGAAAAGCGCCGAGCGGCACTGGCGGAAACTGAATGGAATCCCCCGTTTAGCCCAAGTCATCGAGGGAGTCGTGTTCAAGGATGGAGTTCAGGAAGACGTCGAGAAAGTCGCCGCCTGAGCCCACCCCCGTACACAACATTTGACCATTACTCAATGAAGTCTGACGAGTTGGCCTGTACTAGCGGCCAGCGAAAGCTGGGAGATCATGACTTTCTGTGCTTCGCTGGGCGTATTAGTCGTCGGGTAGACGATCCAAAATACCGCCGCGGACTGCTCCACATATCCAGTAGGCCCGAGATGGTATGGACAGTTGTTGACATTATTACAGGCTTGGGGATCTACCCAGACATAAAAGCCCGATCCACTTGCCTGGGTTGCGTACACTTTGCACCAGTCTTGAGTCCATCCCGGACCGACCGCCCACCCGGATACCGGAATCGACAGCACAACGGCCAGAACGCTGTATAAACCCGATCGAAACGGCGTTTTTGTTACGCGTGGCACAATTGTTCGCTGCATGGCTTGCTCCTGGTTTTTAGAAATTGAAGTCGCCCCCTGCCCCGTTTTCGCAACCATAGAAAATCCGGGAAACGAAGGCTATTCCACTTCGCTCTGCATGGAGCGCTCATGTCTAGATCGTGTCAGCCTAAATCCAGCAAACGCCCCGAAGCCCAGAACATGGGCTATCAAATCTCGAACATCCGCCCGCCTACAGCGCGCAGCATCAGTGGGCGAAAAACGAACGACCTTAGCCAAGGGCTTAACCGCCGAATAGGAGGGGGCGACGCGGTGTCATCATGGCCATTCCGGACGACGCCTATGGCGCACCCGAACAGCCTGCCGCAGAGTCGGGTTTTGTTTTCGTCTGAAATCCGAATAATGGCTCGATCAAGCCCCCCGCGGCTCTCGTACTTGCGCGCAAGTTTGACGGCTGTAACTCAAGCGTGACAAGTCAGCCAAAGCTGAAAAATATGTAAGCCTTAGCGGACGGATGTTGAGGTGTGAATAATTGAAGTGCTCACGCCATTACGGGTTTAGAGCGTTTTCCATCCCGGTGTACGGATTCGTGCCAGGAGGGGAGAACGTAGGTCGGCAATCCCTTGCCGACAAAGCCCTTCGCCGAGCCGATACGTCGGCAAGGGATTGCCGACCTACATATCCGAATCCCTTACACCGATTCGGAAAACGGGCTAGCCAGAGAGGGGGGACACGAGGGCGTAAGAAAGGGCATGCGCAACGGCTTTCAGATCCACACCGCTAAACTGTGGTGAAAAATGCTCAAGGCACTCGTTGATGTGGTCGGCGAATCCACTTACGAGATCGCTGCCTTATGCAAGCTGTCGAGAAACGAGCCACATCTCAGGCGTCGGCAAAGGATTGCCGACCTACGCCTTTCCAGAAATGAAACACATCCGTCGGGGAAGGATTATCGACCTTCGGCACTGCCCCCAGCGGATTTATCGAGGATAGCGGCCGGTCAATCACAGGGAATGAGTGCCGGGGATAACCCCGCTGCGCCCTTCGCATCCGTAGACTTCAGAATTTCGTCCAAGTCCGATGCTGGACGAGTCCATGGAATCCGAACCCAATAAGCCTCGTTTCGCACTTGGCGGGGTACTACCTCGGTAATGATGCCCTGTTCCGTGAATGTCTTCTGAGCCTGCTCGGCTCGGTTTCTGGTTTTAAAAAGACCAAGGGATATCGCGCCTTGTAAAGCGCCCTTGTCGAACAGCCAAAGGTCGGTTACTCCTTTCTCGAGCAGCATCTTCCGGTTCGCCTTGGCGGTATCCAGATCGTGAGCCTTGGGAAACAGCACCCACCAACCGTCGGTCAGATCCGAAGGTTTCTTGATAAGGTTAGCCTGATCGGACTCAGGCTTAACCAGATTCAAGACTTCGCGCGCCCGCGTCTCGTCCGTAATCGGGCCCCACTGAAAACAGCCCGATTCCACGGCCCGTGTCGACAATGTGGACGGCGTGTCGGTAGGTACTTCCGATTTTTGGGCCGACTCCGATTCGACAATCGATGTCGTCCCCTTGATCTGTTCCGGCTTAGCCTCGGTCGTGGACACCTCTGCCAAAACCAGGTCAGGGGCTTTTTCGGGCAACCCAGTGCGCTCGCTGAGCAAAGCTATTTGTTCCACGACATGGGGGAGCCGCAATTCCTGATAGGACGACGCATTACTGACTCCCCGCCCGAGTATGCTGCTTTCCCACAGGAAAAATACGACGTTCGCCAGAATCAGACTATAAAAAGCATACTTCATGAAACGCTTCTCGCGATGCGGAGCAATCCCCGCAATATCAGATCCGGAACCACCTTACACGGGCCGTCGAGTTTGTCGGCAATCCTATCCGCATCGCCGCCGGTAATGACCAAATCGGGTACATGCCCCAATTCTTTCTCCGCTTTTCCGACCGATCTCTCGATCAGTCCCGCGCAAGCGGCTAATACTCCGCCTTCTACGGCTGCGGCTGTGCTCCGTCCTAAAACCTCGGGATCGCCGCAGTCGATCTCTCCGATGCCCTTCGTTTCCAGCACCAACGCCCGTTTCATCATCGCCAAGCCGGGCGCGATGAGGCCGCCGAGATGCCGGCCTTGCGCATCAAGTACGTCGAAGGTCAACGCGGTACCACAGTCGGCGACACAGACCGGCCCATTGCTGAACTCCCGCGCGGCAATCAGACTCACCCAACGGTCGACCCCTAGCTTTTCCGGCTTTTCGTAACCGTTCACCACACCGTAGCCTCGATCGGCCGGTTTGACGAAGTTTGGCGAAACTCCCCAGCGTCTTTGGGTCCAGGCCGTTGCGATGTGTTCCGCCTCGCCGCCGACAACGTTACAGATATATATGCGGCGCTGTATGGGCAGAGTCAGCCAGTGGCGGTCGAATGACTCTTCTAGCGATTCGCCAGCCGAAGGGAAAGATTCGCCCGAAACAATCCGATTGTCTTGCGCGACTCCCCATTTCACTCGGCTGTTGCCGATGTCGACCAAAAGCCGCATGACAGTCTCCGGCTCAGCCGGCGATCCGGAGCCGCACATCACCGGACGCGAACTCGCGGCGTTTCCCGTCCTTGCACACCACGACCAGCAACCCTTCTCCGGTAACATCCGCAACTGTGCCGGCGGTTTCCGTATCGCCCTGACGGACGACCACCTCGCGCCCGGTCAGATGATGATAGCGACGCCATTCAGCAAGATAGGGCCCAAGTCCGGTGTGCCGATAATCGTTCAGCAAAGGCAAAAGCTCGCTCAGAATCGAGGCGGCCAGGCGGTTTCTCGAGGGAGCCGATGCGCCGGCCACCGTGGCAAGATCGACCCACGCCTGATCTATCCCGCGCCCCACGACGGGGGGAATGTAGCGGTTCAGCCCCAAGCCCACGATCACGGCGCATCCGCCATGGGCTTCCCCGGCGACCTCCAGCAAGATCCCCCCCAATTTGCGATCTTCCCACAAGATGTCGTTCGGCCACTTGAGTCCGACCCCGATAATCCCCGTCCGGTCCAGTGCCCGAATCACGGCTACTCCGACAGCCAGGCTAAGTCCTGCCACACGGGAGTGATCGTCGAAACGCCACAAGACCGAGAGATAAATATTTGCTCCCAGGGGCGAAAGCCAGGAACGACCTATTCGTCCCTTGCCGGCCGTCTGCGTTTCCGCGAGGCATACCGCCCCCGAGGGAGCACCTTTCGCAGCGAGGCGCATCAAATGCGTATTTGTCGAATCGATCTCGTCGCAGATGTCGAGACCGCCGAGCAGCCGGCCGGCGCTCGGACTCAACGAGGATTGGATGACTGTTTCGCTGAGCAATTCAACGGGCTGGGTCACCCGGTAGCCTTTGCCCGGCAAGGCAGCGATTTCAATCCCACGGTATTGCAGGGCACGAACGGCTTTCCAGACTGCCGTTCTGCTGATACCGAGGCGACTCGCCAGTTCCGTTCCGGAGTGAAAGCCATTGTCGGACAGCAAATGAAGCAGGGTCTTAGTCAGCGCATCGTACTGCATGAATAAAGCGGGGCGCGGAAGCGCTTATTCCGATGGCTGTTTCTTGTTTCTAAGCTGCTGCAGCTGCCGTCTGACGACGTGGCGAATCAGCAGCTCCCGATCGCTGTCGCGCAAGCCGACGAAATCCACGGAAATTTGGTAAGGCAGCTCGGAATCGGGCCCGTTCTTTTTGCAATAAACGATACGACCGTACGCAGTTAACCCGATCAGATCAGGCGGCAAGACCATCTTGATTTCCAGCACTTTACCTGGAGCATAGGGCTTTTCCACATCGAAGGATAAACCGGAAGCGCTGAGGCTAACACCTTGAGTGGTCTGCTCCGGCAAGTTGGCCTCGTAGCTCAGGAAGGCCCGGGCGATGAGATCGATTTTGCGCTCCAGAACCTTCAAGAAATCGCCGATTTCCGGAGTGTCTTTTTCTATTCGCCGCAGCAGCTTTCGGGACTCCTGAGTCAGCAAATCCAGGCTGGCTGAAAGGGCGAAAGAATCCAAGGGAAAGTCCCGCGGACTTCGGTTATCAGGAATCTCATCGGGCGCTATTTCCCTGAAAAAAAGAATAATCTCGTCTTCTATCCGAAAATATCGCCTGCGCTCCTTTTCCGCGTCCCTGCCACTCATCGGTTCCGTCCCCTCGTCATGATCCGCTTGGTGGTCGACCATAAAACTCATCCGATAGTAACTAAGTCTTATCCAGAGCCGCCTTATCTAAAACCTTCAGCCGTTCCAATTTTTCCGCGATCTTGATTTCCAGCCCTCTCGAAACCGGCTTGTAGTATGCACGGGGCGGAAACCCTTCGGGGAAATAATTTTCACCCGCCGCATACGCTTCGGGTTCATCATGAGCGTAACGGTAATGCTTTCCGTAATCGAGTTCCTTCATCAAGCGCGTGGGGGCGTTGCGAAGATGAGTCGGCACTTCCAAACTGCCGGTTTTGGCAGCATCGGCACGAGCCGTATTATAGGCGACGTATACCGCATTGCTCTTGGGGGCACAAGCGAGATACAGAACCGCTTGAGCCAGGGCCAGTTCGCCTTCCGGGCTGCCGAGACGCTCCTGAGCATCCCAGGCGTTCAGGGACAGCTCCAGCGCGCGCGGGTCCGCATTGCCGATATCCTCGCTGGCGATACGGACGATGCGGCGTGCGAGATAAAGCGGATCGCAGCCGCCGTCCAGCATGCGGCACAGCCAGTACAAGGCCGCGTCCGGAGCGCTGCCCCGCACCGATTTGTGCAGCGCGGAAATCTGGTTATAAAAATCCTCGCCCTGCTTGTCGAATCGCCGGTTTCCGCCGCCGGCGAGCACTTCCCGTGCGATGTCCGGGGTGATTTTGTCTTGTCCCACTTCCAACAGATCGAGAGTGATCTCCAGCAGACTCAGGACTTTTCGAGCATCACCGTCGGCCGCCTTGGCGTACCAGCAGCGAAGCTCCTCGGGAAATCCGAGGTCCGGCCGGCCGACGCCTCGTTCGCCATCCTGCAAGGCCCGCTCGATAAGGTCGAGCAAATCGTCTTCCGACAAGGACTTCAACAGGTAAACGCGGGCACGCGAAAGCAAGGCGTTGTTCAGCTCGAAGGACGGATTCTCGGTGGTGGCGCCGATGAAATAGATGGTGCCGTCTTCCACATGGGGCAGAAAGGCATCCTGCTGGGATTTATTGAAACGGTGCACTTCGTCCACGAATAGAATGGTACGGCGATTATGGTCGGTCAAAAGCCGCTTCGCCTCGGCCACCGCTTCGCGGATTTCCTTGACGCCCGCCAGTACCGCCGAAATCGGCAGGAATTCCGCGTCGGCGTGGCGGGCGACGATCCGCGCCAAGGTCGTCTTGCCGGTGCCGGGCGGTCCCCAGAAAATCATCGAATGAAGCTTGCCGGCCTTGATGGCCTCATAAAGAGGCTTGCCGGGCGATATCAAATGCCGCTGGCCGATATACTCGTCCAGGCAGCGGGGCCGCATCCGGTCGGCCAGAGGTCTCTGAAGATCCGTATTCACGCGTTTATTTTTCCTCGAATACGTCGACTCCCGGCGGAGGGCGGAATTCGAACAGGCTGCGGTCCAGCTTGAGTCCCGTTTTTACCCCGGTGAAATAGATGCGGGTGAGCTGGCCGAAATTGTCGCTCAGTTCCATCCCCGCGAGCGTGTCGCCGTCCAGGCCGATCAGGACGTATTTGAATCCGCTGTCTTCGGCCTTCGGCACCAGCTTGATCCAGAACAAGCCCTCGTCCATGCCCTGATTCTCGATCTTGAAATTCTTTTCCAGCGCCACTTCGCCGCTCAGCAGCAGGGCCGGCGTGGAACCGATCGCATCGTCGAGGCGCTTGGCGGTTACCTGTTCGAGGTCGACGTCGTAGAACCAGACCTTGCCGCCATTGGAAACGATTTCCTGGCTGTAAGGCTTCTTGTAATCCCAGCGGAACTTGCCGGGACGCTGGAGATAGAACACGCCGCTGGTACGCTGGCGGGGACTGCCGGCTTCATCGATCACGACCTGGGAAAATTCCGCCTGTAGGGTATTCGCTTTCGCCAGGAAATTCCGGAGCCGCTGGACCGGCGCCTCTTCCGCCGCTATCGGAAAGACCGGAAGAACGATCAATAAAAGAAGTAATGCTTTTTTGAACATCGTTTGTTTGTTACTCAAGAGTTCTTGGCCAGAACTTCCGCATAGCCGGTGTAATCGCGGGGCGTCAACGCCAGCAAGCGCTGCTTCGCGTCTTCCGGAATGCTCAGCCCGAGGATGAACTCGGACAGCGCCTCCGGCTCGATGCGCTTGCCCCGGGTCAGGTCCTTCAGCTTTTCGTAAGGCTTTTCGATGCCGTAACGGCGCATGACCGTTTGAATCGGCTCCGCCAGCACTTCCAGATTGGCGGCAAGATCGGCTTCCAGTACGCCCGCGTCGAGTTCGAGCTTCCCGAGCCCCTTGAGGGTCGATTGCAGCGCGATCAGCGTATGGGCGATCCCTACGCCGATGTTCCGCAGCACGGTCGAATCGGTCAAATCCCGCTGCCAGCGCGAGATCGGCAATTTTTCAGAAAGATGACCGAAGACCGCATTGGCCATCCCGAGATTGCCTTCCGAATTCTCGAAATCAATGGGATTGACCTTGTGCGGCATGGTCGAAGATCCCACTTCGCCAGCCACGGTTTTCTGGCGGAAATAGCCCAGCGAAACATAACCCCACACGTCGCGGTCGAAATCGATCAGCACAGTGTTGAAACGCGACAGGGCGTGGAAAAACTCGGCAAGATAATCGTGAGGTTCGATCTGGGTGGTGTAAGGATTGAACGTCAAACCCAAAGACGTAACGAAGTTTCGGCAAAAGATCGGCCAATCGATCTCGGGATAGGCAACCCGGTGGGCATTGTAATTGCCCACGGCACCGTTGATCTTGCCCAATAGTTCGATCGACTCCAATTGCTTCAGCTGTCTTTCGAGGCGGGCCGACACGTTGGCGAACTCCTTGCCCATGGTCGTCGGCGTAGCGGATTGTCCGTGGGTACGAGACAGCATCGGCTGGCCAGCATAAATCCCCGCCTTTTCTTTGATGGCGGCAACCAGTTGCCGAATCTGCGGCAGCAGAACGCTGTCCCGAGCTTCCTTCAGCATCAAGGCATACGCCAGATTGTTGATATCCTCAGAGGTGCAGGCGAAGTGGATGAACTCGCTCACCCGAACCAATTCCACATGATCGGCGATCTTTTCCTTGAGGAAATATTCCACCGCCTTGACGTCGTGATTGGTCGTCCTTTCGATTTGTTTCACGCGTTCCGCATCGCTTACGGAGAAACCGGTCAGGATAGCCTCCAGGCGATCGTTGGCGCTATCGCTCAGCGCAGGCACCTCGCCAATGCCCGGCTCTCCTGCCAAAGTTTGCAGCCACCGAACTTCCACCAGCACCCGGAAACGAATGAGGCCGTATTCGCTGAGGATCGGGCGCAACTCGTCCGCTTTGTCGGCATAGCGCCCGTCGATGGGGGAAAGGCAGGTGAGAGACGTCATTCAGAAAACCTTAACTTTATAGTGAGATTGCGAAACTCAGGCCACAGCCCGAAAAACCGACGTCGAGGTCGGGGCGGCATCTAACGCGCGCTCGATGATCCCGCCGCCCAGGCACTCCTCGCCCTGATAGAACACCACCGATTGGCCCGGAGTCACGGCGCGCTGCGGTCGATCGAAGACGACGCGGATTCTCTGTTCGTCGACAGCTTCGACGGTACAGATCTGATCCGGCTGACGGTAACGGACTTTTGCAGCGCATCGAACAGGCGTATCGGGAGCCTTGCCGCGCACCCAGCTCAAGCTTCCGGCTTCCAGGCCGGCATGGAACAGCATCGGATGATCATGCCCCTGACCAACGACCAGAACATTGCGCTTCAAATCCTTGGCCAATACATACCATGGCTCTTCCGAGGCGCCTTTCATGCCGCCGATGCCGAGTCCTTGCCGTTGCCCCAGGGTGTAATACATCAACCCGTCGTGGCGTCCGATGATTTGACCGTCGGGCGTTTCAATCTCGCCCGGCTGAGCAGGCAAGAAACGCTGCAAGAATTCCTTGAAACGACGCTCGCCAATGAAGCAAATGCCGGTGCTGTCTTTCTTCTGATAATTGGATAATCCCGCCTGCTCGGCGCGCTTTCTGACCTCGGATTTTTCCATGCCCCCGATCGGGAACAACACGCGAGCCAACTGCGGCTGCCCCAGGGTGTAAATGAAATAGCTTTGATCCTTCTGTTGATCGATCCCTTTCAGCAGAGTGTAACCGCCGTCCCGACGTCCGACCCGCGCGTAATGCCCCGTCGCGATCAAATCGGCGCCTAAATCCGTCGCATAATCCATAAAGGCTTTGAACTTGATCTGCTGATTACAGAGGATATCCGGATTGGGCGTGCGGCCAGCTCTATACTCGCTCAGGAAGATCTCGAACACCTCGTCCCAATATTCGGCGGCAAAATTGACCGCGTGCAGCGGGATGCCCAGTTTGTCGCAGACGCCTTTCGCGTCGGCGAAATCCTGTGGAGCGGTGCAAAGGCCGGTATGATCGTCCTCCTCCCAATTCTTCATGAAAAGACCGATCACGTCATAGCCCTGTTCCAGGAGCAACAAAGCGGTGACGGAGGAATCCACTCCGCCTGACATACCGACGACGACTTTCTGGGACATGAATTCAACTCAGCAAGGATTTGAGCACCGACAAGGGATAGCGTTCCCCGGCGAGATAATCGTCGATGCATTTCATCACCAAAGGACTTCGAAGACGCATTTTCTCGCTCAAAAGTTCCTCGCGGGTCAGCCACAAACTGCTCACGATGCCCTCGTCGAGAGGACTATCCGGATCGTGACCATCAACCGACCCGACAATTCCGATTCGAAGAAAACTGGCGTCTCCCGCAGCCCGGCGCCATAGATAAATCCCAACCAGTGCCTCGGGTCTGAAATGCCATGCGGTCTCTTCGAAGGTTTCGCGGATAGCGGCCTCGATGACGTTCTCTCCTGCTTCGACATGACCTGCGGGCTGATTGATCACAAGCTTGCCGTTATCGGCTCGCTCCTCGACTACGAGAAAACGCGCGTCCCGCTCGACGATGGCCGCGACGGTGACTCGCGGCCTCTCATTCCGGCTGAATTCGGTTTCGAGCTGGTGCATGCACTTTTAACTGATGTGTAAATTGCCTAGCCGGTTCGCGTGTGCTAAAAGAAAAACGGCCATATAACATATAGAATTAGAATGTTGCGAGGTTTGTCGATGCCCGGTGGGCAGGCTAGGATAAACCCTCTAACTTACCCCTTCCGGCTGGAGCTGAATCATGCCGTTCAACCTAAGCAGTTTAGGATTAGCGATAAAGCTGTTATTTTCCGGTTATTTGACGGTCATAGCAATCGGCTATGCCGTCGCAATGATCCAGATCCTGTTTACCCACGGAATGGCTGACGGCAAATTCGGTCTTTCCATCGAAGATATCGTCTACAGCTATTACGGCAATCGTTCCGGTTCCGTACTTGAAAGCCAGCTGAACGGCTCCATGAAGCCCATGGCGCCGGACGAAGAACGCTTCAAGATCATCCAATGGGTGCGCGACGGCGCCAGCGAGAAAGCTTATGAAAGCGACATAAAGCCCATCTTCGAGCAACGCTGCGTCAGTTGTCACAATGCGGAAGCCGGCGGATTGCCCGACTTCACGCAATTCGCGACCATCAAAGCGCGGACCGCATCCGACGAGGGCGCGACTTTCTCGTCATTGACGCGCGTGTCGCATATTCATTTATTCGGCATTTCATTCATTTTCATGTTCGTCGGACTGATCTTCGCCTTATCCACGGGAGTTCCCGTGAAACTGAAGGGCGCGGCGATCATCATGCCTTACGCTTTCTTACTGCTTGACATCACATCCTGGTGGCTGACTAAACTGAACCCACACTTCGCCCTCCTGGTCGTTCTTGGAGGCGCTGGTTTGGCTATGGCGTTCGTATTCATGTGGGTGGTCTCGATGTACGAGATGTGGATACTCCCCAGAAAGCTTCCTTTTCCGGATCGTCGTAACGCTTTAACGCGATCGTGAAACCTATGGCGAATGGTTGTGACGGGAAATCATTTATACCAAGGGCGGTCTAATACAACGGAGCCCGCAGATGCTATAGTAGCCGTGGTCTAGACATGTTGCAGTTCAAGGGCGAGAAATGGCACAACATCCTGATCACAAGCTCACAGACGATGTTGTCGTACAGGAAGCGAAGCCAAAACTTAAACGGCCACCGCTTTATAAAGTGATTCTGTTGAACGACGATTTCACTCCGATGGATTTCGTCGTTTTGGTATTGAAAACGTTCTTCGGCATGAGCGAGGAAAAAGCTACCCAGATTATGCTTCACGTTCATACGCGGGGCATCGGCGTTTGTGGCGTCTTCTCCAAGGACGTTGCAGAAACCAAAGTCCAGCTGGTGAACGATTATTCTCGGCAGCACCAGCATCCTCTGCTTTGCACAATGGAGGAAGCCTGAACAGGCCCTGATTCTATGTTAAGCAAAGAACTCGAATATTCATTAAACGTCGCGTTCCGATCGGCCTACGAGAAAAGGCACGAATTCATAACCGTCGAGCATCTCTTGCTCGCGATGCTCGACAATTCGATAGCCGTTGAAGTGCTTCGAGCCTGCGGCGCGAACATCGATCAATTGAGAAAGGATCTGACCGAGTTTCTGGATGAAACGACGCCGCTCATCCCGCCTGGCGTGAAGCGCGAAACTCAGCCGACGCTCGGCTTTCAGCGAGTCCTCCAGAGAGCGGCCTTTCACGTCCAGTCCTCGGGCAAGAAAGAGGTCACCGGCGCCAACATCCTGGTCGCTATTTTCAGCGAGCAGGACTCCCAAGCCGTTTATCTGCTCAACAAGCAGGACGTGACCCGCTTGGACGTCGTCAATTACATTTCTCACGGCATTTCGAAAGTTCGCGAAGATTCGGATGCGAGTCCGAAAAGCAGCACCACTTCGGAAAGCGACGAAGGTGAAGGCGCTGCCGCCAATCCTTTGGAAAAATTTGCTTCCAACCTTAACGAATTGGCGAAACGCGGAAAGATTGACCCGCTGATCGGACGCAAGGGCGAGATCGAACGCACCATCCAGGTCCTGTGTCGGCGTCGCAAGAATAATCCGTTGCTGGTCGGCGAGGCCGGCGTCGGTAAGACCGCGATCGCTGAGGGACTGGCCAAGAAGATCGTCGACAAAGAGGTGCCGGAAGTCCTGTCGGAAAGCACGATTTATGCGCTGGATCTCGGCTCCTTGGTTGCCGGAACCAAATACCGCGGCGATTTCGAGAAACGTCTCAAAGCACTGCTTGCACAGCTCAAGAAAGAGCCCAATTCGATTCTGTTCATCGACGAGATTCACACCATTATCGGAGCCGGATCGGCGTCGGGCGGCGTGATGGACGCCTCGAACCTGATCAAGCCGGTATTGGCCTCGGGCGAACTGCGCTGCATTGGGTCCACCACTTATCAGGAATATCGGGGTATTTTCGAAAAAGACAGGGCTCTGGCCCGTCGTTTTCAGAAAATCGATATCCATGAGCCTACTGTCGACGAGACCTACCACATTCTGCGCGGACTCAAGTCGCGGTTCGAAAAACACCATGACGTGAAATATTCACTGGCAGCGCTCCGCACGGCAGCCGAATTATCCGATCGGTACATTACCGACCGTCACTTGCCGGACAAAGCTATCGACGTGATTGACGAGGCAGGGGCCAGCCAGCGGCTGTTGCCGGTTTCCCGCCGGAAGAAGCTGATCGGCACTTTGGAGATCGAGGATATCGTCTCGAAAATCGCGCGCATTCCGCCGAAAACGGTTTCCACCAACGACAAGGACAAACTGCGGGATCTCGAAAAGAATCTGAAGATGCTGGTATTCGGCCAGGATGAAGCCATTTCGACCTTGGCCTCCGCGATCAAACTGTCGCGAGCGGGACTTCGTGAAGTGCAAAAACCCATCGGCTGCTTCCTGTTCGCAGGCCCAACCGGCGTCGGAAAAACCGAAGTCACCCGCCAGTTGGCCAAGGTACTGGGCATCGAGCTCATCCGCTTCGATATGTCCGAATACATGGAGCGGCATACCGTATCCCGATTGATTGGTGCCCCGCCCGGCTATGTAGGCTTCGACCAGGGCGGCTTGTTGACCGAAGAAGTCAACAAGCATCCGCATGCAGTGTTGCTTCTCGACGAGGTCGAGAAGGCCCATACCGATGTGTTCAACCTGTTGCTGCAGGTCATGGATCACGGCACCTTGACCGATAACAACGGACGAAAGGCCGATTTCCGGAATATCATCCTGATCATGACGACCAATGCCGGAGCCTCCGAGGGCGGCAGGCCGTCGATCGGTTTTACCCAGCAGGATCACTCCACCGACAGCATGAAGGTCATCGAGCGAATGTTTTCGCCCGAGTTCCGCAACCGGCTGGATGCCATTATTCAGTTCAAGCCGCTCAACCTCGACATCATCGGCCAAGTCGTCGACAAGTTCATGTTCGAACTGGAATCGCAACTGGCGGAAAAGCGGGTGTCGGTGGTTTTGGAGCCCGATGCGCGGGAATGGCTGGCCGAACACGGCTTCGACCCGTCTATGGGGGCGAGACCCATGGCCCGGGTTATTCAGGAAAACATCAAAAAGCCCTTGGCCGATGAAATCCTATTCGGCAAGTTAAGCGAGGGCGGAGTAGTGAGAATCAGCGTGGAAGATGGCCAACTGGCGTTTACCATCGAAGGCGTGCACGAAGCAGCGGAAGTCTGAGTTCTTAACGCTGACGAAAGGTGATTCGGCCTTTCGTTAAATCGTACGGCGTCATTTCCACTTTTACGCGGTCACCCGTCAGAATGCGGATGTAATGCTTGCGCATTTTGCCGGAAATATGTGCCGTAATAATATGACCGTTATCCAACTGGACGCGAAAAGTCGTATTGGGCAAAGTTTCGATCACTTTGCCTTCCATTTCGATGTGATCTTCTTTCGACATAAACCTCTCTCAAAAGTGAATACGAACAGTAAAAGCCGAATAATATCATATTAAGTTTCAAGCACGATATTCTCGCCTTTTTCCACCAGTACCCAGTCTTCGCCCACCAGAGCCTGTAGAGGACGAAACGAATTTTTATAGCTCATTTTTCGGCAACTGGATATCCAGAATCCGAGATATAGCCAATCCAATCCGCGTCGTTTGGTCTCCGCTACTTGCCACAAAATGGCATAGCTGCCCAGGCTGAGTGCGGGTAAATCGGGATCGAAGAACGTATAAACCGCCGAGAGGCCATCGGCCAAACAGTCGGTGACAGCTACTGCCAACAAGCTATCCCCGCGCTTAAACTCGTAGAAACCGGTCTCCGCCCATCCGCACGCAAGAAAACGAATGTAATCCTCCGCCGAGGATTCGGCCATATGGCCATCCGAATGCCGCGCATTGAGATACCGCAGGAAGAGTCGATAGTGCGCCTCTTCGAATCGAGCCGGCTTCAGAGCAATTTCCAAATCGGCATTCATCCGCTGAATCCGACGCTGCCCGCGATTCGGCCGAAATCGCGCGACCGGTATGCGTACCGGCACACAAGCCGAGCAATTCGAGCAGTGCGGCCGGTAAACCATGTCGCCGCTTCGACGGAAACCTCTGGTTGCGAGCCACGAATAAATATCGACATCCAATGACTCCCGTGGCGAAACATAAGCCATCTGCGCCTGCCTTCCCGGCAGGTAATCACAATCGTGCTCATAGCTGATGTAGAGCGGTATCGATTTCATAAAACCCCGCCCGCCGACTTCCAAGCCTCGCTCGAAACCGGCTGTTCACAATAAATTTGCAACAATTTCACGAACTCCGAGCGCGGAATCTCTTCCGCTCCCAAACTGGCTAAATGCCGGGTATAGACCTGGCAATCGATCAGGACATAACCCCACCGCTTCAAACAGTCGCACGCGAAAGCGAAAGCAGCCTTGGAAGCGTCAGTGACGTGGTGAAACATCGATTCTCCGAAAAACACCCGGCCGACCGAAACCCCGTAAAGTCCGCCAACGAGCGCCTCTTCCTGCCACGCTTCGAAGGAATGGGCCAGACCCAGATCAAAAAGATTGGAATAAGCCCGCTTCATCTCCCCTGTTATCCAGGTTCCACTCGCATAGTCTCGCGGCTCCGCACAAGCATCCATGACGCGGTCGAAACATACATCGAAACTGAAACGAAATTCACCGCGCCTGAGCCGCTTGCCAAGGCTCCGGGAAATCTTGATATTCTCGGGTTGTAGGATCAACCGCGGATCCGGCGACCACCAGAGAATCGGTTCGTCTTTGCCGAACCACGGAAAAACGCCGCTCCGATAGGCATTCACCAGCCGCCGCGCAGAGAGACACCCGCCCACTGCCAAGAGTCCGTTCGGTTCATCCAGAGCCGTTTCCACCGGCGGAAACGGCTCGTTTCGATCAAAGGGATTCAGAACGGTCAGCATGGTCGAAATTTTTGAAAGGCGAGTGGGCATTTAGTTCCGACATATAGGCGCGTACCAAACCCATCTCCCGCTCCAAAAAGCGTGCTATGGGGTCGCGGAATCCGACGTCGGCCAGCCAGTGGGCCGACCAGGTCTCGGTCGGCAGAAAGCCTCGACTGACTTTGTGTTCGCCCTGAGCGCCGGGTTCGAAGCGACGGAGGCCCTCCTCGATACAATATTCAATGCCCTGGTAATAGCAAGCCTCGAAATGAAGAGCGGTCACGTCCTCCGTGCATCCCCAGTAGCGACCGTACAATGCATCGCGACCGACGAGAAAAAATGCTGCCCCGACGATTCGTCCGTGTCGCTCGGCGAGAACCAAAAGGATTTGCTCTCCCATCTTTGCGGCAATCGCTTCGAAAAACTCGAGCGTCAGCGCCGGATAGTTGCCATGTCTCGCGAAGGTGGACCGGTAAAGCTCGTACACCGTACGCCAAATGTCGGGCTCCACTCGGTCGCCCCGGATTCTTCGCAACTCCACCGAGGCGTCCCGCACCTGCCGGCGCTCCCGCTTCACTTCCTTGCGCCGCTTGGCGGTAAAGCCCGACAAAAAGTCCTCGAAATCCCGGTAGCCCCAGTTTTCCCAGTGGAATTGACAGCCGAGCCGCTTCAACACGCGCTCCGAATGCAGCAATACCCGGTCCTGCGTGAACAACCAGTGCAGCGAGGAAACTCCTGCATCACGCGCCGCCTCGATCGCGAACTCAACCGCGGCTTCCGCCAAGCTATCCGAGTAACGCTCGGACGGAATCAGAAGACGCGGGCCCGTGGCCGGCGTGAACGGCGAGGCCACGACCAGCTTCGGATAATAGGGCATGCCTGCTCTTTCGTAGGCGTCCGCCCAGGCCCAATCGAAAACGAATTCGCCGAACGAGTTGAGTTTGAGATACGCCGGCAGGGCGCCTACCAGGCGGCGCTCGGAATCCTCGATCACCACATGGTAGGGAATCCAGCCGACGTGCTCGCCCAGGCAACCGCATTCCTCCAATGCGAGCAAGAATTCATGCCGTAGAAAGGGATAAGCGCCGTCGGTCAGCGCATTCCAGGCTTCGGGCTCGACCGCGCCGATATTGCGAATGATGCGCGACCTCAAGCCCGCCAACTGCGTCTTGTCTTGGGCATTCATCTCGTATCCTCAACAGTCAAAAGGCCGCATGCCGTGATCGATTCGCCAAACCATGAAATAATAACGCCTTTCCGCCAACACAATCCTGTCAAAATGGCTCAGTACATTTTCACGATGAACCGGGTGAGCAAAATCGTGCCGCCCAAACGCGAGATTTTGCGCGACATCTCGCTGTCCTTCTTTCCCGGCGCAAAGATCGGTGTGCTCGGCCTGAACGGGTCCGGCAAATCCACCCTGCTCCGCATCATGGCCGGCGTGGACAAGGAATACGACGGCGAAGCCCGGCCGCAGCCTGGAATCAAGATCGGCTTTCTTCCGCAGGAGCCTCAGCTCGACCCGACCAAGACCGTTCGCGGCAATGTCGAAGACGGCGTGGCTGAAATCAAGGCGTTGGTCGACCGCTTCAACGAGGTCAGCAACGCTTTCGGCGAACCCGACGCCGATTTCGACAAATTACTCGCCGAGCAGGCTGAACTCCAGGACAAAATCGAGGCTGCCGGCGCCTGGGAACTCGAACGCAAGCTGGAAATCGCCGCCGACGCCCTGCGCCTTCCGGACTGGAACGCCGACGTCACCAAGCTTTCAGGCGGCGAACGCCGCCGCGTCGCCCTGTGCCGGTTGCTGCTGTCGAATCCCGACATGCTGCTCCTCGACGAACCCACCAACCACTTAGACGCCGAATCGGTGGCTTGGCTCGAACGTTTCCTCCACGACTTTCAGGGCACGGTCATCGCCGTTACCCACGACCGCTATTTCCTGGACAATGTCGCCGGCTGGATTCTCGAATTGGACCGCGGCCACGGCATCCCCTGGGAAGGCAATTATTCCTCCTGGCTGGAACAGAAGGAAAAACGCCTGGAAATGGAGGAGAAGCAGGAAACCGCCCGCCAGAAAGCCATGAAGGAAGAGCTGGAATGGGTGCGCGCTAATCCCAAGGGCCGGCAGGCCAAGAGCAAGGCACGTTTACAGCGGTTCGAGGAACTGTCGTCCAGCGAATACCAGGCCCGTAACGAGACCCGCGAGATCTATATTCCGCCGGGGCCACGCCTGGGCGAACTGGTGGTGGAATTCGAGGGCGTCTCGAAGGGTTTCGGCGACCGACTGCTGATCGAGGACCTGAACTTCCGGCTGCCGCAGGGCGGCATCGTGGGCGTGATCGGCCCCAACGGCGTCGGCAAAACCACCCTGTTCCGCATGATGGCCGGTGCCGAAACGGCCGACACCGGCAATATCCGCGTAGGTCCGACGGTTCAGCTCGCCTATGTCGAGCAGTTCCGCGACGCCATGGACGACAAGAAAACCGTCTGGGAAGAAATTTCCGACGGCCTCGATATGGTCACGGTGGGCAAGTATCAGACGCCGTCCCGCGCCTATGTGGGCCGCTTCAACTTCAAAGGCTCGGATCAGCAGAAGCGCATCGGCGAGCTATCGGGCGGCGAACGCAACCGAGTTCATTTGGCCAAGCTGCTGAAAGCCGGCGGCAACGTGCTGTTGCTCGACGAGCCGACCAACGATCTCGACGTGGAAACCCTGCGGGCGCTTGAGGAAGCGCTGCTGGAATTCCCGGGCTGCGCCGTGGTCATTTCGCACGATCGCTGGTTCCTAGACCGCATCGCCACCCATATGCTCGCCTTCGAAGGCGATAGCAAGGTGGTCTGGTTCGAGGGCAACTATGCGGACTACGAAGCCGATCGCAAGCGTCGTTTAGGCGACGAAGCGGAAAATCCGCACCGGATCCGCTTCAAACCCTTGATGGGCTGAGAGCTTGTGGATAAACCTACTGCGCGATTCGAGTCCGCGCCTGCGGTGCTCAACGTACTCGATCTAACCAAGGCATCGCGTAGCGATTCTTTGAATCCCCCTCTCCCCTTATGGGAGAGGGCCGGGATGAGGGCCTGTACGCCGTGCTTTTCACGCCGGACCTCCGTGTCCGGCACCCTATGGGCGGCAACTGCCGTGCAAATCGGCATTCCTGCCGATTTGTCGGCACGGACTCGAACCGCTCGCGACGGTTTCTCACAAGCTCTGATTCGAAGCTGTAATATGGTTATTTCTTCGCAAAGAAGGCCGATATGGCGGCGGCTCGATCCGCCGCCACTTTCTTAACGTGCGGACGGGATTCCATCATGCTCATATAATCGGCGGCGCCGGTGACTTTCTGCAAGAAATCCTCACCGTAAATGCGTTGCGTGGCGGATGACAGCAAACCGAAACTGGGCCAGAGGGCACAATCGGCCGCCGTGAAACGATTGCCGGCTACATAAGGAGAAAATTTCGCGAGGCGATTGAACGCATCGATGCCCATACCGATTTTTTCCTTGACCTCGGCCTTGGTTTCATCCGAGGCTGAACCGCCGAAGAATGCCTCTCCGTACAGGCGCCGGACGACGAGTTCCACATTCAGCTCGAAATGTTGAATCAACTCCCGGCACTTGGCACGCTCGAAAGGGTCGGATGGATAAAGCGGATTTTGCGGAAACGCCTCTTCCAAGTATTCGAGAATGACCTGGGACTCCGAGAGCGGTCCTTTATTGGTTAACAAAAAAGGAATCTTACCGGCGGGCGAGAATTGCAAAATTGCTTCCTTATGGAACGGATTGGCCGCCTGCTCCTCGAACTCGATGCCTTTTTCCAGAAGAACCAGCTTGACCTTATTGTAATAATTGCTGATAGGAAAACCGCAAAGCTTAATCATCAATCCTCTCCTGAGTTAATAGCCGAAACGCCGGTTCCGAAAACCCAGAGTATCGTACATCGAACATCGCTCCACTAGCTCTATCGAACACATGACATTACCCAATTCAGTTACGTCCTTCGAACAATTAGCCATTGCCCAGCCCATCCTTCAGGCGCTCCGAGAGATCGGTTATGAAGCCCCGTCGCCTATTCAGGCGGAAAGCATCCCTCACCTATTGGAGGGACGCGATTTGCTCGGACAGGCCCAGACCGGCACAGGAAAAACCGCGGCCTTCGCAATTCCCATCCTGACCCGGATCGACCTGTCCCAGCGTTCGCCACAAGCCCTGGTGCTCGCGCCCACCCGCGAACTCGCCATCCAGGTGGCCGAGGCCTTCCAAACCTATGCCCGCCATCTCGAAGGCTTCCACATTCTGCCCGTTTACGGCGGCCAGGGCATGGGATCGCAATTGCGGCAACTCGCCCGCGGCGTCCATGTCATCGTGGGCACGCCGGGCCGGGTAATGGATCATCTCCGCCGCGGAACCTTGTCTTTGGATAATCTGACCACGCTGGTACTCGACGAAGCCGACGAAATGCTGCGCATGGGCTTCATCGAGGATGTCGAATGGATTCTGGAACAAACGCCGCAGACTCGCCAGATCGCGCTGTTTTCGGCCACCATGCCGACCGTCATCCGCAAAATCGCCGACCGGCATCTCAACAACGCGGCGGAAGTAAAAATCAAGGCGAAGACTGCCACCGTTGAGGCCATCAGCCAGCAATATTGGCTGGTCTCGGGCGTGCAAAAGCTGGAAGCCCTAACCCGCATTCTCGACGCGGAAGATTTCGACGCCATGATCATTTTCGTCCGCACCAAGACCGAAACCGTGGAGCTGGCCGAGAAACTGGAGGCTCGCGGGTATGAGGCCGCGGCCCTGAACGGGGATATGAGCCAGGTCTTGCGCGAGAAAGTCATCGACCGCTTGAAGAAGAATGCCCTGGACATCGTCGTCGCCACCGACGTCGCCGCGCGCGGACTGGACGTGGAGCGGATCACGCATGTCGTGAACTACGACATTCCCTACGACAGCGAAGCCTATATTCACCGCATCGGGCGCACCGGGCGCGCCGGGCGCAAAGGCAAGGCCATTCTGTTCGTCGCTCCGCGCGAAAGGCGAATGCTGCGCGCCATCGAGCAAACCACTAGACAACCCATACAGCAAATGCGGCTGCCTACCCTGCAGGACATCGCCGACCGCCGCATCGAGCAGTTCAAGGCTCAGTTGGTTCAAACTCTGGACGACGAGGACGTGAGCTTTTACCGGGAACTGGTGGACAAATTGGTCACCGACGAAATAGGCGATTCCGCCGATATCGCCGCCGCTCTCGCCTATCTGATGCATCGCGAACGTCCGCTGGAAGCTACCGAGGAACCGGAACTATCGGCTCCGGAACCGGTTCGTGAACGCCGGCGGGAAAGAACACGCCCGGAAGGAGGAACACTGCGCTACACCATCGACGTCGGCCGCGAGCACGGCGTGCAGCCCAAGGATATCGTCGGCGCCATTGCCAACGAAACCGGGCTTTCTTCCAAGCTGATCGGTCAGATCAAACTATTCGATACTTACAGCACGGTAGAACTTCCGGCCGATCTCCCGGACGATTTCTTTAGGCTACTGAAGAAAACCTGGGTAAAAAACCAGCGCCTCAATCTGCAATTGCTGGACAACGGCGGTCGGAAACCAGGCAAGAAGCCGGCAAAGTCCGGCGAACGCAAGTTCGGGAAACCGAAAGCCTCGGGGCAGGATAAACCGGCGGCGAAACGCCGCCCCAAAGAAGACCAGCCTTAAACCAGCCGTCCGTCTATGGAATTACTCGCACAACTGATCGCCAGGGCATCCGAACTGCTCGATCGTCTCGAAAGACGGATGCCTTCCGGGCCGGCGGAACCCGATTGGGAAGGCGCCATCGCCTTCCGATGGCGCGGGGCCGGTCACGCCAACCCTTTGCAACCCATCCGAAATCCTCACCGGCTGGCCCTGGCCGATATCTTGTGCGTCGACCGGCAAAAGTGCGAGCTGGACCGGAATACCCGGCAATTCCTCCAGGGATTGCCGGCCAACAACGCCTTGCTTTGGGGCTCGAAGGGTACCGGCAAATCCTCGCTCATCAAGGCTCTTCTCAACGAATATGCCTCCGTAGGTCTGCGTGTCATAGAGGTGGACCGGCAGCATTTGGTCGAGCTGCCGGACATCTTGGATCTGCTCTATCCGCGCTCGGAAAAATTCATTCTGTTCAGCGACGATCTTTCGTTCGAAGCGGACGATGCGGGCTACAAGGCTCTGAAATCAACGCTGGAAGGCTCGTTTAGCGCCCCGCCGGCGAATGTATTGATCTACGCCACCTCCAACCGGCGGCATCTGCTGCCCGAGTACCACGAGGAAAACCTGCAAGCCCGCCACGTTGAGGGCGAAATCCATCAGGGCGAAGCGGTGGAGGAAAAGATCTCGCTGTCTGAACGTTTCGGCTTGTGGCTGTCTTTTTATCCGTTCAATCAGGACCAATACCTGGACATCGTCCGGTACTGGCTGGACAAGCTCCACACCCCTTTGGACGACTGGGAAGCGGTGCGTACCGAGGCTCTTCGTTTTGCCCTTCAACGCGGTTCCCGCAGCGGCCGAGTGGCCTGGCAGTTCGCGAAGGACTGGAGCGGCCGCATGCAGCTCGATATTCGGCCGGCGAATAACCCCTGACCGTTTCAGATGACTACGGGAATCGACCGAGTATCACTCAGCGCCGAAGCAGCTAGAGCATTTTCTGATTCGGTGTACGGGAGCCCCATACGTAGGTCGGCAATCCCTTGCCGACGTACCGGCTCGGCAAAGGGCTTTGTCGGCAAGGGATTGCCGACCTACGTTCTTCCCGCCCCACACGAATCCGTACACCGGGATCAAAAACGCTCTAGCCTGATCTCGTCAGAAGACGGACGAGAAGCTGATTCGTCTCTCGCGCACGGGATTGGAGGGCGGGGAGCCGTCGCTTGATCCTGGCGCGAATTTCATCTCGCGTGTCCCAACAACGGTCTATCCTGGCGATGAGCTGACCGATCCCGACATCGCCCAGCGGCGGCGTTTCCATCTCCAGATCGTCAAGAAAACCTACGACTTTGGACGCGTAGGGAAGCGCCACGAAAGGTGTCCCCTGAAGGGCAGCGAAGATCAGAAAATGGAGCCGCATACCCACGGCGAACTCGAAACGCCCCAGAAGACCAAGCGTTTGCTGAGCAGAGTAATGCCGTCTCAGAATTTCCGCTCGTTCCGAATTGTGCATGTGCGCCACCACCCCGTGGCTGTGCTGGACGTCGGTCCGTTCCATCGGAACGAAAACGACGTCGGCATCGAGCCGGTCCACCATGAAATCCGCGGTATTGGCGAGCAGCGCGTGATAATGCTCCGGGTCGAGATCGGGAGCCGCAGGACCCGGCTCTCTGACCGAAAAGCCCACCAGGTGGCGTTCGAACTCGACACCCTCCGATTTAAGGGCTTCGAGCGGAAGCGGCTCCGGACGTAGGAGCAGAGCGGGATCGGCGGTCAGATGAATCTCGCGATCGATCCCGACGTCTTCGAGCAGCCGATAACCTTGGCGATCCCGCACCGTGATGATGGCCGCGTGGTTCAAAGCCTCGCGTACCGCGCTACGCGCACTCGAATCCGTGAGTGGCCCCGCGCTCACCGCGTACACGACCACAGGAACCCCGAATTCATGCGCGAGAAACACTTCCCTCAAGTAGGTCTCGGCGTCGCGATCGTAAAGAATGCCGCCTCCACCGAGGATAAACAGATCGAGCCCCTCCACTTCCTGGCTGACTTCTTTCCGGGTCAGGTTCCGGACCGGGACAGCACGCTCGACCTTGTGCCGGCTCAGCGTATCCTCAGGGTTCCGCGAAAAAACCGTGATCTCGGCCTCGATGGACCGGCGCAACTGGCTCACTATGCCGTCCAGAATGGCCTCGTCGCCGAGATTCATCCCGCCGTAGGATCCTGAAATGCCGATGCGGAATCGTCGGTTCTGCTGATCCATCGACTGTCTCCGAAAATCATCTCAACCCAAACCTCAAAGCGGCGAAAGCGACGGCCAGGAGAGCGCGATTCCCTGCCGCCGAAGCAGGGATTGGAAATCTTCCAGCAGTGCCTTGCGGCTTCTCACGAAGCGCGGCGGAACCTTGCGCTCAAGGCAGAACGCCGCCAGCAGCCCCGCCGCCTCGCCCACGTTCCATTCGACATGGTGTACCCGATAAGCTCCGTTCGTGATGTGCGTCACGCCCAGGTTCTTGCCGCCGGGCAATAGGTTTTCGACGCGCACCGGCAGCAACGATCCGAGCGGAATCTGGAATGGCCAGCAGCCGAGGTCCAGGTAACCGGCGCCGCTGGTACGGGGGTGGAGATCGATGCGGTAACATCCGATGCCGACCGAGTCGTCGAAAAATTCGGGACCGTCCGGTCGGAGCGGATGTGCAATCTGCTGTTCGAGTACGGTGAACTCGGCCCGGATGCGCCTGGACTCCCGGATGTAAGGCGCCGGCGCGAGTCCGTCGACGGTCCCGCCGACCACGTCCCGGCGAAGGCGGAGCCCTCGATATCCGATTCCTCCGTCCGGCCGCGGAGCTTCGGTCTGGAGCCAGTAAAGCAGACTGAGGCTGAGTTGCCGCGCGGCCTCCAGATTTCGTGCCTGCTCCACTTCGTCGACGCCGCAGACCGGTCCGAACCAGTAATCGTTCTGGGGCCAATTGACTACGCTGACGTCGCTGGGCGCGAAGCCATGCTCGAAGTTGGTGACATCCAAAATTCGACGAAAGTGCCACCAGGGCCGTCCGTCCTCCGCCTCAAACAAGAAACGCGTCAACGGCTCGTGGGTTTCGGGCCGACTCGTAGTCCAGCCGAGCAATCGCCCCGGCCAGTCCGGCGGCCGGTAATCACGCCACAGCTCGTATTGCCGTGGCTTATCGATAGTGTGGTCCTCGCCGGGAAGGTACTCCATGGCGAAGCAAACCGTGATCGCCTGCTGATCCTTGGGATCGGCCATCTCGGACGCGTGGGGCTCGCCGGTTTCGGCGCGGGATTCGGCGCCCAGCACATGTTCCACTCCGGCCAGGGCGAGCAACTCGCCCTGCGGAGTCGCGTCGATGAAATAAGATGCTTCGATCAGGGTGTCACGTCCGGATTCAAGACCTCTGACGACCACCCCGGTCACCCGATCACCGTGGGTCCATGCGTCAATCGGGCGATGGGGGTGCATAACGAACATTTTGCCGCTGAGTTGATACGGGGCGATCATCTGATGGAGAACCGCGACCGCGACGCGCGGATCGTGGCAGAGTCGGCTGACCCAACCGTTGCCCGGATTGAGATGCTTCGCCGCCGTTGCCACCGGCGTGAGCGGCAAGTGCGCGCGGTAGTATTGGCGGATACCTTCCCGCAGCGCCTTATAGCTGGCCGTCGCGCCGAATTCCTCGATCCACGGATGCTCGTCCGGGGGAACCGCCTGATTCGTCAACTGACCGCCGATCCAGTACGTTTCCTCGGTCAGAACGACCCGATATCCCACCCTGGCCGCGCCCAGGGCGGCAGCACAGGCGCCAAGCCCTCCTCCGATGATGGCGACATCCGTGCGAAGAACCTCCATGCCTGATCTCCTCCGTTCACTCCCTGGATATTGACTGTTGCGAACGGTGCGAGTTCTGGTTCGCCGGCGGACTACGGGAGCGTCGCATCTTCCAGCCAGGTCAGATAGGCGATCGCCTCTTCCCGGCTGTTGCCGCACATTTCCTGCGACGGCTGCAGTCCCGCGCAACAAGCCGGACGGCCGGGCTGCCCGAAAATGGCACATCGAAAATCAGGGGTCAGATGGATGCACCGAACGCCTGACGGCTTGCCTTCGGGCATGCCGGGAAGCGGGCTGGAAATTGATATGGCGATGCAGCAGGCGCCGCAGCCGGTCCGGCAGTCCATGGTCTCAATCGAAAAAGACAAAATGTTGCAAAGGCGCGGCTCCGAGCTTTCGCCTGATCTCCATGATAGTAGGTGCGTCGTAAGGCAACGGATCGAAGCGACCCCAAATCGGACCGGGCCACGCCGGATCGCCTCGATAGCGCACCACATGGTGAAGGTGAAGCTGTGGCACCAGATTGCCGATGGCGGCGATATTCATCTTATCGGCACGAAACAGCTCCGACAGCGTACGGGAGATGTGGGACGATTCCCGCATAAGCTGAACCTGGTCCTCATCCGTCAACTGATAAATCTCGCTAAGCTCTTCCCGCTCCGGAACGAGGATGAACCACGGATAGCGGTTCTCATTCATCAGCAAAAGCCGGCACAACGGAAAATGGCCTAACTGAATACAATCCTGCGACAAACGAGGATGCAATTCGAACATAAAGGGCTCAATCGATACCGATTCGCGGCTGCCGGACATCGGAGCCATACACGCGCTTAACCCAACGCGTCATGACCGGCACGCCGATGATCAAATAGGGATAGTAGCTGATCAGCCGCCACAGAATGGCCAGACCCAGGGCCACGCCAGCCGGGGCGAAATCCCCGAACAGCCAGGAAAAACCGAGTTCGGCGACGCCGGCGCTGCCGGGAGTCGGCGAAAGAACCATGACTATCCATAACACGGCTTGTCGACCAATGGCGAGCAGATGATCGAACAATGTCATCGGCACAGGGGAAAAAGCCGCAAGAACGCAGTTCAAGACCAGATATCGGCCTATCCATGCAAGCGATGTCGCCACCCAAACCTGAAACCAGAAAATCGATTTCCTATCCCGCAAATCACGCGAGGCCGTGAGCAGGTCGTTGACCATGTGCAAGCCTCGCGAGCGCCAGAAGCGGAACATCCGTAGCATGAGCAGCCTGGTCAGCCACCAGTTGATCCAGTGCGGCGCTACGAACAATGCCGCAATAAGCAGTATCAAGTAGACGACCAGCCCACCCCAAGCCACCCAAAACCCGACCATCATGCTGGTTCCGAGCAGTTCCGACCGAATGTAGTGCAAGGGCGCGAAAATGTCGGCCTGAGGAACGAACAGGCTCGCGAAGAAAGGGAGCGAGGTATAGAACACCTGATCGAGAAAAACCGTGGTAAATACGATCGCGGTGCTGCGACCGATGCTGATCTGTTCTTTGACCAGCATAAACACCGCAACGGCGGCTCCGCCGACCATGGATGGCGAAACCGCGGCGAAGAAATCCCAAAGGAGGATTATTTCGAGACAGGTCCGCCACTCCAGCTTACGGTCGGTCAATATCCGCAATTGCCACATGTAGCCGAAATCGCGCAGCATCATCATCAGGAGCGCCAAAGCAATCCAGAAGACCGAACGCGAAGTCCAGGCGAAACGATCCAGCACCTCGCCCATCGGAAGGCCGCTCTTGACCCATTCGCCATACAGCGTGTAGCCGACGATACCCAATCCCAAAACGACCGGTAACAGAATTCGCCCGGGGCTGAACTGCTTAAGAAGCTCGGACGTCTTCGCGACCATTCCGGTTCCGCATAAAAATTGATGGTCTGGGTATTATCGGTTACGCATGCGGCTTGTGCGTGACAAACATCGCGTCGCCGTAACTGAAAAACCGGTATTTGCGCTCTACGGCGTGCCGATAGGCCGCCAGAACCTCGGAATAACCGGCAAAAGCGCACACCAAGGTCAACAGGGTGGATTCCGGAAGATGAAAATTTGTAACCATGGCATCGACACAACGAAAGTGGAAGCCCGGACGAATAAACAAATTCGTCTCGCCTTTGTAAGAAGTCAGGGACCCTTTAAGCGAGGCCGACTCCAATGTCCGCACTACGGTTGTTCCGACGGCAATCACCCGCCCCCCGCGCTGCCGAACCTCGTTAACTTTTTCCACCACGTCCGAACCGACCTCGCAAAGCTCCGAATGCATTTTGTGCTGATCCAGTTCATCCACCCGCAAGGGTTGAAACGTGCCGCTGCCCACATGCAGCGTCACAAAAGCCCGCTCGATACCCTTCGCAGCCAGGCGCTCCAGCATCGCTTCATCGAAATGCAGACCGGCGGTGGGCGCCGCTACGGCACCGGACGCCTTCGCAAACACGGTCTGATAACGTTCCCAATCGTATACCGAATCCGGCCGGTCGATATAAGGCGGCAGAGGAATATGCCCAACGGCGCTCAAGACTTCATCGACGGTTCGACCGTCGAGAAGCATCAGCAGGAACAAATCGTCTTGCCGTCCTTGAACTGTGCATCGAAAACCGCCTTCGAGAAGAATTTCGGTTCCCGCTTTCGGAGCCTTGCTTGCACGCACATGGGCCAAGCCCATACTCGGACCGAGCACCCGTTCGATCAAAACCTCCACCCTGCCTCCGGACGCTTTGCGGCCAAAAAGCCGCGCCGGCATGACTTTGGTATCGTTAAAGACTAGAAGGTCGCCCGCACGAAGCAGTTCCGGCAGCTCGATAAACATACGATCGTCAATTTCGCCGGTCGTTCCATCCAAACACAGCAGCCGACTGGCGCTACGCTCCGGTAGCGGGTACTGGGCGATCAGATCCTCGGGAAGCTCAAAAAAGAAATCACTTTTACGCATCGACAGATGGTAACAGTCGGGGAGAAAAGAATGCAGTATGTGGCTTTTTAAGAGAGATTTCTTTATAATTCGCCTGCTTTCGCGCCGAGGTGGCGAAACTGGTAGACGCGCCAGACTCAAAATCTGGTTTGGGAAACCAAGTGCGAGTTCGATTCTCGCCCTCGGCACCACTTAAAAAATCAAGACGTTATGAACTCGAAAGCATCCGACAAAAACGGCAAGCAAAAACGCCCGTAGATGCAATGTAGAGAAGTAACGCAGAAATGAGCCCGGCAATGAACCGGGCTTTTTTGTTTTTTCCAAAGAGAAGCTCGAAGATGAGCCAGACTAGCGTATGCTGCTCAAAGCGACGTGATTAGCAACCGTGCAACTAAATTACAGTTGCTAATGTAACCATCGGTTACTAAACTCTGTTTCGAGTCGTGAGTAAGAAAGAAAAACTCATCGAACGATTGATCGCGGTCCCTTCAGACTTCACGTGGACGGAACTCGTGAGCGTCTTGCAACACTTTGGATATCGGCAAAGACAGGGGGATGGATCTCGTGTCAAGTTTGACAACGGCAATCCGAATGACATGATCAATCTACATAAACCGCATCCAGGTTCAATCGTTAAACGCTACGCTTTGGAGATGGTCATAGAGAAATTAAAAAACGCGGGGTATTTATGATGAATATGCTGCGCTACAAAGGCTACTATGGTTCCGTTAACGTTAGCTTCGAGGACGGATGCTTATATGGGAAGTTGGAATTTATCGATCCACTTGTTACATTCGAAGCCCAAACCGTACCTGAGCTTTTAAATGCATTCCATGAGGCAGTAGACGATTACATTGCTACGTGCGAAGAACAAGGCGTCAAACCACAAAAGCCCTATAGCGGATCATTTAACGTTCGGATCGGCCCCGAACTCCACAAAGCAGCAGCTCGGGTTGCTAGGTTACAAAAGACTAGACTTAATGAGTTCGTCAAACAAGCAATTCAACGAGCGGTAGAGACGTTTGACGCTAGCGAACGTAACCGAGAAGTTCCATTAATGTGTCATAGGTCTCTGGGCACGGATGAAATGCTCTCGGCCATTTTCGACTTGCGTTCCGCCCTTCAGAATACACCCGATACACCCGTGCAACTACTTCGGGGACTTGCGGTCTTGCGGAGCACTACCGCAACGATTACTAACGAACCAGAAGATAAGCCGATCATTGTTCCGGATAATTTAGTCGGGTACGCCAGGACGGTAAATTAATGAGCACAGAAAAGCAAGTTGAAACAGAGGAACCAACTCGGTTCGCGTTCTCGCACAAAGAGATTGCCGAAGTATTAATTAAGAAACAGGGAATCCACGAAGGCATTTGGTCCTTATATATGGAGTTCGGGCTATCTGCTGCCAATGTTGGGCAATCCGAAAGCAATCTTCTCCCTGCTGCGATTGTTCCTGTAGTGAAGATAGGCATTCAAAAGGCAGAAAAGTTGACCTCGATTGCGGTTGACGCATCGGAAATTAACCCAGCGCCAAAGAAAAGCAAGAGGACACGTCATTCAACACCCGAATGATGTTGAGAAGTAAGTATTATCCCCCCGACAGAGCCGGGGAACTCCCGATTTGGTTAGAATAAGGCCCGCGCGAGCTTTTTCTAACCCGCCAATTATCCAAATAAAAAAAGTACGGGTAAGTCGAAACTCGGCTGGGGCCATCTCTAAGCAAGCGCCCATCAAGCAATCGAATTGATCAGCCGAATCTTTTCGCCTTGAGTAAGCCGATAAAACCGGCGGAGTTCTTCCATCATCTCGCCTGCCCGCGCTTTTTTCAGATAACGGGTTTCCAATCGAAGGCAATACTTGCCTGCATAATGGTTGGCATCTTCATAGCGCTGCCGCTGAACCTGGTCCAATGCCGCGTCGTAAGCCGGGGCCTCGAATAGGCAATATCGAAGTTCCGAAGGTACAAGACTTTTGCCCTGCCGCTTCCATAGCGATGTGGCGGTTACGAATTTATCCACCTCGGCCTGCATCTCCAGTTCCATCAGCGTCACGCCGCGCTCGACGCCAGCGTTCCATATGAGATAAAGAAAGTGACTGACGCCTTCCACGGCCAAAAGGAAATCGATGAAATTTTCGGAATGAAGACTCACCAGCGGATCATCATCGGTCAGGCGGGCCAATACCGAGGCATCGAGGAAAAGTGCGAGATCCAGATGGTCATCTTGTTGCGAGACCAAGAGCTTCTCTTTGCTTTCGCGAGGATTGATGCTGGTGTCCAAACGCCGCGCGAGGTCCGGATCGGTAATCAAGAAATCCTCCACATCGAGATCAACCTCGATGCGATAGATGCGCTCCAGCAGCTTCTGCAGGACATTCAGGCGCATAATCCTAGAAACGGCAGTTGGACGCGTCCGAGTGTGCGGCGGGCGGGCCGGATGGCAAGCCTGTCCTGAGCTCGGTCGAAGGGCCTGTCCTGAGCCCCGTCGAAGGGGCGCGACGAGGCAGCGAGGTAGTCTCCCGCGATGAGAAGCAACGCCGCCAGGCAGCTCGCCCGCCGTGCAATCGGGTGCGTAGCCTTTTCACCTAAGCGGTGAGATCGGTAGAAGGTAGGACGGTCAGAATTCATGCGGCTTTTCTACTCCTTCTAAAGCGGCCAACTGCCGTTTCTAGGAAGTGGCGCCTCCTTCAGTTGTGCCGGCGACTGATCGAGCCTTGGGCCGGCTCTATGCCCAGTTTCCTCAGCTTGTCAGCCGCGCGCTTGCTGCCGGTTCGAAGCCAGATTTCGTAGAGCCTCATAATATCGGTGCACGAATTCAACGGGGTTCTTTCCCCGACCTCCGACAGTACGTCCACGAACGATTGGAACTTTTCGGAAAGCTCGCCAAAAATCGCGCAGAAAGCTTTACCTCGTAAGGTGCCTCGGTTAAGGTCGCACAGATATCCATAGGCGGTACCCCCCATGGCGATGTAATAGTCGATGTCGACGAGCTTTCGATTGAGGCTGGAGGAAAACAAGCCGGATATCAATAGCGCCACGTCTCCGAGCCTGCGCAGAATTTGATGCCTCTCTTCCATGCTCGCCGCCTCCACGGCTTCAGCGTAGATCAAGGCAAGTGGCTGCAATGTGACGCCTTCGGCGGTACGGGAAAACAGCTTGTCCGCCTGGGTGAAATAGGCAAGCAAGTTGACGATGTAGTAGACGGTGTCCTCTCCGGCATCGACTTTTTGATTCGATAAAGCCGTTGTTACCGATTCCCTGAAGAATTCCTGGACGTTTACATCCGTAATCAAGTTCGCGTCGAGGTTTTCAGGCGCCATCATGTCTAGACCTCCAAAGAGTTAAGATCTACCCCAAAAAGCGACGAATCCGCCCGTGTTGCAAGCCGATCATGAAACTTCTCCTCGAGTATAGCAACTGTCCGTGAGCCTACGCCTCCGGTATGCCGGGAGAAAAAACGGATTATCCATTGGACGACGACGAGCGGTTGCGGTTCTCCTTACCGTGATCGATCAGAGCTTTTGCCCCAATTCAATCAAGGTTATGTCGCTTATCGATAATACAGGCAAAAGCCGGACCATTCGGGCGCCGTAACCCGATGGTGGAACAGCGGACCTATTGGCAGACCGGTTTAACTAACGGCAGGCGGGAGGAAGCAAATTTCTGAGGCAAGCAAGCTTTAACAGGCCGGCGGCACTGATCGAGTCGGTGATTGTGCCGTCCATCACCATGCGCACCGCCTCCAGCAAAGGCAGCTTCTTGATTGTAATAGCCTCCGTCTCTTCGAAGTCCGGTTCGCCCTCCACCAAACCCTCCGCAAGGAACACATAGCCTTCCTCGTCGGTAACCGAGTTCGTGGTATGCAAGTGCATGAAAACACTCCAGTCCTTGGCTATCAGGCCGGTTTCCTCCTTGAGCTCGCGTTTCGCGGTCTCCAGAATGTCTTCACCTTCGGGCGAACCGCCCATGGGAATTTCCCAGAAATAGGCATCGGGCACGTAGCGATATTGGCCGACCAGCCAAGTATTGCCTTCGGCGTCTATCGGTATGATGCCGATAGCCTGACTCTTGAAATGGATCCTGCCATAAATACTCAACCCGCCGGATGGGTTGATCACCTCGTCCTCGTCCAGACGAATCCACGGATTTTCGTAGACTTCCCGACGCCGAATCAATTTCCAAGGGTTGTGCTCCGACATAAATCAACGTCCGTGAAATGCGGGACTGAGTTCGTGCACGGCTTCGATCATCGCCTTGGCGTGCTCGGGATCGACATCGGGCAATATCCCATGTCCCAAGTTGAACACATGTCCCTCTCCGTGACCGTATTGCTCCAAGACCCGCTTTACTTCGGTGCGTATGGCCTCGATCGGTGCATACAAAGCCATAGGATCCAAATTGCCTTGCAGCGCGACCTTGTGCCCCACTCGTCGACGCGCCTCTCCGATGGGTGTGGTCCAATCCAAGCCTAAGGCGTCGAATCCCGTTTCCGCCATGGCTTCCAGCCACTGTCCGCCGCCCTTGGTAAAGAAGATGGTCGGTATGATTTTGCCGCCGTGGCGCCGATTCAGCTTGTCGAGTACGCGCTTGGCGTAAGCCAAGGAGAATTCTTCGTAATGCGCCGCCGGCAGAATTCCACCCCATGTGTCGAACACCATGACCACATCGACGCCTGCGGCGATTTGGGCATTGATATACAGCGCTACGGCGTCGGCCAATTTTTCCAGGAGATCATGGAGAACCACGGGTTGCTCGTACATCAATCCCTTGACCCTGCGAAACTCCTGCCCGCCGCCGCCCTCGACCATATAGGTGGCCAAAGTCCAGGGACTACCCGAGAACCCGATAAGCGGAACGCTGCCGTCCAGATTTTGTTGAATCAGGCGTACAGCATCCATGACATACCGCAAATCGGTTTCCGGATCAGGAACCGACAGCCGGCGCACATCCGCAGCACTGCGGACCGGATTTCTGAAATGGGGCCCCTCGCCTTCGACGAACTCCAGACCCAAACCCATGGCATCCGGCACCGTGAGAATATCGGAGAATAGAATGGCGGCATCCAGACGGAAGCGCGCGAGAGGCTGCAACGTGACCTCGCAAGCCAGTTCGGGCGTGCTGCACAATTTCATAAAACTGCCCGCTTGCTCCCTGACGCGACGATATTCGGGCAAATAGCGGCCCGCTTGGCGCATCATCCAAACCGGGGTCCTTTCGGTGGGCTGTCTCAATAGTGCACGGATAAGACAATCATTTTTAGGTGCATTCATGGCATCACGCAAATCAATGGCAGAAAGATCGGGTTACAGCAATGGGCGTAAAAATCGACACTCGGGAGCAAGACATGGCATTCACGCCGAATTCATAACACGCCTTTAGAACATCCGTTCGATTAATTTCAACGAGCCGAAGAATCAACCGACGAGCTAAGCTCCGCATGCCGCGGCATCATTCGCCGAATCTCTTGGTGAATAGATTTCATCTGTCTGGGCAAAGGCTGACCGACGGAAAGGGGTAAAGTCGCCGTTGCTTCCTTGGCCGCAGGCAGAGTCGGATAGATTCCGAAAAACAGCGGATAGAGATCACTGCTCCCCTTGCGGGAACGAAAACTGGCCAGTTCGCTGCCCGGCGGAAATTGTTTGGCCAGCTTACGCACCGCGTTCAATCGGGAAACGGCGACGATCTGCAAGGTGTAGGCTTCGGGACTTTGATTCATCAGCCATTCGGCACTCTTAAGACCTTCCATAACGATCTCTGGCGATCTCGAACGCTCGCTCTCTTGCGCACCCGATTGGCCCCTCTTCGCCTCAGCTTCAGTTACAGCGCCGGCCGGCGGCAAACGGTCCGGCGACATCTCGATCTGCGCCTCCGACATGCTTTTCGGTTCTTCCATGACCGAAGGCGGTAGTGGCTCACGCTGGGTGTCCGGTTCTATCGGCTTATGAGCTTCAACTGTTTTCTTCGCCTCCGCTTCGAACGTACGTGTCGCTGCCATCTCTACCGATTCGCGAATCGGTAGGCTCTCCGACTTTTCGCTCTCGGCTAGCGGCAAAGGCACAGATGACGATTGTGGATCAGTAAGCGGCTCGTCAAGATTCGGGGGCTGGACAGCTTGGGCCTTTTCGGAGTCGGGAGAGACAACGGAGACCATCTCGGGATTTTGGACAACAGGGCCATCGTAAATCTGTTGGTCCGGCTCCGGGATCTGCCGCGAGAACATCAAAAAAAACGCGTAGGCCGTTGCGCCAACCAATAAGCCGGCGCCGGTAAGCCAACCGACCTTAGTCGATATCGCCGCTGTGGCCGATCCGTAGGGAGATCCCAGAATTTCGATCACTTTGCCAGGAATTCCTCGACTTCTGGCATGCAGCCGTTTTACGAAGGATTCCGTAATTCCGTGCTCGGTGACCAATTCAGGCAACGTCACCCTCAATTGGTCCGCGAAGAGTCCGCATTCCTCTTCCGATAGTGCGGGAATCTCCAATATAAACGCATCGCCAAGAGCGGATTTGTCGGTGTCGGATTTTTGCGGCATTTCTTCGGTGCGCATTGCGAATACCAAGCACAAGGAAGGATAACGGCCAGCTAACTGCCATAAGGCGTCTAAAAGCCCCGACACGAGCGCGCCGGCATCGTCGAGCAGCAGCACCACGTTTCGACGCTCCTTGGCATAGCTTTCCAGCAAATCGGTCAAATCCGCTCCCGACGATGCCGATCTCGATTTTTCCTGATTTAAGGCGCGGGACAACTCATCGACGATGCGCTCAAAACTCACGCCGGGCGCTGACGTCAAATAGCAAACCGTTGCAAGTGGCGCCAAGCGGGTCTTGAGAAGACGCAAGAAGGTTGTCTTGCCGATGCCTTCCGGTCCGCATACGACGATGGGCTGAGCCAAGTTAACCGCCAAGTGCGAAAGCAAGTCGAACTTTTGTATGCGTGCCGCAGAAATCAGCGATAAGGATTGCCCGCCATGAGCGCTCTCGCGACCGCTGGCGGGCAGTGAAAGCTCAGCCGCGCCCATATTCACTCAAGGTGGCCCGAAGCAACTCGAGATCGACCGCTATAGGCAAAGTTGCCCGCCCGATCTTTTCCGGCAAGATTAGCCGCAGCTTACCTGCCACGTTTTTTTTGTCGACAGCCATCAGGTCCAAATAGCGGTCTACATCCAAATTCGCTGGCGGCGTCACCGGCAGCCGTGCCCGCCTAAGCAACGAAATGATGCGCTCGACGCTATCAGTATCCAGCCAACCCAACCGTCGTGAGAGATCTGCGGCCTGACAGATTCCGATCGCTACTGCTTCGCCGTGCAGATAGCTTCCGTAACCCATTCCTGTTTCAATGGCATGCCCAAAGGTGTGCCCCAAATTCAGTGTTGCTCTCACCCCGGACTCCCGCTCGTCTTCGGCTACAACCTCCGCCTTGTTGATACAGGATCTCTCGATGGCGTAGGTTAGGGCGTCGGCATCGCGGCCCAAAAGCATCTCCAGGTTGGCTTCCAGCCAGACGAAAAATTCGAAATCGCGGATAAGACCGTATTTGATCACCTCGGCCAAGCCGGCGCTAAACTCCCGGTCAGCCAATGTATCGAGCGTCGAAGTATCGGCCAGCACGCATTGCGGCTGATAAAAAGCCCCGATCATGTTCTTGCCGCGCGGATGATTGACTGCGGTTTTTCCACCTACGGAAGAATCCACCTGCGCCAGCAAAGTCGTCGGAATTTGAATGAACGGCACGCCCCTCTGATAACACGCGGCGGCGAAACCCACCAGATCGCCGATTACCCCGCCCCCTAGGGCGATGAGAGACGCGTCTCGGCTGAATTTTCGGACAAGCAACTCATCGAAGATGACCATTGCCGATTCGATGCTTTTATAAGACTCGCCGTCCGGCAAAACCACCTCGGCGGTCTGCTTGCCGTCTAGGCTCTGTCTGACCCGGTCCAAATAGAGGGGGGCAACCGTTTCGTTGGTAACCACCATGACTTGGCTGGAACTGAGGTGCCTAGACAGGAGTTCGCCGGACTCCAGAACTCTCGAACCGATATAAATTGGATAGCTGCGTTCGCCCAGGCTGACAGTCAGGGTTTTCATGAATTCGCGTTTGCTCGGTTATAGGCTTTCAAGATTTGGCGGACGGCGCTGCGGCTGGAATGCGTTCCCGTATCCACGATGAAATCGGCCAAAGAGCGATAAATCGGCTCCCGCACCCGCAACAACTCTTGTAGTCGCTGGCGAGGATTTTCGGTCTTGAGCAGCGGCCGGTTGGAATCTTTGTGAGTTCTCTCAAGCTGCTTTTCGACCGAACACTGCAGATATACGACGAATCCCCGCCCATGCAGCACTTCTCGATTCTTCGGCAACAGAATCGATCCCCCCCCGGTAGCCAACACTATTCCGTCCTCGCAACACAACTCGGCCAAAACTTCGGATTCTCGCCTTCTGAAGCCTTCCTCACCCTCATACTCGAAAATCATAGGGATACAGACGCCGGTGCGATGTTCTATCTCCCTGTCACTATCCACGAATCGGACACCCAAGGCTTTGGCCAGAAGTCGCCCAATGGTCGTCTTGCCCGCTCCCATGGGCCCGATCAAATAAATATTGTGCGTATGTCTCATGCTGCCCGAGGTGAGAAATCGGGTCATCATACCATGTGTGTCGAAAATACCGGGCAGTAACACTCACAGCCGGCCTGAAAACAAAAAGGCGCCGCCGTTTAAGGCCGCGCCTTTGTTTCCAATGTCAGCAGAAATCAGCGAAGGGCGAGATCTTGCTTGAGAACTTTCGGCGTGATGAAAACGAGCAACTCCCTTTTTGTATCTTCGACATTATTTCTCCGGAACATATATCCGATTCCCGGCAGATCCCCGAAAAACGGAACTTTGTCGGTGTTATTCCGATTCAAGCCCTCGTAAACGCCTCCCAACACCACGGTTTCCCCGTTGGCAACTTGTGCCGTCGTTTCGATCTCGCGCTTATCGATTGCCGGGCCAACTGGCGTTTGCTGGCCTTGTTCATCTTTCTTGATCAACAATTCCATCAACACTTGATCGTCGGGCGTGATATGCGGCGTCACATTCAGCTCAAGCACTGCCTGCTTGAAGGTGATGTTGGCCGACGCTCCTCCCCCCGCTACAACCGTAGTTTGATAAGGAATCTCGACACCCTGCTTGATGACCGCCTTGGTCTGGTCCGAGGTAATCAGCCGAGGATTGGAGACTGTTTCGCTACGCCCCTCACGCTGTGCGGCCGATAACTCGAGATCAAGCAAGTAATCGCCCGCTTTGATGAGAGTGAATCCAAGGGCGCTCGCGCCACCAGTCGCGGCGGTTGCCGCGCCCTGAGCCGCGAGATCCACCAGCACGTCGGCGTTGGTCGACTTCTCCCCGCCGGCGGCCGGTTGCTGGAAAATGACGCCGCTTGATCCCGAACCTGCATCTGAAAAGGAATCGGCGCCTCTCCCTTTAACCAGCCTGTTGACCTGAAGCCGACTACCCAAATCCCTCAGAAAATCGTTTCTGGCAATGACGATCCGAGATTCGATCAGTACCTGCCGAATTGGCTTGTCCAACTGGCGAACAAGATCGCGGACTCGCTCCAAATTGCGCGGAGTATCTTTCACGATCAACTGATTGGTCCGCGGATCGACGGTTACGTTACCCCGACCGGATAAAACCGATTGACTCACATCCAGTGTCGATACGGCTGTGGATGCCGACGCACCGCCGATGCCGGCCGGTTGACTCATGGATTGGCTAATCCGTTCAGTGGTGCCGACTAAAACTTTCTTGATATCTTCGGCCGTGGTGTAGTTGATCTGGATGATTTCCGTCCGCAGCGGCTCCAAATCTTCCACGACTTTCTGAGCTTCGAGTTCCTCCTTCTCCTGTTTATTGATTTCTTCCAACGGTGCGACGCGGATGATGTTTCCTTCTTGCCGTTTCCCCAATCCCTTGGACTTGAGGACCAATTCCAAAGCCTGATCCCACGGAACATCGTTGAGCCGAAGGGTTACATTCCCCTGAACGGTATCGCTGGCAACAATATTCAGGTTGGTAAAATCAGCCAGAATTTGAAGAACAGACCGCACCGGAATGTCCTGGAAATTTAGCGTCAGCTTCTCGCCCGAGTACGAGAAATTCTTTTTCTTGATTTCCTCTTTTTCCATTTTGGTCAACGGACGAAATTCCACCGTCAGGACGTTATCGGTCTGGTAAGAGGAATAATCGTAGTCGTCGGAAACCGTCGCTACGACCATCCTCGCATGGGCACCTTCCGTCGTGGCGTCGACGGAACGGACAGGAGTAGCGAAATCCATGACGTCGAGCCTGCGCTCCAATTGCGGAGGCAGACCCGTGTCGGCAAATCTGACAATGACCTTTTGTCCCTCTTCGTGGATATCAACCAAGGACTTAGGATCGCTCAGCGTCACTAGAAGTCGTCCCTCACCCTTTTCGCCACGACGAAAGTCAATGTTTTCAATCCGCCTATCGCTTCCGCCGAGTGGCCGATCCATAAACTGCGATTTTGTCGATGCTGCGCTCGCGGCGGCAATCGGTGCAGTGCCGCTTTGCAGTGTGATAAGAATATTGTCACCGTCTAGCCGGCTGGTGTAGGGCATCATGTTGGTCAAATTGATGACCACGCGGGTACGACCGGACGATTCCACGGCTTGAACACTTTGAGCTCCACCCACATTGATCGGCACTAATTTCTGGTCCAAACCGTTCGTTACGCCGGGCAAATCCAGTGCAATGCGGGCGGGATTTTCGGTATGGAAGATTCTCGGCTCTCTGGCGGGCCCACTTAAACCCAAAAGCAGCTGTAAGTTATCCCCAGGCAGGATCGAAAAATCCACGGACTTAAGTACAAGCCCCTCCGCCTGACTGACGGGCAGATGCAGGGACAAACCGATCAGAATAAGACCCATCATTCTTTTGTATCGCTGCCGTGCGGCCGACGCGATACGGTTACCTATTTCCGCTCTCATTTCTTCTCCCCCACTTCCGCCAAGTCAAGAGACGCTTTACGTTCACGCCATGCCCCGGGACTGTCGGATATGATTTCTACCAATTCGATCAAGTTTTCTTTGATGTTGACGATCTTGCCGAAGTTTTTTCCCATGTGATTACCGACGCGCACCCGGTGAATCGTTCCGTCGGTAGCTTTCACTAATCCCCACAGCGAACCTTGCCGATCGACCGTTCCGACCATGCGTAGCGTATCCAGCTCGTAGGATTCCAGTTCCTCCTTAGGGCGATTGATATCTGGCCGGATGCTACTCGCAATTTTTTCCTCTTCAGTCTCCTGAGCCTTCTCATCGATAACGAAAGGATTTCGCAAATCCTCCGCATTGAATACAAATGGCTCTACTGTCTTAACTTCCGGCAACGGCTCGACTGATCCTTTCTGACGTGCCTTGACCTCTGCAACGTAGGCCTGTAAATCCGTCAAATCGTCCCCGGCGCATCCGGTTAGTCCGATAGCGAGCATCCACGACACGAGGAGTCGTGGATGGCACGGCGGTACCAAAAACTTCAAGTGCCCACCCATAGTGCTACTTTCTTTGTTGTGGCTTTTTAACTTGATTCGCTGGAGCAGGCCCCTCGTCCAGGTAGCGATAAGTCCTGACCAGCGCGCTCATGACCAATGGGTCCTTTGCGGATTTCTTTGCTCCCGCATCCTTGTTGTGGGCTGCGATCTTCACGTTATGTATCGTTACGATTCGCGGTAACGACGCCAGTCCGCTGATGAACGCACCGAACTCCATATAGTCGCCGATCACGCGGATTTCTATGGGTAACTCCGCATAGAACTCTTTGGCGATTTCGGCGCCGGGTTTGAAAAGCTCGAACTCCAATCCGGCCGCTAAGCCGGTTTGAGAAACGTCGACCAATAATTCGGGAACCTGGGTTTTATCGGGTAGCTGCCTGAGCAAATCGCCGAAACTCTTCTCGATTTCCGCCATTTGCTCCTTGTATTCTTCTAGATTTGCGGCCTTTTTTTGCCGCTGCTCAAATTTGTTCTTGAGTTCCAGTTCCTTGCTTTCTTCAGTTTCGAGCTGCGCGATTTGATCCTGAGTGTCCAAGTAGTACCCCAAGCCACTCAGAATTAGGCATAGTATGGTAATAATCGCCACCTTGATCGGTAGCGGCCACGCGCCCGCGTTTTCTATGTCCCAATTGATTTCGGAAAGATTCATGACGGTTTCCTTTCCTGATTGTCCGCCTTATCTCCTCCCTGCTTGACCTGAAGCGTAAAGCGGTTGCCCTGTGCTTTTTTGCTTTCCTTAGCCTCCTGCTTGGTCTCGATGATGTTTAAAAGGGGCTCCCTCATCCAAGGCGAAGACTCCAAATTCCGCATGTAAGCGGAAACTCGGGCATTGGACTGGGCCATTCCATTCATCGTCAGATTGCTATCCAACTGGGTTAAATCCGTTAGATAAACACCTTCGGGAATGGTACGCGCCAACTCATCGAACAAATGGACGATCTCGGGCCGGCTCGCTTGCAATCGCTGGATGACTTCCATCTTGGCGATCAGCCGTTTTTTCTTGGTTTCCAACTCTTCGATTTCCTTGATCTTCTGATCGAGCAGGGCGATCTCGGACTCCAAGTATTGATTACGCTGGCTCTGATAATCGATCATGCTGCCGATGAAATAATGAACGAAGCACAGAATCGCCCCGGTCGATAGCAACGCGGCCAGGGTAATAGCGACGAATTCCTTTTGCCGTTGTTTGCGATGTTCCGCACGCCAAGGAAGTAAGTTGATTCGAGCCATCAGTCCAAACTCCTTAATGCCAATCCACAAGCAGTCATAAGTGCCGGAGCATCATTGCTCAAACTTTGCGGTTTAACGCGCGGCGCGAGAGACATGGTGACAAACGGGTTGGCGGAAGTAGTGGGGATACCCAGAATGCCTTCCACGAAACGATCGATCCCTTGGATCGAGCCGCACCCTCCGGCCAACACGAGCCCGTCGACGGTGCGATGCGAGCTTGAAGACAGGAAAAACTGCAGCGAGCGGCCGATTTGCTGCGCCATCGCTTGTTTGAACGGCTCCAGCACTTCGAGCTGATAATTGTCTGGAAGACCGCCGTGTTTTTTTGCCAAACCGGCTTCCTCATAGGAAAGCCCGTAACGACGCTGGATTTCTTCCGTCAACTGCTTGCCGCCGAATCCCTGCTCGCGGGTATAAATGATGCGGCGATTATGGATCACATTCAGGGTCGTCATGGTCGACCCGACATCAGCCACGGCGATGGTTTGATCCGAACTGTAGCCGGGCAGTTGATCCAAAATAAGATTGCACGCATTCTCCAGGGCGTACGATTCCACATCCACGACTTCCGCCTTGAGTCCGGCCATCTCCAGAGCCGCCACACGATCCTCCACATTCTCCTTACGAGAGGCGACCAGTAGCACATCGACCATGTCCGGATTTTTCTCGGCTTTGCCCTGCACCTCGAAATCCAGGCTCACCTCGTCCAGTGAGTAGGGAATGTATTGATCCGCCTCCAGTTCGATTTGCGCTTCCAACTCGTCATCGCTTAGAGAAGCGGGCATCGAGATCATCTTGGTTATTACCGAAGAACTCGGTACCGCCACCGCCGCGTGCTTCAATCGGGTGCCCGATTGCTTGATGACCGATTTGATAACATTGCCGATGATTTCAACCTTAGCGATGTTCTTGTCGATCACGGCGTCCAACGGCAACGGCGCGACAGCATAGCTTTCCACCCGATAGTTCTGTCCGTTTCTACTCAGTTCCAGCAGCTTTACGGCCGCCGTGCTGATATCGATGCCAAGTAGCGGCGGTCTCTTGTGGTTCAAAAAAAACATCGATGACTTCCTAAACTGGCCTTGACCTCATGCAAGCGATACCGTGTCTTAATGGCGTTTCTCATCGCCCGCTAGACTCTGTACTGTAGTATAGTAGGGATTAGAAGTTTGCCCATGACACGCCAAACACCGATCAACCGTGCACTTCGGAGCTACTATTTGTAGCCGCAGCCTGAAAACACCTTTTTGATTGTCGAGTGAGAACCCGCAACAGTCGACGCCAAGCGCGCTCCCGTTCAGTGAGCCTCTTGAAGCTAATCTTTTTTTTCCTCCTTGCCGGATTCGCGAGTTTGGCCTTAGCCGCGTTCTTGCTTTATCGGTTCATCGAACCGCAACTCCCGGATATAGAAGTTTTGCGGGATGCGCGGTACCAGACTCCGATGAGCATTTACAGCAAAGATGGCCTCCTAATCGCGCAATACGGCGAAATGAAGCGCAGCCCGGTCAGCTTTTCCGAAGTGCCAGAAAAAGTCATTCAGGCTTTCTTGGCGGCCGAGGACAATCGGTTTTTTGACCATCCGGGCGTGGACTACCAAGGTTTATTGCGAGCGACGTTTTCCTTTCTTCGGACGGGCAAGAAGAAGCAAGGTGGCAGCACGATCACCATGCAGGTGGCCCGCAATTTCTTTTTAAGCAGCGAAAAGACCTTTTTTCGCAAACTCAAGGAAATCGTGCTGGCGATCAAAATCGAATCGGAATTGACGAAAGAACAGATCTTGGAGCTGTACTTGAACAAGATCTACTTCGGCCACCACGCGTATGGCGTCGTAGCTGCGACTCAGGTCTACTACGGCAAAGGGATTAACGAGCTCGACCTGGATGAAATCGCGACGATTGCGGGTTTACCGAAGGCTCCCTCCGCGTTCAATCCGATAACCAATCCAGAGAGGGCGGCGAGCCGGCGAAACTATGTCCTAAAGCGGATGCGGAAACTGGGCTACATCAATGATCAGACTTACCAGGACATGATCAACCGGCCTGTCACCGCAAAACTCCATACGACCCCCGTCGAGTTAAATGCCCCCCATGTCGCAGAGCTGATCCGCAACGAGATGTATCGGCAGTATGGCGAATCCGCTTACACCAGCGGTTACAGGATATACACCACGATCGACAGCCGCTTGCAGGCAGCCGCAGACAGGGCGCTGCGCCTTGCGCTGCACGACTACGATGAGCGTCACGGATTTCGGGGCGCTAAGCAACGAGTAGATTTAAAGAAGGACAAGCGCCCCAAGGACTGGGACGAGCGATTATCCAGCATCCCCAGAGCGGGAGAAACGGTACCCGGGCTGGTCCTAGCTGTTAAAGACAGCTCGGCAGAAATTTATCTCGGCGACAAACAGCGCATCGAACTGGACTGGGACGGCCTTAAATGGGCACGCAAGTATATCTCCGAGAATGCACAAGGTCCTCTGCCCAAAAGCACCAAAGAGATACTCAAGGCCGGTGATCTCATCAGGCTTCGCAAAGACGGCAACGACCATTGGAAACTTAGCCAGATGCCGGAAGTCGACGGCGCGCTGGTCGCATTGGATCCGACCAGCGGTGCCGTAGTCGCGCTGAGCGGCGGGTATGATTTTGCTCTCAGCAAGTTCAACAGAGCGACTCAGGCGCAAAGACAGCCCGGCTCCGGCTTTAAACCAATACTCTACGCGGCAGCATTGACCCACGGATATACTCCGGCGAGTGTCGTAAATGACGCTCCCGTTGTCTTTTCCGACCCGTCCCAGGCGGACGGATTCTGGCGTCCTCAGAATTACTCGGGCCGATTTTACGGCCCCACGCGACTCAGAGTCGCACTCGCCAAATCACGAAACCTCGTATCCATTCGATTGCTTCAAAGCATCGGCCTCAAGAAGGCCATAGATATGGCCATGCGCTTCGGCTTTCAGCCCGAAGAGCTGCCACGATCTCTCCCGCTAGCCTTAGGAAGCGGCACTGCAACGCCCCTCCGGATGGGGCAAGCCTATGCCGTGTTCGCGAATGGCGGCTTCCACGTCGAACCGTACTTCATCGAACGCATCGAAACCGAAGCCGATAGAACGATCTTCCGAGCTACGCCGCAAATCGCATGTGCGAATTGTGCCGAGTCCGATGATCACCAAACGAATTTTGCGCCTCGCACGTTATCTCCCCAGGTCCATTACATGATGAACTCCATGCTGCAAGACGTGGTACGAACCGGGACCGCGACCCGTGCAATGGAACTGGGGCGTAACGATATTGCCGGCAAAACCGGCACAACGAATGAATATAGGGATGCCTGGTTTAACGGTTATGTTCCCTCTCTGACGACCATCGCTTGGGTCGGCTTCGATTCATCAAAATCCTTGGGAAAAGGTGAAACTGGCGGCAAAGCCGCACTGCCCATGTGGATGTATTTCATGCAGGAAGCCCTCAAAGATTTACCCGAGCAGACTTTTCCGCTTCCAAGCGGGTTGACCATCGCTCGGATGGATCCGGGCACGGGAATGCTTGCTCCGCCCGGCAGCGCTAATGCTATCTTCGAGGTTTTCCCGTCGGAACGCGCCCCTCGTTACTATGCTGCGCCGCGCGTAAGCGAACCGCCTCCCTCTGAAGTCATGGAAGACGAGGCCGAGCCGGAATTACCGAAGCCCCCTCCCCTTCGAACGACGACCGAAAAACCAATCGAATCGCTATTTTGATCTCCATCATGTCTACGAGAGATAAAGCACGCCTATTGATCGCTCAGGAGGCTGCGAGGATTATCGCCGAAGAGGGTGTAAACGATTATCTTCCGGCAAAAAACAAGGCTGCCGCCCGCCTGGGGATAGCGAATTCACGAAGCCTTCCCCGAAACGAGGAAATCGACCAGGCGTTAGAGGAATACCATCGACTCTATCGGGCTGAAACACAACCGCTGCACATTGCTCGTCTTCGAAAACTCGCATTAGAGGCCATGCGTTTCCTGGAAGAGTTTTCGCCGCGATTGATCGGTGGCGCGTTGGATGGCAGCGCCAGTAAATACAGCCCGATCATCTTGTATGTATATCCCGAAAGCCCCGAAGAGATCATCAAGAAATTGGTTGAAGCCCGCATACCATTTAAGGAAGGGGCCTTTTCGTTGAATTTGGGACACAGGCGGGGCATGACGTATCCGGCGCTGGATTTTTTTGTCGATGGCGTCCGCGTCGAATTGGCGGTACTCCCGCCGGAATTGAAGGGGCAACGGATCAATCGAAAGGAAAAGACGGTGCCTGGCGGCTCTCTCCAGGACGTCGAGAAACTGATTAACGGCATTTCGCCGTGAGACTCGGCCGAAGCCTCACGAGAACGACAATCAAAGACCAATATCTATCGGTTGATCGATAATCCGGTTTTGACCGGCCCAAAACGGAGAGCATTCCTTGCTCATTGCCGTTAAACGAGGGGCGGCCAGGCCGATTTCGAAAGACGCAAACGAGGCTGAAAAATCAGCCCCGTCCGTACTTGCGTCGGAACTTGTCAACACGACCGGCAGTGTCGACGATCTTCTGCTTGCCTGTATAGAATGGATGGCAAGCGGAGCAAACTTCAACCTGCAAATCTTTGCCAAGCGTCGACTTGGTTTCGAAGGTATTGCCGCAACTGCAATGGACGGCGATGGACTTGTATTCGGGATGAATATCCGGCTTCATAATGAGGCTTTCTCCAGGAAATCAGAACAAAGGGACGACAAATTTTTCATGGTACTTAAAACGGCTCTTCACTGCAAGATGGACGCACTCTTTAGCGCGGATCGTCCTGCTTCCAACTGAACATCGGCCCACCCGCATCAGCCTTTATTTCCATTTTCGGCGACAGCACTCTAGCGGCTATATACCTATCTGAGATATAAACCATAATGCGTATAGTTTCCCTCAATGTTAACGGCGTGCGGTCAGCAGCGCGCAAAGGCTTTTTCCACTGGATGGATAAACAGAATGCCGACGTTGTCTGCCTACAGGAAACCAAGGCTCAGACACACCAACTGGAAGACCCTATCTACTGGCCTAAAGGGTACCAGTGCTACTACCTGGATGCTGTCAAAAAGGGCTACAGCGGTGTGGCATTGTATAGCCGACGGGAACCGGACGAAGTCATTCAGGGCATTGGCTGGCCTGACATGGACGCCGAGGGGCGTTATCTCGAGGCCCGATTCGGCCCGCTAAGCGTCGTTTCCCTATACTTGCCTTCCGGATCGTCCAGCGAAGAACGGCAAGCGGTGAAGTTCGATTTCATGAACCGCTTCCTGCCGTATCTTCGGGAATGCGCACAGTCCGGGCGCAATTATATTTTCTGCGGCGACTGGAATATCGCCCATAAACCCATTGATCTCAAGAATTGGCGATCCAACCAGAAAAACTCCGGGTTCCTGCCCGAAGAGCGTGCTTGGCTGGATGTCGTATTCGAGGAGGACGGCTGGGTCGATGCCTTTCGTGTCGTCAATCAGGAGCCTGAACAGTATACCTGGTGGTCGAATCGCGGTCAGGCTTGGGCCAAGAACGTGGGTTGGCGTATCGATTATCACGTGACCAGCCCCACTCTCCGGGAAGCAATCCTCGCCGCCCATGTTTACAAGGAAGAGCGCTTTTCCGACCATGCGCCACTCACCATCGATTATGACTACCCTTTCCTGGCGTGACGCGCTATTTAACAGACGGATGTTGATCTGCGTCCTCACGGGGTTTTCCTCGGGGTTGCCTCTATTCGTGCTGATCAGCCTGATTTCGGCCTGGCTACGCGACGGAGGTGTCGACCTCAAAGAGATCGGGTTGCTGGCTCTCGTTCAATTTCCTTACATCTGGAAGTTTTTGTGGGCGCCACTCTGTGACCGATACGGTCTACCAATGGGGCGACGCCGGACTTGGATGCTGATTACCCAAATTGCACTGCTGCTCTCGATTCCCGCTTTTGGTTGGCTCGCTCCCGTTCCAGACATCGCGACCATTCGTTGGCTGGCGGTAGCGGTAGCACTATTTTCAGCAACCCAGGACATTGCAATCGATGCCTTTCGGCGAGAGATTCTCAGGGACGAAGAGCAAGGACTTGGCAATGTGATCCACGTGAATGCGTACAAAATCGCCGGGCTCGTACCGGGATCTCTGTCGCTGATCCTCGCTGATTATTTGTCTTGGGACGCCGTCTACTTGATCACGGCCCTGTTCATGTTCCCCGGCATTCTCCTGACGCTCATCGGAACCGAACCGGAGTTTTCCAGCCACGCCCCTCCGACGCTACGTCAAGCCTTAGTCGATCCTTTTCGTGAATTTGTTCAACGAAAGGGTTGGAGCGGCGCGTTAACGGTCCTGGGATTCATCTTTTTTTACAAGCTGGGCGATAGCATGGCAACGGCGCTGGCCACGCCCTTTTATTTAGACATGGGCTACAGCAAGACCGAAATCGGCGTGATCGCCAAGCATGCCGGACTTTGGCCTAACGTTGCAGGCGGCATTTTAGGTGGAATATGGATGATTTCCCTGGGGATACATCGGTCTCTTTGGGTATTTGGCGTTTTACAGGCGCTGGTGATTCTCGGCTTTGCCTGGCTTGCCACGGCCGGCCATACCTTGGCTGGCCTGGCTGCCGTTATCGGCGCCGAGGCGTTCGGTGTCGGATTGGGCACGGCCGCGTTCGTTGCCTACATCGCCACCGCCACCAATCCGGCGTACACCGCCACCCAGTTCGCGCTGTTTACCAGCCTGGCCGCAACGCCACGGACGCTGGCCAATGCATTCACCGGCTTTCTCGTCGAAGGTGGGGACATTAAGATGGGAAACATTTCGCTGCTTCACATCGAAGCGCTAGGCTGGGAACGCTTCTTTTGGGTTTGCTTCGCGCTCACCCTTCCAGGCATGCTACTACTGTTCAAAGTCGCGCCATGGAACGGAGGCAAGCGGAGCAGAGATCCAGGACGTCTCGAGCCTCAACCCGATTCGCAGTCATCCGACTGAAAAATTTTGCGCCGAAGGAACACGTTGCGCGGATAAGAGAGCGCCCTCTGGATGCTCTCCTCCGGCGCGAATTCGGCCTACTTTCGAATATAAAGGTCCGTAATACTGCCTTCCAGCATCTCGGCGGCAAACGCAAAGGTTTCCGACAAGGTCGGATGCGGGTGAATAGTCAAGGCGATATCTTCCATATCGGCGCCCATCTCGAGCGCCAGAACGGCCTCGCTGATAAGCTCCCCCGCATTAGGCCCGACGATCCCTGCCCCCAGAATCCGCTTAGTCTCTTTATCGCACAAAATCTTGGTTACGCCCTCTTTGCGATCGATGCCTAGAGCCCGCCCGCTCGCCGCCCAGGGAAATGCGGCTTTGTCGTAGGCAATCCCTTGAGCTTTTGCCTGATTTTCCGTAAGTCCCATCCAGGCCACCTCTGGATCGGTGTAAGCTACCGAGGGAATAGTTAACGCCTGAAACGCCGAGCGCTCTCCGGAAATGACTTCCGCCGCCACTTTCGCCTCGTGAGTCGCTTTGTGTGCCAGCATCGGATTGCCCACGATATCGCCGATGGCGTAAATATGAGGCACATTGGTTCGCTGACAGGTGTCTACCGGAATGAAGCCTTTGTCGTCGACTTTGACGCCGGCATTCTCCGCACCGATCAGATTTCCGTTTGGCTTCCGGCCTACGGCGACCAGGATGCGGTCGAACAAGTCTGATTCGGGGGCGCCTTCACCGCCTTCGAAATAAACCTGCAATCCTTCCGACTTCGCTTCGATGCGCGTTACCTTCGTCTTAAGGAAAATATTCTCGTACTGTTTCTTGATGCGCTGATACAACGGCTTAACCAGATCCGCATCGCAGCCCGGAATGATCTGGTCCATCAGTTCGACAACCGTGATCTTCGAACCAAGCGCATGATAAACAGTGGCCATTTCCAAGCCGATGATGCCGCCGCCGATGATCAGAAGACGCTTAGGCACTTCGGCGAGTTCCAAGGCATCCGTGGAATCCATCATGCGCGGATCGTCGTGAGGGAAACCCGGAATCTGTACCGGCTGCGAGCCGGCTGCGATGATGGCGTGATCGAAACTGACCGTCTTTGTGCCATCTGCCGTTTCAACCTGTAGCGTTCGGTCCGAAGAGAATTTGCCCACGCCGTTGACGATGGTAACTTTGCGCTGCTTGGCCAAGCCTGCAAGCCCCGTCGTAAGTGTCTTCACGACTTTGTTCTTCCAGTCGCGCAGCTTGTCCAAATCAACGTTCGGCGAACCGAAATTCAGTCCAAAACTTGAAGATTCCTGCGCCTCCTGAATGACCTTGGCGGCATGCAGCAATGCTTTCGAAGGAATACATCCGACATTTAGACAAACGCCCCCCAACACCGGATAACGCTCGACCAAAACCACCTGTCTGCCCAAGTCGGCGGCTCGAAAAGCGGCGGTATAACCACCCGGACCGCCGCCCAAAACGACAACTTCGGCATGTAGACTAGATGTATCGGACATCGAACGTATACCTTCTATTAAGAAAAAATTGCAGATTAGCGTTCCATCGCAAGTTGTATCGAACCGGTTTGCCGGCAAGCCTCAAAGCATCCCGGCTTCTATAAAAGGACTCGCCGCAGTTCGGCCAGCAATCCAGCCAAATAAACCGTGAATCGTGCCGCCTCGGCTCCATCGATGACGCGATGATCGTACGACAGGGACAATGGCAACATCAGGCGCGGAACGAACTGTCCGTCCAGGTAAACGGGCTTGGTTTGCGCTCGGGACAAACCAAGTATTGCCACTTGAGGCGGATTGATGATGGGCGTAAAAGCCGTACCGCCGATTCCGCCGAGGCTCGAGATAGTAAACGACGCCCCTTCGAGATCGTTGTTGCGCAGTTTCTTGCCACGGGCTTTCGCGCCGAGTTCTGCCAATTCCCTAGCCAAGTCGAAAATGCCTTTTTGATCGACATCCCGAACTACGGGCACCACTAGGCCTTCCGGAGTATCCACCGCCACGCCCAAGTGATAGTACTTTTTAAGGATCAGCTCTTCGCCGTTGGCTGCGAGGGATGAATTAAACGTCGGAAACTCTTTGAGCGCTGCCGCTACGGCCTTGATGACGAATGGCAGAAAGGTCAGCTTCACATTCTGCTTTTCCGCCTCGCTCTTGAGCGACTGGCGAAAGGCTTCGAGATCGGTGATGTCGGCTTCATCGTGTTGCGTCACATGGGGAATGCTCATCCAACTCCGAAGCAGATTCGGGCCGGAAAGCTTCTTGATGCGGGACAACGGCTGTCTATCGACGGTGCCGAACTGAGCGAAATCAATTTCCGGCTGAGGCGGAATGGCGAAAACACCACCAGCCATCGCTTGCTCGACCCGCTTCAGGCTCGCTTTTACGAATGCCTGAACATCCTCCTTCAAAATACGGCCTTTTGGCCCGGTGCCTTGAATTTTCTGAAGCTCAGCCCCCAATTCACGGGCGAACTTCCGAATCGATGGGCTCGCATGAGGAGGATGCGCATGCTCTTCAACAACTTTTAAAGCTCGTTCGGCGATGGCCGGCGCGGGCTTCGGCTTCGCTTCCGGCTCTGCTACTGAGGAAGGCGCGGGCTGCTCGGCAACGGGCTTGGGCGCCGCTTCGCCGGAGACGATCTTTCCAGCTTCCGCTTCCGCCTCAGGCGGAGCTTTCTCTTCCCGTTCCGGCTGGGCCCGATCAGCAAGCTCCAACTGCAATATCGGCGACCCCATGCTCACCCGATCACCGACATTGACCTGCATTTCTTTCACCACGCCGGAAAACGGCGAAGGCACCTCCATCGCCGCTTTATCGCTTTCCAGCGTAATCAAGGAATCGTCGGCCTTGATTACATCCCCCGGCTTAACTAGCACTTCGATGATCTCGACGTTCTTGAAATCCCCGATATCGGGAACTACGACTTCTTTTAGCACTGCCATAGCGATTCCTTTACACCTTCACTGGATTGGGCTTTTCCGGATCGATGCCGTATTTAGCCATAGCTTCCGTCAGTGTAGAAGTCGCCACGCCGCCCTCATCGACTAAGGCTTTTAGTGTCGTAAATGCGATGTAATGCCGATCCACCTCAAAAAATCTCCGCAATTCGGAACGTTGATCGCTGCGACCAAAGCCGTCGGTACCCAGCACCGTATAGGATCTCGGAACAAAGGGCCGGATTTGATCGGCGAGCATTTTAATATAGTCGGATGCCGCGATGATCGGCCCCTGGGTTCCGGCCAGGCAATCCTCCACGTAGCTGACGCGGGGCGGCTGATCCGGATGCAGGAGATTCCAGCGCTGTTTGTCGAGTCCGTCACGGCGCAGTTCGGTAAAGCTGGTGACGCTCCAAACGTTCGCTTTTACGCCGAAGTCCTGCTCCAGCAACTCCGCCGCGACGATGGCCTCGCGGAGTATCGTACCGCTGGCCAAAATCTGGGCTTGAGCCGATTCGCCGGCGTCCTTGAGCTTATACATGCCCTTGACGATCCCTTCGCGCGCGCCGGCCGGCATGTCAGGATGAGTATAATTTTCATTCATGACGGTGACGTAGTAGAAGATGCTCTCGCCCTCCTGATACATACGCCTGAGGCCGTCTTGAATAATCACGGCCAGTTCGTAGGAAAAGCAAGGATCGTAAGCTACGCAATTTGGAATCGCCGACATGCTGACGTGACTATGCCCGTCCTGATGCTGCAAACCCTCGCCCGCCAGCGTCGTACGTCCAGCAGTTCCTCCCATCAAGAAGCCGCGCGCCTGCATATCGCCCGCGGCCCACATCAGATCCCCCACCCGTTGATATCCGAACATCGAGTAGTAGATGTAGAACGGGATCATCTGGATGTTGTGGTTGGTATAAGCCGTACCGGCCGCGAGCCAGGAGCACATGGAGCCCGCCTCCGAAATGCCCTCTTCCAGGATCTGCCCTGATTTGTCCTCCTTGTAGTACATCACTCCGCCGGCATCCGCAGGAACGTACAACTGCCCGACGGAAGAGTAAATACCGTATTGGCGGAAAAGTCCCTCCATACCGAAAGTTCGGGCCTCGTCCGGTACGATGGGTACGACGTACTTACCCAATTTTTTATCCCGCAACAGCAGCGTCAGGATGCGCACGAACGCCATCGTAGTCGACATTTCCCGATCTTCGGTGCCCTTCAGCAGAGGTTCGAAGACATCCAGCTCCGGCACCTGCAAAAGCGGCGCGTCGCGTCGCCGTTGCGGCACGTATCCGCCCAGGCTCTTTCGACGCTCGTGCATGTAGCGCTGCTCCGCACTGTCTTCCGGCGGCTTGTAGTACGGCAACTCCATCAGCTGGTCATCGGGAATGGGAATATTGAAACGATCCCGGAAGTGGCGGATCGCCTGTTCGTCCATTTTCTTTTGCTGGTGCGTGGTCATGAGCCCTTCGCCCGCGCTGCCCATGCCATAACCCTTGACCGTCTTGGCCAGGATCACCGTCGGCTGTCCGGTATGGTTTACCGCCGCATGATAAGCGGCGTAGACCTTGTGCGGGTCGTGCCCGCCACGATTCAGGCGCCAGATGTCCTCGTCGGACATATTGGCCACCATCTCCTTCAGCTCCGGATACTTGCCGAAGAAGTGCTCGCGGGTGTAGGCACCGCCTTTCGCTTTGTAGGCTTGATACTCGCCATCCACGGCCTCTTCCATGCGCTTCTTCAAGAGGCCGTCTTTGTCTTTGGCCAGCAGAGGATCCCAATAGGAACCCCAGATGACTTTGATGACATTCCAGCCGGCACCGCGGAACTCCGCCTCAAGTTCCTGGATGATCTTGCCGTCGCCCCGCACTGGCCCGTCGAGCCGCTGCAGATTGCAATTGATGACAAAGATGAGATTGTCCAATTTCTCCCTGCCGGCAAGCCCGATGGCTCCCATGGATTCCGGCTCATCCATTTCGCCGTCGCCGCAGAAACACCAGACTTTGCGGCCCGAGGTCGCCAGAATCCCCCGATCCTCCAAATATTTCATGAAGCGCGCTTGATAAATCGCCATCAGCGGACCAAGCCCCATGGATACCGTCGGAAACTGCCAAAAATCTGGCATCAACCAGGGATGTGGATAGGAGGAAAGACCGTTGCCGCCGATTTCGGCGCGAAAACTGTCCAGCTGTTCTTCGTTCAGGCGTCCTTCCAGAAACGCACGGGCGTAGATGCCGGGAGCGGCGTGCCCCTGAAAGTAAATCAGATCCCCGCCGTGGTTCCCATTGGCGGCATGGAAAAAATGGTTGAAACCCACGTCGTAAAGCGTCGCAGCTGAAGCGAAGGTGGCAATATGTCCACCGTATTCGCTGGTTTTACGGTTGGCTCGGACAACCATCGCCATCGCGTTCCAGCGGATATAAGAGCGGATGCGCTGCTCCAAACCGGCATCGCCCGGCAAGCGGGGTTCCATGTGGGGCGGAATGGTATTGATGTACGCCGTATTCGCCTTATAAGGCAGGTTCGCCCCCGCGCGGCGTGCCTGATCGACCAAGCTTTCGATCAGGAAATGCGCACGCTCGATACCTTCAGTCTCGATAACGGCCTCCAGGGCCTCCAACCATTCTCGGGTTTCTTCGGGATCGATATCGTTGACGCTCTTAAGGTTTTGCGATGGGTGAGACGGACTCACGGCGGACATAGGAAAGGTTCCTCCACTGATTAAGGGCTTCCAGCTAATTTTTTCGAATGCAGACAAGCAAGCGACAAGTCATCTATTGAATTCCGACCTTTAGATTGCTTGAAACGAAAGAATTTCTGGCATGTTTGTTGAACCGTTGATCCAGTGATTACAGAACTGTGCAACTCTGACTTTGCCTTCTGAACGAGGTCAACGTTGTATTGTTAGAAAAAAAAGTCCAATCGGAAAATGTTACAGACTACGAGCCGATTACGCCAGAAAAGCTAATCTGAAAAACTGCTCGGCTAGCGATTTTATGAGCTTTGATCACCTGGTATTATCGTCCGGTAGCCAGATCCGAGGCACAAAAACATCGCCCGCTCATCAATTGCCGTGATAGTGCAGCGTTTGTGAGCGACTCTACTTTTAAGACAACCGGTCGCCCCATATGTTAGGAAGCAAAACAAATTCGGAAAAGGAACGTCGGCGTGCCCCGCGGTTGGATTCGCGAATTTCCGCCTATCTAATCATGCCATCGAGCGCCCCATTGCGTGGCGTCGCGAAGAACATAAGCCGTTCAGGCGTCTTCATTGAGACTACCAAACCGCTGAAACGGCTCATCGGTGAACCGGCTCGGCTGGTCTTTACGCTCGAACATGGAAACTTGGTGAGGTTGGCTCGCTATTCGGTGGTTATCGTGCGGGAGTCACAGCACGGAATCGGCCTCGGCTTTTGGCATTCGAGCAAGGCGGTGGATTCGCGTAAAGCCTAGCCGTAGGTTTATAGTCACTCCCGAGCCAAACACGCCTGCCCGCTTGGACCCAACGGCCCGAAACATTGAGAAACTCTCGCAACCTACATCAAGCAGGCAAACGGTAAAACATCGACCATTTCACCGGGCTCCACAGAAGCGCGATCGTGCGCCAGAATAATCATGGCGTTTGCCAGGCTCATGGAGCGAAGAATGCCGGAACCCTGTTTGCCGCTCGTACGCACTTCCCAGTCACCGGTTTCGGTTCTTTCGAGAATGCCCCGCTGGTACTCCGTGCGGCCCGGCTTTTTAGCAAGCCGCTCGAGACACTTGGCTTTCAGTGTGGGAATAACCGGCCGCTCCAGAATTCCCATTTTCTTTTCCAGTAATGGAAGGACAAATTGGTAAAAGTTTACCATCACGGCGACCGGGTTACCCGGCAACCCGATGAATGTCGACGCGCCGATACTACCAAAAGCCACGGGGCGTCCCGGCTTCATGGCAACCTTCCAAAAACCGATATTGCCTATCGAAGACAGAACCTCCTTGACGAAATCGGCTTCACCTACCGATACGCCACCCGAGGAAATGATCACATCCGCAGCGGATGCAGCCCTTATCAAAGCTTCGCTTAGTAGCTCGGGATCATCGGGCACGATGCCCTGGTCCATCACCTTGACACTTAACCGTCTTAGTGCCGAGTGGAGCGTATAGCGATTGCTGTCGTATATGCCGCCGGCCTCTAAGGATCTTCCTAGCTGATGCACTTCGTTTCCGGTCGATAAGAGCGCTACCCGAGGTCGCCGCTTGACCTTGATTTCACTTATGCCTAACGAGGCGATCAGCCCGATATCCGGTGGGGTCAGATAGCGTCCTCCGTTCAGAACCGTTTCGCCCCGCTTGACGTCCTCACCAGCCATGCGGACATTATCCGCCATGCGATGCCGCCCACCGGTTATGCAGATCCGATCCCCGTCGACATCGACATGCTCCTGCATCAGCACGGTATCCGCACCGGCCGGCATGGGCGCACCGGTCATAATGCGTACCGATTGTCCTGGAAGCACGGCGCCGACAAACGGCGTTCCCGCCAGAGCCACGCCTACCACCTCCATTTTCACGATGCTTCCAGCGCCCGGCAAATCCGTTCCTCGTATGGCGTAGCCGTCGACAGCCGCATTGGTATGGGATGGAACATCTAAAGGCGAGACCACAGGGTCATGCAAAACTCTCGTTACGCCCTCGAGGATGCTGACTTGTTCGTAACCCCTGACCGAGGAAACGGCATTCAGTATACGCTCTAAGGCATCATCGACATGAAGTGCGTCGTGCTCATCATTGTCGCTACAACTGGGTCGGTTAGTCGTAGTCATGGCGAGACCAATCTGGAAATATTCGGTGCCAGTGAGAATGGTACTATTGGAGGCGAGTATGAGCGACAATGAATGCCAAAAAATCCGGGTTCCGAATTCGCCGACAAAAGGCCGAGGGGCCGTAAGCAATCGGGAATCCCGCTATTCCGAGACCGTCCGAGAAAAAATCGACGACGACTGGTGGGCAGAGGATGTGCCCCCGGCAGCAACCACCGTAACACACGATAGCGCTCGGAGCATTATCACCCATAACCGGTCGCCCGACATCCCTTTCGATCAGTCGATCAATGCCTACCGGGGCTGCGAGCATGGTTGCATTTACTGCTATGCGCGGCCTAGTCATGCTTACTTGGGACTGTCGCCGGGACTGGACTTCGAAACCCGGCTGTTCGTCAAATCCGATGCGGCGAGTCTCCTGCGCAAGGAGCTAGCGAAAAAATCCCATCGTCCATCTCCAATCGCTTTAGGCGCCAACACCGATCCTTACCAACCTATCGAGCGGGAATGGCGCATTACTCGGGAAGTTCTCGAGGTACTCTACGAATGCCGCCATCCGGTTAATATCACGACCAAATCGGCACTCATCGAACGCGATCTCGACATTCTCTCGGCAATGGCGCGCGAGCATCTGGCCCAAGTTCAGATTTCGATTACCACGCTTGACAAGGGGTTGGCCCGAATCATGGAACCGCGGGCTACGAGCCCGCAACGCCGACTCCAAACAATTCGCATTCTAGCGGACGCTGGCGTGCCAGTGACCGCACTGGTGGCCCCGGTGGTTCCGATTCTGACGGACGCGGAGCTCGAAGCCATCCTTGCTCAGGCAGCCGCACATGGCGCCATCAGCGCCGATTACATCGTGCTGCGCCTTCCTCTCGAACTGAAAGAATTATTCCGCGAATGGCTGGAAACCCATGTCCCGCTAAAAGCCAAGCACGTTCTGGCGCGACTGCGCGATATCCATGGCGGTAAACCGTATGAATCTAGTTTTGGCCTTCGCCACTCCGGGTCAGGGATTTACGCCGAACTCATCCGGAATCGGTTCCTGGTGGCTCTCAAGAAAAACGGGCTTAACGCCACCGAAATCCATTTAAACCCGGAGTTATTCAAGCGTCCTAGTGATGCGCCTGTGCAAACCAGCTTATTTTGATACTTTTGATACCTGCTCGAATCAAAAATGGCGATCCAAAACTTATGCTAGGCTTTTATGCTGAAAATAAGCGTCATCGCACCGACTAAGGATCCTAAGTTTGGACGAGCTTTACACCGAATTATGCGTCCTACAAAGCCACCTGGGTAACCTCGTCGATCGCATTCGGCAGAACCAGATTAAATTGCATCGCTTCCAAACGCTGGAAATGACCTTGCTCACGCTGAACTCTCTGCGTGAACTGGTCGATCAGGTGTTGGAAGACACTCGCGTTCTATTCGAGCTTGACGCCGTTAGCTTCGTATTGGTCGACGAAAAAGGCGAACTCGAGCGCTTCCTCAGAGAGGATGGTCTAAACGTCGACAAGCAGCCAAATCTTATATTGCTGCCCAGCGGCGAAATCCTGGACCGTACGTTCCGCAAGACCTTAAGACCTTACCTAGGGTGCTACAAACCCGAAAAATGTGCCGCATTCTTCCCACGCCTTCCGGATACTTCGTCCAGCGTTGCACTCTTGCCTCTCTATCGTCGAGGCAAACTCATGGGGAGTTTAAATCTCGCCAGTACCGACACCATGCGCTTTTCCGAGCAGATGGCAACGGATTTTCTGGATCGGCTGGCCTGCGTGCTCAGCGTATGCCTGGAAAATACCTTGAACTTCGAACTGCTGCGACGAACCAGCCTTATCGACACGCTCACCGGCGTCAACAACCGGCGATATTTCGAACAACGCGTCAGTGAAGAAATCGACCGGGCACTACGCAGCGGCGAATGTCTGTCATGTTTATTTCTGGATATCGATCACTTCAAGACGATCAATGATACTTATGGGCATCAAAGCGGTGATCGGGTGCTGGTCGACGTGGCACAGACCATCCGCTCCATGCTGCGCAACAACGACGTGTTAGCGCGCTATGGCGGCGAGGAGTTCGTTGCGCTTCTTTCGACAGGAACGGGCAACCGGGCTGCCACCGATGTAGCAGAACGAATCCGCCAACGCATTGCCGATCGCGAGTTCTACGATAAGGATGGCGAGGCGCTGAAGATAAGTTTGTCTATCGGCGTAGCCACTTTGGACCCAACCAGGGTCAGCGGGATCGATGCCACCGAGGCCCGCCTTATCGAAGCAGCTGATATAGCTTTGTATCGAGCCAAAAACAATGGTCGAAATTGCGTAGTCAGCAACGGCTTTGTCGAACCGAGCTTTCAAGAAACATCGCAACAGTGCGTTGCCGGCTTCTAGCCAGCATTTCCCATACTTCTCCAATCGCAAACGGTATCTTCGGGAACGTCGGAGCCGATCTTTCAATCGCGAACCGACGCTTAATCGCCACCTTCCGCGCGCGGTAGCGTACCGTTTTTGCGCTGCGCCACGCACCGCTGCGACGAAGGGAAGAAATGTGGGTTAGAGCCGGAAAACACCTCCGGCTCTAACGGATAGCGCGAGTTTATTCGGCCGGCTCTTGCGATTCAGCGGGGTCTTCCTGAGGACCACCTTCCGGCTGCTGTTGCGAAGGATCCGCAGCAGGACTTTCCGACGGTTTTTCCGGCGCCGTGCCAGCACCGGGCTGCTGCGGCGAATCGATCGCAGGTTTCTCAGCCGGTTTCGGCTTCTCGAACTGCTCTATCTTCGCCTTGTTTTTCAGCTCTCCAATGTGTTGTTGCAGCCGTTGTGTCTGCATCATGGATCGCAGCTGGTCTTTGACGGCATCAAAGGGCGGTGGCGGCTGGTCGCGCGAATCTTCACGCAGGATCACGTGCCAACCGAACTGAGTTTGAACGGGCGTTTGGGTCAATTCGCCATTCTTTAAAGCAACTACCGCGTTTGCGAAAGGCGGCACCATCTGCTGCGGGTTAAACCAGCCCAAGTCGCCACCACTTCCCTTGGAGCCAGGATCCTTGGAAACTTTCTTCGCGATATCCGCGAACTTTTCCCCTTTTTGTAGTCGCTTAATGACGTCCTTCGCCGCCTGCTCGGTATCCACCAGAATGTGCCTGGCTTTGTACTCCGTCAACTTCATCGAACCAACGCGCTGGTCATATTCTTTCTTCAAATCTTCGTCGGAAATCGCAGCGCTGTTGATGAAATGTTCCGCGGCAATTTGCGACAAAACCATTCGATCGGCATTTTCCACGCGCGCGGCGTATTTCGGATCATTGGTCAGCTGCTGGGCCTCGGCCTCTTGGCGCAATAGTTCTCGTTTAATCAGTTCATCGATGATTTTTTCTTCCGATATCCCGTTGTCCCCGCGGCGCTGAGCCAGTTCCGCCGATAAGATATCGACTGCGGCTCTACTGATCGGTCTGCCGTTGACTACGGCGACTGAGTTTTCAGCCGTCGGGGCCTCAGTCGTGCTTGTCGCACCCTTTTGGCCATCAGTGCCAACGTTATTGCATCCCGCGATAACCAATACGCTGGCGATAGCGGCGACAAGTGAATATGTCTTCATTTACGCATTTCCTTTTTGTTGAAATTCAAGTGGAGTAAAAGCCTTCATACTGAAAGCGTGTATCTCTTTCTGCATCAAGTCGCCCAGCGCACGATAGACCAACTGGTGCCGCTGAACCGAACTCTTTCCTTCAAACATCTCAGACACGATAGTGGCGTAAAAATGCCCACCGCCGGTTTCCATGGCACCTGCATGGCCGGCGTGCGCCATACTATCGTCGGTAACTTCCAAATGTACCGGCGAGAGCACCTCTTCCAGTCGGCTCCTGATTTTTTCGACTCGACTTATCATTATGGAAGCACCTTCTTGAACGGTTTGATCGTCACCCGAGCATACACGCCCGCCAGACGATAAGGGTCCTCATCTGCCCATGCTTGAGCAGCTGCCAGACTGGAGAATTCGGCAACGATCAAGCTGCCGGTGAACCCGGCTTCGCCCGGATCTTCGCAATCGACAGCCGGATGGGGACCTGCCAAAATCAACCGCCCCTCGGCTTGCAGCGCTTTCAACCGATCGAGATGCGCAGGACGCGCTTCGAGACGATTTGGCAGACTTCCCTCAGCATCCTCACAAATAATGGCGTAGAGCAAAAAACTACTCCTCCGGATTGGGTTCGGGCAAAAAACGAGATAGATAGATGGACTGGGCAATGACAAACACGAACGTTAGCCCCAAAAGGCCGAAGAGCTTGAAGTTGACCCAAGTCTCTGTACTGAAATTGTAAATAACAAAAAGATTGACACCACCGAGCGCGACGAAGAACGTGGCCCAACTCAGATTCAATCGGCGCCAAACCAAATCCGGCAGTTCAATTTGATTACCTAGCATGCGCTCGATCAGTGTTCGCTTGCCGAATAGTTGACTACCGAGAAAGGCCATGCCGAACAGCCAATTGAGTACAGTCGGTTTCCACTTGATGAAAAGTTCATCTTTCAAGAATAAGGTTGCACCACCGAAGATAACGATGATTGCCAGCGAGACCAAATGCATAGGCTCGACTTTGCGCGTCTTTAACCACGTGACCGCCACTTGTACCGCAGTCGCTACGATAGCGGCGAGAGTTGCAGCGTAAATATCGGAAATCTTAAAAACGATAAAAAAGAGAAAAATCGGGAAAAAATCGAACAGCAATTTCATAGTTCGGGCATAGGTAAAAAAGAGATTAGGAGTCAGGCGTAGACGTCCACACCCAACATCTGGCTGAGAGCGCTTTTTGCCTCATATTGCGGCAAATCGAATTGTGCGCGATAGGCATTTAGCGCGTGCTTCGTTCTCGCGCTCAGTATCGTTTGGTATTGGGCAGTTCGTTGTTCCTCAGCTTCCTTCCTGAGTTGAGTTGGCTGGTTGAGGCGATCCAGGACGGCTTTCAATTCATCTGAAGACGCGACGCCGCCTGCGCTATTGTCTCCCATATTAATACTGGCATTTTCTACGCCAGCCATTATCCTTGGGTCAGCCGAAGTGACTCCTTGGACGGCTATAAGTTCCCGCTGCCGTTTGATTTCAGCGAGCGCGTAAGCAGAAATAGAGGCGGCTTTTTGAATATCCATAGTCGGACGGCGCCTGCGGCTTTACCTATTCATTCCCTTATAATAAATACTATTTCACAGAACATTATATCCGACAATACTTTGCAAACCGGCAAACCGAAGCTTAACACATCGAAAGCGTATGCATGGCCAAGCACCATTCCGGAAGCGAGAAGCGTTCCCCAAGTTACCAGGGGCACTCCGGACGGAAGCTATTCCGAGGTTCCTCGGTCCAATCTTCAAACACATCCAAGCACTCAGAGCTATGAACGAACAAACCCGAATCGAACTGGAAGCAGCAGCTTTCCGACGGCTGCTGCAACATCTGCGCGATCGTTCCGACGTGCAAAACATCGATCTGATGATTTTGGCGGGCTTTTGCCGTAACTGCCTGGCCAAATGGTATAGCGCCGAGGCGAAGGAGCGCGGTATCGACATCGATTATCCGGCGGCGCAAGAAATCATTTACGGCATGCCGTATGCCGAATGGAAGGCCAAGTATCAAAAAGAGGCCACACCGGAGCAACTCAAGGCCATGGAGGAAATCCAACGCCGCAATGAAGCCGCCGGACATTAGCGGCAACGGCCCAAAGGTTTAGAACGTCCCGCCGTTCCAGCCCCATTGACTGCCTTTGATATCGGTAAATTCGATGTAGACCCGCGCTGGAGGAATATCGAGCCGTTGTTCCAGCAAACTGCAAATTGAACGGGATAGCGATTTGATCTGGCCGGCGGGCAATCCGATGCTCTTGAGTTCCGCATAGGCTGCCGGCTCGCCGGTGCCGCCGAACAGCATAGGAACATCGCTGTTCAAACTCACCATGACGTAGGACTCTGGTTTTCCGAGCTCTTTGGCCAACAGGCGCGAAGCCGCCGTCAGCAGCGGCTCGCGCTGGTCGGGAGAAACTTCCCGATTAGTCTGTATCGTCAGATAAGGCATAGAAGAACTCCACTACTGGATAAGAAAATCGGTAAAAAAGAGATCCTTTAGTCCTTCGCCTGCGCCATATTTTTCCAGCGTTTTGGTGACATCCTGTAACGCCGCTTGACGAAGCTTCTCCCGCTCGTCCACAGCAGAAAGCTGCTCGGGATTGCGATTCGAAAAGAGCATAATCAACGCATGACGAATAGGCGGCATGTGCATTTTGATTTTTTCCGCATGCTCCTTGCTATCGATCAACAGTTGAATGTCGGCTCTAAGATAATGGCGTTTGCCCTCAAGATTTACCAGCACCGATTCTAAAGGCAAATATTCGACTCCACCGTCTCCTTCGCCGCTCATGCCATAACCTAACGGACTAAATAAAAGAAGAAACAAAGCCAGAATTTTCGATCTTCCCACGAGGTTCTCCAGTGGCTTTCGGTTAGCGTCTCGTCGCGTTCGCTCGATTATAGTTTAAAATCGTGGACCTTCAGTATTTCCGGCGGACGCCCATGAAACCATCTAAGCCGCTAGGGCCTGTGATGCTCGATCTACAGGGCCTAACCGTAAGCCCCGATGAAAAGGACAAATTGACCCACCCCGCCGCAGGCGGGCTCATTTTGTTCAGTCGGAACTACGAGTCGCCGAGGCAACTCATGAATCTCGTGGGGGAGATTCGCGCGTTACGCCCCGAAATTCTGATCGCAGTGGATCACGAGGGTGGTCGCGTACAACGCTTCCGCGAAGGATTTACACGATTGCCGCCCGCCGCCCGTTATCACGAGATAGCAAATGGGCAACCGGACCACTCCGAAACAGCGGCCGAAACGGCCGGTTGGCTTATGGCGGCGGAACTTCGGGCCGTCGATATCGATTTCAGTTTCGCGCCCGTTTTGGATGTCGACTCGGGCGTCAGCGACATCATCGGCAATCGCGCGTTTTCCCGCGATCCTTTCGAAACCGCACAACTCGCCCGGGCTTTTGCGAGAGGTATGAGACGAGCCGGAATGCCATCCGTGGGCAAGCACTTTCCCGGTCATGGCGGCGTGGCGGAAGACTCCCATCTGGCACTGCCGATCGACCACCGCAGCATGGACGAAATCGAAAACCGCGATTTACTGCCATTCCGCGCCCTCATCGAATTCGGATTGGAGGGAATCATGCCGGCCCACGTGATTTACGCGGAAATCGATGAGCGGCCGGCCGGTTTTTCATCTTTTTGGATTCAAGAAGTTCTTCGCCGCCGGCTCGGATTCGACGGAACCGTGTTCAGCGACGACTTATCCATGGCCGGCGCAGCATTTGCCGGAAATCATGTTGACCGCGCCAGGCTAGCGCTCGAAGCGGGCTGCGACATGGTACTGGTCTGCAACATGCCCGACGCCGCGGGCGAAGTCCTCGAATCCTTGACGAATCATTCCAGCACAGAACGCGAGCCCCGCCTCCAGCGCATGCGGGGACGTTTTTCCATGGATCGTAATGCCTTATTGGCGAGCACTGACTGGCAGCGCGCCACAGAACTGATCGCATCTATCAACGAACAACCGGGACTCGCATGAACAAATCGGAAGAAATCGAACGAGTAATAGCCGAAGCCGACTGCCTTTTTTCGGAAAACGAGGTCAACTCGGCCCTCGACCGCATGGCGGCCGAGATCACTACACTCATCGGCGATAAGACCCCTTTGTTGCTCTCGGTTCTCAACGGCGGCATCATTCCCACCGCAGAGATTGCCCTGCGTCTGCGCTTCCCCTTGGAAATCGACTCCATCAAGGCCGGCCGCTACCAGGGAGAAACCCGCGGCAGCGAAATTCGCTGGCTCTTGAAGCCTAGCATCCCCCTCCGTGATCGGACAGTACTGATCATCGACGACATCCTGGATGAGGGCATCACCCTGGCTGAGATTCGGAAATACTGCCTCGAAGAAGGCGCCGAAGCCGTGTACACGGCTGTTGTCGTAGACAAGAAATTGAATAAGGAGAAACCTTGCCGAGCCGATTTCATCGGATTGGAAGCCGAAGATCGCTATTTGTTCGGATTCGGCATGGATTATAAAAGCTATCTTCGCAATTGGCCGGGCATCTTCGCCTGCAAGCACGTTTATTGATAAAGGGAGCTGTCATGACTTTAATGGCCATCATCGGGGGAACCGGTCTCACACGGCTCCCTGATCTCACGATTGTCCGGCGTGAGCGAATCGCCACGCCGTATGGAGATCCTTCTTCAGAACTGGTTTTTGGCCATTTTCATCAGCAAGAACTGGTGTTTCTGGCGCGCCATGGCAACCCGCACATCATTCCGCCACACAAGATCAATTACCGCGCAAACATCTGGGCGCTGAAAGAAGCCGGTGCGGCCAGCATTCTGGCGATAGCCGCGGTAGGAGGAATCCGCGCCGATATGGTGCCGGGAAAAATCGCCGTTCCAAACCAAATCATCGATTACACGTACGGACGGCCACACACGTTTTTCGAGACTGATCTCGAACTGGTAACCCACGTCGATTTCACTCACCCCTACAGTCCATGGTTGCGGGAAAAGATATTGACCGCAGCTCAAGTGGCGGGCGTCAGTATCATCGATGACGGCGTATACGGCTGTACCCAGGGGCCGCGGCTGGAAACCGCGGCGGAAATCAACCGCATGGAACGCGACGGCTGCGATCTCGTCGGAATGACCGGTATGCCGGAGGCCGCCCTGGCACGCGAACTCGGCATCGATTACGCCTGCTGCGCCGTGATTGCCAATTGGGCGGCGGGAAAAACGGCAGCCGAAATTACAATGATGGAAATCGAAGCGAACTTAGTGGCGGGAATGGCCGATTTAACATCCATCCTGAGGCATTTCGTTCAGGCATAAGACATCGGCAGATTAACCGCAGCCGCCAACCATGACCCTTACCGTCTTTTGCGTTCCGAAAAATTTCCCCTCGGACTCGGCGATGACCAATATGGCGCTTGTTTCGTTCATCTTTACGCGCAAGGAAGCAAATCCGTCGGTTCCGGGCTCGAAGCGAATCTGAGCCGCCAGCGGCGTGGGATTTTTCTCTACGAAAATGAGCATGCGCGAGGTGTTCGGCAGCCGGCTATCGACTGAAATCGGCACGATCGCGCCGTTCTCGGCCAGTTCCGGCACTTCGAAGGCAATTCGGTTGGTTTCAGCCCACGACGCTCCCGCCAACATATCCGAAAGCAGTCGGCTGAAACCGTTCTCCATCCGTTGAGGTGCTCTGGATTTCGCCACCCCAAAAACGACTTCCCAAGGTAATGTTAATGCCGCTACTAGCATTCGAACGAAGTTGCGTCTGGATTGCGTCATTTCGTATCCCTGCTTGAATCCAAGCGATCTAATGATTACCTTAACTTTGGCCCCGTTCGACCTGAGTCACTAAAATGTCCAGCATCAAGATACGCACCAAGCAGGAAGAAGGCCTAACCACCGTCCGCATGCTTATCACCCATCCGATGGAAACCGGACGCCGCTGGGATGAGCTGACGGAAAGAACCATTCCGGCTCACTTCATTCGAGAAGTCAGAATAGAGCACAATCAACGCTTGGTCGCAAGCTGTGAGCTAAGCACAGCCGTATCCAGAGATCCCTACATCTCAGTGAGATTCCGTGGCGGAAAAACGGGCGACAAGATTCGTGTCACCTGGGCGGACAATTTGGGAAACACCGACAGCGCCGAAAGCACCATCGGTTAAGGTTACGCAGCACCTTACAGTTCACGGGTTGCGCTGAAGCGAATATCCGGCCAGCGCTCCTGGGTAAGCTGCAGATTGACTCGGCTGCTGGCCAAATAAACCAAATAACCGCTGCCGTCTTCGGCCAGATTGTCGAAAACCTTGCGCTTGAATTCCTCCAGCTTCTTCGGATCATCACACCCGACCCAGCGTGCCGTGGTGACCGGTACGTTGTCGTAAACGCATTCGACGTTGTACTCCGATTTCAACCGGAAGGCCGTCACATCGAACTGTAGGACACCCACGGCGCCCAGAATAAGATCGTTATTCTTAAGCGGCCGAAAGAGCTGGGTCGCGCCCTCCTCGGTCAATTGCTGCAAGCCCTTTTGCAGGGCCTTCGCGCGGAGCGGATCTTTCAGCACCACCCGGCGGAACAACTCCGGCGCGAAATAAGGCACCCCTTCGTATTTGAGCGTCTCCCCCTGGCTGAACGTATCGCCCACCTGGATCGTGCCATGGTTATGCAAGCCGATGATGTCGCCCGGATACGCCTCTTCGACATTGGTTCGGGTATCGGCCTGGAACGTGATGGCATTGGCGATCTGGACCGTTTTGCCGATGCGGACGTGGTGCATTCGCATGCCCTTCACGTACTTGCCCGAGCAGATTCGCATAAAAGCGATGCGGTCGCGGTGCGCCGGGTCCATATTCGCCTGAATCTTGAAGACGAAGCCGGTGAACTTTTCTTCCTCGGGCCCCACGACGCGCTCGCGGGCTTGCCGCGCTTGAGGCGGTGGCGCATAGTCTGCAAACGCGTTCAATAGCTCCAGAACGCCGAAATTATTGATCGCCGAGCCGAAAAATACCGGAGTTTGCTTTCCGGCCAAGTAGGACTGGATGTCAAACTCGTGACTGGCGCCGCGCACCAGCTCGATCTCCATCCGCAACTCGTCTGCCTGATCTCCGAGTATCTCTTCCAACCGAGGGTTATCCAATCCCTGGATGACCTCCCCTTCGACGATGCGATCACCGTGAGACGGGCTGAACAACTGAATTGCGTCGTCATACAACTGATACACGCCTTTAAAGCGCTTGCCCATGCCGATGGGCCAAGTCATGGGCGCGCATTGAATCTTTAAAATGCGTTCGATCTCGTCCAACAATTCGATGGGCTCCCGCCCTTCGCGGTCGAGCTTGTTAATGAAGGTGAGGATCGGAGTATCCCGCAACCGGCAGACCTCCATGAGCTTAATGGTCCTTTCCTCGACACCCTTGGCGCTATCGATCACCATCAGGGCGGAGTCCACCGCCGTGAGCGTCCTATAAGTATCCTCGGAAAAATCCTCGTGTCCGGGAGTATCCAACAGATTGAAAATCTTATCCTTGTGCTCGAACTGCATGACCGAGGTCGTAACCGAGATTCCTCTCTGCTTTTCCATCTCCATCCAATCCGAGGTGGCGTGACGAGCCGCCTTGCGTCCTTTGACCGAGCCGGCCAACTGGATCGCGCCTCCGAACAGGAGGAGCTTTTCGGTCAATGTGGTTTTACCGGCGTCCGGGTGAGAGATGATGGCGAAAGTGCGGCGGCGGCTTAATTCCGAAAGAAATTCAGACATCGAAAATTGCAGCGAAAAATACAAATTATACCGCGCTCGCCACGACTAACGGCAGCAGAACACGACTTTGAAAGGGATTATGTTCTTGTCGGGCCGGCCAGTTTTGGGAGTTTGGACGAGCTATCGGTTACGCCGGTCGGCAGCCTCTTCCATTTTCCTGCCGAGCTTTTGGACGTCCTTGCCGAAGCCCGATACGGTATTGCACCCGACGAGCATTGCGATCATCAGCCACATCAGGACGCGAAAAGCGAATTTCCTCACAAGTATCCCCCGCAAAAAATTGATCCAATCACTATAGGGGCTAGTTGCGGCCCATTTCAATACCTTGTCACTTAGCTCGATACGGTACTTTCGAATCCCAGATTTTTCACCGTAATCAAGCGCGATTCCATGCCATGTTCGACGCAGTAGCGCGACTCTAGAAATTTCTAGTTTGGCACAGCGATATTTTCGCTTTCTTACAACAGTGTCGCGCAATAGCGACTAGCCTCATAGACCTCCCTCGGTGAACCTCCACAGACCATTCTTTACTGACTTCTTGGAAGCGGTTGAACGATTTTGCCCGTTTCTTAAGAGCGACATACGAAGCCCGAAAATATCGGCCAATGTCTCGCATTTGTTTACTTATTAAATGCTTATGAATATGGCCCAAATAATGCCTGAAGCCGAAGCGTGCCGAACAAGGGTTACACAAGAAAATCGTTAGGGACGATAAACACAATCGAGGCACCACGGATAACAAGCCAATGCCGTGCGCTATTGGGGGCTCTGGCGATCGTCAGGCTACGTGACCATAACCACTACCGTAAGCCGTGTAGTCATGAAGAAAAAGAATCGAATCTTCTATTCGCCACTGATTTCAACCGAAACCTCGATGCCCCCGCCGATCATTCCGCCAAAAGCGGTTCGACCTGAGAGCAGCGAAAGGTAGCAACGCGAAGCCAAGGTTCGACGGCAGTCATCCCGCGCAGGCGGGATTGTCAATCGAACCTTAAACGGCAAAACCTAGCGGAATAACTCCCTGCCTCAGGATTCCGGTCGATTTCATTCCACAAAAGACCGCTCTGTAGCAGCAGGCTTCCCGACGCGGCCTGATTCGTGACGCCCTGAAAAGGGACACCGGGACTGACTTCCTGAGAATTAGAGGAGGAGATTTCGAGAAACCGCTCGCATCTGCTTTCCATTACTAAGAGGAGCTAAAAAAATGAAGAAGCACTTGGTCTTGAGTCCGTTATACCTGTCTCTGGCCTTCTCGGGGGTAAGCCATACGGCCGTCGCCGAACGAAAATTGCCTGAAGACTTATTTCAGGACGTTTGGAACGCCATACCGGACACCTATCTGCCTCCTCAAGCCAAAAAAGGCAGACATCGTTCGGTCCGGCCTAATTTCGACAGACTCAAAGCAGATGCCATAAATCTGAATATTTTCAATGACACGCTTCTGGTCGCCGAGAAAGACCGTATCGTCGACAATGTTCAGGGGCATTCCGCCTGGGTTGGTCATCTGCAGGGCGAACCCGACAGCGAAGTCATTCTGGCTGTGATCGGAAAAGCCATGTCCGGAACCATCAAGCGGGGGAATGGTGAAATCTACGAGATCCTTGCCAACGATGATGATACTCATACCGTCCGGCAGGTGGACCCGAGAAAGATTCTGCCTCACAAACACCCGATTCCCGATGTTGAAATGGACCCAGATCTAGCCAACGCGCCGGCCAGTTCGGAAGCCGAGACGGCCGCCAATGAGCCGCCGATAGCCGCAGCCACGATCACCGATACGATCGTGGACCTGATGGTCGTCTATACGCCGAAGGCACGCGCCAATGCCGGCGGCACCTCGGGCATTCAAGCCAAGATCGTGAAAGCCGTCGAGGCCGCCAATCAAGCCTATATCAACAGCAAAGTTCATATGAAGCTCAACCTGGTGCGCATGGCTGAGGTCAACTACACGGAAAGCGGCGATATGGCCCGCACGCTTAATGATCTTCGCGGCACAACGGACGGCAAGATGGACGTCGTACATTCCTGGCGCAATCAATACGGTGCTGATCAAGTGACCCTGGTTTCCGCCGACGCAAATTACTGCGGTATCGCCTATCAAATGACGCGGCTGAGTAGCTCCTTTGCACCTTATGCGTTCGCTGTCGTGCATGACGACTCAAGAGCGTACTGTCTCGCCGCGCAAACTCTGGCGCACGAACTGGGCCATAACCAGGGCAACGCGCATGACCGCGCCAACTCCAGCTATGCCGGCATTTATTCCTACTCTTATGGGCATCGTCTGTGCCAAAGCGGCGGTTTCCGGACGGTTATGTCTTACCCCTGCACCGGGGCAACGCGCATTTCGAATTTCGCCAATCCTAGCGTTTACTACAACGGCAAACCCACAGGAATCGATCCGAACATAAATCCCTCAAAGGCCGCGGCGACCGCCTGGTCGATGGAGAAAGCCCGAGCCACGGTTGCCGCGTGGCGTGCCAGTAAAGTGGCCGCTTCCGCTCCGGCGACTCCAAGCAGGCTGGCAGCTTTCTCTCAATCCGACGATGGAATCAATCTTCGCTGGATGGATAACTCGGATAACGAGGAGGGATTCAAAGTGGAGCGCTCCCGCGATGGAGTCAACTGGGAAGAGGTAGCGTTACTCGGCTCCGACATCACCAGTTTCTCAGACACAGGACTCAACCCGAACAGCGAGTACTCGTATCGCGTATCGGCCTATAACGGCATAGCCGAGTCCAGCCCCAGTGAAGTCGTGACAACGGCAACAGCGTCGGTTGTCAATGGCGTTACGGGAAGGACCGACAACGACGCCGATAATGAGCGTCGGCGATATCGCTTTGGTCGCCGCATTTGATCGAATGTCGAATATCGTAGCGTTACGCTTTATCTGATCTTGATCGAGTAGCACCGGCTGGAATCTGCCACTGAGGCAAAAATTCGTTATCTAAGTACATTCAGGGAAGTCTTGCGGCATAGGCAACCTGCAGGACAACCCCGCCAATCTGTCGAGATTCCGCAAATATTTGCGGAATGTACTTAGGGCATTTTCATACCTACTGTACGGGCACTCGCGAGTAGGTCGGGAATCCCTTCCCAATCGCAAACGGTCGCTTTAGTCGCGACCCTTCCAATCGCAAACGGCGTCTTCGGGAAGGGCGTGGCCGGCGCTCCCGGCCAGGCCGTTTGCGATTGGAAGGGTCATCCCAGCGCTCCTGGGATGACCGTTTGCGATTGGAGCGCCGAAGCCCCCCTTCCCGACACCATGTCCCGGTCGAGCGTCTTCGTCGGAAGGGTCGCGACCAAAGCGACCGTTTGCGATTGGGAAGGGATTGCCGACCTACGAATGCTTGAATCCATCCACCCGAGCCGAAGGCGCCAACGACTTCGGCCAAGCCTGTTTTGCCGTACGAGCGAGATAAAAACGCTCTAAGCCCGAACTATCATACGTATCCATCAAAGGGTGCCCGTATGACAGTTCGGGTGAATCGAGTCAGGACTGCAAACCGCTCCGCTCTTAGCCATTCCAAGACGATCTTCCTAGTGTCGCCAGCCGGAATAATCGGACAAATCGCCGCTGGATAACGCGTTTTTCTCGTTTTTTCCTGGAAATGGCCAGTGACACATGCCGCATGGCTGTTGCCAAATGGAGACATGTTTTGCCCGGCCACTCCATGGAACCGGTCATTTTCTGACTCAAGTCCTGCTCTGCATACAAGAGATTCAAGGATTCGCCAGACCGATCACCAACGAACATCGGATTGGCATACGGCGTGCTAAACCGCCATGGCACCGGATAACGTTTGACGTGTCAGCCACTCCGGTGTCGTAGCAACGCTACAAACTCAAAAGAAGCTGCGATTCGCTTAACCTGTGCCAAGGGGGGTACGGGCAGCAATGCATCGTTTATCCGAAGGTGAGGAGCCACCCGGCGAACGATTACGGCCACTGATAAAAAACAACAATCAATGCCTACATGAAACAATCTACAACACTTTTTTGCCGACTCAATCACACAAATTCCCTAGATTTAGACCAATCTTATTTCTACAGAAAAATCGAGCCGCTGACCTAATGCCGCTTGATCTGAAAAAGGCAAAACCATCGAAAGGTGGTGGCGCAAAGTTACCGGTCTACGGGAGCCAGGCTCCTATGACAGCGGGATTGCCAGCTCAAGCCAAAGGTTGCTTTGGTTTGTCTCATCCCCGCGGGTTCCCAGAGACCATCGCCGTCAACTCGACTCTTAGGGGACCACAACGTGAGCAACAAGACTCAGCATTCTAAGTTCACCGCTGCGCGCCGCAAAAATATCCTCGGACTGGCTGGCGTATTTGCAGCCTTAACGTCTATTGTGGGTGTCGTCCATGCGGCGCCGCCGCAGCGCTTATTCAGCGACACGAATCTGACCCTGCCCACGCAGGCCAAGGCGCAGATCAAAGCCATCAAGGGCCGCAGCCGGGGCGTAGCCATCGACTTCAACGCGGTGAAGGCCGATACGCTCACCCTCGAACTGCTCAACGACACCACGGTTACCGCCATCCGCGATCGTATCGAAGACATCGACGGCCGTTTGTCCTGGGTCGGTCATATCGAAGGGCAAGAAGGCAGCAGCGAGGTGATCCTCGCCGTTCGGGGGCAGGCGATGTTCGGAACCGTCGTGATGGACGACGGCAGAATGTTCGAGATCGCCTACGCCGGCAATAAAACGCATGCCGTCCGCCAGATCGATCCCAACAAGACCGCTCCGCATTCGGAACCCCTCGCGCCGGATATTAATGCCGCCGGTGAATTGGCCGGTACAACGACATCCTCGACTAGCCCGTCCACCGCAGCCGCCAGCACCGGCCAAGTCATCGATCTGCTGGTGGTCTACACGCCTCAGGCCCGCGTGAATGCTGGCGGCGTCTCGGGCATAGAAGCCAAGATTATTAACGCCGTTACCAAGGCCAATCAGGCCTACCTGAACAGCCAGGTGGACATGCAGTTGAACTTGGTAAAAATGGCCGAAGTCAGCTATACCGAGACGGGCAACATGTCGACCAGCTTGTCGGATGTCACCGGCACCAGCGATGGCAAAATGGATGAGGTACACTCCTTACGCAACCAGTACGGCGCCGATCAGGTGGCGCTTATAACTGCTGAAAGCAACTACTGCGGCATCGCCTACGTGATGAATAGCCTGGGTTCCTGGTTCGCTCCGTATGCGTTCGCCGTCGTGCATGACGATTCCAAGTACAACTGCCTCGGCAACGATACCCTGGCGCATGAATTGGGCCACAATCAGGGCAACATGCACGACCCGGACAATTCCGCCTACGCCGGCGTGTACCCCTACTCTTATGGTTACCGGATCTGCGGCGTGTTCCACGATGTCATGTCCTACAGTTGCAGTTCGCCACGAATATCGCACTTTTCTAATCCTAACGTTTATTACAATGGCCAGCCGACCGGGGTGGCGAACTACCAGGACACCGCCCGTTCCATGAATGGCACCAGCGCCACCGTCGCCAGTTTCCGGTCCTCGACCACGACCACCACGACGCCCACGGTTCCGACTGCCCCCACAAGTTTGGCGGCGACTACTCAATCATCCAGCAGTATCGCCTTGACGTGGACGGATAAGTCTAGCGACGAAACCGGATTCAAGGTGCAGCGCTCGCTGGATGGCGTCAATTGGAGCGAAGTCGCTTCGCTCGGCAGCAACGTCACGAGTTTCACCAATACTGGCCTCAGCGCCAGCACCACTTATTCTTACCGTGTCTACGCCTACAACAGCGTCGGCAACTCCGCCTTCTCCAATACCGCCTCGGCGACCACCTCGGCTAACAGCGTCGACACAACTCCGCCCACGGTTAAAATCACCAGCCCCTCCAATGGCGTGAAGGTCGGTAACTCGACAAAAATTACCGGCACTGGCAGCGATAACGTCAAATTGCAGGGGCTGAAGCTGGCCATCGACGGCGCCGTGCGAGCTTCAACCAGCGGCGGCTCGATCTCCTATAACTGGAACACCCGCAGCATCGCGAAGGGCACGCACACGATCACGCTGACTGGCACCGATGCGGCGGGTAACACCAATCAAACGTCGATTCAGATTTACAAATGAAAAGGAATTGCAGGATTGCCTAGGGGTTGACAGAAAAGGTTTCTGCCAAAAAAACGGATATTCTTCAGCAAACCTCAAAGAAAAAGCCGTCCCAATGGGACGGCTTTTTAGTTTGCCTGATCAGAAGTCTTTGTGATCTTTTCAGAGCTATGCCTTTTTTCTTCTCCAATTCCTAAAGCCTAGACCAAGCAGACCGGCTCCCAAGAGTGATAAGACGCTCGGCTCTGGAACGGTTATATCGGGCGGTGGAGGAGGAGGCGTAGTTGGAACCGATATGTCACCGAGCACTTTGTCAGAACCTTGTCCATTTGAACCGACCTCCTGAAAACGTGCGTAGCAGCTTGTGCTCGCATAGCAGTCATCCAAAGTGTTGATAAATGCGCTAGTGATGCCAGCTCCATCCAAAATAGGATCTGTGATGAAATCAAGCGAGACTTGCGCAGTTAAGCCTTCGGTAAGCCCGCCATTCGGATTTCCACCCGAGAAATTACTGTTCAACGCGATAGCGATATCGACTTGGTTATACGGATTTAAGGTCACATTGAATAACAGATTAGGGAAATAGCCCGATAGATCTTCATAAGTTCCCGCTACAACACTCACACCCGTTGGCAGGTCGAAGCCGAATCCCATAAGTGTCGAACCTATGTTTGTGGGGGTAAGATTCGCTATATCCAATAACAAATTGAACTCACCAGGAGGCGGAGCAATGTCGGTGAACGTAAAGCCCACGCTCGCTTTCGATCCGGTATTTTCAGTGCTGCCGTATTGACTGTCGTAATTCAAGGTAAACGCCGGCGTAGCACTAGCATCAACTCCCCCTATAAGAAGGAGCCCGCCAAATAAAATTTTTAGAATTTTCATAGTCATTTCTCGTTGTAGTATCTCTCCACAAAACGTCGACTGCATCAAGTGTGCCACCCCAAAGAGACCAACGAGTATATATGCGGGGATCTGATGTCAGAGCTGGGGTCAGGCTTTTATTATTTGGTTTGCATGCTATTGTTACCGTAGTTTTCGATAAGGCTTAGCTTCATGGCCAGAAAACCCCGCATCCACATCCCCGGCGCTGTCTATCACGTCATGCTCCGCGGCAATGCCGGACAGCCTATCTTTTTTCACGATGAGGACAGAGACGTTTTCGAGGAATTGGTTGGCGAGGGCGTCTCCCGTTTCGGTCACCGTATTCACGCCTACTGCTGGATGCCGAACCATGTCCACTTGGCGGTTCAAATTGGCGATGTGTCGCTTTCAAAAACCATGCAACACCTGGCTTTTCGTTATACGCGGTGGATCAACAAGCGCGAAAACCGGATCGGCCATCTGTTCCAGGGCCGATTCAAGGCGATCCTGATCGATGCCGATGCTTATCTGCTCGAACTTGTTCGCTATATCCATCTCAATCCAGTCCGGGCAAATTTAGTCCACGATCCTGCCGAGTATCATTGGAGCGGACATCGAGCTTACCTCGACCTAGATCGCGTTAGCTGGCTTACGACAGAGTGGATCTATTCCCAGTTGGCTCAAGATGTGGCGACAGCACGGGAGCGTTACGCACGTTTCATCGCGGGAGGATTGGACGAGGGTCATCGGGAAGATTTCCATAGAGGCACGGTGGAGGGGCGCATACTCGGGGATGAATATTTCGCCGAGAATGCGCTAAGGCAGTCCGATAAGGCATCACGAGCACAAATTAAACTTGAATCGATCATTAGCGTAGTCTGTGCGGCTCGCAAGATGGATTTGGATCAAATCAGCGGTGCAGACCGTGGCCGAGCGGGCGCCGCGGCTCGTGCGCTGATCGCGTACTTAGCATTGGAACTCGGCGCTGCCACCTTGACTGAGGTCGGCAACTTCCTCAACCGCGATATATCGACCTTGAGCACGGCGGTCAGTCGCTTACGGGAGCGCATAAAGCAAGAATCCGAATTGGCAGCGGAAGCCAAACGATTGATGAATCTTTTGGCCATTAACAAAATTAACAAAGCCTGACCCTTCATATTTTGCCGGTTCGCAGGCCATGTAAATTTTCATCCCACGCTTCTGGCGTTACGCACTGCTCTTAATATGTAAAAATTCTTGACACACTCAGAATGAAAACCGAAGCCAACAGGCTCTTAACGTCAAATGAATCAGTGGTTTTTGACAAAATTGTGAATTAAAACAAAGCCATAAGGCCGTAAATTTTGTTGACAATTACACTCAGAAAAACGCGCACACAGGCAAGGTATCCGCAACATGGACCGGATGCGTGATATAAATCAATAGCTGCGACGGCTTTTTTTTGCGATCTCTTTAAGCCAAGAAACGAATGACTGAAAGCGACATCGATAAAAACTTGCGTACTATCGCTCAAGTCCTAGCGATCTCCGCAACCAAGCGACACATCTTTCTCTGCTGTGATCAGACCAAGCCAAAGTGTTGCCGCAAAGAAGAGGGGCTTGAATCCTGGGAATATTTAAAGCGCCGACTGGATGAGTTAAAGCTGACCGGCTCGGCCGGAATCCAGCGTACCAAGGCCAATTGTCTGCGGGTGTGCCGTCATGGGCCGATTGCAGTTGTCTATCCGGAGGGCGTTTGGTACCACTCCTGTACGCCAGAAGTTCTCGAGCGAATCATTCAAGAACATCTCATCGGCGGAAAGCCGGTAACCGAGTATGCGTTTGCCATGCGGCAAGCTGAAGACTAAATTCTATTAGGCTGGCGGCGCCGATGAGTGTCAATGCCTACGATGTCAGACCGGCTACGCAGTAATCAGCCTATGCCGGTAGCCATGCGATATCGAGAACTTCTATAGCATATAGAGACGTGGACTTGAAAATTAGAACTATAACAATGAGACAAATTGGAATGACGGCATCAAAGATCGGATGGTTTTTGCTGGGAGCCATGCTTTTGCCGGGGTGCGCCACACAATCGGATTATCGGCCTTTCAAATCCGAGAAAAATATTGCGACCACCGAGCGACACCCCCGAAAACAGAGCTATAACCAACCGTATCGGGTAAAAGGAAAAACGTATTACCCGTTGAAAAGCGCCAGAGGCTATAAAGCCAAAGGAGTGGCATCCTGGTATGGATGGGAATCTGGGCATCGGACAGCTATGGGATCACGCTTCAACCCCAACGCACTAACCGCCGCGCATCGCACACTTCCCTTGCCTTCACGGGTGCGAGTGACCAATCTAACAAACAAACGATCAGTGGAGGTGATCGTCAATGATCGTGGACCATTCATCACGAGTAGACTAATCGATCTGTCCCATGCCGCCGCCAAAGCACTTGGCATAAAAGGAACGGCTCGGGTAGAGGTGATGGCGCTTGATTAGATCCTCTTTCTCAACGCTTCGAAAGCTTGCGATCGACATCTTCGAAAAAACGTCGTCCTAGTGATCTCAAACGGTCACTGTCCCCTTTCGCCGCACAATGCACAAACGGCAATGCACCCGAACCGTATCAAAACGGGTCTGAAAATCGAGCCCAGAACGAGGTAAACCGGTAATCCCACTGATTTCCCCCTCGTCATCTGCTTACTTCATGACATCTCTCAACAGGCGAAACGACCACATCGAAGTCGTTCAATGCGCCGCACTGGCCACTGCATAAAGCGGCGAATAATCAGCCTGCCAGAATTTCTCGAGCTGATAAAACTCTCGCGTTTGAGGCTTCATCACATGGACGATCACATCCCCCAGGTCCACCAAGACCCACTCGCCACCACCCTGCCCTTCGACGCCGAGCGGCTGGACCTCGTTATTTTTCGCCTCGTCAATCACGTGCTCAGCCAGTGATTTCACGTGCCGTTCCGAAGTACCGCTAGCGATTACCATAAAATCTGCAATGCCGGTTTTTTTCCGAACGTCTATTACTTTAATGTCCTTACCCTTGCCATCATCTAAAGCCAGCAATACAACCTGCAACAATTGATCTGTAGTCATGTGTCTATGCAAAAGGATTTTCTCCCAATTGAATTATCGTCATTTGTCATTCTCTAGGACCGGAAAATGCCGCGAAAATCTCCCTTGAACGCGCCCCACGACCTTAGAGTCTCTACCGTTTTATGCCATTCTCGTTCAATAAGCTCACGGCGTAGCGAATCGGGATTGCATAGCTAATTCCACTCGGCCGCTCAAGAAGATTCTCTTTCGTCTCCTGGACAAAGACCTTGTTAATTATCCCAACAACGCTGCCGCTTTTGACATCGTACAGCGGACTCCCGCTGTTTCCCGGGTAAGCCGTCGCATCGAGCTGAAAAACATCGTAGGGCTCGGAAAGTCGACGGATGATTTTGGGGTTCAGCCGCTGCGACGTATGTGCCGGGATCGCGATGGGACTTATGGCAGAAACGATTCCTCGATGTGTAGCCGGATTAAGTCCCAGAACCATGCCGATCGGGTATCCCGTAAAGGCGTATGACTCTCCCTCCCGAACCTTACTCGAGTCTCCTAATCGCATAAATGGCAAAGGCGACCCGCCGATTCTTAGCACAGCAATGTCATGAGACTCATCCGTTGCAATTTCAATAGCCTGTCGCACGCTTTGCTTTTCGCCGTCGCGAGTGAAAACAGCCAACATTTCGAATTTTGATCTGTCAGTCGCTTCCGGAAGAACATGTGCGTTCGTCAAGATGTGCAAGCCGTCGCTAATCGCGAAACCAGTCCCCCGGAAGATCGCCGGCGGGGTTCGCGTTCTTTGATAAGTTCCGATCCCGACGATGGCCGGTTTAATCTTTTCTATTATATCGGGCAGTTCGTCGGCATGAATTTTGGCGCTAAAGCCTAAGCTTGTACTGAAAATTCCGATACCGGCTAGACACAAATTCTTGAGTCGCATTCAAATCTGTAAGGAAAGAATTCGCCACTAACAATTATCCGATGAATCGATCGGCTCAGGTTCTGTTTCTATTATGATTAGGCACTATTCGTCAATGCGCTTAGTGAGAAAAGAAGAGCTTGCCATTCACTCTGGCCTGGTTTACAAGAATCGCTCCTACGCGGAATAACCTCTCGTGGCAATCCGGTGGGCCACGAGACTTTTAGGCCAAACGTGTTTATACACTTAGGGCATTTGGACGCGATTCGCAAGCAATCGGCAGTCCACACTAATAATTACTCCTATACAGCACTCTTCTACGATGCATCCAAACCTCGTCAAATGGTTGGTCTACCCTGTTCATGAACGGATGGTAAGCCGCCCCACGTTTACCTATCTAGCCGAATTGGAAAAAACACAGTGGCTTTCGCGTGAAGCGGTCGAAAGGATGCAGATGGAGAAATTGCTGGCCTTGTTGCACATAGCCGATGATCATAGCCCTTGGCATGCGGAACGAATCCGTGCGTCGGGCCTCGACTTAACCGCCAGTCGCGACCTAACCTTCGACGATCTTCGCCGCTTGCCGACAATGAACAAGGCGGACGCGTCCGTTAACAGAGATCGCATAGTTTGGAAAAACGTTCCGGGAGGCGCGCATCGCTACAATACAGGAGGGTCAAGTGGCCAACCGTTGATCTTTTATTTCGGCAGAAAGCGGCAAGCTGCTGATGCCGCCTCGCGCATGCGCGCACGCCGATGGTGGAAGATAGAAGTTGGTGAACCCGAAGTGTTTTTATGGGGGGCGCCTGTAGAACTCAATAAAACAGATCTTGTTAAAAAAATAAGGGATCGACTCTTTAATCAATTGCTTCTGAATGCCTTTGAGATGTCGGAGAGCAGGATGAGCGATTATCTCAAAATAATTCAATCATTTAATCCCGCCTGCATCTATGGCTACGCGAGTAGTTTGAGTCTCTTGGCATCCTACGCAAAGAGCCGGAACAGGGTCCCGAAGTTGTCACGCCTCAAAGTTGTGTGCACCACCGGAGAGCCCCTATTTCCTGAACAGAGAGCGTTAATCGAGGAAGTCTTCGATAAACCTGTATCGAATGAATATGGATGCCGCGACGGTGGGTTGATTGCGCTCGAATCGCCGCAAGGCCAAATGCTGGTTAACAGCGAAAGCCTCATTGTCGAGATTTTGGACGATAACGGGATGCCCGTCGCCCCCGGTGAAATTGGAGAAGTTGTTGTCACAAACCTATGTTCGGAGGCTCAACCGTTTATCCGTTACCGCACCGGCGATATGGCACGACAAACCGACGAATTGTGCAACGTAGGTCGTGGCTTACATGTGATCTCGGAGATCATGGGCAGAACCACCGATTTCGTAGTTCGCCCCGATGGAACGATCATGCACGCCCTGGCGGTCATCTATGTGCTACGTGCAATCGAAGGGGTTCACGAATTCAAGATTATTCAACCATCAACAACTCAACTTGATGTTATGGTCGTTCCAAGCCCCATCTGGCACGAGAGCGCAAAGGATGAAATCGTGAAACAGCTGCAGAGCAGGATGGGACGAGACGTACGGGTAGAGGTCAATACGGTGGATAACCTACCGCCGGAGGCTTCAGGAAAATACCGTTACGTTACCAGCCATGTGCCGTTGCCGGAAAAGCTGGAGATCCGATCCTGATCTCCACTTTGAGGGCACTCTTACAAAACCAAGATATTTTTGCTAGTCCCTCTCGACCTGGACCATGATACTTGTGCCCGGCTGAATGTGTTTCTCGATCTTAGAACCATTCCACTTGCGCAAGTCAGCCACACTGACTTTAAATCGTTTCGAGATGGAAAACAGCGTATCGCCTTGCCGAATGGTATAACTAATCGACTGCGAAGACTTAATCCCAGAACTAGCGATTGCCAGCTTCTTGGCGGCGTCCTTGTTCCAAAGCACTAAATTTTGGCCAGCCTTGACGCCAGTCTTTGCCGATACACCATTCCACTTAGCTAACTGCTCAACATCAACGGAATGTTTCCTTGCGATAGACCAAAGCGTGTCACCCGACTGAACGGTATAAGTCGACCGTTTATTTAGAGACTCAGCAGATTTTCCTTTTGCGGAAACTGCCGCAACACTGTCCCCGCCTCTGATTTTCCCGATTACTTTGCCAGAAGGCTTGGACGCAAAAGATACGACGCCCCGACCACGGCGTGCTTTTTCTTCTAATTTGCCTTTTCGCACCTTCTGGAACTTACCGTTCTTTTCGGCGTAACTGCCATGTGCCCTGCCGGATTCCCAAGCAACGTCAGCATTTGCCAATTTCGAGTCCCGCGCAGCGATCAGCTCGTCAGCGATCGATGGGCGCCCCCCATCTAGAGGTTGGCTTTGTTGCGCCAGCCGTTCCAACTCTTGCTTAAATTCGCTGATTTTCTTGTCGGCAGGGATAAACAACCTATAACTGCCTTCGATGTCGGCGTATTGGCGCTTAAAACCGGGGTTCAACTCGTAAAGCTTGTCCAAGGAGATATCGGCCGCATCAGCCGCGAGCGCCAGGTCCAGTTGCGTGCTTATCTTTACCGGCTTAAACAAGGCTTCGTTGGGAATGTGATGTAAGTCAATGCCGTACTGTTCAGCCTCCGCGAATAACTTCGCAACAGCCAAGAGACGCGGGACATAGGTGCGTGTTTCTCCCGGCAAATCCAACGACCAGAAATCGGTAGGCTTATTTCTGGCCTCGTTCTTCTGAATGGCTCTGGCAACTGCACCCTCACCACAATTGTAAGCCGCTATTGCAAGCAACCAATCGCCATTAAAATCGGAATGAAGTTTCTTCAAATATTTGATCGCCGCTCGAGTTGATGCGTACACATCACGTCGACCATCATATGAACGGCTCTGTTTTAAGCCGTAAAGCCGCCCGGTAGAAGGAATGAATTGCCATAGGCCCGCGGCTTTAGCCGGAGACACTGCATCAGGCTGGAATGCACTCTCGATGACAGGCAAAAGCGCCAACTCGCCTGGAATATCATTCTTTTCGAACTGCTTCACGATAGAATAGAGAAAAGGTTCGGCCCTTTTCTGTACACGATCCACGTAGGTCGGATGATTGACGAACCATTCGAGTTCACGATCTATTTCCTCGTGCTCAACAGGCGGCAAATTGTACGAATCGAACAATCGATCCCACAAACTGTCATATTCGGCCAGGCTCTTGCCATTATGACGACCGGTAGAGGCTTTGTCCTTTTTCCTAAACCAGCGGCTGGTATTCTTAGAGATATGAAAGACGCGGGAATTTTTGCTGTTCGGCGTTGACGCCGATTGAGAATTGTCGGTAAAACTGTTGTCCGTCTTCGTCTTCCCGGCGTGATGCGTACAGGCACTTAGAGACAAGGCAAAAGCTGATGCATAACAGAGCAACTTTACATCGCGTTTTGGCCGTCTCATCGTGTCTACCTCAGAGTTCTATTCGGGTGATTTATAGCGGCATACCAGCAGTTTAGTCAATGAAAACCAAACGCACACCGTCGCCTCACCCTCGCCAGGTATTTCTGGAGTGGTATCACGCCACAACCCTAGGGCAAATACTACAAACCATCGAGGCATCCTACCTCCAAAGTTCGCTGAATCCTACTTACAATCAAAAAATTTTACAAGTCGGCTTACTAGGATGCGAGAATTTATATATTGATGAAATATTTATTCATAACTTCGTCCTTGTTAGCGCTGAGCATCGGGGCGAGCCTTATACCAAACAGGTAATCACGGGGTATCCAAACGCACTACCCGTCGCGACCGCAAGCATAGATATCTTAATTTTGCCTCATGTCATCGACTTCGAAATCAACAAGCACGAAGTCTTACACGAGGTTGAACGCGTGCTAAAACCTAATGGCAGACTCTTCGTCCTTGGCTTTAATCCCTGGAGCGTGCACGGCATCCTTCAATATCTTCCGCGACGCTCATCATTTTGGCAGCTCAACTTTATCAGCTGCTACCGCTTGTTAGACTGGTTGAGCCTTCTAAAATTCGATGCTGAATACAGTGCGGCATTCAGCATTGCGTCGTCCAAAGTGATACAAAAACCCAACTCATTTTTCAGCAAATCTCGCGCTAATCTGTCATTCGCATTCGGCATAAAAGCGGTTAAAAGAACTTACACGTTGATACCAATCACGCCAAAATGGGTCAGCGCACCGGGTTTAGTGCCCAGCCACATGCTCGAAACTTTACAGTAAGAGGCACCGTGACTAACACAGTTAACATCTACACGGATGGCGCTTGCCGCGGCAATCCGGGACCCGGAGGGTGGGGCGTAGTGTTGAAGTACAAAAGCAAAGAGATGGAGCTCTACGGAGCAGAGCCCAACACTACGAATAACCGCATGGAGCTCATGGCGGCAATCAAAGGATTGGAAGCCTTGAAAAGACCCAGCAAGGTCTGCATAACGACGGATTCTCTTTATGTTCTCAAGGGCATTTCCGAGTGGTTACCGGACTGGATCCGACGAGGGTGGAAAACATCAGCAAAGAAGTCGGTCAAGAACGTCGATCTTTGGCAGCGTCTCGTAGCCGCTCAACAAGACCATAGCGTCGAGTGGAAATGGATAAAGGGACACACTGGGCATATCGAGAATGAGCGCGCCGACGCACTTGCCAACCGAGGGATAGACGAACTGTTAGAACCTACAGCGCCAGAACAGGCGAAAACAATTCATGCGACAAGTCGTACTTGATACTGAAACAACTGGGCTCGACCCTGCAGAAGGGCACCGCATCATTGAAATCGGCTGCGTGGAACTCATCAGTCGCAGGCTGACAGGAAATCGCTTTCACGTCTATCTGAATCCAGAGCGGAACATTGATCCAGGAGCCGTTGAGGTACATGGACTGAGCGCCGAATTTCTAGCCGATAAACCTCGCTTTGCCGATATCGCCGAGGACCTTTTGGCTTATATCAAAGGCGCTGAACTGGTTATCCACAATGCTCCGTTCGATGTGGGCTTTCTCAACCATGAACTGCAATTGCTATCCAGCGGCTTTGCCAGCGTGGCGGAATATTGCACCGTTCTGGATACGTTGGTGCTCGCCAAAAAGAAACATCCCGGACAGCGCAACAATCTGGACGCATTGTGCAAACGATATGGTGTAGACAATCGACACAGAGAACTGCACGGCGCTCTACTCGATGCCGAGATCCTAGCCGAAGTCTATCTCGCCATGACCGGTGGCCAGACTTTACTGGTATTGGAGCCGGAATCGACAGATGAGGGTACGGACAAATTACAGCAAACGCCAAAATTGACCCTCTCAATAAATCGCCCTCAGCTTAAAATAATCCGTTGCAGCGAAACGGAACTCCAAGCGCATGCCGCCAGACTTGATGCTATCGATAAGGCAAGCAACGGGAAATGTCTCTGGAAAGCGTAAAGATAGAACCGAAGAGGCTTATACGTTATCCTTATAGGAGAATGTTTGATGAATCGAGGAGAGGTGGCTGAGCGGTTTAAAGCGGCGGTCTTGAAAACCGTTGACGGTTGATCCCGTCCGGGGGTTCGAATCCCTCCCTCTCCGCCATATTCTAAGGTAAGCGCTCTAGTCCAGTTTTAGCCATTGACGTTATGATCGGCATTCTCCTGGTAGATGATCATGAACTGGTTCGAGCGGGCATCGAGCACTTACTGAACGAAGCCGAGGACATGAAGGTAATCGGTATAGCGTGCTCGGGCGAAGAGGCCATCGAGCAAGCTGACCGGCTGAGTCCCGACTTGATCGTTATGGATATCAATATGCCGGGTATAGGCGGGATTGAAGCATGCCGAAAGATCAGTCAAAAACATCCACTGGTGAAAATTGTGGCTTTGAGTGTGTATGCTGATGGACCATTCCCGCACCAACTCCTAAATTTGGGCGCTCACGGCTATGTTTCGAAGAGCTGTCCTATCAGCGAGTTGATCAATGCTATTCGGACGGTATCCGAGGGCAAACGATATCTTAGTCAGGACGTTGCCAGTAAAATGGCCTTGGCCAAACTGGCCGATCAATCCTCGTCGCCGTTTAACGATCTATCGTACCGCGAACTGCAAGTCGTCATCATGACACTTCAAGGCCGGTCGATTCAGGACATGGCGGACATGCTGACGATAAGCCCCAAAACGGTCAATACATACCGGTATCGGGCGTATGACAAACTGTCTGTCAAGAACGACGTAGAGCTGACTCGGTTAGCGACAAGATACGACCTTATCAGCGACACTCCCCTCCGATGAGGATTCAAGTCTATTTGCCTCGGTGGTGGAATAGGTAGACACACGGGACTTAAAATCCCGCGCCCTAACCCGGCGTGCCGGTTCGATTCCGGCCCGAGGCACCAAACCCGCTTTCCGTGAACGGCTGACTCATGCTGTATCTATCGACTCAATCCATCATCAACGGCTCTACGATACTCCACACAATCGCCAGCCATGGCTGACTCCCTTCAGTCAGCTTTACACCAAAACTCCCGCCTTTCAACGAAACAGCCAATCGAGGTATGTTTCAGGGTCAATCTAGCGATATCTAAGGTGGAATCGATTGCAGACAAGCGCAATTCCTCGCTCTTTCGACCGCGGGTCGAGAGTTTCTTTTAGTGACCCTTTGGTTTGATGTTATAGGGTTCTTGTCAGATGAATCGATTCTTATCCCTCGCTAGAGTTTTCGGCCTAATGCTGATGGTTTTCAGCGTGACTTACGCGTTACCTATCCTGACCTCGTTAAGTTACCGTGACGGGACGGTTTCGTTGTTTATCGAAGACATGCTGCTCACTCTAGCCGCCGGCGGACTTTTATGGCTCACGACGAGAAAATTCCAGCGCGAATTGAAAGCCAAGGATGGGTTCTTGCTCGTGGTGCTCGCCTGGACGGGAATGGCGGCGTTCGCGACCTTTCCTCTGATGTCCTACCTCAAGGATTTGTCATTCACCGACGCCTATTTCGAAGCCATGTCCGGGCTCACAACGAGCGGCGCAACAATCCTGACTGGTTTGGATGAATTGCCTCCGGCCATCAACTTATGGCGACACGAACTTCAATGGCTGGGAGGCATGGGAATCATCGTTTTAGTTGTCGCAATTCTGCCGGTACTCGGTGTCGGCGGACGGCAGTTGTTTATGGCCGAGACCCCAGGCCCCATGAAGGAGAGCAAACTCACTCCTCGCATTACCGAGACAGCCAAAAACCTCTGGCTGGTTTATGCCGGCATTACCGTCATCTGTATCGGATCGCTCAAACTAGCTGGGATGAACTGGCTGGACGCAATCTGTCATGCCTTTTCCGCCATGGGGCTAGGCGGGTTTTCAACACACGATGCCAGCATAGGCTATTTCGATTCGCCGCAAATCGAGGGCGTCCTCACCATTTTCATGCTGCTCGCGGGAATCAATTTTGCCACGCACTTCCTGGCGATCCATAGCAGGACCTTTGCCCCTTACAAGCATGATATCGAGGTGGCGCCTTTTCTGATCCTGATTATCGCCAGCTGCGTGGGTGTCGCTTTCTATCTTTGGCAGCAGGGTACTTATGCTGACTATTGGACAGCCTTTCGACACACGAGCTTCAATCTGGTCTCCGCAGCTACCGATTGTGGCTACGCCAGCGTCGACTTCAACCAATGGCCATTATTTGCGCCGCTATGGATGCTCTTCTTGAGCTCCGTCTCAGCCTGCACCGGCTCCACCGGTGGCGGCATCAAAATGATGAGAACCCTAATTCTGGTCAAGCAAAGTCAGCTGCAGATGCTCATACTGACGCATCCCACGACCGTGAACCCCCTCAAGCTTGGCAACATGGTCATTCCATCGAATATTATTCTCGCGGTACTCGGATTCATCTTCGTCTATTTCATGAGCGTCGTGATTCTGACCTTGTTGCTGGTCATCAGTGGCCTAGATTTCGTCTCGTCCTTTTCCGCCATCATTGCCTGCATCAACAACATGGGTCCCGGACTAAACCAGGTAGGGCCAGCCGGCAATTTCGCGGGGCTAACGGATTTCCAGACATGGACCTGTACCCTGGCCATGTTTCTCGGCCGCATTGAGGTTTTTACGGCGCTGATTTTGTTTACGCCGGCATACTGGAAAAAATAAGAAGATTCGTCGGCCAGTATCATTTAATACGCTGATAAACGCCGATCAACTCGGCCTGCGCCAAAACATGTCCTTGCATGGCTTTTTCGAGCTGGGCTTTCGTGGGCTTATGCAGTCCAGACAAAACAGTATCGAGTGCGTAAAGCTTATGGAAATACCGATGCCGCCCTACTGGCGGGCATGGCCCGCCATAGCCCGTCCGCTTCCAATCGTTGACTCCTTCGGCAGTGTCGGCGGGCAAAGACTGCGACGAAATTCCCTCCGATAAACCGCTCGAGCTTGTCGGAATGTTGTAGAGCACCCAGTGGACCCATGTCATCTTCGGCGCCTTCGGATCCGGTGCATCGGGATCGTCCACAATCAACACCAAGCTTTTCGCGCCCTCGGGAATCCCGGACCAGGACAACGGCGGCGACACGTCTTGACCGTCACAAGTGAAGCGCTGTGGCATATCGCCGTTATGCATAAATGCTGACGATTCGATCTTCATGGACATGCCCTGCCCTCCTTTAAACTCCTCTGAAATGACTGCATCACTGGCGATTAGCAGCGCACCACCCAGCAGCAACCACATCCAGCGATTAAACAAATTCATAATCCTTGACCTCCTTGTCAATCAATGAGAAATCAAAATCTAACCCCGGAGACGAACAGCCAGAACGTCGCACTCAGCATGGTGAATCACGCTGGCGGCCGTAGAACCGAGCAACAGACTGATGCCGTGCCTGCCATGCGATCCGATGACAATTAGATCTGCCTGCAGCTCCTTGGCAATGCGGATAATCTCCACCTTGGGACTTCCGATTTCAACCCAGCGATTGTCTTGAGGGATAGCCAAACGATCGGCGATCTCTGCCAAACGCTTCCGCGCCGCATCCATCATCTGATCTGTCAGATCGATGTCGAACGGCACAATCGGCCCATAAGACGAATCCATGACCGGCATATTTTCCACGACATGGATAATGCTAAGTCTGGCGTCGTACTTTTTCGCCAAATCCTGAGCCTGCTGGATCACCTGTTCCCCGTGCTCGGAAAAATCGGCTGCCAATAAAATCTGCCGGTACGTCATCACCAGTCTCCTATTCTCTGCTTGCGCTCACATGGTTCGACCAAACAGGATCATCATAACTTGATAGCTTACGACTACGTACCCGAAAGCCAACCCCAAGCCGAAAAAGAATGAAATGGCCAAAGCATGTCGCAAAATATGCCCAATTACCGCCAAGTGCCAAAGCATCAGAAGCGTCAGAAAAATGTAAACCCCTTTGGCTTCCGGTGTCACCAGCAGCCAGGCAAGGAGCGGAACAGCGGCTGTGCTGATCAAAGCATCACATGCGTATAAAGCGGTCGCCGTTTGTTGCAGGCGGGGAATCCCCTGGCTCAGATAGAGTGCCATATAAAGAAAGCCGAACAGCATTAAAGCTTCAACCACGGCCTCGACGACCGCTCCGCTCCAATCGCGTTCCAATCCGAGCAGCACGACACCTACGATCAAGTAGGCGAGAACCGCGAGCCCTAACAGCAAGCTCGACGCAGGAACATCCCGAGGTCCTTTCTTAAAAAAACAGATATCGAGAAACAGCTTTATCAGCGGCATGTTTACACTTCGGCAGCAAATTCGAACTCGCTCAAGTTTCACCCGAGACCGATTCCAACACCTCACTTGCCTCCAACCAGGCGGACTCGGTTTCCACCAGTAGGCGGTCAATTTCAGCTTTTTCAAGGAGCAAAGACTGTAAGTCCGCCTTCGAGTCACCCTCGTACAGCGCAGGATCTGCCAGCCGCTCTTCGAGACGCCGCTTTTCGAACGTCAATTTCTCCAAAGAGGCTTCAGCCCGTTCCAGCGCCTGCTGAAAGGGTCTCAACGCACGCCGCCGCTCCGCATCCAGGCGCCGTTGATCTTTGCGGGACGGTGCCGCCTTGCTTTCGGCCGAAGCTTGCGATATGGCACGTCGATTGCTCAGCCACTGCCTGTAATCATCCAAGTCACCAGCGAATTTCTCAGCCTTTCCGTCGGCGACTAACCAGAAATCGTCGGCAGCCGTTCGGAGCAAATGGCGATCGTGAGAAACGAGCACCATCGCTCCCTGATAATCCTGCAAGGCCAGCGTAAGCGCGTCACGTGCGTTCAGATCGAGATGGTTGGTGGGCTCGTCCAGCAACAAAAGATTCGGCTTCTGATAAATCAAAAGAGCCAATGCAAGCCGGGCACGCTCGCCACCGGAAAACGGCGCGACTGCGGCCAACGCCTGGTCGCCGCAAAAACCAAAACCGGCAAGAAAATTGCGCAAATCCTTTTCTGCCGCATTTGGATCAAGTCGCTGCAAATGCTTAAGGGGACTTTCATCGACCCGCAACTGTTCGAGCTGGTGTTGTGCAAAATAACCGACCCTCAGGTCTTGCGCTTCCAAACGCTCTCCGCAGCTTGGGCTCAAAACACCGGCCAATAATTTGATCAGGGTGGATTTGCCTGCGCCATTTGTGCCTAAAAGGCCTATCCGCTCGCCCGGATTCAACGTCAGATTAACGCCGCTTAAGATAGGCGTCGAACCGTACCCCACGCCAGCCTCATCCAGCTTCAACAAAGGCGAAGGCAGCTTATCCGGCGGCAGAAAAGAAAATTTGAAAGGCGAGTCGACATGCGCCGCGGCAATCAATTCCAGCTTGCTCAACGCCTTGAGGCGGCTTTGCACCTGGCGCGCCTTGGTAGCTTGCGCACGAAATCGATCTACGAACGACTGAATACGCGCGACTTCGCGCTGCTGTCTTTCATAGGCCGCTTGTTGTTGCCCCAAGAGTTCCGCTCGTCTCGCCTCGAATGCCGAATAGTTTCCGGAATACAGCGTAACCTTTTGGTTCTCGATATGAAGCACATGATCGACGATATCATCAAGAAAATCCCGATCATGAGAAATCAAAAGCAGAGTACCGGCATATCGGGACAGCCACTCTTGAAGCCAAATCACGGCATCCAAGTCAAGGTGATTGGTCGGTTCGTCGAGAAGCAGCATATCCGACCGACACATCAGCGCTTGCGCGAGGTTGAGGCGCATTCGCCATCCGCCAGAAAACCGATTTACCGGCTTGGCCTCATCGCCCGGCGAAAACCCGAGACCGGACATCAGTTTGGCGGCGCGCGCCTTGGCTTCATAACCTCCGATCGCGTCTAGGCGAGAATGGAGCAGTGCCAGCTTCTCACCATCGCCGCTTTTCTCCGCGTCGTGAAGACCGGCCTGGATGAGACGCAATTCGCGATCACCGTCCATGACATAGTCCAAGGCGTTCTGATCGCTAGCCGGGGTTTCTTGGGCCACATGGGCGATATCCAAATTCGGCGGCATCGAAATTTCGCCGGCATCGACATGAATCTCGCCCAGAACCAGACGAAACAAACTGGATTTACCGGCTCCGTTCGCGCCAGTGATACCGACCTTCTCACCGCTATGGATGGTGAAGGAAGCCTCGTCAAACAGAAGACGCTGGCCTCGCCTTAACGCGACCGATTTGAAATTAAGCATGCCAATGGGGTGCCAAGCCGGCACCGGTCATTAGCCGGAAAGGCAGCGCGGAATTAAGCAGCCTGCTCGATTCGCCGGTCGGCTTCTTTGACAAACTCATGGAGGTCCCCTTTTTTGACGGTAGCACGGGGGATGATCAGAGCCGTGTCAATGCCTACGAAAAGAAAGGCGTATTTTTTGGTCATCTCGACGCGAAGAATATCGGCCCATTTCATCCGAGACTCGCCGTTCCGGTTGACCTCTACCAAAACATGCGGCTCGGCCCGCAAGGTATATGTACCGAGGATGCAAGCTCTTTCTTCATCCGAGTACAGTTTCCGGATCTGTCTGCGCAGGCTTCCCTTGAAATAGAGGGGGGTCAAAATGCCCCATAATGCAGCGATCACACCTACGTAGATCGCGGAAAGCGTATCCTGATAGTAAAACCACAAGAACAGCGCGATGAGCGCCATGATACCGGGGAAGATCGCCTGGTGACGACGCAAGGTTTTCTGCCAACTCGCGGAGTTCTGCAATTGATGTTCGTTGAAGGCAACCAGATCCTGTTCGCGGACTTCGTATTCTATTTGGGTCATGCGTCTATCACAGAAATTGTCTAACACCCTGCGCCGCCGACGAACCGGCAGCACATCCCCGGAGCGCTAAAGGGTGACTAGTATACGTAATTCTGTTTCAATTTACTCACTTCGGTGGGCTTGTCTAATCCGAAGCGGGATTTGGTGCTGCACAACGGAGAACAAAATGAAAGGCAATGCCGATGTTATCGCGCGCTTAAACCATTTGCTGATCGGCGAGCTGACTTCCATCGATCAGTATTTAATTCACTCCCGGATGTATAAGGATTGGGGATTTAACCGACTGTATGAACGCATTCATCACGAATTGCAGGAAGAACAGTCCCATGCCGACCGATTGATCAACCGAATTCTATTCCTCGAAGGTGTGCCGGATCTCAGCAAGCGCAACGCACTGCAGATCGGTCAGGATGTTCCAGGCATGCTCAAGAATGACCTGACTTTAGAATACAAAGTAATCGACGAACTCAAAGAAGCGATGGCGTTTTGTGAAAGCGTCGGCGATTACGTTACGCGGGATATCCTTCTGACGCTTCTCAAGGACACAGAAGAGGACCACGCCTATTGGCTGGAGATTCAGCTCGGCCTCATCGAAAAAATCGGACTACAGAACTACCTGCAAACACAGATGTAATCTACACATCCAGCCTGCCCTATCACTCGCCCACCTATGGGCAAGACAGTTCAAATCAAATCTTATTTGATAATAATTATCAGTTGTACTAGTATTTAGATCAGGTTTTTTCATCTGGTCTTGTTATGTACATCTGTATCTGCAAGAAAGTCACCGACGGACAAATCCGAAAGGCCGTTCAGGAACAGGACGTGACAAGCATGCGCAGTCTGCGCTCCAAATTAGGTGCGTGCGATCAGTGCGGCAAGTGTGCGGTTCAGGCCAAACAGCTTATCCGCCAATGCTTGCAGCACGAAAAAACGGTATCAGACCATAACCCGCGCAAGGCCGCATAAGCTTTATCCGCTCCGGATAGCAGCGGGCCGCTTGAGCTTTAGAAGGCTAACGGTCGACCCCGTTAGAACGGAGTGTTCTTCGGAGTGAAAGGCAGAAGTACGGAAGGAGGACGTCCCTGTCCTTCACGACGAAATTCCCAAGATATATTAGAACGTTATGACCACGTCGGCGGAAAAGAGGAATTGATCGCTCTTCTTACCGGCAAAGCTTGCCGCTCCACCAGCATTGTCGTACGCGTCTGCCTTATCAGCCCAATCGTACCGAACGTTCGGACGCACCATCAGCCAATTCACCGGCTTCCAGTTCAAACCGGCCGTGAATGCATAATAACTTGATGCTGGAAGCGCCCCCAATGTCCGCGCAGGCGAAACCACGCGGAAGCCGTCGTCATCGCGGAACCATTCAGCGCGCAGCCCGACAGCAAGATCGTCTGAAATATCGTAGGTGAGGTATTGATTGATCCCATACCATTCTGCATCGGTCCCATTACTGCCAGACCGATCGGTCGCCCCGACGACGCTATTTGCCCATCCATGATCATGCTGGAAGGTGTAGTGTAGGCCTTCCATGATGTCGTGCTTTATCACTAAGCTGTACATGCTCCAATTGTTTGCGTCTTGCTCGGAAATCTCACCGCTGGTGGCGCTAAATGCTACAGAACTGCCCTTGTCATCGCTGGCCCAAGTCACGCCACCGAGAAATGCCCAATTACCAAGACCTTTGTCCCAGGCACCATCCCAACCGGCGGTTTCGCTGCCGGTCACGCCCCCCGCCGTTATCGTCCAGTTCTGATCAATCGGATAGCTTAATAACACGCCTGTGTGGGTAAAGGGTTCTCCGAACTGCATCGTATAAGCATGCGAGTAGAAGAAATTATCCGGTGCCGTCACCACTTCGTTGCCGATGATGGTGTAAAAATGCCCAATCTTCGCAGTGATGCCGTTACCGAAAGGCGCGAATATTTCAAAGTAGGCCTGTGGCAGCGCGATGTCATAGAAGCGCTCCTCGTTCATCAGACGGAGATCCCAATGTCCGCGGGGCGAACCGTAAGCCTGTGTAAATTGGGCGTCGGTGCCGAACATAAAGTCGAAGCGTCCGCCGAAATCCCAGGAATCGCCCTCTGTATTGACGGCACGCTGCAGATAAAAGTAAAGCTGATTCAGTTGAAATTCGGAGGCACGGTCATTGAACGTCACCGGCCCGTTAAATCTTCCGGCGGGCTCATTCGCGTTGTAAGTGATACCGGCGTTAATCCATCCACCAAATTGCAGCCCCAAGTTTTTCATGAATTGGGTATCGTTGACATCGGCGCCCATATAGCCGAGCAACCCGGTGGGCTCGCTCGCTTCCTCAGCCCCAACGGAGGCAGCGAAAACCGCTGCAAGAACGCCTAAAGCCACACGCCCCATTCGGATCTTGGATGAATTCTTATACATATCGCTTTTTCTCTTATGTTTTCTAGAACGATAGTCTTAAGGCAAAGTCCATACCAAGGCGAAAATAATGTGCCCTCAGTTACTTAAGTAACGCATCAGTAAGATTTTGCACCTGTTTGGTGCGCTCTTACGGCTAATTGCACCAAAACAACACTTTGTTGCAATTGACACAATCGGCCATCAAGATGACTTGAAGGCATCCGCAAAGCTAGCACCGGTGTATCAAGAAAGTCGATCAGAATTTTTCTGAAACGAGCTGCTCGGCACTAAACAACGGTTCAACTGGCAGGGAGTGCTTTTTGACCGTTCAGCGAATACACGAAATCATTCGCTCGGTTTATGGAACGCTCCATGGCTGTGATCAACCCGGCAACCCCAACGGTCATCGCTGCCAATTCATGTTCCAGCGACGCAACCGCTTTTGCATTGAGGTTATGCTTCAAAAACAACACCTGATCTTGGAATACGCTCAGTACTGGCTCGATTTTGCCCTCGGCTCGACGCATCGCGGAAATCAGTTGTCCGTAATGCTGCTGAGTGAGCTTAAGCTTTTGCCGACTGCTGCTTCGAAGGCTGCGGTTGGTGTACAGCTCCAACTCATCCTCCCATTCTGCAAAAAGAGCCTCGGCCACGTCCTGCACCGCCGCAATCCGGTCTTTGACTGCTAGAGCCTTGGCTTTACTGTAATCGAACTCGACTTTAATCTGTCGATATAAGTCTTCGAGCTCGCCACCCTGAAAGTCCGTAAGTGCGCTGAACTTATCCAGCGCACTTTGAAATTGCTCCTTGGCTTCTTCCAAACTGTCCCGCGCATTCTCCACACGACTGACGAGGATGTCTCGCTTATGATGCCCCGTCGACTCCACGGCGCGAAAATAGACCTTTTGACATTTTGATATCAAATACCGGGTCAAAGGACCCAAGAGCTGACGACATACCACGGCAAAACTAATTGGATTCGTATTGGAGGACTTATTCATAACGCACACTGCTTGTTTTTCGAGAAAAGCCAACGACAGCCATTTTAAAATCCGTATAAAACCGTTTGTAAGCTCATGGTGACAGCGTTATCATTTTTCACTTACAGAGGTCTTGAACAACTTTGCGTAAGATCCACGTCACGTTGCCGTAACGCAAACTCAATAAGCTTCGCAACGGAGTTTCATCATACAAAGGGAGATATTAAGTGAAAGCACTTAGCGAAAAGCATATGGTTGTTGTAACAGCCCTGGCGCTAGGTCTAATCATCTTCTGGCTAATCGCCTCTGATCCGCAAGCTACCACCGCCTCCACCTCATCACCTACGATAAATAACTCTCCTGATGTTGTCGCTACGGTCACGGCCGCACAGTCTTCCGACTGATTTTGTGAACCGCTTCGCCAAACGCTCGGTTCGGCGGTACCGACTTCGATAAGATTTTCTTCAAGAATGCCCCGGTATAGGAAGCCCTGTTTTCGGCAACCTGTTCAGGGGTGCCTTCCGCCACGATTAAACCACCGCCTTCACCGCCTTCCGGTCCCAAGTCGACCAGCCAGTCGGCGGTTTTGATCACGTCCAGATTGTGTTCAATCACGATCACCGTGTTGCCGTGATCGCGCAATTGATGCAGAACGCCCAGAAGTTGCCGAATGTCGTGAAAATGCAGTCCGGTCGTCGGCTCATCCAGAATATAGAGCGTTTTGCCGGTGTCCCGCTTCGATAACTCGCGGGCCAGTTTGACCCGCTGAGCTTCGCCGCCGGAAAGCGTCACCGCGTTCTGGCCCAAGCTGATGTAGCTCAACCCCACCTCCATCAGAGTATCGAGCTTTCGGGCAACGGCCGGAATCGCGGAAAAGAACTGACTGGCTTCTTCCACCGTCATTTCCAAGACTTCGTTTATCGTCTTGCCCTTGTAGCGGATTTCCAGCGTTTCTCGGTTATAGCGTTTTCCCTTGCAAACATCGCAATGGACGAAAATATCGGGCAGGAAGTGCATCTCCACCTTGATCACGCCGTCGCCGGCGCAAGCCTCGCATCGCCCGCCCTTGACGTTGAAACTGAACCGCCCCGGCGAATAGCCGCGTGACCGCGCCTCCGGGGTCGCCGCGAAGAGTTCCCGGATCGGCGTGAACAACCCGGTGTAGGTCGCGGGGTTGGACCTCGGCGTGCGGCCGATAGGGCTTTGATCGATGTCCACCACCTTGTCGAAATGCTCCAGTCCGTCGATGCCGTCGCTTGATGCCGGCATCGCGGCGGCACCGTTGAGTTCGCGAGCCGCGAAGCGGAACAGCGTATCGTTGATCAGAGTGGATTTGCCGGACCCCGAAACGCCGGTCACACAGGTAAAAAGCCCCACGGGAAACGAAACGTCGATACCCTTCAGATTGTTGCCGCGGGCATTCCGGATCCGGAGCACGCGCTCCGGATCGGGCGGAATACGCCGCTCCGGCACGGCGATCTCGAGACGGTTGGAGAGATATTGGCCGGTGAGGGAATCGTCGTTTGCCATGATCGCTTCTGGCGTCCCCTCGGCCACGATTCGACCACCGTGAACCCCCGCCCCCGGCCCGATATCCACGACATGATCGGCAATCCGGATGGCGTCCTCGTCGTGCTCCACGACTATGACGGTATTGCCCAGGTCGCGCAAACGCAGCAAGGTATCGAGCAGCCGCTGATTGTCGCGCTGATGCAGGCCGATCGACGGTTCGTCCAGGACGTACATCACGCCCACCAAGCCGGCTCCGACCTGGCTCGCCAAGCGAATCCGCTGGGCCTCGCCGCCCGACAGGGTATCGGCGCTGCGCGCCAGGGTCAGGTAATCGAGCCCGACATTGACCAGAAACTGGAGACGCGCGGTGATTTCCTTGACGATCTTGGCCGCCACTTCACCCCGCCGCCCGGTGAGCGTCAGTTCGCCGAAAAATTCGAGTACGCGCCTGATTGGTAAGGCGGTCAGCTCCGGCAGAGAGGAATCGACTACGAACACATGTCTCGCCGCACGGTTCAGGCGGGTCCCCTCGCATTCAGGGCAAGGCTTGCTGGAAAGATACTTGGACAGTTCTTCTCGTACCATCATCGAATCGGTTTCGCGATAGCGCCGCTCCATGTTCGGAATGATCCCCTCGAAAGCATGCCGATGGACCAGCGTATCGCCGCGCGCGGTCAGAACCTTGAATGGAATCGTTTCGGTTCCGCTGCCGTACAGAACGATATCCTGAACCGATTTCGACAGGTGACCGAATGGCTGTTCCGGATCGAAACCGTAGTGCTCGGCCAGCGACTGGACCAAATGGTAGTAATAGGCGTTTCGACGGTCCCAGCCCCGCACGGCGCCGCCCGCCAGACTCAACTGCGGATTCTGGACGACCAGGTGAGGATCGAAGAACTGTTTGACGCCCAGCCCGTCGCAGCTCGGGCATGCTCCCTTCGGATTGTTGAACGAAAAGATCCGCGGCTCCAGTTCGCTCAGGGAGTAGCCGCAATGCGGGCAGGCATATTTGTCCGAATAGACCAATTCGGTTTCCGAATCGTCCATGGACACTACCAATGCGATACCTTCGGCCAACCGTAGCGCCGTCTCGAACGATTCCGCGAGGCGCACGGCCAGGTCCGGCCTCACCTTGAACCGGTCGACCACCACTTCGATGCTGTGCTTTCGGCGAAGGTCGAGCTTGGGCGGCTCGTCCAGCTCGTAAATCTCGCCGTCAATGCGGGCGCGGATGAAGCCTTGGCTGCGCAAGTCCTCCAGCACCTGAGCGTGCTCTCCCTTGCGCTCGCTGACCACCGGGGCGAGCAGCATCCAGCGGCTGTCCTCCGGCTGGCTGAGAACGTGGTCCACCATTTGGCTGACGGTCTGCGCCTCCAGCGAGATGCCGTGCTCCGGACACCGGGGCATGCCGGCGCGGGCGTAGAGGAGCCGGAGATAATCGTAAATTTCGGTGATGGTGCCGACGGTCGAACGGGGATTGTGCGAAGTCGACTTCTGCTCGATGGAAATGGCCGGCGACAAGCCCTCGATATGGTCGACGTCGGGCTTTTCCATCACCGACAGAAACTGCCGCGCGTAAGCGGAAAGAGACTCCACATAGCGTCGCTGCCCTTCGGCGTAAATGGTGTCGAACGCTAGCGACGACTTGCCGGAACCGGACAATCCCGTGATGACGATCAGCTTGTCACGGGGCAGGTCTAGGTCGATGTTTTTGAGGTTGTGGGTGCGGGCTCCACGGATCTGAATCGTGTCCATGCAAAATTCAAGCGCAAAACAGAACCTGTTACTATAGGCCGATTCCCGCCACTCGCAAAGGAGCATATTGCTTGAATCCGACCTTGCAACTCGACACTCCGATGACCCGAGCCGAGGTGCGCGCCAGCTTGTCTCTGGCCGCTATTTACATGTTGAGAATGCTGGGCATGTTCCTGATCCTGCCGGTTCTCTCGGTATTCGCCCGCGAGCTTCCGGACGCTTCGCCGCAATTGGTCGGATTCGCCATCAGCGCTTACGGCTTGACCCAAGCGATCTTTCAGATTCCCTTCGGCCTCTGGTCCGACCGCTATGGGCGGAAACGCCTGATCGTGCTCGGCTTGCTGCTCTTTGCCGCCGGCAGCGCGCTCGCCGCCCTGTCCGATTCGATCTACGGCATCATTGCCGGCCGGGCTCTACAGGGGGCCGGCGCTGTCGCCGGGGTCATCATGGCCTTGGCCGCCGATCTTACCCGCGAAGAACACCGCACCAAAGCGATGGCCTTGATCGGCATCAGCATCGGGATGTCCTTCGCGCTATCTATGGTGATCGGCCCGGTCCTCTCCGGCTGGGTAGGGCTTCACGGTCTTTTCTGGATTATCACGGCATTGGCTCTGCTCGGTATCGTGGTGCTGTACAGCGTTGTGCCGACGCCGGCCGTGAGCCGTTTTCACCGGGATACGGAAATGCGTCCGGCATCTTTGAAGACAGTCCTGGCAAATCGCGAACTTCTGCGGTTAGACCTAGGCATCTTCTGTCTGCATCTCGTCTTGACCGCTACTTTCGTAGTTCTTCCGCTGATTTTGCGCGATTCGCTACAGATGGAAACGGCCAACCACTGGCACATCTATTTGCCCGTCTTTGGACTTGCCCTTGCCAGCATGGTTCCTTTCGTGATTCTCGCGGAGAAGAAACGCAAGATGAAAGCGGTATTCGTCTCTTTCATCGCGTTAATCGTCCTTTCGGACGTAGGGTTTACTTGGCTTCAACACGATTTCTGGATCATATCCGGGCTTCTTTACCTGTTCTTCACCGGCTTTAATCTTTTGGAAGCCACCCTCCCTTCGTTGGTGTCGAAGACCGCTCCTCTCGACCTCAAGGGTACTGCCATGGGCGTTTATTCCACGGCTCAATTTTTGGGCGCCTTCGTGGGCGGAGCTGGTGGCGGCTGGATTTACGGCCGCTACGGAATACCTTATGTCTTCCTGTTCTGCGCCGCCGTCGCTCTGCTATGGTTTATATTTGCCATCGGTATGAAAGCTCCCCGAGGTTTGAGCAGCCTCCTGGTTAACGTGAACGGATTGAGTCATGACCAAGCTTCCAGTTTGTCCAGACGATTGCTTCAAGTGCCGGGAGTTGCCGAAGCCGTAGTCCTGGCCGAAGACGGCGTGGCTTACCTGAAAATCGACAAAGAGAAGCTGGATCGCATGGCGCTGAGCGGATTGTTGCAGGAAGTCGCTGCATGAGCATGCCAAGGCTTCCGACAGTCTTTCGAAATCTGACGAAACCTGTAATTTTTACTTAAAAATTAAGAACTTCAGCCATAGCGGCAAGTCTAATATCTGTTTAAATTCTCAACCGTATCATCGATCGGAGATACCTTAATATGGCCACTCGCGGCGTCAACAAAGTCATACTCATCGGCAACCTAGGTTCCGATCCGGAAGTGCGTTACATGCCCAACGGAGGCGCGGTTACCAGTCTACGGCTCGCCACGAGCGAAACATGGAAAGACCAGCAGACCGGCCAACAACAGGAACGCACCGAATGGCACCAGGTCGTGTGCTACCGAAAGCTGGCCGAGATCGCCGGAGAATATTTGAAGAAAGGCAGCAAGGTATACATCGAGGGCAGTCTGCGCACGCGCAAATGGCAGGACAAGAACGGCCAAGACCGCTATACCACCGAAATCATCGCCGATCAGATGCAGATGCTGGACCGCGCCGGTGGTCCTTCGGCCGGCTCGGGCGGGCGCGGAGAATCCGATCGTTATGCGCCGCCATCTTCGGGATCTTCGAAGCAAGCCCCGCAGCCGGAGCCCGGATTCGGCGGCATGGACGACTTCGACGACGATATTCCGTTCTAAAGAAACTTCGCCCATCCCGAAGAAGCCCTCAAGCTTTTGTTTTCTAAATAAAGTTAGACAGAAAACCACAACGCGCGCGCCATCTTATTGATCAGGCCCGTAAATACCCTCCTGGTATTTCGGGCCGCCGCCCAGGCCCGGTACACGCCCGGCCTGGGCTCACGCGGCTTGTCGCCGCGCCGGGGCATCCCTGCCCCGGATTAACCCAACCTATATTTATAGGCCGGGTTAATAAAGCAACTTTCGGCTTCATTTCCGGGTCCAACGCAGGTACCCGGTCGGTTATGAGACGATCTATATCCGCAAGTCGACCGGCTTATCTCTTGCCGTTTTTCCGAAGCCGGTAAAACGCCAACAAACCACTCAGCGCTGCGGCGGAAGAATCGAGCCTGTAGTTGATTTTTCTAAATGCCGGCGGTGTTTGAAGGGATTAAGTTGCAGCAAAACCACCCTTCGGTCGGCAACGAAACAACCCTGATACAGCTGGAGGTCAGCGATGGCAACAACGGAAGACATCACCAAAGATCTGAAGCAAGACTTGGCCACCCTCAAAGCCGACATGGGCAACTTGATGGCTGCGATGAAGGATTTGGGCGTCGAGCAAGGACGAACCGCTTACGCAAGAGCTCGGGAGGTCGGTGAACGCGCTCGCGGCCACGCGATGGCGGCCCAGGAAAGCGTAGAGCAATATGTAGAGTCACGCCCCTTGGCCAGTCTCTTAGTGGCCTTCGGCACAGGCTTCGCAATCGGCACGTTGCTTGGTACCCGTCGCTAACGGCGGGCCGCTGCCGTGATGCGATCATTCACAGACATCGTCGCTGCGGAAAAAGCAAAGCTTTGGCAGGGGCTGAGCCGATCGGCGGTACTGCTCTCCCTGGCAATTTTCGCCACATTGGCCGCATTCGGCGGCTTGGTTTTCGCGTTGCTTGGCGTCTATTTATCGCTGGAGGCGATGCTGGAGCCTTGGGTCGCCGGAGTAATCGTCGGCGTCGCCATGATTGTGATCGCTTTCATCGCGTTATGGGTTATTGCGCGATCTTTTACCAAACAGGGCAGAGCGGCGCCGTTGCCGCCGTCGTCGTCGAGAGCCTCCCTTGCGGCCGCGCCCCAGCCTCCCTCCGCCATTCCCGACACACTGCGCGCTACCGTAACTGATGCGCTCGGTGCAGCCAATATTCGAACCAGCGATATCGCGATCGCGGCCTTGGTTGCGGGGCTGGTTCTTGGCGCCAGCCCGCATCTAAGGCAACGCTTATTTCGTAGTATTACGAGAGACTGAACCAATCCGCCCGCCGACACTGTCTGCGGCAGGCGGATTATTCAGACTGCCAAGCACTCAGATTTGCGCTACATGCTTGAGAGCGGGGATGTTAGTTTCGTATCTCTTCGCCGGCTTGCATTTTATGGCGCGAAGCATGCGTGAGCGCTTGAATTCCGCCAGAACTCGGCTGACGCTTTCAACCGTAACGCCGAGAATCGCAGCCATTTCCTCGCAGGTCAGCAGAGTTACCGCAGTCGATGTCGAAGTATCGTTTTGAATGGCCGCCAGGAAGTTCACCAACCGGGCGACGCGCGCCTTTATCGATCCGGTGGAAAAGTCGGTAATCCAGATGTCGGCACTCTTCAGATGCTGGTACCAGCACTCGATGAGCCGACAATACAAATAAGGATTATCTTTCTTGAGCTGGGCAATCGTTCGCAACGGCGCACAAATCACTTCCACCTGATCGACCGCCACCGCCGTATGCTGATACGTCGGTTCGATCAATCCCCCGAGACCGAGAAATGCACATTTGGCATGAAGCCGAACGATACGGGCCCTCCCGTCGGGCGAATAGCTGATAAGCTTCACTAAGCCCTGCACAATCGCCAGCACGGTATCGGCCGGATCGCCTTCTCTGAAGATGATTTGTTTGGCGGCGAACGATTTTCGCTTGCCTCCTCGAAAAACCGTTTCCAAACCCGCCATGTCAAGGCCTGCCAATGCATCGCCGGTGTCCTCCTCAAACACCCGAGCCGCGGGATGCCGCGCGATAGGAGAAATGCTGCCCTTTCCTAAATTAGCCATGTGCCACCTCGTCGTCCTGATTGAAATCACACCTCGCAAGCCAACTCCTTGGAAGCTCGCCTATTGGAGAGATCCGCGGTTTGCGAGGTAGCCGACCATTCCTGGTCTATGCGCGAAACGGAACCGAGTTGATCCGCGCTGAGCTAGCAAATCTCAGATTAACAAATTTGCGGATCAAACTCATCCGGTAGACCACAGACTGAAAGCCGATGTTCTCTATACCCCCAGTACGTTCAGGCACCATTTCCCTCCGAACCGGGAGGCAAATTGGCTGGATGCTGAACTTAATGCGTTGGGGCCGTGTCTGCGAAGTAGAGATCCGTGGATCGTGGATTCAGCGTATATGGCCATAGAGGACTTGAGAGACTCGTCCGAACAACTCGAAAATCTTGCCGGCGGCATTCGCCTGTGTGTCGCATGTCGGCTTCACGAGAGCCGCCGACACGCAGTCCCTGGCGAAGGACCGGTAAATGCCGAAATCATGGTGTTGGGCGAAGGCCCGGGCGGCAAAGAGGATGCGGCTGGCCGGCCGTTTGTCGGCCCCGCAGGCCGGTATCTCGACACGCTCCTTCGAGGTCAGGGCATCGCCCGCGACAGGCTGTTCATTACCAACTGCGTCAAATGCCGTCCGCCGAACAACCGCACGCCCCGGCGCGACGAGCTGAAAACCTGCACGAATTTGTGGCTGGAGCGTCAACTCGAGCTGATCTCGCCCAAGGTCATCGTGCTGCTTGGCCAAGTCGCCGCACGTCAGATGCTGGGCGATACCGCGACCGTTTCCGACTTGCATGGAACCACGCAGCCGCGCAACGGACGAAGCTATTTCGTAACTTATCATCCTGCCGCCGCCTTGCGTTTCGATTGGATCGCCGCCACCCTCCAGGAGGATTTCGAGATCCTGGGCAAGTTGCTCGCGCGCTCCACCGATTCATCTCAGTAGCTTTTCAGGCCTGGGTTTCACGGTCGTCGGAGCGGCCCGTCCACGGGACTTCAACGACGCGGAAAAAGGTGGCCTCCTTCCCTGCCCCACATAGGACGCGGCGCTTGCGATACCTTCGTCACGACCCTGCCGGGCTGAATCCGGGATTCGGCGTCCGCGCACATTCCTGTTGCCGCTCTGTCCAAAAATCATTATCAATGCCCTTTGCAGCAAACAGCCTCCTGGATCAAACGTCATGAAAAGCTGGCCTTGGGTATCGATTGACCAGTCTTCGCTACGGAACCGGTTCGCCTACGTAAAAGCTTTGATCAAGAGGCTGATCAGAGACATACAGGAAGGCGGCCTGGACTACCGCGCCATGAGTCTGGTCTATACGACCCTGCTGTCGTTGACCCCGCTCCTGGCGGTCAGCTTTTCGGTACTCGCCGCGTTCGGCGTACACAACCAAATGGAGCCGCTCCTGCTGGAACTGGTGGCGCCGTTGGGCCAGCAAGGGAGGGAAATCGTTAACCGCATCATTGGATTCGTCAGCAACATTAGGGTCGGCGTATTGGGTTTCGTCGGTTTCGCCATGCTGTTCTACACGGTTCTCTCTCTGCTGCAAAAAATCGAGGAGGCTTTCAACTATGTGTGGAGGGCCAAGAAATCGCGCAGCTTTCACAGACGGTTCAGCGATTATCTCAGCGTTCTTCTCGTGGGGCCGGTGCTGGTTTTCTCCGCTCTCGGACTCATAGCATCCATGGCCAGCACCGAAATCGCGCAGATAATCATCAGTCAGGAACCTTTCGGAACCTTGTATTACCTGTTGGGACTGATTCTTCCGTACCTCCTCATCATCGGTGCCTTTACCTTTGCTTATCGATTTCTTCCGAACACCCACGTGAACTTTCGTTCGGCTCTGGTCGGAGGCATCGTGGCCGGCATCGGCTGGCGCGGAGCGGGCTGGCTGTTTGCCGAATTCGTCGCCAGCTCAGCCCGGTACGCCGCCATTTACTCCGGCTTCGCGATCCTCATCGTATTCATGATCTGGATCTACGTAAGCTGGCTCATTCTATTGATCGGCGCTCAGATTTCGGTTTATCACCAGCATCCGCGCTACATCCATCTGGCCGAGCGCGACGTCAAACTCAGCTATCAGCTCTTCGAACGCCTCGGTTTCTTGATCATGTACCTGATCGCGGAACACTTTCATCAGGGAAAAAAGCCGTGGACGACCGACGCCCTAAGCCAGCACCTCGGTCTCCCTGATCTCATGATCGAGAAAATCTTGGACGCGCTGAAAACACGGAATTTGATTCTGGTCGCGGTCGAAGGCGATCAAGGATTTGTTCCCGCCCGTGATTTGTCGGCCATCACGGTATCCGAAATTCTGGAAGCGATACGAACGTCGCCGGCTGAAACGTCGTCCATCGACAAGAACACTCTCTCGGTCCCCGCCGTGGATCATCTATTGGAAAGACTGCACACGTGCGGCGCACAAGCCACCGAGGGGCTTTCTTTGAAGGATTTGGTAGATGCTTGAACTCACGGCAGCCTAATACCGGAATCCAGTTGGGCTACAAGACGCCCCCCCTTGCCGCCTGCTTGCTGCCGTTCTGGCATACTAAAACCCGAGCCCGTCGATCACTATCGCGTAGGTATCCACCATGTGCCAGCTCTTGGGAATGAACTGCAATGTTCCGACCGACATCTGTTTCTCGTTCGAGGGATTTCACGTACGCGGCGGATTGACCGATCACCACCGCGACGGCTGGGGCATCGCCTTTTTCGAAGGCCGCGGTTGCCACTTATTCGTCGACTCCAAAGCGACAGTCGAATCGCCGATAGCCGATCTGGTGCGCCATTACCCGATCCATTCGACCAACGTCATCGCCCATATTCGGAAGGCCACCAAAGGCCGAATTGCCCTTGAGAACAGCCATCCTTTCCGAAGAGAACTGTGGGGCCGTTACTGGATCTTCGCCCATAACGGCACCTTGGAACATTTCGATCCGCCGCGCCCCGATGACGTCTTTCAGCCGGTCGGCGATACCGACAGCGAAAGAGCCTTCTGCTATCTGTTGAATGCGTTGCGTCGGGCGTTCCCACATGGTTCCCCGAGCCGAGAACAGGTCTATGGCGTGGTCGAGCGTATCACTGCCGAGATCGCGGAACACGGCGATTTCAATTATCTTCTTTCCGACGGCGATTCCCTCTTCGCGCACTGTTCCACGAATCTGCACTTCATCACGCGCAAAGCGCCGTTCGGCTGCGCCCACCTGGTCGATCAGGACATCACGGTAGACTTCAGCGAACTCACGACACCGTACGACAAAGTGACTGTCATCGCCACTCTCCCGCTTACCGACAACGAAATCTGGACCAAACTGCGCCGCGGCCAGCTGGTTCTATTTCACGACGGGGAGCCGTTAAATGTCGCCTAAAGGCAAAACGATCACAAGAGCGCTTTAACGACCCGCGCCACACCGAATAACAAGGCCGAGGGCAGCCAAATCCAGCGCATCTCGCTTTTAAGCACAAGCCATCCCCGGGCCGAAAAGAAGGCGTAGATTCCTATGGGCGGCACGGCGAGCGGTCGCCAGGCGAAGAAGTAACGTTTGTTCGAGAACGGCGCGAAAAGCGCAACGCCCAGACCGCCGTCGGTGAGGGCGTCGATGACGGGATGGGATAAGCTCGAAAGAAACAGGAATACGAAAACCGGCCAAGATTTGTGTTCACCGGGCAGAACGGCCATCGATAACGCTCCGAGGCATAGTGCGAAGGAGATGGAGTGAGTCATGCCGCGGTGTCCCCACGGATCACCGTAGCGCACCCCGAACGCAAAACCGACTGCATCCAGATCCGGAATCATCGAGCAGGCGACACCCAATAGCACAACCTCAGGCGATAGAATGCCATCCGGAAAACAGGCGCTCAGCGCGATCGGAACCGCCGCGTGAGAGACGATGGTAGACATAGCCCGGCTCCGAAAACCAAAACCTCATCAATACGTCGATAAGACAGCTGAACCGCCGGATAGCGTTCCCGGCGGGATCATACTGAATTTCAAGTCAGGCGATTCGTGGTAGGCTTCGCTACAGGAACATTCTTCGGAGAGCCTGGATGAAATGGATCGGCGCCGAACAAATAAACGACCGGCTCGATTATCCGTCTCTAGTGGCCTGGCTTGAAGCGGCCCACGGCAGCGAGATCGATGCGATGGACGATCTGCTGCTGAGCCGATCGCATACGGACGGGCAAACGCAGCACTTTCTCGTACGGGCCGCCTGGCAAAGCAAACTCGGCGTCGGAGCGAAGCTGGTGACGGTCTTCCCGGACAATCAAACCCGTGGACTCCCCTCGGTACAGGGCCTTTACGTTCTGTTCGGCGCCGAGGACGGTCGACCCTTGGCGTGCCTCGATGGCACCGCTCTCACCTTGTGGAAAACGGCCGCCGATTCCGCACTGGGCGCGAAGCACCTGGCCCGCGAAGATGCCAAGAGGCTGCTCATGGTCGGCGCCGGCGCCATGGCGCCTCATCTGATTCAAGCGCATCTGGCCGTCCGCCCGTCGATCGAGTCGGTATGGATCTGGAACCGCACGCCGCGCCGTGCGGTAAGATTAGCGGATTCCCTGGCTGGCCTACGGACTTCGATACACCCCACGACGGACCTGGAACAAGCGGTACGCGACGCCGATATCGTCTCCTGCGCGACCATGGCCACCGCTCCGCTCATCCGGGGCGAATGGCTCAAGCCCGGAACCCACCTGGACTTGGTCGGCGCGTTCACTCCGGATATGCGGGAGGCGGACGACACTGCCATCCGGCGAGCCAAGATATTCGTCGACTCCCGCGAGACCACTGTCGCCCATATCGGCGAACTCTGCATCCCCATCCGGAACGGCGTGATATCCGTGACGGATATCTTGGCCGATCACTTCGAGCTATGCCGCGGCATCCATCCCGGCAGACTGTCTCCCGCCGACATCACCCTGTTCAAAAACGGCGGCGGCGGCCATCTGGATTTAATGACGGCGCGATTCATCCTCGATCGCGCTGATCGCAAGAATCCCTGACGCACTTGAGTCCTGCCTCCATCTTTAATGGAGAATCAACAGCCTCGGAGCCCTGTCTGGTTGCACAGCTTGATAGGCATCCTCAGGCTGCACACCGTGATCCCGCCGTACCCGAAGTCGATATCCTGCACTTCCCGTCACTAAGAACTCTTCGAAGACGCTCGCTGCCCGTTCGCCAGGCCAGCCGGTCATGCGCGAGCGGGAATCGTGCTCAATGCTTAGGAAGCCTCATGGGGCCTCGATGAAATCATACACGATGACCTTGTCCACCAAGGGTTTCATTCTTTCGTTAATCACCTTATCGTGGTCCGGATGTCGCGAGTATTCGTCGAGCGCCTGTGCATTCTCGAACGTGGCCACGATAGCCACATCGTACGAGCTGTCGACAACATCCCGCTTGCCGGGCAGAGCGGCTCCCACATGGTAGCTCGACACCATCGGCAGCTTCGAAAGCGATTTGGTCGCGTCGATGTACTGCTGGCGCGCCGCTGAACTCCCATGATCCTTGAGCCAGACGATCACGACATGATGTATGCGTCCTGCGGTCGACGGCACGACCTCGGCCGAACTGGCGACGGTAAATGTCAGAGCACACACTAAGAGGGCGAAGACTGTCATTCGTTTCATGCGATTCCCCATCCTTTTCAATTGAGGTCGAGCAGGACCGGCTGCTCAACGCAGAGTCCTGCAGATTTGCACGGCAAGAGTATAAAGACCGATGTTCCGAAGGGCGTATTGCCGAACACCGCAGCGATAGTAGCATGGCCCCTGATCGGCATCACGATCGCCACGGCGTCGATGATGAGCGCGGCACCCGTCGCCGCTGAGCAGGCCCGCACAGGGTATCATCGAGGAATAAGGCCCGAGAGCGATGTTGAACGTGCGTTTGCGAAGCATAAGACTGGCATTCAAGACCTTCCCCGAGCGCCGGACTTGGCGCGGATGCCTTGGGTTATTCGGCGTATACGCGCTGTGCGCTCTGCTGATCGGATGGGCGACGGGATTTTGTCGTTTGGAGTTGATGAAGGCATCCGCCTGGGTAATCGCCTCAACGCCCGTCGTTTTGCTCGTGACGCCGAGTCTTGTAGAGGAAGTCTTATATCGTGCCGTCTTACTGCCGCATCCGGTTGAAGCGGCTTCTCCGAGAACAAAACTCGTTTGGTCCTCGGTCAGTCTCGTTGCCTTTGTGGCCTCCCATCCAGTCAATGGTTTGGTGTCACGAAGAGCGGTGTTTCTCGACCCGGTTTTTTTGGTGCTGGCGACACTGCTCGGCATCGTATGCACCCTCACCTACCTGAGATCGGGATCGATTTGGGTACCGATGCTGTTTCATTGGCTTACGGGGGTCGTGTGGATCATGTTTCTGGGCGGTTGGCAGAAGCTGATGATCCCCGGAGTTTGGGAGTAACGGAACCGTTATGGAACGCGCTCTGACCGATCTCAGATTCCCCGAATATTGCACGAGAACCGAGCGATGAAGCCACCGGCCATACAAAGGCCCAAGCGCGATTTCGGCGTCAATCGCCGGATATCGGAATCTCTCGATGGCCCGGTTTGCCGCCTCGGGCCGAGACCGCCGCTCGGGCGAGATAATCCTCCCACTTCCGCGCCGTCAACTGCTGAAACATCGGCACGACGGGGTTGAGCTCGATGGGAGGTGCGTCCCAATGCTGCTCATAGCCCTGTTGCTCCGCTTCCAGGGCAATTCCGTCCTCCAGCAGTATGGGCTTGAACACCAGAGGTTTGGCGACGTTCAGCACCATCTGGGTCAGCCACTTCGGCGTTTTCACGGAAAGCAGCGGAATCTTGACGCTGTCGAAATAGAACAGGAAAAACACGCGAGTGGTCCGTTCGTCGATAGGCAGCAGGAACGACCAGTTCTTGATGCTGTCGCCGGTGTTAGTCCATTGGTAGGGATACTCGTAGCACAGTTCGATGGACCGGGTGTTGACCCGGTTACGATCGACGAAAATCCCCGAAAACCGCCCAGCGGCCATGTGGGCGTCGTAGGTCAGGTAAACCCGGTCCTCGTCGGCTTCGTGATGGGTGAGCTTGGCGTCGACGAAGGGACGGTATTTCCGATGCAGGAACGCGTGGGCGAAGTCGCAGATATTGTCGATCACCATGGAATGGTGGGTACGCCAGATGAAATCCACGGCAAAATTGGCCCATGGACGGTCTCCGGTAAGTTCCGGAATTTCGGGGATCTTTCGCTCTCCGGCCAGGGCCGGATCGCCCGGAAACAGCCAGATCAGGCCGTAGCGGACGCTTACCGGGTAGGTGCGCAACCGGTTCTTGATGAGCGGTCTGCCGAAGCTGTCATGGGAATAATCGATCAGCCAGCCGTCCCGGTTGAACGTCCAGCCGTGATAGGCGCAGCGCAGATGGCAGCCATCCACAACGCCGTGAGTGAGCTTGAGCTGGCGGTGCGGACAGCGGTTCTGAACGGCCGCGAGCCCGCCGTCCTTGCCGCGGAACAGGGCAATGGACCTCTTCCAGAACACGACTTCCTTCACCTCCCCTTTCTTGACCGCGCTGTCGTATTCCACCGCGTACCAGCGGTCCGGATCGAGGCCGGCGGCACGGGCCTTTTGCCGGGAGTTTTTGGCTTCCGCGAAATCAGGCGGCGATTGCCGGGATGTGTCTTGCGCATTCCTCATCGTCAGTACTCTCCATATGACCAAGGGTGGATAACGGGGACCAATAGCCGTTTCACTTAGGTGGGGTGATGACACCGCGGCGCACGAAATCCTCGTAGGCTTCCCGAATCGCTTCGGCCAGGCTGGTGGGCCGATAGCCCAATTCCTGTCCGGCCTTCTCGTGATCCGCCCGGCGCCGCATCGAGAGCAGGCGCACCGCGGCAGGCGTGAATCGCCGAGGCGAGTTGGGAAAGATCCGGAACCAGGTCTTGTCGGCCACTTCCGCCAGCGCGGCCATGACGGGTGCGGGCAAGCGCAGTCCAGGGGACGGTCGCCCGGTCACCTGCCCGTAGAGAGCCATCAGGTCGTCCACACTGGCGTAAGCGGTGCTGATGATGTACTTCTGCCCGGAACGGCCTTTCCGCATGGCGAGCACATGGCCCTCGGCGATATCGCGGGTGGAGACGAATTCGAAGCCGCCGGGGATATAGGCCTTGAGCCGGCCATGGGCGTAGTCGATGAGCACGCGTCCCATGCGCGACGGCTTGTAATCATGCGGACCGACGATGGCGCAGGAGGTGGCGACGACCACGTTGAGGCCGTCCGCGTGGGCGCGCAAGGCCTCGTGTTCCGCCAGATGCTTGGTGAAACCGTAGGGCAGATGGCGATCGAAGGGATAGAACGGCATGCCTTCGTGGCTGGGGCGGTCCGGTTCGTACCCGGTGGCGCTGAGCGATCCGGAGACCACGACCTTGTCGACGCTGTGGCGGACGGCGGCTTGCAGAATGTGCCGCGTGCCCAGGACGTTGGTATCGAAGACTTCCCGCTTATGGGCACCATTCCCGGCTATGGTCGAGACCAGCGCCGCGCAGTGATAGACGCGGGAACAGCCGCGCACAGCCGCGTCGACCGCCTCGGAATCCCGCAAATCGCCATAGGCTCGGTCGACGTCGAGTCCCGCCAAGGCCCCGTTGTCGCGGCCCTGCCGAATCAGGACACGGACTTCGTCTCCGTCGGCCAGCAGGCGGCGTACGAGATTGGCGCCGAGATGGCCGGTCGCTCCGGTGACTAGCACTTTTCCCGAGTTCACGTTGGTTCCCTTCTCTGTGGTGTCGAGACCGGATGGTAACACGCTTCTATCCAAGGAAGCGTCTTGCATCTATACGGGGACATGGAGTTCCGATTTACCTTGGTCCGGAGTCCGTCGATGGCCCCCATAGCGGAAATTTGCTGATTTTGCCCTTCACGAAGTGGCTCGTCGGTTCCGTTACCGTAACCGGGGCGAGCGTCTCGTCCGCGATACGCCACGGACGGATATTTCAGGATTCGAAACACCCAAACCCGGAACGTCCCAGATTCGGGTGAACCCGTGCGACGGCAAGTTGTCGTTAGAAATTAGATCGGGTCGAAAATTCACCTCCGCTCAAGATGAGTAACCTCGGTTCTCAAAAGGAAAAATGACCAGCCTCCGTTCAGGAGAACGCCATGCGCCATAGATTTCCCCCCACCACGTTCGGTGTCGCCTTGTTTCTAACGTTATCTGCCTTTTCTCCCATTGGAGTCTCTGCACCCGACAAATCGAATCACGAGGTTTGGATGATCGACCAATCGGGTTTCCCGCCTAGCACCATTCCCGATGACGACATCGGCGGCAAGCTGTACATATTCGATGGCAGAAAGTTGTCCCGGAATGCGGCGTCCAAGGCAAAACCGGAGGTCTTCGAACTAGCGAAATTGGCACAGCGGCTGGACGACACGGCAACACCGCGTCGACCGCACTACATCACCTTCAATGCGTCCCACACGCATGCCATCATCTCGTTTGTGGCCACCGGACATGTTCTCATCATCGAGGCGGCAACACGAAAGCCGGTTTTCCTGGTCGATGTAGGCAAGCAAGCTCACGCAGCCGTCCCTTCGCCGGATGAGGCCTATATTCTGGTCGCTAACCAGAACGGCAAACTCGTACAGAGAATCAACACCGATTACGCAGCCAACACCTTTACCCTCGACCATAGCGCCACTCTGAATCTTGCCGATGGGACGACGCCGAGCGGAGCCCTCAAACAGTTCGGCTCCGCCGATGAGGACGGTGTTCGGCCGGACAACGCCCCCATCCTGGCGCTGCCGGACTCCACCAGTAACTTGGCGTTTGTCACGCTTCGCGGCGGCGGTCTGTTTGTCATCGATCCGCGCGCCACGCCGATGGCTATCGCCGGTGAGTATACGACCTCGACCATCGAACCCGCCGGTCTCCTGGCGGCCCAGACGGGGAACAAGATGTACTTCAATTCGGGCGGCGGCGGTGGAGCCGAACTCGGGTTCCAATCCGTACTTTATGCTCTGCCGGTGAGCGCGTTCTCGCCTTCGCCAAATCCGTATCCGAAGCCAGACACCCCTGCGCCGACGGTGGTCTTCGATCACGGACAACAAGACGTGGATTCGCATGGGCTGCTTGTCACCCGGCAGGAACGTTACCTTTGGGTAGCCGACCGCGCCGCCAACAAGATCATCGTGGTCGATACCGAAACTGACGACGTAGTGAACGAGATAAAACTGGCTGGCGTCGTATCGCGGGACCCGGCACCGGACATTCTCGGAATATCGCCGAGCGGCGATCGGGTGTACGCGACGCTGCGCGGACCGTTCCCGCTCACCGGCAACAATCCGGAGCTCAATAACGCTCTGGGACAGACGCCCGGCATAGGGGTGATCGAGGTCAAACGAGGCGGCAAAAGCGGAATGCTGAAGCTAGTCGCCCCCGTCTCGAACGTCGACGATACTGACGATGAGGAGCGCGCCGACCCGCACGGAATTGCCGTGCGGAGTCGCTGAGGACCGAATGCGTAGCGAGTACGCCGGCTGGACTAAAGCGTCACAAGAGCGCGGGGGGAACGCACCCGCCGGTCGATTCAGCACCGCACCAAAACCCCGTCGCGCCGCCGACAGCGGTCGGCTTATCGTAGGCTCGCGCACGGGCAGATAGAGCGCGTTGCGTTGTGATAACTGATTGCGTGGTCATTGCTGGCGCTCTCCCGAGGCTCTAGCGGACGGTAACTTCGGCGATCATCCCTGCCTGGTAGTGTCCCGGAACATGGCAGCCGATCTCGAATCGGCCGGGTCGATCGAACCGCCAAACCAACTCTTTCGTTTGGCCCGGCTCTACGGTCACGGAATTCGGGCTGTCATGGGGCGTGTCGGGAGCGGCATGCATCTCCCCGGCGTGCGATTCCTGCTCCGCAACCGTACCGATGGTTGCCTCGTGCGTCAGTCGGCCGATGTTATTAACGATCAGGCGCAATGTTTCTCCGCGATTTATCGTAAGCGACGAGGGATCGTATTTCATGCTGTCCAGGGTTTTGATTTCGATCGTGCGCGTGACTTCGTCGGGTTTGCCGGGTTGACCGGCGGCCGATTGTTCAGAACCGGAGTGCTCTTCCGGCAGATGTTGATCTTTCGATACCGGCGATTCGAGGTCCTGCGCCTGCACTACGAGGGCAGACATGACTAAAGTAGCAAGAATGGCGGCGCGGTAGATCGAACGTGACATCACGATATTCTCCTTATCGAAATTCGAAGACGTTTTGTGGCGTGCCCTCAAACTACGACATAGATCTTGAGTGGCGCAAAAAAGTCCGGAGACCGCTTCTATTTCTTATCGGTGCCGAGCTACTAGAGCATTTTCTGATTCGGTGTAAGGGAGCCCCATATGTAGGTCGGCAATCCTTTGCCGACGTACCGGCTCGGCAAAGGGCTTTGTCGGAAGGGCAGCTCTGGCGCTCCCAGAGATGCCGTTTGCGATTGGGAAGGGATTGCCGACCTACGTCCTTCCCGCCTACACGAATCCGTACACCGGGATGAAAAACGCTCTAATCCTCTCCGCATCTTCACTGCGCTTTCGCCGATTCCTGGAACCGCAGGCGATCTCCAGGCTTGGCGACTTCATACCAGGCCACGACCCGCTCCGCGTCCGGATCGCCTTCCTCCGGAGCCCAAGCAGCGAAATCTTTGTCCTCGACGGGGCGGTAAGGGCCCGGTTTGACCTCGAACATGACCGTCTCGGGTGCCAGAACGACCACGGCATGCCAGGTGTACGGCGGAATTTCCACCGCCATATCGCCTCCCGCGGCGCTCAGGTCGATGCGCTCCAGGACGGTTCCTTTTTCGTCGAAGGTAATGATGGAAAACGCGCCGCGCACCGCCAGCATCAGTTCCCATCCGTCCGGGCGCGCGTGGCGGTGAGGGCGGACGTAGGTTCCGGGCTCCATGGCGTTGAACAGGCGCTGGATCGGGTCCTCCAGATCGCGGTGAATGTTCAGATTTTTCCGGAGCCTGGGAGAGGCTGCGGCCTCGCCCATCAGCCGGAGGAGCTGTTTGTCGCTAATCGTTTTCAAAACGTCCATGGTCGTCTCCTGATACGGCGTCGGCAAGCGCTTCGCGCAGCGGGTTATGGCCGGTTTGCCGGCTTTCGCGCGGCGCTTGTGCATCGCGAGTCTGAAATGGGTCTGCCGGTAATGATGAACGAAATCGCGCGGCCGGGTCTTGTCTGTAGAATTGCGCAAGGAGGTCGTAGATTTCCGGATATTCCATGCGCACCAAGTCGGGCGCTTCGAAAAAGTATTCGCTGAGCACCGCAAAAAATTCTCCGGGCGCTTCGGCCGCGTAAGGATCTATGGGAGTCTTCTCCTCCTGGTCCACGCGATCGTTGAAATCTTCGAACGCGGCCGTGAACGCGTCAGTCCAAACCCGCCGCGCCATCCCGCGATGCAAGTTCGGGAAACCGTCGGCTGCGCCATTGAGCATGTCCAGCTTATGAGCCATTTCGTGGATGACGACGTTATATCCTTCGCAATGCCCGGAACCCTGAACGTCCGCCCACGACAATATGACCGGCCCGCGCTCCCAGGATTCACCGGTCAACACATCTTCCCATTCGTGCATGACGCCGATAGCGTCGAATTCCGAGCGAGGGCGTATGAATCCGCCGGGATAAACCACCACCGTACGCCATCCGTCGTAGCAGTCGAAGTCCAGGTTGAGAATAGGGAGACAGGCCAGCGCGGCGATTCGGGTGCGCACCCGGTCGTCCAGAATCATCCCGCCCGCCGGTTCGAAAATCTTTTCGTGAACGAAAAGGGTGGACAATTGACGCAGACGCTCCCGTTCTTCGTTATTCAAGAGATCGAAAATTCGAAGCCCCGCGAGCGACCAAAGCCAGGTCGATTCGGATATCAGCCCCCGCTGAAGCAACTTGCGGCGCCGCCGCCGGCGGAGTAGACGAAAGGGCGAGATCATGGCCGACCCAGGACAGCACTCGGACGGTCCGCGCTCATCGCGGCGCAGAGCATGGTTTCGGTCGTCCAGCACATGCTCCACGCCCCGCTGTGGTCCACGGCGATCCAACCGTATTCGCGCTTCCGCTCGACGGCTTCGCGATAGGTCGCTTCCGAGGCTTGCACGATGTTGCGGCCATCCCGAACACGCGTTTCGAGACGCACCGCAACGCCGTCATCGACGATTTGTTCTCCGATGCCGGTGCAACTGACGGCGGCGTAGCCGGAGGCATAATTGCCCGCCACCGTCGCCGAATCGGATATTCGTTCCGGAAAATTGAACCGGCCGCCGCCGGTGGACGTGGCGGCCGCCAGACGGCCCCGCTGGTCCAGGACCACCGCGCCCACCGTTCCGGCGCCGACCGAGGGCCCGGTCTGCCGCTCCAGATACTCCGCCCAGCGCCGCGCCCGCTCCGGGGGAACCGGGTTTTGCGGCGGCATGCCGAGTTCCCGGGCCAGAAGCTGGGCTCCCAAGGGACCGAGCACCGATTCCGCCCGGTTCTGGAGCGCCCGGGCAAGTTTGATGGGATGGACCAAGTGAGTCGCAAGCATGACGCCCGAGAATTTCAGGCGCTCGCCGTCCATCAGCGAGGCCGAAAGACGCGCAAGTCCGTCGCTTTGCAAGGCCGAGCCGTAGCCGGCGTTGAACAGAGCCGATTCCTCCAAGCGCTTGACGGTTTCCGTCACGGCATCGACGGCGGATTGGCCTCGGCAAATCTCGGCCCATGCCGACGCTGCCAAATCGCCGATAAAAGTCCAGCGTTTCTCGCTTAGTCGGGGATCGGATTCCGGGGAGCCGGCGCCGCCGTGGATCAGGAGAACCGGCGGGCGGGCAATCTCAGCAAAGCGTTTTTCCATGCGGCTTACTGCATATTGATGTTCGATTCGGCGCGATGACGTTTGTCGGTGTCATCCCGTGCAGGAATAACCCAGCGGGCAATTTGTCTAAGATGCGAACTTCGACATATCTTGTCAAAAAAGGGCTTTTCCGGTTCGCGGTCAAAGGATGGGGCAAGGCCGTTTCAACACGATAAAGATCGGCTTCGGGTTCTATGGAGACTCCCCTTCCCCAGATGTCCTGCTTACCGAAAACGACTTGCGTTTCATACATTCTGTGAGGAACCTCCTATGTACAACTATTTTGCCCTTTCTTTGGTCGCCCTGGTCGGCATCGTCGTGTTCGACGACGATCCGACCGGCGTCTCGCTACAGGAGTGGATACTCTACGCGGTGCTGCTCTATGCGGCGTTTTCGTTCTTTCGGCGCTATCTGGCGCAGATCCGGCAGCAGATTCGACGGGGCGGATAAGCGCTCTTGCCCATTTATGCGCCTCGGCCGCCAGGTGTACTCACGTAACATCCGGCGCGAACAACTCCAGGTTTTGCTGAATTCGATCATAGATCAGTCGCGAGCCGACGATTCGTGCGGCGGAATGCAGGTCGTGCCTACAGCTTTCGTTCGGCACGATAAGATGTTCGACAATGTGTCCGCGCACCGTCAGGTAATCGGAAATCAGAGAGCGGTGGCAGCACGACGGATCTTTCTCGGCACACATGAACGCGGTCCGGCAGATTCGTGCCAGCCTTAGTATTTGTTCCACGGCTTCGCGGAAATCCGGCGTCTCCATATAGGCGGCATACGACCGGAATCCCGGATTCAAGACCCTGTGTTTTACATCGTCCGGTGTCGCCGATCGCCATCCGCCCAGATTGTCGCCTTCCCATTGATACTGAATGCCGGCCTGCGTTAAAGCCCGTTCCAGCGTAGGACGGTTGAATTGTCTAAAACGCGCAGAACCGGGCCTGCTGCGTACGTCGACCAGACACCCGATGCCATGCCTCTTGAGCATATCGATCAGTTCGTCAGAGCTTCTGTTGCTGTGGCCGATGGAATAGAGTTTCATGGCTTCACTTCCTTCTTGCTGATTGTTTTTTCCCATTTCCCGAACCGGCACACCCCGCCGGCAGTCCGCCGATGATTCGGGCGGACGTTCGAGTTCGTATGTAATGCACTTTTTGGACTCGAAAAACAATCAGAAGCATCCCGACATTCTGACCTATATCTCGAAATAAGCCGTTGCAGGCGGGCAATCCTTCGCTGACGAGACTTCGGCAGTTTCAGCCATAAGCAAGTTCCGGGCTTCTATAGTGTCTTCAAGTATTCGAGCACGGCCTTGCGTTCTTCCGGGCTCAAGCCGTCGCCGAAAACATGGCCGGCATTGGAGTGGCCGGGCAAGGTCGTATCGTAGATTTTTTTCCGTTCCCGCAGGTCGTCCGTACCGGCTTTCCCCTGCCCCAGCGCCGTGTAGCGCCAGCCCAGGCCGACCGGATCGTAATCGGCCGCGGACGACTCGTACGACCGCGTCCAATACTTCGGCCGTTTCGAACTGTCGAGCAAGGCTTCGATGGTCGGCACCGATCCGTTGTGGAGGTAAGGAGCGGTAATCCAGATTCCGTCCAAAGGCGGAGCGAAATAACCCGGCGCCGGGGCGGCGCGAGCCGTTTCGCCGTAATAGGAGCCGTTGAACCATGCGATGAACCGGTCCGATGCGCCGCCGACAGCGTGTTGCGCCAACACTGGATCGGTGCCGATTTCGTCGAGTCCCAGCACCAGATTGGGATAAATCGGCTGTTCGCCATAGGTACCGTGGCAGCCGGAGCATGTTCGCTCGAATACGGCGCGCCCCTGTTCGGCCAGCTTGCCGTCGAGACCGAAAGGCCACGGCGGCGGTTTGAGCGATGCAAAGTAAGCCAGAATATCCGGCGCGTAGGCATCGATATTTCGCACGGTATCGACGTCATCGGCGCAGAATATGGCGCCCACCATCATGGCCCGTGCGAGATCACCGCGGCCCTCGGCGTTGTAGAACAAGGCGTTCTTCTTTGCCATGCGCCACCAGGGCGGAATGCTGACCGGCGCGACCGATTTCGGCGGCGGCTCGATCAGCGGTTCCGGCGACCATGCCAGCGTTTCCGGATTCCGGTGAGCGATCAGCGCGAACGTCATATTGATGGCCGGATTCGCGCCCATCGTGTCGGTGATCATGTAAGGGGCAATGGCACGGATTCGGTCCGCCCAGCGCCGCCATTCCGCCGCTTCGGCCTCGTCCTCCACGTATGCGCCGACGCCTTCTGCGGCAGCCGTACGGTCCTCGGTGAAATCGAGATTTTCGTTGCCTAGGCCGATGACCAGCTTTCCGGCGAAGAAACCGGCATGGCAGGACAGGCAATTGTTCACTACGAGCTCCACGCCCTTGGGTGTCGTGTAAGCCGTGAGGTTGTAAGGCAACTCGGCGTTTCGGCCGGGTCTCCCCAGAATAAGCGTCATGGGCTCGGGCGCCGAGGCCGTCTGTTTGTAGGCCGAATAAGGCATGCCGCAGGTGATGTACGGCGCGTTGAGCAATGCCTCGTAACCTTTGTTCGGATCGCCCGGACGCTGCTGTTCGGCAGGAACGGGTCCGGCGGGCGAATAGCTGACGGCGTTCGTCTGTTCCCTCGATTCGCAGGCCGCCAGCAAGAAAGCCGTAAAGACGATCGAAGCGACGGACGATGTTTTGGCATTCGGCATGTTCGACTCACAAGCTGGTTTTTTTAGCGGAAAAATCCTTTTTTTGGGAATCGAGCCGTCAATAGCCGGCCAATTCGACGAAACCCCGCCCTGAAAGCGCTTTACCGCGAGGCCCGGTTCCGGACACCGAGACCGCGCCGGACCAGGCGCGAACGGACCGGACGATTTCCTGATCTTCGACTAAGGGAGAAAGGCGCAGTTCGGCTTCGAGCTTCGGCAGCCTCACGATCCAGCCTACCGGATAAGGAACTCCCGAGGGATTAGACCAGTAAGTGGCGGGTTCGAGCCGAACGTCGTTTCCGGAAATCGGAACAGCTCGGCCATCGGATTCGATCAGGAGCCCGCTCGACACTGGCGGCGCGCTGCCGTCCTTGCGCCTCAGCTGGAAAAGCAGGAGCTCACGGCCATCGTCGAGCTGCAATTGATAGCGGTTCAGGACCAGTTGCCCGCCCGGCGGGGCTAGTTTTCCCCAACTGCGGCTGAGCCAGGCCTCGCCGGTTACCTTATGTCGATGCTCGCCCAACCGAACCGTTCCGGATATCGCCATACGGCTAAGCAAATATGCGCGAAGACGGCCTCCCGCAGCAGCCGGGAAGCTTTGCCCAGCCGGCACGACAGCGGGCTTTCGGGCTTCCAATCGGAGGTTGAGTTGCGTCCCGTCGGCGTCGGCCTGCAAGGTGAAGGACGTGGTTTCTCCCAGCGGCACCCTTAGCTTCCAGTCGTCCAGCCAGACCAGCCCGGAAACGGGATCATACCCGCTCATGCCCAGTGCCGCTCTTGCAAAACGTTCGGATGCCCGATAATGGCCGTTGCTCGCATCGAGAAATGCAAACAGCCCCCGATACACGTCGCGGGTGGCCCAGGCCGATGGCCTTTCGGGCTGTTCCGGCTGAAGACCGAGCCGCGTAAAGCTCAGTAGAAAGCCGTATCGGTGACCGTCCGGCGTGTTCATTTGGCCGGTGAATTCCCAGATTTCCATGGGGACGTCCGGATGAATCCCGTGATCGAACGGAAAAGACAAGGACCGGTCGGAACGGTCCTCCGGAAACCTGTCCGCAATTTTTCGCAGCGTTTTCGAGAAAGACGAAAAAGGCATCGCATCGCCGGACGAAACTCGCTCCGGGGGCTGCCGGAGTGTCGACGACGGTACGAGCGACAGCATGACTGCGAGCAGAACGGCGGCTATCCGCACGATAATATTGCCGCGGCCAGTTGCCATATCACTGTTTCCGGCTGCTCCAAACTGTCTAATGCCTAACAAAGATCGTGGTCAGCATGCAAATCAAGCTTTTCAACCCCATCAAGCAGGCGCGCCAAAAACTCGACTCTTTCCACCGGCTCCGCGGCTTGGCGGCTTTGGTGTCCGCCTGGATCAAAGCGCTAGTCGGAGCCGTTCGTAGCGAAGGCTTGGATTATCGCGCCACGAGTCTCGCCTACACCACGCTTTTGGCCATCGTGCCGGGTCTCGCCTTGTGCTTTTCGCTCCTGAAGGCCTTCGGCATCAACAATCAGCTCGAACCGTTCTTGCTGCAAATGCTCGCTCCTTTGGGCGATAAGGCGGGCGATTTGACGAAAGCCATTCTCGGCTTCGTGACCAAGGTCAACGTGGGCGTGCTCGGCTTCGTCGGTTTGGCGGTGCTCATCTACACCATTATTTCGGTGCTGGAAAAAATAGAAGCCGCATTCAATCACATCTGGCGAGTCACACAGGCCCGCAGCTTCGCCCGCCGGGCCAGCGACTACCTCAGCGTGATTCTGCTCGGTCCGGTGCTGATTTTTTCGGCCATCGGTCTCACGGCCTCGATGCCCCATGCCAGCGCAGTCCGGCGACTGATCGCCCAAGAACCTTTCGGCACCCTGTTCTATCTGGGCGGCAAGCTCCTCCCTTATTTGATGATCATCGTGGCGTTTGCGTTCGTCTACATTTACATTCCGAACACGCGGGTACCTTGGCGAGCCGCGTTATTCGGCGGTACCGTGGGCGGCGTGGTATGGAAGCTGGCGGGCCTGCTGTTCGCCAAGTTCGTGGTCGGCTCGACCAGTTACCACGCCATTTATTCGAGCCTGGTCATCGTCATTTTGTTCATGATCTGGCTCGATCTCAGCTGGCTGATCCTCTTGCTGGGCGGGCAAGCCGCCTTTTATTTCCAGCATCCCCATTACGTGCTGGGAAAAAGCCGTTTCTTTCAGCTCAGCAACCGCTTGAAAGAGAGGGTCGGGCTCGCCGTCATGTACTTGGTCGGCGAACGTTTCGTTCATGCGGATAAACCCTGGACCATCGACGAGCTGGCGGAGCGATTGTCACTGCCGTGGGAAACGGTGAAAGACAGCCTGGACATACTACAGGCCGGCGGGTTGGTGGTGGAAGCGGGAAAAGGCGATGAAAGCTTCATTCCGGCCCGCGATATCGCCGGAATTACCGTCTGGGACATTCTGACGGCCATGCGCACGAAACGCGAGGATACCGCCCTTTCGTCCCATGCAGCTTTCACTTTGCCGGAACTCGCGAAGATCGCGGAGGATTTGGAAAATGCCTCGGCGACGACCGCTTCGGCCCGCCGTTCGCTACGGGATCTCATCCTGGCTCAATCGTCGTCGACGCAGGGAGATTCAGAGCAGCTTCGTTCTTCGTGCTCTTAGCAATGCTGTGATGTCGAGAATTTTCTCGTTTGACGTAACGCCCAGAGCGTCACACCCTCCCGCACCGAATCGGCGCTCGGATAGCAGCCGACGGTCATGCCGCAAGGCATCACGGAGAGTAAAACGCGATAAATCCGCCACTGATCGGAACATCCGTGATTGCCCTCTGTCACAAGGCAGATACTACCGATGAATCGTGCCCAACGACGGCCAAGTCGCGGTACGGTTGGTAATCATCCTTCACGTAATGGAGTACGTCATGTGCCGTTTTCGCAACCCGCCTTTCATCATTTCCGCCTTAATCCTGTGGAGCGGCGCAGGCCTCGCTGCCCAGCCCGCCGATGCCGTGGCCACGATCACCGCCCACAATCAGGTGCGCTCCGCCGACGGGGTGCCGCCGCTCGTCTGGTCGGATGAGCTCGCCACCATCGCCACCGACTACGCCGCCACGCTGGAGCAGCAGGGCTGTCCGCGCGAACTGCCCCACAGCCCTGCCAGTGATCAGGGAGAACTGGGTGAAAACCTCTACTGGGCCGGCCCGGTGATGTGGTCCGATGGCCGCACCGAACCGCAGCAGCTTACCCCGGCTCAGGTTGTCAATTCGTGGGCAGCCGAAAAGGCCAATTACAACTACGAGACCAACAGCTGCGCCCCCGGCAGGATGTGCGGCCACTATACCCAGTTGGTGTGGGCCGCAACCACCGAAGTCGGCTGCGGCTATGCAGTCTGCACCAACAACGCCCAAGTGTGGGTCTGCAACTACCGCCCCGCCGGCAATGTTACCGGCCAGAGTCCTTACTGATCTCCCAGGCGCACACGCACCGCGCGATTGAACGTATTTCTCGCCTCCTACTTTGCGAAGGAGGCGAGACATGGTTGCGGCGTGCCGCCCGGATCGCCTGCGGTCCCACCCGCCACACTACATTGAGCCGTCGAGCGGCTCACCAAGGAGCCAGAGCATCTTCAGGATCGGTTTAGCGGTCCAGGGGATAGTAGGTCGGGAATCCTGTCCCAATCGCAAACGGACCTTTAGTCGGTCCCTTCCAATCGCAAACGGCCTGGCCAATCCGCCAAGTCGCGCTGTCGCTCGCATCACGATTTTTCCTGATGTCCTCCGAATTGCCAGCGCAAGGCGGACAGGAACTTGTCGGCAAACTCGCTGCGTCCGCGGGACGAGAACCGCTGAAACAGCGCGGCGCTCAACACGGGAGCGGGGACGCCTTCGTCGATGGCGGCGAACGCCGTCCACCGCCCCTCGCCGGAATCGGACACATGTCCCGAGAATCTCTCCAAATCCGGTGATTGCAGCAAGGCCGATGCCGCCAGATCGAGCATCCAGGACCGAACCACGCTGCCTCTCCGCCACAATTCGGCGATCTCGGGCAGATCGAAATCGAAACGGTAATACTCGGGATTGCGCAAGGGCGCGGTTTCGGCATCATGGGATTGGCGTTCGAAGCCGATTCCGGCGTTCTTCAGAATATTGAAGCCTTCGGCATAAGCGGCCATGAGACCGTATTCGATGCCGTTGTGAACCATTTTGACGAAGTGGCCGGCTCCATTGGGACCGCAATGTAGATACCCCTGCTCGGCGCTGGCCAACCCGGTGTTTTCGCGTTCCGGAATACGCGGGGCCGCATCCTGGGGCGGTGCCAAAGCCCGAAAAATCGGATGCAGTTTTCGAACGGGCTCCTCGTCGCCGCCGATCATCAGACAGTAACCCCGCTCCAGGCCCCATACGCCGCCGCTGACGCCAACATCGAGGTAATGGACGCCGCGCGGCTTCAAGCGTAGCGCTCTATTCATGCTGTCGCGATAGTGAGAATTGCCGCCGTCGACCAGGATGTCTCCGCTTTCTAGCAAGGGCGAAAGCTTGTCTATCAAATCGTCGACGAAGCCCGCCGGAATCATTAGCCAGACGACGCGCGGCTTGAGCAGTTTGTCCGCCAAATCCCGCAGGCTGTCGGCGGCTATGGCACCCTCCGAAGCCAACATCTCAACGGGTTTTCCCGAGTTGTCCCAAACCACGCAGGAATGATTGCCCCGCATCAACCGGCGCACCATGTTGGCACCCATTCGCCCCAGACCGATCATACCGATTTGCATGGGCTGCCTCCTTTCCATTCGAGAGATATCGGTACGTATGCGCTACGAAATCTTCCTTGCGCGGAAGAACGAGCGCACGGTTCTCAATGCACGATCGCGTATCTCAATGTTGACAGTTCGGACACCAATAAGTTGAGCGCTGCCCTAGCCGCTGCGTTCGGATAAGCTCGCCGCATCGGCGGCATAGTTCGCCGGTCCGTCCGTAAATTTGCAGAGTTTGCTGGAAATACCCCGGACTTCCGGTTTCGTTGACGAAATCGCGTAGCGTGGTTCCGCCTTGTTCTATCGCTTCGGAAAGGACCTCCCGTATCGATACGACCAGTTTTTCGTAGCGAGGCAGAGCTATGCGGCCGGCCGGTCGGCGCGGATCGATGCCGGCCCGGAACAAGGCTTCGTTGGCGTAGATGTTGCCCACACCCACCACGATGCGGCTGTCCATGATGAAGGATTTGACGGACACGCTGCGGCCCCGGGCTTTTCCATGAAGATAGGGCGCATCGAAGTATTCACTTAAGGGTTCCGGCCCGAGTTCGGCCAGGAGGGGATGAGTCGAAGGATCGTCTTCCGTCCAGACGACGCAGCCGAAACGGCGCGGATCGTGGAAGCGGAGACAGGTTCCGTTGGCGAGGATGAAGTCGAGATGGTCGTGCTTTCTGGGCGGGCTGTCCGGGGCGAGGATGCGGAGGCTTCCGGACATGCCCAAATGAACGATCAGCGTTCCGCGGTTTGTGCCGATCAGGATGTATTTGCCTCGGCGCTCGACCGTCCGAATGGTCTGACAATCGAGCTTTTCCGGCAGATCCGGCGGAACCGGCCAGCGTAGCCGAGGCTGGCGAACGACTATCGCCTGAACGGTCTGCCCGGTTAGATGAGGCGAAATGCCGCGCCGCGTGGTTTCGACTTCCGGCAGTTCGGGCATGGCGGCGTTATCGGGCAGCGTCCGACAGCTTGAAGAAGCGTCAGTCCGCCGCCTCTTCCCCTTCTTCGCCCGGCTCTGCCGATTCTGCCGGTTCTTGCTGTTCTTCCGCGTCCGCTGGAGATTCTTCCTCGGTCTCCTCGTCTTCGGCTGGGGACAGTTTCGGCTCCTCGGGCTTGAGTTCCGGTTTTTGCAGGCTGAGCAGCTGTTTTGCGGCGTTTCCGGTCACTTCGTACTGAAGCCCCAGATCCGGTCGGACAAGAAGGAGATCCGGCTCCCGCTGCATGATGAAGAACTCGACCGGATTGCCCTCGGCCAGGGTAATTCGGATTACATCGCCTTGAGCGGGCTGTTCCACCCGCTTCACATCGATGGCTCTCGCCGTATTCCAGGCGTTGAGGAGATCCGAAATGCTTTGATTGGGTTCGGCCGGCGGCTCCAGAATCCATTTGCCGTCCTGCCCCAAGGTAGCTTTCAAGCCCGGTATGAAAATCTCTTTGATTTTCGCGTCTTCGGGCAGGAGCTTCTTGTCCACGTAATCCGTGGCGGATGCGGTGAGGTGATGAAAGAAATCGTCGTTGACCAGGTGCAGGGTATCCCCGATTTGCACGTAACGCCGCATGTTGATGGGATCCGAGCCGCCGAACTTCATCGTGGTCGCATCCAGAATCAACGTGGCTTTCGGCTTGTCGAGCTCGAATTTGGGGAGGTCCTCGGCACTTACCGGGTACTGCGCTTCGCTGTTGGCCTCGGCGATGCCGATCAGCTGCCGGACGCGAATGTCGTTGGCCGGGGCATAAAACGGCTTGGTCAAGCGCCAGTGCCCGTTTTGCTTTTCGAAGGTGATGGCGTCCTTATTCTGCAAGGTGATGGCGGTAAGCGCATTTTCGTCGATAGCCGCGAGAGGCGTAGTCTCGGGCTTTTCCTTGCCGGGCTCGAAAAATGCAACGGCGGCAAGGACGGCTATGACGATCAATAGCGCTAGATTCAGGATCAGTCTCGATTTCATTAACGTCTCCGGCGTTTAAACCAAATGGCAGCTCCCGTGCCGATCAGCCCGGCGGGCAAGGCGATCAGGAAACCGATGGCGATCACGCCGGAAGCGACGGGCGACAGTTCCAGCTTCCGGTCCGGCGCCGTCTTGGCTGGAATATTGATCAAAGCCTCGTTTTGGCTCAGCCAATGAACGATGTTGAGGCCGAGATCCAGATTGCCGCCGTTGCCGAGAAAGGCATTCGACAGGAAGTCGCCGTCGCCGATCACGACGATTCGCTGTTCGGACGGCTTTTCACCAGCATCCTTGGCCGCCCCGGCTTCCGGTTGTCCGGCTTGTTCTGCCTTCGATCCTTCGTTCGGCTTAGCTTCAGACGGCTTTGCTTCGGACTTGCTTGCCGAAGCGGCCGGCTCCGTCTTATCCGTCGGTTTTATCTCGCGGGTCAAGGTGTAACCGATCTGGAGCGGGCCTTTGCGCTCGCCTTTGTCCGCGTCGAACTGGATTTTTCCTTCGATCGCTCCGGTCTCGGTCCAGGAGCGAGCCAGAGTGCTGAGCAGAGGTTCCCGCTGGAAATCTCCGTCTGCGCTTTTGTCCAGCGCCGTCGCGGCCGGAAACAGCGTCATGGTCTGAAAATTGAACGTGATCGGATGCGCCGGATATTCCGCGACAAGGGCGAAAGTGGGGTCGTCTATGCCGAAGAGCTGGGTGGATGCATCCACCACGGTTCCGGGCAGGAACTTGATTCCCAGCTGCTGAGCCAGCGGATCCAAGCCATGCAGTTCGCCGGGGTCGGTCAGCCACAACAGATTTCCGCCGTTTTTCACATAGTTCTGGACCAGCGTAATTTCACCGGGAAGGAAGTTCGCTCGCGGCCCCGCCAGGACAAGCACGTTGGTGTTGTCCGGAATGTCGGGCGTCACCGCCAGATTCACCATCGACACCGTGATGCCTTTCCGCTCCAGTTCTTCGCCGAACTGGCCCAGATCATGGTTGGCCTGGCCTTGCGGCGACCGTTCCCCATGACCCTCGAGGAAGACCACGTGCCGTTCCTTGGCCACGGCCAAGCGCTGCAAGGCATTGGTCAAGGTGGCCTCTTCGGCGTTTTGAATTTTTTCGGTGCGGCCCTGGTAATCCACCATCATTTCGCCGTCCATGGTGATACCCAGTTCCCTGACTTTATCGGGCTGAGTATCCGGATTGACGAAATTCAGCGTCAGATCGTTCTTGTAACGGCTGTAGCGTCCGACCTGATCGCGAATCTGGTTTCGCAGCTGGGCGTTTTCCCGAGCGTACGCGGTAATCGTTACCGGTTCTTTCATCAGGTCCAAGACCTTGCGGCTGGCCTCGGAGAGAGTGTGGCGGCCGCCCGCGGTCCAGTCGAACTGGGCCGTGTAGCGCGTGCTCAGCCAGGCCACAAGGCCGACGACGGCCAGAAACAGCAAGGTGAAGAGAAGGTTTTGCAGGCGTAGTTCGAGGTGCGTCTTGCGGTTGATCTTCATTTTTGCAGGCGATCGTTATCCAGACGATGGACGCTCAGAACGAGAAACGTGAGCGTAAAGAGCAGGAAGTAAATCAGATCGGTCGTCGATACCAGACCTTTCAGCAAACTCTCGTAATGGCGCAGGATCGAGAGATATTCGAGCACGCCGCCCGCCGAGTTGCCGGTCCAGTCGATGATCCACAGCAGCAGCAATGCCCCGAACGTGCTGACGGCGGCGATGGTCGGCTGGCTGGCGAGCGCCGACATGTATAGCCCCACGGCGGCAAACCCGGCCAGCAGCAACACGAGGGCGATGATGCAGGCCGCCAGCTTGCCCATGTCCAGTCCGCCCCCGACCAGCAGCGACAGCGGCATCAGACCGATCATCGCGACCATGATGAGCAGGAAGGCGAACACGCCGAGATACTTCCCGAGAATGATCTCGGTCATCGACACCGGAGCGGTAAACAGAAGGCTCAGCGTGCGGTTGCGGCGCTCCTCGCTGATCAGCCGCATCGTCAGGAGCGGCGTCACCAATAGGAGAATGACGCCGGCATTGCCGAACAGCGGGACGGCGATCAGGTCGGTGACTCCGGGCGCATCCTCCATGCCGGCGATGCGGGCTTGCAGCATCACGTAGTAGTCGAGCTGCGCCAGAAACATGTAGCCCAGAATGATCTGGATCACGCCCAGAATCGACCAGGCCAAAGGCGAAAGAAACAGCGTGCGGAGCTCTCGCCCCGCGATGACTAAGGCCATCATGCGGCTTGCTCCTCCATAACGGGAGTGTGTTGGGTGATGTCTATGAAGATTTCTTCCATGCTGCGCCGTTCGGGGGTCAGTTCCAGCAGTCCCCAACCCAGCGATACCGCAGCTTCGGAGATCCGTTCGGCCGGGTTTTTGTCCTTGTCGTGAAAGATTCGATAGCGCCGCTCGCCGAGGTCGTCGATCTTTTGAACGCCGTCGATGGCATAAAGCTTCATGAGATCGGCCCCTAAACGGGTTTCCAGCACCACGCTGGACGCGCGCATCTGCTGTTCCAGGCCCTCGATGCTGTCGCTGAGCACCAGCTTGCCCTTGTGAATGATTTGCACGCGGGTGCAGGATTCCTGGACTTCGGGAAGGATGTGCGTCGAGAGAATAATCCCGTGCTGCTTGCCGAGCTCGCGGATCAGTTCGCGAATCTCCCGGATCTGGATCGGGTCCAGCCCCACGGTCGGCTCATCGAGAATGATGACCGACGGGGAATGCAGGATCGCCTGGGCGATACCGACCCGCTGCTGATAACCTTTCGACAGATTCCCGATCAATCGCTCGCCGACGTCGGTCAAGCCGCAACGCTCTTTGGCGCTATCGACCGCTGTCGGGATTTTTTCCCGGGGAATCTGATGCAGTTTCCCGCAGTAGTCCAGGTATTCGTCCACCGTCAGCTCCCGATAAACCGGCGGTATTTCGGGCAAATAGCCCAGCTCCCGCTTGGCCTCCTTGGGATTGTCCAGTATGTCGATCCCGTTGATGAGGATCTGCCCGGAGGTAGGCGCGAGATTGCCGCAGATCATCTGCATGGTGGACGACTTGCCCGCCCCGTTGGGGCCTAGAAATCCCAGAATTTCGCCCTTTTCCAGGCTGAACGTAACGTTGTTGACGGCGCAGTGATCGCCGTAATAGCGATAAAGTTGTTCGACTTGAATGAGTTGAGTCATAGCGCGCGTAAGATACAAAAATTTTTCCGAAAGGCAAGATACGGGCCACTTGGGCACCAGGTGCCGCACGCCCGTAAAAAATAGCGGAACCCAATAACGGTACCACAGAGCAGTCCTCGCCGTCCTGATCGTGTTATTTGGAAGCGGCGAGTGCGCCGACTGGACTGAGTGTATCCAAAAGCAAGGCGAGCCTGTGCGCCATCGTTTCGGACGCAGCACGCAAGCCTATCGCAAATGCCGTTCAGGACGCTTGCGACCGCCCCTCTCGACCGCTTCGAGCCACTTATCCAGCAAATTCCGATGTTTTCCTCCAGCAAGCTTTTCCGGGACCTCTACACTCTTATGGAGCAACAAACTCCACAGCCTGACTTTTTGAACATTCGTCGGACAATTGATCATTGATGCAGCGGCGGAAAACCGAGCAAGTGAAGTCTATACGGCCTAAGGACAGTCCCGGGCGACGGGAAGCATCGCCGACCATCCGCGGTACCGGGGCCGCGACCAGCCGCGCGGCCGAGTCCTTTCTTCCCGACTTTTGCAGCCTCTCGACCGCCCTGATGCTAGTCGTTTCGGCCGAATTACTGGCTTTCGTTCTGACGCTCGCCGATTCGTCGTCCGATTACGGCTTCTGGTCCGACTTGGGGCTGCGCTCGCTGTTCATCGTCTGGATCGCGCTGACCAGCGGAGTCGTCCTTTGCAGTATTCGCTCGCGGCTCGCCCGACTAGACGCCCTCTGGTGCGGAGCGGCGACCTTCTCCGTCATCCAGACCGCGACATTTCTGATTGCCTGGCTAGGCCATGACGGCCCGTTGAATCCGGGACATGCCATTTCCTTTGAAAACCTCGACGGTGTCTACTATTTGAAAATTCTCGGGGCCAGCAGTCTCATTACGGCGGCCTGGCTGCGTTACCTCTATATCCAATCGCGCTGGCGTCTGCAAATCCGGGCCGAAGGTGAAGCCCGGCTCGATGCACTACAGGCGCGGATGCGCCCCCACTTTCTGTTCAATAGTCTCAACACCATCGCCAGCCTCACTCGGAACGATCCGAAAATGGCGGAAGAACTTCTGCTGGATTTGGCCGAGTTGTTCCGCGCGGTACTCAAGAAAGAGACCAAATGGGTGGCGCTGAAAGACGAAGTGGGCCTGACTTGCCAATATCTCAACATCGAGCGGCAGCGTCTCGGCGAACGTCTGCGCATCGACTGGCGTCTGAAGGACGCTCCGGAGGACGCACTGATCCCTCCCCTGAGCATTCAGCCGCTGGTGGAAAATGCGATTTATCACGGCGTCGAGCCGTCTCAGCGTGGCGGCAAAGTGGAGATCGGCGGTCAACTCACGAAACGGCATCTCGTTCTGACGGTAAAAAACACTCTGCCGGAAGCGGATGCGCGCCGCTCGCGCCAAGGTGCAAGGATAGCTCTGGCCAATCTCCGCGCTCGTCTCGAAGCCTGTTTTCCGGGCGAGGCGCGCCTCCTCACCAGCGTGGTCGACAATTGCTACCAAGTTCGAATCGTCTTTCCTTATCTTCCGAAAAATCATGAAAATCCTGATCGCCGACGATGAGGCGCCGGCTCGAAGCCGTTTGCGGGATTTGCTCAGCGAGATCGACTCGTCATTGATCGTCGTCGGAGAAGCGGCCGACGGCGAACAGGCCTTGAGGCTCGCCGCTCAGATCCAGCCGGATGCGGTTCTGCTGGATATCCGAATGCCGTGGATCGACGGCATCGGAACCGCACGCGAACTCGCCCGATTGCCTCAGCCGCCGGCCGTGGTCTTTACGACGGCTTACGACGAACATGCATTGGAGGCATTCGAGGTCAGCGCGGTCGATTATCTCCTCAAGCCGGTGCGAAAGGACCGTCTGGCCGCCGCCTTGCGAAGGGCGGAACGATTTACCGAAACCGCGTGGAATAAACTCGAGACCGCCCTACCTGCCGGACAATCGACCCGTAGCCATTTATGCATCCACAGCCATGGCGACATACGATTGATTCCGGTCGACACGGTGCTTTATTTCCGCGCCGAGCAAAAATATACGACGGTGAGGACCCCCGACGGAGAAACCTTGATCGACGATTCGTTGAAGTCTTTGGAAGAAGAATTCGGAAAGAGCTTCATTCGGATTCACCGCAACGCCTTGGTGGCAATCGACCATATCGTCGCACTGGAAAAATCGTCCTCCGGCGGCACGGCGCTTCGTCTGCGCGGCATCCCCGAGACCTTGGAAATAAGCCGTCGGCACCAGCCTTCCGTAAGAAGCCAGCTAAAACAACTCGCTACGATTGGTGAGGACGGCTGATTTGATACAATGGCTTAATTTACGCACGGTCGATACTGATGCCACAACGTATACGCATCGCCACCCGCAAAAGCGCCCTGGCCGTATGGCAGGCGGAACACGTCGCGGCGCGCCTGAGGGCCGCATGCCCCGATATCGAAGTCGAATTGGTGAAAATGGTCACGCGCGGCGACAAATTGCTCGACGCCCCGCTGGCCAAGGTGGGCGGCAAAGGTTTGTTCGTGAAGGAACTGGAGGAGGGGCTGCTGGCAGAAACGGCCGATCTGGCCGTCCACTCCATGAAAGACGTGCCGGCGGAACTGCCCGACGGCCTGCATCTCGCCGCCATTCTGCCGCGCGAGGATCCCCGCGACGCTTTTGTTTCCCTGCGTTACCCGTCCTTCGATGTGCTGCCTCCGCACGCGAAGATCGGTACCTCCAGCCTTCGCCGGCAATGCCAGATCAAGGCCCGTCTCCCCGAATGCGAAACGCTCAATCTTCGGGGCAATGTCGACACCCGCCTAAATAAGCTCGAGACCGAGCAGTACGACGCCATCATCCTTGCTGCAGCGGGATTGAAACGGCTCGGCCTGAGCCATCGGATTACGGAAATACTTTCGACTGAGACCAGCCTCCCCGCGGTCGGCCAAGGCGCCATCGGCATCGAATGCCGCCGGGATGACATTTGGCTGAACGAGTGTCTAAAAGCATTGCACCACGAGGAAACGGCTATCTGCGTCACGGCAGAGCGAGCGCTCAACGAGCGCCTGAACGGTGGCTGCCAGGTGCCCATTGCCGGATACGCGGAATTGTCCGGGGAACATCTGAGACTGCGGGGGCTGGTCGGCACGCCTGACGGAAGTTCACTGATTCAAGGCGAAATCGAAGGTTCTTACGCCGATCCGCAGGCTTTAGGGATAGCCTTGGCCGAAGATTTATTATCGCGCGGGGCCGATCGCATCTTGAACGCACTCTATGCCTGACATGGCAAGCTCGACGAATGCCCCTCTAGCCGGCATAGGCATATTGGTCACCCGACCGCGGGAACAAGCCGGTGGCCTGTGCGCTCTAATTGAAGCCGCCGGCGGCCATGCAATGAGGCTGCCGTTGCTGGAAATCGTCGCTGTCGGCGATCCTACCGCAGCGGCGGAACTTTTGTCGCGGCAAGACCGGTGGGATTGGTTGATATTCGCGAGCCCCAACGCCGTCCGCTTCACTCTGGCGATTCATGGCGGGTCGTTCAATCCGCCGCGGCCGGCGCGAATCGCGGCTATCGGCCAGACTACTGCGGAAGCGCTTACCAAGGCCGGAATTCGGGTAGACCTGATACCTAAACCGCAGTTTAATAGCGAGTCGCTCTTGGCGTCGCCGGAAATGACTGATGTATCCGGCAAATCGATATTGATCGTCCGGGGCGAAGGCGGACGGGAGCATCTTGCGCAAACACTCAGGGCGCGTGGTGCGGAAGTTGCCTACGCGGAAGTTTATCGCAGAATTCTTCCCGCGACGGATATCGGTTATTGGATTGACCTGAGGCGCCAAGGCGGTATCGACATTGTAACCATCACCAGCGGAGAGGCTTTGAATAATCTTACGCAGCTCTTGGGCGAGGCCATACACGAGTTCGCCGAGCATACCCCGCTCGTGGTGCTCGGCTCGCGCGTCGAAAAACTGGCTCGCGATCAAGGCTGGCGTCATGTGATCAGTGCGGAGCCGGCCTGCGATCAAGCCATAGCGGAGACGATAATTCGTCATGTCGAAACGAAGAGAACCGCTCAAGACCGCCAGGCCAGCCGATAATCGGCCCGCTGATTTCGAGTCCTTTCTCCAATAAAAGCTATTAAGGTTCAATACTACGGGGATACAGCATTGGTTGACGTAAATAACGAATTGATGTCGTCCACCGGCCAGCCCGCCAATGGAGCGGAAACCGAGGCCGTAAAGACATCTGCCGCGCCCCCCAAGAAATCCCGCAGCTTCGCGTGGATCGGTTATCTCATCTTGCTCGGCATACTGGGTCTTACCGCCGGAGGCTGGTACTTTCTTCAAGAGCTACGCTCCAAGCAGGAAGGTCTGGGCGGCCAATTGACCAGCAAGGACCAGCAAATCATGGAGTTCACGCGGCAGTTGAGCGCGATGCAATCCGAGATGGCCACACTGCACTCCCAGCTCGCCACCCTTCAATCCCAGGTGACGACGGAGGATTCAAAATTCGAGCGGCTGATCGGCGATCAGTCCGCCCAGCTCAACGAGAGATTGAACCTGACGCGGAACGAACTGAATGAATCGGTTCAGCGCATCCAACGACAGCTCAACAAGACCCGTGGCGATTTGTTGGTAGCGGACGCCGAGTACCTTCTGAGCATCGCCAACCAAAAACTTCACCTGATCGGCGACGTGAAAGCCGTAATTGCTGCCATGGAGGCCGCGGACCAGCGCCTGCACGACAGCGGCGATCCGGCGGTGTTCAAAGTCCGGGAAGCGTTGGCCGAGGAAATCGAAACTCTCCGGCGGCTCAACGCTCCGGATATCGTAGGACTTTCCTCCAGACTGCTGGCTCTTGAAAGCAAGGCCAAGGATATTCCCCTGTTCTTACCCCATGCGGGCAAAGTCAGCGAACACGACGACACCCCCGAAACGGCCGAACCCGCCGCGGGGGCTGAAGGTGAAGGGCCGCTCGGTTCCGCGCTGGACAATATCAAGGACCTGGTAACGATACGCCGCACCGATCGGCCGGTAAATGCCGTTCTCCATCCGGAACAGGCGGAGGCGCTACGTCAAGTTCTGCTGCTCAAGCTGGAAACGGGCCGAGCGGCGCTCCTCCGAGGCGACGAAGAGATGTACAAAGCCAATCTGGCCTCCGCGCGCGAGTGGCTGAACGAGCACTTCGATCCCGACGCGAAAAAAACCCAGGAGGTCGCCGCGGAAATCAGCGCACTGGCGGACCAGCCGATTCGCATGCCATTCCCGGATATCAGCAAGTCGTTAACTCTCTTGCGGAACATCGAAAAGCTACGTCTGGAAGCCGAGCAGGCCGAGACGAAGGCCACTGGGGAAAGGCAATCCGGCGAGGCACAACCTGCGGGAGCACAGCCGTGAAAAAAGCCTTCATCTATGTGCTGATCGCCGTCTCGATCGCCGTCGGAGTGGGCTTTTTCGTTCACCGCCGATTGATCGCCGGCGACGCGGGCTATGTCATCATCGGCTACGATCGCTGGGTGCTGGAATCCTCGCTACTCGTGATCCTGGTCACTTTGATCGTCGCTTTCGTTCTGTTCTACTTTTTGGTCCGCGTCGTCTTGCAGGCGATGAGCATTCCCAAAGTCCTCAAAAAGCGCGGTGGCGAACTTCGTAACAAGCGTTCCCAGGAAGCCTTGATCACAGGGCTCATCGAAACGGCCGAGGGCAATTGGGAGAAGGCGGAGCGGAATCTGATCCGCCATGCCGCAGACAGCGGCGCGCCGCTCATCAACTATCTGACCGCCGCACGGGCCGCACATGCACGAGGCGCCGTCGAACAGCGGGACGAATATTTGAAGCTGGCCCGTGAAATCGCGCCCGAGTCGGAGCTAGCGGTCGGCCTGACCCGCGCGGAATTGCAGTTGTCCAACAAGCAATTCGAGGAAGCGTTGGAGTCTCTGACTCATCTGAACAAGATCGCCCCGAGCCACGCCGCTGTCTTGAGGCTGACTCACCAAGCCTATGCCCAAATGGAAGATTGGGAAAGTTTGCGCAGCCTGCTTCCCGCCTTGCACAAGAACAAGGTTTTGATGGAAGCGGAGGTCAAACTGCTCGAAACGGAAACCTACAGCGCTCTGATCAGACAAAAATCCGAATCTCGCGACGTTACCGCCTTGCGGGAGGTTTGGGCGACCGTTCCCGAGCACATTCGCGCATCCACGGGAATTCAGTCCCTCTATTTCGCCGCCATGATCGAAGCCGGTGCCGGCGAGGAAATCGAGGACGAGCTGCGCCGCGCTCTCGGCGACGAGTGGGACGAGACCCTTCTAGTTCTCTACGGTTGCATCCAGCTATCCGACCGGGAAAAGCAGCTCAAGCATGCGGAAACCTGGCTGGGACCGCATCCGAAAGATGCCGTTCTGTTCAGGGTACTGGGCAAACTCGCCATCCACTGCAAGCTTTGGAATAAGGCCAAAGACTACCTGGAAAAAAGCCTCAACGTGGAACCCAGCGTCGAAGCCTACCAGCTCTTGGGTGACGTGCTGCATCAGCAAAACGACTTCGCCGCCGCCTGCCATTACTATCGCAACGGATTGATGTTCGCTTCCAGCGAAGTGGTCGCTCAGATCGAGCAGAATCCGTCCGGGGAGGCTATGGAGCCGGTGGAGGAAGAGCTTGTTTCGAGCGCGGCTCAGTAAAAGAGATGTGTTTTGCGACCAACAGAGCAGCCATCCGGATTCCCCCCGTTGAGACACACGCATCTTGCTGCTTCGTAGAGTATACACAAGCGCGGCATGCTATTGTTCCGGCCGTTTAGTGGAATCCTGTTTTGTGCGGCTTTCCGCTTTCCAATGATGGCCGGTATAGGATGGGCTGGGCCTGCGAAGAACGATGCGTGTCCTGAGCCCTGTCGAAGCTGGTATAGGGCGGAGTAGCGTACTCGCGTATTCCGCCGCATGGGGAGCCGTCCCATTCGGCGCATTACGCTAAAGCTAATGCGCCCTACACCAAGGTGCCCTAAGCGATCTGCAAGATGGGCGTAAGGAAGTGTACCCCATAGTCGGTACATCGAACTAGAATGTGCTCTACGATACGAATCGATATCTCTTGACCATCGCCTGCTCCCCCCGACATGGAAAACGTCATGAACGACATTCGAGTTGCGAATTGGTCCGAGCTGATGCGGGCTCTGTACGACATCCCGAAAAATGCTCTTCAACGTTATCGATCGGATCTCGTCTACCGAGGCTTGGCCGACGCCTCTTGGGGACTCGAAAACAGCCTGTTGCGGCTCGGGGGTGATTACATCAACGTCGAGAAGCCGATGTTGCGGGGCTTCCGGAAATATGCGGAGCCCGGATCCATACCGGCGGAAACGCTCTGGGTGCAGTTGGCCGTTGCTCAGCACTACGGCTTACCGACCCGCCTTCTGGATTGGACCATTTCGCCTAAGGTCGCGGTGCATTTTGCCACTGCCGAGGAGCAATATTACGACCGGGATGCTGCGATCTGGTGCATCAATGTCGTCGAGGCCCGATCCCTGTTGCCGGAAAAGCTTCGCGAAGTGCTCAACCGCGAATCCGCATTTTTGTTCTCGGTCGAAATGCTGGAATTCATCCAGTCTCTAGACGAATTCGACCGCTTGGCCGAGAATGGCCGCTTCGTGCTGTTCTTCGAGCCGCCGTCGCTGGACGCCCGCATCGTCAACCAAGGCGCGATCATGTCGGCAATGCCCGGCGCAACCTTGGTCCTCAGCGAATTTCTTTTGAATCATCCAGCCCTTTATTACCGCATCATCATCCCGAAAGAAATTAAATGGGAAGTACGGGACAAACTCGATCAGGACAACGTCACCGAACGGATGCTCTTCCCCGGCCTCGACGGGTTGAGTCGATGGTTGAAACGCTATTACGGACCGGGTCCCTGCCGTACGCACTAAACGGACAGCCGGCTTAAGCATCGCGTTTACAGCCTTACATCAAGCCTTTAATCGCTGACGCCTTACTTGTTTTCACAATCCAGACCAACCGTGTCTCAGCCAGCAATTCTGTTCGATGGCGTCGGAAAAAAATTTCGCCGGTCACTGAAAGCCGATCTGCTCTATGGCTTCCAAGACGCATCCCGGAGCATGCTCCGCCTGAAACCGTTGGAGCGTTTGCGAAGCGAAGAGTTTTGGGCGTTACGCGATGTCTCCTTTGCCGGACGGGTCGGCGAATGCATCGGAATCATCGGCCCCAATGGAGCCGGAAAGAGCACGCTGCTGAAACTGGTGAATCGGGATTACCGGCCCGATCGAGGCCGCATAGCCATGCGCGGTAAGATCAAGTCCTTGATCCGCCTAGGCACGGGGCTTCAGCCCATGCTGACCGGCCGGGAAAACATTTATATCCAGTGTGCGCAACTGGGACTCGACAAACGGGAAACCGACGCCAAACTGGACGACATCGTAGCCTTTGCCGGACTGGAAAAGTCGATCGACGCGCCGGTCAAGCATTATTCCGACGGCATGTACGCACGACTCGAATTCTCGATCGCCACCTGCGTCCCGACCGATGTCCTGCTCGTCGATGAAGTCCTGGCCGTTGGCGACGTCGCCTTCCAGTTGCGTTGCCTGGAGCGGCTCAACAGCCTTAAATACAACGGGACGACGATTCTGTTCGTATCCCACTCGGAAATGAATATTCGGCATGTAGCCGACCGCTGCCTGCTCCTCTTCGATGGCGAGGCGCTGGCGTTCGGGGAAACCGACCAGCTGTTTCTCAAGTATTACGAATCGATAGGCTATCTCAATCGGCAACTCAAGCCGTTGGAAAACGCTCCCGAGATGCCGGCGGATTTTACCGGAGCGGCTTCGATACGAACGTTAGCAGTCAAAGGACAGGAAAACACGGACAGCGTGAAGGTTTTCACCGGGCAATCCGTGGATTTTGAACTGAGCTATGCTGCCGCGGTACCGGTGGAATCCGCCGGCTTAGTGCTCCAATTTTGGACCCAGACCGGCATATTGCTCGCTTCCATCTATTCCGAAATGGAGGGCAACCGGGGTTCACTTAAACCGGCTGGCGGACAGTTACGGCTAACGTTGCCGTTCCTGTCGCTGACGCCCGGAATTTACCGCGTCGCGGGCGGCTTCGCCTCGGCCGGAGGCTGGCTCGGCTATTGCGGGAGTCTGCTGACGCTGACCGTCACCCAGAAAGACGAGCGAGCTTACGAAGGACTATTTGTGATGAATGCGACAGTCTCGGGTGCGGATGGGATGGGCTAGTACAATTTTCGCCGCAGCGGTGCGAATTGAGAACTCGGCACGCCCCCCAGAAGTCAGGCCAAAATAAGTCGTAGGTCGGCAATCCTGTGCCGACAAACCTGCTGTCGACCTGCGGCTTACATCCAAAATGCACACATAGCCCGCAACAAGGGATTGCCGACCTACCTCCGGTGCGGCCTCTCAGGCAGCGACCGCCAACTGATCGGGCAATTCGACTTCCATCGCGATGGGCAGGTGATCCGAGCAGGCAAAATTGATCACCTGGACATTCGTCACTTGAAGACTCGGCGTTACCAAAATGTGATCGAGCATTTTATGCGGGCGCCAGCTCGGAAATGTCTTCAACTCACACATCGGGTCGCAGAGCTCGGTTGCGGAAGTTAAAAGATTGAGCTCCGGCGAATTCGGCTCACAGTTCAGATCTCCCATCAAAACGACATACGACAGATCGCGGATCAATTCGCTGATAAACGCGATCTGCTTGAGCCGGGCACGCCTGCTCAACGCCAGATGCAGAATACACAGATATAACGCATCGTCGCCCACCGCCCCGAAGCGGGCCAGCAAGGCGCCCCGACCGGGCAGGCCAGGGAGCTTATAGTCATGAATGAAGTCGGGCTTGATGCGGCTCAACAGCCCATTGCTGTGCAGGGCCAGATTGCCGATGCGTCGGTTGACCTGGTTGTGCCAATAGGCAAAACCGGCGGTTTCCGCGAGATATTGGGTTTGAACGATGTGATGGCTGCGTGCGCCGCCGCCGTCGACTTCCTGAAGACCAACGATATCGAAAGGCTTGAGAAGATGAGCGATTCGAATCAGATTCGGAAGTCTCTTCTGAGAGGGCCAGATGTGCCGCCAGCTTCCGGTGATATAGTCCCTATAACTGGACGTTGTGATGCCCGTTTGAATATTGAAACTTGCGAATCTGACACGCCGCTTGTTAATCGGCGCAGTAGCCTCCAAAGAACTCGCAACAGCCCGAGATGTCATGACAGTACTAAGTGACACGATACCCCCAACCTGCTCGCCGGTAACCCCGGCTGCATAATGTTGATTCTTTCATGTAAACACAATTATTGGGCACCCTTTGCCCCACTGGATTCCTTTTCGATTAAATCGTTCATAATAGCGATCATCCGAGGAAACGATTTGGCCTGCTGAGGAGCGATTCGGTATTTCCCGTTGACAATGACGTTGGGCGTTCCCGTCACACCGTAGCGCGCCGCCATGGTTTCGGCCTGCCTCATCTTCGTATCCACGGCAAACGATTTATAGGCCTTGCGAAAATCGCCGTCGGCGACGCCATGGTCGGCGAAGAACTTGGCCAACTCCGCCTCGCTCTCCAGAGCTTGCTTCTTGTTTTGGATGGCGTCGTACAAATCGGCATGGACCTTATCGAGTACCCCGAGCGCTTCGGCCGTATAGTATGCCTTGGCGTGAGCCGCCCAGCGTGCATTGAAAACGGCAGGTTGTCGAATAAAAACCACGTTATCCGGCTTCTTCTTCAGCCAGGCATTTAAATCCGGTTCGAAGTGATAGCAGTGGGGGCAGCCATACCAGAAGAACTCCATGACCTCGACCTTGGAGGGATCGACAGTTGTTTGCGGCGGATTCACCAACTCGTAATCGACGCCTTGTTTGAACTCCTCCGCCTTAGCCGCTCCAAAAGCCGTAGCCGAAAACAACACCAAGCAAGCCAGCAAACTCAACGCCGATTTCATTAAACAAGCTCCGCTCTGAAATGATCCGAACCGCAAAAATGATCGAGAATCGAGCCGAACTTTCGCCCGGACTCGCCCAATGGTAGGGATTTTAAACCGAAAACCATAAAAAATGTGCCGACAATACCGAAAAATGAGCGATTTCGACTGGCGGATCTCATCGTAATCCCGACGTATAACTGGACACAGCGGTAATTTCTTCGTCGCTCAACTTAGCCGCGATCGCGCGCATGATAGAATTTGCATCGTTGGCTCGAGCACCTGCCTTGAAATCACTCAAAGTCTTTTCGAGATAAGCGGCGTACTGGGCGCGCAGAGCAGGAAATTTCGCGGACGGATTGCCGGCGCCGTCCGGGCCATGGCAACCGGCGCAAGCCGGAACGCCGGACGAGGCATTGCCGGTGCGGTAAATCGTCTCTCCTAGCGGATTAGGCGCCTCTGCCTTTTCCAGCGTGGTCTTTTGCTGGGCATAGTAAGCGCTGATGTCGTCTATATCCGCGTCGGACAGAGGCTCAGCCATCGCGGTCATGGTCGGATTGGCTCTTTTCTCGCTTTTGAATTCGTGCAACTGCTTCGCAAGATATGAAGCATGCTGACCGGCCAACTTGGGAAATATAGGCGCATTGCTGTTTCCGTCGTCACCATGGCAACCGGCACAGGGCTCCGATTTTTCCTTTCCTGCCGCCGCATTTCCTTGAGCATAAGCGAGGGAATGACCACTCAACAAAATGAAACAAACCCATAATGCACACTTCCCCATCATTGACTCCTCGCTCTGGCAAACCAAATAAAGTTCTCTCACGCCGACCTGCGGCTCGTTTTTTAGAGCGCCAATCAAATACAGGTAGACTACAAAAGTCAACAGCTTTCCCGATTCGATTCTCATGAAAACCGCTTATCAAAATACCCGGTACCTGACGAGTGCGCCGAGCGTAAAAAATGCGCCGCCGGACGAAGGCTTCGAAATCGCCTTCGCGGGCCGCTCCAACGCCGGAAAATCGAGCGCGATCAATGTCATCACGCAGCAGAAATCGCTGGCGCGGGTCAGCAAAACGCCGGGGCGGACCCAGATGCTCAATTTTTTCCAAGTGGACGATCAGAGACGATTGGTCGATCTCCCCGGCTACGGCTATGCCCAGGTACCCGAGGCGATCCAGAAGAACTGGCGCCAGGCTCTGGAGTCTTATTTCAGCGAGCGCCGATCATTACGCGGGGTATTTCTGGTGATGGACATCCGCCATCCTCTGACGCCTTTCGATCACCGCATGATCGAGTGGTGCCATCACTGGAAGCTTCCGCTGCACATCGCCTTGACCAAGGCGGACAAACTCAGCCGGGGGGCTGCGCTCCAAACCTTGCGCAAGGTTGAAGCCGAATTGAACGCGCAAGAGGGATTAACGGTCAGCCTTCAGCTCTTTTCGGCACTCAAGCGGTTTGGATTGGAGGAAGCCTGGTCCGTGTTGGACCGCTGGCTGGAGATACCTCAATCGCAAGAGGCCAAAGCCCCATAAAAAGAAAAAGCTCCGAGGCAAATGGGGGGACATACCTCGGAGCGAAGTCCCGGCTTGGGGGGGATGCCGGGCGAATGACACTACTCAAAGGGAGGAGATGAGTAGTTCGCGTCGTTCCTGACACTTAATCGTTGTGACCGCCCCTATGGATAAAAGTTCAACCGCTTTGTCATGAGCTCTCACTTTTCGGGAGACGATGCGCCTCGTTTCGGACGCTAAAAGGTCTGGCGAAGCAGCAGACGCAGTTCCTTCAAGCTGCGGGAATTCAGCACGTCACGGGACTCCAGCCAGCCGCGTCGGGCCTGTCCGACGGCGTAGCGCAGATTCCTGAAGTCCAGGGTGCTGTGCGCGTCGGAGTTGAGACTGATCAGCACACCCTCGTCCTTGGCTAATTTGCAATGAGTATCGGCAAGATCGAGGCGCTCCGGATTAGCGTTGAGCTCGAGAAAACACCTTCGCTCTCTGGCCTTGCGGATGATGCGAAGCATGTCGACATCATAGGGCTCTCGGCGACCGATCAATCGCCCGGAGGGATGCGCCAGAATGGTGAAATAGGGATGATCCATCGCGCGAAGAATCCGCTCGGTCTGTTTGTTCCGGGGCAGATCGAATCGGCTGTGTACCGCACCGACGACGATATCGAGCCGGCTGAGCACATCGTCCGGCAAATCCAGATCGCCATCCTCCAATATGTCTACTTCGATGCCCTTGAGGAGAACGATGCCGTCCAAGGTTTCGTTCAGCCGATCGACCTCGTCCATATGCTTGAGCAAGCGGATCGGATCCAGCCCATGGGCTACCGTCAGCCGGCGGGAATGCTCGGTGATGGCGAGATATTCCAGGCCATGGCATCTCGCGGCTTCAGCCATCTCCGGGATAGTATTGTGGCCGTCCGATGCTTTGGTATGGGCGTGAAGATCGCCCTTGAGATCGGACAGTTCGACCAGCTTCGGCAAACGACCCGCTCGGGCCGCTTCGATTTCGCCCCGATCTTCCCGCAATTCCGCCGGGATAAAGGGCAATCCCACAGCGGCAAAGACCGATTCTTCGGTATCGCCCGCAACCCGCTCGTCGCCTCGAAACACCCCGTATTCGTTGATTTTTAGGCCTCTCTCCTGCCCCAAATGCCGAATGGCGATGTTATGCGCTTTGCCGCCGGTGAAATAATGCAGAGCCGCGCCGTAGCTTTCCGCCTGAACCACTCTGAAATCCACTTGCAGTCCGCCGCGCAGCAACACACTGGCGCGCGTGGGACCTTGTGACAAAACCTCCGCAACGTCCTCGTACTCGACGAAACGCTGCATTACGGGGCTTCCCGATTCCGCCGCCGCCAAGATGTCGAGATCGCCCACCGTCTCCTTGGCACGGCGATAGCTGCCGGCAATCACAACCCGCTCGACGCCGGGAACCCCGTTCAAATAATCGAGCAAAGGCGCCGCGTATTGCTCGGCGGCGACGCGCGTGTAACGCCCGGCTCCGCCACCATGAGCCTCCAGCGCGTCGGCGATGTGCATCTCGGTTTTTTCACCAAAGCCGGGAAGTGCCTGTATTCGATGATCGCGTACCGCACGCCGAAGCTGAGCCAGAGTTTGAATACCGAGTTCGCGGTAGAGCGCTCTGACTCGCTTTGGACCCAATCCGGGGATTTTCAAAAGTTCCGCGATGGCCGGCGGCAGCCGTTTGTGAAGCTCGTCCAGCGTCTTGCAGTGGCCAGTGTCGACGATTTCTTTGATCTTGCCGGCCAAGTCGGCGCCGATGCCCGGCAATTCGGTCAGGTCCTCGCCCTTTTGCACCATCGCGCGAACGTCCTTGCCCAATTCCTGGAGTATGCGGGCCGCGTTGTGATAGGCGCGGACCCGAAACACGTTCGCACCGTCGATTTCCAGAAGATCGGCGATTTCCTCGAAGATCGCGGCAATGTCGGCGTTACGGACGGGCATAGCGGGTACTCACGGATTCGGAAAGACGCGCACCAAACCGGCGGTGGCCGAGGTCGATATCAATTCGACTTCGGCGATACCGAAACGCTCCACCACCCACGCATTGGTCGAAAGATGCCGGGTCATCGGATCGACCGAAAAAACGGACTCGCCGTCGGCCAGAGCGCAAGGCAACACCAATTGATCCGCCAGATGCTCGTCCACCGAGGCATTCGTATGATGGTGCTCCAACAGTTTTGCGCAGGCATCTTCGGCGACTTGCTCCGCCGGCTTCCCCCGCTCGCCCAAGGCGCTGAAACCGGCCAGAGAACGCTCGTAGCGCGCGACGAGGAAAATCCCCGCCCCCGGACAGGCCGCCTGAACGGAAACTGCGTCGATCTCGCAAGACATGTTTTTTCGTCGCAGTATGGTCTCTGCTCGGTCCGCCATGCGTTTGACCACATGCTCGGGAAGATTGGCGGCAAGCGCCCGGCCGGAAATCTCGACGAGTTCGCCTCGATCCGGCACATTAAGAGAGTGCAGCCTCTTTCTCGTTCCTACTCCGGTTCCTCTCGTCTCCAGCAGCACTTCACCCTTTCCGACCGGGTACCAGCCGGATCGTTCCAGACTGAGTTCGGCGCGTACGCCCATGAGCTTCAAATAAGGGAGCCACACGTCATGAAGATAATCGAACGGCGGGCTCAAGGGCACGTGCGTTCCGCCCCGCAACTCGACCCGTGAGCCGCCTTCGGTCAACGCCAAAGGCAGCAGCACCGTTTGCAGTACCAGCGACACTGCTCCCGCGCTGCCGCCTTGCCTCGCTTTCGCGACATCGAAGAGATAGTCGCCGGCCTTTGGCTTTGTCCGCGGCGTGAACGTCAGAGTCCTGGAACCCAATTCGGTCCCGCTCAGCTCGGCATCGCAAAGCTTAGCCGCCGCAAACACCGCCGTCAGATGCTGGGCAGCCAATCCCGGCTTTTTCCGCCTCGCACGGATGTTTTCGATACGTACCGGACGGCCGGTAATGGTGGACAGGCAGAGCGTGGTCCTAAGAATTTGCCCGCCGCCTTCGCCGTAGGAACCGTCAATAACGATGCGATCCATGGTCTCAGTCATCTATTCCTCAAGAATTTTGATCAATAGAACGAGCGTTCATCATTGCAATGAAATACTCCTCGGTGGCTTAATTAAGATGCTAGGCAAGGCGCCGCATACTTCCCGAGACTGCCGAGCGAATGCTGCCCAGGATAGAAACCACCGGGGCGGTGGTGGTTTATTAATCAGGCCCGTAAATACCCTCCTGGTATTTCGGGCCGCCGCCCAGGCCGCGGTACACACCCGGCCTGGGCTCACGCGGCTTGTCGCCGCGCCGGGGCATCCCTGCCCCGGATTAACCCGGCCTATATTTATAGGCCGGGTTAATAAGTCTCTAGGAATGAGGGTCACCGACCGATTTGGCCCTCACCGGACAGAACCAAGGAGGATTTTCCCATGTCCACAAGAAACTTCGTTATTCCCTTCTTCGCCTGCTTGTTGATGAGCAGCCTGCCCTTCAACGCCTCCGCAGCAGCACCCAGCATGTGGTGGGATCACTTGGACGGAGGAACCATGAGTCAAGCCGATTGCGTCAACAAGGGCGAATCGATATTAAACGCCGAGAAAGCAGGCAGAATCAGCAAGGACGAGGACTCGGTCCGCTCATGGAGCGAACATATCACCGGAGTGGTTGAATGTTTGAAGACGGACGGCGGTTTGATGATCATGGTTTTGGTAGGCAGCGATAACACGGTTGCAGGCAATGCCCTGTTCAACGCGCTGAAAAACGGAATGAAGCGGTAATTTCACTTGCCGGCCTGCCCGACCGCCGGGCGGGCCGGCGGAAACACGGATACCATTCTTTTCGGCCATCGCGCCTGAAAAAGATGGTTCGCGAATACCCGTCGAGTTCAGTAGCGCTTCCTTGAAAACGGACTCGGCGAAGCAGTCTGTCGCCCAATTTTCGCGTTACTCCGACCGCCTGTATACTGACCTCGGCTTCCCCCGGAGAACGCGTCATGCCCGACCAACTAAAGCGCTTCTACGGCAGAATCGGACTGGTCCTGCTGTTCGTCGCCGTGCTGTCCGCCTTCTTCGCTCTCGGAGGAAATCAATGGTTTAGCCTCGAATTCATCAAGGAAAATCGTGATCGGCTCATAGAATTTACCGAGCGGCATTACCTACTCATGCTGCTCGCCTCGGCATCCCTCTACGTCGCTTCGACGGCATTCAGCATTCCGGGTGGAGCGATACTGTCGCTGACGATGGGTTTGCTGTTCGGACGTTGGCTGGGCACTTTGGTGACGGTGATCGCGTCGACCCTGGGCGCTTTGCTGGTGTTTTTGGCGGCACGCTTCGTTTTTGCCGACCTCGCCCGCGCCAAATTGTCGAAGTCTCCGATGGCTACGAAAATCGTGAAAGGATTCGAGGGCGACGCTTTCCGCTATTTGCTTTTCCTGAGACTGGTTCCGCTTTTTCCGTTCTGGCTGGTCAATCTGGCGCCGGCCGTAACCAACATTACTGCCCGCACCTATTTCCTCGCCACGCTGATCGGCGTCATTCCCGGCAGTTTCGTTTACGTCAACTTGGGACAGGCTTTGGGCGAAATCAGCGACATCAAAGATATCTGGTCGCCGGAAGTGATTCTCAGCTTTACGCTCCTCGGCCTCCTGATCGTGCTTCCCGCTCTATTACGAAAAAACCACACTGAACCCGAGTAAACGACGCGGCCGCAACGATACGGCAAACGTGGTTCCACCGTCTTGACAGGGTCGGGAACTCATCGCCTTCCCGCTCTCTCGAAGGAACGAGCCATTCAACAAGCGATCGGAAAAATCCATGAACCGCGCGATCACCCTCAATTTCCATTTTGCCGTCTGGTTGTCGATCCTGGGCGGTATCGCTGTCCTCGGCAATCTCAACCTCGTCATTCCGGAAGCGGAGGGATTCTACGGCCCTATGCGGAACAACCTATTCATCGTCGTCGGCTATCTATTGATCAGCCAGATAGTGCTGTGGTACTTCCGTTATCGCCGGGGGAGCCGCATCGAAGCGCTGCTCATGGGACTCATCTTTCTTCTGACCGCAGGCGGCGTCGAGCTGTACGCCATGCTCAACGACCTGCCCATCAGCCAGATTTTCGTCTTCGCCTTGGTTTACCTGGGCGCCTCGCACATCCTGTATTATTTCGGCGAGCACATGATGGCCGAACCGCGCACGGAACGTACTTCCGAACCGAAGCGGCGGGGCTCAGGGATCTAAAAAAACTAAGGCGCGGGAGCACTCATGAATTGGCTGCTCATATGCTCCTTGAGTTCCTGACCGTCCCGGTAAATGAACAGGGCTTTAAGTCCCTCCGTTTCGGCAATCCGGGCTCCCTCGATTTCACCCACGCATAACAGAGCCGTCGACCAGGCATCCGCCAAAGTCGGATCGTCATGCAGAACGGTGACGGACAGCAGATTGTGGGTCACGGGACGACCGGTCTTCGGATCGATGATATGGGAGTAAGCTTGCCCGCCCGACTCGAAAAAGTTTCGGTACGTACCGGACGTCATCACGGCCGCGCCGTTTTCCTGATGGATGTCCAGAATGCGCTGGACCTCCCGCACCAGCGGCGTGGGCTTTTCGATAGCCACCCGCCAAGCCGCCCCGTTGGCTTTGCGCCCCTTGACCTTCATCTCGCCGCCGATTTCCGCGAGATAATTGTGAATCCCCCGGCTTTCGAGCCGATCGGCCACGGCGGCCACGGTATAGCCCTGCGCGATGGACGACAAATCGATGGTGAGTTCGGGATCCGATTTGCGGATACGCCCGTTTTCCGCATCGATTTCCAATTTGCTCATGCCCACATGAGCCAAGGTCCGGTCGATTTCGCCCTGTTCCGGCACCCGGTTTTCGTGCTTGGAAAAACCCCACAGATCGAATAAGGGCTTTACCGTAAGATCGTAGCAGCCTGCCGAGCGCTGGTTGATCTCCTTCGCGATCGCCACCAGCCGGATGATTTCCGAAGAGACCGAAATCCAGTCGGTCGTTTTCTGCTGGTTCACTCGGGAAATTTCCGAGTCCTCGCGCCAATTCGACAGTTTTTCGTCGACCAGCTTGAATACGGCTTCGACGTCGGTCTTGACCTGTTCCGGCGTCGCCTCGACCTTATCCATCACCATCTTGATGTGGTAGGTCGTACCCTGAATCGCCCCGGAAAGCTCGGTTTCGGCCGCTCGTTCGCAGCCGGTAAAGCTTAAGATGATCAGCAGACAAGAGATGTATCGAAACGTCATGAGAAAAAACCGAATGAAACGTGCGGCCGGTGCTATGGATGAAACGGCCACACCCAGGGAATGATACTCAGCGCCACGATCCCCATCAGAATGTTCAAAGGAACGCCGAAGCGAACGAAATCGCTGAAATGATAACCGCCGGGACCGTAAACCATTAAGTTGGTCTGATAGCCGATCGGGGTAGAAAAGCCCATGGACGCCGCGACCATTACGGCAACGATGAACGGCCAAAAACTGACATCCAGTTTGTCGGCAATGGCCAAAGCCAGGGGAAACATCAATACCGCTACCGAATTATTGCTGAGCAGTTCGGTCAGCACGACGGTCAAGAAATAAAACAGCACCAGCACCAAAAGCGGATTGTCTCCGGCGAGATTCAGAAAACCCTGCGCGATTCCCGATGCCGCACCGGATACCTCCAGGGCTTTGCCGAGACCGAACGAAGCCGCTATGGCAAGCAACACCTGACCGTCCAGGCTTTTCCTGGCGGTCGGCACGGAGCAGCACCCCGTCAGCAGCATGGCGGCCGCACCGAGCAGGGCCGCTTTCAGCATGCTCAACCATTCGAAAGAAGCGCTCAGCACCACGGCGGCCAAAATCAACCAGGCCATGCCTGCACGCTCGTGACGAACCGGCAAATACTCGGATACCTGACTTATCAGAAGAAAATCGTTGGAATTCCGATGCCGCTCCAGGAAAGGCGGGCGGACATCGAGCAACAGCGTGTCCGCCGGCTCCAAGCGAATTTCGCCGATTTTACCGGAGATACGCTGACCGTTGCGCGCCACGGCGATCACCGAGCCGCCGTAGACCATGCGGAAACGGCCTTCCTTGATGGTTTTGCCTACCAGCGCGCATTGCGGCGAAACGACTACCTCCACCAATACGCGCTCGCGGTGCTTTCTGTCCTCCAGGGTAAACGACTTGTCGGCCGACGGGAGCAGACCCTTGATCCGCTGCAATTCCACCACCGAATCGCTCACGCCCGCGAAAACCAGTTGATCGCCGGGCTGGAGGCGCTCGTAAGGTCCGACCGCCGCCAACACTTCATCGCCACGTTCGATTTCGACCAGATAGAGCCCTTGTAAATGGCGAAGACCGGCCTCTTCGATGGTTTTACCCACCAAGGCTCCATTGTCCTCGACCGACATTTCGACCGTATATTCCTTGGGATTTTCGAACACGGCGCTGGCGGGTTTGCGCTCGGGCAACTGCTTGGGCGCCAACAACAAAATGTAGATCATCGTGAGAATCGAACACGGAATACCAACCCAGGCGATGTCGAACAATCCTAGCCCCGGCCTATTGCTGTGCAGTAGAAGCCCGTTGACGATCAGGTTGGTGCTGGTGCCGATCAAAGTGATCGTTCCGCCGACGACCGCCGCGTAACTCAGCGGAATCAGCAGTTTCGAAGGCGAGATTTGCAGGCGCTTGGCCCAGGTGAGAACGGCAGGCAGAAAAACAGCCACCAAGGGCGTATTGTTCATGAAGGCGCTAACCGACGTGACCGGCACGATCAGCCTCAGCAACGCCCCCCGCAGGGACTTCGGACGCCCGAGCACATGCTGGACCAGCATATCGACGCCACCGGTCTCCCGGATACCGGCCACCACCACGTACATCAGCGCGACGGTAATCATGCCTTCGTTGGAAAAACCGCTCAAGGCTTGATCCGGCGTCAGTACACCGGATACGAGTAGCATCACGACTCCGCCCAGCAGTATCAGCTCAGGCGCGGCGGACGTGAAAAGCATTAAGCTTAAGCACCCCAAAACCACGCCGACCGCGAGCCAAGCTTGTCCACCCATAACCGTTTTTTTGCCTCGGGAAAGATCGTTGCCGTTGAAAAACGGCCCATTTTAGACGGGATTCAAATTACAAAAAAGAATAGAAACACTTTTTTTTATAACAGATAATCAGGCATTCAAGCGTTCCTCGACCTTCTCTTTGAATTTGAGAAAGTGAACGGTTTGCAGCTCTTCCGGCGTGTCCACGCCCAGAATGGAAAGCGGCAAGTCGATGTCGGTGATATAGATGGGATAGCGTTCCCCGCTCTGACGAAGCCGCATGATATGGGCCGCCGCCATGGAAAATACGTCCTGTCCCGCATCCATGGAAGAAAACTCCGAGTCGTTGCAGAAAATCGTGTAGGCCACGCGGCCAGGCGCAGTCTCTTGAGCGAATACTCGAATTTCCAGCATGCGACTGTCCGGGTTGGGCTGGAAACCGGCGGATTTCACGCTGTATCCGCCGGACGCCTGATGTTCCACCACGTAATATTCGATCCCGCCGGCGGCCAGTACATAGCGCTGCAAGATGTCGCCGAGAAACGAGGCATAAGGCCCCAGCAAGAGTTGGGGTCCGACCGCCTCGTGGCTACGGTAGAACAACGAACCCCGCTCGTCCAGAATGTAAACCTTTACCTGCGAGGATTCCGGTTGGCAAAAGATTTGAATAACTCCCGGCCGATTATGAGCGTATATCAAAGGCAAAGGGTCATTTTCGAGGGCGGCGCGATCGAAAATGACCGGCGAAAACATAGATCGGGGAGCGGACAGCTCGCTATACAAGCGATCCACGTCGGGTACGCCCCAAAAACGGACGCTCGTTCCCTGATTATCGAATAGGTAGAATTCCGAACCGCCCCGCAGGATATAGCGCAGCGATCGGTCCGAACTCGAAAACGCCGCCCTCAAATCCCGATAAAGCTCCTGAACTCTCAGGGCGATGGTTCGGGCCCGCCCGGCAACGAAACAGAAGCACTCGACGTGCGATTCATTGGAAAGCGATTCGTTGATGAGATCCGCCAGACAATCGAGGAATCCGACCAAACCTTGGTAACGCTTGACCAGGGTTTCCCGCCACGACGTCAAAATGACGGCATCGACTTGATGAATCAGGTTCGTCCGCTCGTAGCCATAACTCAGCGCATCATGACGATCGCTGGCCAGTCTGATTCCGTCGCGGCGCTCGGCATCGACGTCGATCCCCAGGTTGACGAACAACGCTGCGGCAATCACGCGCGGGGCTCGGCCGTAGTCGTCCAGATGTTCCGGCTCGCTCTGGTGCGACGCGAGAAAACGGTTCAACGCACGCAAATTGTTCTTGAGTTCCAAAAGCGTCAATGCGCTTTCGACGGTTTCCAGAAAGAGGTTGGCGCTCCGATCGTAAAGTCCGTTGAACGACAGCCAGGCCAAAAGCTCGACCAGGCTGCGCGCCTTTTTCAGATATGGCGCCTTGCCCGCATCCGCAGATGCCACCCGTCCGGAGTATAAGATCCATCCCATTTCGCCGTCCGCCAGGCGGACTTCGTGCATTGAGAAATCTTTAGGTTCGATGCAGTCGCCGCTATCGAGGCTCAGCCTTTCCACTTTACCGGGTTTAAGCTCCAAAGCGGCTGAAAGTCTGCGCCCCAAAAGCTTGATTTCCTCTCCGGCCGGACCTCCGATCTCGGAATGCTCCGCCGCGAACTGCCTCACGGTTCGATAACTCCGGGTCAATTCGTGGCCGATGACTTTTTGCTCCTGCAAAGCCTTGACCACGGTCCAGTGACGCCGCTCGTCCAGATCCCGGATGCGTTGACGCGGCCATCCCCAGGCGTGGACCATGGCGGTCAAAATCTCTTGCCGACGGCGTTTCTCCGCTTCCGTGCCCCCGCCAAATCTCACCAATTCGTTGAGCTTGAGATAAAAGCATTGCCGCGCCAACTCCAGCCGCTCGCGCTCCCCCCCCGCCAAAAAATAACGCTCGACGTCCCGATACATGAGGATATATGAGTCGAGCTCGCGGTCATCCAGACTCCCCTCGTACACCGCCGCCTTCAACCGGGCGCAGAGCCATCGGGTGTGGGGATACTGGCTGGCGTAACTCTCCATCAGAAATAGCTTGAGCAATGACTTGTGCGGTGCATCGATCGCCTTGTGCAAATGCCACAGCGTGCCGCCGAGAAATTCGTCGGGCGGGATATATTCAAGCCCTCCGAAATCGATGAAATCGTTTTCGTTGACGAAGCGTTTTTCTCTCAAGTGGTTCAGATATTCTCCGTACCGCGCCTCCTGGTCGGGCGGCACCAGCCACCAGGCGGTGGCGCGACCGGCCAGCCAGACGCTGGTGCGGTAGAACTCTTCGAGCAACAGATGATGCTGCACGCTGCCGCAGCTTTCGGAAGAAATCGGGGTGCCGATGCCGAGACGGAACCGTTCGCTATCGATGAAGAAGATATGGGCCTCCAATCCAAGGGATTGGGCCCATTTTTCCACGCCGGCCGCTTTGCGACGCAATTCGTCCAGTTGACTTTCGTCCAACGAGCCCGAATGACACAGCCAGATATCGAGGTCGCTTTTCCTGGAATAGGCAACACTGCTGACACTGCCCATCAGGTATATGCCATGGATCGGATATTCGGTCAGCGCGCGCCGCTTGTATTCGAAACTCTTGGTTAGCCGCCTGACGGCGAGCAGCGTCCGGCGCGCGGGAACATAGTCCTGGATGCCGGCCGGCGTCTCGGACGAGACGTAACCGGGCAGCATCGGGTGATTGCAGTGAAACAAGAGCGGCAACAAATCGAGAAAATCCCGCTGACGCGGCGTTTGATATTCCTGAATGCGCTGCAACTGAAGCCGATGCAGGTTTTGGAAGCGCCGAACGATGGCGGCCAAACTCTTCCGATCGATTTCCTCGCCGGGTCCGCCGAGCCTTATCGCTCGCAAAGTGGTCGCTGTCACGATAATTTCGGTCCGTATGGCTCGGAATGAAGACGCTGCATGAGTTTTCGCGCGTCGTCTCCTTTTTGCCAGGAGGCGACCGCGCAATCGATCCGCCACATTTCCGCGCCGGCCAAGGCCACGCGTTCTGCGCCGAACTTGGTGGCAAGCGCTTCCGCATCGGTGCGGACGGTTTCGGGAAGAATCAAAAGGAAAGCCGTCTCATCGAGGCGGCCGATTTGGTCGGCCCATCGCAGCTGCGCATTGAATTCCTGAGCGAATTCGCGCAGCGTGGTTTCCGGCAGCGATGCGCCACGGGGCGGCTGCAGGGTGACGCGAATCACCGACAAGGCATTGCCATAGCGCCGGCTGCGGCTCACGTGACCTTCCAAAGCCTGAAGAATCGCGTTCCGGTTCAGAAGCCCCGTTTCCGAGTCCTTGGTGTGCAGGGTGTTGACCAATTCTTGAAGACGGCCGCGAGCCGTTTCGATCCGCACGTTTTCGGTCACATCCTGGAAAAAATAAGCCTCGCTGCCGTCGGCGAGAGCGGCGCACTCGCGCTGCAGCCAAAACTGCTCGCCACCGCGCGTGACGCAAAGCCTATCGTCGCCAGCGAACAGAACGGCCAGCCCGATATCCTCCGCAGTCTTCGGGGCCCATCCGTCCAAATGATGCGCCAATTCGAACCACTGGGCCAAACGTTCGTTCACCCATAAAATTCGCCGATCCCGCATAATCGCAACGCCCATCGGCGCCCGATCCAGCGCCTCGACCAAGGCTTTCTGCATGGGGTTACTCACTAAATTCGATTCAACAGGTTTAATTTTAATCGGCCGCGAAAGTTCTGCCCGCCACACGACCCGAGTAACGGTCTATTAACCCGGCCTATAAATATAGGCCGGGTTAATCCGGGGCAGGGATGCCCCGGCGCGGCGACAAGCCGCGTGAGCCCAGGCCGGGCGTGTACCGGGCCTGGGCGGCGGCCCGAAATACCAGGAGGGTATTTACGGGCCTGATTAATAAAGAGCGATCGAAACGACAGATTACGGCGATGCTTCCCATCCGAGATCTACTCAACCGCATCCGCTGGGATGAAGACTTCGCGCGGGCCGAATTCGCTATCGGCTACTACGACCGCATCGAAAAGACGATTGTGGTGACACCGTTAAAACGGATCGACTTTCCTGGGGATCGCCCCGGCGTATTCGAACTCACCGATTCCGAAGGTGAAACGCACACTATTCCACTCCACCGCATTAAAGTGGTATATCGAAACGGAGAGCTTATCTGGCAACGTACGCACTAATTCAAAGGGGGCCGCATGTCCGCGAATATGTCTCGTTACGCAGAACTTATCGGACGAATTTTCATGTCCATCATCTTTCTGTTGTCGGGCTTCAACAAGATCGGCGGTTTTGCCGGAACCCAAACCTACATGGAATCGATAGGGGTACCGGGCATGCTGCTGCCGCTGGTTATCGCATTGGAAATCGGAGGCGCGATAGCCATCATGATCGGCTGGTACACGCGGTGGTTTGCCCTAGCCCTCGCCGGTTTCTCCATCGCGGCGGCCTTGCTCTTCCACCTTAATTTCGGCGACAAGGTGCAAACCATCATGTTCTTGAAGAACATAGCGATCGCCGGAGGCTTCATGGTCATTTTTTCCCATGGCCCCGGCGATCTGAGTTTGGACAAGCGACAGGGCCGGTATTGAGATTTGCCCGGTCCCATCTGATCAGTGCGTTTTGTGCAGAGAGCTCGGCGCGTTCAGATCGGCGTCGTCGTCGACACCGACGCCCAGCCGGTCTACCAATTCGCCGCCCAGCCATCCGGTGATCAAGACCAATGCGAAACCAGCAAACGACAGAACGAAGGCCCAAGCTCCGGGGAAATCGATATTCCGCCGGAGCCACCAACTGGCGATGAAAAGCAGCAGTACCACCACATTGCCGACACCGTGCATCAGTCCGATATACTTGGCGCGGGTATTGGGCGGTATGGCCAGCCAGTCGATCAAGCCGAACGGCGCAGCAATCAGCCCGCCTATGATTCCTGCCGCGATCATCCAGAAGGCGACCGTCACAAAACTCGGCGAACCCGTCATCAGATAAATGATGTCGAAGACAACACCTGTGGACAGCAACCCGAGCGGAAATACGATCAGTATCGGATGGGCCGGGTGGCCGAGAATCTTAGCTTTGCTTTGCATACTGCCTCCTTGGAACTGGAACACCAGTCGCACGATTTGATGAGTTGAAAAGTCACCGCGGCAATCGCAGCCGTATCGAAGGCGGCTTGCGATACGCCTAAGCGACCCCTCGATTCATGATTTCCCCCAAACGATCTCCATGCCTTCCCTGTTACCCAAAGCCGTCCGCAGCAGACCGATCAACGCTCTATCGAGTCCCTGTTCCTCCAAAAACTCCAGCTGGGCTCGATTGACGAAATAGTCCCTGTCGATCGAGCTTTCTTCCTCCAATACATCCATCAACTGTTGAAGCTGTTGGTCGCTGATTTCTCCGACGAACGCGCCGGTTTCCTTGTCGTGAAGCTTCACCATGGCTGTTTCTCCAACCGCTCGCTGAGCCATTTAACCGGCTCCGGTCGGCTTACTACTGTTTTTGACCAGCAAGGAACTGCGCCGTTACCGCGACCACGCGCCTGCCCTGAAATTTTGCCGCGGCCATGGCCACATCGTCCGGCTTGAGCTGCCCGTTGTTGCTCGTGAACGATACACCGTAAGGATTCCCGGCTTGGAACTGTATGGGATCGATGTAGCCCGGCGCGACGATGATGGCGCCCCAGTGATAGAAGGTATTGTTGAGGGCGACGATCGTCGTTTCCTGCCCGCCGTGAGGCGTCGCGGTACTGGTAAACGAGGAGACGATCTTGTTCACCAATTGTCCTTGAGTCCACAAAGGTCCCGTCCTGTCGATGAACTGCTTGAGTTGAGCGGTAGGCAGTCCGTAGCGGGTCGGTGTCCCGAAAACAATGGCATCGGCCCACACCAGATCGTCCAGGCTCGCCTCCTCCACATCCCGAGCTTCCTGCCGGTGCTCGGCCCAAAGAGGGTTGGACGCAATGGCATCCTCGGGAGCGAGCTCCTGCACCCTCCTAAAACGCACTTCGGCGCCCGATTGCTCAGCCCCTTCCTCGATACCGCGCGCCAATCGGTAAGTGGTTCCGGTGGCGCTGTAGTAAATGACCGCGAGCTTGACAGCCATGTTTCCTCCTTGACTGTGGGGTATATCCCTTAGAAACGAGGCGGGCCGGAGAGTTTAAGGAACTTGTTTCAAAAAGGGTGAATAGGTCTAGCCACGAAACGCCCGCTCGAACTCCTCCCTGAGTTCGTACTCGCGGTCGTGGTAGATCGGCGAGAAATGGAACGGCACGGGAAACTTGACCCCGGCGCGCTGAGCCAGGCTGCCTGCTTGGCGGGCGGTCAGGTGGTATTTCTGCGCGGCGCGCTCGACGAGTTCTTCGCCGAAAACCGCTTCGATGAAGAACTGGTCGGCGCCCTTGGCCAGTTGAACGATGCGCTCGGCATTGGCGTCGTGATAGACGGCATCGGTCACGTAAGCAATTTTCTGTCCGGTCGAGATGTGGGCGATGGTTCCGGCCAGATAGTCCAGGCGGAACGTAATTTCGCCCCGTCCGCGCCGCCGGGCGGTGATCGGCGTATCGCCGGGCAATCCGTCGAGCACCGAGCGCTTGAAACTTTGAAGCCAGGGCCCTGGCTCGAGATCCAGATCGTCGAGGCGGTTCTTCCAGATATTGACGTGCAGCTTTTCCTGGAGCGCAAAAGCGAGACACGGGATCTTATGATCCAACAGGCCAAACCGGACGGTGTGGTTCTCCTCGTCGAGCAAAACGCCGTCCCTGATAGTCCATTCGTGCTCATTTTCGCGGCGAAATTCGGCCCGACAGCGGAAACGGGCGCTTCGCGCCTCGGTTTCGCTCAAGACCTCGGTCGCATCCAAGGTAAAATCGGTGTCGTAGTTTTCCACCAGATTCCAGGTATAACCCGCGAGCTTGGCTTCCACCTGGCCGAGAAAACCGGCCGGCCCGAACAACCGGATGCGGATTTCCCGCCCTAGGCACAGGCGCAGCAACCAATCGAAACCGAAGAAGTGATCCATGTGAGCATGGGAAACGAACACATCCCGAACCCTGAGGATTTTTCGCGTCGCCAGATTTCGCAAATCGCCCAGATCGAACAGCAGAGCACGCTTCTCGAACAGAAAATCGACATAAACCGCCGGATCGCCGAACACGTCGTTCACCAGCGCGGGATGAAACACCGGTTTCATGGAAGTCTCTCTGTTAAAGCTTTAAAGCCGGCTACGGTATGATGGGTTTGGGGCACGATATTAGACTCACCGGTTCGATCTTTCTCATCCATGTATCTCATCGAAAAAGGTTCGGAAGCCAGCTTCACCGTCAACCATTCGCGCTTCATCGGCTACGCCCTGCCCTGCGCCGACGAGTCGCAGCTGCGGTCGCGGCTGTACGAAATCGCATCGGCTCATCCGATGGCGCACCATCTCGCCTTCGCCTATCGGATCAAGACCGAGAACGGCATCATCGCCCATTTCAACGACGCCGGAGAGCCGAGCGGAACGGCCGGAAAGCCGATACTCGCGCATATGTCCGGCTTCGATCTCGTCAATGCGCTGGTCGCCGTCGTTCGTTATTTCGGCGGCATCAAGCTGGGAGCCGGCGGGTTGGTCCGCGCCTATGGCGGCACGGCCAAACTTGCCCTGGAGAAAGCCTCCCTCATGCCCTATGTTGAATATGCCGAACTCAAATTGAGGATCGATTATCCAAAACTTCAGCCGCTCGCTTATCATGTCGAGAAAGCCGGAGGAAAGATCGTCTCGCGCACATTCGGCGAAAAGATCGACGTGGTCGTGCGTTTGCCGGCTTCCGAAGCGCCTGCCATTGATCGGCAGTTTAATGATTCGTAATTTTCAGTGAGACAATGGCATTGTCACCCGACGCTCTGCTCGACCTTTTGGATGCACCGGACACCGTTATCGCCGTAGTAGGCGCGACGGACGACGAACGAAAATTCGGCCATGCCATCTATCGCGATCTGAAAGGCAAAGGATACAAAGCTTATGCGGTCAACCCGAATCGCGCGTCGGTGGATGGCGATCCCGCATATCCGGATCTTGCGCAACTTCCCAGCACACCGACCCTGGTCAATTTCGTCATACCGCCCGAGGCTACCTTGTCCGTCCTGAAGCAATGTCTCGAACTCGGTCTAAGGAACGTGTGGCTGCAACCCGGAGCGGAGAATGCCGAAGTCCTGAATTTCCTGGCCTCCAACGACTTCAGCTATCTGGCCAACACTTGCATCATGATCAAGAGCCACATCAAACGTTAAAGCCAGAAGGCTCTTACTTCATCTCGCCGAGTTTTCCGGAGTTACAGGATTAGCCCACGGTTCTTAGTAAATTTCCCTAGAGACTGGGAAACTGCCGTGTGTTAACAATGACTTTCCCGGTCGCGCCGGGAACATGGAACGAACTTTGGTGCAAAGGAGGCACGCCATGCGCTCGAAATTTCTAATCGGCTTACTTTTAGGCGCATTTATCTCATTGCTCGGCCTGAATCCGGCCCTTGCCGCGGACCGACCCATAGGGATCGCCGCCTACGTAAAGGCAGAATTCCAAAACGGCACCATGAAAGGCGATGTCATAGAGATCGTCAGAGAGGCGGCCGGACGGGAAGGGAACGATAACGGCCAATCGGGCGCCGGCAAGCGCCGGAATAACGAAAAAGGAATGTCCGGCACGGGCAAACGCAAGAATGGCGAACGCGGCACGCCGGAATCGGGCCAACGCCGAGGCACCGAGAGCGGAACCTCTGAACCGAGCCAACGCAAAACTCCCCAACGTCCGACGCCGGGTTCCGAGGAACCGTCGATGCCCGAAGAAATGCCCGAACCCGAAACCGGGAGCGGCGATTTCGAGTAAGCGCATCAGCCCTTGATTCCTGCCGCATTCCTTTCTCGTCCGAGAAAAGCGGCAACCGAGGGCTCCCCAATGACCGTGGAGTATAGGTATGGCCTGTGCCACGCCCGCTGATACGGCGATTTAGCCGTCCGAACATTTTTCACGGAGGAAAAAGCAATGTATTCCAAAATTTTGCTTTGTCTGCTTGCCGGCATAACTACGCAAACACTGAGTCCGGCTGCGGCCGCAGAACGATCCGGAGACAGCGCCGCATATTATGCGCAGTCGCAAACCGAAACCGGCCAAAGCGGAACAGGCGTTCGCGGGACGACCGGCGAAAGTAGCGGAGGCGGTCAACCCTATCCCGGCGGTACCGGGATGACCGGAACCGAAGGAAAAGGCAAGGCCGAAACGGAGGGTATGGAAAGCCATGTCAAGGAAGCGATGAAGCACGCAAAAGCCGCTGCCGACAGCGGCAAGAAGGGCGATGCCGCAGGCGTAGGCAAACACGCCGAAGCCGCAAAACCCCATGTCGAGGCCGCCATGCAGCAAAATCCCAATGAGCATCTGACCGCTGCGATGAAAAGTCTGGACAGCGCGATTCAGCACAGCCAAATGGGCCACGCCGATATGGCAGGGCAGGCCGCTGAGGAAGCGGTTACCCATCTCAAACAGGCCAAAAAATAGTTTTCATGCTGTCGCGACAAAACGGCAGACCGGATGGCATTCCATTCGTGGCTGCCGTTTTTCGTATTAACGATGGACTTGAAATTGACGTCGTGATATTTGTAACCCGCCCCATATTGGGGCATTCAAGAAGAACAACCCTTTAACGGAGAAATGGTTATGCGTGGAAAAATCTTGTCCGGATTACTCGCCGGCCTGTTCACATTGTCGCTAGGTTTCACCGCCGTTGCCGCCGAAGATCACAAAGGGGAAGCGATGAAGCATGCCCAAGCCGCCGTCGATAGCGGCAAACAGGGCGATGCCAAAGGTGTGGCCGAGCACGCGGAAGCCGCGAAAACTCACGCCACGGCGGCAAATCAAGCAAACCCCAATCCACACTTGGATGCGGCAATCAAAAGCCTGGACGGCGCGATCGAACACGGCAAGATGGGGCATGCCGATATAGCCGGAAAAGCGGCCGAAGAAGCGATGACCCATCTCAATGCCGTAAAACAGTAACAGCCACGCTTTCGTACTTTAAAGGAGCGGCAGCTATTTTCACTGCCGCTCCTTTTTTGCCCGATTGCTCCCGCCAACAACGCGGATTTTCTTTGATGATTCGACCTCTGATTCCAAGGTCGCTTTCGATAAAAAATTGGTTTTTGTAGGTTATTCGGCGGGTTACGCGGAGCCTGTCCTGAGCTTGTCGAAGGGCCTGTCCCGAGCGGAGCCGAGGGGCTAACCCGCCATCGATGGGTTTCGCTTCGCTCTACCCATCCTACGATGAATGTTCACTTGAATGTCGAATGGAATAAGCTCGACGTCTATTCATTCAGGCCGCTCAAAACCTCGTCGGATGTCAGTCGCCATTGGTCGCACTAAACTAAATTGCGAGAGCTCGATCCAAGCAAGATAGAAGACTCCGAGGCGGACACCGAACGATTATGAGTATTAACATCTGCCGTCACGGAACTGTTGATTGCCTCTCGTTAGCGATATTGTGGGTATTTAATATCGAAAAATCCTTCTTAGGCTCAAGGGATTCCTGAACGCTTCATCGGATGTTCATCCCGAAAATAGAAACCGAACCCCTTGCTTATTTTCACCCTATTCCTATTCGGCCCTGGAATGATGAAAGTTATCGATCCCGAAGATTTACGTTCTGGAGTCGCTGACTTAATCTAAGTCTCTTTAGACGGAAGGGGTGACTTTTCCGCGCTAGGAGTCTTATAACGGTTGACTAGCAAACAGAAGACCAGCAGTGCAAGACAATAAATTGACGACCAAATATACCCTGCGTGCTCGCATCAGAGAATTCAAGATTCCGCCCGTTCACGAAGGCTTGGTGTTGGGGCGCCGCGCTACCATAGGCTGCAAAGCCATCCGAAAATCCCTGGAGCTTTTAATGACTTATCCGTTCGCTCACCTCGAATTGGAGGACGAGGTCATCAGCGACATTCTGGTACGCGAAGCGGTTCTGCGGCGTGTCCCCAAGGAACAACTCATCGAATTCGTGCTCCAGCGAATCAAGCCCTTCATGGACGACACCGAAATTCTTCACCTCGATGTCGAAACGGAATTGCACCTAGAGGAAACGTTTTAGTGCAACCGACCATCCTGGACGCTTTGGCGGACGGGCTGATCAAAGTCACTGACGAAGAACGCCCCAGACTCGGCCCAACTTCTACGCCGGCCCTCTTCGCCGTCTTTTCCTCCGGAAACGACCGTTTTCTGGGCTTTGTAACCAGTGAAGAAATCGCCCAATCGCCTCACCGAATCTTTGCCGATCTACTCCCGAGAACGATACCGCCGGCCATCGGACGGGATACATCCATCGTCGCGGCGCTCGCTCTCATGGAACGGGAGAACCACTGGATCTTGCCGGTTACGGACGATAGCGGCGCCTTCGTCGGAGCGGTTACCCGTCCGCGTTTGCTCGAGTTGCTGCTCGATCACTATCAAAAGCTGTCGGCCGAACTCGAAGAGGAGCAGCGGCAGCTTCGCCTGTGGTCGACGCGACTCGGCGAACTGAATCAGGCGTCCCGCACGCTGATGGCTTTGATGGCCCATGTCGAAGGAGAGGAAAACATGGCGCAAAGCGGCATCAACGTGCTGGCGACTCTGCTGCGCGCACGGTACGGCGCCGTCGGGATTATTGACGAAAACGGAAAGCTGGACGGCTTTTTCGTCACCGGCGTCAGCCAGGAACAGATCGAACGAATCGGCCGCTGGCCGGAAGGGAAAGGACTGCTCGGCGTAGTGGTTCAAACAAACCAGTCGTTGCGGCTCGACGACCTGACCCGTGATCCGCGATCGGCGGGATTTCCGCCCGGCCATCCGCCGATGAAGAGCCTTCTCGCGGTGCCGATCGCCGACGATGGCAAGGTGTACGGCCGCGTTTATCTCTGTGACAAACTCAACGGGGAGCCCTTTTCCGAGGAGGACGAGGTTTTGGCCACCACTTTCGCGCATAGCCTGGCACTCGCTCTGATCCAGTCGCGCGAGCAAACGCAAAGGCGTAAAGCCGAGCAGGAAACCCGGCGGTTGCTGAATGAAAACCGCCAGCTGACCCGAAAATTGCTCAAGGCCCAGGAAGAGGAGCGCAAGAGAGTAGCGCGCGAACTGCACGACGAGCTTGGGCAATATTTGACTGCCATGCAGGCGGACCTCGCGATGATGTCCTCGCTCAGCGAACGAAGCCACCCGGAGATCCATCACAGCGCTCAAACCGTCGAAGCCTTGCTGATCCGCTTTCATGACACCGTCCGCAGCCTGATCGAGAATCTGCGTCCGCCCTTGCTCGATCAACTGGGACTGGCCGAAGCCCTCGAAGAATTAGTCAACGAATACCGATCGCATTATCGCGACATCAGTTGGAAACTGACCATCATCGGCGATCTCGGCGTCCTGGATGAAACGCTTAAGATTACGGTGTATCGAATCGTCCAGGAGTGCATGAATAACATCGGCAGGCATGCCCGGGCGACGCAAGCCGAAGTCATGGTCTGCGAGAGTATCGCGTGCCAGGGAGAATCGTGTCAGCGGCATTTTGGACCTGTGCCCGGCGAGTCGGTTTCCGTCCGCCTGTTGATCAAGGACAATGGCGTCGGTTTATCGTCCCGGGAAACGAAGCGGGGACTGGGATTGATGGGCGTCCGCGAACGGGTCGAGGCGCTTGGAGGACTCTTCAGCCTGGAGAGCCAGAGCGGACAGGGAACCTGCGTAGCGATCGAAATTCCTAGCCAAGCCAGACCATGATCTCCGTACTGCTAGTCGACGATCATCCGGTAGTGCGCAGCGGCTACCGGCGCCTATTGGAGCAAGCGCCCGATATCACCGTCCTGGCCGAAGCGGCAGACGGGGAAGATGCCTATCAGGCCTATCTGAAGCACCAGCCGGACATCGTCGTCATGGACGTGGCCCTTCCCGGCATCAGCGGACTCGAAGCAGCCCGCAAGATTCTGAAACGCGATTCCCGGGCGCGAATTCTGATGTTTTCCGCTTATGAAAGCGAAGTGCTCATCGAGCGCGCGCGGGAAACCGGCGTCCGGGGGTATATCGGCAAGCGGAGCGCGGCCAAATTGATCGTGGAAGCGACACGGATCGTCTTCAGCGGCGACTTTTTCTTCGACAAACATCTGAAACGAGCCGCGTCGACTCAATCGCAAAAGCCCGTAGAGCTCTTGACGCCGCGCGAATTCGAGGTTTTCCGCCATCTGGCCCAGGGTCGTTCCGTGGCGGAAATCGCCGAGCTCTTGCACACCAGCCCCAAGACCATCAGCGTGCATCAAACGCATCTCATGCGAAAACTCCGGCTTGCGAATGTCGTGCAACTCACCCATCTAGCCTTGCGCCACGGACTGATTACCCTTTAAAAAATAAGAATTTTCTTACTGCAACCGGCTTAAAATCACTTGATCGATTCACCGATCAAGGGTTTCTTACCATTTTCCGGGCATTTCATGATGGAATTCCTGCTGAAAAAAAAGAACTTCGGTGTATGGCTGGAGTCCTCTTTGGATGGCATGGCGATTACGGACATCAAGGGAAAAATCCTTTTTTCCAATCCCGCGCTGGAAAAACTTTTCGGCTATGCCCGCGAAGAACTGGCGGAACTCACGGTCGAAGACCTCATGCCGGAACGGTTTCGCGGGCGGCATCGAGAACAGCGTGCGGGTTACGCCGAACATCCCCGCTCCCGCCCCATGGGGGAAGGACTGGATCTTTTCGGCTTGCGCAAGGATGGAACCGAATTTCCAGCGGATATAAGCCTAATTCTCCTAGAGGCCGAGCAAGGTCGTTTCGTATTGGCTACGGTTCACGACATCAGTCGCCGCAAACTCGCCGAGAAAGCCTTGGCGAACCAGACGGTGCGCTTGCGCGCGATTCTCGAGACCGCCGTCGACGCCATCATCGTGATCGATGAGCGGGGGCTCATCGAGACCTTCAATCCCGCGGCCGAGCGCATGTTCGGGTACACCGAAGCGGAGGTGAAAGGTCAGAGCATTACTCTCCTGATGCCCTCCCCTTACCGCGACGAACACAACGCCTACATTGCCCGCTATCTCAGAACGGGGGAACGCCGGGTCATCGGCATCGGCCGCGAAGTCCTCGGGCTGCGTCGGGATGGATCCACTTTTCCCATCGAACTGACGGTCGCCGAAACCCCTCTGGGCAACCATCGCCTGTTCACCGGAATCATTCGCGATGTGACCGAACGCCGAAAAGCCCAGGAACAACAGGCTGCTCTCCTCGAACAGCTGACAGAAAAAAATGCGGAATTGGAGCGGTTCATTTACACCGCCTCGCACGATCTCAAGAGTCCCTTGATTACCATCCAGGGATTTTCAGGCATGCTGGAACAAAGCGCGACGCGGGGAGATTTCGAGCGTATGCGCGGAGACATCCGGCGGATCCGTGCGGCGGCGAGCCGAATGCAGACCTTGCTGGAAGATCTGCTGGAACTGTCCCGCATCGGCCGCGTCGCGAATCCGCCCGAAAAGGTCTCGATGCGCGCTCTCGTCCATGAGGCGGTCGAGCTTGTGAGGGACCGGCTTCCCGGGCGTAAACTGCGGACCGAGATCAGCCGCGGTCTGCCCGACGCGGTCGGCGATCCGAAGCGGATCTTCGAGGTGTGGCTCAACCTGATCGAAAACGCCGTCAAATTCATGGGTGACCAGGATGAACCCTTGATCGAGATCGGCGCGGAAGCAAGAGAAGGAGAAATCGTCTATTTTGTACGTGACAACGGTATCGGAATCGAGCCAAGCTACCATACGAAGATCTTCGGCCTGTTCGAGCGGCTCGATCCCAATACGGAGGGTACCGGAATCGGACTGGCGATCGTCAAGCGAATCGTCGAGGTGCACGGCGGAAGTCTCTGGGTAGACTCGGAAGGTCAAGGGCTGGGTTGCACGTTTTATTTTTCCCTGAGGGATCCAGCATGAAGGGAGAAGTCCTGAATATCCTGTTGGTCGAAGACAATCCGGATCATGCCGAACTGGTCATCCGCTGTTTTCAGGAACACCGCGTGGCGAACCGGATCTATCACGTCAGCCAGGGCGCGGAAGCCTTGGATTATCTGCTGCGACAGGGCGCGTATGCCGATCCGCAAACCAGCCCGAGGCCGCACGTCGTCCTGCTGGACCTCAACCTTCCCCGCATAAATGGCATTGAAGTCCTGGGTAGAATCAGGGCATCGCCGTCCATTGCTAATCTGCCGGTCGTCATTCTCACCACCTCACGAGCCGAGCAAGACATCGCCAGAGCTTACGGCCAGCATGCCAACAGCTATCTCGTCAAGCCCGTCGATTTCGAGAATTTCACCCGGATGATGGAAGATCTGGGCTTTTATTGGCTGGCCTGGAATCACTACCCCTGGTCCGACCGAACTGTTCATGAAACCTGAGCCATCCGCAGCTGCGCCGATAGCCGACACCATCCTTCACATCCTTTTGGCCGAGGATGATACTAGCCACGCCGAGCTCATACAGAGAGCATTCGAGGCTCAAGGCGAACCCGTTCGTCTGACGGTGGTACGCCATCTCCGCGAGGCGCGGGAGGCGCTTGCCGTCGCCCTACCGGATCTCGTGATCACCGATTTGCGGCTGCCCGACGGGAAAGGTACGGAGCTTTTGCCGCAGGAAGGCTCGAATACGTCTTATCCGGTCATCGTTATGACCTGCTACGGGAACGAGGCGATCGCAGTCGAGGCGATGAAGGCCGGGGCTCTGGATTATCTCGTCAAGTCCGAGGCCACCCTGTCCGCCATGCCGCATATCGTCAAGTGCACCTTGAGCAAATGGCATGAGATTATCGAGCGGAAGCGGGCTCAGGAAGCATTGCGCCAAGCTTACGCCGAACTGGAAACGCGGGTGCAGGAGCGCACCTCCGAACTGGTGCAAGCCAATGAAACCTTAAGGCGGGAGATCGTCCAGCGCGCGCGGGTGGAGCGGGCGCTGCGCGAAAGCAAGCAGCGATTCCGCGCCCTAGCCGAGACAGTGCCGGATATCGTCTTCACGGTTTGTCCGGATGGGCGGGTCGACTACACCAACCCGCGCTTTCATGAATTCACCGGACAGCCGTGCGACTCAGAAAAGGGCTTCAGCTGGATGCGGGCTCTGCATCCCGAAGAAGTGGAACCCGTCAATGAACGCCGAAAGCATTGCCTCCAGACCGGCGAACCTTACGAGATGAAGCATCGGCTCCGCCATCGAGACGGCGAGTACCGGTGGGTGATGTGTCGCGCCCAACCGATCCGCGACGAGGCCGACCACATCATCAAGTGGTTTGGCTCATGCTCGGATATCGACGATCTGATACAGGCCCAAACATCACTCCAAGAAGCCGACCACCGCAAGAACGAATTCTTGGCCATGCTGGCCCACGAACTGCGCAACCCCTTGGGCCCGATTCGAAATGCGGTGGAACTCCTGCGGCGGATCGGTCCGCAACATCCGCAACATCAATGGGCGGAGGATGTAATCGATCGGCAGACGGCCCATCTGGTCAGGTTGGTGGATGACCTTCTCGACGTTTCCCGCATCACGCGCGGCAAAGTGGAACTCAAAAAAGACACGATCGAGCTGAGCGATATCGTGGCCCGCGCCATCGAGGTCACGCGACCTCTCCTTGATGAACGGAAACACGCCTTCACCGTCACTCTCCCCTCCGCTCCCGTATACTTGGAGGGCGACAGCATCCGGCTGATCCAAGTCTTGGGCAATTTGCTGAACAATGCCGCCAAATACACGCCGAAAGGGGGCGCCCTCTGGCTCACCGCAAATCGGGACGGCTCCGACATCGAGCTTCGCGTGCGGGACACCGGTCTCGGCATACCGGCCGAGATACTGCCCCAGGTCTTCGATCTCTTCACCCAGGCCGAGCGCACGCTCGATCGATCCCAAGGCGGTCTCGGCATTGGTCTCACGATCGTCCGCCGCTTAGTGGAATTGCACGGAGGAAACGTGTGCGTCTCCAGTCCCGGTCCCGGCCAAGGCAGCGAATTTGTGGTCCGCTTGCCCGTGCTGCCGGAACTCTCACCTACCGACACGCTGCCCAAAAAGCCCATACGCTTGTAGGGACTCCCGCTTCCCGTATCCCTCTCTGGTCGGTGTCAGAGAGCCCGATAGGTAGGTCGGCAATCCCTTCCCAATCGCAAACGGTCGCTTTAGTCGCGACCCTTCCAATCGCGGCCTGCCCGTTTCAACAAGGTCCGAGCCGCGACCAAAAAGAAAACCGGCAGACGGCTCCGTCGAGCTCATCTGCCGGCTTCGGGAAAATCGCCGGGAGTCTTTAAAAAAGCTAAAGCACCCCGGCCGAAAGGCTAAAGTCGATTACGCCGCATTACTGCTGCGCCGGCTGCTGTTGGTCGGAGCTGCTGTCGGACGGAGATGCGCCGGAACCGGAAGGCACATGCTCGCCATGCCCGCCATGCCCACCACGGCTGACGCCGCCGCCGCTCTGGCCGGGACCCGCACCGCCGCCGCCCGCTGCCGCGCTCGCGCCTTGGCGCTGGCGCAAGCCGATCGCGCCGCCGGACGCCTTGGCGATGTTCGCTTCGGTCAAGCCGCCCAAGGTCATGGCCGAATCGACCACGATGGTGGTGACGTCGGTGATGTCCATACGGTCGGCTAGTGAACTGGTTACCACGGCCTTGACCGGACCGCGACCCGGCGCCGGATTGTTCGGAGTGGCGGTCAGCACGATGGGATACGCAGTGCCCGCGGGGACGGTAATCGAGTACTGGTTCGAGGTGCTCGTAACCTCCGTCGTCGTCACTAACTGACCGTTCTTGTCCCGCACTTCGATCTTGGCATCCGTAACAGGACCGTGTTGATCCTGAACGTTCCCGCTGATTTTCGCTTCAGACATGGCCGGCGCAGAAGAACTGCCGCCGGGACCGGCATCGCAGCCGGCCAATAGCCCAGCCACGGCGATAGAGAAGGCGCAAAAACCATTTCTCAGAACAGAAAAGCGAGTCTTATCGAATTGTTGATTGGTCATACTCTGTAAACCGACTGTTTAGTTTAAGTGGGTTCTAACTGTCCGCGTATTGAAACATCGGCGTGATAGCGCGGGGTTTATAGCATATAAGTTCTTTTTCTGTACATATTTCGGCCGCTTGACGAAAATCCGCGAAATTGCCTACGGCGGCCAAGGCGTTTGCTGGATCGGTTCACCCCAAAAGGCGGCATGAAAATCCATCATCTCCAACCCGATCAGGCCTTGACAAGCCTTCATACTCAACCCGAAGGGCTAAGTGAAACCGAAGCGGCCCGCCGGCTCCGTGAATATGGTGCCAACCGGCTTACGGAGTTCGAGCGGGAATCCGTCGCACTACGCTTCGCCAGGCAGTTCACTCACTTTTTCGCCCTGCTCCTCTGGCTTGCCGCGGCATTGGCGTTTTTCGGGGATTGGAAAGCGCCGGGGGAAGGCATGGAAACTCTGGGTTTCGCCATTATCGGCGTGATCCTCGTCAACGGGCTGTTTTCGTTCTGGCAGGAATACCGGGCCGAAAGAGCCATCGCCGCGCTGCAAAAGCTCCTGCCGCTGCAAATCAAGGTGATGCGCGAAGGCAGCGTGCGCCTTGCGGATGCTTCGGACATCGTGCCGGGCGATGTGATCCTGCTGCAGGAAGGCGACAACATACCCGCCGACTCCCGGGTTCTGGAGGCTTTTGCCCTGAGGGTGAACAACGCCACGGTAACCGGCGAAGCCTTACCCCAAGCCAGAGACGCGCAGCCCTCGGCGACGGACGAGCTCATTCACGCTCGCAATGTCCTGCTGGCGGGTACCGCCGTCGTCTCCGGCGAAGGACGGGCGGTGGTCTTCCACACCGGCATGCACACCGAATTCGGCAAGATCGCCCACCTCACTCAAACGGCTGGCGAACCCGTTTCCCCTCTCCAAAACGAAATCCTCCGCCTGAGCCGGATCGTCGGCATGCTCGCCGTCTCATTGGGCATCGTCTTTTTTTTCATCGGGCGAGCGGTCGGGCTGTCGTTTTGGCAGGATTTCATCTTCGCCATCGGCATCATCGTCGCAAATGTTCCGGAAGGCCTGCTGCCCACGGTTACCCTCTCCCTCGCCATGGCCACGCAGCGCATGGCCAAACGCAATGCCTTGGTACGCCATCTGCCTTCGGTCGAAACACTGGGCTCGGCTACCGTCATCTGCACGGACAAGACCGGCACCCTGACGCAAAACCGCATGGCGGCGAGACAAATCTTCTTCGGCAATGAGATTCGGCATCCGGAAGATATCGACGAACAACTCGCGGCGACATACCCGAGACTTTGGGAGTGCGCGCGCAACTGCCAGAACCTGAAGGAAACGAGCCGCGACGGAAAGCGGGAGCTACTCGGCGATCCCATGGAGATCGCGCTGGTGCGGATGGCGGAACGGTTCCTGAACGATACCGCCGCCTATCCGAAAATCGACGAGATCCCTTTCGATACGGACCGGAAGCGCCTTTCGATTTTGAGCCGCACGCCGGAGGGGAACCGGCTGTATGCCAAAGGCGCCCTGGAAACCGTGCTGCCGCTGTGCTCCGATGTTCAGATCGGCGAAGAAATCGTGCCGCTGACCGAGGAAATGCGCCGCCGGTTTGTCTATGCCCAAGAAACCATGGCGGAACGCGGGCTTCGCATTCTCGCCTTCGCCGATCGCGAAGTCCCCGGGACATACGAGCGCGAGCGGCTGGAAGAGCGGCTGACACTGACCGGCCTGGTGGGACTGGAAGATCCGCCCCGCCCAGAAGTACCGTCCGCCATCGAAAAATGCCTTCAGGCAGGCATCAAGGTCATCATGGTCACCGGCGATCACCCTCACACCGCCAAGGCGATCGCCCGGGAAATCGGTCTGCTCCGCGGCAATCACCCCCACGTGATCACCGGCGACGAATTGCGGCGGCTCTCCAACACGCAGCTACAGCTCGCGCTCGACAAAGAAGAAGTCATCTTCGCCCGGCTCGGCGCCGACCAGAAGATACGCATCGTCGACGCCCTGAAACGCAAACGGCACGTAGTGGCGGTGACCGGCGACGGAGTCAACGACGCCCCGGCGCTCAAGACCGCCGACATCGGCATCGCCATGGGCATTGCCGGAACCGACGTAGCCAAGGAATCCGCCGACATGATTCTCCTGGACGACAATTTCGCGAGCATCGTCAGCGCGATAGAGGAAGGGCGGGCGGTATTCGGCAATATCCGCAAGTTCATGTCCTACATACTCACGTCCAACATTCCCGAACTCGTGCCTTACCTCGCTTTCGCCCTATTCAGCATTCCGCTGCCCCTGACCATCATCCAGATTCTGGCGGTCGACCTCGGCACCGATATGGTGCCGGCCCTGGGACTCGGAGCGGACCGCCCGGACCCCGTCTGCATGAAAAAGCCGCCCCGATCGGCCAGGGAAAAACTGCTCACCTGGCCGTTGCTCACGCGCGCCTACCTGTTCCTCGGAGTTCTCGAAGCCCTCGCAGCCATGGCGGCTTTTTTCTACGTGCTCCATGGAGCCGGCTGGCAGTACGGCCAAACCTTGGCCCGAGACAACCCGATTTATCTCCGAGCCACCACGGCCTGTCTGTCGGCCATCATCGTCATGCAGGTGATGAACGTCTTTCTGTGCAAACATTCGGACCGCCCCCTGTTCCGCTCTCCCCTTTTCAACAACCGATTAATCCTGGTCGGCATTCTGCTGGAAATCGCCTTGATCCTGTTCATCGATTACACGCCTTGGGGCAACGACGTCTTCGGCACAGCGCCCATAGAGCTCGACGTCTGGCTGTTTACCCTGCCGTTTGCATTGGGAATGCTATTGATGGAGGAAATGCGGAAGGGACTGGCGAGTTTAATGGCGGCGCCCTAAACCGGTGGCAGAATCGTACATCGTTTCGAAAGCGCGCGGGTTAGGCATCGATCTTATTCCATTCGGCATTCGAGTGAACATTCATCGTAGGGTGGGTTAGCGAAGCGTAACCCACCGATTCGAGGTCGCTCGGTGGGTTACGGCCTCGCGGCCTAACCCACCATCGATGGGTTTCGCTTCGCTCTACCCATCCTACAAAATGAATGCCTTATTGAAAGCGATTTGGAATTAACCCACCAAACAGCCGCGGTCTCTGCGGCTCTGCGGAACGAAATGCCGATTGCCCGGTAAGTCAGAAATTCTTTCGTTGCCGTGAAGCGGTTTTTGCTCTACTGACTCTTTCGGAGCGATAGATGAAACGCATGCCCATAATGAATGCGCCGAGAACGATCAACAGTACGGCAAACGGTATCGCCAAGGCGGTCTGACTCATGACCACGGCGGCCCCGATCAGAATCAGCACCAAAGGCTTCACTTCGTAAAACATCTTAACTCCTCGTCAACTCTTCTATGGCCGCACGGATCACGCGGGTTCGTTCGGCGCCTCGCGAGAAGTCCCGGTCGGCCGAAACTGGCCGACCGGGACCCACATGTAAACTGAGCCGTCGTTAAGAATAGCCGCAAGCCGATATTTTTATTGCCGCCTGCCCGATAACGAGTTCGTAAGATGCACTGAGTGCCCGAAACGCATTGATCGCGAACGATGCGGTTCGTCCCTCACCGCATCCTACCTTTTGGTATACCTGATAACGTCCACCCTACCTTTTTCTTCCCGTCAAAGACCCCAGCACGCCCCTAAGAAGCTGCCGGCCGAGTTCGCTGCCTATGCTTCGGGCGGCGCTTTTGGCGAAGGCCTCCATCGCGGTTTGCCGTTGTTTGCCCTTACCGCGCGACGGAGTGCCCAGAATGCTCCCGAGCGTATCGAAAATGCCTCCGGCTGCCGAACCGGAAGCAGGACGACCGGCTTCTTCGGTCCTTTGCTGGAGATCCTCGGCGGCACGCGCTTTGAGCATTTCGTAGGCCGACTCCCGGTCCACGGCTTTTTCGTAATGGCCCGCGATGGGCGACTCGCCGATGAGTTGCTTTCGTTGAGCGGCATCGATGGGGCCGATCTTGCTTTGAGGCGGCAGGATGAAGGCCCGCTCGACGATATGCGGACGGCCTTTTTCGTCGAGTAATGAAACCAAGGCTTCGCCGACGCCCAACTCGGTAATGACGGTCTTCTCGTCCAGGTCCGGATTGTCGCGCATGGTTTCGGCCGCCGAACGAACCGCTTTCTGATCCCGCGGCGTAAAGGCCCGAAGCGCGTGCTGGATGCGATTGCCGAGCTGTCCCAAAACCTTGTCCGGAACGTCCAGAGGATTTTGCGTCACGAAATAAACGCCCACGCCCTTGGAGCGGATCAGGCGCACGACTTGCTCGATCTTGTCCAGCAAAATCTCCGGAGCGTCGTCGAATAGCAGATGCGCCTCGTCGAAGAAAAACACCAGCTTGGGTTTGTCGCGATCCCCCACTTCCGGCAGATGCTCGAACAGTTCGGACAACAGCCAGAGCAGAAAGGCTGCATAGACTTTCGGTGCCTGCATGAGCTTGTCGGCGGCCATGATATTGATTACGCCCTGCCCGTCCGGCGCGGTTTGCATCAGATCGTCGATGTTCAGGGAGGGCTCGCCGAACAGCCGGTCTCCGCCCTGGCTTTCCAAGGCCATCAAACCGCGCTGGATGGCGCCGATGCTGGCGGCGGAGACGTTGCCGTACGAGGTGGTGAATTGGCCCGCATTTTCGCCCACGAACTGAAGCATCGCGCGCAAGTCCTTCAGATCGAGCAGCAGCATTCCGCTGTCGTCCGCGATCTTGAAAACCAGGTGGAGCACGCCCTCCTGGGTTTCGTTCAGGTTGAGCATGCGCGAGAGCAGCAAGGGCCCCATCTCGGAAATGGTCGCCCGAGCGGGATGTCCCTGTTCGCCGAAAACATCCCAAAAGGTCACCGGAAATCCGGCGAATTCATGACCCTGGATGGCGAGCAACGATAGCCGCTCGGCCATCTTCGGGCTGGCCACGCCCGGCTGGCTCAAACCGGACAAATCGCCTTTGATGTCCGATAAAAACACCGGCACGCCGATGCGGCTGAAACGCTCCGCCAGAACTTGCAACGTAACGGTCTTGCCGGTGCCGGTCGCTCCGCTGATCAGGCCGTGGCGGTTGGCCATGGACGGCAGCAGTGAAAGCGAATCCCGGCCTTTGGCGATTAACAATGCGTCGGTCATGAGTGGTCTCCGGCAAATGAAGTGATCCGTTAATAGTAATCGGCAACTAGCCGGTTGACCGGAAAAAGTCCGTACCCGGCGCGGGACAATGCTGTTGAACTAAGCCGTCATACCGGCAGGGAGTGCCGGTATCCAGTCGACAAGGACGTTACTCCGCAAGTCGTCCCGAACGTCTGGGTTCCGGCATTCCCTGCCGGAACGACGAGCCTGAGCCTTAACTCAAAACAGTATCGGCCGGCGGGAGCGGCCGAGCAAACTCAACCATCAATAATGACCGGATGATTGGCGAGCTCGTCGCCGTGCAGATCCGGTCCCGCGAAGTGCTTTTCCAAATGAGAGCCCACGGCTTGAACCCCGGCCACGATACCCGCTTCGAAGTCGCCTTTCCGAAAAGCCGCTTCCATCTCATGGCAGATACGCTCCCAAGCTTCCGCTCCGACCAGCCGGTCGATACCGCGATCGGCGACGATCTCCACGTCCCTATCCGCGAGCAGCAGATAAATCAAAACGCCGTTGTTCCGTTCCGTATCCCAGATGCGGAGATCGGAAAACACTTCCAAGGCCCTTTCCCTCGGCGTCTCCCGCCGCAGCAATCTCCGCCAATCGAGCGAAATTTCCACGGCGACGCGGATTTCTCCGCCGTGCTTCGTCTCGCTTTCACGGATCTCCTCGGCGATGGCTTTAAGCGCGTGGCGCGGCAGGACCCGCCGAAGCCGCCAGGGTCCGTAACACAGATGCTTTAGGATACGACCGAAATGCTTGAACATCACCAGCGCCCCGAAGCTCCGCCGCCGCTGAAACCGCCGCCGCCCCCTCGGAAACCGCCACCTCCGGAGGAGCCGCCGAATCCACCGGGCCCGCCGTACCAGCCGCCCGGCCCTACCCGACCCATGCCTCCGAACACCGTCATGAACACGAAGAAGCCGACGAAAAGCGAAAACAGGATCGGCAGACCGAAAAAGGCGACCAGCAGTCCGGCGCCCGCGCCGGCAATGAGCCCGCCGAGAAAGGGGCCGAACAGAAACCGGAGTATCCGCCCACCGAAGATGCCGCCCAGAATCGAAAGCCCGAAAACGCCGCCCAGATCCTCATCCGGAACTCTTTCGCCATCGGCTGGCGCGGGCAGAGGCTCCCCGCGAATCAGGGCGAAAAGGCTATCGATGCCTTCGGACAGGCCGCCGTAGAAATCGCCTTGTTTGAAAAACGGGAGCATCACGTCTTCCACGATCCGGTTGGCGACGGCATCGGGGATCACGCCCTCGAGCCCGCGCCCCACTTCAATCCTAACGGTACGGTCCTGCTTGGCCAGGAGGATCAGGACGCCGTCGTCGATCCCCTTGCGGCCTAGCTTCCAGGCATCCGCCACCCGTATGGAATATTGCTCGATGGTCTCGGGCTCGGTGGTGGGCACCAGCAAGATCGCGATTTGGCTGCCCTTTTCAGCCTCGAAGGCTGACAGCCGGCTTTCGAGTCCCGCCTTTTCGTCCGGCTTCAAGGTCCCGGTCAGATCGGTCACTCGCGCCTGAAGCGGCGGCACCGCAACCTCGGCCCTAGCCTCGGACCCGACAAACGCCAGAAGGACGGCAAGAATCCAAACCGGAAGCATGTTCGGCATCGATATCGACGTTCGCCTACCGGGCCGGAGCGGGGGCCGGAGCGGGGGCCGGGGCCGGCGTGCCGAAATCGACCGTGGGCGGCCGAGAGATTTCGCGTTCGTTTTCCACCGTGAAATTCGGCTTGACCTCCATGCCGAAAATCCGCGCGGTAATGTTGGTGGGGAAGGAGCGGACCGTGACGTTATAGTCCTGAACCGCCGCGATGTAGCGATTGCGCGCCACGGTGATGCGGTTCTCCGTACCTTCCAGCTGCGCCTGCAGATCGCGGAACAAACTGTCTGCCTTGAGCTGCGGATAGTTCTCCGCCACCGCCATCAATCGCGACAAAGCGCCGGACAATTCGCCCTGAGCCGCCTGGAACTGGGAGAAGGCCTGCGGATCGTTCAACAGTTCCGGCGTGGCCTGAACGGACCCGACCCTGGAACGCGCCTCGGTCACCTGGGTCAACACCTCCCGTTCGTGTCCGGCGTAACCCTTCACCACGTTGACCAAATTGGGCACCAGGTCCGCCCGGCGCTGATATTGGTTTACGACCTCCGACCAGCTCGCCTTGATCTGCTCGTCTTGCTGCTGCAGGGTGTTGTATCCGCATCCGCTCAGCAAGAGCACGTGTAATAAGACCAAGCCCGCGATCAATGTGCGCATGTTTTTCTCCCGAAAAGGCTGTCGGACGATGTCCGGAAAACGAATCCATAAAGTGTGCTACGTACAACAGGCATAAGACAATCTGTCAAAAGGCTTATTCGGAGTATCCCGTTCAGGAGTCCCGGCAACTCGTGTTTGTTCCGAAGTACGGATTCGTAGGATGGGTTAGGCGCGCATCGCACCGAGTCCGCAAAGTTCCTTCGGTGTTTCCGCGCGCCGTAACCCACCGGGGGGGGCGTGGACCACACCTTTTGGTGGGTTACGGCGCGCTCGCGGCACAGTGACTAATACCAAATCTGTCGCTATGCGCGCCTAACCCACCCTACGAAATCCGGTTTTCAGGACAAAACGAGGATCGCCGACGAAGCCCGCGCCCATTTGCGGTACCGGCGAGTGCTTTAGTATCCTACAAGGTTTAATTCGGCGACCGAAATCCCCGCGTATGGAAGACATTTACAAGCCGCAGACCATCGAACAAGAAGCCCAGGACGCCTGGGAAGCCCAGGGCGTTTTCCGCGCCGTCGAAGACCCGGCCAGGGAAAAGTATTACTGCCTGTCCATGTTCCCCTACCCCAGCGGGCGGCTGCACATGGGCCATGTCCGCAACTATACCATCGGCGACGTGATCGCCCGCTATCAGCGCATGCGGGGCAAGAACGTGCTTCAGCCGATGGGCTGGGACGCCTTCGGACTGCCGGCGGAAAACGCCGCGATGCAGAACAAGGTCGCTCCGGCGGCGTGGACTTACGCCAATGCCGATTACATGCGCAAGCAACTCAAGTCGCTGGGGCTCGCCATCGACTGGAGCCGCGAGATCGCCACCTGCAAGCCCGATTATTATCGCTGGGAACAATGGCTGTTCACCAAGCTGTTCGAAAAAGGCCTGATCTACAAGAAGGTCGCCCCGGTGAACTGGGACCCCGTGGACCAGACCGTGCTGGCCAACGAACAAGTGATCGACGGCCGCGGCTGGCGGTCGGGCGCGCCGGTGGAAAAGCGCGACATCCCCATGTACTTCATGCGCATCACCGCCTACGCCGAGGAACTGCTCGCCGGGCTGGACCAGTTGCCGGGCTGGCCCGAGCAGGTGAAGACCATGCAGCGCAACTGGATCGGCAAGAGCCACGGCTGCGAAGTGCATTTTCCCTACGAGGACGGCAGCGACGTCCTCAAGGTTTACACCACCCGCCCCGACACCCTGATGGGCGCGACTTATGTCGCCGTGGCGGCGGAACATCCGCTGGCCCTGGCAGCCGCGGAAGGCCATCCGGAATTGGAAGCCTTCATCGAGGAATGCAAACACGGCGGCACGGCGGAAGCCGATCTCGCCACCATGGAAAAGAAAGGCATGGCCACAGGCCGCTTCGTCATTCATCCATTAACCGGCGAAAAACTGCCGGTTTGGGTCGCCAATTACGTATTGTGGGGCTACGGCGAAGGCGCGGTGATGGCGGTGCCGGCGCATGACGAGCGGGATTTCGAGTTTGCGCATAAATATGGACTGCCGATCAAAACCGTCATCGCGTCCAAATCGGACGCTTATGAGACGGTCGATCCGGAGGGCGAGTGGATAGACGACTATGCCGAGTACGGCGTGTGCGTGAATTCGGGAAAATACGATGGCCTCGATTTCCAGCAAGCCTTCGACGCCATCGCCGCCGATCTCGAGGCCAAGGGCCTCGGCCAGAAGCGCACCCAGTTCCGCCTGCGCGACTGGGGCATCTCCCGCCAGCGTTACTGGGGCTGCCCGATTCCCGTCATTCATTGTCCGAACTGCGGCGACGTGCCGGTACCCGAAGATCAGCTCCCCGTGGTATTGCCGGAAGACGTCAAGATCGATGTGGGCTCTCCGCTCAAGAAAATGCCCGAGTGGTATCAAACAACCTGCCCGAAATGCGGAGGCCCGGCTGAGCGCGAGACGGATACCATGGACACCTTCGTCGAATCGTCCTGGTACTACGCCCGCTATGCCTGCCCGGACAGCCACGACGCCATGCTGGATCAACGCGCCAAATACTGGCTGCCGGTGGATCAGTACATCGGCGGAATCGAGCACGCCATCCTGCATCTTCTGTACGCGCGCTTCTTCCATAAGCTGATGCGCGACGTGGGCCTGGTGGACAGCGACGAACCCTTCACCAATCTGCTCACCCAGGGCATGGTGGTGGCGCCGACCTTCTACCGGGAGCAGGCCGACGGCAAGAAGCACTACTACAACCCGGCCGAAGTGGACGTGCAATTGGACGAGCGGGGAAGGCCGCTGGGCGCGAGCTTGAAGGCCGATGGACAGCCGGTCACGATCGGCGGCACCGAAAAAATGTCCAAGTCCAAGAACAACGGCGTCGATCCGCAAGCGCTGATCGATCGTTACGGCGCGGACACGGCGCGCTTGTTCATGATGTTCGCGTCCCCGCCCGAGCAGTCGCTGGAATGGTCGGACAGCGGCGTGGAAGGTGGATTCCGGTTCCTGAGGCGCCTCTGGAAACAGGTCGCCGTCCATGTCGACCAAGGCCCCGCCCCTAGGCTCGACAAGACGGCGCTCGACGAGGCGCAAAAGGCCATGCGGCGCCAGACGCACGAGACCCTTCGCAAGGTCAGCGACGATATCGGCCGGCGTTACACCTTCAACACGGCGATCGCCGCCAACATGGAACTGCTCAACGCCTTGGCGAAGTTCGACGATGCGAGCGATCGGGGACGCGCGGTGCGCCAGGAAACGCTGGAGCTCGTGGTGCTGATGCTGTCTCCCATCGTGCCCCATATTTGCCACCGCTTGTGGCACGAGCTCGGACATCCCGAAACGGTCGCGACCATGGCATGGCCAAGAGTGGACGAATCGGCGCTGGTGCAAAACACCGTGGAGCTGGTGGTTCAGGTGAACGGCAAGCTGCGCGGCAAAATCACCGTGCCGGTGGATGCCGCCAACGACGCCGTCGAGGCCGCCGCGCTCGGCGATCCCAACGTGCAGCGCTTCGTCGAGGACAAACCGGTCAAAAAGGTTATCGTGGTTCCGCGCAAGCTGGTCAACATCGTGGTGTAGTCAATGACAAGACGGTCTCTCGCAAAAGCGGCGGTTTCGGCAATTTTCGCCCTATTGCTCTCGGCTTGCGGATTCCATCTCCGCGGCAGCTTGCCGGCCACGATGGTCGCTAAAACCTTCTACATCGACGGTTTGGGGCGCGGAGACCTGTTCGTTCAGGAGTTTTCGCAGATTTTGTCTTATTCCGGGGGCAACCTCGCGGCGGCTCCCAACCAGGCCGGCGCGGTGATCCACATCGTCCAGGCGAGACAGGACCGCCGCCCGATCGGTCTGAGCAAGCAAGGCCGGGCCAACCTGTTCGATTTGAGCTATCGGGTCGTCTACGAGGTCTCGACGCCACAGGGCGAGATACTGCTGCCGCGCCAGGAGCTCGAGCTGAAACGGGATTATTTCAACGATCAGACCTCCCCGCTCAGTCAAACCCAGGAGGAATACCAAATCCAACAGGAGATGCAGCGCGAGGCCGCCCAACTCCTGTTTCGCCGAGTCGCTTACGCACTGAGCCGCCCGCCTGCGGACAAGTCGTGAAACTATCCGCCGAGCAGCTGGGAGAGCAACTGAAGAAGCGTCTGGCTCCGGTTTATTTCCTGAGCGGAGACGAGCCCCTGCAGCTTGCGGAAGCGGCCGACGCGATACGGCAGGCGGCGCGTGCCGCCGGGTACGGCAGCCGTGAATTGTTCTACGCCGATACCGGCTTCGACTGGGGCAGCTTGCAGGAGGCCGCCGATTCGTTTTCTCTCTTCGGCGAAAAGCGCATTTTGGACCTGCGCCTTCCCGCGAAGCCGGACAAAGCGGCGGCGGCAGCCCTGGCGCGTTATGCCGAGCGGCCCGCGGAAGACGCAGTCCTCATCGTCAGCAGCGCGAAAATCGGGGGCGCCGAACAAAAAAGCCGCTGGTACCAGGCCATCGACCGCATCGGCGTGGTGGTCCAGGTCTGGCCCCTGGAGGGCGAGCAATTGCTGCGCTGGCTCGACCGGCGCTTGAACGCGAAAGGTCTGTTGGCCGACCGCTCGGGCATCCGCATATTGGCCGCCCGCGTCGAAGGCAATTTGCTGGCGGCCGCCCAGGAAATCGAAAAATTGCACATCTTGTACGGCAAGGGCAAGATCGACGACGACCAGATCGTCAAGGCCGTCGCCGACAGCGCCCGTTACGATGTTTTCGATCTGGCCGAGGAAGTCTTGCGCGGTCACACTCAGAAAGCCTACCGCGTACTCACGGGACTCAAGGCGGAAGGCGTGGCGCCTGCGGTCGCGCTATGGGCGCTCACCCGCGACGTTCGCCTGATCGGCAACATCATGGCTCTGGTCGCCCAAGGCACCCCGACCGAATCGGCATTGGCGAAATGCCAAGTGTGGGACAAACGAAAATCGGCCGTGCTCCAGGCACTGCAGCGCCTGAACCGCGACAGCATTCACCGGACCCTCTTGCTCAGCGCCAAGGCTGACAGAGTGATCAAAGGCATGGAAACGGGCGACCCCTGGGAAGAACTGTTGTCCGTCTGCGTAAGCCTCACGGCACCTTCGGGAACACGCATTACGGCGAAGCCTCATTGACGTTTCATAGCTCACCGCTTTCGATTATTCACCTTTCCTTGAACGACCCATGTTAAACGACCTTCAAACTTACATGCTTAGGGTGGGCGAGCAGGCTCGCGAGGCCGCCCGCTCGATGAGCCGTGCGGAGACTGCCGCAAAGAACAGCGCTCTCCTGGCCATCGCCGACGCGCTGAAAAGCGATGCGCAGGTGTTGATGGCGGAGAATCACAAGGATCTCGAAGTCGGCCGGCAGAGGGGACTCGACGGCGCGATGCTCGACCGGCTGGACCTCACCGAAAAGCGCATAGACGCCATGGCTCAAGGTCTACGCGAAGTGGCCGCGCTTTCCGATCCGGTGGGCGAAATCACCGGCCTCACCTATAGACCCTCCGGCATTCAGGTCGGCCGGATGCGGGTGCCTTTGGGCGTCATCGGGATCATCTACGAGTCCCGCCCCAACGTGACCGCGGACGCCGCGGCGCTTTGCCTCAAATCCGGCAACGCCTGCATCCTGCGGGGCGGGTCCGAAGCCATACATTCCAACAAGGCCATCGCCGACTGCATACGGGACGGTCTTGAGCAAGCGGGACTGCCCCGCGACGCCGTGCAACTGATCGAAACCACCGACCGGGCGGCGGTCGGCGAGCTGATCCGCATGGAACGCCACGTGGACGTGATCGTGCCGCGCGGCGGCAAGAGCCTCATCGAGCGCATCACGGAAGAATCCCGCATCCCGGTCATCAAACACCTGGACGGCATCTGCCACGTCTACATCGACGACCGCTGCGATTTCGACAAGGCCATCAAGATTGCTCTGAATGCCAAGACCCAGCGCTTCGGTGTCTGCAATGCGATGGAAACCTTGCTGATCGCTGCCCCGATTGCGCCCGTTCTCCTTCCGGACCTGGCGCACCTCTTTCGGGAAAAGGGCGTGGAGCTCCGCGGCTGCCCTAGAACCGTGCAAATCTTGCCGGACTGTACGCCGGCAACCGCGGAAGACTGGGACACCGAATATCTCGCGCCCATCCTGTCCATCCGCGTGGTCGAGGGCCTCGACGAGGCGCTGGATCATATCAATCGGCACGGATCGCAACACACGGACGCCATCGTGACCGAGGACTACACCCGCGCGCGCCGTTTTCTCCGGGAAGTGGATTCCAGCTCGGTAATGGTCAACGCCTCCACCCGGTTCGCCGACGGTTACGAATACGGCTTGGGCGCCGAAATCGGCATCAGCACCGACAAGCTGCACGCCCGCGGCCCGGTAGGACTGGAAGGATTGACCACCCAGAAATTCATCGTTCTGGGCGATGGGCATATCCGCGCCTGACTTGCAACACGTAGGGCGGATTAGTATCGTAGGTCGGCAATCCTTTGCCGACGAATATGTCGGGAAAGGGTTCCCGACCTACTGCTACGGCCTCTCCCCCCAAGAGCGCTCATGATCGGCATATACGGCGGAACCTTCGATCCCATCCACTACGGCCACCTGCGGACGGCCCTGGAAGTCAAAGAAGCGGTCGAACTGGACGAGGTCCGCTTCGTCCCCTGCCGTTTGCCGCCCCACCGCGCTGCGCCGGAGGCCGAACCCGATCATCGCCTTAAGATGCTGGAGCTGGCCCTGCACGACGCCGAGCCCGGCTTCCGTATCGATACACGGGAACTAGACCGGCCCGGGCCGTCCTACATGGTGGATACGCTTGCGTCCATTCGAGCGGAGATCGGCGCTCGGCCGTTGTGCCTGATCGTCGGGCTGGATGCCTTCCTCGGCTTTCCCCGCTGGCACCGCTGGCGGGAGCTGTTCGATCTCGCCCATATCGTCGTCATGCAACGGCCGGGCGCGGCGCCCGATTTTGCGGGCGATTTGGCATCGCGCATCGCAGAACGCCGTACCGAACAGCCAGGTGCCATACGCCCTCAGCCGGCGGGAGCAATCCATTTCGTCGAGGTCACCCAGCTCGATATTTCGGCGACCCGCATCAGGGAAGCCGTAAAAACCGGCAAGAGCGCCCGTTATTTGATTCCCGAGCCGGTCCGGCGATTCATCCAAAGCGAAGCACTTTACCGGTAGCCCAGAAACGGCAGTCCCGCGCGTCCGCAGGCGCGAGCAAGGATGATTTCAAGCATATCGAACGAAAGCGACCGCAGGTCCAATCCCTTTGCCTCGGTCGGCGTGTGGATCTTGCGATGCATTCCCGCATCGCGGCCAAGAGCGGAATGGGCCCGGCCCGCGCTACTTTTGGCCGAATTCCTCCGGTACCCAAGATACACGCGGCGCTTATCGGCCGATGATGTTTGTTATGCGTGTAAAAGCACGCTGCGGCGCTTCTTGGCGGCCGCCACGCCGCTCAAACCGGCGAGTCCGGAGGCCAAGAGCCACACGGCCGCGGGCAAAGGCACCGGGGCCGGTTCGCCGCCGGACAGAACCGCGCCGATGGTCACGCGGATCGCGTTCAGATCGATCCAGGCTTCACCCTGACTGCCCACCGGAACGGCCCCCAGCATCGTCGTCAAGAGGACGTCCAGTTCTTCGCTCCGGGCGATCGACTGCTCGAACAGCGTGGTCCAGCTGCCCGCCTTTTCGCCGCCGCTGCCGCCGAGGCGGAAGGATTTTTCACCCGAGTCGCGGAACAGTTCGTCGTTGGTAAAGTCGTCGAGCCGGAGCCGACTGCTGGCCGAAGCGCTGCTGTTCTTTCCGGCGAGTGCGTAGTCGCCGCCCTCGGCCAAGTGAAACTGATTGATCAGAAATCCGTCCTTGGCGATGACCTGAAATTCCATGGTTTCCCTTAGGCGCTGGGAAGCCGAGGCGGCAGAACGATCGGAAAAGGCGAAGCTCAGGGTATCGCCGTCGATGGACGGTGTCCCGAAGTAATCCAGGTCCTCGTCCGCAAACTGGAAATAAACCGATTGGCCTTCCAGCAGGGCGGCCTGCGCGGCAGTCCCGCCGAAAAAGAAAAGAATCCCTGTGATCACACCGATAAATGTCTTCATGAGCAATCTACTCCCTAATCAGTCGGTTAAAAAGGCGAATCAGACGGCTTGCCGAAGCAAGCCGCCGATTGTTACAAGCACGTTTCATTCCACATACCGGATCAGCCAGAAATCGCATGCGCAAACGGATTATGGCGCGCCTTTTGCGGGAAATGCCTGGACCATAGGGCAAATGCCTCACCTGTTCGGCGTATTGTCACAAGAATTTAACATTCGTCGACTAGGGTTAAATATTTTTCGAATAATGCCAAGAATGAACGCTTTCACCGTAGCCGTTTCGTCAGCGCTCTCGCTGCTGACTTTCGCCGGTTCGGCCGACGCCGCCCCAACCGTCAAATCGGTCGAATTCATCGGGATGCCTGCTCCCGTCACCGCCGACGAGAAAACGGACATTTACAGCAAAGCCCGGATGAAAGTGATTTACCGGAACGGCAAGAGCCGGACTTACGATCTGAGTTATCACGAACTGATGGGCACCGCCGATTCGATCGCCGGGCATACCGTGGGCGGCTTGTACGACTACCATGATCACCCGCTGGCCGACACCTACGGACAAATCGCCTCGGATTCGCCGGACGGCAACTCCCTGATGGCGATACCGGGCATGAAGGCCCACGATCCTCTTCGAAACGAAGCCCTGGCCCTGGTCACCCAGTACGAATACAAGGAACTGCCGCCCGCCGGGCAATCGGGACGCTTCTGGAGCAAGCTGCCGGCGACCGCGAGCTTTGCCAAGCTCGATCAAAACAAATCCACCGGCGCCCTGACGGTTGCGGATTACCACAACATCAGCTTCGGCAGCATGAACGGCCTTTGGATAGCCTGCGCCGCCTCGCTTTCGCCCTGGAACACGCATCTCGGCAGCGAAGAATACGAACCGGACGCCAAGGTTCGCGGCGGCGGCGCCAAGACCGAGGACAGCGACGACACCACAGACATCGACTCGTTCAGCCGGTATTACTTCGGCGATGCCGCACACGCCAATGCCTATCACTATGGTTTGGTGCCGGAGGTAAAGATCGACGCCAACGGAACCGCATCGGCCGTCAAGCACTACGTCCTGGGCCGGTTTTCGCGGGAATTGGCCGAAATAATGCCCGACCGGCGCACGGCTTACATGGGCGACGACGGCGTCAATACCGGGCTGTTCATGTTCATCGCCGACCACCCCGAGGATCTGTCGTCAGGCACGCTTTACGCCGCCAAATGGAAACAAACCACGGCGTCGAAAGGAGGAGCGGCGAAGCTGACCTGGATCAAGCTGGGCTCGGCCGCGGATGCCGAAATCAGGGCCCTGGTCGATAACGGCATCAAGTTCGCCGACATATTCGACGCCAGCAATACCGACCCCCATGAGCATGGCTACAAGAAAGTCACCACCTACACCGGCACCGAATGGCTGCGGCTCAAGCCCCATATGGAAAAAGCCGCGGCTTTTCTGGAAACCCGCCGTTACGCGGCCTATCTCGGAGCCACGACCGAATTCTCCAAAATGGAAGGCGTCGCCCACGATCCGAGCGGACGCAAGGCGTATGTCGCCATCTCGCGTATCGAAAAAGGCATGGCCGACGGCACCGGCGATATTCGCCTGCCTCAAAACGACGGCGGGGCGGTTTACGAGCTCAAGCTGACCGACGGCCATGAAGCCGGAATCGATAGCCGCTTCGTGGCGTCCGCCATGAGATCCGTGCCGGAACTCCTGGGCGGGTGGCTGGGCAAGAATGACAACGGCGAAGACAGAAAGGATGCCGAAGGCAACCGCTGCGAGCAGGACAAGGTTTGCGGACCGGACAATCTCAAGTTTTCGCCCGCGAGCCGCACGCTTTTTATCGGCGAAGACACCAGCCGCCGCAACAATAACTACGTCTGGGCCTACAACGTCGACAATCGCCGCTTGGCGCGCATCCTTTCCACGCCGATGGGCGCGGAAGCGGCCGGTTTACAGATCGTGGAAAATGCCCACGGCTTTTCCTACATCATGAGCAATTTCCAGCACGCCGGCGAGGAAGTAAATAAAAACTACACAGGGCACGACAAGGATCTCGTGATCGCGAAGCTGAACGAGAAGTGGCACGCCCTGCATCGCGCGGTGATCGGTTACATCGGCACTCGCAAAGGCGCATTGCCCGCGTTGAAATAAGAGACGCAATCGGAGCGTTTTTCCGGTCGGTGCGGCAGTAGGTCGGCAATGCTTTGCCGACACACTGGGTCGACGAGGGCTTTGTCGGCAAAGGATTGCCGACCCACGCATTTCCCAATCCGCACCGCTAAACCGCGGGGAAAAACTCTAGGGCGGGCGCTTACGAGCATCGGAGCCTCAAACAGCGGAAGTTCGATGACCTCGCTGACCGGGATCCGCTCCGGTCATGAACGATTCGCACCCTTTGATCCAGGTCTTTTCACGCAATCGCTCCAAACGGCTCACCAGTTCGTGAACCAGACACGGATACGGGTGAACGTAATGCCGGGGCACCAGCCAGGTTTCCGGAAGTTCGCGCTCCGCAAGCCGGAAAAATTCGTCGCAGAACGCCAAACTGGCATCGGTAAGCCCGGTGAAATCCAATTCGATCCTGCGTTGAGGACAGCGGCGCAGCGCCGCGATGATGCGTTCGGCCTGGTATTCGGTTTCCAGCGCCTTGGTAAGAGGCTCGGCGAACCGGACCAACGGAATCGATAGCGGAGCGAGGGGTATGGCGGTCATTTCGTTCCCGGATCAGCTGCTCTTGACGATCTTGAAGACGATCCGGCGCCCCATGGGCCGCCGCCTTCGCCGTGCGGCCAAGGGATGGTCGGCGTAGGGTTCGTGGTTTTCGAGACCGGCAAGATGGCATTCGCCGCCGCGGTCGCGATAGTCGCGGCGGAACTGGTCGAGGAACTCCATCACCGTGTGGTCGATGAGGTAAGCATCCGCCAGATCGAAGATCACTGTCTGACCGACGGGCAATTCCGCCGCCACGCGCTTGAGCGCCAGAAAATTGGAGAAGATCGCGGAGCCGCCGATCCTGATGTGATAAGTGTCGCGCGATGTTTGCTTCAACGCATAATCGAGCCTGGCCAGGTGCTTGAGTTCCACGCCGCGAAAGATGTGGATCATCAGCTTGGCGGCAATGCCGATTGCAACCCCCACCAATAGATCGGTCGTCAGAATGCCCACAATCGTGACGCAGAAGAGCGCCAACTGTTCCTTGCCGATGTCCATGGTCTTGGCGAACTGGCGGGGCGAAGCCAGGCGAAAGCCGGTGTACACCAGAAGCGCCGCCAAAGACGCCAGCGGAATCTCATGGATGACATGGGGAAAAAACACCACGAAGAGGCCCAGCAGGAGGCCGTGAAAAAAGTTGGCCCAGCCGGTCTTCGCCCCGTTGTTGATATTCGCCGACGAACGGACGATCTCGGCGATCATCGGGAGCCCGCCGATCAGTCCGGACAGCAGGTTCCCCACGCCTACCGCGGTCAAATCCCGGTTCAGGTCCGAACGGCGCTTGTAAGGATCGAGCTTGTCAACGGCCGTGGCGCTCAGGAGCGATTCGAGGCTTCCGATCAGGCCGATCGACATCACGGCTCCCCAGAACTCGACCGTCGCGATCTTCGAAAAGTCCGGAAAGTAAAAGCTCGCCAGAACGTCTTCCGGAATCGAGACCAGGAACCTCGGCCCTATCGTGTACTCGTGGTGCGGCAGGAACAGGAAGACATGTTCGTGCTCCAGGTCGAAATACCGGCCCAGGGCCATGCCGACGACGATGACGATCAGGGGGGCCGGGATCATCCTGAGATACGGATTTCTGACCCACGACCAGATCATCAAAATAACCAGCCCCAGCAATCCGATCAGGGCGATTTCAGGGTTGGCGGCCATCACGCTGCACGGAATCCCGGCGATCGCGGAGAGTATTTCGCCGTCTTCCGGTTTCACTCCGAGCATCACGTGGATTTGCTTGGCCATAATGATGATCCCGATGGCGGCCAGCATGCCGTGCACTACCGCGGCCGGGAAATAGGCGTTGAGCTTCCCGGCTTTCAAGAGGCCCATGAGAATTTGCAGAACGCTGGCCATCACAATGGCGGCGAGAGTGTAGCGGTAACCCGCCATGGCATCGCCTTGGCCCAAGGATTGGACCGCCGAGAGGATCACTACGATGAGTCCGGCGGCGGGACCGTTGACGGTGACGTGAGAGCCGTTGATCCTGGACACCACAACCCCGCCGATCACGGCACTGATGATCCCCGCCATGGGCGGAAATCCGGAGGCCATGGCGATGCCGAGGCACAGAGGCAAAGCGATGAGAAACACCAAAAAGCCGGATACGAGATCCGATCGCCAATGGTCTCTAAGCCCCGGCAGACCGGTTCGGGGCACCCGGCGCAAAGCTTGGATCGAAACCATAGTCGCACTCACAAAACTGCATTAACCGAGTCCGGTGAAGCGACTTCCATGCCAGATGCAGAAAAATTCTATCTTATTGATTTTTCATATAAATGACTTATTTGGCGAGGTATTTGAGTGTGGACTGGTTCAAGACCACCCGCTTAGGCGGTGTATTTGAACCGCATCCGGGTCACCGAATGAACTTCTCCCAGTCGTTCGGGGCGAGAGTTTTCATCATGCTTGTGCGGACACGGCAACGGGCGGGATGAAAACCATTCCGCCCGCCCTCTTTTGCACAGGGGAATCGAGAGGGATTCAAGACGCTTGCCGAAAGCCGGCACTACGTCGGCTCCCTCACCGTACAATCGAACTTAGAGTGCTCCGGCAAACCGGCCAGCAGAAACCGGAAACGGAACGAAAACCAGTCAAAAATGCGATGTCCTGTACCGGCACTGGGACGCGTTAGCCTCGTGCCGGTGCTGAAAGCCGATAGCCGGATCAGCTCGATTCTTTCAACCCGTACTTCCGGATGCGATAGCGCAGCGTTTCGCGGGTCGTGCCGAGGGCGCGGGCGGCGGCGGTGACGTTGCCGTCGTGGCGCTCCAGGGTGGTTCGGATGATGTAGCAATCCATATCGTCCAACGCCATGCTTCCGTCGAGCGGAATGAACAATCCGTCCGCGCTCGCGGCATCGATGCCCGGCATTCCTTTTTCGCCGTGCCGGCGCAGCTGCAACCATTCGACCGGCAACAGCGGCCCCTCGGCAAATAGCACGCAGCGCTCGATGACGTTCCGCAATTCCCGTACATTGCCGGGCCAGTCGTGCGCCCGCAATTCCGCCCAGGCCGCTTCCGGAACCACCTTGACGTGCTTGCCGGCCTTGGCGTTGAACTCGGCCACGAAAAGCTCCACCAAATCCTCCAAATCCTCCTTGATGTCCCTGAGGGGCGGCAGGGTGAGCTTGAACACGCTCAAGCGATGGTAAAGATCGCCGCGGAATTCGCCGCGCTTGACCATGTCCTCCAGATCCCTATGGCTTGCCGCGAGGATTTGCACATCGACCGAGATTTCCTTCTCCGAGCCCAGCCGGCGGATTTTCCGGTCCTCGATCGCCTTGAGGAGCTTGGACTGAAGATCCGGAGCCATCTCGCCAATCTCGTCGAGAAACAAGGTGCCGCCTTCGGCCTGTTCGATCAATCCCCGGTGCCGTGACAGGGCGCCCGTGAACGCACCGGCCTCGTGCCCGAACAATTCGGATTCCAGGAGCTCGCGCGGCAGCGCCGCGCAATTGAGTTCGATCAACGGGTTTTCCGCCCGTTTCCCGCCATAATGCAGGATGCGGGCCGCAAGGCCCTTGCCGGTGCCGGTTTCGCCGCCGATGATCAAGGCGCTGAAAGGCACTTGGGTCAAGCGCGTCAACATCTCGCGCACCCGCTGCGCCGCCCGGCTCTTGCCGACATAGGCTTCCGGCGAATAACGGCGATAGCGCTGGCGGACTTGCTGCGCCAGGCGCTTTTGGGCCTGGGCGCTGCGGGCGGCGGCGGCGATCACCAAGTCGAGCCGCGACATCTCGCACGGTTTTTCGAGGAAGTCGTACGCACCCAGGCGCAAAGCCCGCACCGAATCCGGCACGCTCCCGTACCCGGTGAGCAGCAGCCATTCGGTATTGGCGATCTGCCCTTGAAGCGATTCCATGAAATCCAGAGCGTTGCCGTCCGGCAGATTCATGTCGGACAGGATCAAGATCGGCTCGAATCCCTGTTCCAGCAGCAACTCCTTCGCATCCTTGAGGTCTTTGGCCCATTCCACTTCCCAACCCGCCTTGCGATAGTGGCGCGTCAGTTCGGAACCGAACAAGGCCTCGTCTTCGATGATCAGCAAGGTATTCAGCACGGCAAACTCAGACCCATTGACAAGGAAGCGTTAAACTCACCCGAGCTCCACGGGGCTCGACATTCGAAATATCCAGCTGCCCGCCCAGATCGCGCGTGAACCGCTGAACCATGGCCAGCCCGAGGCCGGTACCGCCGGGCCGCCCGGTTGCGAAAGGACGAATGCCGGTTTGCAGGATCTCCTCGGGAAACCCAGGCCCATCGTCGGTCACCGTGAGGAGAACGTGGTCATCCCCTCGACAGGCACAAATTTCTATCGTTCCGTTTTGATCTCCGATAGCCTGCGCCGAGTTCAGAATCAGATTGAGCAAGGTCTGGCGCAGACGGCATCCCGGCAGCCGGCAGACCAAATCGTTCGATGCGCTCCAATCGAGCCTGATGTTGGGCTGGATCTGATAACGGGTCAGTGTCACCAATTCGCGGATCAACACGCCGACGTCGCATTCGGCAACGGGCGCCGGGGTATGTCGGCCATTATCGAGCAGTTCGTTGAGGAGCCGTCCCATCCGCTTCAGCTCGGCGATGATCAAATCGACTCTCTCCGCCTGTTCGGTATCGTCGATCTCGTTGCGGAGATTGACGCAGGTCATCTGGATGCCGGCGAGAGGGTTGCGCAATTCGTGGGCGATACCGGCCGCCAGCTCGCCGACCGCCGCCAATCGTTCGGTACGGGACAGACTGGCCTGTTGCTCCAGCAAGGCCCGCGTGGCCGCGCGCACCTCCGCTTCGAGGGATTCCGCGTGGTGGCGCTTGACTTCCTCCAGTTCGGCCAGACGCTTGACCATATCGTTATAGCTATTGAACACCGGCAGCAAGAGCGGGTCGATCCGCGCGGTTTCGATCGGCGTGAAATCTTCGTGGGCGAGGCGCAGCAGCAGTTCCTTGAGGTTGTTCAGCGGCGCCAGGATTTGGCGGCGGAAGAACACTCCCCCGAACAGCAGAATGGCCGCCAGTACTCCGAATACCAGCGAGATTTCGGTACGGGTCGCCTGGCCGATCTCCTCCACCAATCTTTCCCGCTCCAGTGTCTCTTGGTCCAGCATGGCGCTGGTTATTTTGAGTGCGCGCAGCAAGAGCGCTTCCTGGCTCTCCGGAGGCAAGCGCTCCCGGCTGATTTCGACGATCAGTCCGCTGACTTCGGTCAGTTTGTTCGGCGTATCGGCCGCGACGTGATAATCATGCCGCGCCAGTTCCGCAAGCCGGGTGGAAAGCTCGGAAAGCTGTTGCGCATGCAAGCGGCGGTTTGACCCGGTCGTAAAGTACCCCGTCAGCGCGTCCTGCAACTTGAATGCGACCTCCTGAATATGATGGGTGTAGCCGACGTAGGCGCGCACGGTTTCAAACCGCTCCAGGTTGCGCCAAATCATGCCGCCGAGGAGGACGAGCACCAACAGCAAAAGGCCGAGCAGCGCCCAGCCCCTTACTTGGGCATAGCGATAGGAAAATGGTTTCACGGTCTGATTCTCAAAGGCGCGAAGATACCCATGCTCTGATTCTGTCCCCCGGCCCATGATTCGGCGGCAGCCGGTCGTTCAGGCTGCGTATTCTAGCCCAGAGAGCGAGGCTCGCTTCAAAAAGCGATCTGTCCGCCAACGGCATTCAAGTGTCGACGCGTCTGATAACGCAAGAGGACAAACAGAAAGCACATCGACAAGGAGTAGCCGTAAGCCGCGCCCACCGCGCCGAATCGCTCGGACAGATAAAAACCGAGTACCAGATTGATGACTACCGCATAACTGGTGGAAACGAATACGCTGCGGCTCTGCTTCATAAACTGTAGGTAATAGGGCGAATCCGAGAAAATGGCGTTGACCGAGGCGCCCACCGCAAGCACGCACAGCGCTTCGTAGCCATGGCTGAAATTGGGGCCGAACCAATCGAGAATGGTTTGTCCGAGCACCACGACGACGGTCAGAAAAGCGATCGCCAGCCCGCCCACCACCATTAGCCTGTGCCGCATCAAACGCCGCAAGGACAAGCCGTCCGCGCGCTCCATGAACATCGACGTCAGCGGCAGATAAAACCGGTTCGCCGTATTGGCCAGAAGCACGATGAAGGTGCCGGTCTGCGCGGCGACGGCATAGGTGCCCACGATCGCCTCGGACGGATAGAGCAGTTCCAAGACGATCACTCCCGATCCGGCCATCACGCTCAACATCCAACTGTTCAGCAACAGCGGCACCGCCCGCCGCACCCATTTGGCCCTCAAAAAGTCGGGCCGAGCCCGCCACGTATCTTCCGGCATCGTGAGCCGGGCCAACTGGTGTATCGCACTCAGGGTCCATAGCCAGGCCAAGCCATAACCGCAGGCGACGCCGACCGCCGTCATCGGCAAATCGAATAGAAAAATCAGGTAGACGAAAAAAAGAAAGCTGGTCGGCAAAAGCAAGCGGTAGATCATGACCGCCTCGATTTGCCTGCCGTTCGCCGTAACCACCTCGACCAGAAACAAGGCGGGGGCGATGGCGGGCAAGAACAGGACGAGAATGACCAGGGCGATGGGAGAATTCGCTCCCGAGGCGATGCCGAGCATCAACCCAATGAAGGCGAGGAGTAGGCTGAAAAGTACGATCGTACGCAGGGAAAAGGTCCAAAACCCCAAGCTGCGCGTCCAATCTCCTCTCTCCCGATAAACCGGAATGCAGCGCAATGCGTACTTGTCGAGTCCGAGCGTGGCCACGGTGGACAAAATGGTGATGGCGGACAGCGCTACGCTGAAATCGTCGAAATCCCGAACCGAAAGGTTGCGCGCCAGCGTGATATTGATCACGTAAAACAGCAGATAATTCACCAACGCAAGAACGCACAAGATCAGAGAGCCGGAATAATCAGCGCGCGATAAGGACTGAGTCAGCATGAATGCGAGTGTGGGTTATCGTGGAGTTCCGGCCAATCCGTTCGAGCCGATTTTGTTCTTGGTCATCGATGTGGATGTTTTGCTTGTTTTATGACCGACTGATGAAATTCGGCAATCGACTGCCCTAAAAGAGCCGCCTTGGCGCATGGTCTCCAGGTTTCTATTATGCCAGTGTCGGCTCGATAATTATTCGACATTCGACAAAATCATCGGGGCCTTCCCAAGTTTTCCCTAAAAGAACTTTTTCAAACATTCGTCAAAATCGAATCGCGCCGTTTCGGCGCCGTCTAAGTCAGGAAGACGTGATGAAACGACGCCGACATCCCCGAAAAACGGAGCATGATCATGAAACAGACAGGAAAAGCCCTGGCGATTATCCTGGGCTTGTGCGTCTTGAATCCACTCCTTCCGGCGGAAGAAAAACCGGCTCGACCGCAGGCGCGTTCGCCTGAAATCCAGGGAGGAGAACAACAGATAAAACGTCTGAAAGAGCGGCAAGAGTATCTATTGAAAATGCACGACCTGATGCACCAGATTCGAGATGCCAAGACTGACGAGGAGCGGGAGCGTCTCAAATTGGAGCACCTCAAACTCCTCCAGATTCGGACGTCCCCGCACGATCCGGATATGATGCAGGAACATATCCAAAAACTTATGGAACAAGGTACCGAGATGAAGGAGCGATCAAACAAATAATCAAAACCTCGCGGCCGATCTATTCGCCGGAAACGTTCGGCTCTTTGTTCCGTCTGCTTGCCTCATTTCCTCACATGCCTGCCTCGACTGCCGCCGTACAGCTTGGATTTTATTATTATTATAATTAGTTATAAGTTTTATATCTTTTATTCTTTTTAGTTTTAACCTTCGCTGTTAACATGCCTCCAACGACGATTCGGAAGCATGGCCTTGTCCCTCACAAAGCACACGGAATCAAGGCGCCCGAACGCGGAACCGTAGGATAAAGACTAAACAGGAAAATAGCCAAGGCTTGCGCTATGACGCTCAACAACCGTTTGCCTTATCAAGCTTCACAAACATCGCTGACAACCCAAAAGATCCTGGAAGCCTTGCAGGGGCTACGTTTTGGCTCGGTCGAGATCATCGTGCATGACGGACGCATCGTCCAGATCGAACGCAAGGAAAAGCTTCGCCTCAATCTCGCCTGTCCCGCCGCGTCCGCGGACTAAGACAGCGATCAGCAGTACACATTCTTTTTTCCATTATCGAAATCAGCCCACCGGTTCACCGGAGGTTCAACAAGAAAAATACGACTCGGCACGCTGACCGGATCACCGGAACTGCCTGAATGTGATAAGGGGTCACGATCATGCAAAACCGATGGTCTTTACTGTGGGCGGCGGGGGTGGGCAGCGCCTGGCTGGGGTTCGCACCCGAAGCTTCGGCCATTACTGCCGAACAGCGTTTCGAAAAGCTGGAACGCCACATCCTGGAACTCGAAAGACGACTCGAAGCCTCAGAGGCGGAAAACCAGAAGCTGCGTTCGAAGAAGCCCGCATCCACATCAACGGCATCCGAGCCGGACGTGAAAGCGCTCGATCAAAAGGTGAAAATTTTGGAACGCAAACTGGAAGTCGAACACGAGGTCACCGAAGCCAACGCCAAGAAAACGCCGCGGGTAGAAGCCGGTTCCGCCGGTTTCAGAATCACCTCGCCGGATGGGGACCACCAACTCAGGTTACGCGGCTACGTCCAGGCCGACGGCAATATCTTCATGGACGATTCCTCGGGCGATGCCATCGCGGACAAGTTCACCATCCGCCGAGCACGCTTGAACTTCGACGGCACCTTGTTCAAATACGCCGACTTCCGCATTGCGCCTGACTTCGGCGGAGGTCAATCCCGGCTCTTCGACGCCTACCTGGATCTCCATTACTTGCCTTTCGCCAGTCTCAACGTAGGCAAACAAAAAGCGCCGATCAGCTTGGAGCGTTTGCAGTCGGCCACCGCATTGACCTTCGCCGAACGCGCTTACCCCACGCAATTGGCACCGAACCGTGACGTCGGCGTTCTGCTGCACGGCGAATTCGCCAAACCCGGCTACACCACCCAGTATGGCGGTCCGCACAATTTCAACGACTTCATCACCTATCAGTTGGGCGTATTCAATGGCGCTCGCGACAATGGATTCATCGACACCGATTTGAATGACGATTTCGAGTTTCAAGGACGGGTGTTCGCCCATCCCTTCCAGCACAGCGGCATCGGACCTTTGGAAGGACTCGGTCTCGGCGTTGCCGGCAGTTGGGGACACCCGCGCAACGAAACAAGCATCCCCGGACTTACCAGCCCCGGACAGCAAAGAATCCTGAGGTATAGCGAAGCCAACAGCACGGCCACGGCCACCTCGGTAAACGGCTATCACTATCGGGTCTACCCGCAGCTGTACTGGTATTGGGGACCGTTCGGACTGCTCAGCGAATATGCCATCTCATCTCAGGAACTCCGCCGATCCACAATCACCGGCCCTACCATCAATGCGAAGACGAGGCAGGACAATACCGCTTGGCAGGTGGCGCTCTCCTATGTCCTGACCGGCGAGGACAGCAGCTTCAACGGCGTAAAGCCCCGCCATGCGTTTAATCCGTTCAACGGCCAATGGGGCGCGTGGCAAGTCGCGGGACGTTGGAGCGAGCTGGATGTTGATGACGATACCTTTCGCGATTTCGATCCGCGTGCGACCAGCACGCTCTTTTTCGCCAACCCGGCCCAATCCGTCAGCAAGGCGACCTCCTGGGCGCTGGGCTTGAACTGGTATTTGAACAATAACGTAAAAGTCATGGCCGATTACGAGCAGACCCATTTCGACGGCGGCGCAGCCGGCAACGGCGACCGGCCCACCGAAAAGATCTTTTTCACCCGATTCCAGTTCTCTTATTAAAAGGAGCCAGCCTCATGACACTCAAAAATTTAAGAAACACCTTGAACACCGCTCTGCTCGGCATGGCCTTGGCCGCTTCGTCCACCACCGAAGCCGCCGCCGTCAGCCTGCTTAATGTCTCCTACGACCCCACCCGCGAGTTTTACGAAGAATACAACGCGGCCTTCGCCAAGTACTGGCGCGAGAAGACCGGGGACACGGTTACCGTCAAACAATCCCACGGCGGCGGCGGCAAGCAGGCTCGCGCGGTAATCGACGGGCTGGACGCGGACGTGGTGACGCTGGCCCTGGCTTACGACATCGACCAGTTGTATCAAAAAGCCAAGCTGATTCCGGAAAACTGGCAGTCGCGTCTGCCCAATAACAGCGCCCCCTATACCTCCACCATGGTGTTCCTGGTGCGCGAGGGAAATCCCAAGGGCATCAAGGACTGGGACGACCTCGCCAAGCCCGGCGTTTCGGTGGTCACGCCCAATCCGAAAACATCGGGCGGCGCCCGCTGGATCTATCTCGCCGCCTGGGGCTACGGACTGAAAAAGCACGGAAACGAGGCAGCCGCCAAGGACCTGGTGCAGAAGATCTACAAGAATGCGGCGGTATTGGACACGGGAGCGCGCGGCTCGACCGTTACGTTCGCCGAGCGGGAAATCGGCGACGTACTGGTCACCTGGGAAAACGAAGCCCATTTGATACTCAAGGAATACAGCCGATCCAGCAGCACGGAATACGGCAGACAGAAGTTCGAGATCGTCACGCCGTCCCTCAGCATTCTGGCCGAACCGCCGGTTACGGTGGTGGATAAGGTGGCCAAGCGCCACGGCACGGAAGAGCTCGCAACAGCCTATCTGGAATATCTCTACAGCAAGGAGGGCCAGGATCTCGCCGCAAAGCATTTCTATCGGCCCGGCGATCCGGAGATCCTGGCCAAATACGGCAATCAATTCAAAAAGATCGAACTGTTCAGGATCTCCGACGTTTTCGGCGACTGGAACAAAGCCCAAAAGACACATTTCTCGGACGGTGGCGTGTTCGATCAGATTTACGGCTCAGGACGCTAAGCGTTTTCCGGTTTGCCTGAGTAGGTCGGCAATCCCTTGCCGACAACAGCGTCGGGAAAGGATTCCAGACCTACTTGCCGACCGCGGGAGCCTTAAACCCGCTGGCAGACCGGGACCGTCTGCCGCCTCTGTGGTTACTTTATGGAATCTCTGATTAAGTCCTTCGACAGGCCTGTCCTGAGCTTGTCGAACCATGAACGGAATCCACTTGTTCAGAGCTTCCTTATGCAAAGGAGCTTTCCCATGCCTCTGCGACAACTCGTGGAATATTTCAATCAGCGCTTCACCGAAGAGCAAGGACTTAACAGTCCGCCGCTCCGGCTTAAAGGTACGCGGGTCGAAGGATATCTCGGGGATCTGCATGTCGGCAGTATTCTCCAGCCGGTGCGGCTTGCCGAATCGCCGTCGCTGGTAATCGGCCACGACGCATCCTCGTTCATACCGGACGAGACGAATGGTTCGAATCGGCCGCTTCACGGCTCGGCCGCGGATGAAGCTCTCAACATCGTGAACCTCGACCGCCTGACCCGCACGGTTCACATGCTCAATTACCTGCCGGTCGCCCACCAGGACGGACACCTGTTCCTGCACGTGCACCCGCGCCATGTCCTCGCCGTGAAACGGGACCATGGCGCTTATTTCGAAGAGATCATCCGACGCTGCGGCCTCTCGACCCGCCGCGTGGTCATCACGCTGCAAGTCAGCCCGATCTACGACCGCCATCTGATTCTGTTGCTCGAAAGGCTGAGAAACTACCGCGACCGCGGCTACTCGACCGCGATCAAATTCGACGACCGCGCAGGCGAAAGCTTCCTCGAACGGTATTGCATCGAATTCCTCTACCGCTTCACGCCAGATTTCGTGCGGTTCGACACCCGATTTTTCCCGAAATTGGCCCGCGATGCCGAGAATTACCGACGGCGCTCTTCCCTGCTGTCGGCTGTTCGCCGCCTTGATACGCAGTTATTGATCGAGGGCGTCAACAGCGAGGCCGATGCCGATGTGGCGAAGCTGCTACAGGCCGATTTGGTCAAAGGAAGCTACTACGAACGGAATGCCGTTCGGGGGGTGGAGCGGAGCCTCGCCGATTGCACGGAATAGCGTCGTGCTCTCGTTGCGGTGGACGGCGTCGGCCATATCCTGTTTCTCGATCGCCTCGTAATGATCGAATCGGATATCCATGAAATCGGTACGGATGCCTGCATAACCCTCGTTCAGAAGCGGAGCGACCGGGGAGCCCGTATCTTCGACCTCGAGCACCTTGGTCCAGTCGGCCCCGAGTAGAGGATCATTCAGATAAAGCGCAATGATGACATTGCCGGCAGCATTGTCCGATATAACCGTTCTCAAACCAATCCATTGGTTGGTAGGAATAAGATTGGGTTTAGAAACGCGGTCATATCCCCCCTGATAGATCCCTACGGTTTTCAGCGTATAGTATTTCCCGTTGAGCTTTTTCTTGATTACCGCATAACCATCGACACGTATTCCGGCGTAATACAGATTATCGCCGTTCTGATATCGATGAAAAAACAATACTCCATTGGATTCGTTCCGATTCGGACTACCCGACGCATTGATCCGCTCGATATTGAAATAGACTTGTTGAGTAAAATTCTTGAATTTCGATCGTGTGACTAGGCGGAATATATTTTGTGGCCGATACCCATCATCGGTATCGACCGGATTGGTCGTGGCATACAGCAACCGCCACTGATCATCGTCGGCAAGCTTTCCCTGCACGGTCATTCCTATTCCGCCTGACCGGTAGAAATAGGCCCCGGAGTTCAGCCACCAATCGTTGTCGTTACTGTCGCTCATGTCGGCCGTCTCATAAAGCACGACATCGCTATCGAATCCGTCCGAAAATCCCGAGGCCGAAGGTGCAGCAATCATCCCGACCGCGGCAACGAACATGGTTAAAGGTTTGAACAAGCTCACTGCGTCCATGTCTGATTGATCCTATTCCTAGTCAATTGTCCCTTGAAGCCGATAAAAATCCTTCAGATACAGCCCGTCGGAATGAGTGTCAAAACTCGATCAAGGCGCCGGCGATGGCAGCAAAGTTAGAATAGGTCGCAGCCTCGTACCTCGAAGCCGTTACATACAAACTAAAGTTGTCGGCCACGTTCCATTTGACACTGCCACCCGCACTCAGCTGAAAACTAAAATCGGTGCCGGCTTCTTTGCCAACACCCGGAGCCACGGTGACCTCTGCGGAGACGGCATCGCCGAGCCGGGTTCTTAAGCTGAAAGGCGCCATCAATCCGAAATAGTTGTCCGGTGTCCAGAACAAGTCGCTCATTTTACGCGTATCGTCGAAGGTGAACTGTGCGCCTATGCTAAAGTCCGGATCTTTCCAAAACCTGTTTTCGATAAGAACTTCAGTCCGGTTACGCTCGTTGTTATCGCTATAAGAGAAGAAATAATGGTTGGCCGCTAAGCTGAGCGTATCCAAGGCCCTGAGCTTGAATCCGCCTACGGCCCTGAAAAACGAGATATGGTTGGCTATGGCGCCCGCCGTGTTGACATAGCTGTGATCGGCTCCGATCGAGAAATCGACGTTATCGCCTATGCCGGTATTGAAATGAATCGAGCCCAACGGGTAGGTCGGAGAGGAGTCTGGGGAACCGGCGGGAGACGATCGGCTCGAGAAACCGGCAGCCCCCGCCGAAAATGCGATCGCCGAACGCGGCCCCAGCTCGTTCAGCTCATACCGCAGTTTGCCCTCGAATTGGTGGCCTACCGCCTGAAAGTCCGTTTCCACCGGCGCTCCGCCCGTTCCTGACGGCCTCAAATCGACGGTCTGATCGAAATCGATGTATCTGTAATAGCCCCAGAAGGAAAGTCTGTCCGAAATACCGTAATTCACGGATGGCGCAATGCTGAAGTACGACCGATCCGAGTTGTCTTCAAAGTACAGTCCCTCGATTTGCATAATGGGTCTGAGACGGCGGTCTAGCTCGGCTAGCTCGTAGCGAATCACCGGGTCATTCGGACGAAGAACCGCCGCCTTCTCCAAACGCTCGCGAGCACCCGCATGATCTCCGCTCCACCGAAGCACTTTTCCCGTCCTGACGAGCAGTTCCGCATCGTCCATCGCCCCTTCCCGCCCTAACCGATCGAAGATCTCCATGGCTTGCGAATATCGGCCCGCACTGGCGTAAAGCAACGCCAACTCATTAGAGGTCGATGCGATAGGATCAATGGCCTTCAAGCGCGCAACAAGATCGTTTCCGGTGTACTCGCGCGGAACTTCAAACCGTGGGAGATAGAATCGAGGAGAATTCCTGGTCAGGAGATAGTCATTCTCCACGTGAAAGGCCATCCGAAAATATTTTTCCGGAAGCTCCCGGTTGAGCTTGAAAGCGGCAGGCTCATTGGACAGCGATTTATGTCCTTGGTCGCTGTAGGGAAACGAAAAGGCGATAATCTTCGAACCCGGCACTTCCCGACTCAGAACATCCCGGCAGTCGCGATAATCCGCTTCGATCCGAGCGGCGTACTCCTCATAGGTTTCCAGTCGGCCCTCCCCGTCCAGCCACATTCGGTTGACCAGAAACCTTCCCAAATGGCCGTCCTTATCGACGGGCACATAGTGCTGTCCTTCGGTACTGTGACATTGCATATCCCAACGTCCCGTCGCAAAGTAGCGCCTGATTTCCGGCCAGGCGACGGTATAGGCGCCGCGGGTGGCAACATCCGCCACCGGCACGAACATCGTTGCCTTGAATCCGGTCTCCGCGAGAACCGGATCCGCATTCCGAAAACTGTCCGAGCGAGCATCATCGAAGGTGATGAGTATCGGTTTAGGGGGCAGATTCACATCTTTTTTCTCGAGAAAATCGAGAAGCTGATCCATGGTGATGGATTGATAACCTTCCTTCTTGAGCGCGATCAGCTGGTCTCGGAATTGCCTCTGTGGCACCGTATCCTCTCGATTCGAGCCGGTGATACCGTGATAGAGAAGAACCGGAATGCTCGGCGATTCGGTGTTTTCATAAAGTGCGTTCAGCGCCTCCAATGCGCGGCCCTGTTCGCCGCTATAAAACGTCAACTTGGCCAGATTCTGCTGTAGGGTGACTTTGCCCGGATATAGCGGTTCCATCACTTCAAGCATATCGCGCGCGGCAGAAAAATCGCCCTGCCCCCAATACGCATTGACCAGCTGATGGAGCGTACGGCCAGAATTCGGATACTTCGCATGAAGCTGTTCGGCGAGCTCGACGGCCTCGGCGATCTGTCCCCGCAAACGTTTTGCCTCTATGAGCTCTATCGGCCCTCCGCTCTTGATCGGATCCAGTGCCACGGCATGCTCGAATTCCTGAAGCGCCACCGCGTAATGAATGGCAGAAGCCTCCTGCTTACCCTCTTTGTCGAGGCGCCCAGCCAGTTCAAGATGCAGATTTCCGAGCTGGATCAACCGGTCCGGAGATGGCGCGACGGCGGTCAGCCGCGTAAGCCAGCGAACGCCAGCCTCGGTGTCTCCGGAGTAGACGGCATCATCTGCAATCAGGCCTAAGGCATTTACATTGTCCGGTTCTTGCTCGAGGACCTGCTTGGCGAGCCGTACCGCGTCCTCATGACGCCCTGCCCAAACCAGAAGCCGAGCAAGCCTGATTGTCCATTTACTGTCTTCCGGATGCTTGGCAACGAGGAATCTCCACTCCGACTCCGCCCGCTCCCAATTACCGAGCGCGGTATAGTGCTCGGCGAGCCTCGCGCGGGCGACATCCTTCTCGGGATGGGCTGCCAAATAGCGTTTCAGGACTTCGACGGCTTCATCGTACCGATGCTCATTCCAATACGCGTGGGCAAGACCCAATGTCGCCAGATAATCGTCGGGCGAAGCCTGCAGACTCTGTTTCAGATAGGCAATCGACTCCTCATTTCTCCCGAGATCGGCCAATAGGGTGCCTAGGCGGCGCAAATGCTCGGGGGCGTGATCAAGTTCCACCAGCGATCGTAAAATGGCCTCCGCCTCCTTCCGATTTCCGGTAGAGGTCAAGTTCTCGACGAGAGCCAGTTTGGCTTCCACATTCTCGGGCGAGCGATCCAGGATGGACCTGATCTCTCGCTCGGCCGAAGCATAATCCTTCTGCGCCGAGAAAATCCTTGCTCTGCCGAGGTGCGCCGCTTCGTCCCCCGGTGCTTTTTGCACCACCTGCGCGTAATAATCGAGCGCCTGAGACAAAAGCTGGTCCTGCTCGCTAGCCCGGCCGAACGCCAAAAGAGTCGGTACGTCGCCCGGAAAATCCTTCAAAAGACCGCGCCAAATCTCATAGGCCCGCTGATGCTGTCCGAGCCGCCTAAGCTTTGAGCCCAACTGACGCCAACCCGCGACCAAATCATCGTCACGCTGAATCTGAAGACATTTTCTGTAATATTCGGCCGCTTCCTCATATCGGCCGAGCTCGGCCAGGGTGTGGCCAAGACGCCGCTGGTTTGCCGGCACCGGTTCCGCCTTTACCAAGGGTCTCAAGATCTCCTCGGCGTCTTTGTACCGCTGCTGGCCTATCAAGGCATCGGCAAGAAGCGAGCTCACTGCGGCATCCGCAGGAGCACGCTTCATCACGGCCCGAATCTCCCGCTCGGCAGGCTTATACGCTCGCTGGGCCAAAAAAATCCGCGCCCTTCCGAGATGAGCCTGTTCCTCTTCCGGATCGTTTTTCATTACCCGCGAATAATAATCAAGCGCCCGGTCCCAATGGCGATCCTGCTCACAGGCCTTGCCCAAAGCCAACAGAATCGACACATCGTCGGGAAAGGCCGCGAAAAGATCCGTCCAGATTTTATAAGCACGCGTCTTCTCGCCCAGCGCCCAATAGCTCCAAGCGAGCCCCCGCCAAGCCGCCACCGAGCCTTTATCGATCGCGATCGCCCGCTCGTACTCGCGGCGAGCGTCTTCATACTTCTTCTCGGAATAGAGCGCATCGGCACGGTTCAAAACCGTGTCGGCGGATTCGGAAGTCGACTCCTCTGCTGTAACTGCGGCCGCGAATACGAGGGCGATCAGGCTGAGCAATACACGTTCGAAGATGAGGCTTGCGGCCGACGGGCCGAAGAAATGACAGTTCCCTAACATCACACGCTGACTCTTCTTAGTTTGAATTCGTATCGAGCAACGGAGCCGGATTCACCGCGCGGATACAGCAAGCATCACACAGCGATGAAAAGCCAACGGCAATCCGGCCGTTGTCATTCGCTTGCGCATCCGCGACGGCTAGCCGCCGCGGATGCGCAAGCGCAGAGATGGACTTCACTGAATCCCGAGCGCTGAAGTCATACAAGATCGCCGGGGGGATCGTCGCCGGACGCTGGCAATCGATCCATGAGGCGCCGCCCGGCAAAAGTCCCCGGAAACCGGACGCGCAGCGGCAGGGGGCGTGCGCTGAGGCAGCACATTGCGTGCCCGCCCGGAGAATAAGAATGGTAATGATGAGACGCCGCGAGAGGCATCGCGGGCGAGGAGTATGGCGGCTGCGATAGGCGGCAGCCCCGCCAGCGGTAGATCGAGAATCGACAGTACTTTCCTTTTCCTCCTTGGCCTGCCTACTGCTCCAACCGAAGTCTTCCCCACAGTCATCGTCCTTAAGATCGACAAGCTTTTCATTATTTGACCTCCTCTTCTTGGATAGCCGACACCGCTACCCTCATCCACTCGTACCGACAGCCCGTGTCCAGCCGACTGCCTATCCGATTATAGCCATACTTTACCGCTGGCTGTCCAATACGATGAATCCGATGATTTGTTTCATCTGCTTGCCAAGATCTGTGCCATTGGAAATTTTCTGCGCCACGTTTCCCGTGGCTCCGACTGCCGTCACGGCACAGAAGCCACGGTATATTCATCTTCAGAGACTATGTTGCCCCCATCCTTCACCAGCACCAAGTCGTCGCGGCTGAGAGAGAATACGTCCTGCCCTATGTCGCCAACCATGGTGACGGCCAAGATCTTGCCCTTCGCCGCCATGCGCGCGTCGAGATTGGCGAGAAAGTCTTTCGATTGCCGATCCCCGGCGGTGGAGCGTTTCATGATGATGTTCAGGCCGTCGAATGCTGGGTCTGCCGCCCAATTCAATGCCTGCTCGGCCAGCGCGACGGTCTCGGATGACCGAATGTTGTCCTCAAGGATCAAGGCCGGCAAAAACTTGAGCCGATGATGGCGGGCGAAGATCTCCACGGCAAGGTCGCGATTCTCTACCTCTTTATGCGTGCCCCCGCTCGCCCAGGTGAAATACTTTGGGCTGAGCATGTAAAGATCATCGACTTCGCGGCGAAGCTTTGTCCAGGCGGCTGCCCCGGGTATCGCGGCCACGATCCCGTATTTTTGCGGCAACGGTTCTGCCTTTACCCAGTTCAGGCGCACGGATGCGCTGCCCGCGCCCGCCGGATCCTCATCGCTTTCGTTCCAGACCGCGAGCGTTAAGGGACCGTAATCGGATCCCGCAGGCATCTCGGCCGGCCGCTTTAACAGCGGACGTCCGTTTACCGATGCGACCACTCGGGAATCAACGACTCGCAACGCTAAGGTGATAGTCCCTGAAAGCACTTCCCGACTCGCGAGTTGATTGAAGCTACCGTCCTTATTGCGTGCCTGGAGCAGAGCCAGCCCCTCGGAAACGCCCAGCCGGACGAACGGCTCGCCTTGTCGTTGCCGCAAGGAAATCCAAAATTGACCTTGCGGTTGTCCCTCGAGTTGCACTTCCACGCCGGCATTTTGCCAATGCTCCGTGCCGCCGAGCATGACCAGCGCCCCCTGCTCTCCCTCCTTGCTGGCCACCCGAAGCGCGCCATCCTCGATGGCGATTTCGCCTCTGTCCACCACCCAGTCCGGGGCAGAACGAGCGGCTTGAAAGTGATCGATGAAAGGCTTCCGGCGCGGTGCATGGGCTTCGAGCCGAGCGAGCAGATCCGCTTCGCTCCACTCCTTCGACACCCGAATTCGTCTGAGACCGGACCAGGGGTCATCCCGGTAGTTGGCTCCCCAAAGACCGGTAACAAAACCCACGGAAAGAGACGCCGCTTTCAAGGTCTGGGGCCAGATGTCGGCTTCGCCGCTCTGATCCGCGTTCCAGGCACGCGAACAATCCGCGGCGATAATGGGCTGTCCGAGCCTCTGCTCCAGTACCTTGCGCTCTCGGGCGTATCTCTGCGCCAGAACTTCGGTCGATGTAAAGCCTCCAACACCGGAATCCTGACAGCCGGATACGCCCACTTCCCAGCGACCGCTCTTGACCAGCTGTTTGAGTCTGTGCCAAGAAACCATGTGGATATTGGCCTGATCCAGCAAGCTCGGATTGACGAATACGACTCCCGTCATGCCCACGGACGCGAACACCTCGTCCGCGGTCTCCAGGGTTTCCCTGTACGCTTCGTCGAATGTCAGCAACAGAGGTTTTTCCGGCAGCGCAGCCTCGTCATCAAGCTGCCACCGGCGCACTTGTGCGAGCCGCACCGTGGAATAACCGGCCTTTTTCAAAGCTGTCATATCAGCCCGGAATGACTCCGTCGGAATCGCGGAGTCGCGCGAGGAGCTGATCTTGCCGAACACCAGCGCGACGAACGCTTCTCTCTCCTGTCCAGCCATAATCGGGGCCGGCGGGGGTGAGGACGACGCGCTAGACATGTATTCCACACCTTGCAGAATCGCTGTCACCGTGACGGCCAAGGCTATCCACCAAAACAGATTGCGCCAATGTCCGACCGGGTGCGCGCTGCTGGGAAACTCGCTTACGACAACTGTTTGCTTCGTGGCCATCACCGCGTCCCCCATCCGTTGTTTCGCTGAGTGGCAATCGCATACGGCATCTGCCAAACCAAGAAGATCATGTAATAAATCGTAAAATAAAGGCCATAAATCCAGTTTCTATCGGATTTCCAGAAAAGGTAATAAGCCGAAAACATAAGCCCTATCATTACCGTGCCGAGAAAGTACACCATCGGCGATATGAAATCGTTATTGGCGATCGGCAGCCATAGACACATACGAAGTATCAGGATGGGAGCCACTATCGGGAACAGCAATTGGGCATAAAAAGCGACGGCTGCAAGCGGAGGTTTTTTCCACATAAAAGTCGCGGCGATTAAACTTTCTCGGAACCACGACTTTTTCCAGCGCAGCTGCTGTTTGAGAAATTTCCGATGCTTTTCGGGGACGATAGTCGTAGCAATCGCTTCTCCCGAGTAAATCACGCGATATTTGCGCAGCAGCATATTGGTCAAGCTGCGGTCATCTCCGAAGGTAGCGCGAACGCCGAGAAAATGCTGGTTGAGCCAGCGATCGAGAACCTCCATCACACAACTACGGCGGTAAGCGGAGAAACAACCGGGACAGCAGGTAACGGCGCCGAATATACTCTCAGCGGCCTTGATAACTCGGAATGCCACATAGTAGCGTGCCTGTTGCATCCGGGTGAGGCCATTTTCTGCGACGTTTGCGACCTCGGTATGTCCGGCTACCGCGGCGACCGTGGGATCGGCAAAGCCCTGGACGATTTTTTTTATCCCATCTCGCCGGACAAAACTGTCCGAGTCCACATAAACCAGGATTTCCCCGCTCGATACGCGGGCTCCGGCCGCCATCGCCTCGCGTTTCCCTTTATTGCGATCGAAGGACACCAGCGTGAGTTGCGGCCAGCGTTCTTGAGCGCGACTGACTTCCCTCAATGTACCGTCGGTCGATCCATCGTCGACGACAATCACTTCGAAATTCTCGGGCGGATAATCGACGGAATAACAGCATTCGACAGTTCGGTAAATCGCTTCTTCTTCGTTGAAAGCGGTAATGATGATACTGACTGTAGGCGCTATACCGACATCCTTCGGCGGTTTATAAAAAACGGAAAGCACGAAGCGCGAAATAATAAATACTCCAACCGTAATCGAGTAGGCATTCACGAACGGCTGGTACCAGTAATAGGTAAAATTGCTCCAGCGTACCCCCAATACGACCGCCATGCATAACGCTATCAATGCTATTGCGATCAGACGAATGAATGTGCGGTTAAATCCCGTAGATTCAGGATTAGTCGGGTGCTGAATATTCTGGTCGGGCAAACTTTCTAAAGACAGGAAATATTCCGTTGTTGACATTCGTTTTCTCCTTAAAACAGCTATTGACCGGCAGCAATAGCGGAATGTCGAAAGCCTCGATGTGGTGGGCCGAGGCCGATCAAAACCCGATCGGGAAATCGAGACAGCTTTTCAATAAGCTTGATTGAAACCTGGCGACGCTCGCGCTATTGAGGACCACCAGACTAGCCCGCATTTCTCACACCCTTTCGTCGCGAGGGCGTCGAGACGCCGCTGTGGCGCGCCGCACGGACTGAGCGACGGCGAAGGCGTAGCTGACACTACGTCGAGCCAGCGAGAGGGGCGAGGCGGAGAAGCCCATCCTCCGGTGAAGGATGGGCCCGCTGAGCGGGCGGCCAAGGAAGGCTGCCCTGGACTTTGTGCGCAGCCGGATGGCGTAGCGCAAAGACGGCGTGTCACAGTAAGTGGAAGGGTCGCGACTAAAGCGACCGTTTGCGATTGGGCGGCGTCCGCAGTAGGAAGGGTCGCTTCGGCGCTCCCGATGCGACCGTTTGCGATTGGAAGGGGCCGACTAAAGGCCCGTTTGCGATTGGAAGGGGTGTGAGAAATGCGGGCTAGTACTTTTCCTGCAATCGTTTTCATACGACATCATCCTTATCCTTGTCGGTATGTAGGCGTGAAGACAGCAAATGCCGATTATTTCGCCCGGCCGCGTCCTTGAGATCCGCGAGTCTCGCTCGACGAATGCCCCTCGCCGGGACGCAATCCTAATAAAAGATGAACGGCCGGATTGCGCACAAAGCGCCTTTTCCAGACGCTGCCACAGTTCAGTCAATTTTTGTGCCAGACATTCATCTATTTGTTCTTCAATACACTTTCTAGGTAACACGGAAATTGGCGCCGTAAAGTCCCTGAAACATCCGGATCCTTCGATGTTTCGTAGAAACCTGATATGCAGTTAGCTTTGAAAGCTCAGCCTTGCCAAAAACCTGACCTGATCTTTCGTAAAAGTTTGATTTTTCTTAATTTCGTGATAGCAAATGCGCTACCGGCGACCGGCCCATGACTTGTAAAATTTTCTGACACCGGGGCGGCGGAACCCTTGCTTTTTTTTATGATGCTTTGAAGACTCAGATCAATGCGCAAGCGGTGGCTCTTCCACCGCCGGTTCGCCTGTCACGAGAACATGCCCATAGGATCGTGCCGGTGGTGGAAGCAAACCAAGCCCGGACGGATCTACCGTCGGCACGAGGACCAGGCACCTGTGCCTGCGGTGACGAATCGCTCTCACCCGCTCGGTAGCGTGTCCCACACAACCGGCGGGCGAGATCATCGCGCTGCCAAGAATCTCTCATACGACCCATGCGGCTGCGTTGAGCCAAAACTGCTTCCGAAATTTCTGCGGCAAGGTGACACTCCAATTGCCGTGCGATCAGATAGCCAAGCCAGGTCGATTTCATTGAGTGACCTTGGCCGGTTGTACCTGCCCAATAATGACTTCTGGTTATAATAACAAGCATTTTTATTATTTTTGAGAATAACCGTGCGCTGTTATCGTACAAGCAAACAACCTCACACCTGATGGGAGCTCTCTTGGCGATGCTGAAAAAACATGGAGTATTGCCCGGTTTTTCGATAACCCTGGGATTCACGTTGACATACTTGAGTCTCATCGTGCTGGTGCCCCTCTCGGCAACGGTTCTGAAGAGCGCCACGCTGGGTTGGGACGGATTCTGGACAGTGATTACCGCCCCGCGGGTTTTGGCCTCTTACAAGCTGACTTTCGGGGCCGCGCTGGCCGGTGCCTGCATCAATGCCGTATTCGGGCTGCTGGTGGCCTGGGTTCTGGTCCGCTACGACTTCTTCGGCAAAAAGCTCGTGGACGCCTTCGTCGACTTGCCGTTTGCCTTGCCGACCGCCGTGGCCGGCATTGCGCTGGCGACACTTTATTCGAGCAAGGGCTGGATCGGCCAGATCTTTACTCCCTTGGGGATCAAGATCGCGTACACGCCGCTGGGCGTGATTCTCGCGTTGACCTTCATCGGCCTGCCCTTTGTCGTCCGCACGGTTCAGCCGATCCTGGAGGATTTCGAGACCGAATTGGAGGAAGCCGCGGCCAGCCTCGGCGCCAATCGCTGGCAGACCTTTCAAAAGGTTATCCTGCCGACGCTGCTGCCGGCGCTCCTGACCGGATTTGCCCTGGCCTTCGCCCGCGCCGTCGGCGAATACGGTTCGGTCATTTTCGTCGCCGGCAATATTCCTATGGTTTCGGAAATCACGCCGCTCCTCATCATCACCAAGCTGGAACAGTACGACTACGCCGGCGCCACGGCCTTGGCCGTGTCCATGCTGATCGTATCGTTCGGCCTGCTGCTGGCCATCAACGGGCTCCAGCGCTGGAGCCAACTGCGCCGCGCTTAACATTTGCAAGGAATACCAAATGTCTTCGATTGCCCTCCCTTCATCGATCAGCCGAACCCGCACCGCCAGCCGTACGAATCGCGAGCCGGCGCTCGTCCGCTGGCTGCTGACCGCTTTGGCCCTGGCTTTTCTGTTCGGCTTTCTGTTTTTGCCGCTGACCGTCGTATTCACCCAAGCCCTCGGCAAAGGCTGGGCTGCGTATGGAGCCGCGCTGATCGAGCCCAATGCGCTTTCCGCCATGTGGCTGACGGTCTTGGCGGCGGCCATCGCCGTGCCGCTGAACCTGGTGTTCGGCATCGCTGCCGCCTGGGCTATCGCCAAATTCGAATTTCCGGGAAAAAGCCTGTTGATGACCCTGATCGACCTACCGTTCTCGGTATCGCCGGTGGTCTCGGGACTGATCTACGTGCTGCTGTTCGGACTCCAGGGCTGGCTCGGCCCGTGGCTGCAAGAGCACGACATCAAGCTGATCTTCGCCGTCCCCGGCATTGTCCTGGCCACGATTTTCGTCACCTTTCCGTTCGTAGCCCGCGAACTCGTTCCGCTCATGCAGGCGCAGGGCACCGAGGAAGAGGAAGCCGCGATCGTCTTGGGCGCCTCCGGCTGGCAGGCCTTCTGGCGCGTCACCCTGCCCAACGTCAAATGGGGCCTGCTCTACGGCGTGATTCTCTGCAACGCGCGCGCCATGGGCGAATTCGGCGCGGTATCGGTGGTGTCCGGCCATATCCGGGGAATGACCAACACCATCCCGCTGCACGTGGAGATTCTGTACAACGAATACAACAGCGCCGCGGCGTTCGCGGTGGCTTCCGTGCTGGCGCTGCTGGCTTTGGTGACGCTGGCGGCCAAGAGCATTCTCGAATGGCGCATCAAACAGCAGACCGTCGATCGATCGTAGGTCGTAGGGCGGGTTAGCGCAGCGTAACCCGCCGAAAGCGTAACCCGCCGAATCAGAAGGTCCATCCCTGCTAAGCCGCTCTACAAAAATCCAGGAGCACTCCGATATGAGCATAGAAATCAACGACGTGGAAAAATCCTTCGGCCGATTCAAGGCTCTTAAGAACATTACCTTGAACATCGGCAGCGGCGAACTGGTGGCGCTCTTGGGGCCTTCCGGCTGCGGCAAGACGACCTTGCTGCGCATCATCGCGGGGCTGGAGGCACCCGATTCGGGCTCTATCCTGTTTTACGGCGAGGATGCGACCAACCGCCACGTACGGGAACGGCAAGTCGGATTCGTGTTTCAGCATTACGCCCTGTTCCGCCACATGACGGTATTCGAGAACATCGCCTTCGGTCTTCGGGTCCGGCCGCGAGGTCAGCGACCTTCGGAAAGCGAAATCCGGCGCAAGGTACACGACTTGCTGAACCTGGTGCAGCTGGATTGGCTGGCCGACCGTTATCCCGGCCAGTTGTCGGGCGGCCAGCGCCAGCGCATCGCCTTGGCCCGAGCCTTGGCGGTCGAACCCAAGGTGCTGCTCCTCGACGAACCGTTCGGCGCACTCGACGCCAAGGTCCGCAAGGATTTGCGCCGCTGGCTGCGACGTTTGCACGACGAATTGCACGTCACCAGCGTGTTCGTCACCCACGATCAGGAAGAGGCTCTGGAAGTGGCCGACCGCGTGGTGGTGCTGAACGAGGGCCGGGTCGAGCAGATCGGGACGCCCGACGAAGTTTATGACCACCCGGAAACGCCCTTCGTCTACCACTTTCTGGGCGACGTCAACCTGTTCCACGGCCGCATCCACGACGGCCATGCCCGTATCGGCGAAACCCAGGTGGACCTCACCGGCGGCTCCGATCATCCGGAATCGGCGATCTTCTACGTACGGCCCCATGAAATCGAGATCCTGCGAGACGGCGGCGGCACCTGCACCATCGCCGCCAAGATACGCGATATCCGTCCGCTGGGAGCCACCGTGCGCATCGAACTGGAACGCATCGACGATCGCGGGTCCGTGGAAGTCGAACTGACCCGCGACCAGTTCGGCCGCAAAGGCTTGAGCGAAGGCGATAAAGTTTACTTACAGCCGAAGCGCCTTAGGACATTCGACGGCAACACGAAGCGGGAAACGACGCTGGAAGCCGTCAATCGGTAGCCGGGGAATCGACATGGCTTATCGACCTGCGCCCATCCGACGAGACGTTGTACCGATAGTTGAGGTTCGCATTCAAAACCCGGTACTCATAGTTCCCGGTATCGGCAACTCCGGGTCCGAACACTGGCAAACCCGATGGGAAATCAAGCATCCCGAGTTCCGCCGGGTTCAACAAAAAGAATGGAATAATCCGGTTTGCGGCGACTGGATCGAGCAACTCGAAATCGCCGTATCGGAATCCGGACCGCACACCGTACTCGTTGCACACAGCTTGGGGTGTCTCCTCGTTGCCCACTGGGCCCAGCAGATGGGGCGTTCGATTCATGGCGCATTGCTGGTCGCACCTCCCGATCCCTCTTTGGCGACTTTTCCAAGTGGCGCCGTAGGCTTTTCGCCGGTGCCCCGCATGAACCTCCCATTCCCGAGTACGGTCGTCGCCAGTCCCGACGATCCCTACGGCAGCCCGGATTACGCTCGGCGCTGTGCGGCGGCTTGGGGCAGCCAACTTGTCGAGATCGCGCCGTGCGGACATATCAATGCATCGAGCGGCTTGGACGATTGGGAAGAAGGATTCGAACTGCTGCGCCGGTTGATTGACGGTTAAAATATGTCGCGGCCGTTATTGGGTCGCCCAAGGTTTCGGCACCAATAATCCTAGAAACGGCAGTTGACCGCTTCGATGCACCAGAAAAGCCCGATGAATCCTGAACGTCCCGCCCTGCATCAATCTCACCTTTTGGGTGAAGCCGCTACGCACCCGATTGCACGGCGGGCGGGCCACCTGGCGGCGTTGCTCCTTCTTGCGGGAGACTACCCCGCGGCGGCGTCGCGCCTTGCCAGGCGACCCGCCCGCCGCACACTCCGTCACGTCCAACTGCCGTTTCTCGGATAATAATGGATCAGCAAAACGGCCCGATCGAATACCTCGCTACAAACGAAAATCCCACCGTCAACTTCGGCGAAGCCTTGCGGTTCTGGCTGAAACTGGGCTTCATCAGCTTCGGGGGGCCAGCCGGGCAAATCGCCATCATGCACCAGGAACTGGTGGAACGGCGGCGCTGGATTTCGGAGCGGCGCTATCTTCATGCCCTCAACTACTGCATGCTCCTGCCGGGGCCGGAAGCCTTGCAACTGGCCACCTATATCGGCTGGCTGCTCCATGGCCTCAGAGGCGGAATCGCCGCCGGCGTCCTGTTCATCCTGCCCTCTCTGGCCATTCTGATCCTGCTGTCCTGGATTTACATGACTTTCGGCAGTCTGCCGGCGGTTGCCGGCGTGCTCTACGGCATCAAGCCGGCGGTGGTGGCGATCGTGGTTTTCGCCGCCTATCGCATCGGTTCACGGGCACTGAAAAACGGCGTCCTTTGGAGCATCGCCGTGCTGGCCTTTCTTGCCATTTCGGTGCTCTCCGTTCCTTTCCCCGCCATCATTCTGGCTGCGGCCCTGCTGGGTGCCCTGGGCGGACGTCTCGCACCGCGATTTTTCCGGGCCGCGGATGATCACGGCAACCCCGACAAGAACTTCGGTCCATCGATCATAGACGACCGCACGCCGACGCCGGATCACGCCAGGCTGTCCCGGCCGAGGCTGATGGCCCTGGCGATCGTCGGACTGATTTCGTGGGGAGGAATCCTGGCGCTCCTGGATCAGGATCGGGGCTGGCAGGGAGATGCCGTTCAGATGGGCTGGTTCTTCACCAAAACCGCCCTGCTGACTTTCGGCGGCGCCTACTCGGTGCTGCCTTACGTTTATCAAGGGGCGGTCGAGCATTACCACTGGCTGACCGCTCCCCAAATGATGGATGGGCTGGCATTGGGAGAAACCACGCCGGGTCCTTTGATTATGGTGGTTACCTTCGTGGGCTTCCTGGCCGGCTGGAGTAAGGATTTGATCGACGGCGCGCCCTTGCTCGGAGGTGCCGCCGGGGCGGTGATCGCGACCTATTTCACGTTTCTGCCGTCGTTTCTGCTCGTCCTGCTGGGCGGGCCGCTGGCGGAAGCGACCCATGGCAACATCAAGTTCACCGCGCCCCTGACCGGCATAACCGCCGCCATGGTGGGCGTGATATTGAATCTTGCCGTGTTCTTCGCTTATCACCTGTTCTGGCCCAACGGCCTGAACGGCCCTGTCGATTGGCTGTCCGTGGGAATCGCTCTAACCTCGGCGACGGCATTGCTCCGCTTCAAGCTGGGCGTTATTCCTCTGATCGGTATTTGTGCCATGGCGGGGCTCGTTTATCGGCTCGCGGTTCTTTGATCGGGTTTCGGCATTTCCGAGCGACCGTCTGCGATTGAAAAGGTGGCTCCGGCGCTCCTGGAAGGGTCGTTCTAGCGCTCCCAGAGAGCGTTTTCCGAATCGGTGTAAGGGATTCGGATATGTAGGTCGGCAATCCCTTGCCGACGTATCGGCTCGGCGAAGGGCTTTGTCGGAAGGGCAGCTCTGGCGCTCCCAGAGATGCCGTTTGCGATTGGAAGGGACCGACTAAAGGTCCGTTTGCGATTGGAAGGGACCGACTAAAGGTCCGTTTGCGATTGGAAGGGACCGACTAAAGGTCCGTTTGCGATTGGAAGGGTGCGAGACGCAGGCCGGACACAAACGGCTTCCTCATTTGTTCGGGGTTTCCCTAGCTATCGGATGCTATTGTTCTCTATACTTTTCTGGATATTTTTTACCCATCCATCAAGAGAACTTCTATGCGCCGCGTTATTTTCAATCAAAAGGGGGGCGTCGGTAAGTCCACGATTGCCTGCAATCTCGCCGCCATCAGCGCCGCCGAAGGCAAGAAAACCTTGGTTGTCGATCTCGATATCCAGGGCAACTCCACCCATTATTTGCTGGGCCAGAAGGTGGCCGATCCGGACGCCAGCATCGCCCACTTCTTCAAGGACACCTTAAGCCTGAACCTGTTCGGCAAGAGCCCGAACACCGGGCTGGATAGCGCCATACACGAAACGCCGTTCCCTAACCTCTATGTGGTGCCCTCGCATCCCGAATTGGAACCGCTGCAGAGCCGGCTCGAATCCCGTTATAAGATTTACAAGCTGCGCGAGGCGCTGGATGCTCTCGGCGAATTCGAGCGCATCTATATCGACACGCCGCCGGTACTCAACTTCTACAGCCGATCGGCCTTGATCGCCGCCCGGCGCTGCCTGATTCCCTTCGATTGCGACGCCTTTTCGCGGGAAGCGCTGTACAACCTGCTGGCCGTGATCGGCGAGATCAAGGCGGACCACAACGACGCGCTGGAAATCGAAGGCATCATCGTCAACCAGTTCCAGGGCCGCGCCAATTTGCCTCAGCAACTGGTCAACCAGCTGATCTCGGAAGGCCATCCGGTATTGCAGACCAAGCTTTCGCCCTCGGTGAAGGTGCGCGAATCCCATAGCGAATCCAAGCCGCTGATCCATTACGCGCCGGAGCACAAACTCTCCGAGGAATACAAGGCACTGCACCGGGAAATTCACGAGAGGCATCACTAAGGTTTTTCCATAGCCCCATGAGTACGCTCGCATTTCTCGATCGAATCGCGGAAGAAAAAATCCGGGAGGCCATCGCGCGCGGCGATTTGAACGATTTGCCCGGCGCCGGCAAACCCGTACCCGACGAAGAGGAACTGGCCCTGGTGCCTGCCGATCTGCGCATGGCGTACCGGGTTCTCAAGAACGCCGGCTATGTTCCCGAGGAAGTGCGTTTGCGGCGGGAGATCGAAGACGTCGGCCGACTGATCGAGCTGTGCGACGATTCATCGGCGCAATACCGGGAGGGTTTAAATCGGCTGCATCTGCTCGTGCAGCGGCTGGGAGAAATGCGCGGCGGCAACCTGGCGCTGCACGACCGTTATTACAAGCAGGTCGCCGAAAAATTCGGCGAGCGGCATACCGCTTCGAAACGCGATGAATAGCCTATAAGGACCAGAGCCGGTGCAAACGGAGGACATTCAAAAGGCGACCGAAGCCGCCCAACTTTTACGCGCACGGGCCTGGTTTCTCGGGACCCGCATCGATATTCGGGATCTGGAGCGCGGCAGCCGGCTCGCCGTGGGACCGCTGACCATGCTGGTGGGTCCAAGGGGTTACAGCCTCATTTTTCGCTTCGGCGTCGTCGTGCTCGTCGGTCTCACCCGATCCGAAGAAACGGAAATCCTCGAGCGCCTGGCACCGTCGGTCCAAAATCCGTTTGCGCACCCCGAATCGGACGAGGTAGACATCATCATCGATCCCGACCGGCCCGAGCGCTTCGATACAAATGGGCGATTGAGTCTTACCGAAGCGACTACGGGCCGGCTGCAAGTCGTCGCCCACGTGCTGGCGAAAAGCTGCGTGCTGGGTTATTACGAACGCAGCGTCGGAGAGGTCTTCGACCGCGTCGAGCGGCTGGCGGAACGCCTGAGCCAGGGCCTAGGCCCCGCCCGGGACAAGAAAGAGATACTCAACGAAATCGGCAACGTCTTGTTGATTTTGACCCGGACCGTGGGCCGCGTCGAAGTCACCGAAAAGCCGGAAATCACCTGGGAAGACATCGAACTCGACCGCCTTTATGAGAGGCTGGCCTACGAATACGAACTGCGTGATCGGGATCTGGCGCTATCGCGCAAGCTGGAACTGATCTCCCGCACCGCCGAAACCTATCTGGACCTGGTCAACAGCCGCCAGACGCTCCGCGTGGAGTGGTACATCGTCATTCTCATCGTGATGGAAGTCATCCTGTCTCTGCACGAGAAGTTCTTCTGACCGTCCTGCCCCCGTTTTCCGATATTTCAGCGCGCGCAGGTTTTTTCCCGTACCTGCGTATATAGAGATATGAAAGCGTTTTCGCGAATTTCCCCGGTACCAATCTCTTTTGGTAGGTCGGCAATCCTTTGCCGATACATGCGTCGGCAAAGGATTGCCGACCTACGATGCTCGCCTATCGGGGACGCCGATCCACTCACCGCCGTTCCGATCGAATCGGCGTACCTAAACAGCAACTGGTCGTGAACGATTTGTCCTGCTCGATCATGACATCCGGAACCGGATTTCAGTCCCGCCGACAGGAGCAGAACGGCGATACCGCATCGATCCGCGACGAAATCCTCATGAGTCGGGTCGCTCAAGGCGATCACGACGCATTTTCGTTGTTGGTCCATCGCCATACTCCCCGGATGTATGCGCTGGCGCGGCGGATCAGCGGAGTATCGGCCGAGGCCGAGGAAGTTGTGCAGGAAGCCTTTCTGCGGGTTTGGGTAAACGCCGCGGCGTGGTCCCCGCAAAAAGGCACTTTCGCCGTCTGGTTGGGACGGATTGTCGTCAATCTGTGCATCGATCGCCGCCGCAGGGACCGATACGAGCCCTGGGGCGACGACGAACCGCTTATCCAAGCCGCAGATTTGGAATCCGTGCTGACTCAGCAACAGCAGGCCGAACAGATCGCCTCGGCGGTCGAGGAACTGCCGATGCGCCAGAGGAGCGCCCTGGTTCTGTGTTATTACGAAGGGTTCAGCAATGCCGAAGCCGCCGAAATTCTCGAGATCTCGGTGGGCGCTTTGGAAGCTTTGCTGGTCCGGGCGCGCCGCACACTACGCGAACGTCTGGCCCCATTGATCCGAACTTAGGAGGAGTCCGATGCTATTGACCCGCCTCAAACATCATTTCGCCGCCTTCGGCGCCGATACCCGGCGTTGGCCGACAAAGCCGCATGGGATCTGGCGCCGGCTGGCGGGCTCTTCGCGCTTTCGAGCAGAACGCACCGAGGCCGAGCGCATCGACCGTCTGCTCGATCTCTGGCGCATCGAAACGCCATCCGAGCAGCTTGCGCAACATATCTGCCAACGAGCCCTCGCATTGCCGCAGCAGCCCGTTTCCGCTATCGCGCCGCCGACCGACATCGTCGTTTGGCCGTTTGCGTCGTATTGGCCGGGCGTGGCCACCTTCGGTCTCGCGCTCATCATGGGTTGTCTTTTGGGTTGGTACGGCGGAATCAACGGCACGACCTCCGAGGACTGGCTCAACACGGCTGCCCTTACCCCCATGCAAGAGGATTTCAGCGATCGATGAAGCCTTTCAGCTTGTCGTCCCGAACCACCGCCTGGATTCTTCTGGGCTCGCTCCTACTCAACGTGTTTCTGTCAGCCTGGCTCGGCGTCGGCACCTATAAACACACGCACCGGCGTCCGTGGTTGTCGATCGAATCTTTCGAAGAACGGTTCACGTCACGATTGCCGGAGCACGATGCCTCGACGTTCCGCAGCATCCTGGATGCGCAGCGGCCGGAACTCGTATCTCGCATCGAGGCGGTGCGCGCCTCCCGCGACGAGGTCAGACGGACGCTCCAAGCCGAGCCGTTCGACCGGCACCTTCTCGAAGCGGCATTGGAGCGAAGCGACCATGCTATGACCGCCCTGCAAACCACGCTGCACACGGTGATCTTGACGGCCGCGCCCGAATTATCGGGTGAGGGACGCCGGCGCTTGCTCGAAAAACCCGAACGCTAAGAACGCATGAATGCCAGACCACGCCCCGCGTCCGGGCTGAGATTCTTATTGTTGGCCGGCATGCTCTTGGCCGACGATTTGCCGGCGGCGGAACGTCCGCCGTTTCTCGAAGATCCCCTGGACACTCGCAAAGCCGTGGCGCCGACTCCGGCGCGATCGGTCCGGAAACCCGGACTGGGCGATCCCTGCCCGGCGGATGCACACGCCGGCCAAGCCTGGTCCTTGCTCGAAATCATCGACCAGGCGCTTTGCCACAATCCGCAAACCCGCCAAGCCTGGGCGAACGCACGGGTTCAGGCGGCCCAGTTCGGCGTGGCGGAAGCCGCCTACCTCCCTACCGTCAACCTGAACACCACGGCCTCATACGGCCAGACCGGCTCCGGAAGCGTATCCCAAAGCCAATTGCAAGGCTTCCCCCTGGGAACGGGGGTTAGTGGCGGAACCTTCGGGGGCAGGGAACAATTCCGGATCACGCCCTCGGTAAGCCTCAACTATCTGCTGTTCGATTTCGGCGGCCGATCCGCGCGACTGGAAAATGCGCGGGCGGCGCTCGATGCCGCCAACTGGAGCCACGCATCGACGCTGCAGAACGTGCTATTCACCGCAGTGCAAGCGTATTACCAGTTGTTCGCGGCCCGCTCGGCGCTCGAAGCCACCGAAGCTTCCGAACGGTCCAGCGAGGAAGCATTCGAGGCGGCGGCATTTCGTTACGAGGTCGGCGCGGCAGCTCTCGCCGACAAGCTGCAAGCTCAAACCGCCTACGCGCAAGCCAAACTCAACCGCCAGAGAGCCACCGGCGACGCGCAGAATGCCTTGGGAGTTCTGGCCAACGCCATGGGCCTCAAGCCCCATGCGTCATTGGACATCGAGCCGCCCGCCTTCATCGAGCCGGATGCGGAACGGGAACGCGACGTGCAAGCCTTGATCGAAGAAGCGAAAGCGTTGCGTCCGGATTTGGCTGCGGCCGAGGCCCAGGTCCGAGCGGCCGAGGCGAATGTGAGATCGGCGCGCTCGGGCAGCCTGCCGACTGTTTCGCTGGTGAGCAATTACGCCTACAGCGATTCCAGCATCTCGCAAAGCTTCCAAAGCTGGTCGGTCGGTCTGCAACTCAGCGTGCCGCTATTCACCGGATTCGCCAATACCTACCAGATTCGGAGCGCCGAGGAACAGGTATCGGTCCAGGAAGCCACCCGCGATCAATTGGATCAAACGATCGCTCTCGACGTGTGGCGCGCCTATTTCGATTTGAATACCACGCGGGAAACGCTGTCCAGCACGAACGATCTCTTGGCAAGCGCGACCCAGGCGGAAAAGGTAGCCTTGGGCCGTTATAAAGCCGGAGCGGGCAGCATTCTGGAACTTCTGAACGCCGAAGCCGATCTTGCCAATGCCCGCTTGCAGCACGTCCAGGCCCGCTATAACTGGCACATCGGCAAAGCCCGCCTCGCGCAGGCGATAGGCGCTCTGGATCCGACCGAGATCGGCGCCAGTTCGCGGGCGGTGGAAAAAAAGACCAATTTCCCTTAATCAAGGTTCATGATGTCGCGTTCGAAACTCTTAATCTTGTTGCTCATCTTGGCCCTGGTCGCCGGCGGATTCGTACTGTGGAACAAGAACCGGCATGCCGCCGATGCCTCCGCCTACCGCACGGCTCCGGTCGCCCGGGGCGATATCCAGCAAACCGTTTCCGCCAATGGAACCTTGAATCCCGTGGTGCTGGTCAACGTCGGCACCCAGGTGTCCGGTACGGTCCAGACGCTCCACGCCGACTTTAACGATCGAGTCCGCGAAGGCCAGGTGCTTGCCGAATTGGACCCGGCCCTGTTCCGCGCCCAGCTCGATCAGAGCCGCGCCAACGTGGCCAATGCCCGCGCATCTTTGCAGCTGGCGGAGGCCAACGAGCGGCGTGCTCGCGCCCTGTTCGGGCAGGACTATATCTCCCGCGCCGAATTGGATGCGGCGATACAGGCGTTGGGTGCGGCCAGGGCGCAAGTGGCCGCCGCCACCGCTCAGGTGCATCGCGACGAGACCAATCTGCGCTACAGCGTGATCGTCTCGCCGGTATCGGGCGTTGTGGTGTCGCGGAACGTGGATGTGGGCCAGACCGTAGCCGCGAGCTTCCAGACCCCTACCCTTTTCACCATCGCCCAGGACCTGAAGAAAATGCAGATCGACACCACGGTCGCCGAAGCGGACGTGGGCAAGGTGAGGGTCGGCCAAACCGTACATTTCGCGGTCGACGCGTTTCCGGGACGGGATTTCGTCGGAACCGTGCGCCAGATCCGTCTGAACTCGCAGGTTCTCCAAAACGTCGTGACCTATAACGTCGTGATCGACGTCGACAATCCCGAGGAAATCCTCATGCCCGGCATGACGGCCTTCGTCACCATCGTCGTCGACGAGCGCAAGAATGTACTCAGGCTGCCGGTGGCCGCGCTACGCTACGAGCCGACGGAAGGCGCGGAAGACACGAAAACCCCCAAGCCCAAGGGGAAGGCGGTTTATCGCTTGGAAGAAGGAAATCCGGTGGCCGTCCCGGTGCGCACGGGAATCACCGACGGCAAGTTCGTGGAACTGGTCGAAGGCGATCTCAAGGAAGACGATCCGCTGGTCACCGAAGACCAGCGAAAAGACGCTGCCGATTCGGGCCGAGGCAGCGGCGGTACCGGCGGCTCCTTTAGGGTCAGGATGCATTAAGGGTATGCCTCCGTCACTCATCGAAGTCGTCGATCTGGTCAAGACATATCCTGTCGGCGATTCCGGAACCGTACCCGTGCTGCATCGTCTGAACTTCACGATCGATGCCGGCGAGTTCGTCGCCATCATGGGGCCTTCGGGCTCCGGCAAATCGACCTTGATGAACATCCTGGGCTGCCTCGACATTCCGAGCGACGGCCGTTACGTGTTGAACGGCACCGATACCGCCCGACTCGGGCCGGATGAACTGGCCGCATTGCGCAACCGCACCATCGGCTTCGTCTTCCAGGGCTTCAACCTGCTGCCCCGGAAGACGGTCGAGGACAATGTCGCGTTGCCGCTTCTCTATGCCGGCGTGGGACGCGAAGAGCGCGAGGCGCGCGCGCGGAAGCTGCTCGAAGAAGTGGGCCTCGGCCACCGTGTCGGCCATCGGCCGCCGCAACTCTCGGGCGGACAGCAACAGCGGGTAGCCATCGCCCGCGCTTTGGCCAATTCGCCGAAGCTGATTCTGGCGGACGAGCCCACCGGCAATCTGGACACCCATACCAGCGAAGAAATCATGGCTTTATTCGAACGACTCAATCGAAACGAGGGCCTGACCATCGTCCTGGTGACGCACGAGCCCGACGTGGCGCGCCATGCCCAGCGCCTGATTCATGTCGTGGACGGACATATCGCCGAGGACGGTCCGGTGGAAGAGATTCTGGGAGGAGTACATTCATGATGTTCGGCACCTTACTGGAAGAAGCGCTGCAGGCGATGGGCGCCAACCGGCTGCGGAGCGCGCTCACCATGCTCGGCATGATCATCGGCGTCGGCGCCGTGGTGCTGATGATGGCGATCGGACAGGGCGCCCAGGCCATGGTGAGCGAAGCGATCGCCTCGATGGGCAGCAATCTTTTCATCATATTGACGGGCTCGTCGACCTCGGGCGGCGTGCGCATGGGCGGCGGAACCGTGCCCACCCTCACCGTCACCGATGCCCAGGCCATCGGCGAACTGCCCGAGATCGCCTCGGTCGCACCCGCCTATTCCAACATCGCGCAAGTGATCTACGGCCCCAACAACTGGGCAACTTCCATCATGGGCACCACCCCGGCCTATTTCGAAGTGCGCGACTGGCATCCGGTTTCCGGCACCGTCTTCACCGACAGCGACGTACGCTCGGCGACGCGGGTGATCGTGCTCGGGCAGACCGTCGTTCAAAACCTGTTCGGCAATGAGGACCCGGTCGGCAAGACGGTCCGCGTCAAGAACAGCCCGTTCCTCGTTGTCGGCGTCCTGGAACCCAAAGGGCAGAGTCTCGACGGACGCGATCAGGACGATACCTCGATGGTGCCCTTGACGACAGCGCAGCGCCAATTGTTCGGCAATCCGTTTCCGGGGATGGTCCGGTTCATCATGGCGAAAGCCCGCTCCAGCGAAGCGATGCCGCGCGCGGAGAAAAGCCTGATCGAACTCTTGCGCACCCGGCACCGCATCCGGCCGGGCCAGGAAGACGATTTCACGGTCCGCAACCTGACCGCCCTCGCCCAAACCGCCGCCGGAACCACCCGCACCATGTCGGTCATGCTGGGCGCCATTGCCTCGGTATCGCTCCTGGTGGGCGGCATCGGCATCATGAACATCATGCTGGTCTCGGTGACCGAACGGACCCGCGAAATCGGCATCCGCCTCGCCATCGGCGCGCGGCGGCAGGATATTCTGCTGCAATTCCTCCTGGAAGCCCTGATCATCTCCCTGGCCGGCAGCCTGATCGGCGCCGCCATCGGGTTCGCCGGGGCCTGGCTCGCCGCCAGCCTGGGCGGCATGACCGTGGTCGTCACCCTCTGGTCCATCCTGCTCGCCTTCACCGTCGCCGCGGCAGTGGGCATCTTCTTCGGGTTTTATCCCGCCCGCAAGGCGGCCGAACTTCGGCCGATCGAGGCGTTGCGGTATCAGTGATGAACGTGGGTAAACCGCCTTAATTTTCGCGATCTATAGTAGGACTAAGTTCAGTTACGTTTACCAACCGGAAAATCCATGAATTTCTGTATCGAACACGAGCAAGAAGAGGATGGCCGTTGGCTTGCCGAAGTTCCTGAATTGCCGGGCGTGCTCGCCTATGGCGCAAATGCCGAGGAGGCCATGGTCAAGGTTGAAGCTCTTGCCCTGCGCGTCATTGCCGAGCGCCTGGAACAAGGAGAAAGTCGCCCAATTCCGATTCATTTCTCGCTTGCTGCCAACGCATGAGTCAATGGCCGTTTTGCGGAACCCCAGCTTCACTCTGCGTTCGCGGCCTATAAAAACTGGGGCTTGTTTCTCTGACCCAGCCTACAGGCGAATCAGGGCTTTCCCACCAAGCAATCCGACAAGCCGCCAGCCTTCTTGATAAACCGCTCGTCGAATGTTTTCAGGGACGAATACCGCTCGCTATTCGCCAAGTGGAAAGCATCGGCGAAATCCAGACCGGCTTCGTGCCAGTTGATCACCCGCGCGACAAGCTGGGCATTGTTTACATGAACGTTTTTGAGCCCGAATAGCTTTTTGAATGCGGAGCAGATTTCCGCGGGTTTAAAGTCGTACGCATAACGCAGCACCCATTCGGTTTCCAGGATCACCGTATCGGGTATGAAGATCTCGGCCGTCCGGAAGAGCTGGTAGCTGGCCTGGTATTGAGCCTGATCGTCCCGGGTGAGAAGTCGTACGACAATATTGGCATCAATCGCTATCACGCCATTCCTTCCTTACGTGCTGGCGTATCGCTTGATCGATTTCTTCATCGCTCTTGGCTTTCCCTTCGAACCGCAAGCAGCCCGCAACCTCGTCGAGAACGGTTTCCTCGAAAGGCACTTTCGGTTTGAGCAGAATGCCGTCGCCAACCTCGATGGCAACCAGCTCCAGCCCTGCTTCCCAACCGTGGGCCGCTCGAAACCCTTTGGGAATGATCACTTGGCCTTTGCTCGAAAGTTTGGTGGTCTCCATGGCGCATACCCAATGTAAGACAAACGTAAGATTTTGTGCTTAAGAACATCATCCGTCAATAAGCCAACGAAAAGAGATTCTTGCTTTTTGCTCCGATTGGACGAGTCAGTCCGTCATCCAGAATGCAACCGTGCAGAATCCGAGCTCAAACCGGCATCTACAGACCTTGCGAATGTCGGTCTCGTTCGCCGCCCCACTCTACCGAAACGTTTTCCGGAGCTGAATCCTCCCACTCTACCCGGCTTGAACGCTTGTCAAGACAATGACGTGCGGGCGTTCTGTCTTGCTTTCAGCTGTAACACATGCCGGACAGAAAGCCACTTACGTCATGCGAACAGACCGAATCTGGACCTTGACAGGTATCTTTCAGAAGCGCACTGTTGGGTCAAATCCCACGCCCCCTGCTAATTTCCATGGATCGGAGAACATCATGAAGGAAGTGGCCTCCTGCAATGTTTTGATGATCTATCCGCGCTTCAAAGCGGAATCGTTCTGGAATTACCCCGAAGCCTGCGAATTGGTGGGCGCACGTTATCCGGCCGCTCCGCTTGGCTTGGTTACCGTAGCTTCATTGCTGCCTCGAGAATGGAATATCCGTCTCGTCAACCGGAACACCGAGGAGCTTAGCGACGAGGATATCGCCTGGTCCGATATGGTGATGACGGGGGGCATGATTACCCAGCAGCCCGATACGCTCGACTTGATCGAACGAGCCCACATCATGGGCACGCCCGTGGTCGTGGGCGGGCCGGATGCGACCTCGAGTCCGCACGTTTACCGTTCGGCGGACTTCCTGGTTCTCGGAGAAGCCGAGGGCATTATGCAGACGTTCGTGGATGCCTGGGAGAGTGGACAACGATCGGGGATGTTCACCGCCCCCAAGTTCCAGATCGATGTCACGAAGAGCCCGATCCCGCGTTTCGATTTGCTCAAATTCGAGCATTATCTTTACGTCGGTTTGCAGTTCTCACGGGGCTGTCCGTTCACCTGCGAGTTCTGCGACATCATCGAGCTTTACGGACGGGTGCCGCGCACCAAAACCGCGACGCAGGTGTTCGCCGAACTCGATGCACTCTATTCCATGGGTTACCGGGGGCACGTCGATTTCGTGGACGACAACCTGATCGGCAACAAGAAGGTGGTAAAGGCGTTCCTGGCCGAACTCATAACCTGGCAGGAAGCCCATGACTTTCCTTTCGAATTCTCGACCGAAGCCTCGATCAATCTCGCCGAAGACACCGAGCTTCTCGAACTCATGAAACGGGCGAACTTCTTCCTCGTCTTCATCGGCATCGAGAGTCCGGACCCGGAGACTCTGATCGCGACCAAGAAAAGGCAGAACACCCGCCGCGACTTGGTCGAGAGCATCCACAAGATTTACTCCTACGGCATGATGGTTACTGCCGGGTTCATCGTCGGATTCGACAGCGAAAAGGACTCGATCGCCGATGCCATGGCGGATTTCATCGAGGCGGCGGCGATTCCGGTGTGCATGGTGGGGCTTCTGTATGCATTGCCGAATACACAGCTGACCCGGCGGCTACAGCGGGAGGGGCGCCTCCATCCGGGCCATGACATCATGCCGGACGTGGACGCCGGCGACCAATGCACCAGTGGTTTGAATTTCGACACCTTGCGCCCGCTCCGGGATGTGCTTGACGACTACCGGCGCATTCTCCAGCGCGTGTATGACCCGGTCGCCTACGTCGGACGGATCAATCGGCTGGTCAGCCTGCTGGACCGATCCGATCGTCCTCGCGACTTACCTAAAGGGGACGCCCGGCGAAAAGTCGGCGCCGTCGAAACGGTCAACAAGGTTTTCAACAAATTGCCGGAATTGCGCGACGCATTCTGGCAGACCTTCATGAACTGCGCCAAAACCAACCCGCAGGCCTTGCGTCTCGCTGTCAGTCTCATGGCGATGTACCTGCATCTCGGCCCGTATTCGCGTTACGTCATCGGCGCCATCGATCGTCGGATTGACGAACTCGACCGGGACACGAACCAAAACTGGCTTCGGTATCAATCCAGCATATCGGCCGAAGGCTGAGCCCGGCCTTGCAAGCCTTTCGCACGAGGCGACCAGGCCGGTTGTCATGGCTGTTGACTTAAGCAATTCCGCCCCCCTACACTTTAGTTTCGTCACGAAACTATATAACAACAAGACTTGCTGAGGAAACAACCATGCGCAACGTAAAATCCCTTACCTTGACCGTAGCTCTTGCGATCGCCGCCCATGCACCGGCCGGTCACGCGGACGGCTACTTTTCCGAGGTAGGCGACAAGTTCACGAGGGGATTTGCAAATCTGTTTACCGGGATTGGGGAAGTTCCGAAAAATATCGTAGGCGCAAGCAAGAAGACCAATCCCGTCGTCGGGAGCGCTGGCGGCTTGATCATGGGTACGCTGGACACGCTCGGCAGGACCGCATCCGGCGTTTTCGACGTCATCACCAGTCCGATTCCGACCAAGAGCCTGGTCGAACCGGCCTATGTGTGGGAGAACTTCGAAAAATCCACCTCCTATGGTGACGCTTATTTGTAATTCGTAAGCGTTTCGAACGATCCGTCGTCCGACTTCCAGCCAAGAGTCGCGGGATGTGGGTGAAAAACGAGCCACATCCCGCGAACTTCACCGCCTCGCTCCGTCGCTCCTGATCGGCCACCGTTCCGCTCACCGAGGTACCGCCTTGCCGTCCGCCCTTTTACCCTTTGATATACTCCGGCGGCTCGGAGAAGCGGTCGATCCGCGCCCGCATTCGATAAGACGTAAACAGAGGAGGCGTTCATGCCCACAGTCGATTCCCTGCTGAAAACGGTTCGAGAGATCGAACCGATCATCCGCCAATATGCACAGGCGGCCGAACGCGAGCGCAAACTGGCAATACCGGTGGCGAAGGCGATGCAGGAGGCGGGCCTCTATCGATTGTGGCGGCCGAAGGCATTCGGCGGACTTGAGGTCGAGCCGATCTCTGCTTTTCGCGTAATAGAGGAAGTCTCCCGTATCGACAGTGCGGCGGGTTGGAATCTGCAAATCGCCGTTGCCCACGATATGTTCGCCCCATGGTTCGGCGACCAGGCCGCGCAGGAGATTTTTGGGTTCGAGGCAATTCCGGTCGGCTCCTTCAACCCTGCGCGCAAGGCCGTTCCGGTCGCGGGCGGCTATCGCATCTCGGGACGCACGACCTTCGTGAGCGGCGCACACCATGCGACGGCCTTTCTCGGCTTTGCGAATATCTACGATGATGGCGAACTGCGCGTGGCCGCCGATGGCAATCCGGAAATGCTGTTGATCGCGGTTCCCGCGCCCGAAGCCGAAATCGTCGACAACTGGAACACGATGGGCATGCGCGGCAGCGGCAGCCATGATGTCGAGATGCGGGACGTATTCATCCCCGAGCATTGGGCCGCGCCATGGCGACCGTTAGAGAAACCGGGCAGCGCCTATCAGGGATCTCTTTACCGGCTGACGGTCTGGCCGGCGATCGCCGCCCTCGTCCCGCCGGCGCTCGGTATCGCACGCGCGGCCATCGATGAAGCGGTCGAGCTCATCACCCGGAAGACGCCCGCGTATGGAACGAAGACGCTCAAGAATCAGGCCGTCGTTCAATCACAGCTCGCACGAGCCGAAGCCAAACTCGGTGCCGGCCGACTCTATTTCTACCAGGCGTTCGAGGAAGCTTGGAAAGAAGCCGTCGCTGCGAGATCCGTCACGATAGAGCTCAAAGCCAAAATGCAACTCGCGATGACCCACGCCGTTCTCGAATCCGCGGCAGCGGTGGACCTCATCCACGAGATCGTGGGAGCCTCGGGAATCCGAGAAGAATATGAGTTCTCGAAGCACTTCCGCGACATCCACGTCATCACCCAGCATGGCTTCATCAACGCGGGCAAGCTGGAGGCAGTCGGACAAATCATGCTCGGACTCGAACCCGAGTGGCCGTTTTTCCAGTTCTAGCGCCATTGCTGACATCAAGAGGCAACGCTCTCGGGACAAATCCCGAGCACGCCTGATATATTAGAATTCACTAATTAAATAACACCGGAGCATACGTATGGATCAGAGCATGGGCGAACTGATGAACCACACGGCCGACATGGGTCAGGCCCAGATGTTTTCGAAAGCCTGGTACAACGAATATTTTCGGCGTGCAGCCGAAAGCCCGACCCATTCGCGCTTCTGCGAGGCGGTTTACGGCCGGGACTTGTGCCAGCACGGCATGATGGACACGGACGAGATGGATTGCCTGGCTTCGCTGCTCAAGCCGGGTGAGAAGGTTCTGGAAGTCGGCTGCTCCAACGGATACATCACGGAGTATCTCCATCAGCGCACCGCCTGCACCATACGTGGAGTCGATTATTCGGATGTCGCCATCGCTCAGGCGCAACGCAGAACGCAGGGAAAAACGCCCGCGCTGGATTTCCGATGCGTCGACCTGATCCACGACGAGCTCCCCGGCGGGGATTACGACGTCATCCTGGCAATCGATTCCATTTATTTCATGGGCGATTACGGTGCCACGCTGGCGAAGCTCAACGCCAAACTGGCCCCCGGCGGCCGGATGATCGTCGCCGCCTTTCAGGCAAAGGAAGAAAACGATCCCGACACGATCTTGCTCCCCGGTCACACGCGCATGGCCGAAACCTTACAAGGCTTGTCGTTCCGCTATACCCAGCATGACTTCACCGCAAACATCCGAAATCATTGGATAAAGAACTACGAGTTCTCCCGGACACTGCAACCCGAGTTCGCTGCCGAAGGCAACGAATTCCTTTGCGAAGCCCGTATGGCCGAAAACGGTTGGTTCAAGGACCACGCCGAACGGGGAACCTTGGTCCGGTTCCTGTACGTTATCGACCATAACCCGAATCTGGCACCACCCGGACTGCAAAGCGCCCGATAATATGGTGCGGAATCGGTAAAGGGAGAAGCGAAAAAGTATAGTTGATGAAATTCCAATAGTATTTAAATATTCGTTTAAATACTAAATCACTAAGGTAAACACGGGCATAACAAACAGAAACTCGATCGAATTCGACGAGGTTAATTCCGTGTGAGCCATTACGGATTTAGGAGGCAATAGATCCCCTACCATTAGAACGAGACGAGTATTCGCCTCGCTTCCGGGACTTTTAAAGCACGATTGTTCAGGAAACTCGTTTCTTCAAAAAGGTGAACTGAGGATGCAGCGGCAATAAAGCCGCATTCCACGAATCTTGCCCCGCCGCGGGCAGTCCAAAACCAATTCCCGACGGTTTTGTGCTCACCCCGTCCCTGAGGCTCGTTCTTCGGACCGAACTCCGCACTTCCCAATTGACCAAAGCCGTCCCCGGCTTTGGCCCGCTAGGCAAACTTCGTTTGCCCCATTCGGCTCCCGACCGAATGGTTGCTCCTGGCAAATTTGTGGCGGACCAATCCGCCGGGAACGGATTTGCGCATTTTCCCAATGGGCGTAGGATAGTCCGGCGTGATTCCCTGCCGGCATGATGGCTTAACCTATTAATCAGGCCCGTAAATACCCTCCTGGTATTTCGGGCCGCCGCCCAGGCCGGTACACGCCCGGCCTGGGCTCACGCGGCTTGTCGCCGCGCCGGGGCATCCCTGCCCCGGATTAACCCGGCCTATATTTATAGGCCGGGTTAATAAAGGCATTGCCTCGGATCTAGGGAAGCAAATGCACGCCGGCGACCCCATCCTATCTCGAACAGCGCATCGCTAGCGGTTAGCTCTTGCGGGCTAGCCCGTGATCCGGTGCGCCTGCCAATCGCGGGCTGAAGCCTACTCACAAGCGTATAGCCCATTTAGCATGGAAGCGGCCGCAAGCCGACAGAATTCATGCGGCTCATAGATATGCCGCACTTTTCAGTGTTCCGCTCGCGCCAAACCGCTTCCGGCTGATATTTAATGTCTGGTGGGATAAGGGATAAAAAGCACTGGCACAAACCAAGGGTTCGTTGTTTACAAAGGCCTTTTGCCTTGTCAGGCCAATTATCTTCAATATTTAGATGTCGTTTTTCGTAAGCCGGACTATTATTCATTTTTTTCAGGAGAGTTTCGAATCGTAGATCGTGTGACGGACTCGGGGGTTAAATCGGATTACCCTTAATGCCGAAAAAGCATTTCCGGGCCGACCTATAACAATACATTCATCATCCATAACGAGAAGGAGAATAATGATGACGATCTTATCCTTGACCTTTAAGGAAACCATGTCGGGGTATTTTGCTTTGGGGGCGAGCGATACCGCGGAAGGCGCGCAGCGGGGAAAACAGGACGGGACCACTCTGGCCATGCACGCGGAGGTCGGTATCGACGATTTGGACCGTTTCGTCAGCGATCCCGATCATTTAGGCTCTCTGAAAGGCACCATCGATTTCCCGCCTCTCGGCATGGGCATCGAGGCGCCCACCGGGGTCTTCAACCTGTTCAAGCCCACCGACAATCCCGACATGACCTATATGGTCTACGAGCTGGCCTTCCATCATCAGGGCGAAGACTACTACCTCGCCGGCCATAAAGACGTCAGGGACGATTCCGGTTTCGATCTGTGGTCCGACACCACGACCCTCTATACCACGCTGCATCAGGGCAAGGACAAGACCGCCCCGGTCATAGGCGCGGGCATTCTGACCTTGGGCATCAAACAGTTGGCCGACCTGTTGTCGACCATCGAAGTGCCGAACGCCGAAAACCTGGCCGAAAAGGCCGCCGCGGTCGAAAAGTTCGGCCGATTCTTCGCCGGCAAGCTGTGGGATGCCTACGTCATCCCGAAATTCGGTAGGCAGGTCTTCGACAAGAATGTCGACGACACTTTGCATTACGATGTGATCGTGATCGGCAGCGGCTTCGGCGGCGCGGTCACCGCCTGCCGTCTGGCGGAAAAAGGCATGAAGGTCTGCATTCTGGAACGCGGCCGCCGCTGGGATGTGAAGGATTATCCGCGCGGGCCGAAAGATGCTTGGTGGTGGTCCCACGAAGAACCCGAAAAGGACAACGGCTGGATCGACATCCGATTCTACAAGCACATGGCCGTAGCCCAGGGCTGCGGCGTCGGCGGCGGCTCGCTGATTTACGCGAATATCTTCGTCGAGGCCGAACCGTTCGCGTTCGAATCAGGCTGGCCGGCGGAAATCACTTACGACGCACTGAAGCCCTATTACGAAAAAACCGGCAAGATGCTCAACGTCCAGGAAGTGCCGGACAATCAATGGCCGCCGAAAATGAAGCTCATGAAAGAAGCGGCGGAAAATTGCGGCTATAGGGCGCGTTTTCGCAAAATGCCGCTGGCCGTCAATTTCGATCCCGAGTTCAGCTACGACAAGCCCGACGCCTTCGACGACAAGCACTCGAAATCGCACGTCAACGCATTCGGCCTGGAACAGGGGACCTGCGTTCACTGCGGCAATTGCGACATCGGCTGTCAGGTCAAGGCCCGCAACACACTGGACCTGAACTACATCCCTCTCGCCGAAAAGCACGGCGCGGAGGTCAAGCCCCTGCACCTGGTTCAGCGCATCACCCCCCTGCACGGCAACACGGGCTACCGGGTCGACTTCGACGTGATCGACACGAAGAAGAAAAAACTGGTTCCCGGCCATTTGAACGCAAAGAAAGTGATCGTCGCGGCCGGTACCATGGGCAGCAACGAGCTTTTGCTGCGCTGCCGCGATCAGTACGGCACCCTGCCCGAGCTGAGCCCGATGCTCGGTGTCGGCTGGAGTTCCAACGGCGATTTTCTGACTCCGGCAATTTATGAGAACCGCCAAATTTCGCCGACCCGCGGCCCCACCATCACCAGCGCCATCGATTTCCTGGACGGCTTTTTCCGTAAACAACGCTTCTGGGTGCAGGATGGCGGTTTCCCCAACCTGCTCAAGGATTCCCTTCAGGATTTGAGCAAGGATCACCACTTTGGCCATTTCTTCTCGGTTCTGAAATCCCTCAACAAAGGCAGCGATCCGCTGTCTGCGGTCATGCCCTGGTTCGGCCAGGCGGTCGACGCCTCGGACGGTGTGCTGAAACTTTCCCGCAGCTGGATTCCGCCGTTCCGCCACAAGATGGACCTGGAATGGAACATCAAGAAATCGGAGGGCGCGGTTCAGGCGCTGATCGACATGCACAAGACGCTGTCGGAAGCCACCGGGGGCACGGCCATAGTCCCGGCGACCTGGGAAATCCTAAAAGATCTCATTACGCCGCATCCTTTGGGGGGTTGCCGCATGGGCACCAGCATCGCCGACGGCGTGGTCGACCACAAGGGCGAGGTATTCGGCTATCCGGGGCTGTACGTAGCCGACGGCGCCATCATTCCGAGGGCGGTGGGCCTCAACCCGTCCCGCACGATTGCCGCGCTGGCCGAACGCATCGCGGATTTCATCCAACCCTGAACCCCGCCTTCGGGGAAGGAGCGTCCCATGTCTTTGACGGAACGCATCGTACCGTTCACGGCCGGCGACGGGCTGGCCCTCAACCTCATCAACGTCCGCTCGGCGGACCGGGCTCCCACGCGGGAGCCCGTCATCGTGGTGCATGGCGCAGGGGTGCGGGCGAACATTTTCCGCGCGCCCGGCCAGACCACCGTCGTCGATGCGCTGGTGGAAGCCGGATATGACGTCTGGCTGGAAAATTGGCGCGCCAGCATCGACTTCCCTCCCAACGAATGGACTCTGGATCACGCCGCCCTCTACGACCACCCTCACGCGGTGCGCAAGATCCTGGAAGAGACCGGGCAGCGGAAAGTCAAGGCCATCATCCACTGCCAAGGCTCGACCACTTTTACCATGTCCGCTATCGCCGGACTGGTGCCGGAAGTCACCACCATCGTCAGCAACGCCGTGTCGCTGCATCCGGTGGTCCCGGACTGGTCGGAATTCAAGCTGAATTTCGCCGTGCCCGTGGTCAACGCACTAACCCCTTACGTCAATCCGCATTGGGGCGTCGAGGCGCCGACCCTGATCGCCAAAACCATTACCGGCCTGGTGAAGCTGGTCCACCACGAGTGCGACAGCACCGTGTGCAAGATGGTCAGCTTCACCTACGGCAGCGGATTTCCCGCACTGTGGCGGCACGAAAACCTGACCGACCTGGTCCACGAGGATTGGATCAATCAGGAGTTCGGCAACGTGCCGCTACGCTTTTTCAAGCAAATGGCCCGTTGCGTCAAAAAAGGCAACCTGGTCTCGGTCGACGGCCTGCCGGATTTGCCGTCGGATTTCGCCGCTTCACCGCCGAAAACCGACGCGCGCTTCGTATTCTTCGCCGGCGAGAAGAACCGCTGTTTCCTGCCGGAAAGCCAGAGAAAATCCTGGCAATACTTCGACGCGCTGCGGCCGGGTTTTCACGCGCTGCACGTGCTGCCCGAATACAGCCATTTGGATGTTTTCATGGGCAAGAACGCCGCCACCGACGTATTTCCTCTAATGATTCAAGAACTAGCCAAATAACGAACAACAACAAGGTAATCACAATGGGTATTCCAAAACGCATCAAAGCCATCTCGGGGCAACACTCCCTGGTCGACAACATCCCTTTCCAACTGCCCGTTCAATGTGCGCCCTCGCCCGTCCTCATGGCGGTCTTTCCGATCAACCCGGACAAGGCGAAGGCTCTGCTGCCGGCGGAAGTCCATCCGCTGCGGGTGGGCAGCAAGGGCTTTTTGGTCGTCACCGTCATCAATTATCTCGGCACCAATATCGGCACCTACGTCGAATACAGCATAGGCATCGCCTGCACCCACGGTCTCAAACCCGCGCCGTCGCTGTTGCCGCTGCTGTTCATGAACTGGTTCGGCAGCGGGCAGTACGTGGTCGACTTGCCGGTATCCACCAAGATTTCGGTAAAGGGCGGCAAGGGAATCTGGGGCATGCCGAAACATCAGGCCAACCTCGATTTCAAGATCGGCGACGACACCGTCAGCAGCCAGTACGATCTCGACGGCAAACTGGTGACCTATATCGAAATCGGCCGGCCCTCGTCTACGCCCCTCCCGCTGAACATGAACACGGTCAATTACTGCGCGTTCCGCGGCATGCTGATGAAGTCCTACATCTATTTCCAGGGTAAAGCGGGCCTATGCCTGTTCAACTGGGCCAAAGCCCGACTGGTGCTGGGCGACCATCCGCGTGCGGAACCCTTGAAAACCCTGGAAATCGCAGACAAGCCGCTGATGACGGCGTTCATCCCCAATGCCGTCGGCACTCTGGACGATCATATGGATTGCTGGTTCTTGCACCAAGACCAGCCGCCGACGACCGCACCCGAGGGTATGGAAAGCGTCATCAACCTGCCCCTGGACGAAACCTGGCCGCCCGCCCCCACCGCTCCCATCGTCGGACAGACCTTCGGCAACCTGAACCGCTGAGGAGGCCGGCCATGAACTCAGCCAACACGGTTCCGCTAACCGCCCCCTTGAAGTCCGGACAGCCGAAACGGGCACTGGTCCTTCCGGGCGGCGGTCTTCGATTGTCTTATCAGGCGGGCATCCTGCTCGCTCTGGAAGAGGCGGGCCTGGAGTTTCAGTACTTCGACGGCACGTCCGGCGGCAGCCTGAACATGTCCATGCTGCTGTCCGGACTGAAGCCGGCCGAAATCTGCCAGCGCTGGCGCACGCTCAATCTCAAGGACACCATCGCCTTCCTGCCGCTCAAGGATTATCTGAATGTGGAAAACCTGGAAGGACTGGGGGATTCGAAAGGGTTTCGCACCAAAGTGCTGCCACATTTCGGCATCGATACCGCCCGTATCCGCGCCGTCGACTCGCTCTCCGCCAGCTATAACGTCCTGGATTACGCGAACAAGGCGGTCAAGGTGATATCCCACCGGGACATCGACGAAGACATGATCATTGCCGGCATGTCCCTGCCCGGCGTTTTTCCCCCGGTGCGGAAGGACGGCGGCATCTACCTGGATACCGGCTTCGTGCAGGACGCGAACCTGACGGAAACGGTGAAAAACGGCGCGGAGGAAATCTGGGTCTTGTGGGGTTTGGGCAATACCGGCACCTATCGGGGCGGCCCCTTGCATCTGTACGTCCAGATGCTGGAAATGAGCGCCAACGCCGCCCTGAACAGCCAGTTGGAGGCCGTCCGAGAGATCAACCGGCGGATCGAACACGGCGACAGCCCCTACGGCCAAACCCGTGCGATCCGGGTTCATGTCGTCAAGCCGGAATATCCCTTGCCGCTCGACCCGGACCTATATCTCGGCAAGATCGACCACGCCACTTTGATCGAAATGGGCTATGCCGACGGAAAATCCTATCTGCGCGCGATACCCGGAACGACCGCCGAAGCGCAGAGCAATCCCTCGCGCATGAAAGATCCCGTGCCCGGAATCCGCTTCCGGAAGTGTTTTCAGGGAAAAATCTCCTTGGCGCAGCAACCGGAATCGAAACAGGATTTGAAGATCGAACTGTGCATCCACATCGCCGACCTCGAGGCTTTTCTCGCCGATCCCGAGCATGCCGCGCGGATCACCGGCCATCTGAGCAGCCCCGCTTTCGGGCCGACGGTGTTGCTTGCCGATAGCCGCTTTTCCCTGACCAGCCTGCCGAATCGAACCCGGCGCATCGGTTACGAACTCCGCTTCGAGAGCGAAAACCAGCGTTACGGGCTAGTTGCGGAGCAGATTCTGCACGACGATCCGGGTCCCGACATGTGGCGGGATTTGTCCACCGTTTCCGCGCACCTGTTTGCGGCGGACGGGAGTCCGCTCGGCGCCGGGACGCTGTGCTTGTCGATGGGCGGCGTCAAGGATTGGCTCGGCGGCATCCGGGCGACGGAAACCCAAACCGTGACCGACGAACTCAAGGTCGTCGCCCGCTTCGCCCGGTTCGTTCTCGGCGAATTGTACGACGTGTACGGATAGCCCCGAACCGCTCCGCCCGCGCCAGGGAAAGCCAGGGCCATCCCTCAGGGACTGAAAACGAATAACAACAAACCCCGGAGGACCGATCATGAGCCAATCCGAAGCGCTCGAATTCTTTCACGAAATCGATATCAGCGACCCGAACAGGCCGAACCGCCTGTGCGTCTGCATCAGCGACGTGCATTTCACCGACGGCACGGTGGGCGTGCAAAGCCGCGACGACTGGGACGATTTCTTCGGTGAGATCACTCTCCTGTGCGAAGACCGAGGAATCGAGGAACTGGTGTTCGTCCTGGATGGCGACGTGGTGGACATGATCCGCACCAAGCACTGGGCGGAGCGAGGAGTCTACCCCTGGGAACGCGATCATCCGGAATTTCCCGCCATTGTCAAAACGATCATGCAAGGAATCGTCGACCAGCACGACGGGCATGCCGGCGGGCATTGCAAGTTTTTCCGAATGCTCCAGGAATTGCCGGCCACGCTCACGGCCAAAGGCGTCAAAAAGGTCGACGTCCTGGTGCTGCTCGGCAATCACGACAAGGAAATCCTGTCCGCGCCCGAAGCGCTCAAGCTCTTTTACGAAGAATGCCTGGGCTGGACGCTGAAAGACATTCCGGCAGACTATCGACTGAAGGTCGGACGGATGTACGGCGACGAAAACCTGTTCAAGAGTCCCGACAGCGCCCCCTGGTTTCCGTTCTACTATGCGGACCTCGGCTTCCGCCTGTTCGTCACCCACGGCCAGTGGCGCGATGGGGACAATTGCCGCGCCCTTCCGGAATGGTCCATCGAGAACGGCTGGCAGATCGAGACCTGGCGGCAACTCCGCTATCGGCCGTTCACCGATCCCTGCTTCGGCGATACGGTCGCGGCGGGCGTTCTGTCCGGGTTCATCTGGAAAGCGAAGCAAGCCTTGGCCGAGGAGGACAGGAAACGCATAGCACGGGCGGAAGCGAAAAGCCTCGGGGTGACCCGTTTGGAACAAGTCCTCGACGAACTCGATCTTTACCGGCCGAGCTATGCGGCGGTTTCACGCATCATCGAAGAAACCCGGAAGCTCAAGGAGCGGCCCGACCTCGCCGGCACCATAGAAAAGCTCCTGCAAGACTCGGTATCCGAGTGGCTGAGCTGGGACTTCACCTATGAAAGCTCCCCCCGGAAACGGCGCATCGGCCTGAAATTTCTGCGCTGGTGGCTAGGTGTCGCGAGCAAGCTGCACCGCACGCTCGAACTCAAGGCGATCGAATGGTTCATGAAAATACTCGCCTGGTTCCGCAGCCACCACCGGGAAGAGGCGGTCACTTTCGAAGAGATGAAGAAATTCCCGGCTTTCCTGCCCGAAAATCGAATCTACGGATTCCACATCCACGGCGAAGGCCACACCCATAATCCCCTGGAAGAAGAACCGGATGTCGACAAGGGCCGAAACTATACCTACATCAATTTCGGCACCTGGCGCGACCAGGTCGTGGAAAAGAACGCCGGACATTGGCTCCTCAAGCTCCTGAGAAGAACCAAACCCAGCTACCGCCGCCGCAGCGTCGGCCGCGCCCTGTTCGTCCTCGACCTCAAACCCGCCCCCGGCGACGACAAAAGGATTTTCGGCTATTGGGTCGACGACAACCTGACCTGGAGCGACAAGCTGGATTGGAAGTGAATCATTCGGCGGAAGGGGCATCCAGGCGCTCCCTGGATGCCCGTTTGCGATTGGAAGGGGCGCTTCGGCGCTCCCGAAGCGACCGTTTGCGATTGGAATACGCGGGTAGGCTATTCCGCCTTACTAAGTACATTCCGCAAATATTTGCGGGATCTCGACAGATTGGCTTGACTGGCGGGGTTGTCCTGCAGGTTGCCTATGCCGCAAGACTTCCCTGAATGTACTTAGAGCGTTTTTCATCCCGGTGTACGGATTTGTGTAGGGCGGGAAGAACGTAGGTCGGCAATCCCTTGCCGACAAAGCCCTTTGCCGAGCCGGTACTTGAATCATCGTCTGTCGTTGTCGAGTGGATTGGCACTAACCCATTCGTTCATAACGATCCACGGTATGCCCCGGTAGGTAACTACATGTTCACTACTGTAGATGAGTGGGTCAGACGAGATGCCTAACACTTCGCTCGAGAGGGACGCTCCGCCAGCAAGCTTCGCTTGCTGTCTCCGCGCCCCTCAACTCAAACGTTGGGCATCACTGAATGCGCTGTGATACTTACAACGATCTGCATCAGGTAGTCGCTGCTAGGACGGCTTCTGCAACCGGCGTTGTCGTGATTGATGGTGCCAGTTGTTCGGGAAAATCTACGGCCACCATGCATCTGGCACGTGACCTAAACGGATTCCGAGTGAGTGCGGACAGCTATGTCGAAGCGGGACGAGGTGGTTCCTTCGTCGGTCGGCTGGCGCTCGAATTCTTAAGAGACGATATCGAGCGACTCCAGAAGTACTTTCGTCTCGTATTCTTCGAGGGGATCTGTGCGCGAGATATTCTTGGCGAAATAGGCGTTAAGCCAATAATGTCGATCTACGTTCAGACGATCGCAACCAGCGGTCTTTGGCATTTCCAGTTCCATCTTGAGGACTTCATGAACGGGGCTGAAAATCGAGAAGAGGAGCCCTCCCGCAGTGACTACGAATATCACGCCCGAGTGCGGCCTTACGAGAACGCGGATGTAACGTATGTGCGCGTGGCTGACTGATGTGACGCCCAATCGGGTAACCGGGGGTTTCTAACCCCCAGCTTGTGTATGCTGCATGAGATTTAGCGTAATGCGCCGAATGGGTTTCAAACCCGCTCGCCCACATCGATATCGGATTCCACCCCACCCGCCCAATTTAACGGATACACACCTCGTTCGACGTACCGGTGAAACGTCGAATACGGCCACTCCGACACGCATTGGACATAACCGTGTTTCACCGGATTGATGTGGCAATAATCCACATGCGCCGCATAATCCGCGTCATCGCGAATGGCGTGCTCCCAAAACCGGCGTTGCCATATCCCACGTTCGCCACGGGCAATGCGGACCTTTGAGCGCCGTTCGGTCGATGGCAAGGCTTTAGAGAAGCCTTGTTTGATCAACCGCCATCGATTGGTGAAATCGTCATCGCCGGGCGGCAGCGTCCACACGCCGTGCAGGTGATCCGGCAAGACTACCCAGGCGTCGATATGGAATGGCCGCTTGATCCGAACCTCCCGCACCACGGTTCGAAGCACGTCGATATGCCGGACGAGCCGATCATTCGGGTAACGTTCGAGCAGATTGACGGTGAAGAAATAGGTTCCGCCGGGTACGCGGTCAATTCCGTTAAGTTAAGCCGTCATTCCGGCAGGGATTGCCGGAATCCAGAGCACAGGGAAGTGACACGCCTCTGCCATCCATGGCTTCTGGACCCCGGCATTCCCTGCCGGGGTGGCGTCATTCGCCTTAACTTAACGGCATTGGGTACGCGGTAGCGTCGATAATCAGGCATCGGGATTCATCATCCGAAAAGCCAATAACCCAGGGAACAATAGCAGACCGTGGGAACATCGGATTTACGATGGCTTTTCCAATCATCGCTTCTGCGGCGCAATAGGCGGGACCGCTATTGCGCCCTACTCGCCGGCGTTTGAGACACAACGGAGAACGGGCTGTACGCCACGCCACACTTGACTTTTCGCCATTCCGGGTTGCCTTATCTTTTTCCAATCGGCACAATGTAAAACCCGACGATTCCGGGGGCTACTCGATTTACTCGCCCGCCATCCTCGTCTCACGCCTCGCAAGAAGCCGCTTAGCCCCGCTTTCGTCTGCACTGCTATGCCACAGAATATGCGCCAGAATGCACTCAATCCAGGCTATCGCCTGCAGTGGTTTTCCATAGAACAAGTTCTGGGTCAGGGCAACTTCGGAATCACCTATCTCGCCCACGACTCCATTCTTGAGCGTCACGTTGCCATCAAAGAATATCTCCCGGTAAAGCTTGCCGTTCGAGACGGCGCCGCTTTGATCCGGCCGGCCACGGAGGATTGCGGCGAGCAGTATCTCGCGGGACTGGAGCTTTTCATCAACGAGGCGCGCATGCTGGCGAAGGTGGAGCATCCCAACATCGTCCGGGTGCTCAACGTTTTCGTCGCCAATAATTCCGCCTACATGGTGATGAGCTACGAGGAGGGCGAAAGCCTGCACGCCGTCCTCGAGCGCCGCAGGACCCTGGAGCAAGGCGAACTCCTCAGGTTCTTGATCCCTATCCTGAATGGCCTGGAGAAAATACATAACGCCGGCTTTATCCATTGCGACATCACGCCGGCCAATATCTTGCTCCGGAAGGACGGGAGTCCCGTGCTGCTGGACTTCGGGTCTGCGCGTCAGTCGCTGGGAGAAAAAACACAGGCCCTCCCCAGCATGCTTTCCCCCGGCTACGCCGCCATTGAACAGTACTATGGGAAAGGCGATCAGCTGGGGCCATGGACCGATATCTACGGCCTTGGTGCGACGCTCTATCGGAGCATCGCGGGCATTGCCCCGCCCGATGCGCTCGAACGCAGCCAGAGCATCATCTTGGCCTCGAAAGAAATTTTCGTTTCCGCCAAACAGGTCGGCGGACCTCGCTACAGCGAAGGCTTGCTTCGCGCAGTCGACCACGCCCTGAGCTTGAATCCGCCTAAGCGCCCGCAGAGTATCGCCGCATGGCGGCGGGAATTTTCCCTGGCGCCGGAGCTTCCCGTCGAAGATGCGCCTGCGCCTAAGCAGCCGGAGGTGAAAGCCGAAACCGTGGCCGCCAACCCGGCCGATGCGCCGGCGCGCCGGCCGACATCCGATGCCGCTCGCTCGCGCATTCCGGCCATCTCGGCAATCGTGCTGATCGTCGCCGCCGGACTCGTTTGGCTGAGTCGCGGCCTATTCTCGGAGCACGAGCAAGCAACCGCATCGTCGGACGCCGAGCAAACCGTTCGCGAAAACGATCCGGCCGGTATTGATCAATCCGCGGAAACCGCGCCGCAAGAAATCGCTCCGGCCACTCCGCCTTCGCCGCCCGAAGGATCGGCCGTCGAAAAAAATGCCGGTGCCCAAGCGGGCTCCGAGCAGCACGCGGCTGAGATCGACGCGCTGTTCGAGCTATTGGCTCGGGCCGGCGAGGACATCAGGGCGGGCCGCCTCATCAGCCCCAAAGACAACAATGCCCTCGCCAAATATCGCTCGGTGCTCGCGTTAGATCCCAACCAGCCGCAGGCAAAGCAAGGCATCCAAGAAATCGTCGATCGGTTCGCCCAGCCGGCCCGCGAAGCCATGGACCGCCGGGACTGGAAGCTTGCGCAGACGCGTATCGACGAAGTCGCCATTGTTCTGCCGGAAGCCGAAAGCTTGCGCCAAGAGCTCGACACCCGCAGAGCCGAAGCCGAAAAGGGGCGTTCCAAAGCCAGTGCCGAACAAAAGTCCGCCGAGCAGACTGCGGCGATTTCTCCCGATCACAAGCAAGCCGCTCAATCGCCGAGTGCTCCAAAAACCCCTGAAGCACAGGGTGATGCCGAGATATCCGACGCGGAGGAAAGCGACCGGCGCAAGCAAACCGCCGGCAGAACCGTCGGACGCGCATGGCGAGCCCTCAATCGAGAAGAATGGGATAAGGCGCAAGTCTATATCGATCAAGCCGCGGCGACGCTGGGCGATACCGAAGAGGTGCAAACCCTCAGGCGACAACTGATTTCGCGCAAAGCCCAGGCCGCCCAAGCAAAAGAGACCACGGCGGAGGGTGCTCAGGCGACGAATGCAGGAGCAGCCGAACAACCGGCTCCGGTAGCGGATAAAACAGCGGTCAAGATCGAAAGCGCCAGGTCGGCTCCACATCAGGTCAGCCCCGGCGAACGGGTGGAATTCATCACGACGTATGAGTTGACGCTTCCCGCCGGCACCCGTGATGCGGAAGTCGAACTCGGCTGGGTGCTGAAGGCGGGCGGCAGGCAAATCGGCCAGGAAGGCTCCGATTTCAAGCTGGCCAGAACCGGTACCAACACGGCCACGAATGAACTGACCGTCCCTTCGTATATGAAGTCCGGCACCTACACGGTCGAACATAGAGTGCGCGCCGGCGATAGCAGGGCCATCGCCAGGTCGCACTTTTCCGTCGTTCGCAAGCCTCGACAACGGTCGGACGAAGCCGCGCCAAGCGATGCCCAGCAAGGCGAGTAGGAGGGGCCGGCCGGCTGCCCTCACGGTAAGAACATCCGAATCGAACAACAAAAGCCCCGCCCTTCACGCTATTTCCGTTCACGATCTCCGAAAAAGCGTCCGCCGCGGCCAGAACGACCTTCGGTCACTCGCTCACGGCCGCTTCGGGTCGCCGTCGTCAAACTCCGAAACTTGTCGGAAACTTGGGCACCCGTTCCCGCTCATATTGGAGGCAGGAGCCGTAACCGGCAATTCGGACCGCCCTGTTACAATCCTATAATTGTGATTCCGTGTTACGCCTTGAGGAGAAATAACGTTGCCGACTTTCGTCCCTGGACAGCGCTGGATTAGCGAGACCGAGCCCGAGCTGGGCTTGGGCATCGTGTTGAACGTCGAAAACAACCGTGTGACTCTGCTCTTTATCGCCAGCAGCGAACGCCGCACTTATGCGGTCGACAACTCGCCGTTGACGCGGGTGAGATTTTCCAAGGGCGATTCCATCGAAAGCGCGGACGGCTGGAAACTCAAGGTTACGGAAGTACGGGAAAAAAATGGCCTGATCACGTACGAAGGCGTGACCGAGGACGGCACATCGCGAACCTTGGACGAAGTCGATCTCAACCATTTCATGCAGTTCAACAAGCCTCAGGATCGGCTTTTCACCGGCCAACTCGACCCTTCCGGGCTGTTTCGATTGCGCTATGAAACGCTGCGAAGAATCGGCCAACTCGAACAGTCTCCGGTGCGAGGCTTGTTCGGCGGGCGCACCAGCATCATTCCGCACCAGATCTACATCGCCCACGAAGTCGCTCATCGCCAGGCTCCGCGCGTATTGCTGGCCGACGAAGTCGGGCTCGGCAAAACCATCGAAGCCGGATTGATCACCCACCATCAGCTATTGACCGGACGCGCCGAGCGCATCCTCATCATCGTGCCGGAGCCCTTGCTGCATCAATGGCTGGTGGAGATGCTGAGGCGCTTCAATTTGCGCTTCGCCCTGTTCGACGAGGAACGTTTCTGGCAAGTCGAAGACGGCAATCCCTTTCTGAGCGAACAACTGGTACTGTGCAGCCTCGATTTCTTCATGGACGACGAGGAGCGCCAGGAAGCCGCGCTCGCCGCCGGGTGGGACATGTGCGTGGTCGACGAGGCGCACCACCTGCAATGGTCGGAACAGAAAGCCAGTCCGGAATATCAGTTCGTCGAGCAATTGGGCCGATCGGTGCCGAGCCTCCTGCTCTTGACGGCGACCCCGGAACAGCTCGGCAAGCGCAGCCATTTCGCCCGCTTGCGCCTGCTCGACCCCGATCGCTTCTACAGCTACGACCGGTTCCAATTCGAGGAAATGCAGTACGAATCGCTGGCCGACGTGATCAACCATCTGCTGGACGATCCGGAGCTGGACCGGGAGACCCTAAGCCAACTGAAATCCCTTATCTCGCAGGATCTGGCGGACGATTTACTGGACAGGCTGGACGATCCGGAACGCACGGAGAATGCGCGTCGCGAGCTGATTCAGCTCCTTCTGGACCGCCACGGCACGGGCCGGGTCCTGTTCCGCAATACCAGAGCCACGGTCAAGGGTTTTCCCGGGCGGGAGCTGATCGCTCATCCCCTGCCGCTGCCCGAGACCTACAGCCAGCTGCTGACCGAGACTCAACCCCAGATCGAGGACCTTCTGCACCCGGAAACCCTGTACGCCCGGTGTCGCAAGGATGACGCCGAGTGGTGGCGTCTGGACAGCCGGGTGGAGTGGCTGATCGAAACCATAAAGAATCTCAAGTCGGCCAAGGTGCTGGTAATTTGCGCAAAAGCCAAAACCGCGACCGATTTGGAGGACGCGCTTCGAGTCCGGGGCGTGCGCGCGGCGGTTTTCCACGAACAGATGAGCATCGTCGCCCGCGACCGGGCAGCGGCGTGGTTCGCCGATACCGAGAACGGCGCTCAGGCGCTGGTATGCTCGGAAATCGGCAGCGAAGGACGAAATTTTCAATTCGCCCATCATCTGGTGATGTTCGATTTGCCGCTCAACCCCGATCTGCTGGAGCAGCGAATCGGCCGCCTCGACCGCATTGGGCAGTCCGAAACCATTCGCATACACGTCGCGTATTTCGAGCGCAGCGCTCAAAGCGTCTTGTTCCGCTGGTATAACGAGGGACTGAATGCGTTCAGCCAGCCCAGCCCGGCGGGACTTCCCGTATTCGGCCGACTCGGAGGACAGCTTGCCGCCTTGTTGCAGGCGCCCGATCCCGAAGGCGAAATGAAACTTGTCGAGCGGGCTCGGAAGCTGGCCGATGCGATTCAGGAGGAATTGCATCAGGGCCGTGATCGGCTTCTGGAACTGAACTCGTGCCGCAGGGACGCCGCGGAGCGGCTGGTCCGGCTCATCGAAGAAACGGATCGCGAAAACGATCTCTGGCCTTATTTGGAAGATGTGTTCGACGCTTACGGGGTTGCCGTCGAGGAACATTCGGATCATTGCCACATCCTCAGGCCCGGCGAGCACATGCGCACCCAGTTCCCGGAATTGCCCGAAGACGGGGTGACGGTCACGCTGGACCGGAGTATCGGTCTGGCGCGAGAGGACATGCTGTTCCTGACTTGGGAGCACCCGATGGTTCGGGGCGCCATGGACCTCATCCTCAACAGCGAGCACGGCAACGCCGCGCTGAGTCTGGTCCGGAACCCCGAACTGGAGGCCGGGCAACTGCTGCTCGAAACCGTCTATCTGGTCGAATGCACCGCACCGAAGCGCTTGCAGATCGGCCGATTCTTTCCGCCCACGGTGCTGCGCTTCCTGTTCGACCAGGACGGCAACGATCTCAGTGTCCTACCCTTCGAAAGTCTTGCCGAACAGCCCCAGCAGTTCGATCGCGAACACGCGCTGGGACTGGTTAAAAGCCGACAAAAGCTCATCAATCGGTTAATCCAGAATGCCGAAAAGAAGGCGCGAGCGCAGATGCCCGGCGTCATCGGCGAAAGTGCAAAAAGAATGCTCGATACGATGACGACCGAGCTCAAGCGCCTTGCAGCCCTGCGGCGGGTCAATCCGAACGTGCGCCAGGAAGAGCTGGATCAGCTCAAGGAGAACGCCATCGAGATGAACAATTGCATCCAAGGAGCGCATTTGCGCTTGGATTCCGTACGCCTTCTGATCACGGTCTGAGGGCTTTGGCCGGATGCGCCGCTAATCAACGGAAAAAGCCTCCGCATTCGGCCTTCGCTCGGACCGAAACCTTCCATCGCGACAAGCACTTGCACGAAAATCCCGGCTGATGCCTGCTATGGGATATCGGTGAAATTTCGCCATTCGCTGCCATACTTCTAAAGCCCCATCCCTTTTCAATTCCAGGACAGGTTTATGATCGAAGATCTCAAAGGCAGCGAATCGTGGCGCATGTTCAGAATCATCAGCGAGTTCACCGAAGGCTTCGACAAGCTTTCCGACATTCGCTTTGCCGTATCGATTTTCGGCTCCACCCGCATCAAGCCGAGCAGCCCGTACTATCAGGCCGCACAAACCGTGGCCGAGGTTCTCGCGAGCCACGGCTACGCGATCATCAGCGGCGGCGGACTGGGCATCATGGAGGCTGCCAATAAAGGCGCCCGTCTCAAGAAAGCGCGCTCGATCGGACTCAACATCGCCGGCGAAGAGAAATCGAATTCTTATCAAAACCTCAGGCTGGAATTTCGCTACTTTTTCGTGCGTAAACTCATGTTCGTGAAACATTCCATGGGCTATGTCTGCTTTCCCGGCGGATTCAATACCCTGGACGAACTGTTCGAAGCGCTCACTCTGATGCAAACGCACAAAATCCATCCCGTGCCTTTGATTTTGTTCGGTTCGGATTATTGGAAAGGACTGATCGATTGGATCAATAACACGGTCCTCGCCAATCAACTGGTCGACAAAGCCGATTTGACCCAAATCTCGATTACTGACGATCCCCTGGAAGTCGTCGACATCATGAACAAGCACCGCGAATGGAAGCTCAAAAAGATTGTCGAGGCGACATCCGCCGCGTCTCCGGAAAGCTGACGCCAGCGTCGTTATCGCTCTTGCCGGTCATTTGTTTGCGCCCGAAAGAAATAGACCGAAACACCTGTTTTGCCGCTAACGACCTAAGCGTGGAACTGTCAACGGCGTTATCGCCGGAAATACGCCAAGGGGCAATTTTACGCGTCCTGCCCGCCCAGCCGCATAACCGTCGCCCGGACCGCAGCAGTACATGCGCAGTTGCTGAAATACCGCTAGCCCGCACCTCTTAGGCCCCATCGCCCGACGACGGTTTCCCGACGCCTGAACTGTGTTATGCTGGCGCGGCCAGTCCGCGCCCGTCTCGGCGAGACATTTAAGACCGAACCTTTGTCTCACTAAAAAAATTACAGAGGACCCACGCATGGAAAAACCGTTCATCTTGCATATGTTCACCCCCGAAAAGAATCTCAGCCCGTTCGACGTCAATATGGCTTTGGACGCCGGCTGGATTTCCGCCATTCCGTACCTCCATATCGAACTGGGCGAAGTCACCGCCCTCGTGCAAGATGCGATTTTCTCCAGAAGTCCGAGCGGCGTGAAACGAACCGGCATTTTCATCGGCGGAAGAGATGTAAAAATGGCCATGGACATGCTCCGCACCGCTCAGAAGTCCATGGTTCCGCCCTTCGTGATCTCCGTGTTTGCAGACCCTAGCGGCGCCTTCACCACGGCCGCAGCCATGGTCGCCATGGCGGAGCGGGAACTGGAAAAGCGCCATCAAACCAACTTGCAGGGCAAGAATGTACTCGCTTTGGGAGGCACGGGTCCGGTCGGACAGATTGCCGCGGTGTTGGCCGCCAAGGCCGGAGCCAACGTAAAAATCATCGGCCGCCAGCTGGAAAGAGCCCAGAAGATCGCGGAACTATGCAATGCCGAATTCGGTAACGGTCAAACCGATATTCAAGGCGATGCAGACGCCAACAAACCGGAGCTGATCAAAACCGCCGATGTGGTATTTGCTACCGCCGCAGCCGGAATTGAAGTGCTGAGCGCGGAATTGGTCGCCTCTGCTCCGCAACTCAAAGTCGCCGCCGATGTCAATGCGGTTCCGCCGTCGGGAATCGCCGGTCTCGGCCCTCACCACAAGGGCACGGAAATTGAGGGTTCCCGTAGCGGCGCCGTCGGCGTTGGAGCCTTGGCTATCGGTAACGTGAAATACCAAACCCAGCACAAACTGCTGAATATAATGCGCTTTCAGTTGCGACAATCGGATAAGCCGGTTTTCCTAGATTATAACGATGCTTTCGAAGTGGCTCGGGAATACGCAAAGAAGCTTTAAAGCGTCAAAGCAGAAATTCATTAATATGCTATTTCTTACTATGGATTCAATGGCCACATACTGAGTGGCCATTATCCGGTTGGTAATTAATTATTCGACCATCCGATGGCTAGGGACAATTATCGGGTTCGAGGGTATTTAATTATCCATATAAAAACAATAGTTAACTGGATCAGCCAAGAGGAGCATAATAATGAATAATACCGCCGAAGCCATTAAAATCACGGATGCCGATAATGATCGATTGCTCAAGGAAATGGTGGACAAAAGCTATACACGATGCCGACTAACCGGGACCTTTATAGATGACTTTTATAATGCCTTTATCGCAACATCGCCCAGAATTGCGGAAAAATTTCGGAAAGCCGACTGGGAAGCTCAGAGGCGTTTGCTGGATCACGGCATCAGGCATTTGATTCTGTTTTTTCACGAGCCTAGCCCCGTCACGGCGGAAAAGATGATTCAGCTCGGTGAATCCCATTCCAGAAGCAGACTTAATATAGAACCTGATCTTTATGATTTTTGGGTTTCTGCCCTGATATCGACCGTCGCCGAAAGCGATCCAAAATTCAATCCCGAACTCGAAGCAGCCTGGAAAACGGTTGTCGAGCGCGGCATTGCCGTCATGAAATCCATGCATGACGACTAAGCTACCTAAGACCAAGTATCTTTATTACTGACGTAGAGAAACCAACACATGTCCAAACGCAGTGTTTTATACATGCTCGATCCGATGCCCCATAACAGCCCGTTCGATATCAACATGGCGGTCGATGCGGATTTCGACATGATTATTCCGCTCAACAACGTAAAGCTCGAGGAAATCAACGGCCTTACGCAAGACGCCATCTTTTCGCGCGGACCGGAAGGCGTAAAAAGAACGGGCATGTTTATCGGCGGACGCGATATCGGTTTGGCCGTGAGTATGTTGGAAGCTACCCAAAAGGCCATGGTGCCGCCCTTCCAGTTTTCCGTCCTGGCCGACCCCAGCGGAGGTTTTACCACGGCGGCGGCTTTGGTCGCAGTGGCTGAAAAACAGCTCAAGGAGAAACACGGCATGGAGCTGAAAGGGTGCAATGCCGTGGTGTTCGGCGGCACCGGCCCGGTAGGCATAGCCACCGGGGTTATTGCCGCTTTGTGCGGAGCGGAAACGACGATCATCGATCACGCGTCGCTCGACAATGCACTGGAAAAGGCCGATACCTACGGGCGCCTGTTCCAAACTCGCCTGGAAGGCACATGTGCGGCATCCGAGGCCGACAAGGCCCACTTGCTTCACAAGGCGGATGTCGTGTTCTGCACGGCCAAGGCCGGAGTGCAGGTTCTAAAAGCCAGCGCCCTGGCGGAAGCGAACCAACTCAAGGTTGCGGCGGATGTGAACGCGGTTCCGCCATTGGGTATCGAGGGCGTCAAGCGGACCGATTTGGGCACTCCGCTCAAGCATGCAGTCAACTCTCCGGGTGCCGTCGGCATCGGTGCATTGGCGGTCGGCGATTACAAGTACAAGCTGCAACAGCATTTGCTCCGCTCGCTCCTGACCCAGGAAGAGCCCGTTTTTTACGATTTCCGCGAGGCATTCAAAATCGCCCGGACCATGGTCTGACGCGTCGGCTCCGCCGCTTTCCCGAAGTCGAGCAAACCGCCACAAGGGATGCCAATCGGCATCCCTTTTCTAAGCCGACATTCGAAAGTTATCGAAGCTTGTCCGACGTTCCTTTAGAGCGCGTTCATCTCGCTCATACGGCATAACGGGCTTGGCGGAAGTCGTTGGCGCTTTCGGCTAGGGTAAATCGACTCAAGTATTTGTAGGTCGGCAATCCTTTGCCGACGAACCCGTTGCCCTAACGGCGGCGTCGGGAAGGGCGGCTTCGGCGCTCCAATCGCAAACGGTCATCCCAGGAGCGCTGGGATGACCCTTCCAATCGCAAACGGCCTAGCCGGGAGCGCCGGCCAGCCCCTTCCCGAAGACGCCGTTTGCGATTGGAAGAGTCGCGACTATAGCGACGTTTGCGATTGGGAAGGGATTCCCGACCTACTCGCGAGTTCCCGTACGGTAGAGTAGATATGAAAATGCTTTAGTTTTTCCAAACCCGGCGACCGAAACCGCAGCAAAAGGGCTTCCGGGAAGTCCCGAGCCTGGGAGGGTGGATGAACCCCGCTGCGTTTACCGCGGTCTATTCGATATAGGGCCATCCGCCCCCGACCTAGATTATTTACCTCGCGCCGAGCAATTCTCCAAAACGCATGAAAATCTATAACCTCTTCCCGCGGCTCGCGGGTCCTTTGAATCGTTGGAAGCCGCATCTGGAAAGAGCGGCGGATATGGGATTCAACTGGATCTTCGTCAATCCCGTCCAGAAGCTCGGACGATCCCGCAGCCTTTATTCCATCAAGGACTATTTTCAAATCGATCCGTGGTTGCTGAATGCCCGCTCTTCCAAATCGCCGGAAGAACAACTGCGCGAGATCGCAAGTCAAGCCGAAAGCCTGGGGCTCGGCATGATCGTCGATTTGGTCATCAATCATTGTGCCTATGATTCGGCTTTGCTCAAGCAGCATCCGGAGTGGTTCGTCAAACAAGGCAGGCGCATCGCCCACCCGTTCTGTATGCATGAAGGAGAAAAGGTCGTCTGGCGCGATCTCGCGCAATTCGATCATCAGCATACGTCCGATCCGGAAGGTCTGTACCGTTACTGCCGCGAAATCGTCGAATACCTGGTCGGCCTGGGCTTTAAGGGACTGCGCTGCGATGCGGCTTACCAGTTACCCAGCCGTTTCTGGGCACGGCTCATCGAAGAAACCAAACGGGCGCACCCCGAAACCGTATTCCTGGCCGAGACCTTGGGCTGTAGTGCCGATCAAACCCGGGAAACCGCGCAAGCCGGTTTCGACTTTATCTTCAACAGCTCGAAATGGTGGGATTTTTCCGGCTCCTGGCTGATGGATCAATACCGGCTCACACGTGAAATCGTACCGTCCGTCAGTTTCCCCGAAAGCCACGATACGGCGCGCGCATTCGCGGAGTTCCAGCAGAATGTCGATGCGGTCAAACAGCGCTATTTCTTCTCGGCGCTGTTTTCCGCCGGTGTGATGATACCCATGGGATTCGAATTCGGCTTCCGAAAGCCGCTCCACGTCGTCGATACCACGCCTGATGACTGGGAAAAAACGGATATCGATTTGACCGGCTACATCAAACAGATCAATGGAATCAAGAGTCGGCATCAGATATTCGATGAGGAGAGCGCCACGCAAGTGCTCGACCATTCCAATCCGGAAATCTTGCTGATGCGAAAAACCGCCAGCCGGAAGCGTAGCGAGGCATTGATCATTATGAACAAGGACGCTTGGAATCGGCAGAATTTCTTCTCCGACAATCTGTACCATCTTGTTCAAAGCGAACCGCCGCTGTTCGATGTCTCGCCGGAATGGCCCCTGGATTACTTGCCGACGCCTTTCCAGTTCGAGCTGACACCGGGAATGGGACGGGTCCTGGTAACGCAGTGACGCTCTCTGCCCGCATCGAAAGTGCAACCAAAGTAACGCAAAATGCGGGCTGACCGGTGGAGAGGCCGATCTTCGGCAATCATTCCATCCAATAATCCGTGGCCGTCATCACCCCGATTTCGCGACGCACAGGCCACCCGAGTAAATAGGCTAACTCCTAACTTGAGCCGACATGGCGTTTTTTTCGAAACCCTGGATCGCTTAAACTAGCCTTGTCGAGTTCATGTTAGGCAACCGGACGCAACCTCATGACCCAAAAGACCCCGCCTCAAGATAAGAAAGTAAACGCTTCCGAGTCCCAAAAAGGAAAACCCGGAAAAGCCATGGAGAAGCCCGCGACAAAGGAAAAATCCCAAGCCAAGGCCACTCGATCCAAAGCTGCAAACGCGCGTTCGCCGTCGGAGACCTCCGTTGTTCGCGCGAAGCCTTCTACGAGGTCCAAGACTCCGGCATCCGAGAAAGCAGTTCGCCACGAGCCGGAGAAAGAAACCGTTTCCCTCGCGGCAGCCATGGCGCCGGCCGAAAAAATCGCGCCCAAAGCTTCAGGGAAAAAGCCGGAAAAAGCCGAACCGGAAGTGAAGCTGGTTAGCGCGAAGCTCGGTCGGGCGGATCAAAAGAAGCCGGTCGGACTCGCTTCAGCCGAATCTCCCGCGAAAGTTACGGAAGCTGAGGCATGGTCACGACATTCAAAGAAATCAGAGGACTCTGACGAAATACCGCCCGCTCCGATTTCTGCCGCCGATTCGCTGTCAGCACCTGAGCCGATAGCCCCCGAACGCCTAGAGACTGCGGAGCTATTGCCCTCAGAGACAGCTAGTGCAATTCCGGCTCCGACGCCGACGCCAGAAGAGTTCCGTCCCTTGGAGAAAATGCCCCCGCCCGAACCGGAATCCGTGCCGGTGGAACCGGAACCGCGATCAGCGTCGCAGGCTCAGCTCGCGCCTGAACCCGAACCGATGCCACACCAGCCTGTTTCAGCGATTCCGTCGATGTTTATCGTTCAGATCACGCCCGAGCTCGCGCCCGTCGCCAAAGTCGGCGGCCTCGCCGATGTCGTGTTCGGACTCGGCAACGAACTGGAAATCCGCGGCAATCACGTCGAAATCATACTGCCCAAATACGATTGCCTACGTTACGACCATATCTGGGGCCTGTGCGAAACCTACAAAGACTTGTGGGTGCCCTGGTACGGCGGCGCCATTCATTGCACCGTCTATTTCGGATTCGTGCATGGCCGCAAGTGCTTCTTCATCGAGCCGCATTCCAGCGACAATTTCTTCAACCGCGGCTGCATTTACGGCTTCAACGACGACGTTCTGCGCTTCGCGTTCTTCACGCGGGCGGCCATGGAGTTTCTCTGGAAATCCGGCAAGAATCCCGACATCATTCATTGCCATGACTGGCAGACGGCGCTGGCGCCGGTGTTTCTGTTCGAGATCTATAAATTCCTCGGCATGACCCACCCGCGGGTGTGCTTCACCATCCACAATTTCAAGCACCAGGGAGTCACCGGCGCGCAAGTGCTCCACGCGACCGGCCTCAACCGGCCCGAATACTATTTCCATTACGACCGGCTGCGGGACAATTTCAATCCCCATGCGATCAATCTGATGAAAGCCGGCGTGGTCTATTCCAACTTCGTGACGACCGTTTCCCCGCGCCATGCCAACGAAGCCAAGGACCAGGGCCAGGGTTTCGGCCTTGAACCCACGCTGCATATCCACCACGTAAAATACGGCGGCGTCGTCAACGGCATCGATTACAACGTGTGGAATCCGGAAATCGACCATCATATCGCGCAGCGCTACGGCGTCGACAACATCGAGGAAAAATACAAGAACAAGAAGGCGCTGCGAGACCGCCTGATGATCGCCGACAACGAAAAACCGATCGTCGCCTTCGTCGGCCGGCTGGACCCCCAGAAAGGGCTGGAACTCATCCGCCACGCCATTTTTTATACGTTGCACCGGCGCGGCCAGTTCGTGCTGCTGGGCTCCAGTCCGGACGGACAGATCAACAGCTATTTCTGGAGCCTGAAACACCAACTGAACGATAACCCGGATTGTCACATCGAAATCGGCTTCAACGAGGAACTGTCGCATCTCATCTACGCCGGCGCGGATATCATGCTGGTGCCGAGCCAGTTCGAACCCTGCGGTCTCACCCAGCTGATCGCCATGCGCTACGGCACCGTGCCCGTGGTGCGGGAAGTCGGCGGCCTGGCGGACACGGTATTCGACAAGGATTATTCGTACAAACCGCTGAACGAGCGCAACGGCTATGTGTTCAGGGATTACGATTACAGCGGGCTGGAATCGGCGCTCGGACGGGCGTTGAGCTGTTACTACGACTATCCCGATCACTTCCGGGAACTGATGAAGAACGCCATGCGCTACGATTTCTCGTGGAAGAATCCGGGACAGGATTACCTCAATATCTACGACCTCATCCGCGAGAAATAAGACTCGCTCGGCAAGACCCGGACGATTATTAACCCGGCCTATAAATATAGGCCGGGTTAATCCGGGGCAGGGTTTTCTTAGCGCGGCGACAAGCCGCGTGAGCCCAGGCCGGGCGTGTACCGGCCTGGGCGGCGGCCCGAAATACCAGGAGGGTATTTACGGGTCTGATTAATAACTCAAGATCGCGAAAGCTCGAGCGGCTTGATCAATACCTTGGAGGCGCGTTGGAGGCTATAAGATGCCCGACGCGCCTCGGGCAAATCGGCAGTGTTCGCCGGTTCGAAACCGCGTTCCCGGAACCAGTGCGCCGTTTGAGTGGTTAGCGCGAATAGCCGATTCAGATGCAGGGTGCGGGCCTTCGCCTCCAGATATTCGAGCAAACGCTCGCCCCGCTTTTCGCCGCGGTAGTCGTCATGGAGCGCGAGGCAGGCCAATTCTCCCATCCGTTCTTCCCGGAACACATGCAACGCGGCGCAGCCGATAATCAGTCCGTCCCGCTCGATCACCACGAAATCGTGGATATCGGTTTCCAGCCGTTCGCGGGAGCGCGGCACCAGTACGCCGGCTTGCTCGAGCGGCGCGATAAGATCGAGTACCCCCGCAACGTCCTGAACCTTCGCCGGGCGCATGGTTTCGAACGGCGTTCGGCTAATCAGCGTTCCGATACCGTCTCGGGTGAACAATTCGAGCAGTACTCCGCCATCGATGTGGCGATCGAGCAAGTGAGCGCGCTGTACACCTTCGCGACACGCCCTGACCGCAGCTTTGAGGTGCGGAATAACCTCCTTGTTCGCTAAGGCGCTTTCGTCTTTCAGCAATTCCTCGGCCTCGCCGGTGGTAAGCTGCCGAATCAGCTTCCCGTCGGAACTGGAGATGCAGTCTTGTTCCGTCAACAGCAGCAGCTTGTCGGCCCTGAGGGCGATGGCGGCCGATGTCGCGACCTGTTCGGCATTGAGGTTGAACACCTCGCCGGTGGGCGAGTAACCGATCGCGGAGAGCAACACGATATCGCCCCGGTCCAGTGCTCCGCGAATCCCGTCGACATCGATGCGCCTCACTTCTCCGGTGTTCTGGAAATCCACGCCATCCCGAACGCCCACCGGCTTTGCCGCGACGAAATTGCCCGAGGCTACCCGGATACGCACACCGGCCATCGGCGAATTGGCTAGGCCTTGCGACAACAATGCCTCGATTTCCACCCGAACCGTTCCCGCAGCCTCCTTGACGCATTCGAGCGCCGTTTTATCGGTGATGCGAAGCCCTTGATGATAATTCGCCTCGACGCCACGGAATCTCAGACGGGCGTCGATTTGGGGGCGAATCCCGTGCACCAGAACCAGGCGCACGCCCAGTCCGTTGAGCATGGCGAAATCGTGGATCGCGTTCGGGAATCCGCTATCGGCAACGGCTTCCCCGCCGAACGACACGACGAAGGTTTTTCCCCTATGAGCATGGATGTAGGGCGAAGAATCGCGAAACCAGCGAACGAAAACGTCGGGAGAAGTCGATGAAGGCATTTTCCGCTCAAGCCTCGGGCCGGATGCAAAACCGTTCGATCAAACGGCTCAGGATATCGGTTCCTGCACGGATATGAGTCATCGGAAGATACTCGTCGGGTTGATGGGCCTGTTCGATATGGCCCGGCCCCATGACGACGGTTTGCAGCCCGAGCCGTTTCAGAAACGGGGCCTCGGTGCCAAACGCGACGGCACCGGAATCGTAGCCGCTCAATTCCTCGCAACACCGGACGATTTCCCCGTTGGCATCGCTCTCGAACGGCGGCAATCCCTCGAACATGCGGCGGATTTCGAGGGAAAGCCCATTGGCTTGGGCCAATACCGGCTCCAGCCGTTTTACCAGCTTCTCGTGCAAATCCTCGAGCTCCATTCCCGGCAACGGGCGAATGTCGATCTGGGTTTCGCAGTGCGCGCAAATGCGGTTGGGATTGTCTCCGCCGTGGATAGAACCGAGATTCAGCGTCGGATAATCCACTTTGAACGCCGGATTGCGGTGCCGAGCCCTGAGCTCGGCACGGAAAGCCAGCAATTCCGACAGTACGGCGTGCATGCCATCGATCGCGTTCGCGCCCAAGGAGGGATCGCTCGAATGCCCGGCCTTTCCCCTCACCACGATGGATTCGAGCATGACGCCCTTGTGCATGCGGATCGGCTTGAGACCGGTAGGCTCCCCAATGACGGCGTAACGCCCGAGTTTCACCTTGTCCGCTACCAGGGATTTCACTCCCGACATCGAACTTTCTTCGTCGGCGGTCGCGAGAATGACCAAAGGGTGCCGAAAGTCCTTGGCTTCGAAGCGGTTTGCCGCCTCCAAGGCCAGCGCAAAGAAGGATTTCATGTCGGCGCTGCCGAGGCCATAAATACGACCATCCTTCTCCACGGCCTTGAAAGGGTCCGAAGACCATAATTCGGGATCGCAGGGAACTGTATCGGTATGGCCTGACAGCACTAGTCCGGTGGGATCCTCGCGACTGCCCAGGGTTGCGATCAGATTGGCTTTGCGATCGCCGATAGCACGGATTTCGACAGAAAAGCCCAGTCCGTCCAGCCACTCCGCCAAAAGATGGATGACCGCAAGATTGCTTTGGTCGTAATGGGGATCGGTGCAACTGACCGAGGGGCGCTCGATGAGCGCCTCGATCATTTCGAGCGTTTCCGGAATGGCCCGGTTCACGACCTTAGATGTCCTCCAGATTCATATCGGTTACCGCGCCTTGGGAGGCGGACGATACGAGCTTGGCGTACTTGGCGAGCACCCCTTTGGTATAGCGCGGCTTGGGCTGGCGCCACTCCGCGAGCCGCGAGCGGATTTCGTCCTCGCCGAGGTGCAATGTGATTTCGCGCCTTTCGGCGTCGATGGTAATGGTGTCGCCGTTACGAACGATCGCCAGAGGGCCGCCCGCATAGGCCTCGGGCGTAATGTGACCGACGACGAAACCGTGGGTGCCGCCGGAAAACCGCCCGTCGGTGATGAGCGCCACATCCTTGGCCAAGCCTTTGCCCATGACGGCGGAAGTAGGCGAAAGCATTTCGCGCATGCCGGGACCGCCCTTGGGTCCTTCGTAGCGTATGACGATGGCATCGCCTTTCTGGACCGTCCCATCGAGAATCGCCTTCAGGGCCAATTCTTCGCAATCGAATACCCGCGCCCGTCCGGTGAAGGACAACCCTTCCTTTCCGGTAATCTTGGCAACGGCGCCCTCGGGCGCGAGATTGCCTTTCAGAACCACCAAATGGCTGTCTTTTTTGATCGGGCTGCCAAGAGAACGTATGATCTCCTGCCCATCGGGGTAAGGCCGCACATCGGCCAAGTTTTCGGCGAGCGTCCTGCCGGTGACGGTGAGGCAGTCACCGTGCAAAAGTCCCGCGTCCAGCAACATCTTCATCAAAGGTAAGATGCCGCCGATTTCGATCAGTTCCGCCATGGCGTAGCGTCCGCTCGGCTTGAGATCGGCCAGCATGGGTACTTTCTCGCCGATGCGGGTGAAATCGTCCAGCGTCAGATCGACGCCGCAGGCGTTGGCCATGGCCAAGAGGTGCAACACCGCGTTGGTGGACCCGCCCAACGCGATGACGACCGTAATGGCGTTCTCGAAAGCCGGTTTGCTCATGATGTCGCGGGGGCGGATGCCGAGTTCCAGGAGCTTGAGCACCTGCTGGCCGGCTCTTTCACAATCCGATTGTTTGTCCGGCGAAACCGCCGCCTGGGCGGAGCTGCCTGGAAGACTCATGCCCAGCGCCTCGATGGCCGAAGCCATGGTGTTTGCGGTGTACATGCCGCCGCACGAGCCCGCGCCGGGAATGGCCTTGGCCTCGATCTCTTTCAATTGAGCGTCACCGATCTTGTCATTGGCGCGAGCACCGACCGCCTCGAATACCGACACAACGTCGAGTTTCTTATCGCCAAGACAGCCGGGCAGAATGGTGCCGCCGTAGACGAATACCGCGGGACGGTTGAGGCGCGCCAGCGCGATCAGGCAACCCGGCATATTCTTGTCGCAGCCGCCTATGGCCACGACACCGTCGAAGCCCTGACAGCCGACGACCGTCTCGATGGAATCGGCGATGACTTCTCGGGACACCAGCGAGTACTTCATGCCCTCCGTGCCCATCGAGATGCCGTCCGAAATGGTGATGGTATTGAAGATCACGGCCTTGCCGCCGCTTTGATCCACACCGCGGGCTGCGTCGTCCGCCAGACGGTTGATGTGCATATTGCACGGCGTCACCATGCTCCAGGTGGACGCGATGCCGATCTGGGGCTTTTTGAAATCGTCATCCGAAAAACCGACCGCGTGCAGCATGGCCCGGCTCGGCGCCCGTTCCATGCCGTCGACGACCTGGGATGAAAAGGAACGGGTTTCTTTATCGCTCATCAGTAATCTCCAACAACAGGACTTAGCCGATTTACGGCTTGTAACACAGTAACAAATCGACTGGCGGCTTAGAGGCCATTATGAACTTTCAAGGATAATCCGAAGAATCGAGCATTCGGCGCAAACGTGGGTAGTCTCGACAGGTTTGCCTGCTTCTGTAATTCAATCCGTTAAGCCGAAATCATTACAGGCGCTAGAACGAACCCCAAGCACTTTTCTTGCGCCAGCTCATGCGCGGCAGGACCACTCCGAGCACGATGCCCCCGAAAAGCACTCCGGCGCCGATCATAAACCAATCTTGACGATGATCCTCATCCAAAGCTTGCTTCTCCCGGCGAATCGTATCCAATTCCCGTTCAAGCTTGATAACGCTTTCCCGCAGCATATCGCGCTCGGCCTGGATTTGGAGAACATTGGCAGAGGCCTGACGTATCGCCATCAGTTCGGTGTTCAGGCGGGTAGTCTCTGCTTGAAGTTGTTGGGCTGTCTTATCGGTACTTTGTTTCCCTGATGTTACGGTAGACAGTTCACTTTTCAGCCGTTTGTTTTCTTCCAATGCTGTCTCGAGTTTTTTGGTCATTTCGTCCAGCTGGTTGATAGCGATTGGCTGATCAGAAAGATACCGACTGAGTATCCATCCCTCCTCACCGCTGTCCAACCGCACGAAGGAATAACCCGTCTGGGGATTTTTCTCGAGCACGTTAACCGCCGTGCCCGAAGGCACCATTCTTACAATCTTGTGTTGTAAGCTCTGACCCCGGCGCAACTGAACTTCCAATCTGTCGGTGACATAGGCCTTCTCGGCGGCGTAAATCGTGACAGGGGCAGAAAGAATAAGTACGAAGAGAATCGTTGTTAACGTATTTTTTTGCATCAGCAGAGCCACTTAACGTTCTAGCAATAGTTAAAGGGTGAGATTTGATTTCTCGCCACGACCGACCCTAGCATGAAAAGCCACAGCGCAGAAGAATTCTCTCGGGCAACATTCGGGCCGGCCCGTATCGCTCTCGCCCGGGCAACGCACATTCCGGCACCGAGAAAGTGTCGCGCTTTTTTTTACCCGCTCGGTTGCGACACTACATTCCCTTGAGCAGGATCTCGGCTTTTTCCCGTTCAGCAAAATTTTTCTTCTCCTTCAACAGGCGCTCCAGTTCCTTGCGTGCCTCGTCTTTCCGCCCAGACTTAGCCAAAGCCTCAGCCAAATGAATACGAATCTGCGCCACATGGGGTGCATGCACGGCAGCGTCCTGCAGTAAATTCAGGCCTTCTTTCTGTTTTCCGTTCTGGACGAAAATCCACCCGACCGTATCCATGACTTCCGGACGATTCTCGGATGCCGGGAGCAATTTTTCGGCTAAAGGCAAAGCCTTGTCGCTGCCCAATTCTTGATACAACCAGGCCAGGTTATTTTGGACGAGCGAGTTTTCCGGCTTCAGGCTTTGAGCTTTTTCGTAAGCCTCCACGGCTTCTTTCCGTCTCCCGGCCTCCTGATAAGCCATAGCTAGCATCATCCAGGACTCGACGTCGTCTTGGGACGATTGCAGCCAATGAGTCAGCCCGTCAAACGCCTCGGTATCCTGCCCCAAAGCATGGCGCGTCTGAAACAACCGCCGCGCCAAGGCCGAGTTCGGAGCCAATTGGAAAGCCTTTTCATAAGACGCGAGCGCTTCCTTGAACAGCTTCTGAGCGAACCGAATGTCGCCATCCATTTGGAAGCCCACAGCTAACTTCGGGTGCTTGGCCTTGATATCTTCCGCTATTTTTAATGCTTCTCGGTAATTCTTGTCCTGAAGGTTGAACTCCGCTTTAGCTAAGAGGGCCGGCATATAATCGGGAGCTTGCTTCAAAACACTTTCCCATTCGACCCTAGCCGCTTGCTTTTCGCCCTTTTTATACAGGACTTGGGCCAATTGATGGCGATATTCCGGATTCCCCGGAACCTTGCTCACCAATTTCTTAAACGTGGCGATGGCACTTGCTCCCTGGTCGTTGGCCGATTGAGCCAAGCCCAGACTTTGAAGCGCCAATGGGTGATCGGGATTATTGGCTTCGGCATCGCGAGCAACCTCCAACGCCTGCAAAGGCTTACCCTGTGCCAGGAAGTATCGGGACAGCAACACCGACGGCTGCAACACCTTTGGATTTCTTTCGCGGGCCTCCTTGAGATGTTTCTCCATATTTTGATAGTCCTTACGCATTTCGGCGATCTGAGCCAGACCGATGAGCGCCGCCAAGTTTTTCGGGTCGCGTTGGAGAATCTGTTGATAACGTTGGGACGCGGCATCATGGTTGTTGCCCCTGAGTTCAAGCTTCGCCAAATTAAGCGCGGCGGTAGCATAATCGGGATTGAGCTTCAATGCCGCCGTCCAGTGCTCGCGCGCCTTATCCGTATCGCCCTTGGACATATAGGCGGTGCCAAGCAAATTATCCGGCATTGGGTCGCCCGGCATCTTGCTCATCAGTTTTCGTGCCGCCTCGATCGCTTCATCCGGCTTCTTCTGCTGGATCAAGGCTAGGACCAACATGACGTCCGCTTGCAACAGGTTTTGATCCAGGTCGACGGCGGATTTGAGATCGACCACGGCCTGTTCCATTTGCCCGGACGCGATACGCCCTAGGGCCAACTGCGCTTTGACCGCCGCTACGTCGGGAGCGAGTTCGGAGGCTCGATCCAGATACTCCGTAGCTGAGTCGTATTGTTTGCCCTGGAGGTAAGCGCTGCCGAGAAGAGCGAGAAACTGTGGATCGTTGGATGCCTGATCCTCGACTCCCTTCAATAGTTCGATGGCGTCATGGGCGCGTCCCAATTTCATCCGTGTCGCGGCCAGCAGCTTTGCCGCAGGCAGATGCTTTGGAACGGCTCCGAGATATTGAGAAAGATTGTTCTCCGCGGACTCGTATTTCCCCTGTTGGTAAGCGATCGTGCCCAAAAGCAGCCTGCTGGGCGGATGATTCGGAAGCGCGTTGGTTACTTTGACGAGGGCGTCTTCGGCCTCTTGAAATTCCTTCTTCTGAAAGGCTATGACCGCATGAAGATACAGCGCCAACGGCACATCTCCCGCCGCTTTTCGAACCGCATCGACATCTTTTTGCGCATCGTCCGCCTTACCCGAGGCGAGATAAACCGTAGCCCGCCCGAGCCGTGCCCGTATGTCGAAAGGCTGGACCTCAAGCGCCCTGGTGAAGGCATCGGCCGCCCCGGTCAGGTCGCCATCCAGCCGCTTGGTTTCTCCCAAAATAATCCATCCGCTTACATTCTTGGGATCCTTGACAATGGACTGATTGGCGTATTCGATCGCCTTCTTGTACTGTTTTTGCTGCACCTCAAGCATGGCAAGTCCCAACAAGGCGTCGCTCGCCGTCGAGTCGAACTTCAGGGCTGCATCGAAGCTTTCCTTTGCCTGCTCCGGCTCCCGCAGGGCGATTTGAGCCAAACCACGAATGCCGTACACTTGAGCGCGAATCGTACCGGTCAAATCGTCTTCCGGCTTGATTTGGTCCAGAACGGCTTTCGGCTTGTCCTGCAACAGATAGGCCCGCGCCAGGGGAATGATCCACTTTTCTTTTGACGCCCCCAAGTCTCGGGCTTTTTCCAACTCTTTAACCGCCGACGGGCCATCAGCCAACTTGAGATACGACTCCCCGATCAATATGCGCGCGTCGGCATTTTCCGGGTCGCTCTGCAGCAAGTTTTTCAGCTGAATGACCGCCGCCTTAATCTCACCCTTTTGGATGTAATCCTGAGCCTGCTTGAGCAGGTCCACTTCGGCTCTCGCCCAGTCGTGACCGATGACCGACGTTAGCAGGATAAGCGCCTGAAGCGTGCGGGCCATATCAACCTCCTAAATCTTAAGATTGAATTTGCTCAAGAGTGCATAAAGCGTTGGGCGTGTAATCTCGAGGATTTCAGCCGCTTTGGTGACGTTTTCGCCGGCTTCGCTCAGGGCAGCGCAAATCGCTTGCCGTTCGGCCATGTCGCGAGCCTCCCGCAAACTCCATAAGCGCCGTTTGAATTCGCCCGGTGCAAGCTCCATATCCTTGGCATCAATGAGAGGACCCGAGGCCATCACCACCGCTCTCTTGACCTTATGCTCCAACTCCCGAACATTTCCGGGCCAATGATAGGTTTCCATGGCGGCCAGCGCTCCATCGCTGAAACCGAGGATGTTTGCACGACGCATTTGCTGCGCAAACTTGTCCAGGAAAGCGCGCGCCAAAACCGCCACATCTCCGGTTCTTTCCCTGAGCGGCGGAATGTTGATGATCATTTCGTTGATGCGGAAATAAAGGTCTTCTCGAAACTTCCCTTCACTGATCAGCTTCGAGAGATTTTGGTGGGTGGCGCAAATCAAGCGCACATCGACTTTGATCGGCTGCCGTCCTCCGACCCGCTCGACGACCCGTTCCTGCAGCACGCGCAAGAGCTTCGGTTGTAGCGATAGAGGGATATCGCCGATTTCATCGAGAAAAAAGGTTCCGCCGTCGGCCAATTCGAACTTGCCCTTGGTTTGTTGAGTCGCGCCGGTATACGCCCCCTTCTCGAAACCGAACAGTTCGCTTTCCAATAAGCTATCCGGGATCGCAGCCGCATTGACGGCAACAAAAGGCTTTTTCGAACGCGGGCTCAACGCATGAAGCGCGCGTGCGAGTACCTCCTTGCCGGTACCGCTCTCACCCAACAGCAGCACAGTAATATCGGTCGGCGCCAGACGCTCGATCATGCGACAAACTTCGTGCATCTCGGGACTGGCCGCGATGACGCCTTCCAACGGGTTAGTGATGTGCATCCGCCGAAACTGCCGGTTTTCTTCCTCGAGGCTGTAAAGGCGAAATGCCCGCTCCACCACGAAAGACAAGGTTTCCGGATCGATCGGCTTTTGATAGAAGTCGTAAGCGCCGAGCCCGATGGACTTGACCGGATTGACTTGATCATCGTTACCGGTAATGACGATGACCTTGGTTGTCGGCGCGATGGACAGAATCTCGCTGAGCACCGCGAAACCCTCGCTCACGCCGCCCGGATCCGGGGGTAATCCGAGATCCAGCGTAACAACCGCCGGTTGATTACGCTTGACCGCCGCGATTGCGGATTCTCGGTCGTCCGCCATCAGAACTTTGTATTGCTCGAAGTTCCAGCGAAGTTGACTTTGTAGCCCAGGATCGTCTTCGACGATCAACAGAGTTTGCTCGCTCAAGCGGAATTCACCTCGTTTAAGGCAAGCTCGTCGGAATTGGAAACGACGGGAATCGAGAAGCTGAACAGCGTGCGCTTGCCCGGTTCGCTTGTCACGCTGAGTTCCCCACCCAAAGAACGTATATATTCGCGGCTCTCGTACGCACCGATGCCCATTCCGGTCACTCCCTTCGTGGTTTCGAAAGGCTTGAACAGGCGAGTACGGATAAACTCTTCGTCCATGCCTCGTCCATTGTCCTCGATTTCAACGGCAGCATGGCCGCTCTTACTCATCTTCATTCGAATATGCACCCGACCGTTCTTGCCGGCGGCATCCTGAGCGTTCTGGATAATATGCTCGAAAGAAGACGCCAGGCGGTCGCGATTGGCTCTAACCAGGATCGACTGCCTAAACATATCACACGTGGGAATTGGCGCCTGAGCCTTCCGCGACTCCAGCACCTCACGAACAAGCGCCCCGAGGTCAATCACCTTTTCCGACTGCGCTGAGCCGGAGTTTTTCAATTGGGACATCAGCCGGCTCATTTTCCCGACCGCATGATCCACCGTTTTGATGGCATCTCGCATAAATTCGGGATTGTTGTGATGTCGCTCCGCATTGCGCACCACCAAGCTTAGTTGCGCGATAAGGTTTTTCAAATCATGGATGATAAAAGCGGAAAGCCGGTTGAAACCTTCGAACTGTCGAGCTTCGGCCAGAGCCCGGCCGGCATCCTCGAGCGCCAGATAGCTTGCAGCCAACCGACTGGAGGTCTTCAATAGGTCTATGACTTCCCAATTCCAGTGTATCGGAGTACGAGGACGAGTCAGCAGCAACAGTCCCGACATACACCGTTTCTGCTGAAATAACGGCACCAGCAACCATGCGTCGGAAGCGGGTTCGAGCCATATAGGCCGGTTGAGTCCGTCATAAGCCTCCGGCATCGTCACCATCTCGGGCAAATTGACGATCCACTCCTTATCTTCCATGTAGCGAATTACCGCATCGCCCCCATCGACCAGAGGGACATCGAGCTCCGGTTCTCCGAAGCTCGCCCGCCAGACTAAATGCCCGTTCGATTCCCGGACCCAAAGCACACCGCTAGGACTCTCCACGGCTTGCCCCAAAGCCACGATTATGCGTTCTTCGAGCGCTAACCCGGAGCCGGTATCCGAGAGCATCGTAATGATTCGAAGCCACTCCTCCCGGTAATCGTAGGCATAGTTAAAGAAATTCTTGCTTAGAAAAACTCTCGTGCGGGCCCGCATCTGCCCCGAAAAAAGCAGCAATGCGAGCAACAAGAACGCCCCGACCAGGAAAACGATTTGCGCGACGGTTCCCCATTCCCCGCCGTAAATCTTGATGTAATATCCGGCAGTCGCCATGAGCAACAAATAAATGCCGGCCCCGAGCAGAGTCGCGGAATGAAAGACGACCTGACGGGAAACGAACACATCCACCGACCACTGCGGGTTACGGGCGGCAGAAACGATGAAGAGGGGAGGCAACAGGGCTGAGACAGCGCCGCGCGCCAGCCATAGATCTGGATTGATGCGCTGGAACAACAAGGCGTCCGAGTAAAGATAAAAGTCGTAGGCGAACATTCCTCCCAACGCGAAACAGAGGAATTTGATCCGCCACCGAAGATCGGTCCGGATATTGCGAAAATATTGTTCGACCAATACCAGACCGATCAAGGCCAAGCCGACGTGGCCGCAGAGCTGAAACGCAGGCTGAAAAACGTCCGGATAATATCGTTCCAACCCCGGAGAAATCCAGACATAAACCACCTGGAACCCTACCGCCAGATGAACGCCCCGATTGATGATTCTCGACGTTGTCGAATTCGAGTCGGCGCCGGCATCTTTAAGCGGGTTGAACAGCTTGCTGAGGAAGAGCAGCCAGACATAGGTGCGGACGATTTCGACCGACCAAACGACTGCCGCGGGGAAAAAGTGAAAGATTTCCTGTATCGCCAGAACGCCGGACCAGGCCGTGGTCACGAATGATGCCAGGACCAGCCAACGTCCGGTAACATTGCCGCGCCAGCTGACGAGCAATAACGCGCTTAAAAAAAGATAAGCGAAGAAACCTGCCAGATAGCTGGCGGCGCCGACAGTCATGCGTCCTCTGCGTTAAATAAGAATGTTCCGCGAATAAGCGTAGTCAGAATATCCGGAACCAACTTTTCTAAGCGGGCATTCAGCGAGCGCCCTTACCCCAAACAACCACTTCGATCGTCTGCAACATAATAAGAAAGTCGAGAAAGAGACTGTAATTCTTGACGTAATACAAGTCGTACTGCAGCTTCTCGATGGCATCCTGATAATTCGACCCATACGGATAACACAGTTGCGCCCAGCCGGTAATGCCCGGCTTCACCCGATGGCGTTCCGAATAATAAGGAATGGTTTCTGCGAACTTTTCTACGAATTCAGGCCGCTCCGGACGAGGTCCGACGAAACTCATTTCACCTTTCAGGACGTTGAACAGCTGCGGCAATTCATCAATGCGAGTCTTTCGGATAAATCGCCCCACCCGGGTGACACGATCGTCGTTCCGTGTTGCCCAGCGCGCTTTGCCGTCTTTTTCGGCATCGGTGCGCATGCTCCTGAACTTTATCACCTTGAACAACCGCCAATTTTTCCCAACGCGCACCTGGTGGTAAAACACCGGCGCACGCCAACCGCTCTCGAGCACAATCGCCAAAGCGGTCAGCAACATGATGGGCCAGCTTACCGCGAGTAAAGCAAGGCTTGCCAATACATCGAATGCGCGCTTGGAAAGCTGCTGAAAGCCGCTGTACCGGAACCCGTCGGAAAAAACCAGCCAACTGGGATGCAGACAGTCGACTCGAATCAGCCCCGCCTCGCGCTCGAAGAAGTGCAAAAGATCCACCACTTCCAGACCATTCATCTTGCAGTCCAAAATCTCGTCTACGGCAAGCCCTCCCCGGCGATCATCCGGCGCGACAACGATCTCATCGATATCGTGCGCGATGGCGAATTCGTTGAGAGGCATTTCCAACGCACATAGGCGGTGAGGTTCTATCCGACTGACATCTCCACCCATTTGCACAAAGCCGATAACACGAAAGCTCGGATTGGACGCTTTGTTTTCGAACTCTTGAATCATGTTCGCGTTGTAACCGGCCCCTAAAACCAACACCCGGCGCCTAAGCTCCTGCCGGTCCACGAACTTTAGAAACAGGAAACGCGAGAACAGCGTTAAAACCAGGGCCGATAGCAATGCATAGCCGAATACGCCTCGCCCCACGAAAATCGTCGGAATGGCATAAAAGACCAAACCCATCAGAACCGTACCGAGCACAAAACTGGCCAATACGCGAAGCAGCAAACCCGCATCGCCTCCGTGCTGTGCTCGTTGATAAAGCCCCATGCCGGTAGTGCTTGCCAGCATGAACGTGCAGAACAGCGCGGACGGATTGGTCAGTTCGATCGCCGAAAGGCTGCTTTGGAAATCCGGAAAAAATCGTAGAACCGACCCCATATAAAAGGCCGAAAAGAAAATACCGCAGTCCAGCAGGAAAATAACGACATAAATGCTTGAAATATAATGGCGAAAAACGCGGATCATAAATCTTGCCGATTCCTAATCAGATAGTTGCTGCCAGAGCGTACGAAGCTGCCTTATTCCGACAGAGCTACGGGATGAGAATCGGCCGATCAATTTCGAAGAAAAATTGTATCGAGGTCATACTCAAGCAATGTTCAAGACTGCGATTGCGCGGCAAATCAGTGCTGGCTTACTCGATGAATATCGAGTGAACTGTTCTTATTTATGCTCGCCCCCTAGCGCACGGATTTCTCTTATGCCTCAACACTCACCCCAAAGACGAATGCACTCGAGACTAGTCCGGGCTACGCTCGGCGGAGACCTTAAAGTGCATTTGTCTCCGCGATCTTCCAAACCCCAAGTCGACAAGCCGATAGATATTCGGCTTGCGGTCGTAATCGGGCCACAACTTTAACACATTCGCTTCGTACTAAAAGCGCACCTGATTTTGGATTTTTCATTCAGGAATTCGAGCTTACGATGCATGCCGGCCTTTTAAGGCTACCGCTCGGAAACGATGCTTACCGCAAACGGCCGAACAAGAACAATACGTCAACGTCGCCAGTCATTTCCCAATTTCATCTGCATCCCCACAATGCAGGGCGCTTATCGAACGACTCGAAAAACTTCCCGCTTCGATGACCGTCCTTTAGAATTGAAGGCGACATTGCGTTATCGGCGTCGCAAACAGTTCCGTCTTTCATGAAATCGTCTCGCTTTAAATCCGATACCGGCCGACCATGGGACTGAATGCGCGTTGTCAAGGCTTAGTCGTCACAAGACTCCCAAAATATAATCTAAGCTTTCGCTGAATTTCCATGATTTCTCACTCATTTGGAGGCATGATGCGCTCGCTCGCTGAAACGAAGATCGGCATAATCGGACTGGGCTATGTAGGACTTCCGCTCGCTGTGGAATTCGGCAAGCACTTCGATACCGTAGGCCTGGATATCAACGCCCAGCGCATTGCGGAATTGAAAGACGGACTCGACCGATCGCTCGAAGTCGACGCCGAAGAACTCGCCAGCGTAAAACGACTGAGCTATACGGCCAATCCCGCCGATCTCTTGAGCTGCAACGTCTATATCGTTACCGTCCCGACCCCCATTGACGAACACAAACGTCCGGATCTGACTCCCCTGGAAAAAGCCAGCGACACGGTCGGCAAGCTTCTCTCGAAAGGCGATATTGTCATTTACGAATCCACGGTTTATCCGGGAGCAACCGAAGAAGTCTGCGTACCGATCCTGGAGGCTCGATCGGGATTGAGCTTCAACCGGGATTTCTACTGCGGTTACAGCCCCGAACGCATCAATCCCGGCGATAAGGAACACCGCGTGACCACCATCAAGAAAGTCACGTCGGGCTCGACCTCGGAAGTCGCCGACTTCGTCGACGAGCTTTACCGAAAAATCATCACGGCCGGCACTCACAAAGCCAGCAGCATCAAAGTCGCCGAGGCGGCGAAAGTCATCGAGAACACGCAGAGAGACGTGAACATCGCGCTCATCAACGAGTTGGCGATCTTGTTCAACAAGTTGGGCTTGAACACGTTAGAGGTTCTCGAGGCCGCCGGAAGCAAGTGGAACTTTCTTCCCTTCCGTCCAGGTCTGGTCGGCGGGCACTGTATCGGTGTCGACCCGTATTACCTGACCCATAAAGCCCAAGAAATCGGGCATCACCCCGAAATCATCCTGGCCGGTCGCCGCATCAACGACGGCATGGGCGAGTATGTCGCCAGTCGATTGGTCAAACTAATGACTCGGAGGCGCCTTCAAGTCTGTCAATCAAACATTCTCATCATGGGATTGACCTTCAAGGAAAATTGCCCCGACATTCGGAACACACGGGTAACGGACATCATCAAAGAACTTGAGAGCTACAATGCTCGGGTCGATGTTTACGATACGTGGGCGAATCCCGAGGAAGTCAAGGAAGAATACGGCATCGATCTCGTCAGGGAGCTTCCGGCCGGAAAGTACGATGCCGTCGTGATTGCCGTCGCCCACCGGGAATTCAAAGCCATGGGCGTCCAAGCCATTCGGGCGTTGGCAAAACCCGACGGCGTCTTGTTCGATGTCAAGTACGCACTGCCCCACGACATCGTAGATGATTACTTATAATTCACAGGGACATCGCCAATGAAAGTATTGGTCACAGGAACGGCGGGATTTATCGGCGCGGCGCTGGCGCAGGTGCTATTGGCACGCGGGGACGAGGTTATCGGCATTGATAACGTCAACGATTACTACGATGTCGGTCTCAAGGAAGCGCGGCTCGCCCGGCTCAAAAGTCACCCCGGCTTCACGGAAATCCGCATCGCCCTGGAAGACCGCGAGCGTCTGAATCAGGCGTTTGCGGATCACCGGCCGCAGCGCGTGGTGAATCTTGCCGCTCAAGCCGGGGTGAGATATTCGCTGACGCATCCTCATGCATACATCGATGCGAATCTGGTGGGTTTCTGCAATATGTTGGAGGCGTGCCGGCATCACGAGATCGAGCACCTAGTCTATGCCTCGTCCAGCTCCGTTTACGGTGCCAATACCGCCATGCCGTTTTCGGTCCACCACAACGTCGACCACCCGGTGAGCCTGTACGCGGCCACGAAGAAAGCCAACGAACTGATGGCGCACACTTACAGCCACCTCTATGGCTTGCCTACCACCGGCCTGCGCTTTTTCACCGTGTACGGCCCTTGGGGCCGCCCGGACATGGCTTTGTTCATGTTCACCCGGAACATCCTGGCCGGTAAGCCGATAGACGTCTTCAATTTCGGACATCACCGCCGCGACTTCACCTATATCGACGATATTGTGGAAGGCGTAGTCAGAGTTCTTGACAACATCGCGGCGCCCAACCCGAATTGGAACGGCGACCACCCCGATCCCGGCACCAGCAAGGCGCCGTACCGCCTTTATAATATCGGCAATCACCAGCCGGTCGAACTCATGCGTTTTATCGAAGTTCTGGAGGATTGCCTCGGCAAGAAAGCCGAAAAAAACCTTCTTCCCATGCAAAGCGGCGATGTACCCGACACCTACGCGGATGTGGACGATCTTATCCGTGATGTAGACTATCGGCCGGCAACGCCCATAGAAACCGGGATTTCCAATTTTGTCGGGTGGTACAAAGATTACTATCGTGTGTCCTAGCCGGGCGATGAGGAAAACAGACCCTGAATCGCATTTCCGAAGCGGACACCCATTGGAATGTGAGAGTCTGTGCACTGGCGCCCGGCAAAATCGTCGACTTGCCTCTCATCTCATTTGCGATCCGTCTATCGCTCCATCTGAATGCTGAATTTCCGCAATGCGCAGGTGCCGATACTAGGCTTTGCAGCTTTCAGCGGCACCGGCAAGACCACGCTTTTAAAGAAGATCATCCCGCTGCTCCGATTGAACGAGCTTAGCGTCGGACTTATCAAGCACAGTCATCACAGCTTCGAAATAGATTATCCCGGCAAAGACAGCTACGAGTTGCGGAGGGCCGGAGCAAACCCGGTCATGCTGAGTTCGTCGCACCGCCGCGCCATCATCACGGAACACCGGGTAATCCGAGAACCGACGCTAGCCGAGGAACTGGCCTATTTCGACCAGACCGGCCTGGACCTGATCTTGGTGGAAGGATTCAAGCGAGAACGCTTCCCGAAAATCGAGTTGCACCGTCCTGCTCTCGGCAAACCTCTTTTGTTTCCCGCCGACGACACCATCATCGCGATCGCAACGGACGCCGAACCGGCGGTTGAGCCCAACATACCGAGACTCGATATCAACGATCCGGAACAAATTACCCGTTTCATTTACCAGGAATTTCTTGCCCATGCGCGAGTGTGATTGCTGCTCCGAGAAACAGTCGCAACCCTTGGCATTGGACGAAGTGCTGAATCGGATGCTCAATGCCATATCGCCCGCGGCGGGAATCGAACAGATCCCTTTGAAACAGGCGCTCGGCCGTATCTTGGCGGAAACGGTCTACGCATCGACCGACCTTCCTCCTTTTTCCAGCTCGGCTATGGATGGCTACGCGTTAAGAGCCGATGAAATCCAGGAAACACCCGTGCTTCGCGTCGTCGGTACCGCTTGGGCAGGCCAGCCTCATTCGGCTCCGATCTCGGCCGGGGAGTGCGTGCGGATTTTCACCGGCGCCGCGCTCCCGGAAGGCGCCGATGCCGTGATCATGCAGGAGCACGCGCACCGCGACGGGGATCGAATTCGAGTCACCGAAAAAACCAAGCCGGGCGAATGCATTCGGTCTCGCGGGGAAGAAATAAAATCCGGCGACCGGCTTCTTGACGAGGGACAACGTCTCGGCCCCGCCGAATTGGGACTATTGGCGTCGATCGGCAGTCCCTCGGTTTCCGTCCGCCGCAAACCGCGCGTCGCTTTTTTTTCCACCGGCGACGAGCTCCGCCCTATCACCGAACCGCTGGCATTCGGCGAAATTCATGACAGCAACCGTTATGTGCTGGATGCATTGTTAGCCGGGTTGGGGGTCGAAACGATCGATATGGGCGTGACGGGAGATAACAAGGAAGAAATCCAACGCGTTCTGCTGGAAGCATCGAACCAAGCCGATGCCGTCATCACCTCCGGTGGCGCCTCGGTGGGCGATGCCGATTTCATCACTGAAGTCGTAAAAGAAATCGGCCACATCGATTTCTGGAAAGTCGCCATCAAACCCGGAAAGCCCTTCGTTTTCGGCCGGATCAATTCGAGCTTTTTTTTCGGTTTGCCGGGAAATCCGGTATCTATGATGGTGACGTTTCAACAACTGGCTCGCCCCGCACTGCTGCGCCTGATGGGCGCATCGATCGTCGAACCCTTGCGGCTCCGGGCCGTTTGCACCAATCGTCTTCATAAACAGCCCGGGCGACTGGAATTCCAGCGCGGCATTTATCGCCGCGACCCGAACGGCATCTTCACCGTGACCGGCCTGGGCGGTCAAAGCGCTTCACAGATGACCTCCATGAGTTCGGCCAACTGCTTCATCGTTCTTCCCGTCGAAAACGCGGGAATCGAAGCCGGCCAAACCGTGGACGTAGAACCTTTTCACGGCTTCCATCAAGCGATCGGATCCTGAGAAGCGCGCCGTTCACCATGATCACAAACCCCACCAATCCACCAACGAGGAGCACGATATGGAAAGAAAAGGCGTTTTAGTCACGGGCGGTGCCGGTTATATCGGCAGCCATTTGGTCAAGCAATTGGGTGAAATGGGGGAACGCCTGGTGGTGCTCGACAATCTCTCCACCGGCTTCAAGGAAGCCGTGCTGTATGGAGATTTCGTCGAGGGCGATACGGGCGACACGAACTTGGTATCGCGAATTTTGCGCGACTACGAGGTCGATTCGGTACTTCACTTCGCCGCCCACACCATCGTTCCGGAGTCCGTATCCGATCCGCTGAAATATTACGGCAACAATACCTGCAAGACGCGCAATCTACTGGAATGTGCCCGCGATGCCGGCGTTAAACATTTCATTTTCTCTTCGACCGCCGCCGTATACGGCATTCCTAACGAACCCTACGCATCCGAGTCGTCGCCGACCGCACCGATCAATCCCTACGGCGCATCGAAGCTGATGAGCGAGTGGATGCTTCGGGACCTCTCGGCGGCAACGGACCTGAAACATGTCATCCTGCGGTATTTCAACGTGGCCGGTTCCGATCCGGAAGGCAGGATCGGCCAATCGACCCGCAAAGCGACCTTGCTGATCAAGGTCGCGGCGGAAGTAGCCGTCGGCAAGCGGGAAAAATTATGCGTTTTCGGTACCGACTACCCGACCGAGGACGGCACCGGTGTGCGGGATTACATTCACGTCAGCGATCTCGCCGACGCTCATATTCAAGCCTTGACCTATTTGCGCAACGGCGGCGACTCGGCCACGCTGAATTGCGGCTACGGACACGGCTATAGTGTCCGAGAGGTCATCAACGCGGTGAATCGAGTAAACGGAAAGCCGATCACGGTGGAGGAAATGCCAAGGCGTCCCGGGGATCCGCCTCAGTTGGTGGCGGCGGTCGGAAAGATCCGGGAATTGCTCGACTGGACACCGCGCTACGACGACCTGCCGTTCATCGTAAAGACGTCCCTGGACTGGGAAAAGAAACTTATCGAACATCCTTGGGGCAATTAGAAGCAACTTGGGCTTGAATACCCTAAACACCGATATTCCCCGCTCCGTTCTACTCTATTGCCGCGGCGGATTTGAAAAGGAATGCGCCGCCGAAATTTTGGAGCGAACCGGCGAACTCGGGGTATCCGGCTATGTAAAGGCGAAGCCCGACAGCGGCTTCGTGGCATTCATACCGCATGCCACCGAAGCCGTTTCGCTACACGACAGAGGTCTTCGGCTCAAAGATCTAATCTTTGCACGGCAACTGGTTTTTGCGTTGGGTCCCTTTACCGAGCTTCCCGTCGCCGATCGCACGCAGCCCTTGCTGCAAGCGGCCCGGCACTTGGGAGACCGGTTTTCAGAGGCATTCCTCGAAACCGCGGACACCAACGAAGCAAAATCGCTCGCGGTCTTCTTGCGCAAATTCGCAGCACCCTTCGATCGCGCATTTAAAGACAGCGGATTGCTCGGCAGCCCATCAGATCCCCGCCTGCACCTCTTTTTTCTTAGCTCTATCGCCGCCTATGTCGGTATTTCGATACCCGGCAACTCTTGTCCCTGGTTAATGGGCATTCCCCGCCTGAAATTTCCCCGCGGTGCACCAAGCCGATCCACGCTCAAGCTGGAAGAAGCCTTTCTGACTTTTCTCGACGATCCGAAAGAGAGCCTTAGCCCCGGCATGACGGCGGTCGATCTCGGTGCAGCACCGGGCGGCTGGACTTTTCAGTTGGTCAAGCACCATATCAAAGTCACCGCGGTCGATAACGGAAAACTCGAACCCGCCTTGCTGGACACCGGTCTGGTGGAACACCTGCGGATGGACGCATTTCGTTATCGTCCTCCCAAGCCGGTAGACTGGCTGGTTTGCGACGTGGTGGAACAGCCTGCCAGAATCGCTGCCCTGATCGGCGAGTGGACTGCTCTGGGCTTATGCCGAAGAGCCATATTCAACCTGAAGCTGCCGATGAATAAGCGTTACGAAGAGGTCAAGCGCTGTCGCGAAATCATCGAAGCACGATTAGGAAGAACACTTAACGATTATTCTCTCGCGTTCAAGCAGCTCTACCATGATCGGGCCGAAATTACTGGCTACATTTCGCGGCATATCCGATGAAAACTGGATTTTCCCATTTGGCGCTTAGGGATGGCAGACCGTGGCGCACGAGCTTTCATGCGCCGGAATGAGTTGATAGAATGCGGGACGGAGACATCTCCGCCGTCGATAACCCCGATCACCCAGCACGATGACCAATTTCTTCGATACCGACAACTTGCATCAGCATATTTCCAAGCAGTATGACCACGAGCTGCTGGACATCCGCAATCGGGTGCTCACCCTGGGCGGGCTGGTCGAGGAACAAGTCGAGTCGGCCGTAACCGCACTCGTGAATAACGATGTAGAGCTGGCCGAACGTGTCATCACCGACGACTACAAGGTTAATTCCCTGGAAGTTTCGATTGATGAGGAATGCACTCAAATCATCGCCCTACGCCAACCCACCGCCCGCGACTTGCGGTTAGTGGTAGCGGTCATCAAAACCATTACCGACCTCGAGCGGATCGGGGACGAAGCCAAGCGCATCGCCCGGCTGTCTATCGATCTTGCCAGCCATTATCCGAAGAAGAACCAGTTGACCGAGGTCGAGCAACTGGCGAAACATGTGCGCGGATTGCTTCGAGAGGCGTTGGACTCTTTCGCGCGCATGGACGTCGATGAGGCCTTGCGCGTCGTTCAGGAAGACAGGATGGTGGATCGGGAATACGAAAGCATCATGCGCCAGCAGATCACGTATATGATGGAAGATCCCCGAGCCATTCCGGTGTCGCTCGATATCATGTGGTCGGCCCGGTCGCTGGAGCGCATTGGTGACCGCTCCTGTAACATTTGCGAATACGTTATTTACTATGCCAAAGGCAAGAATATCCGGCACATCAGTATCGAGCAGGTGGAGAAAGACTTGCGGGAAGCCTGATGTCATCGCCTTGGACTTCAAGGATTTTGGATTCCCTTCCATCAGCGAAGATTGAACTCGCCAGGATCGTCATGGATTTGATCGCAAGCGTGTAATGGGCCATATCCATTAGATTTTCCGAGCTACTTATACCAACCATCCCCTGCGATCCCAACTCCCCTAATCCATGAACCGCTACAAACTAGCGAAATTGCTGTTGTTAGGGATTTTCTGTTCCTTCTCTGCCTGGGGGCTCGAACCGTTCGTGATCGAAGACATACGTGTCGAGGGGTTGCAGAGAGTTTCAGCCGGTACTGTGTTCAATTACCTCCCGGTCAAAGTCGGCGACCTTTTCGACCAGCGGCAGTCGGCGGAATCCATCAAAGCCTTGTTCAAGACGGGCTTCTTCAGGGATGTTCGACTGGAACAGGACGGAAACGTCTTGGTCGTCGTCGTCGACGAGCGTCCTTCCATCGCGAATGTGAAGATCGAAGGCAACAAGGACATCAGCACGGAAGACCTCACAAAAGCCTTAAAAGGCGTAGGACTTTCCGAAGGAAAAGTATTCGATCGCCAAATCCTCGATAAAGTCGAACAGGAACTCCGCCGACAGTATTACAGCCGCGGAAAATACGGGCTGAAAATCGATTCGGTTGTGACCGACCTTCCGCGCAACCGAGTCTCGGTCAACATCAAGATTTCCGAAGGTAAGGTCGCCAAGATCAAACAGATCAATATCGTCGGCAACAATACCTTTGACGATGAAGAGCTCCTGGAACAATTCGAGCTCAGCACGCCGAACCTGCTTTCGTTCTACACCAAGAACGACCAATACTCGAAGCAAAAACTCTCCGCCGACCTGGAGCGTTTGCGATCGTATTATTTGGACAGGGGCTACATCAACTTCGAAATCGAGTCCACCCAAGTTTCCATTACGCCCGACAAGAAAGAAATCTATATTACGATCAATGTCAAAGAGGGCGAGGTCTACTCGGTCAACGAAGTCAAACTGACAGGCAAACTGATCGTTCCGCCCGAAGAGTTGACACCACTGGTCAAGATCGGCCCGAGCGATACCTTCTCGCGCAAGCTGGCTACGGAAACCTCCAAGGCAATATCCGATCGCTTGGGCGATGAAGGGTATATATTTGCGAACGTCAACATGGTGCCCGACATCAATGAGGCGCAAAAAACCGTTTCGATTACCTTCTTCGTCGATCCCGGCAAACAGGTTTATGTTCGCCGCGTCAATTTTCACGGCAACACCAAGACACGGGACGAAGTACTGCGGCGCGAAATGCGCCAAATGGAGGCGGCTTGGGCTTCCACCAGCAAGATCGAGCGATCCAAAACCCGACTGGAGCGGCTGGGCTATTTCCAGGAGGTCAACGTCGAAACGCCGGCCGTCGCCGGAACCACCGACCAGATAGACGTCAATTACAATGTCGTGGAAAAACCGTCCGGTAACCTGATGGCGGGCGTCGGCTTTTCCCAGGCGCAAGGCATCATTTTTAATGCCAACATTACTCAGGACAATGTCTTCGGCACCGGCAAAAGGATCAATTTCACATTCAACAACAGCAGCGTCAATACGATTTATCGACTCGGTTATTTCAATCCGTACATGACCCTGGACGGCATCAGCAGCGGTTTCGATCTCAGCTACAGAAACACCGATGCGTCGCGAATGTACCTTGCTCGTTACAACACCGACGTCGCCTCCGCGGGGGCCAACCTCGGTATTCCGCTGAACGAATTCGACAGTCTGCGCTTCAACCTGGATCTTGAACACACGAAGCTCGATGCCGCATCCAGATCGTCGCAGGAGATTCTCGACTTTATCGAAGAAAACGGCGACAAGTACAACACCTTGACGATGGCGGCCGGCTGGGTTCACGACACCCTGAACCGAGCCATCTTTCCGACGAAGGGTGGATCCCAGCGCCTTTCAATACTGGCATCGGTGCCTATCAGCGACCTGAATTACTATAAAGCCAGCTATAAGCTTCAGCACTATTTCCCGATCGCGAAGGATCTGACCTTCATGCTGGAGGGTGAAATCGCTTATGGCGATGGTTACGGCGATACCGGAAGCCTGCCGTTTTTCGAACATTATTTCGCGGGAGGTCCTCAGTCTGTCCGGGGCTTTCGACCCAATACACTGGGTCCGCTCACCAAGCCCAACAACCAGGGGCTCGGCGGCAACCTCCCTTTCGGGGGATCGAGCAAATTGGTCGGCACCGCCGAACTCTTCTTCCCGGTGCCCTTCATGCAAGACAGCAAGAACCTCCGTCTGGGGACATTCATCGATGCCGGCAATGTTTTTGACGGTACCTATGATTTAGGTGAAATCCGCTACTCCGCGGGACTTTCGGCCAAGTGGCTGTCACCTTTCGGCGCTTTGGGTTTCAGTATCGCGCAACCTATAAACGCTAGTGGCAGAGACGATGTTCAAAACTTTCAGTTCTCGTTCGGCTCCGGATTCTGACGATCCCGCCACGGCACAAGACGATGTCGAGAGTCGCTGGGCGCTGAACAGTTCTTGTATAATCCGTGAGAGACAACTCGGCGAATTTCAATTCCAAGACTATTAAGCTTCAATATTTCTTCCATCAATAACCTTTCCATTAACCGAATTTTCGAAGTGAGACTTAGAACATGTTAAAGAAAAGCATTGGTTTTGCACTGCTTGGCTTATTGGCGAGCATGAGCCTTGAGGCCGCCGAACTCAAAATTGGATTTGTCAATGTCGCTCGGTTATTGGAAAAGGCACCGCAGGCGGAAAAAGCCAAGAAAGAGCTGGAACGGGAATTTGCACCGCGCGACAAGAAACTGGTTACCGAGCAGAAAGCGATCAAATCGATGGAAGAAAAACTCGCCAAGGATGCCGCGATAATGAGCGATTCCGAACGGCAAAAAATGGATAAAGAAATCATCAGCCGTAAGCGCGAAGCCAAGCGCTTGCAAGACGAGTTTCGAGAAGATTTTAATCTCCGCCGTAACGAAGAATTGACCCAATTGCAGAAAGAGATCTTCGAAGCCATTCAATCCCTGGCCAAGGACGAGAGCTTTGACCTCCTTTTGACGGATGGGGTGGTATTTGCCAGCGAAACGGTTGACGTGACCAGCAAGGTCGAGAAAAAACTCAGAGATAGCTATAAAAATTAATTCGGCTGAGCTGTAATCTCATCCATACCCGAAAAAGGAAAAGCGCCTTTGGATATTCAAAAAATAAAAGAGTATCTACCTCATCGATATCCTTTTCTTCTTGTGGACAGGGTTCTTGAGGTAGATCCCGGCAAGCGGCTCTTGGCTTTCAAGAATGTGACCTATAACGAACCTTTTTTTACTGGACATTTCCCGGAACTGCCCATCATGCCCGGGGTTTTGATTATCGAGGCGCTAGCTCAGACGACCGGCCTGCTTGCATCGGAAACCGCACCGGATGTCTTGGGAAAAGGGATGGTTTACTACCTTGTCGGCCTGGACAAGGTTCGTTTTAAGCGCCCGGTCGTTCCAGGCGACCGTCTGATGCTGGAAGCGACTTATCTGCGTCACAAGCGGAATATCTGGGCGTTTTCCTGCCGTGCCGAGGTCGACGGGGAATTCGTAGCCAGTGCGGAAATCATGTGTGCGGCGGCGGAGCAGGAGTCTTGATTCATCCCACAGCTATTATCGATCCTTCCTGTGAGCTAGCGAACGACGTCCGTGTAGGAGCCTACGCGATCATCGGACCCGATGTCCGAATCGACTCCGGCACCGAAATTGGTCCTCATGCGGTTATCAAAGGGCCGACCCGTATCGGAAAACATAACCGGATCTTTCAGTTCGCTTCCGTGGGGGAAGACCCACAAGACAAAAAGTATCATGGTGAAGTCACCTATCTCGATATCGGCGATCGCAACGTCATTCGCGAGTACGTCACGATTCATCGCGGCACTGTTCAAGATCAAGGAACTACCCGTATCGGTGATGACAATTTGCTGATGGCATACACCCATGTCGCTCATGACTGCGTCATAGGCAGCCATGTCATCATGGCCAATGCCGCTTCGCTCGCGGGCCATGTCCGCGTGGACGACTACGCCATATTGGGTGGCTTTTCGCTGGTACACCAATTTTGCAAGATCGGGCAACACAGCTTTTCCGCCATGGGCAGCGTCATTACGCGCGACATTCTGCCTTATGTCATGGTTGGTGGCTGCCCCACGAAACCCCACGGGATCAATACGGTGGGACTGGAGAGACAAGGTTTTAATCCCGAATCGATTCGGCAGATTCGCAAAGCCTACAAGACTGTGTACAAGTCCCGGCTAAAACTCGACGAGGCAATCCAGCAACTCGACGAGATGACTTCCGAAACGCCCGAGATTCAAAAAATGGTGGACTTCCTCAAGCAAACCGGCCGGAGCATCATCCGCTGATAGACGGCGGATAGGCTCGTTCCGAATCGAATGCCATGGCACTGATTGCCGGTTGCGACGAAGTGGGCCGCGGATGTATCGCCGGACCGGTAGTGGCGGCGGTGGTGATCATCGAAGATCGTTTTCACATCTCGGGGCTGGCCGATTCCAAAAAGCTGACGCCGCAGCGCCGCCAAGATCTGGCCGCAGCCATCAGGACCAAAGCTTTCGCTTGGGCAGTAGGCCGAGCCGAAGCAAGCGAAATCGATCGAATCAACATCCTCCAGGCGTCGCTCTTGGCGATGCGCCGGGCCTTTGACGCTCTACCGATAAAACCGGATTGGGCTATGGTGGACGGCAACCAATATCCGGCATTCCCTTGTCCGGGCGAAGCCATTATCGGTGGAGACGCCACCGTGCCGGCGATTTCTGCCGCATCGATACTGGCCAAAGTGTTTCGGGACCGGGAAATGCAAATTCTCGACAGCCTGCATCCCGGCTACGACTTCGCCGTCCACAAAGGCTATCCCACGGCGGTCCATATCTCTCGCTTACGCGAATTGGGACCGACTCCGAGCCACAGGCGATCTTTCGGACCGGTAAGGCGAGCGAGCGTCCCGGGATCGGATTAGCATCAGTCCAACTTTCAACGAGGTGCCGATGGAACTCTTGGCAATCAGCCTAGCCGAGCCGAAACAGGTCGAACATGACGGCCGCCGGATTTTCACTGGCATTTACAAAGAGCCCACGAAGGGTCCGGTCAAAGCCGGCGCCTTCGGGCTAGAGGGCGATGCACAAGTCGATCTCAAGAACCATGGCGGCAAGGACAAAGCGATATATGTTTACACCGTAGAAAACTACCGCTTTTGGGAACGAGAATTGGAGAAGCCGTCCCTGCCTTTCGGGCAGTTCGGCGAAAACTTCACTGTCAGCGGAATGCCCGATGAATCCGTTCACATCGGCGATGTCTTTCGAATCGGCAAGATTGTGGTTCAAGTCACCCAACCGCGCGTCCCTTGTTTCAAACTGGGGATCAAAATGGGCGATCCCTCGTTTGTAAATGTTTTTCTCAGCTCGGGCCGAACCGGATTTTATTTTCGAGTACTTGAGGAGGGCGAGGTGCGTTCCGGCGACACGATTGTTCGCCTTCGGGAGGACGAGGAGCAATTGAATATCAAGGATGCGATGCTCGCTATCGTAAAAGGACCGCGCCAACAAGAGATTATCGAGAAAGCCCTCCGGGTCGAGGCGCTGTCGCAGTCCTGGCGGGAAAGTTTGGAGAAGCGCCGCTCGCGGCCATAAAAAACCGGCTCACGGCTCACGCATCCCGCCCCGCCGGGATCGCGTGCCCGATGGACGGCAGCCATGCACGGAGCCCCGGCGCCGTCATGATCGTACTGGCGATCGCCATGAGCACCAGCATGGTGAAGACCTGAGGAGGAATCACGCCGAGCTCGAATCCTAAATTTATGACGACAAGCTCCATCAGCGCCCTCGTATTCATCATGATGGCGATGTTCCGCGCCTCCGGTCTCTTCAGGCCGGAAATCCGAGCCGCGACGTAACAGCCGCCGAATTTACCCAAAACCGCTAGAAAAACCAGCGCTGCGCACCAAAACCAGAGCTCAGCGGTTTCCAATCCTCCCACATCGGTACGCAGGCCGGTATACGTAAAGAAGATCGGCAGGAAAAACACCGTCACCAAATCCGCGACCTTATGCTTCCATGCCTCCACGAGTTCATGCTGATCATGCAACAGCACGCCCATCATGAATCCGCCGAAGATGGCAAAAATTCCGAGCTTGCTGGTCAACATGGCCGAAGTGAACACAATAACCAGGAGAATCGCCATCAGGTCTTGCGGCAACGCCTGATGATTGAATTCGAAACGACGTACGATGAACCGCAGAGCTTGCCGCACCACAGACCAGCACACAATGACGTAAAGCAGAAGCGAGCCGACCTGCGCCAACATGCCGATAATGGAAAAATGCGCGGTCACCGTAGCGGATATGAACGCCAGCAAAGTCCACCCGACCGCGTCATTGACGGCAGCCGACGAGATGGTGATTACCCCGATCCGCGTGCGCGTCAGATCGAACTCCATCATGATGCGCCCCAAAATAGGTACCGCCGTAATCGAAAACGCAGTGGCCATGAATAAGGCGTACGCCGACGCCGAAATTCCGGAGGCGAGATGGGGAGCGGACCCATAGCCGAATACCAGTCCGAGCGTGAATGGCGCCGCAATTCCCATCACGCTGATTAGGCCGACCGCCCGCTGGTTTTGTCGCGATTTGAGCTGTGAGAAATCGAATTCCAGACCGACTTGAAACATCAACATAATCAGTCCGATCTGACTCATAATGCTGATAGGCGTCGTGTCGGCAGTCCGAAATATCAGCTGGAACGTTTCCGGCGCGAGCACGCCGAATAGCGAAGGACCGAGCAAGAGCCCGGCGACGATCTCGCCCACGGCCCGAGGCTGGCCGACCCGCCTGGCCAAATAGCCCGCCACGCGCGCCGCAATAATGATGATTGCGACCTGTACCAGGGTAAAAAAGAGCACCTGCTCGGTCGTCTGAACACCACCCTGAACCGAATCGATCGCCATTATCCGATATTCCGCTTCCGTAAAATCCGCTACGAGCCACACTGCTCGCAGCTTATCGGGCGCATGGTCAAGCTGCGCCAAAGTCCCTTTAAATAAAGTCCTTTCGTGATCAGCTTCCACGCCACCATGCGCGTAATTCTGAGGATATCCGTCACCGGGCGGAAATGGCTGGGACGCGCATTAGCGCGATAAACGGTACTGACCCGCACCGGCATGGCATAAAACCCCATGCGAGCCCCCTCGATCAGAATTTCGCTCTCAAATACAAAACTCCTTTCTCGAGTACAGGACAATTTCACCGAGCGGATCAAATCGGCGGGATAAATCCGAAACCCCGATTGGCTATCCTCTATCGGTTGCCCGGAAGCCCAAGCGATCCAAAAATTGGCGAAACGGTTGGCGCGGTAGCGTGCCGACGGTATGGCTGCCCTATTCCACAGCCTGGATCCGATCACGATATGGTGCGGGAACCGATACGCCGCCGAAAGCAGCCTGGGAATTTCAGCCGGATCATGTTGACCGTCGCCGTCCATCGTCATTACGGCAAGGATGCTTTCATCTCGCAATGCGTGCTGTAAGCCACGCCAAAGACTAGCCGCTTTGCCCTGATTCGTTTCGTTCCGGAGCAATTCGATATCGAGCCCGTCCAGTGTCGAGGAAGTCCCGTCGGTCGAGCCGTCGTCCACGACGATGATGCGCGGCACGTACCGAAGCGCTGCGCCCACGACCTCCCGGATGGTCGCCGCCTCATTGAACGCCGGAATCACCAGGGCATATGCCGCGTTTCTGCCGCCGGTCCGATCCGGATTCATGCCATGCCGCCATTGACGGAGAACACCTGCCCCGTAATATAGGACGCCTTGTCCGAGGCCAAAAAGCCGACCAGATGCGCCACCTCCTCTGGCGTTCCGGCGCGCTTCATGGGCACCAGTTGCTGGATCAATTCGGGATTGAAGGCTTCTGAAATCATCGGACTTTCGATAATTCCCGGCGCAACCACGTTCACCGAGATTCCGCGAGATGCAACTTCCAGAGCCAACGACTTGCAGGCACCTATCAATCCCGCTTTCGCAGCTGCGTAATTGGCCTGCCCCCGGTTCCCCATGAGTGCAGCTACCGACGAGACGCTTATAATGCGCCCCCACCGAGTTCGGATCATAGGCAGCAGCAAGGGCTGGGTGACATTGTAGAAACCGGTCAATGAAACCTCGAGAACGTTCCTCCACTGCTCCCTGCGCATACCCGCCAGCGGCGCGTCGTCATGGATGCCGGCATTATTCACCAAGACCTGGATAGGGCCGGCCTCCAAGAGCGTCTCCAAAGCCCGTTTAGCCGATTCGTCATCGGCAACGTCAAAGAAAACGGCTTCTGCCGATCCGCCTTGCGCCATGATGTCTTCGACCACGCGGCACGCTCCGTCGCGATTTCCAAAACCGTGCACCACCACATGCAGACCGTCAGCGGCCAATTGTCGAGCAACCGCCGCGCCGATGGCGCCGCTACCGCCGGTAATGAGTGCTCTTCTCATCGATCAAGCCGCCTCAGTCCAAAAGCACGGCCCAACCGAAATTCAGTCCGGTATAGGCTCATTTTTTCTTAATCTATGCTTTACGTTAAGATTTCGGAATTCCAATCGTACGGCTGACATCTAAAAAACGAGCCGACGAGTTCGCAATGAGGAGCGAATTTTAAGTTTTGCCGGCCGTGAAAGCCATCCCGAATCCCGGACCGTTCGAAGAAAGCGAACTCCAATACGCGAAAATCAAGTTCGAAACGGTTATAGATGGACTCCAGCCGCTGGTTACTCCGTAACGCGGCTTTACCCGACCAACTTGCACATAATGAATTCCCGAATCGATGCCATCGCGCATCCTAAAGGCAAAGAAATCCACGTTTGGCACCTGAATCTCGGCGTTATGCCCGTTAATCGTGATGCGTTTTGGAAGGCGCTCGCTCCAGCCGAACGTGATCGCTGTTCGCAGTTCCGCTCCGATATTCATAAGCAGCGCTTCATTGCCACGCAAGGGGCATTGCGATGCTTGCTGTCTTGCTATTTAGGCATTGCACCGCATACCGTCCAGTTCGAACGCAACCAACACGGCAAACCCCGTCTCGCAGGGACAGAACCCGACCGAGGGCTAGTATTCAATCTTTCCCACTCGGGAGACCAGGCCCTCGTTGCCGTGGGCGTGGACATGCCACTTGGGGTGGATCTTGAAATCAGGCGTCCGCTTACCCACATAGAAGGTCTGGTTGAGCGCTGTTTTGCTCCTTCCGAACGCAACCGCTGGTGTTCGCTGCCCCCCTCTCACCGGTTGGCCGCATTTTTCAATGTTTGGACGTGTAAGGAAGCGTTTATCAAAGCGGTAGGCCGGGGCTTGGGACTCGGACTTACCCGATGCGTCCTCGCTTCCGGCGAAGTTCCACGCTGGGAAACGATTCCGGAATCGTGCGGTAATCCCGATGAGTGGTCCCTTCGAAGTTTAGATCTCGGCGAAAATATCAGCGCCGCGCTCTGCGCGCGGGCAACGGACATCCATTGGCGATTAAACGAGCTCGACCCATTCCCGCGCTGAGGCGCGCGGCCCCGGCTCTTTGATGACAGAAAACCTTGAATCACGGATAGGCTTTTCAGTAAGTCGAGGCCTAACGTATCATCCGCCTACCCGTCAATCTTGTGAGGCATTTCGATTATGCAGCAGATCCTTCGTTTTCCGCCTCCCGTCATCGCCTTGGCTCTTGTCGGTCTAGGTTTCGGCTTAGTCCCGATAACCTCCGGATTCCCGTCCTTCAGCATACCCAGCCTGGGAATCATACTTATCGCCGTAGGCATCGTCACTAGCGCTTCGGCGCTGTTTCAATTCCGCCTTATCCGAACCACATTCATCCCCACCGACGATCCTACGGCGCTCGCCAAAGATGGCCCTTATTGCTGGACCCGTAACCCCATGTATCTAGGGATACTAACGGCCTTAACCGGACTCGCCTTTTTTGTCGGCTCGCTATCGATGTTTATCGCTCCGATAGGCTTCTATTTCGTGATCGACCGGCACTTTATTCCTTACGAAGAAACCAAGTTAGCCGGCCTCTTCGCGGAGAACTATCTGGAATACCAACGCCGAGTACCGCGCTGGCTGTAAGCAAAGGGAAGGCGGCGTTCTGCGCCCGCGGCAAAAACTGCCTCGCAGGAATGAGTCAGGATAGATAAACAAATCTAAAGAAGAAGAAATAGAAAAAGGCCGGCGGCACTTTGGCTCAAACCTGTGCCGCCGGCCTATGTAAGAGAAATCAGTCGATGGCTTGGATGCGGATGGCCGGCCGCGCTTTGGCGCCAACCGTTTCCACATCGTACTCCGGCACCGGCTCGGGCGCCATCGGTCCATCGCTACGCGGCCCGAATAGAGCAACCCACGCCGCTTTCAAGGGATTTCTGACGGCATCTTCCACGGCGCTCGCCTCGTATCCGCAATGGGCCATGCAATTGGCGCATTTCGGATTCTTGGAGTTGCCGTATTTATGCCAGGGCGTCTCTTCCATCAATGCCTTGAAAGATGGAGCGTAACCCTCGTCGACCAACAAATAACAAGGCTTCTGCCAGCCGAATACATTGCGGGTGGGGTTACCCCAAGGAGTACAGTTGTAGGCTTGGTTGCCCGCCAAAAAATCCAGATACAGGCTCGAATGGTTCAGCTTCCACTTGCGGCCGCGGCCTAGTTTGAAAACCTTGCGGAACAATTCCTTACTGTCGCGCATCTTGATGAAGATATCCTGCAACGGCGCATGCTCGTAGCTGAAGCCCGGCGCGATGGTCGTGCCTTCGACTCCGAGTTTCTTGCAGTAGTCGAGGAATCCGGCAATTTCTTCGGCGTTCTCGCCTTGAAACAAAGTACAGTTGATGGTGACGCGGAACCCGCGCGCAATGGCCATTTCCACGGCTTCGGTAGCCCGATCGAACACGCCGTTCTGGCAGACTGAAGCATCGTGGCGTTCGCGATTGCCGTCCAAGTGTATCGAGAAAGTAAGGTAGGGGGAGGGTTTGTAATCGTCGATTCGTTTCTTGAGAAGCAGCGCGTTCGTACAGAGATAGACGTATTTCTTACGCTGAATGATGCCTTCGATGATCTGCGGCAACTCCTTATGCAACAGAGGCTCGCCGCCGGCGATGGAAACGATGGGCGCGCCGCATTCGTCAACAGCTGCCAAACACTCATCGATGCTCAGCCGACGATTCAGGATATCATCGGGATAATCGATCTTACCGCAACCGGCGCACGCCAAATTGCAGCGGAACAGAGGTTCGAGCATCAACACTAACGGATAACGTTTGTTTCCATTTAATTTTTGTTGTAGAAGATACTTAGCTACGCTGAGTTGTTGCCTTATTGGAACGCTCATTCACCTTCCCCCGATTTAACAAGTTCGATTCACTTAAAATTAGCCTGTATTCGTGTTTCCACCACAACGAGCACAGCGCCGCAGACTATAAACCATAACTAAATTCCTGACCAATGCACTTTGGAATTCATCAGACCACCTGTCATGTTGATAAGCAGGTTAATTCGGGTTGGTCCAGGCATTAATTCTAATGCAACATCCTAGCTTGTAGTTGTATTTTCCTCAACTAAATTTCGTTAAAATACAACACATCTTGACGATCGGGGCAATCCGGCTAGAATTTGCTGCTTTCCCAGCGAACCGTTGCTGCCTTATCTCAAGACGAACTGGCCGGAACATCGCATCTAGAAACTGGTTGGAATTTCAGAACTTGAACGGAGCAACACTCGTCCGCACGAGCGGAAGCTTTTCCTCGGATCCAAGCGTGATGAGCGACGACGACGCGTTGCAGTCTCACCTACTGGAAGGTGTCTCCCGCACCTTTGCGCTTACTATCCCGCAATTGCCGCCGGTCTTAGCCAAGCCGGTCTCGAATGCTTACTTGTTATGTCGCATTGTCGACACCATCGAAGATGAGACGGCACTTTCATCCACGGAAAAGCGCAAGTTCTGTCAGCAATTCGTGCGCGTGGTCCAAGGCAACGAGGCCGCCGAACTGCTTCGAGACGAACTCGGCCCTCGCCTTTCGACAGTCACCAGTCCGGCCGAGCACGAACTTATCCACTTGATTCCCCGGGTCATCGCCATTACTCACAGCTTCGATCCGCCGCAACGGGAAGCACTGGCCTCCTGCGTCGAAATCATGGCGAATGGCATGGCAGAATTCCAGGACCGAGACCTGCGATACGGTCTCGCAAACATGGAGGAAATGAGCAACTACTGTTATTACGTGGCCGGCGTGGTCGGGGAAATGCTGACCAAGCTTTTCTGTCACTACTCCCCCGAGATCGCCGCCCATCGCGACGAGATGATGAAGCTCGCGGTATCGTTCGGGCAAGGTCTGCAAATGACCAACATCCTCAAGGACCTTTGGGATGACCATGCCCGCGGCGTTTGTTGGCTGCCACGCGATATTTTTGGCCAGTGCGGATTCGATTTACGCAAGCTTAAACCGGGCCATAACGACCCCAAGTTCTGCGAGGGATTCAAGCATCTGATTGGAATTGCACACGGACATCTGAAGAATGCGCTTGCCTATACCTTGTATATACCCTCGCGCGAGACCGGTCTTCGCGAGTTCTGTCTGTGGGCGCTGGGGATGGCAGTGCTGACCCTGCGCAAAATCAACAAAAACCTTTATTTCAGCGACTCATCGCAAGTCAAGATTACACGCCGGGCAGTGAAAGCGACCGTTCTGACAAGTCGTCTGCTGCGTTCGAGCGATATCCTGCTCAATACCGCATTTTTCCTTGCAGGATCCGGCTTGCAACGTAGCAGCCGTCAGCTCCCGGCCCTCGGTCACCATACCGACACGTGAGAAGCCAACCACAAACAGGGGATTCCTTGCTCATGTTGAAAGAAGCGACTGCACTTTCCGCTCTCGATACGGCTTTCCTCCAGCCTTATAACGAATCGCCCTTGGATAACGCTATCCGTCGCGCCAAAAAGGAGTTGCTCGGATTGCAGCACCAGTCCGGCTACTGGGTGTTCGAGCTCGAAGCGGACTGCACGATTCCATCCGAGTACATCTTGATGATGCACTACATGGACGAAATCGACGCAGCATTACAGGCCAAGATCGCCAACTACCTGCGCGCCAACCAGCAGGCAGACGGCAGCTATCCGTTGTTCTTCGGAGGTCCTGGCGATATCAGCTGTACTGTCAAAGCCTATTACGCACTGAAACTGGCCGGCGACGACATCGACGCTCCGCATATGAAGAAAGCCAGAGCATGGATTCTGGCCCAAGGCGGCGCGGCACGCTCCAACGTCTTCACCCGCATCATGCTGGCCATGTTCGAGCAAGTGCCGTGGCGCGCCGTGCCGTTCATTCCGGTGGAAATCATGCTGCTGCCGCGCTGGTTTCCGTTCCACTTGGACAAGGTCTCCTATTGGTCGCGCACAGTGATGGTTCCCTTGTTCATCCTGTGCAGCTACAAGGTTAAAGCGCGCAACCCAAGAAAGATCGGCATTCGCGAACTCTTTACTGTCGATCCGGAAAAGGAAAAAGGATATTTCAGCCACGTCAAGACGCCGCTCGGCAAGAGCATTCTGGCGCTGGAACGCATCGGCCGCCTGATGGAACCGCTCATCCCAAAAGCGATGCGGCGAAAAGCCACCGAGAAAGCACGCGATTGGTTCATGGCACGATTGAACGGGGTAGACGGTTTGGGCGCCATCTTCCCCGCCATGGTCAACGCTTATGAAGCCATGGACTACTTGGGTTTTCCACCGGAAAACGAGCATCGCCGCATAGCCAAGGAGGCCATCGAACGCCTGCTTGTCGTCGGCGAAAACAGCGCTTATTGCCAGCCGTGCGTATCGCCGATTTGGGACACCGGGCTATCCAGCCTGGCACTGCAGGAAGTCAACAGGTTCGAGAAGGATCCCGAGATCGACGACGCACTAACTCGCGGGCTACGCTGGCTGGCGAGCAAGCAGTTGACCGACGAGCCGGGTGACTGGCGTATCAACCGGCCGAATTTGGAAGGCGGCGGATGGGCTTTCCAGTTCGAAAACACTTATTACCCCGACGTGGATGACAGCGCCGTAGTCGCCCAAGCCTTGGCTCAGGCCGAAAACCACGAGTTCGACGAGAACATTCGCCGCGCCACCAACTGGATTGCCGGCATGCAATCCGACAACGGCGGATTTGGTGCGTTCGATGCGAACAACACGCATTATTACCTGAATCACATTCCGTTCGCGGATCACGGCGCCCTGCTCGATCCGCCCACCGCCGACGTCAGCGGACGCTGCGCGATGTTCTTGGGCAAGATGCTGGAACAACGCCCGGATCTTAAACCGGCGCTGGATCGTACGATCGAATATCTGAGAAAAGAACAGGAAGTCGATGGCTCGTGGTTCGGTCGCTGGGGCACCAATTACATCTACGGCACCTGGTCGGTACTCGTAGGCTTCGAGGCGGCAGGCATCCCCAAGACCGACCCGAGCATACAGAAAGCCATCGCTTGGCTGAAGAGCGTACAACGCCCGGACGGCGGCTGGGGCGAGGACAACTTGACCTATCACGACGCCAGCCCGGAACGGCGGGGCCGTTTTCACACCAGCACGGCCTTTCAGACCGGATTGGCCTTGCTCGCGCTGATGGCGGCAGGCGATACCGATTCGCCCGAAGTCGAGGCCGGCATAGATTACCTCGTCAGAACGCAAAACGCCGATGGTTTCTGGAAGGACGAATGCTTCACCGCGCCGGGCTTCCCGCGGGTCTTTTATCTCAAATACCACGGCTACGACAAATTTTTCCCGCTGTGGGCGTTGGCGCGTTATCGTAACGAGCGCTACGGCACGGCGTGAAGTCCCTTGGGTTTGTGATTGCGCTGCCGGCCGAGGCTCGTACCCTCGTCCGGCAGCGCGTCTGCTTTGACGACCTGCTGGAACTGCCGGACGGTCATCGGTTGGCCGTCTCCGGCTCCGGTCCGAATCATGCGCGCAGTGCCGCATTCCGACTTCTCGAACACAAGGTCGATGCCTTAATCAGCTGGGGCTGTGCGGCGGCCCTCGACGGTTCCATGAATGCAGGCGATCTGGTATTGCCCGATCGAATCTTAAGCCCGGACGGCATCGAGCATGCGGTCTGCCCCGAATGGCACGACCGGGTTCGGCAAGCCTTAGCCCCGATGCTGCCGGTCACGACGGGCCTTCTGCTGGGAAGCCCCAAGGTCGTCGCGAACGCGGCGGAAAAACGAGAACTTCATGCCAGCAAAGGCGCAGTTGCACTCGATATGGAAAGCGCCTCCGTAGCCTCGGTCGCAAACGCCCGGGGCGTACCTTTTCTAGCAGTTAGAGCCATCGCCGATCCGGCATGCATGAACCTTCCCAACTCCGTGGCCGTCGCCGTAGATGAACGCGGCGACGTCAACATTCCGAAGCTCCTGAGATATGCCTTGGCTCATCCTGCCGAATTCGTTGCCTTGGCCCGACTGGGGAAGGCTTTTTACGCAGCCGCAAATACACTTCGCCGAACGGCGCATCTTTTGAGAACCGACATCTCTCTTACGCCGTCCGCCGACCGTTAATTCTCGCAACTAAAACGTCGATGAGCAGAACCGCCGAGAACCTTTTTATTCGTGTCGTCCACTGGTGGGAAGAAAACTTCCTCAACCGGCCGTGGTTAGTCACTTTGCTGTTCCTGATCGCCTCCGGCTTTACGCTCCAGTACACCATGGAGAACCTGAAGTTCGACACGAACACGGCGGACATGATTTCGACGGAGCTGCCATTCCAGAAAAACCGCATCAAGCTGGAAAAAGCATTCCCTCAGGATGTCAGTACCATCATTCTCCTGGTCGAGGGAAAAACGCCGGAGGAAACCGCCGACGCCGTCAAACTGATCGGCGAGAAACTCAGACAAAATAGGACCGAAATCAAGTCGGTCCATATTCCGGACGAGGGAGAATTTTTCGCTAGGAACGGCTTGTTATATTTGGATTTAGAAGAATTGGAGGATTTGTCCGCCCAACTCGCAAATGCCCAACCTTTTATCGGCCGGATTTCCGAAAACAACAGTCTCGGCGGTCTCCTCGATATCTTGGGCGAGGCCTTGAAGGCTTCGGAAGAAGGCTTCGAAATCGAACTGAATCCTTTGCTAGAGAAAATTCGCGAGGCGGTCGTTGCAACGAGCGAAGGCAAGCCTTACCGGCTGTCGTGGCAGCAATTGATGCTCACCCGAGATGAGGGGCTCGGGGTCACCAAGCGGTTTATTAATATCACGCCGGTCCTCAATTTCGAGGAATTGCTGCCCGCCGAAAAAGCAATCGGGGCTATCGATAAAGTTTTGGCAGAAGTACTGCAGGGCGATCTTGCCGATGTCAGCGTCCGCAAAACCGGCGAGGTGGTGCTGGAGCACGAGGAAATGCAGACCGTCGGAACCGGGGTTTCGATCGCCAGCGTCGCATCCCTTATTCTCGTGTCCGCCACCTTGTGGGTCGCTTACCGATCCTTCAAGCTGATGTTCGCCACTTTCGTCGCGTTGACCATGGGGCTGATTTTTTCGCTCGGTTTCGCTACCGTCGCCATCGGCCAGCTCAATCTGATCTCCATCGGCTTCGCAGTCTTGTTCATCGGCATGGGCGATGCGTATTCCTCCCATTTCTGTCTGCGTTACCGGGAATTGGTCCTGCGCGGCGTCTCCCAACGGGAAGCGTTGCGGGAAACCTTGACATCCACCGGCTCCTCGCTCGTTCTCTGCTCCATCACCGCGGCAACCGGCCTCTATGCCTTCATCCCCACCAACTACTCCGGAGTCGCGGAACTCGGTATTATCGCCGGCACCAGCATGTTCATCGCTCTGGCGACGACCTTCACCATACTGCCGGCGCTGTTGAAGATCATGCCCTTGAGGCCGCCACGTCGGCGCAAGGAAAAGAAAGGCGCATCGTTCCTGTCCTCGAACTGGCCGATCCGCTATGCCCCATCGATTCGCACGGCCACGGTTGTTCTTGGCTTGATCTCCGTGGGTCTCCTCTGTGACGTCACCGTGGACTTCAATCCGATCAACCTGCGCGATCCCAATACGGAATCGGTCAAGACCTTTAAATATCTGCTGCAATTCGAAGATACCTCCCCCATGACATTGGCTTCCCTGGCACGGAGCGAAGCCGAGGTCAAAGCCAAGAAAGCCGCATTCGAGTCCTTGCCAACAGTCGACAAGGTTGTCAGCATTTTCGACTTCATTCCCGAGAATCAGGACGATAAGCTCGCGATTATCAGCGATCTGTCGCTCATCATGGGTCCTCAACTCGAGAGTTTCCCCCCGTCCACGCGAGAGAAAGTCGATCCCCAGGTCATCGAGAATTTTCATCAGGTGTTGCGGGACCGTGCTGCGGCAGGTGAAAACGGCGTAATCAAAGCCTTGGACGAAGCTCTGACGCAGTTGCACGCCCGCCTGGAAACCGCCGACGAAAGCACGCGTCAAGCGATGCTCGGCCGGCTTCAGGACAGCATTTTAGGCCCGCTTCCGGCTACCATCGCCAATCTTCGCGAAAGCCTTCAGGCCCATCCGATTTCCATGGGGACCTTACCTCCCGACCTGAAAAATCGCTGGGTCAGCGCCGACGGACTGTACCGTCTACAAATCTTCCCGAATAAAGACTTGAACGATCTCGAGAACTTGCGCGAATTCATCCTTGAGGCGCAAAAAGTCGACAAGAATGTAACCGACGTGCCGGTCGCTTATCTCGAATCCATGAACGAGGCCATCAACGCCTTTCAGCAAGCGTTCGGCATTGCCTTCGTCGCCACCACGATCCTGTTGCTGCTGATCGTACGAAATCTGAAGGACACGCTGTTGGTCCTGCTGCCGCTGCTGCTGGCGTCCCTATTTACCGCCGCCTCGACGGTGCTGTTCGATATCCCGTTCAACTTCGCCAATATCATCGCCCTGCCCTTGCTTTTCGGTCTGGGAGTCGACAACGGCATTCACATGGCACACCGTCTACACTATCTGCATTCGAACGATGAAAACCTGCTCAGTACCAGCGAAGCACAAGGGATATTCTACGGCTCGCTGACGACCGTATTCAGCTTCGGCAGCCTAGCCTTTACCGCTCATCAAGGCACCGCCAGCATGGGAATGATCCTGACCATCGGCCTCATGCTCACCCTGATCTGCGCGTTGGTCGTGCTGCCCGCCTTCAGTACGCTGAGAGTCTCCCACCGGCGTTGATCCGTGTAAAATTCGAGCGTCTTTTTAGCCCTAGATAATTCCCGAGGTCTTGATGTCCACCTACATTGCGGATTTGCTGGCCACCCATCGCGGCAAGAACTTCGAACTCCACGAAAATTACTTGAATACCCAAATGGTGCGGGTGCTCAAGGCCATCGGCTATGACCGCATCTACACCAGAGCCCGTGGCCCGTATCTTTATGACGATCAGAATAACGAATATTTGGATCTCTTGAGCGGCTTCGGCGTGTTTGCCCTAGGCCGCAATCATCCCGAGATCATTCAGGCGCTTCAGGACGTACTGCAAAGCGAATTGCCAGACATGGTACAGATGGACGTATCCGTGCTGAGCGGTCTCCTCGCGGAGCAAATTCTGAAGCGCTGCCCGGACAATCTCAGCAAGATGTTCTTTTGCAATTCCGGTGCGGAAGCCGTCGAAGCGGCGATCAAATTCAGCCGCTATACCACCAGGCGGGAAAAAATCGTCTACTGTGATCACGGGTTCCACGGCCTCACCATGGGCGCGCTTTCACTGAACGGCGAAAAGATTTTCCGCGAAGGTTTCGGTCCTTTGTTGCCGGAATGCGTCACGGTTCCGTTCAATGACATCAAGGCTTTGGACGAGGCCTTGCGCAACAAAGATGTCGCGGCCTTTATCGTCGAGCCGATCCAGGGAAAAGGCGTCAACCTGCCGAGCGACGACTACCTGCCGGAAGCGGCTCGCTTGTGCGCCAAATACGGAACGCTTTTTGTCGCCGACGAGATCCAAACCGGCATCGGCCGCACCGGCAAGTTTTGGGCTATCGAGCACTGGGGCGTGAAACCCGACATGATTCTGATGGCGAAGGCACTGTCCGGTGGTTTCATCCCGGTGGGCGCCGTGGCGATGACCAAGAGCATCATGGATGCCGTCTTCAGCCGTATGGATCGCGCCGTAGTTCATGGTTCGACCTTCTCCAAGAACAATATGGCCATGGCGGCGGGGCTCGCTGCACTCAAGGTCATCGATGATGAAAAGCTGCTGGAGAACGCCGAACATCTCGGGGAAAAACTTCTGGCCGGAATGCAGAACCTGGTCGACAAGTACGAGTTGTTCCAGGAAGTCCGCGGAAAGGGACTGATGATCGCTCTGGAGTTCGGCTCTCCCAAGAGCTTCTCCTTAAAGGCCGCATGGAACCTCCTGGAAACCGCCAATAAAGGGCTGTTCAGCCAAATGATCACGATTCCGCTGTTCAAGAACCATCGTATCTTGAGCCAAGTCGCCGGGCATGGCATGAACGTGGTGAAGTTTCTCCCTCCGTTGGTGATTAACGAAAACGATACGCAGTGGGTCCTCACTGCTCTCGACGATGTCATCGCCGATTGCCACAAGGTTCCCGGAGCCATCTGGGACCTTGGGAAAAACCTTACCAGCCATGCACTTAAATCCAAAGCGGGCTGATTCCCATCATTCACGACCAACACCGGCACCACCATGCACCAACCACTCTCTTCTCGCAGCCGTAAATTTGCCGTTTTGCTGTTTTCCATGTCTTTGCTGCTGGCCTATGGCCAACGGCCTTGGGCGCACGCCGTCGTCACCGAATCCTCTCTGACCCAAAACCCGATTCAGCCGAATCACGCGACGACGGTAGTACTCTTTTTCAATTCCAATGTGGAATTGCCTTTGTCCCGAGTTTTTCTGGTCAGCAAAGGCGATGTCTTCCATCCGGTACAAATCGAAAAAGGCAAGAAACCGGGCGAGATGCGCATCCAGGTGCCCGCACTGACGCCAGGCGAATATGCCTTGAAATACAAGGTATTCGCTGCGGATGGACACTTCACGGAAAATGTCATTCGTTTCCACGTCTCTGAACCGCGGTAACCCCTATGTACATGCAAGGTTTGGCCAATTTCATCGATGATTTCCTCGGCGGGCTGATTTTGATCAGCTACGCGTTAGTAGTGGGGAGCCTGCTCTGGAGTGCGTTTATCCTCAGAGTATGGTCGCCCGGATTCGCCGCGCATGAATCCGTGGTCCGCCGAGCCGTTAGCTTGCTGCGCGCCGGCGCCATCGCCCTAGCTATCACCCAAGGGCTCAAATTGATCATCAAAGCCGTGGTTCTGGCATCGGTCTTGGGCGATTTTCCGGCCGACGCTTATATGGGCACCGTTCAGTTCCAGGCCGGTTTGATACGTTTCCTGCTTGCCTTGGGTCTGATCTACATCGCCGGCCAGTTGCGCCAAATACCGGATAAGCGGTTTTTGTGGAATCTCGCTGCGATTTCGATGATTCCCATGGTGATTGCCGGCGCCTGGCTGGTGCATGGCGTGGGCCGCTTCGAATATCGGGAGCAGCTCATGACCATGACCGTTCTCCACCAGTTTGCGGCGGCCGTGTGGTTCGGCGGCGTTGCGCAACTTTTGTCGCTCTGGCACATGAGCCGGGAATCTCAAGAGGCAAAAGCACTATGGCCCATCGCGATCACCCGTTTCGCGCTGCTCGGCGTCAGTTCCGTCGTCGTTCTTCTGTTGACCGGGCTTCCCCTGGCCTGGACTTACGTCGGCAGCTGGGATGGCCTTTTCGGCACCGGTTACGGCAGCCTGGTCGTCACCAAAGTCGTTCTTCTCATGGTCGCGCTCGGCTTCGCCTATCTGAATCACCGGGCCGGTCGGCAGTGGTTGAGACACCGCCAAACCGAAGGACTGAATAACAAGGTTCCGCATTACATCGAGGCCGAGACCTTCATACTGGTAGGGATACTTTTCATCGCCGCCACCCTGTCCTCGCAGCCGCCGTCGGAAGATATCAAGGAACTGTCCGCGACCGTCTCCGAAGTCGCCGAGATGTTCACCCCGCGCATGCCGCGCCTGACCTCGCCCACGCACGAGCAACTCCTGGCCGGTGAGCCGGGGCGTGTGGCGGTGGTCGACAAAGTTCCCTCACCCGCGGCCACGGAATGGTCGGATTACAATCACAACGTGTCCGGAGTCTTCCTGACCTTGATGGGATTGGTCGCTATGCTTTCCTACTACAGGCGGTTCGAATGGGCGAGGTATTGGCCGCTGGGCTTCGTAGGATTGAGCATTTTTCTCTTCTTCCGTAGCGACGCCGAGACTTGGCCCTTAGGCCCGATCGGCTTTTGGGAAAGCACCTTCGGCAACGGCGAGGTGTTCCAGCATCGTATCGCCACCCTTCTGGCTTTCGCATTGGGGGTTATGGAGATGCGCGCGCGCACCAATCGGAACGCCGACCGATTACGCTATACGTTCCCGGTCTTGTGCGCGTTCGGCGGCATTTTGCTGCTCACCCATGCCCATGCGGAGTTCGAGCTGAAAAGCGAATACCTCATCCAGTCCACGCACACCGCAATGGGGCTCCTGGCCGTGATCATGGCGAGCGGGCGCTGGCTGGAACTGCGCTTGGCGGAACCCAACGTGAGTTACGGCGGGTATGTGGACGGAAAGATTGCGGGATTTATATCCATCGTGGCGATGTTCCTGATCGGCGCGATATTGCTGGTCTACCGAGAACCGTTGTTCTGAAGCCGAAACAGGAAAAGCACTCTATTCTAGTTGCGTGGCTGAAACGCCTTAGGGACAAACGAAAATGCCCGTCACTCACGTGACGGGCATTTTTTGTTACGAACTGTAATCCAAGATAAGAAAGAACCGCCTCGGACGCATTTGCACGGCCTGCGGCCGCGCCTCATTATCCGGACGTGGCATTGTTACTCGAGTAATCGGCGATCTTCTGGGACAGTTTGTTCAGAAGACTGTCGAATCCCTCGCGGTCGATGACGCTGGTATATTGAGCCTTCTTGAGCGCCAAATCGCTGATACCGTCCACGATGATATTGATGATGTGCCACTGCCCGCCGAACTGGTTCACGATGTATTCGAACTTGATGGGCTTTTCATCCGGCGAAGTAAGAAAGTAGCGTAGCAGCACGCGATCGCTCTTCATGTCTTGGGCGGAATCGTATTTGAATTCTTCCCCCGAGTAGCCGTTAAACTGCGCGGCATAAGTGGCAATACTTAGATCGGTCAACTTCTCGATAAAAGCCTTTTTCTGTTCTTTATCCAGTTTCTTCCAGTGATTTCCAAGCGCGATCTGGGAAACAGCCTCGAACTCGAACACCTGCTTGACCACCGGCTCTAGCTTTTTGTACCGTCCTTGATATCCCAATTGTTTCGCATCCTTCATAACGTCAATTAACGTGTTGTTGAGCAAGTCTACGGTTTTCTTGGCTTCCGTAGGAGCCTCCGCTGCAACAGACAGCGGAGCCAAAGCAATTAGAAACAATCCCAGGAAAAATTGAAGAAACATTGTCTTTCCCATAAGTCCGAAATCGAAATCGTCGCGACTATATCATAAAACGCCAATCAGAACGCTACGCTTAGTTGCGATCGCGCTACGGTTTTGCGTCTGAGCAACACATAATCTTCGAATCGAGCTCCTGGTATTCGATTCAGAAGCGTGAGAATCGTTCTCGACAGTCGGCTCGACTTATTGACCCTGTCGCTGCGCATAAAGATGTGCCAGCAAGTTTGCCTCGGATAGGGAAAGACCCAACTGGGACACCAACTCCTGGGGAGCGACGCCGTCCTTAAGTCTTTCGATTGCAGATCGATAGGATTGGTAGCCGGTATCCTGCGACGAGAGCGACGCCAGTCTCTCGTCGCACTCTCGAAGCCGCCGTTCTTGATCCAGCATACGCCGATCCACTTGCACGGCGGCCGCCGACAGCCCGATCAAGTCGTTTTGCTGCTGTACGAGCCGCGCGGCCAGCGTTGCATAATCGCGCCTGAGGGCCAGGCAAGCACGGGTCAGCATGAGCATTCCCGCCACCAACGCGACGATCAGCCCGACCAGAATAAAATAGGGGAGATGCCAATCCATCAGGCGTATTCATCGATATGGGGCAGCGAATCATCACTCGCCGGTCCCGGTTTTTTCTTTTCTTGTGAATCGGGCTTTTGCTGTTTGCGATTCTCGTCGCCTTTGACCTTGTTCGCCGCCGGCAAAGGTCCGACGTGTTCGACGGGATGAATCTCGACCATAACCCTATCTCGCCATTCTTCGAAAAAGCTCTCCCTCCCAGGGTGGGCGGGATCAAAGCAGATCGAGCTGCGCCTTGTCTTCGTCGTTCAAGAACTGATTCAGGTCGACCAGAATCAGCAAGTCGCCATTATGACTCGTCACGCCCTGAATGTATCGGGCGCTTTCTTCATTGCCGACGCTGGGAGCCGATTCGATTTCGGAGGCTCTGAGTTCGACCACCTCCGCGACACTATCGACCAAAATACCGATGACTTGATCGTCCGCCTCGATAATGACGATCCTCGACGCATCGTCCGGCTGCTTGGGAGGCAGCGCGAAGCGCCGCCGGGTATCGATTACCGTCACCACGTTTCCGCGCAAATTGATGATACCCACCACATAATCCGGCGCTCCCGGAACCGGCGCAATTTCGGTGACACGCAGCACCTCCTGTACCTGCATTACGTTGATGCCGTAAGTTTCTTCGCCCAAACGGAATGTGACCCACTGATTCACCGGGTCGCTGCGTCTTGCCAACGCTTCGCTCATATTACCCTCTCGCCTCTAGCATTATCGTAAAACTCTCAGATTTTTGGATCGGCCGGCCGGAATCAGGCTGTGCGGATCCACCAGCACGCATAAGCGATCGATAATCGTGCCGGCCGCCCATGCTCGCCGGGATCGGTTTACGCGCCAGCGGACATCGCTTTCGCGCAGCCGGACCATATCGACGATCTCGCCGCACACCAACCCCCACCGCCCTTCATTGAGCAATAAGGCATGACGATGGGAGTCTTCTAAGGAGATGGAACGCTTGCCGCCTATGAGAAGCTCCGTGTCCGCCAGTTGAATGATCTCGCCCTGAAATCGGGTCAGCCCTTGAAACCAATCTGGCTTTCCCGGCAAGACCGTCACTCGCGTCGAATCGTCAAGGCGTTCGATTCTCCTCACCTCGGTCAACGGCGCGGCAAGAACCGCATGACCGATTCGAAAATAAACCACTTGAAATTCCGATTGCGCCCAGTCGGGCAAAGCCGCAGGGGCAGACAGGACGGGCTGGGATGCCGTTACCGAATCGGAATCCGTGCGCTCGGCCGGCAATGCTTCCGACTGGCCGTAGGTTTGATTCAGCAGGCTCCGCAGATAGAAAAGGAGTACTTGATCCTGCCATCCCGTTGTGCTTCGGGCTAGGCGATCGGCTTTCATGCGGTTGCCAAAGCCGGCTCGACCGAGCGTGATCGATTTTGCGACAACATATGCTCGAGCAGTTCGGTGTAGGCGATGACAGCCTTGGCCTTGGGCATGTAATAAGACAGCGGAATTCCGGCGTCGCTCGCTTCCCGCACCTGGGTATCGACCGGAATCACGGAATCCCAGACCTGATCCCCATAACGCTCGCGCATCACCCTGAGGGTTTGTATCGACGCGCGGGTACGCCGATCGAACAAAGTGGGAACGACCGTGTAATCCAATCGCGTTTTCCGAGACTTACCGATCATTTCCAGGGTGTGCAGCATGCGCTCCAGCCCTTTGAGCGCGAGAAACTCGGACAGCACCGGAATGAACAAATGTTCGCAGGCGGCTAGTGCGTTCACCATCAGCACACCCAGCATGGGTGGGCTGTCGATCAGCACGAAATCGTACTGCTTCCGAACGGCTGCCAGACTATTGGCAATTACCAGCCCCATGCCGCCGGCGCCCCCCTGCCGCTCTACGGTCGCGATAGCGGTCGAGGCCGGCAGTACCGACAGCCCTTCGAAATCCGTAGAGGCGATATAAGGACCCGGAAGCAAGCTTTTCTTGGCAATTGCGTCTTGAAACAGGTTGTAGACGCTGACATCGATTTGATCCGGGTTCATTCGGAAATAGCTGGTCAGCGAACCGTGCGGATCGAGATCGATCAATAAAGTTCGGTACCCCCGCGACGCGAGAATCCCCCCCAAGGTAACGACTGTCGTGGTCTTGCCGACGCCGCCTTTCTGGTTGGATACGGCCCAGATTCTCATGGCTTCGAAACCTCCGTCGGAGTGATGGGCGCTTCCGTAGACACCGGCTTTTGCGAAGCGCCGAAATCCTCAATTCGGTCCCCGGAAGAAAGCTTGTAACGAGCCGCTCCGTGGGACATCAGAACGATGACCACTCTCCGATTTTGGTAGCGTCCTTCCTCCGTCCTGTTGTCGGCAATCGGATGATGCTCGCCGTAGCCTATCGCCGCCATGCGGCGCGGATCGATGCCGTTGCTCATCAATTGGTTGACCACCACGGCGGCGCGGGCGGACGACAAGGCCCAGTTGGAAGGAAATTCGGGAGTGTTGATCGGCAGATTATCGGTATGACCCTCGACGTGAATGGTGTTGTCGATTTCGCGGAAAATTTCGGACATTCGGTAAAGTATGGGCAGCGATTCCTTAGAAAGTTCGGCTTTGCCGCTGGAGAAAAACATCCCGCTCTTCATTTCGACCTCCACCCACAGCTCATGGCGTTTGACGGCAACTAAATCGTCCTGAATATACGGCGATAAAGCCGCTTCGATCTGATCCGCCAGGCTCTCGAGCTGGGCGTATTCCGCATCGAGATTCTCCGGCATCGGCCGAGTCTTGTCCTGGGACGATGCCGAACCGTCCGACGCCGCGGGTTCGCCCAAAAGGTCTTGTCCTTTCTTCAACTGGCCGAATTGAATCGGCTCCAGCGTATGCCCGAGGTTGTGCTCCTTCCCCGGCTCCTTGAACACCGCGGAAAGCGACTCCGACAACACCCGATACTTGCCTTCGTTGACCGAAGAAATTGCATACATGACGACAAAAAACGCAAACAAAAGTGTAATGAAATCGGCATAGGAAACCAGCCAGCGCTCCAGGTTCACATGCTCTTCTTCCGAATGCTTCCGCCGCGACATACGTTAGTCATCCGTCTAGGAAACCGGTCAGCTTCATTTCGATATTCCGCGGGTTCTCGCCTTCCGCGATCGAAATGATTCCTTCCAGAATCAGTTCCCGCGCCTGGTTATTGGCCTGTGCTCGGGATTTCAGTTTGTTGGCGATGGGAAGAACGATCAAATTGGCGAGACCGACGCCGTAAATCGTCGCCACGAATGCCGTCGCGATGCCGCTCCCCAGCTTGCTGGGGTCGGACAAATTCTGCATCACGTGAATCAACCCCATGACCGCGCCGATGATTCCCACGGTCGGCGCGTAGCCGCCCATCGCCTCGTATACCTTGGCCGCGCCCAAATCCCGCTGCTGGCGAGCGTATATTTCCACCTCCAAGCTGTCCCTTATGGCCTCGGGCTCGTTGCCGTCGACCAGCAACTGAAGCCCTTTCTTCGCCAGCGGTTCTTTCTCGGCGCTGATGAAGGTCTCTAAGCCGAGCAGACCTTCCCGCCGCGCCAAGGCACTCCAGCTGACGATTTTCTTGATTTGTTCCTTATGATCTATCGGCGGCGTCATGAAGACCCATTTGAGCATTTTGACGGCATAGAAAAACGCTGCCGGCGGCGTTTGCAGCATGGTCGCACCCAGCGTACCGCCGAACACGATCACTATCGCCGGGCCGTTCAGCAGTGACTGGATATGCCCACCCTCGAGCCAATTGCCGCCTAGAACGGCGGCGAGCCCGAGAGTGACTCCGATAATGCTTAAAGGGTCCATGCCTAAAGATTCTTCAATTCGCCGGCCATTTCATCGAGATCGTAGATGCAATCGGCCAGGTTAGCTTCGACGATCGCTTTCGGCATGCCGTAAACGACGCAACTCTGCTCGTTCTGGGCCCAGATGGCCGCGCCCTTGGCTTTCAATTTTTCCGCTCCGAGCTTTCCGTCCGATCCCATGCCGGTCAGCACGATGGCGAGAACCTTGCCGGGCATGTTCTTGGCTATGGAGCTAAACGTGACATCGGCACTGGGACGAAAATGTTCCCCGCTTCCGCTCTCCCGAACGACGACGGTTTTCCGCGCCCCGTGCTCGCTCAGCTCCAACTGAAAGCCGCCGGGCGCCAGAAGAGCGACACCGGGTCGCAGTTCGTCGCCGTTCTGGGCCTCCTTGACCCGAATTCGGCAAAGCTGATCCAGGCGTTCGGCAAAGCTGCCGGTGAAATTTCCCGGCATGTGCTGGACCAAAAGAATGGGGACCGACGCGGTCTCCGGAATTTGCGTCAGAACTTTCTGGATAGCCACCGGGCCGCCGGTAGAAGCGGCGATGACCAGCAAACGGAAATCCCGAAGTTGCGCTTTGGCGGCCGGAGGCCGGGCAACGACCGGAGCGGCGACAGGCCTCGATGGCCGACGGAGCCGCCTCAGCCTCCCCGCATGCTCGGCCAAATCGCGAACGCGCCGCCGCAAAATGCGCTTGGCCAAGTCCTGGTCTCCGCTGATTTCCTGCAATTGTTTGGGCATGAAGTCCATTGCGCCGGCCTCGAGAGCATCCAAGGTAGCCTTGGCGCCCGCTTTGGTGGACGCGGAAAACATCAGAATCGGCGTGGGCCGATCTTTCATGATCTCGCGCACCGCGGTAATACCATCCATTACGGGCATATCCACGTCCATGGTGATGACGTCCGGATTCAAGGATGCCGCCTTTTGCACGGCCTCGGCGCCGTCGGCGGCGCTTCCTACGACCTCCATGTCGCCATCGGCGTTGAGGATTTCGGTCAGTCTGCGGCGTATGAAGCCCGAGTCATCCACCACCAAAACCCTGATCGTCATGAAAACCTCTTAGTTGTCCTAGGCTTAATGCAAGGAGGCGTACCGTTTCATCAAACCGGGTACATCCAGAATGAGGGCGATTTTTCCGTCGCCGGTAATCGTCGCACCGGCCATTCCGCATACCCCTTGGAGTTTCGCCCCCAAAGGCTTGATGACGACTTCTTCCTGTCCGACCAAATGATCGACCACGAAGCCGACATGTCGTCCCCCGACATTCACCACCACTACATGGCCGCATTTCCCGTCCTGATTTCTATCATGCCGGTAGCCCGGAACCAGCCATTCCTTGAGATAAAACAATGGCAACGCGCGCTGCCGGACCAGCACCACCAACTGCCCATCGACCGTATTGGACTTCGTGAGGTCGAGGTCTAGGATTTCGACGACGTTCGCCAACGGAAGAGCGAATGGTTGATTGTTCAGCTTGACCATCAAAGTCGGCATGATGGCCAAAGTCAGCGGCAATTTGATGGTGATGCGGCTGCCCTTTCCCTTGCTCGAATCGATGGCTACCGAGCCGTTCATCTGGGCTATTCGGGTCTTTACCACATCCATGCCGACACCTCGTCCGGAGATATCGGAAATCTCGGACTTGGTGGAAAAGCCGGGCATGAAAATCAAGTTGTAACAATCCTTGTCGTCCAGGCGGGCGGCGCTCTCCTGGTCCATCAGTCCCTTTTCCACGGCCTTGCGCCGGAGCACGTCCGGATCCATGCCTTTGCCGTCGTCCTCGATGGTCAATTCGATATGATTGCCCTCCTGAGACGCGGTCAGAACGACCGAGCCCTCGCGCGGCTTACCCGCTGCGATCCGCTCCCCGGGGGTCTCGATGCCGTGATCGACCGCGTTGCGAACCAAATGCACCAATGGATCTGCCAAGGCCTCGACAAGATTTTTGTCGAGATCGGTTTCTTCGCCGCGCAACTCGAGCTGCACCTCCTTGTTGAGGCTTCTGGCCAAATCCCGCACCACGCGGGGAAAGCGGCCGAATACCTTTTTGATGGGCTGCATGCGCGTCTTCATGACGGACAGCTGGAGATCCGAGGTCACCACGTCCAGGTTGGCGACCGCCTTGGCAATCTCTTCGTCATTGAGCGCGATCTTGAGGGTTTGAAAGCGGTTGCGAACCAAGACCAGCTCGCCGACCATGTTCATGATCTCGTCGAGACGCTGGGTATCGACGCGGACCGTGGTTTCAACTGCCGCGGCCGCCTGTGGTTTGACGGTCTTGGCCGGTTCCCTTGTCGCGCTGCGCGCTTCCGTAGGTGCCGAAGACAGAGCCGCTGGACGCGCGCTCTCCTGCTTCGGTACGCCACCATGCTGGCCTTTGCCATGAAGCTCGTCCAGCAGGCGATCGAATTCTTCCTCAGTGATGCGATCACTTTCGGCTACAGGTCTCGGCGCCTCGGGAACCACGGCGCTCGGCATGCCGGTGTGCTTGCCCTTGCCATGGAGTTCATCCAGCAAGCGCTCGAATTCTTCCTCGGTGATGTCATCATGCGATTTGGCATTCGGAGTGTTTAGCGCTGGCGCATCGGGCACACCGCCATGCTTGCCCCTTCCGTGAAGTTCGTCCAGCAGACGCTCGAATTCTTCTTCGGTGATTTCGTCCGAAGTCGAGCCGTTCGAGTCAACCGCCGAGACGGGCGAGGGCCGGCTCGGCTCCTCCGCCGCATCCGGCAACGGTTCGAATTCCGCCTCGGCCGGATCGTCATCTTGGCCGGGTTCCAGCATCGCCGCGAGCGCCTGTTCCACAACATTCATCGCGGACGGAAGCCTCTCGGGTTCGGCCGCCGAAACGGATTCGGGCTCCACCGACGCCGGAGCCGGCGGGACAAGAGTAGAATCGCTTCCCGGCTGGGCGAGAACTTTCAGCCGATCGATCAGCGACGGGTCGGCCGGTTCGGGATCGTGTCCGGAGCGGATGTCCCGAAACATGGCGTTGACGACGTCCAATACTTCCAGAATGACGTCCATCAAGGCCGGGTCGGCGCGCCGCTCGCCTTGTCGAAGCACGTTGAATACGTCTTCGGCGTTGTGGCAAACGTCGACCAAGGCGACAAGATTGAGAAACCCCGCTCCACCCTTCACGGTGTGAAAACCGCGAAAAATGGCGTTCAATAAATCGTAATCGTCCGGCGACTGCTCAAGCTCGACCAGTTGAGCATTGAGCTTTTCCAGTATTTCCCCGGCTTCTACCAAGAAATCCTGAACGATTTCGTCATCGAGATCGATCGCCATTGCGCCTTACCTTCAGAAACCCAAACTCGACAGCAAACTGTCCACGTCGTCTTGATTCTGCACGGTATTCTTGTCCACCCCCGGAACAGCCGGGCCGAGTGGTTCCGATTTGGTTTCCGGCACGCTATCGCCGGAGGGCTTGAAGCGCCGTCCGGAAATTCGGATCAATTCGACCAGACTGTGCTCGAGATCCTGAACGAGCTTGATCACGCGCCGAATGATCTGGCCGGTGAGATCCTGAAATCCCTGCGCCATGAGCACTTCGGTGAGACTATGCTGAATGGTCTGCAAATGCCCCGCGGAAACGTCGAAATACTGCGCCAGGTCTTGAGTCAGGGACTTGAATTCCTCATAAGGCATTTCCCGCTGGCGAAAGCGTTGCCACTGGGCGCTGAGTTCGTTCGACTGCTCGCGAAGACTTTCGGCGAACGGCAAGATGGATTCGACTGCATTCAAGGTGGTGTTCGCCGCCTGCTCGGTCATGGTGATGACGTAGTTGAGGCGCTCTTTGGCGTCGGGAATTTCTTTCTCCGTGAGATCCGCGATTCTTTCGTCCAGGGAAAAATTCGCCAGCGTGTCGTGGAGCTGGCGGGTCAACTTGCCGACTTCCTGAAACATCAGGGTTTCCCGGACGCGGCCGATATCATCGAGGATACGGTCGGCCGACTCGTCGTCGCCGCGCTCCAATGCCGCCAGAAGTTCGCGGGCCTGTTCGATCCGCCCGTCGGCGGACGGTTGCTTGTCAATCATTAGCCGCCCCCAAAGGTTCGATCAGGCTTCCAGGCGTTCGAAGATCTTTTCGATCTTCTCTTGCAGGGTGGCCGCGGTAAACGGCTTGATCACATAGCCGTTTACACCGGCCTGCGCCGCCTCCACGATCTGGTCCCGCTTCGCCTCGGCGGTCACCATCAACACCGGCAACTGAGCCAGGTTCGGATCGGCGCGTACTGCGCGCAGCAGATCGATACCCGTCATTCCGGGCATATTCCAATCGGTGATCAGAAAATCGATTCCCCCCGACTGCAATTTGGGCAGAGCACTCTGCCCGTCGTCGGCTTCGAAAATATTGTTGAACCCGAGCTCCCGCAGCAGGTTTCTGATGATCCTTCGCATGGTGGAAAAGTCATCCACAACCAGGATTTTCATGTTCTTGTTCAAGGACGCTCACCTCGTTCCGGTTAACCATTTTTTATTATCGATTCATCGGGGCCTCAGACTTGCGCGGCTTTTCGCCTTCCCTTCGAACGGGCTCCGGCGGATTGCTCCGCATCCAGCCAGCCTTGCATTCTCGCCCTAAGGCGCAACATGGCCTGGCTTTGCAATTGACACACTCGGGACTCGCTGACCCCCAGCACTTCGCCGATTTCGCGCAGGTTGAGTTCCTCTTCGTAATAGAGCGAAATCACCAAGCGCTCGCGCTCCGGCAATCCCGCGATCGCGTTCGCCAAAGCCTCGGCAAATCCGGACTGGGTCAATACCTCGACCGGAGGCGCGGCCGAATCCGCACAGTCGTCCAAAGCCGAATCGCCGGCCTCCAACAACTCTTCGAAACTGAACATGCGACAGCTCAAACTATCGTGAAGAACCTGATGGTATTCGGAGAGCGACAGTCCCAAATGCTCGGCGACTTCCGCATCTCGGGCGTCGCGTCCGGTCCTGGCCTCGATGCTACGCATTGCTTCAGCCACATCACGCGCCTTGCGATGAACCGAGCGCGGCGTCCAATCGTAGCGCCTCAGCTCATCCAGCATCGCGCCGCGGATCCGGATCCCGGCATAGGTTTCGAAACTCGCGCCCTGAGCGTGATCGTACTGGCGGGCTGCTTCCAGCAAGCCCACCATGCCGGCCTGGATCAAGTCCTCCACTTGCACGCTGGACGGCAGCCGGCTCATGAGATGATAGGCAATCCGTTTGACCAGTGACGCGTGCTGCCCCACGATGGCGTCCAATCCGGGCGCCTGTACCGATGCGTACAAGGCGATGCCGCTCATAAGGCTGCTGCGCTGTGGTACTGAATCATCCGCTCTACGAAAAACTCCAGCCGCCCACTGGCTTGGCCGGAAATCGGCAAGGCATCCATTTTCAGCGCCAAGGCGCGAAACGCCCGCGCCGCTTTGCTGTGCGGATAGGCGACGACCACCGGAGTTTGCTTTTGAACCGCCTTTCTCAATTGCTCGTCGCGAGGAACCACGCCCAATAGATCGAGCGTCACGTCGAGATAGCGGTCCGTCACCCGGCACAGCTTGCCGAACAACGCCTGACCCTGTTGATAGTCCTGGACCATATTGGGCAGGATTTGGAACCGATGAACGCCGTAGTCCCGGTTCAGCAATTTGATGAAGGCATAAGCGTCGGTAAGCGACGTAGGCTCGTCGCACACCACCAGAATGATGTCCTGGCAGGCGCGCGCGAAGTTGACCACCCCCCCCGAAATACCCGCTGCCGTGTCGACCAGCAGCACGTCGATGTCCTGGTTCATCTCCCCGAAGGCGCGAATCACGGCGGCCTGTTCCGCAGTGGTAAGCTCCGACATGCGCTGAATACCGGACGAGGCCGGCACGATCTTCAGCCCCGACGGCCCTTCTACGAGGATTTCGTCCAAACTGCGCTCGCCGCTCAACACATGGGACAGATTGAATTTGGGCTGCAAACCTAGGAGCACGTCGACGTTTGCGAGTCCCAAATCGGCATCCAGCAGAACCGCGTGCCGACCGAGCTCGGATAGGCTGACCCCGAGATTGACGGCGACATTGGTTTTGCCGACCCCGCCCTTGCCGCTGCTCACCGCCAAGACACGCACCGGCCTGGGCTGTGCCATACGTCGAATTCCGTCGGCCTGATCAGTATCAAACATTCGCATGGACTATCCAGTCTTCGTAGGTAGGCATCGGAGCGCCGACAGTCTCCGCTTCGGACCTTTCGGCAAAACACCGGTTTAATAATAGATGAGTTCTCGCCACGTGCAGGTCTTCCGGGACCTGCTGTCCGTCGCACACGAAGGACACCGGCAAGCGGTTCTCCACCACCGTGGACACCGCGGCGCCGAGTTGGCCGGTTTCGTCCAGTTTGGTCAGAATGCAGGCTTCCGGGGAAAAGACCTTGAAGGCCTCCACCGCCTCTTGCATCACGCGTAGCTGGCTGGCCGCGGACATGACCAGATAGGATTTGACGGGCATGTCGGCGCGGCTGAACAGTGCAGCTTGCTCGGCCAGGCGCCGGTCGCGCTGCCCTATGCCGGCGGTGTCGATGAGTACCAGGCGCTTATCGTAGAAACTCGACAGCAGCTGACGCAGATCCTCGATACTGGAAGCCGCCCGGACCGGTACGTCGAGGATGCGGCCGTAAGTCCCGAGCTGCTCATGAGCCCCGATGCGGTAGTTGTCGGTGGTGATCAGCGCGATTTGGCGCGGTCCGTGCTTGAGTCTGAACCGGGCCGCCAGCTTGGCAATCGTCGTCGTCTTACCGACGCCCGTAGGCCCGACCAGGGCGACGACGCCGCCGTAATCGAGCAGGTTGTCTTCGGCCAGCGGGATCTGCCGTGCCAAGACATGTTGACTCGCTTGCCACGCGACGTCGGCGTCGGCGACGCCGCCCAAGCGCTCGGCCAGTTCCAGACTGAGTTTCTTGGAGAACCCGAGCGCGCCGAAACGACGCAAGAGATCCAGTCGGGTCGGATTTCGGCCCGCCGCGGCCTGCCATCCGGTTTCACTCAAATGGGCGTCGATCACGCGCCGCATCTGTTTGAGTTCCCGTTGCATTTCCTTCAGCGCGTCGGCATCGACGCTCGGTTTGGCAGGAGCCGGCTGGGAAACGACGGCTTCGACAGAAGATTCTCGCTCGGGCCGGGAAGCCGGCTTTCCGGCAGCGGGTTCGACCGCAGGACCGCCCTGTTCGCTCCGCCCTGATATGGCATGGGTATCTACACAAGCTCCAAGATTGTCATTCCGGCAGAGAGTACTCGCCCCTTCCCTGCCGGGGTGACGATTTGTGCGAATATCTTTGCCCGATACGGAAGGAGCCGGCTTGCGAAGGCTCGTCGCTGCCGAACCGGCTCCCAGTGCGGCCGAGCTCTTTCCAAGAGCCTCGCGAAAGGCGTCCTCGGCGCGCCGCCGGGTATCCGTTTCGGCTTTCGCGACCGGTTCGGCGTCGCCCGTCTCCGATTCGCCGCGCGACTCCGATTTCGCACGATCCAATAACAGCTGCTCGTCGAAGTCCCGAGCCGCGACGATCTCCACCCCGCCATCCACTTTGCGGTTGGACAAAATCACGGCGTCCGGCCCCTGCTCTTCGCGGACCATGCGGATCGCTTGACGAATATCGGGTGCGAAATATCGTTTGATCTTCATGCCTATGTCCTAGTCTTTCGGAAGCTGTCCCCAAAACTTTGCTAACGACTCCGGCAAGTGCAGCGGGACTGTGCGCGGCGGCTCAGCCGCGCTGGCCGATGCTGGCCACCACCCTGACTTGCCGGTCTTCCGGGATCTCGTTGTAAGCCAAAACATTGAGCCCGGGGATGGAATGGCGCACGAAGCGCGCCAACCAGGGCCGCACCGGCGAGGACACCAGCAGAATGGCGGGATGTCCTTCCATTTCCAGCTTCTGCGTCTTCTCATCCAAGGATTTGTGGAGCTGCTCCGCCAAGCCCGGTTCGATGCCGGCGCCCTCGTGTCCGGCCGTTTGCAGTATTTTTTGCAACAACTGTTCCAGGTCCGGATCCAGGGTCAGAACCGGGATTTCCTTCTCCATGCCACTGATTTTCTGGACGATTAGCCGTCCGAGTGCGGCACGCACCACCGCCGTCAAAACGCCGGGATCTTGGCTTCTGCCGCCGAACTCCGCCAAAGTTTCGGCGATGGTCCGCATATCGCGAATCGGCACGTTCTCCTGAAGAAGGTTTTGCAGCACCTTGACGATGACGCTGAGAGGCAGGGTTTTCGGCGTGAGATCCTCGACCAGCCGCGGCATCGATTTGGCGAGCAGGTCGAGTAACTGCTGCGTCTCCTGATGTCCGAGCAGCTGGTGGGCGTGGGACTGCAACAAATGGCTGAGATGGGTGACCACCACGGTACCGGGATCGACCACGGTATAACCGAGCGTCTGGGCGTGGTCGCGCTGATCCGGTTCTATCCAGACGGCCTCCAGTCCGAAAGCCGGGTCCTTGCCCTCGACGCCCTTCAGCGTTCCGTAAACCCGCCCCGGATTGATGGCCATCAGGCGATCCGGAAACACTTCTGCCTCCCCGACGGTGACGCCGAGCAGGCTGATGCGGTAGGCGTTGGGAGTCAGGTCCAGGTTGTCCCGGATGTGCACCGAGGGGATCAGGAATCCGAGATCCTGGGACAGCTTCTTGCGCACGCCCTTAATCTTCGACATGAGCTGCCCGCCCTGATTCTTGTCGACCAGAGGGATGAGCCGATAGCCCACTTCCAGCCCGATGAGATCGACCGGCACGACATCGTCCCAGCCGAGCTCTTTCACTTCGGGCGCGGCGGCCGAGGGCCTGGCCGCGACGCGCGCTTCCGCCAATTCGCGCTCGCGCCGCTGACGCTTGGAAATGGAATAGGACGACGCGCCCATGGCGCCGGCCAGGAGCAAAAAGGCAAGATTCGGCATGCCGGGAATCAGGCCCAAGAGTCCGACCACGCCGGCGGAAAGCGCAAGAGGCCTCGGATCGGCAAAAAATTGAGCGCTGAACTGGGCGCCGATGTTCTCGTTGCTGCTGGACACACGGGTCACGATCATGGCCGACCCGACCGACAGCAACAGCGAGGGGATCTGAGCCACCAATCCGTCGCCGATGGTCAGCAGCGTGTAATTGTGCAGGGCTTCGGAAAACGCCAGATCGTGCTGCAGCATGCCGACGATCAGCCCGCCGACCACGTTGATGAGCAAGATGAGGATGCCGGCTATGGCATCGCCCCGGACGAACTTGCTGGCACCGTCCATCGATCCGTAGAAGTCCGCCTCGCGCGAGACCTCCTGGCGTCTCGTCCGGGCTTCATCCTGATTGATAAGACCGGCATTGAGATCGGCATCGATCGCCATCTGCTTGCCGGGCATCGCATCCAGGGTGAACCGCGCGCTGACTTCCGACACGCGCCCGGCGCCCTTGGTAACGACCACGAAATTGATGATGACCAGAATGATGAACACCACCAGACCCACGGCGTAGTTGCCGCCGATCACGAATTCGCCGAATGCCTCGATCACCTTGCCGGCCGCGTCGGGACCCTTATGCCCTTCCAGCAGGACCACGCGGGTCGAGGCCACGTTGAGGCTCAGTCGGAGGAGCGTGGCGACCAGCAGGACCGACGGAAACACGGCGAAATCCAGCGGGCGCAGCGTATAAATCGTCACCAGCAGGATCAGCAGCGAAAACGCGATGTTGAAGGTGAACAGCAGATCGAGAATGAACGGCGGCAGCGGCAGCACCATCATCATCATCATGAGAAGAATGACGAGAGGAGCCCCCAAGCCGAGTTTGCCGGCGACTTTGATTCGTTCCAAAACTGTTGCGGCCATGACGAAACCCGTGCGTAACCTTCAGTGACAGCGACAGCAATCACGTTTCGTGCCGACCGGCCGCAGAGCCGGACCCTCCGAAAAAAAATACAGGCAGTATGCGGCTTACGCGTCGGCAGCCTTGCGCAAGAATTCTTCCGGGATCTTGAATTCGGTCGGCGGCGTCGGAATGTCGCCGCCGAAAACCCGGGCCGCCTTGAGTTGATAGACGTAAGCCAAAACCTGGGCAACCGCGAAATAGAGACCGGCGGGAATTTCGCGGTCGAGATCGGTGGACGCATAGAGCGCGCGGGCGAGCGGCGGCGCGGACAGGAGCGGCACACCGGCACCCACGGCCAAATTCCGGATTTGGGCCGCCACCAGGTCCGCGCCCTTGGCGACGACTTTGGGCGCTTTCATGCCGGACTGGTCGTATCTCAGGGCCACTGCGTAATGGGTCGGGTTGGTCACGATGACATCGGCCTTCGGCACCTCGTCCATCATTCGGCGCCGCGCCAGCTCCATCTGTAAGCTGCGAATCCGGCTTTTGACTTCCGGTTTGCCTTCGACTTCGCGCATTTCGTCCTTGACTTCCTGGCGCGTCATTTTCAGCTGGCGCTTGTGGTTCCAGAGCTGAAAGGGCACGTCCACGATCGCGATCAGCCCCAGCGAAGCGCATAGCCACAAAATAAACGTCATGACGAGGCGCGCGGTTTGATTCGCCGCCGGAAGCAAAGCCTCGCGACCGAGACCGACGAGATCGTCGAAATAAGCCGTCAGCAGTCCGGCGGTCACAAAACCGATCAAGAGAAATTTCAGAACCGACTTCACGACTTCCGCGAGGGCCTGAACCGAGACCATGCGAGCCAGGCCCTTCATGGGATTGAGCTTTTCCGGCTTGGGCATCAGGTTCTCGCCGCTGAAATTCCAGCCGCCCAGCGCCATGGGAGCGGCCAGGGCAGCCAGAACGGCAAGACCGAGGATCGGGAGCAGAACCTGGCCCGCGGCCAGCAAGTCTCGGCCGAGATGGGCAAGCGGCGCCGCAGGATCGAAAAGGTCGCGGCGACTCAGACGAAAGTCTCCCTCCATGATTTGCCACAGGCTTTGCGCCATGCCGCCGCCAAAGACGAATATCGCTACCGAACCGGTCAGCAGAAGAACAAGAGTGTTCAATTCGCGGGAACGCGGAATCTGACCTTTTTTCCGAGCATCGCTCAGGCGTTTACTGGTAGGGTCCTCTGTTCGTTCCTGATCGGATTCCTCGGCCATGACACCTTATTTCAAATCGCTTTCAATTACGGAATTAACTTTTGTAAGGGTGGGTTATTCCAAATCGCTTTCAACAGGAATTCATTTTTGTAGGATGGGTAGAGCGAAGCGAAACCCATCGATGGTGGGTTAGTCCGCGAGGCCGTAACCCACCGAGCGACCTCGGATCGGTGGGTTACGCTGCGCTAACCCACCCTACGATTAATGCCCATTCGAATACCGAATCGAATTAGTCCTACTGCAGAATCGCAGTCATCACTTGATACCCGTCATCGAGAAAGCCGGAAAAGAGGCTTAAAACGTCCGGCAGGCTGATGCCGATCAGAAACAGTCCCAACCCCAAGCTGACCGGGAATCCGACCGAGAAAATATTGAGCTGGGGCGCCGCACGGCTGGCTACGCCGAACCCCAGATTAACCAACAGCAAGGCCGTTACCAGCGGCAAGGAAAACAGAACTCCCGCAGCAAACAAGCGGCTCGCCCAGAGCGCCAGCCGCCGCATTCCGTCGGCACTCAAACCTTCGAACCCGACCGGCAGCATTTGAAAGCTGTCGACCAGCAGCCGGATCAGTATCAGATGTCCGTCCATGGCCAGGAACAGCAGCGTCGCCAAGATTTGGTAAAACTGGGCGATGACCGGAACCTGCACGCCGGTCTGCGGATCGACCATGGACGCAAAACCCAGTCCCATGCTGTAGGCGACGCTCTGCCCGCCGAAAACGACGGCTTCGAAAACCAGGTGCAGAACGAGACCGATTGCGAGACCAATCAGGAATTGCTGAACGGCGATCCAGAAACCGGACAAGCTGAATAGTTCCGCATCGGGCATGACCGGCAACATCGGCGAGATCAGCCAGGTGACGGACGCCGCCAGCATGACGCGGACACGGACCGGCACCATATGGCCGGTAAAGATCGGTATCGCAAGAAACAGCGCGCTAACGCGCAAGAAAGGCCATGCGATGCCGGCGACCAGAGTCAGGAGCTGGCTTTCGCTGAACTGCACAGACTTCAACCGATCAGGCTGGGTATGCTGCGAATCAACGACCGGGTGTAATCGATCAGCAGTTGCAGCATCCAGGGTCCGGCCAGCATCAGCACGATGGCCATGGCGATGAGCTTGGGCACGAACGTAAGGGTCATCTCGTTGATCTGGGTGGCGGCCTGGAACAGGGCGATCACGAGTCCGACGGCAAGGGCCACCAGCAGCATGGGCGCGCTGATCTGCATGGTGACGGTCATGGCTTGCTGGCCCAGGGCGGCAATGGTTTCGGGTGTCATTTACTGTTCGTAATGAAAGTCAAACCAAATCGTCACCCCGGCAAGGAATGCCGGGGTCCAGGTTACAGGGACGTAGACGCCTCGCCATCCTTGGCCTCTGGATTCATGCCGCACAGTCCCTGTGCGGCACCCTACGGGCGCTTCGCGTGCAAATCGGCAATCCTCTGCCGATTTGTCATGCCGGGCCATCCTGTGCGGCACCCTACGGGCGCTTCGCGTGCAAATCGGCAATCCTGCCGATTTGTCATGCCGGGCCATCCTGCCCGGCACCCTCCGAGCGGCTCTCGCCGTGCAAACCGGCTGTCCTGCCGGTTTGTCATACCGGGCCATCCTGCCCGGCACCCTCCGAGCGGCTCTCGCCGTGCAAATCGGCAATCCTGCCGGTTTGCACGGCACAAATTTGCCTGGAGCAAATTTGGACGTGCGGAGCACGGTCCGAAGGACGAGCCCCAGGGAAGGGGCGAGCAATCCGTGCCGGAATGACGGGTAATCCCGGCATCTCTTCCCTATAGCATTTTCTGATTCGGTGTAAGGGAGCCCCATAGGTAGGTCGGCAATCCCTTGCCGACGTACTGGCTCGGCAAAGGGCTTTGTCGGAAGGGCAGCTCTGGCGCTCCCAGAGATGCCGTTTGCGATTGGGAAGGGATTGCCGACCTACGTTCTTCCCACCCCACACGAAGCCGTACACCGGGATGAAAAACGCTCTAATACCTGCTGTAAAGACCTACTCGACGAAAAAACTCGCCGCGAGCGTCTCGACCACCAGCGCCCAACCGTCCACCAGGACGAACAGCAAAAGCTTGAAGGGAAGCGAAACGATCATGGGCGACAGCATCATCATGCCCATCGACATCAGTATGGTGGCCACCACCAGATCGATGATCAGAAACGGCAGGAACAAAAGAAATCCCATTTGAAAAGCCGTCTTCAGCTCGCTGGTCATGAAGGCCGGCACCAGCAAGGAAAATGGCGTCGCCTCGGGACTGGCGATGTCCTGCTTGCCGGATATGCGCGCGAAAAGCTCCAAATCGGTTTCCCGCGTCTGCTTGAGCATGAACTGGCGGAACGGAACCGCGGCTCGTTCGAGGGCCGCGCCCGGCGCCAGCTGTTCTTTCATATAAGGCTGCAGGGCCTGTTCGTTCACCTGCTCGAACACCGGCAGCATGGTAAACAGGGTCAGAAACAGCGAAATGCCGAGCAGTACCTGATTGTTGGGCGTCTGACCGGCGCCTAGTGCCTGCCGCAAGATCGCCAGGACGATCATGATGCGGGTAAACGAGGTCATGCTGAGCAACAGCGAGGGCAGCACGGTCAGCGCCGTCATCAGCGCCAGAACCTGTATCGTGACCGTGTAGGTCTGGCTGCCCTGGCCGTTGGCGGCCACGGTGAAAGCCTCGATGCCGGGAGCGCCTTGCGCCGAGGGAATCGACAACGCAAATAGAGCCGCGATCATCCCGAGAAACGTCAGAGCGAAGTACGGCCGACGGTTCATGATCGCCGCCCCGTCAACTCGTGCAAGCGTTCGGCGAACGAGGCCCCGGCCGACGGCATTCCGCTCTCGACCGGGATGATTTCCGAATTTTCCAGGATGCACAGGGTCTCGACCCGTCCTGGCGCTACCCCCAGCACCAGTTGTTTCCCACCTGCCTGCAACAACACGACCCGCTCCCGAGATCCCAGCGAAACCGCGGCCAACACGCGAAAGCTTCCCGGCGCGAGCCGGGAAAAGCTGCCGAATCGCCGCAGCAGCCAGGCCAGAGTGAAAATGACCGCCAATACCGCCAGCAATCCGGTCAGACTCTTCGCCATATCCACCGAAGGCAAGGCCTTGGGTACGGCGGAAGCGGCGTCGGCCAGCAGAACCGGCGACATCAGCGACGAAACCACCGCAAAGACATGGGCCTTCATTTCAGCTTTCTCACCCGCTCCGCGGGACTGATGACATCGGTGAGACGAATACCGAACTTGTCGTTCACCACCACCACTTCGCCGTGAGCGATCAGCGTGCCGTTCACCAGCACATCCATGGGTTCGCCCGCCAGCCGGTCCAACTCGACGACCGAGCCCTGGGTCAGCTGCAACAAATTGCGGATGTTGATCTTAGTGCGCCCTATCTCCATCGCGATGGTCACCGGAACGTCCAGCAGCACGTCCAGGTTGATGTCCTCGATTTTTGCCACGTCGGCCGCCGGCGGAGATCTCCCGAGATCTTCGAAGGTCGCGGGTTCGGGTTTCGGAGCCGCCGGCTGGCGGGGAGGCTCCGCCATTTTTTTGGCAGCCTCTTGCTGCTCCAGCAGGGCGGCGGCCCAATCGTCGGCTAGATCTTCGGATTCGTCGCCCCCGTCAGCGCCTTCGATCGATTCTTCCAATTCGTCGCTCATGCTCGTTCAACTCCGCTTCCCAATACCCCGATTAAGCGTTCTTTATCCCCGCTTGCGCGGCTGATCTTCTCCAGAATCTGCACTGCGTAATTGCCCCGCGAGATCCCGACCTTGCCGCGAAATACGGGGATGTCGTCGACGACGACCGTAATGGTCTCCGGCATTTCGATCGGAATCACGTCGCCGGCTCTCAACCGCAACATGTCCTCCAACGACAAGGTCTTTTCGACCAAGGTGCTGTGCATCTCGATTTCGGCATCCAGGATTTCCGCTTGCAGAGCCGTGCGCCAACGGTCGTCCGAATCATCGCTTCTATCCCCCTGAATACCGGCATCCAGAAGTTCCCTGATCGGCTCGATCATGGAATACGGCAGGGTAATGTGCAGATCGCCTCCCCCGCCTTCCACTTCGATATGTATGGTGGAGACCACGACGACCTCGGCGGGACTCACGATGTTGGCGAACTGCGGGTTCACTTCCGAACCCAGATACTCGAACTCGATCGGCATGACCGGCGCCCAGGCTTCTTTCATGTCCTTGAAAATCAGCTCGAGCAGCATCTGAATGACCCGCATCTCGGTCGGCGTGAACTCGCGTCCCTCGATCTTGTTGTAGAACTGACCGCTGCCGCCGAAAAAATTGTCCACGACGGTGAACACCAGGGTCGGCTCCATGACCATCAAACCACGCCCACGCAAGGGGTTGAGCCGGATGACGTTCAGATTGGTCGGAACGAACAGGCTGTGCACGTATTCCGAGAACTTCAGGACCTGAACGCCCAATACCGAAATCTCCGCGGAGCGCCGCAGCAAATTGAACAGACTGATGCGGAAATGACGGACGAAGCGGTCGTTGATCATCTCCAGAGTGGGCATCCGCCCGCGCACGATGCGGTCCTGACTGGTGAAGTCGTAGGTCCGTACCTCGCCGCTTCGAAAATCGATCTCCGATTCGGTTCCGATATCTCCGTCGTCGACGCCGTGCAGAAGCGCGTCGATTTCTTCCTGAGTCAAAAGATCATGAACGGCCATGGCTATTGCATGATGAATCCGGTGAAAAAAACCTCTTCGGCGCCTTCCTTGTGGCCCGTTTGCTTAGAAACTACCGCGTTGATTTCCTCGAGCAGCTTGCCCCTGAGCGCCTCTTTGCCTTCGGCCGTCTTGAGCCCCGCCGGCTCCTGGCCGCTCAGCAGCAAAAGCACGTTGTTGCGGATCATCGGCGAATGCTTTTTCACCGCGTCGATCACGGCTTGATTTTTCGAAGCGACGCTAAGGCCAACCTGGAGCAGGCGGGCATCCGGATTGCTCTTGAAATTGACCACGAAAGCCGGGTCGATAGCGAAATAGATCATCGGCAGCGTGAGCGCCCCGCCGTCACGGGATTCCGCAGCCGCCTCATTCTCGTTCTGCTTCGGTGGGAAGATCCCCCAAAAATAAAGCGCTGCGAACACGGCAAGGAGCGTTCCCAGCATCGCTCCGAGAACGATAAAAATAACGCTCTTGGATGACTTCTTCTTTTCTTCGCCTAAATCCAGTTTGTCTTGTTGCGCCATCGCGGTTTTCCAAAGTTTTCTGCTGCCTTCAGCAACAATGATGCCCACAAAAAAAGCTTAGCACCGACAAGGCATTAGCAAGCCCTGAACGCTTTTCGTCGCACTACGGCAAGACAAAAGCCAGCAAGGCGCCAAAATTCGGACGCTTGGAAACGAAAGGAGACTGATGGCTGAATGCTCCAAGAGCGAGATCAACGCCGGCAGCACTACGGCCGATACGCGGAGAGAGCAACTGCGGCAAGGGAACGGGTATTCAGATACAGAGCCAGAAAAGGGGGGATCGGCATAATCTGTATCAGCCGGCTAAGCCGATCCCTTAGGCATTATGAAATCGAGATTAGTAATCCATGCTTAATTGGCAAGCGTTCCGGTAATACTCGTGAATACATTTTGGCCGGTACAGGCATTGATCGTACCCTTTACAGTAAGGGTGCCGCCTGTAACGCCACTGAACATTCCAGTATTTCCGGGAGCGGTAATTGGCCCCACCGTGAGCACGGGCGCCTTGACATACATGATTTCCGTGACCGCCCATTTACAAGGATATGCTACCGGAGAAAAGCTGACAGGCGTATCGCCATCGGTGCTCAACCGCGACAGTTCCGAACCCGACGAATCGGTACACGTGATGACATGGCGAAGATGGCCGGGCACCACGAGAGGCTGTCCTGTCGGAAGCATGACGGGCGCTCCGGAGCCGTCCGTAAAAACCTGTAGATCGTATCCTTTCCCCAAGACGGCGCATACCAACGTAGTCTTGTTATCTACTTTTACGGCCATTTCTCCGAGCTGGGTATCTCCCTCGTAATTCGGCGCTATCGCCGGCCAATCGATATCGTCATTTCCCAAATCGTCGTAATGAATCGAGGCTTCCATAACCGTTTGAGTGCGCCCTACTCCCGATTTGATCACGATATCCGCAGAAGCAGAGGCCGAAAAGATCATCCCGGTAGCGACGCAAACGGTAATTACAGACGGTTTCTTAAACATTATTGTTTCCTTGTAATTGATGAACAAACTAAAGCGCGACTGAACTCCCAAAGCGTGTTGTTCCTCCGCTACATGAAGATAGCAGGTTAAATTGGCCTCAGCCATTACAAAGACTTACCTAATCCGGGCGGGGCGACGTTCGCGCAGGCCGACAGCCGGTCCAAAACCGGAATACATTGTCAAAGGACCTCCATGCAAGGCAGAATTGGGCGGACAAGCCAAATCATTGAGAATGAATCTGAAAATAAGAAATCTCGATTAATAAATTCTAAAACTCATCCACCCAAGAGGAAGACCCCATGGATAGCAAGATTCATCATCGTGTCGTAGTGATCGGCGGCGGCGCCGCCGGGCTCGGCATCGCCGCCCGTCTGCTGCATGCCGGGATAACGGATGTCGCCATCATCGAGCCGTCCGAGAAGCATTATTACCAGCCCTTCTGGACGTTCGTCGGAGGCGGCGTCGTCACTCGCGAGCAGTCGGTCAAACCGATGGCCGAGTTGATCCCCAAAGGCGCCACCTGGATACGCGATGCCGCCGCGGAGTTCGATCCCGCCAACAATTCGCTGAAAACCGAGGGCGGCAAGGAAATCGGCTACGACTACCTGGTCGTCTGTCCGGGGCTACAGATCGACTGGGACAAGATCCCGGGCGTAAAGGAAGCGGTAGGCAAGGACGGGGTGTGCAGCAATTACAGCTACGACACCGTGAACACCACCTGGGAAAACATCCGGAACTTCAAGGGCGGCAACGCCGTGTTCACTTTTCCGCCGCCGCCCATCAAATGCGCCGGCGCACCGCAGAAAATCATGTATTTGGCGGAGGATTATTTCCGCAAGCACGGCCTGCGTGACAAATCCCGCGTCGTCTACTACTGCGCCACGCCCACCATCTTCAGCGCGCCCAAATACGCCGCCAGCCTGATGGAACAGGTGGTGAAACCGCGCAATATCGAAGTTCATTTCAAGCACAATCTGGTGGAACTGCGCCCGGCGTCGAAAGAGGCCGTGTTCAAGAATCTCGATACCGGAGAGAGCGTCGTTCAGCCCTACGACATGATCCACGTGGTTCCGCCCATGAGCGCTCCCGACTTCCTCAAGAAAAGTCCGCTCGGGAACGAAGGCGGGTGGGTGGACGTAAATAAGGACACCTTGCAGCACGTCCGCTACCCCAACGTGTTCAGCCTGGGCGATGCCAGCAGCCTGCCCACGTCCAAGACGGCGGCGGCAGTCCGGGCGCAAAGCCCGATCCTGACCGCGAATCTCCTGTCGGTCATGAATGGTGGACAGCCGGTAGCCAAATACGACGGCTATACTTCGTGCCCGCTGATCACCGGTTACGGCAAGCTGATCCTGGCCGAATTCGACTACGACCTGAAGCCCAAGGAAACCTTTCCTTTCGACCAGGGCAAGGAGCGCTACAGCATGTATCTGTTGAAGCGTTACATCATCCCGGTGATTTACTGGCAAGGTCTGGTCAAGGGTTATCAATGGCCTCACTTGGGCAAGGCGTAAACCCACCGCAGCGGTAAGCCGTACACGACAGGAAAAGGCCCGTTCGACGAGGCTTCGAACGGGCCTTTTTTCTGCCATGCGAAGTGTTGATCGAGCGACTACAAGAACGAAGCGACTGCCCGTGCTCCACCTCAACCAATCCGACAAGCTGGAATTCCTCGCCGAACTCTTGACGGCGGACAGCACACCGCCGACCTCCCCTTTCGAACCGGAAATCGTCATCGTTCAAAGCCTTGGCATGGGACGCTGGCTGTCCCTGCGCCTTGCGGACAATCTCGGCATCTGCGCCAACGTCCGTTTTCTGCTGCCGGCCTCGTTCATCTGGGACCTGCTTCGGCAATTCCTCGGCGAACTCCCGAGGCGTTCGGCATTCTCTTCCGAGGTACTCACCTTCCGCATCTTCGACTGGCTGGGGAGAACCGCAAATCTGGAGCGAACTCCGCGCCTGTCCGGGTATCTCCAAAACGGAGACGAACTCCGCCGGTTCCAACTCGCTAAGCGGATCGCCGATCTGTTCGATCAATATCTGATGTACCGGGCCGACTGGATAGCCGCCTGGGAACGCGGCGAAACGCTCGCCTTGGACGGCGACGAGGACTGGCAAGCCCTATTGTGGCGCGACCTGAGCATGGGGGAAGCTGCGCCCCATCGCGCCCGTTTCATGAACGAACTGCTGACGGCGCTCGAATCCGACTCGGCGGCCGATCGGCTTCCGCGGCGCATCGCCATCTTCGGCGTTTCCTCGCTGCCGCCGGCCTTTCTGGACGTGCTGAATGCGCTCGCCAGGCATACCGAGATCAATCTATACGCGCTCAATCCCTGCCGCGAATACTGGGGCGAAATCCGGGATGAACGGGAAATCGGCCGCGTGGCCGGAGAACGCTCGCCGGAAGATCTGTACCTGGAAGTGGGGCATCCCTTGCTGGCATCGCTAGGGAAACAAGGCCGCGAATTTTTCGATTCCGTGGCCGAGCATTCCGAGCTGCACAGCTTGTTTCGGGCGGAACCGCCGCGCGATTCGCTGCTGCACATACTCCAGGCCGACATCCTGGAACTGATCGACCGCCGCAGTGCCGGGCGCTTGGCCCTACGGCCGGATGACCGCTCGCTGCAAGTCCATGCCTGCCACAGTCCGATGCGCGAAGTCGAAGTCCTGCGCGATCAGCTTCTGGCACTGTTCGACGCCTATCCTGAATTGAAACCGAGCGACGTGGCCGTGCTGACGCCGGACATCGAGCAATACACGCCTTACATCGAAGCGGTATTCGCCGAAAGCCACGATGCGCCGCAAATCCCCTTCAGCATCGCCGACCGCGGTTTGACCCACGAACAGCCGCTCCTGGAGACTTTTCTCTCGCTGCTCGATTTGCCGGAGAGCCGATTCGCGGCGGACACGACGCTCGGCTTTTTGGAGCAACCCGCCATACAGCGCCGTTTCCGGCTATGCGAAGACGATCTCCCCGTGATCCACCACTGGGCGCGGGCGGTCGGCACCCGCTGGGGACGGGACGGGACCCACAAGACCGAATACCGGCTGCCGGACATTCCGCGCCACACCTGGCGCGACGGCCTGAAGCGCCTGATGCTGGGCTATGCCCTGCCGCAGGAACTGGCGGGCGACGGCTTTCCGCTGTTCGCCGAAACCCTGCCTTACGACGACATCGAAGGCAGCCGGGTCTTGATCCTGGAGCGGTTCGCGGAATTTCTGGAAACCCTGTTCGAATGGGCGGACCGGTTCAAGGCGAAGCAGCCGGTGACGGAGTGGATCGAACGATTGAACGCGTTCATCGATCGGCTGTTCGATCCGCGGGACGAGGACGAAACGCTGCTGCTCCAGCTGCGCGGCACCCTCGATCTGCTGCGGGAACTCTCGGAACAAGCCGGCTTCCGCGAGCCGGTCGGGATACGGGTGATCAAGCGCTGGCTCGCCGACCGCCTGTGTCAGCCATCGAGCGCCGGCGGCTTTTTGACCGGCGCGGTCACCTTCTGCGCGATGGTGCCGATGCGCAGCCTGCCGTTCAAGGTCATCGCCGTGCTCGGCCTGAACCACGACAGCTTTCCGCGTCAGCGCCATCCCCCCGATTTCGACCTGATGGCAAAGCATCCCCGCCGCGGCGACCGCTCCCGCCGGCTGGACGACCGCTATCTCTTTCTGGAAACGCTGCTGTCGGCGCGCGGGGTGCTTTATCTGAGCTATGTGGGCCGCAGCGTTCGCGATAATACCGAGTTGCCGCCCTCCCCGCTGGTGTCCGAGCTCATCGACGTCGCGAAACAAAGCTGCGAGCTGGCCGAAGGCGACATCGAGTCCCATCTCGTTACCCAGCACCCGCTGCAACCGTTCGATCCCGGCTATTTCAAGGACGATCCCCGGTTGCCGGGCTTTTCGTCGACCTGGCTTGCCGCGGCCCGACTGATCGGCCGGGGCGACAAGGAACCCGCGCCCTTATTTTCCGGCCCGCTGTCTGAGCCCGAAGAGGAATGGCGCATCGTCGATCCGGAAAGCCTTGCTTATTTCTTCAGCAACCCCGCCCGTTATCTTCTGCGGCGGCGGCTGAACCTGGTTCTGGAAGACACTGCGGCAGAATTCGAAGTGCGCGAACCTTTTGCGCTCGATTACCGAACGAGAAACCAGGTCCGCCAGAACCTGCTGAATGCCTTGGCGCAGGACCGAAAACCGCAGAGCGCGCTGCTGCTCGCCGACGCCCAGGGCCTTTTGCCCCACGGCCGCTTCGGCGAAGCGCTGCACGGCCAGGAGCAACGGCTGGTCGAAAGTTTCGCCGTCAAACTGCTCCCGGACCTCGTCAAACCGCGCTTCGAACCTCTGCCGGTGGATTTTGAAGCGAACGGCCTGCGCCTCATCGGCTCCCTCGCCGAAGTCGGCGCTAGCGGCCTGACCGACTACAGCTTCGAAGAGCCGAGCCCCCGTCAGCTCTTCGACCTCTGGCTCCGGCACCTGATGCTTTGCCTGATCGCCCCGGAAAACGTGACGCCGCAATCCATCCTGCACACACCCAAGCAAACCCTCACATTCGAAGCGGTCGCCGATCCCGAAAACGAACTCGCAAAACTGCTCAGCGCCTACTGGCAGGGTCTATCCGCCCCGCTGCCCTTCTTCCCCAAATCGAGTTATGCCTACGCCCGCTGCATGCACGACCCGCCGGCCAGACTTGGCGGCGATTCGGAGGCTATCCGGTTCAACGCCCTGAGACAGGCGCAGAGTATTTGGGAGGGTTCGGAATTCCAGTCCGGCGAAAGCGTGAATTCCTATTACCAGACGGTTTACCGGGGCAGCGATCCGTTGGATGAAAGATTCGAGGTATTGGCTGTCGAGCTTATGAGCCCGATGTTGGCGGCGATGACGAAAGAGGCATCTCGATGATTGTGCCTGGAGATCGTAGCCTGGGTTGAGGAACGAAACCCGGTGATTGAGGCATGGAAACGCTGGGTTTGCGCAAGGCTCCAATCCAGCCTATGGGCTAGACATCAAAATTGACGTAAAGCAACACATTAACTATTTTCGTATTCCGGATTCGACTTCGTTTTTGAGGTTGACTTTTAGTTGGGGAAAAAAGATTAAAGGATAATCATTTATGCCAGATATTGCAGTAATAAGTGGCATTTTATCCAGCATCAAAACGGCAAGTGACATAGCGAAGCTTATCAAAGATGCTGGTATTACCTTAGATGAGGCTGAACAAAAACTAAAGCTAGCTACTCTAGTTGACTCCCTTGTTGAAGCACGAACCCAGCTAGCTAAAGTAAGAGAAGAAATAGTTAGGAAGAATGAGATTATTTTCAAATTAGAAAAAGAGCTCGAATATGCAAATAAATTCGATGAACTGCTATTAACCCTCACCTTTAATTCACCATTTTATATTAGTAACGAAAATCAAGAACTATATTGTCCCAAGTGCATAGAAGGCGATAGAAAAGCCATACATTTAGTAAAAACTGCAAATTTAGAAATGCGAAGGCGAGTTTGGGCTTGCCCCCAATGTAAAACTAATTTTACTGATATGAGAGATAAATAATGCATAACAAAAGCTGCAGCTGACCAAATTCCACGGCGCTTTTTGTGTTTAAACAGCACAAAAAATCACGGCTCCATCAAGCAGCCGAGCATGGCGTTAGGCTATCAAACGCAGAATCTACCACAATGAGAAGTACCTCCGAGCGCCTTCAGACTGCGCAAAACAAGTATAACGAGTTTGCCGAAAACGTTGTCTATCCCTTGATTGGTTTAAGCGATTCAGAAGAAGAATTGGGATTTTCTGAAATCGCAAAGCGGATAGAAGACGTTAATTTACGACAGCAATATCGTGAACTTGCTATTGAATTACTTGACGCCAACATTGAGCACTATCAGGCCGATGCTATATCTATTGTTGTTCCCAACCGGAACAATACTTTAGTTATAGTTTCAACTCTGGCAATCGCGGCATTGGCACTGCATTTCCGTGACGCCGTCATGGCACTTATCTCTGCGGCACTATGGTACTGGTTCGCCGCCGAAACCTCTCGTCGAAGCTATGAGCAGAAAGTCCGGCAAGCAAAAGAGCACAATAAAAATATTGCGGAATGGGCAGATATGGTGCATGGATGGAGGAAGGAGCGTGATGAGTTGCTGTATCTATAGCCTAACATTCACATCCAGCCCGCGTATTGCGCCGCCATGGAGCGATGATTGGAAAACCCATCGTGAGTCCTATACTTCCTCGGCCTGCTATTGTTCTTCCAGGTTATTGCTCTTCGGAAGATGAATTCCGATGGCCGACTATCGACGTTATCGCGTACCTGGTGGTACCTATTTTTTTTCACGGTCCACCCGCTCGAACGTTACCCGAAAATTGGCTCGTCCGGCACATCGACCGAATCCGAACTGTGGTGCGGGAGGTTCGGGCCAAGTGGCCATTCCATATCGACGCCTGGGCCGTCTTGCCGGATCACCTGCACAGCGTATGGACGCTGCCACGCGGCGATGACGATTTCATCAATCGGTGGCGGTTGATCAAACAAGGGCCGTAGAATGCGGTGAGAAACGAACCGCCCTTCGACTAGGCTCAGGACAGGCATCGACCGCGAACGATGCGCCTCCTATCGTCGGCACATCCTACGAACTGCCGCTGAACAATCAGTCACCGCACAAATGATCTAATCTTGTTTTCAACCGGACGAGGACGGCGCCGACCAAGGCTTGGATTTCATGCTGGTGGCGGCCATTTTTGCCGGCGGATGCGCTGGAAACTCGGATAATTACAAATGCCCGATCGGGCGGAAAAATCGAGGTGAACTCATGAGATTGCCATTGGGGATTTCGTTTTTGTTTTTGGCGGTTCCGGCCCTCTTTGCCGGGACGGTGCAAGCCGAGAAAACCGATTTGGCCGGTTCCGCCGACCATGCCCTGGTCGGACGTTACGAGGGGTCGGTTGTCACGTTTTACGAAACGAAAGCCTACGAAGAATTGAAGCTGCCGTTCAAACCGCTGGAGCGTGGCCAAAAAGACAAGCCCGAGGCATGGCAGATCGGCGTGTCCGGGAAGCTCACCTCGATTCGATATGAAGGCCCCGCGGATCGCTCGATCCTGGAGGTCATGCGCAATTACGAGGCGGCATTGAGCTCGAAGGGATTCACGATTCGTTTCTTCTGCAAGGGCGCGAAGGAATGTTCGCCCGGCGGATCGGTCCCAACCTTCTGGGAGGCCGGGAACGGCCAGACCGGCATGCCGACGACCTGGGATACCACCGTCTATTTGCTGGCTGAGCGGGATGCGCCGGAAGGCCGGGTTACCGTCGGGATGCTCGGGGTCGAGACCAAGGCGACCAAATCCCGGCCTCTGACGCCGCATGTTGCCGTGACGGTCGTCGAATCGAAGCCGATGGAGGCCGACAAGATCGCGCTGGTCAAGGCCAGCGAAATGCAGCAGGCGCTGGAGCGCGACGGCCGGATCGCGATCTACGGCATCTACTTCGATTTCGACAAGGCGGAGATCAAGCCGGAATCGGAACCGCAAATCGCGCAATTGGCGGCGCTTCTGAAAGAAAACCCTAAGTTAAAGGTCCTCATCGTCGGACACACGGACGGCAAGGGCACGTTCGACTACAATCTCTCGCTTTCCCAGAAACGAGCCCAGGCCGTGGCAGACACTCTGGTGTCGGCCCATGGCATCGCTCGCGACCGCCTGACACCCGCGGGCGCCGGCATGATAGCGCCTGTCGCTTCGAATAAGACGGAAGAAGGACGTGCGAAAAACCGGCGCGTCGAGATCGTCGAACACTACTCCGGCGGATAAAGGCAAATACTACCCTCCTTCCACACGGCGTCAGCTTTCCCGGTCGTCTTGGGGACACCAAGACGACCCTTCTAATCGCAAACGGTTGCTTTAGAGCGTTTTCATCTCGCTCGTCCGGCAAAACAGGCTTGGCGGAAGTCGTTGGCGCCTTCGGCTCGGGTGAATGGATTCAAGCACTCGTAGGTCGGCAATCCTTTGCCGACGAAGACGCTCGGCCGAGACGTGGTGTCGGGAAAGGATTCCCGACCTACTCGCGAATGCCCGTACAGTCGGTATGAAAATGCTCTAGCCGCAATCTTTCTCGTCGTTGCCGGAGAAGTGCTTCGTGGCGTAGGATGCGGCTCGTTCCTCACCGCGCTCTACGGCATTAAACGAAATCGCCCATGCTCCCTTCCAGCCAGCTATCCACCGACCATACCCCAGAGTTCGACATCTACGACGCCGAGCTCGCCGGGCTGAATCTGGTCGAAGCCAGCGCCGGGACGGGCAAGACCTGGACGATTTCGGGGCTTTACGTTCGGCTGATTCTGGAGCTTGGCCTCAGCGTCGATCAGATCCTGGTGGTGACGTACACCAAGGCGGCGACCGCCGAGCTTCAGGATCGTATCCGCAGGCGGTTGAGGGAGGTCCTTTCCGCCTTCGAAACCGGCGAAAGCGACGACGATTTCTGCCGCCGCATCCTCGAACTGTACGGCGACCGGACCGAGATCGCCAGGCGCCTTCTCGGCTATGCGATCAGCGGGTTCGACGAGGCCGCGGTCTACACCATCCACGGATTCTGCCAGCGCCTCTTGAACGAAAGCGCGTTCGAGTCGGGAGCGGATTTCGATTGCGAGCTGATGCCGGACGAAACCGATTTGCTGCGGGAAATCGTCGACGATTTCTGGCGGCGGGAGGTCTATCTCGCCTCCGCAGCTTGGGCCGATTATCTGGCCCAAACAAATCAATCGCCCGATGTCTGGCTGAGCGAAATTCAGCCCCATGTAGGCAAGCCGTTCCTGAAAATCGCCGGGCCCGTCGAACCGGCTGACGAGGAGGACGACATCGCGCGGTTCGGGCAGGCGGTACTCGGAGCGGCGGAAGTCTGGCATGCCGAAAGGACTGCCATCGAGGCGCTGCTGCTGGATTATCCGAATTTCAACCGAACCCGCGTCAAACCCGAAAGCTTGCGGAACTGGCTAGCCGAAACGGCCGAATTTTTCGGCCGATGGCCGGCATCGGAACAGACTCCGCAGCCGGTCGTTTTACCCGAAGTCCCGCCCTTGCTCGATCTGCCGGAAGGTCTTCAACGTCTGACGCCCGAAGCCCTTGCCTCTGCCGTCAAGAAAGCTTGCGAGCCACCGCGGCATCCTTTTTTTCAACGTTGCCGGTCCGTGGTCGAGGCGGACGAGGCCCTGCGCCTAAATTTCGAAGCCCGGCTTCAATGCCTCAAGCGGCGCCTGATCGAGTTCTGCGACGCCGAACTGGACCAGCGCAAGAGCGCGCTGCAAGTCGTCTGCTACAACGACCTGCTGAACCGACTGGCCAGCGCGCTGGATTCGGAACACGGCGAACGCCTGGCGGAAACCGTCAGCCGCCGCTACCGGGCCGCCCTGATTGACGAATTCCAGGACACCGACCCGATCCAATACCGCATCTTCCGCCGCATCTACGGAGACGGCGGCTCGCCGGTGTTCTTCGTCGGCGATCCCAAGCAGGCGATCTACGGGTTTCGCGGCGCGGACATCTTCAGCTACCTCGAAGCGCGGAGCAACGAAGGCATCACCCGCCGCACGCTGAAGACCAATCAGCGCTCCGAGCGCGATCTCATCGCCGCGGTCAATGCGTTGTTCGTCGGCCATCCGAAGCCGTTCCTGCTCGACGAGATCCCCTACCCTGAGGTAAGGCCCGCCGCGCGGCTGCGTGCCGTTCTGGATATCGAAGGCGACGGCGAGGAGCCGTTCCGCTTCCTTTTGCTGCCGCCGGAGCAAGACGACAAAGGAAAGGAAAAACCCTATTCGAAAGGCGCGGCAAGCCGATTGACCGCCTTGGCGACCGCCTTCGAAATCGCCCGGCTGCTCAACGCCGCAAGCGAGGGCAAGGCGCGCCTGGGCGAGCGAAACCTCAACGGGGGCGACATCGCCGTACTGGTCTCCACCCACGTCCAGGCACGCTTGATCGAGGACGCGCTGTTGGCCTGCGGCGTGCCCAGCGTGCGGCAGGGGCAGGAGAACGTGTTCTCGACTCCCGAAGCGGCGGAACTCGAACGGATCTTGCAGGCGGTCGCCCAGCCCGGGCGGGAGCCGCTGATCAAGGCCGCGCTGGCGACGGAACTCATGAATCATACTGCCAACGCGATATTGGAACTGCAAAAGGACGAGAATGCTTGGGAAGCGATCTTCGACCGCTTCCAGACCTATCATCACGTCTGGCTGAGCGAAGGCTTCATGCCGATGTTCCGCCGCTGGTTCGAAGACGCGCGCATCACCGATCATTTGCCGCAATTCCGAGACGGCGAGCGGCGGCTGACCAATCTCCTGCACTTGGCCGAACTGCTGCAGGTAGAGAGCCGCAAAAAATCGTGTATCGATACGCTGCTGGGCTGGTTCGGCCGCGCCATCCGGAGCCCCTCCAAGAACGACGAAACCGCCCTGCTACGCCTGGAAAGCGACGCCAAGCGCGTGAAGATCGTGACCATACACACCAGCAAGGGGCTCGAATACCCGATCGTATTCTGTCCGTTTCTCTGGGACGGACGGCTGCGGCAGCGAAAGGCTCAGTCGGTGCTTCTGCACGCCGACGGCGAATCGGTACTGGACCTCGGCTCGGCGAAGCTGGAGGAAAACCGCCGTCAGGCCGTTCAGGAAGAAATGTCGGAAAATCTGCGTCTTCTTTACGTGGCGCTCACGCGCGCCGTTTACCGCTGCTATGTCGTCTGGGGCAATGTCCGGAACGGGCGGGACAAAAGCGAAGGCTTTCACTCGACCGCCATGGCCTGGCTGCTGCACGGCGGCTCGACGGCGCCGGAGGACGATCCGCTGGCGGCATTGGAGACAAGACTGCTGGAAGCTGATACCGGGTTTATCGCCGCCGACATCCGCGGCCTCGCGAAACGGGCGCCCGGCTGCGTTAGCCTAGGCTCCGTCGAAACCCGTCCGGTCCGCTACCGCGGCTCGGAACGGGAGGACGATTCAACCCTGGCCGTTCGCCCCTTCCGGCGTCCGCCGCTTTACCCGAACTGGCGCATGAGCAGCTTTTCGGCCTTGACCACCGGGCGGCACAGCGAAGCGCCGGATTACGACGTTCTGCCGGAATCCGAGTTACCGGAAGCGCCGGGCGATTCGATATTCGCCTTTCCGCGTGGCGCTCGGGCCGGATCTTGCCTGCACGCGATTCTGGAGGAGTGGGATTTTGCCTGCCGGGATTCCGAACGGCTAGCCGAACTCGTCCGCCGCAAATTGAAAGCTCACGGCATCGGAGATGGCTGGACGCCGACCGTACGGCAGACCATCGAAACCGCCCTCGAAACACCGCTCGACGACAGCGGGCTCAAGCTGTCCGATGTGCCGGAAGAAAAGCGCCTGGTCGAAATGGAATTCACTTATGCGTTGCGGGGGGGCGATTCCGAAGCTTTGCGGAAACTTCTCGCCGATCCGCGATTTCAACGCGACCGCCGCTATGCCGAAGCCGCCCGGCTGCTCGACTTCAAGCATATCGAAGGCTATATGAAAGGCTTTATCGATCTGGTGTTTGAAGCGTCCGGCCGCTATTACCTGCTCGACTGGAAATCCAACTGGCTCGGCAACACCCAGGCCGATTACGCTCCGGACCGCCTCGCCGCCGCCATGGCGCGCGAGCATTATTATCTCCAGTTCCTCATCTACACCGTCGCCCTGCACCGATATCTCAAGCAAAGGCTGCCGAGCTACGACTATGAAACCCATTTTGGCGGAGCGTATTACCTATTTCTGAGGGGTATTGGGCCGCAGAGAAAAACCGGAATCTTTTGGGACAGGCCGACTGAGGCATTGATCGAGGCTTTGGACAGCCTCTTGATGGGGACGTCGTAGCGCAAAACTGCGGCTCGACAACACCCCCGTCTAGTCGCTTGGCCAACGCCGATACTGTTCATAAAGAAAAATACGGCGAAAATAGGCCATCTCCCCATTTCGAATAATAAGGTCATGAACTCCGAAGCCCGCGCTGCCTCGTTGCGTTCTTCCGCACGTTCCTTACCGGCCGCACCGGCCTCGGCCGCCCAGAAACTCTTGAAGCTTTCGACGCTCGGAAAGCAGTTCGCCACTTACTTGGGCCGGCTCGACGGCAATCCCGACGAAGCGGTCATCTGGGCGGCACAGCTGGCTTACCAGGCCGTCGCGGAAGGTCATATCTGTATTCGTCTGTGCGACTATGCCGGCTCCGAGGTAGCCCCCGACGACGGCGAGGGCATCGTTACGCTGCCCGGTCTCGCCGATTGGCTGGCGCTGCTCCGAAAGTCCAAGCTGGTCGGGGCTCCCGGCAGCTTCGCGCCGCTCATCCTCGACGCGGACAACCGCCTCTATCTGACGCGTTACTGGCATTACGAGAAGACATTGGCGGACAACTTGATATCTCTCGCAGAGAGCCCATGCCCGGAAATCGATTTGGCCGAGCTTCGCGCCGAACTGGACCGGCTTTTCGCGCACAACACCGAGGTGCCCGATCGGCAGAAGCTGGCTGCGGCCGTGGCGACGTTGCGGCGGTTCTGCGTCATCTCCGGAGGCCCCGGAACGGGAAAGACCTCTACCGTGGTTCGCATACTCGCCGCACTCCAATCCCAGGCCGGAGAAAAGCCGCTGCGCATCACGCTGAGCGCGCCCACCGGCAAAGCGGCGGCGCGGCTTCAGGAATCCATACGCGAACAGAAAGCGAAACTGCCGGTGCCGCAAGCCGTACTCGACGCTCTCCCCGAAACCGCCTCCACGTTGCATCGGCTGCTGGGCGCCAAGCCCGACTCCGTTTACTTTCGCCATAACCGGAAAAATCCGCTGCCGCTGGACGTATTGGTGGTGGATGAGGCATCGATGATCGACCTGGCGCTGATGGCCAAGCTGATCGACGCCTTGCCGAAAGGCGCGCGGCTGATTTTGCTGGGGGACAAGGATCAATTGGCGTCGGTGGAACCCGGCGCGGTGTTCGGCGATCTGTGCGAATCGTCCGGCTACAGCCCGGCATTTTGCGATCAACTTTACGCAGCCTCGGGTGTCAAGATTCCGTCGGGCGATCTGTTCACACCGGCCCTGTCCGATTGTATCGCGCTCCTCACCCACAGCCATCGCTTCGGGTCGGAGAGCGGCATCGGCCAATTGGCGCGAATGATCAATGCCGGGCGCGCGAAAGAAGCGGTCGCGTTGCTCGCCGGCGGCCGCCACCCCGAGATTCATTGGGAGCGGACACGGGTCGGCGGAGTGGATTTGGTCCGAAGGATGGAAGGCGGCTATCGAGCTTTCTTCGAAGCCGTCGACTCGGGCGACGAAGCAAAGGACGTTCTGCGCCTTTTCGGCCGTTTTCGGGTACTGACCGCTCATCGGGAAGGCGATAGCGGAGCGGCGGGCATAAACCGCAGGTTCGAGGAACAACTTTACGTGCAACGGCGATTGCGCCGGGGAAGCCGATGGTATCCCGGTCGTCCGGTGATCGTGACCCGCAACGATTACGACCTCCGGCTGTTCAACGGCGATATCGGCATCGCGCTGGAAACCGGCGCAGGACTTCGGGTCTTTTTCGAGGATGCGGACGGCCACATCCGGGGATTTTCGCCGACACGCCTTCCCGAACACGAAACCGTGTACGCCATGACCGTTCACAAAAGCCAGGGTTCCGAATTCGACGAGATCGTGCTGGCGCTACCGGACCTTGAAAGCCCGGTACTGGACCGCCCGTTGATTTACACGGCCGTTACCCGAGCGCGGCATCGAGCGGAAATACACGGCTCGCAGAAAATTCTGGAAGACGCCATCAAGCGCGTTCCCGGGCGATCCTCCGGACTTCGCGAGCGGCTTTGGACCTGTATTTAGCCCACATTTCTCATACCCCTTCGTCGCGAACTCGGGCTGCGAAGCAGATTTTCTCAACAATCTCTGAGAAATCTTCCGGATTGAGCCGGCCCATCGGGACGACTACAATGGCGAGCTTTGCTGCACGGCAGACATCATCCATGCACGACGAATTCCAGCAGCGCGCCCGTGAACTGATCGAAGCCGGGCGCTATATTCACGGCCGGGGCTGGGCACCCGCAACCAGCGGAAACTTTTCCGCCCGCCTCGGCGACGGACGCGTCGCCATCACCGTATCCGGACGCCACAAAGGCGAACTGACCCCCGACGACATCATGCTGATCGATGCCGAAGGCCGATCGCTGGACGGAAAAAAACCCTCCGCCGAAACCTTGCTGCATACCTCGATCTATCGCCGCTATCCGGATGTCGGTGCCGTGCTGCACCCGCACACCCCGAGCGCCACCTTGCTTTCGCGATTCTTCCGCGACGAACTGGTGCTGGAGAACTACGAACTGCTGAAAGCCCTGCCGGGAATCGACACGCATGAAACTCGAATCGTTATCCCGATATTCCCCAATGATCAGAACATTCCGCGGCTGGCGCTGAAAGTGGACGAATACATCGAACTCCATGGCAACATCTACGGTTATGTAATCGCAGGTCACGGATTTTATACCTGGGGAGCCTCGGTGAAGGACGCTCTGCGTCATGTCGACGCGCTGGAATTTTTATTTGATATCGAGAGTCGCTTACACGGAGTAAGAACGCCATGAGCTTACTGACCATTCATCCCGAAAATCGGCCGGAAAATGCCGAGGTGATCCGAGAACCGGAAACCATCGCCACGAAGCTTTGGGAAATCGGTGTGCTGTTCGAGCGCTGGACCGCCGACCAGGAACTGTCTCCCGACGCCGATCAGGAGTCCATTATCGCGGCCTATCGTCCATCCATCGATCGGCTGATCGACCGCTACGAATTTCGCTCGGTCGACGTCATCAGCGTACGCCCGGACCATCCGCAGAAGGCGGAACTGCGCACCAAGTTTCTCAGCGAACATACTCACGACGATTTCGAGGTGCGTTTCTTCGTCGATGGAAAAGGCCTCTTTTATCTGCATCCCAACGACAAGGTATACGTGCTGCTGTGCGAGCAAGGCGACCTCATCAGCGTCCCGGCGCATGTCAAGCACTGGTTCGACATGGGCGAGAATCCGAATCTGAAGGCAATCCGCTTATTCACTTCTCCAGAAGGCTGGGTCGCTCGATTCACCGGCGCCAATATTGCCGACACCTTTCCCAAACTCGAACAATTTTTGACCCAGTACGTATGATTAGCGCGATTTTGACTGACATCGAGGGAACTACATCATCGATATCCTTTGTCAAAGATGTATTGTTCCCCTACTCCCGCGAGCGTATGATGAGTTTCGTCGCTCATCATGCCGATAATCCGGATGTAGCGAAGCTGTTGGACGAGGTGCGTTCACTCTGCGGAATGGAGTTGAGCACGGTACAAGTCGCAGAACAGCTGATTCGCTGGATCGATGAGGATCGAAAGTCACCGCCCCTCAAAGCATTGCAGGGGATGATATGGGAAGAGGGATACCGCAAACGGGATTATTGCGGTCACATCTATGAGGACGCCGTGCGCAAGCTAAGGGAATGGAAAGCTCAGGGCATCGATCTCTATGTATTTTCCTCGGGATCCGTCCACGCCCAAAAACTCCTGTTCGGACACACCGAATACGGCGATTTGACGCCGCTGTTTTCCGGTTATTTCGACACTCGGATCGGCCCCAAGCAAGATGCCGATTCCTACCGGGAGATTGCTCGGCAGATTGGCTTGCCGCCCGCCTCCATCCTGTTCCTCTCGGACGTTGAAGGGGAATTGGACGCTGCAAAATCCGCCGGTTTTTTGACGTGCCAGTTGGTTCGTGAAAGCACTGATTCGGGTCGGACTGCCCATGATCGGGCAGCGGATTTTGATGCCATCAATATTTCTTTATGAGAAAAGAAGCATTTAACGACCAGACCGGGACAGTATCGACAGAGCCGCCGAGCTTTGAATCACAGGCACTTAGCGGCTACTCACGAATGGCGCGATTTATGCTTTAAATGAGGAGGTAGTTTTAAAGCTTGATTCCGTAAGGCACGAAAAGTAAAGTTCGCGTTTTTCGGTGGGCGGGTTGCCGTTCACCCGGGCATCGACGAGTTCCCCGCCTCCGCGCATTGGTGGCGGAGAAGGGACTACGGAGAATTCTTCGATGCCTATGCGAAGACCTTATTTAAAAAAGGGAACTTAGCATATGAGCACTAACACAAATTCTCATAATAGGCATCGAATATCCGACGCCAGCATATCCCGGCGAGCATTTTTGACGCGTGCCGGAATGGCTGCTGTCGGAGCTTTGCTTTTACCCTCGACCGATGCGCTTGCGAAAATCTTCAGTAAAGATCGCAAGCTCTCATTTCATAATTTAAATACCGGCGAAGAACTGACGCTCCTTTGTAGCCCGCAACAGTATTACGACCGCCGAACTTTGAGGCAGTTCAACTATTTTCTGCGGGACCATCGTACAGATAGCGTCCATCCGATGGATTCCGGCCTGATCGATTTGCTCTATGCGGTTTCGGTATTCACCGGGAGCCGCGGCACGTTTCAGGTGGTCTCGGGATACCGTTCTCCGGAAACGAACCGGATGCTGCGCAAGACCAGCCATGGCGTGGCCGAACACAGCCTGCACATGGAAGGCAAGGCGATCGATATTCGCATGAGCGATATCAGTACGCGCACGATCCAGAAGGCAGCGCTCGCCCTACAACAGGGCGGCGTCGGCTATTACCGCCGCTCCGATTTCGTTCATTTGGATACCGGCAGAGTCCGTTCCTGGTAGCCTTGCCCGATAATAGATTCAGCGCTCCAAATCCGATTTAGAGCGCTTTCTCCGCTCGCTCCCCTCCTCGTCATGAGGGGTAAGGGAAGCCCTTCGCCAGCAGGTCGCTGAGAATCAGGTCGTGGCCGTAGATGTCATCGTAAAAGCTCACGGTGCCTGACTCGTCCGCCAACACCGTCGAATAGAAGATGTAAACCGGTACGGCCTGCTTCAAGGTGACGGTTTTCGGCTTGTCTCTAGTCATGGCCGATTCGATCCGTTCGCGGGTCCATTCACCCTGGTCTGCCAGAATGAATTCCGCCAGAGCAACCGGATCTTCCACTCGGATACAGCCGTGGCTGAAATCGCGCCTGGCTTTCTTGAACAATCCCTTGGACGGTGTGCTGTGCAGATAAATGTTATTGTGGTTAGGGAACGCGAACTTGACCAAACCCAAGGCGTTTTTGGGGCCCGGCTTCTGCCGCAACTTGAGAGTACCAGTCGTCAGCATCTCGATATTTCTGAAGCTTGGCTCATAAACGGGCGCATTCGGCGAGAAATTCGGGACCAGCTCCAGGCTGTTCTTCGCCAAGTATCCGGGGTTACTGAGAATTTGCGGCAGCATTTCCTTGACCGTGATCTTGTACGGCAGATTCCAGTACGGCCGAAAGACGATATACGTCATATCCGAGTGAAAGACGGGCGTATGACGTCCGTCGACGGACTCCCCGACGATGACGTTCATCTGAAGATCGGACGTTCCGAAAGCGGAGCCGTTTCGAAAACCGAACAGCTGGAATGACGGAATGTTGACGACAAGATAGTTGCCGCGGATTTGTTCGGGCAACCAGCGAAGACGCTCCAGCCCGAGCTGAATTTGCCGCAATCGGTCGGCCAGCGGGAAATTAAGCTGATTCAGCGTACCTTTTCCGATAATGCCGTCCGCCGTCAACCCGTGGCGCTGCTGAAAACGCTTGACCGCTTGCGCAAGCTCGGGTCCGTAAACCAGGGAGCCGGCGGAACCCTGTTTGATTTCGTTCAAATCCCCAAGAGCGAGCAACAAATGTCTCAGCGCCGGCACATCCTTATGGCGATCTCCCGGACTGAATTTCGCCGGAAAAGAAAACTGGACCGGGGTCATTTCCTTTGCTAACCGCTGATACTGAGGCAGCGCCGCCTTGAGCCGCTCATAGATAGGAAACTTGGGCTCCAAAGCATCGATCATCGCCGCCGGTTGCTGGCTCTGAGCGATTTTCTGAATCAGATTCGGCAGATCCACCCTCTTGGGCTCGACGTTGAGTCCGTAATCGATGTTATTCGGATTGATGCGCCCGACATACAGATTCGATACGTAACGCATGGCCACGAGGCTCAGAGCCACATCAAAGGAAGCGACTTCCCGCGGATTTGCGGACGTCGTATCGAACTCGCTCAACCACTTGCCCAACAGCTCGGCGTCATAATCCGCAGCGTTCAACCCTTTGCTGTCCGCCTCCGCCAAGCTCGCCACCAGCGTCTCTGCCTGCGGCGTCGGCCTTCCTTCGTTCAGCCATAAAGGCGTAAGGCCGTTCTGGTAATACAACTGCTCCAGTTGCGCCTTGTAGTCAGGAAACTTGCCCCAGCGCAGCTTCGGATGCGTACCCTCCTTGAGAAGACTTTGTATGTGGACGGCGGGCGTATCCGGGATGAGCTCAGGAGCTTCGGCCTGAACGGCGGACGCAGCAACGGTGCCGAGAGCTAAAACGGTTACAGCAAACTGAAAAAAAATCCCCAAGGTTGGGCAAACTTTGTTCATCTCATTTTTTCCTTGCTGGCAATAAAAGTGCCTTAATGGCGCAATTACGTGCGGGTTCGCAACAGTATAACGCCGAATGATGGCGCCTTGAGCTCCAACATTGTGCAACCGCAATCTGTATATCCTTCGAGGTCCAGAAAACAGCCGGGTTCAACAAAAGCCTACTACTTTACTTGGGATTTATATAGGACTAAAATGGTCCTTAATTAGAAAGGTAGCGCCATGCTTCGCATCAGCAAACTAACCGATTACGCCATCATCGTTTTGGGACATATGGCCGGAGAACCCGAACGCACTTATGCCGCGACCGATTTGGCCGATTCGACCGGAGTCGCGATCCCGACGGTGAGCAAGATTCTGAAGAGTTTGACCAAAGCCGACATCCTCAAATCCACGCGCGGCGCCAAAGGCGGATATCAGTTGACCCGATCGCCGGACAAGACCAGCGTGGCGACTATCATTTACGCCCTCGAAGGACCGATCGCCTTGACAGAATGCGGCCTCGACCACGATCAGTGCCAGCAGTCGTCGTCATGCCAGATTCGTGGCCATTGGGGCGTCATCAACCGGGCGATCCGAACCGCCCTGGAGTCGGTCAGCCTGGCCGATATGGTCATGCCCTTGACTAAAGCGTCCGAGGAAATCCATATCCCGGTCAGCACCCTTCACTATCAGCCGAGATAAAGGCGCGGAGTAAACATCATGTCTGCGACAGCGAAAACCCTGGATAAACTCATCAAAAAGGACTATGCGCCGGGCTTCGTCACCGACCTGGAGGCGGATACCCTTCCACCCGGCCTCAACGAGGACGTGATACGCGCCATCTCGGCCAAAAAGAACGAGCCCGAGTTCATGCTCGAATGGCGGCTGGAAGCCTACCGTCACTGGCTGAACATGGAAGAGCCGACGTGGGCTTTCGTCCACTATGGACCGGTCGATTATCAGGCCATCAGCTACTACTCGGCGCCGAAGTCCCAGGAACAGCCGAAGAGCCTGGACGAGGTGGACCCGAAGCTGCTGGAAACCTACAACAAGCTCGGCATCCCGCTTTACGAGCAGGAAAGGCTGGCCGGCGTAGCCATCGACGCCGTGTTCGACAGCGTATCGGTGGCGACGACTTTCAAGGAAAAGCTGGCGGCAGCGGGCGTGATTTTCTGCTCCATGTCGGAAGCGATCCAGAACCATCCCGACCTGGTGCGCCAATACCTCGGCAGCGTAGTGCCGCCCGGCGACAACTTCTTCGCGGCGCTCAATTCGGCGGTGTTCTCCGACGGCTCCTTCGTCTACATCCCGAAAGGCGTGCGCTGCCCGATGGAACTGTCCACCTATTTCCGCATCAACGCCGCGAAAACGGGCCAGTTCGAACGCACTCTCATCATTGCCGAAGATAGCAGCTACGTCAGCTATCTCGAAGGCTGCACCGCTCCGATGCGGGATGAAAACCAACTGCATGCCGCGGTGGTGGAATTGGTGGCCCTGGACAACGCGGAGATCAAATATTCGACGGTGCAGAACTGGTATCCGGGCGACGAAGAAGGCCGCGGCGGCATCTACAACTTCGTCACCAAGCGGGGCGATTGCCGGGGCCGCAAATCCAAGATTTCCTGGACCCAGGTGGAAACCGGGTCTGCCATCACCTGGAAATACCCGAGCTGCATCCTGCGCGGCGACGAATCGGTGGGCGAGTTCTATTCGGTTGCGGTAACCAATCATTGCCAGCAGGCCGACACCGGCACCAAGATGATCCATCTCGGCAAGAACACCAAGAGCACCATCATTTCCAAGGGGATTTCCGCCGGCCGCGCCCAGAACAGCTATCGCGGACTGGTGAAGATTCTGAAAAGCGCCGAGAATGCGCGCAATTACACCCAGTGCGACTCGCTGCTGATCGGCGATCGTTGCGGCGCGCATACCTTCCCCTACATCGAGGTCAAGCAACCCACGGCTCAGGTGGAACACGAAGCCAGCACCTCCAAGATCAGCGAGGACCAGCTGTTCTTCTGCATGCAGCGCGGCTTGTCCGCCGAAGACGCCGTATCGATGATCGTGAACGGCTTCTGCAAGCAAGTGTTCAAGGAGCTGCCCATGGAATTCGCCGTGGAAGCCCAGGCGCTCTTGGGAATCAGTTTGGAAGGCAGCGTAGGCTAGTATCCCGGTCGATCCATCCAACAGAATAAACCTCAGGTAAGTCAGTTATGCTCAAAATCGAGAATCTCCACGTCCGGGTCGACGACAAACCCATCCTCAAAGGCATCAGCCTGGACATCAAACCAGGCGAGGTCCATGCCATCATGGGACCGAACGGCTCCGGCAAGAGCACGCTGTCCCACGTGCTGGCCGGTCGCGCGGGTTATGAAGTCACCGATGGAACCGTGAGCTATCTCGGTCGGAATCTTCTGGAGATGAAACCCGAGGAGCGCGCCCGTGAAGGCGTTTTTCTCGCCTTTCAATACCCGGTGGAAATCGCCGGCGTCAGCAATATTTATCTCTTGAAGGCCGCCCTGAACGCCATCCGCAAACATCGGGGCCTGAGCGAAGTCGACGCCATGGACTTCCTGAAACTGGTCAAGGAGAAGATCAAGGCAGTAAATCTGGACGAGCAGTTCCTATACCGCGGCGTCAACGAAGGCTTCTCCGGCGGCGAAAAGAAGCGCAACGAAATCCTCCAGATGGCGGTGCTCGAACCGAGCCTGTGCATTCTCGACGAAACCGACTCCGGGCTCGACATCGACGCGCTCAAGCTGGTGGCGGACGGCGTGAATGCCCTGCGTTCTCCGGACCGCTCCTTCATCCTGGTCACCCATTACCAGCGCCTGCTGAACTACATCAAGCCGGATCAGGTTCACGTGCTCGCCCACGGCCGGATCATGAAATCGGGCGATGCCAGCCTGGCGCTGGAACTGGAAAAGAAAGGCTACGGCTGGGTCGATCAACTGACGTCTGCGGGTGCCTGATATGAGCGCGGCTCAGCACTACGTCGAACACTATCGCGAATTGGCATCGAAGCTGCCGGGCGAGCATCTGCCGTGGCTGCGCCGGCTGCGGGAAGAGGCCCAAAGCCGCTTCTCCGCCAGCGGCTTTCCCTCGCCGCGCGAGGAAGAGTGGAAATACACCAATGTCGCCACCCTGGAGAAGAAGCTGTTCGTGCCGACTGTGGGCGCGCCCGCAGGCGCGACGGATACGAACGCTCTGGCGCGGCTCCGTCTGGAAGGTGCCTGGTTGCTGGTCTTCGTCGACGGCGTTTATTCCGCCGAACATTCCGTGACTGCCAACCTTCCCGAGGGCGTAATCGCGACATCTCTGGCCAACGCGCTGGAACAGTATCCCGATCTGATCGAGGGCTTACTCAACCAAGTGGTTCCGGAAGTAGCTCACGGCTTTATCGCCTTCACCACCGCGTATTTCAGAGACGGCGCATTCGTGCACATCCCGGCCGGCAAGGTTCTGGACAGACCCTTGCAGGTGATCCATTTCTCGACACGCCCGGACGGACTGTCTGTGACCCGCAATCTCGTCGCGCTGGAGCAGAATGCCGAAGCCAGCCTCGTTGAAACGTATGCGGGTATCGGAGACTCAAGCTATCTCACGGCCTCGGTCACCGAAATCTCGGTGGGCGAGAATGCGGGATTCGACCATTACAAGCTTCAGAGCGAGACCGCCAAGAGCTATCACTTCGGCGGCATTTACGCGCGAGAGGCGCGCTCGGCCCGACTCCGCCAGCATCATCTTGCTTTCGGCGGCCTTTTGGCTCGTACCGAGATTCACGCTCAATTGGGCCATGCGGCGGAGTGCGAACTGGACGGACTGTTCCTCGCGACCGGACGGCGGCATCTGGACACCCAGACCCTGATCCATCACCGGGCACCCTGCGGCACCAGCCGCGAAACCTACCGCGGCATCGCCGGGGATCGCGCGCGGGGCGTCTTTTCCGGGCGCATCGTCGTTCACCCGGAAGCCCAGAAAACCGACGCCGAAATGAGCAACCGCAACCTGCTCTTGTCGGAAGACGCCGAGATCGACAGCAAGCCGCAGCTGGAAATTCACGCGGACGACGTGAAATGCGCTCACGGCGTGACGGTAGGGCAACTCGATCCGGAGGCCATTTTTTACCTCGAATCGCGCGGCGTGGATGAACCGACGGCGCGCAATATGCTTACCTTCGCCTTTGCCAATGAAATGGTCGAAAAGATACGGTTAAGCAGTCTCAAAAGACTGGTTCAAAGCGAACTGTTGTCTTTTCTGCCGCAATCCGACATCCGAAAGGATTGGCTATGAACAAGGTTTCCGCTTCCCAAGCCGCTATGACGCAGAACGCAGCACATTCCGCTCCAAGCGCGGCCAGCCTGAAAACTCGGCCGAACTCGGTCGGTTATAACGTCGCGAAACTTCGCGAGGACTTTCCGATTCTCCGCCAAACGGTGAACGGTAAACCGCTGGTCTATCTAGATAACGCCGCCACCACGCAAAAGCCCACAGCAGTTATCGATTGCATCCGCCGGGTTTACGAGAACGACTACTCCAATGTTCACCGCGGCGTGCATACCCTGAGCCAGCGCTCGACCGATCTCTTCGAAGGTGCGCGCGAGAAGCTACAGCAGTTTCTCAATGCCAAGCACAGCCACGAAATCATGTTCGTGCGGGGCACCACCGAAGCCATCAATCTGGTTGCCCAAAGTTTCGGCCGCAGCACCTTGAAAGAAGGCGACGAAATCCTCATCACCGCCATGGAGCATCACTCCAACATCGTCCCCTGGCAGATGCTGTGCGAACAAACCGGCGCAAAGCTGAAGGTCGCTCCGATCGACCGAACCGGCGAACTTCTGCTGGACGAGTTCGAGCAACTCCTGTCGCCGCGCACCCGGCTGGTCTCGGTCTGCCACATGTCCAATGCGCTGGGAACGATCAACCCGGTCAAAGCCATCATCGAATTGGCCCATAGTCGAGAGATTCCGGTGCTTCTCGACGGCGCGCAGGCGGCGCCTCACATGGTGGTGGACGTCCAGGACCTGGACTGCGATTTCTACGCCCTGTCCGGGCACAAGCTGTACGGTCCGACCGGCATCGGCATTCTCTACGGCAAGGAAAAATGGCTCGAGGCCATGCCGCCTTACCAAGGCGGCGGCGACATGATCCGCCGCGTCACTTTCGAGAGAACCGAGTACAACGCCCTGCCCTTCAAATTCGAAGCGGGCACGCCGAACATCGTGGACGCGATTGCCCTGGGCACGGCGGTGGAATATCTCGAGACCATAGGCATGGATGCCATCGCCGAGTACGAGAACCAGTTGTTGCAGTACGCCACGGAACGAGCCCTCGAAATTCCGCAATTGACTATCGTCGGCACCGCAGAACGGAAAGGCGCCATCCTGTCGTTTACGCTGGAGCGCATACACCCCCACGACATCGGCACGATTCTGGATCACCTCGGCATCGCCATCCGGGCAGGACACCATTGCGCCATGCCGGTGATGGACTTCTTCGGCGTGCCCGCGACCGCCCGCGCCTCCTTCGGGCTCTACAATACCTTCGAGGAAATCGATATCCTGGTGGACGGTATTCGCAAAGTCATCGAGGTGTTCGGCTAATGCTGGATCAGATCAGGGATCTCTATCAGGAAGTCGTATTCGACCATAACCGCAACCCGCGCAATTTCCGGGTGATGGAAGACGCCAACCGCAAGATCGAGGGGTTCAACCCCTTGTGCGGCGACAAAATCACGCTTTACGTCAAAGTCAACGACGGCGTAATCGAGGACGTGAGCTTCCAAGGCTCGGGCTGCGCCATTTCGACGGCCTCGGCCTCGCTCATGACCGAAATCGTCAAAGGCCACACCGAGGACGAGGCCCAGCACTTGTTCGATCTGTTCCATCGCATCACCACCGGCAAGAACGACGACGCCGTGAACCTGGAAGAAATCGGCAAACTGGCGGTCCTGTCGGGCGTACGCGCCTACCCGGCCCGGGTGAAATGCGCCACCCTGGCCTGGCATTCGTTGCAAGCGGCTCTCAAGAACGAAGCCGACACCGTCAGTACCGAATAAAGAGAGAGTCGTTTCATGTCCGACTGGATCGATGTCGCCCGTGAAGGCAGTCTTCAAAACGGCGAGCATGTCGTCGTGGATGTCGACGGAACCGACGTCGCCGTGTTCATGATCGACGGCGAGTATTATGCCGTCGAGGATGTCTGTACCCACGATGGCGCCGAGATCGCGAGCGGCCGGCTGGAAGGCTGCGAAATCGTCTGCCCTCGCCATGGCGCCCGCTTCTGCCTAAAGACCGGCAAAGTCCTCAAGCCCCCGGCCTATGAGGACCTCCCGTGCTTTCCGGTCCGCATCGCAAACGGCATGATTCAGGTGCGAGACGAGCGCTGGGACTGATGCCGAGTTGAGCCGCACGCTTCCGCTCGTTTTTCTTCTCGCTCATCTGTAGTACTATCGCGGTTTTTTCGCCGGATACTGAAAACCATTCACCATGCGCGAACTCAATCCCCTCTACAACCAAATCAAAGACTTGAAGAGCCGCCAGGCAGCTCTTAGGGGGTACCTTTGACTTCGATACCAAACGGGAGCGGCTGGACGAAGTTTTAAAGGAACTGGAAGACCCAAAGATCTGGGACGACCCCGAAAGAGCCCAAAATCTGGGACGCGAGCGCACGCAGCTCGAGTCGGTCGTCAACAACCTGGTCAGCATCGAGCAGGGCGTGAACGACGCCGAGGAACTCCTCGAACTGGCGGTGGAAGAAGACGACGAAGCAACCGTGGACACCGTGGCTGCCGATCTCGAACGCTTCGAAAAGCTGGTAGCCGATCTCGAGTTCCGGCGCATGTTCGCCGGCGAAATGGACCCGAACAATGCCTTCCTCGACATTCAGGCGGGGTCCGGCGGCACCGAGGCCCAGGACTGGGCGGAAATGCTGGAACGCATGTATCTTCGCTGGGGCGAACGCCGCGGCTTCAAGACCGAACTGATCGAAGAGTCGCCCGGTGACGTTGCCGGCATCAAGAGCGCTACCATCCGCTTCGAGGGCGAATATGCCTACGGCTGGCTGCGAACCGAAACCGGCGTGCACCGTCTGGTCCGAAAATCACCGTTCGACTCCGGCAATCGTCGGCATACCTCGTTCTCCTCGGTATTCGTTTCGCCCGAAGTGGACGACACGATCGATATCGAAATCAATCCGGCCGATCTCCGCACCGACGTATACCGGGCCAGCGGCGCCGGCGGACAGCACGTCAACCGAACCGAATCCGCCGTGCGCATCACGCACGTTCCCAGCGGCATCGTGGTACAGTGCCAGACCGAACGGTCCCAGCACGCCAACCGCGACCGATGCATGAAACAGCTTCGGGCGAAGCTCTACGAGATGGAGATGCTGAAGCGCAACGCGGAAAAGCAAAAACTGGAAGATTCCAAGTCCGACATCGGCTGGGGCAGCCAGATTCGCTCGTACGTACTGGACCAATCAAGGATCAAGGATTTGCGCACCGGGGTCGAAACCGGCAACCCGCAAGCCGTGCTGGACGGCGATCTGGACATGTTCATCGAAGCCAGCTTGAAAAGCGGCCTGTGAGGCTTAAAGGCGGTCGGAGTATGCCCGGCCCGCCGCAAACAGCCTGGTTTACTCCGCTCAAGCGGAGCTTTCCCTGAAACATTTTCGTAACAAGAAACGGTATGACCGAACAACTCGACGAAAACAAACTCATCGCTCAGAGGCGGGAAAAACTGACTGAATTGCGTCGGAGCGGCATTGCCTTCCCCAACGATTTCCGGCGCAACACACTGGTACAGGCACTTCATGACCAATACGGGGACGAGGATGGCGCCATCCTCGAAACGCGCAACATCCGGGTGAAAGCCGCCGGGCGACTGATGGGCAAGCGACTGATGGGCAAGGCGAGCTTTGCCCATATTCAGGACATGTCCGGCCGCATTCAGATTTTCCTGCAGAAGGATGCCCTGCCGGAAGGCGAATATGAAGCCTTCAAGCACTGGGACATCGGCGATATCATCGGCGTCGAGGGAACGGCGTTTCGAACCAAGACCGGCGAGCTGTCCATACGAGCCACGGGCATTCGCCTTCTTACCAAATCACTGCGCCCCTTGCCGGAGAAATTTCACGGCCTAACGGACGAAGAAACCCGCCACCGGCAGCGCTATGTCGACCTCGTCATGAATGAGGATTCGCGGCGAGTGTTCAAGATGCGCAGCACCATCGTTCAGTTTATTCGGCAGTTTCTGCTCGAGCGGGACTTCCTCGAAGTGGAAACCCCGATGATGCAAGTGATTCCGGGAGGAGCTCGGGCCAAGCCGTTCATCACCCATCACAACGCGCTCGATATGGATTTGTATCTTCGTATCGCGCCGGAGCTTTACCTGAAGCGCCTCGTCGTCGGCGGGTTCGAAAAGGTTTTCGAGATCAACCGCAGCTTCCGCAACGAAGGATTGTCCACCAAGCACAATCCGGAGTTCACGATGCTGGAGTTCTATCAGGCCTATGCAGACTACCGGGACTTGATGGACTTGTCCGAGGAAATGCTACGCGGCCTAGCCGTTAAGCTCTTCGGAAGCGCCACCGTCGTACACGAGAGTCAAAGTTACGATTTGGCGCAGCCGTTCGAACGGCTGACCGTACTCGAATCGATTCTTCGCTACAATCCGGACCTGACGGCTGAGGATCTCGCCGATCGCGATCGGGCGGCCCAAGTTGCGGAGCGCCTGGGTTATCTCGTCACCCCAGGCGATGGTCTAGGCAAACTCCAGACTGAGATTTTCGAGAAAACCGTAGAGCATCGACTGATGGGTCCGGTATTCATCACGGAATATCCCACCGAAACATCGCCCCTGGCCCGCCGCAACGATCAGAATGCATTCGTGACCGACCGATTCGAGCTGTTCATCGGAGGACGGGAAATCGCCAATGGCTTCTCGGAGCTGAACGACCCGGAAGATCAAGCGGAGCGGTTCAAAAAACAGGTTGCAGACAAGGATGCCGGGGACGAAGAAGCGATGCACTACGATGCGGACTATATCCGCGCTTTGGAATACGGGCTGCCGCCGACCGCGGGCGAGGGCATCGGCATAGACCGGTTAGTAATGTTCTTCACCGATTCGCCCTCGATCCGCGACGTCATTCTCTTCCCGCACATGCGGCGAGAAAGCTGAAAAACCCCGGTTTACCGGAACCGTCATAACGAGGCAGGGGCAAGGCTTCACCGCCCTGCCCCTCCCGCCATATCTTATTTTTTTCTTTTATTTGCCGCTTCGATCAGGTTTCCATTCTGATCGACCAAGGGCACGCGATACTCGTGTAGTAACGCTTCGATCTTCTTCGCGTTTCGTTCGATCAAAGAGTTCAACTCCTCTTTCCGCTCCTTGTCGGGAAAGCGGACGGCCATCGAGATAGGGAAGTCGAATTTGACCGACTCTTCCGACTTCATGGGTATCATCCCGAAAGCCCCGGGTTTCCCTTGAGTGACGAGGTAACCGGCGATCGGCCCCCAAACGATGACCATATCGATTTTCCCTTCAGAGAAATCCTTCGCAAGAATCTGAGCGGTATTGACCGACGCATCTCCCGACATGCTTTGATAAGGTATCCCTTGATCGGCGAGTTGATGATTGAATAGCCAGGTTGTGCCTGGCGCTCCATCGAACATGGCGATGCGCAGCTTGCTCTTCCGTTCGTCCGGAAGACGTTCAAGATCTTCGGGCGATTTGATGTCGTCCCAGCCGCGATTTTTCCGGTAAACCAAGGCATACGTCGAACGGTAATAAGGCTTGGTGGTCGCGGCGAGCTCATATCCGGTAGGCACGCCCATCACCACGTCGCACTTGTATTCGTCGGAGTCCGGCAATTGCGCTTTTAAAGTATTCCGAATGAAGCCGATCCGCTGCGGGAACCAGGTGTATTCGACTTTTTTTCCCAACTCCTTAGCGAACAGCTCGGCAATTTTGTTCTCGAAACCATGACCGTTCTTATCTGAGAAAGGTGGATTGTTCGGGTCTGCGCAAACCTTGAAAGCATCTTTATCCGCTTGAGCCACGGAAAAAGGCATCAACAATGACGCCAAAAGCACCACTGCCCGACGGGTATCGCACCTAACGGTCATGAAGGACTCCTTTATAGCTTGAACAAACGTCTTTAAGACCAAGAGTAAACGTAAAAATTCGGCATTCAAAACCACTACAAAAAGAACGCCCCGGCTGACGAATCAGCCAGGGCGTACTATACAACTAACGCTTTAGATTTATTTGTTAGGCAGAGCGAATACGGTGAATACACCGCCCAGTTTGGTGTAGTTGCTGAGGCTACGGTATGCGCCTACAGCACCCAACCCTTCGCTTTCGCCTTCGAGGCCAGCGGCCATACCGATACCGGCCCAGCCACCGAGACCCGACATAACGCCAACATACTGCTTGCCTTTGTAGCTCCAGGTGTTGACGTTGCCGATGATGCCCGACGGGGTCTTGAACTTGTAAAGTTCTTGGCCGGTCTTGGCGTCAACCGCTTTCAAGTAGCCTTCCAAGGTGCCGTAGAACACGACATCGCCAGCGGTTGCAACCGCGCCACTCCATACGGAGAACGGTTCGTCCTTAGCCCAAACGATCTTGCCGGTCGTCGGATCCCAGGCGGTGAATACGCCGAGGTTATGCGAACCGTTCTTCTCGCCGGTCTTGGCGTCAACACCGGCCGGGAACATGGTGAGAGTCGCGCCGACGTACGGCTGACCTGCCGTGTACTCGACTTCGAAAGGCTCGTAGTTCATGCACACGTGGTTGCCCGGAATATAGACCAAATTGGTCCGGGGCGAGAACGCGATCGGCTGCTGGTCCTTGCTACCCAGAGCGGCCGGGCAGATCCCTGTGGTGTTGTGGTCGGGACCGCCCTTGTGCGTGCTGTATTGGTCGACCACCTGCGGACGGCCGGTCTTCATGTCGACGTGGCTGGCCCAGTTGACGGCCTTGTCGAATTTCTCGGCAACCAGAAGCTCGCCGGTTTCACGGTCGAGCGTATAGCCGAAACCGTTACGATCGAAGTGGACGATCAACTTGTCGTGCTCCTTGCCGTTCTTGTCGGTCATTTTCAGATCGATCAAGGGCGTCTCATTGATGCCGTCATAGTCCCATTCGTCGTGCGGGGTCATCTGATAAACCCACTTGGCCACGCCGGTATCCGCATCGCGAGCCCAGAGGGTCATCGACCATTTGTTGTCGCCGGGACGCTGACTCGGATTCCAGGTACCGGGGTTGCCGGAGCCGTAGTAGACCAGATTGAGTTTCGGATCGTAGCTGTACCAGCCCCAGGTGGTGCCACCGCCGAGCTTCCACTGATCGCCTTCCCAGGTTTTCACGCTGGAGTCCTTGCCGACCGGCGCCATTTTGCCGTCGGTCCAGGTCATGGTCTTTTCCGGATCGACCTTGATGTCGGAATCCGGACCCATGCTGTAGGCTTTCCAAGCCAAGGTACCGTCTTTGATGTTGTAAGCCGCGAGGAAACCGCGCACACCAAACTCGCCGCCGGCGATACCGGTGATGACCTTATCCTTTACCACCAGCGGAGCGTTGGTGCTGGTCATGCCGAGCTTGGGTTCGCCGTTCTTGGTCTTCCACACCACTTTGCCGGTCTTGGCGTCCAAGGCAACCAGCGTAGCGTCACCCTGAGCCAGGAAGATCTTGCCGTCGCCGTACGCGAGACCACGGTTTACCACGTCGCAGCACATGACCGAGATAACCTGGTTGGGATCGACATCCTTATCGGGTGAGTAAGAGTACTCCCAGATTACGGACTGAGTGCCTTGATCCAGCGCATAAACCTTGTGCGGGTAAGGCGTCTGAATATAGATCACATCATTGATGACGAGAGGGCCACCTTCGTGACCACGCAGCATGCCGGTCGAGAAAGTCCAGACAGGCTGAAGATCCTTTACGTTCTTATTATTGATCTGGTCCAGCGCGCTGTAGCGCATGCCATAGTAATCCCCGCCCCAACTCGCGAAGTTCTTGGGGTCCTTCGTGAGGGCTTCGACTTCGGTATTGGCTTGGGAAATCCCCGGGGCTGCCAGCAACGATGCGACCGACGTTGCGACCAGCCAACTTTTCACGGGTTTTTTCATCTCTTTTCCTCCTCGTATTCTGTATACACAGAGTACGTTTTGTTAACGATAAGTTACCCTAAAAACAATAGGACGGATTTTATGTTGCGTAAGGAAACATTCCCTAAGGTACTCGTGGAAATTCCCCGACAAGCCCGTCTGCGTGCGTAAGTTGAAGTATTTCGGATTAAAAGTCAATAATGCAAGAACTGCTGCGAAGCCCGGCACAGCACGGTTAGACGGGTTTTTTGGGCAACACGCAAGAAAGCCCTGACGACAAATCCGCCGTCAGGGCTGCCCTAGATCAATCTATCGATTAACTGATCCGTTCGGACAACTTGCCGCCGGGTGTAACTTTGACGGCGCAGAACTTGAATTCAGGTATTTTACCGTAGGGATCCAACGCCTCGTTGGTGATCAGATTGGCCGAGGCTTCGTTGTAACAGAAGGCCATGAATAAGCTTCCCGGCTGCAACCCAGTATCGACCCTCGCATAGGCGGAGATCTTGCCGCGCCTCGATTCGATGGTAATCAATTCGCCTGGCTTGCCGCCCAAGGCTTCCAAGTCGAGCGGATGAATCGAGACAACCGGATCGGGCTCGATCGCATCCAGAACGCTCGCATGCCGGGTCATACTGCCGGTATGCCAGTGCTCGAGCTGCCGGCCGGTAATGAAGACAAACGGATAGTCATTGTCGGGCAGTTCGTTCGCGCGGCTGAATACCGCAGGAACGAACAATCCCTTGCCGCCCTTGCGCGGAAACTCATCCACAAAAATGACCGGTTCACCGGGATCACCCTCTTGCTCGCACGGGTAGATGACGGAGTCGTCCCGCTCCAGCCGGTCCCAGGTAATACCGGCGATGCTGCCCATCGCCTGGCGCATTTCGTTGAACACATCCTTAGGGCCGGAGTAATTCCAGTCCAACCCCATACGCCGCGCGATTTCCTGAATGATCCACCAGTCCTGTCGAGCGTCGCCCGGCGGGTCGATGGCTTGCCGTCCCAACTGAACACGGCGATCCGTATTGGTAAAGGTCCCGGTCTTTTCTGGGAAAGCCGAGGCCGGCAGAATCACGTCGGCGAAGCCGGCCGTTTCGGTCAGGAAGATGTCCTGCACCACGCAGTGCTCCAGCATCGCCAAGGCTTCGCGGGCGTGGTTCTGATTGGGATCGGACATGGCCGGGTTTTCACCCTCGATATAGAGACCGTTCAGCTTGCCATCATGGATGGCATGGATGATTTCGACCACGGTAAGGCCTGGCTTGGGGTCGAGTTGAGTACTCCACAGCTTTTCGAACTTTGCGCGGACTTCGGCATCGCCGACCGGCTGATAATCCGGATAGACCATGGGGATAAGCCCCACATCGGACGCACCCTGCACGTTGTTTTGTCCGCGCAGCGGATGCAAACCGGTGCCCGGACGGCCGATCTGGCCGGTCATCAGAGCGAGAGAGATCAAGCAACGGGCATTGTCGGTACCGTGGACGTGCTGGGACACCCCCATTCCCCAGAGGATCATCGCCGCCTTGGACTTGGCATAAAGACGAGCCACCTCCTTGATGGTTTCCGCTGGGATGCCGCACACGGGAGCCATCAGGTCAGGATTGTAGTCCTTCAGGTGCTCTCTCAGCTGTTCGAAGCCTTCGGTGTGCTTTCGGATGTATTCCTCGTTGTATAGGCCTTCCGCAACGATGGTATGCATGATCGCGTTGAGCAAGGCCACGTCGGTATCCGGACGGAACTGCAGCGAATAGGTCGCGAAGCGACAAATTTCCGTGCGGATCGGATCCATCACGATGAGCTTGGTGCCGTTCCGCACCGCATTCTTGAACCACGTGGCCGCAACCGGGTGATTGACCGTGGGATTGGACCCGATGAGGACGATGACCTCGGCCTTCGCGACATCTTCCACCGGATTCGATACCGCGCCGGAACCGATGCACTCCAGCAAAGCCGCAACCGACGAGGCATGACACAAGCGGGTGCAATGATCGACGTTATTGGTGCCGAAGCCGGTACGCACCAGTTTCTGGAACAAATAAGCCTCTTCGTTGCTGCCTTTGGCCGAGCCAAAGCCGGCCAAAGCTTGGGGGCCCTTCTCGTCACGAATCTTGCGGAGTCCGGAAGCGGCGAAATCCAGTGCTTCCTCCCAGGTCGCCTCACGGAAGACCTGCTCGATGTCCTTAGGATCGAGCAGTTCCGTGGTCTTCGCCACGCCTTCCTTGCGGATCAGAGGCTTGGTCAGGCGCAAGGGATTGTGGACGTAATCGAAACCGAACCGACCCTTGACGCAGAGACGGCTGTGATTGGTATCGCCGTCGCGTCCATCGACGTAAAGGATCTTGTTGTCCTTGACGTTGAAGGTCAGAAGACACCCGACGCCGCAGTAAGGGCAGGTGGAATCGATCTTCTTGTCGGGTTCGACCAGGCCGACATTCTTGGACGGCATCAAGGCACCGGTCGGGCACGCCTGCACGCATTCACCGCAGGCCACGCAGGTACTCTCGCCCATCGGGTCGTCCTGATCGAAAACGATCTTGGAGTGATGCCCGCGGAACGCGTAGCCGATCACGTCATTCATCTGCTCTTCGCGGCAGGCCCGCACGCAACGCGTGCACTGGATGCAGGCGTCCAGATTCACGGCGATGGCGGGGTGCGAAAAATCGGGAGCCGGCTGCCCTCGACCGGGGAATCGAGGGTTCCCGACCTCCATCTTGTCTGCCCAGAAATCCAGCTCGGAATGAGGGTTATAAGGCGATTTGCCTTGCTCCGGCATATCGGAGAGCAGAAGCTCCAGCACCAGCTTTTGAGAAGTGCGAGCCCTCTCGCTCGTGCTCGATACATCCATCCCTTCCTGCGGATAACGGCAACAGGACGGCGCCAGGACACGTTCGCCCTTGATCTCCACCACGCAGGCGCGACAATTGCCGTCCGGCCGGTAGCCGTCTTTGTAACACAGATGCGGGATCTCCTTACCCTGCCGCTTGGCCGCCTGAAGGATAGTTTCGCCTTCGAAAGCCTGAATGTCTTCGCCGTCGAGCTTGAATCCGACGGTCTTCGCTGTCTTTAAATCTTTGGGATTGGCAACCATATCTCGTTCCTACGGATTTCAGCTCGCTTACTTTTCAAGCTCTTGGGGGAAATACTTGAACACGCACTGCAAGGGATTTGCCGCCGCCTGACCAAGGCCGCAGATGGATGCATCGGTCATCACCTTGGAGATGTCGTCCAGCAAGGGCTTGTCCCATTGGTCCTTTTGCATGAGCCTGACCGCCTTGCCGGTACCGACCCGGCAAGGCGTGCATTGACCGCACGATTCTTCCTCGAAAAACTTCATGGCGTTGATCGCCATCGCCTTGGCGCTGTCCTGGTTGGACAGGATGACGACGGCAGCGGAGCCGATAAAACAGCCGTACTGATTCAAGGTGTCGAAATCCAGCGGAATATCGCCCATGGATGCCGGCAGAATTCCGCCGGAAGCGCCGCCGGGGAAGTAGCCGTAGAACTCGTGTCCCGGCAGCATGCCGCCGCAGTATTCGTCGATCAGCTCGCGCACGGTGATACCGGCGGGGGCCAGATGAACCCCCGGTTTCTGCACGCGCCCGCTGACCGAGAACGAACGCAATCCTTTACGGCCGTGCCGCCCGAACGAAGAGAACCACTCGGGTCCCTTCTCCAGAATGTCGCGCACCCAGAACACCGTCTCCATGTTGTGCTCCAGCGTGGGACGGCCGAACAAACCGACTTCGGCAACGAAGGGAGGACGGAGCCGCGGCATGCCGCGCTTGCCCTCGATGGATTCGATCATTGCCGACTCCTCGCCACAGATGTAGGCGCCGGCCCCCCGCCGTAGATGAATCGGCGGAATCAGGTGTGTTGCGGAAGGCGGATTGCTCTGCAGCTTGGCCAGTTCTTCGGTAAGAATCTTGCGGCAGGCGGCATACTCGTCGCGAAGATAGATATAGATCTCGCTGATGTCGACCGCCCACGCGGCGATCAGCATACCTTCGAGAAAACGGTGAGGATCGCTTTCCAGGTAATGGCGATCCTTGAAAGTGCCCGGCTCGCCCTCGTCGATGTTCACTGCCATGAGCCTCGGCCCCGGATAGCTACTGACGATCCGCCACTTGCGTCCCGCCGGAAAACCGGCGCCGCCAAGACCGCGCAAACCGGAATGCTCCATGGCATTAATCGCCCACTCGCGGTTGCGCTTGCCTTCGATGCATGCCTTCAGGGTTTGGTATCCGCCCTGAGCGATATACTGGGAATAATCGATGTAAGCCGGGACCTCGGCTTCGACCGCCCTGCTGACAACCGCCTGCTGTACTGTTTCTTCGTTGGCATTATCGATCGGATTTTGCCCCACCACGGCAACCGGCGCATGCTGGCAACGTCCGACGCATGGTGCCGGAATCACGCGGACCCCTTCTCCCAGCCCTTTTTGAAGTGCTTCCAGCAACGGCTTGGCGCCGGCCATTTCACAGGAAACCGACTCGCAAACGCGCACCGTCAAGGGCGGCGGAGGCGTCTCGTTCTCTTTGACCACATCGAAATGATGGTAGAAGGTAGCGACCTCATACACCTCGGCTGGAGAAAGCTTCATCTCATGGGCCAAGGCAACGACATGTTTTGCGGAAATATACTTGTAGGCATCCTGAATCTTATGCAGATGCTCGATCAGCAAATCCCGGCGACGCGGCGCTTCGCCGAGCAAGGCACGAATCTCCTCCAAGGCCTTGAGGTCGATCGGGCGCCCCTTGGGCGCCATCCTCTTATTTTTCTTGACTTTCTTAAAAGCAACCGGAGCTGTGGTCATACGGTGCATACCTTTAATATAGTGCTTCGGAAACAGCCGTTCTCGGGCCCAGCGCCCTCAACATCGGCAGAAACAACGCGTTCTAGCGGGTAGTCGAATCGGTGTACGCGACTGTAGCGGATGGGTCCATCAAATTCAAATCGATATTCATGAATTTTCCATTACTTTTCATGATGTTACGCATATTTATGCAGAATCATGTATGAACTTGCAGTCTCTCCTGACCTTTGCGATCGTGGCAAAGCTGAAAAGCATCACTCGAGCCGCTGAACAGCTGAATCTAGGCCAACCGGCCGTCTCCGGGCAGCTGAAGTTACTTCAGGATGCCGTCGGAGAACCGCTGTACGAGCGAGTCGGCCATCAAATCGTTTTGACACCGGCAGGCCAAGGTCTACTCGAATACGCCGAACGCATGGAACGCGACTATCGCGAGGCGAAGGACTACATCCGCCGCTTACAGCAGGTCAACGTCGGAACCTTGCGCATCGGCTCGACGATGACCATCGCCAGCTATTACCTACCCGAATACGTCGTGAGACTCCAAACCGACTACCCCGGCGTGCATGTGTATATCAATACCGGCAATACCCAAGAAATCGTGCAAAATCTTCCGGAGTTGGATTTGGCTTTCATCGAAGGCCCGGTCGCGACCGAGCAGTTATCCGCGCCATTCCGCATGCTGCCGTGGAAAGAGGACGAAATCGTGCTGATCGTCCCCCAGAATCATGAAATCGCGGAAATTTATCCGGAGGCCGTTCCTCTCGATGTTTTTACCCGCTACCAAATCATCTGGCGCGAACCGGGATCGGGTGCGAGGCAAGTCGTCGAAACCGCGTTGGCCGAAGCGCATATTACGGCGCCGGTCAATATCGAGGTGATGGGCGTCGCGGGCGTGAAAGAGTCTGTCCGGGCCGGACTCGGTATCGGTTTTGCCTCCATTCAGGCCATGCGCCATGAAAATAACAGCTTGGTATCACGGCGGATCAACCCGCCCGATGGCCTCCGCTGGCAGTTGAACATCATCGCGCCCGAAGCGAAAATGCGGTCGCGGGCCAGCCGCGCTTTGCTCGATCTATTGATCGCCAACGAAAAAGACACAAGACCTTAATGAAAGTTCCAGTCATTGCGCTCATCCTGTCGCTCACCGCGCTAAACGCCCCCGCCCAGACCGACATCCCCAAACTCTCGCTTCAGCAGGTCGCGCCGGGCATTTACGTTCACCAGGGCGTCCACGAACTGCCGGATAGCCACAACCGCGGCGAGATCGCCAATATCGGCTTCATAGTCGGCCAGCGTTGCGTGGCGGTGATTGATACCGGGGGCAGCCCGGAGCAAGGCCATGCCTTGAGAAGCGCCATCGAATCCATCACCACGATTCCGATCTGCTACGTCATCAACACCCACGTCCATCCGGATCACATCTACGGCAATATCGCATTCAAACAGCCCGGCGTCAGTTTCATCGGCCATCACAAGCTTGCCGAAGCCATGGCCATGCGCGCGCCCTTTTATCAAGAAAAGGCCGAGCGCGATCTCGGCTTCAGTTTAAAGATCGAGAACTTCGTGCCGCCCGATCATTCGGTTCGGGACACGCTCGTGCTAGAGCTCGGCGCCAGAACGCTGCTTTTGAGGGCACACAAGACATCCCACACCGACAACGATCTCAGCATTTACGATGCTCAAACCAAGACCCTTTGGCTTGCCGATCTCCTGTTCATGGGGCATTTACCCGTGGTTGACGGAAGCCTCAATGGCTGGCTCGCGACGATCGAGCAACTCAAAACGATCGATGCCAAGCTGGCGATACCGGGACACGGCCCGGTTTCGGCCGATTGGCCTGAGGCGCTGGAGCCCGAGGAGCGCTACCTCAGGACTTTGCAGTCCGAGATCAGAGCGTTCATCAAAGATGGCAAAACCATGGAGGATGCCATGGAGAACGTCGGTTTATCGGCCCGCGATGACTGGCAACTGTTCGACGAGTTCCATAAGAGGAATATTTCCACTGCATTCGCCGAACTGGAGTGGGAAGACGACTAAATCCCCGAACACTTACCCGGAGAGTAACTCAATGAAACAATTGATAGCGTTAAACAAAGGCCTATGGTTAGCCTTGGCCTACTTACTAGCAGTAACCGGCTCCGCGTTCGCCGCCGGCGAGGAAGAAGCGGCCTGGAACGGCGGACTCAGACAAAAATTTTTCGGCGACCGCGCAATCGAAGAGGGCAACCAAATCATCGAATTGACCGCCCCTTATCGCGCAGAAGATCCGGCCTTGGTACCGATCCAGATCAACAGCAAGATTCCGCAGACCAAGGATCGATACATCAAGACCGTGACCTTGATCATCGACAACAACCCGGTTCCATTCTCCGCCAACTTCCACTTCACACCGGACAGCGGAAAAGCCGACCTGGCCATGCGGGTACGCGTCAACGCCTACACCCATATTCGCGCCATCGCCGAGACCAATGACGGCAAGCTCCATATGAACAAAGTGTTCGTCAAAGCGAGCGGCGGCTGCTCGGCCCCCATAGGCACCGATCTTGAGGCAGCCATGGCACGCATGGGCAAGATGAAGTTCAAGCTGGACAATGAAAAAGCAGCCTTGCAACAGCCGAATTTGGCTCAACTGCTCATCAGTCATCCGAACATCACCGGCCTGCAGATGGATCAATTGACCCGGATGATCAAGCCGGCTCACTTCGTGGAAGAACTAAAAGTCAGCTTCAACGACAAACCGGTTCTCACGGCACAGACCGATATCGCCATCAGCGCCGACCCGAATTTCCGCTTCTATTTCGTGCCGGAAACGGCCGGAGAGTTGAAAGCCGAAATTCGAGACAATAAAGGAAATCAGTTTTCGGCCACTCAAACGGTAACGCCGTGAATGTTTCGTACATGTCTTAGAAACGCAAGACGGCCGGGACAGCCGGCCGTTTTCATTTTCAGACTAGCGATTACGCTCCGCAAGCAACACGATCATACTGCGCTCCTCGATCCGAATGGATGAGTTTCCGCCGAACGGGATGCCGTCGCCCGGCCGGCAAATATCGAAAGGCGGCGCGGCACTGGTATCGATCACCCTAAGCCAAGCCGAATCGTGCGGCAGATCCGGCAGTACGAAGTTTGTCGCATAGGTCAGCGGATTGAAGAGCAGACAAAGGTCTTGCCCTCCTTCTTTTTCCGCATAAATCCGACATCCCACCGCGCTCTCCGAATGCCAGTCGGGAACCTGCCCGGACGGATTGAACCAGCTCACGTCTTCTGGCCTATAGAACCTTTCCGACGACAGAACCGGGTGACGCGCGCGAAAGGCAATCATATTCCGCACGAATTCGAAGAATTCTTGATTCCGCGCCAGCAACCTCCAGTCGTACCAGGAAATCTCGTTGTCCTGGCAATAAGCGTTGTTGTTGCCTAGTTGAGTGCGACAGAACTCATCTCCGCCCAAAATCATCGGCACCCCGCGGGAAACGAAAAGCGTGGCGATGAAGTTCTTCATCTGCCTGAGCCGAATTCGATTGATGATCGGATCGTCGGTCGGACCTTCCACGCCGTAGTTGGCGCTGTGATTATCGTTCGAACCGTCCCGATTCTCTTCGCCATTGGCCAGATTGTGTTTGTACTCGTAGCTCACCAGATCGTTCAGCGTAAACCCGTCGTGACAGGTCACGAAGTTGATGCTGTTAACCGTCGCCTTCCCGCTATGCTCGTAAAGATCGGCGCTGCCGCATAATCGGCTGGCAAAAGCTCCGGCCGTGCCGAGATCGCCGCGCCAGTAGCGCCGCACGTCGTCACGATATTGGCCGTTCCACTCCGACCAGCGCTCTCCGGGAAAACGTCCGACCAAGTAGGCGCCGCCCGCATCCCAAGCCTCGGCGATCAGCTTTACGTCGCGCAGAATCGGGTCCTCGGCAATCTGCTCCAAGAGCGGCGCGTTGGCCACCAGATGGCCGTTGCGGTCTCGCCCCAAAATAGAGGCCAGATCGAAGCGGAAACCGTCCACGTGCATTTCCACGACCCAATACCGCAGACAGTCGAGAATGTAGTTGCGAACCACGGGATGGTTGCAGTTCATGGTATTGCCGCAACCGGAGAAATTCTTGTAGCGACTTTTATCGTCTTCCAGCAAGTAATAAATGCTGTTGTCCAGACCGCGGAAGTTGAGCGTCGGTCCGGTTTCATCGCCTTCCGCCGTGTGGTTGAACACAACATCGAGCAGCACCTCGATTCCGGCTTTGTGCAGGGCTTTGACCATCGTCTTGAATTCGTCGACCTGACAGCCGGGATACAGACGACTGCCATACCCCTCGAAAGGCGCGAAAAAAGCGATAGTGTTGTAGCCCCAGTAATTGCGGAGCCTCTCTCGGGTCAGAGGATTAACCGCGGTAACCTCATTAGGATTGAACTCCTGCAAAGGCATTAGCTCAACGGCCGTGATCCCGATCCGTTTGAAGTACGAAATTTTTTCGATAAGACCAAGATAACTGCCCGGCGACCTGACGCCGGACGATGGGTGCACCGTCAAACCGCGTACATGCGTTTCGTAAATCACCAGGCTAGACCATGGATGATAAAGTGGTCGATCGTCCTCCCAGTCAAAGCCGTTGCCGGTAACAAGATTTTTGGCGGCCACCGGGTTTTCTCGCTCGGAATCAGCGAGCGCAGTTGGTTTGGCATGAGGAGAAAAACCGGCAAAATTCCACTGTAGCGGCGTGGCAAGCGCCGTCGCGTATGGATCCAGCAGCATTTTCGTCGAATCGAAACGATGTCCTTGTTCAGGTGCAAAAGGCCCATCGACGCGAAAGGCGTAAACTAGATTCCTTCCTGCCCCCAGGACACAGATATGCCACATGTCGCCGGTCTTATGATGTTGCGAATCGAGCTCGATGACTTGAAACGGCTTGCTGGCATGCACATCTTCGAACAAAAGCAACCAAACGCGGGTCGCATGCCGACTAAACAGGGAGAAATTCACCCCGCCTTTGTGCAAATGAACTCCATGCGGAATAGGAGATCCCGCCGAATAGGAATAACGGGGCTTCATAGAGGGAATAACTGTGGTCGCATGATTGACGGATTTCATAAAACACGGATCGACGGTCTTGCGGTGGACTTGCATCAGTACCAATAGCTGCGCCGGTACTACCGCCTCGCCGATCAAGCGCCTCCCTTCTCATGGCTGGCTTATGAATGAGCCACAAACAATCCGCTTTACATTAGGCCGATCTTATCATCCTGATCACGGAACGAAAAACCCGCCCACTTCCGCATAATGGACAAACCGAATACGCAAAGTACACGAGTCGAGCCCGTCGCCACGCTGGCAGATCACCTCTTTTAGCTTGTTTTTCAAACGGTACTTGGATTTACGAACTTGCGGAAGATGGCGACGGCACCGTATTGACCATCACTGAACGAGAAAACATCCATAGCCCGCTGGCTCGATTCTTCGAACGCTTCGTGATCAGCTACTACGGTGTCATGGACGTCTATCTGATTGCCGCTGGTGATAAAGCTGGGCGACCCAGCCAGACCCCGCAACATCTCAGCGTAAAAATCGACGATCCGAGCCTGTCAGCCCGATCCGATCGGCACCAAATCCTGCCATCAACTTCGTCGAAAAATAATTGACACATCCTAGTTGACATCACCTATAAGCCGAGCATAAAGTATTGACTCGATACCATTGGCTGCGGTTGGGCGTTCCGACAAACCTGCCGTACGCCGAAAAGTATCGGGATAGGCCCTGTATTTAGGGTTTCGAAGGGCTTCTCCGTATTTTCAACGCAGAAGCCGCACAGTTAAAAATTTCTTCCTACGGATCGGAATTTTTTTGTGCAGCTTTACTCTAAATCGGGGTCAGAGATGTCACGTACGTACTCTGGCATTCATTGGTAATTAACAACAAGCAATGGAGGTAAAACTATGGCTGCTACAACAGCAGGTGGCGTGGAAGCAAAAGAGCAACCCTTACTTAACGTAAAGTGGCTGACTTTTGCGTTCATGCTGTACACGGTCTTTTATTTTTGGGTTCGGTGGTATGAAGGGGTCTACGGCTGGTCCGCCGGTCTGGATTCGTTCGCACCGGAATTCGAGACGTACTGGATGAACTTCCTGTACACCGAAATCGTACTGGAAGTGGTCACCGCCTCGATTCTGTGGGGCTACCTGTGGAAGACCCGTGACCGCAACCTGGCGGCACTGGCGCCGCGGGAAGAACTGCGCCGGAACATGACGCACCTGATTTGGCTGTTTGCGTATGCATGGGCCATTTACTGGGGTGCGAGCTACTTCACCGAGCAGGACGGCACCTGGCACCAGACGATTGTTCGCGACACCGACTTCACGCCGTCGCACATCATCGAGTTCTACCTGAGCTATCCGATCTACATCATCACGGGTGGTGGCGCGTTCCTGTATGCGCATACCCGCCTGCCGTACTTCTCGACGTCGAAAGGCTTGTCGCTGGCGTACCTGATTCTGTGGACCGGTCCGTTCATGATTCTGCCGAACGTCGGCTTGAACGAATGGGGTCACACCTTCTGGTTTATGGAAGAGTTGTTCGTAGCGCCCTTGCACTACGGCTTCGTGATCTTCGGCTGGCTGGCATTGGCCATCATGGGCGTGTTGCTGCAGGTGTTTGCGAGCATCTCGAACCTGATCGGCAAAGACCTCTGCCCGGATATACCACCGGCACAACGCTAACGGCGTCTTAGCTTAGTTTTCTAAGCACTGTTTGCGTCTACAGCCACTGCCTGGAGCCACGCTCTCAGGCAGTGGCTTTTTAATGCGTGAAGGAAATAAGCATTGATTACGTATTCTTAACAATTTATTTGCTTATATTAAATTCGCTTGCTAGGATTTTCTTGAGCACGCATTCAGTAGGCGTTTTGCGGATCTCTACTTTACCGCCACTCTACCGATCGATGCCGCATGGTACACTGCCCCCGCTTGCTGGATGCCATCTATCTATGAGCAAATTGCAAAATACATCTAAGCGTCTTCTTCGAGTCGTCGTCGGTGGACGTTGGGGTGTGTTTGCTTGGAGCCTATCCGGAGCAAGCGCGCTAGCCGTTGTTCTTTGGGGGCTCAAAGCCGTCGCTATTCCTTTATTGATGCTTAAAACGGCATCATGGGGCATCTGGGGACTGGGCGTTATCCGCGAATCCAAGGCACGCGCGCCATTAAGACCTTAGCCTCTCCCTTAGAAACCATTCGATTTTCGTTACAGGCTTCGCCCATCTTTCGTTCTTGGATTTTTGTGAACGAAAAGCCGGCCGATCGGCTTTTTAGCGCCTAAGGCGGGATTTTCGCGTTAGAATCCCCAGTTAAATTCTCAGGTACTGTACGGGGAGTCGTGCTCTCGATTCTCTCCTGTTCGATTCCTTTCATTTGTCTTCTTCGCTAGTTCGCGATGAACATTACTCCCGATCTTTTTTCTTACCGAAAATACTGGGCCAAGCGCTTCGGAACAGCACCGCAACTCCCCATGAGCCGCGGCGACATGGACGCCTTGGGCTGGGACTCGTGCGACATCATTATTGTAACGGGCGATGCTTACGTGGATCACCCAAGCTTCGGCATGGCGATCATCGGCCGGCTGCTGGAGGCTCAGGGCTTTCGAGTCGGCATTATCGCGCAGCCGGATTGGACATCCGCCGACGATTTTCGAGAACTCGGCAAGCCCAACCTGTTTTTCGGCGTCACCGGCGGCAACATGGATTCCATGGTCAATCGCTACACGTCGGACCGCCGCGTCCGTTCGAACGACGCTTACACACCCGACGGAGCCCCCGACAGACGCCCGGACCGTTGTGTCACTGTCTATTCGCAGCGGTGCCGAGAAGCCTTCAAGGATGTGCCGATCGTTCTGGGCGGGATCGAGGCGAGCCTCCGCCGGATCGCCCATTACGATTATTGGTCCGACACAGTGCGCCGCTCGGTTTTGCTCGATGCCAAGGGGGATCTTCTCGTATACGGCAATGGCGAACGCCAGGTGGTGGAGATCGCCCACAGGCTTGCAGCGGGAGAATCCATCGACCAATTGACCGATATTCGCGGAACCGTGTTCATCCGCAAACAGACACCCGCAGGATGGACCGAACTCGACTCCACATCCGTGGATGCGCCTGGAAATCAGGCTCCCAAACTGAATCCTTATCACGGGGAATCACCCGGATGTACGAAGGAAACTTCCGGCAGTAAGTCCGAAGCGCTGATCCGCCTGACCAAACGCCGAACTTCCGGCGATCGATTGGTCATCCGCCTGCCGGCATATGAAGCGGTCAAAGCCGATCCCGTCCTCTATGCTCACGCCTCGCGCGTTTTGCACCAGGAGACCAATCCCGGTAACGCTCGGGCGCTCGTGCAGCGACACGGGGACCGCGACGTCTGGATCAACCCGCCGCCCATTCCGCTCGGCACCAAGGAGATGGACGGCGTCTACGGCCTGCCCTATTCGCGCCTTCCCCACAAGTCTTACGGAACCGGCAAGATTCCCGCGTTCGAGATGATCCAGCATTCGGTGACCATCATGCGCGGCTGTTTCGGCGGCTGCACCTTCTGCTCGATCACGGAACACGAAGGGCGCATTATTCAAAGCCGTTCGGAAGACTCGATCATCCGGGAAATAGAGACCATTCGCGATACCTCGCCGGCCTTTACCGGAGTCATCTCCGATATTGGCGGACCGACCGCGAACATGTACCGGCTCGCCTGCAAGGACAAGGCGATCGAAGCTGCCTGCCGCCGGCCGTCTTGCGTATACCCCGGCATCTGTAAAAACCTGAATACCGACCACACGGCGCTAATCCGGCTTTACCGCCGCGCCCGCGCACTGCCGGGCATCAAGAAGATCTTGATTGCCTCGGGATTGCGATATGACCTCGCCGTGACTTCGCCTGAATATGTCAAAGAACTCGCAGCCCATCATGTCGGCGGTTATTTGAAGATCGCGCCGGAGCACACCGAACCGGGCCCCTTGTCCAAGATGCTGAAACCGGGCATCGGCACTTACGACCGGTTCAAGGCCTTGTTCGACAAATACTCGAAGGAGGCCGGAAAGGAGCAATACTTGATCCCCTACTTCATCGCCGCCCATCCGGGTACCACCGACGAAGACATGCTGAATCTCGCACTTTGGCTCAAGCGCAATGGATTTCGGGCCGATCAGGTTCAGGCCTTCCTCCCCTCCCCCATGGCCACCGCAACCGCCATGTATCATTCCGGAAAGAACCCGCTGCACCGCGTCACACGCACCAGCGAAACGGTGTTTGTTCCCAAGAATCTTAAGCAAAGGCGCCTGCACAAGGCTTTCCTCCGATACCACGACCCCAACAACTGGCCGATGCTCCGGGAAGCCCTGAAACGCATGGGACGCGCAGACCTGATCGGAAACGGCAAGCATCATCTGGTACCGACATGGCAGCCCGAAGGCACCGGAAATCAACACGAAGGCACTCGAATCGCCCGCAAGGCGCTGCCGTTCCGAACCCAGCACACCGGCCTGCCGACGACCAAGACAAAGACACCGCGCAAATCGAGACGGATGAGCAAATCTTAACGAATCACCGATACAACTGGACTTTTACTTTATGGAAAAACAACCCCGTTTTTCCTTAAGATTCGAACTACTTGACCTGCCCGAGAAAACTCAAAAATCAAAAACCACCTTGGAGGAAGAGATGCCGGACCTCAATTTGCTGGCCGCGACGCGGACCATTGAAAAATCAATGCCGTTCGTCCTTTATCGACTGCTGGCATGCTTAGCGATAGCGTTTGCCTATGTCTTTATGACGGCGGCCGGTGCCGGTACCGCTATCGGTCTGGGTTCCTTGAGCCAGAATCCAACCGCATTCGCTTCGGCCGGGGCCGTCGCCGGATTCATCGGATGCGCGTTTTTAATGTATAAGCTTCGCGCAACCTTTCTTTATCACATCAAGGCGGGAAATCTGGCTTTGTTGGCCGAGCAGTCCAAGGGACAATCCATTCCGGAAGGCAAAGCCCAGATCGATTATGCGAAACAGCTCGTAGCACGGCGCTTTCCCAGCGCTTCCGGATTGATGGAACTGGATCTCTCCGTTAAGGAAACCCTGCAAAAACTTCCGGAAACCTATTTAGGTCCCGCTCTAGACAAGATGAACAATCCGAGACTCTCCCAAGCGTTAACCTGGATCGCGGGTCGGATTTTTTCCGCCAACGATCTAGCGATTTTGGCTTGGCTTTTCTTCACGAATACGGCCGATCCTTGGCGCTCGGCTCGAAATGCGCTGGCGGCTCACATTCAGCACTTTTCGGCACTGTTCAAGAACCGTCTTTACTTGAGCCTTTTTGAGCTCTTGGGCTTTGCAGTCGCTTTTGCGGTACTTTTGATCCCGATCAAGAACATCGCCGGCGCGCTACCCGTATCCGTCGGCCTGTGGCAATACGTGTTTACCGCCGCGTTCGCCTGGACTCTGAAAGCCGCATTTTTTGAGCCCATAGCACAGGCTGCCATGGCACAGACCGTTTTCGCGTTGATTGGACAGGGAATCGATCCCGATTCGGAAATGGAGCTCAACCGAAGAGCCCCTGTGTTTTCGCAACACTCACATTAGAACCACACCGCAAGGTATTCGAGCTCCATCTTCAAACCTAGACCTGATATTGCAACATATAGATATCTACAATAGAATCTGTAAATTTTAGTTGGCGGGAGCAAACCATGCATGTCGTTCAAGAAGCGCTCACATTCGACGATGTCCTCCTTATTCCTGCTCACTCGGCCGTACTGCCGCGCGACGTCAGCTTAAAAACCCAACTTACCCGCAATATCAGCCTCAATATTCCTCTGCTATCCGCGGCCATGGACACGGTAACCGAATCCCGCCTGGCCATTACCATGGCCCAAGAGGGCGGAATCGGCATCATCCATAAGAACATGACGGTCGACCGTCAAGCCTATGAGGTTCAAAGCGTCAAGAAGTACGAAAGCGGGGTAATCAAAGAGCCGATCACGGTTTCTCCGAATACCACTATTCGCGAAGTCATGGAATTGACCCGCTCGAGAAGAATTTCCGGCGTGCCCGTTGTGGACGGTGAAAATCTCGTGGGCATCGTCACCAGCCGCGACCTGCGGTTCGAAACCCGCTACGACGAGCCGGTCACCAAGGCCATGACGCCAAAGGAAAAGCTGGTCACGGTGCAGGAAGGCGCCAGCAAGGAGGAAGCCATCCACCTCCTCCATAAACACCGGATCGAAAAAGTGCTGGTCGTTAACAACAACTTTCAGCTTCGGGGACTGATTACTGTCAAAGATATCCAAAAGGCCAAAGACTATCCGCAGGCGTGTAAAGACGAGCAGGAGCGCCTTCGTGTTGGCGCCGCCGTCGGCACCGGTCCCGGCACCGAAGAGCGAGTAGCCGCGCTGGTCGAAGCCGGCGTCGACGTCATAGTAGTCGACACGGCTCACGGACACTCCCAAGGCGTTTTGGACCGCGTGCGCTGGGTCAAGCAGAACTTCAAGCAAGTGCAGGTGATCGGCGGAAACATCGCCACCGGCGAAGCGGCAAGAGATTTGGTCAAGGCGGGAGCGGATGCGGTAAAAGTAGGCATCGGCCCCGGTTCCATCTGCACCACCCGCATCGTGGCCGGCGTAGGCATCCCGCAGGTAACGGCCGTGGCCAATGTCGCGGAAGCGCTCAAGGGATCCGGGATTCCTCTCATTGCTGACGGCGGTATCCGTTATTCCGGCGATGTAGCCAAGGCATTGGCCGCGGGCGCCTACTCGATCATGATCGGTGGACTGTTCGCCGGCACCGAAGAAGCCCCCGGCGAAGTGGAGCTGTACCAGGGGCGGTCATATAAATCCTATCGAGGAATGGGCTCGTTAGGCGCCATGGCCCAGCAGCAGGGTTCGAGCGATCGCTACTTCCAGGAAAGCACCGATGCCGAAAAGCTCGTCCCCGAGGGCATCGAAGGCCGTGTCCCCTATAAAGGCAGCCTGATCGCCATCATTCACCAACTGATCGGGGGCGTACGTTCGGCCATGGGCTACACGGGTTGCGACACCATCGAAGCCATGCGCAACAATGCCCGCTTCGTTCGAGTCACTACCGCCGGGGTTCGGGAAAGCCACGTACACGACGTGACGATTACCAAGGAAGCACCCAATTACTGGCTCGATTAGAAAGGCAAACGTACCTGTCCATGGCATTAAATATCCATTCCCAAAAAGTTTTAATTCTCGATTTCGGATCGCAATACACACAATTGATCGCACGCCGCATCCGGGAGATCGGCGTGTATTGCGAGATTCATCCGTACGATTGCAGCGAGCAATTCATTCGCGAGTATCAGCCTCAGGGCATCGTTCTCTCGGGAGGGCCGGAAACCGTCACACTGGCGGACACTCCCCGCGCCCCCGCCATGGTGTTCGATCTGGGCGTGCCGGTACTCGGCATCTGCTACGGCATGCAAACAATGGCCGAGCAGCTGGGCGGCCGAGTGGAAGCCTGCACCCACCGCGAGTTCGGTTATGCGCAGATTCGCGCCCACGGCCACTCCCGCCTGTTATACGACATCGAAGACCACACGACGCCGGAAGGTTACGGTCTGCTCGATGTTTGGATGAGCCATGGCGATCAGGTAACGGCATTACCGGCCGGCTTCAAACTTATCGCCTCTACCGAAAGCGCCCCCATTGCGGGCATGGCCGACGACGCACGCGGCTACTACGGCCTCCAGTTTCATCCGGAAGTGACCCATACCCGGCAGGGGAAGCGCATCCTCGAACGTTTTCTGCTGGATATTTGCGGCTGCGAAGCCCTATGGACGCCGCGTAATATCATCGAGGACAGTTTGCAGAACATTCGCGCCAAAGTAGGGAGCGACCGGGTGGTTCTCGGGCTTTCCGGCGGCGTGGACTCCTCGGTTGTCGCGGCACTCCTGCACAAAGCCATCGGCGATCGCCTCACCTGCGTATTCGTCGATACCGGACTCCTGCGCCTCGACGAAGGCGACCAAGTCATGACCACCTTTGCTCAGCATATGGGCGTCCAAGTCATTCGGGTTGATGCCGAGGACAGATTCCTGCAAGGGCTCGAAGGCGTCGACGATCCGGAACAAAAGCGAAAAATTATTGGAAGACTGTTTGTCGAAATCTTCGACGAAGAGGCAGGCAAAATCACCGATGCCCGCTGGCTGGCACAGGGCACGATTTACCCGGACGTCATCGAATCCGCCGGCTCCAAGACCGGAAAAGCCCACGTCATCAAATCCCATCACAACGTAGGCGGCCTGCCGGAAAACATGAATCTCAAGCTGGTCGAACCGTTGCGGGAATTGTTCAAGGACGAGGTCCGACAGATCGGATTGGAACTCGGCCTGCCCTATGAAATGGTCTATCGCCACCCGTTTCCCGGCCCCGGCCTGGGTGTGCGCATTCTGGGTGAAGTCAAGAAGGACTATGCCGATTTGCTGCGCCGCGCCGATGCCATCTTTATCGAAGAGCTTCGCCGGCACGAACTGTATGACAAGGTCAGCCAGGCCTTCGCAGTATTTCTGCCGGTCAAATCGGTCGGCGTCATGGGCGACGGACGCCGCTACGATTTCGTCGTCGCGCTGCGCGCCGTTGAAACGATAGACTTTATGACCGCCCGCTGGGCGCATCTGCCTTACGACTTTCTCGATCTCGTCTCTCGCCGGATCATCAACGAAGTACCCGGTATATCAAGGGTAACCTACGACATCTCGGGCAAACCGCCGGCCACCATTGAGTGGGAATGATCCCCTGTCCATGGCTCCCAGCGACGAAGACTGGATGCGCCATGCCCTGGCGCTTGCCGAACAGGCTGGCGACATGGGCGAAGTGCCGGTGGGCGCAGTGCTGGTCAAGGACAATGCATTGATCGCCGAAGGCCGGAACTGCCCGATCGGCACGAACGATCCTACCGCTCACGCCGAGATCATGGCGCTTCGGGCGGCCGGCGCGAATCTTGGTAACTATCGGCTGGTCGATACCGTTCTTTATGTGACGCTGGAGCCTTGCGTGATGTGCATGGGCGCCATCATTCACGCCCGGGTGAAACGGATTGTGTTCGGCGCCCCGGATCCCACGCGAGGCGCCGTTTGCAGCGCGTTGCAGCTAGCCGATACCGAGTTCCTCAATCATAAGGTCGCATATCAGGGCGGCGTCTTGAAGGAGGAGTGCGGCACCCTCCTCAAGCGCTTTTTTCAGGAACGACGCTAAACGCCCTCGGCCCGGGACTTTTCCGGTCCCATCGCCATCTTGCCGGTTGCATTTTCCTCGGTGAGCCAAACCAGCAGATCGTAGTACCGGCGTATGCTGTTCACATAATGAACGGCCACGGCGCCACGCGCTTTACCGTACTTGGTTTTGCGATACCAATTCGGTTTCCCGAGCAGAGGCAACACTTTCTTGATTTCGATCCATTTGTCGGGATCGCCACCGCGCCGCGCAACCAGATTCCGGGCATCCTCGATGTGGCCATAACCCAGGTTATAGGCCGCCAAGGCAAACCAGGTACGATCCGGGTCTTCGATCTGCGACGGAATGTTAGCCAAAGTCTGCCGAAGATAAGACGCGCCGCCCAAAATGCTTTGGACCGGATTAAATCGATCAGTTACTTTCAGCTCCTTGGCGGTGACGCCGGTCAACATCATCATGCCGCGCACACCTTCGGCGGAGACGGCCGTGCTGCGCCATTTCGATTCCTGATAAGCAATGGCCGCCAAAAGGCGCCAATCGATGTCATAACGTCTGCCCGCCTGCACGAACCATCGCTTGAATTTGGGCAGACGGGTCAAATAATCGCGACGTAGAGAACTGTCCAAAGCCACGTCGAATGCTTCCGCGTGGCCGTAATAACGATCGATCAACTGATCCAGTGTCTTGTTTTCCTTGATCTCCCGAAAAAACCGAACGGTCTCGTCATATAGGCTGGAATCTTCGGACATGGGCAAAGCCCAGGCTAGCTCCCGGGTTTTGCCGATATCGAAGGCGACTTGCAGCTTCGGATAATAGCGCCGCATGATCAGTGCTTGATCCGAATTGGCGACGGTGTAATCGACCAACCCTTCACTGACGAGAAACAGAAGTTCGTGAACGTCCTGATCGAAATTGATTTGCCAATTAAGGTCTCGATAGTTGCGCTTCAGCGCTTTGAGAGTGTTGACATGGCTGGTACCCGCCGAAACCTCCAACACGCCTCCGGCCAAATCGGCGATGCTGTTCGGGCGCGGACGACCGTCACTGTACAAGACTTGTTCGGTAAGAACGCGGTAAGGCGGTGCAAAGCGTAGTTTCTTTTTCCTTACCACATCGATAAGCAGCCCTGCTGCCGCTATATCCGCGCCTCCGTCATCAAGAGTCTGGATTGCCTGCTTAGCCGAATCCGACACTATAAATTTCACTTTGACATCGAGGCGCCTGGCGAATAGCTCGGCCAAGTCATGCTCCAGACCAACCGCTCCATTGACACTTTCATAGTAAGTGGAAGGCCCGTACCGGGTTACGACCCGCAGTTCACCGGATTGCTTGATCCGTTCCAACTGGGTTAAAGGCCGGGATGTTTCTTGAGTACACCCCGAGAAAGAAGCCGTGAAGAAGAGATAAGCGAGGAAACGGAAAACGTTGGATTGCTTTAATGCTGATTTTTTTTGTCGCCCCCTTATGAATTTGTTTTTATCGTCTACATTTTTCGCATGATCTAAACTTCGGCCCAAGGTGTCTTTCAGGTTTAGGCCGAAGGGCATGACTTCAGACAAATTCATGTCCCCCACCATTTAGTTCTCAACAAGAGTGTCGTATCATATCAGCCTTTTCCGGGGAGAGGTACCGAAGCGGTCATAACGGCGCCGACTCGAAATCGGATGGTCGGGGAAACCCGGCACGAGGGTTCGAATCCCTCCCTCTCCGCCAAATCAATAAGTTACGACTAGTTTCGTAGCCCACCGCAGTTCTCATCCCATCGCCGTAGTGCATGACGTTACACGCCTTGGGAGGCTCTCGAAGCTATCCATGCCTCCACTTCCGCCCGGTTCAGGCGCACGCAACGAGGCCCCAAACGGATCATTCTGGGGAATCGACACCCTAAATAGCCTCGAATCGCTTGCGGTACGTCTTCCTTGGACTTCTTTCCTTGTGCAATTTGCTGATCATAATCGCCGGCCTGAATCATTCTGTAGACCGTCGCGCGACTCACGGAGATGATCTTTGCGGCATCTGTAATGGTTACCAATGCTTTTTCGCTCATTATGACCCTCTCAAATTCGTCCAAACGATAATGGAAGTCAGACTTGATTGAACGCAGTTTCCTGATTTATGAAATTCAGCCTGCCTACATTGCACAGCGCTTCAAAAACAGTGGTGACGGGAAAGGTTGTCAAATTTGCGATCAACTTGCGCTTTCTTTAATGCAGCGTACCGGGACTCCTAAGGGGATGGGCATACATTCGAATCGTATCTGGGGCGCCAATTGAATTATTAATCAGCCCCGTAAATACCCTCCTGGTATTTCGGGCCGCCGCCCAGGTCGGTTACACGCCCGGCCTGGGCTCACGCGGCTTGTCGCCGCGCCGGGGCATCCCTGCCCCGGATTAACCCGGCCTATAAATATAGGCCGGGTTAATAACCCCTCGCGTCCACACTTAATTCGATGTGCCGGTTCACAGTTTGGCGATGGCTGCCGTGGGTAACCACAAGGTGAGCGGGGCATCGGGGAATCGTTCGAATTCGAAACGCTCATAATAGCGCCTGGCGTGCTCGTGCTTGGCATCGACCACAACGCCGACCATGCCGATTTCCTCCGAGAGACGGAGACACCGGGACAGCGCGTCGGCCAATAGCAGTTCGCCCGAGTCCCGCTTTGCTGTTCTCGAAAATCGTTCTTGAAATGCTATTATCGGTTTCTTACCGTCTCAACGAGTTGAGATAAGGAAAGGTGTCACATCCGACCATCCGTTGCGCTCAACCTCAAACGAAGCGCCATCCGCGAAGCGGCGAGCCGCTTCCGCGCGGCGAACCCGCGCGTCTTCGGCTCGGTACTGCACGGCACCGACCGGGACGGCAGCGACCTCGATCTGTTGGTGGATGCATTACCCGGCGCGACGTTGTTCGATCTGGGCGGTTTGCAGGACGAGCTGGAAGCGCTGCTCGGCGTCCATGTTGATCTCTTGACCCCGGCCGACCTGCCGCCGAAGGTCCGAGCCAAGGTGCTCGCGGAAGCCCAGCCGGTATGAGCGAGAGCCGCCTGCCCGACTACCTCGACCACATGCGGCAGGCCGCGACGGATGCGTGCAGCTTCGTCGAAGGCTTGAGTAAAGATGACTTTCTGGCGGACAAGCGCACCCAGCAGGCCGTCATCATGAGCCTCATCATCATCGGTGAAGCCGCTACGAAGGTAATGGACGGCTACGCCGAGGTGCCTTGGCGCAGCATGCGCGGCATGCGTAACCGCATCGCCCACGGCTACTTCGACATCAACCTCGACATGGTGTGGGACACGGTGCAAACGGCGCTGCCGGGGCTGCTGAAGCAACTATCCGCCGTGCGCCAGGATGCCGACGACGAAAACCGCTATGGGATCGAACCATGACGGACACCATGAACACATCCAGTATCGAGGCGTTGGCCAGCGCCTGGGCGCGGATCGCCAATGAGCACGGATGAGATCATGCCCTAACCCGCGGCGAAGATTGACAGGGTATAGGTCGATACTAACCCCTCGCGTCCACACTTAATTCGATGTGCCGGTTCACAGTTTGGCAATGGCTGCCGTGGGTAACCACAAGGTGAGCGGGGCATCGGGGAATCGTTCGAATTCGAAACGCTCATAATAGCGCCTGGCGTGCTCATGCTTGGCATCGACCACAACGCCGACCATGCCGATTTCCTCCGAGAGACGGAGACACCGGGACAGCGCGTCGGCCAATAGCAGTTCGCCCAAGCCCCGATTTTGATAGCGATGGTCGACCGCCAGCCGGGCCAAACGAGCTACTGGCAATGGGTAATTCGGAAAGCGGGATTGATACCGGGACGGCAACTGATCCTTGCGAATGCCCGATAGGGCCAGACTGTAATAACCGAGAATCGCAGCACCGTTGACGGCAACGTAGGTTCGGCTGACCTTGGTTTCGGCATGTTGACGCGCAAAGCGTTTGAGATAGCCGTCCAGTTCCGGGTCGCCGCAGGTAAAGCTTCGCCGATCATGATGGACGTGAAGCGCCTCGATCGCTTCCGGTAGAAAACCGTCACGAGGATTCACGTTCGGATTGCCATTCACGATGCCGTTGCATGGCGGCCGACAATTTCGGGCGGGGCTTGTCGGTATGGTCCAGAGCCGTAAAGAAAGCCTCCCAGTCACGCGTCGACAGCGTCATCAATTCCGCCTCGCTGAGAACTTGTTTGGCGCGCTCCTGCGCGGCGCCCAGTAGAAAGGCACTCACGGAAACGCCGGCCGTGGCTGCGGCGCGAACGATCAGTGCCTTGATTTCGGGCGAGGTCCTGAGGTCAATGCGCTCGTAGGGTGTGGTCGCAGTAGGCATGGCGGTTTCAATCATTGATACGGAAATTATACGGATCGAGTTTATATGACCTCGGAACTTCCAACAAGGTTCCGTACAGATGCCGTATTGGCACATATCGCTTTCAACCTCCTTCACGACCGCCTTGATACATTGAAACCGGCTCAAGAAGCGGAAACCGGTCACCGGCGAATGATCGGTTTTGGGTGGTCATCGGGCGAAAAATCGGGCATCTATGGCTCATTGCAAACAGCGGCATTTCTCAGGAGTCCAGGGCATGAGCAATCAGTTCTCCGGCGTCGGCAACCTCGGTCAGGCACCCGTGCTTCGCACCGTCCAAGTCGATGGCGAGGACCGGTCGGTGGCGGATCTGCGCGTCTACTTCGATCGCAGCGTTCCGCAAGACGATGGTTCCATCGAGGACGAGGGCGGATTCTGGCTCAGCGTCAGCGTGTGGGGAGCCCGTGCAGAATCGGCGGTCAAAGTGCTCCGCAAAGGCGCCCGGATTCAGGTCGATGGCCAGCTGCGGGAGGAATCCTGGGAGGACGCCGAGGGCGCCGAGCATCGCGAATTACGGCTGACGGCCAGTCGCATCGGCATCGACCCGGTATGCATCGAATCCGTCACGTATCGGCCGCGTGCCGGTGCGCCCACCGAGATGCCCAGTGATCCCGGCGAAGAGTAACGGGAATCCCGATGCGGATCGGCGACGCCATCTACAACCTCGACGGCCTGCCGTTCCGTTCATTCGGCCTCGCGACCCGCATGCGCGAATTGCTGTCGGGCGAATCGGGAAGGTGCTATGCGGTGGAAAGTTGTCCTGACGGCGGTTTCATTCTTCGGCGCGAGCCGGAGTTTCCGCGTGCCGAAGCCGTTTCGGCACGCCGATCAAACGAACCGACGGCGCAAGCCGCGCGTCCAGGCGGGTTGTTGCAGCGAACCGAGAGGCACTCGATGAAGGTGGGTTCGGAAAAAAGAGCCACACGAGTATTCCGACCCGCCGTGGTGCGAGCGAATGCCGCTTGGCTGCCGGTATTGGGCATCGGCGTGCTGCTGGCGTTTATGCCGCACCGCCTGCTGAGTTCCCTCCTGGCCTTATTGCCGATCGATCCTTCGGTGCTGAACACCGGGCTGACTTGGACGCTCAACGGCTTGACACTCATGGGTGGTTTCCTGTCCGGCGCCCTGCTCTTCTGGCTGTGGACCGAATGGCTGTCGGCCGCCTATGTGGTTTCCGAGACCGGGGTCGAAGCCCGCGAAGGCCTGGTTGCCCGCGATACCGTGGGCTTACGGTTTCAGGACATCCGCTCGATCACCCTCAGACAATCCTGGTTCGAGCGTCTGGTGAACATCGGCACCTTGGAATTGACTTCGGCGGGCACCGACGGCAGACCCGTGCGGTTCGTCGATATCGCGTGGCCGGGACGCGTGAAGGTCTTGATCCAAAATCGCATGAACCGCGTTGAAGGAGATGATTGATGAGGATTCGGCACATCGAATGGCTGTTCGCATTGGTTTCCCTGTCCAACGCGGCGATGGCCAATGCGGCGGTGGATGAGCGCGTGAACCTGCTGCCGACCGAACAGGAATTGGCCCGGCGCGACGCCTGTCCAGGGGGCGGCGTCTTGCGCTACGCCGGGGATCCGCCGTATGCCGGTTTGCCCTGGCACCTGATCGAGTCGGTCCCCGCGATCGGCCGACAACACGCCGTGCTCACCCGGAACGAGGCACCGTGGATCCGAAAGCTCAGCGGTCCCTCGCGTCCGGTACGCATTTTCGAACATGACGGGGTAAACGTTGTCCTGTTCGATCTGTGCAGGCCGCACCGCTGCGACGCCGAATCCCTGTACGGCGTCATTGTCTTGCCGTCCCAAGATTACGGGCTGGTTCTCAGTGAACAGGGCCGCTCGCGTCGGTTGGGATCGCATAGGCCGGTCACCGATGCGGCTCTGGCCTGCGCGAAATCGATCGATGAGCGTCGCCGGGAGCCGTGACGTGGGCGTAAACCGCCATCTTTGTCCGAAAGTCTGGCGCACGGCGTTGGTCACATTAGCGGTTATGTCAGGCATCGTTTTGGCGGCAGGGAACTATGCCGATTATCTGGGCCACCTGGCGAGGGTGGAGTCCGGAAACAACCCCGGTGCCCGCAATGATTACGGGTATTTGGGTCTCTACCAGATGGGCGAGCAGGCCTTGGCAGAAGCCGGCTATTACCGGCCCGACGGCACCGCGAGGAATGACTGGCGGGGAAGCTGGACCGGGAAGGACGGCGTCCGGAATACGGCCGATTTCCTGAGCCGCCCTTCGGTGCAGACTCAGGCGGTGACCGCCTACAGAGTGCCGCCCAGTGGTCGCAGATCAAGAACCTGGATCTCGACGGCTATCTGGGACAAACGGTCGGCGGCGTCCTGATCACACCGTCGGGCCTGCTCGCCGGCGCTCACCTGGTCGGCGTCGGCGGGCTGCGCCGCTTCCTGAGTTCGGGCGGAACCGGCTCGGTCCGGGATGGCAACGGAACATCGATCGCCACGTATCTTTCGGCTTTGGGCGGATTCGATGTCTCGGTGGTCACAGGCGTGTCCGGCGGACCATCCACCGGCTCGGCCACACCCGCACCGGGGGCTACGATCGGGATAACCCCGTCGACCCACGCACCGCTTTCGCCCTCGGCGGCATTCTCCAGCGGTTCCGGCATCGGCCTCGGAGCGGTAAAGGCCTTGGTGCTACAGACGCTGGCCGTGGGCTTGTTGCTGTGCACCGCCTGGGTGAGTCTGATGCAATACATCGGCTGGCGCCGCGAGCGGCTGTCGCTGATGCAGGTCCAGACCCATATCGTCAAGGCGACGGTATTAATGATGCTCGTATTGTTCGTGGCCTTGGCCTAGAAGCTGGTAAAAACCGTGCCGAGCGCCGGCAGGACAAGGCGCGAAGGGCGAAAAACCGGAGTGTACATAGAGTACATGACTACTTCTCCGGGAGAGAAGTAGGACGCGCGAAAGCGCGCCCGTTCGGGTGAAAAACAAGGAAGTTTTTCATCAGCATTTTGAGCCCTGGAGCAACGCAGTCATGGCGGCGCGCAGTAGGTTTTCGGCAGCTTCTGGAGGAGTTTCAACCGTGGCGACTGCGGCTCAGTCGCACCCTTCACCATCGCGGGCCTGCTCGAACGATGGTCGCTCCTTCGGGAGCGCCGCAGGCATCTTCTACCTTCTCCGGGGGAACCCATACCCCGGTCGGGTCGGGATTTCTCCGGTTCATTCATGCCTATAGGAGAAACCCCATGAACCCACCCGACGAAAAATACTTCGACCTTCATATCACCGGCGTCGGCTATCTGAACCGCGTGCGTGAGGCCCCGATCAGACGCGGCCAGCCGTTTCTGGCGGTCGAGGTATCCGCTCTGCACGGCGCGGCGGATGCCGTCGAATATACCCGCTTCGATTGCCGGGTGAACGGCCAGGATGCACAAGCGGTTGTCCGCCAATTGATGCCGGCCATCCAGGCGCGCCAGGCTGTGCTGGTCGGTTTCAGGGTGATCAAACTCAGCGGAACCCTGTACATTCGCGCCATCCATGGCCGTAACGGCACCTTTTCCGTCGGACGGCTGGTGACCGAGATCGGCGAATTCGCCGTCAAGGATACCTTGCTGGACCAGTACGACGAGGGCCGCTACGAAGGTGAGTTCGGCGTCTCCCGGATCTATCCGACCAATTATCTGGCCGGCGGACGGCTGGTCGTCGAGGTCCGCGCCACGCTGGCAACCATGGCCCTGGCGGCCATCGACGAATTGCCGGCCGAGCAGCAATCGCCCCTGCCGGAGCCCGATCCCATCGATCTGGAACCGCGGGCCGAAGCCACCGCGACGAGCTTTCGCGTGCCGGTGGAAGAAACATGTGCATCGGGCGCGAGCGGTGATGAAACCTTGGACAGCCCGGATTCGCCGCCTGATCAGGAGGCGGACGAACGGCTGTTCGGCGTTCTTTGGCCGCTGGGCGCGACGGTGAAACTCGATACCACGGTCGACGTGCCCGGTTTCGGCAACAGAAGGACGGGGCAGGACCACAGACTACTTCCCAAAAAGCCAGCGTCGGGGCGTCGGGTTGATGCCGTTGTTAGGCGCAGTCGTGGCTGTGGCTATGTACTCCGCCCAAGAACTCTGGAAAAGTCGCCCCTGGAGCCGCATGGACACTTGCGTTGCAGGAACAAGCTGTTGAGTGAGGGCAAATCCCTAGCTCGCTCTGGGTAGCATGGCTTTCATGGCCCTGTCGCTTTCTGGCTGGCCGCCCCTGTTCCGGCCGTGGGCGGCTTAGCGCCGGGGCACAAAATCGTCTGTGGTCCGCGCAGCGTGGTGGGATCGAGCAGCAGGTCGACGGAGGCGTCGAGCCCCGCGACGACCTCCGGCGTGGGTTGAATCCGCTTCAGCTCCGCATCGACCGCCTTCGTGCTCGACGGCACCTTGAGTCCCGCGACGGCCTTCGGGTCCCCGACCGCGGCGAGCAGGGCCGACAGCTTCTTCGCCAGTGGCGGGATCTTCGGATCCGCCTTGCCGTAGTGCCGCACAATCTGGTCGAACAGCGATTTCTGTTGATACATGCCGAACGCGCTGGCGAAGAACTCGTCCGCGTTGTCCCAAGGATGTCCGCCGCCGCCAGCCCACAGGGTGTCGGCGACCATCACCAGCCCCGCCGGATGGGTCGTGGTCTTGCCGTCGTCCTTCAGCGGAGGCAGGTGCTTCGCATCGAACGGTGCGCTGGGGAGCGAAACCGGCGCGGTGTTCTGCAGCTCGAGGAAGAGCTCGGCCACTCCCTTGGCCAGCAGGTCGGGCGCGCCCTTGGGGACGCGGTCGCCAAGGTGGAAGGCGAAGATCCCGTGCGAGCCCTCGTGGGCAATGGTTCCCTCCCAGGAATCCTCCTGCTTGATCACCAGCACGCCCTGGCCTCCGAACACGCGGAATGCGCTGTTCGCGCCCTTCGAGATGGCGATCACGCTGGTCCTCAGCGAGTAGGTGCTGTCCGTGATCTTGCCGTTGAGCACGGCGGCCTGCTTTGCGGCGGCTCGCATCCGCTTGACCAGCGTCGGGATCGGCGCCGGATCGTGCTTGCCGCAGTGGTAGGTCTGCGATTCCGGCGCCTTCGTGATCCCGAGGTCCTTGTAGCTCAGGAAGATGCGCGCGGCGACCCCTCCCTCCGTCACTTCGCCGATGATGGCGTCGTTGCCGATCCAGACCCTGTCCCACGGCGTATACTTCTGCGGCGGGAAGGCCAGCAGCGCGGGCGCGGGTGGCAACGCAACGGGAAGCAGCGCCGCGCCCGTCTCCGCTTGGGTCGCGAGCCGCTCGGCCCGCAGGCGCGCCTCCGGTGCATCGCTGACGGGCGCGATGCGCTGATGCAGCCGGTGGAAGGCTTCGTGACGCAGCATCCGGAGTTGCTCCCGCGGCGGCATGAACAGACCGGCGGGACCGAGGTTTATTTCGCCGTTCCTTGTCCATGCGGGTGTCGCGGCGGGCAAGGTGGTGGGTATGCGCGCGCTGATGCGGAGGGGTGGGTGGTCCAGTTCCCCGGGAGCAGTGCCGATGCCGGAATGCACCCGCAGCCTTGAAAAGCCGTAGCCGAAGCGCTGGATACCTGGTGGCGCGCCGATAACGACGGAGTGCGCTGCCGTTGCCATCACCCGATCGGCAATCCGGTCCGCTTCCTGGTCGTATACGTCTTCTGGAGTCTTAACCGTCAGTTTTGTCTGTGTCTTCATGGGCACTTTAGCGTATACGGGTATCCGGCTGAAATCGTGACCGAAGCGGGCAATTTTGGTAGTAGTCGAGTCTCCTTCGACATTCACCGTATTTGCTTCTAACCGCCGCTGTACGGCTTGATTCCCGATCGCGCGCTGCAGAAGGAGGATATGATGCTCATGATGATGCGGCCCAAGTATCGTCTTCCGAGGCCGGGCAAGGCTTGAGGATGCCGGCTTTTGAGCTTGATTCTGTTTTTGTGCAAAGGCTCGCATACTTCACCTTCTCTTCAGTTGCAGCCTGCAGTCTAACGAAGCTGTAGAAAAACCTGCTTTTTGTTGCCCTATGAGCCCGGCTTCGATTTTTTGAAATGATGGGCTCGAACTGGAAATCAGCGGTGGCCCCGGTTTTCTGGACAGAATTTTCCCGATCCTAAGTGGGCTTCTGCGGTTTAGGCTGCCTGTTGAATGGGCAGCGGATCGAAGTACACGCTATCGGGGGTCTTGCCGTCAAGCGATGAATGGGTCGACGTTCGTTGTAGAACTTGAAATACCGCTGCAAGCCTTCTCGTGCCTGGGAAACCGTGTCGTAAGCATGCAAGTGGACCTCCTGATATTTCACGCTTTTCCACAGCCGTTCGACGAACACGTTGTCGACCCAGCGGCCTTTGCCACCCATGCTGATCCGAATGCCGTGGTCTTGGATGAGATCGACGAACTCCGCATTCCCGAGCGATGGCTTTCATCGCATAATCGCCGGTGAGATAGGCCAGCGCCATGCCGGTGCGCGGATCGTCGGCCTATTCCGTTCGATAATGCGCCAAGGGCTTCGCCATCGGCCGCCGTTGCATGCGGGGGATTTCATCCAGCGGCTGATCCGGCGCAAGGCTGGATTGCATGCGCTCGATGAATTCAGGGCTACCCAGATAAATCTGGCCTTACAGATGATCCCAAATGCTCGGCAAGCCAACGCCAGCCCGCACAAAATTAATATACCCCGCGATTGCACGCTTGCGTTGCCGGCCAAACTGGCCCAGTAGCCAATGGGTTTGCAATCAGGCGGGCGAGGGCGCCAAGCCGACCATAGCCGCATAACTGCTCCACGGCCAATCCCCGACATCGCCGACTATCCCGGCACGCACGGGATTCAGCACGACATAACGCGCCAACGCCAGCAGATAGCTGTTCTTCTCCACCAGAATCGCCTGGTATCGCCCCTGAAAAACATGCCCGACGCGCCCGTGCGTTCGGTTTACCATTTGCGTATAAACCCCGTTGAGCTGGCGCATGCCTCGGGCGAGATTGCCCTCCGGCGTTTCAATCACCAGATGATAGTGATTGGACATCAGGCAATAAGCCTGACAAACCCCGTTGAACCGCGCGCAAACCTGCCCCAGCAACGCCAGCCAAGCCTCGCGGTCGATATCGGAAAAATAAATGTCCTCGCGCCTATCGCCACGGGACGTGATGTGATGTGATGGAGGCCGCCGGATAACTCGATGCGGAGAGGTCTTGCCATGGGGGGAGATGACAGGGTGTGGGCGTGTGTGGAAGACCTGACCCCGGTGGTGCCCGAAAGCGGTAGTTAGGCTCTTTTGCCTTTCTCTTCAATTTCTTGCCTGCTGGCGGCCTTCCTGAAGCACGCAGCGTGAAGCCTGTACAGTACATGGGGCCTGAGCATGCTGTCATCATGCATATCCGGATGCTCGAATTCGCGGCTATACTGCATGCCAAGACGCTCCATGACCCGGCGAGACCGCCGATTGCCCATGGTGGTGAAGGCAACAACCTCGGGCAGGCCGAGCCTCAGGAATGCTATCTGCAGCGCACCATGGGCGGCCTCGGATGCGTACCCTCGGCCCCAGTGGGTTACTGAAAGCCGCCAACCAACTTCTACACACGGCGAGAATAGCAATGCCGGGGCTGGCACATGCAGTCCGACGAAGCCGATAAAAGGTTCACCGCCTTTAACCTCGACAGCCCAGAATCCCCAGCCACGCAGTTCAATGAGCGAGCGGATCTTATCCGCCATCTCGTCACTCTCCCGACGCTCCAAAGGTTTGGGAAAGAACTTCATCACTTGCGGATCGGCATTGATGGCGGCAAAAGGTTCAAGATCACTTTCCCGCCACTGCCGCAAACGAAGCCGCTTAGTCTCGAATTCGATCAGTTCCGCCATGACAGGGGCCAAACCTTCTTGGTGCCTAACGCCAAGCTCAGCCGCGGAAGGCTGCGTCGCGCCCTGACGCCGGCTGGAGCATTGTGTTATGCGATTCGCTTACCTTCGCAGCCTCAATGGATGACTTAATGAGCTCCTCAAAAATGCGGGCCTGCCCTGCCGGAACGAGCTGCCTATGTATCTCGCGCCGCTTGGATTCATCACACAAACGTTCAGCCAACCACCCGGTCAGATATAGCGCCGATAAGCACCCGCCCGCCGTAGCAATATTGCCTTCCACTACCAGCGCTTTGTCTTGAACATCGACACCCATAGCCACAAGACCCGGCTTAGCATCTGGATGCGTTGTCGCTTTGATACCTTTCAATAAACCAAGTCGGGATAAAATGAACGAACCTGCGCAGACCGAGCCGATGAGTTGTTTTTGTGGATTCAATTTGAAGGAAGACACAAATTCTTCATCTTCCAATGCGGCTGGCACACCCTTATAACCACTAACAAACAAAACCACGTCAGAGGCATTTGCCTCTGATACATGGCCATCGGTTTTTACCGTCATACCCAGCGTAGACGTGTGGGTGCTTTTTGTTCCAAGAACTCTTACCTTCCAGTCTGTTCTTGTCCGTCCCAGGATGTCTCTCATTAAGAAAAAATCGATATCCGTAAACTCATCAAAGATGACAATCGAAATTTGATACACAATTCATCCCTCCTCCTGATGATGAATTTCCAATTAATTCCTGTAGCACTGTAGATCAATCACTTGCGCTGATCTGTGCTTGCTGAAAATCGCCTTTTAATTACCGAAGCAATAATGCCAACGTAAGCCGCAAGGCCCGAACGGCGTAACCATAGAGGGCTTGTCGGCTTGACGCACTCGTTAGAGCAAAATCAGGCTCGTGGTTGCGGAATGGGCTCTAGCGGCTTAATTTTCTTCCGCTCCCGATGCAGGTTGATAAAGTTGCCTGCCAGTATCAAGCCCGCGCCCAAAACCAAATACTCATCTACACGCTCACCGTAAAGCGCGTAGCCAACCAGAGCTATGAGTGGTAAGCGCAGGAAATCTAAGGGCACCACTACCGAGGCATCCGCCAGGGAAAGTGCCCGCACCATGCAGTAGTGCGCACTGAGCCCGGTAATGCCGACCACGATGAGCCAAGGCCAATGTGCTGCTGCAGGGGTAACCCAAGTAAACACCGCTGGCACCAAACCTAGAGGCAACTGAATCAACATCATGTAAAAGAGAATGCACAGCGGTGTATCTCGCCCCGCCAGCTTCTTGGTCAGCGTATGAGACAGTCCATACGCAAAGGCGCCGGCCAGCATTACAAGCGCCGCCGGATGAACGACCGACCAGCCGGGACGAAGGATAACCAAAACACCGGCGATGCCTAGAACAACCGCCAGCCCCCGACTCGGGGAGATACGCTCACCCAGCAGTAGTGCCGCGAATACCACCGTCCAGAGCGGCACGGTGAACTCAATGGCAAACACCGCCGCCAGCGGAACAAACGCAATGGCATAGAACCAACCGAACTGCCCACAAAAGTGAACGAAGTTCCGCCCGAGATGTATTCTAACGTTCCGAAACGAGACCTGCGTCCAACCGACTCTAGTGAGTATGGCCGAGATAACAGCCAAGCCGATGAGGCTGCGGATGGCAAGAAGTTGGAACGTGCCAAAGTTCGCGGAAAGTTCGCGTACCGCAACGGCCATCGCGGAAAATGAGAGTAAAGCGCCAACCATCCAGGTGGCAGCAACAACTACTGGGTGGCGCATAGGCGTAACTCCTCCTTTCCGGCTGTAAACCGAAGTTTAGCGGGCACGCCGGCGCCAGCCGCTGTGTTCCGCTCGAACCCCAGGTTAGACGCCCTGGGATGCAGCATCGATGAGCCTAGGAAGGTCAGCCATACGGCCAACGACTGCATGAGACTGTCCGAACATTTCGCTGTATTGTGACCCAGGCAAGTAGTGGATCGCCGTCATTCCAGCGGCTGCCGCAGCTTGTAGGCCGACAGGGCTGTCTTCGACGACGATGCACTGATTGGGAGAGTATCCCATTGACCGTGCTGCGTGGAGAAACAGCCCCGGATCCGGTTTCCACGAACCCACCTCATAGGAACTGAACACATGGTCGCCGAAGTATTTCGAAAGGCCGCTTGAAAGCAGGGCTTCGGCGATTTTGGTCGGAGGGCCGCTGGACGCAACGCACTTGGGATAGCTGAGCGTCTCAAGCATCTCGATAGTGCCGGGTGTAGGGCGCAGGTCGATCCGGAAAAGCTCGCTGACTCGAGCGCGATAGGTCGCCTCGAAATTCGGAGGTAGCGGTCGACCGATGCGAGCCCCAAGATCAGCGAGTATCAGCGCCAGTTTCGTCCCCCGGTATCGTTCGACCATTGACTCGAGGGTTTCACCGATCTCAGGCAGCAGATCCAAGAACGCTTGATTACACAGGCCCTCGCTATCCACCAGCGTGCCGTCAAGGTCAAAAATGATGCAAAGGCGAGACATCTTTCTGGCGCCTATCGCCCCGCTTCAGCCGCCGACGTCGGCTGCAAGCGGTTGTTGGGCGAGATATCCTTAATCATAGGGATGCAGTCTAGTGATATACCTCGTGGAGAGACATAGGTAGCAATCTCATCTCCTTTAAAACCGCATGCTCGATAAAACGCCGCGGCGTTTAACGTCGACTCCAAATTTAGCGTCTCCAACCCATGGCTTAAGGCGATCTCCTCAAGGAATGTGACAATCCCCCTTCCTATGCCCTTTCTCATGTGGTTTGGATGGACAAATACGGCGTCAATTTTTCCGGTATCGATATTGATCATGCCCGTGCCAACCACTTGGTGGTGATACTTCGCCACGTAGAAATGTTTCTCGACGTGATCTATGAAATCCTCCGTTAACATACCACCAGTCCACACTTTTAGGGCATCGCCGGAATAGTGGCCAGCACATTGATTGAGGACGGCAGTATTCCTTATCTCCCAGGCCGCCCGAGCATCCTCCCGTTTTGCCTTCTCGATGCTTAACATCGGTCTCTCCTTTATGCCCACCAAACAATTAAACGGTTTTTGTTTATCATCCGTTACGGTGTACCACACGTCCCCTGCCTGACAAAGTATCCTTTATATTTTCTTGATCTATCCTTCTATCTATCTTCCTATTCGGCAATATAGGCTGACCTGGTCAAGTAGCAGCGGACACCCCACTCAACAACCACCTTTCCGAATCATGCTGCCGGTCATGCCATACGCCTGTAGCAGGCCCCGAAACACCCGGCTGGCATATTGCACGCCCGGTTGGGAATGATGCAGCAGTTGGCCGCGCGGCGGTTGCCGGCGCCACAGCGCCATCCGAAGCGCGTCAGCGGGCATGGCGATGCAACGCAGTGCCCGCGAGCAATTGGCCATCCTCGTCGGGGTCAGCCTCTTAGCCGGCGACGTGGGAGGGGCTGCGGCCACAGTGATGACCACCTGCCTCAAAGATCCGGTCACCCACGCGCGAGCGCCGATCATAGAACAGGGGTAAACCATGGCGAAAAAGCCAGGCCTGAACAGGGCGAACGTTGTCCCGTTTCGGTCGGGAACGGCGCGCCGCGCACGGGCGCCGCTGAAGGGTCCACGCCTGGTCTGGCCCACGCGCACCGATGCAATCGCGGCGGTCGCGCCTATCGCTCGGGCGGGGCGGATGACGTGAACCGGCGCTCGAGCGGTCGCTAGAGTCCTCGCTCTGCCGTATCACGCCGTCATGCTCGTGTAGGTCGGCATCCTCCGGGTGATCGAGTTCTTCGGCGCGATGATCTTTGTCACGGTGATCTTGATGCTCGGCTGGCTGTTGATTCAAATGGTCCGCGATTACCTGGCCGGCGCTTAAGGCCTGCGGTCTCTCATCGCTCGCGATCGGGAAACTTGTCGCATGCTAAATTCAGTGCTGGCGTGGAGGCGTATTGGGTCTCGATGTGTGCCGGCAAGCGGCTTAAGAGGCCCTCGATAGGCACCTGGCGCGGATCCGCCGGAAAACGGGCGGCGGATTGCTCAGGAATAATCTAAACAACAAATGTTCATTTGTGCTAATGTTGTTTATCACGCTAAGCTAGACAGTGCCTTAATCCAGCAGGAGGACATGATGCGTTTATCGATTGAAGTGACCCCGGAACAACATCAACGGCTCAAGGCTGTGGCGGCTTTGCGCGGTCAGAGCATCAAGGATTATGTTCTGGAGCGCGTGTTACCGGATATCGCGGCAGCGGATGAAGACGAAGCGCTTCGCCAGTTGGAAGCCTTCCTGGAACCACGGATCAAGGCTGCGAAAGACGCCGCCGTCCACAAATCGGTCGAACAGATCTTCGAGGAAATCCATCGGGAAGCGCGGTAAGGGAATGCTCCCTTATGAATTAACCGCCCCCGCTGAGGAAGACCTCAGGGAGATTGCCCGTTACACGCTAGAGCAATGGCGTCAAAGACAAGCCCTACGCTATGCCGGGCTGCTGGACAAGCATCTTCGGGAGATCGCCGCCCGGACCGTGCCTTCGCGCAGCTTTTCCGAGCGGTATCCCCAGGTCAGGGTGAGCCGCTGTGAACACCACTATATTTTTTATATCCATCCGGAAGAAAAACCACCGCGCATTATTGCCGTCCTGCATGAGCGGATGGAGACGCTGACCCGGCTTAAAAGCCGGCTGGGATGATCGTCCCTTAACTGAAATCGCGCGGATTGCAGTCCCAGCGCTTTATGGGGCCGGTGCAGAAAACGGAAAAACCTGTACGCCAAGGGTCAATGCCGTTAAGTTAAGCCGTCATTCCAATCGCAAACGGTCGTTCTGGGAGCGCCAGAACGCCCCTTCCGGCAGGGATTGCTCACCCCATCCCTGGGGTTCGTCCTACGGACCGTGCTCCGCACGTCCAAATTTGCTCCTGGCAAATTTGTGCCGGACAAATCGGCAGGGCGAGGCGCAATGCGGCGAGCGGGCAGGCCAGGGAAGGACTGCCCAGGACTCGCGAGCGAAGCGGGACGGCGTAGCGTGGCGAGGCCGATTTGCACGCGAAGCGCCCGTAGGGTGCCGCACAGGGACTGTGCGGCATGAATCCAGTGCACAAGGAAGTGAGAGGCCTCTGCCATCCATAGCGTCTGGACCCCGGCATTCCAATCGCAAACGGTGTCTTCGGGAAGGGCGTGGCCGGCGCTCCCGGCCAGGCCGTTTGCGATTGGAAGGGTCGCGACTAAAGCGACCGTTTGCGATTGGAAGGGTCATCCCAGCGCTCCTGGGATGACCGTTTGCGATTGGAGCACCGAAGCCACCCTTCCCTGCCGGGGTGACGTCATTCGTCTTAACTTAACGGCATTGACGCCAAGGGTACGGGGTGTCAGGTTGAAGCTTAGAGCACACGTCGGGCATATCAGAAAAGGCTTAAATCGACTCTACTCTGACGCATCTAAGCCGGCTGGTCTGACGCCAGGTTGAGGTTAAGCTCAGCCGGACATGCCGAGCTGATAAAGAACCACCGGCCAGCAAAATGCGTTACCCTACCCCTCTCGAGCCAGGCGCGCCGATGACTCACAAACTCATGATTTCTTGCCGTCGGCAGCAACCAGCGGCGGCGTGGCGTTAGCCCCGCCTCCCAGAGATTTGTACAGAGAAATCAGATTAACGGCAGTGAGGGCTCGTGAATTAGCGAGTTCACTTTCCACCGCATACAGGGCGCGTTGTGCAACCAGCACGTCCAGCAGGGAAATGACGCCGGCTTCGAAGCGCAGTTGGGATAAACGCACCGCCTCTTGCTGGTCCTCCACCGCGCGTGCCAGCGTTTGACGTCGGATCTCTTCCTTGAGATAGCGAGTCAGCGCGGTTTCGGTTTCCTTGAGCGCCTCCAGCACACCCTTTTCGTAAGCAAAATAGGCTTCCCGTTGTTTGGCCTCGGCCAGCTTGATTCCTGCCTTGATGCGGCCAAAGTTGAGCAAGGGCTGCACCAGGTTGGCGGCGTTGCCATAGGAAAACGCCGCGGACTTGAACAAACTTTCGATATCGGTATTTCGCAATCCCAGAAACGCCGACAGCGAGATTTTCGGAAACAGCTCCGCGATAGCCGCCCCCTGCATCGCCGTAGCGGCCGCCAACTGGCGCTCGGCGGCGCGCAGGTCAGGCCGATGGCGGATGGTATCGGCGGGCGAAGCGAGCATGGCTTGCCCCGGTGCTTCGGGAAAGGGACCGGGCGCATCCAGCTCGGCGGCCAGCGCACCGGGCTGCTGGCCCGCCAGCGCTTCCAATTGACGCAGGGCAGCGGTCTTGCCGGCTTCCAGGGTGGGAATCTGCGCCTCGGTGGTCTCCGCTTGGGCTTTGGCGCGCACCACATCATGGCGGGTTCCGATGCCCTCTTGCAGCAGCCTTTCGGTCTGCGCCAGGGTCTGCCGCATACTGTCCAGGTTCGATCGGGTGATGGCCAGCAGGGCCTGAGCGTTGCGGTAGTCGATGTAACTACGCGCCAGCTCGGAGCTTAACGTCACCAGGGATTGAGCGTATTGGTCACCGGCCGCTTCCAGCTCCGCCGAGGCCGCCTCGAGGCGCCTTTGCTGGCGTCCGAACAGATCGATTTCCCACAAGGCATCGAAGCCGATCTCGAACAGGTTGTAGCGTATGCCCGGCCTCAGGCCGGGCATCGGGTTATCTTGGCGCTGCACGCCCCCCGTCACATCGACCGACGGAAACAGTTCTGCGCGGGTGCTGCTCCGTTCGGCTCGGGCCTGTTCGATTCGGGCCAGTGCGATTTTCACGTCGAGATTGCGCGCCAAAGCTCGATCCATGAGGCGATCCAGTTCGTAATCGCCGAAGGCTCGCCACCATGCCTTCAAATTTTCCGGTTTGGCCCATAGCAGATCGGCGCCGATCTTCTCATCTGCGTGCCATCGATCCGGAACGGCCGGAACAGGCGCCCGATAATCTGGACCTACCGTGCATGCCGCCAGGCTCATTGCGAATAGTGACAGTGAAAATTGGAGCTTGGTGTTCAATGTCGTTGTGTATCTGTTGTGCGTTTTTTCATCCAGACCATCGCCTGCCGTTCTACTGTGTCCGCACTAAGCCAGCTTGTTGCGGAACATCCAGGCGGCGATGGGCAGCGTCACGGCCGCAATCATCAGAAGTGCCAGCATTTCGGGCAGCAGCTGGACGATGCCGGCACCCTCCAGATAGATCTGGCGCGTCATGCTGATGGCATAACGGAGCGGGTTCACGGCGGTAAGGTATTGGAGTGCGTCCGGCATGGTCATCACCGGCGTGGTCAAGCCGGACAGCAGCATGAACGGCATCATCACCACGAGCGTACCGATCATGGCCTGCTGCATGTTTCGGGCGATGGAGGAGAGGAACAAGCCGATCCCGACCGATGCCGCCAGGAACTCGGCAAGGCTCAGGTAAAGCACGAAGTAGGAGCCCGCAAAGGGAATTTGGAACCATAGCTGGGCGACCAGCAGGATCGAGGTGGCCTGAATCAGCCCGACGATCATCGACGGCAATGCCTTGCCGACCATGATCTCGTAGGGACGGAAAGGCGTCACCAGCAATTGCTCGAAAGTGCCTGCCTCCCGTTCGCGAGCCACCGACATGGCGGTCAGGCTCATCGTCATCATCATGGTGATCGTCCCGATCAACGAGGGAATCATGATCCACTGTGTCTCAAGGTTGGGGTTATACCACGCCCGGGGCGTCACCTTGATGCCGGGCGGCGGCGTAACGCCGTTCTCCTGGCGCCACCTCTGCACGAAGTTCGCGGCCAGGGTGCTCACATACCCTTGCGCGGTTCCGGCGGTGTTGGTGTTGCGCCCGTCGGCGATCGCCTGGACCTTGGCGGTACCATCCGCCATCAATTGGCGCTCGAAGTCCCGGTCGATGATCACCGCGAGGACAGCGCGGCGATCCGTGATCGGGTCGGCAATGTCGGAAGCGTTTTGCAGCGTGGCGATACGATCGAAAGTGCCCGAACCATCGAGGGTGGCGATGAAGGCCCGCGACGCCGCACTGTGATCGCGATCGAGCAGCACATAGGGGACATGGTTCAGATCGTAACTGGCGGCGTAGCCAAAAATCAGGCACTGCAAAATGGGCGGCACGAACACCGTGACCCGGCTCTTGCGATCTTTCAGGATCGCCAGAAGCTCCTTGCGGATGAGGGCGAGGATGCGAAATAAGGAGTCGGTCATGGCAACCTCAGTCGATGCGCTTGCGGGTCGCCTTGGCGGCCATGGCCATGAGCAGTGCGGCCATGCCGGCGAGGACGAGCGCGTTGGGCAGGATGATGGGCCACACGTCCCCGGCCAGAAACAGGGTCTGCAGCGAGCTGACGAAATAGCGGGCAGGAAAGATGCTGGTCACGATCTGGGCGCCCCAGGACATGCTGCGGATGTCGAAGATGAAGCCCGACAGCAGGGTCGCTGGCAGGAAGGTCACCAGAAAGGTGATCTGGCTGGCGAGAAATTGGCTCTTGGTCGCCGACGAAATCACCAGTCCCATACCGAGCGCCACCAGCAGGTAGAGCGAGGAGACCAGCACCAGCAGCCAAAGCGACCCACGCAAGGGGACGGCGAACAAAAACTGGCTGCCGGCAACCGCAAGGACGAGCCCGAACATGCCCATGACGAAATAGGGCACGGTTTTGCTCAGCAGGATTTCGACGGGACGAACGGGGGTCGCGAACAGCGCCTCGAAGGTGCCGCGCTCCCATTCCCGGGCGATGACCAGGGAGGTCAGCAAGGCTCCGATCAAGGTCATGATCAGGACGATCAGGCCCGGAACCAGGAACCAGGAACTCTCGTTGGCCTCGTTGAACCACAGCCGGCCCTCGATGGCGATAGCAGAGCCGCCTGCAGCGGCGCGGCCTTCGGCGATCTCGCGAGCCAGCCAGGTCGCTACCGCGCCCCTTGCGTAACTGATCGCGATGCGGGCGGTGTTGGCGTCCGTCGCGTTGACCGCCACCAACAGATCGGCTTCGCCGCGCGCCACATCCCGTGCGAAATGGGGCGGAAAGCGAACGACGGCGCTGACTTGATGCTCGGTCATCAGCCTCGCCGCCTCGGCCATGGTATTGACCGGGTGTACCCGGAAATAGCTCGAAAGGCTCAGCGCCGCGCTGACGGCGGAGGTCTCTTCGGAAGCGTGCTCGACGACGACTGCGACGGGGAGATGCTTGAGATCGAAGGAAAGCCCGTAGCCGAACAGGATCAACATCACGATCGGCAGGACGACGCCGATGGCGATGGCGCTGGGGTCCCGGAGGATCTGCCAGGTTTCCTTGCGGATCAATGCCCATACCCGCCGGGCACGGCTTCGCGCCATCAGCTCCTGGCCGGTCATTGCGCCGCCTTCCCTACGCTGTGCCGGGATTGCTCGACGATGGCAATAAAGGCATCCTCCATGGTGGGCAGCTGCCCACTTCGGGGCTCCCCCTGGGCGCGGATCGCCGCCGGCGAGCCTTCCGCCAGGGCGATGCCGCCATCCATGATGATCACACGGTCGCAATATTCGGCCTCTTCCATGAAGTGGGTCGTGACGACGACGGTCACCCCCTGTTCCGACAGGGCCGTGATCCGGCCCCAAAACTCGCGGCGAGCCAGAGGATCGGCACCGCTGGTCGCCTCATCCAGAAACAGGATTTCCGGTTCATGCAGCAGCGCCGTGGCCATCGCCAGCCGCTGTTTGTACCCCCCCGGCAGCTTTCCGCCCGGCAAGGCCGACATCGGGCCGAGATCGAACTGGTCTTTCGCCCAGGCGATGCGGTCGCGTTTTCTGGAACCGCGCAGACCATAGGCGCTCGCGAAGAAATCCAGGTTCTCATCCACGGAAAGGTCGCCGTAGAGCGAGAATTTCTGAGCGACGTAGCCCAGTTTCGCCCGTGCCTCGGCACGGGCGGTCCTCAAATCGGCCCCCGCTACCCGGAGGCGCCCGCCAGTGGCCGGGATCAGCCCGCATAGCATGCGGAAGGTGGTGCTCTTGCCCGCCCCGTTCGGCCCCAACAGTCCGTAGATTTCCCCGCGCCGTACCTGAAAGGACACATGGTTCACGGCGACGAAGTCGCCGAAGGTCCGAACCAGATCGAGAACTTCCACGGAAGGAACGCCGACCGCCTCGCTGGGACGGCGGCCCAGCGTGATGGATGGGGAATGGATCTCGCCGACCGCGGCTCGGAACAGCGCCATGAAGCCGTCTTCGAAGCGCGGGGCTGCGGGTTCAAACTCGAGGCCGCCCTCTCCGCCATCATCTTGAGGGACGCGCGACGAGCGGGTAACGACCCGAACCTTCCCCGCCTCGGGTACGGCGTCCGCCACACCTGGATGCTTGAACAGGCGTGCCTGCAGAGAGCGGGCCGTGGAGCCCTCGGAGGAGGTGGCGAAAAACACGCGCCCTTCCGCCCGAGAGGTGATCTCCTCCGGTGTCCCTTCCGCGAGCACTTTGCCTTGATGCAGGACCACGGCATGGTCGCAGAACGCGGCCTCGTCGAGATAGGAAGTGCTGACGATGACCGTCAACGCCTCCTCACGCACCAGACGCCGCACGATTTCCCACAACTCTCGGCGGGACAACGGGTCGACGCCCACGGTCGGTTCGTCCAGCAACAACAGGTCGGGCGAACGGACCAAAGTGCAGGCGAGGCCCAGTTTCTGTTTCATGCCGCCGGAGAGCGCTCCCGCCAAGCGACCGGTGAACGGGCCGAGGGCGGTCATCTGCAGCAGGCGGGGATAGACCGCCATGCGCGCCGCTGGGCTGATGCCGTGCAGTTCGGCATACAGATCCAGATTTTGCTGGACGGTCAGATCTTCGTAGAGGCCGAACCGCTGGGGCATATAGCCGATGCGGTCCTGTATGGCCTGCGGGTCGGACGAGGCGTCGATGCCCCGAACCCGTACCGTTCCACTGTCGGCGAAAACCAGGCCGGCAAGCATCCGCAGGAGGGTCGTCTTGCCGCCTCCGTCGGGACCGACCAGCGCAGTGAGGGTCTTATGCCGTGCCGCAAAGGAAACGTCGTCGATGGCCTTGACGGTCTCGCCCGTTTCACGGCGGAATGTCTTGTGAACCCCGCGAATTTCCACCGGATGCGTCAGGCCTTGCAGGCTCATTGCCGTGCCCGGTCGCGGGCAGGTCCGTCTGCATCCGGCGGAATCTTCACTGTTGCCGGCATGCCCAGGCGCAACACGTTCTGGGGATCTTCGACGAACACCCGGATTTCGTAAACCAGGCTGGCGCGCAGGTCTTCGGTCTGCACCGTTTTCGGCGTGAACTCCGCGACCGGCGAGATGAAGCCGACCCAACCCTCGATCGGATGATCGGGAAGACTGTCGACCAGGATTTTCGCGCGGGATCCGGAATGCACATGCCCGAGCTCCGGCTCGGGAACGTACGCCCGCACCCATTTTGTCCCGATGGTGGCCAATGAGAACACCGGTTTCGTCGGGGACGCCATCTCTCCCGGCTCCATCAGCCGCGACTGGATCACGGCGTCGAAGGGTGCCCGCAACTCGGCGTCGGCCAATTGCCGGCGAATCAGTGCCAGCTGCGCCTCGTAGCCCTTGAGCTGGGCTTCGGCCTGGGCGATGTCTTCCAGGCGTGGTCCGATGACCGCGAGCCTGAGTGCCTTCTCAGTAACCTCCACCTTCGCGGCCGCCACATCGGCGGCCGACTTTGCCGCATCGAAATCCTGCTTGCTGATGGCCGCACTCGACACCAGATTTTTCCGCCGCCGGTAGAGAGCCTTGGCGTTGTCGGCGTCTGCCTTGGCGGATACCAGGTTCGCCCGAGCCTGTTCGATCTCCTCCGGCCTGCTGCCGTTTCGGAGGCGCTCCACGACCGCTTTCTGAGCATCTACCGCGGACTCGATCTGGATCGATTGGGGCACCAGCCGGCTGGTATCCATGCGGGCCAGCACCTGCCCTTTGCGGACCACATCGCCTTCTTCCGCTAGGATCTCGGTGATTCGCTCGGTTCCATTAAACGGTACGGAGGCTTGGCGAAAGTCGATGTTGCCGTACACGGTCAGCAAGCCCTCTGCGGAAGGGCGATGGATATGCCACCATCCGCCGCCTAGAGTTACCAGGATGAGAGCTGTCGGAATGATGATGCGAGCTTTCGTGTTCATGGCATAAGAATGGGTGCAGCCACCACTTTTGTCAAATTCGAATTTGAAATTTAAATTTACGTTCATAAGACATGCTTTTCCCGGTATGCTCTTTCCATGAAACAAGAGAAGCGAAATCGAAAATTGCCCGGTCACCGGGACGATGGCGTAGCCACAAGGTGGCAGATCCTCGAGGCTGCAGGCGAGGTATTTGCCGAAAAAGGGGTTGCCTACGCCACCGGCAAGGAAATCGCCGAACGAGCAGGAGTCAATTCGGCAGCGGTGAATTACTACTTCCGCGGCATAGATGGCCTTTACGCCGAAGTCCTAGTGGAGGCCCATCACCGGTTGATGGATTTGGAGTTCCTGAAGAAGATCTCCGAAGCCCCGGGGCGTCCGGAAGACAAGCTGAGCGTCTTCATCGACGGCATGCTACGGGCGGTTCTTGGTCCGATGTCTTCCAACTGGGCCCTGCGCGTGCTGGGTCGGGAAATACTCCACCCCTCCACCGCGTTTCCAATCCTCCTGGAGAGGGAACTCCTCCCCAAAATGCAAATCGCCACCGCGTTCATCAGCGAGATTCTAGGGGTACATCCCGACCACCCTGCGGTCGCGCGCAGCAGACTCGCCATCATCGCGCCGTTCGCCCTGCTTCTGCTCGGGAGCTCCAAAATGCTGGAACACGCGGCACCACAAGAGGCTATCGCCAATCAACCGGACGCTGCCATTGAGCACTTCAAACGATTCTTCATGGGCGGGCTGGCCCAAATAGCCTCCGACCTTGCGCGTGAGAAGGCAGGAAACGGTGATGATGTAGCCAAGTCACCTCAGGGGGCGCCGGGACGTTCGGCGCACTGATCCAGGTCAACTACCAACATCCCCCGCTGAGTAAGCGTTGTTCGTCTCCCTCAGCCTTGTAGGGCCGGCATCACCACCTGCTGCACGATCGCGCTCCCTTCGGGGGTGCTCCAGTTGCCCGCAAGTTCCGCGATCACCTGGTTCGTGCTGGACAGCGTGACGCCGTTCTTCTCCATGCGGCGCAGAGCCATGTCGTCGCCGATCTGGCTCGGCGAACCGCCGGCATCGGCGATGACCTGAACCTCATAGCCCTCGCGTACCAGGCTCAATGCCGGGAAGACCGTGCACACATCGTTGTGACGCCGGCGATGATGAATTTCTTGCGTCCGGTCGCCTTGACGGCCGCCGCGAAGTTTTCGTCGTCCATCGCGTTGACGATGCCGACGCGCTTGATGCGGGCGGCGAATTCGGCCGGCAGAATCGACTCTAACTGTAGTGACCTGCAATGGAAAACCCGAGAACCTGCAATCCATCGGGCTGGCCTGCAATCCTTCGCCGCGGACCGGGATTATTTGCAAATATGATTGCCTCGACTGGCGGACACAATCATCAAAAGATGGGAGTGGTAACGGCCACGACCAGCCCGTGGGCCATCAGATACACAGGCTACTTCTAGGAAAGAGCGACGTATTCCCATGCGCGGAAGCCAAAACGCCTGGGAAAAATCAGTGAACTATGTCACAGCAATGGATGTGAATATTCACCATCCACTGACACAACCCTGTAACGCGGCGACTTTTAAGATCGCCTTTAGCGGTGAATTTGGCGCAATTGCGGGTGACGGACGCAACCGAACGGTGGGAACCGTACGAGCGCCGTCCGCCGCGGTTCAACGGACAAGGGGTATCGGCCGGAGGGGTCAACCCCGGTAACGATATCGCCGCCTTCGTCGACCGGCGATTCACACAAAACTTAAACGATGCGTTTTATGGGGGGTTGGGCCTAGTCGCCCTTGTTTTGCCATGGCGCCTCGAAATACCGGTTCAAAAACTTAAGGTAAGGCGTTATGGAACGAGACACGCGCGCAACGCGTCACTCCTCTTCAGGGCCCGAACGGCGATCTCACCGAATCGTCCTGGCCTTCAATCCCCAGTGCCGGTCCACGGATCGCCACCGGAACCTTCGGTTAGCGCTGTGCGCGGGTCTCCTGTCAGGGCTGGCCTTGCCGAGCGTTCGTGCCGTCGAAATCAACTATGCCTATGACGACCTCAACCGGCTCGTGAGCGCAACCCGGTCCGACGGCCCGGCGCTGGCCTTCCAGTACGACGAGGCCGGCAACTTTACCAGCCAGGGGGTCAGCAACAGCCCGGACACCGACGGCGATCTGATCGCCAACTTCGCCGACCCGGACGACGACGGCGACGGCATGCCCGACGCCTGGGAAGCGCAGTACGGTTTCAACCCGCTCGATCCCGCCGATGCGGCGCAGGATACCGACGGCGACGGGATCACCAACCTGGCTGAATATCAGGGCAATACCGATCCCTTGCAAAACCAGCAAAACTCGGGCACCGCCCATGCGAGCGTGCCCGCGGTGCCGGCCGAGGGTTTGCTCCTGATGGCCGTGGCGCTGTGGCGCATCGCCGCTCGACTGAACCAGAAAAACCGGGGCCTTTGACATGAAGCCGGAAACAAGAAGAAGCGGGGTGGCCCCGATGGCCCTCTGGGTGCCGTTCGTGGCGTTCGTCACATTGGCTGGGCTGGTCTCGGCAGAGCCTTTCGCCGCGCCCGAGGGCTGGATCGACCAGCGCGCCAAGCTCGTCTCGCCGGAATCGGCCGAACGCGTGGTCGCCCAACGCGAACAGACCCTGGCGCAGGAGCGCGACCGGCAGGCTGAGCGGCAACACCTATTGGGCGCGACCGCCGCGCCCCGCGCGGCCGCGGAGATCACCGCGGCGGCGGAGGGCCTGGTGCCGGCCGCCACCGAGTTCAGCCAGCTGGCGGCGGCCCTGGACAACGATCCGCGCCGCATTTACCAGTTCGTCCGCAATCATTTCGCCTACGTGCCGTATTACGGCGCGCTGAAAGGCCCCTACCTCACGCTGAAGGAACGCAGCGGCAACGATTTCGACCAGGCCGCCCTGCTGGTGGCGCTGCTCCGGGCCGCCGGGTTCACCGCCCAGTTCCAGTACGGCAGCATGACCATCCCGGTGTCGGCCGCCGATGGCCTGGACCTGGCCCATTGGCTGGGCACCGAGGCCAATGCCGGTGTGATCGGCACGATGATCGCCACCGGCGGCATTCCGGCCGTCAACCACGGGACCAGCTTCACGCTGGATCGGGTCTGGGTGGTGGCGACGATCAACGGCAACACGGTCGCCCTGGACCCGGCGTTCAAACCGAGCGACAAGCTGGCGGGCATCGATCTGGCGGCCGCCATGGGCTACGACCCGGCGGCGTTACTGAGCGCGGCCGGCGGCATCACCGGCAGCCATTCCATCCAGAGCCTCGATGCCGGCGCCCTCGACAACGCGCTGAATACGCTGACCACGCAACTGGCCGCGCAGCTCCAGCAAAACTACCCTAATGCGCGGGTCCGCGACATCGCCGGCGGTTTGGGCATCCTCCCGGACGACAGCGCCAGCCTGCCGGCTGCGCTGCCGTTTCCCGGCACCCCGACTCAAAGCCCCTGGACCGACATTCCCTCCGGCTACATCCACACCGTCCGCCTGCAACACGGCGGCCTCGATACGACGCTGAACATCCCCGAGATCGCCGGGAAAAAACTGAGTCTCAGCTATGCCGGCGACAGTGCCACGATCGATCCGCCGCCGGCCGGCGCGACCGATTTCGGCACGGTGGCGCCGGGCCAGGACGGGCCGACGTTTACCTGGACGCCCGGCAATCCCAATTCGGTGGTCATCCAGGTCACCAGCACGATCACCGGCACCGGCGCCGGCGCCTTCCAATTCGTTTCGGGCGGCGGCACGCAGAACATTCCGGCCAACGGCAGCGTCCAGGTCAAGGTCAAGTTCACCGGCGTCGGCCAGAGCGCGGGCCGCAAGAATGCCAGCCTGACCTTCAACTATACCTACCAGGGGAATTCCATCGGCTCGCAGACCGTGGCCTTGACCGGCGCCGTGGTCAGTACCCCCGTGGCCGAGCTGTATCTCGACGACACCCTGCTGCTGTCCGAGGGCACGCCCTCCGGCGACCTGACCCATCTGACCCTGACCGTCGACCACCCCTACAGCGCCAGCGTCAGCAACCCGTGCTTCACGGGTGCCCGTTTCGCGGACCAATGCGCGACCTTCACGTTGAAACGGACCGGCGCCTACGTGCTGGCCTCGGCCTTCGGCGGCGACCGCGACAGCAGCCTTTTGGCCGAGCGGCAACGCTACCTCGACCAGCTCACCCTGCACGGGGCGGCGAACGGCTCGCGCGAGGTGCTCTCGGAAACCCTCAACGTCATCGGCCTCGGCTGGATGCAGCAGACCCAGCTGGCGTCCGATCTGCTCGGCGCCGTGAGCGACCACCGGATCCTTCAGCATCACCGCTTCGGCATCGTCGGCCAGGAGGACGGCTACTTCATAGACGTCAAGGCCCAGTTCTCCCCGGTCCTGCCGCAAAGCAGCACCGCCGTATCGGGCGCCTTCCAGGCATCCGGCCTGATCGCCAGCGCGCTGGAACACGGCGTGCTGGAGCAATCGCAGGGCGCCGCGCAGGCGGCCCTGTCCACGGTCAAGATCTTCGCCCTCAACAACCAGAGCGGGCAGAAGTTCTTTCTGGCCAACAGCGGCAATTTCGGCAGTATTCAAGGCCAACTGAGCGGCTACAGCGCCAACGATCTCGCCGACCTGCAAACGGCCGTCAACGCCGGCGCCACGCTGATTCTGCCGCAAAACGGCCAGGTGGCGCTCAACGCCTGGCACGGCAAGGGCTACATCGATTACCGCGTGAGTGGCAGCCAGCGGAGCCTCGGGATGATCATCGGCGGCGGCCTGCAGGGCGGCTACGGCTCCTTTCTGGGGCCCGTGAGCACGCCGGCGGCGCAGGCGAGTTACGCCCCGGTGCAGGTGCCGCCGGGGAACGTCCCGACCCCCAAGGGCGCCGATCCGGTCGATCTGGGCTCGGGCGCCTACCTCAACCAGGCCGCGGATCTCCGCCTGGGCGGTGCAGGCGCGCGCGGCCTGAGCCTGGCCCGCTACTACAACAGCCAGCAGGTCAATCAGGCGAGCGCCGGCCTCGGCCGTGGCTGGACCCACGGCTATCATCTCCGCCTCAGCCGGCACAGCGACGTCAAGACTGCCCTGGGCCTCAGGAGCCCCCGGGATGCCGCCGCCCTCATCGTCGCCGCGGTTGTGACCCGCGACCTGATGGCGCCCACCCAGCCGAGTCTTCAAGCCTGGACCGTTGGCGCCCTGGTCGCGCAGTGGGCCACCGATCAACTCTTGGACACCAGCGTCAGCGTGCGTCTCGGCGACCGATCCTTGAGCTACCGGCAGCTGCCGGACGGCAGCTACGTGGCGCCGCCGGGCGTCACCACCCAGCTGGTCCAGCTGGCCGACGGCACCTTTGAACTCAGGGAGCGCTTCGGCACCGTGCTGGCCTTCGACGCTCAAAACCGAATCCAGCGGCTGACCGACGTCGACGGCAATACCTTAAGCTTCACCTATGACGGCAACGATCGGCTGACCCAGGTCAAGGACGCTTACAACCGCACCTTGACCCTGACCTACACGAACGGCCGGCTCACCCAGGTGGCCGACAACCAGGGCCGGAGCGTCAGCTACAGCTACACCGGCGACGACCTGACCCAATTCCGCGATGCCGAGAACCAGCTGTGGCAATACGGCTATGACGCCAATCACCAGATTGTGACGGTGACCGATCCGGTCAACAGCGTCATCGTCAGCAACGTCTACGACGACCACCACCGGGTCATCCAGCAGACCTCTCCGCGGCAGACCGGCTCCGCGCTGTACCGATTCCACTACACCGGCCGGTCGTCGGCCGAGGAAGACCCCGAGGGCCATCGCACCACCTACACCTATGACGACACCGGCCGCACGATCGCCGTCGAAAACGCCCTGGGCCAGATCGTTCGGACCCGCTACGACGGCCAGGGTCATGTCGTCCAACAGACCGATCCCCTGGGCCAGGTCACCCAGCACGGCTACGACGGCCAGCACAACCGGGTCCAGTCCGTCAACGCCTTGAACCAGGCCACCGGCTTCACCTACGATGCCCAGCAGCGCCTGATCCGGGTCACCGACGCCCTGGGCCACGCGGCCGAGATCGACTATGACGCCGAGCACCACCCCATCGCCGCGCGCAACGCCTTGGGCCAAGAGACTACTACGGCCTATACCGCGGCCGGCTTGGTACAAAGCCGCACCGACGCCAAGAACGCCGTCACCCACTACACCTACGACGGCAACGGCCATCCGGCCACCGCGAAGACCGGCACGCATCCTGCTGTCGCCACCCAGTACGACGCCATCGGCCGGCTCTTAAGCCTCACCGACCCGGCCGGGGCCGTCACCCAATTCCAGTACGACAAACGGAGTCTGCTCATCCAGCGCACCGATCCCTTAGGGAAGCTCAACACCTCGGGGTACGACAACGCCGGGCGTCTCAATAGCCACACCGACCGCAACGGCGATACCGTCACGACGAGCTACACCCCAAGCGGCCAGCTCGCCCAGATCGTCTACCCCGGCAACCAGACGGTCAGCTTCACCTATGACGCGCTGGACCGCCTGACCGGCATGACCGATCCGAGCGGGACGACCAGCAACACCTATGATGCCGCCGGCCGCCTCACCGCCCACACCGATCCCAACGGCTTCGAGGTCCGGTACGGTTACGACGACGCCGGCAACCTCACCCGGCTCACCTATCCCGGCAACCAGACCGTGAGCTACACCTACGATGCCCTGAACCGGCTGCAGACCGTCACCCTCGACGGGCTCAACCAGACCGAAAGCTACACCTACGATGCCGCCGGCCGGCTGACCCAAACGAATCGGTTCAACGGCAGCCAGACGACCTACGGCTACGACGCTGCCGACCGCCTGACCCAGCTGACCCACACCGCCAACGGCCAGACCCTGGCTCAATACCAATACACCCTCGACGCCAACGGCAACCGCACGAAGGCCCTGGTGACCGAACCCAGGCTCCCGGAACAGCTCATCAATCTCACCCGGACCTACAGCTACAACACGCCGAAGACCCGGCTGACCGGCACCCAGCTCGACGGCGCCGCCACCCCCTACAGCTACGACTTTGAGGGCCAGCTGCAAAGCAACGGCGCGACCACCTTCAGCTTCGACCCCGCCCAGCGCCTGACCGGCCGCGGCACCACGAGCTACACCTACGACGGGGTCGGCAACCGGATCCGGGCGACGCGGAACGGCACCGTCACGAAATACGTCTACGACGCCGCGGGCAATCTCCTCGCCGAAGCCGACCAAAGCAACACCATCAAACGGTACTACATCCACGGCCTGGGGCTCGCCGCGCTGGTCGACGCCCAAACCAACGCCCTTTACGTCTATCACTTCGACGGCACCGGGCACACGGTGGCGCTGACCAACGCCAGCCAACAGACGGTCAACACCTATGCCTACGATCCTTACGGCCGCTTGATGGCGACGACCGAGACCGTTCCTCAGCCGTTCCAGTACGCGGGGCAGGTCGGGGTGATGGCCGAGGGCCAGAACCTGTACTACATGCGGGCGCGGTATTACGATGCCAGTGTTGGGCGGTTTATCTCGGAAGACCCCATCGGCTTCGACGGCGGACTCAACCTGTATGCCTATGTCGGGGGGAATCCGGTTACCCTGGTCGATCCGAGCGGGCTAAGTCCCTCCGAAGGAGCGCGCCTATCGCAAGCTCAAATCGTTCAATTTCAAAAAGATGCTTTTGATATTGCTATAGGCTTTGCCTTACCGACTAGTAAAGTTAGCAATCTGCTTAATGGATTGGCTAAGGGAGCATCGTCACTTTATTATGACGTGACTCGTGCGGGTAGTCGTTACGCGAATCGAGCAACCGACGTAACGAAGTCGGAGTTTGAGAAAAATCTCATCGATTCGGGTTTCACGCGATCTGTGAGCAAGGATGGCAAAGCCATCATCCTTGAGAAGGATGGTGCGAAATACATTTTGCGCGACGGAGCTAAGTCAACCGGCAGCCCAACTGCGGATTATTACAAGCCCGGCAGCAGTTCTATTGATCTAAAAATTCGACTTGAACAGGGAGCGCCGTGATGCTGACCAGTACGTTTATCGCGGATGATCAAACCTTTGCAGCGTACAAGGCGGAGGTCGAAAAGTGTTGTCGGATAGAAGCGAGACTTCCCGAGCAAGTTTTTCGTGAGGGGTTCAGTCGTTTCGCTTTTGAAGAGTTTGATTGGGCAATGTCTGCGACGTTTTGGCCTGCAATTCAGGCCCTCTGCCGTTCTTGTGGTGATGTTTCGTTGCTCGTAGCAGTTCTCGACCCCGATCCAACAGATTACTACAAGAATGAGTTTGGCTTCTTCAATTGGGCAGTGCTTCCGGTGTCTGCGTCAGCTGACGAATATTGGAATTTGCTTAACCAGTACCCTGACGAGAGCCCAGCCGACTCCTTGTTAGCAAACTCCGAGAAGGTTGTGTGGCTGGCACAGTCAGGGAAATGGGCAGTCTGGGGTGAGCGTAGCTTGGAAGTTTGCATCTTAGGTTGCCGAGAGTCTGTGCAACATGGCTTAGGGCATGATGTCGAATGGGCTCTGAAAACTGCCATGCCAAACTGTTTTCGTGAACGGGTTGTTCCACCAGAATATGCAGAACGCCTTCGGCAAAATTACGGCGCATTAGCGTGAACTAACATGTGAGATGCGCCAATGCAAATGTGTGTAATGCTGCCGACATAAAGAGGTGCATCATTCCAGAATACACCGGTTGGTCATGACGACACCGAAAACAAAACCCGGCAATATGGCTACGACGTGAAGCCCGCGTAGGCTGGGTTGAGGCACGAAACCCAGCGTTTCACGGCTCGGCTGTGCCGGGTTTTCGCAAAGCTCCAACCCAGCCTACGGACTGATGGCGGCGACCGAAACGGTTCCCCAGCCGTTCCAGTACGCGGGGCAGGTCGCGGTGATGGCCGAGGGCCAGAACCTGTACTACATGCGGGCGCGGTATTACGATGCGGCGGTCGGGCGGTTTATCAGCGAAGACCCCATCGGCTTCGACGGCGGACTGAACCTGTATGCCTATGTCGGGGGGAATCCCATCAATCTGGTGGACCCAAGCGGGTTGGCGGCCACGGAATGCAATGGCTGCGCGATTTCGACGGTTGGCCCCTTTGATCTGATTGGCGGCGGCGCCGCAGCGGCCAAGCTCCTGTATAGCGGCGGCAGGAGTTTGTTGGGAATTCTGGGCGGAGCTGCGGCGAAGCACTTAGACGATGTTGCGAGGGGTGTAGATCCTAACAAGTTGAAGCATATTTTTGGGCAAGAACGACACAATTTGAGCGGTGTGGTAAACCAGTTTGGCTCACAACAGAAGGCTTTCAATGCTATCCAGCAGGCGACCGAATCCGCCGTTCGTTCTCAGGGGCTAACGGGAGTTTTTGAAACGACCGTAAAAGTTGGCACTGAAACCATTACCGTTCGAGGAAATATTGTTGATGGAGCTGTAAAGATTGGGACCGCGTTCGTGCCATGAAAAATGAACTATCTAGATTCGAGAAAGCAATACTCGAGAAGCTGCTTGATGGTGATTTTCCGTTATTCAATCAGCTACGACAGCAACTTGCACGGTGCACAGTAGTAAAGCGCGAGTTTACGGGATTTGGCTTCTATACGACCTTGGCCGTGCCTGAAGATGTGCGTCGCACAGTAGGGCTTGACGTTAAATTTGGTGATGTAATTGGAGAAATTCCAGATCTGCCGAGCGGGGCAGGTTTTCTGCTTTATGTTAAGGATGGAGTTCTTGATATGCTTGAAGGTTATAGTTATGACGAACCTTGGCCATCATCCATTGATAGCTTCAATCTGAAGTATGTGAAAGGAGAGCAGCGTGACTTGGTGACCATAGAGGAGAGTTTGTGGCAGAAGTTATAAGCCCCGTAGGCTGGATTGAGGCACGAAACCCAGCGTTTCAAGGCTCGGCTGGACCTTAACGTAGAATGGATTCATGGTGCTCCGTAGTCCATCAAAAGATGAAGTTAGGCTTCTTGAATTTCTGCTCTCGAAAGCTCAGATCGGTGTGCTGAGTGAAGATTGGCGGGCGAAACTAAGAGTTTCCGAGATGGAAGACGGCGGCATGGGGAGCTTACGACTGTTTCCTGACGGATCGCAGGTGGAAGATCGGAAATTTGGGAGACGGGCAAGTGAATGTCAATTTACGGACGAGGACGGCGTCGAGGTTCTTGCCTCACTGAATCTCGATCAGGACGGAAACCTCTATGAACTTGATATCTGGAAAACTGACTTTGGGAAACTGATTCGAATTCCAGCACAACTTGCATAAGCCACAAAGAAACATAACAAGGCAAGGTGCTCTTGTCGGTGGCCGAGGGCCAGAACCTGTACTACATGCGGGCGCGGTATTACGATGCGACGGTCGGGCGGTTCATCTCGGAGGACCCCATCGGTTTTGTGGGGGCTTGAACCTGTATGCCTATGTCGGGGGGAATCCGATTATGGCGGTCGATCCGAGTGGGTTGGAACCAACACGATTTGGTCTATCAAAAACCGAGCTCGATCAGTTTGAGAAGGACGCTTTCGATTTGGAAAATAAACGAGGAGTTTAGGCACGTCGGAAAGTTGGAGGGTGAAAATCAAAAAGCAGAAATAGGAGTAGTCGTGAATCCTTTCGACATTGTTCATCGAATGCGGACAGGAGAATATGAGTTTTTTTACCCAGGATATTGAGTGTAAGAAAAGAAATGTACCGCAGAAATCGGGGGCAGAGACGATTTCAAAGGCGATATCGTATTCGATTCCCTTCTTCTGCGGCTGGGATGCGGTGCAGTAGACGCCAGCGATCTATGGCAAAAGACACTTACTCTCCCCCGAACTTTGGGACGCACTCGATGAATGGAAAAATACTGAGCTTATTTTTGTCCCTTTTCGCGCCTGCCCTGCTTGCGGGCAACCTGGATGAGGCCTTGCGTTTGTTAAACGAAGGCAAGTATGCCCAAGCACTGGGAATCATCCAGGAACATGCGAAAAACGGCAACGCGGAAGCCGAGTATTATCTGGGCGTGGCTTATGCGGAAGGCGTCGGGGTCAATAAGAACCCGCAAGAAGCGCTACGCCTGATCAAGTCGGCGGCCATCAAGGAATATCCTCAAGCTCAATTTGCCATGGGCAACCTCTACCGTATCGGCGCCTTTGGCCAAGTACACTACCTAAGGGCCATCGAGTGGTACGAGTTGGCTGCCAATAAAGGCTTGGCAGAAGCCCAGCACGCGCTGGGCCACGCCTATACCAATGGGGTCGGCGTACCCGTAAATTACGAGAAGGCTTTGCAATGGTACCGGAAGGCGGCGGAGCAAGGCGATGCGATTTCTCAAAACAATATCGGCTGGGCCTACCAAAACGGCTTTGGTGTCGACAAGGATTACCATGAAGCCGTGAAATGGTTTCGGATGGCGGCCGAAAAGAATCAGGTCAATGCGTTGAACAATCTGGCATTGGCATACGATAACGGCCAGGGTGTCGAAGCGAATCCCGCCGAAGCGGTTCGTTTGTGGCAGATCGCGGTCGATTTAGGTTACTCCTCCGCGCAGAACAATTTGGGATTGGCCTACGAATTTGGCAAAGGCGTTCCCAAAAACATCGTCAAAGCGCTCGAATTGTTCAAACTGAGCGCCGAACAAGGCGATCCGAACGGCACGGTCAATTACAACCGATTACGTCAATCGTTGGCTCCGACCAAAACGCCCGATCCCCTACCAAGTCCACCGTAAGCATTCTCTGCACGGACGGCATCACCAATTGGCCGAGTATCACACCGGTGGCGACCCCTTGGTAGCAGCCGCCGATGCGGACGTACCGTTCGTCCCGGTCTGGGGTCTGATTGTCATGGTCTTGTCGCCAATCGGCATTGCCGTTCGCCAAGCCCGCGTAGAAGACTGGGTTGCGGAACGAAACCCAGCGTTTCAAGGCTCGGCGGTGCCGGATTTTCGCAACGCTCCAACCCAGCCTACGGGCTCTAGAAGCCGCAGCCACTCGCGCCCTCGTTTTTCGGCAGTGGTAAATAGCGAGAAAATAACGTGGAAGAAATAGACGCAAAATTCGCGAGTCCGCATTGATGAGAGTTGCTCGTCTCTTCAATGTCGCGCCGGCTTCACTTTCTCCTGATTCTGTCTTCGGAGTTGACCTGAAGGCCAGCTTCGTTTCGGATTTCAAGGCAAACGAGTTTGACCCACTGGATTACGACATCCATGACGTCGCCGATCGCCCAACTTTAAAACAGCTGAGCTCGGGCGCATTGGTAATTCGGACTGTCGGCGACTACTGTGAGCAGATGATTCGTTGCTACAAAACCAAGCCTGATGACGTAAGACGCATCCTTGGAATGACTCATCCCCAGCCGTTGTAAAACAATGGAGTAGTTTTTAATGAAGCTTCCTATGCCAACGCTTCGGTCTCACAAACGTTCAATGTATACGCCCGGGTGGCTTCAACTGCTGCTCTTCCTCGGATGGTATGGGGCGTTCCACTACGCCTATTTCCAGATACCCGATGACGTGTTCAGAGAGCTGTATCACCGGGGATTGGGTACGCTTTGCGCGGACCTGATCAATCTGCTCACGCCCACGGAACGGGTGTCGGCTGTTCAGAATCGGCTGGTGTCGCCACAGGCCGACCTGGAAATCGTCCGAGGCTGCGACGGCGCGGGCGCGTTGTTTCTGGTGATCTCGGCCATCTTGGCTTTCCCTTCTACGATCACGCGCAAATGGATCGGGATCGGCTTGGGCGTTTCGTTGATGTATGGCCTCAACCTGATCCGGATCAGCGGGCTGTATTTCGTCATCGCCCATTATCGCGACTGGTTCCAGTTGATCCACACCTATCTCGCGCCGACCTTGATCATCGTGATCGGTTGCCTGTTCTTCGCCGGGTGGGCGGCGGGCGCCTTGCGATCCGCCGATGCAGCGCGCTGATTGGCTCAAGCTCTCCGCGAAAGCCGTGGCGGCCTGGCTCGGATTGTCGGCCTTGGGAATCTATCTCAGCGCACCCTTGGCGGAACTGATGTTGCCGCTGTTCCGGTTCGTCATCCTGTCGGTTGCCCCCGAATACGCACCGTCGCTCAAACTGGTCGCGGACAATCACGATGTCCTCATCCAGCTCGAAGCCTGGCTGTTGCAGCCGTTGCCCTTGGGCGGCGGCCAACAGATTCCGGCGGGCCTGGCAGTAACGACCGGAACCCATCTGATGCATACCCTGGTTCCGGTGGTCATCGAAGGGTCCCTCCTGATGGCCTGGCCCACGCGGCGCTGGGTCGAACGCGCGGTGTTGCTGGTATTGGGTGTGCCGACGTCGATATTCATCGTCGGCCTCACCGGCCCTTTTGTATTGCTGGGAACGCTGGAAATCCAGCTTCAGGACATGGCGCAACAGGCCCATGTGGTGCGCAATGAACCCCTGACGTTGACGTGGATGATCTTTAACGAGATGGGTGGACGTTGGATGCTAGCCATAACCGCGGCCATCTTGTGCCTACAAGTACAAAGGGGACTATTCGGCAAAGTTGGGCACTCCACAGCGTGAGCGGCGGGTTTCCCTTTAATTTCCGGTCCATACACGGTCTCTCAAGAAATTTACTCGACTGTATCCTAAGGGCGCGTACTGCTCGCTCGAGTTTGAAGGAAGGGGACATTCGTGAACGACCGGTATCGGTCAAGACGAATGGTCGTTGAGGCCAAATTTCAGACGGTGAGAGCAACCTCTGTTTCTGGCCGTATAGGGCACTTCGGTGGCTATCGGAAATCCATCTGAACTCATGCTTGGCTCTATCGAGGCGGGCGCCAACGCGATTTTCAGTTCATTGCGATGCACCAGGATCGAGGTATTGTTGCCGAAGCCGCCTTTCGGCATGGTGTCCCGGTTGGGAAAGAACCGGTCGTAGGAGGCGAGTTTGAGTTGTTGGGGACTAGAAAGCGGCTTCGATCCAACTGATCTCGTCAGATCATGGCTCGCCAATAGTTTATCAAACCTTGTATATCATCCACATGATGGATAATATGCAAGGATGATTGCTCGCCGTATTCTGCCCATCGTAAGAGAAGCCCTGAGCGACCAGGCCGCCGTCGCCTTGATAGGCCCCCGCCAGGTCGGCAAGACCACCTTGGCCTTGACCCTGGCGCAGGAGCGTCCTTCCGTCTACCTGGATCTGGAGTCACGGGAAGACCGCGCCAAATTGACCGATCCGGAATTATTCCTGCGAAACGTCCGGGACCGCATGGTTGTTCTGGACGAGATCCATCGAATGCCGGATTTGTTCCAGAGCCTGCGCGGACTGATCGATGAGGGACGCCGCAGCGGCTATCGAACCGGGCGCTTCCTGATTCTGGGGTCTGCCTCCCTGAGCTTGCTCCGCCAATCCGGCGAGAGCTTGGCGGGCCGGATCGCTTACGTCAATATGGGGCCATTCGATATTCTGGAAACCTCGGCCGGCAATGGCGAAGACGTCGCTCGGTTATGGGTGCGGGGTGGATTTCCCAACAGCTTTCTCGCGGCGGACGATCGGAAAAGCTTGCGTTGGCGCAGGGATTTCATCCGTTCCTATCTGGAGCGGGAAATTCCGCTATTCGGTCCACGGGTACCGGCGGAGACCCTCGAGCGCCTGTGGACGATGTTGGCCTATGAGCAGGGCGACCTGTTGAATGCCTCGCGCCTTGCCACCTCCCTGATGATCAGCGCGCAAACCGTAACACGCTACATCGATTTACTGGTCGATCTGTTACTGATCCGCCGCCTGCGGCCGTTCCACGCCAATCTTGGCAAACGCCTGGTCAAGTCCCCAAAGGTGTATCTTCGAGACAGCGGCATAGCCCATGCCCTGCTGGGGTTGACGGACTATAACGCGCTCAGTGGCCATCCCGCTGTTGGCGCGAGTTGGGAAGGTTTTGTCATCGAAAATCTGCTCGCGGCTGCACCGGAGCAAACACTGCCAAGCTTTTACCGCACCGCCGTCGGCGCCGAGATCGATCTGCTACTGGAGATGCCGGGCCAAGGCCTGTGGGCTATCGAAATCAAGCGAGGTCTGTCTCCAAAGTTGGAAAAAGGCTTCCAGATCGCCTGCGATGATCTGCGGCCGGATCGACGTATTGTCGTGTATGGAGGTAGCGACCGCTATCCCATCAAGGCGGATGTTGAAGTGATCGGGCTCAGAGCTTTGGTGGAAATGCTCGCGGCACTTTGAGGCTCACGGCCCACGTCCCTGCCAATTTGCGCCGAACGCTCGCTTTCGGCCGAGACTTGCCCAATGGTGCGCGGGTACGTAAGACCGCTCGGAAGCCGCCATCGGGTCCACGTATGGTCGAACCGCAGGGGTTGGCACGAAGCACTCGCTCGGCCTCAAAGGAAGCGGACGCTCATGAATAAGCGGTATTGAGCGAGCCGAATGGCTGCTTCGGCCGAACTGCCGCCGGACAGATATATAGCGCGCCCAATGATTGCTTAACGGCCATTTCTACCGTTCGCGTTTGAGCATCAGCCAGCTAGAATGTCGACTTCACGAAGCCCTGTTCGAATTGTAAATTTGGTCAAGGGCGGACCTCAACGATCCAAATCTGAGTGACAGTTGTAAAAGGCATACCTGCCTTTCAAGTTGCCCTTAATCTGTCGCCCCCCCCGTGAAACCTCGTTCTGCACTTTCGCGTGCTAAACTCAAATCGCTGACTCCATCGTTACACGGATGATACGGTCGATTTTGGCGTCGACGTTTTCCGCTTCCGCCCTGATGGATGGATGTGATCATGCCCCTCACCATGGAAGCTCTTCATGCTCCTGACCCTCACCAACACCCAGTCGCCCGCAACGGATCTGGGATTTCTGCTGCATAAGCATCCGGACAGGGTGCAGACGTTTTCCCTCAGCTTCGGCGAGGCCCACGTGTTTTATCCAGAGGCATCACCCGACCGCTGCACCGCGTGCTTGTTGGTGGCGGTCGATCCGGTGGGGCTGGTGCGGGGCAAGACGCAGGCAAGCCGCGGGCTGCTGGACCAATACGTCAACGATCGCCCCTATACCGCTTCTTCATTCCTGTCGGTGGCCATCGGCGAGGTGTATTCCTCGGCCTTGCAGGGCCGCTGCAATGCCCGGCCGGACCTGGTGGAGCAACGGTTATCGCTGAATGTAAAGCTGCCTGCCGTATCGGTCCGGGGAGAAACCGGATTGATTCACGCTCTATTCGAGCCGCTCGGCTATGAGGTGGAAGCGACCCGATTGCCCCTCGACGAACATTTCCCGGAGTGGGGGGACAGTCCTTATGTGGCGCTGACCCTTGCCGCCTGCACGACCGTCAAGAACGTCCTGTCGCATTTGTATGTGCTGCTGCCGGTCCTGGACGACACGAAGCATTACTGGGTCGGTCAGGATGAGCTGGAAAAACTGCTGCGCCATGGTGCAAGCTGGCTGGCCACGCACCCGGAGAAGGAACTGATCGCCCGCCGCTATCTGCGTCACCAGCGCAGCCTGGCTCTGGAAGCCCTTTCCCGACTCGATGTGCCCGAAGAGGACGACGGCATCGAACCGAATGGTCCGGTCACGGAGGTTGGAAATATGGCGGTGAACGATATGGCCTTCATCACTTCGGAAGAGGCGGCGGTCGAGTCCCCCCTGTCCCTCAATGAGGCTCGTATTCGCGCCGTGTTGGAGGTTCTGCATGCTGCCGAAGCAGAGTCCGTGGTCGATTTGGGATGTGGCGAGGCGAAGTTGCTATCCCGGTTGTTGAAGGACAGTCGCATCGGCCGACTGGTCGGCCTCGACGTGTCGATCCGCGCGTTGGAAATCGCCGCGAAGCGTCTGAACCTGGACCGGTTGCCGCCGCGGGTACGGGATCGGATTACGCTGCTTCACGGCGGGCTGACTTACCGAGATGCGCGCATCGAAGGGTTCGATGCCGCCTTGGCCATCGAAGTGATCGAGCACTTGGACTTGGGGCGTCTGGCAGCTTTCGAGAAAGTGCTGTTCGGCTGTGCCCGGCCGCGCATCGCCATCGTGACCACGCCTAACGTGGAATACAACATCCGCTACGAAACCCTCCCGGCGGGACGATTGCGCCATCACGACCATCGGTTCGAGTGGACGCGGACGGAGTTCCAGTCCTGGGGCCGGCGCGTGGCCGACCATCATGGCTATCAAGTGCGTTTCCAACCTATCGGCGAGATCGACCCCGAGTTGGGTGCACCGACGCAAATGGCTGTGTTCGAGCGGGAGGCGGCATGAAGATCACGCTTCCCGAATTGTCCCTGGTGGTGTTGATCGGTCCAAGCGGATCCGGTAAATCCACCTTCGCCCGGAAGCATTTTCTGTCCACCGAGGTGATTTCATCGGATTACTGCCGGGGTTTGGTGGCCGACGATGAAAACGACCAGTCGGCGACCGGCGATGCCTTCGACATCCTTCATTACGTGGTCGGCAAACGCCTGAAAAGGGGACGTCTCGCGGTCGTGGACGCCACCAACGTCCGGGCCGAGGATCGCAAGCCTCTGGTGGTGCTCGCTAGGGAATACCACTGCTTGCCCGTGGCCATCGTCATGGCCATGCAGGAGCATGTCTGCCATGAGCGCAACGCCGAACGGCCGGACCGGTCGTTCGGTCCCCACGTCGTCCGCAATCAGGCCGCCGCCCTGAACCGCTCGCTGCGCGGATTGGAACGGGAAGGCTTCCGCTACGTGTACCGGCTGCGCACTCCAGAAGAGGCCGACAGCGTGGAGATTCACCGTCAACCCCTGTGGAACAACCGCAAGACCGAGACGGGACCGTTCGACATCATCGGCGACGTGCATGGCTGTTACGACGAACTGGTGCAGCTGCTCACCCGCTTGGGTTACGAAGTGCGCCGCGACGGCGACAATATCGCCGTATTTCATCCGCAAGGACGCAAGCTGGTTTTTGTCGGAGATCTGGTGGATCGCGGCCCCAACATCCCCGACGTATTGCGGTTGGCGATGGGGGCGGTGGAAAACGGCAACGGCTACTGCGTAGTCGGCAATCACGACTTGAAGCTGGCCAGGGCGTTGCGCGGCCGTCAGGTCCAGAAGACCCATGGCCTGGCTGAATCGCTGGCACAACTGGAAAGCGAAACTCCGGAATTCCGGGACACGGTCGCAAAATTCCTGGACGGCCTGGTCAGCCATTACGTATTTGACGGGGGCAAGCTGGCGGTTGCCCACGCCGGTCTTCCCGAAACCATGCACGGCCGTGGGTCCGGCAAGGTTCGCGAGTTCGCCCTGTACGGCGAGACCACCGGCGAAACCGACGAATATGGACTACCCGTCCGTTACAACTGGGCAGCCGATTACCGCGGACGTGCCGCCGTGGTGTACGGGCATACACCGGTACCGCGCGCCGAATGGTTCAACAACACCTTGTGCCTGGACACCGGGTGCGTGTTCGGCGGCGAACTGACGGCCCTGCGCTGGCCGGAAAAGGAACTGGTCGCCGCGCCGGCGATGGCCACCTACTACGAACCGGTTCGCCCGCTGCTTTCGGCTCAGACCGAAACACTTTCACTGCAACAGGCGGCTGACGATTTGCTCGATTACGCCGACGTGTCCGGCAAACGCATTCTCCATCCGCGGTTAGGACATACCGTTACGACTCGCCCCGAAAACGCCGCGGCGGCGTTGGAAGTCATGACCCGCTTCGCGGCGGACCCACGTTGGCTGGTCTATCTGCCGCCCACCATGTCTCCCTCGGAGACCAGCGAACTCGACGGCTTCCTGGAACATCCGCGCGAGGCATTGGACTATTATCGTAAGGCCGGTGTCGGTTCCGTCGTGTGCGAGGAGAAGCACATGGGTTCCCGTGCTGTCGTCGCGATTGCCCGGGATGAAGCGGCGGTCTTGCGCCGTTTCGGAGTGGCCGGCGAAGGCCGGGGTATCGTTTACACCCGCACCGGGCGGCGCTTCTTCAACGAGCCCGACTTGGAAAAGGGGGTACTCGATCGTCTGGGCGAAGCCTTGAGCGCTGCAGGATTCTGGGAAGAGTTCCAGACCGACTGGTTCATTCTCGATTGCGAACTGATGCCGTGGTCGCTCAAAGCCAAGGAATTGCTGACCCGGCAATACGGTGCCGTAGGGGCCGCCAGTAAGGCGATGTTGCGTCCGGCCCTGGAATGGATCGCCGCCGCCGAAACGCGGGGCCTCGACGTTTCGGCGTTACGAGACCGCTATACCGAACGAGCCCGCGATGCCCAGCGTTTCGTCGATGCCTACCGGCGCTGCTGCTGGCATGTCCATTCGCTGGACGACATTCGCCTCGCGCCCTTCCATCTGCTCGCCTCCGAAGGCAAAGTACACGCCGACCGCACCCATGTCTGGCACATGGAAACTTTACATCGCCTCTCCCGGCATGGCGACGGCTTCCTGCTCGCCACGCCGTTCCGGATCATCGATCTGAGCGACGACGCTGCCCGTGCAGGTCTGGAGGACTGGTGGCTCGGACTCACCGATGAAGGGGGCGAAGGCATCGTCGTCAAACCGGTGGACTTCATACCGAAGCTTTCCGGCAAACCGGTTCAGCCGGCACTGAAATGCCGCGGCCGGGATTACCTGCGCATTATCTATGGTCCGGAATATACCCAACCGGCCAATCTCCAGCGGCTACGCAGACGCGCCCTGTCCGGCAAACGGGCGCTGGCCGTCCGGGAGTTTGCATTGGGGCTGGAGGCTTTGGAACGCTTCGTCGCAGGAGAGCCGCTAAGGCGGGTACACGAATGCGTGTTCGGCGTGCTGGCGCTGGAGTCGGAACCGGTCGATCCGAGGCTTTAACTGGATCCCGTTGACTCTCGCGAAGGCTTTTTAGCGATTCTTCAAATGTGGCACCGAAAAGAATTTCAATGTGGGGACAGATGTTGTGCGACCACAAGTTGCCGATAACCAGTCATTCCTGAAAACGCGCTTCGCTCACCGCAAAAGGTACACTGGCGGACCGGCATCAATCAGAACGCTTCGCGCGCAACTTGGCCTTCACTTTGGCTGAGACGTCTTCCGACACGCTGGAACGCCCGTCGGAGTGCCGCTCCTGACCTGTTGCAACAGGCTTGCCGGGCTCTTGAGCCCTAAAACCCGCTCAAGCGCATCCTTGACGAATTCCGACTTGGTGACGCCGAGGCGCCGGACTTCCTGATCCAGCCGCGCCTCCAACGCCGGATCGAGTCTGACCGAAATAGGCATAGGCTTCACCCATCTTGAAAATACAATCACACCTTACCGACCAATAGGATGTTCGACAAAACAAACGGTAAAGAGCCAAAAGGTCCGGAAAAGAAGGGAAAAAGGTACCGGACAGGGCTTGAATGGAAAGGGTACCCGTCCTCCAACAAATGGAATTGGAATATGGAAACGCCTGTAGCCAAACCGCCCACGAATCGATGAACGGTTTCCGTTTGAATCCACCGGATAATGCTTGCACCATCGGCGCAACACCATCGATACGGGCCGCCGATGCGACAGCTTCCCTACCAGACACTGCTTCCGATCCTGGCGCTCAGCCTGACGTTAACCGGCTGTGCCGGACACACGAAGCGTCTGTCCGGGCCGCCTGCAAGACCGGTAGCGAATCGTTCTGACGCCCAAGCGAATCCGGTAGCCTCCGGGAACCGTCCGGTGAAGACCCTCGAACCGATCCGGGTCCAAACCGGGCGCTACTCGGTGGTGACGGCGAGGCCCAGCGCGGAACAGATCGATCCGCTTCTCATGGTCATCGATGTCCGCCTCCCGCGGGACATTTTTACGGTCAGGGACGCGGCGGAGTATCTGTTGCGGCATTCCGGGTATCGGCTTGCCGATCCCGATGAACACGGCCCAAAGGTGCAGGTGCTGCTGAATCAGACGGTTCCCGATGTCCAGCGCCATCTCGGACCGCTCACCGTGCAGGACGCCTTGCGGGTCCTCGGTGGGCCGGCCTTTCGCCTCCAGGTGGATCCGGTCCACCGGGTCGTCAGCTACGAACTCCTCCCGAACGATGAGACGGGAGGTCTCTGATGAACGCATCACTGAAGGGCCGGGTCCCCATCTCAGCGTGGATCGTATGGGTCGGAACGGCGATGCTAGCGGTCGCCTGCGGCCAAAAACCCGAGGAGCCCACCCGTCCGGTGCTCGATGGCGAAATGGACGCCCCGGTGACGGCGGAAATCCGCGCGATCATAGAAGCAAGCCCGATCCAGGCCGAAATTTGCGATCTTCACATTTGGCGCGTCGGCAAAGGCAAGTTCGCTTGCATCGGCAACCTGGCCATGGAAGAGGATATTCACCCGGAGTACTTCAGAGGGCTATTACGCGTTCACCAGGAGCTGGTTCATGTCACGGTCGAGGCCAGCAGTGACTCCTGGCCCAGGCTACTCAAGAATGCAGAGGCCCTCCTCGGCGGAGTCATCCGAGGATGACATCCGCCTTGACGCCGGCCAGTAGCCGCAACATAGATCTATGAGCTTGCGGCCCAGATCAGTTATGTTATATAGTCACATCATTGATCTGGGCAGGACGTGATCGATCCATGATGTCAACCCCTGTTTCGCCGCCCATGGAACTGTTTCATCCTCCCATACCTACCACGCTGGCTGTCGCAACCGGGCCATCCCCGCCGAACAGCTGCGTGGAAAGCGGCGATCGTTTCAGCTGTTGACGCAAACAAGCCCTTAAGTCCCGGAACCAACGGAGTAACGTGCGCCTCATTTCCAAATAATGTAACGCTATAACATTTTATATGACTTTTCAGTCGTCGATGCGTACAGCCAACTCGGATCACTTGCCGCGCAAACTGCTCGTTACCGTATTGTCGGGTTTCGCTCGACCTGGCAAGACAACCCTGCTCAATCACCTTCTGTCCAATCGGGAAAAGCGCCTGGTGGCGGTGATCGTCAACGACCGACGCGAGGTCGGACGACTGCCGCACGAGAGGCGCTTCGGCTACCCGGCGATCGACAAATTCGCCCGGAGCGAATTTGGGGGCATGGAGGCCCGCAGAATGAAACACAAGAATGCGTGTGATCGGTCCGCAGGTATCGCAGGACCGTTGCCCACCGACGCGGCATTCACCTTTCGCGGCGAGGACGGCGCAAGCCTCTCCGCCATGGCGCGATCCGCTACGCTGGTCACGGTGGCTGACGTCGGCTCCGAGGTCTGGCGAGCCTGCGAAGACCGTTTCCCGGCGTGGCCTCAGGACGAGGCGGACGCGTGAACGACTGGGTCACCGCGATCTATGCCTTGGCCGCGGGACTGACGGTCAGCCTGGTCTCGTTCAGCGGGTTGTTCGTCCTGTGGATAAAGCCGGAACGGCTGGCGGCCATAGTGCCTAATCTGGTCTCCCTGGCGGTGGGCGTATTGCTGGGCGATGCCTTCATCCATCTGATTCCCGATGCGGCCGCGCGCCACGGCTCGGTGTCGACGGTCTGCATGACCGCCCTCGTCGGCGTATTCGTCTTTTTCCTGCTGGAGAAAGCGGTGCGCTGGCGCCATGACCATCGTTTCGCGCTCGATACCGGCTCCGAAGATATTCGGCCCCTGGCCAGAATGAACCTGATCGGCGATGCCATCCACAACTTCGTCGACGGCATCCTGATTGCCGGCAGCTTCCTGGCCGATCCGATCCTCGGCTTCACCACCACCTTCGCCATCGTGGCCCATGAAGTCCCCCAGGAATTAGGCGACGTGGGCGCCTTGGTCTACGGCGGCTACACTCCGCGGCAGGCCGTGCTCTACAACTTTTATTGCTCGCTGACGGTAATGGCTGGCGTCGTTTTCACCCTGGCCCTGGGTCAGGCGGCCGAGTCCTCCCTGATCCTGCTGCTGCCCCTCGCCGCCGGCGGTTTCATCTATATCGCCGGCTCCGACCTGATTCCCGCCCTGCACGAAATTCCCACCCTGCCCGGCCTGGTCGGACAAGCGACCACCTTCGGCCTCGGGATCGGCTTCATGCAAGGCATCGTCGTTTTCGAAAACCTGTTGTTACCCGGATAAGGAGGTTCCATGACCGCATCCGCCCACCGGATCGAACCCGCTCAAAACGTTTCTTTCGCCGTCCAGTCGAACGATCTGGCCGACCTCGCCCGCATCTACGAGCCCGGGGTGAGCCTGTGCCTGATTCACCGGCAACCCGAGGAGCCGCTTCGGAGGTTTGTTACCGAACTCCTGCGAAGCCCGATTGAAATCGAACTGGCCGAAGAAATTCGTTTCGAGCATTTCGATTTCGGCTCGCTGTTGCCGGAGTGCAAGCACATTTCGGGGCATGACGACTGGTGGCGCGATGTCGCCCGCTTGACCGGCGCCTATTGCGACTTGTTCGAATCCGAGCGGGCGGGCCTCCGCCTTCGCACCCTGGCCAGGCCCATGTGTCCGCGCTTCCACGTCGATCATGTGCCCGCTCGTCTGGTCTGCACCTACGGCGGCGTCGGCACCCAGTGGCTGCCGGATGACTGCGTGGACCGGACCAAGCTGGGACCCGGTGCGCAAGGGTTGCCCGACGAGGAGTCCGGGCTGATTCTGGATGAAACCGCGATCCACGCCATGCCGCCCTATGCGGTCGGGCTGATGAAAGGCGGCAAGTGGGAGGGCAACAAGGGCCACGGGCTGGTGCACCGCTCGCCCAAGCCGACGCCGGCGGAACCGCGCCGTCTCCTATTGACCCTGGATCTGCTGTGAGCGCCGAACCATGCTGATCAAATTGGCGGGCGGCGAGATCTACGACCCAACCCAAGGGCTCGCGGGAGAAATCCGCGACTTGTTCGTGCGGGACGGCCTTATCGTCTCCGACCCCGGTCCCGGCGCGCGAGTCGACACGGTTCACGACATCTCCGGACATATCGTCATGGCCGGGGCCATCGACATCCACAGCCACATTGCGGGCGGCAACGTCAACACCGCCCGCGTGCTGCTGCCGGAACAGCACCGCAATGTCATGGCCCGACGGTTCGGCCACCCGTTCAGCACGGCTAAATGGTCGAGCACGGACACCGGCTACCGCTACGCCCGAATGGGCTACACCACCGTGGTCGAACCGGCGGTGTTGCCGGCCAACGCCCTGGATGCCCACTTACAAATGGCGGATATTCCGATCATCGACACGGCCGGCCTGGCCATCCTCGGCAGCGACGATTTCCTGTTGCGGCTGCTGCGCGACAAGGCCAGCCAGGCGCAAGTCGACGATTACGTGGCCTGGACCTTGAACGCCACCCGCTGCCTGGGCCTGAAGGTCATCAACGCCGGCGGGGCCAATGCCTTCAAATGGAATGTGCGGTGTTTTGATCTGGATGATGTGGTGCCGTTCTACGGCGTGAGTTCCCGGCATATCCTGCAAGCCCTGCAGCGTGCGGTGTGCGATCTGGGCATTCCGCATCCCGTCCATGTCCACTGCAACAACCTGGGGATGCCGGGCAACGTGGACACCGCCGTCGCCACCATGGAAGCCGCGCAAGGCTTGCCCATGCACTTGGCGCACATCCAGTTCTACGGCTACGGACAGGAGGGCGCCAAAGGCTTTTCCTCGGGCGCGGCGCGCCTGATGGAAGCCTTCCGCCGCCATCCGAATATCACGATGGACGTCGGCCAGGTACTGTTCGGCCGGACCGTGACGATTTCCGGTGATGTCACCGCTCAATACAGCCGCCGGGACGATGCCAGCCCCGGCAAATGGGTGATGTGGGACGCCGAATGTGACGGTGCGGGCGGCATCGTGCCCTACCGCTACCGGGAAAAAAGCTTCGTCAACACCTTACAGTGGGCCATCGGCCTGGAAATCTTCCTGCTGGCGGAAGATCCCTGGCGGGTGTTCTTCACCACCGATCATCCCAACGGCGCGCCCTTCACCGCCTATCCGGAACTGATCCGCCTGCTCATGGACGCCGACTATCGCCAGTCCTGCATGGCACGGCTTAATCAGGAAGCCTTGGCGCTGACCCTCTTGCCGGAGCTGAAGCGGGAGTTTTCGCTCCCTGAAATCGCGATCATGACCCGCGCCGCCCCGGCACGTTTGCTGGGTCTTGGCGACCGCGGCCATCTCGCCCCCGGCGCCGTCGCCGACATCGCCGTTTATCGGCCGCAACCCGACCGGCGCGCCATGTTCGCCGACGCCGCGCTGGTGTTGAAAAACGGGCGCGTGGTGGTGCGGGACGGCGAAGTGGTCGAGCGCGTCCACGGGACGGCGCAGGTGATTCAACCCGGATACGACCGCCGCATCGAGCGATCCGTCAAAGTTCATTTCGACCGCTTCCACAGCCTGTCCCTCGATCACTTCAAAGTGAACGACGTGGACTTCGCCCTCAAGGATGCGGAACGTTTTCGGGCGGTTCCCGTTTCGAACCGGCCAGCACCGGTGCAAACATGTCGCTAAGCCCCAAAACCCCGCTTCCCGTCATCGTTCTGACGGGCTTTCTCGGCAGCGGCAAGACCACGCTGCTGAATCGTTTGCTGGATCAGGGACCGCGTACGGCGGTGCTGATCAACGAGTTCGGCTCCACCCCGGTGGACCAGGCCCTGATCGAGCGTCAGGACATCCCGCTCATGACCCTCGCTGCGAGACATGGAGCGATGCGAATGCGAGCGAGTCGAGTAGTCCCCGGAAGCCCGAGCGCCGGGTGGATGGCCGAAGGTCGTTGCGTTAGCAACGGTCGTAGGCCATCCACAAGGCATCGCGACCGGGCGTCGAGCCATTGTGGAGCCAGGTTCCGACCCCTTGTCGGGTCGGGACCGGTCGAACGCAGGGCGTCCGGGGCGCCGCAGGCAATAACTTGTCGCCAAGTTTTTGCTCCTTTTGGTGACTCGGAAGTCCCAAAAGGTTTTGCAAAAAATGGCGACACAATCGGTCCGGCGGTTGTTTGTGCTGCCAGATGCGGGGCGCCTTGGCGCCGGTGCTCAAAAACCTCCGGCTGGCCTGGGAGAATCCCCGCTCGCCGCGGTTCGACCGGATCGTCATCGAGGCGAGCGGCGTCGCCAGCCCCGAACCCGTTCTGGACACGCTGCTGCGGGACCGCTGGCTGGCATCCCGCTACCATCTGCAAGCGGTGATCGCGATGGTGTCAGTACCGGCAGCCGAAGAACAATTGGGCCGTTTTCCCGAAGCCCGCGCCCAGGTGGCTTGGGCGGATGTCCTGGTGCTCACCCACACCGATCAGGCAAACGCGGAGGAGATGGTGCGCTTGGCTGTCCGGCTGGACGAACTCGCGCCGGCCACGCCCAGGCTGGTCGCAGTACAGGGAGTCATCGATCCGGAAACCGTTCTGGCGCCGGTGGCTCCCGATAATCGCCGACTGCCACAGGGCCAGGAGTTGCCCGATCACGGTTTCCGCAGCGTGTCCCTCTACCTGAGCGCGCCGATTCCCTGGCCGCGCCTGCAAACCGTGCTGGAAGACCTTTTGGCCCAGCATCGTTCCCGTCTGGTGCGGGTGAAGGGAGTGGTTCGCCTGTCCGACCGGTCCGAGCCCGTCATCGTGCAAGCCGCGACGGGCCGGTTGTATCCGCCGGTTCCCTTGCCGGCCCGAGCATCCGACGACGGGCTCGGACGCCTGGTCTTCATCGCCGCAGGCGCCGTTCACGAACTCGCCGAGGAACTGATGGCGGCCGTGGGTGGCATCGCGGTTCCGGATGCGATCCGCCTGCATTGACTAACGATCCTATCGCAACCCATGGACATCCATAGCAACGACTCGTCCCTCGCCGCGGCCGCCTCAGGCAAACGCAGCCTTTATAGGCTTCGCGTGCAGGTCCAGTTCTCGTCCGCGCACTCGCTCCGCGATTATCCCGGCGATTGCCGCCGCCTGCACGGGCATAACTGGAAGCTGGAGGTGGAGGTCTCCGCGCGCATCCTGGACGCGCTGGGCATCGCCCTGGATTTCAAGACCATCAAGGCGGAAGCCCGAACGCTTGCCGACAGCCTGGACCACCGCTATCTCAACGAGATCGAGCCGTTCGACCGGATCAATCCGACGGCGGAGAACCTGGCCGGCTGGTTTTACCGCCGGCTCGCCGAACGGATCGACGGGGAATTCGCCCGGGTCAGCGCCGTGACCTTGTGGGAAACCGACACGTCGTGCGTCCGCTATACGGAGGAGGATCGATGAGCGCTCCGATCGGCATCGAAGACGTGCAGGGCCGGGCCGACTCCCGCCGCATCGCCATCGACAGGGTCGGGATCAAGGACATCCTGCATCCGGTGCGGGTCCGGGACCTCAGCCAGGGCGAGCAGCACACCATCGCCCGCTTCGACATGTACGTGAACCTGCCCCACGGCTTCAAGGGCACCCACATGTCCCGCTTCGTGGAGATACTCAACGGTTACGAACGCGAAATCGGCGTGGAGTCCTTCGGCGACATGCTGGCCGAGATGATTCGGCGACTGGAAGCCCAGTCCGGCTACATCGAAATGCGGTTTCCGTATTTCGTCGAAAAGGCGGCGCCGGTCACCGGCGTGCGCAGCTTGATGGACTACGAAGTGGCCCTGGTCGGCGAAATCGCCGAAGGCGAAGTCACGACCCGAATCCGGGTCGCGGTGCCGGTCACCAGCCTCTGTCCCTGTTCCAAGACGATTGCCGAACGGGGCGCCCACAATCAGCGCTCTCACGTCACCGTGACCGTGACGACCGCTGATTTCGTGTGGATCGAGGAATTGATCGAGTGGGCGGAGGCCGAAGCCTCCTCCCCGATCTTCGGACTGCTCAAGCGTCCCGACGAGAAGTATGTCACCGAATACGCCTACGACCATCCCAAGTTCGTCGAGGACATGGTGCGCGACGTGGCCACCCGGATGGACGCGGAGCCCCGCATCCTGGCCTACACGGTCGAAGCGGAGAACTTCGAATCCATCCACAACCATTCTGCCTATGCGCGGATCGATCGCGATCTACACCACTCATCTCCCCAACAAAACGGAGCCATGACATGACCGTTATCACTTCGAACCGCATCCCCGTCACCGTGCTGACAGGTTTCCTGGGTGCAGGCAAAACGACCCTCTTGAACCGAATCCTAAGCGAAAACCACGGCAAACGCATCGCCGTGATCGAAAACGAGTTCGGCGAAATCGGCATCGACAATGCCCTGGTCATCGATGCCGATGAAGAAATTTTCGAGATGAATAATGGTTGTATCTGTTGTACGGTCCGGGGCGACCTGATCCGCATCCTCGGCAATCTGATGCGGAGGCGCGACAAGTTCGACGCCATCCTGATCGAGACCACGGGGATCGCCGACCCCGCTCCGGTGGCCCAGACCTTCTTCGTCGACGAGGAAATCGCCTCGCAGCTCCGGCTGGACGGCGTGATCACCGTGGTGGACGCCAAACATGTGCACTTGCATATCGAAGACAGCGAGGAGATCAAGGAACAAATCGCCTTCGCCGACGTGATTCTCCTCAACAAGGCCGACCTAGTCTCGGAACCGGAGCTGGCCGCCCTGGAAAAGCGGGTGCGGGGCATGAATGCCATGGCCCGAATCCATCGTACGGTGAACGGCCAGGTGGATCTGGCCGAGGTACTGGACGTCGGCGGGTTCGACCTCGATCGGGCGCTGACGGTCAAGCCCGGTTTCCTGGATCCGGAATATCCCTTCGAATGGGCCGGGCTGTTCCATCTCGCCGCCGGGGATTACCGCTGGATTATCCAAGACGGCCCCGATCCCGCCATCCGCTTGATTTGGCTGCCGGTGGCCGATGCCAGCGACAGTTGCCTCATGGGTCTGCAAGAGCGCATGGTCCGGTTGTTCTCGGACCCTCCCAAGCGGCTCGCGCCCGATGCCGGCCTAACGGAGGAATGCCTGCACGAGCTGGATCTGAGCGCCGGCGGCATAAAGCAAATTCGGGTTTCGGTCGAGCGGGACGGGCATTACGCCTGCTTCACCCAGCATCATCCCGATGAGTTCGGCATGACCTTCCTGCGCGGGGATCGAGGGGTCGAACCGGTGATGACCCGGGAATGGGAGGCCGGGCACACACATGACGATGACGTGACGTCGGTGGGCATCAGCGAGCCCGGCGATCTGGACTACAGCCGCTTCAACAACTGGATCGGCGAGCTGCTCCGGGAAAAAGGGGCGGATATCTTCCGCACCAAAGGCATCGTCAGCCTGAAAGGCATGGAAAAGAAGCTGGTGTTCCATGCCGTGTATATGCTGTTCAACATGCAGGCCGATAAACCCTGGGGCGACGAGCCGCGCCGCAACCAGCTGGTGTTCATCGGCCGCAATCTGGACCGGCACGCTTTGAACGAGGGATTTCGGCAATGTCTGGCTTGAATGAGAAAGCACCGTTCGAGCTGATCGAGCCGCAATGGCGGGTCGTGGGCGACGATTACATCACCGCTCTGGCCTGGTCGCCTGATGGATCTACGCTGGCAGCGGCATCGGTCGGCGGTCCGATCCTGCTGCTCGCGGGAGAAACCGGCGGGGTCGTTCATGAACTGCCCGGTCACGGCCTGGGAACGCTGGCGCTGGACTGGTCCTGCGACGGACGTTGGCTCGCCAGCGGCGGACAGGACGGCAAGGCGCGGGTGTGGGATGCCGGTACCGGTGCAGAGGCCATGGTACTGGATGGCGGCAGCGGCTGGGTGGAACACGTGGCCTGGTCGCCGCGCGGCGATCTCCTCGCCTCGGCGGCCGGCAAGTTCGTGAAGCTGTGGAAGAATGACGGCGAATTGTGTCGAGTCTACGGCGATCATGCCAGCACGGTGACGGGCTTGGCCTGGCTGCGCGACGGACGCCGATTGGCCACCGCGTGTTACGGCGGGGTCAAGCTGTGGCGGATAGACGCCGTGCAAGCGAAAAAGCATTTCCAGTGGAAAGGCTCGTTTCTCTCCCTGAGCCTTTCGCCGAACGACGAACACCTCGCTGCCGGCTGCCAGGATGACAGCCTGTTGGTTTGGAATGTAAAGACCGCCAAGAACGTCGGCATGTCGGGCTATCCCGGCAAGATCAGCCTATTGAACTGGGATGCCTCATCCCGATATCTGGCCAGCGGCGCGGACCGTGAGGCGGTGCTGTGGAATTTCTCGGGACCGGGTCCGGCCAATCGGGAGCCCTTTGTGCTCAGCCGCCACATCGACCGCATCGCCGACCTCAGGTTTCATCCGAAGCGGGATGTTCTCGCCACGGTCGGGCAGGATGGAATGTTGATCCTGTGGAATATCCCCGAAGGCATAATGAAGGATCTTTGTATCCTGAAAAATCCGCTGACCCGGCTGGCCTGGAGTCCTCAGGGCAACATGCTGGGCGTCGGTTCGGCAGAGGGCGAGGTCTGCCTGTTAAGCGTACGGTAGATGGACTGAACTCCGAGCGGTCGATTACCACGGATAGCATGAGCAGACTCGCCCTGAAAGTCCGCTCAGTGTAAGCCCTCGTATGTTCGGAGAGAGCAGAGCCTATTCTCATGACATGCGTCCCCTTTCATATTCCCATGGTGATTGGGCCAACGACTTCGAATGCGCTACGGTCTATTGATAGGCATGAATAAAGCACGCCCGCTCCGAGACGTCTGATTTATTCTGAAAGATTCAGAAGGACTTGAATGCAGACGAGTCGGTATGAACACCTACGAGCGTAAGCGCAAACCATAACGAGAAAATGGGTACGATCTTGGCGTACCAACCTCCGCTGCAAGCCGGCAAGCAAATAACACAAACGGCCATGTACCTCAAAGTGTTGATATCCGCGCTGTTGATCGCAGTAATTTCCGAAACGGCGAAACGTAGCAGCCTGGTTGCCGCCCTCATCGCATCACTGCCGATCACATCGATTCTGGCCTTCATCTGGCTCTATGTCGACACCGGGGACACCGAACTGATAACTGAGCTTGCGCGGCAAATCGTCTGGCTGGTGATACCTTCACTGGCCTTCTTTTGGATCTTGCCCCTGCTGCTGGAACGGTCGCTGAATTTCTGGCTGGCACTCGGCCTCGCGGCGATAGCTACCAGCGTGTGCTATGGCTTGGTCTTATTGCTGAGAAACCTGTTTTAAAAGGCGTTTACGCAACTTGAAGCCCTTCAGCTTAATGAGTAGCATAATCTACATTACTGTAGAGAATGCTACACATGTCTTGGCTTTTGCTCATACTGACTCTGCCGACGGAGAACGCCACGGCCCGAATGCGGGCCTGGCGAGCGCTCAAAGCCTCGGGCGCCGCGGTGCTCCGGGATGGCGTCTATTTGCTGCCCGAACAGGACGGCTGTCGAGAGATTCTGGCCGAGGTCGCCGACGATCTCCGTGAGAACGGCGGCACGGCCTATTTGCTGACGGCTGAAGGAAAAGGTGAAGACGGTTTTTCGGGTCTGTTTGACCGTTCATCCGAATTCGGCGAATTGCTGGCGGAGATTGCCCAATGCCGCTCTCAGCTGACGAGCGAAACCGCGCCGGCGACACTGAAACAAGCCAGAAAGCTCCGCAAGACATTTGGACAACTGGCCGCCATCGACTTTTTCCCGGGGGAAGCCCAGAAACAAGCCGATGCCGCCTTGCAGGAGCTGGAAAGTTCGGTCAGCCGCAGCCTGTCCCCCGACGAACCGCATGCGGCGGCCGGTGCGATCCCACGCTTGGATATTGCCGACTATCGCGGCCGCGTGTGGGCGACTCGTGCCCGCCCCTGGGTGGATCGACTCGCGAGCGCCTGGCTGATTCGCCGCTTCATCGACCCGGACGCCCGCATTCTCTGGTTGGCTTCACCCGCCGACTGCCCGGAGGACGCGTTGGGGTTCGACTTCGACGGTGCCGCCTTTTCCCATGTGGGCGGCAAGGTGACCTTCGAGACCCTCCTGGCCGGATTCGGCCTGGAGTCGCCACCGCTCGCGCGACTCGCCGGCATCGTGCACTTCCTCGACGTCGGCGGCATCCAACCTCCGGAGGCCCAAGGCATTGAGCGCGTATTGGCGGGCCTGCGTGAAACCAGCGCCAATGACGATCAACTGTTCACGGCCGCCAGTGTTCTGTTTGACGGGCTACTGGCCGCATTTGAAAAGGATTCCGCGCCATGAGCGAAACTTCCCACGTCACCGCACCCACTAAGAACAATGTTCGCCCGGTCGCCGTAGGTTTTTGGGCCGCCTTCCTGTTCTGGCTCAAGCTCGGCTTCATCAGTTTCGGCGGCCCCGCCGGCCAGATCGCCATCATGCATTCGGAAATTGGTCGAACGGCGCCGCTGGATCAGCGAGAAACGCTTCCTGCACGCACTCAACTACTGCATGCTCCTGCCGGGGCCGGAGGCGCAGCAACTGGCGACCTATATCGGCTGGCTGATGCACCGCACCTGGGGCGGGATCATCGCGGGAGGGCTGTTCGTGTTGCCTTCGCTCTTGATCTTGATCGGACTGGGCTTGATTTACCTGGCGTTCGGCAAGGTGCCCGCCGTGGCCGGCGTGCTGTACGGCATCAAGCCGGCGGTGACCGCCATCGTTTTGTTCGCAGCCTGGCGCGTCGGCTCGGGGGCGCTGAAAAATTGGGTGCTGTGGGCCATGGCAGCCTCGGCGTTCGTGGCCATTTTTGCTTTCAAAGCGCCGTTTCCCTTGATCGTGCTGGTAGCGGCGATCCTGGGCGGCATCGGCGGCAAGTTTGCACCCGGCAAATTTGTGGTCGGAGGCCATGGTGCGGCCAAGCAAAGCTACGGTCCGGCGCTGATCGACGACGATACGCCGGTTCCCGCCCATGCCCGCTTCACCTGGGCCAGCTTGCTCAAGATCATTCTAGCGGGCCTGATCCTATGGAGTGGCGCGATCGGCTTCCTATACGCGCAGTATGGTTGGCACGGCGCGCTCACGCAGATGGGCTGGTTCTTCACCAAGGCGGCCCTGCTCACCTTCGGCGGTGCCTACGCGGTGCTGCCCTACGTCTATCAGGGCGCGGTCGAGCATTTCCACTGGCTCGCTCCGCATCAAATGATCGACGGCCTGGCCTTGGGCGAAACGACGCCGGGGCCGCTCATCATGGTGGTGACCTTCGTCGGTTTCGTCGCCGGCTGGGCCAAGCAACTGTTCGGACCGGATCAGCTTTTTCTGGCAGGCACCGCAGCCGCGGCCGTGGTGACCTGGTTCACCTTCCTGCCCAGTTTCCTGTTCATCCTGGCGGGCGGCCCCCTGGTCGAAACCACCCACGGCAATCTCAAGTTCACCGCGCCCCTGACCGGCATTACCGCCGCCGTGGTGGGTGTCATCCTCAACCTCGCTGTGTTTTTCGCCTACCACGTATTTTGGCCGCAGGGCTTCTCTGGGCGCTTCGATGGCGTTTCGGCTCTGGTAGGCCTGGGTGCGCTGCTGATCCTGTTCCGTTGCCGGGTCGGCGTCATCCCGGTCATCGGCGTCTGCGGCCTGGTCGGTTTCTTGTTCACCTTCCTCAAACCCTGGTTGGCCCAGGCGGGAGTGCTGTTATGAACCGCATCGTCTTTCCGAGGATTACGCTAGGAACTTTCCTTTTCCTGATGTGCGCCATGTTGCCGGCCCGCGCGGAAGCACCGCCGCCTTTCGACCCGGTTCAGGGGGTGATCGACGCCAAGCGGGACGAGGCGGTGAAGACCATTCCCTTCTCCAAAATGCCTGAAGGTATTGCCGTCAGGCATTAAACCACCGGTTCCATGGGTTCGAGACGCCTCACCCTGACCCTTGCGGCAACCTTGTTTCTGGGGCTGGGATTGGCGCCGCTCGTGGTCATGTTCGCATCGAGTCTCACCGTGGACGGAATGTTCGGCCTGGATCGCTATCGGGACCTGTGGGCATCGCCCCGCCTGCCTCGGCTCTTCGGTCGGAGCGTGCTGCTCGCGGGACTGGCCACCCTGGGCGCGCTGGGACTCGGCGTGCCGCTCGGCCTGCTGCTCGGCAAGACCGATCTGCCGGGGCGGCGCCTGTTCGCCGCGGGGTTCATCCTGCCCCTGCTGCTCCCGCCCTATTTCCTCGCGCTCGGCTGGTTCGCCCTGCTGGGGCGGGAGGGTTGGCTCGCCCGCCTGCTGCCCGCTTCAGTGGCCGGAACTCTCTCAGAATGGCTGTTCGGACTGCCGGGCTGTGCCGTAACGCTGGCCACGGTGTTTCTGCCCCTGATCGTGCTACTCACGGCGACCCTCCTCCATAGCGTCAATCCCCGCCTGGAGGAGGCTGCGAGGCTGTACGCCGCCTGGCCGAAAGTGCTTGGCCGCATCACCCTGCCGGCCGTTGGGCCGGGCGTTCTATTCGGCGCTGTCCTGGTGTTTCTGCTGGTCCTGGGCGAACTCACCGTGCCCATGTTCCTGCGCTATGACGTGTACCCGGTGGAAATCCTGACCCAGTTCGCGGCCTTCTACGATTTCGACGCGGCCATCGCGGCAGCGGCTCCGCTGGCGCTGGTCGTGGGCTTGCCGCTGGCGGCGGAATGGCGCTCGCGGCGCTTCGCGGCACCCGATCTTCGGCCGGCGGGAACCTCGCTTTCCATCCGCCTGGGCGCTTGCAAATGGCTATGGACGGTCGGCGTATCCAGTCTGCTTTTGATGCTCGTGGTGTTGCCGCTCGGCGCACTACTGCTTCAAGCCGCCCCGGCGGACTTCGGCGACGCGTGGCGTCGGGCGGGCGATGCCCTCGGGCGCAGCCTGTTGTACGCTGCGCTCGGGGCGAGCCTTTTGACGGCCTTCGGATTTTTTCTGGGGCTTTTGTGGCGCGAGCGGACGCGCGGCGCAGGCCTCACCGAATTCGCCGCCCTGCTGCTCCTGATCCTGCCCAGCTCAGTTGTAGGCATCGGCCTGATCGGACTGTGGAACCAACCTGCGACTGCCGGCTTCTACGCCTCGCCGGGTCTCCTGCTGTTGGGGTATCTCATCCAGTATGGAGCATTGTCCGGGGGCATCGCCCACAGCGCTCTGGCGCGCCTCCCGCCGTCCCTGGAGCAGGCGGCGGCCGTGGCCGGGGCTGGCTGGTGGCGGCGGATCCTGTTCATCGCGCTGCCCCTGAGCCGGCGAGGACTCCTGACCGCCTGGCTGGTCGCTTACCTCTTTTGCCTGCGCGATACCGGACTCGCCCTGCTGGTGTACCCGCCCGGCGGGGACACCCTGCCGGTGCGCATCTTCACCGTGATGGCCAACAGCCCGTTCGGGTTGGTGGCGGCGCTGTGCGCCTTGTTGGTGGCCGCGGCACTGCCGCCGCTCATCCTGACTGGACTTGGCCTTCGCAGAGAGGCGCACTCGCCATGAGCGCCGTCGAGTTCCGGCAGGTTTGGGCGTCCTATCGGGGCAAGCCGGCGGTGCGGGATTTTTCCCTGGACGTGGAAGCCGGCGAGCGGGTCGTGCTGCTCGGCCCTTCCGGCTGCGGCAAGACCACGGTGCTGCGCCTCGCCGCCGGTTTCCGCGTGCCCGAGCGGGGCGCCGTACTGCTGGACGGGGCGGTCGCGGCGGAAGCCGGCCGCCTTGACCTGGAACCCGAACAGCGGGGTCTCGGCATGGTGTTTCAGGACCTGGCCCTGTGGCCGCATCTCACGGTGCGCGGGAATCTGGAATTCGGCCTGAAGGCGCAGGGCGTTGCCAGGGCGGAGCGGGAACGGCGCATCCGGGAAACCCTGCGGTTGGTGCGCCTGGAATCGCGGCCGGACGCGCGCCCCGGCGAACTTTCGGGCGGCGAGCAGCAGCGTGTCGCCCTGGCCCGTGCCCTCGTCACCCAACCCCGCCTGCTGCTCATGGACGAACCCCTGTCCAGCCTGGACTTTGAACTGGCCCTCGAACTGCGCCGCGAGATTCTGGCGCTCCAGGAAGCACTCGGATTCACCCTGCTCTACGTCACCCACAATCTGGACGAGGCGTTCGCCATCGCCCAGCGGATCGTGGTGATGCGCGCGGGCGCCATCGTCCGCCAGGGGTCGGTGGAGGAAATCCGCGCCCACTTCGACCAGGTTCGCCGGGGACTCCTCGCCTCGGGTACTGACGGGACGGCGGAATCGGCCGGTGTAAAGGGATAAGACGGAATGGCATCGGTCAACGGGATAGCGCGCGTGGCGAAGTGGTTAGAACTCAAGAGGTGGACGAACCCGTCCGCAAGGTCCTCATCGTGGATCTCTTGGATGCCATGGGCGCGTGCTACCTGTTTACGCGGCCTTCGCCGCGGCAGGCGTGCTCACGCATACCGAGAAAGGCGCCGATAAAAAACTGCTTCCATAACTCACTGGAGGTCAAACATCATGAAGTGGATCACGCGCGAGAACGTTAAGGTGGACCGGGTGGCCTGCCCCTGGCTCATCAAAAAGTTCATTGACCCTGAGGCCGAGTTCTTGTTCGTTCCGGCCGACCAGGTCCTGGCGGTGGCCGAGCGACACGGCGCTATTCCTTTCGATGTCCCCGGCGTGGAACTCGGGCACCACGAGGGCCGGTGCAGTTTCGAGGCGGTCGTGGCCAAGTACCGGATCGACGATCCCGCCGTGGCCCTGCTCGCGAGAATCGTGCACGGCGCGGACGTGAAACAGGACCTCTACGGGCGGCCGGAAGCCGCGGGGCTCAAGGCCATCGCCGAGGGATTTCAGCACCTGGGACTGAAGGATGATGGGGAGATTCTGGAAAAGGAATTCATCGTCTACGAGGCCCTTTATGCCTATTGCCGGCAAACGGTGAACACACTGTGAGACCGATCGAGGTATTCTCCATGAACAGAGATACGATTTACCGCTTGACCGCCATCTTCATGATAACGCTCTTGAACCTCTTGCCCGGCCCGGCTGCGGCGGAGGCCCCCAGCGGCGGGCAAGGGCTCGATACGGCAAGAATCGAGCGGCTGACCGGCGTCAAAGGGAAACTGGACGAAAAGGAGGGCGTATTCAAAGTCAGCCAGCCACGCGCCGATCTCCGGGTGACCGCGGCGGGCGTCAAAATGACGCCGCCCCTGGGGCTGACCTCGTGGGCCGCGTTCATGAAGGCGGGGGGCCGAACCCTGGTCATGGGCGACATGGTCCTGCTCGAAGATCAGGTGAATCCGGTCATGAGCGTGGCCCTCGACAACGGCCTCGAAATCACCGCCCTGCACAACCATTTCTTCTGGGATTCCCCCAAGGTGATGTTCATGCACATCGGCGGCACGGGGGATGAAGAAAAGCTGGCGGCCGCCGTGGGCGAGGTATTCGCCAAAGTCGAGGAGACCCGCGGCGGCCGAGGCGAGGTACCCTTCGCTGCCATCGACCCCGCCCAAACCTCGCTCGATCCCAAGAAAATCGAGGCGGTCATCGGCGCCAAAGGCGAGTTGGCCGGAGGCGTCTTCAAGATCACCCTCGGGCGAACCACGACCATGGAAGGTAACACCCTCGGCAGCACGATGGGCGTCAACACCTGGGCCGCGTTCGCAGGCAGCGACGAGCAAGCGGTCGTCGACGGTGACTTCGTCATGTGCGAGGACGAACTGCAGCCGGTGCTCAAAGCGCTGCGCCGCGCCGGCATCCAGATCGTAGCGATCCACAGCCACATGACCATGGAATCGCCACGAACGGTCTTCCTGCACTACTGGGGCGTCGGCCCCACGGTCGATTTGGCGCGGGCGCTCCAATCCGCCTTGGAAACCCAGAGGAGAAACCCTTGATCATGGCGACAAAACAACTCATCCATTTGGCTGTGTGCCTCGGGCTGTGCACATTCACCGGTCTGGTCTCGGCCGAGGAGAAAGCGGCTACGAGTCCCGCGGTATCCCGGCTGAGCTTCGATGAACTGACGCCGGGCGGCATTCCGCCCGGCTGGACCATCGCGGCCACGAATCCCGGCGGTCCCCCGGCGGAGTGGCAAGTCAAGGCCGATCCCAAGGCGCCGAGCGCGCCCCATGTTCTGGCGATCACGAAGATTCACGACGATTCCGGGGATGTTTTTAACTTGTGCTGGACGAACGCGGTGAAATTCCGGGACGGCGCCATCGAAGTCAGCCTCCGCGCCGACGGCGGCAAGGAAGATCAGGGGGGTGGTCTCATCTGGCGGGTGCAGGACGCCAATAACTATTACGTCGCCCGCTATAACCCCCTGGAAGACAACATCCGCCTGTACTTCGTGAAGGACGGGCGGCGCAAGCAACTGGACAGCGCGAACATCTCCGGCGTGAAATCCGGCGAATGGTTCCGGTTGAAGATCGTTCAGCAGGGAGACAAGATCGAAGCCTATTTGAACGACCGGAAATATCTGGAGACTACCGATAGAACCTTTATGAAGGCGGGCGGGATCGGCTTTTGGAGCAAGGCGGATGCGGCCAGTTCGTTCGACGATCTGGTGGTGACCGCCCGATAATCGATGGGCCGTGGCACGCCGGCGTCCACTCGGTGGGTCTTCTCTTTGGTTTTGGCCGGATCGGCCTCCGCCTTCGGCGGCCCGCCCTTCTTCACCAACGATCCCGACCCGCCGGAACCGGGCCAGTGGGAGATCAACCTGCCCTGGTTCATGGAACGCAGCCGGGATGGTTCGGCGATCGGCGAATTCGTGCGCGTGGACGTCAATTACGGCTACGACCCTTACACCCAGCTCAGCATCGAGCTGCCCGCGCCCTACAGGCTCCCCGCCGAAGGCGGATTGCGCTCCGGCGTGGGCGATGTGCTGTTCGAGTACAAGCGGCGCTTCGGCCTCGACGCCGAAGCGGGGTATTTCGGCATCAACCCCCAGCTCACCCTGCCCACGGGAGACGAGGAAAGAGGCCTCGGCGCGGGACGGGCGAACCTGCAATTGCCGCTGCTCTATCAGAAGCAGTGGGGCGACACCGTGATCTACGGCGATGCGCGTTACAAGCTGTGGGCCGGGGGCGAGGGCAAGAGTTACTGGTTTTTCGGTTTGGCCTTGGAGCACGCCGTGGGCAAGCGGCTCAAGCTCGGCGGCGAGGTGTTCGCCATTACGTCCCCTTCCCCCGGCGGCGAGCCCAACGCCGGCTTCAACCTGGGCGGAAAGTGGGTCATGGCCCCCGGCCGGGTGTTGATGGTGTCCGCCGGCCGCTCGTTCCGGGACGAGCCGGAACTGACTTTGTTCATCGGCCTGAAACTGCTGTTTTCGCCAAACCCTTAAGGAGGCAACGATGACAATGCAACCCTACAGATGGCTATCGCTGCTGCTGAGCCTGGCGCTCGCCCGGACTGCCGTGGGCGCGGAAGCCACGGTCGTGGTCTATGCCAGCGAGGATCAGGTGTTCTCGGAACCGATCCTCAAGGATTTCGAGCGGGATACCGGCATCCGCGTCAAAGCGGTGTACGACACCGAGGAAACCAAGGGTACCGGCGTCATGAACCGGCTGCTCGCCGAGAAGAACAACCCGCAGGCGGACGTCTATTGGGCGAACGAACCGATCCGGGCGGAAGTCCTGAAGCAGCGGGGTGTTTCGGCGCCTTACCGGTCCCCCAATGGCGAAGGCATCCCTAAGGTCTTCAAGGACCCCGAAGGGTACTGGACCGGCTTTTCCGCAAGGGCGCGGGTGTTCATCATCCACCACAAGGCCCGCGTCAAGCCGCAAAGCCTCGCCGCCTATACCGATCCCAAGTGGGCGGGCAAAGGCGTTATTGCCAACCCCCTGTTCGGCACGACCGCCACCCATGTGGCGGCCCTGTTCACGCTGTGGGGCGATGAGCGCGCCAAAGGGTTTATGGACGCCCTCAAAAGGAACGGCACCAAGATTTCCACCAGCAATGGCGAAAGCGCGGACCTGGTGGCCGCCGGGGAATTCGAGTTCAGTCTGGTTGACAGCGATGACGCGGTCAACCGCATGCGCCAGGGTAAACCCGTGGAGATGATCTGCCCGGACCAGGGCGAGGGCGAACCGGGTTGCCTGATCCTGCCCAACGCCGTCGTGCCGATCCGGGGCGCGCAGCACCCGGAGGCCGCCCGCGAGCTCGTCGATTACCTCCTGTCTCCGGACACCGAGCGCAAGCTGGCTTTCGCCGACTGCGCCCAAATTCCACTGCACCCTGGCGTGGAAACCCCGCCCGACGTGCCGAAGCTCGACCAGCTCAGAACCATGCCCGTCGATTACGGGGTGGTGGCCCGAAAGCTACAAGCCATCCAGCCCTGGTTAAAGCGGTGGTGAAGACGCCTCCACAATCACTGGGTCACTATGCCTAGTGCCGCATTGCCAGAGTGAGGCGCACAACTGGCTGCCCGGACTGTAGGCGCCGTCCAATCTTCTCGCTAGATCCAGTAAGCCGCCCCCGCCACGCCCTATTTGTCCACCATAGAAAGGGAAAGCCTGCTGGGCGTGAGCAATGTAAGGTTGAGGCGCGTCGGTCGAGCGGAGGCCGGCCCGTGAAAAAGACTGAACGGCGAAAGTGACACCCCCTCGTGCAGCGCGTCATCATTGCGCTAGCTTTGGACGGTTTCCTGTCACAACCAAACATCCGCTTTGTCTCGGTTTGCTACTGTTCGGAGTCCCTGGCCGAGTGGCTCATTCGGGCACGTGCTGCTCGCTCGACGTTGAGGAAAGCAGTCGTTCGTGACCGACAGGTATTGGACAGACTGAATGGCCGCAAATGGCCGAATTTCAGACAATGAGAGCAGCCTCTATTTCTGGCCATATAGGGCTCTTCCGTGGCTATCGGAAATCTATCTGAACTCATGCTTGGCTCTATCGAGGCGGGCGCCGACGCGATTTTCAGTTCATAGATACTCCGTCTTCTGATTGCCCGCGACGTTCACGTAATGATCATGTTCATGCATCGTGAACATGATCATTACGTGAACATTTCGCTTGATCTTGTGTTCGCTGTCTTATAATGTTCACGTTACGTGAACAAATGATGAAATATGAACATGCCGCTTCGCTATCGAGAAGAATCCCTGCATCACCAAGAGCAAGCCCTCCTGGAGCGTGCCTTAGCCGCACTGCAGGAAACCACTGGCTTGACCGGGAAAATTATCGCCGCGGAGCCCTTATTGGAACAGGGAGTCAGAGTCGATGCAGCCGTGGAAATCGACGTAGCCGGTCAGCCCCATCGTTATAGGGCTGAAATCAAACGAATCGATCGCTTTACCGCGATCGGCCAAGTCAGGAACCGATTCGATTCATTTCAGCAGCCCGGCTTACTCGTGGCCCCGCGGATCACCGCTGAAATGGCCGACAAATGCCGTGAACTGGACGTGCAGTTCATCGATGCCAACGGCAACGCCTATCTTCATGACCTAGGCCTGTTTATCTTCGTGAAAGGACTGCGCCCTCGAGCCAAGGAGGGGATGGATATCACGACTGCGGAACCACCTCGTGCAGGTACTGCAACTGCCCTTAGAGTGATATTCGTCCTGCTATGCCGTCCCGAGTTGGTCAATGCACCTTATCGCGAGATCAATCGAGCGGCCGGCGTTGCGCTGGGGGCGGTGGGAGAGGTTTTTTTAGATCTGAATAACAGGGGTTACGCCATAATTGGCAAGGGAATGGGCGAGCGACGCATTCTGGAGCGCAAGCGATTGATTGACGAATGGGTGACCAACTACCCCATCAAGCTCCGTCCGAAGTTAAACCCAAGACGGTTTCAGGCTTCGACTCCGGACTGGTGGCGGCAAGTCGATGTCACCCGGTACAAAGCCCAATGGGGCGGCGAAGTCGCGGCCGACAAGCTGACCGGCTATTTGAGGCCCAACACCTTCACTCTATATTTCCGACCCGAAAACGTTCGTCAAAATCTCACGAAGCTAGTGGTCGAAAACAAGCTGCGTGCCGATCCCAAAGGTGAAATCGAGGTATTGGATGCCTTCTGGAATTTTCCAGCCGATGGCGCCCTGTCCGAAACCGTGCCACCGATCCTCGTCTATGCGGACCTTCTCGCCACCCTCGATCCGCGGAATCTTGAAACGGCGCGCATGATTTATGAGCAGAGCATCAATGGTTCTGGCACCCAGGGCTGAGCGCCCGATCGACCCCATTACCCTCGCGGTCCTGAGAGAAATTCAGAATGCATCAGTTGCTCTGGGTCTGGAAGCCTTCCTGGTAGGAGCAACCGCCAGAATCATCTTGCTTGAGCACGTATTCGGGCTGCAGGCTGAACGTGCTACCCGCGATATCGATTTTGCTTTTGCGGTTGAAAACTGGGACCAGTTTAAGGCAATCAAGAGGTATCTTGTCACCGGCTCCGGTTTTCAAGAAATGGAACGGGTAATGCAGCGGCTGCTTTACCAACCAGAAGGCTGTAGGCGTAAATTCGTCGTGGATTTAATCCCGTTTGGTGGGCTCGAAGTCGAAAAAAATACCATCGCTTGGCCGCCGGACATGAGTATCCTAATGAATGTCGCCGGCTACCGAGATGCCTTGGTATCCGCGGTGCCAGTTGAAGTTGAACCTAGACTTATCGTATCGGTAGCTTCCGTCGCTGGGATTGCCATCCTCAAACTCTTTGCTTGGGTTGACCGTGGCCGAGAAGATCCCAAGGACGCCATCGATCTGCTCACACTACTCCGTCGGTATCACGAGGCGGGTAACCAGGACCGAATCTACGAAGACGCATCGACCGTGCTGGAATCAGCCTACCCCAGTTATTCTCACGTCCATTCGCCCAGACTTCGCACAACCATTTGACATAAAAAAGTGAGGAAGGCAAGAGCCTCGGAATGCATCCGTTTATCCACAGTTCGGGTGGAAAAGTCCGTGGATAAGATTGTGAAAGAAACGTTACAGCCCGCGGCTTTCCTGATTTGCGTGCTTATTGTCGAATAATGTGTCAGTTTCCTGTCTGACACTCCAGAGCGTGTTATGAACTTTTTGCTGTGGGCAAGGTACTGCAGGGATGCTTACTCGAAAACCTTACCCCAGCGATGTTTCAGACGACGAATGGACGTTCGCGGTCCCTTATTTAACCTTGATGAAGGCGGCCGCGCCCCAACGCCAGCACGATCTGCGCGAAATCGTCAATTGCTTGCGTTGGTTGGTGCGGACTGGTGAGCCCTGGCGGATGTTGCCGCATGACTTGCCGCCGTGGGGAGCCGTCTATCGGCAGACCCGGCGTTGGCTCGCGGCGGGCTGCTTCGACGCGATCGTGCACGATCTCCGCGAAGGTTTGCGCCTGGCTCAGGGGCGAAAACCGCAGCCGAAGGCTGCGATTTTGGATGGACGCACGCTGCAATCCAGTTGTGAGAGTGAACCGGAGTTCACCCCCGGAATTTACACCACCTTGACGGACTCACCCCCTCTCTCCCTCCCTTAGCCTGCACGCTTTGGCGAACCATACCTTCGAGACGGCAAGCATCCGACACCCCTACATCTAATTCCGTTTTTCCTACAAAAAAATCAGAATTTTCTTACTTTCATTCTGTGATATCCGTACCAGACTTACATTCGCTGGAAAAATGCTCGGGAAAGTTTCAATTGCTAATGGCTACGACCGCCTGGTCTGATTAGTTTGAATATAGCCCCGGAATCGTCACGGAAATCAAGGCTGCGGCCGCAAGTCGATGTACCGGGAAAATTTTCGAACAGCAGCCCCAGCACGGGCCATCTTGGACTCTTCCCGCCGACACAAACGGCTGTGCTCAGCGTCATAGACAATCGTGTCATATGCACGCATGGCCACATATCCGACTCGATAAGGAGTGCCGATAGTGTCGACCTTTAGGGATACATAGTGGCAGTTTGCCGCGAATCCTCTTATCCCCAGCACTGAAATAACAACCTTACCCAAATAACGCCCTCTTTAACCGCTATGCAGTTACCGAGGGTGCGAGCTTTATTTTGACTAATGAAAACGGTTCTAGGACGTGACAAGAGCCGGCATGTAACACGGACACGGTAATTCGGAAATCGAAAACCACCAGGAGTGAAAACACAGATGCACAGTGAAAAGGAGTTATACGCCACCCGCGAATTCTCCACCTCCGACCATTTACCGAACAAAGCCTTATGGTGTTATGCGGGTTGCCTTGGGATGGGCGGTTTTCTCATAACGACGCTGATAGGAAATTGGAGCGCCGGCAGCCTGATCGGAGGCGGCATCTTGCTACTCATGGCGCTGCTGCCGGTTCGTCTGCTCGCCGCGCGGTCCGAGCGAGGGTTAGCGGCGGCGATAAGCGAAAGCAATGCCATTCTGTTGGCCGAACGGAAAGAGCAGCGCGAACACATCCACAGTCTGGACAAATTATGTACGGCCGTATTGCCCGTGTGGTCCGGCCAGATCGAGATGGGGCGGTCGCAGATGGAAGAGGCCATAGTCATACTCAGCGACCGCTTTGCCGATATTGCGCACGACCTACAAACCACGGTGATCGCTTCGCAAGAAGCGGCCTTGGATATCGGTGGACAAGCGGGCGACAGCGGCATGGTTTCGCTTCTAACGCAGAGCCAAAACGAATTGAACTCAGTTCTCGCCTCTTTAAAGACCGCTCTCGACATGAGGCGGATGGCGATGCACGAAATCCTGCAACTGTCCCACTTCACGGAAGAGTTGAAACAGATGGCATCGGAAGTCGCCAATGTCGCCGGGCAGACCAACTTGCTGGCCCTTAACGCGGCCATCGAAGCCGCACGCGCGGGGGAGGCCGGAAGAGGATTTGCGGTCGTCGCGGATGAAGTACGGAAATTGTCGACGTTTTCCGGAGAAACCGGAAAACGGATCAGCGAACGGGTGAATGTCATCAACGAGGCCATCACCTCGGCATTGGAGCTTTCCGAAAAAACTGCCAATCAAGACGTGAAATTGCTGACCGATTCCGAGACCGCGATCAACCGTGTTCTCGACCAATTCAGCAAGGCGGGCGGCGCTTTGTGCCAATCCGCCGAGATCCTTCAAGGAAAAAGCGTAGAGATCAAGAACGAGCTATCGGACATTCTGGTTTCGCTGCAATTCCAAGACCGGGTTAGCCAAATTCTGGGGCACGTGCGCGACGATTTGGAAAAGCTCCATGCATGTATTTCCGAAGCATCCGGAAAAGAAACGATCGATGCCAAGCTTTGGCTCAAGGAATTGGCGCAAACCTATACCACCGAAGAGCAACGCCGGCACCACCCCGGCGTACAGCCTGTCAGTTCCGATCGATCCGCAAACATTACCTTCTTTTAATCCATAAGGAGTAGCTCCGTGGCCAAAACCATTCTCATCGTCGACGATTCGGCTTCGCTTCGCCAGGTCGTGAGCATCGCCCTGAAAGGAGCGGGCTATGACGTCATCGAAGCCCGCGACGGCCAAGACGCCCTGACCAAGCTGAACGGGCAACGAATCCACCTGATCATCAGCGATGTCAACATGCCCAATATGGACGGAATAAGCTTCGTCAGAGAAGCGAAACAGCTTCCCGCTTACAAGTTCACTCCGGTGATCATGCTCACCACCGAGTCTCAAGAAAGCAAGATGGCCGAAGGCAAGGCGGCCGGCGCCAAGGCTTGGGTCGTCAAGCCATTCCAGCCTGCCCAAATGCTGGATGCCGTATCGAAATTGATCGCCCCCTAAGAGAGCGTTAGCCATGGCCATCGAATTCACAGAAGACGGCGGGGCATTGCGTCTCTCTGGCGAACTGACCATCTATCATGCCGCGGAGATCAAACAGCCACTCCTGACGATGCTGCAAGCCGGAAACGAACTGGAAATCGACTTATCCGGCATCAGCGAAATCGACACAGCGGGATTTCAACTCCTCATGCTGGCCAAGAGGGAAACCGATCGTACCGGCGGCAATCTTCGCCTGACCTCGCACAGCCCGGCTGTTCTGGAATTGATCGAGCTGTATAACCTGGCGGGGTTCTTCGGCGATCCGCTGGTCATCACCGCCGCGCACGGTACGGGAGGACGGTCGTCATGAACCTGGATCAAGCACTACCGGTCTTCATCGAAGAAGGTCGCGCCCTACTCCAAGAAATGGAAGAAGGGCTTCTGGGGCTGGAACAGACGCCGGACGATCCGGACATCCTGAACGCGATTTTTCGCGCTGCCCATACCATCAAAGGTTCGGCAGGCTTGTTCGGTCTTGACGGCATCGTCTCCTTCACCCATGTCGTGGAAAACGTGCTGGATCGGATGCGCGCCGGCGAAATCCTGACTCAGCCGGATTTGACCAACCTCTTACTTCAATCGTGCGACGAAATCTCGGTGCTCATCGATGCTGCAGCGGCGGGCTCCGAATCAGACGTCGACCCAACGTCCAACGGCGTCGGGCTGCTCCATCGATTACGCGCCTATCTTGAGACATCCGATGCTAGTAGCGATGCCGGTCGCCTCCCGGCCAAAGCGCCCGCACCGGTAGAGGTTTGCGGCGAAGCTGCCGTGTCCGGCGACTGCTGGCGCATCGTCGTGGATTTCGGCGAAAACGTCCTGCGCAACGGCTTCGACCCGGCATCGTTTATACGCTACCTCTGCAATCTCGGGGAAATCGTTCATCTCGCAACCAAAACGGAACGGCTTCCGCCCGCCGAGCTCATGGATCCAGAGAGCTGTTACCTCGGTTTCGAAATCGACTTCAGAAGCGCTGCGGACAAACAAACCATCGAAAACGTCTTCGAGTTCGTACGGGAGGATTGCCATATCCGCATTACCCCGCCACCCGCTTTCGCCGAAGTCGCCATTGAACGCATCGAAGCTCTCAAAGCAGAAGCGGACAAGGTGGGCGAGATCCTGATCGAAGCCGATGCCGTCACCCCTCGGGAAATCGAAGAAGCGCTGGCCCTGCAAAACGAGATTGACGCCAGAACCCGAAGACATCCGCCCATGGGCGAAATACTGGTGCAGGAAGGCATGCTGCAACAACCGGTCGTCGAAGCGGCTCTTGAAAAACAAAAGAAAATCCGCGACGCAAAAATCGGCGAATCCCGATTCATCCGTGTCGATTCCGGAAAGCTGGACCAACTCATCAATCAGGTGGGCGAATTGGTCATTGCCGGCGCGACGGCATCCCTGCTGGCGCAGAGAACGAACGACAGCGAACTGCAAGAAGCGCTTTCCACCATTCTGCGCCTGGTCGAGGAAGTCCGCGGCGGCACCCTTCAGTTGCGCATGGTGCAGATTGGCGAAACCTTCAACCGCTTCAATCGCATTGTCCGGGATGTTTCCAAAGAACTCGGCAAAGACATCGAACTCCAGATTAGCGGCGCTGAAACCGAACTGGACAAAACCGTGGTGGAAAAGATCGGCGATCCCCTCACTCATCTGGTGCGCAACGCGATCGACCACGGAATCGAGTCTACCGATAGGCGTGTCGCTGCCGGCAAGCCGGCAAAGGGTACGGTTCGGCTCAACGCCTATCACGAGTCCAGCAGCATCGTCATCGAAGTGACCGATGACGGCGGAGGATTGAATCGCGACAAAATATTGAGCAAGGCAATAGAGCGGGGACTGGTGAACGCCGGCCAAAACCTGAGCGAGCAAGAGATTTACAACTTGATCTTCGAGCCCGGTTTTTCCACCGCCGACACGATCAGCAACCTGTCCGGACGCGGCGTCGGCATGGACGTCGTGCGGCGCAATATCGAAGCGCTCCGCGGCATGGTGGAAATCAACAGTCGTCAGGGCCAAGGCTCGACCGTACGCATTCGCCTGCCTTTGACCCTGGCGATTATCGACGGCTTCCTGGTGAGCGTCGCCGGCTGCTCCTATGTGATTCCCCTGGAAGTGGTATCGGAATGCGTAGAGCTTGATGAACGGGAACAGCGCCACGGCTGCTATGTGAATCTTAGGGGTGAGGTATTGCCCATCCTCAACCTGCGCGAACACTTCAAGATACACGGCCAAACCTCCCGCCGTCAGAACATCGTCGTGACGCACTTCGGCGGGCAAAAGGCGGGGCTTTTGGTAGACGAACTAATGGGCGAGTTCCAGACCGTGATCAAGCCGCTCGGCAAGCTATTCGGCAAGGTGCGCGGCGTCAGCGGCTTCACCATCCTGGGCTCCGGCGAAGTGGCGCTGATTCTGGATGTGCTTTCGCTGATCCAGTATGCCGCCGGTCTGGAAGCTCAAAAAGCAGCCTGAAAGCGAACCCTTCTCTAGCCAACGGCAAACGACAGCTCGGAAGCACGAGAAGGCAATACGCAAACACACAACGATCACTTCCCACACGACAAAAAGGAAGAACAAAAATGACTGCATTCCATCGATTCACCGTCAGAACCCGGTTACTCGGACTGGTTTTCCTGCTCTGCGCCTTTCAGATCATGATCGGCTGGAACGGTTTGTCCGGCATGAAGCAAAGCAACGCCGGGCTCCATACCGTCTATAACGACCGCGTCGTGCCTCTCAGAAAGCTGAAGAGGATTTCCGACGCTTATGCCGTCCACATCATAGATGCGGTCAACAAGGCCAATGCCGGATTGATTACCGCAGAAGACGCCCGGCAGCGGATACGCAGTGCCAACGAACGCATCCGGACGGAATGGAACGCCTACGCCGCTACCCGCATGACCGAAGAGGAGAGCAGACTGGTCAGCGCGGTCAAGTCGATGTTTAGCGAGTCCGACCGAAAGATCGATCGTCTGCTCGAGGTACTGGATGCCAAGACCGGAAATATCGTGGGACAACTCGGCGAATTCGATGGCCCGCTCTACGCTGTGATCGATCCGGTCACCGATAAGATCGCCGATCTGTCCAATCTGCAATTGACCGTCGCCGAACAGGAGTTCGACAAAGCGCAAGAAAGCTATCGCGTCGTCTTCAGTTTTGCCATCGGTACGATCGTCGCGAGCATTCTCATCGGCTCCCTGGTCGGCTTGTGGCTCGTCAACAACCTCGCCAAGCAACTTGGCGGCGAGCCCGGCTATGTCGCGGAGGTGGCGCGCCGGGTGGCGGGTGGTGATCTTACCGCCACCGTCGAGACCCGGCACGGCGATACCACCAGCGTGGTTGCCGCCATGAAGTTCATGGTGGATAAGCTCTCGGCCATCATCACCGATGTGCGCGGCGCGGCGGGCCAGTTGTCGAGCGCCTCGGAAGAAGTCTCGGCAACCGCCCAGAGCCTGTCCCAAGCCTCCAGCGAACAAGCGGCCAGCGTCGAGGAAACCAGCGCCGCCGTCGAAGAGATGTCCGCCTCCATCAACCAGAACGCCGAGAACGCTCGGGTCACCGACGGCATGGCCGGCAAAGCCTCCACCGAGGCCAAGGAAGGCGGCGAGGCGGTTCAGTCCACGGTCGAAGCGATGCGCCAGATCGCCCAGAGGATCGGCATCATCGACGACATCGCCTATCAAACCAATCTCCTAGCCCTGAACGCCGCTATCGAAGCCGCCCGCGCCGGCGATCACGGCAAGGGCTTCGCCGTGGTGGCGGCGGAAGTGCGGAAATTGGCCGAACGCTCCCAAGTCGCCGCCCAGGAGATCGGGGAATTGGCCGACAGCAGCGTGAAACTGGCAGAGAAAGCCGGCAAGCTCTTGGATGATATCGTGCCCTCCATCGCCAAGACCTCCGATCTGGTGCAGGAGATCACCGCGGCTTCCAACGAACAATCCGCCGGCGTGAACCAGATCGCCACGGCGATGATGCAGCTCAACCAGATCACGCAGCAGAACGCCTCGTCCTCGGAAGAGCTTGCCGCCACCGCCGAGGAAATGAGCAGCCAAGCCGAGCAATTGCAACAGCTCATGGAATTCTTCAGGCTGGCACAAGGCGAGAACCGGGACGCGCCGGCCAAGCCCTCCGTTCGTCAACCCAAACCCGCCCAAGCGCCACGTCTCTTGGAAACCTACGCCATGAGCCAGCACGAATTCGAAAAATTTTAAGACAAGCATCCGAATAACGAGGAGCCGCTATGGCGAATATCATTGCGCACCAAAAGTCGTCGCCGCAGATCGACCACGAATCGGACAGCGCACAGCAATACCTGACTTTTCAACTGGGCGGAGAACTGTTCGCCCTAGATATTCTTCACGTCAAGGAAATCCTCGAGTACGGCCATGTCACGCCGGTACCCATGACGCCGACCTTTATCCGCGGCGTCATCAATCTGCGCGGCGCGGTGGTGCCGGTCATCGATCTCCATGCGCGCTTCGGCCGCGGCCTGGCCGAGGTGACCCGGCGAAGCTGTATCGTCATCGTGGAGGTGCAACACGAGGAAGAACGCCACGACATCGGGGTGACCGTCGATGCCGTGAACGAGGTCGTTGAGCTTCCGCCGGCCGAAATCGAGCCGGCACCGGCCTTCGGCGCCAAGATCCGCACCGATTTCATCGCCGGTATGGGCAAACTCGACGGCCGCTTCGTCATCTTGCTGGATCTCGCCAAGGTGCTGTCCGTGGACGAGATGGCTCTGCTCGCCGAGATGGGGCAAGGAGACCATGGAAACGGGGAATAGGCGGCAAGACGGCCCGGTCGGTCCGGATCGGCCATCGAACTTCCCGGCGGCAGGAGCGAGCCGCAAAACCAAAATCGTCTATCCGAAAAACGACCGTTCTTGAACCATGGACGCTTTGACCCTCAGCGATCATGAATTCCGCCAATACCAAAAGCTCCTCTACGACATCGCCGGCATCCATCTGTCGCCGGCGAAAAAAGCCCTAGTATGCGGACGATTGGCCCGGCGTCTCGCCCAGCACGGATTGACCAGTTACGGGGACTATTTTCGCCTCTTGACCGACCGACGGGAGGCGGAGGAGCTCCAGCACGCGCTCGACCTACTGACCACCAATGAGACCTATTTCTTTCGCGAACCGGGGCATTTCGATTTTTTGCAGAACCACATCCTCGGCTCCCACCGCCGGGCTCAAACCTTCCGGGTCTGGAGTGCGGCCTGTTCCAGCGGCGAAGAGCCTTACAGCATCGCCATGGTGCTGGCCGATCGATTGGGTAGCGGTTCCTGGGAAGTATTGGGCTCCGACATCAGTCGGCGCGTCCTCGAAAAAGCCCGGCTCGGCCATTATCCCATGGAGCGGGCCAGACACATCCCCAAGGATCATTTGACCCGCTATTGCCTCAAGGGAGTCGGCTCTCAGAAAGGCACTTTTCTCATCGACACCCCGCTGAAGAGCCGCATGCGATTCATTCAGATCAATCTGAACGGACCGCTCCCCAAGATCGGCGAGTTTGACGCCATCTTTCTGCGCAATGTCATGATCTATTTCGACCTGGCGGCAAAACGACGGATAGTGGCCCGTCTGATCCAGACGTTGAAACCCGGCGGCCATTTTATCGTCGGCCATGCGGAAACCCTGAACGGTGTCGATGAAACTCTGAAACCCGTCGCCCCCACCATTTACCGCAAACCATGAGATGCATCGCCGTTTCGCCCCCCGGATTTCAGGAAATCCATTTGCGTCCGGGCGACTTCTACTTCGGGCAAGGAGCAGTGCGCCTGGTTACCCTGCTCGGTTCCTGCGTGGCCGTGATTCTATGGCATCCGCGCCTCTGCCTCGGCGGCATGTGCCATTACATGTTGCCGGCCCGCGGCCACGGGCGGGCGTCGGAACCGGACGGACGCTATGCCGACGAGGCTATGGAACTCTTTCGCCGGGAAATCTTGCGCGCCGGAGCGCCGTCGTCCGAATACCGCGCTCGATTGTTCGGCGGCGGAAACATGTTTGCGAACCGTTCCGTACCCGCCGTCCTGAACGTGAGCGCACGCAACGTGGAAGCCGCAAGAAACCTGGCAAATCGCCTCGGCTCCCGGATCGACGAGGCACACTTGGGTGGCGTTGGGTATAGGAAGCTGGCATTCGAACTTTGGAGCGGCGAGACCCGCCTCGAACATCGCCAGGAGCTCATCGAATTTTCCACGGCGAGAAGAAAGAACGAATCTAAATGAAAAAAATAGGCGTCATGCTCGTGGACGACTCGGCCGTAGTGCGCCAGGTCATCAGTGATATCTTGAGCCAGGATCCCGCCCTGGAAGTCATCGGCGCGGCTTCCGATCCCCTCTTCGCCATGGAGCGAATGAAACGGCGGTGGCCGGACGTCATCGTCCTGGATGTGGAAATGCCCCGCATGGACGGAATCACCTTTTTGAAGAAGCTCATGATGGAACACCCGACCCCGGTCGTGATTTGTTCCTCGCTCACGGAGAAAGGCGCAGAAACCTCCTTGCAAGCCTTGTCCGCTGGCGCGGTGGGTGTCGTCGCCAAAGCCAAGCTGGGAATCAAGCAACATCTGCAGAGCGTCGCCGCAGAACTGATCCACGCCGTCAAGTCCGCGGCCCTGGCCGATCTCAAGCGGCTGACGCTCGCGGGCCTGCCGCACAAGGCCGAACCCAAGCATACAGCCGATGCCGTGCTGTCCTATTCTCATCGCCCTCTCACGCAGACAACCGACAAAGTGGTCGCCCTGGGCGCCTCCACCGGCGGCACGCAGGCTCTGGAAGCGGTGCTCACGGCTCTGCCTCGGGTCTGTCCCGGCATCGTCGTCGTTCAGCACATGCCGGAAAAATTCACCACCGCTTTTGCCAACCGCCTGGACAAGCTCAGCGCGGTCGAAGTCAAAGAAGCCGCCAACGGCGACCGGGTCTTGCCCGGCCGGGTACTGATAGCACCCGGCGGCCGCCATATGCTGCTCAAACGTAGTGGCGCTCTTTATTACGTGGACGTGATTGACGGCCCGCTGGTCAATCGGCACCGCCCGTCGGTGGACGTGTTGTTCCGCTCCGTGGCCAATACCGCCGGAAAAAATGCTTTCGGGGTGATCATGACCGGCATGGGCGACGACGGCGCCCGCGGCCTGAAGGAGATGCGCGAGGCCGGGAGCCGAACCTTGGCTCAGGACGAAGAAACCTGTGTCGTGTACGGCATGCCGAAAGAGGCCGTGAGACTCGGAGCGGTGGAACGCAGCATCGCGCTTTCGGATATCCCGTCAGCGATCCTGGATTATGGTGCGAGCCGGTAAGTTACTCGCTCCATACACGAACATCGCCATCACCGCGGTGTTTTCTGAACGATTGGTCTTTAGAACCCTACATCGTGATTAGCATCATTCTCGGAAACGGAAGTTATGACAGACATAGACTTTGATCGGTCCGGGCACTCGGTATTCGTATTCGGTACCGATACGGAGAAGACGGTAAGGCAGATTACGTTGCTGCTCCTTCCTCTCGGCCTGTTTTCCTTCGGACTCTGGCTGTGCGTACAGGAACACGGCGTCCATTTCGCCGATTATTCCGCTCTTCACACGCTTGTGGAGATTCCCGCCATCGTGATCGCCGCAATGGTATTCGGCATCGGCTGGAACGCCTACGAGGAGAATCGTCCATTGACTTTGCCGTTTCTCGCCTGCGGCTTTCTGACCATCGGTTCGCTCGACCTGATGCACATACTGTCGTTTCCGGGAATGCCGGATTTCATTACGCCGAGCAACCCGGAAAAAGCTATCAATTTCTGGCTGGCCGCACGCTACTTGGCTGCCGTTACGTTCCTGGCCGCCGGCTTGCTGCCTTGGCGCCCGATGAAACGGCTTTCATTTCGATGCGCCATATTGGCAGGATGCTTGGCGTTCGCTTCGCTCATCGTCTGGCTTGGCCTTTTCCGGGAAGATTTTTGGCCGCGGACGTTTCTGTCAGGACAAGGCTTAACGCCTTTCAAAGTGAAGGCGGAATATGCGCTGACGTTCATCTATCTCACTGTCACTCTCTTGCTGCTCTATCGCTTGCGCCGACCGCAGCCCCGGGTTCTGGCGTATTTGATGGGCGCATCGGTGGTTACGGCCTTGAGCGAGCTCTGTTTCTCGCAATATCGGGCCGTCGACGATCTGTGCAATTTTGTCGGGCATGTTTACAAAGCGATCGCCTATTTTCTCGTTTACCGGGGAATCTTCGTCGAAGGCGTGCGCGAACCTTATCTGCGGCTCCAAGCCTCCCGTGAGGCGCTTCGGAAAAGCGAGGCGCGTTTTCAGGATCTGCTGGAATTCGAGCCGGACGGGGTTTTGCTGACCGACAGCGCATGTCGCATCGTCATGGCCAACGCCAAAGCGGAGTCCATTTTCGCCTGTCCGCGAGCGGAACTCATCGGCCGGTCGATAGAAACATTGATTCCTGAGATTTGCCGGGTTAAGCACTCTGCTCGATCGCACGCTGATCGCGAGGAACAGCAAACCTTATCAGCAGGACGGGAAGTATGCGGACGCCGCAACGACGGATCCGATTTTCCCGCCGAAGTAACGCTCGGTCCATTGCATACCGAACAAGGATTGATGACCATCGTCGCCGTACGCGACATCACCGAACGAAAACAACGCGAGGAGGAGCGAGACCGACTCGTGGCGATTCTGGAAGGGACCTCCGATCTTATCGGTATCGTCAACGCCGAACTCAAACCGATCTACATCAATCAGGCCGGACGCGCGATGCTGGGGCTCGGCCGGACCGAAGACATCTCCGCCCTGCATATTGAACAGTTTCATCCGCCTCAGTTATTCAACACCCTGCTGAGGGAAGGGCTTGCCGAGGCGGAAAATAGCGGCGTCTGGCGGGGCGAGACGGAACTGGTCAACCGGTTCGGCAACAAAGTCCCGCTCTCCCAGGTCATCATAGCCCACAAGGGGAACGACGGCCGGGTCGCTTACTGGTCGACGGTGGCGCGCGACATCGCCGACCAGAAGCAGTACGAGACAATGCTGAAATTTCAGGCAACCCACGATCCTCTAACCGCATTGCCCAATCGTTTCCTGTTTCGCGAGCGGCTGGAGCAGGCGATGCTGAGAGCACGCCGCAGTGGCAGCCTGGTCGCAGTGCTTTTGGTCGATCTTGACAATTTCAAGGACGTGAACGATACCTTGGGACACGATTTCGGCGACGAGTTGGTAAAGCTGATCGGAGGCCGTCTTAGAGAAACTCTGCGCGAGGAAGATACCGTCGCGCGGCTGGGTGGCGACGAATTCGCGGTACTCCTGCCCTACATCACCGATTCCTCGTGCGCGGCGCAAAAGGCGCAATTACTGCTGGACGCCATTGCGCAGCCCTGCAGGATCGAGCACCACCATATTCTTATCAGCGCCAGCATCGGTATTACCGTTTATCCCGGCGACGGCGACGATGTTCACGGACTGTTGCGCAATGCCGACATGTCCATGTATAAGGCTAAGGACGAAGGACGGAGCAAGTTCCGGTTCTACACTGCCGAAATGGGCGCTTGTCTTCGGGAAAGACTGGACATCGTCAACGACCTGCGCACGGCTTTGGACCAAAGCGAATTCACCTTGCATTATCAGCCCAGAGTCAGTCTTGTCACCGGTCGAATCTGCGGTGTCGAAGCGCTGATACGTTGGCAGCATCCCCAAAAAGGCTTCATTGCACCGGCCAAATTCATCCCGATCGCGGAGGAAACCGGTCTGATCGCTCAGATCGGCGAATGGGTTTTCCGCACTGCCTGCGCGCAAGCAAAAGTATGGCGCGATAAAGGGCTAGCCTTCAACCGAATGGCCGTCAATCTATCGGCACGCCAATTCGCACAGCCGGATCTGGTCGAGGTCGTTACCGCCGTCGTCGAACAAACGGATCTTCCGCCGCAGACCCTAGAACTGGAAATCACTGAAAGCATGCTGATGCGCGACCGGTCCATAGCGGCCGATGTGCTGGGCCGGTTGAAGCAACTCGGTATCTCGTTGGCGGTCGACGACTTCGGAACGGGCTACTCCTCCTTGAGCTATCTGAAACAGTTTCCGCTGGACTATCTCAAGATAGACCGGTCTTTCGTACGCGATCTAGCCAAGGATCCCGATGATGCACGCATCGTCGAAGCCATCATCGTTCTGGCCCATAGCCTCAATCTCGGGGTGATCGGAGAAGGTGTCGAAACGCCGGAACAAGCCGAGTTTCTGAAGACCCGCCATTGCGACGAAATACAGGGGTATTACTTCAGTAAACCGACGCCCGCCGATGAAGTCGAAGCGATGCTGCGGACCGGCAAAACGCTCGAGTTTACGGTTCCGAAATCGCTGTCGCCGCTGACCGCGTCGGCCTGACGGCCGATATTCGACCGTATGGCAATCCATCAACGTCCACAGGCGTTTCTCCATCGCCTATCGCAAGCAAGCAAACGCGAGCTATAACTCCGAACATGCCTGAAACTCGCTTTCTCCAGTCAATCCTCAAGTGAATCTCACTCTCGTCATAGCCACTTTAGGGCTCTTCGCTCTATTCGGACATCGGATGCGGCTACTGTCGAAACGCTTGCTGCGAGCCGAGCTCTATTTACACGAAATTCTGGACCGCGTGCCATCAGGAGTGATCATCACCGACCGGTACGGACGAATCGAGATCCTCAATCCGGCTGCAACCCGGATGTTCGGTTACGGATTGAACGAAGTGCTGCCGCTCAGCACCGATCAACTGATGTCGGAAACACAGGCCGAAAAACACTACGCTCCTATCCAAAATCATCGGAATTCCGAGATGCGCAAAGTTCACGGCTCCGGATTCCGCTCTTGGCAAGGCAAGCGTAAGGACGGCACCTTCTTTCCGGTTGAAATGGCCATCGACGAACTCGAATCGAAGGACGAGCGGCATTTCCTGATCATTGCACGGGACATTACCGAGAGAGCGTACCTAAAAAGCGAATTGGATAGGCGCGAGCGAGAATTCCGGGCACTCGTGGAAAATTCGCCGGATATCATCGCTCGCTTCGATCGAGCTCTGCGCTTTATTTATGTCAACCCGGCCATAGAACGCGTTCTGGGCCGACCGGCGTCGAGCTTTCCGGGCAAGACGTATCAAGACCTCGAATTACCTGACGATCTGGTGAGATGCCTACAGTCGCCGCTAAAAAGCGTTTTCGCCAGCGGTAAGGAACAAATCGCCGAGTTCGTCCTGCCATCCCCTGACGGCGAACAGCACTTTCAGTCCCGCCATGTACCTGAGCTCTCGCCAGATGGCACAGTGCACAGCGTGCTGTTGAACTGCCGAGACATCACGGTCCTCAAGAAAACAGAATTCAGGCTGCGGGAACGGGAGCAAGAAATCCGCGACTCCCGGCGACTTTTGCAACGCCTGGCCGCTCACAGGGAAAATTTGAGGGAAGAAGAGAAAAAACGGATCGCTCGGGAAATCCATGACGAACTGGGCCAGATCCTGACGGCCATGAAGATGGATATTTCCTTCATACGAATGAACTTTCTTCAAAACCACTCCGAATTGGCAAAAAAGATCCAGGCCTTGGGCGTCCTGGTAAATAGAGCGGTTCAGGTCGTACGCAACATATCGACCGATTTGCGCCCCAGCGCACTCGACTTCGGCATTGCAGCCGCATTGGAATGGCTGGTCAAAGAGTTTGAGACCCGCACCGGTATCCCATGTGTCTTAACCACAATGAGCGATATCGTCCTTGATGAACAACTGGCTATCGCGATATTCCGTATCGCCCAGGAATCGCTGAACAATGTGGCAAAGCATGCCAATGCCCGCCACGCTTCCGTACTCCTGGTTTCCCGGAATGATCATATTCGCGTCGAAATACAGGATGACGGCTGCGGCTTCGATGTGACGGCCGAGCACAAACCCAAGTCCTTTGGCCTTTTGGGAATACGGGAACGGGTGTCGGCATTGGGCGGCAAGTTCGACATCCATAGTACACCCGGGAAAGGCACCCGGCTTGCGATTCGGCTTCCTCCTAGAAGTTCTCCTTTTTGAAAATCGGAATGATTGATGATCAAGATCCTGGTAGCCGACGACCACCCTATCATTCGCCATGGAATAACTCATATTTTGTCTTCAACCGTCAATTTCTCGGTCGTGGATGAAGCCGCGGATGCGTCCGAAGTCTTGGACAAGTGCCGCTGTACCGATATCGACGTTCTGGTTTTGGACTTGTCCATGCCGGGCACTCAAGGCGTCGACTTGATTAGACGCGTCCAGCAGATCAGACCATCGCTTCCCATACTGATCCTGACCATGCATACCTCGGAACAGATCGCCGCAGAAGCGATCAAAGCCGGCGCCGCGGGTTACATCACCAAGGACTGCGAACCGGGCATCTTGGTTGCCGGCATAAGAAGAGTAGCGAGCGGTCAACGCTTCATAGAGTCTTCGCTGGCGGAAAAAATCGTTTTCACTATGGTGCCGGACCAATTTCCTCACGCGGCACTTTCGCAGCGAGAGCGGCAGATTCTCCGTCTTTTCGCTTCGGGCAAGCGAGTTCAGGACATCGCCGACGCGTTATCCCTCAGCGAAAAAACCGTCAGCACCCACAAAACGCGCCTGATGCGGAAACTCAGCGTCAAAAATAACGCCGACCTGATCCGGTATGCCGTCGAGCATGACTTGATTTGATCTGATCATCTCGGAAAAACAACAGCAGACAGACAAAAGCTGGCTGGCCGCACCTAAGTACATTCCGCAAATACTTGCGGAATCTCGACTGTTTGGCTTGATTGGCGGGGTTGTCCTGCAGGTTGCCTATGCCGCAAGACTTCCCTGAATGTACTTAGAGCGTTTTCCATCCCGGTGTACGGATTCGTGCCAGGAGGGGAGAACGTAGGTCGGCAATCCCTTGCCGACGTATCGGCTCGGCGAAGGGCTTTGTCGGCAAGGGATTGCCGACCTACGTATCTGGCTGGCCGCATCCTAGATTTCTAGGATGGGCGAAAATTGCGCGAGGGCGCCGAAATTCCGAAAGTGGCGCTGCCCTCGACATGCAATCTCCTCCTCCGGCAAGCGTCAGGCTCACTCAGGCGGCCGGTCCAGCACCGTGATTGTCACGTCGTGGAGCCGCCAGTTGATCGACTTCGCATCCGCCACAGCGTGACGAATCTTCGCGGGCAAGTCCTCGGGCGAACCGCGCGGCGTCACGAACACTTCGCCGAAGAATACGTGCCCGACTTCGCGCAGCCTGACCGTGGCGCCGGCGACCCAGTCGAGCCTTTCGATGCATGCGCGCAACTCATCGGGGAGCGGTTCGGGACCCGAGCGATCGGTTTTCATCGGGCGGCGCTCCATGAGGTCGTGTACGGCCACGTACACGTTGACCACGCCGTCCTTGAGAATATCGGCGGAAACCAGCGCGGCTGCCACCGGATCGAGCCACCACAGACCGAGGCCGACACCGAGCACGCCGACGGCCGTCGCCGTCTCCGCCATCCAGTCGGCCTTCATCATCTTCGCGTCGGCGTAAAGGATTTTGTCATGGATTTGGGGTGCGAGCTTGAGTTTCGCGCGACCGAAAAAGACGCTCGGTATCGCCGTGTAAGCGATTGCCGCGAGCATAGGCCAGCCGGCCCAGAGCGTATGGCCGAAAAGCGTCATCCCGCCGATCGTCGTGCGTTCGACAGCTATCAGCTTGGTCACGGCTTCAACCAGCAAAAACCCGCCCAGACCGACGAGCGAGAGCGAGGCGGTGAGATAGCCGATCGAGACGACGCCATGGTAACCGTAAGGGAAATCCTCGTTCGCTCTGCGGCGCGCGATGCGCGTGCAGACGAGAAAGGCGATCGCCGGCACCGATGAAAACGCGTCTTCAAAGAAGCTCGTCCGCATGGCTTGCGAGGTGCCCATGGTGAGACCGAGAAAGGTCGTGGACGAGGCGATATAGATCAATGTCCACGTTTCCAACCGCCGCGCCTTTTTTAGGTCGCGTTCCTTTTCGGGCGGCAGGTCAAAAGCATCGAGGGGCCTCATGGCTGCGCGTTCTCCTGCTGCGCCTGCTGAGCACGGCGTCGCAACATGGCTTTGTCCTGGGCGGCAAGGAATCGGTCCAGCGAAAAAAGCAGCGCGCTCTCGCCCGGCGTCACGGCGAGCACGTGTTTCTTCTCGGTTCCGTATCGATCCTCGATCTCAATGTAAGGCTGCGTAAGACCGAGCTTGGATTTGTAAGGCGTCTCGCTGTCGAGCCCCGCCGCCAGTACATCGATCTCTCGGCGATGCAGCGCTTCAATGAGTTCCGCTTCTGCGCCGCTCCGCCAGGTCACGGGGGCACCGAGGCCTTTCGCCCAAGCCTCGATCAGCTCGGGTTCGAGTCCCGTGACGCGGCCGCCCTCGAAGCGTACCCAGGGTGGGTTGTCCGCCACGCCGACACGCAATTCGCCACCGCGCACGCGGTTTAGCGCCCCGGCACTGTCGCGCGGAAGGGAATCGCAGCCGGCCAAGAAGAACACGGTGAGCGCCACCAGAACCAGAGTAGGCATCATCGTTGCGTTCGAGATAGGCCGAATTCGGTCGGTACAATATTAGACCGGCTTGAAGCGGTACGATTTCGTTTGCGGACCTACTAGCAACACCGGCCCTATCATCCGGCCCAATGAGTTGCGATATATCAAATTCCGGAGGGGCTTATGACAGGGGTGCAAGTCGACCGTACTCGACGAGGGCAACGTGTACTTCCTGCTCCGCCCCCGCGTGCAGGAGGAAGAGCCGGAGAAGATCGGTGATATGACGTTCCTCCAGGCGGAAAAACTCGGCGAGGATGTCCGGCGAACTGATCAGCGCAAATCGACCGCACAACATTCAATCCAAACAGTAGATTCGTTAAGGAAGCTCTGAATAAGTGGATTCCGCTCATGCCCTTCGACAGGCCTGTCCTGAGCCCAGTCGAAGGGCTCAGGACAGGCCTGTCGAAGGACTTAATCAGACCTTCATTAAGACGCTCGCCGTAAATGCGGGTTCGGCTGGGGATTGGTGGTCCTGAAGATTCGTCCCACGTCCCTCACCAGAATCCCGTTGATCGCCGTCGAACGGTTCTGTCCGGTCACGATATAGCGGTGGACGTTCATGCCGTTCGCGGTCCGTTCGTGCAAGCCCAGCTTCAGGAAACGCTTCTGCACTTTGTCCCAGGAGCCATCGGATGCATCGGGCTCTTTGGCGAAATCCTGAAATAAACCCGGGCTGACCAGTAACACGCCTTCCGGTATGACATGAATCCGGGTGCCCGGATTGTTGTAATCCAGTTTTTTGCTGGCAATTCCCGCAACCAGCCAGGCTAGGAAGGCTTCACCGAGATCATCGGGAGAAGCGAAAGACAGAGGCGACTTTAGCTCGTAGTGCTGATGCTCGGCTGAATGGCCGGGTGGGTTGGGGCTGGCATTCACCGGGGCAGTCACGGATTCCGGGATCTCTGGGATTGGAGTGGGTCGAGGCTCGCCGGAAACCGTGCCTTCCGGAGTTTTATCCACCTGCACCGGCGGCTGGCATTGAGGCGGGGAATCCGGCGTGACGGTACCCTGGAATTCGTCGGGCCAGCGATCCCGATTCGGCCAAAGCCGGGGGACCGGAATTCGAATCAGCGTCAACTCATGCCCCCAACCTTCGCCATTGACCATCGCACGCCAGATCGCGCGATCGTTGCAGGCCACCAGAACGCCGTGTTCCTGCAAGACATCGAAGATGCGGTCGTTCTGGGTCGGAATGCCGGTGTGTCCTGATTGCACGAGATGCAAACGTATGGCATCGACGGTGCGCTTGCTGACCATCCAGAGATCGTCACCGACTCGCCATCCGGCTGCGCCGTTTCGGTTGAGCGGCAGTTCCTTTTCGTCGATCAGAAACCGCAAGGCGGCGATCAGCTTTTCATGCAACGGAACGACGGCGCTGGATGCTGCGCGCTGCCCCGGCTCCGCTCCCAGATTCCGCGCCACCGATTCGGAATCGGCCTTATTGACGATCTCGCCCATTACTCCGGCCTCCGCCGTATCTCCACCAAGGCAGGAAAGCCAGGCCGAAAACGCCTCGCGGTCGCCGGCGAGCCAAGTCAAGCCTTCGGCGGGGATGATTCGATTCACCAATAGCAGCGAAGCTTTTTCATGCAATCGATACTGCCGCTTCGGCACGAATGCCGTGCGATACCACCGAGCATGGGGATCGTCCGTCAGACTGCCTATCCAGGGGTCCCACTGCCCGGAGTCTTTGCCGCGTTCGTCGAACACTGTAACAACCTGGTCGACGGCCGGTTTCGCCAGGTCGTGCAGCAAGGCCGCCGTAAAAACGGCATAGGTCCAAAGATCGCGCTTATGGTTTATGTCCTCCGGCACAGCGCCGGGCGGCAACAGGTAGGCGTGTCGCAGTTTCAGCGCGATCGTAGCGACCTCCAATCCATGATCGAGCAGGCCGCCGGCATAGGCATGATGGTGAGCTTCCGAGGCGGGGAGCTGCTGCACGAATTCGGCAAATCGGTTGATGGCCGCGACGTAATAGACTTGAAAATGATGCCGAGTTGCTCCCGCCAACTCCTCGATAAGGTTGACATGCTGTCGGCGACTGAGCAGCAGTTCCTGGGGAGACAAAACCGGCAAAGCGCCGGCTGGCCGGCAATCAGTTGGTTCAGGCGACAGCGCAGCCGGGGCTGCTGGCGACCGGTGCATGAACCATCCAAAGATCGGAAGCTTCATGGTGAAAACTCCAAGGGCTACCATGCCGTTAGCAGGCATAGAGCCTCTCGCAAAAATACTCTTCAGATCAGATTTGTGCGACCTAAAACCATTTAACTATCCGATCTCTATCCGTGACTCATGAATTCAACGCTTCTGAATTCTTCGAACCCTCAAATTTCTCCGAACAAGCCCGGAAACATGATCTTGACCACGTTGCTCGGAGCGGTGGCCAAGGACTTTTTGCCGCCCCGTCAACTTTCGAGCATAACTCACCTCAACCCCGCCCTGCATTATTGCGTCGCAGAAGCGAGCGCTTGGCAATCAGCTGTTTGGTTGACAGAAAGCAAGAATCGGGCGCGGTGAAAGCTTAGATAGCTTTGATGCTCGGGAGCCACCCAGCGCAGTTCCAAGCCCGGCACGATTCCGAGTCGCTTTAAATCGGTCTCCGCAAGAGAAGGCGATGGCACTAACCGACCTCCTTCATCGAAACTGATCAGGAATCGGTCAAACAAGGCATCGAGGTTGGCGGTCAGCAGAAAGCCGTTGAACACATCCAGACGCTCGGCATCGGACTCGCATTCCGCCCAAGGTTTGGCGTGGCTGGCGCGCAGAACTTCAGGGACAGCCACTCCTGTTACCGCGCAGGCCCCTCCCCAATATTCCAGCATTGCTTCGCGGAACTTCTGTTGCCCCACACGCTGGCGAACCATGCGTTCGATTTCCGTCCCGGCCAATCCCGGGGGCAAAGCCGACAACTCCTCATCCAGCGCCTTCTGATAGCTGGTTGCGGCCTGAGTGGGCAATGCGCGTGACAAACTTGCCGCTCGGCGCAACAGCGCGGCGAGCGCAGCCTCATTGCCCACTACGAAGTCGCCCCGATCCCGGACAGCTTGGGGGAAGCCACGCGATAACTCCGGTAACAACGCGGCGGCACCGGACGTGAAACGGACTCCGAAGCCGGCGTCCAGCACAGAGATGGTGGAACGGGTGGGATGCCGCGCTGATGCAAGTGTGACGTCATGCTCGTCGGCTACCTGGGTGTGTTCGAAGCCGTTGTCAACGCCGACTTTTTCGATTAGGGCGCGTTGCAGCGGATTCACGGCCAATACATCAAGGCGGCTTACTCTGCCGCGGGATCATCATGGCGGTGATGGGGCAGTTGAACCGCGGGCATAATCAATCTTGGCAGGCGCATGCGCTCGCATTGCGAGGCGAGGTATTCGCGCCAATAGGGCCAGACATGATAGCTGGCATTTTTCAGCGCAAACTCATCGATGCAGTTCTGGGCGAGTTCGGTTTGCAGGCGATACTCGGCTACGAACTCGGCTTCGATGACCGCGAGAACCTTGGGGTCCTCGGCCTCTCGTAATGGCTCGACCCAACGCGTGCCTAGCACCATAAACACGCGCAGCAACCGCCCTTCTCCCTCCACCTCGACGAGGGTGGACTGCTTGACCGCATGCATCTGCTGTACCGTCAATGCCGCAAGGTCGGGAGCGTATTTCGGGTCGAAATCGTCGCTGCAATGGGCAAAAGCACCGCGCAGATAGACGTCCTCAATCTTCAGGCCATCGATAGCTTTTTGCAGGTCGGCGCTGATCATGCGGCGTTTTCGTAGTGTGCGGCGGGTTCGGGTTTCGAGCTGTGAACCACGCGCAGGCGGGGCGTTTTTCGCGGCGTCGCCAGGCTGGACTGATCCGGCTGCCAATCCACGGCTTGCCAGTCGGCCGAACGCGCGGCGACCGCAGGTATCTCCACGCCCGCATCACGCGCCAGCTTGGCGAATGCCTCGGGCACCTCAGACGCCAGCCGCAGCAACTTGTCCATGGCTTCGGATTGCATCACATCGTCGCCTTCGTATTTGGAAAACGCCACCGGCCCGCCGCCGAAAATCTGCGAGGCCTGCGCCTGGGTAATACCCAAGCGCTCCCGGATCGCACGCACCTCTGCACCAGGCAGCAGACCGTCCACCTGCTTTTTGAAGGCAATCATGGCGCGTTTGTTACGGCGGATGTGCTCGGCGCTACCCTGCTCCGATCCGCAAGCATCACACTCGGCAAAGTACAGAGGCAACGATGCGTGTTGTCCTTTGTATTCAACCTCGCTGAAGTCCATGCGCTCATGCAGTTGTCCTTCTTCGCATAGCGGGCAAAGTTGGGTTTGAGGGTTCATACTGGCTACCTCTCCTCGGGCGGGTGGCAAGAGATGATCAACATCATGTTGCCGGAGCGCCCAATCGCAAATTTCACATAATATTCAACATCCATGTGCTTGTTGGCGGTTTCTATCCATTGCCGAAAGAACAGTTGGTAACTGTCGCAAGCCGCCCAGGCGCCGCCCGGTTTATTGGTACACCACTGGCTCCCTTTGAACTTTCCACCATTCAAAGCGATTTTCACCAGATCGACGACATCGGCGGGCTCCATATCGTATTTTTGGACATCACGCATGCACTTTTGCGTCCAAAGCTTAATTGCCGCCTCGCCTGTAGCCAGTATGGCCAGCACTTCCTCCCCTGTGTACAGCGGGCCGTCGGGGATGCGGCGGTCGGCCTGATCGTCCGACGGCGGCGTACCGGCATAAGCGCTCAGGTTTTTCCTAGTATTTACCATGATGGTAAGTATGTCTATAGGTTTCGCCACGGCTATCCGAAGGAGGTGACAAAGCCTTCATGACAATTCGCCCTTCTCCAATCGATCCCACGCCGCCAGCACCAGGCGCCGGGTGCGGTATTCGCCGAATTGGCGCATCTCGTTGTTCTTGAGCACGCGGAAGGTTTCGGAGGGGTAATCCTCGCCCATCACGTCGGCGGGGTCGAGGATGTAGCGCAGTTCGTCGCGGGTCAGGCCGTAGAGGCGGGCGTACCAGGCGTCCAGTTCGGCGCGGAGGTGAGCGCGGCGTTCGGGGTCGAAGGGGAACGGCTCGCCGTCGTAACCGAGATCGGCCGCCCAGGCTTGGAGATCGTGGGCGGTGTAGGTCAGTTCGAGGACACGAGGGACGATGAAGGCGAGGTCGGTTTCGGTGTAGCGGTCGGGGGACAGATTGGGCAGTTGTTTTTTTACGTGATATTTCAAGTGTGTGCCTCCAACCTTTTGGCGCGCAACGTAATCGTGAACCAGCGAGCATTGATCGGCCAGCAAGCACGCGACCTTCGGGCCGAATTTCGGGTCGGGAAACATAAGCAGGAGCGTATCCCCTGTGGCTACCCTCGGCACCACCGACGCAATCACCGTGCGTTCGTCCGTCGCCCGGCAAATATCCCGCCAGCCCATCAGCCAGCCGCGTGACCAGTTCTTATCGCTCAGACGTTGTTCGACTTCCGCCTCGCTGACCCAGTAACGCGGGGTGACGGTGAAACTCGGATCATTTTTGTCGTCGAGCGTGACATCGCCGCTGTTTCCGTCGGAACCGTAGCTCGCCCAGCGGTGGTCGAACTGGTGGATCATCTTGGCCTCGTACAGCGGCAGCAGGCCGGGGCTGGGGGCATCGGCAAACAGGTGGCTGTCGTTGGACATGTGCATCATCGCCATGAAGGAAATACCCCACGGATTGCCATTCGGCTTGCCCTCCTCGATCAGCACCGGTGTGGCGCGGTAGAGCTTCTTGGTGAGTTCGGCATCGCGTTCGCTGCGGAACACCGGGCAGGTGAGCGTATTGGGGTTGATGAGGCGGAATTCGTCCGGAGTGAGACGGAAGCGGCGGCGAGAATCCTTCAACTGATCGACTTGCGTGGCAAAGCAGACGAACTCCGCCTGCTCGGCAGCCCCTAGCGTAAGGAGGCAAAATTTGTAACTGCGATGCACGTCTTCGAACACTGCTTCACGATTTTCAATGTCGTACAGGCTCACCAAGCGTCCAGCTTGGGTGATATTGGCAAAATAAGCTTTGGTGCTGTCGTCTGTGGCGATGCCTGTTGGCACGATAAAACCTGCACGGCCCCGAGGCGCCGTTATCTGATTGATGGTTTCGGCAAACAAGGCATAGGTGTTCACATCCCCCACTCCGGTCAACGGATAGCGACCACCGTCTTCCCCCTTCACATGGGCGAACAGGCTGGCGGCTTCGGCGGTGCGGCGGGCGCCAATGAATTCGGCGTACAGGCGCTGTTCCGCCTCGCACTCGTGGGGCGGATGATCCATTTGCGGATAGAGATGGCGGGCCAGCATGCCCTCCGAGAGCCATTGGATGCGCTGGGCGCGCTCGGCCTTGTTTTTCGCCTCGGCCACGTGGCGGTGGCGGGTGGCGAAGAATTCCTCCTCTTGCAGCTTGATCCGTTCCCAGGGCGGATTGCCCAACACACAGTCAAAGCCCCCCGTCGCGAACACCTGCGGAAAGGCCAGCGGCCAGTGCAGCACGCGGGCTTCGCGGCAAACGGCCTGCGCCGCGGCCAATTGCCGCCGGTGGCCGGCGTCGAGGGTATCGGTCAACAGGGCCAGATACAGCGTGGCGCTGGTAGGGACGGGCGAGTGGTGAATGGTGAATGGCGAGTGGTGAATGCCATTCGCTTCTTCCCCACCATTCGCCATTCGCCACTCACTGTTCGCCTCATCTTCGCCATTCGCCGTTTTCGGCAGCAGGTAGGCGCCCAGCAGGAGGTCGGCGGCGTGGGCGAGACGGCTCTCCTTCGCCTGCTGCAAGAAATCGCGGTAGGCAGTTTCCTTGGCGGCGATGTCCTGCGTGCTGTTCTCCGGCAGGGCTTCGAGGATTTGCAAGGCGGCCAGGCTATCCGCGTCGTCGAAGCGCAGCCGGGTTTGCTTGCCTTTGAGGTCGCGTTCCAGTTGCTTGAGGCCGACGGCGTTGGCCTTGGCCAGCCGCTTGCACACGTCCTTGTCATCGCCCGAAAGCGGCTTGTAGGCGTCCTTGGCGATGCCCTGTTCCAGCGCCTTCAGATCGGTCAGGCCCAGCAGCGCATCGCCGCATTGCAAATGGTGGTCGAGGAAGGACAGCGGCCGGCCTTCCTCGTAGCCTTCCAGCCACAGGGCGGTGCGGGCCAGTTCCAGCGCCATCGGGTTGCGGTCCACCCCGAAGATGCAGCGTGCCACGACTTCGCGCAAGGCATGACGGTAGTCCTGAGGTGTAACTGCACCCTCCGGGCTTTGTAACTGGGCAAGCTTTTCCGCCAAGCGGCGGGCGGCGGCGAGCAAAAAGTGACCGCTGCCGCAGGCAGGGTCGATCACGCGGAGACTCAGTAGTGCGTGAGTGGCGAATAGCGAATGGCGAATGGAGGAAGGCGTTTCTTCCCATAATCGCGAATAGCGAGTGGTGAGTGGCGAATGGTCACTGTTCTCTCCATTTACCGTTCGCCATTCTCCATTCGCCCCTTCAAGCGGCGTTCCAGTGACAGTAGCTGTTTGCCGAGAATCGTGGTTTGTTCCAACAGCGGCGTTAGGTCGGTCTCCGTGCTGAACCCCAGATCGGTCGATAAAATCAGTTGTGTCTCCAATTCGACCCTGCTCCCGTTGGCGGTTCTGAGGAACTGAGTGAACTCCGCCGGATAATGCCGCCCCCATCCTTCCGCAATGTTGCTCGGAATCGACACCGCCGCCCGCCTCATCTGGGCGATCAGCCCAAACCGCTCGCTCGTCGGGAAGGCTTCGGTCAACCGATAAATTTCCGTGACCAGTTTGCGCGCGCGCTGCCAAACCTCCAGATTCCGGTAACTTTGGATTTGCATAGTGGATAAACACCTCACGGTATTGGGGAGAAACCATTGACCATTCGCTGTTCGCCATTCGCCCCGCCTCACTGAGGCGCTGTTCGATCACGGGATCAAGCGCGGATTGGATCAGCTCTTGCACCAGGCTGTCGGGGGTGTAGTAGCTGCCGGTTAGTTTGCGGGCGTTGCCCTTCGTGGCTGAATGGCGAGTGGCGAGTGGCGAATGGTCTTCCTCCTTACCATTTACCACTCGCCATTCGCTATTCGCCACTCCTCGCCACTCGCTATTCGCCACCCCGACGAACCCGAAGGTTCGGGCCGGCAGATCGATGTCCGGGACCAATTCCAGCAGGCTTTCGTAGACGCTGCCCAGTTCCTCCGGCCCCATGTTGCGGTAGTCCACCGGCGCCAGCGCGCCGTTGTGATTCGCCCAGCGCAGGTGTTGCACGGCAGCCAGCAGGTGGGCGTTATCGAGGCTCGCGGCGTCGAGATGGGGACATTGGCTCACGGCGAACAGCCCGCCTAGGGCCGGCAGCGCTAAGCGCCGTTCGCCATCCGCCAGGCCGCGAAAGACGATGCGTACGGCCTGCCAGTGGTCGTCGAAGCGATTGCGGGCGCGTCGCTTGAGGCAGAGATCGCGCAACCGGGCCAGCGCATAGCCTTCGGCATAGGCGCGGCGGGCGGCAAGCGCCTCCTGGCTGTCGTCGTTGCCATGCAGCAGGCCCCGTTCTTCCACGCTGAACAAAAAGATCAGCCGATAGACGAGACGCAAGAGTTGCTGGAAATAGGCGTCCTTGCTGAGTTCGCCGGTGTGGAGAGCGGCGCGCAGCGCCTCATTGCCGGGGTGCTGTAAAAAGCCTTCGCCCAAGGCGAGCAAAGCCTGGGTGACGCCCAGGCGCAGACCGGAGCGGACACGGGCGCCTTCTTCCTGGCCGGCGACACGCCATTGTTCCCAGATGCAGGAGAGCGGTAAATGGCGAGTAGCGAGTGGCGAATGGGAAGTCGGCGAGTGGCGAGTGGCGAGTGGCGAATGATCCTCCTTCTTACCATTTACCACTCGCCATTCGCTATTCGCCGCTTGGGGTGCCCGGCTGACATGCAGCAGACGCCAGACGTTGGCGAATTCGGCGAAGCGCTGGCCGCCGAGCAGGTCTTGCAGGTCCACTTCCAGAAAGCTGGGGCGGGTGAGCGTGGCGGCGTCGCGCAACAGGCGCAGTTGCTTGCCGTTGCAGACCATGCCCCAGCAGTGTTCGGCGCTGGCGTTGAGCAACTCCTGCAGGGCCTGGAAGGCGGATTTCTTTCTCGGTGAATGGCGAGTAGCGAGTGGCGAATGGGAAGTCGGCGAGTGGCGAATGGCGAGTGGCGAATGGTCTTCCTTCTTACCATTCGCTACTCGCCATTCACCATTCGCCATCACGGCGAAGCGCGGGTCGGCCTCATCCAGCCCCAACGGGTGCGGGGCGACGACGATGGGCACCTGGCCCGCGAGCAGCGACACCGGGTAGCGGCGATCTGCCACGGCGATATCGGATACAGGCTGGATTTGGGTGTAGCCGAAGGCATCGCGCAGCAGTTCGCGCACAAAGTTCTGGGTGATAGCGGCCGTGTCCAGATCGGCTCGCTCCATCTGGACGGCGAAGTGCTTCCACTCGGCACAGGCGATCTGAAAGGCGCGGCCGTATTCATCCTTGAGCTTGAGCCCTTTCGGGATGGCGTAATCGGCCTCGGTCTGGTGCTGGGCGACGCCGAGCGCGGCTTTTTCCAACTGGTCGGGGAGGAACAGGCCGCCTTCGAGGGTGAGCGTCGGCAGGCTGAGGGCGCCGGCGGTCTTGCGGGTGCGCTTCATGTTGGAGGGCGGTGGGTAAAGATCAGGGACTATCCCAGGGATTGAACAGTTCGACGGGGATCTGTTCAAAATCGCGGATGTTACGTGTGACCAGCGTCAGGTCATGTTCAAGGGCCGTCGCGGCGATCAGGCTGTCGATGGCCGGCAAGGGCCGGCCTGCCCGGGCGAGCACGCGCCCCCAGCGATCGGCAATCGCCGCGTCGATGGGTAAAACGCGGCCGAAGAAAAATGCAGGAAGCTCGGTTTCCAGCCAGTCGAGCAGAATTTGACGACGGAAGGCATCGGGACATGCCTCGATGCCCTTGCGTATTTCGCCCAGTGTCAACACGCTGAGGTATAACTGGCTGGCGGGTTTGGCGGCCAGCCAGTCGACCAGTCGCGGGTTGGGATTCTTGCGCCGCAGTTCGGAGAGCACATTGGTATCGATCAAATAGCTCAAAACGAGACCTCTCGCGTGAGACTGCGGTCCCGCTCCAGAGCAAGATCTTCATCGCCCCAAAGGGGGGATTGACGCATGAACTCGACGAGGGATTTTTGTCGTTGGGCCAGTTGGTCGAATTGCTCGCGCGAGAGCACGACAGCAACGGATTTGCCGTGCGAGGTGATTTCCTGCGGGCTGTGCTGGGCTTCCCGGAGCAGCGCCGACATTTTGGCTTTGGCTTCATTGAGCGGCCAGGTATGCATGATAGCCTCCCGTGCATGACTAGAATGGTCACATTTATAGCGCATTCGACCACCACTCGCCATTCACAGCGCGTCCGGTAACAATACATAAACGCCCATCACATCCACCGGCAGGCAGGACTGGACGCTGTATTGGCCGATATCGCGGGCGGCTTCGCGCACGCGCTGGTGATCTTCCAGCAGGGCCTTGGCGCGCTGCTCGGCCAGCGCTTGGAGTTGCCGCGGGTGGCCGGCGAGAAAATCCAGCGCGGTACGGATTTCGCGCCGCAGGGTTTCCGCCGGCAGGTTGCCGCTGGGGGTGCATTCGAGCAGCCGGGCCACGCTGTCGTCGCTGAGCCATTGCGGCTGGCTACGGCCTCGCACGGCCAGCGCCACGGTTTCCTCGGCCATCATCTGGAAGGGTTCGCGGCGGCGCACGTAGCCGAGTTGGTGGCGCAGGCGCAGCAGGTACACCGTGGTGACCACGTCCACGGCCTCGGTCAGGGTGGCGGCACAGCGGGCGGCGACCGGGCGTTCGCCGGTCAGGCTGTCTTCCAGCAAATGTTCGGCCAGTATTGAGACCAGCAGATGGCTGCGGTGCAGTTCGTGAAAATCGATGAGCAGCGGCTTGGTAATGCCTTCGTCGGCCAGGCGCTGCTTCAGCGCTTCAGGCAGATGCTGGGGCAATAGCCGGAATTGCTGCCTGGGCGCCGGCTCCAGCGGGGCATTCAAGCGGGCGCAGGCGCTCTGCACAAAGCGCCGAACATCCGCTTGGGTGCCGAGGGCTTCTTGTTGCTTTTGCCATTCCGGCAACACTTCGTCAGGGCGAATGCGGCGCTGGGCAAACACCGTGCGATTGGCCTTGGCTTTTTCCAGCGCGTCCTTCCACTGGGCTTCCAGCGGCGCGAGGATCCGCTCGGGCTCGCCGAAGTCGAAACTCATCTGCTGCGGCCCCTGGCGTTGAGTTTCACTACGTTTCATCAGCGCGGCCTTGACTAAGGCCTGGTTGATGCGCACTTCGTCTTCGGGCAGCGGCACCAACACGCCAAGCTCTCGCTGGATAGCCTCGCCCTTGCGCAGAATCACGTTGAGCACGAAGCCATCCACCGGATTGTCCTGGCCCCAGAACAGCGTGCAGCGTACTTCGCCGGCGCGCTGGCCGAAACGGTCGACACGGCCTTCGCGTTGTTCATGGCGGGTGGGATTCCAGGCGAGATCGTAATGGATGACGGCGGTGAACAGGTGTTGGAGATTGATCCCTTCGGAGAGGCAGTCGGTGGCGACCAGGATGCGCGATTCGTTTTCCTCCATCGCCTCGACCCGCTCGCGGCGTTCCTCCGGGGTATATTCGCCGGTCACGGCTTCCACGCCGGTTTTCGGGAAGGCTTTGCGCAAGTGCTCGGCCACATAGTGGGCGGTAGCGACGTAGCGGCAGAACACCACCGGCTGGTAGCCGTCTTCCAGCAGGGCTTCGAGATGCCGGATCAGCGCGGCGAGCTTGGGATCGCCCGCTTTGCCGGAGAGGCGCTGCGCCTCGGCAATCAGGGCTTGCAGGCGGCTGGCGTCCTGCAATTGGGCCGGGGGTTCGAGGTCGCTGCTACCGAGATCGTCCGCTTGGCCATCGTGCAGGCGCTCATCGGTGAGCAGTTCGTCGGTTTCCACACCGCCTTCCAGGCGGGTGGTCAGGGCTTTGACCGCAGCCGCCGGCGAGGAAGCGACACAGCGCAACAGGGCGAGCGTGGCATACCAGATCAGGCGGGCGCTGCCGCCGCCGGACTGCTCGATGCTTTCGGCCAGCTCGCGGCAGTAGCTCTGTACATTATCGAAGAATGCCCCCCAGTCACCGCTGAGCGGGTAGGTGACCTCGGTTTTCATGCGGCGTGGGAAGCCTCGGCCGTCGCCGGTTTCCGCTTGCCATTCGGCGATGTCCTTGCGGCGACGCTGCACGAAATGACGGGCCAGTTCCTGGCGCAGTGGATCGCCGGAGGATAGGCGGCCTTGCAGCGCGGCAAAGCGCGCATCGAGCAGCGATAACAGGTTGTAGAACGCGCTTTCGTCGCCGGAGTGCGGGGTGGCCGTCAGTAGCAGCAGGTGGCGGTGCGGATCTTGCGCCAGCCGTTGCAGTAATTCAAACCGCAATTGTTTGCCCTGCCCACTGGCGGCGCAGGTGTGGGCCTCGTCGACGATGATGCATTCCGGCGCAATGGCGAGGAAATGTTCCCGGTGACGCTCGCTCTTGATGTAGTCCAGACTGACCACTACCACGGGGTAATGATCGAAGAGGCTGATGCCATGAGGCAGGTTGCGCTCGATGCGCGAAGCCGAACTGGCCGTCAACGCTACCGCATGCAGATTGAAGCGGGTTTCCAGCTCGCTTTGCCATTGCTCGACCAGATGCGGCGGGCAGAGCACGGCCAGACGGGCGATTTCGCCACGATCGATCAATTCGCGGGCGATCAGGCCGGCTTCTATGGTTTTGCCGATGCCCACGTCGTCGGCAATCAACAGACGCACAGTTGTCAGGCGCAAGGCCATCAACAACGGCACCAATTGGTAGCCGCGCGGCTCGACGGCGATATTGCCGAATGAGCGGAACGGCCCGCCGCCGGCGCGCAGTTTGAGGCGCAGGGCATCGCGGAGCAGCAAGGCGGCGGCGTGATTGCCGGCTTGATCGGGCTCCGGCCAGGGAAATGTGGCGGGCTCGACCGGTTGCAATTCCAGTTCGGGAATCAGGGCAACGATGTCGTCGTCGGCACCGCCCAAGGGACGCAGGCGCAGCCAGTCGCGACGCGATTCGCTTTGCACCACCCATTCGCGGCCCCGGGCGCGAACGAGATTACCGGGCATGAAGTCGTGTTCGAGAGTGGTCATTGTTGTTTTTCGTGCGGGCCGAACACGTCGGCATGGGTGGAAAATTGAGCGGGCCATTGGCCCGGATCGGAAAAGTCGAGCACTTGCCAGCCTTTATCGGTCAGCAGGCTCTGTAGCTCGGGCGATATTGGTTCAAGAAAAACCAGTGCTCGGGTAGCTTTGTACTGGCCGGCGGCAGTGGCGGCGCCCTGATTGACGGTAACCTGGGTCGCGTCCGGCGGGTTCAAGCCGCCATCCGCAAGTGCCTGCAGCCACTGGTCGAGTCGGCCATTGTCTCCAATTCGGGCCGTGACGGCCGGTTCGGCGCTTTGCGCCGGCTTGGGCGGTTGCACCTCGGCATTGGCAAGCGCCACCAACAGCTTGAGCGCATCGGTATCGCGGCGGTTGATGTGCTCGTGGTCCGGCTGGTTGAAATAAGAGAGCAGACACTGATAGCACCCGGCCTCGCAGATGCGGTTGCCCAGGGTGTCGGTCTGCTCCAAGCTCGATAACTCGTCCAGCTGCCACAGCCCTTGCGGCGCTCTGTGGTGCATGAGCTGCAAGGCATTGCTAGCGACTTGCGCCAGGCTGGCGGGCTCGCTGGCCAGCCGGGTGAGAACACCTGCGCCACCCTCCGCCGCTTCATAGAACAAAAGTGCCTGACGCTGGTCGGCCTTGGGCAACGGTTCCGCCACCAGTTCTGATTCCTCGATCTGAAACGTCATCTCGATGCCGCGCTTGAGCGCCGCCTGCAAGGTGGCCATGGTCTCAATTGGTAATGGATGCAGCGGCGCCAGGATCAGCAGGTTACGGTGATCCTCGACGAATGGAACGATGCGCTGATTAGGCACTTTGTCGAGCAGGGCTTCATCGTTACCGCCCTCGTCACTGTCGTCGGGAGCATCCTGCTTGCTCCAAGTGCCGGTGATCGGATTGATGTAAAAACCGAGTTGTTCCTTGTCCTTGCGGCGGCGCCAGCCGCGATTGATCCGCCACAGGCGTGCAGCCGGCGCATAAGTCAGCTCGGCTAATATCTCGTCACCGCTTGTGACGATTGCCTTGCGCTTTTGGACGACCCCATCCGGCCCCGGTAGGAAACGATAGGTGGTCTGGAGCTCGAAGCCTTGGCGCTGCCGCTCTTCGTCGTTGATGGAAATACGTTCGACGGGCACGGTTTCGACGGTCTCGATGCGGTAAAGCTCGCGTACCCAGTCGTGCTCGGTCAGCAGAGCATCACAGTTTTCACAGGTGTTGACCACGGGGTGAGCGCCGCCAGGTTCGCCCAGATGGCCGTAGCCACATTGGCTGCAAATCAATGATGAGATGGTGGCCAACTGGCTGTTGCCGGAGATGTGGTCGGCCGACCCCACGTTGAGCTTGGCTCGTACCACGCGGTACGTCCGACCCTGGTGGTAGATGAGGCTGCGCGGGCCAAACTCGGAAAGCGCCAAAAAACGCGGGCGACTGACCATGCTGCCTTCGTCATCCTGGCCCGTACCACCCTTGCTGCCAGTGGCGGGAATCCAGGCCATCAGCGGCAGGCGGGGGAAATTGTACCCAGGCAGGAATCCTTGGCTGGCCAGGTAGCGATAGGTGTAAAAATCAGAATTCTGGGTATTACCGCTCTTGAGCAACACGGCGTATTGACGTGCTGCGTCACTATAACGACGTTGGGCGTTTTGCCTCTCGCTGTGAGAAGCCGTGTGACTCTTGACGATCTGATCGGCCATGCTCATTTGCGTGCGGGTGGCATCGAATAACACACGCCAACGTTCCAGGGCTTTGGAGAAACGTTGCGGTGCTTGTTCGATCACCTGCCGAACATAGGCCGGCGAGAACCAGTCGCTGCCATCGAGTTCATTTCGAAGCTGATCGATAACGCGGGCCGCAGCTTCTTGCGCCCGCTCCTGCACCGCTGGGTCATTGAGGCAGTCGTAGTAATGCTTGATCAGCGGCTTGTCCGGCTGATCGAGGTCGAGCATGGGCGCGATGCTGGAATCCAGTTCGACTTGCGCGCATGCCAGCCAGACCGCGTGAAGATGACTTTCAACCAGATCGCGGTTGACCAAATCCAGTGTAGGCGCCCGTACTACACCATGCACCATCTCGTCGGCATGGTGGAAGAACCATTGATCGTGCGGACTCAACGAGGCACAGTAGGTAATGACCAGGGCTTGCTGGCCGGAACGCCCGGCCCGGCCGCTGCGTTGTGCATAATTGGCCGGTGTGGGCGGCACATTGCGAAGATAGACCGTGTTGAGCGCGGAAATGTCGACGCCCAGTTCCATGGTGGGCGAGCAGAACATGACGGGAAGCCGTTCCAGCGGGGCTTCGTGCGCCGGATTACTGGCCCAGTCCTGGCGATCCTTTTCGGTGTAGCGGAAACGCTGCTCCAGCCATTGGCGGCGGGACGCATCGACCTGCGCGGTGTGCTCCTGCGCTTCGAAATCAAACAGAGGGTGGCCGGGCCGGCGCAGCAAATCAGCGACATTCAGGTAGAGTTCGCGAAAGAATAAATTGACGCGGCTGTCTTCGACCGGCATCTCATCGGCGGTCAGGCGCCAGTCCAGCGCCGCCGCATTCAGACGCCAACCGACCAATTGTTGCTCGATCGGGTGTTTTTGCACATAGCCATATAGGTTGGCAGCCTGAAGCAAGGCTTCAACCAGTTCAGTCCACTCCGGATCTTTCCATAGCGGAATCTGGCCGGCGAAGGCGGTTTGTTTCCAAAAGCCGGCCGATTTTATTCGGCGCAACAGGCGCGAGCGTGGCCCTCCGGTAACGAGGTCGGTCCGTGGCTTACCCCTGTACTCCGGGCGTTTACCGAGAATCAGATACTTCGCGGTTTCCAGTTGTTCGTCCGGCGCAAAAGCCCAACGGTCGTTCAGGTAGGAATAGGCGCTGGTGCGGGCCTTATCCTGCTCGACGGCATCCAGATAGCGGCTTTCCAGACAGAGACTGCCGCGCATGGCATCGAAGATGAGTTGACACAAAGCCGCACGATGGCCAGCACTCAGCTTGGCGAGCGTGGCGCTCTTGGTGAATGCCGAATCGTCGGCGCAAAACTCGTCCAGGCTACGGTAGCGAATGGCGAGCAGGCCGAGTTGATCGAGATTCGGGTTGTTGAATCGCCAACCGCGGCGGAGATCGCGCAGCAGCCGATAGCCGATGATGAAGCGCAGCGTCCGTTGTGCTTCCTGCCGCGCTAGACCCATGAGCTTTGGCGTGCGCAGGTACTCGACGAGGGTCGCTTCATCGAGTTGGTCAAAGCCCAGCGCCTTGAAGACCGCATCCGCCAGTTGCTCCTCATTCAACTCGCCGTTGCTGACCTGTAAAGCGCCGATCAGTCCGGAGCGCAAAGTCAGCAGGAAAACGAAGTCATTGAAGTGCCCGGCTTGCAGGGCAGCATCCTGGCGGTTGTCGGTAAAGCCGAGCAACTTGCGTGGATCGGGTTGTCCCGGGAGTGCGGACTCGGTCTCGGTAAAGAGCTGACGTAGTGCGCTGAGTGTGAGGATGGTGGTTGCAGACGAGCGGCCTTCACCCGAGAGGCTGGATAGGCGGTTGATGTCTTTGCCGTGGGCTTCGTGAACTTGACCGCAGCTCAGGCAGAAGCGGAATTTGCCGGGGATGTACCAGTACTGTTCGCCGCCGCCTTCGCTGCCTTGCGTATCGACCGTTACCCGATATGGCACGGCTTTCTTGTAATTCTGTTTGACTTTGGGTTCGGCTCGACTGAGATCCAGCCAGGTTTCCGGCAAGTCCTCCAATTGCCCCCGGTACTGTTGGCTTGCCCGAACGGGACATAGGAATCCATACGCCATGTCGTCCCGGTCCTCCGAGGCGATGTCGTCGATCTCTCGCGGCCGATAGCGGGCAGGGTCTTGCCTTGACCTCCAGACAGGGTGGTATTCCTGACCGCAGTCACGGCAGAAATGCACAGGGTACAGCTGAACGCCTTCGTCTTGGCGGCCCGGCGCAAAGCGTTGGGCATCCAGCGTAATGTGGCGCTTGCCTTGCGCTTCGAGCGTGGCGAGCACTTTACCGGGGCCGCTGATGAACTGATGGAGCTTGAAGGCAAAAGGTGGCCGGCCTTGCGGGGTCTGGACCTCGTGTGCGGCAATCAGAAAACGCTGTAAACCATTACGCGCTTCTTCAACGGTGCTTCCGCAGTCCTGGGCCAGTTTCTGGCTGGCTGCTTGCAGCGTCATGGGCTTGGCGCGGCGCGGTGGCTCATCGTCCGGGAGTTCAATGCCCAGATTGAGTTCTACCCAAATTGCCAGGGGATCGGATCGAAACGCGTCAAAATCACCCCACTCAAAAACCTGCCGAGTCACTGCCGAATAGAGTTGCGCCTGTATGGAAGACACGTCCTTGAGAGGGTCCGTTACCCGCTCTAATGTCTCTCCGATGATATCCTGCTCGGTAATGCTGACACCGAAGAGCTTGCTGGCCACCTCTGCTACGGTTTTGTTGCGGTCGGCGTGACTACCTGCGTTCGACATGGTTGCCGAGGTGCCGATACAGACCAAGGCATCGGCTTGCAAACGCTCTCGCAGGCGACGAACCAACAATGCGACATCCGCCCCCTGCCGACCGCGGTATGTATGCAACTCATCGAGGATCAGGAACTCCAGGCCATGACAATGTTCGACCACGCGTCGGTCATCCTCGTCGAAACGCGTCAGGATGAGCTCCAGCATCATGAAATTGGTCAGAAGAATGTCCGGCGGGTTATCGGCAATGGCGGTGCGTTCGGTCTGTGTCTCCTGTCCAGTGTAACGGGCTACCGAGAACGGCCGCTGTCCATCCGGGTAATCATGCAAAAACTTATCGAGTTCTTCGAGCTGACTATTTGCCAGCGCGTTCATCGGATAGATGACGATGGCACGGGTGCGCGGTGTCTTGTCCTGCTCCTTAGCCTTAAGTATCCGATCAATCACCGGGATGAAAAACGAAAGCGACTTGCCCGAACCGGTGCCGGTTGTGACGACATAGCTTTGCCGATTTTGGCCCTTGGCAATTGCTTGCATCTGGTGGGCGTAAAGCTGTAACGGCAGGACTTGTCCTTCAGTCTTCCCGATTTGAAATATCTCTGCACAGACCTTATGGAGAAGTCCTTCTGCAGCGAGTTGCTGGACAGTCCCTTTGCGCTGATAGTTCGGGTTGATCTGGATGAGTGGCTCCGGCCAATAACGGCCTTCTGCATATTGCCGCTCGACTTCATCGCGGATATCGGTGACTTCGATTCGAACAAAACTGCGAGAGAAGGTGCGATACCCTTCGATCAAGGTATCGCGAAAGTTAAATACGTTTAACATTCTGATTTTTCATCACACTGGAGACGTTGTCCGGGTGTCCTCACCGCTGGTTTCTGCGTTCGACCTAATGCACCGAACACTTCTGTTGGGGTGGCATCCACCGTTGTCCATTTCAATACTTCACGGGGTCGTTGTACCCAGGAATTGTTCGATTGCTACCGCCCGTCCCGGAAACGCATGCAGCACTTTCTTGTCTGCCGTTACCAACGAGATTCGCAGATAGCGGGCGAGCCACACAAACTCGCAATCGTATGCGCTGCAGCCACTTTCTATTGCAAGATCGAACACTGCAGGTCCGTCGATGGCTGCTTCGGGTACCGTAATGACTTCTTGCGCTCGAGCCAAAAAACTATCGGCATCACTCCGGGCGATATTATCGCGACGAACTGCGCCGAGGAGAACATTGCGGAATTCGGAATGGATAAGTTGGGGTGCGAACCAATCGGGATCCTTGATCAGAACTGCCTCGGCCTTAGCCGTATGAGGGGTTGGCAACAGCAAGTAAGCAAGCAGATTGGTATCGACCAAAATCATGGCCGGCCGGCCTCCTTCCAGCTATCCACATCGGTTTCACTAATATTCGGGGGGTAACGGTCACGTACCGCCCGAATGCGCTGCAGCAGTTCGGTTTTGTCGTGGGACGGCTGTTGAACATGCCGTTCGAGAGCGAAAAGAATTTCTTTCGTAAGACTTCGATGATGCTGTCGAGCGATATCCACTAACCGCTGATATAACGTGTCGGGGATGTTCTTGAGAGTGATGCCAGGCATGGCTGCCTCCTGGTGGTGATATGCCACCATTATACCACCACTCCCGACTTAATAAGACGACGTGGATTTCAGGTTTACTGTCAGCAGAGAGGTAGCTGCCAGGAATCGCCCAAACCTTCGAAGATGACTGTAAGTCGGCCCAGTGGGAACGACGCTGCGATATGACGACACTTAATCTGTCGCTAATGTGTGGCTTCCAAGGATCTCTGCTGGGGTTGTAAGCCGGAATCCTCGATTCTTCCGGGGCATCAAACTTTCCAGTTTACGACGCGTTAGATGGCCGGATTGCTGCCTAGTCAGCCCTGATTCGGCCGGAATTGGCGGCAAAGACTTTTCACTTTTGGCATCAATTACGGAAAGTTCTGCTGAATAAATAAGCGGAAATGATCGTGCGAAGCGCTATCGGGAAGAGTTTGATCAGGAATCGATCTTGCAGGTGAATTCATCAGCCTGTATATCCTTTCCTAAGTCCGCAATGGGCCGCCATGAGTAACGACATCACTGCCGAAGACTCGCTCTGGCTCCGATGGGAGAAGGAGGCCCGGTACTACGAAGTCCACCTCCAGAAGGACCCGTGGGACGAGTGGGTGCTGACCCGGATCCGGGGCCGTCGCGGACCGACGACTGGCCAGGTGAATATCCTTGAATAGCCGCATGAACGTCCCGTTATCGCTCGTATTCCGTGGCGTGATCCCTTTTTGAACACATCAGCGAATGAATCGACTCGATCAATCCGCAATAGCATCGCCGTCGGGCGCCCGCATCCCGGCGGCCATCTGGGCTCTCGGTTTCGTCAGCCTGCTCATGGACATCTCGTCCGAGCTCATCCATAGCCTGCTGCCGGTCTTTCTCATTACCTCCCTGGGCGCAAGCGCGTTTGTGGTAGGGCTGATCGAGGGGGCGGCGGAAGCCACCGCGCTGATCGTCAAGGTCTTCTCCGGCGCCCTGTCGGACTACTGGGGCAAACGCAAGCCCCTGGCCGTCCTCGGCTACGGTCTGGGCGCGGTATCCAAGCCCCTGTTCGCGCTGGCGACGAGTTCCGGTCTAGTGCTCGCCGCGCGGCTGATGGACCGGGTCGGCAAAGGCATCCGCGGGGCGCCCCGCGATGCGCTGGTGGCGGACATCGCGCCGCCCGAGGTGCGCGGCGCGGCCTTCGGCCTGCGCCAGTCGCTCGACACGGTGGGCGCCTTCCTCGGCCCGCTCCTCGCCATGGGGCTGATGCTTGTCTGGGCGAACGACTTCCGCGCCGTGTTCTGGGTGGCCATCATTCCTGGGTTTCTCGCCGTCGCGCTGCTGTTCTTCGGCGTACAGGAGCCGAAAAGGGACAAGTCGGAACACCGTGCCATCAATCCGATCCGACGGGAAAACCTGCGCCGGCTGTCTGCAGCGTACTGGTGGGTGGTCGGGATCGGGGCGGTGTTTACCCTGGCGCGATTCTCCGAAGCCTTCCTCATCCTGCGTGCCCAACAGGGCGGGCTGCCGATTGCCTTCGCCCCACTGGTGCTGATCGGGATGAATGTCGTCTATGCGCTGTCGGCCTATCCCTTCGGCAAGCTCTCGGACGGCATGAGCCACGCTAAATTGCTTGCGCTGGGTTTGGTCGTCCTGGTCGGTGCCGACGTCGCGCTGGCTTACAGCGACCACTGGACCTGGGTCTGGCTCGGCATCTCCCTGTGGGGCTTGCACATGGGCATCACCCAAGGGCTGCTGGCGACGATGGTGGCCGATACCGCGCCAGCGGACTTGAGAGGCACGGCCTATGGCTTCTTCAACCTCATGAGCGGACTCGCCATGCTCCTGGCCAGCGCGTTAGCCGGACTGCTGTGGGACCAGTTCGGCGCCGCATTCACCTTCGTTGCCGGGGCGATATTCAGCGCGGCTGCGCTGGTTGTCATCCTGCTCCGAAGCGGTGTTCGGGCACGCCGAGCGTGATCGTCCAAGTGTTCATGGCTTGCGATCGAATTTTCCGGACACATCGAGACCTAGACACCGAATCCCGTACCGCGGTTTTGAACGTCGCATGCACCAGGATCGGTTGAGCGGCCGATGGCGGGAGGAGCATCAATACCCACAACGCGATGATGAACAAACGCGGGCTAGAACCTAAATCGGTAGGTCGCCAAAACGTTGAGTCCGGGAGCGAAAATGCCGGATCCGTGCGACTTGTATTTCTTGTCGGTCAGGTTTTCCAGTTCCAGCAACAGCTCGTGTTGGGGATGCGGCGTATAACCCGCCTTGAGGTTGAACACAGTGTATCCCGGCGTTCCTCCGGCACCGATGCGCGGGTCTTCGATGTCTCCCTTAGCGAGTTGGTCCTGATTGTCGGCCCACCAGACCGAACCCTCGATCCACAGGCGATCCATGGGGTAGTAGACCAGACGGGCCGCACCGTTGAGCGGGGGAATCCGTCGCAGCGGGGCCTTCGTTTTCGCGTCACGTCCCTCGGTCCAGGTCAGGGTTGCGCCGACCAGCCATTGAGCATTCAAGGGATATTCGGCACTGGCCTCCACGCCCTGGATTTCGGCGTCATTGATGTTTTGGCGCTGCTGGATCGGCGCGCCGTCGGCCCGCCGGCCTACGGTAACCCGATCGATAAATCCTTCATAGTCACTATGGAAGTAAAATATCTCGGCACTTAGGACCTCATCGCGATATTTGAGGCCGATTTCTTTGGAGAAGGATTCTTCCGGTTTCAGCGAGGTATTGGGTATCTCGCTGAAGAAGTCCACCCGGCCGAAAAAGTCCTCCATGTTGGGTGCGCGAAAGCCGAACGCCAGCCCGCCCACCAGGTTGAGAGCGGGCGTGAGCCGGTAACCCAGGTTGATATTGCCGGCTACGGCATCCGTCTCGAAGCGGAGGCTCTGATCGGTCACCTCGCCGCGGGCTTCGTATCGGTTGTAGCGCACGCCGAATACGCCTTCAAGCGAATCCAGGAGGTGCGCCTCGTCCTGAAGATATAAAGCCCAGTGTTCGTAAGTCGCGCCATCCGGCGTGCCGGGCGTCAGTTTGCGTTCGGACTCCGTCACCCGGTTTCGCTCGACTTTCCGGGTCTGATAATCATCATGGTAGTAGTCGGCCCCGTAGGTCAGGTCATGGTCGCCGAAGATCCGATTCTTCAGCTGCAGGGAGAGTCCGACAGTGTCGACATCCGTGAGTTCCAGCGTTTCGATGGCAGGGTTGCGCCTCGTGATCACTTGTTCCCCTTCGCGCTGGTTGTTGTAGGAGGCATTGATACGTACGCCGTCGAAGACCCCAAGCTGACGCGCCCGGTATTCCAGGTACCCGAAGCGGCGTTCCTGCGGCTCGTAATCGAATTTCAGCTTGTCGCCCAGGGTCACTTCGCTGGTCTTGGGGACGTTGAACTGGCGGGTATACTGGCCGGCGAAGATCAGCTCCTGATTTTCGTCCAGTCGGTAGTTCAGTTTCAGGTCCGCGTCGCTTTCGTCGTACCCGCTGGGAACTTGTCGGCCAAGATTTCCGCCTCCGTCGAGGTCGTCATACAGCTTGCCGGTTGCCCCGGCGATCAAGCCGAGCTGGTTCCAGTTGCCCTCCACCTCGCCACGGAACACGCCGGCGTCGGCGGCACTTTCGTAATGGGCGGAGAGCAGGCCGTTATAGCCGAGCGGTTTGGAAAAGTCGGGGCGTTTGCGCGTGATGATGTTGATGGCTCCACCCAGCGCGTCGGTGCCGTAGAGTACCGAGGACGGCCCCCGCACGGTCTCGATGCGTTCGATGATGTTCGGATCGATCGTATTGAGATACTGGTGCGGACCGAACCGATAGAACGAGTTGTTCAGCCGGACGCCGTCGACCAGGATCAGCACCTGTTTGCCGGTCAGGCCACGGATGAACGGCGAACCGCCGCCCTGATTGGTCTTCTGGATGTATACCCCCGGCGTGAATCGGAACAGATCGGGGGTCATGGATTGCAGCGAATGGTCGATGAATTCCGGAGTTATGCTCGCTATGGCCTGTGGGACCAGGAAGGAATCCCGTTCGCTTTGAGTCGCGGTGACTACGATGGCAGGCATCGTCGGCGGTTGATCTGCGAGTGCGTAACCGCACACGAGGATGGCCAGCGCCAAACCAGAACGCACAAAGTTCATCGCATTTTTCTACTTGTTGGTTCCCGGAACAGTGATACCGTAAGGTATCTGTCTGTTCGTCTCGTCTTGGCTTCAGTACACGCACGTCCTGCCAATGCACTCACCGGAACGCAGACTGTCCGTCCTTCCAGCGGCGCGCACGACATCAGCCGCCTAGAGCGTTTTCCGAATCGGTGAAGGGATTCGGATATGTAGGTCGGCAATCCCTTGCCGACGTATCGGCTCGGCGAAGGGCTTTGTCGGCAAGGGATTGCCGACCTACGTTCTCCCCTCCTGGCACGAATCCGTACACCGGGATGGAAAACGCTCTAAGTACATTCAGGGAAGTCTTGCGGCATAGGCAACCTGCAGGACAACCCCGCCAATCAAGCCAATCAGTCGAGATTCCGCAAATATTTGCGGAATGTACTTAGAGGTGAACGGATCTCCCCAGCATCGATCCGGTCGAAAATGCCAACGCGGCGTTTGTCCAGCGCATCCATGCCGCTACTCGTGCGGGCAAAATGTCCTTAGATTCGGCACCTGTGGAACTTACCGGCTTAGCGTGTCAACGTGCTTACAACTCGGTTACAAATTCGTGTTAATTGCATTCTCAGGATGAGGGAACATGCGCGCAGAATGAAAAGGAGCGCCGCGGCTTCATTTCCGGGATAGGGATAGGAATCGGTTCCGACGAAGCAGAACAGGGATTCACAAGGCGGATACGGGAGGTCGATTGCGCCCGTTGCGGGCGTCAGAACAGGAACTTCGGTTGGGATCTGGTTCACGGGCAAGAATGCCGACCCTGCGCGAGGGTCGGCTTGTGTGGCTGACGTTGTTAGTCGGTCCGTGAGACCAGCAATACTTCCCGAATGCCGGGTTCACGCGGCTGGCGGCTCAGAGGCCGAATAGGCTGGCTGCCCTTGATCGCCTTCCAAAGAATCTCGTTGTATTCGCGCATGTCTGCGGCGTCCACTTCGGCCAGATCGAGTTTCATCGAACGCTCCGCGAGCTGGCGCTTTTCCCCTTGCAGGGAAGCCAAGGCGGGGTTCATTTCATAGAGATCCTGGGCCGGTACGACATGCTCGTAAGGCGTGAAATCGGGCTTGGTCGTGAAACTGCGATCCATGGTGTTGGCGGCCGCGTCGAACTGGCTCATGGGCTTGAGACCCAGCAATACCTCGGCGGTATGGATCATGGATACGGTGCTGTAGTGAGTGCTGTCGACGGCTTGGCGCTTGACGTAGGGGCTGATGAGCAAGGCCGGCGTGCGGTGGGTATCGACATGGTCGAAACCGTCCTGGGTATCGTCCTCGATGACCATGATCAACGTGTTGGGCCAGAATCGGGAATGGGAGATGGCGTCGACGATGCGTCCCAGGGCCAGATCGTTGTCCGCCATCATGGCCTGGGGCGTGGGATAACCCGGGCTGGTGCCGGCGAGATGATCGTTGGGCAGGCTGATGATGGACAGGTTGGGGAAGCCGCCGTTCTTCTTATGGGTCTCGAACTCCTCGAGCCACACCTCGGCCCGCTTGATGTCCATGTGCTTCAGGTCGTAGGTGCGGTACATCGGCGAAAAGTGGTCCACCAGGGCGGGCATGCGGGTGGTGGCGGGCTCGTAACTGCCGTCGGGGTATGTCTTGCCGTTGATCACGTACTCGCCGTAGGAGCGGTAGCTGATGCCGGCCGCCCGGGCGGCGTCCCACAGGTAGCCGCCGGGCACATTGGTGATGGCGATCAGTGCCCGGTTGATCAGGGTGCCGCGGCTGGAGTAGTCGCTCGGCCAGACCTTCATCGTATAGTCCGTAGCGTTTCCTCCCATGGAGCGTTCGTGGCCGTCCTTGCTGATCTCCGCATCGCAGTAGGTGTTGTCCAGAAGCACGAATTCGCGGGCCAGACGGCGATGGTTGGGGGCACTCCGATCATCGAACATGAGCAGGCTCGGGTCGCCATTGCCCTTCGGAAGATCGCCGAAGATCTGGTCATAGGCGCGGTTTTCCTTGAGGATATAAACCACGTGTTGGATGGGTAGCTGCTTGAGGATACCGGAGTGGGCATGGGCTTCCCCGAGTTTGCCGCCCGCCGTTACGGCCTTGCCGCGGGCCACCATGTTGTTCTCGTTGACCTGGCGGGTGTAGCGTTCCAGCGTGCCCTGGTCAGGGACGTCGATCACCGATAGCGAGCCGATCATCTGGTCGCCGATATAGGTCTGAGGATAGGCGTTCTGGCCCAAGCCCACGTCCTTGGAGTTGGCGACGTAGAGCTTGTCGCCGGCCGGGCTGATGCTGAGCGCCGTCGGGTACCAGCCGGTGGGGATGCGGCCCCTTACCCGATAGCGTTTTTCCGGATCCTTTTTCTGATCTTCCAGATCGACCACCACCACGGCGTTCTCGCCGGCATTCAACACGTAGAGGGTCTCGCCGCCGGGGGAGACGGCCAGGGCATTGGGTGTGCTGCCCGACGGGGCGTTCTTGTAGGGCTGCACGTCGATGTCGAACAGCCAGGCATCCGTGGCGGTGTCGATCACGGAAACGTTGTCGCTGTTGGCGTTGGCCACGTACAGCCGGTCGCCGGCGGGGCTAAAGACCATGGCGTTAGGGTGCTGGCCCACCGCGATGCGTTTGGTCACGGCAGCGGAATCCGGCTTATTCACATCCACAACGGCGACGTTGCCTTCCTTCCAGTTGGACACATAGAGCTTCTTGCCGTCGGCCCCGAGCAGTACACCGTAGGGAAACATGCTGGCGTTGTAGGGGTCGGCGCTTTTACCCATCGGGATGCGGTGGGTGACAGTGCCGGCGATGGGGTCTAAAACCGCCACGTCCCCGCCTTGGTGGTTGGCCGCGAACAGCCGGCTCTCGTCGGCCGACAGGGCAATGCCGGTGATGAAGCCGCCCTTGCGGCGGGGATCCACCTGGATTTGCCCGGTTTCGGCGATGCCGCTCTCCGTCACATCATAGACGCGCACCAGGTTGGTATGGCCGCCCGAGGCATAGATACGCCTGCCGTCCTTGCTGTAGGCCAGTCCGATGAACAGGCCTTCCGGCGCGTCGTAGGGAAGGTTATCGCGAATGGCGAGATTTGCCCGGTCGATGCGCATGAGGGAGTGCTGGCCGTAACCGTTGTTGCTGATCAGCAGGTCGTTGCCGTCCGGACTGAGGATCATGCCCAGGGGCACGTGGCCGACCCGGATCTTCTCCCCGGCGGGGGTAACCTGCCAGTTATTGGGGGTGATGCCCGTCAGACCGTCGGGGCTGGGGCCGGCGGGGCGGGTCAACAGGTCGGGGGATGCCGCGTGAGGGGCATTGCCGAAACCGAGAAGGCCGACGGACAGGATGCCGCTCACTAGGCCGGCGATGATCTTTATTCTGGGTTGCATGTGAATTTCCAATAACGTTGTGGTGGGTACGGGGGAAGTTATTAATCACGCGGCTTGTCGCCGCGCCGGGGCATCCCTGCCCCGGATTAACCCGGCCTATATTTATAGGCCGGGTTAATATCTCCCCCCGACGAACATTGCCTCTTGGGCGCGGGTCACCGTCCGGAGAAAAACCGGAACGATGACAGGGGCCTGCCCCTGTCATCGCTGCGTACCGGATGCGCGGCCAACGGCTAATGATTTGAAGCGACTGGAAGGGCCTCACAGTGCCGGGTCGCTGCCGCGAAATGCTCCTTTAGCAGCGCCGCGCGATTTTCGCGCAAATCCGCGCCGTCGCGGTCTGCCGGGTAAGGCGCGTTTTCGCCTTTCAAACCCTTCCAGAGCGCGCGGTTGAAGGCGTCGACGTCGAGACGGTCCTCCACCGAGAAGTCCTGCTGACTCATGGCAGCCATCCAATAGGTCGCATCCCGTTTGGGCATGCCCGAGCAGTTGGGCGCCGAGGCGATCAGGGCGGCATCGCGTGGCGGCAATTCGAGCTGGGTGCTGTAAAGAATTTCCGGGACCACGGCCTGGTAGCTCCAGGATTCCTGTTTTTTGTCGAAAAGATCCCCCATCGGCGCGGTCAGACCGTCGTTGATGCCCAGCGGCGGAAGGCCCAGAACTTCTTCGATCGTTCGGATCATGCTGACCGTCGTGTAGCGGGTGGATACCAGCGCACCCTGCTTGACGTAAGGACCCACGACATAGGCGATGCTGCGGTGCGCATCCACGTGGTCGCCACCGTTCTGCGCATCGTCCTCGATGACGAAAACCAGCGTATCGTCCTTGAAGCGGCTCTTCGCGACTTTCTCCACCAGCCGGCCCACCGCGTAATCGTTGTCCGCCATCTGGGTTTCCACCGTATTCACGCCGAACCGGGCGGTAGCGAAATTGCCGAAGTGGTCGTGGGGCAACCGGACTAAAGAGAGATTGGGAAGCTGGCCACTCTCGACGTAATGGTCGAACTCCCGCTCCCATTCCTTAAACAGGTAAAAGTCCGAGTTGTTCTGATCGTAACCTCTGAAATATTCGTCGGTGTACGGTTTCAATGCCTGCTTCAGAGCCACCGCCTGTTTGACGCCTTGCCCGAAGGGTTTGTCGACCACCGGGGCACCGGGGAGGTTGGTCACGTAGAACCCGTAGTTCCGTATCGTCAAGCCGGCGCGCAGGGCGGCATCCCACAAATAACCGGTGCCCGCTTCGCCATCCCGTGAGTCCGGGGCCGCCACGTCGGCGCTGCCGGCGAGCATATCGGGATCGGTCAATCCGGATGCCTGTCGTTCCTCCGGCGTGAACGACACCGGAAAGTTGCGGTTGGCCCCTTCCCAGTCGTAGCTCAGGCCGCGCCCGGCGTAGTTGGGCGGCTGGGTCTTCTCGGTGAAGTCCGTAGTCCGCGCCGCCGTGGTCCAGTTCCAGCCGACGCCCGAGGTTTCGCCGCTGTCGTAGAAATTGTCGAGCGTCACGAACTCGCGGGCCAGCCGGTTGTGGTTGGGACTGTAGGGTGACAGGATTGCAAGGCCAGGGTCGCCGTTGCCTTTTTCCAGATCGCCATGGATCTGGTCATAGGTGCGGTTCTCCTTGACCACATAAATGACGTGTTTGATCCGGCTGCGCAGGAAGGCCATGGTGTCTTCCCATCTGGCGTGCTCGTGAACGGTGGGGAAGTCGTTGTTGTACGCGACCTGCCAGGTGAGCCGTGCCAGATCCTTGCCCTCCGGAACGGGCAGCGTTAGAAAGCCCGCTTTCTCCAGTTGCCAGACGTACTGGTTGGCGGCGTTGCAGGCGCCAAGAGAACCCGGCGCGGTGGAGAGCGTGTTGCGGCATGCCTGGGTGTTCGGTCCTGCGACTCCTTTGCCGTTCACCACGTAGAGCGTGCTGCCGTCCGGTTTCACGCCGACCGCATTCGGATACCAGCCGGTGGGGATGAGACCGATTAGCCGGCTCTTCTTATCCCCAGCATCGTCGCTGTCCTCCGCCTTAGTTGTTTTCTCTGCTCCGCCGCCTTCGAGCTGGATAACGGCCACCGAGTTGGTGCCGCCGTTCGTGACGAACAAGGTTTTTTCATCCGGCGAAAGCGCAACGTTGTTGGGATTTGCGCCCTTGAATCTTTTCGCTTTGGGGAAAACCTGCTCGGGTGCGGTGGTCAGGATCTCCTCGATGATCCGATCTTCGACGGTATCGATGATCAGCACCGTATCGCTGTTGTCGCTGGCGACGTAGAGCCGGTCCTGGGCTTTGTTCAAAGTCATCTTGCTGGGCTGCCCCTGGGTCTTGATGCGTCCGCGCACGGCCATTGTGCTGTCGTCCACGTCGAGAACGACCAGTTCGCGATCGCGCTGGGACGAAACATAGGCCTTCTCATTTCCCTTGAAAGACACCGCCAGGGGATAAGTTCCGCCCGGGGTGCCGGCTCGGGAAGGATCAGTCTTGCCGGGGCGAAGATCCAGCTCGCCGATCTTGGTGCGCGTGCTCAGGTCGACCAGACTCACGGAATCGTTTTCATAATTGGCCACCAGCAACCGGTCGCCCTTGGCGTTGACGGATAAGCCCGCAGCCATCGGCCGAATATTCAGACCAGCACCCTGGTTGGCGTGTCCCAGCGGAATTTCCGCGGCCTCGGACCACTGCCCCGCATTCCGCGTGTACACGCGAACCGTATCGTCCACACCACCGGACACATAAAACTCGTGTCCGCCGGGATTCCAGGCCAAACCGTTGAAGGTGTTCGGCACCAGGATCGCCTGTTTCTGAACCGGTGCGAGCCCGGTTATGTCGAAGACGAACACATATTCCATGGATTCTTTTGCCACTCGGGATCCGGTGGAGCTGTTATTGCGGTTATAGCCGCTGGTCAGGATCAGCAGAGTGCTGCCGTCGGGGCTGACGGTCGTATCGACGGCGTGATCGGCCAGGAAATCGGGACGTGTGGGTAGGCCGGGATTGAGCGGCTGAAAGAGGGCATGAGGGGCGGCATCCGGTGTGATGCGCTTGCCGGTCGGCAGGAACTCTCCCTCGGTAAGGACAATACCGGCACGAGTGGAAGTACTCGCGTCGTCATTGCGGCCCCATGCAAGGGTCGATGTCCCGAGTGACAGTATCAATTCAATAGAAATAATCGCGGCAGTTCTTCTTTGCCATAGGCCATTCATATCTAGTCTCCGTCGGGTTGATCACAAGAAACGTGTGGCGCACGGTGAAGGTCGCGCTGGATCATAGGCGTACCACGTTTCAATCTGCTTACCGATGCGTGACAAAATGGAGGCCGTTCTGTGACATAACAGCATGGGCAACGAGAGAACGGCCGGAAATTGCGGGCCACTGAACCGCCCCGGGATTTCCGGAGACTCCGTTTCTCGAGAGGATGGAGTCATGAAAAAGTCATCGAAATTTTCACCAGAGACCTAAGAGCGGGCGGTCCGCCTAGTCCTTGAACATCAAGGGGAGTATGAATCGCAGTGGGCGGCCATCTGCTCGATCGCGGGCAAGAGGAGCGGCGCCGCGGAAACGTTGCGCAAGTGGGTGCGTCGGACGGAACGCGACTCCGGGCAAGAGGGCGCGTGTGCGGTTCGGAGCACGATCGGCTCAAGGCATTGGAGCGGGAAAACCGCGAGCTTAAACGGGCCAACGAGATTCTGCGTAAGGCGGCGGCTTTTTTCGCTTAAGGAGCTCGACCGCCGACTGAAATGAGGGTGGCGTTCATCGACAAACACCGGGTCGCCTATGGGGTCGAGCCGATCCGCGCCCTGTTGCCGATCGCCCCATCGACCTACCACGAGCACAAGACGCGACAGGTGGACCCAGCCCGGTTGCCGCCACGGGCGCAGCGTGACATCAAGCTCTCGAGGGAAATCCGCCGGGTATACGAGGAGAACTTCCAGGTCTACGGCGCCCGTAAAGTCTGGCGACAACCCGAGCGCGAAGGCATTCGGGTGGCCCGCTGCACGGTCGAGCGCCTGATGCGCGCCCCGGGCTATACAAAACCGAGGGCCTCCATCGCCGGGGGCCTTGGCGACACCTCGATGCGGTCGAGTACGCTACCCTGGAATGGGTGGATTGGTTCAATCACCGTCGGTTGCTGGAGCCGATCGGCCATGGGCCTCCGGCGGAGTTGGAACAGGCGTATTATCGCCAATAGGCCGAGTCGGTCATCGCGGCCTGACTCAACATTAACTGTCTCCGGGAAAACCGGGGCGGTTCATTCCGGAACGGCGCACCAGAATGAAACCCGTCAGTCCCGAGGATGTGCAAGCAGCCCGCGATGAGTTGCGGGACACGTCGGAGCCGGTACAGTCTTATTCGACCACCTGGTGAGAGGCACTACCTCGAGTGGTTAACTCTTCGAGCTGGCGGCACCAAACTTCAAGGGCAGCCCGCTTTTCTGCAACGTAGTCGTATCGATCATAGTGCTTCGCCGAAATATCATTCAATGCATGATTCTGAATTCGGTCCCGCACCAGTTTATCGATCCCCAATTCGCCCATCCGCGTCTTTACGGTACGTCGCAGATCCTTTGGGGTCCAGGGCACCATCCCTGTTTCCGTACAAAAGTCCTGCACGGCATGCGGTAAAGTGGACTCGTTCCAAGGCTTCACAGATAACGGATTGTGGCGACCGGGAAACAACCATTTGCTTTCAGGGTAGATGCTGCGCAAGTCATTCAGAATATCTAGGGCGAGTCGGGTGAGCGGAATGAGATGATCACGTTTATTTTTCACACGAGCAGCAGGAAGCAGCCATAGACCGGCATCAAGGTCGAATTCCGACCAGGCAGCGCGGGTTACTTCGCCTGACCGTTGTCCACCGGTGGCCAACAATAGACGAATCGCCAAGCGATAAGGCAAATGGAAGCCGTCCGTGTTCCAAATCGTCCGGATCTCTTCCCAGGATAGAGCGTCGTACAGGGTAAGTGCCCAAGCGAAGAAAACGTCTGCGCCCGTGAAGTGTGTATTGATAAAAGAACGTTTTGACGCCGGCGGCGGTAACTTGGACACCGAAACTGGGATCACTGCCTCCCTCGTAGCGCCGATAATTAACACCTGTGACTGCCAGGCCCTTGATATTTTTATCCGAAAACGCAGCCATTTGACCTCATCCGTAGCGCATGGCGTTAGTCGCCTTGTAATTCTCCTGAAGCGATCGACGTTTACACATCGGGACTCATCCAGTTCTCTGCACGACCGAATGCAACAGGCGTTCTCTGGTAAAGAGCCTGGTCTTCAAGTAAACGGCGTTTTGAAAGCCGAATTACCGTGGATGCCGTGGCCTCACCTTATTCATACGCCTCAGCTCGACCGGCGAGGTCCGGCCTTTTGACGATACCTTGTCGTAAATCTCATCGAAGGCCAGCTTGCAATACGGCAGCTGCTCCCGCAATCTGTCGTAGTCTTTGTGATCGAACATGGTTCTAAAATTCTCTCGGCTCAGGGTCGTTCTGGCGTACAGCGCCTGATAACCCCGATGGTCCAGGACAAACTTTTCGAGCGAGGGCAAGGCGGAGGCGTTGTTGAAATTGTCCTTTTTCGGTGTGCCATACGCGCCGATGTCGACATAAAGCTCACCCAGAATGTCACCCTCGCCTCGGAAGGAATGTATGAACCCGAGCTTCCGCTCGTTCTCGTAGACCGCCATGGGCGAAAGCCACAATGGATAGAGTTCGAAATGATCGTCGAAATATTGAATGGATTTGGCCAAGTATCGGATCGGCATCAACATATCCTGAACGACGTGATGCTTTTCCCGAAGCCTTCGGGTCGTTTCCGTTTCCGTATACTTCAATAGCTCGATCCGCGGCGGCAGCGCCCATCCCAATAGCCATCTGAAAAGCGGATGATTGCCGAAGGGAATGATTTCTTCCATCGCCCAAAAGTAGCTTCGAGTATGTCGATGAAAATAATCCCTGAGCGGTACGTACTCGAACCCTTCTTTTCGTTCCGTGAGGTAGGTTTGTGCGTGCTTGTAGAACCATGGCTTATACCATCGTCCGATGGCGTTCAACGGTCCGTCGGCCCCCTTCTCGTCGGTCATCATGCCGCACAGGATGACTGCGGTGTCGCGACTGTAGACCAACCCTTCCACGAAGTCATTTTTCTCCTTATTCCTGCTCTCCGCTTCGAAAACGTCGACCATATCGTCGAGTGAGTAAACGGGACGATAGTGAAGCCGGACGTATTTTTTGGCAGGGATTATTCTGAGTTGAACGGCGACCAGAAAACCCAGTGTGCCGTGACTCCAAGGGATCAGATAGAAAAGGTCCGCATTCTCCGATGGGCTGCACCGGAGCAGCTTGCCTTCGGCCGTCACGATGTCGAAGGATTCGCAGATGTGCTGAATCAATCCGTATTTGTGACTGCTGCTTTCCACCCCGAACCCCATGATCAAACCGCCCACCGTCAAGTCGTCCAATTCCGGGACGACGGGCAAGGTCCATCCGCGCGGCACCAGGCATCGTGAAATCTGGCCCATCGTCGCCAGCGGCTCAACCCTGAGCAACCTCCGTTCTTCGTCGATCTCGAGGATGTCGTAAAGACTGATGTCGATCTTTCGATGGGAAAGCTTGTACTTGGGCACGAGTTCGCTCATGGACTTCCAGCCGGAACGGGCCGTGCACAATTTTTCCCGGCATCCGTCCCGCTTCCACGCCTCGATTTGCCCGATCACCCGCCGCACTTTTTGATCATGCTTCGCCGGAGCGCTCTTGAGACTCAAGACGATTCGGTCGCGGACCGAGACGTACGCGCCATACAGCGCCGAAACGGGCAAAAGGACGAGGGTCGCGAACAGCCCCCGATAATGGGTGAGAATGTGTTCGACAACACGGGATGTAGGGTCGCCTGTCGCTTTCACCGGAACTTCGCTGGGTACGAGCTTGGTCATGCCTCGAATCAGGATTCCGAGTCGTTCAGTATTCTTATCGCCTGATTCGGGCAGTATTTTTCCGCAGCCCTCGCTTTCTCGATCAGCGCCACCGATGGCCGCTCCTCGAGCACCTCAAGACGGCCTTTTTCGTCGACCAGAAAGATTTCTGGCGCTTCCGCCACGCAATGGGCATGACCCTTACATAGATCGCGGTCGACAACGATCCTAAAACGCTCGGCGATTGCGTCGTTTCGAGCACGCATAGTCTCTTTTCGGGCGCCGATCAGGGCCGAATTTTGCCGTTTCCGATAGCGGACAAGGCAAGGAGAGCCTGGCTCGACCACCATTTTTCGGTAATCGTCCCGGTAACTTTCAGGTGAGTTCACCAGTTCGAACTCATAACGCCTCAGCAGCACGCAGAAGATGGCTTTGATTTGAAACAGGGCAAAGGCGTTGCCCGAGCATTTGTGACGCCCGCCGCCGAAAGCCTGCCAGCCGAACAGGTCCCTGTCCTCGGCTCGTTCCGGCGAGTACCGGTCCGGATCGAACCGGTCGGGTTGGGGGAATAATTCCGGAATTCTGTGCGTAACGGAGGGCGCCGCGCAGACGAACTTGCCGGCCTTGATGACGTAGTCCTTGACATAAAAATCCTGCATCACCTTGCGCATGAGAATGATCAGCGGCGGATGCAGGCGCAGAACTTCCTTGATGACGTTTTCCAGTTTGGGAAGCTGCCTCAGCGACTCGAAATCGACCGCGCCGTCAATACCGAATCGTTCCTCGATTTCAGCAATGACGGCCTTCATGTGCTCGGGGTGGCGGAGCAACTCGATCAACACCCAGGCGGTGGTTCCGGAACTGGTGTGATGGCCCGCGAAAACGGCGGCGATCAGCATGCCGGTAATCTCGTGTGCGGTCAGTTTGCTCCCGTCTTCGTAGCTCGCGTCGATCAGCATCTGGAAGACATTGGTTCGGTTCTCCGACTGCTGCGCGCGCTTTTCCATGATCTGAGACACCAATTCTTGAAGCCGCGCCCGAGCCTTGTCGCGGCGGCGGAAGACCGGCAGCGGCAGATCGGGAAAGACGTAGGCGATGGGCTGAATGCCTTGCTCCAAGTCGCGATAGATTTCGACGAACTCTCGGTTCAGCTCGTATCTAAATTCGGCTCCTAGCAAGCAATGGCTGGACGTGTAAATCGTCAGTTCCTTGGTGAACTCGAGCAGATCGATTTCGCCGGAATCGCCCCAGCGATCGAGCAGAGTCGCGACCTCGCCGACGATGATATCGGAATAGGTCCGCATGGGCTTGTCCCGGAGTGCCGGCATCAGCATTAGTAGCTGCTGGTTTTTTCTTGCGATGGGCGCGTCGAAAACCACGCCCTTGCCGAAAATCGGAGTCATGATCTTGTAGGCGGGCCCCTGGTCAAGCACCTCGTCGGGAGCGCGATAGAAAGCCTCGCTGGCTTCCGTGCCGGTCAGCAGCACCATACTTTGGTGGAAGAGCTTGAATTCGGCCACGTCTCCCAGTTGCCGGCGCAGCCGCATCATGAAAGCATGCGGATTCTTGCCGAAACTGAAAATATGCCCCGCGAGCGGGAACGCGCCCGAGAGTTTCGGGGGCTCTTTGAGTTGCCCTTTGGCCATTGCCGAGTCCTAGTCGATGGCGTTATCGTCCGCCGGTTGAAAAGATTAGTATCATGCTTCGCGATCAAGGTGTTCATGAAATCATTTTTTTCATATACATCAAACCTTATTCGTGCAAGGACTACCCCGAAAGGAGCCGAAATGCCTGCCTATCCTCGTGAAGAGCTGGAAGAAATGGTCGAACGCTGGCTTGCCGCCAATCGTCAAGCCGAGCGGGAGGGCAACTGGATCAAGCACCTCGGCGTGATGTACACCGAGGATGCGGAATACGGCTGGAACATGGGACCAAACCGAGAATTCATCGCCAGAGGCAGAAAGCAGATCGAGGACTGGGCGCTCGGGGCGCACATGGAGGGATTCGAGAAATGGCGCTACCCCTACGAGAAAATCCTGATCGATGAAAAACAGGGCGAGGTGATCGGCATCTGGCGCCAAGTCGCGCCGGTGAAAAGGGAAGACGGCAGCGATTACGAAGTCGCCGGCATCGGCGGTTCCTGGTTCCGCTACGGCGGAGGATATCAGTGGTGCTGGCAGCGCGACTTTTTCGATCTCGGCAATGTCAAGGCGATGTTCATGGAACTGGCGGCCGACGGCAAACTGGATCTTTCCGTAAAGCAGAGGCTGAGCAAACTGGCGAAAGGTCAGCCGCTCCCCGGGGTCGCTCCCATTCATACAAGCCGAGGCATCGGCAAAAAATTGAAAGGCATTGTCGCCATGGCGCGCACGGTACTATTCGGGGTTTAGTGGAACCGTATCGAGTGACTTCGTCCGAAGCAACTAGACGCAGGAGCGATATTCCCGCACAATCAACGCGATGTAACGTATTTTTCCATGCGCCATCGATAAGCGCCCGAAGGAGACAACGTGGTCCTCGTGCTTTGCCGGTCAATGATTTGTCTTGGACAACGTTCGTGAAGCTTCAATGGAATGAAACCGCCGGCGGGCACACCGGGATGGAAACGCCCGTTCCGCCTCTCAGATGCGCGTGGGAAGCCAGCCGCCGCGCACAGCGGCGTTTGCTGGATCTGCAGCGGCCCTGCGGCGACTGGGAAGGGGAAATGGTCTGGTGCACCATGATTCTCGCCCAGGCCGTCATCGTGCGTACCATAGCGGCCCGCCCCTACAGCGACGCGGAAAAGGCACGCATCGTCATTCATTTCGAAGGTAACCAGATGAATGACGGCTCCTGGGGCATGCACCCCGAATCGCCTGGCTACGTCTTCTTTACCACTCTGGCTTATGTTGCCCTGAGGCTGCTCGGCGTTCCCGCCGATTCGCCGACGCTCGTCAAGGCGCGCCGCTGGCTGCATACCCAGCCCGATGGCGTAAAGGGTATTCCCACTTGGGGCAAGTTCTGGCTGGCCATGTTGGATCTCTATGCCTACGAGGGACTCAATGCCGTCCCGCCGGAACTTTTCTTGATGCCGGAATGGTTGCCGATACACCCGCGACATTATTACTGCCACACCCGTCAGATTTACCTCGGGATGGCCTTTCTTTGCGGCATGCGATTTCGCGCGAACCTGCCGGACACGCTACGCAGCGAATTGCGCCGGGAGCTCTACCCGGAGCCTTACGAAACCATAGATTTCGCCGCTCTGCGAGACACCCTGGCCGCGAGCGATGTCCATGTCCCCATCAGCCCGGTATTGCGCCTGATTTACAAGCTGCTAGCCGCTTACCAGCGTCGCCATAGCCGGGCGCTGCGGCGGAAAGGCCTCGACCTGTGCTTCGACCGGATACTTTACGAGCAGCGGGTTACGCGCTATCAGGGGATATCTCCCGTCAGCGGACTCCTCAACTGTCTGGCCATCTTCGCTCGCGATCCGAACCATCCGGATCTTTTGCCCAGCCTCGAAGGCGTCGAGGACTGGCGCTGGGAGGACGAGGCGGAAGGCATCCGTTATGCGGGAGCTCGCTCCAACACCTGGGATACCGCATTCGCCGTCCAGGCTCTGGTCGAGGGGCCGTCGGCTGTCGAAGGGACGGCAAAAGCGCTCGAGCGGGCTCACGATTTTCTCTGGGGTGCCCAGATAACCGAGGAGCTTCCGGATTACGACGGCGCCTGGCGGGACCCGGCGCTCGGCGGCTGGTGCTTTTCCGACGGGCAACACCGTTGGCCGGTGAGCGACTGCGCAGCGGAAGCCTTGAGCGCCCTGCTCGCGCTCTACGCACATCCCGAGTACACGGTGGCGTCGCCGCTCGAGCCCGAGCGCCTCCGCCAGGGGGTGATCTTCATTCTGTCGCGGCAGAATGCGGACGGCGGTTTCGGAACCTACGAACGCCGGCGCGGCGGCAAGCTGCTCGAAATGGTCAATCCGTCCGAAATGTTCGGCCAGTGCATGACCGAACTCTCCTATATCGAGTGCACGGGGTCGGCGCTGGCCGCCCTCGCGCATTATCGCAAGCGTTATTCCGATTTCCCAGGCGGAGAGATCGAGCGAGCGATACGCAAGGCCGTAGCCTTCCTGCGCCGGCGTCAGCTTGCCGACGGATCCTATCCGGGATTCTGGGGCATCAATCACACCTATGCCATATATCACGCGACCAAGGGGCTGCGGGCGGCCGGCGTGTCCGCCTCGGACCCGGCACTTCAGTCGGCCGCCCTCTGGCTGGTCCGGAAGCAGCGGCCCGATGGCGGCTGGGGCGAGCACTATTCGAGCTGTCTCCAAGGCCGCTACGTCGAGCACGAGCAAAGTCAGGTGGTCATGACGAGTTGGGCCTTGCTCGCACTGCTCGACATCCTGCCGTACGATAATGAATCGATCAAACGTGGATTCGAATGGCTGATGAGCCGGCAACTGGAGGACGGCGGTTGGCCGCGGCAGGCGGTTAACGGCGTTTTCTTCGGCTCGGCGATGTTGGATTATCGCCTCTATCACACCTACTTCCCGACTTGGGCGATGGCCCGTTATGCGCGCCTGACGAGCCCGCCATAGCCGGAGTCTTCAAGGCATTTTTTCGACTTGGCGTCGGAAGATGTAATCTTCCGGCTCAGCTCCGAAATTCGGACCGAAAGTCCGATAAAAGGCCCTCGCAAATATCAGCGGGACCTTGAAATCGCACTGCAAGGGATTGTCGTCGGTGGATTCTGTGAAGTTCAACATTCGAGGCGCAGCCCGCCCGGGCTGCTCTCACCAATTATCGGAAAAGCATTATGCAAGGACGAGTCATTTATCAGGAACATATCGATGTGCTGATCGCCGGAGGCGGCGTAGGCGGCGCAGCGGCCGCTGCGGCACTCTCGCAATTGGGATTGCGCATCTTGATCATCGAACCCGGCCCGGCCCAAGGCAGGCGCCTCGCCGGAGAGCTCATCCATCCGCCCGGCATCGATGGCCTGTGTCGTCTCGGCTTGCTGAGCGACCGATCGATGCCCGGTTCGCCGGTAAAAGGCTTCGCGATCTTCCCTGCCGATAAAGACGACCCCGCAAGCTCGGTGACCTTACGCTACGGCGAAAAGCCGGGAACTCGCCATTTGGGACGGGCGATCGAGCACCGGATCCTGAAGGATCATCTGCTGGAAACCGTACAGCGGTTTCCCGGCGTTACGGCCTGGATAGGCGCACGGGTCACACGGATAGAGGAAAATCCCGACGGGTCGTTCACGGCGATGGTACGAAGTAACGACGGCGAGGAAATACGAATTCGCCCTCAGTTATTCCTCGGCGCCGATGGACCGATGTCCAGAGTGCGCAAATTGATCGGAATTTCTCACGAGACTCGGCGCTATTCCGGCATGATGGGCATCGAAGTGGAAGACACCCATCTGCCCAATAACGGCTACGGCAATATCTTTCTGAATTCCGCCGGCGTCGCCTATGCCTATGCGATCGGGGGAGGACGGGCAAGGGTCATGTTCGAGGTGCTGAAAGGCGCCGATTCGAAGGAATCGATCAAGACGCACCTCGGTCTCTTCCCTCCCTTGTTCAGGCTCGATATCGAACGCGTCCTGGCCACGAGCAAACCTTTGGCGGCAGCCAATTTCTGCATCGTCCCGAATGCCAGCGTACGAGGTAATGCCGCACTGGTCGGGGACGCGAGAGGCTGCTGCCATCCGCTGACCGCTTCGGGGATTACTGCGGCGGTAAAGGATGCGCTGATCTTGCGGGATGCGCTTAGCGAGTCGAATCTCGATATCGCAACGGCCCTGCGACGTTATTCTCGCCGCTGCGGCCGTCTTGAATTGACCCGGCGCACCCTGGCGGAAGAACTGCGCGAAGCGTTTCTGGCCCAGACGCCCGAGGCGTTACTGCTCAGAGAATGCATCTTTTCCTACTGGCGCACCAGCGATAAGGCATGCGTTCGGTCCATGGCGCTACTTTCCACGGTGGACACTAGTATTTTTTCTCTGGCCACCCAGTATGGGACGGTTGCGCTGCAGGCCTTCCGCCTGTTGCCGCGTTGGTTTTTCGAAAAAACCGTCGTCGATTGGCACAGGGGAGTGCTCAGGCTGGTACACAAGAGCCTTGCCTTTCAATATGCCGCGATCCGCCAATGGTTATATTGATAGTCAGGATCATGGCATCCGGAATAATGGCAGCGCGGCATTGAGCAAAATCGCGCCGCCTCGGCGCCGAAGGGATGACTTTCCACCGGAATACTTGTCGAAATATCGAGATACCTGCTTCAGCCGACATTACCGCATTTCGGTAAAAGCGGATATTTGCTGTCGTATGCCGTAATTGGCGCGACTCATGCTATTCAAAGTCGAGGGAAGCGATGATTCTGGTAGGCACCGCCTCTTGGGCCGACAAAAATCTGATCGACTCCGGCTTGTTCTATCCGGCCCACATCAAGACGCCTGCGGATCGGCTGGGTTATTACGCCAGTCAGTTTCCTCTGGTCGAGGTCGACAGCAGCTATTATGCCCTGCCCTCGGAGCGGAATGCGGCCCTATGGGTCGAACGGACTCCGCCGGGCTTTGTATTCGATGTCAAAAGCTTTCGGCTGTTCACGCAACATCAAACGCCGCCGAAAGTGCTTCCAGTGGATATTCGTGCAGCCCTGGGGCCGGTCGAAAAAAAGAACATTTATTATGGCGACCTGCCAGAGGAACTCCGCGGCGAACTCTGGTCACGGTTTCGCTCAGCCCTTAAACCTTTAAAACATGCAGGCAAGCTTGGCGTCGTACTGTTTCAGTTTCCGCCGTGGTTCGTCTATCGGCAAAGCAATCTCGAGCATATCGCCGCTTGCGCCCGAGTAATGGAAGGATTTCGCATTGCCGTGGAATTCCGTCATCGATCCTGGTTTGACGATAGGCATCGCGAGGACGTGCTCGAATTCGAACGGAGCCGGGGATTGACGCACGTCGTCGTGGATGAGCCGCAGGGATTTGCCAGCAGCATTCCTTCGGTTTGGGAAACCACCTCCCCGGAAATAGCGGTGGTCCGCATGCACGGCCGAAACCGCGAGACCTGGAGTCAGAAAGGGCTCGAGTCGTCCGCCGATCGCTTCAACTATCTCTATTCGGCCGACGAATTGCAGGAATTGGCGGGGTCCATCGAGAAGCTCGCCGCAAAGGCGCGAGAAACACACGTCATTTTCAATAACAATTTCGGAAACTTCGCACAACATAATGCCGGAGAGCTGAAGCAGCTTCTGGCTAGGCCCTAAATTCGGTGTATTAGCCGCCCACTGTTGTGGTTAAACTTCCGTCGGGATGCGAGGCATCCGCATCAGACCACGACGGTCACTTCGATATCGCCTTCCTTGCGTTCTACATTGATGCCCACATCGTGGGCATGGCGAGTCAAGGCTAAGTCAATGACGCCATCGTCAAAACGCAAGTTGCTGATCCTGAGCCAGTTGAGATAATTCGGAAGCCGTGGATGATAAAACCTGATCTGCGGTTTTTCGGGTGAAAAGCTCAAGCCGAGACAGCCTTGCAAGAGCTGAAATACCGCTCCGCTGGCCCAGGCCTGCGGAGAACAGGCTACCGGATAGAGAGTTGGGCCTTGCCCCGGAAGCCTGGAGAACCCACAGAAAAGCTCAGGCAAGCGATGCAAATCGAGAAACACGGCGGCCTCGAACAAACCGGTCAAAATCTTCAAGGATTTGTCTTTGAAACCGTAACGCGCCAGGCCCATGGCCGCGATGGCAGTATCGTGGGGCCAAACCGAACCGTTGTGATACGCCATCGGATTGTAGCGGCTCTGCCCCTCTGCGACCGTGCGAATTCCCCATCCATTGAAAGATTCCACCGCCAACAGCGTCTCGGCGGTGCGACGAGCATAATCGGGAGCCGCAATCCCGCTGAATAAGGCATGGCCTGCGTTAGAGGTTCGCACCGCACAACAGCGTTTGTCGCCGTCCAGTGCGAGCGCAAATGTATCGAGTTCGTCGAGCCAAAATGCTTCATTAAAGCGTTTTTTCAGCGCTGCAGCCTCCTGCCGCAGCCGCTGCGCCCATTTTCCCCGGCCGAGCAATTCGGCCAGTTCGGCCGCCAGCAGTTTAGCTTCATAGACGTATCCCTGCACCTCGCAAAGCGCGACCGGTGCCGGCGCCAGGTTTCCGTCGGCGTGAAATACCGAGTCGTTGGAGTCCTTCCAGCCCTGCTGTATCAACCCGTTTGCGCTATGTCGGGCGTATTCCACAAAGCCGTCGCCGTCCCAATCGCCATGATGATCGATCCAGTCCAGGGCTCTTTCGATGTGAGGCCAAATCGTTTCCATGAAAGCCCGGTCGCCGGTACGCCGATAATAGTGGCCGGCAAGAACGATAAAGAGCGGCGTGGCGTCCACCGTACCGTAGTAACGCTTAAACGGAATTTCTCCTAAAGCGGCCATTTCTCCGGATCTCGCTTCATGAAGAATCTTGCCGGGTTCGGCATCGCGTTCGGGTTCCAAGGATTCAGCCTGGGTCGCGGCAAGATAGGTGATTACGCCCTTCGCGAGTTGCGGCCGAACCCACAGCGTCTGCAACGCGGTGATGATGCCGTCGCGACCGAAAGGCGTGCTGAACCACGGGACTCCGGCGTAAGGATAAGGTCCATGAGACGTTTCCGTGACCAGCATATCGAGATCGGCGGCAGACCGGCCGAGCCAATCGTTGAACTGTTCATTCGAAGTCACGATGTGGGCGACGCTCGACCGGGAGGCTGCAGTGTCCGCCCCTATCCTATCGATCGCTTGGTAATAATCACCTTGCGATACGCTCGCATCGTCGCAAGCGCAGCTTACCGAGACGTGCAGATGAATCTCGTCGCGTATTCCCAACCGAAGCGCTGTGCTACAACTCGAGGCATTGAGCTGATCGGGTCGCCAATGGAATTGGATGTGAGTTCGGCGCATTTCGCCGTCCAATCCGCGATAACCGAGTATCGCGGCATCGTCCTTAATGTCCGGCGTCAGCATTGTTCCTCGGGCCGGTCGATGGACACCGCGCACTTCGAATATATCGCGATAATCGGCAGCGAACCGAAACTCGACGTTCAAATTTACCGTTCGATCGCCGTAGTTGACCAAACGCAAATGCTCATGCCTAGCCTGGCTTAACAACACCACCGATCGGAACACGTGCACGCTGCCTCTCGGGATGACTAGGACTTCGCTCTCATAGAGATCGGGCATGGTCATGTCGACCGCCAGCAAACTGTTGTCTTTCTTGATGGTGGAATTGAGCAAGAAGGGGCGTTGTCCGTTGATTCGCAGCTCCAGGTGAGAAAGATAGCGTGTCCCGCCTTGGTAAAGTCCCTGCTCGCTCGAACTCACCTGATAAATATCGCCGTGACGATCGAAGATACCGAACATATCTTCCGCTTTTAAGACTCGAGAGGGTTCATCGCCCCGTGGTGCGGTGGCAGCGACATACCACTGGTTTTCGGTGGAAGCCGGATCGTCCATGGATCACCCGTTCGAGGAATCGAAAAACTAGATCGTTTGCTTGCCCAGCATAGAAAGGCGACCGAGGTCCTTCTCGATGACGTCCATACCGAGAACCTTTAGCGCTGGAGAGACTTTCTGCTTACACTTTTCACCGAGCTGTCGGTAGATCTGAATATAGTCGCTCGCCATGCGGCGGGCGGAAAAGCGATTTTCGAACGCCTGTCGACACATTGCCCGATTGATCTCGCCTACCCGTTCGACTGCCGATACCGCTTGGTGAAGATTCTCGACAACGAAACCTGTCGTTCCGTGCCGCATAACTTCCGGCACCGAACCGTTCCTGAAGGCGATCACAGGCGTACCGCAAGCCATCGCCTCGATCATCACGAGCCCGAAAGGTTCCGGCCAATCGATGGGAAAAAGCAAGGCGTAAGCATTGCCGAGCAGCTCATTCTTTTCTCGCTCGTTGACTTCGCCGATGAACTCCACCAAAGGATGATTGAGAAGGGTCTTGATCTCCTGGTCGAAATATTCGCGGTCGGCCTTATCGACTTTCGCTGCAATCTTGAGCGGCATGCCGGCACGAATTGCAATTTCGATCGCTCGGTCGACGCGCTTTTCCGGGGAAATACGCCCCAAGAATGCCAGATAGGTGCCCGGCTCGGCACGGAACGTATAAAGCTCCTCCGGCAATCCGTGATAAACCGTAGCTACCCAATTCCCCCAACCGACCGGCGTGCGTTGGTAATCCGAAATGGAGATCAACGGCATGTCCCGAAAGGCTTCGAGGAGGGCATCTAACTCTCTGATGTCCAAGCGTCCGTGTAAGGTGGTAACGTGCGGGGTCGAGCATTCGCGAAATACCGGAAAATGAAGGCAACCGGTATGAAAGTGAATGACATCGAATTCACTGGCCGCTCTGCGCACCCGATCCAACATCAAGAGATGGGGTAGTAACGGATCTAGTACATCTTGGTCGAGACGCAGTGCCTTGGAAACAATCGGCTCGAGCTTGGCGCTCGTCTCCGAATCAGCACTGGCGAAGAGCGTAACATCATGTCCGGCGCCTACTAGCTCTTCGGTAAGATAATGCACGATGCGCTCGGTGCCGCCATAAAGTTTTGGCGGTATGCTCTCATACAAAGGCGCTACCTGCGCGATTTTCATACTCCTCCTTATACGCTGTTCACGTCCGGGCTGGCAGCAAGAGCGCCACCAGAGTTCGTCGTTTGCGCTATTAATTTTTGATCGAAACCGGGACTCAAGAGTTCACCATAGTGGCTCATCATCGAGACTCAAGACACGCGACGGCTACATCCCGCCCTCAACGGAGCGACGGTTCACGTGACCAGGTCGGTCTTTCCGTCACAACATACCTTCGCCCCGTCTTCGTCTCCCATACTTTGGTCAAAAATTGTCAAGCTGGGCACTTGAGCTACATTTGGGGTGTCATCGAATCGCTTCGCCGACCTTTTGATCACTGGGAAGAATGACGCCTATGTTCCATCTCGTAACCCGCTCCAACCTATTGGTCTTCGCGCTCGCGTTGCTGCCGACCTCGATATTCGCCGATGTTTATAAGTGTCTGGATCAGAAAGATAAGGTCTTTTATCAAGACCGACCATGTCAGGAGTTGACGTCGGCTCAACTGCCGCCCGGCTTGTCTCAACTAGCAGCCAGCGATAACAAGCCGCACTTTCTTTGGAAGGCGACAATTGCGGAAGGCACGGTCTACCTCATGGGCGCCCTTCCTTATGGCGCGAGCGATATGTATCCCCTCCCGGAAGCGATAACGGACGCCCTCTCGGGGTCGGATGTGCTGATCGTCGGAGCCGATGTCGCTGCGCTGCCTCAGGCCGAACTACTTCCCATCGCCGCAAACCGAGGCGCGTACACGGACAATTCCGATTTAAGAGACCACATCAAAGCCGCCACCTGGGAAAGAGTGCTCAAGCTCTCTAAGGCTTTGGGCATGGCAGAGGAAACGATTCTCACCCAGAAGCCATGGATGGCGTCACTGAGTTTGATGAGCCTAGCCGCTAAACAGGCGGGCTATACGCAAGAGCTCAGCATCGAAAAAGGCTTTGTCAAGGATGCGCAGATGCGAAAGCCGGTACTTCAATTAGACTCGGTAGATGAACAAGCGAAACTGTTGGATGGCTTGTCCGAGATTGAACAGGAGCAAATACTCCTGCAATCGCTAAATGAGATTGAACGTGGGGACGACTATTTCAAATCGATGATCGAAGCCTGGACGAGCGGAGATTCCTCGACCGTTGAGCTGATCGTGCGTCGCCGCTTCGATAGTCTTCCGGCTTCGGACAAGCTCTTCAAGCTCTTGTTCACCGATCGAAGCGCAGCGATGGCGGAGAAAATCGGGGAATTGGCGGCCGATGGTAGGACTTATTTCGTTGTCTTGGAAGCCGGCCACCTGGTCGGTGAACACGGCCTCCTAAACCTGTTGCAATCGAAAGGCTTCAAAATTTCGCAGCTATAGCTCGAATCGATCCGGATCAGTTTTCAGCCTCGGGCTTGACGTAAACATCGGCGAGTTCACGTAATTGTGCCACAAAGGACGAAAATTCGCGCTGCGCGGCGTTTTTGGCGAGGAACTGGCGAGCAGCGTCCGCTTCCTTGGGATCTCCTTGCGAAGCGCCATCCTTGACGGCGATCAGCTTAAAGACGACTTGATCGCCGTTTTCAAGTTCCACCGTTGAGATAACGGGCTGCTCGGCTGACGGTCGAGCAGCCTTGAATACGGCATTCGTCAGCACTGGCGATACATTTTTCTCATCGCGGCGCAGATTCGACTCCTTGGAAACCTGCATACCGTGCTCTTTGGCCAAACCCGTAAGCGGAGCACCCTGCTGCGCTTGGCGCAAAAGTTCTTCCGCTTGCTTGCGGGTCTCCTGTCTTGCGTCCTCGGCACGTAATTTGCCAACGATATCTTCCTTCACTTCTGCGAGGGGCTTATCGGACGCCGGTTGATGGTCTTTTATCCGCAAAACGACTGCTTTCTCGCTCCCCAATTCGACCGGATCGCTGTTCCGTCCGTTCAGAACGTCCTCACTGAACACGGCTGCTCTTACCGTGGACTCGGCGGCGATACCGTCTCCTGCCTCACGCGTAAAGTATCCGGTGCTCTCGATTTTCAGATTGAGGGCTTTCGCGGCCGGCTCCAGACTGTCGGGATGTTCATAGCTGAGCTCCGTCAGCGTTTGTCCCTGTTCGTAAAACTTGTTTTCTGCCGCATTGCGCTGGAACGTTTTCAGCAGTTCGTCTTTTACTTCCTCGAATGGCTTGACCTTAGCCGGAGACAACTCGGTTACTTTGATCAAGTGATAGCCGAAAGATGTTTTGACAGGCTTGGATAACTCACCCTGCTTCAAAGCAAATGCCGCATCGGCAAAATTTTGCTCCATGGCTCCCTTGGTAATGAAACCCAAGTCGCCGCCGTTCTGAGCGGATATCGGGTCATCCGACGTTTCCTTTGCGACCTTAGCGAAATCTTCGCCCTTAGCCAAACGGTCTTGAATCTGATTGATCTTGGCCAAAGCCGCCTGCTCGGCGGCTTCACCGCCTTCCGAATCGACCGCGACTAGGATATGGCTGACCTTGCGCCTTTCTTCGGACGCGAAACCAGACTTCTGCTCTTCATACAGATTGCGCAGGTCGTCTTCGGTGACTTGGGTCTCCTTCGCGATATCGTCAAGACGAACGGCGATGTACTCGATCGATACACGCTCGGGATTTTGGTAAGCCTGAAGATGTTTCCGATAGTAATCTTCGATTTCCGCATCGGAAATAGTGCGAGCCGATTTCTTCAAAGGTATTTTGAGATATTCGACCTCACGCTCCTCATTTCTGAGCCGAAAGAGCGAAGCGATTTGATTCGGGGTTACAAATGCGCTGTCAAGCAATCCGCGCTGGTATTGCTCCATCAACAAAGCTCTTCTGACCTGCGCAACGAATTGGGCAGAACTCAAGCCCTGAGATGACAGCATGATGTTGTATTTTTCCTTATCAAACTTGCCTTCGGTTTGAAAATAAGGGAGCGTCTGGATGAAGTCGCGCACGGCGCTGTCGCTGACGGCAAGGTCCTTAACCTCCGCATTTTGCGCAATGATTTCTTCTCGAATCAGCCGCTCTAAAGCTTCGTGTTTGAGCTGCCTATCGTCGACCTCCGCCAAACCCACCAGATTCGCAAGACTCTGCTGATAGGCCTGGTTTACCTCGCGCTCAAAAATATCCCTGTCACCGACGACAGCCAGTGGCTGCTCCTTGCCGGAATCCAGATAATTCTGAATTCCCCATAGAGCGAACGGCACACCGACAAGAATCAACATTACCCATGCGAAGATACCTTGGGCACGATCACGAATCGCTTGAAGCATATGCAGAACCTGATACGGCTTTAAGAGCAATCATTAAACGAAAAGACAGGCAGCCCCCTGCCCTCAAAAAAAAACCCGCTGCCTCAGGGGCGCGGGTTTTTTGAAATTTGGCGGAGCGGACGGGGCTCGAACCCGCGACCCCCGGCGTGACAGGCCGGTATTCTGACCAACTGAACTACCGCTCCAATTTATGGTGGGTGCTGTAGGGATCGAACCTACGACCCTCGCCTTGTAAGGGCGATGCTCTCCCAGCTGAGCTAAGCACCCTAAAGAGTCGACTAGCTTACAGCATCTTTAAGTGCTTTACCAGCCTTGAATGAGGGAATTTTTGCAGCTTTGATGGTAATCGTGTTTCCCGTCTGCGGATTACGGCCTTGACGCTCGGCACGCTCTTTAACCCCAAAGGAACCAAAACCCACGAGTGAAACGGTTTCGCCGTTTTTTAAAGCTATCGTGATAGCGTCAATCATACCGTCGAGTGCGCGCCCGGCATCGGCCTTCGTCAGGTCCGCCGACTTAGCGATCGCATCAATTAGTTCCGCTTTATTCATTCTTTCCCCCTTTGATCGATGATGTTGAATCTAAGTTCTTCACATGGCCGCAAGACTTCGTCCATTCCTATATGCTGTTGGCTACGCGTGAACTCGCCGGCCGAAATGTAGCAGTAGACAAAAAGCACTGTCAAGCCGCATAGCGTCTGGGATTCAGCGAATTTTAGCGATCCGTCGCATTTCTCTGAACACGCAAAAAGCAACTCCCTCCAATTAGGACTAATGAGCAACGATCATGCCTGCCGTACCCGTCGATTTAGTCACACCCTCGGATTCGGGAGTAACCGGCGGTTTCAACGGTTCCGGCATGTGTTTTAGTGCGGTCTCGAGGACTTGATCGATAGAGCGAACCGCGACGATTTTGAGATCCTGCTTAATGTTCTTTGGAATCTCAGCCAAGTCCTTCTCGTTTTCCTGCGGAATCAAGACGGTCGAAATACCGCCCCGATGCGCCGCCAACAGTTTCTCCTTTAGCCCTCCGATGGGCAAAACCTCCCCGCGAAGCGTGATCTCGCCCGTCATGGCAACGTCCGATCTCACAGGGATTTGAGTCAATGCGGAAACCAAAGCCGTGCACATACCGATACCGGCGCTGGGACCGTCTTTGGGCGTGGCCCCTTCCGGCACGTGTATATGCACATCGTGCTTCTGATAAAACGCCGGATCGATACCCAGCGTTTCTGCTCGGCTCCGGGCTACCGTGACAGCGGTTTGTATCGACTCCTGCATGACCTCGCCGAGTTTTCCGGTATAGGTTTGCTTGCCGGTTCCGGGCATAACGACCGATTCGATGGTAAGAAGCTCGCCTCCCACCTCGGTCCAGGCCAGGCCGGTAACCTGCCCGACCTGGTCCTTCTCCTCGGCTCGTCCGTAGCGATAACGCCTGACGCCCAAAAAGTCATCCACGTTACGATGAGTCACGTTCAGTTTCTTGGTGCTCGGTTTGAGGACCAAGCTCTTGACGACCTTGCGGCAAATCTTGGCTATTTCGCGCTCAAGGCTACGAACACCGGCTTCTCGAGTATAGAAGCGGATAATATCTCGAACCGCCGATTCGGTGATATGAATTTCGCTGTCCTTAAGCCCGTTGTTCTTGACCTGCTTTGGAATCAGATAGCGCATGGCGATATTGACTTTCTCATCCTCGGTGTAGCCAGCGATGCGGATCACTTCCATGCGGTCCAGAAGCGGCGCCGGGATATTCAAAGTGTTCGCCGTTGCAATGAACATTACTTCGGACAAATCGAAATCGACCTCCAAGTAATGATCGTTGAAAGTATGGTTCTGCTCCGGGTCCAAAACTTCCAACAATGCGGCAGCAGGATCACCGCGGAAATCCATCGCCATCTTGTCGATCTCGTCGAGCATGAACATCGGATTGCGGGTCTTTACCTTGGAAAGGTTCTGCAGGATTTTACCCGGCATCGAGCCAATGTAAGTTCTGCGATGGCCGCGAATTTCGGCCTCGTCACGAACCCCGCCCAAGGCCATGCGAACGTACTTCCGGTTGGTCGCTCGAGCAATCGACTGACCGAGCGAAGTCTTGCCCACACCGGGCGGTCCAACCAAGCACAATATTGGGCCTTTTAGTTTCTTGACGCGCTGCTGAACGGCCAGATACTCGAGGATACGCTCTTTGACTTTCTCCAAACCGTAGTGCTCGGTTTCTAAAATTTCTTCGGCACGCTGCAAGTCGTGACTGATCTTGGTGCGCTTCTTCCACGGCATGTTGACCATCCAGTCGACGTAATTCCTGACTACCGTAGCCTCGGCAGACATCGGCGACATCAACTTGAGCTTGTTCAACTCCGTCTCGGCTTTGGTACGAGCCGCCTCAGGCATGCCGGCCTTTTCGATTTTGCGCGATAGCTCCTCGAATTCGTTCGGCACATCGTCCATTTCCCCCAACTCCTTCTGGATGGCCTTCATTTGCTCGTTCAAGTAATACTCGCGCTGATTTTTTTCCATCTGCTGCTTGACCCGCCCGCGGATACGCTTCTCCATCTCCAGCATATCCACCTCGCCTTCCATGAGCGTCATCAAACGCTCCAACCTGGCCGTCACATCGCTCATCTCCAGAATCGACTGCTTGTCTTCGATTTTGATGGTCATATGTGCGGCGATGGTATCCGCCAACCGGCTCGGGTCGTCGATGCCGGCAAGCGAATTCAACACTTCGGGCGGTATCCGCTTATTGAGCTTGACGTAATGATCGAAGGTGTTGATGGCGGTGCGCATCAACACATCGATTTCTTGATCGGTGATGTTGATCTCGTCCAGCTGCGGCGAAACTACGGCTACGTAGTGCTTGTCGGCGACACGGTACTTATCGACCTTGCAGCGCTCGCTACCCTCGACGAGCACTTTCACAGTGCCGTCCGGAAGCTTCAGCAATTGCAGGATGTTAGATAAAGTGCCGATCTGGTACAGGTCATCGAAGCTGGGATCATCCAGTTCGGCTTCTTTCTGCGCTACGAGCAAGATTTGTTTGTTGTCCCGCATGGCAGAGTCTAGGGCCAGAATCGACTTCTCTCTGCCGACGAAGAGCGGTATGACCATGTGGGGATAGACTACGACGTCCCGTAAGGGAAGCACCGGTACCATCTTTTCCGGCTTTGCACGATTTTCAAGCGAGGTATTTTCCATTAGCCACCCATGGATATTAGTGAGTACGCGTTGTTACTGAGTATATAGGTAAGCTTCGGGCAAAAAACAAGACTAAGCCCGATAAAATCGGGGACTATTTGATTTGGCCAAAAACTTCAGATGAAGAGATCAGCAAAAATTCTGCGATCCCGTCCGGGTAAGTACGAAAAACTACTTAGATGCGAATGTATCGTCGAGATTCCCGAATCCGAACGATTTTCTATACAAAATGCGTAGATCAATGCGCGGTGATGCTTACGCGCTGAAATAAGCGACCGCTACCATTAGGATCAGTGAATGCAAACAGGTGTTTGTGCCGACAGGCGAGCAAGAACGCAAATTCAACTTGAAGGCTGCCCTAACGAGCTTTAAGACTGAGAAGCTATCAGCCATTAGTCAGACAGTGAAGTTCGGCCATCGATCAAGATCTGAAAATTGGCCGCATAACAAAACCCTGAATCGGCTACCGACGCCCGCTCGCCGCAAGGCATCGATAGCACTCGAAAGATATTTCACTCTACCGAAGCGCAGTGCTTTTCTTCGGTTTGATAAATCAGATACGGGTCCGATTCGCCGCGAATAACCTTTTCATCGATCACAACTTTGGAAACATGTTCGGCGGAAGGCAATTCGTACATCGTATCCAGCAACACGTGTTCGAGAATCGTTCGCAGACCGCGTGCGCCGGTTTTCCGTTCCATTGCCCTTCGCGCGATCACCCGCAAGGCGTCCTCGCGAATCTCCAGATCGCAACCCTCCATCTCGAACAACTTCTTGTATTGTTTGACCAGAGCATTTTTCGGTTCGGTCAGAATTTGAACCAATGCCTGCTCATCCAATTCTTCCAGAGTCGCCACCACCGGCAAACGACCGACAAACTCCGGAATCAGGCCGTATTTGATCAGGTCCTCCGCCTCCACGTCCGCCAAAACTTCGCCGACATTGCGGCGTTCGTCCTTGGTCTTGACCTCCGCGGAAAAACCGATGCCGCCCTTTTCGGAGCGTGAACGAATGATTTTTTCCAGTCCGGCGAACGCTCCGCCGCAGATGAAGAGGATATTCGCCGTATTGACCTGCAAAAATTCTTGCTGAGGGTGTTTGCGTCCGCCTTGTGGCGGTACCGAGGCCACAGTGCCCTCGATCAACTTCAGCAGAGCCTGCTGCACACCTTCACCGGACACGTCGCGGGTGATCGAGGGATTATCCGACTTACGGGAAATCTTATCGATCTCGTCGATATAGACGATACCGGACTCGGCCTTCTCCACGTCGTAATCGCATTTCTGCAAGATCTTTTGGATGATGTTTTCGACATCTTCCCCGACGTAACCCGCCTCGGTCAGCGTCGTCGCGTCGGCGATCGTGAACGGCACGTCCAACAGCCGGGCGAGCGTCTCGGCAAGCAAGGTCTTTCCCGATCCGGTTGGGCCGATCAAGAGGATATTGCTCTTGGCCAGTTCGACATCGTTCTTCTTCAGGTGGTTATGCACCCGGAGCCGCTTATAGTGGTTGTAGACCGCAACCGACAAGATCCTCTTGGCTTTCTCCTGGCCAATGACATACTCGTCGAGTACGGCCTTGATCTCTTTCGGTTTGGGCAACTTATCTACGCTAGCGGCAACATTTTCCTGAAGCTCCTCGCGAATAATATCGTTGCACAACTCGACACATTCGTCACAGACGAACACAGCCGGACCGGCAATGAGCTTTCTGACCTCATGCTGGCTTTTTCCGCAAAACGAGCAGTAAAGAAGTTTCCCGCCCCCGTCTTTGCCGTGCTTATCATCACTCATCGCAAACCTCTTATTCGTCAGATGACTGTTGTAGCAACCTACGCGAACCAACCGCTACCGGCATACGTCCACTAGTCCTTCGAACTCGAATTCCAATGCGTTTAACCGCTAGAACCCGGTTCTCGGCTAGCGAGCACCTTGTCGATTAGACCATATTGCGCTGCGTCTTCTCCACTCATGAAATTATCACGATCGGTATCGACTTGAATTCGTTCCAACGGCTGACCTGTATGTTTCGCCAATATTCGATTCAGTCTGTCGCGGGTCGCGAGAATTTCGCGGGCATGAATGTCAATGTCGCTGGCCTGTCCCTGGAAGCCGCCCAAAGGCTGATGGATCATGACTCGCGAATGGGGCAGACAATATCTCTTGCCGGGCGCGCCGCCCGCCAGAAGCAACGCTCCCATGCTAGCCGCCTGACCGATGCACAGGGTGCTGACGTCGGGTTTGATGAACTGCATGGTATCGTAAATCGCCAGTCCCGAGGTGACTATGCCGCCGGGAGAATTGATATAAAGATGGATGTCCTTGTCCGGATTTTCCGATTCCAGAAAGAGCAGTTGAGCGATGATCAGGTTGGCCATGTAGTCTTCGACCTGCCCAACCAGAAAAACCACCCGCTCCTTGAGCAAGCGGGAATAGATATCGAACGCCCGTTCGCCACGCGCCGACTGCTCGATTACGACGGGCACCAACCCCGTCGCCCGAGTATTGACGGTTTTATCAAAATCGCCGGTAAACATCATGAGATCTCTCGGGTTAAAGTTACGCCGCTTGTGAGGAACTGCCGGTAACCTGCTGCATCAACTCTTGAAACGCGATCTTTTCCTCGGTCACCTTTGCCTTGTCCAATACCAAATCCACCACCTGATCCTCCATGACCACGTTTTCCACTTCGCGAAGCCGCTCCGGCTCGGCGTAGTACCAGCGCACCACGTCTTCCGGGCTCTCATAACTCGCGGCCAGTTCGTCGACGGTCGAACGCACCCGCTTTTGATCCACGACAAGATTATTAGTTTCAATGATCTTCCCGAGGATCAGCGCCAAGGCGACTCTTCGTCTCGCCACTGGCTCTAGCTGCTCCTTCAGCTTGGCTTCATCGAGATCCTGCCGCCTTTTCTGGGCCGCTTGCCGGTAGGGCGCCAACAAATGCTCAAGCTCATCTTGGATTAAGGCGTTGGGCAGAGCAATCGCATTCTTGGCGAACAGAGCATCCATCACCGAGGATTTCGTTCTCGTCTGCAGCGCCCGCTTCATCTCGCGCTCCATGTTAGCGCGGATATCGCTGCGGAAAGCTTCCACGCCACCTTCCTCGATGCCGTAGGATTTTGCGAATTCCGCGTCCACCTCGGGCAATAAGCTTTCTTCGACTTTCAGCGGCTCGATGGCAAATTGCGCCGTGTTGCCGGCCAGCTTTTGGTTGGGGTAGTCGGCCGGAAACGGCAATTCGAATTCGAGCGTCGACCCGGCCACTGCGCCGACCAACTTATCTTCGAATCCTGGAATCATTTGGTTCGTGCCCAGGACAACGGGCAGATTCTCAACTTTTCCGTCGGTAAACGACTCATCGCCGATCTTGCCTTCAAAGGCGATCGTAACACGATCCCCCGTTGCCGCCGCGCGCTCGACCTCTTGCCAGCTCTTCCGCTGCTCTCTGAGACGTTCGATCATGGCATCGATATCCGGCTCGGTCACTTCCGAAACGAACCGCTTGACCTCCAATGTCTCCAACGGCATCAGCACGAACTCCGGCATCACTTCGAAGCTCGCTTCATATTCCAGCCCACTGCCCTCGTCGACTCGGCGAGCGGTGATCTGCGGCACTCCCGCTGGTTTGAGCCTCTCCTCCCGGACGGCTTCATAAAAGCTCGATTGGATCAGATCCGAAAGGACCTCCTCCCGGACCTGCTGTCCATAGCGCTTTTTTACCAGACTTTGAGGCACTTTGCCGGGACGGAAACCGTCGATCTTGACCTTGTTCGCCAAAGTTTTGAGGCGTGAGGCTATTTTTTCCTGGATCTCTTCTTCCGGCACCTGTACGGTCATTTTCCGGCTCAATTCAGATGTCGTTTCGACAGAAACTTGCATGTCGCTGTTACCTCAAGAATGGAAAAAAGTATCGGAGGGACTGGCTCGAAAAGCACAATCGCCTAAATTGCTGGCTGATGCGCCGAACTCTGATATCCGTAATCGGATATTTATGCTAGGAAGCTTGGCTTCTTGGTGCTTACTGAACATTTGGTGCGAATGGAGAGACTCGAACTCTCAAGGGTTGCCCCACTGGAACCTAAATCCAGCGCGTCTACCAATTTCGCCACATTCGCACATAAAATCTGCCCGGATTATACTCCGTTTGCCGAGGAATTTCCGGCTCGGTCCCGCTTCCCTTCAAGATTCGATCCAAAAACTCGCCCCGCCGATCGGATGCAAGCTTTCTATTATAAAACGCGCGAATATTTTTTCATCTGTTCGTTCTTTGGACGCATAGCGGATTTTGCCGTTTTTCGCTTTTTCGTCCGGCCTGTAGTAATAAATATGTTCGGCCAAGGCTATGGATTTAAAGATGGATCAGAAACAGGACAGAGAAGGCGTCGTCAAGTATCGCCTCGATTACACGACGGCTCCGCCGGTAGATTCGGAAATCGTCGCCGAACTGAATGCCTGGCGGACCATCCTCTATCGTCTCGGACTCACCGGGCAGGACTCTCGTCGGTATGACGGCCTGGCCTACGGCAACGTCAGCCTTCGCCGCGGTGAAACCGCCTTCCTTATCAGCGGAACGCAGACCGGCGGCAAGCCCAAGCTCACTAGCGAACATTACTGTCTCGTCACCGGATTCGATCTGGAACAAAACCTCATCATCGCCGAAGGACCGATAGCGCCCTCTTCCGAAGCCCTGACCCATGCTGCGGTTTACCAAAGCGGAAGCGGGATCGATTGCGTACTGCATGTCCACTCGCCCGAATTATGGGAAAAGGCCGAAGCCTTGGCCATTCCCGTGACTGACCGGCAAGTCGGTTACGGCACGCCGGAGATGGCCCATGAGGTCGGGTTTCTGGTTCGAACTTCGAAAAGCCCGGTCATCGCCATGGGTGGCCATGAAGACGGCGTCATCGCGTTCGGCCGCACCGTCGAGGAAACCGCCATATGCCTGATTCGCAGCCTGGCGCAGGCATTAGCCTAAGATCACGACAACGTCGTGAGACCGCCCGTCCGATAGCAAAGGAATTCGTGCCGTTTCCCGTTCGACCGGCACCGGCCGTCCGTCCAGATCCGCACTGAGAACACGCCGAGGCGTTTTATTCGGATTCGTTACCCTGATCGTATAGCGCGTCGGATTGCCCGGATGCCGATAGCGGATCACAAACTCCGGCCACTCGGCCGGTATACAGGGTTTGAGCTCGATGAAAGCGCCCTCCTTCACCCGAAATCCCAAAATCGATTCCAAGGCGACACGGTACATCCAGCCCGCGGACCCCGTGTACCACGTCCAACCGCCGCGGCCCACATGCGGCGGTTCGCCGTAAACGTCGGCGGCGACTACGTAGGGCTCGACCCGGTAAACATCGGTTTGTTCCTGCGTCCGCGCGTGGCTCACCGGGCTGAGCATTTCCAATAGCCGCGCGGCCCGGTCGTTCCGGCCGAGTTCTGCCACGGCGCGCACCACCCAGCACGCGGCATGGGTGTATTGCCCGCCGTTTTCGCGCACGCCGGCCACATAGCCCTTGATGTAGCCCGGGTCATGCGGTGTGTTGACGAAGGGCGGCGTCAATAAACGAATGAGACCATTATGATCGGAGATCAGGTGCTCCTCGACCGCATCCAAAGCTCGATTCGCCCGCTCCGCCGGCGCCGCGCCTGAAATCACCGCCCACGCCTGGGCCAAGGCGTCGATTCGACACTCATCGCCGTGTTTGGTGCCTAAAGGGGTACCGTCGTCATAATAGGCGCGTCGATACCAGTCGCCGTCCCATCCCGCGTCATTGAGCGCCTGGTAAAGATGCTCTCGATAAGCCCGGTAAGCTTCGATCCGCGCCTGGTCGCCGCGCTTCTCGCAGATTGGCAGGAATTCTTCGAGAACGTGGTAAAGAAAGAATCCCATCCACACGCTCTCGCCGCGTCCTTCGCGGCCCACCCGGTTCATGCCGTCGTTCCAGTCGCCCGTGCCCATCAAGGGCAAACCGTGCGCGCCCCGGGTCAGGGAGCGGTCCAGCACTCGACAGCAATGTTCGTAGATGTCCGCAACCTGACCGGCATCGTCGGGTTTCAGATAAGCCTCGTCCTCCCCCTCCGCCAGTAAACGGGCAGTCACAAACGGCGCGGATTCGTCCAGTACGCTCCAATCGCCGGTGTGACGGATATAAAACGCCGTGACATATGGCAGCCAGACCAGATCATCGGAAAATCGGGTGCGCAATCCCCGCTCCAGGGGTTCGGGATGCCACCAGTGAAGCACGTCTCCCTCGACAAACTGATGCGCGGCGTGAAGCAGAATCTGGGCTCGAGTGAGCTCGGGGCGCAGATAGATCAGCGCCGAGGCGTCCTGAAGCTGATCGCGGTAACCGAAGGCGCCTCCGGACTGATAAAACGCGGAGCGCCCCCAGACCCGGCAGCTCAGGTTCTGATATGCCAGCCAGCCGTTGACCATCAGATCGATCTCGGGAGACGGCGTCTCGATTTGGATTCCGGAGACAAAATCGCGCCAAAAACCTTGGGCTTCGGCCAAGGCGTTCTCGATGGCGCCTCCTTGCCGGTATCGCTCGATGATCGAACGGGATTCGTCCTCGGAGAGGGTTTCGCCCAGCAGGAACGCACATTCGAAGGTTTGCCCCGGTTCCAAGTCGATTTGAAGCTGAAGCGCCGCGCACGGATCGAGATTAGCGCCATTCCGTCCATCGAGCGATGCGCGTGCGAGCAAAGCCGCGGGGGCTTCCGGGCTGCCGTTCCGCCCGATGAAGCTCTCCCGATCGGCGGTGAAATACATGGCACCCGGCTGCCCTACCGCCGCCGCGAAGGCGACGCCGTCGGAAAACTCTCCGGCTTGGCGATTGATAGCGAACAGCGTCGACGTCTCCGGATCATGGCGGGTGATCACGAACCGGCTGCTGTCGGACGGCGTTCCGCCCAGAATTAAGCGCTGGTATGAAAACAGCGACAAGCGGCGGCGGCTAGCGCCCCCATTCGTCAGACGCCATCGGAAAATTTTGACCGGATCGTGGCGGGCCGCAAACAGTACGACGTCCTGATCCAAACCATCGTAGGTGCTGGTAAACCGGCTGTACCCGAACCCGTGGCGCGCCTCGTAAGCGGCGGGTGCCGAACAAGGCCCCGGCAAGGGAGACCAGAACGCGCCGGTTTCCTCGTCCCGGAGATATAACGCTTCGCCGAACGAATCGCTGACGGGATCGTTGAACCAAGGCGTCAACCGATGCTCGCGGCTGTTCCGATACCAGGTATATCCCGCTCCCCGCTCGCTGACCAGAAAGCCGAAGTGTTCATTGGCGACTACGTTGATCCATGGAAGAGGCGGCCCTTGCAACTCGCCGTCGGTCAAATCCAAACGAACCACGTACTCGGTGCCGTCCGCGGCAAAACCGCCATATCCGTTGAAAAATCGAAGCGCTTCGAGCCCGGCCTTGAGTTTCGGCGTCTCCGGCGGCAAAAGGGCGCGCCGCGCTCTCGCGCTTGGAACCGGAAGCTCCGATCGAAGCGACGGTGCGTTTTCATCGACCACCAGGCGCGCAACGGCGAGCAGCAAATCGAGATCGGCCGGCGCAATGTCTTTTTCCGCGCGAATAAAGATGTCCTGATCAAGCCCGCCCAACCCACCGAAGTCGGCCCCCTTGTCCGGACTCAAGATCATCAGCGCGAAACGTAAGCCTTTCGCCAGCCAATAGCGCTGCGCCTTGATGAGTTCGGCAACCCGTGAATCCTCGCGACTGTCACTGGCCCGTACCAGAACGATCGGCCGGTAGAACGGCAAGCCGTAGCGGTCGAGCCGCACAAGAGGACCGCAGGCGCTCCGCAGCACCGACTCCGGAGCCCGAAGCTTCGGATCGCCGTAAAGCAACGCACCGGCGAGGGATTGAAAAAACTCCGCCTCCGTTCCGGTCATGTCGAGCCGCCGGACGAGTTCCCGCTCGCCTTCGGCGGCGCGGGCGTAGATAGTATTTATCGCTTTTTCCGCCGAGCAACGCTCGATGAGCTTCAGCGCCTGCGTCCTGTCTTCGGCCGCGCCGAACAGAAACACCACATCTCCCTGCGTGTTGGGAGCAAGTTCCAAGCAGCGCCGCAGAGCGAAAACCGGGTCGAGCACGTTGCCGATCCCGCCGGACAGCGGCTGTGTTTCACGAAGCGCCTGCGGCTCCGCCGGCGTCCGGTTCCGGCCGAGGAAGCGCATCCGGTCGGTCTCGTACTCCAATTCACCCGGCCCGAACGCCGCGCCGACCAACCACGGATAAACCTCATGAGCGCTGCGCGGCCTGCGACGAGCGAGCAGCGCTTCTCGTTCCGCCACGAACTCGGTTTGCACGAACAACTTGGAGAAAGCCGGGTGCGCCGCATCGGCCGCAGGATGATTCAGGACCACTTCGAGATAGCTCGTGATTTCGATCCGTCTGGGCCGATTCGAACGATTTCGCAGCGTGACTCGGCGCAGCTCCAGATCGTCGTCCGGGCTGACGCACACATCCAAAACGGCCTCGATACCGCTGTTCTCGCACTGAAGCCTAAACCGGCCCGGCTCGTAACGAGCGGTCCGTGCATCGGCTTCCATCCCCGTCGGCTGCAAACCGAGCGACCACCAGTCTTCGCTATCCAAATCCCGGAGGTAAATGAACCATCCCTCGCCGTCTTCGACGCGGTCTCCGCTCCAGCGGGACAGCGCGTGGCCGCCAAGCATCGAAAACCCGGTGCCGGCCGATGTCAGCAATACCGTGTAGCGTCCGTTGGACAGAAGGCGCGACGCCGGGACCGAATCGTTCGGTCGATCGAGACCGGCCTGGTTAGGATCGAAGCTCATGCGGACTCCTTAGGTCAAAAATCGAAATCAATTGGCTTGCTGCGTAATTGCCGCCCCGTAGTTCACCGTCGCTTCCGCCGGAAACTCGCCGATCACCGCTTGATCGGCGGTAAACGTATCGACCGGTTTTCCGTTGACGGTAAGCGACCGGATGGGCTGGTCGGCGGGTGCCTTGAGAACGATCTTGCCTGGAGGCAGGGCGAGATCGCCGGAGAGCACGAGCCGCAATTTATCGGGTTCTTCCTGGCGCAAGGTATAGTTCAAGGTTCCATACCACGTGGGCAAACGCTTCACGCCCACATCGCCGCCACCCTCCAGCCACGCTTTCGGAATTCCTGCCGCCAGAACCAATGCTTGATCGCTTTCACGTTCATACGCGTACAGAGCGCGCATCGCCCGCACGAATTCCGCCCCGATCCAGGCATGGGGCATATCGCCTATGAACTTGGGATGCTTGGGATCGCGCCAGACGACCTCCGCCCAGTGATTCCAGTCGGCGGGACGTTGATCCTTGAGCAGAAAATTCAACAGCTCCAGCGCCTGCTCGCGCCGCCCCATACGGACCAGCGCTTCTACGGTACGCACTTCGTACGGCGTGTAAGCGATCCATTCCAGCTTGTCGTCGCGCCGCTTGTTGAAATAGTCGTAGAAATTGTCGAAGGTCTTGTTCAGCGCCTCTATCGGAAGATTGGTCTGCTCGCCGCCGACCGCGACCGCCATGGCCGTGGCGGTGGCGTCGAAATCGCCCAGCTCCGCCGAACCCGGCATGAAGGCGATCTTGTGCTTGGCCATGGTGCGCTTGATGGATTGGTACAGGTCGCTGCGAAAATCGTCCCGCAAAGCGTCAAAATGCGCGGCATTGTTTTCGTCCATGACCAGCACGGCCAAGTCGGCGGCATCCTTGAGCCCGCGCAAGGTCCAAAAGCCGTCCCAGTAGGAGTGTACCGGATGGGCGCTGTAACCTTCGTGACTGATGGATTCGGGCATCATGCCGAAAAACATCGATTTATCGGAGGACTTGTACTCTTCGCTCTTCCGTTGATTGCGCAACTGCTCGATATAGTGCACCGATTTCACGATCGTCGGCCACATCTCGTATACAAAACCGATATCGCGCGTGTAACGGTAGTATTCGGCGACAACGTAAATGAACTCGCCGTGGCTGTCGTTCTCGGGGACGCTATCGGGCCCCCTGTGATCGACGCAGCAGGGAATCTTCCCGTTGGGAAACTGGAACCCGGCATACCATTCGATGAAGTGCCGTACTTCTTCGGTATACCCCATGCCGAGCAAGGCGGCGGACATCAAGGCCGCGTCGCGAATCCAGGAGCGGGCGTAGGAGCGAGAACCGGGATAAAGCGCGGCGCCGTCCCGGTTGATGAAGATATAGGCCAGATTGCTCCTCACCGTATCCCGAAGCTTTTGCGCCTCGGGCGGAACGATCAGATCGGCGCGGACGATCTTGGCCTCCCAGAAGTTGACGGCATCCCGAAACCGGGCCCGACCGAAGGCACTGCCGTTCCCCTCCACTATATTCGCCGCCTCCAGAATGGCCTCCGGATTCTGATACGGAATCGCCAGATAAATCTCCCGCGACGCGCCGGGAGGCAAATCCAGCTCGTATTCCAAGGCGGCGGACGCATAGCCGAAGGGGTCGTGAGCTTCGGTCTGCTGCGGCACTTTGCCTTCCATCAAGAAATCGGTAATCGAACCTTGGTCGAAGGTCGTCGCACCAAAGTGATGAGGCGGGGTCAAGGGGATTACCGAGCGATTCTCGTCGACCCGGATGATTCGCCCGTCCAGCGCGATATCGTGGATTTGCGCAACGCCCCCCACCATATTCAAGGCCTGCCAGGGCGGATTGACTTGAAACGGACGGATCGCGAGCAAGAGCTTCAACTGCTCACGCTCGCTGCCGTTGTTCTCCACCCGATAGCGCGCATAAAGCGCCTGCCCGGGCTTGCTGGCGGCGAAAGCCGTCGTCTTCATTTCGACCGAATCGGACCGCCAGGTCACCGAGGGCACGGGCAAATAACCGCGCTCGAGCTCCTGTACCGGAAACACGTCGTTCCAGGTAACGAGCTTGCCTTTGGTGTATAAGAAGGGTTCGATGGAAAATGCGTTCTTATCCACTTCCAGCGCCCCTTCCTCGTTCAGCAAACCCTCCTTGTCGCTGCCGTTGGCGCCGATGACGGTGAAATAACTTTGCTCGCCGTAAAAATATTTCGGGTAGATACCGCGGGGCGCTTCACGGGCAATGGTTTCGAAAAATGCGTTCGGCGAGGCGGAAAAGTCGAACGGTTTTATGGTCAGCGAGCTGATGCCGTATCCCCGGCCGCGGCTGCTTTTCTGCAACTCCAGCCGCAAATAGCGGGATTCGGCGTCGGGCATATAAATGTAATCGCGGCGCCCGTTGCCCAGACTGACCGTGTACACCGGCTGCCATAGCTTGCCGTCTTGGGAAATCCGAACCTGATAAGCGGTGGCGTAATCGTCGCGGTCCCACTCGATGATCAAGCCGCCATATTCGCGGCGCTTCAGAAAATCGACCTGCAGCCACTGGCTTTCCGCGAGCGCGCCGCTTTGCCATGAGGTTTCGGGCTTCGCGTCCAGCACCGACTCCGGGTCGTGATCCTTGGCGGTGGTCGAGGCCGTGACTTTGGGCGTGAGATTGTAGGCGGTAATCGGCTCGCGCTTCTCGAAGCGGAAATCGTCGAGCCAAATCGATCCCTTGCCGCCGGTGCTCGACGTGATCGAGAACTCGACGAATCCAACCTGCTTGAGTGGCGTATTGGACGGTCCCCACGCGAAGTCGAACATACGTTTTTTCACGCGGTACTGTTGCCAGTCCACCGGCAACTTGAAATCGAAGCGCCGTCGCCACCAGACGTTATCCCCGGAGGGGTCGATGATCTTAAACTCGACATTGTTGGCCGGCGCTTCCGCCCGCGTATAAAACGTGAATGCGTAATTTTCGGGCAGCGGGATGGAGAACTTCTTGCGCACGGTAACAAAGCCCGTACCGCCCCTGAAATCGAAATCGAGGCGTAGACCCATGCCGGTCCGGCCGGTATCCTGAGCCAATTCCACATGAGTGCCTTCCGCGGCCACGGCGGTCCAGCCGCTCAGCGTTTCGAAATCGTCCAAAATCACTGCTGCGGAATTCGCCGCCCGCGCCAAACCGAACCCCACCAGACATGCCAAGCCCAACAAGAGCTTGATCAGTTTTCGTCTATTCATTTCTATCAATCGGAAAAGCAGGTCTTCTCTATATAGACAAGCTTCGAGACCTTCTTGACGAGAGCGTAAGCCTGATCCGCTCGGCCAGGCAAGCATGGAGGTCCCCGGAATATCGTTGATCAAGCGGCGGGCATCTCCCCACGGATAAGAAAATCGGTTTTAATCCTCAAGCTTTGCTCTCCGACTCGATACACATAACGCCGATGCACTCCGTCCGCCACTGGCTTCCCTCGCCTTTTCTGCGCTATTCCGCGGCTTTTCAAGTCATCGGCGGGTCCGCCGCGCTTCTTGCGCCCGATGGATCGACGCTGCTCGTCGAGGCCCTCGCAGCCAATCACGCGATCGTATTCGGCGCGAGCTTTTGGCCTACCAGCCCGCTGCTCGGCCCGAACCTCACCCGGCTCCCCGCCGAACGAGCGGAACGCAAGGAAATCGCACTGACCTTCGACGACGGACCCGACATCGAGACCACGCCGAAAGTGCTCGATCTGTTGGATCGTTACCAAGCCAAAGCCAGCTTTTTTTGCATCGCCGCCAGAGCCGAAAAGTATCCGGAACTGGTTCGCGACATCGTATCGCGAGGCCATCGCATCGAAAATCACACATACCGCCATGCGCATACCTTCGCCTTGAGCGCCGTCGGCGGTTTCAAGGCGGAAATCGGGCGAGCGCAAGCGGCGTTAACAGCTCTCACGGGCGCCTCACCGCGCTACTTCCGGGCCCCCGTCGGCATGCGCAACCCGTGGCTGCAACCCGTGCTGAGCAGCTTGGATCTGACCTTGGTTTCATGGACACGCCGTGGCTACGATGCCGTGTTCGGCGACCCTCAAAAGATCGTGCGGCGTTTGTCCAAAAACCTCCGCGGCGGAGATATTTTGCTGCTGCACGATGGCTCTTCGGCCCGCGACCGGAACGGCCGCCCCGTCGTACTGGAAGCCTTGCCGAGATTGCTGGACGAAGTCGCTCGGCTGAACCTGATTCCCGTTCCGCTATGACGACTCCAAGCTTTAAAAAGCTGTTACCCACATAGAAGTTTCGGGATCGACGCTAACTTAATGTGAACGATTGTTGCCCTGAACGCGGATCCTTTGCACAATCGATCTGGGGGGATAAAGGATCGTCGGAACAGCGATTCGTGCTTAGCGTCCTCTTGGGATTTTCCGTCAACCAACAAAAAGAGAAAAAACAATGAGACTCAAACCCGTACTCGTCGCCTTATTCGTCGCCGCTTTCGTTCTCCTGGCCGGTTGCCGGACTTCTCCGGTATACAACGTCTACGACGCGCCGGTCATGGTGACGGGCAACAAGCCTTATACCGCCGAGGACGTCGAGAAAGCCATCATTCGGGCAGGTGCCGGACTCGGCTGGCAGGTCAGAAAAGTAAAGCCGGGACAGCTCATCGGAACGCTGTTCATCCGCTCCCATATGGCGGAAGTGGACATCACCTACAGCAAGGACAAATACAATATCCGCTACAAGAACAGCAACAACCTGAACTACGACGGCACCAAGATTCACAGCAATTACAACGGCTGGATTCAGAATTTCGATAATGCCATCAAGCGCGAGCTGTTGAGCATTTAAAAACGCGCAGTGATCGTCGATTTCGGCCATTTGGCCGAACAAACCGCCCGCCGCTATCGGGCGGCGGGCCGCTTCACCGAAGGATTCGTGCGCGGCAAGCTGCGGCACGATCCCGTGTACGCCTATCTCCTTTCCAATCCCGATTGGCTTCCCCGAAGCGGCGCGATTCTCGATCTCGGCTGCGGGAGAGGCATTCTCATGAGCCTATTGTCGGAAGCTCGGAGACTCGATCTGATTCCGCTGAGCAACGCGCAATTTTTCGGCATCGATCTGCGTCCGAACGACGTAGCCGCCGCCAGGCTGGCCTTGGGCGACGAGGCGGAAATCGCCGTCGCCGACGTGCGCTCGGCAGCCTTGCCCGCCTGCCGAGCGGCTGTCCTGCTGGACCTTCTGCTTTATCTCGCGGCGGACGAACAGGAGGCGCTGCTCGAGCGAATAGCGGACGTACTGCCCGATGGCGGTGCGCTGGTCATGCGGGAGGCGGATGCCGGTTCAGGCCTAAGTTTTCAAGCCACCCGAACCGCAGAGCGGCTGTGCGCGCTGGCGCGGGGCCATGTTCGGCAACGCTATCATTACCGCAGCGAGACGGAATGGAAAGGCTTGCTCGAAGCCTTGGGATTTTTCGTGGAGACCGTTCCGATGAGCGAAGGCACGCCGTTTGCCAACGTGCTTTTCATCGCCCGGCGCCGCAATCCGTCGCTTACGGCAGATTGACCAGCCGCGGCGGCTCCCACGCCGGATCGCGGTGCTCGGCGACAACCGTGGTGTAGATACCTCCACGTACATTGAAGCGGGCGGTCACGCGCATGAAGTTCGGAGCGCAGGCACTGACGAGATCATCGAGAATTCGATTGGTCACCGCTTCGTGGAACGCGCCCTCCTCGCGGAAAGACCAGATATAAAGCTTGAGCGATTTGAGCTCCACGCACGATCGGTTCGGCACGTACTCGATCAGAATGGTGGCGAAGTCCGGCTGGCCGGTTTTGGGGCACAAGCAGGTAAACTCCGGAATCTCGATGCGGATAGTGTAATTGCGGCCGGGTTGCGGATTATCGAAGGTTTCGAGGTCTTTGCTAGGTATTGATGGCATAGGAGAACGGTAAAGGATCTTCAGAAATGCGCGATGCGCAGTAGTGGCGGAACACAGACAGGACATAAACAAGTACGGAATGACGCCGTGACTTAGTCCGCTATAATAGCGCCCGGTTCCATTACAAACCAGACTAACGGACTTGCCCGCCATCGCGCCCACCATCATTTTCCTGCTGTCGTCTCGTACTGCAAAACTCATTTACACCCTCTGATGCGGCTGGACAAGATCAAACTCGCGGGCTTCAAGTCCTTCGTCGACCCCACGCCGATTCCGCTTCCCGGCAATCTGGTGGGCATCGTCGGACCGAACGGCTGCGGCAAATCGAACATCATCGACGCGGTGCGCTGGGTGATGGGCGAGAGCTCGGCCAAGCATCTCCGCGGCGACACCATGGCCGACGTGATCTTCAACGGGTCCAGCACCCGCAAGCCGGTGGGCATGGCCTCGGTGGAACTGATCTTCGACAACAGCGAAGGCAAGGCGCCGGGCGAATTCGCCAGATACCCGGAAATTTCCATCAAGCGCCAGGTCACGCGGGACGGGCAATCGACCTACCTCTTGAACGGCACCCGCTGCCGCCGCAAGGACATCACCGACCTGTTCCTCGGCACCGGGCTCGGCTCCCGCAGCTACGCCATCATCGAGCAAGGCACCATCTCCCGGCTGATCGAAGCCAAGCCCGACGAACTGCGGGAGATCATCGAGGAAGCGGCGGGCATTTCGAAGTACAAGGAAAGGCGTCACGAAACCGAACTCCGCATGGGTCACACCCAGGAAAACCTAGACCGGCTGCAGGATCTGCGCGACGAGGTGGCGAAACAACTGGACAATCTCCGGCGGCAGGCGAGAAAGGCCGAAAAGTACACGGGCCTCAAGCAGGAGGAGCGGCGCTACAGAGAGCAACTGCTCGCCATCCGCTGGCGCAAATACGACGAGCTCCTGCGCGATCATCAAAAGTCCCTGGCAACATCCGAACAGCTGTTCCGACAACTGGTCAGCGAAGGCAACGGCTTGAACGAAACGCTGGAGCAATATCGAGACCAGCACGAAGCGCTGCAACACCAACTCGGCGAGCATCAAGGCCGCTTTTACGAGCTGGGCTCCGAAGTCAGCCGGCTCGACCAGGCGATCAAGCACGCGCACAAGACGCGCGAAACCCTGCGTCAGGAACAAACCCGGCTCCAAGGGGAAAAAGAACAGGCGCTGCGCGACCTGGAAAACGATCGACACCAACTCGAAGCCGTGCGGGAAGAGCTCGCGTCAGTCGAGACCGACCTTGATCGGGGTTTGGCCGCCGAAATCGAAGCGGTCAAACACCGAGACGAATCGGACCGGGCGCTCAGAAACCTGCGCCAGGCCTTCGAATCGCTGAGCGGCGAAATCAACCGTTGCAAAGGCCAGGCTGAGCTTCAGAAATCGCGGCTCAAGCAACTGGAACAACAGGAGCGACAATTCCAGTCCCGGCGGGAGCGGCTGGAAACCGAGCGCGACGAGCTCGAAGACACGCTGCAAACCGAGGGCCTGGAAGCGCTGCAACAGGATCTGGCGGAACTCGAAGCCGAACGCGCGGCGCTGCACGAGCAGCTGCAAAGCCTGGTCGAACGAATTCAGCAGGAACGCCAGCGGGCCAAAGCCTGCCAGGACGAACTGAACGCCGGCCGTGCCGAAGTGCATGCCATACAGGGCCAGATCAGCTCGCTGGAAACGCTGCAACAGCACGCCATGGGCAAGGACCGCGCCGCAGTCAGGACATGGCTGGCCGAACGCGATCTCGATCGTGCCGGGCGCCTGGCCGAACACCTGGACGTGCGTTCCGGCTGGGAGACGGCGGTCGAAAGTGTCCTCGGCAGCCATCTCGAAGCCCTGTGCGTCGAGGGACCGGCCGTCTATTGGCCGCATCTGGACAAACTTCCCGGCGAGTCGCTGAGCTTCTTCGAAACCCACTCGCCGAATGGGGCTGCCACGCCGGCCGCAGAAAAACTCATCGGACAAGTGCAATCGCCCTGGGATCTCGGTCCGCTGCTCGGTGCCGTATATTGCGCGGAAAATCTTGCGGCAGCGAAAACCTTGAGCGAGCGGCTGGCGGACCACGAATCGGTGGTGACTCCGGACGGCATCCGCCTCGGCCGGGGCTGGCTGGCCGTCCACAAGCCGGAGGACGGAAAGGCCGGCATGATCAAGCGGGAGCGCGACCTGCGGGAACTCAAGACCCGGCGCGACAGCCTGCTCGAAAGAAGCCGGATACTGGAGCACGATCTCGCGCAAGCCGATCAAGCAGTGAAGGATGCGGAGCACGAGCGCGAGCGCCTGCAGTCTCAGGAGCGTACTTTGGGCGCCGATCAAACCCGTCTCAAGGCCGAGTTGAGCGCCGCCACGGCACGCTGCGAGCAGGCTGCGAAGCGTCTCCGGCAGCTCGAATACGAGCTGGACGATCTGGAAGAACACCAGTCTCAAATCGTCGAAGAAACCGCCGAGGCCAAGACTGCCTTGCTCGAGGCGGAAGAACGGCTTGCCGAGCTGGAACCGAAAACCGCGGATCATGCCGCCCGGCGGGAGGCGCTGGAAAATGTTCTCGGCAACGCCGATGCGTCCTTGAAAGCGGCGCGCGACCGGGTCCACGAACTCAAAACCCGTCTCGAAACCCTGAAGTCGGCTGAAGGTTTAACCCGAAAACACCTTGAGCGGGCCCAAAATCAGTACGACCAGTCCCTGGGACGGCTGGAAACCGTCAGCGCACAGATGAACGAAGCAGAAACACCGGTCGAGGACGAACAAGCCCGGTTGGAAGAACTGCTGGAGCAGCGCGTCGAGGTCGAGCGGACACTGTCGGATTTACGCAAGCGCGTCGGCGACCTGGAAGCCGAAATTCGCCGCGTCGACCAAGCTCGGGTCCGTAATCAGAGGGACTTGGACGGCCTCAAACAGCGCCTCGAACAGACCAAGCTGGAACTCCAGGCCAACGAAGTGCGCCGACAGACGGTGCAGGAGCAATTCGATGAACTGGGCGCGGAACCGGACGCGGTTTTAGCCGAATTGCCCGAGGACGCGGATGAAAAGATCTGGCAGAAGCGAGTCGCCGAACTGGGGGAAGAAATCATCAGGCTCGGCGCGGTCAATCTGACGGCGATGGAAGAATACCTGGCGCAAGAAGAACGCATGAAGTTTCTCGATCAGCAGCACCAGGATCTGATCGAATCGCTGACCACGTTGAGAGAAGCCATCGAGAAAATCGATCGGGAATGCCGAGCCCGCTTCAAAGAGACCTTCGACAAGGTGAATGCCGGCCTGCAACGCATGTTTCCCAAGCTGTTCGGCGGAGGCCAGGCATCCCTGGACCTCACCGAACGCGATTTGCTGGAATCCGGCGTCAGCATCATGGCGCGGCCGCCCGGCAAGCGGAACAGCTCGATCCACCTGCTATCGGGCGGCGAAAAAGCGCTCACGGCGGTAGCGCTGGTGTTCGCCATCTTCGAGCTCAACCCGGCGCCCTTCTGCCTGCTCGATGAAGTGGACGCTCCGCTGGACGACGCCAACGTCGGCCGTTTCAGCCAGTTGGTCAAAGAAATGTCCGAAAAGGTACAATTCCTGTTTATTTCGCATAACAAAGTGACGATGGAAATCGCCCAGCATCTGGCCGGCGTTACCATGAAAGAACCCGGCGTGTCCCGCATCGTCGCGGTCGATATCGACGCGGCGGTGGAAATGTCGGCGGTTTGAGTTCCTGTGCCGTGTGCGGGCCGGTTTTCCGCACGAGATAACTTGGCCGCCATTGGCGGCTTCCTTGTTTGCAGGCTGTCAAGTGCCTTTGAGGAAAGGAGATGGATAGAGATACCGTACGTTTGGTCCTGCTGGTGATCGGCGTCATCGTCATCGCCGGCATCTATGTCTGGGGACGCCACAAGCAAAAAGTCCTGGATTTTCTACAACGGCGCGGCGAGTTCGACGAACTGGATTTCGACCCTTCGATCGATAAGGAGTCGCCTGATTACGATGAGGAAGAATTCGAAAGCGTTCGCGTCCTGAATCGAAACGAGCGGCATTTTGCCGATAATGAATTCGATTTCGAAGACGAGGCGGAAGACGTGATCGAGGCGCCGCAGGAACCGCCGCGAACAACGCAGAGAGAAGCGGACAGAACCGCCGCTTTGGGCGCCCCGTTTCTGATACAACTCAGCGTGGTGGCGGGAGACGAGTTCGTTTTTGCGGGTGACGAACTCAAGAATGCTCTGTTGGACCTCGACCTGGTCCATGGCGAGATGGGCATCTTTCACCGTTATGACCGCGAATTCCGCAAACCTCTGTTCAGCGTGGCCAGCCTCGTGAAACCCGGCACCTTCCCCGTCGATGACATGGCGTCGTTCGAGTGCCCCGGCGTGGTCCTGTTCTTTCAACCCGCCACGGTCGACGATCCCTTGGGCGTGTTCGACGATTTGGTCAACACTTGCCATGAGCTGGCCGTTCGATTGGACGGGATCGAGTGGGACGACGCCCGCCGTCCGCTGACCGGGGAAAAAATCGCCCAGATGCGCAACCGCCTGGAAGAAGCTTACGAGTAGCCGTGAACGCGCCGGAAGAGATTAAACGTCGCGCGGACGAATTGCGCAAAGAAATCGAATTCCACAATCTGCGCTACTATCAGCTCGATTCGCCGCTGATTTCCGACGCCGAGTACGACCGCCTGATGCAGGAGCTCTTGGCGATCGAGCACCAGTATCCGGAACTTGCCACCCCCGATTCCCCGACACAGCGGGTCGGCGCTCCGCCGGTCGCAGCATTTGCCGCGGTACGCCACGAAATCCCCATGCTGTCGCTGGACAACGCCTTCAGCGACGAGGACGCCGAGGATTTCCATCGCCGCGTGAGTCAGCGGCTCGGACGCAACGACATCGGCTACTTGGTGGAACCCAAGCTCGACGGCCTCGCGGTCAGCCTCATCTACGACAAGGGCGTCCTGGTTTGCGGGGCCACGCGCGGCGACGGTCAGACCGGCGAGGACATCACTCACAACGTCCGCACGATCCGCGACATTCCGCTGCGGCTCAGGGACAGCGGCTGGCCGGAACGCTTCGAAGTGCGGGGCGAAGTGTTCATGCCGAAAAAGGGTTTTCTCGCCTTGAACGAGCGGGCGCGGCAAAACGGCGACAAGGTCTTCGTCAACCCGCGGAATGCCGCCGCCGGAAGCCTCCGCCAACTCGACCCAAAGATTACCGCCTCACGCCGCCTCTGCTTCTTTTCTTACGGCTATGGCATCTTTCCGAGCGACCAGCTGCCGGATACCCAGAAAGAGTTGATGGACCGGTTCAAGTCCTGGGGCATTCCCGTCAGTCCGGAACTACACGTGGTCCAAGGCATAGCCGGCTGTCTTGCTTACTATCGGGACCTCTTGGCCCGGCGGCACGATCTCCCCTACGAAATCGACGGCGTGGTTTACAAAGTGGACCGTCTGGCGGACCGGAGCGCATTAGGTTTCGTCGCTCGCGCGCCGCGTTGGGCCATCGCCCATAAATTCCCCGCGGAAGAAGCCACCACCAAAGTCATCGCCATTGAGGTTCAAGTGGGACGCACCGGCGCCCTGACCCCGGTGGCGCGGCTCGAACCCGTTTTCGTCGGCGGCGTCACCGTAACCAATGCGACGCTGCACAATGCGGATGAAGTGCACAGGCGGGATATTCGGGCCGGCGATACCGTCGTCGTCCGGCGCGCCGGCGACGTAATCCCGGAAGTGGTGAAAAGCCTGCCGGAACTCCGCCCGGCCGACGCCCCGGTCTTCCAAATGCCTAGCCACTGCCCCGTGTGCGGCGCGGAGGTGGAATTGGAGCCCGGCGAAGCCATCGCCCGTTGCAGCGGCGGCCTCTTTTGCCCCGCGCAGCACAAGGAATCCATCAAGCATTTCGCCTCGCGCCGCGCCATGGACATCGACGGCCTGGGCGACAAGCTGGTCGATCAGATTCTCGAAAACAAGCTGATCGAGACGGTCGCCGATCTCTACCGACTGACCGCGGAACAGCTGGCGGCACTGGAGCGCATGGGGCGAAAATCGGCGGAGAACCTGATCAATGCGCTGGAACGGAGCAAGCATACTACCCTGTCCCGCTTCCTTTTTGCGCTGGGCATTCGGGAAGTCGGCGAAGTCACGGCGCACACCTTGGCGGCTCACTTTCGCACCCTCGACAACATCGTGGCCGCGGACGAGGAAGAACTGCAGAATGTTCCCGACATAGGCCCTTCCGTGGCCCATCATATCCATACCTTCTTCCGGCAAGCGCACAATGTCGGGGTGGTCCGAGCTCTGCTCGATGCCGGGGTGCATTGGGAAGAAGTCGCGGAGGTAAAAACCGAGCAACCGCTCCAGGGCCGAACCTTCGTCATCACCGGCACGCTGTCCTCCATGAGTCGAGAGGAAGCAAAAGCCAGGCTTCAGGCTCTAGGCGGCAAGGTCACCGGTAGCGTGTCCAAGAACACCAGCTACGTGATAGCCGGAGCCGATCCCGGCTCGAAACTGGCTAAGGCCCAGGAACTCGGTGTCGAGGTATTGGACGAAGCGGCGTTTCTGGACTTGGTAGGAAATTAAGGACGTAGGCGGATCAGGTTTAACCGGTCCGCGAACGGTCGATTTTTGCTCGGTCCGCCGTGCGCCTTTCGATCAGAACTGAAAGTAGATCGCAAGAATGACGGCGATCAGCAGGCTGGCACAGATGGCCAGTCTTTGCCGGTTCGATATTCGGGTTTGATGTAGATTCAAGCGGTCCGACCTTAGCGCAATCCATTCGCGAAACAGGCTTACAGTCTTACGAAAAATGAACCAGCCGAGCAGCAGGAATAGGAAAAGCCCGGTCCAGGCCGTCAGGATCTGTGCTGTGCGTTGAGATACATGAAATGTCGCTTCGATCAGGTGCTCAAGGCCCAGTTCCAATACCTCGATCGCGTAATGCAATAACGATCCGATCCAACCCAGAACGACGTCGCCATAGAGCATTATGACGATAGAGCCGGCCATGAGCAGGACCATCCGTTCATCCATCTTGGCCTTTATCCAGAAAAGCAAATTATTCAGCTTCACTGAGAAGCGACCCATCATGCCTGATTGCCCTCCACGAATCAGCACCTTCGACCAGAGGATTTCGCGAATCGATTTGCAACCACAAAAAAAAGGTCGGCTGAGGAGGCTCGGGCCGACCCTATAAGTCTTCCTTCGCTAGTTCGTTGAGGTATTGAATCTAGCTACTGCCTTGAGGGGGACACGACGGCAGTGAAGTCATATTATAGTTTCGACTCGATATATTCAAGCATTTTTTAAAATAAGAAGAGCCCCGTTGAGGTCTTTTCATTATTAGCACTCATCGAGTTCCGTTCTCATGTCGACACCGCCAAGAATTCCATTCGCCATCCGGACATCGATCTGGGACTGTTTCATCTCGGCGGCACCCGGATTATGAGCATCCTGGTCACGATGGACGCTAAGGAGGGCATTGAAGCGATAAGAATCGTTAACCCTCGCGAGGCGATTCCTATCCACTACAACGATTACCGGGTTTTCAAATCACCGCTCGAAGACTTCAAGAAGGCCGTAACCGCCGCCGGTCTCGATGATCGGGTGAGATATCTGAGTCACGGCGAAACTTACCGCTTCGAGGTTCCGGATCGCCGACTTTCAGCCGGACCGCGCAGTTAAGGTTCAAGGACCGGGTTGCACCGCGCATGCGGCGAGGTGCCGTTGTCTCTTATGTGAGCTTTCCATGGCCATGAAGAGCCTCGGGCGGATGAGTCTCCCGCTCGCCATATTTCTTGGCCGCCTGACGGCAGAAAGCTTCGACAAAGGACTCGGTCACTTCCTTGAAAAAGCCGCCGAAGGCCATTCCCAGCAAGGCGTTGGCAAACTCGAAATCTAGGCGGAAAGTCGCCTCGCAACCGCCGGTCGCACTCGGCTCAAAACGCCAATGCCCGCGCAAGTGCTTGAACGGCCCTTCGACCAGATTCATCCGGATATGCCTGCTGTCCTCCATCGAATTTTCCGTCGTGAAGGAAAACTTGATCTTGCCTTTCGACAGCGTGATGGTAGCCCTGAGGGCATTCGGTGTTTTTGAATGCAGCTTTACATTGCTGCACAAAGGAAGGTAGCTGGGATAGGATTGAACGTCGTTCACCAAATCGTACATTTCTTTGGGCGTATAGTTGACGCAAACGCTCGTGCAAATAACCGCCATATCAAAACCTTAACTTGCTCATAATCTGCATTTACGGCGTCGGCCTAGCGACACGCACATTTGCGGCCGAACGCGAACAGCGCCGGGACACCTCTCGACGATACCGTCTTATCGCTCATGCGTCTTTCACACGGCAAAGACGCCGGCTTTTTTATTTCGTCAGCCTAGAGACATTCTCCAAGTTTTCGCTCAGGCGCTTGATCTCTTCCTCGGCCCGTACCTGGTTGGTCACATCGTACTGAATCCCGAGATAATAAATCACCTTCCCGTCTCGATCGAAGAGCGGCGTGAGTGCGAGATGATTATAAAAGAGCTCGCCGTTCTTTCGATAATTGCGGAGCGTCACTTCAACCGGCTGAGCGTTCGCCAGCGCTTCGCGGATCTGGGTACGAGCGTCCTGATCTCTATCGTTTCCCTGTAAAAACCGGCAGTTTTTCCCCACTATCTCTCCCTGGTCATATCCCGTTATCTCTTCGAAGGCTTTATTGACATAAACGACGGGCATATCGTCCAAATCCGGGTCGGCCAGCGTTACGCCATTGACGCACGAATCAAGAATCTTAGCCAGCACCTGCGGGATCAGTCCCGGATCTTTTTCCACAATGAAGGCCATAATCGGTTCCTCCTAATTCTTCACTTCAATCTCTCACTTCCGCTTATTGTTGATCGAAAAACCTCGCCAAATTCCTTTTGACTCACGAATGGCCCTCGATGAGGCCTTTTAGATTTTTCACCGTCTGCTCGGCACCATCCTGCACGGCGACTCGAATCAATTTCTCGAACGGACGCATGAACAGCTCGAGCTCCGATAACTCAAAGGTAAACGCGACCTGCGTGGATGGCGACTGCGTACTCTTTTGCTCGAAATCATAGACACAGCGGAAAGGGCTGGACACTCCGCTGAAGCAAAGCCGCTTGTTCGGTTGATAATCAGTCACCCTGAACGTGGATTCGGTCCGGTGCCCATGATCGACTCGAACCTGCCGCGCCAGAGTGCCAAGACGCATTGGCCCTTCCGACAAGGGTTTCAATTCGACGACTTCGGGTGACCACTTCGGGTAATTTTCGAAGAACTCGTCGCTTATAAAATGAAAAACTTCCTCTACGGGTTTGTTGATGACCGTGGTCGCCTTGGCTTTTACGGGCTGACTTGAGCCAAACATCATTTGCGCCTCCTGAATTTTCTGGCGTCATTATTGGACGCACCGATATCCCATATGAATCCAGTTCACCTGCTCACGCTTTGACAACAGCGCCGCAAATATACGCCTTGCCACCTTTCCTCCAGCCGGTCACAACACATAGGTATCGATGCCCGCAAGCAATAGATCGTATTGCGCTTCGACGATTTCTTTCACGACCGCTGCGGGAAATCCCCCGACCACATTGCGTTCCAACGCCACCCATCCCACGGAATCCTGAGGCCCCAGGCTGACCAGATAGCCCAGATCGCGATGCAGATACGGCTCCAGCAATTTGACGAGCCCCGAATGCCTGAGAATGTTTCGAGCGGCCAACTTGCCTTTGCGCACGGCGGACTGAGCCGTCATGGCGTTCGATCCCAATGAGCGATAGTACGAGCAGTCGCCGGCGGTGAAAACCCGGTCCAAAATGTCTCCGTCCACAACGACTTGGCCGAAAAAATTGGCGTGCAAACGGATGTTGGCGCTCTTGCCGACGAAAAGCAGGCTCAGCTGGGAATCGAGTTCGGACAGCTCGCCCGTCTCAACCTCCTCGAGCACGACACGATCCGCCTCCTGAGCGCGGAAAAAACGACCTGTCACATGCTCGATTCCGAGGTCCGCCATTCGAGCCTCCGCATACTGCCCCAATTTCGCATTGAACTGCGTCAGCACCCTGTGCTCGGAGTCCACCAGACGAAGCCGACAGGGAATGCGGCGCTCCCGCACGAAATTGGCGATCTCGAACAGATACTGGATGCCGGTCGCACCGCCTCCGACCGCGGTAATCCACGGAGCGGAAGAGTTCGCAGCCGCCAAGTTCTCTTGCAGGACCTCCGGCCCCGGCTTTTCGATGAAATCGTCGAGATCGATCACTCGGCTAGGTTTCTCGAGCTTCTTGAAACCCGCTCCGGTGGCGATCAGAAGATAGTCGAACCCGATCTCCTCCTGCCCGACCGGTATGACCCGGTCGCTTTGCCACTGTTTCAACGCCGTATCGTCGAATCTCAGATCCGCCATGACATGGCGAAAATTGAACCGCTTCTCCAAGGCCGCGAAAGACACTTTGAAGTCCGTCAGAGGACGGCGAAAACTTTCGTGCAGATGGGTAATCTTAAGGTGATAAGGCCGGCGATCGATCAAGACGATCTCGGCGTCGGGACGGTATTCACGGATCGTAATCAGCGCCGACAGCCCTGAATAGCCGCCGCCTACGATGACGAGCTTGAGCGCTTCCTTACTGGGGAAATAAAATGGCAAAAACATATCCGTTCTCTTCTTGTTGTTTCTTCTTGTATGAACTTCCCATGGTCGACGGACTGATTTCCAGAAGCACGGTATCTTGGCCGCCTTGCCGGGGAAATTCCCGCTCTTCATAAGACTTGCCGGCCCGATAAAGATTCCCCTTTGTTCGGCTCCGCATTGCTCCGGCTATTCACGTCTTATTTGTGTAGACGCGTCGCTCGACCTATGAAAGCCCCCGGTTAGATCGTATTGTGTTACCCGGCATTTCCGAACTGTGACAAAAAGGAACTGATGTATGACCGACCAAGACACCAAATCCAAGCGTATTCTCGTGGTCGATGACAACACGGATGCCGTCGAAAGTTTGGCTTTATTACTGGAACTCGAAGGCCATGACGTCCGAACCGCTCTCGATGGGCCGGCCGCTCTCGATTTGGCATCCGAATTTAGGCCCCAGGCCGTGCTGTTGGACATCGGCCTCCCGGGCATGGACGGCTACGAAGTAGCCCGCAGACTGCGTGAACGTCCGGAGACGCGCGAAGCGCTGATCATCGCCATCACCGGTTATGGCCAGCAAGAAGACCGAGCTCTCACCAAAGCCGCGGGGTTCGATCATCACCTGGTAAAGCCGGTCGATCCGGAAGAATTGGGCGCCCTGCTCGGATAGCCCTACCGAGATGTAGCCCACGCTCTCTCGTCAGAGACATCAAGAAAATATGTGTGCGTCATTTCACACACCTGACTGCGTGATTTGCCGCAGTTTTACGGATGGCTTCGGAACCGAGCGCCAAGCAACCTTGCGCCGCGCAACGGGTTCGGCATGCTTGGCTCGATTTCTGCGTGATGCTCCACCCATTTGACCGGCCTTTTACAAAAGCCTTGGCGACCCGCGAAAACACACACTTCAACATTTACCGAAGCAAAGAGTTTTTCTTTACTCGCGGAGCAAGAAGCAAGAAATGCATGCCGTAACTTTGACCATCGGCCTTTGCAGCCAAAGGACTTCGATAACGGCGGCCAAGTTCTTTAAGGAATCTCTGATTAAGTCCTTCGACAGGCTCAGGACGAACGGTAACGTATTGATTCCGTTCGTGATGAGCCTGCCGAAGGGCATGACCGGAATCCACTTGTTCAGAGCTTCCTTAATGTTTCACCGGCTGGTGTTGTTGCGGGCAGCGAAACCTTAAACATGGCTTTTCGTACGATGTCCCTCATCGCGACCGAGTCGAACGGTTACCCGGCGGAACCGGGTTACCGCATCGCCGGTCGAACCAGGGTTACGTGCAGATGGGGCGGCTAATTTGCGAACCGGGGGTTTGATTTCAAGCGTGTTGTCGATCGGACTCAAACGAAGAGCGATTCGGACGAGGTCTTTCTCCGGCGTCCGCAATCATCTGGCCTCGCTGTGTTTCTGGGCTTTGTCCGTGGCGGTCTTGTCCGGTTGCGCGTCCATAGGTTCGCGACCAAAGCCGATTTCGGACGGATTTGAACATTATCGCGGCATGGACATAAAGCTTCCGGTCTCGGCGGCTTTCGGCCCCGACCGACGGCTGTGGCGCGTCGTGCCCACCACCGACCGCGTCTACGTCGATTTTTCCAGCGATTACGGCAAAACCTTCAGTCCCCCGGTAGCAATCAACCCGGAGCGCGTGCCGATCAGGACGCAAAGCGAATACCGCCCGCAGATCGCCGTCGATCCCGCCGGCCGAATCTACGTCGCTTACCCGGCCTTCGGCTTGCAGCCTTGGACCACCTATTTGAGCATTTCCGAAGATCAGGGGCGGCATTTCACCGCGCCGGAGCCCTTGAGCGACATGGCTAGAACAGCCAACTCGTTTCAGGCCGTACTGGCGGTTGATCCCCGCGGCGATTTGCACGCGTTTTGGCACGACGAGCGCGAGGGCGTCGACGAAGCACGGGGCAACGACATCTTTCACACCGTCCTGGGCGCCAACGGAAAGCCCCTTCAATCCAATCAAAAAATCGTGGACGACGTTTGCAGTTGCTGCCGCCTCGCCGTCGATTTCGATACCGATGGGCGGCCGGTTTTGATCACCCGGTTCATTTATCCCGGCAACATCCGCGATCATGGCCTTCTAAAGCCCGAGGACGGCCGTGCCGAGTGGGCGGCGACACGAGCCACGAATGACAGCTGGAAAATCGAAGCGTGCCCGGTTCATGGACCGGCACTTTCCATAGGCCGGGACGGCCGCTACCACGTCGCATGGTTTACCCAGGGAACGAAACGCCAGGGCCTGTTTTACGCTTATTCCGACGATCGGGGCCGCAGCTTTTCAGAGCCCATGGCCTTGGGCGATCCCGACCGATTGCCGGGACATCCGGACGTCTTGGCCGCGGGCGATCGGGTGATTCTCGCCTGGAACGAGTTCGACGGCCGGAAGAATCGGGCGATGGTCAAACAGTCCAGGGATGGCGGAAAAACATGGTCCGAGGCAGTCGCAACGGTGGAATCGGACGCCGAAGTCGATTTTCCGTTCCTCTTGACCGACGGCCAAGCGATTTTTCTATCGTGGAATAGCCAAGACAAGGGTTACCGCCTGATCCGCATCGATTAATCGATCCGCTCTTATCCCTTCCGATTCTTATGAATACCCATATGAAAAAATTATTCGCTCTGCTTTGCCTGTTCCTGACGCTATTTTCAGCTCCGTCATTCGCCGAAAATCAAACGCAGCCATTCAGGGCCGGCAGTCTCAGCGATATCTTGAAAACCCGCCAGGGAAAACCTTTCATTCTCATGTTCTGGTCCCTGGACTGCGCCAGTTGCATGAAAGATTTGGACGCCCTGGCAGCCTCGATGAAAAAGCATCCGAAGCTGGATCTGGTGATGGTCTCCACCGACGAAGCCGAATTTGCCGGCGAAGTGAGTGATATGCTGGCGAAACACAAGCTGAAGCAGGTCGAATCGTGGATTTTCAGCGATTCCAATGCGCAGCGGCTGCGCTACGAGATCGACTCGTCCTGGTACGGCGAGCTGCCCCGCAGTTATTTCTACGATGCGGGCCATAACCGTCTGCCGGTCAGCGGCGCGATCACGACCGAACACATCGACGCCTGGGTCGCCGCGGTCAAGCCTTGAGGAATCTCTGAAAAAGCCTTCTCCCGCAAGGTGTCGCAAAAACCCCTCTCCCCTTGGGCAGAGCGAAGCGAGGGAGATGAGGCCGGTCGGGGTTAGCTCCCCGGTAATTGATCAGGGAAGCATTTGTGAAGGCCTATGTTTGCTCTCCCGGTTGCTATTAATCAGGCCCGTAAATACCCTCCTGGTATTTCGGGCCGCCGCCCAGGCCGGTACACGCCCGGCCTGGGCTCACGCCGTTTGTCGCCGCGCCGGGGCATCCCTGCCCCGGATTAACCCGGCCTATATTTATAGGCCGGGTTAATAGATTGGGCATCGATTCGCAACGGCCAATGGGAGTGAAACCTGATTTGCCGGGATTTGCTTCACTCTTCCAGCCCACATGGACTGCCCCTTTTCCCGTTGGAGACCAACGGCCGCCGAAGGCGGTCGGCTGGAACGACGAGTCGGGCATTGCAGCAAGCAGGGGGCGGGGCACTACTTTACGATTTGAGCGCTGAAAAGTATCCGGCCGGCCAGAAATGGCGCCATCGGCTTAAATAGAATGAGCAGAATGCGATCGATCTTTGCAAACAATTCAGATTGATCGGGGATAATTCTCGTAACCAGAAAGTTGAAGTGCTTCTCAAAACGCCGCGCCTGCAGAGGCTTGGTGATCTCGGCAAGGTCGCTTTCATTGAGTTTCCGTTCATCTTCCGTGATATAGGGCTTCTCGGGACCATAAATCAATCGTCGCATGCGCGGATACAAGAACGACTCAACAAGAGAGGAGCGGCGGACCTTCTCGGTTATAGAATGTGAATAAATCTCGTTCACAATGAACTGAGCCCCTGGCTTTGCCACGCGAACAATTTCGCTCATGGTTTCGGGGATGTTGACGTGGTGGAGGATATCTCTGCAAATCACATAGTCAAAACTGGCGTCCTTGTACCTCATTCGTTCAGCGGGCATTTCGTCGAAGGCGATCTCCAAGCCCTCGCGAGCGGCGAGGGTCCTCGCGATCTGGAGCACGTCCGGACTCAAGTCGAAAGCACTTACTTTTGCACCGAGTTTGGCGAGCCGTAGAGCGTCGTCTCCGAAGCCGCATCCTACAACCAGTACATCCTTGCCCTTGAGATCGCAACTCACAAGGTAGGCGTACATCTGCCAGTAGGCGTTCCACCATCGACGACCGGGGTTCAGAAGCACATCCCACGAAAACGGCTCGGCAAGAATCGCTCCGTGTTTCTTCGCATGTTCTCGATGATAGTCGAGCTCTCTCTGCTGCCGTTCCGTTAGCTCAGGTTTCATGTTCATGAGTTGTTCCTATAGTAATGCTCAACTGGAAATAACACCCTAAGCGGCACAAACCATTGCACCTTCGAGGTGGAAAATGTTAGTCATGTGCCTGTATTGATACAAGCGTAACCTTGATTGAGTGTTACAAGCCGATAAGTTGTCGGGTTTCATAAGAGTCTGAGAAGGGAGGAGTAAATAGGATGGAACGGCTACAGGAGGTCGTGAGGACGTGTAAGGGGCAGTGTAAAAATCTGGCTTTTGTCATCTGTTTCTGTTTAAGCGATTCCGGTCTCCACAGTGGGAATTGACCAAGCCTACTGAGCCGGAAGGACGAAGACAAAGACGAACAAGAAAATCCTGACTCCTTTTCCAACGACATTGGGCCAAGGGTGCAGTCCCTTGGATCAGGGCCGGCGGCCGGTTAAGCTTCCGTTCTTTGCTCAACGTATACTGCCGTCATGTTCAAGATTTTCGCCTATGGCACGCTCCAGGTTCCGGAGGTAATGCGAGCCGTCACCGGCAGTGTTTTCCCATCGCAACCGGCCCGGTTACATGGTTTTGCCCGCTATCGTATTCGCAACCGGGTCTATCCAGGACTTCGCAGAGAGACGGGCAGCTTTACCGACGGTGTACTCTACGAAGATGTCTCGGCACGCGCGCTTAAAGATCTGGACGCGTTCGAGGACGACTTTTATCGGCGCGAAACCCTGACCGTGGTCACCCGCACGGGGATTCAAGCCGATGCGGAAGTTTATATCGTTCCGCCCGCGCATTACCGGCTGCTCGTCCGGCGGAGCTGGAATCTGGAGGACTTCAAAGAAACGTGGCTCCGTGAATTTTTAACTCATTGCCGCCGTCTAAGTAATTAAACCAATCGTTTCACGCCGGTAGTTCCGGCCCGATAAGAACATGTGAACGGTAAGCTGCTGCAAGATCTGCTCTCGATACGACTCGCAATCGTCACAAGTCCCCGGATTACAAGGCGCTGAAACACGACCCGATTGCCGCGCCGGTATTCGGCGCGAAAACTTACCTACAAGAACTTTGCGCCTATGTCTTTGCCGATGAATTCCACGTTATTATTCTCCGTGCAACTTGTCCTATAGAAACAATTGCGGATGCTGGAGCCAAACGATGAATATCTCGACTGAAAATCGTAACGGCAGGACCATCCTCAGCCTAAAGGAAGAGCGCCTCGATGCGCACAACTCCGGCGAACTGAAGGATTACATCCTCAAGCTTTTGGAAGACGGTCACACGCGCTTGGTTATCGATTTGTCGGGCGTCCGTTTCATCGACAGCTCAGGCTTGGGCGCTTTGCTGTCCGGTTACAAGAACGCTTCCTTGCGTTCCGGCAGCTTCGTACTGGCGGGACTACAGCCGCGTGTACAATCCATGTTCGAGCTTACCCGCTTGCACCGGGTGTTCGATATCTATCCCAGCCTTGGGGAGGTACCGAGCAGCAACTAGCCAGGAGATTTCGATGGGCGGCGAAACCGACATTATCAACGTCGAAATTGTGGTCCCGAACCAAACTCGGTATTTGAGTTTAATCGGCAATATCGCCGAACAGGTGGCCAAGACTTTGGATGTCTACACCGGCGACCGCGATGCGCTTGCCTATCATCTCAACCTGGTTTTGACCGAGGCGATGGTCAACGCCATTCAGCATGCGGCACCGGGCGACGCGAACGAGACCGTTAGGGTGTGCATGCGCATAAGAGACAAGGATCTCCGGATTTATGTATACGACCATGGTCAGGGTTTCGATTTGAATGCCGTACCGCCTCCTAATCTCGATGCCTTGAACGAACGCGGCCGAGGCATTTTCTTTATGCGGACATTTATGGATTGGGTCAGCTACCGTAAGGCGGACAACGGCAACGTGTTGGAAATGTACAAGAGGCTGGCCTAGACCTCATCAATCGGCCGAACTCGGATGCGGCGAAACTCTAACCATCCCAGCCGCGAATACAACCGGCATTCCGATTCGGCAGGAGAAAAAGACTATGCCCTGGGAACGCAGCTTCAGAATTTTTCTCGACCAGGCCGCTCGGGAATTCCATCAAACCGCCCCCTCGTTTCCTTATGAGCAGGCTTTCTCCGCCGAATACCGCGCGCTCGTTCCTCCACAGTTGGCGACTCGTGACGCATTCAAGGTAGAACAAGTCATCCGAACCGGCCGGGAAGCCGTCGACCTGTGGGAACCCGACCGGCAACTCGGCGATCCGTTCCATCGCCTTCAGCTTTACGGGCTGCGCGAGCGGAGCCTGGACGAGATCATTCCGATCCTCCAGGACCTGAACTTACGGGTGGTCGATCAGGTTCAGTTCAGGGGCGAGATCGGATCGCAGCGCATCTATATCCGCAGCTTCTCGGTCAAGCCCGCCGCGGACGGTTTCGATTCCCTGATACCCGTCAAAGAGCCGTTGCTGGAGGCCTTCATGGCACTGCTGACGGCACGGGCGGACAACGATGCCCTCAACGGTTTGCTGCTGCTGACGGGGCTTTCGTGGAAGGAAATCGACGTCTTCCGCGCTTACCGAAACTACTATTTTCAGCTCGGCAGCCGTTTCGGCCGTTTCCGCTTTCATCAGGCGCTGCTCAACAATCCCAAAACGGCCCTGCTGCTTTTTCACTATTTCGAGAGCCGCTTCAAGCCCGACAGGCGCTGGATCGATCTCGCCCGGCGCGAGGACGAAGCCATGTTGCCGATCCGCATGGAACTGGGCTCGTCGCTGAATGAGGTGGAAGATTCGAACGAGGACCGCATCCTCCGCGATCTGTTCAACCTCATCGACGCCACGCTGCGGACCAACTTCTACCGGAGGATGGATCAGCCGGACCATTTCGTCGCCTTCAAAATCAGCAGCCTCGGGATCATCAACATGCCGGCGCCGAGGCCGTTGTTCGAAATCTACGTCCATTCGGCGCTGATGGAAGGCATACACCTGCGCGGGGCCAAAGTGGCTCGCGGCGGCATCCGATGGTCGGATCGGCCGGACGACTTCCGCAGCGAGATTCTCGATCTGATGCAAACTCAGATGATCAAGAATTCCTTGATCGTTCCGCACGGGGCCAAGGGCGGATTCATCGTCAAGCAGACGGCGCGGGATCCGGCCGATCGCGAGCGGCTGGTCCAGGAAGCGTATTCCACGCTGATTCGCGGGCTCTTGGACTTGACCGACAATCTACAAGGCACCGTCGTGACGGCCCCCTCCGAGGTCGTGCCCCACGACGATGCCGATCCCTATCTCGTGGTCGCCGCGGACAAGGGGACGGCGCGGCTGTCGGATCGCGCCAATATCATCGCATCGGAGTACGGATTCTGGCTCGGAGACGCCTTCGCCAGCGGCGGCTCGCATGGTTATCACCACAAGAAGCTCGGCATTACCGCCCGCGGCGCCTGGGAGTGCGTGAAACGGCACTTCCGCGAATTGGGCCAGGATATCGACACCCGACCGTTTACGGTGATCGGCATCGGCAGCATGGACGGCGACGTGTTCGGCAACGGCATGCTGCTGTCCGACAGGATTTGCCTGCGCGCCGCCTTTAGCGCCAACCATATCTTCCTCGATCCGAGTCCCGACCCGGCGCAGTCCTATCGAGAGCGAAAGCGCCTGTTCGATCTTCCCTACTCCAGCTGGGACGATTACGACCGCGGCTTGATCTCGCCCGGCGGCGGCGTGTTCCGGCGCGATGCGAAGGACATTCCACTTTCTCCGGACATCCGCGAGTGGCTCGGGGTGCACCACGTCACGGTCGACGGCGAAGAACTGATCCGGCTAATGCTGACTGCTCCGGTCGATCTGCTCTGGCTCGGCGGCATCGGAACCTACGTCAAAGCGAGCACCGAGACCAACGAGGACGTCGGCGACAAAGTCAACGACAGCACCCGCGTCGACGCCAACCAGGTCAAGGCGAAAGTCGTCGGCGAAGGGGCCAACCTCGGCTTCACCCAACTCGCCCGTGTCGAATACGCTCTGAGCGGAGGGCGCATCGATACCGACGCGGTCAATAACTCGGGCGGAGTAGATCTGTCCGATCACGAGGTCAATCTCAAGATCCTCATGAATCTTCTGCAACACAAAGGATTGATCGCCGACCGGGAGGAACGCGACCGATGGCTGGCGGAAGTCAAGGACGATGTTTGCCGTTCGGTCCTGGCCAACAATTATTGGCAAAGTCTCTGTCTCTCGCTGGACCACCAACGCTGCCTACAGGATGCGGAACCGTTCCTCGAAGCCGCCGCGCGCCTGATCAACGCTGGACTGCTCGACCCGGCGGTGGAGTCGTTTCCGTCCCGCAAGGACATCGCGGCACGCTCCCAACAAGCCTTGACCCGACCGGAACTCGCGGTATTGATGGCTTACGCCAAACTAGCCTTGAAGCGGGCTTTCTTCGATAACCCCGAGTTTCTGTCGGCATCCTGGGCCGGGGATTGCCTGGCCGGCTATTTTCCGGCCGCGGTACGGGAGCGTTTCGCCGAAGCGCTCGACGAACATTCGCTCGCCAAGGAAATCACCGCCACGGTGATCTGCAACACGCTCATCAACCAGGCCGGCGCGGGCTTTCTGGTTTGGGTCGACGAACTCGAGCCCTCTCTCCTCAATCAAGCCGTCAGGGCTTATCTCCTGTTCGACCGTGTACTCGACGGACGTACGTTGCGCTACAAGATCTGCGCTCTGGACGATCGAATCGCAGCCGCTCGGCAGCTCGAGCTTTTGCTGCGTTTGGAAAGCCTTCTGAACTCGTTCTGCCTGTGGGCGCTGCAAAAAGGCAAAGCGCTGCATCCGAGTCCCGAATCGGTAGCCCTGTGGCGCACGGACCTGGCACAGCATCTAGCTTATCTGGCGGAAAGTCTCGCAACGAGCGAGCTCCCGGATTACGAGCAGCGTATCTCGGATTCGGAAGCTTTGGGCTTCACTGTAGAAGAAGCCCGTCTCATGGCGCTCATGGAACGGCTGCACAACTTTCCGGCCTTGGTCGACTTGACCGCCCGCACGGGCGAGCCGCTTTCAAAGGTAGCCGAACTGAACGATGCGGTCGCCGACTATCTGGACTTAAGACGGCTGATTCCCCGGCTCGATGACGTAAAACCCCGCAACCGCTGGGAACGCCGGGTACAAACTGCATTACTGGAACGGCTGAAGTCCGGCTCGGTTCGCTTCAGCCTTGCCATGCTGCGCGCCGGATTACGCGATCCGGCCGCATTTTTCGCCGGACCGCGTCTCCAACAACGCCTGGCGAAACTGCGCCGATTCGGACGGGAACTCAACGAATCTACGGAAGTCTCCCTGATTCCGTTCACTGCCCTGGTTACGGCGTTGGACGCCTTGCGGGAAGCCTGCGACGATCCCAGCGATTGACCGGACGCTCCAAGAGATTTCCCCTCGCCTTTGCGGGAGGATACAGTCGAAATCACGCGGCAAAATATGAATTTACTGGCCTTCGGGCGGGTCTTAGAGGTACACTATAGCCGCTTTTTTCAAGCTATCCGCCTGATCTAAAAGCCTTTACGGCAAAATCAATCCGCTCCGCCCCGGTAGCTCAGTAGGATAGAGCGTCCCCCTCCTAAGGGGAAGGTCGTACGTTCGAATCGTATCCGGGGCGCCAATTAAATCAATCACTTAGCTAAACCTTGATGGTCTTTCACGACCGTCAACGTGATTATTTCGTGACTTATCCAAGAAACTCAACGCAGCCCTGGTATTTTCCCAGTTTTGAAAAGGCCTGCTCGATAGGATTGAGATCCGGACTATGGGGCGGCAGCGCCTTGAGAATGGCTCCACGGGCTTCGATGGCCGTGCGAACCTCGTTGCCGCGATGCGGGACAAGTTATCCCAAACGACGATAGAGCGTGATTTTCCAGGTCTCGAAATTACGGTTAGAGTACCCGCCGTTCGATAGCCCATCTTTTTGGTTTCAAGCCCGAAAACTCCCGTATGTCTTCGGCTTGAAACAATACATGAAACAAGTAAAACAACGCGTTCGGCCTACCCGCCCTGCGGGACACTACTTTTATCTGCTCCTGTTGACGCTGAATGTCGTCACCGGTCTGTGGCGGATTCAGGTGGTTATGGATCTGGACCTGTCTTTGCCCCAGGCCGACTACGCGTCCCCGCTCGAAACCGCCGAGCGTTCACCGGATTGGGATGACGACGGAGAGTCGGATGCCGAGTCGCAGGACGAGGCGGATTATTCCAACCTGGATGACGACAGCCTGGCCCAGGATTCCTTGAGCTATTCGCCATGGGGGATAAAACCGGTGCGTTATCGGTCGGCCCCCGTCCTGTCCCGTTCCCAAGACATCATTCCCGAGCCGCCTCCCCCTCGCCGCTGTTAGCCCCCGATCCCGTGGATGAAGCTGGCCCCAGGCCATCTTTATCCGCCAGGCGCGATGAATGCTTATTCATCGCCTCCCGATCGACGACATCAAGCGAGAGCCATGACGGGTTCATCCCTACAAAAGACCCCAGCGCTACTACTGTGCGGGTTCTTGATTCTTTCCATGTCCGCCTCGGATTCGGCCGGTTCCTCGTTGAGCCTGGCCGACCTTCTGGCTTTGGCGGAAAAACATAATCCCGAGCTAACGGCTGCCCGGACCCAAATCGAGGGTGCGGAAGGCGATCTGATTACTGCCAAAGCCTATCCCAACCCGGAGATTCAGGTCGGGGCGGGCGAATCGGTGGCCCGTGATACCGGCGTCACCCGCGGCATTTTAACCGGCGCCGATATCGCCCAGCCGATCGAACTCCCGTATGTCCGCCGTCCCCGGCGGGAAGCGGGCGAAGCCGGCGTGGACGCGGCGAAGGCCTTTTATCGAACTATTAGCCTCAACGTGCTGACCCGGGTCAAGCAGGCGTTCTATAACGTGCTGCGGCAGCAGGAGCTGCTGGCGATGGCGGAGGCCAACCGGAGCCTGCTCGAATCCATCCGCGACAAGATCCGCATCCGCGTTGAAGTCGGCGAAGCCTCGCGTTACGAACTGGTCAAGGCGGAAGCGGAACTCCTCGGGGCCACGAAGAACCGTGAGAGCGCAGCGCTGCGCGTGGAGCAGGCCAAGACGGCCCTCAGGGCCTTGGTCGCCGGACGGCTCCCGCCCGACTCGGACCTGGTCGGCGAGCTCCCCGCGGCCCGCCGGGAACCGCCGAACCTCGATGCGCTCCGCGATCAAGTGCAGCGGAACCATCCGGCCCTCATTCAGGCGCGGGCGGAAGTCGACCGAGCCACGTCTCAGCTCGAACTGGAACAGGCGCTGCGCTATCCCCAGCCCACCATCAAGGCCGGCGTCTATCGAGAGCCCAATCTGGAGCAGTGGCGGGTCGACCTCATCGTGCCGCTTCCTCTGTGGAATCAGCGGCAAGGCCCCATCGCCCGCGCCGCCGCCGACCGCGCACGGGCGGACGCCCTAGCGGATCGGCAACTGCTGAGCCTTCTGTACGAACTCGACACTGCGATTACCGCCTACCGCATCGCCAGTCAGCAAATCGAGACCTTCGAGTCGGGTCTTCTCCGAGAAGCGGAAGCTGCCCTCAAGGTAGCGGAGGCCGCTTACCGTCTCGGCGAAAGAGGCATTCTCGATTATCTCGACGCCCAACGCACCTTTCAGGCGGTACGCGTCGACTATATCAACGCCTTGTTCGATAAGAACGCCGCGCTGCTCGAAATCGAGCGGCTTCGGGCTCAGGACTACCAGGATCAGTCGCTATGAAAATACTCATTCCCTTAGTGTTGTGCCTCATCGGCCTGGCGCCGGCCTACGGGCAGGACGCTGCCGGCGCGGTGACGGTAACCGCACCGTCCTCTCTACTCCAGAGACTAACCATCGCCCCGGTCGCTCCTAAGGAGACTGCCGAATCCCTGCATCTTCCAGCCCGAGTAGCCCTGGACGAGCATCGCGTGGCCCGCATCGGTCCCAGCGTCAGCGGACGGGTCGCCGAGATCAACGCCTTCATCGGCCAAACCGTCAAAAAAGGCGAGATCCTAGCCCGCATCAACAGCACCGAACTCGGCAACGCCCAAGCCGCCTATCTGAAAGCGAAAACCCGGGTGAATCTGTACAAACTTGCGGTGGATCGCGCGCGACGCCTGCTGCAAGCCGACGTGATCAGCCGGGCGGAACTCAAGGAACGGGAAAGCGAATTGATGGAAGCCGAGGTGGAGCTTCGCGCCAGTGCCGATCAGCTGCGCGTGATGGGCATGAGCGAGGGCGCCATCCAGCGCCTCGCGGCCACCGGCCAGATCGATTCGGTGACCCCGGTGACCGCCACCGTGGCGGGGACCGTGATCGAGCGGCATGTTTCCCTAGGCCAGATCGCTCAGACCACGGACGACCTGTTTACGATTGCCGACCTGTCCCGCGTGTGGGTGGTGGCCGAAGCGCCGGAACAAAAGGCCTATCTGATCGAACCCGATGGCCAGACCGAAGTGCAGATTCCAGCGCTGCCGGGACAGAAAATCAGCGGCAAGCTGATCTACGTCTCCGACATCGTGAACCCCACCACGCGCACGGTCACCGTGCGCATGGAGGTGAACAATGCGGAGCGCAAGATCAAACCCGAAATGCTGGCCACCATGGTCATCCGGAAGCCGGCTTTGACCGGCCTCGGTGTCCCGGCCAAAGCCGTGGTGAGAAGCGGCGATCAGGACTATGTCTTCGTCCGGATCGCCGCCGATGGGTTCGCCCTGCGTCCGGTTTCGCTTGCTCCCGAGCAAGGCGGATATCGCCGAGTGATCGAAGGGCTCACGGAAGGGGAACCGACTGTTGTAGATGGCGCGTTCCATCTGAACAACGAACGTATCCGCAAAGAACTGGAGTAGGCCATGATCGAAAACTTGATCCGCGCCGCCCTTAAGCAGCGATTGGTAGTCGTGATCATCGCGTTGTGCCTGGTCGCGTTCGGCTTTAACGCCATGCAGAACCTATCCATCGACGCCTTTCCCGACGTGACCAACGTCCAGGTCCAAGTGGCGGCCGAAGTGCCTGGCCGCTCTCCCGAGGAGGTCGAGCGTTTCGTCACCGTCCCGCTGGAAATCGCCATGACGGGGCTTCCCGGCCTGGTCGAGATGCGCTCGGTGAACCGCAACGCGTTGTCCCAGATCAATCTGGTGTTTACCGATGAGACTAACGTCTATTTCGCCCGGCAACTGGCGCTCGAACGGCTGATCGAAGCGGCGGAACGCTTGCCGGAAGGCGTTATACCGATTCTCGGACCGGTTTCCACCGGCCTGGGCGAAGTCTACCAATACACCCTGGAGCGGCCTGACGACGGCGAACGCGCCCTGACCGAGGAAGAACTGACCGAGCGCAGGACGATTCAGGACTGGGTGGTGCGTCCGCTGCTCCGCGGCATTCCCGGCGTCGCCGAAATCAACTCGATCGGCGGCTTGGAGCGTCAGTATCAGGTCCTTCCCAATCCCGACCGCTTGCGCCATTACGGCCTGACGCTAAAAGACGTCTACACGGCGCTGGCGCTCAACAATGCCAACAGCGGCGGCGGCAAACTGCCGCAATACGCCGAACAATACCTCATCCGCGGGATCGGTCTGATCGAAGACCTCGACGACATCGGCAATATCGTTCTCAAGGAAAGCGCCGGCACTCCGGTCTTCATCCATGACGTTGCCGAGGTGCGCATCGGTCATGCCGTGCGTTCCGGCGCGGTGATCAAGAACGGCTACACCGAGGCAGTGGGCGGTATCGTGATGATGATCCGCGGCGGCAACGCCAAGGAGATCGTCGGCCGGGTCAAGGAGCGGGTCCTGGAGATCAACGAACACGGCATGCTGCCGGGGAGCTTACAGATTACGCCTTATTACGACCGCACCGGCCTAGTCGATGCGGCAATCCACACGGTGACCAAAGTGCTGATGGAAGGCGTCGTGCTGGTGATCGTGGTCTTGTTGCTGTATCTCGGGGATATCCGCTCCAGCCTGATCGTGGTGGCGACGCTGATCATCACGCCGCTGGTGACGTTCATGGCGATGAACCACTACGGCATCTCGGCCAACCTCATGTCCCTCGGCGGGCTCGCCATCGCCATCGGCATCATGGTGGACGGCTCGGTGGTCGTGGTGGAGAACGCCTTCCGCCACCTGGGCGAGGCTAAAGAAACCGGCGAAAGCCGGAGCTTGATCGTTTTGCGCGCCGCCGCCGAAGTGGGCACGCCGGTCCTGTTCGGGGTGGGCATCATCTGCCTGGTGTTCCTGCCGCTGATGACCCTGACCGGCATCGAAGGCAAGATGTTCGCGCCGCTGGCCTACACCATCGCGATCGCGCTCTTTATCTCGCTCATCGTGTCGCTCACCCTGTCGCCAGTATTGTGTTCGTATCTTTTGAAAGGCGGCGCGGAGCACGACACGCGGATCATTGCTTTTCTCAAGCGGCCCTATCTGAGCCTATTAGACTTCGCCTTAAATAATCCCCGCAAAGTGATCATTGCCGCGATTCTGGTGTTGATCGGCAGCGTCTCGCTCGCGCCTTTTCTGGGGACCTCCTTCATTCCGGAGATGAAAGAAGGCTCCATCGTGACGGGCATCAACCGGGTTCCGAGCATGTCGCTGGATGAGTCCATCCACCTGGAGACGGAAGCCATGCGTCTGGTGACGGACGTGCCGGGCATCGCCCTGGCGGTGTCCCAGTTGGGACGTTCCGAAAACCCCACGGACACGCAACCGGAGAACGAGTCTACTCCTATCCTGACCCTCAAACCGCGGGAGGAACTGCCGCCCGGTTGGGATCAGGACGATGTAATGGATGCCTTGCGGGAAAAACTGAGCGTCTTGCCCGGCGTGCAAATCGTGATGGCGCAGCCGATCTCGGACCGGGTGGACGAAATGGTGACCGGGGTGCGCTCCGATATCGCCATCAAGCTGTTCGGCGACGAACTGGAGGTCCTGAAGCAAAAGGCCGATGAAATCATCAGGGTGCTCAACTCGATCGAAGGCGCCGCCGACATCCGCGTCGAACGCGTGAGCGGCCAGCAGTATCTCACCATCGATATCGACCGCCAGGCCATCGCCCGCCACGGCATCAACGTGGCCGACATCAACGACATCATCGAGACCGCCATCGGCGGCCGCGTCAGTACCGAAATCTACGAGGGCGAGCGGCGGTTTTCGGCGGTAGTCCGGTTTCCTGAAAAATTCAGAAACAATCCGCAGGCCATCGGACAAATACTGCTGAAATCCCCCAATGGCGCCCTGGTGCCGCTGGAAGATTTGGCCATCATCGAGGTCGTGGACGGACCGGCGCAGATCAGCCGCGACAGTGCCCGGCGCCGCATCGTGATCGGCGCGAACGTCAGGGGCCGCGATTTGGGCGGCTTCGTCGCGGAACTGCAAAAGGCCGTCGCCGAGCGAGTGAAGCTTCCGGAAGGCTATTACGTCACCTGGGGCGGACAATTCGAAAATCTCGACCGGGCCATGCACCGCCTGATGGTGATTATCCCCATCACCATCGCGGCGATCTTCTTTCTGTTGTTTTTGCTGTTCAACTCGTTGCGCTTCGCCGCCCTCATCATTCTGGTGCTGCCGTTCGCCTCCATGGGCGGCATCTTCTCGCTGTTTCTCACCGGAGAATATCTATCGGTGCCTGCCTCGGTCGGCTTCATCACCTTATGGGGCATTGCGGTGCTGAACGGGGTGGTGCTGGTGTCTTACATCCGGGGACTTCGGGACGAGGGCTTGCGCCAGCGGGAGGCCATTGTCGAAGGCTGCAAGCAGCGCTTCCGGCCGGTGATGATGACGGCGACGGTCGCGATGCTCGGCCTGGTGCCCTTCCTGTTCGCCACGGGGCCGGGCTCCGAAGTCCAGCGCCCGCTGGCGATCGTGGTGATCGGCGGATTGATCACCTCAACCTTGCTCACCCTGGTGGTGCTGCCGGCCCTGTACCGATGGTTCGAAGAAAAACGTATCGAAGTTTGAAAGAGGAGAGTCCATGAAAGAGATCAAAGCCATCATCCAGCCCCAGCGGCTGAGCAAGCTCAGAAACGCATTCCGCCAGATGCGCGGCTTTCCGGGAATGACTGTGAGCCGGGCGGAAGGGTGTAGTCCGCATGACGAACCGGAAGTCGGGCATAACATCCGGGAAGAACTGACCGATTTTTCGCCCAAGGTTCGGGTGGAAATCGTCGCCCCGGACGATAAGGTGGAGGAAATTGTCCGCATCATCCACGCCCATGCCCATACCGGGCAGCAAGGGGACGGTCTCGTTTGGGTGACGGACGTGGTGAACGTCCAGTCCATCCGGCTGGAGCCGGTCTAAATTGGAAAGGGAGGCTCGAATCCGATGACTTCAGAAGCCTTCGGGGTGCGAATGCCTTTCAAATTTCGTCAACCCAACTAAACCGAGCATAGTGGTCAAAGGATACTTTAAACAGTTGCCGGGGATCATCGATGAAAGCATTCGTGCCGATTCCGGAAGCGTCGTTCAGCCGATGAACGATCTCGCCGCGTCTTGGCACTCGCTTCCGGTCGAGCAGGTCTTCGGGGAGCTGAACAGCTCGCCGGACGGGTTGTCGGCATCTGAGGCGGAGACGCGGTTACGCGAGCACGGCCCTAACCGGATCGAGCGGGGGCCGCGTCGGAGTTGGCTTAGGATCCTGTTGCATCAGCTCGCCGATCCGCTCGTGTACGTCTTGCTCGCGGCGGCGCTGCTCGCCGTGCTGATGGGCAAGGTAACCGATGGCGTCGTGGTCCTGGCGGTCGTCGTCCTGAACACGCTGGTAGGCTTCGTGCAGGAGATGCGTGCCGGCCAGGCGATCGAAGCGCTGAGCCGAATGGTCCCGCAGAACGCGACCGTTCTGCGCGACGGGGATCAGACCGCCGTGCCCGCGCACGAACTCGTGCCCGGCGACATCCTTATCCTTCAGCCGGGCGACCAAGTCTCTGCCGACGTACGCCTGTTCGAGGCCAATGGGCTCCTCGTGGAGGAAGCCGCGCTCACCGGCGAATCGGTGCCGGTTGCCAAACACGAGGCACCGGTCGAGCGCGATGCGGTGCTCGGTGATCGCCGTTCGATGGCGTTCGGCGGGACATTGGTCGTCTCCGGCACCGCGAAGGGCGTGGTCACCGCCACCGGGCCGCGGAGCGAGCTCGGCCGGATTTCCCGGCTGCTGAGTGAGACTGCGGAGTTGGAAACGCCCCTCACGCGCAGACTCGCCAGCCTCGCCCGCGCCATCATGCTGGGAATTCTGGTTGTCGCGGGACTGATCTTCCTCGTGGGTATGATGCGCGAATACCCGCTGCTCGACAGTGCGTTCGCGGCGATCACGCTCGCGGTGGCCTCGATTCCCGAGGGCCTCCCCGCCGTCATCACCATCGCCTCGGCGATCGGCGTGCGCCGCATGGCACGCCGCCACGCGATCATTCGGCATCTGCCCGCCGTGGAGACGCTCGGCAGTACGGCGGTCATCTGCACCGACAAGACCGGGACGCTGACCCGGAACGAGATGACGGTGGAAGCGCTGTGGACGCCGGCCGGCCCGATCGAGGTGACCGGGATCGGCTACGCGCCGGAAGGCGAACTTCGCGCCGGTGACGAATCCGTCGATCCGCTGCCCGATGCCGTCAGGCACTTGCTCATTTCCTCCGTGCTCTGCAACGACGCGACTCTGGAGCTGGACGACGGCCGCTGGACAATCGTGGGCGACCCGACCGAAGGCGCGCTCGTCGTCGCGGCGCGCAAGGCGAAGCTGGACGAGACGGCGCTCCGCACGACGTTCCCGCGCGAGGACGCGATCCCTTTCGATTCCGAGCGGCAGTTCATGGCAACCCTGCACGTCGGTTCCGACAACCGTGCCCTTGTCTGCCTGAAGGGCGCACCCGAAGTCGTGGCTAAGCTCTGCCCGGCCTTCGCGGGCGGCCAGCCGATGACGCTCGACCTCGTTCACGAGGCGGCGCACGCCTTGGCAGCACGAGGCTTGCGCGTTTTGGGCGTGGCTTCGGCGATGCTCGACGAGCCGATCGCCAGCCTCGAAGGCACCGCGTGGCAGCGCGACTTGCGTTTCCTCGGGCTCGTGGGCATGGTGGATCCGCCCCGCGCGGAGGCCGTCGAGGCCGTGCGGACATGCGGGCGCGCAGGCGTCGCCGTGAAGATCGTGACGGGCGACCATCCGGCCACCGCGCGTGCCATCGGGGAGATCTTCGGATTGCTCGACCCCGGCGGGTCCGGTCCCGGAGTCATCACGGGGCATCAGATCGAGACTGCATCGGACAGGGAACTCGCCGCACTCGCGCAGACAGCCAATGTCTTCGCGCGGGTCGCACCCGAACACAAGCTGCGGCTCGTCAAGGCGCTCCAGGCCGACGGCGAGATCGTTGCGATGACCGGCGACGGCGTCAACGATGCGCCCGCCCTGAAGCGAGCGGAGATCGGCGTCGCCATGGGCATCAGCGGCACGGCCGTGGCCAAGGAAGCCGCGGACATGGTGCTCGCCGACGACAACTTCGCGTCCATCGGCGCGGCAGTCGAGGAAGGGCGACGGGTCTACGACAACCTGACCAAGTCGCTCGCGTTCATCCTGCCGACGAGCCTCGGCCAGGCGATGATCATCCTCGTCGCGGTGCTGTTCTTCCCCGTCACCGAGGGGCGCCTGCTGATGCCGATCGAGCCGGTCCAGATCCTCTGGGTCAATCTGGTCGTAGCCATCGCGCTCGCGCTGCCGCTCGCGTTCGAGACCCACGAACCGGACGTGATGGAGCGGCCGCCGCGGCCGCCGAACGAGGCGCTGCTCAGTCCCTTCCTGATCTTTCGCACCTTCCTCGTCGGTGCGCTCATGACCGCGGGCGCCGTGAGCCTGTTCTTCCACGAGTACAACACGGACCTGCGGGAAGGCGTCGCTGCGGAACTCGCGCGTGCCGAGTCGCAGACGGTCGCCGTCACGACCATCATCCTGTTCCAGGCGATCTATCTCCTTAACTGCCGCTCGCTCACCGAGAGCGTTTTTCGCATTGGACTGCTCAGTAACCCGTACGTGTATTTCGGCATCGCGGCGACGATAATGCTGCAACTCGGCTTCATCTATCTGCCGCCGTTCAATCAACTGTTCCACAGCCATCCGCTGGATGCGACGGACTGGATCGCCCCGGTAGCGGTCGCACTTGCCGGCTTTCTCGCGATTTCGATGGAGAAATGGCTCTGGCGTCAGCGGTGGAATGCCGACTTGACTGGTAGGCACGACACCGATCTCTCACCCGACAGGGGAACTCTGCACATGACTCCATCGGAACCTGCCACGCTCCCCGTCCTTCCCTCGCCTGAAGCAGACCGCTTCTGGTCGCAAAGAGGACTCTCCGACCTTGCGCTGCTCGCGCTCACCGTTCTCGCCCTGTTTCTCTGCTACCTGATCGCGCGGCCTTTCGTTTCGTCGCTCGCCTGGGCAACGGCGCTGGCGGTCGTCGGCGGACCACTGCATCGTCAGGTAACGAAATGGATTCGCTCGCCAAGCCTGGCCGCCGGGTGCTCCGTCGTCGCGATCGCGGTGCTCCTGATCGTTCCTGCCGGGATGCTCGTTCCAGGCTTCATCAATGAAGCGGTCAAGGGATTCACGTTGATCAGGGCGCAGATCGAATCGAACGCGTGGGACGATGCGATCGAGCGGCACGAATGGATCGGGCCCGCATGGGAATGGGTGAAGGAGCGCGTGGATCTCAGTGACTTGGTCCAACAGGCGGGCGCCCTCTTGACCGCGGCGGGGTCGTTCGCGGTGAAGACTTCATTCCTCGGCGTGATCGAGCTCGCGCTCGTTTTCTTCTTTCTGTTCTACTTCCTCCGCGATCGCGATTCGCTCCTCGGGGGCATCCGCTCGCTGCTTCCCCTTGCATCTGCCGAAATGGATCGCATCATCGGTGTCGCGGCGGACACGATCTTCGCGACGGTCTACGGCAAGGTGCTGGTGAGCATCGTGCAGGGTCTGCTCGGCGGCTTGATGTTCTGGTGGCTCGATCTCCCGGCGGCGTGGTTCTGGGCAATCGTGATGGGCGTCTTCGCGATCATTCCGCTGCTCGGTGCGCCGGTCGTTTGGCTGCCGGCGGCCGGGTTGCTGCTGCTCGATGGCCAATGGAGCCAGGCCGCGATCCTGGCGCTCTGGGGCGCCGTGGTCGTGGGGTTGGCCGATAACCTGCTTTATCCGATCGTGGTCGGGAAATATCTCCATCTGCACACGGTGCCACTCGTGATTGCGTTGATCGGCGGCATCATCGTCTTCGGGGCGGCGGGATTCTTTGTCGGCCCGGTCGTGGTCGCGATCACCTTTGGGGCGCTCGATGTATGGCGTTTGCGCGCCGCAGCCTCAAAGACTTCACCGGGACGGCAGGCATGAAGACCTTGCGCCTCCGTCGCAGTGGAAGACGAAACAATCCTAAACCTTCAATACAGGATAATCCGTTTACACTGATTCTGGTCGGCGAGATACGAAAGGGGCAAGAAAGGGGTCCCTGCGATCAATCCAGCGAAAGTGCCGAAGAACCAGGAGGCATTGCTGAGCGCTGATGCTATCGGTGGGGGGTGTTCCGAAGGAGGTTTCGGGGTGATGAAATAATCGATGGGGCCGCCCACCAGATAAAGCGGAAGAACGGCAACGGCTGCCCCGATGCCGACAAGGTGACCTACGACGGTGGCCGGCATACACACGATGGCGTTTCGTCCATACGGACCCTGCTCGAAAAGCTTCTCGGAGAACCGGTAGGCGGGCAGGGCTTCCGGATGCTGTTTCGGACTGACCGCGCATCCGGTTAGAACGACCATAGCCAGAAAGACGAGCATTCGTTTGTATCGCACGTTCGCACATCTCCATGAATCGTCATCCGTATCGTGCCGAAAGGCGTGAATCGCAGCCAGACTTCCTAAAGGATGCGCTCGGGGTAAATTGCCGTCAAGCAATGAGCAACGTAAGAACGTTCCGGCAAGGGTACTGGGCCGAGTACGCTTCGCCGAGGCTGATCGTGCGATAACCTCCATATTGGCGTAAGCCATTTGAGTACGGAAGCGGCGAATATCTCAAAAACACGATCGATGAGTCCTGGGCGCCTCGAATCTGCCGACCTGGTGGTACATCAGCACGGAGATCGGCGGCTTTTTCACGCTCTGTTGGCAACATCCCCGCTTTCCCAGTTGTTCGAGGTACGTCAGCGGGATTCCGGACCGGCCTGCATGGCGGCCGACTCCAACAGCCCAGCCGCCGCCAGCGCATCGATTTCCGCCAGCACCAAGGACTCGGTGAGTTCCACCCTTCGTAAGGCGATCTCGGTACGCGAACGGGTGGCGTCCAAGAGTTCGAGGAGGCTCCCCTTGCCGAACCGGTAAGCATCCTCCGCCATCTCTTTCAACTGGGGTAGACGCCCCGCCACATCCCGTTCGAACCGGACGAGGTTCTCCCGATTTGTCAGCAACACCCCCGCTGCGCGCTCCAATTCCGCCAGGATCGCATACAACAGGGCCTGCCGCTCGAAGGTGGCCGTACGCTTCTCCGCCTTGGCCCTGGCGATGGGACCCTGGCCATAATCGAAAATGGGTACTTCCACGGAAAGGCCGGCAAAGGAGGCTAGCCCGTAAGGATTGTTGGTCCAGACATTGCCCACGCTGATCACCGGGGTGGGCCAACGCTCCCGCTTGGCCTTTTCGATGCCGGCCTCGGCGGCTTCCTCCTGCCGGCGGGCGGCGTTCACGGCGGGGTTCATGGCTTCGGCCTGCTGCTTCAGGGCGGCAAGGTCGACGCTCACCCCGAGCGGCTGCAGCATTCCCTCCGCCCTGGGTTTCCAGCCGGGCAGGCTCAGCGTGGTTCCGATCTGACCGGACAGGTCGAGCATCTCCGCCCGTACCTGCTCGGTTCGGGCGCGAAGATCCGCCGCTTCGACGTCCATACGCACCACTTCGTAGCGGCTGGCGGCGCCGGATTCCGCGCGGCCGGTCACGATAGCTTTGAGCCGATCCAGCTCGCCTTCGGTCTGCTCCAATGCGACGCGCTTTTCCTGAGCCGCCAGCAATTTCACGAACAGTTGCCAAGCGTCTTTCAAGAATCCCGCATAGGCATTGAGAACTTGCGCCTCCGCCGCCGTCACGCCCCGCTCCGCCGCCTCCCGTCGGGCGGGGCGCTGGCCGGCGATGAGTACCGGGATGTCCAGCTGGGCCTGTTGCTGCTGGCTGCCGTCGAACAAGGTGTTGACGCCCCCCAGGAGATCGTAGCGGCCGTAACTGACCACGGGATTGGGCAGAACGCCCGCCGCCACTACGTCGGACCGGGCGATGTCGATGCGGGTGCGCTCCGCCTGAAGGCGCGGGCTTTTTTCCCTAAGGATCTGCACCAACTGCTCCAGATTCACCGATTCAGGCAAGACGGACGTTTCCGCATGGGCGCCGGAGAAGCCGGCGAACATACATAATACCCATCCCGCCCACCATTGGCGGAGGATCATCCGTTTTCGCATCATAGTTCGTCTTGTTCCTCAGGCGTCAAAAGCCGCTTGGGCGTCAGATAGGTGTAGAAGACCGGCAGCACGAACAGCGCGACCAAGAGGGTCGTCACCATGCCTCCGACGATGACCATAGCGAAAGGTTTCTGGGTTTCGCTGCCGACGCCGGTGGACAGGGCCATGGGCAACAGGCCGAACAGGGCCAGCAATGAGGCCATGAGAATGGCGCGCAGGCGTTCCCGCGCACCCGCCAGAATGGCCGGCACCAGTTCCTCTCCGGCACGGCGGCGGCCTTCGATGGCGCTCAGGATGAGCAAGCCCATGAGTGAGACCTGTCCGAGCAGGGCGATGAACCCCACGGCCGCGCTGATGGACAAGGCGATATCGGTCAGCAGCAGCGCGAACACGCCCCCGGTCAGGGCGAATGGTACCGTCAGCATGATCACTGCGGCGCTGCGGCCGGAGCTGAGCGCCCCGTACAACAGCGCCATGACGATAACCACGGCGACGGGAACCACCAGTCGCAGGCGCGCCATCGCACGCTGCTGGTTCTCGAATTCGCCGGTCCACTCAAAGGAATGGCCTTCGGGCGGCTTGACCCGCTCGCTCACCACGCGCATGGCGTCGTTCACCACCGAGCCCAGGTCGCGGCCGTCCACGTTGAACTTAAGAGCAAGGAAGCGGCTGTTCTCCTCCCGGAATACAGAAGCCGGCCCCATGGCGACCTGGATATCCGCCAGATCGACGAGGGGAATGTGCGCGTCTGCCGGGGTTTCCACGGTGATTTGCTCGATTCTCTTAGGGTCGGCCTTTTCGGCGAAGGGAAGACTGACCCGGATGGGTACCGGGCGTTCCTTTTCCCACAGCTCGGTCACCACTTGGCCGGCCAGCGCGGCTTCGACGGTTTCTTGCGCCGTTTTTACGCTGATGCCGTTCCTGGCCAGGGCTGGCCGATCCAGCTTGATCTGGAGTTGGGGCACGACGGCGTCCCGGTAAAGGTCGAGATCGACGATACCCGGCACCTCCCGCAGCGCCGCCTTGACCCGCAGCAAGGTGGCGCGCATGGCCTCGAAATCGTCGCCGAACAGTTTGAGAACCACCTGGCCGCGCGCGCCGGCGAGGGATTCCTCGACGGTATCTCGGATGGGTTGGGAGAAATTGAAGATCACCCCCGGAATCTGATTCAGATTTTCCCGCATGGAATCGATGAGACGGTCCTTGTCCAAGCCATTCCGCCATTCGTCCCGAGGTTTGAGCAGGACCGTCACCTTGCCGAGATTGACGGTTTCATTGTCGGTCCCCGCCTCGGGACGACCCTGTTCGCTCAACGCTCCGCGCACCTCGGGGAAGGTGAGCAGCCGCTTACGGATTTCCTCGATGGTGGCCTGCCCCTGTTCCAGAGAGATGCTCGGAGGCATTTCCGCGAAGATGAACATATCCCCCTCGTCCAGTTCCGGCAGGAATTCGGTGCCGAGGCGGCTGCCCGCTAGGCTGCCGAGGGCCAGCAAAACGAGCGCCAAGCCGATCGCCGCCCGCCGCCGGGTCAGGAGCCACGCCAGCAGGTTGATGTAGGTATTGCGCAGTTTTTCCAGGAATGCCGGTTCCTCGCCCTTGACATGCTCGGTTTTGAGCAGCAGCGCGCAGAGCGCCGGGACCACGGTGAAGGCGAACACCAGAGCGCTGACCAGAGCGAAACTGTAGGTGAGAGCCAGCGGCTGAAAGATGCGCCCCTCGACCCGTTGCAGGGTGAACACCGGAATCAATGCGGCGATGATGATCATCATGGCGTAGAAGGTCGGCTGCCCCACATCCAGCGCGGCGCGGATGATCAGCGCCAAGCGTTCGCGCCGGGTCTTGGGTTTGTGTTCCTGAATCTGATGGATCACGTTTTCCACCAGAACCACGGCGCCGTCCACCAGAATGCCGAAATCGATGGCACCCATGGAAATCAGATTGGCGGACATACCCAGCGCATAGAGACCCGTGAAGGCCGCCAGCAGGGACAGGGGAATGATCGCAGCCACGATCAGCGAGCCGCGCAGGCTCCTAAGAAACAGCCAGACCAGCCCTACGATGAAGACGAAGCCGTGCAGGAGATTGTCCTGCACGGTCTCCAGCGTCTTCCCGATCAGGCTGCTGCGGTCGTAGAGAACTTCGATCCGCATGCCTTCGGGCAGGACGCTCCGGTTGATTTCCTCCGCCTTGTCGTGGAGAGCGTCCAGAACCAGGGTGGGGTTCTGGCCACGCCTGAGCAGCACGATGCCTTCCACATCCTCCCGGTTTTCATCGAGCGCGACGGAGCCGCGGCGAGGGGTATGTGACTGGAGCACACGGGCGACATCGCCCACGGTGACCGGGGTTCCTCTCTCGCTGCGCAGAACGATCTTCCTGATATCGTCCGCGCTCAGCAAATACCCGATGCCGCGGATCACCAATTCCTGGTCGCCCTGCGGGAGAAATCCGCCCCCCACGTTAAGGTTGGATTGCGCTAGGGCCTCGGCCACGTCCCGGATGGAGAGTCCGTAGGCATTCAGCCGCGCGGGGTCGGCTTCGACGTGCAGTTCCTTGTAAAAACCGCCGAAGGTGAAGACGTCGGCGACCCCGGGAATCCGCCGGAAGAGCTTCGCGACATTCCACTCCTGTTCCGAGCGCAGCTCATAGAGCGTATGGCGGTCGCTGGTGAGCCGGTAGATGAAAATCTTCCCTAGAGGCGTCGCATCGGGCGCCAGCACGGGCACGATGCCGTCCGGCAGATCGGCGGTGCCCAAACGTTCGGAGGTCAGCAGACGGGCCTTGAAACTGTCGAATTTGTCCTCGAAGGTCAGGATCAGCATCGACAGCCCGAAATAGGTCTCGCTGCGCAGACCGGTCATGCCGGGGGTGCCGTTCAGTGCGCGCTCCAGAGGAACCGTTACCTGCCGCTCCATTTCTTCCGGCGCAAGGCCGGGTCCCTGGGCGATGACGAAGACCTGGACGTCGGTCACGTCCGGATAGGCTTCGATGGGCGTATTCAAATAGGCGCGGACACCGAACAGGGCGAATGCCAGGGTGAGTGCCACCACCGCGACGCGGCGGTGCACGCAATGCTCGATCAGGGTTCGCAACATGCCGGATTTCTTACAACAGTTGCTCGGCTTCGCCGTCGAGCAGCAAGGCGCCGCGCACGACCACCCGTTCGCCCGGCCGGAGGCCGTCCAGCACCGGCACCCGGCCCTCCGAGGACACGCCTACGGTAACCGGGCGTTGCTCGTACACGCCCTCGGCGGTTTCCACATAGACCACCGTGCGTTGGCCGTTTTTGACTAATACGGCGGAACTGGGCAACAGCACCCGCTCGACTTGGCGAGGCCGAATCGCCACCCGCGCGTACATGCCGGGCCGGAGGCTCGGTGCCGATTCGCTCAGCGTGATGTACACCGGAGCCCGGCGCTGCTCGTCCGCGAACACGGCTCCCAAGGCCGTGACTTTGCCTCGGAGCGGACGGGTCGGCGACACCGAGATCTCCACATTGGTCTCGTCGCCTTCTCCTAACAAGGAGAGGTCCCGCTCGAATACCTCGGCCACGATCCACAGGGCGCCCGCATCACCCAGTTCCACCAGGGCTTCGCCGCCCGGTTCCACCGCCGCCCCCACTGTGGTTTTCAAATTCAGCACGGTTCCGGCGATAGGCGCCTTGACGGCGACCTGTGCGCCATCCCCCTTACCCAATAGTTGCGCAGCGCGGCTGGCCCGGTCGAACTCGGCCTTCGCTTCCGTGAGCTGCCGGTCCGCCTCCAGTTTTTCCAGTTCCAGACCGACCCCCCGCGCCAGCATCTGCACCTGGCGCCGCGCAGTCTCCTCGGCCAACTTCAGGCCCGCCCGCGCGGTCGAGAGCGCCGCGCGGGCGGCGGCGGCATCGGGGCTATGCAGCACCATCAGCACGTCGCCGGCACGCACCTTGTCACCGGCCTGCACCCGGATGGCGGCCACCCGTCCGGCGACCTGAGTGCCAACGCCGGATACCGCCTGTTGGCGAAACTCGACCCGGCCCGGCGCCCGCACCGGCTCGGTCGGTTGCAGGACAGAAACCGGCTCGACGGTCAGGAAAGGGCGAGACTCGGTCCGAATGCGGACGGTTTTGGTCTTCGAAGTCGGTTCATCGGGGATTGCCTGGCCGGGTTGAGCATCCGTCTCCGGCTGGGATTTTCGATCATCGGATGATGTACACCCGGCAACGGCCGACAAGATGAGCAATGGGACGAGATAGGCGCAACGAGAAATCGGCATGAGGATTCAAGGTCAGGGAAGTCATCCCTAGCCTTAAACAAAAGAAGTGCCAATTCCGCGCACCTCCGTGGAACGCCCGCCAGCGCAGGCGAACGGGATGGCTGGATACTTTGTATGGCGAAAGATACTGTTGCATTTTGCGGCATCCCTGTAGACTAACGCAGCAGTCAAGAATCTCTTTGGGGATCGAAGTCGAACCTTGCGTATCGTCACCAAACTCAGCCTGTCCCTGCTCGCTCTGAGCATGGCCGTATTCGGCGCCTACGGCGTCATTCACGTGCAGACCGAACGCAACGATCTGCACACCGCCCTGGAGCGGGAAACGCGCCTTCTGGCTTATGGTCTGCAAGTGGCCGTGGAAAATGCCCTGCGCGACCGGCAGCTCGAAGACGTGCGGGAACTGCTCCGTCAACTCGAGCGCATCGATCCTTCCGTGGATGTGCGCGTGTATATCCGTGACGGCCGCGTGGTCCGCTCCGACGCGGAATCCCTGCCTTGGGCCGCGCCGCTGGAAGCCGCCTTGCACGGTGCCGCCCTCGGGGGGGCGTCGCGATTGTTGTATTACCCGGATGCCGATCCCGAATTCATCGCGTTGTCACTCCCGTTTTCCGAAAAAGAAACTGCCGCCCACGGCAGCCTGGCGGTGGTGCGTTCATTGGAGGAACTCCGCCGCGATCTGCGCCGCACGGAGCGGGATATCCTGATTTCCCTCGCCTCGTTCGTCGCTTCGACCTCTCTGCTCTGTTTGGCACTGGGCCGGGTCTACATCTCCGGTCCGCTGCGAAGGCTCGGGGACGCCATGCGCCGGTTCCGGGGTGGGAACGATCCGCCCGATCCCCTGCCGATCGACCGTCGCGACGAATTGTCCGCCGTGGCCGAGGAATTCAACCGCATGGTGACGGAACTCTCGATGGCTCACCGCCGGCTGGATACCGAGACGGAAAAGCGGCGCCAACTGCAACGCGCCCTCCAGGAAGCCGACAAGCTGATCACCATCGGCCAGTTGTCGGCGGGGCTCGCCCATGAGATCGGCTCGCCGCTTCAAGTCGTCAACGGCCGGGCCAGAGCCCTGGCCGCGTGTGCCGACCGTCCCGAGGAAGTGCGACGCCTCGCGGACATTCTGGTCGCGCAGACCGACCGCATCACCCGCATCGTGCAACGGCTGCTGGAGTTCGCCCGCCGCCGACCACCAAACTTCGTGCGCATCGATGTAGCCTCCGTAATAGGCGACGTGCTCGACCTGCTGCGGCATGAAGCGGGCCGCCGCCGTATCGAGCTGAAGTTCGAGCACCCCGATCTCCTGCCGCCCGCCCGCGTCAATGCCGACGGCGTGCAGCAGATCATCTTGAATCTGGTCGGCAATGCATTGGCGGCGACCGAAGACGGGGGCGTGATAACCGTCGATTTGCGGGAAAGCGCCATGGTAACCAACGATACCGAAGTTCCGGCGCTACGGCTGATCGTGGCAGATACAGGCAGCGGCATTGCACCGGAGCACCTGCCGCGCCTGTTCGAGCCTTTTTTCACCACCCGCGGCGGCCGGGGCGGCACGGGTCTCGGGCTAGCGGTGGTAAAGACGATCGTCACGGAGCATGACGGCACGATCGCCGCCGAATCCAAAATGGATAAGGGCAGCCGCTTCACCGTCCATTTGCCCTTGAACGGGCCATCTCGTCTTAAGGAGGCAGTATGAAATCCGATCGGAATCGGCGTCTGCTGGTCGTGGACGACGATTCCGGCGTCGTGGACTTTCTGGTGGAGATGTTGAAGCAGGCCCGATACTCGGCGCTCGGCGTGACCGATGCCGGCCAGGCCTTGGACGCCCTCGCCGAAGAACCCTTCGACCTGGTGATCACCGACGTGGAAATGCCCGGCATGCGCGGCCTGGACCTCATGGCTGCGATTCATGAGAAGCGTCCCGATCAGTTGGTGCTGTTGATGACCGCTTTCGGCAGCATCGATCTGGCCATGCAGAGCGTTCGGGCCGGCGCCTGTGACTTCCTGGCCAAGCCGTTCCGCATCGAGGAGCTCTACGCCTCCGTGGAACGGGCCTTGCGCGACCGGCAGATGCGCCGGACGGCGGTGCGGGTGGGTGCGCCGGATACGGTTACGGAGACGGGCGAACTCGGCTTCACCGCCCGGAGCCCTCGGATGCAACAAGTATTGAAGCTGGCGAAACGGGCGGCGGCCGTGACCTCGACCGTGTTGTTGGCGGGCGAGAGCGGCACCGGCAAAAGCGCCATTGCCCGCTGGATTCACGAACTGAGCCCGCGCCGGACAGGCCCGTTCATGTCCGTCAATTGCGCTGCGCTGCCGCAGACCCTGGTGGAAAGCGAGTTGTTCGGCGCGCGCAAGGGCGCCTACACCGACGCCCGCCAGGATCGGCCCGGTCTGTTTGCCCAGGCCAACGGCGGCACCTTGTTCCTGGACGAGATCGCCGAACTGCCACTGGAGGTGCAGCCTAAACTGCTACAGGCGCTGGAAGCGGGAACGATCCGTCCTCTCGGCCACACACGGGAAACCGTGGTGGACGTGCGGCTGATTGCCGCCACCAATCAGCCGCTGGAACAGCGGGTCAATGAGCGGCTGTTCCGGGCCGATCTTTATCATCGCATCAATGTGATCCGGCTGGAGATACCGCCTTTGCGGGAACGGACGGAGGATATCGACGACCTGGTGGATGTCCTCATTCGGCGGATCGGCTTGCGCCTCCGGAAGCCCTCGCCGGCGGTGTCGGTAGATGCCCTGCGTTGGATCCGCGCCTACCGCTGGCCCGGCAACGTGCGGGAACTCGCCAACACCCTGGAGCGGGCCATCGCCCTGGCGGAACACGACACTCTGCTGCTCGAGGATCTGGCGCAGGCGTCGCGTCTGCCGGGAAACGATCATTTCCTGCACGACGCCCTGGCCCGCGGCTGGACCCTGGAGGACGTGCAACGGGCCTACATTCGGCACGTGCTGGATGCGACCGGCGGCAACAAGATCCAGGCCGCGCGCATTCTGGGCGTGGACCGGAGCACGCTGTATCGTAAGTTAGGATGAACCGTTCGGCGAAGGATTGAGCTCGATCGTCTCGCCAATATGGACAAAAATCGCGGCCTGGCCTTTCAGCTCATAAACCACGCCTATTGAAAAAGGCTCCGCAGCAATAACGCCAAGCCATAACACACGCTGGTCGTTATCGCCGCAAGACCCAGTGCGAGCCAGAAATTCAGCGCGCATTCCAGCAGCAGAGGCAAGATCCAGAAGAAGGCCAGCGAAGGCAGCACCAGCCAGACGATTTGCCGCGAAAGCTCGGTTATCAGCTCGGTATCCCCGGTGTCGACATAGAGCCAGATGAGGGCCAGGATCGACGTGACGGGCAGGGAAGCAATGAGGGCGGCAACTAGACTACTCCGTTTCGCCGTCTCGGAAATGGCCGCGATCAGGAGGGCGGATATCAAGACCTTGATGGTGAAGTGCATGGGCTGTTTTTGTCGGCGTTCTGGACGAGGGCCGAGTGAGTATGCCAAAGTCTGGCGGCCGCGCAGCACTTCACGAACACACGCTCAGGGTTGATGTGCGGATAGGGATCTGGGTTCATGCAGTTGCGAGACCAGTATCTTGTCCACCCGGTTGCCGTCCATGTCGACGACTTCGAGCCGCAAGTCCTCGAATTCGAAACAGTCGGTGGCCTTGGGCACCCGGCCAAGTCGCAGCATGACGAAACCGCCTACGGTGTTGAAGCGTCCGTCGCGTTCCTCCGGCAATTCGTCCAGATCGAACAGTTCCTTCAGACGGTCGATGTCCACCATGCCGTCGATCAGCCAGGAACCGTCGTCCCGGCGGACGATGTCCGGTCGGTCCGCCCGCCCCCCGGCGGGCAAATCGCCGACGATAGCCTCTAAAACATCGCCAAGGGCCACCAGTCCATCGATTTCGCCGTATTCATCCACCACCAGCGCCGTGTGGAGATGGGATTTCCTGAACTCTTCCAGCAATTCCATGAGTGTCAGGGAATCCGGCACGAACAGCTCGTTGACCGCGATGGCGCGCAAGTCCGGCCGATCCCCCTGAAGCACACGATCCAACAGGTCCTTGGTTTTCACGAAGCCGACGATGTTGTCCAGACCGTCGTTGCACAAGGGCAAAACCCAGTGGGTGTGTTCCAGGATGCGCCTGCGGTTTTCCTCGAAGGGCTTCTGGAGATCGAGACAGACGATGTCCTTGCGCGGGGTCATGATGGCACCCACCTTGCGGTCACCCAGGCGGAGGATGTTTTCCATGAATTGTTGCTCCGCTTCTTCGAAAACCCCTTCCTCGGTACCCTGCTCCAGCAAGATCTTGATTTCTTCCTCGGTGACCGTGGGCTCCTTTTTCGGTTTGATCCGCAGCAGCCACAACACCAGTTCCGTGGAGAGGCTGAGCAGTTTCACGGCCGGCAGCAACACCAGGGACAGCCCGTGCATGGGCCTGGCGATCCACGCGGCGATGTACTCGGGGAAATTGAGGGCGAGGCGTTTCGGCACCAGTTCTCCGACGATCAGGGAGAGATAGGTGATGACGACCACGGTGACCGCCAGCGCCAGTTCCTCCGCATAAGGCGCGAGCTGCGGAATTTGCTCAAGGTAGGGTAACAGCGGCTCGGCAATGGCGTCCTCGCCCAAGGCGCCGCTCAGAATGCCGATGGAGGTGATGCCGACCTGGATGGTCGACAGGAACCGGGTCGGTTGCTCGGCCAGTTCCAGGGCCTTGGCCGCCCCGCCGCTCCCGCCCTCCGCCAACTGCTGCAAGCGCACCCTGCGGGCGGACACAATGGCCATTTCCGACATCGCGAATATGCCATTCAAGAAAATCAACAATAAAATCAAACCGAATTCAAAAGCCATTCGTTAAATACTCAAACCAAAAAAAATCGTAGCTGTTGATCTGGAAGCTGTCTTCAAACTGCCGCGCGTCGCCATACCGGCTTTGCTCAAGGGCTCGAAATGCGGATGAAAAACATCCCTGTTTCTCACTCACCACATCTCTGTGGTTCGCCCCTATGGGCGGCCAAGCCGTGCACCAATTTGCCGGGAGCAAATCGGAACGTGCGAAGCACGACCCGGAGGACGAGCCTCAAGGAAGAGGCGAGTAAATCGACCTCGCCACGCTACGCTGTCCCGCTTCGCTCGCGAGTCCGGGGCAGCCCGTCCCTGGCCTGCCCGCTCGCCGCGTTGCGCCTCGCCCTGCCGATTTGTCACCTTGCCGGGTGCGCTATTGCGCGTCCCATTTCTCTCCATGGACTCTACCAATCCAACGGCTTGTCATCATTTAGTAATGACACCGTAAATTAATCGTCAACGATATGTAACAGTGCTCGCCTATCGTCACGCTCTCAAGCATCTGGTTGGGCTAAAGCTACGAGCAGTGTAATGATGAGCGACCGACAATCTCACATTCAGCGGGAAAGCGCCGGCGGTAAGCCATCAAATTACCGATCTGGTAATCCCACCTTCCGATCGATTTCGGCAAAGCGCCCGATTCAGAGCATGGTTTTAAGAGGTGGCACGGCGCGTGCCCTCTCATCCGGCCTTTTGGAGCAATCAGGCACATTCAACGCGCTCTTGGCAATCCCAGCGTCAAAACCCGGAGAACAGCCGTCCCTTCGCATCAATCCGTCGGTATTCAATGCGACACCGGTAATACGAACCGCTACCGCCACAACATCGGCCGAACACGCCGAAAAGCAGCTCATTCTCTGGAGTCCACCGCTAGCAGGCAGCCATTACGCAATCAACGCCAAACCCGCTCCCGGCGACGAACCGGAGCAGCAAATCGGCTCCGAGCATTACGGGATGTATCTTTTTCCGATGGCCCGCGCCACCTTGACCTCTCATGGCCTTCTTTGCGCTAACCGCCGATATCTTAGCCAGCGGCTGCTGCATCCCTGCACGATTATCGGCGGAAAGCGTCCGGTCGACCCGATATCGAAAAAAGTCGCCGCTTATGGCGTGACTATCATGGAAATCAAAAAAGACGGCGCAGGTGAATGGAGCGTAATACCCGGCAAATACAATCGACGGATCACCGACAGCACGCCGGTGGACATTGCGGGGCCGGCGCGAGGTTCCGGCTTGCTGAAAACCGAGTACAGCCCGGACGGAACCAAAACCCGCGGAGTCTTCGTCAATTGCGCCTATAGTTTCACGCCTTGGCGAACTTATCTGGTCTGCGAAAGAAACTGGGCCATATACTTTATCAACCGAACCGGTCGTCCGCGAGAACATGCGCGTTATGGCATCAATACCGGCGGCGTCCGCCGTGAGTGGAGCGAGGACGACAGCGGCACCGGCGAGCACGCCCGCTTCGATGCTTCGGCAAGAGGCGCCGACGCCACGGAAGATTATCGCAACGAACCAAACTGTCAGGGCTGGATTTTGGAGATCGACCCTTTCGATCCTGAAAGCACGCCCAAGAAACGTACCGCCATGGGACGGCTCGCCCATACCGGCGCCTGGCTGGCACCGGTGAAGGAGGGTCATCCGCTGGTCTGGTACATGAGCGATGACGACCCGGACGAGTACATCTACAAATTCGTCACCAAGGCTCGGTTCCACCGGCGAACCGCCAACGGCGACATGCTGGACGAGGGAACCTTGTACGCGGCACGGTTCAACGAGGATGGGACCGGCGACTGGCTGGCTCTGGACTTGGGCGATTCTTCCTTTCGAACCGCTGCCGCAGCTCGATCTGCGGTATTCAAGAACCAGGCCGATGTTCTAGTGAATACTCGTCTGGCGGCAGATGTAGTCGGAGCGACCGCGATGGACCGTCCGCAATGGCGTTCCGTCCATCCTCTATCCTGCGAGGTCTATCTCGCGATGACCGACGATCCCGACCGCACGGCACCAGGCACGCCGCGCGCCCCGAACAGCTGCGGCCACATCGTTCGCTGGAGCGAACAAGACAATCGCTCCTTTGCCACGAAATTCAAATGGGATCTCTTCGCAATTGCGCCCGAGAGCGACGCCCCCGCGCAGTCCGAGGCTCATGGTCCGGAGCGCTTGCCCAAGCGGACGGCTTCGCCGGCCTGAGCAACGTACGGATCGTTCCCTGAAAGTCTTCCCGTCCCGCGCATCCGCTTAGGTGGACGAATCGCCGGAAAACTGGCTCAACGCGCGTTGGGCGTCCTCGCGACCGATGTAGTCGCCTTCGGTCCTAACGGCCTTTTCCAGGCGCTCCTTGGCCAGGGCCTTATCACCCGCCTGGAGGTACACCATGCCGAGGTGATACTGGAAAATGGGTACCTCGGGCGCCTGCGCCACGGCCTTTTCCAACAGCCCCCGCGCCGTCGTCAACTCGCCCAACTGCCGGTAAATCCAACCGAGCGTGTCGAGGAACGCGGGCTCGGTCGCCGTCTCGAACCGCTGGGCCAACGCCAGCGCCCGCTGGAGTTTGTCGCGGTCGGCCGCATCCAGGCTGAGCAGGGCGGCCAGGTTGTTGCGCGCCAGCGCGTCATTCGGGTTGCGGGCCAGGATCGCCTCATATTCCGCCATGGCCCCCGCCCAGTCCTTGCTGCGCTCCAGGACCCTGGCCAGTCCCATCCGCGCCGCGCGGTCCTCGGGCGCCGCCGCCAGTGCCCGCCGGTAGGCCGTTGCCGCGCCCTTCAGGTCCTTTTTCTGCTCATGGACCGCGGCAAGGTTGTGGTACGGCAGCCGCCATTGGGGATGGATCTCGATCGCCCGCTCAAAGGCTTGGATGGCCTCCGTCTCCTGTTTCCGCGCCAGATGGTAGAGCCCCAGTAACTGGTGGGCGGTCGGGTGCTTCGGATCGTCCTTCAGGGCTTTCCGGATCCGCGCCAGCGCCTTCTCCGGCTGCTGCGCGGCGAGGTGGAGCCCGACGATGGCCTTCAAGGGCTCGTAGTCGTTTTGGGCGCGGGAAAGCGCCGTTTCGTATTCCGCCAGCGCCGCCTCGGGCTGTTTCCGGCTTTGGTAGAGTTGGCCCAGGCGGAACGGCCCGACGGCTTTATCGGGGAAGCGGTCCTTGATCTCCTTGAGGAGCGGCTCCAGGGCGTCCGTCTGCTGGCTCGCCACCAGCAGGTCCGCCTTGAGGTTGAGCCCGTCGAGGTGCTTCGGCTGTTGCTTGAGGAATTCGTTGAGCTTGTCGAGGGCCAGGCTGGGGTTTTTCTGCCCGACCAGGAATTCGACCAGCAGTTTCCTCAGCCGGTAGTCCGCAGGGTTCACGGCCACCGCCTTGTCCAGTTGTTCCTGGGCCAGGGCGGGCTTGCCGTCCAGGAGATAGGCCTGGGCCAGCCGGGTCAGCACCTCGGTCGACTCCGGCTGATCTTTCAACAAGGCCCGGAACGCGGCGATGGCGTCCTGGGCTTCCCGCCGCGCCAGCGCCAGCCGGCCTTCAAGCGATAGCGCCGGATGGTCTTTGGGGTTTTCCGCCAGCACCTGTTTCACCAGGTCCCGCGCCTCGTCGCTCCGCCCGCGCTTCGCCAAAAGCTCCGCCAGCTGCGTCATGGCCTTGAAGCCGTCCGGCTGGTTTTCGTGGTCGGCGATCAGGGCGCGGTAGACGCTTTCCGCCTGATCGGCCTCGCCGAGCTGTTGGTGCACCTGGGCGAGCCCGAAGCGCAGGGCGGTGAGCGTCGGGCGGGCCGCGATGACCGCGGTCAGTTCGCTGACCGCCCGCGCCCCGTCGCCGCGCTTCACGAAAAACTCGGCGAGCCACAGCGGTGCTCTCGGGTCCTCGGGGAAGTCCTTCTGGGCGGTGCGGAGCGTTGCTTCCGCGGCGTCGAAGCGACGCTGCTTGAGGTAAAGTTCGGTCAGCAGCCCCCGGTGTTCGAGGCGGTCGGGTTGGGCCGCGATCAGGGCCTTGAGGGTCTCTTCCGCCGCCTCCGCCTGGCCCTGTTGCTGGTGCAGCCTCGCCAGCGCCATCAGCAGCGCCGGCTGGTTCGGCTGGATCTTGAGCCCGGTTTCGAGCACCCCGATCGCTTCGGCCGGCTGTCCTTGCTGGGCCCAATGGAGGGCCAGCACCAGATAGGGGTCGGGCCGGGCCGGCTGCTCCGCCACGATCGCCTCCAGTTGCGCCCGCATCGACGCGCTGTCCCCCTGGAGGTTCGCGATCGCCGCCTTCAGCATCCGCACTTCGAGGTCCGAGGGCCGTTCCTCGGCCACCGGCCCCAGGAGTTCCTGGGCTTTCGCGGCGTCCTTCGCCAGCAGGTAGAACTTCGCCAGTTTGAGCTGGGCGTCGCGGTGGGTCGGGTCGAGTTCGACCGCCTTTTGATAGAGGGCGAACGCCTCGCGCCAGTGCTTCTGGTCTTCTTCGATCCGGCCCAGGTAGAAATAGGGGCTCGCGGCCTTGGGGTCGATCTGCAGGACGTTCTTGAACTCGACCTTGGCCTTGTCCAGATTCTGCGCCTCGACATACTGGAGGCCGCGCGCCAGGTGCGCGGCCTTGCGCTCCTCCGCCCCGCCGCACGCGGTCAACACCCAGGCCACCACCACCCAGGCCGGAACGGGCCGAACCAGACTCAATTTCATAAACGCTCCCTAGCTCGATAGAGACAGCATTGCAGAAAAATCAGGTAGGCTAGGTGGTACATAAGCAACACCGACAGCCCACCGTCTAAGCCGAATATGACAGCATGGCTTCATGTCAGCTTTGTGAAACGGTGTTCCGTCGTTGGAACGGAACTGTAACAATCGTCTGTTAGCGTAATGCTGGATAGGCGACAAGAAGCTGTCTTCAAACGTCACGAGCGACGTCAGGGCAAAGCGCGAAAGGGCGACCCGAAGCGGCGGGACCCGCGGAGGGAACAGCCGTTAGGCTGGCCCGCAGGGCGAGCCCCAGGGATGGGGCGAGTCAAAACCGGAGTGTACAGAGGAGTACATGCGGATTTTAAGCCCTTGAGCAACGAAAGCATGGCGGCGCGCAGTAGTTTGAAGACAGCTTCTAAGACGGACCCATCGTCTGAATCGTCGGGCGAGTATTGCCCGCTGTTCCTTCATTTTCGTATTTCTCTGCGTCACAGCTCCTATGTATCTCCAATTGCTCAAATTTGCAGCACTCTTGGCATTCGCTACCGGCGCACTCGGAAATGGCGAAAATTCGCCGCCCCTGATAGAAAGCCACAGGGACTACCGCATTGTCCCCGGAGACGTGCTGGAGATTTCGGTGTGGCGCGAGGAGGGCCTCACCAAACAGGTCCTGGTCCGCGCCGACGGCGGCCTCTCCTTCCCCCTGGTCGGCGACCTCGCGGCCGGCGGCCTCACCGTCGAGGACGTCCGCGCCACCGTCACCGATCGCTTGAGCGAGTACCTCGCCGACCCGGTCGTCTCGGTATCGGTGATCACCACCAGCCAGAAGATTTATGTGGTCGGCAAGGTCAATAAACCCGGCGAGTTCGTCACCCCCGGCCGGGTCACCGTGATGCACGCCCTGGCGCTCGCCGGCGGGCTCACCCCTTTCGCCGACCGCGACGACATCACCATCCTCCGCCAACGGGGCGATCAGACCACGCCCCTGCCGTTCGATTACGACGCCGTGGCCGCCGGCGAGGACCTGGAGCAGAACATTCTGCTGATGAACGGCGACGTCGTGGTTGTCCGTTGAGGCGCCGGGCCCGCGTGAGGCGCGATCCGGCCGGCCCCAGGCGCGCGCGAGGCGGCTGAGCATGCGGGGGACGATTCAGCGGCTGGCCTGGGCCGGCGTGGGGCTCGGTATGGCCGTCGCCCGCCCGAGCTTCGGCGTGGACTGGCACCTCGAGGCGGCGGCCAGCGTGAGCCAGCAGTATCATTCCAATATCCAGCTGTTGCCGGACCGGCTCGATCCTCAGGCGGTCTTCGGCACCGATCTCGGCTTCACCACCCAGCTCGTCGCGGCGGAACCTCACTGGCAGGTGAAGAGCCGGGCGCGCCTGCAAAATCTTTTTTATACGCCGATCGACGCCATCGACACCCAGAATCAGTATCTGGACCTCGATGCCCATTATGCGACCGAGCGGTCGCGCTGGGCGCTCACGGTGAACCATACCGATGACGCCCTGCTGTCGTCGCAGTCCGATGTCCTGGTCGGAATCGTGTTGACCCGCGTGCAGCGGGCTGAAACCACCGTCGCCCCGTCCTGGACCTATGCGCTGGACGAGCGCACCCGGCTGACCCTGGGCTATGCGTATCAGGCCTCGGATTACGAGGCCCGGGCTGGGTTCGCCTTTGTCAGTTCGACCGCGCATACGGCGTCGTCCGGACTCGAGCATCAGCTGACCGAACGCTTGTTGCTCTCGGGGACGCTGGCTTATACCGCCTATCGCGCCGACCGGCGCGCGATCGATTATCTCAACGCCCTGGCGGGCTTTCAGTACGCCCTGACCGAGACGCTCGAGGTCGGCGTCTCCGGCGGCGGTCAGTTCAGCGATTCGGAGACTCAATTGGAAACCTTGCGCCTCGACGGTTTTCAGATCGTCAGCCTGGACCCGCTGCTGCTGGTGCCGGTCACGGTCCGGGAGACGGTCACGCTCAAGGACCGCCAGTTCGGCCCCTTGGTCACCGCGAGCGCGCGGCAGCGCTTCGACACCGGGGACGTCGAGCTGAATTACGCCCATCAGATCAGCCCTTCGATCAACGGCACCCTGTTCGAGTCGGATCGGGTGACGGTCACGGCCCGCCGGCAGGTGTCGGAGCGCCTGAACGCCGCCCTGAATCTGTCCTACACCGATCAGTCGCTGCCCGATGCGAACGGCGATCGCCTGACCCAGGCGTATTACCGGATCGGCGGCGATCTGTCTTATGCCGTGACCGAGCGCTGGCGCCTCGGCGCGTCGTATCAGTACACCCTCCGCGATCTCGGGGAGCGCGGCGGTTTGTTTTCCGGCCGTCAGGAGGCCCATGCCGTCTTTGTGACGCTCAAGTACGACTTCGACCCATTCCAGTTTTGAGTTTGAGAGACCGATCAATGGAAGAAAAAGCACTCAGCGATTATCTCGCCACCTTTCGCCGCCATCGCGCCGCCTTCGGCGCGATTCTGGGCGGACTGTTCACGCTCGGCGTCCTGACCGCGCTGCTGTTGCCGCCGACCTACCGCTCGACCGCGACGATTCTGATCGAGGAGCAGGAGATCCCGTCCGACCTGGTCCGCTCCACCATCACGAGTTATGCCGCCGAGCGGCTGCAGATGATCAGCCAGCGGGTGATGACCCGCGCGCATCTCCTGACGATCGTCGAGAAGTTCGATCTCTATGCGAAAGAGCGCCAGAAGAAGACCACCGACGAGATCGTCGAGATGATGCGCGAGGATATCGCCTTCCAGCCGATCAGCGCGGAGGTCATCGATCCCAAATCCGGCCATCCGACCAAGGCGACGATCGCTTTCAGCCTGTCCTACGACGGCCGCCATCCCGATACCGTGCAGCGGGTGGCCAACGAGATCACGTCGCTCTATCTCGAGGAGAATCTGAAGACGCGCACTCAGAAGACCCAGGAAGCCTCCGATTTCCTCACCGAGGAGGTCGAGCAGATCGGGGCCTACGTCACCGAGCTGGAACAGACGCTGGCGCAGTTCAAGGAAGCCCATCTGTACGCCCTGCCGGAGCAGAAGGCGCTGAATTTGCAGTTCCTGCAGCAGACCGAGCAGGAGCTTCAGTCGCTCGATCTGCAGCTTAGGACGCTCCAGGAGCGCGCCCTCTATCTGGACGCGGAGCTCTCGCAAATCGCCCCGGAGACGCCGATCGTATCGGGCACCGGGGAGCGCATTCTGAGCAAGCAGGACCGGTTGAAGCACCTTCAGACCGAGCTGGTCGCCCTGACCAGCCGGTATGCCGATAAGCATCCGGATGTCGTGAAGGCGCGGCGCGAGATCGAGGCCTTGGAGCGCGAACTCGGGCCGGTCGATCACGCGCTCGACACGGTCAAGACGCTCGCGCATCTGAAGGGGGAGTTGGCGGTGCTCGAGGACACCCATGCGCCCGATCACCCCGATGTCGTCGCCGTCACGGCCAAGATCGCCGCCTACGAAAAGGCCCTGGCCGAGCCTTCGGCCGAGACGACGGCGCGGGCGATCGCCGCCCGCCAGCCGGACAATCCGGCCTATGTGAATCTGTCCGCCCAGAAAGCCAGCACCCGCCAGGAGATCGAGGCGCTCAAACAGCGCCGGCTCGAGCTCGAGGCGAAGCTGGCCGATTACCAGGACCGGCTGCAGCGCACGCCGGACACCGAGCGCCAGTATCTGGCCCTGATGCGGGATTACGAGAACGCCGCCAACCGCTATCGGGAATTGAGGGCGAAGCAGATGGAGGCCCAGATCGGGGAGCAGCTGGAGCGCAAAAGCAAGGGCGAGCGCTTTTCCATCATCGAGCCGCCTTTGTTGCCGGAAAAGCCGATCAAGCCGAACCGCCCGGCGATCGTCATCCTCGGTCTGCTGTTGGGCCTCGCCGCCGCGGTCGGCACGATCGCGCTGCGCACCACCTTCGATCAGACCGTCCGCACCGCCCGGGCCGTCGCCGCCCTGGTCGGCACCGCCCCGCTCGCGGTGGTCCCGTATCTCACGACCGATGAGCTCGCGATCGATCAGAGCCGCCAGCGCCTGATCCTGGCCGGCCTCGGGTTCGGCGCCCTGCTCCTGACCGTGTGCCTGATCCATTGGTTCTGGACCCCGCTGGATGTGCTCTGGTTCCGGGGTCTTCGGAAGCTCGACACCGCCCTCGGCTAACCCTGTCTCTCTTTTTACCCGGAGTGCCCGTGATGGAATCGATTGCCCCTTCGTTCGCAACCCCCACCCCCGGTCCGCGCGGCGGATCGCCCGCGGCCCCGGCGCCCGCCGAGCGGATCGAGTACACGACCACCCGCTCGATCGAGGTCCGCCGCGAGGTGCTGCGCCGCCAGCGGCTCATCGCCGGCTACCCGCCCGGCCCCTATGTGGATGCCTATAAGGTGCTTCGCACCAAGGTCTTGCAGATCCTCCGCGAGCGCGGCTGGAACGCGCTCGCCGTCACCAGCCCCACCCCCCAGGCGGGCAAGACCGTCGCCGCGATCAACCTGGCCCTGAGCCTCGCCCTCGACGTCAGCCAGACCGTCCTCCTGGTCGATGCCAATCTCCGCCATCCGAGCGTCCACACCGCGTTCGGCTTCACCCCCCAGTACGGGCTCAGCGATTATCTCCTCGACGATGTGCCGATCGAGCGCCTGCTGATCAACCCCAAGGGCATCGGCCGCTTCGTCGTCCTGCCGGGCCACCGGCCCTTGCCCGATGCCTCGGAACTCCTCGCCTCGCCGAAGATGGCGCGCCTGGTGGACGAATTGAAGCACCGCTATCCGAGCCGCATCGTGGTGTTCGACCTGCCCCACTTGACCACCGCCGACGCCCTCGCCTTCGCCCCCCATGTCGACGCCGCCCTGCTGGTGCTCGAGGCCGGCCGCACCACCCACGCCGAACTCGAAGAGGCCCTCGCCCACCTCAACACCACCCCCCTCCTCGGCACCCTCCTCAACAAGGCCGAACCCGGACCGGGCAGCTGACGGCCCCACCGGCGGGAAAGGATGCCCGGCCTCAGTGATGTCCGGTCATCCCGTACATCGCCCAGTGCCGTTAAGTTAAACCGTCATTCCAATCGCAAACGGTCGTTCTGGGAGCGCCAGAACGCCCCTTCCGGCAGGGATTGCTCACCCCATCCCTGGGGTTCGTCCTACGGACCGTGCTCCGCACGTCCAAATTTGCTCCTGGCAAATTTGTGCCGGACAAATCGGCAGGGCGAGGCGCAATGCGGCGAGCGGGCAGGCCAGGGAAGGACTGCCCAGGACTCGCGAGCGAAGCGGGACGGCGTAGCGTGGCGAGGCCGATTTGCACGCGAAGCGCCCGTAGGGTGCCGCACAGGGACTGTGCGGCATGAATCCAGTGCACAAGGACGTGATAGGCCTCTGCCATCCATAGCGTCTGGACCCCGGCATTCCAATCGCAAACGGTGTCTTCGGGAAGGGCGTGGCCGGCGCTCCCGGCCAGGCCGTTTGCGATTGGAAGGGTCGCGACTAAAGCGACCGTTTGCGATTGGGAAGGGATTGCCGACCTACGTTCTCCCCTCCTGGCACGAATCCGTACACCGGGATGGAAAACGCTCTAACGGCATTGGTACATCGCCTGGGTGGGCCGGAAGGTCGGCACCCATTTGATCGGGAAGGGATTTTCGAACTATATGGAGCCTCTATCCCGGTAGGCCCGCCAAACCCAGGCGTGCCGTCCGGCCGAGTCGTATGCGCCCGTTTCCGTTCACTCTTCGTCCTCCTCCTCATCGGGCGGCGGCGCATTCTCACTTGCGGCCGGGCTTGTTTCCGAAACGGCCACGCCGGCTTCCTGCCAAGGCGTGACCTGGAGGTCTTCGAGTTTGAATTGGAACTCCTGAGCTTCGTTTTCGGCCTTCACCGAACTGATTTGGGTAAAGGGTTCGCCTTCGGTGAGCGCATCCCAAAATCCCTTGCCTTGATACTTGTCCAGCAATTCGCGGTTTGCTTGGTACAAGCCTTGGTTTTTCTCCGTGCACGCCTCAATCCATCGGGATCGCTCGGCCACCGCGCCGACCAGAAGCGCATTGTCCTGCTGGTATTTCTTCAACTGGCCGACCGCAGCGCGCAAACGCTCGTTGAGGCCGCGAATGCGTTCGGAATCCTGATGGATGCGCCCCTGCAGCGATTCGTTACCGGCTCTCAAGTTATCGAGACTGGCCTTCTGCTGCTGGACCACACTCTCCAATCCTTCGAGTTGCTTGATCTTGTCTTCAAGCTTTCCGACCTGGTCCAGCAAGGCGCTCTTTTCCCCTTCCAAAGCCGTCTTCTCCTGGCTCAACTGGCGCAGCATGCCCTGCGCCTTGCGCAAGGCTTGAGCCGCAGCACTGTCTTGCTTGGGCGCCTGGGCGTGTACTGCCGAAGGGCCAACCACGGCGCACCACAGCAACAGAAAAAGGACGGCGTTTTTCGTCCGCCGAATCAAGAAAAGCGAACGCATGTCGAATGGGCTCATGACTCGATCTCGATGTTTTATTCCAAATCGCTTTCAATCAGGAATTGTTTTGTAGGGTGGGTTAGGCCGCGAGGCCGTAACCCGCCGAGCACCCGCGGACCTGTCCTGAGCCAAGTCGAAGGGTCGGTGGGTTACGCGGAGCCGAGGGGCTAACCCGCCATCGATGGATTTCGCTTCGCTCTACCCATCCTACGATGAATGTTCTATCGAATGCCGAATGGAATTAGAACCGCGCGTTCAAGTCCACCAGCAGCACGTCGACCCCGAACGGAGGACCGTCGATTTCGTCGGCCGAGAGCCAGCGGATATTGGCCCAAGTGTTTTTCGCCAAGCCATATACCATGCCGGCCATCCATCCTTTCGCATCGGTCCCGGCCAAGTGGAAATTGGAGTCCGTGAACGCATCCAGTACCGAATCTCGCTCGAGATACTTGTATGCGAAGAAAGTGCTCCAGTCGCCGAATTTACGGATTTCCGGCCGGCCCACGTCGAGACGGACCTGAAAGGCGGTAGTCTTGGGCTTGATGGTTTCGCCGGTACGTTTCAGGATTTCCTTTTCATCAAAGCCGATGTTCTCCGAGTAATTGGCAGTGAACATCACGTGGTTTTCGCCGAAGCCACCGTAATCCAGGGCAAACATTGCATCTACGATATTAAAGTCGGATGCAAGGCCAACCAGACAAACGATTTCATTGACCGCGCACCCGTCTGGATCATTACCGGGACTGCGTATCGCAGCCAAACTATTGCCCTTGGTGAAGAATTCCGGCGCCGTCCAATCATTCCTGCGGCTACCGAGCGCATTGGGCTGCGCCACGATATTCTTGTAGTCGTAATAGGCAACGCCCGCCTTCACCCGAGTGTTGGTACCGAAAAGCCAATCCAGGCCGCTTTGTGCCGCCCACAGCCACTTGTCCTGAGATTCCAATTCGATTTCCTGCAAGGGAAAGGCGCCCAAGGTCAGGAAGGCCGTGTTAGGCGTCGAAAATCCCATATTGATTTGACGGTACTGAGGCCCCGACCTGAAGAAGTCCTGGGCAAGCTCTGCCTTGGGTCCGATAGGCAGGCGGAACGTGCCGGCGAAACCTTCGAAACTGAGGTCCGGGTCGAACAGGTTGTCCGTGGAAAGCCATGGATTGGCGAAACGCCCGGCCCATACGGTAAACCAGTCCGTTCCCTTTCCGTCCACGTGGTCGTATTGAAGAAAGGCCCGATCCAGCGCCACCTCATACTGTTTCCCGTATTGTCCCAAGGTTTGGTTGATGGAAATCGGGCTGCGATCGTTGCTGGTGGCCAGGCGAATGCCAGCTTTGAAGTGATCGGCGATTTGCGCCTCCAGTCCAAGGCGCACGCGAATTCGGTAACGCTGCCGGTCGACCGTGGTATTCAGGAAGGCATCCTCTCCCGCAGCAGTGATGCCGCCATCTTCATTGATGACCGGCCAGTTAAGATAACTGCCTTCCTGATTGTCGTCCGCAAATAACTGATCCTCGAAACGCACGCGAAAATCGCCCGACAACTTGAACCGATTCACCCAATCCGGCAGAGCCGCCGGAACGCCCCATTTTTCCGTCTTGGCCTGGGACTTGACTTCCTTTACCACTTCGTCGCGCAGTTCCTTGCTCACCTCGGCGCGAATCTCGTCCTTCACGAAATCCGGAACGTAAGTCACCCGTACCGGCCCCGGCTTGCCCTTGCCCGGATTACCCTGTTTTGCAGCGACCTGCTCTTCCTTTGCGGCTTCCGCCTTGGCCTCCGCCGCGGCCTTGGTTTCCGCCTGCTTGATCATGTCCTCCGCTTTCGATTTGTCGATGATTCCCTGCTGCACCAGGATATCGATCAAATTGAGCGTGGTGTTCTTGAGCTTCAGCAGTTCTTCTTTTTCTCCCGCCGCCGCGGTGGACGCCAAAATCAAGGCCAAAGGCGCGGCGAGCAGCTTGCGGTCTGCTTTCATGGAATTCCCCAAGTCGTGTTATTTCTGAGTCTGTTTTAGGAGCGGATGCGGATCTTCACCGGCTGCGGCATGTTCTCCGGAGGAGCTTTGAGCCTGGAGCGGAGTGTCCCCAAAGCCGAACGCAAGGCTTCGTCCACATCGCCGTCCCCGCTGGAAGAGGCCAGTTCGGCACGGGAAACGCTTCCGTCGGCGCCGATCCAGATATTCGCAATCACCGAAATCTTCTTGTCCCGCGCCTTGCTCTGGCTCAGCTTCTCCCGCAGTTCGTCCGCGATCTGGCGCTGCAACTGCTGGCCGTACCAGATGATGGCGTTGCCGCCGCCTCCCCCGATGAGCCCCCGTCCGCCTTTCTTGCCGACCAGCCCGAAAGCGTCGGACCCGGCGGCACCCTCGGCGTCGACGCCCAGATCCTCGCCGGGAGGCGGTTCATCCGCTTGCTGCTCGGGTTCCGGCTCGGGCTCCGGTTCCGGTTCTTCGATCTTCTCCTCCTTGATCTCCGGCTCCGGCGGCTTTTCCTCGGGCGGTGGCGGCGGAGGTGGCGGGGGCGGTTGGATCACGGTGATCTGCTGGACCTGTTTCTTGGTCTGCACCGGCTTTTCGAAAAGGTCCTTCAGAAAAAAAACCGCCACCGCGATCAGGACGATCAGAACCCCGCCGATCCCGAGCGGCAGATAGCGAAGCCAGGTTTTCTTGCTCATGGCGGGCGACGGAGACGAGGCTTACTTCACCAGTTTCTGCGTCACCAGGCCGAGCTGGCTGATCTGCAGGCGCGTGACCACGTCCAGCACGTCGATGACCTTTTCATACTGGATGGCGGCATCGGCCTTGAGCACCACCGGAAGGTCCGGCGTGGCCGCCTTGTACTGCGACAGACGGGTTTCGAGCTCCTGGAGGCTGACCGGATAGGTGTCCAGGTAAATGGTGCCGTCCTGGGTAATCGAAATCGCCTTGGTCTTCGGCTTGGACAGAGCGGGCGTGGCGCTGGCCTTGGGCAGGTTGACGGTGATGCCTTGTACCGTGGCGGTGGTCATGATGATGAAGATCAGCAGCAGCACGTAGGCCACGTCCAGCATGGGCGTGATGTTGATGTCGTCGTAGACCTTCTCTTCGGATTCGACTTTCATGGCTTATCCCCCGCGGTGACGCTCGGCCAGGCGCTCCGACACCATGGCCAGAAACTCGTCGGTGAACACCCGCATCTCCGCGGTGAGGTCCTTGATTTGGGTGAGCAGGTAGTTGTAGCCGAACAGGGCCGGGATAGCGACGGCGAGACCCGCGACGGTGGCGAGCAGCGCGCCGGAGATACCGGGTGCAATGGAGTTGATGTTGACATCGCCTGTGGCGGCGATCACGGCGAAGGTGATCATCACCCCGAGCACGGTACCCAACAGGCCCAAGAACGGGCCGCCGGAGATGGCGATAGTGAGCAATACCATATTGCGGTTGAGCTTTTGCCCCTCGCGCACCACCGCCGCGTCGAGCCGCGCCCGCAGAACGTTGAGCGCCTCGTCGGTCAAGGGTTGGTTGGCCAAAGTGCCGAAGCGCTTTTTGAGCTCCTGAACCCCCGCGTGGTAGACGTGGTAGACGGGAGAACTCTGGAAGTGATCGTGCTTGCCCACCACCGCGGCAAGAAAATCCGATTCGCCGAGTTCCTTCTCCTCCTCGGTTTCTTCCTGATCCAGCGCTCCGGGATCGGCGGAAGCGTCCATGTTCCGGTATTGGTCGAGGAAGGCGCGGTTGTCCTTATTGGCCCTGGAGATAGCCAGCCCCTTGGTGACCATCACCAGGGCGCTGATCACGAACATGACGCCGCACAGGGCGATCACCACCCAGCCGTCGACGGTCAGACTTTGCAGGATGATGACGAAATAATTGGGACCGCCCGCCCCTTGCTTGGATTCGTCCTGGCCGAAACCGAGAACGTTGAAATCGGCGCTTTGGCTGCGCGCCAAGAGCTTGATCCAGTCGGCGCTGCGCGCCGTGTTGGCAATCTGAACTTCGTCCAGAAAGCCGATGAGGCTATCGCCTGCGGCGCCGGCGCCCAAGGTCACCATCGGATTCATCGGCCCCGCCGAAGCCGGCGACTCGCCCGCCTTGTTGCCGTCCAGGTACAGTTCCAGCTTGTCCGTCCGCAGAACCACGGCGATGTGCTGCCACTTGCCGAGTTGCAACGGCGCGGGAGGCGTCTCGACCCCTTGGCCGTTGTTCGCATATTTCGCGACCAGACCCGTGTCGCGAACCGACAGCTCCAGCGCGTTCTCGCCTTCCCCAGCGTGCAAGACGTAAGCATTCGACTGGGCCTGATCGATCTTCAGCCAGGCGGAAAAGGTCCAGCCTTTATCGGGCGAAAGTTGCAGAGCCGGATTGGCATTGATCGCAATGCCGCCCGCTCCGGTGAATTTGGCCGCTGCACCGATCCAGCCCGCCGGTTCCGGCGCGGCCTTGGAATCCGCCGCATGGTTGCCGTAGGCGGTGGCGTCCTTTGGCATCGGGTCCGTCTCGTCGAAATGCAACACCAGCGCCTGATGCACGTCGTACGTCCCGTTCGCGTCGCCGCCATCCGGCGCTTCGGCGTTGCCGTAATACATCCAGATCGAATCGGTGCTGATCCCGCCGCGGAACTGCGGCGCCTTGACCCAGACCAGGGCCATCTCGTTGATCGCGTCGAACTTCTCGACGTGATACTTCAAAGGCGTCTTGTCGTCCGCCATGAAGCGAATATCCTTGCCGTTTTCGGCCAGGTCCATGAAGTAGGCGAAGTTTCCGGTATGCAGGCGGACCAGCACCGGGAACTCGGCCAAGGTCTCCTGGATATCCGCGCCGGTAGCTCCGCCGTCCAGCGAAATCTGTTTGCGCGACGACCAGGCGTCGTTCCACCAGGCGTGAACGATGCTCGGAACGAGCACCAACCCCAAGGCCAGAGCGTAGACCCTCACTTTCATGTAAGTTCTTGTATTTACTGATTTTGAAAGCATGTATTGTGTTACATCAATGTTTCAGATACGTGACGATTTCGCCCCGATCGGGATGCCGAATTCAGGCACCTGGAGCGGAAAATCACCCGTCGATATCCCTGGATCGGAGATCAACTGCAGCCCGCCTTGCCATCCCTCACGTCGCCCACGCTGCAGTTGCCGAAGCCGATGACTTCCGTAGTAATCACGCTCAGCCCGGACTTGGCCTGGCCGGATTGAGCCTGCTGGCCATCGCCCGAACCGCCGACATTGGCCTGGTCCGTAGCCTGTTTGGCAGCGCCGGTTGCAGAATTGTCGACTCCTGCCGGTACAACCGGAGGGGGAGGGGCCGTGGGAACGCCAACCGTTCCCTGGGACGCCTGGATATTCGAGGCACCAATAACCGCGGTGGCCGCGATGACGACCTGGCCGCCGCGGATGCCCGCCTCGCCCGCATTCACCACGCCTTTCGGCGCTGCCAGAATGACCGATCCCTCGGGTTTGTCTGGCGTGCTGACGATCGCCTGGATGCCGCTGCCCGACACGATGGGAGGGAATATCGTTTTTTGGTTTCCTTCCTCGTCGAAGGTCGTAATAGGAGGCGGTGCTGAAATAGCGGCTTTCGCCCCCCGCCCGGCGTCGATGTCGCCTTCGGCCGACCAGATCACGATGTCGCCGCCGTCCATGGTAAAAACGCGCGACTCATTGACCTGGAAATCTCCTTTGACGAAAGCGTTCAGGTCCCCCTCGCGCTGCACGACGATGCCGAGTTCGCTTGCGTCCTTGGCACCGGTAAACGCCACCGCCAGACCGGCGTTCACCAGCCCGCCCGGAACGGTAATATCGATGTCGCCGCCATCTAGCGTCTTGATCTTGCTGAAGAACAGTTTCAGATCGCCTTGGTATTCCTTATCCGGGAATAGCGTTTGAATCGCGTCGAAACCTCTCTTGTACTGCCTTGCGCGTTTGGCTTCGTCGCTCTCGGCCGCCGCCGCGGAGGCGGATTGGCGAATTTCGTTGAAGAGAATTTTCAGCAGCTCGCGCCGTTGACGCTCGATGGGCAGGGTCTTGAAGTAGGCCAGCGAAGCTTCGGGATCTCGTCCGCCGATGTCCAGCTTGTAGCTCCCGGAATCCAGATAACGCACCATAAACGCTTCGACGTCCATTTTTCCGGCCAATCCGGTCTGCACGATGATGTTCGCGCCGCCGCTGCCCAAGGCCGGGTTGAACAATCCGCCGATGGTGGAAACGCCGTTCGACGACCCGAGATCGATGCTTCTCCCGGCGAGCAGTTGCAACTCGCCGGGACCCGCCAATTCAATCTGGTAGTCTACGTTCGCCAATCCGCCGACGGGATTGCGCGGGGACCTGAACCGAATATCCCGTCCGGCGTGAATGACGGTGATATCGTCGTCCCTCAGATTCTGCCCCTTGAAGGTGAAATCGCGTATATCCCCCCCGGCCTTGATGACCGCAGCTTTTGGCGTGTACAAGCGGAGCTCGTTGCCGCGTCGGAACGCAATATTCCCGTGCTCCGCGACGACCCGCACCGGAACCGTATCGGACGCATGGACCGGCACCGCTGCGTGAATGAGCTCGGCGCGTCCGCGCGGATCGAACCGGGCGTCCGCCGTGGTATCACTGCCGGACATCACGGATGCCGGAATTTGCGGATTCGGGAGAAGCGCTGGATCGGCGTCGGACATGTTGATGTCGACGAACCCCCCTCCCGCCCCGGTGCTTATGTTATTGGCGGCGAGGAGCTCAAGCTGTCCCCGCGCAGCGGGATACATCTTGAACGAACGCTCGATCGAAATATCGCCGGAAAAGGCGGTGGCCTTGAGCGTCCCCGGATAAATCGACGCGGCGAATTTGCTCTCCGACGTCAAGCTCCCCAGGGCCAGCCGGTCGGTATCGTTCTGCAGCGTCACCTTGCCGCCGACGGACGACAAATCGATCGCGCTGGCATCGCTGTAAGTGAAGAAATAGCTTTCGGTTCCGTTAACCGTATCCGGGACTCTGTCTTGTCCCAGAACCGTCGGATTGAAGGCCGCGCCCAAGGTGAGATTCTGCCGGGCGGAAAGCTCGAATTGGGAGGACCCCAGCGCCACTACCGGAGCGAGACCGTTCGCCCCGATCCCGAAATTGCCGCCGGCCTGCATGCGCCCCTCGCCAAGGCCGGTGAAATAGACGCCGCCCAGGAGATCCTTGCCGGCCGAAACATCGATGTTGCCGCCCCCCTGAACCACGAACTCGTTGGTCAGGAAGTTGACAGGGTCGTCCGGGCTTGCACGTTGCCCCACGGGCTTGCCGGTCGTGGGAACCATGACCGAAAGATTCTCCACGCTGCCCCCGGCGCTGACCCGAACGTTGCCCCCGCCCAGGGCGCCGACGTTCTGATTGAAAAACCGGCTATCCGGGTTGCCGAAGTCCCCGCTCAGATTGATGCCCCACATGGTAGGCCGTTCCTCGGTGTGGTCGTTCCGGCGGCTCCAGTCGCCGGTCCGCACCAGCCAGTCGGTCATCAATTGGCCGGTAGCGGCGCCCTTGATGTTGCCGCCGGCTTTGATCGCGATATCGCCGCCGTCGACCGGATATTCCGCATAGAATCCTTGCGCCACCAACTGATCGTCCATCGATCCGTAGCGCCGATCGGCCGCCGGAACGTCCGAATCCCCATCGGTCGGACGGCCGACGGTATAGACCGCCGCGGCGCGATCCGAGTCGGTGGCTCCTTCCTCGAACACGATATCGCCTCCCGCTTCCAGCGTGATGGTGCCGGTGCCCGTGCGAACCACCTGATTGGCCGCCAGATTGATGTTATTCGCGGCGGTCAGACGATAGCTCCAGGAATGTCCGGATTGCAGAAAATCCTGATAAACGGGATACCCGAAACCGAAGGGGTCCGGCAACGATCCGGGCGCGAAGGCGTCGGTCAGCGACGCCTCGACATCGATGTTTCCTTCGGTTGCGTTGAGAGTCAGGTAACCTGGAATGCCGTCCGGATGCCACGATGGATAGTCCGAGGCGAAATCCCAGGTCGACACGAGCTTCAGGTTCGCTCCGCGCACTTCCACCCCAGGAGTTAGCTTGATCGCTGCCCCGGATTCGTCTACCAACGCGGGCGGAGTGGCCATGAAGGTCTCGATATCGCTCCGGAAGGCTTCGATTCGGGCCGCGTTGATGTCGCTCTCACCCTCGAACACCCGTGTCGCTTCCAGATCCGCCTGCGACGCACCCGTGATTTTCGTGCGGATGTCCGTCACGGCGACGTTCCCTCCCGCATCGCGCCCGGTGCGAAGATGCAAGAATCCGCCGGCGCCGCCGCTGCCGCCCGAGACGTCGATCAAGCCGCCGGACGCGGACAAGTCGAGCAGGCCCGATCCCGCGTCGTCGGGATGCACCGTATCCAGCGTCACGCGGCCGCCGCGCTCGCCTTCGCCGTGTGCGGCGGCTCGTAGACGGGCGCCGCCACCGAGCACGATCCCGTTGCGGGCCGCGATCTCGATCTCCCCGCCTTCGGTTCCGGACGCGTCGATCTCGCCCGAGATATCGACCGCGCCGTCGTCCGCCCGCAGGCTGAACCGGCGGGCAAGGACAACATCGCCCCCGCCGATCGCGACGTCGCCGCTACGCTGACGCAGATCGATTTCATCGGCAAAACCCCCATCGCGCAGATGAGCATTGAGCGCCGAGAATCCGCCGGGCCCGAAGTCCATCTCATCCAGCATCAACGAGCCCTGCCGGTAACCGTCGGCCGCACCCGCGGTGACCTGCCCTTCCCAGCGGAAGGTTCCGTGCGGTGCCCGTATGTTCAGGAGGCCGGCATCGCCGCCGCCTACGGCCCCCGCCAGATTGACCGATGCTCCCGAAGCGAAATCGATATTCCCCGAGTTCGCGACCAGATTCAGCCGACCGGCCGGAGCGAACCGGACCTGATCATCGAATTTCACGCTTCGCCCGGAAAGGTCGATACTCGAGCCGGCTCCCACCAAGATATCGCCGGTCAAGGCGATGAGATCCAATGCGCCGCCCGGCAAATCGAAACGGCCTTGCTGCACGATCGCGTCGGCGGTAATTGACCAGGCCGCGCCCAGCGGCGCCGAAGTGGAATCGGGAACGTCGCCGGTCGTCCGGACTGCCACGGTGTGACCGCTCGCATCGATCGTCGTCGTCGATCCCGACGCCCCGGTGATCCGGCCGGCCGCGAGAACGAGGTCGCCGTCCGCCGAATATTTTCCCTCTCCCTGCCCGCCGAGGTTTTCCGCGGCGTTGAGAGCGACCTGCCGAAATCCGGACAGCGCGAAGTTTCCGCCGCCCAGCGTGATGTTTGCGGCATCCAGCGTCAGCGTCCCCTCCCCGTTTCCCGCTCCGGCAGTCGCCGGGGAGGAAGTATTGGCCAGAGTGATCGCCTCCGCCGAAATCCTTGCTTCGTCGGATACCTCGGCGAAGCCCCGCAATGCTGCGGCATCGATGGTAAGCCGCTTCAGACCGACGGAAACGCCGTCGTAAATATTGACGTCCGAGCGACTGGTCAGAATCAGGTTGTTCGCGCCCAGGGCGCCCACCTGCCCGGACGACAGGACCAAACCGCCCGTACCGGCAGGAGCCTCGCCCAAGCTGATCGCGCCGGCGCGGAACTCCAAGTCTCCTCCGGGAATTTCGACGGTTCCGTGGAACACGGTGTCCTTGGTGGAGTCCAGGAGAATCGAACCGGAAGACTTGAGGAGGGCTCCGGCTTCGACGGTCAAAGTCCCGCGGGCTCCGCTGACGGCCTTGTCCCTCGTGACCGTCGCAAGACCCGACGACGATACCCGGACCAAGGCGCCGTTGCTGTCCGCAGCTCCGGTCTTCGGATCGTTGCTCACCAGCAGGGTTTCGCCCGACGATTCCGTTTTGCCGACGCTCTCCACCGCCGCACCTTGTGCGATAGTCAGATTTTCCCGTGCGGCGAGAAGGAGTTCCTGTCCGCTCAGCCGCGCCCCGCTGCCAACGATCACCGAGCGCGAATTGACAGAGAGCCTTCTTCCCGTGTTTTCCCGGCTCCGGGAACCGCCCAACAAGATACTTCCGACGTTCAGGTCATTGAGTTCCTCGGCGACCAAACCGACATAGCCTTCTCCGATCGCCGCGAGGTCCTCGCGGCGCCCCACCACCGCCAGCCGGTCGGCGCCGATATCCAGACGCCCGCCGAGCCCTCCCGAGGACGAAGACGCCAGAACCGTCCCGCGTAAAGACAGGCTGGCCTCCGCGAACACGGCGACGGTACCCGCGGAAGCGGGCAAGTCCGGTACCGGCTTTTCTTCGGCTGCGGCTTTCTCCTCGAAGAACTCGTTAGCCAGATACTCCTGATATTCGGAGCGTGTTCTGGCGATGTCGCCGGTCTCCACGGCGAATCCGCTCCAGCGGGAGTCGCGGATGGCCGTTCCCGCCGCCTCCCATTGCCCGGCGACGATGGGTACGCCGTCGAGCCTGCGCGCGACCGAACCCGGCGTGACGTCCTGCGTTCCCGGCTCCGGCGAGATCAGGTAGGCGCCGGGCAGCAAGGCGTAATGGGCGGGCAGCAGTGTGTAGTGGCCTTCCGGCAGGCCCGATCCCCCGGCGAGGTAAACGCTGTCCCCGACCGTCAGGCCGGAGCCCGGAAATTCGATGGGATCATAAGGAGTCATGAGTCCGTTAAGACCGGGAATCACCGCAAACGACGGCCTATAGGCGAAACTGCCGTCCAGGAACCCCGGGTCGCCCGGATTCAGCCAGTCGACGGAACCCCCTTGTCCCTTGACGAATTCGAAGGCATAGAGATCGCCGCTGCCGGAAATGTCCACGGTGGCGCCTTCCTGGAGAGCGACCTGGCGGCCTCTCAGATTGATCCGCTTTTCCGGCAGCAGCTCGGTACCCTGTTGCAGGTCACGTTCCAAGCCGAACACGCGGTTGTTATTCTCGGCTAGGGGAAAAATCCAATCGAGACCGCCTTGCGTCCGGCCGAAAGGAACGATCAATCCTTCGCCGGAAACCGAGGCGAGGCTTCCGCTGGTCAGTTCGAGCAAATCGTCGGCGTCGAGCGTCAACGTGCCGAAGGGCGCTTTCAACACTCCCGAGCTGATGATGTTGGGCGCGTTGATAGTCAGGCTGCCTCCCGCCGAGAACACGGGGGAAGAAGCGCGCCCCGACGACTCGATTCGTATGGTGGCGCCCGGCGCATCCTCGACCCGGATCGCATAATCGGTGAGGGTCGCCGGATAGATCTGCGCGGCGCGCAGCTCCAGATCGCCGGCGATCCGGAACTCGCCCTTGTAGTCACGCTGGGCGTTGGCATTCGTAATGATGCCTCTAGCGCGTATATCACCCGAGCTGTTCAGGTTCGCGCCGGAAAAGCCCTGGAGACTCGCACCTCCGATCAAGTCGATGGCTTGCGCATTGATGGCGAGAGCGCCGGCGCCGGAAGTCGCCGCCGGAACCACGCGGCTATCGGTGGACCCCAGCGCCGCATAGGCGGCTTCAAGTACGACCCGTCCGGCATCCGTCGAATCCTCCCGCTGCCAGGAAATCTTGGGCGCATCGAGCACGATTTGCCGCTCGGCTGCCAGGGAAACGTCCCCGGAAAACCGTATTTCTCCGACATTGCCGTCACCGTTGGATCTCAGCCTGACGGAAGCGAATCCCCCGCCTTGTATCTGAGCGCTCTCGACCAAGGCCTGTGCGTAGAACCGATCCGGGATTTTGGCGCCCGGAGCGAGACCGTCGGGAATCAGGGTCCGATCCGATGCGGAGACCTCGATGACACGAGGGATGGGAAGCTCTTGGTCGGAATTCGGACCATCGTCCGGGAACGGCACCCCCCCGATGTCCCGCGCTTTGAGGCGTAGACGTTTATCCAGCTCGATATTGAGACTGCCGCCGCCGGCGTTTGCGCCGCCTGATGCCGCGCGGAAAGAGCCGTCCCAGAGAATGCCCTCGGCTGCGGTCAGGTTCACCGTGCCGCCGCGCGAAGCGACCAGCCGGGGAGTGATTTCAAGGCCCAGGCCGCCGCTCGTTCTTTCGAGAATATCCAGCGTGCGGGAAGAGCCCGAGGCATCGATCAGCGAATCCTCCTGCGCGAGAATATAGCCGCGGCCGGCGACGAGACTGATTTTGCCGCCGGGCAGCAGTTCGCCCTTGCGAAGCCCGAGAGGATCCAGCTCCGGCTTGAAAGCGCCGCGCGCCAGCAACCGGCTCCCGGTCTCCAGCCAGATCGCCTGGGAGTCGTTGAAGCCCCGATCTACGTTCGGTTTGGTGATTCGGAGCGAGATTTCACCCGAAGGGGCGTCTATCGTGCCGCCAAGGGCAATCCCCGTATCCGAAGCCAAGGCCACTTTTCCGCCCGCATCGGTGCGAATTTCGGCGCCGCGTTGAACGGTCAGCCATTCCTTGCTGTCGTAAGTATTCGCCTGATCGACCGCCAGGCTCAGGATAGCGGCGGGGCGGAGAAATTCCGGCAACTCCACGATGCGGCTGTACACGGCCAAATCCCCGCCGTCGGGCAGCGACTCGAATCCCTTCCCCAACTCCAGTGTGCGCACCAAGGGATGGACCAGCCCCGGGGTGACGATTATGCCGAACACGTTCGACGTCAGCCGGTAATCCGTAAACCCGCCTCGCTGGAAAAAATCGGACGGCAGCACCAGCGGCTTCAACACGGAACCGGCATGCGGAACCACCGGCCCGTCGCCGATGGCGATCTCGTTGGCGGTCAGGCTCAGGGTGCCGCTCCGGTCGATGCCGAATCCACGCAAATCCCCGTCCAAGACCAGACTCGCGCCGTTCAAACCGGTCGCGGCCAGACTGATATCGCCTCCCCGGCCGGCGGTAAGGCGGCCGTCCGCATCCAGCCAAGCCCCGCCGCTCACGTCGATTCGGCTGCCGGCCTCCAATACCAGATCCCCTTCCCTGGTCTTGATCGCCACCGTTCCGCCGTCTATGGCAATCGGAGAAAAGCGGTTGCTTCCCGGAAGATCGGGCGTATCGTTCACCCATGCTCCCCGTGCATCGATCGCCGCGCCGGAGGCCAGCGTGACCTCGCCGGACGTCGGTGTCCCCGCGCTCCCGAGAGATTCGAGACTGATCGATCCGGAGGGGATGCCAATCTCGCCGGCTACGTCGATTCGGTCCCCTGTAAGCTTGAGGCTGCCGCCGGCCGGAAGCGCCAGACGGGCGTCGTCCTGTATCGTGATTCCCCGACTGCTTTTCACGGCCACATGCCGCGACTCCGAATTCGCCAGGGCGCCGGTGTCCAGCACCAGGGGCGCGGGGATGTTTTCGCTGCCCGACCCGCTCTTCGGAAACTCATCTTTCTCGCCGATATCGCGAACGATGTGGTCACCGGCAAAGACGACCGCCTGCCGCCCCTGGCCGATGCCTACGTCGATCGTCAAGGAACTTCCCGGCACCCGCTTCCCGACGGTGCGCTGCAATCGGCCGTCGACCGTCTCTCCGCGCAGTACTCCGTCCAGCGCCACGCGGTAGCCGCTCAGTTCCAGAGCTCCGCCGGGCTTTCCCTCCACGTAGCCCGCCTCGAAGCGGCCGAGACCGAGCGGCCCCGGAATCGACCAGCGGCGGGTAATGCCCCACTTTTCGTAAACCTTGATCACTTCTCCGAACACGCCGTCGTAAATGCGGTTCGGATCCGCTTCGCCGATATCGTATAGCCGGCCCTGCGAAATCAGTTTGGTAGTGCTGATGTAGCCGTCGCGATACGAGACCGAGCCGCCCGAATAGTCCAGCACCGCGCCGGGTTTGACGATCACGTCGCCCTCCGAGCGGATTCGGATCGTTCCGCCGGCGGTGCTGCGCTCGTCGATATTCCGTTCGATGCGGGCCAAGGCTCCCGAAATATCGGCGATCTTGATCGGATCGCGGATATCCACACGCACGGTCTTGCCTTTCAGTATCCCGTTTTTCTGCAACGGCGAGTCCCGCAGCTCGAAAGAGCGCAACTCCACCTCCGCCACGTTTCGCTCCATCGGAAGGGAAACGTCTCTCAGGCCGGAAGCATCGATGCGGCTTCCCGACTCCATGTATATCCGGCTGTCGTTCTCGACCCCGGCTACCAGCGGCGTGGCCGGACTTTTCGTAGCGGTTAGCTCGATCTCTCCCGCCGGGGCGTAAACCGTCGAATCCTTGCGAAGCACGATCTTGCTGCCGCTGATCTCGATTTTCGAGCGTGCCTGGGGCTGGGCGTCCACGGCGGTTTTCGACTTATCCGAGTCCGGAATCACCTCCGTAACACTGTTCGGTCCCAGCTCTACCGTAGCTCGTGTCCCAAGTCCGTCCCCGAGATCCTGGACGCGGGCCGTGCTCATCGGACGCAACAGCTTCCTGCGTCCGCTTTCAACGGTTTGGTGGCCCTCCCGCGCCAGCAAGCGTACCGACCCGTTCAGACTGACCGAGGTGGTAGCCGATACCCGACCTTCTTGATTGACGGCAAAACCGATCAGGGTGGCATTGCCTCTTTCCGTGATGATCTTGCCGACGTTCTTGACGTCACCCCCGGTCTCAACCTCCACCAGAAGCCCTCGGATGCCGGAATCGGGATCGGCTTCCTGCAGATACACCTTGTCCGTCGCCGCCGCCAGAATCGTCTGGCCGTCCGGGGTCTCGATGGTCCCCTGGTTCACCACCGACGGCGCGGCAATAATGATCCGCCCGCCTGGAGCATTGGTTCTCAATTGAGCGCCCGGCTGGACGAAGATTTGGATTTTGACTTTTTCACCGTTCTGGTCGAAGACGAAACGGCCTTGCGCGTCCTTGAGATAAGTCTCGCCGCCCGCTTGCAGCGCGGCGGTTCCGTCCTGGTCGAACGCCTTGGTAATGCCGCGCTTGAATACGTCCTCGCTGATGTTGAGCGTGGTGGCAACCAGCGAATTGACGTTGACTTGGGCGTTCTTGCCGAATACGAAGCCGTTCTTGTTAACGAGATAAATCTGCCCGTTGGCCGTCAGGGCACCGAAAATGCGGCTGGGGTCGTTTTGATGGATGCGGTTCAGGGCCACCGAGGTAGCGGCCGGCTGATTGAAGTGAACGGCATTCTCCGCGCCGATGTTGAAACTCTTCCAGTCGAGAATGGCTTTGTCCGTCAACTGGTTGATCACCATCGTGCCGCCATTCACGCTGCGGGTGGCGTTTCCCAGGGCCGCCCATACGTCGGCGGCGACCGGCAGCTCGGCATGGACCGGCGGCGGGCTTGCGCTAAGCAAGATACCGCTCGCCATGCATGCCCGCACCGCGGCAGCGAGCGGCTTCAGGGCAATCGTCTTATTCTCGGGTTTATTCCGGTTCTTAACAGACATCCTCTTTACCTCGATACTTGCGCCCGTGGTACTGCCTAGGAATCAGAACTCGTAGGCCACGCGAAAATCCACCCGCTGTTCGCCCACGTCCACCGTGCCCTGCGAATACAGCGGATACCCCCAATCCAGCTCGCCCGTCACATGCTGAAACATCCGAAGCCTCAAACCCGCGCCGGCGGACGCAAGCCGATAAAAGCTCGGATTGGCCGGAAGCGGATCGACGATCCACAGATAGGCCCAGTCGAAAAACGCCAGCGCCCGCAGCTGATGCGTGAAACCCCATCCTTCCGCGATCAGCGCCGGGCTTTGCAGTTCGACCGACAGGTTCACGCCATGGTCGCCCAACTGCTGGGTTTGGTAGTAACCCCGGACGCTCTGCGGTCCGCCCACCGCGAACTGCTCGTTGCTGATGAGGGGCGAGTCGGTTACCTGCCCGGCCCCCTTGGCGAGGAACCGCAAGCCGAGCGGAAGCTCCCGCTCGTGTCTCAAATCGGCCGTGAAGTACAGATAATTCGCTCGGGCGCCGAAGCGCTTGTCCTCGAATTCCTTCTGCTCGTTTCCGAGTCCGCGGACGGAAAAATGGGAGGCAAGGCTCATGGCGGTCACGGCGGACTCGTCCCGCCACGTGCCGTCGTAGCTCAAGGTAAAGGGAGCGTAGGTGATGGGCGTGTTCTGCTGATCCTGCCCCACCAGGCTCAGGCCCTGATTGAATTCCTTGTAGTCGAATCCGAAAGTGAGGCTGTGAAAATAGCCGTCGAGCGGCTCTAGCGGTTTCACCACGCGCAAGCCGAAAATGTTGCCGGTACCCACTACCGACAAAGCTCCCGCGGTGGCGATCTGAGTGTTGGAACTGATGCCGACGCCATACAGTGCCAGCCGGGTATCGGCGATTCCGGTGGGCAACACGTAGGTTCCGGCCCACACTTCCACTTCGTCGTAGTTTTCGGGACTTACTTGGTATTGCAGGGACGCGCTATGGAAGCGCTGCCAGAGATTGTCGTAACGCAGCGAGGCGATCAGCCGGGAACGGCTCGTGCCCTCGCTGTTGCGGCCGTTCATCTCCACGCTGCCGTGCAGCGGTAATCGGTCCTTCACCTGCAACTCCACTTCCAGCTTGCCCGGCGTCGATCCCGCGCGGAGGATCGGCGTGATCTCCCGGTCCGGCGATTCGCCCCCTAGTTTTGCGAGCTGGCCCTGCACCGCCGGCATATTGGGAATCTCCCCTTTTGCGAGTGCCGGCACGCCCTCTCTGATCTTTCCGAGAGAGTAATATCGCGATCCGGTGATCTTGAGCCGCTCCACCTGTCCTTCCGTCACCTGGAGCCGAACGATGCCCTGATCGACGTCCTGTTCCGGAATATCCACCAAAACCGTCTGAAAGCCGGCTTTGTGGTATGCCGCTTCGAGCGCCTCCCGAGCCTTCTCCACGTCGTCGATGCTCTTGCCCGGCCCAAGAAAGGGGTAGACCGTCTTTTCGACGGTCTTCGATTCCAGCACGGTATTTCCCTCGACCAGGTATTCCATGACGTCGAAAATCGGCTGTTCCGCCGGAACTTCTGTCGCCGCATCGGGCGCGGCGGTGCCGGCGCCGGGCGGTTCCGCCCAGGCTTCGCCGAACCCCGACAAGAGAAGCACAAACAAGGACGTGCAACTTATCTTCGGCAAGCTCGAATTCGGAAAACGTATAAACAAGGTTTTTCTACTTCTTCTATCCGCCCCTGCGGGGCACCTTCGCAATCGCGGCTCGCCGGACCGAAAACATCCGTTAGGCCTCTCTTCGATCGCTCGCCGCACAAACGCAAGCGGGGGATGGGCGAAAAGCCCCATCCCCCTTCCCTGCCTTGGCCGCGAGCCGAATGGCCCGCGGCCCTTCAGGCATCCCAGCCGGTCCCTTGTCCTTTACAGATCCAACAGATTTTTGTTGGCAGTGGTGTTGACCGTCGGCGCGCGGCAGTTGTCCAGCGAAGAACCCTGTTTATGGGTCAGGTTGATCGTCGGATTGTTGGCCGCATCGAATGGGAAGGTCTGGGCGTTGGTGCCGTTGGTGCTGAGAGCCAGGAAGCCCGACTGGCCGAACGGATGGTTGAACTCCACGTTCAGGTCTTTCACGATCGACGGCTTGCTGGCGTCCTGAGCGATCTTCTGCAGGATCGTCAGCACGTCTCCCGTCGGGCCGCCCACCGAAGCCTTGCGCCACTGGAAGGTCTGCTCCACCCAGTCCGGGTAGCGGCCGGCAGCGACCTCGGCCAGCGTCGGCGCGGCGCCGTCGATCTTCACGAAGCGGTAGTTCTTGCGGGCAATGGGATTGCCGTTCTTATCCCTGCCGGAGTTCTTCTCCAGGCTCTGGATGCCGATCGCCCAGCGCTTGGACGTGTTACCAGATCCGCCGGTGTTGGTGCCGTCGTTGAAATCGGCCAGGCAGTTGTCCACGTCCCCGGAGCCCGACTGGCCGACGCCGTTCAGGGCGAGGTTGGTCGAGGGCACGATCGGTCCGCTCAAGTTATTGGTACCGCCCACCGGATTGACCGCGCCGCTCATGCACGGATTGTTCAGGAACACCGCGTTGGCTTGCGCCTGCGTGCCAGAACCGTCGACGCGGCGGCAGATGGCCACCTTGTTGTCGGTCAGATTCATGCCGCCGGAATAATTGTCGAAAAAGTTGACGGACGCCGCGCCGATCTGAACCTTGAACCGGTTCCAGTTCTGCACCTTGCCGGCCAGCAGCGAAGCCACTTGCTCGGAGCTGAGGCTGGGCATGCAATCGGGATTGCTGTCATCCCCCAGCGCGCAACCGGCGGGGATCCGGCCCTGGTCCATCTGCGCGTCCTGCAGGGCGGTATAAAGAGACAGCGTTACCGGAATGCCGAACACCAGGCCCGCGGCCGGGGTCACGTCCAGCAAGCTCGAAACCTGGGCGGTCGTGACATCCGGCTGCTTCACGCCGTCCTCCCTGGGCGCGTTGACCCCGCGGAACAGATCCGGGTTGACGTCGCTTACGCCGAGATCCGACTCGTGCAGAATGGTGTCGCCCGCGCTGCTGACTCGGCAGCGGTAGAAGCTGTCGGGCGCGGTCTTGGTGCAGTTGCCGTTGTTGATCTCCATGTGCGTGATCGCCTGATCGAGAATCAGCGGCGTTACGCCCTGCGCCGAGCCGCCCTGAGAACGCTTGTGGAACAACACGTTCGGATTTACGGTGCCGAGGCCGGTCACCTTGGTGGAGTCGAGCCGGCAGAAATAAGCCGAGTGCTGCGCTCCCGGCTTGGACGCGTTGGCGTTGTCGCGGTAGATATCCAGGGTTCCGGCCACGCAGAGTTCGGAAAAGAGCGCTTCCACGCCCTTGTCCTGTGCGGTGGCGCCGGATGCCCAGATTTCGATATCCACGGCCGCGCCGGGAGCGAGAGCGAAGGCTTCGCCGGCGCCGAGCAGCGCCGTTGCCGCCATGGCGACAGACAAACGATTGACTTTCATCGAATTTTCTCCGTTAAGGATATTTGGGAGATTACGCTTTCTGGCCGCGGCGGCTGACCAGGGTCAAGCCGGCCAGAGCGGAGCCAAGCAGATAGATCGCCGCGGGAACCGGTACCGGAGAGGAGCCGGCCGGGCCGAATTCCAGGGTGCCGTTGCTCGACAGCAGCCAGCGCCCGGCAATCTGATTGACGATGCCGTCGCTGTCGTCGCCGGTGTTATTGGTCACGTGGAAGAAAAGGGTTGCCAGGTCGACGCCGCCGGCGGTGGAGGCGAACACGCTGGGAGCGGCGCCCATCAGCGGACCCCAGTTGCCGTCGTCCCAGGACTGCGGCAGCCCGTTATCCACGACGCCCGACACGTTGTCGCCCAGCGCGGTGTTCAGTTTGCTGATATAGCCCTGAATGTTGGTAATCGTGGATAAAACATTACCGAAACCGCCGTTGAACGAAGACCCGGTAGCCAGAATACCCCATTGATCGATATTGGCACCGCCCTCGTCGAGGGTGTACACGGCGGCGATGTTGTACTGCAGGTCTGCCTTGCCGGCAAAGCCGGCATAATTGGCGTCAGCACCCAGATTGACGCTGAACGCCCAGTTCGAACCGGCGTTCAGCACGTCAGTGAGTGAAACGTCGAGATCGCGGAAGTAGGTGCGACCCAGGCCGCCGTTCGCGCTGGGATCGAAAATCGACACGAACAATTCGCCCACGTTCGGATACTGCCCATCGCTAATCGACGCTTCTGCGCCGGTGGCGCCCAAAGCCAATAGCACGCCGGCGGTAATCGCTTTCAGTTTGTTCATTTCCATGCCTTGTTTAAAATTGCGGTTGAAAATACCTTGCAGACGTCTTCTCAAGGTTTATCTGCAGGGCCGTTTTCGCCGGTCGCTTTTCGGCGACCGGCTTTTTTGTGCCGTTTTTCAGGCACCGAAAACAAAAAAGCCGGGCTGCCATCAACGTTGGTGTGGCAACCCGGCTATCTTGCAATCAAGACCCGTGGCTTTCCGGCCCCGCCTCGCGACGAGTGTGGCTTTGTCCTAGCAACCCTCCTGGACCGGGCTCCTGCTCCCCGGCCGCAACTGAACCGCACTGCGGTTTTCTTCCGTCCCTTTGAAGGCGAGACAGACTTTAATGTCGCTTTTTTACAACCAAGTTAAGTTTGTGTGACACCGATGAAATTTTTTGAAAAAACTCAACGCACGGCTCCCGCGCATCAACTAAGTCTTTGTTTTGGATTACATTTGCGTGCTGTGTTTTTTTTTCAAAACTTTAAGTCGCAGATGATTGCAAGCTGCCCCGGCTGTAGCTTTTTCGCTGAACGACTTTACGGATTCGCAACATGAAGGCGGGGGAATCGAGGAAGGGCACCGCCGGACCTGACTTCTTCCGAGCGCCTTGCCCGGCGCATCGGGTCGGTAGGTCGGCAATCCTTTGCCGACAAATCCCGTCGGGAAGGGTCGCGATTAAAGCGACCGTTTGCGATTGGAAGGGTGGCTCCGGCGCTCCTGGAAGGATCGGTTCGGTGCTCCCGAACCGATCGTTTGCGATTGGAGACACCGTTTGCGATTGGAAGGGATTCCCGACCTACTCCGCGGTTCGGTGCCAGCCGGCCCGCAACCGATTGATCCGGCATGCCTCCGTCGTTAGGCTGGTTCCCGAACTCCCGTTTGGGAACCGACGTTGAGAAGCTCCCGCTTCTCGATTCGAATGATGTTTCGAGAAGCTCGAGCTGCTCGGGTATAGCTCCCAGGCGGAAGCTTGGGAGCCAGCGAAAATCCATACCGGAATGGCGGTCCGCTGACCTGTATAGCAGCGACCGTTTGCCATCAAGCGCTGACGCTTAGCCGGGCCTGCATCCGAACGCCTTCGTCGGCAAGGGATTGCCGATCTACGGCCGCTCGTTTCGGCCTACATTTAGAGCCTTCCCAGTAGGTTTCAAAAACCCTTCGACTCTGCTCAGGACAGGCCCTTCGCCTCGGCTCAGGGCGAACGGCCTACTGAGATAGGTACTTAGAGGTACGGGCGGTTTCCCAAGCCGCATCGCTATACTTCGGTGAAAAACGATCGACTACCGGGATATGAGGTGGCGAAATTTCGCCGAGATGGGGCAAGATACGCTTCCTTCAAATCACCCCCGATAGCTCTTGAAACGCTTATTTTTATGGAGCGCCGCTTTTGCGGTCCTTGCCGTGGCGGGCGTCGAAATGGACCTGCTCCCCAATGCACGAACCTTGGAACTGGTCGGCCAGCGCTATGGCCTTGCGGCGGTGGAACGTCTGTCGGCGTGGCGCGACCTGGTTCTGCATCTGGGTGGTGCCGGCGAGCACGAGAAGCTGGCGCAGGTTAACGATTTCTTCAACCGGCTGCCGAACATCTCCGACTCTGACCAATGGGCGCGCCGCGACTACTGGGCGACTCCGGTGGAACTCCTGGCCGCCAACGGCGGCGACTGCGAGGATTTCGCCCTGGCCAAATATTTCACCCTTCGAGCGGCAGGAGTGGCTCCCGACCGATTGCGGGTCACTTATGTCCGGGTCTGGCGGCCACAGCTGAGCCGCATGGAGCCGCACATGGTCCTGGCCTACTATCCCGCCCCGGAATCCGAACCGCTGATTTTGGACAATCTGATCGGCGATATCCGGCCGGCCGCCGCGCGGACCGATCTAGCGCCGACCATGAGCTTCAATGCGGAGGGGTTGTGGTCGGCCAAGCAGCGCGGGCAGCATGGCAAGCTGGGTGAAGCGTCCGACATACGCCACTGGAACGATCTGTTGGCGCGCATGCACCACGAAAAGACGGGAGCGATTCGATGACGACGATGAGCCTGAAAACCCTGCTGGTCCTGCTGCTCGGTCTGCTGTTTCTGCTGCTGGGGCTGGCTCTTTTCGCCACCGGCCTGGTGAATACCCACGGCTTTCTGCAACGCCAGTTGCACGCTCATGCGCAAGAAACGGCAACCACTCTGGCGCTGGAACTATCGCCCGCGCTGGCGAGCAACGACACCGCGGCGGTGGCCAATGCGGTGGACGCTCTCTACGATAGCGGCTACTACCGGCGTATCGCCGTGATCCGCCCCAACGGCGAATCCGTCGTGGAGCGGGAACTCCCCTTGAAAGTGGACGGCGCTCCCGAGTGGTTCATCAGCCGCGTGCCGTTCGACGCTCCCGCGGGTCGGGCCGAATCGATGGCCGGCTGGAAACTTTCAGCCGTGGTCGACGTGGCCAGCCATCCCGGTTTCGGATATAGCCAACTTTGGCAGATGACCTGGTCCATCCTGGGCTGGACTCTGGGTTTCTGGCTGATCTCCGCGCTGCTGTCGGTATGGCTGCTGCAAAAGGCATTACGTCCGCTGGACCGGCTCGAAAATCTGGCGCTTCGCATCGGCGAAGGCAAGTTCGAGCCTTTGGCGGAGCTGCCCCGTATTCGCGAACTGCATCATATCGGCTCGGCGTTCAACCGTATGTCGGAAGCGGTGCGGCGCATGCTGAACGCGAAGATGGAAACCATCGAGAAACTACAGCGGGATCTCCACCACGACCGGCAAACCGGTCTTTTCAATCGCGCGTATTTTCTCGCATCGCTGGACGCGGCCCTGGCAATATCCGGAACGCAGCACGCCATTGCCATCCTTCAGCTCACCGGACTGGCGGAATGCAATCGCCGATTCGGACGCGATACGGGAGATCTTGTCGTCAAATTTCTCGCCGATGTTGTGGAAGCTGTCGCCGAAAAGACGCACGGCTCGGCGGCGCGAATAGACGGCGCGCAGTTTGCCGTGCTGTTGGAGCACGCCGATGCCGATTGCCTGAACGATCTGACCCATCACCTCGCCCAATCGACGGTGATGGCTTTGCTCGAGACCGGAATCGCTTCGTCCTGCACCGTCCATATCGGGGCGGCCCTCTCTTCCGGCGATAGCAGCACGGCACTTCTTGCCCGGGCGGACGCTGCGCTGCGCGACGCGCAGATGGGGTCCAGCGGGAGCTTTCGGATTGCGGAGGCAGATCCGACGCCGGGCGGGAGCGGCCGGCTCGCATTGCTGCGGCAGGCTTTGGACAACGGTCAAGTGGAACTGGAGCGGCAGCCGCTCATGTGCCGGAACGCTTCGGCACCCGAGCATTACGAGGTGTTCGCGCGCATCGTGACGGAAAATGGATTACGGCTTTCCGCGGGCGCCTTGGGGCACATTGCCGAGGAAACCGATCTGGCTCCGATGCTGGACAAACTTGTCGTCGCGCGCCTTCAGGAAGCGATGGCGGAAAAACCCGAAGCGGCGTGGTCCGTCAATTTGTCGGTGGCCACCATCATGCAGCCGGGATTCGCTCAATCTTTTAGACATAAAGTGCCCGCTCGATCAAATCTGGCCATAGAAGTCCCCTTGAATCGGCTGATTTTAGCCCCGCAAGCGGCCGAGTCCGTTAGCGAGCTCAGGAGAGACGGTTTTCGGTTCGTGCTGGATCGCTTCATGCCCTATCCCGGCGCACTGGCCTGGTTAAACGAATTGATGCCGGATTGGGTAAAGGTGGAAGGGGCTCTCTGCCGCCGGATATTCGATGACGCCGGCAATCAGGCCCTGCTCAAGGCGCTATGCCAATACGCACGAGAGTTGGGTATCCGCGTTGCCGCCACCGGCGTGGAACGGGAGGACGAGGCCGATCTGCTTTTTGGCCTCGGGTTCGACGCGGTGCAAGGCCGTGTGTTCGAGAAGGCGAGCTAGAACGTTTTCATACCTACTGTACGGGCACTGGCGAGTAGGTCGGGAATCCCTTCCCAATCGCAAACGGTCGCTTTAGTCGCGACCCTTCCAATCGCAAACGGCGTCTTCGGGAGCGCCGAAGCCCCCCTTCCCGACGCCGCCGTTGGGCCAACGGGTTCGTCGGCAAAGGATTGCCGACCTACGAAAGATTGAATCGATCTACCCTAGCCTGAATATTTCATCAGGACCTCAGTGAAGGTAGGAGGCCGGTCGCGTTCTGGGTTCGGGACCAGAAAAAGGCGTGTTGAGTGCTCGTTTGGGGTGAAAGTCTGAATTTCAGGCAAACGTCCCCCTTACCCCCAGAGAATCAACGTGCCGGGGAACCCACTCGGCCCGGCTCAGCCGGGGGCAAAGCGCTCGGCGATGTGCCAGAACAGCGCCTGCCAGGGGTAAGCATTCGGCAACAGGAAGCGAATGCGACGGGTATTTCGAAGGATCACGCCACCGATTTTGAGGAGCTTGCCCCTGAGAGTGGAACACTGCGCCCGAGCGAGTTCGGTACCGGCGAGGCCGAGGCGACGAAGGGCTTCCAACAAGAGGTAGCCGAGCGAGGCGAGCAGCAGCCGGAATTGGTTGGCCCACCAGACGTGACAACTGGTGCGGTCCGCGAACAAGCCGAGTTGCTGTTCCTTGATCCGGTTTTCCATGTCGCCCCGCGCACAATAGACGTCTTCGTACAGCGCTTGGGAGTCGCCCGCCAGGTTGGTGACCAGGAACCTTGGATTTTCGCCTTGGGGTCCATGCTCGGCTTTGAGGATCACCTGGCGGGGGTGTTTCCAGGTGCCGGCGGTATAGGCAAACTCACCGAAGACCCGCTGTTTTTCCGAGGTGGCGGCAAATTGGGTTTGCGCTGCCTGGCGCCAAGGCGCCGCAAGCTTCAAAAGGCGGTTGTTCTTGGCCAGGCCCACGAGATAACCGACGCCGTGGCGTTCGCACCAGGCCAGAATCCGCCGTCGGCAGAAGCCCGAATCGGCCCGGAAGATGATTTTCACCTCGGGCCAGACGGCACGCAGCCGTTGCACCAGAGCTTTCAGGATCGCCCCGGCGTGCTTGGCCGCGTCGATCTTCGAGGGCCTGAGATAGCTGACCAACAACTGATCGCCGCAAAAGACGTAAAGCGGCAGGAAGCAATAGTGGTCATAGTAGCCATGGAAGAACCGGCCTTCCTGATGCCCATGGACCGGATCATCGGTCGCGTCGAAATCCAGGATGAGCTGATCCGGCGGCGTCGGAAATGAAGCGATGAACTGCTCGACAAACACCTCATGGATCGCCAGGGCCGCCGCCCGATCCATCCGGTTTTCCAAGCGGCACAAGGTGGGGCTGGAGGCACCGGGCGACAGCCGTTCACAGGCCGTCTGCAACGCCAGGTCATGGCGCCAGGTGTCGTGATCGTTGAGGTCTTCATAGCCTTGGCACAGGCCATAAACCCGCTGTCGCAGCAGGTGGAGCACGGCGTGGGCACACCGGCTGGGATCACGCGGGTCCTTCAAGCGTTGGGCCACGCTGTCCAGCAAACCCAGCTTGCGATCGACCTGCCGCAACAGCAGCACTCCGGCATCGCTGGTCACAGCGCCCCGTCGAAGGCCACATCGATGCGGCGGCGTGCCACGGGCGCAAACAGCTCGATTTGTCCGGTACAATGTGTCACGGCGGAATCTCCTCACAAATTCGATGTCAGCAGTTGAATTTTAAGGGCTTTTCGATTCCGCCACCCCTCCTTTCATGAAATATCCAGGCTAGCCGAAGGCGCCAACGACGTCCGCCAAGCCTGTTTTGCCGTACGAGCGAGATGAAAACGCCCTAGAACGTTCTCCACCGTGGCTTAGCGGTGTGAATTGGGAAAGCCGCTCCGCACTCCAAAATGGCGGCCGGACTAAGTCAGTAGGTCGGGAATCCCTTCCCGACTTACTGGAGACGCTACACCAAACCGGAAAATTCGCCTGCCGGAGGGGATGTCTCTTCCCGGCGACGAACGGATCGCTTCAGACGCCTTGTAAATCCATTCGACATTCAAGCGAACATTATCGTAGGGTGGGTTAGCGAAGCGTAACCCACCGATCCGAGGCCGTTCGGTGGGTTACGGCCTCGCGGCCTAACCCGCCCTACAAAACAATTCCTGATTGAAAGCGATTTGGAAAAATACCTGAAACGGTGCGCCTGGGGTATTTTCCAGGCGTCAGCGAATTTTACGTCCACCGTAGATTTTCATCCTATCCCATTGATTCAGCGAAACACGAGTCCTTGGCTCAGAGTTTGCAGCTGAATCCTTAGAAATCCGAATCCGACGGGAGACTTTTCACCTAAACGCGGATCGACGTCGGACTGCTATTCAGCAAGCAGCTCACGCCGCCTGTTACGAAAACGCCGTATACGCCCTCTCGCATGTTCTGGTTCGCCATCGGTCCCGGAGCCGTCCGCCGGGGCCAAGAGCGACCACATTCCGAACCACCAATAGGCCGCCATCGAAATTTCTCAAAATGTCACAGACCCTTAACAAAATCTTCACAGAACTTCGATTTAATAAACAAAAACTGAAAGATTTTTTTGTCGTTGACCTTTTCGGCATGAAAGCGCCGGAAATCATCGAGCGACGCCCTGGAACCCAAAGGCATAGAAAGCGTGCTGTCGGTTGAGGGTGTACGACTGAAGCGACCTGCACTGGGTGTGTGCTGGTTCCCAAACTCCCGTTTGGGAACCGACGTTGAGAAGCGGGAGCTTCTCGGGCGGGGCGCCCAAGCCGAAGCTTGGGCGCCAGCGGAGAGGCCGTTTGGGATAGGAACGGTATATCGAGGCTTGTCAGAGCATTTTGGGGGGTATCAAAGGTCGTTCGGAAACAGCCTTATCTTGGTTATCTCGCCGAATCGATAAACCAGGCAGGGATAGGTGGAATTGGAGTGTGGAAATCCGGGCATCGTCGCCCGTCATACCTCTACGCGCCTTTCGCAGACGTATAGGGTCGCCGCTTTTGTAGGACGAGAGATACGAGGGAATGTTTGGAATTCGGGTTTTTCGTTGCGTTTTAAACTGACTGTAAGGAGTCACTGCTCATGAAGACATTTATCGGTGCAATCACAGGCATTTTTATCTTTTTCAGCGGGGCTGCCGCGCAGGCCGCCCTGCTGGAAGGCCAATCGGTTTATTTCCAGTTTGCGGACGAGGACCTGGATTACTTCGGGACACCGTCCATCGACGGCGATACCCTGAGCTTCGCCTTTTCCGATCGTTCTGCCGCCTCGGCTTCCCAGCGCCTAAGGGAAACCATGGAATTTCAGGTCATCGCCAAGGACGGATTTCTGATCGATCAGTTTCACTTGGCGGAGGGCGGCGACTACGCACTCGCCGGAAAGAACAGCAGCGTTTCGGCCAGCAGTCGGCTCCGGCTCGACGATTTTACCAACGACGAGCTGTTCCGCGACTCGGGTGAAAAATCCTTCCGCCTCGGCGGCAGCGGCGGCGAAAAGGCGGGCAGCTGGACCACGCTGTTCGAGCAGTCGATCGCCCGGAGCGAAGAACTGGACGTCCTCTTGACGACGATGCTGGGGGCCGTTCCGGTGGGCAGTCAGGGTGAGGCCTGGATCGATCTGAACGCGATCCGCGTGACCATCGGCGCGGTTCTGTCCGGCGGCGAACCGGCCCCGGTGCCTTTGCCCGCGGCCGTGTGGCTCTTGGCCTCCGGACTCGCCGGTTTGACCAGCGTGATGGCGGCCAAGAAAAATCAGGCACGCTGCTGAATCAAGGCGCAGATCTCGCCATTTTGGATCAGACTGCTCTCCGAGCCGCCGCTTTGCACGTCGATCGCGTTTGTCGGCAAAGGATTGCCGACCTGCGACGGCTGCCGAACTGGAATCGTAAGATGCCACTTAAGGAAGCTCTGATTAAGTCCTTCGACGGGCCTGTCCTGAGCCTGTCGAAGGGCCTGTCCTGAGCATCGTCGAAGGGCATGAACGGATTCCACTTGTTCAGAGCTTCCTTAAAAGCATCAATCCGCCACGGAATCGGTGCTTGCCTCTTGCGGCAAGGACGTAGGCGAATCGAGCGGCAACCGCACCACGAATTCACTGCCCTTTCCCTGCCCTTCGCTGCGGGCCTCGACCTGTCCGCCATGCAATTCGACGATTTTTTGCACGATGGTCAGCCCCAACCCCAATCCTCCCTGAGAGCGGTCCAGAGTGCGGTCGGCTTGAGTGAAGGCGTCGAACAGGCGGGGCAATAACGCGCTGGGAATTCCCTCTCCGGTATCGCGAACGCAAATAACCGCATTCCTATCTTCAACGAATGCGGTAAGCCAAATGAAGCCGCCTTCCGGGGTGTACTTGGCGGCATTCGATAAGAGGTTCGAGATTGCTTGTACCAGGCGCGCAGCGTCAATCTCGAGCCGAATCGGATCAGCAGGCAACGAAACCGTAAAACGGTGGTGGCGCTGGTCCATGAGCGGCTTACAGGTCTCAACCGCCTGATCGATCACCACCGTCAAATCCATAGGCACTCTGCGCAGAGTCAGCTTGCCTTGAACGATCCGCGAGACATCCAAAAGATCGTCCACGAGCCTCGCCAACTGAGTGACCTGCCGGTCGACCACGTCCCGTACCCATCGAAGCTGGGAGTCCGGCGCATCGAGTTTCCGCATGATCGCCATGGCGTTGCGTATGGGCGCCAGGGGATTCCGGAGTTCGTGCCCCAGCATGGCAAGAAACTCGTCCTTGCGACGCTCGGATTCGTGCAGGGCGCGATTGGCGGCCTCGAGCTGGAGAGCCCGCTCAGCCAGTTCGATTTGCGCCTTTCGTACGGCCGCTTCGGCCTTCTTCCGCTCGCTGACATCGATTATCGAGACCCAGTAATGAACATCCGTCCCGGAATCGTCTGGCGCGCCCATTCGACTGTCCAGCACGACCGGCAATCCTCGTCCCTCGACGGTTAGCAAGGTGAGCTCGGTCAGGCCGGTGCCGCATATCCGGCAGTCCCGGAGATGTTGCAGGAACTGATGGCGGTCTTGTTCGGCGATGAGGTAAAGAAAGAGAGAACCGAGGAAATGATCCCGTTGACCACCGAGCAGGCGCGCGCCGGTCGCGTTCAGGGCACGAATGATGCCGCACGCATCCAAACCTACGTAACCCACGGGCGCGAACTCATAGAAGTCCGCATAGCGGTTGCCGGAGAAGCCGTTCATTTGACAAGGCATCACTGATCTTGACTCCAGTTCCGTAGTAGGCGTGTACCACTGGCGAATCCTTTCGGCTGATACGACATTGATAGCGCCCTTTTGTTTCGGCCGATCGGATGGCGCGTGGCGAAAGGTCTGGAAAACTTGCGCTGTCATGGCTGCGTCATAACGTCTGGGCATGATCCGATGAGCTCGCCGGAAAAGAGACGTGAGCGACGAGGTCGAAGGACATCGTCTACGCCGCTACGACGAACTTCGATTCGCAAAAGTAATGTCGTCTTATTCCGAGAACCAACGGCCGGGAGACATTGAGCAAGCACGACCATCACGAGAAGGAATCTATCCCATGAAAATGCTGGAACTAATAAAAGTTGCCGATCTGTTTACCATCAGCAATCTGGCCTCCGGGCTGATGTCGATTTTCTTGGCCACCGAAGGCCATCCGGACTGGGCCTCCGGTTTCCTGGTGCTGGCCGTGCTCTTCGACAGCCTGGATGGCAAGATCGCGGCCCTACTTCACCAACAGAACCTGTTCGGCAAACAACTGGATTCGCTTGCCGACCTGGTGTCATTCGGCGTGGCTCCGGCGTTTCTCTATTTCTCGATCGACACCCATCACTGGATCAAGACACTGATCCTGATCATGTTCGTCACCTGCGGAATGCTGCGTTTGGCGCGCTACAACATTTCGCAGGGCAATGCCTTTGAAGGGGTTCCGATCACGGTCAACGGTGTCCTGTTCCCGACCCTGTTCCTGGTCGCCGCGTTCGTACCGGAAAGTGTCAATGCCTGGCCGATGATATTCCTGGTGCAAAGTTTCCTGATGGTTTCCAGCCTTAGAGTGCGGCGGCTTTTCTGAGTCCCTTTGTCTCCGCTGTAACGGGAGCACCGGCTCGCCCGATCAAGGCTAGGCACATCGAGACATGCAAGCTTGGCAGGCAACGGGTTCGCCAGCAAAGGATTGCCGGCCTACGAATGCTTGAATCCATTCACCCGAACTGAAGGCGCCAACGACTTCCGCCAAGCCTGTTTTGCCATACGAGCGCGATGAAAACGCTTTAGAGCGTTTTCCGAATCGGTGTAAGGGATTCGGATATGTAGGTCGGCAATCCCTTGCCAATCGCAAACGGTCGCTTTAGTCGCGACCCTTCCAATCGCAAACGGCATCTCTGGGAGCGCCAGAGCTGCCCTTCCAATCGCAAACGGGCCTTTAATCGGCCCCTTCCAATCGCAAACGGGCCTTTAATCGGCCCCTTCCAATCGCAAACGGGCCTTTAATCGGCCCCTTCCAATCGCAAACGGTCGCTTTAGTCGCGACCCTTCCGACAAAGCCCTTCGCCGAGCCGATACGTCGGCAAGGGATTGCCGACCTACGTTCTCCCCTCCTGGAACGAATCCGTACACCGGGATGGAAAACGCTCTAAAACACGAGCGTCCATCCCGGCTCGCGTGCCTGATCGCGCGTGTAGCTCACGCCGTGCACCTTCAGCCCTTCGGCATTGAGAAGCGAGATGATTCCGCCCTGGTTGGACAATTCGATGTCGGGCCGAACGTGGATGATCATCGGTTCGCCCGGATTCAGGGTGCCCGTCAGCGGCTTTCGGTGCTTGGCGCGGTCCAGCAGTGCCCAGCCGTCGAGATCGATAGGCCGTGGCGAGGTATTGAGCAGGATCACGGTTTCGTCTTCCGGCGATTCGATCGTATTGACCTTTGCCGCCACGATACGCACCAGGCCGTCCGGTACCGCATGGGTGGGAGGCCATACCGGCGTCGGCCGGGGCGGAAGGCCGTGTTCGGCGGGAGGACCGCCCGGCTCTTCGGGCAACATATGCCCGGTACGATCATCGGTATGAATCGCCTGCGACTGAAATTTCAGGAAGAGGGCCACCCATTCCTGCTGGTCCGCGTACCAGAACAGCAGCCCGCCGTCCTGCCAGACGCCGTCGTCCTTGACGAAATCGTCGGCATTGCCCTGATTCATGTGGATGTCGTGAACGCCGCGGCCGGGCGCGAAACCGAAGATCTTGTCGCGCTTGTTCTCCGGCCCCCAGGGCTCGCCGAACGCATACACCCAGGCGTTCTCGCTGGCCATGGCGCGCTGCACGTAGCGGTCGATCTTCTCGTTGAGGTCGTTGTCCGGGCCGGGCACGGAAAACGGGAGAGGCGTCATTTCGGCGAACGAGCCGAACAGATTGCCGCGGATGTAATCCAGCGCGACTCCGCCGGGCTTCGAGGGCAGCTTGTGCCAGCCCGGCTCCAGTTGTTCCAGCGACTCGGTTATGGGATGCCGGAAGTGCGGCACGATCAGGTAGGACAATTCCGACGGCCACAGCTTGGACTTGACGTTCACCGCCAGGCGGTACCGATCCTGATCGTCCACCGCCAGAATCTGATAATGGGGGTTGTCGCCGGTCCCGAGATGCCGATCGACCGGCGTCGCTCTCAAGACGCCATAATTTTTCAGGGGCATGGTGGCTTTCTCCGTGTTGAGTGATCGAGGTCATTCGTGCGCCATCGCCCGGCGCGATTTGTATTCCGGCGTACCCGGCGAGTAATGCTTGCGGGCCCAACCGGCATCGGACCGCAGCTTGAAGGTGCGGCGGCCGGAAGATGGCATTTCCCGGTCGCGGTAATACGCGGCGCGGGCCCGGTAGTGTTCGTACAGGCGGAAGAACTCCGCGAGATAGATCGCCGCGATGCGGCGGGAGCCCCGGATTTCCAGCAGGTTTTCGTCGTTCCGGTGCAGCGAGTTGTTGCTCATGTTGGCCGAACCGGAGTAGATCACCGGCTGAGCGGTTTCCCCGTCGATCACGATGAACTTGTGATGGATGATGACCGGCGGGAACGGCGGCGGCGCTTCCCCCGGAAACAGCATGAGTTCGGTATCGAAGCCCTCCGGGGTATCCGACCGGCGGAAACGCTCCGCGCCGATCACGTCGCGACCCTGGCGGGAGCGGTGGTAGAGTTCGAGCGCGGCGATCTGGTCCGCGCGGACGGCCTCGTCCGTTTTCGGCCTGGCGATCCGGTTGACCAGTCCGAACATCATCTTGCCGTTGTCCCCCGCCATGAAACAGGCGTCGCGAAGCTCGGCGTCGGTCGGCGTGAACAGGCAGAAAAGCACCGAACTCCTGGCCCGATGGATGGCTTCGACGATGGTGTCGATGGATTCGCGCTGGGAACTCGCTTCCGGCGAAAAGAAAACCCGCACCCCGGCATCGCCCACCGTAATCGGACTCGACCAGCGGGCATTCCGCGCCAGGGATGACAAAGGCGGATTGTCTTTGAGCCGCTTGAAGCGGTCGAAATATAGCCCGGCCAGGGCGGACGAATCGAAGGTGTGCATCAAATTCGCCTGGGTCGACAAAGCCCCCGTGGTGTAGTTGGCGGAACCGCACACGACCCGCGCTGCCGCGGGGCGACGGCCGGCCAACCCGCGGCCCGACACCAGGTATTTGTTGTGCATGATGGCGGCCTTGTCGCGGGGGAAAAACGCCACCCGGTCCTTCAGCCGGTCCACCGCCGGTTGATTGGGCGAAACCCTGTCACCGTCCGCCGATTCCGTTTTCTTTGCGTCGTAGACCAGGGCCAGGGAATGATTCCGGCTGAAAGTATCCAGCGCAGGAACGATGAACAGCTCGTCGGTCAGATGGTAGATCGCCCCGACCGCCTCTCTCGCCTGCCTGAGAAATGCCGGGACCACGCCGTCCAGACCGTTGGCCAGCCATCGGCGCAATTCGCGCGCCTGCTCCGCGCTGGGTTTGTCGTCGAGCTCCAGCCCCATGCCGCGCAGCTTCCGCATGAAACCCTGGGAGCTCAGCACCGCACGGTTGAACCAGGTGCCGATGTCGTGTTCGACTTCTGCCGGCAGCGTGACATCGAGCGTTCCCGCTGCTTCCGCAAGCGGCTGGAGATTCCCCGGCGTGCCGATCACCGGGAAAACCTCGTATCGAAAAACCGGATTGCGTCCGGCGCTCGCGGCCGCCCGGTCTTCATCGCCGATTCGTGCGTCCCACCAGAGAAACTTCTGGATCGGCGCTTCGTTGCTGGGAAAATCGGGCTGTTCCGGGTCGGCCGGACCGTTGAAGTCGATGCGGTTCAGAAGCCAGCTGGAAGGGGCGTACCGGCGCGTCGCGGGATCGCGAAATCCGGGTGTGCGCCTGGCGGCGAAACCCAGGAAATCCTTACGCCGGCTCCCCTCGTCCCAATCGAAGGCGAGCAAGATCATTCCCGGTGCCGGATATGCACGGATGGCGACCTTTTCCATATGCCCCCTATTATGTGCCCGGCCGTCAAGCGGCCGATACCGTTATCTCAAGGCTTTTGACGAACGACTCCGATAACCGGCGCCCGCGGCTCCTAGAGCATTTTCCAATTCGGTGTCAGAGAGCCCGATATGTAGGTCGGCAATCCCTTGCCGACGTACCGGCTCGGCAAAGGATTTTGTCGGCAAGGGATTGCCGACCTACGTTTTTCCCGCCCGACACGAAGCCGTACACCGGGATGAAAAACGCTCTAAGTACATTCCTCAAATATTTGCGGAATCTCGACAGATTGGCTTGGTTGGCGGGGTTGTCCTGCAGGTTGTCTATGCCGCAAGACTTCCCTGAATGTACTTAGCCCCTCATCCCACTCGAACACGAGATCGCAGCTTTTGCGGTTCATTGTCCAGGCATCCGCCGGCAACCCGCATGCGTCGTTCGGTTTACCGTATTAAACACCCGAAACCATTACAGCCCTGTGAAGTTTTCACCCGAGACCGACACACCGGGCGGCATCGCGCGGAGATATCCAAGCTCCGGTCTTCGCTGCTTACACTTTCGACGACCGAACTTATTATTAATCAGGCCCGTAAATACCCTCCTGGTATTTCGGGCCGCCGCCCAGGCCGGTACACGCCCGGCCTGGGCTCACGCGGCTTGTCGCCGCGCCGGGGCATCCCTGCCCCGGATTAACCCGGCCTATATTTATAGGCCGGGTTAATAACCTCCCGGTAATACAACTGTCAGGTCGCCTTAACACGGATGCTGTTTGATACACGGCGGTCCGCCGGGACTCGCCCGGCCTTTCTCAGGAACAAACCGAGGAATATGACACCATGAAACTCAACAAACTCGCCTGTGCCGTAACGCTGATCTTGGTCGGCGGCACCGCCTGCGCCGGCGCCGGGCCGGCCACGACGGTCAAGATCGTCGCTTTCAACGATTTCCACGGCCAGCTCGAATCGCCGGGCTCCTTCGGCGGCAAGCCGGCGGGCGGCGTGGACTGGATCGCCGGGTACGTGTCCAAGCTGAAAAGCGAGAACCGCTACACCACCGTGGTCTCCGCGGGCGATCTGATCGGCGCAACGCCCCTCGTTTCCGCCCTGTTCCACGACGAGCCCACCATCGAGACCATGAACATGGCCGGGCTGGAAATCAACGCCGTCGGGAACCACGAGTTCGACGAAGGCAAGGACGAGCTGAAGCGCATGCAGAAAGGCGGCTGCCATCCTACCGATCCGAACTCCTGCCAGGGCGCCTCGGTCGGCGCGCCTACCGCCGATGATGGTTCCTTTGCCGGCGCGGACTTCAAGTTCCTGGCCGCCAACGTGGTCGACACGGCTACCGGCAAGCCCGTTTTCCCGCCTTATGTCATCAAGAACTACGGCGGCGTCCGCGTGGCCTTCATCGGCATGACCCTCATGGAAACTCCCACCATCGTCACGCCGTCCGGCGTCTCCGGACTGGAATTCAAGGACGAGGCCGATACCGTCAACGCGTTGATCCCCAAATTGCGGCGGCAGCGGGTCGAAGCCATAGTCGTACTGATCCATCAGGGCGGCACCCAGCCCGTCGCCCAGAACGCCACGACCATGAACCAGTGCGCCGGCAACCTGGACGGAACCCCCATCAAACCCATCGTCAATCAACTGGACGATGCCGTGGACATGGTGATTTCCGGCCACACCCATCAGGCCTACAACTGCAGGATCGCGAACCGGGAGGGGCGTGAAATCCCGGTGACCAGCGCCAATTCCATCGGACGCATCCTGACCGACATTGACCTGACGATCGACCGGAAAACCCGTGACGTGACGGCAGTCAGCGCCACCAATATTCTGGTGGACCAGACCGACGCGACGGTCACCCCGGACGCCGGCATCAAGGCCGTCGTCGACGGCTACAAGGCACTGGCCCAGCCCATCGCCAACCGGGTAATCGGCGCCATCACCGCGGATATCACCCGCACAGCCAATGCGGCCGGCGAGTCCGCTCTGGGCGACGTCATCGCCGACGCGCAACTGAAAGCCACCGAAGCTCCGGGCTTCGGCGACGCGGTAGCCGCGTTCATGAATCCGGGCGGAATCCGTGCCGACCTAAGCTACGCGTCAAGCGCGACCGGCGAAGGCGACGGCAACGTAACCTACGGCGAAGCCTTTACCGTGCAGCCCTTCGGCAACAGCGTGGTGACCATGACCCTGACCGGAGCCCAGATCGAAATTCTGCTGGAACAGCAATTCACCGGCTGCGGCGCGGACAATGCGCCGGCCGCCTTTAACTATCCGGCCGGAGACTCCGGCCAGGCGTTCGACCGCATCCTGCAGGTCTCGAAGGGCTTCACCTATCAGTGGTCGGCCAGCGGTTCGCCTTGCGACAAGGTCGACCCGGCCAGCATCCGCCTAAACGGCGCGACCGTCGACCCGGCCGCGAACTATCGCGTCACCGTGAACAGCTTCCTCGCCGACGGCGGGGACAAGTTCTACGTCCTGAAGCTCGGCACCGATCGGCTCGGCGGCGCCCAGGACCTCGACGCCCTCGAAGCCTGGTTCAACCATCCGGAAGCCGATTCCGATCCGGCCGCGCCGGGCGTACAAATCGCGCCCGGTCCGCAAGACCGTATCGTGCGGATTCCCTGAAAAACCGGCGGCGGAGAGCTCCGGCCTCCGCCGCACCGTCTCTGAAACATAGAGCTCTACGCAAATTTTCGAATCCCGGAAACTCCGTTTTCAGGTTGTATTTATTCAACTCGGCATTGGAGTGAACATTCATCGTAGGATGGGTAGAGCGAAGCGAAACCCATCGATGGCGGGTTAGCCCCTCGGTTCCGCGTAACCCACCGATTGAAGGTCGTTCGGTGGGTTACGGCGCACGCGAAGCACAGTGATCGGCGATCGGTCAGTGCTGATGTGCGCCTACCCCCCCTACGAAACAATGCCTAATTGAACGCGATTTCGAATAACCTGCCGTCACTCGCCCTTCGGTCCCCATAAACTTACGGTGCCGGACACCTCGTTCGAAACGGCGATTAGAGGCTTGCCGGTCGGACTGTTATGGGCCGGCACGAAGTCGATCACTTCCGGGCCGCTGTCCGGCCCCACCGGCGTGGCTGCAAAATCGCGGTTTTGCAGGTATTGGACGATGGCCGGCGAGGCCGGATCGCCCAAATCGACCACGACCACCCCGCCCACGCGCTCGAGGCCGATGAACCCGTAGGTCCGGCCGTCCACCACACCGGTGGCGGCGGCTTCGGGCTCGGGGCCCTTGTTGTCGCTGCGGTCGTCGAAGGTGTTGGCCTCGTTGTTGGAATTGAAGTTGGCGGGCAGCTCCGCGGCGATGATCTGTTCGAGCTGATCTCCGCTGTCATAGACCAGGTCGCCGGTTTCGCCGTCCCACACCGAAAACGATCGGGCGCCGAAAGCGTAGACCGTCGATTCCGCATCCGACCCGGCGGCGGGCATCTTCGTGGTTACGGTGAGACGCCCCAGCGCAGCATTGTCGCGCAGTGCCGCCGTGAAGGAGTCATTGGTCGTAACGCTGCGCACACGGGCTTCTTCGGCGAGACCGGGATATTCGCGGGCGTCGCCCTCGTTGGCGGAGAGTACATAGTCCTTGCCGCCGATCCGGAAAGCGGCGAGCCCATCCGGCTGGTACATGCCGTAGACCCGCCCCTGAGGCCAGGTGCTGATGTTGACGGCATTGTCGCGGTCGCTGGCATCGAGGCCATTGCCGGCCTGCGAGTGGTCCTTGAAGCCGAGGTCGACGATTTTGTCCACCTCGAGGGCTTCGAGGTCGAGTATCGCGATGGCGTTGTTTTCCTGCAGCGACACCCAGGCCTTCCGGCCGTTTTCATCGACCGCGATGTATTCTGGCTCGAGATCGAGCGACGGCCGCGTGGACCCAAAGATGCGCACGCCCGGCGGCAGATCGCCGGCGCGCGGCTGATCCGGGTCGAAGGCTTGGAAACCGATCGTCTTCACCGAAAACTTGCGGCGGGGCAGTACGTCGATCACGCTTACCGAGCCCTCAGGATCGACATGGCCTTCTCCATATCCCGAAGGCTCGCCCTCGTTGGCGACCAAAACCCTCTTGCCGTCCGGCGTGAAAGTCACCATATCGGGGCCGGCGCCGACCTCGACCGCTCGCAGATTGGAACCGCCCGGCGAAAAGAAAACCACTTTGCCCGGTTCGGTGCCCGACTCCACTGCCGCCGCCACGAGCCCGTTCCCGACGGCGACGCTGGTGACTTCGGAACCGTACGCGGACAGGTCGAGCCGCTTGAGACGCACCGGTTGTTTCGGATCGGAGATGTCTACGATGTCGACCGAAGCGTTCGCGGCATTCGAAACGTACATCTTGTCGCCCTTGACGGCCACGATCTCGGCCGAGGTCTGGCCGGTCAGACCGGTGGCATAGCTGCCGACCGGCTCGAACGCGGGGCCTGCTGCGGCGACCGGGCCGGGCAGGATTCCCGCAAACAGGGCGGCGGCACCGACCGAGGTCGTCCGCGCCGCATCGAGCGCGCGAATGCCGCTCGCCAAGGCCCCCTCAAATTTCAAACGGAACAGTTTGGTTTTCATTCTTGTGACTCCGAGTTAGCGCAGGTGAAATGAACGCGGTTCAAAACAATCCTTCCAATGGCTGGACTATCCGAAAGTCGGGACGCTACTGGAGTCACGTTAAGGCGGTATGACAAGCCTGCTCCGGAGTATCGCCTAAGCCGGACCTACGCCTAACGCGGAAGGTCGCTTCAAGCGGAAAAAACGAACACCCGTAACACAAACTTAACCCATTTGAAAGAAAGCGAAGATACAGTGTCGCCAGCCTTACAAACGAGAAGTCGAGGAGACCGATCATGCTTGCTCATGTCAGAAAACCGCCAGTCGTTTTTGCATTGGCGCTCGGTCTTGGGTTGAGCCCGGCAGGGCATGCCGCCATCTGGAAAGCGACATTGAATCAATCCAATGCCGAATCCGTGTTTCCGGACAATGCGGATTACCTGACCGTGTTCATCCGGGACGGCAGCGATGCCGCCGGACTTTTGCTGAACGGCTATACGACGACGAGTGATGACGTCGTGTTCAGCGTCGACGCGCTTTCCGTGCTGGACTCGAAAGCGGGTACCAACTACGGTATCGATACTTTTGCATTCAACACCACATTAAACCCTGGCGGTTTCACCGCTAATAACTTCAAGTTGCCCAGCGGATGGAGCCTCGGGTCCGGCAATGCCGATGGCTTCGGCGATTTTGAACTCAAGACAGGCGGCGGCCAAGACCGCTACGATCCGGTCTGGTTCGCCATCACCGGGATCAACGGCGATAACGCAAACCACTATTTCGCTCTTTCCGGTAAAAACGCCGGCCAGGGCAATTATTACTTCGCCGCCCACGTCGGCGGTTTCAACGAAGCCCTGACCGGCGGAACGGGCGGCGCGTGGTTTGCAGGCTCGAACGGTCAACCGGGTACCGCGCCCGAACCTGTTCCCGTTCCCGCAGCTTTTTGGCTGTTCGGCTCCGCTGTCACCGGTTTCGCTTTCGCCTCCCGGCACTCCAAACCACGCCTCGTGTAAAAAGGGAGTCTTGAAGAAGAAAGACGCGAAGCCTATCGCTCATTGCCGGATGAAGAACGAGGTTGCGTGTAAATGATGGCCGATAGACGCGAACCGAAACACCGGGACCGTACGAGCGCCACTCACTCCGCGCCAATGGCTGGAGGTGCTCCTTGCCGCAGCCTGATCCTCGGCATTAGCGGTGCGCGGTAGAGCATCCGCCTCACTTGGGATGAAAGACCGATGCCACCGGGCCACTTGCGTGCTTGCAAAATAAGCAGCCGGTTTGACGGAGATCAAGTCTCGATCTGGATGCCGACTGCGGCGCTGGCTATCATGCCTTAGATGTTGACGCAGACCCGCCGGGTAGCCCGCAGACGGAGCGGATGATCCCCCGGGACGTCTCGCCTGCGCCAACCACGCACCTCCGACCTCACCCCGACCGTCCCGATCGCCGGGCGAAGCTTCGGGGGGGGCCGAGTTCAAGCTTTCCAACTAACGAGGAGTTGTCCTTATGAATAACCACCTTGGCGACGACCGATCGTGCCGCGCTTATTTCCACATCGTCGACATCGACCCCGCCACCGAGAGCGTCGTGATCCAATATGTCGAGAATGACTGGATACGAGGAATGGACCAGACTCGGCACCTGCCTTGGGTGGAGTTCTTGAACGGCTTGAGGGAGGGGCGCTATGAAATTCATCGCGCGAACTGACGACTGAGCCCCTTCGGCGGCAGCCGTCCGCTTCCTCCATGATCTTCCAAACGCATCCCACGCGGCGAATCGCGATCTCGGTCCGGCCTTCCGAACCCGCCGACAATCGACTCGGATTTCGAATCATCGCTGCCATCCCGAAATCATCCTGACGGATGAACCATGTTCGGCGTTCGATCCCATTGCGACGGCCAAAATCGAGCACCTGGCCGCGGAATTGAAGCGTCAATTCACCCTTGTAATCGTGACCCATTCGCTACAGCAGGCCGCGCGGGTTTCGGAGCGCATCGGATTTTTCCATCTGGGACGATTGATTGAAGTGGGGGAAACGGCCGAGGTCCTTACCCATCCGCGTCATCCCTTGACCAAAAGCTATATCACCGGCCGCATCGGCTGATTCCGAATTCCGATACCGGGCGCTTGACGCGACGACCGTATGCCCCTGACCTTTTTCGTAAAAGGGTTCTCGATGCCGCATTAGAGCGTTTTCATCTCGCTCGTACGGCAAAACAGGCTTGGCGGAAGTCGTGGCGCCTTCGGCTCGGGTGAATTGCTTCAATTCGTAGGTCGGCAATCCTTTGCCGACGAAGACGCGTGGCCGGGACGTGGCGTCGGGAAGGGATTCCCGACCTACAGGGTGCATGGTTGTAGGTCGGCAATCCCTTGCCGACGAACCCTTTGGCCCAACGGCGGCGTCGGGAAGGGTCGCGACTAAAGCGACCGTTTGCGATTGGGAAGGGATTCCCGACCTACTCGCGAATGCCCGTACAGTAGGTATAAAAATGCTCTAATCGAACTGCACGGCAGGATGGTCGATACTTTCAGCAGCCGAGAAGCGATCTCCACCCCCGGCCTACCGCCTCAAACGGTTCGCTGAACATGTGCCGTCGGCTGTCCGACGTTCACAATAAAATCACCGAGTATCCAGGTGAAGGATTCTCTTTTCCCGAATTCTTCGACGCGCCGAACGCATAGGTATTACCGTATTTTTATCGGCAGGTTTGATATTTTCCGTTTCGAGGTTGCGATCCGTTCTCTGATTCTGTTTAATTCGATTAACTGGATTTTCAAGGAATAAGATTATGCTGCTTTGGTTATTTCTGACCGCAGCTCTATTGTTAAGCATAGAACGGATAACCTACCTGTGGATTTGGCATCATCCTGATACCTTTAAGGCTGTCTGCAAATATCCCGCAATCGTTCGTTTTGGCGAGCCGATTTCCGCCCTGGAGAAGTTATTTTATATATTCAAGATATTGCAAATAGGGATATTCCTTGCCTGGTGCATGCTGCTAGGGAATACCCTGATTCCACTCCCCACCAGCAGTCTGGTTCCAATGTCATTGGGGATTGGGTTGATTGTTATCGGCCAAGTATTTAATTTCGGCGTCTTTTATCGCCTAGGGCGGTCCGGAGTGTTCTACGGCAACAAGTTCGGTTATGAAATCCAGTGGTGCAACGCCTTCCCATTTTCAGTGCTTAGCCACCCGCAATACGTCGGTACATTATTGTCGATTTGGGGCTTTTTTCTGGTCATGAGATTCCCTCATGACGACTGGATTCTGTTACCTCTTGTGGAGACTTTATATTACGGCGTCGGCGCGTACTATGAGCGTTGATCGATAAGGAAGCTCTGATTATTGCTTCGGCAGTTAAATCAGAATCATCTTTCGAATGCATCTCCGATCTTACCTTGTCCAATCAATGACTTGGGTTAATCGCAATTTGCCGAAAATCGCGCTTTAACTGCCGAAGCGATACTAAACGTAAACGAATGAATGTCACTTTGCTCGTCATTCCGGCATGGATTGCCGGAATCCAGAAACCAGGGATGGCAAGGCTGATACATCCATGTAACCTGGACCCCGGCATTCCCCGCCAGGGTGACGGTATAACTTTTCTTTCTTATCACTTAGTAAGTCCTTCGACAGGCTCAGGACGAACGGAAACGGATTGATTCCGTTCATGGTGAGCCTGTCGAACCATGAGCGGAATCGACTTATTCAGAGTTTCCATAACGGGAGCATCAGCAGTCGTCGCCCCATGCGGATGACGGCGCCCTGTTCCAGCTGAGGGCAGAGCTTGAACCCGTTGGGCGCCAAAACGATGATCGTCGAACCATGCTGAAACCACCCTAGTTCGTCACCTTTACGAAATGGCGCTTTGCATGGAATCACGTTAGGGCCGCGGTACCTGAGGTGCAGCAGAACATCCAGGAAATGAAGCCGTATGCTGGCCACGAGCACGGCGGCAACGGGCACCAAAGCGATTAGGTGGTTGCCGGGGCTCAACCGCGTCCGCAGTACGGCGCGCTCGTTCTTGCAAAAAAGACCCGGTATTCGCCTGAGGGCAACCGGATTGACATTCCAGGTGTCTCCCGAAATGTAGGTAACCTGATCGATCTCGCAGTCATACGGCGCGTGGAACCGGTGGTACATGCCGGAAGTGAGCCGTAAGGTCACGTAATAGCCATTACGGTAATGGCTTGCCAATTCCCCATCACAAACCAGTTCGTTCAGGGCGTACGGGATGCCTTTGGCCTGAAACAGCGTCGTGCCTTCGATATCGCCATGTGCCCCTATGATGGCGTCGCACGGACTGACCAGAACGCCGGGATCATCGTCGACGGGACGGGCGCCTTCCTTAAGTTCGCGGGTGAAGCATTCGTGCATGCTGCGGAACTTCGTTTTCTTGGCGTCGCTCAGGTCGACTTGGGCAAACAGCCGCCACAAGGCAATGGATAGACGACAGACCAGAGGATGCTCGATTTGGCTGAACCAACCCACGAACCGCGTGAGAAATTGGCGCGGAATGCGATTGGTCAGCAAAAAATTGACATCGTCCTGTTGGGTAATTTGCGCGATTAGGGAGCGTAAGGTCATTGTTTGTAGGGCTTTGTACTATCGGTGCTCATCTCCAAAAGCCACAGGACACGCATTATTGTTCCGGCAGTCGCGAGCGATGCCTGTCCTGAGCCCGGTCGAAGGGCGCTTCCCGATGGTCGGCACATCCTACGGACTGCATTTGTCGAAGATCGCTTCTTTGTGCCAAAGCAATAACTACGGAATCATGCGAGTCATCCGGCTGTCATCGTTCAGTCAGGAAATTGCATTAACTCTGTAACACTCGAATCTTATCCTTAATGGATGGATTGGCATCGAATGGTCAGCCGCCTTGAAGTGCTGTGGCAGCAGGGATGCTCGTTGATTCTTTGGGTTTCGGACTTTTTGCTTTGTCTCTTTCTCTCCTGTCCGCACGGCGCTGTTCGTACGCTTCACGCACGGACACACCGTGCTTTTTTTTGCGCTATTCATCGGAGGATCTATGCACGGTTTTCTTAAAGCTCTGGAAATACAACGTTGGGACGATCACCGTTACTATCATCACAGCCGGATAAACCAGTCGCTGCATTTCGTCAGCGCGCTGAGTTTCGTATTGGCTTACGCCTTGGTGTTCACCGATCCGGTCGCCGCGGCGCTGATCGGGTGGCTGTTCGCAATGCTCACCCGTCAAACCGGTCACTTCTTCTTCGAGCCGAAAGGATATGACGTCGTCAATCAGGCGACCCACGAGTACAAGGAACAGGTGAAGGTCGGCTATAACCTAAGGCGGAAGGTGGTCCTCATGGCTATCTGGGCACTCTCTCCGATCGCTCTTTACCTGGACCCAACGCTGTTCGGGCTTTTCGACTCCAACTCCACCGACAGTAGCTTCATGCACCACCTGGGCTTGTTATGGCTCGCGATCGGAATCGGCGGCCTGCTGTTCCGAACCGTGCAACTGTTCTTCCTGAGAGACGTCCAAACCGGGCTGGTTTGGTTGGCCAAAATCCTTACCGATCCGTTTCACGACATCAAGCTGTACTACAAATCCCCTATTTGCCTGCTCCGAGGACAGCTCATCGATCCCATGACATCTGAAAAAGAGGAATCGGAACAGCACGCTTGAGCTCCGCCAGGGTTCCAAATTCATTTTATGAAGGCCGCGACGGAAAGCGGCCAGCCCTTTCAAACCGATACAATCAACAAACTCTGAGCATACGTATCCGGACTCGTTCAGCATTTGTCACCCACAGATGCGTGTAGAACCAGCGAGGAAACGGAAGCTCGCGCTTAATCCTAGCCTTCTCGGTTTTGACGGTACTCGGAACCCACTAATCGGAAACGCTTGGCAAGCATCTCGCGAAGCACCTGTCGTCTTATGGCCTTGTTGGACAATCCCCCCTCGTACCACCACCATCCGTCCTGCCTCATCTTCTCGGCCGCGGTCACGAAGCGCTCCGCCACGGTTTTGAAATCGGATTCGGTGTAATTGAGGCTGAAGATGAGCCGGCCGGTTCCTACCCAGCTCAGGGTCAGATCCTGCGCACGCAGGTAATATTGAAACATCCAGTTGTAGCGGGAGGGCCGGGTATAGAAAACAGTCCAGATGGACGCCAGATTGGCCACCCGTACCGGCAGGTCCTGGTCGCGAAGCCTTTGATTCAACTGCTCGGCCCTGGCATTCCACACGGAATCCAGGTCCCGATAGAGATTCCGGATCTCGGGTTTGTCGAGACAATTCAGGAATTCATTCATCGCCGCCATCACGTAAGGATGGGAATTGAATGTGCCCCTGGCAAAGCAGATATCCGTAGGTCGGTCGTCGCGAAAGCGCTTCATCAAGTCCTTGCGGCCGCATACGACGCCGACGGGCAGGCCGCCGCCCAAAGTCTTGCCGTAGGTGACCATGTCGGCCTGAACGCCGAAATATTCCTGAGCGCCGCCCGGCGCCAGGCGGAAGCCGGTAAACACCTCGTCGAAGATCAGGACGATGCCCCTTTCACTGCACACCGTGCGTAGCCGCTTCAACCAGTCCGTGTAAGCCGCCCGATCGAAACCGGCGGATCGGCTGCTGTCGATCAGGGTTCCATCGCCCGGAGCGCTCGCATTCGGATGCAGCGCCTGCAAAGGATTCACCAGTACGCAGGCGATGTCCCGGCGCTTGCGAAGCACGCGCAGCGTATCCTCATCCATGTCTTTCAGCGTGTAGGTTTCGTGCGCCGGCACCGGATTGCCGACCCCGGGCTGCACGTCGCCCCACCAGCCGTGATAGGCACCGCAGAACCGCACCACATAAGGCCGCCCAGTGTGATACCGCGCCAGCCGCACGGCCTGCATCACCGCTTCGGTGCCGGACATGTGGAACGACGCTTCATCGAGTCCCGAGATGAGTTTCAGCCGCTCCACATTGCTGACGATCACCGGATGATAAAGGCCTAGTACAGGTCCCAGATCGTGCACGCGCTCGCCGGCCCGTTGCAGGCACTCCTTGTAAAAATCGTAACCGAACACGTTGACGCCGTAAGACCCCGCGAGATCGTAGGAGACGTTGCCGTCCGGGTCGGTGAGGGTGACTCCCGAAGACGATTGAACGAAGGCGCCGGTTTTGAGGTATTCGCGGACCAAGCGCCTGAACTGGAAGGGTACGCGATAGGCGGAGGTGAACTGCAAATCCGAGATGCCGTCCGCCGCCGACTCGTTGAGCTCGAGCGTACGCGGAGACCGCTTGCGCAAGAACTCCGCAAGCCGCATGAATCCGGCGCGCCGTTGTGCGGCGATTTCTTCCGGAGCGCCATCGCAGCGAAAAAAATGTTCCTCGTCGTATTCGTAGAACGGCACCAGTTTGGCGATGCGGCGGGATAGATTGGAATGCCCTGCCAGGGAGGGGTGCTTGGCCCTCGACAGATCCAGTCTCAGTTTCAATTTCGGCAGCGCCGCCGCAGCGACAGCCGCGCCCAGCCAGTAAAGGGCTACGCTTGTATCCATTTCATTCCTCGGCGATGGGACATTACGGCAAGGGCTCGCCAAACCGGTAGGACGCGAAGAGCAACTTCATGTCCACCGGTGGCATGAGAAATCCGAGTTTCATATCGGCCAGAATGATGATCCCCAAAGGTGCCGAGGTTTCTTCGTGAAGGACTCCTCGGGCGTCAACGTGCTCCAAACTGTAACAATCGAATGTTTCAGATTTGTTGCATGGCAACCCCAGATCGCATTCGTCCGTTCTGGAACAAGATCTCGGTGTCAGCTTTGGAGAGCGGGACTCGGCATGCCGCATCCGAACGCGCTTGTGTTTCGGAAACTGTCACATGATCTTCAAACGGTCGTCACAAAACACCGCTACCGTTTCTCCGACACGGGTCCATCAACGGACTCAAGGGCGCGGATGTCGGTGTCAACGAAAGATCGTCCGGCGCCGCTCTACGGCCGACCGCCTTGTGGTTTTTTAAGCTGCGGCCTGACACGGTTGACGGCAAGGGGCGCATTCAGGAAAAGCCTTGCGATCGGCGACGCCCGATAGACTTTTACATACTCGGCAACGATTGTTTTTTCAAAACCCGAAATGACTGCGGAAACAAGCAAATCACGCTCAGAACCGACCGGACTGCTCTTTTATCGAAACATCGTCGCTTTGAATGCCGAAAGGCATCAGTCGTTAAGAATCGGCGCCGCCAACGACCATCGTTTCGCGGCAAAGAGCCATTGGGTTCCGCTCCTCGCGGCGGAATTCGCCGAAGCCTGCAAGGACTACCCGATCGGTTTCGCCAAGGCGGGCAATGACGGTTGGGTTCCAGTGGCCGTGCTTGGATTCGAACGGGAGGAAAATCTTTTCATCGACGGACACGGACACTGGACGGCGGATTACGTGCCGGCCTTCGTTCGCCGATACCCTTTCATTCTGGCGGAAAGCGACGTCGATCCCGAACCGCAGCACGTGGTCTGCGTGGACGAAACCTGCGGGTGGTTGAGTGTTGAAGCGGAAGGGGAACCGCTATTCGTCGGCGGAAAGCCTTCTGCTTATCTGCGAGAAACCATGGATTTCCTCCAGGACTACCATCAACAGGCCAAGCGAACCGCGCGGTTCGGTCAAAAACTTGCCGACTGGAATCTGCTGATCGAGACGCAGGCGGCGGCCATCACGTCGGCCGGGCAGAGCTTCGGGCTGTCGGGCTTTTGGATCGTCGATGAAACGGCATTGAATCGGTTGACGATCGAGAAACTGCACGAGCTTCACACGGCGGGCGAACTCGGCTGGGTTTTCCTGCATCTGGCCTCGCTGACCAATTTCCGCAAACTGCTGGTGCGGAAGAATACTGCGGCTGCGTGACTCTCCGCGCATCTAACCCACGCTGCACCGGAAACATGAACGAAACCTTGTTTTCAGCCGTTACTAATTCCAAATCGCTTTCAATCAGGAATCAATTTTTGTAAGAGTGGGTTAGGCGGCGAGGCCGTAACCCACTGAGCGACCTCGGACCTGTCCTGAGCCAAGTCGAAGGGTCGGTGGGTTACGCTTCGCTAACCCACCCTACGATTCATGTTCATTCGAATGCCGAATGCAATAAGAATCCGGCATGACTATGTGTCGCGGCGGGGCATGCCCGCCCCGCCGCTGAACGCACGGATCCTACGAACCGATGATGCCGCCATCGTCCTTGGTGATGACCAGGACGGAGGAACGCGGACGGCTCAGGCCCGGAGTGTTAGGCAAGGGCTGGCCGGCGCTGTTGACGGTGAACTGGCTTTGCGGCCAGTTGCTGTACTGCGTCGGGTTAGACGCGGGCGAATCTTCGCCGGGATGCTGGACGCCGACGAATAGGGTCTTGCCGTCGGGCGTGCTGGTGACGCCGGTGACTTCGCACTTGTGGGGTCCGGTCAGGAAACGGCGCACTTCCTTGGTGTTGGGGTCCGCGCAGGCCATGATGTTGGCACCGATGTTGACCCAATCGCCGCTCGCATCGCCGGCCTGGTCGGTCTGTATCCACAGCCGTCCGAACTGGTCGAACCACAGGCCGTCCGGCGCTCCGAAATCGGCGGAGCCCGCCGGTGCGTCGACAATGTCGCCCTCATAGTACGGACCGGTGCCGGCGGCGCCGTTCACCAGATTGCCGGACTGATAATTCGCCCCCAGAGTCTTGGCGGTGATCGAATCGCCGCAGAGCATGAAGATGTCCCACTCGAAGCCGGTCGCGGTGACGACATTGCCGTCCTCGCGCCAGCGGATGATGTGACCGTAGTCGTTGTCCGGGCGCGGGTTGGCCATATCCACCGGCGGACGTGCGCTGGCGGCCGTCGTCGTGCCGTCGGCCTTGTTGGACGAGGTCGCCGGCGTACTGCCGCCACCGCCGCGGCGGTTGTTGTTGGTCAAGGTGCAATAGATTTCCAGCGGACGCTGGTCGTTGTAGACCGAGTAACCTTTGAACGAAAACTCGGGATCGTAATAAGTGCGCAGCGCGGTCCATTCCGGGCGGTCCATCATGGTGGCGCCGACCGCATCGGCGGCCTGACGGGTCTTGATCAGGATCAGGGCCTGCACTTCCGCGTCGTCCGCGCCGGCAAACTGCGGCAACTCGCGCAGCTTGTAGTATCCGCCCGCGCCATTGGGAATCACGGACGTCGTATCCGGCTCCAGCGCGATCCATTCGCCGCGATAGGTTTCCGCTCCGGCGCCAGGCATGTCGGTGAACCTGGCGACGTAGAGCGTGCCTTTGTCCAGCAGGTTGCGATTGTCGGCGCGTTTGTGGCGATTGAACCGTTTGGCGGCAACGAATTTGTAGATGTATTCGTTGCGTTCGTCGTCGCCCATGTAAAAGGCGACCCGGCTGTTGCCATCCACGGCTACCTGAGCGCTCTCGTGCTTGAATCGGCCCATGGCGGTGCGCTTGACCGGCTTGCTCTCGGGATCGAAAGGATCGATTTCCACCACCCAGCCGAACAAATAGGGCTCCAGCGGGTTGGTGGCTGCATTGAACCGCGGGTCGGCTTCATGCCAGCGATAGCCGAAACCCCCGGCCACGATGCCGTAACGGGCTTGATCGTTGAGAATTGCTGCGCGGTTCGGATCGGCCGCATCGACGCTTTCGCCGCTGTTCCACCCGAAGTAGCCGTTCCAGTTTTCTTCGCAGGTCAAATAGGTGCCCCAGGGGGTGTAACCGTTCGCGCAGTTGTTGAGCGTTCCGTGGCAATGGTAGCCGTCGTTGATGCCGACCTCGACCGAGCCCGTCGGCTGGATGTCGAACTTCTTCGACTGCATCAAGGCATGCCCGGCCGCCGGGCCGGATATTTTCATCCGGGTGTTGCCGGTGATGCGGCGGCCGAAGGGTGAGGTACCGATGACCTGCCATTTTCCGCGGTTCTTGCGCACTTCGACCACCGATATGCCATGGCCGGCCTGGGATTTGCGCACCTTCGCGATGGTGACGCCGGCGCCGCCGGCCAAACCTTCCGCGCCGTGCAGAATTTCTTCGTGAGTGTATTCGTGATTGACGCACAACAGGCCGCGCACCGGATTCCTTCCGTGACCGATGCCGTGCGAGGAAATTGGGAAGTAGTGCATGCCGTCGTTATGCATGCCGAACTGCTTTTCCTGAGCGGCGGCATCCTGGCTGGCGTCTTCGTCCCAAGCCGGCGCGCGCTTCATGATTGGATCTCCCCAGGACGCCAGTACTTCCACCGTATATCCTGCCGGGACCGTTACTTTATCGGCGACCGGCGCCAGGCTGGGCGGTACGCTCTCGAAACCGATCCCGGCGAAGCCGTTGCCGGCGGGCAGCGGCGCCGCTTCAACTGCACCAATGATGCTCTTCATGTTGACGCCGCCGATAGCAGCCAGAACAGACGCGCTGATCGTCGTTTGCATGAAATGCCGACGCCCCAAGTCGGTACGCTCGATCACGTCGCGAATGGATTCGTTGCCCGACGGATTCATGGTCACGTCGTTTTTCGGATGTCGCTCACCTTTCATCGAATACTCCAGAGTTCTTGTTGGAATTGGTCACCACGCAGGAATAAGCCGCGGATATTCCGATGCGGTTGCCGGCACATTCACTGCGGGTCGGGCGTAACTTAGCCGACCATCATGACCGGCTAATGAATGTTTGATGACATGTGGATGTCGGACGCGGGATTTCCGAGGTGCGGTCAGGGGGAAGGCCGAGCGAGTGACAGGATCGGCGATCGTTATGTTGGAATATGCACATGATCGTTCGGCCAAGGCGTCGTAGATCGGGAATCCCGTCGCGGCCCAGCGTCGGCAAAGGATTGCCGACCTACGACACCTTGAGTCGCAAAATGGCAAACTTCTGAGGAATCGCCGTGGAGCATTCGTAGGTCGGCAATCCTTTGCCGACGCACCCGTTGGCCCAACTGCACCGTCGGGAAGGGCGGCTTCGGCGCTCCTGGAAGGATCGGTTCGGTGCTCCCGAACCGATCGTTTGCGATTGGAGACACCGTTTGCGATTGGGAGGGATTCCCGACCTACGCGCGAGTGCCCGTACAGTAGATATGAAAATGCTCTAGCCGATATCCTGAGTAACCGGCGTTTCCGCGTCTTGCGAGGATTTCGCGGTGGAAAAGTACGCGAGGACCACGCCGACCTCGAATAACAGCCAAATCGGCACGGCCATGAGAGTTTGCGAGATGACGTCGGGCGGCGTCAGAACAGCGCCGACGATGAACGCCGCTACGATGGCGTACGGGCGTTTTTCTTTCAGGTCGCGGTAATCGACTGCACCGCTCTTGACCAGGAGCAAGGTCAATATCGGAACCTCGAACACGGCGCCGAAGGCAAGCAAGAGAGACAGCACGAAATCCAGATAATGGGAAATATCGGTCATGACGGCGACTCCCTGCGGGGCGGCAGCGGCCATGAAGCCGAATATCACCGGAAAGACCGCGAAATAGGCGAATGCGATACCGACGTAGAACAAGATCGTACTGGCCAGCAAGAGCGGGATGAACACGCGTCTTTCATGACGATAAAGGCCGGGCGCGACGAAGGCCCAGGCTTGGTAGAGGATGAACGGCACGGCGAGGAACACCGCCACCGCAAAGGTCAGCTTGAAAGGCGTCAGAAACGGCGAGGCCACCTCGATGGCGATCATCTGCGAGCCCGCCGGCAAATGCCGCATCAGCGGTTCGGCCAGACAGGAATAGATGGGGTTGGAAAAATAAACCAATCCAAGAAAAAGCAGCAGCACGGCGAGGACGGATCTGAGCAATCGATTCCTCAGCTCGACCAGATGGCTCATCCAGCCCATTTCGCCAAGACTCTCGGACTCCATGTCAGGCTTCCGGTTCCGCATTTCTACCACCGTTACCGATTGTGGAGGCGTCCGTTTCCGGCTCGGAGCCCGTCCGCTTCGCGCGGGATGACGGCGTCTCTTCCAAGAGAGAGATACGCCTGCCGGCTTTCACCTTCAATGACTGCCTGATCTCTTCGAGTTCCAGTTCGCGATCGATATCCGCCTTGACCGACCCTATGGCGGACTTTGCCTTCCGAACCCACAGTGCCGTCTTGCGGGCCACGCGTGGCAACCGCTCGGGCCCCAGGACCAGCAGGCTGACAGCGCCCACGAGCACCATTTCCCAAAAGCCGATCTCGAACATAACGACGGGCAGTAGAAGAGAGATTAGGCCTTCGGGCTTGCGACGTCGGACGGCGAAGTCCCGAATTCCGCATCACGTTCGCCAACGGGAGACTTGTCGTCCTCGGCTTCGTTCATGGATTTTCTGAAACTCCGAATCGCCCCGCCGAGATCGCCGCCTATGGTCCGCAGCTTCTTGGTGCCGAAAATCAGAAGGACGATCATAAAAACCAGCAACAATTCCCAAACGCCTATGCCCATGTGTACCTCAAAAATTGAATCTCGAACGAACTCCGCACACGTTAGCAGGCACGTGTTACGGAAGAATGACCAAACGCCGTTTACGGTTGAGTAACCCGTATCCGGAACACATTGATGTGATCGGTCCCTGTCATCCCCAAGACGTTCTTAGTGAACGCCCGGGGAACTGACGTGACTCCAACCGTTGAAGCCGGCGTATCCGCCTCTTTCTGATTTATTAATCAGGATCAGGCCCGAAAACACCCTCCTGATATTTCGGGCCGGCGCCCAGGCCGGTACATGCCCGGCCCGGGCTCACGCGGCTTGTCGCCGCGCTGTCTTATGCCTTTTAGCATTCGAATCCATATTAATGTAGGGCGGGTTAGCGGAGCGTAACCCGCCGATTCGAGGTCGCTCGGTGGGTTACGGCCTCACGGTCTAACCCACCGAGCTACAAGAATTTACGACTTATTGAAGGCGATTTGGAATTACAGCGCGCCGTTACCCCACGGCCCGGTGATGGCAAAGGTAATGCCCGGATTGGCCTGGATATTGACAAACAGCCACTCGTCCTGGAAGGTCGCGCCCGCGAACTCCGCACCGCGCTGGTTTCTGTCGTAGGTGACACCGTTACGCGAAATCGAGCCCATGCCCTCGGCTCTGAAATCCATGTTGTTTTCGCAGAACGGGAAGATCTTTCCGTCGATGGTCAGGCCGTGCATGCGCGAGACGGCGTTGCTGCCGTCTTCGCAGAGGATTAGGCTGCCGCGCGGACTCCAGGCAATGTTGTCCGGGTTGTCCAACACGTTGCGATCGGCCGATTCGTAAACCAGGCTGAAGGTTTCGTTGACCGGGTCGTAGGCGAAGATCTGGCCGCGGCCCGCGACACCGCCGCTGGTCGAGCAGACGTAGATGATGCCGTTGCCGTACCACACGCCTTCGCCGCGGCGCAGGCTCGCGGCGCCCTGCATGATGCCCTGGGAAACCACGCCGCCGTACGTGGTGCCGGTGATGAAGGGCTTGTTCGGCTCCTCGATATCCACCCACTCGACATCCCATGTTGCACCCGCAGGCTGGGCGACGCCGGTGTCATAGTAGGGGTAAGAAACGCCATTGATGGTGCGGGTGGCATTGGGAGCAACAACGAGTTTCATCATCTGCAGCTTGCCACCCATGGCCGGCTTGCCCGGCACGTTGGGAATGAAGCGGTAGAAACCGGACGGCGTGCTGTCCTCGGTCTCGTAGATGATGCCGGTGGCCGGATTGACCGCAACGGCTTCGTGGCTGAAGCAGCCCATGTCGACCAGCGCGATGGGTTTGGCTTCGCCCACGGCGGGAACGTCGAAGCAGTAACCGTGCTGCTTGGTGTAGGCGGGGTTGGTGTGCAAGCCGTTGGTGGTTTCCTCGCAGCTGATCCACGAATTCCAGGGCGTGGGGCCGCCGGCGCAGTTGCGGATGGTGCCGGAAATCGAGGCCCGGCTCGACGCCCATTTGTTACCACGCGAATTCGGGGCGAAGATGAGATTGGTCGTGCCGCCGTCGCAAGCAGGGTCGTAAGTCAGTTCGGGAGCCGCGAAGGAGCCGGTCACGCCGCCTTTCTCGTGGTTGCGTACCAGCACGTAGCGGCCATTGTTGACGGCGACTACGGCCATGCCGTCGTGATTGCTCGGGGTGGGAATGCCGTCATCCATGATGTCGCCGGTCCAGCCGTACGACCAATACTTGAAGCCTTCCGGCAGATTCAGCAGCGGCAAGCCGGTAGCTTCGTCAAATACCGGCGAGAGCGGGCCGTAATCGGGACTGAAGGGAATGTTTTCGGCGCGGGCCTGCCCCGAACCGAGAACGCTGTAAGGCATGGCGACAGCGGCGGCAGCGGCGATACCGCTTTTGATGAAACCGCGGCGGCTGAGCGTCCAGTTGGGGTCGAGTTCTTTCCTGGCATCGGCGGCCGCGAGGTGGCGGATCAAGTCGATATGGTCGTCACGAGTTGTCATGTGATCTCCGTTATTTTGCGTTGCCATTAGTCGAGAAGCGTGTTCCAAGCGTTCTCCCGCCACGACCGTCCATCCCCATCGGAATCGATGGTGCGGATTTCGTTGCGGGGCATCCGTGTGGCTAATTCTCGAATTCAAAAATGACGGGTGTGAGTAGATCTGGTTACAGTTTGGCGACCCCGGACGACTGTACGGGCACTCGCGCGTAGGTCGGGAATCCATTCCCGACGCAACGGGTTTGTCGGCAAAGGATTGCCGACCTACGAATGCTGGAAAGAGTTGAGCTCTTGGGATACTGCCGGAATGTCTGCAATTTCGCCCGTGCAAGCGAGCAAAAGAAAGGACCGCGAAAGCGGTCCTTTCACCGGCTAAAACGTACCCCGGAACTTCTCGCAGGGTGTTTCGTCGGCCGATTAGAACGTTTTTCATCCCGGTGTACGGCTTCGTGTCGGGCGGGAAGAACGTAGGTCGGCAATCCTTTGCCGACTTATCGGTTCGGCAAGGGATTGCCGACCTACATATCGGGCTCTCTGGCACCGAATCGGAAAATGCTCTAGGGCAACGGATGCTGTTCCAGGTTCTTTTCGACGATTTCCTGATGAACCGAGAAGACGTCCGCCGAATTCGGATCGACGACGACCCGCAGCCAGTGCACGTCGTCCGCGCCGAAAGTTTCCACGCGCGTCGCGTTCTCGATGCGCCGCTTGCTGATACTGCCCATCATGGGCTTGTCCACACGGTAATAATGCGAGTCGCCGTGCGCGAAAACGACCGGCTTCTTGAACTTGATCGCTTCCGCTTCCATGTCGGCGAGAATTTCCTCGAAACCGCGCCGCCCCGCGCTGCCCTTGGCTAGCTCGAAACCGGGATTGGCTTGAAATAGAAGCAGCACGCCGCGTGCGTCTTCCGCCTCGGCTTTCGCGAAGGTCTCGCTGATCCAGGCGCGGGCCGCCTCGATGCGGCGAGCGACTTCCTCGTCGTCGGCCGGGGTGCGGGCGGCGAACGGCGCCAGGCCGTTATTGCTGCCGACGATGTGCACTGTCGCGAACATGACGTGCTGTTCCATCCAGCGCGTGTTCTCGACGAATTCCGGATAGCTCGGATCGGCGGCCTGGGTTTCCACCGTCATGGTTTTCTCGCCCAGCGTCTGACCGGGCACCGGATAGAACATTTCTCGCAGCTTGGCCAGCCGTTCCAAAGGCTGATAGGAGCCATTGTTGGCGCGATGGCAATCCGTCCATTCATTGTCACCGGGGGTCAAAACGAAGGGAATCTCGAAACGCCGGAAGCGTTGCAGCCGATCCTCGAACACTTCGTCCGAGCACAGGGTGGAACCGTTCTTGATGTCGCCGGCATGCAGAACCCATTTCAATTTATGGTTCGCATTGATTTCCGCGATCACGTTATCGAGCTTCCAAAAATCGGCCGGGGCATACGGCACGTCGCCGATCAAGGCGAACTCGAACTTGCCGTAACCGTGGGCGTTATTGTGCTCCGGTGCGGCACTGGCGGTTTGGCCGAGTGCGACGGCGCAAGCGGCGGCAAAAAGCAGGGATTTGACTGGTGTCATGTTCACAATGAGCTCCGGGTTGGAAAGAAAATAAAAGGGCCGCAAGCGGCCCCTTTCCAATCGGCGAACTCGACGGTTACCAGGTGGTCGAGGCCCGACATTTGTTCAGAAGCGCGGCCATTTAATCGGCGGCGCGTTACAGGTCTATTAGGATTTCGTAACGATTCGGTGACGGACTGGCTATCGTCGGTGCTCCCTTTTCACATCCATGCCTTGGTTGTGGGCGTTTCGGGTACGCCTCGTGGGATATCGGAGAAACATGTCCCGCGATCGGGTAACGAAACGTTTCATCGAGGAGCGGAATCCGACGCGTGGTACGCAAGGTTCCGGATGAGATCCAGAAAGAACCGCGGACCTTGATATTCCGGATCGCTGTCAATGAGGAATTGATTTTGCAGGTGGGTTAGGCCGCGAAGCCCTAATTCCATTCGGCATTCGAGTGAACATTAATCGTAGGGTGGGTTAGCGAAGCGTAACCCACCGATTCGGGATCGCTCGGTGGGCTACGGCCTCGCGGGCTAACTCACCTACAAAAATTAATGCTTTATTGAAAGCGATTTGGAATAACCCACCCTGGCGGCGCCAACGGCGGGAACAAACGCGGCTTTAGTATTCGCAGTCAAATTGCCTAATCCAGCTGTCTAAAGGACTAACGATGTCACGTCAAAGGAGCATGAATCATGAGCAATCAAGAACCGCGCACGCCCCCTAAGACCACGGACTTCGGCATTTTTTATCCTGTCGGCTACCTGGTCGTCGCGTTCCCGAAACGGGAGGACGCACAGCGGGTACAGCAAGATCTCCTAACCGGCGGTTATGAGCAGGCGGATTGCCAGCTTTATACGTGCGAAGAAGTGGCTGCCGCCGCGCAGCGTAATCTTGCGGAAAACACGGGCTTTCTCGCGCGATTGGGCTGGAGCGACGATGCGGTGCAAGCCCATCTGGATGCGGCCCGGCAAGGCTCCGCATTTTTGCTGATCTATGCACCCGGCGACACCGACGCGGCACGCGCGATGAACGTCGTTCGCCGCGTACCGTTCGATTTCGCGCACCGTTACCACCGGCTGGCGATCGAAGAACTGAAGTAATCGCCCGATCCTGACATGCCTGCCGAGAAAGCGAACGAAGCGCCCGACGCTGCGGTCAAACCCTGTCTGCATCTGACAAAGAGGACTTCGTCATGTCATATATGGAACGATTGACCGGCGCGGGCGGCCCGGACGTTTTCTTCGGCGAACTCAGACAGAATTGGGGTTGGCTCCTGGCCCTGGGAATCGTATTGATCATTCTCGGTACGATCGGGCTGGGCATGACGTTTTTCTTGACCGTGGCCAGCATGGTTTATTTCGGAGTCCTGTTGCTCATTGGCGGAAGCTTCCAGATATTTCATGCCGTCAAGGCCACGGGATGGAAAAGCATCATTCTGTCCGTACTCATCGGCATCCTCTATTTGCTTGCGGGTATAACCATCATTAACAACCCTGTGGCCGCATCAACCCTTCTTACCTTGGTCCTTGGCGGAGCGCTGATCGGCATCGGTATCGCGCGGATGGTTATGGCCCTTCAACTCCGCGGGCTCAAAAGCTGGGTTTGGCCGCTTGCAAGCGCCATGCTCGAAATACTGCTGGGCGTCATGATCGTGGCGAAATGGCCGGTTTCAGGACTTTGGATCATCGGCCTTTTCGTCGCAATCGAACTGATCATGAACGGTTGGAGCTGTATCGCGATCGCACTGACCGCAAAGGAATCCGAAGCCTGGGAAGGATCGCCGAATAAGGCCTAGTCCTGCCACGAGTAAACGGCACGAAAACGCCATTTGGGCCGTGGGACGGGGCATGGGGGCGAGAGTCATCTTCGGATGGGTCAAAAAGATACCGGACCGCGTTTGTTTTCGTTTTCCCCCAAGCCTTTCCCTCGGCCCGTCCAACAAGAGGGATACGAAAGACCGAATAAGCGGAGTCCGGTTTACGCGGCTCGATAATCCTCCGGAATGCCCCGTCTGTTTTTTGTGGCCCCCTCCTGGGGACCGGTCGCCCGGCCTTCGCCTGCGAGCGGCGCACTTCTTATTGTCTCGCTGGTCTCAAGAATGGAATCATCCGCCAAGGAGGGCCGCCCCATACAGACTTGCCGCGTAGCCTGTATCTCAATATTCGTTCTGATGGTCTGTGCGGGCAGCGGCGGGGCGCAGACGTCCGGCGGGACAGGCGCCTGTCCGCCGTTCGAGACACGCGCGCCGAACGCGCCGGACCAGCGCCCGGCGTTTCCCGGTCAGACCCGCGCGTGCGCCGTCCAATCCAATGTCGCCTTCGACGTCGTCGTGCTCGCAACGGGGCTCGAGCAGCCGTGGATTGTACGTCGTCACCGACGAGACCAACGGTGAGCTTTGGAAAATCGTACCGGGACGATAGGCGCGAGAGGCGCTTCGAAGCCGGCGGACTGACCGCTCATTGAATTTTCGTCTTGCCGCAATCGTTTTTGGAGGTGACTTATGATCGGATACACAACGGACATCGAACGCGATACGCTGGCAAACCAGGACTATCGCCGCGTGCTCTATACCGGCCGGAATACCCAGCTGGTGCTGATGACGCTCCAGCCGCGCGAGGAAATCGGAGTCGAAACCCATGAGGAGCACGATCAGTTCATCCGCATCGAAGCCGGAACCGGCGTGGCCGTGCTAAACGGCGAAGAGCACCCGTTGAGCGATGGCGTGGCGGTGGTGATTCCGGCGGGCGTCGAACACAATGTGATCAACACTTCATCCGACCAGCCGCTCAGGCTGTACACGCTCTACAGCCCGCCCGAGCATCCCGACGGCACCGTGCACCGAACGAAGGCCGACGAGCCCGCAGAACACTGAGATCGGCATTCGAGTGCCGAGATGAGCACTGCCGGCCCCATCGTCGCTCTCTTGCCGCGCGACTACGATGCCGTCTTGTTCGACCTCGACGGCGGATATTTTGCGCGATATTCGGAGCAGCATGGGGCCATCGAAGTCGATCAAGCCGCGATCGATCTGGTGCGGTCGCTCCGGGCGCAGGCGATTCGAACGGCCGTGATAGCTACCGGCAACGAGTTTGCAGCGGTGCAGGAAGCCGCCGGTATCGCGCCGCTGTTCGATATTTATGTGGACGGGTCGGAGATCATCCGTCCGGAGCTCGAGGGCAAGCCGCCGCTCGATGCGCTTCTGGAGGCGGCGCGGCGGCTCGGAGTGGAACCGCTGCGAACGGTCGTCGTGGCGGATACGGTCGGCGAGGTCGAGGCGGGACACATGGGCCGGTTCGGCCTGGTTATCGGCATCGACCGCAGCGGTCGGTCGCAGGCCTTGCGGGAGGCCGGCGCCGATGCCGTCGTGACCGGCTTGGCGAACATCCGCGTGTCGCTCGAACCGCCCTCTGCCTGGGTGTTGGCGTACGAGGACTTCGACCCGGCACGCGAGGGCATCCGGGAATCCTTGTGCGCCCTCGGAAACGGCTATTTCGAGACGCGCGGAGCAGCGCCCTGGGCGCGGGCGGACGATATCCGTTATCCCGGCACCTACCTGGCAGGCGGCTACAACCGGCTGCGGACCGATATCGCCGGACGGGTGGTCGAAAACGAGGACCTCGTCAACTTCCCCAATTGGCTCGCGCTCGAGTTTCGCATCGCCGACGAGGATTGGTTCGATGAGCGAAAGGTCAGAATCCTGTCACATCGTCAAGAACTGGACCTCCGCAGCGGCCTGCTGTCGAGGGCCATACGCTTCGAGGACGGCAAAGGGCGGCGGAGCACGCTTACGGAGCGGCGCCTGGTGTCGATGGTCGACATGCATCTGGGTGCGATCGAGCTCACCCTGACCGCCGAGAACTGGTCTGCACGCATCACGGTCCGCACGGCCATCGACGGGCGTGTTGTCAACGCGGGCGCGAAGCTTTATCGGAAATTCAACAATCAGCACCTGGAGCCGCTGACGGGTGAAATCGTCGGCGAGGACGGGGTGTGTCTCGAAGTGCGTACATCTCAGTCGAAGCTGCATGTCGCGCAGGCGGCGCGAACGCAGGCGTTCAAAGGCGGCAAGCTTGTCAAGACGCCGCGTCGAACGGTTCGCGAACCCGGGTATATCGGGCAGGCGTTCGGCATGCGGCTCAAGCCGGGGGAGACGCTGGTGCTGGAGAAACTCGCCATGCTCCATACCTCGCGCGATCGCGCCATCTCCCAGTGCGCCCTGGCGGCGCGCAAGGCGATGGCGCGAGCCGGACGCTTCGAGGCCGTGCTGTCGGACCACGTCCTGGCCTGGATGCACCTGTGGCGAAGGTTCGACATCCACATGGAACCCGCCGGACGCGATTTCGGGCTGAACGCGCCGATGATGCTTCGGCTGAACATGTTTCATCTGCTGCAGGCCGTGTCCCCCAACTCCATCGATCTCGATATCGGCGTGCCGGCACGCGGCTGGACCGGCGAAGCGTATCAGGGCCACATTTTTTGGGACGAGCTGTTCATCTTCCCGTTCCTCAATTTTCGAATGCCCGAGATCACCCGCTCGCTGCTCATGTACCGCTATCGGCGCCTAGACGAAGCGCGAGCCGCGGCGAAGAGCGCCGGATTCCAGGGCGCCATGTTCCCATGGCAAAGCGGAAGCGATGGGCAGGAGGAAACCCAGGAACTCAACCTGAATCCGCGCTCGCAGCGATGGGTGCCCGACAACTCTTATCTGCAGCGCCACGTCGGCAGCGCCATTGCCTACAACGTCTGGCAGTACTTTCAGGTTACCCGTGACATCGAGTTTCTGCAGTTCGCCGGTGCCGAGCTGATGCTCGAGATCGCCCGCTTCTGGGCCAGCATCGCGAGCTTCAGTAAAGAAAAGGGCCGCTACGAGATCCGCGGGGTGATGGGCCCGGACGAGTTCCACGAGGGCTATCCCGATGCGCCGACGCCCGGTCTCGACAACAACGCCTATACCAACATCATGGCCGTGTGGGTGCTGCGCCGGGCACTGGACGTGCTCAGGCTGCTCCCCGATCTCCGGCGGTTGGAGCTCATGCGCGAGCTTCCCTTGTCCGCGGAAGAAACCGCGCGTTGGGAGGACATCAGCCGGCGAATGTTCGTGCCGTTTCACGGGAACGGGGTCATCAGCCAGTTCGAGGGCTACGAAAAGCTCATCGAGCTGGATTGGGAGGACTACCGGAGGCGGTACGGCAACATCCAGCGCCTGGATCTCATTCTCGAAGCGGAGAACGACACGGCGAACCGCTATAAGCTGTCGAAGCAGGCCGACGTGCTGATGCTGTTCTATCTGTTTTCGGCCGAGGAGCTGAGCGATCTGTTCACGCATCTCGGCTATCCGTTCGAATATGAAACCATTCCGCGCAACGTCACGTATTACGACCGCCGTTCGTCGCACGGCTCCACATTGTCGCGGGTCGTGCACGCGTGGGTCTTGGCGCGATCGAACCGGCCGCGCGCGATGACCTACTTCGCGGAGGCGTTGCAGAGCGACTTGAGCGACATTCAGCAAGGCACCACGGCCGAAGGCGTGCACCTCGGCGCCATGGCGGGGACGGTCGATCTGATGCAGCGCGTAACGACCGGCGTCGAGGTCACGAGCGATGTCCTCAGGCTCAATCCGCAATTGCCGGCGGAATTGGAGCGCCTCGACCTGCGCATTCGCTATCGCGGGCACACGCTCGATTTGCATCTCACCCGCGACGCCCTTACCGTACACGGGCGCGAACCCGGCATCGCGCCGATCCGCCTGGCATTCAAGGATGAAGTACACGACTTCCCCGGCGGCAGCACGCGGGTTTTCGATCTCGGCAAATAGGGGCCTATCCCGGCAGGCCGTTCGCCCTGAGCTCGTAGGATGTGGTGAACGAAGGGAACCGCATCATTCGCGGTGCATCGGTGCGGTTCGTTCTTCACCGCACCCTACGAGCTTAGCTCAGGACAGGCCCGTCGAAGGGATTCTTGAGCCTACTGGGATAGGCTCTAAGACAGAAGAATGAGCACATCCTCGGAGGCACCATGAATTGGCCGACACCAAAGGCGCCGCGCAACCGAGACTCGGCGCCCGACCCGCGCTTCCAGCCGGCCGAGCGCCGCCCGGAACAGCCGCAAGGCGCGCCTCGCAGAATTTGGCTGACGTTCCTGATCCTCCTCCTCATCAACTACCTGCTGATGCGGTCTCTCTTTCCGGAACCCGGCGAGTCGATCACCATCCCTTATACCGCCTTCAAGGAAGAGGTCGCGAAGAGAAACGTCGAGGCGATTTACAGCCAGGGGGCGAGCGTCGAGGGCCGGTTTGCGTCGCCCGTCACCTGGCCGCCGAAAGATAGAGAAGACGTGGCGCCCGACGAGCGGCGCCTGACCGAACCCGAGCCCAAAACGGCGGACACCTTCACCACCGAACTGCCCGCGTTCGTGGACCCCGGACTGGAGGCGTTCCTGATCGAGCACAAGGTCGAGATCAGCGCGGTGCCGATCCGGGAAGGCAGTCCCTGGATCACGCTTCTGTTCGGCTTCGGCCCCGCGATCCTCATCATTCTTTTCTATGTCTGGATTTACCGGCGAGCCGTGCAGCAGGGCGGCGGCATGGGCGGACTCATGAACATCGGCCGGAGCAAGGCCCGCCGCTACGACCAGGAGGCGAGCGCCAGGGTCACCTTCGACGATGTGGCCGGCATCGACGAGGCGGAGAACGAACTGGTCGAGATCGTGGATTTCCTGAAGTCTCCCGAGAAATACACCCGCCTGGGCGGAACCGCGCCGAAGGGCGTGCTGCTGGTCGGCGCGCCGGGTACCGGAAAGACCTTGCTGGCGAAGGCGGTCGCCGGGGAGGCTGAGGTTCCGTTCTTCTCGATGAGCGCGGCCGAGTTCGTGGAGATGATCGTCGGCGTGGGGGCTGCGCGCGTGCGGGATCTGTTCAAGCAGGCGCGCGAGCACGCTCCGGCCATCATCTTCATCGACGAGATCGACGCGATAGGCCGCGCGCGCGGCCAGGTGGCGATCGGGGCCGCCAGCGAACACGAGCAGACGCTGCAGCAGATCCTCACCGAGATGGACGGTTTCACGGGCCGCGAAGGCGTCATCGTGCTGGCCGCGACCAACCAGCCCGACGTGCTCGACCGGGCGCTGCTCCGGCCCGGACGCTTCGACCGGCGCGTGGTGGTGAACCTCCCGGACAAGGTCGGCCGCGAAGCGATCCTCAAGGTTCACACCCGCGAGGTTCCGCTCGCGGACGACGTCCGCCTGGACGAGCTGGCCGCCACGACGCCCGGACTCTCGGGAGCGGACCTCAAAAACCTCGTCAACGAGGCGGCGCTGCTGGCGGCCCGGCGCGAAGAGAGCGCGGTCCGCCAGAAGGACTTTCTGGACGCGCTGGAGAAAATCGTGCTCGGCCCCGAGCGTCCGCTCCTCCTGACCCGCGAGGACCGGGAGCGCATCGCCTATCACGAGAGCGGACACGCCATCCTCGGCCTGGTGATGCCCGGCGCCGACCCGGTGCACCGGGTCACCATCGTGCCGCGCGGACAAGCGCTCGGGGTGACGTATCAGCGGCCCCAGACCGACCGCTACAACTATCCGGAAGCGTATCTCCGCGCCAAGATCGTCGGCATGCTGGGCGGCCGCGCGGCCGAGGAGATCGTGTACGGCACCCGGACCACCGGCGCCGAGAACGACATCGAGCAGGCCACCCAGCTCGCCCGCAACATGGTCACCCGCTGGGGCATGAGCGACAAGCTCGGGATGGTGCAGCTCGCGCCCCGCGAGAATCCCTACCTGAGCGGCGCCGGCGGAGGCTATGTCGGCGCCAAGCCCTTCGGCGAGGAGACCGCCCGCATCATCGACGCCGAGGTGCAAAGAATCATCAACGAGAGCCACGAACAAGCGAAGAGTCTCCTGAAGGCGCATCGCAAGGAGCTCGATGCCCTGGTCGACGCCTTGCTCGCGCGCGAGACGCTGGGCGAGGAGGAAATCCTCGAGGTCACCGGACTGCCGCCCGCGCCTCCGCTGGAGACCCGTCCCCTGGCGATGGCCGGGCGAGAAAAATGAGCGCCGCGCCGGTTCGGATACCCGAGACTGTGCCCTATCGGCTTCTGCAGCAGGCGTTTTCGACCGTGGCCTTGAGAGCGGGCGACCGGCTGCGCTGCATCGCGGTGGCGAGCTCGGTGCTGTGGCTTCGCGAGTCGAGCAAGCTGATTGCGCACGCGACACATCGAATGGGCGATGCGGCATGGATAGCAACTGGGCAAAACGTGCGTGAGTAGGCGCATCGGTTTTTTCATTCTGGCGTTTGGCCTGGTCATAGGCCTTTTTGAGGGATACAGCACTTTGCCGTTACTGGAAAACCGCAGCGTTTCGACCGCCCTGGTCGACACCGACACCACCCGGCTCGGGCGGGCGATCTCCTCGGCGGTCGCCGCGCATCCGGGACAATCCGGCCTCTATCCGCTGCCGGATTCGCGCGACGCGTTCGCCGCGCGGATGCTGCTCGCGCGGGCCGCGGAGCGCTCGCTCGACGTCCAGTACTACATCTGGCGCAAGGACCGGTCGGGCACCTTGCTGTTCGAGGCGCTGCACGCCGCGGCCGAGCGCGGCGTCCGCGTGCGCCTCTTGCTCGACGACAACAACACCGCCGGGCTCGATCCTACGCTCGCCGCGCTGGACGCTCATCCGAACATCGAAGTCCGGCTGTTCAACCCGTTCGTGATCCGGAAACCGCGCCTGATCGGGTATCTGACCGACTTCTCCCGGCTGAACCGGCGCATGCACAACAAGTCGTTCACGGCGGACAATCAAGCCACGATCATCGGCGGCCGCAATGTCGGGGACGAGTACTTCGACGCCGCCGAGGGTACGGTGTTCGTGGATCTCGATGTGATGGCGGTGGGGCCTATCGTCGAGGACGTGTCGAACGATTTCGACCGTTACTGGGCGAGCGGTTCGTCCTACCCCGTCGGCCTGTTGCTGCCGCCGGCCGACCCCGCGCGGCTGGAGCAGCTCGCATCTCAGGCGTCGTTGGTCGAGCGCGACCCCGCCGCGGCGGCTTACATGGCTGCGATACGCCAATTGCCGTTCGTGCGCGAACTGACGGAAGGCCGCCTGGCACTGGAGTGGGCTCCCGCCCGCATGGTCAGCGACGACCCCGCCAAGGCGCTCGGCCGGGCCGAGTCGGACGAGCTTTTGCCCCATCAGATGAATGAGATCATCGGCGAACCGGCCACAGATGTCGAACTCGTATCGGCTTATTTCGTGCCCACCGCCGCGGGTGTCGAATCATTCGTCGGCATGGCGGAACGCGGCGTGAACGTCACGATACTGACCAATTCGCTGGAAGCCACCGACGTGGCAGCGGTGCATGCCGGGTATGCGAAGCGGCGCAAACCGCTGCTCGAAGCGGGCATTACGCTCTATGAATTGCGGCGCTTGTCGCCGCGAACGAACCGACGCGCGGGACTGCCGGGCAGTTCCGGCAGCTCCGCGTCGAGCCTGCACGCGAAAACCTTCTCGGTGGACGGTTCGCGCGTTTTCATCGGCTCGTTCAATTTCGATCCGCGCTCGGCCAAGCTGAACACCGAAATGGGCTTCGTCATCGACAGTCCGGCCCTGGCGAGGAATATCTCCACGGCGTTCGACAGCCGCATTCCCGCCAACTCATACCAGGTGCGCCTGTCAAACAATGGGCAGTTGTACTGGACCGAGCACCGGTCCGGGGAGTGGGTGCGGCACGACACGGAACCCGGCACGAGCTTCTGGCTGCGCGCCGGCATCCGGTTCCTGTCGGCCTTGCCCATCGAGTGGCTGTTGTGAGCCGCAGTCGATCATGGCGATCACATCCGATCGAGCGGACTGACCACGCCTTGTCCGCCGCGATTCAGCACATGGGTATAAATCATGGTGGTGCTCACGTCCTTATGTCCGAGCAGTTCCTGAACGGTTCTGATATCGTAGCCCCCTTCGATCAGGTGCGTGGCAAAACTATGCCGCAACGTGTGCGGCGTCGCCGGCTTGGCTATTCTGGCAGCCTGGACGGCTTTTTTCATGGCCCGCTGCAATAGCTTTTCATCCACATGATGCCGCCGCTCGCGGCCGCTGCGCGGATCGCTCGAACAGCTCCCGGAGGGAAACACATACTGCCAGCCCCACTCTTTCGGCCTTTGAGGATACTTGCGCGCCAGGGCATCGGGAAGATACACCTCGGATTTCCCCTCGGCCGAATCCTGCTCATACAGCTTGCGGCGCTCCGCAAAGTGAGCCTGCAACGCCACTCTTAAACTCTCCGGCAACACGGTCACCCGATCCTTGGCTCCCTTGCCATCGCGGATGAGAATTTCACGCCGTTCGAAGTCCACATCCTTCACCCGCAAGCGCACGCATTCCATCAATCGCATACCCGTTCCATAGAGCAAGCGCGCCATCAGCCCGTAAACGCCATCCATCCGGGCGAGCACCGCTTGAACCTCGGAACGGGTCAGCACCGTCGGCAACCGCGCCGGCCGCTTAGCGCGTTTTCATCGCGCTCGTACGGTAGAACCGGCTTGGTGGACGTCGTTGGCGCCTTCGGCTCGGGTGAATGGATTCAAGCATTCGTAGGTCGGCAATCCTTTGCCGACGAAGACACTCGGCCGGGACGTGGTGTCGGGAAGGGGGGCTTCGGCGCTCCAATCGCCGTTTGCGATTGGGAAGGGATTCCCGGCCTACTCGCGAGTGCCCGTACAGTAGATATGAAAATGCTCTAGCCCGAACTACGTCCTTCAGTCCCGGCAAGTCGAGGCGCAATACCTCTCGATAGAGAAATAAGAGCGCCGCCAAAGCTTGATTTTGCGTCGAGGCAGACACCTTGCTTTCCACCGCGAGATGCGTCAGAAACGCTTCCACCTCGACGATACCCATGTCACGGGGATGGCGTTTGCCGTTAAAGAGAATAAAGCGCCCGATCCACTGGACATATTGTGTTTCCGTACGAATGCTGTAGTGTTTGGCCCTGACGCGGGCACGCACCTGATCCAGCAGTTTCGGGCTACCTGCGGCAGGCGGTGTATTTGCTTCAGTCATGAGTCCTGTCTACATGAAACTAGTTTATAAAATACAAAAGTTTAGGACAGAACATCCCGAGTTATACACCTCACTGCCGGTGTTATACACCTGGGGTAGGTGTCTAATACAAAGTTAGGCGCTAGAACATGAAAGAGGAGTGCCAAAAATGTGCAGAACTCTCCGTGCGCCACGAGATTCTCTCGCCTGCTCAGCTGACGAAAACAATCCGGGTGTTGCGGGCCAATGTGGCAGATGGAACGTTGGTCGATATCACGCAACCGGCGCACAGCCCATCCGGCGAGTTCAGTGAGCTTAGCGATGTCGCGCCCTGGCCAGACTATGTCGAACACTACTTCCGATGTACTGCCTGCGGGCAGCGCTTTCGACTGTCGGCTGACACCTATCACGGCGCCGGTGGAGAATGGGAGCTGTTTTAGAGTGAAGCCTAGCGCGTCAACGTCAGTGGAGTCGCCTAACAACACGCTCAACACCGACCGCCCAAAGGCTAACGCCTTTGGGTTCGCACCGCGCGTGCGCGGTGCCGGCGGGTTAGCGTGAGCGTTGGGCATGAAGCGATGGGTAAGCCAATGAGCTTGGAGCAGCACGTTCGCGAGATGGGGGAATGGCACGCCATTGTCGGAAAAGCGATTGTTGGTTTTGGTGAGCTCGAGCTCATCACCTACAAGTGCCTGGCGCATCTGCCGAACGAGAAGATCGCAGATACATCATCAAGGCTAGGCTTCGCCCTTCGCGTCGATCTGATCGTTGAAATGTTGGAAGGTCGCGAGAAGCAATCAGCGCGCATTGCGGAGTTCATCCGCATGCTGAAGCGTGCTCGAGTCCTTGCGCAAACACGCAACGACATCGCGCACAACCCCGTGATGCTAAACGTGTTCGCCCACGAAGCATCCGGGGACTTTGCTCTCGAGCGTTGCATAGCAACTGCTCGTGGCGGTCGAATCATAGATCTAGCTGCTGCGAAGGAGTTTGCGGATGAGGTGGAATCGCTTGCGGCGGAGATGTGGCTGGAGATTGGTAAGCTCGCGGAAGGGGAATCTTGAGCCAAGTACGACAAATGCCCAACAACGCGCTGCAGGCGACGTGCGGGACGCACGCGCCTGAGCGCAGACGTTATGTTTCATACCGCCGATGAAGTGCTGGGTCTGTGGTGACGAAGCTCGCACAGGCGAGCACACAATTAAAAAGTCGGACTTAAGCGCGATCTTTGGTCACGTCTCTCAAAATCGCCCGTTGTATCGGCATGCCGCGTCTCAAAGAAACGTTCCAGTCAAAGGGCTAAACGTAAACCTATTGAAATCCGGTGCTCGACTGTGCTCTCTGTGTAACAACCAGCGCACCCAACCTTTTGACCGTTCGTGGGAGCGTCTCTCCGCTGCTCTGCGGGCCAAGACTGCGCTTCGCCCTGCACCGCCACCGGGGTCAGGTCTTGCACGCCCACACCCCGCTCTGTCATCTCCCCCCACATCACGTCCCGTGGCGATAGGCGCGAGGACATTCAACGGCGGCCGTTGGCGAAGCCCTTGGCGCATTATCGAACGGAATATGCCGGCGATCCGCGCACCGGCATGGCGCTGGCCTATCTCACCGGCGATTATGCGATGAAAGCCATCGCCCGGGAATTTGGCGTGCACTACGCCACCGTGAGTCGGGCGGTGAAAGCCTACGAATCCATGCATGGGGAATGATGTGACTTTGCAAGACCTGACCCTGATTCTACGCCTTTGTTGCGTTAAGTGATAACACCACGACGACGGTGACTTACCGTCCCAATGGGTATGCGGATGTGGACTTCGAGCGCTTTCGGCCATAGATCGCCCAACAAGGCGCTTGAAGCGACGCCGGTAAGCATTGCGCCCATTTCAGGCCGCGGCAGCGGCGCGCTCCAGCTTCATCGTTAGGCCATGACCGAATCTATTCACACTCGTAAGGAAATTTTCCACAATGGATATTCCACGCATCTTCAACATCACCGAAAGTGCTCACCGCATCCATAACCCGTTCACACCCGAAAAGCTTGCCACTCTCGGCGCGGCGCTGCGTCTGGAAAGGGGGACCCGAGTGCTCGACCTCGGCAGCGGTTCGGGGGAGATGCTGTGCACCTGGGCACGCGATCACGGCGTCATCGGCACCGGCATCGACATGAGCCAGTTGTTCACAGAGCAAGCGAAATTCCGTGCCGTAGAACTCGGCGTCGCCGATCAAGTCAAGTTCATCCATGGCGATGCTGCGGGCTACGTCTCCAACGAGAAGGTCGGTGTGGCAGCCTGTGTCGGTGCCACTTGGATCGCCGGGGGAGTCGTCGGCACTATCGAGCTTCTGGCGCGGAGCTTGCGCACCGGAGGGATCATCCTCATCGGCGAACCCTACTGGCGGCAGTTACCGCCGACGGAAGATGTTGCCAAGGGGTGTCTTGCCAACTCAATCTCCGACTTTCTCATGCTTCCTGAACTTCTCGCGTCTTTCGGCCATCTTGGCTACGACGTCGTTGAAATGGTTCTGGCTGACCAAGACGGCTGGGATAGATACGAGGCGGCCAAATGGCTCACCATGCGCCGATGGCTTGAAGCCAACCCCGACGACGAGTTCGCGAAAGATGTTCGAGCCAAACTGACATCGGAACCCGAGCGCTACGCCGCTTACACGCGTGAATACCTGGGCTGGGGTGTGTTCGCGCTGATGCCGCGGTGATGCGTTGGCGTCTTGGTCGCCGTATCCAACTTTCGCGCAGCACAGAAAGGCAAAACAAATGCTTGATCGCCGTCTCGCCAGCGCCGGCTTTTGCGCTTTGGGCTATCGGCCTAATCGGGTAACCAGGGGTTTCTAACCCCCAGTCCCCACACCACCACGGCATGCGGGTCCGCACCGGGCGGTTCACGAAAAGGGAGCACACGACGATGTCAGGTGTAGCCATGGGCCTTCATCCAAAGATCACGGATAGTGATCAGCCCCTGGGTCTTCAGCCATTGGTTGGTCATCCCGGTCTGCGTCGCCAGCGTCCGCGACAGATGCCAGTAGCTCTTGCTGCTGATCGCCGTCAGGATTGCCTGGCGCTTGCTCGTCCCCAAACCCAACAGGTTCTTGACCTTGGTACGCACGTAGCGCCACTGTTTCCAGTAGCACATGCGTACCCGGCGTCGAAGCCAGTGGTCGAGTTCGGGGATCGGGCGGTAGTAGTCCGAAATGCCGAAGTAGCCCATCCAACCGCGGATATACTGGGCGAGCTTGTAAAACCGGTGAGCCATCGAGACACCCCAGCTACGCCCGGTCAGTGTCCGGATGTTGTGTTTGAAGTCCTCGAATGCCCGGTCGCCCCAACGCAGCTTGGTTCCCCGGAAATTGAATCCGAGAAACTTGGCCTGGTCGGTTTTGACCACCCGGCTCTTCTGCTCGTTGACCACCAGTTTGAGCGTGCCGGTCAGGAAGCGCGTGACGCTATCCTTCACCCGCTCGCCGGCCCGCTGACTTTTGACCAAGATCAGCAGGTCGTCCGCATAGCGGACGAACCGGTGGCCACGCCCTTCCAGTTCCTTGTCCAAGTCATCCAACAGGATGTTGGCGAGCAACGGCGACAGCGGTCCGCCTTGCGGCGTCCCCAACGCCGTTACCTGGATGGACTCGCCGACCAGAACACCCGCCCGCAAATACCGGCCAACCAGCGCCAACAGCCGCTTGTCGCCAACCTTGCGGGCCACACGAGCCATCAAGACATCGTGCCGGACGTTGTCGAAAAATTTCGCCAAGTCCAGGTCACAGGCGATGCGGTAGCCGGCCTGAAGATGACCTTGTACCTGCCTCAACGCTCCATGGGCGGAGCGTCCCGGTCGGAAACCAAAACTCGACTCCGAAAAGCCGGGGTCGAAGATCGGCGTCAATACTTGCGCGATGGCCTGCTGGATCACCCGGTCCATGACGGTCGGGATACCCAGCAGTCGTTCGCCCCCTCCCGGCTTCGGGATCGACACCCGTCGTACCGCTTGGGGTTGATAACTGCCATCGGCCAGTTGCTGGCGAATCTCGGCCCAATGCGAGCGCGCAAACTCGGCGAAGTCCTCGATGCGCATCCCGTCCATGCCGGGCGCACCCCGATTGGCCTTCACCCGCTTCCAGGCCCGTCGCAGGTTCGCACGGTCCAACACCCGCTCCATCAGATCGTCGTGCAAGGCTGGCTGCGTGACGCCACGCCGGACATCGGCTCCCCCGGTCGGGTTCACGGCCGATGCCGAGTCGCTCACGGCTCCTCCTTGTCTTCTTGTGTTCGGCCCTTCATCGTCCGGTCTTCCAGGCCGATGCGGCTAGTATGGCCTCTGCTGACTTCTGCCCGGTCACACCCTGCGTTGCCGCAAAACGCGCTGCCAAAGACAGGTCGTAGGGTCCGGTGGCTATTCCAAGGCTTTCGCCCTGGACCTCAGTCCGACTCCCATAACCTATCCCAGCCGCTCGCCGGACAGATCTCCCCGAATAAGAACATGAGCTTTCAGCGCACAACCGCCGCATTTACCCTATCTCCCGTACCCGGCGGGTTTCGTCATCATGTGCTGACTCACACGGAGACTGAGCCTTCTATGCGGTTTCTGTTCGTCGGCTCGCACCTTTGCGCTCGGGCTTCCTTCAGACCACTCCTCGCGGAGTTGCCCTTGCCGTCGGCTAGTAGTTACATTGGCCCAAAGAATGGGCATTACAGGTACTCCTACAGGGGACTCTCACCCCATCAGTTCATGCCCATGTCGGGCGTACACCCATCATTCCACCGGACCTGCGCAAAGAGCCGCGCAGGCCGGTGAATTCAGACGTTATGCGTAACTCTCGATTGCGCTACTTAGTGGGTGCTGGGCTACTACTGGTCGCTGGCGCGACTGCCGCGGATGAACTGAGAAAAGGAATAGAGCGTCAAGCGGCCGAGATCTGCGGTTGCAGTCGTTCCGAACCTTGTCTGATCGAAATCTCGGAACGGGACCAAGGTTACAGTGTTGGAGTTCTGAAAATTGTCGCCATTGATGAGGGCGGAATCGCGAGAGTTCTTCCTTCAAAGACATACATCATGTTCGACTCCAAGGGGAGATTCGTGAAGAAGGTCGGTACTCCATGAAATTGTGCGACGCAGGCTATTCCATTGCGAGCTATGGAGATAATGCGCGCGAAATCTCGCATAGCAACCGCATGCAGCCGACGCGGCTAATGCGGAGCGTTATGCACTGAGAAGAACATGAGACTCAACGGGTGGCAAAGAGCGTGGGTCGTCCTATCGGTCGCCTGGATCGCCGTTATCTCGTCCGTGGCAATCACTTCGCAGCGTTCTGAGGAACAGAGATATCACGACTTGTTCAATGAGCTAATCCAGTATCTAATCGCACAGTCCACGGATCTACGTGGCCACACCACAGTATCGGTGCGGGCCGCTTACTCCGATATGTCGGATAGGCAGCTCGTAGAGGCCACGCATGACAAATATTTGAACAAACATCCCGCATACAGATACGGCTTCTCGGAAATTGACGCGAAGCACAGCCCAGGAACTGCGAGCACCCTCAAGCCAAACTTGCAGCGGGGCTTGGCGGCGTTGGGCGTGCCTTTAGCTCTATACTTGCTGGGTGTAGCAGTGGCGTGGGTGCGCGCGGGGTTCAGGCGTGCATAACAACGCCACCAACTCGGACGGCAAAAAGCGTCGCTTCTTCGTCGCGCCACTTTTTGCCGCCGGTTATGGCGAACGTTAGGCAACAAAAACTTAGGATTACGTCATCATGGACTTCAAGTGGTCTGATTCGGAGAAAAAAGTCGCAAGGCGAGCCTTTGATAAAGCGCTCGAGAAGGAATGCGCTTCAATCATGGCCAAGTTCAAAGATATGGCCGCGAAGGTGGAAAAACCCGAAGACCTTTGGGCGGTTCACGACTACCTCACCAAGCAACGAAGAGCGATTGATGAAAAATACGATTACCGCTATTCGCAACTGATCTTTGTATTTGCCAGGTTACTGGGCGAGAAGTGGATCGATGAAAAAGACCTACACGGTCTGAGTGCAGAGAAGCTTCAAGCCATTCAGTACATCTTGTCCAGGTAAGCGGCTATGAAAATACAGACAGTTTTGGCCGCCAGCCCTAACTATCCAGTCAACCGGACCGCCGGCAACCGTCGTCGCTCTAGCCTGCCGCCTCGCGCGGCGTCCGGTTACTTTCGCCGTTGGGCCTGTCAAGGAAAGTGACCATGACTACTTTGTTTTCATCCTGGTCACTGTTTTCCGCATTCTTGCTTGCGAGCGTTGTGCTCGCAGTTACGCCAGGCCCGGGCGTGTTCTACATCGTTACTCGGAGCCTCGTCCAAGGCCGCCGTTCGGGGCTGGTTTCAGTGGCTGCTGTCGCTTTTGGTAACCTCGGCAATGTATTTGCTGCATCTGTTGGTCTTGCAGCTTTGTTTGCTGTTTCCTCAGCCGCCTTCACAGTCGTCAAGTACGCAGGGGCCTTCTACCTTGTTTATCTTGGTGTGCAAATGTTGCGTGAGTCACAAGCCGAGGTTTCAACCTCCGTGCCTCAAGCAGCACCAGTTGGCCACATCTTCCGCGATGGCTTCGTTGTAGCACTGTTTAACCCAAAGACCACGGTTTTCTTCGCTGCGTTCCTGCCCCAGTTCTTGAGCCCGGAGGCATCGCCGATGTTTCAAACTATGGCGCTCGGTTCGATCTTCGTTGCAATTGCCGCAGTCACGGACAGCACCTATGCCTTAGCGGCCGGTGCAGTCGCACCCGCATTGACGCGCGCTCGTGGCGCCCGTCGTATCGGTTGTTGGCTTGGGGGTGGGGCGTTTATTGGCCTCGGCGTTTTCACCGCGCTGGCGGGGTCTCGCAGTGCCAAATAGGCCCAACATGGCGTTCGAGAGGGACGCGCCAAACGCGGCGCGCCACTCAACTTTACGTTAGGCGTCATGCCCGAAATCCGAGGTAATTAAAAATGCACATCGCCATACTCACCTTCCAAGGCTTCAACGAGCTCGACTCTCTCGTGGCGCTTGGCGTGCTCAATCGAATCAAGAAACCAGATTGGCGCGTCACGCTCTGCTGTCCGGAGAGCGCTGTCACTTCAATGAACGGCGTGACCGTGCATGGGCAGTCAACCCTTGCGGAAGCAACTTCCGCTGACGCAGTCATTGTCGGCAGCGGCATCAAAACGAGAGAGATCGTAAATGACTCAGCCATCATGTCGGCTCTGCGCTTGGATCCCGCACACCAGCTTATCGGAGCGCAATGCTCCGGCACGCTCATCCTTGCCAAGCTTGGCATACTCGCCAACGTTCCTGCATGCACAGATCTCACAACCAAACCTTGGGTACAAGAAGCTGGGGTTGAAGTGCTGAACCAACCCTTCTACGCATCGGGCAACATCGCCACCGCCGGAGGTTGTTTCGCGTCGCAATATCTAGCCGCATGGATTATTGCCCGCGCCGAGGGCGAAGAAGCCGCCAAGGAAGCATTGCATTACGTTGCCCCGGTTGGCGAGAAGGATGAGTACGTTTCAAGAGCAATAAAAAACATCGAGCCATATATCAGTACGATGACGCCTAACAAGGCGCTGCACCGGACTCCGCTTCGCTCCGCCGGTGAGCTTTAACGTTGGAGGCCAGAGTGAAGACTACGGCTGCAGCGCTCCTAGCCCTCGCTTCGGCTGGCGGAGTTAACGTCGTCTCCTACTTCACGCTAAGGCACAATCTCTCCCTCGGCGTCTACCCCATAGATGCAGATTCGATAGGCCTGCCGCTCGCTGACGGAGTGGTCGTTTCCATCGTTATTCTGGTCTGCCTTCTTACGGCAGTCAGGGTCCCAAAGCGCGGGGTGTGGACCGTGTCATTGGGAATGATGCTTGCCATCTTGGGTGGTCTCATTGCGTCGCTGATGGCTTTCTCATGGGCCGATTCAAGACATTACCCGATCGCGATCGCCTACCTTCCGTTGGCGGCGCTGTGCGCCACCATTGTCGTCGATCGAATTCGCATCCTGGCCTCCAACAAATTGCTGCAGGCGACGCGGGAAACCCGCGCGCCTGAGCAATAGCGTTAGCCATCGTTTCATGAAACTTGAAGACCAAGCTGAGATTGTTTCCCTGATGCGAGCTGCGCGCGATAAAGCGCGCGGCTACGCTGATTTCTTCGGATGGGCGATAGATAGAGATCTAGAGGAGTGGGGCGTAGTCGTCGCCCTTGCGGAGTCAATGCATGCCGACGGCACGCTCTTCTTTTCAAAGATAAAGAGTCGCCGGCGGCCCAATGATCCTCCGGATTGTGAGGCTCTTGGGGAGAGCGGTCAGCGGCTCGCCATCGAGGTCACTGAGCTTGTTGATGGCCCTATGATCCACGAGTACAAGCGGGCACGGAAGGAGAGGAAGCTCAGCGAATGGGCTGAGTGGAACCAACAGAAGTTTATCGACGCGCTCACGTGCTGTATCACGAAGAAGGATCGGCGTTTTCCAGCGCTGAAAGACCCGCCGTACTCTGATGGTTACATGGTTGTGATACATACGGATGAACCCGGTTTGCCTCGCAACGTAGTAGAAAAGTTTCTTGATGGGCACGTCTTTCAGAAGCCCGAATACATTGATCGAGCACTGCTCCTTCTATCATATGACCCGAGCATTGAACGGTGTCCGTACTTCGAATTAAAGTGGATGGCTAACGAGGCGCTCCAGCCGACCGCGCCGATGCGGCGCAGCGGCTGAGCTTCGTCGTTAGCCCCTGTGCGCATGGAGAAGTGACATGATGAAGCAAGCAAAGAACACGATTTGCCTTTGGTACGACGGCGACGCCGAAGAGGCGGCGCGTTTTTACGCGAAGACCTTCCCCGATTCATCTGTTGGTGCGGTACATCGCGCACCGGGGGACTTTCCATCCGGGAAGCAAGGGGATGTTTTGACGGTCGAGTTTACTGTCATGGGAATTCCCTGCCTCGGGCTTAATGGCGGACCCAACTTTAAGCACAGCGAAGCGTTCTCCTTTCAGGTCGCAACCTCTGACCAGGCAGAAACCGATCGTTACTGGAACGCGATCGTGGGCAACGGTGGCGAAGAGAGTTCGTGCGGCTGGTGCAAAGACAAATGGGGCCTCTCCTGGCAGATTACCCCACAGGCTTTGACAGAAGCGATAACCGACCCCGATCGCGCTGCTGCCAAGCGTGCATTCGATGCAATGATGCAGATGAGAAAGATCGACATCGCGGCAATCGAAGCGGCGCGCCGTGGTTGAAGCGGGAAGTGGACGATGGTACCTCCTGCCACATTTACGCTCTGATCGTCAGGTGGCGGCTAACAATTCGTCCAAGCGGACGCGCTGACGCGCGCCACTTAACTCAAACGTTAGCCCGCAGCCATCGCGTTCCTGCTCAAAGGACGCTCTCGGTAACTGCAAGGAGAGTTTCAGTGAAGTATCTTCTTACCTCGGCCGGTATCAAGAACACGAGCATCCACAATGCGCTGCTCGACCTGCTGGGCAAACCGATTGCCGAGTCCAGCGCCCTCTGCATTCCCACCGCGGCGTATGCCTTGCCCGGCGGTGCTGACATCGCATGGCGGCTGATCAGCGGACGAGATCCCGTCTGCCCCATGTGCGAATTGGGTTGGAAGTCCTTGGGAGTGCTGGAGCTGACCGCGCTGCCCAGCATCGATAAAGAGCATTGGGTCCCCATGGTCCAGGCAACTGACGTCCTGCTGGTGGGAGGCGGCGATCCCTTGTACCTGTGTTATTGGATGCGGCAATCAGGACTGGCAAGCCTCTTGCCGTCACTGCGCGAGACGGTTTACGTGGGACTGAGCGCCGGGAGCATGGTGATGGCCCCCAGCATCGGGGAGGACTTCGTCCGCTGGAAGCCGCCCACCGGTAGCGATGAAACATTAGGACTGGTGGATTTTTCGATGTTTCCACACCTCGATCACGAGATGCTGCCGGAGAATTCCATGGCTCACGCGGAAAAATGGGCCGCCGGCATGCGTGTGCCGGCGTACGCCATGGACGATCAGACCGCCATCAAAGTGATCGATGGCATGGTCGAGGTTGTCTCCGAAGGCCATTGGAAACGATTTACGCCCTAATGGGCGGGGTGAGAGTTGGCTGGAGGGTGATGAGGTGGCAGGCAATGCAGCCTACTCATGGTTCGCTCTTGCAGCGGGCTTCACCCGCTGCGGCACTCGGGTGAGCTCAAACTTTGGGCGCTATGCAAGGAGATCAAATGTCCGGTGAAACTACAGGTGCTGTACGTTTAATGCTTCGACTTGAGGGGCTGTGTGTTCTCCTCGCAGCGGTGCTTGCTTACTCGAAATTGGGCTTTAGCTGGGGTACGTTTGCATTGTTCTTTCTCACCCCGGACGTTTCGTTTCTAGGTTATCTCGCTGGGGCACGGGTTGGTGCCATAACCTATAATGCCGCACACTCGTATATCGGTGCGATTGCCTGTCTTCTCGTAGGGTTCCTCCTCCCTGCCCCCGTGCTTTCATGTGCGGGCGTCATATGGTGCGCCCACATTGGCTTTGACCGTGCTCTAGGTTACGGGCTCAAGTATTCCGTGGGGTTTGGTTTTACCCATCTCGGCATTATCGGTCGGTTTGCCAGGCCCGCTCCTAACCCTGCATTCGAGAGGGACGCGCCAAAAACGGCGCGCCCCTCAATTTGAACGTTAGGGGCTCACGCAGAAGGAAGCCTTATGTCCAGCCGAACTGAAAAGCTCCACACAATTACTAAGCGGCTTATTCTCATGACAGCCTGCGCTCTCGTGATAGTGGTTTCGATATTCGGGCTGTCATTCCTCTTTCACCAGCGACTCATGGTGTCGTGGTTATGCTTTGGTTGCGGACTACTTGGTGGTTTTGTAAGCATCCAGCAACGCCTGAAGAAACTTGCCGATGAAGAACTTGAACTATTGTCCCGGTCATGGTTTCAGATTCTGCTAATTCCAATCTACGGTGGGATATTCTCTCTCGTTCTATACGTGGGCTTTTTGAGTGAAATCTTGAACGGACCACTCTTTCCTCATTTTGCATTTCCCCCATTTTCTGAGCCTCTACCAACAGCAGACGACCTGATCAGATTCATCAACTCTACCTATCCAGCATCAGGGCAGGATGTAGCAAAGCTTCTCTTCTGGGCATTTATTGCTGGTTTCTCAGAACGCCTCGTCCCACAGATTCTTCAGAAGAGCGAACAAGGGCTTTCCGACGAAAAGCCACACCCCTAACCATTCGGTCGAGAGGGAACCTGCAAGCTGCGCTTGCAGGTTCCCTCCGCGGCTACGCCGCTCCGGCGGCCCCTCACCTCAAACGTTAGGCGGCTGCAACAACTGTCACCGCCGATATCACGCGGCGAAATATCTGCGGGTCGTTTGCGACCTTTGCCAATAGGAGCGCCCCCTCCAGCAAGGCGAATATGTTTTTCGCTCGTTGCCGGTTATCACCCGCCGGAATTTCACCTGCCTGTTCCGCGCGGACAAGCGCGGCTTCGATGAACTGGCAGTGAGAATCGAAAATCTTCTGCAACGCCTCTCGTATTTTCTCGTCCTGGCGCGCCATCTCCTGTCCCAAGTTGCCGAAGGGGCACCCTAGAACTCCTCCCTTTTCAGCGGAGACTTGGACCTGCAATTCATGAATTCTTTCAATCAGCTCACGAAGCTGAGTCAGGCCACTCTCCGAGCCTGAAAAGACTGGCTCAAAAATCCCAGCTCTTGCGTGTTCCCAAAAGCTTTCCATGGCCGCAACCGCAAGATCGGACTTTGAGGGAAAGAAGTGATAGAAGCTGCCTTTCTTTGCGTTCGCACGCTGGCACAACTCATCAACCCCGGTAGCTTGGAAGCTGCGTTCCCACATCAGGGCGGCGGCTGTTTGGAGCAGACGGTCACGCGTATCGAGTGATTCTGCGGGTTTCATTTTGGGTTATCCCTAATTCTTGCTGAGTCATGGTGCAACGTTACCAACAGTTGACCGGTCTGTCTACTCTGAGCTAGTCTGTACCGACCGGTCTAGTCGGAGGGCTTGCCGGCATACTCAACTACATTTTCCGGAGAAATCATGAGCATCTTCACTCAACACTCAGACATGACCGCGCCGGCAGGTGCCGCAGAAGTTCTGGCGAAAGTCAAGGACCTATACGGCTTCATTCCGAATCTGGGGGCCTATGTGTCCGAATCGCCTCTGGTACTCGATGCCGTACTTAACCTCGACAGGGCTTTCGACAAGGTTTCGCTGACGCCGCAGGAAAGACAGGTCGTTTTGCTTACCGTCAGCACGCTAAACGGGTGCAGCTATTGCAAGACGGTACACACCGCGTTGGGACGTAGGGCCGAAGTTGATGGCGCTGTCTTGAAGGCGGTTATTGCCCTTGAGCCACTGCCCGACCGGAAGCTCAATGCGCTGCGCGACTTCACTCGCAAGGTCATGGAAGAAAAGGGATGGGTCAAAGAAGATGACGTGCAGAAATTCCTCATGTCCGGCTTTACCAAGGCTCAAGTATTTGAGGTGGTGATGGGGGTGGCCCTGAAAACGCTCACCAACTATAGCAATCACTTGGCCGGTGCCGTACCTAATCCCGAGTTCATTGCAATGGCGGAAGGCACGGCCTAATCCCCGAAGTATTTGCTGGCGCAATCGGAATACCGCTTGCGCCAGCTATTCCCTAACCGAACTCAGGAGCGCCGACGATGGCTGACAAAGAATGCGCACATGCTGGTCTTCCTCCGACCGGGGTACCATGTCCAAGCTGTAAACAAGGTACTTTGGAAGTCGCTCGGGGCCGTTTCGGTCCTATTTACAAGTGCACGTCCAAGGGGTGCGATTACTGGCTACCCGAGCGTCCAACGGGAAAAAGATGCTCGTTCATGCGCGACGGAAAGAAATGTGGTGCACTAATGGTCATGGGAACAAAAACCATCCCGGAGAGATGCAGTGACAAAACATGCCCAAATAGAAATCCGCACAAGCTGCGGGCATCCGCCTAACCGGACCGCCCGCAAGCTGCGCTTGCGGGTTCCCTCCGCCCTTCGGGCTCCGGCGGCCGGTTACCTCAAACTTAGCGAATAAGAAAGATCATGAGCGACGATTGGGACTTCTATTTCTGCAGTGTAGACAACAAGCCGGCATCCATCTTCGTGGACCTTGGTATAGCCAAAGAAGCACCCATGGCCGAGTATTCGGTGATGGCCTATGTCCGCACTCATATGCAGGCGCCGCGAGATGATGGTCTGTCGAGTCAAGTCGAGTTCGAAACCCTCAAGTCTCTAGAAGACGCCCTGGAATCATTGCGGGGAGATGGAACGGCGCTTTATGTTGGCCGAAGCACCTCTAACGGGTATCGCGACCTTTACTTCTATGCTCGCACCGCCGAGGGTTGGGCGGAACGAGTCGCAGATGTCATGAAAGCTTTTCCTTCCTATGAGTTCGAGTATGGCACGCGAAGCGACCCTGATTGGAACGCCTACTTCAGGTTTCTGTATCCGTCAGATGAAGACCGAGAGCGCATTCAGAATCGTCGAACCTGCGAGGCCCTCGAAAGAAACGGCGACCGTCTCGAAAAGGAGAGACCCATCGAGCACTGGGTATATTTTCCTGATTCAGACTCGCGTCAGAAGTTCTCGAGTCACGCAGCAACGCTCGGCTACACAACAGTAGCATTGATCGAACCGGAATCCGATCAAAACAGTTACGGTATCAGGCTGTCCTGCATCGGCGTCCCATCAATCGCTAACATAGACGATCTTACCATCCCGTTGTTCCGGGCAGCTCGAGATTATGGCGGAGAGTACGATGGCTGGGAGACCGAGGTTGTCCGCTAACAAACGCTTCGAGTCCGACGCCTTACCCTTCCGCTGCGCTCCAGGGCAAGGCGCGGCTCAAGTGGAACGTTAGCCATAAATTAGCGAATCACAACGCTATTTTTCGGGCGGAAGGTCGCCTGGCTTTGCGTTCAAGAACCAGTCGGGTGGAGACCAACTTCCTGGAATGTGCTTGTGTCCCCAAAGCGCCAGCTGTTGTAGTACTGGTAGCAAATCCGCCCCCTTGCGGGTCAAAGCGTATTCGTACCTTACGGGCTTCTCTTGATAAGGACGTTTTTCGATGATTCCGTCTCCTTCAAGTTTACGCAGGCGGTTTGCGAGAATATTTGTCGGAATGCCCTCTGGAGAATCCTGAAAATCCTTGTATTTTCTTTTGCCGATCGTCAAGTCCCGAACGATAACTAGGCTCCACTTGTCACCCAGCAAATCGAGTGACGCAGCGACGGGACATTGAGAACGGAATGCGGGTACGTCAACTTCTTTGCTCATATCGTTACGCTACATGAGTCACTTGCAATATGCAAGTCTACATGTCATGATTCTGTCGCTTGCACTTTGCAAGCACCCATCTAATACGGAGATAAGAACATGAACACAGAGATAAATGCCTCAGTCGACATAAAAGGCGGCTGCCTGTGTGGCGCCGTACGATATGAAGTCACCGCAGCCCCGGCCATGACGGGGTTTTGTTACTGCGAAAGTTGCCGCAAGCTCAGCGGTTCAGGACATGCCTTTCACGCGCTGGTACCGGAAGCCGCAATGAGGATCAGTGGTAACGTCCGCGGATTTGAATGGAAGGCGGATAGCGGGAACAGCGTTATCACGAGTTTCTGCCCAACCTGTGGCAGTCCCTTGTTCGGAAAGAGTTCCGGCATGCCAGGCATGGTGACATTCAGGGTGGCGAGCCTGGACTCCCCTGCAGCCATATCGCCGCAAATGGCGATTTACACGAAGCGGTTGCAGGCATGGGATCACCTTGACCCGGCACTGCCTGCCTTCCAGGAAATGCCCCCCATGCCTCAAGAGGGGTAATCCGTGATGAATACGCACCAACATTCCGGCACCGCAAGTCTTGAAGACAGAATCCGGAACTCGCTCATCGGCTTGCCGGTTTCAGAGAAGCGCATGTTTGGCGGCGTAACCTTTCTGCTAAACGGCAACATGCTGTGCTGCGCTTCAAAGAAAGGCCTGATGGTTCGCGTCGGCAAAGATGCCGAACCGCAGGCACTTGCCAATGCCATGGCAAAGCGTTGCGACGGTGGCGGTCATCCCATGCCTGGTTTCATATCGATTGAACCTGCTGGAATAAGCCAGGACAATGCTCTCGAAAGCTGGCTGCAAATGGCACTGACTTACGTTGGCACTCTACCCCCAAAGACAGAAAAATCCAAAATCAAGCCTCAACACTTTACGAGGAGAAACCAAAGAAAAAGTTTATGTTCCTGCATTATGGATTTGAAAAACCCACCCCGGAAATCATGAAGGCTTGGCAGGCTTGGTTCGAGTCCATTTCAGACAAGCAAGTCGAGCAGGGTGGGTTCGCCGGTGGTCGAGAAATCTCAAAGAATGGCACCAGGGATCTACCCTGGAATATGGAGTCCATTACGGGTTACAACATCATCGAAGCAGAAAGCCTTGATGCCGCCGAAAAACTAGCCCAAAGCAATCCGTTTATTTCAAGTATTCGAATCTATGAGTTGAGGTAAGCATCACTGGCTAACAACGCCATCAACACGGACGGTGGAAAGCGGCGCTCCTTCGTCGCACTGCTTTCCACCGCCGATTATGGTGAACATTAGGCGCTTTACCCACCACAGTCGGAGATCTTAGTGAAGCAATCGCTCGGCCTCGTTTCCCTCGTTGTTCATGACTACGATGAAGCTATCGACTTCTTCGTCGGTACTCTCGGTTTCAGACTCGTTGAAGATACGTTCGTACCTGAGCAATCCAAGCGATGGGTTGTCGTCTCGCCACCTGGCGCAACAGAATGCCAACTCCTGCTCGCGCGCGCCTCAAGCCCAGACCAGGAAAGCCGCATTGGCGGCCAAACAGGTGGTCGGGTGTTCCTCTTCCTCTACACTGATGACTTCTGGCGCGACTATGAGTCCTATCGATCAAAGGGCGTCGTGTTCGTCCGTGAACCAAAGCATGAGTCGTACGGGACGGTTGCCGTGTTTCTCGATCTCTACGGCAACATGTGGGATCTTCTTCAGCCAACGGAATCACACATCAGGCTTCGCAATGGCAGCGCCTAACAATTCATTCAAGCCGATGCCGCTTCACGGCACGGCATAACTCAAGCATTGAGGCCGTAGAACACCCTCAACTCGAAAATTGAGCCCGGGAACAATCAATCGGTTGTTTGCCCTAAAATGCTCGAAAATAGGGTCTTTCTACAGCTTCGTTAAGCGTCCAACACCAGTCGAGGTATCTAATGCCAACAGCCAGACCATTCCTCATGTTTCAGGGCGGCAGCGCGCAGGCTGCGCTTGACCTGTATTTCGCCACCTTCCCTGATTCCCGCATGGTGCGAGTCGAATACTGGACTCAAGGCGAGCCGGGTGCTGCCGGCACGATAAAGGTCGCCTTATTCACTATTTGCGGCCGCGAGTTCATGTGCTCGGATAGCCCGATAAAGCATGATTTTTCGTTCACGCCTTCGAGTTCCACTTTCGTGGAATTTGGTTCGGCAGCAGAGCTAGAGCAGGCATTTGAAACGCTGTCTGAGGGCGGCCAAGTCCTGATGCCTTTGGACAACTACGGGTTCAGCCAGCGGTTCGGCTGGGTAAATGATCGCTTCGGCGTATCTTGGCAGCTGAACCTTGCTGCCTAACACGGCACGCCAGCCGACCGTTTTGCCTCCGCTCCGCCGCGGCAAAACGTCGGCCGAGTTCAGGCGTTGGGCGGTATGAAGATCGAGCGGTTGGCCACTGCGCTGGATCCTGACTGGCTGCGCTTGCGCCTCGAGTTGTGGCCTGATGGGCGCGCAGACGAGCATCTGGACGAGATGGCCGCCTTCTTGGTAGAGCCGGAGCGCTACGCTCAGTTCATCGCCCGGTCAGCAGAGCAAGGAGCAGTTGGTTTCGCCGAAGCCTCCATCCGGACCGACCACGTGAACGGCACTAAGTCCGCGCCCGTCGCATTCCTGGAAGGTCTGTACGTGAGCCCAGGCGCCCGAAAACGAGGCGTGGCAAGAGCTTTGGTCGAGGTGGTGGCTCAGTGGGCCACTTCTAGAGGTTGCGTGGAGTTGGCTTCCGACACGCCCATCGAGAACGAGGTGAGTCAAGCCGTCCACCGCAAGCTGGGCTTCGCAGTGACGGAGCGAGTGGTGTACTTCAACAAGACGCTCAAACCCACGAATGCCGCCTTGCCCGCGCGGCCGGCCGTGGAGGGTCGCGTTAGCTCGAACGTTAGGCGTCCCATCAACAAGATCAGTATGTTGAGCGATGAAGACCAAATCCGCGCGCTTGTTCAAACGTGGCAGTCCGCCACCAAGGCAGGCGACATAAAGACCGTGCTTGGTCTCATGACAGACGATGTTGTCTTTCTCGTTCCTGGCCGGCCGCCTATGCGAAAGGCGGAGTTTGCGGCCCTGTCACAGGTCCCGCCCGGCAGCCCTCGTCCGAAGTTCGAGGGCACGTCGGAGATTCAGGAGGTTCAAGTTTCTGGTGACATGGCGTTCGTATGGACCAAACTTTCTGTCGCGGTCACACCGCCAGGGGCGAGCCAGGCGATAGAGCGAGTGGGGTATACGCTTACGGTCCTGCGGCGTGAGCATGGCGAGTGGCTCCTGGCCAGAGACGCAAACCTCTTGTCACCAGTTCAGCGTTCTAGCACATGACGTCCAACCGATCGCTCCAACCGACGCGCTACCGCGAGCTTTGCCCGCTTCCGCGCGCGTGTGAGCTCAAACGTTAGGCTCAAGAATATGGCGCGAAGATACCTCACCCAGTCCGAAGCAGAGTCCGCCCTGAGTAGAGGGAAAGCAATTGAGTGCTTCCTCGGCGCTTGTGTCAGAGACGGGAAGCCAGGCATTCGGTGGCTTTCTGCGCGTGTCTCTAAAGAGGGCTTCACTGTCTCAGTCTATGAGAGCGCGAATATCGGGAGCGCAGAGTTTACTGACGTTTACGAATTCGGACCGCTCGACCCGGAACTTGAGTTTGAGGATCCGGTAGAAACGTTCAGCGCCGACTCCTTTTCCAAGCTTACCGCTGAGCTAGAGCGTCGGTTCTTTTGCTGCACAGAGCGCTTAGTGAACGAGTTCGTAATTCAAGATGAGTATGCAGACTATTTGGCGCAGAAGCGCTCGTAAGGTGGGGCCCAACAAGGCGCTCGAGGCGACGCCGCTAAGCTTTGCAGCTTTATCAGGCATCGTCATCGGCGCGCGTCAGCTTGGTCGTTGGGCGGCATGAACACACCGCGCGATCCATCGTCGAGCATTCGCTCGTTGTCGGGCAAATGCCTATGCGGTGCCGTCCGGTACACGGTCGAAGATAGCTTCTGCTACGCACTCAATTGCCATTGCTCGAACTGCCGCCGCGCTACTGGGGCTGCCTTCAAGCCGTTCGCGGGTATCGAGCGTGAGAAGCTCATCCTCAGCCAGGGGCCCGAATCCCTGCTCATCTTCGGAGAGGAACTTGCCCACGACGCACGGTGCGCGAAGTGCGGTTCCCTCCTTTATTCCGTGGTTCGAGAAGGTCAGTTCGTCCACGTACCGCTCGGGACGCTTTGCGATGAACCTACCATCCGTCCCTCGGCGCACATCTTCGTCGGCTCGAAGGCGCCGTGGTTCACCATCACCGACAGACTCCCTCAGCACAATGAGTTCGACTGAGAACCAAGGCGCCCGCATGCCGCCCGACCCTTCGTTGCACCCGATTCGCTACAGCGGGCTTCGCCCGCTTCCGCGAGCGGGTGAACTCAAACGTCGAGGGTGTAGAAAAACGCTCAACTCGAAAATTCAGTCCATGAACAATCAACGAGTTACAGACCCTAGAATGCGCGAAAAAAGGGTTTTCCACAGCCTCGATAGGCAGAAGGAAATTATGAAGCAGCTACTCGCTGTGGTATTTGTACTGTTTACATTTCGAGCCTATGCCGTTGGTTGGGAAGAAAGCGACAAAGTAGCTGCCATATTTAAAGGCTCCGGCGTGAACGGCACGTTCGTTCTCTATGATGTCACCGCGCAACGATTAATTGGCTACGGCAAAGCTCGCGCTGAAACACGTTTTGTTCCAGCCTCAACGTTCAAGGTTCCCCACTCGCTGATCGGACTCTCAGTTGGCGCGGTAGAGAGTGTTGACGAAGTCCTGCCTTACGGTGGTCACCCACAGCCGTTCAAAACCTGGGAGAAGGATATGGGATTGCGCGATGCGATTACCCTGTCCAATGTCCCGATCTACCAGAGTTTGGCCCGACGTATCGGCTTAACGCGCATGAGCGAGAATCTTTCGCGGCTTGATTTCGGAAATGGAGAAATAGGTACTTCCATCGATACCTTTTGGCTGAATGGCCCACTCAAAATCAGTGCTGTGGAGCAAACTCGTTTTCTTGCCAAGTTGGCTCAGGGGGCATTGCCGTTCCCCCGGTCGGTTCAGAAAAGCGTTCGCGAAATCGTTCTAATGGAGCGGGGAGAAAATTGGGCGCTATATGGTAAAACGGGTTGGGAAAACGCTCCTAACCGAGGTATTGGCTGGTGGATCGGGTGGGTACAAAAAGGCGATCGTGTATATGCGTTTGCATTGAATATGGATATTCAGCAAGCAACCGATGCCAAGAAACGTGTAGAACTGGGTAAAGCGAGCCTTAAAGCGTTGGGGATACTGTGACGACAAAACAGATGCCTAACAATCGCATGCACTCGGACAGCAAAAGGCGCCACATCGCTCTGCCTTTTGCTGCCGGTGATGCACAGCATTAGGCCACGCAAGCAGGACTATGCACTGACTCGTCGCACTCATGATTCACGTGCCTGTACCGTCAGAGGCTCGTACCTGGTATCAGCGGGCGTTCCCCGAAGCGGATCAGGTTCACTCCATCTCAGGACTCCAAGCGGTTCGTGTCGGCGATGTTCAGTTGGAGTTCGTGCCCTCCGACGAGAAGGTCTCCTCTGGTCCGGCGGGTACCGTCGCCTACTGGCAAGTGCCAGAGTTCAACGCAGCGTTGGCCGCACTCCAGGATCTCGGAGCCACGCTCTACCGCGGGCCGCTGAACATAGAGAATGGTCTCGTCATATGCCAAGTCCGAGCCCCCTGGGGCAACTGCATTGGCATCAAGGGCAAGAGAAGCTAGGCGCTCGCGCGGCGGTGGACTGCTCGTCTCACGTCAAGGCTGCTTTCGCCCGAACGCGTGGCCTTACCCTTCGCCAGAGCCGATCTCCACCTGCATGGCACTTGGCCCCTCGGCTCAAACGTTGGGCGTCATCGAAGCCATGGTTAAACGGCCGTGTCGAAATTGGACAGCACCGTTCGACTACGTAAAGAGCATTTCGCTCGCTTAGGAGATCACGATGAGTAAGGTACGCGTGCTGTGTTTCAGTCTTTCCCTTGATGGATTCGCCGCCGGGCCCGAACAGAGCCTCGAAGATCCGAATGGTATCGGGGGTCTGGATGTACACGAGTGGTTTTTCCCGACCGCAACGTTTCAGCAACTGCTGTACGGCAAAGAAACGGGCACAACCGGAATAGACAACGATTTTGCGGCGCGCGGCATCCAAAACATCGGAGCGTGGATTTTGGGCCGCAATATGTTTGGCCCGGTTCGCGGCCCTTGGCCAGACGAGCACTGGAAAGGCTGGTGGGGTGAGAACCCTCCGTTTCACACACCGGTCTTTGTGCTGACGCATCATGCACGCGCGCCCATCGCGATGGCAGGCGACACGACATTTCATTTCGTCACGGAAGGAATCCACGCGGCCCTAGAGCGCGCCAGAGCGGCGGCAGGTGGTATGGATGTGCGCCTTGGCGGTGGAGTGGCAACGGTTCAACAGTATTTGCGCGCGGGTCTAGTCGACGAACTCCATCTTGCTTTTGCGCCTGTTCTGCTAGGTTCAGGGGAGAACTTGTTCTCCGGCATCAACATGCGCTCGCTCGGCTATCGATGCGTGGAGCGTGTGGCTACCGACAAAGCAACTCACGTTGTCCTAAGAAAAACCTGAGTATCGAGATAATGCCGCCCAACAAGGCCCGTCGGCTGCGCTTGGGCGTTAGCTGCAATCAAAAAGGAGACACGCCATGAAAATTACCGTTGAAACCACCGTAGCTGCACCCATCGAGGAAGTCTGGCGTGCATATACGACACCCGAGGACATCAAACAGTGGAATGCTGCATCCGATGATTGGCACACAACCGCTGCCACGGTCGATTTACGCGTTGGCGGTACCTTCTCCTCACGAATGGAGGCAAAAGACGGCAGCATGGGGTTTGATTTCGCTGGCACTTATACGAATATCGTGAAGCACAAATTGATCGAGTATTCCTTCGGCGATCGCGCAGCGCAGGTAGAGTTCGCTGATAGTCCGAAAGGCATTAAAGTACGCGTAACCTTCGATAGCGAGCCAACTCATTCTATCGAACAACAGCGCGAAGGGTGGCAAGCCATTCTTAACAACTTCACTCACCATGTTGAGGCAAGCAGGTAGTTTCTCGCGGCGCCAATCGCCGCCGACAACCCGTTTCGACACCGACTCGCAAAAGGGGCCGCCTCCCGCCCCTTTTGCTCGCGGGTTAACGCGAACGTTGATGCTGTAGAAAAACGCTCAACTCGAAAATTCAGTCCATGAATAATCAACGAGTTATAGACACTATTAATCAGGCCCGTAAATACCCTCCTGGTATTTCGGGCCGCCGCCCAGGCCGGTACACGCCCGGCCTGGGCTCACGCGGCTTGTCGCCGCGCCGGGGCATCCCTGCCCCGGATTAACCCGGCCTATATTTATAAGCCGGGTTAATAAAATGCTCGAAAATAGGGTTTTTCTATACCCTCGTTACACTTCGAGATCGTGTATGAGGAAAGTCGCCTTTTTTGGGATATTGCTGCTACTTTTCGGTAGGAATGCGGTAGCGGGGTGGTATCAGGTCACTAATTACATCGGCAAAATTGGTACGTACCCCATCCATTTTTCACTTCAGGAATACGACTTTGGCAGTGGCCTAGCCTTCCACGGGAGCTACTACTATGACAAGAACATTATTCCGATTCCGATCTACGGCAAACGCGGTAGCTCAGGCACTATTGAGCTTTGCGAAATTCATGACGAGACTGAATTTGATCGCATTATTGTTCAAGGTTCCCGATCTGGATTTGACACATCATCTTGCCAATTCAAGCTGAGCGCAGATGAGACTGGTGCTCAGGGAACATGGGTCAGTGGCGGAAAGAGCTACGATGTGAGCCTGCACCGAAACACTATTTTGGATGACAAGACCGGCGCGGGATTGACGAAAGGCAATATAGAAATCCCATTTTGGGGGCAAACCAAGAATCACGCATTCATTGGTGTTTATGAAGGTACCGAGTCCGGCGTGATTTTCAAAACGATCAAAGTGATAGACAAGCACACCCGAACCGTAACTCAGGAGTTTAATCCGCAAGACCACGACTGTTCATTCGGGTTCATCATGACGCCTATATACATGAATGTCGGGAGCTATAAATCTAAGGTAGAACAAATAACCCTTAGTTGTGACAGAAAAGACAGTGATTTTGCTTTTTACGTCTTCAATCAGAAATCCAAACAATTTGTATTTTCGCAGACGAGGTAATCCAACTTCCGGTCCCAGCTGCCCGGCAAAAGCCGCGTGGTTTCGGTGTTACGAGTCACTGTTTGGACGGCCGCTTTTGTGGTCGGATGAGTAATTCTTTAAGTCTGCCATGAAGAGATTGCTTGCGCTCTGTCTCCTCGGATCGCCGGCGAGCTTCTACGCCGCGGACTTTTGTGAACGCGATACAACAATCGATCCGGAGTTTCCTGCCGGTCTCGGTGGTTCCTACGAAATCGTCGGGAAGGACCCTCTTACGGGATCCGCCTATGCGGGATCGCTTATTGTCGATTACGGCAAATCCACCTATTCGCTCACCCGCTCGGCTCAGGATGATAAGGTCCATGGAGACGCTTGGATCGAGCGCTGCGGCGCCGACAAGATCGTCGTTTTGATCGCTCGCCACTACACCAAGCCCGCACCGTTGGATCTCAGATGTTCTCTCGGAGCAGATGGCGGCAACTATTATCGAACGACTTGTAGAACCCGTTACCTGGGCACCCACCGTTGGAGCGGTCTGGAAGCATGGTTTCAAGAACAGGAGTGAGCTTGCCTATCAACACCGTCAACACGGACGGCCACAAGCGATGCGCCTTCGGCGACGGTAAATTGATTCAAGCTTTCGTAGGTCGGCAATCCTTTGCCGACGAAGACGCTCGGTTGGCAGGTGGCGTCGGGAAAGGATTCCCGACCTACAGGGCGGCACGGTTGTAGGTCGGCAATCCTTTGCCGACGAACCCGTTGGCCCAACGGCACCGTCGGGAAGGGCGGCTTCGGCGCTCCAATCGCAAACGGTCATCCCAGGAGCGCTGGGATGACCCTTCCAATCGCAAACGGCCTGGCCGGGAGCGCCGGCCACGCCCTTCCCGAAGACGCCGTTTGCGATTGGGAAGGGATTCCCGACCTACGCGCGAATGCCCGTACAGTAGGTATGAAAATGCTCTAAGTACATTCCGCAAATATTTGCGGAATCTCGACAGATTGGCTTGATTGGCGGGGTTGTCCTGCAGGTTGTCTATGCCGCAAGACTTCCCTGAATGTACTTAGCGTCATACGGAGAAAACGAGAATGCCGCTTTCTGACGATTCAAAAGCTCAGGCGGGCACGAGCAACGAATATCTTCTTGCGGTAACGGTCGGCGAACGCAAGCCTCTGAATAGCACCGTCTATCTGGCACCCTACGATCACTATTGGCCGAAACAGTTTGCGTTGCAAGCCAGCAGAATTCGTGACGCCCTATCCGAGAAGGTGCTGCTGCTTGAGCACGTCGGTTCCACATCGGTTCCGGGATTATCAGCGAAACCGCTCATCGACATGGTCCTCGCAGTGTCCGATTCCGCGGATGAATCGTCCTATGTCGCTCCGCTTGAGTCGCTCGGCTTTGTGATGCGCATTCGCGAGCCCGATTGGTTTCAACACCGAATGCTAAAAGCCCCGGAGCCTGACGGTAATCTTCACGTGTTCACTGTCGGATGCCCTGAAATCGATCGGATGCTGGCATTCCGGGATTGGCTCCGGACACATGATGACGACCGGAAACTCTACGAGGAGACCAAGCGTCAATTGGCAGCACGAATCTGGAAAGACATCCAGGACTATGCGGACGCAAAAACAGAGGTCATTCATGACATACTCGCTCGGGCACAGCGTTCACCATGAAAACCATAGCGACGTATTTAAGCTTGGATTGCGAGAGCGAAGCGAAACATAATCTAAGCTTATTCATTCGAGTTAGATGCCTTCCAACGGGCTTTGCCCGCTCCCAAGCGACCCTGAACTCGGGCATGTTAGAGGACATAATCGGAGTCCAGTCAAGTGAATGTATCTGAACAAAAAATATCGCCGTCAGCTATGGCGGCGGCGAAAAACGGAAACATCATCGAAGCCATTAAGATCGTTCGGGAAGATACCGGCCTGGATTTGAAACATGCCAAGGAATTGGTTGAAAGAGAACTCAAGCATGATGGCCGGTCTTCATCATCTTCACCGCACTCGAGTATGCCAATCAATGCGCTTGTGGCATTGCAAAATGGTCAACTGATAGATGCCATTAGACATTACCTGGAACATAACAAAATTGGCTTGAAGGACGCGAAGGAAGCAATAGAAGACTACTTGGCAAAAAACCCATCGGTTCATCAACAGTTTAAGGCAGCCGCAGCTAAGGGGAGGAATCCTGTCGCAAGGATACTATGGGCAATCGTCGCAGTAGGCTTGATAGCCGTTGGAGGATACCTGGTTACCAAGAATTAACGCTTTAACCGGGAACCCAAGGTAACGAGCCTGACGAGAGCCGTTTGGAGAGTTGTTCTTATTTGCAGCTTTGGGTTTTTGAAGGATTTTCCCCGTCGAGCCCATTAGCTAACACGTTGACGTTTTATAAAACGTTTAACCCGCAAATTAAAATCATAAATAATCGATGAGCCCGCGCAGGGGCGCATTAGCTTAACCGTAACGCCCCCCCTGCGCGAGTTCGGTCAATGGTCTTTGTCCGTTCACAGAGCCGATAGCGCCATATCCACCATCGACCACAACCCTGCCCAAGAGGTTTTTCATCGGCCATGGGCGATCAAGTCTATTGAAGCTCCTGTTCCGATACATTGGTCTAAGGGAGACGCGAAAATGCCGGACGCCGATCTACCGCCAAATTTCCCGCGAGTCTGCCCATGAACTCCGTACCTGCGACCAGCTATCGACAACCCGCCGTATTTTTCGGCCACGGCAGCCCGATGAACACGCTGCAGCACAATCGGCATACCGACGCCTGGGCATCATTCGGAAGGCGGTTGCTGCAACACCCGCCGGCAGCCGTGCTCTGCATTTCGGCGCACTGGTATATCCATGGCACCGCCGTCACCGCGATGGCCGCGCCGCGCACGATCCACGATTTCGGCGGCTTTCCGCAGGCCTTGTACGAAGTGGAATACGCCGCGCCTGGCTCTCCCGAGCTGGCACAACGCGTGGCGGAATTGTTGTCGCCGCTCGCCGTCGCACTCGATCGGAACTGGGGGCTGGATCACGGCACCTGGTCGGTGCTCGCGCATGTCTTTCCGCAGGCGAAAATTCCCATCGTGCAGTTGAGCATCGATGCGAGCAAGCCGCCCCTGTTTCATTTTCAGCTCGGCCAGAAATTGGCGGCATTGCGCGATGAAGGCGTGCTGATCATGGGCAGCGGCAATACCGTGCACAATCTGCGAATGGTGAACTGGGACCATGACGCGCCCGCCCACGATTGGGCGCTGCGTTTCGACGAACGCGTGCACGATTGTCTCGTCAATGGGGACCATACGTCATTGATCGACTATGAGCGGCTTGCCCCCCAGGCTCTACTCGCCGTGCCGACGCCGGATCATTATTTGCCGCTGTTGTACGTCTTGGGCGCGCGCCAGCCTGGAGACGACCTCCGATTCATTACCGAAGGTATCGAGCTGGGTTCGATCAGCATGCTGGCGTTTGCCTTTTCCTGACAAGCAATCGGGTGAATCGGTGAACACGAAAGGCATCGGCACGGCGGATTGGATGGAGCGTCAGCGAAACTTATCGCATCTTTAGCCGGTTTCTCGGGCGAATCTCGCCAGTCCGGTCGCTTAAGGAAGCTCTGATCAAGTTGATTCCGTTCATGGTTCGACAAGCTCACCACGAACGGAACCAATACGTTACCGTTCGTCCTGAGCCCTTCGACTTGGCTCAGGACAGGCCTGTCGAAGGATTCAATCAGAGCTTCCTTAAGGCGAACGTGGCGATAGCTTGTCTTCACGAAAAACCTGTAAACAAAAACTCACACGCCAAAACGGTCTCGCAAACGAACCCTTCCGCATAAGGTCCTAATTCACAGAAAACAACGCACAGTGTTGCAAAAAGCTATCGTGATCGTCTTACAGATGGCAGAAGGACGCTAGACCATTTTCCGATCTGGTATCAGGGAGCCCGATAGATAGGTCGGCAATCCCTTGCCGACAAAGTCTTTTGCCGAGCCGATAAGTCGGCAAGGGATTGCCGACCTACGTTCTTCCCACCCGAACACGAATCCGTACACAGCGATGAAAAACGCGCTAGCTCATGAAACACGGAACCGCGCAAGAAGACGCATACCGAGAGAAAAGGCCAGGACGTATTGGGCGGCTTTTCAAAATCGGAGATTGATCGCGAATCGTTGTACCCAGTACACGGAAGGTGCTCTATGACGAAAACCGTTGAGATTTCATCGATTCACGAGAGGCCTGTAACCGAAGACGGCAAAAGCAAGAGAGTCGACATCGTTTACTTCAATGGTGGGGGCGCCCACAAAGGCGTAGCCATGGCTCTACAGGCCGAACTGCAACGCTCTCTTCCCGAAGCCGATGTTCGGGCAGTCAACACCGACCAGATTTTTTCTCACGTTTCTTTGTTGGATTGGCTCACCCGAGCGGGCATTAAGCTTTACAACACGGGTCTGCAATGGGAAACGATGATCGGTTTGCGGCAATACATCGCGCTCGGAAGGGGATTGATGACCTTGATGCAGCCAGCGGCCCCGCGCCTTGCCGCGTTTTGGAAACACGCAGCGCCGCATGTCGTGATCTCGACGATTCCTCTTTGCAATGGAATCATTTTCGCCGCCGCCCGCGAAAGTAACCCGGAAGTGCGCTGTGTGACGATTCCGGTCGATTTCGAAGAGTTCCATAGCCGGTACTGGTTCGACCCGGCCTTGATGTCCTACTACTTGTGCGGAACCGAGCGGCTCGTGCAGCAAGCCTTGCAAAACGGCGTGCCGGAGTCTCATGTCTTTTCTCTCGGGGGTATGCCGGTTCACCCGTCTTTTCTCGCACCCGTCGATACCGACGCGGCAGACGCTCTCGAAGAATTGGGATTGCGAAGGGATCTTCCGACAGTACTCATCTTCTTTGGCGGCCAGGGCTCAAGGTACATGGTCGACATCGCGCGGCGGCTGGATGCTGCAGCGACTCCCGTGAATATGATCGTAATCTGCGGTTGTCACAGAGCAGCCTACGAGGCACTTTGCAAGTGGCGCTCACGCAAGCCCAAGCTGATCGTGGGATACACCGCCAAGGTCGCGGAATACATGAGGCTTGCAGATGTCATGGTAGGCAAGCCAGGCCCGATCTCCATCCATGAAGCCATAGCCTGCCGCATCCCGCTCGTGCTCATGGACAATCCGTCCATGCGCATACTTTTCGAATACAACATCCGTTGGGCAGAGGAAAACGGTATCGCCAAACGGGTCCGGTCCCTGGCGGAAATTCCCGAGGCAGTAAATGAAATCCTGGCATCGGACCACTACCGTCGGAACGTGGCTCGCATAAACGTCGATGCCAATGCGTGCGTTGCTGCTTGTCTACGGCAATTGATGTAAGAGCGTTAGCGGTAGGATGGGTAGAGCGCCAGCGAAACCCATCGCTTTCTGGCTGAAAGGCGGTCTGCTTGGCTGGCTCCTTGAGCCGGCTTGGCTTGCCGGAATGCGACGAATGGGGATGCAGTCGCTCGCAGCGTTCAAATTCCTGGTTGAAAACGGGACCCTACAAAGGCGATCATTCCGGGCTTCCGATGGCTCCGACCACATACTAACGGCAACTGAATCAACCCAACGAAACGACCAACGCTTCGCTGCACCGGACGGCAATTCCGCCGTGTTCCATAGCCGCCGGTGAACTTTGGCGTTGGGCATAAGGATACCTGCATGATTAGGCATCTCTCTATTGCACTGCTCGTGATTCCAGCGATTGCGCTCGCAGACAATCACCGCCCCGAGGACTGGCCAGAGGGCAGCGCGATGCACACGGGACGTTCCGCGCAAGTTAGTTTCGCCGCCGCTGATAAACGCCTCAATGAGATTTACCAGAAACTGCTTCGATCCATGCCGGCAGATGAGCCGGACAATTTCCCAAAAACAGCACTCATAGCGGCACAGCGGGCCTGGATCAAATTCAGAGATACGGAGTGTGCCCTGGTCGGTGAAACCGAGGGAGGCGTGCGCATGTGGAAGTCAGCATTCGACACGGCGTGCCAGTCCCAGATGACGGATGAACGCGTTGAACGGCTGGAGAAGCTTCTTACCGGCTATGAAAATTAGAGCGTTTTCCGAGTCGGTGTAAGGGATTCGGATATGTAGGTCGGCAATCCCTTGCCGACGTATCGGCTCGGCGAAGGGCTTTGTCGGAAGGGCAGCTCTGGCGCTCCCAGAGATACCGTTTGCGATTGGAAGGGTCGCGACTAAGAGCCTATCCCAGTAGGAACAAAAGCGTGATGAGCGACCTCTAATGCCGAAATTTCGAGTCAAGAGGGGCTCTTATGGGACTGGTGACGAAAGATGATGGCTGGCGCATTCCGGATGAGCTGTGGGAACGGATGGAACCGCTCTTGCCGCCGCGTAAACCGCATCCGCTCGGGTGCCATAACCCGCGGGTGCCGGACCGACAGGCGATGAATGCGATCTTGTTTGTGCTCCGGACCGGGTGTCAGTGGAATGCGCTGAACGCCACCGGGATTTGCTCCAGCAGTTCGGCCCATCGCCGCTTTGTCGAGTGGACCGAAGCCGGGGTGTTCCAGGCGTTCTGGCGCGAAGGACTGCTGACTTATGATGCGTTGAAGGGCTTGGACTGGTCGTGGTTGGCCATGGATGGGGCCATGACGAAAGCGCCGTTGGCGGGTTCAAAAAAACGGGACCGAATCCGACCGACCGGGGCAAACAAGGTGCGAAGCGAAGCCTGTTAACCGATGGCGCGGGCCTGCCGCTGAGTGTGGTGATTGCCGGCGCCAATCGGCACGACCTGAAGCTGGCGCGGTCCACCTTGGCGGCCATCGGCGTCCCGCGCCCTGTACCCACGCCGGAGCAGCCGCAAGGCTTGTGCCTGGACAAAGGCTATGACTATGACGAGGTGAGGGACTTGGCCAAGGCCTTTCAGTTTACCGCTCACATTCGAGCGCGCGGTGAGGAGGCCGAAGCGATCAAGAAGGAAGCCGGTTTCAAGGCGCGGCGCTGGGTGGTCGAACGGACCCACAGCTGGCTCAACCGATTCCGCCGGATTTTGATCCGCTGGGAAAAACGAACCGACACCTATCTTGCCATGCTGCACTTGGCCTGCGGCATCATTACTTGGCGGGCAACGGGTCTACTGGGATAGGCTCTAAAGCGACCGTTTGCGATTGGAAGGGTCGCGACTAAAGCGACCGTTTGCGATTGGGAAGGGATTGCCGACCTACGTTCTTCCCGCCCGACACGAAGCCGTACGCCGGGATGGAAAACGCTCTAAGTACATCCCATAAAGTTCTGCGGAAAGGGCGTACACTGGTGGCATGAAAGCCATCCTGATCCCCCCGTTGGGCAAAGCGCAACAGAGTGAGTTAGACACCCTGTATCGAAAGACCAAGGACCCACGACTCCGAACTCGTGCCCAGATGGTCTTGCTCTCGGCCGAGCGGGGTCTCAAAGCGCTGGAGATCGCGGGGATCGTGCGGGAGAGCGAGGACACCGTGGTGCGGTGGCTGAAACGGTATCAGAGCGAAGGCGTGGACGGGCTGAAAGATGCGCCGCGAGCGGGACGGCAAGCCAAAGTGACGGCGGCGTATCGGGCCGCCCTGGTGGCGGCGGTACGGCGCCGTCCGCGCAGTTTGGACCTGCCGTTTTCCATATGGACCCTGCAACGGCTGGTGGATTACCTGGCCGAGCAAACCGGGATTCGCATCGCTCTGGAAACCCTGCGCCAAACCTTGAAGCGCGAAGGGATTGTGCTCAGTCGTCCGCAGCATAAGATCAGCAGCCCTGATCCAGACTATGCGGTGAAAAAAAAGCGGTCGAAGACACCCGTGATCACTTGAAACCGGGCGATGTGTTTTACTACGCCGACGAGTTTAACCTCAGTTGGCTGCCTACCTTGACGGCGTTGTGGAGCCCGGTAGGCCAGCAAATTATGATTCCGACCCCAGGTCAGCCTAAGAAGCGCTATGGGTTGGGAGCGGTGAATTACCATACCGGTGAAACCGTGGTCTTATTCAAACGACACAAGCGCCGTCGGGAGGTGGCCGAACTGCTGCAAGCCATAGTGGACCAGCATCCCACGGGGACGATTTACGTCGCGTGGGACAATGCCGACACGCATCAAGACGACGAGATCGAAGCGGTCGTGCGCGGAGCCGCCGGGCGACTGGTCCTGCTGTACTTGCCGACCTATAGCCCTTGGCTCAACCCGATCGAGATGCTGTGGCGCCATTTCCGCCGCGAAGTGACCCATTGCGAACTCTTCGAGACGGTAGCCGCCTTGCTCCAAGCCGCCCGCGAGTTCTTCGACCGTCACAACCGCTCTCCACAGCAGGTGCTCTCGATTATCGGTTCCTATGCCGCAAAAGTTTCATGAATGTACTTAGAAGCAGCAGACAAATAGGGTCGATTCGCGATTGATGCTGGACTCGCCTGTCCCACACTTTGCGGCGGAGCAGCCCGCAGAGGCGAATTGCAGGGATGTGCAAGGCTGTTGTTCATCGGCGTTTCGCCTCCTTGAACAAGGCGGATATTGCAGCGCGTAGCAGTTTGAAGACGACTTCTTAGGACAACGATATTCACGAGTCCCGTTTAACCTAAAACCGGCGGTTGGACGTGCTCGAGTGTGCGGCGGGCGGGTCGGATGGCAAGGCGCGACGAGGCCGCGGGGTAGTCTCCCGCAACGAGGAGCAACACCGCCAGGCGGCCCGCCCGCCGTGCAATCGGGTGCGTAGCAACGTCACCCAAAGGGTGAGACCCCCGATGGCTATAAAGGGGTTTTCTCATAAGAGCTTATTTAGCCATCGAAGCGGTCAACCGCCGTTTTTAGGTTTAACCACGCTGATGGTGCCATCCCCTTCCATGTAGGCTGCCTGTATCTGGGACAGGTCCGCTACCCCACTCTCGCGGACCTTGCGCATCAGTTCCTCCTCGGTCAGGAACTCTCGGCGCAAGTTACGATGCAGAATGCGCCCGTCCTTTATCAGTTCGAGTGCTTTAGGTGCCAGGACGCGCTCGATCCATCGGAACCGGTAAGCGGCCCAATCGAGCAGGAAATTCCAGAACACGATGGTGCTGATCAAAAGTAAGCGTCCGCCGAGGACCGTCTCGACGGATTGAAAGGCTCAGGCGACACTGGTGCGAGCGGATGCACGGGGTGTCCGCACACTCTTGAGGTGGACGCACTGATGACTCACGATGCTGACTTCACAATGGGCGTGGTGGCGATGGATACCTTGGGCCGGCGGCGGTTTGCGCCTGAGTTCAAGCGCGAACTGGTGGAGCGGACCCTACAGCCGGGCGCCTCGGTCGCGGGGATTGCGCTGGCGCATCGGATCAACGCCAATCAACTGTTCAAATGGCGCCGACACTACCTTAAGGACCGGAACGCCCCGGCCGGTCCGCCGGGGCCGACCTTATTACCGGTGGCGATGACGCCCGCATTGGCCGCGCCAGCGCGCGAAGCTACGGTATCCGCTCCACCGGGCACCATCACCATCGAACTCGGGGGTACGCGGGTTCAGGTGAAAGGTTCCGTCGATGCGGCGACCTTGCGCACCGTCCTCGCGAGTCTCAAGGGCCCATGATCGCGCCTCCGTCCGGCACCCGCATCTGGATCGCTGCCGGGGTGACCGATCTGCGCCGCGGCTTCGATGGCCTGGCCGCCCTGGTCCAGACCCAGCTCCAAGCCGAGCCCTTCTCCGGACACATTTTTGCCTTTCGCGGGCGACGCGGCGACCGGATCAAACTGCTCTGGTGGGACGGCGATGGACTCTGCCTGTTCGCCAAGCGGCTGGAGCGGGGCCGCTTCGTCTGGCCGCAGGCGACGGGCGGCACGGTATCCCTCACCCCCGCCCAGTTGTCGATGCTGCTGGAAGGCATCGACTGGCGCCGCCCGATCCGCACCGCGCCTTCTCACGCCGCCTGACGGAGGGCGGGTATAATCGGGGCATGACCAACCCCGACGTGCTTCCCGATGAGATTCCCGCCCTCAAGACGCTGATTGAAGCCCAGCGCGTCGAAATCGCCCACCTGAAACTCCTCGTCGCCAAGCTCCGCCGCCAGCAGTTCGGGCGCCGCTCCGAAAAAATGGCCGGGCTCCTCGATCAATTGGAACTTCAGCTGGAGGAACTCGAAACGGGCGATGCGGAACTCGCGGCGATCGTCGAACCGCGCGCAGCCGAGCGCCGGGTAAGAACGCCCCGGTCACTGCCCGATCATCTGCCCCGCGAAACTCAGGTCCATGCCCCCGGCTTGGCCGAGTGCCCCGACTGTGGCGGTCCCTTGAAGCCCTTGGGCGAGGAGGTCGCCGAAATCCTGGAGTACGTCCCGGCCCGCTTCCGGGTGATCCGCCACGTCCGCCCCAAGTGTGCCTGCGCCCGCTGCGACCGCATCGTCCAGGCGTCGGCGCCGAGCCGGCCCATCGCCCAAGGCTTGGCGGGTCCTGGGCTCCTGGCCCATGTACTCGTCTCGAAATACGGCGATCATCTGCCGCTGTACCGCCAGTCGGCCATCTACGCCCGCGAAGGCGTGGACCTGTCCCGGTCCACCTTGACCGATTGGGTCGGGGAAGCCGCGGGCCTCCTCCGGCCGTTGGTCGCGGCAATCCGCCGGCATGTGCTCGCCGGCGACAAACTCCATGCCGACGATACCCCGGTCCCGGTGCTCGCGCCCGGTCAGGGGCGCACGAAGACCGGTCGGCTGTGGACCTATGTCCGGGACGACCGCCCGGCCGGTGATCTCACGCCGCCCGCGGTGTGGTTCGCCTACGCGCCGGACCGCCAAGGCCAGCATCCCAGGACGCATCTCAAGGACTTCGAAGGCGCCCTGCAGGCGGATGGCTATGCGGGATTCAACGGGCTGTACGACACCGGTCGCGTGCAGGAAGTGGCCTGTTGGGCGCACGTCCGGCGCAAGTTCTACGAGCTCCACAAGGCCCACAGGAGTCCCTTGGCGGCCGAGGTGCTCCAGCGTATCGGCGCGCTCTATACGATCGAAGCCGAGATCCGGGGCCAGCCGCCGGAGGCCCGTGCCGCAGCGCGGCAAGCCCGCGCGGGTCCGCTCCTCGCGGCGCTTCAGACCTGGCTGCACACCACGCTGACACAGGTCTCGAAAAAGTCGGCGCTAGCCGAGGCGATCCGCTATGCCCTGACCCGCTGGCCGGCGCTGACCCGCTATCGCGATGACGGTCGTCTGGAGATCGACAACAATGCCGCGGAACGCGCGTTGCGGGTGGTGGCGCTCGGCCGGAAGAACTATCTATTCGCCGGCTCCGACGCCGGCGGCCAGCGAGCGGCGGCGATCTACACCCTGATTGGCACGGCCAAGCTCAACGGCCTCGATCCGGAGGCGTACCTCCGGACCGTGCTGGCCCGCATCGCCGAGCATCCCGTCAATCGAATCGACGAGTTCCTACCCTGGAACCTGGCCGATCAGGTGACGGAACTGACCCAGCCCATCGCGGCTTGACGCCGTCAACACGGTAAGGCTCGGACGCTTACGATCAAAATGAGTCCGTCGGTTATGGACTTGTAGTCGGCCGCCATGGCGTTCTGTGCCGCATCGGCGATGATCACCACTACGATGAGGTCGCTGACGGCAACCGAGCCGATGTCACGCTTGATGATCAGGCGGAAGATCAGGAATAAGAACCAGTAGACCAGCGTCCCGCGAATGATCGTCTCCGCGACGGGAGCGCTCGGGATGAAGAGTTCCGCCCAATCGATGTTGAGAAACGCGTCCACTGCTCGCTACCTCGTGACTGCTTTCCCCTAAATAGACTGCCGGAACCGGTAGCGAGTTTGTGAAGAGGTTAGGAAAAGCCGCTCGATCAGACGAGGGAGGAAAGATCCTTTTCGATCTGAGCGAACACCTCCTCCTGGCGTTTCATGTCTTGCGGCAATGTCTTGGCCGCCTGTTTCAGCGAATCGGCGAGATCCTTCGCCAGTTCCTCCGCACCCGGCACGTTCTTCAGCAAGGCCGCGATCTCGCGCTGCTTGAGCAGTTCCAGTTGGGCCTTGATTTCGCCGTTCTCGGCTTCCAGCCCCGCCGCCAAGCGGGCGCGATAGCCGGACACCGCCTCCCGGAGGCCGTCGATCAGATCGTCGCGCGGATCCTTGTTAGCCGCCGACGGCTTGGGCTTCACGCCCGGCACTTCGGGGAGCCGCACCACCGCGCCCGGCTTGAAGGCGTCGGCGCGGGCGAGATGGGGGTTGGCCTTGAGCAGCGATGCCTCGGCGACCTTGCGCGTTTCCGGCGTGAGATTGGCGAAGAGGCGATCGGCCAAGGCACCGATATTGGCCTCGCTCCTGAGCGTAATGACACGCATGAATTCACTCCTTACCTAAATATGGACATTTAATGCGTTCCACGGTGCCGGCAACGCCGTTCCGTTGACCTCGATGGCACCGCTGGTCAAGTTGCCGAGGACCGCAAAATTTCTCGCGGTCAGCGACAGGGTCGGAAATTCGGTCACGCCGACCAGACGGTTGTTGGCCACGCTCGCGTGATCGCACCCGATGCGCCCGACCAGCGGCGCCGGTCCTGCGGTGACGGCACCGCTCAGTTCGGCATCGTTCTGATCGAAGAGACAGCTCAGCACGTCATCGATTTCCACCAAAGGCATTACCGTAAGCGTCCCGCGCAGGCGGTTTCCCCGCAAGCTGGTATTGCCGCGCGCCAGGCTCGCCAGGATGCGCGCCCGAAAGGCGCTCAGGTAGAGGTAGCCTTCCTTCACGGGCAAGACCATCACCCCCGGCGCGGTCACCGTAGTCCCGCCCGCGGGTCCGCCCTGCGCCGCGCCGGACGGGGCGACGACGATCGCTTGCCAGGCGGCGGCACTCGTGGTTTCGGTCCCCTCCAGGCGCGCCAGCGAGTTGTCTTCCACCGCCAGTTGGCTGAAGCTGGCGCCCACCGCCAATCCCACGGTGCGCCCCAGGAAGCTCTGGGGGCCGATGCCGAACATCCGGTTGCCCGCCACCCGCAGTTCCCCCGAAGCCACCGCCAGCAGTGCCGCGCGCAGCGGGCTCTGGGCGGCTTGACGGGCGACGCCGGCGAACAGGTTGTTGACCACGTCAGCCCGCGCGACATCCGTCAGGAGCACGCCGAAAAACGGCCGACCCTCCTGATTGAATCCCGCCCCCAGGTTCGAAAACTGGTTGTTTTCCAGGCACAGATAGGCGGCGCCGGCCTTGCGCTCCATGACCAGCGCGCCGAGTCCCGTGTCCTCGATGACGTTGGACTTGATCATGGCCCTGCCCAGCGTTTGGCGGATCGCCAGGCCGTTGCCGCGTAGTCCGCGAATCCGGTTGCCGTGGATCATGACCCGATCGATGGAAACCTTGTCCAGGCCGGGTTCCAGCACGATGCCGTCCGCCGCCGCCTCGCCCGAGCCCACGATCTCGTTGTCGACGATGCGCAAGCCGTCGGTGCCCGCGACCACCCCGGCGCCGGTGATATGCATGAGGTTGCCGGCAATGGCGATGCTCGCCGCCGGCAGCGCTCCGCCCGTCACCGCGACGCCCGCCAGGGAGCAGCCGAGCAGCAAGTTGCCCGCCAGCCGCAGTTCGCCGTAATGAAGGCTCATGCCGGCGAAGTTCACTCCCCGCTGGCTGCACAGGAACACGTTGTCTGTCACCCGGCATTGCCCGGTAAGCAGATAATTGCGCTCCCCGGTCAGGGCCGCCACGCCCTGCTCGGCAACCAGGGTGCAATCGCGGATCGACGCGGCGAGCACCGCGCCCGAGAGGCCCACCGCGGCGGAGGTGGCATCGCCGGCCGCCACGCCGAGCACGGCCAGATGCACCAGGTGCAGATCGATGCAGGCCGCGACCTCGATAAGCGCGGTCGTGCCTCCGCCGGCGGCTGCCCCCAGCAGGGCCAAGTTCTCGACGGTCACGCCGATGCCCTGGGCGATCCGCATCAGGGGCCCGGCGGCGGCCCCCTGCAGAAGAGTCTGCCATCCCTGACCGCGAATCCTCAGGGAACGGACGCCTTCCAGGTTGAGCGGCGCGTCCAGCCGGTAAGTCCCGGCATCCAGACAGATGGTGCCGCCGCGCTGGCGGATGCTGTCGATGGCTTGCTGGATGGTCGCGGTGCCCGCGTTATGTCCCTCGGGATGGACGCACACGGTGCAATCGCAGCTCTCGCCCACCGCTTCGGGCGGCCAGAATACCCGGCAATCGGTCTCGCTATCGGGCAGGGTCACCACCGCGAGCCGGGCATAATGGTGATGAATTCCCCGGGGCGGGGCATGGTCCAGCGGCTCGATGCTGCCGTCCGCCACGCGCGCCGCGAACACCCAGTAATCGCCGGCCCGGTATTCGCCGCCGGCCGGGTCCAGGTCGAATTCGACGAGAACGCCGTTCTCCAGCGCCAGTTGGGTGCCGACCGGCGGCAGCGGAATGCCGTCGGAGCTCGCCGAGGCGTTCAGATCGTGGAAGGTGGAACCGTCGGCGCGACGCACCAGCCCCGACTGATCCCAGCGCCGGATGCGGGTATGGCGGGTAGCGTTGGTGCGGCCTTGGGCGTCGACGGGAAAGAGTCCCGCGGGCAGCGCGTCTTCGAGCAAGATCGAGCGGGTGGCGGCGTCCACCCCGTCGCCGGACCGGATGCGCCGCAGCAGGCCGGGTCTCCCGTGCAACTCGTGCCAGTCGTCCAGGATTTCGATCCAGTCTCCGGCATGAAAGCCGAGCACTTCGTCACGGCCGACGCTCTCCACCGCCAGCCGGTTGCCCCCGTGGATCTCGATGACCCGGGTGGCGACCGTGGCATTGTCGCGCGACCACTTGAAGGTGGCCGTTCCCTGCCCGCCGCCGCGATGAATCTCCACCCGGTACAGCTGGTTCTCCAAACCCTTGTAGCCCGCCGTGGGCGGCACCAGGCAAGGGTTGGGATCGCCCGGCACATCCCCCGTGGAATTGGTGAGCCGGCCCGCCGAGGGCCGGATGACCGCCGCCCAGCCGGGCACCTCGCCGTCCGGCGTGGCGCAATTGGCGTTGTCGATGCCGGCCAGCACCTTCACCTGCCAGACGGTTTGCAGGCGCGCCGTGGTGTCCACTCCCACCGCCTTCTCGACCAAGGGCGGTTCCTGCAAGTGGGTGACCTCGCGCTGCCAGACGTCGAGATACACCAGGTGCGGCCCCCCCGTGAGCACCGGACGGTTGAAGATATCGGCAGGCGCGGCCTGATCGGTCGCGTTGAACGGCAGGTACGGCTGCCCGAAAAACGGCACGTCGCCGGTGCCGGTGAGTTCGGCGAGCGTGGCGTCCCACTGCGCGGGCTGTGCGCCGTGATTCTCCGCCAGCAGGCCGTCCACATACAGGCGTCCCGGACCTATGGTCAACGCCCCGGCGGTGGCGAGGATGCGGAAGCCGTTGGGCGTGGTGCGGGGCACCACCGCGCGGCCCACGGTATCCAGCGTCCCGGCCTGGAGGCGGCGCGCGAGCTCCGCCACCCACTCGTTCCAGTCGGAATCCAGTTGCACCCTCCCCTGTTGCATCACCACCCCGAAGAAATCCTTCCACGGGTGAAAACTGAAACGGCTGCAGTCGAAGCTCATGGCTCGGGCTCCTCAAGTCTCGTAGAAAACGCCGGACGACAGCCCGACGCGTAAGAATTCGCGCAAACGTACGTGCAGATTGGCCTCGCGCTGGGCGGCGAACAGCGCGTGATAGGCGCCCATCTCGCTCTCGTCGTCCGCCCCGCGCCGGATTTCGTCCGGAGTGCTGCGCATGAGCTGGCAATACGCCGGGACGCCGTAGCGCAGCGAGGTGAAATGCGGAGCAATGTCGGACTCACCCTCCGCGCTCTCCGGCTGACAGCGATGGCGGCGCGGCACCAGCGAGGCGAAGGGCAGATAGGAAAAACGCACGCAGCCGGTCTGGCGGCGCCGCGCGTACACCGGCGGCAGAGTATCGCCCGGCGTGGCGCGGGCCAGGAGGATGCTGTTGGAAATAAGACCCACGGCGTCCGCGTTGATCTTGCCGATTGCGGTGCAGGCGGTGAGGGAAAGTTCGCCGCCCGGCGAAACCTCGTCCGGCGCGCAATAAGCCGTGGCGGCGGGATCGTTGGCGTCGAGGATGGCATCCGTGGCCGCGAGTCTCGCCCCCTCGGCCACCCGCAGGGCGCCCAGGATCGCCCGTTCCAGTTCCACGGCCAGACCCGGCAGTTCGGCCACCAGGCTCGCGGCGCCCGGTGAAACGGGATCGCCCGCCCCGTCCAGCGCCAAACCGGGCACCAGGGTGGCATGGGCGATGCGCAGGCGCGCGAGTTCGTTGCCCGCGGCGGGCACGTGCAGCCGCGCGCCGGCCACCAGCAGCCCCTCCAGGGTGAAGGCACTGTTCGCCCCGCCCGTGACGGGGAAATCCCCGCCGAGGATCAGCGTCGGCCGGCACCGCCCGGCGGCCCGCAGGATCACGTGCCCGCCGGCATTCACGTTCACCGCCAGGGTTTCGTCGTAGCGCCCGCTGTCGGTGATTTCCACCACCCCGTCGCCGGCCAGGGCCGCCAGGGCGGCCTGGATCGTGGGGTGGTCGTCGGGCACCCGGATCACCAGAGCGCCCGGCGCGTCGGCGCGGCGCTCGCGGGGATATTCGCCGCCGCCCAGGTCCGCCGGGAACCCGTAGTGATAGGTGACCTGGAGGCTTTGGGGCACGGCCACGGAATCCCCCAGCGCGATTCTTCCCAGCACGGGATCGATGCCGTACTTGTCGCCCAGGGTCGTACCGTCCGGCAAGCTCCCGGTAAGCGGCGCGTGCGCCCAGCCGCCGCCGTCGTCGGCCAGGTTGCAGGCCACGACGCTTTCCCGGGGCACCTCGACCCCGTCCGCGTACAGCACGACACTGGGCTCGGCGTTGTCGACCTCCGCCCCGGACGATTCCCGCGAACCGTAATAAAGCGCCTTGCGGGCATCCAGCATCCGGCGGCCGATCGGGTCAGGCACGTTGATGGGCTCGGCCAGGTGGGTGATTTCGTCCTCGGCCACGGGGTTGGCGTAAAGCTGGAGCGGATGGCCCAGGGGGCTCGCCAGGTAGCGCCGGTCGTCGACCCGCACCGCCGGGCTCCGGGTATGCGGATAGGCGTCGAGTCGCCAGAGGAATATCCCCACGTTGGGGATGTTGAAGCGCCCGCGCCGGCTCTCGATCCGCCGGACGTCCACGGTGTGCGCCGCCGAATCGAAGGCCGTGCCGATCCGCGCCAGCGGCTCCCATTGCCGGAGGTCGGGCGCGTACCGGCTGTGCGGCCTGAGATGGTTCATGTACTGGGTGGTCCCCAGCAACTGGAAGAACTCCACCGCGCGGGCGTTCCACCCGGTGACGTCGCGGGCGAGCTGCTCCAGCACCGCCGCCGTGCCCTTGCGGCGGCGCAGGGCGATGGTGTGGGCGACCTCGGCGCGGGCCAAGCCGCGCGCCTCTCCCAGGGCGTGCAAGGGTTCGTAGCCGATCAGGTCGCCGATATAGGGAATCGCCCAGTCCGCGCAGGTCTCGATGAAAAGGTCGTCGTAGAGCTGGTCGAGATTCTCCTCCAGGACCGCGAACTCGTCCGCGAAGGCCATCAGCAAGGCCTTGAGGGGGCCGCGGGCGGCTTTCCCGCGCAGCGCCTCGATCCGCTCCTGCTCGGCGACGGTCGCACTGGGCAAAGCTTTCAGGGCGGCGAGCTCGGCGGCTTCCGCCGGCGTCAGCAGGCTCTTTAAACCCGTGGCGAGCTCGGCGTCGCGGATGCGGTGTATGGCCGGCAGTAGCCGGAACAGGGTATCGGCGTCGAAGCTCATGACATCGTCTCCAGCACCAGGGGCGCGGCGTCCAGGGTGAGCAGCTCGGCGGCCAGCGGCGCCGCGCCGAGGGAGGCCACGGGCAGCGCCGCGAACAGGCGGGGCGCGAATTTCGGAACCGGCGTGTCGCTCCGGTGCAGCTCGGCCACGTGCACCGCCTCGACGCCGGTTACGGCCTGGGCGACGGCGGCCACCTCGTCCACCGAGACCCCCTGGCCGAAGCCGCGCGCCTCGAAGCCGAAGGCTTCCCTGAGGCGGGCTTCGACGCCGGCAAGCACCAGCTCCGGCTCGGCCTCGGCGGCGACTTTCACCGCCAGCCGCGTCCGGAACCGCGCGTCGCGATAGCTGACCAGGGTCAGCGGCAGGAGCGGATCGCCATGGCGGCGCAACGCCGTCTGCAGGTTGCGGAACGTATCGCCGTTCGCGGGAACGGCGCTCCCCTCCTCGCCCGCCACGGTGAGGAACACCCCGCGGGCCGGACCGCTGGGCAGCCACAGGGCGTGGGCCTTGGCGATGCCGGCGAAGGCGCGGGCGAAATCCCGGTAGTCCCGGATCGATACCGCCCGCTCCAGGGTGAGCACCGTGAGCGGCGCGTTGACCCGCGCCCGCTCCTCGGCTTCCGGGTCTTCCCCGCCGCCCGCCGGCTCGGGATTGGTGGCGCCGGTAACGCCCAGTGGGCGCGAGAGCAGGGTGGTGAGCTTGCCCGCCGCGACATTGCCCGCGAGCCCCAGGCCCTTGCGATAGGCGGCGCGCAGGTTATGGTCGCCGGACGGCGGGCGGGCACCCTCGATGCCGTCGCCGAACCGCACCGTGGCTCGCGCCTGGTCGTCGATGGCGAGTTCGTACACCCGCTCGTTCGGCCCCCGGGCGTAGAGGCTGGGAACCTCCTGCCAGAGGAGATCGTTGGCGCGCAAGGCTAGGGTCGACTGGCGCCCGCTCGGGGTGGCCGCGCTCACGAAGGTGAGCGGCGCCTGGCGCAGGCCGAAGCCGGCGTTGGCCACGCGGGCGTCGCCGCTGCCCAGGATCTCGTTCACCGTTTCCCCGTGGGTGGCGCGCGCGACGTTGGCGTTGACGCGCACGGACTCGCGGTCGTAGACGTGCTTGAGGGGCGCCGCGAGGGTGAAATAGCTGCGGTCGCGGTCCTGGCTCACGGAAGTAGCCAGTTCCCCGACGAAAGCGATTTCCGACACCTCCTCGTCGCCCGGTTCCGGCGGCGCCGGTTCGATGGCCGCGGCGGCCGCCTCCAGCACCCCTTCCCGCCCGTCCCGGTCCAGCAGCCGGAGGCGCAACTCCGCGCTGCCCGGGTTGGCGAGCCGCTCGCCGAACTGCGGCGGGGAGAGCACCAGCCATGCGCTGCCGGATTTCTGCTCCGGCGCGGCCGCGAGGCGCAGGGAGTCTCCTTCCTCGACGGTCACGCTGCCCCCTTCCACAAGCGTCATGGTCACAGCGCTCCTGCCCTTGCGCAGCCGCACGCGGGCGCGCTTGCCGCCGATCGCCAGCGCACGGCCGGGGCCGATTCCCGGCGCGAGCCGGCCCAGCGCGAGCAGGTCGCCGTAGAGAGGAAATCCGAGCGGCGTCGAGGTCACCGGCAGCGGCTCGGACTGGGCCAGCACCAAGGTCTCGCGCAGACCGAACAGGCCGATGTTTTCGGTCGTGTCCGGCACTATGCGGGTAATCTTCCCGCTCAAGCCGTAGTCGCGGCGGGAAAGATGCGCGACGGATTGGGCGCGATAGAGTTCCACATACCCTGCGGCGAGCTTCGACGAAACGGCACTGGCTAAACCCGACGGCATCGAGGAGAGTGCGCTAGCGACCGGTGACGCCACGGCCGAGTTGGCGAAAGCCACCGGAATCAACTCGATGGGGCCCAGAATCCCGATATCCACAGAATCGGGCGGCGGCGCCGCGGCGACCAGGGCGATCCAGCCGCCCGGAACGATTTTCGGATACTCCGCGTCGAGATCGATCCGGGAATTCTGAATCCCGAAGTTCGCCCACTGTTGCCCGTCTGCGGTGAGGAGACCGTTAGGCGCGGGGTTGTTCGGCGTGAACAAGATCCGCGGGTCCGGCGCATTGTGACCGAACAGCGCGGCACGCTGGCGGAAGACGTAAACTGTCGCGCCCGCGCCTGCCGGCTCGACATGGGGGCTCGCGCTGCCCAGCGGCTCGTCCCAAACGATCCGGGTGCGCTGCTTTTCCCGGTCCTCCTCCACGGACGTGAGCACCCGGACGTCCCAGCGCTCGCTGCCGGTATCGTCGAGCCGCTCCTGGCCCACCACGAGGATGACATCGCCCGCCCCCACGCCGTTGCCCACTCCGGCCAGCCACAGCTCGCGGTCGCCGAAGCGCGGGCGCCAGGGGACCGAGGCCTGCACAGGAATGGCGTTCCATTCGGCGCGGGCTTCCACCGGCTCCACGGTCTCGAAGGTCTGGGGCTGCTCGCCCGGACCCGGCACGCTCTGCACCCTGGCACCCACCGGAATCTCCACGGGACCCGCGGCCAGCGCGGGACTGCCCGGAACCTCCTGCAGGGTGAAGGCGAGAAAGGTCGAGGCGGCCACGCCGGGCGCGAGCTCGTAGCCGATCAGGCGGGCCAGTTCGAGAATCGAGCGGCGCTCGGTCGCCGTGCGCAGGAAGTTCTCGTTGGCAATGCGTTCCTGATAGAAGGACAGCACGTCCAGGGTGGTGGCCAGCGCATCGCAAAGGGCGATGGTGAAATCGCCGCCGTCCCGGGTGGTAAGCCCCGCGAGGGCCGGCAAGCCGCTGCTCGAAAGCCGGGCGAGCAGGGATTCCCTGAAGCTCGCGTGCACGCCGACCCGGTAGGCGACGGCGGACTGGCCGGGCGGGTTGTCGATGCGCGCCGGCGTCTCGGCGTCGAGGCCCGCGCAGCATCCGCAGTGGTCGAGGCTGGAATCGGCCATCACTTGCCTCCGAATAGGGACAGGCGAAGCACGCCGTGCTCCGGGAAATTGGGGTCGTTGTCGAGGCGGGGAATCTCCAGCCGGGACAGGCGCAGGAAACCGTCGGCGAGCGGCCCCGGGTCCTCGCTGCCCTGGCGGTGGAAGCGGGTCACCTGCACCGAGCCCACGCCCGCGACCTGGCGGGCCGCCGCGTATAGCGAGCTCAGGTAGACGGTTTGGCCGAAGCTCAGGTTATCGGGATGAAACAGCCCGCGCCGCCCGTCGGGCAGCATCCGGTTGCCCAGGACCGCCAGCAATCCCGCGCGCACGTCGGAACGGAAATAATTCGCCTGGACGCAGACCAGGAGATCGATTTCCAGGGAGACGAACACCGGATCGTTGATTTCGGTGTCGTGGCCCGCCATTCGGTAACGCTCGAGGTGGCGGGTGATCCGGGGCTCGAAGTCGTCCGTGGCTATCGACAGGCCGCCGGCCCGGTCCACGGTGACGAACACCGTGTACCAGCTCCCGGTCCAGCGCAGCGTCGCCGCCGCACGCTGCACGCCGGGATGGCGCTCGGTGACTTCGGCGTAGTCCTCCGGCGTGACCGCCCGTTCCTGGCGGCGGAAGGCTTGCGGGGCGCGCCGGCGCACCACCGCGGCGTCTTCCGGGTCCACGCCGCCCTGGGCGGCCAGGGGATTGCGCGCGCCGAGCACAGAACCGTCGCCGCTCGCCACGTGGGCGATGGTGTCCGCGCCGACGTTCCCGGCGCGGCCGTTGCCGACCCGGTAGCGCGTTGTAAATGCCATACCGGTTTTGGGCCGTTGCCCGTGCACACCGTTGCCGAAGCGCAAGCTGGCCGAACCGTCGTGCTCGACCTCGACGACGAAATGGGGATCGTCCGGCTCGCTGTTCAAAAGGTCGCGCCGCGCCGTCCAAGTGCCGCCGTTCAGGGTGATCGCGGGCAGGCAGTCCTCCATAAGCCATTGCATCGCGAACGCCGCCGGCGCTTCCGGATCGAAGGCCAGGCGTTCGGTGCGGCTCACTCCCTCCTTCACGGTCGTCTTGAGCACCGTGCCCGCGTAGGTGAGCGGCAGGTTACGGAGCCTCGGCGCGAAACGCGGCGAAAGCTCCACGGGCTCGGCGCCGGTGCAGCGATTGGCGTCGCGCTCGGGCGGATAAACCAGCCGCGCCGGGGGCACGCTGCCCAGGTTCTCGTCCGCCGGCAAGGTGAAACCGTGATCGGCGAGCACCAGGTTGCCCCTTGCGACGCTGACCCGGTCGAGCTCCACTTCGCCGTGCGCCTCGTCGGTGACCGAGGAAATGCACAGCGGGAACGGCAAGGCGTCCTCGGCGGCCCAGGCGATCTCGGTAATCTCTGCACCGCTGACGGGATCGGTGAGCGGCGCCGCGGGGTCGTCCGGCGAGAACTTGCGTACCGAGACCAGCCGCACCACGTGGCGGTGCGCGGGATCGGCGTCGCCCGGCTCGCCGGTCGAAGGTCCCAGCACCTCCTCGAACAGCAAGGCGTCGCCCGCTTCCAGCACGGCGAGATGGCCGGCGAGCGTCGCCCGAATCGCGCCCTTGGGCAGACAGCAGCGGCGATCGCCCCAGGCATGGAAATCGATTTCGTTATGCGCCGCGTAAAGCACGACATCGTGCAGCGGCTCGAAAATCGCGGGACTTTTCCGCAAGGCGGCTTCGTCATCCCGCGATCCGGGGACGATACGCGACGGCAAACCCGGCACCCGGCCGTAGAAACGGGTGCCGGCCCGCGGCAAGGCCACTCCGTCCGCATTCACCGCCACGTGCAGCCAGACTCGGGCATTGCAGCCTTCGTGCATGGGATAGTCGACCAGCAGGGCATGGCGGCGGAGCGAAGTGCGCAGGCGCGCGGTTTCCAGGTAGGCTTCGGTGGCGATGGCGTCCTGCCGGTAGGACAGTTGATCCGCCACGTAGGCCATGAGTTCGGCGAGGGTCACGCCCAGGTCGGCGGCGCTGCGCTCGCGCCAGTCCGGCACCAGTTGGCTGATCCGGTCCAGGATGAGCCGGCGGAAGCTTGGATAATCCTTGGCGAGATAATCGATCTCCGGCGCCGGGACGGGCTCTTCGGGACAGTCCTCCCGCTTCCGGCAGTCGAACTCGCTGTCGCACTCGACCTTGAACGAGAATTCCACCTCGGAAAGCCGCGGGTCGAAGTTTTGCGGCGGCGTTTCGTCCAGCGCCGAGCGCACCAGACGCAACCGGTACGGCGAGAAATCGCCGTAGCGGTCGACGCGGACCAGCAGGACGTGGTCCGGCTCGGGCAGGCCGGCGAAGAACGCCGCTTCGGCGGGGGTGGCCTCCGCCGGCGGCGCGGAAGCCGGCGCCACCCATTCGACGCGGACGCCGCGCACCCGCTCGCCGCCTTCGATGCGGACCTGCTGGGCCGCGAAACCCGGCGGAACCGCCTTGAACAGCCGGACCAACAAGGTTTGCTGGCGCGGGCTGCCGAGCGGCGCTTCGCGGTCCAGCACTTCCAGATAGTCGATGCCGTTGAGGGTGGGATGGGCGGCGACCTTATTGCGGCGCCGTTCGTCGCAGCAATGGTAGATCATGGCAGCGCCCCTCCGCGTTCGAACGTCGCTACTTGGCTGGTACCGGTACGGCGGATCGCATAGCGCACGGTCACCCTCAGGGTCGACTCGATCGCTTCCACCTCCACGCCGTCGAGCGCGATCAGATGGCCCAGCCATTGCTGCAGCGCGCCCTGCACCAGGAACTGGGTGGTCGCGGCCAGTTCGACGCTATTCGGCGCGAACACCAGTTGCATGAGCCCGCTGCCGAAATCGGGCCGCATCACCCGCTCGCCCGGCGAGGTGAACAGCACCTGCTCGATCAGGCCGCGGATGTACGCCTCCTCGCCGGCTTCGGCGGTGCGCCCTCGATCGTCGAACTGGTAGGGGTATTGAAGGTTCATGGATGTTAGCTATCAGCTGTCAGCTTTCAGCGATCAGTTATTCTTCTCGTTCCCACGCGTGGCGTGGGAATGCCGTTCTGGCGCGCCGCGCCCCGTCACGGCCCGCAGCGCGGGCCGAATCGGTTCCCACGCAGCGCGTGGGAACCAGAAATCAACTCGCTGTCAGCTTTCAGTTCTCGGCTGACAGCTGACGGCTGATAACTGTCAGCTATCAAGCTCCTATCACCCGCGTCTGCGCCGCCACCGGCAGAAGCGGCGTACCGTTCGGCGCGCAAACGGCCCGACTGTCCATCAGCACCAGCGGCTGGCCGTTGGAAAAGACCCGCGTGGCCGCCACCACCCACTGTCCGGTGACGCAGGGCACCGGGCCGCCGCTCACGTTGAACGGGCAGCCGGCGATGGCGTAGGGCGCGGCCATGGTTACCGTGGGCTGGCCGCTCACCAGCACCCTCGGGTTCGGAGCGGTGGGCGTTGCCGTGCCGCCGTGCGCGCACAGTACCGAAGCGCCGACATGCAGAAGCGGTCCGGGCATCTCAGACCACCGTCAGCGCGCCGTTGTTGATGGTCACGGTCGGCCCGACGAGGGTGATCATCGCGCCCTTGCCGTTCTGGATGTAGATGCCGGTGTCGTTGACGATCAGCGTCGCCCCCGTGGCGCTTTTCAGCATGATGCCGCCGGTGGGACCCGGCAGGTCCGAAATCGTCAGTCCGTTCTGCAACGGCGTCTGCAGGGTGATGGCGGACAGGCCCGGCGGCGTGGCGCGGGCCAGCGCCGGCACTTCGGCCCCGCTGCCCCAGAAACAGCCCACCCAGATCGGATAGTCCGGATTGCCCTGCTCGAATTCGATCCACACGCCCGAACCGATAATGGGCAGGGCGAACATGCCGTTCTGGATGCCGGCGATCGGCACGCAGGGCATGGCCCAGGTCGCCGGAGCGAGGCCCGCCACGTCCGGCACCTGCACCTGCAAGCGGCCCTGCTGCAAGGGATCGATGTTGTTGAGCACCATGCCGCGGTACTTGCCGTAATACTTGCCGCTCTCGTTCATACGGGCACCCTCGGCGTGATGGAAACCAGGCCGTTCCGCGTGAGCCGAAAGCTCTGCTTGAACTCGCCGCGCTTGAGAGTGCTGGTGACGCTCTCGACGTAGTAGAGCCCGTCGTAGGCCACGCCCGCACCGCGTACTCCCACCAGTTGCCGGGCCTTGAGCACCCGGCCGTAGCGCAGCACGTCCAGGCTGCCGTTGGCGCTGACCGCGTCCTGCGACTTCTTGGCCTCCGCGAGTCCCTTGGAAATCGCCTGCATGGGATTCATCTTGGCGGTGTCCTTGAGCACGGTAAGATTGGCGATGGGCGTCGGCAACGCACCCAAGGGCGGTTGCAAGGGATTGAGATTGGGGATGGGAATCGGAATCGGCACACGGGTCAGCTGGTTCTGAATGAAGACCACCGGCAGCACCCCCTTGGTGGGATCGAAGGAAAAACTCAGCGACTCCACGTTGGTCAGTGCGTCCATGTCCACGTTGAGCGCCGGCTGCGGCACGCCCACTTTGATCTCGGGTCCGAAGTAGGCGATGTTGGTGCCGGGCGCCGGCCCCGGTTCGACGTAAAAGACGTAGCCCACCTCATCCGCCAGTTGCCGGATGTATTGGAGATCCGTGCCTTGCTGGGCGGGAATCTTGTCGACGGGAATGGGCACGTCCGGGAACAGCACGGGGATCACCAGCGGAATGAGGCCGAACGGCGCGTACTTGGCGCACAACAGCGCCACCCGCGCCTCGATCGGCAGCGCCGGGAACGGCAGGCCGCTGAAATCCAGCATGTCCATCGCCTTGGTGAGGTCTTCGCCGGTGACCGTCACCGTGCCGGGAGCCCCGTTGCTTCCCGCCTGCACCTCGACATTGGTCATGACGCCGTCGAACAGCGGCTGCGGCGTGCCGTTCAGGGTCACGATCAGCATCACCCGCAGCGGCGGCGTCGCGGGACCGGTACTCTGCGCCCCGGCGATCAGAAAAATCGTGTTCAGCTCCGACTTGCTGCTGAACTGGAACGAAAGCTGGAAACCGCTGGCCGCGCCGGCCGCCGTGGTGACCTGCACGCTGTCGAGCGCATCCATCACCACCCGCGGAGCCGGAATGGGCACCACCGGGCCCATCAGCAAGGTGAGCTGAATTCCGTTTTTCATTGATAACCCCAAGACTTGCGGCTGCGCGGCACCGCCCCCACAGGGCAAAGGTATCTACACAAATCGTCACCCCGGGAGGGAATGCCGGGGTCCAGAAGCCATGGATGGCAGAGGCGTGTCACTTCCCTGTGCTCTGGATTCCGGCACAAATTCGCAAGGAGCGAATTTGGACGTGCTAAGCACGGTCCGAAGGACGAGCCCCAGGGAAGGGGCGAGCAATCCCTGCCGGAACTACGGCTTTGTGCATTTAGGTAGATACCCCTACCCACAGAGGGGATGAAGCCCGCATCAAGACGGCTCTGCAGCGGGTTAGCCAGCATCCGCCCCCCCCGGAATGCCTTCCGGCAAGGTGATGCGCAGGCGCCGCCCGGCGGTCTCGGTCAGTTCCTCCGGACGCATGGCGCGGTTGGCGTCGCAGATGCGCCAGTATTGCAGCGGGTCGCCGAGATAGCGCGCGGCCAAATTGTCCAGCCGGTCTCCCTCGACCACCGTGTGCTCCTGCAGCAGCGCGAAGTTCTCCGGCGGCGGCACGAAGCGGCGTTTCAGATACACCACGGTCGTGCCGTCCGGCCGCGTAAGCTGGGCCGCCGCGATGCCGTGGTAACGGCTGGTGGCGGGAAACAGCGGCGTGACCAGGACGTTGGCTTGTAGAAAGGCTTGGATTGGATCAGTCATTAGTTAGCTCTCGGTAGTTAGCTGTCAGCCGTCAGCTTTCAGGTTTCAGCATTCTGCGATTCCAACTTATCTGCTGACCGCTGATAGCTGACGGCTCATTCAATCCCTCCGATACCAAGTGCCGCGAAGCTGCCCGGCTGGGCCTTCGCCGCGAGTTGTTCCTTGGTTTGCAGATAGCTCATGAACAGGCTTCCGCCCTTGTGGGCGAAGCCGAGGTCGTCCACCGAGAGCACGCGCAGCCCCAGGCTCACCTTGGCGCGGATCGGGTTCAGCGCGGGATCGAAAGCCTCCTCGGTGATCGAGAAGTCCGTCAGCCGCACCGGCACCACACGGCTCTTGCTCCACACGAACAGCATCAGCGGCGCCTCCATGGGCGCTATTTCCAGCGTCCCGGAACTGGCCTCGGCATCGACCCGCAACAACTGGGCGCTGGTCGGATGCGCCAGGGATTCGAGCACCGCCAGTTGAGGCTGGATGCCGTGCTCGACCACGGCGCGATGCTGGTCCGGAAACTCCAACTGGTCGGCGGCGTCGATCTCGGCGTCCAGCTTGATCGTCTCCACCGCCGGCCCCTTGAAGCGCATCGGCTCCGAGCGGTTGACCGCTTCCCCCCCGGCCGACTGGATCTGCAATGTGCGCGACAGCGAGTCCGGGTTGTACTGCAGCGAAATGATGCGCAGCACTCGCGCCGACTCGGGATCGATCAGCACCAGGCCGCCCTTGAGGACACGCGGAGAATTGGGAAAGGTGGTCATTCAGGCACCTCGGGCACTCTCGGTTTGCGATCGGGCAGATCGACCTTGGGCGGCTTGGGTTTGGTGCCCGAACAATCCTCCGTATCGCCGCTGAGGTTGTAGATACTGCCGTTGCACTGATCACAGGGCGTATTGTCCGGCGGATTGATGAGGGTCCTCCCCCTGGAGTTGATCTTGACCAGGTTGGTCTGCCAGCCCAGGCACCAGGTGATGGCGTCCTTGAAACCGCGCGTGCATACCTTGAAGGCCGTGCTCAGCGCCTGTACCGGCGTTCCGGAAGCGCCGAAATTGCAGCCATGGTCGGAAGTCGGGAACCTAGTTGTGCTTGCGTGCATGTCGTTCTTCTACCGCTCTTCATATCAGGAAACTGCAAACCTCATCGGGAGATCTAGGGCGGCCCCCGGTGGCAGATTTTGTCGTGCCACCACACCGTATCGGTTCCGGACTTGAGGCCATACTTCGGCTTAACGCCGTAAGTGCTGCCCTTGGCATGGCCTAACGGAGCTAAAAAGTTCGCGATTCCGTCATAGAACCGTTGCAGGTCGAAGCAACGGGGGTCGCAGTGGCCGCCGGCAAACGCGTCTTCGACAAAGTGGGTCGTGGTCATGGGCCATACCCCCGCCGCGACTGCCGCTCTCAGATACATCAGGGTCGTATTCCAATATTGTTCGGCCGAGTAAGGGGGATCGGGGAGCGGCAAAATATCGGGATTCGAAGGATCGCAGGTGTTCTCGCTTTTCGCGCCTTTCTTGACACCCACCTGTACGAGCTCGACCGAAACCGTCGCTCTCGCCCGCTGCGCGCGGGCTTCGAGCACGGGTCCGATCACCTTGCAGCCTGATGTCAGGTCCGCCTCTTTACCCTTTACGGCGACCGCCGCCGCGCCTTCCTTCTTCTCCCGCCGGCAGATCTCTGCGACGGCCCAATTGCCCGTGGAGAAAATCTTCCCGCTCGTCGCATCCAACTTGTCCTTCGCACCTTTTTTCTCATCTGCAACCTCCTTTGCGCTCAAGGGAAGCCCAGTCAACGCATCAGCCAAGGCTTTGTCTTTTGCTGCCGTATTCGTTGCTTTCCAGACTTTGCGTAATGCGGTCTCACGGTCTGCTTCCCGAAGCAGGTCCTCGCCCTTTTCAAATTCGGTGGTGGTCGGGCGGCGAGGATCGTAGAAATCCGGGCGCTGGATGATTTCCTGCCCGGTAGCGGGCACGAAAACGTTTGGACCGCTGCCCAGAGGGCCCCGTGCTTTCTTGGCTTCCGTCTCCAAATGAGCCCGGGAGCTGGCCCCAGATGTGTCATGCAACAAGAACTTGGCGCCTGCGACGGAGCCGAAGGATTTGACGGGAGCAACTCCGATATCCTGAAACAGCGAGATGGCCAAACCCTGTTTTTCATCCTTAGGAATGGTTTTTCCCGCCCAATCATCTTTCTTCGCCTCCTTGGTACCCTTGTCGTCCGGGTCACGGAAAAGCCGATCCGGCGTGCCGCCCGCCAGGGATGAAATCGGGAGCCGGTCACTTCTATCGGCTCTTTGACCGGAGCCTGTTCCCGCCGCACCCGACTGCTGCACCACGTGCGTCAGCTCATGCGCCAGCAGGCGCTGCCCCTCGCGCGTCTCCGGCGCGAACCTACCGGTGCCGAACACGATGTCACGTCCCACGGTATAGGCGTGGGCGTCGACCTCCCGAGCCGAGCGCTCGGCGTTCGCGCCGGTGTGTATGCGTACCCTGGAAAAGTCATAACCAAAGCGCTGTTCCATATCCCGACTCAGTGCCGGCTCGAGCGGCCGGCCGGAACCGGCCAAGATCTGGTCGACACTGGTGGGCACCGCTTCGCCGGCTGACTGCCTAGCGAACCGCTGGATACGCAACGGCGCGACACGGACGGCGGGCCGCGCCGGCATCGCTAGCACCTGATCGGCGATCCGATCCGCTTCCCGTTCGTACGCGTCGTCGGGTTCGCCAACCGCCAGCTTGGTCTGGATGCCCGCCATGCGCTTCTTGCCGCATTCCTCGCATTCGCCGCTCAGACCAGGCGAGCCGCCGCAGGCGCACTTGCGCTGCAAGAGTACGCCGCGTCCCGTTACTGACGAGGCTCCGGCGGTGTTCTTCGGCTGTGTTCCCGTGTACGTAATCATCGGTCTATACCTTGGACGGCGCTCCTCAGAATCTCCGGTTTATTCTTAAAAACAATTCCGACGCTGACCTCGTTCGTGCGAAGCGGCCTCCATTCCTCTTGCACCGCTTGTCGGGATTCTTGTCCCTCGACCCCGACCAACGCTGCTATAGGGTGAGCCTCCCATTGATGGGTTTCGCTGCGCTCTACCCATCCTACGCAAGGCTCTCCAGCTACGGGCATTTCTTGGCGTCCTGACCCTTGCAGGGATTCGACACCATGAACCCCTTGGTCTTGAAGCGTTCACAACATACGTTTTTAAGGGCGGATGCACTGTATGAGACTTGGACTTTGGTGCCGCCCTCTACAGAGTGATAGTTGATCTTTCTGATCGTGTCCTGCTTGGCTACATGCACACAAGCCAGCGAGCCTAAACTCAGGCTGCCTTCGTGAATGGCCTGGTTGCCGGTCTTCGGCCCCTCGACAAAGAACACCGCGAAATTCATTGTCGCTTTCGAAGTGTCTTTGAAGTACTTGCCGGCGCGCTTATGGCCGGTGATTTGTTCCGCCTTCGGAACCGACGTGTGGTGATATCCACAGCCCTCGATGCGCGTGACGGTGTGCGCTCCACTATCGGTAAGTCCTTGGGACGCCTTCCCTCCGACGATTCCCACCTTGATATCAGCTAGGCTGACGGGGCTGGAAAAGTACTTAGCCGCAAGTTCGCCGGTTGGTACCAAGTCTCCGTCCGCGTCCGTCGTTGTTCCGGTGAAATCAATGCTTATCTTTTGTATCCAGGGCTTTTTGTTCTTGTCGGTTTTCATCGTGAATGAATCCTCGACGTCCGCCCCATGGTCGCAAGCGCCGAAGTTGGCGCTAGTCTTTGGCCGATAAGGCATGATGGCCAGTTGTGGCTTGTTGTGAGCAACACTGCTCCAATCTGGATCTGATTGCTGAACGACATGGGTCAATTCATGGGCAATCAAGCGTCGTCCTTCGTGCGTCTCCGGTATGAACCGACCCGTACCGAACACTATGTTCTGACCAACTGTGTAGGCATGGGCGTTCACCTCCAGCGCCGATTGCTCGGCGGCTCCGCCCAAATGCACTCTTACTCGTGAAAAGTCGTGGCCGAAGCGTTGCTCCATGTCCTGCCGTAACGCGGGCTCCAGTGGCCTGCCGGGACTCGCGAGGACTTGATCGACGCTGGCAGGCGCAACCTCCATTTGCCCCGAAGGTCTCCCGGTAAAACGCTGGATGCGCAGGGGCGTCGCACCAGCCGCAGGGTGTACCGGCATCGCCATCACCCGATCGGCGATCCGGTCCGCTTCCAGCTCTAATGGGTCGTTACTCGCACCTACCGAGAGCTTGCGCTGCAACGCGCGTGATTGGCACTCGTCGCACATTTCCCCCAGTGGAGATTTCGAGGAGCCGCAGGCGCATTTGCGCTGGAGCAGTCCGTCGGCGACGGACACGGCCGAAGCTTTGGGCTTGGCGGGTGCGGTTTGAAGGGCTGCGGCGGCGCTCATCGCCCGGTCTCCCGCGCAATACCCCGAGCTAACTGCGCCCCCACAGTCACCGGTTTTGACTCCGTTTCGATGCGAACTCCGCCTACCTTGAGCCGCGGTAAACTTCCTCGGGACACGAAATGCGCCGCGGCATTCGGTTCGGCGAGGAGAAGACGGTTCAATTCCTCGCGCAAGCCCTCGGCAATGGCGTGTCGGTCCTCGTGCCGAAATCCTTTCAGCACCAGCCGATCGATATGCACTACGACACGCTTCATACCCACCCCCGCGTTTCCACGTCCGTCAGGGGCCGCTCGCGCTTGGCGGCTTCGTCGTAGGCGGCGCGCAACAGGTGCGGCATGCGTACCGGTTCCGCGGCTTCGGCGGCGAAAAAGGCGGCGTTGAGGGCGATGTTCCGGATGTTGCCGCCGGCGACGTGGAGCCGGGCGAGCTTGGCGGGGTCGAGCCCCTCGGTCGGGGTGGCGGCGGGAAAGATGCCGCGCCAGATGGCTTCGCGCTCCGCGGCGTCCGGGAAGGGGAACTGGACAACGAAACGCAGCCGGCGCTGGAAGGCCGTGTCCAGAGCCGCCTTCTGGTTGGTGGTCAGGATGGCGAGGCCGCGGTAGGCCTCCATGCGTTGGAGGAGATAGCTCACCTCGATATTGGCGTAGCGGTCGTGGCTGTCCTTGACCTCGCTGCGCTTGCCGAACAGCGCGTCGGCCTCGTCGAACAGGAGGATGGCGCCGCTGTCCTCGGCGGCGTCGAACACCCGCCTGAGATTCTTCTCGGTTTCGCCGATGTACTTGCTGACCACCGAGGACAGGTCGATGCGGTACAGGTCCAGGTGCAGCTCGTTAGCCAGCACTTCGGCGGCCATGGTCTTACCGGTGCCGCTCTCGCCGGCGAACAGGGCCGAGATGCCTAGCCCGCGCGCGCCTTTGCCGGAAAAGCCCCAGTCCTCGTAGACCTTGAGCCGGTGCCTCACGTGGGCGGCTATCTGGCGCAGCGTGGCTTTTTGCGGCTCGGGCAGTATCAGATCGTCCCAGGTGGCGGCGGAGTCCAGCCGCTGTGCCAAATCATCGAGCCGGGTTCGGCCCAGCGTCCGGCAGGCTCGCCAGAGTTCTGCGTCGGGATGGGAGCTCGCGGCCAAGGTCGCGCGCAAGGCCGTGCCGGTGTTCGAAATCGTCTCGGCGCCCAATCGGAACTGGCCGGCAACCCCCTCCAGCGCGCCGTTGAGCCGGGTAACCGCATTCCCCAAGGCCGCTTCCCACAGCCGTTTTTGCTCACTGGCGTCGGGTTTGTTGACGACGAACCGCAGGTTCGCCCGGTGTACGGCCAAGGGTTCGGGGGCGGAGAGGAACACCAGGCCGCCGAGCCGTTCGGCCAGCCGAACCGCCGGTCCGTAGGCCGTTTCTTCCCGGTCGCAGTCGATCAGCAGCGCGGCTTCCAGCAACACCGCCTCCCGCTGCCACAACACGGCCAGCGAATCCAGTTCGTGGACGGCGGCGGGAACGTCTCCGGCCCGCAGAACGCAAAGCTGCAAACCCATCGCCGAGGCGACCCGAGCCGCGACGTCCTGCCGTCCCGAGGCGTCATCCCCTGCCAGTTGCACTATGGGCCAGGATTCGCGTCTTTCAAAGGCTTCCAGCACCGCTTCGGCGACCCTGAGTTGAGATTCGGCCATCGCCCGGACCGGCGGGCGCGGCTGCAACAGCGGCTGCAGCCGAACATCGAGATAATTCACCCCGGCGAGATAGTGCAGGACCCGCTCGTCCATCTTCAGGCGGGCGGCGCTGAGTCCGGCGTTCTCGTCCACCTCGATCAGCCGCCAGCGTCGCAGCGGGCGGGCCGGCGTAAGCGCGCTCCAATGGGCGTCTTCCAGGACGGCGAGCGCCAGGCCGAAAGTGACATGCGTCCTGGAAGGCTGACCCTGGGCAGCCGCGCAACGGGCGGCCAGTTCGCTGTCCATCTCCGCCCCGGCGCAGAGGAGGATCAGGTCGCGCTCAAAAGGACTCAGATCGAACCGTTCGGCCAGGTGGTCGATGGCGGCGGGCGCGGGCATCGCGGCCCTTGCATTATCCAAAGCGGCCGGATCATCGCTCCCGTGCCCGTCGAGCCGCGCCTTCAGGCGGGCGAATTCCGCCGTCAGCAGGCGCTGGTTACCGGCGGTCCAGTCGTGTTCGAACTCCCGGGCGTTCATGTGATGGTAATCCGGCGATCGAGGAACACCGGCGGTTTGGCCGCGCGGTCGATGATCGGGCTGTCTATCCCGTCGATCCGGAGCCGTGCCAAATGGGAGCCGACCGGTGCGTCCTCGATCACGAAATTGAGCGCGGTAACCGGCGGGACGTAAGCCACCGGAGCGAACTCCTGCTGGCCCAGCACCAGAACCGCCCGCTGTCCGGCGCGCAAGGCGGGATGGAAATTCAGCGTGAAACTGGCAGTTCCGTTGCCATCGCGGACCACGTTCATGGGCAAGCCGGTGATGTCGGGAGCCAGCGTCAGGGCGAGCCGGTTGGTCTCGCGCGGCTCGGTCTCACCCGGACGGACCAGCCGCGCACCGACACGCCAGACCCCGACCGGAAAGCTGGCTGCCTGCGCCACCGGGATGGAAAACCGAATCAGCGCGGCGCCCCCCGTTCCCATGGCAGCGATGCTCTGCTCCACCTCGAAACGATCGTTGCTAAGCAACACCGTGCGCCCGGTCCCGTCCAGGTGGTGGCCTTCGAGATCGATGGTCTCTCCCAGCCGCGCCACAGGCTGACCGCCGGACGGCTTGACCGCTTCCAGCATGGGCAGCGACGGCACCAGGCCGGGTTCCACCACCACGCCGCGGTCACGTTGGGTGATCGGATCGATCGGACCGCGGGACAGCACCGGGAGGGGCGAACGGACGGGCTCGGCAGCCTCGATAAGCACCACGCTCGCCAGGTAGGCGGCGGTGGGCCGGTAATGGCTCTGGATCGCGGTCCAGAGCTTGGACATTTCCTCGGTATTGAGATACGCCGGGGTTATCTTGATCTGCTCGATCTGGTCCGCCAGGCCCGACTCGGCCAACGCGCGCTGCAGCGGGGTGCCTGGCGGCGGTGAGGGAGTCAGGGCGTTGCGGATCGCCTGGCGGGCGAGCACCGGGGTTTCGTGCAGGAATTGCATGGCGTAGCCGAGCAGGATCTCGGCGTGCAAGTCGCCGCTGCTGTAGGCCGAAATGAGATAGTGCAGGTCGAGTGCAAGGGGCGGATTGGAAAGGCGATGCCGACCCGAGGCGTCGCGCGAGGGCAGGCCCTCGTTGCGCCAGCCGGTGTTGGGCGTGACCTGGTGCAGGAACAGGTTGAGCTGGGAAGCTTCGCTGCCGTTGGGCGGCACCACCCGGTCGGGCGGGCCGACGCTCACCGACACCGAACTGCCGATGACGCCGGCCACGTTCTGATTGATCAGGCCGTCGTTGAGCAGGTCGCGCAACACGGCGGTGACTCCGGCGATGGCGAGCGCGCTGCTCATGGGCGCTCTCCCCGCCGCCGCGCCAGGTATTCTTCCAGGGTCATCGGCTTGGCCGACGGCGGCGTCCGGCGCTTGGACGGAGGCGCTTCGTGCACCGCGGTGACCTCGATCCGGCCTATGGTCACGTGCACCTCGGTGGATTCCCCGGCCCGGCTTGCCGAGACGGCGCCCCGTGAGGAATCCGGCGGCCGATTCCCCGCATTCCATGCCGGCGAATGCATGGCCCGTTGCGGAGGAAGAAGCGGCTCGACCATGTGTGCCAGGCCATGGACATTGACTCGTCCTTCGCGATCGGCAGAATCGCCCTCGATCATCCTGCGGGAGCTGCGAGGCACGAGGTCTGCCACGGATTCAGCAGACGATTCCTCAAGGCTTTCTGCATCCATAAAGCCCGCTTGCCCCGTCTCGGCTGCGACCGGCGTCGGGCCGATGCTCGCTCTGGGTACGTCCGGAACAAAGGCCGCATGGTCGGCGACGCGTGCTTCGAAAGCGGGCTTGTCCGGTACGTTCTCCGGAACATCGAGCCGCCGCACCGGGTCCTCTACGGTCCACTGGCGGGCAGACCGGCTGTCGCCGGGAACCGAGTTCGGCAGAACGGCTTCCGGCAACTCCGGTTCGACCAGGGCGGGCGGCGGCGCATAGGGCAGCCGTGCGGCGGAATGGACGCTTTGCGTAAGGCCCATGGCCCGTCCGACGAGACGCTGCACGAATCCGCTCATGATGCGTCCACCATTTCGAGATAGATCGCGCGCCGCTCGGGCGAGAGCGCCAGAATCTCGGGTTCGGTCCAACTGTAGGCGCGGGCGAGACGATGAACTTCGGTCAGCAGCGCGCGGGCACGGGCCTCGATTTCCTCCCAGAGCAGCGCGCCGATGTCGAGGCCCGCCACCCACCGGTGTCCGCAAGCCTCGCAGGCCAGCTCCAGGGCGATGTCGGCCATGGGGTCCAGCGCTTCCAGCCCGGCCTCGACTTCGGCCCGCAGATCGGCGTCTTCGGTCCAGGCCGTATTCCCGCCGTCGACCCGGCAGCGGTCGAGAAACTTCCGGCTCGCCGTCTCCACGTCATGTTCCCCCGCGACCGCTGCAAGATCGCGGCTCGAAGGCGGGCGGAAACGGAAACCGGCGACCTCCAACTCGGAACGCCCGTCGCCCTGCCCCGTGCCGGCGAGCAATTGCCGGCTATCGAGCGCGAACTCCAGCCGTTCGCCGCAGCGCTCGCAGTCCAGGTACGCCTCGATGCGGGATCCGAAGCTGGCCTCGCGTAGGCCCAGCAACGCGGTGTTGATCACACCCAAGGGGAGATCGGGGAGGCGGGAGGACGGAAGGTCCGGACGGGCGAAACCGCCCAGCAACAGCGCCCGATCGATCGGGTGCCGCGTTCGACCGCGCTCCCACAGCGCCAAGAGTTCCGCTTCGCTCGGAGCCCGCATGAGCTTCAATCCGGTTCGGTGAAGCTAGTCTCGGCGGGCTCGGTCACGTCGTAATCGCGCTCCCAGCCCTCGTTCTCGAGCTTGATGGTCTGGATCGCCACGGCGTTGGCATTGGCGTCGAGATCGGGCAGCGCCTGGTACTCGGACACCCAGCAGCGGAACACCTTGTAGGCCAGCGCGAGTTGCCCGGCCTCGTTGTAGACCTCGATGATGATGTCCTTGCGGAAATCCTTCAGCGAGACCTCGGCGCCCAGGCCGGAGCCGAAGTTCCACACCTTGTTCGCCCATTTCTCGAATTCGGTATCGTGGGTGACGCCCCGTTCGAGCGTGATGGCCTCGAACTTGGTGCGACCGGGAGACTTGCGCGAGGTGGAAGGGTCGCCGCCTTCGCGGTGTTCGACCATCTCGGTGGAGCGCTTGAGAGCGCCCACCTTGGAGATGCCGGCGACGTAGCGGCCGTCCCATTTCACGCGGAATTTGAAGTTCTTGTACGGATCGAAACGCTGAGCGTTCACGGAAAACTGCGCCATCTTGAATTCTCCCCGGTTAAGCCTGAATCTGTCCGGCCAACTGCTGGATGCGGATCACCACGAATTCGGCGGGCTTGAGCGGAGCGAAGCCCACCAGGATGTTCACGATGCCCAAATTGATATCGTTCTGCGTGGTGGTCTCGCGGTCGCACTTGACGAGATACGCTTCCCTGGGACTCTGGCCCTGGAAAGCGCCCTGGCGGAACAGGTTCTGCATGAACGCGCCCACGTTGAGCCGGATCTGCGCCCAGAGGGGTTCATCGTTGGGCTCGAACACCACCCACTGGGTGCCGCGGTAAAGACTTTCCTCGAGAAAGAGGGCCATACGCCGCACCGGCAGGTATTTCCATTCCGAAGCGAGCAGATCGGCCCCGACCAGGGTGCGGGCGCCCCACACGACCTTGCCGGCGACCGGAAAGCTGCGCAGGCAGTTGAGGCCCAGGGGATTCAAGCGCCCGTTCTCGCCGTCGGTGAGGGTGTAGGTGAATTCCTGGACCCCGGAGAACGACGCTTCCAGGCCGGCCGGCGCTTTCCACACGCCGCGCTGGGCGTCGGTCCGCGCCATGATCCCGGCCACTGCGCCGCACGGGGCGAAGCTGCCCAGGCGATTCTCGTTGAGGGGGTCCGGCATTCGGAGCCGCGGGAAATACATGACCGCGTTGCGGGCGTCGTCGTTGCCGATGGTTCCGCGGACCCCGTTCACCCCGGCCTCGGCCGTGGCGACCGCCGTGCTCGGATTCGCGGTCCAGGCCGCGGGCGGGTCGACGATCAACATCGCCCGGCGGTCCTGGCAGTAACTTGCCGCGGCGGCCCAGGTCGCGTTGTCGACATCCGGCCACGACGCACCGGTGCCGGCCGGCGGCGTATCCCGCTCCGTTCCCAGAGGCGGAATGCAGAGCAAGTTGAACAGGTCGACCGGCTCCAGGGCATGGATCCCGGTGCGTTGATTCGGATCGCCGGTGATTTGCCCGTCGACCAGCGGGTCTCCGTCGTCGGTGGCGTTGCCTACCGCCGCTTGCGTGGCGTCGGTGGGGCTTTCGCCGTCCGGTGCCGAGGTACGCACCCTCACGAAACTCGACCCCTGGGCGAGAACGGTATCGACGAAGCGCGGATCCGTGACCTTGCCCGACACGTTGCGGAAACGCTCGGAGGCGATCACCCGTGTGCCGCCGGGGCGGTCGAGCTGCTCGACGGTCAGGTTGAACAGGGCCGTGTCGCCCGGATCGCGGGTTTCGTGATCCACCGTAGCGCGCAGGGCGGCACCCCAGGTGCCTGGGCTGGATGCTTCCAACACCAGGTTGCCGGTCGTCGTGACCAGGGTGATGGTCGCGGTGCTGGCCGCCACGTCGCCATTGAAGACCCGCACGATGATCGCATCGCTCCCGCCGTGCTGGAAGAAATGGCTGACGGCATAGCTCATGGTGCTGGCCTGCCACAAACCGCCGAAGAGGCGGGTGTACTCGGCGAAGCTCTGGATGCGAACGGCTTGGTTCACGGGGCCTTGCAACGCCCTTCCGATGAAGGCGGTAATGGAGGTGGCCACGCCCGTGATGGTTCGAACGCCGCTGGGCACTTCTTCGATATAGACACCGGGATAGGTAAGAGCAACGGGCATGGCGATCTCTCCGTATCGACTGGTTGGTTAAGAACGGGGACCTGCATCCCCGGCCGTCATATCAAGGCGTGGCATCCCGCGCGACGAGGATCTCGACGCTGGCGGGCTTGTCGGAGCTGCTATTGGTGAATTTCATTTGGCGTGGCGCCACGCCGAACAAGGCGACGCCGCCACCGGAGAAGATTTGGGGACTGTCCAGTGTCAGAGAGGAGGAATCGGTGGTCCCGTCACTGACCTTGAAGCTCAGATGCGTACCGTAAGCGGAAGACTTGATCACCAGAAGGTGAATGGCGCTGCTTCCCCCCGGTTGCAGGTCGATGACCTTATCGCTGTCGCCCGGCTGGATCGAAACCTCGATCCGGTCGGTTGCCTCGATCTCCTGAGGCGGGCGGGAAAGAGTCACCGCCGCGCTGCCACTGACCTGTATCGTGAGCGACCAACTCAGAGTTGCCATGAGCTTTCTCCTTTTTTATTTGAGCGTCATGAGCCTTTCCCGAGCGGTAATACGCCTCTTGAGGACCCTTTGTCAAGGCCGAGAGACATCCGTCGATATCTTGAGACGGAATACGAGATTTACGCAGTCGTAACCATCACGGCAGCCGGACATGGCGTACCGGGTGACGGGAGAACAGGCGGGCCATCAAAGCGCCAAAGCCTGACCGACTTTCCATGTCCCTGTCTTCCAAGCCTCTCGATCGGCTATCGTTCCAGAATGAGCTCGGCTAGCTTCGTACCCAGCACTCTCGATCGAATCTTTCCGAACGCCGTATCGCGGCCGGTCGAGGTGTCGTCCTCGAACGGCGAAAAGCCGCAATCATCGGTCGTTCCCAGTTGATCGAGCGAAAGGTATTCTGCGGCCTTCAACACGCGATCGCGCACCGCCTCCGGCGTCTCGACCTCCGGATTGAGCACGTCGATCACGCCGACGAAAATCCTCTGCCCCGGCCACACATGCCGCCGAAGCGCGGCGAGCGCGCGGTCGGACTGTTTTTCGCTGGCCAGCTGAACGTAAAAATTGTCGGCCTTGAGCTCGAGCAAACTCGGCAAGAGTTCGGCATAGTCCACGTCCGCACTGTGGGTCGAGTCGCGGTCGCCGCCGGGGCAGGTATGAACGCCGATGCGCCGCCGCTCCTCGGGAGTGAAATGATCGAGCACGCGATTGTTCAAAGCGATGAATTCCCGAAGCAACCGCTTCGAGGGATCGAGCTTGACCGCGAGCCGACCCTCCGTGAAATCGATCTGCACGCGATAGGCTCCCGCCTCGAGACAACCCCGGATATCCCGGGCGGCTTCCCGGACGAGGTCGTCGAGGAAAGCTTCCCGAGGATAGCCTTCGATCCCGTCGGGCGGATAGATCAGACTGAGCGCCGAAGCCGAAATGACGGCCTGCTTCACGGGCAATGAGGTCAGGCGTTGGGCAGCCCGGAGGTATTGGTCGGCGTACGTCGCATAGCGAAACGGCTCCGCCGTCAACCGCGGCAACTGGCGCGTATGGCCATCGGCAAACGTAATGACCGCGCCGTCCGGGGCGATGTTGGGAAGGCCCTGTAGCGGATAAGTGGCAAAGCTCGGCTTGGTTTGTTCGCCATCCGTAACGACTGGCGACCCGGTGTCTTCGAAGCGGCGGAGGGTATCGCGCAGAGCCTCCTCGGACACCGTCGCCAGTCGTTCCGAGGAAGCTCGACCGGCACGAAACTCCCGCAATAACGCAAGAAGCTCCGGAGGACGGGGAATGCTGCCTATCGGTTCAGTTGGAATCGTCATGGTATTCTCCGCAAGATAACGAAATGGAGGAGATCACTTTCGGCCGCAAAGTGTCTCTATCAGCGTTCATGCCGAGCGGCCGTTCTGTCGGGTGCTCCCGGACACGGCACCATAGGTGGCGACAAGAAAAGGCACCGCATACGTCAAAATCGCCTGCGTCAAATTCCAGGGCGACGCGCCCAGGAGAGCCTCGGGTTGGTTGATAAGATTCAAGAGCGTGCCGACGACCAGGGTAACCCGCAGCGAGCGAGGATAAACTCCGCCCGTCAGCGCCAACCGGTGACAGGCCATCACTTTCGTCCTGTAACGGAATAACATGTCAACCCAAAAAGCCTTGTTTGCTCGCATTCCTGAAGCTCATCAATATCTATATTTAATTAAAATTCATTAATATAAAACCAATCTTGGATGGAAACCTTATAACTCGGCTCCATCCGATGCGTCAACAGAATCTTCCGTAAACGTCAAATATAGAGATGTAATGGTTATGCGCCTCCCTCCGCGCGACCAGCGCGACATGCTGAAGATCGGCGAGTTAGCCGAAGACCTGGGAACCACGCCCAGAACTATCCGCCTGTACGAAGAACTGGGCCTGATCGCGCCCGAACGGACCCGTGGCGGGACCCGGCTTTACCGCAAGAAAGACGTCAAACGCATGGCGATCGTCCTCCGGCTTGCCCGCTTGGGGATGGAATTGAGCGATGTCCAGCGGCTCGCTTGCGTTCGCGAGCAATGCGGCTCCGGGGCGGAAGCCGTATCGAAGGTATTGCCGCTCCTGGATGAACTGCGGGGATGGATTGATTCGACCCGGAGCGAGCTGGAATTGGTGGAACGCGATCTTGAACGGGCTGAGATGCTGATTCGCCAATGCAGCCGATGCCCGAATCGGCCCAATCGCCTGGATTGCCCGCAATGTCCCGTCGACCGGGATGTCGACTTGACGGATCTCGCCCGTCTTATTTGGGATCCGACCAGCCCCTGATCCGGAACGCCTATCCGGCTATGCCGCAGGACCGGCATTGCCCAAGCGGGCGAGGCGTTCAATGTCACCGGCCCATCACGGGCTACCCGGATATCGCCGTCGGAAAATTCGAGCAGCAGGCCGCGAGGCCGCAACCCACCGCGCGACCTCGGATCGGTGGGTTACGCGGAGCCTGTCGCGAGCGGAGCCGAGGGGCTATCCCACCATCGATGGGTTTCGCTTCGCTCTACCCATCCTACGATGAATGTCCATTCGAATGCCGAATGGAATTAGCCGCCACCAGGATTCAACGCGGCGACTCGTGCAGAGACGGCCTGGCTTACGGAACCGCGGCTTCCGAGATCGCGGCGTCGGCCGAAGCGGCGGCGGCCAGCGGCAGATACACCACGAACTCGCTGCCCCGTCCCGATCCCTCGCTGTGGACCTCGACCCGGCCGCCGTGCAGCTCGACCAGGCGGCGCACCAGGGCCAGCCCGATTCCCAGCCCCCCTTGAGACCGGTCGAGGGTACGGTCGACCTGGGTGAAAAGATCGAACACGTGGGGCAACATCCCGGCCGAAATACCGACACCGGTGTCGCGGACGCGGACGACGGCCTCGTTGCCCATTTGCGCCGCCGTGAGATGAATGTGTCCGCCGGCAGGCGTGTACTTGGTGGCGTTGTTGAGCAGATTGGCGAAAATCTGGGCAATCCGCACCGGGTCCGCATCGAGAAGCAAGGGTTCCGGCGGGAGGGAAACGCTCAGATCGTGGTCGTTTGCCTGGATGAGCGGCTGATTGGTTTCAACGGCATGACCGATGACAACCGCCAGATCGACTCGCTCCTTCTTGAGCTCGATCTTGCCGCGGGTGATGCGGGACACTTCCAGGAGATCGTCCACCAGCCGGACCAAATGGTTCACCTGGCGCTCCATCATCGTGAGCATGGCACGAGTGCGTTCGTTGGCCACAGCTTCGGCGTCGGATCTTTGCAGCACGTACAGGGCATTGCGGATCGGGGCCAGCGGATTTCTCAGCTCGTGCGCCAGCATCGCCAGGAACTCGTCCTTCTGGCGGTCGGCAGCGCGCAAGGCTTCCTCCATGTGGTGGCGCTCGGTCATGTCGGTTACCAGCGCCACCAGGTGCGCCGGCACATCCGCCGATTCACGCAGCAGCGAAACGAACTTGCGCACCCAGACCGTTTGGCCGTCCTTGCGCAGGTAGCGGTTTTCCATTTCGAAGTAAGGAAGTTCCTCTTCCCGCAGGCGGCGGAGCGCGGAAAAATTGGCGGCACAGTCGTCGGGATGCACCAGGTCGGGCAAAACGAGGTGACCGAGTTCCTCCTGGGTATAGCCGAGCAGAGTGCAAAATGCGGGATTGCACTTCAGAACATGTCCCTCTTCGTCGGTGATGGCGATGCCGGTCCCCGCATGCTCGAAGATGGCGCGGAAGCGCTGCTCGCTGGCGCGGAGGGCCTCGTCGGCGCGCTTGCGCTCGGTGATGTCGTTGAAAAGAATCGCCACTTTTCGTTCCTCCGGCGCGCCGATCCGAAAGGCGTAAACATCGTAATAACGGTGGAGCTGCGCCGCGCGGTTTTCGAAACGCATCGGCTCGCCCGTCAAGGCGATCCGGCCGTAAATCTCGAACCAGTGTTCCTCGTGCAGAGGGGCGATTTCCCGCATCCGTCTGCCGGCCGCGTTGGGAATTCCCGTCTGGCGTTCAAATGCCGGATTGACGGTCAGGAACCGGTAATCCACGGGTTTTTCGTTTTCATCGAACAACACTTCGATGGTACAAAACCCCTGGTCTATGGACTCGAACAGGGCTCGGTATTTCTCTTCCGACTCGCGCACCGCGTTCTCGGCCACCTTGCGGTCGGTGATGTCCTCGGTAAAAAGGATTATCCCGCCGATGGCGCCATCCGCCCCGCGCCACGGCCGCACCTCCCAACGCTGCCATTGGACGGTTCCATTGGTTCGGACGAAGTGGTCTTCGTCGGCGGTAACGACTTCGCCGGCCAGTGCGCGGCGATGGGCGTTTCTCCAGCGCTCGGGAATCTCGGGGAAGACGTCGTAATGGGAACGGCCCCGCACCTCGCCTTCGAGACTGTAATCGTCCAGCCAACGGCGGCTGACGGCGAGATAACGCATTTCACGGTCGAACATGGCTACCGCCGCGGGTGCATATTCGATAAACAGCCGTAGCCGCTCCTCGTTCTCGCGTGCCTCCGCCGTACGTTCGAGCACGCGGGCCTCGAGCTCGCCGTAGGCGCGCTCTAAACTGAACAGCGCCTGCCGGTGTTGCCGGGTAAGGGCGGCGACCACGAGCGCCGAGAAGGCGACGATGACCAAGAACATCTGTACCAGCCACTGCCGCTCATCGGGAGCGAAGTCGGGATTTGCGAACAGCCCGAGCCCGCCCGCCGTGTAGCGCACCGCCATGACCGTCAGGATGGCCATGGTCAGCGCCATTCCGAAAATTTCGAAGCGCAGCGTGGCCCACAGCAGGGGCAGCATGATGATGTAGCCGTACGGAAATCGGCCGGTGAAGACGAGGTGGGCAATAGCGACGAACACGGCGATCATCGTCCCGGCTTCAACCCAGCGAGCGACTTGGATGTCCCGCCATTTCCATCGAGCCTGAAAGACCTCCAGGACCAGGGGAGCCACGATCAGGACGCCCACGCCGTCGCCGACCCACCAGAGCGGCCAAACCCAGGTGAACGCCTGCCACCCGAGCGCGGCCAAGATCGCGGCACCCAGCGTTGCACTGAGGACGGGGCTCAACAACGCGCCGAAGAGGATCAGCACCAGCACCTCGCGCAACCCGCGCAACTGAAACGGCGCGCCGCACCAGCCGCGCACCAGGCTTGCGCCGACCAGTGCTTCGAGCGTATTGCCCAAATAGATGGAAAGAGCGGCGGAAAGCGGAATGTGGAACAGCCACAGGTCGCCGGCCGCTTCGGCGGGCAATCCGGCCAATATCCACCAAGGCCAATGGCGTTTCTCGCTCAACAACAGCACCGCAAGATAGAGACCGCTCGGCGGCCACAAGGTTACGCCCGATCCGGGCAGCAGCGTCAGCCAATGGCCGAGCCAGGAGCCCAGCAGGTAGGCGGCGGCGAATAAGGCAAGGTGAAGGAATTTTGGGCGGGGCGACTCGAACACGGCTTTACCAGGGTCGTAATTACGGGGCAGGCAGGCAGATGGACCGATCGATTTCGGGGGAGTGGAAGACCGATCTTCCCCGCGTCATGCCCTGGATATCCAGGCGTTTGCCCGGCTCAACGGGCGCGCCGGCAGGAGTTGTAATCTCATCCTAATGTACAGAAAGGGTGTTCCGTTTGAATCAACGCATTTTCGCATTTGGTTCGAAGCGAAGGAAGGGTCAACGGCTCGCGGTAACGGAACCGACAGGCGAGTGCACGGCCACCCGGCCGGGCAAAGACGTCTTTGGAGGTCGCGGATCGAAGCCTCAAACGCGCCATGGGAGTGCGGCCTCTTTATGGCGTTTCGATTGTTTCGGTTGAGCCGACAAATTACCGGCTGGACGGGGCCGTTTCCTCTTGGCCCAGTCCGCCTAAAAATCCTTGACTCGAAAATTCGGCTTTTGGATCATCGACGAGCTACCGTCCCCAATCTGTTCATACCATTGCGTTTTTCATGCCCGTCAGGGCGGCAAATGCGCGATTGCTGCAATCGGAGGACACTTAAAGATGCCTCAAGATCGGTCATTGGTCCCGCGCCCGTCGGAGCAGCACGCCGCCTGGCAAAGAGCGCTGCACGGCGGCGATCTTTCGCGATTGGAACAGCTTGCTCTCAACGACGATCCGGCCGCCGCGCTGTTCGAGCTCGAAACCTACGTCAACGGGATCTACCGGGCCAGTCAGCATCCGCTATCCAACCGTCCGCTGCCCGATATCCGCTCCGAAGTGCGTCTGGTACTGCCTTACATCGAGGAGATCCGGACCCGGCTCGGATGGCGCATTCGGGAGTTCGATCTCGGGCTGCTGCGCCTGATTCGCCGATCGAGCGCGCTGTCGCCGGTGTTGGGAGCCGGAGTCTCGATGGGCGCCGGTGCGCCGTCCTGGTCGGATCTGGTGCTCTTGATGCTGGAGGAAACGCTCGACAAGGGCCTGGAATTCCATGAATCCGTGCCCGCCGCCGACAATCCTCCTCAAGCTCCGATCGAATTCCTTCCCGACGGCACCGTGCGCACCGGCGGGAGCGGCACCTGGCGCTTTGAGCAACGGGTCAGCGAAGTGAGGCGCTTTACCTCGGAGCAGGAGCAAATCGCACGAAGGATCTTCGCCGAGGTGAAGGCCAAACGCTCTTCCACCGATGTCGAGACCCTAATGCAGGGAGCGCAAGTGTGTTACGACCTTTGCGGTCAACACCTGTTTCGCCTGCTCACCAGGATTCTCTATACGCGCGCGAAAGAGCCCGGCGAGATCCACCGGGCCATCGCCGAACTGGCGCATGCGCAGGAGGTGCCGGTGCGCGGTCCCGGCCTGTTTCCGGGCTGGGACTCGATCATTACCTACAACTTCGATGCCCTCATGTCCGAAGCGCTCGCCGAACAGAAGATCCCGCATGCAGCCTGGGCCATGAAGGGCGATGAGCTTCGAGGCGACCCCGACGAACTGGCCCGCAACAGCCGGTGGCACCAACCGGTCTTTCATCTGCACGGCTACACGCCCAGACGCTTGTTTTTGATAACGGACGTCCGCTTTGTCTTTTCGACGTCCCAGTACCTGACGGTGTACAAAGGTCCGCGATCCAGGATTCTGGAGACGGTTTATCGGGGATTTCTGGCCAATCCGGTACATATCGCGCTCTATATCGGTTGTTCGTTCACCGATGACGCGATGAACGACCTGCTTCGGGAAGCCATCGCGGAATACCCGGGCCGCTACCACTACGCGCTCCTGAAGTGGCCGCACGACAGACAGGGGAAGGAACCGGCCCCGGACGAGATCGAGGCGGAATCGGCCAAATACCTCGAATTCGGCGTGCGTCCGGTATGGTTCGACGATTTCAAGGAATTGCCGGGTTTGATCCGGCACTTGCAGTGATGATGGCTTCGGTAACGAGTGTACGTGCCGGTGCCGTGTGCGCCCTTGCTGAATGATCATGCGCGCTCGTTGCCGGCGATCAACACACCCAATCGCAGGCGTTTCGGCGCGCATGAAAGCGTGCGGGCATTTCCGATCTTCGCATTCGTGGTCTTCGTCAGGAGGCCGCTTCGCGTTTTTTCCAAGATCATCAATCGCTCAGCTTCGGGCGGGTCGCGCCGACATCAGCCGTTTTCGGAAACAGTGCGCTGCTCGATAAGAGCGCGATCAGCGTCACCGGCAGCTAACTCTCGGCGGGAAATGCGGGTAATAATAAGCCGTCCCGGTCAAGGCCAAAGGTCGTCTTGGTCCATCGACCGGTCGAACCCGACGGAATTGCGTAGAAAGCGATGAATAACGTTACTTCATTGATTCGATTGATCGACAACGGGCTCTCGACCCAAGTGATGCTTAACGACGGCGGCATGATCTTCGGGTTTTGGCCGCACGACATCATCGCGCGGGGAAATGTAGAGGCGGGGGTTGTCGTGGTAAGGGGGATGGTTTGCGTTGACTGTCAGCCGCCGCAGGACCGCGTCATTCCGCTATGCGACATCGGCGGCGTGTTCAGCGAGCGGCCGCGACAAACCTTCATGGCTGACCCGGCGTTTTTCCAGCGCAACCCGGTACCGAGGGGATGGACGACGATTCACACCTTGCTTCCGAGTACCGTCGCCGCGCGCTGAGAAGAACCGGATCAGGCCGGCATCTCCCGAACAATCCAGTGGTTTATGTTGAGCTCTCTCTTAGCAGGGAGGGGAGCGACAATGCGCACGGGCACATTAAAGGCAAGATTATGGCTTCGTTAGTAAAACATATCGCTTCGATTGAACTGGCGCCCGCCAAAACTATGGGACTCAACGACCTGGGCGTTCCCATCGACGAGACGACGCAGGTGAAAAAGGGAAAATTGCAGGAGTTCCTGCAAACCCTCGACACCGACGCCGTTGCCCGTCGTTACCAGAATGTCCGTTTCACCGCGGTCAAGACGACCGAAGCGGGCCGCCTGTTTTCCAAGTTATTCATCCAGTTCGAAGTGTTCGGCGATGACTGGAGCAGCCGTTGCGACAACACCGGGGTCGATTACGTGCTCTACCGAGGGGACAAGGTTTTGCACCACATCCATCAGGGGAGGATCTTCCTACCGTATTGCCGCAGCTGGTATGAAAACCAGTACGAGCACACCATTCCCAACGGGGTATTCGACGAAGTCACGCGCATCGAATTTGTCGCCAATGCCGATGAAATGCAGCCTGGCTGACAGGAAAGACGAAGCCCGCGCGGTTGCGGCGGCAGAGAAGCAGGCTCACGCCAACATAACGCGGGCGCCGGGCTCCCTGCCCTGTGCTTAAGGTGCGTCCGAAAACAATGTTCCGATTCGTATATCTGGTGTAGGGTGGGTTAGGCGCGCACTCCCACGAAGCATTCGGCAGTCACGGAACTCTTCGCGCGCCGTAACCCACCGGTTGCGCGGCCTTGGTCGGTGGGCTACGGCGCGCGGAAACACCAAAGGAACTTTGCAGGTGTCGTGCGATACGCGCCTAATTCCATTCGGCATTCGAGTGAACATTACGTAGGGTGGGTTAGCGGAGCGTAACCCACCGATTCGAGGTCGCTCGGTGGGTTACGGCCGCGCGGCCTAACCCACCCTACTACGAAATCGTTTTCAGATAGAACAGAATGTTATCGGCGACCAAGTCCGTAACGATCAACTGCCGTTTCCGGTGTCACCGGAGCCGGTTTGCTTTTTCCTCGCGATTGCCTCAGCCAGGTGATCCGCCGCGGCGGTGATTGCGGCGGCGCGCCGGTGCATTAGAGCCAGCATCTCGTTCAGCAAGACTTGAGGATCGTCCTCTACCACGCTTTCGCCCACCAGCCAGCAGGCCAGTGCGGGTTCGTCCCGGCCCAAGGCCCGAGCAGTGTCCCGCTGCCAATCGCTACCGAACAGAAACCGCGCCGCATTGCGAAACAGGTCCCGCTCGGACGCATCGGGGTCGAATACGCGCGTGGCGGAATCGCCCGTCGACGGGTTTGACTCATCCGCACGTGCGTCGAGTGGCGGCTCCTTTTGAGCGGGCGGAGCAGGCACTCTGAACTCCTCGTGAGTGGCCTCGGCCAGGCGCGAGATTTCAGGCAACACCGAACGTATCAGCTCGGCGCCGGCCAGGGGCACCTTCCAGTGGCGTTTCTCGGGAACCCATTGCACCTTCGGAACCCAGCGCAGCATCCGGTGCAGCGTGTCGCTATAGCCCGCCTTGATGATGATGCCATCATCGGTAACTTGTACCCACGGGTTCGGCGGTAAGGGGTTGGCCGCCAGGGCGGCGCGCGCTTGGTTTTCGTCAGTCATAAATTCGGTACGGAGACTTGGCCTCGACAATCAAGTGAAGCGAATAAGGTAACGCAGCCTGTCAACCTGGAAACGGCAGTTCAACCTGCTCGAGTGTGCGGCTGGCCAGGTTCTTTTGTTCGAACAAACCCGCCACAAGTGTGGAGAATTGTCGACTAAATTACAAGGTTATTTGTATGGAAATTAGCTGCGTTGCAATACTCCGCAGCCATCGGCAAGGCCGGAGCGGCGATAAAATTCGTTCATCCGCCCGCTCGTAGTGCCTTATTTTTCCGTCCCGCAACAGCAAACTCGACTGACCGCTCCCGCCCTAATCACACCGAAAACATCTGCCTCACGCACTCAGACCACGGTTTGGCGCGACAACTGCTTAGTTATTCAAAAAGGCCCGAATCGTCCCGTTTGCCGGAATGTGCTTCGTCTATACGGCGTCGATGTGACGGCCTTCGCAAGGGTATCGATGAGGATTGACAGATTGCGGGGTGTGCGATGATCGAGATTTCTGCGGCCGACGGCCACGTATTTTCCGCTTATCGGACCGAGCCGCCGGACGCGCCCAAGGGCGCGGTGGTGGTGCTTCACGAGGTGTTTGGCGTCAACCGGCACATTCGGACGGTGACCGACGCATTCGCGGCGAAGGGTTATATGGCCATCGCGCCAAGCCTCTTCGATCGGGTAAAAAAAGATGTCGAGTTGAGCTATGACGACGCCGGTGTTGCCGAGGGTCTGGATCTCGCGCGGCAGGTAGGACTGACGAACGCCATCGCCGACATTCAGGCGGCGGTCGATGCCGTCGCCAGTACCGGCAAGGTGGCTATCGTCGGCTACGATTGGGGCGGCTACCTGGCTTACCATGCGGCCAACATGGTGAAGGGACTGGCTTGCGCCAGTATCTATTACGCCTGCGGGGTGACCCAGGATTTATACGGAAAGCGGAAGATTCAGACGCAGCTGCATTTCGGGTCTCTCGATCCGTATATCCCTTTCGAGCTGGTCGTTCAATTCCGTTCCGCCAGACCGGACGTCAGCGTTTACGATTATCCGGCGGGACATAGCTTCAACTGTGAAGAGCGCGATACTTACGACGCTTCGGCGGCCCAGAAGGCATTCGAGCGTACCTTGACGCTGATTTCCCACAACTTGGAAGGCCCGCCTCCCGTCACCCTGAAGAACGCGGGAAGCTACGCCTCGGCGAAAGTCGAGAAGAAGAAAAAGCAGGCTTCGGACGACCTCGGACCGCCGCTGTAACGGGAAAGGTACGAAATCCCGAGCAGTTTCGGCGTCTTGAGTTCGGAGCCCGCCGAGAGTTTGAGAAAGAGTCGGAGTGGTTATGACGGTCATCGAGCGCAATTTCGGGAAGAGAACACGCCAGACGATAAGGCGCTTCGGGGAGCTCTTGTGCCTGGATGCCCTGCATGAAGCCAATATCAAGGCTAATCCGGTGCCTTACCTCGAGCGGGCGAGCGAACGCATCTTTCAATTGGAACGGGCTTTATTCGAAGCCGCCCAGGCCGTCGCGCCACCGGCGGAAGTCTCTCCGTCAGGCGAGTGGGTTCAAGTCGACAAAGCGGAGTACGAACGCCTACTGCGCTGCCGCGACATCGTCGAAAAAGCGCTCGCCGAGCATGCGAGGGATGAGGAGTTTTAATCATCGGGCGCGGCCCGGTGCTCGATTTTTGGAGACTTTTGTTATGGCCATGAATCTTAGATCGTTTTTCAACGGCCCCGAGTGGGCGGAAATCGGCATTCCAGACTGGTTTAAGGGACGGGCTGAGGCTTTGATCGCCCAGCTCGGCGACGACCATCCCGATGTCCAGGTATTCAAGGACATTCTTGCCGCCGGGCGGATCGGGCAGGAGGCCGTGATGCGTGCGGATAAGCTGGCCGGAACGACCAAGAACGCCGATGTCTTTCTCCTCGCCGTCGACATCGCGACCCATGGATTTACCGTATTGCAGGTGATCGCACAGATGGTTCCCCTGCGCCGGAAAGCAGCCTAGGGGCTTTCCGATCACGTACGCCGGAGCCCGGCCGCCCCCGTGCTGCCTGCCGGCAAGCCCACCGGTACGTGCTCATTCCTCCTGTGACTGGGAGTTGCGTACCGCCGGGGTGGCGGGAAACCGGGAGAGGTCGCGCCAAAGCGGTCAGGACATCCCCTGCCCCACGAGCTGATCGGCCGGATAAAACAGAATGCAGCCGGGCGCTCAGCCCGAAACCGCGGCCTTGTCCCGAGCGTCGAGTTCCGCGCGGATCTTATCCATGTCCAGCGCCCGGACATGCTCGATCACTTTTTCCAGCGAACTGGCGGGCAATGCGCCGGATTCGCGAACCACCACGATCCTGTCTCGCAACACCATCAGCGTCGGCACCGAGCGGATATCGAATCCTTGCGACAGTTGGCGTTGTTGATCCGTATCGATCTTGCCGAAAAACAAATCGGGGTGTTTTTCGGAGGCGGCTTCGAAAACCGGCGCAAAGGCGCGGCACGGCCCGCACCAGGTTGCCCAGAAATCCAGAACGACGATGGGATGGGTTTCGATCACCTGCTGAAAGGTGTCGTCGGTGACTTCGATAATGGCCATGACTCAAATACCAGGGCTGTTGGGGTGGAGAAAGAGGTCGGCGCAGGTTCGCTGCACCGATGGCGAAAGCTAGCCGGTGATGTCCACCTGCACCATGCCGTTCTGCAGGCGCATGGGATATTCCTTCATCTGCCATCCGGCAGGTTGCAGAGACTTGCCGCAGCGACCGTCGAACACCCATCCATGCGCGATGCAATAAAGAATTCTGCCGTTGAAATCGCCCTGGCCCAGGGAAACGCCTTCATGCGGACAACGCGCTTCATAGGCTTTCGGCTCTCCGCCGTCCGGCCACATGATGACGATCTCTTTGTCGCCCACCTTGCAGGGCACCAACTCCCCTTCGCCGATCAGGCTTTGTTTGCAAACGTCTTCATAGGCCATAAAGGGTCTCCGGATGATTCAAACCAGGCCGGGGTCGATCGAAATGCGCCATTTTCGGTTCAGACAGGACCATGCCTGCAACGACACCGTAGGAGCGGCCTCTTTGCACGGTATCCAGATTTTTTGTGGCGCGTATGTATTGGAAGCGATAAACATGCCATCGGTTTGCAACGGCAATTTCTCAATGATTTCAGGACGATCGTCCCTCGATGCAATGTCCGGAACTGGACAAACCCGACAAACCTGATTGCTGTTTTCCGAAATCGGCAGAGCCTTACGACTATCTTCTTGAATGATGCGGCGCCTTACTCCCGCCTGGCACGCATGCAGGGTGACGAAAAAAGAGGCCGGCAGGACGGTCGGGAGTTTGGCCGAACGATAGGCCTCTCATTCAGAAAGCAGAACAGTGATAAAGTTGGTCGTAGTGCGTAGGCAGGGCTTCGCTCGGAGAATTTCCTGAACTTGGCCTGTCCGCGCGGCCTCCTTGACTGGGCATCAAACCGGCACATCGGTGAATCGAGATGAACGCGAGCGATGTTTTTGGGTTTGCGGACGCATTGGGTCCCGCCAGGATCATTCACGTTTATGAACCCTCCGCAGGGTTGAAAGGCATTCTGGTCGTAGACAATGTTGCGAGGGGTCCCGCCATCGGGGGATTGAGGATGGCGCCCGATGTCAGCGTGGCGGAATGCTTTCGTCTCGCCCGGGCGATGACGTTCAAAAACGCGGCCGCCGGTTTGCCTCATGGCGGCGCCAAGTCCGTCATTTTCGGCGATCCCAAAATGCCGGGACCGGATAAGGAAAGACTCATCCGCGCTTTCGCCTCGAGTTTGAGAAACGAAAGGGATTATATTTTCGCGCCCGACATGGGTACCGATGAAAACTGCATGGCCTGGGTGAAAGACGAAATAGGCCGTGCCGCGGGTTTTCCCAGCGATCTGGGCGGCATTCCGCTGGATGAAGTCGGCGCAACCGGCTGGGGGATTTATCAGGCCACGGAAATTGCGGCGCGCTACTGCAATATGAAGATCGACGGCGCCCGAGTCGTGATCCAGGGGTTTGGCGCCGTCGGCCGGCACTCGGCGCGCTTTCTGGCGCAAGCCGGGGCAGTCTTGGTCGGCGCATCCGATAGTCGGGGCGCCGTTTACAATCCTCGCGGCCTGGATGTCTCGGCTCTGATGGAACTGAAAAAGACGGGAAAGAGCGTTTCCGACGTTACGGCCGGGGAGAAACGGGACCGGGACGCCGTGATCGACATGGAATGCGATATCTGGATTCCCGCCGCACGGCCGGATGTGATCAACGCGGCGAACGCATCGCGTCTCAACACCAAACTGATTGTCGAGGGGGCCAACATCCCCGTCACCCCCGAAGCCGAAAAATTCCTGCACGAGCACGACGTGCTCTGCGTTCCGGATTTCATCGCCAATGCGGGCGGCGTGATATGCGCTGCCCTGGAATATCGCGGCGTCACTCAAGCGATGGTATTTTCGTCGATTGGGGAAAAAGTGCGAAGCAATACGGAGCAGGTCTTGGAGGCCGTCAGTACCAAAGCCATTCTTCCGCGGCACGCCGCTTTGGAGCTCGCCGAGCAACGGGTCAAAAAAGCCATGTCTTACCGGCGCTGGTCTTTATTTTCCTCGGCGGATGATAATCCTAGAAGCGGCAGTTGACCGCTTCGATGCACCAGAAACGCCCGATGAATCCTGAACGCTCGGTCTGGTATCAGTCTCACCTGGTGGGTGAAACCGCTACGCACCCGATTGCACGACGGGCGGGCCGCCTGGCGGCGTTGCTCCTTCTAACAGGGGCCGACCCTGCCGCGTCGTCGCGCCTGGCCAGTCGACCCACCCGCCGCACACTCGAGTGCGTCCAACTGCCGTTTCTAGGATAATAGCCGTAGGATGTGGTGAACGAAGTGAACCGCATCGTTCGAGCGACCTCGGATCGGCGGGTTACGCTGCGCTAACCCGCCCTACAATAAATATTCATTTGAATACCGAATGGAATTACTTCACCCAAAGGCGCTTTCCGGTCGCCGCTCAGAACAGCAGCGATGGCCAGGAGCGGGTAGTCCAAGTTTGGTTCGTTTTTCGCTGACCCAGCTTCAGCCCTTGACCCTGGATTTCAAATGCTCCGCAAGGCGCCTCATGGCCGACGAACTGTCATCGGGCGCAAGGCGAACATTGATGATGCTTGGCGTGGCGCGGTCTGCGAGCGATTTGACGAGCGCCTCCTCAAACGCTTCCTCATCGGGCGCATCGTATCCGTTCAGCGGACCGAAAAGCTCGCCCAGCCGGTCGAAACGCCAACAGCCGATGTCGTTGAAAGGCCCGTCGAGGATGAACCGTTCGGTGCTGTAACCGCAATTGTTGAAAACCACCACGATGGGAGCCAGGCCGAAGCGTACGTGCGTCGAAAGCTCGGTGCCGGTCATTTGAAACGCGCCGTCTCCGACCAGGATGAGCGCACGATGATCCGGACGGGCGATTTGCGCGCCGAGCGCGGCGGGCACCGCAAAGCCCATCGTGGTATAGAAAGCGGAGGACAAGAACTCGCTCCGCTCGTAGACCTGTAGGTCGATCGCGGCAAACAGGCAATCGCCCACGTCGCAGACCACGATCATGTCGGAGGTAAGCGCCCGATTCAGCCGTTCGATCAAACGGGCGATCGTCATCGGCCGGTTCGGTTCGGGAAACCCGCTCGCTTCAGGCACGGCGGGCGCCGCCGGGAAGGTTTCGCTCCGAGCTTTCACCGAGCGCGCCAAGGACATGACGAAATCCGACAGGGTGACGCGGGGATAGCGGTGATAGCGGATCACGACTTCGTTCTGGGCCGCGCGCACGATGCGATGGGGATCGAGACGCGCGGTGTAGATGCCGGTATCGATGTCGTTCAAGGTGACTCCCAGCATCAGCAGCAAATCGGATTGCTCCACCATGTAACGCGCGTTCTCCGAACTCATCGCGCCTTCATAGACGCCGAGATAGGCCGGGTGCCGCTCGGCAATCACCGACTTGCCGGTCAACGTGGCCGCCACCGGCAAGCGTGCCCGTTCGACCAGTTCGACCAGAGCGTCCTGAAGTCCGCGTCGATGCAGTTCGAGGCCCGCCAGAATCGTCGGCGATACCGACTTCGTCATGAGCTCCGCGGTCTCGGCGACCGCTTCCGATAAGGCGGCTTCATCGCTCGAAGGCTCTTCGAGCGGCTCTTCCGGCACCGAATAGCCTTCAGCCATGACCAGATCGCGCGGGAGCTCGATGTAAACCGGTTTGCACGACCGGCGGGCGGTCGCGATGGCGCGGTCGATTTGGCGAAAGGCGATGACCGGGTCATCGAGCACGACCGTGGCGCAGGTGATGCGATCGAAAATCTCGCGCTGAAACGTGAAGGGGCCGAAGCGGTGATGAATCAGTGGATCTTCTCGCTGTTCGCGCACGCCCGGAGCACCGCTGATGACGACCACCGGCGAGGACTCCGCATGGGCACCGGCGACCGCGTTGACCGTATTCAGCGCTCCCACGCCGTAAGTCACCGCCAGCGCGCCTATGCCCTGGCAGCGAGCATAGCCGTCCGCGGCAAAGGCGGCGGTGTCCTCCCGCGTGGTGCCGATGTGCTGGATCGGGCTTTTGACCATCAAATCGTAGAAGCCGAGCACATAATCGCCGGGAACGCCGAAGATATGTTTGACACCGGCATCGTATAGACGCTTGAGGAGGTATTGTCCGATAGAATCCGATTTTGCAGTGCTCATGACGATTTCTCCGGTACTTTCAAATTTGACTGTTTTGGCCGCTTCCGATTGCGTATCCGTAAGTCCATCATCGTTTCCGGGCCAGCCTCGGCCGGCCGATCCACCACCGGTTGACTCCCCACAACACGATGCCGACGCCCAGCAGCGCGAGCGAGATCGCGTAGTCGCTGGCCGGCCGTGCGGATAGTACCGGTAGAGCCAGATAGCCGCAGAAAATCGCGCCAAGCACGGGCGTTCCAGGCGGCGCCCGGAAGTGCGCATGCTCGACTTTCTCCCGGCGCAGCACCAGACAGGCGATATTGACCCCGGTGAAAACGCACAGCAAGAGCAGGGCCGTGGTGCCGCCGAGCTTCCTCACGCCATCCTCGCCAGCCGTAACGACCAGCGCGACCGCAATCGCGGTGGTGAACAGGATCGACACCCATGGCGTGCGCCGGGTCGGATGCACGGCGCCGAACACCGGCGGCAGAATCCGTTCGTTCGCCATGCCGTACAGCAGCCGGCTGGCCATCATCATGTTGATCAGGGCCGAGTTGATCACCGCAATCAGGCCGATGCCGGCAAATACCTTCAGCGGAAACGCCGGCGCACCCACGGCGACCACCTTCAAAAGCGCATCGGATCTGGCGGCCGAAAGCGTCTCGGCCGGAATCAGCAGCGAAGCGGTAAGCGCCACCAGCTCATAAATCAGGGCCGCGGCAATCAGCCCCGACAGCAACGACCGCGGGAAAATCCGCGCGGGGTCCCGGCACTCCTCCGCCATGTTTACCGCGTCCTCGAATCCGACCATGGCGAAGAAGGCCAAGGAAGTGGCCGCCGAAATCGAGAGCAGCAGGTTTCGGTCCTCGGTGTCGAATTCGAGGAGCCGGCTAGGCTCGCCTTGACCGCTCCCCGCCGCGTACACGCCTATGGCGATGACGATCAAGAGGCCCGATATTTCGACGCCGGTCAGTACCATATTGATCTTCACCGACTCGGCCACCCCTCGAAAGTTGATCAGCCCGAGAACGAGGAGAAAACCGACCGCCACCGGCAGCACCGGCCAGGGAGCGAACGGCTGGAGGTAGGTAGCGGCGAATGCGCGAGCCGCCGCCCCGGCGGCCGTAATGCCCGAACTCATCACGGCGAAGGCGACCAGGAAGGTCAGGAACGGGATTTTAAACGCCCGCTGGGTGTACAAGGCCGCGCCGGCCGCGCGGGGATATTTGCCGACCAGCTCCAGGTAGCTGAACGCGGTGAGGAACGCGACTCCGAACGCTACGAGAAATGGCAGCCACAGCGCTCCCCCGATCTGGCCGGCCACGCTGCCGACGAGGGCGTAGATGCCGGTGCCGAGCACATCGCCGATCACGAAGAAGAACAGCAGCTTGGGACCTATCGCCCGCTTCAGCGCCGGCCGGCTCTCAACCGTGCGCTCGCCGGTCTCGCTCATCTCGTCGTCTCGCCATAGCGGACCCCGGCACAAAACAGCACCCGAGAATGTGTTTCGGCGATGCTCCGATCGTTCCCTTGCGGCACTGGGTGCTCCGAGGCAGTAATCCGCATTTCTCACGGATAGAGTGTGCATTAAGAACCGAAAACCGGGAAACTTGTTTTACCATGCTCGTTATCAGGTTATTGCTAAAATTCCATTTAACAAAGGCGCAGGTTGAAATGCAGTAAACTTATCCGCCACCTTAAAAACGCAGTCCTCGTGATCCCCTCGACGGTCCAATCGAAGCTCGTTGCCGCACTTCAGCACAAACGAATGATACTGGCTCGCGTGCTGACGCTTATCGTGATGTTGAGCGTCGGCGGAGTCGGGGAATATATGGTACGGCTGGAACGACAAAACGCCGAACGCGAGCAGCGCAGCCAGGTCATCAGCGAAGTCGGTCAACTCAGAGCCGCGCTGGAAAGCGAGCTTAACGCCACGCTGTTTCTGACGCAGGGCATGATCGCCTATGTCACCACACGCTCGACCCTCGAACCCGAGGTGATCGAACCGATGCTCAAAACGCTCTACGAGTACGGACGGCATGTCCGCAACATCGGACTTGCGCCCGGCAATCGCCTGACCTACATCTATCCGCTCGAGGGTAACGACAAGGCGCTTGGACTCTACTTCCCGGATGTGAAGGAGCAGTGGCCCGCCGTCGAGCGAGCCATCCGCGAACGCAAACCGCGACTCGCCGGCCCAACCCAATTGAAGCAGGGCGGCGTGGGCCTGATCTACCGGATTCCGGTATTCCTCGGCGCCCAGGGAGACTATTGGGGGCTGCTCAGCATGGTGATCGATATCGAAAGCCTGTATGCGCGCGTCGGCGTAGCGCCCAATGTACGGGGATTACAGCTTGCCTTGCGAGGCAGGGACGGCACCGGTTCGGAAGGAGAAACCTTCCTGGGCGACGACTCGTTATTCGATACCGATGCCATTATCGCCGAGGTCATTACACCGGGCGGAACCTGGGAACTGGCAGCGCGGCCCGACCGTGGCTGGGGCCGAGGCGGCCACTTCGGCTGGCTGCGCGGCGGCTTCTGGCTAGTCGGAATCCTGTTGGGGGGCGCCTTGCATCAAGTCCTGCTCTTCGCCGTCCGACGCGAACAACTCTCAGAGCAGCTGCGAGAACGTACGATCGAACTCGAACAAAGCCATGCCATGCTCATCGCGGAAGTCGACGAGCGCAAGCGTCTCGAAGAAGAACTGCGCCACTTCGCGTTTTATGATGCTTTGACGCGGCTGCCCAATCGCCGTTTGTTGCTGGATCGCCTTCATCAGGCGCAGCTCGCGAGCGCGCGCCAAAGATCCCATGTTGCCGTGATGTTTCTCGACCTGAACAATTTCAAGGAGCTCAACGACAATCACGGCCACGATATCGGCGACCAACTCTTGATGGATGTCGCCCGACGCCTGCAAAGCACTGTCCGGGAAAGCGACACGGTCGCGCGTCTCGGCGGCGATGAATTCATAGTGATGCTGGAGGGACTCGGCCCGGAGGCGGAAAAAGCGCGGAATTACGCCGCCGCCCTTGCCGACGATATCCGCAATGTGCTGGGTCAAGAATACGTCCTGGGCGATATCCGGCACCAATGTTCGGCAAGCATCGGCATCAAGCTGTTCCTGGGCACTAACGAGGACCCCGACCAGATTCTCAAGGATGCCGATATGGAAATGTACCGAGCCAAACAGCGTTCCGGCAGGGTGGCTTGGGGCTGAATGTAAACGATCGATGACGGTAAGACACACTGTCGGCAAAGGATTGCCGACCTACGCCCCTATGGCGCGGAGGTCGTAGGGTGGGTTAGGCGCACTATACCGCCGATCGATGCCGAACACTGCGCTTCACGTGCGCCGTAACCCACCATAGTAGGTCGGAAATCCCTTTCCGACACACGGTCGGCAAAGGATTGCCGACCTACCATCCTAGAGCAGTTTCCGTTCGTCGCTCAATCGCGGGCTAAAGCCTGCTCCCACAGGCCGTAAACCAATCCGACAACCACCCTATAATCCGGCAGAAACGGCATGGCAGTTGGCGCATGGCCTCCCCCTCGGCTTATTGGATGATTTCATGGCGAAAGGAAGACGCGTCTTCCAAAGGTTCGATATGGGTCACGATGAGGAGATTCGGAATGACCTCGCGGATATCGGACTCGATGCGCTCCAGGAGTTCGTGTCCCTCCTGGACCGTCATCGCGCCGGGTACGAGCACATGCAGGGTGATCAGCCGCTGGGTGCCGGCGACGCGGGCGCGGAGGTCGTGGAACTGGATGCCTTGCCGCCGGTAGTTGTCGAGAATGCGTTCGATGCGATGGCGTTCCTCGGGAGGTATGGCGGCGCCGAGCAGCCCGGAAAGCGAGCGCAGTATGAGCTGGGTGCCCGAGACCACGATATTGAGGGCCGCCAGAAGCGCGATGGCCGGGTCCAGCCATTGCCACCCGGTCAATGCGATTCCGCCCAGCCCTGCCAGTACGGCGCCGGTGGTCCAGACGTCGGTCATCAAATGCTTGCCGTCGGCCTCGAGCGTGATCGATCCGGACCGGCGTCCCGCCCGCAGCAGCACCCTGGCCACCGCCAGATTGACCAGCGCTGCCGCCACCGAAACCAGCATGCCCAGATTGATCGCCGCCAGCGCCTGAGGATGCATCAGGCGATCCCAGGCCGCCCAGGCAATGCCGGCGGCCGCCACGACAATCAGCGCGCCCTCGAAACCGCTGGAGAAATATTCGGCTTTACCGTGCCCGAACGGATGGTTCTCGTCGGCCGGTCGCGCGGCCAGCGTGAGGACGACCAAGGCCGCCGCGGCTCCGAACAGGTTCACCAGGGATTCGGCCGCATCGGACAGAAGCGCCACGGAACCGGTCACGAGATAGGCGACCGTCTTCAACGCGATCGTCACGAGGGCCGCGAAGATCGATAGCCAGGCATAGCGGGTGAGCGGGGCCTCCGGCGATCGCGAAGCGGTTACTTCATTCCGACCATCCTCAGCGGCGCGACGAAAATAGCCGGCGAGAAAATTACCCGCCGCCCGGACGAGACGCCTCGCCGCATAGTACAGAACCATGGGGCCGGCGACGGATAACAGCCCGCCGAACATGGCGATCAGCCAGTCGTCCCGGTGTAAGGGTTGCAGACTCAAACGCGCGGCCAGCCAAGGCGTCTGCACCAGAACCAGCGACGATCCGACGGTCGCAACGACCATCAGCCAGGCGGTCTTCGTCCGCAAACGGCTCAGAACGGCAGTGGCCGCCGCACTGGCGCAGGTCAGCGCCACCATCGCCATGGCGCGCGCATGTTCGACACTGCCGCCCGGCAGAAGGCTGCGGTCGTAGGTCCACAAGATCAGCGCAGTGATCAGAGCTCCGATCGTGGCGATCAGGAACCACTCCCCACCCGAGAAAAATCGCGCCTCCCGGCGCTTCGGCACCAGCCGTAGCGGCCCGCGCGCCGGCAGTTCCTGAAACACCAAAAGCGCCGTCGGGTGGATGAGCGTCTCCAGCCAGACGATATGTACGGGCAAGTACAGGATGGGATGCCCGATCAGCGGAATGAAGGTGGCCGTAATGACCAAGGGGATGTGGATCAGCAGCAGATATTGGAAGCTGAGCTGGAGATTGCGGAATAGCTGCCGCCCCTCGGCGATGGCTCGGACGATGGTGCCGAAATTGTCGTTGAGCAGGACGATGGAAGCGATTTCTCGTGCGCTGCGGGTACCGCGCTCGCCCATGGCGATGCCAATGTCCGCGGCCTGAAGCGCCGGAACGTCGTTCACGCCGTCGCCGGTGACGGCCACGATCTCGCCTTCCGCCTTCAATGCCCGCACCAGGGCCAGCTTCTGGGTAGGCAGGGCGCGCGCCACCACGTCGACATCCGGACGAAGAGAGGCACCATCATCGAGACGGCGGACCAGTTCGTCGCCCAGAACGATGCCGCCCTTCATCCCGATCTGCCGCGCCACGCCGCCCGCGGTCGCCGGGTGATCGCCGGTGACCATCACCACGCGGATGCCGGCGGCGCGGCATTCCCGCACCGATTCGATCACGCCGTCCCGGATCGGGTCCTCGAAAGCCAGCAATCCCAGGAACCGGCCGCCGCGGTCCGGTTCGCCGCCGCTCCAGGCGCCATCCAGATGCCAGCATGCGCAAGCGAGCACCTTGTGGCCTTCGGCGGCCAGGCGGTCGACCCGCGACGCCCAATCGGTCCGTTCCACCTCGCTAAGGTTTACCAGCGCCAGCAAGACTTCAGGAGCCCCCTTGCTGGCCACGTGTATCCTGTCGCCGATCCGCACCACCACGGTTTCGCGGCGGCGCTGCTCGGTGTAGGGATAGGTCTCGAGCACGACATCGGCAGCGGCCGAAATCGCACGTTTCTGAACGCGTTCGAGGATCGCCGTATCCATGGGATCGCCGGATTCCGCACGGGACGCAAACGCCGCCCATCGGAGCAGTTCATCTTCGGAAACGTCCGCGCCGGGGGCCAGATGTTCGAGCCGAAGACGGCCCTCGGTAATCGTGCCGGTCTTGTCGGAACAGATGCAGGTGATGCGACCGATGTTCTCCACCGATACGCCGCGCCGGACCAGCGCCTTCCGCCGCGCCAGCCGATACACGCCGACGCCCAGAAACAGGGTGAATACCACCGGAAACTCTTCGGGAAGAGCCGCCACCGCGAGGGTCGCCGCGCTGACCAGGGCGTCCACCCAGCCGTGGCCTTGATGCAGCCGCACGCCGGCCAGAATCAGGCAAAGCACTCCGGCAGCCGCGATCAAGAGCGTCACCAGGTTGGAAATGGCGGTCTGCAACGGCGTGCGCTCCCGTTCGCCGGCGGCCGCGGCACGGACGATCTCGCCGTAAAGCGTTTGCCCGCCCGTATACACTACAGTCATTTCCGCCTGGCCGGTCAACAGGCGGGTACCGGCGAATCCCCAATGCACATCGTCGATCCAGGCTGATTCGTCGAATCGCAGCGGCATTGCTCTGAGAGCGTGCTTCGGCACCGGATACGCTTCTCCGGTCAGAGACGATTCATCCGCCTGCAATTGCTCCCCGACGGAGATCAACCCGTCGGCCGGAAAAGCCTCGCCGGTCTCGATCCGCACCCGGTCGCCGGGAACCAGCTCGGAAGCGGAGATTTCCAATAGCGCACCGTCACGGACGACACGGGCGGTCTGAGCAAGCTGCCGGCCGAGTCCTTCAGTCGATACCTGTGTCCGGCGATGCAGAAAGGCATCCATGCCCAGCAACGGCAGAATGGCCGCCATTAGCGTCATCGCCTCGGCATAACTGCCGAGCACGGCATAAATGAGACCGGTTCCGACCAGGAACCAGATCATGGGGTCCTTGAGCGTATCGCGCGCCAGTTCCAGCCACGGACTGCCGGCGATTTCGAGAATGTCGTTCCGGCCATATCGTTTTCTGCGTTCGGCGATATCGATAGAGGACAGTCCGCGTGGGTCATGCGGAAGATCCTTCATTCGTACAGCGGGAATATCGCGACGCATGGCGGTGACGGTCTCTTTGGAAGGAAGCGGCCGGCCGAACCGGGCATTCTGGATAGTTGGCCCCGTATTATCGGCGTCGATGCCGCCGAATGTCACCGTTGCCGTCGCGACACAAGACCTGGATGGTTCTCCGCGTGCAAATAGCGTCGGAACTTGGCGGTTCGCGGGGAACTCCGCGATGCTGTCCGTTTCCAAATAGAAACATCGGCGTTACTTGATAAGGAATCGAGACATCAGGATGCAAAGAGGAATCACTTTAGTCTCGCCGCGCGAATCCGCGTTCGCGGGTGTACAGAATCCACCGCCCTACCAGTCCGAATCGGAGACCTCAAGCTAAGCCGTACGCCATGGAAAGCTCATTCCAACCCGGTGCGGTAGTCGTCAGCAGAGACGGTTTACCGGGTTTTGTCGATCCCGCATTCCTTCCCGTCAACGAACAGTCCGTAGTGCAAGTGCAATTCGAGCGCGGCGAACGGCTGGTGATCCCCGTGAACGTCCTCGATCGGCAGGAAGACGGAACCTATGTTCTGCCCATGACCTTGGCCGAAGCCATGACCACTTGGCGGGACCCGTCGGAAAACGGCGAAACGCTGACCATTCCCGTAGCGGAGGAACGACTGGTACGGCAAATCCGCAAAATCGAAACCGGGCGGGTGCGCATCACCAAACGCATTTCTACCCGGGTCGAAGAGGTCGATGATCCACTAATCCAGGAAACGCTTCATGTCGAGCGGGTCGCCGTAAACCGTCCTATCGATGAGCCGGTGCCCGCCCGGCATGAAGGCGACACGCTGATCATTCCCGTATTCGAAGAAACCCTGGTAGTGCGGAAGCAGCTGATTCTGAAGGAAGAGCTGCACGTGACCCGACGCAAAACGGAATCGCACCGGCCGCAACAAGTGACCCTGCGGCGCGAGGAAGTGTCGGTCGAGCGGGTTCCTCCGGAGAGACAGACGACGGACCTTGAACAGCCTGGAGTCTCAAACTGAGATGCCTCAATGTTTTTGATCGTATTTTTTAACGTTCGGACGAGGAGAAAGCCATGATTAACACAGTGGTTGGATTACTGGATAACCGATCGGAAGCCGAAAAAGTCGTGCACGACCTCGAGCGTGAAGGCTTCGGCCGAGATCACATTCATGTCATGACCAGCGATGTCGAATACGAGCGCGAGCTAGGCGCAGCCGGTGGAGCCCAGAAGGAATCCGGCCTCCGCTTCGTCCTTTCCAAGCTCGGGCTGCTGGAAGAGCGCCGGCATGAAATCGGGCTTCCTGCGGAGGACATCCGTTATTACTCTGAAGGCGTACGCCGCGGCGGCCTCCTGGTCACCGTCGAAACCGACGAAAGCCACGCCGACCGTGCTGCAGAGATTCTGGAGGAACACGGCGCGGTGAATATCGAGGAGCGCGCGGGTCAATGGCAGCAGACCGGCATGACACAACAGCCGACCATGGGCAAAGCGGGCACTACTACAGAACCTATGCGTACCGCCGAGGAAGCGAAAATCCCGGTCGTCGAGGAAGAGCTGAAAGTGGGCAAGCGCGCCGTCAAGCGTGGCGGAGTCCGCGTCTATACCCATGTCAAGGAGCGGCCGGTTGACGAAGACATCACTCTGCGCGAAGAGCACGTCAACGTCGAACGCCACCGGGTCGACCGTCCCGTGTCGGACGCAGACATGGCAGCCTTCAAGGAAGGCACCATCGAGCTCACCGAAACGGGGGAAGAAGCTGTAGCCTCCAAGGAAGCACGGGTGGTTGAAGAAGTCACCGTCAGCAAAGGCGTGACGGAACATATCGAGACCATCCACGATACACTGCGCCGGACCGAAGTCGACGTGGAAGAATTCGGCAGAGGCGCAGCCGAAACACCGTCCGGCTTCGAGCGTTTCGATGCCGATTTTCGCCAGCACTATTCGACCCATTTCGGCAATCAGGGACAGCCTTATGATCGGTACCTGCCCGCCTACCGCTTCGGCCACGCGCTGGGTAGCGATCCCGCCTACTCCGGCAAGGACTGGGCAGCGCTGGAACCGGATGTCCGGCGTGTGTGGGAGAAAAAACAGCCGAGCAGCAAATGGGACCAGATGAAAAACGCGATCCACTATGCTTGGGAACGCGCGCGGGGTCATCGCTGAATGCATCCGGCTCGCCTAACCCTTTAGGAACTTCCTGAGAAAGCCCTCTCCCCTCTGGATGGCGTCGCGAAAGCGCCCCCGCCACTGGGGAGAGCACAGCTGCCCGGTCAGGCTGGAATCCCTTCCCAATCGCAAACGGTCGCTTTAGTCGCGACCCTTCCAATCGCAAACGGTGTCTCCGGGAACACCAAGGCGACGATTTCCGACACAAAGCCCGTCGGCAAAGGGTTACCGACCTACGGCTGTAGCACCCTGTAGGTCGGGAATCCTTTCCCGACGCCACGTCCCGGCCGAGCGTCTTCGTCGGCAAAGGATTGCCGACCTACGTTCTCCCCTCCTGGAACGAATCCGTACACCGGGATGGAAAACGCTCTAAGTACATTCAGGGAATGTCTTGCGGCATAGGCAACCTGCAGGACAACCCCGCCAATCAAGCCAATCTGTCGAGATTCCGCAAATATTTGCGGAATGTACTTAGCAACAGGTCGACCATGCTCGGTCAACGACCTGCCCCGGCGGCCGTTAACGAGAATGAGCGCGTGATGATCCGGACGTGGATCCTGCTCGCTATTGGAGCCGGACATCCGCCCGCCACACCTCGACCAGATTGTCCGAGAACGTCGGCGCATGACCGAAGTTGCAGTAGGCGGCCGAACTGATCACATTGACCGAGCCGTCGCTGCGATTGCGGCTCCGCCAGTATCCGAGAGTCGCGACCACCACGCCCGGCGGAGTATCCTCGGTAACCCGCGCGTCGGCTTCGAATTCGCCGCGGTCGTTGAATACCTTCACATTATCCCCTTCGCGAATGCCGCGCGGTTCGGCGTCGGCCGGGTTGATGAGCACGAATTGCTCGCCCTGGGCGCGAATCTTGTGCTCTTCGTTCGCGTAACAGGAGTTCAAAAAGCCGTGGCTTTTGGGCGAAAGGATATTCAGCGGAAACCGTTTCGCCCGCTCGGGATCGCTCTCCGGCCGCTCGCGGCAGAGCACGTAATCGGGCAAGTCGTCGATCGGTTCCGCGCCTTGGCCGCTTTCGTACATCTGTCGGAAAACGGCGCCGACGAAATTGCCCTGCGCGGCGCCCGAGGCCTTGAACTCGCACTTTCCCGAGGGCGTCGGGAAGTTGCCCTCGGCGTGCGGCGCCGAGGTTTCCGGTTTGCCGCCTCGGATATGGGCGTAACCGCGCCGCTCCAGATAAGCCAGGTCGATGTCCCGAAGCTGCGGCGCATTCCAGTCGACGTAGTGTTCGATCATCTCGCGATCGCTGCGCGTGAACTGTTCGTCGTCGAATCCCATGACTTTTGCCAGGCGCCGGAACAGCTCGGTGTTGGGCACGGCTTCGCCCGAGGCCGGGACGGCTTTCTGGTTGAGGGTCAAATAGAGGTGGCCCCAGGACCACATGATGTCGTCCATTTCCCCCGCCATCGCGGCGGGCAGAACGATATCGGCGTAGGCGGCGGTGTCGGTGATGAAGTGCTCGCTGACCACCGTGAACAAATCCTCGCGCTTCAGGCCCTCGACGATCCTGTTGGTTTCCGGCGCCTGCGACACCGGGTTGGCGTTGTAGACCATCAGGGACTTGACCGGCGGCGCGAGCGGCATGCGCCCTGTCAGCGCGTCGCCCAGCTTCAGGATGTTGATCACGCGGGTCCCCGGCTTGATCCATTCCGGCCGGCACACCCGATCCCAGTGAATCGGAAATTCCCAGACCGGCATTTGTAGCAAGCCGCCGCCCACGTGTCGCCAGGCCCCGGTCAAGGCCGGCAGACAGCACACCGCGCGGATGGTCTGCCCGCCTCCGTGATGACGCTCCAGCGCGACGCCTATGCGAATCGCCGCGGGCTGGGTCGTGGCATATTCGCGGCTCAACTTCCGGATGTCGTCGGCGGGAATGCCGGTGATTTCGGCTGCGTACTCGGGCGTGTAGCGCGCCGCCCTCTCCTTCAGATCCTCGAATCCGATCGTGTATTGGGCGATATAGTCGCGATCCAGCAAATCTTCGGCAATGATCTGATGAATCATCGCCATGGCCAGGGCGCCGTCGGTGCCGGGCTTCGGGGCCAGATGCCAGTCGGCCTGCTTGGCGGTGCGGGATTTGTAGGCGTCGATCACCACCACCTTGGCGCCGTTTTTCTGCGCCTCGTGGACGATATGCCAGTGATGCAGGTTGGTGCTGACCGAATTGCAGGCCCAGATGATGATGTATTTCGACTGGGCGAAGCTTTCCGGATCGACGCCTCCGGTGGGGCCGACCGTGAGCAGCCAGGCGGTGGACGAACCGCTCGCGCAGAAGGTTTTTTCCAGCACGCTCGCGCCCAGCTTGTTGAAAAACGCATCGCCGACGGTCAGGCCCTGAAGAGTGCCCTGGTTGCCCAGGTAGTTGTAGGGAAGAATCGCTTCCGCGCCGTACTCGTCGATGATGGCGGTCCAGCGGGTCTTGATCTCGTCCAGCGCCTCGTCCCAGGAAATCCGCTCGAACCGGCGCGAGCCTTTCGGCCCCACGCGGCGCAAGGGATACAGCACGCGCTCCGGATTGTAGTGATGGTCGTGGAAATCCTTGAGCTTGGTGCAAAGGCCGCCCCGCGTTAGCGGATGATCGGGATTGCCGCGCACATTGACCAGCCGGTCGTTTTCGACTTCGTAGAGCATCGCGCAGGTGTCCGGGCAATCGTGCGGACACGCGCCGAATACGGTTTTCTTCTCGCTGGCAGCTGCCATTTCTTCTCCTCCGGTCAATCGTTTTTATACAAATTTCAATCAAGATGACGCATGGGAATCGTCATACTCGATGTCCGTCGCGTACACATCGTAAGCCTTGCTGTATTCCATGACCCGAGCCACCTCCGCGATGAAATCTTCGCCGTACCCGGCCCGGCGCAGCAGGTGAAATCCGACTTCCATGCCCGAACTGATGCCGCCGCCGGTAACGATCCGTCCGGCGTCGACCACCCGCGCCCGGCTGATGCGGCAGGCCGGGGCCAGCTCGGCCAGGCGGTCGATGGGCACTTTGCCCGACGGGGATTGTTCCACGCGATCGGGCTCCTTGCGGTTGGTCGCCGCTTTTCCGTCCAACAGCCCCATCTTGGCGTAAATCCAGGAACCGGTGCAGACCGAAACCAGCAGGGTTCTCTCGGGCAAGCCGCGGATGAACTCGTGCAGATGCCCGTTGTTGATTTCCTGCCGCGTGCCGAAACCGCCCGGGATCAGGAAGGCGTCCATGTCGGGCCGGTCCGCAAAGGAATAGTTGGGCAGCACCGTAAAGCCGGCCTGCGCCTGCACCGGACGCAAGGACTCGGCGATAAAGAAAGCCTCCAGCTCGGGATCGAATCGCCGGGCGACCGAGAATACGCCATAGGGCGCTGCGAAGTCGACGATTTCCAGATCCTTGCAGATGTAAATGCCTAATCGGAAACCGGGTTTAAACGTGTAACTCATGGTTGTTTCCTTGTGCTGGTCGAGGAGCAATCCGCCATGTAGACAGACCTGTCTACAGCATTGATGAGACAGACCATTCTGTCAATAATCCCGTAAACGCTTTCAAAACCTCTCCTGATTAGCGATGAACTTCAGCCAAGCGAATTTGCCACTCGGGTCGAGGCTTAGCGAACGCCGCGGCGCGCGCCAGCCGTTGAAGCAGGGTTTTGAGATTGAAACGCCGATTGAAGCGGTATTGGAACTCGGCCAGGTACCGCTGGGCGTATTTCTCGAATTTGAACGCGTGATAGGTGCCGGAAATGGCTGTCTTCAGGTTGCTCAACAGCGTATTTACCCAATGGAACTCCGGATGTTGCGCCGACTGCCGCCCAGAGCCCAGGATCAGGCGATGATGGCAAGCGACGACCTGGTGCAGCCTCCGAAACCCGCTCAGGCCATCGGTGAGTGCGTAGGTCGACGGGGCCAAGGCGCGTTTGGCCCAGACCGCGACAGCCTGCTGCGTGAACGGCAGGGGATCGACGCGCAGGAACAACGGACGCCCGTCGTCCGTGGTTTGTACCGCCATCACAAAGGCCAACTTGTTTTCGGAGCCACGCCCCGGTTTCCCCGGCCGCTCACCGCCCAGGTAGGCATCGTCGATCTCGACCCGCCCGGCCAGCTGCCGATCCGTTTCCCGTTCCGCCATCACCTGGATCAACTTGTGCTTCACCAGCCATGCCGTGCGATAACACACCCCGAGATGGCGCATCAGTTCCGGTGCCGAGACATTGTTCTTGGCCTGGGTCAGGAGATACATGGCCAGAAACCAGGTGGTCAGCGGCAGCTTGGTCGCTTGGAAGATCGTCCCGGCGGTCAGCGTCGTTTGGCTCCGGCAGTGTCCGCATTGCCAGTATTTCCGCCCGATCCGTTCGAACACCGTGTGGCGCGCGCCGCCGCAGACCGGACAGCGGAAACCGTCCGGCCAGCGCAGGGCCTCCAGTGCCGCTTCGCACTGCGCTTCACTGCCGTATTGCGTCAGAAACTCGGCTAACGACAAACCCTTTTGAAATTGCACCCGGTTCATAGGCATGGGACACCCCGCTTGTGATAGATGCCCATAGTCTAAGGACCCTAGCGGCTCACTATGTGAGCCTGTACTGAACTTCGTCGCTAATCAGGAAACCTCTTATGACTCAAGACGCCACGCCTCTTACGCCCTCGGCACGCGACCGCATCCTGGAAACCGCGCAGCGGCTGTTCTACCGGCACGGCATCCGTGCCGTGGGCGTCGATCGCATCATCGCCGAGTCGGGCGTCGCCAAGATGTCGTTCTACCGCCACTTCCCGTCCAAAAAAGACCTGGTGATCGCGTTTCTCGAACGGCGCCACCGGTTCTGGATGGACTGGGTCACCCGGCGGGTTCGGGAATTGGCCGAATCCCGAACTTCGCCCAGCCTCGGCATCATCGCGGATGCCCTGAAGGAGTGGTTCTCGGAACCGGACTTTCGCGGCTGCGCGTTCATCAATACGGTCGCGGAACTGAGCGACGACTCGGCGGAAGAACGCCGGATCGCGGCGGATCACAAGCGGGAACTGCGGGATTTCGTCCGAACGATGATCCCGGAGCGGCCGGGACGCTCGGCAAACGACGCGGCGGAACTGGCTCTGCTGATCATCGACGGCGCCATCGTGCGCGCCCAAATGACGGGCAATGCTGAAGTGGCTGAGGAAGCGCGCACCTTGCTCGAATTTTTGGATGGGGAACCGCTCGGATCAACCGCTTAGAACCTACTCGAGCGCCGGAATCGGGGAGGCGACGGCTAGGGAAGTGACACCGCGGAAAACCGAGCGGCGACCAGGACGTCGGAAGAAGGACTTGGTCGGTCCGCTGAACGCCGGCTTCGAAAGAAGCGCGGCGATAGAAGGCGGCAGATCAGAACATGCCGAATCTCCCCAGCCCGAGGTGTCGTGAAAGGCTGCCATCAGAGACAATCAGCTTGCCCAATCGACGATCCGCGACGCTCGTCCCCGTCGCTGATTTCTCCCCGGAGGGGAAACGCTTTTACGGCACCCTCGATCCAGGAGAGGCTGCCAGGCGGAGAATCCATTTTCCGCCCCGCTCATCGGTAAAAAATCGTCGACTAGGGCGCGCAGTTCCGCACGGAATCCTGCTGGTCGGCAATGCAACGGTCGCCGTTGACATGGGGGCCGCCCTCGATCAGGTCATCGCCCGCGCCGCCCCAAAGGATATCGTCGCCCTCGCCGCCGTCGATCATGTCGTTACCCAGGCCTCCGCGCAGCACATCGTTGCCGTCGCCGCCGCAGATCAGGTCATCCCCGCCGCGGCCGTCGATCACATCGTTGCCAGCCAAGCCGACAATCACATCGTTGCCCGGCGTTCCCCGCAAGGCATCATTGCCCGCAGTGCCGACAATGGTCGCCGGCATGCCGAAGCACGCGGGCGAAGCGGGCGCGCTGACGAAGAGCACGGCCTGGCCCTGGAAAGCATTGCCGGCCACCGTTTGGCCCAACGCCCCCACCAGGAAGTCGGGTGCGCCATCGCCATTCACGTCGCCCGCCCCGGCTACCGCAGAACCAAACTCCGCGTTCGTTTGGGGCGTCGTATGATCGAGGGTGTGAAGGAGGGTCCCATCGGCCCCGCTGAAGACGAAGGCCTGGCCTTGTTGGCTGTTGCCGGCCACGTTCTGTCCGGGCGCGCCTACCAGGAAGTCGGATTTGCCGTCGCCGTTCACGTCCTGTGCCCCCGCTGCGGCATGGCCAAACCGGGTGCCGTCCTGGGGCGTCGGATCATCGAGGGTCAAAAGCAGGTTGCCATCGTCCCCGCTGAAGACAAAAACCCGGCCCTGAGCCACATTTCCGCCCACGGTTTGCCACGGCGCCGCCGCCAGGAGGTCGGGAATCCCATCGCCGTCGACATCCCCTGCCCCGGCCACGGCAAAGCCAAACCGGGCATCGCCTTGAGGCGTCGGGTCGTCAAGAGTATGGAGCAGACTCCCGTCGGCCCCGCTGAAGACGAAGACGTGGCCGTGAATCACGTTGCAGCACGTGACGCCTCCGGGCGCGCCTACCAGAAGGTCGGATTTGCCATCGCCGTTCACATCGCCCACTCCGGCCACCGCAGAGCCAAACTCGGCGAAGGACTGGGGCATCGGGTCATCGAGGGTCAGAAGCAGACTCCCGTCGGCTCCGCTGAAGGCGAAAGCCTGGCCTTGGTTAGTACGTCCCCCGACGTATTGCCCAGGCGCTCCCACCAGGAAGTCGGGGGTATCATCGCCGTTGATATCGCTCACCCCGGTCACGGCAAAGCCGAAATAAGCGAGTTCATCGGGTATGGGCTGGTTGACGGTATGCAGCAGTCTCCCGTCCGCTCCGTTGAATATAAAGGCCTGGCCCCGATAAGCATTTTGCGATGGCGCCCCCACCAGAAGATCGGAGCTGCCGTCGCCGTTCACATCCCCCACCCCGGCCACGGCCTGGCCGAACTCGGCCTGCATCTGAGGCACGGGATCATCGAGGGTCAGGAGGACACTGCCATCGGCTCCGCTCAGAACAAACGCCTGACCTTGGTCAACATTGCCGGCCACCGGCTGTCCCCATGCCCCGACCAAGAGATCGGGGATGCCATCGCCGTTCACGTCCCCCGCTGCGGCCACGGCCTCGCCGAACAGACCGCCTCCCGTCATGGGATTGTCGAGAGTCAGTGGTGTATACGGGGCCTCGGCGCGGGCCGAGACCAGCCAAACCCCGGCCAGCAGGCCGAGACCGTAATTCAATACCCTGGGCCGGACTCCGGCCCTGAAGGCTGCATGGAGAACCGCCGACGAGCCGGTCCTTTTTCCGTCATCGCTTTTCATACGAGTTCCTCCCTAATCGAATTGGTATAACCGAACGAAAGCCTCGGCTTTTTGGAATTCTTGCCGGGGCTCGGTGATATTGCGAAATTGATGCCACCGAGTGACAGCAGGTCGGGTCGGATGGAATCCGGATTTGGCCGTCGAGCGAAAGACGCAGGCACTTAAAGCAAGCAACTCATTGATTAACGATTAATTTTTACCGGATTCACGCACGATATGGGGCCGTGCAAGCATCGTTCTTAAAAGACTCGCTAAACGTATGGGGAAGTTTGTGGATTATCGGGTTAGGTCACACCCAGGCTCGGAATCGAGGGAAGGATGGGCCGGGAAAAGACCTTGGGTCGCCCGCCCGGTTGCCGGTTTCAAGAGAAGGGCGACGATCTGCCTGGCGTCCGAATGCCGTCCACCGCTATGCCAGACCGGAGGATGCAAAGTCCCTCCCTCGGTGGAAAAGGGTTAGTAGGTGCGGAATCGGTTTCCGACATAACCGATCTATCGGCCACGGCTTGTCGACCTATGGCGACATTACAGGTTACAGTTTTGCACGGTATCCCGGTTATCGGCGGCGCAACGATCGCCGTTGACATGAGAGCCGCCGTCGGCGATGTCGTTGCCACCGGCACCGTCCACGACATTCAGCATATCGTCCCCCTCTCCGCCCCGAAGGATATCGTTGCCTGAACCGCCGCTGGCCCGGTCTCGACCGGGGCCGCCCTCGAGCAGGTCATCGCCCGCGCCGCCCCAGAGGATATCGTTGTCCTCGCCGCCACTGAGCTTATCGTTACCCGTGCCCCCACGGAGCGTGTCGTTGCCGTCGCCGCCGCAGATCAGGTCATCGCCGCCGCGGCCGTCGATCACGTCGTGGCCGGCCAGGCCGACGATGACGTCGTTGCCCGGCGTTCCCCGCAAGACATCATTGCCCGCAGTGCCGACAATCGTCGCCGGCATGCCGAAGCACACGGGCGTCGTCGGCCGGCTGACAAAGAGCACGGCCTGACCCTGACCAGGATTGCCGTCCACGCTTTGGTTCCAGGCACCTATCAGGAGGTCGGTTTTGCCGTCGCCGTTGACATCCCCCGCGCTCGCCAGTACCTGACCGAAGTGGGCGTCATCCTTGGGCGTCGGATGGTCGAGGGTGTGCAGCAAGATGCCATCGGCCCCGCTGAAGATGAAGGCCTGCCCCTGATGTGCATTGCCGCCCACGGTTTGCCTGGGCGCTCCAACCAGGAGGTCGGATTTGCTATCGCCGTTCACATCGCCCGCGCCGGCCACGGCCGAACCGAAGTGAGCACCTTCCTGAGGCAGGGGAGTATCGAGGGTCTGAAGGAGGGTCCCATCGGCCCCGCTGAAGACAAAGGCCCGTCCCTGGTACTCGTTGCCACCCACGTCTTGCAGGTAAGCTCCCACCAGAAAGTCGGGGGTGCCATCGCCGTTCACATCGCCCGCGCCGGCCACAGCATCACCGAAGTGCGCACTTTCCTGGACTATCGGGTCATCGAGGGTGTGCAGCAGGGTGCCATCGATCCCACTCAGGACAAAGGCCCGGCCTTGGCCGCGATTGCCGGCTACAGTTTGCCCGGACGCTCCCACCAGGAGGTCGGGAACCCCGTCGCCGTTTACATCGCCCGCGCCGGCCACGGCCGAACCGAAGTGAGCACCTTCCTGAGGCAGGGGAGTATCGAGGGTCTGAAGGAGGGTCCCATCGGCCCCGCTGAAGACAAAGGCCTGGCCCTGGCCGAAATTGCCCCCCAAATCTTGCGAGGATGCCCCCACCAGGAGGTCGGAAATCCCATCGCGGTTGACATCCCCCGCACCGGCCACGGCATCGCCAAAGTAGGCGTCGTCCTGAGGCGTCGGGTTATCGAGGGTGTACACCAAGGCCCCATCGGCACCGCTGAAAATATAGGCTTGGCCCTGGTCAGCGTGGCTGCCCACATCCTGGAAGGGCGCCCCCACCAGGAGGTCGGGAATCCCGTCGCGGTTGACATCCCCAGCCCTAGCCATGGCTCGACCAAAATAGGCGACAGCCTGGGGTGTCGGGTTATTGAGAATGTGCAACAGACTGCCGTCGGCCCCGCTGAAGACAAACGCCCGGCCTTGGGCATAGTTGCCATCCGCGTTTTGCCAGGACGCCCCCACCAGGAGATCGGGAATCCCATCGCGGTTGACATCCCCCGCACCGGCCACGGCGTCGCCAAAGTAGGCGTCGTTCTGGGGCGTCGGGTTATCGAAAATAAGGGGCACATAGGGAGACTCGGCGTTAGCCGACGCCAGCCAAAATCCGACCAGGACTCCGAGACCGCGCTTCAGGACCATAAGCTGGATTCGGGCACTCAAGGCCTCGCTTGAGAGCCGCCAACGGGCCGGTCCGTTTTCCACGCTTTTCATACGAGTTACTCCCTATCTCTATGGGTATCATCGAACGAAGGCCGCGGTTTTTTTTGCGTTTTTACCGGGCATCGGTGAGTGTGCGAAATTAATGCCATCCGTGGGCGGTTGGGTCGGATCAATGGAATCCGGATTTGGCCGTCAGGCGAGGAATGCGGAGTTGGATCAATGTCACATTCGGAATGAACTTCTCTGTTCGCCGGATAGTCGCACCGCACTTGTCCTTGCAACTGCTGCCTTCAAGAAGCTTACTTCGTCACATGCAACGACTTGCGGTTCGCGGAATTCGTATTGACACCATGGCGACCGAGCTGTTAGCGTGAAGCCATGAATCGACGGCAGCCCTCCATCCCTCCTCTTCTGGCTCTTACCCCGAGCCTCGGTCTGCTGCTGCCCCGCGCGGGCAAATAACTCACCTCATTTTTTCCTTCGATCGACTGAACACCCTTCACGGGATAACTGCGTCCGTACGACGCCTTTTCCTGGAGTACGACCATGAACCACCTGACGCCCGCCCTACCCCTGCTTCGACTTCAACCCGGTTGCCGGGCCTTGCGTTCGCGGCAGCCCGGCAGCCTTTCCGTCGCCGCAATGGACACTCATCGCATCCGACGAAAACCCAGGAGTCACCGATCATGTTGAAGCAGCCGAACACCAAATACCGTTCCTTTCCCAAGGTCCGACTCGCGGACCGCACCTGGCCCGACCGGGTCGTCACCCAAGCTCCCATCTGGATGAGCACCGATCTTCGCGACGGCAATCAGGCGCTGTTCGAGCCCATGAACGCCGAGCGCAAGATGCGCCTGTTCGAGAAGCTGGTGGATATAGGCTTCAAGGAAATCGAGGTCGCCTTCCCTTCCGCCTCGCAGACCGAATTCGACTTCGTCAGGACTCTGATCGAAGGCGGACACGTCCCCGCCGACGTCACCATAGAGGTGCTCACTCAGGCCCGCGAACACCTGATCCGTCGCACCATGGAATCGCTCTACGGCGCCCGCCGGGCCATCGTCCACGTCTACAACGCGACTGCCCGGCCGTTCCGGGAAATCGTTTTCGGCATGAGCCCCGACCAGGTCATCGCGATGGCGGTTTCCAGCGTGAAGCTGGTTCGGGAACTCGCGCAGGCGCATCCGGACACCGAATGGGTGCTCGAATACAGCCCGGAAGCCTTTACCGGCACCGAACTCGAGTTCGCCCGCGACATCTGCGACGCGGTAGTGGAGGCCTGGGGCGCGACTCCGGAGCGCAAGGTCATCATCAACCTGCCGGCGACGGTGGAGATGGCGACACCCAATGTCTACGCCGACCAGATCGAATGGATGCACCGGAATCTGGCGCGGCGCGAATGCGTCGTTCTGAGCGTCCATCCCCACAACGACCGGGGCACCGCGGTCGCCGCAGCGGAACTTGCGGTCATGGCCGGGGCCGATCGTGTCGAGGGTTGTCTGTTCGGCAACGGCGAGCGGACCGGCAACGTGGACTTGGTGACTTTGGCACTCAATCTGTACACCCAGGGCATCGATCCGGGCCTCGATTTTTCGAACATCAACGAGATCGCGCGGACCGTGGAAGACTGCATCCGCTTGCCGATCCATCCGCGCCACCCTTACGTGGGCGATCTGGTATTCACGGCCTTTTCCGGCTCGCATCAGGATGCGATCAAAAAGGGCCTGGCCCATCAGCGGCCCGATACATTCTGGGAAGTGCCTTACCTTCCCATAGACCCGGCCGATTTGGGCCGTTCCTACGACGCCATCATCCGGGTCAACAGCCAGTCGGGGAAAGGCGGCATCGCCTACCTGCTCGAGTCGGCCTATGGACTGGTGCTGCCTCGCCGGCTACAGGTCGAATTCAGCGGCATGGTGCAACGGCATGCCGACGCCACCGGCGCCGAAGTCATGCCGGACGAGCTTTGGCGAATGTTCTCCGAAGAATATCTGGGACCGGCGACGACCATCCGCTATCTCGAGCATCATCTGTTCGAGCATGGAGCGGTTCAGGGAATTCGCCTGATGCTGGAGACGAACGGCCGGCGGATCACGCTGACCGGCGAAGGCAACGGTCCCATCGATGCCGTGGCTCACGCCTTCGGGGGAATGGTGCGGGTGCAATCCTATGAAGAACGTTCCATGGGACAAGGAGCCGACGCCAGAGCCGCCGCCTTCGTCGAAGTCGCGATCGACGGCATTCCCGGCATCCGCTATGGCGCCGGCATAAACGCCAACATCGTCACGGCGTCGGTGCTGGCGATCGTCAGCGCCCTGAACCGCGGCCTCAACGGCATCGAACCCGAGGCGCGGGAAGAGGTTGTCGCCATTTTGGAAAAGTCCGTGCGACAGGTCGCTTGATTCGCCGGAAACGGAACGAGACGAACGGCGTTTGTCGCGAGAGCGAAGTCCAGGGAGGGACTTCGTCAAAAAAAGGAAACCGGCAAACCAATCAGGACGCTGAGAAGCTCATCATATTCTGCGTGCCCGTGTTTCCGTCCATTGGAAGACTTCCATGACGGGACTGCGCTCGGCACGCCAAATTGAAAATCGGTGTACGGACCGATGCGCCATCACTGTTCTTTCAAGCACCGCCGCTTGCATCGCGGCTTGTTGCGATGCCGGATCAACCGAGCCGGACGTAATATCCAGATCTCCTTCCACTCGATCGAGCGCGCTGTCGTCCAGCCTTGACGATGCAATACCCGTTTCTTGCCGGGACGGCTTATCCAAGGCACGAAACTCGGATTGACCATAGGCACTGGTTATGGATGAGAGCACAAGCGATAACAGACCACCCCGTGTGAATGATTTTTTCATCCGGCTCTTCATGATTTTCTGATCGAGGTAAAAAAGCGGGGGAGCGCATGACCGCTCCCCCGCCTGGTTCTCCGGCCCTCATCAGCATTCGATATGAGCCCGAGGCTTCTCGTTATTTACCACCAATGCTCTGCTGCGTGACCGACACGATAGTCTGATCGGCGCCGCCCTTACTAAAAAGGGCTAGATTGACCGCAGTTATCGTGGTTACGGCTATGTTCTGGTTAACGTTACCAGCGTTGACCTTACCACCGTTATCTTTCTTAAACGGTATCAAAGTCCCGCCTTCGACGGCAGAGAGTTGCCCTTCGGTCATCGGTTTTAAGCTGGACACCTTACCCAACGCACGGAAGTCGTTATCGGCCATTGCAGGCCCGGCAACCATAACCGATGACAATACAGCCGCTAATGCATAAGACTTCATAATGGAACTCCTTCTCTCATGATCCAATAATTATGATGACGACGATTTGATCCCAGAGAAATCAAAGTATGCCGATTTTTCACGGAACCCTATCCAATCGGGCTCCGTAACCGAGCTGGCCCGGATTTTACGGACACTAATTCGAACTCCTTTTGCTCATCGTCCAAGTTTTCGATGGCCGCTTGATACGAGAGTTCAACGAAATTCTACGTACGCCGCTTGACGCAGCCGTTGCCCATCCGACTCGCGGCCGTCAGCTTACTGCACGCTTTCAGCCACCTGAGGAAGCTCTGAACAGTGGATTCCGTTCATGCCCCTTCGACAGGCTCAGGAGAGCGTTCGACAAGCCTGTCCTGAGCCGAGCCGAAGGGCCTATCCTGGGCCCTTCGACAAGCTCAGGACAGGCCTGTCGAAGAACTTAGAGCGTTTTTCATCCCGGTGTACGGCTTCGTGTCGGGCGGGAAGAACGTAGGTCGGCAATCCCTTGCCGACTTATCGGCTCGGCAAAGGATTGCCGACCTACCTATCGGGCGCTCTGACACCGAATCGGAAAATGCGCTCATCAGAGCTTCCCTGACAGGCGTGACTGTAATCCGGCCGCCCCGATCGGAATAAGGCGGCCTTGGCTTTAATAGCGGAACACTGCGGGCTGGAACCGGATGCCGTCATCCGAAGCACCGACGACCGCTCGTCGCAGCGGCGCGTGCTGAAAGGCGTTGTTCGCGGCCAACGGGAAGGATTGTTCGGAGTGCCCTTCTTCGTCTACGGTCCGCACCGCTACTGGGGCAATGACCGTCTCGAGTGGCTGTTGCGGGACATTGCCATCGACTTGGGTAAGAGCGTCCCCGATTCAAAAAATGATGTTTTTTCCGGTTTGTTTTCATTCGATGGCGATGTCAAAACCGATTGAATTCGACACCGAACGGCTTCGGCTACGGCAGTGGCGTATCGCCGATCTTGAACCGTTTGCGCAGCTGAACGCCGATCCGCGGGTGGCGGAAACGTTTCAACGCCCGGCCATCCGCTCCGTAAGCACTGTTTGTATCGCCTGCCCAAAGCGCGATGGGAAAGCCATGCGCAGACAAAGCTCGGGATTGATACAAATGAGTTTTAATGCCCTCCCCGATTTGGAGGAGGGCGCAAAGTGCGCCGGTCTTGCCGATAAAAGCCCGACCTTTTACGGCATGCGGCGGTTTTCACTTGGGGCCCCGGCAAATTTACGGATTGCAGTTTTGGAAAGAATTCTTCGAATTGCCCGCGCATAAGTCCCGACCGGCGCCACCGTCGATTCGATCATTGCCAGGACCGCCTAAAATGGCGTCGTTGCCCGCGTCGCCCCGAAGCGTATCGTTGCCGCCGGCACCCGAAATCGCGTCGTTTCCACCACCGCCGCCGACGATATCGTCACCCGCACCGCCACGAAGCCGGTCGTTACCCTCGCCACCACAAATCAGATCATCCCCGCCACGGCCGTCGATCGTGTCGTTGCCGCCCAAGCCGGAAATGACATCGTCGCCCGACGTGCCGCGCAACGCATCGGGGCCATCCGTTCCCTCGATCGCTCCGGCGGGTGGGGAGCCAGCGCACGGGTCCGTTGCCGAGGCTACGGCTATCCCTGACGGCTGGACAATGTGGGGATCGGTAATCGAAGTCAGCAAGACGCCGGTGCGCGCGTCATACACCTTGACATCATTGGCATAGTATTCCGAGACGTACAATTTCCCCTTGTAGGGATGCAGCGCGATCTGATCCCATCCGATCGATGCGAACGTACTGGAAACCGGAATTGAAAACAGATGCTCGGCGCCGAGTACCGCGGTAACTGCGTTATACGCAAAGACGTCGACGAGACCCTCGAAGCCGCTTCTGGCAAAGACCCGGCGTCCTGCGAAATCCACCAGGCCGGAAACGCCCTGTATACCGGATAACGGTCGTGTGTCGACCTGTTTTAGCCCGGGGATCGTGAACGACTTAATTTCAGCAGGAAAGCCATTAAGGACAAGGCCCGACGTGCCACCCGGAGCGCAAAAGACATTGTTGGGTTCATCGGAACCGAGAGACAGGCCCTCGCCCGTATCCCTCAACAGGCCCGCGCCATCGATGGTGAGGCGGCGCACCCTCCTGTCCGTATACGATACGGCCAGCACCGAGCCATCGCTGCAGACTTCGATCGAACTGGTATCAGAGCCCACGAACAAGGTATGGATCTCGGTCTGGCTGGCGATGTCGACGACCGAGATCGGTTGAGGATCAATGGAATCGCACACCAGCAGGAACTTGCCGTCCGGGCTGATCGCGAGCTCCTCGCCATGATTGGAAATGGGAATCGGGTTTGGGCCTTCGGCAAGTCGGGGTGGCAACGCGGTCAAATCGATGACGAAGACCTCGCTGTTGAAATTGGTCACAAAGCCCCGAGTCTGATCCGGCGTAATAACAACGTCACCGATACTGAAACCTGGGATTGTCGTTACCGAGCCCAACACCGTATCGGTGTCGGCATCGAATACCGTAACTGATCGTGTAGCATCATCCGCTACCATGCCGAGAGTCCTCGCGAAGAGCGAGGGGGCCTGTAAGGCCAGGACAAGAATAACGCCATTGAGCACCGTCGCCGGGCCAATCCTTGTCCCGTAATCGCTATCCATACGACTTCATCCCTGCAGGTGTGATTGAAAGGCGGTCTGCAAAATCGATTGAAGAAAAGGTGCATAATCTTGGACACACTCAGGATCGGACCATTCGTATCGGATCCAAGAATTAACGTGAAGCGCCGTATGCGCATCAGTCGGTCGACACGGACCGGACCCATCCAATTTCCACCCTTCGTTCGAGGTACCAAGAACTATGAGTTCGTCCATCACCCGGAGAAAGTTTATGCTTGCCGCGTCGTCACTCGGGCCTCTCATCCTGACCAACCCACTTTACGTCTTCGCCAAGACCGGCCGTGGTGACTCGGAAGTATCTCGCCCACGCAATGAGGCAGAGCGACGACCGCGATCGGGTGACGAGCGGAAGCCTCGCATCCTGGTCTTCGACGTCAATCAGACGATGCTGGATCTGAATGCGCTTCGGCCGCAATTCGAGCATGCGTTCGGCAACGGCGCCGCGCTGGACGAGTGGTTTTCGCTTCTTTTGCAATACTCGATGGTTGTGTCCCTGACCGACGCGTACTCCGACTTCGGATCGATCGGCAAAGCGACGCTGGACATGCTGGCTGACACCAAGGGAATCAAGCTCTCCGCCGAGGACAAGAAGCGTATTCTGCAAGGCATACTGACGCTCCCGCCCCACCCGGACATGGTCGACAGTTTGGAACGCTTGCGCGCCGCGGGCTTCCGAATGGTCACGCTGACCAATTCGAGCCCAGCGGCCGTCAAGGCACAGCTGGAAAACGCCCGGCTCACCGAGTATTTCGAGGAGTCCATCTCGGTGGACTCCATACACCGTTTCAAGCCCGATTTGCAGGTCTATCGGAGCGCAGCCGAGCATCTCAGTGCCAAGCCGAACAAACTACGGCTCATCGCCGCGCATGCCTGGGACGTGTTCGGCGCGATGCAGGCGGGATGGCACGCCGCGTTTGTCGCGCGACAGGGAATCCCCCTGTTCCCGCTGGCTCAGAAACCGGATATCGTAGCCTCCGACATGAAAGGCGTGACCGACGCGCTCCTGCGGTAAGGTCTTGCTCTACGAGCAGCTGGCACCATCACCGTTGCTCCCCTACCGAACAACCCTATCGAGGACACAGAATGATTACCGGCGGCTGCCTGTGCGGCACGATCAGATATGAAATGGATAACCCGCTTCAGTTCGCGCGTAACTGCCACTGCGCCATGTGCCGAAAATCTACCGGCGCAGCCTTCGCGACCTGGGGCTATGTCGAAGTCCAAAATTTTCGGTGGGTCCAGGGGGAGGAGTTCTTGGGACACTACCCGTCGTCTCCCGAGATCACGCGAACTTTCTGCGAGGTGTGCGGTTCGACCCTGCAGTTTCTTGCCATGCGGGCTTCGGCGGCAGCTTTCGGTTTGGCATTGGGCACGGTCGACAGCGATCCCGGCTGCAAACCCATGCGTCATGTGATGGTCGGTTCCAAGGCGCCATGGTTTGACATCACCGATCATTTGCCGCAATCCATGCTGGCTGCGCCGGATGACTAATTAGCCGGCATTCCGTGCTCCGACCTAAAAAGGACATACCACAGTACGTCCGTTCTAAACCAGGCAGTTCGACGCCCTCAGGAGAATCCAGCTTCATGAACACCTATCTGGTCTTCTCGTCGTCTTATACTTTCTGCTGAGTGTTCATGTCTCCGGGCGTCAGGGGGCTAGCAAAACGCTCATCGGCATGGATGCCGATCCGTCGAGCCCCCTCAACAAGGCCATTCGCGCGCATGGCAATGCCGCGGAGTACGTGCCCCTGTTGATCGTTCTTTTTCTTTACTTCAATACCGTTGGCGCCGGCGCATGGGTCGAGTGGACGGTAGTCGCCCTCACCCTCTGCCGAGTGCTTCATGCGGCGGGCATGCTGATGTCCGCCGATCTCAACCGGCCCCATCCGCTTCGCATCATCGGAGCCTTGGGTACTTACCTCGGCGGTTTCGCCCTCGGAATCGCTCTCTTGCTTAGCACAGCATCGTGAAAGAAATGAAAATAGCCATCATCGGAATCGGCGGGGTGGGCGGGTATTACGGCGGCAAGCTGGCCCGGTTTTACGCGGCTGGAAATGATCCCGAGATCGTGTTCGTCGCCAGGGGCGAGAACTTGAGGGCGATCCAGGCTCACGGCCTTCGTCTGACTACCGAAAACGAAAGCTTTACCTCGCGGCCTCACGTGGCCACCGACGATCCGTCCGAGCTTGGGGTCTTCGATTTAGTCCTGTTTTGCGTCAAATCCTACGATCTCGAATCCAGCGCGCATTCCCTCAAAGGCAATGTCGACGAACGGACCACGATCATCACGCTGCTCAACGGCGTCGACAACGCCGAACGCTTGAAAGCGATTCTCCCCGAAGCGCGCATTTGCAACGGTTGCGTCTACATCGGCGCCCGCCTCGCTGCCCCAGGCGTAGTCCACCAGGCCGGAGGATCGTGCAAACTGTTTTTCGGCCCGGAGAGCGCAACAGCCGGAGATTTCGAAGCGATCGAAGCGCTCCTGCGGAAAGCGGACATCAAGGCCGAGTACCGGCGGGACATCGACGCCGTGGTCTGGGAAAAATATCTGTTCGTTTCGCCTTTCGCGAGCGCGACGGCCTATTTCGACAAAACTCTCGGCGAACTCATGGACGACGACGAAAGCAAGGCGGTCCTGATCAGACTATACGAAGAACTCGAACGCGCCGCACGGGCGAAAGGCGTTCGTCTCCCGCTCGACATCCGGGAGCTCTCGCTGGGCAAGGCCGCATCGTTTCCCCATGGTGCGAAATCGTCCATGCACATGGACTTCGAAAAAGGCGGGCGGACCGAATTGGAAACGATGACGGGAGCCGTGGTCGGAATGGCGCGCCAGTACGGAATTCCCGCGCCGCTCCACGAACAGGTCTATCGCGCCTTGTCGGCGCGTGCGGAACGGTTCGTCCAGAAAAGCGAACCGGCGTGAATGCGCTTCAGCTCATAGGATGCGCTGAGGTACGACAAATCGGCAGGGCGAGGCGCAACGCGACGAGCGGGCAGGCCAGGGACGGGCTGCCCCGGACTCGCGAGCGAAGCGGGACAGCGTAGCGTGGCGAGGCCAATTTGCACGGCGGAGCCGCCCGCAGGGTGCCGGATAGGGAGGTCCGGCATGAACCGCATCGATCGCGAACAATGCCTGTCCTGAGCCCAGTCGAAGGGCCTATCCTGAGCCCGGTCGAAGGGGGCTTCCCTTCGTTCAGCGCATCCTGTGAGCTAATAAATGGGCAGAAATACGTCAGTAACAGCCTCGCCTTCCGACACATCCGGAAAGAACCGGATTCGTTGCAAGAACATCGGAAAATCTCTCGGTTCTTCTCCGCTTTGCGGCAACCATTCGGAATAAAGGTATCGGATGGTATCTCGAAGGGTGTCATCGGAGCCGATGTGCCGCAACACCGCGCATCTGCCTCCGGGAATGGTTTTGCTCACTATCCGGACTTCGTTGTTGGCGAGGTCGTGAACGGTTGCTGCACATATGTCGATACGATAATCCTCAGGGGCGATTTCTGCCGGGTCGTTGTAGAGAATGTTGAATGTGGCACTAACCTTTGGCGAGAGATGATTCTGCTTTCGCCATTCGATGAATTTCCGTATTGAGTTACCGATCAGTTGTGGGTCGCCACGATGTTCAAGCGCGGCGACCTTGGTTTCATTGAAGGTGACGATTTTGACCTGCTCGCCGTTCGTTATCGATTTCATGTGATTGCTCCTTAGTTCGCTCAATCGTTGATAGGTCGCGTACCAAGGATTCCACTGCGGCTGACGCCTGAATTCGGAAGGTGACTGCCCGATGCTCTTTTTGAATGCGCGAGAGAACGACTCTGGCCCTTTGTAGCCACTGGCCAAAGCTATGTCGATGACTTGGCGGTGGCTGCGAAATGCTAGCTGATAAGAGGCTCGTTTCAAGCGACAAAGTTGAACATACTCGTATACACCGATCCCGAAGAGTTCAGAGAACTGCCGGTGGAAATGATATTTCGAGAAGGCCGCAACACCGCTGAGTATTTCCACGGAAAGTTCGTCCTCCAGGTGGTTATCAATGTATTCAAGCACCTTCCGGAACCGAGCGTGGACCTTCGCTGTGTTAGTGTTCAAAGAAACGTCTCCTTGGCGTTCAGGAGACTATCGTTCCAAGAACGAAGGGGCATAACAGATCTTGCGGAGCTAACGTTTTTGTTGACACATAATCGGGATAGGGCGATGCCTTACGGCACCGCTCCTCCCACACCACCGGGCATACGGGTCAGGTACCACGGCGGTTCGATGAATAACGGCCATCTCATGCTGCCAGCTCCGGCAGCCCCAGGTTAAGGAAGGTACGGCGCGGTAAGGCCAGCGTCAAAGCGGGCGTCTTGCTAAGCCGCCAGGGGCCATGCGCCGATTTACTGGTGTTCCAGGCTTCCCGGACGCTGACCCCGCATCTTCTCAGTTCGCGGTAACCCGCTCTTCCCCATTGCTTCCACTGATAGTAGCCGTAGGCGAATCCGGTTATCGAGCCGTTGTCGGCAAAGGGTTGCCGACCTACAACATCTGTAATCGCCGATGTCAGTCAGGGGCCGGCAAAAACCGGGGACGACACCTTGGGCAAAGTCACCTTCACCAGCAAGCCGCCGCCCGGTCGGTCGGCCAGGGCAATTTCGCCGCCGTGGCGGCGCACGACCATGCGGGCGATGGTGAGCCCCAGCCCGGTGCCGCCGGTTTTGCGGCTGCGCGAGGCTTCCAGGCGGAAGAACGGGACGAAAACCCGATCCCTCATCGCGTCGGGAATTCCGGGTCCGCGGTCGCCGATGGTGATCTCGATGCAGTCGCCGCTATCGATCAGCACCACGTCCGCTGCTCGCCCGTAGGTCAGGGCATTGTCGATGAGGTTGGCGAAGGCGCGGCGCAGCGACACCGGGCGGCCCGAATATTTCAGATGCAAGGGGCCTTCGCAGGAAACAGGCTTTCCGGCGTCGGCGAAATCGTCGCATAGGCTTTGCAGCAGTACCGACAGATCGAGAACGGTCGGAGGTTCCGCCGCCGAATCGTCGCGGGCGAAGGACAAGCTCGCTGTCAGCATCGATTCCATCTCGTCCAGGTCGGCGGCCGCTTTCCGGCGTTGAGCGGGGTCTACTATCAATTCCGTGCGGAATCTCAGCCGGGTCAGTGCGGTTCTCACATCGTGGGAAATGGCGCCCAGCATTAAAGTACGGTCTTCGATCAGGCGGCGGATGCGGTTTTGCATGTCGTTGAAAGCCGCCGCGGCCTGGCGGATTTCGCTGGGGCCGGTCTCGCTCATGGGCGGGACATCCACATTGGCGCCGAGCCGTTGCGCGGCAAGGGCGAACCGGGCCAGTGGAGCGGTCACCTTGCGCGCGGCCCATAGCCCCAACGCCATGATGCCGAATAATGACACGCCGATTGCCAGCACCAGCCGCAAGGTCGAAAGCGCGCCGACACGCTCGGTTGCCATCGAGAACTGCACCCAGGTGCCATCCGACAGCGCCACCCAAACGTGCAGAGGGCCCGGTGCCGGCATCATCCAGTCCAATGCCGGCCGCTGCGCGCCGGCCGGATACCCGGCCTCGACCCGCTCTAGCCCGTAAGACTCCGAAAGAACGCGGACATCGCGCGCCAGATGGTGGGTCATCGCGTCTTGAGCCATGGCGGGCGGCGTTTCTCCGGGCCGCCAGGCAACCGACAGGCCCGGTTCGCTCAAGGCGGGAATCAAGGCCGGCCGGGAATCGGGGGACACCCGATTCAGCACCGAGGCGACGACGGCGGTACGGTGCAGGTTTCGGAAAGTCTCGTTCCATCCCTTGCCGTGGAACAGATCCAGCATGAAGATCGACAGGCTTGCCAACATGGTGAGAGCAAGCCCAGCGACGAGCAGCCCAACGATCCTGCCGGCGATGCTGTCGGGCCAGAGTCTCATTGGGTCTCACTTCTCGCGAAGGACACGGGGCACGAACAAATAACCGCCGCCGCGCACGGTCTTGATCAGCGTCGGGTCGTTGGGATCGGCCTCGATCTTGCGGCGCAGCCGGCTCAGCTGTACGTCGATGCTGCGGTCGTACGGGCCGGCAATGCGTCCTTTGGTCAAGTCCAGCAACTGGTCGCGGCTCAAGACGCGTTGCGGATGTTCCGCGAAGGCAGCCAAGAGATCGAACTCGCCGCTCGTCAGCGGCATCAGCACGCCCTCCGGTGAATGCAGTTCCCGCTTGGCGAGGTCGAGCCGCCAGCCGTCGAAGACCAATGTCTTGGCTCCGTCGGACGCATGGCTCGGCGCTCCACCGGTACGCCGCAGCACCGCCTTGATGCGGGCCAGGAGTTCGCGCGGGCTGAACGGCTTCACCACGTAGTCGTCGGCGCCCATTTCCAGCCCGACGATGCGGTCGGTCTCCTCGGCGAGCGCGGTGAGCATGATCACCGGCAGATTCGACGTCGCCCGCAGCCGGCGGCAGAGCGCGAGGCCGTCGTCGCCCGGCAACATCAAATCCAGCACCACCAGATCGAAGCGCGCGACATCCATGGCTCTCGCCATGGCGTGTCCATCCGCCGCCGCATCCACTCGATAACCATGCCGTGCGAGAAACCCGGACAACAATTGGCGGAGTTCGCGGTCGTCGTCTACGATCAGAATACGCGGAGACTTCGACATGGGCGGATTGTCAGACATCCTTCACAACATTCCAGAAAAACTTTGTAACTTTCGGTAACAGATGGCGCAAATGAAATCGGCCGTTACAAATCTGCCACTCGGCGAAACCGTTCCGTAACCGATCGGGATTATCGTGTTATCCAACTCAAATGGAGAGGTCCCAAGCAATGAACGCCCCGTCTCGACCCGAGAATTCCACTACCCCAAAACGGCTGCTGAAGCCGACCGCATGGATCGTTTACCTGGTCATCGGTTTCGAAATCCTGTTCATGATCAGTCCGGCCGCCCTCTATTTTTACTCCTTGTACGGGCCGGCCTTGAATGTTCTCAACCGTTGGGAAGCCACGGCCTGGCTGACCCAGTTCTTTCTGCCCCATATTTCGACGACCCGGAGTCCGGTTCTCAACGCGCTGCCCTGGATCGGCGGGGTCTTCGCAGTGATCGGAGCGGCATGGTTCCTGGCCTCGGCGGGCCAGCTCTATTGGAACAAGTTCCGCCAAAAAGGACTGGTCACGACGGGCCTGTATGCCTTCAGCCGTCACCCGCAATATACCGCGCTGGCGCTGCTTGGACTGGGCACCCTGCTGATGTGGCCGCGCTTTCTCGTCTTGATCGCATACGTGGCGATGCTGTTCATGTATCGCTATCTCGCCGCCCTGGAAGAGCGGCGCTGCGAAGCGGAGTTCGGCCAAGCCTACCGGGATTACCAAGCCCGCACCCCGCCGATTCTGCCTTTCATTCCGCATTCCGCGGATCGCGGCGGACATCCCCGGATCGGACTCGGTGCATTGGGCGCCGTCGCGAGCATCATCGCTGCCTTGCTCATCGGATTCGGTTTGCGGGAATATACGCTATCGGAAATCACGGCGGTTTACCCAAACCGCGCCGCCGTGTTGTCGCCTGCTCCGCTCAGCGAGGAGGAACTGCTCGCGGCCTATCGTACCGCACTCAAGAACTCAGAGGTTCCGCAGCTGCTGGCGCGCTTTGGCGCGGATCCGCTGGTGGTCCATGTGGTACCTCGGGATTGGCACCTGGCCGACTTGCCGATCGACCTCGAGCCGGGGCGAGGAGGCCACCACACGCCGGCGAACTTCGACAGACGTTACTACAAGATCCTGTTCAGCCAAGCGCGCATCCATGAGAAGCGCGCGGCCGGGACGGACATCGTTCGATCGGCCTATGGTGTCGATCCGTTGCTGTTGGTCGAAGTCGACATCGCCGCCGGCAAGGTTACCGCCATCGAAACGCCCCCTGCCCACGTCGTGTGGGGCGATATTCCGACCCCTTTGTTTTAATCACGGAGATTCGTTATGAGGTTGCATCGTCTTGCAAGGTTCGTTGTCACGGCTGCGCTTGCGGCTATCGCGTCCGCTTGCGCCGACAAATCCTTGGTCGGCACGGCAGGAAACGGCGACATTGCGACAGTCAAGGTGTCCGGAGCAAGACAAGACATATCGGCCTCACATCCAAGCCTGTTCGACCTCTACGTCTCGGGAGACGGCAATACCGTTCGGGTGCCTTCCGGGAGCGCCATCAGGACATTGTGGGTTAGCGGAGTCAATCACAGGATTACCGTTTTATCCGGTGCGACCGTGCAATCCATCCAGATATCCGGAGTCGGAACGTCCATACGTCTGCCCGAGAACATCCATGTCGCCGTGAGCAGCAGCGGGGTGGCTGGCCGGGTTGTCGATGACACTGATGGTACGGGGCTCGACGATTAGCCTCCGCGCATTTGGAAAGAGGGAGGGGACCGGCAAACATCACGCACGCACTGAAAAAGAACCATTTTGGACAATCTGAACCCATTTCGCGAAGGAGATAGAGATGACCGTTAAACCGATTCCCGACGGCTTTCATACCGTGACGCCTTTTGTAGTCGTGGAAGGCGTCCCCCGGCTGATCGAATTCCTCAAGACCGCATTCGGAGCCATCGAGTGCATCAGAATTCATGACGCCGAGGGGCGCGTCATGCATGCCGAGGTCAAAATCGGAGATTCGATCGTGATGATGGGCGAGGCGATGGAACGACGTCCTTGTATACCGGCACTGCTTCATCTCTATGTACCCGACACGGATGCGACCTATCGCGCGGCACTGGATGCCGGTGCGACGTCGTTCATGGCACCGGGCGATCAGTTCTGGGGCGACCGTATGGCAGGCGTCCAAGACCCGGCCGGCAACCACTGGCTGATAGCGACCCATGTGGAGGATGTCGAGCCATCCGAGATCGCCCGGCGGGCGCTGGCTTTCAAGAAGGAATGAAACGATGGTCTACCAAGGTAGCTGCCACTGTGGAATTCATACCTTTGGCGAAGGCACCGACCCCTCGGGCCGCGCCATGGCGGCCATCAATGCCCGCTGTCTCGAAGGCATCGATTGGTCACGAGTTTCGACCAAGCACTTCGACGGGCGCAGCCTCTGACCGTGTCGTCCGGCGAGGAGCGACAGCGATCAGGCAGACCGCTTTTAAAGCAAGGAACCATTCATGACACGCGACGAGCAATCCATACGCGAACTGATAACGACCTGGCATCGCGCTACCGCATCCGGCCAGGTGTCCGAGATTCTGCCCCTCATGTCGGAAGACGTCGTTTTCCTGGTCGCAGGGCAAGCTCCGATGTGCGGCCGGCAGGCATTCGAACAAGGCTTTCGCAACGTGCTGCAAACCCACCGCCTGCATGTCGAGGGCGAGATTCGGGAGATCGAGATCTCGGAAAATTGGGTCTATTGCTGGAGCTGCCTATCGGTTACCGTGACGCCCCGAAACGGGGGGGTTCCGGTACAGCGGACCGGCGACACGCTAACCATTCTCCGCAAGGGAGCTGATGGGGCTTGGAGGGTTTTTCGCGACGCCAACCTGCTGGCCGTCGCGGCGTCCGAGAAGACCGATGATGCTTAACCCGGCGTGGCTCGGAAAACATGAACGTAAAAGAGCGGCCTTGTCCTTGTGGCGGCGCTCACTCCGGTTCGGCGCGTATTTCTACATCGTGCCCAGTTGGTTCATATGCTCTGTGCCGCAAATCGAGTCCAGATGACCGTAAGCGTGATGAACCCGGCAAAAAATGCGGCAAACCGGACCGGCACGTAATTAAAGCCGATATGGATAACCGCATGGGCATAGCGCGTTGCCACGAAAATCCAGGCCAAAGCAACCTGCACATTGTCGAACTTGCCGGTCGTCAACATGAACAAACAGACAACATAGAAAAGGACGGGGAGTTCCAGGAGGTTCATATACGCTCTGGCAGGACGTTCAATCCATTCGGCGGGCACTGGCGCAGTCGACGCATAAGTCCGGAAGTAACGCTCCGATGCCGTGCCACGGATGAATGCAAGGTTTCTGTATACGACCATCAGTACCGTCACCATGGCTGTAAGGCCGGCAAGCGCAACAACTGGCTTAATCAACATGCCGGGATTCAGGTGGACATCCGCAGTAGCGGGCGTCATCCGAATAGCCGCCACCAGCATCGCAACGAATAGTGCGACGATAATGCCGACCATAATGTATGTTCTAACCAGTGTATCCGTGGGGATTTTCTCAACTGTCCAATCAGTCTGAAGGTGTCCGTGCCGTTTGGAAGGGCTGGTCATAGTGTCTCTCCTTGCTGCGGGTCGGGATAGTTTCGGGGCGCATCGCTGCACGCTTCGAGGCGCCCCAAGCTTAAATACTTGTATTATGCAAGCGCTGTACTTTCGCACATGGCATTGCCTTTGCCAAGTGCCGGCTTGGCTCGGGAGACGGTTCAGGCCAAGTGCTCGGCTTCCCAGCGTTCCAGCTTCTCCAGAACTTTCCTGACAAATTCGTCGCGGTTCCCCTCCAACTGACCGGCGACGTCGGGCGGAATCTTGGCAGTGCCCACATGCTCATCGGACCATTTGACGATTTCGATCATGACATGGATCAGCGACTTGCCGGATGGCGTCAGGTAGTACAGCTTGCGGGTCTTGCTTTCCGGGTGCGCGACGGATTTGACCAGGCCGGCCTGAACCAGGCGGCGAAGCCGGTCGGCCAGGATATTGGTGGAAATTCCTTCGAAGGAATTGAGGAGATCTTTGTATTCGTGCAGGTTGCGGAACATCAGGTCGCGGACGATCAAGAGCGTCCATCGATCACCGATAAGGTCCAGGGCATGGGCCAGCGGACAGGGCGAGCTGTCGCTATGGCATAACAGTTTGGGCAAGACAAATCTCCAGAACAACGCTTGCGTTACGCAAGCGTTTGCAGTAGTTTCTAAAATGCTTTTGATAAACAAGTATTTTAAGCTTTGGAGGAATTCCATGACGAAAAAGTTTCTGTTGGCCGTGCTGGCTTATGTCGCCCTCTCGTTCGCCATCGGCGCCCCCTGGCACTTCATTCTGTTCAAGGATGTGTACCACGAGTTGGGCATATACAACCGTGCCGAACCGATCATCCCCCTCGGTCTACTTTCGATGTTCGTCCAGGGCGCGATCATCGCCCTGCTGTACCCGTACTTCGGCTGCGAAAAGACGCCGATTCGCTCAGGGCTGGCTTTCGGCGGCCTCATGGGCTTGTTCCTGTTCAGCGTGTCGACCTTGGCGAACGCGGCGAAAATCCAGGTCTCTTCCATCGAACTCTGGCTGACGGTTCAGAGCACCTTTCACCTGATCCAATTCGCCGCCGCGGGGGCAGCTATCGGCTGGATATACGGCAGCGACTTCAAACATGCCGGTCGATCCCAAGCTCCGGTGCGAGCCGCCGGTACCGTCCGATAATGCTGAACCGGACTTTTGGAGGAACTGATCATGGCTTGCGATCCGGGCTTGTCGCAGCGCTTGGAGGAAATGCTCGCCGAGCGTGCCGGCTTCGAGGCCAAGAACATGTTCGGCGGCATCGGCTGGCTGCTGCACGGCAACATGTGTGTCGGCATTTATCGATCATGGCTGATCGTCCGGGTGGGCGAACATACGGCCCGCCGGCTTTTCGAGGAAACCCATGTCAAACCGATGGATATCACCGGAAAGCCCATGAAAGGCTGGGCCATGATCTCCGACGAAGGGCTGGCGGAAGATCGTCAACTTCAGCATTATGTCGACTTGGCTATCGAATTCGTTACCGGCCTGCCCCCAAAAAATCCGTGATGGTGATATGAACCGTCCGCATCGATCCGGAGGACCAATCCCCATGAAGCCGTCCGACTACTGCATCTTCGACACCCCGCTCGGTCCTTGCGGAATCGCCTGGCGCAACGGCTGGACCAAAGGCGCCCCGCCGGCAGTGACTTCGTTTCAGCTTCCCGACCACACGGCGCAAGCGACGGAAGCGAGGCTCGCACGGGAATCCGGCGCGCGCCCGGCTAGCGCTCCGCCGCCCGCGATCGCGGCCATTATCGAGCGAATTCGCAGGCACTTCGAGGGAGAGGCCGAGGATTTTCGGGACATCGATGTCGACCTCGACGGCGTGGGACCCTTTGCACGGGAAGTGTATGAAGCCGCTCGTGCCATTCCGGCCGGGCGAACCATGACATACGGCGAGATCGCGGAAGCCCTGGCGCGCCCCGGTGCGGCGAGGGCCGTCGGCCAGGCTCTGGGGAAAAACCCGATCCCCCTGATCATCCCCTGCCACCGGGTACTGGCGGCCGGCGGCAAGCCCGGCGGATTTTCGGCGCCGGGCGGACTGGCGACCAAATCCCGGATGCTGGCCGCCGAAGGAGTCGCTTGGGCTCTGCCGCCGACACTCAAGTCGGCACAAGATCTCCGGCGTGCGGCGGCGCGCCTTAAAGCCCTCGATCCCCGCCTGGTCGATTGCTTGTCCCGGCCCATCGCATTCAAGCCGAATGCCGAACACTCTCCCTATGCGGCGCTGCTAAGCGCGATCGTTTACCAACAACTGACGCCCAAGGCGGCAGCCACCATCCTGAACCGGGTGAAGGGACTTTATCCGGGGACGACGATTCCGGAACCCGGCGAACTCCTGAACACCCCCGACGAGGCTTTGCGGGAGGCGGGCCTGTCGAAAGCGAAAACCGCCGCGCTGAAGGATCTGGCGGCCAAGACTCTGGACGGTACCGTACCGACGGCAAGGGCCATCGTTGCGCTGCACGACGACGAGATCGTGCAACGGCTGATCTCGATTCGAGGCGTCGGGCGGTGGACGGTGGAGATGCTGCTCATCTTCAATCTTGGCCGGACGGACGTCTTTCCGGTCGACGACTACGCGCTCCGAAAAGGTATCGCGAGAGTCTACGGGATGCCGGAAGTCCCCTCCCCCAGCCAGCTCATTTCTCTGGGGGAGCGTTGGCGACCCTATCGCACGGTGGCCTCGCTTTACCTCTGGAATGTCGTCAATGCCGAAGTCTTTTGAACAAGAGTAAACCTATGATGGATGGCAACCGCCAAGTCACCCTGTTTCATGCCCCCAATACCCGTTCTCTCGGCACCCTAACCCTGCTCGAGGAACTCGGCGCCGATTACCGGCTGCACGTGTTTAACCTGAAAACGGGCGAGCAGCGCAAGCCCGACTATCTCGCCATCAATCCCATGAGCAAGGTACCCGCCCTGCTGCATGGCGATGCCCTGATCACCGAGCAGGTGGCAATCTTCATCTACCTCGCCGACCTCTATCCGGAGGCGGGACTCGCGCCCGCCGTCGGCGATCCCCTGCGAGGACCTTATCTACGCTGGCTGGTGTTCTACGGTTCCTGTTTCGAACCGGCCATGGTGGACAAAGGCTTGGAGCGTGAGGCCGCTCCGCGGTCGACCTCCCCGTACGGCGATTACGACACTATGTTAAAAACGCTGACCGATCAGCTCGCAAAGGGGCCTTACATTCTGGGCGAGAGGTTCACCGCCGCGGATGTGCTTTGGGGCATCGCCCTTTCCTGGACCACGTCGTTCAAGCTCGTGCCGGAATCGCCGACGATCAAGACCTACATCGACCGCATCAATACCCGCCCAGCGGTGGCGCGAGCCAGAGCCAAGGATGCCGAGCTCGCCGCGGCTCAGGGTTAGGGCCTCTTTTCGCTTTTGTATCAAAGGGATCCATAAATGATTCGGCTTTCGTTGCAGAGGCGTGGCTTGATGCTTCTGTCGGCTGCCACCGTTCTTTTTTCTTCCGCTGCCCCTGCTCAGGAGAAAAATGAGAGCCCCAAGGAACTGGAGCTCAGTTATGAGACCTTCGACCAGCGCCCTGGCAGCGGCTGGCGCAAAATCGCCGATCAGGGAAAGTATCTGGAAGCCGCCAAGCTGATCGACCGGTACGAAAAAGAAGCCAAGGTCCTTGAGGAGTGGCAGCGCGTGAACCTGCGGTTCCATGCGGGTCAGCTCTATGCAGCGGCCGAAGAGAAAGACGAGGCGCTCGCGCGCTTTAGGGCCGCTTTGTACGAAAATGAACCGGCCGAGTCACCGATCCGGTGGAACGCTTATGTCCGGGCGACAATCGCCTTTCTGGAACGAAACCGCGAGAAACTGGCCGAACTCCGGGAAGAGATCGCCAAAGGGCCAAGACTTCAAGGTGCCGTACCGAACCTCGACGTCGTCGATCGCTTGATCACATGCTTCGACGAGCCTTATTCGGTTGCGTATGGCGGAAAAACAAAAGCGTGCAAGTGACCCATCCGCGAAAGCCGACGAAAGGATTCAGCGGGCACACGCTCGCTCATGCCGAACCTTGACCTCACGAAGCGAGTATCTGTACTCGGCTTACTCGTACGTTTGATATAGGGCGGTCCGGCGGCATCGCAGCGCTCTGCGCTGAAGCCACGGTCGCTTCTCTGCGTTTTCGGAAAGCGCCGGAAAAATTTTTCCCGATTTCACGATCAAGTGTCGAATCGGCGCCTCCCCAAACGACTATCCAGCGCCTACAGCCTTTTCATCACGATATGGAGGAAGCCATGAAATACCTGTGCCTGGTTTACAGCGAGGAAGAAAAGCTGCACAGCCTCCCCGAAAGTCCGAAAGATGCCGAATGCCTGGCCTACGCCAATTCGCTCCGCGAGAGCGGGCATCTGCTTGGCGGAGAACCCCTGGAATCGGTTCAGACCGCCACGACCGTACGGGTCCGCGGCGGCAAGGTGTCGGTCACCGATGGCCCATTTGCCGAAACGAAAGAACAACTGGCCGGGTTCTACCTGATCGATGCACGGGATCTCAACGAGGCTATCCAGATCGCCGCGAAGATCCCGCCGGCGCGCGTGGGCAGCATCGAGGTGCGTCCGATCCGGGAGTTGAAGCCGTAGGACGAATACGGTCCATCCCGCCCGTGAAATTCAACAAAAGAGAAAGCCATGAAATATCTGTGTCTGGCGTACGAAGCGGAAGAAAAACTTAACGCTTTGTCCGCAAGCGAGTGGGATGCCCTGCGGCGCGAGACGCTCGCCTATGTCGAGGAGCTTCGCGAAAGCGGCCACCTGATCGTCACTCACGCCCTCAAGAGCGTTCGAACCGCCGCGACGGTACGGGTTCGGAGCGGCGGACTATCGGTGACGGACGGTCCTTTCGCCGAAACCAAGGAGCAACTGGGCGGTTTCTTTCTGATCGAAGCCGCCGATCTGAACGAGGCGGTCCGGATCGCATCGAGGTGGCCGTCGGCGCGCCTTGGCAGCATCGAGGTCCGCCCCATCGAGCCAGTGCTGAACGTGGAAAGCCGCTACGGCGGAGCCCCGTGACGCCGCCCGACGCGAATACCATGCGATCGCAGAGAGAGGTCACCATGAATCACCCTATTTATCTACCGAAAATCGTATCCAAGGCCGAGTGGCTCGCCGCACGCGAGGAACTGCTCATCAAGGAAAAAGAACTCACCCGGGCGCGTGACGCGCTGAATGCCGAACGCCGCCGGCTGCCGATGGTGAAGATCGACAAGGCTTATGTCTTCGAAGGACCGGACGGCCAGTTGAATCTGCCCGATTTGTTCGAGGGCCGCCGCCAGCTCATCGTCTACCATTTCATGTTCGACCCAAATCGGGACGAGGGTTGCGTCGGCTGTTCATGGGTGGTCGACAGCATGGGCCACCCCGCCCATCTTCACGCCCGCGACACCTCGCGGGTCCTCGTCTCCCGCGCGCCGCTGGCCAAGATCGAGCCGTTCAGGAAACGCATGGGCTGGGACGTGCCCTGGTATTCCTCTTTCGGAAGCGACTTCAACCGGGACTTCGGCGTCACCACCGAGCAGGGCGAAACGTTCGGCGTGAGCGTCTTCCTCCGCGAGGGAGGAAACATCTTTCAAACCTACTTCACGGCCGGACGTGGCGCCGAGTACCTCGGCAGTCATTGGAGCTACCTCGACTTGACACCCTTCGGCCGGCAGGAGGATTGGGAAGACTCTCCGGACGGATGGCCGCAAACTCCACCGTATGGATGGTGGCGCCACCATGACAAATACGCTGGGTGAAAGGGAGCTCATGTACCCCCCACTTCGGTGAAGCCCGACTCAACCCATCCATCTACGGGAGAAAAGCCATGAAAACTGAAACGACCGAAACCGAGATCCGAAACCTGGTGAACAGCTGGCTGAAAGCCGTGCTGGACGGAAACATGGACGCAATCGTTTCCCACTACGCCCCGGACATCCTCGCATTCGATGCCGTATCGCAATTGCAATTCAAGGGCGTGGACGCGTACCGACAACACTGGGAAGCCTGCCTTGCCCTGTGTCCCGGCCCGATGATCTTCGAAATTCACGACCTGAGCATCGTGGCAGGCAATGACGTGGCGTTCTGCCATGCTCTCAACCGGTGCGGCGGAACGGGAGAAAACGGCGAAGAAAAAGTCGGATGGATGCGGATGACTGCCTGCTACCGCAGGCTGAACGGACAATGGAAGATCGTGCACGAGCATTTTTCGGCGCCCTTCGATATCGAGAGCGGCCGCGCCTTGCTCGACCTCACGCCGTAACACAGCCATGAGAAAACTGCTCCGGTCGACGGTAACGTCCCTGGACCGCTCCATGGCCGGGCCTAACGGGTGCTGGACTGGCATGCCGAGGGAGAGGACTTCGGTGATGTCGATTTCGCGGTTCCTCATTCGACCACCTAGCGGCAGTTGGGCGTTTTCCATCTGTTCGCCGAAAACCAACCGATAAGGATCCACCACCATGGCAACCGAAACCATCCAAGCCTACGACGAAGCCCAGATTAGACAACTCATCGCCGATCAGATGGATGCCGTCTGCGCCAAGGACGTGGGCCGAATCATGTCCCGCTACGCGCCTGATGTCGTTTTCTACGATTGCAAACCTCCGTTCCAAACCAAAGGCGCAGAGGACTACCGCCGTATTTGGGAAGAGTGCTTGCCGTGCTTCCCGGACTCTTTCGCCATAGAAACGCGGGACCTCGACATCTTCGTAAGTGGAGACCTGGCGCTCGCCCACTGGCTGTTCCGCTTCACCGGGGAAGAAAAGGACCATCCGGCAATGCAAACCTGGATGCGGCTCACGGCCGGCTATGAGCGGAAAAAGGGCAGCTGGCGGATCGTGCACGAGCATTGCTCCCTCCCCTTCGATCCGCCTACCGGCAAAGCCGTATTCACGCTCGACCTTTAGCCCGATCCCATGACGACAGCCGCCCCGTTCGATCTTGGATGACGACTGTTTTTTTCATCAATCGATAAGAGGAGAAAAAATCCATATGACCGATTCCACCCCGACAAGCGCTGCCGACCGTGAAATTGTCAGCTCGCGAGTGTTCGATGTACCGCGCGAGCGCTTGTTGAAGGCGTGGCGCGATCCCGCCCAATTGGCCGCGTGGTGGGGGCCGAAGGGTTTTACCAACACTTTTCACGAATTCGACCTGCGGCCGGGCGGCGTCTGGCGTTTTGTCATGCACGGTCCCGACGGGGTCGATTATCCGAACGAGAGCGTCTTTCTCGAGGTCGTCGAGCCCGAGCGCATTGTGTTCCAGCATGTGTCAGGTCCGCGGTTTCAGATGACGGTCACCTTCACGGAGGAGGCCGGGGGAACCCGGCTCGAATGGCGGATGCTCTTCGAAAGCGCCGCGGAATGCGACAAGGTCCGGGCGGTGTGCGTCGAAGCGAACGAACAGAATTTCGACCGCCTTCAGGCACAACTGGCGAAGCTGACCCCGTAGGCGTCTTAATACCTCAACCGAGAAAAGGAGATACCATGCATATCCAACCCTATTTGTTCTTCGAAGGCCGCTGCGAGGAGGCGCTCGATTTCTACCGCCGCGCGCTCGGCGCCGAAGTAATGATGCTGATGCGTTTCAAGGAAAGCCCTGAGCCCCATCAGTGCCCGCTCCCGCCCGGAGCCGAGGAAAAAGTCATGCATTCGAGCTTCCGTATCGGCGAGAGTACGGTGCATGCTTCCGACGGTTTCTGCCAGGGGCAGCCGAACTTCCAGGGCATTTCGCTATCGCTCTCGGCGCCGAACGAAGCGGAGGCCGATCGCCTGTTCGCCGCGCTGGCCGAAGGCGGACAGGTGCAGATGCCGTTGGGCAAAACCTTCTTTTCGCCGTGCTTCGGCATGGTCACCGACCGTTTCGGCGTGGCGTGGATGATCATCGTAGAGAGTGCGGAATAGAGCCAACCCAGGAGCTCGGCTTCCGCCGGTCCAGGCCGTCCGGAAGCCGAGCTCCTCAATTGAAACTGAACAGGACAAACACCCATGCGATTCATGATCATCGTCAAAGCCACCAAAGACTCCGAGGCGGGCGTCATGCCGACCGAGGACCTCATTGCCGAGATGGCGGCATACCACGAGGAACTGGCAAAAGCCGGCACACTGATCGATGGCTCCGGGCTCCAGCCGAGCGCGAAGGGTTGGCGCATCGAGTACTCCGGCGAGAAGCGTTCGGTGGTGGACGGACCCTTTGCCGAAACCAAGGAGTTGATCGCCGGCTACACCATTATCCGGGTGAAATCCAAGGAAGAGGCGTTGGAATGGACCAAGCGCTTCCCTAATCCAGCCGGTGACGGCAGGGAAGGCGAGATCGAGGTCCGCCAGTTGTTCGAGCTGGACGACTTCGAACCGGGTGAGGCGATCGAACGCTGTCGCAAACTCGGGATCGGTACGGAGAACTAGCCGCGTATCGTCTCCCGCCGGGTCCCTGACAGTCCCTTCTTGCGTCCGACACCGCACTGGAAAAATCTATGTTCAAGAACATTGCCGTCGTAGCTACCCTTCTGATCGCCGCGGTCCTCATCTATGCCGCGACCAGACCCAACACTTTCCGCGTCCAGCGCTCGACCAGCATCAACGCGCCGCCGGAAAAAATCTTCATGCTTATTAATAACTTGCGCAAGATGAACGAGTGGTCGCCGTTCGAAAAAAAGGACCCGGCGATGAAACGGACTTATACCGGCGCGGCCGACGGCAAGGGCGCGGCGTACGAATGGGACGGCAACACGGATATCGGCCAGGGACGCCTCGAGATCACGGAGTCGTTTCCCCCCTCCAAGATCACCATGAAACTCGACTTCATCAAGCCTTTCGAAGCCCACAACATCGTCGAGTTCACGCTAGAACCGCAGGGCGACGTCACCCGGACCACCTGGTCCATGCAAGGCCCCAGCCCTTACATTTCAAAACTCATAGGACTCTTCATCAGCATGGACAAGATGATCGGCAAGGACTTCGAGGCCGGCCTCGCCAGCTTGAAAGCCATCGCGGAAAAGTAAATGTTGCGCAGAGCCGCCGTCCCGGTCGGCTCGTCGACGCGGCGGAGTAAGTCTTGAATAGGAAAACGTGATGAAGTACCTGTGTTTGATTTGTGCCGAAACGGTGATGGAGCAAATGCCCGAAGCCGATGCGGAGAAGCACCTGGAAGAGTACCGCGAGTTTACCGACGGTATCCGGAAAAGCGGCCACTTCGTCGGGTGCAATCGGCTGCTTCCGCCCGCTGCCGCGACCACGATCCGGGTGCGGAACGGCAAAGTCTCGGCGACCGATGGACCCTACGCGGAAACCAAGGAGCAGCTCGGCGGTTACTACGTCATCGAAGCCAAGGATATTGATGAGGCGATCGAGGTCGCCTCGATGATTCCCGGGGCCAAGATCGGATGCGTCGAGATACGGCCCATCGCTGAGGATTCCAAGACGCTGAGCGCGCTTGGCTTTGTCGGGCTGACCACAGGAGACGGTACGGCGTGACGGACTCCCGCCAAGTTCGGCGCCGGTACCACGCCCCTAACCGTCGATGCGCGGTGTGCGAGTTTCGTTGTATAGACAACATCAGAGGATGATCACAGTCATTTGGGATACTTGGCTGAAACCCGGTACGGAACGAGAAGGACTCCGGCTGACGCGCCAAGTATGGTCGGACATGCGAAGCTTCGACGGTTACATCTCGCGTCAGATTTTCATCGATCAGGATGATCCGGGACATATCATCGCTCTCGCCAACTGGCGAAATCGGGCGGATGCGGACGCCGTCCGGGAAAAATACAAGGACTCCGAGATGATCCGCCAGTTCACCCCGCTCCTCGCCCGCCGCCGGGAACGATGGATGACTTGCGAAGATCACGCGTCGTGAACAAAGCCGCCCCTGTACCAGACCGGCAACCGAGCTTGGATTGTCGGGCGGTCCAAGGCGAACACCCGTAAGCACGACTTTTACCCGTGTAATATTGACATTATTTTTTACCCGGATAAAATTGACTTCGTTATTTTCAAACGAGGTCGCCTTATGAACACTAATCCACAACCGACATGGATCGCGTTTGCAGGAGCCAAACGCATCGCGCTGGGTCCGCCCCGTGACGTGGCCGCGAAGGTGAAGTCTTTCGTCGATACGGATAGCCAAGACATCGTCTTGATCTTCGACGCCGTCACCAGCGCGCCCGTAGAGCTGGACCTCCGCGGCTCCGTGTCCGCGGTTCTCGATCGGCTGTCGCACGCGCAGGGCAACCAGACCGAGCCGGTCGCGGACACCTCGGCGAGCGCACCGCGAACCGCCGGACGACCGAAGCTCGGTGTCACGGCCCGCGAAGTCACCTTGCTGCCCAGGCATTGGGAGTGGCTGACCTCCCAGCCCGGAGGCGCCTCCGTGGCGTTGCGAAAGCTCGTCGAACAGGCCATGCGCGCGAACAGACAGGACGATCAAGTCCGTCAGGCGCGAGAAGCCGCGTATCGATTCATGAATGCGATGGCCGGAAACGAGCCCGGCTTCGAAGAAGCCATACGGGCCTTGTTTGCCGGCGATCAAGACCGATTACATCAGGCTGTCGCGAAGTGGCCCGCCGACGTACGACAACATACGCTCACCTTGACGGAAACGGCTGCCGTTACGCGTCCCAAGCCTGAGACGGCGCCGGCGGATTGAGTTCGCCCGGCGTCGGCTCGCCACTTTCTAGGCGCGAGATATCCATCAAGCGATATAACAGGCGCTTGGAAACCGATGCCAGCGGTTCGCACGGAGCGCTGGGTCGCCCATGTCGTGAGTGATCTTTTACTTGGAAGGAGCAAGGAGATGACGGTTAAAGCGATCCCCGACGGATACCACAGCGTGACACCGTACCTGGGCATCAAGGGTGCGGCCGAGGCCATCGAATTTTACAAACGGGCATTCGGCGCTGTGGAGCTTTTTCGTCTGGTGGCGCCCGGCGGCGAAATCGGACACGCCGAGATCAGAATCGGCGACTCGACCGTCATGCTGGCCGATTCGTGCGAAGCGAGTCCGTTACGCAGCCCTCAAGCGCTGGGCGGCTCGTCGGTCGGTCTTCATGTGTACGTGGAAGACGTGGATACTCTGTTCGCCCGCGCCGTCGACGCCGGAGCGAAAGCCGTCAGGCCGGTGCAAGACCAATTTTACGGCGACCGCACCGGCACGCTGGAAGATCCTTTTGGGCACGTCTGGTTTCTCGCGACCCGCAAGGAAGAGCTTACCCCAGAGGAAATCAATAGGCGTGCCGAGGCAATGTTCAAGCAAAGCGACGCCTAGAGCGACAGATGTCGTCGTCAAACGAGAACGCTGCAGAACGGGTGCGTGAGACGGTAGACGCCATCTACCGTTCCGATTCGCGCCGCGTGTTCGCTACCCTGGTGCGTTTGCTCGGCGACTTCGATCTCGCCGAAGAAGCGCTGCACGATGCCTTTCGGGCGGCGCTGGAGCAATGGCCGCAGGAAGGCATGCCAGCCAATCCGCGGGCTTGGCTGGTATCCACCGGCCGCTTCAAGGCCATCGACAACCTGCGCCGGCGTGCACGGTTCGTCGACTTGCCGCCGGATGCCGCCGAACGGCTCGGCACCGATGATTCGGAGGGACGGGACCCCGCGGATATCGGGAACGGCGGGGCATCGCTGATGGCGCTCGCCGAACGGGTAGCGGACGGGCTCGGCGATCCGGCGGCATGGGACGACGAGAGCGTCGAAGACGACCGGCTGCGGCTGATTTTCACCTGCTGCCATCCTGCCTTGTCGCCGGACGCGCAGGTCGCGCTCACGCTGCGCGAGGTGTGCGGCCTCACCACCGAAGAAATTGCTCGCGCTTTCCTCACCGCCCCGTCCACACTGGCTCAACGTATCGTGCGCGCCAAGGCGAAAATCCGCGACGCCCGCATTCCCTATCAGGTGCCGACACGCGAAGATCTGCCGGAGCGCTTGGACGCCGTGCTGCGTGTTGTTTATCTGGTGTTCAACGAGGGCTACTCCGCCTCGCTGGGCGGCTCGCTGACAAGACACGATCTCTCGGAGGAAGCGATCCGTCTCGGGCGGTTGCTGATCGAACTGCTGCCCGAACCCGAAGCGCAGGGGCTCCTGGCGCTGATGCTGCTGCACGAATCGCGCCGTGCCGCGCGCACCTCGCCCGGCGGCGAACTGATACTGCTGGACGAGCAGGACCGCGCGCTTTGGAACCGGGACCAGATTGCGCAAGGGCTGGCGCTGGTGGAACGGGCGCTGTCGTCGCGACGGTTCGGCCCGTACACGCTGCAGGCGGCGATCGCGGCCGTGCATGCCGAAGCGCCGAGCGCCGGCGAGACCGACTGGGCGCAGATCGTCGGGCTATATAACGTGCTGTTGCGAATCGAGCCGTCGCCGGTGGTGGAACTGAACCGCGCCGTGGCGGTGGCGATGTACGACGGGCCCGAGGCAGGCCTCACGCTCGTGGACGGCATTCTCGCCCGAGGCGATTTAGAGGACTACCACCTGGCGCATGCGGCTCGCGCCGACCTGTGCCGCCGGCTGGAACGAACGGCGGAAGCCCGCGCCGCTTACGAGCGGGCGCTTAGCCTGACACGGCAGGAACCGGAGCGGCGGTTTCTCGAACGGCGGCTGAACGAGCTTTTGGATTGAAACGGCCGGTACTTATGGAAGAACATCGCGAGTTGCGTAGGAATCGGAAAGAGCCCCTGGCCGTGCCATCATTCGCGTCCTCGATAGCCTCGCTAGGCTTCAATCGCCCCGAGCATTATCATGTTCCTCCGGATCGTTATTAATCAGGCCCGTAAATACCCTCCTGGTATTTCGGGCCGCCGCCCAGGCCGGTACACGCCCGGCCTGGGCTCACGCGGCTTGTCGCCGCGCCGGGGCATCCCTGCCCCGGATTAACCCGGCCTATATTTATAGGCTGGGTTAATAACACATGCCGCTTACAGTCGGTCATGACGGTCCGCAATATCGGCATTCTTTTTCATGAGACGGAAACCATGCTCTACCGCGGTAGTTGCCATTGCGAAGCGGTCCAATTCGAGGTCGAGGCCCCCGAGCGCGTTGTCTGCCAGGACTGCAATTGCTCGATTTGCTCCAAGTCCGGCTTCCTGCACCTCATCGTCCCCAAATCGCAATTCAGGCTGATAAAGGGTGAGGAGAACCTCGTTGTCTACACCTTCAACACTGGCGTCGCCAAGCACCTGTTCTGCAAGACCTGCGGCATAAAGCCCTTCTATATCCCTAGATCGAACCCGGACGGCTACGACGTGAACGTCCGCTGCCTTAGTCCGAAGCCCAAGGAACTGGTCATCGAGCCCTTCGACGGCCAAAACTGGGAATCCCATGCGCACGCGCTGGCGCATCTCAGCCGGGAAGCTTGATCGTCCGCGCCGGTAATGCCGAACGAAGCCGGAGCCGATTCTCCTCTGGGAGGCTGCTCATGAAGGTGCGCCCCGCGGCATCCTCGGATTGTGAACGGCTGATCCGCCTTTTCCGGCAACTGGGCTACGTTATCGACGTCGGCGAACTTCGGGCGAGACTCCTCGCCTATGACGGATCGGATTCTGATCTGGCGCTGGTGGGCGAAATCGGCGCGGAGGTGGTCGGAACGATCGTTCTGCACGTCGTTAGTCCGCTCCACGAAATCGGAAAATGGGGACGCATTTCCGCTCTCGTGGTCGACCAAAGCATGCGACGACGAGGCATAGGCGCCGAATTGCTGCGCGCAGCGGACGACTTCTTCATCGGGCGGGGATGCACCCGGGTCGAGTTGACCAGCAGCGACCTGCGCACAGACGCCCACCGCTTCTACATGGCGAACGGGTACGAAAACCGGTCGAAACACTTCGTAAAACATTATCCGAACGCCTGACCGGCGAGCCGCCCTAACGGGCATGAGCGTTTTTCGGCTCACGACGATGCTTCCGTTGGCGGACTCCATGTCTCTCGATCCCGCAAAAGCTCCGTCCCGCGCGGCAATATTCGGGATCAAGTCGGGCCGAGCGAGCCGATTCCGCCGCCTTCTACATTGTTAAATGACATTGAAGGCATCAGAGGCCGAATGCAGACTTCCGCAGTTACCGATGATCTCGGGATTGTGCACGACTCATGTCGAACAAGGAGGAAAGGGCATGCCAGCTTTCATCTTCAGCTCAACGCTTTGCCAATATCTACGGGTCTTATTGCCGCTAGCTTCCGCCTTGGCGGCCGAATCTGCCGAGGCGACGGTTTTTACCGTAGGCGGAAGCGCCGATAAAAGCACGGCTTGCACTCTGGCCGATGCCATTACGGCGGCGATATTCAATACCCGGACCGGCGGCTGTCCCGCGGGCTCCGAAGACGACACCATCGAACTCACCGGCGACGTCGTCCTGACGGAAGCATTGCCCGTGGTGGCGAGCGACTGCCGTTACTACCCGGATCCCTGTGTTCAAACGCGCATAACGATAGACGGCAACGGCCATTCGATTACACTCTCGGACGCCCCGAATACGCCCGTCTTCGATCTGCTATCGCTCCGTGTGGCATGCGGCGATGGCTTTTATTCGGTACCGCCCAGCGTCATGCTGTACAACGTAACGCTTCAACAGGGCAAAACCGGAATTTCTCCGATAAGCGATACCACGGGCTTGGAGTGTCCGCCAATGCTGGTTCTCACGAATACTCGCGTTTTCGGTAATCGCGGAGACGGCATTTCGGCGCGTTTTGCATCGATGCAGATCGCGAACAGCCCGATCGCCGACGATCGCGGCCGGGGCATCAAGGGCCATGGCGGCGGCATTGACCCCACCCGCCTTCGCGCCACCCTCGGTGAGCGGCACCGTTGAAACGGCCTGGAACACCATGAGTTACCGCTCCGATTATCCTGGAAACGGCAGTTGGGCGTGCTCGAGTGCACGTAGCGGCTTCACCCAAGCGGTGAAATCGGTAGGAGGGACGACGGTCAGAATCCATGAGGCGTTTCTACTCCATCCAAGCGGTCAACTGCCGTTTCTAGGATTATCTCCGCCGAGGCGGGGTTTGCGTGGCATGAAGCGGTGCGCCGGACCGGCTGCAGGAAGACTCCAAGGAATCGTCTTGCGGCACCACGTTGGCCGTGATGATTTCCTGCGCCCTGAGTTCCGCGGAGGCAAGCTCGTCTCTGAAAATATCGGTTTCATACGCCGGAGCGGTAACTTCCGCTAGCGAGGTGTCCAGCGGCCGGCCGGGTTCATCGATATGGATGGACGTCACCGTGGACAATCCGGGGCGGATGGGCCGTTTCAGGATCTCGTCCTTGCGCAGGGCGATGCGCACCGGCACCCGCTGGACGATGTGGATGAAATTGCCGGTCGCATTGTCCGGCGGCAACAGGGCGAACACGCTGCCGGTGCCGGGCACCAGGCCTTCGACCGTGCCGTGATAGACACGGCGCCGTCCGTACAGATCGACGATCACCTCGGCCGACTGGCCGGGCCGCACTTTGCGCAGCTCGGTCTCCCGGAGGTTCGCCTCCACCCAGAGATGGTCCAGCGGCACCACCATGAGCAGCGGATCTCCGGGATGGACCCGATCCCCGACCTGAGCTTTGCGTTTCGCCACATAACCCGAAACGGGCGCCCGGATGCGCTGTCGGACGAAATCGAGGTAAGCGTTGACGAAGCGGTGCTTGGCGGCCTCCACTTCGGGGTGTTCGGTGCGACTGGTTCCCCCGACCCGCGCCTCGATGGACTGGAGTTCCGCGCCGACCTCCCGCAGTTCCGCTTCGAGGGCCGTCATCTGATCCTCGGCGTTTTGCAGGACTTGCTCCGAAACCGAACCGCTGGGAAACGCCTGACGGAAGCGAATGACGTCGTGGCGCACCCGGGCGAGCTGGGCCGAGCGCGCGTCCAGTTTCTGGCAGAGTTGCTGGCGCGTCGCGAACAGCGCGCCGATCCCGCGCACGGTCCGCCCCAGGTCACCCTCGCTTTGCCCCAGGGCGGCATGGGCGCGGTGTTCGTCGAGCCGGACCAGCAGGTCGCCCTTGTTCACGAACTGGGTTTCCTCGGCCAGGACCTGGGTGACGATGCCGGTCGCATCCGCTTCGACCGGAATCAGATTGCCGGCGACGAAGGCATTGTCGGTCTCGACCCGGAAACGGCCATGCACCCACCAGTAGATGGCCGCGGCCAGAGCGCACGCGAGCACGGCCAGCGCCACCAGCAAAAGACGACGGTTGCGCCGCGCGCGGATCGCCTTCGGATGAATCTTCATAGATGCCTGTTCGAGTTTTTGGAATTATTTTGAATCGAGTGGAAGAGACTGTCTTTGGGCTCGACAGAATAGCGCCTAGGCTTGGTCCATGTTTCGGCAGGAGCCCTCTCAATCTGAAATCGGTCGGAGGCGGGTGTCGTCGAGACCGTTGGCGTATCCGCCGCCCAATGCCTCGATGAGATCGGTCATGGCAACGAGCTGATCGGTTTCCAGGGTCTTGAGCGTGAATTCCTGATCCAGAACGGAATGCCGGCGCGCCAGCATCGTCCGGCGATCGTCCAGGCCGCTGCGAAGCCGCTCTTGAGCCAGATCGAGGGCTTCCCGCTGCGAAGCCAGCAGGCGGTTGTGCGCTTCGACGATGGCCCGGGTGTCGCGCCAACTGCTGAGACTGTCGGCGACTTCCTGCACCGCTTGCAGCAGGGTCTTGTTGTAGAGCTCCACGGCTTCGTCGTATTCCGCCCTTTGCACCGACAGCTGGCCGCGCAGCCGCCCGCCTTCGAAGATGGGGAGCCTGAGGCCAGGCGCGACGCCATAGGCGAAGCTGTTACCCGAAAAAAGGATATTGGCGAGGGAGCTCGCACCCTTGGTCATGCGAAGGGCGTTCAAGCCGACGAACGCGGTCAAATCGACCGTCGGGTAAAAACTGGCTCTGGCTACCTTGATCCGTTGCGCCGCCGCCTCGGCCCGGTGCAGTGCGGCAGCGAGGTCCGGACGGTGGGCGAGCAGTTCCAGCGGAAGCTTTGTGGGCAGCGGAATTTTTTCGGGCAGCGTCACGCTGCGATTAAACAGGTGCTGTGTCGCATCAGGACCGCGGCCGATCAAGCGGGCAAGCAAGTTCCGCTGCAAGTCCAGGTAGTCGCGGGTAATGGCTCGGCGCTTGCCGGTCGCTTCCAGCTCGGATTCGGCCTGTTTGACCGGATCCGCGGAGTCCAGCCCCAGCTCGTAACGCGTTTCGGCCAGTTGGAGCAAATTACGCCGCAATTCCACCATGTCATCAGCGAGATCGAGCTGCTGCCGCAGCGCGACCCCTCGGAAGTAACACCTCGCTATCGCGGCGGTCAATTGCAGCCTGACTTCGGCCTGTTCCGCGTCTTCGGCTGCCGCTTCGCCCAGAGCCGCTTCCAATGCCGCCCGATTTTTTCCCCAGAAATCGAATTCGTAGCGGAGGCTCAAGGGATTGATCAACGCCGAGACGGTATGCGCTCCCCTAAGGGCGACATTGAAGCTGTACTCGGAAAACCGCGCCGTTGCGACCTCCGCCTCCGCATCCAGGAACGGCAGCAGTCTCGCCCCCTCCACGCGGGCAAAGCCTTCCGCCTCGCGCAGCCGGGCGGCAGCCACCTTGAGACCTGGGTTATCCTTGAGCGCCATGTCCATCAGGTGGTTCAGCTCGGAGCTGCCGAACTGCCGCCACCAGCTCTCCTGTGGCCACGAATTCCGTACCCCCAGAAGCTCACCGTCGCGGGCTTCGGACAGTTTCTGGGTAATGCCCGGGGCGTCGGCAAATTCGGCACGCTGCCCGCCGGACGGAATCCAGGCGCAGCCTGCGATCAGAAACAGGACGCTAAGACCAGCAATCAGGCGACGATAGGCAGATCGGCGATTCATGGTTGCTCCATCAGTTCCTCGGCCTTGGTTTCCCTCAGGTCCTCCGCCGGACTCGGACGCAGCGGCCTGTGAGTGGGATGGGCCAGCCACACCAGCCCGGCCAGCCCGAGAAAGAGATATCCCGCCATCAAGAAGGCATCGTTGACCGCCAGAATGGCGGCCTGCTGTCTGATGAGGGCCAGAAGCTTGCCCTGTACGATGCCGGGATCGAGGCCGGCAGTCTCCAGACGCGACGAGAGCCGCGGCAGCAAGTCCAGCGACGGAAACCGGCGCCCCCCGAATTGATCGGCCAGATGAAGCTGATGAAAGGGGCTGCGCCGAAACAGCATGACGCCCTGCAAGGTAATGCCGAGCGCACCCGCGGCGATTCTCAGCGCTGCTGCCTCTTCCGCGGCGCGCATCATTTGGCTCGGCGTCAGCCCGTGAAGGGCGATGGCGGTCAGCGGCGTGAAGAACGAACCCAGAAAAAAGCCGAGGAGCAGCATGGGCCAAACGATCTGATCGAACGATCCCGGATCGTCGAAGAGCCCGATCCAGGACAGGGTGAACGCCAAGCCCAGCAGGTTGAGGCAGGCGAACACCCGCGCATCGACGCCCTTGATAAGCTCGTGCATGACGGCGATCGCCGGCGCCGCCAAAAAGATCATCACCAGGAACAAGAGGCCGGCAAGAAATGACGAGTATCCCAGCAGCAATTGGAGCTGGACGATGAACAGCGACAGCAGTCCCTGGATCGCCAAGAAACCTAGGACAAGGCAAATGATGCCAATCGTGAAGTTGCGATGGGTAAACAGCCGGATGTCCATCGCAGGGTGCCGCTCTCCCAGTTCCCAGATGACGAAACAAGGCAGCGCTACGACAACGGCGATCAGTACGCCGCGCAGAAAGGGCGAATCGAACCAGTCGAAATCGTTGCCCATATTCAGAATGGTTTGCACGCCGCCGAAGATCAGAGCCAACAGGATAAAGCCGGCGAAATCGAAACGGGTGTAGCGCCGCTGGAATCCCCGCCCATAAAGTAATGAACCGGTTACGCCGGCAATGGCCAGGGCGACGGGGATGTTGAGATAAAACAGATAACGCCACCCGATTTCGTCGGCCAGCCAGCCGCCGATGGGAAATCCGATCGTAAACGGCATCAGGGTGAACAACCCCCATATCCCAAGCCCCACCGATTTGAGCCGAGCGGGATACTCTTTCAGCAACAGGGCTTGTCCGATTGGCAGCGTAACGCCGCCGGCAAAGCCGAGAACGATGCGCGCCGGCAGGAACAGCCGCAAAGTTTCGCTGATGGCGCAGAAATAAGAGGCCGCTGCATAGATCACAAAGGCCGTAGCGAACAAGCGGTAATCGCCGAAACGCCCGGACAGCCAGCGGGCGATGGGAAACGCCAAGGCCAGAGCGATCATGAAATCGGTCTGGGCCCAGGTGCCGAGGCTCGGCGATACTCCTCCCAGGTCGCCCGCGACATGCGGCATCAGCGCGATATAAGAGCCGGCGTTGAAAAGCACGACCATGTGCCCCAAGCCGAGCGCGATGTTGAACAGAGTGAAGCGCCAGCCGCGAAGGCGTCTGGGGAAGAAAACGGTCACCTAATCGACGCCTTGACCGCAGTCAGCCGGGCGGCGCAGCGGCCATCCGCCGGCGCCGCCTTTTCCAGAGGGCAGGCGATGAGCATGAAGCGCAGCCGCCCTTGTCATTCGGAGCGGCTGCTCGCCATAGCCGCCGAAGCGGCTTCGATGCTCTGCTGATCGGACCGGGCTTGCCGCGGCGCCGGCAGCCCCAAGTCGGCCAAGCCGCGGCGAACGAGCTTCGCGCCGACATCGGTCACGAGCTGCTTGAACTTTTCCGCTTCGTGGTCGAGAAGATTGGGTGCCGCTCCGGCCACCGGATACGCATCGGCATCGGCTCTTCCGATGACTTGCCCGGTGGCGGGGTCAATCAGCTTGACCAGCACCTGCAAGGGCGTCTGCGACTCGAAAATCCTGTAGGTCCCGATTCCCACCTCCAGCACGGCATCCACCCGCTCTTTGGCGTGGGACCGATAATCGACGGACGAGGTGTCGCCGTTGTACCACTGCCGGATGGCGTTATGCCAGTAGGCGAGATTTGCGGTGCGGTTGCCGGGGGCGATCGGCAACGGGTAGTACTGCTCGGCGGAAACGGCTTTGAATCCCCCGGCGGTCAACATCTCGGCCGCTTCCCGCGCCAACACCAGCGTGGGGGCCCAGTTCTCCGCCAGCGAGGCGACCGGAGCCAGCTCAGGATTGTCTGCCACGGACGCGATTCGCGGGAGAGACGGTTCCGGCACGATATCATTGTGGCTTACCAGTCCGGCGATCAGTACTCCGCCGGGATTCCGGTAAATCTTCCTTTCCAGAAACAGATCGTAAGGAACGGTATCGTTTTGCCGATAAATGGGCAGCCGGGATTCGATGAGGTCCGGCATCACTTCGAGGGGCGGCGGTTCCACCGGAATCACGAGGATCGACTGCAAGCTGCCCGACCGGTCGGCAGGCGGCTTGATCGGAGGAGCGAGACAAGCGTTCAGTGCAACCAGCAAAAACAGCAACAAGCTATAACGTTTCATATTTGGGAGGTACCCCAGTCCCATGGAATCCAGTGCGAGATAAAGAACCCGGACATCGCTTCGAACAAGCTATTCGTCGCTTTCCGACGTAGACATGTCCGATGCGCCGGGCACCCGTGCCCCATCCTTAGCAACCCTAATGCCACAACGCAGGTGATTGAATTCAAAAAACATTTCAAAGAAACACCGGCCAATGTCGTCATAATGACATCGACTCGACAACAAACAACAACCCGGCCTGACCTTCAACCCTCCAACAAAGCTTCGAATCCATTAATCAGGCCCGTAAATACCCTTCTGGTATTTCGGGCCGCCGCCCAGGCCCGGCACACGCCCGGCCTGGGCTTACGCGGCTTGTCGCCGCGCCTGGGCATCCCTGCCCCGGATTAACCCGGCCTAATTTAGAGGCAGGGTTAATAACCGTGCATTCGGAAATAACGCGCCAATTGCCACAAGAACTCATTGCTGTCACTATGACAGCACTGTGGTTAATTCGACTACGCCTCTATGGGAATGTTCGACTACGAACCTTTGAAATATGAACGAACGCTCGAAGATAAGAACGACCGAGAGCGCGATTCGCGAAGCGGTCTTGAGCCTGACGGCGAATCTTTCGATGAAAGAGCGCCTCGAGGGATTTCTCGAAATTTTCGCCAAAGTCACGGGAAATCACGCTTGCGCCCTGTTGCGCTTCCAAGACGGGGTACTCGTGCCCGTGGCGACGCGGGGCCTTTCGCCCGAGGTCATGGGACGCCAATTCGCCCCGGAGCAACATCCCCGGCTGGCGGCGATCCTCGGTTCGAGAACACCGATCCGATTCGAGGCCGACGACCCTAGGCCCGATCCTTACGATTCGCTATTGCTGAATGATGCCGGAGGCCGATTGCCCGTCCATTCCTGTATCGGCTGTAGCCTTTATAACGAGAACACCCTGCTCGGAGTGCTCTCGGCGGATGCGTTAAAACCCGGCGTATTCGACGGCATAGACGACCACATATTCCAGACCTTTGCCGCCATCGCGACGGTGGCGCTGCGTCACGAATCCTTTATCAGTGCGCTCGAAAGATTGGCTAGACACCGCGAACTGGTGACCAGCGAACTGGTCAACGAGGCCCTACAGCGCCGCGGGCAGATACTCGGCGACAGCCCCGCGCTGCAGGAACTGAGGCGCAACATCGGTATCGTAGCCCGATCCGATCTGACGGTCCTGGTGATGGGAGAAACCGGGGTGGGCAAGGAGGTGGTCGCTCGCGTCATACACGCGCAATCGCTGCGGGCCGACCAACCCCTGGTGTACGTGAACTGCGCCGCGCTGCCGGAGTCCTTGGCCGAAAGCGAACTGTTCGGACATGTCCGCGGCGCTTTCACCGGCGCCCATACCGATCGGGCCGGCAAATTCGAGTTGGCGGAGGGAGGCACTTTGTTTCTGGACGAAGTCGGCGAACTGCCCCTGGCTATCCAAGCGAAGCTGCTGCGTGCCCTGCAATTCGGCGAGATCCAGCGGCTCGGCTCGGACAAGAGCCACCGGGCCGACGTCCGCATCATCGCCGCAACCAATCGGCAGCTCGACGAAGAGGTGAAGGCGGGGCGGTTCCGAGCCGACCTCTATCATCGGCTCAGCGTGTACCCTTTGAACGTACCGCCGCTGCGGGAACGGCTCACGGATATTGCACCGCTGGCCGGATATTTCCTGGATCAGGCGCGGACGCGCCTGGGCTTGGACCGCGCCAACCTGGCGCCCGCGACCATCGAAGCCCTGAGGGCCTATTCATGGCCCGGCAACGTACGGGAACTCGAGCACGTCGTTCTCCGCGCCGCTCTGCGCGCCTCGGCGGACCGGGGACGTTCGTTGACCTTGCAACCCGAAGATTTGGACATCGGCTCTGAAATCCACTGGAGCGTGGATGCCAAGACCGGCTTGGCGTTCGGAACGAACCCGATATCGCTTGCACGTGCGGTGGACGATTTTCAGCGGCAGTTGATCCTCAAGACGCTGGACGAGTGCCGTTTCAATTGGTCGGAAACGGCTCGCCGCCTGGGACTGGACCGGGGCAATCTGCATCGCCTTGCCAGGCGCCTCGGACTAAAGCCGATCAGCCGCATGGCTTGACGCCGCGGCATTTCTTATCGTCGTTTCCGTTGGCGCGTATGGATTGATTGCAGGCGCCTTATTCCAAATCGCTTTCCGAGGAATTCATTCTTGTAGGATGGGTAGAGCGAAGCGAAACCCATCGAGCGACCTTGAATCGATGGGTTACGCGGAGCCTGTCCTGAGCCCTTCGACGATGCTCAGGACAGGCTTGTCGAAGGGCCTGTCCCGAGCGGAGCCGAGGGGCCCGTCCTGAGCCTGTCGAAGGGCTAACCCACCCTACGATGAGTGTTCACTCGAATGCCGAATGGAATTATGAGTGGGAGCGGGCTTTAACCCGCGATCGAACGACGAAAAAAGCCGGACAACGTCCGGCTTGAGCTTAGGAAAGCAACCATAGCCTCAGGCGGTTGATCACTACGTTGCCAAAAAGTTTAGCCGGGACCAGGTCGCCGGAGAATCGTGAGGATCGCGACCGGAAATAAGGCCTTGTTCGCCTCGGAGCGGCAGCCACACGACGAACTCGGTGCCGCGTCCTTCGCCCTCGCTGGAAACCTCCACTTTCCCGCCATGCATTTCGATCAAGCGTCGCACCACGGAAAGCCCTATCCCCAGGCCGCCTTGCGTGCGGTCCAATGTCCTCGGCCCTTGAGTAAACAGATCGAAAATGTGGGACAAAAGCTCGGGAGGTATGCCGATTCCCTCGTCCTTGACGTGCACGGCCGCTTGGCCCGATTCGATCTCCACCGAGAGCCAAATCCGCCCCTCCTCGTTACTGTATTTTGCGGCATTGTTGAGAATATTGGCCAAGGCTTGGGTAAGGCGCACCTCATCACCGTCCAGATCGAGATCGAGCGGCCCCGATTCGACGATGAGCTTGAGCCGACGGGCCTTGATCAGCGGCAAATTGACTTCGATGGCCCGAACGATTATCGCAGCGAGATTGAGCGGGGCCGGGCGAAGCGTAATCGTCCCTCGGGTAATCCTGGATACGTCGAGCAAGTCGTCGATCATTCGGGACAACTGAGCCGCCTGGCGGTCCACCACCTCCCGTGCCCACTCCGCCCTTGGCTCTTGCAAGTCCAAGCGGCGCAACACTTCGACCGCGTTACGGATGGATGCCAACGGATTGCGCAATTCATGAGCCAGCATCGCGAGAAATTCGTCTTTTCGCGACTGAACCGAAATGGCGTCTTCGGCGGATATCGAATCGTCAATGTCCATGAGCTGGACGCTACAATCGGATGGCAACATAACACTCAGTCCATTTTGGTCCTTGAAAACATCTTTGCCGTATCGCGTGGATACCAAGCGACCCGGCAAATTACATTGCTGCTCTGGATGCGCGAGAGCCTTGCAGAGCAGCACGAATAAATCGGCGAAACCAACCGTATCGCGAGCAAACGGTAGACTCGATCAGGTCTCGTACCGGTTTTCGCAAAAGCGGCGGGCAATTACGCCGAACAGATGCTGGACCAAAGTGCGAGACCTCACTTATCCCGGTCATCGAAATTCGGATATAACCGAGCCTCGTTCTGCTGCTCGCGGTCGTACTCCAGTTGGCAATCGATGCAGCGTACCGCGCGGGGATTGGCCGCAAGGCGCTCCAAAGGAATAGGAGCCTCGCAATCGAGACAAACCACCAGCCCCCGTTCGGGGTCGGTAATTTGTTGTTCGTTCTCGGCCAATGACGCCTTCAGGCGTTGCAACGCTTCGGCTCGCGTACATTCTTCAACGATCTGAGCAATATCGATATAGTCCATGTCGGCAGCCTCCTTAGCATGAGGGAAATTTCCGCCTGGAACCGTATCAGCAAGGCACATCAGGCGACCTAACCCCTTCGAGAAAGTCGCCGCTTATTCAGTTCCCGCTACCGTATTGGTACTTAATGGTGTCGAGTAAGTCGAGCCGACGGTATAGGTTTGTACACCTATGGAAGCATACTTATGTTATGCCGCGAATTGATGCGGGTATCTTCTTGTACGCACAATTTGGTAGCTGATCGGGACTCCGAACGAGACACGAGCGACGGAAACCATCTCAAGGAAGAACCCTATGAAAACCCTCAGCATTGCCGCTGCCGCCGCAGCGGTTTCGATTTTGTCGGGCGTCGTCGCCGCTAAGCCGGCCGTTCCGTCGAGCATCTCGTTCGGTGCAAAGTATCCGACATCCTTTGACGTTGACTCGCATTTTTCCTTCACGGAAACCGACCGCTGCATCGTCAGACAAAGGACATTCGAACAGGGGGAGCCGGTGATAAAGGCCGTTTCGGAATGTGAAAAGCCGATCATTATGGTCTTCTGCATTCTTACGGTGGAGGACGGCTGGTCTTGCTGTTCAAATGCCGAATATCCCGGTCAACCGCTGATGGGCCGCGGTGACTATCATGCCCTCGGCAGCCGCGATCTGGTTGAATCGGAACCTCGTAACAGTTTTGCTGTCGGTTGCGTACCGACCAAGGTCGGCCCTGCCCTACGAACCTTGAATCCGCTAAGCCTGGGGTCCGTCCCGGACGATCCATGCTATTTAGCGATACACGGACTCGATCAAGCCTTGCTTCAAACTCCACAAGGCGACCCGCATGAAATCTTGAAGACGCTCGGCTTTACCGCAATGGCCCGGCCGCTTCGGTCATTCACGCAATCGGCAAAACCGTTCGCCTATCTCCGTAAGACCATGCTTGGCAAGACGGGATAGCCAATGCTCCGCTTGAAATGAGGGTGCCGCCGAAAGCGACACCCGATGCGACCCGAGGAAAGATCACCTTCTGAGCGGCCGTGAGCCGTTGAAAGCGGCAGGGATAGTTGCGGCGCCCCCGAAGGAATCGGCAATAGCGTCTTCGAGGTGGAAATGACAATGCGCCAGTCCGCATTTACGCAGCCGGCTATTCGGCTGGTTCGTTCTGCTCGAACTTCGAAAACTCATCCGGATCCAATTGGCCATCCTGATTCCTGTCCATTTCGCGCCAACGTTCCATTAACTTGCTGTCGGAGCGACCTTCGCTTTCGGAAATCAGGCCGTCGCGGTTCTCGTCCAGCTTTTTGAAACGCTCGCTCTTGATTTCCCGTTCGACCTCGACCTGATGCTTGGTCGCCGGTATGTCCTTTTCGATCTGCTGGCCGGACGGGCGCTGGGCCGGCGGCTCGGCCGGCTGGTTGGTAATGTCCAGGGATCTTTCAGTCGCTTCATCCGGGTTGGGAGTTCCCGGAACTCGCTGTTGCTCAGCCGCTGCCCAGGATGAACCCAGCAATGCGAGCACGGTGATGATGATTGATGTTTTCATGACAGACCTCCGTATCCACAATGAATATTCAATGCTTTAAAGCAGTAATCGGAGGATTTCCGCTCCTAATGATTAGGACCCGCTTGTCCCTGCGCGGTTCTGAAACGAAGTCGCCGGTATAAATCGCGATAGCTGAATGGACCCCAAAAAACGCCGGAGCCGGACGCAAACGAGCTCAATGCGCCGCGCCGGGGACGCGGCGATCAGTCTTTCGTTCTGACGCCGCTCCGGAAGTACTTGTGACGGGATGCGTTGGAAAAGCAGTGATCGTCACCACGACGCCGGATGACAATCCAGAGATTTGAGTACAAGGGTGGGACTCTGTTGGCTCTTGCCGACGGCCTTGTCCCGATACATGGCTTGATCGGCTGCCCTCAGCAATTCGGCGGTGGTCGAGCCGTCTTCAGGATAGACGGCGATGCCCACGCTAGCGCCTAAGACCGGCATCAACTTATTGGTTCCATTGACGTCCACGGACGGTTGGAAAAACGCTTTCTTGATTTTCCTGGCCACGGATTCCGCACCGGAACGGTCTCCGATATTCTGCAGAAGCACTACGAATTCGTCTCCTCCCAATCGGCCTACGGTATCCGTTTCCCGAACGGAATGCTGAAAAATGCGGGCGGCGCGTTGCAAGACCTTGTCCCCGGTCTGATGCCCGTAATAGTCGTTGACCTGTTTAAATCCGTCCAAATCGAGGTAAAGCACGGCCACCTTCCGCCTCGACCGGTGAGCTTCGGCCAGCGATTGATCCAACCGATCCATGAATAACTGACGATTGGGCAGTCCGGTCAACGGATCGAAATTGGCCAACAAAAATAGCCTGTTGCCCTCCTCGAGTTTACGTTTTTCATAGCGGTCATAGATTCTGGCAACACTGAAAAACATGAGGAGACATGCCAAGGATCCCACAAAAATCAGGTTCAGCCGGTTCCAATCAAGATTCGCCCACCCCAATTGTTGTTCGATTTCGAGAGATAAGTGTTTCTCCGGCTCTCCGAAAGAGCTGCGAAAAAGCAGCTTGGGAAACAAGCTGGATTCGAGGGGCGTTGCCGGCGAAGCCTGCTTATGAATCAACTTGTCACCCGGATTTGCTCCAGCGTGCACCGACTCGAACAGGGTGAGCGCCAACGCAACGGAATCGGAAGGGAGATGGAAAAGAGCCTTCACCCTGCATATCACTACGGCGAAACTTACGCCGCCTGTTAAACTTACCGGCTCCACGAGCGCATAACCCCAATCGCCGTTATTGAGCAGGAACGAGCGACTGGCGGCAATTTCTCCGGACCTCAGAGCGCGCTGAAAGGCGTTTCCGAGTACCGATACCAAATCGACATCGGTCTCCGACAAGGGTCGCGTCTCATCGGCGTCCGGCGCAATGGAATTCGGAGCATACAAGAACGGTTTGCCCACAGCCGCGACTCGAATCAGGCGATTCCTACGATCGGAAAAAAGATGTACCGAAGAAGCGACACCCTCATGAAGCCTTAAGGCAACGAATTCTTCCAAAGTCTCCTTGTCGAACTTCGGAACGGTGCCCATGAAGTAGATGCCGGCATCCTGGTCCGAGATCAGGCGCGCGTAGGTAGTGATCTTCTCCTGATTTATGGGCTCCTCGGTCTTGAGGAATGCCGCCAGTCCATGTGTCGCATCAACATAGCGACGCGTTTGCGAAACCAATTGCGTTTGAATCAGGGCGGACGTCTCGGAAAACCGCTGGGTTTCCCGCTGAATGTCGAGAAAAACGGCGAACGCCAATCCCGCAGCGGCGATCAATATCCAGCATATCGTCAACAAGGCGTAGAAGGAAAACCGCTTGACGATCAGTTCGATTATCCCCTTTTGCAACAACGCCGCGGCCTGCATAGCCTTTATGCTACTATTCGCTGCCGGCTGCCCGACTTCAAGGATTCCCGGATTGCCACCGGAATGGCGATCCAGCTCGAAGGGGATGTACGATTCTGCATCTCTACGAATCCATGATTGCAAAAGATTTTGGAAGAGGAGATACATGTTTAAACCCAGACTCGACGTATTCCTTGCTTGCCCGATTCATACCAGCGCTCTCATCGCGAACTTTTTGGTTCTGCTGTTCTTGCCCCTGGTACGCCCACCGATCACCCTGTCCATGCTGCTAGTCGCGCTACTGGTCTACCTCTCGATGTTCTTTGGCGCCAAATCGGCGGCTAACGAAACCCAGAGACTCTTGTCGTTGAGTAACGACGATAAACCAAGCGTTCACTGAACGGTCATCCTGCTATCTCGCCGGTCGAAACTGTTCGACGTTCAGCTTACATGCGGACGGCGCGAGATAATGTGATTTAGTACCAACTTCCGGAAAAACCGCTCGTTAATGATTAATGCAAAAACCATGCACAAGCCAAATGTTTCGAGCGCCGCAGTTGATGTTTCATCCGCTGCGACGAACTCCGCATAAGGCGGGGACGCGCGTCGAAGACTCCGATTGAGTCGCCTTTGTGACTCCGAAGCACAACTCACCCGGCTTGCTGCGCCGCCTGGCGGCGCTCGTTTACGACATGGTCGTGCTGGTTGCGGTACTCTTCGCCGCAACGGTCCTCCTGCTGCCGCTTCATCACGGAGAAGCCTTTCAACCGAACCACGGGCTGTATAGCGCATATCTATTGACGGTCAGCTTCGCGTTTGTCGGGTGGTTCTGGACCCATGGCGGACAAACTCTCGGAATGCGTTCCTGGAAAATTCGCCTGTGCACGACAGCCGACACTTCCATCTCCTGGGGCCAGGCTTCGATTCGCTTCTTCTGCGGCTTGATATCCTTCGGCTGCCTAGGCCTCGGCTATCTCTGGGTTTTGTTCGATTCGCAAGGCCGTAGCTGGCACGATCTCGCGTCCCGGAGCAAAATCGTTTGGCAAGATTTAGAGCCTTCAGAGAAAACAGGGATGAATTAAGCGTCTAAGGCAAGAACAATGTCGGATGTCGCGGCGAAATCGGGCATCCAGCTTGCCCCCGCCGCTCATCCCGGCACAACGATCTCGCAAAACGCAGCGGAGATGTCTCATGCAGGACCGCGCCGATGTATTCGAAAACCCCGTGTCACGGGAGGTCTGGAATTGGAAATACCGTCTCACGGACGAAGCGAGCCGCGACTTTGGCGTAAGGGATACCTGGCGGCGTGTAGCGCGAGCCCTGGCCAGCGCGGAGCCCGAAAATTCCGCCCATTGGGAACGCGCTTTTTTTGAAGCCTTGGAAGACTTCCGGTTCTTGCCGGGCGGGCGAATTCTGGCCGGAGCCGGCAGCCGACACGATGTCACGCTGTTCAATTGTTTCGTAATGGGCACTATTGAAGATTCCATGGAAGGCATCTTCTCGGCGCTCAAGGAAGCGGCGCTCACCATGCAGCAAGGAGGCGGCATCGGTTACGACTTTTCCACCCTGCGCCCGTCCGGCATCCCCGCCCACCGATGCGGTGGCGTCGCCTCCGGCCCGGTATCATTTATGCGCATTTGGGACAGCATGTGCGCCACGGTTCTTTCGACCGGTGCCCGACGTGGTGCCATGATGGGTACATTGCGCTGCGATCATCCGGACATCGAAACCTTTGTCGGTGCCAAACGAACCCTCGGCGAGCTACGGAATTTCAATCTTTCCGTACTGATCACGGATGATTTCATGGACGCGCTGAAGCATGATCGGGATTGGCCGCTGGTATTTCCCGTCAATCCCGAGGGAACCCCTGCCGGTACCGGACAGATCGTTCTGAGACGCTGGTCCCATATCGACACCCCTGTTCCCTGCCGCATCGTTCGAGTGATCAGAGCCCGCGACCTGTGGAATGCCATCATGCGGTCCACCTATGAACATGCCGAACCGGGCGTTCTGTTCATCGACCGCATCAATCGGGAAAACAATCTTTGGTATTGCGAACACATATCGGCCACCAATCCTTGCGGCGAAATCCCCTTGCCCCCTTACGGCGCTTGTGATTTGGGCTCCATCAATCTCACCCGCTTCGTATCGCGGCCGTTCGAGGATCACGCCGCTCTGGATTTCGCGGGCATCGAACGGATTACCGCCGTGGCTGTGCGCATGCTGGACAACGTCATCAATGTCAGCCGGTTTCCCTTGCCGCAACAGCGGAATGAAGCGCTCGATAAACGGCGTATCGGTCTGGGAATTACCGGGCTGGCAGACGCCCTGATAATGTTGGGTGTACGCTACGACGACGAACAGGCGTGTCAGCTTGCCGACAAAATCATGCGAACCGTGTGTCTCGCGGCATATCGGACGTCGATCGAACTGGCGAGCGAAAAGGGTTCTTTCCCGTGTTTGGATCGCGACAAATACCTACAGAGTCCATTTGTTCGGGCCTTGCCGCGCGCCATCAGAAACGGCATTTCCGAACACGGCATTCGGAACAGCCATCTGCTGGCAGTCGCGCCCACCGGCTCCATTAGTCTGCTCGCGAACAACGTGTCCAACGGGCTCGAACCGGCATTTGCCGAGCGCTATCAACGACGCGTCCTAACTCCCGAAGGCCTTCAGAACTACGACATCGAAAACTATGCGGTCCGGTTGTGGAAGCTCGAACGTTCGAAGCACACGCTGCCGCCGGCTTTTGTCACCACCTTCGAATTGTCGCCGCTCGCACATTTACGTATGCAGGCCGCAATCCAACGTTCGGTGGACAACGCCATTTCGAAAACGGTCTACCTGCCCGAGAACTTTCCTTTCTCCGATATGGAGTCACTGTACCGCCAGGCCTACGACATGGGACTAAAGGGTTGTACCACTTATCGGCCCAATCCCATTACCGGAGTCGTAATCAGCCCGACGGAGCCCATGACGGATTCCGCTATCTGCTGCGAACAGAACGATTAGCCCGTGACGCCGCCGGCACATGTCGCTATGTCACGACACTCGGATATAAAACAGGCGCGGAACTGAGAAAGGGGTTTTGGCGGGAACCGGGACACCGGCGGGGCGTAAGAAGCGATTAAATCTCGTTACGCCCCGGACCGTCGTGTGGTTAAACGATTAGAGGGCGGTGGACGAAATTTTATGGTTCTTGATTTCGCCACGCTGCATGCGGACGTGCTCCTCGAGCTGACGCTTTGCGGCATCGAACGCGTCGCGTAACGCGACGTACACATCCTCATGTGCCTGCTTGTCGTGATGGTCGCGGCTGACCACGATCTGCTTCTGAGGAACGCTCAAATCGATTCTGACTTTATAGAGATTACCCTGGTGCTGATGATGATGCTCCGCCTCGACGGCGACTCTACAGCTGATGATGTGATCACAGAATTGCTCCAGTTTTGCGGCTTTCTCCCGAATGCGGGTTTCAACGGCGTCGGAATGAGGAATGCCTCGAAACGTAATCTCTAGTGGTACTTGCATAGGTCTTTCCCATTAAGTGTCAAGTCTGTAAGTAGTCCAAAAAGTCTCCACCGAAGCCCTGGTCCAGCGCATGCTGTCCGGCTCGTCCAAATTTCCGGCTTCTGCTTGGTGGTTCGGTCCATTGGTTGTTGTGTTGTGACCCTGTAAGGCTTGGGTCGATGGGGCCGAATATGCGCTCAGCCCCTTATTTCCGTGCCGCTCCGGGCACATGATATACAACCCGAAGTCGCCCTGTCGACTTGCGCCCCGCCGCATATTCACGCGAAAGCTTATTCATAAGACTCGTGCGCTCGAAAACGGTTGCCGGCCGATTTGCCACGGGAACCGGTGTTCGATTACGAGGCGTTCGTTCGCCAGAACTCGCGCAGCGCCGTCAAGACCTCGTCTAGGTCCGCCTCGGTATGATCCGCGGAAACCTGAAACCGGATTTCTTCGTCGCCGCGGGGCACTACCGGATAAACGATCCCGGTCGCCAGAATGCCCCGCTCGCGCAGATGAAGGACCATGCTCCGGGTCCTTTCGGTATCCCTGAGCATCAAAGGGACGACCGGATGCGCGCCGGGAAGCGTCTCGAATCCCGAATCCGTTAGAGCTTGCCGGAACTTGGCCGTCAAGTCTCGCAGCCGCGCGAGCCGCTGCTGCCCCTCGGAACCGCTCACGATTTCCACGGCTCTCGCGCCGGCGGCCGCTTCGCCCGGCGTGATCGGGTTCGAATAGATGTAGAGCGGGGCTTTTTCGCGCAAAAAATCGACCAGCAGCGAACTGCCGACGACATACCCCCCGTTGACGCCGAAAGCCTTTCCCAAGGTACCGATCAAAATATCCGCCGGCCCGCACTCCGCATACTCCTCGGTGCCTCGGCCGGTTTGCCCGAAAGCGCCGACGCCATGGGAGTCGTCGACTACGACGAACACCCCTTCGGCAAATTTTTCATCATAGGTCTCGGCCAGCGCGAGCAGTTCCCTTAGTGGAGCATGATCGCCCCGCATGCTGAAGATGCCATCAGTCACGATGATTCCCCGCCGGCACGACTCGGCCGCCTGCCGTAAAAACGTCTCGGCCTGATCGAGGTTCAAATGCTCGTAAACGAACTTCTCCTTCGGCCGGGCCAGGCGGATCGCATTGATGATGCAGTTGTGGTTCAACTCGTCGCTGATGACCGCGGTTTCGGGGCTGATCAGACTCGGCAAAACGCCCATCACCGCCGCGTAAGCCGAGCTGAACAGCATTGCCGCCTGGCGGCCGTGGAACTCGGCCAGACGCTGTTCCAGCCGCACATGCGGCTCGTAGGTGCCGCTGATGAAGCGCACGGCTCCGGGACCCGCACCGTAATTCCGGACGCCTTCCTCCTCCGCCCTCATCACGTCCGCGTGATGCGCGAGCCCAAGATAGCCGTTGGAGTTCATGCGGAGAAACGGATGGTCTCCCTCTCCTTTCAGCAGATAACGGATGCCGTGCCCGTCCCGCGGCGGCAGAACGCCGGTAATGATCGTTTCCCGGCTCTTGCGCACGCCGGACCGGTCCAGCTGCGCCAGCTCTTGCTTCAACAAAGCCTCCATTCGGTCCATGGCCATAGTTCACCTCGTCGCTCAAGAATTGATTCCGGAAACGGCAATCGGACGCGAATCAAAGCCGGGATAGCCGGGCTCCATGGAGCTTTTCCAATCCGTTCAGGCAGTCCGCTGCCGTCCCTATGCAGATACACCCTGCAATTTGGCGCGAATCTTTTCGAGCATGTCGCTCGTCATACGCGTTATGTCGTAATGTGGCGTCCAGCCCCACTCCGTCCGTGCCGCGCTGTCGTCCAGGGATTGGGGCCAGGAGTCGGCAATCGCCTGACGCACCGGGTCCACCTCATAGTCGATCACAAATTCCGGAATATGTTTCCGAATCTCGGCAGCCAATTCGCCAGGGGTAAAACTCATGGCGGTCACATTGAATGCATTGCGGTGCTTCAGCCCGGCAGCGTCGGCTTCCATCAGCGTCATCATGGCTCGGACGGCATCGGGCATGTACATCATGTCGAGACGCGTGTCGGCCCGGAGAAAACAGGTGTAATGACGATAGCGGATCGCTTGGTAGAAGATTTCCACCGCGTAATCGGTGGTTCCGCCGCCGGGCGGAGTCCGATAGGAAATGATCCCCGGCAGGCGCAGGCCTCGGGTATCGACGCCGAACCGGCGAAAATAGTAGTCGCAGAGCAATTCGCCGGTAAGCTTGGTGATGCCGTAAATCGTCGTCGGACGCTGGATGGTGTCTTGAGGCGTGTCTTCGCGCGGCGTGGTCGGTCCGAAAGCGCCGATCGAACTCGGAAAGAATACGGCGCATCGGTACTGGCGGGCGACTTCCAGCATACGATACAAACCGCCCATATTGACGTTCCAGGCCACCTGGGGCCGATCTTCGGCTACGGCGGAAAGAAGTGCCGCCAGATGATAAATGGTCTCGATCCGGTAACGGCGCACCACGTCCTGAATCTGGCGCAACTGGGTACAGTCGAGATGCTCGAACAGGCTATCGCTTTCGCCCGCGCCGGCGGGGGGCATGCGAATATCGGCCGCCACCACGAGGCCGTCTCCGTATCGGGTCCGCAACGCCGGAATCAGCTCCGAACCGATTTGGCCGAGCGCGCCGGTCACCAAAATTCGACCTTGTGTACCCATCGTATTCTCCTTCCCCTCGCGGAGCTCCGGATCAGCAGAAAGCCAGCGGTTTCCGAGAGATCGATAGGCCAAGGTTAAATCTCGCCGATGACCGGGTCAATGCAACGGGGATGACGGCGCTGATGCTACTGTTCAGAACCCGTATGAGCCTTGACAATAGGTTTCGGGAACCACAAGCTGGGTCACTGGTCAGCACTCGTGCCCGGAGGTATTCACCATGACCAAAAAAGAAGAAAAGGCCTATTCCCAGGAAGAAATCGAAGAGCGCCTGAAGCAGGAGCTTCCGTATTGGTATTACGAGAACGGCTGGATACGCCGAAAATTCCGAACCCACAGCTGGAAAGCCACCCTGATGGTGGTGAATACGGTCGGACATCTCGCGGAGGCCGCCTGGCATCATCCCGATCTGACCGTGTCTTATGCGTTCGTCATCGTCAAGCTGATGACTCACACGGCAAAAGGCGTAACGGACAAGGATTTCGCTCTGGCGAAAAAGATCGAGGAGGTCGTGCAATGGCAGCCTGGCGCGGAAACCGGCGGCATCCTGGAAGGCACACCGGACGATCCGCGCTTCAGGTATCTCAAGTACGACTGAGCGACTCGAGCAACTGCTGCGCTTCCTTTTGCAGCTTCGGACGAAGGAACAGCAGTTTCCATCGGCTGCCGCCGCACTTTCGCCACAGCACCACCGAGCGGATACCGGCCAGCAAGAGCGCACGGATTCTGTTGCCGTTCTCCGGATCGGACAGATACATCTGCTCGCCCGCCACCATCACCCGCGGCTTCAGTTGGCTGACGGTCTGATGATAGGTTTCGGCAAGCGTTGCGACCACCTCCTCGTCCAGAACACCCCGCTCTTCGGCAATGGCGGCGGCTTTTTCCATGCCTGCACGAATGGCCTCGAGCATGCGGGGCTGCTTCATCAGCTTGCGTTCGAGAAAAATAAGCGTCGAAGCGTAGCGCGCCTGCTCCGGATCCACGACATCGGGACCACCCAACTGTTTTTCGATCTGCCTGAGCCCCGTCATAACGCAGTGGAGACCGCCGTAAACATCCACCACGTCCCCCGAGTCGATCTTGAGCACGCTGCCGATGCTGGCCGCCATGTCCTCGCGATCGGCCGTTCCCCGCTTGGCGATGTGCTGCACGAGGTAAACCGCCTGGGACAGGCCGGCCAAAGCGATCACTTGATTGCGTAAAGTTTTTGTCATCACAGACTGCAACGAATGGCGAAAAATGACAGACCCGTTCTCCGCGAGGGATTATTGGTCGCGCCGATTGTATTTCACCGCGTTTCCCTTGGCCAATTCGACAGGATACTTTTCAGCGTTCTTCAGCATCTTTTCCTGCACGGCCTCCTCCAAATCGATACTCATGAGGTCGGCCAGCCGCAGCAGATAAATCAGAACGTCGGCGATCTCCTCCCGCACTGCGCGATAATCTTCGGGATTTTCGGCCAGACGATGCGATTCATCATCCTTAAGCCATTGAAAACGCTCCAGCAGTTCCGCCGCCTCCACGGAAAGCGCAATCGCGAGATTTTTCGGACTGTGGAATTGGTCCCAGTCTCTGTCACGGGCAAACTCTCGTAGAGCCTGTTGTATCGCTGCAATGTTCATGGAAAGCTCTGTTAGCGTATTTTTTTATTGAGGCGGATTAAGCGAAAATAGTTAACACGAATATGGCAAGAGAATGAATACAACAAGCTCTGGACGAACTCCGTGTGATTTCGTTCAATGTTTGTAAACAATCGCTCGTGAAGGTGTAAAAAAATGGAAAGTCTTATTCAGAACCTGCAACGCACGATTCGCGCCTTGGAAACCCTGAGCGAAAAAAAGCTGCCCGAAGCCGATCAGGTGGACGAACTGCTTGATCAACTGTTTCAGCAGAAAATCGACCTTGTCAATATCACCATCAGCAGCTCGTCACCGGTTTACCAGCAGGCGGTTCAGGCCATGAACCAAGCGGCGGCTCGGGTCGAAAGAGCCGTCAAGGAGCCGTCCCGCATAGGCGATGCCGTTCCGGTCGTGTACGATGCGGTGGGCAAGCTGGCCAAGCTTTTGAATCATGTGATGCCTTGACGCGAATGCAGCCCACGCCACCGGGCCAGCGCTTTCCCTTTCCGCCGCTGAAGGCGGCCGGAGACGCGGCGCTCGCGTCAGAATCCATTCCCCTCGGCCACCTCCGTTGTCCGCCCATCGATTCAGAGACCTATCGAAGGTTGGAAAGGCGGGTGGGGCGCTGCCACCTCAACCAAAGACTGGGCATAGAGCATGATTTCGAGGCTCGCGTGTTCGGCCAGGGACGCACTTTATTCCATATCGAAAATTGGTATTCCGTTCATGGCTTGATGCGCCATATCCTGCGACTCTTGTGGCTGCACAACCGAGGCCGCGAAAATGCCCGAACCATCCAAATCCATCATAACGAGATCAAGCTCGAACGGCTCCCGCGGGCGTTCGACGGTTTTACTCTGCTGCACATTACCGATCTTCATCTGGACATCTCGGAGGATATTCCCGACACGCTCATCGACGCCGTAAACCGGGTCGATGGCTACGACATCTGCGTTCTGACCGGCGATTTTCGTGCACAAACCTATGGTCCGTACGAACCGACGCTGACGGCCATGCAAAAGGTTCGTCCGTTTCTGAAGGGGCCGGTCTACGGCGTCCTGGGCAATCATGACACCATCCGCATGTCGCCTGGGCTGGAAAACCTGGGAATCCACATGCTGTTGAACGAGTCTATCGCCCTAACTCGCGGCGATGCGACCATCTATCTCGCCGGCATCGACGACCCTCACTACTACCGCGCCGACAACATCGAGAAAGCCACCGATCAAATTCCACAGGAGTCGGTTTCCATTCTGCTTTCGCACTCGCCGGAGATGTATCGGCACGCGGCCTATGCCAATTTCGACGTGATGCTGAGCGGCCACACGCACGGCGGCCAGATTTGCCTGCCCGGAGGCATTCCCATCATTCTCAACGCAAACGCCCCTAGAGCGTTCTGCAACGGACCATGGCGTTACCACTCCTTGCAGGGTTACACATCAGCCGGCAGCGGTGTCAGCATCGTGGATGTGCGTTTGAACTGCCCGCCCGAGATAACCCTGCATCAGTTGCGCTCGACCTAGTAGGGCTGCTCGCGTATCCGGAGCTGGAAAAGGATACGCGAGACCACGAGTTCCAGGAATGTAAAGCCGGCGACGAGACCGGCCACATGGATAAGCTCCAAACCCAGCTCGACACGCACTGCAAGTAAAGGGAACAAAGACTCCGGAATTTGATCCAGTCCTAATGCCATGCCACTGGCCGGAACACCAAGACGCCTCTTGATGAAGCTGGAAAAGAGATCGCCCAGCATCGCCGTGGCGCCGATGCAAAGACCCAGCTCGAAGGGAAATCCTACCCCCGCGGCGGCCAGTCCGGTAACCGGAATCGCAGCAATGAACCCTCTCCAGGTCTTGGACGAGCCAAACAGCGGCCGCCGGTCGACGAAATGCGCGCCGCCGTCTATAGGCCATGCCAAACGCTCGCCCAGTCCCTTGTTGATCAGTATGGGAACGCCGTTAGCGGCCATTAGCAGGAATAGAAGTTTAAGAGTCAGCATTGTCACCGTAATCGGCCGCCCAAAACCGGTACCGCAATTCGAGAATGTCGCCGCTTCAGCTCAAGAGCACTGCCACCAGGCCGGTTATGAAAATGCCGTCGAAAGTGCCGGCGCCTCCGATGGATGCAATCGGAGCCGCCATTCGGCGAATATCCTTCAGGCGCAAGAGATCGGCACCGATCAAGACCCCCAACGATCCCGAGATATAGGCGAGAGGAGCCCGATATTCCTCTCCCAGGAAAATGGCGGCCAGAGCCGCCGCGAGCGGAGCGACCAAGACCGGCATGCCGATGCCGACGCCCGGAATGGGCCGGCTCATGAAGTAGCTGACCGAAGCGACAAAAGCCGTAGCCGCAATAATTTGCAAAGGCGGAACACTGTAGCTGTTGACCAGGTACAGCGAGAACAGCACCGGCACCAAACAGCCGCCCACGTTTACCGCGACTTGAGTGCGGCCGGTAAAAGGCACCGGCGGCCGGCGCAGCAAGCCGTATCCTATTCTTTCAATCGGCGGTGGCGCGGCGGATACCCGCAGCGTAAACAAAGGCAGATTGATGGCGCTGCCGAGCAAGGAGGTAATCAACAGCGTCAGCGCCGATTCCGGATTCAAACCGAGTTTCTGGAAAGTTAGGGTAATCAGCCCCAGCTTGATACTGAAGATAATCCACAGCAGCAAGCCCAAAAAGAACAAAAAGTAGAGAGGTGAAAACGGTGATCGCATCAGCGCTGGTCCAGCCCATAAAAAAGGCCGTGGGGCATGTCCCACGGCCCCTCATGGGTTATTCGACTTTAATGCTTTTACGCTTGGAGGTGGCCACCTTGGGAATGGTCAACTCGAGCACGCCATCTTTGAAATTCGCCTTGACCTTATCCCCTTCCACCGGGCAAGGCAGGCGGATGGTCCGCTGAAATTCGCCCCGACTCAGCTCGCGCCGGTAGAACTGGCCTTTTTCCTCCTCTTCCTCGCGTCGGGTCGTGGCTCGAATGCTGAGTGTATTGTCCTGCAGCGAGACATCGAGGTTTTCCTTGCTGACCCCCGGCAACTCCGCACGGACCAGCAACTCCGGTTCGCGGTCGATCACATCCACTCTAGGCACGCGCCCGCCGAAGACGGACTCTCTTTCCGGCCAGCCCCGTCCAAAAAAGAACGGTTGCATCCAGTTGCGCCGCACCTCGTCGAACCATTGCTCGAGCTCGTCCAAGGGGCTTAGGAATTGCCCCGCTTGCGGCTGCGTCACTTCTTTGCCGGTGGACTTTTTGGTCTGACTCTCTCGCTTGTCGGTCATGGCATTTCCTCCTTTATAAACGCAAACTTGGATTCACATATCAGGCACGCTGGAGAGAACAAAGCCGGACATGCCGGTTTCTGAAATAAGACCGTTAACGACATTTTTCAACGGCTTTGCGACGAGCTGCTGCCTTCCATAAGAGCCTATCCCAGTAGACCCGTTGCCCGCCAAGTAATGATGCCGCAGGCCAAGTGCAGCATGGCAAGATAGGTGTCGGTTCGTTTTTCCCAGCGGATCAAAATCCGGCGGAATCGGTTGAGCCAGCTGTGGGTCCGTTCGACCACCCAGCGCCGCGCCTTGAAACCGGCTTCCTTCTTGATCGCTTCGGCCTCCTCACCGCGCGCTCGAATGTGAGCGGTAAACTGAAAGGCCTTGGCCAAGTCCCTCACCTCGTCATAGTCATAGCCTTTGTCCAGGCACAAGCCTTGCGGCTGCTCCGGCGTGGGTACAGGGCGCGGGACGCCGATGGCCGCCAAGGTGGACCGCGCCAGCTTCAGGTCGTGCCGATTGGCGCCGGCAATCACCACACTCAGCGGCAGGCCCGCGCCATCGGTTAACAGGCTTCGCTTCGCACCTTGTTTGCCCCGGTCGGTCGGATTCGGTCCCGTTTTTTTGAACCCGCCAACGGCGCTTTCGTCATGGCCCCATCCATGGCCAACCACGACCAGTCCAAGCCCTTCAACGCATCATAAGTCAGCAGTCCTTCGCGCCAGAACGCCTGGAACACCCCGGCTTCGGTCCACTCGACAAAGCGGCGATGGGCCGAACTGCTGGAGCAAATCCCGGTGGCGTTCAGCGCATTCCACTGACACCCGGTCCGGAGCACAAACAAGATCGCATTCATCGCCTGTCGGTCCGGCACCCGCGGGTTATGGCACCCGAGCGGATGCGGTTTACGCGGCGGCAAGAGCGGTTCCATCCGTTCCCACAGCTCATCCGGAATGCGCCAGCCATCATCTTTCGTCACCAGTCCCATAAGAGCCCCTCTTGACTCGAAATTTCGGCATTAGAGGTCGCTCATCACGCTTTTGTTCCTACTGGGATAGGCTCTAAGTCGTGCAACATTCGACAACAACCCATGTCAAAGTGTTGCAAGAGAAAGCCGTATCGGCAACATGGCGTGGGGTTCGTAAGATGTCCCCTTCGGTTTTCTTTTCCCCTTCTTCAACTGTCGGCGCTTCAAAACACCATTTTTGCATCGCCCTTTCTTATTCGCTACTCTAGCTTACCGGATAAACAACCGCTATCTTTTGATGGAAATTCTCATATTGGTCTTTCTTTTTCTGTTGAATGGCGTATTCGCCATGTCGGAAATGGCCATAGTCTCCGCCCGGAAAATCCGCCTGCAACAGTCCGCCCAAGAAGGCCATTTCGGCGCTAAAGCCGCCCTCCAGTTAGCCAACGAACCTTCTCATTTCCTTTCCACGATTCAGGTCGGCATCACCTTGATCGGGATTCTCATGGGCGCTTTCGGTGAAGCCGCCATTTCCGGCGAACTAGCCGAATATCTCGAACAGTTTCCGGAAATTGCGCCTTACAGCCGCGGTCTATCGCTGGCCGTGGTGGTCATCGGGATTACTTACTTTTCTCTGATCATCGGCGAGCTGGTTCCGAAGCGGCTAGCGCTGCAAAAGCCGGAGAAAATCGCCATGGTTATCGCCCGGCCGATGAATTTCATTTCGCTGGTGGCGTATCCTCTGGTCAAGATTCTGAGCCTATCGACCGACTTCATTCTGCGGCTGTTTAGAGCGCGACAGCCCGAGGAGCCGCTGATCACCGAAAAGGAAATCAGGATCATGATCGATCAGGGCACCGCAGCCGGCGTGTTCGATAAATCCGAACAGGAGATGGTTTCGAACGTCCTGCGCCTGGATGTGCTTCGCGTCGGGGCGATCATGACGCCTCGGATGGATATCTATTACCTGGACATCAAGGATTCATTCGAGGAAAACCGCCGAAAGATCATCGACAGCCCCTATTCGAGAATCCCCGTCTGCAAAGACGGGCTCGACAACGTCATAGGATTCGTCCAGGCCAAGGATCTGCTGACCAAAGCCCTCCTCGGCGATTCCATCGACCTGGGCCGACTGATCAAAACGCCACGCTACGTGCCGAAATCCCTCAATCCCATGCAACTGTTGGAGGAGTTCAAGCGCTCGAAAACGCCCATGGCTTTAGTCGTGGACGAATACGGCGAAGTCGCCGGACTGGTCACGCTCAAGGATGTGATGGAAGCCATCGTGGGCGACATTCCTATGGCTGAAGGGGAAGAAGAACCGGAAGCCATTCAGCGAAACGACGGTTCCTGGCTTTTGGACGGAATGCTGAGCACCGCGAAATTCAAGCAGATCTTCGACTTGGAGGAACTACCCGACGAGGCCACGGGCAATTTCCATACGATAGGCGGCTTCGTCATGCTGCAGCTCGGTCACGTTCCGCGCGCGGCCGATCATTTCGAATGGAATCACCTTCGTTTCGAAGTGGTCGACATGGACAAGAATCGAGTGGACAAGTTGTTGGTTTCGCCGATCGATTTCGGCTAATATGGCTTGAGACGACGGAGAAACTCGACGTAGCCCTAAACTTGGCTTGATCAGCGTAACTCGTTCTTCGTGGTGCCGCAGCGTTCGCACCGATAAACGGTAATCAGCTTGCCCTGCTTGACGTCAAAGGGCTTTTCCCGCACCACTATCCATTTGTGAAAACCGCTCCGGCACAATGTCTTGCCGGCGTGCTTTTCCGAGGCCTTCGGCCGCCGGAAATTAACGACATCGCCCATGGATCGAACTCCTCAACTCAGGAAAAAATGGTTCTGAAAGTCAAATTAATGCGTTCGGTCTTAGGCTCCCGCGCTTTCGGCACGGAATGTCGCCACCCATGCTGCAAACGCCCGCCCATGAGCAGCAGACTGCCGTGGGTCAAGACGATTTCCAAGGTTTCTCCGGTCTTGTTGTGGCGAAGCCTGAACAGCCGTTCGGCGCCAAAACTCAAAGAGGCGATGAACGGGTTCGATCCGAGCTCTTTCTCCTTGTCGGCATGCCAGCCCATCGAGTCCCGGCCGTCTCGATAGAGATTGCCGAGCACGCTGTTGAACCGCCGCCCGCAAAACCTTTCAACGCGGTCCTTCAGCATCGACAAGGTTTCGTTCCAAGGCAGCGGTTCATGGCTCACGCCGGAGTAGCGGTAAGCCGCGCCCGCGTCCCCGTACCAGCACACCAACCGCGGTACCCTCACCCGCCTGCCGAAAACCGTGATGTCTTCTTCCTGCCAAGCCAAATCCCGCCGCAAAAGGATATGAAGCGCATCCGCTTCCGGGCGAGAAACGAAATCTTCGACGAAATACAATTCGCCGTCCCGAGGCGCGAGATTAACCGTGGGCCATTGGGCCGGTGAGCCTGGCTGACGCAAACCGAACAACCCCGTTCAAAGACCAGCGCTATCCATCCGTTCCACCAAACGCTGCAGACCACCGGAAATCAGAACGGTGTACACGGCGCTCTCTTCGATGGCTTTCAGGGCGGGCGGCAATTGCTGCAATTGTCCCCGTAGCCGCTCCCGCATGACAGCGAGCGTCTCCTGTGCACCGACGCGCTTGCCTTTGGTCATTACCTGGCGAAGCAGCGGTTCGCCTTCGATCTGAGACTCGCTTTCCTCGGCCATCACATCGTGCAGCATGTGGCCTTCATCGTCGTAACGGCGGTACACCTGCTTGCGCCCAGGCCAATTCTCCTTGCCTTTCGATCGCTTGCGTCTGGGACGCCCCGCATATTCCTGCAACTTGTAAGCGCAGTTCAAGTACGGCATATCCTGGGATGTCGTCAAACGCGTTCCGACTCCGAATCCATCGATAGGAGCGCCTGCCTCGAGCATCCTCAGGAGTTCGTGCTCGTCCAGATCGCCGCTGGCGAAAATGCTGCACTCCGTGAGCCCGCCCTCATCCAGAATCGACCGTACCCCCTTAGCCAGTTCCGCCATATCGCCGCTGTCTAAACGCACCCCTTTTATGGGGATGTTTCTTTCGGCCAGCCTGGGAGCCAAAGCAACCACTTTTCGGGCGGCTTCCAGCGTGTCGTAGGTATCGATCAGAAGCAGCACGTTGCCCGGCAAGCTTTCCGCAAACCGCTCGAATGCTTCGACCTCGTCGTCATGCGCCATGATGTAGGAATGGGCCATGGTGCCGTAAACCGGAATGTCGAATAATTTTCCGGCCAGAACATTCGACGTGCCGTCGAAACCGGCCAGATAAGCGGCGCGGGCGGCCATCAGACCGGCCTCGGCGCCGTGGGCGCGGCGCAGTCCGAAATCCACCAAAAGCTTTCCCGGCGCGGCGAGCGCCGATCTAGCCGCTTTCGAAGCGATCATGGTCTGGAGCTGAACGATATTGATCAAACGGGTCTCGATGATCTGGGCCTCGGCAATCGGCGCCGTTACCCGAACGATCGGCTCGTTCTGAAAAAAGACCGTTCCTTCCGGGATGGCATAAACATCCCCGGTGAAGCGAAGCTTGGACAAATGGTCGATAAACTCGGGCGTAAAGTAATCCAAAGTACCGAGCCACTCGCACTCCTCGTCGGAAAACTCGAAGTCTTCCAGGAATTCGACAAGCTGTTCCAGCCCGGCGGCAATCAGAAAATTTCGGTTCGGCGGAATCTTCCGTACGAACAGTTCGAAGGTCGCGGTGCCGGACATGCCCTCCCGATGATAGGCCTGCAGCATGGTAAGCTGATAAAGATCGGTAAGGAGCGCGGCGTGTTGTGTTTTCATGCTGTAATCCGGTCCTGCGATATCAGACGGGCGTTCGAGACAAAGTCGGCGATTATTAACGGCCCTTAAAAACTACGCGGAATTTTTTGGCTGTTCGGAGTCACAAATAAATAATGTCTAGCGATATCGAATCATCGGGCGATCGGACATCGGCTGTCAAACGGACTATTGCTTCAAATGCCGTTCGAGCCGGTATTGAATGTCTGGTTCGCTCCAACGCCAAGACTTATAATTCTTGGGCGTCCGGACATGGCATCAAGTTCAAAGCCTGCTTCAGAAGCGGCATTGCCCTGTTTGAACTTCGGCGCAATCCACCGGCTTTTAGTTCAGACGATGTCGCACTGGCGAGATCACAATCGCGGCTGGCCCGCGAGTCCGTGTCGAAAATCACAGATTTCACAGATTGAGTATGACCAATGGCTAAAATTGTCTTGAAGGTAACGGGCATGAAGTGCGGCGGCTGCGAAAATCAGGTCCAGGACGCCGTTAAATCCTGTGTCGGCGTTTCATCAGCCAAGGCTTCCCACACGGCCAGCACGGTCGAAATCGATTACGACGAAACAAGAACCGACCTGGCCTCGGTTAAGCAGGCAATCACCGAAAAAGGCTTCACGGTCGGCTGAAAGTTCCGTCACGCGAGCTTTTGCGCCAGGCGGTACTTTCCTCCGTTAGGATGAGCAATCCGTTCGGCTTTGCAGGGACCGTAGCCGCGTCCACAAATCCAGCACACGATAGGAAAAATGTTTGCCGACTCATAATGGTATTCGGAGCAGTGCCGATGGATAGAATGGAATGGCGAATCGCGCCGTATCCCTGTCTAATGTCTGAGAGGTTTTCAAGCAGGGAGATGCTTATCGGCCTTCGTGCCGCGGCTCGATGCTCAACTATAAAAAGGGTATTCACATGAAAACGCCTGCGCATATCGCCGTTACGGGAGCGGCGGGGCAAATTAGTTATGCATTGCTGTTTCGGCTGATTGCAGGGGACTTGCTGGGCGACGATCAACCCATCGTATTGCATTTGCTCGAGATTCCGGAGGCCATCGTCGGATTGGACGGCGTAAGGATGGAACTCATCGATTGCGCCCCGCCCTTACTCCACGATGTGATCGTATCCGATGATCCTTATGTGGCGTTCGAAAATGCCGATCTCGCCTTCTTGATCGGCGCGAAACCGCGGGGGCCCGGCATGGAGCGCAAGGATCTCTTGAGGGTGAATGCGGACATCTTCGCCATCCAGGGCCGGGCGCTCAATGCCGCCGCCAAACGCAGCGTCAAAACGCTGGTGGTCGGCAATCCCGCCAACACCAATGCCTTGATCACCCAGCACAATGCCCCCGATCTTCCGCCGGAAAATTTTTCCGCCATGACCCGGCTCGACCACAATCGGGCGGTAAGCCAGTTAGCCCTGCATTGCGGTTGCTCGGTGAGCGATATTCGGAAAGTGATCATCTGGGGCAATCATTCGACCACGCAGTACCCGGACTTGCATCATGCACTGGTTCAGGGAAAGCCGGCGCTCGACAGGGTCGAATGGGATTGGTACGAAAAGGAGTTCATTCCGACCGTACAGAACCGCGGCGCGGTGGTGATTCAAACACGCGGAAAATCGAGTGCCGCTTCCGCCGCCAACGCAGCGCTAGACCATATGCGGAATTGGCTGTTCGGCACGCCGACTGGGGACTGGACCAGTATGACTATCCTCAGCGACGGCAGTTACGGTATCGCACCGGGCCTCATGTTTTCCTACCCGGTCGAAATTGGGGACGCACAGTACCGGATCGTACAAAATTTGGAAACCGGCGAGTTCAGCCGGGAGAAACTCAAGATAACCGAAGCCGAGCTGTTGGCCGAACGCGAAGCGGTGCGGCATCTCCTCCGTTGAACGCGGGCGGCGGCGCAGTGTCGGCCGCCGCGTCCCGGATAAAAAGTCAGTTTTTTACCAGCAGCAATTCCAGCAACGCCTTTTGCGAATGCAAGCGGTTCTCGGCCTCGTCCCAGACCACGCTTTGCGGGCCTTCCAGCACTTCGGCGCTGACCTCCTCGCCGCGATGGGCCGGGAGACAATGCATGAATAGCGCCTCCGAAGCCGCCAGTTCCATCAGAGTCGAATCGACTTGGTAGCCTTGGAAGGCATTCCTGCGCTGCGCCTGTTCGGATTCCTGCCCCATGCTTGCCCAAACATCCGTCACCACCAAATCCGCTCCGCGCGCTGCGTCCGACGGATCGCTCAGCAGTTCCACGCGATCGCCGGCCCATTCGATCAATGCCGATTCCGGCTCGTAACCTGCGGGGCAAGCAATCCGGAGCTTGAAATCGAGCAATCCTGCCGCGTGAATATAGGTCTGGCACATATTGTTGCCGTCGCCGATCCAGGCCACCGTCTTGCCGGCAATGTCGCCGCGGTGCTCGAAATAGGTCTGCATGTCGGCGAGCAGCTGACACGGATGGAATCTATCCGTGAGACCGTTGATGACCGGCACCCGCGAATAGGCCGCGAAAGTTTCCACCGTTTCGTGGGCATGGGTACGCAGCATGACCCCATCGACCATGCGCGAAACGACGCGGGCGGAGTCTTCGATGGGTTCGCCCCGTCCCAACTGGGTATCCCGCGGCGACAGAAAGATCGCGGCACCGCCGAACTGCACCATGCCGACCTCGAACGACAATCGGGTGCGGGTGGAGGACTTCTCGAACATCATCCCGAGCACTTTGTTTCTCAGCGGCTCGTATGGGCTCTTCATGTGCTTGAGCTCGATGGCCCGTCGGATGAGCGCGCGGAACTCCTCGCTGCTCAAATCCAAAAGAGTAATCAAATGACGTGGTTTCATACGCGTTCTCCGACCCCATGGGCCGTGTAGTCGGCGACCAGAGCAGAGATCCCTTCGATTAACAGCTTCTCTTCATCGTCGTTCAAAACGAACGGCGGCAACAAGCGTATCGTTCGGTCCGCCGTAACATTGATCAAAAACCCGCGGCTCAGCGCCTGAGCGACCAGATCGATGCAAGGGGTATCGAGCTCGATGCCGATCATCAGCCCTTTCCCGCGGATATCCACGACACGAGGATTGCCGGCCAGCTTGTCGCGAATCCCGATCAACAAACGCTCGCCGAGTTCTCCCGCACGCTCCACCAAGCGGTTTTCGGAGATCGTCCGCAATACGGCCAGTGCGGCGCTACATGCCAGGGGATTGCCGCCGAAGGTGGACGCGTGCTTGCCGGCGGTCAACATGTCCGCCGCAATTCCTCTGGCGAGGCAGGCACCGATCGGTACGCCGTTGCCCAAGGCTTTGGCCAGGGTCATGACATCGGGCATGATGCCGTGGTGCTGGAAGGCGAACCATTTGCCGGTCCGGCCGATACCGGTCTGGACCTCGTCCAGCATCAAGAGCCAACCGCGCTGATCGCAGATGCGGCGAAGGCCGGGCAGGAAATCGTCAGCCGGAACGCGTACGCCGCCCTCGCCCTGCACCGGTTCCACCAGGACCGCCACGACATTGGGGTTGGCCACGGCCTCGACAGCCGCGACGCTGCCGTACGGCACTCGCACGAAGCCTTCGACCAGGGGTTCGAAACCCTCCTGCACCTTGGGATTGCCGGTGGCGCTCAAGGTCGCGAGCGTGCGGCCGTGAAAGCTGCCCTCCATGACGATCACGGCGGGCCGATCGATGCCGCGATGATGCCCGTAACGGCGGGCGATCTTGATGGCCGCCTCGTTCGCCTCGGCGCCGGAATTGCAGAAAAAGGCGTTATCCAGTCCGCTCAGGCGGCACAGTTCGCCGGCGAGCTCTTCTTGCAGCTCGATGCGGTAAATGTTCGAAGTGTGCAGCAATTTGCCCGCCTGTTCGCAGATCGCACGGGAAACGGCTGGATGGGCATGACCCAGGCTGCATACTGCCACCCCTGAAATGGCGTCCAGATAGCGCTTGCCCTCCGTGTCCCAAAGCCATGCACCCTCGCCCCGGTCGAACGTTACCGGCAACCGGGCATAAGTCGGCATTACCTGACTGGTCATCACTCGTCTTCCCCAAAATAAAAAGGCAGTCGCAAGACTGCCCCAAAAAGAAGGGAAACATTATAGTGAAAAAATACTTAGGTACAAGCACTTGGAGGCTTGAAGGCCGGATACCGGCAACGACTCGGCAGCTTGGCGCCGGTTACCCGAAGTTCTCGGCTTTTTGCAGGATGATCCCTCAATTCCGGCGTCATCTCTTCGATACTGGCTCGACTTTTTTGCAGGATCAGCTGTCTTAACGAATAGCGGGTCAAGACCTGCCAAGCGTCGACAGCAAGATGTCCATCACCAGTAAGGAGATTCGGCTATGGGAGATCGACCGTTTTTGACCGACGTCAAAACGTTAAGAGAACGCGCAAGGCAGCACATCGAGCAGGGCGCGGTGACTCCGGGATACAAGGCCGACCGAGAGGTTGTGATCCGACTGCTCAACGAAGCACTGGCCACGGAAATCGTATGCGTGCTCCGTTACAAGCGCCACTATTTCATGGCGACCGGCATCAATGCGCAAAGCGTCGCCCAAGAGTTCCTGGAGCACGCCAACGAGGAACAGATGCACGCGGACAGCATTGCCCAACGCATCGTGCAGTTGGGTGGAGAGCCCGATTTGGCGCCGGAAGGATTGCAATCGAAAAGCCATTCCGAATACGTGGAGGGCGAGTCGCTGATCGATATGATCAAGGAGGATCTGATAGCCGAGCGTATCGCGATCGACAGCTACCGAGAGATCATCGAGTATCTCGGGAATAACGATCCCACCACCCGCAACCTTATGGAAGGCGTCCTGGCCAAAGAAGAGGAACATGCCGAGGATCTGGTCAGCCTCTTACAGGAGCTCGGACAGTAAACCGATGAGTGTCGGCAGGAATTAACGCGCGGCGGATCATCAAACCCTGACTGTTCGAAAATAGGCTCAGACTTCCGCCAGATTGCCCTTTTCCTCGAGCCAAACCTTGCGATCGGCGGCGCGCTTCTTGGCCAGGAGCATATCCAGGCGCTCGTCGGTCGCTTGCTGCTCTTCCAGGGTCAGCTGAACCAGCCGCCGGGTGTCGGGATTCATCGTGGTTTCGCGGAGCTGCGACGGATTCATCTCGCCCAAGCCTTTGAAGCGCTGGACGTTAATCTTGCCCCTGATCTTTTCCGCCTCGATCCGGTCGAGCACGCCCTTTTTTTCCGCTTCGTCCAGGGCGTAATAAACGTTCTTGCCCACGTCGATCCGGTACAAGGGCGGCATGGCGACGAAGACGTGGCCAGCCGAAACTAAAGGTCGGAAATGACGGACGAACAGCGCGCACAGCAAGGTTGCGATGTGGTTGCCGTCGGAATCGGCGTCCGCCAGCACGCAGATCTTGCCGTAACGCAGCCCGCTCAGATCGGCGGAACCCGGCTCTACGCCGATCGCCACGCTGATGTCGTGCACCTCCTGAGACGCGAGCACGCCGCCGGAATCCACTTCCCAAGTGTTGAGAATCTTGCCGCGCAAGGGCATCACCGCCTGGTATTCCTTGTCCCGCGCCTGTTTCGCGGAACCGCCGGCGGAATCGCCCTCCACCAGGAACAACTCGGTCAGCTGCATGTCCTGGGAACTGCAATCGGCGAGTTTGCCAGGAAGAGCAGGCCCCGCCGTGATTTTCTTGCGGGTCACTTGGCGGCTGGCCTTGAGCCGCTTTTGGGCGCTCTCGATCACCAGTTCGGCAATGCGCTCGCCGATGGCGGGATGCTGGTTGAGCCACAGGCTGAACGCATCCTTAACCACCCCGGACACGAACGCCGCGCATTCGCGGGAACTGAGCCGTTCCTTGGTCTGGCCGGAAAACTGAGGCTCCTGCATCTTGACCGAAAGCACGTAATGGCAGCGCTCCCAGACGTCTTCCGGCGCGATCTTGATGCCGCGCGGCAGAAGATTACGGAATTCGCAGAATTCCCGCACCGCCTCGGTCAGTCCGGTGCGGAGTCCGTTGACGTGGGTACCGCCCTGGGGCGTCGGCACCAGATTAACGTAGCTCTCCGTGACCGGTTCGCCTGCCTCGGGCGTCCAGAGCACCGCCCAGTCGGCGGCCTCCTGATGGCCTTCGAGATTGCCGACGAAGGGTTCTTCCGGGACGCACTCGTTCGATCCGATGCGGTCCAGCAGATACTGTGGAAGTCCGTTCTCGTAGTGCCATACTTCCTCTTCGTTGGCCTGTTCGTCCTTGAGAGTGATTTTGAGCCCCGGACACAGCACCGCCTTGGCGCGAAGCAAGGCTTTCAGGCGCGGAACGGCGATGCGCGGCGTATCGAAATAGCGGGCTTCGGGCCAGAACCGGACCGTGCTGCCGGAATCGCGCTTGGCGGTAGTTCCGATTTCGCGCAGCTCGGAGGTTTTTTCACCTTGGGCGAAACTCATCGCATAGATTTTCCCGCCCCGGCGCACTTCGACTTCGAGCCGGTCGGACAATGCATTCACGACCGAAACGCCGACCCCGTGCAGTCCCCCGGAGAAGCGGTAATTCTTGTTCGAAAACTTTCCGCCCGCGTGCAGCTTGGTCAGGATCACCTCCACCCCGGATACGCCGAGTTCCGGGTGAATATCCACCGGCATGCCGCGGCCGTCGTCCCGGACCTCCACCCCGCCGTCAGCCAGCAGCCGCACTTCGATGGATTTCGCATAACCCGCCAAGGCTTCGTCGACGCTGTTGTCGACCACTTCCTGGACCAGGTGATTCGGGCGCGCGGTATCGGTGTACATGCCCGGCCGCTTGCGCACCGGGTCTAGTCCCGAGAGAACTTCAATGGATGAGGCGTCGTAGATTTCGTTCATGGGGAATGGAGTGATCGGCGAAGCCGGAGAATATAATCGACGATGGAAGGCTCAGTGTTCGTTCAAAAACGTTCCAATTACTTACTGTTTGCCTCTTGAAATTGACCAGATCGCGGGAATTCCAGCCCATCAATTCCTGTTGCCGTAACCCTTGGGAGTTTCGAATAGGCGCAGTTGAGGGTCGTCGTGGCCTTTCCGCCGGGCGACACCGTAAAACGAGTTCTCCTCGACGTCTTCGTTACCCCACTGCGTCCATCCACTGCGTGGGAACCGAGCGAAAAGCTCCAGATAGGGGCCGGGAGAACAAGACTCGATCAAATCGTAGATTTCGTCGGGCTTTCGCGAGTGCTCACGTTTTCGCGTGGCAAATAAGTTGACTTGCGTCCGCCCCGGCGGCAGCGTTCGCATACTCCCCCGGACGCCGAACAAAACCAATTCCGTGACGTTTCGGAAGTAAAAGCCGACGCCACGTCCATCCGGCCCCCCATCCTTACGGATTTTGTACCACACCAGGTTCGACTTATAGGTAAAGCCCCAAGACTCCATTACTCTTAAGCCTTCCTGGAGTAATGCGTTTGGCACCCAGAGATAAAGATGAGATTTTGCGGCGGCCAGCTTCGAAACAGGAAGTTCAAGTATTTCCTTAAGCTCCATAGTAGGGTATCGAAGTAAGCGTTTATGCTCCGGCGCCATCTTTCCGGTTCGGTTTTGAAACTGCCAAGGCGGATCAGCGAGTATGGTCGAATATTGTCCGCCGATCTTGGTCATCAAATCTTCGGATGGATTCGGTTCCGCGATGTTATAGATTTTTGCGACCATAGGTGTTTCCCATCTTAATTCAAATCACCAAAACTTCTTTCGGAATTCCGATCAGCAACAAGGGGCAGGGATTACCCACGCCACGCCGAACGCGATCCTCCAGCTTGCGCCAATGAGTTGTTGCTTCTCCGAACTTATCAGACACAAATGCATGTGCCCAACCCTCTTCAAACGAACCTTTCTTCTTTGTCATATGGTTAATGATTCTAAGCTGGCGCGGTGTCGGTGTGTAATACGGCGTCAACTCGGCTAGCCCCTGGATGGCATGTTTCCGCGCAAATTCCGTGACGACCTCTCGGAGGGATTCTTGGAGCGTGGAGCCACGGGTAATGATGGCACCAACCGAGATAACGCCATCGGCATGTAGCCGCTTGAAGTTTTCCAAGTCCCGATCAAAAAACGGATCCTTGTTGTTCCATTCGATTTCTAGCGCGAACGTACCGTTTGAGAAACGTTTAACGTGGTCAATCTCGTGGGAAACCGATTCTTTTTCCTCGCCGTCCACAATCTTTTTGATTTCAAAGTTATGTTTCCGCCAGCCGTAGTCGTTAGCCAGCGCCCGCCGCATCCTCTGAGTGAGTTCACCTTCTCCTCCGCCGCCGCGAATCAATTCCACAACAGGTATTTCAACGTCCAGAAGGACCTTTTCGAGCTCGGTGACTCCATCAGCCATATCGTGCATCAGAATAGCTTCCGCGTGATGCAGCGTGAGGACTTGGAAACCCTTCGCCCGCAGCTTTTCGAACATTTCGAATCCCCCCAATCGCTCTCCCGTAGCAAACCCGCGGACATCGCCGGTCCTGAAAAGATAATGGCCGACATTATTCGAATAGCGGTGACCGGAGCCACCATCGACTCGTTAAATCACCTCCAAAATCGCCCGCTTCACCGAATCCAAGGTCGCGTCCACCGTCACCGGCTTGGCCGTGCACTGGGCGATGGCCGTGTCGGGGTCCTTGAGGCCGTTGCCGGTCAAGGTGCAGACGATGGTGCTGCCTTCCGGAATGCGGCCGGACTTGATGTCGTGCAGGGCTCCGGCCAGGGAGGTGGCCGAGGCCGGTTCGCAGAAGATGCCTTCCTTTTCCGCCAAAAGTCTCTGCGCCGCCAGGATTTCCTCGTCGGTAAAAGGCGCGAACCAGCCGTCCGATTCCTTCTGCGCTCGCCAGGCGCCGTCCCACGACTGCGGATGACCGATGCGAATGGCGGTAGCAACGGTTTCGGGATGGTCCACGAACTCGCCGCTGACGAAGGGCGCGGCGCCCGCGGCCTGATAGCCGCACATGATTGGCCGTTTGTCGGTGACCGGCGTATGGGTTTCGGTCCCGAGGGCGTATTCGCTGTAACCCTTCCAATAAGCCGTAATGTTCCCCGCATTGCCCACCGGCAGACAGTGATAATCCGGAGCGCGGCCGAGGACGTCGACGATTTCGAAAGCGGCCGTCTTTTGCCCTTCGATGCGATACGGATTGATCGAATTCACGATGGTCACCGGCGCATGGTCCGCGATCTCCTTGACCAACTGCATTCCGGCGTCGAAATTGCCGTTAATCTGAATGACCTCGGCGCCGTAGATCATGGCCTGGGCCAGCTTGCCCATGGCGATCTTGCCTTCGGGGATCAGCACGAAAGCGGTGATGCCGGCACGCGCAGCGTACGCGGCCGCAGCGGCCGAGGTATTGCCGGTGGAGGCGCAGATGATGGCCCGGCTGCCCTCATGCACGGCCTGGGTCACGGCCATGGTCATGCCGCGGTCCTTGAACGAGCCGGTAGGATTCAAGCCTTCGAACTTGACGTAAATATCCACATCCTTGCCGATCAGCGTCGGGATGTTGACCAACTGGATCAGCGGCGTGTTGCCCTCGCACAGGCTGATGGGCCGGGTGTCCGGGGTTACCGGCAGGCGGTCGCGGTATTTTTCGATAAGACCGGTATAGCGGGTCGAATATGCCATGATGAGTCTCTAAGCGATTTGTTTAAAAACTTGATTATTTTGCTCGATCGCACCAGTAACCGGGCTCGCGATGCAGGTGGGCAATAGCCACAATCAGGATTTCGTGGTCCAAGAGCTGATAAATCATGCCGTAGGGAAAACGCTTCGTCCGATAACGCCGGGTGTTTTCGCTAAAGCGGTGCCAAGCATGAGGAAACCGTTTGACATTCTCGACGGCTTCGCGAATTTCCGACAAAAACTGAATACCTAAGCCGGGCAGTTGCGATTCATAGTATTCCACGGCTTCGTCCAATTCCTTCTGTGCCGGAGCGAGAAACCGGACATTCATTTAACGGAATACTTCGCCATCACATCTTCCATCGAGACGGATTCCATTTTTCCGGAGCGATAGTCTTCCAGACGCCTTTCTGCCTCTTCGGCCCACAATTTATCGATGGCCTCATCCGGCTGGTCAAGACTATTTAAGACTTGTTCGATCAACTCGATTCGTTCGCCGGGGGGCAGAGCCAATGCCTGCTTGATTAAATCGTTTGTCGCTGACATATCATTTTCCTCTGGCGCCGTTGCGATATCGCCTGTCATAGATAGAGAAGCATCACGAAGTTCATAGTTCGTCGATCTGAGGCGAGCAAGAGTATCTTCCGCAATGTTCAGTTTCCCTCGCCTAAATTAGGCTGACATATGCTGCACCACCCCCTCCTACGAGATTTCGGAAAGAAACAGTTCCTTCAATTCTTTAGTCAAAGATGACTGGACGTTATTTGGTGGCCCGTAAAAATGCTGCTTCTCGGCATCTAAATCAAAATTAGCTGGCGGTTTGCCACCGCGTCGCTCATCCCAACGCTGCCCATAATCATCCCACCCGTACAAATACGCCCATCCTCTTTCATCGTGCGGACATGGATTACCTTCATGTGGCTTCTCGAAAATCTCAAACATCTTGTGTTTCCGTCCGAGGAGATATGCCTCTCGAATTTCCCATTGGGTCGGGTTGCGTTTATATCGGAGTGCCATTGGGTAATACCTCGAATTGGAATGTTACCCCAGTGTTTCCAACCGAATCCGCTTCACCGGTCCGCTGATGGCGGACAGCGCTTCGATCTCCCGGACGGCGTCGTTCAGCTTCCGCTCCTGGACTTTCTGCGTCAGCATGATGACGGGCAGATGGCGTTCGCCTTCCGGCGGTTCCTTCTGGATAACGGCCTCAATGCTGATATTGTGATTGGCCAGAATGCGCGTCACGTCGGCCAGAACGCCCGGCTTGTCCTCGGCGCTGAGGCGGAGATAGTAGGCCGTTTCGATATCCTCGATCGGCAAAATGGGAATGTCGGAAATCGCCTCGGGCTGAAAGGCCAGATGCGGCACCCGGTTCTCGGGATCGGAGGTCAATGTGCGCACCACGTCGATGATGTCCGCTACGACCGACGAGGCCGTGGGCTCGGCCCCGGCGCCCGCGCCGTAGAACAGGGTCGGGCCCACGGCGTCACCCTTGACCAGAACGGCGTTCATGACGCCGTTGACGTTGGCGATCAAGCGCCGCTCGGGAATCAAGGTGGGATGCACCCGCAGCTCGATGCCTTTTTCGGCGCGACGGGCGATACCGAGCAGTTTGATGCGATAGCCCAAGGCTTCCGCGTAGGCCACGTCGAGCGCCGTGATGCTGCTGATGCCCTCGGTCCAGACCTTGTCGAACTGGAGAGGAATGCCGAAGGCGATGGACGCCAGGATCGTCAGCTTGTGGGCGGCATCGATGCCCTCCACGTCGAAGGTCGGATCGGATTCGGCATAACCCAGCGCTTGCGCCTCCTTAAGCACATCCTGAAAATCCCGCCCCTTTTCGCGCATCTCGGTCAGGATGAAATTGCAGGTGCCGTTGATGATCCCGGCCAGCCACTCCACCTTGTTGCCCGAAAGCCCTTCCCGCACCGCCTTGATGATGGGAATCCCACCGGCCACGGCCGCTTCGAAAGCCACCATCAGCCCTTTTTCGCTGGCCTTGGCGAAGATCTCGTTGCCGTGGAGGGCGATGAGCATCTTGTTGGCGGTGACCACGTGCTTGCCGGCGTCCAGCGCTCGCATTACCAGATCTTTCGCCGGGTCGAGACCGCCGATCAGCTCCACGACGATGTCTACCTCGGGATCGGTAACGACTTCGTACGGGTCCGTAGTCAATCGGATGCCGGCAGTGTCGCAAATCCGGGAACGGTTGAGGTCTCGAGCCGCCACGACGCTAATGTGGATTTCCCGGCCGGCTCGGCGCGTAATTTCGCCGGCGTTCCGCTTGAGGACCTTGACCGTGCCGCCCCCGACCGTGCCCAAACCGAGCAAACCGATATTTACGGGTTTCAAGACGCTCTCCTGTGTAGCAACAAAAATGCCGAAATTATACCGAGTTATCCTTGCGCATCATATGTCGTATGCCTCGGATCGCCTGGCGGGTGCGGTGTTCGTTCTCGATCAGGCTGAAGCGGACGTGATCGTCCCCGTACTCGCCGAAACCGACGCCGGGAGACACCGCCACCTGGGCCTCCAGCAGCAGTTTCTTGGCGAACTCGAGGGAACCCAGATGCCGGTACTGCTCCGGAATGGGCACCCAAACGAACATGGTGCCTTTGGGTTTTTGGACCGTCCAGCCGATGTTGTCCAGCCCTGCGCACAAGACGTCGCGGCGTACGCGGTAGGTTTCCCGGATCTCGGCGACGCAGTCCTGAGGACCTTCCAAAGCGGCGATCGCGGCCACCTGGATCGGTGTGAACGTGCCGTAGTCGAGATAGGACTTGATGCGCCCCAAAGCCGCGACCAGTTCGCGGTTGCCGCACATGAAGCCCACCCGCCAACCGGGCATGTTGTAGCTCTTGGAGAGCGTGAAGAACTCGACGGCGATGTCGGTGGCTCCGGGCACCTGCAGGATGGAAGGCGCGGCATAGCCGTCGAACACCAGGTCCGCGTAGGCGATGTCGTGCACGACCCAGATTTTGTATTCCCGAGCCAGCTCGACGACCTTTTCGAAGAACTCCAGTTCCACGCATTGGGTGGTCGGATTGCCGGGGAAGTTCAGAATCAGCATCTTGGGCTTGGGCCAGGAGGTCTTGATGGCTTTTTCCAATTCATCGAAGAAATCCACGCCCGGCACCAGCGGCACGTGGCGCACATCAGCCCCCGCCAAAACGCAGCCGTAAGGATGGATGGGATAAGCCGGATTCGGCACCAGCACTGCATCGCCCGGCCCCAGGGTGGCGAACATCAGATGGGCCAGGCCCTCTTTAGAACCGATGGTGACGATCGCCTGGGAGTCGGGATCGAGATCCACGCCGAAACGGCGCCGATACCATCCGCAGATGGCTTTGCGAAGACGGGGAATGCCTTTGGAAACGGAATACCGGTGGGCGGTTCCTTTCTGCGCCACCTCTACCAGTTTGTCGACGATATGCTGTGGCGTGGGCCGGTCGGGATTACCCATGCCGAAGTCGATGATATCGACACCCTGGGCGCGCTCCTTGGCCTTGAGTTCGTTAACGATATTGAAAACGTAGGGGGGCAGGCGCTTGATACGTTGAAATTCTTCCATCCAGGACTCTTTGCGTAGGGGGTATTTTTTTAAGCGGAATGCGTAGGCGCGTGGCCAAACAACTTAAAGTACCGATGCGCTTTTAGACTGTCAACGGCGCTTTGGGCCTGACAGGCTAGCCGAATGCGGCCAGCCGTGGGAAACTGCGCCTGCATCGCGATCTAACTTTACGCCATCCATGAAACCCCAGCTCCCCGTTGTCTTGTGCTTGTCGGGACACGACCCCACCGGCGGCGCCGGCATTCAGGCCGATATCGAGACCGTTTCCCGATTCGGCTGTTATCCCTGTTCGGTGGTGACTGCTTTAACCGTTCAAGACACGCATAACGTCCGCAAGATCTTGCCGCAAAGGTCCGGGGAACTTCTGGAGCAAGCGCGCACGGTGCTTCTGGATCTGCCCGTCGACGCCGTCAAAATCGGTCTTCTGGGAAGCGTCGACATCGTTTATGCAGTAGACGAGCTACTCAAGATCGCTGGCGGCATTCCGGTCGTTTTGGACCCGATTCTGGCGGCGGGAGGCGGAACAAACCTGGCAAACGAGGCGCTGATCGAAGCGCTAATAGAGACGCTGATTCCACGAGCGACGGTGCTGACGCCGAATTCGCCCGAGGCCAGAAAATTGACGGGAATGGAGGATCTGGACGATTGCGCCGACGCGCTGCTAGCACTCGGTTGCCCGAATGTCTTGCTGACGGGGACCCATGAAGGGGATGACGAAGTCATCAATCGCCTTTACCGCAGCTCCGGCAAGACAACTTACCGTTGGCCGCGCTTGCCGGGAAGCTATCACGGCTCGGGCTGCACCCTGGCATCCGCCGTCGCCGCCTTGCTAGCCCGAGGCCGGGACATCGAGTCCGCTGCGTCGGAGGCTCAGGATTTTACTTGGCAAGCGCTGAATAACGGATTTCGGCTGGGCGGCGGACAACTGCTCCCCAATCGGCGTTATTCCGCGCCGTGAGGAGAGTCGTTTCGCACTGCGTCACTCAGTAGGTCGGGAATCCTTTCCCGACGTTAACAGCACGCTTGTCGGCAAGGGATTGCCGACTTACGACTTTAATCACCCCGCGACTTGAATACGGTCTACCACATCGTGCACGCCGGGGACGTACCACGCGTCGAGCACCGCCAGGCGCCTCTCTTCATCGCTGGCGAGATATCCTTCCAGCGTTACCGTTCCTTGCTCGGCCGTGATATGGATCTGCGGCTGATGAACCAGAGGGTCTTTTTCGAGCACCATGAGCACGGCATCTGCCAGCTCGCCATCGGTTTCCTGCTCGGGAGGGACGACATGCAGCAAGTTGACGACCGATTCGCAGCCGGCCGCCCACCACGCGAGCACCTCTGCGAAGCGGCGATGAGACAGGCTGAGCACGGTGCCCGACAGCGTGACGGTTCCATCCTGCACCTCGATCTCGATGCGCTGCTCGCCCCAATCGCCTTCGCTGCGATCGGGCCACTCGCTGCGACCGACACGAATCGTGTCGAGCCGGTCGCTTTCGCGCACATAGAGGCCGCATTCCCGGAAAACCGGCTCCTGCTGCAATAGGTTAATGATCTCGTCGCGCAACCCGCCCTCCCTCTCGGAGGGAGGCACGGCGACACGCAATCGATCCACGACCGGTGAATTGTCCGCATGGCGATACGCAGCGGCGTGCGCAATCCGTTTTGCCGCGATGTCGCCGACCATACCCTCCAAGACTATGGCACCGTCCTCGACATCGACACGGATTGGATAGTCGTGCAGATTGACCCGGGTGTCATGTTCCAGGTCGGCCAATATGGCCTTGATTCGATCAGCATGCGGATTGGTCGGCATATCGCCCTCCTTAACTCCGAATTGCGCGGGCGCTGTTCGATGAAACAGACGAATCTTTCCTAACCCACAACATGGTGTTTTCCCTCCACGGCCACCGAACTCGCCTGAGGCCCCTGCTCGCCCATTTCTTCAACGAAACGGACGGTATCGCCGATGCCCAATTTGTCGAAATCGCCTTGCACCACGCTGTTCCGATGGAAATAAATCAGGCGCCCGTCCGGTGTCTCGATCATCCCATAATCGCCCTCCGGGTTGATTTGGGCAATGCTTCCATGCGGCATAACCTCGTGGGCCTTGATGTCCTGCCGAACGCGCCGGGCGTAATCCTCCAATTGCCGGCGGGCGGCGTCGAAGGCATCGCGGATCGCCACGTAAGCATCCTCGTGCGCATGATCTTTGCCGGGATCGCGGCTGACCACCAGTTCATCGCCCGGCACGGTGATATCGATTCTGACATGGTAGGTATTGCCTTGCCGGTGGTGGCGATGAAGTGCTTCGACCATCACCCGGCAGGACATGATATGCTCGAAAAACTGATCCAGTTTCTCGGCGCGGTCGTGAACGGCTTTTTCCATCGCCTCGGATGGCTCCATATTTCGAAAAGAAATTTGTAACGGCAGTTGCATGCTCTCGCTCCTCAATCCGATCCAGAACTGTAGTTATCCACAGATTCGGCGGAAAAGCATGACGTAAAAGCCCGTACCCCTTGCGCCTCCATGAGGCAGCCCGGAAACCGCCGGTCGGCGATACTTCGCCACACCGACAATCGCGGATCGCGGGGACCTCAACGTGACCAATTCACCCGAAGGAGATACTCCTCCTCCTGATAGGAAAAATCGAGATCGCCCTTGTAGGCGTGCTGGACGGCTTGCCCGGCCGCCCTGGCGAGTTGGGGATTGGTGAATGTCACCAGCATGCCGCCGTTCTGTTCCTCGACGGCCATGATGCGTTTCAGCGGGTGTTCGGCCTTCTCCCTTTCCTCCACATTACGGATGAGATGCAGAATCTCATCTTTGTGTTGAGCCAAAAACTCGCCCGCCAAAGTCAGAAATCCGGCCGGACATTTATCGTGGATACGATGACAGGCGGGACAAAGCGACTCGTTCGCGCCAGCAGGCGCGTCCGACCATTGCCACCGGCCGTCGTGATAAACCGCTCGGCATTCCGGACAAACCGTAGGTTCCGGCAATTTTTGCCGTATTTTATAGGTGTCGTGCTCATGCTCACGGATCAGACGATCTTGGCGATCTCCGTGGTATAGGTTGGGTGGTTGAGTCATGACAGAATCTCCCTGCTTGGGTATGTCGCCCGCAAACCTGATGCGAAGTATTTCTTCCCACGCTTGAAATCGACGGCGAATCATCGGGCCATTCGGCTTAGATTACAGATTGAAGAATATGCCTCTCGAACAGGCGCAGCAATACTCGATCGGACACGAGTGCGGCATTTAAATTCACAGATCCTATATTTCACGGGCGAAGGCCACGGACATCGTTTTTGCTCGTTCCCGCCGCGATTTCAGGCGAAAATAGCCGCACTACCTTAGACATTTGAATCGCTACAATCGTGAACCTTCGTATCGCTATCGCTCAACTCGACTTTCTGGTCGGCGACCTTCGAGGCAATGCAAGCCGCGTGCTGCACACCGCCAGCGAGGCCCGCGACCGGCTCCGCGCTCATGCCGTGGTTTTCCCCGAACTGGCCCTGGCGGGCTATCCGCCCGAAGACCTGATCCTGCGCCGCGATTTCATGGCGCAGGCCGAGCGCATCCTCGACGAAATAGCGGGGCAAGTGCACGGCATCGACGTCATCGTGGGTTTTCCGGAGAACCGAACCGGGATGCCTTACAACAGCGCCGCCGTGCTGCGGGACGGCAAGATTCACGCGATCTACCGCAAGCATGCCCTGCCCAATTACGGTGTGTTCGACGAGAAACGTTATTTTCTGCCCGGATCCGAACCCTGCGTGTTCGACTTACAGGGTGTGCCGGTGGGGATTACCATTTGCGAGGATCTTTGGTTGCCCGGTGCGGTGGAGCAAGCCGCGCAAGCCGGCGCCAAGCTGATCCTGAACATCAATGCTTCGCCCTATCACGCCAATAAAATCAAGGAACGAGAGGCAGTCGCCCGCGAGCGCATCGCAGTGACCGATGTCCCTCTGGTTTATGTCAACTTGATCGGCGGGCAGGACGAACTGGTCTTCGACGGCGCGTCATTCGTGATGAACCGGGAAGGAACCGTGACCTTCCGCGCGCCGGAGTTTGAGGAAGCGCTGTTACCCGTCGACTTTGCCTGCGGAGACACGGTGGAGCCGATTGCCGACGGCATTACCGAACCGTTGACCGAGATCGAAAGCATCTACAAGGCTCTCGTTACCGGCATCCGCGATTATGTCGGCAAAAACCGTTTCCAAGGCGCGGTGCTCGGATTGTCCGGCGGCATCGACTCGGCCTTGACCTTGGCTCTCGCCACGGACGCTTTGGGAGGCGATAAAGTCGAAAGCGTTTTGATGCCGTCGCGTTACACCGCGGCGATGAGCATCGAGGATGCCCGCTTGGAAGCCGAGGCCCTGGGCTGCCGCTATCACATCATTCCCATCGAACCGGCCTTCGATGCCTTTCTCGGTATGCTCGAGGAGAGCTTTGCCGGCTTGCCGCCCGACACTACCGAGGAAAACATCCAGGCGCGTTGCCGGGGCGTCATTCTCATGGCGTTTTCCAACAAGAAAAGGAAAATCCTCCTCACGACCGGCAACAAAAGCGAAATGAGCGTGGGCTACGCCACGCTGTACGGCGATATGGCCGGCGGATTCGCGCCGTTGAAGGATGTCCCCAAGCTTTTGGTGTACCGCTTGGCGGAATACCGCAACAGCCTCTCGCCGGTCATTCCGCAACGGGTAATCGAGCGTCCGCCCTCCGCCGAACTCAAGCCCGACCAAAGGGACGAGGACTCGCTGCCGCCCTATTCGATTTTGGATCCGATCCTCGAAATGTACGTGGAGCACGACAAATCGGTGGACGAAATCATCGCCGCCGGATTTCCCGAGCACGAAGTCAAGCGGGTGGCGAAGATGGTGGACAGCAACGAATACAAGCGTCGCCAGGCCCCGCCCGGCGTCAAGATCACGCGCCGCGCCTTCGGCCGGGATCGGCGGTATCCGATCACATGCGGATATGGGCGATAGGGAAACAATCGGACGAACGACAGTTACGACCCGAACGACATTTTCGATTGTGCTAAGGCAAAAAAAGAAGGCAGAACAAAGTGCTTGGGGGGGGATGGGGGTGTTCTGCCTTCTGGGGAAGTCTTACAGCGGTCCGGCTTACGGCCCGCTTACCACTTACGGTCGGAGGAAAACTCTCGAACGCTTGCTATCGGCTGACATCGCTGATGTTTTCTTCGGTCCGGAATATTTCCTTGCGCCTATGCCCGGCACGAAGATCCGCCTTGCGTCCTTATAAGTCACCTCCGCGAAAATCACTTACATCAACACGTCTCAATCGGTGCCGTCGTCTCATTCGCGAACCTGGGCTTCTCCCGCCTTCGTCGTTCGCAATCACTCCTCGACAGGCGAAAAAAAAGAAACATCCCTATTTCAACTCGCATCCCATCGATCGACTCCTTTCCACTAGGGCGGATATCACCGTTCCATGACCGCCATTCCAATCAGATTCGGAACATTCCGACTCCGTTCAGAAGGTTCCGAATCACTCACGTCGGACGGAACATCCAATCCCGTCGGGACCACCCTGTCCCTGGCGACATCCTCACTCCTTTCGCCACATCCTAACTTCCTAGCGGAAACTCCTGTCTCCGGCTCGATGCCGTGTCGTGGTTTTCACCTCCGACGACGGTTGCTCTCGAGTGGTTGCTATTAAACCGTGGTTAACTTTCACCGAGAATACGGATGAATTCGTACGTGATTTCGCACAAAGAGGAAGTTCACTTTCGAAAAGCCCCGGCACGACCGATTCGGAAGCCGGTGGATTCCGGCAAAGTGCGCTGCCGCCAGAAAGGCGTCCGCCGCGATATGGCGGCAGCGCGGTTCAAGTGGGCGAATCACTTTGGGTTACGCCGAAGCGGTTCCTAAATGACGTCGACCAATCATGATCAGGCCGGACAAAGCAGACCCCAGTAGCCAGACCGAGGCTGGCACCGGAATCGGCGCGACAGCGCCGCCTGGACTTACGTCAATCCTCAAGCTGCCGAAGTCTTTCTCGATCCAGGCAAAACCGTCCGCAGGCGCATAAGCCGCAAGAATGTCTTTTATCGTCAGCTCGATTTCGACAGCGTCAGCGGCCACAGAGTTACTGGCAGTCAAGTCCCAAGGGCCTCCGTTGGTGCCGTCGTCAGCTCCGAACGCGGAGAATGTCTCGGCCTGTGTATCGCCGATGGATTGATGGGTTTCCGGATCTACAATCCGCAGAGATGAGAAAGCCGATACCCAGGAGCCGTCTCCGGTTACTTGATAAACGCCATTCTGACTCCAGCTCACGTCGGTAATCGTCTGATCAGGTATAACCGGTTTAACCGTGGCTCTGATTGTGAATCCGGCAATTTCGGTATCGACCTGACCAATACCATTGCCATTGCCATTGCCATTGTCGGCCTGACCAGCACCGACAGATAGCGCGTCGAATGTCAACGGGCCAGGATTGAAGTTAAGACTGACGCCGGTGTCGTCCCGAACGACTTCCGGGTCTCCAAGTGCGCCTAGATCACCCTCCACCAGCGTGAAGTCGATGATATCGCTCGTCCACGTCTGTGCATGGGCAGGCGCCCACGCCAATCCCAGCGACAGCACGGCAGCTGGCGGGATGAATGTCTTTAGCTTAAACATAGTGCCTCCAACACTTTTTTCCCTAAACGCCACCCGATTTGTAAAGCGGACCGCAACGTTTCCGTTACGCCGCCAAACCGGATAACAGCCACTTTCCCTTGGCAACTCTGGACGCCTCGTGTCCGGCAGGAGGGTGACTACCCACCATGACGGCACCGTGGCTTGCCACTCAAGCTCCGAAGGCTATCGACATCATCGCTCAATCCTTTCTCGGCCGAGAGCGAGGAGAGTCGCGCCCGCGGCTATGCGTCACAGAGCAGCTAGGTTGTTGACACAAATCGGCAGGAACCGACTGTGATCCACAAAAAAACGGGCCCTCTTGCCCATAGCGAAGAGAACCCGCTTTCTCAGGATAACGCCCCACCAGAGGTGGGTTTCGCAATCGAAACGACCGGCTGGACCGAATCGATTGCCAACGAAAATCATGATCGCCGAGCTCCGCTTGTTGGCATGCATTTCCGGAATTACCCCTTTTCGGAACTGTCCCACTAACGTTCATGAACGGACCGGTAAGCAGCCAAATAAGCGAATCCAAGAAATTACATTTAAACGCCTATACCCCCTCTCCGAAAATACGCGCAAACTCGTAAGTATCTTGTCACGAGACCGTCACATTATCGAAAAACAAGCAGCCGTCCGCCGAGCCTCAGTCGGGCCTCAGCGTCGCCAGCAACGCGCTCAAAATTTCAGGGTCGACCGGTTTCACCAAGTGATGATCGAAACCCGCGGCCTTCGAACGGGCGCGATCGTCTGCCTGGCCGTAGCCCGTAACGGCGATCATCAGCGCCTTTTGCAATCCCGGTAACCCTCGCATTTGCTTCGCGACTTCATAACCGTCCATTCCCGGCAATCCGATATCGAGCAGCACTGCCTCCGGCTGGAACTCCGCGGCGACCGCGAGAGCGCCAGGGCCATCGAAGGCGGTACGCACGTCGTGTCCGTCCAGGCTAAGCAGCAATGCCATGCTTTCCGCGGAATCGACGTTATCGTCGACCACCAGAACCCGAACGCCAGCCAAACTCGATGCGGATTCGCCGCCTGCCGACCCCGAACCTTCATGAGTCGGCGCAGCCGCCATCCGCGGCAAATGCACAATGAACTCGGCACCGCTGCCGGACCCCGCGCTTTGTGCTAACACTCTCCCCCCGTGCATTTCTATCAGCCGCCGCACCAGTGCCAGCCCGAGCCCAAGCCCGCCCTGGGAACGATCGAGCGAACGGCTACCCTGGGTAAACAACTCGAATATATTCGGCAAAAGTTCGACGGGAATTCCCATGCCATTGTCGCGCACCCGTATCAACACTTCGTCCGCAGAGCTTTCGATGATCAGATCGATACACCCGCCGGCATCCGTGTACTTGGCCGCGTTATTCAGAAGATTGGCGATCACCTGCACAAGCCGCGTCAGATCGCCCTCGACTTGCACCGGCTCCTGCGGCAAGTCAACAGTCAGCTTGTGCCGGCGGGACTTGATCAACGGCAGGCTGGTTTCGACCGCCCGATCGATTACGGTCGAGATTTCGACCGCCGTCTTTTTCAACACGATGGTACCGCGGGTAATGCGGGAAATATCCAGCAGATCGTCGAGCAAACGGCTCATCTGGACCACCTGCCGGCCGATCACTTCACGCGTCCATTTCAGCTCGGGGTCGGTCAGCCCCAATTGGCGCAACACCTGCACGGCATTCCGGATCGGCGCCAGCGGATTCCGTAGTTCATGGGCCAGCATGGCGACGAACTCGTCCTTCAAGCGGTCGGCCTCGCGCAAGGCCTGTTCCGCCTTTCGGTGATCGGTCACGTCGATTGCCATGGAGGCAAGGAATGGCCTTCGATCGGGCAAACGCATGGGAGCCGACCCATAAAACAGCCAGCGCCGCGGCTCGCCTTTCTTGGTCCACACCGTAATCTCCTCGGGCTCCGCAATCGAGCCTTCGGTAAACCGCCGCTGTGTTTCCGCCAGAATGCTGTCCACCGCTTCCTCGGGAATCCGTCGCCCCTTCAGAAACCAGGCTCGCGCATCGGGAATGTCCTCATGGGTCCACCCCGTCAATTCGGTGACCGCACAACTGATTTCGAGGATCTGGCCGTCCATGGCGTGGACGAAAATCGGGATCGGCGCCTGTTCGACCACCCGGCGGAAACGCTCTTCGCTCTCGCGAAGAGCTTCTTCGGCCTGCATGCGTTCGGTTATATCGCGCACGATACCCAGTATTGCCGGACGCCGATTGAAATGTATGCGGCGCGCGCAAAGTTCGACGCAGATGCGTCGTCCGTCCCGGTGCAGGAACGCCGCCTCGCGACGCCAGGGAGACTCAAGTCCCTCGGAGCCGCTCTGTATGAATAGTTCGCTCCACGATTCGAAATCTTCGGACGCGATCACCGATCGAAACGACAAGCCGATACAGTCCTCGCCCGTATAACCCAGCAAGGCCGACAACGCGGGATTCGCGAAGACGAAACGGCCGTCGTGAGCCACGAATACGCCGTCATCGAGAGAATCGAGCAGCGTCTTGTATTTCGCCTCGCTTTCCGATAGCGCCTGGGCGGCCTCCCGGCGCACGTTTCTGAGCTCGATATGGGTCGCTACACAGGCCAGTAGCTGGCGCGCGGAGAGGGGCTTGATCAGATAATCGTCCACGCCGGCGTTCAATTCTTCGCTACAGGTTTTTTCCTCCGAGCGCGCCGCGGTCAGAATCACCGGGATGTGGTGAATCTTGGCGTTGCCCTTCAATGCGTGCAAAAGCACGGGACCGTCACGCTGCAGGGTCCTGAGGTCGGCCAACACCAGGTCGGGAGGATCACTCAGAACGGCATCAAGCGCTGCCGTGCCGTTGGTTACGACCAGGACCTCGTAGCGATCGCCCAAAAATCGCTGGAAATAACTGCGCATCTCGGCGCTGCCCTCGACGATGAGCAGACGGGCATGCCGCTTGTGCCGTCCGCCCCTCCGGACAACTGTGGGCACCGAAACGCTGTCCGTGCTTTGCTGGCGAAAACTAGACTTCGGGACTATGGCAGCAGCGCTATTGTTGGATAAGCGCCGCGAAGTGCTGAATGAATCGCGGGAGGGCGGGGTAGGATTGTTCTTACGAAACACCCGGAGGTGGTCGCTGAAGCCCTTGCCCGCAGCGGCCGATCTTCCTGCGGCAATTTGGTCATCCTTCTCCATGCTGGTCATCCTGTCGTGTTTATGAGCTGGCGAACCATACTCGAAACCATAAATTCTACCCGAAACGGTGTCCATTCCAAGGGTTCCGAGCATGCATAATCCTCTTATTCGATTGCTTTTACCGCAATTCGGCTGAGCGAATCAAGCCTCCCCAAAAATCGAGCCGCTTGTTAGCCATCCTCGGCGATATCCGACTTCAACACGTCGAATTCATCGAACGCGATATTCAGACTAAGTGCCAAGTTGAGAATGCTGGCAAGGGTGGTGCTGGCAAAGATGCACAGCATGATGGCAATCTGATATTTCACCGCCAGCCACGGTTCGCTGCCGCCCAGGATCTGGCCGGTCATCATGCCGGGCAGCGATACCAGCCCCAAAGTCGCCATGCTGGCCAGGGTCGGGTTGATCGCCGCTTTGACGGCTTCGCGAAAATAGGGCCGTACCGCCTCCCAGCGGGTGGCGCCGAGCAGCAGATAAGTCTGGTACTCGTTTTCGTTTTTCTTGAGTGCGGTATAGAAGCGCTCCAGTCCGATGACATTTCCCTGCAGGCAATTGCCGAGAATCATGCCTGCGAGGGGAACCAGATAGCGCGCGTCGTAATAGAGCGGCGGCCGTATCACCAAAAACAACAAATACGCCGTGGAAAACAGGACGCTGGCGGTCACCGCCGCGAAAGTGGCGGCGAAGAAGTAACGCCGCTTCAAGCCGGCGCGCTTCAGAATCGACCAATCGGCTACTACCAGCATCACCAGAACCCAAAGGCCGTTCAGCCAGGGATTATTGAGCGTGAACAATGTCTTCAGATAAACGCCCACCAAGGCCAATTGAAGGCTCATGCGGAGGATGCCGGTCGCGATCGCCCCGCTCAAGCCCAGTCCGATCAGTCCGAGCAGCAGCCACGGCAACAGCACGACGCCGTAAAGCACCGTCATTTGCGGCAGGGCGATATCAAGCGTTTCCATCGCGACGCGTACGGATCAGGCGCCCGCCGTCCAGTTCCAAAACCACATCGCAGCGCGTGTCCCAGTCGGGATCATGGGCCACGGAGAGCACGGTGAAACCGGGATCGCCGAATACGTCCAGCACCGTCCGCTTGCTTTCGGCATCCAGGGCGCTGGTCACCTCGTCCAGGAGATAGAGATTTTTCCCCAGCAACAAGGCACGCGCGATGGCGATGCGCTGCTTTTCGCCGCCTGAAACGCGGCGGCATTCCTGCTCCAGAATATCCGGGGACAGGTGAAGACGCGCCAGCGCATCGATCAACCGACGCTCGGACGGTTTATTTTCCCGATGCGTCTCGAATTGAAACGGCAACATCAAGGCTTCGCGTACCGTTTCGGCGCCGAGGATCGGCTCTTGCCCGATATAGGCTGCGCGGCGCCGGATGATTCGCACGGCCGACGGATCGAGCGGCTCATCGTCGAACAGAATTCTTCCCCCGGCCAGCGGATAAAGTCCCAACAAGGTCTTGAGCACCGTGCTCTTGCCCGAGCCCGATCTGCCGCGGAGCACGGCCTTTTCACCCGCGCCCAGCGTGAAGCTGAGATCGGTCAGGATCGGCTTGCCGCGTACCGATACCGAGACCCGGTCGAAGCGGATCAGCGTTGCGTTCGCCGTCCGGCCATCGACCGGTTCATGTACCCGGTTACCGGGCGGCATCGCCCACGAACGGATTGGTGCCGCGCTCGTCGCCGAAGGTGGACGCGGGACCGTGGCCCGGAATGAAAACGATATCGTCGCCCAAGGGAAAAAGCCGCTCGCGGATGGACCGCACCAGCGTGCCGTAATCGCCCCCGGGAAAGTCTGTCCGCCCGATGGAGCCTTTGAACAGCACATCCCCGACAATGGCGAGACGTTCGCCGGAGTGGAAAAAGACCACGTGGCCGGGCGTATGACCGGGGCAATGTATCACTTCGAGGGTTTGATGCCCGAACTCCACCGTATCGCCGTCCTCCAGCCAGCGGTCGGGGGTGAAGGTGGCTGCCGGCGGAAAACCGAACATCTCGCATTGCTTCGGCAAAAGATCGATCCAGAACCGGTCTTCCTTCTGCGGGCCTTCGATCGGAATTCCGAGCTGCCCGGCCAAAGCCGCCGTGCCGCCCACATGGTCCACATGGGCGTGAGTGAGCAAAATCTTGACCAGCGTCACGCCGGCATCTTCGACCGTCTTGAGGATTCGATCGAGATCGCCGCCCGGATCGACCACGGCGCCTTCCATGGTTTCCTCGCACCAGAGGAGCGAGCAGTTTTGCTGAAATGCCGTGACGGGGATGACAGTTGCTTTCATGTCGAAGTCGGGAATTTGAGTTCAAGGGAAGATGATACCGGAAGAAAGCAAACGTACGGACCTGTCATCAGGCGAGAACGGTCGCCGTCCTTCGCCCAGGTTCAGAGTCGTAGGTCGGCGATCCTTTGCCGACGTGCCGGATTTGCCGGGAAAGGGTCGCCGATCTCCAAACTTCGGCCGGGTTCGGCCCCCTGTGTCGGCAAAGGATTGCCGACCTACAAGTTGTCGACGAATCCGTAAGGCTAAGGCTCGATCTCCATCAAGACCTCGTTGGGATTCACCCGGTCGCCTTTCTTGACGTGAATCGCGGCGACCGTGCCGCCGACGGGGGCCTGGATTTCCGCTTCCATCTTCATCGCCTCGGTGACCAGAACGCCCTGCCCCGCGCTCACCTTGTCCCCCGGCTGCACCAGGATATCGACGATATTGCCCGGCATCGCGGTCACCACATCGCCCGGTTTGCCCGGCACGGGACGCCCGCTTGGCGTGACGCTCCGCCGGTAGCCGCTCAGCACCTCGAGATCCACTTCCTGAGGCACGCCGTCCAAGGTGATGTAGAACCTCCGGTGGTGCGGATCGTTGAAATTGGCGCCGGTGATGTGGACATCGTATGCCTCGCCGTGAACGAACACCTTGAACTCGGTGGGCACGTCGCCGCGCTCCGCCGGCTGGGACGGCGCCTCCGGCGGAGCCAAAGGCTCCGGCTGGAGCCGGCCTTCGCGCCGCTCCTGAAGGAATTTCCGGGCGACCTCCGGAAACATCGCATAGATCATCAGATCGGTCTCGCTCTCCGCCAGATCGCCGATCTCCGCGCGCAAGTTGTCCAGTTCCGGCGGCAGAAGGTCCGCGGGGCGGCATTCGACCGGTTGCTCGCGGCCGATGGCGCGGCGCTGGAGGTCCGGATCGACCGGTGCCGGCGGGCGGCCGTAACCGCCCTGGAGATAACGTTTGACCTCGTTGGTAATGGACTTGTAGCGCTCGCCGGTGACCACGTTCAGCACCGCCTGAGTGCCGACGATTTGCGAGGTCGGTGTCACCAGGGGCGGATAGCCGAGGTCGCGGCGCACCCGCGGGATTTCGTCGAAAACGTCGAGGATGCGGTCGAGCGCGCCCTGCTCCTCCAACTGCTTGGCGAGGTTCGACATCATCCCGCCCGGCACCTGGTTGATCTGAACGCGGGTATCGACGCCGGTGAATTCGCTCTCGAACCGGCGGTATTTTTTTCGGATCTCGGCGAAATAGGCGGCGATGTCCTGCAACAGTTCCAGATCCAGGCCGGTGTCGTGGCGGGTGCCGCGCAAGGCGACCACCATACTCTCTGTCGGAGGATGGCTGGTGCCGCCGGCGAAGGACGAAATGGCCGTGTCGATGTGGGTGCAGCCGTGCTCAACCGCCTTGAGTTCGCACATTTCGGCCAGCCCTGAGGTGGCGTGGGAATGGAGATGCAGCGGCGCGCTCAGGCTGGCCGAGAGCGCCGAAACCAGCTCCGCCGTGGCCATGGGCGTCAGGAGTCCCGCCATGTCCTTGATGGCGATGCTGTCGGCGCCCATCCGGACCAGGGCCTGGGCCTGCTCCACGTAAAGGTCGACGGTGTGGACCGGGCTCAGGGTATAACAGATGGCGGCCTGGGCGTGCTTGCCCGCCTCCTTCACCGCCCGGATGGCGGTCTCCAGATTGCGGAGGTCGTTGAGCGCGTCGAAGATGCGGAATACGTCGATGCCTTCCTTCGCCGCAAGCCGGACGAACTCCCGCACCACGTCGTCGGAATAATGCCGGTAGCCCAAAAGATTCTGACCGCGCAGCAGCATCTGCAAGCGGGTATGGGGCAAGGCGCGGCGGAGCTTCTTCAGCCGTTCCCACGGATCTTCCTTCAAAAACCGCATGCAGGCGTCGAAGGTGGCGCCGCCCCAGACTTCCAGCGACCAATAGCCGACCCGGTCCAGCTTGTCGCAGATGGGCAGCATGTCCTCGGTGCGAAGGCGCGTCGCGATCAAGGACTGATGGGCGTCGCGCAATACGGTGTCGGTGATGTAGACCTTGCTCATGATGGTTTCAAAGCCCCACGTGGGCGGCGATGGCGGCCGCGACGGCCAAAGCCGCGTCGTCGTGGCTGCGTTTCAGTGAATAATTCAGGAGTTCGGGATGATCCTGCAGAAATCCGGTGTCGAAGCGCCCGGCGATGAAATCGGGATGATCGAGGATTTCCCGGTAGAACGGCATCGTAGTCCTCACCCCGCTGATGGCCATATCGCCGAGCACCCGACGGCCGCGGGCCAGCACTTCAGTCCAGGTGCGGCCGCGCACGATGACCTTGGCGCACAGCGAATCGTAATAGGGTGGGATTTCGTAACCGGTATAAATGGCGGTGTCGATGCGGACGCCGGGACCGCCGGGCGCGTAATAACGCGTGATGCGGCCGTAGCTCGGCAGAAAATCGTTTTTCGGGTCTTCGGCGTTGACTCGGAATTGCATGGCATAGCCGGCGACCTTCACGTCTTCCTGGCGGAAAGGCAAAGGTTCGCCGCTGGCGATGCGGATTTGCTTCTGCACGATATCGAAACCGGTGATTTCCTCGGTAATGGTGTGCTCCACCTGCACTCGCGTGTTCATCTCCATGAAATAAAATTCGCCCTGCTCTGTGAGCAAAAATTCCACCGTCCCGGCGTTCCGGTAATTCGCGGCGCGGGCGGCGCGCACCCCGAGCTGGCCCACGTACTCCCGCTGTTCCGGCGTGAGCTGGGGCGAGGGCGCGATTTCGATGAGCTTCTGATTGCGGCGCTGAATCGAGCAGTCGCGCTCGTACAGATGGACCACGTTGCCGTGGTGATCGCCCAGCACCTGCACCTCGATATGGCGGGGCCGCTCGATGCACTTTTCCAGAAACACTTCGGCGTTGCCGAACGCCTTGGTGGCCTCGGAAATGACCCTTTCGTAATTCTGGCGGAGCTCTTGGGGCGTATCGCAGCGCCGGATGCCGCGCCCGCCGCCGCCCGAAGTCGCCTTGAGCATGACCGGATAACCGATGCGTTCGGCTTCCTTCAGCGCCCGATCGAGACTGTCGACGTTGCCCTCGCTGCCCGGCGTTACCGGCACGCCGGCGCGGATCATGGTCTCGCGGGCCACGGTTTTGTCGCCCATGCGCCGGATGGTGTCGGCGTCCGGACCGATGAAAACAATGCCGCGCGCCGCGCAGGCGGCGGCCAGTTCCGGGTTTTCCGACAGAAAGCCGTAGCCCGGATGCACGGCGTCGCAGCCGGTTTCCACGGCCAGGTTGACGATGCGGTGGGGATTCAGATAGCCGGCCAGTTCTTCCGAACCGATGCAGTAGGCTTCGTCCGCTTTTTTCACGTGGAGCGCGAAACGGTCGGCCTCGGAAAAAATGGCCACCGAGCGAATATCCATTTCGGCGCAGGCGCGAATGATGCGCACCGCGATTTCGCCGCGGTTGGCGATGAGAATTTTCCGAATCATGTGGTTTCTCGTAGATCGGAACCGATTTATCCGAATGGAGAAATCCTATTCTACAGAAACCGAATGCCAAGACCAGCTGGGCAATGCCTTGTTTTTATTATGGAAATCATAAGAATTTCGAATGCACGAGCGGGGAAGAAGATTTCCGAGACTCGTTCGAGCGGATACGGAAAACCATCGCCCCGCACCGCAAGCCGACCACCGCCGTCGATTCAGCCAACATTCCTTAAAGTGCCATCCGGCCGTATCGGGAGAGAATCGGCCGGCATCATTTGCATGGTCGGTTGCCGCCGCCCGGATCGCCCATGAGCAGGTACAGCACCCGGTCGTCGCCGCGGCGGCCGGCGCTGTAGTCCGCCAGAGCGGTCTCCAATTCCCCGTTGGGTCCCGCCGAAACGAGCCGTGCATTGCCCGGCAGCCACATATCATCGCTATCGCCGCAGACGCCGTTGCGGTTCAGATCGTCGCAGGGGATCTGGAGCAGGATCGGATTTCTGCAATAGCGCTCGGCGTCCGAATTCGTGCATTCGGGCGCATGGCGTCCGAATCCGTCGAGAACGCCCGTGTCGCCGTTGGCCAAACCGTTGATGAAACGGCCGCTGTCGCAGCTCGCGTCGGAGAAGCTGCAATGGGCCTTGCGGACGTCGATCCGTACGCCATCCGTCAGGTACGGGCCGCGCCAGCCGCGCCCGCTCGCAGGATCGAAGGTCCGAAGATGCGGCGGCAATGACGCCGGGTCGAACAGGTCGCGGATCGAGCGCGGGATCTCGCCGACGTCGGCACGGTATCCCCCAAGGCCGGCCCGTCCGCCCAGAATCGCCGTGCGGATGGCGCCCAGGCTGGCGTCGGTGACAGCGCATTCGGCCGCGAAATCGTCGCCGCGCACGAGCGACATCACCACGCCTATCGATACCGAGACGATGACCAGTACGGCCGCGCGCTCGGCCAGAGTCATCCGGCGGCGCGCCTTGAAAAAGCGGTGTAGCGGTTGGTTCGACGCGATCATGTGCGGTTTACTTGGTTGGTCGGATCAGCACCGGCGAGACTTTGATAACAGAAAGCGTGCCATTGGTTTAAACGATTGATTTGCCGCACTCGGTTTGATGAGCACGGCGAGTTCGGTTCGTGCGCCCTGGACAAAACGCCCGGTGGCACACGGGAAATAGCACAGAGCACCGGGGCGAATGGCGCACATCTCGCGCGCAGGGTACGAAAGTAGATCGGAAATCGCTTTCAAACGCAAACGGCTGCCGCCGTCGCAACGCTTCCGGGTACTACGGTTTCGTCGGCAAATGATACCAATCTGCGACAGCTGACTCGCGTCTATATTTTTTCGGCGCAGGAACCCGCCATGAAGGCTGCTTTCCAACCCATGCAGAACACCCCTGCTGCGACAAACGCTTCAGCGCTTCGTCAACGCTCTGGCGAATCGCCGACCGACCGCGGTATTTGCCACATCCGCCCCCGTGCCGGCCGCAAGATTTGGTTCTGGGCTGCATCGCCTTAGCGGTAACTCGTGGCGGAAATTCAAGCATCTACCAAATCTTGCCTTCCTTAAGTCGCCAAAAGTGAGCGATATCCCTCACAAAAGCGAGGCATTTACCACACATTACAGCGCCAAAATTGGGGAAATAATCCTTAAACATTTGATAATACGATAATGTTTTAATGTGGTGCGGTCTTTGCCATAACGCTCCGCGTCGGCGCCCGCCGTCCGATTCTCTTGTGTGTACTTAGAGCCTATCCCAGTAGGAACAAAAGCGTGATGAGCGACCTCTAATGCCGAAATTTCGAGTCAAGAGGGGCTCTTATGGGACTGGTGACGAAAGATGATGGCTGGCGCATTCCGGATGAGCTGTGGGAACGGATGGAACCGCTCTTGCCGCCGCGTAAACCGCATCCGCTCGGGTGCCATAACCCGCGGGTGCCGGACCGACAGGCGATGAATGCGATCTTGTTTGTGCTCCGGACCGGGTGTCAGTGGAATGCGCTGAACGCCACCGGGATTTGCTCCAGCAGTTCGGCCCATCGCCGCTTTGTCGAGTGGACCGAAGCCGGGGTGTTCCAGGCGTTCTGGCGCGAAGGACTGCTGACTTATGATGCGTTGAAGGGCTTGGACTGGTCGTGGTTGGCCATGGATGGGGCCATGACGAAAGCGCCGTTGGCGGGTTCAAAAAAACGGGACCGAATCCGACCGACCGGGGCAAACAAGGTGCGAAGCGAAGCCTGTTAACCGATGGCGCGGGCCTGCCGCTGAGTGTGGTGATTGCCGGCGCCAATCGGCACGACCTGAAGCTGGCGCGGTCCACCTTGGCGGCCATCGGCGTCCCGCGCCCTGTACCCACGCCGGAGCAGCCGCAAGGCTTGTGCCTGGACAAAGGCTATGACTATGACGAGGTGAGGGACTTGGCCAAGGCCTTTCAGTTTACCGCTCACATTCGAGCGCGCGGTGAGGAGGCCGAAGCGATCAAGAAGGAAGCCGGTTTCAAGGCGCGGCGCTGGGTGGTCGAACGGACCCACAGCTGGCTCAACCGATTCCGCCGGATTTTGATCCGCTGGGAAAAACGAACCGACACCTATCTTGCCATGCTGCACTTGGCCTGCGGCATCATTACTTGGCGGGCAACGGGTCTACTGGGATAGGCTCTTAGATGAGGTTATGCGTGAAAAAGACTGTGTTTAACGAACGATTGACGAAGGCGCTGACCGGCGCCCTGTCATTTTCCTGCGCGATCTCGGCATTCGCCGCCGACAAGACGGAAAGCCAAAGCGGCGATGCCGTGCGACTCGAAAAAATTCTCGTGACCGAATCGTGGACACCGAATTTCAAGTCGCTGAACACCAGCGAACTGACCGGCAAGACCATAGCCAGGAAGCAGTCTTACACCAGCGATACCTCTGCGCTTTTCGACGACGTGCCGGGATTCAGCCGCTATGGTTCGGGCGGATTATCCAGTCTCCCGGTGATTCACGGCCTCAACGACGACCGGGTCAAGGTACGGATCAACGGCATGTCAATCACCTCCGCCTGTGCCAACCACATGAATCCGCCCCTGTCCTATATCGATTTGCGCAACGTGGAACAGGCGACGGTCGTGGCGGGCATCACGCCGGTCAGTCTCGGCGGCGACAGCCTCGGCGGAACCATCATCCTCGATTCCATCACTCCCCGTTTCGCCACGGCCGAGGAAGGGGCGATATTCGGGGGCAGTATTTCCTCGTTCTATCGCACCAACGGCGAAGCCTTCGGCGGCAGCGTGACGCTCAACGCGGCGGGCGAGCACATGGCCTTGTCCTATACCGGTTCCCACACCGAGAGCGACAACTACAAGGCGGGCGGCGGCTTCGAGGTCAAATCCAGCCAGTACGAGGCCCAGAACCACTCGATGACCCTGGCGCTCGGCAACGACGATCATCTGCTCGTCGTCAACGCCGGGCAGCAGAACATTCCGCGCCAGGGCTTTCCCAATGCCCGCATGGACATGGTCGACAACGACAGCACCTTCGGCAATGTCCGGTACAAGGGGAAATTCGGCTGGGGCGATCTGGAAACCCGGTTTTACTACGAGCACACCGAGCACGAGATGAACTTCCTGGAGGACAAACGACCCGGCGACATGCCCATGAAGACGAAAGGCAACAATCTCGGTTACCAGATCAAGGCGGAAATACCGCTATCGGATCGAGATACCCTGCGCATCGGCAACGAATATCATAGCAACGAACTGGACGACTGGTGGCCGCCGGTCGCCGGCAGCATGATGATGGAACCCGACATCTTCTGGAACGTCCGCAACGGCGAACGCGACCGCATCGGCACATTTGCCGAATGGGACGCCCGCTGGAGCGAGGAATGGAGTTCGCTGCTCGGACTGCGCCACGATCACGTGAGCATGAATGCCGACACCGTGCAGCCTTACTCCTCGACGTCGATGATGCAGCGCGCCGACCAGCGGGCGGCCGGCACCTTCAACGCCAGAAGCCGCGACCGTACCGACGACAACTTCGACGTGACCGCCCTGGTGCGCTACACGCCGAACGACACCAGCCATTTCGAAGCGGGCTACGCGCGCAAGAATCGCTCCCCTAACCTTTATGAACGTTATGCCTGGGGTTTGGGCAGCATGGCCATGTACATGAACGGCTGGTTCGGCGACGGCAACGGCTATGTCGGCGACCCGGATCTGGAGCCGGAAGTAGCGCATACCATAAGCGCCACGTTCGGTTGGCATGACGCGCAGCAACAGGAATGGGACGTCAGGATCACGCCTTATTACACCTATGTCGAAGATTACATCGACGCGGACCGCTGTCCGGTGACCGCCGGCACGCCGTGCACGGCGGCCAATCTGGCGGCGACCGACGGCTTCGTGTTCCTCAAGTTCGCCAACCATGACGCTCAACTCTACGGCGTCGATTTCTCCGGCAAGGCGCTCCTGGGCGACACCCGATTCGGGCGCTTTACCGGCCGGGGCGTGCTGGGTTATGTCCGCGGCGAAAATCTGGATACCGGCGACAACCTCTATCACATGATGCCGGTCAACGGCAAACTGACCGTCGACCACCAATGGGGCGGCTGGAACAACGCCGTCGAACTCCAATTGGTGGCGTCCAAAACCGATGTGGCGGACGTCAGGAACGAACTCAAGACGGGCGGCTACGCTTTGGTCAACCTGCGCACCGGCTACGAATGGAAGCATGTCCGCATCGACGCCGGCCTCGACAACCTGCTCGACAAGAACTACGACTTGCCTCTGGGCGGCGCCTATCTCGGTGCGCGCCCGTTTGTCTATGGCACCGCCCTGCCCGGCATGGGGCGCTCGGCTTACGTGGGGGTGACCCTGACGTTCTGACGAGCGCGTCCCGGAGCGGCTTCCAAGGCCGGCGGAATTTCGTGCGATGCCTTGAGCGTTTTTCACCACAGTATGGCGGGGTGAAACGGGAACTCGGCACGCACACCCCCGGAATGCAGGCCAAAATAAGCTGGTAGGTCGGCCATCCTTTGCCGACAATGATGTCGGGAAGGGATTCCCGACCTACTGGGCGGCGCTACGCCAGACCGAACAATGTCCTAAAACGAAATTCTGACGCCGGCCTCGACGATATGACTGGACACGGCCTGCTGGCCTAACCGGGTTTCATAGCGCAGAAAAGCGGCGTTGCCGCCGGGCAAGGTGGCGGCCAATGATCCGCCCAGATTGAAATAATCGCGGTCCGGAGCCGAGTTGGAGATGGAGAAGCTGCCGGTGCCGGCGGCCGCGTCCGCGAAACGGACGCGGAGGTCGCGCGAACCATTCTGGTACTGGTGTTCCCACTCGAAGCGAATCGACGGCGTCAGCACCGCCCAAGGCAGGCTGAACGACCGGCCTATCTGCGCGCCCAGATCCGTGGTCAGGGAATGATCGTCCTGGCTGCCGAAGGCCAGGCCCAGGCCGCCGCCGCCTTTTTCCTGGTAGGCGTCGATCTGGAGCTTGGCATACTCCATGCGGAGGTACGGGTTCAGGTTCCATTCGCTGATCGCGAAATCCTTGCCGAAACTGACGGCGAAGCCGTACTGATTGCCTTCCGGATTGCTGCGCGCCCGCGACGAAAATCCGGTATAGCGGATATTGCGCTTCATGTCGTAATCGTGGCGGGTGAAATTTCCTATCCAATCCACGTAGAAATCCGCCGGCAGGTAATAACTGCCGTAGAAGGAGCCGTGGTAGGAATCGGTGTCCATCGCGCCGGAATCCTGGCTGAAGACGGCGGAGGTGCCGTCGTAGCCGAACGCGAGGCCCAGGATCAGCTGATCGGTCAGCCGGTAATCGGCACCCAGGGTAAGGCCGCCGGTCGTGAACCGGTAGCCCCGCTCCTCGCCGGTAGAGTCCCTGTCGCCGCCGTTGAACCGGCCCTGCACGAAAAACCCGAAGGGACTGTCCCGCAACGGATCGTCCGGTCCGTCGCCCGCCGCACCGCCCGATTCCTTCCCGAGCGCACGCGCGAGCTGGGCGTAAGAAATGTTTCGGCCGTCGATATTCATGGCCAGGTCGAGACCGCCGCCGCCGTGCCGCAGCATGGTCAAGCGCTGCTTCAGGTTGGCCATGCGCCCGGTGCCTATGCGCAGCGGCATGCTGGTTTGGGAAGCCACCTGCTCGGGGGTGATCAGGCTCAAGGCGGCGATCTTCTCGGCGTCGGTCAATCCGGAGCCCAACAGATCCGAACAGCGCTGGGCCAGTTCGCCGGTGGCTCCGTCACAGGCCCCTACCAGGGCATTGGCCACGGAGCGCTGGTTTTCGGTGAGTCCGGGAAGCTCGCTGAGCGGCGTTGGGGTCGGTGCCGGAGTGGGCGTGGTTGGCACAGGCGTGATGGTGATGGTGACGGAACTCGGGAACTGGGTAGGACTACAAGGCTCCTGGATCGAAGTATCGAAACATTCGAAATTCAGCCTAAACGACCTGTCTGAGGTTAGATTTGGATTGTTGACGATGGGAATCGTGATGGGTTGAGTTTGCGGCAATGCGCTTCCGCGGACAAAACTGTACGAGTTGTCCACTGAGCCGTAGTCCGCCGGAGCGGTCGCTGTACCGTTTTGCGTAAACCAGCGGACAATCAGATTACCGCCGAGTTCACTATCATTTGGCTCAAGCGCATAGCTGAGAGTAAAACTTACCGACCCAGCATCGGCCCGCACTGAAACAAGCCCTGAAGGATTAACCGAAACAATATCGGCCAGTGCCAGGTGTTGGTATCCGCCCAGGGCAATCGCGAGCGCCGCCATCGACCATCGTAAAGGGGTGATGAAAAAAAGAAGGAACCGTGTAAAACATGATTCTTCCCCACGGGAGCCCCCACCCCGATATTCGCCTGCGGACAGGCCATGGATAACCCTATTCATGAGATGCACCTGGTGATGAGTTCGAACAATCGATTTGCCCGAATTATTTATTGTTCGTAATCCGCCGCCCCCGGAAGCCCACTTCGGGCATGCAGATAATACCGCAACGGATCGGCGTGGGCGCACATGAGTGTGCTTCAGCGTCCCCTGCGCTTTACTCAGGCCTCTGCGCCACCCTGGGCGATCGCGTCCGATTCCTGCGAGGCGTCCAGCTTGTAGCCGTAACCCCGAACCGTCTTGAGAAGCTTATGGTCGTAATTCTCATCGATCTTGCGCCGCAACTGGCGGACGTACACGTCGACCACATTGGTCATGGGATCGGCGCTGTAACCCCAAACCTGCTCCAGAATCCGCGTTCGGCTCAAAACCTTGCCGGGAGCCTTCATGAAACTCTCGAGCAGCGCGAACTCCTTGGGCGTCAGATCGATCACCTGATTGCCGCGCCGAACCTCATGGGTCTCCTGGTTCAGCACCAGATCGGCGATGCGGAGTTCCCTGGCCTCGCTCTTGATCCCTACTCCGCGCCGCCGCATCAGCGCTTCGATGCGTGCGAGCAATTCTTCGAACGAGAAGGGCTTGGTCATATAGTCGTCCGCTCCGGAGCGGAGGCCGGTCACCTTGTCCTGCACCGTATCCATGGCCGTCAGCATGAGTATGGGCGTGTCGACGTGATCGGCGCGCAGGCGCTCGCACACTTCGAGACCGGTAAGATCGGGCAGCTTTCGATCCAGGATGATCAACCGATAGGCCGCCGTGTTTCCCAGCGCGATGCCGTCCCGTCCGGTACGGGCGACATCCACCGCATACCCCTCGGCCTTCAACCCTCGTCTGACGAATTCGACGATACGCTCGTCGTCTTCCACCAGCAGAATATCCAAGGTCTTGTTACCTCTCCCAAAAAAAGCGTTTTATTAGACATTTTGCGCATTCCGTTGGAGCAGGCTCTAGCCCGCGATTCCGAACGGCTGCCCATCGCGGGCTAGGTAGGATGGGCAAAGCGTAGCGTGCCCATCGAAACGTCTTCGTCGGCAAAGGATTGCCGACCTACTAGCCTCGGGCGCTACATCGCGACGAAATCAGCTCTAAAGCCCGTTCCCACAAAACGCCGGCCTTCGAGCTATGCGGCCGATTCTCGGACGTAGTCGAAATCGTCGGCGCTCGCATCGACAGCGCTGTCTTTCAAATCAACTTGCGGCAATGTTACTGCAAATGTCGTTCCCGCTTCTTCGCTGCTGTCCGCCGAAATCTCCCCGCCGTGCGCGGCCACGATGGCTTTTGCGACCGGAAGCCCGAGGCCGGTGCCGTCGTCGCTGGAACGGCGGGCGTTCGTGCTGCGGTAGTAACGGTCGAAGATCATCTTGAGGTCCTGGGCGGGAATGCCTATGCCGTGATCGATGACGCGCAGAAGCGCTTCCGTTCCGTCGCCCTCCAGATCGATGATGATCCGGCCGCCGGCATGCGAATACCGGCAAGCATTGTCCCCGAGAACGAAAATGATCTGTCGAAGCCGCTGTTTGTCGCCGCGGACCCACACCGGCGTATCCGTTACGTTCAGCGTCACCTCGATCGATTTCTCCTGCGCCAGCACACGTATATCCTCGGCCGCATTGACGACCAGTTCGACGAGATCGAGGGTTTCCCACTCGAACTGTAGGTTCGCGGTTTCGGCCCTGGCGAGGAACAACAGATCGTTGACCAGCTTACCCAATTGCAGCGACAGTTCGAGAATGCGCTGCAAGGATTCCTTGTACTCCTCGGCATCCTTGTTCCTCCCCCGAAGCGTCACTTCGGCCTCGCCGCGGATCACCGTAATCGGGGTGCGCAGTTCGTGACTGATATCGGCGAAGAACTGCCTCCGCGCATGATCCATGCGTTGCAGCTCGCCGTTGAGGTGGTTCAGCTCGAGCGTCCGCTCCGCCACCTTTTGTTCCAGCACAGTGCGCGCCTCGCCGAGCTTCCGCTGCTGGACTTCCAGCTCTTGCGCCATTTGATTGAAGTGCTTGGCGAGATAACCGAATTCGTCCCGGCTATCGATGGGAATGCGATAAGGGAGATTGCCGGCCGCGATTTCGTCGGTGCCTCGCATCAGGGCCTCGATCGGCCTTCGGATGCTTCTGAAAAGCATGGCGCCCGCGGCGATGCTGAAAACCACCGAGACGATGGCCGTGCTGATGGAAATCCAGCTGGAAAGCCCGATCAGCCCCATCAATCGCTCTCTCGCCACCAGGGCCCGCTCACGCTCGCGATTGATCGCATCATCGATCAGCGGGTCGAATTTGCGGTCGATGTCTTCCTCCAGAACTTCCGACAGCAGCAATAACGCCGCTTCGCGCCGACCCTCCTGCCGCAGGCGGTCGACCTGGTCGAACCGATTCATGCCGGCTTCGAGCGAGGCGCTCAGACGGGCGATGCTGTCCAGTTCGCTCTGACGGGTCTGCCAGACCTCGATATCGCTGGCGGCGTCCAGGTCGGTTGCCGCGGCTTTCCGCAGGCGTTCTACCGCATCGTGCAGACGCTGGCGGGACATCTCGACATCAGCCGCCGTGCCTTGCTGATCGACCAGGAGCAGATCCATGCGTTGCTTAAAATAGCGATAAGCTTCCCGGTAGAGCTGCTGATAGCGGTCGAACGCCTCGTAAGCCGACTGGCTGCGGGACGAATACAGGGCGATTTTGTGAGACCCCCAGTACAGCGTAAAGCCGAGCACGAAGACAAAACACAGAGAGATGGCGACAACCATCGCCAATCTGATACGCAACATGAGCTATCCCACCGAAGGATGAGGCCGATCGAATCCGGATTTCGTTTCGCCCGTTTTCATCAGCCAATAAGCGACAACAGCCGTTTTATTTGTCGGGGGATAGTAATACGAAAAGCGCCGAATGCCGAATTCGGGCGCATTTGTCGGAAAAGAATTGCCGACCAGCGAATGGATTCCTTTCCACAATACAAGTGCAGAATTCCGCCTCGTGTTCGAGGCTTATTCCTGTGGCAATTCATTGAAATCGAGTTCCGGCAGAAAGCCCTTGTCGGCGAGCCGAGCATCGGACCGGGGAGCGGCAGCGTGGGCGACGGGCCCGACCACCTTGTCGATCAGCGACAGCAGCCGGCTTATAGAACGATCCGGAAGGGTTTCGTGTGCGCCGAGCCCGACATTTTCGTCAGCTCGTAGCCGTTCCGCAGGGTGGCCACAACGACGAGCCCTTCGATGTCTCCGCTTTCGACCAACTCTTGAAGCTCCTCCATGAGCTCTCGGCTTTCCTCGCAAACAACCCGCTCGGCGGATCGCCCCGTGTCGAATTCGGTGGACGTTCCGGGGAACCGGATAATCTTGCGGGAGGCGCATTGGCGGGAATGCGCGGACGTTTTCTTAGCCATGATCGCGGCCTCCCTGCGCCAGGCGCTCACTGACGGCGTAGACCTTCAAAGGCACGTCAATCCACGCAAAATGACCATATTTACACTATGTGTAATTGTGGTAACCTTATGTAAAACAAGTTTAGGAAGAGGGGATGGACGTTCGATTTTCGGACGAGCTGTATGATCGGCTCGAAACAGATGCTCGGTTCGTTGCTGGCTTTCCCGGCGCAATAGTCAGCATGTACCGAAAACGGTTACAGCAGATCCGTAGCGCCACAGATGAGCGAGATTTGTATGCATTGAAATCTCTTCGTCTTGAAAAATTAAAGGGCAATAGAAGCCATCAGCACTCAATGAGACTGAATGATCAGTGGCGGTTAATTATAGAGATCCAGGGGAAAAGCTCAGAAAAGATCATTCATATCATCGGGATTGAAGACTATCACTGAGGAGACGACATCATGAATACAAGAATTCCTGCGGAAGTGTTTCCACCTGGCGAGTTTCTGCGGGAAGAATTGGAGACGCGGAATTGGAGCCAAGTGGAGCTTGCTGAGATTCTTGGGCGACCTGCGCGCCTTATTAGCGAGATTATTTCCGGCAAACGAGCTATTACGCCGGAAACAGCCAAAGGGCTTGCGGCGGCTTTCGGGACCAGCGCGCAATATTGGATGAACCTTGAAACCAGTTACCAGTTATCAAAAGCCAAGATTCAGGAAGAAGAGGTATCTAAACGCGCCAAGTTATATGACAAATTCCCGGTCAAGGAAATGATTAAGCGTGGATGGATAACGGCATCGGAAAATCTCGAGGTATTGGAACAACAATTTTTGAGGTTTTTCGATTTATCCCATATCGATGAAGAACCTAGTTTTATACATGCCGCTAAAAAAACGTCTTACAAGTCCCTGCCTATCGAGCAGTTGGCATGGCTCAACCGTGTAAGGCAAATTTCTAAAACAATGATTGTCCCTCCCTATCAGGAGCACCGTCTCCAGGACGCCATTCCGGCATTGGGGCGCCTGCTCGGTGATCCAGAAGAAGTTAGGCATGTGCCCCGCATTCTTGCGGAATGCGGGGTTCGGTTCGTCGTTGTTGAAGCTTTTCCAAAGTCCAATATTGACGGCGTTTGTTTTTGGCTGGACTCGTCATCGCCCGTAATCGGCATGTCGATCCGATATGACCGGATCGATAATTTCTGGTTCGTTTTGCGCCACGAGATCGAGCATGTTTTACAAAAGCATGGACAACAAGAGGGATGCTTTGATGTCGGCTTAGAAGGCGAAAAGGCGTCAACCGCTGACTCGGTGCCACCAGAAGAGCGAATTGCGAACGCAGCCGCAGCTGAATTCTGCGTTTCGCAGTCGGAGCTGACCAATTTTATTATGCGGGTGCGGCCTTACTTCTCCGAGCAGCGAGTCGTGCTGTTCGCACAGAGGTTAAAGGTTCATCCGGGCCTTGTTGTTGGCCAGCTTCAACGGAAACTGGATAGATACGACTTCCTGAAGAAATATCAGGTAAAAATACGGAATTTCGTAACGCAGTCTGGTATGGCTGATGGGTGGGGACATACCGTTAATATTTTTTGACGTTGGATTAGGAGATTCGTGACATGGCTAGCCACAAAGAGCAGCTCCAAAGGTTTTTTAGCATGTATGAGAAGGAAACCGGTTATTCCTCTTCCGCAATTACTGCGCATGATGTGGCTGCTTGGGCCATAAAAAAGGGTCTGTGGCAGCCGAGAAAAATCGACTTGGTTAACCAACTAGCTGATGAATTGGCTAAAGCTTGGCGCGAGGAGTACCGGACGGATAAATATGGAAGACGGTATCGCGCTAAGCATGCCAGAAAGGAAAAAGCCGATGGAAAAAATCTCACGCTATGGGCTGATATTGACGACGATAACGCCCCACGCTCCCACTTTGAAGGTGCTTTTGCCCAGAGACGCCGACAAATTGTTGGCGATTGTTTACAGCTAAAGACGGACATGGATGTTTATAACGACAGGCATATGGACGGCGAACCCATCCAGATTATTTTGGACTTTACTCAGGACGTTGAAGAACTTCAGTTGCTCAACCGGATGCCGCCAGATGAGGCTGCATAACACGCATGCAAAATGGGTTGGGCTTACAGCAAAACCATTTCGCCTAACGGCTGGTTCGACTGAGCCGGCGGCATTCCACATTCCATATAAGGGCATAATATGAAACAAATCTATCGCGCCGTTACCCACCCCAACGGTTGGAGCGGCTTGGCTGATTATGAAATCAGGCAAGATGGCAAGATTTACCGAACAGTTTCACATCCTGAAGGGTGAAGCGGACTCCCGGATTATGAATTCCGTAGCGACAGCAAAATCTATCGTACTGTAACGCATCCCATGGGGTGGTCTAGCTTGCCAGACTATGAAATCAAAGCCGACGGCAGGATTTATCGAACAGTTACACATCCCGCAGGCTGGGGAGGCCTCGCTGATTATGAATTCCGGTAGCTTCGCGTTTAACAATTCAATCCAGCATCGTTTGGCGGAATACACGCGTACGCTATTCCGCTCTACGGCCCTGAAACCGCAGGCTATATCGATTTTTTGATTAGTTGTTAACCATCACGAAGAATGACACCCAGCGTCCCTATCCCAACCGACAACATCTACAAGTTCACTTGTCTTTTCGGTCTCGCGTTGATCGTTGTCTCGATCTTCTCGTTTGCCTCCATGTACACATCGTTCTTGGACCGGAAGGTTAAATACATGGAGATAATTATCCCGCTTGAGGCCAAAGAGCAACGAAGCAAGGCGGACGACGATCTCCTTGAACTGAACAGGAAACTCATCGACATAGCCCGCGTAGGGCGCATTAGCGTTAGCGTAATGCGCCGAATGGAACGACCCCGCTGTCTCATTTCAGCCGCAAATGGGACGATTTTCAGAGTGAGGGCATTGCATTCACATGCGTGACAAATAAGCGGTAGATGAGTTCGGTGAATGCCGGATTCAACTAAGCAGCGGGGGGCAGCGCTAAGCCCTGCCACTAAAGCGTCGGGATATCTCGCCGTCAATTTTGGGCCGGCGGAAATCGAGCACGTGCATATAGGACGTCAGGCTTCTGTGCTTTGCTGTCCGGTTCTTACTGTTCATGACTTGGACAGGAGGGTTAGGCCCGCCGGTTGTTCGGAACAAACTCCCTCCGGAAGCCTATCCCCCTGCTCCAGACTGTTTTAATCATGCAGCTAGGGCAGGGAAAAAGACTATGCTTATCGGCTGCGCCGAGCTGATGATAGCTCTCACAATTCCAGTTTCCCCTAGTAATTTATCTTTTGGCTTCGAAGGACTTGCAGGGTGGAAGTTCGAGCGAGTAATGACAACGATTTAAGATTCTCAACGAAGCGATCCCGCCGGCCCAAAAGCGAACAAGGGGTTTAGGGTCGGCAAAATTGCAAACATCGGGATAAGGAAAAGCAGTGGATAAGATTCTGGAAAACTTAGGCAGTCTAGACTGGTGGTTTACAGGCGTATTTTTCATAGTTCTTGCGGGCATTTTGCCCCGTATCCCGAGAGTTCTGTCTGCAGTCCCTGGTAAGTTGAGGTCTTGGTTACGTTACCTTAAAAGAAATGATTTGCTGTGGGTCAGAAGCATCCGCCATGATGACGTTTTGATACTGCATCAGGTTGTTCGCACGTATGCTCTGATGATTGCTTTTGTAGTTGTGTGCCTGCTGTTTTTTTATGGCTTTCTGGCGAGCCCATTGGCTGCTATCGCGAAAACGTTGTTCGGGAAGATCTACATATGGCTCTTCTCAACACCGATTTACATACTAGAAGTTGCTTATATGCGCCAGCGAGATCGGATGAAGCTTATATTGAAATACCGGCGGCATCGCTTGCTACGGCCCAACAAACTATTCCGCCTAACGACTCCGCCTGCGCGCGCAGTGCGACAAACCACGAACCAAATTTCAGAAAGCCAAAGCCTGTAGTTTGGTCTGTGTGGGGAAGACCTTGGAAGCAGGTTATAGTTACTGCGTTTTCAGGAATGGAGAATTGGCAGGATCGGAGTTAGTCAGTCAAAGAGCTGGGTTTCGTTCCTCAACCCAGCCTACGGCACTCCCCGCCGAGGAGCGGGCAAGCTGCACGGCATGTCCGACCTGTTTGCTACCTGCTGAGCCTCAAGGCCTGCACCGCATCCATAGCTTTAGAAGACTGCAATCAACGCAATTTCAGGATCAGATTAGTTGCCACTATCCGGCGGATTGGGCTGGACCGATAGAGCCGGACGTTACCATGGGGGAGCGAGATTAAACTTACAGGGCAACACGGCTACCCGCTGTACGAGGGCTAATTGTCCCGTCATTAGCCCTCTGTTACGCCTTATTGAAGCAGGTTCTGAAGATCCCTGACAGCCTCACCATAGCGCGTATTGTGACCTTTAACTATCGCCTTCGCCAGCAGGTCTAAGTCAACGTCTGCCATTCTACGTGGCGAGGAAGCGCCCGGCGCATGCTCATAGTTAAAGACAATCACGTCTATAAACACCGGTCGCCGGAGCTGCTTGCCTCCAAGCATCTTAATCAGCGCTCCGGTAATTGCGGGATAAGGTGTAAAGCTGGGGTTGCTAAGCCAATCCCTTAGATCCGCTTCCGGGACGCTGAAATCGACCCCAGCCAAGCGCAATGCATGCATAGCGTCGATTTTTATGGGTACTGCCTGCAGCTGCTCTGCAGATAATGGTTGTTGGATAACGCCCAGCGGTTCGATAGTGAAGTTTATTGTGACCTTGCCTTCAGAATTATCCATTTGCATTGTTCCTGGCCCCGCCGCGCCAAAAGTCCTGGTCACGGTACCTACAACTTCCCAAACATCGGGATCAAAAATGCCGCGATCGAACTCGCGGACCTGGCAAGTGACAGTCACGGGCAGTCCGCTCTCGTGGATAAGTGTGCGGTTTACGTCGATAGTCCCACCTGTATCCTTCTCCACCATTCCCACTAACTCTGTATCCGCCTCATTGCCAATGCCACAGTGAAGCTTCCAATCACAGGCGCCGCCTTCGCGACAGTCATCGATCTTCATATTGTTGACGGTGACGTGGACCTTGCGCGTGACTATGCCTTCGGATGGGAAGGGCATACCTTCTTGCCGCAGACTCCACTGCTGCACATTTAGACCCTCACACTTCGAGAGCATCATCTCAAAGAAGAATTCGAAAGTAGGTAAACAAAATCCGCCGCCTCCCACTTCTGGAAATTCGCAGCCGGGGTCAACGACTGCAACGTCTAAACCCCAGCCCGTCGGCGGCTTGCCAACGCGCGTAGCGTGGGTCAGGCATTTATTGGGGTCCACTCCGACAGGCCGTAAGCGGCTATCAAACGGGAAAGCCCACTTCTGTGCTGCGTTGTCATTGCAGACGCTTACAGAGACGCCCATGCCGGTTCGAACAGGGCCATTCAAATCGAAACACAACTGCGGAGCCGAGCGGTGCATCACAAGACGCGACGTGCCGGGGTCGAACCGAAAATCCTGCGCAGCAGAGCTGTTGCAATCCATCAACGATAACAATCCTCCCTGAATCGATCCCTCAACGCACTTACCCGGAAAGGCCGGGGAGGTGATCGGCTCAGCCCAGGCAACCCGCGCGCCGACCGTCATTATCGCGCTGAGTAGCGACATCGCTATGGATCGACTCAACATCGGCAAATTGTGTCGCGATAGATTGATTTCGACTGCGAGACACCGAGTCGTGCTTGTCCTAGATACTTTGTGCACCATAACAACCTCCCCTGTCCACTGTTGAGTTCCCATGATGGGCGTGAGCGGTATTAGGTGTCAACGGCGCCGCACGCCCGCCTGCCAGGCACTTCTCCCCGCCTGGAAGGAAAAACGGGTCATTTAAAAAACGGGGCAGGCTTTGGCTTTTTGATATTTAGCGTGGCGGATACGGTCACTTACGGAAAGCGTAGCGCTCCCGATTGGGGGAATCGAAACTGGGCGATCCGCAGGGGCGAGTTAAAAGAAGGCTTTGAGGACCAGCGAGAGGACCCCGGCCAGCAGTACGCCCATCATCCACTTGAGCACGGCCAAATCAGTGCGAATGGGGGGCCAGGGCGGTTTCCAGATCGGTCTTGGTAACCGATTGGGTGTGGGTGTCGGCGGTTATAGTGGTCATTCAACTCAAGAGATGTCTGACCTGAGAAATATTCCTGCCGGACTTGCGGCGGCTGCGCGAGAGTAGCCTCGGAACCGAAATGGCGTCAATGCCGCGCTTTACTTTCCCACGATGGCATATACCGCCGACCGGCTCAGGCCGTACCGGGCCATCAGCTCTTTCACATTCCGCCCGTTCCATTCGGTCAGGATGCGGGCGTTTCCTTCCTCCCGCGTGAGCGGTGCCTCGGCCGGCTTGTGGGTCAGCCTCGATTCGACGGTCGCGGCGGATCTCAACGGCTTTGTGCACGTCGACGGAGAAGGCGACGGCGGCGATGATCTCGGTGCGGAGTTCCTTGGGCGAGAGCATGGGCTACTCCGGGATGTAGGGCCGTAGGCTGGGTTGCAGCGATAGCAAAAACCCAGCGAATCCACATGTCAAAGAGCTGGGTTTCGTTCCTCAACCCAGCCTACGGCACTGGCTGGAGAAGTGGACTTAGAGCCTATCCCAGTAGGTGCCCAAAACCCTTCGACAGGCCTGTCCTGAGCGGAGTCGAAGGGCTCAGGGCGAACGGCCTACTGGGATAGGCTCGTAGCCGGGGCCCGGCGCGCGGATGAGTTTTTGCACATCGCCTTTTTCGATTCTCCTTCGAACGGTTGATATAGCTCACCGACAGGCGCGGCAATGCGCCGATCATCTCTCTGATGGGTTATAGTCTACGGATCACGGTGGTCGACGGCCAGCCGGTGCCGGAATGCGACTGACCGGCGCTACCGAACTCCGCCCTCAAAGGGGTGAGGAGCTAAAACACGAGCGGGCATCGCGCTACTTCGGTTCCATCGGCACCATCCGCGAAACCGCCGCATCCCAGATCCGGTCCGGCATCAAGCCGTGCAGCAGGGACATCAGCTTGGAAGGCGCGCCGACGTGATAGCGGGTGTCCGGCTTCGGGCTTGTCGCCGCCTCGACGATGACCTCGGCAACCTCCCGGGCCGTCAGCACCCCCGTCCTGCCGAACCTGAGCATTTCCCGCGTGGTCTCGGCAAGGTTCTGTTTGAACACTCGGTAGGGACTGTCCGCTCCCGTGTCGGGAATGGTGCTGATCGCCGCTTCGGCGAACCGGGTCGCGACCGGTCCTGGCTGGACGTCCACCACATCGATGCCGAAGGTGCTCGCCTCCATGCGTAGGGTTTCGTTGATCGCCTCCACCGCGTGTTTTGTCGCATGGTAGAAACCGGCACCCGGCTGGGTGATTTCGCCGGCGACGGAGCTGACATTGATGATGCGGCCCCTGCCCGCGCGGCGCATTCCCGGCAGTACCAGCTGGCACATACGGACGAGGCCGAAAACATTGACCTCGAATTGCCGCCGCACGGCATCCATGGGCACCTCTTCGACAGGCCCGTACTGCCCGTATCCCGCATTGTTCACCAGTACATCGAGGCGTCCGTGAGCGCTCTCGACGGTTCTTACGGCATTTTGCATCGAAGCGTCGTCCGTCACGTCGAGCTGAACCGTGTCGCAGCCCTTCGCTTTCAACTCCTCGATATCGGCGACCCGGCGCGCGGTCGCGACGGTCATGAATCCGGCTGCCTTAAGAGCCAGGGCGGCCGCCCGCCCGATGCCCGAGGACGTGCCGGTTATCAAGGCGACGGATTGATTTTCCGAGGCGGGATTGATTGGTGTATCGGCCATGACGCGTTCCTCCTGGCTAACCCGAAACGATAAAAAGGTTTCGAGATTAGACAGAATTGATCTTCGGGCTTCCCCCGGATTTCGTCGAAACCTTCGCCGCGATGGCCTGGACGGTCGTCGTCGTGAACCGTTCCACAGAGTCTCAAGCCAGCACCGGCAGCCACACCGAGAACTCGCTCCCCTTCCCCGGTCCTTCGCTGTAGGCCTCGATTCGCCCCTGGTGCAACTCCACCAGGTTCTTGACGATGGCCAGACCTAGCCCCAGCCCGCCCTGAGCGCGATCGAGGGTTCTCTCGGACTGAGTGAAGATATCGAAAACATGGGATAACAGCGATTCCGCCATGCCTTCCCCGTTATCCTTTACTCGGATTAGAGCTTCTTCGCGCTCCCGAGTCACAGTCAGCCAAATGGTCCCTCCCGTGGGCGTGTATTTGGCGGCGTTGTTCAGCAGATTGGAGATCAGTTGCGCCAGACGCGCTCCGTCCCCCATGAGCCGAATGGGAACATTCGGGACCGAAACGATCAATTCGTGCTGACGCGACTGAATCAAGGGCCGGGTGCTTTCCAAGGCCTGATCGACTACCGCTGCGAGCTCGATCGGTTCCTTCCGGATGGTGATCTTGCCCTGCTCGATCCGAGAGATATCGAGGAGATCCTCTACCAGGCGAGCCAAATGCCCGGTCTGACGGTCGATAACCTGCTGAACCGTTTGAAGCTTCGGATCCGTTACGTTCATTTTTTTCATGATTTGCGCGGCATTCTTGATCGGCGCCAGCGGATTCCGAAGTTCATGGCCGAGCATGGCCAGGAATTCGTTCTTGCGCCTGTCGGCTGCCTTCAGCGCATTCTCGATCCGCTGCCGTTCGGCGAGCGCAACTTCCAGCTCGCGCACGCGTTTCGCCAGTTCCTGCTTCTGCCGGTAGAGCTGCATGAAGACGGCGACTTTGCTCGACAGGATGTGCGGATCCAGCGGCTTGAACAGGAAATCCACGGCCCCCGAGTCGTAACCCTTGAATACGCGGGCATGGTCGTGAATGCCGGCGGTGACGAAAATGATGGGGACCTCGCGGGTGCGCTCGGTTCCTCGCATCAATTCGGCCAGCTCGAACCCGTCCATTCCCGGCATCTGCACGTCGACGAGCGCCAGCGCCACCTCGTGCACGAGCAGAAGATCCAATGCCTCCTCGCCGGAACGCGCGCATAGCAGATCGGCCTCATGCCCGCTTAAAAGGCCCGCCAGCGCCACGAGATTCTCCTCGCGATCATCGACCAACAGGATTTTCGGTTTAGCGGTCATGATTCTCCTTACGCTCGGTTGCTTCACCGCACCCCGCCGACCGGAGCAGATATGCGCGAATGCCCGCGGCCGGCAGCACGCGGGCATGCTTGCACAGGGCAATGGCGGCGTTCGGCATGACCGGAATCGAGGCGTCTTCCGGAGCCTGGACGATGGCGAGCCCGCCTGCGTCCTCGATGGCCTTGAGACCGCTCGCACCGTCGGCATTGGCGCCGGAGAGCAGGACTCCGATCAGCCGCGCGCCGAAGACATCGGCCGCGGATTCGAACAGAACATCGATGGAGGGTAAACTGAAATTTACCGGCTCGTCTACCGAGAAGGCAAAAACCACCTCCCGATCGATCAGCAGGTGGTAGTCGGCCGGAGCAACATAGATCATCGAACCTGAGACCGGTTCCTTGTCCAGTGGTTCCCGTACCGGGCGGCCGGCCTTGGCCGCGACAACTTCGGGCAGCACGCTGGGCTTGTGCCGCGGCAAATGCAGAACGATAACGATGGGTACGGTGAAGTCGTCGGGCAAATCGGCGAGCAGAGTCGAGAGCGCTTCCAGCGCCCCGGCGGAACCGCCCACCACGATCGCCTCCGCTGTGGCCGGCATCGTCCATGATTCCATATTGTGTTTCATTCCTTCTGATAGATTCTTTCGGCGCCCGCGAACTCGCTGAATTCCGCAGCGTGATCCGAGAACCGCAGCGTCTCCTTGGCCCCCAGGGCCAAAAATCCCTTCCGGGACAACGAATCCCGAAACAGCCCTATCGCCCGGTCCTGCAACGCGCGGTCGAAGTAGATGAGGACGTTGCGGCAGGTGACGAGCTGAACCTCGGCGAAAACATTATCGGTCGCGAGGCTGTGGTCGGAAAACAAGATGTTCTTGCGCAGAGCTTTGTCGAACACGGCCGAACCGTAGGCCGCGGTGTAATAATCGGAGAGCGACGTACGTCCGCCCGCAGCCTGGTAGGCTTCGCTGAACCCCGCAATCCGATCCAGATCGTAGATGCCCGCCTTGGCCTTCCGCAGCGCTTCCGGATTGATGTCCGTCGCATAAATCAGGCTTCGGTCGAGCAGTTCCTCCTCTTTCAGCAAGATGGCGAGGGAATAAACCTCTTCGCCGGTGCTGCAACCCGCGACCCAAATCTTCAGGGACGGATAAGTTTGCAGAAAAGGGACCACTTTTTCGCGCAGCGCCAGATAAAACGCGGGATCGCGAAACATCTCGCTCACTATGATGGTGAGAAACGACAAAAGCTCCGGAAAGACGCCGGGCTCATGCAGGATTCGCTCCTGGAGCCCCGACAGCGATCGACAGCCGAACCGCTGCATCGCCTGGGAAAGCCGGCGCTTCAGCGATGCCGGCGAATAATGGCGAAAGTCATAGTGAAACCTGAGGTAAATCGCCTCGAGGATTAACTTGAGCTCCGTGTCGAAAGTGTCGTCGTGCAAAGCATCCTCTACTTGGGGATCCAGACCTTGATGAGCGAAATCAGCTTATCGATATCGATGGGCTTCGCGATGTAATCGTTGGCGCCCGCTTGAAGGCATATCGCTCGGTCGTCGGGCATCGCCTTTGCGGTGAGCGCGATGATCGGGAGATTCTTCCATTCCGGGCGCTTGCGGATCTCCCGCGTTGCGGTGAGGCCGTCCATCTCGGGCATCATGATGTCCATGAGAACCAGATCGACCGCGGCATCGGGCTCCTGCGCGGAACGCTCGAGGACCTCGAGCGCTTCCCTGCCGTTGCGGGCGATGCGCACCTTGGCGCCTTTCGGCTCGAGCACGCTGGAAATCGCGAAGATATTGCGCACGTCGTCCTCGACCACCAGGATGTTGCGGCCTTCGAGCGCTTCCTCGCGGTTGCGCAGCTCGCGCAGAATCTCCTGATGCTCTCGGGGAAGCTGGGCCTCCACCTGGTGGAGAAAGAGCGTCACCTCGTCCAGCAAGCGCTCGGGCGATCGCGCGCCCTTGACGATGATGGTGCTGGCATAGCGGCGCAGCCGGCTCTCCTCCTCCCGCGTCAGCGTCCGTCCGGTGTAAACGATGACGGGCGGGAACGAGAAGGCCTCGCCGGAAGCCATTTTGTCGAGCAGTTCGTAACCCGAGATGTCCGGCAGGCTGAGGTCGAGGACCACGCAGTCGAAGGTGGAGTCCTTCAGCTGGCTCAGCGCCTCGCTGCCGGTCCCGACCGAAACGACCTCGACCCCCTCGGTGCGGAGAAGCCGCTCTATGCTCTCGCGCTGGACCACGACGTCCTCGACCACCAAAACGCGGCGGACGTTCTGTTCCAGCTTCCGCTCCAGCTTGCGGAAAGCGCTCACGAGCTGCTCGCGCATGACCGGCTTGAGCGCGTACCCGACCGCGCCCATTTCGAGGGCTTGCTGGGTATAGTCGGAAATCGAGATGACGTGCACCGGGATATGGCGGGTCGCGGCATGGCCCTTGAGGCTCTCGAGCACGCTGAGCCCCGAATGGTCCGGAAGGTGGATATCGAGAATGATCGCGCTGGGCAGGAATTGCTCTGCCAGCGCGAGGCCCTCGCCGGCACTCGCCGCGATCAAGCACTGGAAACGCATTTCGTGCGCGAGATCGCGCAAGATGCCGGCAAACGCCCGGTCGTCCTCGATGATCAGAATGCTCCGATCGCCCGGCGCGAGACGCTCGCGGTCGTCCTGCGCCGGCTCTCCGGCCGGGTCAGCGGAGACTCTTTCCACGCTCGGTGCGGAACGCTCGGCCGCCGGACGGGCCTTAGCCAGGAAAATTACCTCCGCTTCGGGAGGCCGTTCCTCGCCGGCTTGCTGTGCGAATTCGGTAGGCAGCACGAGCGTAAAGGTGCTCCCTTTACCGGGAACGCTCTCCACCGAGATTTCGCCGCCCAATCGGTGTGCGAGTTCCCTTGAAATCGTCAAACCCAACCCGGTGCCCCCGTGCCGTCGCTGGGTACTCCCGTCGGCTTGGCGGAATGCCTCGAATATGGCGTCCTGGTGCTCGGGCGGAATGCCGATACCGGTGTCGCGGACGGCAAAGCTGATCCGGTCCGGTCCGACTTGCTCCACGCGCAGGCCGACCTCGCCCGCCTCGGTGAACTTGCAGGCGTTCGAGAGCAGGTTTCTCAGAATCTGCTGGAGACGGAGCGGATCGCTAGTGATCACCCTTGCCGTCCCGGGCTCTATGCGAGCTTCGAATGCGAGCTTCTTCTGCGAAGCTACCGGTTGAAAGCTTCGCTGGAGCGTCTCTACCAAGGTCTCGAGTTGAACCGGCTCAGGCCGTATCTCCATGCGGCCCGCCTCGATCCTGGAGAGATCGAGAATATCGTTGATCAGGTCGAGCAGGTCGTTGCCCGACGTGTAGATGATCGATGCGTACTTGACCTGCTCCGGGGTCAGATTGCCGTCCCTGTTGTCGGCGAGGAGCTTGGCCAGAATGAGCGCGCTGTTGAGCGGGGTGCGCAGCTCATGGCTCATGTTCGCCAGGAATTCCGACTTGTATTGGTTGGCTCGGGCGAGATCCTCCGAGCGCTTCATCAGCTCCCCCTGAGCTCGCGACAGCTCGTCGCGCTGTTCCTCGAGCCGGACGTTGATCTCGGTCAACTCCTCGTTCTGCGCTTCCAGGCGCGCCTCCGACTCGGACAGCGCCTTGCTCTGGCTCTCTAGCTCCTCGTTGGCCACCTTCAGCTCCTCCTTTTGCCTCTGCAGTTCGTCGGCCTGCCGCTGCGTTTTCCGGAGGAGGTCCTCGAGCCGGGTGCGGTACAGGGTTGAGCGAATCGCGCTGGCCACCGACTCGGCCATCGTGCCGAGGATATCCATGTCCGAGATGCCCACCGGCTGGATGAAACCGAGCTCGACCACCGCCTTGACCTTGCCGTCGATGATCGCCGGCATCACCACGAGGTGCCTGGGACCGGCTCCCCCGAGCGCCGACGAAACCCGGAGATACCCGTCGGGCAGTTTATCGAAGCGCAAGACCCGCTGGTCCTTGACCGCCTGGCCGGCCAGCCCTTCACCCGGCGCGATGCGTTCGGGACAGGCCGAATCCGCTCCGACGGCGTACGTCGCCATGCGACGAAACTCGCCGCCGTCCCGCTCGGCCGCGTAGAGAACGCCGACCGGCACATCGAGGTACTCGCAGAGAAAGCGCAGAATATTGTCGCAGAGGACCGGCAGTGTCTGCTCTCCCTGCATGCGGATGCCCAAGTCCCGCTGACCGGAACGAATCCAATCATCCTCCCTGAGCCTGAGTTTTATAAAGATACTCTGTCGGGCGATCACCGCCACCACCCAGATCGCCAGCGTGCCGAGGGTTCTGTTCAACCACGGAATGGTCGGCAAGGGATCTATGGAAGGCGGGGAGAGAAATCGGCCGGCGACGATCAAGACCGTTGCGACGACGGCTATGACGATCGGCATCCGCGGACGCCAAACATAGAGGCTGAAAGCGAGCGGGAGGAAGTAGACGGCCCATGCAGCGATGCCGAGCGGGGTCATGATATCGGTCACGAAGCCGAATGCGACGCCGAGCACGATGGCGGCATCGGCCACCGGGGTGCGCTGCTTCTCGAACCGTATCATCGCGCGGCTCTCGGCTTTCGAGAAACGACGCGCTGAATCTTGCCGATGGCGAACATGGAGCTTTCGAGCGACACGGTAGTGTTTCCGGAGAAGAATGGGAAATTTGATCGGTGTGACACCTTTCACCGAAAGGGTGCGTTTCAGCTAAGACGCTGTCAAGCGAAGAAAAATCCGACATGCGGATGAAGAAGCCGAAAACGAAGGGATTCGGCTACCCGAACGGACGAGAGGCAGGTCTACGGCGTAGTCTCGGAATGGGTATTTCCGTCCAAGACCGATAGGCCCGGCGGATGCCGACTCGAACTCGGTCCGTCGATATTAGATGACTTCCGCTTCTCCTCCGATCGAGCCCCGGAAACTTGTTTCCGGACCGCGTCCATCATCCGAAAACCGAGCAACAAGGCCAAGATCGCGGCATCGATCGCGGGCCTCGAGATATCTTTCTTGACCAGCCACCAGAAATGAACGACTCCGAGAATGGCGATCAGATAAACCAATCGGTGCAGCACTCGCCAGCGCTTCCCGCCGAGACGGCGGATCATCCCGTCGGTCGAGGTGACGGCGAGGGGAACGAGCAGAAGCAAGGCGGTGAATCCCACGGTGATGTACGGCCGCTTGGCGATGTCCTTGACGATGCCGGCCCAATCGAAGAACTGGTCCAGAACCAGGTAGGTGAGGAAATGAAGGCATCCGTAGAAAAAAGCGAACAGCCCCAGCATCCGCCGGAAACGCCCCGGCCAGGACCACCCGAAAAACCGCCGGAGCGGCGTCACCGCCAAGGTGACCAGCAGCAGGGTCAAGGTCCAGTACCCCGTGGTCCGGGTGATTTTCTCGATCGGATTCGCCCCCAACTGATCGAGCACGCCGTCGGCGATCAGCTTGAACAGGGGGATCGATAAGATCAGGAAGAGTCCTCGCTTGAGGGCGGCTATCGTCTTGGGATGGGGATTTCGAATATTCATGACGTCCAATTAAGAAAACCTGAGAAGCTTGGGTAGGTCGGGAATCCCTTCCAATCGCAAACGGTCGCTTTAGCCGCGACCCTTCCAATCGCAAACCGTCGCTTTAATCGCGACCCTTCCCGACGCCTTTGTCGGCAAAGAGCGATGTAGGGCGGGTTAGCGTACTCGCGTAACCCGCCTTACGAGGTTCATCGAACTTACGTAACGGACGTCGAAAAAAGCGGAGCATTGCGTACTTTTTCAACCAGTGGGGGGACAAACATTCCATCCCAAACCCAACATACCTTAAGGATGCTCTGATTAAGTCCTTCGACAGGCTCAGGACGAACGGTAACGTATTGATTCCATTCGTGGCGAGCCCTTCGGCTTCACTCAGGACAGGCCCTTCGACTGGGCTCAGGACAGGCTTGTCGAACGCTCTCCTGAGCCTGCCCTGAGCCTGTCGAAGGGCATGAACGGAATCCACGGGTTCAGAGCTTCCTTAAAAAAACTTACGCAAATCCATCCCCGCATATAACTGCGCCACCTGATCGCCATAACCGTTGAAAGGCAAGGTGGGACGCTTGAAGAATTCGCCGATGCGGCGTTCCTTGGCCTGGCTCCAGCGGGGGTGGTCGACCTCCGGATTCACGTTGGCGTAAAAGCCGTATTCCCTCGCGCCCGCCTTCATCCAGGTGGAGACCGGCTGCTTTTCCACGAAGCGGATGCGCACGATGGACTTGGCACTCTTGAAGCCATACTTCCAGGGCACCACCAGCCGTATCGGCGCGCCGTTCTGGTTGGGCAGGACCTCACCGTAAAGCCCCACCGCAAGGAGGGTCAAGGGGTGCATGGCCTCGTCCATGCGCAGCCCCTCGACATACGGCCAGTCCAGCACTGCCGAGCGCTGGCCGGGCATCTGCGCGGGGTCCAGCAAGGTCGTGAACTCCACGAATTTGGCGTTGCCGGTGGGTTCCACGCGCCTGATCAGTTCCGCCAGGGGAAAGCCCACCCAGGGCACCACCATGGACCAGGCTTCGACGCAGCGCAGCCGGTAGACGCGCTCTTCCAGCGGGGCCAGTTTCAGCAGCTCGTCGATATCGTAAGTCTTGGGCTTGCGGACTTCGCCCTCCACCGCCACCGTCCAGGGACGGGTTTTCAGGCTCCCGGCCAGTTTCGCGGGGGACTCCTTGTCGGTGCCGAATTCGTAGAAATTGTTGTAGCGGGTGATGTCCTCGTAAGGCGTTGTCTTGTCCGGGAGCACGTAATCGCTCTTTCGGACGTCGGGCAGCTTCTCACCGGCGGCGAGACCCGGCGGCAGTAGAGCCAGGGCCGAGGCTCCGGCCGCGAGTTGCAGGAACCGCCGCCGGCCGTAAAACAGCTCGCGCGGGGTGATTTCCGAGGGCCTGATATCGGAGGGTTTCTTGATCAGCATCGCGATTGACCTCTTGAACGGAATGGGCCTGAAAAAGCGCGTCCAAGCGTTTTTCGAGCTCCGGGATTATTTGATGAGAGCGGACGTTGACCTCGTAATCCAGCTCGCGCGTAACGGTTCATGTTTCCCCTCCCGATTCGGTCCGCGATTTCGTAGGGCGGGTTAGGCGCACACCGGAACCGGCTGACCACCGATCACTACGCTTCGCGTGCGCCGTAACCCGCCAAAGCAGAGCTACGTTCGGGGGCTTTCCAGGGAAAGCCGCATCAAAAGTCATCATATGTAACTGTCAGCCTCCGTCCTCGAAACCGGGGTACAGCGTCATGCCGCCGTCCACGTACAGGGTGGCGCCGGTAATATAGTCCGACTCGTCGGACGCCAGCCAGACCGCCGCCTTGGCGATGTCGCGGGTGTGTCCGACCCGTCCGTAGGGAATCAGCTCCAGCAGCCTGGCTTCCCGTTCCGGAGTCATCCAGGAGTCGTAGTTGATGCAGGTCTTGATGGCGCCCGGCGAAATACCGTTGACCCGGATCTTGTGGACCGCCAGTTCCTGAGCCAGGGTTTTCATCAGCATCGCGACGCCCCCTTTGGAGGCCGCGTAGTTGACGTGGCCGGCCCAGGGAATCACATCATGCACCGAGGACATGCAGATGATCTTGCCGGCCGAAACCGAGAGCTCCGGATTCACGCCCCGGCGGATAAACTCTCGCGCCGCCTCCCTCGCGCACAGAAACTGCCCGGTCAGGTTGACGCGGATCACCGTTTCCCAGTCGTCCAGGCTCATTTCGGTCAAGGGCGCGTCCCTCTGCAAGCCGGCGTTGTTCACCAGGATGTCCACACCCCCGAAAGCTTCCAGAGCGGCGCCGAACATGGCCCGCACCTGTTCCTCTCGGCTCACGTCGGCCTCGACCGCGACGGCTTCGCCGCCGTTATCTCGGATGCGTTGCACCAGTGCCTCGGCCTTGTCCGGTTCGGTCACATAATCCACCACCACCCTGGCTCCGGCTTCGGCCAAACCCTCGACTATGGCCGCTCCGATGCCCGTGTTGCCGCCGGTGACGATGGATCGCTGGCCTTCCAGCAGGCGCTTTTTCGTGTTCGCAGTCGAATTCATGATTTTTCTCCCTATCAACGAACGTCTAGCTATTCGACAGCGTTACGGAACATCAGTCGCGGCGCGGCTCAGCGGAATAATGGCACCTAAAGTGGAAGAAACGACAGATGCGGAATTTTTCATGATCCTTAATAAAGGGTTTAAAAGTGCTTTCTGCGCGACATCGACTCGCGACATGTTTTTATAGCAACCCTCGCGCCATCGATAGCTCAGGACAAAAAAGGGTTAAATAACAAACTGTTATCGATGCCATGCGAGCAATGGCGAGAAACTGGCGAGCATTGGGGCCACTAATAGTTGCGGGCGGCCGCGGGTATTTGTGGGAGGGAAGTTGTAAGGCAATGCCATTTAGTGAAGATGGCTGACGTCACCCCGGCAAGGAAGGGTGGCTTCGGTGCTCCAATCGCAAACGGCCTGGCCGGGAGCGCCGGCCACGCCCTTCCCGAAGACACCGTTTGCGATTGGAATGCCGGGGTCCAGAAGCCATGGACGGCAGAAGCCTGTCACATCCGTGTGCTCTGGATTCAATGCTGGCTTGGCCTGTCCTGCCCGGCACCCTTCGGCCAGTTTTGTAGGACGGGTTAGCGGAGCGTAACCCGCCTTCGGAGAAAGCGAGACATCGGCCACGCTTTCCCTATGCCCAACTACATTCGTGCTTATGTCCCCGGCGGTTCATACTTCTTTACCGTAGCGCTGCTGGAACGTCGCCGTCGCTTGCTGACCGACAACATCGACGCGTTACGCGAAGCCTTTCGCACCGTGCGAACTCAACGCCCGTTCCGGATCGAGGCCATCGTCATACTCCCCGATCATTTACATTGCCTTTGGACCTTGCCGCCGGACGATGTGGATTTTTCGACTCGCTGGCGCTTGATCAAATCGGCTTTCGCGCGCGCCATAGCGCCGGGGGAACGGCTATCGACCCGAAGGGAGATGAAACGCGAACGCGGCGTCTGGCAGCGGCGGTTTTGGGAACATGCCATTCGGGATCAAAGCGATTTCGACGCCCATCTCGACTACATCCATTACAACCCGGTCAAGCACGGCTGGGTACCGCGCGCCGCCGATTGGCCGCATTCGAGCTTTCACCGATTCGTTCGGTTGGGGCAGTATTCCTTGGAATGGGCGGCGCCGGTCGACATTCGGGCTTGGGATTTGGAATAAGGATCGAGTCTCGGAAGGCGGGTTACGCGAGTACGCTAACCCGCCCTACAAAACTTTATGTTTACTTATGTTCAGGAAAGCCACAAGGACGGGTTAGCGCAGCGTAACCCGCCTTCCGTACCCCCCGCTCAAACCTGCTTCGGCCGCCTTATCCCCAGCTTTTGCATCCGATAACGGAGCGTGCTGGGCGTAAGGCCCAATTTCGCGGCGGCGCCGGTCCTGCCTTCGATGATCCAGCGTGACTCCTCCAGGACCTTCAGCAGGTGGCCGCGCTCGACGGCCTCCAGCAGCAGTTCCGAAGCTTCCGTCTGCGGCGGGTCTGGAGAGGAATCGTCCAGCTTGAGGTCGATGTCGACCAGCGGCGTTTTCGCGAGCACGGCTGCCCGCTCGATGATGTTTTGCAGTTCCCGGACGTTGCCGGGCCAGGTATAGCGTTCCAGCGTCCGCAACGATTCCGGTGCGATGCCGGCAAGAGGCTTGCCGAGCTTGCGGGCGAATTGGCGGAGGAAATGATCGGCGAGGACCGCAATGTCCTCGCTCCGCTCCCGGAGCGGCGGTACCCGCAGGGGAAACACGTCCAGCCGGTAGTAAAGGTCGACGCGGAATTCGCCGGCTTTGACCGCGTCCGCCAGATTGCGGTTGGTGGCGGCGATGACCCGGACGTCGACCCGGATCGTCTGTCCGCCGCCGACCCGCTCGAACTCCCGTTCCTGAAGCACCCGAAGCAATTTGGCCTGGGCCGGCAGACTCAGCTCGCCAACCTCGTCCAGGAACAGCGTGCCCCGGTCGGCCATTTCGAACCGCCCCTTGCGCTGCGCGGTCGCGCCGGTGAACGCGCCTTTCTCGTGGCCGAACAGCTCGCTTTCGATCAATTCGGCGGGCAACGCGGCGCAATTGAGCTTGACCAGAAGCCGGTCCTTGCGCGGGCTGAGATTGTGGATGGCATGGGCGATCCGCTCCTTGCCGGTGCCGGTTTCGCCTGCAATCCGACATGCAGCGCGTGCGGACGATCACACGCATGGGCGATCCGCTCCTTGCCGGTGCCGGTTTCGCCTATGATGAGCACCGTGGAATCGGTGCCGGCCACCTGTTCGACATCGGAAAACAGGCTGCGCATCGCCGGCGATCCGCCGATCATTTCCTCGAAGCGGTACGGCGCGCTGATTTCTTCTTGCAGAAAAACGTTTTCGGTTTGCAGGCGATGGAGTTCCGCTTCGATCTTCCGGCGCTCGTCGACGTCCCGAAGTATGAAGGTGTAGTACCGCTTGCCGCCCAGTTCCAGGGGGGACAGGGTGGCCTCAATGGGAAACTCCTCCCGATTGGCGCGCAACGCGGTCAATCCCTCCGGCGCCCACACCGGTTGCGGTTTCGCGCTCTCTCCCGTGCTCTCCCGAAGATGGCGTTCCAGGAGGTTCCGGAAACCCTTGGACAGGAAACGGTCGAACGGCTGGCCCTGCGCCCAGCTCTTCGAGCATCCGAAAATCCGCTCGGCGGCGTTGTTGAACAAAGTGATGCGGCGGCTCTCATCGATGGTGACGATGGCGTCCATGGCCGAGGCCAGGATGGAACCCAGCCGCTCCTCGCTGCGCCTGAGCAGTTCTTCCGCCCGCATGCGCTCCAGCTCCGCCCCGGCCCGTGCGGCGAAGATTCTTAACACGGAAAGCTCGGACGGGTCTCCGCTCATGGGTTTGACGTCGATCAGGGCCAGATGGCCCATCACCTCGCCCGCCCTGTCCGCGAGCGGAATCGCGAGATAACTCTCGGCGCCGATGGCGGCCAGTTCCTCCCGGTGAGACGGAAAAAGATCCTGGACGCCCGCCTTGTAAAGGCGCATTTCTCCGGCCAAGACCGCTTCGCAGGGCGTGCCCGGCAGATCGTATTCGAAGTTTTCGAGAAACTCGCCGTCGGCCCAGAAAGCGAGCGTCCCGACGCGGGTTTTCACCTCCGTAAACTCGGCCACGAACGCGTACTTGACGTCCAGGGCCTCGGCCAGATGGCGCACCAGCGAGCGCATGAAATCGTCGCCGGTGACCGCGGCGGTACCTTCCGCGATGATCCTGAGGAGTTGATCGATATGCAGGTCGGTAGAGGTTCTGGACATGGATGGGAGCTGTTCGGCCTCCAGCCCGGTTTGGTTGAAATCACGTTTTCCAGAATACGCGGAATCTTCGTCCGAGCAAAAGCCTTCCAAGCCTGACCGTACATACCGGATCGAGAAGGCCCGGACGAACTTACGAGATAGCGTGCATTGACGACATTTCGTAAAACACGTCGACGAACTCCTGCCGGACCCGAACTGAAACGTCATCCATTTCAATTACTTGCACACGCAGACCTTATTGGCATCGCTCTTGCGCCTAGTCTGCCGACCGCGCATCGACACGCCAGTTCGAGGGGCAGACCAAAACGTCAGAACGTGGAGACGGTCGTCCCACCGAGAGGTGTCTGTCGTTAAGCGGACTAGCAGTTCATAAACACCGAAAAGGGACAATGACAATGAACATTCAAACGCAACGCGCATTCTTTATGCACGCCCTTAGCCTACTGGGCATGCTGGCGGCACTGTTCTCTCCGCTGCGGGCCACGGCGGCGGCATCTTACTCGCCAGGCATCTATGTCTTCGAATTGAACGGCAAGCCAGTCGCTTATCTCTCTTCGTTCGAAGGGAGCGAAGCCAGCGGACAGGTCATCTCGCAACCCGCCGGGCCGGCTCAGTTTCCGAACAAAGTCCTGGGAGAAACCCGGTACAAGGATTGGACGGTAAAGCTGGACGTGGCTCCGGAAGGCGAGTTGCTCAACTGGGTCCAGGCCAGTCTGCATTCGAACTTCTATGCCGCTCATGCGGGGATCGTCATCCTCGATCTCCACGGAAACGAAATGCGGCGAGCCACCTTATTCAATGCCGTGATTTCGGAGATAAGCATTCCGGCGCTGGACAAGACCTCGCGGGAGAAGCTGCAACTCACGCTCAAGCTACGACCCTCGTATGTCAAATGGCAAAAAGGCGGAGCGCGCTATGCGGGACTGGAGCGCGCCGTCAATCAGTCAAGAATGCTGAAGTCCAACTTCCGGTTGGAAATCGATGGGCTGGATATGTCCAGAGCCATCGGCGTCGGTGCTTTGACCGTCAAGAGAAAGCTCCAGGAGAGAGGCGAGTTTCGCGAGTATGAGTACGATTTTGCCGGCCGGGAAGTGTCGAACCTGAGCGTTGCCATGCCGGAAGCGGCTTCGGGCGGACTGATCGAGTGGCACCAGGACTTCGTCCTGAGCGGCAACTCGTCCGATGCGAAGGAACGCAAAGGAAGCATCACCTTGCTCGCTCCGGACCTGAGAACTCCCCTTCTGACCATCGGTCTCGACCATCTCGGCATCTATTCCCTCGATTACGGTCTTGGCGGGTCGGGCGGCGACTCGCGCCCGACGTTCAAGGCCGGGCTTTATGTCGAGGGGATTTCGTTCGACGGCGCAAAGCCCTGATCAACCGACGCCGCTCCGCCCTACCGAGCAGAAAGGAAAAAGAAATGATCGAATGTCGATATCTTGGCGATCCGGCGGTGGTCGAGGCCTTCGGGTTCATCGCAAGCAAACCGGCCCAACCCGCTTTCGCTTCCCGTTCCGAACCGGTCTTGGGGATCGAGGAACCGTTGCGGAGACCTGCCGGATCTATGGAGCACGAGCCGACTCGCGGAGTTCCCGATGGACCATCCCGGAATCCGGCCGGAACGGCGGACGAGCTTGAAACGCGTGCTCGCCTCCGGAAGACCGCGGGATTCGCGCACGCACATTGCAGGAACGAGTACGAAAGCTTCTTCGAATTCGGCTTGCCCGGAATGGTGATTCTCAGTCCTGCCCAAGGATGGGTGAAGGTCAATCGGGCGTTCTGCGAAATGCTCGGCTACTCCGAGGCAATGCTGAACGGCACAAGCTGGGTGGAAATCACCCATATCGATGACTTAGGCGATGACTTCGCGCATTTCGAACGTCTCTGGAACGGGGAAATCGACGCCGTCCGCTTCAAGAAACGGTTCGTCCACCGCAATGGACAGCTCGTTTATACCGACACCTCGGTGCGAGCCTTGCGGAACCCGCAGGGCGGCCTGCTGCGCTTCCTGGTCACGGTCTCGGACATCACGCAGGAGGTGGAACGCCGGCAGAACCTGGAACGCCTGGCTTATTACGATTATCTGACCCAATTGCCCAATCGCGCCCTGTTCGCGGACAGGCTTCGCATGAGCAGAACCCGGCGCTCCAAGCGCCAGCTCGCTGTTTGCTATCTCGATCTCGACGACTTCAAGCTCATCAACGACACCTTCGGGCACGAAACCGGCGATCGACTGCTGGTGGAAGTCGCAAGGCGGCTCCGCGAGGAACTGCGCGAAGGCGATACCGTGGCCCGGCTGGGCGGCGATGAATTCGCCCTGCTGCTGAACGACATCGGCGGCCCGGCGGATTGCCGCGAAACCGTGGCCCGCATCTTCGCCGCGCTGGCGAAGCCTTTCCCCGTTGTCGACGATGTCGTTCCAATTTCCGCGAGCATCGGGGTGACCCTGTTCGCCGGAGCGGGGGATGACGACGACGGTCTGCTGCGGCAGGCCGATCAAGCGCTTTACCTCGCCAAGCGGGCGGGCCGGAATCAATGCTGGCTGTTCGACGGCGATTCGGCGGAGCCGCTCCATGCTTCCGGCGAAAGGATGAGGAGGGAGTGAGTGAGGCAATGCTCTTAGAGCTGCTGCCGGATTGGTTTACGGCCCGCTCCCACACTAAGCGAGTAGGTCGGGAATCCCTTCCCGACAAAGGCCCTTACCAAGCCAACGTGTCGGCAAAGCATTGCCGACCTACGACCACAATGATTTTGGCCTGCATCAGTGTTGTAGGTCGGGAATCCCTTCCCGACAAAGGTTCTTACCAAGCCAACGTGTCGGCAAAGGATTGCCGACCTACGACCACAATGATTTTGGCCTGCATCAGGCCGTGGTCGAGTGCCGCGTGATGCCGAGCCGTTCCATGCGGGAACGGAGGGTGGTCGAAGGCATACCCAGGATCACGGCCGCGCCCTTTTCGCCGCTGATCCGCCAGCTTGTGGCCTCCAGCACCTTGAGGATATGCGCCCGTTCCACTTCTTCCAGGGTGGCGAAGCCACCGTTCCGCGTTTCCGCGGCGGGACGCTGAATACAGTCGATGGGCGCCAGTTCGCCGCCTTCGGACAGAATCACGGCTCTTTCGATCACGTGCTGCAGCTCGCGGATATTGCCGGGCCAGGGATAGGCGCAAAGCGCCGACAGTATCGGCTGCGCCACGGTCTCGATCCGCTTGCCGAGCAGGGTGGCGTACTTTTGGACGAAATGCCGGACCAGCAAGGGAATATCGTCCGCCCTTTCCCGAAGCGGGGGCAGATGGATGGGAAACACGTTGAGCCGGTAATAAAGATCCGCCCGAAACTGGTTCTCGCGGGACATCCGGCCGAGATCGCGGTTGGTGGCAGCGATGACGCGGACGTTGACCTTGATCGTCTGGGTGCCGCCCACCCGCTCGAATTCGCCCTCCTGCAATACCCGCAGCAGCTTGGCCTGAAGATCCAGGGGCAATTCCCCGATTTCGTCCAGGAACAGGGTGCCCCCGTCGGCCAGTTCGAAGCGCCCCTGCTTGCGCGACAGGGCTCCTGTAAAGGCCCCTTTCTCATGGCCGAACAACTCGCTCTCCGCAAGATTGGCCGGAATGGCCGCACAGTTCAGTTTGACCAGCACATTGGCTTTGCGGCTGCTGAGATTGTGGATCGCACGGGCGATGAGCTCCTTGCCGGTGCCGGTTTCGCCGGTGACCAGCACCGTGGAATCGGTCTCGGCCACCTGGTTGATGAGCGTCACAACCTGCTTCAGCGCCGCCGACCCGCCGATCAGTTCGTCCAGATTGTGGGCGGCCTTGATTTCTTCTTCCAGGTAAAGCTTGATGCCCTTGAGCTGCCGGCATTCCGCCTCCGCTTGCATGCGCCGCTGCCGCTCGCCGGAGTCGCGCAGAATCACGGTAAAAAGCTTTTCGTCGCCGGCTTCCACCCGCGATATCGAACCTTCGATCGGCACCTCCGCGCCGTCGCCCCGCAGAATGCCGACGCCTTCCGGCAGCCAGATCGCCTGGTCCGACGAGTGGTCCATGCAGTGGCCGAGATGCTCCTTGAGCGCGGGCGTCAGGAACCGCTCCAGGACTCCCCCCACCGCTTCGCTCTCCCGGCATTTCAACAGTTTTTCGGCCGCAGCATTGAAAAGGACGATCCGGCCTTCCGCATCCACCGTGATGATGGCGTCGAGCGCATAGGTCACGATCCGGGAAAGCCGTTCCCGGCTGGCCTGCAGCTCGCTTCGGAGCCGCGCCAGCGTCAAATGGGTATCGACCCGCGCCAGGACCTCCTCGTGCTGAAAGGGCTTGGTGATGTAATCGACGGCTCCGAGCCGCAAGCCTTGCAGCTTGTCGGCGGTATCGTCGAGAGCGGTCATGAAGAGTACCGGGATGGATTCCGTCTTCGGAGATTCCTTGAGCTTGGCGCAGACGGCGAATCCGCTCATGCCCGGCATGAGCACGTCGAGCAGGACGAGATCGGGAACCAGGCGCTCGGCCTGGAGGATGGCGCCGGCCCCGCTTTCCGCGATCGATACCTCGTATTGCGCCTCCGTCAGCAAATCGTACAACTCGGCGAGGTTCACCGGATTGTCGTCCACCATGAGAACCAGGGGTTTTCGTTCCGTGTTGCGGGTCATATCCGACAATTCCAACAGTTAAACGACAGGGCTGTAAGCATTTCGAGCCTCAGGCCGGCGGGTCCGGCTCGTCCAGGAACCGCTTCAAGGCGGGGAGCAGCCGGCCCATTTCGGATTTCAATACCTGAAAATCCGCCTTCGCATTCCCGAACTCGGCGGTGCGGCCGGCATTCTCGAGCCGTTGGGCGATCTCCGACACGGTGGCTGCGCAAAAACTCGCCGCCGAGCTCTTGAGCGTATGAGCGGCCCTCTCCAGGGTGGGTCCGTCGGCGCTTTCGATGGCCGCCTCGCATTGGTCCAGCAGATCATCGGATTGTCCGATGAAGATTTCGGCCATACTGCGCAGCAGAGGCCGCCGGTTGCGGACCCGGGCCAAGGCTTCGGAGAGATCGAACGGGGGTTGGTCGGACGACATGGCGGATGCCCCTTGAGTGTCGGAAGATGCCGGCTCCTCGTTCCAGCGTTCGACGGCCGCCAGCATTTCCGCCTCGCGTATGGGTTTGGATACATAAGCGTCCATGCCGGCCGCGAGGCAACGTTCCTTGTCGCCTTTGAGCGCGTGAGCCGTCATCGCCACGATGTAGGCATGGCGGCCGGTGTCCCGTTCCCGCTCCCGAATCGCGGCCGTGGCCTGCAAGCCGTCCATCACCGGCATTTGCACGTCCATCAGCACCGCGTCGAAGGATTCCCGCTCGAGCAAGCGCAAGGCTTCCTCGCCGTTGCCCGCCATCAGCACGGAATGCCCGCGGTCTTCCAGCAAGGCCTGCACCAGCCTCTGGTTGACCGGATTGTCCTCGGCCACCAGGATGCGCAGCCCGCGCTGCACGGCACGGAACGGCGATGCCGGCAACACTTCGGGCGTAACGGGCGTGGCTTCCGACTCGTCCAGGGCAGCCTGGATCGCCTCCATCAGCTCCGAATACTTGACCGGCTTTCGAAGGAAACGCGAAATGCCCAAGCGGCGGGAAAGTTCGAAGTCGCCGCCGCGGTCCGCCGAGGACAGCAGCATGATGGTGGTCAGGGCCGTGCTGGGCGTCGCCTTGATGTGGGCGGCCACCTCGAAACCGTCCATCTCGGGCATCATGGCGTCCAGCAGGATCAACCGGAACGGCGCCCCTTGCTCGGTGGCCCGCTGGATCTCGTGCAGCGCGGCCTTGCCGGAATCGGCCTGCACCGGGCTCATGCCCCACTGCGTCAGCATCTCCATGAAAATGTAGCGGTTGACCGGATGATCATCCACCACCAGGACTTTGACCCCGTGCAGATCGAAGGACCTTTGCCGGGGGCCCGGCGCCGTTTCCGACGGTACTTTTAACGGAACCGTGAAATAAAAGGTGCTGCCGCGGCCTACTTCGCTTTCGAGGCCCATGTCCCCCCGCATCAGATTCACCAGGCGCGAGGAAATCGCCAATCCCAGCCCGGTTCCGCCGAACATGCGCGTGGAAGAGGCATCCGCCTGGGTAAACGCGTCGAAGATCACCGTTTGCTTGTCCGCTGGGATTCCGACGCCGGTATCGCTCACCGAGAAGCGGGGACAGATGCTGTCGGCACAGCGGTCGCATCCGGACTCGACCCGCACCACGATCTCGCCCTGCGGCGTGAACTTGATGGCATTGCTCACCAGATTGATGAGAATCTGCCGCAAACGGCCGACGTCTCCGGAAACGATGTCGGGTATCTGGGGATCGATGAGATAAGTCAGCTCCAGGCCTTTGGCATGGGCCTGAGGCGCCAGCAGCTTCAGTGTGTCGCCCACGGCGTCGCGCAAATCGAACTGGATGCACTCGAGCTCCAGCTTTCGTGCCTCGATCTTCGAAAAATCGAGTATGTCGTTCAGCAGGCGCAGCAGGGATTCGGCGGATGAACTGGCCATGGTGAGATAGTCTTTCTGCTGCGGCGTGAGTTCGGTGCGCAAGGCCAGTTCCAGCATGCCGATGACGCCGTTCATGGGCGTGCGGATTTCATGGCTCATGTTGGCCAGGAATTCGCTTTTCGTCAGCGCCGCCTGAAGGGCCGCGTCGCGCGCATGAATGAGGCCCTGCCGCATCCGTTCGAGATTCTCCGCCAAGGCGGCCACTTCGGCGATTCCGGAACGGGTGCCGAACTCGGTGCCGTGGTCGCCGGCCGTGATCTGATCCGCCTCCCGCCGAAGAATTTCCAGCGGCCGAACCAGGCGCCTTCCCAACAAGGCCACGACGATCAGGGTCAGGCCCAGATAGGACGCCACCAGATAAATGCCGCGGCGGTACAGGGACATAAGCTCCTGCCGGACCGGGATTTCGTCGTAACCCAAACGCAAGACCGGCTGTCCGCCGGCATCGCCTTCGGTCAAAGGCACCGCGATGAAATAAATGCCGTCCTCATGCTGTCCGAAGAAGAAATCCTCGTTGAAAGGTTCTTGTGTGGCCAGCGGGATATTGGGCGGTATTATCCGGTCGCCCATCTGCACCTCGGCAAAAATCAGCCGGCCGTTCAACAGAAACTCGCCCATGAGCGCCGCGATTTCCGCCGTATCCCCCGTCGTCAGCCGAGAACCGATCAAATTGCCGAAAAGCAATGCATCCGAGCGCACCTGATTGACGAATTGCCGCTCGACACCAGGCTTTGCGATCAAATAAACCCCGAACAGCAAAAGGGGCACCAGCATGATATGAACGCCTACGATGGACAGCAGCAGGCGCCCGTTGAAGCTATGGAAGAAACGTTTCAATCGGCAGACCCCGCCCAAAGAGTGTTGATAGGTTTCAGCCCTCTGTACTGATCCAAATCCTTGGCCCACATGAACGTCACCGAATCCGGATGTTCCAGCAAGGCGGCGTTCAGCGTCTGTCTATCGTGAAAAGCCTGGGGCCTCTGGCCGCCGAGGCGGAATACGATCGCCAGGACCTGTTTCTCGTAGGCGTCGGAGGACATGAAGGTAACCTTCTGCAAAAATACTTCGAACAGCAGGGACTCGCTGACATTCAGCAGAGGTTTGATGGTCTTGCCGTTCTTCTCGACCGGTACGCCTAGATAAAGCTTCCGGGTCTCCTGCAGCGAAAGCTTGGGAATGTTCGACTGGGAACTTGCGGCGAGAACGAGTTCGCGCAAGCCGTCGGCCTCAATGGCCAGCGCGCCGGACGCGAGCGATAACAACAGGATCAGGAACGACAGCTTGGACATGGCTAGGGGAACACCGCGCTCCATTGGAGCCCCACCTGCCCGAAGGCGCCATCCCTCGTGTGCTCGCGCGAAAGCTCGAGTTTCAGAGCCATCTTGTAGGGCAGTTCGTAGCGTACGCCGCCCATGTATCGATCACGCACGAAGTTTCGAAAATGATCGAAGTACAAGTCGCCGTTATCGTTGAACGTGCCTTCAATCCGGCTGTACAAGGTCAGATCGTCGGCCACCCGCCATTCCGCCTGCCCGTAGAGGTTCAGCACGTCGGATTCGGGTTCCGAAGCGCCGCCCGTGAAATCGTTATGGATGTAAAAGGCCTCGCCCAGGAAACCGAGATTCTCCGATCGCCAATTGGCAAAGACGCCCGCCACGATCTGATTGATTCGGTCCACGCCGATCCGGCGGCCGGATATTTCGGTATAGCTGAAGGAAAAACCGATCTCGTCGGAACCGAAGCTGACCGGCTGATATCCGAGGCGCAAAGTCACGGCCGGGAGCCGCGTACCTTCCGGGTCCAGAACGTCGAACGCGTCCAGCCGCTTCTTCTCGAGGTCCGGACCCACTCCGGCATTCAGAACGTAATAGAGACTGGAATCCCCGAGTTCCCGAACCCCTTCGACGTAAAGCCCGGTGACATGCATCGGCAGCGGGCCGCCGGACGTTTCGTAAGTCATCACACCGGGACGGGTGATGCTGGTCATCATGTAAGCCCCGTGATGAAAATGGATGTTCCAGTAGCCGATGGGATTGTGAAAGCGGCCCACCCAAAACGTGGTGTCCTGCCAGCGCCAGCCGAGCTGCAACCTCTGAACCTCCTGCGCGGAGCGGTCCACCAGCCACTCCAGCAGGAAGCGGAACCGGCCTTGATCCAAGCCGTAGAAGAGATTCAGCCCCGGATTGATCCAATAGTTCTTCAGGCTGGAACCGTCTTGAAGATCGAAGCGATGGAGACTGGTGAGCTCGGGAAAGAGCAGCAGATCGCCGGGAAAGGCATCGGCAGAAACTATCTGCGGAGCCAAAACGCCGGATAGCACCCCGGCAAGAATCACTCGCCGAGAGCAAGCGTTGCCGTCAAAAGCTGAAAGAAAAGCTTTCCGAAAGAGTGTTCTGGTCCGACTCCGGATGCTGTGACGAACTGCCATCAGTGCCGTATTGCCTTTTAATTGTTCTTTTCCGACTGCGCGCCCGTGAAGGCAAGCCATGGACCTGCTACTCCGGACGTTTTCCCCCTAACAGTCTAAGAAGCCGTCTTCAAACTACTGCGGGCCAGGCTAACGGCCGTTTCGTCCGCGGGTCCCGCGGCTTCGGGTCGCCCTTTCGCGCCTTGTCCTGACATCGCTCGTGACGTTTGAAGACCGCTTCTTGCAGCAACCGGCCGTCACATGGACAAACACGGAAACGGGCGGTTGACCCGCCCGATTTTTGACCGCTCGACTTGGACCACTTGACAGTGGCAAAAGCGATAACTTTTCTTATCAACTGTATATGGTCGTATACACGGACACCCAAGGTCAATGATCGGCGGAATCCATATCCAAACAACTGCTTCCTGAAAGCTGCGCCGGAAAAACCGGGTCGATAAGACCTAACCCGTTCCACTCTACGAAGCTTAAACCCGCGCCCAGGGATTAATCCCCTCCGAACGGCACTGCCTAACCAACAAGAAAAGGTATATCGCGTCGAACACGATGAATCCCGCATACAAAAACGGCAGGAGAATCGACTCGGGGGCTTGGACATACTGCGCGGGAATCAGAACAATCGAACCGAACATCCGCGTCAGGACGATATAAACCGACTGGCCGCGCGTGCTTTCGCGGCGGGCCAACAGATACAGGTAGGTTATGGAAATCAGCAACTGATCTCCCCATCCCGTGTAGTTCCCATGAAAGTCCTTGAATTCCAGGGTAATCGCGATGACCCCGAAAAACGCCGTCACCAGCCCCAGGACGAAAGCCGGGATAAACCATTGCCTTGGAAACACAGCAGGAAACTCTTCCCGCCCGAACCGCAGATATTGATACACGATGGCCAGATCGATGAAAAACCAAGCGATATTCGCGTAATTCACCGGTGGCATATCCGGATAAACGAAACCGAAAATGAATTCGTAGGAGACGTTCACGCACATCGGTGCGAACGGCATGCCATACGTTTGATCCTTGAAGCCGCGGCGGATGATGAGGATATAGGCGGCAATCCATAGGGTCATCGATGCCGTGGCTGAAATCTGGAAAGTGAGTTCTTGTTGTGGCGTCATGGCTGGGTACCTTTGGAAGTGTCGGAGCCGTCGTTCACAGGCCTAGGGCCAATCCGCCCAAGACCAGGGGCAGCCACAGGAGGAATTCGGCATCCATCGCCGCATCGCCGGGATTGCCGTCGGCGGCTACCAGCTTTTGGCCATGATCGACGATTGCCCGGACATAGAGGTGAACCGGCGCCAATGCCAGCATCCAGGCCGGAATCCACTGCAGATGGACGGACACTGCCAATACCATGAGCGCAATGCCGTTCACCGCTTGAATAAGCTTGCTCGTCCTCGCCACGCCCAGCAGCAGGGGCAGGGTCTTGACGCCTTCCACCCGATCACGCGCCAGGTCTTTGAAATCGCAAAAGACGGTATTCACGAAGTCGGAAAGCATCATGTAAACGAAGAAAAACACGGTTTGGCGCAAATCCTGAGCATCGACGAAGCGGGAAGCGTAGAGCATCAAAAGGCCCCAGAAGAATGCCGTGTAAAAGGCCTTGATGCCTGGAATGTCTTTCAGTCGCCGATAGGGTAGAAGTTTGCCGGCCAGTGTCCCGAACAGTGAGGTTCCGTACAGGGCCACCGCCAAAGGAAAACAGAGGAGCAATAAAAACGCTTCCAGGCCGGAGAAAACCAAGGCTATGCCCGCGGCGGCTACGAATGCGGCCACGCCGAAGGCGGTAAACAGCGATTTTCTCGAAAGGGTCTTGGTGCGCGTCGACTCCAGGTTTCCATCCAGCCTGCCGACATCGGCGAGATGATCGATCAAATAACTGGAATACACACAGAGAAATGCGGACGAGACGAGAGGCAGCGAAATCTCGCCGGTATGGGCCAGGGACACCACCGACGTGACGCTGGCCGCGCCGAACGGCAGAACGAGGCCGAGATTGGCGGTATTTTCAAGAAACCTTCGGAAGCTGAACAACGGCTCCGGGTTCTCGGCAAATTTGGAGACTTGGTAAATCGACATAAATCCTCCCGAGTATTTTCATTTTTCGAAACGCCTGGCGTGTTGGGCTCGATGCGATCCGTGTGACCGTGAGCCCGGTGCCGAATACAAGGGAGGAATCATGCCAGCACGAATATTGTTCTATTTTTCAGTCACTTATCTGGCATATACAGCTATGGAAAGAAACCGGCACCGTTTGCCCAGCCGAACGGCATTTCCGGAAAAATGCCGTATCTCATTAAAAATCAAGGATTGTTAATGTGTTGGCCTCGACCAACACCCTGTTGGGGCGACTGCGCGGTAAAAGTCGGAGGACCGTCTTTCCGGGTCTCGGCATTCCAGATTCCGATGACATGCGGATCGATTTGTTCGCCTGCCCGCCTACCGCGCATCCGAATCTCTAAGCGTTTTTCACCGCAGTTTAGCGGTGAGAATCGGGAACTTGGTAGGTCGGCAATCCTTTGCCGACAAAGCCCCTCACCGCCCCAATGTGTCGGCAACGGATTGCCGACCTTATATCTCGATTCTGGATTCCACAAGAGGCAGAATCTCCGACTGATCATCGGACCCAGACGCTGGGCAAGACGTTGCCGACCTTGGGCCTGAAGCCCGCGCCGTAGATCGTCCCCCAGCGTCCCTTCCTCGCCATAGAGTTCGAACGGTATCGTAGGGCTGCCTTGGGCAACACCCTGGATGGATAAGGCTGAACCCGGCAGGAGCGGTTTCGATCGGTCAGCACTTTGCCCCATCGTCAACGCAGACCAAGGAGACCCTATGACGTTCAGCCCCATCGGGATCGACATCGCCAAAGCCAAGTTCGACGCCGCCGCGCTCCGCAACGGCAAGTACAAAACCAAGGTCTTCCAGAACACGCCCGAAGGGTTTAAGGCGTTCCTGGCCTGGCTGCAAGCCTTCCAAACGCCCCACGTATGCCTGGAGGCCACCGGCCGCTATGGTGAGGGCTTGGCCCTGTTCCTGGTCGACCACGGCCTCGCCGTCAGCGTGGTCAACCCCGCCCAAATCCACGCCTTCGGCCAAGCCGAACTGAGCCGCACCAAGACCGATAAAAGCGATGCCAAGCGCATCGCCCGCTTCTGTCTCAGCCAACGGCCGCTGCTCTGGCAGCCGCCTCCGCCGGCCGTGCGCCCATTACAAGCCTTAGAGCCTATCCCAGTAGGAACAAAAGCGTGATGAGCGACCTCTAATGCCGAAATTTCGAGTCAAGAGGGGCTCTTATGGGAATGGTGACGAAAGATGATGGCTGGCGCATTCCGGATGAGCTGTGGGAACGGATGGAACCGCTCTTGCCGCCGCGTAAACCGCATCCGCTCGGGTGCCATAACCCGCGGGTGCCGGACCGACAGGCGATGAATGCGATCTTGTTTGTGCTCCGGACCGGGTGTCAGTGGAATGCGCTGAACGCCACCGGGATTTGCTCCAGCAGTTCGGCCCATCGCCGCTTTGTCGAGTGGACCGAAGCCGGGGTGTTCCAGGCGTTCTGGCGCGAAGGACTGCTGACTTATGATGCGTTGAAGGGCTTGGACTGGTCGTGGTTGGCCATGGATGGGGCCATGACGAAAGCGCCGTTGGCGGGTTCAAAAAAACGGGACCGAATCCGACCGACCGGGGCAAACAAGGTGCGAAGCGAAGCCTGTTAACCGATGGCGCGGGCCTGCCGCTGAGTGTGGTGATTGCCGGCGCCAATCGGCACGACCTGAAGCTGGCGCGGTCCACCTTGGCGGCCATCGGCGTCCCGCGCCCTGTACCCACGCCGGAGCAGCCGCAAGGCTTGTGCCTGGACAAAGGCTATGACTATGACGAGGTGAGGGACTTGGCCAAGGCCTTTCAGTTTACCGCTCACATTCGAGCGCGCGGTGAGGAGGCCGAAGCGATCAAGAAGGAAGCCGGTTTCAAGGCGCGGCGCTGGGTGGTCGAACGGACCCACAGCTGGCTCAACCGATTCCGCCGGATTTTGATCCGCTGGGAAAAACGAACCGACACCTATCTTGCCATGCTGCACTTGGCCTGCGGCATCATTACTTGGCGGGCAACGGGTCTACTGGGATAGGCTCTTAGTGCGTCGGCTCGAGAGCCTCCTCGAGATGCGGCAGATGGAAAAAAACCGCCTGGACGGGGCCGACCCCACCGTACGCCCCTCCATCGAAGCCGTGCTCGCCACCCTCGACACCGAGATCGCCGCTACCCAACAACGCATCCGGGAGCACATCGACCACGATCCGGACCTCCGCCAACGGCGTGACCTGCTCGACACCATCCCCGGTTTGGGCGACGCCACCATCCCGGTGCTGCTGGCCGCCCTGGGCGACGTTCACCGCTTCGAAAACGCGCGCAGCGTCGCCGCCTTTGCGGGCCTCTCGCCCAAAGAGCACCAGTCCGGGAAGTGGAAAGGCCACACCCGCCTGTCCAAGACCGGCGATGCCTTGCTCCGCAAGGCCCTTTATATGCCGGCCATCGTCGCCTGGCGCCATAACCCACTGATCCGGGCCTTCTGCGAACGCCTTAAAGCCCAAGGCAAGAACGGCAAACTCATCGTCGGCGCCGCCATGCGCAAGCTCCTCGTCCTGGCCTACGGCGTCCTTAAGTCCGGCCGACCGTTCGATCCCAATCATGGGCTTGCATCGTGATTTCTAAGACGGTATCTACTGCACCTTCGGGGCGCTACGCCAAACCAGAAAACGCTCTAGCTCCACGCTCTAGTGTTCACCCTTTCAATCCACTCGTGGCGATGCCCTGAATGAAAAGGCGCTGGAAGACCAGGAATATGATTAGTGTCGGAAGGGCGATGAGCACGGCGCCCGCCATCAGCATGGTCCATTCGACCCTGAATTCGTAGCGGAACATGGCGAGGCCGACCGGAAGGGTGAACCGGTCGCTGGTGGTGGTCACGACCAGCGGCCACAGGAATTCGTTCCAATTGCTCTGGAAGGTATAGATGCCCAGCGCCGCCAGCGCGGGCCGGGACGCCGGCAGTACCACCCGCCAAAACACTTGGAATCGGTTGCAGCCGTCGATGCGGGCCGCCTCTTCCAGCTGCTTGGGGATGGACTCGAAAAACTGCTTCATCAGGAAAATGCCGACCACCTGAACCATGGCCGGCGCGACCAGCGCGGTATAGGTATTGACCAGACCCAGGGCATTCAAGAGCATGAATTTGGGCACCAGGGTTACATGAGCGGGCACCATCAGCGTCGCCAGCAACAGGGCGAATAGGACGTTCCGCCCCGGAAAGCGCAAGCGGGCGAAGGCATAGCCCGCGAGGGCGTCGAAGAAAAGGTTCGCCAGCGTCACCGCCAACGCGACGCCGCCGCTGTTGAGCAGCCACCGGGCGAACGGAATTTCGGTCCAGAGCCGCCGATAATTCTGCAAGGTGAACTCGTCAGGAATGAGCTCGATCGGCCAACTGAAAACATCTCCCGGCGGTTGAAACGAGATGGACAGGGACCAAATAAAGGGGAGCGTGAAAATGCCGGTGGCCGCAAGCAAGAGCGCAAGGACGGCCGACCTCCGGATTGCGTTTCGAACGGTCCGAGATCTGTTCACGGCGCTTCCGGACGGACGATCTTCCGCTGCATCCGGGTGACGAGCAGTATGATCGCGAACAACACCACGGCGGCCGCCGCGGCATAGCCGAAGCGGAAATACCGGAAGGCGCTGTTATAGATGAAATAGCTGAGCGTGGTGGTGGCATTGACCGGCCCGCCCGCGCTCATCATGTAGATTTGATCGAACACCTGAAAGCTGCCGATGATCCCGAGGGTCACCACGAAAAACAGCGTGGGCTTGAGGCCCGGCACCGTGATGTGCCGGAAGCGCGCCCAGGGACTCGCGCCGTCGATCCGGGCGGCTTCATAGAGCGAAGCCGGGATACTCTGTAGCCCGGCCAGAAACGCCACCATGAAATACCCCGAGGTCGACCATACGTTGAGCGCCATGATTGCGCCGAGCGCATATTTGGGCGATCCGATCCAGTCCGGCCCGACGATTCCGAACTGCGACAGGACGTAATTGAGCAAACCCGGCTTCGAGTAGATCCACAGAAAGATGATGGACGTCACTACCGAGGAAGTGATGGCCGGGATGTAAAACGCCGCGCGAAAAAATCCACGGGCCGGAATGTTCTGGTTGACGGCGAGCGCCAGCAACAAGGCCAAGAGAGTCTGGGCCGGCACCACGCCCAGGACATAGACCGTGGTGTTGCGCAGAGCGGCGAAAAACAGCTCGTCGCCCGTCAATTCGACGAAATTCGCGACACCGAGGAAATGCTGTTCGGGCCGAAAAAGATTCCAGTCGAAAAATGCGACGACGAAGATGAAAATCAGGGGGCCGAACACGAACAGCGAAAGAACGACGAGTCCCGGCGACAGAAAGAAAAATGCGGCCCAAGCCTCGCGATGACGCTCGGGCATGTCAGCGGGGCGGCCCGGACCGGCTTTGCGACTCATGGCCTCGGACATCGGCGTGAAACTGCCCTCCCCGTTCCACCCGGCGCTTCAAATCGTCCAGCGTCGATTGAACCGCGGCGCCGGTGAGAAAGATGGCTTGCAGCGCGCTCTGGGTTTCGTCCAGGACTCGCTGGTTCACCCTGAATTGCCAAATCCGCGCATGATCGAGGCTTTGCAGAAAAACCCGCTTCAAGGGATCGCGCTCGATCTTCGATTCCAGCGCAATCGAGCGCCGGGCCGGCAGGCCGACATCGGATTTGACCCAGATGCGCCCGCCTTCGCGGCCGGTGAGATAACGAAGCAGCTGCCATGCTCGATCCGGGTTTCGGGTCCGCTTGGGGACGGCATAACCGGCCACGAACGCGACCGAAGCCGCCTTCTTTCCGGCGGGCAGCAAAGCCGCCCGATATGGGGTGCCTGCATGGGTCTCGTTCAGGAAATTCGCCGCCCAGAGTCCCGAGATCGCCATGGCGACGCGGCGGCGGCCGAAAGCGTCCATGTTCCAGGCCGCTCCGACGTCGGAAGGCATGACGGCGATGCCGTCCGTCTTCATCCGCTGAAGGAAACCCAGCGCTTCCGCGAAGGCGGGTTCGCCGAAAGCGGCGCGGCCTTGCGCGTCGAGATATTCGCCCCGGTTCTGCCAGACGAAGGGCAGCGAATATTCGAGGTCTTCGGCATGGCTGTATCCGTACTGGTCGACGCTGCCGTCGCCGTCGGTATCGCGGGTGAGCCGCCGGGCGTACTCGGCGAATTCTTCCCAAGTCCTCGGAGGTTCCGCGAGTCCGGCTTCGGCGAACATCGCCGGGTTGAAATAAAGCGCCAGGGTCGAATAATCCTTGGGCAATCCGTACAACGCGCCGTTGGAACGAAACGCATCGAGCAGCATCGGCTCGAAGTCGTCCGGAAAAAAGCCGGGGTCACGGACAAGGAAACCGTCGAGCGGCAGCAAAACGTCATACTCGACCAGCAGCGGAATCCAGAAAGCCTCGATCATCACCACATCCGGCGCGGTCCCGGTGGCCAGCATGAGCAGCAGCTTGTCCATGTAATTGGCCGTGATCGGCTCGTACCGGACCGGAAGGCCGGGATGCCGTTGCTCGAAAGTGTCGATGAACGTCCGCGTCAGATTTTCTTCGATCGGCGATGCGATCCAGCCGGTCAGACGGATCGAATCGGAATCCGGCCGCCCGCAGCCGAAGAGAAATGCCGCGATGAATACAGCAATCGCTCGTAAAGGCATGATGCGGCTCATCGACTCGACCCACCTCCCTTGCGAGTTGCAACATGGCCAGCACCCACATAGCTCTCTGACACAAGAATTCCGACAGCCGATAAATTTACGACCGCCGCCCGAATGTGAAGTTTTTGCCCGGAGAAAAACTAATCGGCCCGGTCGGCCTGGGTAATCACCATGATCGGCCAATAGGTGTCGGTCGGATAACAATGCCAGAGCTGGGATTCTTCCACGAATTTGGCGAAGAGATTTCTTTCCGCATAAAGCGCCCCGTCGGCGACCCAAAAGCGAACAAACGGCCCGAACGATTCCGACGGATCGCCGGCAATATCCTCGAAATGGATCGATGCGCTATCCAGACAATCGTAGCGCGTGAAGTGCCGCTCCTGAACTTCCCAGAAATGGTTCCGGTATCTCGCCACGACGGATTTTTCCGGTCCTTGCCGGATGAAATTACCACCGACCCGGAATAAAGGCGCTGGGCCAAGCGTTATGGCGTATCCCGGGTCACTGCTTTCGAATACGAGTCGAATCATGCTCCTGCTCCCGAATGGACTTTACTTATAGGCATCCGAGGCTGGACAAAGTTGTCGCCGTACTTGCCGGCCCGCCGTGACAGTCAACCCGAAAGGCTTTCGGATTTGTTCACGGCTTCCCTAAACAGCGAATCGGTCTCGAGAGCCGGCGCTAAAGCCGGTAGATATACGATAAATTCGCTTCCCCTGCCGGGACCTTCGCTTTTGGCTTCGACCCAGCCGCCATGCAATTCGACGATTTTCTGCACGATGGTCAGGCCCAGCCCCAAGCCTCCTTGCGCGCGGTCCAAGGTGCGTTCGGCTTGCGTGAAAAGCTTGAAGAGCTTGGGCAACAAGTTTTTCGGAATACCTTCGCCGGTGTCGCGCACCGAAATAATCGCTTCGCCGTTTTTCCGAGCGGCCGTCACCCAGATCGTCCCGCCATCCGGCGTATACTTCGCGGCGTTGTTGAGCAGATTGCCCACGACTTGCGCCAGGCGTATGGCATCCCCGTCCAGCCGCAGAGGGGCCTCGGGCAGCGTGAGCTTGAGTTCGTGATGGCGGGCCTCGATCAGCGGGCGGGCGGTTTCGAGCGCCAGCTCGATCACTTTATCCACTTCGACCGTGGTCTTATGCAAGGTGATTTTGCCCTGGACGATGCGGGAAACATCGAGAAGATCGTCCACCAAGTGCGCCAGTTGGTTGACTTGCCGGTCGATGACGTCGCTCGCCCAAGCTAGCTTGGGATGGGGCAGACCGACCTTCTTCATCACCTTTACGGCGTTTCGAATCGGCGCCAAGGGATTCCGGAGCTCGTGCCCCAACATGGCCAGAAATTCGTCCTTGCGGCGGTCCGACTCGCGCAGCGCTTCTTCCGCTTGCTTGCGCTCCGTGATATCCAGGAACGCCCCGATACATTGGCGGACCGTCCCATCGGCATCCCGCGAAAAAACCGCATCGCGCGACAAGCACCATATCCAACGGCCGTCCGCGGTTTTGAAGCGGTATTCGATTTCCGAAACGTCACCATCCGCGATGCGCGTAAGATTCTCCAGATGGGCGACGACTCGCGCCTGGTCGTCCGGGTGAAACAAGGCGAAAAACGCCGGCCCGGGCAGGGCCTTGAGATCATCGAGCGTATAGCCGGTGAGCCTCGTATACTGGGCGTTGATGAAGGTATCGGTACCGGTCTTTATGTCGTAGATGTAAAGACCGTTCAGGGAAGACATCAGCACCTTGCGGGCAAAGGTTTCGCCATCCTTCAGCTTTTGCTCGGTCTCCCAATGGTCGACGATTTCTCTCTTCAGCTCCTTCTCGCGATCGATCACCGCTTCGCGCGCCCGGGCCTCCGATTTTTTCAAGCGATCGAGCACCAGGCTGAGCAGCATTCCGACGCTGAACAGCAGGAGCAAACGCAGTCTTTCGGCGGTTTCAGCGATATCCAGCGAATAACTGGGCTCGACCAAGAAGTACATGCCGACAAAAGTACTCAGGGCAGTGGCAAGAAGCCCCGGACCGAGCCCCCCGCGCCAAGCCGCCGGCAGTACCGCAACCAAAAACAGCAGCAGCGGCGGAGATCCGGCGAAAACCGGATTGAAAAACGCCAGAATGAGCGATACGGCCAAGGTGCCGAGTACCGCTATGACGTAGCTGTTCAACAAAAACCGTTTGATTTGAGTGCGCTCCCTGTTGAAAGCACTCCTTGCCGGTAAGTAGAGTTACCTAAATTGACGAACCTCGATAAGACCCCAAAGTTAAAGTAGAAGTTTCATCACTCGGGCCGATTTGCCCCCTTCTGACCGAAGTAATTGCACCGTTCCCGAAAATCCCGGCGGCGAGGTCGGCATTGCGCCACCCATTCGGCAGCTAATCGCCGCTCGCAATCTGCCTGATCATGTAATGGACCGCATCTCGAACGGCGTCGTCGCTTAAATCGGAATGGGCGCCTTTTTCCGGCATGCCCAAAAAACCTTTGGTCGCATGATCCGTCAGCAGCGACGGCAATTCCAGGGTCCGCGATTCCCAGGCTTCGGAATCGTCCAGCATGGGGGCCCCGTCTCGGCCGGAATCATGGCACTCGGCACAGAAGGCGCTATACACATACTTGCCGCGGGCGTAATCCGAGGGGCGGGATGCCGTCTGCATAGACGTTTTCGTCTCGGATTCCGCGCAGCTTGCCAAGATCAGGGCGAAAAAGACGACAGTAATCGGGCGTTTTAATACCATGCGCATAAGAAATCAACCAAGGTAAGGCTAAGTTAAGAAAGCTCTGAACAAATCCGCGCGCCGAGCATAACGCGCCTGTCGGGGAACGGCTCCGCCTGATCGCGACCTACGAGAGCCACATCGCTACAACGAAAAGGCCAGCATCCCTTGGAGCCGGGCGAACCGGACGCACCAAGCGAAGTTTGCCCGCTCAGCGAACCTGTAAATTCACCATGGTGATGTCGTCCGCGAACTCGTTCTCCCCGCTGAAGGTCCGCAGCTCGCTCATCAGTTTTCGAATGGTCGCTTCCGGCGATTCCGAGCGGTCGGCGGCGAAGATGTTGCACAATCGCGAAATGCCGAAGAATTCTCCCTGTTCGTTCTGCGCCTCGATCACGCCGTCGGTGTAGAGCAGCAATCGGTCGCCCGCCTCCAGAATGAGGCTTTTTTCCTCGAAAAACACGTCCCGCTTGACGCCGAGGATCAGTCCTTCCGCGTCCAGTTCGCTAACGGTCCAATCCCGCTGCCTCCGCAACAAGGCGCGGTTGTGTCCGGCGTTGGCATAGCGCAGCAGGCGTTCTCCGAGATCGTATTTCAGATAGAACATCGTGATGAAAAGCTCGGCCGCACTCAAATCCTCGTAAAGGAGATGGTTGAGTGCCCGCAACACCTCGGCGGCGCTCTGCGGAGCCGGATTGTCCGGCGTCCTTCGGGTCTCGGCTTTCAAGGTGCTGCGCATTTCGGTCATGATGAGAGCGGCACCGACGCTATGGCCCGATACGTCGGCCACGACGATATCGGCATTTCCATCGTAATGGAAGTAATCGAAATAATCGCCGCCGACGTGGCTCGCCGGGACGCAGACCCCGGCGATCTCGGCCATCGGAAGCCGCAGCGGTCTTTTCGGCAGCAGCGAGAGCTGAATGTGCTTGGCGATTTCGAGTTCGTGCCGTTCCTCTTCCGCCCGCCGGCGCTCGGTCACATCGGTCTGAATGCCGATGTAGTGGGTGACGACACCCTGTCCATCCCGCACCGGCGACAGCAGCAGCTCATTCCAGAAGGGAGTTCCGTTCTTCCGGTAATTTCGCAACACGACCTCGCAACTGGTTCCTTGCCTCAATGCTTGGCGAATCGTCTCTTTAGCGGCTTCTTCGGTTTCCGGACCCTGCAATATCTTGAGGTTTCGTCCCAGCAACTCCTCGCGCGAATAGCCGGTAATCCGGCTCAACGCCGGGTTGACGTAAATATTCGGGTAATGCGGCTGCCGGGCGTCGGCGATCACGATACCGACACTCGCCGCTTCGATGGCTCGCTCGCGCAAGCGCAGGGTATCCTCGGCTCGCTTGCGCGCCGTAATATCCAGATCCATGCCGCGCCATTTGACGACCTGTCCCTCGTCGTCGAATATCGGGGCGCCGGTGGATTCGGTGAAAACCTCGTGTCCGTCCCGGTGGCGGTAATGATTGATGAGCCTGTAAAAACCCTCGTGAACGCGCTCGGTCGGCGGCAAGGTCTCGGCCCAGTGTTGCCGATCCTCGGGAGTCAGGAGATCCAGGTAGCGCTTGCCGATGATTTCTTCGGGCTTCAAGCCGAGGATGGTATAGACCGAGCCGCTGCTGTAAACGTAACGGCCTTCCGGGTCCTGCTCCCACAACCACTCGCCGACCATCTCCGCGACTTGCCGAAAGCGCTCTTCGCTCTCCTGCAACGCTTCCTTGGCGCGCTTCTGCTCGGTGATGTCCCGCTGGGTCGCGAGATAACGGGTGACCTTGCCGGAAGCATCGCGGATCGGGGTGATCGTTTCGAGCGCCCAATACAGTTCGCCCGATTTTTTCCGGTCTTGAATCTCTCCCTGCCACTCTTTGCCGGCCCGAATCGTTTCCCACAGCCGCCGGTAAACCCCCTGCGGCGTCTGGCCCGACTGCAACAGCCGCGGGTTCAGACCGATGACTTCGTCGGCGCTGTATCCGGTCAGGCGGCAAAAGGCCCGGTTCACAAAGGTGATGCGACCTTCGAGATCGGCAATCATGATCGCGTTCGGGCTTTGCTCCACCGCACCGGACAGAATCGACAGGTATTCCTCGTTCTTTTTTCGCCGAGTCAAATCGTGGGTGATGCCGACGAATAAGCGGCGATTCCCTTGCCGAAGCTCGCCGATGGAGAGATACATCGGGAAAACGCTGCCGTCCTTGCGCTGACCGGCGACTTCGCGGCCGGTACCGATAATCTTCTTGATGCCGGTCTTGCGGTAATTGGCGAGATAGCCGTCGTGCTCTTCGTGATAAGGCGACGGCATGAGCCGGTTGACGTTCTCCCCGATCAGTTCCTCCCGTTTGTATCCGAACAATCGCTCGGCGGCCGGGTTGAGCAATTGAATAATCCCGACATCGTTAATGACGATGACGCCGTCGCTGATGGTGTCGAGTATCGCCCTGAGATTGGACTCCGTATCGAATACGCCGTCGCGCTTCTCGCACGGACCGATGCAGGTCAGGTGAAGAAGGTTCATACGGACGCCGTCTTCCTTTAGAGGCGTGAGTCTATACCGGGCACCAAATACCGTTCCGTCCTTGCGGCGGAACCGAGTCTCATTGGTATTGAAGAAACGTTCCTGCGCAACCGTCGTAGGCTTGCGATCCCAGCGGAGCGGCGTTGATTCCGCCGGCACCTCCAGTTCCGAAAACACGGATCGTCCCCGAAGCTCTTCTTCGGAATAGCCGAACAACTCCTCCGCTGCCCGATTCATGAAAACGACGTTGCCTGCCTCGTCGAGCATGCACACCGCGTCGTCGAAGCCGTCCAGCAAGGTTCGGGTAAACCGGTCTATCGACTTGAATCCGGACATCCCATCCGGAAACATCGATGCTGGATTGCTCTTTTTTTCCTTTGGCATATACCAACCTATTCAGACAAAACCATCTGTCCGTCCTGGATCTGAAATATAGCTAGCGATCAAATGACGCCAATCAGTGAATTCCCGCGTTCCATGTTGTCGGCGGCGATTTCGATGATTCGGAAAACCGCTCGAATTCCAGGCTGATAAGATAATTAGACCGGTCAACGCGGCTGATTGTGCTTTACCTACTTGGACCTATTATGACCGGTATGATTTCGAATCGAGAATTATCAATGACGGGATCGACTCCGCCTTAAATCGGCCGGAGACAACGCTGGGGACGGACATGAGGGCTGGGGTGAGTCGGCGCTCCATGCCGGGAGAACCTCGGTCACCCCTTCTTGCTTCGAGAAAGGCGGACCTTGACCAACGGTCCGCCGCGCTCCGACTTAATCTTTCAACTGAAAGACGGGACCATACTGCGTTTCGACGCCGAAGTCTTGCCACACGAAGGTAGGTTTCGTGATCGGTTGCGTAGGCAAGGGAAAGGTAATGACATCGACGAGGCCGGACGCGATACGGCCTAGAGTGTGCAACCCGCCTTTCAGAAACCCGCCGGAGAGCCCAAAAATGACGTTGGTTTCGTTCGTGGTATTGATCATGTTCTTGGGGAACTCGACCCATCCCATGGCCAGATTGCTCAGCCCCGAACCCAATTTCATGCCCACGTCATGACCGTAATTGTCCGAAGCCATCGACGCGGACGACATGACCAGCGCCGCCGTCGCCGAAAGGAAAATGGTTCTTATTGATCTCGACATGAGTGGCCCCTTGCTGGCAAACAGTGATTTTCGTGACCATAGCAACGAGAAAGTTCTTTCACCTCGAAGCTTCGCTTCGATCTTCCCGTGTTCCATGAAGCGTAGGCAAAGGTCCGTGTTTTTTCAAATGACACGCTTGCCGTCTTTCTTCACCAGGGAAGTTCGCGTCCGCGAAAATCCAGGAACCGCCCCGAGTCGCGGAGAGCGAAACCTTCGATCGTCCGCCGCATGCCTGCGACGCTTTCGGCCGGCGACGTCGGCGCGTTTGAACCGCCCATGTCGGTCTTCACCCAGCCGGGATGCAAAATCATCACACCTACCCCGCGGGGCTTGAGATCGATCGCAAGGCTCTTCATGGCGGCATTCAGCGCGGCCTTACTGGTGCGGTACATGATTGCGCCGCCGCTCGAGTTATCGGCCATGCTGCCCATGAGGCTGGTTATGGCGACCACCAACTTGCGCTCACTGCGCGAAACATGGGGAAGAAACGCCTCGGTCATCTTGACCGGCGCCTCCGCATTGATCTTCAGAACCCGCGCCCAAAGCTCGTAATCGAGCGCCCCAAGGACATTCCGGCCGGAGTCGCCGTAGATTCCGGCGTTATTGATCAACACGTCGATCGTTTCGGACGCCTGGGCGTGCGCCAGCGCATCGACCTGGTCGAAATTTCCGAGGTCCAACTGATGAATGGAAACCGACGGATGATGGATGGCCAAACCCTGCAAATCCGACGCTTGCTCGGGACGGCGGCAACACGCCAGAACTTTCCAGCCCGCATCAGCGTATTGCCTGCAAAATTCGAGACCGATGCCACGATTGGAACCGGTTACCAGTACAGTAGCCATGCTGATTTCTCCTTTAGAACCATTTCATTGATTGCCCTGGCGCACGACAGCGGCGCCGTCCGTCAGACCTTGTAAAATGTTTGACAAATCCTTAACTTCAGCATCATTCAACATATTCCGACGCGGAGACCCTGATGCACACCGAAGAACGACGTCTGCTGACCAATTTCCTCGACCAGCTCAAGCAAATTAAAGTATCCAGCAAAGATCCGGAAGCCGACACTCTCATCAATCAGGCCACGGCACAACAACCCGATGCCGTTTATCTGCTCGTACAGAAAGCGCTGTTGCAGGAAAGAGCGCTGAATGCCGCCAAGGCCCAAATCGAGCAACTGCAAAATCAGATCAATCAATTGCAGGTTAAAAGCTCCCAAGCGAGCGGTTTTCTGGGTGCGGACCCTTGGGGCACATCCCCCAACCGGCCAGCGTCCATGCCGCCTGCCGGTGGACCGCCGGCATCGCCCCATGCTACGAATATGGCCGGACAAAGCTCCGCCATGAGTTTCTTAGGTACGGCGGCAGCGACTGCGGCCGGAATCGCGGGCGGCGCGTTTCTGTTCCACGGCATCGAAAACCTTTTGCACCACGGTTCCGGCGGCGGATTCCTCGATTCGGCATCGACTTCTCCTGAAAACGTCGAAAACATCACCATCAACGAGTACTACAACGCTGACGAACCGGCTTCCGATTCCGGCTTCGACGACTCCGGCGATGGATTCGACGAATATGACGACGATGAATCGTTGGACGTGTAGCGCTCCCGGTTGAACGCACACAAGCGGACATCCTTGCACCGCCGATGATCGAACCGGTCGCGCTCGACGATTTCTTCGTTAACGTCTTCTCGGCCGCTACGATCATCCTCGCTGGCGCCTCTTATGCCGCGCTTTTAGCCTGGGGCAAGCTGACGCGCCGTCCCGGATTCTTGATTTTGGCCTATGTCAGCTACGGCGTTCTGGCCGTCTCGGTTTGGCTGTTGGCGGAAACATCCCATTTCGAAGGCTTTTGGCGCATCATCGCCGGCCTCATGCTGATCGGCTACTTCGCCGCGCCTCAGGCGATCTGGCGGCTATGCACGGTCACTCATGCCGGCGAACACTCCGAACACGATCGTCCGATCATCAACCAACAACAAGAGGGGGAACAATCGTGAACACCACGCCTCTATGGGCATCCGAAACGTTTTGGAAGAAAACCGCCATCTGGGTGACGGCGGTTTCGTTTCTGCTGCTGATCGTCCTGACCTTCGACTCGATGGCCAAGGTGTCGGCCGGCAGCACCGCGCGCGTACCCGCCTACAGCGTCATCAACAAGAAGATCGATTACCGTCTCAACGCCAAGCTGAACCGCTACGTACCGGTTGTCGAAAGCGATGCGCCTCTGTTCGGCAAGACCTTGAGCGACGAAGAGGCGGAAAAGCTCGTGACCCTCGGCAAGAAGACCTTTCAGGCGAAGAACTGCATCAACTGCCATACGATTCTGGGGAACGGCGCCTACTACGCGCCCGACCTGACCAAGTCCTGGCTGGATCCGAATTGGGTGGACGAAACCAACCGCGAGACGCTGATGCTGGCTTTCCTCCAGGACCCGGCCGGCAACGCCAGGTCGTACGGCACCGGGCGCAGGATGCCCGACCTCGGCATCACCGAAGACGAGGCCAGGGGACTGATCGCTTTTCTCAAATGGACCGCGGCCATCGACACCAACGGCTTTCCTCATAACTTCAAGACCCTATACGCACAGGAGAACCAATAATGAGCGTCGGAGTCCTTGACAGTCGAAATCTCAATGGCGGACAAAAGCTCGCGGTGAAATATTTTATTGTCGCGATGGTTCTTTTCGTGGCGCAAATCCTGTTCGGCCTGCTCGCCGCCGTTCAGTTCCTCGCTCCCGGCTTTCTGTTCGAAACCCTGGATTTCAGCGTGAACCGCATGCTCCACATCAACGCGATGATCGTGTGGATGCTGTACGGGTTCATCGGGGCCGTCTACTGGTTTCTCGAAGAAGAGAGCGGAGTCGAGATCGTCGGGCTCAAGCTCGGGGAGATCGCCTTCTGGGTGCTGACGGCCGCGGTCGGCGTCGTCGTGCTGGTGTATCTGTTCCTGCAAATCGGCGCGGGCGACGATACCACCCGGTGGCTGATCAACGAAGGGCGCGAATACATCGAGGCACCTCGGTGGGCGGATATCGGCATCGTCGCCGGCATGCTGGTGTTCTTCTACAACGTCGCGGGCACCTTTTCCAAGGGCCGCTGGTCCGGCGTCTCCGGCGTGCTCACACTCGATCTGGTCGCCCTGGTCGGTCTCTATCTGGCGGGGATGTTCTACACCACCAACGTGACCGTGGATCACTATTGGTGGTGGTGGGTGGTCCATCTCTGGGTGGAAGCGACCTGGGAGGTGCTGGTCGGCTGCATCATGGCCTGGAGCCTGATGAAGCTCCTGGGCGCCCGGCGCAAGATCGTCCAGACCTGGCTGTACATCGAGGTGGCGCTGATGTTCGGTTCGGGCATCCTGGGGCTGGGCCATCACTATTTCTGGATCGGCACCCCCGAGTACTGGTTCCCCATCGGCGGCTTCTTCTCCGCCCTGGAGCCGATTCCGCTGGTCGCCATGGTGGTGCACTCCATCTATGACGCCGGCGTCCACAAGTTCAAGAGCACCAATCATCCCGCGCTGGGCTGGGTGATCGCGCACACTTTCGGCAATTTTTTCGGCGCCGGCGTCTGGGGCTTCATGCACACCCTGCCGCAAATCAATCTCTACACCCACGGCACTCAATGGACGGCTTCCCACGGCCATTTGTCGTTCTTCGGGGCTTACGCCACGATCAATATCGCCTTCTTCTATCTCGCGGTACAACAGTGGCGCGGCAATGTGTGGATGGGCGCCAATCTCGCCGACAACGGCTGGAAGTGGAAATGGTCGATGGTCCTCTTGAATCTCGGCGTGGTCGGCATGACCGTGGCCCTGCTCATCGCCGGCTACGAGCAATCGTTCATCGAACGTGCTATCGAAGGCTCGACCTGGAGCGGTTATTTCGCCGCCCAGACCCACCCCTGGTTCACGCAGGCCATGTTTTGGCGGCTGATTTTCGGAATCGTCACCGCCGTCGGCCTGGTTCTGCTGATCTGGGATCTGGCGACCATCGGCGCTCGCGAAACCCGGCCCGCGCTGGTCATCGAACGGCCCGAAGAGCCGGGAATCAAGGCGGCTGTTGTGGAAACGGCGTAATTCCCGAGGGCATTCAAATGAACGTTCGCTGTAGGGCGGGTTAGCCCTTCGACGAAGCTCAGGACAGGCTCCGCGTAACCCGCCGGTGTGGGGTTCTTCGGCGGGTTACGGCCTTCCGGCCTAACCCGCCCTACGAGGCCCGCGAGACCGCCCGCTCGATCAAAGCCGCATCGGCCTCGCCGAACCCGCCGTCGATGAGACGCAGCATCGCTTTCTCGGCGGCCGGCGAAAACGCCCAGCAACGGCTCAGGGTTTGCAGCAGTTCGGCTAACTCGTCCCCGGCTGCGGACGACAGCGTTTCATGCGGCGCCTTCCCTTCCCGGCGCAAGATGCACTCGATCAGAATCGCGCCCAGGAAGCGCAGGCTGTGAATCACGTGGGTATTCATGTCGCTGATCAGGTAATCGAACTTCTCCGCAAAAACCTTATCGCCCAGATAGGGACTGAATAAACCCTGCCGAACCGTCTCCCGAAGCAACCCGAAAAATTTCCTCTGTCCGTCGTGGACATTGGGGTCGTGGAAGAACTTGAAGGCATGTTCGAGGTCGTGCACGAAAAAAGCGAAACCGTTCGGCTTCTTGAGAACCGGCCGCAAGAGCCGCGGATAATCGGCCACGACCGTGACCGGCCGCCGGCCCGTCGCCTGCATCTCAAGGACTTCTCCGGGCGGCGGAATCCGCTCGGTCAGCAGTAGGGGCCATTCGCCGCGCAACCACGCCGAGAGCGCCACCGAAGCATTCGGGATAAGACCGAAAAAGTGATAACGCTCGATCCGATCGACCAGCACCCGCTCCAATTCGCTTCCGGCCGATCGGTCGAAATCCGCCAGCCAGCTTGATGCGTCCGGCCTCGGATCGCTCTTGACCTTGCGCGACGCGAAACGCGGTCCGTGCATCCCGATCTGCCAGATAAAGAAATACAGCGCCGCATAGGCGGCATCGCTCAAGCCCCCGGAACGCCAACGTGCGGTCAGTTCGGGAATTCGGACCAATCGGTCGGAGAAATTCTGCACTCGCGGTCTCGTGATATGCCAATTTGACCTTATTGTCGGCCAGACGCCTTTTTCGACAAAGGATTGTCAACCCACGCTTCTTGGATCAGCTCAGGGGAGAGCCGTGGCGAGGCGAAAAACATATCGAAATGTCCGTGCTGAGTTTTCTGCCAAAAAGAGTAAGAAACATGGAAAAACGAAAACAACTAAAACTAAGACATATCATGCCCTGGTGCCTGGTAGCCCTGTTCGGCCGGGCCGAAGCGGCAAGGAGGAAAAGCCGCCTCCTCGCCCGCGATATCGCTTGCCGCCGCGACATCGAAGAAAGTCGCGCTGCGACTCGTGGGGCTGCACTCCACCAACGGCACCTTCGCCATCAAGGACAGCGCCGGAAACCTCAAGTCTTTCACGATCTATGTCCAGGGCGGCCGCGCCCTGCCGACCCCGAAAACCGTCACCAGCGTAGACATCTCTCCCGGTCAGCGCTTCGACGTGTTGACGACACTCCCCACCACCAGCGGAACCTGGTATCCGCAAGTCACTTACAAACGGCTGCGGGACAATTCTCCCTATGCCACCGTCTACGGGAAGATAACGTTTTAACAAATCTTCCTTCTCCGATTTATTCCAAATCGCTTTCAATAAGGAGCTCATTTTTGTAGGGTGGGTTAGGCCGTGAGGCCGTAACCCACCGAGCGACCTCGAATCGGTGGGTTACGCTGTGCTAACCCACCCTACGATTAAAGTTCTGGGGGAAACCGAGAGCCAATCGTCCGGGTCGTTGAGCCGAGAAACGCGCTATCCGTTACTGCAATAAAGCCACACTCTCGAAATAACGGCGCTTGATCGCCTGGGCGAGCTGATGCACGGCCATGGCGTAGTGGGTGCTGTGGTTGTAGCGGGTGATCACGTAGAAGTTTTGGTGACCAAGCCAGTATTCGTCGCCGGAGTCGGCGCTGAGGCGGAGCAAGCGCACCGTGGAATCGCGGCCTAAGGCGGCGACGGGTTGAATGCCGTAGCTCGTCAAAGCGGCCAGGGAATAGCGGGTATCGAACCCCGATTCGAGATTTCTGGCCATGGCGCTGCCCCGGGCGGCGGTCACCACCGGTTCGCCCGGCCGCCAGCCGTGGGCTGCGAAATAATTGGCGATGCTGCCGATTGCATCTACCGGATTCCACAAATCGCGGTGACCATCACCGTCGAAATCCACCGCCCATTGCAGAAAACTGCTGGGCATGAATTGGCCCAGACCCATCGCGCCGGCATAAGAGCCTACCGGATAGAACGGATCGACCCGTTCGTCCCGTGCCATCAACAGGAACTTTTCCAGTTCGGTCTTGAAATAGTCTCCCCGGCGCGGGTAATCGAACGATAACGTGGTCAGCGCATCGATCACCCGATGGTTGCCCACATTGGCGCCGTAAATCGTCTCCACTCCCATGATCCCGAGAATGTACTCGGGCGGCACGCCGTACAGCGCGCCGGCACGCTCCAACGCCGAAGCATGACGGCGCCAGAAGGCGGCCCCGCTGGAGATGTGCTTCTCGGTAAGAAACTTGGAGCGGTAGCGCGACCAGGCTCCGGGGCGCGGCTGTCCAACCGCATCGGCCTGTTTACCCAGGTAATCGAGCGTCCACTGTTTACGCTTGGCTTGCGAAAACACGCCGCTCAGATACTCGCGGGAAAATCCGTGCCGGCTGACCATGTATTCGATGAACTGTTGAAGCGCCGGGTAGCCGGCGTAATCCCCGGTGATCCGGAATGCCCGGTAATGACTGCCTCCGGATGAACTGCGGATCGAAGGGTAGGATGATTCGGGCCTACGCCGCGCAGCCGCGGAGGCTTGTGCGGACGAGTTCCGGGATAGCCGGGTCGGAGGAGAGACATTGGCCTTACCGATTTTTTTCGGCGACTTCGCGGGCGGCCGGCTAGCACAGCCGGCTACCAGAAGTGCCGCCAATAGCAATAGGACCAAGGGTTTCAGCTTTACGGTCATGGGCGTTTCGGAACGGGGAGGAGCACGGGTTGGAGGCTACATATCACACGTAGGATTACCTATTTGTCAACGGCCATGCACAAACAGTCTCTCGGCTTATTCTTGGCCGTGCTCCTCCCCGGCCGCCGAAGCGCAGCTTTCGCCGCTCGGAAACAAGGAAGCTCTGATTAAGTTTTTCGATGGGCTCAGGACAGGCTTGTCGAATGCTCTCGTGAGCCTGTCGAAGGGACATGAACGGAATTCACTTATTCAGAGCTTCCTTAACTGTAGACGTTTGCGCTCTTCCCTCCGGGTGGATTGCACTGGCCACTGCGCTCCCTGATTAGGCGACAAAAAAGCCGTTAATCGAAAACGATTAACGGCCTCGTAAAATGATTTGGATCGACGAACCGCCGATCCGTTATTTATTATTAACCCGGCCTATAAATATAGGCCGGGTTAATCCGGGGCAGGGATGCCCCGGCGCGGCGACAAGCCGCGTGAGCCCAGGCCGGGCGTGTACCGGGCCTGGGCGGCGGCCCGAAAGACCAGGAGGGTATTTACGGGCCTGATTAATAATACCTAAACGCCGAAATTCTTCTCGACGAAATCCCAGTTGACCAGGTTCCAGAATGACTCGACGTATTTCGGACGGGCGTTGCGATAGTCGATGTAGTAGGCATGCTCCCAAACGTCGCAGGTGAGCAGCGGCGTTTGATTGCTCGTCATTGGGTTGCCGGCGTTGCTGGTGCTGACGATCGCGAGACTGCCGTCTGCGTTCTTCACCAGCCAAGCCCAGCCCGAACCGAATGTGCCGATGGCGCACTTGGTGAATTCTTCTTTGAACTTTTCGAACGAGCCGAACGATTGATTGATCGCGCCGGCCAATGCTCCGGCGGGTTCTCCGCCGCCGTTAGGTTTCAGGCAATTCCAATAGAACGTGTGATTCCAGACTTGAGCGGCGTTGTTGAAAATACCGCCCGAGGATTTCTTGATGATGTCTTCCAGGGACAGATTCTCGAATTCGGTCCCGCCGATCAGGTTATTGAGGTTGGTGACATACGTCTGATGATGTTTACCGTAATGGTATTCGAGAGTTTCTGCAGAGATATGCGGCTCCAACGCATTCTTGGCATAAGGTAACGGGGGAAGTTCATGAGTCATCAGATTCTCCTTTTGTCTATTGATAAAATCAGCACACCCAATCGTGTCGACGGGTGAAATTCCAACTTAAATAGTAGGGAATATAGTCTAACATCCGAAAGGCAACGCAAAAAGCATGTGAAGCATCGATCGACATGTCCGTCCTCTTTTCCTTTGACAAAAAAAAGAGCTTCCCATGAAGCTCTTTTTCGGAATACCTGATTCTCAGGTCGATTTCGGACCATCGCTGTTTTTACCTCTCAACAGGTGGATTGGCCATTCTCTTTAGACTTTAAATCTTGTGGTTACCGGTCCATTGCTGGACTTGCGCCTTCCAGCTTCCGTCCGCTTGACGTTTCAATACACTGTAAAGTACCCCGTCGTAGCGATACTTCATCACTTGCGACGGACCTTGCAGCGTCTTGATGTCGGACAACTTCGTCGTTGCGACGATGGTATCGTCCTTCTCGCCGCGCACATCGACGACATCCATCGCATAAACGCCTTTCTGAATCAGTGTTTGCCAAAACGCGCGGATTTCGCCGACACTTTTCGATACTGAACCGTTAGGCTGTACCAGCATTGCATTATCGGCATACAAAGACAGAATCTCGTCGACTTTGCCTTTGGCGAAAGCGGCATTCCACTTTGCAATACTGGACTCCGCAATTTGTCTAACATCTTCGGCTGCCTGGGACGCTCCCGTTCCCGAGGCGGCGAATAATGCGACTATCAGTCCTAAGCTACGTCTCATGTGACCACCTCCTGAGGCTAAAACTTTTTGCCCACGACTGTAGACTATAGAGCAACAAAGTTGGTTTACAATATCTAATAACCTTTACGAATTGTTTCCATAATTAAAATTATCAACTCGGATCACCATGGATAAATTGACTAGCATGTTGGTATTCACCAAGGTCGCGAAAGCCGGGAGTTTCGCTTCGGCTGCCAAAGAACTCGGACTGTCCCGAGCCATGGCGACCAAGCACGTGATGCAATTGGAAAACGGCCTCGGAATCAGGCTGTTGAACCGCACGACCCGAAACCTCAGCCTCACCGAGGTTGGAATGGTTTATCTGGAACGCTGCCTGCAGATTCTCGACGAAATGGAAGAAATGGAAATCGCCGTCACCCGGTTGCAAACGGAACCCCGCGGAACTCTCAAGGTGAATGCGACGCCGTTCTTCGGCGCGTACCATTTGGCACCGGCGATAGCCGCCTACATGGAGGCGTTTCCGGAGGTGAACGTCGAGCTGGTGCTGCAGGCGGGCTATATCGATTTGATCGAGGAAGGATTCGACCTTGCGATTCATCTCGACGAAATGCGCGATTCCAGTCTGATCGCCCGCAAGCTGGGCAGCTCTCAGCGTATCGTTTGCGGCTCGCCCCAGTACTTCAATAAGCACGGAATACCCAAGACGCCGGACGATCTCCGTAAGCACAACTGCTTGACCAACTCCAGCTTGCCGCCGCGCGACCAATGGCAGTTCAGCATACCCGGCGGCGAAACCACCGTGGTCAAGGTCACCGGCAACATGGAAGCAAATGTCGCAGATGCCTTGCGCATGGCCGCGATCAACGGTCTGGGCTTGGTGTTGCTGCCGACTTATATGGTCGGCCAGGACATCCGCAAAGGCAGACTGAACCCGGTGCTCACCGATTACGTACCGGCGCCCTTGGAGATTCATGCGGTTTACCCGCATCGCAAGCACTTGTCGGCCAAAGTTAGAACCTTCGTCGATTTCTTGAGCGAACGGTTTCATCCGAAACCCTACTGGGAAGACTGGGCGGATGCACAGGAATAAGCGCTGCATTCGGATCGCGGCTCTCGACCGAGACCGCATCACCTTCTTCCACGGCAGATATCGACGATGGCGCTTGAAATCGAACGTAAATTTTTGGTCCTAAACGACAGTTGGCGCAATTCGGTCAGGGATTCCGCCTATTTTCGTCAGGGGTATCTCAATAACGAAATCCATTGCTCGGTCCGGGTGAGGGTTTGCGGCGACCGGGCCTGGCTCAACATCAAGAGCGTTACCATAGGTACCCAGCGGCAGGAGTTCGAATACGAAATTCCGGCAAACGACGCTCACACCATGTTGAGCACCTTGAGCCGCAGGCCCCTAATCGAAAAAACCCGGTACTTCGTCGACGTGGGGCCCCATACATGGGAAATCGACGTTTTCGAGGGCGACAACACCGGCCTCGTGGTCGCGGAAATCGAACTGGGAAATCCGGACGAAACGTTCGAGAAACCCGGCTGGTTGGGTGAAGAAGTGACTTACGATCCGCGTTATTACAACACGAGTTTGTCGACGAACCCCTATAATAGCTGGCAAGATTAAGTCCAGCGGAGGAGCGTTCCTCCGTCGTTCTTCCGGACTCTCAACGGAAATTTGGCTTCCTGGCCGCCGGGGTCGGCAATATGACGACTTTTTTCTTCATCGTGCTGCTATTCGCCGTCTTGATCTTGGCGGCGACGTTCGTCGGGAGAAAATTGCCGAAAACCCATGTGGCCGCCAGCCGGATCCGCCTTAACGCCCCGCCGAATAAGGTTTGGGACATCATCAATGATTTCGAATCTTACGCGACGTGGCGGCCGGGATTGCACCGTACCGAGCGCGGTCCCGATATCGACGGGCTGCCCAGCTGGTACGAAATCTGTTCCCAGCATAGCCGAGTACATTTTCGAGTAGTCGAACGTAAACTGCCTTCACGCCTCGTCACCAAAATCGTCGGCGACGACCTTCCCTTGAGCGGTACTTGGATTTACGAACTCGAAGAAGACGGCGACGGTACCGTTTTGACCATCACCGAGCAGGAAAACATCCATAATCCGCTACTTCGATTCTTCGACCGTTTTGTAATCTGTTATTACGGCGTCATGGATGTCTATCTGATTGCCCTGGCGATTAAGCTAGGCGACTCGGCCAGACCGCAACACCTCAGCCTCAAAATCGACGATTCGAGCATGACCGCCTGATCCGTCGGCATAAAGACGCGCCACGTGATTCGGAGACGGCTGTCGTGAGCGGATATCGATCACGCCGGCGACCTCATCGCTCGCCCAAAATAATCGAAGCGCCCTAGTTGACAGGACTTACAAGCCGGGCATAAAGTATTGACCCGATACCAAAAGCAGCGGCCGGGCGTTCCCGCATGCCCTGCTGCAGCCTGAAAAGTATCGATAGGGCCCCGTTTTCCGGGTTCCAAAACGGGCTTCTTCGTATTCTAAACGCAGAAACCGCAATGACCTTATACCTTTTATCGGCATCTGCGGCAACTCTGGCTCCTAACAACCCCTGGCCATTGAAGGCCAGCTTATAACCGGATTAGGGTGAAAAAAATGAATGTCGAGAACCAAGCAGTAAAGAAAGATTATTTCTGGATTTATGTCGCTCTCGCAACGATCGCGCTGGTCGGCGTCATCGCGATGGTGAAGTTGAGTGAAAACGACAAATACGACCCGATTCGCCAGCAACTGTCCGAAGAGGCGGCCCAAATGAATATCCGAGTTTTGAACTAATCGTCGCCTCGTATTACGAGACCACCATCAAGAGGTCACCTTCATGAGAACAAGAGCGTTAAGTTCCAAATTACTTTGCGTGTTGGCCGCCGTCTTCTTTTCCTGCGGCACGGCGTTTGCGGCCGAATATATAGAGCGAACCCTCATGGGAAATACGATACCGGCGCAAAAATGTGCCGCAAAGGACGAAGCCTCGCAAAAAGCTACCGATAAGTACACCATCGACAAATTCACAAGACGGTTCTGCGAAACGCAAGGCTACGGATGGTATGTTTCCGAAGCTAAAGACCAAGGGAAGCTGGTTTGCGAGGAATGCAGCGGCGATGCCTCCGGAGCAGGTAAATACAGATGCCACGTGGAGGATATCGTCGTAGCCTGTAAGCGCCTCAAACCGGGCTCGGTAGGGCTGTTTCCCGGAGAAGGTTAAAAAAGGTTAAAACCGATCGCCCCCGCTGAACTCGGCAGTCAGGCGAAAGCTGCCATCGGTTCAGCGGTTTCCGGCGATATGCCGCAATAATATCGCCAATATCGCCTGACGTTTGCCTTTACCCCCTCGTCGACGGCGATGACAAACACCTAGAATACTCGGGCAAAGGCTTCAAGCCGAGTTCCCAAGCCCATGCCCAAGCCCCTGGTCTGCCAGACAAAGCAAACTCTCCTTCTAACAAAAGCGAGACGAGAATGGCGCCAGGCGCGATCAACCGACCTGTTCGACGAACGTCCGACAACGGTTCGGCGCGTATCAGCCTAGAATTGACCGCTTTCCAGGGCGGATATTCTTCCATCACATCAACCCTTTACGCGTATTCGACGCATCACAGCGCAAGTTTTAATCTGTGGTGCCATTTTCCGTTAGAATTACGCGCCCATCGCTTCACCAATTTGCCTTAGTGTGCTGCCGCCCATGAATATCGTGCTGCTCGGCATCGTCGCCTACATCCTGGTCCAGCTGCTGATCGGCATGCTGGTGTCCAGACATATATCCAGCGAGGACGATTATCTTTTAGCCGGCCGTAGGCTTGGGCTTAAGCTAGGCACTTTCACGGTTTTCGCCACCTGGTTCGGGGCGGAAACCTGCATCGGGGCCGCCGGATCGATCTACCAGTCAGGACTTTCCGGCGGGTCTGCCGATCCTTTCGGCTATGCCGCTTGTCTCCTTCTGATGGGACTCTTTTTCGCGGTGCCCCTTTGGCGCAGAAAACTCACGACTTTGGCGGATTTGTTCCGAATCCGTTATTCCCCCAAAGTCGAGCGGCTGGCGGTGCTTATGCTCGCCCCGACGTCCATCATGTGGGCCGCGGCACAGATTCGTGCGTTCGGACAAGTCATTTCGGCCTCTTCCGATTTCGAGGTCGAAATCGCCATCACGATAGCGGCGACGGTGGTCATTATTTATACGGTTTACGGCGGTTTGTTCGCCGATGTCATCACCGACCTGATCCAGGGCATCGCGCTCATCGTCGGCCTTGCCGTTCTTTTTTACGCCGTAACCAAGGCCAACGGCGGCTTAGCAGAAAGTTTCGGTGCGATCGAGCCATCTCGACTCAGGCTGTTCGGCGGCGGCGAGAAACCACTGCTGGAAGTGATTGAAACTTGGGCGATACCGATCACCGGCTCATTGTTCGCTCAGGAGCTGTGCGCACGCATCCTGGCGAGCCGCTCCCATCATGTCGCCCGAGCGAGCTGTCTGGCGGGAGGCGGACTGTATCTGCTGGCCGGATCGATTCCGGTCTTTATCGGACTGCTCGGCGTTCACCTGCTGCCGGAACTCGAAAATCCGGAGCAGATCCTGCCGAGACTCGCGCAAGAGCACCTCTCCACTTTTGCCTACGTGCTGTTCGCCGGAGCCCTGATTTCCGCGATTCTCTCGACCGTGGACAGCGCCCTCCTCGCCGCCTCGGCTCTGGTTTCCCACAACCTCGTGATCCCTTTGGCGGGAAACGTATCCGAATCCGGCAAGGTCCGCATTGCCCGCACCGGCGTGTTGATCTTCGGTATCGTGGCCTATGTGTTGGCGCTCTACGCCGAAGGCGTGTATGCGCTTGTGGAAGAGGCGTCAGCCTTCGGCGGCGCACCGATTTTCGTCGTCATCCTGCTCGGCTTGTTCACTCGCATCGGCCAAGCCAAAAGCGCTGCCGCAGCGCTGGTCGTCGGCATGACCGTGTGGCTGATCGGCAGTTATGCGCTGGAGCTGGCGACCCCTTATCTGGCATCTCTGGCGGCCAGCTTAATAGCCTATCTTTCCGTGGCCGTTTGGGAAAATCGTACCTTGAATACGGCTGCTGAAGCCTCCACATGATGTGAAACCATGTTAGACCAACAACCCCCCACTCGATATAACCAATTCCTGAAGATCGCCACCTGGTTCGAAGGCGGCCTGATTCTCCTTGCCTACGTGATAGGCTGGGCGGTTTCGATCAATCCGTTGGCGCATATCGGATTCAGCCCGATGGCCTTGGTTTGGGGCATCGTGGGCACATTGCCCCTCTATTTGCTGTTTGCCCTGTCCTATAACCTGCCTTGGAGCGGCATGCGTGCGGTAAAGAACTTCTTGGTAGAAAAACTAGGGCCTTTTCTGAGCCGCTATCGCTGGCAAGAATTGCTGTACCTGGGCTTTTTGGCCGGCATTTCCGAAGAAATCCTGTTTCGCGGCCTGCTTCAGCCCTGGTTCGAACAAAACTGGGGATGGATAGGCGGCATCGCCTTCAGCAACTTGGTATTTGCCCTGGTGCATTGGGTCACGCCTCTTTATGCACTGCTTGCCGGACTTACCGGCGTTTATCTCGGGATCGCGCTCGATTTCGGCGGCGAACGCAATCTGGTCATCCCCATTCTCATCCATGCCATCTACGACTTCCTGGCTTTCATCGCCGTGGCGCAGACCTACCGTCGGGAAAAAAGCCGGTCGTTCTGATCCGCTGGTTACTCGGGCCCATGTGTCGGCAAAGAATTGCCGACCTGCGTCTGGCCGGGAATTCCCGCGCCGGCATCTCGCGGAAAGCGCACTAGGCCCGGCTATCGTGTATCGGCGCTTCGCGGTACTTGAGGGGTGCCCCCGAACGGTCGGACGAGACGGCCAGGATTTCGGCGATGATGGACAAGGCTACCTGTTCCGGCGTTTCCGCGCCGATGTCCAGGCCGACGGGACCGTGGAGGCGACCTAGTCGAGCTTCATCTAAGCTCAAACCGTCTTGGGCCAATTCTTCGAGCATCTTTTGAGTGCGCTTACGTGGACCGAGCATGCCGATATAAGACACTGGCGAATGCAACAAATGGGCGAGAATGGCCCGGTCGTGATGATAATTGTGATTCATTACCACCGCCGCGCCGGCTCCTTCGAGCGAAATCTCGTTCGCCACGGCGTCGGCCCGGCACAAACGCACCTCGTCCGCCATCGGAAAGCGCTCCCGTGCGGCATACGCGGGGCGGCCATCGACTACCGTGACATCCCAGCCCAGCCGTTTGGCCAGATCCGCCAAGGGAATCGCGTCATGGCCGGCACCGAAGATGATCAAAGCCAACGGCGGCCGGATCGCCTCGACGAAAATCTCGAGCTCGCCCGAACCGCTGCCGTAAGTTTTTAGTTCCGATCGGCCGCTGCTCAACACCATCCGTGCATCGTCGACGATTCGCTCGGCATACGGGCTTTGTCCAAGTTCTCCGCCGATGGCGTTATCCGCGCCGATCCATAGACGCTCACCCGATCGGTGACGAAGATCGCCTCCGCAGCCGACGACCACGGCCACCGCTAGCGGTCGGCGTGATCCGAGACTATTTTCGACGGCCTGAAGATAGGCAGGAATCTCCCCTTGCAACAGCGGTTCGACCAGGATGCGGATTACGCCGTTGCAGCCCAGCGCCAGTCCAAACACCAAATCCGCATCGGAGGTATGGTCGTAAGTGACGACTGCCGGCCGACCGTCCGCGGCAATGTCTTCGGAGCGGGCGCAGATATCGGCTTCCAGGCAGCCGCCGCTGACACCGCCGACCGTCGAGCCGTCTTCCAGAATCAGCAGGCGCGCGCCGGCACGCCGATAAGTCGAGCCTTTGGCCTCGATTACGGTCGCCAATGCTCGCGGCTTTCCGCCGTCCTTAAGTGCGGCCAGAATGTCCTGCAATTCCTTGCTTTGCGACATGGGGATTTCCCTTAAGCGGTTTTGAGATCGTGCTTGGACAAAGGCAGCGAGCGGACGCGTTTGCCCGTCGCGGCGAACAGCGCGTTGGCAACGGCCGGAGCCAGCGGCGGCACCCCGGGTTCGCCCACGCCGGACGGCGGCTCCCGGCTAGGTACGATGTGCACCTCGACCGCCGGCATCTCGTCGATCCGCAAGATCGGATAGTCGGTGAAATTGCTCTGCTCCACTTCGCCCTTGTTCAGAGTGATTTCCCCGTAGAGCGCCGCGGAAAGCGCCCAGACGATGCCGCTTTCCATTTGCGCCGCGATGGTGTCCGGGTTGACCACTTGGCCGCAATCGATGACACAGACGACCCGATGCACTCTGGGTTGTCCGTCCTCCACCGAAACCTCGGCGACTTGCGCCACATAGCTGCCGAACGAGGAATGCACGGCGATGCCGCGCCCGCGGCCTTTAGGGAGGGCCGAGCCCCAGCCGGCTTTCTTCGCCGCCAGTTCGAGGACGCCCCGATGCCGGGGATGCTTCGTCAGCAGTTCGTAGCGGAACCGGTACGGGTCCTTGCGGACGGCATGCGCAACTTCGTCGATGAAGCTCTCGACCACGAATGCGGTATGCGAATGACCCACCGAACGCCACCACAGCACCGGAATGTCGAGCTTGGGACTGTGCAGATCGACGCGGATGTTCGGAATCGCATAGGGCAGATCGGCCGCTCCTTCGACGGATGACACATCGACTCCGTCCCGCACCATTGCACCTTCGAACGGCGTCCCGATGGCGATGGATTGGCCGACGATGGTATGGGTCCAGGCGACCAGCCTGCCTTTCGCATCGAGGCCTGCGGTCAGCCGGTCGTGGAAGGCCGGGCGATAGTAGCCGCCCTTGATGTCGTCCTCGCGGGTCCAAACCACCTTGACCGGTTTCTTCACCGCCTTCGCGACGTGTACGGCCTCGCTGACGAAATCGGACTGCGGGTTTCCCCGCCGACCGAAACCGCCCCCGAGGAAAGTGGTGTGAAGCTCGACCTGTTCCGGCTTGAGCCCTGCGATGGTAGCCGCCCGGTTGCGGTCGGCTGTCTGGAACTGGGTGCCGGTCCAAATCTCGCAGCGGTCCTCGCGAAGATCCACCGTGCAGTTCAAGGGCTCCATGGGAGCGTGGGCCAGATAAGGCACTTCGTACTCGGCGCTGAACGGTTTGGCGATTTTGGCGAGAATGCCGGTTGCATCGCCTCTTTCCTTGGCCGGAAGCCCCGACATCCTGGCCAATCGGGCGAAATCCTCGCGAAGCTTCGCGGAAGAGAGATCGGCATTCGCCCCGCGATCCCACACGATCTCCAGAGCATCGCGTCCCTTCTTGGCCGACCAGAAATCCTTAGCCACCACGGCGATACCGGACGGAACCTGAACCACGTCCACCACGCCGGCAACGGCTTTGGACTTGGCGGCATCGAAGCTCTTCACTTTGGCGCCGAACACCGGCGGCCGCGCGATCAGGGCGGTCAACAGCCCCGGCAACTGCACGTCCATCCCGAATTGGGCCGTGCCGTTGGTCTTGGCCGGCGTATCGAGACGGCGGGTCGGCTTGCCGATCAGCTTGAACTGCTTGGGATCTTTAAGTTTAACTTGGGCCGGCATCGGCAGCTCGGCGGCCTTGGCGCTCAATGCACCGTAGGACAGGCGCCGCCGGGTCGGCGTATGGATGACATAGCCGTTCTCGGCACGACAGGAATCCGGCTTGACCTTCCAGGTATCGGCGGCGGCCTGAATCAAAAGCGTCCGCCCGGCCGCACCCACCTTGCGGAGCTGCTCCCAGGAGGTCGCGACGCTCGTGCTGCCGCCCGTAGCCTGTATGTTCCAGACGGTATGGTTGTAAACCGGCGCAACCGGAGCGGCTTCGACCCTGACCTTGCTCCAGTCGGCCTCCAGCTCGTCGGCCACCAGCATCGCGAGCGAAGTGTAAACGCCCTGCCCCATTTCGGACTTGTTGATCAGGATCGTGACCGTTTCGTCCTCGCCGATGCGGATAAAGGCATTGGGCGGATAAGTTTTGGCCGGATCTTCCGCCGCCATGGCGAACTTCATGGTGCGCGGCAGATAAAAGGCAATGACCAGGCTGCCTCCGAGCGCTGCGGACGATTTGAGGAATTGCCGGCGTCCCGGATTGGCGGGTTCGATGCTCATGACTAAGCTCCTTTTGCCATATCCGCGGCCCGGCGTATCGCCTTGCGGATGCGTTGATAGGTTCCGCAGCGGCACAAGATGCCGGACATTGCGCTATCGATATCGGCATCGCCGGGATTGGAATTTTTCGCGAGCAGCGCCGCGGCCGCCATGATCTGGCCCGACTGGCAGTAGCCGCATTGCGGCACATCCACTTCGATCCAGGCCTTTTGTACCGGATGATCGCCCTGTGCGGACAAGCCTTCGATGGTCGTCACCTGTTTGCCGCCCACGCTGGACACCGGAGTGATGCAGGCGCGGGCCTGTTCGCCGTCGACATGTACGGTACACGCGCCGCACACGGCCACACCGCAGCCGTACTTGGTGCCGGTGAGACCGAGATGATCCCGCAGAACCCAGAGCAAGGGGGTGTCTCCGGAAACGTCCACTTGATAACTTTTGCCGTTGACGTTCAGCGCGATCATGTATTCCCTCCTCTGGCTATAATGGAAACCGCACTGGACATGCGGTTTAAGATGTCTATTCGGCAAAATGCCCGAGGCGCCCAACGATGTCAACCAACCCGAACCAGCCGGAAATCGGCCTGGTGCTGCTTGCCGCAGGAGGCTCCCGGCGTCTCGGCAAGCCCAAACAGCTGCTGCACCATCGCGGAGAAAGCCTCCTGCGCCGGGCGGCGAAGTCGGCCCTGGCCTCACGATGCTCGAAAATCGCAGTCATTCTTGGCGCCGACGCCGAGGCATGCGCCCACGAACTCGAAGAGCTTCAGCTGCTGACCGTTATCAATCCGGAATGGGAAGAAGGCATCGGCAGCTCGATCCGGATGGGAGTGACGGCGCTCAACAGCGCGGCGCCGGAGCTGGACGCGGTGCTTCTGGCTTTGTGCGATCAGGCTTTGATCGATTACCGCCATTTGAACGGCCTGGTCGAGGCTTTCTGCACATCCCGCCCGACTGTGGTCGCCTCCCGGTACGGCGATGCCTTCGGCGCACCGGCGGTGTTTCACCGTTCGCTTTTCGGCGATTTGGCTGGTCTTGCGGGCGATGAAGGCGCAAAGAAAATCATCGTGCGGCATCTTCGATCCACCCTATTCGTCGACTTGCCGGAAGCCGGCATCGATGTCGATACGGTCGAGGATTACGCACGCCTGACAGGTTCGCCGAGAAGCGGCTGAACGTTGCGCGCGCCTTGAACAGCGGACGGCGGCGAGTTGGAACGCCGGCGCAATCGGGCCCGAACGACTTCAGGACCTCTCCGGCTTGTAACCGATGTCCACGATCACGCATCGCAGCGGTCCCGTGGGCGCATTGACGATCACTTCGTCGTCGATGGCTTTCTTGAGCAAGGCTCTAGCCATGGGCGAATCGACGCTGATCCAGCCTTTCTGCGGATCGAATTCGTCGGGACCCACGATACGATACGTGGATTCCTCGCCATCGGCGTTCTCGAGTGTGACCCAGGCACCGAAAAAGACGCGCTCCCGGTCCGAGGGCAATTGGGCGACGACTTTAAGCTCCGGCAGCCGTTTCTGCAGGTAGCGGATGCGCCGGTCGATCTCTCTTAGTTCTTTTTTCCGGTAGATGTATTCGGCATTCTCCGACCGGTCACCTTCGGCGGCAGCGGCCGAAAGATGCTTGGTCACATCGGCGCGGCGCTCCCAAAGCCCCTTGAGTTCGGCCCGAAGCTTCTCCGCGCCTTCCGCGGTGATGTAAGGTGAGGATTTGGAGGATGGAGGCCGCCAGCGCGCCATGTCGATATACAGTGACTCTTTTTGTTTTGGCGGAGAAGTATATCAAGGCCGCTCGTCGATCACGTTCCGGATGAATTTTTCCTGTGCCTCGACGCTTTCCGCCAAACGGAACTGGACCAGAGCCCGCTGCAAGTTCTGCCCCGGCTGCTCGACCTTGAAATAGCGGTCGCCTTCCAAGTGGTCGGTCAGGAAACGTAAACCGAGCTCCAAGGGAAGCAGCCGAATCGCGTCGTACAAATAGTAGCGCTCGATGTCCGTCAAAAAAGCCCCGGTTTCGGCGAAATAAGTCCGGAGAATGGCACGGCAGACGTCGAGATCGAACGTCACTTTCGCGGAATCGTCCGCCGCTTCGCCCGATCGATTGCAGCAGGAGCGGAGGCAATCCCCCAAGTCGTAATGAACGAGTCCCGGCTTCACCGTGTCGAGATCGATCAGACTGGCGGCGCGTCCGCTCTGCGCGTCGAACAGCACGTTATTGAGCTTGGGATCGCCGTGGATGACTCTGAGGGGTAGCTTGGCCTCTTCCAGAACGGCAAAAACAGAGCGGCGGGCGTTCACGAAATCCAGGGCGAAACGAAGCTCCGCATTTTCCGAGGCCCCTACGCCATTGGCGACGACTCGATCGAAACGGGCGAGGTACCGGGGTGCGATGTGAAATCCAGGCAAGGTGTCGTGCAGCAAACAGGCATCGAGATCGCTGGTCAAGGCATGGAACCGACCCAGGGCATAACCCACATCTTCCGCCTGGGCGGAATCCTGCAAGGTGTTTTGGCTCCGTGTATCCGGAATGAAGCTGAGGGCGCGCCAAAAGTCGCCCTCATCGTCGACCCAGAAGCTTAAGCCGGCGCGGGTGGGCCGAATTTCGGGAAATCTCAGATCGCGGACGGCGTCGGTGCCGGCTTGACGTTCCGTAATATGGCTCAACAGAACCCGCAGGTTCTCCATGATCAACCGGGGCTCCGGGAAAACCCGACGGTTGATGCGTTGAAGAACGAATCGCCCCCCGCCAGGCGGTTCGGCGACAACCAGAAAAGTATCGTTGATCAGCCCTTCGCCCAAAGGCTCGACGCTCAGATGGCCGTCTTCGTCCACGAAATGGCGAGCAATGCGGTTTCCGATTTCGCTCAAGTCCATGATCGTTCGAACTTCTCCAAATGGCAAACGGTCCATTCCGCGGGCGCCTATGCTCTGCTCTGATCGTTATACACAAATACTCGCGAGACTCGAATCACGCCCTCAGACTCGTCATTCCGGCAGGGATGCCGGAATCTAGGGCCAGGGATGGTAGTTGGCCAGTCACCAAAAACTTCTCACGAACTGGCAGTCAAATTCGTCCACAAATCCCGCCACTCCGGATTACTCTGCTCGATTAAGCCCAGCTTTGCAACGCGGGGCCATCTCTTGATTTGCTTTTCCCGCAAGATGGCGCTTTCCATCTGCTCGTGGAGTTCGTACCAAACCAGATGGTGAACCTCGTATCGCTTCGTAAATCCCTCGATAAATCCATTCCGATGTTGGAAAACCCGTTTGATCAAATCCGAGGTCACTCCAACATAGAGTGTCCCGTTCCGCCGACGGGTGAGAATGTACACACAAGGTTGTTTATCCATATAGGGACAACTGTTGTTTATCGAGAGAGGTTCACGAGTTCATCGATAAATTTGTGGAGATCGGGGAGCTACCCTCCTTGGCACTGGATTCCGGCATCCCTGCCGGAATGACGGATTCGGAGGCATTATTCGAATCACGCAGACACTTGCGTATAAAGCTGAGAGCTCCGCTTGGGCGCTATGCCCGAGAAGCTCCGGCTTCTCGCAGCCGCATGCGAATCGAGACGCAGGAGCGTCTCGAAATAGGTTCCCAAACGGGAGTTTGGGAACCAGCGTAAAGCGGGATGCGGAAGTAGTAGATCGGGAATCCCTTCTCGACGCATCTGCTGCGACGGTCAGGGTACGGGTTTGCCCGAGGACAACCCCAGGCGTTCGCGGGTTTTTTCCTTCTGTTTCTCGCTCTTGCGGAGCAGCAGATACACCGCGCCGGCGCCGCCGTGCCACTTCTGCGCGCTGTGAAAAGCCATAATCTCGGGAAACATCGGCAGCCAACGCGTCAGATAGCTCTTCAGCAAGGGCTTCTGCTCCTTGTTACCGCGTCCCTTGCCGTGGCTGATCAGAGCCGATCGCACGTCGTGGCGCACGCAGTCACGGATGAATCGATAGACTTCGTGGCGCGCCTGCTCCACCGTCAGACCGTGCAAGTCCAACATGGCTTCGATCATGTAGCCGCCCTGCTGCAGCTTGCGAAAGACGCCGTTTTGAATGCCGTCGCGTTTGAAACTGATGATGGCCTCGGGATGAACGAATTCGACGAACGCCGTCGGAAGCTGGTTTTCATCGAAGGCAGTACCGCGCTGGGCCGATTCGCGCCTGTAAAGCTGGCCGGGCGTGGGCGCCTCGCGATGGGTCAGAATGGCTCGGCCGGATTGATCGATGGGCCGCACATCGGCCATTTCTTGCTGAAATAATTTTAGGTCGTCGTCGGTCATATCTTTTACCTCGATCTAATGTCGAGTTCGTGCGACGGGTTTGACGATCGTTGTCATGATCGATGTTCGTTTCGATCCGAACTCGGTCCGCGCCGCCGGGTGAAATCCGCCGACGGGCAGCAGCCGTCGAAAGGCTTACGCTTAGAGCATAACAAACTTTACCGGTAGACACGGAAGATTCCCGATGCTATCGGCTGAAACCAAAGCCGGATTATGTCGACGGAAAACGGGATGATCTATGAACCGCAGTCGCCGAAAGTTTCTCTTACGCTACGGGATTGCCGGCCCGGGCCTGCTCGCCGCCCGCGAACCGTTTCGACAACTCTACGGGAAAGAGGTTTCTCCCATGGAACAGACTCCCCACAGAACCAAGCTTTTTTTGTGCGGCGACGTGATGACCGGACGGGGCATAGACCAGATCCTGCCGCAGCCCAGCGATCCCCAGCTCTACGAGCCCTATGTCAGGAACGCCAAGATTTACGTCAAGCTGGCGGAACGGCTCAATGGCCCCATCTCTCAACCCGCCGATTTCTCCTACGTTTGGGGCGATGCCCTCGCTGAACTCGAGCGTGCCGGACCGGATGTTCGCGTGATCAACCTCGAGACGGCGATCACTGCCAGCGACGAGTACTGGCCCGACAAAGGCATCAACTACCGGATGCATCCGGCCAACACCCCCTGCCTCACCGCTGCCCGGATCGATTGCTGCGTACTGGCCAACAATCATGTGCTCGACTGGGGCTATCAAGGGCTGGCCGACACTTTGGACACCTTGAAACAAGCCTCGCTGAAAACCGCGGGTGCCGGCCGAAACAGCCGGGAAGCGGAAGCCCCGGCGGTTCTGAATCTGGCCGGCAAAGGGCGTGTCCTGGTTTTCGGCTTCGGCTGCGATTCGAGCGGAATCCCGCCCGAATGGGGGGCGACGGACGACAAGCCCGGCGTGAATTGGCTGCCCGACCTGTCGTTGGGAAACGTGCAACGGCTTGCCGATCGAATAAGACGCATCAAACAGGAGCGGGACATCGTCGTGGCATCCATACACTGGGGCGGCAATTGGGGCTACGCGATTCCCGACGAGCAGCGACGTTTCGCGCATGCATTGATCGACGAAGCCGGCGTCGACGTGATCCACGGCCATTCGTCCCACCATCCCAAGGCCGTGGAGGTTTACCGGGACAAGCTCATCCTCTACGGCTGCGGCGATTTCATCAACGATTACGAGGGCATCGAAGGCTACGAATCCTTCCGGGGCGATTTGGCGCTGATGTATTTCCCGACCGTGAATCCCGCCGACGGAACACTGTCGGATCTCGAAATGGTCCCGCTGCACATGAGGCAGTTTCGCTTGAACCGACCTTCCGCGGATGACTTCCGCTGGATTCGGGACCGGCTCGACCGGGAAACCGACAAGTTCGGCGGAGCCGTGGAAACGCTCGATGAGCGACGTTTGGTCCTGCGCTGGCGCTGATCGAGTAGTTTGAATCCGACTTCTCAATCTCATTGCCGCTAAGGTAACAGGCGTCGGTGCGGCGTCGCGCGCCGCACGAATCGAATCGCGGCAAAAACGTGGCCGACCGCGCGTCATGGCTTCGCCTAAAATTGTTATGGCCGTTCGGATCGCCCGCTCTTTTCGGAACCTAGGATATTTATATATAGGCCATGTAAGATACGTCGCCGTAAGCGCGCATCGGAAAACAAATAGAAGAAATGTTATTCAACTCGGTCGAATTCCTGTTTTTCTTTCTACCCGTCCTGCTGTTCGCTTTTTTCCGATTGGGGCGCCACAGTCGGCGACTCGCCGCCCTTTGGCTGACCGCCGGATCCCTGCTCTTCTATGGCTGGTGGAACCCGGCATATCTCGGCCTTCTGCTCGCCTCCATCGTTTTCAACTATCTGGTCGGCTACGCGATCGCACGCGGCAACGACATCGGCTCCATCCGCCGCAAGCGGTTTCTAACACTAGGGATAACGGTGGATCTCGCGTTGCTCGGGTACTACAAGTACGCGAATTTTTTCATCGATAGCGTCAATGCCGTCTTCGGCACTAGCCATGGCATTGCTGAAATCGTCCTACCTCTCGGCATTTCGTTTTTCACCTTCACCCAGATTGCCTTCCTCGTGGATGCCGCTCGAGGCGAAGCCAAGGAATTCGATTTCGTCCACTATAGTTTGTTCGTGACTTATTTCCCGCATCTGATCGCTGGTCCGGTATTGCATCATAAGGAAATGATGCCCCAGTTCAGCCAGGCATCGACGTATCGTTTCAGCCACGAGCACCTGACGGTCGGGCTGACGGTTTTTGCCATGGGCTTGTTCAAGAAAGTCGGCCTGGCCGATGGTGTCGCTCCCTATGTCTCGGCGGTATTCGACGCCGCCGAGAGAGGGGAGGTTCTCGGCCTCTTTCAAGCCTGGGGCGGTACGTTAGCGTACAGCTTACAGCTCTATTTCGATTTCTCGGGTTACTCCGATATGGCGATCGGGCTCTCATATATGATCGGCGTACGTCTGCCGATCAATTTCAATTCGCCCTATAAAGCGGTCAACATCGCCGACTTCTGGCGCCGCTGGCACATGACTCTGTCTCGGTTCCTGCGCGACTATCTCTACATTCCATTGGGCGGCAACAGAAAGGGACCGGTCCGCCGCTATGTCAATCTGATGACCACTATGTTACTGGGCGGACTTTGGCACGGCGCGGGCTGGACATTCGTCTTGTGGGGCGGTCTGCACGGCCTGTATCTGATTATTCATCAAGTTTGGCAGGCGCTCCGCGCTCGCTTGGGCCACGATCCCGCCCGCACCTCGATCGGCGGACGCATCCTGGGCGTGACCCTGACATTCCTGGCCGTTCTGTTGGGCTGGGTTTTCTTTCGTGCGCCGACTGTAGCCGGCGCGCTATCTATTCTGCACAGCATGGCCGGGTTGAACGGCGTCACTCTACCGGACGCCGTTGCGTTGCGCATTGGCCCGGTGGCGGCATGGCTCGGTGAATTGGGAATAGTGTTCACGCCCGGTGGAGGCCACGAGTTCCTCATGAATTTCGTTTGGCTCGCCGTACTCCTGCCAATCGTATTCCTGGCGCCCAATACCCAGCAGATCATGCAGCGTTTCAGGCCATTTTTGGACTATCACTCGAAGGCCGACGGTTCGCGCCTCGCTTGGTCGGCCGAATGGCGATGGGCGCTGGCGATGGCTTTTGTGCTGGCCTCCGGCTTATTGTCGCTGACCCGACCGAGCGAATTTCTTTATTTCCAGTTCTGAAAGTCTCGAACCGTTCATGAAGCGCTACCTCCAGTTTTGGCTGATCTTGACCGGGACGATGTTGTTGGCGGTGGCGGCATGCAACCTCGTGGCGGACCCCTATGGCTTGTTCCGATTGGTGGACGAACCTGGATTCAACCGCATTAAGCCCAGTGCAGGCGCTCATGGAACCATGGCCAAGGCTTACCAGGTCTTGCGTGTGCAGCCACGTGGCTTGATTCTCGGCAATTCGCGCGCGGAAGTCGGCTTCGATCCCGAATACGAGGCTTGGCCGGCGGACTCGCGTCCCGTATTCAATCTGGCTTTGCCGGGCACCGGTACCGAGACCACCGTACGCTTTCTGCAACACGTTCTAGCCAATGACAATGCCGGCTCCAAAGTCGTACCCAAGGTAGTCGTTTGGGGTATCGACTTCATGGACTTTCTAATCGACGCCCGTACATCGCGCCGCATCGCCGTGACGAGCAAGGAAGGAAACCGCCTTCTGACCAACCTCGATGGCTCCCCGAATCCCACGCGAGCGCTACAGCAGGCACGTGATTATCTCGAGTCTACGCTTACGCTGGGCGCCTTCATCGACGCGATAGAGACGCTTGGCCACCAAGGAGATCCGTATGCGGTAGATTTGACTCCGCTGGGGTTCAACCCCATGCGCGACTACCTCAAGATTACAGCCGACGAGGGGTACTGGGCGGTATTCAGGCAACGAGATCTGGAGAACGTCAAGGCGTACCTGCGCCGCCCAAAAGACATTTTCGATGCCGACGGACATTCGTCACCTCGGCTGGACGATCTAAGACGGGTCCTTAGCCTGTGCCGACAACACGGCATCGCTCTACATCTGATCATTTACCCTTATCACTCTCATCTGATGGAAATCATCCGTATTACCGGGCATTGGCCGGCTTTCGAAGACTGGAAACGAGCGATTACGCATATCGTCGGGACGGAAGCAGGCAGGCGCGGCGAGCCGCCCGTTTTGCTTTGGGATTTCAGTGGGTTCGATGAACTGACCACGGAAGCCGTTCCCGGCAAAAATGACCGGCAAGCTAGGATGCACTGGTATTGGGAAGCAGGACACTTCAAACGAGAACTGGGCAATCTGATTTTGGATCGCATATTCACGCTCGCGGACGCCGGCGATCAATTCGGCACATTACTCCGGCCGGAAAATGTGGAGGCGCAAATTGCCTTGCTACGGATGCAGGAAGCGGAATACCGCAAAAGCCACCCACGGGATGTGGCGGAACTGGAGAGTATCGCCGAACAGATCAAATCCCGGCGACGAGACCTTAGAAATCATTAATGCTCCGGAAGTCCTCAGCCCTTCGTCGCGCCGGCAGCTAACCGGCGGGGGCGAGGCGTCGGGGCGGGCCCGACGCCTCGCAAAAACAGGGCTGAATCTGCCCCGCTCAGGTCCTCACGCCGCCTCCTCGAGGGAGGAACATCACGATGGAGACGCGCCGGTTTCTTGCCCTGCCCTCCGGCGTATCGTTGGCCTCACGCGGCTGGATGTCGGCCAGGCCGACGGCACGCAAGCGCTCGGGCGAAATGCCGTGTGCGATCAAATAGCGGGTGACGGTGCTGGCCCGAGCTGTCGACAGCTCCCAATTGGACCGGAACTTCGCCGTGGCGATGGGACGGTCGTCGGTATGCCCCTCGACCTCGATCGTGCCGCCTTGAGCACCAAGCACGCTGGCCAGACGGTCCAGCACGCTCGCACCTTCGGGTTTAAGCTCGGCGCTGGCCGGGTCGAACAATATCGCGTCGTTAATCTCCAGGCGAACTTCCCCGCTGGCCGCCGAAATCTCGACCGAACCGCCGAGATCCGCGTCCGAGAACGCTTTGTCGAGGGATGCTGCCGCATTTAGCGCCATGTCGCCGGCTTCGGCTATCCAGCCTTTTTCGGGAACCGCCGCGACCGGCTTGCTGGAAGGTCCGGCCACGTTTGACGTTTCCTCGGCCTTTTGCGCCGGAGGAACTGCCTCGACAATCACATCCTTATATTCGGGCTCGCGTCGGGATAACGCGGATACAGTCCTCGCCGCATCCGGATAAGCGGGGTAAACCTTGATCTCGGCTTCCGCTATAGGGTTCCTATCCTGGGCCGTCCGGACAGGCGGAGACGCTGGGGCCCGGTTCGTCGAAATGGTCTTCGATGCCTTGATGACCGCGGGAGAAACCGGAATCGAAGCCGCAACTTGTGTCGATTGCGTCGCTGTTTCGGGATGGGCGGTTTTCGCCTCCACCGTCAGCGCCTTTTGATAGGCGAACAGGAATACGAAAAACGAAAACAGCAAGGTCATCACGTCGAGATAGCTCAACAGCCAGCCGCCCTGCTCGGACGGCCGTTCGGCCCCCGCCGCTCGCCAAGGATCGGTGGTGGCGTCCCGCCGAGTCTCCGGACGCCGGAACTGGGTCATCGCCGATGCGTGATTCGATGACATTCGGACAACCCGCCGCTACGATTTGGCCACGCTGAGCGGGAGCGAATCAATCGGTTCGCTCGCCTCCGGGTGGTCGAAGAAGGCCTGCCAATAATCCCGGAACATCGCCGCATGACACCGGTCATGCAACATGAGCACCGATTCCATCTGCACGTATGCCCAAGCCAGGTTCTCGTTGGCGCGCCGTTCCAAGCGCGTTGCCAGGGGTTTCAACACCAGATTGGCCAATACCAGCCCGTACACCGTGGTCAGCATGGCGAAGCCCATGGACTCTCCGATCTGCTCCATGCGATTCGCGTCCAAACCGTACATCATCCCGATGAGGCCGAGCAGCGTTCCCAGCATGCCGAAGGCAGGCGCGAAAGCGCCCATGGTCCGGACGATCTGGATTTCGGCCTGATCGCGCTCTCGCTGCGCGCCGATTTTCCACTGGAGCATGCGCGTCAGGTCGGCCTGCGGCGTGCGATTGATCACCAGCTCCGCGCCGGTTCGAAGCAGAGATTCCTGCAGCCGCCGGGCCGCCTGCTCGGCCGCGCGGACACTGCCGCGGCGATGCGCTTCCACGAGGTGCAAGAACACTTCCAAGTCTTCGCTGTCCATCGACGCCTTATTTGTTAGCTTGCTCCGCAGCCGGCGCAACAAATCGGTCACGCCGCGAAACGAATGGGCAAGCACCGTGGCGGCGAACGTTCCGACGACTACCAGAAAAAGGCCCGAAAGATTGAAATACCGGCCCGACGGGTCGGCCCACAAGAGAAGAACGAACAGGCCGAACAACCCCGACCCGATCAATACTTTTACGATAACGGCTTTCATGACGCTCCCGCTCGATTTTGGTTGTATCGGAAGCGTTTATGCAGGTTCCGTTCCTATCGGATATTCATTTTTAAATCAATAACATGATGAAATTTTCCGCCATTTCGTCGGATTTTTGACGCGCCAAAGAGGCGGCGGCTTGCCGGAACCGGCAATAGTTGCCGGCGACTTGATGACAGGATCGATTTGCAGCCTTACTCGACATTCGTAGTGAACGAAGCGCCGCCCGTCAAAGTCGAATCGCGTAAGGTGGCCGAAAAATGGAAACAGACGAATCAACCGCTCAAATCATCCCGTTTCCCGACCCGAAACGGTGGCCGGCGATTGCCCGAATTTATATCGATTACCTGACGCTGGGCGATCCCCGCGCGGCGTTTTTCTATCTGGAATACCAGTTGACCGCGATGAGCCTGCGGGAAATTCCGACCGCGCTCAAAAGCGAAATCGAACGCGAGTACAAAAGACGCGGCTTTCGGGGCCCGGTGTATTTCGGCAAGCCGTGGTAAATTCCGGGCTAGTCCTCTCGGGCCAGGCCCTTGATGATGTAACCTCCTGATTTTTCATCGTATTCCAACTTTAACAGCTTCCGCTCCTGGGCTTCTTCCAGCAGTTTTCCGAAGGTGCGGAAACCGTGATAGCTTTCGTTGAAACCGGGTTTTCGCCGTTTCAGCGCCTGCTTGACCATGGACCCCCACACCTTTTCTTCTTCCCCGCGCTCTTCCAGAAGATCCTCGACCGTCTCGAGCACCCAATCGACCGCTTGTTGCTTCTTGTCTTCCTCGGCTTTCTTTTCGCCTTCCGGACCCGGCTGGCGCGCCGTCTTGGCGGGCGCGCGCCTGGCCTTCGGCCTCGGCTTCGCGGCCTCGCGCACCAAATCGTCGTAAAAGATGAATTCGTCGCAATTGGCGATCAGCAAATCGGAGGTGGATTTCTTCACCCCGACGCCGATCACGACCTTGTTGTTCTCCCGCAGTTTGCTGACCAGGGGTGAAAAATCGGAGTCGCCGCTGATGATCACGAAGGTGTCGACGTGCGACTTGGTGTAGCACAGGTCTAGCGCATCGACGACCATGCGGATGTCGGCGGAATTCTTGCCCGATTGGCGCACGTGCGGAATTTCGATCAGCTCGAAGGCCGCCTCGTGCATGCCGCCCTTGAATTCCTTGTAGCGGTCCCAGTCGCAATAGGCCTTCTTGACCACGATATTGCCCTTGAGAAGCAGCCGCTCCAGCACTTTCTGGACGTCGAAGGCAGCGTATTTGGCGTCGCGCACGCCGAGGGCTATGTTCTCGAAGTCGCAGAACAAGGCCATGATTTGAGTCTTAGGTGTGTGGGTCATAGATTGGTTTATGTAAATGGCCGGATTCGGGGACCTTGTTCAAAACGTCGGCCCAGCCGAGATTGTCCACGATGCGCCGAAAAGAATCATCCAGGGGCGCTTCCAAACGGAGCCTCTCGCCCGTATCGGGATGAGTGAATGCCAGACCGGTCGCGCAGAGCAGCAATCGATGGCAGCCGAAATGACTCCTGAAAAAATTGTTGTGGCGCCCGTCGCCATGGCTGGTATCGCCTACAACCGGGTGAAAAATATGCTTCATGTGGCGCCGGATCTGGTGTTTCCGCCCGGTTTTAGGCGATACCCGCAGCAGCGAGTAGCGGGCCGTCGGGTAACGGCCGACCGCGAAAGGGAGTTCCGCAATCCCTAGCCTGCGGTAGCACGTTACCGCCGGCTGAGCCGGTTTGTCCCGTTGCGCATTGGCGTCGGTGATCCGGTCTAGCTGTTCTTCCAGCGCATAATCGATAATGCCGGTTTCGTCCGCATAGCCGCGGACTACGGCGAGATAGGTCTTGTCGACGTCGACGCCGCCGCCGGAGAATAATTCCGTCATCCGCCGGGCGGTATCCGCATCGAGCGCGAACACCAGTATGCCCGAGGTCGGCTTATCCAGGCGATGGACCGGATACACCCGGCGGCCGAGCCGGTCGCGAACGATCTGCATGGCGTACCGGATTTCGTGGCGATCGATCGCGCTCCGGTGGACGAGCAGGCCGGCGGGTTTGTTCACCGCCACGAGAGAGTCGTCTTGATAGAGGATTTCCATGCTTCGGCCGAGTCGCCTTAAAGGCCGCGGTTCACAAAGCGCGACACAAGGTCTGCCAAAGCGCTCAACGCAACGGCTCCGCCGTATAGCGCACCCGGAGACGGTGCGTCCCGCCCGGCTCGATCGTCACCACATCGTCCGCCGCGTTGGCGCTTTCCACGCACACCATGCGGAGATAACCGTCCTCGTCGAAATCGCCCAGCGCCTCGGCCCTCTCGGCCCAAGGATTCCACACCACCGTGGAGCGGCTGCCCCGGTTGGCGATGCGGATGCGGCGATTCAAGCCCGGATCCTCGATCACGCAATCAGCCGTGGATTCGAGATAAATCCGGTCGGTTTCCCCGGAAAAGCTCACGGGGCCCGACTGCTGTTTGCGTCGTCCCTCGTCCGTTTTGTCGATATAGGAACAGCCATCGAGGCCGTGTATCGAGATCCGACGAATGTCGCTGACCTGAAAATATGTGTGCAGAGCCTCGCCGATAGTGACCGGCGCAGGCCCGTCGTTATGCGTCACCAGCTCCATCTCCAGCGCCGTGCCTATGGTCATATAAAGTTCCAGCGGTGTCGAATGCGGCCATAGTGCGTAGGTCTCGTCGCTTCGGATGAGGCGAAAACCCAAGCGGTTCGAACCGTCCTCCAGCGCCAGCACTTCGATCACTTCCCACGGCTGGGTGCGCGCGAAACCGTGAGCGGGAAAAGAGGATTCGCCGGGATGCGGCCCGAACCAAGGCCAACAGACCGGCACGCCGCCGCGGATCGATTCGCCCGGCCCGAACTTCGCCTTCGGCGACAGCCAAATGACCAGTTCCTCCTGATACGGCGCCCAACTCATCAAATGAGCTCCCTGCAAGGCGATGCTCGCCATGGCGAGACCGTTGCTGATCTCCACCACACCCTGCCCGTTCGGACCTTCCTTGAAAACAACCTCGCCGGTGATGCCAAAGCGCTGGTCTAAGACGGAAATATCGTTCGGGTCCATAATAAATCCTCCTGTCAGGGTTGGGGTTGATTAAAGAGACTTAGCCATTAGACAAGTCGACGAGTTGGTGCGATGGGCGCCGGCTCACCGGGGGCAAACTTTATTGCAAAAGCGTGTCGCTGTTGCAACAGATGTCACATTTTTTCGCGAAGAATGGGGAGATGTAGGATGGGCAAAGGCCGACAAAAGGCTGTGCCTTTCAAGCTAAAATGAGCCTTCCGAATCAACCCACCCCATCGCCGACCCCATGAAAACACCCTTCTGGCGCGAAAAATCACTGGCCGAAATGAGCGAACAGGAATGGGAATCGCTGTGCGACGGATGCGGAAAATGCTGTCTGCACAAGATCGAGGACGAAGACACCGGCGAATTGTTCTTCACCAGCGTGGCGTGCCGGCTGCTCGACATCGGGGCTTGCCGCTGTACTCATTACCAAGAGCGCACGGTCTTGGTTCCGGAATGTCTGGACCTGCGCGCCGGCTTCACGCAATACCATTGGCTTCCGTCCACCTGCGCCTACCGGCTGCTGGCGGAAGGCAAAGACCTGCCCGCTTGGCATCACCTGGTTTGCGGCGACCGCGAAGCCGTGCACGATGCCGGGGTTTCCATACGCCGTTATGCAATACCGGAAGCCGAAGTAGAGTCCGTGGAAGATCACGTGATCGAATGGATGGATTGAAACCGGATTCCTCATCGGATCGTCACCCGTGAAAACGTTCACCCGCTACGAATCCGTCGACGAGGTGCTGCGCTGGCTGGACCGGCAGGTTTCCGCGTTGCCGCCGGAAACGGTCGCGGTGTCCGAAGCCTGCGGGCGCGTTCTCGCCGAAACGGTGCAGTCGCCCATCGATGTGCCCCCATTCGACCGCGCCGCCATAGACGGTTATGCCGTACGCGGATTCGAAACCATCGGTGCGGGCGCCTACAGCCCGGTGATGCTGAAATTGCACGATACAGCAGTCGCCCTACAACCCGGAACGGCAGCGAGAGTCGTGGCAGGCGCGCCACTGCCGGACGGCGCGGATACGATCGTTCCGTTCCCGCTCGCCGAGGAGTCCGGCGGTTTCGTGAATATCGCGGCGGCGGTTGCGCCGGGCGAACACATCGTCCGCCGAGGCAAGGACATCGCCTGCGGCAGCCCGCTGCTGCCCGAAGGCAGGCTTTTGCGCGCCCAGGATCTGGCCTTGTTGGCCGCCTGCGGATTGGATCGGATAATCGTCGTTCGACGACCCAGGATAAGGCTCGTGACCACCGGCGACGATTTGGCGGTTCCGGAACAGCCTCGCAGTGCTCATCAGCATTTCGAGGCCGGCTCGTCGATGTTGAAAGCGCTCGTGGCGCGGGACGGGGGCGAAGTCGCAGCTTGGATGCATGTAACCGACGATGCGATCGGGGAGGCGTTGCGCACGGATGAAATCGACGCGGTGCTGATCGCGGGAAGCAGCGGCGAAGGCTGGAACGACCGTGCCGCCGAAGCGCTGGAAACGGCCGGAGAGCTGGCCTGGCACGGCATCGCCCTGGAGCCGGGGCGCTCGACCGGCATCGGACGGATCGGAAACACCTTGGTGCTTCTTCTGCCGGGAGAACCGGTGGCCAGCTTCTGCGCCTATGATCTTTTCGCGGGCCGCGCCATACGGCGCCTGGGCGGCCGAAGCACGGCCTGGCCTTATCCGGCACGGCGGGTCGTCTTGACCAAGAAAATCAGCTCGGAACTCGGCAGCACCGACTATTGCCGGGTACGGCTGACGCCGAACGGCGCCGAACCCGTCGCCGTGGGCGGCAATACCCGCCTCTCGGCCCTTGCCGCTGCCGACGGATTTCTGCTGGTGCCCGAAGACTGCGAAGGTTATCCGCCCGGCGCCGAAGTGACCGTATTCCTTTATGACTCCCTCGACTCGGAACCGAATCATGTCCTCTAACGACGACCTCAGGCGCGCGGCCCGCCAAGAGCAATTTCTTGACGTCATCGACCGCACGGAAGCGGCGGCGCGGTTTCATGCCCGTCTCCGGCTGGAGCCGTCCGGCCGTGAAACCGTTCCGCTCGCCGATGCCTTGGGCCGGGTGCTGGCGCGCACCGTGAGCGCGCCCGTGGACGTGCCGGCCTTCGATCGCGCCAGCGTGGACGGCTTCGCGGTCCGGTCCGGGGATACTTACGGCGCGAGCGACGAAGTTCCGGCGGCGTTGTCCCTGAACCCGGAGGTGCTCGCGCCCGGCGTCGAACCGTCGATGGCCGTCACGGCCGGGACCGCCACCCCCATCGCGACAGGCGGCATGCTGCCGAGGGGCGCCGATGCGGTGGTGATGATCGAGCACACCGAATTGCTGGAAGATCGCCAGCCGCTCCGCATCGAAATCCGCAAACCCGCCCTGCCCGGCCAGTTCGTCGCTTTCGCCGGCACCGACGTCGCCAAAGGCGAAACCGTGATGCGCGCCGGGCAATGGCTCACGTCGCGGGAGCTCGGGGTGTTGGCCGCCATCGGTCTGGACCAGGTGGACGTTTATCTCCGCCCGCGCGTCGCAATCATCTCCACCGGCAACGAAATCGTTCCGCCCGGCGAGCCGCTGCGCCCCGGCAAGGTCTACGACTCCAACGGCACGATACTCGCGGCGGCCGTGCGCGAACTCGGCGGCGAACCGGTGAGCCTCGGCGTGGTGCCGGATGACGAGTCGGCACTCGATAGCGCGTTGAGGCGGGGCTTGGAATGCGACATGGTGCTGCTCTCGGGCGGCACTTCGAAAGGCGCGGGCGACCTGTCCTACCGCGCCGTCAGCGCCTTGAAGAACCCCGGCATCGTGGCGCACGGGGTGGCGCTCAAACCCGGCAAGCCGATTTGCCTGGCCGTGACCGACGGCAAGCCTGTGGTGGTGCTGCCCGGCTTTCCCACCTCGGCGATCTTCAACTTCCACGAGTTCGTCGCTCCGGTATTGAGGCGCCTGGCGGGACTGCCCGCCGCGAGAACACGGTCGGTCGAAGCCACGCTGCCCATGCGGGTTACATCGGAGCGGGGACGCACCGAATACCTTTTGGTCAGCCTGATGCCGACCGACGACGGACTCGCGGCCTACCCAATGGGAAAAGGCTCCGGCGCGGTGACCGCTTTCAGCTTCGCGGACGGGTTCATCGCCATCGACCAGCGCACCGAACAGGTTCCGGCGGGCAGCGCAGTCTCGGTGCAACTGCTCGGCCAGGCGCTGGAACCCGCCGAACTGGTGTTCGTGGGCAGCCAGTGCGCGGGGCTGGATTATCTGTTGACGCTATTGCAGCAGCGGGCCTTAAGCGTCAAAGCCTTCTACGTCGGCAGCATGGGCGGCGCGGCGGCGGCCAAGCGGGGCGAATGCGACATCGCCGGGGTGCATCTCATGGACCCCGCGACCGGCGAATACAACCGCCACCTGCTGACGGCGGAACTCGAACTCGTCCCTGGCTACCGCCGCATGCAGGGCATCGTGTTCCGCAAGGACGACCCGCGGTTTGCCGGAAAACCGCTCGAAGCGGCGCTGGCCGCTGCGCGCGAGGATGCGAGCTGCCTCATGATCAACCGCAATGCCGGCAGCGGAACCCGCATCCTGATCGACCGCTTGCTCGAAGGCGGGCAGCCGCCCGGCTACCCCGTGCAACCCAAGTCGCACAACGCGGTGGCCGCCGCCGTGGCGCAAAGCCGCGCCGACTGGGGCGTCGCCATCGAAACGGTCGCCGCCCAATACGGTCTCGGGTTCATACCCGTTCAGGACGAACATTACGATTTTCTGGTGCCGAAAAGCCATTTGGAAAAACCCGGTGTTCGCCGTTTTCGGGAGTTTCTCGGGGATGATCGGGTGAGGCAGGCGCTAGTCGATATGGGCTTTCGTTTATAGCCATAGCCCTTGGGTTACAATCCCTTTGGTTTATGCAGGTACAGCCCTGAATTTCTTACTCCAAGAAACGATTGAGACCCAATCATGGTAAAGGACGAATCGGATACGCAGAACATGATGACGGTTCCGGAAGTCGCGCGTTATCTGCGTCTCAAAGAACGCAAGATTTACGATCTGCTTGCCCAGAAACGCATTCCCTGCACTCGGGTCACGGGCAAGTGGCTGTTCCCGAAGGAGCAGATCGACATCTGGCTCAAGCAAAACAGCGAGTTCCAGGTACAGCCGGGCGCGGAAGTCCGCCCGCTGCCGCAGGTGGTGGTCGGCAGTCACGATCCGCTGCTGGAATGGGCACTGGGAGAAACCGGCTACCCCTTGGCCATGCAGATGAACGGCAGCACCGAGGGTTTGGAACGGTTCACCGCCGACGAAGGGGTGCTGTGCGGCATTCACCTGCTCGACCCGGCAAGCGGCGAATACAACTTGCCGGCGGTCAAGGAACATCTGAAAGGCGCGGAAATCGTGGTTCTGCACTGGGCCTGGCGGGAGCAGGGACTGGTGCTCCCGGCCGGCAATCCGCTCGGCATCCGTGCCCTCTCCGATTTGGCCCGGACCCGCGCGCGGATCATCGAAAGACAGGAAGGCGCCGGCAGCCGTCTGCTCTTCCGGCACTTGCTCAAGCAGTCGGGGCTTTCGATCGAGAGTTTGAATCTCCTGCCCCAGCCGGCCCGCGGCCACGTCGACATCGGGCTTGCGGTCTGCAGCGGCCAGGCGGACGCCGGCATCGCGGTGCAGTCCGTGGCCCGGCAAATGAAACTGGAATTCCTGCCTCTGGCGCGGGAACGCTTCGACCTCGTCATCCGCCGGCGCGATTATTTCGAGCCGCCGTTCCAAACCCTGCTGAAATTCACCCGCGCCCCGGAATTCGCGGAAAAGGCCCAAAGCCTAGGCGGCTACGATATCGGGGCGCTGGGCGAAGTGCTGTACAACAGCCCGTGAACTGGCGGCTATCGCCCTATCCTGCGTAGCATGTTGCTCGTTTCCCGAGTCGTTCTACGGCTTCGGTCATTCGACAAAAAATCTAGCGAATGTCGGGAAGGGATTCGCGGCCTACAGGGTGCACGGTCGTAGGTCGGCAATCCCTTGCCGACGAAGACGCTCGGTAGGACCGTAACGTCGGGAAAGGATTCCCGACCTACAGGGTGCTCAGTCGTAGGTCGGCAATCCTTTGCCGACGAATCCGTTGGCCGGACGGCGGCGCCGGGAAAGAATTTCCGAGCCGCGGGCCCACGATCCGGAAAATTCGCGGATCGAATACGCCGCCATTATTCACACATACTCTTCATTTGAGCGAGCGATTGCGCCATCTGCTGCTCGCAGGTTTGGCGGGCCGCTCCCGTCGCGCCGGCGCACGCAATCTTCGGGTCCATCTGGAACATCTGCGCTTTCATCGCCTTGCAGGCTTCGCTGTTCTTGTCGAAGCTGATGGCCGGCTGCCCGCCGTTTCCCTTGCAGGGCCCTTCGTAGGTGTAGCGTGATGTCATGGCGAAAGAGCCTTCTGGGCTCTTCCCGGCGGCTTCGATCAAGAACGAACGCGGCCCCTCACGGGTTATGGTGCTGCGGTAGACGCCGCTTTCGCACGTGGCCTCGTAAACGGCGCGATTATCCTTGTTTTCGAGGATCTTGCCGCGGCATGTGCTCGGCCCCTGCTGCTGCTCACTCTTCTTGGCCATGTCCATGATGCTGTCCATGCACATCGACATGCTTTTGGGCATGGCGCTCACAGCCTCTCCGTCGCCTTCGCCGCCGTCGAACTTGAGAATCTCCATGCGCCATTGGCCTTTCTGGGCCGGCGCATCGCGAAATACTTTGGGCACTTCTTCCGCCGAGGCGGCGGATGCGCCGCCCGCAATCACCAGAATCCCCACCACACCGAACTTGCCGATCTTGTTCACAGACATCTCCAATTAGGGGTAATACTCAGGACACCGGCAGGCAACGGTGCCCGTTCCGGCGCCATGGAAGCTTAGCCGAGTTCTCGCCCGACTGCCGTGATCCGCCGATCGCTTTTGTTGGAAAACCGACATTCTTCCTGTTCGAAACCTGACATTCCTTTCGCCACCATAGCTATCCGACGCTCGCCGGCCGAACTACTTGTATCGATATTTATTAACGTATATAACGAAGCACAAACCGAACGATTAAGCCCAAGCGAAAACGCGTTTCCGCCGAATATTCAACAGCATAGGCACTAGGCCTCCGGCAGTTGCGGGACGCCAGCCGTTGCCGACCAATTCCCTCTCGTCGAGATGTTCGCCCCATTATTGGCCCTGTTTTTGCTCGATTATCGTTATAACTTTAAATAAATAACGAATTAACGTTCAAAGGGTTTTTCGGCTACGCAATGACGTGGACCGGAAGGGGGGAAACACCAATCAAAGAACCAGCCATCGCGATCGGAGACGGCTTGCAATGAGGCGTCGCAGCTTAACGGCCAAACAAATTGGGGAAACTTCTCATGACTATAAGAAAAAAAACAGCGCTCGCCGTCGCTTGTCACGGCTTACTCTTTAGCTCGCCTCACGGCGTGTCTGCGGCGACCATGGAAGAACGCATGCAGGCGATGGAACGGCGCCTCGTGGAAATGGAAACCCGCCTGGAACAATCGGAGAATGAAAACACGCAGCTTCGTAAACAAATCGCCGCAAAAACGCAGGAAACGAATCCGAAAAATCTCCCCGTTGCCACATCTGACGGCGAGGTAAAAGCGCTGAACGACAAAGTCGCCACGCTCGAGAAAAAAATCGAGCAGGATCGCAAGGTGACGGCGGAAGCGGCAAAGAATGCGCCCAAGGTCGAGATCGGCAACAAGGGCCTGGTCGTCAAATCCGCCGACGAGAACTATCGCCTGAGCCTCCGCGCCTATGCCCAGGCCGACGGCAATTTTTTCATGGACGATTCGACGGGCGATGCGATTCCGGACAAGTTTTCCATCCGCCGCGCCCGTCTGACCATCGACGGCACCTTCTTCAAATGGGCGGATTTCCGTTTCTCGCCGGATTTCGGCCAAGGCAATCTGCGCCTGTTCGACGCCTTCGCCGATTTGCACTATTTTCCGTACGCCAGCCTGATGGCGGGCAAATTCAGACCGCCCATCAACGGCCTGGAACGTCAGCAAGGCGCGCCCAATATCGCGTTCGTCGAGCGAGCACTGACCCAGAACCTCACGCCGGCACGCGATATCGGCGTAATGCTGCACGGCCAGATCCCTTACCCCGGCTATAAAACGCAGTACACGATCTTGCCGGTGTTCAAGGAGTTCTTCGGCTACGAACTCGGCGTCTTCAACGGCGCCCGCGACGGGGGTAACGTAGACAGCGAGCGGGACGACAACAAGGAGTTCGCCGGCCGTCTCATTTCGCATCCTTTCATGCACAGCGGCATCCCGGCTTTGGAAGGCCTGGGTATCAATCTTGCTGGCAGTTGGGGGCAACCGAGAGGACACAGCTTGAACCGGCTGACCTCGGCCGGACAGCAGGCTTTCCTGAATTACAACCCGAACGTCACCGCTTTCGGAGACGCCTACCGCATCACGTCCGGGGCTTATTGGTACTGGGGGCCGTTCGGGCTGCTGACCGAGTACGTGATTTCATCCCAGCGCCTCGCCGACGGTACGAGAACCCGAACCGCGCGCCAGGACAACACCGCCTGGCAAGTGCAGACCTCGTATGTGCTGACCGGCGAAAGGAACTCGTTCTTCGGGATCAAGCCGGCCCGAAACTTCGATCCCTTCGCCGGCACCTGGGGCGCTTTCCAGATCGCCGCGCGATGGGGCGAACTGGACGTGGACGACGACACTTTCAAGCACAACGGCGCTTTCGCCAACCCGTCCACCTCGGCCAGCAAAGCCACCGAGTGGGCGCTGGGCCTCAACTGGTATCTCAACCCCAATATCAAGTTGATGGCCGATTACGCCCAGACCTATTTCGACGGCGGCGCGGCCCGAGGCCGGGACCGTCCGACGGAAAAAGTGTTCCTGACCCGGTTTCAGTATCAGTTCTGATACAAGAGCCGAAAACCCGGATTTCTCGAAAAACCCGATCTGTTCAAACTGTGGAGAACTCAGCCATGCATCGCTTCTTATTGATCTTTTTGCTCCATCTGATAACCATAGGCCACACCGCTCAGGGCGCCGAGACAGGCAAGCTCACCATCACCGCCGCGGCGGATCTCAAGTATGCAATGGACGAAATCGTGACATCCTTCAAAGACCGCCACCCGGAAGCGACGGTGGATCTCGTCACCGGTTCGTCCGGCAAGTTTTACGAACAAATCGTGCACGAAGCGCCTTTCGACATCTTCTTTTCGGCCGACATCAAGTTTCCGGAAAAGCTTAAAGAGCAGGGGCTGACGGCTTCCGAGGTCAGGATGTACGCCCGCGGCCGCATCGTGCTGTGGAGTGCACGGACCGACGCCAGCAAGATGACACTAAAGAACTTGGACAGTCCCCAAATCACCAGGATCGCCATCGCCAATCCCAAGCATGCCCCCTACGGCATGCGTGCGGAGGAGGCACTGAAGAAAGCCGGTCTGTGGTCGAAAGTGGAAAAGAAATTGGTGTTCGGCGAAAACGTGGCGCAGACCGCCCAGTTCGCCGAGACCGGCGCCGCCGATGTCGGCATCATCGCCCTGTCGCTGGCCGTGAGTCCCGCGCTGAAGGAGAAAGGCGGGTATTCGCTGGTTCCGGAGAATCTGCATTCCCCTCTGGATCAGGCCTACGTCGTCGTCAAGCGGGCCGAGAACAATCCATTGGCCGAGACGTTCGCCGAATTCGTCGCCGCCGAACCGGCGCGGGCGATCTTCCGTCGCTACGGCTTTGTTCTGCCGGGCGAAGCGGCGCCCGCGCTATGAGTCGGCACGCCGATCCGAATCTCACTGCGCCCGCGACGACGCGGCGCGGGGTATCCGCCTTCGGCGGCGGGGCGCTAATCGTTACCCTGGGCGGCCTGATCGGACTGGGAGGCGCGGAATTCCGCTTGCCGCTGCTCATCGGGACATTTCAATTCCCGGCCCTGGAAGCGGTCATCGTCAACAAGTTCGTCAGTCTGGCGTTGTCGGTGATCAAGATGTGGCGCGCTGGATAATCGCCATGTTCTCGCTTACCGTCGCGATGTTCGGCGGACACGGCGCTACCGAATCGGCTATCGGTGAACGTGTTTTTGTTTGACGATATTCAAAGGTCCTATGATGAAACACCCGTTCTTCGTACTTTCCATTTGCCTTTTGGCCACAGCGCCGCCGCTCGCGGCGCGGGACACTCTGACGGTGGCCGCCGCGGCGGGCATTCAGGCCAACTTTCCGGAACTGAAACAGGCTTTCGAGCAGGAATCCGGCATCGAGATCGAGCCGGTGTTCACGTCCTCGGGCAAGATCGCCGCCCAGGTCGAACAGGGCGCGCCCTTCGATGTCTTCGTTTCGGCGGATGTCAGTTATCCCGAGCATCTGTACAAATCCGGTTTGGCCGTCACGCCGCCCAGGGTCTACGTCTACGGGGCGCTGGTGGCGTGGACCCTCGGCGACGTCGCCTTCGACAAGGGCTTGACCGCGGTGCTCAAGGCGCCGGGCATCCGCAAAATCGCTCTCGCCAATCCGAAGGGCGCGCCTTATGGCCGGGCGGCCATGGAGGCTCTGCGCCACTATCGGTTGCTGCCCGCTCTCCAAGAGAAAATCGTTTACGGCGAGACCGTTCCCCAGGTCAACCAGTTCGTGCTGTCACAGGCGGCCGAGATCGGCTTGACCGCGAAGTCCACGGTGTTGACGGCGGCGCTGAAGGACCGGGGACACTGGATGGAAATTCCCGAGGAAGCCTATCGACCCATCGCCCAGGCCGCCGTCATTCTGAAGCACGGGGAGGAACATCGGCCCGCGGCGGCGAAACGCTTTTTCGACTTCCTGTTTTCTCGGACCGCACGGGACATCTTCGCCCGGCAAGGGTATCGGCTGCCGTGAACCGATTGCCGGGAATCATCGTTGCCGTCGCCAGCGAAGGGGATATTTCGCTGGTCGATGTCGCCGTGGGAGAAAACACGCTGACCGCGATGCTGGTGGAAACGGCGGAATCCGCACCCTATCTCGAAGCGGGCAACGCCGTATCGGTCCTGTTCAAGGAAACGGAAGTTTCGCTCGGCAAAGACTTGAGCGGTCGCCTGAGCCTGCGCAACCGGCTACAGGGCGAAATCGCCGACATCCGCAAGGGCAAGCTATTGGCCGAGGTGACGCTCGATTGCGGAGGCCACCGCCTGGTGTCCGTTATCACTCGCCGGGCCGCCGAGCGGCTGGAATTGGCCGTGGGCGATCGCGTCGAGGCCTTGATCAAGGCCAACGAGGTCATGCTGGGGGAACGCGCCGATGGCCTATGATTGGCAACCCCTGATCCTCACTCTGAAGCTCGCCACGGTCACGACGGCGATATTGTTCCTCATCGGCGTGCCCCTGGCTTACTGGCTGGCTTTCGGCCGCTTTCGCCTGAAGGCGGCGGTGGAAGCCCTGGTCGCCATGCCCTTGGTCTTGCCGCCCTCGGTGCTCGGCTTTTATTTGCTCCTGGCTTTCAGCCCCAAAAACGCCTTCGGCCGTTTTCTGGACGAGACCTTCGGGCTGCGGCTCGTGTTCAGTTTCGAAGGACTAGTCGTCGCGTCCGTATTGTTCAGCCTGCCGTTCATGGTCCACCCGGTGCAGTCGGGTTTTCAGAACCTGCCGCGCAGCCTCACGGAGGCGGCCTACACGCTCGGCTTGTCGCGCTGGAAAACCCTGACGCGGATTCTGCTGCCCAACATCAAGCCCTCCCTGCTTGCCGGAGCCGTGATCAGTTTCGCCCATACCATCGGCGAATTCGGCGTGGTGCTGATGATGGGCGGCAGCATTCCGGGCGTGACCCGAGTGGCTTCCATCGCCATTTACGATGAGGTGGAATCGCTCAACTACGATGCGGCCAATTTTTATGCGTTCGTCTTGTTCGCCCTGAGCTTCTCCATACTGCTTGCGGTATTTTTCATCAACAAACGCGCATTGGGACCCCATTGATGCTGGAACTATCGCTGCGAAAAAACCTGCACACCGCGGAAGGGAACGTGACCCTGGACATCGAGCTCGAAGCCGAGACCGGACAGTTTCTCACCTTGTTCGGGCGGTCGGGCGTCGGAAAAACCACTTGTCTTCGCTGCATCGCCGGGCTGACCGAGCCCGATCACGGCAGAATCGCCGTAGGCGGCGAGATCTGGTTCGACCGGACCAAGGGCATCGACATCCCGCCCCAGAAGCGCCGAGTCGGTTTCGTATTCCAGGACTATGCCCTTTTTCCGAATCTGAGCGTGCGCGAGAATCTCCGCATCGCGCTGGGGGATCCCAAGGACGAACGCTATCTGGACGAACTCCTGGAGCTGATGGACATACGGGAACTGGAGCGGCGCCTCCCGACCACCCTGTCCGGGGGACAACAACAGCGGGTGGCGCTGGCCCGCGCCTTGGCCCGGAGACCCCGGCTCTTGCTGCTGGACGAGCCGCTTTCCGCCCTGGACGGTGAAACCCGCCAACGCCTTCAAAACGAAATTCTGAGGATACAGCGGCATTTCAGGATGACCACCCTGATGGTCAGCCACGACCTCGGCGAAGTTTACAGGCTGTCCGATCGGGTCATCGTCATCGAGGGCGGCCGAACGGTCGCCCGCGGACGCCCCGCCGAGGTTTTCAGCAATCGCCGGATCAGCGGAAAATTTCAGTTCACCGGCGAAGTGCTCGCGGTCGAGCCCAACGACGTCGTGTTCACGCTCTCGATCCTGATCGGCAACCGGGTGGTGCAAGTGATCGCCACGGCACAGGAAATGCTGGACATCCAAGTCGGCGACACGGTCATGCTGGTTTCCAAAGCCTTCAATCCGCTCGTGATGAAAGTGGATCGGAATCCCGGCCGCCTCTCCCCATCCCGTTCATGAAGAGCCAACAATCGATGACGAATCCGAATCACAAGATCGATCCGCCCGCCTTGGTCGAGGGCGAACTCCGACTGATCGGCGGCCTCAACGAACGTCTCTTTCGATTGCTCGCCGCCATCGGAAAAACGGGTTCCATCAACCGGGCAGCAAAAGATGTGGGCCTAAGTTACAAAGGCGCCTGGGAAATGGTGGAGCGGGCCAACAACCTGTCGCCGGAGCTTCTGGTTTCCACCGCCGTGGGCGGCCGCCACGGAGGGGGCACCAAGCTCACCGCCGTCGGCCGGGAGTTATTGGCGCTTTTTACCGGATTACAGGAAGAACACCGCCGCTTCCTGGATGCGAAAAACCGGCAACTGGCGGACAACCCGAACCTCATTTTCTTATTCAGGAGATTGAACGTGAAAGCAAGCGCGCGCAACCAGCTCTTCGGCAAAGTGACCGACATCCGTACCGGCGCGGTCACCGTGGAAGTATGCATAGGACTCAAGGGCGGAGAAACGATCGTGTCGGCCATCACCAAGGAATCGGCGGAATCGCTGGGCGTCAGGAACGGCGACGACGCGATGGCGCTGATCAAGGCCCCGCTGGTCATGATCGTCAAGGATTTCGGCGGATACCGCCTATCGGCGCGCAATCAGTTGAAAGGGACGGTCAAGCGCATTCAAAAGGGCGCGGTGAATTCCGAAGTGGTGATCGAACTGGCGGGCGGCGATTCGATCGCCGCCACCATCACCAACGAGAGCGTGGACTCGATGGGGCTGCGCGAGGGCGATGCGGCCCATGCCGTGTTCAAGGCCGGGTCGGTCATACTGGGAGTCGCGGACTGAGCCCGCGTAGGCCGGGATAAGCTTGTCCTGAGCCGAGACGAACGGCTCGATCCGGCCTAGTTCTTTTTCTACGGGTTCCCAAGCTTTCGGGCTTGGGAACCCGGTCTTGCAAGCTCTTGCTTGCTGTCGTTCGGGAAGCGGGGGCTTCCAGGGTAGCGTTCCCAATCCGGAGATTGGGGACGAGAGAAAATTCCGCTTGCAATTATTTTATATTTCTATAATCTTTGAACCATGGAAATCAAATCAGTCGTCACCGCCCTCGCAGCGCTCGCCCAGGAATCCCGCCTGGCCATCTTCCGCCTGTTGGTGCAAACCGGGCCGGAAGGCTTGTCCGCCGGGAAGATCAGCGAGACGCTGGGCATTCCGCCCTCTTCGCTCTCCTTCCACATGAAGGAACTCGCCCACGCCGATCTCGTTTCGTCCCGGCAGGAAAGCCGCTACGTCATCTATTCGGCCAATTTCCGGACCATGAACGAGCTGCTCGGCTTTCTGACCGAAAACTGCTGCAGCGGCAAGCCCTGCAAGCCGACCGCCACATCCGATTGCGCCGGCATCGAGGAAACCCAGGCATGACCGACAAAACCTTTACCGTACTTTTCCTGTGCACCGGCAACTCGGCGCGCAGCATCATGGCGGAAGCCTTATTGAACCAAATTGGCCAGGGCCGTTTCCGCGCCTTCAGCGCGGGCAGTCACCCGGCGGGAACGGTCAACCCGTTTGCCCTGGAAAGGCTGGCAAAAGAAGGAATTCCCGCCACTGGCGCACGGAGCAAGCACTGGAACGAATTCGCGCAAGCCGACGCGCCGGATTTGGATTTCGTCATCACCGTTTGCGATAACGCAGCGGGCGAAGTTTGCCCGGCTTGGCCCGGACAGCCGATCACGGCCCATTGGGGCGTGCCCGATCCTGCGGCGGTCGCCGGTTCCGATGACGAAAAGCGCCTGGCTTTCGCGAAAGCCTTCGCCGTTCTTCATCGGCGCGTCACCTTGTTCGCGAGCCTCAATCCCGCGAGTTTGGAACGGCTCGCGCTGGAGCAAAAAGTCCGCGAGATCGGGCTTGTCGATATACCGCAACATGGCGAATAGCCTTTTCACTTCCCACCTCATCACTTGCATAAGAGGAAATTCCATGAAAAAGCTCGAAATCTACGATCCCGCTCTATGCTGCAGCACGGGCGTGTGCGGGGTTGAGGTCGACCCCGTTCTCGCGCAATTCGCCGCCGATGTGCAGTGGCTGTCGGAACAAGGCGTCGAGGTCGCCCGCCATAACCTTTCCCAGGCCCCGCAAGCGTTCGCGGCGAATCCGGTTGTGAAGGCCTCGCTGGAGAAGGAAGGTAACGAATGCCTGCCTCTGCTTCTGGTGGACGGCCAAATCGGCAGCAAGGGCAGATATCCGGCCCGAGCGGAACTGGCGTCTCTGGCAGGACTGAACATCGAAACGCCTGCGCCCAGCATTTATACGGACGCCGTCGCCGAACTCGTAGCGATCGGCACCGCGATTGCCGCCAACTGCGAGCCCTGTTTCAAATACCACTATCAGCAGGCGAAGAAGCTGGGCATCTCGCGGGAGGACATGATGCGCGCCGTGAAAACCGCCCAGAGCGTGAAGGAGACCCCCGCAAGGGCGATGCTGCAACTGGCCCATCGTTTTCTCGAAGGAGACCCGGTCGAACACCCGGTTGTGCAGAGTTGCTGCGGCTAAGGTGCCGCGATCGACGACTGTGCGGTTCTTCGAACTGCTCCCGCGCTCCTGTTCTCATCGGCAAGGGCGACGCGGGCAAGACTATCCTCGCCGTCGGTGCAACAACGGGCACTGGCCGAGATGTCGGCAGAGCCGCCGTTACGTGAAGTTGAAACCGCAAGATTGATGTCCGCGAAACCTGAGTAACCTATCGGAGCATTTGCCATGAAAAGATTCCATGTCCATATCGCCGTCGACGATCTCGAAAAGAACATCCGTTTCTACAGCGCCTTGTTCCAGACCGAGCCCAGCGTCCTGAAAGACGACTACGCCAAGTGGATGCTGGACGATCCCCGCATCAACTTCGCCATTTCCGCGCGGGGAAGCCGGCTCGGCCTGGATCACCTGGGGCTCCAGGTCGAATCCGGCGAGGAGCTGGAAGAGGTCAACCGCGGCCTGAGCGAAGCGGCCCTGCCGGTCGAGGCGCAAAAACAAGCCGCCTGCTGCTACGCCCAGTCCGACAAATACTGGACCGTCGATCCCCAAGGTATCGCCTGGGAGGCCTTTCACTCGCTGAGCAGCATACCGACCTTCGGCAAAGACACGGCCATACAGATCAAATCCGCCTCGAGCTGCTGCAGCCCTTCAAAATAAGGAATCCATCCGTGAACCCGCGTCCGCTGAACGTTCTCGTACTCTGCACCGGCAATTCCTGCCGCAGCATCCTGGGCGAAGCCCTGATCAACCGGCTGGGCGCGGGACGTTTTCGCGCTTTCAGCGCCGGCAGCCATCCGACCGGCCGGGTCAACCCGAACGCCCTGGCGACGCTGGCCCGCCACGGACTCCCGACCGAAGGCTATGCCAGCAAGTCCTGGGACGCACTCGAAGACACGCCGATCGACATCCTGATCACGGTCTGCGATTCGGCGGCGGGGGAAGCCTGCCCGGTTTACCTGGGATCGGCCGTTCGCGGGCACTGGGGCTTGCCGGACCCGGCCCACGTCACCGGCAGTCCCGAGACCATCGAAGCCGCTTTCGAAGCGACCTACACGGCCCTCGAAAAACGTATCCGCCGACTGCTGGCGCTGCCGGTGGAAAGGATCTCCCGGTCGGAACTGGCCGAGGCGCTCAACCGCATCGGAACGGAAACTCTTTGACCCGCTTGCGAAAGCTACCGCCATGAACAAACAGAAATTCCGAAATACAACCCGAAGCGTCCGTCCCTCTGATCGCGGGCCGGGCGAAAAAGCCAAAGGCATGAGCCTGTTCGACCGCTATCTGACGGTCTGGGTATTCCTCTGCATCGTCGCCGGCATAGGGCTGGGGCATCTTTTCCCCGCAGCGTTCCAAACCGTGGGACGGCTGGAAATGGCGAAGATCAATTTGCCGGTTGCGGTGCTGATCTGGCTGATGATCATCCCCATGCTGGTCAAGGTGGACCTCAAGGCGCTGAAAGGAGTCGTGAAGCACTGGCGCGGGGTGGGCGTGACCCTGTTCGTCAACTGGGGCGTGAAACCGTTTTCCATGGCGCTCCTGGGCTGGCTTTTCATTGGTCAGTTGTTCCGGCCCTGGCTGCCGGCGGATCAGATCGGTTCCTACATCGCCGGGCTGATCCTCCTGGCCGCCGCGCCGTGCACGGCCATGGTGTTCGTCTGGAGTCATTTGTCGCGCGGCGAGCCCCATTACACCCTGTCCCAGGTGGCGCTCAACGACATCATCATGATTTTCGCCTTCGCGCCCATCGTCGGCTTGCTGTTGGGGCTGTCGGCGATCACCGTGCCCTGGGACACGCTGCTCCTGTCGGTGCTGCTGTACATCGTCGTACCCCTGATCCTGGCCAACCTCTTGCGTATGGCGGTTCTGCGCCACGGGGACGGATACGCCCGTCTGGACCGGCTGCTGAAAGTACTGCACCCTGTCTCGCTGACGGCGCTATTGGCCACCCTGGTGCTGCTGTTCGGTTTCCAGGGCGAGCAGATCCTGACTCAACCGATTGTGATCCTGCTCCTGGCCGTGCCCATCCTGATCCAGGTGTTTTTCAACTCGGGACTGGCTTACCTCCTGAACCGGGCCGTGCGTTCGCCCCATTGCGTGGCGGGTCCTTCGGCGCTGATCGGCGCCAGCAACTTCTTCGAGCTGGCCGTGGCTACCGCCATCGCCCTGTTCGGCTTCGAATCCGGCGCGGCCTTGGCGACGGTCGTGGGCGTCTTGATCGAAGTGCCGGTGATGCTGCTCGCCGTCGGCGTGGTCAACCGCAGCCGCGCCTGGTACGAACGCCGCTCGGGCGTGCCGGGCTACGAAGAATGCTGTCCGGCGCATCTGAAAACCGGGCATTGACGAATTGACTGGAGATCGTGTCATGCAAGGCCGTAATCGAAGACTTTGGGCATTTGCCGGGATCGTTCTCGCTCTTGGATTACCCACAGTGGTGCCGGCACAGACGGCAAGTCCGGAACGCGTGGAGGAAATCTCGAAACGCGGGGCCGAGGTCATGCCCTTCGACCTCAAGCAAACCCAGCACGTTTTTACCAAGACCGAAACGGGAGGGGTGCAGCAAGTCGTCGTTAGGGACCCGGCCAATGCCGGGCAGATCAAACTCATCCGCCAGCACCTGACGAAGATTTCCGAGGAATTCGCCCGCGGCGATTTTTCCGATCCTGCTCGCATCCATGGGGAAAACATGCCGGGCCTCGCCGAGCTGAAAAACGCCCAACCGGGAACATTGCACGTGGAATACCGCGAACTCCCGAACGGAGCGGAGATCGTTTATTCATCCGGCAATCCCGCCCTGACCGCCGCCGTACACCGATGGTTCGACGCCCAGCTCGCCGAGCACGGCCCGGATGCCATGCCGGGACATCCTCACGGCACCATGCATCCCATGCATGATAACTAGCGGGATTGCTGGGACTCCTTCGTCATCCCAGCCTACTTTCGATACATGGCATTTGTAGGTCGGCAATCCTTTGCCGACGATGCCATGCGCCGCCCTGGGATGTTCGGCAAGGCCTCCTGACCTCATTGGCACCCCCTGTTCGCAGCATTCGTAGGTCGGCAATCCTTTGCCGACAACTACGCTCGCCAGCCTGCTACGTCGCGAAAGGATCCCCGACCTACTTGGCGGCACAGGTTGGTATGTCGGCAACCCCTTGCCGACGATTCCATGTGCCGACTCCTTGTGTTCGGCAAGGATTACTGACCTACTTGGTGACGCCAGTTCGTAGGTCGAGCGCCGGAACTGGCTATCGCCTTGCTCTGGCCTACCCAGCCACGCGTCACTATCTCGGACCAAGGGTGTTCTAACGGTGTTGCCGCCCCGTCGCGAGCGCTACAATCGGCCGTCCTGGCTCGGATATTAGCCCGTGAATACCTAACGCAACTCGCTGACTGGAGATTCGATCTCATGAATGCCACGAAAAAACGCATCCTCATCGTCGGCGGCGTGGCCGGCGGCGCCACTTGCGCGGCTCGGGCGCGCCGGCTGTGCGAAACCTGCGAGATCCTCGTGTTCGAACGCGGACCGCATGTATCCTTCGCCAACTGCGGCCTGCCTTATTTCGTGGGCGACGTGATCGAATCGGAAGCCAAACTGCTGGTGGCCAGTCCCGAAGTATTCAAGAACCGATTCAACATCGCCGTGCATACGGAAACCGAGGTCACCCGTATCGATAGGCAAGCCAAAACGATCGAGGTGCGCGATCTCAAGACGGGCGCGACGCGGCAAGAATCTTATGACGCGCTGGTCCTCGCGACCGGCGCCAAGCCCGTCCGTCCGCCTCTGCCCGGCATCGACCTGCCCGGCATCCACGTGTTGCGCAATATTCCGGACAGCCGGAAGATCAAGGCAGCAACGGCCAGGGCCTCCCGCGCGCTGATCGTGGGCGGCGGATTCATAGGCCTCGAAATGGCCGAGAATCTGGTCGGACTGGGGCTCGAGGTCACCTTGCTGGAACTGGCCGACCAGGTGTTGCCGCCGCTCGACCCTGAAATGGCCGCCTATGCCGCCGAACGGCTGAAATCCCGCGGCGTCAGCCTCAGACTGGGCGAAGGCGTCGCGGCCTTCGACCAGCACCCGGAGCGCGGCTTGAACGTGCTGACATCCAAGGGCGACACCATCTCTGCCGATCTGGTCGTCCTCGGCATCGGCGTGCGCCCGGAATCGGGACTAGCGGCCGACGCCGGCTTGGAACTGGGCGCCCTGGGCGGCATCCGGGTCGATGAATACATGCGCACCAGCGACCCCGCCATATGGGCCGTGGGCGATGTGGTCGAAGTGAAAAACCGCGTCACCGGAGAATGGCAGCTCGTCCCGCTGGCCGGCCCCGCCAACCGGCAGGGGCGCGTGGCGGCCACCGCCATTCTTCATCATTTCGATCGCAGCAACAGTGCACCGCCTCCCCTGAGATTCGACGGCGTTCTCGGAACCGCCGTGTGCGAAGTGTTCGGACTCACCATCGCGTGTACCGGCGCCAACGAAAAGCTGCTTAGGCGAGCCGGCATGAATTACCAAAAGATCTACCTGCATCCCGGCCACCATGCGAGCTATTTTCCGGGCGCCAAGCCGATTCACATGAAACTGCTGTTCTCCGAGACCGACGGCAGGATTCTGGGCGCGCAAGCCGTGGGCGAGCTCGATGTGGCGCGGCGCATCGATGTCATCGCCACGGCCATGATGGAAGGAGCTTCGGTATTCGACCTGGAGGACCTGGAGCTCTGCTACGCCCCCCAGTTCGGCGCCGCCAAGGACCCCGTCAATCTGGCCGGCATGATCGCCGCCAACCATCTGCGCGGGGATTTCCCCCTGGCGGATTGGGAGGAACTGGCGACCACCTCTGCCCTGCTGGTGGACGTTCGAAGCGAAACCGAGTTTGCCGGCGGCCACATCCCGAACGCGCGGAACCTGCCGCTCGAAACCCTGCGCGACAGGCTTCACGAACTGCCGCAGGACCGCGAAATCTGGCTGATCTGCGGCGTCGGACAGCGTGCTTATTACGCCTTTCGGCTATTGGCGCAAAACGGTTTTCAGGTCAAGGTGCTTTCGGGTGGGATGCAGACTTATCAGGCACGCGTGCAGACGGGCGGCTGAGTCGATCGAAACGACATTTGCTAGGCCCCAAGCTCCAGCTTGGGACCACATTTGTGGGAAGCTCCAGCTTCCTTTCCCATCCTGTCCGCAATAGCCCCTCCCTCTGAAGGCATTACTGAGCCCGAACCGACAATAGCCGCGCTTCTTGCTGCACCAGGCAGTCGGCTGAACGATGCTGGAATGGTAGGCTCAAGCACCATTATGTCAGTCTCTGGCATCGGAAGCAGGAGCTTCCAATGTCACAGATTTCCAAGTAGGGGCCAGCAAATCGACGCCGCTATGCAGGCATTGCATCCCAAACCTGACCGCCCAACGAACGGCCGTTCGCTTTCTTTGATCGCTTCTGCCCATCGGCACCCCAAGCACCCCATTGCTTGAAGAAGAACGCAACGTCTGCATTCAGGCATTGGCGACGAACGTTATCGACCCACTCGGCGCACATCGGCCTAGCACGAGCACCGGATTCGCCACCGACAATCACCCAGTGGATTCCGGTTAAATCCAGATGACCTAAATCCTCAAGCAACGGCTCGATGGACAAAAATCGAATTGTCGCATTGACGTTGCGTAGCGCGTCGATTCGCGACAGACCATGGCGCTTGTTCTCCACGGAGACTCCAAGCCATACGTTGGGCGGAATCTCTCGCCCTGCACAGAATGCGGCCATGCGTTCGGCACGCTTAGTAAGAACCTGGAAGGTGTGCTGCTTGGCCTCCCTCATAATGTCGAAGACACGTGCGACGTAATCGAACGGCACCTCTTCATGAAACAAATCAGACATTGAATTCACAAAGTAGATCGTCGGCTTACGCCGACCCAAGGGTTCCAAAAGACGCTCAGGTCTTAAACTGAGGCGAAATCCGTTCTCATAGCCCTTTAAGCCCATAGCTTGGAGGCGGAGAGCCATGGACTCGGCATAACAATTCTTGCAACCTGGGGAAACCTTTGTGCAACCGACAGTTGGATTCCATGTCTGCTCGGTCCATTCGATTTTGCTGTTACCACTCATGTTGCTCGCTCCACTAGTTGCAAACGCTCGCCACCTTTTTCAAAGTGCAGCGGTTTCTTGGGTCGACGGCCAACTGCATCCAGATTGGATACTAGACCGCGTTTTATGAGGCGGACCAACGAAGCCTGCAGATCGCGGGGAAACCAGTCTGTTTCTTCTAGGATGTCGGCAAATTCATTACGACCGATACGGCGAATACCTGACTTCAGATAGTCCAACCAAAAACGATCTACATCTTCTGGGCTGACATGCCCGGCACTCTGATCAACGAACGTTTCCGCGCCAAACATATCTGGTGTGCCTGTGCGCCGCTCCCGCTCAACGCCTTTTTTGAGGGCTCGCACTTTCTTCTGTACTAGATCAACTTGTTCCGAAATCGTCATGAACTCCACAATCCCCTGCGGATGAGAGGTGACATAGACAAGGTGATACTTGGGACGCTCCTTGGTCGGATCCAGCACCCGAACATAGGCCGATCTCGGCCGGTACTCAGGCTTAGGAACAGGCAGGCAGCGCTTTAAGTTCTCGCGGTAGGTCCTCAGGATCAATTGCTCTCTTTCCTTAGGGCACATTCCATCGAGGTTTATCGTTTCGCCCAAGAGTTCCGCCATTTCCTGCTGCCAGTCCCCCATCGACATGGTGCGATTCACAAAGTCATACATGAAGTTGATAAGAAACTCCGAACGCGGACGCTGCAGCAACCTACGTAGAATCTCGATGCCGACTTCCTTCCAGCCCTTTGGGTCTATGAAGAAGAACACGAAAGCATCCCGAGTTGCCCACTGCAAAAGCTTGTCGCGCAAATCTACGAAATCTCCTTTCCAACACTCTGAGCAAATGCCTCTGGGAGTGTTGCCGTGTAGATAAGTGTCGAGACGAGCAAATGCGGGCGGATCTTTCTCAATATAGAGCGCACGGATGTTCGCATCGATGCCATGGCTGGCAAGTGTCTGATGACAGGCATCCAAAGTGCGCAGAGATATTGCAATGGAGGTGCCCTCCATGTCTTCGGAATCATCGCCCCATGGACCAGCGAAACAGTCGACGTAGCAGAGATCAATGCGTCTGTTACGTCCAGCGCTCATTCCAATAATTCGAAACAGTTGTTGGAGGTAGCTTCTGAGCAGTTCGTGCTTGATCAGCGCCTGCTCACGCCCATCGTAAGAATCCGGAATGGCATTATTATCTGTCATGTAGCGTCCCTATTGACTACCGAACGTTCGTTCGGTAGCGTACGAACATGCCTTCGGATAGTCAATACCTTGCGGCGCTGCGTAGCTACTACGCTAAGCATAAGACCTTGCCGTCGTATGCCGCGATCGGACGGTTGGTTGGGCTATCGTCCAAGGCATCAGTTGCGCAGATGATTGGCCGGTTGAAGGAACAACAGTTCCTCGACAGCGCACCAGATCGACGGCTACGACCAGGCAAGAGGTTTTTCGAACGCTCTATCGGTGAGAACCTGCACGCGGGCCTGCCCAGCCCTGTGGAGGAAGCCATTCTTGATGATTTGTCTATAGATTCCTACCTGGTCCGTGACCCGACCAATACTATGTTGATCCGGGTTAAAGGTGACTCCATGGTGGACGCAGGTATCCTTGAAAATGACATTGTCGTTGTTGAAAGGCAGTCAACCGCATTGGATGGACAAATCGTAGTGGCAGCCCTTGAAGGCGAACTAACACTCAAACGGCTCAGGCTCAACCAAGGACGGCCGATATTGTTGCCGGAGAATCAGAATTACGCAGCGATCCAACCTACCGAGGACTTCACTATTCTTGGTGTCGTGGTTGGGTTGATTCGTCACTATTAACGGACCGATTGAGCTGCACGTCATATCGCTTCTTGCTGATTTGCTGGTTGTCAGGTGGAGACTTGGGGACGAGCAAGATCCACAACCAGCAACAACCAACAAAGAGCCGTGGCTTGCTAAAACCATTCGAGCAAAAAGGAAAAGCATGAAATCTGCTAGGTGCATCCTGCTTGCCTTGTTTGCGGCCATGGCTTCCGCGGCGTTGGCGGAGTCCGGAAAGCGCGAGTGCCGGTTCCCGGAGGACCCGTCCTATCCGGGAAATATCTTCGAGCCGCCGGCATGGCCTATGACGGACCTCGAAACGTACTCGCAGGGGCGGCTGGGCGTGATCAAGCCGACCTACGATCATTTTTATCTGTTCATCGCCTATCGAAGCTTGGCCGGATTGCCAATCACGCAAAACGACATGGAACGGCTCCGTCCCCACGATCCCTGCTGGTACACGGATGCACGCGGGTTCTATGGCTATGAACCGACTGCCGAGGATAAATTCCAGTCTGCCCTGAGCGAGTGGCAGCGCGCGCGAGCAAAGGTCGGCGCGGTTCCCGAAGTTCCAACGATCGACACCCGTTCGTCTCACCCTGAATACAGCTTCGTGGAATTTCTGAATTGTCACGCGGATGCGTTCAGAAACGCGGCCACGGTATTGGACAATCGATTGTCGGCGTACGGACAAAGCCCGCAAGTTCTCGACTGGGTAAAAGCCCAGGACAACGAGGGGCTTCCGCTCGATGAACTGGCGCAAATCGCAGCCATGAAGAAACTGCCGGACAAGTTTCGCCGCGAGCTGACGCTGGTGGTCTGGACGCGTGCATTCGTTCTCGAACGCTGGGATGTGCTAAGGAGATTCGCGCCCCGAATCAAACACCTGATCCCCGAAGCCGGACGTCTAGTCGACGAAATGCTTAGAGGGCCGGGCGGAAACCGACGCCGGGCCTTCGGCGCCATGCTGATCGCGCGCTATCCGGGCATGGTCGGCAACATGAGCGACAAAATCACTTACTCGGTGGCGCTGGACGAGTTCGCGCAGGTCAATGTGCGTCGCTCGATGGCGCAGGATGGTGAACGAGAGAACTGGTGGTGCGGCTTTCCCTCCAGTGTCTTTTGGGCTCAGATGGGGTATGGCACGGTTATGGACGAACCTCCTCCCAAGTTTCTCTCGCCGAAGTCGATCGAGGCGCTCCGGGTGGAACGGCAGCAGCTGCGCAGAACTTCCAATGCCACCGATTACCTTTCCGGTTTGGTTATGGCATGGGCGAGAACGGCTCCGCGCGACCCGAGATTGCCAGAGGCTCTGCACATGCTGGTACGTTCATCCCGTGGAGGATGTATCCGCCAACCCGACTCCGGCGCAATGTTCAGGCATCTGCACACATATTTCCCTGGCAATCGATGGACCAAGATCACAAAAGTTCATTACCAGTAGTGACCCTGGTGGCACACAGCTCGCTCCGCTACCCTCGGCTGAAGATCCGCCGTGTCCGAAGCAGATAGGGAGCGAGTACGGCTGGGGCAAGAAACCAATCGCAGTAACGACACCAGCAGCCTCGTTAATCGTGGTTATATTTATCTGAACCAACCCACGGTGCTGATCTAGACGTTTCGGAGAAAAACAATGAACATGTCGAACAGGCTGATCTTATCCGTCGCTCTTGCCGTTTGCTGCTTCGGCGCGGCAGTAGCGGACGAAGGAAAGGACGAGTCCGGGAAGGGGAAGGATAGGTATTACTCGGATAGCGACTGGAGAGGAGAAGAGCACCGGGATAGCGGAAAGTCGGGAAAAAAGGAAAGAGACCGGTATTACCCCGGAATGGAGCTAAAGGAGGATAAGCACTGGGAGGGTGGTAAGGATTGGAAAAAGGAAGAAGACCGACATTACTCCGGGAAGGACTGGGATGATGATAGGCATGACCCTTACTTCCACGAACACGGCTACACCCGCCTCGATATCCCGCCGGGGCATTATCCCCCTCCGGGCGAATGCCGCGTCTGGTATCCGGGCCGACCTGCCGGGCACCAGCCTCCTCCCGGCCAGTGCCATCGGTTGCGCGCCAAGGTGCCGCCGGGCGCCTGGCTCATCCGGCATCCGAGGGATAGGGCCGACCACGTCCACGTGATCGTCTATGACGACTATCACCCCGGCACCATCCGGGTCATCGGGGAGTTCGATATCGGTACGGGCATATTCGTGGACCTCGTCGTGGATAGATGAAGCCCGAAAGGGTGTTTCAGCGGACCGGCCGCAACGTCGCTAGACTCCGCTTGCGTGCGTCCGCCGAACATCAGTGCCGGAATGTTGAAAAATCCTTGGATCGAAAACTCAGCCTATGCACATTCAACGGATTAAACGTCCCAAAATGCTCGAAGCGATTTTTTTCACTTCGTCGGATAGCAATTCAACCGAGGAGCAAGCATGGCGTTTCTGATCGGAGCGGTTCTGGCCATTGTGATCGGCCTGTCGGCGACCTTGTTCGGCCTGGATCGTGATCGTGCGTTTTATCCCACGGTGATGATCGTCATCGCGTCGTACTATGTCCTCTTTGCGGTCGTGGGCGGTTCCATGAACGCATTGATTATTGAGCTCATCGTTGCCGCGGTGTTTTTTGGCGCCTCTATCGCCGGATTCAAGTACACCTTGTGGCTTATCGTTGCCGCCCTGCTCGCACACGGCATCTTTGATTTCGTCCATGGCCGGTTCATCGCAAACCCCGGAGTGCCGGCCTGGTGGCCTGCCTTCTGCCTCACGTATGACGTCGCTGCCGCGGCTTACCTCGGATGGCTGCTCACGCGTAAGCGAGTTCGGGCCGATGCCATCCCAGGAAGCGCATCGCAAATTTCAAATAACTAGGTTTTTGATCCGCCGACCCGGCAGCTTATCGGGCTGGCGAGTCAATCGACAGGGCGCTCGGGATAGAACTCTTGACCGGCTATTTGATCTCGCCGAGGAGTTCGAGATCAAAACCACAGGTACGGTCGCCCAATCCGCCGATGCAGCTTACCTCCACGGCTTGCGTGCGTCTTCGCGTTACGTGCTCCACGACCCCGGCGATCAGCCCTCCCTCAAAATGGCAGAGTGTACGCCCCACGGGTTGGAGACCGCTGCACGTGACGCATTCGTAGACATCGACATGAATCTTGTCCTCGGTCAGCAAGGGGACTTCGATGATTCCGATCTTGAGGGCCGCGCAGAGCCCGAGAAAGTCTTCGAGCTTGCCGATTCCAAGACCCATGCCCAGTTTTTTGCCGGCGTAATAGGCCATCGCCGAGGCACCCCTGCCGAGGATATCTTCGATCGCCACCAGTCTCAGCAGTCTGAAGAGCGCCACACCGGCATCATCCCCGAGGCTGGGACGCACGATGTTCAAGGCGTTGGCAATATCGACCGTGGGGTACCCGGCTTCAAGCACTTTCGCCGAGCCGGTAAATGGGGTTGTCGAATGCATGAATGATGGTCCTCTTCTACTTGATCGTTGCGTCAGAAGTGCAATAAAAACCGTAGAGACATAAGGCTCATTTACCCTCGCCCTGTGTCATGATCGGCCGCCCGGCGCCCCCGACCTCAGTGGTTTAGCTCAAGCATAGATGAAAATGCGAAATGCAAGGTCTAACGCCGTCCAGCCAGGAGAACACCCTATTGACGAAATTTGACATCAAGAGCTAGTTTGACCTAGCTTCATGATGCTGATGCTCGAGCCGATGGCGGTGCCAGCGGGCCTCGCCTGACAGACAACCGGATTGAGATGTTCGTCCGCCGGGAGACCGCCTTCATTTCGGAAGCCTCTACCGCCCCTCTCTTTGCTTCTCCAGGATCGGATGATTCGTCAATCCGTTCCCGAAAGCTCGGCTTCCATATAACCGTGACACCTCTATTCGTTTATAAGGAAACGCGATGAAAGTTGACGTTGGAAAATGGGCCGTTATTGTTCTTGTGATCGCCCTGGCCGCCGGTTGCTCGAGCATACGGGCGAGGACCGAGATACTCGAAAACGAGTGGGCGGTTTACCCCGGCGTTCGGCAAGACGCGAAAGAGATCGGCGAAATTTTCGGCGGCGAGCGTTCGGCATCCGCATGGCTCAACGGACTGGTGGCATCCGTCCTTATTTTCGATCTGCCTTTTTCGGCCGTCTTCGATACGTTTGTGCTTCCATACGACTGGCATCGCGTTCGCAACCCGAGCGCTTCCGAAGAAACCCGCGACTCGTCGACAGAATCACCGGCTCCCGAATCCGGGGAAATCGAAGAAGCGCGTTGATCTGAAATTCATGTTGTAAGGGATCTACTCATGATGACCGCATCTTGCATGGGAAGCTACGGAATGGCACCCGTGAGCGAGCAATATCGCTTGAATATTGCCCTGGTGGCCGAGGAAGGTGCGGGGCTCCGCGCCTTGAAGGCGCTAGACGAAAGCGGACACCGGGTTGCGATGGTGCTCACGTCGCCTCCGGACACGCGCAAATCGGCCTTGTGGTCGTACGCCGAAAGGCGCGGACATTGTCTCTTGCCCGCCTCGGCCGTCAAAGACGCCGCTCTCGCCGACATTTTCCGCAAAGAGAATGTGGACCTCCTGCTCAACGTCCACTCGCTGCACGTCGTAAATGGCTCGATCCTGGAGGCCCCCCGGATCGGCGCGTTCAACGTGCACCCGGGCCCCCTGCCCCGTTATGCCGGTCTCTACGCGCCGGGCTGGGCCATCCTCCGCAGCGAACACCGGTACGGCGTCACCGTTCATCGCATGTTCGCCGGCATCGATACCGGACCCATCGCCTATCAGACGCTCTTCGACCTGACCGAAAGCGACACCGCATTTTCGGTGGGCCTGCGCTGCGTGGAAGAGGGTCTCTCTCTCCTCTCCACTCTGGTCGCCGCGGCCGCCCTCGACCCGGCCTCCATTCCCCACATCGAGCAAGATCTCACGATGCGCGAATACTTCGGCAGGGTAATCCCCGAGGGCGGCACGCTGTCTTGGGATCGCCCCGCCGCCGACGTCGACCGCTTCGTCCGCGCCTTTTGCTATTTCCCCTTCCCGTCTCCGTGGGGAGCACCGAAGACGCGGGCCGGCGCTCGGGAGATCGGGATCGTGAAAACCTCGCCCACCGGAGAGCCGAGCTCTGCGCCGCCGGGGACGATCGAGACGATGCCCGGAGGTGAAGTGTGGGCCGCGTGCGCGGACGCGTGGCTTCGGCTCGAGGTGATCACGGTCGACGGCCGGCGCGTCCCGCCGGCCACGGCGCTCTCCGCCGGCGATCGCCTGGGCGCCTGACGCCGGGGACGGCGAGGCTGTGCCCGTGAATTCCGATGCGCGCCCGGCGGCTTCGGTGCGGCGCCGGGGCCGACGTGACCCGATCGAATGGCGAGCGGCTTCGCGACACGGGATTCGAGCTGACAAAGAGCCCGCCCGACGCACCCGTTCCGATACCTTCTGTAGCCTGAAGGTTTACAATGGCGCGCCATAAAAACATTACGGGGCGAACGGCAGCTTGGGGAAAGCCTATGACATCCGGGCTTCCCTGACTGCGCGAAGCCCGGTTTAACGAGTGGCGGAAGCCAACGAGATCAAGCCTAGGGGGAATTCATGTCGGTCGACATTCTGCTGACCGTGGTCGCCACGGCCACCGTGCAGTCCATTTTCGGCGCAGGCGTCTTGCTGTTCGGCACGCCGATCCTGTTGCTGCTCGGTTACGAATTCGTGGACGTGCTTATCGTGCTGCTGCCGATTTCGATCGCCATCAATCTGTTGCAGATCGCGAAGCACCATGCCCACATCGATTTTACCTTTTACCGGAACGTGCTGTTTCTGACGCTGCCGCCCATCGCGCTCTTTCTGTTCCTGGTGACTCATACCCGGATCAACATCGGCGTGTTGATCGGATCGTTTCTGCTGCTCATCGCCTTGAAGGAATATTCGCCGACCGTGACCCGCGCCATCGACGCCCTGATGAAGTACGAAAAGGCTTACTTCGCGACCATGGGCGTTATACACGGGCTCAGCAATCTGGGCGGCTCGCTCCTCACGGCGCTGGTGCACCACAAGGACTATGCAAAGGATGTGGCCCGCGTCACCGTTGCGGCTTCCTACGCCACCTTTGCCGTGGCGCAAATCCTCACCTTGTGGCTGTTCAGCCGGTCGCAGATCGATGTGCCTTTTGCCGAAAATGCAATCTATCTGGTAGTCGGCGCTCTGGTTTTTCTGCTGACCGACGAAATGCTTTACACGCACATCGAGCAAGCCAGGTACCGCCGCATCTTCGCGGGTTTTCTGGCCATCGCCGGAATAGTGTTGATGATTCGAGCTTTGAGTTAGATATGATGAGCCAACTCTTCGCCATCGCCTTGGGCGGATCGCTCGGAGCCGTGACGCGTTACCTGGTCGCTACCGGCATCTACGCCTGGCTGGGTCGAGGCTTTCCTCACGGCACCCTGTTCGTGAACGTATCGGGTTCGTTTCTGATGGGATTCCTCACCGAACTGATGCTGCAACGGTTTTCGCTGGCCGTCGAATACCGGGCGGCGATTCTGGTAGGGTTCCTGGGCGCCTACACGACCTTCTCGACCTTTGCCATCGAAACCTTGTACCTGTTCGAAGAAGGCAATCTCGCCAAAGCCGGACTGAATATTTTCTTGAGCGCCGTGTTGTGTCTCGCGGCAGTCTGGATCGGACTGGTACTGGGCCGGCAGATATTTGCCTCCGATCTCTATCCCTGGCTCGGGCACGGGTTTCCGTACGGCGGCCTGGCGCTCGCCCTGACGATCGCCTTCAGCCTGGCCGCAGCGGCCGAATTCGTTTTTCTTTACTTCGATCTGTCTACCCTGTACCGGGCGATTGTCTTGATCAGTCTGCTCGGTGTGATGACCCTGGCGGCGACCTTGTGGCTCGCATTCCAATTGCCCGAAATTCGGGCGGAGTTTCAGGGTCTATTGAGCATCTTCGCCGTGAATGCCCTGCTCGGCGTTACGGCGGTCTGGTTGGGCACACTCACGGGAAACTGGTTATGGCACATCAGCAAGTCACCATAGCGCGGATTTATCTTAGGGAAGGCGAACATATCCTGTCCAAGCTCATGAAGTTCCTGCACGAAGAGGAACGGGTGGCCGGCGTCACCGTACTGCGGGGCATGACAGGATTCAGTCGAAACGGAAAAATCCGTACGGCCTCACTGGTCGACCTGTCCCTGGATTTGCCCCTGGTGGTCGAGTTTTACGACGAGCCGGATCGGGTGGAGACCGTGATTCAAGAACTGCTGCGGCGGATGGATTTATCCCATGTGGTCACATGGTCCGGAGTCCGCCACATGAAAGAGGAATAATCGGCCACTTCGGTCGTCAAGCATATTGGCGATCGGCGACTTAGAGTGTTTTTCAACCCGGTGTACGGATTCGTGTCGGGCGGGAAGCACGTAGGTCGGCAATCCCTTGCCGACTTATCGGCTCGGCAAAGGACTTTGTCGGAAGGGGCGTCCTGGCGCTCCCAGGACGGCCTTTTGCGATTGGAAGGGGGACTTTGGAGCTCCCAAAGTTCCCGTTTGCGATTGGAAGGTCGCGACTAAAGCGACCGTTTGCGATTGGGAAGGGATTGCCGACCTACATATCGGGCTCCCTGATACCGGATCGGAAAATGCTCTAATTCGGTCTGTCCGGCCATAATGCCGGCGTCATGATGCTCGGCCTGGCTCGGATGGACGAATTATCGGTACGCGATGATTGTCCAAAAAAACGGGACCATTCAAAAAGGAGCGAACGATGAAACACCTGATAAGCATGCTGTTGCTAGCTAGCGCCGTCCTCTGGGTATCGCCGAGCATCCAAGCGGGCGAAGAGTTCTACGGCACCATTGAAAAGCGTCCCGAAGGCAAGGTCGGCACCTGGATGATAGGCGGTCGCGAGGTCGTGGTGACGGAAAAAACCAAGTTGGAGGAAGACGACGGCCCTCTGGTGGTTGGAGCGTGCGTGGAGGTCGAGTACGAGGGAGGCTCGGTCGAGGAGATTGAAACCGAAAAGCCGGGGAAGTGCCGAAAGTAACGGAACCCCTTTCATATGCCAATGGACTTGGAGAAACCTGAAGCCGGCCCTGCGAGAATTGGCCTTGGATCGAGTTATGATCGGCCAGGGCGCGGCTTCAGTAGTTCCGACATTGGCAACGAGTCCCTGCCGAATCCGGCCACGCGGGATATAACCGCGCCCTAGCCGACCGGAAAGCTCGGCACTACCGCGTCGTTCAAGCTAGAGCATTTTCATACCTACGGGGACTCGCGAGTAGGTCGGGAATCCATTCCCGACGCAACGGGTTCGTCGGCAAAGGATTGCCGACCTACGAAAGCTTGAGTCGATCTACCCTGGCCGAAGGCGCCAACGACTCCTGCCAGGCCTGTTTTGCCGTACGAGCGCGATGAAAACGCTCTAAGTACATTCAGGGAAGTCTTGCGGCATAGGCAACCTGCAGGACAACCCCGCCAATCAAGCCAATCAGTCGAGATCCCGCAAATATTTGCGGAATGTACTTAGCTCCTCATGGCTTGCCTGCGGAGGAATCCACTTTCGTTTCGGTCCTCGCCTTTTCGCGGGCCACGCGCGCGAGGGTCACGTATTTGCTGCGCAGTATCGCCAATTCCTCTTCTTCCAGCTCTTCCAAATCCAACAGCGTGTCATCGGCTTTTTCGATGGCACGGATGAGTTCGTCCAGTTTCACTTGGAGGGCTTCGGTATCCCGGTTCTGGGTGTGCTGAATCAGGAATACCATCAGGAACGTCACGATGGTGGTCGCCGTATTGATCACCAGCTGCCAGGTATCGCTGAATCCGAAGATCGGTCCGCTGACGACCCATACCAGGATCACGATCATTGCGATGTTGAAAGCCAAGGGCCGCCCCGACAAGCGAGAGAACAGTCTCGCGAACCGGTCGAACTTGGCGTTCCAGTAAGCGGTATTCTCGAGGTTCTTCTTAGCCCAGGCGGCGCATTTGACTAGAAAAGCAAGCATACGGATATACCAAGACATCGCGGCATTCCTCCAGATTTCGGATCTTTGTAGCTCATTGTTTTTAGATCGATCGGACCAAGCTTGAACACGACCGAGCGGCCCACTAGCCAGTGTAGGGTTTTGCCGCGTGGACAGCCAGAGGCGTTTTGAAAGAAATCAATCTCGGCGGCCGGCTTTGGTAAATCGGCCTGGATCCGGCAATAGAAGAAGAGAATTCGACTGAAACTACGCCGGCCGCCAGTCGGCGTTCATTTTGCCGTCGACAAGGCCGATGCGCCGGTCGGCGGCCGAAGCGAATGCAGCGTCGTGGGTCACGGCGACCACCGTCTTGCCCATTTGGTGAGCCAGATCGTGGAGAATCTGCCGCACCGTGGCACTCGATACCGAGTCGAGATTGCCGGTCGGCTCGTCGGCCAGAACGACCAGGGGATCGTTGGCCAGCGCGCGGGCGATGGCGACGCGCTGACGCTGCCCCCCCGAGAGCTGGTGCGGATGTTTCGCGCTCTGCTCGGCGACGCCCAGCCGAGCCAACAATTCCATGCCGCGCGAACGGATCGCGGCATCGCCGTGCTTGCCGAGCCGCCGCATCGGCAGCGTAACGTTGTCGAGCACCGAAAACTCGGCGAGCAGGAAATGGAACTGGAACACGAATCCCAGTTTCTCCAGCCGGCGGTTCGCCAACTCGTTCTCGCCGTACGCCGAAGTATCCTCGCCGTCCAGCCACACCCGCCCCGAGGTGGGAACGTCGAGCAGACCGAGCAGATAGAGCAGCGAGGACTTGCCGGAACCGGAAGGCCCCATGATGCAGACGAACTCGCCCCGCTCGATATCGAGGTTGATGTCCTCCACCAGGGTCACCGGAACTTCCCCGGCCAGCGTGCGCCCGAGATGCTCGGCTCGCAGGACCGCCGTCATGCTGCGCCCCGCAGAATCTCCACGGGATGCACGCGGCCCGCGCGGCGTGCCGGCAGATAGGCGGCGAGAATGCACGAGACGAGGGCGAAAGCGGTGGCGATGGCGAATTGTTCCGGTCCCCACCAGATCGGCATCTGTACTTTTTCCGTAATGCCGGGCGGCCTGAACTCGATGGTCGACAGCAGCTTCATGAGTCCAGCCCCCAGAACCAGGCCGAATACGCTGCCCACCACGCCGATGATGACCCCTTCGAGCAAAAAGATGAGGCGTACATCGCGGGCGTGAAAGCCGATGGATTTCAGGATCGCGATATCGCGGGTCTTTTCCATCACGATGGTCGACAGGGTGTTGTATATCCCGAAGGACGCCACGATGAGGATCGCCGACACCACGCTGTACATGATGATGTTGCGTACGATCAGCACGCTCAAGATGTCCTCGGAGGCTTCGATCCAGGACACCGACTTGTAGCCGGCGACCGCTTCGATTCGCTGGGCGGCATCGCGGGCCTCGTAGGGGTCGTCGAGCTGGATGATCAAGCGGTTAACCCGATTGGGCCGGTCGAACATCACCTGGGCGCGCTTCAGCAAGGTGAACGTCTGGGTCTCGTCGTAGTTCGCGTTGCCGGTGCGGAAGATGCCGACCACCTTCATCGGACGGCTGGCGCCGTTCGCGGCGACCACGTTCACGTTGCGGCCCAGGCCGAGATTGAATTTCTGCGCCAGCCCCGTGCCGACGACGATTCCGTTCGGATTGGCCGCGAGCGCGTCGATCGAGCCTTCGATCATCTTCTCCTCAAGCGTCGACACCGTCTTCATCTTGTCCGGCACCACGCCCGAGAGGGTGACGCTTTCCTCCCGGCCGGCGAATACGAGCACAGCCGAACCGACCAGTACCGGCGCGACCTTCAGTCCGGGCATGGACTCCACGAATTCGAGTTTTTCGCGATAACCGCGGATGCCGCGCGTTTCCGTCTGCGGCTTGACGTTGCTGATCCGGATCGCGCCGCCCGCCCAGCGCAGCTCCGCCGGCTGCGTCCGGGGCAAGCGGTATTCGTCGTAGACCGTGATGTGCGGACTGTTGTCGATGAGACGCTTGATGAAGTCCTTCTCGGAGCCGCGCATCAGGGACGACACCGCCAGGAAGAAGGCTACGCCGAGTATGACTCCGGTAAGCGAAACAAAAGTCTGGCGTGTGCGACCCGTAAGATGCGTGAGCGCCACCTGGAGCTGGATGCGCATCAGGACACCGGCACGGGAGATGATGAACGGATACGGGCGGCGCGTCCGTCGCGAAGGTTTTCCGAAGGCGTCTCGACGACTTGGGCCTCCGGAGACAGTCCCTCGACGATTTCGGTACGAACGGCGCCGGTTACGCCGGTCCGCACCGGCTGCTGGTGTAGCCTCCCGTCCTCAACCACCCATATGGTGCCGTTCTGGACCGCGGTGGACGGTACCAGCAGGGCATTTTCCCGCTCGGAAACGATCAGGTTGGCGTCGACCGTCATGCCCACCTGCAACTTCTCCGGGTCGGCGAGCCGGATGCGAACCCGGTAGCTGCGTGCGATCGGGTCGCCCTTGGGCGTGATTTCGCTGACTTCGCCGTCGAGCACTTCGTCCGGCAGCGCGTCGGCGCGCAACACCGCCTTCTGCCCCACATGCACCCGCAAAATGTCTTCTTCGTCCACCTCGGCCGTGACCCGCAAAGGCGCGCAACAAGAGAGATAGAACAGGGCCTGTCCGGCGGGAATGAACTGGCCGATCTCGCCGTCGCGCCGGATGATCAGGCCGTCCGCGGGCGCCGTGAGAGTCATGAAATCACGCTGAGCCCGCGCGCGCTCCAGCGCCGCCTCGGCCGCTTCCAGATCGGAGCGCGCCCGGTCCAGTTCGACTTTGGCAATGACATTGCGGCGCACCAGTTCCTGCAAGCGCTGATACTGCGTGCGCGCGAACCGCACGCGGGCGGCCAGTTCCTCGACCGTGTTCCTCAAATCCGCGTCGTCGAGCCGAGCGAGTACCTGTCCCTTACGCACTTGACTCCCTTCATCGACGTTGAGTTCAACCAAATGGCCTGCCTGCCGCGCCGCGATCGGCAGCATGACCGTCGGTTCCACGGTGCCGGTCGCGTAAATCGCCTCCACCGCGGGCCCGCGAGTCGGCGTCACGACGGTGACCGTGACAGGACCTTCGCGCCACCAATAAATTCCGCCGGCGGCAGCGAGCACGCCGATGGCAAGAATCCAGATCCACTTTCTTTGCATTGTTCGGAAGGGGAGAATGACGGTCGTCGATGGTGGGTCTATTGCTGGTTAATTGTTATAGCAAGAAAGGCGGCCCGGTTCCGGGCCCTGTCGAGACTGCCAGACTTGCCCGCATCGGGTTCTTGTAGAGGACACATGCTCCCATTTTAAACGACATCGAGATGACGAAGCGCGGTCGGCTTGTCGATGCTCCCGACGATCACCCGTGCCGCTTCGAGAACTTTCTGCGACTTCATCGGATTGCCGCATGAACCGACGAAACCTCGGCAGTCTAATCGAAATGAAAGCATTATGCGGATGAGCCAAGATATGATCAGTCTGATCTTCGAATCCGAGCAGCTAGCGAAAACCACCAAGCTCGCACCGGCGCCTTTCTTCCGAATCACCGGCAATTTCATCAGCCAAGGGCCCAACGGGACAGTGGTCGCCAAATTCAGCAATCACTTCTGGGATATGCAAGGCCAGCAGCACTTCACCCAGTACGCCTGCCACGACCGGACGTCGATCCATTTTGAGGATGCGCTGGCAAACACCTCGGAAAGCTTCGGCCCGTTCGATGAAATCTCCGTTGCCGATGGAGTGGTCTACGCCAATGGCCAACTCTTCGCCCGGTTCACCGAGGAAACACAACTCTGGCATTGTTACAAGACCGATACCTATTGGTTGAGCATGATCATCGCGTCGCCGCCCTCGCTGTAGATTGAGTCTTCCTGCAAGGGATTCGACGCCACTATTTCGCTGGGTCCGTTCCCTAACTTAAAGCTCTTTCCCGGGCACTCCATTCCTGAAACGAGGCATAGGCTATGGCGAGCAAGGTCGGACCCAGAAATATGCCGAGGAAGCCAAAGGCCATCACCCCGCCCAAAGTTCCGAGAAACACCAGGATGAATGGCAGATGACTCCCTTTGCCGATGAAATAGGGCTTAAGAAAATTATCGACGAGCCCCACCACTAGAAGCCCCCAGAGCACGAGAAAGACGGCCCACCCCGTCGAACCCTTTCCGAACAGCCAGATGGCCGCGGGTAACCAGATTAATGCGGGACCGACGGGAATCAAGGACAGAACGCACGCCAGCACGCCGAGCAACAGGACGCGGGGGATGCCCGCGATCCACAACCCGATACCAACCAAAATCCCCTGAATCAGCGCGGTACCGATAACGCCGTAAACGACGCCTTTGATGGTGTCCCCCGCCACATGGAGTAATGCCGGCGCCCGTTGGCCGCCGACCCGGGTGAACAAGGGGGCCAGCCTTGTGGATAACGCGGCACCGTCCCGATACAAAAAGAACGCGATGAACACGCTGAGGCTTAAGTACAGGAGACTTTCTCCGAGGTTTGCCGCACTGCGCAACGCCCAATCTCGCAGGGGCATGAGGTACTTCAGCAACGCCTCGGTCAAGCGGGCGCCGCTCCCCGCCATCTCTTGCCAGTGGTCGTGCAGACGCGAACCCACAACCGGCAGCTTGGCTACCCACGCGGGTGGGGTTGGCGGTCCCTCGCTGAGGAGTTGCCGTGCCATCTCCACGAGCGCGGTCACGTCTTCCGCCAAACTGGTGCCGAGGAGCGCCAAGGGGACAATCAAGACGGCTGCCACTATCAGGACCATCAGTCCACTGGCCAATCCTTTCCGGCCCGCGACGGCCGATTCGATCCTTTGATAAACCGGCCACGTGGAAAAGGCCAGGATGACCGACCACAGGATCGCCGAAAGGAACGGACGCAGCACGACGAAACAGCCCAGGATCAATACGAGGACTACGGCGAAGCCGGCCCACTGGTCGACACGGTTTTCGCTCAGCACGTCGTTTTCTCAGATCGACTGGAAATGCCCAATCACCACCCGCTTACTGTTCGTAACGAAAGTCAAACCACATGGTCACCCCGGCATGGAAGGGGCCGACTAAAGGCCCGTTTGCGATTGGGACTGCCGGGATCCAGGTTACAAGGATGTAGAGGGCAGGCCATCCTTGGCCTCTGGATTCCGGCACTCCCTGCCGGAATGACGGGTAATGCTGGCATTGCTTTCTTCACTCACTGTAAAAGATAAGGAAAGGTCGAGCCCTGTCGTTCTCCAAAGCCCTTGGTAGTCTAAGAGGGTGTTTAGAAAGCGTCACGAGCGGCCCGAAGGCAAGCCTGTCCTGAGCTCCGTCGAAGGGTCCGTCCTGAGCTTGTCGAGGGGCTGCCCTCAGGCCGTGCAGTAGCTTCTCGCACACACGCTAAGCTAACCCACGACCTCTTTGGCTTCGGCATATCAAACTCAATCGTTATCACTCCAAGCGCTCGCATATCCGCGCGTTTCGCGTCAAGCCAAGGACTCGAACGCTGTCCAGGCTAGAGCATTTTCATACCTACTGTACGGGCATTCGCGAGTAGGTCGGGAATCCCTCCCAATCGCAAACGGTCGCTTTAGTCGCGACCCTTCCAATCGCAAACGGGAACTTTGGGAGCACCAAAGTCCCCCTTCCAATCGCAAACGGCGTCTTCGGGAAGGGCGTGGCCGGCGCTCCCGGCCAGGCCGTTTGCGATTGGAAGGGTCATCCCAGCGCTCCTGGGATGACCGTTTGCGATTGGAGCTCCGAAGCCGCCCTTCCCGACAGTGCAGTTGGGCCAACGGGTTCGTCGGGAAAGGATTGCCGACCTACGACTGTAGCACCCTGTAGGTCGGGAATCCTTTCCAATCGCAAACGGCGTCTTCGGGAGCGCCGAAGCCCCCCTTCCCGACGCCACGTCCCGGCCGAGCGTCTTCGTCGGCAAAGGTTTGCCGACCTACGAATGTTTGAAGTAATTCACCCGAGCCGAAGGCGCCAACGACTCCTGCCAGGCCTGTTTTGCCGTACGAGCGAGATGAAAACGGCCTAGGCTCTTGGGAGCGTATATCGGCGCAGTAGTCGGGCGAAGTCGCCCAAGGCCTCGATGCCGGTGTCTTCCGCCTGCCGGCACCAGTTCTCGAGCAATTGCACGCGGGCTTCATAATGGCTGGCGGATCGGATCCAGAGCTGTTTCAGGTCGTGTTTGGAACGGTAGATCGTCTCGAGCGTCCGGCTCAAGTTCAGCGCCTGTTTTAAGGTTTGGCAGGCCGCTTCATCGAGTTCGACGCCCTCCCGGACCAGAAGCGTTTTTACCTTATGCAGCAAAGGCCGGTGGGCGGAAGGAGCGGCCTTCCACTCGTGCCGCAGTACCGGGAGCACGACGCGACGCCCGTACAAAGCCAGGACATGATGGCGGTTGCGCATTACGGCCTGGACCGTGGCCGGGTTGATCGGTTTGGGAGCGCGCTCGAGGCGGATTCGAGGCGCCGTGCGGCGGATCTCGGCCAGCCGAAACCTTTGCAGCAGGCGGATGTAGACCCAGCCGATGTCCAATTCCCACCAGCGATGGGCGAGACGGGCCGAGGCCGGATACGCGTGGTGATTGTTATGCAATTCCTCGCCGCCGATGAGGAGCCCTAAGGGAAACAGGTTCGTGGAGGCGTCCGGGGTTTCGAAATTGCGATAGCCCCGGTAGTGGCCCAGGCCGTTGATCACGCCCGCCGCCCAAAAGGGAATCCAGAGCATTTGCACCGCCCACACCGTGATGCCATACAGGCCGAATAGCACGACATCGATGACGAACAGCAGGGCAACACCCCCGCCTCGATAGCGGCTGTAAAGGTTCCGTTCGATCCAGTCATTCGGGGTGCCATAGCCATAGTGGTCCAGCGTTTCGACGTGGCGGGCTTCGGCCCGGTATAACTCGGCGCCTTCCCACAGCACTTTCCGAATGCCGAAGACGCGGGGGCTGTGAGGGTCTTGCGGGCTTTCGCAATGGGCGTGGTGTTTGCGATGAATCGACACCCATTCCTTGGTGACTATACCGGTGGTCAGCCACAGCCAGAATCTGAAGAAATGGCTGACGACAGGATGGAGATTCAGAGCGCGATGCGCTTGGTGACGATGCAGGAAAATGGTCACACTGGCAATGGTGACGTGGGTCAGGCCCAGGGTAATGGCAATGAGTCCCCATCCGGGAATGTTGAGCAATCCATCAATCATCTATCCCTATCCTAAAAACGGGGGGAATAACATGTTTAGTCCTTCATCGAATTAGAGCGAGTACGACCGGGAAGGTTTTGCACCGTGTCGCCAGCGTGCGCAGGCGACTTTTTGACGTTGCCGGCACCTAATCCTTTCTGATCAGACGCAACAGAAGCAAGAAGGCTACGGCGCCAACCGTCGCGATAATCAAGCTCCCAAGCCTGCCGCCCCCGGCGGACAAACCCAGCACATCGAACAGAACACCGCCCAACACGGCACCGAACACCCCGACAATAATGTCTCCGATGGCGCCAAACCCGCCGCCTTTGACCAATTGCCCGCCAGCCAACCGGCCGCCAGGCCAATCAATACATACCACATCACTTCCATAGAGCCTCCCGTTTACCCGGGTCAATCGAGTTATTGATTTCCAGTCTGAACGTCCGTGGGGCCGAATGCTTTTTTAAGAACCAGATAGGTCGCCGACAATCCCAGGAGGATAGCTCCAATGCCTATGAGTAGGCCGGGCTCTGCATGTTTTAGGTCCAGGGTGATGAGTTTGTTGCCTAACGCGATGATGGCAACTTCCACCACGAAGGCCGGGTTGATGGAGCCCTGCACGAGATAGCTTTTGATGGACTTGAGGAGCTCCAAGCCGATGACCAGGATGAGAAAAAGGCTGAATGATTCGAATAAGCGATCGATCTCAACCAAGTAAAAAGAAGACTGGATAATGTTCTTGATGACGACCCGGCCGAGCTCGAGGGTTCCCAAAATCACGGAAATCAGCAGCAAGAAAACCAGCATGTAGACGATGTATTTTTCGGCACTATCAATGGTTCTTAGCACTCTCACGAGGTTTCCTCAGCGTCGTTCACCTTCTTCCGCCGTGGGTAGGCCGCCATCAATGCTTTGAGCCGGTCGAGGTCGACCGGTTTGACCAGGTGCCCATCGAATCCGGCGGTCCGGGATCGGTCGCGGTCTTCATCCTGTCCATAGCCGGTCATCGCCACCAGCAACGCCCCCTCCAACTCGGGCAGCGCCCGCAGACGGCGGGCCACCTCGTAGCCATCCAGACCCGGCAATCCGATATCGAGCAGGACGATCTGGGGGGTGAAACATCGTCGCGGCTTCAAGAGCGCTCGGACCATCGAGTGCCGTCTGCACCTCGTGACCTTCGAGTTGCAGCAACAGCGCCGTACTCTCCGCGGTGTCCACGTTGTCATCGACCACCAGGATACGGTAGCGCATGAGGGGCATGGCTTGGGCCGCTTCGGTTTCCGACGGAGCGGCAGGGACGGCCGTTTCCGGCAAGGCCGGCAAACGGACCGTGAACTCGCTTCCCTCATCCACCCCGGCACTGTGTACGCTTATCTGTCCGCCGTGCAATTCGACCAGGCGGCGAACCAGCGTGAGCCCGATGCCAAGGCCGCCCTGGGTACGATCCAGGGATTTGTCGGCCTGCACGAAGAGGTTGAAAATCAAAGGCAGGAGTTCCTGGCTGATGCCGATGCCGGTGTCGGCGACCCTGAGCACCGCTTCCCGCCCTTCGAGTGTCAGGGTCAGGGTGATATGACCGCCGGACGGCGTGTATTTGACGGCGTTGCTCAGAAGATTCGAGACGATCTGCTGCAGTCGGGCCGGATCGCCTTCGACCGACAGGCCGTGCTCAGGCAGCGACGACTCGAGCCGGTGCTGACGCGCGTCGAGCTGAGCGCTCGCATCTTCGACCGCCAGCGCCACCAGGCGCGTCAGATCGACCGGCTGTTTCTGAAGAGCGATCACCCCACGGGTGATGCGGGACAGATCGAGGAGATCGTCGAGCAGCCGTGCCTCCAGGCGGAGCTGGCGATCCAGCATGGCCTGGGCCTGCTTCTCCGCCGCTTCTCCGGCATCGCCGCGCCGCCAGATTTCCAGGGCGTTGCGGATGGGCGCCAGAGGATTGCGCAACTCGTGGGCGAGCATGGCCAGGAACTCGTCCTTGCGCCGATCGACCGTTTTGAGCGCGTCCAGCGCCGCCAGTTGCTCGGTGATATCCTCGATCGCCAGGAGGATGCGCTCCTGATCGCTCCAGCGCAACACCTGCGCGTTGAGACGCATCGTCCGCTCTCCGAGCTCGGGAAAAATCTGGGTGACCTCCTTATCCTGGAAAGCAGTCTGGGCGGGCAAAACCTCTTCGAGAAGCCGGCGCAAGGCGGGAATGTCCCATTGCCCATGGCCCAATTCGTAGAGCCGGACCTGCTCGGTCGCTTCGCGCGTGGTTTTGAAGTTCCGGTAGAAGGCGCGGTTCGCCTGCTGAATACGGAGATTGCCGTCGAGCACGAGTAGCGGCTGACGCATGGTTTCGACGACAGCCTCCGCGAAATCGCGCGATTGCCGCATCTCGTCGTTCAGCACGTTGAGTTCGCGGTTGCGGGCGCGCAGTTCGTCGTTGCTCGATTGCAGCTCTTCCTGGGCGGTCTCGAGTTCCTCGTTGGTACTCTGGAACTCCTCGTTACTCGATAGCAGTTCCTCTTCCGTTGCCTTGAGTTCTTCCACCGTCGTCTCGTGTGCATCCAGCATGGCCCGAATGTAATCGCGAGCCGCTTCGAGGTCCTGCGTAAGCCTCTGGATCTGGCGATCCTTTTCGCTTTCCGGCCGGAAACTTTCCGCGCGTTTCCCCGAACGCATTCGGCTCCGCAACGAACTCCAAAATTCCCCGACAATGGTTGCGCCTTGGTCCACTACCAGTGAGGCTTGCGCTTCAAAAAAAATCAGAAACCACGGGTTTTCCGCCCCGGCGATCCGAATCGGCATGACCTCGATATTTACCGACTCCGTATCGTTTGACCCCTCCACGCGCACGCCCTCCCGCCGTGTCGGAGCCCCTTCCTTGCGGGCCTGCTCGATGGCGCTGCTCAGGTCGACGAGGAGGCCCGGACGGGCCAGCTTCTGCAGCTTGAAAGTGGGAGGACCGGTCGGATTCGTCAGGTACGGGCCGGTCTCGCCTCGGAACTGAAGCACGTTCATCTCCGAATCGCATAGAACGCCCGGCGGAACGTAGCGAGCCATGGCCAGGCGATCCGCCTCCCGTTGCAAGCGCTCCGCCTCCACGGGTTCGCTGGCCAGCGTCAATTGTTTCGGGCGGGACCGGTCCAGCAACGCGGGATACTCCTCCAGCAACGCCAAGTGATTCTTCTGTCCGGGCAGGATCGCCTTGGAGTAGATTTTGAGCCGCTTGTCGACGGAGCTGAACAGCTCGGAGAAGGGGCCTACGGTTTCGGAGGGTCCCAGCAGAAGAAATCCGCCCGGATTCAAGGCGTAATGGAACAGCGGAATCACCCTCTTCTGCAAAGCCGGCTCGAGATAGATCAAGAGGTTGCGGCAACTCACGAGATCCAGCCGCGAGAAAGGAGGATCGCGGGCCACGTCGTGGCGGGCGAATACGCACAAATCGCGGATCGTGCGGGTGATTTGATAGTGGCCGCCGACCTTGACGAAGAAGCGCCGGAGCCGCTCGGCGGAGACGTGGCGGGCGATATTTTCCAGGTAAAGTCCGGTACGCGCCTTCTCGATGGCGGACTCGCTGAGATCGGTGCCGAAAATCTGAATCGGGGTTTGGGTCAGGCGCTCGCCCAAAAATTCCAGAAGGCAGATGGCGATGGAATAGACCTCCTCGCCGCTGGCGCAACCCGGGACCCAGATCCGCAGCGGAGCTTGAGATGGACGGCGTTCGAACAAGCGCGGAAAGACGGTTCGGCTCAACTCTTCGAACAACTCGGGATCGCGGAAGAAATCGGTCACCTGGACCAGCAGGTCCTGAAAGAGGGCCTGGGTTTCCGCCGTGTCGCTTTCCAACAAATTCAGGTACTCCGGCAGCGTATCCAGCCCGTGCAGGGCGAGGCGGCGCGCGAGTCGCCGCTGCACGGTACCGCGCTTATAGTGCGTGAAGTCCACGCCGGAGACGTTGCGGAGGCGACGAAAGAGCCGGTTGAGCGTTTCCTCGTCCGTGGGCGGAGGTTCGCCGGCGGAGGCGGTGCTGTCTACCTTCAGGTATGGATGGCCGCCGAGGCGAGCGAGTTCGCGGGCAATCTCGCGCGGGGGCAGCACCCGATCGACCACGCCGAGATCTACCGCCGCCTTCGGCATGCCGTTGAATCTGGCCGAGCCTTGATCCTGGGCGTAGGTGATACCGCCGGAACCCTTGATCGCCTGCATCCCCAGCGCGCCGTCCGAGCCCGTGCCCGAGAGAATGACCCCGACCGCATTGGCCCCCTGCTCTTGCGCGAGGGAATAAAACAAGCGGTCGACGGGCATGGGCGGCACGGGAAGCCCGTTGCGGGCAGCGAGAGCCAGATGGCCCTGGACCAGGGTCATGACGGCATTGGGCGGGATGATATAGATGTGGTCGGGTTCGACCGCGAGCCCCTCCGTCGCCTCCTGGACCGGCAAGGCCGTTCTGGTCGAGAGGATCTGCGTCAGGACGCTTTCGTGGTGGGGGTCGAGGTGTTGGACCAACAGAAAAGCCATACCGCTGGTGGCGGGAAGGTCGGCCAGAAATTCCGACAATGCTTCCAGTCCGCCGGCGGAAGCTCCGATGCCTACAATGGGAAACGCCATCAAGCTGCATACTCCTGAGTAAGAAATTCTGTCTCGATATTCGACATTATCCGGTACGGCGATGTCCAAGTCCGATTAAAACAAAGGTCCACCTTGAGTGGCGAGCGACGGCGTCCGCACGCCTGCCCGAATCTTTTAACAGTACACTACACGGATTGGTCTGCACCTGCTTGAATTGCCGGCCGCTCAATTCCGGAATTTTTGCGTCACGATCAAGCCGTGAATGCCGCCGTCCATGATGCCGATACCGACACGCCCGAATTGCGGCCGTAAGATATTCGCGCGGTGGCCGGGCGAGTTCATCAAGCCGGCGTGCGCGATGTGAACGCTGGGGGCGAGAGCCAGGTTTTCGCCGGCGATCAGAAAACCGACATTCGATTCGCGCATTCGGTCGAACGGGCTTTTGCCTTCCGGAGTGTAATGAGAAAAATAACCGCGGGCGAACATGTCGGACGAATGTCTTCGCGCCACTTCGGTCAAGGCGGGATCGATCTTCAGCGGCGAAAGTCCTTCCGTGGCGCGCTCGCGGTTGACGAGTCCAAGCATTTGCTCCTCGAGCGCCGGTCTCGGCTGCGGGGCTCCGACCCTGAACGGCAACGAAATATGCTCGTCGGATTCCGGGTAAACCGGAAGCCGGCGGTTCAGCCCGTGGGTAAGCGCATCTTCGAAAATCGGCATCAGAGCCGTGGTCAGCCGTTCCACCAGAACCGCGAAGCGGTTCGCCGTCCCGCTTTCGCGGGCATCCTCGCGTAGATCGCCCGGCAGCGGGACCACGAACAACAAGGCGGCGGCGATGGCTGCCGTTATCAGCCCGTTGGCCAATCCCGGAAGCGTGCCGAACAGGTGATTGAAGAGCCGTCGGTGAATGCCATGCGGCAAGCGTTTGAGCAGCGCATTCCCGAGCAGCCCGATGGCCAAGCTGGTGAGCAGAACGATGAGAAGAAACGCGGCAGGCTGCTGCCACGTGTTCGACAAACCGGTTTTCGAACCCAGTAAATCCGCCACCGGTCGATAAAAGAACCAGGCCGCAAGCAAGCTGCCCAGCCAGCGCAGAAGATTGAGAAAACCCAGGATGAAACCGCGCCGCCATCCACCCCAGACGGCGAACAGAATCAGCAGAAGAAGGAAGACGTCGATGACGTTGAAGGCCATGTCGATAATCCCGTTACCGGCCGATGCTCTTTATTAGATGGCCGTGGTTGCGCATTTGCTTGTCGATGCGGTTCCTATCCCTGAATCGATCGAGCAGCCCCCGCCGCGGTTTGTCCGGCCGTTCTTCTCCGGGAAGGAACCCCGGTTCGCCCGGAAGGTCATTTTTCATAAGGGGCGAACTGCCGTTTCGCAGGGAAGTAGAGCGGAACGGCGAGCAATTCGGGAAAGGATCGCACGGAAGCCGGACAGCCGGCGGGAGATAGCAATGCGTACGAACAGCAACGGCAGTTTCGATGCACTGATTTCCGGGACGATCGTCGGTATTGCCACAACGCTCGCGGCGGCAGCGTGCGGCAAGGCCGAGCGTTCCGGCGCCGTGGCGCCTTTGAACGCCGTGAGTCACGTCACTTGGGGCGACCGGGCCGCCCGGCAGAACGATGTCAGTCTCAAATACACGGGCACCGGATTCGTGCTCAATCACGCCGCGGCCGTTCTGTGGGCGAGTCTCTACGAACGCTGGTTCGGACGAGCCGCCGAGTCGGGCGATGTCGCCAGAGCATTGACGGGCGGAGCGATAGTCGCTGGCCTTGCCTATCTGACGGATTATCATCTGGTCCCCGAGCGCCTGACGCCCGGATACGAGAAGCGCTTGTCGGGCAAGTCGCTGGCGACGGTTTTCGGCGCGTTGGCTTTGAGCCTGCCGCTGCGCGGATTGGTTCAGCATTTGAGACGCTAACCCTCGCTTCGAGAGAGCTTTTCGCCGCCTTGCCGGACGGAGCCGTTCACGGCGATGACCGTCATTCCGCTTCGACGTAGCCGGTCTGGATTCTCTGTTGCACATGCATTCCGTTCTTGGGCGGTTACCGATCCCTTATAATGCACGCCCCAACTTATTTTTGAGCGGAATCATGTCCACTATCCCAGCTTGCCCCCAGTGCACTTTAGAAAACACCTACCCGGACGGCGACAATTATGTGTGCGCCGACTGCGGCTACGAATGGCCGATCGAGGAAACCGCGGCCTCCGACGACGACGCGGATGCGGTCGTTAGAGACGCCAACGGCAATGTTCTGTCCGACGGCGACACGGTCGTGCTGATCAAGGATCTGAAAGTCAAAGGCTCGTCCATCACGCTCAAAATGGGCACCAAGGTGAAAAGCATCCGTTTGGTCGGCGGCGACCACGAAGTGGACTGCAAGCTGGACAACGGCAATTTCATGCTGAAGGCCTGCTTTTTGAAGAAGGTCTGATAAGCCGCTTTTGACCGATAGCGCTCTGATTCCAGATCCCTTTCAATCAGGCGTTCATTTTCGTAGGGTGGGTTAGGCGCACATCAGCACCAACCGACCGCCGATCACTGCGCTTCGCGTGCGCCGTAACCCGCCGAGCGACCTTCCATCGGCGGGTTACGCGGAGCCTGTCCTGAGCCTGTCGAAGGGCCTGTCCCGAGCGGAGACTAGGGCTAACCCGCCATCGATGGGTTTCGCTTCGCTCTACCCATCCTACGATGAATGTTCACTCGAATGCCGAATGGAATTGCGCCGGGATTTCGCAAAGCTTCCATCCCGGCCTCCGTCCGAGCTCTATTGATTCCGGCTCTCGCTTACCGCAGCGGCGTTACTCGTCCAGTCGCCCGGAATTCCCGGTAGTCCTCTAGCACCTGGGCATGGTCGAAGACCAGAGGCTGCGGCAGTTCATCCGGCATGACCACGCTGCAATGCTTGGCATCGTCTGCGGCTATCGGCTCGCCGCTGGCCTCCGCGACGTACACGACGGTCACGGTATGGCCTCGAGGATCTCGCTTGGGGTCCGAATAAATCCCCAGCAGGGCAATCAGGCGAACCTCCAGCCCGGTTTCCTCCTGGGCTTCGCGCCTGGCAGCCTGTTCCACGGTTTCGCCGATATCGACGAAGCCGCCCGGAATAGCCCAGCCTTGAGGCGGAAAGGCACGTTCGATCAAGACAATGGGCCGGCCGGGCCGGTCGGTCAATTCGATGATAGCGTCGGCGGCAAGGGCGGGAGTCATCGGTCGCGGCATGGCGTTTTCCTGTCGTTCAAGCCTGATCCGATAGACACTTTATCAAATCCAAGTTCTGAGAAAAGTCGGGCGTGGCTTGGATGGTCCCCTTGGACAAGGTCAGTCCGGCGCGAACAGGTCCGACGTCACCGGACGCTGCGCGTTTTCCAGGACTGAAAAGCTGACGCCCAACAGGCGGACCTTGCGCCGGCCGGCTTCGGTGCGATTTAGGAGTTCCGCAAGGTGGGGCCGGACATCGCGGATGTCGCGAAAGGGCCGATCCAGGGTTCGGGCGCGGGTGACCAATTCGAAGTCGTCGTATTTGACTTTGACGGTGAGGCCACGAGCTTGTAGGCCGTGCCGGGCCAGTTTCTTCAGAACGCCTTCGGCGAGTTTGGCGAGGTGCTGGCACATTTCGGCCCGGTCCGAGAGGTCGGCGGGAAAGGTGGTTTCCGCGCCCCAGGATTTCCGCGGGCGGTTGGGGACGACCGGCCGCTCGTCGATGCCGCGGGCGATCCGGTAGTAGTGCTCGCCGGCCTTGCCGAACTGCCGTGTCAACGTGGCCAGCGCCAGGCGTTCGAGATCCCGGCCGCAACGAATGCCCAGCGCGAGCATTTTCGCTTCGGTGGCTTTGCCTATGCCGTGGAAGGCGCCGATGGGGAGCTCCGCGATAACGACCCTCCCCTGTTCCGGCGGAATCAGGCAAAGCCCGTCGGGCTTGTGGCGGTCGGAGGCGATCTTGGCGAGGAACTTGTTGTAGGAAACTCCCGCGGAGGCGGTGAGCTGGGTCGCTTCCCGGATGCGCCGCTTGATTTCCCCGGCTATTCGCGTGGCGGAACCTTGGAGAATCGGACTTGCCGTGACATCCAGATAGGCTTCGTCCAGGGAGATGGCTTCGACCAGGTTCGTGAAGTCGAGGAAGATGGCACGAATTTCCGCCGAGACCGCCCGGTACACGTCGAACCTCGGCCGAATGAACACTGCCTCGGGACACAGCCGGTAAGCCTTGGCCGCAGGCATGGCCGAGCGGATACCGAACACCCTCGCCTCGTAGCTGCACGTCGCCACCACTCCTCGCGAGTTCGGGGCGCCGCCGACCACCACGGGTTTGCCGCGCAATTCGGGAAAGTCCCGCTGCTCCACCGCCGCGTAGAAGGCATCCATGTCGATGTGGATGATCTTTCGTGGGCGTTGGGGCGGCGGAACTTGATCAGAGCCGTTCAAATAGGGTCACCGGGTCTCATTAGGGCTGCTGTCGGACTGCAATCTCGAACCGGCTGTCGCGGGCTAGAGCATTTTCATATCTACTGTACGGGCACTCGCGAGTAGGTCGGGAATCCTTTCCCGACGCCACGTCCCGGCCGAGCGTCTTCGTCGGCAAAGGGTTGCCGACCTACGAATGCTTGAATCCATTCACCCGAGCCGAAGGCGCCAACGACGTCCGCCAAGCTGGTTTTGCCGTACGAGCGCGATGAAAACGCTCTAAAGCCCGCTCCCACGGCAAGATCAATTGCAATCAATACCTGGAAATAGAAACAGCTCCAAGGATACCCGGACCTCGATCTCATCCAAAATGATGTATCCCGCCGGGCGGCCGTTGCGCTAAAAGCGGTCGTCGGCCGGTGTCAAGTCTTGTCGGCGAGACAGCTTTGTCGGAAGGGGCGTCCTGGCGCTCCAATCGCAAACGGTCTGGCCGGGAGCGCCGGCCAGACCCTTCCCAGGACGGCCGTTTGCGATTGGAAGGGGGACTTTGGTGCTCCCAAAGTTCCCGTTTGCGATTGGAAGGGTCGCGACTAAAGCGACCGTTTGCGATTGGGAAGGAATTGCCGACCTACTTACCCCCGAATTTCGACATGCTGCCTAGGCTCCAACTTCGACACGAATGTCCGAAAACTTGTCGTCGTAAAAGGCGATCCGGTCTTTCAGTTCACGATGCTCTTCGTAGGGGTCCTCGTAGGTCCAGACCGAATCCTCGAGTTTCGTTTCGCCGAGCTTCAGATCGAAGTAATGAGCGGTCCCCTTGAACGGGCACTCTGTCGTGGTATCCGAGCGTTCGAGCCGATCCAGCCTGACGTCGGAACGCGGGAAATAATAACGCGCAGGATGTCGGTCTTCGTCGACTTCGATCACGTCGCGCGAGTCGGCAATCACTTCGTTGTCGATTTTGACTTGCACTCTTTGACCGAGATGCTTTTCTTGCACTTTATGCTCTGGCCATTTTTGGTGTCCTGGCGATTTTTTCATGCTGACCTCCTGGCTTCTTGGCCATGATCGATGTCAAAGGCAGTCTCTACGGCCCGCATGCCTATCGGCCGCTGCCGTAGGGACGGGTGATGATCTCCAGAAGATGACCGTCCGGGTCTTCGAAATACACTCCGCGGCCGCCGTCGTTGCGATTGATCTGGCCCGGCCGGTGCTGGCCGGGATCGGCCCAGTACTCGAGACCCTGCTCGAGTATGCGGCCGAAGATCCGATCGAAGTCGTCTTCGCCGATCAGAAAAGCGTAGTGCTGCCAGGCGATCTCGCCGTCGGTCTCGTAGAAATCGAGCGAAACGCCGTTGCTGAACTCAACGACGAGGAAAGGTCCGAACGGTTTCTGCCCTGGCAGGCCGAGAATTTCGGTGAAGAACGTCGCCGACTTCCGCTTGTCCCGGCACGGGACGATGGTGTGATTGAGCTGTACGCTCATCTGCGATGCTCCCTGACGCCAAGTCTGTTAGCTTTGTGACCGAACGCAAGGTCAAGCAGTTCAACCCGGCTTCGCCGAATCACCGATCTCGCTGATCGGCAGTCGGACAACGAATTCGCTACCCTTTCCCCGGCCCTCGCTAAATGCTTGTATGGTGCCGCCGTGCATCGCCACCAGACTTTCGACCAGCGATAGGCCGATCCCCAAGCCCCCTTCGGTGCGGTCGAGAGTCCGGTCCACCTGATAAAAGAGATCGAACAGATGACACAACGCCGCCGGATCGATGCCGCGCCCGTTATCGCGGACCCGGATGGCGACCTCGTCGCCTTCGCGTTCGACGCTCAGCCGGATTTGCCCTCCCTCATCGGTGTACTTGGCGGCATTGTTGAGCAGATTCGAGACCACCTGCGCCAGCCGCACGAAGTCGCCTTCGACGTGGATAGTTTCCGAAGGCAGTTGCACGCGGAGTTCGTGCCGGCGCGCGTCGATCAGGGGACGGCTGGTTTCTACCGCGCGCTGCACGATATCGGCCACTACCAGCAATTCCCTGCGCAGTTCGATCTTGCCGCGGGTGATGCGGGATACGTCCAAGAGATCGTCCACCAGCCGGGCCAAATGCTCGACCTGCCGATCGATAACATCCCGCGTCCACTGAAGCTTGGGATCCTCCGTTCCCAATTTGCGCATGATTTGAACGGCGTTGCGGATCGGCGCCAGAGGGTTGCGGAGCTCGTGGGCCAGCATGGCGAGGAACTCGTCCTTCCGGCGGTCGGCCTCGCGTAACGCTTCCTCCGCGCGTTTGATCTCGGTAATGTCCTGGAGGATGCCGCGCAGAATGATGCCGCGGCCTTGGGAGCGCGGGTAAGCCGCGCCCCGGAAGTGTAAAGTTACGAAAATTCCGTCGGCACGAGTGCCCTGCAGTTCCAGGTCAAAAGCCGAATCGGCGGATGCGGTGTGCAGCACGTCGAGCACAGCTGCATGATCCTGAGGGTCGATGAACTGCAGCAATCCCTCAAGATTGCACGGAAAGTCGCTTAAGGGATCCACGGCAAAAATGCGGCGGATGTTTCCGTCGCACAAGAGCTTCTGATCCACCGGGTCCCACTGCCAGACGCAAATGGCAGCTAGCGCTTGGAGATCCCGAAGTTGCTCCTCGGACAGTTGCAACGCGACTCGCTGGCGGAATCGACGAATCAGGAACCAGGCATGATCCGCGATCGCCTGGAGGGATGCGAGATCCTCGTTATCGTAGTCGACTGTTTTGTTGCCGACACCGACCAGCAGCACCACGCGATCATCGTATACGACCGGCACCCCCAAATGGCGCACCAGATGGACATGACCTTCCGGATAGCCCTGCTTGCGACTGAGCCCCTGGTAATCGTTGTGAACGTAGGGCCTGCGATGGCGGGCGCAGTCGGCCCAAATACCGGCGGTGCTTATCGGGTAATGGCGTTGATATACCGCTTGGCACTGGCGAAGGGTTGCGGCCGACCAGGTTCCCAGTTCGATAGTCACCTGGTCTTCATTGACCAGATGGAAGTAGCCGACTTCACTGTCCGTCACTGCGACCGCCGCCTCGATAGCCGCGGAGTACAATCTGGGTTCGTCTGCGTCGAGAGCGTGGCGATATAAGTCCAGTAACGCGGATTTTGCCTTGTCGGGGATTGGGGCTAAGGGCGTCTTAATCATTGATACGAAATCATGTCACAGTGAAACAAGGCAGGCTTGTGGCCTTTCTCACCATTCTGGCCCGATGGCAAGAACGAGAGGGATTAGGGGCGCATGACGCTCAACTTCACAGACGTAAACAAAACTTCGATTTAGGCCCGCGTGTAAACCTTATCACGCGATCGCGAAGAGATCCCAAGGGTCGGTCGTATCGCGCTCTCGCCGCCCGGAAGGTTTATCGTGTTCCTTTAATCTGGAATCGAAACCGAACGCATCGGTATTTATTGATAACTGAATGGCAAGAACCCGCAAGTTCGACCATTTTTTTCGGACAATGTTTTCTTTTTTTCCTGCCCGTCAGAACTCGAAAGCCCAGCTTTCCCGGTCCAACTGGCGCTGCAGCACGATCCGGCGCGGCGGCTGGATCAATAAGGTCCAGGTTTGCTGATTGTTGCGGTACGGCTCCTTTACCGATTTGAAGGGTTGGGGATTCAGCACGGCCAGGCAGAAGCCACCGGGCGCGCGCACCGATTCGTAACGAATCAGGCCGATCCCGGCTTCCCGTGCCTGTTCCGCCAGCAGCTGCGTGCCGGCGTAATCGGAAGGATGCGTCCAGGTCTCCCGATGGGACACCAGGGGCGGCTTCGAAAGGTCGATAGCCTTATCGGCGGCGGCATGAAATTCGAACAGGGTCAGCTCGACGCTCGCCGGACGGCCTGACAGGCCTTCGCTGTCCAGCCAGAACCGCAACCGCCAGTAGCCGCATTCGGCTGTGGCCGTTCGGCGATCCTCGGCGCCGTAAAAAACGCCGGGGTCGGTGCGCCGGCGAAATCGCGAACCGCCCGGCAGCGGCCAATAGCGGAACGGCGTCGCCAGCAGCCAGTGCAAGCCTTGGGCGTCAGCGGGCAGGCGCGGCTTGGCCTCGTCGAGGATGTCTTCCAGCAATGTCTGATCGTCCAGATTGCCCGAAGCGAGGTGCATGGTGGCAACCCGATGCTGCGCCTCGACTGCCCGCCAGCCGCTGCCCCGCCAGGGGCGTGGTTTAAACACGAGCACGGTGAGAATCCAAGTACTCACAGGCATGAATCAGGCCGTCGACCCGCTTGATGACCTCCAACGGCCGCTGCCCGTCGAAAGCGCGGTTGGCCGATTTCAGCCAGCTTCGGGCCAGTTCGTCGTCGCCGCCGACCAGCGATGACAGGGAACGATACAGGCGCACGAAATGGGCGGCCAGCTCCCAGGGTTTGCCGCCTTCCGGAAGAGCGTATCGGCCGTTCAACAGCCGGGACGCGGTCGGTTGGCTGGCGCCGATAATGCTTTTCAGATCGCTGGGCCCCAATCCCAGGCGGCGAGCGGCCTCGATCACTGCTCCGGTGAGGACGCGCGAGCGGTCTGTGGCGGGGGCTGAAGCTGGGTGTGTCATGGGGTCTTTCCTCGCTTGCTTGCCAACGTGTTTATTCTACTGAATAACCCTATCATAAAACACACCGTGTGAATATCCGTTAACAGCCGGATGCACGCCAGATCTACCGAGACGATTATTTCGTCGATCCATCACTCCTGATCCACTTTCTCGATGCGAAAAATATTCGGTTGGCGGACAATCCTAAGCTCGGCTCTCCGTTCCGAAGGTCGAACATGAAAGCAAGCGTGCGTAATCGGCCGGAAGGTGTGGTCAAACCTATACGAAAGGGCTTGATGAGTTTCGAAGTCGCGATCCAGCCGACGAGGACGTGAAAAAGACCGACCGCCCCAAACCGACATGAAGAAAAACACCCTCCTAGCTCAAGAAGGCCGGCATCCCGATGACTCGCTAGCCGCGTTCTTCGAACGGCAAACCCGGCGTCACGGATCTCGGGAAGCTGTTCGCTATAGGCCAAGATACCGCACCATTCGCTGGAGTTACGACATGCTCGGCGAGCGCGTGTTCGGATTGGCACAAACGCTGGCCGCACACGGCATCGGAACGGGCGATCGGGTCGCTCTCTGCGCGGAAAATTCGCCACACTGGGTTGCGGCCTTCTTCGCCATCCTGGCCCGCGGCGGCGTGGTGGTGCCTCTGAATCCGAAAAGCACTCCGGATCAGATCGACCGGATCAGCAAATCCGCCGAGCCTAAGCTGGCCCTGCTATCCCCCTCGCTCGCCTGGCCCGACGAGGCCGTGCCGTGCTTGCCGACGGCCGACTCGTCCTACTCGGCGAACGAAGCCGCGGCCATGCGGGACAAAGCCGTCTTCGAGAACTCCGGCGGGCTCGCCGAAATCATCTACACCTCGGGGACGACCGGCGATCCGAAAGGCGTCATGCTCTCTCACGGAAATCTCCTGGCCGATCTCGACGCCGTGATGAAAGCGGTGCCCTTGACGCCCGACGATCATATCCTCACCTTGCTCCCCTTGTTTCACGTGTTCGGTCAAATGACGAGCCTCCTGTGCTCGCTGTACAGCGGATGCTCGGTCACCTATATCGCCGCCCCGACGACCCGCGCCATTCGGGAAGCATTGACCTACACGCCGGCGACTCATCTGGTCGTGGTGCCCGAAGTGCTCAAGACCATGATGGATCGCCTGGAAAGCCGGCTGGGCCGAATCCCCGGTTTCCTCCGGCGCGCGCTGCGCGACCGCATCCGTTCCCGCATCTCCCGGACACTCCGGACCATCGTTTGCGGCGGCGCTCCGCTCGATCCGACGATCGAGGACAAATGGTGGAACCTGGGCTTCGAGGTCTTGCAGGGCTACGGACTCACCGAGACGAGCCCGGTCGTCAGTACCAACACCTCCGCCGCCCATCGCGCGGGATCGGTCGGAAAGCCTCTGGACGGGGTCGAGGTCAGGTTGGCTCCGGACAACGAAATCCTGGTCCGAGGCCCGATCGTGATGCAGGGGTACTATCGGGATGCCCAACGCACCGAGGCCGTTCTGGACCACGGCTGGTTCAAGACCGACGATGCCGGACGCTTCGACGAGGACGGATTCCTGTACGTCTTCGGACGCAAGAAATACATGATCCTGGGGCCGAGCGGCGAAAACGTCTTTCCCGAGGATCTGGAAGCCGAACTGAGCCGGGTTCCCGGCGTCATCGACAGCGCCGTAGTGGGCTTGCCGAGGAACGGCCGGACCGTCGTTCATGCCGCGCTGCTCTGTGAGCCGAACCGAGCCGCCGGCGCCGTGGCCGAAGCCAACCGGCATTTGGCGCCGCACCAGCAAATCACGAGCTGGTCTGTTTGGCCCGAGCCCGATTTCCCGCGTTCGGTCACGCGCAAGGTTAAAAAAGAGGAAGTCATCAAAAGACTCGGCAGCGAACCGGCCGGCCGGCCGTCTCAAGGCGGGCGGATCACGCCGCTCAAGCGGCTCTTGGTCGAGGTGACGCAAACGGAGATCGGAGAAATCGACGATTCGACGCGGATCGTAGCCGACCTGAACCTGGATTCTCTGCTGCGAATCGAGCTGGTCTCGCGGATCGAGGACGAATTCGGGGTTTATATCGAGGAAATGCAGATCACGCCGGAACTCACGGTCGCCGATTTGGACGCGCTTGTGCAAGGCCAAAAGGGACGAATGCCCCAGTTGGGGCGTTATCCACGCTGGTCGAACTCGGCTTGGGCCGGCCGATTGCGGCCCGCGGTAAATCAGGTTGTCTTCCGCTGGTGGCTTTCGATCTTCTGCCGCTTGCGCATAAGCGGCGAGGAAAACCTGACGAATCTTCAGGGACCGGTGCTGTTCATGGCGAATCACCGCAGTTTTCTCGATCCGGTCATCGCGACCTGGACGATTCCAGAAGTTATTCGCTCGCGCCTCGGCATCGCGGCCGGCACCGAGGTTCTCTACGGCAAATACCCTTGGTTCGCGCCGCTGGCGGAACTCGCGTTCAATGCCTTCCCGTTTCCCACCGGAACCCACGAAAACATCCGGCCGGGGCTCGATTATATCGGCCGCATGCTCGACGACGGCTGGAACGTTCTGATTTTCCCCGAGGGAGGGCTGAATCGGTCCGAACGGCCGCTGCTCGATTTGAAGGGCGGCACCGGCGTGGTCGCCGTCGAAATGGGCGTCCCCGTCGTACCGCTCGTCATTCAAGGCACCGAGAAAATCCTCCCTCCCGACACCCTCGTGCCGAAGAGGCGGGATCAAGTGAGCGTCCGCTTCGGAAAGCCCTTGAATTTGGCAGGACAGGAATACGCCGACGCGACTGCGAGTATCGAATCGCATCTGCGACATTTACTTGAAGATCGGGAAAACCGCGAATCAGCTCGTCGTAGGCCGGAATAAGCGCAACGTTTCCGGCACCGGCTCCCGGCGATGAGTCCTTGTCCCCGACATCGTTTGACCCAAACCAAGATGTCGGGAAAGGATTCCCGACCTACCAGACGGCCCAGGCTCGTAGGTCGGCAATCCCTTGCCGACAAACCCGCTGGATCGCGGAAAGGCTCGCGAATAAAGCAGCCGTTTGCGAGCGGGCGCTACCGCAGACCAAAAATGCTCTATCCGAAGCACTGTCAGGTCTTTTTCTTGTGCCTGATCAGGCGCCGACGCTTTCGAACCTGGCGGGCGGAAAGAATGTTGCGTTTGCCCTTGAACGGATTCTCGCTGCTCCGGAACTCGAGCTTGATCGGCGTTCCCTGTATGTCCAAGGTATCCCGGAAGACGTTGATCAGGTAGCGTTTGTACGCCCCCGGCACTTCTTCCGTTTGATTGCCGTGGATCACGATGACCGGCGGATTCTGACCGCCCTGATGGGCGTATTTGAGCTTGATGCGCCGGCCGCGGACCAAGGGCGGCTGGTGCGCGACCAGGGCGTCCTGAAGGATTTTGGTTAGCCGCGAAGCGGACAAATCCCGCGTCGAAGCCTCGTAAATGGCTTCCACCGTATCCAGCAGATTGCCCACGCCCGTGCCGTGCAGTGCTGAGATGTAATGCTTTTCCGCGAAATCAAGGAACGGCAGTTTCAAATCGATCTGGCGCCGCACGTTGTCTTTCTGGTCCGGACTGAGCCCATCCCACTTGTTCAGGCCGATGATGAGCCCGCGGCCGATTTCCAGAACCATGCCCAGGAGATTGGCGTCCTGATCGGTCACGCCTTCGCGCGCATCGATCAGGAAAATCACGACATGGGCCGTTTCGATCGCTTGCAGGGCCTTGATGACGCTGAACTTTTCGATGGTTTCCGAGACCCGCCCGCGGCGGCGGATGCCGGCGGTATCGATCAGGGTATAGGCTTTGCCGTGACGCTCGAAGGGAATGTAGACGCTGTCCCGCGTCGTTCCGGGCTGATCGTAGACGACTACCCGCTCCTCTCCCAGAATGCGATTCACCAAGGTCGATTTGCCGACATTGGGACGCCCCACCACGGCGATGCGAATGCCGGGCGATTCTTCAGTCATTTCCGGCTCTTCCGGAGCCGGCAACTTGGCTTCCAGCTCGTCCAGCAGCGTATCGATTCCGATCGCATGGGACGCCGAGATGGGGTGGGGCTCACCGAGGCCGAGAGCGTAGAACTCGCCCGCCACGACCGCCAAATCCGCCCGGTCGATCTTGTTCACCACCAGAAGAACGGGCTTTCCGGTCTTGCGCAAGCGTTCGGCAATGGCTTCGTCGCCGGCATTGAGGCCGTGACGGGCGTCGACCAGCAGCAGGATCAGGTCCGCTTCCTCCAGCGCATAACTAACCTGGCGCATAGCCTGTTCGTCGATGCCGAGTTCGGTCTCGACGATACCGCCGGTGTCGACCACGAAATAGTCCTTTTGACCGCGCCTTACCCGGCCGTATTGCCGGTCTCGGGTCAAGCCAGGGAAATCCGCCACGAGCGCGTCGCGGGTCCGGGTCAGATAATTGAATAGGGTGGACTTGCCTACATTAGGGCGGCCCACCAGGGCGACCACGGGCAACATAAACTACTCCAATCGCAAACGGTCATCCGGGGAGCGCCCGGATGACCCTTCCAATCGCAAACGGTCATCCGGGGAGCGCCCGGATGACCCTTCCAATCGCAAACGGTCATCCGGGGAGCGCCCGGATGACCCTTCCACCGCGATGGCGGCCAAGGTGCCGCCGCTGGTATAAACGTAGATGACGTCGTCGAACACGACTGGCGTCGCCGCGATTGGGCTCTTGTCCACCCTGACCCGGCCCACCAAGCTGCCATCCTCCTGGGAAAGCAGATGGAGATAGCCCTCGAAATCACCGACCACGACATAGTCCTTGACCAAAGCTGGCGCCGTCAAACGCCGGAAGTGCAACTCGTCCTGTTTCCACAGATCAGCGCCGTTGCGCACGTCCAATTGCCAAACATCGCTGCTGGCGTCGGTTACGAACAGCGAGCGGCGGGCCGCCGCCATGCCGGTGTAAGAAGATAGTTCGGCCTGGCGCCAGAGCACGTCGCCGTCTTTTAACGATACGGCGGCCACGCCGCCTTGATAACCCGTCACGTAGATGGTGTCTCCTTTCACGATCGGATCGGAATCCATATCGACCAAACGCTCTATTTCGGAGCGACCGTGGGGCAACGCAATCGTCGCCTCCCATTCCGGTTTGCCGTCAGTCAAATTCAGGGCAATCAGCTTGCCGCTGCCATAACCGTCCAGCACGAAATCGTCTGCAATCGTCGGCGAACCACGGCTGCGAATCGAAAGTGCCGGTATCGTCCGGTCATGGTACCAGCGCGTCCCACCGGTATTTTCGTCGAGCGCGGTAATGCGCCCGTCGCTGCTCCGTATCACCACCGTGTCGCCTTCGACGCGCGGCAAGGCGAGAATCTCGCTGGACACGTTGGTTTTCCAAAGCACCGAACCGTCGCCGTCATTCAGCGCCACGATCTCGGCGTTGCTGGTGCCGAGTATGAGCTTGCCCTCACCCGCCACGGGTCCGGCGGAAACGGCCAGCTCAATATCCACGGACCACAGCTTGTCGCCGTTGAGACGGCTGCGCGCCTGAACTTCGCCCTTGCGGTCGGCCGCGAAAATCTTGTCTTCGGTGACGGCGGGAACCAGGTTCACATATTGCTCGGCATAACCTTTGCCGATATTGACATCCCAAAGCACCGTCATTTTGACCGCGGGCTCGAAATCTTTGAGCTCCGCGGGCGGGTCGGCATTATCCGAAGCTCCGAAGTACTCTCCTATACCGGAGGCTGCTTCTTTCAGTGGACCAAGTGCACTACAGCCGGTCAGCAGCAGACCGCACAAAAACAAGACCAGAAAACGGCGCATCAGGACCCGGCTGGTTTCGGCGCGGCCGGTAGATCGTTAAGCTTCAGCTCCAGCAGCGGGGAAGCTTCGCCGAATTCTTTCGCGGCTTCGTAAGCTCTACGGGCTTCGTCGGGCCGGTTGGCGGCCGCGTACAGATCGCCTTTGAGCTCTTGGTAAAGACCCGCAAACTTGCCCATCTGTTCCGCGGTCAACGGCTCCAAAAGGCTCAGTGCCGGACCGGTTTCTCCCGAAGCCAGCATCACCTGGGCGAGACGGAGCCTTGCGATATGCTTGAAGTTTTCGTCCTTGGTTTTTGCAAGCGTCTCTTCCAGAACGGCCTTCGCGCCAGGCAAATCATTGGAATCGACCTTGAGCTTGGCGAGCAGCAACCGGGCGTAATCGGCATAGGCGCTCGACGGGTACGTGGCGATGACCCGCTCGCCCAATTTGATCGCGGGTTCCGTTTGCTTGGTTTCCGACGCCTTCAGCATTTGCAGATAAAGATTGGAAGCCTGCTCGTTTTGGCTGCGCACATTGCCCTGCCACATGTTCCAGCCGATGATGAGCGCGACGCCCAGAAGAACACCGAGAATCAGCGATTGCCGATTTTCTTTCCACCACCGCTGGAGCGCTTCTAAACGCTCTTCTTCTGTCAAATACGTTTCCACTCGAACCTCGTCGCGTTAAATGAGTGCTTGCAAAAAGGGGATCAGCTCGGATTGCGAAAGGGTCGTCTGGCCGGCCTCGGTGCGTAAGTATTTGATGCCGATCAGCTGATCTCGCGCCTCATCTTCACCCATGATCAGCGCCAGTATTGCGCCGCTTTTGTCCGCCCGTTTGAATTGGCTCTTGAAACTGCCGCCGCCGCAATTCACCACCAGCCTCAAGTTCGGCAGGGCATCGCGCAAAGCCTCGGCCAGCACGGCGCCCTTGCGTTCGGCGTGTTCGCCCACGCGGATCAGATAAGCATGGGGCAGCGCCGCGGCATCCAGTTTTTCCGGGGATTCCAGGAGCTCGATCAGGCGTTCCATGCCGAGAGCGAATCCGGTTGCGGCGGAACCTTTTCCGCCCAATTGTTCGATCAGGCCGTCGTAACGTCCGCCGGCGCAAACCGTCCCCTGAGCGCCCAGTTCGTGGGTGACCCACTCGAAAACGGTGCGGCAATAATAATCGAGGCCGCGCACCAGCGTGGGATTCACGGAATAAGCAATACCGGCTTCGTCGAGAAGCTCCCTCAATCGCTGGAAATGAGCTTTGGATTCCCCGCCCAGTTCGTCCGTTAAAACCGGCGCCGCCTGGATCAGCTCGCGCATATCCGGATTCTTGCTGTCCAGAATGCGCAAGGGATTGGATTCCAGGCGCCTCTGGCTGTCTTCGTCGAGCTTCCCATAGTGCGCACGGAAGTAATCCACCAGCTTGGCGCGATAACCGTGCCGCTCTTCGGCCGTTCCCAGGGTATTGATTTGCAGTTCGAGCTTGTGCGCGATGCCGAGTTCCCGCCACAGCCTGGAGCTCAGCAAAATCAGCTCGGCATCGATGTCGGGGCTCGCCATGCCGTAAGCCTCGACACCCACTTGGTGGAACTGGCGATAGCGGCCCTTCTGCGGACGCTCGTGGCGGAACATGGGTCCCGCATACCACAGCCGGTTGATCTGATTGTGCAGCAGGCCGTGCTCCATGCACGCCCGCAGGCAGCCAGCGGTACCTTCCGGACGCAGCGTCAGGGAATCGCCGTTGCGATCCTCGAAGGTATACATTTCTTTCTCGACGATATCGGTGACTTCGCCGATCGAGCGCTTGAACAGTTCGGTCCTTTCCACCAACGGCAGACGGATTTCCTCATAGCCGTAGCTCGCCATGACACGGCGCACCACCGACTCGACATGCTGCCAGCGCGGCGTGCGATCGGGCAGTATGTCGTGCATGCCGCGAATCGCCTGAATCTTTTCCATAGTCGAAAGGGTTGTCGTGGGGTTATTTAAGAAGCGGGAGTCAGTCTACCGAAATGTAGCGCTTGGCCTGCACGGCTTCCTTGGTATTTGGAAATTTCGACCGCAGGGTTTTCGCATAGTCTCTGGCTGCATGGAAATTGCCGAGACCGGCTTCGGTCTCGACGCCGATCCAAAGCGATCTCGGATCCGGTTCCGCCACGGCGTGATAGCGCTCCAAAAACGCGCGCGCGGACATGCCCTGACCGGTTTCGCGGCTCAGCTCGGCCATCTCGATCAACGCCGGCGCAAAGCGGGGATCGTATTCCAGCGCCTGACGCAGATACTGCTCGGCTTCCCCATTTTGACCTGCCGACCGGGCGCAAATCCCGGCATTGGTGAGCGCGATCCAGGGCGAGTTATAGAGCTTCGAACCGATGACTTCCCGGAACTGGCTCATGGCTTCGGCGTACCGGCCCTGCCCGCACAAAAACCGGCCGTAGTTGTTGCGGACGCCGAAGTTTTCGGAATTCGCCGACAAGGCCTTCTTGAACTCGCGCTCGGCGTCGGCCGGCTGATCCAGCCGCTGATAGAGCACCGCCAGCGCGTTGTAGGCCTCGCTGTTTCGTCCGTCCAGTTCGGCGGCCTTGGTCAGATCCTGTAGGGCCACCTCGTAGTTGCCCGCTTCCATGTATTGGATGCCCTTTCGAACATAAATGTCGGATTGGCTGAGCGAGCCGTAGGGATCGTTAGGACGGGTATTGTGCGTCTTCGACGCTCCGCAGGCCGCGAGCGCCACACACACTATCGGACCGATCAAAACCCGGAATTTCATGACTGTACAACCTGTAAGCGGTGCCTGCGCGTCCGGTCGTTCACCCGCCCCACCAGCTGGCCGCAGGCCGCGTCGATGTCGTCGCCGCGGGTTTTGCGGGTCGTGGCGATCAATCCGGCGGCGTGCAGCATGTCGCTGAACCGGCGTATGGTTTCCGGACCGGAGCACCGGTAATTGGAACCCGGAAACGGGTTGAACGGAATCAGGTTGACCTTGGATGGCACGTGACTCAAGAGGCGAATCAAGGCCCTGGCGTGCGCGGGCGTATCGTTGATGCCGTCGAGCATCACGTATTCGAAGGTCACTTTGCGGCGATTTTCCCGCCCGACATAGCGCTTGCAGGCTGCCAGAAGCTCCTTAATCGGGTACTTGCGGTTGATCGGCACCAATTCGTTGCGCAATTCGTCGTCCGGCGCGTGCAGGGAGACGGCGAGCGCGATATCGGACACTTCGGCCAGCCTGTCCAGAGCCGGAACGATGCCGGAGGTGCTGAGCGTCACCCGGCGCTTGGAGAGCCCGTAGGCGAAATCGTCCAGCATCAGGCTGGTGGCGGCGACAACATTGTTGAAGTTGAGGAGCGGCTCGCCCATGCCCATGAGGACCACGTTGGTCACCCGGCCTTCGCCGAGTTCGCGCCGCGCCACCCAGAGCTGGCTGATGATCTCGGCGGCGCTCAGGTTGCGATTGAAGCCCTGCCGCGCCGTGGAACAGAACGAGCATTCCAGAGCGCAACCCACTTGGGACGATACGCACAAGGTGCCGCGCCCGTCTTCGGGAATGAAGACGGTCTCGATGCGGTTTTGGTCATCCAGTTGCAGCAACCATTTGCAGGTGCCGTCCGATGATTTCTGCGCATAGGCGATCTCCGGCACGCGGATTTCGCAACGTTCGGCCAGCCGCGTCCGCAGCGACTTGCTCAAATTGGTCATCGCCGAGAAATCGGCGACGCCGCGCTGATGTATCCATTGCAGCAACTGCGTCGCACGAAAAGGTTTTTCCCCGATCTCGACGAAGAAGGCTTCCATCGCCTTCCGGTCTAGGCCGAGGAGATTCAGCTTTTCGCCGGAATTAACGGGTGCGGGGGCAGAGCTCATTCTCTTTGAAGAAAAATGCGATTTCCTGTGCCGCCGTATCCGGTCCGTCGGAACCATGCACCGCGTTTTCGTCGATGCTGACGGCAAAATCGGCACGGATGGTGCCGGGTGCGGCTTCCTTGGGATTGGTGGCGCCCATGATTTCGCGGTTCTTGGCGATGGCATTCTCGCCTTCCAGAACCTGCACCATCACGGGACCGGTGATCATGAAATTTACCAGATCGTTGAAGAACGGCCTTGCCTTGTGGACCGCATAAAATCCCTCCGCTTGCTCGCGGGAAAGATGCAGCATTTTAGCCGCGACGATTTTGAGCCCCGCTTTCTCGAAGCGGCTGTAAATTTCGCCGATCACGTTCTTGGCTACAGCGTCGGGTTTGATGATGGACAAGGTGCGTTCGACCGCCATTGGATCTCCTTGATTCGGATTCGCCGGTGTTGTGTAGTGAATGAAAACCGAGCGTTCTCGGCTTTCGGAAAAACGTTCGCCGCCCAGATACGGGCAGATAAAACATTGGGATTTTACTGGAAAATTGAGCCGATGATAAGAAATACCGGCCCTTGAACCCGTTTTCAAACGCCATGAGCAGCGTCATGGCGTCGCACGGCAGATTGAAGCCGGCCTTTAGACCGCGAAACCTTCCCCGCAACCGCAGGTCGCCTTGACGTCGGGATTGTCGAAGCGAAACGCTCCGTTGATCCCCTCCCGGCGATAATCCACCCGGAGTTGAAGACTCAACTCGCCGGACCAGAACTCCGGCCACTGCTGGAACCTTATTGTTATCATTCCCAAATCGACAGGAGAAGGGCGCAGGCTTTCGTTGTTTGACTTCCATGACCGCGCCAACGGAGTATCCACGGCGCGGGTGGGTTAGCAGAGCATAACCCGCTTTCAGAGATTCACCGACGCCCCCCGGCGCGATACGCGTCGCTGCTTCCCGCAGGGAGGTGGACTGATTCAAAATTAAAAGCAAATAACCAAAGTCTGACCCCTTCGCTCGTTCAGCGCATCATATGGCTCTGGATAAAAATCTAATTTAACGATCACCCTTTAACTGCTCAGACTTGCATTGTGCCTTGCCGCCTCTTCATCCGCGGGATCAACATAGTAATCGTCACAGGAGCGATAAGTCCTATTTCGGTTATCTTTAACGCGTCCGCCGAGTTGCGTGGCAATTTCAATCATCCATTTTAAAGTCTTCTCGTCGGAATTCTTTGTCATCAAATGACTTTTTGATAAAAATAGTTTTCCTGGAATATCCCCCATAGGGTCACATACTAAAGTGTCTTTCTCCGCCCTGCTGCCTGTGTCACTTTCCTTGAGAGCAATATCGTTACGCGCTTTGGCTAACGCCTTTAGCTGGGCAAGCGATGGCGGTAAATAATAGAAAAGTTTCTTTCTGCCGAGCCACCACGGGCCATATCGTGTTTTTAGGCCCAGGACTATGAAAAATAAACCTTTCTTTACCGCCATTGCTTTATAAGGGGTGGTTATTTGAACGATTTTATGACACCTGCACCACTGTAAAGTCTATTGACATTGGTCAAGCCCTTACCACGCTCATATAACAGAGGAATTCCAAGACCATAATCAGCGCTATAATCCCTAACATGATTAGCCCATTGCCCTTTAGTCGTTAGGTCTGCCCAAAGCGCGGTAGGGCGCAATAGCGTACTCGCGTATTGCGCCGAATAGAGGCCGAATTCATGCGGCGGAATACGGGAGTACCCTATTCCGCCCTACGCAAGCTGGACGAGGAAGTCCAAAACTACCTATCCGCCCGCGCCGATTCCAAGGGAATCGCCTTATCGGAATTAATCAACAGTCTGCTGCGCAAGGATATCGAGTTGATCGAAACGGCTAAACAAGGACGGAATGAAAACGCCCGCGACAGCGGGCGTTTTTGGGCACCAGTGCAGTAGATGACCCTGCGGTGCCTGATGGCTAACGGGTCTCGCGAGGGTGTAAAAAGAACTGTGTAACTGGTTTATATAATCTGACAAAAAGGAAAATAAGAGATGACCAGTAACACAACCAAACAAGATGCCTTATTGGACGAATTGCTCAAAGGCTATACGAATCCGAAAGACATTCTGGGGGAACACGGCTTGCTCAAACAGCTGACCCAGCGTCTGGTGGAACGAGCGTTGGAAGCCGAAATGACGGCCCCTTTGGGGTATGCGCCGCATGCCCTGGAAGGGCGCGGCAGTGGCAACTCCCGCAACGGCAAGTCTGTGAAAACAATTCAGACCGAAACCGGGTCCTTGGCGATTGAGGTCCCGCGCGATCGCAACGGAGACTTCGAGCCGCAACTGGTTTCCAAGCGCCAACGCCGGCTCGAAGGATTTGATGAGAAGGTTCTGGCCCTCTATGCCCGGGGATTGTCGACCCGTGATATTCAGGGCCATCTGGAAGAACTGTATGGCGTGGAAGTCTCGCCGACGCTCATCTCCAATCGCAAACGGTCGCTTTAGTCGCGACCCTTCCAACGTCACCGAATCGGTGTTGGCGGACGTGAAGGCATGGCAGAGCCGGCCCTCGGCCTCGGTCTACCCGATCCTGTATTTCGATGCCCTGATCGTCAAATCGCGCGAAGCGGGACCGGTCAAGAACAAGGCGGTATATCTGGCCTTGGGCGTCAATCTGCAGGGCGAAAAGGAGTTGCTGGGCCTGTGGATTGCGGACACGGAAGGCGCCAAGTTCTGGCTGGCCGTCTTCACCGAGTTGAAAAACCGGGGGGTTCAGGATGGCTTTATCGCCTGTGTGGACGGGCTCAAGGGACTGCCGGAAGCCATCGAAGCAGTGTTTCCCAACACCCAGGTCCAACTGTGTATCGTCCATAAGGTGCGCCATAGCCTGCAGTATGTCACCTGGGAGGAGCGCAAGGCGGTCGCGAAAGATCTGCGGGCGATTTATGGGGCGGCGACCCTGACCGAGGCCGAAGCCGCCCTGGCGCGGTTTAGCGAAACCTGGGACGCGAAATACCCGGCCATCAGCCAAAGCTGGCGGGCGGATTGGGCGCGCTTGACCGTGTTCTTCGATTATCCCCCGGAGATCCGCAAAGTGCTGTACACCACCAACGCCGTCGAATCGCTCAACTTCAGCCTGCGTAAGCTGCTCAAGACCCGCGGCGCGTTTCCGAACGATGAAGCGATTCTGAAAGTCCTGTATCTGGGACTGCAGCGGATCGAGAAGAAATGGACCATGCCGATCCAGGATTGGAAACGGGCGTTGAACCACTTCGTGATCCTCTTTGGTGATCGAGTTACCCTATGAACTAACCCCAGTTACACAGTTAATTTGACACCCCGGTCTCGCACCCCCCTTCTTCATAGTTCCAGCGTCCGCCAGCATCTAGGCAGCCATCAATTTGCAACTGCTTCCGCAACCAAATGCCACCGGCTATCAACAGGATCAGAACTACAGCCAGGATGAGGATTTTCCTGAGTGGCATCACGACTCCATCAATAGTTCGCAGGTAACCCGTTAGGACGGAAAGGACTACAAACCAGGTCGCAGGACAGCGGTGAACTATTTCCTCCCGAACGGCCAGCCGTATTAGCTATCTGATCGGCTGCCGAGGCGCTTGCCGGATCCCCCTTGATATTCTGATCAAACCATTCACGGGTATCCGATATGGTGCAAGCTGTAGCCTCTCCGTACTTACCTCGACGTGTCGCTTCACAGTTTGCCTTGCAATGGAAGTACTTGTCCCCTCCGATCGTATTGGCATCGCGCATATCGCGATAGTTTCGAAGAAAATCGGAGGTCGCTTCCGGAGGCTGGAGCAACTTATCAACGAGTCGACCAATATCTTGAGCAATGCCTTACAAGCCCAAGGGGTCTACGTAGAGTAGCGGGTTATTCCCCACATAGGCATAGGTATTTAGACCACCCACGAGCCCGATCGGATCGCTCTCCAGATACCGCCCGAGGCTCGGATCGTAATCGCGGAAGACGTTGTAATGCAGCCCCGACTCGCCGTCGTAGTACTGGCCCGGGAAGCGCAGGTTGAGTGTGAGGGGCTGTTGATCGCCATCCGGGTCTTCCTCGGGGCGACCGACACCGAACGGGTCGGAGTCCCAAAACCAGCGCGGTAGGTATCAAGTCCCGGCTGTTTATAAACCTTTTTACGGAAAAGATGGGGATGGGATGTTTGCCAATTTTTCAGCCCGCGTAGGATGTGCCGACGAAGGAGGCGCATCGATCACAAACTCGAACGATGCGGTTCCTGCGTCACCGCATCCTACGCGAGCTTTGCTTATCCAGCTTATTGAGGGCAAACTGTCTTTATGGGTAGGCCATCTTTGTAAGCATAGTATTCGACGCAAGCTTTCTGATTTCTAATAACCTCGCGCTTACCAATATCACTACCATATATGACCTCGGCAATTGAGGTTGTCCCGTCTTGATTCCAGTCCATTTCTCGCCACGAGTATCCGTGCCTATAACTGGAAGATGCACGAGAAATAAGATATATGAGTAGAAATATAAAAACCACGCCAACAATTTTTGTCATGAGCTTTATCATCACCTTGCCCATGGAGCACTAGTCCCATCGCTTGATCGAGTAGCAGGATAATTCGTCGTTCCATTGGCCGCTTCGGAAGAAAGTAATCCATTACCAAGATCTACTGGTAAGACGTGGTTTCCATTTATGCCCAAAGTTGTTTCTCCATGTTTAAAAAAGTCATTTAACCCCGCTTCTCGAAGACATCGCTGCACAGGGGATGCACAGTTATTGGTTAGCGCATTATATCCACCTTGCGATCTCCGAAGGCACGCCTCAAATACTGCCTCCTTCTCAGGCGGCAACTTTAAATTTACTCGCGTGCCATCTCGAAAACCATTTTTGTCTACATACTCGGATGTAGGAAGATTGGTCATCCCGCTCGGACCAAAAGAATAAGTGGTGCCGTTAACATCGGCAGATGCATGACCGAACGACGAGCTGCCCCATCCAACCGGCTGCCAGATCGTTACACCGGCTTCTAATCCAAATGGATCAATCCAATTGACCGGATTATTCCCGACATAGGCATAGGTATTTAGACCACCCACGAGCCCGATCGGATCGCTCTCCAGATACCGCCCGAGGCTCGGATCGTAATCGCGGAAGTAGTTGTAGTGTAGCCCCGACTCGCCGTCGTAGTACTGGCCCGGGAAGCGCAGGTTGAGTGTGAGGGGCTGTTGATCGCCATCCGGGTCTTCCTCGGGGCGACCGCCCCCGAAAGGATCGGAGTCCCAAAACCAGGCTACGGTCTGATTTTGATCGGTCAGAAGCCTCGGCGCAGCAAGGTGGTCGGCCTGAACGAAATAGACGGCGGGTTCGCTTTGTGGTGGGGCGCCGCCGACACAGGTCGGGTAATCGCAACGCAAGACCAGCCGGCGCGCGTCGAGGACGGTAATCCAATGGTCGCGGTCGAGGTCGCGGGGGTCGCCGGGGCCAACCGGCTGGTTGCGGGCTTGAAGTAGGATGTCCACATCGCTCCGGTCGATGACCCCGTCGCGGTTGAAGTCCTGCTCGCGACCCTCGGGAGAGCGGATGAAGGCCAGCGGCAGATCGTCGAGATAGACAAATTCCCGCAGGGGCTGGCCTGCTTCGCCGCTTTCGGCAATGAGGTGCCCGGCCGCATCGTAGTGGTAGCCCGTAGTCTGGAAGGTGGTTTTTTGTACGCGCTGTCCCAAACCATTGTATCGGTAGGCGGCCCGGGGCAGGCTCTCCTGGTTGACCGTTGTGAGTCGGCCGTCCTCACGATAGCCGAATTGGTAGCTGCCCGCGCCGACCATGCGACCGGCTTCGTCATAAGCAAAGCTGCGGTTGTCCAGCCCCTCGGCCGCGAGCAGCCGATGAGTATCCAGGGCATAGCGGTATGCCGTCTGACCCGCGCTGCGGGTTTCGAGGAGGCGGTTGCCGACCTCGTCGTAACTCCAACCGCGACTGCCGTAGCGCCCATTGGCGCCGATCAGTCGGTCCAGGGCATCGTAGGTAAAATTCTGGTTGCGGCCCATGTCCAGCCAGTCCGTGATACCGACGATATTGTCTGCTTCGTCCAACGCGTAAGCGTGATGCTGCACCGTACCCACGGTTTGCTCGGTCAGGCGCCCGTCGGCATCGAAGCTGCGCGTCAGGATCAAACCGTTGCCGAAGGTGAGCTCCGCCAGAGGACCAAACGGCCGATAGCTGAGGCCGGTCGCTACCACCTCGGTCTGCCCCTGACTGGTACTCCGGACCTCCGTGATCCGTCCCGTGTTGTCCCGCGGATAACCGATCACCCGCCCAGACGGGTAGGTCAGGCTCACCAAGCGGTCCGCGTCGTCGTAGCCGTAACGGGTGGTATACGACAGTCCATCGATCGTTACGGTTTGGGTCGTCAGCCGGCCACGAACGTCGTACTGGTAGGCGGTATCGCCAGCGCCGTCGGTCAGGCCGGTCAACCGGCCTAGCCCATGGGGTCCCTGGTCATAGCTATAGCTTACATCCGAGACCGTACCGGGATAGTCGATGCCCAAGAGCCGGTTGAGGGCATCGTAGCTGGAGATCGCCGTGGCACCGGTGGCATCTTGTCGGGTGAGCCGGTTGCCGGCGCTGTCGTAGCTATAGAGAACTGTGCCGGTGTTGGGGCTCGCTTCCTGGAGGAGATCGCCAAAGCCGTCATAGGTGTAGGTGGTGGTGAGATTCGAGGGATCGGTGACCGCGAGAAGATGATCCAAGGCATCGTAGCTGTACCCGGTGCTGCCGGCTAAGGGGTCAGTCTCTGAGACCCGGCGGTTCAAGGCATCGTAGGTGTAGTGAGTCACCCGGTTGAGGGGGTCGGTGACGCTGGTCCGGTTGCCGTTGGCGTCATAGGCGTAGGTGGTGGTCTGACCGGCGGCGCCGATGGATTGAGTAAGCTGCGAGAGGGTATCGTAGACCCACTGGTGTTGCCGGACCAGGGTGTTGGACGGATCGAATACCTCTTCTTTCGTCTTGTTGCCGGAGAGGTCGTAGGTGGTGTGGATGTTATTGCCTAAGGCGTCGGTGATATCGGTCCGCCGGTGGGCTGCGTCGTAGGTGTACTCAAGAAACGCGCCGTTAGGCGGCGTGACTTTGGTCAACTGGCCGACGCCGTCATACTCGGACGTCGTGCTCTTGCCGCCCACGGCGCGGTTGATCAGCCGGCCTCGAACGTCGTAGGCCAGATCGATGATGAGCCCGTTGGGATCGGTGATGCGACCGACCCGGCCGTGGGCGTCGTAGGCGCCGTAGGTGGTGACGTGCCCCAGGGCATTGGTGACCGAAGTCAGGTTGCCCTGAACATCGTAGGTCAAGGTCGTCACGTCGCCGACATCGGTGCGGGGACCGTCGACGCTGGTGACTTGACCGAAGTCGTTATAAGTGTAGGTCCAGGTGCGGCTTTGGCCGCCCGCGGTAATGGTCTTGGTGAGGCGGTTGCCGTGGGCATCGTAGGCGAAAGTCGTGGTCCGCCCCGGCTCGGTGATCCGGGTCGGCAGCCGGAAAGCCGGGTGCCACTCGGTGGTGATCGTCCGGGCTTCGGGCGTCCCCACGGCTTCGGTGCGGCTGGTCTCGAGGTTGCGGGTCAGGTCGTATTGATAAGTGGTAGTGACTCCCTTGAAGTCGGTGCGGCTGACGACGTTGCCGTTGGCGTCATAGCTGGCCGAACTGGCTTGCTGACCGCAGCCGCTGCCGCAAGGCTGGGTCACACCGGTGCTGCGGGCGACGTTCAGAATGGTTTGGAACCCGTAGGTCCGGGCTGTTCCGAGCGGATCGGTCACGGTGCTGGAGCCGTCGGCCTGATAGGTCAGGGTCATTCTATCCGCGCCGCCGGCGTGTTCGGTGAGGATACCGCGGCCTTGTTCGTCGTAGGCGAAGGTCGCGAAACGTTCGCCGTTTTCGTCGATAATCCCGGTCAAGGCATAGGGGAACCGGATATCTTCGTAGGTGTACAACCGCTTCGGGTTGTCCGACAGGGTCTCGGGGGTGCTGTCCGGATACAGAACCGTACCGAGGCGTCCGAGCACATCATACTGATAGGTGTAGACGTTGCCGGCCGGGTCGGTCACGGTGCTCAGCCGATTTTGGGCGTCATACGCCAACAGCAATTGGCGACCCGAAAGGCGATCGGTCACATGGGAAAGCCGCCCCAGGCCGTCGTAGGCCAAATCCTGGGCCAGCCCTTCTCGGCTGACGATCGCGGTCAATCGGCCGGTGACATCGTAGTATTCCGAAGTCTCGTCCTCGCCGAAGGAATAGCGCCAGCCCGTGATCGTGCCGGCCTCGCTGAGCGGGGCAAGGGTATCGGTGACATCGGCGTCGGGCCGCCATTCGCTGCCGACCTTGGCAAAGCGATAGGCGCGGCCGGCCGAGAGCAGGCGGTGAACGGCTAGCCTCACGAGATCACCGGGATGCCGATGTATCGGTTCTTCCGATTGAAGAGAGAATCTTAGACGGCGAAACTTTCCCCGCAGCCGCAGGTCGCCTTGACGTTGGGATTGTCGAATCGAAACGCTTCGTTGATTCCTTCCCGGCGATAATCCACCTGAACGCCCGAGAGATAAGCCAGATCGCTGTCTCTCACGACGACTTTCACGCCGTGCTGTTCGAATACGGCATCGCCCTGCTCCACCGCATCGGCGTAATCGACTACATAGGCGAAACCGGTGCAGCCGGACTTTTTCACGCTCAGACGAAGCCCTACCCCTTTGCCGCGTTTTTGCAATTGCTTGGCGATTTGCTCCGCCGCTTTTTCGGTTAAGGTAATGGACATAATACGTAATCTCTGTCGGATCGCTGATTCAAAAAGCTTATAAACGCTCGGGGCATAATCTTTAAATGACCGGCATCACCGGTATCGCTCCCCGGCTCTCAGACGTGGGTATGCCCACGAGGTTTTTCAAGACCTCCAGAAAACGGTCGACTTCCGCCTCGGTGTTGCTCTTGCCGAAGCTTGCGCGTATCGCGCTCTTGGCAACTTCCGGCTCAACGCCCATGGCGATGAGCACGGGGCTCGGCTCCCCCGCGCCGCTGGCGCAGGCTGAACCGCTGGACACCGCGATGCCCTGCCGATCGAGGTTCATGACCAGGGCTTCGCCGTCGTAACCGTCGATGCCGAACTGCAAAGTATTGGGCAGCCGCTCCGCGTGTTCGGCGAACAAGATCGCTCCGGGGATAATCTCCAAACCAACCTCCAGCCGTTTGCGTAGACCGAGCAGCTGAGCGCGTCGTCCCTCCAATTCGGACAAAGCCAACTCCGCCGCTTTACCGAAACCGACGATGGCCGCCACGTTTTCGGTGCCGCCGCGTAGGCCTTGCTCCTGTCCGCCGCCATGCAGCAGGGGTTCTAGCATGACGGTTTTGTCGAGAATCAGCGCGCCCACGCCTTTGGGACCGTAAATCTTGTGCCCGGAAAGGGACATCAGATGAGCGCCTGAGGCTTTGAAATCGAGCGGAATCTTGCCCGCCGCCTGCACTGCGTCACAATGAAAAACGATGCCGCGCTCGCGGAACCAATTGGCGATGGACGCGATATTCTGAATCACGCCGGTTTCGTTGTTGGCCATCATGAGGGTGGCGAATCGAAGCTCGCCGGCCGGCAAAGATTCGATATACGACGCATCGGCCATACCATTCCCGTCCACAGGAATGGTTGCGACCCGCCAGCCTCTGGTCTTCAGGAACTCCAAAGGCTCCGAAACCGATGGATGCTCGGTAGCGCCCGCAGCGATCACGCCCGACTCGCGAGAAAAGGCCAAGCCTTTTAGCGCCAAATTATTCGCTTCGGTCCCGCCGCTGGTAAACACGACCTCGGACGGATGCGCGCCCACCAGGGCAGCGACCTGCTCCCTGGCCGTATCGACCGCGCCGCGGCAGACCCGCCCCATCCGGTAAAGACTCGACGGATTGCCGTAAAAGGCGCCCAGATAGGGCAGCATCGCATCCAAGACCCGCTCATCCAGCGGGGTGGTCGCATTGTGATCGAAGTAGATCATTTCGTCAGAACGCTAAATATGCGTTTCCCGACGCAACAGCATATCGATACCCTGAACGCCGGACGCCTGCTTGTCCTGACGCTCTGCTACCAAGCGCACGTTCTTGCGCTGCAAGACGTCTTGCAAGCTGATGGAGGCCAAATAGTCGCGAATCTGCTCGCTCAATCCCAGCCAAAGATCATGGGTGAGACAGGGCTGATTGTTCTGGCAGTTGGCTTTGCCGCCGCAGCGCGTCGAGTCGATGGTTTCGTCGACCGCGATAATGATTTCGGAGATATTGATCTGGCTGGCGTCGCGGCTCAATTGATAGCCGCCGCCCGGCCCTCGCACTCCTTCGACCATTCCGGCCCGACGCAAACGCGCGAACAACTGCTCCAGGTAGGACAACGAGATGTGCTGTCGTTTGGCGATATCGGTCAATGTCACCGGCCTTTTTTCGCTATGATAGGCCAGATCCAGCATGGCGGTGACGGCGTAGCGGCCTTTCGTCGTTAAGCGCACGGAATGACTCCCGGAAATTCACACTAAATACGTGGGAATTCAGGTTCACATATCCTAGAAAAATAGTCAATTATTAAGGCGCCATAGGATTTTGGCTGTCAAGATAACCGGCATCATGCATTCGCAATCCTGGCAATTTTGGATCGATCGCGGCGGAACCTTCACCGACATCGTCGCCCGCCGGTCGGATGGCCTTCTTATGACCCACAAGCTTCTTTCGGAAAATCCGGACCGCTACCGCGACGCCGCCCTGCAAGGCATCCGCGACATTCTGGATCTGGCTCCCGATGCGCCTCTGGAACAGGCCAACATCCAGGCCGTGCGGATGGGCACCACGGTGGGGACGAATGCGCTGCTGGAAAGGAAGGGCGAACCGACGGTCCTGGCGATCACGCGGGGCTTCGCCGACGCCCTCCGCATCGGCTATCAGAACCGGCCGGATATCTTCGCCCTGAATATCCGCCGCCCCGAACCGCTTTACCAAAAGGTCGCCGAAATCACCGGGCGTCACGACTCCCGCGGCTCGGAGCTGGAGCCGCTGGATCTCGGCGAAGCGGAACAACAATTGACCGGGGCCTACCGGGAAGGTTTCCGGTCGATCGCCGTCGTTCTCATGCACGCCTGGCGGACGCCCGATCACGAACTCGAACTGGAAAAGCTGGCCAAGGCAATCGGCTACACCCAAATTTCCCTCTCCCACCGCGTCAGTCCCGCCATGAAATTGATCGGACGGGGCGACATCACGGTGGTGGATGCTTATCTGTCCCCGGTACTGCGCCGTTATGTCGATCAGGTGGCGGCCGGTTTGGGCATCGGTCTGAAAGACGAAATGCCGCAAGACCGAAAACGCAAGCTGCTGTTCATGCAGTCCAACGGCGGATTGGCGGATGCCCACCGGTTCCGGGGCAAGGACAGCATTCTCTCGGGTCCCGCCGGCGGCATCGTCGGCGCGGTGGCGGTCTCCCGTCTCGCCGGCTTCGATCGTATCGTCACCTTCGACATGGGCGGCACGTCCACCGACGTGGCCCATTACGCCGGCGAATTCGAACGCAGCCAGGAAACCGAGATCGCCGGCGTTCGGCTCAGGGCGCCCATCCTCAATATTCACACGGTCGCAGCGGGCGGCGGCTCGCTCCTGCATTTCGACGGACTCCGCTTTCGGGCCGGCCCCGACTCGGCCGGTGCCAATCCGGGTCCCGCCTGCTACCGGCGCGGAGGACCTCTGTGCGTGACTGACGCCAATGTGATGGTCGGAAAGATACGTCCCGAATTCTTTCCGAAAGTGTTCGGACCGACCGGCAATCAGCCTCTGGATATGGAAATCGTGCGGCGCAAATTCCGGGAACTGGCCGAGACCATCCGTTCCGACTCAGGCCAAGCGCTCTCGTCCGAAGAAGTGGCGGAAGGCTTCATCGACGTGGCGGTGGAAAACATGGCCGCCGCGATCAAGAAGATCTCGGTGCAGCGCGGCCACGATCTGGCCGATTACGTCCTGTGCTGCTTCGGCGCCGCCGGCGGCCAGCACGCCTGCAAGGTCGCCGAGCGGCTCGGCATTTCCAGGATTTTTCTGCATCCTCTGGCCGGCGTGTTGTCGGCTTACGGCATGGGCCTCGCCGATTACCGTGTCATCAAGGAACGCGCGATCGTGACTCTGTTGAACGATTCCACCGTCCCGGAGTTGCGGACGGTGCTCGACGCGTTAGAAGTCGAAGGACGCGCGGAACTGATGACCCAGGACATCCCGCCGGAGCGGATCGTCGCGGCTCGCCTGGCCATGCTCCGGTACGAGGGTACCGACACCCTGTTCGCCGTGCCGTTCGGCGATTCGGCGGATATGCGGGTGAGGTTCGAGGAACGGCACCACCAGCGCTTCGGCTTCGTTTACCCCGACAAGGCCTTGCTGGTGGACACCGCGACCGTGGAGCTGGCCGGCTTGAACGAATCGGCCGAAGAACCGGTGTGCCCCTTGGTGCCCGACGCTTCTCTGGAGCCGGTCGCAAAGGTCCGGATATATTCCGGCCGAAACCATCACGATACGCCGGTTTATCGGCGCGAGAACCTGAAGCCGGGCGTCCGGTTGCAGGGGCCCGCGATATTGGTCGAACCCAACTCGACCACGATCATCGAGCCGGGCTGGCAGGGCGAGATTACCGCTCGCAATCACCTCGTACTGAGCGTTTGTGAAACAGCCGACTGCCGGGCAACCGCGTCGAAGATGGAACGGACGGAAAAGCACGTCGATCCGGCGCGCCTCGAAATCTTCAACCGGCTGTTCATGTCGGTAGCCGAGGACATGGGCTATACGCTGCAAAACACCGCCCATTCGGTGAACATCAAGGAGCGCCTCGACTTCTCCTGCGCGCTGTTCGACGGAAACGGCGGGCTCGTCGCCAATGCTCCGCACATTCCGGTGCATCTGGGCTCCATGGACGAAAGCGTCAAGGCGCTGATCGCGGGTCACGGGGACGACCTGCGACCGGGCGACGTTTGGCTCATCAATTCCCCCTATCACGGCGGTACGCATCTGCCGGACATCACGATAATTACCCCGCTGTACGATGATACGGGCGAATCGGTCCTTTTCTATCTCGCCTCGCGCGGTCATCACGCCGACGTGGGCGGCATCACTCCCGGTTCGATGCCGCCCCGCAGCACGTCCATCGACCAGGAAGGGGTTCTGAGTGCGGGCTTGAAGATCGTCGAAAACGGACACATACGCGAATCGGCCATCCGCGACTGGCTCAATGCAAAGCCTTATCCTGCCCGCGACCCCGACCGGAATCTGGCGGATCTCCGCGCCCAGATCGCCGCCAACCTGAAAGGCATGCAGGCGCTGCGTGGCATGCTCGAACGTTATTCGCTGGCGACGGTCCGGCGCTACATGGGGCATGTGCAGGACAACGCGGAAGAAGCGGTGCGGCGGGTCATCGCACGGCTTTCCGACGGCGAATTCGCGGTGACGATGGATTCTGGCGCGGTCATCCGCGTGGCGATCCGGGTCGATACCAAAAACCGGCGGGCCTTCATCGATTTTGCCGGAACCTCGCCGCAGCAGCCGGACAATCTGAACGCGCCGGCCGCCGTGTGCAAGGCGGCGGTCCTGTACGTGTTCCGCACCCTGGTGAACGACGATATTCCGCTGAACGCCGGCTGTCTCCGCCCGCTCGAAATCCGGATTCCGGAGGGCTCCCTGCTCAACCCCCGCTATCCCGCGGCCGTCGCGGCGGGCAACGTGGAAACCTCGCAGCATATCGTCGACGCCTTGTACGGCGCGCTCGGCGTGCTGGCCGCCTCCCAGGGCACGATGAACAACTTCACCTTCGGCAACGCGCGCTACCAATACTACGAAACCATCTGCGGCGGGGCCGGCGCGGGGGCCGGTTTCGACGGCGCGGACGCCGTGCACACGCACATGACCAACTCCCGCATCACCGACCCCGAAGTACTGGAATGGCGCTTTCCGGTACTGCTGGAAACCTTCGCCATCCGCCGGGGCAGCGGCGGCAAGGGCTTGTACAAAGGCGGCGACGGCGTGATCCGAAAGATCCGGTTTCTGCAACCGATGACCGCAGGAATCGTCTCCAGCCGCCGCCTGCAGCCGCCGTTCGGCCTCAACGGCGGAAACCCTGGCGCATGCGGACGAAACCTCGTGATCCGCGCCAATGGAGAGCAGGAAATTCTCGGGTCGCAGGCCGAAACCGACATGGACGCGGGCGACACGTTCGTCATCGAGACGCCCGGCGGCGGCGGATATGGAAGTTAGATTGTTCCGAATCCCATAGCCTCCTGGCCTCGGACAGCTGCTCGTTGACGGCCGTTTTCACGACTGTTTTGGACATCGAGGTGATCACTTGAAGAGCATTTGCGTATTCTGCGGTTCCAACCCCGGCAAGCGCCCCGAATACCGGATCGCTGCCGAAACCTTGGGCCGGCTGCTGGCCGAAAAAGGTTTGGAACTGGTGTATGGCGGCGGGACCGTGGGTCTCATGGGCATTCTGTCGAGTGCCTGCCTTGCGGCCGGAGGACGGGTGATCGGCATCATCCCGAAAGCTTTGATCGGCCGCGAGGTGGCAGGACGAATGGTGGAACACACCAGCCTTACCCGGCTGGAAGTGGTCGATTCGATGCACACCCGCAAAGCCCGCATGGCAGAAATCGCGGATGGCTTCATCGCGCTGCCCGGAGGTTTCGGAACCTTCGAGGAGCTGTTCGAAATCCTCACCTGGGCCCAACTTGGATTTCATCGTAAGCCGATCGGACTTCTCGATGCGGAAGGCTACTACGAACCTCTCCTAAGCTTGTGCGATCGGGCGCTTACGGAGGGCTTCATGAAACCCGAGAGCAGAAGGCGGCTGCTGGCCCATACCGACCCGGAGATACTCCTTGAGGCCTTGGCCGCATACAGGTCCGAACCGGTCATCCCGTGGATTCGGGACGAGAGGCAGCTGTAATTCCATTCGGCATTCGAGTGAACATTCATCGTAGGATGGGTAGAGCGAAGCGAAACCCATCGATGGTGGGTTAGCCCCTAGTCTCCGCTCGGGACAGGCCCTTCGACAGGCTCGGGACAGGCTCCGCGTAACCCACCGAGCAACCTAAAGATGAATTCCGGATTGAAAGCGATTTGAAATAACTACACCTGAATTCAATTGAAAGCTACGCGGTGAGAAGTTCCGGAGCGTAATGGCTGCCCCGGTTCGTGGCGAGCCTCAGCCCTCAAGTGAAAGGCGCATGAAAGTGAAAGGGACAGGCAGTCAAGCAACGACTTGCTCATACGAAAAGCTCGGGAGATCCGCCCTCTCCTTCGCATGCTCGATCGTAATCCCGCAAATATTCCCGTGCGGGTCCAGTTCAAGCAGCGTATTTTCGTCCAAGTCCCGCGTTTCCGAAACCTCGGCGGGCTTCAACTCGATATAAAGGGTGTCCGTATCCTGAAAGTACATAATCTTCATAACCTAGACGTCCTATCGGACAGAGACGCTAATGTGTCGATTCCTCCAAGGGATAGTTGACCTTCTCATACTCATGAATGAAAAGCCCAAGCGTCTCCACCAGACGGGCAAGCGGGTTGTTTTCATCGGCGCCGCCTGCGTCCAAAAGCTCGTTCAGGATCGACACCGCGCGGTCGTATTCGGCCTCCGAGTGGATCGGATAGAGCGGAACGGCATTGCAAATCGCCTGATAGTGGCGGATCACATCGGAAAGTTCAGTGGCGTGCATCAAGGCCTCCAGCGGTCATAGTCGCTGTGCGTCAGTACCGCACGAATGTAAAGCGTTTGGGTATTGAAATGGATAGCGGCAATCAGCCGGTAATGGTTACCGGCAATGTCAAAGACATAATAATGCCCTACTTTATCCACGGAACCGAACACCGCCTTCAACTCGGCAAAAGAACTGAACCTGTTCGATTCAATCCGTCTTCGCCAATCCTGCAAAGACTTCTCCGCCTGAGGGTGCAAAGCTGCAAAATCTCGTAAAGCCTTGTTGCTGACAACACGCAAATGTTCGACTCCCTAAACTGCCAGAATAGCATCGTCAAGCGATCGCCGGATATGGAATAGATTAACAAGCCTGAAGCATCAAAGATGCAACTTCTGGAGAACGCAAACCGCAGCCATCAACTAACATTCGACTATGGAACGTCAGCCAAAGGACGAAAGCCTGACACCTTCTCGCCACCTTCTCGCTCTGGGTGAACTTCATTCAGTTACTCACAGCGATTCCTATACGCGATAAAGCGCGGTCGGAAAAGATCATGCCGGCCATGGGGTATTAGCACAATAACCAAAGCCTGACACCTTCTCCACTGACACCTTCTCCACCTTCTCTGACACGTGTTAGCTGCGTGAACCACCATAGCCACCCCAAATGGTATAGACAGGCGCCTTGTACGTTCTTGTTCCTTCAGCATCTCTCACAGTGATCTCGTTCAGCCAGTCGTCGGTCAACCGTCCAGAAAGACGCCCCGATAGCTCCAAAATCATCTTGTCTAGGATCGAGAGCGCGGCTGTTGCGTGCGTATGATCCAACTCGAATGGGTTCTTTGGAATTCGCGATTGTCGCCACGATTCCCCTTTAAGGATTTCCAGCCAGGGATATTCTTCCGGTTTTCCGCTAATTGAAATTGTCGAATTCGGCGGTGCCTTGCCCTTGAGGAAGATCTCCACCTTCGGGTGCGCAAGCCAGTTCCTAATTTGGATCAGTTCCTTGAAACTCTGAAAAGGCTCTGCACCCCGATCAAATGCAGTTTGTGCTGCATCGCCGCAGACAAATGGCGCTATGCACCACTTGTCAAGAATGCTGGCTTTTTCAAGGGCTTCCGCTACGACGGGATCGGCTGAGAATTCCGAGAGAACACGGTTAATCAGAGCTTCACTGGCAAATACAGTGGAGATAATTGCGTGACGGACGTAAATGCTTGGATTCACGTCGCCTTCGTGCTGCGAAGCAGCCCACTCCGCGAACTTCCGCGCATCGTTGTAATGCATATAGAAGAAGTTGAGTTCAATGCCTACGTCCGACACTTTCTTCTCTCCCTTGCGGCTAACGCCCTGCTTGAGCCGCGCGTTGCTTTGAATGCGTCGGCTTCAAGCGATTATTGGGCCTACACGCCGACTGGACCAAAGTGGAACCCATAATTGACGTGACTCAATACCAATTTGTTGATGCAGCGGACCGTTACCTTCTGCCCTGCTATGGGACGACCAAACAAGGCGAAGTTCGGGATCGACTTGGCCTGTTCATATTCCCGCATTTGCGGGAAACGTCGATATGAAATTCCATACGCCGCCTCGAAAGGCATACTGCCCGTTCGGAGCAAACTAAAGTATGACGAATAGATCAGTCCGTCGTACCCGGCCACATGCGCCGCCTTAGCTATTTCTCGGGAGATCGGATAGGAATGCTTTCCTGCCAGAAACAGCATATGGACGGCCATATCGAGGCTATCAAACTCCGTGACATGTTCCTCTGGCAAGACATAAGAAAGATCCAGGAGCTTTAAGGTCCTCGTCGGCGCTAGCGAAGCGACGTAGATTTCGTCCTCTGCCGTTACCCGGCACTCATGCACACATACTTCAAGGTCCTGAGATCCGTACATGACCGGGAGGTCGGTGGAGTCCAAACGTCCTGTGCCCAGGAACTCTGTCGGTGGAGTGTCGTATTCCGCCTCCTCAGTCGGCACTTTCGGCGCCTTGCGGATACGATAGAACAAGCGGCTCTCATCGAGTTCAACTAACGGATACTCGTTAATGATCCGCTGGATGATCGCAGCTCGAGAGTGCCCCTCCTGAAGCGCCTTGAGAGGCTCAACCTCACCCACCATCCATAAGCGAGGCCCGTAGCAGAAGAAGCCGACTCCGAGCGTGTTGCTGATCAGTTCGATGTCCTTCTTAGAGCCTATCCCAGTAGGAACAAAAGCGTGATGAGCGACCTCTAATGCCGAAATTTCGAGTCAAGAGGGGCTCTTATGGGACTGGTGACGAAAGATGATGGCTGGCGCATTCCGGATGAGCTGTGGGAACGGATGGAACCGCTCTTGCCGCCGCGTAAACCGCATCCGCTCGGGTGCCATAACCCGCGGGTGCCGGACCGACAGGCGATGAATGCGATCTTGTTTGTGCTCCGGACCGGGTGTCAGTGGAATGCGCTGAACGCCACCGGGATTTGCTCCAGCAGTTCGGCCCATCGCCGCTTTGTCGAGTGGACCGAAGCCGGGGTGTTCCAGGCGTTCTGGCGCGAAGGACTGCTGACTTATGATGCGTTGAAGGGCTTGGACTGGTCGTGGTTGGCCATGGATGGGGCCATGACGAAAGCGCCGTTGGCGGGTTCAAAAAAACGGGACCGAATCCGACCGACCGGGGCAAACAAGGTGCGAAGCGAAGCCTGTTAACCGATGGCGCGGGCCTGCCGCTGAGTGTGGTGATTGCCGGCGCCAATCGGCACGACCTGAAGCTGGCGCGGTCCACCTTGGCGGCCATCGGCGTCCCGCGCCCTGTACCCACGCCGGAGCAGCCGCAAGGCTTGTGCCTGGACAAAGGCTATGACTATGACGAGGTGAGGGACTTGGCCAAGGCCTTTCAGTTTACCGCTCACATTCGAGCGCGCGGTGAGGAGGCCGAAGCGATCAAGAAGGAAGCCGGTTTCAAGGCGCGGCGCTGGGTGGTCGAACGGACCCACAGCTGGCTCAACCGATTCCGCCGGATTTTGATCCGCTGGGAAAAACGAACCGACACCTATCTTGCCATGCTGCACTTGGCCTGCGGCATCATTACTTGGCGGGCAACGGGTCTACTGGGATAGGCTCTTAAACCGAGCAGCAGTCGAGATGCTCGTTTTCTGATGTTCGTTGAATTGGACGATCGGCGCTGCGCCATAGTCGCACTTATGCAGAGTTCCCCACACGAAAAACCTATGAGCAAGCGCTTCAACTCTCTCTTTTGTTAGTTTTCGCCCGGAAGCTTGACCGCAGTTCTGGCACTTAGAATCGTCTGCGTCGCCGATTCGTTCGGCATCCAGTCTCAGGCCCTGATCGGAAAAGCAGTTCGAACACAAAACGAAGCTCATTTAGGTTCCTTGGCCCAACTTAAAGTCGACCTCAAATTCGATATCTAATCCGGAAATGGAAAATATCCAACGTCTTGCTTTGCGTCAAATGCGATATCTTATCCGAAAGGCCAAATAATCCGAATCTGGAGAAGGGATCGAGCTTTCGTTATTTTGCTTACGCCACGCACACGGCGTTCGTTTCCCACCGCGTTTTCATTTCGCCCAACAGTACGGTAGATCAAGAATCCCTTCCCGACACGGCTGCCGGCAAAGGATGGCTGACCTACGACTTTGCCGGAAACGCAGAGCCTGTCCTGAGCGAAGCCGAAGGGCTTATTCCGGCCTAGACATTTTCCGATTCGGTGTCAGAGAGCCCGATAGGTAGGTCGGCAATCCCTTCCCAATCGCAAACGGTCGCTTTAGTCGCGACCCTTCCGACAAACTCCTTTGCCGACCTACGTTCTTCCCGCCCGACACGAAGCCGTACATTGGGATGAAAAACGCTCTATGAGTCATATCGGCCTGTATTTTGACTTGTGAGGGGCAGTTTCCCATGGCGCGCCGCTATATAGCGGTGAAAAATGCTTAATTGCTCCGGCAGCTTAGTGGAATCATGCCAATGATAGCTGGTATGGGATGGGCTGAGCCTGCGCAGCCCATCGATCGCGAACGATGCCTGTCCTGAGCCCAGTCGAAGGGCCTGTCCTGAGCGAGTCGAAGGGCGCTTCCCGATGGTCGGCACATCCTACGGACTGCATTTGTCGAAAATCGCTCTTTGTGCCATAGCAATAACAGCCGTGTCTTGAGCGCGGCTGTCGCCGGAGCCCAGGCGGGCGAATTGATCCATGAATACGTCTTGGCAATGCGCAAGAATCTGAAGGTATCCGATCTCGCCGGGACCATACACATCTACCCGACCCTGGCGCAAAGCAACCCCCGCCTGGCCGAGCAACGTCTCAAGGCTGGCCTGACCCCGACGGCAAAACGCTGGCTTAAATGCCTGTTTGGCTTGCGCGGCAATTAGTAGTACAGCCGCAGCTGTTCCCGCCGGTGGCGCCGATAATGGCAATCTCGAGCGCGGACTTCAGGCAGCAAAAACCCTACTCACTTCAGCGTCAGCACGAGCGTAACCCATTGAATCTACGATGATGAAAAAATCAAATCTGCGCGGATTCGAGCTGATAAGCTGGTTTAGATGACTTTTTCAACACAATCGGCCAAAAGCCGCCAGTCGCCAAATCTCCGTGGACGGTCGGTTCCTTTGGAAAAATCGGCCATTTTGCGGCAGCGACGTGAAGTGCGACGCATCCCCAGCATATCCGCAGAGTTACTGATTCGGTAACTAGCCTGAATATTTCATCAGGACCTCAGTGAAGGTAGGAGGCCGGTCGCGTTCTGGGTTCGGGACCAGAAAAAGGCGTGTTGAGTGCTCGTTTGGGGTGAAAGTCTGAATTTCAGGCAAACGTCCCCCTTACCCCCAGAGAATCAACGTGCCGGGGAACCCACTCGGCCCGGCTCAGCCGGGGGCAAAGCGCTCGGCGATGTGCCAGAACAGCGCCTGCCAGGGGTAAGCATTCGGCAACAGGAAGCGAATGCGACGGGTATTTCGAAGGATCACGCCACCGATTTTGAGGAGCTTGCCCCTGAGAGTGGAACACTGCGCCCGAGCGAGTTCGGTACCGGCGAGGCCGAGGCGACGAAGGGCTTCCAACAAGAGGTAGCCGAGCGAGGCGAGCAGCAGCCGGAATTGGTTGGCCCACCAGACGTGACAACTGGTGCGGTCCGCGAACAAGCCGAGTTGCTGTTCCTTGATCCGGTTTTCCATGTCGCCCCGCGCACAATAGACGTCTTCGTACAGCGCTTGGGAGTCGCCCGCCAGGTTGGTGACCAGGAACCTTGGATTTTCGCCTTGGGGTCCATGCTCGGCTTTGAGGATCACCTGGCGGGGGTGTTTCCAGGTGCCGGCGGTATAGGCAAACTCACCGAAGACCCGCTGTTTTTCCGAGGTGGCGGCAAATTGGGTTTGCGCTGCCTGGCGCCAAGGCGCCGCAAGCTTCAAAAGGCGGTTGTTCTTGGCCAGGCCCACGAGATAACCGACGCCGTGGCGTTCGCACCAGGCCAGAATCCGCCGTCGGCAGAAGCCCGAATCGGCCCGGAAGATGATTTTCACCTCGGGCCAGACGGCACGCAGCCGTTGCACCAGAGCTTTCAGGATCGCCCCGGCGTGCTTGGCCGCGTCGATCTTCGAGGGCCTGAGATAGCTGACCAACAACTGATCGCCGCAAAAGACGTAAAGCGGCAGGAAGCAATAGTGGTCATAGTAGCCATGGAAGAACCGGCCTTCCTGATGCCCATGGACCGGATCATCGGTCGCGTCGAAATCCAGGATGAGCTGATCCGGCGGCGTCGGAAATGAAGCGATGAACTGCTCGACAAACACCTCATGGATCGCCAGGGCCGCCGCCCGATCCATCCGGTTTTCCAAGCGGCACAAGGTGGGGCTGGAGGCACCGGGCGACAGCCGTTCACAGGCCGTCTGCAACGCCAGGTCATGGCGCCAGGTGTCGTGATCGTTGAGGTCTTCATAGCCTTGGCACAGGCCATAAACCCGCTGTCGCAGCAGGTGGAGCACGGCGTGGGCACACCGGCTGGGATCACGCGGGTCCTTCAAGCGTTGGGCCACGCTGTCCAGCAAACCCAGCTTGCGATCGACCTGCCGCAACAGCAGCACTCCGGCATCGCTGGTCACAGCGCCCCGTCGAAGGCCACATCGATGCGGCGGCGTGCCACGGGCGCAAACAGCTCGATTTGTCCGGTACAATGTGTCACGGCGGAATCTCCTCACAAATTCGATGTCAGCAGTTGAATTTTAAGGGCTTTTCGATTCCGCCACCCCTCCTTTCATGAAATATCCAGGCTAGGGCTAGATCATGGCGTCCGAGAAGGATGACTACACGTCCAGCGAAACAGCGGAGTGATGAGGCGCTAACCGATTCGTCCAAACTTTCGTTTTTCTGCTCTCCCGCTAAGCGGCCGTTCAATTTCAAATGGCGTTTCTGTGTACGGCCTGTTACAAGCATGTCAGGATTTTTTACAGAGCCCCAAAGATACAGAGGGAACCGCTGGGCGCGAGGCACTCTAAAGAGTTTTATTTCAAGGTCTTACGGTTAGTATTGGAGGCGATGGCCTAAATCCTGCTTGGCACTTCGAAGGTGCTAGGGGGTCGTTCCGAGGCGGTAGCGACGGTTTACCATCATGCTCACTCGTGAGCGCAGAATTAGGGAAAGTGAGACCAATGAAAACTCTGTGGATAATCGTTTGCCTAGTCGCTTCGTGCCTTGCCTGGGGAAGCGCGCATGCTCTACCGACGCTGCAGGTGACTAACGGCATATTGACCGGGGCCACCGGCGTCGAAGTCACCGTCAACAACGTGACCACGCTATACGATGTCACATTTCAGGGTGGGACCTGTGCCGGGTTGTTCAGCGGGTGCGATTCCAGCAACGATTTCGTGTTTAAGACGGAAGGGGAGGCATTGGCCGCCTCGCAAGCCTTATTGGACCAGGTCTTTTTGGACGGGGCCTTTGGTGCCTTCGATTCCGCCCCGGATACAACCGCGGGGTGCTCAGATTTCGTTCTTTGCATGGTGCTGACGCCCTATGATTTTGGGCTCACCGTAGGCGGGTTGGCCGATGTGGGTTTTGCACAAAATCTGTTTGGCCCGTTGGACGACGTTTCTGGTCTCCTGATTGTTTCCCCCTCGGACGACCTAACTTCCGAAAGCTTCATCTATGCCGTGTGGTCCCGCGTACCGACCAACAACGTCCCGGAGGCGCCGTCACTGGCGCTGGTGGGGGCAGGCATGATGGCCTATGCCGTTTTCCGCCGCCGGAGTTCGAGTCAGCGCAACCGCGCTCGGTAGGGTTCGACCAACAAGCTTCACACGCGCTGCGAGTCATCTGCGCGCGATATCCGAACCCCTGGCTGGGGCCGGGCGAGACAAGCGGGGAAGGTCGCGATTAAAGCGACGTTTGCGATTGGAAGGGGTAGCGATTAACGCCACCGTTTGCGATTGATTCGGCCAGTGCGCCGACCGCCGGGACTCGTCGCCACGATAGGTTCTTTTGGGTGACCGGGATGCCACACAAGGGTTTCGTAAAAAAATCGCGACGCAACGCTGGATTTTTTGAACCTTTCTCGCTCGGAGGGAGAAATACCGATACAACGCGCCAGTGGGAGGTGCGGCGGGCGATGTCATGGCTGGGCCGGATAAACCGGCAAGCGCTTCGAGATCAGGGCCATGAAAGGGATGATCGGCCATGGCTCCGTTCAGGTTCTTGTGAGTGTACCGCCGGAGTTAGTCCGAGCGAAATCGGGAGGCGGGCCGAAACGATGATCCGGCACCGCATTTTGAGCCGAATCCCGATAAGAAGTTTCGGATGGAGCCGGATTAGGACGGGGCGTTCAATCCTTAACCCTAGTCCACCGAAATTTCATACGGCGTTATCGAGTGATCATCAAAAATAATTAAGGAGAAAACCATGGGTATGTCCAACCTCGGCCGGAAACAGCCGGTACCCGCACCAGAAGTGCTTGCATTGGATCAGCTACCGTTCCGAGCCCCCTCGGAGAGCGGTCTGTCGACCGAAGATGTCCGACCGCTCGCTCTTACCGCAAGCGCAGACATCACCACCCAGACGGTCACCGGAACGTTCACACCTTCCACCGGGGTTCTGACGGCACTCGGTGATGCATTCGACAACACGATCGAATTCAGCCGCAATGCGGCCGGAACCATTCTCATCAATGGCGGCGCCGTTCCGGTCGGGGGCGGTACCGCGACCGTCGCCAACACGAGCCTGATTCAGGGATTTGGGCTGGGCGGAAACGACACCATCACGCTCGACGAAACAAACGGTGCTTTGCCCCGCGCCAACCTTTTCGGCGGCACGGGAAACGACACGCTGACCGGCGGCTCGGGCGGCGACCAGCTCTTCGGGCAGGCGGGCGACGACGTCCTCTTCGGCAAAGGCGGCGTCGACTTTCTGTTCGGCGGTTCTGAAAACGATACGCTGACCGGCGGCGACGGCGATGACCAGATGTTCGGCGAGGCCGGCAACGACCGTATGATCTGGAATCCGGGCGATGACAGCGATCTGATGGAGGGCGGAACCGGCATCGACACCGCGGAAGTGAACGGCGGCAACGGCGCCGAGGTGTTTACGGTAACCGCCAACGGATCGCGCGTCCGTTTCGACCGCCTCGACCCGGCCCCTTTCGCACTCGATATCGGCACGACCGAGAATCTCGTCGTCAACATGAACGGCGGTAACGATACGTTTTCCGCAACCGGCAATCTAGCGAGCCTCATCCAGATCACTGTCGACGGCGGCGCCGGCGACGACACGATCCTGGGCAGCAACGGCGCCGACGTTCTCCTGGGCGGCGACGGCGACGACTTCATCGACGGCCAGCAGGGCAACGACGTCGCCTTCCTCGGCGCCGGCAACGACGTGTTCCAGTGGGATCCGGGCGACGGCAGCGACACCGTCGAAGGCCAGGCCGGCTTCGACACGATGCTGTTCAACGGCAGCAACGTGGCCGAGAACATCGACGTTGCCGCCAACGGCGGCCGCGTGCGCTTCTTCCGCAACGTCGGCAGCATCACCATGGACCTGGACGACGTCGAGCGGATCGATTTCAGGGCGCTGGGCGGCGCGGACAACGTCGTGGTCAACGATCTGTCCGGCACGGACGTGACCGAAGTCAACATCGATCTCGCCGGAACGCTCGGCGGAGCGGCGGGCGATGGGCAGGCCGATACGGTGGTCACGAACGGCACGGGCGGCAACGACATCATCGACGTGTTCGGCGCCGGGACATCGGCGTCGGTGGTCGGACTGGCGGCGCAGGTTAACATCGCCAACAGCGAAGGCGCCAACGATTCGCTCGTCATCAACGGCGGGGCAGGCGACGACGGGATCACTGCGACCACCCTCCCGGCGGGCGTGATCAAGCTCGTGATCGACGGCGGCGCCGGCAACGACACGATCCTGGGCAGCCAGGGCGCCGACGTCCTCCTGGGTGGCGACGGTGACGACTTCATCGACGGCCAGCAGGGCAACGACGTCGCCTTGCTCGGCGCCGGCAACGACGTGTTCCAGTGGGATCCGGGCGACGGGAGCGACACCGTCGAAGGCCAGGCCGGCTTCGACACGATGCTGTTCAACGGCAGCAACGCGGCCGAGAACATCGACATCGCCGCCAACGGCGGCCGCGTGCACTTCTTCCGCAACGTCGGCAGCGTCACCATGGACCTGAACGACGTCGAACAGATCGATTTCAACGCGCTGGGCGGTGCCGACAACATCGTGATCGGCGATCTCAGCGGGACGGACGTCACTCAGATCAACATCGACCTGAGAGGCACCGGCGGGGGCGGCGACGGCGCGGCGGACACGGTCACGGTGAACGCCACGAATGGCGCCGACGTGTTCGGCGTCGCGGGCGATGCCGGCGGAATTACCGTCTTCGGTCTGCCGAGCCAGGTGAACATTTCCGGCCAGGAGGTTGCGAACGATCGGTTGACGCTCAATGGTCTTGGCGGGGATGACGTCATCGATGCTACCGGTCTGGAGGCTGGCGCAGTCCAACTGACGATGAACGGCGGCCTCGGCGCCGACGTTCTACTCGGCAGCGAAGGGGACGATCTGTTCAACGGCGGAGACGGCAACGACCTCGCAATCATGGGCGCGGGCGACGACACCTTCGTCTGGAATCCGGGCGACGACAACGACATCCTCGAAGGCCAGGCCGGCTTCGACACCATGCTGTTCAACGGCGCGAACGTCAGCGAAAACATCGATATCTCCGCCAACGGCGGCCGCGCGCGCTTCTTCCGCGACGTCGCCAACGTCACCATGGACCTGGACGACGTCGAGCGGATCGATTTCAGGGCGCTGGGCGGCGCCGACAACATCGTGGTCAACGATCTGTCCGGCACGGACGTGACCGAAGTCAACATCGATCTCGGCGCTTTCGGCGGCGGTAGCGACGGCCAGGCGGACACCATCTTCGTCAATGCGACCCAGGGGGACGACGTCATAATCGTCGTGGGCGATGGCAACGGAGTCTCCGTGCTGGGTCTTGCGGCCCGGATCAACATCACGAATTTCGACCCGACAATGGACCGCCTCGTGATCAACGGCCTCGCCGGCGATGACGTGATCGAGGCGTCGGGGTTGACGGTGGGCAGCATCCAGCTCACAGCCAATGGCGGCGATGACGACGACGTGCTGATCGGCGGTGACGGCAATGACGTGCTGCTCGGCGGCGCCGGCGACGACGTGCTGCTGGGTGGCGCCGGACTCGATGTGCTCGACGGCGGCACCGGGGACAACGTTGTGATCCAGAGCCTGGTGAGCGGTTCGACCACGGAGGGTGCCGGGATTGCCCCTCTGGGTATTCCGGAGATCAGCCTGGTGGGCGTAGGCGCGGAGCTGCAACAGAACGAGTTTCTGATCTAGCGGGTCTCCTCTGATCCGATATGGCGGTTCGCCTGCGAAAGCCCGGTTGCCCTGCCTTGCCGCCGAAGGCGCCGGGCAGGCGCAGCCGGCCTGATTCCGGTCAGAACACGAGCGCTCATGTTTCGGGAAGGAACGAATGCCCGATCCGCAAGGCCCGGCTTGAAGGCTGCCCGCTCTAATTTCATGCGGAGCGTTGAGGGTATCCGTTCAGCCTCTACTTAGGAATTCGAATGGGTACCCACCAACCGCAACCACAACACCAGGGTACATGGGTCCGGTCGGATCTGCGCCGGGCGCTGCAAACTTGCCGGACCTCCTTCTGGTCGGTAGGGTTCTTCAGTTTCTTCATCAACTTGCTGCTTCTGGTGCCGTCGATCTACATGCTGCAGGTCTACGATCGCGTGCTGAGCAGCGGCAGCGAGTCGACGCTCCTGATGCTGACGCTCATCGCGGTGTTCCTCTTCATCGTGATGGGCGGGCTGGAGTGGGTCCGTACCCAGATTCTGATCGTTACCAGCGCGCGTCTGGACAGTCTCCTGGGCGGGCGGGTTTTCGATGCGGTGTTCGCCCAGTCCCTCGCTTCCGGGGGCAGGATATCGTCCGCGCAGCCTTTGACCGACCTGCTACAAATCCGGCAGTTCCTAACCGGGCCGGGCCTCTTCGCGTTTTTTGACGCCCCCTGGTTTCCGGTTTATCTGGGGATGATGTTCCTGTTCCATCCGGTTTTCGGGGCAGTCGGCCTGATTTCGGCGTTCGTGCTGGCGGGCCTTGCTGTCTGGAACGAAGCGGCTACCCGCAAACACCTGCAGGAAGCCAACCGGCACGCCGTGGAGTCCAACCAGTTCACCCAGCGCAATCTGCGCAACGCGGAAGTGATCGAGGCCATGGGCATGCTGCCCCGGATGCGGACCCGCTGGCAGGACAAGCAGACCCTGTTGCTCGAGCTGCAAAGCCAGGCCAGTGCCAAGGGCGGCCTGATCGCCGCGCTGTCGAAGACTTACCGGCTGACCATCCAGTCGCTGATCCTTGGTCTCGGCGCCTATCTGGCCATCCACAGGGAGATCACACCGGGTTTGGTGATCGCGGGTTCCATACTGCTGGGCCGCGCCTTGGCGCCTCTGGACCTGATGATCAGCACCTGGCGGGGTTTTTCGCAGGCGCGGGCCGCTTACCAGCGGCTCGACGAACTGCTCAGCGCCGCCCCATACCGCGAACCGCCGATGCCGCTGCCCGCCCCGAGGGGTGAAATCCTCCTGGAAAGCGCCGTCGTCCAGCCGCCGGGCGCGTCCGCCCCGGTGCTCAAGGGCATCAGCCTTCGGATCGAACCGGGCACCGCACTGGGCGTGATCGGAGCCAGCGCCTCCGGCAAATCCACCCTGCTCCGCGCGATCCTGGGGCTTTATCCCGTAAGCCAGGGGGCCATCCGGCTTGATGGCGCCGAAACCACCCAATGGGACCGGGAGGCGCTGGGCAACTACATCGGCTATCTGCCTCAGGACGTCGAACTTCTCGACGGCAGCATCGGCGAAAACATCGCGCGATTCGGCACCGTCGACCCCGACAGGGTAGTGGCGGCCGCCCGCGCCGCCGGTATCCACGACATGATCTTGCGGCTGCCGGAAGGCTACGACACCAAAATCCTCGGCCACGGCAATATCCTCTCCGCCGGACAGCAGCAGCGGCTGGGACTGGCCCGCGCCTTGTTCGGCGACCCGAAGCTGGTGATCCTGGACGAGCCCAATTCCAACCTGGATCAGGAGGGTGAAAATGCCTTGGTCGCCGCCCTGGCCGAACTGAAGCGCAAAGGGTGCACCGTGATCGTGGTCACCCATCGCAAGAGCCTCCTGAGCCAGGTGGACAAGATCGTTCTGCTGGCGGAAGGTCTGGTGGCCGTGTCGGGACCGCGCGACCAGGTTCTGGCGAGCTTGCAGAATTCGACGCCGCGGCCGGCCGGCGGCCTCCGCCCCGTCGCGGCCGCTCCCGTCCACAATCCGTCTTGATGGCCGTGACGACCTCAGCCCAGCCATCGCTGCTGACCGACGACCGCCGTTTCCGCCGGCTCGGGTTCCTCGTCGTTTTCGCCATCTTCGGCGGCCTCGGCACCTGGGCGGCCCTCGCTCCGCTCAGCAGCGCAGCGCTGGCCCCGGGCGTCATCACCGTGGAAAACTACCGCAAGACGGTCCAGCATCTGGAAGGCGGCATCATCAAGACCATCCGGGTCCGCGACGGCGATTCGGTCGAAAAGGACCAGGTTTTGGCCACCCTCGACGACACCCAGCCGCGAGCCCAGCTCGAAGTCCTGCGCGGGCAGTATTACATCGCCGCGGCACGGGAAGCCCGCCTGATCGCGCAACGCGATGGCCTGAATGAGGTCCGCTATCCTCCCGATTTGCTCGTCCATGCAGACGATCCCCGGATCGATGACGCCATCCGCATACAGAACCACACTTTCACCGTCCGCAAGACGGCCCACGACGGCGAGATTTCCCTGTACCGGCGGCAGATCGAACAGCTCCGCGCCAAGCTCAAGGGTTTGCAGGCCCAAATCACCAGCCGTGATCGCCTGGTGAAGTCATTTCGGCACGAACTGGAGGATTTCGAGGCCCTTCTCAAGGAAGGCTACACCGAGAGGCAGAAAGTGCGGGAACTGGAGCGCAATCTGGCACAGAGCGAGGGCCAGCGCGGGGAATTGGCGTCTGAGCTGGCAGCCACCGAATTACAGATCAGCGAGACCGAACTCAAGATCCTCCAGCTCCAGAAGGAGCTGCAGCGGGAGGTCGCGAAAGAACTAGGCGAGGTCCAGGCGGCCCTGTTCGAGTTGCGAGAAAAGATTCAGTCCCTGGAAAGCACAGTGGCGCGCACGGTCGTCAAGGCACCGGAGCCCGGCATGGTCCTGGGTCTGTCCGTGCACACCCTGGGGGGCGTCATCCAGCCGGGGGGAAAGATCCTGGACATTGTTCCGCAGGATGAGCGCTTGGTCGTGGAAGCCCGGCTGTCGCCTCAGGACATCGACCGTATCCAGCTCGGCCAGATGGCGGAAGTGCGGTTTACCGCCTTCAAATCCCGCGATACCCCAAAAATCGAGGGCAAGCTGATGGTTGTTTCCGCCGACCGTCTGGTGGACGAACAAACCCAGACTTCCTATTACCTGGCGCGGGTGGAAATCACGCCGGAAGGGCTTCAGGACCTGGCCCGCCAGAAACTGGACCTGGTGCCGGGCATGCCGGCCGAGGTCTTGATCAATACGGGCGAGCGCACCCTGTTCGAGTATCTAACCGACCCCTTCGTGAACACCGTCACCCGCTCCTTTATCGAAGATTGATCCATGACATTAGCCGGTTTCGGAAAGGGCTTCCTGTGCCTGGCGGTACTTGCTCTGCCTTCGGCCTGTTGCGCCGAGTCTCTGCTGGAGCTGTACCAGCGCACCCTGGAAACCAACCCCGTGCTGAAAAGCCGCGAATACTCGGTGGATCGAGCCAACGCCCAGAAAGACCAGGCATTCAGCAAATTGCTGCCGCAGATTTTCGCGGTCGGGAATTACTCTTACAACGATCTGCATCAACAGGCCGGACAAAGCTCGCTGAGCCTGAGCAGCTTGCCCGCAATCGATCAGCAATACAGCGGCCTGCGCGGAACGGTGCAGTTGCGCCAGGCCTTGTTTGACCTAGCCTCTTTCTATCGCTGGCAGAGCGCCGAAAATGTCATTTTGCAGTCGGAGCAGGAACTCGAGGCGGCGCGTATCGCTGTCGCGGGGGACCTGGTGGACCGGTATCTCAGGGCAGTCGAGGCTACCGACAACATCGCCTACGTGGCATCGGAAACAAAAGCCGTGGAAAGCCAGCTGAAAGGCCTGCAGCGGATGCACGAGCGGCAGATGGTGAAGGTGACCGATCTGTACGAGGTCGAGGCCTATTACCAAACGTTGGCCACCCGCGGGATCGAGGCGCGAAATGCCAAGGATGTGGCGCTGGAGAAACTGCGCGAGCTGGCCGGGGGTTCGGTGCGGGATGTCAACCCGGTCGGCCGGGAGCACTTTCCCCCCGTCCCGCGCGCTCCGGACGAATGGGTGCAGGAAGCGACCCGTAACAACCCGGCCCTGACCGCGCTACAACACGGCATCGACGCCACAGACAAACTGGTGACCAGCAGCCGGGCCGAGCATGCTCCGCTGCTTACCCTGCAGGTCTCCGAGACCTATGCGGACACCGGATTCGATAACCGTTCCCAGCCCCCTTACAACGTGTTCACCGCCGGCGTGCAGCTCACCGTCCCGATCTTCGAGGGCGGCCGGGTTCAGGCGGGGGTGAGGGATGCACAAGCCAGGCATCGGATCGCCCGGGAGCAGTTCGAGCAGAAGCGCCGAGAAATCGAACAGGAAACACGAACGGCATACCTGGATGCCATGGCCAGCTACTCGCGGATCGACTCCACCCGCCAGGAAGTGCGCGCGCAGGAGAAAGCCGCCGAGGCTCAGGAACGCGGCTATGAGCTCGGCGCTTCGACGATCGTCGACCTGCTCGAGGCCCGGCGCCGGCTGCTGAAGGCACGCGTCGAGCAGGCCAAGGCCCGCTACGACTACATCCGCGGGCTTGTTGGATTACAGGTCAGGGCCGGCAGTCTGTCCACGCCGTTCATGGAGGAGATCAACGGCTGGATGGCCGGGAAGTGATTCAGCGAGCGGGGCACGCGTTTGAAGAGCAGCGTCCAAAGGTGGCCTACATTACCGCCAGTGGCGCCGTTGGCGGTTGTAGAAGATCTCGATCCATTCCGTGATGTCCGCGATGGTTTGTTGTCGCGTAGCATACCGCCGGTGACGGACCCGTTCGTTCTTCAGCGTGCCCCAAAAGCTCTCCATAGGAGCATTTGGAGGCTTGAAACCGAACTGCTCCAGCAACGCCCGATAGGCATGGGCACAATACTGGCTCCCCTGACCGGAATGGTGAATCAGGCCTGGAGCGGCAATGCCGTTAAGTTAAGACGAATAACGTCACCCCGGCAGGGAAGGGGCCGACTAAAGGCCCGTTTGCGATTGGAATGCCGGGGTCCAGACGCTATGGATGGCAGAGGCCTCTCACTTCCTTGTGCACTGGATTCATGCCGCACAGTCCCTGTGCGGCACCCTACGGGCGCTTCGCGTGCAAATCGGCCTCGCCACGCTACGCCGTCCCGCTTCGCTCGCAAGTCCTGGGCAGTCCTTCCCTGGCCTGCCCGCTCGCCGCATTGCGCCTCGCCCTGCCGATTTGTCCGGCACAAATTTGCCAGGAGCAAATTTGGACGTGCGGAGCACGGTCCGTAGGACGAACCCCAGGGATGGGGTGAGCAATCCCTGCCGGAATGACGGCTTAACTTATTAGTCAGGCCCGTAAATACCCTCCTGGTATTTCGGGCCGCCGCCCAGGCCGGTACACGCCCGGCCTGGGCTCACGCGGCTTGTCGCCGCGCCGGGGCATCCTTGCCCCGGATTAACCCGGCCTATATTTATAGGCCGGGTTAATAGTCAGGCCCGTAAATACCCTCCTGGTATTTCGGGCCGCCGCCCAGGCCGGTATACGCCCGGCCTGGGCTCACGCGGCTTGTCGCCGCGCCGGGGCATCCCTGCCCCGGATTAACCCGGCCTATATTTATAGGCCGGGTTAATAATGGCATTGCCTGGAGCGGGCCGCTTTGCCGGCACCTCCCTCCACAAAGACTGGCTGACCAAGGCCGTCGTCATGCGTTCCCCGCGAGCGTAGCCCACGATCTCGCCGGTAAACAGGTCCTTGTGGCTGGCCCGGCACAGCCAGCCTTCCCCGGTCGGGGCCTGTAACGCCCGCTGCCGCAGGCGTTACACAAAATGGAATTAGGCCAATAGTCCGCCGATCAGATCTTTGTGAACTTCGGACTGCCGCCCCGTCTTGAGCCGGCTGGCGACCACGACGCTGCGCAGCTCGGCGAGCGCCCGATCGAAGTCGTCGTTCACGATGAGATAGTCGTACTCGCTGTAATGCGACATCTCCGAGATGGCATCGCGCATGCGGCGGGCGATGGTGTCAGGATCGTCCTGGCCGCGCGCCTTGAGCCGTTCTTCCAGGGTGCGGCGCGAGGGCGGCAGAATGAAGATGGAAATGCAATCGGGCATCAAGCTGCGGATTTGGCGGGCGCCCTGCCAGTCGATTTCGAGCAGCACGTCCTGTCCTTCGGATAGGGCTTTTTCCACGGTTGCCCGAGCCGTGCCGTAATAGTTGTCGAACACCCTGGCGTGCTCCAGAAACCCGCCCGATTCGATCATCCCTTCGAATTCGGCATGATTCACGAAGAAATAATCCCGGCCGTGGACTTCCCCGGGACGCTGCGCTCGCGTGGTATGCGACACCGAAACCGTGAACCCCTCGAGGTTTTCCCGCAGTGCCCTGACCAAACTGGTTTTTCCCGCCCCGGACGGGGCTGAAACGATGAACAGCGTGCCGATACTCATGTGCCTTGAAATGATCCGGAGTGGTCTTAACGGTTGTCCGACGAATGGCGGTTTCCGACCCATGCCGCAGCAGGGGCCGAAAACCGTTAGCTTAGCATGTCATACCGTAGAGGTCGTGAGAATCAGCCGTCTACCGCAGCGTATAGAGAAAGCTGGCAAGATGGCGGGCATCCGCTTCGGTAACACCCGTGTTCGGCATGGCGGTCAGGGGATCGATAGCGGGCGGATCTTGAATCCAGCGCATCAGATTTTCCGGCGTGTTGGTCAGCACGCCGGCGATGTAGACGCGGCTCGCGATTCCGCTCAAAGGCGGCCCCACCAGACCGTTTGCGCCTTCGATTCCGGGGATGACATGGCAGGACCCGCAGCCGTACCGTGAAATGGCTTCCCTCCCCTGTGCGGGATCGCCGCCGGCTACCGATACCGCTGCGGGGTCCTCCTGGCGATCGCAGGCATTCAGAAGAAGAACTGCCGCAATCGCACAGGCTAATGCCGAGAGCTTATGACCGATTTCCATCCTGACCGTCCGTTTCGGCTGGAAAGGCGGGTTCCGATCCGGGGCACGCCATACTCGTCGAGTATGGCTTCGATCTCCTTGCTCCTGCGCTCGATGATGCGTTCCAGTTCTGTGCGTAACCGTTTATCGCCGTGCCTCACTCCCATCGCGATATCGAACACGAAGGGAAGAGACCGGTCGGCCGGCGGCGAGACGGGCACGACGGCGAGCGGAACCGCTTGGTTCTTGGCAAAGTAGCCCGCCAAAGGTCCCCATACGACGGCGATATCGATGTCGCCCGCCACTACCGCATCGATGATCCTGGCCGGCGGATTCTCCTTGGAGTAATCGCCGTAAACGGTGTAACCGACCACGTTATCGATGATCTTTCGGCTGGTCAGGGCATGGGCCGGCGGGGTGTTGGCGAAGTCGTCCCCGACCATCTGCACGCCGATCCTGACGTCGTGCAGCGTAGGATCGTTGAAGGAGCGGATGTTCAGCCCCGAGTCCAGGCGGTAAACGAACACGTAGCTGGACCGATAATACGGCGTCGTCGTCAGTGCGGGCCCGAAGTTGCTCGGGACGCCGAGAACCAGGTCGCAGCGATGGGATTTGAGCGTATTGCGGATAAAGCCGCGCCGCTGCGCCCACCAGGTGTACTCGACTTCGGCATTCAATTCGTGGGCGATGAGATCGCCGATCTTGTTTTCGAAGCCTTCCTGCCTCTGGTTGGAGAAGGGCAGATTATTGGGATCCGAGCAGATGCGGAGAGTACGCTTTGGAGAATGATCATCCACGACGGCTGACGCCATGCCCGGCCAAAACGCCGCAAGCAAGGCAAGCATCGAGAAGAACCCGGATCTACGGCAATGCGAAGACATACAGCATCCCACCCCGCGTCGTATACTCCGGTAAATCGGTCATCGCATTGATGAATCCCAACGCTCCGGTACCGTCACGAGAATCGAGCTCGCCGGCAACGATAGCCCCGGACCAACCGCCGACGCCGGACAGAGTCGCCACGTATTGCTTGCCGTCGGGCCCCCGGTAAGTCATTGGCTGGCCGATGATTCCGGAGCCGCACTTGAATTGCCACAATAACTCGCCGGTCCGGGCATTCACCGCCTTGAACCAGCCTTCCATGGTGCCGTAGAACGCCACGTCGCCCGCCGTCGCCAAGGCGCCGCTCCAGACCGGGAACTTCTCCCTGATCTTCCAGACCGCCTTGGCCGCAACGGGGTCCCAGGCGGTGAACTCGCCCCGGTGTCCGCCGGGACCCGCGTGCATCCGCACGTTGGCGCCGACATAGGGCGTGCCTGCGATATAGTTGGCTTCGACGCCCTCTTCGTCCATGCAGATATTCTGATGAGGAATGTAAAGCCAGCCGGTTTTCGGGGAATAGGCCGAGGGCTGCCAATCCTTCCCTCCTGGCGCTGCGGGACAAATATCGTGCACGACGGTGTTGAACCGGGGCCTTTTCTCATGCACTTCGATGGGGCGTCCGGTTTTCAAATCGACGCCCCTGGTCGTCGTGATATGCACGAAAGGCGTGGCCGACAGCACCTCGCCGGTGGTTCGGTCAAGGACGTACACGTAACCGTTCCGCTCGGGATGGACCAGAACTTTCCGGATCTGCCCGTTAATGGACAAGTCCAGCAGGACGTTTTCGTTAACGCCGTCGTAGTCGTACAGGTCGTGGGGACTCCACTGGTAAAACCAGCGCGCTTCGCCGGTGTCGGGATCGCGTGCGAAGACCCCAGCCGTCCACTTGTTGTCGCCTGGGCGCTGTTCCGGATTCCACGGCCCGGGATTGGCGGTACCGTGATAGATCAGATTCAAGGCAGGATCGTAGGAAATGAAGCCCCACACGGTGCCGCCGCCGATTTTCCAAGCCTCGGGCGGCCAGGTCGCAACGCCCAGATCCTCGCCACGGTCTTGGGGGTAAAACGGCTTGAACCTGGGGCCGATCAGCACGTCCTTGTCGGGGCCGGTGGAGTACGCTTTCCAGACCACGCGGCCGTTGCCGGCATCGAGCGCCGTAAGCCAGCCGCGCACGCCGAACTCGCCGCCGCTGTTGCCCACCAGCACTTTGTTCTTCACGATCAGCGGCGCCATCGTAATGGATTCGCCCAGATTGATATTGCCGATCCGTGCTTTCCAGATTTCATTTCCGGTCTTGGCATCGACCGCCACGGTCTGCCCGTCGAGCGTGTTGAAGAAAATTCGTCCCTTCGAGTACACCGCTCCTCGATTCACGACATCGCAGCAGGCCAACCCTTGAGCCGCGGACAGCGGCTTCGGCTCGTACTTCCATTTGAGAGGCGCGCCCGGACGGGTCAAATCCAGTGCGTAAAGAGTGTTCGGATAAGGGGTCACGATGTACATCGTGTTGTCGGCCACGATAGGCGCGGCTTCGTGGCCGCGTGACAGACCGGTCGAGAAGGTAAAGTTCAACCGCAGATCGTGGACGTTTTCGGCTTTGATCTGGTCGAGCGCGCTGAAACGGGTATTGGCGTAATCCTTGGCCGAAATAAGCCATTGCCCGTCTTCGTCGGACGCTTTTTGCAAAGCAGTGACCGGAGGCTCGGCTCTTTGGGTGTATGCCGCTCCGCCGAAAGGCAGAGACAACGGTAACGCGAAAAGAATTATCGGCAGGGGGAATCGGTAGGCGTACCGTTCATGAAAAGATGGTGAACATAGCCTCCGTGACGTTCGCATCAAGCCTCCTGCTGAGATAGCTTCTCCTTCTGCTCATGGGAGGTGGAGTCTTATCTTGAGACATACCTGATCGGCGAGCGTTCCAAAACTGAAACCTGGCTTACAAAAGCCAAGGCTTTCAGCTCGGCTCCGAACCGGAGCGGTTCAACCCGGCTCGTCTACGAAATGCCGCTTCGCTCTCTCCCTGTGCTCTCTTGACATCCAAGTCGGGAAAGCAACCCGCTTGGCGGGATATGATTCGCCGTAACCCGCTGCTGTCGTAAATCAACCGGATGATCCGCATCGGCGGAGCGCGGTCATTTTGCCCCTGTCGGGCGGCAATTGAGGGTTCAAGTCGGTTCATTTCCGTTGCTCCAACAGCGTTAAACGACACCACCGTAAATTCCGACAGCTTTCAATCGAATCTCCCACATCGATTCCATCTTGGCTTCGCATTCACTGTCTGTTTGATCGCGAAACAACCCGCCAGGTTTCCAAACGTCCCTTTACGGGGAAATCGCTCCTGCGGCATACCGGTACCGAACAGCGTCCAACATAAGAAGCCGAGGGTAAACCGCGCTACATAAACGCCTGGCCGATCGATTCGCCACGGTTCGTAATACTAAACCCTCAAGAATCTCCGCCCAATACCGCAATCACCCCAAGTTGACTACGGTTGCCAAAGCGGTTTGGACATCACTCGTCAGCGTCGTGAAACCGTTACGGAGCACCGAAACGAGAGGCCACCCGATAAGCTACTTTGGAATAGCGTTTAATGGATTCAAGCCTTTTTCGTAAGATGTAAGACCATCGGTGTCCTTAACTATTCCTATAAGCCGGAACAGCCGGAATCGGAAGCTGTAAAAACCCGGCTGAGATAATGCCCGGCCGGGTTATATCGCTATCCGTTCCGGATTGGTTGGTTATTTATTCTTGCCTTTGCCTCATGCCTCGCCCGCCCCTTCCCGCGCCGGCATCCTCGGTCAAACCCCGCAGCCCTTTTCTTTCTTCGCGCAATTCCCGGTACTGGTTTTGATATCGCTCACGCTCCTCCGGCATCATCAGCGGCTCACGCCTGCCTTCCATCTCGCCCGGACGCACACCCTCCCGCCCGACGCCCCTGTCCCGCGCACGTTCTTGAACCTCGCCTTGAAATTCTTGCTGAAAACTTTTTCGCTCCTGCCGAAGATCTTGATACCGCTCCCGATATTGCCCACCCGATGGTCTATCGAGCTTCCGTCCATTGCCGCCCCCTCTCTCCGCCCAGGCCTGGTTCACCGCTAACATGGAAAATCCGATCAACAGCGCCAAAATAGCGTTCTTATGTTTCGTCATTCGCTTCCCCTACTGATAATCCTAGAAACGGCGGTTGGACGCGGCCGAGTGTGCGGCTGGCGGGCCGGCTGGCAAGGCGCGACGCCGCCGTGGGGCCATCCCCCACAAGAAGGAGCAACGCCGCCAGGCGGCTCGCCCGCCGTGCAATCGGGTGCGTAGCGACTTCACCCGAGTGGTGAAATCGGTAGAAGGTAGGACGGTCAGAATTCATAGGGCTTTTCTACTCCATCTAAGCGGTCAACTGCCGTTTCTAGGATAATTGATCAATGACGGACATTCCGGATCGTCTTGTCGCTCGCTTCGATACGTTCGGCTACTATTGCTTGCGGCTCGCTTGCCCTAGCCCGCTCGCCAAGACCCAAGCCGACGTAGCGGCGGCAGAACCAGTTTAGCACTGCCCATCCGTGACGCTGATGACAATGAGGACGTGGCGGAAACATCGAAGCAAGGCGCACAGATCGCCTACCGTCCGAGAACAGAATCCCGGCCATGCCGTCTTGAGATGGATGTCGATCCTTTGTTTGGCGCTGGACCTGTACCGTCCGGCCGCGGCTCAAATTCCCGGCGTTGCCGAGGAATCGGCTGGCCAAATCGGCGGAGTTCCCGTCTCGGTCTGGACCTATCCTAGCGATGGCCTGAAGGTCAAAGGCTTGCTGTTCCTGCCCTGCGCCAAAGACAAACTGCCGCTGATTCTCTTCAACCATGACGGCGTTTCGGGCATTTCCGTGGAACACATGCGGGCCAGTGCGCGTCTGGCGCAGGCGGGGTATGCCGTGTTCACCCCGTCCTATCGAGGCGAGGACGGATCGGAAGGAGACATCGAAGTAGCCGCCGGCGAAGTGCGGGATGTGCTGAATGTTCTGCCGCTGCTGGCCCAAGTACCCGGCGTCGACGGCCGGAAAGTGGCCATGGTCGGGGTCTCGCACGGCGCTCTTATCAGCGTGCTGGCAGCCGCGCGGCAGTCTGAGGTCGATGCCGTGGTCACGGCCGACGGGGTGATGGACATCTACGCCTGGTGGCGCCATCTTCAACAAAACGGAATCTCGGGCCGCGACGAACTGACCCGGCGAATCTACGGCGACGGCCCGGAGGACAAACCGCTGGCTTTCTCGACCCGCCACGCCCTGGCTCAAATCCCGAACTTGAAGGCGCCGGTGCTGATCCTCCAGGGCGGCCGGGACGACATCGTACCCGCCCAGCAGGCGATTACATTCAAGGCGAAATTGGACAGAGCCCGGCATCCGGCCAAATTGAAAATTTATCCCCGCTGCCGGCATGGCTTTCTGGTTTACACACCTTACCTGAAGAACGGCGCGGCACCGGCTGAACGCATCGAGACCGAGAAGGCGTGGCAAGATCTCTTGGGATTTCTCGAAAAGCATCTCAAGTCTTGAAATCCTCTTCGGAATTGCCGAAATAGCTCCGTAAACTGGGTTGGTAAACTCAGCTGTCAGAGCAGTTTCCGTTCGTATGTAAGGATTGATTGTAAATGGCCTTATTCCATTCGGCATTCGAGTGAACATTAATCGTAGGGTGGGTTAGCGAAGCGTAACCCACCGATTCGGGATCGCTCGGTGGGCTACGGCCTCGCGGCCTAACCCACCTACAAAAATTAATGCTTTATTGAAAGCGATTTGGAATTAGTGTGGGAGCGGGCTTTAGCCCGCGATAATCGCTCAATCGCGGGCTAAAGCCCGCTCCCACAAGCCCTAAACCAACTTGAAGTACGCAAAAAATGCGGCTATTTATGGAGGAATTTTCGCCAAGTGAACGCCGGATTTCCCGACATCGGCTTGAGGTGTAGAAAAAAGAAACCCGGCCGAGGCCGGGCACTCAAGACTGCTTCTTGGTGATTCTTAGCGGAATCTTCCCCCAATTCCGTGCAGTCCCCTCCAGCTTAGCCGAAAATCGACTGTGTGCAAGACCTTCCCGCGTCCCCAATGCGGGAACATCCCGATACGTCATTCAATATTCTGCGTCTGTTCTCTCATTTGTTCGATCAGCACTTTCATCTCGACCGAGGACTTGGTCGTTTCAGCATCGGCGGATTTCGAGCCTAGCGTGTTGGCTTCGCGGTTCATTTCCTGAAGCAGGAAATCGAGACGGCGGCCCACCGGCTCTTTCTGGCGCAAGGCCCGCAGCACTTCATCGACATGGGCATCGAGCCTATCCAGTTCCTCGTCGACATCCAATTTCTGTGCGAGGTAGACCATTTCCTGCTCCAGCCGCTCGGAATCCGGATTGGCGCAGACTTCGGCCAGCCGTGCCATGATCTTCTGCCGAATGGATTGGAGTACTTCCGGCATACGCGCCCGCACCGACGATACGTGTTCCCGCAGTTTGACGCAGCGTTCTTTCAACAAAGCCGCCAATTGGCGCCCCTCGTTTTCCCGTACGACTATGGCTTGCTTCAGCACGTCGGTCAAAAGGTCGAGAATTTCGGCGGCAAGTTGTTCTCGGTCGGCCTCGGGCTCGTGCAAGGCGCCCGGCCATTTCAAGACGTCCAGGGCACTGAAGCCGGCCAAGGGCCTATCGCTCAGATCGTCCACCTCCCGGGCGGTCGCCAACAGCTTGGTGACCAACTCACGGTTCATGCGGATGTCGGCACCGCCTTCGACGCTTTTCTTATAGGACAAAATGCAATCCAAGCGCCCTCGGTTGATGAGCGCACCGACGCGGCTGCGGGCGGCAGGCTCCAAAAAGCGGAATGCATCCGGCAAACGCAGGGAAAGATCGAGGTAGCGGTGATTGACCGAGCGTACCTCCCAGGTGAAAAGCCAGTCCCGAATTTCTCGTTCGCCGCTGGCGAAAGCGGTCATGCTGCGGATCATGGAAAATCTTGCTTTATACTGAGTAAATTGAATCACGCATTTAAGTCTTCTGGCCTGTCCCGAATTTTGTCGGTTCGCCCTTTTTTCCGGAGGGAAGAGAACTGAAGTCGGTCCTGCGTAAAACCCTAATGCGAAAGAACGGAATATTAAGCTGAATCCTCCCATGCGGAAACTCTGGCCAGACTCTTCGGACAAGCCTCCGAAAGAGTTTTACTTTTTGAAGTCCGGAACGATCGTCGATCAATACATGATCGAGCGCCCTTTGGCCGGGGGCGGATTCAGTTCCGTCTACCTGGCGCGCCAACTGGCGGATCAGCACCAGGTAGCCATCAAAGAGTACCTGCCGCGCCGCCTGGCGCACCGCACGCCGGAAAATCACGTGATGCCGAACAGCGAAGAAACTCGCTCGATGTTCCTGCGCGGCCGGCGACTGTTTCTTGAAGAAGCCAAAGTTCTCACCAGGTTCAAACATCGCAACATCGTCGAGGTCTTGAACTTCTTTCAGGCCAACTCGACGGTCTACCTGGTAATGACCTTCGAATATGGAAAAATCCTGGGCGATTATCTGCTGAAAGAAAAGAAAAACGGTGTGAGCGATCAGTTCCTGCGCATGGTGTTTCCGGCGCTCCTCGATGGCCTCAGGACGATCCACCAAAACGGGCTGCTGCACCTCGACATCAAACCGCAGAACATTCTGATCCGTTCGGGCGGCGATCCTTTGCTGCTGGACTTCGGAGCCTCGCAGCCTTATCCGTACGAGGAAAACACGCGAATCGGCAAAGTCCTGACCAACGGCTTCTCTCCCATCGAACAATATCAGGACGACGGTGCCTTAGGCCCGTGGAGCGACATCTACGCCATAGGCGCAACCATGCGGATGTGTTTGGACGGCCTCCCGCCTCCCGCGGCTCCGATTCGCGCCGAACGCGATAGCCTCATCCCGGCGGTCAAAGCGTTCAAACGCCGCTATCCGCAAAATCTGCTGCAAGCCATCGATTTGGCCATGATCGTAGATCCCGCGCAACGTCCGCAGTCGATAGAAGAATTCTCGCGGCTCCTCTCCGCGGACAGCCGACCGGCCGAAAGTTGAACGGCCGGAGATCGACTCCGGGTCTCCATCGCTCCACCGTAAGATTCCCCCCCTTCTTGGCCGCGCCTAAAGGTATTTAACTTTGCGGCAAAGGATTGTTCCTCTGCGGAAGATGGCATAATGTATGCCCGCCTTTCTGGAAAAGAAAAATCAGGAACAGTCATGATGAGTGCGAGCATCAACGAACGCAGGCAAAACACGAATCACATGATCGAGGAGCTTCTGGAGGAGAGGCGGCAAGTTTGGTCGCTGTACTGCACAATTGCGGGAATGAAGCCCTTTACGGTCGAGCAGCCCCTTCGGACGAAAGTCCAGGAGTTCTGCCAATTGCTCATCGATTACATATCGCTGGGGCATTTCGGGATTTACCAACGCATCATCGACGGAACCGAACGAAGGCGGAAAGTACTTGAACTGGCGGAAAACATTTACCCTCGCATCGCCGAAACCACCGATGCGGCGGTGGAGTTCAACGACAAGTACGAAACGCTGATCGGAGACGAGCTCAAAACCCATCTCGAGGATGATTTGTCCAAGCTCGGCGAGGAATTGGCGATGCGCATCGAACTTGAGGATCAACTGATTTCGAGCATGATCGCCTGATCAATGCACCGCAACGGGCGGAAGCACTCGTGAACTGGTCGCGACAGTGCCGCCCAAGCCTGAGGCACCATACGGCCGATGAACTATTGCACACACTGCGGAACATCGCTTCGAACGGGCATTCCCGAAGGCGATGACCGTCCGCGCCACATCTGCGACTCCTGCGGGACCATCCATTATCAGAACCCCAAGCTGATCGCCGGATGCATTCCTGTGTGGCAGGACCGGATACTGCTGTGCAAGCGCGCCATCGAACCGCGTCTCGGCTATTGGACACTGCCCGCGGGCTTCATGGAACTCGGCGAAACCTTGCCGGACGCCGCCCGCCGCGAAGCTCGCGAGGAAGCGAATATCGAGGTGGAGCTCGACTCGGTGTACACCATTTTCAGCCTTCCCCATATTTCGCAGGTGTACGTGTTCTTTCGTGCCCACATGCTGGAAGAACGCTACTCGGCCGGCTCGGAAACCTTGGAAGCGCGCCTGTTCAGGGAGGACGAGATCCCCTGGACCGAAATCTCCTTCGAAACGGTTTATCGCTCGCTGCGTCTATTTTTCGCCGATCGCAAGCAAGGCAGCTATGCATTCAGGCTGGAGACCATCACGCCGGATCAGCGCAGAATGCGGGGAGGTTAGAGCGTTTTCCGGTTTGACGCCGCGCCCCAAGGTACGGTAGGTCGACAATCCTTTCCCAATCGCAAACGGTCGCTTTAGTCGCGACCCTTCCAATCGCAAACGGTCATCCGGGGAGCGCCCGAATGACCCTTCCAATCGCAAACGACCGTCCTGGGAGCACCAGGACGCCCCTTCCGACAAAGCCTCTCGCCGACCCCGTGTGTCGGCAAGGGATTGCCAACCTTATATCTCGATTCTGGATTCCACAAGAGGCAGAATCTCCGACTGATCATCGGACCCAGACGCTGGGCAAGACGTTGCCGACCTTGGGCCTGAAGCCCGCGCCGTAGATCGTCCCCCAGCGTCCCTTCCTCGCCATAGAGTTCGAACGGTATCGTAGGGCTGCCTTGGGCAACACCCTGGATGGATAAGGCTGAACCCGGCAGGAGCGGTTTCGATCGGTCAGCACTTTGCCCCATCGTCAACGCAGACCAAGGAGACCCTATGACGTTCAGCCCCATCGGGATCGACATCGCCAAAGCCAAGTTCGACGCCGCCGCGCTCCGCAACGGCAAGTACAAAACCAAGGTCTTCCAGAATACGCCCGAAGGGTTTAAGGCGTTTCTGGCCTGGCTGCACGCCTTCCCAACGCCCCACGTGTGCCTGGAGGCCACCGGCCGCTATGGTGAGGGCTTGGCCCTGTTCCTGGTCGACCACGGCCTCGCCGTCAGCGTGGTCAACCCCGCCCAAATCCACGCCTTCGGCCAAGCCGAACTGAGCCGCACCAAGACCGATAAAAGCGATGCCAAGCGCATCGCCCGCTTCTGTCTCAGCCAACGGCCGCTGCTCTGGCAGCCGCCTCCGCCGGCCGTGCGCCCATTACAAGCCTTAGTGCGTCGGCTCGAGAGCCTCCTCGAGATGCGGCAGATGGAACGCAACCGCCTGGACGGGGCCGACCCCACCGTACGCCCCTCCATCGAAGCCGTGCTCGCCACCCTCGACGCCGAGATCGCCGCTACCCAAACACGCATCCGGGAGCACATCGACCACGATCCGGACCTCCGCCAACGGCGTGACCTGCTCGACACCATCCCCGGTTTGGGCGACGCCACCATCCCGGTGCTGCTGGCCGCCCTGGGCGACGTTCACCGCTTCGAAAACGCGCGCAGCGTCGCCGCCTTTGCGGGCCTCTCGCCCAAAGAGCACCAGTCCGGGAAGTGGAAAGGCCACACCCGCCTGTCCAAGACCGGCGATGCCTTGCTCCGCAAGGCCCTTTACCTGCCGGCCATCGTCGCCCGGCGCCATAACCCACTGATCCGGGCCTTCTGCGAGCGCCTTAAAGCCCAAGGCAAGAACGGCAAACTCATCGTCGGCGCCGCCATGCGCAAGCTCCTCGTCCTGGCCTACGGCGTCCTTAAGTCCGGCCGACCGTTCGATCCCAATCATGGGCTTGCATCGTGATTTCTAAGACGGTATCTACGCATTTCCCGATCCTCACCGCTAAACGGCGGAGAAAAACGCTCTGACCTCCCCGTTCGTCAACTCAGCGGCGAACGTAGGCCGGGATGACGAAGGAATCCCGGCAACCCCGCGACAATGCCGGGTTTCGTTCCTCACCCCAGCCTACATGCTGGGCGCCCTGAAACCGGAGAAGCCTTTTCAGGGCTTCCCTAACAGTGCACTCATCCGTTGCCCCATATCCGTAGGCGTATCGACGACGTCCACGCCCGCAGCCCGCAGGGCCGCCACTTTGCTCGTTCCCGTCCCTTTGCCGCCGGTGATGATCGCACCGGCATGACCCATGCGTTTTCCGGGCGGCGCAGTGAGACCGGCGATGTAACCGACTACCGGCTTCGTGACATGCGCCTTGATGTATTCGGCCGCTTCTTCCTCGGCGCTGCCGCCGATTTCGCCGACCAGAATGATGCCCTTGGTCTGATCGTCATTCTGAAACAAAGCCAAAAGATCGATGAAATCCAAGCCCTTGATGGGATCTCCGCCGATCCCGACGCAGGTGCTCTGACCGAGTCCCGCTTTGGTGGTTTGATGCACGGCTTCGTAAGTCAGGGTCCCGGATCGGGACACGATGCCCACCGAACCCTTTCGATGAATGAAACCGGGCATGATGCCGATCTTGCACTCGCCCGGCGTAATCACGCCGGGGCAGTTGGGGCCGATCAATGCGGTGTCGTAATGGGCCAGGGCCGCTTTGACCCGGAGCATGTGCAGCACGGGAATGCCCTCGGTGATGCAGACGATCACTTTTATACCCCCGTCGGCCGCTTCCAGGATGGCATCCGCCGCGAACGGCGGGGGCACGTAAATCATGCTGGCCGTGGCGCCCGTTTCGCGTACCGCCTGCTTGACCGTGTCGAACACCGGCAAATTCAAATGGGTTTGCCCGCCACGCCCCGGCGTCACGCCGCCGACCAGCCGGGTGCCGTATTCCAGACACTGCTGAGAGTGGAAAGTGGCCTGCTTGCCGGTAAATCCCTGGCAAATGACCTTGGTGTTCTTGTCGACGAGTATGCTCATTGCGCAGCCTCCACAGCCTTTTTCGCCGCCTCGTCCAAATCCGACGCGGTTATCAGCGCCAAACCGGACTGCTCGAGCAAGCGCCGGCCCTCCTCGGCATTGGTTCCTTCGAGCCGAATGATCACCGGCACCTGAACGTGCACCTCTTTGACGGCCGAGATAATGCCTTCGGCGATCAGATTGCAGCGTACGATGCCGCCGAAAATATTCACCAAAACAGCTTTCACCTTCGCGTCGGACAAAATCAGTTTAAACGCCTCGGCGACTTTCTCCGCCGTGGTTCCGCCGCCCACATCCAGGAAATTGGCCGGCTCTCCCCCGTAAAGCTTGATGACGTCCAGCGTCGCCATCGCGAGTCCCGCCCCGTTCACCATACAACCGATATTCCCGTCCAACGTGACATAGCTAAGTCCATGCTGGCGGGCCGCAGACTCCTTGGGATCCTCTTGGGCCGGATCGCGGAGCTCAGCCAGATCGGTATGGGCGAACAAGGCGTTGTCGTCGATGTTGATCTTGGCGTCCAGCACCAGTAACGCACCGTCTTCCGTCACCACCAAGGGATTAATCTCGATTTGGCTCAAATCCTTGTCCAAAAACAGCCGATACATTCCGTTCATGATCTTGGTCAACGCGTTGACCTGGTCGCCCCGAAGCCCCAGGGCAAAGCCGATTTCCCGGCACTGGTAGGCCTGAAGTCCGGCGGCAGGATCGACCGTCAGACTCAGAATTTTCTCGGGGTGCTGCGCAGCCACCTCTTCGATATCCATTCCGCCGGCGCTGGACGCCAAAAACAGCACCCTGGCGCTGGATCTGTCCACCACCGCGCTCAGGTAAAGCTCCCGCGCAATCGGGCGGACTTCCTCGACCAGCACGGCATTCACGGGCAACCCGGCGCTGCCCGTCTGAGCGGTAACCAGACGCGACCCCAGCAATTGACCCGCCGAGGCCCCGACCGCATCGACGCTGCCGACCAGCTTGACGCCGCCCGCCTTGCCTCGCCCGCCGGCATGCACCTGGGCCTTCACCACCCACTGCCCGCCGCCCAAGGCGGTCGCAGCTTCGACCGCCTCTCGCTCCGAAAATGCCGGGGTGCCGCGGGGGACCGGCAAGCCGTAGGACGAAAACAAATGCTTCGCCTGATATTCATGTAGGTTCATTGGATACTCCGTTTAGCTCTCGCGCCGGGCATCAATCCTCAAATCGATGCTACTCTTAATGTCTACGGCTATTCTAATAGACCCGCTCCGAAACCGCACCGCAGCCATGTCGCAATGCCACGCACCGACCCCGAACTCGGGCGAGTCTCCGCTCCCCGTGAAACGAGGGAGCGCAAGGTACCTGCAAACGGTTTTGCGGTGAACGACCCGGCACGAGGCTCTACGGCGCTCAACAGCTGCTACGGACAATGGACTTCGACAACAAGCAAATATCGCCCTGTCCGTTCTCCAAACATTACCGCATTCCTGAAAACCAAGCCTGGCAGTCGCTAACGGTTTATCTTCTATACCGTCTGACGCTGGGTAGCGTTTTGGTGTTCCTGTTTTTTTTGGGTGCGCTGCCGTCGTCGCTGGGTAAACACGACCCCGTGCTTTATGCAGCAGCCAGCAGCATCTATCTAGGATCTATTTTTTTCTCGGCTATTCCTCTGCTCCTGCGCCGCCCCGCCTTCCCGCTTCAAGCACAGCTGCACGTGCTCGCCGATCTAGTCTTGATCCCCAGTATCATGCACGCTTCGGGAGGCGTGGAGACCGGCGTCGGCGTATTGCTGGCTTTGTCGGTGGCGGCTGGCGGCATCCTGACCGGCGGTCGCTGCGCTTTGCTGCTGGCGGCGCTGGCCAGCGTGGCAGTCCTGGGAGAAGAAGTTTACGCCGATCTCTCCGGAGCGTTCGAAGCGGCCTACACTTACGCCGGCATGCTCGGGGCCTCGTTCTTCGGCATCGCGATTCTCGCCCTGGTGCTGGCGAGACGCGCGGAGCAGAGCGAAGCGATCGCGGCGCAACGCGGCGTCGACCTGGCCAATCTTCAGCAGCTCAACGAATTCATCATCCGCCACCTGCAGTCGGGTATTCTCGTCATCGATGAGCAGCATCGTATTTGGATGATGAACGATTCGGCCGCTCGGCTTCTCGGCATCTCTTCGACCGCCCGGTCCTTGGAAACCGCCTGTCCGGAGTTGGCCGAGCTGTTTTGGGATTGGCTGGACGATCCGATCCCCGGCACGGTGGGTCTCGGTTCTCGGGCAGGACAACCCTTGCAAGTTCGCTTCACCCGCTTAGGGCCTACATGGCCTCCGATTTACATGGCATTCCTGGAAGACAATGCCCTGTACAATCAGCGGGTACAGCAAAGCAAGCTGGCTTCGCTCGGCCGCCTCACCGCCAGCATCGCCCACGAGATTCGCAACCCCTTGACCGCCATCAGCCATGCCGCTCAGCTTCTGGCCGAGTGCCCGTCGCTGCAATCTCAAGACCGGCGTCTGATACAGATCGTTCTCGACCATACCGCTCGGGTTAACATCGTCATCGAGAATGTGCTTCAAATCTCGCGGCGAGGCCAATCGAAGCGAGAAATACTTCCCTTGGCGTCTAGTTTGAAAAAGTTTCTGCGCGACTACCGGATGGCGCAGGGAATACATGAAAAAGCCTTTCAACTCGATATCAAGATCGACGATGCGCTGGTCACGGTCGACCCCAGCCATCTCAAACAGATTCTTGAAAATCTTTTTTCGAACGCGCTGAAATACGGCGAGCCGCAACGCGGGGCCATCCGGGTGCGCGTAAGGCGCCGACGGGGCGAACCATGCATCGAAATCATCGATCATGCAGCGCCCATCGATAGTCAGACCGTTCAGCAAATGTTCGAGCCATTCTTCACCACCTCCGCCAGCGGCACCGGACTCGGGCTTTATATCGCGCGCGAGCTGGCGGAACTCAACCAGGCTAAACTGGAATATGAACCTGTCGCCGGCGGCGGTTGCTTCCGGCTCCGTTTGGCCGACGCAGAAAAAACCACAATCGAATTATGAACAGACCGTCCGCCCTGGTCGTCGATGACGAGCCCGCCATACGCGAATTGCTGGAGATCACGCTCGAGCGCATGGATATCGACGTGCAATCGGCCGGCGCATTGCGGCAGGCCCGAGAACTCCTGCAGAACCGGCATTTCGATCTTTGCCTGACCGACATGCGTCTGCCCGACGGCGACGGCTTGGACCTGGTGGAATACATCCAGCTCAACCTTCCGGCACTGCCGGTGGCGGTCATCACCGCGCATGGCAATATGGAGTCGGCCATTCGCGCCTTGAAGAACGGCGCCTTCGACTTCGTCTCCAAGCCGCTGGATCTGCACATTCTTAGGAACCTCGTGAACACGGCGCTCAAGCTCGGTCAGCAAGAAGGCAGGGACCGCCGCTCCCGCCATATATTGCTCGGCGATTCGCAAGCGATGCGCGAAATCCGCTCCAAAATCACCAAGCTGGCACGCAATCAGGCGCCTATATTCATCAGCGGCGAATCGGGGACGGGTAAGGAATTGGTTGCGAGACTGATCCATGCCATGAGTCCGCGGTCCGAAAAGCCGTTCGTCGCGGTGAACTGCGGTGCGATACCGCACGACCTGATGGAAAGCGAATTTTTCGGCCACAGAAAAGGCAGCTTTACAGGAGCGGTCGGGGACAAGCAGGGCTTATTTCAAGCGGCTCACGGCGGCACGCTGTTTCTGGACGAAGTCGCCGACCTGCCGCTGTCGTTGCAGGTCAAATTGCTGCGCGCGATTCAGGAAAAATCGATTCGACCGCTGGGCGAACCTCGGGAAATTCCGGTAGACGTACGTATCGTCAGCGCAACTCACAAGAATCTCGCGGAGATGGTCCGAAACGGCGATTTCCGGCAGGATCTTTTTTACCGCATCAACGTGATCGAGATGCATGTTCCGCCCTTGCGCGAGCGCCGCAGCGATATTCCGGCCTTGATCGACCACATACTCGCAAAACTCACCTCCCCCGGAGATACCAAGGCCGAACTGAGCGCCGAAGCCTTGACCGCACTTATGAGCTATCCGTTTCCGGGCAACGTACGGGAGCTCGAAAATATTCTGGAACGGGCCGTCGCACTCTGCGACGGGCATCGCATTCTGGTCGAGGACTTGAACCTTCCGGAAGGGTCATCCGGGCGCTCCCCGGATGATCGTTTGCGATTGGAAGGGTCATCCTGGCGCTCCCTGGATGACCGTTTGCGATTGGAGATGATCGAAACGGCTTTTCCGACTGCGTCGGAGGAGAACCCCGTGAGGGAACACGGTCTGTCGCTGGAAAGCTATATGGACGAGATCGAAAAGCAGGCGATCATCAAGGCTCTCGAAAAAAACCGTTGGAACCGGACCGCGGCGGCGAAGCAGTTGGGCATCACGTTCCGCGCACTGCGCTATAAGTTGAAAAAGCTGGGACTGGACTGAGCAAATGCGGAAAACCGGTGAGGATGGACGGCCGAGATACACAACGGAGGCGAGTCAGCCGTCGCCCTGAACTAAAAAAATCTAAAGGGCTTACTCCATCGCCCAACGCCGTCAAGCCCGATATTTATCCAGAGTCTTGAGCTTATCCAGAGCGTCCTTGATCTTCCCGGCAACCGCGTCGTTCAGCTCCGTAGGCTTATAGACTCGATCCAGCAATCCTTCCGCGACCAGGGCTTCTTTGACCCATTTCTTGGCGAAACGATAATTTGTCGGCACTGGAGAGACTTCGCCCGTAGCCGGATTGCGCAACTGTCCGCCGCGCTCGGTTTGCGCGGCCTCTTCCTCGGCGGGCGCGGCCGTTTCGGCGACAGCAGGCGCGCCGGCGGCTTCCTCGGCTTTCGTTTCGGGCGCCGCTACCGGGGTTGGCGTGCTATCCGCGCGAGACACGGTCTTGAATACCTCGTAGATCACAAATACGACGAAGATCACCGTCAGACCGACCAGCAATTGCATCATGATCTTTCTCCTCCTCTTCTTGTAGTTTCTATCGACTCGCCAGCCGCCGCCTGAAGTTCCGAGCGTCACCGCGGTTGCGTGCGAGCCGACACACCATAGGCCGAAACGAATAAAACCGCAATATCTCTCTTGACTTTAGTCAACAATTTGCGCAAGAAATCCCCGAAACTCGCATTTTTTGTAAACGCCGATTTTGCCGCTAGCCGGTTCGTCCCGAACTTCTCGAAGGGCCTCGAGGGCTTGCCGGGACAGCTTCTAAGGCATCGCGTGAACGTGGGGGACAGGCCTGAGCGCCTTGTGCTCGAACTGCAAGCGATGAAGCTCCGCGTAATAGGATTGTCCGCGCAGCAATTGCTCGTGAGTGCCGCTTTCGATGATACGACCGTCCCGCATGACATAGATCCGGTCCGCATTCTGGATGGTGGACAGACGATGAGCGATGACCAAGGTGGTCCGGCCTTTCATCAATACCTCCAGCGCCTCCTGGACGTGCCGCTCGGACTCCGCATCCAGCGCGGAAGTCGCTTCATCGAGTATCAGGATGGGAGCATTCTTGAGGACGGCGCGCGCGATGGCGATACGCTGCCGTTGTCCGCCCGAGAGCACGATACCTTGCTGGCCGACGACGGTGTCGAAGCCTTGCGGCAGGTTTTCTATGAATTCCAGCGCATGGGCGGTCCTCGCCGCCTGCCGAATCTCCTCGAAACTCACCGACTCCCGGCAACCGTAAGCGATATTGCTGGCAACGCTGTCGTTGAACAAGGTAACTTCCTGCCCCACGTAAGCAATATGCCGGCGCAGACTCTCCAGGGTGAACTCCCGTATGTCCCGCCCGTCGAGGCGGATTTCGCCTTGAGTGGGCTCGTAAAGGCGAGGCAGCAAGCGTATCAGCGAGGTTTTGCCGCTGCCCGACTGTCCGACCAACGCAATGGTTTCGCCCGGCTTTACCGTCAACTCGATATTCTTCAGCGCGTAATCTCCGTCATCGTGATACGCAAGACCGACTTTCCGGAATTCGATATGTCCCTTTACCGCGTCGAGTTCTCGCGTACCGGTATCGTGTTCGCGCTCCTTGTCCAATAGCTCGAAGATGCTGTCCCCGGCGGCGATCCCCTTCTGCATGATGTTGAGGACCTGGGTGGCACGTTTGATCGGGCTCAGCATCATGGCCATCGCCGCAATGAAGGCGATCAGACTGCCGGGCGTGATGGTGTGGCGCACCGAGTCCAGGGAGACCACGTACAAAATCGCCGCGAACCCGCTGACATAGATGAGCTGTATGAGCGAGCCGCTAACCGCGTCGGTGACGATCAGCTTCATTTGCCGCCGCTGGTTGCGTTCGTTTTCCTTGGCGAACTTTTCGGTTTCGTAGCCTTTCCCGTTGAACACCTTGACGATGCGCTGCGCATCGATCACTTCCTGCGCCACGTGGCCGACATTGCCCATGGACTCCTGAATACGCATGCTGATCTTGCGAAAACGCTTGCTGACCAGGCGAATGCTGATGCCGAGCACCGGGCCGACCACCATGAAGACCAGGGACAACAAGGCATTTTCGTAAACCATCAACAAAGTGAGACCGACGATGGTCAATCCGTCCTTGAACACCGCGACCACGCCCTTGGTCAAGGAATTCGCCACCTGCTCGGTGTTGTACAGCAGTTTGGCGAGCAACTGCCCCGACGAGGCGTGATCGTAATAGGCACAGGGAAGATTCAATAGCTGATCGAACAAATCCCGGCGGAGATCGGCGATCACCCGCCGTCCGACCCATCCGGAACAGTAATCCCCGGCGAACCCGGCGATACCACGGGCGATCGACAAACCCAGCAATATGAAAGGCGCTTGACGCAGAATCTCGGGGTCATTCTCGATGAAACTGCCGTCGATGAGCGGCTGAATCAGCTTGGCGAAAGCGGGTCCCAGCGAGGCATAGGCAATCATGGCCACTATTGAAGCCAGGAACATCTTCCAGTAGGGCAAAGCGTATTTGAGCAGCCGCCGATAGATGATCATTCCATCGGTGAGTGGCTTTCGGTCGGAGTGTTTTTCGCTCATGAGGTCGTGCAGGCTTAATAAAAGGCCGTCCTGATTTCTCAAGCGGCCTGTTCGACTTTGCTAAAATCGTGGTTTTTTCACACGGATAGAAATCATCCAATGGTCGCTGGAGTCATCGCTCCCCCGGTCCAGTATGCCAATTATACCGGCGTCACGGCTGCCTTGGCTTTCGCCTTTTTTGCCTGGCTGAGTCCGGCCGGCACCAATATCGCGTTAGCCGCGTTTTCGCTGGCATTTCTGTTGAATCCGTCGGCATGGCCGGTGTTTCGCCGCGATCCGATGTTCGGACTGTTTGCCGCTTTCGCGATTTATGTGGCCATCGGGGCTTATTTCGCGATCGACGAATTTCCCGAAACGCGCAAACTTCAGATCCGAGACGCCTCGAATTGGCTCAAATTGTTCGCCTTTCTGCCGCTGGCTTGGTGGCTGCGCGGCGACCTGCGGCGCATCCACTGGACGCTGATCCTGGCCACCGGGGGGCTCCTGATCGGCATGCTTTGGAAAGCCGATTGGTCGAACTTGTATCACATGACCGTCGCCGAAAGAACCGGATTCAAACTCCGAATCATCTTCAGCGGTCTGGTGTCGGCATCGGCAATTCTGGGACTCTTGATCTATACCCCGCGAATCTGGAGCACCCGCACGAGTCCCCTGAATGACCTATTTCGCCTCGCCTGTTGGCTGGCCGCCCTATATCTATCCAGTTTCATGCTGATTTCTTCCAAATCCCGCGGCGCCTGGCTTGCCGCACTCATAGCCGTTCCCAGCGCATTGGGTATCCATTATTTTTGGAAGACAAAAAGAACCGACCTTCAGCTCGGAAAGTCGGTTCCTTTCATGCTCCTCGCGCTGGGCGTGGTTGTGGGTCTGTTTGCCCTGAACCACGGCGAGATCCGGACCCGGATCGATCAGGAAAACGCGGTCGTTTCGTCGATTTTGCAGGGAGAAAACCAGCACTTGCCGCGCACGTCGATCGGCTATCGCCACGATATTCAGAAATTCGGATTGCAAAAATATTTGGAGCGGCCCTGGTTCGGCTGGGGCCCCGGCTCTACCGAGCATCTCGTCGAAATCAGCGGTCAACCCGAGCTGATCCATCCACAGGCGAAAGGAGCGGACTGGATGGACCACTTTCATAACACTTATCTGGAAATCCTGGTCCGCTTCGGCCTTTTGGGCGCACTGGTCTTGGCCGCAACGGTTCTTCTGGTGATGGCCAACGTATGGCGCAGCTATAAGACCGGGATTCTGCCGAAAGACCATTTCGCGTTTCTGGCCGGCTGCTTCATTCTCTTGGCCGTGTGGAGCCTGTTCGACTTCCGCATTCTGCACGGCGACTGCCGGGCCTATTGGATTTTACTGGCCGGGATCGCCTATAGCTTTGCCTGGCATCCCGATGCGGCCCGCCATGACTAGGCTACCCGTCGTTTATCTGGGCCGAAGCCGCCTGCAACGAAATCGCGCCAATCTGATCCAGACCCTGCAGATGATGGAGGCATTCCGCCAAGCGGGCGTCGACGCTACGCTGTATTTGCCGCCGTGGCCGGGTTCGCTGGACCTGGAAAGCCGGCTGCGCGATTTCGGCGTCGAATCGTCCTTGGACATCCGTTCCAGCTGGCTGCTGAATCGGCGCTGGAACGCCCGCCCGTTCGTTCGGCTTTATGGCAGGCGACTTCGGAAGGCTCTTGGCGTTTACACCCGCTCCGTGCAAATCAGCGCCACATTGGCCGCTGCCGGAATACCGCATCAACTGGAAATCCACGAGGCGGAGCGCGAACTGATCGGCAAAGGGTATTTGGCCGGCATCGTGAAGCATCATCGGCAGGGACTCATCGGATGGCTCGTCCCCATCAGCCATGCCGCGGCAGACGTATTGATCCGGGCCGGGGCCGTCGCGGAGCGCGTGCTCGTCAGTCCGAGCGGGACCAAACTTTCCGCATTCGACCAGATTCCGGCCTTCGATCCCGACCGTCTCTCCGCCCCTCGCATCGTGTACCTCGGGCGCCTCAGCCGCGACCGAGGCCTCGACGTCTTCCAGGAAATCGCTGCAACGGAAATCGCCGACGTCACCTTGGTGGGCGAACAGGAAGATACGGTCCAAGCCTCGGGCAAGCTGCACGTCGTGCCTTTCGTGCCGCACCGGGACGTGCCGACCTGGTGGGAGCGCTCCGATTTGGTCCTGCTGCCCTACCAGCGAAGCCTTCCCCATGCCGATTCGATCAGCCCCATCAAGCTGTTCGAGGCGATGGCGGCGGGACGTCCGATCATCGTGAGCGATCTGCCCGCGATTCGGGAAATCGTCGATCACGAGAAAACCGCTCTGTTGGTCGAGCCGGCGGACACCGGAGGATGGATCGCGGCGATCAGGCGGCTGCAAAACGATCCGCAACTCGCCTGCCGTCTCGCGCAAGCGGCGAAGCAAAAGGCCCGAGAGTACAGCTGGGAGAAGCGCGCCGAGCGGATTGCCAAAGCGTGTGGCTGGATCTGACGACTTGACTGGCGCGTTTTCACTGCGGACGAAGGCGTCGGCAAAGGATTGCCGACCTACGCCAAATCGGAAAATCCTCTAGCCGCGTTCAGCAACCGTTTCCGTAACCTGCCGGTAAACCCGGTAATTGCCCTCCACCATGGCTTCGACCGAGAACCGTTCGAGAACCAAACGCCGCCCGGCCTGGCCCAGTTCACGGCGCCGCGTCGGATCGTCCAGCAGTTCGACGATAGCGGAAGCCAATGCGGCGCTGTCGCCGGGCTCGATCAGGCGGCCGTTGATGCCGTCCTTCACGATTTCGGGAATGCCGCCAGCCCGTGTTGCCACGATCGGAACCCCAGAGGCCGCAGCCTCCAGCAGCGAGACGCCGAGCCCCTCCATCCAGGCGGGATGGACCACCAGATCGAGACAAGGTATGACCCGCGCCATATCGGTTCGATAGCCGGCGAAAATTACGGTGTCATCGAGTCCGCGGGCACGAGCCGATGTCCGAAGTTCGGCCTCCACGGGGCCCTGCCCGAACAGCAAAACCCGCGTTTGGGGGTGACGAGCCAGGACCACGGGCAAGGCGTCGAATAACACCTCATGCCCCTTGCGGCCGATCAGCTGGGCGATCATGCCGATCGCCGTCTCGCCCTCCGCGAGGCCGAATTCCGAGCGAAACCAAGCCTTATCGCATTCCGGACGGTAGCGCTCGGTGTCGACCGCGCTCGGAACGCAGACCACCCGCTCGGCCGGCACGCCAGCTTCGATGAGCACCTCGCGTATGCCTTCCGATATGGTGACGATGGTCTCGAACAGCGGAAACTTGATGCGGGTGTCGACCCAGCGCGGCGGATTGTCCACTCGCCGGCTATGGATCATCGGAATGTTTTCCAGCCGTCCGGCCAAAGCGGCGAGAAGATCGCCGCGGCGGCTGTGGATGTGCAGCACGTCCGGTTTTTCGTTTCGAATCAGCCGCCGCAGCCGGCCGATAAAGCCGAGATCCGAGTCGCCCCGGAACGGAAGCGGTCGAATCTCGACGGCGGGATTTTGGATAGCCCCGACGATCTCGGCGCCCTCGCTGCATACCAGCACATGCTCTCCTGGAAACCGGCTCAGGCCATTGAGAAGGTAGGCCACCTGCCGGGCACCGCCGTATAGGTGCCGCCCCATTTCCACGTGCAGCACTTTCATGATCTTTTTTCCAGAAGCTCGATGGCAGCGCCGAACACCTTGTCCACGGTATGGAGACGCATGCAATCGAACGTCCCTCCGCAGGTCGGACGACGGCGGCAGGGCGAACATTCGAAGCGCTCGTAAAGCACTCTCGCCGTGGCCCGGCCCGTGTCCAAATAGGGCCGGGTGGAACCGAAGATCGCCACGGTCGGAGCGCCCAGAGCGATGCCGAGATGAGTCATTCCGGTATCGACGCCGATCGACAGCCTCGCTTTCTCGATGATCGCCGCGCACTGTCCCAGGCTCGTCCGGCCGGCCAGATTGATGAGGCCCGGCGTCTGCCTGGCGATGATTTCGGCACGCGCCTTGTCCGCCGGACCGCCCAGCATAACGACGGCGAGCCGGCGCTCGCCGGCCACGCGGACCGACAGCTCCGCCCAGCGTTCGTCGAACCAATGCTTTTGAGGGCGGGTAGTGAACGGGCAGATGACGGCATATGCTCCGGTCACGCCTGCCGATTCCAGCAGTTCTCTTGCCCCTTTTCGATCGTCTTCCGAAACGGCGATATCGAGTTCAAAAGTATCGGTCTGGCCGGTCAAGGTCTCGGCGAGCATCCTGTATTCCTTGCCGATGCGGAGATCATCCACGCGCCGGTCGATAACCTCCGTCATCAGAAACTGGCTGCCCTCGCGCGAACCGAGGCCGATGCGCCGCCGTCCGCCCGAAAGCCAAGCCCAGACGCCGCTCTTGAGCAAACCCTGGAGATCGATCACCCAGTCGAAGCGTTCGACTCGAAGCGATCGGATCAAATCGAAAGCTTCCCTGGCGAACGCACGGTAGCGGCGCTCCCGGCGCAACTGCCGCCAACGGCCCCTCGGCCACAAATAAACCTGGTCCAGATGCGGGTTATGGCGCAGGAGATCGGCGTTGGCGGATTCCGTCAGCCAGGCGATGCGGGCGTTCGGATACGCCTTGCGCAGCGCAGGAATCAGTCCCGAAGCCATGATGACATCGCCGATGGCGCTGAGCCGGATGATCAGGATGCGTTGCGGCGGAGAATCGATTTCCGGCATCAGTGTCAGTCGCCTCTGTCCGCCATGAGTCGCTGATAAAGCTCGAGGTACGCGCCGACCACCGCCTCGCGGCTGTACCGGCTTTGCAGAAATGCATGACCGGCTTCGCCGAGCATGTTTCTTTCGGTATCGGAAAGCGCGAGCGCCGCCCGGATTTGCGCCGCCAGTTCCGAGGGGTCGCCGCACGGCGCCAGGAGACCGGTTCTCCCCTCGTCGATCAGCTCCAGAGCGCCGTCGGTCGCCGTGCTGACCACCGGCAGGCGGTAATTCCAGGCTTCCAGGATGACGTTGCCCAAGGGCTCGTGGCGCGAGGGGCAGACGAACAGATCGGCGAAGGCGTAGAACGGGTCGGGTTGTTGCCAGCCCAACCAGCGGACGCGAGGGGTTAATCCGAGGCTATCGCTCAGCGTCTTCAGCCGATCGACCGCGGGGCCGTTGCCGGCAACGAGCAGGATCAGCGGGCGTCCGTTCGATTCGGCCGGAAGTTCGGCAAAGGCATGCAGCAAATCGTCGAAGCCCTTCTTGTCGATCAGGCGCCCCAAGGCGAATAACACGAGCGCGTCGCTTGGGATATTGTGTTTGTCGCGGAGCTCTTCGAGGTGTTGGCTCGAAAAAACGAAGGGCTCCGGTACGAAATTGCCGATGTGGAACACCCGTTCCGCGGGAAGACCGGACTTGACCAAATAGTCGCAGATGCCTCGCGTATTACCCACCCAGGCATGGGCGTGGCGATAATAGCCGTCGATCTTGTAGAAACCGCCCAGGCGGGCGATATGCACGGCCTTCGCCTTGGCAGGCAAACGGGTCAGGCGCGTCGCGCGCCCCATGTAGGTCTGGACGATGCACGGCTGTCGCCAGGCCACCAACTCGCGAATCCGCCAGACCGACCAGAGATCCCATTGATTGGCGAGCGGCAGGTGTACCTGCTCGATGGCGCTAGTCTTCAGGGCTTCTGCCACCGGACTGCCGGACCGGTTGACGGCGATCACCCGCTGCCCGGCTTCGTGCAGCGCGCCCAGCAAGCGCACGTAGAACTGGTCCGCACCGCCGAACTGTCGGCTGCCGAGAATATGCAGCGACGGGTACATCTCAGCCGGTCAGATTGGAGGCCAGCGGCTCGTCGAACCGATAGCCGAACCGCTCGATGTCGGGTCGGTAATGATCCGCCACGAGTTGGGCCGTCACGTCGTTATAGTAATCCCGATAGTCCTTCCGGCGGTCGGTCGCCTTGCGGCTGTGGGGCAGTTTCGGGGTCTTGATGCCGATCCGCTTGCAGGCCGTTTCGAAGTCCTCGGCCAGGAATTCGTAGCGTCCGAGAAAATCGACGACGGTGTTGCCGTGCAAATCGATCACATAGTCGCTTTGCAGCTCCGTCGACATGTCGGCGTGATACTGCGGCGGGCGGGCCGGATCGAGCTTCCAGCGGAGAAACGCCTCGAAGCTGTCGATGTGGGTAATCAGCTGCGGCCGCTCGCGGCGGATGTGATGATAGGAACTCACCTGCAAATCCCAAGGGTTACGCACGAAGGCGAACTTGAACAAGCTCTCGAAGACCTCTCGCGGGAGCATTTCCTTGGCGGCGATGATCTTGGCGTGGCGCGGGAACTTGGCTCCGATCTTATGGCCGGTCATCCCGCTCAGCTTGCTGCAGAGAAACTGCGGAATCCGGTACGGATCGGTCCACTTTTGCCGCCAAAGCGAGTCGCGAATGCTGGTGCCGCCGGTTTTGGCGATGTGGACGAACAGGAAGTTGTATTTGAGGGAGAGCAACATGGATTCAAAAGAGTTGTGTCAAACCGGATGCAAAACCTTAGCGGAGCCGGAAGGCGTAAATCCCAGCACCTCCAGATAGCGAGCCGCGCTACGCTCCACCGTATACTCCGACGCTGCCTCGCGAAGCAACCGGTTCTCAAGCGGAAACTGCAAGGTGTTCAACATCGCATCGGCCAAGCGCTCCACGTCGCCTACCGGCACCAGCGGACCATAAAGGCCGTCCCGCAGAATCTCCCGCGGACCGCTGGGGCAGTCGGTGGACACCACCGGCGTTCCCAGGGCCAAGGCCTCGGTCAGCACATTGGGCGAACCTTCCCAGGCGGACGACAGCACGAACAGCGAACTCCGCGCCATGTAGGCATACGGATTCGCGACATGGCCGAGCAGCGCGACGGCATCGGCGATCCCCAGATCGGCAGCCAGCTTTTCCAGACTGGGGCGCAGCCGGCCTTCGCCGAGGATCACCAGCCGCGAATCGATGAAGGCCCGCACGCGGGCAAAAGCGCGGATCAAGGTCGAAAAGTCCTTTTGCCGCGTCAAGCGTCCGGCTCCCAGAATGACGGGAACGTCCGACGACGCGAACCAGGGGTGATCCACCGGCATGCGGCTCTTTTCCATCATCTCCGGGGTAATGACCGGGTTTCGGATCACCACGATCTTTTCCGGCGGCAATTTCGCGATCCGCCGCGTGTCCTCCGCGACGCCTTCGGACACGGCGACAATACGGTCCACCGCCGAGTACATTTCGCGCATCGGCCATTGGCGTGCCCAGCGGATCAGTGCCGGCTTGTTCGCCATGGCGGCCGAAAGATGAGTCCCGAGGCGGCCCACCAGACGGGTATCCGCTCGGCTCACGCGCTTGGCGAGCACCGCGGCGCGAATGGCTCTGTCTTTGGCGGCCAACAGGGCAAACGGCCTTTCGGTCTTGAGATAGCGGACCAGCCCCGGCACCGCCAAGGCGGTGTGTCCAACGCCCAAGTCCAGAACCCGCAACCCCGAACCGTTCAGCCTTATGAGTTCGGGCGCGGGCTTGCGCAAGATGGCCAGGAGATCCACCGCCAACCCCTCCTGCGAGAACGCGGGCAACAGATTCATCACCATGCGCTCCACGCCGCCGGTGCCGGAAAACGAAATCAGTACCGCCAGACGCTGTGCACGACCCATTACCCCTCTCCTCTCAGCAGACCCAGAGCATTCAGATATTGCCGCGCGCTGTTGGTAACGGTGTAGGGCATCGTCGCCTCGTGCAACGCTTCGGGCGAGGTCGGACTATCCAGCATGTCGGCGATTTTCGCCGCGAGGGCCGATGAATCGCCGACCGGAACCAGCGGACCATAACGACCGTCTCCGAGCACTTCTTTGGGACCGCTCGGGCAGTCGGTCGATACCACCGATGTGCCGCAGGCCATGGCTTCGATCAATACGACCGGCATGCCTTCGCAAATCGACGTGAGAGCGAAAACCTTGGCCCGGCGCATGTAGGCATAAGGATTGGCCAGGAATCCCGGCAGGTCGACATCGTCCGACACGCCCAGATGACGGGCGAGTTGCTGGAGCTTGTCGCGCTGCCGCCCCTCGCCGCCGATGATCAGACGGCAAGGACGGTCACGCCGCAGCTCCGCGAAAGCTCTCAGCAGGGTGGCGAAATCCTTGCGCGCGCACAATTCGCCGATGCCGAGTATCACCGGCGGCTCGCCCGGCGCGAACCAGGGATGATCCACCGTCGCTTCGGCCATCGCATCGAAACGGTCCGTGAGCACCGGGCTGGGCACCACGGTCACCGCCTTGAGCGGCAGCCCCGCTATCCTGGCCAGATCTTCCGCCGCGCCTTCGGAAGGCGTCAGGATGCAGTCGGCGTGGCGGTAGAACAGTCGGATCGAAGCCAACTGGCCATTTCGCGCCCACCAGCCGCGGCGCTCGAGATTCTTGGAGACCGTCGTGCCTATCCGCACCGCCACGCGGGTATCGACGCGAGCCAGCGCCCGTGCCGTCAAGGCGGTGCGGTTCACCTTGTCCTTGTCGCTCAATAGCACTTCGGGCCGGCTGCGGCGCAAATAACGGACTAACGCCGGCAAAGCGGTGTTGACATGGGAAACGCCCAAGTCGATCGTCCGGACATTGTGCGGCAGATCGTCCCAATGAGGACCATGGCCTTTCACTCTAAGGAGATCGATCCGCAGTCCCCATCGGGCAAACTCCGGAACCAGATTGCGCATGATCCGATCGACCCCGCTATGACCGGAAGTCGCCAGAAATAAAGCCAGATCTGTACGGCTCGAACTCATGGGCGGCTCAGCCCGAAAGATTCCAAATAGGCGCGACTGCTGTTTTCCAGAGTGTACGGCCGTACCGCCTCGCGCAAGAGCTCGGAAGGCGGTGGATTTTCCAGGGTCGCGGCCATCGCCTCCGCGAGAGCTTCGGCATCGCCCGGCGCGACGATCCGCCCGTAACGACCTTCAGCCAGAATCTCCCTAGGCCCGCTAGGACAATCCGTGGCCACAGCAGGTGTACCGACCGCCAGAGCCTCGATGAGCACATTCGGACAACCCTCCCACAGCGACGACAGAACGAACAGCGATGCCCTGGCGAGAAAAGCGTAAGGATTGTCCACGAAGCCCGGCAGGTCGAAATCATCCTGAACGCCGAGCTCGGCCGCCAGGCTTTTCAGCTTTTCCGCTTGCCGGCCCTGCCCCAGGATCATCAAGCGGCAAACCCGATCTCGACGCAGCCGGGCGAACGCCTTCAGCAAGGTCGGGAAATCCTTGGCGCGCCCTAGCCGCCCCGCTCCCATGACGACCGGTGGACTGCCCGGCTTCAGCCAGGGATGATCCACCGGTTTATGGACAAAGTTCAGCAGATCCGGCGCTACAGTGGGATTGGGAAGCACGCTGATGCGTTCGAGCGGAATGTTCAGGAAAGCCGACAAATCGGCCGCCGCGTCGCGGGAATTGGCGATGATGCCGTCGCTTTGCGAGAACAGGCGTTGCTGTCTGCGCCGGAACAGCCACCGCGACCACCAAAACCGATGCTTGAGTTCGGTCCGGGCACCCAGCGAAGTACCGACGCGCAAGAAAAACCGTATGCCGGAATCCCGCAACTTTTTCTTGACCTTCAATGCGATGCGGTCGTCCCGCCCTTGGCCGGTCATGACGACAGCCGGCCTATTGGTCCACAGGAACGCGAGCAGATCTTTTTCGAGCGCCAGGTCGCTCTGGCCATGGAGGGCCACCTGCTCGACTTCGGGGTTCAACCGGTCGGCGAAGACGGTATCGGCTTGGTTGACGATCAAAGCCGTTGGTACGCCGTGGGCGGAAAAACCATTGGCAAGGTGAACGAAGGTGCGCCCAACGCCGCCATCGCCGAAGCTGGGGATGAAAAGACAAACTCGAGGAGGCGTCACGAATCTAAGGACGTCAATTGAACCGTTCGAAATTTTTCATGAAGTCCCTAGTCTAGTGTAGAGCGAGCGGCATGCGGCCATCGGGCGAAACATTCCGCGCAGCCGATCACGCATCCTTATCGGCCAAAAAAGACAACTCGGTGTTCTTGGCGCATACGAGTCGGTGGAGCCGTTTCAACGCATAGCCCAAAATCACCGACGAAGCCAATGCCAAGGCGATGTATTCGGCGGCCTTGGCAAAATCGGTCTGGAGTAAGCCGGCGCCTATCAGACAGGCGGTAATCCCCATAGGCAAAAACCCGATGAAGCTTCCTATGAGAAAATCCAGATGACCGACATCCGTCATCCCCAAAAGTACATTATTGTAGAAGCCGTTCAGTGGAAGCTGTCGAATCAGCACCACGGCCAATACGCCGTTTTGCTTGATCTGCCGTGCCAATCGCTCAAACTGACGAACCTTCTTCAGTCCGTAGCCTACGCCGAATCGGCGGATGAGCAGAAGCGTCACGTATGAACCCAACACCGTCGCCAGTTGGCTCCACACCAGTCCCCAAGCAAAGCCGAACGCCAATCCGCCAAGAGAGCACAAAATCAGGCGAGGCGCCCCGATTGCTGTGAGCGCTACGCCGGCCGAGGTAAAAACCAAGGGCGCCGCCAAACCGTAACTCGCCAACTCGGCTTTGAGCATCAAGCCTTGATCCAGCCAGCTTTTCAGCGGGGTAAAATAAAACGTAACGCCCAAAGCCAGTACGGCCGCAACAGATGCGCCGCGGAGAACACCGCCCGTTCGCGTGGCACCCATCAAGCGCTTTGCATCGACCATCAAAAACCTATCAAGGGAAATCATCCATTCGACTGATCGTATTATATGTAACTAATACGTACAAAAACCATGACCAATTGTCCCGCTCGGGGCTGAAAAGGATTAATCGTGTATATCAGATGCGCCGCCTATCGCAACGGCCAGCGAATCGGAGACGTCAGCGTCGAAAACATCAGTGAACTGCTTGCGGAACCGGATACCTTCGTATGGGTTGGCTTGACCGAACCCGATCCGAACGAGTTGCTGCAACTCCAGGAAGAATTCGGCCTGCACGAACTCGCGGTGGAAGATGCCCGCTCCGCACATCAACGGCCGAAATTGGAAGAATACAAAGGATCATTGTTCGTGGTCTTGCACACTGTAGAGCTCCAGGACGGCAAGGTTCATTTCGGCGAAACGCATCTGTTCGTCGGCAAGCAATTTTTGATATCGATCCGTCACCAATCGTCGCTAGGCTACGGCCGTGCCCGAGTCCGTTGCGAGAGCATGCCGCAACTCCTGGCCAAAGGCTCCGGATTCGCGCTTTATGCAGTCCTCGACCTCATCGTCGACAACTTCATGCCGGTCGTCGAACATTACCAATCGCTGCTCGAAAAACTAGAAGAAGACATCTTTGAAAACCGCTTGCATCGCGATGCGATGGAACGCCTGTACGATCTCAAACGCTGCCTGCTGCGGCTGCGCAATGCCGCGATGCCTTTGCTGGACGTCTGCAATGCACTGATGCGGCTTCACCCCGATGTTGTCTCCAAGGAATTGCGCGTTTATTTCCGCGACGTACACGACCACGTGCACCGCATCATCCGCGCCACCGACACCATGCGTGAAACCCTGTCGGATGCCATGCAAGCAAACCTGGCGCTGATCACGGTCCGGCAGAATGAAGTCGTCAAACGCTTGGCCGGATGGGGCGCCATTTTGGCGTTGCCGACCATGGTGTTCAGCATGTACGGCATGAACTTCAAGTTCATGCCCGAGCTCGATTTCCGATTCGGCTATCCCGCCGCTTTGGCGGGAACCTTGATCGGCTGCGTTTGGCTGTATAGACGCCTGAAACGCGCGGAGTGGCTGTAAGAGGGTGTGTGAGAAGCTACTGCGCGGCTCGATGGCCGCGTTGCGAAGGTGTAGCCGTAGGTCGGAAATCCTTTTCCGACGCCTTGGTCGGCAAGGGATTGCCGACCTACGACTTCTCACACCTCTTAAGAGCGCCCGCATCAGTTGCGCGTTTCTTTCCGATTCGGCTTGTATCCCTTTTTGAAGCGCAGCCGGTAGAGATCCACCAGCCAGCGGCCGAATCCGGCAGGCACCAGCGCCAGCCATAAGGGATCATAGCGGGTCAGCCTTCCCTGCTTGAGAAGACCGGCACCGGTATGAAAGGAAAAACGGATGAAATCGACCATGCTGCGCCGCCGTTGGCGGCGGCTGAGCCATGCCCGGTGCTCGGTTACGTCTTCCAGATAGTAAAGCTGGAATCCGCGCGGGTTGCGCATGCGCAGACGAAAACGGTCGGAAGACAGACCATCGGCCAGGTACTCCACCTGCTGGAAGGGTTCGTTGACACAACGAAAGACATAATGGTGCGAAATCCGTTTCCAGGTCAGCGAGGGCCGGATATGCCTTTCGCCGGCAAAGACCGGATACGGAAACCGGCGCGCGACATCGGTCCGAATCGCATGTTTTTTGTCGCCGCCCACGCCCAGGCGATAGCGCACGTCCAGAAAGCTTGCATCCAGCGGATTATGGGGATAAGGAATGGTCAGCGACCGCTTCCCGTCCATACTCTCCACCAGACCTTCGACACCGGCGAAACGTCCACGCTCACTTTCGGGGATGGACTCCCAATGACGCCGGATACGCTCCAAGGTATCGGGTAAGAGACGGTCGTCCGAGTCGAGATTGAAAAAAAGCCGCCCCCTGGCCAATTCCACGCCTTTGTTGTGAGCGGCGTGCTTGCCCTGATTGCTCTGTTTGACATAAATGACTGGGAATTCGACGCCCGCTTTCCAACGAGCCACGACGGCAGCAGTGTCATCGGTCGATCCGTCGTCGACGATGACGACCTCGAAGTTCCGATAGGTCTGGGCCTCGATGCTGGACAAAGCCCTAGTCAACAAGCCCGCGCGATTATAGGTGGGAATAAAGACGGTAAACATCGGCCTGTCCCTAACCATAGGGTCTCCGTAATTTCACGAACACGTTAATAATCAAGCCTTCAGGCCAAAACTCCGCTCGACGGCGTCGACGATACGCCAAAAATCCAGGACTTGGTGCTTCCGGATTTCGGCTCGTACTCGAAGCGCTTCCGGAAGGCGGCGCAGTGCGGCAAAAAAGCCTCTGACGTATACCATATCGAGTCTTAGCAAGCGTCCGATCAACTGGAACAGATAGCCCGGCAAGAGATAGAGCATCAAGTCCTTCCCCGGCATATGTGTCCATTCGAGCAAGAATCGATTGCACACCCGCGTCTTTCTGACTCGATCGGCGGCCACGTTTTCCGAAATCGAACCTTTTTTTTCATGCACCACCCGACTCGCAGGCTCCAAGAGCGTTCGCCACCCGCGTTTCCAGGCGCGCAAACCCAAGTCGAAGTCTTCGGAATAGAACGGCTTGTAAAGCGGCAAATAGCCGCCCAGCGCCACAAACATCGATTTTCGCAGAGCGACGGAGCCTCCGGAGGCAAATAAGCTCTCCGTCGGCGCAGCGGACTTCAGGTCGTCGAAGCGCCAGCGCACCGACCTAAGCCGGCCCCGTCTTATTCGGAAACACCGCCACGAAACCGGGCTCACCCGTCCGTCCTCGTCCAGAACCAGGGGCGATACGGAGAAGACCTCGGCCTTTTCCAGATGCCGGATCAACGGCGCCATGAAGTCCTCCTGCGGCCGCACATCGGAATTCAGAAAAATCAGGAATTCCGCGTCGGCGGCATCGACCCCCGAATGGATCGCTTCGGCGAAACCGCGATTGGCTTCATGGACGACGACACGAACCGAAGGGAACTCGGTCCGGAGCATCTCGGCACTTCCGTCCGCCGATCCGTCATCCACCACGATGATCGAGCAGGTGCCGGGATAAGCTGCGGCGGCCCGTATCACGGACGGCAGATTGCGGCGCAATAAATGCACTCCGTTGAAATTGGGAATAATCACGCCCACCGGCGGAAAATCAGGCTGAGCCATGAGAAGCTTTAAAAAAACGAAAACCGCCCCCCACAATCAAGCTCAACGGATAGAGCGTCGATCGGGAGAAAAAAGGCAGCGTAAGAAAGGCATGCGCAAAATGGACCGTCGTCACGACAATCAAAAGGAGGCCTATCTGCCTGCGTGTATCATTATCGGCAGTCGCCGTATGCACCCAGAGCTTCGCGAAAAATAGCCCATAGCCGACGATTACAACAATAAGCCCAATCAACCCGTGACTATACAGCAGTTCCAGCAAGAAATTGTGCGGAAAGGAGAAATCGACCACCGAATGAAAGCTGGAAACCCCCTGATAATCGCGGTAGAACTGCCCGAATCCATGCCCGAAAATCCATTCTCGAACCGAACTCGCCGACTGCATTTCGGCAGTCTCCGTCCAAATGGCCACCCGTTCTTCCTTGCGCAAATCACCGAAGAAATCGTCCATCCTGTCGTCGAATCCATAAATTCCCGATGCGTACAGCAAGCCGGGAATAATCAGCACCGCCGCGAGCGTCATCCACCGGTACCTGACCGCCACGAACGGGACGATCACCAGCGAGCCGGCCAGCAGAGCCAGAAAACCCGGCCTGGACTGGGTCTTCAACAGCAACAGCGCATCGCCGAGCAACGCCAAGATGAACAGCCACCGTTGTCCTCCGCCGTTCGCGATCGAAAAATAGAACAGGATCGGCAGCGTCAGCAAGCAGTACAGCGCCAAGAAATGAGGATTGGCGAACAGCCCGAACTTATCGGGAAAAATCGCAAAGCCGATCCACTGGGCGACAACGTAGAACGCAGCCAGCACGGCGATAATCGGCTTATGGGTCAATTGCCAGCGACTGCCGAATCGCTCGGGCAGCATCACCACACCGGCAACCGCCGCCACCGGCCAGGATAGATGCTCCAAAAAGCGAAAGTCGGTCTCGTTGGCGGACGCCATGAGATAGCCTTGTCCGGTCAGCAAAACAACGAGGGACAGCAAAGCGGCCATCGGCCGATCGATTGGGAAGCCGCTGCGGGACAACAGCGCCAGACAGATGACGACAGCGGCGCACAAGTACAGAAAAATCTTATGGATACCGAACCCGAGTAGGAGGGAGATTCCGAAGCCGTAAATCGAGGCGCTCAGAAGGCCGGCGAGAAAACTCATGCCGACGCCTGGAAAACTTCTATTGCTTAAAGCCGTCGTCTCCATCACGACGGCCTACTTTTCCGTTAGGAGACGAGAGAGGGTTCCGTTGGGCAATTGTCCGGAGAGGACCTCGGGTTCGGAAAACCGGAAGCGGCTGATTGCCGCGAAGGGCACTGCATCCTGCATGGGAGTTCCGCGCATAAAAGTGGAAATGGAAGGCGATCGTATTACAAAGCTCCGACGCACGTCAAAGCGGCTTTTAAGGCTGGAACTTCACTACAATGCCTTCCTATAGAGGATCGATAACGAGCGACTGCATCGCCGGCTTCGCTTGAAAAGCGGGTACGGCACCCCAATCTATTGAGTCATCTCGATTAAGCAACATAAAGGCATTTTTCCAATGCGAATGGACAAACTGACCAGTAAATTCCAAGCAGCCCTGGCCGAAGCGCAGAGCCTGGCTTTGGGGCACGACCATCAGTTCATCGAGCCGATTCACGTCATGGCGGCGCTGCTCGATCAGGAAGGCGGCACCGTGCGGCCCCTGGTCTCGCAATGCGGCGTCAACGTCAATCAGCTCCGTACCTCTCTGGAAGAAGCGCTCCACCGCATCCCCCGCGTAGAAGGTATCGGCGGAGACGTACAGATCTCGAACGAACTGGGCCGGTTGTTGAACCTCACCGATAAGCTGGCGCAAAAACGCGGCGACACGTTCATCACCAGCGAAATCTTCGTGCTGGCGGCCATCGAAGACCGTGGCCAGCTCAGCGATTTGCTCAGGAAAGCGGGACTGGACCGGAACAAACTGGAGCAAGCCATCGAACAGATCCGGGGCGGCCAGAAGGCAGACGACGCCAACGTGGAAGAGCAACGCCAGGCGCTTCAGAAATTCACCATCGATCTGACCGCGCGCGCCGAACAGGGCAAGCTCGATCCGGTGATCGGGCGCGATGATGAAATCCGCCGCACCATCCAGGTTCTGCAGCGCCGCACCAAGAATAATCCGGTCTTGATCGGCGAGCCCGGCGTCGGCAAAACCGCCATTGTCGAAGGCCTGGCGCAGCGCATCGTCAACGGCGAAGTGCCGGAAGGGGTCAAAGGCAAGCGCCTATTGGCTCTGGACATGGCCGCCCTGATCGCCGGCACCAAGTTCCGCGGCGAATTCGAGGAGCGGATGAAGGCGCTGCTGAACGATATCGCGAAACAGGAAGGCAGGATCATCCTCTTCATCGACGAGCTGCACACCCTGGTCGGCGCGGGGCGGGCTGAAGGTGCCATCGACGCCGGCAATATGCTGAAGCCCGCTTTGGCTCGGGGCGAGCTGCATTGCATAGGCGCCACGACCTTGGACGAATACCGTCAGTACATCGAAAAGGACGCGGCCTTGGAACGGAGGTTCCAGAAAGTGCTGGTGGACGAGCCCAGCGTCGAGGACACTATCGCGATTCTGCGCGGGCTCAAGGAAAAATACGAGGTACATCATGGCGTCACCATCACCGACCCCGCGATCGTGGCGGCGGCGACCCTGTCGCATCGCTATATCACCGACCGCAATCTGCCGGACAAGGCCATCGACCTGGTGGACGAGGCCGCCAGCCGCATCCGCATGGAAATCGATTCCAAACCGGAAGAAATGGACCGTCTGGATCGCCGCCTGATCCAGCTCAAGATCGAGCGCGAGGCCTTGAAGAAGGAAACCGACGAAGCCTCGCGAAAACGGCTGGAAACACTCCAAGACCACATCTCCGAACTGGAACGGGAATACGCTGAACTGGAAGAGATCTGGAAATCCGAAAAGGCCGCGCTGCAAGGCACGGCCGCCATCAAGGAAAAGCTGGAACGGGCTCGGCTGGACCTGGACGCGGCACGGCGCAACGGCGATCTCGCCCGCATGTCGGAGCTGCAATACGGCGAGATTCCCAAGCTGCAAAAGGAGCTGGATCTCGCCACACAGGCCGAGATGCAGGAAACCAAGCTGATGCGCAACAAGGTCACCGACGAGGAAATCGCCGAAGTGGTCTCCAAGTGGACCGGCATTCCGGTATCGAAAATGCTCGAGGGTGAGCGGGAAAAGCTGCTCCACATGGAGGAAAACCTGGCCCGGCGAGTCGTGGGCCAACAGGAGGCCATCAAAGCGGTGTCGGATGCCATCCGCCGCTCACGCGCCGGTCTCGCCGATCCGCGCCGCCCCAACGGCTCCTTCCTGTTCCTGGGCCCGACCGGCGTGGGCAAAACCGAGCTGTGCAAAGCCTTGGCCGAGTTTCTGTTCGACACCGAGGAAGCCATGGTCCGGATCGACATGTCGGAATTCATGGAGAAGCACTCGGTGGCCCGCCTGATCGGGGCGCCGCCGGGTTATGTCGGTTACGAGGAAGGCGGCTATCTGACCGAGGCGGTGCGCCGCAGACCCTACTCGGTGATCCTGCTGGACGAGGTGGAAAAGGCCCACCCCGAGGTGTTCAACATACTGTTGCAAGTGCTCGACGACGGACGGCTCACCGACGGCCACGGCCGCACCGTGGACTTCCGCAACACCGTTATCGTGATGACCTCGAACCTGGGCTCCGACCGTATTCAGGAGCTGGCCGGCGAGGAGAATTATCAGCGGATGAAGGCGGCGGTCATGGAAGTGGTTACCCACTACTTCAGGCCGGAATTCATCAACCGTATCGATGAAGTGGTGGTCTTCCACCCGCTGATCAAAGAGCAGATCCGCGCCATCAGCCGCATCCAGATCGGCTACCTGCAAAACCGCCTGGCCGACCGCGATATCGCGCTCGAAGTCAGCGAAGCCGCGCTGGACAAACTCGGAGAGGCCGGGTTCGATCCGGTCTACGGCGCACGCCCGCTGAAGCGCGCCATTCAGCACCAACTCGAGAACCCCTTGGCGCAGGATATCCTGGCCGGCAAGATCGCCGCCGGCGATACCGTCAGCGCGGACGTGGAGGACGGAGAGATCGTCTTCCGCAAAGCGGCCTGAGCTGACTGCCCTCTAACTTCGGCACAGGGAAGTGCCGTCGCTTGCTCCGCTCGCATGATCGAGAACGGCGCTATCCGTCGTCGGGTTCTTGCGCCGGCTCATGTAGCCTGAGATTATATGATGCCGACCGGTGGGTTTTTAGGCCGCGGCCTCGATCCGCTCCTTGAAGCCATCGTAATCACCGCAACCCTATACAACAACCGGTGACAGGCATCCGACTTATGGATTCCAAGAATCCAACATCCTCGGCAGTTCCTAGACTTGTGAACCAGGAAGGACAACATATGGATATGCGCAAGGTACTGTGCTTCAATTTTTCGGCCGCTCGGAACGAATCGCTCGATCCCCTGCGGTCTCTCGAATGGACTATCTTTTCCACTGGCGATCTGAACGAGGCCAAGAATCTCATCGATCATCATCGTTTCAAGGTTGGAATGGTTTTCTTCGGTTCCGACCTGCCAAACGACTTATCCTCGATCAAGAATCTTTTCACCGCACGCCGCTCCATGGAATGGATCGGCTTGCTGGCGGCTGAGACCTTGAACAGACCGGACCTATGCGAGCTGATTTCTCGCTACTTTTACGATTATCACACCCTGCCTTTGGATACCGGGCGCCTGCAATTGACGCTCGGCCATGCTCTGGGCATGGCGGATATCTTGGAACGCACCGCAGCCTCCTCGATCCATAGAAATCGCGAGGAGCTGATCGGATGCAGCCCGGCAAGCCTCAGGCTATTCCGAACCATCAAGAAAGTCGCCGCCATCGAGGCGCCGGTATTGATCATCGGCGAGAGCGGCACCGGAAAAGAATCGACCGCTCTCGCCATACATCGAGCCTCTACTCGATGCGACAACCCCTTTGTCAAGGTGAGCTGCGATGGATTGCCGCCGGAAGTCATTCGATCGGAGCTGTTCGGGCACGACAAAGAACGGCATGACCGCATCCACGAACCGGGCAAGAGCCGTCTGGAAGCTGCGGCGGGAGGCACGCTGCTCTTGGATGAAGTCGGCAACCTGACCGAAGACCTTCAAACCGAATTGCTCAACTTTCTCCGGGAAGGGACCACCCCGTCAGGTAGCGACACCGCGAAAACGCCGATCGACGTCCGGATCATCGCCACCGCTCAAACCGACCTGGAACAAACGGTAATGGACGGTCGCTTCCGGGACGATCTCTACCGGCGGCTCAAGGCTTTGACCGTAAACGTTCCGCCGCTGCGCGAGCGTCAGGACGATATCGAACTTCTCGCCAAGCACTATCTTCGCGTGTTCGCCAACGGCGACGGCGATTCCGCCCAAGGCTTTGAGCCCGAAGCATTGAAAGCGATGCGTCGTTACGAGTGGCCCGGCAATATTCGCGAGTTGATCAACCGGATCAAACGGGCCAAGGTCATGTGCGAAGGTCCTTTGATCAACTCGGCGGACCTGGGCTTGAACGACTTCCATCCGAGCTTTGGCAGAGTATTCGACCATCCTATGACCCTGGAAGAAGCCAAAGACCAAACCGAAAAGGAAATTATCCAGCTTACGCTGCAAGCCACGGAAAACAATATTTCTCGTGCGGCGCGGCAATTGGCGGTGTCGCGCATGACACTCTATCGTTTGATGTACAAACATCAGATCAGAAGCCATTGGGTCGGGGAAAATTTGGGAATCGCGGTCCAGGAATGAGCGTCCCACGATCCGCTTCATAGTGCAGCCCATATCGATTGGCCGATCGGATTCGGCCGATTCTATATCTCATCCAATTTGAGCCGGATCAGAGCGACGCCTCCACCAAGGGGCGTCGCGAAATCGATCGTAGCGTGCCCGAAACGCGCACTTGCGAACCGCCCATGAGAGTTGACGCGATGTTCAAGGTTGAGATCACTTGCATGACGCGGCAAGTTCAACATATCTCGACCACTCGCCAGATTTGACGGGATAAATGGGGGCTAATCCCCCACCGGTGAAATGCTGAACTCAAGAAGGTCGGTTTCTTGCCGTAGCCTATCGGCAAGCCGGCTGAAATGGACCAGATCGTAAGTGCGGATGACCATGCAGTACTCGAAGGCTTTGCCGCTGTCGACAAGACGGTAGCTCATGCCCGCGATGCGCGCCTTGTATTGAACGATCAACGCACAGACGGACGATTCATCGGGCGCCGAATCCCTCGAATACCGCAGCCTCAGCTGGGCGTATTGTTGGCTCGGTATCCAGTACTCGATCAATCGGAACAGAGCCAGAGTACCCAAGACCGCACCCGTAACCAGAATCGCGGGGTAATAGAAGCCTATGCCGTAAAGAATGCCGAGGGCGGCAGTCATCCAGATGGATGCGGCCGTGGTCAGGCCGCGGATGGTGAGCCTTTCCTTGAAGATCACCCCGGCCCCCAGAAAGCCGATGCCCGTCATGATGCCTTGGGCCATGCGCGTCGGATCGGTCTGAATCGTGTCCAGCGGAACACCCTTCAACCACAGCCTCTGGTAGCCGGTCAGCAACATCAGTAGCGCTGAAGCCAGACAGACCAGAGCATGCGTGCGAAATCCGGCCGGACGACCGTGAAAGGTACGTTCGAGTCCGATAAGGGCGCCGGCCGTCCATGCGCTCCCTAAACGGATCGCGATTTCGAGGTATTCGTCGCTCATAACGTCCTCCCTAGCGCAGCAATGCCGTTAAGTTAAGCCGTCATGCCGGCATCCAGGACACAAGGATGTGATTCAGCCCAATGCCCTTAGTGGCTTCTAGATTCCGACGAAGAATGACGAAGCAGGACCTGACTTAACGGCATTGCCCGGTGCAGGCCGGATTATTCGGGAATCAGCGTCAAATGATGTTTGGCCGCACCCGGCAGGAAAGGCAAAGCAACGCCTTTGAGCCAGGCTTGCTGCTGGTCGCGGTAATGCACCGAGAACGGGTGCCCGGATTGGCCGCCCGGCATATGGAGAATGCCGTCCTCGGGATGATTCGGCGACACCGCCATGCGCTCGCTGGCGCCGTGGCCGTCAAACAGCACTCGCACGCAGAAGCTGCCGCAGCCGCTCGCGGGCTCCTCGGGCATATCCAGAACCCAGCCGGCGAGTGTGAACGTCTGGCTGAACGGATGGCTCAAATGGACCCGGTTGATCTCACCCCATGCCAAATTCTCCAATCGGTCGACGCCGTTCCGCTGCTTGGCCTCTTCGGCACTGCGGCGGAGCGTCTCGATCAAAAAACTGCGCCAATCGGCATATTGCCGATCCGGCAGCGTTTCCGGAACCTGTTCCGTGAGCAGCGTACGAAGCGGCGTTTCCTGCTCGCGCCAGGCATAGGCGAAATTCGGATCGGCCGCCGCGCACCGACTCACCAGAGGAGCGAACACGGCTTTTGCGAGATTTCGCCGCCACTCGACCAATAGCCCTATACCGATGCTATCGGCATCGAGCCGGCCGTTCCAGCGTTCGATCGAGCGCTTCGCCTCCGCCAGAATTGCGTCTTCTGGCTCACCGTTCAGCACGGACAAGGCCAGGCGGCGATAGAACTCGTAAAACTCGCTGACCGTATCGAGCTGCAAGGCCAGCATATCCTGTTCCGAAACCCGAGGCATCCCCTTAAGCGTCTCGGCGATTCGGTAGGCGCGGTAGCTGTAGGAGAAATTGTGGCCGATCACGTAAGGATATTCCTTGCCCAAAGTACGATTGTTGGCGGTTGCGAGAAACCCTTCGGCGGGATCGACGACCCGCGGCAGTTCTTCGGGCGGAATGAATCCGTCCCAGCGGGCGCTACCGTTTGCCCAGGAAACGCTGACGCTCCCGTCGAAGCCCACCCGCCTCGGGAAAAAGCCCATGTAAGTCCAGGCGATGTGCCCCGCATCGTCCGCCAGAACGACATTCTGGGGCGGCGCGCCGGCGCGGTTCACGACTGCCATGGCCTCATTCAGGGTTTTGACGCGGTCCATCCCCAGTAATCCCAGATTCACGGCTCGCGGGTCCAGCGCAGTCCAACGGACCGCCACAGGCTGGCCGAGCAGCGGCTCCGGTGCGAGCGGCCCCCAAACCGTGCTCTTCAGCTCGAGGGGCTCGGCACTGCCATCCTTAACGACTATGGTCTCGGTCCGGGTCTCGAACCGACGCCAGCCTTCCGGCGTCCGGTATCGGCCGGGATCGGCGGGATCCAGTTCGACCCGCACCAAATCCAGCAAATCGGCGTCTACATTGGTAAATCCCCAAACCACATGACGGTTGCTGCCGACTACGACCAGCGGCACTCCCGGCAGAGTGACACCCGACAAATCCACGTCTCCGTAGAGCAGCCGGGCACGATACCAAATATTCGGCACCGAAAGTCCCAAGTGCATGTCGTTGGCCACAATGGCGCGCCCGTCCTTGGTTTTAGTTCCGCCCACCGCCCAGTTGTTCGAGCCGATGCTGGGCGCTTCCGGCTCGATGACGCTGCCGAGCTTCTGGTCCCCGACCTCCTCGATCAAGCTCGCGATCGATTTCACCGGAACCGGGCGCGCCGGCCGGTGCGAATCGCCGCCGCCCAAGAGAACGGTAACATAGGGATCGGTGTCGGGAGTCAGGAAAGCGGTCACCTCGGCAGGAAGGAGACGATCCATCAGCGTAAGGGTTCGCTCGTCCTTGTCATGTCCGTTCAACGTTTGAAACATGCCCAGCGCGACCAGCATGCTGTCCTCCAGCCGCCAGGCATCGGGATGATAAGCCAGGACGCGGAACTCGAACGGCAAGGCCTTAGCCCGGGAGATGAACGCATTCACGCCATCCGTGTAGGCTTGCAAGACCTTGCGTTGATCCGCCGGCATCCGGTTCACAGCATCCTCGGCCGCGCGCTGAAACTGGTAAGCTCTTTGCCGTTTATCGAGGAGCAACGCTTTCGCGCCGAAAACTTCCGCCAATCGTCCGGCCGTCTTGCGCCTCATCAGGTCCATTTGGAAAAGCCGGTCGCGCGCATGGAGATACCCCAACACGCGGAATGCATCCTCCCGCGTTTCCGCCCGCACCGAAGGAATTCCGAACTCATCCGCTTCCACCTCGGCCTTTTCGGAGAGTCCTGGCAGCCCCGCCTCGCCGTCCATGACCGGCAGCGACTGGGCAATCCTGTCGATCTGATAAGCGGCGGGCGCAATGACGAACAACAACGCGAAACCGAACAAATATAAGAACCGTTTAGCATTCATGAGCGATTATCGTGACTTCTGTTATGGATCGCCGGTAAAAAGCGAGGGCAGTTGAATTCGGGTATACTGCCCCGATTTTCGAAGAGCGAGCAATACCATGAGACCGAGCGGACGCCAGCCGGATGAACTGCGAGAGATCGCATTGACCTGCAATTATACGAAACACGCGGAAGGCTCGGTGCTCGTCGAATTCGGCGATACCCGCGTGATCTGCACGGCCAGCATCGAAGAAAAAGTACCGCCTTTCCTCAAAGGTAAGGGCAGCGGGTGGATTACAGCGGAATACGGCATGTTGCCGCGCTCCACGCATGAGCGGATGGGAAGGGAGGCAGCCAGAGGCAAACAGGGCGGCCGCACCATGGAAATCCAGCGGCTCATCGGACGTTCCCTGCGGGCGGCGCTGAACCTGGAAGCCCTTGGCGAGCGGACCATCACCATCGACTGCGACGTGATCCAAGCGGACGGCGGTACCCGAACGGCCTCGATTACCGGGGGCTATGTGGCCTTGTCCCTGGCCGTAGGCAATCTGATGAAACAAAGAAAGCTCCGGATCAATCCTATCCACGGCCAAATCGCTTCGGTGTCGGTCGGCATCTACAAGGGCGTGCCGGTGCTGGACTTGGACTACCGCGAGGACTGCGAGGCAGAGACCGACATGAACGTGGTCATGAACGAGGCCGGCGCCTATGTGGAGGTTCAAGGCACGGCGGAAGGTCATGCCTTCCGACGCGATGAACTCAACACCATGCTCGATTTGGCCGGCAAAGGAATCGCAGAATTATTGGCTCATCAGCGAGCCGCGCTCGAAAATTGCAAAGCCGGCTGAAGCCGGCTTTGCCTCAGACCATCCCGGAACGCCTTATAGCGGACGTCCAGCGGCCATGGCCGCCGGCACCTCCACCAGCTTGCCCGATCTTACGTCGTAGATGAAACCGTAGATCGGAATGTTCTTCGGCACCAGGGTGTGATTACGGATGCGTCTCACGTCCTCGGCAACGCTCTGTTCCTGATTCTTGATGGTCAGCCAGTTGATGTATTTGCCGTCGGTACACCCCGGCCCTTTACCCACATCGTGCCAACCGCTGGCGTCGATGGTCGCGGTTTCGAGGCTATTGCTCAGAAGATCGCCCATGATCTCATTGGTGAACAGTTCCATACCGCAATCGGTATGGTGAATCACGAACCATTCGCGGGTGCCGAGCAGCTTGTAGGAGATCACCAGGGAACGGATGGCGTCGTCGCTGGCCCGTCCGCCGGCATTGCGGATCACGTGGGCGTCGCCCTCGGTAAGACCGGCGTACTTGGCAGGATCGAGGCGCGCGTCCATACAGGTCAGGATCGCGAAATGCCGCCCCGGCGGCAAGGGAAGATGGCCCTTGTTGAAACTCGCCGCGTACGCTTGATTAGCGCTGAGCACTTCGTTCAAGATTTGGCTCATATCTTTTTCTCCTCTGAGATTGTTATTGTTTATGACGCCGCCTGCTCAAGCAGCAGCCGACGCACCGGCTGATACGCCCCCTTCCCGGAAAGCGATTCGGCCCGCCATCGTGAGACAAGCCGACGATGAAAAAAATCCTGCTCGCCAGCAATAACCCCGGAAAGGTCCGCGAAATCCAGGCCATATTAGCAAACGATGACATAGAGATCGTACCGCAATCCGCTTTCGGAGTCCCGGATATCGAGGAGGTCGGATTGACCTTTGTCGAGAATGCGATTCTGAAAGCTCGGCACGCCAGCCAGCTTTCCGGCCTGCCCGCCATAGCCGATGATTCGGGACTGGAAGTCAACGCCTTGGGCGGCGCGCCCGGCGTTTTCTCGGCCCGATATGCCGGCCCCGGCGCGAACGATGCCGAAAATAACGCCAAGCTGCTCCGCGAACTGGAGAATATTCCGGACGCCGAGCGGACCGCCCGATTTCGCTGCGTCATGGTTTTTCTGCGCCACGCGCAGGACCCGAGCCCATTGATCGGACAAGGCGTATGGGAAGGCATCATTCTGCGCGAACCGCGCGGCAAAGGAGGCTTCGGTTACGATCCGCTGTTTTTCGTGCCGGAAAAAAACTGCACCTCGGCCGAATTGTCCCCGGACGAAAAAAATCGCCTAAGCCACCGCGGCAAAGCTCTGCGGGAACTCGTGGCGCAAATGCGCGATTCAGCTAAATGAGCGTTCGGCCGATATTCCTACGGGACGATGGCGGGGCATTTCGATGAAACGGCCTCGGGGGAATGATCTTTATGAAATTCCTCGGTATAGGCATGCGCCGAAAAGATCAGCAGCACGCCGGCACTGATCATGGCGATTTGTTGAAATGCGGCACTGGCATTGGTGCGGTGGTGCAAACTGGGAATCAGGTCCGCAACCGCTACATAAATGAAACTCGATGCCGCCAAGGCGAGGAAATAAGGCAGCGCCTCGCGCAGATTTTCCAAGCTGTAATACGCCAGGACACCGCCCAGCAGAGTCGCCAAGCTGGACAGCAGATTGTAGAGCAAGGCCTTGGGACGGCTATAACCGCTTTTCAAAAGGATCGCGAAATCGCCCACTTCCTGGGGAATCTCATGGGCGAACACCGCCAGGCTCGTGACTATCCCCAGATGTACATCGGTAAGAAAAGCCGCGGCGATCAGCACGCCATCCACGAAATTGTGGATACCGTCGCCCAATACGATGAGAGTGCCGGCCGGCTGGTGAAAGTGGTCGTCCGTATGCGTCTCGCAGTCACCGGCGTGGCAATGCCGCCAAAGCAGCAGTTTTTCCAACAAAAATAGCGCCAAGATTCCGAGAAGAACGGCGGCGAAGACGCTCTCCGACTGCTCCGTGCCGACCGTTTCGACAGCATGGGGCAAAAGATCCAGAAACGCCACGCTCAATAACGCGCCCAAGGCGAAGCTGATGCCGTGAGGGAGCACGCGGGGATGATGATGGTCGGGAATCATCAGGAACAGCGATGCCGCAAGGACGCTCAAAACGCCGCCGATCAAGGTAAAAATAATTATCCAGAGGAGAAGGTTCATGTCTTATTTAAACCTAGAAGCGGCGGTTGGACCTGCCCGAGTGTGCGGCAGGCGGACCGGATAGCAAGGCGCGACGACGCGGCGGGGTATTCTCCCGCGAGGAGGAGCAACGCCGCCAGCCGGTCCGCCTGCCGTGCAATCGGGTACGTAGCGGCGTCACCCAAACGGTGACGTAGGTAGAAGGTAGGGCAATAAGGATTCATGGAACTTTTCTAGTTATTTAAGCGGTCAACCGCTGTTTCTAGGTTTATTTATTCGCGCCAGATCAACGTAGCCATGCGGCCCGTCACGCGGTCGCGGCGATAGGAAAAAAAATCGTCGGCATTGCCGAAAGTGCAAAGGCCCCCGCCGTAGATTGCCGAAATTCCGACATCGTTCAGTACGATACGTGCGAGGTGATAAAGATCCGCCAGCCATTTTGCGTTCTCCGTTTGGCAAAACGCGGCGGCGAATGCCGCTCTCTTGCGGACGAAGGTCTCCCGGACCTCATGACCTACCTCGAACGCGTCCGGACCGATTGCAGGCCCGAGCCACGCCAACAAATCATCGCCTTCAAGCGCTTCGACGGCGGCTTCGATGACGCCCGCCGCAAGCCCTTTCCAGCCGGCGTGCACCGCCGCGACCCGATCGCCTTCCTTCGAACACAGCAAAACGGGGAGGCAATCCGCCGTCATGACCGTGCAAACGATGCCGGTTTGGCATGTGAATGCGGCATCCGCGCTTCGATAGGTCGATACGTCGGCCCGAATGACGTGTTTTCCGTGCACTTGATTCAGCCACACGGGTTCCGCGGGCAGACTCAAGGCCTCCCGCAGCCGATGCCGGTTTTCCGAGACCCGACTCGGCTCGTCCCCGACGTGAGCGCCGAGGTTGAGGCTCCGATATGGGCCTATGCTCACCCCGCCCCGGCGCAACGTGCTCGCCGCCCGGACGCCGGGCGGCACGGGCCACTCGGGTTCGATCCAGAATCGGCTCATGCCTGTTCTCTCAATGCCGCAAGCAGACCGGAGAAATCCGCAGGGAGTGGCGACTGCCACTCCGTGTACTCACCGGTTGCGGGGTGAATGATCCCGAGCTTTTCGGCATGCAAGGCCTGTCTTTTGAAATTTCGGATGACTGTGATCAGCTCTTCGCTCGCGCCGGCCGGTATCTTGAGCCGACCGCCGTACACCGGATCGCCGACCAGCGGATGATGGATATGGGCCATATGGACGCGAATCTGATGGGTACGCCCGGTTTCGAGCTTTACCCGAAGCAGGGTGTGGTGGGGGAAGCGCTCGGCGATGCGGTAATGAGTGACGGCAGGCTTGCCTTCCTCGCGGACGGCGAAGCGCTTCCGATCGGTGCGATGCCGGCCGATCGGCTCGTCCACTGTTCCGCCGGCGGTGATGGCACCCTGCACCAAGGCCAGGTATTCCCGATGCACGGTCCGAGTCTGGAGCTGCTCCACCAGCGATTTGTGCGCGGACAAGGTCTTGGCGGCCATCAACAATCCGCTGGTATCCTTGTCCAGCCTGTGAACGATACCGCAACGCGGAATACCGGCCAGCCCAGGGGCATGATGCAGCAAAGCATTTTGCAGAGTTCCGTCACGATGGCCGGCCGCCGGGTGCACGACCAGACCCGCGGGCTTGTCGATGATCAGGACCGCGTCGTCCTCGTAAAGGATCGCAAGTGGGATATCCTGGCTCTCGACGGCCGTGGTCTCCTCGACTTCAGCATGCAGGACCACCCGTTCGCCGCCCAGAATCCGGTGCTTCGGAGACAAAACGGCCCCATCGACTCGGGCAGCCCCGTTTTTGATCCAGCTTTGCAGACGATTTCTGGAAAAATCCGGAAACAGTTCGCTTAGAGCTTGATCCAGGCGACGGCCGGCTAGCGATGGAGGAATTTCGGCGGTAAGAACGCGGGTGGAATTCACTTCTATGGGATAGATAATTCAATGTATACTGCGAGCGTTAAGACTGCCGCTCCTATCATGTCGTCTTTTTTCACTTTTTTTCGGCCTGTGCGCTTCGTTCTTTGGCCGCTCGCCTTTGCCATACTGCTATTCGGCTGTTCTACCACTCGCGAAGAAAGGGATGAATACGCCGACTGGACCGCGGAGCAGTTTTACACCGAGGCCAAAAAGGCGCTGACGGAAAAACGTTACGAAAAAGCGGTGAAATTATACGAGAAACTGGAAGCTCGTTATCCGTTCGGCAAATATGCGACTCAGGCGCAACTCGACATCGCCTACGCTTACTACAAAAACGACGAGCCCGATTCCGCTCTTGCCGCCACCGACCGCTTCATCAAGCTCAATCCGACTCACCCGAACGTCGATTACGCCTATTACCTCAGGGGCTTGGTCAATTATAACCGAGGCATAAGCTTTGTTGATCGTTTTCTGCCGACGGACTCGTCGCAGCGTGACCCTGGATCGGCTCGCGATGCCTACAGAGAATTCGAAGAACTGATTGCCAAGTTCCCCAAGAGCCGCTATGTGGACGACGCCAAGCAACGTATGGTGTCGTTAAGAAACAATCTGGCCATGTACGAGGTTCACGTTGCCGACTTTTACATGCGACGTGGGGCCTATCTTGCGGCGGCCAGGCGCTGCGCCGAAATCATTCGCAACTATCAGCGTACTCCGGCCGTGCCCGTGGCTTTGCAGATCATGGAACAGGCCTACCGCAAGCTGGATATGAAGGAATTGGCCGACGATGCGGCTCGCGTCTACGCATTCAATTATGCCCAAGGCGTTCCCGGCCAGGCTAAAGATCTGGTTTACGAGCCGTCTGCCATGGAGCGCTTGTGGAACTTTCTCGGTTTGGAAAAATAGGCTTCCGCTTCGTTCGGTGGATAGGATGAGCTTCACAAGGATGAACACACCCTCCCCTAAAATTGAAAGCCAAAATATTCACGTATTGTGCGTTGGACACGCATCGTACGACCTCATCTTTTCCGTACCGCACCATCCTGAAGCGGACGAAAAAATCTTCGCCGAATCCCTGATGTCCTGCGGCGGCGGTCCGGCCGCGAACGCGGCCGTAACCGTAGCGCGTCTCGGCTATAACGCGGCTTTTGCCGGTTATTTGGGAAACGACCCCTATGGACAAATCCATTTCGAGGAATTGCAACGGGAGAACGTGTCTACCGATCTCATCGTCCGCGGCGCGTCGCCCACGCCATTGTCCGCAATTCTGATAAAACCGGACGGCAAGCGGGCTCTGGTCAATTACAAGGGCGCCAGGGCGCCTTTGCCGGCGGACAGCATCGATTTTTCGGACGTTACGCCGAAAGTCATCTTGTTTGACGGGCACGAGCCCGCCCTCTCCGAACCATTGTGTGCCTGGGCGAAGTCCAGAAACATTCCCACGGTCCTGGACGCCGGCTCTTTGCACAAGGGAACCGACGCGCTGATGTTCTCGGTGGACTTCCTGGTGTGCTCGGAAAAATTCGCGCGGCAATGGCTGGATGATGACGATCCGGCGCAGGCTTTGAATCGTTTGGCCGAACGCTCACCCGCAGTCGTCATAACCTTGGGCGAAAATGGGCTGATCTGGAAGAAGGGCGTCGAGTCGGGAAACCTCCCTGCATTTCCGGTAAAGGCCGTGGATACTACCGGAGCCGGCGATGCGTTTCACGGAGCATTCGCCGCCGCCCTTGCAAGCGGCCAAAATTGGCAGGATATCTTGCACTACGCCAGCGCCGCCGGCGCCCTTTGCTGTACCAAGGAGGGCGCGCGACCAGGCATTCCCGATCGGGAAACGGTCGAACTGTTCTTGAAAAATCAGAAACAATCACCGAGTTATTGACATCGGACAACTTCCCTTTGAAGCTTATGGAATCTCGGGATACGTTCAGCCTTTCTCCATTACCGGGTATGAATGGGTGTATAGGCCGCCAATTTGGCTCCGTAGAGGGAGTCGATCATCAGTTCTTGATCTTAGTGCCATTCGTTAAGCAGCTGATGTATTTAATAAGGAAATGGCACGAAGTGATGAACAGGTGTTTTCGATGAATATCTACGTCGGCAATTTGTCCTATCAAGTCACCAGCGAGGAATTGCGTGAAGCATTCGAACGCTTTGGCGAGGTTACCAGCGCGAACGTCGTGATGGATAAACTTACAGGTCGCTCCAAGGGCTTCGGCTTTGTAGAAATGTCGGATCGGGCTAGCGCTGAAGAGGCTATCAAGCAGCTAGATGGCGCCGATCTCAAGGGGCGTAATATCCGGGTAAACGAGGCACGCCCTCGCTCCGAAAGCCAGTCGAATTTTCCGCCTCGGCGCGCCCGGCACATTTGACGGCTAAAAACGCGCCGTCTCCACATTCCAACTCTTTGGAACACGAGACGGCGTTTTAGCCCCGTTGCGGGCCGATCGTCCTGCGCCGCTAAATGTGCCCAGGAATCAATTTATTATCAAACGCGCATGAGCTGCGCGGCTTCACGGATATTCAGTTAAGCCGCTCTACGAATCCGGCGTCAACTCTGCAACCACCCAGGTCCGGATAGTCGCGCAAATTCTGCAAATGATCGCGATAGACCGGATGCTGGAAAGCAATGCGTTTGACCTTTCCGCCGTCAAACTCGAACTCCAGGGCTCCGCCTTTAGCCAAAGGACTCCCGATTCTTGTCGCAAAAAGCATAATCGCCAAGTTTTTGAGCGGTCGCCCCTGCTCGAATGCAGGTCGGGCGCAGCTCAAGGCATCAATCTGAAGTGCCGAAAAAACCTGAGCCAATTGCGCCGACGTTGCTACAATCCCGGCCCCCGGCACGGCCGGAACATTCAATATCTGTTCGAGACCGAAATCCGCGAGATGGTTTTGTAGCAATACGGTGCCCGTCCCCTTTTCGTCGGACGCAATTAAAGGAAACAATTGACGCTCGGCCACCGCAGGATCGGAGTTCGTCATCGCCGCGGTGAGTTGGCGCTCCACGGAGCGAATGGCAGCGAAATAACTTTCTTTCTCTTGGGTCTGTTGCAAGATTCCTCGCCAATCCTCCTCGGAATTGACCGACAACCCCATTTTTTTCATCGTCTCATAGTCTTCCGAGGCCAAGCATCCGCCGAAGCCCTTAGCCCGGTACTGCTGTAACTGGCTATTGGGAACAGTTCCGCTGAGAACTTGTTGCCCCGGCACGTTGTAGTTCCTCCAATCGGCGCTCTTATCCAAGAAGTAGTAAAGCACGGCATTGCGGTCGAATTTATTGAAGCCGAGATCTTTCATCACGACCTTGAGCTTCCGACAACTGCTCTCGACGTCCTTATAACTGTCCCAGTTCGGCTGAAGATTCGGGCGATCGGGATGATCCGCCTCGGCGATGTATTTCAACAAGGTCCCATTCGCTGATCCCCCCTGCATTTTCGAGCGCCAAAGCTCTTCGAGAGAGAGATCTCTCGCATCCGGCAATCCGTCCGGATTGATCTTCATCAGGAGGGACGAGCGCAAGGCGCCATGGACCCTGACCTCGCCCAAAGCCTTTGCATCGGTGCCCAGGATTGCGACGGGACTGTCCGAAATCTCACGGATGACAAATCGGGTTTTATTGACGATGCCTCCCTGGTTGTTCAGCGTAATGGCCGCTGGGAGCGAATGTGTCTCACGCCTGCTTTGACTCCCTGAAGCATCTGCCTGCGTCATTTCCGCAGACCGATTCTCGTTATTCAGCATCCACCCCGAGGCAAGCTGCCCCACGAGGGCCACACCGGCTCCCGCTCCGGTGAGGGCCAGCACGCCACTCGCCGTGCCGACATCGCTCGCCAGCTTGGCGAAATCGACGTCGCTGTTCAAACTATTGACGAAACTGAAGTCGATTTGGGTGTCTTCGGCGGTATCGAGCCTCATCCAAGGCGTCAGATAAACTTTCTTGGCATTGAAGGTAAAGCTGCACTCTCCGGCCGCCGTCTGATAAACGAGCGCGGGCACTTCCTGGTAAAGCTTGAGCTTATCGTTTCTGATTTGGAATAAAAGTGCGGCCGAGGTACCGCCCTTCTGATAGCTTCTGCCGAAGTCCTGGCATGGCTGTCCGCGGCTTGCATCGCGCTCGAATTCGAATTCGGAAATCAGTTGAACATAGAAATCATCGCCCTGCACCGCAGACATGCCCGGCAAGGCGCGCAGTTCTGCCGATTCCGTCTCCGGATAATCGATGGAAACCTCCCGCGTTCCGGCACACCCCGAGAGGATTAACACTCCCGCGGCGGCGAATCGAGTCAAACTGGAACGGAGGAGCACAAGACGTCGCAAAGCGATCAGCCTTCGTTCGAATACGAAGGTTCGTGGAATTGTCGATTTTGGCATCTGTGTATATTGGCGCACACTACCGGCTTCGGTTAACGCCACCGGCCGAAAAACCGTAGTAATACGGGCGCGATCGCTAAAAGAAGATGAGGGTTAAGGCATGCGCTGCTTTAGAAAGAGTTGCGCTTCAGCATAGGACTATACCGTGTCATTGCCGGCATATCCAGCCGACGGCGGTCTATCGCAATGGGCGAGCCATCATGGACTTTGGTGCCTGACGTCTTTTCCCTTAATCTGAAAAACGACATACTCGGCAAGATTCTGCGCATGGGCGCCGACACGCTCCAAGGCCTTGACGGCCAACACCGTGTTGATCGCGAAACCGATGTTTCGGGAATCCTCCATGATATAAGTCATCAACCGCCTTAAGCTCGCCTCGAACTCATCCTCGAACGCGCGGTGATGGGCGATGATGTCTCGGGCCGCGTCTTCATCGGACCGGTCGAACGCATCCAAAGCTTTTTCCAGCGCATCGACCGCCATTTGCCCCATGACGTGCACATCGCGCAGCAGATGCTCGTTCGGGTCGCTGGTATCGTTTCCATAGATTTGCAGGGCGATGTTCGCAACCCTCATCGCTTCGTCGCCGATACGTTCCAAATCGGTAACGCCCTTCGACACCGCCATGATCATCCGAAGATCCCCGCCAACGGGGCAGCGGCGCGCAAGAACCTCCACAATAGTCCCATCGGTCTCCACTTCGAGAAGATCGAGCTCGTTCTCGCGCTGACCGATCTTGCTGGCCAACGCCATGTCTTTGGTCTTGATCGCCCGCAATGCATCCTTGAGCTGAGACAATGCCAACCCGCCCATTTCGACGATGCGGTAATGAAGCTGGCTCAACTCGCCGTCAAAGCGTTTGACGATGTGCCCTTCACCCTGAGTTGTCATCGCGTCTCCCATCTCGGTTCATGGCCGGATTCCGTTTCATCAACCGAAACGTCCGGTGATGTAATCCTCGGTCAACTGATGGCGGGGATTCGTAAAAATCTGCGCCGTTTCGCCCACTTCGATCAGCCGGCCGAGATGAAAATAGGCCGTCCGCTGCGAAACGCGCGCCGCCTGCTGCATGGAGTGCGTTACGATCGCGATCGTGTAATGCGAGCGAAGCTCGTCGATCAGTTGCTCGATCTTGGCCGTCGCGATCGGATCTAGCGCCGAGCACGGCTCATCCATCAGAATCACCTCGGGGTTGACCGCGATCGCCCTCGCGATGCAGAGCCTTTGCTGCTGTCCGCCCGACAGGCTGGTCCCCGGCTGATGCAAATAATCCTTGACCTCGTCCCAAAGGCCCGCGCGCCTCAAGGACGTCTCCACCACTTCTTCGAGCTCCGCCTTCGAGGAAACCAAACCATGAATCCGCGGTCCGTAGGCCACGTTCTCGAAAATAGACTTCGGAAACGGATTGGGTTTTTGGAACACCATGCCGACTTGAGCGCGTAACGGCACCACATCGAGCGAGCCGTCATAGATATCCTGACCGTCGAGTACGATTTGCCCCGTGACTCGGCACCCCGGGATGGTGTCGTTCATTCGGTTGAGACATCGGATAAAGGTCGACTTGCCGCATCCGGACGGCCCGATAAGCGCAATCACTTCATTGCGGCCGATATCGAGACCAACATCTTGAATGGCGTGCTTTTCACCGTAATAGACGTTTACGTTGCGGCATACGATGCGTGAATTCGGTGAAGTAATTTCACCGACCGTGTGTGAATATTCCCGGTTGAAGGAAGCTTCCGAAATTCTTTCGCGGACTTTCATTCGTGGCGGCTCTCTGTGCGATACCGACGTCTTAAATTCCATAAATGAATTCATACCTCGACCTATTATCTTTCCGACCGTTTGGTGAAAGCGCGTTCTTAGTGATTACCAGCGTCGCTCAAAGCGCTTGCGGATATAAACCGCCAAGCCGTTCATAAAAATCAAAAACACCAGCAAAACCATGATGGCCGCCGATGTACGCTCGACAAAGGCACGCTCCGGACTATCGGCCCAAAGATAGATTTGCACCGGAAGAACCGTCGAAGGCTCCATGATGCTTTGGGGGACGTCGACAATGAACGCCACCATACCGATCATGAGGAGCGGAGCGCTTTCACCCAGCGCACGCGCCATGCCGATAATAGCCCCCGTCATCATCCCGGGAACAGCCAATGGAAGAACGTGATGGAACACCATCTGCATCGGGGAAGCACCCACGCCCAGCGCAGCTTCCCGCACCGACGGCGGAACGGCCTTCAAAGCGGACCGTCCGGCAATGATGATAACGGGCAGGGTCATCAAGGTCAGCACCAAGCCGCCGACCAACGGCGACGATCGCGGCAGCCCGAAGAAGTTGATGAATACCGCAAGCCCGAGCAAACCGAATACGATCGATGGAACCGCCGCCAGATTATTGATATTGACCTCGATGAGATCGGTCCAACGATTCCGCGGCGCGAACTCTTCCAAATAAATCGCCGCGGCCATGCCGATCGGTAGCGAGAGACTGAGGGTTACCAAGAGCGTAAACAAAGACCCCATCACGGCGCCCCATATCCCCGCCAACTCCGGCTCCCGCGAGTCGCCCGACGTAAAGAAGGCCGTGTTGAACGATTTCTTGATACGGCCATCAGCCTCGAGCTTATCAATCCAGGCGATTTGATTATCTTTGATGCGTCGCTCGCCCTCCGCTCCGGTCCGTCCCAACTGCCCTTTCACAAGCATGTCGGTATCGTCGTCGGCGGAAATCCACACCTTCTGAGTCTTGCCGATGAGCTCCGGGTTGGCCAAAACAAGGTCGCGGAGATCGTAGGAAGCGCCTGCACTCAAGAGGCTATAAAGCGCTCTCTTTGCCTGGCGCTCCTTCATGTCGAGGAACATCGAGCTCAGAGCGTTTTTCAAAAGCCGGTCATAATCCGCTTCCATGAGAGCGGACGGGTCGCGTCTACCGTCAGGATCGATGAGTTGGGGATCGAAATAGACGTCCAGCGCGATCGACGTTTGTTGAAAAGCCGTATACCCCCTGGCGATGATGCTTCCGAATAGAAGGACCAAGAAACACAAACCGACAACAATGGACAAGAGCCCATAAAGTCGGAAACGCTTCTCCGCCTGTCGCCGTTTGACCAGGCTAGCATGGACGACATCGATAGTCCGGTCGGATGAAGAGCCCCCCGAAATTTCACAGATCTCATTCATACTGTTCCCGATACTTGCGCACGATATGCAGAGCGATGATGTTCAGCGCCAAGGTCGCCAAAAAGAGCACCAGTCCGAGAGCGAAAGCCGCCAAGGTTTTTGGACTGTCGAATTCCTGATCGCCAACCAGCAGGGTTACGATTTGGGTCGTGACGGTGGTGACAGCCGCCAGAGGATTAGCCGTGAGATTGGCCGTGAGCCCTGCCGCCATAACCACGATCATGGTTTCGCCAATGGCGCGTGACACCGCCAACAGAACACCACCCACTATGCCTGGAAGCGCCGCCGGTATGATCACCTGCCTAATCGTCTCGGATTGGGTCGCACCTAATGCATAAGCGCCGTCGCGAAGCGATTGAGGCACGGCGTTGATGAAGTCATCGGAAAGCGACGACACGAACGGAATAATCATGATGCCCATGACCAACCCCGCAGCCAGCGCGCTTTCAGACGATACGTCCAGACCGATCCGCGCACCCAAATCGCGAACGAACGGGGCAACCACCAGCGCCGCGAAGAAGCCATAAACAACGGTAGGTATACCGGCAAGAATTTCCAGAAGCGGCTTGGCCGTGGCACGGAACCTGGAACTAGCGTATTCCGATAGATAAATGGCCGACAGCAAACCGATCGGAACCGCCACCAGCATTGCAATCAAGGAGATCAACAGAGTGCCTACGAACAGAGGCACGGCGCCGAAAGCCCCGGAAGAACCGACTTGATCCTCCCGGATAGCCATCTGCGGGCTCCAATCCAAGCCGAACAAAAATTCGGTAATGGGTACTTCTTTAAAAAAGCGGATCGATTCGAAAAGAACCGATAAAACGATGCCGATCGTCGTAAAAACGGCAAGGGTCGAGCAAACGATCAGAAAAACCGTTATCGATTTTTCCACGTGGTTCCGGGCTCGATGTTCTTTGCTGATTCGTTGGCGAGCGTAGGCGGCTCCGGTGATAGCCACGAAAGTGGCCAATACGCTCAGTAAACGATTACTCGTATCCTTGAGCCTAAGATAGTGATTTGCCGCAGCCTCGACGGCTGGCTCGATCTCCCCTGCAACGGCGCCGCTTGCAACATTCCGAATATCGTTGACCAATAAGCCGATCCGATCCGGTGGGGCCGAGCTCAATTCTTCCGGGAGTGCCGAAACAACCAGTTGGATTACGATCGAATTTTCAAAGGCGGTCCATAAAAACAAGACCAATAACGCCGGAATTCCACACCAAAGCGCAGCATAATAGCCGTAATAACTCGGTAACGAGTGAAGACTCCTGACCGTTCCACCGGCCACTTGTAGAGACCGCCGGCGACCGATGTGGTAGGCGGCCGCACTTAGCAATACAAGCAGGAACAGAAGTGTGGATTTCTGCATTCTAAGGCAAGCCCTCGAAAAACAAGCGACCGGGATTGCAACCCGGTCGCTGAAATATCGCTTCTCGAATGACTTTCGTCACATCGAGTAGTTCTTCAAACTCTTTGCATTCTGTGCAACCTCCTTGCGCTCGCTATTAGGCAAAGGAATCAGACCTTTATCCGTCAGATAGCCTTCCTCCCCCATGGCTTTCTCGCTCGTAAACTCCGCGACATAAGCTTCGATTCCCGGAATCACGCCGACGTGGGCCTTTTTAACATAAAAGAACATCGGCCGGGAAACAGGATATTGTTGGGCCGAGATAGTGTCGTAATCCGGTGCGATTCCATCCATGGGAATGGCTGAAATTTTGTCGCCATTTTGGTCCAAGAAACTGAAACCGAATATACCTAAAGCTTTGGGGTTGGCATTCAGCTTTTGAACGATCAAATTGTCGTTTTCGCCCGCCTCGATGTACGCGCCGTCCTCCCTGACCGTTTGGCAAATTCCTTTATACTGTGCTTCGTCCTTTTCTTTCCAAGCCTTAATCCATTTGAAGGTCTGACAGCCGCCTTCCAGCGCCAACTCGGCAAAGGCGTCTCGTGTACCGGAAGTCGGCGGCGGCCCCAGCACTTCGATCTTGACATTCGGCAAAGCCGGATTGATTTGGTTCCAAGTCTTGTACGGATTATCTACCAGTTTGTCGCATTCTTGGCAGGATGGATCGGGCACTTTCTTGGCGAGCGCCAGAAACACTTCGCGGCGCGTCAACTCCATCGCCTCCGCTGACTTGGCGTGGGCCAACACAATCCCGTCATAACCGATTTTCACCTCGGTAATTTCTTTTACGCCGGCTTTCTGACAGGCAGCCAACTCGGCCTTTTTCATCGGACGTGACGCATTGGCGATATCGGGGTATTGAACGCCAACACCGCTGCAGAAAAGCTTAATGCCGCCGCCGGTTCCGGTCGACTCGATTTTTGGAGTCTTGAATTTGCCGCCTCTCCCGAATTGTTCCGCGACTACCGTCGCAAACGGATAAACAGTCGAAGAACCCACAATACTGATGTAATCGCGGGCTGCTTCGGCGTGTGCCTTAGCGCCGAACAGCGCCATCGAGATGACCGCTGCGAACCCCAAGAATTTATTTTTCACTAGATCCCCCATCGTAAACTGAATATCAACCACGGCTAGATTCCGGAAATCGCCTCACAGCAGGACATTTTTAACAAAGAATTGTTACCGTAATATTTCAATCCGCCATGGGTCCGAACGCCGTATTTAGATCTCATCAACCTACAAAAGTGTGCCCCAATCAACTCGAGGCCGAAAAACTATGGATTTGAAGTGGCCAGGTTTTGTGCCAGCTCGACTCGGTCCTCTACAGAAAGCGGTATTTCAGCCATACGTTCGACTTGGCGCAAACGAGGCAGAATGCCGATTTTATTGGCGAGCTGAATGCTCAAGCCCGGTCTAGCGTTAATTTCAAGCATCAATGGACCAAAATTCTTATCCAAAACAATATCGACACCGATAAACCCCAACTTGACCAAATCGTGACAGCGCGCCGTCAGCGCAAGAATTTCACTCCAATACGGAATTTCCAATCCGGCTAGCTTGCCTCCCGTATCCGGATGCTGATCAATGGGCGTTTCGCGCCAGACACCGGAAAACGTTCGCCCACTCGCCAAATCTATCCCGACCCCAATGGCACCCTGATGGAGATTCGCCTTGCCGTCGGATAATCGCGTCGGCAGCCGCATCATGGCCAACACCGGCACCCCTCGGAACACGATTGTTCGGATGTCCGGCACGCCCTGATAGCTGATCTGATCGAATATCGGGTCGAATTTGACCCGATATTCGATCAACGCCGAATCGGGCAACCCGCCCAGACTGTACATACCGCTCAAGATATTGGAAATGTGATGCCCCACTTCATCATCATTGGCCAAAGCGCCACTGGCTTTTCGATGGCGTCCGTTTTGGCGGCCGACGATGATCAGGATTCCCTCGCCGCCGCTGCCGTGCGCCGGCTTGATGACGAAATCCTCATACGGCTCGACCATCTCCCTTAACTTCTCGATTTGATGTTCGATCTCGACGATTCCGTACAGTTTCGGCACGGCAATGCCAGCGCTCAAAGCAAGCGCTTTGGTTTTGGACTTGTCATCGACCAAGGGAAAATAGCGGCGGGGATTATACGGGAGAATGAAATCAGCATTGCGTTCGTTCATTCCCATAATTCCCTGGCCGCGCAGGCGCTCCCAAGGAAATCGAATGCTCCAAAATCCCATATGCCTATCGTCTCAGCGCCGCTCTGAAACGCCATAGCTCGGTCAGGCGATAACCGGTATAGCGTCCGAGCAACAAGGTCATAGCGAGTACCACCAAGAGGATTTCCGGGAACACAAACACGAGATGTCCGAGGGTTTTACTGCTCATAATGAGATAGGCAAGCGAAGCAACCAGCAGACTTCCCAGTCCTTGTTTCAGGGCTTCGGCAGGACCCGACTCTTCCCAAACCAGAGACATTCGTTCTATGGTCATCGCTAAAATCACCATCGGGAACAGGGCTATCGAAAGACCACGATCTATACCCAATTTGTGGCTAAATAAGCTGACCGTCGCCATCAGCAAGATAACGATGATCAGCACCGACGCCAAACGGGGAACCAATAGAAGCTTTAGATATTCCAGATAGAAGCGGATGAGGAGTCCCGACGCCACGAGTACGCAAAAAAGCATCACGCCCCATAAGAGTTCGGTCTCTCGAAAAGCCAACGCGATCAAAACCGGCATAAAGGTACCGAACGTTTTGATGCCGATGACATTGCGCAAGAACACGATAAAAAACGCGCCTACCGGCACCAAGAGCAGCACGCGATAGACGTTTTGAGTTTGTACCGGAAGGCTGAACAGAGAAAACTCCATGATGCGCGAACCCATCTGCCGCGCTCGCTGCTCGGCTACTAGGGTCATGTCCTGAGTATGTTTTCTCACCGAATATTCGACTTTGGCATGCTTGCCGCCCGTTACCTCGAGCACCGGAGAATCTCCCAAATGCCACACGACGGCTTCTTTGGGAAATCCGGTTTCACCCGTTTCCGGACCGAACGGCAGCCAACCGACACCGTCGAAGATTTCCAGCCAAGGCGTCAAGGCGCCGTGACTGATACCGTCCCTGAGAATCAGGACATGTGTCATTCGCGCCGGAACATCCGCGGCAGCCAGCAAATTTATGACTCGGCGAACCCAGTCTTCGGAACCCTGGATGTCCTGCCTGAGCAAAACGACGTTAGGATCGGGAGTCGGCGCATTAAGGCGCAACAACAGCTCACGGGCAAACGTAGCGGCATCGGCGGATTTGCTGCGCACCTCGTCCAGCAAGGCCCATGCGGCCGAACGCATCAACTCCGGAAACTCGGATGCCTGTACACTGGGTACCGAAGAGATTGCGGAAGGCAAGGTCGCCATCGGATCGCGGGCCAGATTAATGCGGTAATAAAGCACCTGATAACCTTTTACCCGCCGCACTGCCCATTCAGCGAAGCGCCGTGTCCCGTCATCCTCGGTCGTCAGGCCATAATTGCTGGATACGAAGTTCTCGTCGACGACCGTGTAACCAACAGGGGCGCGGGGAATGGAGAAATGCACCTTTACCGGCGTATCCCGCTTCGCCTTGAATTCGATGCGCGCCTCGACGGTCCACACTTCCGCCTGCTCTGTAGGCAGCAAAGGCAAACCGAGCCGGGTTACCTTGTACCAGCACAGCGAAACACCGATGGCCACCAAGACCAATGCCAGTATCTTAACGTGCAGGTTCCGCAAGAATTTATCCTACGTTAAGGGTGACAGTCGAACCGTGCGTCTATTTGCTTTTGTTTTGGTCAGACTCGCTAGACACACAAGGGTCGCTATCCGCTTTATACAAAAAGGTGTCCCCCGAGTCGACCAGCGCTACGTCTTTGAGAAAACTTCGGCCTAAAAGCACCGGGTAATTGAAATTGCTCCGATCGACAAGAGTGAACTCGGTTTCGTAATTTCTGCCATTCTTGCACAGCACCAGCTTCACGACGTCACGCTTGGTCGCGCGTGTCTTACGCTCCTTGATATAAACAGTCCGGACTAGAGGACGCTCAACCGTGATGGATTTATCGTCGTCGGTTCCGGTCAGCGTGAAACGTACCCATTCCTCACTATTTTTCGTAAAGTGCTCGATGTTGTCGGCATGCAAAGACGACGTTTTGGCACCGGTATCCAGCTTCGCCGTTATGCGGATGTTCCATGGCTTGAGAAACACGGATTCCAGCCAGCCCATGACGGCTTTTTCGCGGACGGCCGATTGCGCCTCGGCAGCCAAAATCGCGATTGAGAGTGTCAACAAGAAGATCAAGGTGCCGAATCGCATCACGAAGCTATAGATTTGGAGCACTCGTCTACGCTAACGGGAATCGACGAGCGGCGGAACACGATTAAGGACGTGAGGCTGGTGGCGTCGGATAGCTGCCAACGGCGTAGAATGGCACGACCGCAGATACTCTTCACATTCACCACGCGGGGAACGACTTGCCGAAGCTGACTTCTCCGGCAAGTACAAGAAAGCAAAACTAATTTAGAATCGATCCAAACCGGGGAGTTGGATCAAGACTAATCTTCGACTATCGTCAAACCTTTTTTCTGGCTCGCGTAATAAGCGGAGATATCCTTCATATCTTCCTCTGACAGCCCCTCGGCGATGCCATTCATGATCGGATTTTTCCGGGCCCCGGATTTGTAATCGTGCAAAGATTTAATGAGATAGCTCTCATGCTGTCCGGCAAGACGCGGAAAGTTCGGATCGGTCGTATTGCCGTCTTCTCCATGGCATCCCCCACAGCTTTCCGCTTTCCCTTGCCCGACTGCCGGATTGCCGGTAACGGGCAATTTGACGTTTATTGCACGGAACCGCGATATATAAGCGGCGATGTCCTCTATATCTCGATCGCTCATGTTTGCCGCGTTTCCAAGCATGCTTCCGTGCTTACGCTGTCCGGAGCGGTAAGCCTTAAGCGCTGAAACGACATAATCGGCGTGCTGCCCCCCGACGCGCGGCACATGATAGGTGGGATAGGCATTCGTGTACCCAGCCACCCCGTGACACCCTTCGCAAGTATAAAACTTCGTTTTTCCCGCTTCGGGATCTCCGGCCGCATTGACGCCCGGAACGATTAACGCACCAGCCAAACCTGCAGCCATCAGGCCCCACAAATTATTTGTTTTCATTCAATGTGCTCCAAGAATCTACGGACTTATCAAACTAGCGAAACAGGCGCCGCGATGAATTGCTCCCCCGCATAGACAGCAAAAACCCGGATTGAACCGGGCAGCATGTCGGGGACAACGAGGACCCCAAAGTTAAACGAATTATATTACCGATAAATCACTGTTTGACAATCGCTCGACAAAAAACGGCAAGCCGATTTTGAGAGATCGGCCCGCCGTTTGGATGCCGTCCTACATGCTCAGCGCTTGTTTCAAGGCTTCTTCTACGTCACCCGCATCGATCGTTGCTGCCGCTTCGACTTCCTCGCCCTCCGCGAGCTTCGCCCGGCGTTTGCGATCGAGATGGTAGGCCAATCCCGTTCCGGCGGGAATCAAGCGACCAACGATAACGTTTTCCTTCAGCCCGAGGAGCTTGTCGCTCAAACCGCGAATCGCGGCTTCCGTCAGCACACGAGTAGTCTCTTGGAAAGAGGCGGCGGAAATAAACGACTCGGTAGACAACGAGGCTTTTGTAATACCCAAGAGAACCGGCTCGTAGCACGCCGGAATCTTGCCTTCGGCCTCGGCCTTATCGTTCTCCTCCAGCACCCGCGCACGATCGGCTTGCTCACCCTTGAGGAAAATGGTGTCGCCGGGGTCCGTAATTTCAACCTTTCTCAGCATCTGGCGAATGATAACCTCGATGTGCTTATCGTTGATCTTCACGCCTTGCAGCCGGTAGACGTCCTGGATTTCCTTCACCAAATAAGATGCCAATTCGGCCACCCCACGAAGCCGGAGGATGTCGTGAGGCGTCAGATCGCCCTCGGCTATCGTTTCACCTTGTTCCACATGCTCGCCCTCGAACACCGTGATGTGACGCCATTTCGGGATGAGCACTTCATGCTGGTGGCCGTGGGCATCGGTAATAATGATGCGACGCTTGCCTTTCGTCTCCTTGCCGAAGCTGACGGTGCCGGTAGCCTCCGCCAAAATTGCCGGATCTTTCGTCTTACGGGCTTCGAAAAGATCGGCAACTCGAGGTAGACCACCGGTAATGTCGCGAGTCTTACTGGACTCTTGAGGAATCCTCGCCAAGACGTCACCGACCTGCACCAAATCGCCGTCGTGAATACCGATGATGGCACCGGCCGGCAGAAAATATTGGGCCGCGATTTCCGTAGAGGGAATCCGAATGTCGTTCCCTTGCTCGTCGACCAGCTTGACCATCGGCCGCAAATCCTTGCCCGCGCCACCTCTCTGCTTGGGATCGATGACCACCATGGAGCTCAAGCCCGTCACTTCGTCCGATTGCTCGCGAACCGTGACGCCCTCAATGAAATCGACCAGCTTGGCGTAACCCTTAACTTCGGTAACAACCGGGTGGGTATGCGGATCCCAGTTCACCACGACCTGACCGGCCCTGACCGGACTGCCCTCGCGTACCGACAAAACGGCACCGTAAGGGATCTTGTAGCGCTCACGCTCACGGCCGTGTTCGTCGATCACGCTGACTTCACCCGACCGCGAGACGGCGACCAGGTTGCCGTCCTTGTTGACGACCGTCTTCAGATTAGTCAGCTTGATCGTACCCGCGGATTTCACTTCCACGTTGCTAATGGCTGCCGACCGGGATGCCGCACCGCCGATGTGGAAGGTGCGCATGGTCAGCTGGGTGCCGGGTTCGCCGATCGACTGAGCCGCGATAACCCCAATCGCCTCGCCGCTATTGACCTTGTGGCCACGCCCCAGATCGCGTCCGTAACACGTAGCGCAAACGCCGTAGCGGGTTCTGCAGCTGATGACCGACCGTACGCGCACGTTGTCGACGCTATGGGCTTCCAGCACATTCACGGCGTGTTCATCCAGGATCGAGCCGGCGGTCAGGATCAACTCCTGAGTGGACGGATCTCTGACGTCCTCGGCCAATGCCCGTCCGAGCACCCGCTCAGCCAGAGGCTCGACCACATCGCCGCCCTCGATCAAGGGCGCCATGAGCAAACCGTCATTGGTGCCGCAATCGTCTTCGGTGATGACCAAATCCTGGGCCACATCCACAAGCCGGCGCGTGAGATAACCCGAGTTCGCGGTCTTGAGCGCGGTATCGGCGAGACCTTTACGAGCGCCGTGAGTCGAGATGAAGTATTGAAGAACGTCCAATCCTTCCCGGAAGTTGGCGGTAATGGGCGTTTCGATGATCGACCCGTCCGGTTTCGCCATAAGGCCGCGCATACCGGACAACTGGCGAATCTGCGCCGCGGAACCACGGGCACCGGAATCGGCCATCATAAAGATCGAGTTGAAGGACTTCTGCTCGGCGGTTTGTCCATCGGGCATCTCGACTTTTTCCGTACCCAGTCCTTCCATCATGACCTTAGCGACTTGGTCGTTCGCATGCGACCAGATATCGACGACTTTGTTGTAGCGCTCGCCGTCGGTCACCAAACCCGAAGCATACTGATTCTGGATCTCCTTAACTTCCAGTTCTGCGGCCCGGATAATTTCTTCCTTCCGAGTCGGGATAGCCATGTCGTCGACACCGAAAGACATGCCGGCGCGGGTCGCGTGAGAAAAGCCCAGATACATCAACTGATCGGCAAAGACAACCGTGGCTTTGATGCCCAAAGTGCGATAGCAGTAGTTGATCAGTCTGGAGATCGCCTTCTTGGTCATATCCTGGTTGATCATCTCGAACGGGATTCCCTCCGGCACGATGGTCCAAATCAGCGCGCGCCCCACAATGGTTTCAACCCGCTTAAACGCGGTCGTTCTTTCGCCGTTCTCCCCGACAATGGTTTCATGGATCCGAACATGCACGCGGGCATGGAGATCGACCGACTTGGTTTGAAACGCCCGATGAACTTCGGCCACGTCCGCGAAAAACATGCCGGTTCCCTTGGCATCGATTCTTTCGCGGCTCATGTAATAGAGCCCTAACACCACGTCCTGGGTAGGATTGATGATCGGCTCGCCGTTGGCCGGCGACAGAATGTTGTTCGTCGCCATCATCAGCGTGCGAGCTTCCAACTGCGCCTCCAGAGAAAGCGGAACGTGAACCGCCATCTGGTCGCCGTCGAAGTCGGCATTGAAGGCCGTGCAGACCAAGGGGTGCAACTGGATCGCCTTACCCTCGATCAGGATCGGTTCGAACGCCTGGATGCCGAGCCTGTGCAGCGTAGGCGCACGGTTCAGCAAGACCGGATGCTCGCGGATCACCTCGTCGAGAATATCCCAAACTTCCGCGCTTTCTTTTTCCACCATTTTCTTGGCGGCCTTGATCGTGGTCGCAAGCCCGCGGAACTGAAGTTTGCTGAAGATGAACGGCTTGAACAATTCGAGAGCCATCTTCTTCGGCAAGCCGCACTGGTGCAACTTCAAGGTAGGACCGACAACGATCACCGAACGGCCGGAATAGTCCACGCGCTTTCCGAGCAGGTTCTGGCGGAATCGCCCCTGCTTGCCTTTGATCATATCGGCTAGCGATTTGAGCGGCCGCTTGTTCGAGCCGGTTATGGCGCGTCCGCGACGGCCGTTATCGAGCAAGGCGTCGACAGCTTCCTGCAGCATGCGTTTTTCATTGCGCACGATGATGTCCGGCGCATTGAGATCCAACAGCCGCTTCAGGCGATTGTTGCGATTGATCACGCGGCGGTATAGGTCGTTCAAGTCCGAGGTGGCGAAACGGCCGCCATCGAGCGGAACCAGAGGACGCAATTCCGGCGGCAATACCGGCAAAACGGTCAGAATCATCCACTCGGGACGATTGTTGGACGAAATCAGCGATTCGATCGCCTTGAGGCGCTTGGTGTGTTTCTTGATCTTCGTTTCGGAATTGGTCGAATCGATCTCTTCCCGCAGCGTGGCTACTTCCGCGTTGAGATCCATGGTCTTCAGCATCTCATAGATCGCTTCGGCACCCATCTTCGCGACGAATTCATCGCCGTGCGTCTGTACCGCCTGCTGATATTCCTCTTCGGTCAAGAGCTGGCCGCGCGTGAGCGGGGTCATGCCATGATCGATAACGACATACGATTCGAAATAGAGCACCCGCTCGATTTCGCGCAGGGTCATGTCGAGCAGCAACGCGATTCGAGACGGCAGCGATTTGAGGAACCAGATATGCGCGACAGGGCTGGCCAGTTCGATATGGCCCATGCGCTCCCGACGGACTTTGGACAGAGTCACTTCGACGCCGCATTTTTCGCAAATGACGCCGCGATGCTTCAGGCGTTTGTATTTGCCGCAAAGACATTCGTAGTCGCTGACCGGGCCGAAAATTTTTGCGCAGAACAAACCGTCGCGTTCCGGCTTAAAAGTACGGTAGTTGATCGTTTCGGGCTTCTTCACTTCTCCGTAAGACCAGGACCGAATCATATCGGGCGAAGCAAGACTGATGCGGATGCTATCGAATTCTTCCGCCTGGTTTTGACGCTTTAAGAAGTTAATGAGATCTTTCACAGACGTTCTCCTAAATTCGGTTCTGCCGATCCGGACCTTTAGACGGTCCGGATCATGCGTCTAGCGTATTAGTCCTGTTCCAACTCGATGTTGATGCCGAGGGATCGAATCTCTTTGATCAACACGTTGAACGACTCGGGCATGGCCGCCTCCATGCGATGGTCACCATCGACTATGTTCTTGTAGATCTTGGTACGCCCGGTGACGTCGTCCGATTTGACCGTGAGCATTTCCTGAAGGGTATAGGCTGCGCCATAAGCTTCCAGCGCCCAGACTTCCATCTCCCCGAAGCGCTGACCGCCGAACTGGGCCTTGCCACCCAAAGGTTGCTGCGTAACCAGACTGTACGGTCCGGTGGAGCGGGCATGCATCTTATCGTCGACCAGATGGTTAAGCTTGAGCATATACATATAGCCGACGGTGACGGCCCGATCGAAGATTTCGCCGGTACGTCCGTCCGTTAGCCGCGTTTGGCCGCTTTCCGGTAGATCCGCCAAGCGCAACATGGTCTTGATATCGTCCTCGGTGGCACCGTCGAAAACCGGCGTAGCCATGGGCACCCCTCCCCTGAGGTTGGAGGCGAGTTCGAGAATCTCGTTATCGGACAACAGGTCTAAATCTTCGTTCTTGCCACTGCAGTTATAGACTTCCTTCAAGAACTGGCGCGTTTCCTCGATCTTGGCCTTGGCTTCCAGCATCTTGCCGATCTTGAGCCCCAACCCTTTGGCAGCCCAGCCAAGATGGGTTTCCAATACCTGACCGACATTCATACGCGAAGGCACGCCTAGCGGGTTGAGCACGATGTCAACTGGAGTTCCGTCCGCAAGATAAGGCATATCCTCGACGGGGACGATCTGAGAAATAACACCCTTGTTACCGTGGCGTCCCGCCATCTTGTCACCCGGCTGGATGCGACGCTTGACGGCCAGATAGACCTTGACCATCTTCAAGACCCCGGGCGGCAAATCATCGCCCATGGCGATCTTTTTCTTTTTTTCCTCCAGCCGCTTGTTCATTTCCTCGCGCTGCTGAGCGATCTGCTCGGCGATGGCTTCGAGTTGAACGTTCAAGTCTTCGTCTTGTAGGCGAATCTCCAGCCACTGGGACTGTTTGAGTCCCTCCAGATACTCGCGGGTGATTACCTCTCCGGAGCGCAGCCTGTTCGGGCCCGATTCGGCCAGCTTGCCCAGCAGCATCTGCTCCACACGCTGGTAAAAGTCCTTTTCGATGATCCGCAACTGGTCGTTCAGGTCCTTCTTGACCCGGTCGATTTCCGCCTGCTCGATCTGCTTCGCCCGATCGTCCTTTTTGACGCCGTCACGAGTGAACACTTGGACGTCAATGACAGTGCCGTCCATGCCGGAGGGCACGCGCAGAGATGTGTCTTTCACATCCGACGCCTTCTCGCCGAATATGGCCCGGAGCAGTTTTTCTTCAGGGGTCAGCTGGGTTTCGCCTTTGGGCGTGACCTTCCCCACCAGAATATCGCCCGCCTTTACCTCGGCCCCGATATAAACGATCCCGGACTCATCCAGCTTGGCCAGCGCGGCTTCGCCGACATTCGGAATATCGGCAGTGATTTCTTCCGGTCCGAGTTTAGTATCGCGAGCGACGCAAGTTTTTTCCTCGATATGGATGGTCGTGAAGCGGTCGTCCTGCACCACTCGTTCGGAAATCAGGATAGAGTCCTCGAAATTGCATCCATTCCAGGGCATGAACGCCACCAGAAGGTTCTGACCCAAGGCTAGTTCACCCATGTCGGTGGACGGTCCGTCTGCGAGGATGTCGCCCTTCGCGACGCTGTCACCCAGTTTTACTAGGGGCTTTTGATTGATACAGGTGTTCTGGTTCGACCGCGTGTACTTGGTCAGGTTGTAGATATCGACGCCCGGTACGCCTGCTTCGGTTTCGTCGTCGTTCACACGCACGACGATACGTCCGGCGTCCACGAACTCCACCGTCCCGCCACGCTTGGCGATAACCGTTACCCCGGAATCTCTGGCTACGATGCGCTCCATGCCCGTGCCGACCAAGGGCTTCTCGGTCCGCAGTGTCGGTACGGCCTGGCGCTGCATGTTGGATCCCATCAATGCCCGGTTGGCGTCGTCATGCTCCAGGAACGGGATCAGCGATGCCGCGACCGACACGATCTGGCGTGACGACACGTCCATGTAATTGATTTGATCGGCCGATGCAAGGGTAAACTCGTCTTTGTGCCGGCAAGAAACCAGGTCATCGATCAGTCGACCATTTTCATCCACCTTGGCGCTGGCCTGAGCAATGAAATACTTGCCCTCTTCAATCGCGGAAAGATATTCGATTTCGTCGGTGACGATGCCGTCGATCACCTTACGGTATGGCGTTTCGAGAAATCCGTATTCATTGGTACGCGCATAAACCGCCAATGAATTGATCAGACCGATATTGGGTCCTTCCGGCGTTTCGATGGGACAAACGCGCCCGTAGTGGGTCGTATGGACGTCTCGCACCTCGAAACCCGCACGCTCCCTAGCGAGGCCGCCCGGTCCCAAGGCCGAAACACGGCGCTTGTGGGTCACCTCGGACAACGGATTGTTCTGGTCCATGAACTGAGATAACTGGCTCGAGCCGAAGAACTCCTTGATCGATGCCGCGACCGGTTTGGCATTGATGATTTCCTGCGGCATCAGGTTCTCGGCATCCGCCAAGGACAGGCGCTCCTTGACGGCGCGCTCGACGCGGACCAGACCCAGCCGGAACTGATTCTCCACCATTTCGCCAACGGACCGTACACGGCGGTTGCCCAGATGGTCGATATCGTCGACCGTGCCTATGCCGTTACGAATATTGATGAGTTCCCTGAGGACATCAATTATGTCTTCTTTCGTCAGTACGCCCGGTCCGGTAATCTCCGAACGCCCGAGGCGGCGATTGAACTTCATCCGACCGACCGCCGACAGATCATAGCGGTCCGGGGAGAAGAAAAGATTGTCGAACAGCGTCTGCGCGGCTTCTTTGGCTGGCGGCTCACCGGGCCGCATCATGCGGTAGATTTCCACCAGCGCATCGAGCTGAGTCTCGGTCGTGTCGATCCGCATGGCGTTCGCCATGTACGGGCCGCGGTCGAGGTCGTTGATGTAAAGCGTGTCGATGGCCTCGATGCCGGCCGCAATGATGCGGCTCAATAGGTCCTCCGTGATCTCGTCGTTCACCTTGGCCACCAACTCTCCTGTGCTCGGGACGATCACATTATGAGCGAGAATTTTGCCATAGAGGTAATCCCGCGGCACGTCCAATTGCTTCAGCCCCGCTTTATCCATCTGCCGGATGTGCCGAGCCGTGATCCGATGCCCCTTTTCTACAATCATCTGACCATCGGCCTTGATGTCGAAACTGGCGATGTCGCCACGCAAACGTTCGGGAATCAAATCAAGCAGAATGCCTTCTTTGATAAACGAGAAGCGATTGGTCTCGAAAAACAGTTTTATGATCTGCTCGTTATCGTAACCTAGGGCCCGCAAAAGAACTGTGGCGGGCAGCTTTCGCCGACGGTCTATTCGTACGTAGACACAGTCCTTGTGATCGAACTCGAAGTCCAGCCAGGATCCCCGATAGGGAATGATCCGCGCATTGAACAGAAGCTTCCCGGATGAGTGGGTCTTTCCGCGATCATGATCGAAGAACACGCCGGGCGAACGATGCAGCTGCGAGACAATCACGCGCTCCGTTCCATTGACAACGAAAGTCCCCGTGTCCGTCATGAGCGGGATTTCGCCCATGTAAATTTCCTGCTCTTTGATATCCTTCACGACCTTGGCACTGGCAGGCGCCTCACGGTCATAGATCACCAAACGCACCAGCACACGCAAGGGGGCCGCGTAATTCGCGCCCCGCTGCTGACATTCTTTGACATCGAACGTGGGCTCGCCCAAGGAGTAATTTACGTATTCGAGAATGGCATGCCCAGTATGGCTCTCGATCGGAAAAACTGATCTTAACGCGGCATGCAGACCCTCATCGACACGCTTGCTGGGAAGAACGTCAGCCTGCAGAAATCTCTTGTATGAATCGACTTGGGTTGCTAAAAGATAAGGGACTTCAAGTACGTCACGACGCTTGCCAAAGCTGTTACGAATGCGTTTTTTTTCGGTGAAAGAATAGGCCATAGTGGTTCCTTACCTTAAATGTTCAAACGAAATTACCACGATGTCTAAAAGGAAATTAGAAGACTCGGATGACCACTTGCGGATTAGAATTAGACATAGGACAGTAGAAGTAATTCGGCCGGGGACTCGATTGCACTGTACGCCTCAACTGCTCTCCGCTAGGACGAGCCATACACGTTTACGAAAGATCGTCGCAAGCGCCGAAAGGCCGGCAGCCATCAGCTGCCAGCCTTATAAAGGTCGACTTAGGTCAGACGGAGCAACAATTATTTAATTTCAACCGCAGCGCCGGCTTCGACCAATTGTTTCTTGATATCTTCGGCCTCTTGCTTGCTCACGCCTTCCTTGACCGTCGAAGGAACACCTTCGACCAGATCCTTAGCCTCCTTCAGACCCAAACCGGTGATCGCGCGAATCACTTTGATGACGTTCACTTTGTTATCGCCGAAGCCGGTCATAACAACATCGAACTCGGTCTTTTCTTCAGCCGCCGGTGCAGCCGATGCTGCCGGTGCCGCTACAGCTACCGCAGCTGCGGCGGAAACGCCGAATTTCTCTTCCATGGCGGAAATCAAATCCACTACTTCCATCACCGTCATGTTGGCAATGGTTTCTAAAATATCTTCTTTAGATACAGCCATCGAAATACTCCAAAATAAATCTTCTAACCTTGCTTACGCTGCCTGCTTTTGATCGCGCACCGCTGCCACCGTCCGAACCAGCTTGGCATGAGGCTCCGCCAGGGTTCTGACGAACTTCTCGATCGGCGCTTTCATTACGCCCATCAACATGGCCAAAGCTTGTTCTTTGTTCGGTAGCTTGGATAGCCGTTCGATCTCCGAGGCGCCATACAGCTTTCCACCCACAGCAACCAACTTCACTGCCAGTTTTTCATGCTGCTTCGAAAAGTCGTAGACCACGCGAGCCGCGGAACCTGGATCTTCAATCGAAAATGCCAAGATCAACGGCCCGACCAACCCTTCTTGCATGCACGCAAACTCGGTGCCTTCCACGGCCCGACGGGCGAGGGTGTTTTTGATAACCCTCAGATACACACCCGATTCGCGCGCAACCTTACGAAGGTTGGTCAGTTCAGAAACGGTTAACCCGCGATACTCTGCAGCTACTGCAGAGTGCGCTTGAGCGGCAATAGCAGCGACTTCTGCGACGACGGCTTTCTTGTCATCCAGTCTTAGCGCCACCTTTTACCTCCAATAGTAGTCTGAACAGTTGGGAACCATTCAGAGCCAAAAAACATCCAGAATCAGGATGCCCCTAAAAACGGCTCCTTTCACCGATCACGGATTCAGTACACCGTCTGCGCAGGCTTTATCGATTAAGCGCACCAGGCGCGCCTGCGGTCTTTGACGGTTACCGGCGGTGCCGGCAACCCAAAGTCTGTCTTACTTATGCCGCCAGACTACCATGATCGACCTGCAATCCAGGCCCCATGGTGGATGACACGGTAATTTTCTTCAGATAGACGCCCTTCGATGTGGAGGGCTTCGCCTTCTTAAGGTCGGATAGTAGCGCCTCGAGATTCTCCTTCAGCGCCACCGCCTCAAAGTTCACTTTGCCGATGGTGCAATGAATAATGCCTTTCTTGTCGGTTCGATAACGAACTTGTCCCGCCTTGGCGTTCTTGACCGCCCCTGCCACATCCGGAGTTACCGTGCCGACTTTGGGGTTGGGCATCAGGCCGCGCGGACCGAGAATCTGACCTAACTGCCCCACCACGCGCATTGCGTCCGGCGAAGCAATGACAACATCGAAATTGAGTTCACCTGCCTTGACTTGAGCGGCGAGGTCGTCCATACCGACGATATCCGCACCAGCCTCTCTCGCCGCGTCGGCGTTAGCGCCTTGCGCAAACACGGCGACACGAACGGATTTTCCGGTACCATGGGGCAGCACGGTCGCACCACGAACCGCCTGATCCGACTTTCTCGGGTCAACACCGAGATTTACGCTTACATCGACCGCCTCGACAAACTTGACTGTCGAAAGCTCTTTCAAGACAGCGAAGGCCTCGTCGGCAGCGTATATTTTTCCAGGCTGGAGCTTTTCTTTGATCGATTTAGCACGCTTACTCAACCTCGCCATTACACACCCTCCACATTCAGGCCCATGCTACGCGCACTGCCCGCTATAGTACGGATCGCTGCATCCATATCGGCCGCAGTCAGGTCAGGCGATTTCAAGGTGGCGATTTCCGCCAACTGCTCGCGAGTAACGGTTCCCACTTTGTTTGTATTCGGGTTGCTGCTACCCTTAGCCAAACCGATCGCTTTTTTCAGCAAAACCGAGGCCGGAGGCGTTTTCGTGATGAATGTAAAGCTACGATCGCTATATACCGTGATAACAACGGGCAGAGGCAATCCCTTTTCGACACCTTGCGTGTGAGCATTGAATGCCTTGCAAAACTCCATGATATTTACACCGCGCTGGCCGAGCGCCGGCCCGACGGGAGGACTGGGATTTGCTTCACCGGCCTTGACCTGAAGCTTAATATATGCGGTTATTTTCTTTGCCATTATTTACTCCTGATGGGTGATAACGCTTTAAAGCTCCCCATGCCCGCAACATACTGCCTACGCTCGCCGCGGGAAATTATGAACAACAGTAGGATTATGCTTTTTCGACCTGACCGAAATCGAGCTCAACCGGCGTTGAACGCCCGAAAATCAAAACCGACACACGGAGTTTGTTTTTCTCGTAATTGACTTCTTCCACCACGCCATTGAAGTCCTTAAAAGGACCCTCAACTACTCGGACAACCTCACCAACCTCGAAAAGCACCTTTGGCTTTGGTTTCGTTGCGCCTTCTTCGACCCGACTCAAGATGGCCTCGGCCTCCCGATCCGAGATCGGCGCCGGCCGATCCGATGTTCCGCCGATAAAACCAAGAACTCGCGGAACCTCTTTAACGAGATGCCAGGTTTCGTCGTTTAGCTCCATCTGAACCAGAACGTATCCCGGAAAAAACTTGCGCTCGCTTTTCCTTTGCTGCCCCATACGCATCTCAACAACCTCTTCTGTAGGGACAAGAATCTTCCCAAAGAAGCGTTCCAAGCCCGACCGCTTAATTCGCTCTTCCAGAGAACGCTTTACTTGATTCTCGAAATTGGAGTACGCATGCACTACGTACCAACGCAATGCCATGCTATGCCCCCTGCCCGGTCAGTTGGCTAATTACCCAGAACAGGAACATATCTAGCAGCCACAGCATTAAGCCGACAAGGAAAACCAAGGCCATAACGATTAATGTTGCCTGCACCGTTTCTTGGCGCGTCGGCCACACCACCTTTCTAACCTCAACCCTCGCCTCTTTCAGAAAACCCCAAAAGCTCTTTCCGAGCGAGGTCGTTAAAATCATTGCAACCGAGGCTATCGACAAGCCGACGACACCGAGCACTCGGTACAATAAAGACTGCTGAGAGAAGTAGTAAAAACCGACTACTCCAGCAATCAACAAACCGATTGCGAGCACGAGCTTCGCCGTGTCGATGACCGAAGAACCTGACTCTGCTCGAGCAGCCATGAACACCCTAACCAAAATTAAAAGCGATTACTTTGCAGCAGAGATGGCAGGCCAGGAGGGACTCGAACCCCCAACCTGCGGTTTTGGAGACCGCTGCTCTGCCAATTGAGCTACTGACCTATATACCCTGCCGACTTGACAAGTCGCCCGCGCGGTAACGCGCAGAACCCGCGACTTCTACTCCAACACCTTGGACACGACACCGGCCCCGACGGTCCGGCCGCCTTCGCGTACCGCAAAGCGCAAGCCTTCCTCCATCGCGATCGGCGCGATCAATTTCACCGTGATCTTGACGTTGTCCCCCGGCATGACCATCTCCACCCCTTCCGGCAACTCCACCGCCCCCGTCACATCCGTCGTCCGGAAGTAGAACTGCGGCCGATAGCCATTGAAGAACGGGGTATGACGCCCACCCTCTTCCTTGGACAACACGTAAATCTCCGCTTCAAAATGGGTGTGCGGGGTAATCGTGTTCGGCGCCGCCAACACTTGACCACGCTCCACATCTTCCCGCTTGGTGCCGCGCAGCAACACCCCAACGTTATCGCCCGCCACCCCTTCGTCCAGGAGCTTCCGGAACATCTCGACACCGGTGCAGGTAGTCTTGGTGGTCTCACGCAGACCAACAATGGAAATCTCGTCCCCAACCTTGACCTTGCCGCGCTCGATCCGCCCCGTCACCACCGTGCCGCGCCCCGAAATCGAGAACACGTCTTCGATCGGCATCAGGAACGGCTTCTCAATGTCGCGCTTCGGCTCCGGAATATACGCATCGAGCGCATCCACCAGCTTCAAAATCGCCGGCACACCGATCTCGCTCTGATCCCCTTCCAGCGCCTTCAGCGCCGAGCCACGCACGATCGGAGTGTCGTCTCCGGGGAAATCGTACTTGGACAGCAGCTCGCGCACTTCCATCTCGACCAATTCGAGCAGCTCGGGATCATCCACCATATCGGCCTTGTTCAGAAAGACTACGATATAGGGCACCCCAACCTGACGCGCCAACAGGATGTGCTCACGGGTCTGCGGCATCGGACCATCCGCGGCCGAGCACACCAGAATGGCACCATCCATCTGCGCCGCACCGGTAATCATGTTCTTGACGTAGTCGGCGTGACCGGGGCAGTCGACGTGCGCATAGTGTCGTGTGGGGGATTCATATTCCACGTGCGCCGTCGCGATCGTAATGCCGCGCGCCCGCTCTTCCGGCGCCGCATCGATCTGATCGTATGCCTTGAATTCGCCACCAAAGCGCTCCGCACCCACCTTGGTCAGAGCCGCCGTCAGGGTCGTCTTGCCATGGTCAACGTGACCAATCGTCCCGACGTTCACATGCGGCTTTGTGCGCGTAAACTTTTCTTTGGACATCCGCCAATACCCCTTAATCTGATAACCGATACATTCAAACTGGAGCCCATAACCGGACTTGAACCGGTGACCTCTTCCTTACCAAGGAAGTGCTCTACCGACTGAGCTATATGGGCAAGAAACCTGACGCCCTTTTTTGCTGGAGCGGGTGATGGGAATCGAACCCACGCCATCAGCTTGGAAGGCTGAGGTTCTACCATTGAACTACACCCGCGCACAAAATCCTAAATCTAATGGTGGAGGGGGAAGGATTCGAACCTTCGAAGGCAGAGCCGTCAGATTTACAGTCTGATCCCTTTGACCGCTCGGGAACCCCTCCAAGGGTTAAGATGTGAATTATTCGGCATTCGATTGTCGGTGTCAATATTCAAGACGCGCCAATTCTTGAATCGTTATGCAGACAGCTTGTTACAGCGCCGAGGTCCCCCTGCAAGATCGCGGGAAACAGCTCGATCACTCGAGAAATTGCGCGATCTATTGATTCGCGCTCGTCACTACCCGGCTTGCCGAGCACATAAGGTACGACATCGTCGCGATTACCGGGGTGACCGATGCCAATGCGTATACGACAAAACCCAGCCGCCCCCAACTTGTCGATTAGATCCCTCAAACCGTTATGCCCCCCGTGCCCACCGCCGCATTTCAGTCGAGCGACACCAGGAGCAAAATCGAGCTCATCGTGAGCCACCAATATCTGCTCGACACCGATTTTATAATATCGAGCCAGTGCCGCGACCGATTGCCCACTCCGGTTCATGAACGTCATCGGCTTTAGGAGCAGAACGCTTTCGTTTTCGAGTTCCGGCGTCGCGACCAATCCCTCGAAACGCCGATCCTCCCTAAACGGAACGCCATACGAAGATGCGAGCTCATCCACAAACCAAAACCCGGCGTTATGCCGGGTTTTTTCATATTTGGTCGTCGGATTCCCTAAACCGACAACCAGCCGGAATCGAATAGACAAAAGCCCCTCCCGGCCATTTTGTCAGCAATGAACCAGCCTATTCAGCCGGACTCTCCGACGATTCAGCAACCTTCCCGGACTGAATCGCCGCGACCGGCAAATCGTGCTCCGGTCCATGAGCGAGAGCGAGAATTTCAACTCCTTCAGGCACCTTCAAATCCGAGAGATGGACCGACTGCCCCACATCAACATGCGCCAGATCAACCTCTATGTATTCGGGTAGCTGGTCCGGTGTACAAGCGACCTCCACGTCGACCAAGTTGTGGGTTACTACCCCGCCTTTTTTCACGCCAACCGAGATATCCTGATTGACGAAATGCAAAGGCACATGAACGCGAATCTTCTCTCCCCGGCTTACACGCTGAAAATCCATATGCATGATAATCGGCTTACTCGGATGCCTCTGCAAACCCTTCAGGATCGCCCGCTCCTCTCGTCCACTGACCTTAACAGTCAGAACATGGGAATAAACGGCCTCGCTCTCCAGACTCTTCACGACCTTATTGTGCTCCAGCACCAAGCCAATCGGGTCGGCGTTACCGCCGTACAAAACCGCCGGAACCTTGCCAGCCCGACGCAGCCGCCGCGCATCACCTTTACCGGTATTCGTTCTCAATTCAGCATCAAAGACAAAACTGCCTACCATCTTTCTCTCCAAAATACTCTTAGCAGTGAGTTAAAAAATTGGATCAATCTACATAAAGCGAACTGACCGACTCGCCGACCGCGATACGGCGTATCGTCTCCGCCAACATCTCAGCGACGCTCAACTGCCGGATCTTTTTACATTGCTGAGCATCCCGACGCAGCGGAATCGTATCCGTCACAACCAACTCATCGAGCACCGAATCTTCGATATTTTCTATCGCCCGCCCGGACAACACAGGGTGAGTACAATACGCCACTACTCGCCGCGCACCATGGTCCTTTAATGCGCCGGCCGCCCGGCACAAGGTTCCGGCCGTGTCCACCAGGTCATCGACCATGATACAGGTGCGCCCTTCGACATCGCCGATGATATTCATCACTTTAGCCTCATTCGGCCTCGGACGACGCTTGTCGATGATCGCCAAATCGGCATCGTCGAGACGTTTGGCCAATGCCCGCGCCCTTACCACCCCACCCACATCGGGGGAAACAACAATCAGATTCTGATATTTCTGCCGCCAAACATCGCCCAATAAAATTGGCGACGCGTAGACGTTATCCACAGGAACATCAAAAAAACCTTGAATCTGATCGGCATGGAGATCCACGGTCAACACCCGATCCGCTCCTGCCGCACAAATCATCTTGGCAACCAGCTTTGCCGTGATAGGAACGCGGGCCGACCTGATCCGTCGGTCTTGACGCGCATAGCCGTAGTAAGGAATCACTGCCGTAATCACGGACGCCGACGACCGACGAAAAGCGTCGATCATGACGAGCAATTCCATGATATTTTCATTGATTGGCGCGCAGGTGGGCTGAATCAGAAAAACTTCTCGCCCACGGACATTTTCCTCGATCTCGACTGCTATTTCGCCGTCAATGAATCTTCCAATGGTTGCCATCCCCAAGCGCATGTTCAGCTTGCGCACAATGCCTTCGGCCAAGGCAGGATTGGCATTCCCGGAAAACACCATAAACGAGGCGTCTGTCATTCAAGACACTCCAAAGTCGAGACGTCGAGTCGGAATTACTATGGCTGGGGCGCCAGGATTCGAACCTGGGAATGCCGGGATCAAAACCCGGTGCCTTACCGCTTGGCTACGCCCCAATAATGTTGTTGACGGCCCTATTCAGACCAGCTTCAGCGCCTGATGGAGAGCCGACCGATTCCGTCCTCGCGCGACAAACACCGACCAGTCGCTCTCTAATGTCATGGCCGCCGCCCGCGCATCAGCTTCATCAGAAAATGCGGCAAACACGCAGGCCCCGGTACCGGTAAGTCTGGCGGGCGCAAAACGCCCCAAACTGCTCAAGGCAACTCCAACTTCCGGGTAGAATTCCGAAACCACAGGCAAACAATGGTTTTCCTGCTGCCCCGCAAGAAAGTCCACTATTTTGATCGGTTTGTTATTTCGTGTCAAACCGGGCGCCGAAAAAATTTGCGCGGTCGCCACATGGCAGCTAGGCACCACGACGACATACCAAGGCTCCGGCAGCTCCAATGGAGTCAACACCTCCCCAACCCCCTCGGCCCAGGTCGAACAACCATTGACAAAAACCGGAACGTCAGCGCCCAACTGCAGACCCAACACCATCAGATCCTGCAAAGACAAGCCTGTCCGCCATAAGGCATTCAACCCAAGCAGCGCTGTTGCGGCATCCGAGCTTCCGCCCCCAAGCCCACCTCCCATGGGCAGATTTTTCTCAATTTCAATCTCGACTCCGTATTCAACATCGGTTACGCGACGCAGGAGTTGCGCAGCCCTTACCGTGAGATCCTGCTCTTCCGGCACACCGGGGAGCGGGCTCAACAGCCGAATGCGGCCATCGGAGCGACGGCGCAGCGTAATCCAGTCGCAACGATCGATGAATTGAAATACGGTTTGGAGCAAGTGGTAACCATCGTCTCGCCGGCCCACTATTCTCAGCATTAGATTAAGCTTGGCCGGTGCTGGCAGACGAAGCACTTCCGCGTCCATCATGCACTACCCCTTAACACGCCAGCTATCCGCTATTAGTTTGAGCCTAACATCTGGCCCTTGAATCGCGATCTTCTGCGGCATAACCCGGCCCCCCACATTCATATAATTTTGGAATTGGAGCGTCCAACCCGATTGCCTAAACCCCAGCAAGGAACCGGACTCCCCATAAACAGGGGTATGCGTTTCGTTCGGATCGGGCAACCCCACAATCCAGTACCGCAAGCTCGACAATGGCACGGCAAACCCCAGCCGGTCCTTTAACATGGCATCGGGATCGCGGGACAACTCCGTAACCCCATCGCCTTCGTTAACGTAAATCAGGTCTTTTTGCAGAATGATAGAAACCATGCCCTGGCTAAAAGGCCCCGACACTCGCAAGCGATCCTGCTCCGCATCGTGCTCCCAGAACAGATTAGCCTGCCAGGCATCGTTCGCGGTTTGCACGCCAATCCGCCCCTCCAGCTGCCAGACTTTTAAGTCATAATTTTTCTCTTCGGCCTTTGGGGCTAGAGCAGGACGAGGCGGCTCCTTTTTGAAAACAGCGCAACCGGTCAGCGACGCGACCAACACAAAAACAAGGAATCTAAACAAAATTAGGCCTTTCTAACACCCGCTATTTGAAGGCTTCCCGATACTTGATCTTAATTTTTTTCATGTCCTCATGGCCTGGATCCTTCTTGAGCGCCTCTTTCCATATCTTTTTGGCTTCTTGATGTCGACCGGACTCCCACAACACCTCCCCCAAATGTGCCGCTATCTCAGGATCACTGACCGACTCATAAGCGCGCCGCAGATAATCGAGTGCCGAATCGTAGTTTCCCAAACGGTATTGCAGCCAACCGTAACTATCCAGGATAGCCGGATCATCTGGCTTCAGCTCTATTGCCCGATCGAGATACCGCTTTGCTTCATCCAATCGGTCGCCGCGATCGGCCAGGGTGTAACCCAAGGCATTAAGCGCGTTGGCATCGTCTGGATTCTTTTCCAATACTGCACGCAGGTCCGCCTCTAACACCTCGACACGGTCTAGCTGTTCGGCAACCAAAGCGCGGGAGTAAAGCAACTCCATCTGGCCCGGCATTTCTTCCAACGCCTCCGTCAGCAAATCAAACGCTGCCTCATAGTCCTTAGTTTTGGACAAGAGCTCTGCCTCCAGCAGGTAGAGCCGCAACGCCTCATTCGGAAATTCTTTGCGCACGTCAACTAAACGCTGCCGAGCGTCGGCCATACGGCCGAGATTAATCAACGCGGTAATTGAATTAACCTTAGCGTCGAATTCCAATGGCCCGGACCCAACTTTGTCGAACCGCTCCAGCGCATTTTGCAGGCGATTCTGGCGCGCTTCGATCAACCCCAAATAGAAATAGGCCTGTCCCCGCCACTTGGGTACGGTCGTTAGATCGGAAAACTCTTTCCTCGCCTTCTCGTCTTGCCCCGCCTCCATCAACAATGTCGCAAGGCCGAAACGCGCATCATGGTTATCCGGATCCTTCTCCAAAATACGAGTCAGCTCTTTCTCCGCCCCTCGAAAATCTCCAGCTTTCGCCAAAAATTGGGAATAGATCAGGCGCAAACGGACATTATTGGGATCGCTCCTCAGCGCCTTCTGAACCGTAGCCCTCGCCGCCTCGGAGTCACCCATCTGAGACATGACTTGGGCCTGCAATAGGCGAGCCCTATTCCAATCAGGGTGCAGAGCCAGCGCTTTTTCCGCTTCCTGCAGGGCTAACTGATACTCACCCCGGCTGCTGGCCAAAAGCGCATACGCGAAGTGAATCTCGGCCATACTCGGAAATTCCGTGACCAAGCGCTGCATTACTTTCGCCCCATCTTCCTTCGGAACCTCCGAATCCAGCCACTTGACCAATTCGATCAATGCATTTTCCAGGTCTACGTCGGGCAGGGTCAGTAGCGCCCTCAATTGATCCAGAGCCTTATCAGTTTGCCCGGCTTTCAGAAGCAACAAAGCCGCAACACGACGCGCCGAGGCATTTCCCGGATCTCGTTCGCTCCACAATGTAGCCGCTGTTAGAGCTTTTTCTGTATTCTTAAGATAGAGCCCGATTTGTGTTGCTCGCTCTGCAACCTGAGCATCTTGGGTAAGCTTGGCTGCTTCCAAATAATTGTTCAGAGCAATCTCGTACTGCCCGCGCTGGCCGGCCAATTCTGCCGACAATAACAAGTAGACGACTTCCGAATGCTGATTAAGCTCTTGGACATCTGCTTGACGGACCCCTTCCAAGGACTCGTCAGTATGAGGCCGCGATGGATTAATACCCGCGCATCCCGATAGCCCAATAGCACCGACACACGCCAAACAGACCAATCGTTTCAACACTGACGAAATTCCTAAGCCGAAGTTAATAAAAGAACCTTGGATAGTATTGACAACGCTTTTCTCCCTTCATCCGAAGCAGCATCGCGAAAATGTCCCGAGCTTTCGATTAAAGCGGGGTAGACTGACTTATAAGCCGGCGAGATTGTACGCTGTCCGTAACATGCAACAATAGACCCGAACCAACGGTATTTGGCTGCATTTGAGGTTTTTCTTAGAATTATATTTGGAAAGTCTCAGAAATTTGAGCTCATGAGCATTTTAACCTTAGGGTTGAATCACAACACAGCACCGATTTTGATCAGAGAACGCCTGGTCTTTCCGGCCGAACGAATCAAATGTGCCTTGCAGGATCTGATTCAATTACCCCAAATTGGCGAAGCCGCGATTCTATCCACGTGCAACCGAACGGAATTGTACTGTGGCGTCGAAACCGATGATCAAAACATTCTGATCGACTGGATCGCTCAAGAGCAGAGTCTTCAACGGGAAGATTTTCAACCGTATCTCTATGTCCACACCGACGGTGAGACGATCCGTCACATGTTTCGCGTCGCCTGCGGGTTGGATTCGATGATACTGGGAGAGCCGCAGATTCTCGGACAGATGAAATCGGCCTACCAAGCCGCAGCCGAAGCCGGAACTCTCGGCAAAACCTTGAGCAAACTGTTTCAGCACACCTTCACCGCCGCCAAGAAGGTACGAACCGACACCGCGATAGGTTCCAGCCCGGTTTCGGTTGCCTTTGCCGCGGTGCGCCTAGCACAACGAATTTTCGACGATCTTTCCGAACAGGCTGCCATACTGATCGGCGCCGGAGAAACGATCGAACTGACAGCCCGCCATCTGGCCGAAAGCAAAATCGGCCATCTGATAATCGCCAACCGCACCTACGACAAAGCACACACTTTGGCCACCCAGTTCAACGGGTTTGCCATCTCATTGGCCGAATTGCCGAAGCATTTGGCCAAGGCCGACATCGTCGTTTCATCCACCGCCAGCCAATTGCCGATTTTGGGTAAAGGCGGCGTCGAGAGCGCCCTCAAAGCCCGCAAGCATAAGCCGATGTTCATGGTGGATTTGGCCGTGCCTCGCGACATCGAACCGGAAGTCGCCCAACTGAGGGACGTTTATCTCTATACCGTCGACGACCTGCGGAACACCATCGAAGAAAACCTGAAATCGCGCCAGGAAGCAGCCAAGAAGGCCGAAGAAATTATCGACACCGAAGTGGAGCATTTTTTGGGCTGGTTGCGCGCTCAGGGTGCGACCTCCACCATCCGCGACTTCCGCAGCCACGCCGAAACGATCCGAGCCGAAGCCTTACATCGAGCAAAACAGGCATTACGATGCGGTAAATCTCCCGAAGAGGCGCTGGATCTTTTGGCGAATCTGCTCACCAATAAATTGATTCACATACCCAGCGTCCAAATCAAGCAAGCGGGCATCCATGAACGGCACGATCTGATTGCCGCCGCCCGAGAACTTTTTCAACTCAAAAACAGCTCTTCTTAATACGTGAAACCATCCATTCGCCAAAAACTCGATCATCTTGCCCAGCGATTCGAAGAAATTACCGCCCTCCTTGCCGAACCGTCGATTCAGAACGATCAAGACCGCTTCCGTGCCCTGAGCCGCGAGTACGCTCAACTCAATCCGTTGGTCGGCTGTTTCAACAAGTATCTCGGTGCAATCGAAGATCTTTCCTACGCGCAGAGTCTGCTCGACGACAGAGACCCGCAGGTGCGTAGCCTCGCCAAGGAAGAACTGGCCGATGCCGAGGGCAGAAAGGAAGCCTTGGAAAAGGAGCTGCAAATCCTTTTGCTGCCCAGGGATCCAAACGACGAACGCAATATCTTTCTGGAAATCCGGGCCGGCACCGGTGGTGCCGAGGCCGCACTGTTCTCCGGCGATTTATACCGCATGTACAGCCGCTATGCCGAGCAAAAGGGATGGAAGGCGGAGGTGATCAGCGAAAGCGAGGGCGAACACGGCGGCTACAAAGAAATCATCGTCCGCATCAGCGGTCAGGACGTTTATTCACGCCTCAAATTCGAGGCCGGCACCCATCGTGTACAACGCGTGCCGGAAACAGAGGCCCAGGGCCGTATTCACACTTCGGCCTGCACGGTCGCGGTACTGGCCGAGGCCGACGAAATCGACGTCGACATCAGCCCGGCCGATCTTAGAGTCGATACCTACCGCGCATCGGGCGCCGGCGGCCAGCACGTCAACCGGACCGATTCGGCGGTGCGCATTACCCATATACCCACCGGGATTGTCGTGGAATGCCAGGACGAACGCTCTCAACACAAGAACCGCGCTCGCGCCATGTCTTTGCTGAAATCGCGCATCCTCTCCGCCGAACAGGAAAAACAGAGCGCCGAAATCGCCGCCTCACGTAAACTGCAAGTCGGCAGCGGCGACCGTTCGGAACGCATACGTACGTACAACTTTCCCCAGGGCCGACTCACCGACCATCGCATCAACCTGACTCTTTATCGGCTCGAAGCCATCATGGAGGGCGATCTCGACCCGGTAATCGATCCCTTGATCAATGAGCACCAAGCCGAATTGCTGGCGCAACTGGCCCAGGACTAATGCGATGAGTACTCCTCTTGCCTCACCGAGATCCAGCGGCATCACCATAGCGGCCGCGCTTCAGACCGCCAGAAGTCGCCTCGAAGGTTTGAGCGAAACGGCGCGGCTCGATGCGGAAATTTTGTTAGCCCGCGCATTAAACCGAGATCGATCGTATCTTCGCGCATGGCCGGAGCGAAAGCTTTCGCCCGATGTAGAAGACCGTTTTCACCATCTGATCGAGCGACGACAGTCCGGAACTCCGGTCGCGTACCTATTCGGCGAAAAGGAGTTCTGGTCTCGTACGTTTAGGGTTAGCCCCGACGTGCTCATCCCACGCCCCGAAACCGAGTTGCTGGTCGAATTGGCGCTGGCGGCCACTCCGGCATCCCAGACGGCCGATATTCTGGATCTGGGGACCGGCAGCGGCGCCATTGCCGTGACCATCGCGGCGGAGCGCCCGGCAGCCCGCGTCACCGCAACGGATCTTAGCCCCGGCGCTTTGAACCTCGCGCAGGAAAATGCGGTTCTGCACGGCGTCCGCAACGTTCGCTTTCGACTGGGCGATTGGTTCGATGCGGTAGCAAGCGACGAGCAGTTCGATTTGATTGTCAGCAATCCGCCTTATGTCGCGGACGACGATCCGCATTTAAACCGAGGCGATGTGCGCTTCGAACCGAGTTTGGCACTAACAGGCGGACTACACGGACTGGATGCTTTCCGGATCATTGCTCGGGAAGCCTGCGATTACTTAAAACCGCATGGACAACTCATACTGGAACACGGTTTCGATCAGGCGGATTCTCTGGCTGACCTTCTGAACGAATTCGGTTACGCCGAAATCAGCCGCCATTCCGACCTTCAAGGTCACTTCCGCGTCACAACCGCACGGTGGGAACCGAGCAGCCGATCCTTTTCGGAACAAAAGCATGCACGATAAAGAAATTCATATCCCCCGCCCCTTAGTCAACCAACTGTTGCACTATGCCCAAACATCGCCGGAAGTTGAAGTCTGTGGTCTGATCGGAGCGAAAGACGGCACCCCAAGCCACTGTTATCCGGTCAAGAATGCGTCGACTACGCCCGACTGCCGGTTCCAGATGGAACCTCAGGACCAAATCGATGCCATGCGTAAAATGCGGGAGCGAGGAGAGGAACTGTTCGCGATCTTTCATTCGCATCCGGCCGCCCCAGCCGAGCCTTCCGCCATCGATCTCGAACAAGCGGCCTATCCCGATGCGGTATATATCATTATCTCCCTGAACACAAAGGGAGTTCTTGAAATGCGAGGTTTCCGGATCAATCAAGCGCGCCAAATCGAAGAAATCGCGTTGCTCCTGTAACGCTCACGGCGCAAAGTCGGCTAACGGGGCAGGCCTAGAGTTTCTTGCGATTTCGGAAAATCAGACCCCACGCTCATGACGAAACTCGTCACCTCCGAGATATCGAGAGCGGATTTGACTACCTTCGACTCGTGCACGATGACGGTGAACCCATTGGTCGGATTCGGCGAAGTGGGCACGTATAGAACATATCTGTCGCCCTCTCGGTTCGTGACGTAAGCCGGCAGCCACATCCCTTCCCTAGGATATTCCACATAAACGATTTCCCGCTTTTGCTCATCGGGCCTGCTGCGAAACATATCGACAATCTTTTTGGTCACCCGGTAAACCGTGTTTAGGAACGGAACTCGCTCTATCGCGAGATCGACTAGGGAAAGAACCAGGGAATGGCGCCGTTTGTTGACGGTGTGCCCGATGTAAGTCAGCAGGCCGAAAACGCCGGCGAACGCGAGAAAAGTTATGCCGTAATTGCCGACCGCCTCTTGCACGCCGAATACCGTACTCAGAATCAAATGGGCGAGAAATATGACGATCTGCGCCACTACGATGATTGGCAGTACCGCCAGAGTACCGATCAAGAAATTGTTCAAGACGATCTTGGCGAGGTGCTTGGCCTCAGCGAAATTACTCGGCGCCATGAGTTTTCTCCCTGAATGTCTAATTTGCCTTGTTAGACAATACGCCGCGCAACAATGATCACCAGGCCTCCTCATGCCTGAAGCGGCGGCTCCTTCACTGACTTGGCCCGACTTCGGTCCGGCTGTCGAACCACCCGCGCCGAATCATCCACTTCGCTGCTTCCAACACCGGGAGTATCGTGGCCGACGCGCCCAGCACTACCGCCCACTCGATTCGCGACAGGCCGAAAGTGCCGAATGCCTCCTGAAAGAACGGCACATAGATGATAGCGAGGAGCAACATCGCCTCCCAAGCGATCGCCAGATTCAGCCATTTGTTCGCGAACGGCCGACGAAACACGGAAAAACGGTCGGATCGAAAATTGTAGGCCTTGAAGAACTCGATCGAGACCAGCGTCGCGAAAGTCACCGTCATCGCCTTGGAAAGCTCGTTGCCGTTGTGTAACGCCCAGACAAAGACACTGAGATTGACCAGAGTCGACCAAATACCGCCGACCAGCATCAGCGAAACGACGGGAAAACTGAAAATCCCCTGCTTCGGGTCGCGCGGCTTCTGTTGCATCAAGGCTTTGTCCATCGGATCGACCGCCAACGCCAGAGCGGGAAGTCCATCGGTAGCCAAATTCACGTAAAGAATTTGCACCGCGCTTAAAGGCAGCGGCAACCCTGCCAGCGTAGCGCCCGCCATCAGGCCGATTTCACCGATGTTGGAAGACAACAGATACATCAGGTATTTCTTGATGTTGCTGAAAATCCCCCGCCCTTCCTCTACGGCGGCGACGATGGAGGCGAAATTGTCGTCGGTGAGCATCATTGCAGCGGCCTCCTTGGATACATCGGTGCCGGTGATGCCCATAGCCACTCCGATGTCGGCCTGTTTGAGAGCCGGAGCGTCGTTCACGCCGTCTCCGGTCATGGCGACGATGCGGCCTTGTTCTTGCAGAGTCCGGACGATGCGAATCTTATGCTCGGGAGCGACACGGGCGAAGACCTCGATTCGCCTGACCGCCTGCGCGAATTCTTCATCGCTCATCGCGTCCAGTTCGACGCCCGTAATCACTCGTCCGTGGTTCAAAATGCCCAGCTCGCGGGCAACCGCTCGGGCGGTGGCAGGATGGTCCCCCGTAATCATGATGACCTTAATGCCGGCCTTTTCGCAGGTGGCGATGGCGGACTTGGACTCGGAGCGAGGCGGGTCGATCATCCCGACCAGCCCCAGGAAACACATGTCTTTTTCAGCCGTTTCCAGAGACGTGTCTTCCTTTTGCGCCACTGCCAGAACACGAAGCGCCTCGCCGGCCAAGCGCTCGGCTTCGGCCTGTATCACGCCGCGGGCCGCATCGTCCAAAGGAGCCTCCCCCTCTGCGCTCAGCCAGCGATCGCTGGCGCTAAGAATGACCTCCAAGGCACCTTTGGAATAAGCTATCCGCCCGCCCTCGGCATTCTCATGGAGCGTCGTCATCCGCTTGGATTCCGAGGTAAAAGGAATCTCGCCCACGCGCGGAAACCGGCGGTCCAATTCGGAGGGTTTTAACCCGGCCTTGGCGGCAGCGACCACCAACGCGCCTTCCGTGGGATCGCCTTTAACCTGCCAGCGGCCCTCTTCAGTTCGATGCACGCCCGCATCGCTCGCCAGTGCCGCCGCTTGAAGCAGATTCAACACTGGAGGGGTAGGAGCGACTTCCCGAGCCTTGTGGAGAAACCGGCCCACCGGTTCGTAACCGGCACCGGTAACGCTGAACAAGTCTCCGCCGGTCCAAATCTTGCGGACGGTCATCTCGTCCTTGGTCAAGGTCCCGGTCTTGTCCGAACAAATAACGGACGTGCTGCCCAGGGTCTCGACGGCCGGCAGACGCCGGATGAGCGCGTGACGCCGGACCATCCGGCGAGCGCCGATGGCCAGAGAAATCGTCACCACGGCAGGCAGGGCTTCGGGCACCACGGCAACGGCCAGGGCAATGCCGAAGATCAGCATGTGCTCGAAGGATTCGCCGCGCCAAATACCGAGAGAAACGATAACAGCGACGATGAAAATGGCGGCGACGGCGAGCACGTTCCCGACTTTGTCCAGGCTCTTCTGCAGCGGCGTCTCGCGCTGTTCAGCCCCGCGCAAGAGCCCCACGATACGCCCGAATTCGCTTTCCATCCCGGTCGCGACGACAATGCCCTGGCCCCGCCCATAGGTCACGGCAGTGCCGGCAAACCCCATATTTTGGCGATCACCGATGGCTAGCCCAGGATCGTTCAGCGGCGCGGTACGCTTTTCCACCGGCGCCGATTCACCTGTTAGGGGCGCCTCGTCGATTTGAAGGTTTACGGCTTCGATCAGACGCAGATCGGCGGGAATGCGGTTGCCGGTCAGCAAACGGACAACGTCTCCGGGAACCAGATAGCGTGCGGGTATCTCCACGAACTTGCCGTCGCGCATCACGCTAGCCATCGGTGCCGCCATCTGCTGCAGGGCTTCCATCGCGCGTTCGGCGCGGTACTCCTGGAAAAATCCGAGCAATACGGCGAATAAAACGATCACCGCGATGACGATGGATTCGACGGTATGCCCCAAATAAGCCGAAAAGCCGATGGCGACCAGCAGAATAACGACCAGAACGCTTTTGAACTGCGACAGAAAAAGTCTGAACGCCGGGGCCCCCTTGCCCTGCTCGATCTCATTGAATCCATGCTTGGCGAGACGGTGATCCGCCTCCTCTTCGGTCAATCCGCTTGGACCGGATCTAACGGCCTCATAAATCTGTTCAACCGTCCTGGCATGCCAGGACGGTTGCTGCTCCGTTACATCGGCCAGATCGGGTTTTATCAGCTCGATCCGATTCAGACTATTCCACACGAACCGCCAATGGAAACCGATGCCGGCCAACACAGCAACATGGAACAACTCGTGGGGGCCTAACACCCCGCCGACGATAACCGGCCATCGCAAAAAGTCGAGAAGCGCTCCCGAGGTGTAAGCCAATGCGCTGAACAGCAGCGTTTTGACGAATGAAAAACCGTAACGGCGCCAAACAGCTATCCCGGACGCCAGCCCCAGCCAGCCTAACCCTAAATACAGCGTCAAACCGAGCGCTTCCGGGATGTCCTGGAAAAAGATGACCTTGAGGGTCAACCCCGTAATCGCCAATCCCCAAATCAAAAGCAAAAAGCCCCAGCGCCAAAGACCGGAGAAAAGAATGCAGTGGACAGGGGTGAAACTCCCGGCGATCAACAAAAAGATCGCGGCATGATCCAGCCGCTGCAATACCGCACGTCCTGCCCCGCCGACGGACAGCAGATGGAACACGCCGCTCATGGAGAGGAGAAAAATGCAGGTAAAAACGAACACCCCGACAGCCACTATGTGGCCGACGTTGCCCCTGGCCCGGCGAATCAAGAAAAACCCCAGAACGGCAAACACGCCTGCGGCCAGCAAATGCATGAGAGAGCTTACGGGATCGGCAAAACCAGGAATCGAATAAGTCTCCATAGCGGGATAGGGCGTCAAAACGGCCAATTGAAAGGGGCAGGGATCTTGCGCCGGCGATGGAGTGCGGCCAAGAAACGGGGCTTGGGCCGGCAAACGCGCGAACGGTCCCACCGCGCCGAAACATCTCGCTTCGGGCGGCACTTAGATTCGGGAAGTGATCGATGGGACCTTAAGGGCTTGCTGATCGCCGCGGTATGACGCAAGGCTACTGCAATTTTTTCTTTAGCAAATCGTTCAACTGCTGCGGATTGGCCTTGCCTTGGGTCGCCTTCATAGCCTGGCCGACGAAAAATCCGAACAGCTTGTCTTTACCGGCCTTGTACTGTGCCAACTGCTCCGGATTCGCCGCAATGATTTCATCGATGATTTTCTCGATCGCTCCGGTATCGGTGATTTGTTTCAGCCCCTGTTTTTCGATAATGGCGTCGGCGGTCTCGCCGGATTCCCAAAGCGCTTCGAAGACCTGCTTAGCCAGTTTTCCTGAGATCGTACTATCGGCGATGCGCCTGATGAGACCCGCGAGGCGAGGCGCTTCGATCGGACATTTCTCGATCTCTAGACCGGCCTTGTTGAGTGCACCGGACAAGTCGCCCATGACCCAGTTGGCACATAACTTGGGATCGCTGCCCGCCGACTCCCTGACCACGGCTTCGTAATAATCGGCAAGCTCCCGCGTGGCCGTCAGCACGGTCGCGTCGTAATCGTTCAGACCGTACTGGGACTTGAAACGGTCGCGCTTTTCGTCCGGCAACTCGGGCAACCCCTTGCGCACGTCTTCGACAAAATTGCTCGATATTTCCAAAGGCAGCAGATCGGGATCGGGAAAATAGCGGTAGTCGTTCGCTTCTTCCTTGCTGCGCATGGAGCGGGTTTCGTCCTTGTTGGCATCGTACAAACGGGTTTCCTGTACGACTTGTCCGCCGTTTTCGAGAATTTCGATCTGCCGCTCGATTTCGTAGTTGATGGCACGCTCCACGAAGCGGAACGAGTTCAGGTTCTTGATTTCGGCACGGGTGCCGAACTTCTCCTGACCTTTAGGGCGCACCGATACGTTCGCATCGCAGCGGAACGATCCTTCCTGCATATTGCCGTCGCAGATCTCCAAATATCGAACCAGGGCATGCAGCTTTTTCATGTAAGCCACCGCCTCCTTCGCCGAGCGAAGATCCGGCTCGGACACGATCTCCAGCAGCGGCGTGCCGGCCCGGTTCAAGTCGATTCCGGTAAAGCCGTGAAAATCTTCATGCAAGGACTTGCCGGCGTCTTCTTCCAAATGGGCGCGCGTGATCCCAATGATTTTCTCGATGCCGTCCACGGAAATGTTCAAATGCCCCTGGCTTACGACCGGAAGATCGTATTGGCTGATTTGATAGCCCTTCGGCAAGTCGGGATAGAAGTAGTTCTTGCGCGCGAATACCGAAAAAGGAGCCACGCGGGCGCCGATGGCAAGACCGAATTTGACCGCCATGCGCACCGCCTCGCTATTCAACACGGGCAATACGCCGGGCAAACCCAAATCCACCGCACAGGCCTGGGTGTTGGGCTCGGCGCCATAGGCCGTAGCCGCACCCGAAAAAATCTTGGATTTAGTAGCGAGCTGGGCGTGAATTTCCAACCCGATGACCGTTTCCCATTCCATACAAACCTCTTAAACGAAATCTTTCGGAGCCCGCCGGTGCCAATCGGTCGCTCGCTGATACCGATGCGCGACATTGAGCAAACGCTCCTCGGAAAAGTAATTGCCGATGATCTGCATGCCGACCGGCAAATTCTTGGAAAATCCGACCGGAACCGACATGCCGGGGAGACCGGCCAAATTTACGGCGATCGTATAGATGTCCGACAGGTACATCGCGATAGGGTCGGCGGTCTTCTCGCCGAAGCGGAATGCAGCGGACGGCGAGGTAGGCCCCATGATCACGTCGACATCCTCAAAGGCCCGTTTGAAATCGTCGCTGATCAAGCGTCGGACTTTTTGGGCTTTAAGGTAATAGGCATCGTAGTAACCCGCGGACAGCGCATAAGTGCCGATGAGAATGCGCCGCTTCACTTCCGCACCGAAACCTTCACCGCGAGAGCGCATGTACAGATCGTGCAAGTCTTTCGGATCCTTACAGCGATACCCGAAACGGACGCCGTCATAGCGGGCCAGGTTGGACGAACATTCGGCGGGTGCCACAACGTAATAAGCCGGTACCGACAACTTCATGTTGGGCAACGAAATCTCTTTCACGGTCGCGCCCAGCTTCCGATATTCGTCAATAGCGTCGTCAATCAGGCGCGCGATGTCCGAATCCAAGGCCTCATCGAAAAACTCTTTGGGCAGGCCGATCCTGAGCCCTTCCAAGCTGTTGTTGAGAGAGGCGGAATAATTCGGCACCGGCCTATCTACGCTAGTCGAGTCCTTTTCGTCGAACCCGGCCATGACTTGAAGCATGAGCGCGCAGTCTTCCGCGGTTCGGGCCATGGGACCACCTTGGTCGAGGCTGGACGCGAATGCGATCATTCCCCAGCGGGAAACCAAACCATAGGTGGGTTTCAAACCGGTGATGCCGCAAAAAGACGCAGGCTGGCGAATCGATCCGCCAGTATCGGTTCCGGTGGCCCCCGGAGTCAGACGGGCCGCCACCGATGCCGCCGAGCCGCCGGACGAACCGCCCGGAACCGCATCGGTGTCCCACGGATTTTTTACCGGTCCGAAATAGCTCGTTTCGTTGGATGACCCCATGGCAAACTCATCCATGTTGAGTTTGCCCAGCATGACCGTTCCGGCCTGCTTGAATCGCTCAACGACCGTGGCATCGTACGGGGCGATAAAATTATCGAGCATCTTCGAACCGCAACTCGTCTTCACGCCTTTGGTGCAGAAAATATCTTTCTGAGCGATGGGGACGCCGGTCAAGACACCGGCAGAACCCTGTGATATCGCCGCATCCGCCGCTGCAGCCTGCGCTAGCGCCTGCTCTTCAGTGACGGTCACAAAGCAATTGAGTTGCGGATCGTAGAGCCGGATGCGTGCCAGAAAAGTCTGTGTCAATTCGATGCTGCTGAATTCTTTTTTTCTGAGTCCGTCAGCTAATTCGGCAATGGTTTTGTCGTGCATGAGATAGTTCCGAAATCCAGAATACGCGCGAAACGGCGGTAGCCCTCCGGCTTCGGCCGTTCCTATCGATCACTCGATAACCTTGGGCACCAGATAAAGCCCCGCTTCCACCAAGGGTGCATGGGCCTGGAATAACTCCCGCTGGTCGGTCTCGCTCACCGTATCCGGCCTCAAGCGCTGAGCCTGATCCAAAGGGTGAGCCATCGGAGTGACCTCCGAGGTATCCACGGTGCTCATTTCCTCGACAAAATCCAATATGCCTGTAAGATCTCGAGCATAAGCGGCCGCTTTTTCGGCATCAATGGCAAGCCGGGCAAGCCAAGCAATTTTGTAAACTTGGTCAATATTTAAGGACATATTTGCATCCGATGTTTCGTTCAGTCATATAATACCTGATATATGGCTTTTGTCGCTCCGGGCTATCCGTTGTAAAATCACGGCATTCACAAGGACTATATGCCTATGTTCTTCAGACACCTCCGAGGATTTTTCTCGAACGACTTGTCCATCGACCTTGGCACCGCAAACACCTTGATCTACATCCGTGGCCAAGGCATCGTGGTGAACGAGCCGTCAGTGGTGGCTATCCGCGAGGATCGCACCCGCGGACAGAAATCCATCGCGGCAGTCGGTTCGGCTGCAAAGTCGATGTTGGGGCGAACCCCCGGCAACATCACTGCCATCCGGCCTCTCAAGGACGGAGTGATCGCCGACTTCACCGTCACGGAGAAGATGCTCCAGTACTTCATCCACAAGGTACACAGGAACAAGCTTTTTCGGCCTAGCCCCAGGGTTTTGATCTGCGTACCGTGCGGTTCTACCCAAGTAGAACGACGGGCGATCAAGGAATCGGCGGCCGGAGCTGGGGCCCGGGAGGTCTATCTCATCGAAGAGCCCATGGCGGCAGCCATCGGTGCCGGACTGCCGGTGCATGAAGCGCGCGGATCGATGGTCCTGGACATTGGCGGCGGAACATCCGAAGTAGCGGTAATCTCGCTGAACGGTATCGTCTACTCCGCCTCGGTGCGCATCGGTGGCGACCGCATGGACGAAGCCATTATGAATTACGTACGCCGGAACTATGGGACACTGATCGGAGAGTCCACCGCCGAACGGATCAAGTACGAAATCGGTACTGCCTATCCGGGTAGCGAGATCAAGGAAATTGAAGTCAAGGGACGCAACCTGGCGGAAGGCGTCCCGCGCAGCTTTGTCTTGAACAGCAACGAAATCCTCGAAGCGCTTCAGGAACCTTTACAGGGGATTATCGGAGCGGTAAAAGTGGCGCTGGAACAGACACCGCCCGAACTGGGTGCTGATGTCGCGGATCGGGGCATCGTTTTGACCGGCGGGGGCGCGTTGCTTAAGGACATGGACCGCCTGATCGCCGAAGAAACCGGACTTCCCGTTTTTATCGCGGAAGATCCGATGACCTGCGTTGCTCGCGGAGGTGGGCGAGTACTGGAACTGCTGGACGAAATTGGCGCGGCAGCATTCTCACTTGAATGAAGTCGGCCGGCTGCCGGCTCGCGTCGTTTTAAGAGGATTGGGATATCAAACGGCTGTTCACGCGAGGCTATTCACTCAATATCCGTCTATTGCTGTGTTTGGCGGCTGCCTTGGTCTTGCTCGCCGCCGAGCAACACGGCGTCTTTCATGCCGCGCGAACGCCTTTCGCGTCCGCGACCTACCCTTTACAGCAAATCGTTAGCTCGCCCGTACGTTTTGGACAGCACATTATAGAATCCGTATCTACATACGCGGGGCTGGTGGCGGAAAACCAAAAATTAAGGGAGGAGCAGCTCGTCCTCAAGACGAAGCTGTTGAAATTCGCCGCCTTGGAGCAGGAGAATATCCGGCTTCGCGGGCTTTTGGACACCTCTTATAAAGTTGGCGAGCAGGTATCGATAGCCGAGCTACTGTCCGTCAATCTTGTCCCCTACGAGCATATCGTCGTGGTAAACAAAGGTGCCCGATTCGGCGTTCATGCAGGCCAACCTGTGTTCGACGCGAACGGAGTCGTGGGACAGGTGCTGCGAGTTGGGCCCTACAGCGCCGAAGTGATGCTGATTACTGACCCGAATCATGCCATTCCGGTACAGGTAAATCGGAACGGCCTTCGTACTCTTGCTTTGGGCACCGGACAAACCGATCGCCTGGCACTACCCTATCTTTCCAGCAATGCCGATATTCAGGTAGGCGACCTCCTCGTAACCTCGGGACTCGGAGGCGTTTTTCCCCATGGTTATCCCGTGGCGACGGTAACAGACGTCGCACCGCAAAAAACATCCTTTGCAAAAATCTCTGCCGCGCCGGTAGCCCAGCTCGACCGAAACCGCGAGCTGTTGTTGGTCTGGAGCGACTCGCGATCCATCCCGCGCATCCCTGCCGGTCAAGAGCAGCATTCAAACACTTTACCCCCTAATGGCGACCGTTAAATCGTCCTCGGCCGGACTGATGGTGGTACCGCTAAGCCTGGTATTTGCCATGACTTTGCGCATTCTGCCCTTACCTCACGAGCTATTCGTACTCAACCCTGATTGGACCGCTTTGTTCCTGATTTACTGGACGATTGCGATACCGGACCGTGTAGGGGTAGGCACGGCCTGGCTCACCGGACTTTTCGTCGACACCCTAACCGGGCGCATGTTAGGTCAGCATGCCCTGGCTTACTCCGTCATTGCCTATGTCAGTCTGCGATTGTATCGCCGACTGCGCCTTTACCCGCTCCCCCAGCAATCTCTCTGGATACTCCTGCTCCTGCTGATCAGCCAATTTCTGATCCTCTGGACGCAAAACATCAAAAACATGAATGTCCTAAATTGGGCATATTGGCTACCATCATTCACCGGCGCACTCGCCTGGCCGGCGGTTTTGATGACGCTACGGCGAATCAGGCGCCATTTCAGCATCTTCTAACGTTCGGCTATGCGGTAAGTGATCGCTATGAGCCGCCCCTTCGACCTCAAAGGCAAGTTTTACGAGAACCGACTGTTTCTCAACCGCATCGCCGCCAGCGTGCTATTCATGCTGCTGGCTACCGCGGGACTTGTAATTCGCCTGATTTATCTCCAGGTGATGGGGCACGAGCACTACACGACCTTATCGCGAGACAATCAGGTCAAGATATCTCCATTAGCGCCGTCCCGCGGCTTGATTCTCGACCGTAATGGCGAAGTTCTGGCAGACAATACGGCCACTTATAGCTTGGAAATCATTCCCGAGCAGGTTCCGGATCTGAACGCCACCTTAGCCGAACTCAAGAACCTGCTCAATCTGAGCGACGAAGATATAAGCCGATTCAAAGCTCAAAAAAGCCAACGAAAAAGTTTCGAAAGCGTACCCTTGCGCCTGGAATTGACAGAGGAAGAAATTGCCCGCTTCGCTGTCAAGATGCCTTATTTCCCCGGCGTCGAAATCCGAACTCGGTTCATGCGCAGTTACCCTTACGGCCATTTGACATCCCATGTCGTAGGCTACGTAGCTCGCATTAACGAAGCTGAGCTCCGATCACTGGACCCGGCACAATACCGCGGAACCTACCATATCGGAAAGAGCGGCATCGAAAAGGCCTACGAATCCGTTTTGCATGGCAAGACTGGCTACGAGGAATACGAGACCAACGTCCAGGGCCGCGCTATCCAGGTGCTGAACACCACTGATCCCGTAGCGGGAGCCGATCTTTATCTTTCGCTGGACATCCGATTGCAGAAAACCGCGTTCGATGCGCTCGGCGAGTATGACGGATCGGTGGTCGCCCTAGATCCTGCTACCGGCAGAGTATTGGTATTAGTTAGTAAACCAGGCTTCGATCCTAATCCGTTTATCCACGGCATCCGCAAAGAAGACTACGATATCCTTCAGAATGCACCGGAGCGGCCGCTATACGACCGGGCACTGCGGGGCGCGTATCCCCCGGGCTCGACGATTAAGCCGTTCGTGAGCTTGGCGGGTTTAAAAATCCTGGACATAAGTCCGGCAAGACGAGTGCTTTGCCCCGGTTATTACCGCCTTCCCAACGCGGACCACAAGTACCGGGACTGGCGCAAGCAAGGACACGGCTCAGTGGATCTCAAATCGGCCATCACCCAATCCTGCGACGTTTTCTTCTACGACCTCGCCCACCATATCGGCATCGACCAGCTACATGATTTCATGCAGCTATTCGGCTTCGGGGAGCGAACCGGAATCGATCTCGTCGGCGAAAAATCAGGCCTCTTTCCTTCGAAGGAATGGAAGAAAAAAAAGCGCAAGCAAGTATGGTATCCCGGCGAGACGGTCATCGCGGGCATTGGACAGGGCTATGTCCAAGTTACGCCTGTCCAACTAGCCAGAGCCACGGCGGTACTCGCCAGTCGAGGGCGAAACGTGGAACCTCGGGTCGTGGACACCATGAAAGCTCCGTACGAGATCCAAAACCCCTACCCTAAGAGCGGTGACGAATTTGTCGCCGATCTCAGACCCGAGCACTGGCGTACGGTGATTGATGCTATGGTCGATGTGGTCCATAGTCAACGGGGTACAGCCAAAGGAATAGCCCACGGGCTTTCATATACCGTCGCCGGCAAAACCGGGACCGCACAGGTGTTCACCGTGAGGCAAGACCAAGAATACAAGAACTTGAAGATTACCAAGGCTATGCGCGATCACGCCTGGTTCATAGCCTTCGCGCCGGCGGAAGCGCCTCGCATCGCGATCGCCGTACTTGCCGAAAACGGTGGGCATGGCGGGTCCGTCGCTGCCCCGATCGCCCGCGCCATCATGGATCAGTATCTACTGGAAAACCCATGAACATAGACCCCGTTCTCGCTCAACTCCGGATCACGCCGCCTCAGCACGTTTCGCCGCTGCAAAAGTTCCATATCGACGTGCCGCTGTTGGCCGGACTGGGAGGATTGTGCACTCTCGCCTTCATCATCCTTTATAGCTCCGGCGGCCAAGATATAAACGTACTCTTACGTCAGTCGGCGCGCCTCGGGCTGGCGATGGCCATCATGATCGCCATCGCGCAAATTCACCCGCGTCACTTCAAGTTTTATAGTCCGGTTCTTTATCTGCTCGGAGCACTGCTTCTGACAGCCGTTCTGGTGATGGGCAAGATAAGCATGGGCGCCCAACGCTGGCTAGACCTCGGAATCATTCGCTTTCAACCATCCGAACTGACCAAGTTGTCCACCCCCATGATGATCGCCTGGTATTTGTCCGGAAATACATCTCCGCTACGATTGAAGCAATTGGTTCTTGCCGGTGTATTGGTTCTGATTCCCACGGCGCTGATCGCCAAGCAGCCGGACCTCGGCACGGCTGTATTGGTAGCCAGCGCCGGCTCGGCCGTGGTGTTCCTCGCGGGAATCCCGTGGCGCTACATACTGGCCCTTGCAATTTTGGGTGGAAGCTTGCTACCTGTAGGCTGGCACTTTATGCACGGCTATCAGCGGGATCGGGTTTTGACATTCCTGAACCCGGAAGGGGACCCTTTAGGACGCGGTTATCACATTATTCAATCCAAAATCGCGATCGGTTCCGGCGGCATCTACGGCAAAGGATGGCTACACGGCACGCAGGCGCACCTGGAATTTCTGCCGGAGCGCTCCACCGATTTCATTTTTGCGGTGTTCGCCGAGGAGTTCGGATTGGTCGGCTGCTTGGGCCTTTTGGGGCTTTATTTGTTTGTTCTCGGGCGTTGTTTTTACATCGTGGTCCAGGCGCAGGACAACTATAGCCGACTCCTGGCCGGGGCGCTGACCGTGACTTTCTTTGTATATGTATTCGTCAACATCGGCATGGTGATCGGCATTCTCCCTGTGGTGGGAGTACCCCTGCCCTTGATCAGCTACGGCGGCACGTCAATGGTGACCCTGCTCGCCGGGTTCGGTATGCTAATGTCCGTCCAGACCCATCGTAAACTCCTGCCGAACGGATGATTATGAGATCCCTCAGTCTCATTTTGCTCATTGCTTCTCTTTATGGCTTTTCTTCACTCGGGAAGGCTGCGGAAAGTCTGCCGCAGCGACCGGACGTCCGAACTTTCATTCGGGATATGAGCCGCAAACATCACTTCAGCGCCTCAGAACTCAACAAGATATTCCAGGACGTGACCATCCAGGAAAAGATTCTCGAAGCCATGGCCAAACCATATGAAGCCAAGCCTTGGCATGTCTACCGCAAGCTGTTTCTCACCGAGAAACGCATACAAAGCGGGGTCGACTTCTGGGGCAAGAACGCTGCCGCTTTGAAGGCCACGGCCAGTAAATACGGCGTTCCCGCCGAGGTGATCGTCGCCATTATCGGAATCGAAACCAGCTACGGCCAGTCGCCGGGCAAGTACCGGGTGATCGACGCACTTTCAACTCTGGCCTTTGCCTATCCGAAACGGGCCGAGTTTTTCCGGCGCGAGTTAGAAGAGTTCCTGGTGTTATGCCGGGAAGAACACATGAATCCCGGCAGTCCCACGGGATCCTACGCGGGCGCGATGGGTATGCCGCAGTTCATGCCGAGCAGCTATCGGAGATATGCCGCCGATGGCGACGGCGATCAACGACGCGACATCTGGAACAATCCGGCCGACGCCATTGCCAGTGTCGCCCGTTATTTCTCCGTTCATGGATGGCAGTCGGGCGAGCCGGTAGCCTTCCCCGCTTCGGTGAACGGCGCTGTACACGAGCGGCTGGCAAACGGCAACCTAAAACCGAGCCGAACCTTGCAGGAATGGCTTTCGCTTGGCGTCATCGATTCCAGCGCGTCCTTGCCCGCCAACGTCAAGGCTGCTCTGGTCAAACTCGATGAAGAAACGGGGCCTGTCTATTGGCTGGGGCTTCACAATTTTTACGTCATCACCCGCTACAACCATAGCCCGCTATACGCGATGGCCGCCTACGAACTGAGTCGTGAATTGGTTTCTCGCCGTAGCGCCGGTAGTTCGTCCTGACCCAAAGACTCCAATGCCTTATCCGGCGGCCCCGGAACGCCGCATGCCCGTGTTACAATGCGGCGCCGATTTTTAACCTGACCGAAAGCAGAAAGCCGTGAAAATAAAATTACCCAGCTTGCTTTTCCTTTTCGCCTTGCTCGGATTTTACCGTCTCAGCCTCGCCGATCAGGTTTTGATCCCGGCGCCCCCCGAAATCGGCGCCAAGGCTTATATTCTGGCGGATTTCAACAGCGGACGCGTGCTCGCCGAGAGCAATGCGGATGAACGCCTCGAGCCTGCCAGCCTGACCAAGATCATGACCGCCTACGTGGTATTCCGGGAATTGGCCGCAGGCCATCTAAAACTGGATGACATGGTCATGGTGAGTGAAAAAGCCTGGCGCACCGAAGGATCGCGCATGTTCGCCCAGGTCGGCGCCCAGATTCCGGTCGAAATGCTGCTCAAGGGCATGATCGTTCAGTCCGGAAATGACGCTAGCGTGGCCTTGGCCGAACATATTGCCGGCGACGAAGCCGTGTTCGCTCAGATGATGAACCAACAGGCCGAACGGCTGGGTATGAAGAACACCCATTACAAGAACAGCATGGGCTTGCCGGATCCCGAGCATTATACGACCGCTCGCGATTTGGTTATTCTCACTCGTGCCATGATCGACGAATTCCCCGAGTTCTATAAATGGCACGCCATCAAGGAATTTGAATTCAACGGCATCAAGCAGCATAACCGCAACCGCCTATTATGGCGCGACCCGACCGTTGACGGCGTGAAAACCGGACATACCGAGGGCGCGGGATTCTGTTTGGTGACATCCGCGGTAAGAGAAAACATGAGACTGATCTCCGTAGTCTTGGGCACCAAAAGCGATAATGATCGAGCCAATGCCAACCAGGCTCTGCTCAATTATGGCTACCGTTTCTTCGAAACTCGGCCGATCTACAAAGCCAACGAAAAATTATCCGAAACCCGAGTGTGGAAGGGCGAAGACACCGAACTGGCTTTGGGTCTCAACCGTGATTTCTACGTCACGTTCCCGCGCGGCCAGTACCAAAATCTCAAAGCTGGCATAGAAGTCAACGGCATGGTCGTCGCTCCGGTGAAACAAGGCGACAAACTCGGCATGGTAAAAGTGACATTCAATGATCAGACCGTCGGCCAACAGGATCTGGTGGCCCTGAAAGTCGTCAACCAAGGCGGATTTTTCCGTCGAACGTTCGACCAAGCCCGATTGTTCTTCAAATAAACACGGGGAGCCGGCTTAAATGGCACAAAACGACTGCCTCGTCTATCTGAACGGGGACTATTTACCACCGAACAACGCCAAGGTATCCGTTTTGGACCGCGGCTTTCTATTCGGCGACGGCGTTTACGAAGTCATTCCCGTCTACGGGGGACGTCCGTTCCGGCTGGACGAACATTTGCGCCGGCTAGATAACAGCCTGCGCGGCATTCGGATGACGAATCCCCTTTCGGATAGTCAATGGGCGGACATATTCGACCGTCTTATTGCCGGGGCGCATGATCAATATCTCTATCTACAAGTCACGCGCGGAGTCGCGCCAAAACGGGACCATGCCATCCCGGCGGACGTCAATCCGACCGTATTCGTCATGTGCTCGCCTATCGCGCCCATTCCCACCAGCGGGGTATGCGCCGTCACCATGGACGATATCCGCTGGCAGTGGTGCCATATCAAAGCCATCACGCTGCTCGCTAATGTGCTGTTGCGGCAAGAGGCCGTGGATCGCGGCGCAGCGGAAGCCATCCTGACCCGTGACGGATGGGTCACCGAAGGCGCCGCGAGCAATGTATTCGCGGTTGTCGACGGTATCCTGGTGACCCCCCCCAAGGGCAACGACCTCTTGCCTGGGATCACCCGCGATCTGGTGTTGGAACTGGCACTGGAAAACAACGTGCCTGCGGTCGAACAGCGCATCCGTTTGGATGATTTGAAGCGTGCTTCAGAAATTTGGCTGACCAGTTCGACCCGGGAGATTCTCCCCGTCATCGAACTCGATGGCGTACCCGTTGGCGGCGGTGAACCAGGGCCCCTTTGGTCGCGAATGCAAGCCATTTACCAAGCATATAAACAGAGGTTACGCACGGCATGAATACCGAAACTCCCGCTGCGCTGCTCCAGTTCCCTTGCGACTTTCCGATCAAGGCGTTCGGCCACAGCCGACCGGACTTCGACGGGTTGATTGCCGAAATTGTGCGCCGTCACGCTCCGAACCTGACCGAAGACGCCGTGACCGCTCGTCCCAGCCAAGGAGGGAGGTTCACGGCAGTCACCGTGACTATCCGGGCCGAAAGCAAAGCGCAACTGGATGCCATTTATCAGGATCTGACCCGTTGCACCGAGGTCATCATGGCTCTGTGAGATGTAAAGCTACTACGCAACAGCCCGATGGCAGCGTTGCGCGGTGCTCGGACAGTCCGGGCAAGAGCCTGGCGCAACCTAATATTTAATATTTGAGAGGAATCTCGCCTTATGCAATAACCGATCCGCTCGACTTCGCCCACCTCGCATTGTCCTTCCGAACCCGCTGAGCAGCACCGACCGAGCGTTTCATGGCAGAACCGAATACCACTCCTCCCGAAGAAACACTCAAGCATCATCTGGAAGAGGTCATCACGCTGCTTAACAAACAGAAGCTCGAGGAGACCATTCTCCAACAGCGCGCGATGCCCCGCCACGACTTGGTGGAAACCCTGCTGCACAAGCGCCATCAGGCGGCACTGAAACAAAAGCTAGACCAACTCCATGCGGCAGACATCGCCTACATTCTTGAGGCGCTGCCTCTGGAACAGCGGCTGTTGGTCTGGAACCTGGTCAAGTCCGAACTCGACGGACAGATCCTGCTCGACGTGTCCGACGCCGTGCGCGAAACGCTCATTTCCGATATGGACACGGATGAGCTGTTATCCGCCACGGGACAGCTTGAAACGGACGAAATCGCCGATCTTGCACCGGACTTGCCGGAAGAAGTCTTGCAGGAACTTCTGGAGAAACTGAACGATCAGAACCGAAAACGTCTGCAATCGGTGCTGTCGCACGAAGAGGACACCGTGGCAGCCCTAATGGATTTCGGCATGGTCACGATACGGGAAGATATCAGCCTGGGCGTGGTGTTGCGCTATCTCAGACGTCGCGGCGATCTGCCCGAACACACCGACAAGCTGTTCGTGGTCGATGAGCACAATGTATTGAAGGGTGTGCTGCCTCTGAAACGCCTGCTCACCACCTCTCCCGAAAAGCCGGTCTCGGAAATCATGAGCAAGGACGTGGTGTCCTTTCATCTCGATGACGACGCCGAAGAGGCGGCCCGAGCCTTCGAGCGCTACGATCTCCTGTCGGCACCGGTGGTGGATCGCGAGGGAAAGCTGCAGGGGCGTATCGGCGTAGACGCCATCGTCGATTATATTCGCCGAAAATCGGACGAAGAGATGCTGTCCCAGGCCGGCCTGTTGGAAGAAGAGGACATTTTCTCCGGCGTCTGGAAAAGCGCACAAAACCGTTGGTTCTGGCTGGCAATCAATCTCGTCACGGCTTTCATCAGCACCCGGGTAATCGGCCTTTTCGAGGACACTATCGTCAAGGTGGTCGCTTTGGCTTCGCTCATGCCCATCGTCGCCGGCATCGGGGGCAACACAGGCAATCAAACCAGCATGATGATCGTCCGCTCCATCGCCCTCGGGGTGATCAATCCCTCGAATGTGAAGCGGCTGGTTTTCAAGGAACTGGCCATCGGTTTCCTCAACGGAGCAGTATGGGGTTCCGTGCTGGGCTTGATCGCCTATCTGCTTTACCGTGACGTCGAGCTCGGACTGGTCATGATGGGCGCCACCTTGCTAAATCTATTGGTGGCGGCGATCATGGGGATCGCCGTGCCTCTGGTGCGCGACCGGTTGGGGCTCGATCCCGCGGTCGGCACCAGCGTACTGCTGACTGCCATGACGGACGGCATGGGCTTTTTCATCTTTCTGGGTCTCGCGACACTGGTTCTCCTGTAACACCTCTCCCATGAGCGACACAACCGAAGTCCTGCACCTGCGCAATCTGGGCCTTACAGAGTACGAAACCACTTGGCGCGCCATGCAAGACTTCACCGAGCAGCGCGACGAGGACACGCCGGATGAGCTGTGGCTATTGGAACATCATCCGGTCTATACCCTAGGGCTGAATGGAGATGTCCGGCACATGATTCGAACGACGGACATTCCCGTAGTGAAAACCGACCGCGGCGGGCAGATCACCTACCACGGCCCCGGCCAACTGATCGCTTATGTGCTGGTCGATCTTCGACGGAAAAACCTGGGAATTAGGCGCTTGGTCAGCACCCTGGAAAACGCGGTGATCGGCCTGCTCAAGCAGTATGGCATCACGGCCGAGGCGCGGCGAGACGCACCCGGCGTCTACGTCGACGGACGTAAAATTGCGTCGCTAGGTCTGCGCGTGCGCAAAGGTTGTAGCTATCATGGTCTAAGTCTTAACGTGAGTTCGGATCTGTCGCCGTTTTCGGCCATCAACCCATGCGGCTATGCAGGTCTCGAAGTCACCAGTCTGACCGCGCTCGATGTGGCGATTCAACCCCACGAGGCGGCCGCTCCATTGACTGTGGAAATCATGCAAACTTTGAATTACGAGCGAGTGGTCCCTATCCGTGGCTGACAAAGATTCCTATTTGGCCCCCTCCAGGCTGAGCCCCGACACCCATCAACGCAAAGCCGACAAGCTGAAGCGTATCCCGATCAAGGTGATTCCAAACGAGTCCCCTTTGCGCAAGCCTGCCTGGATACGCGTCAAGGCGGCGAGCGGCGAGAGCGTGAATCGGATCAAGCAGATCCTGCGCGAACAGAATCTCCATACGGTCTGCGAAGAAGCCGCTTGCCCGAATCTGTCGGAGTGCTTTGGCCACGGCACGGCCACGTTCATGATCCTGGGCGATATCTGTACCCGCCGCTGCCCATTCTGCGACGTGGCCCATGGCCGTCCTTCGGAGCCGGACCCCAACGAACCCGAACACCTCGCGGAGGTCGTTCGGCAGCTAAGGCTCCGATACGTCGTCATCACCTCTGTAGACCGGGACGACCTTCGCGACGGCGGCGCCGGTCATTTCGCCGCCTGCATCCAAGCCGTCCGCCATCGGAATAAGGACATCAAAATCGAGATACTGGTGCCGGACTTTCGCGGCCGGATCGATGCCGCGCTCGATCGATTGGCAGCGACGCCCCCCGATGTCTTCAACCACAATCTCGAAACCGTACCACGCCTCTACCGACAAGCACGCCCCGGCGCGGATTACCATGTATCTCTCAACTTGCTGGCCCGCTTCAAGCAGATTCATCCGGAAGTGCCCACCAAGTCGGGATTGATGCTGGGCTTGGGCGAAACGCTCGATGAAGTGAAACAAGTCATGGCGGACTTGCGCGAACACGGCTGCGATATGCTGACCGTCGGCCAATACCTGCAACCGAGCCGCGACCACTTGCCGGTAGCCCGCTACGCGACGCCCGAGGAATTCGAACACCTCGCCGAAACCGGCCGAAATCTCGGCTTCTCCGCGGTCGCCAGCGCGCCGATGGTGCGCTCGTCCTATCATGCCGATCTGCAGGCATCTACTGTGCTGGAAGATTATTGAGCCGTAACCCGCTTCTTCCCGCAGCACCTTGGATATCGAGCGCCTCAAAAATGCCCTGCCGGAAACCCCGGCCTTCGTCTATGACGAAGCGCGGATCATCCATACGCTTGACCTCCTGGACCGACTACGCGAAACCTCCGGCTTACGTGTGTTGTACTCGATCAAGGCATTTCCTTTCGCCGGAGCACTGCGCCTGATTCAGCCCAGAGTCGACGGTTTTTCGGTCAGCTCTCTGTTCGAAGCCCGCCTGGCCTCCGAAATTGTCGAAACGAGCGGTCATCCGCCTCAGAAGAGCTCTCTGCATATCACCACCCCGGGCCTCAGAACAAGCGAAATCGAAGAAGTCGCCGCACATTGCGATTTCATCAGCTTCAATTCTCTGGAACAGTTCGAACGGCTCGGACCGCACGTGGCCGGGCGGGCGAGCATCGGGCTGCGTGTCAATCCGCAGCTTTCGTTCCTCGCCGATGGCCGCTACGATCCTTGCCGGCCGTATTCGAAATTGGGCATTCCTGTCGATAATCTCGCCAGCATTCTGGATCGGAATCCGTCTTTAATGAGCGGTATTGCCGGACTCCATTTTCATACTTCGTTCGAATCGCGCTCCTTCGCTCCCCTGAAGTCAACTCTCGACCGGATCGAAAACGTGCTCGGCGGGTTTATGAACAGGCTCGAATGGATCAATCTGGGCGGCGGCTATCTCTTCGAAAATGGCGATGATCTGAACGAACTGTCCGAGTTGGTCGCAGCCTTGAAACGGCGACGCGACGTCGAGATCTATTTCGAACCGGGCAAGGCCGTCGTCGGTCGCGCCGGTTATCTCGTCGCGAGCGTTGTCGACCGATTCGAGCGGGGCGGCAAATTCATTGCCGTCCTGGATACGGGCGTAAACCACCTTCCGGAGATCTTCGAATATCAGAAGGTCCCTCCGGTTGCTGAACATCGGCCGGATGGGGCATTCGAATGCCTGCTCGTCGGCAGCACCTGCCTCGCCGGCGATGTCTTCGGCGAATATCGATTTCGCGAACCCTTGAGAGTCGGCGACCGTGTGGTCTTTCCCGATGTCGGAGCTTACAGCCTGATCAAGGCCAACCGCTTCAACGGTTACGATTTGCCCGCGATTTTCGCATCCGATCGTTATGGCCGAGTCAAGGCAATGAAGCGTTTCGGGTACGAAGACTACCGAACCCAATGGATGGCCTCCGAACCCGATCTTGCCGCCAATCGCAGCCGAGACTAAATTTAAGGCAACTTCGCCAGCCCGAATCAAACACCCGGAGCCAACACATGGAGTCGGCTATCTATCAACTTTTCCGCAAACCCGTCATTTCGCAACTGCTCGCACTAGCCGCCGTCTCGGTTCTGCTCGCTGGATGCGCCGGGACACGGGAAGTCAAGCGGACGGTCCATTTTCCCGCTTCGAACGAAGTGGCACGTTACGCCCTCAGCCTGCAAGGAGCACCCTATCGCTACGGTGCCGAATCGCCGCGGGAAGGATTCGATTGCAGCGGCTTCGTCAAATACGTCTATGAAAAATACGGCGTTCGCCTGCCGCGAACCGCTTATCAAATGGCTGCTGCGACCCCGCGTGTCGACAGCCGGAACCGACGACCCGGCGACTTGGTCTTCTTCAATACGACCGGACAGCCGTTCTCCCATGTCGGGATTTATATCGGTAACGATACATTCGTACATTCCAGCAGCGTAAAAGGGAAAGTGATCGTCTCCAGTCTTGAACGTCCTTATTGGCTGGAGCGCTTTTTGGGCGTACGCAGACCTTACCTCCCGGACGGTGCGTCAGTCGCCGCTAGTGCCGAGAGACACGAACTTAATCATCACAGGGTAGGAAAGCCATGAAAGCGATCTTGATGACGCAACCGGGACTGCCGGATCTGCTCGAACTGCGGGATATCGAAGAACTGGCCATCACCGAGCCCAGCCAAATCAAAGTCCGGCTCAGGGCGGCCGGGATCAATCCGGTCGACACCAAAATACGGCGAAACGGTCTTTTTTACCCAAATCCCTTACCGGCGGTGCTCGGCTGCGACGGTGCCGGAGAAGTGGTCGAAATCGGCGGAGCCGTGAGCCGATTCAACATCGGCGACTCGGTATGGTTTTGCCATGGCGGACTGGGCGGCGACCAGGGCAATTATGCCGAGTACACCGTGTTGGACGAGCGCTGGGCCGCTCCCATGCCGCAATCGCTCGATTTCGAACACGCCGCCGCAGCGCCCTTGGTATTGATTACCGCTTGGGGCGCCCTTTACGACCGTGGACGGCTACAAGCCGGCCAAACCGTTCTGATTCACGCCGCAGCGGGCGGCGTCGGTCATGTGGCGGTCCAACTGGCAAAACTCCGCGATGCGCGGGTGCTCGCCACCGTCGGTTCGGCGGAGAAAGCCGAACTCGCCAAGAACTGGGGCGCGGATGCGGCGATCGATTACCGACAGGAAGACTTCGCACAGCGCGTAAACGAGCTGACTGACGGACAGGGCGCGGATCTGGTGATCGACACGGTCGGACCCGATGTGTTCAGACATAGCATCGACTGCACCGCCCATTTCGGCGATCTGGTCACGCTGCTGGACCCGGGCAACATCTCTTTGCAAGAAGCGCGGATGCGCAATCTCCGGATAGGCTTCGAGCTGATGCTGACCCCGATGCTGCGCAACCTGCACGAAGCCCGCGATCACCACGTGGAAATTCTGCAGCAATGCGGCGAATGGATCGACCAAGGCGTGTTGGACATTCATGTCAGCCAGGTATTGCCGCTGGAAAAAGCCGCCGCCGCGCACGCCCTGATCGAAACCGGACATACCACGGGCAAAATCGTCTTGAAAATATCGTAGGGCGGGTTAGCCCTGAGCGTAGCAGTAGCGAAGGCGAAGGGCGTAACCCGCCAAAACAAGATGGCTAATCCAGCTTTCTAACGCCGCTTTCGCCGCCGAGAAGAACGATGTCCGCGCCGCGCAAAGCGAAAAGGCCGACGGTCACGACACCGGGGATGTTGTTGATTTCCCGCTCCATCTCCACCGGATTCAGGATGTTCAGATTGTGCACATCGAGAATCTGGTTGCCGTTATCGGTGATATAGTTTTCGCGCCACTGCGGTTGCCCGCCCAACTTTACGAGCTGACGGGCCACATAGCTCCGGGCCATAGGGATGACTTCCACGGGCAGCGGAAACTTGCCCAGGACATCCACACATTTGCTCTCGTCCACGATACAGACGAATTTACGGCTGGCCGCCGCGATGATTTTCTCCCGGGTCAAGGCTCCGCCGCCGCCCTTGAGCATCTGTTTGTGAGGATTGACCTCGTCGGCTCCATCGACGTAAACCTCCAATGAGCCCACGGCATTTAAATCCAGAACCGGTATACCGATTTTCTTGAGCTTAGCGGTGCTCGTCTCCGAGCTCGATACGGCACCTTCGATATCCTGTTTGAAATCGGCCAACAAATCGATGAAATGATTGACCGTCGATCCTGTGCCGATGCCTAGCACCGACACGCCCTTTACATAGTCTAGGGCGGCTTCCGCCACTTTCTTCTTAAGCTCGTCTTGGGTCATTTTCGTCGCTCCATCATGTGGTTACTTGAAAATTGCGGGATAATAGCGTGATCATGCCGGCGCTGTCATGCTTCATAGCGGTCCCGGCCGCGTTTCTCACTTGTATCTTTTAAGACTAAAAAATGATTCATAAGTATATCGAGCGCATTTTGCGCGCCCGAGTTTACGATGTTGCTTCGGAAACTCCCCTAGACTTCGCGCCGGGGCTAACGCGCCGCTTCGACAACTCGGTTTACATCAAGCGCGAAGACCTTCAGCCAGTCTTTTCCTTTAAACTTCGAGGCGCTTACAACAAGATCGTTTCACTGGATGATGCAGCAAAACGGGCCGGCGTAATCGCAGCCTCGGCCGGCAATCATGCTCAGGGCGTTGCGCTCTCGGCCCAGCGACTGGGCATCCGGGCGGTCATCGTGATGCCCTGCACCACGCCGGCCATCAAAGTGCGGGCGGTGCAGAATTTCGGGGCGGAAACCGTTTTGTTCGGCGATTCGTACGACGAAGCGTACGAGCACGCTATGAACCTTGCCGAAGAGCAAAAATTGAGCTTCGTCCACCCCTATGACGATCCCGAGGTTATTGCCGGCCAAGGCACCATCGGCATGGAAATTCTGAGGCAGCACACGGGCGACATTCACGCCATCTTCATCCCGGTGGGGGGCGGCGGATTGATCGCGGGCGTGGCGACTTACGTGAAATTCGTTCGCCCGGATATCAAGATCATCGGCGTCGAACCGGACGATGCGGATTGCTTGAATCGGGCGTTGAAGGCAAAACGCCGGGTCATCCTGAGACAAGTCGGACTGTTCGCCGATGGCGTCGCCGTGCGGCAAATCGGCAAGGAACCGTTCCACGTCGCACATCAATACGTGGATGACGTCGTTACGGTCGATACGGATGAGATCTGCGCGGCCATCAAAGATATCTTCGACGATACCCGATCGGTCGCCGAACCCGCGGGCGCTTTGGGTGTTGCGGGTTTGAAAAAATACGCATCGATGACCGGGGTGCGGGATCAGTGCCTGATCGCCATCGAAAGCGGGGCCAATATCAATTTCGACCGGCTGCGCCATGTGGCGGAGCGTGCCCAGGTTGGTGAACACCAGGAAATGCTCTTGGCGGTAACGATTCCGGAAAAGCCCGGCAGCTTTCTCGAATTTTGCCGCGTTCTAGGTCGGCGCAGCATTACCGAATTCAACTACCGCTATTTCGACGACAATGCCGCCCATATCTTCGCGGGCGTCGCGATCGCCAACGGCAGCCGGGACAGCGAGGAACTGATCGCACAACTGCGCGAACACGGCTTCACGGTTACCAATATGACCGGCAACGAATTGGCGGTGGAGCACATCCGCTACATGGTGGGAGGCCATGCACCGCGCCTGTTGGACGAAACCGTATACAGCTTCGAGTTTCCCGAACGCCCCGGCGCGCTTTTGAAATTTTTATCTTTTATGGGCGGACGTTGGAACATCAGCCTGTTCCATTACCGGAACCACGGTGCTGCATTCGGGCGGGTGCTGATGGGAATTCAGGTACCGAAGACGGAACGGCGAGCCTTCAAGGAATTTCTCGACGCCATCGGCTTCGCCTATCGGGAGGAGACGGACAACCCGGCGTATCGACTGTTCGCAGGCGGAAACGCGACCTCTTGATTTCCTTTGCTTCACCGCAACATGGTGGCAAGATCGAAGAGATAGCCCGAACGCCTCATCATTTTTCGGCTTTCGCGTCTTCACGGCAAAAGAAAGTTACATTAAACAGCTCTGCTCGCTGGGATTGGACAACCGTGTATTCGTACCCGAGCTTGAGAGCGTTGCGCGAACTGGTGCCGTTTCCCCGGGGTGCCTTTTCGCTTGGGTCGACGGGAATCTCAATTCGGTCGATTTCTATGCCGAATGGGAACTACCGGGCCGGGAGGTACCGGAAAAAATCTATTACTCCGAATTTCTTCACACCGACCGCATCGTCGAGGTATTCCACGATCTGGCATATGTTCGGCGCTGCAGCCGGTCATTCGGCAGAAACGGACGATCAGGCTTTCCAGAGCGATTACCTCAAGCACGATTTCTATCATCTGATTTCTCGTCCCGCCCAGACACACCATTGTTTTCGGGTACGGCTGGAGAAGACGGCAAGCCATATCATATCCCGGCACAAAGGCATCCAGTGGGAGTGTTTATTCCAGCGACAAAATATACGTCCACTGCGCCTCGGTAACCGGCATGACGGACAGCCGGTTGCCGCGGCGAACGAGCGCCAGACCGTCGAGTTCCGGCCGGTCTTTTAGTTCGCTTAAAGTGATAGTGCGTTTGAGCTTGCGGACGAACTGCACATCCACCATAAACCACCGCGGATCATCCGGCTTGCTGCCGGGATCGTAATGCTTGTTATCGGCGTCAAACGCGGTGAAATCCGGATAGGCTTCACGCGAAATTTTCGCGATGCCGACGATGCCCGGCGTATCGCAATTAGAATGGTAAAAAAACACCAGGTCCCCCACTTTCATTTCATCGCGCATCATATTTCGCGCCTGATAATTGCGCACGCCGTCCCAGTGCTCGATCTGATGAGGCCGTTTCTCCAGGTCGTCGATGCTGAACTCCGAAGGTTCGGATTTCATCAACCAGTAACGCATCTGTCTTCCCCCCGCGAAAAGTAATTTCTCAATAACGTTATTAACTACAGCATGTTAGCGGAAGTGGCCGTCTTAAAACATCCTGACGCGGCAGCAAAAACCCCATTGTTCACGCGAAAAAGAGATCTGTGGAAAATGGCTGCTGTAGTCCGCCAGCATGGTCCGACGCTGCTCGAATTTCCGTCCCAGCGGCCCGTCGAACATTGGGAGGCCGATACAGCGGGGACTCAACTGTTGGTCGAGCCGGTGGATAATGACTATGTTTGACGTAAAGAACGGAGGTAACTGATGTCCGCCGTAATTCAGGAATCGAGCCCGTATGAGCGCTTGCTGGCGCTGCCGGAAAATCTGGTCGGAGAAATCATCGGCCGAGAACTGTACACCCAGCCCGGCCGAGCCGGGCCTCATGCTTCAGTCGCCCCTGTGCTCGGGATCGATATCGGTTCAGCCTATCATCGCGGCCGGGGCGGTCCGGGCGGTTGGTGGATCATCGATGAGCCGGAATTCCATTTCGTCCGCGATACCGAAGTGCTGGTCCCCGATATCGCCGGTTGGCGCCGCGAGCGCATGTCGAGCTTGCCGGAAGACCATCGCTTCGAGGTGGTTCCGGACTGGGTGTGCGAAATCCTTTCGCCGACGCCCCAGAAAAAGGATAGGGTCACAAAAACGAGAGCTTACGCGCGCTACGGCGTAGCGTTTTTGTGGCTTGTTGATCCCCTGGCGCGGATTTCGGAAACCTATGCCTTGGCCGACGGGCAGTGGACCGTAACCGGCTTATACCAGGACCACGACGAAGTTTCCGCTGCACCCTTCGAGGCCGTCACGATCGCCCTCAGCGACCTGTGGGCCGGTTCCTGACCACCTCTTTTCGTCCCGCCTCCAGCGCGTCAGCCGCTGCCACATTGCACTTTATCTTAACGACAGAGGTCGTCGAACAGGTAATAAGCCTCTTCGGTAATCACGCCATTCAGCGGCACATCCCAAGGCTGCGCCGGTATTTGGTCCCATTTCTGGCATTCGAACGCCAGGCCGATGAGAATCGGCGTGCGCGGTTGATTTGCATTCTTAAGATAAGCGAACGTACGGTCGTAATAGCCGCCGCCCATACCGATGCGGTTACCGAAAAGATCGAAAGCCACCAGGGGAACGAACGCCATATCCAGCATCCACGGCTCAGTAATCGTATCTTCCCCGATAGACGGCTCGGGAATCCGAAATTTATTCGGAGTCAACGCCGTGCCCGGCCCGTAATGCCCGAACCATAGCGAACGCTGGGGCGACGAACGGAGAATCGGTAGGTAACACGCTTTGCCACATGCCCACAAGCTCTCGATAATAGCCTGGGTTTCGACCTCGCCGTCGTTACTGAGATAAGCCGCGACATGCTGGCCGCGTTCGGCAATCGGCGATGTAATGAAGCGTTCCGCGATGCGGAGACTCTTCTTACTAGCCAATACGAGCGGCATGCTTTGTCGAAGAGCTCGACTCTGGCGCCGGATATCCGCCGGAAGATTCATTCAGATAGATCGGATGAAACTGGCGAGTGCATATTCGCACATCCAGCAAAGGGAGTTCCTCTAGAACGAGGAGAAGTGAAGTATTCCCCGCCTGCGCCGTAAACCGCTTTCGCCCTTGAACCGGAAGGTTCAGGTGGGAGCGTAGGAACGGCGAATTAGGCTTTCCGCTCGGAGCGGACTTGCGCACATCGCTCGTTCGATGGTTCCCGGGGTTTTAGATTAGGCTCAAGAAGTAACCCAGCTGCTTTCGCACGCCGCAGGGAATACGTGAATCAAATTCTACTAGGTCGACAAATTGATGCAATACGTATCAGCGCCGAAACAGCTTTAATCCGTATCCAGGGCTGCGTCTAGCCTTTCGTGCAGCGACGAAAAGCGATCCCGCAAATCCTGCGATAACAATTTGTTCTGCTGTTGCGCTTGTAATAGCTCATGCGCGATATTCAGCGCTGCCATCACGGCAATGCGTTCGGTGCCGATCACGCGGCCGGTACCGCGTATTTGACGCATTTTTTCATCCAAATAACGTGCTGCAATCAAAAGATCGTGCTGTTGGTCTTCAGGGCAGGAAATAGGATATTCCTTGCCGAGGATCTGAACTTTAATCGGCGGATTCATTTCGCTCATCATTCGTGTCCTATGGATTTCAGGCGGGAAATCATCGCTTCAACGCGACTCTTCGCCATCTCGGTTTTATCGGATAGTTGCACCCGCTCTCGCATCCATTCGTCTAACGTGGACTTCAGCACCTGATTTTCATCACGTAGCCTTTCGCACATGGCGGCCAGTGAATCGATCTTATTTTCCAATCGTACTAGCTCGGCATCCAAATCAAACATATCGGCTATCATGATTTTGGAGCCTTAAAGATGGGGTTAAACTTCGGTGCTAGCTTTCGATCCGGCTATTCGAAGTGTTAGCATAAAGAATTAGAGCAGGGTCGACAAGGCTGGAATGAGCAACGATTTATCCTATCAGAATGTCCAGGACGTCGTCCTGAACAACGACTCGGCGGCTAGCGCAGCCGAAGTGCATGGGGTGCTATCGGGATTGCTGTGTCTGAACAGCCAGACCGATTGCGATCAGTGGCTGGAAGCCGTTTTCGGCGAAAGCAGGACCAACCTTAACCCGGCGGAACATGCCTTGCTTTCGGCGCTGTGCGAGACGACTCGGCACCAATTGGACGATTTCGACTTTTCGTTCGAGTTGCTGCTGCCGGATGACACGCTCCCCCTGAGTGACCGCGCCAATGCTTTGGGAGAATGGTGCCAAGGTTTTTTATACGGCCTCGGTTATCGATCGGATGGTGCCGACTGGCCGGGAGAAAGCACCGAAGTCCTCCACGACCTTCTGGAAATCTCCCGCCTGAGTCCGGATTCCGCCGGAGAGTCGGACGAAGTGGCTTATGCCGAGATCACGGAATATGTCCGCATCGGCGTACAGTTGATCCGTACCGAATTGCAACAGCAACCGCCCTCGCGACTTCACTGATATTGCAAACTCATGCTTCAACCGAGCGAATTCAAACAGCGCCGTAAACAGCTAGCGCGCCGTATCAAGAAGAAAAGCGTAGCTCTGATCGCGAGTGCGTCTGCGAGCGTACGCAACCGGGATGTGGAATATCCGTATCGTCAAGACAGCGATTTTCATTATCTGACCGGATTCGACGAACCCGAAGCGGTGGCCGTCTTCGCCCCCGGCCGAAAACAAGGGGAGTACATTCTTTTTTGTCGCGAATTCGATCGTGAAAAAGCGATCTGGACCGGAAGGCATGCCGGGCTCGAGGGCGCTCGCAACGCATTCGGAGCGGACGAAGCATTCCCCATTGATGAACTGGACAAGGTTTTGCCCGGCCTTCTGGAAAATCGCGAGCGGGTTTATTTCCCCATCGGGCACGATCCGAAGATCGATCGTCAGGTGTTTTCCGCGGTAAACAACGTGCGGGCGAAAGTCCGTACCGGCGTGCGTGCGCCGTTCGAGTTTGTGTCGCTGGAGCATCTGCTTCATGAGCAGCGCCTGATCAAAACGTCGCATGAAATCCAATTGATGCAGAAGGCCGCCGAGGTTTCGGTACGCGCTCATAAACGCGCGATGTCAGTCTGTAAACCGGGAAAGTACGAATATGAAATCGAAGCCGAGTTGCTCTACGAATTCACCCGGCATGGCATGCGAGCGCCTGCCTATCCTTGCATCGTCGCAGGAGGACACAACGCTTGCGTACTCCATTACACCGAAAACAAGGACGTACTGAAGGACGGCGACCTTCTTCTGATCGACGCCGGGGCAGAGTATGAAAACTATGCTGCTGACATCACCCGTACTTTTCCCATCAATGGAAGATTCAGCGAAAGTCAGCGACTCCTTTACGACTTGGTTCTGGAGGCCCAACTCGACGCAATCGAGCAAGTGCGTCCGGGCAACCGCTGGAATGCGCCTCACGATGCTGCCGTACACACCTTGACCAAAGGGCTGGTCAAGCTGGGTTTGTTGGAAGGGCGGGTTTCGAAGCTGATCAAGGACGAAGCCTACAAGAAGTTCTATATGCATCGAACCGGCCACTGGCTGGGCATGGACGTGCATGATGTCGGGGAATACCGGAGCGATGGCGAATGGCGTTCGCTGGAGCCCGGAATGGTATTGACGGTGGAACCCGGCCTTTATGTCGCGCCGGACTGCCATGACGTAGATCCCAAATGGCGCGGCATCGGCATCCGAATCGAAGACGATGTTTTGGTCACCAAAGACGGTTGTGAAATCCTCACGGCCGGACTGCCCAAAACGGTAGCGGAAATCGAAGCATTCATGGCGAATCCCGAATGAACCACGATTTCGATCTATTGATCGTGGGCGGCGGACTGGTCGGAGGTAGTCTCGCTCTGGCCCTGCGGGACGCGCCGCTTCGCGTGGGAATCGTCGAAGCGCTGACGGAAACCCAACGACAGGCCCTGACGGCCGGCGATCGCGCCTTGGCCCTAGCGCGAGGCACGGTCCAAATTCTCGACCGGCTCGGCGTATGGCAAGACGTGGCGCCCAAAGCCATGCCCATCCGTCATATCCATGTCTCCGATCGCGGCCGTTTCGGAAAAACGCGGCTGCATGCTCTTGAAAAAGGAGTCGACGCGCTGGGCCATGTCATCGTCGCCCGAACGCTGGAGGATCGCATTGCTCGGGAACTGCGCGGACTCGATGCGGAGCTGATATGCCCGGCGAGGGTCATCGGTCTCAAAGCAGGCCCGAATGGCGTGTGCGTCACCCTCAAGAAAGGCGAGGAGTGCCTCAATCTCACGGCCGCTCTGGTGGTTGCCGCCGACGGCGGAAATTCCACAGTGAGAAGGCTCCTGGGAATAGAACAAAACGTCCGGGACTATGGACAGACGGCGATCGTGACTGAAGTCAGCACGGAGGCAGATGTGAACTTCACGGCTTACGAGCGTTTCACGACCGCCGGCCCGTTGGCCCTGCTGCCCTTGGAGCGCAAAAAATGCTCGGTGGTCTGGACGATGAAGGATCAGGAGGCCGACGAACTCTTGAGTGAATCCGACGCGAACTTCACCGCAAACTTGCAGTCGGCATTCGGTTATTGGCTAGGGAAAATTCAACTGGCATCGCGACGGCAAGGTTTTCCGCTCAAGCTGATCCGGGCAGAGAAGATGGCGGACGACCGTGTCCTCTTGATCGGCAACGCGATGCATCAGGTTCACCCCGTTGCCGGTCAAGGCTTCAACTTAGGTCTCCGTGATGCGGCATCCCTGGCGGAGCGATTGCTCACCAAACTGGCGTTCAACGAAGATATCGGCGAAAAAGCGTTCCTCGATCGTTACGCCCGAGCCCGGCAGAGAGATCTGGCCAATACGATCCATTTTACCGACGGCCTGATACGGGCGTTCTGCACCGATTTTCCACCCTTCGCCTTGGCGCGTAATGCCGCCATGATCGCCCTGGATTGCTTCCCGCCGGCGAAGCGCTTGCTGGCTCGTCACGCGATGGGATATGGCTTTAGATTTTGAACGCTTGAATCACGCTATTCGAATTTTGGAAAAGAGCTATCCAATAGCCACTGCTTTTTTTCGACGTCAAAATGCCATTTTTGCTCGTCGGTCAGACTTTTTTCCACGAGCCGCTCATTATCGATATAGCGAATCTCGACGGTTTGCAGCACGATTGTCCCCTCGTTCTGCACCTTCCGGAATACTGAATCGTAGCCGGTAACTTTTATATTTTTGAGCGCCTTGAAATCAGGCGCCCGTTTCTGTTTGTCGGTCTGAAAATCCCAGGCTTTTTGGAAAGCTCCCCATCGAATAGCTGAACCATAGCTGTTCAGTGCCTCCTCCATTTTCATCACCCTCATGTCGTGGGCGCATGCTACAAGCGCAAAACTTAAACCGATCCATATTGTCCTGAAAACGCGATCTCGAGCCATAGAAGTACCCCAAATTAATAAATGATAAAAAGGCGCGAGGCAGGACTTTGACTTCGGCGTGACGCTGCGAGAGCTTTTGACATCAATGTTGCAGCGAGATTATATAATGTTCGCCCCCAATACTTTCGGAGATAAACAATGAAAATACTAGCCGGTCTTTTTCTGGCATTGCTTGCCGTCATTTACTTTCTGCCCGCGTTTATGTCGCGGTCCGACGAAATCAACGGGACCTCGCGGGAAGCGGTTTATAAATCGGCAATCCAAGTCAAACGCTACCTCAATACGGACGAACGCGTTTTGTTCGATACCGCCTTGGGAATTTTAGACAAAATCAAATCGGAAGAAGGACCGGATGCCTTCGTCAACACCGTGGACGGAAAGACACCCGACGAAGTCATCGAAATGGCGAAGCAAGAGGTCAACACCAAGATTGCAGCCGGCCATCCCGATTTCAAGCAATACACCTCGTGGGACGATATGATTCAGAAGCTGACCAATGGTAATGGAAGGAAGCCGTCCGCTCGTCCCAATGCCTCTTCCGATCACTCCTTACGCGACTCCGAGCGTCCGGATCGTCCTCAATAAATCGGCTCAAAGATCGACCTCCACTCACAGTTTCGCTAGACACGGCTAGTCAATCGGTCTTACGCCACTCTTCAGTCAATCGGAGCGCCGTCCGGTAAACCGTTTCCCGACGCGCTCCGGTGATCTTTACGGTCAAGGACACTGCCGTCTTGACCGAACAGTCCTCGAGCAGAATCCGCAATACTCGTTCCTCATCCACGGTAAGCCCTTCCGTCCTGCCGAGATCGGGCGCGCCTTCCAGTACCAGGACGAATTCCCCTTTTTCCATATTCGGATCGCTTTCGAGGAGCGAGAGCGCCTCGCCGACCCGTGTATCCACTATCGTTTCGAATAGCTTGGTCAACTCTCGGGCAATGACCAATCGCCGATCAGACGGAAAAATCGCCGTGATGTCCGCTACACTTTCGAACACGCGATGACTGGATTCGTAAAAAATCAGCGTTCTCGAATCATTCCGCAGGACCTCCAGGCTGGCCTTGCGCGCCGACGATTTTCGCGGCAGAAATCCCTCGAAGGCAAAACGGTCGGCGGGGAGGCCGGACGCCGAAAGGGCTGCGATGAGAGCACATGGCCCCGGAATCGGAACGACGCGAATACCTGCGGCCCGAACCGCCCGCACCAGGGGAAATCCGGGATCGCTGATCAGCGGCGTTCCGGCATCCGAGATAAGGGCAATGGACTCGCCCCGCTGCAAGCGTTCGACCAGCCGCAGCGAAGCGACATCCTCGTTATGCTCGTGGAATGCCGCGGTCGGCGTGGAAATCCCGTAGTGGTCCAGAAGCGGCCGGCTATGCCGGGTGTCTTCGCAAGCGATGAGATCGACTTGCTGCAGAACGTCGATGGCGCGGAACGTAATATCCCTTAGATTGCCGATGGGCGTCGCTACTAGGTATAGTATGCCGGGTTCTGTTTGCCTCACTATCAAACTCCTCGCTTTCTCGAACGGAATCCCGCCTATGTCTCTATTGATCCGCCTCTGTCTCGCTCTCCTCATACTGATGGCAGCCGCTTGCGCCCGCGACACCACCAGACGCGGAGCCATGGATGCGCGCGCCGCGCAGGCCGAAAGCCTGCTCCAGAGCGGCGACTCTGCAGGAGCGATGAGATTATTTCAGCAGCTCGCGGAAACGTCGGGCGATCCCGATTACTACCGGCTTCGAGCCGCCGATTCGGCTCTCCGGGCGGGCGATGGAAGAACGGCGAAACGGCTGGCCGATGCCGTCGCTCCCGACGAACTGGAGACCGTGGACCGGTACGATTACACGCTTCTGCAAAGCAGACTGGATCTCAACGTGGGCCGAGCACGGGAGGCCTTGGGCAAGCTCGATAACCTGCTCTCAGGGCGGCTGGAGCCGTCGCAAAAGGTGCATTATCACACACTGCGCGCTTCGGCTTATAACCAACTGGGCAACATGCTGGAAAGCGCCAGGGAGCGTGTCAGGCTCGGCCAACTTCTCACGCGTCCCGACGCTGTGCAGAAAAATAATGAGGCCATTTATGACGCGCTGAGCCGGATCCCCGAAAAAGTCCTGACCGCCATGCAACCTCCCCCGCCCGATATATTGGGCGGCTGGATGAATTTGACCCAGATCGTCAAGTCCACGCCTCCGGCCGGATTGAACACGGAATTGGCCAAGTGGCGGATTCGCTTTCCCGGACATCCCGCCGACGGGGCATTCCTGCAAGGGCTATTGAGCCAGCGTCAAAGCCCGCCTCCGGGCCTGGCTCAAACGGGAACGACACCGCCTACGGCAGCCGCGCCCGGCTCCGGAGCGTTCATTGGCGTAATGCTGCCTCTGTCAGGTTCCTATGCTCCCGCTGCCCAGGCCCTGCGCACGGGCATGCTTGCAGCCTACTATGCGGATACCAATACCGCAAAGCCGCCTTTGCGGTTCGTCGACACCCAGTCGGGAGACATCTATCAGCTCTACCGGAAATTCGCCGATGGGGGCGCGAAAGTGATCGTCGGCCCCTTGATCAAGGACGACGTGGCCGTCTTGGCCAAAGTGGGGGATTTGCCCGTCCCCGTCCTAGGACTCAACCAAACGCCGGAGGTCAGCAATGACCGGGTCTATCAGTTCGGCCTCACCCCGGAGCACGAGGTCGAGCAAGCAGCCGGGAGCGCCTGGTTCGACGGACGTCAGAGTGCACTGGTGCTGGCGCCGGCGAATCAGTTCGGCCAGCGCATGATCAAGCACTTTGCGGCCTATTGGAACCAGCTCGGGGGGAACATTCGTGCGATCAAGACCTATCCGTATCACGGCGAGGATTTCACCGCCTCGGTAAGAGAACTGATTTCCGCGGCACCTTCTGCCACGCATGCCCAGCTTTCCTTCCCGACCGTTCCGTCGGTCACCAAACAAGGCGCGGATTTCATCTTTCTCATCAGCGACGCCCGCGATGCTCATCTGATTCTGCCTCAGATCGCCTTTCACAATGGCGAGCATCTCCCGGTCTACGCTACCTCTCACGTGTACGGCGGCAGGGCCGACTCGGAAGCCGATCGAGATTTGAACGGACTGATTTTCTGCGACATTCCGTGGTTACTCGATCCGGCCGAAAGTGGTCCACTGTCCCATCAAGCGCTGAGCAAGCAGATTCAACAAACGCCGTCGGATTACCTGAGACTTGTCGCGCTGGGGATCGATGCTTACCGTTTGCTTCCGGAACTCGAACGATTCAAGACAGAACCGCAGTTTCGGTACACCGGCGCGACCGGCACGCTCTCGCTGGGCACCGGCAACCGCATTCAGCGCCAGCTCCATTGCGCCCAATTTGAAGACGGAGTTCCGCAACCACGGGGAATCGCACCGCTTCTGAAACCGGGCGATAGTGCTCCGGGGCTCCGGTAAAGGCGCTGAAATGACCACCCTTGGCCAGGCCAAAGGGCGTATCGCCGAGGAAGAAGCGCTGACTTTTTTGCAGACCCATGGCCTGCGGCTGATAGAGCGCAATTACCGCTGCCGATACGGTGAAATCGATCTGATTATGGAAGACGGGTGCGCCATCGTGTTTGTGGAGGTCCGCTATAGGGGAAGTATCCAGTTCGGCGGTGCACTGGAGAGCGTGGATCGGCGCAAGCAAGCAAAGCTGTTGGCAAGCGCCGCCCACTTTCTTCGGGAAAAGCGGATGGATCGGCCGGCTCGTTTCGATGTGGCGGCGCTGGCCCCCGCAAACGGCGGGCTTGCTGTAAAATGGGTGAAAGATGCTTTTCAGGCGACTTAACCGATTTTAAGGTTTTCGCTACGCAACCTTGATAGCAGGGCATGAATTTACAAGAACGAGTCTTTCGTCAATTCGAGACCAGCGTTGAAGCAAGCCGCGAATCGCTGGCCAGGCTCGGAGAGATCATCGAGATTGCCGGAGTCAGGCTGGCTCAGTGTTTACTCAGCGACGGCAAAATTCTTTGTTGCGGCAACGGCGGATCGGCAGCGCAAGCGCAGCATTTTTCTTCCGAGATGCTGAATCGCTTCGAGCGGGAGCGCCCCGGCCTGCCCGCTATCGCGCTCACTTGCGACACATCGACCTTGACCTCGATTGCCAACGATTATCGGTTCGACGACGTTTTCGCCAAGCAAATCAGAGCCTTGGGCCACAGCAACGATCTTCTCGTCGTCTACACCACCAGCGGCAATTCCTCCAGTATTTTGAGCGCGGTTACTGCCGCCCATGATCGGGACATGTCGGTGCTGGCCCTGAGCGGCCGGGACGGCGGAGCGCTGTCGCCCTTGCTGCTGGAAACCGATATCGAGATCCGCGTACCCTCGGAGACCACGGCCCGAATACAGGAAGTCCACCTGCTGATCACGCACTGCCTGTGCGATTTGATAGACCACCAATTGTTCGGGGACTGATTCCTTGGCTTTACCCAGCGCCTTTTTGAACCAGTTGGCGCAAATTTTCCCACCCGGCTCGCTTTACACGGACCCCGCCGATTGCTGGGCTTACGGCTACGACAACAGCCGCCGTCAAGCCTTGCCGGAAGCGGTCGTTTTCCCGACCAGCCACACCCAGACTGTCGAACTGGCCCGCTTGTGCAACGAACATCGGGTGCCTTTGACCGCGCGCGGCCGCGGCACCGGCACGACCGGCGCGACAGTGCCGTTACGGGGTGGAGTTGTGGCTTCGTTCGAGCGGATGAACCAGATTGTGGAATTCTCGCCGGGCAACCGCTACATCGTCGTCGAACCGGGCCTGACCAATCAGGCGCTACAGGACTTTCTCAAACCGCACGGCTTCTTCTGGCCGCCCGACCCGACCAGCGCCGCCTTTTGCAGTGTAGGCGGGAATCTCGCCTACAATTCCGCCGGCCCACGCGCGGTGAAATACGGCACTCCCCGCGAAAACACCCTCGCCTTGCGAGCTGTGACCGGTTTGGGGACGGAGATCCGTACGGGCGTCTTCACCACCAAGGGCGTCGTCGGGTACGATCTGACCCGGCTGCTATTGGGCTCGGAGGGAACGCTTGCGCTGATTACCGAGGCGACGCTCAAGCTGACGCCGTTGCCCGAAGCCAAACGCACCATGCGGGCGATCTATGCCGATTTGGACCATGCTACGGAAGCCATCACCCGAATCATGGCTCAACCTGCGGTTCCTTGCGCCCTCGAATTCATCGATGGAAACGCAATCGAACTGATTCGCCGTTACTCTCGCGCCGACTTGCCGGAGCGCGCCGGTGCTTTACTAATGGTCGAAGTGGACGGATTTGCCGAGGGAATGGCGGTACAGATCGAGAGCGTGCGGCGCGCTGCTCAAAACGAGGGGCTTCTGGAGTTTCGCGTTGCGGCGACCGCCGATGAAGTCGAAGCCTTATGGCAAACGCGCAAGGCACTGTCGCCGGCGCTGCGGAAGGTCGCGCCGAAGAAAATCAACGAAGACGTGGTAGTGCCCGTCACCGAGTTGCCTTTGCTGATCGCCGGACTAAACGAGCTGTCGCAGCGGTATGACTTGGCGATCGTCAACTTCGGCCATGCGGGAAACGGGAACATTCACGTCAACCTGCTGTTCGATCCCGCCAAACCCGGCGAAACCGAAAAGGCCCACGAATGCCTGGGGGAGATCTTTTCGCTGGTGCTGCGGCTGCGCGGTACCTTGTCCGGCGAGCACGGCGTCGGTCTCGAAAAGAGGGATTACGTTGACCGGGAAATCGACACCGGCGCCCTGGAATTGATGCGCGCCGTCAAACGTCAGTTTGATCCGAACGGCATTTTGAATCCCGACAAAACCTTGCCTTTGGCCGACTGACTCGCAGAGCTCAGGCGGTAATCGAGATCCGCATCGACAAATCGGTTGCTCGAACGTTCTTGGTCAGGGCACCGACCGAAATGTAATCCACCCCGGTCTCGGCGATCTGCCGGATGGTATCCAGGGTCACGTTGCCGGATACCTCGAGCTTGGCACGACTTGCGGTTGTGGTAACCGCTTCCCGCATCATCGCAATCGTGAAATTATCCAGAAGAATCCGCTCGGCGCCGACCGCCAAGGCTTGCTTCAATTCATCGAGATTTTCCACTTCGACTTCGATCGGCACGTTAGCGCCCAGGGCTTTCGCGGCGTGCACGGCTTTTTCGATGGACCCGCAAGCCAGGATATGGTTTTCCTTGATCAAAATGCCGTCGTAGAGTCCCATCCGATGGTTATCACAGCCGCCGCAGCGGACGGCGTATTTCTGTGCCTTCCTGAGGCCGGGAATGGTCTTGCGAGTGTCGAGGACCTTCGCCTTGGTGCCGTCCACGGCTTTGGCATAAGCACGCGCCAAGGTCGCGGTGCCCGACAGAGTCTGTAGAAGATTGAGCGCCGAGCGTTCGCCGGTCAGGAGCGCTCGGGCGGGGCCGCGCATCGCGCACAGCTCGGCGCCCGCCTCGACTTGTTCGCCCTCCGTCACCAGCCAATCGATTTGAACCGAACCGCCGAGCCGGGCGAAAACGGCGGCGAACCAGGCCTGCCCGCACAGCACCATGGACTCGCGGGTGATCACGCGCGCTCTCGCCGTTGCGTGCTTCGGAACAATCGAAGCGGTCAAGTCGCCTGAACCGACATCCTCTTCCAAGAAACGGTCGATTTCGCTTAAATCCAACGGATACATCGTCACTTCCACCGCGTCGCGGTTATCGCCACAAGCCCTCACGCTTCAGCGCTTCGCGCAAGCGCTCGACCCGCCGGCGGTTGACGCCCAAATCCCAATAGCCGACCCGCGACGCGGAGCGAACGTGCATGAGGTGCTCCTCCGGAATAAGCTGGAATTCCACGTCGTCCACGAATCGGAAAAGACGGCTCGTGGCCTCGGCGCGGAGATACCATCGCTCGTTGTCCTCCTCGACAACCCGGGTGCGGGGTTCCGCCCCCAATACGCGCTTCAGGGCCGCCCAAACTTCGTCAGGCGCTATGTCCACGCGAAAGGGACTCGCGTAATGATCCTGATCCCGAGAGAGACTGGACACACAATTGGGACTATCCGGACAATCTGAAATTCTCGACGAAGCCATGGAACCTCCTCGACCCAGTGCTAACGCCGTCAAGGCGAACAGCACGACCTTAGCGAGCCACGCGCTGCGCATCCGGCAAGCTTCGGCTTGCGGCGACCGTGTCGATCGGTGCCGACATCGGCTTTCGCTTCTTCACATCTGCTGCGTAGAGTTTACGTTCTTCCGCGGACATCGGGACCAATCCCAGCTGAGCAAGATAGCCTTTCTCGCCCCACGCTTTGTCATTCGTAAACTCGGCGAGATATTGTTGCAGCCCCTTCACTTTGCCGACATGATCCGCCTTGAAATAGAGGAACAAGGGTCTGGCGATGGGGTAACGGTTTGCCGCAATGCTCTCGACACTCGGGACGGCTCCGTCGATACGAGCGGCATTCAGCCGATCGGTATTGCCCGCATATTGTTTGTACGACACAAACCCCAACAGCCCGGGGTTCTTGGCCAACATGGCCGCTATCGCATTTCCGCTTTCTTCGATATAGGCGCCATCGCTGCGGGCGGTGAAGCAGACTTCCTTATACTTGGCCTTCTGCGTTTCCTTCCAAGCGGCAATGAAGGGAAAACTCTCGCACCCAGCCTTCGAGACGGCCTCTTCGAACAATTCACGTATGCCGGAACCGATCGGCGGAGCGACGACTTCGATCTTCGTATCGGGCAGCGACGGATTGATGTCTTTCCAGGTCTTATAGGGATTCGGGACCAGCGTGTCGCAATTCTTGCATTTAGGATCAGGCACCTTTTTTCCTAAAGCCAAAAACAACTCTTTCCGGGTGATATCCAGCGCCGGCACCTTCTTGGAGTGCGCGAGCACTAGGCCGCTATATCCGATCTTTACCTCGACGATGTTCTTTATGCCGGATGCCTGACAGGCTTCGAATTCCGATTTTTTCATCGGCCTCGAAGCATTGACGATATCGGGAGATTCGCCGGTTTCGGGCTCGCAAAACAACTGAATTCCACCGCCGGTACTGTTCGACTCGACCCATGGCCGTTTGATCTTGCCGGACTTGCTGATTCGGTCGGCCACTGCATCGGCAAACGGCCTAACAACATTCGAGCCGTTAATATGCACAAAGCCGCGCATTTCGGCAGCGGATGCAGCCTGCATCATCAGAGGCGCTGCAAACAATGCAGCGAAAAAATTAACACGCTTATTCACAATTTACCTGCGGACGGGTTGCACGAGGAACGAACCAGCACAATAGCCTAGTTCCACGACATTTTAGTATTAAAACGAGCAGAAAAAACCCGCTCCGGGGAGCGGGTTTTTGATTGACGGCGGTTGCTATTAGGCAACCATGCCGCTTGATATTGCGGTGTATTTATTCACCCATAAAGACCAGCTGAACGCGGCGGTTCTGCTCGCGACCGGCTTCCGTGCTGTTGTCGGCGATCGGATAGTCCTCGCCGTAACCTTTCGCATACAGTCGGTTCTTCAAGCCTGCGGACTTCAGGTAATCTGCCACCGATTGAGCACGGCGCTGCGAAAGCTTCAGATTGTACTGAGAGCTTCCTTCGCTGCTGGCGTGTCCCTGGACTTCGATATCGCGCATTTCGTTTGAAGCAACGAGCTGCTCAACAACACCGTCCAGAATGCTTTTCGCGTTCTCGGTGAGCTCGTCCGAGTTATATTTGAAGTTGACGCCCTTAAGCTCGATTCTGATCGGACAGCCTTGGTCGTCGACTTTCGAGTCAGCCATGGTGCCGGGGCACTTGTCGTCGCAATCGTTCACGCCGTCACGGTCAGAGTCGCGGGCAGCACAATCGTCTGCGGGCGCGGGAGTAGGTTCTGCTTCTGCCACGGCTCTCGGTTTCTCGCCGAAGGGAACAACAAAGCCGAGATTGACGACCATGTCGTGGAAATCGTCTTCGTTCCGGTATACGCCGCCATTTCCTTCGTAGACGTAGCGATAACGGACATCGCCGCGGAGCAGGAAGTTGTCGTGCAACTCATAAGTCGCACCGACGCCAGCCTCGCCGATGAACGATGCGCCGCTTCTGCCGGCTGCGCTGGTATTCATGCCACCGGCGCCGATAACCGCATACGGCGAGAACACATCGCGCATGAAGTAATACTGCAGGTCCACGGTGCCGCCGGTAAGATCGCCGTTATAGCCCTTGCCATTCAGGTGTTGCCAAAAACCTCTGACCTCGGCATTGAAATATTCGTTGATGATCTTACCGATTCCCAAGCCAGCGCCCCAATCGTCTTTCGCATTACGGTCGCCGCCCGGATTGAAGTATGTGCCGAACGGGGCGACATACCACCGATCATCCATAAAATGCTCCTCGGCCTGCACTGCTGTCGCCGCGACGCTTGCTATGCCCAAAGCAATTAGAATTTTTTTCAACATATCCATCTCCCTGTAGTTGGAATACCAACAAGATTTGAAAACTTACAACAGGCACAATCTTAGTCGCGGATCAGCCGCGGCGCAACTGAATTGAAGGAAAATGCTCAATTCAATAGTTCGGCCCAACCTCAGGGTTGCCCTGTGCCAATCAATTTCTGTTCCTTTTTTGCAACATCCGGGGTAACCGGGATGTATCCGTAGCGGCTGGCAATTTGCTGACCTTCCGCCGACAGCACAAATCGGACGAAGTCCGCTTGCACACCCGCTAGCGGTCTATTCGGGCTCTTATTGACATATATATGGAGAAACCGCGTCAGCGGGTAAGCACCGCTAACGGCATTGCGCTCGCTCGGCGCAACAAAAGGCATATTCGCGTCTACCGCCAGCGGTACTGGCTTCACGGATACAGTTGTCGAGTCGCCTCGGCCGTAACCGATGGCATTCAAGGATTCACTCACGGCACCGGCGACCGATCCGGAATCGGGCCGCACCTGAACGAATTCACCCAGTGCGCCTCCGCACAGGACTTGCTCGCTAAAATAATCGTACACATCGTCGGCGGATCCGATCGCAAATACCTGTAACGGCCGGGTTCGCCATTCCCCGATCAAGCCCAACGCTCCCCAGGTCGCCAGGTACTGAGCACCTCGACACATCGGCGAACGCGAGAAAACTGAGCCGGCCTGGGCCAGCGTCATGCCTCGGATCGGATTATCCCGGTGTACGAAAATCGTTACCGCATCGAGAGCGACTCGAATCGGGGTTGGCTTGTAACCGAGTTTTCGCGAAAAACCATCGATTGCCTCGCGGTTCAGCCGATAGCCGACGTAAATCGCATCGCCGCGCGCCTCGTCGAATGCGCCCGGTGAAGCGAGCGAGCGGGCCGGGCGCAAGCGAAGCGTAGCCCCGGCATGATCTCGCTGAAACGCGCTGGTCCAATCCCGGATCAGCCTGCCGAGGTCACTCGCCCCGAGCTCGTCGCTGCCGGCATCCCCGCTGATGGTCTCCGCCCCTTCGGATGATCCGTAGACGGCACCGGCGCCTCCAGCCAAAAGCACCGCAGCGAGAAAGAGGTGAATTCCCTGCCGTATCAAACCCGAAAACCGACGGCTCGGCTGCCCACGCGAGCCGAGACGGACGGAACCGGCAACTCGTCTATCCGCTCTGGATATCACATTCTTTGCGCGAGCTTGGCATCGGTGCGGGAGTCGACCCGCACGATTCGATCTTCGGGGAAACTACAGCTGAAGCAACTGCCCCGCCCGAGCGTGCTCGCAATTTTGAGCTCTCCGCCGTGCCGGGACAGCGCATGCTTGACGATAGCCAATCCAAGCCCGGACCCGCCTTTATTCTTACATCCGTCAACGGCAACCCGGTAAAACCGTTCGGTAAGCCGCGGCAGATGGTGTTGCGCGATGCCCGGCCCGGTGTCCTCGACGTCCAGCCTAGCTCCCTTGCCCTCGCAGCGCCAACGCACGGTAACCCGGCCCGTGGCTGGCGTATATTTCACCGCATTGACGATCAGGTTTGAAAACGCGCTGCGCAATTCCTGCTCGGCGCCCAGCAAATGGGCGTCGGTTTCGAGGACCAGCTCGATGGCGGGGTGTTCGTCGGCCAAGAGCTTGACCTCGTCGCAAATGTCTTGCAGCATCGCCGGAACGTTTATCCGCTTTTGCACCGTCTGATGCGCCGCCGACTCCAATCGCGTCAGTGCAAGAAGGCCGTCGACCAAGCTTTCCATCCGGGCCGTCTGTTCCTCCATGCGCTGAAACACTTTCAGATGCGATTCCGGCAGAGATCCATCCACCTGGCCCAAGGTTTCAAGATAACCTTTCAAGACCGTCAGCGGCGTGCGCAGTTCGTGGGACACGTTCGCCACGAAATCGCTGCGCACGCGCTCCATAAATCGCAGTTGAGTCACATCCTGCGCGACCAGAAGGCGCAAATCTTCTCCATAAGGCACGATGCGAATTTCAAGCTGCATGTTTTCGGTGAGGGGCGATGGAATGCTGACCGTAGCACGATAATCGGCAGTCTGGAGGTATTGGCTGAGCTTCGGATGGCGCAGCAGATTGCCGATCTGCTGGCCGATATCGCCACGGCGCAGCCCCAGCAGGCGCTCGGCCGCTTCGTTGAACCAATCGATTTCATCCCGAGGCCCCAGCACCACGGTTGCATCCGGTAATGCCGCCGTCGCCGTGCGGAAACGCTCGAGCATCCGGATGAGCTGCTTTTTGCGACGCTTGTTGCGTCGCCTCAAGCGATAGATGAGGTAATAGATTTCTTCCCAGACGCCGTTGCCCTGAGGCGGCTGGCCGGATCTGCCGCTGCGCAGCCAAACCAGCAGCCGATTTGCATAAAAAAGCTGTCTCGCCAGATAGGCCAGCAGACAAAACCAGAGCACGACGGCGAAACTGTTCAGGACCTTACCGAGGAAAGTGCCAACTAACAGTGTTAAAAAGAGAAAGGAAAATTCCGATCGCCAGGGGCTCGACATGAATCAGGTTTGGTCAGGGGTTGTAAAAAAACCGTCGCGAGCGGTTCGAGTCCGCGCCGACAAATCGGCAGGAATGCCGATTTGCACGGCAGTTGCCGCCCACAGGGTGCCGGACACGGAGGTCCGGCATGAAAAGCGCAGGCGTACAAAGGGGTACGTTGAGCATCGCAGGTGCGGACTCGAACCGCGCAGTAGGTTTTTCACAAGTTCTCAGAAAAACGGTATCCGAAACCGCGCACCGTCTGGATAACCTCCTCGCGGTCATGTTCGGCCAGGATCTTGCGCAGGCGCCGGATGTGGACATCGACGGTGCGTTCCTCGATGAATGAACTTCGTCCCCAAACCTGGTCGAGCAACTGGCTACGGCTGTAGACCTTGTCGGGATGGGTGAGGAAGAATTCCAATAATCGGTACTCAGTCGGACTCAGAATAACGTGGCTGTCGGCAATGCTAACCCTATGTTCGTCGACATCCAACGCGATCCCGCCAATCTCGATTCTTCCGCCCTTGCCGTACTTGTTGCTACGCCGAAGAACCGCCTTGATCCGCGCTATCAATTCGCGCGGCGAGAACGGTTTGGTGACATAATCGTCGGCCCCGACATCCAACCCCCGGATTTTATCTTCTTCCTCGCCGCGAGCGGTGATCATGATGATGGGAATTTCGCTATATTGTTTGTCTTTCTTGAGACGGCGAGCCCATTCGACGCCGCTCAAGCCGGGCAACATCCAGTCCAATAAAATCAGATCGGGAACCGACTCATTCAAGGCCGATTGCGCCTGGTGGGTATCCGCAACGGCCCTGACGGCGAACTCGGCCTGTTCCAGGACCAAACCAAGCATTTCACGAATCGCATCTTCATCTTCGACAACGAGCACGTTTATCACGGACATTCTCGATACTCACTCCTTCGGATAATCGTTCAATGTACGTTGCAAATGTGACCTTTCCGTGACATGTGTATCGGCAAAGCCACAACTGTCGAATCTCGCCATCATTATCTAATGATGCCTTAATGCTTCGCGTTAACGCCTTCAGCGAAACGGCAGTTCGCTCTTAGTCGAAAAATATCGTTGATCTCCACGCACAGCCGAACTGTTCCAGAATTGGGTAAGGCTGAGCAGCGCCAAGATGAAGAAGCTGATCAACACCCAGGCGGGCATACTGAGCCCGAGCAGCGTCCAATCGACTTTGGCGCAGTCTCCGGTCCCGTTCAGCATCGCCTTGAGGGTCTCGGTCAAGGGAAAATACTGGAACATGTATTCCAATCCCGGACCGCAGGCCGGCACTTCCTCCGGCGGCAAATGCTGCAGCCAGACATGCCGGGCCGAAACCGTTCCGCCCAGCACGGCCATGACGAACCCAAGAATCGCGTAGACCTTGACCCCAGTCCTCTTCGGATTATGCAGAACCGCAACCAGCATCACCAATGCGACGGCGAAAACCATGATGCGCTGGGACACACATAGCGGACAGGGCTCCAGCCCGCCGGAAAATTGGAAATAAAGAGCGGCCGCGAGCAGCCCCATGCAAAACAGAAAACCAACGAGAAAATAGAATCTGGGCTTGAAAACCATGTGAATTCCCGAAAATTAGAAAGCCTTCGACCACGAAGGGCGATTTTGGACGTCCATACGAATGTAGCGGTTGACTCAGTCTTCGATCCGAAATCCGACCTTCAAGACCACTTGATAATGGGCGATTTTGCCGTTGGCAATCTGCCCCCGCGTTTCGACAACTTGGAACCAGTCCAGGTTCTTGACCGTTTTCGATGCTTTTTCTATGGCATTTCGGGTGGCCTCGTCCGTTCCGTGCGGCGAAGTCCCGACGATTTCGATCAGTTTATAGACACGGTCCGTCATAGCCATCACTCCTTCAGGTAAGAAAATAAAGAGACATCACGAGGCGATGTGGCTCGTCTCCGGAAGGGGCGGCCTGTCGGGAACCGAAGAGCCGGATTCGTCCGCGGCGAGTTGCTCGCACCACAAATCATGATGCTGAATCGCCCAGCTCTTGTCGACTCTTCCGCGCACCATGCCTTCGAGTGCTCCTTCCGTCCCGATCGTGCCTATATAGATGTGTCCCAAGGCTCCCGCCATCAGAACCAAAGCGAAAACGACATGAATCAGATGCGACAGTTGCAATAGCCAACGTTCCTGGCCGAAATTGGGAAAATCCAGCAGCAGACCGCTCGCACTCACCGCCAGCCCGCCGCCCGCCAAAATCCAGAACCACATTTTTTCGCCGGCATTCATGCGTCCGGCGGACGGATGGCGATCGCCGACCATGCCTCCGAAGGCCCTGAGCCAGTCGATATCGATCCGGCTCGGAAGATTGTCCCTGACCCACGCGACAAACATGAGCAACAAACCGACGATGAACAAGGGGCCGATGAAGTTGTGCAGCAGCTTGGCAATCTCGGCGTAGACGGAAAAGGCCTTATGCCCCACGAGCGGAATCAGCAGCGCTCGACCATAGAGCAAACTCAAACCGGTAATCGCCAGAAAAATGAACAGCAGCGCCGCGTACCAATGCAGAACCCGCTCGGCGAGCGTCCAGCGCACCAGGGTTTCGCCGGATCGGGGCTGGCTGAGCTTTACCTGTCCGCGCCAGAGATAAAACGCTCCGAGCGCGAAAACCACAACTCCCAAGAGAACGCCGCCGTAGCTCGCTATGGGGCCGTTCCGGAGCCGCCGCCAATTCTGGCCGCCGCCCTGGATCAGAACGTTCGTCTCCTGTCCCTTGACCGCGGTGTAGCCCTGAACGCCTTCCCGCACCTGCCGCCAATAGTCGGATCTGGGATTCACCACCGATTCAGCCTTGTGCAGTTCGTGTCTCTCGCCTTCATGGGCTCGCAGCGTTCCAGAGATCGCCAGCAGAACCAGCATGAGCGCGAAAGCCGACAAAATCCGCCAAAACGACGCTTTTTGAACTTGAGTCATCATGCTAACGGTCGCTCTGTACGGTCTTGAAGCGCAATCTCAACTGTTCCCGCCGGTAGCCCGCATCGCCCATGTGGCGGTCTTCCTTGCCTTTATATTCATGAGCCCGGTGCAGAGTCACGTCCGGATCTTCGTAACAGCCTTGCAGGATTGGAATGATCAGCAAGAACAGGCCAAGCCGTCTCATGCTGCCTACCCTTCCTTGTAAGCGGTCTCCCAGCCCCAGGGCTTGCCCTGCGGCTGGCGCTGCAAATCCGGATTGTCGTTGCCGGCGCGGCGAACCACCCGTTCGCGGAAGATGTCTGCCACCATGTCGGCGTCGCCCGCGAGCAGCGCCTTGGTGGAACACATTTCGGCGCAGAGGGGAAGCTTGCCCTCGGCTAGACGATTCCGGCCGTATTTCTTGAACTCTTCCTCGGAATGATCCTGTTCCGGACCGCCGGCGCAAAACGTGCACTTGTCCATCTTGCCGCGCGCGCCGAAAGCGCCGTCCTGCGGGTATTGCGGAGCACCGAACGGACAGGCGTAGAAGCAGTAGCCGCAACCGATGCACAGGTCCTTGTCGTGCAGCACTACGCCGTCCTCGGTGGTGTAAAAACAGTCCACCGGACAGACCGCCTGGCAAGGCGCATCGGAACAATGCATGCACGCGACGGAAATGGTTTTCTCTCCAGGCAATCCGTCGTCCAGCGTGATCACCCGCCGACGATTGACGCCCCAAGGGACTTCGTGCTCATTTTTACACGCGGTGACGCAGGCGTTGCATTCGATGCAGCGCTCTTCGTCGCAAAGAAACTTCATTCGGGCCATGGTTCAAATACGTTTGGATACAATAAATTCGAGAGTAGGGTGGGTTAGGCGCGCACTGCCGCGAACCATTTCGCGGCCACCGGTCCTCTGCGCGCCGTAACCCACCGGTTCCGCGGCCTTGCGTGGTGGGTTACGGCGCGCGAAAGCACCACAGGAACTTTACTGGTTCCGTGCGATGCGCGCCTAACCCACCCTACAACACGAATCGGAACGTTGTTTTCAGCCATACCCGCAACTTAAAGGCATTGACCTTTTACTTTACCCCTTCAAAACCCGTCCCCTCGGAGTCCTTACGTCCATAGCTCCGCCAACGAAAAAGTGATGGCGTCAAACGGCCGCATCGATACAGGGTCTTCGTCTTTCAGCGTAGCCAGCAGCACCCAAAAGCCCTCGCGCAACTCGAACGCTTCCAGGGTCCGCTCGAGCGGGTCGACCAGCCAGGCATGAGCCACGCCGTAGCGGGCGTACAAAGGCAGCTTGATGGCGCGATCTTTTTTCTCGGTGCCGGGCGAGAGGATTTCGCACACCCAATCGGGCACCACTTCGAAGCGATGGTCTCTCGGAATCTCCGGCATCCGCTCGCGCCGCCAGCCGGCCAGATCGGGCACGGCGACCTCGGTATCTCGGACGAAGTGGACCTCGGGTTCCGGAAGAATCTGCCAACGACCGGAGCCGCTTCGAGTTTTGCAAAAAGGAGGTACGAGTGAGCAGAGCAATCCACCTTTCACCAGATGCTGTGGGCCTGTGGGGCGGGTTTCGGTATACAACCGAGCGCCGAGCACTTCCCCGACCAGATTTTCCGGCAAGGCGAGCAGACATTCATACGACGTCGGCACAGCAGCGCTGTGACCCTGAGTCATGTCAATCTACTTCTGGTTTGGTCGGACGCTCCGAACGCTTGGCAATCTCGATTAAGAGGCGCAACGCTTCGTTTACGGCATCGGCATTTGGGAACGCCTCCGCTACATCAGGTTCCAAGCGAACCACGTCACCAAACGCTTTTCGTTTCGGCCCGAACCGTCTTACTCGTAAACTCTTCAGGTCGTACTCCGACCGAAGTTCATCGTTCAGTTCCGTATCCACCTTGCTCATACGCTTTTCGCTCCGCTTTGGTTGCCTCTCTCGCACTAATCAAGCGAATACTATCCTCTCGTTCCGTATAGGACACCAATAACAAACGCCCGTTTTGAGTTTCCCCCACGAGGATATAACGATGTTCGTCTTCGGAATGGTCTGGATCGTAAAAGTCGATAAATAAAGGATCGCTGAAAGCCGTGCAGGCTTCTTCAAATGAGACACCGTGCTTCGCTTTATTGGTGGCAGCTTTCTCTTTATCCCATTCAAACTTCATTTCTCAGTCACTAAATCCGGCTCTATCCGGCACAGCGAAACCTTGGTCTCCTGCATCGCCGTTACCGAATCGTAGCCGTAGGTGAACACGATGTTGCAGGATTCGCCCAGCACGTACGGCGCGCTGCCTTCCGGGTATTTCGGCCGCAAGTCCTGCCCCTCGTAGTGCCCGCCGAAATGGAAAGGCATGAAGACGACGCCCGGTCGGACCCGCTCGGTGACGAAAGCCATGACGCTAATCCTTCCGCCTTCGGGGCCGGCGACCCACACCTGTTCGCCGTGCCGCACCCCGGCGTTGTTGGCGTCGCGCGGGTTGATCTCGACGAACATGTCCTGCTGCAGCTCGGCCAGCCAGGGATTGGAGCGGGTTTCGTCGCCGCCGCCTTCGTATTCGACCAGGCGTCCCGAAGTCATGATCAACGGAAAATCCTTGCTGAAGTCCTGCTGCTGGATCGAGGCGTAACGGGTCGGCAAGCGCCAGTAACGCTTGCGGTCCTGGTAAGTCGGGTATTTCTCCACCAGATCGCGGCGCGGCGTGTACAAAGGCTCGCGGTGGATCGGCACCGGATCGGGGAAGTTCCACACGATGCAGCGGGCCTTGGCATTGCCGTAAGGCGCACAGCCGTGCTTGATCGCGACCCGGATGATGCCGCCTGAAGGATCGGTCTTCCAGTTCTTGCCCTCGGCCAGTTTCTTTTCCTGCTCGGTCAAATCCTTCCACCAACCCAGTTTCTTCAGCAGCTCGGCGCTGAATTCGGGATAGCCGTCCCGGATATCCGCTCCCTTGTTCGAGGAGCCTTCCGCCAAAAGGTTCTTGCCCTGGTATTCCGTGCCGAAACGGGCACGGAAAGGTGAGCCGCCTTCCGCCACCGTCTTGCTGGTGTCGTACAGGATATGCGAACCAGGATGCTTCATCTCCGGCGTACCCCAGCACGGCCAAGGCAACCCGTAATACTCGCCGTCGCAGGGACCGCCCTGCCCCTTCAAGGTCGTGGTGTGGAAAGTGTGCCAGGTCTCCTGATGGGCCTTGAGCCGCTCCGGGCTTTGGCCGGTATAACCCGCCGCCCAGGCGCCGCGGTTGATCTCCCGCAGGATGTCCTCGATCAGCGGCGTGTCGTTCTCCACCTTGATGTTTTTGGTCAGTTCCTTTTCGAACTCGAACTTGCGGGCGAACTGGTACATGATCGTGTGGTCCGGCCGCGACTCGAACAGGGGCTCGATGATTTGGCTGCGCCACTGAATCGACCGGTTGGACGAGGTGAGCGAACCGTAAGTCTCGAACTGGGTGCAGGCCGGCAGCAGGTAGACGTTGTCCTTGCGGTCGTGCATCACGGCGGTGACTGTCGGATACGGGTCGATCACGGCCAAGACGTCCAGCTTCTCCATTGCGGCTTTCATCTCGGGGCCGCGCACCTGGCTGTTGGGAGCATGGCCCCAGAACACCATCGCCCTGATGGGATTTCGCTGCGAAATGTTCTCGCCAGATTCCAAAACGCCGTCCACCCATCGGGAGACCGGAATGCCGTTGTTGAACATCGTTTTGATTTTCTTCCCGGCCCCGTCGTCGTATTCCCCCTGATCGAAACGACCGGCCAGCCAGTCGAAATCGATGTCCCACACTTTTGCCCAATGCCGCCAGGCGTCCTCGCTCAAACCATAGTAAGCCGGCAGGCTCTCGGCGTTCGGGCCTACGTCGGTGGCGCCTTGCACGTTGTCGTGGCCGCGGAACACGTTGGTGCCGCCGCCTTCTAGCCCCATGTTGCCGAGCACAAGCTGAAAGATGCAGTACGCGCGGGTATTGTTGTTGCCGATCGTGTGCTGCGTCCCGCCCATGCACCAGATGAAGGTGCCGGGCCGGTTTTGCGCCATGATCCGCGCGGCCTTATGAGCGAGTTCTTCCGGCACTCCGGTAACCCGCTCGACTTCTGCCGGCGTCCATTTCGCCACTTCCTTGCGGATTTCGTCCATCCCGAACACCCGCTGCTCGATAAACGTCTTGTCTTCCCAGCCGTTCTGAAAGATGTGCCACAACAGGCCCCAGATAAACGGCACGTCGGTGCCGGGCCGGATGCAGATGTGCAAATCGGCATGGGCCGCGGTGCGGGTAAAGCGCGGATCGACCACGATCAGCGGCGCGCCGCGCTCCTTGGCGCGGAAGATATGCTGCATCGAAACCGGATGCGCCTCGGCCGGATTGCCGCCGATGATGAAAATCGATTTGGCGTTGTGAATGTCGTTGTAGGAATTGGTCATCGCCCCGTAGCCCCAGGTGTTGGCGACGCCGGCGACCGTGGTCGAATGGCAGATGCGGGCCTGGTGGTCGATGTTATTGGAGCCCCACAAAGCGGCGAATTTCCGAAAGAGATAAGCCTGCTCGTTGTTGTGCTTGGACGATCCGAGCCAATAGACGGAATCGGGACCGTATTGCTCGCGGATGGCAAGAAGTTTGTCGCCCAGCTCGTCTATCGCCTGATCCCAGCCGATGCGCTGCCACTTGCCGTCGACCAGCTTCATCGGGTATTTGAGCCGTCGCTCCCCATGGCCGTGCTCGCGCACCGACGCCCCTTTCGCACAATGCGCCCCCAGGTTGAACGGATGATCGAAAGCCGGCTCCTGGCCGATCCAAACCCCGTTCTGCACCTCGGCGATAACCCCGCAGCCCACCGAGCAATGGGTGCAGACGCTTTTGACCTTCCTGATTTCCCCTGCCGGCTGCGCGGGAGCGCCCGTCGCGTCGACCTTTTTCATCATCGACAAAGGCACCGCTCCCACCAAAGCCGCGCCGCCCACGGAAAGTCCCGAGCGGCGCAGAAACTCGCGCCGGTCCATGCCGTGCCCCGAGGTCTGCGACTTGGAAGATGAATCGGCTTCGGAAACAGGCCGTTTGAACAATTTCATAATCGATTCTTATTGCTGCGTGTAGTGGACCGAAACAGCCGGCGCTCAAAACCGCGCCGCATCGTAATAGGCGCGGACGTGCTCGGTCTCCCGATAGCCCTTTTTGGCGGAGTCGACCGACGGTTTCTCAGGAGTCTTAATCTCCCCGCCGCAAGCGCCGCGCTGCAAGGCAAACGCACCAAACAGCCCCCCGACCAAAGCCGTCATTCTCCGAATGAAACTTCGCCGCGGTTTCGATACGGGAATAGGGTTCGAATCGCTCATGAACAAGCCTCGAGGAAAGCTGTAAACGTGTGCCAATTAAACAATCTGCGGCACGTTGGGGTCAAATTCCGAGCATACCTGTCAAGTATTTTCAGCCCTTTACGGGAAAAATCTTGATCCGTGCGGTTTCTCAACCGATATATTCCCTACTGCGTCTCCCGGATGTTCCACATTAGCGCAGAGACTGCTTTGCGTTTTTACTTGCTCTGGTATCGCTGCTCCTGATAATGGGATTTGCCTAAAGAACGCGAGCTGGCGGTTTTTGTCCGGTGACAAGTTTTGGACTTTTCTCGTCGGGCTTCCTGCGAGGCGCGTGACATAGCGTGTTTTTACACTAGACCAATTTGAAAGGGGCCCACCCCTTAGGGATAATTTTCGACTTTTTTCGAGTATGAAGATCTCGTTCAACTCAATAGATCGGTTGTGGTTACCATCCATTTGTCCGCTATTGGCTTGACCCCGACGTGTTACCCAAAAATGGACATGAATGCGACAAATCCATCAACTCCCCACGAATCATTATCCGAGCGAGTGTTTGCCGCTCTTGAGTCGTTGTACTACAGCGACTCCCGTCCATGGGTAGTCGCGTACTCCGGCGGGAAGGATTCGACCCTGGTGCTGCAACTCGTTTATGAGTTTCTGCTAAAGATTACGAATGTGAGCAAAGCCGATAAGCCGATTTTCGTTATTTCATCGGATACCCGTGTCGAAGCCCCCAATGTCTCGCGCTACGTCACGGAAACTTTGGATCGAATACGAAAAGCCGCCGAAGAGCATCAAATCAGGCTTAACACCCGCCTGGTGAGCCCATCGCCGGAGCAAAGCTTCTGGGGAAAGTTAATCGGTTTGGGATATCCACCACCCACACGCTGGTTTCGTTGGTGTACGACGAACATGAAAATCAAGCCTTCGCGGCAGGCTATTGGAGAAATCGTCCGTGATTTCGGCAGCGTGATTTTATTGCTGGGCACGCGTAGTGATGAAAGTGCCGCAAGGCGCAATGCGATTGCCGGTCGCGATACCAACGCCCGCGGACTCAACCCTCACCACGAAATTCCCAATGCCTTGGTAGCTACCCCGATTGTCGATTGGAGCAATGACGATGTGTGGGAATACCTCTACACTAATGATCCCCCCTGGGGCGGCGACCACAGTTTCATGTTGTCCCTTTACCGGCAGGCAAACGGCGGTGAATGTCCGGTGGTCTTGGATCTCAATACTCCCTCGTGCGGTGGCAGCCGCTTCGGATGCTGGACGTGTACGGTGGTTAAGGAAGATAAGTCCATGCAGGGCTTCATTCAGACCGGGGAGACCTGGATGCAGCCATTGGCCGAGTTTCGCGATTGGCTAAAGGATATCCGCGAAGACCCGAGACGCCGCAATCCCTTGCGCCGAGGCGAAAAAATCGCGGGTCCTGGTCCCTTCAATGCCTTAACGCGCAAAGAGATATTAGAACGCTTATTGGCAATGGAAAAACAGATCGGTTTCGAACTCATTTCGGACGGCGATCTAAAATTTATCCAGCATGAATGGAGCAAAGAGTTCGACTACGAGCAAACCGTCTATAAACTCGCCAGGAAATACAGCAGGGACATCCCGATGGAAGAAGAACAACAAATCGCATCCCCCGAAGATGAATTATTGGAACACTGCGCCTTAAACGAAGGATTTCCGCCGGAACTAGCAAGGCAGCTTTTCGAGACCGTGCGCTCCCGTCATGCCGATCTCGACCGATGGGGAGCCAAAACCGAATTGCAGCGGGAATTGAAAACTCTGATCGAAAAGGACGTCAACCAGGCACTGTTCGCAGATCCCGCTCATGATCTTTGAAGAAATCCGCATCCATAACCTGTTTTCCTATTATGGCGAGCAGGTGTTCAGCTTGCCCGATCCGACCCCGGAACAACCCATCGTTTTGATTTCTGGCCGGAACGGCTACGGCAAAACCAGCTTTATCAACAGCATCAAGCTGCTGTTCCTCGGCACCTCGGAGGAAATGCTAACTTCTGTGCAAGTAGGCCGCAAACTCCGTCCGAACGATTATTTATTGGGACGGGATGATGAATGGCAAGGGATTTTTAACCGCCATGCCCGAGAGGAGGGGGCTGATAGTTTCGGGATAAGCATCCGTTGGCGGGAAAAACAAGGCCGCGTTACCGTTTCGCGGTCCTGGAAACTCAACGGAAACGAGCCGCTTCAGTTGTTGCGGGTCAAGACCGATTTCGTTACCGATTTAGGTCAGGAAATCACCGAGCAGGAGATTTGCGAGGAATTTTTGGAAAGACGCCTGCCGAAGAGCATCATCCATTTTTTCTTTTATGACGGCGAGCAGGTGCAGCAATTGGCCGAAGCCAACCGTGAAGGGCAACTTCGACAGATCGAGCGCCTGCTCGACATCGCCGCCCTCGACACTTTACACGCCTATCTCGACAAGGCGGTTTCAGACTGGCGAAAGGAAGGGCTCGCTGCGGCGGAGGAAGCGGAATACGAACGGCTTCGAGCTGAGCTTCGGCAAAAGGAAGCGGAGCAGCATGGCCTTTTCGCCCAGAAGTTGGAGATCGAAGAGGACATCGAAAACACCATGCGGCAACTCGACCGCAATCGCAAACGAATAGAAAGCATACGCGCCTTAGAGTTGCAGCGGGACGAACCGCTGTTGAGGGAAAAAATCCGGCAAATCAAATCTCAACTGGAGGAGGTCTGCAAACGCATTGCGGACTCGATTCCCGTCGCGGCACCGCTATGGGCAAATCCGCTTTTGGTCGAAAAGGCTTTGGCCCAAATAGCAGAGATAACCGGCAATCCAACCCGGCTGCTGGCTGAGGAAATGCGGGAAATCCTGGATATGTTGCCGCGCAGGCTATTCGATGAAGCACCGCATTCCACCCCGGCTTTAACAGAAGCTCAGAAAACGCACTACCGTAAGAAACTGACGGGGATTTTCCATCAATATCTGGAGCCGGCATCCAGTGCAGGAGGTTTATTTACCCTGGATAGTGGGGAAGCTGCTTCGCTCAAACGTCGGCTCGATTATTTTCAGCAGGCGAGCACAGAACGTCAGCGGATAATTTCCGATATGCGCGAGGCTAGCCGTCTACGCCATGCGCTGGCACAAGCGGAAACCGAGTTGAATTCCACTGGGCATATTTCGATTAAGGAGCAAGAAGCTTTCAAAGAGTTACAGGCCAATAATGAAGCCCTGGAAAGACAACGGGATGAAAAAAACAAAGATTTGGGAAGTATCGAGGTAAGTCTCGATAGATTGGCCGGGGAAATCGTGCGCAAAGCTGACCAAATTAAAGCCCAGGAAACCCGATTAGAAAAAAGTAAGATTGCTTCCAACCGTATCGAACGTGCACGGCAAGCCCAACGGGTTTTCGAGGCTTACAAACGGAAGCTAAAACGAACTCGGCAGGCGCAAGTGGAAACTGCAATAAATCATTCTTTCAAAGAGTTGATGACGGCTCATCATCTAATCGACCGCATAATTGTCAATGAGGATTTTGCTCTCACTTACTTGAATTCGAACGGTGAGCCTATCGGCATGGCGAATATTTCCGCCGGAATGAAACAACTTGCGGCTCAAGCGTTACTTTGGGCATTAGCCGAGGCGGCGGCCAAACCAATCCCTATTGTGATCGATACCCCATTGGCTCGCATCGACCGAGAACACCAGGAAAACCTGTTGCAACGCTATTATCCACGTGCCGCCAAGCAAGTAATCCTGCTGCCTACCAATTCTGAGATCGACCGGGACAAATACCAAATCATTCGACCTTTCGTGAGCAAGGAGTTTCGTCTCCATAATCCACGGGGAGACTGCACTGAAATCCAGTGCTCCCCCATGTACCCGGACTTGGCGGAGCATTGACATGGCCAAGGTTTATACCGACCGGCAGGACGAACTGACTATCGACGCGGTCTTGAGGCGCGGTTTACGAGTTTCGGGGACGCCGAAATGGGCCATTTTGCGTTTAGCTTTGGCCCGCTCTCTCCGGATTTCGACGCCCCCCGACGAAGCTCTGGACCGGCGGGAATCTGCGCAAGGCGGCGGCGAATATGCACTAGAGCAATTGACTGGCGAAGGAAAAGGCGAAGAGGAGGACTTTACACCATTGTTTTGCGCTTTGCTGTCCGTTTACCACGATCTTGATCTCTTCGCCGACGACGAAAACTTTACCCGTTTGCTGCAGCGCCATATTCGGCGGGGACTCCGGGAGTTTCGCACCTCTTGGCTGGAATCCCACGATTTTCACGAATATCTGTTGCAGGAACTGTTCTCAGACGTTCATATCGCTAAAAAAGCGGATGATGGAATGAGCCAAGGAAGCATTCGGCTTGCCCTATCAGAAATCGGGGTTTCAGGTGAAATTGTAGAGCAGCTCGACGGCCCCCGTCTGATCCGTTTCCACGTGCGTCTACGGGATGCTAAAGACTTGGACGTATTGGAGCGGGGCTTGGAAAAGCTAGCCTTTACCTTGGGCCTGGGCGAAGCCGGGGTATTTCTGGTCCGGACGCAGGAACCGAAAGTCGCCGCATTGGATGTTCCTCGCCCCCCATCGTCGTGGAAGCAAGCCACCGGGCATGATCTTCGCCAATGGTTGGCACTGTCGCCATCGGAGTGGCGATTGCCGGTTTATCTGGGCCAGGATGTCATCGGTAAGCCGTTCGGGTTCGATCTTGCCGCCACGCCGCATCTTCTGGTCGGCGGCACCACCGGCAGCGGTAAGAGCGTCTGTCTCCACGCGATTATTCTTTCCCTTTTGTCCAGACTCACGCCGGATCGTCTTAATTTGTGCCTCATCGATCCAAAGCGGGTGGAATTTGCACCCTATCGAGATTTACCCCATCTGTATGGCGGGGAAATCTTCACCGATGTGCGCGATTCAAATGAAGTACTCAAGAAATTGGTTACGCTCATGGAACAGCGGGAATTGGCTCTCGCCGAGGCAGATGCTCGCGATATCGATGCTCCGGCTGCCAAATCCTTTGGCTGGCCTCGGATAGTCGTGGTGGTCGAAGAATTAGCTGATTTGCTTATGCAATCCGGAGCCATAGAAGAACCGCTCGTGCGTTTGGCGCAAAAGGCGCGGGCTACCGGAATTCACTTGGTATTAGCGACTCAGCGCCCCGATGCCCAAACATTCTCCGGTTTGCTCCGCAGTAACGTACCGAGCCGCATTTCCCTTACAGTTCAGAAATCTGCCGAATCGCGAATTATTCTCGATGAAACGGGAGCGGAAAAATTGCTAGGTCGGGGGGATATGCTGGTTAAACTTATCGGCAGTCCGGCCCGGCGGATACACGGAGTTTTCGCTGGGCTGGACGATATCGCGTTCGCCATCGCCGCTGCACAAAGGAGGTTTCAATGATCGGTAATTTCATTATCCACGAGTTTGCTCCCCTTTGGCTTAGTGTCGATCGAATCGGTCCTTTTCAGGACGGGTTAAAAGATTTCGACTTCACGGACGCAGAAAATGAGCCATGCAATTTATTTCTCCTGGCTTCCCAGAACGGTAGAGGCAAAACCACCGCATTGGAATTGATGACGGCGTTAATGGCAATGCTCGGCCATCAGGATGTGAATAGTTATTTTCGCACCAAGGCCGAAAACTCAGGATCTCGGAATGGTCCATTCGACTTGGAGGCACTTGATAAAAAAAACGGGCGGGCTCAATGGGATATTCGAGTTCGTTATTCCGAAAACGGCAACGAATGCACGGTCGTGCTTTCCTTAATTGCCGGGCGCTTGACTAAAGATACCTCGTTACGTTTTTGGGATGACGAAGCGTTGCGCACGGTGAGGGCAGTCGCTTGGCACCGCTTCGGATTTTGCCGAAGCGATGCTGGAAGCTGGGACACAATCGGGAGTAATGATGGCTGGGTAATAGATTTAAATGCACGCATTGCAACGGCTATCAATTCCAGCATTGGAGGATTTGAGGACAGCACTCTGATTTGGCCGACTGTAATCTACTTTTCCGCATACCGGAACATTGAACGGATTACTGATCAGCAGAGGGCGATTGCCATGCCTAGGAGTTGGAATTACCGTCCCGCTCATGTTTTTCGAACGGAAGGACAAGCATGGATGGAGTCTCTAGATAACTTCCTGGTTTGGCTGAAATGGCTGGATGACGGGCGATATGATCGGGCACTAAAAATTGTCAACGAACGGATTTTCAAGCAAGGTATCAAGTTTATTAAAGGTGTTCGTAAAGAACCGCCTGAAGCTATAGTTCGTCACGGCGTGAATGAACATCGCCTGGACGAATTGAGCAGTGGCGAAAAGAGCTTGGTGCAATTATTCCTCCGGTTAGGTGCCCACATGACGCGCAACACCATATTGCTCATCGACGAACCTGAGGCACATTTGCACGATTCATGGAAGTATCGGCTACATACTCAACTCAAGAGATTGGTCAAGGAATTTTATCCAGGCTTAACCGTTATTCTTGCCACTCACTCTCCTGAAATCATGAAAGCCATTGGATTTGAGTTTCAGGAAGAAAATGTGCGCAAGGGCGGCGAAATCATCGAAACTCCGGACGAGGAAAAAGAAGCTGAGCGCATTATTGAGGACGCAATGGAGCATTATGGCGAGAATCAAGAATATTAAGGCAACTACGTCGGAAACCTTTGCTGATCGCTACCGGCACAAGATCTCCGTTTATCTAGAGGGAGACGGAGACATCAACATGTACGGCAATTATTGGTTTAATGATTACTTGGATAGAATTGAGTTCAAAGTCCCCGAGAAAGCCGGTGGTTGCAGTATGGTTATCGCCAAGGTTTGGGAGGAGCGGAAAATAGGTGTTCAAGCTTTTGGAATAGTGGACCGTGATTCCGTGCAGTCGAAGCGCTTATGGGATTTAGTTTGGGAAACGAACGACGACGCCTTCTCCAAAGCCTATCCGTTTGGTGATTATGTCCGAGTTACGCTCTATTGGGAATTGGAAAATTATTTGATTGAGCCTGACGCCATCGAGACTCACCTCGCTCTTCATCAACAAGGAAGAATTTGTAGACGGCGTGACGAGGTAATACGTGACTTATTAGATCATATAAATGCCTTGATTCCTCATGCCGCCGTTAATGCCGCGTTGCATTATCAGGGGTCGGGAGATTGCGGGGATGGTTACACGGAAGCCAAACCCCGCGAGGATGTTGAAACCAAAATTGAATATGATCACCGCACCCGATTACGCGAGGATGGATGGGAACGCTACCGAGATTATATAAATAAAGTTGAAACCTTCGATTATCCTGACAGCTCGCTGGAAAAAAGGTTAACAGGCTTATTAAGACGCATTCACGGCAAGGCATTGCTAGCTCGCATAAAAAAGGCCGCTAATATCAGAGACGACATTACCTATCATTTGGGGGCCGCAATAAAACGGAGCGGAGCAATCCCTAGCGAGTTAACCGGCTATATTGACGAGTTTTTGTCGATTAGCTATGTAGGTCAAGAATCGGGTCCTTAACCAACGGTTATAGGAAATGCAAGACTTGTGGAATGGCGACGTCCAAAGCGATCGAGCCGGCCGGCTTATATGAGAACGACCAGCTCAGAGTAGCCTGCCAAAGTCCGATCGGCGGTCATAAATCGCAAGGGTTCGGTAATGGCTTGGGCGATGAGTATCCTGTCGAAGGGGTCGCGATGGAGATTGGGAAGTGTCCGCACGGCGTTGGCATGCTCCCAGGTGACGGGCAATGGGAGAAAGCCCGCCTCAATCAGACGATCCGGCAGACAACGCTGATCGATCTTGAGCTTTCTCAGAGCTGATTTGATGCTGATTTACCATATCGAAGCCGCACTTGCATAAACCGCTTCCACCCGATCGATCTCGGCACGCGCCGTATTGGATAAGGCAGCATCATCGGCCAATACCCACAGGAGCACATGAGTGTCGAGGATCAATCTCACTGACCGTCACCTTCAAAATCAGCGACGATCTCATCAGGCAAAGGGGCGTGAAAATCTGCGGCAATTGCGGTTTCGCCTTTCATCAGGCCGAAACGGATGGTTTTTCGAGTCTCGGTTCGATAAGGGACAAGTTTAGCGACGGGCTTACCGGCCTTCGCGATAACGATTTCCTCGCCGGCCATAGCCGCATCCACCAGTTTGGAGAAATGGGTTTTCGCTTCGTGAATGTTGACGTGCTGCATTATGTATTTCCGGCAGGTGGACTAACCCTTAATCTAGTTGGAGGCATAGTACCATCGAAAGGTACTCAGAACAGCGCTACGAGTCCGCCACTTCGTCACTCAAAAACTCTCGGCACCCTTCTCCCTCCAACCACTCTCATCTCGTGCGCCTCCCCCGCTGGGCGCTCCGAATAGCTGACGTGCACCGGCTTGTTCGGGCCGTAGTAGTACAGCCGGTCAAAGGGGAGATTCGCCATGATCCAGCGGGCGACTTCTTCCATGTTTTCGTCCCGCACCAAGAAATCAGCCGCCGCGCCGAGCCGGGGGCAGATCGGCCTGCCTTTACGGTTCAATTCATGGGCTGCATGCTGGTCCAGTTCCGGGGCGATTCGGCCAGCGATTCGCTTGGCGAGTTCCGACGAGCAGAAGCCGTAGGTGAGTTCGATCATCCCGAAGTAGTCGATCACCGGGTCCAGAATGTTGACGGCGAGATCGTACAGTGCGGAATAGCTATCGGGTTCCTTGGGGAGGTTAGGTAAGCCGGTCCGGGCGTGGGTCTCGCCGCATTCGATCAGTCGGCGGTAGGTAAAATAGCGCCCGCAAGGGGCGTCCAAATCGGGAATGGCGCGGCTGCGGACGAGGCGGAAGCCGTCGACGGTCCAGCGGGCGGCTTCGAGACGAGTATGGAATTCCATGGGCTTGGGGCCGTAGCCGCTGAAGTCGACTACTCCCAGGTTTTCCAGCTTTTCGTCGAAAGCCGGCTGCTCAGCGTAGTTCGGAAACTCTTCGTTGATGAAGCGGGATTTCCGGTAGAGATAAGGCGGTTCGTACGGCTCGCCGTAATCGAAAATGTCGAGCTCCTGGGTGCGGAGGTTGATCTTTATCCGTTGCAGCATTCGCGGCAGCGGTTTGCCGGAAAAATCGTCGAAACTCATCAGGGTGAGCTTGCCGGAACGGATATGGATCTTGATGAGATCGGCGCTGCTCACGTCCCCGTAAAGCAGAAGACCGCAGCCGACATAGGCGCGCAGGATGGCGGGCAGTTGCACCACCAGTCGCGTGGGAAGTTGCAGCGATTCGCCCTCCTCCAGCCAGCCGATGCCTTGCTCGGCGGCTTCCCGGCAAGCTTGTTCGATAGCCTCGGGACTGGCGGCGGCAAACAGGAGTTCCCGGCCGGATTCGAGGGCGGTCCGGTAGTCGCCGAAAAAGGCTTTGATATCCTTTTGCAAGCGGGCTTCGAGATGGCGGTAGGGTTTGCGCTTCTCGAATTGCCACAACGCGAAGTAGACGCGAAGGTCGTCGATGCGGGATTGCCGGGCCTGTTCCAGGATGTCTGCAGCGTTTTCCTTGCGGGATTTGACGAAGCGTAACGCCGCTGGCAACGAGCCGAAATGGGAGGCAACGTCCGGGTGTGGAAATTCGCTGCGATCGGGGTCGCGGCCGAGGTTCAGGCAGCTTTCCCACAACGAATCCAGAAGCTTCCGGTGCTGCTCGTATTTGGCTTCCGCCTTGTCGATCCGCGGCCTGGCCGGGCGGGACAGGTGAGAAAGCCGCAAGATGTTCCGCCGGTTCTCCAGCCGTCCGACCATGAAGCGCTGCTCGGCATCCTTGTCCTTGAAGACGTAAAAGATGCCGGGGCCAACCGGCAGGGGCTCTTCGTCCAATACCTCGGCGATGAAGGCGCGGAGTTCGCCTTGGCTGTAGTACTTCTGAAAAGTATTGCGCGAAGTCAGAATGCCGTCGCCGTATGGCGTGCCGCGCACGGCGTCCGGGTTAGCCAGCATGGCCGAGACCACCAGCAGTTCCTCCGCCAGCCGATAGGCGCCTTGCAGGGCTTCGACGCGCTTGTCCATGTCCTCGATGACGTTGATCACGAACCCCAGATTGACGATATGGGCGTTCCGCCGGGTTTCCTCGGGCGCGTAATAGGGGTCCCAGCCGGCGGCTTCGATGCCGTTTTCCCTGAGTCCGCGCACATCGCCCCCCCGTCCGCAGCCGTAGTCGAACACTGTTTTCGAACCGTCCAGAAAGCCGAACCGGGTGAGGGTTTGGATCGGCGCGGAGAATCCGTAGCGGGTGAGCGCGGTGAGATGGCGGGCGATGCCGCCAATCCCCCCTAGCCCCCCTTTTTCAAAGGGGGGAATAGAGGTAAGGAGACCAGGGGAATCCGATTCGTCATTACCGATAGGCACCAGATCATGCCCGGCCAATCTGAACCCGCGCTGTGCCAGCAGGATTTCCCAGGCTTGCTTGAACCCGATGCGACAAGGGTCGTCGAACAGGCCGATTTGCTCGGCGGCTGAGGTCAAAGCCTCGAACATTTCCCGTTGCGGATGATTTTCGGGCAGCAGCAGTTCCTTGCGGTGAAGAATCGGCGGGTTGAGGGAGTTCTCGTAAGTGCGGAAGCGGACGGTGTGCTTTTCGAGGTCGATCGTCCAATAGCAGCGGAGAACCGGAAAGCCTTCCTCGAAAAAACCTGGATAATCGAGCAGCGAAACGCCGTTCTGCTCCCGGTTCAGCTTGACGACGTTGTAGTCCTCGCCGGGATGGATTTGAGCAACGTTGCCGGCGGCGTGAACCGCGTCGCGCGATTCCGGCTCCAATGTGTCCAGCAGGCTTACGTGGAAATAAACGTTCCGGGCGACGGACTTGCCGAACGGCGGCATGAAGCGAACTCCCAAGAAATAACGTGGCCCAATACGATTGGGCTGGAAAACGACCTATTCAGAAACGCGGCTACGGTGGTAATGTTCACGGTTCCAGCTTCTTGCGTTCGTCGCAAGGAACAGAAACGTGTCTCCATGGCCAATCGCGAAAACCGAATTAACCCCAGTTGCCGAAATGCAGGAACATGATTCTTTCTTCAAGCGTTGGGCCAGAAACAAGCTGAGCGCTAAAGAGCATAACGAACCGGCCGGGCCATCGAAAGCCGTTCACGAAGAGCAAGCTGATGCGTCGGAGAACGCGTCGTTCGACTCTGTCACCCTGCGCGAGCTGTTTCGGCGGCCGGAATTTGCCGTGCGCGACGGGCTGGACGACTACGACGGCGACTATACCGTTTTTGAGCCCCGCGGCGAACTCGTGACCTCGGACATGCGATGGGCCTTGGAACGCGCTCGGGAGTCCTTGTCCGATACAGCCTGTTCGCCGGAATCGCCAGCCGCCCCGGTCATGGCGCATAGTGCTCCGGACAGCGACACCGAATCCTCGAGCTGATTTCACCCTCCCGAATGCTCCAATCACCCGATAGTTGCCGGCCTAGTCCCCGGCAAGCATTCAAACAAGCAGCATCCGCTTACGAGACTGAACCGACTACATGGGTATCGTACCGGTCGAACGGATATCTGCTGATCGTCGGAGACAGCGATGCCGTTGTCTCGGTCACGGAACGCCTTCCGGCCATGCTCCGCCGCTTCCTCTTGTTCACCGACGCCCCGTCTCGTACGCTGGCCGACTCATTGAAAAGCCGGGAGATTCCCTATCTCGGGCAATGCTCGGACATAAACATCGAAGGCCATTTCGGAGCTTTTCGGGTGAACGCGCGCTGCGGCGGGATACGCATCGATGCCGGAGCTGTCCTTCTGCCGCCGGAAACCTGTTTCGATCTGATCCTGGATCTGCAAAACCCACCGGCGATCGATCTGCCCATCCCGCCGATCGGCTATTTCGCCCCAGGCAGAGACCCGAAAAAGTGGGAACAGGCTCTGAATGCGTTGGCCGAGCTGGTCGGCGAGTTCGACAAGCCCAAGTTTTTCGAATATAGGCCCGAACTCTGTGCTCACGGCGCGAGCCGCATCGAGGGCTGCAGATCATGTCTTGATGCCTGCGGAACCGGGGCTATCGAATCCCGCGGCGATCGCGTCTCGGTCGATCCCTATCGCTGCCAAGGCTGCGGCGAGTGCGCCACGGTTTGTCCTTCGGGAGCGATGAATTACGTATATCCGCGCCGGAAGGACAGCTTGAAGCGCTTGCGGCTGATGCTGGACGCTTTTTTCGAGGCAGGCGGCGAGCGACCCGAGCTCTTGTTGCACGACAGCAACGCGGGCGCGACCTGGATAGCCGAGCACGAATCCGAACTGCCGGAAAACATCCTGCCCTATGAAATCGAGGCCCTGGGCGCCAGCGGCATGGACTTTTGGCTTGCGGCCTTGGCTTACGGCTTCGAGCGAGTGATCTTGTTAGCAGCCGGAACGCCCGCCGAGCCGACCCGGCGAGCTCTTGCCGAACAAATCGGTTACGCCGGCGAAATCCTGTCCGCCATGGGTTATCCGTCCGATTCGGTATACCTGGTTTGCGCCGAGGATTGGCTGAACGTTCTTGAACCGCTCCCTGCTTCGCCATGCCGGACTCACGCCCGTTTCGCGGCGGACGATGACAAGCGCACCGTCATCCGCCTGGCGGTCGAGCATCTCTACCGGCAAGCGCCGTCGCAGCCGGAATCGGCGGCTCTGTCCCCCGGCGCGCCGTTTGGCGAGATTCGGGTGGATAAGGAAAAATGCACGCTGTGCCTCGCCTGCGTCTCGGTCTGTCCGGAACGCGCCTTGGCCGACGGGCAAGACGCCCCGCAGCTCAAGCTTATCGAAGCCAACTGTGTCCAATGCAGATTGTGCGTGAAGGCTTGCCCGGAGCACGCCATCTCGCTGGCACCGCGTTATCTCTTCGATCAGCGGCAAGCCCGACGTGCGCGCCTGCTGCATGAAGAGGCGGTATTCCGTTGCGTCGAGTGCGGAAAGCCCTTCGCAACCGCCGCCATGATCAAGACCATCACCCAGCGCTTGCAGCACCACCCGATGTTTCAGGGGCCGAATCTCCGCCGGCTTCTGATGTGCGAAGACTGCCGGGTCAAGGCCCATTTCGGACACCTTTCGCAAAAACCATGAACGACACCATGCCCTCGCCTCTTCCCGAAGAAGATCGATGGCGGGCGGAAACCTACGCTCTGCTGGCCCGGCTTCTGGCCGCCGCACCGGATAGGGAACTGCTGGAACGGATCGCCGCCATTCCATGCGAGGAGAGTCCCAACGACCCGCCGCTGGCGCGAGCCTGGAAACGGCTGGCGGCTGCCGCTCGCGATGCTGGCGAAATCGAGCTCGCCGAGGAATATCAAACACTTTTCATAGGCCCGACCCGCGGCGAGTTGCTGCCCTATGCTTCCTGGTATCTCACCGGCTTTCTCATGGAAAAGCCTCTGGCCGCCTTGCGCGACGAGCTTCGGAGCTTAGGTTTAGAACGGCAGGCATCGGCGAAAGAACCCGAGGATCATGTCGCCGCGCTGTGCGAAGCGATGAGCCTTCTGATTATCGAGGCAGACGGACGCGAGGCGGGTTTTTTCGCTAAACACTTGGCGCCTTGGATCATGCGCTTCTTCAGCGATCTGAAAGAAGCCCGGTCCGCTCGTTTCTATCGAGCCGTAGGCGAACTGGGAACGGCTTTTCTGAACATCGAACAACAGTATTTGGAGATGGCGCAGCCCAAAAAACCGATATGACACGACTCGTCCTTAGCCTGATTTTGACCGCTGGTTTGGTACTGCCCGTCTTCGCCCGCGAAGCTCCAACAGCCCGATGCCCTTCCGCCGACACCATCAGGCGCGAAATCCTCGAGGAACTAAAAGCCGTTCGTGCCAAGCCGAGATACTGCGGCCGGAAGCGATTTCGACCCGCCAAGCCGCTGCGGTGGAATCAAAAGCTGTTCGAAGCGGCGAAAAAACACGCCGAGGAGATGAGCCGCAACGACCGACTCTCGCACAGAGGCCGGGATGGACGAAAGGCGGGGGACCGCATTACCCGAGCCGGCTATGACTGGGAGGTTTATGGCGAAAACATCGCCCAGGGGCAGCGCACGGTGGGGGAAGTCATGCGGAGTTGGCTCGACAGCACCGGGCATTGTTCCGCCATCATGGAGGCTGATTTCGACGAAGTCGGTGTCGCCTGTGCGAGCAGCGGCGGCGGAGGCTCGCCTTATTGGGCGATGGTCTTGGCCGCTCCGCTGTCGAATTCCGGCCGGTAGAGCGTTTTCCGATTCAGTGTAAGGGATCCGGATATGTAGGTCGGCAATCCCTTGCCGACGTTTCGGCTCGGCAAAAGGAATGCCGACCTACGACTCACTGGTTTCATACGGAGTAGGTCGGGAATCCTTTCCCGACATGACGCGGCTGGAAAAACATGACTGGGCGTCGACAAAGGATTGCCGACCTACGATCCGCGCATCCGGCGGAACTCGTCAATAGCCGCTGGTATTCTTTTCCACCCAGCGCTCGCCTTCCTTCAGGGTTTCCTTTTTCCAAAACGGCGCGCGGCTTTTCAGCTCTTCCATGATGTAGCGGCAGGCGTCGAAGGCCGCGCCGCGATGGGAGGACCACACCGCGACCAGCACGATGGGCTGATCGGGAAGTATCTCGCCTACACGGTGAATGACGAGCGCATCCAAAAAACACCAGCGGGTCTGGGCTTCTTCGACGATTTTCTCGAGCTGCCGCTCGGTCATGCCGGGATAATGGTCGAGAAACATGTGCCGGACTGTCTCATTTTCGTTGAAGTCGCGCATGGTGCCGACAAATGAGCAGGTCGCACCGTATTTTCCGGTGTGGCCCAGTGTTTCCGTTTGATAGCGCTGTAGTTCCGAGTAAGGGTCGATTCCGGTCGGGCGCAGCTCGATCAGCACTTCAGCCCCCGGTCACCGGCGGAAAAAAAGCCACTTCGTCGCCGTCCTTGACCGGCGCGTCCGGATCGGCATAGTCCATATTCACCGCACAGAGGATACGATCCGGCAGATATTGGCCTTCGCTCACCGCTTTCCACACGTCGCTTACCGTATCGATGTCTTCCGCGGCAAGACTGTCGTCCACTCGCCCCATTTTTTCCCGGAGGCTTCCGAAATAACGCACTCTAATCGACATGCGATTTAATCTCTGTCTTCACCAAAAACCATCCAAGAGCCGCCATCGTGTTACTGAGCGCAAAGAAAGTAGATCCCTAACGGAACACGCCGGTCTTCGTTCGCTCGGCACATTCCGGCTGTTCCGCGTGCACACTTTCCACGGGCATTCATTTTTACTTCGATCAAACCCGGAACTTTTTTATCCGGCGGAGCGATTAACGCGCGTAAAGACATGGGATGGCTCTCGCAGACCTGCCCGCACGCGCGGGTGATCTTGCCGGTGACCGAGCCAGACTGCGAACGCGGCCTTGGCGGAAAAGCGCTCGAAAGCGGCATCGACCAGGCCTTGTGCGACAAGTCCGCCGTACGAAGTATCGTCTGAAAAGATCGCCACCGATTTGACCAGGAGCAAATTCGCGGCATTCAAACGTCCGGCCAGCCAAGCCGCGAGGCTGTCCGAAGTGACCTCCCAAGATGCGGGAATGCCCGGATCGTTCATCAGGGACAAACCGGGCAGCCAAATCGTGGAGCGGCCGGATTCCACCAAAGCTCGAAGCGCAGGGACATCGCTCGCGATTCCGAGCTTCGGGCACAATCCGCTCAACATCAAACCGTATTGCCCCATGGCCAAGAGCGCCATGGCGTGAGCCGCCTCGTCGCCGAACGACCAGCGTTGCTGCGCCGACCGGACCTGGTCGGCGAAAGGCCCGCCTCCCGGCACGATGACGAGGTTCGCATCGGCCAAAGCATCCAGCCAGAACGGGAGAGTATCCGAGTCGGCCAGGCTGCCGCCCAGCTTAACGACCCATGTGATCGGCACCGGTCCTCTGGACTTGGAATTGCTCGAGCAGATGCAAGAGGGCCGTAGCTTTGTCGTAGCACTCCTGGTACTCCTGGTCCAGGACCGAATCGGCCACGATACCGCCGCCGGCCCAGAAGCGGATCGTACCGTCCGAGTGCACCAAGGTACGGATGGCGATGTTGCTGTCCATGTTGCCGTCGAAGCCGACATAGCCGATCGAGCCGCAATAGACGCCCCGCTGATGCGGTTCGAGCTCCTCGATAATTTCCATGGAACGAATCTTCGGCGCTCCCGTAATGGAACCGCCGGGGAAACAGCCGCGCAAGAGATCCACGGCGCTATGTCCTTCGGACAATCGACCGCGGACTGTGCTCACCAAATGATGCACGGTAGCGTAGCTTTCGATCTCGAACAGACTAGGCACATGGACCGAGCCCGGCTCGCAGTTCTTGCCGATGTCGTTGCGCAGCAGATCCACGATCATCAGGTTTTCCGCGCGGTCCTTGACGCTGTCCCGAAGTTCCTGCGCCTTGGCGGCGTCCGCGTGCGGGTCCTGCGACCGAGGGCGGGTGCCCTTGATCGGCTTGGTTTCAACGATGCCGTTGGTCACTTTGAGAAAGCGCTCCGGCGAGGAACTCAGCACCTGAACCTGCGGGAAGTTGAGATAGGCGCTGAACGGCGCGGGATTGTAAGGCCGCAAAAGTTGGTAGGCCGCCCAGGGATGTCCTATGCAATAGGCCGAAAAGCGCTGCGCCAGATTGACCTGATAGCAGTCGCCCTCGCGAATGTAATGCTGAATGCGTCCGAAAGCCTTTGCATAATAGGCTCGGCTCATATTCGAGACGACGTCGCTGAGCAGATAGAAGTCGGCCTGCTGCCATCCGATGGTCTGGATTTGGCTGAAGGCCTGAACCAAGTGGGGCCAGCGTACCGCGAGGGCGGGATCGCGCCCTTGTGCGACCAGCCAGGTACGGCGCGCCCAGTGATCCACGACGACCGCCCAATCGTAGATGCCGACGACCATTTCCGGGATGTTCTCCGCATCCAGGGCCTTGTCGGGCAGTTTCTCCAGCCTCCTCGCCAGATCGTAGCCGAAGTATCCGATAGCGCCGCCGCAGAAAGGCAGGCCCGGAAGCTGCGGAGCCTTTTCGCCGAGATATTGCTTGACCAGGGTAAACGGGTCATCCGGCGACAGTGTGATAGAGCCCTGCGATCGAATCTCGGTGAGCGGCCCGCGCGTGACCAGCGTCGCGACGGGATCCGCCGCGATGATGTCGTAACGTCCCTGTCGGCTATGCGGAAACCCGCTATCCAGAAAAACCGCCCAGCGCCGCTCCGCCCAAGGCAGAAACAAAGCGGCGCTGTCCTCGAAATAAGGCAGCTCTTCGATTCTCGGCGTCATGTCCGCCCCACCTCCCGCAATGCCAGACAAGCTACGGCTGCGGCTGGGGCGCAATCCGAAGCGTGAAAATCGTTTTGCGACGTCAACATTGAAAACAGTTCGCTGAAGTCCTTATAAGGAAAACCCGATCGTGCCGCCAATTCTCGCACCAGAAATCGTCCCACGCCAGCACCGATCAAAGGCGCATCGTCGCCGATCAAGCCGCGCGAAAGCTGGCGATCCAGAGCCGAACGAAGCTTCGCGAGTTGCCGCTCGCGGAAGAACCGGGCCGCCTGCCGCCATTGCTTCAACGATGCCGACTCCGCATCCCGCCCGAACAAGCGAGCTAGACGCCGGGCGCTTCCCTGGACGGTTTTTTCGCCGCTATCGGCCGCCGGCATCTGATCGGCGTGCTCGGGCAATTCTCCGCACAGCCGGTAGACGTCGGCAGTGGTCGCGAAATGTTCGGCCATGATACCGATCCACTCGCCCTCGAAGGGCGCCCGATCGGCAAGCGCCATCGCCGGGGTACGGACTATCCCGGTATAAATCAGCTCATCGTAACGCATTCGTTCATAATCGGTATAGCCTCGAGTTTCGACCCGGTGGCCGCGAATCAACGCAATATCGGTGGTCGTGCTCCCGATATCCACGAACATGGCATCGCGCAGATTTTCCGCCACCCAGAGCGCGCTCGCCAGCCAGTTGGCCGAAGCGATTTTTGGAACGCTTTCCGGGGTGATGGCATTGGCATCGAGAAACCCGTCGTGTCCGGCAAACACCTGCACCGAATTCTGCCGACAGCGCTGAATCATCGCTTCGACCAAGGCAATCACGCCTTGCTCCCGGTTTTCGAAAAAATCCACCAACTCGCCGGTCATGGTCATTGCATGGCGGCAGCCCGGTCTCGGCGAAATGGCTTCCAGGATTCGGCTCATGGCGCCATGCAGTCGATCCAAGCCCAGCCACAAGGGACAGGGCTCCTGAATGACCGCGACGATTTCGCCGGCGCCATTCAACGCCGCCGCTTTGAGGTGGGCTCCGCCGATGTCCCAGCCGATCATTTCAATGCTCATTTCACGTCTCCAAACCAATCTCGACGGGCTTTCCCGATTCCGCGTCGAATTCGGGCAAGATTCCGCTCCGCCACAATTCCAAAACCAGCGCGGCCGGATTAATGCCTAAGGATTGCCGCAGCCCGGCGTAGGACGTGGTCAGTCGCGGATTGATCTCGAGCACCCTCGGCCCCTGTTCGCACTGCATCAAATCGACCCCGGCATAGCCCCATAATTCCGGCACGGCCTCCGCGATCCAATCAGCCAAGGCTCGATACGCGGCAAGACCCGACCGGATGGCGCCGACCTCGCAGCCGCGCAAGGCAAAACCGCCCCGCGACCTGACGATCCGTTGCCGGTTACAGCTCAGCAGCCGCGCTTTCCCGTGAGCAAACAGTGCGGACAGGCTAAGCGATTCGCCTTCGATCAAAGGCTGAACGACATACCGGGCAAGGTCGTCGGTTTCGGCCGCCCAAGTCTTCCAGACCCACTCGGTTTCGATGATGCGGGCGCCTTCGCAACCAACGCCGTCGTCCGGCTTCACGACACGTGGGAATTCCAGAGGAATCGATTCGCTCAGAGCGTAAGTCGAAACGGCAGAAACGCCTTTATTTTGCAGGCGCTTCACGGTCGCCAGCTTGCTTGCGGCAAGGCTGACGGCGTCGGACGGGCTGGTCAACAGCGCCTTGCCGGCCGCCTCGACTCGACGACAAAGACGCTCCAGAATGCCGCCGGTTTCAGGGGCAATCGGCCACACCGCGTCGCAACGCTCGATCTGATCCACAAGGTGGCACTCAAGATCGTCTTTCCGATCGACAAAGACCCATGAGGCCCCGGAAAACTTCCGGCCCGAAAGGGGGAGCCGCGCATCCCTGAACACGACCGTCCGAACATCCGGCAAGTCGGACAAATCCCTGAGGAGCGCCGTAAGCATCAACTCCCCTTCCTGCGCCAAAGAGCGTGGAATTGCTTCGCCGAGCATCCCGCCGCCGGTAATATATTCGAAAACCAGTATCTTCATTCCTGCATCAAATGGACATCATCCCCGTCGTCGACATCATGGGCGGTGTCGCCGTGCACGCCAGGGAGGGCCGGCGCGAGCAATACCGTCCGCTGCAAAGCGTGTTGTGTTCGACTCCCGAACCGGAGGCCGTCATACGCGGTTTGCTCGGCTTGTATCCGTTCAAAAGGGTCTATATCGCCGATCTCGATGCGCTCATGGGCAAAGACCCCCAAACTGATTTGGCGGTTGAACTGGAGCGCAGCTTTCCGCAGGTCGAATTCTGGATGGATCGAGGACTGCCACGCCTCAGCGAATTGGAGTCTTTTCCAGTTAAAAAGCACGCCCGATCGGTCGTCGGCAGCGAATCGCTTTCCGAGGAATCTTTGCCGCTTCTGGCCCGTTCATATCCGGACTTCATCTTGTCGCTGGACTTTCTCGGCGACCGCTTGTTAGGGGCTGAGCAACTGCTGTACAGCCCGGAACTTTGGCCGGAAACCGTGATCTTGATGAGTCTCTCCCATGTGGGCAGTACGGCGGGTCCCGACTTCGACCGTTTGGCGTCGTTCAGACGCAAACATCCCCACCGACGCTTCATCGTAGCCGGCGGCGTGCGGGACGAACAAGATCTGATACGGCTTAAATCCATGGAAACGGCCGGCGTGTTGCTAGCCAGCGCCCTGCATTCCGGCACTATTGACTCGCGGCTGATCGGGCGTGTGATCGAGGATTCGGAGGAGGCGGTGACTTGAGGAAAGTCTGAGAATTCGTGACTTACGGACGAAAAAAAAAACGTTGCCCCGGTGCCGGGGCAACGTTTTTTCGACAAGCGCGATTATTTGTGCGCTGCGAAGGGGTGCTCGATCTGACCCTTCTGAGCCACAACTTCGGCTGCCTTCGGCTCGCCGGCAACGGCGCGCTTGATCGCCAGCTTGGTGGCTTCGTAGTTGTAGTCCTGGATTTTCGCGTCGTCTTCAGCCAGCCAGTGGATGAATACGCCTACGCAGACGAAAATGTCATCGGCTTCGTCGGCAGGAATGGTGCCGTCTTCGACGCAATCGGCCACAGCCATGGCAACGCCGCGCTGTGCAGGCCCGAACATCTGGGTAGCCTGCTTGCCGTTCTTGATGGTGACTTTGTTGAACATGACGGTATTCGGCTTGGCCATCAGGTTCGGCGCGACTACGGCCAACAAGCTGCTGAATCCGTCTTTGTTATTGGTGATGCAGTTGGCGAAAGCCGTCTCTGCGGCGCTGCCGCGCGGACCCATGATCAGGTCGATGTGGGCGATTTCGTTGCCGCCGCCGCACAGAGCCTCACCCACCAACATCTTATTGATTTTCCCCATTGCTAACTCCTCTTTGGTAAAAGAAAAAACTTTCGAAGTAACGACACTGCCATATCCTCCTCCCCAAGCGAAGCATAAAAAATCCCTGTTGTTGTGCCGACGTGCCTCTACGCTTCCAGAAAACAGCCCGTCTTTCGCTTGCGCTGGCCCAGCAACGCTTCCAGGCGCACGGCCAGCAAACACGCTACTGTGAGATCGGCCGTCGTACCCGGATTGATTCCGCCGGACTTGAACTCCGCATCCACTTCTCGGAGGAGCGGCATGACTTGTTCCGGTCTATCGGAAACGGATAACGCCTTATCGATCTGCGCCATTCGGCTGGCAACTATCCCTGTATATCGAGCGCCGAACTTACGCTCGATGTGGCTGTCGGGAATATGCTTGAGTAAGCCTACGAACACCGCCACTGCCGACCATTCTTTATCGCCCCACTGGGACAATTTCCTATGATAACGTGGAATCGCGAAATCAAAAACATCTGCAAAAGAATTAGTGTATTGATAAGCGATGCGATCACGATGTTCCGCAAAACGCATGGCTTCGAGCAAAGTTACCTCCGGCGCGTCGCGAACATCCTGATCCGGAGACTCGCCGAGGCCGCCCGGCTGCGCCAGCCGTATGGCCTTGTAAGTCCAGTCCGCATCGGTTTGCGTCGTCGCACCGAGTACCCGCCGGAGCGTATCCCTGAGCGTTTCGCCTTCGCGAATCTCCTGAAACGCCTGAAACAGGGGCGCGGCCAGCAGGATGATGCCGAGATTGGTATTGCAGGGGACGACCTCGCGAGTCGCCCGAGTCGCGTGATAAATCTTCTCGCCCAGGGAAAGACCGGAGTCGCACAAGAAAGGCCCGCTGGCCGCGGCACTGCGCCGGAAGTCCTCCACGGTCATATCGTGCGCCTCGGAATAAATGCTGACGTTCCCCGGCTTGAAGGCGCGAAGCTCCGTCTCGCAGGCATCGAGGTAAGCGGACAATAAAGCGTCCCGTTGAATAGGCATCGGAACCGACGTCACCGAACCCGGATTTCCCCGTGAGGCTCGGGGTGACAAAGCGACAGGAAGTCGTCGACCAACAAATCGGCGATCGATACTTTACTGACGCTCTGCAAGCCCTTCCACGCCGGAATGCTGTTGACCTCGAGCACGCTGTACCGACCGTGGTGATCGCGGATGATGTCCACCCCCGCGTAGCCCATGTCCAAAACCTTTACCGCATCCTCCGCCAATCGGCACAGCAGCAGATCGTCGAGACGCACCGGTTCGCAGCGAGCGCCCTGAGCGACGTTGTTCAGCCAGCTCACACCGCATCGCCGCATGGCGGCCACCGCCTTGCCCCTGATGACGAATACGCGGAAGTCGTGGGGCTGTTCACCGCAACTCACGAAACGTTGTAGGTAGAAAACGCCGCTGCTATCGCTCAGCCCCGCCAGGTCCTCCGGCTTTTCATATCGCTGCAAGCCCTGTCCCTGGGAGCCGAACAAAGGTTTGGACACGAGCTGATGGCCCGCGCGCAACTCCCGCTCGGCCAGATCGAGTGCCTCTTCGCGGCTGCCCAGCACCCAGGTGGGCGGCGTCGGTATGCCGGCGCTCTGCAACATGAAACTGGTCATGGCCTTGTCCACGGTGCGCTCGACCGCCCGACCGTCGTTGTATACCGGAATCCCGAGCAGCTTCAATGCGTGCAGCACGTCGAGGTAGAAAACGACCTGATCCAGCGACCCGCCCGGCACGCCACGCACGAAAACGCCGTCGGGAAGGCCGTCCTCGAAGCTCGGCAGGAGCACCGGCAAACCGCCGGACTCGAGATTCAGCCGGCAGGCAGTCAAGGACACATAGGAATAGCCATACCCTTTCGCTGCCAATGCCTCGCGAAGTCGTGCGCCGTGCCAGCCCGGATCGTCGGTGATGATCGCGATGCGGCCCAAATTATTCTCCGAAGGACCGTTCCAGGAGCGCTTCGTCGAGCTTGCCGGCATGGAAGCTGCGGCCGGACTCGACTGCCGTGACAATGACGCTGGCTGGGCTGAACAGCATCGGATCGACCTTGAAAAAATCGTACTTGTAATCCTTGAACACCTCGGCAAACGGCCTGCCGTAATCGCGGGAAACCGAACTCGGCAGTTCGTTGGCCAGCATTTCGGCCGCTTCGTCGCTGCCCTTCACGAACAGATGCACGGTACCGCCGAACAGAATGGCGTCGTTGGTGCGCCCCATGGCTTTGACGAAATTGGGATGAGGCGGCGGAACCGGAGCGGTTCCGGTGCCGTCGATGATGTTTCCCAGCGGAAAATGAAGCGAATGGGCCTTATGCAGGGCGACCTCCAGTACGCGGCCGACGACCTGCATGCTGCCGGCAAGGCTGGAGGTGGGCGTCAGAATGACGTTGACCCCGCTGGCGTCCACTTTGCAGGCCTTGGCGATTTTCTCGATCACCTCGACCGGAGGAACCTTGTCGACCTCCATCACGATGGCCGTCTCGTTGCCGTGGTCGCGATAGCCCAATTCCTTATAAAGCTCTTCGACGGGCTCTTCGTTGCCGTCCTTGACCTTGGTCGCCATCGCACGCGCCGGGCCCGAACCGAGCGCGTAAAAGGCGCTTTTGCCCTCTCCGTGGGACAGGCTCCAGCCGGCATACTGACTGCCCAGACAGGAAATTACCGGATTCGTGGAATGGACGTTCACGGTCAGAGGCCAGCGACTGAAGGTTGAAGAGTGAGTAAGCGTGACGGTCCCAAGTCCACCCATGCAGATTTCCGCGATCAAGCGCCCCGCCTCCAGACCGCCCACCGCCTCGATACCGGCGTCGATGATGGTGCAGCCGTTTCCCAGCTTGTCGATCTTGAGCCGCAGCTTGTCGGCATTGGCGATCATATACTTGACGATGGGAAGCGCGTGCGCGTTAACGCTGACAGTGTGTTGCATGGTTACCCTCTTGCCCGGTTCATTGAAGAAAAGGTGATTGTACTAGCCGTACAGTCGTTCGTGCAGCTCGGTTGTCCGCAGCTCGATCAAACGTTCGACGTCGGGACAGTCGGCCCCCTCCGCGCGAACGGTGCACACCGGTTGACCAACGTCGATCAGCGTGCGCGGCACCGGCGTATCCGTACACCAGTCCGGCCAACACATGGTTTCGGACACGTCGAGCTCCCGCGATGCGAAAAAAACCTTGAAGGCCCGGGCGACGCCGCCGGTGTCCGCAGCACCCGGAATTCCCCCTCGGCACGCCCGAATATGTTCGGCCAATAACCCGCGTGAAAAATCCTCATCGTACAAGGCCATGGTGGCACTCGGCCTAGGGTTGATTTCCAGAACCCGGCACACCTCGCCATCGAGCATGAAATCCAGGCTGTTCAGCCCCTTGAGCGGAACCGCTCGGATCAGGCGAGCGACGTACGCCTGCACCTGCTGCCGCTGCTCTAACGCAAGTTCCGCTCGATTGATGGCGCCGGCAAACAAAAACGGCTGATCGACATGACAATCAGCCGTCCACAGCGTGTTGAAACCGATGATCCGCGCATTTTCGCCGTTCGCCAGAAACAGGGCGGACATGGCCTTGCCGGGAAGCCTGCGCTGGTAATAGCCGCTCGAATCCGGTTCCGCTCGGGCACAAAAACGCACACCCTTGCCGCCTTCGCTACGAGCGGACTTCAACAGCCAGTTCTCCGGATCGGGCGGCCACGTTCGGCTGGATTCCGGGTAAGGAATATCGAGCTGCCGGAGCAGATCGAAGAAGGCATCGGGCGTTTTCAATAAACGGAGAATTTCCGGCGAATTGCCGTAGAGCGTCCGCCCTTGCGCAAGTCCTTCCAAAATGCCGGGATCGGCATCCAAACCGCTACTGTAAACCAGAGCGTATCCGAGCTCCGCCGGAGCAAGCCGCTCGGCGGCTCGCAAGACGCTTTCCCGCTCGAAACCTATGTCGGCGCCGTTGACGGCTTCGCAGCGCTCGGAACAGGCGCGTGTTTCCCGATCGGCGAAAAGATCGATCGAGACCGGCCGAATTCCGGCACGCGCCGCCGATTGCGCCAGCATTCTCGCCGAGCAGCCGATCAGCAGCAGGCGTTCCGATAGGTCGCGCAAACTTTCCAATGATCGCTCAATGGCTTCGCCGCCGACGCGCCGCGGCTATAAACGCAACGTCTTTTCCCGCGACGCATCCGTTCGCTCCAACATAACATCCGCGCCTTTGTTGCGGGGGGTGGCCAGCAGAAACCGGAGACCGGTCGTACCGCCGAACCGCCGCCGCGCCGCGGTGACCAGCATTTCCCCGCGCGTCGCGTTCTCAGCCAGGCAAAAACCGGTCGGCCCCCAGGAGCTCTGACCGATGCCGACGGCGCCCTGAGCTTCGAGAAAAGCCAAGGCCTTGGCGACGCCGGCGCTGGTGAAGCGTCCGCCCTGAGCAGGTGCGAAATAATCGCCCACCGAACGTTGCAACTCCGCGATCACCTCGCCGAAACCTCGGATGTCGCGCTCGACTAATGCGGGCAAGCCTTTCATGAGCAGCAAATGACAGAGATGCGCGGCTTCCTTGGCGGGAAAAACCGGCAAGGCGCGGAAAGCCTCGATCTCGTCCTTGCCGTGCAAGCCCAGATCCCGCTCGTCCAACACCAGAATGAGACGCCAGTCCGCGGGAAATTCCAGGCGAGCGACGACCGGCGGGATGACCGTGTTTTCGCCGCGCCCGCCGTCGACCACCAGGCCGCCCTGCTCGAATACGGCGATACCGATGCCGGAGCGTGCACCCCGCTCGACAATGGGAGCGAGATCGCGCACCGACAGGTCGAGACCGTAAAGCCTGGACAGAGCCATACCTACGGCCAGTTCGAGCTGCGTGCCGGAGCCGAGTCCGATGTGCCCCGGTATGGCATCCTCGATCCGAATCTCGACCGCGAAATCCTGCTCCAGCGCGGAGACGAACTTGTTGACGGCAGCGATGGCCCGATCCGCGCCGGGTCCGTGCGCGGTCAGCCGATCCGAAGGCATCATCGATAGTCTCGTCGCGATTTCGCTGACACCGACGCCGATACTGCCGAAACGCCGCCCCAAGGACCCGCCCAGATCGAGAAAGCCCATGTGCAAACGCGCCGGAGCGATAACTCGCGCACGAAGCTTGTGGTGGGATGAGGAATTGACTGACATTGGCTAGAACGACTTCCGGAGAGCCGCGGATATTTCCGCTCGAGAAGTAACTGCAAAGGGACATGCTATTGCATGGTCTCCGGTTTGTCGACCTTGGAGCTTATGGAACCAGATCGATCACGCATGAACAGTGCGGGATTAACGCCGACATACGACAGCAATGCCTTTGATAACGGAATGGCATGGATTCTCACATAGAGTTCATAGAGGCGGCTGATTCAGCTCGGACGGAAGGGCGCTGCCGCCGGACAAGATAGGCCGAAAATTGCAGCTATACTTCCGGCTACTGAAAAAAGCAACTCTTCAGGAATAAGAACAACTTGCGGTGAGGACTTCGCTTGTACCGCGCCGCAGCTAGCGCACCTTTCATGAAGGTTAGCCATCGACCATCACTTCGGGGGAAAAGGAATGAGCCTATTTTTGAAAGGTCTGGGACTTGTCTCGGGTTTATTGGCTTGCGCCGCCTGCATCGCGGCTGATCCGCGGCCGGATGGCAATGAGACGACGAGCGGCAGGGCCGTCGAATCCGCGGCATCGTCGCACCAGGGTCTCGATTCCGGCCTGATTCTGAGAAGCTACGGAAAGTTGCCCATGGCCTTCGAGAAGAACCATGGCCAAGCCGACGATGCGGTCGACTTCGTCGCGCGGGGAGCCGGCTACCGAGTGTTATTGATGCATTCGGAAGCGGTCGTCGATTTGGCAGGTAGCCCACTCGAACCTGCACTCGACACACTCCGCATGCGCTTTGTCGGAGCACGCCGGGATGCCGCGGTAGCAGGCATCGACCCACTCCCCGGCAAGACCAGCTATTTCAGGGGCTCCGACTCTTCCAGGCATCTCAGCGGCATCGAAAGTTTTGCCCAGGTCCGCTAGCCGCAATCTATCCTGGCATCGACCTCGTCTATTACGGCAACCAGCGGCATCTGGAATATGACCTGGTTGTCTCGCCGGGCGGCGATCCGGCACAGATCAGGATCGCTTTTGAAGGTCCCGAGCGTATCGAGATCGATGACGACGGAAACCTGGTGCTTCACACCGGAAGCAGGCAATTGATCTTTCAACGGCCGTTCGTCTACCAGCTTGCAGAAGGAGAGAAACGAGCGGTCGAAGGACAGTACGTCCGTATGGCAGAAAACCAAGTTGGCTTTAGTGTCGCCGCCTACGATACGCGAACACCTCTGGTCATTGACCCGGTGCTGAGCTATTCGACCTACATCGGAGGAACCTCGGACGACGCCGGCACTGCCATTGCCGTTGATGCGGCCGACGAAAGGCGAGGTGCTCGAAGTCGGGCCGGACCGGACGACGCCGGCACTGCCATTGCCGTTGATGCGGCAGGGTACGCCTACGTTGCGGGGTATACGTATTCTTCCAACTTTCCGCTCAAGAATCCTTACGACCGGTCGTTGGGCAACAGCGATAGGGATGTCTTCGTTACCAAGATCGACCCGACGGGATCGGCCCTGGTGTATTCCACCTATCTGGGGGGACGAAACACCTTGGATTGGGCGACGGGTATCGCTGTCGACGAAGCCGGAAACGCTTACGTCACCGGCCGGACCACCGGCAGCGATTATCCCGTGACAAGCGGCGCCTACCAATCGGGCGTGACGGGCGGAGGCGCATTCGTCACCAAATTGAACGCAAGCGGCACCGGGCTCGTATATTCGACTTATGTCCTTGGCGCAACCGGCACCCGCATCGCCGTCGACGCCTCTGGCGCCGCTTACCTCACCGGCAGCGCCACTCCGGATTTCACTACGACTCCGGACGCCTTTCAGCCGACCAGCGACAACACGGGCGGCACCGACGCCTTTGTCGCCAAGCTCAATCCGAACGGCACCGGGATGGTTTACGCGACCTTTCTCGGCGGCAACGGCACCGATGCGGGCAAAGGCATCGCCGTCGATGTTAGCGGCGATGCTTATGTCGCGGGCTCGACGACGTCGGATAACTTTCCTACCACGAATGCTTTGCAGGCAACGCGTCAGGGCAGACAGGACGGTTTCGTAACCAAGCTGAATGCCTCGGGCACGGCGCTCGCTTTCTCCACCTACCTCGGCGGTTCCATGGACGACTCGGCGAACGCCATCGCGGTCGATACCCAAGGTAGCGCCTACGTGGCGGGAGAAACCTACTCCAGCAACTTCCCCGTCAAGAACGCCTTTCAGCCCACCAAGTCCGGGTACCTTCTCACCAACTCGAGCCTGGGTAATGCTTTCGTCGCAAAGCTCTTGCCGGGGGGAGACGGATTCGCCTATGCGTCGTTTCTCGGGGGCGAAATCTGTACCCGCTATTGCTATTCGGTATTCAACGCCTTCCAGATACGCGGAGACGTCGCCTATGGCATAGCCATTGATGATGTGGGGCATGCGTATGTGACGGGACTTGCCAGCACGTACACATTTCCGCTGATCGATTCGCTTCAGCCCGGCAAACAACAGGACAGTGAAGATTCTCTTTTCGTATCGAAAATCGGCTTGGCCGGGAATGTCCTTCTTTACTCCGCGTTCGTCAGAACCGGCCCCACACCGGGAGGCGATGTGGATGACGGCCTGCCCTCCGGAGCCGGTAACGCGATTGCCGTCGACAGCACTGGCAACGCCTACGTAGCGACGGAAGACGCTGGCGGTTTTGAGACGACTACCGGCGCTTTTCAAACGGCGAACAAAGGTGGTGAGGATGCGGTCGTGTTCAAGCTCAGTGCGTCCTCGGTTGGGATGACTCTCAGCTCATCGGCGAACCCGGCAAGTTCGCGAACATCGACGACACTGACCGCGACTGTTTCCGACCCGAACCTGGCCGGCAATGTCTTTTTCATGGACGGCTCGTCGCAATTGGGTAGCGCCCCTCTGAACGGCGGCTCCGCGACTCTCACGACGACGCTGTCGGCCGGGATCCACCGGCTCACCGCCGTGTTCCGCAGCAACCCGATCACCGCAGACTCGGCCTTGCTTCACCTGGTCGTCAATACGGGCCTCGTCTGCAACTGAAGCGATTGAACAGGAACGGGAGAAACCATGTCTCGCCTCATCTATCGTATGGTGTTCTGGCTCGCCGCTGCGGTGCCCCTGACGGCGGTCGCCGGCAAAAACATCGCCCCCACTGTCAGCCTCACCGCACCGCTCAATAGCGCGAGCTTCACTGCCCCGGCCACGATCACACTGTCGGCCACCGCCACCGCCACCGCCACCGACGGCAGCATCGCCAAGGTCGACTTCTATCAAGGCACGACGCTGATCGGCACGGCTACCGGCACGCCCTACACATACACGTGGTCCAATGTACCCGCAGCCAGCTATACGCTTAGGGTCATAGCCACCGATAACCTGGGTGCTTCCGCTATCTCCGAGCCGGTCGTCATCACTGTCAACCGGCCGCCACTAGTGGCGCTTACCGCGCCGGCCTACTGCGGCGCATTCGACATCTCGACCGGCCTCGACCTGAACGCCGACGCCGTAGACCCCGACGGCCACGTGGTCCGGGTCGACTACTATGCGGATGACGTCCTCGTGGGCTCGGTCGACAACCCCTCATCTTATCTGGAGGCCGGCAACGCCTACTGGTTTCATTGGGCCGGCATGTCCGCCGGCACTTATACCCTCACTGCCCGTGCCATAGACAACCGCGGCGCGGTCGCGACCTCCGAACCGGTCATCCTCACCATTGCCCCGGCCAATCAGCCGCCATCGGCATACCTCACTGCCCCGGCGAATGGCGCGGTTTTCGGGACCACCGAACCAATCTCCGTCTCGGCGGAAGCCCAGGACAGCGACGGCAGCATCGCCAAGGTGGAGTTCTACCGTGGTACAACGCTCATCGGCACCGACACCGCGCCACCTTACTCTGCCATCTGGAGCGGCGCCAAATCGGCCGGGCAATATGCATTGTCGGCCCGCGCTACCGATAACCGCGGGGCGCTGACCGTATCGGCGGTCGTGTCCATTACCGTCAGCGCCAACGCGCCGCCTACCGTCAGCCTCACCTCCCCAGCCAACGGCGCGAGTTTCACCGCACCAGCTACGATTAATCTCGCTGCCAACGCCGCCGACTCCGACGGCAGCATTGCACAGGTCGAGTTTTTCAGCGGCTCGACCTGGCTTGCCACGGTCACCACTGGACCCTATGCCTACACTTGGTCCGATGTGCCTGCCGGGAGCTACTCCCTGACAGCAAAAGCCACGGACAACCTCGGCGCGACGGCTACTTCCGCGGCGGCAAGCATCACGGTAGCCGCCCCACCGCCCAACACCCCGCCCACGGTGAGCCTCACCAGCCCCGCGGCGGGCGCCAGCTTCCAGGCGCCGGCGACGATCACTCTCAACGCCAGCGCCGCCGACGTTGACGGCAACATCGCCAAGGTCGACTTCTACCAGGGTAGGACGATCCTAAGCACAGCCACCAGCGCGCCTTACACGTTCAACTGGACCAATGTCGCTGCGGGCAGCTATACCCTTACCGCCGTGGCCACCGACAACCTGGGCGCAAGCACGACCTCGGCACCGGTGAGCATACTGGTGAATGCGCTCGGGCTCACTATCATGAGCCCCGCCGACGGCGCCACTGTTGCGGGAGATCACGTGACGGTGAGCGGCCGATTCCTCGCGCCCCTCCATTCCGGCATCAGCGTCAATGGCGTAGTAGCCACCCTTGTGGACGGTGATTTCTACGCCTATGACGTGCCGATTGCCACGGAGACTCAAACCCTCACCGCGACGTTAACGACGCTCGACGGACAGACGGTCAGCCAGTCGATCTCGGTCGCCGGCGCACCGGCGCCGGGCGTACTGATACATGCCGAGCCGCAGAGCGGCCTGTCGCCGCTCAAGGTGGATTTCAGCGTGATGAACAACACGGCGAGCCCGGTGCAGAAGGTGGAGGTCGATTGGGATGGAAACGGCACCATCGATTTCACCGCGAGCGTGAACTTCAACCTTACATATTCGACGCCGTGGACCTATCGGACGGCCGTCAAAGTGACATTGGAGGATGGTTCGGTCTTCACCCAGAGCTTCCCGATCGTGGTGCAGGATCCGGAGCAAATGGATCAAATGTTCCAGTCCCTGTGGACCGGCATGAACAGCGCCCTGATCGCCGGGGACAAGATAACGGCGCTGAACTATCTGAGTCCTCCGGCGCGAGCGAAGTACGGACCGGTGTTTGATGTGCTTATGCCGCATATGGCCGAAATCATCGGCAGCTATACCGAGCCCCAGTTAGGAAGCTATGCCGAAGGCATGGCTGAGTACGCGATCGGCCGCACGATCGATGGCGTGAACCACGTCTTCCTGATCTATTTCCTGCAAGATCCCAGCGGGATCTGGCGCCTGGATTCCATGTGAGGTAAAGCCCGATGAAAACCCTTTTCATGACCTGTCGCTTGCTTCTTGTCCTCACGTCGCTATCACTGCCGGCCTGCGCCAAGACCTATTCGGCCAAGCCGATTACCGCAACCGTGGTCGACGCCGAGACTTGGGAGCCGCTCGAAGGCGTTAATGTCGTGGCGGAGTGGATATTGCACTATCCCACTTGGCGGAGTGATGGCTCCCTGGAAGTTGCCGAAGCGGTGACCGATAAAAAAGGGCAGTTTCATATTCCCGGCTGGGGACCGAAAGCGGTTCCCAGTCATTTGCCGCATGGCACGAGACTGGGAAATATAGACCCAGGGCTTTACTTTTTTAAGAGTGGCTATCGGGTTCGCGCCCTAGACAACAGTCGTCGGCAGCCGGAACGGCTTCTGCCCAGGAACGACATCCCCGTGCGCTATTCCGACTGGGATGGCAAGCTCATCTGGCTGGAGAAGTTCAAGGGCAGCCTGCAAGACTACGCGAGCATGGTCAAGTCCGCTTCCGGTTTTCATTTCCAGGACTGCAAATGGGTGAAGTTCAGGCGGTGGCTGATGGCGATGTTCCGGGAAGCGGACAGGCTGAATGCGGCCGGAGTGAGCGGAGTGCGCAACAGCACCATCGATTACCGATGGTGGTCCTCAAGACGCGATAAGAACGAATGTGGCCGCTTGGAAGAAATCTTCTCGGAATATCTGAAATGAAACGGCAGACGATACCCGCTTTGGCCTTGGCGGCGCTGGTGAATGCTTGGCAGACACACGCGTATGAGATTCCGGCCCACGGCGAATTGTCGAGCGCAGCATCCGACAAATCCATGCTGGCCGACCAGTCCGTACTGCGGAATCTTGGGCTTGACGCCACCCAGAAATTTCCCGCGACCCAAGGTGACGATTCGGAGGAGTTCGTGAATTGTAAGCACGGTGAATCTTATCTGATAGGGGAACTCATCGCCTGTGGCGCCCAGTTCGAGGACGTGCCGAACGACCGCAGTACGAACCACTTCTTCGATCCGGCTCATAAATCAACGCTTTTTCCGGATGGCGCGCCGCTCACCGTTCTGCCATTTCCTACGGGGAGAGGATGGCGTTTGGATTTCATGTGAGGACTGGTCATGAAAAATTTCCTGCTTCCCATCTTGACTGCGCTGCTGTTGCCCCTGCAGGCCTGCGCGACGAAATACTCGGCGGAGCCTATTCAGGCGCGGGTGGTCGACGCCGAAACGAAACAGCCGCTAGAAGACGTGAACGTGGTGGCGAACTGGCAACTGGAAGGGGGCCTTGAAGGCGGCACCAACCTGGGACAGATGATGGTAATGGAAACCGTCACGGATAGTGCCGGGCAATTCAGTTTCCCGGCCTGGGGGCCGAAGGCGATACCGAGCGGATATCCGTTGGAGTACCAGAACGCCCGGTTGAAAGATACGGATCCCCAATTGCTGTTGTTCAAAAGCGGCTATAAGTATCTAGCCCTCTATAACCGCAAGACAGCGGAGCAAATGCGCGGCAAAGGGCCTTCCGTCAGAACGTCCGATTGGAACGGGAAGACTATCGAGATGCGAAAGTTTAAGGGAAATCTTGAAGAATACGCGGGAGAGCTTTCTTATCTAAATATCCTCTTGGAGAATGTGGCGGTTCTTTATCCTACAGAGCTTCCTCAGAACCCCTGCAAATGGAAAAGAATTCCATTGGTGATACTGGCTACTGGCAAGCAAAATGAAGTCTTTAAGGCTAACCATATCCGTTTCCGGACTTTGGGGTTATATGACCGGTTGCTTTCGAACGAAAAGTACTATTCAGAAAAAGGGTGCGGATCGGTCAAGGCATTTTTCAGGGAGTATGAAAAATGGAGCTCAAATGGCGAATTTTTTCGAACCGGCACACTAACGGCCTACATATCCTGGATGGGACTTTATGAAACTTGGGCTTGCTGCCCCTACGGGCAAGATTTCCTCGATGAATGAGATAGCAAAATGAGCAAGTTCCGATTCCTGTTACTGGCGTTCGTGCTGATTTCTTTGCTGGGCTGCGGCGCGCCTTTCTACATCGCCGACCCGATCGAGGCGCGGGTGGTGGATGCCGAGACGAATCAGCCACTGGAAGGCGCGAACGTGGTAGCGAACTGGCAATTGGTGGTCGGCAGCCTCGATGGTGAGCGTGATAGAGGCCAGCTCGAAGTAAAGGAAACCGTCACGGACCAGGCCGGCCGCTTCCACTTCGAAGGCTTCACTAAGCTCAATCCGATGCTGTACGAACTGCGCGATCAAGACCCTCGAATCATCATCTTCAAGCCGGGCTACGAGTGGAAGATGATCACAAACAACTATCCAGGGGCTGGGACGAAAACGCCAGGCATTCATCGCAAATCGTGGGTGAGCGGGCGAACTATAAAGTTAGCGAAAGCGGATCCCGTTGTTACTCACACAATGATCAAGATTTTCTACGGTGGATTGTATTCATATTTGGTAGATATTGTGGAAGATTGCGAGTGGAAAAAAATACCGCTCATGATCTTGGCCATGGATGCTGAAAAAAAACGCCTCAAGGCAATTGATCCACAGGCCGATATTGAAGTTTGGTCAATTGGTCTCCTTGATCAATATAAAGGAAGATGCGGATCGGCGGATGAGTTTTTCAAGGAGTATGCCAAATGACAATAAAATCGTTCTTCTTTATATTTATAGCCGCTATATTGGCATGGGTGATTCCGGCCTGTGGATACGAAGTAGGGACGCATACGACAATGGCAGCTTATGCGGCACAAGATTCAATTCTAAGCAAACTTTCGACGCTAAAACAGCTTGGGCTGAAAGGCGTAGACCTCTACGATGAGAGCCAAAAATTCCCTAATTCAGACACGTTGTTAGGCTTTGGCGTTAGCAACCTGATGACCATTAGCGCACTGATACAGCATGGTGCCGCTTTCGAAGACAATCGCCGCGATATCCAGGCGCTCTATCACTTTTTTAATCCAGTAAATGGGCAAGGCTTGACGGTGGACGGCTGGATGCCGGGTGCGCCCTCTCCGAATTGGGCGTTGGAGGATATCCAGGATTTCAGCACGGACCAGCCGTTTTCTTACAAGAAAGGGCGGCAGTATTTTTATGACGCGCTGACCAAGCCTGACAAGGCGGAGCGGGACAAGAACTGGGGCTTGACCTTCCAGACGCTGGGGCACGTTATCCACCATTTACAGCACATGGCCCAACCCCAGCATGTGCGCAACGAACCGCATTGCGATGGACTGATTTGCGCATTTCCCGGCTATTTCCTGGGCCTGTGGAATCCAAGCCTCTACGAGAAGTGGACGCTGAGAAATCCCCCGGCCAATATGTGGTTCACCACTTATGCTCCGGTATATTCCGCCGACGATACCGGCAATTTCACCACGCCGCGCCAGTTCTGGACAACTACTGAAGGAAACGGCACTAAGTACATTCAGGGAAGTCTTGCGGCATAGGCAACCTGCAGGACAACCCCGCCAATCAAGCCAATCTGTCGAGATTCCGCAAATATTTGCGGAATGTACTTAGGGGAAACGGCATCGCCGAATACACTAATCGAGGATTTTTTTCCTCCGGGACGCTTTTCAGCTCGGAGGCACTTCCTTCTCCGACATTGTCTTCCTTGATGAAGGGACAGCCCCTTGATGTCGTAACTGTGTGCGCAGAGGCCGAGGCGCAAGGGCGGCCTCCTTGCCCTCCCGCCATCTCGGGTGAGATTACCTTCTTTGCAAACACCGTCACAGATAGTCTCCGGCCCAGCGAAACCAGGGACAATCCACGGGCAGCGAGCTATTCGCTATTCGATCCAGAACTAGAAAAGAAAGGAGTGGCTCCTGTCTTTGCGCTGAACCGCTTTGACTTGGATTCTGCCCACGAGTTCCTCATCCCCCGCGCTGTCGCCTACTCCGCCGGCCTCATCAATTACTTCTTCCGGGGTAAGATGGAAATCTCCCTGCCCGACGAGGGCGTCTACGGCGTCGTGGATCATGATGTTCCGGAAGGCAATGCCAAGGATACGGGCGGCTTCGGCAAGATCAAGCTGAAGCTCAGGAACGTTACGCCTGCCGGAGACGGCATAGAGCCGATGGGGGCCCCCGGCAAGCTCTGGGCCGTGGCCAAGTTTCACCGCAACAACTGCTATCAGCCGGACTTGCCGGGGGAATACGGCTCGCCGGGCATCGACTGGCATCAGTGCCGCTCGGAGCAGGAAGAGATCGTCGTCTCGCAGGAGGCCGATGTCCCCGCCGGCGTCAATGCCGACGCGCAGCAGGTCACCTTTCTCTTTCCGACCCCCATCCCCATCAGCGCCACGGACCTCTATCTGCAAGTGGTCTATCGCGGTCCGCTGGGACAGGAGGACGACGCCGTTGCGGTCGCCACCAAGGATATCTCCGAACCGACCTACATTTACGATTATTCCGATTTGGACCAATACCTGTATAAGCAGTATTTAAGCCTTGAGCGTGGTACAGCCTATACGTGGACCGAATGGTGTAGCGGAGGGTACGCGTCGCTGGAAATCTGCAACAGATCCAATGTATACACGTGGAAGTATCAATTCAGCCCGACAGCCAACCCGATACCCGGCTACGATCCCCACGATAATCCGGCCGTGCCTCCCGGAATCTGGGAAGACATCTCCAAGGAAATGCCTATGACGCCCGTAATTACCATGACTGCACCGGTCGGTAGCTTGGCCCGCGTGGCCATATTGACCGACGCGATCCCAACGAATTTGGTACTGGCGGTAAAGGAGTGGATCAACACTCCTCTGACGGGCGGGGAATCCGTATTTCAGTGGTTCACAGGAACGTCTCAAGTCACCATCACCAACCAACTCGACCCCACGACCAATATCCCAACTCCGTCAGTTACCTATCTACCGGGACGGGGTGTCTACCTTCCTGCGTCAGAGAATGCCGCGCTGATATCAGGGACGGCGACCGATATTCCGCCGCTAGAGCTTGTGCCGTCGCAGATCGATTTCTAACAAGGAGCTTGCGCCGAAGAGGGGTGGATGGCTATTCGATTACGGCTCGTACCGCCGGATCGGCAGAAGATGACTGGGTCTATGGAACGGTCGGCCCGAAGTTGAAAGTTGAGGCCGAAAGACCTATTCTTGCGCGATTTGGTGCAACACCTGCGCCTGTCCGCATATGATCCTTTACCTCTTCGGCGGCTACGCCACCCGACGTCTTGATATCTCTTGAGAGAAATGGCATGACCGAAAGTACCCAAACCCGCGTTTTCGAAAACGTTCCCAGCCCGTTTTGCGGCATAGCCTCGGACGACCTGAAAATCGAAGTCGAGGGCCAGCGGGTCAGAATCCTCGAGAACGGTGACGCCGTAACGATTCCCGGCTTCGAGCAAGCGATCGCCGATACCGTTCCACGCATCGCCGGAAAGCCGGCTACGCTGGACCAGGCCGTCGCGCGCGCCTCGGAAATATTGAAAAGCACTCGCCTCCCGGTATTCAGCGGCTTTGGCACCGATGTCGACGAAACCCGCGCGGCGCTTTCCTTGATCGACCGTTGCCGAGGCGTGTTCGATCAAATGCGTGCCGAAGGCGGCTTGCGCAACCTCTTGGTGCTGGCCGATTCCGGCTGGATGGCGACGACCTTGGGCGAACTCAAGAATCGGGTGGAGGTTCTGGTCTCGTTCGGTACCGATATCGAACTCAATTTTCCGCGCTTCTTCGAACGCTTCGTCTGGAACAAGGAAACGCTGTTCAACGGTGACACCGGCAAGCGCGAAATCATCTTCATCGGCCGCGCCCCGACCGGCCAGGCGGCCACCGCCCCCGACGGCCGCCCGCCGAAGGTCATCCCCTGTGCCCAGGAGAGCCTGCCGGAGGTGGCGGCGGCGCTTTCGGCTCTCGCCAAGGGCGCAAGACTTCAAGCCGAACAGGTCGCCGGCATCCCCGTCGCGGAACTGCAATCGGTCGTGGATCGGTTGCGCCAAGCCAATTACAGCGTAGTGACCTGGGCTGCGGGACAGCTTGCCTTTCCTGACGCCGAACTGACCGTACAGCAGCTGTGCCAGATGGTGGCGACGCTGAATAAAGACACCCGCGCCGCCGTATTGCCACTGGGCGGACAGGACGGCGATCGCACCGCGAGCCAGGTGTGCGCATGGATCAGCGGTTATCCTACGCGCGTCAGCTATGCTCGAGGTTACCCAGAATACGACCCCTACCACAACGGCGCGGCACGACTCCTCGCGAACAGCGAAGCGGATGCCCTGTTCTGGATTTCGAGCCTGAGCTCGACGCCGCCTCCGGCGAGTGACGTACCCACGGTCGTGATCGGCCGCTCGGGAATGCGCTTCGAATCCGAACCCGACGTGTTCATTCCCGTGGGCGTGCCCGGCATCGACTTTGCCGGCCACATGTACCGTTGCGACAATGTCGTCGCCATGCCGCTGTACCAACTCCGCAAGTCCGAGCTATTCAAAGCATCCGATGTGCTTCGAGCGATCGAGCAAGCACTCGGCTCTACCACGTAGCAACAGTCTCCGATAGTTCCTATTCCCTCCCGGCTTGCCCCGCCGCATTCCAGAGCAAACCGGGAGGACAGGCACAGAATCAGCCCGTTCAAACCGCTGTTTGCACCCCGCCCCATACTCTGGCGATACCCCTTTCCGTCCGAACCGATGCCGTCGAGTTGAAAAGTTAAACCGGGTTGCTTATTCTTCCGGGCTATACCAAGCCTACGGAAGAGGCATTGTGTCAGATTGATTCGAGTTTATTGGCCGTCCCTTCCAGAAAATCCTGGGACCGCGTGTTTTTGCATAACTTTGTGAATACGCGGGTCCAACGATGAGAAGTGGCGAATGCTTTGCTGGGACTTGGACATATTTAGCCTCTTCCGGCTAGGAATAGCTCCATAAAGACATTTACATCAGTTCGATGCCAGTACCGCCTTTTCATCCCACCCATCGATCTCCAGCGTCATTGCATGACGACTGCGGCGGCAAGACCGATCCGCTGAGATTGGTGTTTCTGACGACGACCCCGAGGTGCGACCGCCCGGACTGGGTCGGATTCCGGATATAACCGGACCAGCGGTATCACCTTGCGGTAACGATCCACAGGAGAGCTTGTTTCATGCTGATTAAACTCACGGGCGGCACTGTCTACGATCCCGCGCACAACATCGATGGCCAGGTGCTGGACATTTACATCCGCGACGGCCGGATCGTTCCTCACTCCGATATTCAAGGCATGGCGCCCGATCAGGAATACGATTGCCGCGGCAAAGTGATCATGGCCGGAGCCATCGACATGCACACGCATATCGGCGGCGGCAAAGTGACGATCGCCCGTAACCTCCTGCCGGAGGATCACCGCGCCGATCCATCGCCCCGTTCCGGATTAAAACGCGCCGGCTGCGGCCATGCCGCGCCCTCCACGCTGACCACCGGTTATCGCTATGCGGAAATGGGCTATACCGCCGGCTTCGAACCTGCGGTGCTCCCCATCAACGCCCGCCAAGCGCACATGGAAATGGCCGACGTACCGCTGATGGACGTAGGCGGCTATGCCATGCTCGGCAGCGATGATTTCTATCTGCGCCTACTCTCGTCCGGCGCCGACCAGCAGGTCATCAACGATTACGTGGCCTGGACTCTGCACTCCAGCCAATGCATCGGCATCAAGGTGGTCAATCCCGGCGGAATCAGCGCGTTCAAATTCAACCAGCGCAAACTGGATCTGGACGATCAGCATAGCTATTACGGCGTCACGCCGCGCCAGGTTCTGCAGAAACTGGCCAGGGCGGTACACGAATTGGGCGTACCTCACCCTCTGCACGTGCACGGCTGCAATCTAGGGGTGCCGGGCAATCTGGAAACGACGCTGAACACGATCACCGGCATCGAAGGCTTGCCGATGCATCTAACTCATATCCAGTTCCATAGTTATGGCACCGAGGGCGACCGCAAGTTTTCTTCGGGCGCGGCACAGATCGCGGAGGCCATCAACAAGAACCGCAACATCACGGCGGATGTAGGGCAAATTCTGTTCGGCCAGACCATCACCGCGTCGGGCGACTCCATGCGCCAGTTCGTCAATTCCCATCATGCCCATCCGAACAAATGGGTGTGCATGGACATCGAATGCGACGCCGGCTGCGGGGTGGTACCGTTCAAGTACAGGGACCAGAATTTCGTCAATGCCCTGCAATGGTGTATCGGGCTCGAAATCTTCCTGCTGGTGGACGATCCCTGGCGCATTTTCCTCACCACCGATCACCCCAACGGTGCGCCATTCACCACCTATCCCCATTTGATCCGGCTGCTGATGGACAAGAGCTTCCGCAACGACATGCTCTCGACCATCAACGCCGATGCCGCCGCGCTGAGCACGCTCGGCTCCATCGACCGCGAGTACAGTTTGTACGAGATCGCGATCATGACCCGCGCCGGAGCCGCCAGGCTTCTCGGCCTCAGCGACCGCGGCCATTTGGGCGCGGGAGCCGCCGGGGACATTACCGTATACACCGAACAGGAGGACAAGGAGGCGATGTTCACCAAGCCCGATTATGTCTTCAAGGACGGTGAACTGGTCGTCCGCAACGGCGAAGTGGTCAAAGTCGTCTGGGGCAATGTGCACACCGTCAAGCCGGAGTTCGAGCGCGCGGGTATCGAAGGGCGACTGCGGGACTATTTCGATCGCTACCACACCATGAAGATGGACAACTTCATCATCCGCGACTGGGAAATCGAGAACGATGGACGCAGCAAGATTCTCGTTCATCCCTGCCAAGGTCAGGCCTAACAAGAATGGCGCGAGCATTCTCCCCCGTTGAGACGCAAAGCACCCGAATTCTGCAAATAAAACAAAAGAGCCGTGAGGAACTGCATGAACATTAACGGCGTCCAGATCGATGCGACTTTCGCCGAAGCCTTTCCGATGAGGGCCACACGGGTCATCATCACCGCTCAAAATCTCAAATGGGCTTATCATGCGGCTCAGGCCATGACAGGCTTCGCCACTTCGGTAATCGCGTGTGGCTGCGAAGCAGGCATAGAGCGAGAACTCGATCCGAGTGAAACGCCGGACGGACGACCGGGCATCTCCGCGCTGATTTTCGCCATGGGCGGCAAAACCTTGGCCAAGCAAGTGGAAACCCGCGCAGGCCAGTGCGTGCTGACCTCGCCCACCTCGGCACTGTTCGCCGGCATTCACGAAGGCGACAAGATTCCCTTGGGCAAGAATCTCCGCTTCTTCGGGGACGGATTCCAGATCTCCAAGCGCATCAACGGCAAACGGTATTGGCGCGTCCCGGTCATGGACGGCGAGTTCCTCTGCGAAGATACCACCTGCACCGTCAAGGCCGTAGGCGGCGGCAACTTCCTGATCCTGGCGGAAAGCCAGCCGCAGGCCTTGGCCGCTTGCGAGGCCGCCATCGAAGCCATGAAAAAGATCCCGAACGTCATCATGCCTTTCCCCGGCGGCGTGGTGCGCTCGGGCTCGAAGGTCGGCTCCAAGTACAAAGCCTTGTCGGCGTCGACCAACGACGCGTTCTGCCCCACGCTCAAAGGTCAAACCAGGACGGATTTGAGCCCCGAAATCGAATCGGTCATGGAGATCGTCATCGACGGCTTGACCGATGACGACATCAAGAAAGCCATGCGGGTCGGCATCGAGGCGGCTTGCAGCCTGGGCGCCGAAAACGGCATACGCCGCATCAGCGCGGGCAATTACGGCGGCAAATTGGGTCCTTTCCTATTCCATCTTCAGGAGATCATGGCATGACGGCGCTCACCTTCACCCTGAAGGCCGAACTCGAACAACGGATCGACGTGTCCCCATTGACGCCGGATCGGCTCGCCGACAAATCCGCGAGTGAAATCGGCGCCGAATTGCTGCAATACGGCAACCGGCAAATACGTGCCGATGAACTGTTTTCGATCGAAGGGCAAGGTTCCGACCGCCTTATCTTCCGCGGCAGCCGTAAGCTCGACTATATCGGGAAGGGCATGAGCCAGGGGGAAATCCGCGTCGAGGGCGATGCCGGCAGTTATTTGGGCATGCACCTCAAGGGCGGACGCATCATCGTAAGCGGCAACGTCGACGCTTACGCCGCTTGCGAAATGAAAAAAGGCGAAATTTTGATTCGCGGCAACGCCGGAGATTTCCTCGGCGCAGCCCTTCCCGGCAATAAAAAGGGCATGGCCGGCGGCGTGGTCATCGTCAAAGGAAACGTCGGCGACCGCGTGGGCGACCATCTGCGGCGCGGCGCCATTCTTATCGAGGGCAACGCCGGAAATTATCTGGGTTCGCGCATGACGGCCGGCACCATCGCCGTCCTCGGCGAAGTCGGCGCACACCTCGGCTATGCCATGAACCGGGGCACCGTGCTGCTTGCCCGGACACCGGCATCCATTCCGGCTACCTTCAATGATTGCGGCACCCATACGCTCGGCTTCATACCGTTGCTTCTGAAAGGCTTCCAGGGATTGGAGACCCGGTTCTCCGAAATGTCCGACACCCTCAAGCGGGTACGGCGCTATGCCGGAGACATGTGCGGACTGGGCAAGGGCGAAATACTCGTTGCCCTCTGACGGCGTCACGCCGGTTGCGATTCGCAACTCGGCAGGCAAAAAACTCAGCTGGTTGACGGATTTAGGCATACACGGTTATCATTCCGTGTTTAAAAGAATTTTCTGCGTTGGAGCCAACAAAAATGTACGCGGTTATACAAACAGGCGGCAAGCAATATCGGGTGAAACAGGGCGACGTGGTCAAGGTCGAAACCCTGAGCGCCGAAGCCGGCCAGCAAATCGAGTTCGACAAGGTGCTAATGGTTCAAACGGATTCCGGCTTGAAAGTAGGCAAACCCTTCATTGATGGCGGCAAAGTAACCGCAACCATCAAGGCTCATGGCCGGCACCCGAAAATTAAAATCGTCAAGTTCCGCCGGCGTAAGCATTACATGAAGCAGGCGGGCCACCGGCAGAATTACACCGAAATTCAGATCACAGGTATCTCTGCCTAATCGAAGAGCGAGGAATCACGATGGCACACAAGAAAGCAGGCGGCAGCTCGCGCAACGGCCGCGATTCAGAATCCAAACGACTCGGCGTGAAACGCTTCGGCGGTCAGTTCGTGCAAGCGGGCAGCATTATCGTGCGGCAGCGCGGCACCAAATTCCACGCCGGTGAGAATGTAGGCTGCGGAAGAGACTATACGCTTTTCGCATTGGCCGACGGACAGGTCCAGTTCAAGGTGAAAGGCCCGCTCAAGCGCAAATACGTCAGTATCGTTCAAAGCGAAGCCTAAGGATCAAAGCGGCTTTACGGGCCGCCCTTTTAAATAGGAAGAAGCCTCGTCCGTGACGGGGCTTTTTTGTCATTACCATGAAGTTTGTTGACGAAGCGGAAATTCGGGTGGAAGCGGGCGACGGCGGCAACGGCTGCGTCAGCTTTCGGCGCGAAAAATATGTTCCTTTCGGCGGCCCCGACGGGGGCGACGGCGGTGACGGCGGCAGCGTTTTTCTGGTCGCCTCCACCAATCTCAACACGCTGGTCGACTTCCGCTTTCACTCGCGATTTCGCGCCGAACGCGGACAAAACGGGTCGGGCGGCAACTGCACCGGCCATTCGGGCGCCGACTGCATCGTCCACGTACCTACCGGCACCGAGGTGTTCGACGCCGAAACCGGCGAAAAGCTCGGCGACCTGGTCAAGGAAGGCGAAAAATTATTGGTAGCCCAAGGCGGCTTTCACGGCCTCGGCAATACCCGATTCAAGAGCAGCGTCAATCGCGCGCCGCGCAAGGCCACCAGCGGAACGCCGGGCGAACGGCGCACCCTGCGCCTGGAGCTGAAGCTCATCGCGGACGTCGGCTTGCTGGGCATGCCCAATGCCGGAAAATCCAGCTTGATTCGCAGCGTGTCCGCCGCACGTCCCAAGGTTGCGGATTACCCTTTTACCACCTTGTATCCGAATCTGGGCGTCGTGCGCGTCGACGATCAGCGCAGCTTCGTCATGGCCGATATTCCCGGCCTCATCGAGGGCGCATCGCATGGAGCGGGACTCGGAGTCCAGTTCCTGAAGCATCTTGCCCGTACCAAGCTGCTGCTCCACGTAGTGGATGTCGAACCGTACGAAAGCCTGGAAGACCCGATTACGGCGGCACAAAAAGTGATCGCCGAGCTTCAACAATGGGACCAGGGTCTGGACCAGAAGCCGCGCTGGCTGGTTTTGAACAAGATCGATCGACTCGCCGACGACACAGCCCAACAGCGCTGCCGCGAAATCATAGAAGGTCTCGAATGGGCCGGCCCCGTCTTTAGGGTCTCCGCCGTTCGAGGCGACGGCCTCAAAGACTTGACCTACAGCGTTATGGCGTTCCTGGAGCAGGACCAAACAAAAGATGCAGAACAGGACTGAATTCGCCCACGCCCGCCGCATCATCGTCAAGATCGGCAGTGCCTTGCTGACCGGGGGCGGGCGCGGACTGGACATGCCCGCAATCACCGATTGGGTGGCTCAAATTGCCGTCTTGCGCCACCAAGATATAGAAATTCTTCTCGTTTCTTCCGGCTCGGTCGCCGAAGGCATGTGCCGGCTGGGCTGGAAAACCCGCCCACGCTCCCTGCACGAACTCCAGGCGGCCGCCGCCGTGGGACAGATGGGCCTGATTCAGACTTATGAATCCCTCTTTCAAGGGCACGGTCTTCATACCGCGCAAATCCTGCTGACCCACGACGACCTATCGGATCGGCAGCGCTATCTTAACGCCCGAAGCACCCTACTCACCCTGCTCGAATTGGGGGTGGTGCCGGTCATCAACGAAAACGATACGGTAGCGAACGAGGAAATCCGCTTCGGAGACAACGACACGCTCGCCGCTTTGGTGGCGAATCTCCTGGAAGCGGATCTCTTGATCATTTTGACCGACCAAAAGGGACTTTACGAACGCGACCCGACCCTGGACCCCACCGCCCAACTCGTCTACCAGGCCAGCATCAATGATGCGCGCCTCGGCGAGATGGTGGGCGAGAGCCGCAGCGGACTCGGCCGGGGCGGCATGATCACCAAACTGCGCGCCGCTCGGCTGGCCTCCCGGTCCGGGACGGCAACGGTTATCGCCAGCGGGCGGGAGCAAAATGTCATGGCAAGGGTGGTTGCGGGCGAGGAATTGGGTACCTTTCTGATTCCCGATGTATCCCCGATGCTGGCCAGGAAGCGTTGGCTGGCCGGACAGCTCAAACTCAAGGGTAAGTTGCACTTGGATGAAGGTGCTGCGCGCGTCTTGAGAGAAGACGGCAAAAGCCTCTTGCCCATCGGCGTAACCGCCGTGGACGGCGACTTCCACAGGGGCGACCTAGTCGCTTGCGTGGATATGGAGGGAAAAGAGGTGGCTCGCGGGCTGGTGAATTACGGCGCTGACGAAACGCGCGCCATCATGCGACAACCGAGCTCGCAAATCGAATGCCTGCTTGGATATGTCGATGAACCGGAACTGATTCACCGCGATAATCTGGTACTGGCTTGAGAGAGGCAGGCGGGCCAGCCCGCCTCGTCTTTCCGCCAGAAACTTAGGCGGATGCGCTCAGAGCCAGCGCTTTGACTCGGGCGTTGAGACGGCTCTTGCTGCGAGCGGCCTTGTTCTTGTGGATCAAGCCCTTGTTAACCGACGAGTCGATAACGGGAACTGCGGCGCGAAATGCGGCCTGCGCTTGCTCCAAGTCGCCGGATTCTACCGCCAGAATGACCTTCTTGATGAAGGTCCGCAACCGGCTGCGCTGAGCCGCGTTGTGGGCGCGATGTTTTTCCGATTGTATGGCGCGTTTTTTTGCTGAAGCAATATTAGCCAAGGTGAAAACCTCTAATCCTAATCGTTTTAAGCGAATTCGTTATTTTCGTCACAAGTAATTCAAGAGTCAAGAGCGCAATTTTCACAAAATTATCGGGCCAGACGTTTTCGCAGGTTATAGGCCATTTTCGGATAGCTTTTCGCAGCGTATCTCTAACAGTGCCTTGATCGCCCAAATTCCTTATACTACGGCCTTTTCTTCAACGAAAGCACTGGTTTTAGGCTCTGAGCAAGCATCTACTGAAATCCACGGCGGCCGTCGGCGGCATGACCTTCGTCTCCCGCCTTTTAGGGTTCGTTCGAGATGTCGTCATCGCCCGTTATTTCGGTGCCGATCCCGGCACCGACGCGTTCTTCGTCGCGTTTAGAATTCCCAACTTCCTGCGCCGCCTCTTTGCGGAAGGCGCCTTCTCGCAGGCCTTCGTGCCGGTTCTGTCAGATTACAAGGAGCGCCACGACCCGACCCAGCTCAGGCCCTTCTTGGATCGTACGGCCGGCAGCCTGTCGCTGGCCTTGTTGCTTGTCACCTTCGCCGGCATTATCGCTGCGCCGGTCTTGATCATGCTGTTTGCGCCCGGTTTCTATCGAAATGCGGAGCAATTCGAGCTCAGCGTCGAGATGCTGCGCATCACCTTGCCGTATCTTTTCTTCATTTCCCTCACGGCATTCGCCGGGGCCATTCTGAACACCTGGGGACGTTTCGCCATACCGGCCTTCACGCCGGTCTTTCTGAATCTTCTGATGATCGCTGCGGCGATTTGGTTCGCCCCTTACCTGTCCGAACCGATTATCGCCTTGGCCTGGGGTGTGCTGATCGCCGGCGTCGTCCAGCTCGCATTTCAAGTGCCTGCGCTCCTCCGGGAGGGCTTGCTGCCGAAACCCCGCCTTGGGTTTCACGATGCCGGCGTTCGCCGCATCATCAAGATGATAGGACCGGCGATTTTCGGGGTTTCGGTAACCCAGGTGAATCTCCTGGTCGACACGGTGATTGCCTCCTTTTTAGTGTCCGGCAGCGTCTCCTGGCTTTACTACTCCGATCGGCTGGTGGAATTCCCTTTGGGCATTTTCGGCGTCGCTATCGGCACTGTAATGTTGCCTCATTTGTCGAAAAATCATGCAAACCGTGATCGCGACGGGTTTTCCCGTTCGCTGGACTGGGCTCTCCGCTGGGTCATCCTGATCGGCTTGCCGGCGACCTTGGGCCTAGCGCTACTCGCCGAACCGATGATTTCCACCCTTTTTCAGTACGATCGGTTTTCTTCGCATGACGCCGAGATGGCCAGCCGGAGCCTAACGACTTACTCCATCGGATTGATGGGCTTCATCGCAATCAAGGTGCTGGTTCCGGGCTTCAGCTCGAGACAGGATCTCCGCACCCCGGTCAGGTATGGCGTCTACGCCATTATCGCCAACCTCGCGTTGAACCTGGCTCTGATTTTTCAACTCGCGCCGATCGGCTGGGGTCACGCGGGTCTCGCTCTGTCGACGGCGTTGGCGGCGCTCCTTAACGCCGGACTGCTCCTGGCCAAACTTTTGAAGGAGCAGATTTACAAACCGGAACCGGGATGGCCGATCTTCCTGCTGCGTGTAGCGCTCGCCAGTGGCGTGATGGTCCCGATCCTGGTCTATGCGTCCAATGCTTATCCGTGGCAGATCTGGTCGCTCGCCGACCGAATTTCGCATCTGGCTTTGTGGATTCTGCTGGGCCTCGCGACTTATCTGTCGTGTCTTACCCTGACAGGGCTCCGTCCCAGGCACATGCTGGTTCCGGAAGGTACCTGAGGACCGTCGCATGCGCTTGATTCGAGGACTCGCCGAACTGAAACTTCCCGAACGGGGCTGCGTCGCCACGATCGGCAACTTCGACGGCGTCCATATTGGTCACTGCCAAGTGATCGAAAGGCTGGCGGAAGCAGGACGGAGGCTGGATTTGCCGGTTGTGGTCGTCCTGTTCGAACCGCAGCCACGGGAATATTTTTTCCCGAACGAAGCACCGGCCCGTTTGACCCGGCTCCGTGAAAAGCTGGCCCGCTTGGCTGAATTGCCGATCGATCAGGTGCTGCTGCTGCGCTTCAACCGGCAGCTCGCCATGTTGCCGGCGGAAAGCTTCATTCAAGACATCCTGCTCGAAGGACTGCGCATCAAGTATCTGGTGATCGGAGACGATTTCAGATTCGGCAGAAACCGGCTCGGCAACTTTGCCTTGTTGCGGCAGGCCGGGAAAGAATTCGGCTTCGAAGTGGTCGACACGCCGTCGGTATTGGTCGATGGACGACGCGTCAGCAGCACTTCGATCCGCAAAGCCCTCGCGGCAGGCGATTTAGCTCGCGCAGCGCGACTCCTGGGGCGTCCTTATTCAGTCTGCGGACGCGTCATCCATGGGGCGAAGCGCGGCCGAACGCTCGGCTTTCCCACGGCCAACATCTTGATGAGACGGAAAAACACTCCTGTACAGGGTGTATTTGCCGTTACAATGTCCGGAATAGGCGAACATCCGCTGCCGGGGGTCGCGAACGTAGGCATACGCCCGACTGTCGCGGGAGGACGTACGGTGCTCCTCGAAACCTATTTGCTGGACTTCTCCGGAGACCTCTACGGAAAACAGGTGGAAATCGTTTTTCGCCACAAGCTCCGGGACGAAAAGCGCTTCGACGGCTTAGCCGAACTGCAGGCCCAGATCGAACGGGACGTCATGACTGCAAGAGGCTATTTCGCCATCTCAAATTCAACATCATCCTCTGCATCATGAGCACGGATTACAAATCGACACTGAATTTACCCAGCACCGATTTTCCGATGAAGGCCAATCTGCCGCAGCGCGAGCCCGAGCAGCTCGAGCGCTGGCGCAGCATGGATCTTTACCGGAAGATTCGCGAAACGTTCCGTGGGCGCCCGAAGTTCATTCTTCATGACGGCCCCCCCTACGCCAACGGCGAAATCCACATCGGCCATGCCGTAAACAAGGTGTTGAAGGACATCATCGTCAAGAGCAAGGGATTGAACGGTTTCGACGCGCCCTATGTGCCCGGCTGGGATTGCCACGGCCTGCCCATCGAATTGATGGTGGAGAAGAAGATCGGCAAAGCCGGCGTGCAGGTCAACGCTTCCGATTTCCGCAAGGCCTGCCGAACCTATGCGGCCGAACAAGTGGACATCCAGCGCCGCGAATTCGTCCGGCTCGGTGTTTTCGGCGATTGGGAAAATCCTTACCTGACCATGGACTTTCGCTTCGAGGCCGACATCCTGCGCGCTTTGGGCCGAATCTCCGCGCGCGGCCATCTGATGAAAGGGGCAAAGCCGGTGCATTGGTGCACCGATTGCGGCTCCGCGCTGGCCGAAGCCGAGGTCGAATACGAAAACAAGCGCTCGATCGCCATCGACGTGCGGTTCAGGGTTCTCGACGAAACCGCGCTGATCCAGCGTTGTCACTCGGTTCCGGGCCATCCGGGCGAAGGCCCGCTGTCGGTGGTCATCTGGACGACGACACCCTGGACCCTGCCGGCCAACCAGGGCGTGGCGCTCAACCCGGATCTCGATTACGCCGTGGTGCAATGCCGGGAACCGATGGAGCGGTTGGTCGTGGCCGAAGCCCTGATGAAAGATGTCATGATGCGTTGCGGCGTCGACGATTACCGCGTCGTGGCGTATTGCAGGGGCTCGGATCTCGAGGGATTGATGCTGCACCATCCGTTTTACGAGCGCGAGGTGCCTATCGTTCTCGGCGAGCACGTGACGCTCGACGCCGGTACCGGCGCGGTGCATACGGCGCCCGGCCATGGCCAGGAAGACTACGTCGTCGGTCAGCGCTATGGGCTGCCGGTCGAAAATCCGGTGGCGGACGACGGCAAGTTCCTGCCGAGCACGCCGCTGTTCGCCGGCGAACACGTCATGAACGCCAACGGCCATGTGGTCGAGGTGCTCAAGGAACGCGGCACACTGCTGCACGAAGCGCGCATCGAGCACAGCTATCCGCACTGCTGGCGGCACAAGACGCCGGTCATCTTCAGAGCGACGCCCCAGTGGTTCATCGCCATGGACAAGAACGATCTTCGCCGCCAGGCCCTGGAAGAAATCAAGAAAGTGGAATGGATACCCGACTGGGGGCAGGCGAGAATCGAAGGCATGGTCGCGAACCGGCCCGACTGGTGCGTCTCCCGGCAGCGGAACTGGGGCGTGCCGATCGCCTTGTTCGTCCACCGCGAGACCGGCGCCCTGCATCCCCGCACCGAGGACCTGATCGAAGCGGTCGCGCAACGGGTCGAGGAACGGGGAATCGATGCGTGGTTCGATCTCGACCCCGCGGAATTGTTGGGCGAAGAGGCTGCGCAGTACCAGAAGATCAACGACACGCTGGATGTCTGGTTCGATTCGGGCGTCAGCCACTTCTGCGTGCTGGATCGGCGGGAGGACCTGCATTCGCCGGCCGATCTGTACCTCGAAGGCTCGGACCAGCATCGCGGCTGGTTCCAATCGTCCTTGCTCGCTTCCGTGGCGATCCGCGACGCCGCGCCGTATCGGCAGGTGCTGACCCACGGCTTCACCGTGGATGCGGAAGGCAAGAAAATGTCGAAATCCAAGGGCAATGTCGTGGCTCCGCAGAAAGTGATGCAGAACCTCGGGGCGGATATCCTGAGGCTTTGGGTCGCGGCAACCGACTACCGGGCCGAGATGAGCGTTTCCGACGAGATTCTGAAACGCACGGCGGACGTTTACCGGCGGCTGCGGAATACCGCCCGCTATCTGCTCGCGAACATGAGCGGCTTCGACCCGGAGCGGCATTCGGTCGAACCCGAAAAGATGCTGGCGCTCGACCGCTGGGCGGTGGACCGGACTTTCCGTCTCCAGCAGGAAATCGTCGAAGCCTACGAGACCTACCAGTTCAACCTGGTCTATCAAAAGGTCCACAACTTCTGTTCCATCGACCTGGGCAGCTTCTATCTCGACGTGCTGAAGGACCGCCAGTACACCTGCCGCGAGGACAGCCTGCCGCGGCGATCCGCACAAACCGCGATGTACCACATCGCCGAGGCACTAACCCGCTGGCTGGCGCCCATCCTGAGCTTCACGGCCGATGAAATCTGGCGTCATTTGCCCGGCAAGCGGAGCGAATCGGTGTTTCTGGAGACCTGGTACGAGGGACTGTTCCCGCTGGACGAATCCTCTCCGTTCAACCGCGAGTTCTGGGATTTCCTGCTCAAAGTCCGCGAGGCGGTGAGCAAGGAACTGGAAGTACTGCGGGTGCGCGGCGAGATCGGCTCGTCCCTGGACGCCGAAGTCGAGCTTTACGGCAGCCAACCGATTCTCGAACGGCTTGCGCCTATCGAAAGCGAGCTTCGATTCTTGTTCATCACTTCGTATGCGAGCCTTCGGCCCGAAGGGGACAGCGGCACGCTTCCGACGGGGATCGAGGGACTGGAGCTGAAAGTTCGGGCTTCCGATAAACCCAAATGCGTACGCTGCTGGCATCACCGCGAGGACGTCGGCAAGCACCCCGACCACCCCGAGCTTTGCGGCCGCTGCGTGGAGAACGTGGCAGGACAGGGCGAAACCCGTCTTTACGCCTGATCTCATGTTGAATTGGCTTTGGCTTTCCGCGCTGGTCGTCGGCCTGGACCAGCTCACCAAGCAACTGGTCGATCGCTCGATGGAACTTTACGAGTCGGTCGGCCTGCTGCCTTTTTTTCAGCTCACTTACCTACGCAACCAGGGCGCCGCGTTCAGCTTTCTGAGCCAAGCCGGAGGATGGCAGCGGTGGTTCTTCATCGGCCTGGCCGTCATCGCCAGCGGCGCGATCTGCTATTGGCTGAGCCGGCTCGGCAAGGGCCAACGTTGGGAAGCCGCGGCCTGGGCGCTGGTTCTGGGCGGCGCGCTGGGCAATCTCATCGATCGCATCATTTACGGATACGTTATCGATTTTCTCGACGTGTTTTATGGAGAATGGCACTGGCCGGCCTTCAACGTGGCCGATTCCGCGATCACCATAGGCGTAGCGATGCTGCTGATCGACTCCGTGAGACCGCGACAGTCGACGGCCAGCCTGGTGTAGACCTATTTGCCGGCAAGGGATTGCCGGCCTATAAACGATAGCCAAGTAGGTCGGGAATCCTTTCCCGACACAACGGACGGGCAATCGGCTTTGCATGCAAAAGATTTCCGACCTGCTGGATCATAGACCGGAACAAGCCCAGCATTCCCGGAGTAAGGCGCATTTACCGGGAACGGCTATCGCCTCATCCCCGCCTACGACGGTTTCACCTCAGACGAGAATGCCTCTGCCTCCGGTCGGCTGAAAACCTCTTGCGGACAGCAAGCGGTAAAGCCTTTCCCAATCGAAACTCGGGCCCGGATCGGTTTTGCGTCCCGGAGCGATGTCGCTGTGACCGACGATCCGGTCCGGTGACAAGCCCGGATAATTCGCTAGCAAGGCGGAGAGCAAATCGGCCAGGTGCTCGTATTGCCGGTCGGTATAGGGAATATCGTCGGCCCCTTCCAACTCGATGCCGATCGAGAAATCATTGCAGCGCTCCCGCCCCTCATAGTTCGAAATCCCGGCATGCCAAGCGCGCCGGTGGAACGGAACGTATTGAACGATCTCGCCGTCGCGGCGAATGAGCGCATGGGCCGATACCCGAAAGCCGTGTATGCGCTCGAAATAAGGGTGGGCAGTCGGTTCCAAGGTATTGGTAAACAAACAGTCGATCCAGTTGCCGCCAAACTCGCCCGGAGGCAAACTGATGCCATGTATCACCACCAGCGAAATATCCCCTGAATCGGGCCTGTCGTCGCAATTGCAACTCTCTAGCCGCCTCGCGTTTGCCAGCCAGTTATCGATTATCTTCATTTTCCAAACCGAGTTGTAAATCGTCGAGAATTCGTCCTGTCCGCCGAGTATATCTACAAGACAATCTGTCCGCTTTCGGTTTTGTGGGTCGAGTCACGATATAAAAAAGACTTTCCCTTTAAAGTAAGTCCTACGACGAATATAAAGCGCATTGTAAAAACCGAATATAGAGTTCTCGCAATGTGCGACACCGAAAATCATCATCGATTGCTACCGGTCCGGCAACGCATAGACTGAAACGGATTCAGTAAAGCTACAACACATTCGATATACCTTAAGCCGCGATTTTTCGAGGTACAGGTCGAAACCTTTCCGATTCGAAATCGGCCGGCAAAAATAATAATCCCGGCAGAAATGTTTCGACTTGAAAACAGAGCTCTTAAAGGTAACAAGAACCGTGTCGGCCATGATAAAAAAGAAGCTGTTTCTTTCCATGGTACGCTGCATACCGAATATACGACTCGGTATCCCGCGAAATAGCAAAACAGTACGGGCAAAGGCAATCCCGGCACGCCGCATACATTATATTACCCGTTTTCGATGCATTAAGACGGCTGAAATCGAACTTAACTTCCCGGGCAATTCACGACAGTTTTTTCATCCATGACCATCAAGGGAGTGCTTCAAGCATGAGAGATTTCCGATTATGGAGCAGGCTGGCTCTAGCGCTAGCGGGGGTATTTGTCAATCCCATGGCCGTCGGAGAAACCCCGCCGTTGTCAGGGCTGCCTAGCAATGACGAAAGCAAATCTGCTTTCGCCACGCTGAAGGCCGGCGAAGGCGGCTATGCACCGGCCCGTGCCGCCCGTGAGTACTGGGACGCGGCCCGCCGGCGCGTGGCACAGGATCCTCGCTGGACGGCTTGGTTGCAGGAGCGAACCGACTGGATCGATCACTGGATGACCACGCCCCGCGAGAGCGCGGACTGGGTCGCCGGCTGGATCCACGACTACGTCGATCCGAACACGGGCGTTCTCCTCCACTGGACCCCCGATCAGCCGATACCGCCCGACCAGCCCGGCCACGAAAAGCTGCGCGCCGCCTGGATCGCCCATAATCGGATCTACAACATCGATCGCGTGCTGGACGCCGCCCGACTGTTCCGCCTGACCGGCGATACGCGCTACTTGGATTGGGCGGCTTCGCAGCTCGATTTCTACGCCGACGCCTACCGCGGCTTCCCGTTGCAGACCTGGAACGGCCGAGCCCAGCTGATGAATCAGAGTCTGGACGAAGCGACCCGCGCCCTGGTGTTGATCGAAGCGGTCCGGCTGCTGAAACCCCATGTCCCGGCGGCCCGCGCCGACCACTGGCGCGAGGGGCTGTTCCTGCCGTTGGCGGCCAATGTGATGGCGTCGTCGCGCGAGGTCCACAACATCGCCGTCTGGCATGCCGCGGCCGTGACGCTGATCGGACTCGAGTTCGAACAACCCGAGTTGATCGGCTTCGGCAAGCATTCGGCCTTAGGTCTTCCGTCGCTCCTGGCGACCGGCGTCTCGCCGGACTGGTTCTGGTACGAGCACTCCCTGTCCTATCAGGAGTATACGGTTCAGGCCTTGGTGGAGCTGCTGGTCGGCGCCTCGTTGCGCGGGCGGCTGGCCGAGTTCGCCCGGGAACTCTGGATCGCGCAGAACCTGATGATTTCTCCGGTGACCGTGCGCTTTGCCAATGAAGACGCCCCGACCCTCAACGATTCGCCGCCTAATCGCAAGGCGCCGAACCGCAAGTTGTGGGCGGCCTCCCGCCGGGTGTTGCCGACCTGGCTCGGGCTGGACGAAGCGAAGGGCCAGCTGAGCTGGGACACCCTGCTCGATCCGCCCAAGCCGGTCGATTCGATGCCGGTACTGCCCGACCTGGCGTCGGGACCGGTGCCGGGTCTCGATGCGGTTCAGCTCGTGAAGAACGGCTGGCATGCCCTGTTGCGCTATGGCCAGAAAGCCCGGTTTCATGCCCAGCAGGAAGCCCTCACTTATGAACTGCAATACGGCGACACCTGGCTTCTCAAAGACGCCGGCACGGTCGGCTACGGCTCGCCGCTGCACAAGGGCTATTTCAGCCGGGCACCGGCGCACAACGTGCCGCTGGTCGACGGCGACGGGCAAAATCCCTGGCCGTCCGAGGGACAGCTCGATGAGGTCGCGCCGGACGGCTCGTTCGCGGCGGTGTCCCATCCGAGCTATCGTCCGGGCGTGACCGCAACCCGGCGGCTCGCCATCGGCGCCGGCGACTTTATCGATCAGGTGGGGGTGACCACCGGCTCGGACACGCCGCACGCGATCGGTGTGGTCCTGAACACACCCTGTGCCGTGACCGCCGACCGGCCGTCTGTCGCGGAAGGGGCATCGCTGCCGAATGCGACGGCCTTCGGTTACTGGAAGGACTGGACCGCCTATGCGGCGGCGGGCACTTGGAGCGGCACGCTCGACTGCGCCGGCCGCCGGTTTGCCCTGGCGATCGCCGGCGCCGAGCTGCAGCGGGTGTTTGTGGGCACCGTCCCCGATTCCGCCGCGCCGTACACCCGCCGGGGCATCTACCTCGAAGCCATGGCAACGGAGACGCAGTTCTACCTGGTATTCCGCCCGCTCGATTCGCCGTAGGCGTATGCTGAAATACGGCGCGTAGCGGCATGAAGACAGCCAAGGCGTTGTTGTTCCACGACCGCTCGGCCTTTCTCGCTCTGTGGCCGAACCTTACCCGATTCGGCTCAGATCGTGCCGACGCTCCTCCGGCTCGGGCATTAGGGTCTGTCCATGCAATTTCGCCAAAGTGGCGGCGAGATTTGCCCCCAAGGCTTCGACGGCGGCGTGTTGTTTGGGATCGGTCAGCGTGCCCTCGGGCTGGAACGCTTCGTGAGCCTTGGCCACCGCCAATTGGTCGGGCAGGACGATGACACCGATGTTGCCCAGGATCGCCCGCAAGTGAACCAGGCCGCGGAGACCGCCGAAGCCTCCGGGCGAAGCCGACAGCAGGGTGGCGACCTTGTTCCGGAAAAGCGCCAGGCCATCCTCGCCGCCGACCGGCCGGGATATCCAGTCGATGGTGTTCTTGAGGAGCGGCGAAATCGAGCTGTTGTACTCGGGCGAAGCGATCAAGAGCCCCTGATGCGCCATCATCAGATGTCTGAATTTCAGGGCGTTGGCGGGAATGCCATCGCGGCTCTCCAAGTCACCGTCATAGATCGGCATCGGAAAATCGCGCAGGTCTGCCACCGTCACCTCGGCGCCGGCCCGACGGGCGCCTGCCGCGGCGATCCGCACCAGCATTTTGTTGTAGGAGCGTTCTCGCGTACTGCCGGCAAAAGCGAGAATTTTCGGTTTGGCTTCCATGGATATCTCCTCGAAATTCAACAGCGTACTTTGTTCGAAGTTCGTTTCAAAGCCGGGATCGCATCGACGGCTTTTGCTCGTCCCACGCTCGGGGATCGAAAACGGCCCCTCCCTTGACCACGCGGAAAATGCGGCGCAAATGAATGACATCGGCCAGCGGATCGGCGTCGAGCAGCACGAAATCGGCGATTTTGCCCTGCTCCACGGTCCCCAATTCGGCGCTTCGCCCCATGACGCGAGCTCCGCCTTGCGTCGCGGCAGTCAGAATCTCCTCGGGCGACAAGCCGGCCTCGGCCATCAGCTCGAACTCCCGGTGCAGCGCCGGCCCGTGCAAGGTGCCGATATTGCCGGCATCGGTCCCGGCGGCGACGGTCACGCCGCTCTGCTGCAAACGCTTCAGATTCCAGAATGCGATATCCCGGCTGAACCAGTGGTAAGCCCAAGGCTTTTTCCAAACGGGCAGGCTAGCCAGCTCGTCGAACGTCGCGATCGCCTCGGGATCGCCGAGGCGGCGTTCGATGTCGGTCAGCCGAACCTTCCGTCCCAGCACCTCCTGATAACCCTCGTTGACGACGAGGGTGGTCACGTACACCACGTTCCGATCCTTCAGTAGCTTGATGAAGGCCTCGTCGACCCGGCGGTCCTCCACGCTGTGGGCGAGAATGTCCGCACCCGCCTGCACCGCCGCCCGTGCGGTCTCCAGTTCGGTCGCGTGCACCACGACCCGAGTGCCGGCGGCATGGCTCGCCTCGATCGCGGCCTGCACTATGGCGGTCTGAAACGCAAGACTCCGGCCCGGCAAGGGAATGAACCAGATTTTGATGAGGTCCGGCTTGCGCGCCAAAATCTCTCGCACCGTGGCGCGGCTTTCCTCGGCAGAATCGACCTTGATCAGCGCCGGATCCTCGGCCTTGAGTTCCTGCGGAAAATAAGTCGCGATCAAGGGTCCCGCCACCGCGACGCGCGGCGCCCGTTCGGTCCGCCTCGCGAGATCCCGTACCTCGAAGGTCCAGAACGGACCGCCGACGTCCACCACCGAGGTCACGCCGCTCGCCACGTATCGAGACAAGGTGTCGGGGATGCGCTGCCTGATCCCGGTGATCTCGTCCGCATAAGGGCGAACATCCCGCAGATCGATCACATCCGGACGGGTATAAAGACCGCCCGATTGAAAGAAGTGTATGTGCGCATCGATCAAGCCGGGAACGATCCATTTCCCGCTCGCGTCGATTACCCGCGCTTCGGGAGGAATCGGTATCTCGCCCCAGTTTCCCACCGCCGCAATTCGCTCGCCCTCCACCACGATTACGGCATCGGCGCGTGGCGCGCCGCCGGTTCCATCGATCAGGGTACCGCCGACAAAAGCCTTCATATCCGCTCTACTCCCGCTGGCGAACACCAGGAGCGACAAAATGATTGCCAATAACCCGTGCATGCACGGTGATCCGTATCGCTTCATCTTCCGATTCACGGACACGCGAACTATTTCTTTCGACCGCGGTTCGGACCATTCATTGCAGCGCAGCGAACGGGATTCACGCGTCTTGTGCCTTCCGCACCGGGGAAAAGAGCCTGGGAGATTTTTCGGTTTGGTGTGGCTCCCTCCTGTTGTAGGTCGGGAATACTTTCCCGACACTAACGGGCCGGCAGGCAGGTTTGTCGGCAAGGGATTGCCGACCTACAACGATTCGGGAATCTCCCGATACGGACTTAAGGCAGCAGCCTTGTCAATGGAACAAGGGCAACCAGGATCGAAACGGCCGCGGCGAACAACGGCACATAGCGCTTCGGCCTTGCCAGTTCGTTGGCTCGCAAGGCAAATACGCCGTGGAGCGTATCCATGAGTTGATCGATCAGAGCGATATTGGCCTCGATTGCCCGGGTCGCCTCGGCAAAATAGGGCTTGAGCTTGAGCTCGATGCGGCTCGGCTGAATGATGCGTTCATTGAGGAGATTCACGAATTTTCGGGTCGATTCGCGGCTGGTTGCCAAACCCGCTTGCAGATCCAGCCCAGTCGGTGGAGAAAGGTCCCGCAGCGCCGTCTGGATCTCGTTCAGGAGGCCGTCGATGCGATGGGCCAAAAAACCGAGTTTGATCCGGAACACCGGCGGGCATTTTCCGGACGCGATCACCCCCGCCCCGAGGCCGCGTCCCTGCCCGATCTGCTCGATCAGTTCGGGAAGCCGGCGTACCAGAATCGCCGCCATGCACCGATTGGACGGATCGGGATCGAACATTATCCCGGAGCCATCCGCCGCCTCCTCCATGAGGCACAGGACTTCCCTGATGATCCGCGTATGGGCGGCGAAACTCTCCGCGGGAGAGAGGTCGAAGAGCCCGCGTTTCAGTTCCTGCCAGGAATCGTGAATGGCTCGCCAGCGGGACAACTGCCCGGCATGCGCATCGGCACCTTCGTCGGCGAGAGGCATTGTCGCCCGCAACTGCTCTTCGATGTTCTTCTGAACGGACGGCAGACGCGCCCGGAAAGCCGTATCTCCGTTCAGACAGGAATTGGCCATGCCCCGGTGTTGCTGAAGACTGATCATCAATTCCGTGGTTCGGCGCAAATGGAGGATACCGGCCGCTTTACGGTCGAGCAGCGCTCTCTCGAATCGCTGCTCGACGGCAACGAGGAGCACCAGAAAAGCCAGTAACAGGGTCAGGCCGGTCAGAATCGGAAACATGAGAATCTCCTCTACGGATGCGGAATCAAATCTGGAAGTGGTGAACCATCGTCTTGAGGTTCGCTGCCAGTTGTTCGAGATGCCGGGCAATGGCGGACGTTTCCTGGGCAACCGTCGTGCTTTCGTCGGCCTTCCCGGCAATTTGCTCGACGTGCTGCGCGATATCCTGGCTGACGACGCTTTGCTCCTGAGTGGCAGCCGCAATGGTCGTGATGCTCTGCACGGTCTGCAACGCGCCTTCATGGATGGATGCGAGGGAGCTCGCCGCCTCGGTCGCCAGTGAAACCCCGGCCGAGACCTGTTCGCTGCCGGTCCGCATCGCGCTCACGGCCCGGTCGATGCTGTCCTGGATGGACACGATGGTTTGCCTGATTTCGTCCGTCGCATGGCGGGTACGGGCGGCGAGCTGCCGGACCTCGTCGGCGACGACGGCAAAACCGCGCCCCTGCTCGCCGGCGCGGGCCGCCTCGATAGCGGCATTGAGAGCGAGCAGATTGGTCTGATCCGCGATTTCGGCGATGACCTTGACGATCGCGCTGATTTCGTTGGAGCGCGCGCCGAGCGCCGTGATCATCTCGGAGGATTGATGGACCGAGTCGGCGAGCTTTTCCATTTCACCGGCGGTGCGGCGGACGACGATCTCGCCTTGCGCGGACAATTCCCTGGCCCGGCTGGAAATCCGCTCCGCTTCGCCGGCGTGGCGGGCGACCTCGCCGATGCTGACCGTCATCTCCTCCATGGCAGCCGCCGTACTTCCGGCTGCGTCGGACTGAAGATTCGCGCTGTAGGCGACCCGCTCGGTGGCGCCGGAGAGTTCGCTCGCGGCATTGCTCAATTCCTCGGCCGATGCGACTACGCCGGCAATAAAGCGGCTGAACTCGCGGGCGACGCCGTTGAAGCCGTCCGCCACCTGCACCAGCTCATCCCGCGAGTTTATGTGCGTTTTCGCGGTCAGATCACCGGCGGCCAGACGCCGGCCGCTGCTGACCAAAGTGTGGACTGTCTGCCGTACCGACAGATAAAAGGCGGCAAATAGATAGACGGACAGCAAAGCCGTGGTGACGGCGATCACGACGACCAGACGGTTTTTGGCGTCAAAGGCGGCGATACGCTCCTCCAGCAAGCGATCCAGCGTGGGCAGAACCGCATCGTAGAGGGCGAACTGGGCGTCTATGGCGCGGGTTCCGGCGGCAAAATAGTCGGAAGGCGCCATCACGATGGAATTTTTGGAGATCAGCTCGTTCCACTGTAAATCCAGGAAAGTCTTGAGACGAACGAGACTCTGTTCGAGACCGGCAGCCAGCGCGGGCTTGACCGACGAGTTGGTCTGGAAAACGACGTCCATGCCTCGCTCGATGGCGCGCTGATTTTCCAGGATAAGCGTGTTCAGCATGATCAGGCGGGATTTCTCGTCCGGGTCGTTCGCCTGGCGAGCGGCCATTCCGGTGCCCAAGCCCCGCGCCTGCCCCAGGTTCTCCATCAGGGCCGGAAGTTTGAGGATTGCGGCATCGGCGAGGTAGGCGCTATCGAGAACGGGATCCAGGACGAGATTGGAGGTCTCTCCGATGTGGCCGATCAGCCCCTGTAAGCCGGCGATCAGGGACGTGTGGGCGGCAAAATTTTCCTTCGCATCCGCGCCCGCGGATTGATTCGCAAGACGATTCCACGCTTGTTTCACGGCATTCCATCGGGTTGCGGTGTGCAACGTGGAATCCAGCCGACTGTCGATCTCGTTCACCGCGGCTTTAGCTTCCTCGATGCGGGCTCGCAAGTTCCGAATATCGTCGTCGAAAGACCGGTCGCCGTTGAGTGCGGCGTAAACCATCCCGCGGTGTTTCGGAAAATCCTGCAGCAAAGGCTGCAAAGCCCTCAGGTATTCCACGCCGGACCGCTCTTTGCGGGCGAATGCGCTGCCGGCATTCATTTCGACGATCAGCAGGTACAGGTAAACGGCAAGCGGCAGGACGAAGATCAGACCGATGAACAGAAATTTATAAGGAAAGCGAAGATGGCTCAGCAAAACGATAGCTGGCCGAAGCACGTTGTACATGGATGTTCCCTTGCAATTAGGAGCTGTTTGCAGCCTGAGCGATCGTCGGGCAAAAAAAAGCGTCCAGCGGGGTCGTAATGACCGCCGATGGACGCCGTTGTCCGTTGATTCGTGCCCCGTTTAGCACTCCATGACGAGAATACATAATGCATGCCATGCGTAAGCGCAGAGAACCGGTCGACGCGATTACCCGGAATCGGGCCGATTGCGGGGAATATCTTGTATGCCAAGGACATACGGCAGCATATCGATCCGGCGCACAAAAATAGGGGAGCGCGCACCATAACGGGACACTCCCGAAAGCGATCGCTCTCTCGGCTGCGGAAACTCACTCTGCGCACACGGGTTTCGCATGTTCCTTTCGAAGTTGGTCATCGGGCCGTTTTTGAAGGATTGGCCTCGGCGTGCAACTCCTTTTCCAAGGACAAGTCTCATTAACCAAACAAGCGCAGCAAGGAGCGGATTCCGCGCATCGAAAAACCGCGGCCATCGCTCGATCGCAACAGCAGGGATGAAGTCACATGAACAGCGATTACAGGAAAAGGACCGGCCTGGCAGCGATTCTCATGGGTGCCATCTTGGTCCCGGCCTTACAGGCGCCTTCGGCGTCCGCAAGGGCTCTCGGCATGGTGGCGGACAACACCACGGCTTCGGTCACGATATTCGATGCCGATACCGACACCGTACTGGGATCGGTGACCATAGCGACCGCCGGCCTGGCGATCGGTGACGTTCTCATCACGCCGGATCAGACCCGGGGATTCGTGACGAATTTCAACAGCGAAGTCTTCGTCATCGACCTGACCGCGTCGCCTCCCCGCCTCGCCGAAGGCACGAATCCGATTCCCATCGCCAACAATGGCGAGGATCTCTCGATCAGCCCCGACGGGAAGTTCCTGCTGGTGTCCGATGGCCTCTTCACTCAGCCGATCTCGGTCATCGACATCGCCAAACAGGCCGAGATCAGCACCTTGTCCGTGGGTACCGATACCAATTCGGTCGAGGTTTGCAGCGACGGCTCGGTACTGGCCACCTCGTCCGCCGATGCAACGGTGCGCCGGCTCACGCTCAGCGACACCGGGACCTTGAGAGATACCGGCGAGATGCTGTCTCTCGGTTTCGCCGAACCCAATAATGTCTTCTGCGCTCCGGACGGCGGATCGGGCCTCGTCATCGCCCGTGGCGCTCCCGAAATAACGTCGTTTGCGATTCCGGGACTGGAACGGGTCGACATGCGCGCATTATCCGGCACATCCTCCGGGATTTCCGGTTTGGTCGACTTTGCAGAAGACCGGGCCTTTGCCCGGAGTAACGGCGAATCCCCGGGAGATGCGGGTTTCCTGGACGTCTATCGTTATGACGCCAAGAACGCGACCTTCAGCAACGAACCGCTGTTTTCGGTTCCGATTTCCAACGCTCCCGAATTCTACGGAATGGATCAGATGGCGCTGCATCCGAAGAAAGCGAAATTGTACGTCTCGCAACCCGATGCCTTGAGGGTGTACGACGCGAACACCGGGACCCTGCTGACGTCCATCACCGATCCCGGCATCGTGCAACCGACCGGCGTGACCGTGGCTAAGGATTTCTGCGAAGACCCTCCGCCTGGCGGGATGACTACGGAAGCCGACGCTCCGCAATGCGCCATGAAAAGCACCGGCTCTGCCGATGACCCGATCGACGGCGGCGATCAGGTCAAATAGTATCCCTGTGCGGTCAATCGTGAGCGACAGGTTTGCTTCTCGGCATGGCTCGTCCGATGGTGGGCAGAGGGATTGAACGAAAGAAAAAGCCCGATTCTTCGAGCGATAGTGCTCGGCGAGCCCACTACAGCCGCCCGCTCTTTTTCAACCGGCGGATTACCATTTTGTGATAGAGACGAGCCAGCAGCGGGCGGATCGCCGGCAGTCCGATCAGCCAGGCCAAGGGTCTTAGAAACGCGACTCTCTCCAGCAATAGGATGTAAGCATCCAGCTCGGACGCGATCCGCCCGTTTTCGTCGCGGACATGCAGTTCGGTCAGGGCCTTGCGGGGATCGATGCCGATCTCGCGGAGTCTGTCCTCCCGTCCCGTGATATCGAACCAACAGACCCGCTCGCCGCTTTTTCCCGCCAGCCGCTCGTAGCGGCGGCGCTCCCGGACACAGCGCGGGCAGGCGCCATCGTAATAGACGGTAATCTTTCCCTGGTCTTCGTTCATGGATTCTGCCTCTTATTCCAATCGGTGAGTTACGCGGAGCCTGTCCTGAGCCTGTCGAAGGGCCTGTCCCGAGCGGAGCCGAGGGGCTAACCCACCATCGATGGGTTTCGCTTCGCTCTACCCATCCTACAATTAATGTTCACTCGGATGCCGAATGGAGTTAAAACCTGGTGGCCGACGGCAACGGGCGAGGGACCCACAAGATCCGCCGGCACCTCCATCCCGTAGATTTCACCATGGTTCCCCGGTAACCTTTCCTGAAACGCGCGGCAGTCGGTGCGTACTTAAGGAAGCTCTGAACAAGTGGATTCCGTTCGTCCTGAGCCTGTCGAAGGACTTAATCAGAGCTTCCTTATTAACCCGGCCTATAAATATAGGCCGGGTTAATCCGGGGCAGGGATGCCCCGGCGCGGCGACAAGCCGCGTGAGCCCAGGCCGGGCGTGTACCGGCCTGGGCGGCGGCCCGAAATACCAGGAGGGTATTTACGGGCCTGATTAATAAGATAGGCGCATCCTCACCCGGATTCCGAGGAGGACTTCACCATGACGGAACCCGCTCCCATACGCGGACTTTGGTGTGCAACGCTGACGCCGCTCGGCCGGGACGGCGGCGTGGATCATGCGAGACTCGCCGCACTGGTGCGGGAACTGCTCGCGAAAGGCGTCGACGGTATCGTGCCGTTCGGCACGACCGGCGAAGGTCCCTCCTTCTCGGTGGCCGAGCGCTGCGAGGGGCTTGAGGCGCTGCTGGCTACCGGCATCGCGCCAGACCGTCTGCTCGCCGCCACCGGATGCACCGCACTCTCCGACACCCTGGCGCTGACCCGGCACGCGCTGAAAACCGGCTGCCCGCGCTGCCTGATCCTTCCGCCGTTCTTCTGGAAAAATTTGACCGACGAGGCGGTGTTCCGTTACTACTCGATGCTGATCGATACGGTGGGCGATACGCATCTGCGCATTTATCTGTATCACATCCCGCAACTCTCGGCCGTGTCGATCCGGCCGGAAGTCGTCGCCCGGCTGGCGGCCGCCTATCCCGGCATCATTGCAGGGGTGAAGGACAGCGGCGGCGATTTCGAACATACCGCCGGGCTGTTGAAACGCGTGCCTCAGCTTTCGATCCTGCTCGGCCACGAATCGCATCTGCCGCGTCTGATGCGCGCCGGCGGAGCCGGAACCATCTGCGGCATCGCGAACCTCTTTCCGGACCTTATCGCAGCACTGCTCAAGCCGGACGTGCCGCCGGACGACGAAACGCGAGTCCGTATGTTCCTGGACATCGTCCTGCGCTACCCTTTCGTTCCCGCATTCAAGGCGATTCGCGCCGCGCAGACGGGCGATCCCGCCTGGCTTGCGCCCCGGCCGCCGCTATTGCCGCTCGCCGCAGACGAACAGACAACACTGCTCGCCGCGCTTCACAGCGCCGGCTTCGGCATTGTGCCGGAGAGAAGCCAATGATGACCTAAGATTCGCTGGCTCCCAAGTTCCTACTTGGGAGCCATACCCGAGAAGCTCCCGCTTCTCGAAACCGCAGTCGAATCGAGAAGCGGGAACTTCTCGCTTTGGGTTCCCAAACGGGAGTTTGGGAACCAATCTAAACTTCAAGCGCTTGGAAAAAGGCGATTTTTACAGCGCCCGCATGAACGCCGCCAGGTCCGACTTTTCCTGCGTGTTCAATTTGAGCCCCAGCACCAGGTTGAAAAACTCCACCGTGTCCTCCAGGGTCAGGCAGCGCCCGTCGTGCATGTAGGGCGGGCTGTCCTTAATGCCGCGCAGGGTGAACGTTTTCATCGGTCCCGGAGGCGCCTCATTGACGAAGCGTTCGAGGCGAAGATCGTGCATGCGGTCATCGAGATAGACGGGCGGCACATGGCATTCGGCGCATTTGCCCTTGCCGAAAAACACTTCCTCGCCGCGGCGCTCGGCTTCGGTGGCCTTGGCGGGGTCGAGCCTGGCGGTGGCAACGTCGAGCTTGGGCGCCGGCGGGAAGTCGAACATGTTCTGCATCTGCGCCATGTGCGAAACCTGCACCCGATCGAACTGGGTAAAACCTTTCTTCATGGCGTGGATGGGATCGCCGTTGAAATAGGCGGTGCGGAATTCGAATTCGGTGAAGTCCTCGACCGAGCGGAGACTCCGCTTGGAACCGTGCAGTTGTTGATTGAACACGCCGCGCAGGCTGACCGTGTCGAGGCGGAGGCGCCGCTCTTGCGGCCGGTTGTCCGGATTGAGGTGGAATTGTCCGGTCGTATGACCGTTGATATGGCAATCGAGGCAGGTGACGCCTAGGCTCGGCTGTTCGCTTTTCCGGTCGTCGGTGGGATTGAATTCTTCCTGGGGAAACGGCGTAAGCAGCAGGCGCAGGCCGTCGAGCTGAACGGGCGTCAGCAGGTCCTTGAAAAGCGCATAGTAATTGTTGATCGAGACGACCTCGCCCCGGGATACGTCACCCAGTTCCGGCCGGTTTTGCAGGAACATGGCGGGCGGGAACTCCGGCAGAAAGGCGTCCGGCAGATCGAATTCCACATCGAAGCGCTCCAGCCGCGGGAACATCTCGATCTGCATTTTCGGGAAGACCTGGCCGCCGGTGGCTTGCTTCGGATGCGGCAGGGCGGGATAAGGGAAGAGTCCCTTTTCGCGAATCTCCTCGGGCGTCATCGCGGCCAGCGTGTCCCAGGTCATACCGTTGCGCAGCCGCGCGGTGGGACCTACCGGAATGGGTTTACCCCGCGACATTTTCGCCTCTCGATGGAGTCTTGGGGTCAGATCATAGCGGCTTTCCAGCAGTTTTCGCTGATCGGCGGTGATCTTGGGCTTGGCCGCCTTGTCCTCCTGCATGATCTCCTCGAAAGTCTGCATGGGCCTCTTGGCATTGAGGGGATCGCGGTAGAAATCGAAGCCCAGCACCTTGCCCTGATCGGGCTGGCCGCCAAAGGCGTTCGAGGAAGGCTGGGCATGGGGGGCGCGAAAAGCACCAGAGCGGTCATGCTCGGATTTCTGCGACTCCGGCCGGGAAGAGGGAGCGGCTCGCGGCGTTTGCGCCTCGGCAACGGCATCCAACGGTTTGCCGTTGGTCTGAGCGGCCGCTACGGCCACGGGAAAAACAAAGCTGCCGAGGAACCAACGGGCAGCGCTGCTTGAAATCGCCTTGTTCCGGAATCGCATAACACCTCCTTGCGAGCCATCTATCGGAGATAAATCGGATCGGGGTAGTTCTAGATTTGAATTGCCGATCAATCCATTGGTTCCGGATACCTACTGCTCTTTCGGCGGTTGACGGAAACCAGGATGTCGTAGGGCGGGTTAGGCGCACGCCGGCATCCGCTGGCCGCTGATCACCATGCTTTCCGTGCGCCGTAACCCGCCGGACCAATGCTCGATGGTCGTGCCGCTCGCGTCGGTGGGTGGCCGCCAGCCTCGCTGGGTGATGTGCGGGTAGTGCGGGGCGCACCTGATGCCCGCCCGCCATCAAGACCGCGATGGCATTGCGGCCAAGGGCGGCAAGCTTTCCGTGACGAGCCGGTCGGCCAGGTCGAGGTCTACGTCGTCTACCCGGTTTATGGATTCCGACAAACGCTCGATGATGCCGGCCTGGACGTCGCCGCGTTCTTTGGCGACGGCATAGGGAATGCGGTGAAACATGACCATGGCGTAGCGCGGGATGAATCTCGCCGGGTGGCGCTCTTCGAGCAGCCATTCGATGTGCTTCCGCAAGTGAAACTTGGGGTCACGGACGGAATCGCGCATCTCGATGTAGTTTTCCAGCGCCATGTCGGCGATGGCCTCGGCATTCGGCTTTCTCTGGGCCTCGAAGTTTCGGTAAAGGCTTTCGAAGTTATCGTGTTCATCGAGCAACCGGTCGAGAACGACGCAATCCTCGAAGGCGCAGTTCATCCCTTGCCCGTGAAAGGGAACCACCGCGTGGGCGGCATCGCCCAGAATCAGCGCCTGATCGCCGACATGCCAGGGAAAGCAGCGAATCGTGCCCAAGGTCCCGGTGGGATGGTTCAGAAAATCGTGAACCGGGTCGGACATCAGGGGAAGCACGTCGGGAAACTCGGTTTCGAAGAAATGCAGGATGGCGCCCTCGTCGCTGAGCGTCCGGAAACTCTCGAGGCCCGAATGGGGCAGGAACAAGGTGGCGGTAAAACTGCCGTCCCGATTGGGCAGGGCGATCAGCATGAAGCCGCCGCGCGGCCAGATGTGCAGGGCGTTCTTTTCCAGCCTGAAAGCGCCTTCGGGTCCTGGCGGGATGGCCAGCTCCTTGTAGCCGTGCGGCAGGTGCTCGTCTCGGCAGTCGATGCCTTTCTGTACGATCATGGCCTGGCGCACCGCGGAACCCGCGCCGTCGGTGCCGATCAGCGTATCGAAAGGCAGAATGCGCTGGTTATCGTCGTCTTCACGCCGGAGCAGCAGATGCCGGTTTTCGAAATCCAGTCCTTCGCACTTTTCGCCGAAAAAAAGCTCGGCCCCGGCGGCTTCGGCCCCATCGAGCAGGATCTTGTTGAGCGCGGCCCTTTCCACCGAATAATGAACGGCGGATTCGTCCCTGCCATAGGGCTGATAGAGCAGCTTTCCGTCCCTGTCGTGGATCATGCGGCCGGGCATGGCGACCAGATGTTTTTCGATATTCCGGTATAGACCGACTTCCTTCAGGGCATGGATGCCGCGGGTGGACAGCGAGAGGTTGATCGACCGCCCCGCCGGAATCCTGTGTTTACGCATGTCCGGCAAGCGCTCGAAAACCCGCACGGGAAACCGCCGCCGGGCCAGGAACATGGCGAGTAGGCATCCGGCGAGCCCTCCGCCGATCAGGGTGATAACTTTAGTCCGCATGTTCGATCACTCCCTTGAGCCGCTCCACGAAATCGAAGATTTCGATGTAGCGGTTGTAAAACGGGACCGGCGCCACGCGGATCACGTCAGGCTCCCGCCAGTCGCAAACGATCCCGGAAGCGCTCAGCTTTTCGAACACCCGCTTGCCGTCCTTCAATCTGAGCGAAAGCTGGCAACCCCGTTCGGCGGTGGCGGGCGGCGTGAGGATGGCGATCTCGTCGTCGAACCGTTCCTTGAGCAGGCGTTCCAGATAACCGGTCAATGATTCCGACTTGGTCCGCAGCGCCGTCATTCCGGCTCGATCGAACAGATCCAGGGACGCAAGCAGGGGCGCCAGGGAGAGAACGGGCGGATTGCTGAGCTGCCAGCCTTCGGCCCCGGGCAAGGGACTGAACCTCGGCGGCATGACGAACCGGGTGGATTTGTCATGCCCCCACCAGCCGGCGAAGCGGGGAAGATCGAAGCGTTCGGCGTGCCGCTTGTGGACGAAACAGCCCGCGACGGCTCCGGGTCCCGCGTTCAGGTATTTGTAGGAACACCAGACGGCGAAGTCCGCGTTCCAGTCGTGGAGTTTCAAGACCAGATTGCCCACGGCATGGGCCAAGTCGAACCCGACCACGCAGCCTTTCTCGTGCCCCGCTCCAGCGATTTCGTCCATGGCGAAGGCTTGGCCCGTGTAGAACTGAACGCCCGGCCACAGGATCAGCGCGATGCCGTCTCCTTCCCGTTCGATGAGCTCCAATATGTCCTCCGTGCGAAGAGTCACTTCGCCCGGACGGGACCTGGCTTCGATCAGCGACTCTTCCGGGTCGAAGCCGTGAAAGGCGATTTGGGAAGCCATGGCGTAGCGGTCCGACGGGAAAGCGTGTTCCTCGATCAGGATCTTATGGCGCTCCGGCGTCGGACGGTAAAAGCTCACCATCAGGAGATGAAGGTTGACCGTCAGGGAGTTCATCGCCGCCACTTCGACGGGCAGGGCTCCCACCAACCGGGACAGTTTCTCCGTCGCGAACTCGTGATAAGGCAGCCAGGGATGATCTCCCTCGAAGTGTCCCCGCACTCCCATCCGCGCCCATGCGGCCAGCACCTCCTCCACGTAGCGCCGCGCCGATTTCGGCTGAAGTCCCAGAGAATTGCCGCAAAAATAAATCTCTTCCGAGCCATCTTCCCGCTTCGGGATGTGAAAGTCGCTTCGGTACGAACCAAGAATATCCGCTCGGTCCAGCGCCTCGGCGAGAGATCGGTGCGCTTCGAACCTCATGGAACCTCCACGGGAAAGATCAGCGGCCGGCTGGGTGCCGCATCGCCGCGGAAAGGCGCGATTTGAAGATTGAGCAGGTAATAACCGTCCCGAATGTCGTCGCCCACGAAGATGAGTTCGGTAATCGTTCGAAAAGGCGCTTTGCAGCGATTCAAATCGTGGGCGTCGGGCGGCAGCTCCCAGAAAAGGCGGTGATTCGACAGCCTGCCCTCGTCTTCCATGCGGTCGACGGACGGCATATCCACCAAAAGATGCTTGACGCCGCGTCGGACGATTTCCGCCATCGCCTCATTGGAAAAATAAGGCGTCGCCAAGTACTGCCGTGTTCTCTTGGACGGTGAATTGGGCAGCGAGCGGATGACGAGCACTTGGTGAAAATCTTCGTCATCCAGCGTTCTTAACTTTTCGACTAGCGCCCTCCGGGTAATGAGCGCATCGCCTTCCGCTTTGCCGGGGATATAACTTTCCGGGCAATCCATGCCTTTTTCCGGCTTCACGGAAATCAGGGTGGCAGGAATCCAGGCATCCTTCAGAAATGCCGTTACCGATACGTCCTGATCCACGATATGGCCCACGCATTCGGTATGGGTGCCGTGGCAATGGGGGATGAAACGGTATTCCCTCACATTGCAGCTGCCGCCGCGCCGGGTGTCGCCGACGAACCAGGCGTTTTCCACCGTTTGCACTCCGGCGGGCGGTACCCCGAAGGCGCTGAGTCCTTCGACGCCGCCGTCGATGTGAACGGAAAGATCGAAGTATTTCGCCGAGTCGATACGGAAGATCCGTCGTCCGATATGGACATCAACGGCGGTCATACGAAGGATTCCGCTGTGAGACCGAGCCATTCCAGGGCAGTGCCGTGAAACAACCGCGCCTTGGTCGATTGCGGCAGCGCCATCTCGGCTATCATCCTGCCGGGCCGGTTTTCGCCCAGCGGAAACGGATAGTCGGAGCCGAGGGCGATCGAGTTCGCGCCCAAAAGATCGATCAGGCAACTCAGGAGGCGTGGATCGTTAACGCATGAATCCACATAGAAGCGCCCCAGGTATTCGGCAGGCTCCACGGCATTGTCCACGGCGCAAAGATCGGGGCGCACCTCGAATCCGTGCTGAACACGGCCGAAAGTACCCGGGAACGCCCCGCCGCCGTGGGCAAACGCAACACGAAGCCGGGGAAATCGCTCGAAGACGCCGCCGAAAATCATCGAGCAGATGGCCAGGGCGGTTTCCGCGGGCATGCCGACCAGCCAGCTCAGCCAGTATTTCTTCATGCGCTCGTTGGCGAGAACGTCCCAAGGGTGGACGAAGAGGGCCGCTCCCAAATCTTCCGCCGCCTCGTAGACGGGAAAGAAAAGCGTCTCGTTCAGGTTGAAGCCGTTGACGTGGGTGCCAATTTCGACGCCCGCCAGTTTCAGATCGCGGACGCAACGCTCCAGCTCCCCGATTGCGAGTTCCGGCGCCTGCATGGGCAGGGTGCCCAGCCCGACGAAGCGCTTGGGAAACTCGGCGACAACGCTGGCGATGTGATCGTTCAGCAGTTTCGAAAGGTCGAGGGTATGCTCCGGTTTCGCCCAGTAAGAGAACATGACCGGCACGGTGGAAAGCACCTGAACCTGCACGCCGAATTCATCGTAGTCCTTGAGCCGGGTCCCGGCATCCCAGCAGTTGCTCCTGATTTCCCGGAAGCATTCGCCGTTCCTGAGCATGCGGGCGCAGCCCGGCCGGTGATGATCGAGCTGAATGAATCCGCCATACCCATACCGCTCCCGAAGATCGGGCCAGTTCTTCGGCAGGATGTGGGTATGGATGTCGATTTTGAGCATGTTTGTTTTCCATGTGCCTAATAATGAGCCGTTCTCAAGCCCCTTCCTTTTTACGAAGTACCGGTCTTTCTCCCTCTCCCTCCGGGAGAGGGATGGGGTGAGGGGATCGAACAACTATGGCAATCCGAATTGCCTCTAACACTGCCTCAAGATCGCCGAGCACTTCATGATTCCAAAACCGCAACACCCGATAACCCAAAGCCTGTAAGTATCGGGTTCGCTGATTGTCCTGTTCCTGTTGCTCGGAATGCTGTCCACCATCGAGTTCAATGATCAGCTTCGGTTCTAGGCTGAGGAAATCTGCGATGTAGGGGCCAATGGGTTGTTGCCGACGGAACTTGCAACCTTCCAGCTGGCGGTTTCTCAACCAGCTCCACAATAATTTCTCCGCGTTGGTCTGTTGTTTTCGTAGCGTTCGGGCCAGTTGTTTCATCGGAAGAAAACCTAGTTTCGATCCCCTCACCCTAACCCTCTCCCGGAGGGAGAGGGAACTGAGGGCCGAAGTAATGGGCACAGACTACCACCGGCCTTTGCCCATCCTACCGTGTGCCGCGAGTGTGTATTCAAGGCGCCTCCATCACCGTCCCGCACTTCTTGCACATCCGGTTTTCCTCGCTGGAATAGAACCGCTCGAAAACCGGCGGCAAGTCCTTCTCGATGTTTTCGAGGTGGAAATATTCCTCGTAGAGCAAATTCGAACAGTTGTCGCAGTACCATAGGAGACCGTCGTTTTCCGCCGGTCCTCGCTTTCGCTCTATGACCAGCCCCACCGTGTCGGCGAAGCGCTGAGGGGAATGGGGGATGCGCGGCGGAAGCAGAAAGATATCGCCTTCCCGGATGCGGATGTCCTTGGGGTTTCCGTCCTCCATGATCTTGAGAACCATGTCGCCTTCTATCTGGTAGAAGAACTCCTCGCCTTCGTCGTAGTGATAATCCTTGCGCCGGTTGGGGCCGCCCACCACCATGACGATGAATTCCGCGTCCTCGAACACCTGTTTGTTGCACACCGGGGGCTTAAGCAGATGGCGGTGTTCGGCTATCCACTCGCGGAAGTTGAAAGGCTTGAGTTCTCTCACGGCGATTCTCCGTTCTCATTCGATGGTCGCGATGCACTTCAGCTCGATCGCGATGGGGGTCGGCAGCCTCGACACTTCGACGGTCGTCCGACAAGGCTGATTGGTCCTGAAGTATTCCGCGTAAAGCCGGTTGTAAGCCGGAAAATCCTTTTCCATATTCGTCAGGAAAACGGTGACGTCCACCAGCTTGTCCCAACGGGAGCCCGCTTCCTCGAGGATCAGGCGGACGTTTTCGAAGACCGAGCGGCATTGCGCCTCGATTTCGTAGGCAACGATATTCCCGTCCTCGTCCAGCTCGACGCCCGGAATAATCTTGCTTCCGCGTTTTCTCGGCCCGACCCCTGACAGGAACAAGAGATTCCCCACCCGCCTGGCGTGGGGATAGAGGCCTACGGGTTCCGGTGCTTTTTCCGAGTCGATACGCTGACCCGCCATACGCGCTATCCTCCGAGATAAACGCAGACGTTCTTGGCTTCGGTGAAAAACTTGAGCGCCTCGAAGCCGCCTTCCCGGCCCACGCCCGATTGCTTCATGCCGCCGAAAGGCGTCCGGAGGTCGCGGAGCAGCCAGCAGTTGATCCAGATCACCCCGGAATGGATCCGGTTCGCCAGGCGATGGCAGCGCTTGAGGCTTTCGCTCCAGACTGTGGCGGAAAGCCCGTACATCGTGCTGTTGGCATACTCGACCGCTTGGTCTTCGCCATCGAAAGGCATCAGGGTGACCACGGGGCCGAAGATTTCCTCCTGATTGACCCGGCAGTCCGGGGAGAGACCTTCGATGATGGTCGGCTCGACGAAGAATCCGTTTTCGCAGCGGCCCTCAAGACGCACCTGCCTGCCGCCGGTCAGGATCCGCCCGCCCTCGGTCTGCGCCAGATCGATGTAGGACAGCACCTTGCGGAGGTGGCTTTCCGAAATGAGCGCGCCGACGTCGCAGTCTCCGCTCAGTGGATCGGCCACGCGCAGCGCCTGGGTCCGTCGCAGGAATTCGTCCCTGAACGTTTCGTAGATCGGCCGTTCGACGAAGATCCGCGACCCCGACAGACAGATTTCGCCCTGATTGAAAAAGGACGAGCGGACCGTGGTGCTCACGGCGCGTTCGAAATCGCAATCGGCAAAGATGATGTTCGGATTCTTGCCGCCCAGTTCCAGAGAGAGCTTCTTGAACCGCGGGGCCGCGGTTTGGGCGATCCGGGCTCCGGTCTGAGTGCCGCCAGTGAAGGAGATGGCTTCGACGTTCGGATGCTCGACCAGGCGTTGCCCGGCCTTGGCGCCGGTGCCGTGGACGATGTTCAGAACCCCCGGCGGAAGCCCCGCTTCCCGGCAGATTTCCGAGAGATAAAACGCCGTCATCGGCGTCAGTTCCGAGGGCTTGGCCACGACCGTGTTTCCCGCCGCCAGCGCGGGCGCGACTTTCCAGGTAAAGAGATAAAGCGGGAGGTTCCACGGCGAAATACAGCCGACGACGCCGAGCGGCACGCGGAGCGTGTAATTCAGCGCTTGGCTTCCCATGGCATGGGATTCGGAGAAGAAATGCTGGATGGCTGAGCTGAAGAATTGGAAATTGGCGGCGGCTCTCGGGATGTCGACCTGGCGCGCCGCGCTCAGAGGCTTTCCGGCATCGACCGATTCGGCGCGGGCGAGCGCGTCCGCCTTGGCTTCGATGAGATCCGCGATCCGGCGCAGCAGCCTGGATCGCTCTTCCAGCGGAGCCTCGGCCCAGGCGGGAAACGCCGTCCTTGCGGCGGCTGCGGCGCGGTCGATATCGGCGGAATCGGAGTCCGGCACTTCCGAAAACAAACGGCCGGTGGCCGGTTCGATGTTTTCGAGATAGCGGCCGGAGACGGGCGGAACGAGTTCGCCGGCAATGTAATTCGCGATTCGTTGCATATTTACAAGCTCATCGTACGTCCCCCGTCGACGGGCAGGTTGATCCCGGTGATATACGAAGCCAAATCGGACGCGAGAAAGCCCGCCGCGTAGGCAATTTCTTCGGGCTTTCCGAAACGTCCCAGGGGAATCGAGCGTTTAGTCTGTTCGACCACGTCATCGATGGATTTGTTCGAGCTTCGGGCTTTGGCCTCCATGATAGCCCTGAGCCTCGCCGTCTCGGTCGCTCCCGGAAGGATGTTGTTCACTGTGATGCCGAAGGGCGCGAGTTCGCCCGCCAAGGTCTTGGCCCAGTTGGCCATGGCGCCGCGCACCGTGTTGGAGACGCCGAGTCCCGGAATTGGCTGCTTGACCGAGGTCGAAACGATATTGATGATCCGGCCGAAGCTCTCGCTCCTCATGCCGGGGAGCAGGGCTTGGACCAGGATATGGCTGCAAATGAGGTGCTGGGTGAAGGCTCTAGTGAATTCCTCGATCCCGGCTTCATACAGAAGCCCGCCCGGCGGTCCGCCTGTGTTGTTGACCAGGATGTGAATGGGAAGAAGCGCCGGCAGGCGTTCTTCCAGGATCTGCTTCAAGCGATCAGGATGGCCGAAATCGGCCACCAAGTAGCCGTGCTTCTGCCGATGTGCGGAACTGAGCCCTCCACAGACGAGCTTCAACGCCGACTCGTTGCGGGCAAGGAGAACGACCTCGGCGCCTTGATCCGCGAAAAGCATGGCGATGGCCCGGCCGATCCCTTGACTGCTGCCGCACACCAGCGCCCTTTTACCATCCAGTAATCCCATCGAGATCGCTCCCATCGGTTTTCTGCAAACCTTACAACGAATGATCAGCGTGTGCCATAAACCCGTTTCGCCGGGTTGATCCATGTCGTAGGGTGGGTTAGGTGCGCCTACATACCGCCTGTACGCGGCCCACCGAGTCAGGCGCGCACCGTAACCCACCACACCGCGCGTTGGTGGGTTACGGCGCACGCAAAGCACAGTGATTGACATCGGAGTATGCTGGAGTGCGCCTAACCCACCCTACGAAATCCCGGTTTTCCGTCAGACCTCGACATGGAAGGCTCTAACCTCCGATTCTATCCCCGGTCTAAGCAGTCAACGAGGCCATCCGTCATGACATCCGAACCGCTATCAAAACTCTCGGTTTTAAGCCGAGCGCTCGAAGGGGAGCTTTTGACCGACCGGCTCTCGCGCCTGCTTTACGCCACGGACGCCTCGCCCCACCAGAAGATGCCTCTGGCCGTGGCGCGGCCCAAGCACCGGGACGATTGCGTGACGCTGATGAGATTCGCCGCGCAGGAACGGCTGCCGCTGATTCCCCGCGCGGCCGGAACCAGCCTGGCGGGGCAGTGCGTCGGCGACGGTCTGGTAATCGATTTCACCCGCCACATGAACCGGATCGTCTCGATCGACCCGGAGCGGAGGCGCGCACGGGTCCAGCCGGGCGTGATCCGCGACGATCTCAATGATGCGCTGAGCCCGCTCGGACTGATGTTCGCCCCCGATCCCTCCACCTCCAACCGCTGCACGATAGGCGGCATGTTCGGCAACAACGCCTGGGGCAGCCATGCCTTGCGCTACGGCACGACCCGCGATCACAGTCTGTCCGCCGAGGCGGTCTTGAGCGACGGCAGCATCGCCCGGTTCGAATCACTTGGAGGCGAACAGCTTCGGGAAAAATTAGCGCTGGACAATCTGGAGGGGCGGGTTTACCGCGCCGTGTATCAGGCGATCGACCGCCATCGGGCGCTGATTCTCGATCGCTTTCCCCGCCCCGACGGCATTCCCCGCAACGCGGGCTACCCCCTGGACGTGCTGGCGCGCGGGCAGCCTTGGGAATCTCGGGGGCCGCCTTTCAATCTGGCCCGATTGCTGTGCGGCAGCGAGGGAACCCTGGCTCTGGTCGGCGAAATCGAAGTCGGGCTCGTGCCGCTGCCTGCCCGGCACCGCTTGGTCTGCGTCCAGTTCGACAGCCTGCCGCAAGCGCTTTCGGCGGTGGCCGTGACGCTGAACCATAAGCCGTCGGCATTGGAATTGGTGGACCGGCATATCCTGGAGCTCACCAAGACCAATCTGGAGCAGCAGCGCAACCGGTTCTGGATCGAAGGCGATCCGGCCGCCGTGCTGCTGATCGATTTCGTGGACGAAACCGATGATAAGGTCGACGCCGCGATCGACGGCCTGATGGCCGAATTGCGTTCGCTGAACCTGGGTTATGCCCGGAAAGTGCTCGATTCGCCGCTCCGGGAGCGGGCGCTGGCGCTGCGCGCGGCGGGATTGGGTCTGCTCATGGGCATGCCGGGTCCGGTCAAGGCCGTCACCGGCATCGAAGACACGGCGGTAACCATCAAGGATCTGCCCGCTTATGTCGAGGCGGTTTTCTCGATCATGGCCCGCCATGGTGTAGATTGCGTCGTCTTCGGTCCGGCCGGATGGGGCGTGTTGCATTTCCGCCCCTTGCTCGATCTGCGTAGCCGAGACGGCCGGCGTCTTTACGAGCGCATCGTCGAAGAAGTGTTCGAACGGGCGATCCGTTTCGGCGGAACGATCAGCGCCAAGCATGGCGACGGCCGTCTGAGATCGCCTTATTTGGAAGGTCTTTTGGGTGAGGAACTTTATGGGCTCCTGCACGGGATCAAGGCCGCCTTCGATCCTCACGATCTTTTGAACCCGCACAAGATTTTCGATCCTCCGCCGTTGGTTTCGGATCTGAGAGCCCATGAGAACGGGAAACCGGTTGCCACCCACTTCGACTGGAGCCGCGAAGCGGGCTTAAGAATCGCCGCTTCGAAGTGCAACGGCGCCGGGGCCTGCCTGAAGAGCGCCGGGCGCGGCACGATGTGCCCGTCCTACATGGCGACACGGGAGGAAAAACACGGCACCCGCGGCCGCGCCAATATCTTCCGGCAGGTCATGGATAGCCCCGAACCCTGGACGGCGATGGATCGCGAGCTCCTGCGGGAAGTCCTCGACCTTTGCCTCGCCTGCAAGGGCTGCAAATCGGAATGTCCGGCCAACGTGGACATGGCCCGCATGAAGGCGGAATTCCTACAGCAGCATTACGACCGATCCGGCGTACCGTGGCGGGCGCGGATTGTCGGAAACTTCGACCGGCTCAGCCGGATCGCCAGCTTCGCGCCCGCCCTGTCCAACGCCGTGCTGGAGCGGCACTGGATCAAATCCCGGCTGGGCTTTCATCCGGAGCGTCCCTTGCCGCCTCTCGCGAGCGAGCCTTTCAGCCGATGGCTGAAGCGGCGGCGTCCGGCCGAACCGGCTGGCCAGAAGGGCGAGGTCCTGCTGTTCAACGATCCCTTCACCGAATTCTACGAACCCCGGCTGGCGATCGCGGCCTTCGAGGTCTTGGAGCGGTTCGGGTTTCGCGTGACGGCAACGCCCTGTCTCGAATCCGGCCGGATACAGATCAGCCAAGGTCTCTTGCGCGCCGCCCGGAAACGGCTGACCCGGGCCGTCGAGCGGCTGTATCCTTCCGCGGTGACGGGCCGCTGGATTATCGGGCTCGAACCTTCGGAAATCCTGACCTTCCGTGACGAAGCGGCGGACTTGCTGCAGGACGAAGAGCTCAGGAGAAAGGCGCGCGTGGTGGCGAGTCGCGCCGTGACCTTCGAGGAATTCATCGATCGCGAGATTGGTCAGCTCGACGAAAATCCGTTCGGCGACGCGCTGGCGGGCAAGACGCTGCTGGTGCACGGTCATTGCCACCAGAAAGCGCTGCTCGGAATACAGCCGCTGTTAAAGGCGCTGTCCCTGATTCCCGGTGTCGAGGTTCGACCCATTCTCTCCGGCTGCTGCGGCATGGCGGGTGCTTTCGGCTATGAGAAGGAACATTACGCCGTCTCGCTGGACATCGCCGAACTGGTCCTGTTTCCCGCCATCCGCGAGGCTGGAACCGATACGCTGATCGTGGCTCCCGGCACCAGCTGCCGCCGCCAAATCGCCGACGGGCTCGGGGTGCGGGCCTATCACCCTGTCGAGGTGATGCTTATGGCGATGGGATTACCATGAAAATACAAGCTTGTGGGAGGGGCTCTCTCGACTGAGCTCAGCTCGTAGGACGCGCCTCGTGCCTCCGCATATCCTGTGGACCTAATTCATAGTGCCGAAATTTACTTTGGCCGGAGCTTCCCTTATTTCAAATCGCTTTCAATAAGGCATTCATTTTCGTAGGGTGGGTTAGGCGCACATCAGCACTGACCGACCGCCGATCACTGCGCTTCGCGTGCGCCGTAACCCACCGAACGGCCTCGGACCTGTCCTGAGCCAAGTCGAAGGATCGGCGGGTTACGCGGAGCCTGTCCTGAGCCTGTCGAAGGGCCTGTCCCGAGCGGAGCCGAGGGGCCAACCCGCCATCGATGGGTTTCGCTTCGCTCTACCCATCCTACGACGAATGTTCACTCGAATGCCAAATGGAATTAGGAGTCGCAGCGGTTCTCCGGCACGGCTTCCAAAAGCGGTTGCTGAACCAAAAGGCCCGGCATGGTCAAACAGAGATCAAACCACCGAATTTGTATCTGTGAGTCGGCGGGGCGGTATCACTCCGAGCTGAATAAGATGTCCCTGCGCGTGTGCCCATGGTGAGGAAGGTAATCCCATGAAAGAACTGGTGGAAGGCTTTCACAGGTTTCAGCAGAGCCTCTCGAAGTCAGAGAGAGAGTCATTCAAAAAGCTGGCGGGCGGGCAGAATCCACTTGCCCTTTTCATTACCTGCTCAGATTCGCGTATCGACCCGAACTGGATCACGCAGTCGAAACCGGGCGACCTGTTCATCCTGCGGAATGCGGGGAATATCATTCCTCCTTATGGGGCTAGCGGCGGCGGGGAAGCGGCCACCATCGAGTACGCCGTCGCCAATCTGGGAGTGAAGGAAATCATCGTTTGCGGCCATACCTATTGCGGGGCCATGCAGGCGCTGCTGAGTGGCCCGGAAAGCGTGGCCGACCTCCCGGCCGCTCGCGCTTGGCTCGGCCATGCCGAGGCGACCCGCCGGATCACTCGGGAAAATTACGCTCATCTGGAAGGCAATTCCCTCTTGACGGCCGCCGTGCAAGAGAATGTTTTAGTTCAATTGGAAAACCTGCGTACGCACCCCGTGGTTGCCGCGGGACTCGTCCGAGGGACTATCAAGCTCTATGGCTGGGTTTACAAGATCGATAAGGCCGAAGTTTTCGCCTATGTCCCTGGACGCGGCCAGTTTCTCGCTCTGCCGGAGCACGCGTCCGTACCCATCCCCTCCGCCATGCAGCTTGCCGTCAAACGAATCATCTAATGCCTTGAAGCTCATATCGCTCTCCTGCATCAGGATCGCCCGCCGGGCTTGCGGCGCGAGGAATCCGTTCTCGGGTGCGTCATTTCGTCCGCCTATACCGGAGATGTACACTTGCTCACAGATAGGCTGCCGGTAAGCAGCTGTCTCTAAGCTTATCGCCGCCTGAAATGTGGCAAGAGAGATCGAACCATGAAACCGCTGATCTACGGTCTTCACTTCAATAATCTTCGCGGCGACATCTACGGCGGCCTCGTTGCCACGGTCGTGGCCCTTCCTTTGGCGCTTGCCTTCGGCGTAACCTCCGGGGCAGGGGCCATCGCCGGACTCTATGGAGCCATCTTCGTGGGTTTTTTCGCCGCCTTGTTCGGCGGAACGCCCGCTCAGGTCTCTGGCCCCACGGGTCCGATGACCGTGGTCATGGCCGAAGTCCTCCTGCTCTATGTCCATCAACCCGCCCTCGCCTTCACTGTCGTGATGATGGGCGGCGTCATCCAGATTCTCATCGGCCTCCTCAAATGGGGGCGCTACATTCGGCTGGTCCCGTTTCCGGTGATTTCCGGCTTTATGAGCGGGATCGGCTGCATCATTCTCATTCTGCAAATTCCCGCCCTGCTGGGGCACTCCCCCAAACCGGAAGGGGTGCTGGCCACGCTACGGGCGATCCCGGAGTTCTGGGACAGCCTCAATCCCCAGGCGGTCGGACTCACCCTCCTCTCACTGGGGATCGTGTCGCTGACCCCCGTCCGTATTGGCCAGTGGGTTCCGCCGCCGGTCCTGGCCCTGGTAATCGGCACGCTCACCGCCTATTTCTGGCTACCGGCCGCGCCGGTCATCGGCGAGGTGCCGGAAGGCTTTCCCACCCTCATCATCCCGACTTTTCAGGCCGGTCTCTTGCTGGTGATGCTGGAATCGGCGGCGATCCTGGCCCTTTTGGGAACCATCGACAGCCTGCTAACCTCGCTGATTTGCGACAATCTCACCCGGACCCAGCACGATTCGAATCGGGAGTGCATCGGCCAGGGCATCGGCAATATAGTCGCCGGGTTCTTCGGCGGATTACCCGGAGCCGGGGCCACCATGCGCTCGGTGGTCAACGTCCGCACCGGTGGACGCACGCCCCTTTCGGGCATGCTCCACGCAGTGTTCCTCCTGGCCATACTATTGGGGCTAGGCCCATTAGCCGAAAAGATCCCGCTTGCCGTACTCGCCGGCATCCTGCTCAAGGTGGGCATCGATATCATCGACTGGTGGTTCGTGCGGCATGTCGTTCATGCGCCACGGGCCGACGTGCTGATCATGCTGGTGGTGCTGGGCCTGACGGTATTCGTGGATCTCATCCAGGCGGTGGGCGTTGGCGTGGTACTGGCGAACCTCCTGTTCGTAAAGCGCATGGGGGAATTCGAAGAATCGAGGCTGCGCATCATCACCCACGAGGCTCCGGAACCGCCCCTGATCTCCGAGGAGGCGGCCATCCTGGCCCGCAACAACGGCCAGATCATACTTATCCATATCGATGGGCCCATGAGTTTCGGCTCGGCCAACAACATGGTCCGCCGCCTGGAGCGGGTACGGCAATTCAGCACCTTCAAGAGCGTGGTCCTTGACCTGTCCGATGTACCTTTCATCGACACTTCGGCAGCCAAGGCGGTGGAAGACATGATCCGCATGACTCGGGAGCACAAACAACACCTCTTCTTCGTGGGTATGCAGCCGCAACTGGTCAAGGTATTGAGGGGTCTGGACGTGTTGAGCTTGATTCATCGGGACCATCACTACGCCAAACGCCTGGATGCCCTGCGCCATGCGGCTCTCATGGCGGGCTCCCGCCATCCGGAGGATAGACCGCTGTCACGTGGGGAAAAGGAAAACCTATCCTCCACTTCCGTATAACCGGATCACAGCGGTTTAGAGCCATGGGGCGTTGAGGGACGAAGCGCATCCTACACCCTCGCATCCAGGCGATTCACCTCATCGGTAATACCGCCCGAACCGGTTCTCCAAAAAATCCTCGAGCCGAAAGCTCTCCTGCGTCACGAAACCTTGGTAGAGTTCGGTCCGGTTCAACACCTGATCGACGACTGCGCACACGGCGGCGGCGGTGGTCACCTGGATGGCCGACCACAGCTTCCCGTAGATCGTCTGCGGATAAATTTTCTTCACGTAGTTCTCTTCGTACAGTTCGCCGCGCTGCTTGCCGCTGACCGAGACATAAACCAGCACCACGTCCTGCACGGTCTTGGGGATGGCGTTTTCGAGGATGCGTTTGAGGGTTTCCCGATCTTTGTTGAGCTTGAGGTCCCGCATCAGGAAGTGAATCTTCTCGCAGTGGCCGGGATAGCGCAGGGTTTTGTAGTTCAGCGTCTTGACCCTGCCGCTGTAGGTATCGGCCAGGGTGCCGAGGCCGCCCGAGGTGTTGAAGGCTTCGTAGAGCAGCCCGTCGATTTCGATGGTTTCATAGCCTTCCAGCGGCATCAGGACGACTTCGTGGCCGTCCTCGAGCCCATAGCAGAAATTGCCGTATTCATTGATCAATCCGTCGGTGGACCAGGTAAGAGAGTATTTCAGGACGTTGCTGGGATGCACCGGCAGCGCGCCGACCCGCAGCTTCACGGTGTCCAGTTCGTCGAAATGTCCCATCAGATCGTTCGCCACGATGTTGATGAAACCGGGCGCCAGGCCGCATTGCGGAACGAAAGCGGTCTCCGCGCCTTGACTGAGGTTCTGGACGTAACGGGTAACGGTCACGTCCTCGGTCAGATCGAAATAATGCAGGCCCGATTCGATGGCGTACTCGGCCACCAGCGGGTTGCAGTAGTACGGCAGCGCGGAGATGATTGCTCCGAAAGGATAATCCGACAGGCAATGTCGGAGCCCGCTGCCGTGGATCGCATCCACGGCGAGGGTCGTCAGGTTTTGCCGATCGATGTCCTCGGCAGCCCGCTTCAGGGCGTTTTCATCGTGATCGACCAGATGAACGGTATAGTCGCCCGCTCGGGAAAGCAGGCCGGCAATCAGGGAACCGATGGTGCCGGCCCCCAGGACGCACACGTTCCGCATGACATCGTCTCCTCGCTAGGCGGCGGTCTGGACCGAAGTACGAATGACGTGGGCCGCCTGTTCCGGCAGGAAATAGTTGTAGATCGGGGCGGAATGGAGCGGATTGTCCCGCTCGTAAGGAATGTCGTACAGCGCGAAGAATCGCTCGGCCAGTTCCGGGCTCGTTTCCCAGCGCGACAGAAGTTCCAGGAGCTTGGCGTTTTCGATGACGGTTTCCAGCTCCGCACCGTGAGTCCTCAAGACCTCCCGGATCCGTTCCGGAACTTCCCGGTTCCGCTCGGGCCGGGTGAATACCTGTAGCAGCAGCCGATCGGTGTAGTCACCCGTCGGGGTCATGATGGCTATGCCTTCCGCCTCCATGGTATGCATCAGCTTCGACAAACCGACCGCGACGCGCCGGCCTTCCTCGAACCGCGTGGCCCGGATCGCCAGATGATGGGCGGTGTAGCCGTAAACGTGATTCCAATGCTGGATGATCTGGGTGGGATTATCGGCATCTGACTGATCGATGAACAGCCGCAGCACCTGGCCGTTTTCCAGGATTTTGTAGAGCAGGTAGGCGTTCCAGCCGTCCTCGAACTGATAGAAATCTTCGCCTTCGACTTGCGAGGGCACATAGCCGTGATGGCGGCGCAGGTTTTCCACGACCCGTTCGGCATCCCTGTGGGCCGACGAGCCGCAGCGGATCGCGAGATGATCGAAATGGACGGTCCAGCCCAGGCGCGGCGCGATCTTCAGCAAGGTCAGATCGGCCTGGCTGTACAGCAGCGATTCGATGGCCTTGACCGCCACGTAGACATCGAGCCGGCCGACCCAGTCGCCGATCAGCTTCGCCTCGGCATCGGTCAGAAAACGCCGGGCACGGGCCAGCACGCCGTCGAGAAACTCGCGGGCATAAGGGTCCACGTGTTCCAAGGCTTCCGGCAGATCCTCTTCGAACGGTTTCGACTGCCGAGCTTCCCGATAAGCCGTCAGCAGTTCATCTACGGATCTGATTCCGTGAAAATAATGGCCGGCGGTCATCGGCTGGGGTTCCGCTTCGAAAGGCGTGAGATCGATGCCGGCCATCCGGCCGTCGGGGCGCGGTACCAGCAGCTTGGCAGGACGATCGGGATGGGCGCGAAGGGTGGTGGGACCCGCGAGCACCTCGCGGACCAGGCTGTGGGCAAAGTCATCATGTGGGCTGGACATTGCAAGACCTCTCTGCCTCTGTGAAAAGCGTACGATAGGGCGGGATTAAGGCAAACCCTCGTCCCAAACCGTTCTCCCAAAAGGAAGGTCGCGACTTAGCGACTATTGGCGATTGGGAAAGGGTCCCCGATCTACTCGAGGCGATTGACAGATTTCGTAGGTCGGCAATCCCTTGCCGACGAACCCGCTTGTCGACCCCGGTGTCGGCAAGGGATTGCCGACCTACGATAGATTAGACAGCCGAAGTCTCGGAAGGTTGATGATCTCGGCTATCCGAACCTCTCCCTGCCGCCCCGAATCTAACTGGCACAAGGCTCTATGCCTCAAACCGGAAAACGCCTATGCACATTCACGACAACGCCTTCAAGGATCGACTGTTCGAGACTTTGCATCTTCTGGACGTCAACGTCGGCAGCTATGCCGCCTACGAAGGATGGCTGGAGGCTCGCGATGCTCCGCGGCTAAGCTCCTGCAATCCGGCTACCGGCGAGATTATCGCCGAAGTCACGCTGTGCTCGGAAGCGCAGTACGAAACCGTGCTGGAAGAGGCCCGGAAAGCCTTCGAGGAATGGCGCCTGGTCCCGGCGCCCGAGCGGGGCGAGCTGGTCCGCCGGATCGGCGATGCCTTGCGCGAACACAAGGATGCGTTGGGCAGCCTGGTGGCGCTCGAAACGGGAAAGATCAAGGCGGAAGGGGATGGCGAGGTGCAGGAGATGATCGACATGGCCGACTATGCCGTCGGGCTGTCGCGCATGTTGTACGGGATCACGATGCCTTCCGAGCGCCCCGAACACCGGCTCTACGAGCAATGGCATCCCTTGGGGCCGATAGGCGTCATCACGGGCTTCAATTTCCCGGTGGCGGTTTGGTCCTGGAATGCGTTCGTCGCGGCGGTGTGCGGCGATACCGTGGTCTGGAAGCCATCCCCCAAGACGCCTCTTTGCGCCATGGCGGTCCAGCACCTGTGCGACCGAGCCGTGGCGGAGATGGGGTATCCGGGTATCTTTTCCACCTTCTTGCCGGAAAATCCGGAATTGCTGGACCGTTTCGTCCGCGATGCGCGGCTGCCCTTGATCTCCTTCACCGGTTCCACGGCCGTGGGCCGCCAGGTGGCGGTGAAAGTCGCCGAACGCTTGGGGCGGAGCCTTCTGGAGCTGTCCGGCAACAATGCCGTCATCGTCGACGAGACCGCCGACCTGAACCTCGCGCTCCAGGCCATCGTGTTCGGTGCGGTGGGAACGGCCGGCCAGCGCTGCACCAGCATTCGGCGGCTGATCGTCCACGAGGATGTCCATGACGAACTGGTCGACAGGCTGATCCGGGCTTACGGCCAAGTGCGGATCGGCGATCCCCTGGACCCTTCGACCCTCATGGGGCCCCTCATCGATCCCTCAGCCGTCGAGGCGTACCGTAACGCCGTGGACGCAGCACGGCGCCAAGGCGGCGAGGTGCTCTACGGCGGTCGGGTGCTCAAGCGGCCCGGCTGTTTCGTCGAGCCGACCTTGATCCGGGCGGAAAACCATTGGGACATCGTGCAACGCGAAACCTTCGCGCCTATCGTCTACGTGATGACGTTCCGCCGTCTGGAAGAGGCGATCGCCCTGCAGAACAGCGCATCGCAAGGACTGTCCTCGTCGCTGTTCACCCTGAATCTCAGATCGGCCGAGCGGTTCTTGTCGGCTTCGGGCAGCGACTGCGGTATCGCCAATGTCAACGTCGGCACGTCGGGCGCCGAAATTGGCGGAGCCTTCGGCGGCGAGAAAGATACCGGAGGCGGTCGCGAAGCGGGTTCCGATGCCTGGAAGATGTACATGCGGCGGCAGACCAATACCATCAATTGGGGAGAGGCTCTCCCGCTGGCGCAGGGGATATCGTTTTTCGCAGCGGATGCCGGGCAGGACCGGAAGTCGTGAACCGGGAAACGACAGGTCGTAGGTCGGCAATCCTTTGCCGACCAAGCCCGTTGTCGACCCGGTGCGTCGGCAAAGGATTGCCGACCTACTTCACTTTAGCCCGCTCCCACAAGCCGTAAATTAGTCCCGCAACCGCCTTATCGATTCTTTCCAGGCACCCACGCGATAATCCGGAGAGGCGCGCCGCTGCCGCCCTCGATCTTCATCGGCAGGGCCACCACCATGGCGCCCGTCGTGGGCAGTTCGCCGAGCCGGGCGACGTTTTCGAAAATCGGAATGCGCTTTTCCGAGAGAATTCTATGGGCCTCGAAATGCGATGACTGCCCATAGTCGATGCTCGCCGTATCCAATCCGACGGCTTTGATGCGGCGCCGTTCGGCCAACCAGCGCGCGGCTTCGGGGGCCAGGCCGGGAAAGTGGAGTTTCGCCACCGCCGCCTCGCCCCGCTCGGCGGTACCCAAATACTTGACCGGGTCCGGCCAAAACCGGCCATAGCCCGTATGCAGCAATACGATCGCCTCTTCGGGTATCGGTCCGTGGCTCTTTTCCCAAGCGGCAAAATCGTCTTGGCCCACCCTGTAATCGGGATTTTTCGCGGCTTTGGACGATACGTCGATCACGACGGCTGGACCGATCAGCCGGTCGAGCGGAATCCGGTCGACCGCGAGACCGTGAGCGGAAAAATGATTCGAGGCATCCAGATGAGTGCCGCCATGTTCCGCCGCTTGGAACTGATAGGCCTCGTAATGAAAGCCCTTTTCGGTCGTCCCGACAAACACCGGTTCCAGACGGAAGGGCGTCGCAGTGGGCCAGTACACGGTCTCGGCAGAAAAAGAATGGGTGAGGTCCACCCACCGGCCGGACGACCCCAAATCCGGCTGCGAAGCGCAACCCGCCAGCGCGGCCAGCAGAGCCGCCGGCACGCTCGGTTTAAATCGGGATCGAACGGTAACACGCATGGCTCGGCACCTCGATGATCGTTTCGGATCGCCTCTTGACGACATTTTGTCCAAATCCCATTATTTCACGATCAGGGACGCCAAGGCTTCTACACTGACGTTCTTTACGTTTTCTGCGAAGGGATTCCATGAACGAGTCATCACGCATTTCCGACCCCGAGCCGATCCTGTCGAACCGAGAGCATACAACATTCCTCTCGCTTCCCGACGATGTGACCGGGTTTCAATCGCGCCCGATAGGGTTCGGGAGCGCTCCACTCCTCCAAACATGAAAGGACTGCGCAAACCCTTGTCCCGCGCGGGACGCTCGGAGGCGGGTATTGAAGCGGCACTCGACGGGCAGGAATGACTGGTTGAACCCAACTGCCCGAGCCGCGCGCGGCGTCTCTCGGCCGGGCATATTTTCGATCGGGGATGCGCGCCTAGGTTCGGTCACCGTCATCGACACGATCGAAGGCGTCGAACACCATCGCGAGGCTCTCGAACACCTGGCGGAAAACGCGGCACATCCCAATCCTTTCTACGAATCGTGGTATCTTCTGCCGCTGCTCAAGGCCTCGAAAAGCAAGCAGCGCCTGCGTTTTCTGCTCGTTCACGGGACCGACGACAGCGGTTCGGAAGCGCCCGAAACGCTGATCGGCTTCTTCCCGTTCGAGCAGACACTGCTCCACCCGCTGTGCCCGGTTCGCTGTCTGCGTCCGTGGCAGGACGCGTATCGTTGGACGCTGCGCCGCACGCCGCTGCTCCGCTACGGGGCGGTCGGCAACAGCCTGGCGGCATTGGGCCGATGGCTGCTCGCCCGGCAGCACCCGCCGACTATCATCCTGTTCAAGGACCTGCCCGGCGACAGCGAGATCCTCCGCGCGGCCGAGTGCTGGCTTACCGAGGACCATCGATTGTGCCATGTACATGATGTCCGCGAATCGCACCTGTACCGCCGCCAAACGGATGCCGAGACCTATTTCGCACGCGTACTGTCGGGCAAACGGCGCCGACATCTCAGGCGCTTGCGCCGCCTGCTCGAGGATCTAGGACCGGTACGGGTCGCCGATCTCGACAGATCCGACGACGTCGACCGTCTTTTCGACGAATTCATCTCCCTGGAATTCAGCCAATGGAAGGGAAAGATCGGCACCTCCATGGCATCCATGCCCGATGGCGCTGCGATCGCCAAGGACATTCTCAAAGAGGCGCACCGCCGTAAGCGCCTCTCGCTGCTTACTTTGCGGGTCGGCGACAGGCTGGTCGCGGCGCGCAGCGCCTTCCTCGCGCCTCCGGGATGCTTCGGGTTCAAGATGGCCTACGACGAGAGTCCGCCCTATGCCCGATGCGGTCCGGGTTTTCTGCTGGATTTGGAGGGCATTCACCGCCTCCATGACGATGCGGACCTCCTAGGCACCGGAATCGAATGGCTGGACAGCTGCGCCGTCAAGACGGCCGCGCTGCCGCTGAGCATGAGGACGGAAGCCTTGCCGCTTCACCGCTATATGGTGACCGTGCGCGGCGGTATCGGCGAGGTCGTGACGCGCCGGTTTCCCAAGGTCATGCAGGCGCTTCCATGGAGAATACGCCGGCTGTCCGCGTTTTAGAGCGTTTTCATCTCGCTCTACGGCAAAACAGGCCTGGCCGGAGTCGTTGGCGCCTTCGGCCAGGGTAGATCGACTCAAGCTTTCGTAGGTCGGCAATCCTTTGCCGACGAACCCGCTGGCCCAACTGCACCGTCGGGAAGGGCGGCTTCGGCGTCGGGAAGGGATTCCCGACCTACGCAGAATGCCCGTACAGTAGGTATAAAAATGCTCTAGCGGTTGTCGGCAAGGGAGTATCGACCTACAACCCGTAAGGGGCGGGGCTCCATCCTGACAGACACAGTTTGTCGGCAATGGATTGCCGACCTACGACTCACGAGGGGCGTTGCCCCATAGCGCGATCACCCTATTAATCAGGCCCGTAAATACCCTCCTGGTATTTCGGGCCGCCGCCCAGGCCGGTACACGCCCGGCCTGGGCTCACGCGGCTTGTCGCCGCGCCGGGGCATCCTTGCCCCGGATTAACCCGGCCTATATTTATAGGCCGGGTTAATAGTCAGGCCCGTAAATACCCTCCTGGTATTTCGGGCCGCCGCCCGGGCCGGTACACGCCCGGCCTGGGCTCACGCGGCTTGTCGCCGCGCCGGGGCATCCCTGCCCCGGATTAACCCGGCCTATATTTATAGGCCGGGTTAATAGTTTGAGCTCGTTTTAGACACCGATATCTTCTCCCCACAGCTCGGGGTGAGTCTCGATGAAGCGCGACATGAGGCGAATACAGTCGGGGTCGTTGCGTACCTCGACGGAAATGCCGCGCGACCGCAGCAGTTCCTCTTCACCGAGGAATGTCCGGTTCTCGCCGATCACGACCCTGGGAATTTGGTACAGCAAAATCGCTCCCGTGCACATGGCGCAGGGCGATAGCGTCGTATAAAGCGTGCTCTCGCGATAAACCGATGCGGGCTGACGTCCGGCATTCGCCAAGGCGTCCATTTCCGCATGCAAAATGGGGCTCCCCTGCTGTACGCGCCGGTTGTGGCCGCGACCGATGATGCGATCCCGATGCACCAGCACCGATCCGATCGGTATTCCCCCGGTCTGCAATCCCTTCTCGGCTTCTTCGAACGCAGCCTGCATGAATGTATCCATGCCCTTTGCTCCATCGGTCGATGATAAAGAGTCGGTGCTAAAGCAATTCTTGCCACGGCCGGTCTTGAGCCGAGACCGGACGACGGCGATGTCGCAATGATTCTCGATGTCGGCCCCCAAGGCAACCACTTTCACGCCGCCGTGATCTAGCGCTTTCAGCCGTTCGGCGTTGGTCGCGAATCCGGCTCGGGCGATAAGTCTTTTTTGATCAGATACAAAATGCTGGCAAAAACCTGCAGCAATACGCCGCCGATCGACAGCGCGAACCAGGCGAAAACGACGAAGCCGTAGTGCAGGGGCGCTACGAACACTTCTTCCATGAACCAGAAGGTGTGACCCCATTCGTTGTAACCGACGTTCGGCAAAAGCGTGAACGGGCCGACCACGGAAAACAGGTAGGGCACGGAAAATCCCTTGGCGAAGTATGGCAGGCGCGTCTTCGCGTACAGAAAGGCACCCCAGCCCGTAATGATGTAAACGGGGTAGCTCATGTAGAACACGATGATGTGATTGGGGGTAAAGTCGGTGTCGCGCACGACCGTTTGATGCCAGGTCGCATCCTGCTCCGTGAAGAAGCTGGTTCCCCAATAGAAAGCCCACGCATAAGCGGCCAGCCAGATCAGGTGGGTCATGTTCCGGCGCAGCTCCTCGCGCGGGGTCAATGTCACGACATCGCGATCACGCGTTTTCCATAACAGTTCGCGCAAGGCTTCGCCTTTCGCTCTGGACAGCGCTGTCTCGGTGTCGATGAAGTGCGCCCAGTACCTCTCCAAATTGCGATCCCGGCTCCGCCATAGCCAGCCCCAAAGAAGAGCGGCCACGATCGTTTCCACCAAGATTTCGGCGTAAAAGAGATTCATCCAGTAGGTCTCGAACTCCGGCGCAAAGGCGTCGAGCCCGGTCGACCACGCGTAAGTCCCCTCATACCAGCGAGCCGTCAGGTAGAGCGCCGCATAGCTCGCCAGTACCAGCACCAGACGCTTCAGACTGAACAAGGGCGGTTCTTTCGCGGCAATATCCGAAGCTCCGGTCCGAATCGGCGTGGACACAAGCCACCTCTTTGATAAGTCGAAAATCCAATCATTGGACCCCCGGCATTCGAAAAACGCTCCTCGGCTTAAAGTGCTTTCAGCACCACGAGAGAAATGTCGTCATCGAAGGACCGGCTTTGACAAAACACGCCGAGCTCGTCGACGATAATCTGGATCAGCTCTTGAGGGGATGCCTGAGCATGCGCGATAACGAGCTCGCAGAGACGGGATTCGCCGAAAAACTCCCCTTGTTTATTGCGCGCCTCGGTAATCCCATCGGTATAGAGAAGCACCATATCGCCCTCGTTCAAGGCGAGTGCTTTCTCTTCGAAGATCACTCCTTTCTTTACCCCCAAAATGAGCCCCTCGGCATCCAGTTCCGTGCAGTTCCGCTCGCCTTTACGCAGCAACAGCGGACGGTTGTGCCCCGCATTGGCGTAGCTGATCCGCCGGGTATCCGAACGGTAGCTCAGGTAGAACATGGAGATGAAAAAGCTGGCCTGGTTCAAATCCTCGAACAGGAGATCATTCAAGACCGACAGAGTCCTTTTTGCGCCGTTGCGGAGCCTCGCCTGTCCTTTCGCCATCCAGTCGGTTCCCATTTTCAGCGTGCTGCGGGTTTCGGCCATGATCAGAGCGGCGCCCACCGAGTGCCCGGACACGTCGGCGATCACGATATCGACCCCCTCTTCGGTGGCGAAATAGTCGAAATAATCGCCGCCGACATGGACCGCCGGCAGGCAATACCCTGCCACCTGAGCGCCTTCCATCCGCAACGGAACGCTCGGCAAGAGGGACAACTGGATCTGCCTTGCGATTTCCATTTCGTGACGCTCTTCCTCGATGCGCCGCAATGCCGTGACGTCGGTCTGGGTGCCGATAAAATGGGTCACCCGGCCGTTTTCGTCCCTCACCGGAGAAATGAACAGCTCGTTCCAAAACGGCGTGCCGTCCTTGCGGTAATTTTTCAGCGTCAGATGGCAATCACGCTCTTCCCATACGGCTTTCCGAATCTCCTCGATCGCCTTCGGATCGGTTTCCGGACCTTGCAGAAAGCGGGGATTCCACCCGACCACCTCGTCCCGGCTGCGGCCCGTCATCTGGATGAAGGCGGGATTGGCGTAGATGATGGGATTCCCCGGCTGATGGGGATCGGTGATGATGATACCCACGCTGGACGCGGCGATGGCCCGGTCCCTAAGCCTTAGGGCGTCCACGAAGCGTTTGCGTTCGGTAACGTCGTTATCCACCCCGCGCCACCTCAGCAAGTGGCCCCGGCTGTCGGAGAGCGGGATGCCGGTCGATTCGGTAAACACTTCGCGGCCGTCCTTATGCTGATACCGGTTGATCAGGCGAACAAAGGACTCTTCGCGAGCGATCAGTTCCGGTGCCAGCACCGCAGAGCGTTCTCTGTCTTCCGGGAAGAAGAGCTCGTAATAGGGTTTTCCGATGATTTCCTCGGCGTCATAACCGAGAATACTTTTAACCGCGGTGCTGGAATAGGTGTAGCGGCCTTCCGCATCCTGTTCCCAGATCCACTCGCAAGTCATATCGACGATCTGACGGAACCGGGCCTCGCTTTCCCGCAAAGACTCCTCGGCGACCTTGCTTTCGGTGATGTCCTCGACCATATCGATGGCGAATTGCAGTTCGCCCCTGAACCCGTAGGTTCCGGAAACGATCTTGCGGACCCAGACCACCGTGCCGTTTTTCCGGATAAAGCGCTTTTCCAGGCTATAGTGCTTGTATTTCCCCTCGACCAAGCCCTTGAACCGCTGAATGCTGACTTCGAGATCGTCCGGGTAGCTCAGGTCGAAAATGACCCGGCCGTGCAGCTCCTCGGCACTAAAGCCCAGCATCTCCTGCAGGGCGAAATTGCATTCCCTGATCCTTCCGTTCTTGTCCAAGAGTGCGATGCCGATGCCGGCCCGCTCGAAAATCGCCCGGAACCGGGCTTCGCTTTCCCTGAGAGCGATTTCGGTGAGCTTGCGTTCGGCGATCTCCGCATGCAGGGTCGCTTTGGCCGTTGTAAGCTCCATGCTCTGCGTCTTCGCCTGCTTTTCCAGCTCGAGGTGACACATGCGCAAGGCTTCCTCGCTTTGGCTCAATTCGGCGATGGCTTGTTCCTTGTCGCGGTAGATCTCGGTCAGGCGCTTATTGGTCCTTTCCAAACTCTCGTTGAGCAGGCGCATTCGGGTCATGGCGTCATCATGGCTGCGCGACGTCCTTTCGAAAGGCGCGAGCGTCTCTCGAAAAAATACCTCCGCCTGCAATTCAACATCGACGCCTTCGGAAGGAGCGATGGCTCGAGCCGAAAGGCCCGCCAGCGCTTTATGATGAATCGCGGCCACCGCCGAGAGGCTCAAATTCTCCGCCACGGCCTGGCGTCCCAGCCGATAGGCCCGCAGTAAAGGATTTCCTTCCACGCCGGCCAAATAGTCGCGCAATGCTGCCGTGTATTGGGCCGCGAGTTCACTCTCGACCGTTTCGTCATTCATTGCATGTCTCCAAGACACGGCGGTACGGCATCTGGCCGGAAAAACGCTGCATTTTCACGGGGCAAAATAACGACTTGCTCGGCTATTGGACTCCCGGACCGCCGCTCAATTCAATCCGCCGGAAGTCGGCCTGCGGCGCTTCACCCATAGACCGCTGGACCGCAACCTACCGCACCCATTTCTTCATCGTCACGGTCGTCCCTTTCCCGACGTCGGACACGACCTCGAACTCGTCCATCAGCCGCTTGGCACCCGCCAGACCCAGCCCGGCTCCCCCGCTCGTCGAATATCCCTCCTGCATGGCCAATTCGACATCGGGAATACCCGGCCCATCGTCGCGGGCCACGACGACGATGCCCTGGCTGCCGTTCTTTTGAGCCTTGCTCAGAATGACTTCGCCTTTTCCGGCGTACTGAAGGATGTTGAGGGCCACCTCCGAGATGGCCATGGCGATAAAGCTTTGTTCGACCGACCAGAAGCCCAGCTCCGCCGCCAACAATCGGGCCTGCTGCCGAGCGATTAGAATTTGCGACTCCGAATCGATGGGTACGCGTATTCCGTCGATCATGAACGCGCCTCTCCGTTCGCTGCATCATTCATGTTTATGGCGTGAAGCGCTCCTACGGTTCTCTCTCCGATTCCGGCAAACGAATAACTTTTTGCCTGACGATCCGGATTATCGTCCGCTATTCCACTCGGCCACGCCAGCACGGCCGGAGCGTCCAACGAAATGGCAATGGCCGTCGCCGAAAAAGGAAAGAGTACGATATCCGGGCGGTTCATTCGAATATCCGCCGCGGGCGCGGAATCTTGCACCCCGAAACGGATTTCCGATGCGACACGGGCTCTTCCCGCAAAACCACGAATTGTCGTTCGCGCATCCGAACCGGGCCGGTCCGTTTCGGCGGGCCATGCGCCGGATAGAAAGGCTCGTATCGACACGGATCCGGCAGACAGACGTACTATCCGCGGGCGATCAGAGCCGCCAATACGAGTCCCGCAATGACATTCCCGCCGATGCTCACGAACAGCTCCCGCGTGAAAAAGGCCTGCGGTTGCATCTTGCCGAGCTTGGGATTCTTGTGCTTGGCGGTAATCTCGATGGTTCCGGCGGAGATGTTCCGTGCAATGGCCCGGACCCGATCGATGACCTCCGCCTCGGTATGCAGGGCGGGGTGATATTTGATCAGAAAGGTCCCCGTAGTGATGTTCGGTTCGGCATGGTAGATCCCCCTCGCCTGAGCGTCCCCGAGCAGGCTTTGCTTGAGCAGCTCGGCCATAGTCCGCTTATTTCTGATCAGAGGCACCCGGATGCGGATTCGGGCCGGGACCTTATTGTGAACGATCACAATCGTTTCGGGCATTGCGTGCCTCTCGAGCCGGAGTGAAAAAGCCGATGGCTTTTTTCAAAGTGATTTGATCATTCAGACATGAAAATGCGTGAAGAATGCCGCAAAACGCTCTTCGGTCTTTCGGCAGGGTCACGCTTGTCTGATCAGAGGCGCCCGGATGCGGATTATGGATAATTTCTTGCGGGAGCGGGCCTTTCGACACAGCTCAAGACAGGCTTCAGCCCGCGATCGAAGGCGATTGGCGGGCATTCGTCATTCGAGCCGCCGGGTTCTTGTTCGACATAAAAAAGCCGGGGCTTCCAAACCCCGGCTTTTTATGCGCGTATGGCGCGAACGCTTGCTCATTGTTTGTCCTTATCGTCCATCCGGTCGTAATTCTTCAGGCAGAACCCGATGGACCCGCCGGTGGTGCCGAAAAATACCAATGCCAAGAATATTTCAACGCTCGTCATAGTGATTTCCCCTTGCTGATGTACATCCAGTTAGTATCAGTATCGTCACGATTGTTCCTTTTGTTTAATAACGATTTCTTATGGATTAGATCAGATAGTTTAATTAAACATCATAAAAGTCTTTTTATTTACGATAATGTTTCCAGTTTTGAAATAATCCAGACATGAAAAACCAACGGCCGTTGGCTTTACCAAGGAGAGCAGGCACTAGACCGTTTCCGAAAACGCTAGGAAAAAATGCGAGTCGCGAAATCAGCGTCCGGCGGCGTCTGTGGGCGTGGGCAGGAAAACTTGCTCCCTCTTCCCGACTCCAACCGGTGATGAATACCAGTCGCAACGAATCCCGACATCTCAACCGGATGATCGATGGGCTGCTCGACGCGGACTCGGATACGGCCGAGCTGATCGCTGCGGCCAAGCAGGCAGGTCCGGCAGCGCTAGCCGAACGCATCCGGCAGCGCAGCGCGCGGCAGGTGCGCCTACAACCCGCGCGGGCGCAAACGATCCTGCAAATCCGCGATCGCCTGATTTGGCTGGTTTATGCGAGCCCGCTTCCCCCGGAAGGATTTTCAGCCTGGTGCGACGGCTCGAGCGTCCGCACGGCTTCGGGCGCAGCGAACGGAATCGGGGCGATCGTGACCGATGCTCATGGAGAAGTCGTGGCGAAGAGCGCCGGGCGGGTGCCGTCCGTTCTCCCACCCTTCGAAACCGAGATCGGGGCGTTGGAACGGGCTTTGGAGCTGGCATTGGAGTCCCGCGGGACCGTTCTCCGAGTACACACCGACTGCCCCGCTCTGGTTCAGCTCTGGCAGCGGCACCCGCACGATCATCGATTCGCCGCAATCCGCCGTTTGGCCCGTCGGTTCGAGCGGCTCGACCTGTGCGCAGTGCCGCGAGAGCACAATCAAGCTGCCCATCGCTTGGCGAAAGCCGCCGCGAGCGCTATATGACTCCGGTTCCGAGGAGCGGTCGGCATCGCACGAGCCGGGCGCATTTCTTACCAGGGGATCTCGGTGCCGTCATAGCGAAAGAAACGGCCGGTATCCGCCAGCGTGAACTTGTCGATGAGCTTTCGCATGCCGCGCACGCTTTCTTCCGGCGTCAAAGGCGCGCCGGTGCCGCCCATCCGAGTCCCCACCCAGCCGGGGTGAAATAGAAGCACGCCGATGTTCAACGGCTTGAGTTCCAGCGAGAGTCCCTTCATCACCGCGTTCAGCGCGGCCTTGCTGGATCGGTAGAAGTAACTGCCGGGGCTGTCGATCTCGGCAATGGAGCCCATATGACTGGTGATCGCCACCACCAACCGCTTTTCGCTGCGCGCCAGAGATTCGACGAATGCCTTGGTGATGCGGAGCGGACCCATGGTGTTGACCTGAAACGTGTATGCCCAGTCATCGTAATTGAGGGGCGCGTTCAAGGGCAGGTATTTCTCGGTATAAACCCCGGCATTGTTGAGCAGGAGATCGATGGGCGTTTCCCGCAGTTCCTCGGCTAAGGCAACGATCCGGCCGGCGTTCGTCACGTCCAGCTGGTGGATGCGCACGGCTCTGTAACGGTCCGCCAACCGCGCCAATTCATCCGCCTCGTCGGGGTATCGGCAGGTAGCGAAGACCTGCCATCCGGCCTGGGCGTATTGGCGGCACCATTCCAGCCCCAATCCGCGGTTGCTCCCCGTGATGAGAACGCTTGTCATGACGCTCGAAACTCCAGTTGCCGTAAGAATTCCACGATAGGACTTCCTCAACTGAGACCGCCGGATTCCCATGCGAGTTCGCGGCCGGCGCCGTCATAAAACTCACCGGCCAGACCAAACTCGTCGGCCCTGAGCCGGTCTAATTTTATCCGGCGTTCGAGTGAACATTCATCGTAGGATGGGTAGAGCGAAGCGAAACCCATCGATGGCGGGTTAGCCCTTCGACAGGCTCAGGACAGGCTCCGCGTAACCCACCGACCCTTCGACTTGGCTCAGGACAGGTCCGAGGCCGCTCAGCGGGTTACGGCCTGACGGCCTAACCCACCCTACAAACATGAATCCCTTCTCGAAAACGGTTTGGAATAAGTTCGACCGAGGTCGGCTTGTTCCCATTCGAACATCGGTCCGAACGGCAGAGGACAGGGCTATGGCCAGAGGAAGTAAAGAAAAGTACACCGAGAAGCAGAAACGGCAGGCTCGGCACATCGAGGAAGGTTACGAATCGCGCGGCGTCCCCGAAGAGGAAGCCGAGCGGCGCGCGTGGGCCACGGTGAACAAAATTCACGGCGGCGGGAAAAAGCGGGGCGGCAGCGGTCACGGAAAAGAAGAGGATCGCGAGCCGACGCGCAAGGGCGGACATAAAGGCGGCAAACATTAACCCGGGCTGGCGTTTATCGATCCAAGCTCAGGTTCGCAGGTCGGCAATCCTTGGCCGACGGACCCGTTCGTAGGATGTGCTGAACGAAGTTAGTAGGTCGGCAATCCTTTGCCGACAAGCCTGCGTGCCGACCCGTTAACGTCGGGAAAGGATTCCCGACTTACTTGTTGGGCGCTCAGCGGTTTCGGCCGGCTCTTTCAATCCTCCATCAACGCGCTGACGGAACCGCCGGCATGGATCTGCCGGACGGCTTCCGCGAACAGCGGCGCGATCGGGATGACCGTCAGCTTCCCCTGAGCCGTTTCCGGAGGAAGCCTGAAAAGCGGAACGCTGTCGGTGACGGCCAGGCTGTCCAGGACGGGATCGGCCACGACGCTCGCGGCCTCGCCGACGAACAGACCGTGGGTTGAGGCGACGTGGACGGCTAAGGCGCCTTGTTCGCGGCAAACCTGGGCGGCGCGCGCTACGGTGCCGCCGGTGCTGATCATGTCATCGACGATGAGGGCCGTTTTGCCGCGCACATTTCCCGCCAGAATCGCACCGCGTACCGTGTCATCGCTGCGGTACTTTTCCATGAGGGCGCTGCCGACAGTCGCGCCGAGCCGCCGGGACAACTTGCGGCGGAAGCTCTCTGCCCGTTTGAGCCCACCTGCGTCGGGCGAGACCACGGCCACGTCTCCGTGGAGTTTCGCCGCGAAATGCTCGATCAGCAGCTTCCCGGCTTCCAAATGGTCGGTCCGGCAGCGGAAGGCATTCTGAAAACCCGCCAGATCGTGGACGTCGAGGGTGATAACCCGGTCCGCGCCCGCGGCCTCGAACAGCTGCGCCACATAACGCAGCGTGACCGGTTCGCGCGGCCGGGTTTTCCGGTCGGCCCGAGCATAGGCCAAATACGGCACGACCGCAGTCACCGAGGCGGCGGACGCATCCTTGAGCGCACCGACAAAAAACCACAGGCGGCACAGTTTGTCGTTGACGGTCTTGCCGGGCTCGTCGTACAGCGATTGCACCACGAATACGTCGGAGTCCCGCACGTTCTCGGCCGGATACGCCTTGTGCTCGCCGTCGTCGAAATCTTTTTCCTCGACTAAGGACAAGTCAGAACCCAATGCGCGGGCGATGTTTTCTCCCAATGTCCGGCTTTCGCTCAGCGCGAACAGGCGAAGCGGGCCGCGGTTCATCGACGCAGATACTTCAGGAACCAGTCGCGGGCGAGTTCTTCCACCTTTTCCAGCGTGCCGGGTTCCTCGAACAGATGGGTCGCGCCGGGGACTATCTCCAGCCGGTTCACGGCATTCATGCGCTCCGCCGCCAAGCGGTTGAGCTCGATGACCACATCGTCGTAACCGCCGACGATCAGGAGCGTGGGTGCCAGAACCTCGGGCAATCGCTCCTCCGCGAGATCCGGCCGTCCGCCCCGCGATACCACGGCCGCCACCGATTCCGGACGCTCGGCGGCGGCCCGGAGCGCCGCCGCCGCGCCGGTGCTGGCGCCGAACAATCCGAAGGAAAGGTCGGTGGTCAATTCGTATTGCGTGGCCCAGTCGATCGCGCCCACCAGGCGATCGGTCAAAAGGCCGATGTCGAAACGGAATTGACGGGTGTACTGGTCGACCTCGTGTTCCTCCGCGGTGAGAAGATCGAACAGCAGCGTAGCGAGGTCGGCGCGGTTGAGGAAATCGGCGACGGCGCGGTTGCGCGGGCTGAACCGGCTGCTGCCGCTGCCGTGGGCGAAGATCACGAGTCCTTGAGGCTGGTCCGGAATGAACAGCGAGCCGGACAGCGTCACGCCCGCCGGACCTACCGGAAATTCAATGGAATCCGAGGGTGCGGCTTGATTCATCTCTTCATCTCCCTGCCGAACAAAAAGCTTGTTTAATCCGATGTCTCGCCCCAGGCTCGGGTAAGAATCTCCCGAACCTCGTCATCGGTGGTCTGGGAAAAGTCCCGGTATCCTTGACCCACTGCAAAAAACGGCTCGGGAGTCATCAAGCAGACCACCTCGTCGACTTCGGCGCGCAAACGCTCCACCGTATCCACCGGCGCCAGCGGCACGGCGACCACGACGCAAGCCGGGTTTCGCTGGCGCAGGGCGGCGAGGCCGGCGCGCATGGTCGCTCCCGTGGCGATGCCGTCGTCCACCACGATGATGCAGCGGTTCTCGATATCGGGGTACGGACGATCGCCCCGGTAAAGCCGCTCGCGGCGCTCCAGTTCCTGGCGCTCTTTCGCGGCGGCGTTCTCGATAACTTCGTCGCTGATCCGGTAGATCGATACCACATCGCGGTTCAGGACGGAGGCGCCTCCGCTGGCGATCGCGCCCATGGCCAACTCCGGATTGCCGGGTGTTCCGAGCTTTCGCACGATCAAGAGGTCCAACGGCGCTTTCAGGGCACGGGCAACTTCGTACGCCACCGGCACCCCTCCGCGGGGCAGGGCGAGCACGATCAGGTCGGAACGGCCGGCATAAGCGCCCAAAGCCTCCGCCAGCTGGCGTCCGGCATCCGTGCGGTTTTCGAAAAGTGTATCCATAGGATTTACGAGCACTGCTGAAGACACCGGGTTTCATCGCTAGCCCCGGTTGCGTTTAAGGTATTTCCAAGCGTCCGCCGTCGCGCCACTCGCTCAGCTGTTCCGCGCCGATCCGCAGTTTTTCCCTTAGCGCCTCGATCCGCTCCTTTTGCTCGAGCCGGGTCGCTGGCCACGCTTCCAGCCGGTCGAGTTCGGCTTGCCATTCCTCCATTTGCATTTGGAGTTCCCGCAAGCGGGCTTGTTCGGTATTCATGGCTGTTCCGGTAATTCTTCCGTATCAACGAGAAGCCCTGTTTTTCAGGAGCTTCATGAATTCCCGCATGAACGCCGGGAGATCCGCGGGTTGTCTCGACGTTACCAGATTGCCGTCCACGACGACCTCCCGGTCTTCATAATGGGCTCCGGCTTGCCTCATTTCGTCCGCGACGGCCCGATAACAAGTGGCGTGCCGATTTTTCAGCACACCGGCCGAAATCAGGATCTGCGGCCCGTGGCAAACGGCCGCTACCGGCCGATCGTTCTGCATGAAAGCCTTGGCGATCGCCAAGGCCGAGGGTTCCTCCCGCAATGCGGCCGGCGCTTTGCCGCCGGGGAGCAGAAGAACGTCGTAATCTTGCGGAACGATTTCCGAAAGCTTCTTGTCGACCGCCACTTCGTAGCCGTGTTTGCCGATGATCGTCCCGGTTTTGTCGGAACCGATCTCGACCGGAATTCCCTCCTCTTTCAGCCGGTAGTACGGCACGAGGAGTTCGGCATCCTCGAAATAGTCTGAACTGAGTATGAGGACTTTCATCCTGAGTCTCTCTTCTCTTAATGGAGCGCTTCCTCCCGTTCGGACGGGGGAGGCTGTTGGGTCGTCTCGGGCGCGGGGCGAGGCGATTGAATTGCTTCGGGGCGGTAGCCTTCGGCGACGCTCGGTCCGCCCGTGAGCGGTTTGTTGGTCAGTGCCCGCAGGATCAGGGTGGAACCCGCCAAACCCAAAACGGCCGTGAGCGGACTCGCATGCCGCAGGGCATTGACCGCCAGGGTGGTTCCGGTTGCGCCGGCGATCAGCCGGGTGGCCGGCGCCCAGTTCTCCTGCAAGATGTCCGGGCGTATCCGGCGGCGCGGAACTCCGCCCTGAAGTTCGGGGATCTGCTCCGCGGTCTCATGTACTTCCAGCCGATCGTCCACACCCCTGACTCCGCGTACCGAGGCCACACACCGGTAGAGCGGCTTGTGCTCATGCGCCAGTACCGGACCGGAGAGCGTCACAAAACCGTCCTGCACCTTGACGTCGATGACTTTGGGATGGGAGACCACCCGTCCGATATTGGACCGTACCCTATCAACCAGCAAGTCGTCGGGGACAGGCCCCGCCGTCAGCCACCCGTTGAGCTCCGCGACCATGCCGACCGCGCGATTGCGAAGGTCGCGCAGGGCCACCTGAAACGCGTCATCGAATCGGTTCATGCTGCTCGTCGTCTTGTCGCGGAGAACGGCCCGGCGATATCGCCCGCGATCCGGGTCGAGCAAATACATCAACGCGGCCCCCACGGCCGCCCCGTACAGTGTTGAGTTCCGCTTCATGGCATTCTCCTCGGAGTGTTCCGTACTGCGCTCGCCTGACTAATCAGACTCGTCTCCCGAAAGGGAGTTGCACGCGAGTGTTACCGAAATGAAAAAGGCGGCCGAACGGATTGCGGGTGATTCGGAAATTCCGTCGGCTATTCGCCGATCACCGTGCGAAGTGGCGCGATCGAGCACGCCGCGCGACCGACAGGAGCATACGGATGAGGCCGGCGTCTAAACAAAGAAGACGATCCGAAAGGAAGTGTGATGTCCGAACCGAAAGCCATTGCGGCAACGATCGAAACCGTGGTGCCCGGGGTGTGGCGCTGGTCCGTGCAGGATGATCGTATCGGTTACGAGAGCGATGCGCACGCCATCGCGTCGGGTGACCGCATGGTCCTTATCGATCCCTTGAGGGTCGAGACAGCGATCCTCGAACGCTTAGGGCCGGTGGAGGCGATTTGCCTCACCGCCGCCTGCCATCAGTGGGCCGCCTGGCATTACCGCCGTCGTTTGGGCGTGAAGGTGTATGCGCCCGACGGCACGCGGCCCATGGACGAGGAACCGGACCTGCGCTACCGGGCAGGCGATGTTCTGCCGGGGGGCCTTCGGGCGATCCACACGCCGGGACCCGAAACCGCGCATTACGCCTTCTTCTTGCCGAAGCGTCCCGGCATCCTGTTTTGCCCGGATCTCTTGTCACACGGAGCCGGCGAGGCCTTGGCCTTTGTTCCGGCCGAGTATCACGAGAACCCGGCGCTAACCCGGCAGAGCGTGCGGAATTTGCTGGACCTGGACTTCGCGGTGCTCTGCTTCGACCATGGCCGCCCCCTTCTCGACGAGCCCAAGGCCGCGCTGCGGGCCCTCATCGCCGAGAAGCCGGGGACCTCGCACAGCTGACTTCCGCGCAGCAGCTATCGATAAGGTATGGCACCCGGAGAGGCATCATCCCGGCACTGGAATCACCGCTACGCGGTAGTCAACGGAATACGCCTGCACTGGGTGGAAGCCGGAACCGGGCCTCTTGTCGTGTTGCTGCACGGATTTCCGGAATTCTGGTACTCATGGCGTCACCAAATCCCGGCGCTGGCGGGAGCGGGCTTTCGCGTAGTCGCCCCGGATCTCCGCGGCTACAACGAGTCCGAAAAACCCGCTGGAATCAGGCCTTATCGCCTGGAAACCCTGGCGGACGACGTGCTCGCGATCATTCACGCGCTGGGCCAAGAGCGATGCGCGGTGGTCGGACATGATTGGGGCGGTGCCATCGCCTGGTTTCTGGCCATGCGCCATCCGCAGGCGGTAGAGAATTTGATCGTCCTGAATGCCCCGCATCCGGAGCGTTTCTTTCAGGAACTCAGGACGCCGGCGCAGTTGCGGAAGTCCTGGTACGTATTCTTCTTCCAACTCCCGTGGCTGCCCGAAAGGCTGATTCGAGCGGATGATTATGCCGGATTAGGCCGGATATTGCGGACCGATCCGGTGCGGCCCGATGCGTTCACCGAAGCCGACATTCAGTGCTACAAGCAAGCCCTGGCGCAGCCGGGCGCGCTGACTGCGGCGATTCATTATTACCGTGCCCTGTTCCGCCGCAACCTTCTCCGATTCCGGCGGCAGATCCGCCCCATTCATGCGCCGACACTTTTGATCTGGGGTGCGCAGGATCGCTATCTCGGTATCGGGCTGACCCAGGGTTTGGAACGATGGGTTCCGAATATCCGGGTCGAACGCATCCCCGAGGCGAGTCACTGGGTTCAGGCGGACGCGCCCGAGCGTGTCAACTCGTTGATCATTGGCTTTCTTCGAAAACAAGGGCATGGCATGGGGCGAAGTTGACGTCTTCACCGGTATTCCGTGCGCAGTGGATGTGCCGAGGATTCGGCTATCTCTTTCTGCACGAAACTGTGGCGCAAGAATACCTCGAGCCGCCTGCCGCGGAAGGGTGAAGCCAGCAGTCGGATCAGCGCTGTAATGGTGTTAATCTTCTGAGCCAACTCACTACACCCGACTGCGGAGTGCGCATGAATGTCCCCTACAAAGGCCGATGGACGGTGACTGCCAGCGGCGGCGATCCCCGAGCCGCCATCGACGACTCCTACTCGACGCGATGGGTCTCCGAACCGTCGGTGGCCCCCTGGCTCGAGATCGATTTCGGCCGGATCGCGATCCTCGGAGGACTCGAGGTTTACTGGGGCAGGCATGCGCCCAAGGTATATTCTTTCGGGTCCTCGCTCGACGGCGAAGCGTGGACGCCTCTTTGTGCCACCCGCCACGGCGAGGGCGGTCAAGACGTCTTCGCGTTTCCGCCGACGGAGGCTCGATTCGTGCGCTGGACTTGCGCCGATCCGGAGCCGGAGCGGGGCCTCGAAATCGTCGAAATCAACCTGTACGGTCCGGGCGAGGCCGCGTCGGTGCAAGAGCCGGGGCGAATCGCGGCGTTGGGCCGTGGGCCGGTCAAGATTCCGCCAGGCGAGAGCATTACCGTCAATTTCGGGTATACGCGATCGCCGCTCGGCGTGCTGGTCCAATGGGGAGAGACTTACGGAACCGACTTTTCGGTCGAGCTTTCCGACGACGGCGAGAACTTTCGGGAGGTCGGCCGCATCATCCTCGGCAACGGCGACTACGACAGCTTTTATTGGCGATCCACCACGAGCCGCTATCTGCGCTTCACGGTTCACGAGGCAAGCAGTCCGGAAGGGGCTGTCGTCGACGAACTCAAGCTCCGCATCCTGAATAAGGACAGAATGCCGATCGGCCAACTGGAGCGCGCGGCGCAAGTGGCGCGCAGCGATCTTTATCCGCAGGCTCTTCTGGAGCGGCAGGTCTATTGGACCGTGCTCGGGGAGATCGATCGGTCCGAGGATGCCCTTTTCGACGAATACGGCAATCTCGAGCCCCGCCCCGGTTCCGGCCAACTCATGCCGTTGTTTCGACTGGACGGAACGCTTCACGGCGCGCCCGGCGCTTCCGCGATCACTCAAACGCTGGCCGACGGCGCGCTGCCCATTCCTTCCGTCGCGTGGTCGGCGCGGGAGGTGGAACTTAGGGCGACCGCCCTCGCCGATGCAGGGCAAGCGATAGTCGAGTACCGCATCACGAACCGCGCCGGCGTGCCGCAGCAAGGGGCGCTCGTCCTCGCGCTGCGCCCCGCCCAAATCAACCCGTATTGGCAACACGGCGGACACGCGATCATCAACTCGATAGCCATCGACGGAAAGGAGGTTCGGGTCAACGATGGGTGGTATGCCGGTTTTTCGAGTGCCCCCGATGTCGCGACGATCGCCGAATTTCACGACGGAGACGTGGTGAAACTGATCGAGAACCAGCCGCAGCACACCGAACGCTGCTTGCATTCCGATTCCGGTCTCCTGAGTGCCGCATGCGAGTTCGACTTTTCCCTGGCCCCGGGCGAGACCGCTTCCTTCGTCGTATCGGCTCCGCTCAGGGACGGTATCGCACCCGACACGGAGGTCGACTTCGCCAGCATTCGCGAGAAGGTCGCTCGAGTTTGGCGCGAGAAGATCGGCCCGCGCAGAATCACGGTGGGAGACCGCGAAGTCAGCGATACGGTCGAGGCACAGACGGGACTCATCCTGGTGAACGCCACCCGCTATGCCTTCAAGCCCGGTCCGCGCAATTACGACCGAACCTGGATACGCGACGGCTCCTCGCAGGCCCTTGCCCTGCTCTACGCCGGTTTGATCGAAGAGGCCGAGCGCTACGTGCTGTGGTACTCGAAACGCATCTACGACAACGGCATGGTGCCGCCGATCCTGAATCCCGACGGTAGCGTAAACCGCGGCTACGGAAGCGACATCGAGTTCGACGCCCAGGGCCAGTTCGTGGCGATCGCAGCCGACACCTATCGCTTCAGCCGGGATCGCGCCTTTCTCGAAGCCATTTTCGAACCCGTCGTCCGGGCCACCCGATTCATCGAGGAACTCTGCGCGCGAACCAATGCGCTGCACGGGCCCGAAACGCGGTTCCATGGGCTTTTGGCGCCATCCATCAGCCACGAGGGTTACAACAAGCCGACCTACAGCTACTGGGACAACTTTTTCGCGTTGCGGGCGTGGCGCGACTGCGCCTATCTGGCCGCCGAGATCGGCGATGCGGAAATCGCGAACCTGGCCGAAACCAAGGAACAGGAGTTCGCCGCAAACCTGGCCCGCTCATTGCGAATGACGACCGAAGAGCTCGGTTCGGGGCTGGTCCATGCCTCCGCCGATCGCGAGGATGTCGATCCCACGTCGACCTCCATCGCTTTCGAACCCTGCCGTGTGGAGGATGTGCTTCCGGCGGAGTACATTCAGGCAACCTACGATCTGTATCTCGACCATCTCGAACTCATTCGCGCGCCCGACTTCCAAGGGGGCTTTACGCCGTACGAGATTCGCAATCTGAACGCGCTCGTGGCGCTGGGTCGAACCGAGGAAGCCTTCCGGCTCCTCGGGGATGCGCTCACCTGGCGCAGACCCGCCGGTTGGCGTCATTGGGCCGAGGTCGTCTGGGCCGACCCGCGCGTGCCGGACTATATCGGCGATATGCCTCACACCTGGATCGGCGCCGAATTCGCCACCGCGATCCGCCGCATGTTGATTAGGGAAAACGGCGGCACGCTCGAACTTTTTCGAGCCGTCCCCGATGCCTGGTGGGAAGGCGAAGGCATTACGCTGAACGAGCTGCCGACCTGCTTCGGAACGGTCAGTCTCAGAGCCCGCCGCGGCGAATCGCAAGTGACGGTCGATCTGAGCGTGACCGGAACCGCGCCGAAACGGATCGTCCTTCGCTATCCGGGCGCGCGGCAAGCCCACGCCGACGGCAAACCGTGCGAGATCGACGGCGATCTCATCAAGGCACCGAATCTGAACCGGCTCGTGATCGATCTGTAGACTTGTAGGGTGGGTTAGCGAAGCGTAACCCACCGATCCGAGATCGCTCGGTGGGTTACGGCCTCGCGGCCTAACCCACCCTACAAAAATTAATGCCTTATTGAAAGCGATTTGGAATTAGGCCGGGCCCGCGCGGAACTGGTAGAGCCAGGTTTCGGTCAGCGCATCGCCGTTGCCGCGGATGTAGAGCCGGAGCTCGACAGGATCGCTGCCGGTCGGGACGAGGTCGAAGATAGCCCTCCAGCGGCGCGTGCCCGGCACCGGCTCGATGAAGGCGCCGGAGACGGTTCCGCCGGACGCGGAGACGACCGGTTCGGCCTTGACCGAATCGCCCCACAGCGGATCCAGCGCCGAGCCCGCGAATTCGACGCAAATCTTGTACACGCCCTTCGGCCGGGGTTTTCCCGGCTGACCGCCACGCCCGATCCGGGTCGCCACGCAGCGGGCCACCTGCGCCGGGTGGGGCTCGTCCCCCAGCCAGTGCAGCCGATAGCGCAGCCGGTAGGAATTGCCGGCACGCGCCGGTCCGTCCGGCCGCCAGTAAGCCACGATGTTGTCGTGGATTTCGTCGTCCGTAGGCAGTTCCACCAATTGGACGGCGCCGGGGCCCCAGTCGTCCAGCGGCTCCACCCACAGGCTGGGCCGCCGTTCGTAGTTGACGCCGTCGAGATAGTTTTCGTACACCCGGTCGCGCTGCATCAGGCCGAAACCTTTCGGCCCCTTGTCGGCGAAGCTGGAGGTCACGGCGAAGGGCTGATTGATCAACGGACGCCAGAGCCGTTCGCCGTTGCCGTTCCAGATCGCGAGACCGTCGGAATCGTGGACTTCCGGGCGCCAGTCCTCGCGTTGGCGTTTCTCCTTTTCGCTGAACCAATACATGGAGGTCAATGGGGCCAGTCCCAACCGGGTGATGTCCTTGCGCAGGAAAAGAACCACCTCGACGTCCTGTATCACGCCCTCGGTACGCCGGATCGAAAAATGATAAGCACCGGTAAGGCTGGGGCTATTCAGCAGAGCGTAAACCGAGACCGGCTGGTCCTCTTTCCGAGCGCCCTCGATGAAAAATTCGGTGAAATCCGGAAATTCTTCAGGCGTGGGTTCGGCGGAGTCCACGATAACGCCGCGGGCGGACAGTCCGTACTGGCCCAAGGCGCCGATAGCCCGAAAATATGAGGCGCCGAGAAAGGCTATCCAGTCTTGGGTTCGCCAGTCCTTGCGCTTCCGAGATTCCTGCAGGCGAAAACCTGCAAAGCCCGTATCTTCAGGCAGCTTGCGGGCGATGCTGTCCTTGGGCATCGAAAAATACTTGGGTCTGTACAAGATTTCCCGCGCCACTCCGTGCTCCAGAACGTGCATCTTGACCGACTTCTGGAAGAACTGGCCCACGTGAAAAAAAGTAGCCGGATAGAGGGACGGCCCATTCGCGAACAAAGCATAATCGGGACGGTAACGGATATTCCCCCAAGCATCGTAATCGATCTGCTGAACGACTTTGGGCAGGGGTTTGGGTGGTGATTCATAGGGCGCCTTGGCCATGGCAGCAGCCCGCTCGATCAGCGCCTCAAAGGAAAAGAGCTGACCAGGGCCCAAACGAAGCCCTTCGGACGCAGGCGGGACAGCCCGAGCCACGTTGAAAAGCGTTCCCCCTAAGGCTACTAAGGAAGCGGATTTCAAGAATCCGCGCCGACTCAACTTCTGATTCATTGGATTGTAATTCTGTAACTGGTACTAATGACTTAGCGTTTCAATAACGAACGCCGATGAAATCGTATGAAACCGGCATTGTCTTGGCAATTCCGAGAAGTGCCCGGCTCTTGCCCCGAACGCGATTCCTAATTCCATTCGGCATTCGAGTGAACATGAAACGTAGGGTGGGTTAGCGGAGCGTAACCCACCGATTCGAGGTCGCTCGGCGGGTTACGGCCTTGGTTCCGAGGTAACGCCGCGGCCCCGATAGGCCAGAGTACGCTTGGAGGCAGCGCGGTAGGTCAATCGCCGGGGGAGCGGTTTGATATCGATCACGGTGGAGGGCGATGGCTGACATCTCGATTGCTTTCTGTTTTGAAATAAATATGCCACTCATTATTGACGCAAAATTTACACCATCTTTAGATCCGAAAGCCTAGAGTGAACGGCGCAGACCCGTCGGAACAGTACCTCGGCTACGCATGCTTCGAGAGAGCTTTAGCAAGGATATCGGCACACTAGGATTAGTCCAAAGACGCGATTGAGGCCGGCCGAAGTCACGAATACGGCGAGTTCGCCTCGGTCAATTCCGGCCTTTTAGAGCAGCCAAAGCGCATGGTATCCGCCACGAGCACCTCATCCCACGCCCCTACTTCCTTGCATAGGCCCTACCGCCGAGCGGTTGGATATTTCTGGGGGTTGGCGGCTCCCACGCTTTGCACGTTGATCAATTGGCCGCTGCGCGGTCAGATCAGCCCAGCGAACATCCTGATGATTTACTTGCTGGGCGTGTTTTTCGTGGCTATCCGGTTCGGACGCGGCCCCTCCATCCTGGCCTCTCTTCAGAGCGCCGGGACTTTCGCCTTTTTCGTTGCCCCTCCGATTTTTTCCTTCGCCGTCTCCGATACGGAGCATCTGATCGGCCTTGCCGTCATGCTGATCGTTGCGGTCGTGACCAGCAGCCTGATGGATGCGCTTCGATCGCAGGCCGCCGTGGCGGCGCAGGGGGAACAGCGCGCCTCGACGCTGTACCGGCTGAGCAAGGAGCTGGCCGGTACGCGCCAGGAGGCGGACGTGATCGCAGCCGGCATCAAACATATCTACTCCGAATTTGGGCTCCCGAACACCCTGCTCGTTCCGGACGGCCAAGCCCGGCTGCACTGTCCGGAAGGCGATCTTTGGCCGCCAGGCATGCCGGATCTGGATCTTGCCCTTGCACAACAGGCTTTTGACCAGGGGCAACCGCAGCCGCCCGGCGGCGGCACCGACACAAATTCTGTAGGGACCTCGCTCTACTGGCCGCTGGTCGGCTCCGAAGGCGTCCTCGGCGTATGGGTGATGGCGCTCCCGGCCCACCGAAGGCTTTCGCCGGAAGAACGGACGCTCCTGGATCTCTTTCTCCATCAAATCGTTCAATCTCTGGAGCGGGTTCGGGCTGCCGAACAAGCTCGCTGCACAGCCATCCGAATAGAGGCGGAAACCCTGAGGAATTCGCTGCTGAGCGCCATTTCCCACGATCTCCGCACCCCGCTTTCGACGATCGTCGGCGCGTCGGGAACGCTGGTCGAAGGCGACGAACACCTGGATGCCGAGCACCGCCAAAAGCTGATCCGAGCGATCCATGAGGACGCGAAGCGGATGTCCGATCTCACGCATAAGATCCTGGACATGGCCCGGCTCGAAGCCGGGAAGGTTGCGCTGAATCGACAGTGGTACGCCCTTGAGGAAATCATCGGCAGCGCCCTGCGCCGGATGCGAAAACAGCTTGAAAACCGGCCGGTCACGGTGGATCTGGATAACGGATTGACGCTGGTCCATGTCGACGCGGTCTTGATGCAGCAAGTCTTGGTCAATCTTCTCGAGAATGCCGTCAAATATACGCCGGAAGCGAGCCCCATCGAGATTACCGCAGAACTGTCGCCGAAGTTGCTGACCCTCTCTATTGCCGACCGGGGTCCGGGCATTCCGGAAAAATTCAGGCACCAGATCTTCGACAAGTTCTTCCGCGTTTACCCGGAAGCGCCTCAGGGCGGCGCCGGACTCGGCTTGGCCATCTGCCGGGCCATCATCAGCGCGCACGGCGGCGACATTCGCGTCGAGCCCCGGGCCGGCGGAGGATCCGTCTTCCGCTTGGAACTGCCGCTCACGGAAACGCCGCCGGACATCGAGCTGGAAAACGAGGCTTTGTCGCGGCCATGACGGAAACCCGCCCCGCCATATTGGTCATCGAGGACGATCCGCACTTGCGGATGTTCTTGAGCACCTGTCTGAGCGGCCAGGACGGTTGGTCGGTGATCACGGCCGAGACCGGGACCGAGGGTTTGGCTTCGGCGCGAAGCGCCAAACCGGCACTCGTGATCCTCGATCTTGGACTGCCGGACATGGATGGCGTGGAGGTGGTGGATCGGTTACGGAAACGCACTGGAGTCCCTCTGATCATCCTGTCGGCCCGAAATCACGAAAACGACATCACCCAGGCCCTCGACGCCGGCGCGGACGACTACCTGACCAAACCCTTCAGCACGGCGGAACTCGTGGCGCGTATCCGGGCATTGCTGCGGCGTGCCTCGCAGCGTTCGTGGGGACCGCCGCGCGATGTGTTTCAAGTCGGCGACCTAAAGGTCGAACTGACCCGGCGGAAAGTTTCTCTCGAAGACCGCGAGATCCATCTCACGCCGATCGAGTATCGCCTACTGACCGCCCTGATCAGTCATGCGGGAAGTGTCGTCACCCACAGACAGCTGCTGAACGAGGTCTGGGGTCCGGGCCATACCGAGCACAGCCATTACGTCCGGATTTACATGGGCCAGTTGCGACACAAGATCGAGGCCGATCCCGCCAGACCCCGCTATCTCCTGACGGAACCCGGTGTGGGATACCGTCTGTGCGACGACGAATGATCGAAGACCCACGAGCGCGTGCATTGATGCAGCCAAGCAATGACCGGCGGCGCTCGCCTTTGCATGATCAGGTCTGCATTGCCTTTTCGTTCAACATTAAACAGCGGAATGCCATCCATGCTTCACGTCTTAATAACGAGACAAGCGGGCAGCCGTCATCAGCGGCTGATCGGTCAAGAAACACGGCTACATCGTACTCACCAACAAGCCGATCAATCGCCGATCAATCATGAATAAGAAATGGCTGATGATCGTGCTTGCCGCCTTACCGGTCCCGGCCCTGAGCGCCGAGGGCAGCCTACCGCCGCCGCTGGATCTGACCCATCATGCCGTCGGCTATCTGGCCGTCGCGATCTTCCTCGGAGCTTATGCGCTGGCCATGATCGAGGAGGTCACGGAACTCAGGAAATCGAAGCCGATGGTTCTTGCCGCCAGCCTCATCTGGGTCTTGATTGCTGCCGTATACGTCCGGGACGGCCTTGGCGAGCAGGCCGAGCAAGCATTCCGCACTGGGTTGGAGGGGTACGCGGAGCTATTCCTGTTCATACTGGTTTCGATGACCTACCTCAACGCCATGGAAGATCGGGGGGTGTTCGAATCCCTGCGTATCTGGCTGCTGCGCAAGGGCTTCAGCTATCGGCAGCTGTTTTGGATCACCGGATGCCTGTCCTTCTTGCTGTCCTCGGTGTGCAACAATCTCACCACCGCCCTTTTGATGGGCACCGTGATCATGGCGATGGGGCGGGATAACCGCCGCTTCATCGGCGTGGCCTGCGTCAACGTGGTGGTTGCCACCAATGCCGGCGGCTCCTTCAGTCCGTTCGGCGATATCACGACCCTCCTGGTCTGGCAAAAAGGGGTCGTGCCGTTCATCGAGTTCTATTCGTTGCTGGTCCCCTCCATCGTCAATTTTGTCCTGCCGGCAGCCATCATGTACTTCTGGGTTCCCAAGGAAAAGCCGGCACCCGCTCTGGAGGCTTTCGCCCTGCGGCGCGGGGCGAAAACGATTATTCTGTTGTTTCTGTTGACCATCGTCACCGCCGTCTGTTTCGAGAACTTCCTGAGTCTCCCGCCGGCCGCCGGCATGTTGGCGGGGCTCACCTATCTGAAATTCTTCAGCTATTACCTGCAGAAGACGGCGGCGCCACGCGGCAATTCGGGCGAAGTCGCCGATACCGATGCCATGGAAATCCCCTACGACCTGGAGGAACGGCATCATTTCGACGTATTCCACAACGTCTCGCGATTGGAATGGGACACGCTGCTGTTCTTCTACGGCGTCATGGTCAGCGTCGGGGGTTTGAGCTTCATCGGCTATTTGAACTACGCCTCGCAGTTCCTTTATACCGATCTCGACCCCACCATCGCCAACGTGCTGGTGGGTATCATCTCCGCCTTCATCGATAACGGCACCATCATGTTCGCCGTGCTGACGATGATGCCCGATATCTCACAGGGGCAGTGGTTGTTGGTGACGCTGACGGCGGGTGTAGGGGGAAGCCTGCTCGCCATCGGCTCGGCGGCGGGTGTGGGACTTCTCGGTCAAGCCAAAGGCTTCTATACCTTCAGCACACACCTGAAATGGGTTCCGGCCATTGCGCTCGGGTATGCCGGCAGCATAGTCGCGCATTTCGTGATCAATGCCCGGTATTTTTAGCGCGCCGGGTAAGTTCTGGAATGGCTATCGTCTCAAAGAAAATGGGATAGTGATCGCTTACGGACGGAAATTCCGATGCCTTTTATTCTGCGCATACAGAAATCTTATTAATCAGGCCCGTAAATACCCTCCTGGTATTTCGGGCCGCCGCCCAGGCCGGTACAAGCCCGGCCTGGGCTCACGCGGCTTGTCGCCGCGCCGGGGCATCCCTGCCCCGGATTAACCCGGCCTATATTTATAGGCCGGGTTAATAAGAACAAAAAAGCATTTCAGCATGATTCAATTTCTGTCGCTGGCCCGGGTTTTCGGGCTGATGCTAATGGTCTTCAGCATGACCTACACCTTGCCTATTTTGACGTCGCTCATTTATCGGGATGGGACGGAACTGCTTTTCATCGAGGACATGCTGCTCACCTTGGGTGCGGGCTTGCTACTTTGGATACTGACCCGTCGATTCGATAGGGAGTTAAAGGCCAAACAGGGCTTTATGCTGGTGGTGCTCGCCTGGACCGGAATGGCCGCCTTTGCAACTTTTCCACTGATGTCGTATCTGAAGAACCTGTCGTTTACCGACGCCTACTTCGAAACGATGTCCGGACTTTCAACTACCGGCGCCACGACTCTGACCGGATTGGATCAGCTGCCGCCCGCCATCAATTTGTGGCGGCATGAACTCAATTGGCTGGGCGGCATGGGAATCATCGTCTTGGCGGTGGCGATTCTCCCGGTGCTCGGTGTCGGTGGCCGCCAGCTGTTTATGGCTGAAACGCCCGGCCCCATGAAAGACAGCCAGCTCACGCCGCGCATTACCGAGACGGCCAAGAATCTCTGGCTGGTTTACGGCAGCATCACCGTGGCCTGTATTTTTGCCTTGAAATGGGCAGGGATGACGTGGCTGGATGCTGTCTGCCATGCATTTGCAACCTTGTCGCTCGGCGGATTCTCCACCTACGACGCCGGTGTCGGCCATTTCAATTCGCCCGCAATCGAGGCGGTTTTGATCGTTTTCATGCTGCTGGCGGGGATGAACTTCGCCACGCATTTTCTGGCGCTCCGCGGCAGGAGCCTGATGCCGTACAAGCATGATGTCGAGTTGCTACCTTATCTGGTGCTTGTGGTGGGCAGTTGCGTGGCAATTGGGCTTTATCTGTGGCTTCAGGGCACTTATGCGGATTTTCCGACCGCCCTTCGCCACGCGAGCTTCAGCTTGGTGTCCATCGGCACCGACTGCGGGTTTGTCACCGCCGATTTCAACGAGTGGCCGATTTTTGCGCCGCTGTGGATGTTCTTCGTGAGTTGCGTTGCCGTCTGCACCGGATCCACCGGCGGCGGCATCAAGATGATGCGGACCCTGATTCTCGTCAAACAAAGCCAGCTCCAGATGTTCCTGCTGACTCACCCCACTTCGGTCAACCCGCTCAAACTCGGCAATATGGTCATTCAGTCACCGATCGTCCTGTCGGTGCTCGGATTTATTTTTGTCTATTTCATGAGCGTCGTGGTCCTTACCTTATTGCTCGTAATCAGTGGACTCGATTTCCTGTCATCGTTCTCCGCCGTGCTCGCCAGCATCAACAATGCGGGTCCGGGGTTAGGAGAAGTAGGGCCTGCCACGAACTATGGCGGATTGACCGACTTTCAAACGTGGATCTGCACCTTGGCCATGTTTCTTGGCCGCATCGAGGTGTTCACGGCGCTGATCCTGTTCACGCCGGCCTACTGGCGCAAATGAGCGTCACTCCAGAGGTTTGACGCGCTGGATGCAGCGCGATGTGGCCGCGGCACGAAAAGCGCTCCGGCAACTGCTCAAGGAACCGATTCGGTGTATTCCGGTGGAACGGAAAGGCAAGAAAGTATTGCGGGCGGAAGGACAAACGACCGTCGGGACCTTGCTGTCCCAAGGTTATATAAACTTGGCGTCCCCAAGGGGGTTCGAACCCCTGTTGCCGCCGTGAGAGGGCGGAGTCCTGGGCCGCTAGACGATGGGGACGTAGCGGAAGGCCTAATAGATTAGCGCGAGACGTCCGATTGATCAAATCCAATTTTTCCTATTCGCGCCTTGGCGAACAAGGTCCGTCTGCGTTTGGCCCCATGTAAGTCGGTCATGGGGCCAATCTTGAGATACTGTGTTGGGCTGCCTGGCAGCAGAAAACTTCTACGAGAACGGTGCTTTCCGATCAGCCTTGCTCGATGAGCTCGCGGATTATGGCATCGGCCATATGTTGCGTTCCGTAGGGCGAATTCGCGTTTAGGTCGGGCGTCACGATTCTGCCGTCGCGGATGACCTTACGGACGGCTTGTTCGATCTTCCGGGCAGCGTCGAGCTCCCCGATATGTTCGAGCATCATGGCGCCCGCCAGGATCATGGCCGTCGGATTGGCAATGCCCTTGTCGGCAATATCCGGCGCGCTGCCGTGCACGGCCTCGAATAAAGCGGCATCGGTGCCGATGTTCGCGCCTGCGGTCAATCCCAACCCGCCGATGAGACCTGCCGCCAAGTCGGACAGAATATCCCCGAATAAGTTGGTGGTAACGATCACATCGAACACTTCCGGCCTCATGACCAGTTGCATCGAGCAGGCGTCGACGATCTTGTCTTCGAACTCGATCTCCGGATAAGCCTTGGCGACTTCCCGACCGATTTCCAAAAACAGCCCGGAGGTACACTTCAAAATGTTGGCTTTGTGCACCAGCGTCACTTTTTTGCGCTGGGTTTTGCGCGCATATTGAAAGGCGTATTCGATGATCCGTTCGGAGCCTTTCTTGGTAACGATCGCGATGCTTTCTGCTCCCAGTTTTTCCGCATCGACCTTGATGAAATGCTCGATACCGGCGTAGAGGCCTTCCGTATTCTCGCGAACCGTCACCAGGTTTACATTTTGAAACGGTGTGCTGGTGCCTTCGAAAGAAATGGCCGGACGAACATTCGCATACAAGTTGAATGTCTGTCGCAAGGTTACGTTGACGCTTCGGTAACCCCCGCCGACCGGCGTGGTCAGCGGGCCTTTGAAGCAAATTCGATTGTTCCGGATTGATTCGATGGTCGCATCGGGCAATGGATCGGCATGTTTTTCGACAGCCGCCATGCCGGCTAATTGCCGATCCCAGTGGATTCTTACGCCGGTCGCTTCGATCACGCTGACCGCGGCATCGACGATGGAAGGTCCGATACCGTCACCGGGAATGAGGGTAATCTGATGCATGCAGAGAATTCCTTATTTATTTTGAGTGATGAAATTGTCGCTTTAGCGGATTATCCAACAGTAAACGACAAAGTTTAAGCATCAGAGTCGGCCTTCCGAGCGCCGATCATTTCTGATAGATTCACTAAGGTATTTTATCCACTTTAATTTGAGACAGCCGGTATGGACGTTACAGAACGCATCAAGAAACAACTCGCCGAGAATCCGGTGATCCTTTACATGAAGGGGTCTCCCGATTTTCCTCAGTGCGGCTTTTCGGGACGGGCAGTGCAAATTTTGGAACGCTGCGGCGTCGAGTACGCTTACGTGAACATCTTCGAAGATCCCGAGCTGAGAGAGGGGCTGAAGGTATTTTCTCAATGGCCGACGTTTCCGCAGCTTTACATTAACGGCGAGCTGGTCGGCGGAAGCGATATCATGTTGGAGCTGTTCGAAAGCGGCGAGTTGCAGAAGCGGCTGAGCGAAGCGGCTCCTACTTCGGTGGATTCATCCGAGTAAATCCTCCGGGCTGCCTTTTTCAATCGTTACCAGGTCTTTCCAGCGATTTACGATCGTACAGAACAGGCGAGCGGTTTGCTCGGCGTCATAAATCGCGGAATGCGCTTGGTCGTTGTTCCACTCGAATCCCGCCGCTTGCACCGCCTTCGCCAGCACGGTTTGGCCGTAAACCAGACCGCTTAAAGTAGCGGTATCGAAAGTGCTGAAAGGGTGAAAAGGATTCCGCTTGATCCCGCACCGCGCTACTGCCGCGTTCAAAAAACCGATGTCGAAGGCGGGATTGTGCCCGACCAGGATCGCCCGAGTACACTCGGTGCGCCGGACGGCGGCGCGAACGGGCTGGAAGATCTTCGAGAGCGCTTCCTTCTCATCCACCGCGAATCGAAACGGGTGATAAGGATCGATCTTGTTGAAACTCAAGGCAGCCGGATCCATGCGAGCACCTGGAAACGGCTTGATATGAGTGGAATGGGTCTCACAGATCTGGAGATGGCCGTTGCCGTTCATCTCGGGAATAACCACGGCAATTTCCAGCAAAGCATGTTCCGAAGGGCTTAGACCCGAGGTTTCGACGTCGACGACGACAGGCAAATAGCCGCGGAAGCGGCGCGCCAAACTGGCGAGATGATGATCAGGCATTATTCGATCGCATTTTTTTCTCGACTAGGTTCGCTAAGCTCATTATATTTTCCCGTCAACTCGAATTTAAGTTCACGGTAGCTCGAAGCTTCGCCCTGGATATGCTAATTTTAGAGAAAGCCTGATCGACTTCGGGAAAGGAACAAAAAAAATGAAAACAACTCGCCAGTTACGCCCTTCATTGCCGGTCTTCGGACTCGCGCTTATCGTGAGTCTTGCCGGCTGCGCGACCGCCACCAAGCATGATCCACGCGACCCTTGGGAAGGGTGGAACCGCGGCGTTCAGAAATTTAACGATACTCTGGACGATTATGTCATGAAGCCCGTCAGTCAGGGCTATCAATATATCACGCCGTCGTTCGTCGATAAGGGTATCACCAACTTCTTCAGCAATGTGGACGACATTGGCGTAATCGCCAACGACCTATTGCAATTCAAGCTTCTCCAAACCGGGCAAGACACCGGCCGATTCCTGGTCAATACGGTTCTGGGTGTGGGCGGATTCATCGATGTCGCCTCCAAGCTCGATCTACCGAAACACAACGAAGATACTGATCAGACCTTGGGCGCCTGGGGCATTCCGTCGGGTCCCTATCTGGTTCTGCCGTTCATCGGACCGAGCACGCCCCGCGGCGCCCTCGGCTTGGCCGGAGACACCGCCGCCAACCCCATTAACTGGATCACTCCGGCCGCGATTCCCTATGGAACGGGCACTCTGAAAACGGTCGACATGCGCGCCGACCTGTTGAGCGCCACCAAAATCGTTGACGAGGCCTCGGTCGACCGTTACGAGTTTATTCGTAACGCTTACTTTCAGCAGCGCAATTACCTGATCCATGACGGCAACCCTCCTCTGGAGGATGAGTTCGAGCAGGAAATGGACCTTGAATTGGAAGGCTTGAGCCCAACCAACGGAGATACCGAAAAGAAGGAAAAACCGGAAAACGAACAGCTTTAAGCGCTACGTCAGAAGACGCATAAACCGGCACCGGACGTTCCCGTGCCGGTTTTTTTCTTTGCACGCCTACCTTGGAATCCCTTCGCATCGTGACAGACAAAGCTTCGACTCTTCGGGTCGAAGTGCGATCTCCGAGGCCGCATCTAACCGAGTGTCCGCATAGCCCGAGCGCTCGGAATCACCGCATGAATTCGCCCGAGCCTGCTCGTATGCAGCCTTCCCGCCTAAGCCGCCGCCACGATAAGCGGGACGAACATCTCCTCCGGGCTCATGCCGCCGTGGACACCGATCTGCCGATATGGGCGCTCGCCGGGGAGCCAATCCTTTATCACGTAATTCTCCTTCATGATCAGCATGTAATCGCCTATGCGTTCGGTCAACCGGGGGTGAGGCGTGCCTGAACCGAAACAGCCGGAAGCGAGAAGATCCCGACTGAGATGCAATTCGAGGTAAGCGGCCAAGTTATCTTGTACATAACGTTCGAAGCGTTGCGTCTCGCCCGATTTCACATAGCAATATGCAGCCCGTCTTTCACCGCATAAAGGTAATATCAGGCATTCATTCAGCTCCGAATGATCGTCCAACTCGATGACACGCTCGGGGCTGGTATCGATTTGACCGTGGTCCGCCGCGACGATGAGCAGCGTATCGCTTCCCGCAATGTTTCCGAAAAACGCCTCGAAGGCGCTGTCCAGTTCAGCCAGATGCTGTTCCGCCTCCGGGCTTGCCGATCCATTCTCATGGCCGATATGGTCGAGTTCAGACCAGTAGGCATAAATGAATTTGCGATGAACATCCTTCCGGAGAGTCCGAACGATCACGCCGAAAAATTCCTCGATCGTATCGAAATCTCGCAATTCGGCTCTGCCTTGATGCGCCAAGTTGAAGTCCGAATGGGCTATACGGCGCGGGGAAACGATATAGCAAGGCAGCGGAATGCGATTGAAGATCGGCACATGGCCGAAAAATTTTTCGGCTTCGATGCCGCATTTCCCCAGCGGTATCCCGCCGTATCGAGGCACACCAGGCAATACCGACAGTACGGCACCCAATTCCTTGAAATACATGTGCCATCCGGTCAAACCGTGCTGTTGCGGCGCCAGTCCGGTCAAGAAGCTCGTTATGGCCGTCGCGGTAGTGGACGGAAAGACCGATGTCATGCGTCCGCGGAGATGTTGCCGCAAGAAACTGCCGCGGTCCTGCCTGATCAAGTATTCATAACCGAGTCCATCGACTACGATCAGAACAACATTGCGGTAAGCGCCCACCTCCGCCGATGACAGGCCGTTGAGGGGCGCATAGCCGTTCGGCTCGCCACCGAGCCCGGTAATGAGCGAGCTGAGCAGATTTACGATGCCGGCGCCTTGATAGTCCGGTAATTGCATGCGCGTTTTATTCCCTGGCAAGCATCATTGCCGGTATGGGCTACGCAACCTTAAGGCGCGTTGCGCAGAACCGACTAATCGCTCTTCAAGTGCTAACCAATACCATCGCGATCAGACCTAGTACGATCCCGATCGCTTGCTTGAGAGTAACCGACTCGTTCAAGAAAAAATAGGCCAGAACCACGGCGACGGTCGGATACAAGGCCGTAGCCGTGGAGACCAACACAACCGGGCCTTTGGTCATGGCATAAAGATAAGCGAAAGCTCCCATGGCCCCGAGGATCCCGGTGCTCAACGCCAACACCATGCCGCGCGGCTCCGTGGCCGGCTTGAAGACGAAAAGGGCCAGAACAACCAACGCTACGACGAGCCCGCCGGCAGCCTCGTAAATAATGGCGCTTTTGGGATCGATATAGCGCGTGGTGAGTTTCGGCAGAAATGCCCAAATTCCCCAGCAGATGAATGCCGTCGTCGCGGGCAAAAGCCAATGAGTCACCGAAGTTCCGGTATGTTGTCGATTGCGCGAACATCCTCCGGATCGAGGTGGACGTGCAAGGCGCGCATGCTGTCCGCGATGCTGGTCGGCTTGCTGGCTCCCGGAATGGGAATGATATGCTCGCCTTTGGCCAGCAGCCAGGCCAAGGCGATGCCGTAACGGGACGATCGGTACTTTTCGGCCAGACGTTCGAACAATTCGCTGTGACCGAGACGAACGTGACCGTAGTGTCCGCCTACCGGACTATGAGGGATATAGGTGATGCCTTTCAAACCGCAATAGTCGATCACGCCGTTGGCGAAATCCTGCTTTTCGAACGGATTGCAACGGTTCTGGACGGAAACGATAGGCGCGTGATCGAGAGCAGCCTGGAGAATGTCCAGGCTAGTGATATTGGATAGCCCGATATGCCTGATTTTGCCTTCGTCCCGGAGCTTTATCAGCTCTTCCAGAGAAGGCAGCAAGCCGATATTGGGATCGACGGCATGAAGCTGATATAACTCGATGCAATCCGTCTTCAGGTCTTTGAGGCTTCGTTCGCAGGACTCCCGCAAAAATTTCGGGGCGCCGTCGATCACCCACTCGCCGCCCGGGCGCCTGAGACCGCCTTTGGTTGCGATGACAACCTGACCCCGTTTGCCGAGTTGGTCCAGAACTTTGGCGATGAGGCGTTCATTGTGCCCGATGTCGGAATCGTCCAGACAATAAACGTTTGCCGTATCGATAAAATTGCCGCCCTCGGCGAGAAAGGTCTCGATGACTTGAAACGCTTGTTCTTCGCTGGGCCTGCCTTGGATGGACAACGGCATGGCACCTAGCCCGACGGGCACAACCCTAATGCCGGTACCATCTATCTCTCTTTGGCTCATGAAGCTTCCCTCCTGGCTACGCGCGACGCAGCAAACTGGCGATCGTTTCGAAGATCATAGCATCGTTGGCGCGTGCCCTGCTCGCTCGATGGAACCTCAGTCGGGAAATTCGCTTTTCGCGGCTTGCGTTTACGCAAATTTTAAGGGAGTGATAGAATGCGCCCATCGCAAATTCCGCCGATGAGCCCCGCCCAATCAGGATGCCCGTCAAGTCTAACGAACAGTCGGCCCGGTCCGTTTCGCTCGAAATCAAATCGGGTTCCATTACGCTGCCGATCCTGAAGCTTTCGAACAGCGACAACGCGCTTGTCGCCCAACAGCTCAGAGACAAGATCCGGCAAGCACCGGAATTTTTCCGTAACGCCCCGGTGGTGATCGATCTCAGCGACCTTCCCAACAACGCCTATGTCGATTTCTTCGATTTGATCGACATCCTGCACGATCATCATTTGGTTCCGGTCGGCACCCGCGGCGGAAGTTCAAGGCTGCAAGCGGCGGCGCAAGACGCGAAACTGGCCATATTTCCGGAACACAAGCACGAAACCGTCGCCGGACCAGCGCCTGCGCCTTCCGCTTCGAAATCCTCATCGCGCGCGACGGCCAAGCTGCCGAGCGGAAGCAAACTGATCGAGCAGCCGGTCCGTTCCGGGCAGCGGATTTACGCCTCCGGCGCCGACCTGATCGTTCTGTCCCAAGTCAGTCCCGGGGCGGAGGTCATGGCGGACGGAAATATCCATATTTACGGCTCACTCCGCGGACGTGCATTGGCGGGGGTACAGGGAAACCTGGATGCGCGGATTTTCTGCGCGGACCTGCAAGCAGAACTGATTGCCATCGGCGGACACTACAAGATCAGCGAAAATTTGGACGAATCCATGCGCGGCAAGCCGGTGCAAATTTATCTGCGCGACAGTTCGTTAATCATCGAAAACCTGTAAACAAAGCTTTTTGAATCTGGAGAGCACGAGTGGCGAGAATTATCGTTGTGACTTCCGGAAAGGGGGGTGTTGGCAAAACGACCACCAGCGCCGCCGTTTCCATGGGATTGGCGTTGAAAGGCCACCGCACCGCTGTCATCGATTTCGACATCGGGCTGCGCAACCTGGATCTCATCATGGGGTGCGAGAGACGCGTGGTCTATGACTTCGTGAACGTCATCAATCAGGAAGCCACCTTGAATCAGGCCCTGATCCGAGACAAACGCTGCGAGAACCTTTACATTCTGCCCGCTTCGCAAACCCGCGATAAGGACGCGCTCACCCTGGATGGTGTCGAGCGAGTTCTGAACGAGTTGTCCGAAACCTTCGAATACATCGTCTGCGACTCCCCCGCCGGCATCGAACGCGGCGCGAATCTGGCGATGTATTTTGCCGACGACGCGATTGTCGTCACCAACCCGGAAGTTTCTTCGGTCCGCGACTCGGATCGCATGCTGGGCATACTCGCCAGCAAGTCCCGCCGCGCCGAACAGGGACTCGAACCGATCAAGGAATATCTCCTCTTGACCCGCTATTCCCCGCAACGGGTCAAACTGGGCGAAATGCTCAGCGTGGACGACGTACAGGAGATTCTCTCCTTGCATCTGCTCGGCGTAATACCGGAATCGAAAGCCGTGCTCAGTGCATCCAACGCGGGAACGCCGGTCATTCTCGACGACAAGAGCGATGCCGGCCAGGCATATGCCGATGTGATACGCCGGTACTTAGGCGAAAATGTCCCCCATCGCTTCCTCGAAGAGGAAAGGAAAGGCTTGTTCGGTCGGCTGTTCGGGGGTTAATTATGGGACTCTTGGATTATTTTCGAAGTTCTCGGCCGTCGAGTGCGGCTATCGCCAAAGAGCGTCTTCAGATCCTGGTGGCGCACGAACGCTCGCAGCGCTCTCAACCCGAATATCTCGCCGCCATGCAAAAGGATTTGCTGGAAGTGATCCGCAAATACGTGAACATAGACCAAAACGCCATCACGGTTTCCATGGAACAGGATGAAAACCGCGAGATTTTGGAACTCAATATCGTCCTGCCCGAAGATAACGAGCGCAAGCGAAGTCCACGGCGCTGAATGACACGCCATAATGACCCTCAGCCAAGCGTCGACGCCGCTGCCGACGAAAGCTGAATGCGCCCCGACGCGCAGCCGGGAAACCGACCTAGATAGGTACAATGTCCAGCAGACGCTCGGCTGGCTGGCGCGATAAGCCAATCGTGTAACATAAGGTAAGAAATATCCCCCTTGGCAACCGATCTAAGGGTTCGGCGAGCGAATCGGCGTCCGCAGCAGGATGGGCATCTCTGTCGCTCCCAGAGATGCCGTTAGCGATTGGAAGGGTCGTCCGGGTGCTCCCCGGATGACCGTTTGCGATTGGAACGGTTGCGGCTAAAGCAACCGTTTGCGATTGGAGGGTGTGAGGAATGCGGGTTAGGATAGCGGCGTTCAGGCAGCCCGCCACACAACCGCGCTCGTCGAATTCCGTCGCGGCGATCGGCACGGATTTTGAGCGTTTCCTCCAATAGCGAATCATTCGACGATGATACTTGAAACTCTGAGTGCAATGCGTGATCTCGGGCGATTGCACGACATCGCGTCCATCCTGATCCGCTATGGTTTCGGCGACATGGTCAAGCGCCTGGGACTCGAGCGGCTGCTGGAAAAGGCCGGGCGGGCGCTCAACTGGACCCGCTTCGAGGAGCTGCTTCGCCTCGATCCGCCGCAACGCGTGCGCAAGGCCATGGAAGAGATGGGGCCGACCTTCATCAAGTTCGGCCAAATCCTTGCCACTCGCGTGGACTTGTTTCCACCGGACTGGATCACGGAATTCGAAAAACTGCATGACCGGGTGCCGCCGCTTCCTTTCGAGAAACTGCGATCGCAGATCGAGGAAGATTTGAGCGGGTCGGTCAGCGAAGTGTTTGTCGAGTTCGACGAAACGCCTTTGGCCGCCGCCTCCATCGCACAGGTCCATCGAGCCCGTCTTCCCGACGGTCAACAGGTGATCGTCAAGATTCGCCGCCCCGGTATCCGCCCGACCATCGAAGCGGATTTACGCCTGCTCGAGCGTCTGGTTGGAATCGTCGAGCACGAATTCCCCGACGTCAGTCGATTCCATCCGCAAGAAGTACTGCGGCAATTCAAGATCTCCCTGCGCAACGAGCTCGATCTGCTGACCGAGGGGCGGAACACCGAGCGGGCCGCCGATAATTTCGCGGGCGACCCCACGATCGTGATCCCCAAAGTCTACTGGGAATACTGCGGCGAGCGGATCAATGTTCAGCAATATATCGAAGGGATAGCCGGACGGGATCTCAAGGCGCTCGACGCCACGGGACTCGATCGCAAGATTCTGGCTCAACGCGGCGCGGACGCCGTGCTCAAGATGGTATTGATCGACGGCTTTTTCCATGCCGACCCACACCCCGGCAACTTTATTTTTCTACCCGAAAACAGGCTGGCTTTCATCGATTTCGGCATGGTCGGCTCGCTGTCGGAATCGCGGCGGGACCAAGTGGTGGACATGCTCAATGCCATCGTGGTCCGGGATGCCGCCACGGTGGTGGACGTATTGCTGGATTGGGCGGGCGAAGCCGCGCCCAGCACCGAGCGACTGGTCGCCGAAGTGGGCATGTTCATCGATAAATATCACGGCGTCGCGCTCAAACAGCTCCGTCTGGGCGACATGCTCACAGAAATGACGAGTCTGATGCGGGACCACCAGCTTACCCTGCCGCCAGATTTGACCATGCTGTTCAAGGCGCTGATCACACTCGAGGGTACCGGACGCCAGCTCGATCCCGATTTCGACATCGTCGCGCAAGCGACTCCGCTATTGCAGCAAGCCAGCGTGCTTCGGTACCACCCGGACACACTGCTTCGAAAAGGCCGGCGCAATCTGGCCAGCCTGATGTCGGTCCTGAGTGCCCTGCCGCAAGACATCCGAAGACTAATGAGGCTCCTCCGGAGCGGAGCCGTCAACGTTCACGTGGACCTCAGCCAGTTGGACCGTTTCGGGATGCTCATGGACCGGGCCGCCAGCCGATTAACCGTAGGCATGGTGACCGCTTCGCTCATCATCGGATCGTCCATCGTCATGACCGTCAGCGGCGGCCCCACCCTGTTCGGCCTGCCCGCCCTCGGCGTTTTGGGGTTTACCGCCGCCGGCATCGGCGGATTATGGGTGCTGATCTCGATTTGGAAAACCTCGCGCAGAGGGGAAAGATAGCCTCGAATCGGTTCTTAGGGCAGATTTTCGTCGCGCCGCCGGAGACCGCCCGCGGCGGAATCGCCGTCGCGATCCGCTCGATCCCTGCAGGCGGGTCTTCGTTCTCCGAGGCTTATTGGTGGTGTACCGGACGCGGCGCGCTGGGAGCGGTGGTCGCGGCTACATCGTTCTCGATGATGGTGCGGTCGTCGATCTTCAGAAGGGTGATGCCCTGATCCATGACGTAACGGCATTCGGCGCGTTTCGCCGAGCCGACGTTGTTCCAGATCAAGGTGACGTATTTAACGTGATCGCTGTCGGATTCGGACGGGCTGTAGGGATGAGTGCCGATTTCACTCTTTACCGCCTCGGTGCATTTGTCCAAAGCCAAACTGCTGAGCAGGTTCGATGTTTGCAGGAAGGCGCCTTGCATTTTTTCCTGCTGAGTTTCGCGCGTCGTGCCGACGATGATAAAACCGACGATCATGACGATGGCAAACCCGATTGCGCCTTTGACGACGTTCGATTCCATGATTTCCTCTCTTTTCTTATGGTTGGAAACGCAGGCGACTATAGCAAAAATCACGATACATTAGGTCACCTGCCGTCAACTCAACCGCCGCCTCGATAAAATTTTTCTGCGCGGCACGGCACTGCTATGGGGCATCAGAGAGGGGACAGCCTGCAACCGCGTATTGCGACCGCAGGCGAGCGTCACCACGATATGAGCAAGATTCCATTCGGCAACGGTCACGCCTTACGGTAAATCTCCGCCCCGCTCTTTACGAACTCCTCCGCCTTCTCCTCCATGCCCGCCGTCAAGGCCTCACTCTCCTTGAGTCCATGGGTTTGCGCGTAATCCCGCACATCCTGGGTGATTCTCATCGAGCAGAAATGCGGGCCGCACATGGAGCAGAAATGGGCGAGCTTGGCGCCTTCCTGCGGCAGCGTTTCGTCGTGGAATTCCCCCGCCTTTTCCGGGTCCAGGCTGAGGTTGAACTGATCCTGCCAGCGGAATTCGAAACGTGCCTTGGACAAGGCGTTGTCGCGAACCTGCGCACCCGGATGGCCCTTGGCAAGGTCGGCGGCGTGGGCCGCGATCTTGTAGGCGATGATGCCGTCGCGGACATCCTGCTTGTTGGGCAGCCCCAAATGCTCCTTGGGGGTGACGTAGCAGAGCATGGCGGTTCCGAACCAGCCGATCATGGCGGCACCGATGGCCGAGGTGATGTGGTCGTAGCCCGGCGCGATGTCGGTGGTGAGCGGCCCCAGGGTGTAAAAGGGCGCTTCCCGGCAAAGTTCCAACTGCTTTTCCACGTTTTCCTTGATCATGTGCATGGGCACATGGCCGGGGCCTTCGATCATTACCTGAACGTCGTGTTTCCAGGCGATCTCGGTCAGTTCGCCGAGAGTCTTGAGTTCGGCGAACTGGGCCTCGTCATTGGCGTCGGCGATGGAGCCGGGCCTGAGGCCGTCGCCTAGGCTGAAGCTCACATCGTAGGCTTTCATGATCTCGCAGATGTCCTCGAAATGGGTGTAGAGGAAATTCTCCTGGTGATGAGCCAGGCACCACTTGGCCAGGATCGAGCCGCCGCGCGACACGATGCCGGTGACGCGTTTCGCGGTCAGCGGAATGAAGCCTAAGCGCACGCCGGCATGGATAGTGAAATAATCCACGCCCTGCTCGGCCTGCTCGATCAGGGTATCGCGGAAAATCTCCCAGGTCAGTTCCTCGGCCTTGCCGTCCACTTTTTCCAGGGCCTGATAAATGGGCACGGTGCCGATCGGCACCGGCGAATTGCGGATGATCCATTCCCGCGTCTCGTGGATGTTCTTGCCGGTGGACAAATCCATCACCGTGTCCCCGCCCCAGCGGATAGCCCACAGCATTTTTTCCACTTCTTCCTCGATCGAGGAAGTGACGGCCGAGTTGCCCAGGTTGCAGTTGATCTTCACCAGGAAATTGCGGCCGATGATCATCGGCTCGGATTCCGGATGATTGATATTGGCCGGGATGATGGCGCGTCCGCGGGCGACTTCGTCGCGCACGAACTCCGGGGTGATGAGCTTGGGAATGGATGCGCCGAAGGATTCGCCCGGATGCTGGAGCTTGTACATCTCGCTGACCGCTTCCAGGCGCTGATTTTCGCGGATGGCGATGAATTCCATTTCCGGCGTGACGATGCCTTTCCTCGCGTAATGCATCTGAGTCACGTTAGCCCCGGTTTTGGCCCGGCGCGGCCGGCGGATATGCTCGAAGCGGAAATGGGCGAGAGAGGGGTCGGCCTGGCGCTTCCGTCCATACTCGGAACTCGGCCCGGAAAGCTCCTCGGTATCGCCGCGCTCCCCGATCCAGGCTTCGCGCAAAGGCGGCAAGCCCAGACGCAGATTAATACTTACTTGCGGATCGGTATAAGGCCCGGAGGTGTCATAGACATAAATCGGCGGGTTCTTTTCGGCGCCGAAACTGGCCGGAGTGTCGGATTGAACGACCTGGCGCATGGGCACGCGGACATCGGGACGGCTGCCCTGGACATAAATCTTTTCTGAAGCGGCGAACGGCCGTATGGAAGCTCGTTTGGCGGTTACTGCTTCATGCAGGAATTCTTCGGGAAATGCGCTCATCGCTTTCTCCTGGTTCAAAAACGGAAAAAGGGGGCGCAGGCAAGACGGGTCCATCGCCAGGCTCAGGACAGGCTTTCCTACGCCGGTGTTAACCGGATCAGGTTCGAAGGGTGTTTCTCAGCCCTGCGGGACACGGTCGTCGGTGAGCCGGTTCGCAAATGATCGACCACGCCGAGAACGGCAGCAGGGCACCCCCAGCCTTACGGATATGGGGCTAAGCTAAAGCATGAAAGGGGATTTGGCAAGGCAGGGGGCCGCCGAGTGCGAGGCGATCGGAGCGTTTCGATTCTTCCGCCCATCGAGCGGATTTATCTGCCGAAATGAATGGCGTACGCAGATTGCCAAGGAGGTACCGATGGAAACGGTAATCAAAAATGTCATTCGCATGTTTAACGGATATGGCTATGCCGTTGCGGGCGTCGTGATCGGCTTTTTCGACGATCCCGCCCAGGCACAGGCATGTGCCTTTCAGATCATTAATCTGACCCATTACGAAGTCGACGTTTTCGGAAGTCAACTGATCATGGTGCTTTGAGCGTGGAGACAGGGTGCTACGCAGCCCCTACCAGCTCTGAATGGCGGCTTGCGACCGTCTCGGCCGTCCGAGCGCAAACTGTCGGTATATGAACCAGAATCGCCACACGGATTCCGGAATTTCCGGCAGAGTGTGATGCCGCAGTCCGGGATCGAATAGCGCTCGCGGCTCGAACGCATCGTACGACCGCAGATCGTCAGCCGTGAGCCGGCCGGTGCGAAACGTGTCGGGAGATACCGGGGCAATGAGCAAGCGCCCATGTTTGAGCTCCGGTTCCGTCAGCGCCAGCAGCAGTTTCCCATTGACCGCATCGGCACCCTCGATCAGGCGCCCCTCCGCATCGCACCAATACCCGCCGGTCTCGAGGGGAATATCGGTGGAACCTTCGAAACGCAAGCGAAACGTATAAATCTCCAGGTCCGACGCCCTTTCATTATGCGGATTTGTCTTCATCGGCCGGGCCCCTCCAACGTTTCGTAGATGCCTTAGGCTAGGACGAAGCAAACGATAATTCCGTGACGTATTTCCCAATTTCACTCCGTATAATGTAGCCGGCTCCGGGAACTAGCCCGCATTGCTCACACCTTTTCGTAGCGAGGGCCTCGAGACGCCGCTGTGGCGCGCCGCACGGACTGAGCGACGGCGAAGGCGTAGCTGACACTACGTCGAGATCGCGAACGATGCCCGTCCTGAGCTTAGTCGAAGGGCGGTTCGTTCCTCACCGCATCCTACTGCCTCTGTTGGCGATTGGAGGGGTGTGAGAAATGCGGGCTAGTGCCGGCGGGACCGCGGACTGTTCTGGACAGTTCCCCCCAACCGGCGAATTCTGCGGCGAAGGATTCTTGCGATCAGGACGGATTCCTTTCAGGATTTGTTGTAGTGACATCAGCCAATAACCGTTCCCATCGTCAAAGTGCGAATCACGGGACTCGAAACACCTTATGAGCATTCGTATCCGCCTGGTGCTTGAGGGCCTTCGGCGCGTCCGAGCGCCGCTTCTGATCGCGCTCAGCGGTTTAATGCTCGGCGTCGTACCCGCACTGACACAACTCGAACAGGAATTCGATCTCGGCCTGCTTTACCGTCTGAGAGGCGCAGAAAAACCTCCCGAGGATATCGTGATCGTGGGCATTGATCACGAGTCCGCGTTGCGCCTGCAGACGCCGAACGATCCGCAGTCATGGCCTCGTCGGCTCAATGCGCAGGTCATTCGGAACATTCAAGCATCCGATGCCGAACTGCTCGCGTTCAATGTGTTTTTTTTCAGTCCGGCGTCCGATCCGGACGACGACCGGGACATGGCCGACGCCATGCGCCGGATGGGGCGCGTCGTACTGACCGATTACGTCAAGCCGCGCCAGGTTGCCGAGGGCGTATACCTGGAGTCGGTGGTACATTCCACGGACCAATTGGCCGATGCGGCTCTGGCGACCGCGCCGTTTCTGCTGCCGAGGGAGGACAATGGGATAAACCGCTTTCTCACCTTCTTCGGAGAAGAAGGTCAGGCGACCTTGCCCACCCGGCTGTTGTTGGCCCATGCCTTGCTTAAGGCCCGTGACGATTTGTTACGCGTTTTCGGGGACGCCGCACCGGGCGCCGCGGACTTCCTCAAAAATCAGCCGACCGAGCGGGAGCAATTCGATACCTTGCAGAGGGAACTCACCGCACTGCTCCAATCGCGGTCCGATCTGCTTCCAATTCTCGAAAAGACCCTACAGCAAAGACTCATACCGGAAAAAACGCGCCTGATGCTGCGCGCCCTGTTCCGTGTTCATGAAAACGGGCGGTCGCGTTATTTCAATCACTACGGACCCACTCGCACCTTTCCGACCATTCCCTATTACAAACTTGCCGAGTCGTCATCCGAAGAACTCTTGAAGTCGCTCGGGGGCAAGATCGTCCTGATCGGGTATCTCGAGGATTTTCAACCCGAATATACCGAAGGTCTGTTCAATTCACCGTACTCCACGGTCAGTTCGGTGGAGCTGGCGGCGACGGCGCTGGCCAACCTGCTCGAAGACAAATCGGTGCTGCCGGCGCTTACACCGCTGAAGGAACTCATTTGGTTATTCCTTTGGGGACTTGCGCTCGGTTCATGTGCTCAACTGCTCTCGATTCAAAGGGCTATGGTCTTTATCGCGGCGCTGAGCGGCGGGTATTTGTTGACCGCATGGGCGCTATTCCGCGCCGACGGCTTGTGGCTACCCCTGTTCATCCCGCTGATTTGGCAGGCACCGGCAGCCGTAATGAGCAGTGTGCTCATTAGCCATCTGCGGCGGGTTCGGCGCGAGGAAAAAATGCAGTCGGTGATCGAGCGCTTCATTCCGGTCGACGTGTTCAGCCAGCTCACCCGCGATGAGGACATAAAGGCATTGCCGTCGTACGGACGTTTGACCCACGGCATCTGCCTCGCCACCGACGCGGGGCGCTACTCATCCTTGGCCGAGACCATGGAGCCGATGGCCCTCGCCGATCTTATGAACGATTATTACCGGGTCATCTTTCAGCCCGTGGCGCGGCACGGGGGTTGGATCTCCGACGTAATCGGGGATGCCATGCTGGCGATTTGGATCACCGAGGGAGACGATTCGGAAACGAGGCGCAACGTGCTGCAGGCCGCCTTGGAAATCCAGCAAGCGGTCCGCCGGTTCGAACAAACTCATGGGCTCGATTTTCCGGTGCGGATCGGGATTCACTGCGGCGAGCTCCGCATCGGTTATATCGGCACCGACAGCCGCGGCGAAATCCGGGCGGTCGGCGATACGGTCAACATCGCCGCGCGACTGGAAGCCTTGAACAAGATACTCGGCACCGAAATCCTGGTGTCGGAAGCGGTGCTGGCGGACATTGCCGAGATCCGGGCCAGACACTTGGGACAATTTCTCCTGGCCGGAAAAACCAGGCCGGTATCCGTAGCGCAGTTGATTTCTCCCTCGGAACCGGAAATGTCCCGCTGGCAAGAACTCAATGCCCGGTTTCAGATTGCCCTGGGGCATTTCGAGGCAGAGCGGTGGCCCGAAGCCTATGCCGCTTTCAATCAGCTTGTCCTACAATTACCCGATGACGGACCGGCCCGGTTTTATCTCAAGACATGCGAGACGCGTCTCGGGGGAGCGCATCCGGCCGGCGGCCGGCCGCTCGGCATCCGCATCGAAAAATCGGATTCGGCCCGTCCGTTGACCAAATGACGCGGTAGCGACGCAATGGGTTTTTAATCCACCAGGCAGGCACCGGCGTTTAGACGTAGGTCGGCAATCCCTTGCCGACGAAGGCGTGGGCCAGGCCGTGGCGTCGGGAAAGGATTCCCGACCTACAAAGCGGCACAGTCGTAGGTCGGCAATCCTTTGCCGACAAAGTCCGCGGGCTGACTCGTTACGTCGGGAAGGGATTCCCGACCTACAAAGCGGCACGATCGTAGGTCGGCAATCCCTTGCCGACAAGTGCGCTGGTCGACGGCTTTGTGTCGGGAAAGGATTCCCGACCTACAGGGTGACACGATCGTAGGTCGGCAATCCCTTGCCGACAAGTCGCCGTTTACGATTGGAATGGGGGGCATCCAGAGCACAAGGATGTGATTCAAGGCCAATGTCATCCCTGGCTTCTGGATTCATGCCGGAATTACGAGGTAGGGCTTAATTAACGACATTGGAGCTTACCTGGGGGACCGGAGCACATGCGTAAGTCCATTAACAATAACTCAAAAATACTTTTCGCAGCTCGATGCACATATCCGTCAAATTGTTTCTGACCATCGCCGCCGCACTTCTTGCAAGCAGTCCCGGTATCGCCGCCACATGCGAACAATGGGCCGCCCGCCTGGTGTCGGCGCAGGGCCAGGTCGAGATCCAGTCCTCGGGAAAGCCGTCGTGGACGCCGGTGGAGGCCGAACAGGTCTTCTGTCCCGGCGACAAAATCCGAACCATGATTCGCAGCCGTGCATCGCTGCTGTTGCCGAATCAAACTTATATTTCGCTCGATCAGGACACCACCGTGGTGTTTTCCAAGGTGAAGGCGGAAGAGCCGTCCTGGCTCGAGCTGCTTACCGGCGCCTTGTATGCCCGTAGCCGAACGCCCAAGCCCCTCGATATCCGCACCCCATTCATCAACGCTGCCATCAAGGGCACCGAGTTCCTCATCAAGGCAGGACCGCAGGGCGGCCAGGTCACGGTATTCGAAGGAGAGGTGGAAACCTCGAACGCCGAAGGACGGGTCGTGCTCAAGGACGGCCAGACCGCCGTCGCTGCACGCGACGAGGCGCCGCGCCTGGCTCTGGAAATCCGTCCGGAAGACGGCGTCCAGTGGGCGCTTTATTTCCCGCCGCTGGTGGATTACGCCGCCCTGCAGGCTCGGGTCCGCGACCCGAATGTCGCCGAAGGCATTCGCCTCTACGCCGACGGGAACATCGCCGGAGCCCTCGACGCGCTGGATCAGGTGCCGGAAGCGAGCCGCGACGCCGATTTCGCCGCCCTGTACGCCGGTCTCCTGCTGAGCGTGGGACGGGTGGACGAAGCGGAACCGCTGCTGGCCATGTATATGGGCGAGAAAACGCCCGCGCCCATCGATGCCTTGCGCTCGGTCATCGCCCTGGCCCGCAACCAGAAACCCGAAGCGCTCCGATTGGCGAATGCCGCGGTCCAAACCGATCCCGCTTCGGCTTCGGGCTGGATGGCGCAATCCTACGCGCGCCAGGCCGATTTCGATCTCGAAGGCGCGCTCGAAAGCATCGATCATGCGGCGCGCCTCGACAGCAACGACGCCCTGGTCCAGGCGCGCCGTGCCGAGCTGCTGGCAGGTTTAGGCCGCTGGTCGGACGCGAGGAGAGCGGCCGAAAACGCGGTCCGGATCAACCCGCGCAATCCCCGCGCCCATGTCGTCTTAGGCTTCGTCGAACTCATGGATGGGGACACGTCCGAGGCGCTGGCGAGCTTCCGCAAGGGAGCCGAGCTGGATTCGGCCGATCCCCTGGCCCGCTTCGGCTCGGGGCTTGCTTTGGTCCGGCGGGGCGAGCTGAAGGAGGGCACGGCGGCCATCGAAACCGCCGCCAGCCTCGATCCCAGCGACGCCCTGATCCGCAGCTATCTCGGCAAGGCTTATTATGAGCAGAAGCGCAACGCGGTCGCCGAAAAGCAGTTCGATCTCGCCAAGACCTTCGATCCCAAGGACCCCACGCCCTGGTTCTACGAAGCCATCAAGAAGCAGACCGAAAACCGGCCGGTGGAAGCATTCAAGGATCTGCAACACGCGATCGAATTGAACGACAACCGCGCGGTCTATCGCTCCAAACTCGCCCTGGACGACGATCTCGCCGCCCGCAGCGCCGCCCTGGGTCGTATCTATACCGATCTCGGCTTCGGCCAGCGGGCCGTTGTGGAAGGCTGGCGCTCGCTCGGCATCGAACCGGGCAATTATTCGGCGCACCGGCTCCTGGCCGATACCTACTCCTCGCTGCCGCGGCACGAAATCGCCCGCGCCAGCGAAGTGCTGCAATCCCAGTTGCTGCAACCCATCAACACCACGCCAATACAGCCCCATCTGGCCGAGGCACGGCTGCTGATCCCGGACGGGGCGGGACCTTCAAGGCTTTCGTTCAACGAATTCAATCCCATGTTCACCCGCGATCGCTTCAGCTTCCAGGCCTCCGGCATCGCCGGCAGCAACGACACCTTCGGGGAAGAACTGGTCCATTCCGGGCTTTGGGACAACTTCTCCTACAGCCTCGGCCAGTTCCATTACGAAACCAACGGCTTCCGCAAGAACAACGATCTCCGCCAGGACATCTACAACGTCTTCGCCCAGGGCATGATCAACCCCGGCCTCAGCATCCAGGCCGAATACCGCCACCGCCATCTGGAACACGGCGATTTGTTTTTCAACGGCGACCTGGAGGCTTTCGACGACACCTTCAAGCGCGAGCTGACCACCGACAGCGTGCGGACCGGCCTACGTTATTCGCCTACTGCGAACTCGGACCTGATTTTTTCGGCCATGTATCTAGACACTTTGCGGAACAACGCTCAACAAGATTCGTTTTTCACAGGCCCGATAGACATTTCGACGACCGCCAGCCAGCGCGGCTTCATGGGCGAAGCCCAGTATATCTACCGGCGCAACCCTTTCGATCTGATCCTGGGCGGCGGCGGCCGGGATATTTCCGCCAATTTGTCTAGCAACTTCGGCTTTTTTGCGCAGCGGATCGCCTACGATATCCGGCACAGTAACGCGTATCTCTATTCCCATATCCGCTTTCCGAGCGCCATGACCTGGACCCTGGGCGTCAGCTACGACTCGTCCCGCAATCAATGGGTCGGCGATTTCGACCAAGTCAATCCGAAACTGGGGCTGATGTGGGAGCTCACGCCCGACACCATCCTGCGTCTCGCCGCATTCCGCACTTTCGATCGCGGCATCGAGGAGGACGTAACCATAGAGCCGACCCAGATCGCCGGGTTCAACCAGTTCTTCGACGGCTACCCGGCTACGGATGCCCGGCGCTACGGCGTCGGCCTGGATCACAAGTTTTCGCCCGGTCTTATGGCCGGCTTGGAGGCCTCGCTGCGCGACGTAATCGTCCCTTTGCCGCTGGGCGTCTCTTTGGATGCGCCGAGCTTTATCTCGAAACGGGAAGAAATGCTGTACCGCGCCTACGGCTATTGGGCGATCAGCGATCATTTCGCAGCTAGCCTGGAATATCAATTCGATATCTTCTCTATCGACACCGAGACGGTGTACAAGAATCATATCGCCCCGTTCAGCTTAAGCTATTTTCATCCCTCCGGCTTATCGAGTACTGTCACGGTCACCTATGTCAATCAGGAAGCCCGCGAAGGCAAGAACGAGTCTTTGAAGGGTCACGACGACAACCAGTTCGCACTGCTCGATTTTTCCCTGAAATATCGTTTACCTTATCGCTACGGCACGGCAGGATTCGTCGTCAAGAACCTGCTGGATCAAAGATTCGATTTCCTGGGGCAAAACGCCTTCGGTCTTCGAACGAGGCGCCTGGAGGAAACGCCTTTGTTTATTCCGGAAAGGACGATGTTTTTTCAACTCACGCTGGCATTCTGAGGACTTCACGGCAATGTCCCGGAATGCCTACCAAATTGGGAGGGGCGTATGAACGATCAAGTACCACAACAAAAAGGCAACGCAGCTTGGGAATTTGCTAAACGGTATAAAAAGACGCTGATAGCGACCGGCGCAGGGGGAGCCGCGTTCTATGCTGCATCCATATGTGGCCTCGCATGTCCGGCAGGGTACTGGTTTTATTGGGCAACCGGAAGCTGCGTACCGTGCTGAACTGACCGGGAGGGTGCGCCACGCGCACCCTCCATCTTGCCGCCGAATCCGCCCGCCGCTCCCCGAACCGCAAACCGCCCACCCCGTCTTCCACCCGCTCTCCAAACTCCCCGATTTTGTAGGTCGGCAATCCTTTGCCGACGTTAACCGGTCGGCCGGCGCGTTCGTCGGCAAGGGATTGCCGACCTTATATCTCGATTCTGGATTCCACAAGAGGCAGAATCTCCGACTGATCATCGGACCCAGACGCTGGGCAAGACGTTGCCGACCTTGGGCCTGAAGCCCGCGCCGTAGATCGTCCCCCAGCGTCCCTTCCTCGCCATAGAGTTCGAACGGTATCGTAGGGCTGCCTTGGGCAACACCCTGGATGGATAAGGCTGAACCCGGCAGGAGCGGTTTCGATCGGTCAGCACTTTGCCCCATCGTCAACGCAGACCAAGGAGACCCTATGACGTTCAGCCCCATCGGGATCGACATCGCCAAAGCCAAGTTCGACGCCGCCGCGCTACGCAACGGCAAGTACAAAACCAAGGTCTTCCAGAACACGCCCGAAGGGTTTAGGGCGTTTCTGGCCTGGCTGCAAGCCTTCCCGACGCCCCACGTATGCCTGGAGGCCACCGGCCGCTATGGTGAGGGCTTGGCCCTGTTCCTGGTCGACCACGGCCTCGCCGTCAGCGTGGTCAACCCCGCCCAAATCCACGCCTTCGGCCAAGCCGAACTGAGCCGCACCAAGACCGATAAAAGCGATGCCAAGCGCATCGCCCGCTTCTGTCTCAGCCAACGGCCGCTGCTCTGGCAGCCGCCTCCGCCGGCCGTGCGCCCATTACAAGCCTTAGTGCGTCGGCTCGAGAGCCTCCTCGAGATGCGGCAGATGGAAAAAAACCGCCTGGACGGGGCCGACCCCACCGTACGCGCCTCCATCGAAGCCGTGCTCGCCACCCTCGACACCGAGATCGCCGCTACCCAACAACGCATCCGGGAGCACATCGACCACGATCCGGACCTCCGCCAACGGCGTGACCTGCTCGACACCATCCCCGGTTTAGGCGACGCCACCATCCCGGTGCTGCTGGCCGCCCTGGGCGACGTTCACCGCTTCGAAAACGCGCGCAGCGTCGCCGCCTTTGCGGGCCTCTCGCCCAAAGAGCACCAGTCCGGGAAGTGGAAAGGCCACACCCGCCTGTCCAAGACCGGCGATGCCTTGCTCCGCAAGGCCCTTTATATGCCGGCCATCGTCGCCTGGCGCCATAACCCACTGATCCGGGCCTTCTGCGAACGCCTTAAAGCCCAAGGCAAGAACGGCAAACTCATCGTCGGCGCCGCCATGCGCAAGCTCCTCGTCCTGGCCTACGGCGTCCTTAAGTCCGGCCGACCGTTCGATCCCAATCATGGGCTTGCATCGTGATTTCTAAGACGGTATCTACGACCGGGCCTCCCTGTAGGTCGGGAATCCTTTCCCGACGCCACGGCCTGGCCCACGCCTTCGTCGGCAAAGGATTGCCGACCTACGACCGGGCCTCCCGGTAGGTCGGCAATCCCTTGCCGACGCGCAGGGCCGGAAAAAGCTTAATGATCTATATTTCGGCTACCACTGATTCTTTTAAGCTGATGCCTCGCTATCGACGGTATTGTCTTGCCGGCCACCCCGTCTTCGTTACCTTGGTCACCCATGGCAGGAATCCATGGCTTGCCGACGAAGCTTCCGTGCAGATCTTGCTCGCCTCCATGAGGTCGGTTAAGGCGGTTTATCGCTATAGGCACTTGGCGCATGTCGTATTGCCGGACCACTTCCATTGGCTGTTCAAACCGGATGACGCGGCCCATCTGCCAAAGATCGTGGCCGCCGTAAAACGAGAAGTGACCTGGCGTTTCAAAACCGTCGCCGGTTTGCCGGGCTCTTGGTGGCAGAACCGATTCTATGATCACATCGTTCGTGACCAGGACGATTTAACCCGACATTTGGATTACATCCATTTCAATCCGGTCAAGCATGGGATTGCCCGGAATCCAGGGGCATATGCGCACTCCAGCTTCCATGAATGGCGAAGATGCGGCGCCTATCCCGAAGGTTGGGGAGCGAGCGAGCCGCCGTCGATCCAGGGAATGGATTTGGATTAGCGAATGGTCGCGAAAAGGGTTTGTCAGCAAAGGATTGCCGACCTACGGACCCGTGTCGCCGAGTAGGTCGGGAATCCCTTCCAATCGCAAACGGCGTCTCCGGGAGCGCCGGAGACGCCCTTCCCGACGCAAAGCCGGTCGATCAGCGGGTTCGTCGGCAAGGGATTGCCGACCTACGACTGTGCCTCCCTGTAGGTCGGGAATCCTTTCCCGACACAAAGCCGTCGACCAGCGCACTTGTCGGCAACGGATTGCCGACCTACGACTATTGGGGCACGCCGGCATCGGCCGCGTCATCCAAATCCTACACAAAAATCAGCCGTGGATGACAAGCCTTTTTGCCTCAGTTGAAAGAAGATACGCCGGGTTACACGCCGCCGAATCGTGCGGACGCAAGCCGTCGGCAAGCTTTCACGAATCAGTCCAATAACAACACGCAGAAGGGATTCACTCTCAAGGGTTTTTAAACACTTCATACCAACTGATTTGGGAGAACTCGAATGTTGCGGAATAGACATCATCAGGCGTTGTTAGGTTTGTTCGTGATTTCGATTGCGATCACACCCGCCGCGCAGGCGGCGGACGGCACGTGCGGCATCGATAGCTTGAAAGGCCGCTACGGCTTTCAGGCGTCCGGTCGCATGGAAGTGCCGAGCAAAACGAAGTCCGGGCTCGATTTTTCCGATAAGCAGACGGTTCATTTTGCCCAGGTGGGCACCATCGAGGCGGACGGCGAAGGCCATGCCTTGATCACAATGACATCGACCAGCGATAGACCCAAAGGCAGCGCCGTTTATACCGTCAACCCCGATTGCACCGGCACCATCCGCTACTTGCTGGGCGATCCCGAGGCCGACGCGGCCGAGAACGGTCCGGGCTACGCCTTCGTCCTCAAACCCGACAACACCTTCAGCTTCATCAGCACTATCACCAACATGGTCCTGACCGGTTCCGCCTGGCAAATCACCGATACCGCCAGTGAACCGGTTTCGGGCGGCGCTGGCGGCGGGGGGCTGCTCTATGCGGCAGCGCAGTGCAGTTTCATTTGCCCGGCGGGGTACTGGTTTTACTTTGGAACCGGAAGCTGCATACCGTGCTGAACTGACCGGGAGGGTGCGCCACGCGCACCCTCCGTCTTGCCGCCGAATCCGCCCGCCGCTCTCCAAACCGCAAACCGCCCGCCCCGGCTTCTCCCGCCCGTCTCCAATGCCATCGATTTTGTAGGTCGGCAATCCTTTGCCGACACAAAGCCCCGGCCGAGCGCCTTCGTCGGCAAGGGATTGCCGACCTACGACCGTGCCACCTCGTAGGTCGGGAATCCTTTCCCGACGCCACGGCCTGGCCCACGGCTTCGTCGGCAAAGGATTGCCAACCTACGACTACTGTCATTAAGCCGGAACGCCTCGCCCCCTCGACCTCCGAGCGCACTGCACCAAAAAGGGGAATATTTCACAGAATTCCGTTCTCCGGGCGCGTAAGTTGAGTCTAGTTCCCGCAAGAACATCGGCTCATTCCGAAGGGACGATATGCGCGGTTCCGTTCCGCGTCTTCGGACGAGCATTTTGAAAATATCCGACACGATCAGCCTGGGCGATCAACTCAAACGAATAGGCTTATGACATACATGGTTCAAAGAGGCTTTCCCGGACGCCCTACCAGGCTTCTCTATATCGGCGTGTCGGTGATAACGACGATCTTTGCCTTCATATTGGCCCTGGTGCTGTTCGTCTTTCTGCCGCGGGATAACTCCGAAACGTCGGCGCGTGCGAAAGAACGTTCATCCTCCGGAGTAGTCGTGAACGCCACCGGTATCGATAATCCGGCGAAAGCCGCACTCCCCGAAAAACCGGAATCGGAAAATGAATGAATTCGCTAAGGCTGTGGCCGGCGGAGCTAAACGTACAGGCAGTCCAACCGTCCTCCGCCTTAGATAATCCGATTACGCCTCCGAGGCGACTCTTCGGGACCGAAATTCAGCGCCGGTCCCCTTTTTTTGAGGCCGATGGATCGAATATAAACTAACATTTAGATCTATCGCCCGTCGCACCGTACCTCGAAACTCGAAAAACGACGGGAGAGATCGAGTGTTTTCGTTTTCTTCAGTTGAACGCGATTGTGTCGAAAGAAACGCTTCAGGGGTTAAAAAGCGTCCCCTATTTTTCCGAAGTGCCCGACACCGCTCTGGCGGAACTGGCTTCCTGCGCGGCCATAAAAAGCTATCCCAAGAATTCGATTATCATTCGCGAGGGCGAAGAAGGCGGAGCGCTGTTCATTATTTTGTCCGGCAAGGTGCAGGCTTATCTGAGCAGCGCAAACGGGCGCATGGTGATTCTTTCGACTCAGGGTGCGGGCTCGTTTTTCGGGGAGCTGTCCTTGCTGGACGGCGAACCCCGTTCGGCTTCGATAGCCGCCCTGGAACCAACAGTGTGCAGCCTGATTCCGCGGCTCGCATTGAAGACTTGGCTGAAAAGCCATCCGGACGCCGCGTCCAGCATCATCCGGAGCCTCACTCAGCGGATCCGCAGTTTGACCGAGAACGTTCGAGGGCTCGCGCTGTCGGATGTGTACGGGCGATTGGTTAAAACCCTTTACGACATGGCCGTCGAGAACGAAAACGAATGGATCATCCGGGAAAAGCCGACCCATCAGGATCTGGCCAACATCATCGGCTGCTCGCGGGAGATGGTCAGCCGGATCATGAAAGATTTGGAACGCGGCGGCTATCTTTCCGTAGAACGCAAATTCATTCTCATCCGGCGCAAGTTGCCGGCATCCTGGTAACGGAATCGGCGGCCTTCGGCGGTTATGTCGGCAAAGGATTGCCGACCTACGATCGTGCCGCTTTGTAGGTCGGGAATCCTTCCCGACTGAATAGATCGGCAAGCGGTTTTGTCGGCAAGGGATTGCCGACCTACGAACCGGTGCCGCTCAGTAGGTCGGGAATCCTTTCCCGACGGAGCTGTCTTCAATCGTGCCCATCCAATCGCAAACGTCGCTTTAGCCGCGACCTTCCCTGCCGGAATGTTGGCCCGAGGTTTTGTGTAGATATCCCGGCTCCGGGGAGCCGGGGCATAAAACACATGCTCGGACTCAGAAGCGGCAAATGCTACCATTCTCTACTGAAACACTAAGAATTGTTTGACGCCGCGCTGTTGGCCAGACGCGGCGTGGTTTTTCGCACAGGAAGAAAAAAGGTTCTCGAATGGTTTTGAAGCAGAAGATTTTACTGGCGTTTTTTTTGGCGATCTTTCCGCTCACTGCCCTGGCCATCCCGGCTGAAGGTCAAGCTTTGGATCTGACCGGGCATTTTGTCGGCTATCTGGCGATCGCCGCGTTCGTGCTGGCTTATATCTTCGTCGTCTTGGAAGAAGTCACGGAACTCAAAAAATCCAAACCCATGATGCTGGCGGCGGCGATCATCTGGGCCGCGATCGCCGTCGTCTACAACCTGCAAGGCCAGCCGCAGCTCGCCGAAGACGCGGTGCGGACCTTGGTGCTGGATTACGGCGAACTGCTCCTGTTCCTGATCGTGTCGATCACGTACGTCAATGCGCTCGAGGAACGGCAAGTATTCGAGGCTGTCAGGGCCTGGCTGGTCAGCAAGGGTCTCGGTTATCGCTCATTGTTTTGGATCACCGGGATTCTGGCCTTTTTCATCTCCTCCATCTCGAACAATATGACCACGGCGATGTTGATGACCGCCGTCGTAATGGCCGTCGGCAAGGATAACCCGCGCTTCGTCGCGCTGTCCTGCGTCAACACCGTGGTCGCCGTGAATGCCGGCGGCGCATTCTGCCCTTTCGGCGACATCACGACGCTGATGGTTTGGCAACAGCATAAAGTTACTTTCTGGGGCTTTTTCGTTCTGTTCGTTCCGGCGGTCATCAATTTCGTGCTGCCCGCCGCCATCATGCATTTCGCGATACCGGACGCGCGCCCGGCGGAAATCAAGGATGTCACCAAAATGAAGCGGGGCGCCAAACGGATAGTCGCCTTGTTCCTGCTCACCATCGCGACTGCCGTGGTGTTCTCCAATATCCTGCATTTGCCCGCCGCGGTGGGAATGATGGCAGGTTTGACGTATATCCAGTTCTTCGGCTATTACCTGCACATCACCCATCGAGAAGAACCCGAGGTGCCGACCGAGCTATTGGAAAGGCACGAGGAGGAAGAAGAGGCAGAAGCCTTACCTGGCGAAGAGCGGTTCGATATCTTCCAGAAATTGGCGCAGCTGGAGTGGGACACGCTGCTTTTTTTCTACGGCGTGGTGCTGTGCGTGGGCGGACTCGATTTTCTGGGCTATTTGGGGCACGTCTCGCAGTATCTCTACGGCGAATTGGGAGCGACTCCGGCGAACATTCTGGTAGGCATCGCCTCGGCCTTCGTCGACAACATCCCGGTCATGTTCGCGATCTTGTCGATGAACCCGGATCTCTCTATGGGACAATGGCTTTTGGTAACCCTGACCGCCGGAGTCGGCGGCAGCTTGCTGTCGGTCGGCTCGGCGGCGGGCGTCGCGCTCATGGGGCAGACGCGAGGCGCCTACACGTTTTTGAGTCATTTGAAGTGGATGCCGGCAATCGCGCTCGGCTATGCGGGCAGCATCGTCGCCCACTTCTGGCTCAATGCCGCGCTGTTCTGAATGGCGTTAAGCCTACTAGTTTGCGTCGGGAAAGGATTCCCGACCTACTTCGCGGCACCGGTTCGTAGGTCGGCCATCCCTTGCCGACGAAGCCGTGGGCCAGGCCGTGGCGTCGGGAAAGGATTCCCGACCTACAAAGCGGCACGATCGTAGGTCGGCAATCCCTTGCCGACAAATCCGTCTAAAAAGACGTCTCGAACGGCTTCCGGCCCTTTTTCATCATGACCCCGTAACGGAACAGCACGGCGCAGACCGCCCCGGCCAGAATCGCCGTGACATCCATGCCGATTCCCAGCCAAAAGCCGTGTGTATGAAACGACTCGCCCAGTAGCGAGCGGAGCACGACTTGCATCCAAAACAGGAAACCGCCGTAATAAACGATGACCCCGGCTATGGCCCAAGCCAATGCGGGCAGATTCAACCGTTGAGCGGTTTGATAGAACCAAACCGCGATTGCCAAGATGACGATCATCGATAATGCCGCAATCATAGTTGTAGTTGCCTCCCGTTCGATTTTTTCGGCACTCTATCAAACCGGACAGCGGGCGTGAAGAAATGGAGGCGACCACCAAACCGCTATGTGCGAAAATTTTGTGCAATCGTGTGCAGCCCTTATGTCATCGGGTCTGGAAGAAATTGTTCTAGGCTTTTGCAGAACTTTATCCACAGATTTTGTGAATAAGTGTTTCATTAGAGTGACAGCCATCGTTGCCTCTAAAGGAATTTTTCAGAATGCTCGAACTGCCTGAAGCATCGATGACCACATTGCTGGCCGACCTGCCGGAGGACTTGCCCGAGGAAAAATTCGAAGTTCTGCTGGAAACGCCGGCTTTCCGGCTGGAGCGGATTCTTTCCAAGGGACATGCCACACCGGAAGGACAATGGTACGATCAGGACTGGGACGAATGGGTGCTGCTGCTTCAAGGTCAGGCAAGACTCGCGATCGAAGGGCGGAATGGCGAAACGTTTTTGCACCCCGGCGATGCCCTTTTGCTTCCGGCCCATTGCCGTCATCGCGTAAACTGGACTCCGCCGGATACGATCACCGTATGGCTGGCTTTGCACTATGGCCGAGGCTCTACCTCGAAACCGATCACCAAATGAATAGGAGAGTACGAGATGAGCGATATCCGTATCGAAAAACAAGTCGGCGAAGACCGGCTCAAATCGTTGGGCGTACGGCAATGGCCGGTGTGGAGCAAGGAACCGTCCGAATTTCCGTGGACTTACGACGAGACCGAAACCTGCTATCTCTTGGAAGGACGCGTGATCGTGACGCCCAAAGGCGGCGACCCCGTGGAATTCGGCAAGGGCGATCTGGTGACGTTCCGGTCCGGACTGCAATGCACCTGGAAGATCCTCGAAACCGTGCGCAAGCACTACAACTTTTCTTGAGACCGGCTCGGGAACCGAACCTGCTCGGAGCGGTCTGAAGGGCGAGCCGGTATCCGGCGAAGACATTCAAACGAGAGCAACACCATGAGCAAGAAAACCAAGCGACCTCAGATCCCCCAGACCAATCCCGTCGCCAAATATGCCGGGAAGTTCAACCGAGCCGCCACGTTCCGCGACGGCCGCACCTATACCCGCAAGCTCAAACACAAAGGCCAGGAGCCTTTTCCGATCCGCGCCGCCTGATCGGAAAAGGCTCTTGGATGGAGAAACAGCACGTCGGGAATCCCTTCCCGACCGACCGGCTGACACGGCCGTAGGTCGGCAATCCCTTGCCGACAAAGCCGCTGGCCCGGCCATGGCGTCGGGAAAGAATTCCCGACCTACCGAGTAACACCGATCGATCGGTCGAGCGGCAAGGCGACCGAACGTTGCCATGGTGGGTTACGGCGCACGCGAAGCATAGTGTTCTACGGCCAGCCTATACCGGAGTGCGCCTAACCCACCCTACGAAATCCCGGTTTCCGTCGTTACACCAAAGCGAAAAATGACCCGTGGTAGGGCGGGTTAGGTGCGCCGTCACGCAACCTGCGTGTAGCCCAGCGAGTCAGGCGCGCACCGTAACCCGCCAAACGAGCGGCAAGGCCACCAAGGAAAAAAGCGCATGGAACATTACTCGCGCTCCCGTCCCTGTGGAAACTTTTCCTCTCATCCGGTTGTTTCCAGCAACTGGGCCAGATCCAGCAAGCTCGGAAAGCTGAGCGCCGCCCATTTCGACAGTTTCCGGCGGATTTCGTGGCGCCGTTGAATCAGAACCGGAACAGTTCCCGCCGCACGGGCCGCTTCCAAGCCAGTTTCCGAATCCTCCAGCACCAGGCATAGGTCCGGCGGAACATTCAAACGTCTCGCCGCATCGAGAAAGAGGTCGGGCGCCGGTTTCCCCCGTTCGACCTGGTCGCGGGTCACGACAACCTGAAAGGTCTTTTCCATACCCGACAGCCGCAGGCACTCCCATGCATACGGGCCGTCGCTGTTGGTAGCCAGCGCATAGGGAATCGCCCGGTGTCGCAGAATAGCGAGCAGCTCTTTCAGGCCCGACATCGGCCCTATGCCGTGTTCGTCGAGATAGCGCCGCCAGTGGCGTTCGGCGGATTCATGAAACGACCTGCGATCGAACGCATCGCCAAGTGCAGTCTTAAGCGCCCGTTCCACGTCATCGGCATGGCGGCCGAACAACCCAAGGCAGAATTCTTCGCTCAGATCGAAGCCCAGATCGGCCGCCGCCGAACGCCAGGCGTGGCAATAAGTCGATTCGGTGTCCAGGGCCAGACCGTCCATGTCAAGAATGACCGCCCGGAAATCGGGAAGCGCCGACCGCGCACGGGCAAAAGTCATCGGGCCTGCTTGAGCATGACCAGGTTGCGAAACAGCGCAGCGCCCAAAGCGCCGAGCAGGGCGCCCGACACCTCCATCATGATGCCGGCGGTCGCGCTGTAATACGTGAATGACCCGCCCAGCAAAGGCTTGAGGATGGCGTACATCCAGATCGCCTTGATTCCGTAGTAGACGATCAAAGCGCCGACGATCCATTGCAGCACGTTGAGGTTGAGACGCAGCGCCGTGCGATAAAACCATATGCAAACCAGCACCGAAATGACGCCACCGATCATAATTTTCTCCTCCGAGTTCGTGAAAAACCCCCGTGCGACGGTTCTTTCGCGATCTCTATATATCGATAATTGGTTTAAGGGATGCAGGGGCGGAAATGTAACAAACGCAATGACGTTTGCCTATTCGGATTCAGGGCGTTCGCCGCTCGAACACCACCTTGATATATTCCCCCGCAGCTTCTCGGCTGGAACCCACTACGATGCGCCGCTGCCCCGAGTGCGATTCTTCCAGCAGACCCGAAATCTCGACGGTTTCTCCGGTCAGGGCCTGGCCCGCATAGGTGTGGGTAAAACTGACCGCTTCCGTGAGCTCGGGATGCGTCAATCGGTACACGGCCGGATAGTCGAACGCGTATGCCGCATCCGCTATTTGGGTCCGAAGCAGGATCGGCCCCAACTTGCGGACGGGGCCCGATGCTTTGGACGGTAGTTCGTCCACCAAGGTGATATCGAACTTTGTCCCGTCGATCAGCGCCTTGTTCAACTTGCGCCGCTCGTGCCAGAGAAATTCCTCGAACGTGAGCGCACAACCGCGCCGGTCGTAGGCGTCGCGCCATGCCGCATCGTCCAGCTCTTGCAGTTCTTCGGCCTCGATCAAGCGTCCGACGATCTCGCGAGCCTCGAAAAACGCTTCACGTCCGTAGATGACGAAATCGAGATCGGACTTCAGCGTTTGCGCGCCGATCAACAAAGAGCCGGTCAAACCGACCCGGCCCAAGTCCAGCCCGCAGGCACCGAATTTTTGCAGCAATCGAATCGCTTTCCGCTCGATTTCGTCTCGTGGCACCGAGTTCAGCAAATCTTGCACGCGATCCCGCGGTCGGAGATGGCGGCGTATGTTTTCCTGCGGCACGGCATGAAGTCGTGCGTCCAGCCGCTTCGACGAAAACAGATACCGGGGCGCCCGAGCTTGCAGGTAAGCATTGGCTTCGTCAGTGCCCATTTTGGCGAGCTTTCCTCCGATCGGCGCGTATCGGAGAAAACAGAGCACGCGATCATCCTCGAGCATCCCGTCCACGACGGCGAAAATCAGCCCTTCGTGGGTTTCGATGAAATCGCGGGGCTGATAAATGTCGGCAGGTTTTGGATTCATTGCCACGCTACATTCAACCGGAATTTCGGCTTTCCAAAAATTGCCGCCGACACGACGTCACGGCGTCGATCCGCTGCCGGCGCAGCTCTCGGCCCAGGCTCTCTCCTTTGAATCCTTTCTCCAACAGCGGTTGAACCGGAATCGCCAGAGCTGTTTCCCGCGCCGTCCGCAGCCATTCGGCTTGCGGATAAGGCCGATTCTCGAAACCGGGGCGGCCCTTGGCATCGGCTTCACAGGCGAGAAGAAAACCCTCCAGGGAGGCGTGGGCTCGGAGCGCATCGAGCCGCTGCAACAAATCCACCACGGTCGCGGGGCGCAGTTCGAGCGCCCGGTGACAATGGCCGTGGTAGCGCATCACTTTTTCAGCCAGCTTGCGATAGGCATTGGGCACCTTCAGCCGCAGGCAAAGGCTCTCCAATGCGCCAAGCCCGAGTTTTTCGTGGCCGTGATGCTTCGGCCACAATTCCTTGGGCGTCAGTCCTTTGCCCAAGTCGTGAGTCAGGGCGGCGAAACGCACTACCGGGTCGGGACTCAGCCGGACCGCCTGGTCGAGGACCAGCAAGGTATGAATACCGGTGTCGATCTCCGGATGATGCTCGGCGGGCTGCGGGACACCGAACAGCCGGTCGATTTCCGGGCACAGCCTGGCCAATGCGCCGCACTCCCGCAGCACCTCGAAAAAAGCTCTGGGAGTCGGCTCGGACAGGGCACGGGCGAGTTCCGCCCAAACCCTCTCCGGCACCAGAGCGTCCACTTCGCCGGCGGCCACCATGCCCCGCATCAGATCGGACGTTTCCGCCGCCACCCGAAAACCGAGCTGCGCGAAACGGGCAGCGAAGCGGGCCACTCGGAGGATGCGCACCGGGTCTTCGCCGAATGCCGGCGAAACATGGCGCAGAATCCGGTCCTTGAGATCCCGTGCGCCGCCATAGGGATCGACGAGCCGGCCTTCCTCGTCCAGGGCCATGGCGTTGATGGTCAGGTCGCGGCGGAGCAGATCCTGTTCCAGCGTCACGTCCGGCTCGGCATGAACGACGAAGCCTCGGTAGCCCGGCGCGGTTTTCCGCTCCGTGCGGGCGAGCGCGTATTCATCACGGGTCTCTGGATGCAAGAACACGGGAAAGTCCTTGCCGACCGGTTTAAAACCTCGGGCAATCATGCTTTCCGGCGTTTCGCCCACGACCACCCAGTCGCGTTCCTCCACCGGTCGCCCGAGCAGGCTATCCCTTACGGCGCCGCCGACAAGATAAGTTTTCATGGGTTTTTAGCTTGGACCCCGGTTCCTGTTAGCATACGGCCCCTATTTTAAACGCGGATGAGCAGCGCATGTGGGAAGAACTGGGACTGTACCTGGCTTTCGGCAGCCTGGCCGGCGTGTTGTCCGGCTTGTTCGGGATCGGCGGAGGGGTCGTGATCGTGCCGTTTCTGGTCTGGTTTTTTTCAATACGGGGCTTTCCACCGAATTCCGTCATGATCATGGCGGTGGCGACTTCGCTTGCTACCATCGTCGTCACGTCCGTTTCAGCGGTTTATGCGCACCACCGTCTCGGTGCCGTGCGCTGGGATACGGTATCCCGGCTGTCGCCCGGCATATTGATCGGCTCCGTTATCGGTTCGATCATCGCCGACCGATTGCCGGCACATTGGTTTAAACTGATTTTCGCGCTTTTTCTGCTTTATGTTGCCGCTCGTCTTCTAATCGATGTGAAGACTAAAAGCGATCAAAGTCGAACGCCGAGCGGGTGGCTATATTCAGCCGCCGGCTTAGGGATAGGCGCGGTTTCTTCCATCCTCGGGATAGGTGGCGGGACACTGAGCGTGCCCTTTCTCGTCAGATGCCATTTTCCGATCCGAAACGCCGTCGCCATCTCCAGCGCCTGCGGTTTTCCCATAGCGGTCGCCGGCTCTCTGACCTATATTGCCCTGGGTTGGGAAAAACCAGTGTTGCCGGCTTGGAGTCTAGGCTATGTTTACCTGCCCGCCTTTGCCGGCATCGTGGCGACCAGTATTCCGTTCGCGCCGCTCGGCGCTGAACTCGCGCATCGGCTACCGACGCGGAAACTCAGGCGAATGTTCGCGATCGTCGTACTGATCGTGGGAGTCAAACTGTTTTGGCAGGCCATTCAACCCTGAATCTGAATTTAAGTGCGGTAGGTCGGCCATCCTTTGCCGACAAATCCGCTGCGTCGGGAAGGGATTTCCGACCTACAAAGAGAGAGAAACTATGACCGCAAAACCCCGCATCGAAATCGAATACTGCACTCAATGCCGCTGGCTGCTGCGCGCAGCCTGGCTGGCGCAGGAACTTCTGACCACGTTCGAGGAGGAGATCGGCGAAGTGGCGCTGATTCCCGGTACCGGCGGAATATTCGAAGTGCGCCACGGGAACACGATGCTATGGTCCCGAAAGGAAGAAGGACGCTTCCCCGAAGCGAAAGAGCTTAAACAGCGGGTAAGGGATGAAATCGTGCCGGGAAAAGACCTCGGCCATTCGGATAGGGAGAACAGATAGGCACCCGTAACTACCCCGCAAACGATACCTAACCGGAAAGACGAGAAACTACGTCTAATGTTTCGCTCCAAATATTTCCGGGACTGAAAGCGCCGGCAAGATTTTCAGCAATGTCTCCTAAAAGGCTCTTGTTCAAGTATGCAAAGGGAGACATGGCTGGACAAACATAACAAAGTCACAAAGTACACTACACTTCTTCAAGAAATCACAATTGTGTGACAGCCGTCATACAACGTTCGATCCGGACGCACTAGATTTAGGCGTATCCGGAGCTCGGAGCTCCACTCCCTTTTCTCGATAAAGTCGCAGGCTATCGCTACGACAGCTCCCAGGGTGATCGGCGCTGCCGACGGATGGATTTTCAAGACACGGGAATAGTTTCCAAAGGTGCTTCAAATGATGGTGTGGAGCAAGCATCGGCCACTCCAGGCTGCCGGAAAATCACGGGGGGTCACATTGATCGAACTGCTAGTGACGGTGTCGGTCCTGGCTATTCTGTCGTCTATCGCTGTGCCCAGTCTCCAGAATTTCACGAATACTAGCCGTGCCGTCGCCCTAACCAACGAACTTGTGGCAGCGCTCAACTTCGCCCGTTCCGAGGCGATCAAGCGCGGCGTCGCCGTAACGATCTGTAAGACCGCCAATCCCGATAATGCAAGCCCCACCTGCACGACCGCAGAAGGTTGGCAGAGCGGTTGGCTGACGTTTACCGACCCCACCGATCGAGGCACTGTGAATGACGGCGAAACCCGCCTACGGATCAAGCAGCCGACTAGCGGTACCGGCACCATCGATGGCGGCACCGAATTCGGCAACTACATCACCTATTTTCCCGGTGGGGATTATGTGGGCAGTGGCGGAACGAACGGAACGCTGACCGTGTGTGTAGGCGGCGTCAAACGCGATATTGCCGTGAAAAACACTGGCCAGATCCACATCGAAAAAGGAACTTGCTAATGAAGCGCAGAAACGTTTCAAAAGGCCGATTCGGCCTAAAGGCGGGGCAAAAAGGCGTTAGCATGATCGAAGTGCTGGTGACCATGGTCGTCATCGCGCTCGGTCTATTGGGGCACGGCAGGCTGCTCGCCACCACTCTCAATCACAACAACTCGGCTTATATGCGAAGCCTGGCGACCATGCTGGCTTATGACATAGCCGAGAGCATGCGCGCCAACCGCGCCGCCGCGATAGGCGGCAGCTATAACGTTGCGGTCGGCAGCAGCCCCAGCGGCGGCACCGTGGCGGGCGACGATCTGGTCTCATGGAAAAACCGGCTATCCGAGTTGCTTCCCGCTGGAGACGGCTCCGTCACCGTCGACATTCAGGGCAACACTACCATCGTCATCCAATGGGACCAAAAAGAGGATCGCGACGGCGACGGCAATAACGATCTGATATCCCTGACAACCCAGACCGATCTTTAGCCATGCGCACTCCCATTTTCGCGATGACGGTACCGCCGAACTCCTACCGAGGCGTGACCCTGATCGAGCTGATGATATCCCTGACAATCGGCTTATTGCTGACCGCCGTTCTCGGCTACGCATTTCTGGGCAGCCGACAGGCTTTTCGTACCACGGACACGCTGTCCCGCATGCAGGAGAGCGCCCGCTACGCTTTCGAACGCATCTCCTCCGACATCCGCATGGCGGGATTCACGGGTTGTTCGTTCTCCACGATGGCCAATGTGCTCAACACCGCAACGGATTGGGACAAAGATCTGTTCGGCTTCCCGCTGGTGGGTTATGAGGACACGGCAAATCCCACCTACCCGAACGGTGTCTCCGGCAACGTATTGAGAGGTGACGCGCTGACGGTATTGCGGGCAGACAATTCTCGCGAGTGGGTCGTAGTCCATCCCCCCGGGCATAACGCAAGCGCCGCGACCATTCCGGTAGCCCCCACCCATAACATCCAACCGGGAGAAATCCTGGTCATTACCGACTGCCGGCATGCCGCCGTTTTTCAGATGACCGGCCCGGCCAACATCGGCAACAACTCGAATCAAATCAACCATACTACCGGGAATTCCACCGCCCCCGGCAACTTCACGAAGTGCTTTGGTATCGGAACACCATCAGATCCGATGTGCGGCAGCGCCAACAGCCAACTTTATACCTACGCCCCTGGATCGAGGATTCTGCGCCTCAGTGCCGCGACCTATTACATCCGTACCAACGATGCGGGTGAACCCGCGCTCTACCGCCAAAGACTCATAGCCAGCGGCGGCAATGCCGCCACCACGGCGGAGGAAATGGTGGAAGGCGTGCAGGACATGCAAATTCAGTATGGAGAGAATACCGATGGAGCTCCCGGCGTCGATACCTACGTCACGGCCGATGGGGTTACCAACTGGACGAATGTTCTGAGCATACGCATCAGCTTGCTGATGGTCAGCCTTTCGGATGAAAGCATCACTACCGCCCCCCAGGCGTATACCTACAACGGGGCCACGATCACACCGACCGACCGGCTTTTGCGCAAGGCTTTCACCACCACCATCTCCGTAAGGAACCGACTATGACCAGGCGGTTTGAGAATGGCGCCGGCTTGCCTAGAAGGCAACGAGGCATCTCGCTCGTGATGGCGTTGATCTTTCTGACCATTCTGATGCTGTTGGGCACCAGCGCTACGCTGAACACCAATCTTCAGGAACGCATGGCGGGTAACACCCGCAATCGCGATTTGGCTTTTCAGGCCGCCGAAGCCGCCCTGAAGGACGCCGAAAGCACCCTGACGGCTTGGCGCACCTTGGCGTTCGACGGCAGCGTCGACGGCCTTATTACTTATGACGCCACCCATGGTAACGACGCCGACTACTGGGGCAGCACCGTCAATCTGGACAGCTTGGTCGACGCCGACTATCCCAATTGGTCGAGCTCTCGCAGTCCCGCCCAGAGTCTGAGCCAGGTTGCCGAACAGCCGAGATACATCGTCGAAAGAATGCCCAATGTCGCGGCCACGGAGTATTACCGTGTCACCGCGCGCGGCGTCGGCGGCGATCTTAACGCGGTAGTGATTTTGCAAGCTCTTTATACGTATACGCCACCTTGAAACGGAGAGGCAACATGCATCAATCCGCCAAAGCCATCCGCCTGACTTCGTTGTCTTTGGGGCTGCTCGCTTCAGGCTGCCTGGATTTGTCTGCGTACGCGGCGCCTTTGACGCTGTCCGATCAGCCGCTTTTTCTAACCGTTCCGGTCGCGCCGAATCTGGTCGTCACACTAGACGATTCACTCAGTATGCCGTCCGCGGCCGTGCCGGACAGTATCGAGGCAAGTCAGGCGACCAATCGTTTCAAGTCGGCCTATTTCAATGCCCTTTATTACAACCCGGCCATTACCTATCCGCCGCCGCCGAAGTACAACGGAACCAGCAATGACTGCACGCTCAGCAGCGCCCCAGCAGCCATGTGCTACCCCAATATTTCGTTTACCGCCGCTCCGATTAACGGTTTCGACACGTCACGCGGAACGGTGAACCTTGCAACCAATTATTGGGCAACGAGACAGTACTCGCCACAGAACACGAACCAGACTAACGCCGGCTCTCCGAATGGGAGCAGCGACCGCGGATACTACGGTTCAAACACAAGCATTACCTACAACTATGGACCTTCCACCTGCCAGGTGGATTTCGACAACAACAGCAGCAACGACCGGATACATATCGATTCCGGATGCTCGGGTATCTTCGCTAATCTTGCATCGGGGGCATCGCTTACGGTTACCGGTTCTTCCCGGGATGGGACCTATACGGTCACCAGCGTCAACAGTTCACAGCAGTACATTTACGTCGGCAATCGCTGGTCCAATGATCTCAACAACCAAACGGGCGTAAGCCTTTCCTGGACGCTCGACACTACGGCAAACACTTACCCGGCCTATTACTACCTTTTTTATACGCAAGCCGGCGTCCCCAGACCAGCCGCTTGCACTCCTACCGCCTCCGGCCAGAAGGACGATGATGATTGCTACGTGAAAGTGACTGTCGGTTCGGCGTCGGACACCTTTGCGGGCACAGCGGAACAAAAGGAACAGAACTTCGCCAACTGGTACTCCTATTACCGCACCCGGAACCTGGCTACGGTGTCCGGCGCAATGCGCGCTTTTGCAGGCCTGGATGGCGAGGTGCGCGTGGCATGGCAAGATCTAAATAACTCGGGCATTACGTGCAATACGTTCGGGACAAATTGCGAGGGGTGGGATGGCAGCACCACAGACAATCGAATTCGACGATTGAACGCTACGCTCCCGAATGGGAAGACTCATAAGCAGGAGCTTTACGACTGGCTTGCCCGTTTTCCGGTTGCTGGAAGCACTTATTTGCGTACAGCCGCCGTCCGTGCCGGTGATTACTTTACGGGAGCCATCAACATCAACCATCCTTTGGCAGACGACCCGCAAATCCGGGACAAGCCTCTCAATCCTGACGGAACGGTAAGAGGTTATGATGCCTGCCGTCGAAACGTCCATCTGTTGATGACCGATGGAGGGTGGTGCGGAGATTCGGTAACCGTCGGCGACTTGAACAGCTCCGGGGTTACCTTGCCCGAACCCATGCCGACCTCGGGCGGTGGAACCACTTCGAGCTGGACCCCGGGCCCCCCTTACAGGGATTACCAAAGCAACAATCTGGCGGATATCGCGTTCAAGTATTGGGTTACCGATCTTCAGTCAGGTCTAGATAATAATGTCCCCGCGAGTTTCAAAGATCTTTCCGGCGATGCGGCGGCTCAGTGGCTCAACCCCAAGAATGATCCGGCGACTTGGCAGCACCTGAATACCTTCATCATTGGACTCGGCTTGGGTACGACGATGAGCGGCACCCCGGTATCCGGCACGGGAACGTACCCGATATGGGGCGGCAGCACCTTCGCTGGGGACTATTCCAAATTGGCCGAGGGTGCTAGCTGCCCCAATCCTCCAACGAGCTCGAGTTCCGGCTCACCCTATTGTTGGCCTTACACTCAGACCAGCGAATCTTGTCCTCCGAGCGACCTGAATCAGCAGCGCAAAGTATACGATTTGTGGCATGCCGCCATTAGCAGTCGGGGAGAGTTCTTCAGCGCGGAGAACGCTCAGGATGTCGTGGATGCATTCAATTCGGTCGTGAATGCCGTTACAGCAGCAAATCCTTCTTTCGCGGCACTGGCCGCAAATTCCACCAGCATTCAAAGCGGTGCCGTACTTTTCCAAGCCCGCTTCGACACTAGGGATTGGCATGGCCAGCTCATCGCCTATCCGGTACAGGGCGACGGCAGTGTCGGTTCGCCCTATTGGGATGCCGCCACAATTCCCGCTCCGGGTTCCCGGAACATCTTCACCTGGACCGGTGCTTCAGGCCAAAGCTTCAGCGACTGTACCAACCTTAGCGCCTCACAGAAGGCGGTTCTGGATACTGACTCCAGCGGGGTGGTGGACAATCTCTGTAGCGATCGGCTTAATTGGCTGCGGGGCAGCCATAGCGACGAGCAACGGAATGGCGGTGCCTTTCGGAATCGGGTAGCAAGCATTGTCGATATCGCCGATTCGGACGGGGACGGCAATCGGAGCGAATCGGTCAATGTCGAATGGTGGCTGGGCGACATCATCGATTCCGATCCGGCTTTCGTAAAAGCAGAGGACTACGGTTATAGCGAAGGCACATCGGCGTTGGCGGAACCGGAAAGATCCTCATATTCAGCATTTGTAAGCGGTAAATCGTCGCGCACCCCGGCCGTATACGTAGGTGCAAACGACGGCATGCTGCACGCTTTCCGAGCTGATGTCGGGAGCGCCGATTCCGGCAAGGAACTATTCGCTTATGTTCCAGCGGGAGTTTACGACAATCTCAGCAAGCTCACTAACCCGGCCTATACACATAAATATTTTGTAGACGGTTCGCCTCAGGTAAGTGATGCCTACTTGTCAGGCGATTGGAAAACCGTATTGGTTGGAGGACTTGGCGCTGGGGGTAAATCGATCTACGCTCTGGATATCAGCGATCCTGACGGCTTTAACGCCAGTAACGTGCTGTGGGAATACTCGGATGCGACCGATTTGGGTTATACCTTCAGTCAGCCACAGATCGCCAGACTAAATAACGGTCAATGGGCGGCTATTTTCGGCAACGGTTACAACAGCGCCTCGGACAAGGCCTTTCTGTACGTGGTGAATCTGAGTAATGGGTCTCAGATCGCAAAGATTGCCGCAGGCGACAGCACCAGCAACGGTCTCTCCACCCCGGTTTTGTACGATGCCAACAACGACAAAATCATCGATTATGCCTACGCCGGCGATTTGCAGGGCAACCTCTGGAAATTCGACCTGAGCGCTTTAACGCTGGCCAACGGCGGAAATCCTCTGTTCACCGCGACTAATGCAAACGGCGAGGTTCAACCGATTACGGTTCAGCCCGTAATCGGCAACCACCCGAACGGCGGTGTGCTGATCTACTTCGGAACAGGGCGCTATCTCACAGCCACCGACCCGTCCAATATCGAAGTGCAAAGCTTTTATGCCATTTGGGACAAACCCAATGAGATTGGAACAGTGCCCCGGGATAACGATCATATACAAGCTCAAACAATCACCACCGAAACAACGGAATTCGGCTTCGGCCAAAGAGAAACCAGCAACAACACAGTAGATTGGGGCAGCAAGCGCGGCTGGTATCTCGATCTGGTGCCGCCTAGCGGCGCCGCCGGCGAGCGCGTGATTTCACGAGCTTTGCTGAAGCACGATCGCATCATCTTCGTTACCGTCATCCCGTCCTCTGATCCCTGCGTTTCCGGGGGAGACAGTTGGCTCATGGAACTCGACGCGGTCACCGGTGGGCGCACCAGTATTTCTAACTTCGACTTCAATGCAGACAATGTTTTTGATGACGCGGATAAACTGGCTAGCGGCAATGTTTCGTCGGGGATAAAGTCGACGGTAGGCATTGCCGAAACCCCGACATGGCTACAGAGCGAGACTCCCGGCGTGGCATATAAGGAATTATCAGGCACCACGGGCAATATCATGAGCATCAAGAATCGGGGGCCTTTAGATGACGAAGGTGGCGGCAGCGGGAGCATAGAACGGAAATATTGGATGCAAATCCAATAGGAGTAACGCGAGATGAACTCCCAGACGACGCCAAGAGGGTTCACGCTGATCGAACTGATGATCACCGTGGCTATAGTGGGTATCTTGGCAGCCATCGCTCTGCCAGGCTATCAAGAATATGTCAAACGTGCGGCCCGATCCGAAGCAAAGTCTGACTTGCTGGAAGATGCGCAGTTTCTCGAACGTCTGTTCACGGAAGCGAATTGCTACAATTCCGGTACTGATCGAATTTGCGGCGATGCGAACGACGGAAACCCGATGTTGCCGGTAATTCAATCTCCACGGAATGGAACTGCGAAATACAACATCACCGTTGCTGCTGGTGCAACAACATTTACTTTGACAGCAGCTCCGGCAAGCGGCAGCACCATGGACGGTGACGCATGCGGTTCGTTCACGCTGAATCAGCTTGGACAGAAGGGACTTACGGGCGCATCGAAAACTGTCAGCGAATGTTGGAATTGACCCTGAACAGGCAGCTCTCTGAAGGTTTTACTACCGACTCTTTACAATTGTGAGCAATTTGCCAATCAGGCGTAAAATTTACAGCGTTTCTCACCACTGTTCACCGGCGTTCACTCAGAAGCCGCCCCGCGCCCTCTAATGGACGCTGAGATGAGTAGTCGTCGGCAATTCGTTGCCGACGAAGTTGTCTGTGAAACGGCCAATTCCTCAGTGCATCTTCCGGTTTGGCGTAGCGGTCCAGGGGATAGTAGATAGTGGGTTGGGAATCCTTTCCCGACGCAACGGCCCGGGAAGCGGCTTCGTCGGCAATGGATTGCCGACCTACTCCACTGGGCAGCTCACTCGCTTTGCCAAGAACCGTTTGCATCCCCGATCATGGCGCAGCCGGTAATAGTCGTTGAGGTCGCGGTAATCGCAACACCAGCGTAGAGTCATCGGGCAGTTAGACTTCGACCACGCGCGTTGTTCGGCCCATTCGCCACGGGCTTGGAGAATGGGAGGAGCCAATCGACTGCCGGAACTGATCACCCCGTCCGGAAACTAGCTTCAATCATCCAGCGCCCGAAGCGTCCTGATTCCATCGCGCTGCGGCAAGCTGACTTTGGCATCGGGACACGGCTCCCACAAAATCTACTTCTCTAATCTGATTTATGAGAGTTTAGCGGCTGTGCAGATATACTTAGCGAAATATTCGGTTTAGGAAATGGATAGGTTACGCTGAAGCATCGGCTACCCCCTACGAATTACTGGGCTGATGTCTGCAGCGGATCACCAGCAGTTAGCAACGGTTCCGGTTCCTGTAATTCCCTTAGCTCCCGAACTGCTTAACGTTAGATTGCCGCAAACGCCATCGCTTTGCTGGCTGCCTTGTCCAGTCGCCGTTAGTGAAAAGCATGTCGCGATCGGGCATGCCGCCGTAGCGGCAGCGATGCTGATCTGGTAATAACCTTCTTGAGAATTTGCCGGGTTAGCGGCATAGCCGAGTGCCGTCATAGAGTTGGCATAAGTTTTATTGTCCAGATAGTACTGTTCCTGCTTGGCGGCGGCGGCCATCAAAGCGGCTTTGCCGTCCGAGCGCCGAGTTTTAATTACTTGGCTTTGATAGCTGGGAAAAGCGACCGCCGCCAGTATTCCTACCACGGCAACCGCGATCATCAATTCCATCAGGGTAAAACCCCGAATTTTTCGAATACCTTGCATCGTCATGATCGATCTCTCATTCCTTCTCATACCAGAATGTTTTCCAAATCGCCCTGCTTTCCAAGGGATGCCTGAACTCTTCTTCCGGTGGGATATTCCCTGGAGTAATAAATTGTTTTCCGCCCAATGACATGTAGATCGGATCGCTGGGGATGCCCGATCCGGTATCGACAGAACGCTCCTTCGTTTCACCGTTGGAATCATTGCTGGTGTCGAAGTCGTAAACGCCAGCCGCAGTAAACAGATTTACGACATAAGTATAGGCTTTGCCCTCCGCCGGTCCGCACGTCAGGTTGTCGTCTTCCCCAGAATCCCCCACGGGCACATAAGTGCTGAAGAATATTTTTCCGAAGAACGTCAACGGTGAAGCCAGAGACTTTTCGCCACCGTCCGCGCCAAGTCCAAGATTGATATACCACCCACAGTTACACGCATTGCTCGCCGTCGCCGCCGTGTCGGTCAAATTGTCGAGATTGCTCACCTGTTTTGTGGTAGACGGAGGATTTCCAGTGAGCGTGTTACGGTCCTTGAACATGTAAAACTGATTCTGAATATTTGTGTCCAGCGGATGTTCGCGGTCTCCGGAACCAATGATTACAGCGTCAAAGGTTCCGGTATTGTCTTTTGCCTGAACGAAATCTGGTCTGTGGAAGAACCGGCGGTCGGCTTGCCCTGCATGCCGTCCAACGGAAAGAATGGGTGATATCGTCCATTCCGCACGCTTATCGAGGTAAACCGGTGGATCGACTTCAGGATCCGGAGGGGGGGGAGCAATCAAATCCGCACGCCATATCACACCGCCGGTATCGCCAACCAGGATTCTATCGGTCAGCCCGTCGCTGTCTGTATCTACGGCGGTTACGCTGGAGGGTATGCTGTCCAGAAGATCGGCGTGCGCTCTGCATTGGGTCGCCGGAATGCTTCCGCACGTTTTGGCCGCTTTCCACACCAGAGCTCCGGTTTCGGCATCGACGATATAGATCGCGTTGCCCTCGCTATCGTTGGTGCCGGTTGCGGCATTATTGGAATCGGCGCCGCTTCGGGTGTCTTTATTGGCGTCGTACCCGCCCGCGAAGATCACGACGGGCTTCTCGCCGCTTCCCCAGTTCAAGCTGCCTACAACCGGATCGGAGAAGGTCCATCCCAAGTCGTCGAAATTACCGCCGCTGGTTTTGGAAATCGACCACAGCATTTTGGGATCGTCCGGGTCGCTGATGTCCAAAGCGTAATAAGCCTTGCCGCCGCGCCGCATACCTATGTAGGCCCAGACCTTTTCTCCCGATTCGATCGTACCGTCGCCGTCGGTGTCCTTCATATAGACGGCGGCCTTACCATCTAGCCCATACACATGCGGCGTAGCATCTGCATTCTCCGCTAAAAGTTTGAGGTTGCCGATCAGAGACCTCGGCATAAAAGCCCAATCCTCCACGCCGCTCGGCACTTCGGGCGAACTGCCGGAGGTCGAGTTGCGGAACATATGCAGATAGCCGTCGTTGCCCGCCAAGAGAATACGCACATCCTGCACCGTGTTCGAATAGCCCGCCGCCGTTCGCGCGCCGTAATTGATGGGTGTCGGCTTCGAATGCAAGGGATCGGCCATCAGCCAGGGCTTTTGGGGGCTCTGGCCGCTCGGCGTAGCGCTCGGCGTAGCCCATGGATGCACGTCCGAGATGCTCCCGTCGGCGTCCAGGTCGAACGGGTCGAGTCCGCGGGCGAACTTGAGAAGATCGATCGCCATGGTTTGATCCGTCGCGGAGGCGGTCGCGTAGCTGGCGGCGGTGGTCCAGCAATCCGTCGAAGGAGAACAGGATGTCGACTTGTTCGCGCCCCTAAGTTTAAGCTTGTCCCAGATTACGGAGACGCCAGCCGTCGTCGCATCATCCGCGTTCAGCGCGCGGAATGCGGTGGGCGTTCCGTTTGTATAGCTGTCCGGCTCGGTAAAAAGCTTTCGGGCGCCGGATGTATTGCTAGTGCCTGGACTGCCGCCCAGAAAACCGGGAATTTTTTGTCCGGCGCCACCACGCGAGACGCTACGGCCATCCTTGCCTGAAACTTCACCAATCTCCGTATCGGCCGCTACGACGTCCGCGCCACCGGCACTGGTCCAAAAGGTCAGAGCTTCGTTCTTGATCCGACCGTCGGTCGCCGAAATGGCCTCGTTGTCGTTCTGATCGAGAACCAGCAAATTTCCGGTGCTCTCGTCAACCGCCAGTTTCAGACGTTTGAGATTGCCGTTCCAGCGGGGGGTACCTTCCGGCTGGAACAAGGCATAAAACACATTTTCGAGCGTTTCGGTACGGTTGAAGACATTGACCGGAACGGCGGCGGATACGAAGGTCGTGCTGATGCTCAAAATTTGCTCAAAAACATCTTTAAACTGCTTGACCAGATCATCGGGATTGCTGCTCAAAGGCAGCGCCGCATTCGTACCGCCGGCCGACGCATAACCGTTGGTAGTTGTGTTGACCTTGGTCTGATCGACGAAGAAAAAGGAAGTGACATTTTGGACGTCTTCCAGATCCGGATTGTGTTGTCCCCAAGTTCCATCCGCCAAATCAGCATCGCGCATAAAGCGGATCACGGTCGAGAAGTTGTTGTTAGTGCCGGTGATGTTCAGCTGGTTCATGCCGCCGTTGGCCTTGGTCTCCCTGATCGCCAGATCCGAATCGGAATCCTGCTGGGACACCTGGAACATGATGTTGATGACGAAAATCTTACTGCATTGGGTCCCGGACAAAGGGCTAGTGTAGCGGTTTCCCGTTTCTATGGAGGTATCCCAACTGATGTCGGGATTATCAACGGGCAAGTTTTGCTGGTTGTTCGTGTCGTAATCGGTCCAGCCATTATGGCCGTTATAGATATCCTGGCCCGTCAAATAGCGGAACAGCTCGAAATAAAGCTCCTTTCCCTGAAACGAATGGGCAAGATTGCCTTGCGGCACCGGGATTTGAGCAAGCTTGTTGTGCAGACGGCTTGTGCCGGTATCGAAACCCAGCATCATATAGCCGCCGTTACTGCAACCGGTTCTGTTGGGGCCTTCGCAATTGTTATTGTTGTTATGGTTGATCATGAGTCCGAACTTCACGCCGGTGAGCTGCGGCGCCAGATCGTCCGTCACTTTTCTCAAGACAGCCCGCAACAGCTCGAAAAAACTGACGGTGCCGCTAGCGGGAAGATAAGTCGTTCCCGTGCTCGGCGATACGGCCGAGCGGAGACTGTTGCACTCGCTGCCCTGACAAACCGTCGACCCCAAATTCGAGCGGTAATCTAGAGCAAACATCACCATGGGACTTCCGCCCTCGGTGCTGGCTGAGTTCAGATAAATGTCGGTGTCCTCGCCATGAGCGGGTTGCAGACTCAAAATGGCAATCAGAGAGGAGACCAAGACTGTTGCGAGTTTCATGGATGCACTCCGCGAGTTCTTTTTCATTTGGGTATGATCCGCATCAGTCCGGCGCCCAAACCGGCCGCGCCGCGTCCGACGCCTGTAGCATCGTATTGGCTTTCCCCCAGGTAATAAGCCGATGCGAACATGGCCGAGCTGGTAGCCAAAAGGCGGGGCGGCAAACCGGTACCAGGATTCTGGCGAGTAAGTCGTAATCTGCTGGTACCCGTGGCGCTGTCGTCGAATGGCGGAGCAGGAAGATCGATGTTGGTTTGGTCGCAAGCCGTTCCGTCCGCCTTGGTTTGGTTTGCCGTACAGAGGGCATAACCGACATTGCCGATGACCGGGAGCAGATCCGGATTATTGACGAGGTAATCGATAGCCGCTTGTGCTTGTTGAAATGCCGTCTCTTTATCTTCGGCATTACTGGCCATACGCAGCTCTTGAGTGCTCGTCCGCATCCCGGCCAATCCGACGATCGTCACCACCAGGAGAATCAGCAGCGACACCACTAAAGCGGCGCCCCTCTGAATGTGAAGATTACTGAAGTGCTTCATGAGGCGGTCGCTCCTTGCAGAAGGAGTTGGTATTGGGTATTTCGTAGTTGCACAGTGGTTGTGTACATCCGGCGGTAATAGTGATCGTTGAAGGCATTGCCGCCGTTAAGAATCCCATTGACACTCACATCGACACCTGAGTCGTATGCGCCGTCTCCATCCGCATCTACGAGCAAATAGGTCTTGTCGTCGGCGGGAGAGGAAAAATCCTGGTCTGAGCTGCGGACCAGCAAAGAGATGCGTGCGCTAACCGCGGTTTGCAGCTGCGTAGCGGAAGGGTTGGACAGATACCGATTCGGAATGCCGTCGCCGTCGGTATCGATACCGAATTCGACGTAGAGAAACTCGATTCCTTCTACCAATTCCCCTTCGCCTTGCTCGCTCATCGCACCATTTACAAGATGCTTCCGGCGCAGCCATGGAACTCCCGTGGTATCGTCGGTGGCGATGTAATACATATGGGATTGATATTCCCAGTCCTGCATTCCCGCGGGGGTTTGGGTAACGCTGTCCCGTGTCGCCAGAGTGCCGCCGGCTCCCACCGTGCTGACGTAGACGCCTGCAGGAGGTGTGCTGGGGTTCTGATAATTGACTCCGGAGACATGCTTGACGGCGAGAATATTAGTATTGGATTTATAGCTTGACCCGCTTGGGACGCTGAACCAAGCGAATCTAGAAGTAGGAGCGGGCGCCGCTACGGAAGGTACGAAATAATCGATCGTCGATGCCAAGTTATAGGCCCAGGCGGCCCCGGTTCCCGCGGTCGAGGGCCCTGAGCTATCGATATCACTGCCGGAACCGACCACCCCTCCCCAGAAGCCCGCCATCGACAAATCGCGCGCCAGAAGCTGTAGGGCATAGCGGGCGTTTTCCTGCATCCGGGCGCTCCGCTCGTCCTGGTTATAACTTCCCTTGTTCTGGACGAACATGCTGGTGACGCCGGCGGTGACGAACAAGCCCAAGACCAGCGCCACCATGAGCTCGACCAAGCCGACACCGGATTGCCTGAATGTGGTGGTATGTATCAATCTGCTCATGGTCCGATCCAGGTGGTGATGGATAAGATGCGGCGATAGCCGTTCGTGCCGCTCGGTCCGTCGTAACTTCCCTGGCCACAGGTGCTGGCGTTGACACCTTGATTGCTCCACGCTAAATCGGCCTGACCGCGCCACGCGATGGTGACCGTGTAAGTACCGGGCGAGCCGTCCGCCGGGCCGCTGATACACGTAGTTGGATTGACCAAGCCGCCGGTTTGATTGCCGTTCCGGGTTTCGCTGGCGCCATTCAAGGCATCCCAAAAATTCCGCAAGTCCAAGGCGGCAATTTGAGTAGAAGTGCAGCCGGCCGAGCAGTTCGGAGCGGCTGCGGGCGGAGTGGACGAATTGAATGTCTGTGTGCCGTTGGCCGTGACGTAATTGATCAAAGACGTGCCCGACGAATTCAACCTCATCCTTTCCAGCAGCTCGGTGGCCAAGGACGTGGCCAAAGTCCGCTGTACGGCCTCGTAGCCCGACTGCTTGGCCTTGAGCTGAAGCGCGGCGATGCCGAGGACGCCTATGGAAAAGACCAAGACGCTGATCAGCACTTCCAACATGGAGAAACCTCCCATCCTTGCCAGGAGATGCCAAGGGCGCGAGTTTGCCGACTTCAATGGCATGCGGCCGTATTCGTAAATACGATCCGAACCGCAGAAAAAACTTATTCGAGAATCTAGTCGTTTCATATCGGTTTTAGTTACAGCTCAAGCTGTCTGTGGGTTCCCTAAGTCTTCCAGTGTTGGAAAGGACGCGGCCTTTGGCTTTGCTCGATCCCCGGCTGTCGCAAAAAATGAATGTGCCATTGAACCCGGCGGAAAAACCTCGTGCATCGAAGGTAACCCGACCCCCGCTGAAGGTAAGGGTGGTTCCAGAAGCCAGTGGCGGTTTTACCTGGAGCAGATTGTCGTCGCCGTCCAAAACCCCGTTGCGGTTGCGATCCGAGAATATTATCCAGCCGTCCGCCCATGCGGCACTGGAGTCGCAGTTGTTACCGCTTGTGTTTCTCTTGCATAGCGTCACCGGAATACCCCGCTTGATGGCTTCGCTTCTCGCAAGACCCACATCAGCTACCAGTTCGTTGATCTGTGTCGTCTGGCGATTATTAAGTATCGTCTCTCGAAAGCTGGGTACCCCGATGGTGAGTGTCACGGCAAGCACCGCTACCGCGACCATCAGCTCGATTAATGTAAAACCGTTTTCATGATCTGTTTTCATGCCGATAGTTATAGCAGCGCTTTTTCGCTGCATCGGTAGAAGCCGACAATCGGTAGGATTTATCCGACGAACGGCCGTGATGGAGCGGCGCGTTCAAAACAGCCGCAAGAAGAGGATAGGGCGGATTGTTGCCCTCCGATGATCAAAGGGATGCGCTCGAATTACCGAATTCAAGCGGATCTCTTGTTTTCGATGGGCTCTCGTGTGTGCCGAGGGAACTGAAGAAGAAAAGGTCGGGCAGGTGTTATTTCACGTGGAACGGCCTTCGAGACACCTTGAAAGGAAACAATCGGCAAATGGCGCGCGACAGCCAATTGCGCTTGGCAAGGCGTTGTTCGCGCGAGCGTTCGAATTCCGCGTTGAAGAACGCTTTGGTGAGCTGTCCCGGCGTGGGAGTGTAACCGTGACGCGCCAGCCATGCGTCTCGGGCTTCCGCCAGAAGACGATAAAAGGCGATATCGTAAGCTGTATTGGCCTCGTAACTGAGTGGCTCGTCGTCGAAATGGATTCTCAGTTCATCCAGCCGCCGGCGGAACCACGCAGTCAGTTCATTCAAGGTGTACTCGTCGGATACCGGCATCTTTGCGAACCCGTTTCGTCTGTCAGTGTAATCACTAAGATTTCGTTACGGCCGATGAAGTTCAGCCGGCGCCCCGTCCCGGTGCGCACCTAACTCACCCAGCAAACTTCGGAGTACCGGGGAAAAACGTGGATTGCCGCGGGCTGGAGCCAGTCCTTAAGCCACTTAGCGGAGAAACGACGTCGACTGCGTCCAATTGTCGCTTCTAGGTTAAAGTTTGCCCGAGAACTTTCTCATCCAACTTTATAAGTTCGCTCAGCCATGAACACAGAAGAAATATTCAAACGATTGCGTATCGGCTTGTCGCTGGTAGTTGGATTTTTTACCGGCAAGTTTCTCGCGACCACCATGCAGCATCATGCGTCGGAGTTTTTTATCGGCGGTTTCGGGGTAGGCGTCGTTTTGACGCAGTTGGTTTACTGGGGCATCGAATCTCTTTGGGGCGGCGAACGTTCCGAGTGATTGCATCGCGCCCAAAATCGCTCTACAGTAGAATTCAATCCACGGATGACGAGCCTTTAAACGAATTCATTCCTGAGAGGAGACATGTGCCATGTTTCTCAAACTGAAAAAGAATGGACATCTGGTCGAGATTCTCGGTCTCAACGATTTGGTCAATCCGATACATAAAAACATAGTCGGGCGCTTGCATTGGGGCGAGGAGATGCAGGATCCGGAAAAATTCCCGAAGACCGAATTGGTATTTCCGTCAGGCGAAGAGCTTCCGGTTTGCTGGACGGATGTCCACTATCGCGACAAGGAACTCCCCGCAAGTAAACCGTAAGAGCACGCGGAGCTACGAGAATTTCGCGTTCGTTATCCCGAAGCGAGGCGGTGTGCATGCCGCGTCGTTTCGGGCAAGCGGTAACGCTTAGTGCAGCGCATCACCCATTCGACGGCCGTCTGCAAAGCGACACGGTGGCCGGGCGAGATGTAAACCGGTTTGACGCCCTGCCTCGTCCTTAACACGGCTCCGATGGTCTCCCCTTTGTCCAAAAGGGGAACCCAAGCGCCGCGCCGGTCTGGAACGCCGTCATGAACACCTAAGAGCCGTGTCTTTCCGACGCCTATCGTCGGGATATCGGTTAGTACCCCCAAATGACAAGCTATGCCCAAGCGGCGAGGATGCGCATAGCCTTGACCATCGACCAGCATCAAATCCGGCAGATCTCGCAAAGCTTGCAAGGCATCCAAGATGGCTGGAATTTCCCGGAAGGATAGAAGGCCCGGAATATAAGGAAACGAAGTCGGCCGCCTCGCAACGGCGCTATCGATCAACTCCAGCTCGGGGAAACTCAACTTCGCCACGGCAGCTCGCGTGACAGTGCCCCCTTCTTCGAAACCGACGTCCACCCCGGCTACGCATCGGACCGTTTCCGGTAATTCGTCCTGCAAACTGACGAGGTTTCGCAGCCGTTTCTGAATGGCGATCGCTTCTTGCGGTGTGACATCCCAGGGGTGTTCGTGTCGTAGCTTCAACTTCAACGTCCATTTTGGTGGATTAAACCTTTCGGCTTCGTCAGCGGGTTTGTCGGCAAAGGATTGCCGACCTACGTCCAAGGTGTAGACCCGAACAAATTCGTAGGATGTGCTGAACGAAGGGAAGCGCCCTTCGACTGAGCTCAGGACAGGCATCGTTCGCGATTGATGCGGTTCGGTTCATGCCGGGCTATCCTGCCCGGCTCCCTCCGGGCGGCTCTCTCCGTGCAAATCGGCGATCTTGCCGATTTGTCGTACCTCAGCGCATCCTACATGCCTAATCTGACAAACTTCGTTTTGCCTCATCCCACAAGGCGTCCATCTCGGCCAGTGTGGACTCAGTCAAGGATTTTCCCCGTGCCGACAATTGCTTTTCGATATAGCGAAAGCGGTTGATGAACTTTCGGTTGCCGCTCCGAAGCGCCGTCTCGGCATCGACCTCGAGGTGCCGGGCGAGATTGACGACGACGAACAGCAAATCGCCGATTTCTTCCCGGATATGGCTTTGGTCGCCCGTTGCCCAAGCGGCCTCGAGCTCGTCCAATTCTTCCCTGACTTTGGCGAAAACTGGCCCTATGTCGGGCCAATCGAAGCCGTGCCGCGCGGCCCGCTTCTGCAATTTCTGCGCGGCTACGAGCGCCGGCAAATTCGCCGCGATGCCGCTCAAAGCACTTTCGTCCTGCTCCGTTTTGCCTTTTTCCCGGCGCTCGGCGACTTTGGATGATTCCCAATACTCATGCCTTTCGGCATCGGTCTCGAATACGGTCTCGCCGAAAACATGGGGATGTCGGCGTATCAGCTTTTCGCTGATCGCGCCGGCCACGTCTTCGAAAGTGAACAAGCCGCGGTCCTCGGCGATCCGCGAATGGAAAACGACCTGCAAAAGCAAATCGCCCAATTCTTCGCGTAAATCCTCGATATCCCCGCGCTCCGCCGCATCGGCGACCTCGTACGCCTCTTCCAAGGTGTAGGGTACGAGGCTCGCGAAGTCCTGCTGCAAGTCCCAGGGACACCCCGTCTCGGGATGGCGCAAGCGCGCCATGATGTCCAACAGCCGCTGGATATTCGTCATATCCGATCGGGCAGCTCGCAGCCGAAGCTTTCCCGATAGCGCTCCTTGAACGCATGCAGGGTGAAGCTGTGATTCTGGGTGCCGAAGGTCTCGACCTTGATGGCTCCCATCAACGAGGCGATACGGCCTATGGTGGGCCAGTCGAATTCTTCCAGAAGGCCGTAGATCAGCCCGGCGCGGTAGGCGTCACCGCAACCGGTCGGATCGAGCACTGCAGTCGGCTTTGCCGGCGGTATTTCGTGGCGGATGCCATTGGCATAGATCAACGATCCTTGTGCGCCCTTGGTGACGATCAGCGCTTCGACGCGCTGCGCGAGTTCTTCCGGCGCGAGACCGGTGCGATCCTGCATGAGCTGCGCTTCGTAGTCGTTCAAGGTCACCCAGGTCGCCAGCTCGACGAAACTCAAGAGTTCCTGTCCGTCGAACATAGGCATGCCCTGGCCGGGATCGAAGATGAACGGGATGCCGGCTTCGGCGAATTGGGCGGCATGCTGAACCATGCCGTCCTTGCCGTCCGGCGCCACGATGCCGATGCGGATGCCGCAATCCGTGGGTACTCGGTTCAGATGGGAAAACGACATCGCGCCAGGGTGGAAAGCCGTGATCTGGTTGTCGTCCATGTCCGTGGTGATATAAGCCTGTGCCGTATAGCTGTCGCCCAGGACCTTGATGAAATCCTGATTAATGCCGCAGTAGCCCAGCCACTGCGCGTAGGGTGTGAAATCCTTGCCCACAGTGGCCATGGGCAGAGGATCGGCGCCCAAGAGCTTGAGGTTATAAGCAATATTGCCGGCGCAGCCGCCATATTCGCGGCGGAGTTCCGGAACCAGAAAGGAGACGTTCAGGATATGGACCTGCTCCGGGAGGATGTGATTCTTGAATCGATCCTGAAACACCATGATAGTGTCGTAGGCCACCGAGCCGCAGATTAACGCTGTCATTCTTTTTTACCTTTTTATCGAATCAAAATCAGTAACCAGACCGCACCGGCGAGGACCAGCGAGAAAAACACGGCCGCCGATCCAATATCCTTGGCGCGGCCGGACAATTCGTGCCGTTCGAAACCGATACGGTCGACGGTCGCTTCGACGGCGCTGTTCAACAATTCGACGATCAAGACGTTCAGCAGCACGCCGATCAAAAGCGCGCGTTCGATGCCGTTCTGGCCGATCCACAGCCCCAAGGGAACGCCGGCGAGGACCAGCAGACACTCCTGCCGAAACGCCTCCTCATTCAGCCAGGCGGCCCGGATACCCGAAATGGAATTGGTAAATGCCGCGTAAAAACGGGCAATGCCCGTGAGCGTTTGTCCTGCCATAGAGGGGTTCTTATTCTGATTTATAGGCGAGATCGGGGTGCCGCGCCGCCCGGACTTCATCCAAACGGCGCACCGGCAGCGAATGGGGTGCGCTCTTAAGCCGATCCGGGTCGGTCTCTGCTTCTTTCAGAATCTCGGCCATTATCCGGACAAACGCATCCAGGGCTTCCTTGCTTTCCGTCTCGGTCGGCTCGATGAGAAAACACTCGGGAATCAAGAGCGGAAAATATACCGTCGGCGCATGGACGCCATAATCCAACAGGCGTTTAGCGAAGTCCAGCGCCGTAACATGATGTTCTTTGGCCAGCCGCTTCAGCGTAATGATGAACTCGTGGGCGGCGCGGCGCTGCGGAAAAGCGGGTTCGAATCCGGCTTCGACCAGTTTCTTGAGCAGATAATTGGCGTTCAGGGTCGAGAATTCCGCCACCCGCTCGAGGCCTTCATGGCCTAGCATTCGGATGTAGACATAAGCGCGCAGGAGAACGCCGACATTTCCCGCGAACGTGACCAGATGCCCGATGCTGTGCGGCCGCTCGGTTTCGGTCAGCATGCGATAGCGCGACCCGTCTTTCACAATGACGGGCAGAGGCAGGAAGGGCAGCAGCTTGTCACCCACGCCCACCGGGCCCGCACCCGGACCGCCGCCGCCGTGGGGCGTCGAAAACGTCTTGTGGAGATTGAGATGAATGACGTCGAAGCCCATGTCGCCGGGGCGCACTTTGCCGGCGATGGCGTTCAGATTGGCGCCGTCGTAATAGAGCAGCCCGCCGGCCCGGTGCACGATATCGGCGATGGCTCGAATGTGCTGGTCGAACACTCCCAAAGTCGAGGGATTGGTGAGCATGATGCCGGCGGTTTGCGGACCCACGGCCAGCTCCAGTGCAGTGAGATCCACGTTGCCGTCGGCATCGGTGGCGACTTCCCGTACCCGAAAGCCGCCCATGGACGCCGAAGCGGGATTGGTGCCGTGCGCGGCGTCGGGCACCAGCATTTCGGTTCGAGCTAAATCGTCCCGCAACCTGTGGTAAGCGCGGATCATGCCGACGCCGGCGAATTCGCCCTGAGCCCCGGCCGCGCAGGCCAGCGAAACCCCGGCCATGCCGGTGATTTCCGCGAGCATCTCCTGGAGCTCGTACAGACAGGCCAAAGTCCCTTGCCCGGTCCGCTCCAGCCCCAGGGGATGGGTATTCAGAAATCCGGGCAGACTTGCGAGGTCATGGCAAACCTTGGGGTTGTACTTCATGGTGCAAGAGCCCAGGGGATAAAAGTGAGTGTCTATAGAGAAATTTTGCTGGGACAGCCGGGTGTAATGGCGAACGGCATCCAGTTCTGAGACTTCGGGCAAGGCCGGAGGAATTTTGCGCAACAAATGGTCTGGAATGGCCGGCGATTCACCGGATTCCGGGAGCAACTGGGCATGCGCGGCGCGCCCTCGGCGCGAACGATCGAAAATCAGCATTCTATCGGCTCCGACCTCTTCAGCCATGATTAAGCAGCGACGCTATTTGGCGTGCGTACGATTCGATATCCTCCTGAGTACGCGTTTCCGTGACACAAACCAGAATGGCTTCGCCGAGTTCCGGATAATCCCTTGCGAGTTCGTGTCCTCCAAGAATCCCCCGTTCCGCCAAGCCGTCCATGATCTCCCTGGCGGGCCTCCGCGTGCGGAAAACCGCTTCATGGAAGAAAGGCCCCGAGAAAACCCGCTCGACGCCGTCGACGGCAGTCAAGCTACTCATCAGGCTGAGCGTGTTTTGATGGCTCTGCAAAGCGACTCGCCGCAATCCTTCCGGCCCTAAGAGCGCCATGTAAATGGTCGCCGCCGTGACCATCAAGCCCTGGTTGGTGCAGATATTGGAGGTCGCCCGGCCGCGGCGGATATGTTGCTCGCGTGCCTGAAGCGTAAGCGTGAAACCGGGCTTGCCGTCCATATCCACGGTCCGGCCGACCAGACGTCCGGGCAGTTGATGGACGTGCGCCTTGCGGCAGCACATAAATCCGAAATACGGTCCACCGCCCGACAAGGGTATGCCCAAAGGCTGGCCGTCCCCGCAAGCGATATCGGCGCCCTCTTGCCCCCATTCGCCCGGGGGCTTAAGGAGAGCCAGTGCCATGGGATTGACCAGCGCGATGGCGATGGCGCCGTTTGCGGCGGCCCAAACGGTCAGTTCGTCTACGGCCTCGAGCACGCCGAAGAAATTGATCTGGGGAATCACCAAGGCGGCGATGTCCGTGCCCGAGTGGATTTCCAGAGACGCCGGATCGACGCGCCCGGTTTCGACGTCATAGGGCAGCTCGATCAGTTCCAGCGCCTGGCTCCCGACGATGGTCCGGACCACCCGCCGGTAAAACGGATGTACGGTCTTCGGCATCAGGATGCGGCGCGAATGCGATTTTCGGTTCGTCCGCACCGCCATCAACACCGCTTCCGCGAGGCTGGTCGCGCCGTCGTAGAGCGAAGCGTTCGATACGTCCATGGCGGTGAGGCTCGCCATCATGCTCTGATATTCGTAGAGCACCTGCAGCGTGCCTTGACTCGCTTCCGCCTGGTAGGGCGTGTACGCGCTGTAATACTCGCCCCGGCTGGTTACGGCCCAAACCGCGGCCGGTATGTGGTGCTCGTAAGCCCCGGCGCCGGCAAAGCATAGAAGCGGACGGTTCTGGCCGGCGCGTGCGCGCATCAAACGCGTAACTTCCATTTCTTTCAAAGCGGGCGGGAGATCGAGCGCGCCGCAACGCAACTCCGCCGGTATTTCGTCGAAGAGCGTTTCTGTCGATGGCACACCGAGGGCCGCAAGCATCTCGCGGATATCGGCTTCGGTATGAGGAATGAAAGGCATGTGGCTAAGGGTTTGCTTTCTTAATTATTTCTGGCCCCTCCGCCGGGCCAGAATGCTATGGGCTCAAGACATTCGATCTGGGCCTGGACAAGGCATGGGCGCTCCTGGCAAACACCGGACAAATCGGCATGTATCATCTGCCGGAGAATTTATGCCGATTGGCACGCGCGACGCGTATAACCCAAAGACATGCGAAACGCCGGTGCCTGTTCCGGCCGCTACACTCGATTCGCTAGCATCGCTACCGGAGGAGAACAAGCGATAAAACAAACGAACCGTTTAGTCGGCCTCAGCGTCTGCTTTATAAGCTTCGGCATCCAAAAGGGTGTTTAGTTCTGAAAGATCATCCGCCTTGACGCAGAACAACCACGCGGCATAGGAGTCTTGGTTGATCGCTTCGGGAGCATCCGACAATGACCCGTTGACCTCGACGATTTCGCCGGATACCGGGCTATAGATGTCCGAGGCGGCTTTCACCGATTCGACCACGGCGCATGCTTCGCCCGCCTTAACCCGCCGGCCGATTTCCGGCAGCTCGACATATACCACGTCGCCCAATTGCTCTTGAGCGTAGTCGGAGATGCCCACGCGTACATTCCCGCTCTCCTCCGGTTTCGCCCATTCATGGGTTTTCGCATACTTCAAATCGTCCGGCAGTCTGCTCATCGTTCTATCCTATTCACCCTAAATAACCGACACTCCGGTCAAATTACGGGAAAACCACGCGATGGTAAAGGGCACCCTATACGCCCGCCATGATTGAACGAAAAATTCCGGGATTGCCATGGCGCAAAGCCAAGGGCTCGCAGTCACGTGGTTAACGTCGGTAGCGATTATGTGGCCGAGGATTACGAAATGGCACACCGGAACCATAAGGCCGCCGTTCCCAGTGACGGAAAGGCTTATTGAACCGATGAGGCTGTCTGTCACGGTACTGAAAAGGTTTATCGAATCGATCGGGCCGTTTGTCGCGGTACTGGAACGGTTTATCGTAGCGATAAGGCCGTCTGTCCCAGTAGTAGGGGCGATGATAACGATCGAACCCATAAAAACGCCGGTCATAGCCATAGGGTCGCCGGTACGTGTAAGGGTAGGCGCCGTATCCGTGGAAATAGCTATAAGGATAATAATCGTACCGGTAGTAAGGACTCGGATATCCCGCGCCGATGCCCGCCCGATAATGAACACCTGCGCCGCAGCCGCTCACGAGCGCACCGATGAACGCGAACAGCAGGATCCGAAGTAATCGACAGGGCTCTTTGAAGCAGACATCCATAAGCAGCGCACGCCTATGAGCAGTCAGTGTCACAGTTTTGATATCGACCTATTAGACTCCTCTCGCACCAAAAAATCATGGGTGCAAGGATTATTTCCTTCGTGATCGGGTCGTACTTTAAACGTCAGAGCTGAAAAGATTTGGCACAGTGAATGCTTAAAGAACAGCGATGCCAGCTACGACAAACTACCGGTATACCGGGGAACAAAACCATTACCGCCGATCGGATAAGCCGGTATCATTTTGCTGTTTGTTCTGGACTCCGAACCCCGAGAAATCAGCATGCCGCCCGAAAAATTCGGAACGCTCGCTGAATGTCTTTTTTATATTTTGTTTTATGAGCTAGCCGATGACTTTTCAATTTACCTCAACAGGCAAAGCCCTCCTGGCTTTGTGCTCGATTTTTCTTGGGTTCCTCCCGGTTGTGACCGGTGCTGAAGCCCTGCTTCCACCCCAGCAAGTCATTCAGAAAACGTCCGATGAGGTAAAGCAAGCCTTACGGGAATACGACTATAAGCTCGACGTTCCCAGAGCGACGCGCATCGTCAAGGAGATCCTGGAGCCCCATGTCGACGTCGATCGCGCGGCCCTGCTCATTCTAGGCAAGCACTGGCGAACCGCCACTCCACAGCAGCGGGAACGTTTCAAAAACGAATTCCGTATGCTGCTCATTCGCACTTACACCGCGGCATTCACCGAATATAAGGACTGGGACATCCGCTATCTGCCGCTTCAGACACCGCTAGCCGACAAGAAAGCCGTCATCAAGACCGAGATTCTCCAGCCCGGCGCAAAACCGGTCGCCGTGGACTATCGCATGGTCGACACCAATGGCGCATGGAAAGTCTATGACGTGCTGATAGAAGGCATCAGTCTGGTGCAAAACTATCGCACGACGTTTAGCGAGGACATTGCCCGGACCGGCTCTTTGGACAGTGTCATCGACGAACTGAGCAAGCGCAACGCTGAAGGATCAAAAGCCTCGATAAACGGCGCTGCCCGTTCCCCGGCCACCTAGAACTGCTTTCCCGCTTACGCGGGTGTCGCGTTGCGCGATGCCCCCCTTGTCGCCCAGGAGAGACATCTCTGCCGGGCGACTTCGATCTTAAGTCAGCCGATCGGGGTGGCTTGCGACAGCAAGGCGAAGGTAATCTCCCGCCAAGGACGGACCGCCATCGATCCTGATACCTGAGCGCCAGCACGCTTTGTAAGCCTGGCTCTTGGGTAATTTCTCACAGAATCACATCTCGATTCTTTCTATCGTCTCGATCTGGCTTGGGGAAACGGTCGCACGCGTATTTTTTCCGTCGGACTCACTGGAAAAAAAGCGATCTCAAGCCCCTCCCTAAGTTTCTTTCGAGTGTTCCCCATTATGAATACTTACGACGTTTATCTTTATCTCGATGGCCGTACCGAGGTTATCAAGATAAAGGCACCAACCAGCCTTGAAGCCAAGGCGATAGCGGAAACCCGATTGGGAATCGCCGAGAGAGGATTCGACCAAAACAGGCATGTGTTTGCTGTAAGCGAGAGAGAAAATCAGAATTTTGGCCGGGAATAGTCTCTCCCATTCGATCTCTTCCCTAGAAATATTATCGAGTCGATCATATTATCGCTTCGGGCGCCGATCCGTGTTCGGCACCTTAACCAATCGCTAATATAAAGGAGATCTCTCGATGAAAACGATAAGATTGATGACCCTGTTCGGTTCCGTGGCATCGATGATCCTCGTGTCCTCCCCAAGTTGGGCCGAAACACCGAACTATCTGAAAGTGAAACAAGCGGAAGTCGAATGGGAAAACAAGAGCAAAGGGAAGGTTCTTGACGTGGAAATTGAAACATCGGCCGCCGTGCCTATGGACGGCAAGGCAGGCGCATTCGGTTATGGCGCCCTGACCGACGGCACCAACAACGTCCTGGTCCTGGTTACTCATTTGCCCATACAGGACAGCACGCACGTAGATCCCAAGAGCGGGTTTCACGCCCACGTGCTCGACCTGAAGAAACCCACAGCGGCCTGCGACGGAGCCACGCTCGAGGTGGATCTTGAGAATTCCGGAAACAATACCGGCTTCGACGCCAATTACACCTGGTCGATCAAAGGCACCAAGATCAAGATAGAGGGTGTTCCGGTAACCGATCTCGGCGATGCAGGTGTGGAAAATCTGGTGAGCTTTTCCATCAAGCCAGTACTAGACGCGCAGCAAAATCCGACCAATCTCTGCGTAACCGTAGCCGAACAGATCTAAATCAATCGTGTACAGCCGGCGGCGCTCAAATGTGCCGTCGGCGGTTTGAAATCAGCCTGTCAACCTCGATATGGTCGATAAGAAGGCTCGTTCAAAAGAAAGCCCCGGTAGACCGAGGCTGTTAAAGGTGAGGTTAAGAGGAGAGTCGATTATTACGCTGTAAAGGATTTTAACCTACCTATCTTATTACATACAAGACTATACATTGGTATCGTTATTCTATTTAAGAATAACAAAACTCTCCCTTTCTGACGCTCTCTAATTCGATCGGCCTCAGATGAGGCAAAGCCGACCTCCTGCACAACACGGTACCATGCTTTCCCAGTCCTAAAGAGCTCAACGCTTCGTTCCCCCGGCTCATCGGAAAATGCTCGGCCTGCGGGGCTATTCCATGCAGTGCGGCAAAATCCAGCATCATATTGTTGATCATCCCCGTGAGCCGGCAGGCGAGCCGGACACGCTTTTTTGCCCCGGGATCAGGCTCGTCTTGATTACTTGAATCGGCTCCAAAACGGCGCCCAGGCGCGAATTGCGTTCAGGCTTCCTTCCACGAAATCGTTAACGAGGATGACCTCCCGAATGACGGGCAACAAGAACTCTGATGCTGAATCAAACCGTCCGAATCATTTACTTTTTGCCGAACTGCACCGGCTTAAGTTTCAGACAAATTGAGACTTCGCATCCGGGGAAAGCTTGTGATGTGGCATCCACATGCACGCGTTATAGGGCTATCCTTGAGCTGTTCCATATCGCTAGAGTTTGCCGGACTACGGCTTAATATGTTTTTCAAAGGAAGAACTTCGTGAGTAACGTAAAACCTTTGTTCGGACGTTTTTCCGGCCCGCCGCCCATCTCCCTGCCGCGAATCCTCCTGATTCTATTGCTCATCGTCTTGGCATGGACCTCGTACTACACAATACCGGCGGAATCGGAAGGCATTGTGCTCCGGTTCGGAAAATACATTCTTAAAGTGCCGCCCGGCCTGCATTTCAAACTTCCGTTCGGCATCGACAACGTGATCGAGGTGCCGACCCAGCGGCAACTCAAGCTGGAATTCGGTTTGGTCACACCCGGCTACACCCACCCGGATCAGGTGGGCAAGGAGCCGGAAAAGGAAAAATCCATGGTGACCGGAGACTTGAATGCGGCGCTCGTCGAGTGGGTCGTGCAATACCGCATCACCGAACCCGAGACTTACCTCTTCGCGGTGCGTAATCCGGGACTGACCCTGCGGGACCTCTCCGAATCGGTCATGCGGGAAGTCGTAGGAGACCGGACAGTCGACGAAATCATTACGATAGGCCGCCAGGAAATCGAGGAATCGGTCCTCGATCGGCTGCGGGAATTGGCGGGCCGTTACCGCCTCGGCGTTTCCGTCAATCAGGTGCAGTTAAAGAACGTCAATCCGCCGGAACCCGTGCAGCCCTCGTTCAACGAAGTGAATCGGGCGCAGCAGGACCGGGAGAATGCCATCAATCTGGCCAACGGCGAATACAACAAAGCCGTGCCCCGCGCCCGCGGCGAGGCGGATCAGAAAATCCGCGCAGCCGAAGGCTACCGGTTCAAGCGGATCAACGAGGCGGAGGGCGATGCCGCCGCGTTCAGCGCCGTTCTCGAGCAATACATCAAGGCGCCGGAGATCACCCGGGCGCGTCTTTACCTCGAAACGCTGGGCGACGTTCTTCCCGAGGCCAAGCAATCGATCATCGTGGACGAATCGGTACAGCAGATCCTGCCGATGCTTCCCTTACCCGCACGGCTGCCGGAGGAAAGATAAATGAGCTTGGCTAAGACTCTCGCGATTCTTCTCGCGCTCTTGGCGGCTGCATTGGTACTGCTGTCCGCATTCACGGTCAACGAAACCGAGCAAGCAATCGTTACCCAGTTCGGCAGGCCGGTCCGCGACCCCATTACCGACCCCGGTCTACATTTCAAACTGCCTCTCATCCAGCAGGTCACCCGTTTCGACAAACGTTATCTGGCCTGGGACGGGCCCATGGTGGAAATGTCAACCAAGGACAAGACCTATATTCAGGTGGATACCTTCGCGCGCTGGCGCATCACCGATCCCATGCAGTATTACCTTCGCCTGCGGGACGAGCGGAGTGCCCAGTCGCGTCTGGAAGATATCTTGGGCAGCGAGACGCGCACGGCGATAGCCAGGCACGAACTGATCGAGGTGGTTCGCACCGACAAAACGCGTCGACCGCTGCAGGATGAAAGCGTCGCAGGCGCGCTATCGGCAGTAGGCGGGCTTGGCGTTTTGCGTCCGATCCAATACGGTCGGCTGGAAATCGAAAAAGGCATCTTCAACGCCGCCGCTCCGAAACTGGCCGAGTTCGGCATCGAGCTTCTGGACATCCGGCTCAAGCGGATCAATTACAATCCGGGCGTGCTCGAGCGCATCCACCAACGCATGATCAGCGAGCGGCTACAGATTGCCCAGCGGTTCCGATCCGAAGGCGAGGGTGAAGCCGCGCGCATTTCCGGCAACAAGGACCGCGACATCAACGAAATCGAATCGGCCGCCTACAAACGGGTTCAGGAAATTCGCGGCGAGGCGGATGCCAAAGCGACGGAGATCTATGCCAGGGCATACACGCAGCGCCCCGAGGCGGCCGACTTCTACCGTTTCTTGAAGAGCCTCGAAACCTATCGCAAGGTCATCAACGGCGAATCTACGGTCGTTCTTTCGACCAACAGCGATCTTTTTGCCTTGCTCAAGCGCATCGAGCAAAAAGGGCACCGTGACCAATAGCGCCACTGCATGGCCAGGCCGTTCGGCACGGCTCGTCGGAAGCTCTCGACCGGAACCAGCCGAATCTTTCGTCGATTTCGGCGTCAAATCGGGGGTATCCGGCGCTATGTCGAGGCAAAGTCACTTGGTGAATCGCTTCCTGGCTACTCTTCTTGCCATCCAGCTTTCTGTCGGAATCGCCGGCTGTGCGACCAATCCCATCACCGGCCGCAGTCAGATCATGTTGGTCAGCGACAACAAGGCCGCCCGGTACTCCGCACAGGCTTACGACCAATTGCTGCTGAATGCAGAAAAACAGCAGGTCCTAGACGAAGATCCCGCCACGGTCAATCGGGTTCGATCCATAGCACAGCCGTTAATTGCACAAGCCGCAGCGCTGCGTCCGGAGACCCGCCACTGGCAATGGGAGGTGCACGTTCTGAAAAGCGATCAAGTAAATGCCTGGTGCATGGCCGGTGGCAAGATCGCCGTATACACGGGACTGCTTCAGAAAATCCGTCCCACGGACGACGAACTGGCTCAGGTTCTGGGACACGAAATCGCTCACGCCTTGCTCTCGCACCAGGCCGAGAAAATGTCGCGCCTTCAGGTTCAAAAGCTTGGCTTGGGCCTAGGCGTTCTGGCCGGGGCAATCGCTGGCTATAACTTGGGCGGCGTGGCCGGCCTCGCCGATACCGTCGCCACCGTCAGCTTGCAGTTGCCCAACAGCCGCAAGGCCGAGAGCGAGGCGGACGCGGTCGGCATCGAGCTCGCCGCCAAAGCGGGATATGATCCTTTTGCCGCTATTTCCCTCTGGGAGAAAATGATCAAAGTCGGAGGCAGCGGCGGTCCGGACTGGCTCAGCACTCACCCCAATCCCGAACAACGCCTACAGAGCATGCGGGTAAAGGCTCAGCAGTTGATGCCTGTTTATGAAGCCAATCGCCGCGCGCCCTGAACCGGTTGTCGGATCGCTTGCGTAGCGGCTTTTAAATCGGCATGCTCGCTGCGAACGGAAGAACGGCAACCCGCCTTTGCACAATTCTTTTCCAATGCCACTTTTGATCGAGCTTAAGCAACGCGCCCGTCGCCTCAAAGCGGAGGCTTTCGCGCTGTATCTGGCCGCCCGTCATCCAGGAACGCCCTGGTATGCAAAGCTTCTCGCGGCCGCGATCGTGGCTTATGCGTTCAGCCCGGTCGATCTCATCCCGGATTTCATCCCCGTGCTGGGATATCTCGACGATCTAGTCTTGATTCCGCTGGGACTGGCCTTGGTGATTCGATTGATTCCATCCGCGGTACTCGCCGAATGCCGATCCGCGGCTGCAGACGCATTCACGCCCGGCAACAAACCGGTGAGTTATGCGGCCGGAGCCTTTATCGTCATGATTTGGTTGACGCTGGCCGCTCTAGGGATGATCTGGCTTTACGGTGTGTTCGCGGATGCGCCGGTCTCGCCTTGAAGACGGACAAGGTTCCACCTGGTAATATCGGCGACCCGATTTGCCGGCATCCGACATGACCGAGTTCCTCCGCTGCCCGACCCATCGTTACGACGACCCGCTCGCGCTGGTGTGGATTGCCTGCGCCGAACGCGTGGGCTTTCGCATCGAACGCACCCCGCACGCCTACGCCTCGACCGATGGGCGCGGCACGATCTTCATCGGCACCGACGACATCCTCGACCCTGACGATTCGCTCGCCCAGATGATTCTTCACGAGCTATGTCATGCCCTGGTCGAAGGGGAAGCCGGCGAAAGACAGGTAGACTGGGGGCTAGTCGGCAGCGGCGGCCGAAATCCATGGCGCGAGCATGCTTGTCTGCGGCTGCAAGCCTATCTGGCCGATAGCGTGGGCCTGCGGGATTTCTTCGCGCCGACCACCGATTTCCGCGTAAGCTTTTGGGAGTCGCTGCCCGCCGATCCATTCACGGCGTCGCCGAAAGAGGGAGGGCGCCGCGAGCGTAGCTGTGTCGCCGCACGCCTTGCCGCTTGGCGGGCATCGCAGCACCGTTGGGCGCCGCACCTCGACGAGGCGCTCGCCGCCAGCGCGGCCATTGCGGCTTTAGTTCCCCGTGTGAAGCACAACGCTAATGCTGGCCCAGACGCCTGCGGCGAAAGCGCGATGCCTTCGCTGTGGACGAAGGCGGCCGAACCACCCGCCCGGCATCCGGCGGGGCACGCGCCCATCGCGGCGTATCATAGCGGCCGCGGCTGTACCGGCTGTGCCTGGGCGTTCATCGAGCGCCGGGGATTGCGCTGCCGGCATGCGCCCGGCGTCCGGCTGCCAAGCGATGCGCCGGCGTGCTCGCGTTTCGAACCGGCCGACGAGCTCGATTGCCTTACCTGCGGCGCGTGTTGCCGCGAGGCTTATGATTCGGTCGAGATCTCCAAGCGCGAGCCGGTGATCAAGCGCCATCCGACCCTCGTCATCATTCACGATGCCCGCAGCAAGCTGCGGCGACACGGCTCGCGCTGTGCTGCGCTGTCCGGAGGCGGCACTTCCACCGAGAGCTACGCATGCGTGATCTACGACGACCGTCCAAGAACCTGCCGCGACTTTACCCGCGGCAGCGGAAACTGCCTCGATGCGCGCCGCAGGGTCGGTCTTTCGCTATGAATGACCGGTCCCTGCAATAAGCCGATCTGAAACCTGCCCAGCGGCATGAAGTCTTAATTTAAACGGGGCTAACCGCTGGCGAGAAGCTCATCGTAATGGTGCCGCGCTCGGTTTCAAGCGGGATACGGGAATCATTATTCAGGAGGAAACCTGTTATGGCTTATCACGATACGCCCATAGACACTGCGACACGGGGATTGTTCGGTTTTGTCGCGGGCTTTTTCGCCACACTGATTTTCCACCAGCTCACATTGGCGCTGCTTTGGGCCGTCGGTCTGGCGCCTTTCGCACCGTTCTCATTGGCGCCAACCTCGCCGTTCGGCATCCCGGCCGTGTTCTCGTTGGCCTTCTGGGGCGGTGTCTGGGGTTTTTTGTTTGCGCTGGTAGAACCCCGGTTTCCGCCGCCTCCCGGCTACTGGGTGACAGCGTTCCTGTTCGGCGCCATTCTGCCGTCGCTGGTGGCGCTCTTGGTGGTATTTCCGCTCAAGGGCCGGCCCTTGGGAGGCGGCTGGCACCCTCCTTTGCTCGCGACGGCGTTCCTGATCAATGGCGCCTGGGGGCTCGGCACCGGCTTGATCTTCAAATTACTCGCCACCCGCTGGCGTGGATTACGTGCCAGCCCTGCGGACCACCATCCGTAGTTCGGAACGTCCGTTCTGAGGACTGATAGTCACGCGATCCGGTTCACTCGACAGTGACGGATTTCGCCAAGTTGCGCGGCTGATCGACGTCGGTACCTTTGATCAATGCGACGTGATAGGCGAGCATCTGCAAGGGCACCGTGTAGACGATAGGCGCAACGATCTCTTCGGTCTCCGCGACGCGTAACAAATTGACGCCCGGCGCGCTCTCCATGGGCACGCGCACGTCGGCGAAGACGTAGAGTTCGCCGCCCCGGGCCTGAACCTCCTGAAGATTCGATTTGAGCTTTTCCAGAAGTTCGTTGTTCGGAGCAACCGCCACTACCGGCATCTCGGCGTCGATGAGCGCGAGAGGGCCGTGCTTGAGCTCGCCAGACGGATACGCTTCGGCGTGAATATAGGAGATTTCCTTCAGTTTGAGCGCACCCTCCATCGCGACCGGATAATGGGCACCACGTCCCAGATAGAGCGCGTGACGCTTGTCGCCGAAACGTTCCGCCCATTGCTGAATTTCGTCCTCCAGAAGTAAAACTCGCTCGATTTGCTCCGGCAGACTTTCAAGCTCCTTGACGATCCGCGCTTCCTGCTCCTGCGGGAGCCCGTTGCGCTTGCCCAGGGCGACGACCAGAAGGAGCAGGGCGGTCAGCTGGGTGGTGAACGCCTTGGTGGAGGCGACGCCGACTTCGGGACCGGCTCGAGTCATCAGGGTCGATTCGGATTCCCGAACGATCGAGCTTTCCGGCACGTTGCAGATCGCGAGGGTGTGCGCATAGCCGAGCTTCTTGGCCTCCTTCAGCGCCGCCAAGGTATCGGCGGTTTCGCCGGACTGCGAAATGCTGACGAACAGGGTCCCGGGCGGAACTACATTCTTGCGGTAACGGAATTCGCTGGCCACTTCCACGCTGCACGGAAGTCCCGCGATCGATTCCATCCAGTAGCGCGCCACCATGCCGGCATGATAGCTGGTACCGCAGGCGACGATCTGAACCGATTTGATGTGGTCGAACGCTTTCTCGGCATACGGCCCGAAAGCGGCATCGAGCACTTTTCCGGCTCGTATCCGCCCGTCGAGGGTTTTTTCGATTGCCACCGGCTGCTCATGAATTTCCTTTTGCATGTAGTGGCGGTATTCGCCGCGCTCCACGGCGTCGGCCGCCAATTTCGTTTCATGGACGGGCCGCTGTACCGGATTTCCGTGTCTATCGTAAATATCGACCGCTTCCGTGGACAAATCGGCGATGTCGCCGTCGTCGAGGAAAATAAAACGCTGCGTTTCACCGACTAGCGCGAAGACATCGGAGGCGATGAAGTTTTCGCTCTCGCCCAACCCCACCACTAATGGACTGCCGTGGCGCGCGGCGATCAGCCGCTTCGGTTCGTTGATGCTGATCACGCCGATGGCATAAGCCCCTTCGAGCACCTTGCAGGTTTCCTTGACGGCCTCGAAAAGACTCAGACCTTCCTCCAAAAATCCGTGGATCTGATGGACGATGACTTCGGTGTCCGTTTCCGATTCGAAATCGTATCCCTTTTGCCGGAGTTCCTTTCTAAGATCGTCATGATTCTCGATGATGCCGTTGTGGACCACGGCCACGGACTCGCGGCAGATATGAGGATGGGCGTTGCGTTCGGAGGGAACGCCATGTGTCGCCCAACGGGTATGAGCTATGCCGACTTTGCCGTCGACTAAGGAAGTTTCCAAAGCCTTTTCCAGCTCCCTGATCTTCCCTTTTCTGCGTACACGCTGAAGCTGAGCGGAATCGTCCAATACCGCCAGCCCCGCCGAGTCGTAGCCGCGATATTCCAGACGGCGAAGCCCTTCCAGCAGGACGGGGGTAACGACTCTGTGTGCGATGGCACCAACAATACCACACATGACTCAACTCCTTTTCTTGGTGGGTCGCTGCCAACCCTCGATGGTAACTTGGTTCGCTCGGCTGAGGGTCAGGGCATTTTCGGGCGCATCCTTGGTAACCGTTGCTCCGGCACCGATGGTTGCATTCTTGCCGACTCTGACCGGCGCGACCAACTGGGTATCCGAACCGATGAACGCGCCGTCTTCTATGACGGTTTGATGTTTATTGGCGCCGTCATAGTTGCAGGTGATCGTGCCGGCACCGACGTTCACGTCGCGGCCGATGATCGTGTCTCCGATATAGCTGAGGTGATTGACCTTGGAACGACTGGCTATCGCCGACTTCTTGACTTCCACAAAGTTGCCGATGTGGACGTGATCTTCGATCCGCGTTTCCGGACGGATGCGTGCAAACGGGCCGATGCGGCAGCCCTGGCCGATCACGGCATCTTCGATGACGCAGTTCGGAAGAATTTCCACGTCGTTGGCGATCTGGCTGTCCTTGATCACGCAATTGGCACCGATGCGGACGTTATCGCCGAGTTTGATCCGGCCCTCCAAAATGACATTGATGTCGATTTCCACGTCGCGCCCGATGGATTCGATTTCTCCCCGCACATCGAAACGCGACGGATCGCGCAAGGTGACACCGTTCCGCATCAAATCTTCCGCCACTCGTCTTTGGAAAACCCGTTCCAGGTGAGCCAACTGTTCGCGGTTGTTCACGCCCAGCACTTCGTCCGGATCGTGCGGCTGTACCGTTTCCACCCGAACGTCATCGGCAACCGCCATGGCGATCACATCGGTAAGGTAATACTCCCGCTGGGCATTATTGTTTTCCAACCGGCTCAGCCAGGTTTTGAGGTGTCTGCCTTTTATGGCCAAAATTCCCGTATTGACTTCGCTGATCTTACGCTCCTCCGGCGTGGCATCTTTTTCTTCCACGATCCTGACCACTCGACCGCTGCCATCCCGGACGATGCGGCCATAGCCGTAAGGGTCGGCAAGATCGACCGTCAACAGCCCCATCTGATCCGCCTCTGCCAGCGGAATCAGCTTTTCGACCGTCTCGTCGCCGAGCAAGGGCACATCGCCATAAAGAATCAGAACCGTGCGCGCTTCGTCGATGTCGTCCGCAACTTGCATGACTGCATGGCCGGTGCCGAGCTGTTCCTTCTGCTCGACCCAGATGACCTTCAGGTGCTCGAGGCTCTTGAGAACTGTCTCGCCACCATGTCCGTAGATCACAGTGATCTTGTCGGGGCACAACCGGGTGGCCAATGCATATACATGCTCGAGTAGCGTACGGTCGCCGATTTTATGGAGTATCTTGGGAAGGGACGAACGCATACGCGTTCCCTGGCCCGCGGCCAGGATGACGATTTCCAAAGGCATCTTCCGTTTTTCCTTGTTGAAGAAGCGGAAAATAAGGACTGGTTCGACCCGATCGAAAACAGCGACCGGATACTCGTATTTATATTAACGTGAAAAACTAAAAAACCCAGCAAAATACAGGAGCGGCGTGCCCGGTATTTTGCTGGGTCTCGAAAACGGCTGAACTTACGCGCGGCCTTTCCGATATTTCTCCAAGGTTCGAAGCTGCATGACAGCCTCGGCGAGCTGTGCCTGTGCCAGAGCGTAATCGATCTTGCCGGACTTGTCCGACAGCATCTCTTCCGCACGTCTCTTGGCTTCCAGCGCTGCCGCCTCGTCGATGTCTTTGGCGCGAACGGCGGTGTCGGCGAGTATGGTCACGACATGGGGCTGAACCTCGAGCATGCCGCCCGAAATGAAAAACGGATGGACTTCCTGATCGTTAACCTTTACCCGCACCTCGCCCGGCTTCAGCCGGGTGAGGAATGGTGCGTGCCGTGCGGCAATACCCACTTCGCCCATTTCGGCCGGAGCAACCACCAATTCCGCGAGCCCGGAATAAATCTCCGCCTCCGCACTCACGATATCAACGTGGATCGTCATAGCCATAGTGCTTTTTCTCTTTGAATTATGCGGCGCCCCGGTTGGCTTTCTCCAGGGCTTCGTCGATGCTGCCGACCATGTAGAACGCCTGCTCGGGAATATCGTCGTATTCCCCTTCGACGATCCCTTTGAATCCTGAGATCGTATCCTTCAGGGATACGTATTTGCCCGGCGAGCCGGTGAATACTTCGGCGACGAAGAACGGCTGCGACAAGAACCGCTGCACTTTCCGCGCACGGGAAACGGTCAGCTTGTCTTCTTCCGAAAGTTCGTCCATGCCGAGGATCGCGATGATATCGCGAAGCTCTTTGTAGCGCTGCAGGGTGCTCTGCACTTTGCGGGCAACCTGATAATGCTCCTGGCCGACGACGAGCGGATCCAATTGGCGACTAGTCGAATCGAGAGGATCTACCGCCGGGTAGATACCCAGCTCGGCGATCTGACGGGACAAAACCACGGTCGCGTCCAAGTGGGCGAAGGTGGTTGCCGGAGACGGGTCGGTCAAGTCGTCGGCGGGGACGTACACGGCCTGAATCGAGGTGATGGACCCCACCTTCGTCGAAGTAATCCGTTCCTGGAGCACACCCATTTCTTCCGCCAGGTTGGGCTGGTATCCAACCGCGGAAGGCATACGGCCAAGCAACGCGGATACTTCGGTACCCGCCAGCGTGTAGCGGTAAATGTTGTCGATGAACAGCAGCACGTCGCGGCCTTCGTCTCGGAAATACTCTGCCATGGTCAAGCCGGTCAGCGCCACGCGCAGACGGTTGCCCGGCGGCTCGTTCATCTGGCCGTATACCAGCGACACTTTATCGAGAACGTTGCTTTCGCTCATTTCGTGATAAAAGTCGTTCCCCTCGCGCGTCCGTTCGCCGACGCCTGCAAACACCGAATAGCCGCTGTGTTCGATCGCGATGTTGCGGATCAGCTCCATCATGTTTACGGTCTTGCCGACCCCGGCGCCGCCGAACAGGCCGACTTTACCGCCCTTGGCGAAGGGGCAGACCAAGTCGATAACCTTGATGCCGGTTTCCAGCAGCTCATTGGCCGCCGCTTGATCTTGGAAGCTCGGGGCTTTCCGATGAATAGCCCAGCGCTCCTTCTCGCCGATCGCGCCCTTCTCGTCGATCGGATCGCCCAAGACGTTCATGATTCGACCCAAGGTTTCCTTACCGACGGGTACGGAAATCGGAGCTCCCGTATTCGTTACCTTCAACCCGCGCATCAAACCGTCGGTGCTGCCCATGGCGATCGTTCTGACAATACCGTCACCGAGCTGCTGCTGAACTTCGAGCACCAGGTCTTTATCATCCACCTTTAGTGCGTCGTAAACTTTGGGAAGGGTCTCCCGTGGGAACTCCACGTCGACCACGGCGCCGATAATCTGTACGATTTTGCCCGAACTCATGACTGTCCTCGTAAAAACTCTTGCGTTTATTCTGTAACGATTCGCTTAGACCGCAGCCGCGCCGCCGACGATTTCCGCGATCTCCTGGGTAATGGCCGCCTGCCTCGCTTTGTTGTAGATCAGCTGCAACTCTTTGATGAGTTTTCCGGCGTTGTCGGATGCGCTTTTCATTGCGACCATTCGCGCCGCCTGCTCGCAGGCGTTGTTCTCCACCAGACCTTGGAAAACGATCGACTCCACGTACCGGATCAACAGCTGATCGAGCACTTCCTTCGCGTCAGGCTCGTAAATGTAATCCCACTGGCCTTTCTGTTCTTCACCGATGTCCTCCGGTCGGATGGGAAGCAGCTGGACGAGCCGCGGCTTCTGAGTCATCGTATTGAGAAACTCGTTGTAAAGAACGTACAACTCGTCGATCTTGCCCTCGGAATATTCGTCGACCATGGTCTTTATGACGCCGATGATATCCTGCAGATGGGGACGGTCGCCGAGCTTGGTCGCCTGAGAAACCACGTTTGCACCGATCGAACTGAAGAACGCGGTACCCTTTTGGCCAATCGTGCTTAGGGTGACGGCCTTGTCTTCCGCGTTCCATCCGCGCATTCTGCGCAGAGCCAATCTGAATAAATTGGCGTTGAGCCCTCCGCACAGTCCCCGATCGGACGAAATCAGAATGACCCCGACCCGGTTTACCGGTCTCTCGATCGTGAATGGGTGTTTGTATTCCGGGTTCGCGTGAGCCAGATGCTTGATGATCTGCGCGATCTTCCGGGAATACGGCCGCGTAGCCTGCATTCGTTCCTGGGTTCTGCGCATCTTGCTGGCTGCCACCATTTCCATGGCCCGCGTGATCTTCTGAGTATTTTTGATACTCGTGATCTTCAGACGGATTTCTTTTCCGACGGCCATCGATCAATCCCTACCAAGTGTGGGTTTCTTTGTACTTCGTAACCGCAGCGTGCAATGCCGATTGAATCTCGTCATTGTAGTCGCCGGTCGCATTGATCTTTTCCATGAGATCGGCATGTTCCGACTTCATGTAATTTTGCAGACCGTCTTCGAAATCCTTCACCTGATTGACTTGGAGATCGTCCAAAAAGCCTTCGTTGGCGGCGAACAGAGATACGGCCATTTGCGCCACGCTAAGCGGGGAGTATTGGCTTTGCTTCATGATTTCGGTAACGCGCTGGCCGCGCTCGATCTGCTTCCGCGTAGCCTCGTCCAGATCCGAGGCGAACTGCGCGAATGCTGCCAACTCACGGAACTGGGCCAAATCGAGACGAATACCGCCACCCAATTTCCTGATGATCTTGGTCTGAGCGGCACCACCCACACGGGATACGGAAAGACCGGCGTTCACGGCCGGACGGACGCCCGCGTTGAACAAATTGGTCTCAAGGTAAATCTGACCGTCGGTGATCGAAATCACGTTCGTCGGAACGAAAGCCGATACGTCTCCCGCCTGTGTCTCGATGATCGGCAACGCGGTCAGTGAGCCGGTTTTGCCCTTGACCTTGCCGCCGGTCAATTTTTCGACTTCGGCCGCGTTGATTCGGGAGGCACGCTCCAAAAGACGCGAGTGCAGATAGAAAACGTCGCCCGGATAAGCTTCGCGACCCGGCGGGCGGCGGAGCAGCAGTGAAATTTGGCGGTATGCCCAAGCCTGCTTGGTCAAATCGTCATAGATGATCAATGCATCCTCGCCGCGATCCCGGAAGAACTCGCCCATGGCGCATCCGGCATAGGGTGCGATGAACTGCAGCGCCGCGGATTCGGAAGCGGAAGCGGCTACGATGATGGTGTGAGCCATCGCGCCGTGTTCCTCGAGTTTCCGGACCACGTTGGCTATCGAGGACTGCTTCTGGCCGATGGCGACGTAAATACATTTAACGCCCGTGCCTTTCTGATTGATGATGGTATCGACGGCGATGGCCGATTTCCCGGTCTGGCGGTCGCCGATGATCAGCTCGCGCTGGCCTCGGCCGATCGGAATCATTGAGTCAATCGCCTTCAGGCCGGTTTGTAGCGGCTGGCTGACCGACTGTCTAGCAATAACGCCGGGAGCAATTTTTTCGATGGGTGAACGTTCCTTGGTCTCAATGGGACCTTTGCCGTCTATGGGCCGGCCCAGAGCGTCCACAACACGCCCGAGCAATGCCTCGCCGACCGGAACATCAAGAATGCGCCCAGTGCATTTCGCGGTATCGCCTTCAGCCAGATGCTCATAGGCACCGAGCACTACCGCACCAACCGAGTCGCGCTCCAAGTTCAGGGCCATACCAAAGGTATTTTCCTTGAATTCGATCATTTCGCCCTGCATCACTTCGGTCAAGCCGTGGATGCGGACGATGCCGTCGGTCACGCTAACGATCGTGCCCTCGGTGCGGGCCTCGGCACCTATATCGAACTGCTCGATTCGCTTCTTAATGAGTTCACTGATTTCAGATGGGTTCAGCTGCATGATTCTTCTCGCTCTAAGTCCAGAGTCTCTTTGCTAATCTTTCAACCTGGCCGCGGATGGATGCGTCTATCACCCGGTCACCCGCCTTGATGTAAACGCCGCCGATCAAAGTTGGATCGACATCGACGCGCAAACGTGCTTTTTTCTCCAGAACACGCTCCAGCACGGAAGACAACCGCGTTTGTTCAGCGTCTTTCAACGGAAAAGCCGTGCTGACGTCTACCTCGATGTATCCTTCATCCTCGGCCTTATATTGGTTAAATAGCTCGGCGATATATTTAACCAGGTCAAGCCGGCGATTCCGGATCAGCAGCCGGACAAAATTTTGTGCCTCAGTGTCCAGGTGATCTTTGCAGAGACCGAGAAAAGCCTCCGAAAACTGCTCGCGGTTAGCCTTGGGATTGGCCGCGGCTTTAGCTAACTGCTCGTCTTGCATGAGCAGAGTGACGAAAGCGAGCGCGTCGCTCCACTTATCAGCCGTTCCCGTTTCTTTGGCCCTCTTGTAAACCGCAACGGCATAAGGCCTCGCCAACGTCGTTAACTCGCTCATTATGCTTGACCCAACTGCTTACCGAGGTTGTCGATAATTTCCCGATGCTTCTTTTGATCCACTTCTTTCTGCAGGATTTGCTCGGCCGCAGAAATGGCCAGCACCGCTACCTGTTGACGCAAACCTTCTTTCGCCTGCTGCAATTCGCGCTCGATCTCGGCTTTCGCCGCAGCAACGATCCGCTCGCCTTCATCCTTCGCCGATTGCTTGGATTCCTCGACCACCTCGCTGGCGCGCTTTTGCGCTAGATTTACGATGTCTGCGGCCTGATCCTTAGCTTCCCGCAACAAAGCGGTCGCGCGCTTCTCGGCCAACTCCATCTCATGCTTGCCTTTTTCAGCCGAAGCGAGACCGTCGGCAATCTTCTTTTTGCGCTCCTCGAGCGCTTGCATCAAAGGCGGCCACACGTACTTCATGGTGAACCACACCAGAAGCGCAAATGTGATCATTTGGCCGATCAGAGTGGCGTTAATACTCACAGCGCTTTCCTCTTTGGTTGTTTGCCATTAAAGCGTCGCAATCGCGGCTTTTTTAGCCCTTGAGTGCGGACAGGAACGGATTGGCGAAAGTGAAGAACAGAGCGAGACCCACGCCGATCATGGTTACGGCGTCGAGCAGACCGGCGACGATGAACATTTTGACCTGCAGCATCGGAACCATCTCCGGCTGACGCGCGGCGCCTTCCAGGAATTTGCCGCCCAACAGGCCGAAACCGATAGCGGTTCCCATGGCGCCCAGGCCCAGGATGATGCCCACGGCGATTGCGGTCATGCCAGATACAGATGCGATTTCCATTGTTCCTCCGAATTATCGAACGTTAAGGTTGATTGAAAGAGATTAATGATCTTCGTGGGCTAGACTCAGATATACGATGGTCAGAACCATGAAGATGAAAGCTTGCAAAGTGATGATCAGAATATGAAAGACCGCCCAGGGGAAACTCAGCAAGGGCTGCACGTACCAAGGCAGCAGCGCGATCAATATGAAAATCAGCTCGCCGGCATACATGTTTCCGAAAAGACGAAGGCCGAGAGATACCGGTTTCGCCAATTCCTCGACAAGCTTCAGAATCAGGTTGAACGGGATCATCCATACACTGTGAAAAGGGGTCAGAATCATTTCTTTCCCAAAACCAATCGGCCCCTTCACTTTGAAGCTGTAGAACAGAATCAGGAAGAACACCGAAATCGACATCGCAAAGGTCGCGTTCAAATCCGTACTGGGAACCACGCGAAGATAGTCGAGCCCGATGGCCTTGCCGATATCGGGCAACAGGTCGACCGGAATAAGGTCCATCGAGTTCATCAAGAATACCCAGACGAAGATGCTCAACGCCAAGGGTGCGATTAACGCGCTACGCCCATGAAAACTATCCTTGACCTGAGCGTCAACGAATTCGACGATCATCTCCACAAAATTTTGCAGGGGGCCGGGTACGCCGGAAGTCGCCTTTTCAGCCGCCTTGCGGAAAATGATGACGAATAAGCCGCCTAAGAAAACAGAGAAAAACAGGGTATCCAGATGAAATGTCCAGAATCCTTCGCCGGTCGATAAGGGGGTCAAGTGGTGAACGATATATCCAGTTGCCCCGCCAGAGCCGTGTTCTTCTGTCGCCATATTCTCTCTCGTTAGCGTTCGATATCGCGCATCAAAAGCGCACACCAAAATACCATCAATACCGATACGAAACCGGCAAATAATGGCAGGAATAAAATGTTAGGCAGTTGGAAAATTAAAATAAATAAACCGGCGGTTATGATTATTTTTATGCTTTCGCCGATATAAAACGATCTCACGATGTCTTTTGCCGTTCTTGTTTTATCGGAAAATCCGAATTTTGCGGCGAAATAGACGTTCGGCAAAAAGGCTATCAACCCGCCGAGCAACGCTGACCTAGCTGCCAGCCAACCGAAGAAGGCCAACGTGAAACCGCCGATCAGTGCAATCGCAAGAAGCTGCATCAACAGAACCCGCTTGACGGCGAAAAACAACTTTTTCGCACCCATTGAGGGCCCCCAAACAAATGCTTCGGAATGATAACAACCAAAATGCGGAAGATCAATGTTGCATGTTTATTTCAAGCGATCGAGCACACCTTCCAGTTGATCCAGGCTGTCGTAATGGATGACGAGTTGTCCGGCGCCTTTTTTTCCGTGTTTGATCAGCACGGGAGCGCCGATTCGCGTGGCGATTCGCTCTTCGAGGCGGCGAATGTCGGGATCCTTCATCTCCGGTTTTCGCGCCTTTTGCCCATCCCGGAGCTTTTGGATAAGCAACTCCGTAGCACGAACGCTCAACTTTGCCGAAGCGACTTTACGGGCAATTTCAGCCTGAAGCTGAAATTCCAGCGCGAGTATCGCCCGAGCGTGTCCCATTTCTATGGCACCGGTAAGCAGAAGATGCTTAGCATCCGGATGAAGTTCGTTCAAGCGCAGCAAGTTGCTGACGGTAGCCCGGGATTTGCCGACGGCATCCGCGACCTGCTGGTGGGTCATCTCGAACTCTTCGAGCAGGCGCTTCAGGGCTTCCGCCTCCTCGAGAGGATTCAAGTCTTCTCGCTGGATATTTTCGATAAGGGCGATCGCTAAGGCGGCCTGATCCGTAACCTCGCGCACGACCACCGGCAAATCGTGCAATCCTGCCAGTTGGGCCGCCCGCCACCGTCTCTCGCCGGCGATGATTTCGTACTGGCTGTCGCCCATAGGTCTGACCACCACGGGCTGGACCACGCCCTGCGCACTGATCGAATCGGCCAATTCTTGAAGTCGCGCCGGGTCGATATCCTTGCGCGGCTGGAAACGGCTCGGCCTGAGTTGATCTATGGAAAGCGTTCTGAGCTTCTCGGTCTCGTTTTCGAGTTTCGCGCCGCCCAACAGGACATCGAGGCCGCGGCCGAGTCCTCGTCTTTTTGCCGTCATGACTTGAATTTATTGAAGAATTGAAGGAATTTTTCGCGATTTTTGATTGCGTCGCACGATTTCGCCCGCCAAGGCCAGATAAGCGACGGCTCCTCGAGAAGACTTATCGTACTTTATCGCTGGCAAACCGTGGCTCGGCGCCTCGGCAAGCCGAATGTTGCGCGGGATGATGGTGCGGAAGACCTTATCGCTGAAATGGGCGATCAATTGCGCGGAAACGTCATTGGCGAGCCGGCTGCGTGGATCGTACATCGTGCGAAGCAAACCCTCGATACGAAGTTCCGGATTGACCGAGTCGCGGATATTCCCCAGCGTATCCATTAAATCCGAAAGTCCTTCCAAGGCGTAATATTCGCACTGCATGGGAATCAACACGCTGTCCGCAGCGACCAAGGCGTTGAGCGTCAGCACGTTAAGCGACGGTGGGCAGTCGACGAGGATGAACTGGTAATCGTCGCGGCAACTCTTGAGCGCCTCGGCAAGCGCGCGCTCTTTGCCTGCCTGTTTCATCAGTTCGACCTGAGCGGCAGTCAGATCGGCATTACCCGGCAGAAGATCGAAGCCGATCTCGGTCAAAGATTTGACGGCCTCGCGTACCGTGGCGTGACGCGTCAATACGTCGTAAGACGAATTTTTGAGACTTTTCTTGTCAACGCCGCATCCCATAGTCGTGTTGCCTTGCGGATCCAGATCCACAAGCAAAACGCGATGCTTGATCGCCGCAAGCGACGCAGCCAAGTTAATGCTGGTGGTCGTTTTACCCACGCCCCCCTTTTGGTTGGCTACCGCAATAATTTTGCCCATGGTTTCCTCAGCCGATAGCTATTTCGATCAAATGACGTTCGACGTCCAGACCCGGAATCTTTAAACGATGACTCTTAACCGGCGAGTCTTTAAGGGTCTGTATTTCGCCCTCCGGCAACTGCCCTTTCTGAGCCAATATCACGCCGTGGGGAGCCAGCATTCTGCGCGTTGTCTCCATTATTTCCGCAAGGCTCGCATAAGCCCGCGCCAATATCGTGTCGAATCCGTGGTCCGGATGGTAGTCTTCCACCCGCGAGGTGACGACCTCCACGTTCGCGAGACCCAATTCGATCACGGCCTGCTGAACAAAACGGGTCTTCTTCGCGTTGCTGTCCAACAGAACGAAATGCCTGCTCTCGCTCATGACAGCCAAGGGAATACCCGGCAAACCGGCCCCGGTTCCCACGTCCAGTATCCTTTCGCCCCGGAGGTACGGCCAAATGGTAAGACTGTCGAGCAGATGCAAATCCACTCCCGTCCGCAAGTCGCGGATGGCCGTCAAGTTGTAAACCCGGTTCCATTTCTGGATTAAGCGCAGAAAGGCCAAAAGCTTTTCGTGTTGCTCCGGCGTAAACGGTATGTTTAACGCGGTTATTCCGTCCGCTAGACGTCTACCGATTTCGTCCACTTAAGATCAAGCGCTCTTCTTTTTAAGATGGACCAACAGCAGCGAAATCGCCGCCGGTGTGACGCCCGGAATCCGCGCTGCTTGCCCGACAGTTTCGGGACGTTGTTGTTTGAGCTTTTCCCGGACCTCGTTGGACAACCCGATGACGTTCTGATAATCGAGACTTTCCGGCAAACGCCAATGGTCGTAGCGGCGAGAGCGCTCGATCTCCGCCTGCTGGCGATCGATGTAGCCTTGGTACTTCGCCTGAATTTCGACTTGATCGAGAACTTGCTCGTTTTCTTCTTCAGTTAACCGAGCGGATATCGCTTGGAGGTGTTCGATGCGGATCTCCGGTCGCCGCAGCAGTTCGAGTAGGGTGGATTCCCGCAACAGCGGCGCACTCAGGAACCGGCTTATGGTTTCGGCTTCGGCAGTATTCGGTCTGACATACGTTTTTGCCAGGCCGGTCTGTATCTCCGCAATGGCCTGCTGCTTCGCTTCGAATGCACGCCAGCGCTCGTCGTCCACCAATCCGAGTTCGCGGCCTTTCCCGGTCAGCCGAAGATCGGCGTTGTCCTCTCGTAGCAGCAACCGGTATTCCGCCCGGCTGGTGAACATGCGATAGGGTTCGCTCGTGCCCCGAGTGATCAGATCGTCGATCAGAACCCCCATGTAAGCCTCGTCGCGCATAGGCGACCAGGGTTCCAGATCCTTGGCCTTGCGCGCGGCGTTGACGCCCGCGATCAGGCCTTGCGCGGCGGCTTCCTCGTATCCCGTCGTGCCGTTGATCTGTCCGGCGAAGAACAGGTTCTCGAGGTGCTTGGTTTCGAGCGAGGACTTCAGGTCGCGCGGATCGAAGAAATCGTATTCGATGGCGTAGCCCGGCCGTGTGATATGAGCGTTTTCGAAACCGCGTATCGACCTCACAAGCTCGTACTGCACGTCGAAGGGCAGACTGGTCGAAATGCCGTTCGGATAGATTTCGTAAGTATCGAGACCTTCGGGTTCAACAAAAATCTGGTGCGAATCCCTTTCCGCGAAACGCACGACCTTGTCTTCGATAGAGGGACAATAGCGCGGCCCGACCCCTTCGATAACGCCCGCATACATCGGCGAGCGGTCGAGACCGCAGCGGATGATATCGTGAGTCCGTTCGTTGGTACGGGTGATGTAGCAAGGCACTTGGCGAGGATGTTCCTCCCGCCGGCCGAGGAATGAGAACACGGGAACCGGCTCGTCGCCGGGCTGCTCCAGCATGACCGCATAATCGATGCTTCGCCCGTCGATCCGAGGAGGCGTTCCGGTCTTGAGCCGGCCGACCCGAAACGGCAGTTCGCGCAAACGCGCCGCCAAAGCGTTAGAGGGCGGATCGCCCGCCCGGCCGCCTTCGTAGTTTTCGAGACCGATATGAATCCGGCCGGCCAGGAAGGTGCCTACGGTGAGGACCACCGTACGAGCCCTGAATTTGAGCCCCATCTGCGTGATCACGCCGGCTGCGCGGTAATTTTCCACGATCAGATCGGATACGGCCTGCTGGAATAAGGTCAAATTCGGCTGAGTTTCCAGCACCCGACGCACGGCTTTCTTATAAAGCACGCGATCGGCTTGGGCCCGAGTCGCCCGCACCGCCGGGCCTTTGCTGGCATTGAGCACACGGAACTGAATGCCGGCTCGGTCCGCAGCATGCGCCATCAAGCCGCCCAGAGCATCGATCTCCTTGACCAAATGCCCTTTGCCGATCCCCCCGATAGCGGGATTGCAGCTCATCTGGCCAAGGGTTTCGATGTTCTGGGTAAGCAGCAGCGTCTTAGAGCCAGTCCGCGCAGCCGCCAAAGCCGCTTCCGTACCAGCGTGTCCGCCACCGACCACGATGACGTCGAATTCGGTGGAAAAATGCATGAGAGTTGAAATTTCAGGCAGATAGACCGGTTTTGCACTCCCCTGAAGTGCGCGCATAGCTTACTACATCGAACGCCAAAATTGGCATTGCGTTTAAGCCAAGACACGCCCGTACGCTCTGTGATGCAAAGCCACGCAATCTTTTTACCTATACACTATTGTTCAACACATTCTACACCTAGCGTTAACAAATCGAACAACACGGCTCCGCCAGTCCTTATCGAAACTCCGATGACTACATTACTTTGGCTACAAACCGGTGCCTGTGGCGGCGATACGATGTCGATCCTGTGCGCCGACAGTCCGTCGCTGGAAGAACTCCTGGATCAATACGGCATCGACATCCTCTGGCAACCGTCCTTGTCCTCAGAGCCCAAAGGGAAGCTGGACGCCCTGATCGAGGCCATTCTCAGGGACGAGCAAAGACTCGATATCTTGTGCATCGAAGGCAGCATCATGACCGGACCCAATGGATCCGGCCTGTACGATCCGTATCGCGGCCGTTCCAAGATGAGTTTGGTCAGGGAGCTGGCGGAAAAATGCCGTTATCTGGTTGCCATGGGTACTTGTGCGGCCTTCGGCGGCGTCCACGCCGCACCCCCCAATCCGACCGACTGCACAGGCATCCAGTTCGACAAGAAACTTCCCGGCGGCTTGCTGCCTGCCGAATGGCGGTCGCGAGCGGGAGCGCCGGTCATCAATGTCTCCGGCTGTCCGGCACATCCCAACGCCATGACCAAGACGCTGGCCATGCTGGCTTCCGGACTTCCGTTGGAACTCGACCATCTCAACCGCCCTAAGGATTTTTTCAATTCCCTGGTGCATCAAGGCTGCACGCGGAACGAGTATCACGAGTACGACGTCGAGGACAGCGCCTTCGGCGAAAAGGGCTGTTTGTTCTTCAACCTGGGCTGCCAGGGACCGACCACGCATGCCATTTGCAATACCGAGCTTTGGAACGGCCGCAGCAGTAAAACCCGCGCGGGAGTACCCTGTTTCGGCTGTACGTCCCCGGACTTCCCGCTGGACCAGGATCTGTTTCGCACCGAGAAAATCGGCGCCGTTCCGATAAACCTGCCCTTGGGGGTGGAGCGCGCCAATTATATGGCGTACAAGAGCCTGGCCCACGAGGCCGCGCCCGAACGGGTCCTGAATAAAGAAATGGATCCCTGATGGCTAGACGAATTATCCAGATCGATCTTAATCGGGTCGAAGGCGACCTGGAATTCCAGTTGGAGCTGGAAGGTCGCGAAGTGGTAGATGCCCGCTGCATCGGTTCGCTCTATCGGGGATTCGAGCAAATCCTCATAGGCCGAAAACCTAAGGACGCATTGGTCATTACGCCCCGAATCTGCGGCATTTGCGGCACCGCCCATCTCTATTCGGCCGTTCTGGCCCTGGAGCAAATCGGTCGTATTGCCGTGCCCCCCAATGCTTCCCGCATCCGCAATCTATGCCTGATGGCCGAGACGGTGCAAAGCGATCTGCGGCAATCGTTTCTATTCTTTACCGCCGATTTTTGCCATCCCAAATATGCCGGCCGGCCGCTTTACGAAAAAACACTGGGGGCCTTCCTGCCCTTCAAAGGCTGGGCCCATCGCGGCACCCTGGAGCATTCGCGCCATGTTCCCGGGATCGTTGCCATCTTCGGAGGCCAGTGGCCCCATTCCTCCTACATGGTGCCGGGCGGGGTGACGGCTCCTCCCACCAGTCGCCGCATCCTGGACAGCCTGTCCATCATCAACAATCTGACCCGATGGTTCGAGCAGGCAGTCATCGGAACCGATCTGGGTCCCTGGCTGGAGCTCGAATCCGCCGACCAGCTCTTCGCCTGGCTCGAAGCCGCGGACACTCACGCGAATAGCGCCATCGGCCTGATGACGAGGATGAGCCGCGACATCGGCCTGCACCGTTCCGGTTTCGGAACTTCCCATATGCTGAGCTGCGGCGCTTACTGCGATTCGGCCGGCGGGCAGATGTTCAAATCGGGCTTCCTCGATGGCGATACGGGGAAGATCGAACCTTTCGATCAGGCCGAAATCGCCGAGCACGTGCGCTATTCCTGGTTCGAGCCGTATGAAGGCGGCCGCCATCCGTTCCGCGGTGAGACCATTCCGGATTTTCAACCCCACTCCAATCGCTATTCCTGGAGCAAGGCGCCCCGCTATCGGAACGAGGTGGTACAAACGGGTCCCCTGGCCGAATTGCTGATCGACGGCGATCCGCTGATCGGCTCGCTGTATCGGGCGGAGGGCGGAAACACCTGGTTGCGGCAGTTCGCCCGCCTGCGCCGCACGGCTTTGCTGCTCCAGAAAATGCGGGAGATCCTGCACGAGCTGGCCGCCCATCTGGACGATCCCCACTTTACTTCGCCTGCCGCGGACGAAATCCCGGACGGGGAGGGATTCGGACTGATAACTGCGGCACGGGGTGCCCTGGGCCACTGGGTGCAAGTCACCGACGGAGCCATTTCCCGGTACCAGGTCATCACGCCGACCGCCTGGAACGCATCGCCCAAGGACAGCGAAGGCCGGCACGGACATTGGGAGAGTAGTTTGATCGGCCTTACCGTCGACGATCCGGACGATCCCGTGGAGATCGGCCATATTATCCGCTCCCACGATCCCTGCCTGGTTTGCACCGTGCACCTGTTGGATACGGGCAAGCGGATGACGGTCTGGCCCTGATCATGGACGGTCGTCACATCGTCTGTTTCGGTAACGAGTTGCACGGCGACGACGGCTTCGGCATCCGCGTTTATCAACAGCTCCGCCGGCTGGCTTGGCCGAGGGACGTCAAGCTGTTCAACGCGGGCATAGCCGGACTGAACGCACTGGAATTCTTGACCGATTGCCGTCAGGCGATTCTGGTTGACGCATTGGCCGATACGGGGAATGCCGGCGCTGTTTGCGTATTCAAACCCGACGATACGGTCGGACGCTGGGAAACCCCCATCGGTCATGGCTTGGGTATTCCGTACTTGTTGAAGGCCCTCGAAATCGTCTGCGAGTCGCCACCGGACATCATCATCGTGGGGGCCGAGGTCGAGAAAAGGGCCATCAAGCCTTTCTCTCCCGGTCTGTCCGGCAAGTCGGAACGCGCCGTCGAAAAGGCGGTCCGTACCATCCAGCGTCTGGTGTCGGTGTGAAACCCCTAAACCCGCCGAGCCGCCGTATCGCCGTCGAATCGGTGACTCTCGTCGAAACGGCCTGTCCGCCCCGTTGGACGGGGCGCATTCTTTTTCCGGGCGAACGCCGATTCACGGACATCCTCATTTTCAGCAGGGATGGCCAATTCTGGGCGATTCCCGCCCATTGTCCGCATGAGGGTCACGATTTGACGGACTGTCCCTTGTTCGACGGCGGAAAGTTGATCTGTCCGGTGCACGGCCAGCGTATCGAACTGAATTCGGCAGCACTGAAGGTCGAAGTGGACAACGGCCGATTTAACATCCCCTTGCCGGAGAAGGGACCCTATTGGATTTGCAACACCGATCACGAACCAAGTCGCGGGGAAGAGGATTCCGAAGCCCTCCGCCAAATGAGGGAAGAAACCGAAAAACTGAGGCTGGCGAATCTGAAACAGGAAAAACGCATCCTGGCCATCACCCGAAGCATGGATGCCATGCTCAAGGAATCGGAGCAACAGAAGGCGAAACTCAAGGAAGCCATGGGACGCCAGCAGGCTCTCAGCCGCTTCATCCAGCGTGTGCTGGACACCATGGATGACGTTCTGGTCGTCGTCGATGCGGACGGCCGCATCCGTCAGGTCAACGGAGCGGCGGAACGCCAGCTCGGGCTCTCCGAGGAAGCGTGGTCCGGCTCCCCTGTCGACGAACTGCTGTCCCCGGAAGACAGACGGTTTCTCGCCGCGCAATTGCCACCCTTGCCCTGGCCGGCGAAATCGGCACTGCTGGAGACCATCCGTTTGCACAAATCCTATAGCGGCGAGCACCGTCTGTCCGTTCCGCCCCGCCAGCGCCCGGGCCCGATTTACTGGCTGAAGGGCAACCTGCTGCACTCGGAGCAGGGCAAGCTGGAAGGCGCCGTCATCACGGCGACGAACATCACCGAAATCAAAGCAAGGGAAACCCAACTGCGGCTGAACGCCAAAGTATTCGAGAACACCAGCGAGGCGATTTTCATCACCGATCTCGAGGGAACGATTCTGGACGTGAACGACGCATTTTGTGATATCAGCGGCTATCGGCGATCGGAGGTGGTGGGTCAAAGCACCCGTTTGCTCAAATCGGGTCTGCAAGACCAGGCATTTTACGTCCGTATGTGGAAAACCCTTTTAAGCAAAGGCTATTGGAAGGGCGAAATCTGGGACCGGCGGAAGAGCGGCGAGTGCTTCCCGATGCTGCTGACCATCAATGCCGTCGCCGACGAGCGGGACAGGCTCACCCATTACGTGGCCGTCGCCCTGGATATCAGCAGCTTGAAACATGCCGAGAGAAAATTGGAACAATTGGCCTACTACGATTCTCTGACGGGCCTGCCCAACCGCTTTCTCTTCAAGGAACGGTTCGAGCACGAAAGCGCTCTGGCGCTACGCAACGGAACCAGGTTGGCCGTATGTTTCATCGATCTGGACAATTTCAAGGATGTCAATGACACGCTGGGGCACTGGGCCGGCGATTACCTGCTGAAGGAAGTCGCGTCGCGTATCCGGAACTGCCTGCGCAAAACCGATACCGTGGCGCGGTTCGGCGGAGACGAGTTCACCATCATTCTGTCGAACGTCGCCGATGCCGCGGAACCCGCCGATGTTGCCCAGAAACTTATCGATACGGTGGGGAAGCCGATCCACATTCAGAACCATCAGATCTTCGTGGGCGCCAGCATCGGCATAGCTTTATTCCCCGACGACGGTCGGGATTTCACCACCTTGACCAAACACGCCGATGCCGCCATGTATGTGTCCAAGGCAAAGGGACGCCGGACATTCCGCTATTTCGAAGACCACATGAAAGAGGAGCCGCGCCAGCGCATGGTGATGGAAACCCAGTTGCGCCAGGCGATCGAGCGGGAGGAGTTCTTACTCTACTATCAGCCCAAGGTCGACTGCGTTTCGAACCGGATCACCGGCGCTGAAGCGCTGATCCGCTGGCGGCACCCCGAGCAGGGCATCGTATCGCCCGGCCGCTTCATCACCATTGCCGAAGAAACGGCCCTGATCATTCCGCTCGGTCAATGGATTCTCAGGACAGCCTGTTTAAGAACCAGCGCTTGGCAGCACAAACTGCCGGAATTCCGAATCGCTATCAACCTTTCGGCCAAACAACTTTTAGCGGACGATTTCATCGACTTGCTGGATCGGGTGCTGGCCGAAACAGGAACCGATCCCGGGGCCGTCGAATTGGAAATCACCGAGACCTTGGTAATGCACGACATCGAAAAAGCGTCCGAGCGGCTGAGCCGTATCCGGGATCGCGGCATCCATATCGCCATGGACGATTTCGGCACCGGCTATTCGTCCTTGTCTTATCTGCAAAAATTGCCCGTCCAGACCATCAAGATCGACCGCTCCTTCATCCATGCCTATACCGGCGACCCGACTTCGGAGCAAGCGGCGCTGATCAAGACCATCGTGACTTTGGGGCAAATCCTCAATTTAAAGGTCGTGGCCGAAGGCGTCGAAACTCGGGAACAACTGGAACTTTTAAAATTCTATGGCTGCCACGAAATTCAGGGTTACTACGTTTCTCCCCCTCTGCCGGAGGACGAGTTCGAAAAACGCTTTATCGAGCAGCGGGACTCTTGAATCCAATGCCGCTCCGAGCATTTCTTTGAGCGTTTTTTCAGCATGCACGCGCAGCCCCCGAGCTCCAAGCATTCAGCCATAGAGCGGAGATACGAATTCGCCTAGATCGATTGTTCGGGGAGACTGTCCCAGCCGTTCAGTCCGTCCGTTTTCAGGCTAATCTCCAGTAGCAATTCGACCTCTATCCAGAACGGCCGTGCGTGCCGATGCAGTCCCGGGCATGCAGTTCCTTGTACTAGCGCCGGACATCCAATGCATCAAGAGTTTGCGCATCGGCTCGGAAAGCCCTGGTTCGAGCTTAGAGCATTTTCGTATCTACCGTACGGGCACTCGCGAGTAGGTCGGGAATCCTTTCACGGCGCATTTGTCGGCAAAGGATTGCCGACCTACAAATACTTGAGTCGATTTACCCTAGCCGAAAGCGCCAACGACTTCCGTCAAGTCCGTTATGCCGTATGAGCGAGATGAACACTTCGCTGTCATTTCGGCGGGCGGTCAGAATCGCGGGCTTAAGATGCCTAGAAACCCATCGGGGCGTCGTTTTAGGTTATATCCCAAAAACATACCGAATTTTGGGATATAACCGATTCAGATGCTTTCGAATTGATACGGAAGCCCGCGTCCGGTCTCTGCGCCGTCGCGTCTTCCGACAAAGCTATACTTCGTTGCGAAAACGACTTCTCAGGTTCTCCATGCGCAACGCCCTAAACCGACTCTTCCATACCGCCAACACCGTCATCCTCGGCAAGCCGCGCCAGATCCGTCTCGCGATCTGTTGCCTGCTGGCGCGGGGGCATTTACTCATCGAGGATGTGCCCGGCGTCGGCAAAACGACCTTGGCGCACACTCTCGCCAACCTTTTGGGCCTCAAATACCAACGCATTCAGTTCACCAGCGATCTTTTGCCAGCCGATATCGTCGGCTCGTCGATCTTCGACGGGAACAACCATGCGTTTCATTTTCAACCCGGTCCGATCTTCCACCAAATGATCTTGGCTGACGAGATCAACCGCTCGACCCCGAAAGCCCAGAGCGCGCTGCTCGAAGCGATGGAAGAACACCAAGTCACGGTCGAGGGAGAAACCCGTTCGCTGCCGGAACCGTTTTTCGTCATCGCTACTCAAAATCCTGTGTGCCAGATCGGAACGTTTCCTTTGCCCGAGTCTCAATTGGACCGGTTCCTGATGCGCATTAGCTTGGGTTATCCGGATAGCCGGTCGGAGCGTGCCTTGCTCAAAGGCGAGGACCGCTCCGTTTTGCTCGAAAAACTCCCGGTCTGCCTTCAGACGGACGAATTAGTGGCGATCCAGGACCAGGTCAGGAGCATACACGTCTCCGATGCGCTGTTGGATTATCTCCAGGCGCTGATCAGATTCAGCCGCGAATCCGGTCATTACGAATGCGGATTATCGCCGCGCGCGGGCCTCGCCCTGTTGAACGCCGCCCGCGCCTGGACCTTCATCGAAGGACGCGAAGCGGTCTTGCCCGAGGACGTGCAGGCGGTATTGGCTCCGGTTTGCGGGCATAGGCTGCGCCCCGTATCGAGCGGCGCTACGAACGCCGACGTCATCGTGGCGCCGATGCTGGAACAGGTTGCGGCGGTTTGAAATGACTGCTCTCCCGCTTCGGGAACGGCTGGACCTTCGGCGCTTCCTCCGAGGCGAAAAAGCGACCGATGGGCCGATCATGTTGTCTCACCGGCGAATCTTCATTCTGCCCAGCCGATCCGGCTTGGCCCTTGCGCTGCTCCTGTTGATTCAGTGGCTCACCGCCATCAACTATGGCAACAATCTGGCGTTCATCCTCACTTTCCTATTGGCGGCGGCTGCCATGTCCTCGTTGTTCTACAGCTACCGCAACCTTTCCGGACTGAGCGTCGGCGCCGGAAAAATGAGCCCCGTCTTCGCCGGCGACCAGGCATCTTTCGAGTTGCGGCTGACCAACTCCGCGGCTTTGCCGCGCTATGGCATCGAGTTGAGGCTGAAAGACGCCGAGGCGTTACGGATGGACATACCTCCCGAGGGTACCGTTTCGGCAATCCTTCGGGTCCCAGCGGAAAAGCGGGGCTGGCTCGAGCTCGACACCGTAACCATCAGCACCGCGTTTCCTTTGGGAATCTTCTACGCCTGGTCGCCGATCAATCTGAAATATAAGGTTCTGGTCTACCCGAGACCCACCCAGGAACGATTGCCTTTCCCACGTTCCGAGGACGATCATGTCGGTGCCCGACCACGAAATGCTTCCGATGATTTCCACGGGTTTCGGGCTTATCAACCGGGCGATCCGTTCAAGCACATTCACTGGAAAAGTCTGGCCAAAGGACGCGATCCGGTAATCAAGCAATACGCGGGGGACGAAACGGAAGTCCTTCATTTGAACTGGACGGATACCAAGGGATTGGATACGGAGGCGCGCTTGAGCCGGTTTTGCCGCTGGGTGTTGGATGCCGAGCAGGCTGGGATGCGATATGCCCTCAGCTTGCCAGGAACGACCATAGCCGAAGGTCACGGCGCATCGCACTGCCGGAAGTGTCTCGAGTCGCTGGCTCTGTTCGATCTATGAAGAAGCCCGCAGCAACGTCGTTCGTGCCGGATCGGACGCAGGAAAACCTGCTTCTATTCAGTGTTTTCTTCGTTGCCGCACCGCATCTTCTCAATCTCGGCTGGGCAATCGTTCTTTATTTTTCCTTGATGGCGGCCTGGCGATTCGCGTCAGGGTATCGGCCCGCCTTGCTGCCCGGCCGTCTGCTGTTGTTTCTTCTGACCTTGTCCGGCGCAGCTTTGGTTTACGTCGATTACCATCGCTTTTACGGACGCGAAGCCGGATCCAGCCTCTTTCTCGTCGGCCTGGGACTGAAACTGATGGAAATGCGGAACCGGCGCGACGTATACCTGGTGGTCTATCTCGCGTTCTTCGTGGCTCTGACTCAGTACCTGTTCTCCCAGAGCATCGCCCTGGCCGTCTATACGCTGGCTGCCGTTGCCTTGCTGATTTCCGTATTGATCGGTCTGAACGCGGGTCCTGTCCTGTCGCTCAAAACCCAGTTCAGAATGGCGGCGTCATTGGTGGCGCAAGCCATGCCGATCATGGTAGTCCTGTTCATATTCTTCCCGCGTATCGCGGGGCCTTTGTGGAAGCTTCCGGACGATCCGAGCAGTGCAAAGACCGGGCTCAGCGATATCATAGAGCCCGGCAGCGTCAGCCGCCTCGCCTTGTCGCGGGAGCCGGCTTTTCGCGCCGATTTCGAAGGTCCCTTGCCGCTGCCCGCCGAGCGCTACTGGCGAGGCCCGGTGTTCTGGCATACCGATGGAAGACGCTGGACCCTGCCGCCGGAACAAGGCCGGAACACCGTTCAGGCACCGGCATTCTCCGGACCGGCTTACCGTTACACGATCACTCTTGAGCCGCATCAAAAACGCTGGGTTTTCGCTTTGGATCTACCCAAAGTTTTTCCCGAGAACCTCGCTCAGACGCCCGAATATTTGCTGCTGACGCCGCAAAACGTCGGCGAACGCCGGCAATACACGATCAGCTCCTATCCGAATTACCGAACCGGCGAACTCAGCCCCGCCGAGCGGGAACAGGGTCTCCAGCTGCCGGATAGACCTTCGGCACGCATGCTCCGGCTGGTCGAACGCTGGCGCCAGTCGTCGTCGGACCCAAAAGACATCGTGAACAAGGCGCTGCTCCATTTTCGCGAGGAGCCGTTCGTATACACGCTCAACCCGCCGGTCATACGCGACAAGCCGGTGGACACCTTTCTTTTCGAGACCCGCAAGGGCTTTTGCGAGCATTACGCCACGGCGTTCGTTTATCTGATGCGGGTTGCGGGAATCCCGGCGAGGGTGGTAACCGGTTATCAGGGAGGGCAATGGAACCCGGTTGGAAAATTCCTGGAAGTACGCCAAGCCGATGCGCACGCCTGGGCCGAGGTGTGGTTATCCGAACAAGGCTGGACGCGCGTCGATCCGACCGCTGCCGTGGCGCCGCACCGGATCGAGCAGGGGATAGACCTGGATCGGCAAATGGCCGATCACGAGGTCAGTTTCAGTCCTGTCGGACGGGCACTGGCCGACGCCGCTTTCGATCTTCACGACTGGTACGATCAGGCACGTCTCATCTGGGCCAGCGTCGATCACGCTTGGAACCAGCGGGTTCTCAGCTATAACCCGGAAAACCAGAAGCGTTTTTGGGAAGCTTTGGGTATCGTAGACTGGCGGGGATTGATCACCTGGCTGACTGCACTGCTAATCCTCTGCGGCGTGCTGGTCGGACTTTGGCTGCGCCCTCGCCGAAAGCCCAAGGCGGCCGATCCCGCCATGGCGGCTTACAATCGATTCCTCAAAAAAATGGCAAAAAACGGGCTGGTCAAACAGACCGGCGAAGGACCCCGTGATTTCGCTTTACGCGCCGCCTCCGAACGGCCCGAGGCCAAAGAGGCCATCGGCGCCATCACCACGCTGTTCCTGCGGATCCGATACGGACGACAGGCAGATCCGCGCGATATCGACCAGCTGAGGCGACGCGTGAGAGCGTTGAGGGTTTAAACGCGCGCGATTCACGCAGCCTTTTCGACCTTCAGAACAACGCCTTCGGCGGCCACGACGCGAACCTTGCTTCCCGGCTCGCAGTCCTCCCCTTGCACCTTCCATGTGGAATCGTCCACGCGGATCCGCCCCTGACCGTTGACGATCGGATTTTCGAGCGTGAACAGTCGTCCTATATATTGCGCGGCTCGCTGGTTCAGCAAAGGCTGATCGGTCTCGATGGGATGTCTTTTGAGGAACAGCCGGAACACCGCGATGCTGACGATCGACAGTACCGAGAACAATATCAGCTGATACTCCCAGCTCAGCGCCGGCACGATCAGCTTGATCACGCCGACGACGAACGCCGATTCGGCCATCCATAGAAAGTACATTCCCGGCGCGAGGAGTTCGACGATAAGAAGAAACACGCCGAACGCCCACCAGTGCCAAAAAACGATCTCGAATGCCATTTAGCTTGCCTTCTTGGAAAACGCTTCTTTGGTGATTTCGCCGATGCCGCTTAGAGCGCCGATAACGCTGGAGGCTTCCAAGGGCATGAGAATAACCTTGCTGTTTTCGGCCGCGGCGAGGGTTTGCAACGCTTCGACGTATTTTTGCGCAACGAAGTAGTTAATCGCCTGAACATCCCCTTTGCCGATGGCCTCGGAGACCATCAGGGTAGCCCGCGCCTCGGCCTGGGCCAAACGCTCGCGGGCTTCGGCCTCGCGGAATGCGGCTTCCTTGCGCCCCTCGGCTTCGAGAATCGCCGCTTGTTTTTCGCCATCGGCGCGGAGAATCGCTGCCTGTTTCAAGCCTTCCGCCTCGAGTACGGCAGCGCGCTTGTCCCGTTCCGCCTTCATCTGGCGAGCCATGGAATCGACCAGATCTTGCGGCGGCGTAATGTCCTTGATCTCGATCCGCGTCACCTTGACACCCCAGGGCGTAGTGGCATCGTCCACCACTGAAAGCAGACGGGCATTGATTTCGTCTCGCTTCGACAACAGCTCGTCCAAGTCCATGGAACCCATCACGGTACGGATATTGGTCATCGTCAGCTGCATGATGGCAAGCTGCAGGTTGCTGACCTCGTAGGCCGCTTTGGCGGCATCCACCACTTGAAAAAACACGACGCCATCCACTTTGACCATGGCATTGTCTTTCGTGATGACCTCCTGCGAAGGAACGTCCAAGACCTGTTCCATCATGTTGATCCGTGCGCCGATCTGATCGATCACCGGCATGATCACATTGAGGCCGGGCTTGAGTGTCGCGGTGTATTTTCCGAACCGCTGTACCGTGAATTCGGAACCTTGAGGCACGAACTTGACACTCAGTACGACCAAGATAACGGACAGTACCAAGAGAAATAATACGAAAACGCCAAACGCGGTCATCTCTCCCCCCTTATCGATTTTTTGAATATGTAACGTTCTAGAAACTTTTTTCTTTTGCAACTCAGCCGCTTTTTCGCAAACAGGAATCGATATTCTCGTTTTTCGCGGCCTGTTAAAGCTTAGCCGCTTATCTAGACTCGGACCCGATTGGCCACATTACCAAATGTAAACAAGTCAAAAAATCTTTCCTTTAGTTACAAAGCCGGAAGAAGTCTGTTGACGCTCACTATTTTTCTTTTTTAAACAATGCATTAAGAAATATATAAAGGTGTGTTAAAAACAGTGTACGCCTGTGGCTGAGTTGTGGATAATTTTTTGCCGAGCTCTTTCGTGCTCGTTCAGCACACGCTGTCCACAAACTTTAGCAAGGGTTTTCCAGCGGGGGATGGAAAGTATGTGCTTGGCGTCTTCGGAAAGGGGGAGATCGCTTTACGGCCGTACCGGAATGTATGGCAGATATGCGAAACCTCGTCGAGCGTACTCATAGAGATGGTAAGGTGTTGCCTAAGGAGAAAAAATGTACAGGCTATCGAACAATGACTCCGCAAATGCGACGGATAACGTGCAAGCGTATTCGTCTCGAGGCAAACATCGCCGCTCGTCGTCCAAGACGAGGTTGATTTTTCTTTTATCCATTGTGTTGGTCGTAGAAACCACGGCGCTTTTGGTCTTGTTTATCCAGTTGACTCTAAGTGAACAGGAAAATCTGGATTTGACCGTATTGGAGAAGAAACAGGCGCTGGAGCTTCAAGCCCTGAAACCGGAAGTCGAAAAACTGCGGGCCGACATCGCTGCACTAACGACGTCTCGCCTGCCGAACTTGACCAAGCTCGAGTTCGATAAAGTGATTCCGCTCGATCTAGGCTATGTGAAAAACATCGTTTTCACCGTCGCCGGCAAGAACTCGGATAAACATTACGAGTATAAGATCGTTATGCACAATACCGACTTGACGCTCATCCATCCCGAGGTGGATGTCCTTTTTTTCGACCGGGTCGGCGTTCAAGTCGGCGTGTCCAAAATCGGTTTTCACCAAGACGGCACGCCGAATTTGGATATGCTGGAGCGGGGCGAGGTTCGTTCTTTCTCGTCAATGGTCGATTTGACCGGTGATGCCGATCCCGAATATTTCCGGGTCAAAATTCACAAATAAGAGCGAACCGCCGGATCAAACATACAGGGCACTGGAGAGACGGCCGCGATACTCCCGGGTCAGTTCATGATCATCGCCGAGAAACTTGAAAATGGCCAGGCAGGCTTTTCTGGCGCCATCGCCGTCATAATGACGCGCGGCTTTGACCACCTCGATAAAGGTCGATAAGGCCTGCTCGAAGTCGGCATTCTTCAAATACTCGATCGCTGATAAATAGGCAGGCTTCAGGGGAGCTTCCGGCAGCATTTCCGGGTTTTCGGCGTAACCGAACAACCGGGAAAAAGTGCGAATACTTTCCGCCATCGGATGAGAATCCGAATCGGGGCCGATTCGTTCCACGACTGCCATGGCTCGCCTGTGATCCGACGGAAGGAGCAAGCGAGCCAACATGATGGCGGCGACATCGTTATCCGGTTCTGCGGCAAGCACTTCTTCCAGGATTGCCGCGGCCTTGTCGGGACGACCGGCGAAGACCTCGGTTTCCGCTTGTTTGATTCTGTTCCTCAGTGGGCTGGGCAGAACACGGTTCAGCCACTGCTCGATCATGGCCTCCGGCAACGCGCCGCTGAACTCATCGACGACCTGTCCGTCAACGAAAAGCTTGACGTTGGGAATGCTGCGCACCTGATAACGGGCGCTGACGTCCGGCAATTCCTCGGTGTTGATCTTCACGAGCACGAAGCGGTCCGAATTTCTTTGTGCGAGCCGTTCCAAGAGCGGGCCCAAAGCGCGGCAGGGCGCGCACCAAGGCGCCCAGAAATCGACTAGAACCGGTATGGTGTGGCTGCGTTGAAGCACATCGGCATCAAAGTCTGGGATAGCGTCGGACATGATCGTTTCCATCTGAATGAGGTTTTGTTTATCTCGAATCTATTTTCGTAAAGCTGAACTATTCTTTCACTGAATCACGGCCAATCGGGCCAAGCGAGCGGAGAGTTCAAATCTTCGTTCCTGCCGGGTGAGCCACCCGACTTGTCGAGTGTGTGTCTCAGTCTTCGCTAAACTTTTCATGACTCATTACCTATCCGACGCTATCGTCGGTGAATCGGGGATAAATCGTAGCGCAGTAACCAGTCTGCAACATGCCAAACCGATTCAAACCTCAGACACAGGGCTCGATCATCGTGAGGAACGATTTTCTCATCGGACGGCAACAAATCTTTGACCGCGACTTGCGCATTTTTGCCTATGAATTGTTATTCCGCGACATAAACGGAGATACCGTTGAGACGTTCGGACCAACCGCCGCCAGCAATCAAATCGTCGTGGACAGCTTGCTTGAATACGGGTTGGATCAAATCGTCGGAGCACAACTGGCTTTCATTAATTTCACTCGGGAGAACTTGCTCTCCGAAACCCCTTTGCTGCTCCCCAAAGATAAGGTGGTTATCGAGGTACTGGAAGACGTCCACATCGACGAGGCTTTGATTCAAGCCGTGCGAGGCCTGGTTCAACAGGGTTATAAGATCGCGCTTGACGACTTTGTATTTGAAGAGCGTTGGCAGCCTTTGATCGAAATGGCCCATTTCATCAAGTTCGACATCCAAATGGTCACTCCGTCTGCGAGCGGACGTGTGATGGAACGACTGAAGAAGCTGCCGGTCCGCTTCCTGGCCGAAAAGGTGGAAACGCAGGAGCAATATCTGGAGTATCGGGAGCTGGGCTGCCAGTATTTTCAGGGATTCTTTTTCAGCCGGCCGAACATGGTGCGGGGAAAACGGTTGGAAACCAGTCAACACGCCGTTTTACAGCTGTTGGCAAAAATCAATCGGCCGAACATCTCGATACCCGAACTCGCGCGCACGATTTCGATGGACGTGGGACTCAGCTACAAACTGCTCCGCTACATCAACTCCGCATTTTACGCGCTGCCGAAACAGATCGATTCGCTGAAATTCGCGATTACCTATTTGGGTATCCGCGAAGTCCAGCGCTGGGCATCGTTGATCAGCCTGGCGAATTTTCCCGACCGGCCGAGAGAGATTGTCAAAATCGCTTTGATTCGAGCAAAAATGTGCGAATCTCTCGCCGCGTTCCTCAAGTTGCCGAACAGCGAGCAATTCTTCCTGGTAGGCCTGATGTCCACCATCGACCAGCTGCTGGAGACTTCCTTGGATGACGCGGTTGGCGGCCTGCCGCTATCGAGCGAGGTGAAAGATGCCTTAGTGCATCGCGCGGGATTGGCTGGAGAGGCCCTGAGTTGCGCCATCAACTACGAATGTTGGAAGCTGGACGAGGTGCGTTTCGAGAACCTGGACTTATCCCGAATAGGCAAGATTCATCTCGAAAGTGTCGGATGGGCGAACAAGATTTTTCAAGTACTGGAAAAATAGCGGCATCGCCACTCCCGATAGCCGTGGGGCTGAATTTCTTTATTTTTCCTCGCCCGTTTTCAGCTCGCAATGCTCCAGTTCGGGCAATGGCGCTTCCGAAACGCCGATACCCTGCTGTTTGAGGGCGCGCTTTAGCGCCTCGATCTGCTCGTCCAGCGCTTGTATGTGATCGAGCATGTGATTGATCGCGTGAGCCACCGGATCGGGCATGTCGGGCGTCAAACCATAAGCGTCGAAACGCAGTTTGCTGGCGATAGCCTGACGGCGCGCTTCCTGGGCTTGGCGGTCGGTACTCACCACATGACCGGGGATGCCCACCACCGTGGCGCCGGCAGGGACACTCTTCAGTACTACCGAATTGGAGCCGATACGGGCGCCGTCGGCAATGGTTATCGGACCGAGTATTTTGGCGCCGGCGCCGACCACCACTCCATTGCCCAAGGTCGGGTGCCGCTTTCCCTTTTTCCAGGACGTGCCGCCCAACGTCACGCCGTGATATAGCGTGCAGTCGTCGCCGATCACCGCCGTTTCACCTATGACCACTCCCATGCCGTGATCGATGAAGAACCGCTTTCCGATCCGCGCTCCGGGGTGGATTTCGATACCCGTCCACCAGCGGGCCAAGGTCGAGATGAATCGAGCCGGCCATTTGAGCCCGAAATTCCACAATCGATGGCTGAATCGATGAGCCAAAATGGCGTGCACCCCCGGATAGGTGGTGAAAATTTCGAAATAGGATTGGGCCGCCGGGTCACGGTCGAAAATACAGCTGAATTCTTCTTTCAATCGTTGCCACATAAGGGTTCACGCCGGGGGTCGTATTCGAAGCTGAACGGCCGTCAAGATGCCGCGCAAAAGATGAATTTCCTTTTTCTCCAGCATGGCTCGGTTAAAGATTCGCCTGAGCCTGCGCATCACCGAAGGTCCGGGCTTTCTTTCGTGGAGAAATCGGAGGTCGTACAAGGTGCGTTCCAAGTGTCCGTAAAAGGATTCCATTTCAGCCGCCGTAGCCAGGGCTGGACCGTTATTGTCGGTGTGAGCTTGTTTCTGAGTTGAGAGAAAAAGGTCGTAAGCCACGATCTGAACCGCCGCGGCGACATTCAGTGAACTGAAATCGGGATCGCAGGGAATATGCAGCAAGTAGTGACATCGCTCCAATTCCTCATTGGTCAGACCCGAATGTTCCCGCCCGAATAAAATCGCAGTCTTCGTATTACCCGCAGTGACCTGTTTCGCGCATTCCCGCGGATCGAGCTGCGGCCAGGAAATGGTGCGGAGCCGTGCGCTGGCCCCGACAATCAAAGCACAATCGTCGATGGCTTCCTGCAAGTCACGGCAAACCCGCGCCTCGGACAGAATATCGTCGGCACCGGATGCTCGCGCCGTCGCTTCTCCGCTGGGAAAGACCTTGGGCGCGACCAGAGCCAAATCGCGCAGCCCCATGTTCTTCATGGCGCGCGCCGCCGCACCGATGTTGCCGGGATGCGTGGTTCCAACCAGCACGATCCTGACATGGGACAAGCGATTCATGCTTCAGCGAGAGCTATAACCAAAAAAGGTAAAATACTATCAGAAATTTGATACCCTAAACCGCTTTTTAACCAGCGCCGATTCCAATATGGATCCCATGCTCACTATCGCGGTTCGCGCGGCTCGGACGGCGGGCGATATTATCGTTCGCTCGATGGACCGGGTGAACCTTCTTACGATCACGCCCAAGGGACGCAACGACTTCGTCAGCGAAGTGGACCGCCAGGCGGAACGTGAAATTATCCACACTTTGCAGAAAGCTTATCCCACTCACGCTTTTCTAGGGGAAGAAAGCGGTCGGCAAGGCCCGGCCAAGACCGATTTCGTCTGGGTCATCGATCCCCTGGATGGAACCACCAATTTCCTGCACGGGTTTCCTCAATTCTGCGTATCCATCGCTCTGCTCCACCGCGGGCGCATCGAAAAGGGCGTGATCTACGACCCATTGCGCCAGGAGCTGTTTACGGCGGCCCGAGGCGCCGGCGCGTCGCTCAACAATCGGCGTATCCGGGTAAGCAAGCAAAACGGCCTGAAGGGGGCGTTGCTGGGTACGGGTTTCCCGTTCAAGGATCAGCGTCACGTCGAGGCCTATTTGGGCATGATGCGCGATCTCATGAAAGATACGGCCGGAATCCGGCGCGCGGGCTCGGCGGCTCTGGATCTCGCTTACGTGGCAGCAGGGCGGTTGGACGGTTTCTGGGAAATCGGCCTGAAAAAATGGGACATGGCTGCCGGCCTTCTCCTGATTCAGGAAGCAGGCGGCATCGTTACCGATTTGGAAGGGAAAGACAAATACTTCGAATCCGGTAACGTGCTGACGGCAAATCCCAAGCTGCATCAAATCATGGCAAGCATCATCGACCCCCACTTGACCGAAGCGCTCCGCTATTCGGACAATCCGGCGGGCGATCAGTCGGAGTGATCCGGGTTCAATTCCCTGGCGGTGTTTTTTCCTCGCGCACCGTCAGGATCTGCTGCAACTGCTCGCCGTTAAGATTCAGGTTCAAATTCCGAGGCGGGAACGGAATCGGGATTCCTTCCTTGCGGAATATTTCGTCGATTTCGAAACAAAGATCGCTGGTCACTGAATCGACCTTTCCGGCATCGTGGAGAAGCGCGATCAGTTCGAAGTTTCGGGTACTTTCCGCGAACCCTTTGAACAAAACGACCGGCGGCGGGATGCGGCGGATTTCCGGGTGATCTAGCGCGATCTTCAGCAGAAGGTCCCGTACTCGCTTGGCATCCGTGTCATGAGACAGGCCGAGCGGCAGCACGACGCGCCCCACCGCTTTGTCGGCGTAGGTTCGGTTCGTTAGCGCGCCCGAAATCAGCGTGGAGTTCGGGATATACACCGAAGCGCGGTCTAAGGTCGTGATTTCGGTCGCGCGCACGCTGATCTTCTTCACATAACCCTGGTGATCGCCCACCACGACCCAATCGCCGGCCTTGATCGGGCGTTCGATGAGCAGAATCAGCCCGGACACGAAATTGTTGACGATATTCTGCAGGCCGAAACCGATACCTACGGATAATGCGCCGGCGATGATGGCCAGATTGGACAGGTCAATACCTAAGGTCGAGATCGCCAGCATCGCCGCGACAGTAAATCCGACGTAGCCGGTTCCGGAACGGATCGAATGCCGGATGCCGACATCCAGTCGCGTCCGCGGAAAGATACGCTGGTCCAGCGCTTTCTGAATCATCCGGGTGGCTGCGAGTAGCCCTGCAAAAAGCGCCAAGGCCAGCAGCATGTCGGCAAGGGATAGGGTGATGTTGCCGACCTTGAAGCCGAAAAACACGCTGTGAAGCCAGGCGGTGAGATCTTTGCCTGCGGCTCCCCACAATACCAACAGCAGGACCACGCCCATGGCCAGGATTAAGAGGCCAACGGTTCCGCTCAGCCAAAACTTGAGCATCTCGGCGCCGTCGTCGCTCAGGGCGAGGCTGCTGCGGAGCTTGGCCCCCAAGGGCGATGTCTTGCTCAAGACGTCGTCGATGAGTTCGTAGCTGATCTTGCGCAACAGGAGCACGGACAAATAAAGCCCGGCAGTCAACACCAGCTGTGTGGCCAGCAAACGGGACAAGGCCACGTAACCGAGCAAGCCCGATACCGGAATCGCATAAACGAGGAACTTCAACACGAAGCGAAGACGCTGCCAGGTCGGGCTGAGCGAGGGTCTGTCGGGCGAGAACCATATACTGCGACGCAGCAGACTCAGCAACAAAGCTGCAATGAGCAAGCCGAACAGGAATTTTTGCAAAAGCGTCGATTCGACCGAGGCATTGAACTGGGTCCCGATTTCGCTCAATACCCGGTCGAGAGCGAATACGAAAGCCAAGCCGTTCACGGTGCGGCTGATAGCCCGGGCTCCCTCGTCATGGATTTGAACCAAGCGCCACTCCGGCTCGAACGGGGCCAGCGCCGCACGGGAAAAGCCTGCCACGAAAAACAGCGAAATCAGAGAGAGCAAAGCGGTCCGAGCCACGGCCAGCAGCGGCTCGGTCAACAATCCGGTATAAGACAGGCTCAGGAAAAGCGCCAAAACGGCCGCGGACGGTAACAGAGCCCGAATAAAGCCTGTGAACAAAGCCGTTCTCAAACGCTGGCCATAAGTCGGTTCGGCCTCGACTTCGATATAGCCGAATCTTCGAATCAAAGCCCTGCGCAAGGGAAACGCCAACAGGATCGCGACGCCTACGCCTAAGGCCAGGCGCCAACCGATGGCCCGGGCATCTCGCGCAAAGGTATCGCTGGACCGCCACTGCTGAAGGTTTTGCGCGATGACGCTAAATCCGGTACTCAACTCGGACCAAGCTTTTCGCCAAACTGCCGGCGTCAGCGGCGAGATGCCCCGCTTCAAGACGTGCTCGGTGAAACGGATGCGCCGCAAGGTCTTGACCTCGCCTGCGAGTCGGCCGGCTCGAGCGATGATGAGCTCGGCCTCTTTGATTGCGCCTTCCGCCGCAGCGAGGCGTTCGTTCATGGCTTTGCGCTTGGCCGCCACGGTCGGCGCTTCGGGCGGCGCTCCCTCGGCCGGCGGCGGCCCCAAGGCAGCGAGTTCGTCCCGAATCACTTGTACTTCCGGCAGGGCTTCGTCCGATGCCCTGCGGGCATCGAGCTGCATGGTCGTCAGCTCTTCGCGCAGAGCCGCAAGCCGGCGGTCCGGGACGTCGGGTTTAGCCAAATCCTTTTCGGCCTGGTCCAGGACTTTCTGCCAATCCTTCACCAACTCGTTCAACGGGCGCGCCTGTTCAACCTCGGCCGACTGGCTGAGCCCGAGGGGGGATACCAGCATTAAAAGAAGAATTACCGGCCAAAGAAAACGCGGCATCGAAAAATACTTAGTCATTTTGAAATATAGAGAGATAGCGGCGGCGCCGATTGCGTGACCGTTTACATTCCGCTTAGAGGCCTCGCTTAAATGCCCAGGCTATCCCAAAGCTGATCAATTTTTGACCGAACAGCCTCCGTCATCGCGATGGGTTGGCCCCATTCGCGAACCGTTTCGCCGGGCCACTTATTGGTCGCGTCGAACCCGACTTTCGAACCCAGACCCGAAACCGGCGAGGCAAAATCCAGATAGTCGATCGGCGTGTTTTCGATCAACGCGATATCGCGCGCAGGATCCATGCGAGTCGTCATCGCCCAGATCACATCCTGCCAATTCCGCGCATCGATATCCTCATCCACAACGATCACGAACTTGGTGTACATGAACTGCCGCAGGAACGACCATACGCCGAACATCACCCGTTTTGCATGGCCAGGGTACTGTTTCTTCATGCTGACCACGGCAAGCCGGTAAGAACAGCCTTCCGGCGGCAGATAGAAATCGACGATTTCCGGAAACTGCTTTTGCAGGATAGGCACGAAGACTTCGTTCAGGGCAACGCCCAGAATGGCCGGCTCATCCGGAGGACGTCCCGTATACGTGCTGTGGTAGATCGGGCTTTCCCGTTGCGTGATGCGCTCGATGGTGAAAACGGGGAATTCCTCGACCTCGTTGTAATAGCCGGTGTGATCTCCGAACGGGCCCTCCGGCGCCGTCTCGCCTGGATAGATGAAACCTTCCAAGACGATTTCGGCCGTCGCGGGCACTTGCAAATCGCTCAGAAGACAATTGGCCACTTCCGTTTTGGCGCCACGCAAGAGCCCCGCGAAGGCGTATTCCGAAAGCGAATCCGGCACCGGCGTCACGGCACCGAGAATGGTGGCGGGGTCCGCGCCCAATGCGACGGCAACCGGAAACGGCTGGCCGGGGCGGGCCTCCTGCCAGTCCTTGAAATCCAGCGCGCCGCCCCGATGCGCGAGCCAGCGCATGATGACCTTGTTTTTGCCGATGACCTGTTGCCGGTAAATTCCCAAATTCTGCCTTTCCTTATGCGGACCTCGGGTAATGACCAAGGCCCAGGTGATCAATGGTCCCGCATCTCCCGGCCAGCACGTTTGAATGGGATAACGGCCGAGGTCGACATCCGATCCGGCATAAACGATCTCCTGGCATGGCGCGTTCTTCACTTCCTTGGCCGGCATGTTCAGCACCTGCCTGAACATTGGCAGCTTATCGAACATGTCGCGCATGCCTTTCGGCGGTTCCGGTTCCTTGAGAAAAGCCAGAAGCTTTCCAACTTCACGAAGCGCTTCGACCGATTCCTGCCCCATCCCCAAAGCAACCCTGCGGGGCGTCCCGAACAGATTGGCCAGCACCCTGACATGCGATCCGGTCGGCCTTTCGAACAGTAGTGCCGGACCGCCAGCCTTGAGAGTCCGGTCGCATATTTCGGTCATCTCGAGGTTCGGGTCGATTTCCACGGTTATGCGTTTAAGCTCGTCGATCGACTCCAAATGGAGAATAAATTCACGAAGATCGCGATATTTCATGGAATGATGATTCGGACAATAGTAAGGCTGGCTATTGTACCGGTCGCAGAAGATTCGTTTTAGGCCGGATTTGCCAAAAACAGTTCATGTAAACCTCTCTTCGACAGTCCGCCCGCGAGCCGAAAAAACGCCATTCGTGCCTGCCAGGATGTCGATTCCAGCTCTGTGCAAATTCTTCTGCCGACTCCTCCGGAACCTCGAGCCGGCATGTGCAGAATATATCCAAAACCCTGTTAGCAAACTGTTCCGAGCCGAGAGAGCAACGGTTCATCTACATTTGTCCACAGTTCTTACCCGTGTGTACGATGATTTTTATCCACAATAAGGGGTTTCGTAGCTTATTGTTTTTTAATTAGAAATAACATCATTTCAACAAATGCACCGTGCTTACATTTAATTCAGAAAGAAATTTCTACTTATTTGCAATAAGTGTCGTTAATACCGCTGCGACATTCTCGATCCCGATTAAACTTTGTAAGAACCCGTTTCAGTCCTCCTTTCTTTGGAAGGCAAGCACCTCACGCCGCGACAGACACGACTATGAACAACCTCAAATCAGATGATCCGCAATACTGGAAAGCGAGACACACAACGCTGGTTGATGAATCGACGGGATCCCGGCAGAAAACGGACGAGCGAGAGAAATTACTGTGCCGCACCATTATTCGCCTGACCCTGGCGACCAGCGGGCTGGATCCCGCGATCGATCCTCACCTCCTTTATATCCGCGACCTGTTGAGGAAAGGTATTTCGAATGAAAAGCGCCTGGCCGAGTTGAACGACATATCGGAAACGCTCTTGCGGGACGTAAAGGATAGGGGCGGAAACAACAAGCCTGTTAAGCAGGAGAGCGGAATTCTGTTTCGCTTTGCAAAGCAACTTGCAATAAGCGACGAAGAAACAAAAGCGATTACATTGCTCGAACAAAAAGTCGGCCGGGGCGAAATAGCGGACTGGAAATGGTTGCTTTCCGAATTACGGGAGATTTTGCGTCACGACACACCGATTTCGGTTTCTGACAAAGCGGCAAAACCGGGATTTTTTGGCAGATTGCTTCAAACGAACAAAAAGTCGGAGGGAGAAACGGTCGAAATCGGTCCGGTCCGCGATCGTTTGCTACTGCTGCTGGATGTCATAGATCTTCCTTTGAACTTTAGGCAGCAGGCAGAACAGATCAAAACGCGTTTGAAATCGGAATCGGATACGGAAGTACTCGAAAGCCTGCTCGGCGAGGCTATCGGTTTTTTAAGCGACGTAAAAACGTTCATTCAAAAAGAGCAACTGGAAATCGAGTATTTTCTGGCCGGCTTATCCGGCCGCTTGACTGAATTGGGACATGATGCGATCGGAGTGGATGCCAGCACTAAGGCCTTCGTTCGCGATCGTGAGGCAGAACACTCCTCTTTCTCGCTGCAGTTTGAGAACTTGCGCTCGAAGATGGAAGTGATCACCGAAGTGGATCAGCTTAAGGTGCTAGTGAACAACGGATTGAGCGGGCTGCTGCAACAATTGCATATCAATCGTGATCGCGAATTGGGCCTTTTGCGGGACTCCACCGGAAGACTCGGCGAGTTGACTCGCAGGCTTCAGGAATTGGAGCTCGAGGCGGCTGAATTGCGTTCCAAGTTGAGGTTGGCGCATGACATGGCACTTAGGGATTCCTTGACGAACTTGCCTAATCGTATGGCTTATCAGGATCGTATTGCCCAAGAGATTGCCCGATCGCAGCGTTTTCAACAGCCTTTGTCGCTACTGCTGTGGGATGTCGATCATTTCAAGGGTATCAATGATCGTTTTGGACATTCGGCCGGGGACAAAGTGTTGGTGACGGTCGCCCAAGAGTTGGATAAATCCATCCGGCAGACGGATTTCGTAGCGCGCCTAGGCGGTGAAGAGTTCGCGATGATTTTATGCGGCGCCGATGGAGACGCCGCACTCCGGATTGCCGATCAGATTCGGCAAAAAATTGCCCACTGCGGTTTCAATTCGCAAGGACGGCCGGTTCAGGTTACCGTGTCTTGCGGAATGAGCCAGGTACGGAACGGCGACACGTCGGAATCTCTCTTCGAACGGGCGGACAAGGCGCTTTATGAAGCGAAGAAAACCGGACGCGATCGATGTGTACTAAGTTAATTAGCAGATTCGAGCCCGCATTTCGCACAACCCCCTGCTGCTGACGCTATCCAATCGCAGACGGTCGGCCTGGGAGCGCCAGGGCGACCCTTCCAATCGCAAATGTCCCGTTAATGCGCGCTGGCGGATCAGAAACATTCTCGTGAATTTGACAGTCGAAGGGTATGGCGGTCAATAACAACGATGAGGTGTGCCATGATCCCCAGAAGACTGATTGCCGTAATATCGGTAGCATTTTCGCTGTTCGCGGGCGGTCTCGTTGCGGCTGAGCTTGACCGGCTTAACACGGAACTGGATCAAAAGTTTCGACCCGGACTCATCTACCTCAATAAGGCGTTCAATAATGCGATCTATAGCTATTTAGTTCCCGAAAGCATAGTCTTCGAAGTGAAGAATCCGCAAATCGTTTACGTGAATAAGGCTTATGGACAATCGATATATAGCTATCCGAGAGTCGGCCCGGATACGGTAACGGCTTTCAACGTGCAATACGTGAGCCCGGCCTATGGTCAGGCCATCTATAGCTATCCGGGTAACTATAATCTGTCGGGGCGATTGACGTTGTCTTCATGGGTCGACTGAGCCCGATCTTTCGAATAAAGAAACCGCCTCTCGTTCGCTTGCCCGGTCTCTTTTATGGCGCTTAGGGCGATCCATGCTCGTATTTTCACGCATAGACTGAAGATTTTTCGAAGGTCAATACTGGCGCTGCTTTGCGTGTAAATTTAAGGCTTATGTCGGCCGGTCCGAAAGTCGATATCAGGGGAACCGCCGACAGCTGGATTGACGGCGTCGTCGATCGGTATACACGGACATGCAGCCCCCGATCAAGGAGTTGCTTCGAATCACGACTCTAGGGAAAAGGGTTCACGATGAGAAGATCTACGGAAGAGTTCAACTATTCGGACTATTTACGGCTCGATATCCTTCTAAACGCCCAGTGTCCTGAAAGCGGGCGGGATGATCGAGAGGTCCATGACGAGACCTTATTCATTATCGCTCATCAGGTTCACGAACTTTGGCTCAAGGAAGTCCTCTACGAGCTGAAATCAGTGCTTGAATTGTTCTCGGCGATTCCCTTGGACGGACAGAAAGTCGGCTTGATCGCTGCCCGCCTCGGTCGCCTAGTGGCGATCCAGAAGATTATCAATCGTCAGATCGAGGTGCTCGAAACGATTTCTCCGCTCGATTTTCTCGATTTCCGCGATCATCTGTTTTCGGGCTCGGTATTCGAGAGCGGCCAGCTCCGAGAAATCGAGCTTCGTCTTGGTTTGGCCACGGAGCTTACTCCGGACTCGTTCGATCGATTTCGGTCTGAAGAGCGCGAGGCTCTCCTGAAAGCGCGTGAAGAAAAGACCTTGTTCGAGGCAGTCGATAATTGGCTTGCCAATATGCCTTTTCGGAATCCGGAAGGGGGCGAGTTTTGGCCGCATTACCGCCGCCTGGTGCATGACATGCTGCAACAGGATTATCAATGGGTACAGAACAACCGCTCACTGTCCGGTTGGGATCGTCGGGGGCAGCTCAGCAAGCTGGAAAACGGCCGTTACCGGTTCGACGCATTGTTTAAGCCGGAGGAATACGAATTGCTGCGGGATGAGGGGGTATTCCAATTCCGCCAAGCAGCCGTCCTATCCGCCTTGTTTCTCCTTCTTTACCGGGATGAACCGCTTTTGCAGGTCCCTTTTCGAGTGCTTAAACGGTTGATGGATATTGATGACCAATTGATCGGTTGGCGCATCAATCGTTCATTATTCGAGCAACACATGTTGGGAAATAAAGTCGGACCGGGAGGTAGCGTTCGCCACGATTATGTTCGCGAAATGATGGAAGAGAAAAGAATTTTTAGAGATTTGTTTGTTCTCACGACTTTTCTGGTGCCGCGTTCGTCTCTGCCGGAGTTGCCGCAAAAACTCAAACGCAGCCTTGATGTCCACTTCAGCCACAGTTCGGGCGGATAATGACCGTCGGCCATCACGTGCGGGACCGGGTCCCATGATGAGATCCGGCGTTTCGGCTCTTGCTATGAGCTTTGGCTGCGGCTTTAACGACGCACCGCCGTTAAGCGAAATAATTCCGCACGGCAGCTTCGATCAGATTCCACGGAACGATAAACGGCTTCTTAGAAATCCGAATAGAAAGCGTGTCGCCGCTGATATGGTAATGGCCCTCGATTCCATTACCGGCAAACTGTCCTCTTTCTTCGTCGCCGATCAAATGAATGCCCTTGTCGCGCGCCGCTTCCCTCGCTTTGGCGACGATTTCCTCCGCTGATTGGTTAAGCTTGACTTGTACCACTTTGCTCATGATCGAATTGCCCAACGCTGCGTTCTTAAACGGCTATATTAAATGAACTCAATAGCTCCGGGGTGGCGGTTCATGCAATAAACGTCCAATTACTGCCCGCACCAGAACTCAATCGGATTCCCATGTCCTTAGTTAACCTTTATTATCAATACTGATGTGGAAGATGATGCTGAAGTTTCAGCCGTGTGTTTATTGGGTGGGATGCCAAGCAAAAATTTTCTCGAAAAACAACAAGAAGTCTCGTCAATAACGCTACCGGACGGGAGGAGAGGACAACACAATGCAATTGGAATACATCCTAAAATCATACGCACGCTATGCGCCAGTATATGATCAGACTTTTGGCTGGATGCTGAGTTTTCGCGGCCGTTCGATGGCGGCGGGCGTTACCAACAAGCGGCCTGGCAAGGTACTCGAAGTTGGGGTGGGCACGGGTATTAGCCTCTCTTACTATCGTAAGGAGCACGAAGTGCACGGCATCGATATTTCTCCCGACATGCTGGAAAGAGCCCAGCAACGGGTAGCGAGAGGAAAGTTGAGCCATGTTTCCAGCCTTCGCATCATGGATGCCCGTGAACTGGAATTTTCCGACGATTCTTTCGATGCCGTGGTCGCAGCATACGTGATGTCGGTGGTTCCGGACCCGGAGAAAGTGATCCGGGAAATCGAGCGGGTGTGCAAGCCCGGAGGCGATGTGATCATCGTGAATCACTTTGCCGCAGAAAAGGGTTTTAGGCGGGATATCGAAAAATTCTTGGCTCCGCTTTCGAACAAGCTGGGTTGGCGTCCGGACATGCCTGTTCAGGAGATTCTGGGAAATACGTCCCTGCGCGAAGTTAAACGGCATACCTTGCCGCCGCTCGGCATGTTTACGATGTTGCATCTTCGGAAGGACCACGAGACCGCCCTGCAATAGGATCTAGAAGCCATCGGCCTCGGTGAGCGGAAGTCGGATACAAAAAAGGTGACTTTGCGTCACCTTTTTTAGTGCGTGGGGTCGAGTCTGCTCGAAGCTCAGGTGTCGACCAGGGAGTTTCGCAGCTTTTTCATAGCGGTATTCTCCAATTGGCGAATACGCTCGGCAGAAACCTGATAGCGTGTGGCCAGATCGTGCAAGGTCAGTTTTTCTTCGCTCAGCCACCGGCTCGTAACGATGTCCCGGCTGCGCTCGTCCAGTTGCTCGATGGCGGCAACCAGCCGTTGCTGCTTATGCTGTCCCCAGTCGTTATCTTCGAGCAAATCCGCGGGATCGGCATTTTCTTGCTGAAGGTAATGCACCGGAGCCGGTGCTTCTCTATCGTCGCCGTCGTTATCGCTGGGTTCGAAGGCGACATCCTGATTGTTCAGGCGATTTTCCATTTCATAGACAGTCGCGACATCCACACCTAATTCGTTGGCTAGAACGTGAGCCTCGTCGTGGCTCAGCCATCCCAAGCGGTTCTTGAACTTGCGCAAATTGAAGAACAATTTCCGCTGAGCTTTGGTGGTGGCGACTTTAACTATGCGCCAATTCTGAATGATGAATTCGTGGATTTCCGCCCTGATCCAATGAACGGCAAACGAAACCAGCCGGACGCCGACGGCAGGGTCGTAACGCTTCACGGCTTTCATGAGGCCGATGTTTCCTTCCTGGATCAAATCGGGCAGCGGCAAACCGTAGCCCAGGTATCCCCTGGCAATATGGACGACGAAGCGCAAATTGCCGAGCACTAACTGCCGTGCAGCCTCCAAATCGTTATGCTCGCGAAAGCGTACAGCCAGTGCGCGCTCTTCATCGGCGCTATAACGCGGCATCGAGTTTACGGCAGAGACATATTCTTCGATGGAGCCGAGCGAGAGATTAACCGGAAGAGTTAATGCGTTGCTCATAAGTGTCCTCAGTCTTAATTCCTGTTTTAGCTTAGCACTCAACAATGACGAGTGCTAATAGTATGTCTATAAAACCTCGTCAATCAAGTAGGATCAAGTTCCCGTAAATGATAAGAGACGACTATCCATGCCCCGATTATTCCCAATAAGACCGATGCTCCAATCAGGAGTTCTGTTTCCGATAGGCTCAGAAAGGAAAGCGCGTAAGGGCTGCCGTAGAGTTCCGCCAAGTGTCGGGAGGGGCCACGCAGGAACAACAGGAAGAAGCTGACCAACAACCAGGCAAGAGTTCCGCCGAGGAAGCCGTACCAAAAGCCGGCATACAAGAAAGGGCGGCGGATAAAACGGTCGGTGGCCCCGATCAGTTTCGCGACGACGATTTCCTCGCGGCGGTTTTGCAGTTCGAGACGGATGGTGTTGCCTACGATGAACAATACGCCAAGACTAAGTAGCACGCTGAACACGACTACGCTGCGTTGGGCGATCGTTAATATGGCGTGCAGCTTGTGCATCCACTCGGTATCGAGCTGGACGAAATCGGTTTCCGGCAGCGCTCGGAGCTCGCCGAGCAGTTTTTCCACTTCATCGGGACGAGTGAGGGAGTCCTTCGGTTTGATGCCGACGACCGCCGGCAAGGGATTGAAATCCAAAGCCTGTAAGGCATCGCCAAAACCGCTGTAGCTCTTGAGTTGCTGTAACCCCGCTTCTTTCGTAACCAGCTCGGCCACCGCGATTTGCGGGTGCTTATTGAGTGTTTCCGCGACCTTGCCGCCGGCTTCGTTGGTCAGTTCGGGTTTCAGGAACAGCGATATTTGGTTCGTCGCTTCGAGGGTCGAACTGGCCTGCTGAGCGTTCTTGATGAAAACATGGAAACTAGCCGGTATGGTCAATGCGATGGCGATCACCAGCACCGTCATGATGCTGGCGACAGGAGTTCGCCGAAGACGTACAAAACTGGATTTAAGCGTTTCGACGTGCAAGTCGACGTAGGCTCGCAGCCAGTTCGCCGGCCCATTGCCGGTTCGCCGGGCATGCGCCGCATTAGTATCGCGCCTCCTTCGAGGTTTCTGCATTCTTGCAATCGGCACGTCTCAGCCGCCTTCGACCAATTGGCCTTGCTGTAACTTGAGGGTTCGGCAGGCGAACCGCGAAATCAGGTCGAGGTTGTGACTCGCGATCAAGAGCGTTACGCCGACCTGGTTGAATTCCTTAAATAAATCCATGATCTCTGCCGAGAGGCCCGGATCCAAATTGCCGGTCGGCTCGTCGGCCAGAATCAGGGAGGGTTTGTGTACGATCGCTCGAGCGATGCCGACCCGCTGCTGCTCGCCTCCGGACAGCGCAAGAGGAAACCGCTTTTCCTTGCGGAGTAAACCGACCTTATCGAGGGCGGCCCGAACCCGTCGGGCGGTTTCTTGCTGGCTGAAGCCGGCGATGAGCAGGGGCAGGGCTACGTTGTCGAATACGGTTCTATCGTGCAGTAAGCGGTAATCCTGGAAGATCAATCCCAATTGGCGGCGAAGATAAGGCACTTGCCGTTTGGATATACGGTTGATGGGCTTTCCTTCGAAGAGGATCTGCCCCCGATTGGGCCGTTCGATGACCGGAATCAGCTTGAGCAAGGTGCTTTTCCCGGCCCCCGAGTGGCCGGTCAGGAAAGCCATTTCGCCCTTTTCGAGCTGAAAACAGACGTTGGACAATACTTCTCCGCTATCCGAATAGCGTTTGCTGACGTTGATAAATTGCAGCATGGGAAGCGGACAGATTAAGAAAAGGAGCTCTTACGAAAAGAAAGACGAAGGCGTGCGCTCAAGATCGCAGCGCCCCGCCGCAACTGCTGCCGGCGCCCAGTGGCAAATCGAGCATCTGGTTGAAATCGCGGTCGTATACATGACCTTGCCAGTCTACGCTGATCAAGCTGCGGCACATTACGTCTTCCGGATTTTTCGAATTGTGGCTGTTCCTCAACAAAGTCATGTATTCGTCGAACCTCCCCTGACTGATGGGGGTGCTGCCGAAACGCCGGATCGGCATATTGGCAAGGGTGTACAATCGGTTGAAAACGATCCCGTAGCGGCTTTCCAGCTCGCGCTCATAGGCGTTTTCCAATTCAATTTGCGGCGGCAGCAGCGCCGCCCCCTGTGGATTGTAGACCAGATTTAGAATCAGGCCCGAATCGAAGCCGCCGTAGCCGAAGCGATTCAGCTGGTGTAAAGCCCTAAGACTCCTATCGAATACCCCCTTGCCGCGCTGAGCGTCCACGTCCTGCTCAAGATAACACGGCAGAGAGGCAACGATCTCGACGCGATGTTCCGCAAGGAACCTAGCCAGATCTTCATACCCCGGTTCCTCCAAAATCCTCAGATTGCAGCGATAGCCCAGATTGACCTGAAGAGTCTCCAGCCGTTTCCGCGTGATACGGGGGAAATCGGTGCCGGGCAGCAAAGCTAAAGGATCACGCATGGTTCGAAGTACGTTCTGCCATCAGCTTATACCCATCGACCCTTATGGAGAGTAACGCTTCCTATCCAGGTTTTGCAAAGGCCGATAAGCATCGCTTCGGATTATGTCAAATTCGTTTAACGGACTTACGACAGGGATTGTCTTAGGCTTAAAATCGGTTGGACAGCAAAATTTAACAACGATACGGGAGGTTATGATGAACAAATTTGGATTGATGGCCGCAGGCGCGGCGATCATCTTCGGATCCGCGGTTTATGCCGAAGAGATCAGAGTGGAGATGAACAAGATCGACGAAACCGGAATTGCGGAGTCCATCGGTTCCGTCGTCGCCGCGGATACGGCCGCTGGATTGAAGCTGACCCCGGATCTCAGAGGTCTGCCGCCCGGGCCGCACGGCTTTCATGTTCATGAGTTCCCCGACTGCGGCGCCAAAGAAAAAGACGGAAAACCCGTGGCGGGATTGGCGGCAGGCAATCACTTCGATCCGAAGAAAACCGGAAAGCATGCGGGCCCCGTCGGCGACGGTCACGCCGGAGATCTGCCGGTTTTGAATGTGGCCTCCGACGGTACGGCTCAGGAAGCGGTCACCGCCAAGCGTTTGCGCGTAGCCGATCTCAAGGGACGTTCATTGATGATTCATGCGGAAGACGACAACTATGCCGATAAGCCGGGCGGAGCCCGTATTGCATGCGGTGTGGTGAAATAGGGTTTCGGTCGCTGCCTTATCGGCGGTTTGGCTAGAGCTCGAAAACCGCCCGGCCATCCACAAACGTACGAGTCACCCGGCCCTTGACGGTTTGCCCCCAGTAGGGAGTGTTCCGGCCGGTGCTTCGCCAAGTCGAGCTATCAACCGTCCAGGTGCACTCGGGGTCGAAGATGCAGATATCAGCCGGCGAGCCGACGCTGAGGGTGCCCGTCTCCGTGCCCATGACGGCGGCCGGGCCTTGTGTGAGGAGGGCGATCGCCTGACTTAGGGAAAGGACGTCCTCGTCGACCAGCTTCAGCGTCAGAGGAAGCAGCATTTCCAGCGAAGCCATGCCGGGCTCGGTGGACGGAAAGACGTCCAGCTTGGCGTCCGGCTCGTGGGGTTGGTGGTCCGAACAAATCGCCGTTATCACGCCGTTCCTGAGCGCCTCGCGCAGAGCATCCCTATCGGGCACGCTTCGTAGCGGGGGTCTAACGTGGCACATGGCGTTGAATCCGTCGATGTCCGTTTCGGTCATATGCAACTGATGAGCCGCTACGTCGGCGCTGACCGGCGCGCCTTTTTCCCGTGCTCTGGCAATCATCCGGGCGGCCCGCGCGCAGCTCAACTGCGCGAAATGAACCCGTGCCTCGGTGTGCTCGACCAGCGCCAGGACTTGGGCAATGGCTACGGTCTCAGCCGCGTCCGGAATCCCTGGCAAACCCAATCGAGTCGCGGTCGGCCCTTCGTGGACACAGCCTTGGTCGGCAAGCCATGGGTCTTCCGGACGGATGACGACCAGAAGGTCGTGACTCGCGGCATATTCGAGCGCCCGGCGCAGCACCAGCGTATTCGCCATCGGCGCGTGGGCATTGCTGAGCGCAACACAGCCGGCGCGCTTCAACGCACTCATTTCGCTCAAATCCCTACCTTTAAGGCCGCGCGTCAAAGCGCCTATGGGTAGTACCCTTATCTTACCGATCTGTTGCGCCCTTTCCCGGATCAGGTTGACCACGGCGGGTGTATCGATGACCGGATCGGTATCGGGCGGACAGCAGAGCGTGGTAATCCCGCTCGCGCTAGCGGCCTCGCTTTCGCTGGCGATCGCCGCCTTGTGCTCGTAACCAGGCTCGCGCAAACGCGCGCAAAGATCTATAAAACCGGGACATACGATCTGCCCTTCCGCTGAAATCGTTCGATCCGCCATGTAACCGTCCGGCGCGGTCCCGAGCGACACCACACGTCCCTCGGCCAAGTAGAGATCGAGCGTTTCTTCGATGCCGTTCGACGGATCGACGACATGGCCACCGCGGATGGCGATGCGTTCGGTCATGCTATTCGGTCTCCAGGCGAACTTTCGAGATCGGGGCGCATCGCCATGGACAGAATCGCCATGCGAACGGCGATCCCGTGGTCGACCTGCTGAAGTATGACGGAGTGGGGACCATCGGCGACTTGGGAATCGATTTCAACGCCTCGATTGATGGGCCCCGGATGCATCACGATGACATCCGGTTTGGCGCGCGCCAGGCGTTTTTCGGTCAGCCCGAAGCAGGCGAAGTATTCGTGCTCGGTCGGAATGAAGGCCCCGCTCATGCGCTCCTTTTGCAGGCGCAGCATGATCACGACATCAACGTTTTCCAGGCCTTCCTCCAGATCATGGAATGTGGTGACGCCCAAGGTCTCGACCGCAGCCGGCAGCAGCGTTTTGGGACCAATCACGCGCACTTCGGCGGCACCCAGGGTGTTCAGGGCATGAATCTCGGACCGGGCTACGCGGGAATGAAGGATATCGCCGACGATCGCTACTTTCAGATTCGAGAAATCGCCCTTGTATTTGCGGATAGTGAACACGTCCAGCATCGCTTGGGTCGGGTGGGCATGCCGTCCGTCTCCGCCGTTGATGACGCTGATATGGGGTGCCACGTGGCGGGCGATGAAGTGGGCCGCGCCGCTTTCCGCGTGCCGGACGACGAACATGTCGACGTGCATCGCTTCCAGATTGCGGATGGTATCCAGCAGGCTTTCCCCCTTGGATGTGGCGGAAGTGGCGATGTTCAGATTGATTACGTCGGCGGACAGCCGCTTCGCGGCCAATTCGAAGGTGGTGCGCGTGCGCGTGCTGTTCTCGAAAAACAGGTTGACCACGGTCTTGCCGCGCAGCAGCGGCACTTTCTTGACGGTCTGCTCGGTGACGCTGGCGAACGATTCCGCCGTGTCCATGATCTTGACCAGCAAGTCTCGGCTCAAGCCCTCGACGGTCAGAAAGTGTTTCAATCGTCCGCTGGAATCTAATTGAAGATTGTCGGCCTGAATCGGATTCATGATTGCGGAGAAACCGAATGGATGCGAAGTTCGAGCGGGCTCGGCCCGCTGAGGGTAATGCGCTGATCGGCGGCAAGCGTAATTTTGTGCCCTATGCAATCGGGGCGAATCGGAATCTGCCGCCCGTTTCGCTCGATCAGCACGCCCAGCAAAACCTGGGCAGGGCGTCCGTAATCGAAGATCTCGTTCAGCGCGGCACGAACAGTCCGTCCGGTATAGAACACGTCGTCGATCAGCAATATGTTCCGGCCTTCGACGCGAAACGGCAGCACGCTTGGTTTGACTTGAGGGTGAATACCGGTCTGTGAAAAATCGTCCCGGTAAAACGAGATGTTCAAGAGTCCCAAAGGCTCGGCCAGACCGAGTCGGGCATGTAAGCGGTCGGCGATCCAGGCTCCGCCGGTGTGAATGCCGATCATGGCCGGGTCGGAAAACTCGCGCCGCGCCATTTCTTCGCGCAAAGAAGCTTCCAGCCGGTCGAGCAACAGGTCCACCCGCAATGCCGTATCAAACATTCCCGACATCCTTTTCCTTCGTATGGGCCAACCAGGTTTGCAGAATCAATTGGGCGGCGAGTTCGTCTTTGACATCGGCGAAATGCGTCGACCGTTTGGAGCGCCTGCGATAAAAAATCTCGCGGGATTCGCTGGTCGACAAGGTTTCGTCCATCGTGTGGACCGGCAGGTGATAACGGCTTTCCAATTGACGGCAGAAGCGCAAAATGGGCTCGATGATAGGGTTTTCTTCACCTTCCGGGTTATAAGGGAAGCCGACCACGAACGCCGACGGCCGCCATGTCTGAACCAGGCGGGATATGGCGTCCCACAGGGCCTTGCGGCTGGTTACGCGTATCGTTTCAAGAGCTGTCGCGGTACCGGTTACCCGCTGTCCGACGGCCACGCCGATGTTTTTTTCTCCGAAATCAAAGCCGAGATAAGTGGGCTCGTTGGTCTCGTGCCGCACTGGATCGACGAAATCCATGAATTAGCCGTGCCCCGCTTGAGAGGACAGAAGTGAAATATCCACGCCCATCAGTTCGGCGGCGGCCTTCCAGCGATGGGCCGGCGCATAATCGAACAGAATGGCGTCGTCGGCGGGCGCACTCAGCCAGGAGTTCTCGACGATTTCCCGTTCCAGCTGTCCCTTTCCCCAGCCGGCGTATCCCAGCGCCACCAGGACCTTTTGGGGTCCCTTGCCAATGCTCATGGCTTCCAAGATGTCGCGGGAGGTGGTGAGGGAAATGGAGTCCGATACCTTCAGGGTGGAATTCCAGTTACCGCCCGGCTCGTGAAGGACGAAGCCGCGTTCGGCCTGCACCGGCCCGCCGAAGTAAACGGGAATTTGGCCTATGGCGGATTCCTGGATATCGATCTCCATTTGCTGCATCACATCGCCCAAGGTCAGCTCGGACGGGCGATTGATAATGATACCCAATGCGCCTTCCGGACTGTGTTGGCACAGATAAGTGACGGTGCGGGCGAAAAAGGGGTCCGTCATCCCGGGCATGGCGATCAGAAAGTTGTTGGTGAGGTTCGCGATCGCTTCAATCATGGTCATAGTATCGGGGTAGACCGACGAGGCTGCAAGTCAGTTCACGGAAAGGCTGAAATTTCTTGTGGTACTCCAATCGCGCTCAAAGCGCGGAGCATAATCCTATGCGTGAAGCGAGGATCGTCAGCTTGGTGGATACGGGAACAGCGGCGATGTGCGAAAAGCTTCGCAGTCGAGCGCAGAGGCTCCCGGTATTTTGATCGGGTGATCTCGTGCTCAGGTCACAAAGGTGTCCATGAGATCGATCATGAATTCCATCTCTTCGTCGTCGACCCGTTCCCAGCGGGGGATCTTCAGCGCTGCGAGAGCACTCTTGCCCTTGTCGTTTTCGGACATGGCCAGCAGCGCGCCGAGCAGGCGGTCTCGGTGATCCGCGAGCCTAGGGCTTATCATCAGCGCGTGATGGACCACCTGGATCTGGCTGTTGACCAATGCCCGCAGTTGCTTGCGTATGACCGAAGAGAGATCGTTGAACGCCTCGGCGAGAAAAACGCCTGCATCGCAGTAGCCTTTGAGCAATTCCTTGGCGACCAGCACATAGGAGTCGCAGACTTTTAGTTCGACCGATGCGGCATCGAGGTCGGCCGGCTCCAGCATGATCATGCCCATCATGTGGACATCGGGGTCTTCGGTGGTCGCCAGCTTGATCGAGCCGGGCAAATCTTCGACCTGAAGGTAAGGGCGTTCGGTACTCACCGCGATAACCGCCTCGTCCGCCTTGCCTTCCGGCTTGACCAAGGGTTTGAAGCCTTTTTCCCGCACCAGCATGGCGGCATCGTAAGGGTTGGCGTAGATCAGATCGATTCGGTCGGACTTGATGGCGTCCCGCTGACTGTGGAAGTCGTCATACAATTGCAAATGAAATGCCTCGCCCAAGGCCTTTTGCAACCAAGTATTGAAAATGAACCAGCCGGACAGGTGCTCGGGCGTAAAATCCGGGCTTACGGTGAAAACGTGGGGCATGGCATAGTCCTCGCGGAGTCGAGACGCTCAAAACAAGGTGGGATAGAGTTTCATGCATTCGGCGACTTTCTGTCGGGACGGCTTGCGCCGGACCGAGGTATAGCCGATGACCTGGGCGTTTCGAATGTTCGGGATAACCGTGGCCTTGACCCAGTAGAAACCGCCGTCCTTGCGCAAATTCTTGACATAGCCCTGCCATTTTTCGCCGCGCCGCAAGGTTTCCCAAAGATCCCGGAAAGCTGCCGGCGGCATATCGGGATGCCGCAGAATGTAGTGTGGCGCGCCGATCAGTTCTTCCTTGGAATATCCCGACATGTCGACGAAGGATTGGTTGACATGGGTGATGATGCCGGCCGGATCGGTGCGAGAAACGATCAAGCGTCCGTCCGGATAGGGCGACTCGATGTCGGTTACCAGCACTTTCCGGCGAGTCCCGTCGAAATGGACGAGCGTATGTTCTCGGTAGGCCCCGACGATATCTTCGGGCTTCATGTCTTGCATGGCGGCCTCTTGGAACTACGGTGGTCGGGCTGTGCGCCGGTCAAATCAGGCCGGCTATGCTTTCGGCCGCCCGTTTTACGTCCAGAAAGATCAGACCCAACTTGGCATTGGGCTTGGCCATCACGGTCAGCACCGCTTCCTTGCCGGCATAAGTCATCAGCACGTATCCCCTGTCGCCTTTGATGAGCACCTGCTCGAGCGTACCCCGCGACAGTTCCTGGGCGGTCCTGTCGCCCAGGGACAGCATGGCGGCGCTCATGGCGCCCACCCGATCCTCGTCCAGGTTTTGAGGCAATACGGCCGCCATCATCAAGCCGTCCGTCGAAATGACGCCGGAAGCTTCGATGTCGGCCGATGTGCCGTTCAACTCACTCAAAATGGAAGTCAACATTTCTGCACGCATAACTGAACCTCGCTCGCACTCGGATGATTCGGGAAAATTCGTTCTTGATTTATTTGCATCAGCTGCCGACGCCGGCATAGCGGCGGCTCAATATCCAGACCAGGGTAACGAAATCCGGCTGGTTGAACCTCGGCATTCCCGCGGCGACCAGCACGAATCGCTCTTTCCCCAGGTATAGCGGCCAAAATCCCACTTTGCTGTTGCCCGCCGAGTCCACTACGGACCAGGCGCTCGAATTGAGCCCCAGGTTGTTGAGCAAGAGACCCGAGCGACGCTCATGCAGATTGGCCAAATCGGCGCTGAGCGCCGACAGCTCCTCGGCGACTTCGTGGGGAAAACCGTGGGTCGCAAGATAGAACCCTTGGCTGTCGGCCAACAGAACCTTGGCTTGGCTGCTGAGCTGGCTCAGCAGTTCGGGCAGGATTTCGGAAAGAGGCTGATTCGGGCATTTCAGCGGCGCCTTCAACCCTTGCAGCCATTTCGCTTCTTGTGCATGGTGCAGCATGGCATAGGCCCTTTCGGCGTCCTCGATAGCCGACCAGTCTTTCAGGCCGGCCAGGGTGAGCGCTGGGCTGGACTCCATCTGCAGCAAGTTTCTGATGAGCTGTTTGGCTGGGGTGTGCGCCTTGGTCGTGACCGCATGGTAGGCGCCGCCTGGCGTCGGATGAAGATAAAGGTGCTCCGCCAGCGCGTAGTCCTTCATTGATCCTCCAGCCCCGGATCGATGGAGTAGAGCAGCGCCTGTACCAGCAGAGAAACGTCTTTCTTGCGCCGGGCGTCGACCTCGAAAATCGGCGGATTCAGACCGGTCGCTTCCAACTGGCGATGGTAGTCCGATACCAGAGGCGTTGCACGGACGTCCATTTGGGTGACGCCTATGACCAAGCTCGTGGCCTCGATGAAGCTGCCGAATTTGTTCAAGAAAAAGCGCAGATCCTGGAAGGGATCGGCGCGGGTGTTGTCGAGCAGCAGCACCAGGCCGATGCCTCCGGTGGTCAGAATGTCCCACATGAAGTCGAACCGCTCCTGTCCCGGCGTTCCGTACAGATGAATCTTTTCCCCGCCGGGCAAAGTCATCATCCCGTAGTCGAGCGCGACCGTGGTCGAAGCTTTCCGGCTTTTGGTCATATCGCTGGCGACTTGGTCCGTTTTGACCGGCGGAACATCACTGAGCGAGGTGATGGCGGTCGTTTTCCCAGCGCCCACGGGTCCGGTGAAAATGATTTTGTTGTACTGAATCACGATTCGATTCCGCTCCCGTCAAGACATTTTCAAGTGTTTCAAAATCTTCCCGAGAAAGGACGTGCGCTCCGGCTCCGGTCTGGCGGTCGACGCCTGAATTTCCGCGCGGGCCGTCTGCTGTTTCGGCCGTTGCTCTATCAGTCGCAAGGCATGAGCGGCGCTGATGAAGGCAAACACATACTGCTGCCGTATGCCTAAAATCTGCGCCGCCTCGCATACGGTATGGGGGCTGTGATACAACAGTGCTGCGATTCGCATGGTATGAGGGATCAGCAGGAAGCGGGTCAGATTGGGCCAGTGTTTGAGGGCTACCTCGTGTTCGAACGAGATGTCCACAGGGATCTTGCCTTTTGACGTCCAGATCGCCATCTTCCATAAGAAGGCATCCAGCGAGATCATCCGGCTCGGATCGAGCTCGGCCTGGCCGGTGTCGATCGGCGTAACTTTCAGATCCTTGGCGGTTTGCGCGCGGGGTCCGCTGATATCCATATGCGCAAGATTGTTAATGCGAATCGCGCAGGCGGCGCGCAATTGAGCTTCGTCTGCGTTGATCCATATCCGTCGAATCTGTGGAAAGACGACCAGCGGCTTCCATGGCGTTTCCACCCGCAAAGCCTGTTGATGCGAAATGGCGAGCGCGCAGGCCGATTCGAAGCTCCCCTGCAGAAAATCCTTGGGATCGTAGCGGACCGCCGCAGCCTGTTCGGGAACGGTCGGATCGATGTCGTCGCGGACGCCCAGAAAGCTCATGAAGCTTTGCTCATCCATTAGGGCGGCCACTTTGGATACGGATCCATCCGATTTTTCCGGCGCAACGACCGCCCGTAACGGAGTCGGGCGGGTTTCCGGCTCCGGCTTTCCGGCTTGCCGCGGTTGGCGGCCTTGGAGAATTTGCCGGACGCGCCGGATCGCCTGCAGCATGCTCTCAGCTTGGACCGGTTTCTTCAAAAAAACGGTCTCGGGCGAAGACGCACGGTCGTTCAGGGAAAGCAGGATAAGGACCCGGTCGGGATGGGTTTGCCGTTCCCGATCCAGCAATTCGGCCGCCCTCTGTGCGTCCATGTCGATCATACAGGCTTCCGCTTCTTCTCCGTCGCCGACGATCTCGGCCTGGTTTCGGCAAGGGCCGTGCAGGAACATCTTGAACAGTTTCGCAGTCCGCTCGTCCATCCCTAGAACCGCCAACCTTAATGGCGCGATGGCAAAATCGGTCATGGGGTATGTTCCTTTCGCAGATATCGTTCGCACTCGTCCCAAATCGCCGGCAAGGGGTCCATGATCGCCCGAAGCTTTTCACGCGTGTGCAAGAAATTGTCGAGATCACCGGTCGCCCGATACAGCAGCAGTAGTTCCTCAAGTAAATCGGTTCGCTCAGGCAGTCGGAACAATGCGCCTTCCAGTACCGCTCTCGCTTGGTCGATCTGGCTGTATTCGATGTGTTCCCGCGCTTCCACCAGCGGGTCGCGTTCTTCGTCCGAGGCATCGATCGACACCTGGACCAAATTCAGCGAACCGATGACGCCGGGGGCAAGAACCGATTGCCCGGCCGGCGGCAGCTCGGCCCAATCGGGCGTGTTTCCGCATTCAAGCCATCGATCGAGACGCGCATAGCAATCCTTCCTCAACCGATCCCGCGCCCCTGTCAGCAATCGCTTGCGGAGAGAGGGTCCCCTGTGTTCCAGGGCAATGAAAAGGTCCAACAAAGCGGCGTACAGGCCGTCTCGGTCGTTTTGATGGTAGTGGTGCAACACCCGCTGAGTGTGTCGCAGCAAGTTGTCGGGAACCGCAGACACGGAATGGGCCAGATAATCTGCGACGTCGTTTTCTGTGCCTAGGCAGAGCGGATTCGGTTGGAGCGAGTCCTCGATCAGAAAGGCCGGTTCGGCAAAATTCCCTGGACCAACGTCGGGCCCTGCCTCACCGCATCGCGGCAAGGCCGGTCGCTGAGCTTGGGAGAGATAATCGACCATCGGTGTTCTTAATGAGGAAACGGCTAGGCAATTAACAGGGATAAGGTGGACGGCTCTCTACAGGGTCGGCGGACATCGTTCTAAAGGGAAGATTCAGTCAGCGGACCCAGGCGTCCTGGCCGGACACATCAAGAATAGTCGGTTTTTGGGGGAAGGCTAGGCGGTGGAAGGCTGCCTGGACAGGCGCTCGGACGTTATGGCGGAGAGTCCGAGCTTGCAGGGAAAGCTGGGGTGAATCAGGGGCCGGTTTGGAGACGGTGATCGTTCTCGAACCGCCAGGTGCGGGTGATGATCAAAACATCCGCTTCCTGTTTCAGCTCTTGGGGAAAAGGTGCGAAGGGAGCGGCAAGCTGCACGATATTCGTTGCGGCGTCGTCCAGAACTTGATGGCCGGAAGAATGCCGGACCTGTATGCTGTACACGGTTCCGTCCGGCTTGATGCCGACGCTCAGAAGCAGGCTTCCGGAAAGATTCCGGCGGCGGGCTTCGTCGGGATAATTAAGATTGCCGATACGCTCGATTTTGTCCTGCCAGGCCTTCTCGTAGGCAGCGGCCTTGTATTTGTGGGCGTTCACCGAGTTGATGTAAACCAGCTTGGGACGGCGGGCATAGTCTTCCCGCGATTTGTTCAGTTCGGCGCTCAATTCGGCAATCTGCTGGCTGAGCGCCGCGGCGGTGAGCTTTACGGGCTGCGGTTCCGGCAGTATCTCCGTGCCTTGATCCGTGACGATCTTCTTTTCGGATTTTTCCTGTCTCAGCACGCGTTTGAGTTTGGCTTCCTGAACATGCGCGGGATTGGGCGCGTTTTCGGTTTGCTGGCCCTGTCCTTCCTGCGGTGTGGGCTGGTTCCTCGGAATCGCCTTTTCGGTATGGGTTCCGCTGCCTATCTGGTTGTCCGGAGCGAGAAAGTCGGCCTTTTCCGGAGCCTTCTGCGAAGCATTTCGCACCAGAGCGATGGTCAAGGATTTCTTGATTTCCGGGTGCTTGGGCATTTCGAAGCTGACGCCCAGGATGAGAACGGCGTGTGCGATGCCGGCAAAAACCAGGGATAGAAGAAAGCGGTCGGAAAAAACCTTTTCGGTATTCATGAGTCGACGTTATTAAGCCCGCACAACGGACTCGATATGATTCATCAGCAAGGCACTGATATTCAAGCCGAACAGTGCATCCAGCTCCTGCACGCAGGTCGGGCTGGTCACGTTCACTTCGGTCAGATAGTTTCCGATCACGTCCAGTCCCACGAATACGAGTCCTCTTTCGCGAAGCGTCGGACCTACTTGCTCGGCGATCCAGCGATCCCGCGGGGTCAGTTCGCGTCCCTCCGCGCGTCCTCCGGCGGCGAGATTCCCGCGGCTTTCTCCCAGCGCGGGGATACGGGCGAGAGCATAAGGAACCGCCTCGCCGTTCACTAGCAGGATGCGCTTGTCGCCGTCGACGATTTCCGGCAGATAGCGTTGAGCCATGACGAAGCGCGAGTTGTGCCGGGTCATGGTTTCCAGGATGACGCTCAGATTGGGGTCTTTTTCCGCGATGCGGAAAATCGAGGCGCCGCCCATGCCGTCCAGGGGCTTCAGGATGATTTCGCCCTGTTCGTGCAGAAATTCGCGGATCTTGTGCCCTTCCCTGGCCACCAGGGTCGGCGGGCAGCACTGCGGAAACCAGGCGGTAAAGAGCTTTTCGTTCGCATCGCGCAGCGAGCGGGGTTTATTGACCACGTAAAGCCCCTGGTTTTCGGCGCATTCCAAGAGATAGGTGGCGTAGATGTATTCCTGGTCGAAAGGCGGGTCCTTGCGCATCAACACCACGTCCAGGGAATCCAGCGGCGCGACCGTCTCGCCGAGGAAGCTGAACCAGGACTGCTGGTTGCGCTCCACGCTCAGGCGGCGCATCCGCGCATAGGTGCGTCCGTCCCGCAAATAAAGATCGTTGAGCTCCATGTAATGGAGCTCGTAACCCCGCGACTGGGCCTCCAGCAGCATGGCGAAGCTGGTGTCTTTGTGGATTTTGATTTTTCCGATGGGATCCATGACGATCCCGAGCTTTAGACTCATAGCGATTTTTCCGTAATAGGAGGAGCGCGGCTTGACTTAAAAACCTTGAATCATATATAAAGCCTGATTTCCGTTCCAGCTAGGCGAGTTAGAGGTCAACCATGTCCAGAGTATGCCAGGTGACGGGCAAGCGCCGTATTGTAGGCAATAACGTCTCGCACGCTAACAATAAGACGAAGCGCCTGTTCAATCCGAATCTGCACCAGCACCGTTTTTGGGTCGAAAGCGAAAACCGTTGGGTAAGCCTTCGCGTTTCCAGCCAGGGAATGCGCATCATCGACAAGAAGGGTATCGATGCCGTTTTGGCGGATATCCGCAAGCGCGGCGAAAAAGTCTAATCGAGGTCTGAACCATGCGCGACAAAATCAAATTGGTATCGAGCGCCGGCACCGGCCATTTTTACACGACCACCAAGAACAAGCGGAACATGCCGGAAAAGATGGAGATCAAGAAATTCGATCCCGTCGTCCGCAAGCATGTCCTGTACAAGGAAGCGAAAATCAAATAATCCGTGATTTGTCCGGGTCGCGGACCCAAATGACCTCCGTGATCCGGCTTATCGCCCGGCCGTTCCATTGAGCCGAGGCGGTCAGCCCGCCTTTTTTCGGCTCGATTCAAGATTAGTTCATTCGCTCGGCTGCGTAATCTGAGACCGGGCGCCGTCCTCACCGGAAACCGGCCTCGCTCCAAGCAGTTCGAAAAATCATTCGAGTTTAGTAGGTCGGCAATCCCTTGCCGACAAAGCTCCTCGCCGACCGCGTGTGTCGGCAAGGGATTGCCGACCTACGAATTTTTCGGTCCTCACTGAAAAACCGCGGCGAAAAGCTCTTTAGCGGCACAGGAAATTTCGCCCTGCCTAGAGCGGTTCGAAAAAAGCGCCAAGCTCCGCCAGCAACGCCCGCTCCTCCTCGAGCCGTTCCGGATAATCGGAATGGCCGGCTTTGAGCACGAACAAGCGTTTCGGTCCCGCCAGGGCATTATAGATGGCGAATTGGCCGGGCGGTGCGACGAACGGATCGGACAAGGCCGCCGCGACATGAACGGGAATCCGAATGTGCCGCGCGGCGCAGGCGGCGTCGTAGTAGCGTAAGGTTTCCAGCACGGACCCGTGCCGGCGCTCGTATCTTCGGACGGCTTCCCCGCTTCCCAGGGTCGGCAGCGCAAGACGCAAAGGATGATGGCCGAAGGTCGGAACGTTCAGATGGGCCATGCGAATGCGCGGCTCCCAAGGCAGGGCCAAAGCGCCGATGCCGCCGCCGAAGCTGATCCCCGAGTAGCCGATATGCCCCTCGACTTGCGGAAAGACGTTCAGCAGCGCCGAAACCGCCAGCCACAAATCCTCGACACAGCCGCCCAGGATGTAACGATCGCGCCGGTCGATGCCGTGCAGGACATGACGGGCGGGGTTGTCCGGCAGGCGCGGATCGCGGCTCAAGGAAAGGCCGCGGAAGCAGGGAAACAACACCACCGCTTCCCCGACCGGAAGATCGAAATCCGGACCCTCCCGGCCGCCGTAACCGTGCCCCACCACCAGCCCCCGCCGAATCGGTCCGTGTTTGGGACTCAACAGCCAGCCGCCGATCATATAATCGTCCGTCGATCGATAACGGACATCGTAAACATCGAAGTCCGGATGAACGTCTTTGCCGCGAGACAGCTCGGGGTTCGGGTAAACACTCAGCGCGCGCCGGTAACGGGTTTCCCAGAACTCGGCGAAATCGCCGGGTTCCTCCGGGCAGTCGACCCGAAGCAGCGACTCCAGGGTGTAGCCGTAGGTGGGGTCGAATGGAGGCTTAGCGGAAATCACCGTGTTCTTCTTCGAATAATCCGATTCGGCAGTCTCGGCCGCGGGCTGAAACCCGCTCCCACGGATCGAAAACCTTCCAACATCGCCGTAAGCTTCGGCTGAAATACGACTACAGTCATCACAGCAAGCTCTCGATCCAGTCCCAATGCTTGTCCCTGACCATCACGAAACAACACCGGCCATCCGAGAGCGAAGCCCAAATCCCGCCGATCAGGCGGTCGTCCTCGGCACTCGGCCAGCGGTCTGCGCCTTTGTATTCCACCGCGAGCACGACGTCGTTCGGCAATCGGCAGAGGAAGTCCGGATAAAACCGGCCATCGGCCTTCTGCAGAAAGAACGAACACCCCTCCCGCCGAACCAGATTGCGTACCCAGTACCGAATTCGTTCTTTCTGTGCCTGAGTATCAAGCCAGCAAGCGCACTCGAATTCTTCCTTGCTGTCGAAATCGCCGATCCGGCCGTAGAAGTGCCTGCGGAATTCGAAGTAGCCGAAACGTCCGTCGTAGTCTCGGCTCGGTGCGTAGGCTTGCGGGTGAAATTCGAAAGCGTACTGATCGCTTACGGCCACGCGCTCGGCCTGATTTTCGCCAAACAAAGTTTGTTGATAGGCGCTGCCGATAGCTTTGGTACGCAAACGGCGAATGCGCGCTTCGATCAGGTCTCGGATGAGAAACTTCTGTAAGTTGATGCGGGCTAGCGTAAAACCTTCGCGTTTGAGCAGGTTCGTGATCCAGGCCGCGACGAAAGCCTGTTTACTGGCATGCGTCAGCGACGGCTCGGGCAGGTTACGGCACAGCCACGTGGCCAACCGCAGCTCATCCCAGTGTTCCGGCTGATAGACCAGGCCCAGATCGCGCTGTAATTCTGGCAAGAAGCGGGAGACTACCCGACCCGAGGTTTCATCGATATCGATCTCGCCGCCTTCCGAGACCTGGAGGCCAGCCCCCAGCGCAGCGACATCCTCGGCGGTCGGCGCGGCGTCGTAAGGCGATAAGTCCCAGGGATACTCCAGGACCTCGGGATCGTCGAATAGCCGCAACTCGCCTTGTACCCAAAGGGCTAGCTGTGGCACGCGAAAGCGCTCCCCCAGCTCGGCCGGAGTCTGGAAAAATTCCACGGCGGCGGTGCGGCTCGTTTCGGCGGCTTGCTCGATGGCGGCCACGGCAGTCTCCGTTGTGACCGCCGCCTTAAGGTCTTCGGTTTCTTCCTCGGTCAGCGGTGTCTTGATGGTCAGGGTGTTGAGCCGGCTATCCCAACTCACCTTGTCCCGCACCGGCTTGGGTACGCTCTTGAGGTCGGGTTTTTCGGGCAAAGTGATCGCGACGGGCCGGACCACGATGCGGCCGGTGTGCCCGTCCAGGTCGAGCCGCGCCTGTTCGGGTTTCGCCGCGGTGACGAACTCGGCGACTTCGCGCCGCTCGAAGCCGGCCCCGGTTACCAGCCGGTCGCGCAATGCGGCGGCCGTCTCGGCGAAGTTGCGCGACACCACGAAGGCATAGGACTGGTTGAGCAATCGATTCTGCCGATGGCTCGCTCCGGGTTGGCGAAGCACCCGCCCCAGCAACTGTTCTACCGCAGTGGCCGAATGGAGCGAAGCCATGCTCACCAGAATGTAGGCGAACGGGCAATCCCAGCCTTCGGCCAGCGCCTTCTGGGTGATGACGAACTTCACCGGGCAAGCGGGATCGGCGATACCGAGCTTATGTTCCGCCTCGATCTTCTCCAGACCTTTCTCCTCACCGGTGGCGACCGCGATTTCGTCGGCCGGAATCCGGTGATTGGCGATCAGTTCATGGCGCACCCGCTCCACGTCCAGCGTTTCCACGCCGCTGCGCCGGGGTTCGGCTTGGATCAGCACGATCGGGCGAAGGTAATCGGCACCGGTTCGGTGCTCGTCGTCGGCCAGTTTGTGCAATGCGTCGCGGCGGCCGATAGCGTCCGCCAGGCACTGTTGCCAGTTGGGCTCGGTTTCCAGCACTACCGGCAGCTTGATCATTTCCTCCGCTTTCAGCTCGGCGGCGGAAACGCTGTGCAGTACGTTGGACGGCGTCCGCTCGGTATCGGGCGTGGCCGTCAGCTCCATCACCCCGCTGGGCCGAAACCGCGCCAGCATGTCGAAAGCCAGTTCGGTGCGGCTGTTGTGGGCTTCGTCGATGATGACGAGAGGTCGGCGCTGGCGCAGTACGTTGGCCAGCGAATAGGGCACGGTTTGCTCGGCTCCCTGGCCCTCTCTCAGAAGCTCGTCCCGCTGCACCGGCGAAAGATTGTCGAAGTGATGCATCAGCGCTCCGCTGGACTGATAAACCTTGCGGCATTCTTCCTCCTCCACCTGGAAGGCCTGGCGGGTGGCGACGATCACCGCCGTCGAGGAATCCAGCGTGGCGCGGGTTACGCTCTTGGCTTCCTCGAGATCCATCACCGTGACCGGACCGGCTTCCCTCAGCGCGGCATGATAGGGGTGCTTGCGGTCCTTCAGGGCCCGCAGTGTCTGTTCGCGAATCGGCTTGGACGGCACCAGCCACAGAATCACGCTGTGCTCGACGCGTAGCAGATGCGTATTGACCAGTTGCACGCTCCTGGCTGCAAGCCAGGTCTTGCCGCCGCCGGTCGGCACGCGCAGACAGAAATAGGGCATGTCCGGCGGAAAACCCGACAGCGGGTTGTAGGCTAGGCCTCGGCCCCAGAGTCTTTCTGTAACGGCATTGAACGCCACCGAAGGACTGGGGAGTTCGTGGCAGGCTCTGAAATACGCCTCGACGCTTTCGAGTACCTGCGACTGATAGGTTTTCGCGGAAAACGTCGTCATGGCTCACACCTCCAGCGCATAAGGAGTTTGCTTGAAGACGATGCCTTCGCGCGCCGTGCGTGCCCCCATCCGGTTGGCGGCGGCATAGATCACTTTCGGGCCGTCGAATCGGGGCAAGAGGTCGAACACCGGGCCGGTCAGCACGTTGCCGCCCGTCACCGTTTTGTCCTTGAGAATGCCGTTGTAGAGCAGATAGATCGCCCTGCCCTCGTGCACGCCCAGCAAGGGCGATTCGGCCTGGCCGGCGTAGCCGCTGCCGGTTTCGGCGAACCAGACGAATTCGGCGAGTTGGGCGAACGTGACGTCGGAGCGGATCTGGCCGTCGGCGGCGAACAGGGGCTCGGCGGAGAGGCGGCAGAACTGGAATCCGCCGCGGAGTCCCTCGACCTTGTTGCCTTTGGCGCTGGTGTAGCCGGATGCGATGCGCTTAATCCTTTCCGCGGTCACGTTCCGGGCGATGCCCTTGTCCATTTCCACCAGGATGAAGCGGCGGTTGCCGCCGTCCTCCGCGTTTTGCTTCAGTACCGCATGACCGGTGGTGCCGGACCCGGCGAAGGAGTCGAGGATTAGCGAGTCTTTGTCGGTGGCGATTTGGAGGATGCGCTGGATCAGTCTGGTGGGTTTGGGGGTGATGAATACGTCGTCGGATGTTTGGAAGTGGATCAGTTCCAGCAGTTCCTGCTTAGCCTCCTGGGTATGGCCGACGTCTTTGTAAAACCACATCGTTTGCGGAACGCGACCGTCCTTCACCTCGTGTAGGAAACGTTTGATCTGTGGAATGGCATTACCGTCTTTACCCCACCAGATCCGGTTGTCGCGCTCGAGTTCCACAAACCGTTCCTTTGATACACGCCAATACATTCCCTTCGGCGGACTGTCAATCACTCGTCCAGACGGACAAGTGATTGGGTAAGTTCCAGCTGAATAGTAATTACGCGCCGATAAGTCACTTGTTTTCCAAACGCCGCGTGGATCATCGTCCGGATTCCTATATGCAGCATTTTGTTCGTCCGTACGCGGCAGCAAGTTTGGCTTCCAAGCGTCTGCTTTGGAGGCGTATATCACAACGTAGTCATGGTCTTCTGACAAATGACGCGCAGAGTTCTTTGGCGAATAGACCTTCTGCCACAGTACCGTCGCGACAAAATTCTTCGCCCCGAAAATCTCATCCATCAACAATCTCAGCGTCGCCACCTCGTTATCGTCGATTGAAACAAATATCGCTCCATCCTCGCGTAAAAACTGCTTCAGCAGCACCAGCCGCGGATACATCATGCACAGCCAGCGGTCGTGCCGGTCCAGGGTTTCACCTTCCTTGCCGACCACTTCGCCCAGCCAGCGGCGGATTTCCGGACTGTTGACGTTGTCGTTGTAAACCCAGCTCTCGTTGCCGGTGTTGTACGGCGGATCGATGTAGATGCACTTGACCTGGCCGGCGTAGCGGGGCAGCAGGGCCTTGAGCGCGTGCAGATTGTCGCCCTGGACGATCAAGTTGCCGCTTTCCCTCGCTCCCGGCCCTTCTTCCAAGAAGAGAGGCGGGCAGGAAAGTTCCGGCACCGGTTCCAAGAGCCGGAAAGGCACTTCTTTGTGATGTTTGACGACGGCTTCTTTGCCGATCCAGTTCAGAGTGGGCATCCGCGATCCTGATCTTTAGTCTTTTGGTTAGTGCTGATTCGAATGGCTCAATGATGTGCCGATCTCGGCCACGGAATCGGCTTCGCAGCATTGATAGCCGTGCCAGCAGTTTAAAACGTAGAGTCCGAGCGCGAGTGGCGAAGGAGTGTTTGAAATCGACGGTCTCGGTGGCGATGCCGTCGATTTCGCTGTTCTTGAGCAGCGATATAGCCGTAGGGTGGGTTAGGCGCACTCCAGCACCGGCCAGTCATTGAACACTGCGCTTCGAGTGCGCCGTAACCCACCGATTCCGCGGCTTGCCTGGTGGGTTACGGCGCGCGGCAACACGGAAGGAACGTTGCAGGGTCCGTCCGACGCGCGCCTAACCCACCCTACACCAGAAACATGAATCGGAACGTTGTTTTCGGCCATAGTCTTAATTATTGTCACGTATACGGTGCAATAAACAAACAAAAAGGAAAGTTCCCGCGAACCGCGAATGCAGCTAAACCGCTGATCCGCAAGGCTTAGCTCGAACGGCAAGCTCAAGCGTTATATCCAAGCCTCAGCCTATCCAATGCTGCCCCGATCCACCCGAAGCCGATCCGTTCCTGTTCGAGACGGAGGGAAGGACGGATGCGGTTGTCGCGGAGGTCGTCGTAAAGCGCCTGTTCCTCACGGGTGAGGCGGGGAAGATCGCGGCGGACCGGCTGGGGTTCGGTCACCCATTGGGACGGGTGGGCCATCAGGGTTTCGCGGTCCATCAGGAAGGATTCGGCATGGGGAAGATAGGTCCGCAGTTGGTCCAGGATGGCGAATCCGTGGGTGTCGATGTCGCCCCAGTAGTGGACGGCGCAGCGGTGCAGCCAGGCGGCTTTGGCCAGGCTGTCGAATCCGTACCCGGCGCCGAATACGACCATGCTGCGGGGCAGGTTCGGGAAGGCCAGGAAGTTGATTTCGTTTTCGGTGATGAATACCCGGTTTACTTTGGCGTCCAGCAGGGCGAAGGTGCCGTGGTCCAGGGTGACGTCCTGGTCGGTGGTGCCGGGCAGTAAAGCCAGATCGGAATCGAGAATGCGGAAACGGATTCGGACCGGCTTGTCGCGGAATCCGTAGCGGCGGCAAAACTGGCCGAGGCCGACGGCGTCGGCATCGATCGCGTCGGGCGGCAGGGTGAGGTCCAAGAGTTCCGACAACACCGAGCGATGGGTTTCGATGAACTTGGTATGGACGCCCGGAATGTCGATTTGCCGAAGATAGACGCCCGGACGCGGGTGGGCCTCTATCCAGTCGATGATGTCGAGTAGCAGCGGCCAGCGATCGGCCAGTTCCAGGGCTTTCAAGGGATGCTTGGCGAGCCAGGGGAGCGCCGAAGACTGGCGGTTCCGGGTGATCGCCGCCAGCTCGGCGAAGCGCTCGGCGTCGCGGCGTTTTCCGATCAGGGCCAGCGCGTCGTCGAGCGTGTCGATCCAGACTTCGTCGGGAATCCGGTTCGCGCCGAGGACGCGGTGCCGCACCTCGCGCATCACCACCCGGTAGTGCGAACCGCGCCTGAGATCGGCGATCCAGGTTCGTACCTGATCGAACCGGTCCGCGAGTTCGGACGACGAGGGGCCCTTGAGCGTCAGTCGGCGTGGGAAAAGGGTTTCGCCGTCGGCTAAGCCGGAAAGTATCAGCCCTTTGTCCCACAGTTTTTGCACCTGGGCGCGGAGGTCGGTGGGGGTTGTCCACTTCATGCCTCAATTTCTTCCGGTTTATGCGTCATACCGGCAGGGATTGCCGGTATCCAGGACACATGGACGTGACCGGCCTTTGCCGTCCTTGGCTTCTGGACCCCGGCAATCCATGCCGGGGTGACGATCTGCGTAGATATTTATGCTCCCACAGGAAGAGGGCTTTTTAAGAGATTCCGTAAGTGGATGAAAAGATGTCACGCCCTGGCCCTCGCCTTTTCCGCGCGGTAATCCTCGATGGAGAGATTGCGCAGCTTGGAGGCGCGGCCTTCTTCGTTGTGGACGAAGCCGACGCTGGCGACGAAGGGTTCGATGATGTGGATCTTCTGGAGCGGAGTGACGATCAGGAGTTGCAGATTGAGCTGCTGAAACAGCTTCAATCCGTACTGGGCCGATTCGTCGGAGCCGCGGCCGAAGGCTTCGTCGATGACCACGAAGCGGAAGGAGCGGGAACGCACCGCGCCCCATTCCAGGCCGAACTGGTAGGCTAGGCTGGCCGCCAGGATGGTGTAGGCCAGTTTTTCCTTCTGCCCGCCCGATTTGCCGCCCGAGTCGGAGTAGTGCTCGTGCTCCGTTCCGTCGGCACGCCAGCGTTCCGAGGCGGCGAAGGTGAACCAGTTGCGGACGTCCGTGACCCGCGCCGTCCAGCGCCGGTCCATGTCGGCCTGTCCTTCGCGCCCGCGGAAACGCTCGATGATTTCCTTCACCTGGAGGAATTTCTCTTCCGAGTATTGGGCGTCGTCCGAACCCGTCAGCGCGCCTTCGGTGCATTTGCGCAAGGCGGCCTGGAAGTCGCGCAGGTCGTTGTCCGGGGACAGCTGCGCTTCCAGCACGATGTAGCGGCCGGGGTTGTAGTCGATCTGATTCAGCGAGGCGTTGATCTGGGCGATCCGCTCCTTGATGGTCTCCCGCTCGCGGTTCAGTTGCGACTGGAAATTGGCGACCTCGCGGATGGTGTTTTCGTTGAGCAGTTCCTTGAAGCGCGCCTCGAAACGGGGCAGGTCGTCGGCTTCCAGTTTCGCCAGCATCTCGCGGTATTCGTGGGCCGCCTCGACGCTGACGTCGACGTCCTGGGTTTCCAGCCGGTAGGCTTCCTTGTATTCGGCCATGGCTTTGATGATCTTGTCACGCAGACGGCCGAGCTTGGCGTCCTCCGCTTCGATGCGGCCCTGCAGCCACTTGCGCGTGTCCTGTTCGCGCGGGTCGCAGTTTTCGACTTCGAGGCGATGTTCGCCCAAGGCTTCCGCCCGCATTGCGTCCAGCGAGGCGAAGCGGGCCGCGTGGACGGCATTGGCCGGGTCGTCGAGCACGGCCTGGGTTTGCACGCGCAAGGCGTCGGCATCGTTCCTCCTCTGTACTGCCCTCGATCGATCGTCCCTGCGGTCGACGAGCCGGCGTTCGGTTTCTTCCAGGGCGAGCACCAGGGCATTCAAGCGTTCACCGAGTTGCTTGAGCACGTCCGAGGCGGCTTCGAGCCGGCGTTTTTCTTCCTGTAACCTCGCCACTTCGCTGGCCAGGGGGTGCCAGTCGAGTTCGCGGAAGTCGCGGTAGACGTCGAGCTTCGACAGCGTCGCCAGGCGGGCTCTGATCGCCTTTTGTTCGGTGTCGAGGGCGGCGAGGCGGCTGCCCAGCTCGCCCAGCCGGGTCTCGAGCTGCCGTGCCCTGGATTCGAGAGTCGCGATCTTGGCGGCGTTGGACCAGCCGAGCACGTAGCGGCTGCGGTCGTCCAGGCGGTGCCGGTCGTCCTTTTCGTGGCGCTCGCCGGGCGCCTTGATCTGGCCGGCGCGGGTGATGGCCTTGGGTTCGCGCCGGAACTGCTCCTGCGTTGCGCAGCAGGCGTAATCGAAGCGATGGGCGAGTTCGCGTTCCAGCCAGTCGTAAAAGGCCGAATCGGGCTTGACGGCGAGCTTGTGCGCCAGCGAGCCGCGGTTGAGGCTGGGGAGCTCGCCGCGCTGGCCTTCCCGCACCCGGAAATAGACCAGCCGCCCCTTGAGGTGGGTGCGGTCCACCCACTCCGCGACCCGGGCGTAATGGACGTCCGGCACCAGCATGGACAGGCCGAAGTTGCGCAGCAGGCGTTCCGCCGCGCCTTCCCACTCGTCCTCGCGCACCTGGATCAGCTCGCCGGCGAACGGCATGTCGTCCTCGGACAGGTTCAGCGCACGGCACAAGGCGGCGCGCATGGCGATCTGCTGGGCGTCGATATTGCTGCGGCGGGCTTTCAGGCTCTCGATCTCGGCCGTCAGCGCCTTGTGTTCCTCGCGGCCCTGGGCGAAAGCGAAGCGCACTTCGTTTTGCTCGTTCTGCAGCTCCGCTTCGCGGGCGTCGGCCTTGTCTTGCAGGAGGGCGAATTCGCGCCGCCGGGCGAGAAAGGCGTCGTCGTCCTCGGGCGGAACGAGATCCAGGGACCGCACCAGTTCGGCATAGTCTTCGGCTTTCTTGCGCCGACGCGCCTGTTCTTCGTCTTTCTGGCGGATTTCCTCGCCGATCCGCTCGATGCGGTCGCCGCCGTTCTCGGCGATGCTGCGCCGAAGTTCCCTCTCTTCGGCCTGCTGTCCTTGCTTTCGTTCTTCCAGCCGCGCCACCAGCGTATTGAGTCGCGCCAGGTCGTCGTCGAGTGTCGCGATGCGCTTTTCCAGCAGGCCGAGTTTCAGGCGCGCAAAATAAGGTTTGAGCGCCTCGCGGCAGGCCCGCAGTTCCTCGCAGCGGGCGCTGACTTCCGTATGCCGGTCGCAGTCGGCCACCAGAGGCGTGAGCAATTCCACCTGGCGCTTGGCCTTGAGCACCGCCTCGTGGGCGCGGTTGAGGTCGTCGAAGTGAGCGATCAGGGCGGCGACGCGGGGGGCGACGTCGAAAGGCTCCAGCATGTGGCTGCGCACGAAGTCGGTCAGGTTGCCCACCGATTTCATCGACACCGTCTGGTGAAACAGTTCCAGCGCCTGTTCGTTGTCGATGCCGAAGCGGCGGCGGAACCAGGCGCCGTAAGGCGGGAAGCTGTCGAAGATTTCGACGCCCGAGTTGCGCAGCCGTTTGCGCAGGGCGCCGATGTCCGAGCCGAAATGGGCGAAATCCGCGGTGATGGACAGCGCGCGCTCGGCGCCGACGAAAAAGCGCGCCGGCTGGCCTTGCGGCTCTTTCATCCAGAACACTTGGGCCAGGGTCACGGTCTGATCGTAGCCGGCGTTGTGGAACACGCCGAGAATCACCGAGTAGCTGTTGTGGTCGCGCAGGGCGACCGGCTTGGCCGAGCCGGTGGCGTCGCTGCGCTCGGATTTGTAATGGCCCAGCACGTAGGAGCGCAGGGTGCGCTCCCTGGTGTCGGCTCCGGCCGCCTTGTTGTAGGCGATGCGGTGGGCCGGCACCAGCAGCGTGGTCACGGCGTCGACCAGGGTGGATTTGCCGGAACCGATGTCGCCGGTGAGCAAAGCGTTCTTGCCGTCGAGATGCAGCGTCCAGATCCGGCCGTCGAAGGTGCCCCAGTTGAACACTTCCAGGCGGTGCAGGCGATAGCCGGTGAGCGTGTCGTCGCCGATGAAATCGAGGCTCAGCGTTTCCATGTCAGTCATTGTCTCGGTTGTCTTGTCGGTTTTCGAGCAGATGCGCCTTGTAGGCATCCAGCCGCTGATCGAATTCCGCCAGCCACTGTGCGTCGATGAAAGCCTTGAGAATGCGCCGCACCTCGAACATGGCTTCCTGCCCGGCGGGCGGCTTCAAGCGGCGCAGGAAGCCGAGTTCCACGATCCTGTTGAGGTGGGCGTCGACCTGGTCGATCAGCCTGGCCTCGTTGCTGCCCTCGGGCAGGAACACCCGGATCAGCTCGACCGCCTCGCCACGCGACAGCACGAGACGGGTGTCGCCGCCGCTCGCATCGAATTCGGCCAGTTTCTTGCGCAGCAGCGCCAGCAGCAGGCTGACCGGGAACGACAGCGGGCGCCGGACAACCAGGCGCGGCGTCCTGGCCGCGGCGTCGTCCTCGTCGTCGGCGAGCGAGCGCAGGAAGGCGTAGCCTTCGGCTTGGTCCAGCATCAGCTCCAGCCCGAGCACGGCCACATAGTCGCGCACGCGGCCCTGGAAATTGAGCAGCGCGTTCCACAGCGCGGGATCGCTTTCCTGGTAGATCACGCCCTTCAGCAGCGGCACCACTAGGGCCGAGAGATCGGGCGCGGTGTTGTTCGGCGTTTCGATGTCTTGTTCCGCCATCATTACCTCACGAAGATCACCCGCGGCAGCCGGGCTTGTTTCATGCGCCCGTCGTCGCCGTAGTGCCACACGATGATTTCGGTGACCTCTTCATCCACAACGGACTTGAAGGTTTCGCCCGCCAGTTGCAGGTAAGCGACCAATTCGGCAAGCCCCTGCTTCAAGGGACGCTTCTCGCACAGTTCGCGCAGAGTGATTTGCGAGCGTTCCTGCAAGGCATGGCGGATGTGGCGCGACAGCGCCGTTTTGTCGACGACCACCTGGGAGAACAGCGCGGCGGCGTCCACCTCGGTATCGCCTGTTTCCAGCGCCAGGTCGGCGATGCGCGGCTTGATCGGCGGGACGTAGAGCGGCCTTTCCAAGGGCAGCTCGATGGTCGCGGCGGTGTCGGCGACGCTCATGACCTCGCCCGCGGGCGGCGAGTCGCGCAGTTCCAGCGCCTTGGCCTCGATGTTGCGGAGGATGTCCATGATGCGCCGATTCTCCAGCCAGGCCTTGTCGTCCAGGAAGCGCCGCAACTGCTGCGAAAGCTGGGCGACCGTGCGCTGGGTGTGCTCGCCCGCTTCCAGCCAGTCATAGTGAATGCGGCGGGTGCGGGCGTCCGGCCGGAGTTCGGCCACCGGCGGCAGGTTCAGCACCCGATCCAGCAGTTCCGTCAGTTCTTCCTGGCGGCGGCTGGACATGAGGAAATCCCAGAAGGCGCGGAAGCTTCGGCCCTGATCCGAATCGGCGATGGCGTCGCGCTCGCCCATGATCTCTTCCAGCAGCGCGCCCTTGCCGCCGTCCCACAGCGCGATGCGCTCCCGCACCCGCCGGTCCAGTGCGCGGAAATTGTGCTCGACCTCGCGAAAATCGGTGAGGAGTTCTCGGGCGAGCGCCATGAACTGCTGGAAGCGGTCCTTGAGCGCCGTGTCGTCCAGCAGGGGGATGTCGCCGGACAGAATGCGCGCGATCTCGGCGTCGATCTCGTCGCGGCGCTTGTGGAGTTCTGCGATGCGCGCCTCGGGGTCGGTCTCGGAGCCTTCGCTCATCTGCTTGAGCAGTTCGAACAGCGTGAGCAGCCGCGATTCCGTCCCGACGAAAGCCCGTTCGGTCAGCGTGCCCAGCCAGGCTATCGCCTTTTCGGTGGCTGGGGTCAGATCGAAATGCGGTTCGTCCGAGCCCTGAACATAGAACTTGCGTAGCCAGGCCTTGTCGTTGCCGGCCCAGTCGTTCAGGTATTCGAGCGCAGGCTTAGGGAAAGCGTCCTCCCCCAGCCGCTCGCGCAGCCCGAACAACTCGTCCTCCAGCGCCTCGGCCAAATCCGCCTGCGCCATCACCCGCACATTGGGCGCGACGAACACGCGATGAAGAAAACTCGCCACCAGCGGCGCGTGATCCGAGCGCAGCAAGCGCCAGGCCGGATGGTTCTGGCGGAGAAGGTCGAGGGTGGTGAAATCCAAACTCATGGCAGGTCGTGAAAGCGCTCAATCGCCCGTTGTGATTCGTTGGAATTGCCTTCCTTAGTGCATGGCGACGCCAGCCCGGTCGGCGATTTTTCGGGCGAGGCGTTGAAAGTCTCTGTAACAGTCGGAGACCGCTTCTTGATGGGAGCCAATGGCGCCGTCGGCCGATTTCAGGAAAAACATCGGCTTGCGGGCGTCCATCGCCATGGGCATCAGGCTGCGGTAGTGCCTGAGCAAGGCAAGATTGTAGGGATCATTTGCAACGCTGGGGCTGTTTGCGGAGGACTCAGTCAGTACCGCTTCACGATAAACCGAAGGAATACGTGCCATCCAGCGCTGATAGGCCTTGACCGGCCGGCTGTCGCGTATGCTGTGTTGCATGACGACATAACCGACGGGCTGCATCGTGCCGCGGGGCATGGGAACGTCTTGCGGCGCTTTCGGCAACAACTCCGCCCAAACCTCGCGCCATTCCCGCAGCGTGGGTCCCAAGTTCTTGAGGCCTTGCAGCGAAAATAAATCCGGTGCCAGCGGCAGTACCACCTGATCGGAAGCGATGAGCGCCGAGCGGTTGATAGCGCCTAAATTGGGACCGACATCGACGAGAACGATTTCCGCTCCCCAGGTACTCCCTTCCAGAATGAGCCGGTGGAAAGCCGTCATGGTGCGGAAAGCCGACTCGTCGCGGTTGTGGCAGCGCGGCCAGGCATCCGAGAGTTTGTCTTCGAAGCGGGAAAGCCCCAAATCGCCGGCGATGAGTCCCAAATTCGGGGTGATTTTTTCGACATGCGGCGAAGCGATGTCGCCGATGCCGCGCAGAATGGGACGGATGATCCCGTACACGGTCTGCGGGTGGTCATCGTCCGGCCACAGTTCTTCCAGGCGAGTTTCGTCCAGGAACATGGCCGTCAGATTGGCCTGCGGGTCGAAATCCACCGCCAGGGTTCTGACGCCGCGGTCGGCCAGCATCCATGCCAGGTGATATACCAACGACGTTTTGCCGACGCCGCCCTTGTTGTTGAAAAACGCCACGGTTTTCATGTCGCTCTCCGATACACCTTGACCAGTACCGTGTGCGGGTCAAAAAAGTCGAACTGGGCCGGCGGATTGCCGTTCAGCGCGAGCAGCGCCTGCGCGCGCTGAACGCCGTAGCCGAAACGATTCACAAAGCCCAGCGATTTCATGGCTTCCGCGATGATCGGATTGCGGTAGCTGTTGCGAGTAGGGAAATTCTCCGGCGTGGCCTCGCCGTACAACCCGCCCGGACTCAGGATTTCGACATGATCGCTGAACCAATAGAAGCGGATGGGGGTGTTGCTCTCATAGTTACGGTGCATCACGGCATTCATCAGAAGCTCCCGTAGCGCCCATTCGGGGTAATCGGGCACCAATTTTTCCTCGAAACCGCCTACCGTATGAAGCCTGGTTTGGATAAGCAGTCTTACGCGGCTTTCGAGCTCGTGCAGAATGGAGTGCAAGTCACCGGAGATTTCGGCCTGATCCTCGGGCACATCGGTCAAATCGGTACCCGGCAGTTTTAGATATTGCACATAAGCGCCCGGAAGGTAAAAGCGCGGGTTTTTGCCGAACAAAAGAATGCCCGCATGGGTAGGACAGTGGCGTTCGGTGTCGAACAAGCGGAGGGCGGCTAATTGATGTTCGATGGGCCTGTGATTGGCCAAGACCGTTTCAGGGTCGATGGTCTCACGGCGGTAGGCGTCAAATTGCCCCAAGGCAATGTCGTTGAGCCTCGCTTCCAGGCACGGGCGGGCATCGAAGGAGCGTGCCAGCGCTGTGCGGCGCTCGGATAACAAACGTTCTTCCTGCTCGTTGGCAAGGCCTTTGCGCGGACCAACACGGATATGGACCCGCCCCTTGTACCTTACGGGGGGCAAGTCGGAGGGCAACACCTCGACGACCGCCACATCGCCGCCCTGCAATGCGAACTTGAATACATTCATTGCCGGTTGCGGCAGTACGTTTCCATCGGAACGGATGGCGCCGAGATTCTTGAGCAACTCGTCGGTAACGGTCAGTCCTGAAAGAGATCCGTCGTCATTGACCCCTATCAGGAGATAGCCGGGACGGCGATGGCCGGGGAGGTCGTTGGCAAAGGCACAGATGGCTTGGCCGAATTTGTCGGTATCCGACGTTGATCGGGTTCGTTCGATGCGGTCGGATTCGAGATCCGATAGCAGCGCGAGCAGTTCATCTTGACCTAACATGCTTTGGTCCTCCGACGCTTCGTTTGCCTGAACCCACTGGAGAGATTACCGCGCGTTGGCATACAGGGTTCACCCGGGCCGAAAACAAACAGTAATTCTAAGGAGAAATCGGGTATACCGACACAAGATTATCTCTTTAGTTGCCGGCTATTCGATTATTCGCCGAAGGATAGCTCGACTGGCGCGAGAGCAGGCGAAAGCCCGTTCCCAAGGTTGCCATCGGGCAGATCATCGAGCGGGGCGCCGGTCCGATTACGTCGCCATTCCGGTAGGCGCAGGGCGCGTCTCGGCGTTCAACGCGCTCCGGTGACCGTGACGGTTTTCTGGGTCCGGCAGGTGTCGCGGATGCTCTCGCAGCGGGTAAAGGCGTGGGTGTCGCGGTCGAAGCAAACGATGACTTCGTCTAGGGTCTTGGCGCTGCTTCTTTGGCCGTTCGCGCCGCAGGACAGCACGATTTCGTCGTCATCGAGCCCTGGATTCTTTTCCATGAACAGCCGCTCGATCTCCTCCGCTTCGGCGGTTTCGGCGAGGCCGGGCAAATTCAGTTTTCGGTAAAGCGCTTCGGTCAGCTCGAAATAGCCGCTGCGGGACAGCGCGGTGCAGGTTCCGTGGGCCCTCCATTCGTGACGGATCAGATAGTCCGACGGCATGAAGGCGTGAATCCTGCGTTTATCGACCCGATCCGGGCGTCCGCCGTTTCGGCATTCGCGCGGAGCATCGTTTTCACACTGAGGCCAGAGTCCATGTACGATAAATCGACGGTTTTCCCGGCACTGCGGCTCGTGCCGGAGGCCGGGATGGGAACGGCAGAACTCCGGCGACCAGGACAGGGCCAGGGCGTAATACTTGAATTTGCCGGCCACATTATCACTGCAGGCGTATTCGTCTTCCGCGCTCCAGTCCGCATATGCCGGAAGAGCTGAAAAGGCCAGTGCGAATAAGACGATTCTCTTCAGGATGTTCACGGTTTGCCCCCAAGAAGCGGTGCGGCTGAAGCGACCGTTTGCGATGGGTTTAGGATCACGGTTTTCTTATGTGTCTTTTCGGGGTTATTGTACTTGGGCATTTGTGCGGAATGCTCATGCGTCTCGGCGGCAAAATGTGAAGGCGGAATTTACCGGCGATTCGAGTTCAGGTCACCGGCAAATCTCGTTATCTCGGCTGTAGAACGAGTATCTTCGCAAACGATCGAAGGTTCACCACTTCTTCCAGCATCATCCCGCACCGGTCGAACAGACTCCGCCATTCATCGAGAGTCCTCTCTCTTCCTCGGGTGGCCATGAACATTTGCATGTCGAGAGCAGCGCCGGCAAGGTCGGCCCGCAATTCGGCCATGACCAGCTCCATCAGGGCGATGCGGGCGTCCGTTCCGGCGCAAGCGCCGGCAAGATTGGTGAGAGCTTTGGCGCAGGTCTCGTCGTCGAAGCCGTGCAGTACGGCGCTGAGCAGGTAGATGTCCTTGTCGCTCGTCGCCGTCGGGACCGCTTCGAGTAGATCGCCGGCCTGAAAGCTCAGGCGGGCGAGCAGCTCCGGAGCTTCGCGTCCAATCCAATATCGTTCGGCATCCCGGATAACCTGAGCGCGATCGACCACCACGGCTTTCAGATGCGGATGCCGTTTCAGAATGGCAAGGGACTTACTGCCCCTCGATCCGCCGACATCAATCACGCGCTCGAAACGTCCCCAATCGAAGTCGCGGGCGAAGCTGTCTCCGGTCAAGGCTTCAACGCTGTCCATCGCCCGCGAGAACAGTGCGTCGAATTCGGGGTGGCTGTCCATATAAGCAAACAGGTCCTGCCCATGAGCGAGCCCGAAAGGAACTTCCCCTCTCTTGACGCCGTTTTCCAATTGTTCATACCAGGGGCGACTCATCTCCTCCGAGTTGTGCATCAGAATCATCGCGCGCACGCTTTTCGGGTGGTCCTTCCGCAGATAGGCGGAAACGCGGTTATTACCGAACACACGTGGCGACACTTCCTGGAAAACACCGATGGCAGCGAGCATCCGAAGCAGCCGGTGGACGCCATCGGGCTGCGCGGAGACCTGCGCGGCGATCTTTTCGGCCGTGAGCTGTTGGTCTCCCAGCACCGTCGCGATGTCGAGTCGGGCGGCGACGTAAAGCGCCCGCGATTGCCAGAAAGCCGAGCCGATCTGCATTAGGCGAAACGGCGGCGGCGTCAGCTTGTCCGGGATGGTCTGGAGCCAGCCGGCGAATTTCATCAATCGGGAAAACAGCCGAACGGCTCCGGTAGTTTTTTGTAATGGCATCGCGGCTCCAGCTATTCGTGCGGGGCCGGTGCCAGGCCCCCTGTAAAGAGTCGGCCGTTGAACTCGGCCAGGGTTTCGATGAACGCTGCATCCATCGCATGCCCCATCTGTTCCTCGAAGATGTCTTTCAGCAGCATCGGCATCATGGCCAGGCTGACGAATGTCATTCTCAGGATGTCGGGGTCTACCGATGGGGCGATCTGTCCATGGCTTTTCAAGTCGGCCACGGTCCGCGCGCCGCGTGTGCGTCCCCGTTCCAGCAATTGCTGAATGAAGCGTCGGCCCGGGCCTTGGTTCAGCGCCAGCACTTTCAGGATCAGCCTGGGAAATTCAGGCCGTTTGGACATCGTGTCGTAGTAGAGACGGAGGAAATCCGTAAAGCCTTTCACCGACGACAGCATCGGGCCGTCCAGCACATCCAGCAACGGGCTCAACGTATCCCGGATCATCTCCTCGTACAGACCTTCCTTGCTGCCGAAGTAGTAACGGATCATCGAAATATTGGCGTCGGCCTTTTCGGCAATCCGTCGGGTCGTGACCTTGTGGTATTCGTCGGCGAGAAAGCATTCGAGAGCCGCCCTGAGCAGCCGGGACCGGACGGGGGCTGGAGCTTGTTCGGCGGCGACAGCCATGGTCTTCTCCTATAGCGGATGACGGAAACCAGAGTAGCATCCGCCTGTTGCCATCGATAGCGGTTTCGCCAATCAAAACGCGTCCTTTGATTGATTCATGGCTCGGCGCGCAGGGCTATTAGCTCTATCGCGTATTCGGCAAAACTTGTTGCGTTGCCGCCAAATCATAACGGATTAATGCTTGCGTTCGGCCATCAGGCGGGGCACACTCCACGACTGTTGAGGCACGGCTAATTTGTCAAGGGGACAAATATGGATATCAAAAATGAAGAAGAACGTTTTGATCCCTCGAAATTCACGCCGATCGGCACTTGGACACTGCTTTGCCTGATCGTCGCCGGAATGGTGATCGCCTGGCTTTTCCTTTACTTCGGCGTGTTTCTGCCGCGCGGCGGCGTGCAGTGAGGTGAGCCATGCATATCCACCCGCTCGAGAGAAGATGGATTTATGTCGTTCTGGCGGTCATCGGCATCTTTCTGCTGGCCATTTTCTACACCGCCATCGCACGAAACATCCATCCGCCCAGTCACATCGAAACCATCGATTCCGCCAGTCTCCATCTGAGCGAGGAATTCGCCGAGGATAAACTCGGCGTTTGGACCCAGCCCGACGGCACGATCAAAGTGACTCTGGTCGCCGCCCGCTACGGGTTCTATCCCCGCGAGATCCAGCTTCCCGCCGGAACCCAAGTGACGTTCCGCATCGCCAGTGCCGACGTCCTGCACGGCATCCATATCCCGATGACCAACATGGGCACGATGGTCGTGCCGGGCTACGTCTCCGAGATCACCACGACCTTTCCGAAGCCTGGCGAATATCCCATGCTCTGCAACGAATACTGCGGGCTCGGGCACGATCACATGTGGAGCAAGGTGACCGTAGTGGCCAAGGAAAGCTGGCCCGCGGCACCCAATGCGCAACCGGTAAGGAGATAAGCGTATGCTCGCAATCGAAATCAGAAAACTGGCGCTGAGCCATTTCGCGGTCGCTTTCGGTGCCTTCGCCTTGGCGGCGGTTATGGGGTTTTACCAGGTGCTGGAGCGCAGCGACCTGATCCCGGCCCTGCAGTCGCCCGGCGTGTACTTCGCTTCCGTCAGCACTCATGGGGTGTTGATGGCTTATGTGCTGACCACCTTTTTCATCATGGGGTTCGGCTACGTCACGGCCGTGTCCAGCCTGAAGATGCCGCTATGGAATCTGAAATGGGCCTGGATCGGTTTCTGGATCAGCACGGTCGGGACGGGATTGGCCGCGATCCCGTTGCTGCTGGGTCGGGCATCGGTGCTCTACACCTTTTATCCGCCGGTGCAGGCCCATGCGCTGTTTTACATCGGCGCAACGCTGCTGGTGGTGGGCTCCTGGTTCTGGTGCGTGATCATGATCGCCATGCACAGGCAATGGAAGGAGGCTCATCCGGGCGAGCCGGTGCCCCTGCCGATGTTTGCTACTACCGCCAACGCGATTCTGTGGCTTTGGACCAGCGCGGGCGTGGCGGCGGAGGTTTTGTTCCAGCTTGTTCCCTGGTCCTTGGGATTGAAGGATACGGTTGACGCCGGGCTAGCGAGAACGCTATTCGCCTGGACTCTGCATCCTATCGTCTATTTCTGGCTGATACCGGCCTATATCGCGCTTTACAGCTTCGTTCCCAAGGCGGCGGGCGGGAAACTTTTTAGCCACGAACTGGGACGTGCGGCTTTCGTCATGCTCTTGGTGCTCAGTCTGCCGATCGGTTTTCACCATCTTTATATGGACCCCGAACAGAGTGCCGGCTTCAAGCTGTCTCACGGTGCGCTGACCTTTCTTGTGGCCGTGCCGACCTTGCTTACCGCCTTCACGGTGACCGCCTCGCTGGAGATGGCCGGCCGATCCAAGGGAGGCACGGGCTTGTTCGGCTGGATCGGGGCCTTGCCCTGGCGCAACTCCATGGTGCTCGCGGGCATTCTTGCGGCTGCGATGCTGGTCCTGGGCGGTTTCGGCGGCCTGGTCAACGCGAGTTATGCGATGAACGCCATGGTCCACAATACGGCCTGGGTGGCCGGGCATTTCCATCTGATCTTCGGCGGGACCACCATCATCATGTACATGGCCACGGCCTATTACCTTTGGCCACACGTGACCGGCAAGCCGCTTGTTTCGTCCACGTTGCCTCTCGTGCAACTGTGGTCGTGGTTTTGGGGGTTCGTCATTCTGACGACGGCCTGGCATATTCTCGGGTTGCTCGGCCAGCCGCGCCGCATTTCGACCGTGACCTACAACAGTCCCCTCACCTTCGCGTGGGATCCCTATATATTGACCATGGTCGTCGGGGGAACCGTGCTGACGTTTTCGGCCGGGCTGTTCGTCTACATCCTCGCGAAATCGTACCGACAGCCGGAAACGGCGCCGATTCAGGCGGACGAAATCGAATACGCGGAATCGCTGGACCCGGTGACCCGGGTGCATCCGCTGTTGAACGGTTTTAGAGTGTGGAATATAGCGATAGCGGTGCTCATGCTGGTGAACTTCGGCTATCCGATCGCCCAGTTTTTCCTGATCAAGACCTTTGGCTCGGTCGCGTGGGGGTACTGACATGAAAAAGGGCTATGTTTTCGCATGGATCGTGCTCGTTGCGGCGAACGGTCAAATCTCGGCGGAGCCTTCGACCCAGGTGGCGTGGACCCCGGAAACCCTGAGGTTCGTCAAGAACGGCGATGCCGAGAGGGGTAAGGAACTCGCGCAAGCTTGCGAAGCCTGCCATGCCGCGACGCCGGAAAACGCCGAAAGCGAATTCCCGTATCTTCAAGGGCAATCGGCGACCTATCTCTATAAGCAGCTTCACGATTACAAGAGCGGCAGCCGCTCGAACGAGATCATGGTGGGCATAAGCGCCGGCCTGTCGGATCAGGACATGGCGGACGTCTCGGCCTGGTACAGCCGCCAGTCCCTGCCTCCCGCAAAGAAGGCAGATGAGGTTCCGGACACGATCCGCAAACTCGTCGACCGCGGCGACGGAACGCGCATCGTAGCGCCCTGCGCCGTCTGTCACGGTTCCGCCGGGCAAGGCCAGACCATGGATACGCCGGTCCTTGCCGCCCAAAAGGCCGCCTATCTCGAACAAACGATGCTGGCGTACAAATCCGAGGCGCGACGCAACGATATCTACCGGCGCATGCGCCTGATCGTGCAGCAGCTCAACGACGAGGAGATCCGGCAGTTGGCGAGGTATTACGCGGGTTTGGAACGCTGATCGATTTTCCCTCTCATTTTTTCGCGTAACCGGAATAAGCGTTAGCCGGTCTGCCGGGAACGGCTAATTCCATTCGGCATGCGTGTGGACATTCATCGTAGGGTGGATTTAGCGGAGCGTAATCCACCGATTGAAGGTCGCTCGGTGGGTTATGGCCTCGCGGCCTAACCCACCCTACAAACATGAATTCCAGATTGAAAGCGACTTGGAATAACGCCTCTTCGACGCCGCTCGGAAAGGCTCATCCTTCTACATGGCTAATGCGTTTTGGTGCCCTCGGGTTTTACCGTACCTTCCGGCGTAACTTCCACGATCGGCAAGGGTGTGTCTTTGGTGTGAGCCGGCAGGTGGGTCAATTCGATTTTGGGTTGATCGCCGGTCAAGGTTCTCAAAAAGGTGGTGACCGAGTCGATTTCCGGATCGGTCAGCTTGGCACCCAGTTGCGCCGTGCCCATGATGGCCACGGCCTGCCGGAGATCCCACACCTGGCCGGAGTGGAAATAAGGAGGCGTCAGCACGATATTCCTCAATGAGGGCACTTTGAAGACGTATTCGTCGCTGGCGGTATTGGTGACGGTGAATCGTCCCTTGTCCTTCAGCGGCAGGATTTCCGCACCGGGTTTTTCCACGACGCCGAAAGGAAAATAGCCGTTGCCGCCGATGTTGATGCCGTTGTGGCAGTTCGAGCAGCCCTTGTCCATGAACAGCGCCAGGCCTTGTTTTTCCGCATCGTTGAGCGCTTTGTCGTCGCCTTTGAGATAGCGGTCGAACTTGGAATTCGGGGTAATCAGGGTCGCTTCGAAGGCCTCGATGGCCTTTGCCAGATTATCGAAGCTCACCGGGTTGGGTTCGTTCGGGAAAGCTTGCTTGAAGCGTTCGACATAGCCGGGGATGGTGTTCAGGGTTTTTTCGAGCCGCTCGGGGGTATTGTTCATCTCCACGCTGGCCTGCAAGGGACCCTTGGCTTGCGTTTGAAGATCGGCCGCCCGCCCGTCCCAGAACTGGGCGATATTGAACACGGAATTCAGCACCGTGGGTGCATTGCGGGGCCCTTTCTGCCATCCGTGTCCGATCGAAGTCTGCTCGAGATCGACGCCGCCCAGCGCCAGGTTGTGGCAGCTATTGCAGCTGATCATCCAACTCCTCGAAAGACGCGGATCGAAGTAGAGCATCTTGCCCAACTCGATCCTTTCCGGCGTAACGACAGTGTTCCGGATGGGCGGCGGTTCGGTGGGAATGGGTTTGAACAGGGCCTGCGCCCTTTGCATAAGCTCCTCGGCTGCCCATGCGTTTCCCACCACCATAAGCGGCAAGCACAAGATTAGTCTTTTCACCTTTCCTCTCCTCGTGAAAACCGAGTACCAGAACCGGCAAGCCCTGGCGAGTGATTATCGGATCGCATTTCAGCCGCTCAAATGCGATTTATCAACTGCAAGATTAGAGAATCCTAGAAACGGCCGTCGGACGAGTCCGAGCGTACGGCTGGCGGACCGGCTGCCCGACTATGGGATTCGAGTGTGGCGTGCGGCGTACGGTTCCGGATCCCGGCCGAGAAACGCCTCGAATTCGCCGGCATCGATGGGTTTTTGGAGATAGTATCCTTGGCCGAACCTGCAATAGATGCGCTGCAAGAACGCCAATTGGTCCGCGGTTTCGATGCCTTCGGCCACGGCATCCAAATCGAGGTGCTGAGCCAGGTTGACTATGGCTTCCACGACGGCGGCATCTTGTTGATTGTGCCCGATGCTGCGGATGAAGCTGCGGTCGATTTTCAGTTCGTCGAGCGGCAGTTGTTTGAGATAGGCGAGCGAGGAATATCCGGTCCCGAAATCGTCCAAGGATAAACGCACACCCGCGTCTTTCAGCTGCCGCATCCTCTTCAGCGAGCCTTTGAGATCCTCCATGACGACATTCTCGGTCAGTTCGAGCGCGATCAGGCGAGGATCGACGCCCTGCTGGGCCAGTATCCGCAGGATCGTCTCCACGAGCTGCGGATGGCGGAACTGCACCGGGCTGAGATTGACCGACACGGTGCGGATGTCGGCGAGCAGGCCGCTTTGTTCCCAGCAGCGCAGATATGCGGCCGTTTGCCCGATGATCCACTCGCCGATGGGCAGTATCAGGCGGGATTCCTCGGCGAGGGAAATCAAGTCCGATGGGCCGATGAGCCCCCTTTCCGGATGCAGCCAGCGCATCAGCACTTCCGCGCCCGAAGGCCGGCCGCTGTGCAAATCGAATTGCGGCTGGAAGTGCAGGCGCAATTCGAGCCTGTCGATTGCATCTCGGAGCTCCTGCTCGAGCGCCAGTCTTTGTTGGGCGTTTTTGTGCATCTGCGGATTGTAGAACCGGATGGCGTTTCGGCCATCGTGCTTCGATCGGTACATCGCCATGTCCGCATGCTTGAGCAGATCTTCGCCGTTCCCGTCCGCATCGGGAAAAAGGGCGATGCCTATGCTCGAGGTCACATGATAAGAATGATCCCCCAGCCGATAAGGCTCCTCCAGCGAGGCAAGCACTTTCTCGGCTATTTTCCAGCACTTGTCACGGGCGTTCTCGGGTCTATCCGCCAGCTCGCAGAGCAATATCACGAACTCGTCGCCGCCGTACCGCGCTACGGTGTCCTCGCTGCGAACCAGCGAGACCAGGCGATGGGCTATCTGCTGCAATAGCGTGTCTCCCGCCGAATGGCCCAGCGAGTCATTGATGTTCTTGAAGTTGTCGAGATCCAGGAAGAGCAGCGCGCCGTGCCAGCCGTGCCTTCTCGACGCGGCCAATGCTTGCTCGATCCGAACCTGGACGGAGCGGCGATTCTCCAGCCCGGTAAGCTCATCGAAGAGCGCCAGTCGCTCGGCCTTGGCTTCGGCCGCCATGCGAATCTCGACTTCGTTTTCCGCCTGCCGATAGGTGGAATACATGTTGATCATAAGACCGGTCAGTACACAAACGTAGCTGGCGAATTTGAGCACATGGGCCAGATTGAATTCGAGGTCGAACAGGCCACTCGACAAGGGCATGAAGACGGCTTGGGATTCGAAGCTCACGATCAACGACAGTATCATCCAATGCTCGAAACTGTCGGTCTTCCATCGGCCTTTTCTCAGATAACCGATCAAGGCGAGCAGAAAGAGGATTGCCGGAAAGAATTCCTGGGGGCGAAAAAACGGACTCAACAACACAAAATGATGAGACGGCGGGAGCGGTACGAACGCGAAGAAAAGAAAACTCAGCAACGCGGCCCCGGCAGCCGTCGAATAAACGGTTTTTTCGTCGAATCGGCCGGCTGTGCCGAGTTTCGCCTCGCGGCGCCAAATCCACCCGCTCAACAGCAGCGCCGCAGACAAAAAGAAACGGGATGCCATCCAGCTCCACGGTATCAACGACGATAACGCCGAGGGCAAGCGCTGACTCAGCCACTCCGAGGTCACCAGGGCGTGGTGCCCGTCGAGGAGGCCGGTGCCGAGGAAACCGGTGCCGATAACCAGAAAGGTATTGCTCTTGCGGCTGTAGTAGCGGACCAGGGCCATGGCTCCGACGACGAACGCCAGCAGCGTCGCGACCGTTTCCATAATGGTGTGCAGATGCGCCGAGCCGGTCCACGAATGGCCGCGCAACGCGAGGTAGCCGGCGACGAGAAGCAAGGCCACGAGCCCGTAGCTGAACAGACGGGGCCTGACCGGAATATCGGAGTGGATATTGTTCAAGGCAAAGGACGGTTTAAATTGATTAACTTTAGTCAACTATCGTCGACATGATGGTTCGCCTTGGAGCAACAATCCGGATCGTGGGTTTGTACCGGCGGGCACGGTACGCTGCCGTAGGAGCAGAAGACGCAGCAATGCCCCTGCTTGGGCCTCAGCATCCGTCCGCAGCCGGCGCATTCGTAGAACCACTGGCAGGCATCGACGGGCATTTGTTCCTCCCGCGAAAATCCGCACGCCGGGCAGGTGATGATCGATAAGGTTTTCGGTGGCGTTGTCATAAGTTTTTTCCGCTGGAAACCGCCGACCGGGCGAATCAAGCCGATTTTCTCGGGCGGCTTTTCGGAGTGCCGGCGCCTCTCGATTTTCCACGTGGAGGGTTCGGGCGGCGCGTGGGCCGCGTGGCGTCGGATCGCGGACGCAACGCGTAAGCCAGGATCGCCGCAGTCGCCGACACGTTGAGGGATTGTACCTGGCCGGAGCCCGGCAGGGTCACGACGGCTTCGCAAGCCGCCAGCGTCGCCGTCGGTAGCCCATCTTCCTCGTTGCCGAGAACGACGGCAGCGGGGCGCGGGTCTTGCGTCAGCGTTTCCATGGAAACGCCGCGCCCCAGGGCCGTGCCCACGACGCGGTAATCGCGTCTCAAGCGCTTCAGTGCCTCGGGCAAAGACGTGGCCTTGCGGATTTGCAGGTATTCGAGCCCGCCCTCTGCCACCCGATAGGCCGATTCGGAGAGTCCGGCTTGAGCCGGGTGATCGGAAATCACCAGATTCTGAAATCCGAAAAAAGCCAGCGTGCGGGCGATGGCGCCGAGATTATGAGAATTGCTGACGCCGTCCAGGATGAACAGGGGCTGCCCGCTTTGAGCCCACTGATGGGCTTCCCCGAGATCGAGGGGTGGAATCTGGCGCGGCTTGGCAACCGCGACGATACCGCCGTGCAGCATGGTGCCGGCGATGCGTGCCAACTCCTCGGTGTCGACCATGCGGTAGGGACGACGGAAGCGTGCCATATAGGCGCAGAACTCGCCGACCAGGGGCACCATGTGCTCTTCATAAAAAAACCGCAGTACCCGGTCGGGATCGCGCTTGAATAAGGCGGTAACCGCGGGCAGCCCGGCGATTCTGATCGTCCGCTCGGGCGGGTGGGCCATCGGTTTCTCCGGCTGCGGGCGTTTAGGCGTGCGTACTTGGCGGGGTGAGCGGTCCGAGGGACGCGGCGTTTTCGGTTTGGACACGGAAGGAATTGCATAGTAGTTTCTACGGTTTTCCATTCTACCCATTCCGCACCGTCCGCGGTGAGCCAAGACCCGTGTCCCGTCTGATACTTTTCAATAAGCCCTACGACGTTCTGTCTCAGTTTACCGACCGCGCTCACGACCGCGCGACGCTCGCCGATTACATTCCGCTCAAGAACGTGTACCCCGCCGGTCGGCTGGACCGGGACAGCGAAGGACTTCTCCTGCTGACCGACGACGGCCGCTTGCAGGCGCGCATCGCCGATCCGCGTCATAAGTTGCCTAAGGTTTATTGGGCGCAGGTGGAAGGGGTTCCGGACCAGGCGGCGTTGGAGCGGCTGCGGCGCGGGGTGCTGTTGAAGGACGGTCCGACTCGGCCGGCCAAGGCGCGCGTCATGGAGGAGCCTCCGGGTCTTTGGCCGCGCGATCCTCCGATTCGCTATCGTGCCGCCATTCCGACTTCGTGGATCGAACTGACTTTGCGGGAAGGACGCAATCGTCAGGTACGGCGCATGACCGCGGCGGTTGGATTTCCCACTTTGCGTCTCATTCGCTGGGCAATCGGGCCTTGGACGCTGGGCGACCTCAAGCCGGGAGAATGGCGCGAGGCTGAACCGCCCCGATGAACACCGACCTCGCTTCGATCTTCCCGATCGGCGAGGTGAACCCGAAAGACGAACAAATGTCTACAAGATTATGGCTCCGGAAACGGGCCTGAAGGATTCAATGGAAGATCAACGGTATGGATACGAAGCGCGCATCATTTGGCGCTTTGCTGCTTGTAATAGTGCTATGGCTGGCCGATCCGCTGCAAGCGAAATCCATGACTGTAACTGCCACCGCTTACAATTCCGTCGTTGAGCAAACCGACAGCACACCTCATATCGGCGCCTGCAACAAACCCATTGAATCCAAACGCAACGTCATTGCTGTCTCACGCGATCTTTTCGAGATGGGGCTCAATTGCGGAACGAAGGTTAAAGTCCATGGCATGGGTGAATTCGTCGTGCTGGACCGTATGCACGACAGATGGGAACGGCGAATCGATATTCACATGGGCAAGAAGTTGGGGAAAGCGGTAGCTTGGGGCGAGAGAAAAGTCAGAATCTCGTGGTAGGCTCCGATACCGATCCACGCAAACGAATCCGACCTTCGGCTTTGGCCGTGGAACTTAAGGGATGTTTCTATATGGAGATTTTCGATGGAAACGATTCTACTGATTGTTCTGATCCTGCTGATTTTCGGGCTCCTTCCCACGTGGCCGTACAGTAGAGGATGGGGTTATTACCCGAGCGGCATCGTGGGCATCATTCTGATCATCATCGTATTGATGATTTTGTTGTAATCATCGGACCTTCGGCGAAAAGCGGTACTTGAATCGGGCTTCGGCCGAGCGAGACTCTAAACTGCGGCTCACAACGGTCCTCCCCTGAGCCGCAGCAGGTCGAAAAACTCCCGCCTCGTCTTCGGTCCGTAGCTGGCGAAACTGGGCTCTGGGTGTTCCAGGTACACTTGCTTGATGCCGGCGACGCGGTCGGAAGCGGTGCGCCTTTTTATTTCCTCCGTCGAGACGCCGTAGGGCTTGGCGGCATTCAAGCCGAACACTTTGGTCCGCAATTCCGCAGTAATCTCCGGATAGCCGTGGCGTTCTCTAAGGGGTTCGCCGATCTGGAACGCACGGAAAGCCTGAATCTGGTCTTGGGGGCTGCCGTACCAGATCGAATCGGTTCCCCACAGCACGTTGTTTTCGCCCACGTATTTGAACAGCTTGCCGAGCACATGGGCGGCCTGGCCGGGGTCGCGCATCAGCAGCTTCCAGGTGCTGCCGAGTTCCGCGTAAACATTGCTGTTCGGCGGAATGCCGTTATCCTGGACGCTCTTGATGAGCGAATCCACACCTGCCGAAGCGTTATTGGGATCGTAGCGCCCTTCCTTGCGTTTCGGCTCGTAGCCGGAGTGATAGACGATAAAGGCGACGTCCGGAAAGCGTTTGGCCACCACGCCGATGTCGCGGCAGGTGGAATGCGTATAGTCGAGGCCGAACAGGGGAAGCCCTTTGTGTATGCAAATCACTTTCACGCCCAGACTGCGCGCTTTTTCGATGAAGGGAATCCCGACGTTGGGATCGTCCAGCCAATACCCTTTTCCCGAGGGTCCCCACTGGGTATAGGTTTTCCAGGCGGCGACGCCGTATTTTTCCTTTTGCACGGACATCGCATCGATTTCACCCGGCAGATTGGGACGGACCAAACCGTGGATCAGCAGCCGGTGCGAGCCTTTCAGGGCGTCCACCGTGGCCCGCGTGGCGGCGGCGTCTTCGATGGTCAAGGGATCGTCCCCCGGAGCTGCCGGGACGGCGGAGAGGACCGCCATGGTGGTGTCGCTGTCAAGGAATACTTCTCGGATGAAATGCTCCGCCGAGAAGCACTCGATGGCGCCGTCGCCGCAATCGGATTGCGGAAAGAACCGGAGGCTATACGTCCAGCGATTGGTCGGTTTTCGCCACGGCCCTTCGGGATTCACGTGGTGTCCCTGAATGTCAAAGATGAACTCCTTTCCACCCAAAGCCGCTTGGGCCAGGTCCGGTTCGTAGGCCGCTTCTACCGGAATTTCGTATCGTCCTCCGGTTCGGCCGAAAGCGGCGAATGCCTGATTCATGGCCAGCAGCGTCGTTGCCGCGCCCGATGCCGACTTAAGAAACGCCCGTCGGGTCATGCCGAGCCGTCGCGATACTCTCGAAACCTGTTCGTGGGCTAGCCGTTTCGCAATGACGACCGGGTCGGTCAGCGGCATCGGCAGGTATTCGCCATTGGTGGCGGTATCCAGTTTGACGGGCAAACGTCTACCCTCCGGATCAATAGGCGCCATGAAGTTCTCCTTGCTCGATTCGATTCACCGTTTCGAAATCTACTTATGAGACTTGCGATCAAAACGCTTTGTTTCACCAGAAGGCGATTTCTGCCGTTCGCCCTAAGCTTTGCTTTATCATGCAGAGACAAGTCGAAGATCCATAACGTCCGGGAGACACTTTCATGCCCATCAGATTCACCCTCGCTATCGTCGCGTTGATTCTGCTGCTATTCGGCTGCAGCCGCGACGAGCTTGAATTGAAGTTACAGCTCGACGCGCCGGGCGGTTTGCAGCCGGGAGACGCTGTTGTCATTCGGAACCAGAGCGTGGGCAGGGTCACGGACGTGGAAGCAACAGGGCAAAGCGGTTACGTGGCAAAGCTCGCCATTGAGCCCGGGTTTGCTGCGGAGGTCACTCAGAGCGCCCGTTTCGTAGTGGACGAAGACCCTGATAATTCCGAACGGCGTCGTGTCGAAATTCAGGCGGGGAACGCGGGTGACGCGCCTTTGGCGGATGGTGCCACGGTTCGGGGTTCTGTCAGACAGACGCCGCTTTTTCCTCTGGGGGAAATCTTGCGCAGCTTCACCGAGGGGCTTGGTATTCTTCGCGAGCAGGTGGAGCGCTTCGAGTCCGATATGCGGCGGGTGCCGGAATCGGAGGAGGCACAAAAGCTGCGGGACGAATGGGCACGGTTATTGGGCGAGATACAAAGAGCGCAGGCTGCTACCGAAGAGTCCATCAAGAAGGATTTGTTGCCCAGGCTTCAACAGGAACTACAGCAGCTGGAAGACCAACTGCGGGCTCTTGAAGCAACGCCCGGAAAAAAGCCGCAGACGATATGAGGCCGGAGTCACGGGTTTTTAGGGCATTTCCGGAGCGAAGCGACGCAAAAAACGTCTTCGGAATTCCGTTTCTTGCTCCGACTCATGTCAAGCTTTCGTACATACGAAGGCGTACGTATTTGTCTTGGGGCTATATGCGGGTTTAATGAAGCCACCTGAAACCGGGAGCGCAGGGTTTCGGTTTCAGGTCCGGAACAGTGGACGTTCCGGTAGGGATTAGGATGTTGCGAAGGGACTTAGGGATGTCGCGAGGAACAGGATGTTCCGAACGGAATAAGGATATTCCGTGCAGGATTTGGAACGCGAACGGACTTAAGGATATCGCAGTAGGAAAGGGATGTTCCGAACGGACTCGGGATGTTTCGAAGGGAATCGGGGCATTCTGATCCGGAATTCTTCAGCGGACCAAACTTATTTCTTAGTGACAGCGGATGTCGACCCTGAACAGGGATGTTCCCCCTATGGCTGTCTCGTCGGAAGCGCGCTGGTTTTCCATAAAACGCCGATGCGACTGAGATGTCGCCTATTGTTGGGTTCCTGAGACAACTATAACTGCCGGTCCACCGTATCCCGCGCCGGAGCCGAAGGCCGCTGGTCCGCGGGGATTGTTTTTTCGATCCGACAGTCGACCGACGCTGCTCGGCCTGCGTGGTAAGCCGCAAAAGGCTTGGTACGGTCAAGCTTCGATATTTGCTTGATGGCCTAGGGCGACCGACAAGCGAAAACAATGGTACGCAAGCCCGAAACTGTTTCTGAACCGTTTTAGCGGTCGGCAGAAAGCAGTTCGGGCCAGCGTTGCAGAGCAGGCCGCATCGAAACAACCTGCTCTTGAAGATGTTTCTCGGCTACCGGTTAGTAACCGCGACGCTGACCGCCGAAGCCACCATCGCCACCGCCGCCGCGACGTTGAGTAGAACCGCCACGGTTGTTTTCGCGGGGACGCGCTTCATTGACGGTAATGGAACGGCCGCCGAATTCGGTCTGATTTAATTTATCAATAGCTTCCTGCCCCCCCCGGCTGTCCATCACGACAAAGCCGAAGCCCTTGGATTGTCCGGTAAAGCGATCGGTGATCAGATTAACCGATTGAACCTCGCCATACTGGGAGAACAGCCCACGAAGCTCGTCTTCCGTGGTCTGGAATGATAAGTTGCCTACATAAATATTCTTCATTTGAAAATAACTCCCGCTCCGACACGCGCCGGAACATCAACAAACAAAACCGGCCTCCAAGGCCGAGGACAAACCTACGAGTTACTTCTTGAGGTATGAGGCGAGGACTTCGGGAACAGAGCGAGAACGACGCCGGATCCAGGAAGGAATTACCAAATGCCGCTGAAGGAACGTGTCAGGTTCCCGAACTCTAGCATGAGGATATGGCTTTGCCTATGGTTATTTCTACGAATCCCGCATCGGGCAAAAGTATGTCTGTGCCGGTTATGATTTGATTCGATCCGAGGGAAAATCCGGACGACGATGGTGGATTTGCAATCCGTCCCGTTATCGGGAAACATTCGCTCGATCGAAAGCCTTCATCTCTCATTCGCCCAAGCCCTCAAAACTCTTCATAAAACAGATCCACTCTTGATTTCCAACCATCCCCATCGAACCGCCTGTTGCGCGGAAGGCGGCCGTATGTGGCAAGGACGAATGCGCGGACTGGCCTACATGGTCATTGCCGCTTTCCTGTTTTCGGTGATGGGAGTAGGTGTGTACGGCGCGGCCCTAACCGTCCCTCCGGTTGCTGCGCCTATGGTTAGTTTCATTCGGGTGACGGTGAATCTCGTCATCCTCGTGGCGCCGGCGCTGTGGTTCAAGCAGGGATGGGCGTTATTCGGCGACCGGCGGGCCTCGCTGTGGTTGCGCGGTCTGTTCGGTGCGGTCTCGCTGATGCTCTCGTTCGCGGCTATTCAGCGGATCGGGCCCGGCGAGAGCGCGTTTTTGTCGGCGAGCAGCGGCGTGTTCGTGGCTCTGTTCGGACCCGCCGTTTTATCGCAGCGAAACCCGCTGTCCGTCTGGCTGGCCATATTCGGCTCGCTCGCAGGCCTTTTTCTGCTATTTCAGCCGAGGCTCGGCCCTTCGGACTTTCTCGGGCGGGCTATGGCGTTGGGGTCCGGATTTCTGGCCGCTCTGGCGTACTTGATGGTTGCCCGCGCCGGCCGGAGTAATCCGCCGCAGGCCGTGGTTTTCTATTTCTGCCTGGTCGCCGTGGCGATTCATCTGGTTTATTTCGGAATTTATGGCGTCCTTTGGCCGTCCACGCAGAATGCTTGGGGCTGGGTGATGCTCGCGGGGATTTCCGGCAGCGGTGCCCAGTTGTACATGACGCGAGCCTATCAAATGGCCCCGGCCGCCTTGGTCAGCTCCGTGGGCTACATCGGTCCGGTTATGAGCGTGATTTGGGGCGTGTTGCTGTTCGCGAAGGTCCCCGATCAGAAAGCCCTGGCCGGTTGCACGCTGGTCTTGCTTTGCGGAGTCTTCCTGCCGTTCTCGGCCGTCCGTTCACGTGCCGAGAAATGAGAGGTCGACTGCGTTGGCGGGCACCGGGCGGGGGGCGAAACTGAACTCGGAAGACGGAACCGACTTGCCGAATAAATAACCCTGGCCCAGTTGACACCCTTCTGCGGCGAGAAACGCGTGTTGCGCCGCCGTTTCCACACCCTCTGCGATCAACTCCAGGCGGAGCGAGCGAGCCATTGCCGCAATCGCCCGAATGATCGCATCGTTATTCTCGTGCGGCACATCCATGACGAAGGATTGGTCGATCTTCAGGCGATGCACGGGCAATTGTTTCAGATAACCCAGGCTGGAATAGCCGGTGCCGAAATCGTCGACCGCAAGATTCACGCCGAGTGTGCGCAAGTCTTCGAGAATGCGCAGCGTTTTCTCGGTCTGCTGCATGACGACGGTTTCGGTAATCTCGACCTCCAGATATCGCGCGTCGAGGCCGGTTTCCGCGAGTGTGTGGGAGACGAGTTCGACCAGATCCGAATCGTGTAATTGCTGACTGGAGACATTGACGGCGATTTGCTGGAAGGAAAACCCGTGATCGAGCCAGCTCTTGGCCTGGCGGCACGCTTCGCGAAGCACGAATTCGCCGATTTGGCAGATGATTCCGCTTTCCTCGGCGAGCGGGATGAATTTGGTGGGCGATACCAGACCGATTTCCGGATGGCGCCACCGTACTAGCGCTTCGGCTCCCGATACGGTGCCGTCGAGCAAATTGATTTGGGGTTGATAAAAGACTTCAAGCTCGCCCCGTTTGAGCGCCTGGCGTAATTGGGTTTCCAGCCGCACTTTTTCCAGGACCTCCTGGGTCAGCGATTTGCTGTAGAACTGGAAGCGATTCCGTCCCAGCCGCTTGGCGTGATACATCGCCGCATCGGCATGCCGAATCAGGTCGTCGGTACCTTTCGCATCGTCCGGATAAATGCTGATGCCGATGCTGGGGGTGATGAACAAATCGTGTTCGTCGACACGGACCGGCTCGCTGAGCGCGTTGACCAGCACTTCGGCGAGTATCGCCGCGCACGCCGGGGTCTTGATGTGCTCCTGGGCGATGGCGAATTCGTCGCCCCCCAGTCTGGCTACGGTATCGTTCTCGTGGACGGCGGAAGTCAGTCGCGACGCAATCTCGCACAGCAACTGATCACCCACGGCATGGCCCAGGCTGTCGTTGATGTTCTTGAAACGGTCCAGGTCTATGAATAGGACGGCCACCCGATGTCCTTCGCGATGGGCGTGGGATAAGGCGTGATCCACCCGATCCGTGAACAGCAGGCGGTTGGGCAATTGGGTGAGGACATCGTGGTGCGCGAGTTGGAACAATTGCTTCTCGAATTGCTTGACGCCGCTGATATCCGAAACCACGGCGACATAGTTCAGAATCTGGCCGTCCCGATCGCGAATCGCGCTGACGTTCTCGAGGGCAGGAAAGATTTCGCCGTTCTTGCGCCGGTTCCAGAGCTCGCCGCGCCACTGCCCGGTTGTCCGGATCGCGGCCCAAAGTTCTTTGTAAACAGCGCCGTTGTGTCGTTTGGACTGCCAAAGACGAGGCGTCTTGCCGAGCAAATCGGATTCGGAATAGTCGGTAATCGCGGTAAACGCCCGGTTGACGGCAACGATTCGAGTTTCGGCATCGGTAATGACGATCCCTTCGGTGGTATTTTCGAATGCCGCTTGGGCGAGACGGAGCTCGGTTTCGATCCGTTTTTCCGCGGTTATGTCGCGGGTGATGCCGTCAAGGCGAGTGCGTTCTCCGGCCGCATCGGTAACGGGATAACCCATATCGTGGACCCAACGGATCTCTCCGTCGGCGCGAACGATCCGGTACACGGCATCGAAGTTGGCGCCTTGGAGGAGATCGGCGAATCCGGCATGAACGAACGGGCGGTCGTCCGGGTGAACAACATTCAGCCAGAGTTCCGGATCGGCATAGAATTCCTCCGGTTTATGGCCGTAAATATTTTCGACGACTTTGTTGACGAACAGCACTTTTTCGCCATCCGGAGAGACGCTCCACACGGCATCCCGCATGTTGATCAGAATGCTCTCCAGATGTTCGCGCTCTTGCTCGAGCTGCCGCGTCGATTCCACGACCCGTTGCTCGAGAAGCTCTCCGCGGTTGCGCAGCATGGACTGCGTGGACTTTTGCTCGGCCACCAACGCCGACATGACGTACGTGGTGCCGCCGACGATGAGTATGAAGGCGTCGAGCAGCAGAAAAGAGGCGTTCGTCGGGTACTGGGAAAATGGCCCGATTCCGTTCGCCGTGCTCGCCGCCGCGATCAGAACGTTGAGGGCCAAGGTCGAAGCGATGGCGAGCGGGCCGAAGCGGAAAGCCGCCCAAATGAGAGTGGGAATGGTGAGAAAGACCAACGGATAGTGAGCGGTATCCGGGTGCAGCCATCCGCCGAAGGCATAAAGCCCGGTCAATACTGTCAGCACTGTATGGAGTGCCTGTTCCAAGCTTAAAGCTTCAAGCTTAGAGCGCGCGGCCAACGCCAGAAAAAGCGGGGCCACCACAAGCGCTCCGCTGGCATTGCCCAGCCACCAGGTCCACCATAGATCGCAAATCGGGCGGGATGCATTTGGTTCCAACAGCATCACGCTCAAGCTTCCGATGCCGGCGCTGATAAGAGGAGCAGCCAGCACGCCGAACGTCAAAAAGCGAAATACGTTCCGAACCGTACAAAATATCCGGTCCGAGGGCACGGCGCGGGCGATCCATGCGGCTCCGGCGACGGCCTCGAGCGTGTTGCCGACGGCGATGGGGAATGCGGAAAGCCACGCACCGGTCGTGAGATTGACTGCCAGGGCGCCGAGAAAAACGCCAGGCCACCAGCGTCGGCCGAAGGCGAGACACACAGCCAGGGCGAGGCCGGTCGGAGGCCAGATGGGAGTGACTTTGACGTGGACTGTCGCCAGCAACAGAGCGGATTTCGCCGTCAGAAAATAGGACGCGGCGAAAATGACCAAGCTGAGCGGATAAGTGAGCCGCCCGCTCGTAAGCTTGGGTCGGGAGACGGATGCCATCGTTTTTGAATGTCAGATGCTAAACGAGCCGCGAGGCGGAGTTATCGGCCGAAGACTTTAAACATAACCCGCGATAAATGAAAGCTCGTTTCGCCCGGAAACCAGATTTGGACTTGCCGGGGACTCAGGGGTGTCGTCGTTTACCGGAACGGCGTTTCGGTTTAATGCTGTTCCCCTTGGCGGCAGGCGGTGTTTCGACGATGCGGTGCGGGAAACGATCCATTGTGCGCAAATCGGGAAAGCCGTACATCCAAACTATGGCGACGGCCAGTGTGACCGCTCCCCCGACGATAATGGCGGGAGTGAGGCCGAACCAAGCGGCGGTCAGGCCGGATTCGAATTCGCCCAGTTCGTTCGAAGCGCCGATGAAGACGGAATTGACGGCGCTCACTCGCCCGCGAATCGCGTCGGGCGTTTCGAGCTGGACCAGCATGTGGCGGATGTAAACGCTGACCATGTCACCGGCGCCCAGCAAGAAAAGCGCGGCGAGCGACAAGGGAAAACTCGTCGACAGGCCTAGCACGATGATAGCCGCCCCGAACACAGCGACGCCGCCGAACATCCAGCGTCCGACGTGTCGGGAGATGGGCGCGAAGGCGAGCAACATGGCAGTCAGGGCGGCGCCGGCTCCGGGTGCGGTGCGAAGCAGGCCCAACCCGGTCGGGCCTACGTGCAGAATATCGCTGGCATAGGCCGGCAGTAGCGCCGTGGCGCCGCCGAACAGAACGGCGAACAAATCGAGCGAAATGGCGCCGAATACGGTGGGCCGCGAACGTACGAAGTGCAAGCCGTCCAGAACGGTATGCCAGCTCATGGGTTCGCGGCCGTTGGTCCGCCGGGGAAGGCTGCGCATCGACAGAATCAGGATTGCCGAGAGTCCGAGCAGCACCGACACCGTCGTGTAGACAGTCATGGGCCCCGCAAGATATAGGACGCCGCCGAGTGCCGGACCCGCAATCACCGCCAGTTGAAAGCTCGATGAACTGAGCGCTACGGCATTGCTGAAGCTTTCGGCGGGGACCAGATTGATTACGATCGCCTGGCTGGACGGCATCATGAACGCCCGCGCCGATCCGTAGAGCGCCATGACGGCAAATACCGGCCACACGACCTTTAGGCCAGTTAGGGTGAACCCGATCAGCAATAGGCCGCATAGCATTTCCACGGCATAACAGAGCATGATGATGCGGCGCCGGTCGAAGCGGTCCGCCAGTTGGCCGGCTATCAGCACGAGCGGCACGAAAGGCGCGAACTGGGCGAGCCCTACAAGTCCGAGATCGAGCGCGTCGCCGGTAAGCGCGTAGACTTGCCAACCCACGGCCACGCTTTGCATTTGCACCGCAACGGCGCCGAGAAATCGGGCGCACAGGTAAAGCACGAAATTGCGATGGCGGAGTGCGGACGTTTTGGTCGTGGATAATGACATGTATTCCGGAGAAAGTTGTCAGCGCGCTTGGATGGTTGGGGTCGAGCTTGCGCCGCGGTGGGCGAGCGGAACGCCTTCCGGAGGTTCGGAGCGCGAACTCGACAGCCCGCTACTTGCCGATGCAAAAACTGGCGAAAATCCGGCCTAAAAGGTCTTCGTTCGTGAATTCGCCGGTGATTTCCGATAAGGCGTTTTGAGCTTCGCGAAGGTCTTCGGCGAGGAGTTCGGCGGCGCGGATTTGGAGTTGCGTTTCGGCGTTCTCGATGAGGCTTTCGGCACGGCTTAGCGCATCGAGATGGCGGCGGCGGGCGATGAAAACATCGTTCGCCTCACTGTCGTAGCCCATCGAGGCTTTGAGGTGTTTCCGAAGATGTTCGAGGCCTTCGCCGGTCTTGGCGGATAGATACACGGCGGGACCTTTCCGTTCTTCGATGAAACCGGCCGGTTTTCCGGTGAGATCGATCTTGTTGTAGACGCGGGTGAGCGGGATGTCTGCGGGCAGGCTCTGGAGCAGGGCTTCCCCTTCTTCCGGAGTGCGATCATCGATTAACAGCAATATCCGGTCGGCCTTGTGAATTTCGTCTCGGGCCCGCCTTATGCCTTCGCGTTCGACAATATCCTCGCTCTCCCGCAGACCGGCGGTGTCCACCACGTGCAGGGGCATGCCGTCGATCTGGATATGTTCTCGCAAGGTATCGCGGGTGGTACCTGCGATTTCGGTGACGATGGCGGCTTCACGTCCCGCCAATCGGTTGAGTAGGCTGGATTTTCCGGCATTGGGGCGGCCGGCGATGACAACGGTCATGCCTTCGCGCAATAGACAGCCCTGTTGGGCGGAATGGCGGATATGCCGGAGCGTCGCCGAGAGGTCTGCGAGCTTTTCGGCAATACGGCCTTCGGACAGGAAATCGATGTCTTCGTCGACGAAGTCGATCGACGCTTCCACGTACTGCCTCAGTTCGATCAGGGCTTCGACGAGTTGGTGGATGCGGATCGAGAACTCGCCCTGGAGAGAGCGCTGCGCGGACCGGGCGGCCTGCTCTGTGGTGCTTTCGATCAAATCGGCGATGGCCTCCGCCTGGGCAAGGTCGATCCTGTCGTTGAGGAACGCCCGTTCGGTGAATTCTCCCGGGCGCGCCAGCCGAACGCCTGAGGCCAGGACGCGACGCAGCAGCAAATCGAGGACGACCGGACCGCCGTGCGCGTGCAACTCGAGGACGTCTTCGCCAGTAAAAGAATGGGGTGACGGAAAGTACAGGGCTAATCCGGTATCGAGGACCGAACCATCCAAATCATAGAAATGACCGTAGTGGGCGTAGCGCGGCTCAAGTTCTTTGCGTAGCAGCGCGCGCATCAGTGTGGGGACAGCGTTGCCGGAGATGCGGATTACGCCGATGCCGCCCCGGCCGGGAGGCGTGGCAATGGCGCCTATGGTGTCGCGAGATAATGTGTTCATGGGGTGGATTCCGGAACAAGCATTCGTTCCGGATCAAAGCAGAGAAGCCGGCGTATCGCATCGTCGCAAGGCGAAAGGTGCGCGGCAGGGGTGCGGAGCCAGCCCTGCCGCGCGAGAGATCGCGCTAGGCGTGTACGTTCCTTTCGATCTGCCGGGTGATATGCCACTGCTGGAGGATGGACAGAATGTTGTTGACCACCCAGTAGAGCACGAGTCCGGACGGGAAAAAGGCGAAGAAGCCGGTGAATATGACCGGGAAGAACTGCATCACCTTGGCTTGTACCGGATCGGCCGGTGGCGGATTGAGCTTCTGCTGGATGAACATGGAGACGCCCATGATCAGCGGAAGAATGAAATAGGGGTCCTTGGCGGACAGGTCGTTCAGCCAAAGGGCGAACGGCGCCTGACGCATTTCCACGCTTTCGATGAGAACCCAATACAGGGCGATGAACACGGGGATCTGGACCAGGATCGGCAAACAGCCGCCCAGCGGGTTGACCTTTTCCTTCCGATACAGCTCCATCATCGCCATGTTGAACTTCTGCTTGTCGTCGGCATGACGCTCCTTCAGCTGTTGAAGCTTCGGCTGGAGCTTCCGCATTCTGGCCATGGAGCGATAGCTGGCTTGCGACAGCTTATAGAACAGGGCCTTGAGCGTGATGGTGACGAACACGATCGCCCATCCCCAATTGTTGAAAATTTTGTGGAACTGTTCCAGGAGCCAGAAAATGGGTTTGGCGACAATGGTCAGCCCGCCGTAATCCACCGTCAGGTCCAGGCCCGGTGCCGTTTGCTCCAACACTCGCTGGAGTTTGGGGCCGGCGAACAAATTAGCCTTGAAGACTTTCTCTTCGCCCGGTTTGACCTCGAGCATGGGCGAATAGGTTCCGATGACGAAATGATTGTCGGAGAGGGCTTTGGTGTAAAAACTATGCTCTTCGCCGGCCAGCGGAATCCACGCCGCCAGGAAGTAATGCTGAATCATGGCGATCCAGCCGTCTTTGGCTTTCCGATTCAGGTTCGAATCCGCCATGTCGTCGAACGTGATCTTTTCGTACTTTTCTTCCGGAGTGTATAGTACGCCGCCGGTATAGGTCCGGACGAAAGCGTCCTGATCCTTGCTTTCGGGATTCTTCCGCTGCAACTGAACGTATTGACGCCCTTTCCATTCGGCTCCGGATTGATTGTTGACCTGCTGCTCCAGTTCGATCAGATAGCTGCCTTTGGTGAAGACCAAGGTCTTGATAATCTTGATTCCTTTGTCATTGCTCCACGTGAAAGGTATGCGGAGGGTGTCTTGGCCTTCCGCCAGCGTGTAGATATTGGCTTCAGCTTGCCATGTGCTGTGATGGGTGGGCGACAGGGCCTGTTCTCCCAGGAATCCGCTCTGCGCGATGAAAAAGTTGTTCTCATCGTTGAGCAGCCGTACTGGCTGGTCGGGCTGGTCCTTGCTCTGGGGATACTCGAGCAGATCGAGTATGCGCAGGTCGCCGCCCTTGGTGTCGATCTCTGCTCGTATGACATCCGTGGTGACGGTGACGCGCTGACGCTCGACGCTCGGAGCAGCGGACGGTTCAGGCGTCTTGGCGACGTCGTCGACGTCGCGAGCTGACTCGGGTACGTCACCTGCGACGTCCGGCGTAGTCGACCCGGATTGCGCCGTGGGCTCGGGCTTAGGCCCGTAATCCAGCTGCCATTGCTGCCACAGCATGAAGCTGAGAAATATAAAGAAGACGAAGAGAACGAACCTTAAATTATCCATTCTTATTTTCCGAATTGTTCTGGGACGGGATCAATACCGCCTTTGTGCCAAGGGTGGCATCTCAGCAGTCGCCTTGCGGCAAGATAGGAGCCCCGCAGAGATCCGAACCGCTGGATGGCGGTCAGGGCATAGCTGGAGCATGTCGGGTGGAAACGGCAATGCTGCCCCACCCAAGGGCTAATCAGGTACTGATAGAGTTTGATGAGGAAGACCAAGATGGCTTGCATCGCCTCACCAGGTTTTCCCAGTGCTTATGCAATGAGCTTCGGATTGTGTCATGGTCTGCCTGAATTGCGGCGCTGCGCGCCATTACCACAAAATCGACTCCGCCGAGCAGCGACTGCTGCAGGCGGAAGCTTTCGCGGATGAGGCGCTTGATGCGGTTGCGATCGGCGGCGTTACGGATTTGTCGTCTGGCGATAGCCAACCCGAGGCGCGGATAATCCCTACCGTTGGTTCGCGCGAGCACGGTTAAGTATTGGTCTGCGGACTTGCAGGGCTGCTCGAAAACGCGCTGGAAATCGGCGGCGGTACTTAAGCGGCGCGTTCGGGGGAAGCCGTAGCTAGGCGACGCCAAACGTCAGACGGTAAGCCGTTTACGACCTTTCGCGCGGCGCGCACTCAAAACCAAACGTCCGCCACGGGTTTTCATGCGCGCACGAAAGCCGTGGGTCCGGACACGCTTTATCTTGCTGGGCTGATAGGTTCTTTTCATGGTGTACCTGTTGAATTCCGCAAAGAAAATACAAAGCTGTGCATGCTAATTCACAGGCGATACGGTGTCAATGCTGTGGATAAGTCGGCTGTTGCGGTATGATACTGAATTCCGTTAAAGCGCTCACGCATTTATCGCCTATGCCTTATGTCCTATTCCTCGAGCACAATAAGGGAGCTGCACAATGAGCGCGCTGTGGAATCAGTGCATGAGCAAGCTGGAAGGAGAATTGCCCCCGCAGCAGTTCAATACCTGGATCAGGCCCCTGCAAGCCGTCGAAAATGGTTCGGAGTTGAAGCTCTTGGCTCCCAACCGCTTTGTGCTCGATTGGGTAAAGCAGCATTTTATCGGCAAGATCGAAGAAGTTCTATCTGACCAGAAGATCCAGCCGCCACCCCATGTCGTTCTGGAAATCGGCACGCGAAAGCAGCAAGAAGCGTCTCCCGTCGCGCCGGCGATCAAGAGGCCGGCCGGTGTCAAGAAAGGCCTTCCCAACAATCTCAACACGGCTTTTACCTTCGATAATTTCGTCGAGGGCAAATCCAACCAGCTGGCCAAGGCCGCGTCGATTCAAGTGGCGCAGAACGTCGGACGGGCCTACAACCCCCTCTTTATTTACGGCGGTGTGGGTCTGGGGAAGACCCATCTTATGCACGCTATCGGAAATGAAATTCTAAGGGCGAACTCCTCGGCAAACATCGTCTATTTGCATTCGGAGCGCTTCGTTTCCGACATGGTCAAGGCCTTGCAGCATAATGCGATCGGCGCCTTCAAGGAGTATTACCGGACGGTCGATGCCTTGTTGATCGACGATATTCAGTTTTTTGCCGGCAAGGAACGCTCCCAGGAGGAGTTCTTTCACACATTTAACAGCCTTCTGGAAAACAAGCATCAGGTGGTCCTGACCTGCGACCGCTATCCCAAGGAAATCAAAGGCCTAGAGGAACGGTTAAAGTCGCGTTTCGGGTGGGGGCTTCCGGTGGCCATCGAGCCGCCGGATCTGGAAACCCGCGTGGCCATCCTGATGAGCAAAGCGCAGCACGCCGGCGCCGATCTGTCGCCGGAAGTGGCTTTCTTCATCGGTAAGCGAATTCGCTCGAACATTCGCGAACTGGAAGGCGCTTTGCGGCGCGTCATCGCCAATGCTCACTTCACCGGTAAGCCGATTACGCTGGAGTTTGCGAAAGAGGCCTTGCGCGATTTAATCGCGCTTCAGGACCGGATGATCAACGTCGAGAACATCCAGAAGACGGTTGCGGAATACTACAAGATCCGGGTGGCCGATCTCTTGGCCAACAAACGCACCCGCTCGGTGACGCGTCCTCGTCAAATCGCCATGGCATTGGCCAAGGAGCTGACCAATCACAGTTTGCCGGAAATCGGGCAGCAGTTCGGCGGACGGGACCACACCACGGTCTTGCACGCCTGCCGCAAGGTTCAGGAGTTAAAGGAAAGCGACAGCAAATTCGCCGAAGACTACTCGAATCTCATGCGCACATTATCGAACTAGACTTGATGGATCGGCAGTTTGAGAAGTCGGCTTTTTTCGTTCAACGAGTTCCGCATCAACATATGACCTTACTATGAAGTTCACCATAAGCCGGGAGAATTTGCTGACGCCCTTGCAACAGGTTGTCGGCGTCATCGAGCGACGCCAAACCTTGCCCATTCTGTCCAACGTTCTTTTGAAGCTGTCCGATGAGGCTTTGGAGTTGACGGGCACGGATTTGGAAGTGCAGTTGGTCACCAAGGCCGTGGTTGAAGGCAGCGATTCGGGTTCGGTTACGGTGCCGGCGCGTAAGTTCTTGGATATTTGCCGCCTTTTACCGGAAAAAAGCGTGGTGAACATCGATTGCCGGCAGGAGAAATTCGTTATCCAGTGCGGGTCCAGCCGATTCAACCTGAGTACTCTACCCGCGGAAAACTATCCGGAATTCGATGCGGGAACACCGGAGATAGAGGTCTCCATTCCGCGCAATTGCTTGAGACGCGCGCTCGAAAAGACCCTCTTTGCTATGGCGCAACAGGATGTCCGTTATTATCTGAACGGATTATTGCTGGATTTGGGCGGCCAAGTGCTGCGGGCGGTTTCTTCCGACGGACACCGTCTCGCTTTTTTTGAGCAGTCGCTGGAAAGTGGTCCGGAGGAAGGCCGGCAGATCATCGTTCCGAGAAAAGGCGTTCTGGAATTGAATCGGTTGTTGGGCGAAGGCGAGGAACCGGTAACAGTTCAAGTTGCACCGAACAATCTGCGTGTCGATTTGGGGACGGTCAGCTTTGCGGCCAAGCTGATCGAAGGGAGGTTTCCCGACTATCAGCGTGTCATGCCACGCGAGCTGACGCGAGTCATTTTGGTAGACAAGGCTGCTTTCAAAGGGGCTTTGACGCGCGTCTCGGTATTGTCGAACGAGAAGTACCGGGGCGTTAGCATGGAAGTGAGCGAAGACGGCAATATGTGCCTCAAGGCCCAGAATCCTGAGCATGAAGAAGCGGAAGAAAGGTTCGCCGTCGAACTGGAAGGCAAGGATATTTCGGTCGGTTTCAATGCGTCTTATCTTTTGGACGCTATCAACAACGTGGATTCCGATAACGTTAAATTGTCGTTCACCGAGAGTGCCAACAGCTGCCTAATCGAGGATTGCGAGGATACGCAGTTCAAATTCATCGTTATGCCCATGCGTCTGTAGCGTGGGGCATTTTTCGCTAGCCGGATATGGCGCGATTACGGGCTGATCCGTGCCTCAAGTCGTGGATGAGCGAGGACGCGTATGAGTCTGGTCAAGATTGAGGCCCATGATGTACGCAACATTGAATCCGCTGCGCTAGAGCCATCCCCGCGCCTCAACTTCATCATCGGACCCAATGCCAGCGGAAAGACCTCCTTGCTCGAGGCGGTTTATTTGTTGGGGCGAGCGCGTTCGTTTCGTACGCCCCAAATCAGTCAGGCGATCCGCTTTGGGCGAAGCGGATTAATGGTGACCGGAAAAGTTACGAGCGATACCGGCCACACGATTCCGATCGGAATTCGCATCGCTCGCGATGAGCGGGAGATCCATCTTTCGGGCAGGAAGATCCAATCCAGTGCCGAACTGATCCGTACATTTCCGGTCCTCGTCATTCAGCCTTCGAGCGGCGCTTTATTGGAGGGCGCTCCGAAGCATCGCCGCCAATTTCTCGACTGGGGAGTGTTTCACTTTGAAGAGTCGTATCTCGATTGCTGGCGACGCTACGCCAAGGCGTTGAGCCAGCGCAATATCCTGCTGCGGGAAAGGCGACTTCGCGACATTGAGCTATGGAACCGGGAGCTTGCGCGGTACGGTACAATAATACATGGTGCGCGCGAACGCTATACGGAGAGGCTTATGCCCTATTTTTTTCAAGCTGCCGCGCAGTTTTTTGCGGGCGTTAAGCTTGATTTGCACGTGCAATCGGGGTGGAACAGGAACAAGACTCTGGAAGCGGCGTTGCAGGAGGATGTCGCCTCGGACATTCGCCTCGGACATACTCAATCGGGTCCCCACAAAGCCGACTTCTCCATCGTGCTGGACGGTCGTTCGGCAAAAGCGTATCTCTCCCGCGGTCAAATGAAACTTTTGGTTTACGCGCTTTTGCTGGCCCAGTCCCTTCTGATGGAAGAGAGCGCCGGCATGAGTGCGTGCGTGCTGGTTGATGACGTGGCGTCCGAATTGGACGAAAACAACAAGAATAGACTTCTCGGTTTTTTGAAGGAGCGGCGGACCCAGTTTTTCATTACCGCCACCACGGAGGAAATGATCAAAGAGGCCATCAACGACGCCGCTGTGTTCCACGTGGAACATGGGCAAGTAAAGCAAGCGTGAATTAAGAAATGAGCATGACCAAACTCGCGAAAGATTATGACAGCTCCGCCATTAAGGTCCTGAAAGGTCTTGATGCCGTCCGCAAACGCCCTGGTATGTACATCGGCGATACCGATGACGGTTCGGGGCTTCACCATATGGTATTCGAGGTCGTGGATAATTCGATCGACGAAGCCTTGGCCGGCCACTGCAAGACGGTCCGAGTTATCGTCCACAGCGACGAATCTGTGACCGTGACGGACGATGGCCGAGGAATTCCCGTCGACATCCACGAAGAAGAGGGACGCTCTGCCGCCGAGGTTATCATGACCGTCCTGCATGCCGGAGGAAAATTCGACGACAATGCCTATAAAGTTTCCGGTGGGCTTCACGGTGTCGGCGTATCCGTCGTAAACGCATTGTCTGAGCATCTGGTCCTGGAAATTCAGCGCGGGGGCAAGCGTTACCGACAGGAGTATCGTGACGGCGTGCCGCAGGCTCCGCTGTCCGCTGTCGGCGATGCGAACGGGACCGGCACGACCATCCGCTTCAAGCCCAGCCCCATCATTTTCACCAACATCGAGTTTCATTACGAAGTTCTGGCCAAGCGCCTCCGTGAACTGTCGTTCCTGAATTCCGGAGTTCGGATTTCTCTGGAGGACGAGCGTACGGGGAAGAGCGATGTCTTCGAGTTCGAGGGCGGTATACGCGCCTTTGTCGAACATCTCAACAAGAACAAGACGCCGCTTTTCGATAAGGTGTTCTACTTCCAAACGGAAAAGGACGGTACCGGGGTCGAGGTCGCCATGCAATGGAACGACTCGTACCAGGAAAACATTTTCTGTTTCACTAACAACATCCCGCAGCGAGACGGCGGGACCCATCTCGCGGGCTTCCGCGCAGCGCTTACGCGGACCCTCAATCAATACATCGAAGATCAAGGCTTGCTGAAAAAGCAGAAGATCGCCACCTCGGGCGACGATGCGCGGGAAGGGTTGACGGCGGTACTCTCGGTAAAGGTTCCAGATCCCAAGTTTTCGTCCCAGACTAAGGACAAGCTCGTCTCGTCTGAGGTCAAGCCAGTGGTCGAATCGGCCATGGGTGAAAAGTTTCAGGAATTTCTGCTGGAAAATCCGCCGGTCGCCCGCCTGATCGCAAATAAGATGATCGATGCCGCTCGTGCGCGGGAGGCGGCTCGTAAAGCCAGGGAAATGACGCGAAGGAAAACTGCGCTGGATATCGCGGGACTTCCCGGCAAGCTGGCCGACTGCCAGGAGCGCGATCCGACTTTGTCGGAACTGTTCATCGTCGAGGGCGACTCTGCGGGTGGCTCGGCCAAGCAGGGTCGAGACCGCCGCACGCAGGCGATACTTCCGCTCAAGGGCAAGATTCTCAATGTGGAGCGGGCACGGTTCGACAAAATGCTCTCTTCGGAGGAGGTCGGTACCCTGATCACTGCGCTGGGTTGCGGCATCGGGCGGGAGGAATATGACCCGAACAAGCTGCGTTATCATCGCATCATCATCATGACGGATGCTGACATCGACGGATCTCACATACGGACGCTTCTTTTAACTTTCTTCTATCGTCAAATGCCGGAACTGATCGAGCGCGGCCATATCTACATCGCTCAACCCCCGCTCTACAAGGTCAAGAAAGGCAAACAGGAGCAGTATGTAAAGGACGATACGGAGCTCGATAACTATTTATTGCAATTGGCGCTCGAAAAGACCCGTCTGCATATCGATGAAACGACACCCCCAATACAAGGGCAGGGGTTGGAGCAGCTCGCGAGGGAATACCTGAATGTTCAGGCCCTGATCGAGCGCCTCGCCCATCGCTATGACGAGAGTTTGCTCAATCTTCTAGTTGAATATCCGGTTTTGGACGCCGCGACGATTGCTGATCGCGCGGCGTGCGAGGCGTGGTTTGCCGGTTTGGTCGCACGGTTGAATGCCCGCGATCGCAGTGCAAGCTTTACTATAGATCTGGATTTTGCGAATCAGGCCGACGGGTTTAGGGCGCATGTCAGCAAGCGGCTGCACGGCGTTCACAAGACCTTCGATATCGGCGCAGGATTTTTCAGCGGCGGCGATTACAAGCGTCTCACCACGTTCGGTCAGAAAGTGGACGGACTATTTGGTGAAAATTCGTTTATCGCCAGTGACGACAAACGGGAGCGCGTGCGGAACTTTAAGGAAGCCTTCCAGTGGATGATGACGGAAGCGAAGAGAGGTCAACATATCCAGCGTTATAAAGGACTTGGCGAGATGAATCCCGAGCAGCTTTGGGAGACGACATTGGATTCGAATACTCGCCGTTTGCTTCAGGTGAAGATCGAGGATGCGATAGCGGCCGACGAGGTCTTTTCGACGCTCATGGGCGATCAGGTCGAGCCACGACGCGATTTTATCGAGAAGAACGCGCTGGAAGTCGCGAACTTGGACGTTTGATGCGGATCGTCTTACAGGCTAGAGATCGGAACCCTTCGGCGGTTCGAAAAGGCTCCTAACCAGGAGCCTTTTTTTTGGGATACTGCAATTACTCATTAGAGCCTCGGAAACATCATTCGAGGGAGCTTGATCCGTCCGAGTTAAACAGTTTGTTCCACGTGGAACATAGAAACGAGTTACCTCGCTTTTCCACCGCACCGATGACCTACGATCACGGTATACTTCTACCAGTTATAATCTTCCGATAAGCCTCGATCGCACCTTCTCGAGCTCTAAAGCACGCTTTATCCGGACCCCATCTGCGGAGAGACAGCCAAATGTTGCCATATCCCTCTATCGATCCAGTGGCTATTAGCATCGGTCCTTTGAAAATTCATTGGTACGGGCTGATGTATGTCATCGGTATCGGCGGTGCATGGTGGCTGGCTCGCCAAAGAGCCAAAGAACCCGGTTTCCCGTGGACCCCAGCTCAGGTGGAGGATCTCATCTTTTATACCGCTCTTGGGCTGGTGATCGGCGGCCGGGTGGGATATATGCTCTTCTATAACTTTCCGGCATTCACTCAAGACCCGTTAATGCTGTTTAGAGTATGGGAAGGCGGTATGGCCTTCCACGGAGGATTGTTGGGAGCGTTAGCGGCAATGTGGATCTTTGCTCGAAAGCAGAAAAGCTCGTTTTTTGCGGTGACCGATTTTGTCGCGCGGTACGTGCCGATCGGACTTTTTACGGGCCGCATCGGGAATTTCATCAATGGCGAGCTTTGGGGAAAACCAACTGATGTGCCTTGGGCGATGGTGTTTCCGGATGCCGGCCCGGAGCCGCGCCATCCTTCCCAGCTCTATGAAGCCTTTCTGGAAGGTATCGTTCTTTTCGTGGCACTACACTTTTTCAGCCGTCGGTCGCCGCCGACAATGGCGGTAAGCGGCTTGTTTCTGCTCCTCTATGGCATGTTCCGCTTCATGGTCGAGTTCGTTCGTCTACCGGACGCTCACATCGGTTACCTGGCCTTCGGCTGGCTCACCATGGGGCAGGTGTTGAGCTTTCCCATGATCATCCTGGGTATCCTGCTTCTCGTTTTGGCCTACCGCCGTCCGATGGCCTCTGGCCTGAGGACTGATGAGTCCTGAAATCGAAGCACCGTACGAAACGGAAGACCGGCTTAAACAACGAAAACGCCAGCCATAATGTCCCATCCCGAAGAGCAATATCTCACTTTACTTCGAAAACTGATAACCGAAGGGGATGAGCGAATCGATCGAACCGGGGTCGGGACGCGCGCTCTGTTCGGCTATACGATGCGATTCGACCTCGCGGCGGGATTCCCGCTGTTCACGACCAAGCAGATTTTTTGGAAGACGGCGTTCAAGGAGCTTTTGTGGATGTTGTCGGGCGGTCGGAATATCCGGGAGCTTCTCGAACAGAACGTGCGTATCTGGACGGATTGGCCCTTGAAAAAATACCGAACTGCGACGGGTGAATCGATAAGCCAAGAGGATTTTGAACGCCGTATCTTGAGCGACGATGAATTCGCCGCCCGCTGGGGCGACTTGGGACCGGTGTATGGGCATCAATGGCGCCGTTGGCGGGATTACGATGGGAAAGAGATCGACCAGGTGCAGCTATTGGTCGATGGACTGAAGAACGATCCGACCTCACGCCGGCTGCTTTTCGAGGGTTGGAACGTGGCCCAGTTGGACGAGATGGCGCTTCCACCCTGCCACAAAACCTATCAATTCTTTGTTAGCCAGGCTACGAACACTTTGTCGGGAGCCTTGATGCAGCGTTCGGCGGATGCCTATCTGGGGCTGGGTTGGAATGTCGCCAATCTAGCCTTGTTGACCCATCTGCTCGCCGATCATTGCGGGTATACGCCTGGAGAGATCGTTTGGTTCGGTTGCGACGTGCATCTATATCGCAATCATATCCCGCAGGCACAGCTTCAGGTAGAGCGACAGCCGCGTCCATTTCCCCGGTTGCACATCAAACGCAAGGCAGCCGATATATTCGGATATCGAATCGAAGATTTCGAAGTGGAGGGCTATGATCCCCATCCCCACATACCGGCCGAAGTGGCGGTTTGAACGCTCCGACGCGGCGGCACGCGCAGCAGGCGAAAACGAATCGATTTAGTTCCGCACTCGGCCGCCGGGCGCCGTTCGGTTTCCAGGCTGTTCAGGCGTCATTTCCTGCCGAGCATTCATCGCGGTGTTGTCTGACAGCGGCAATCTAACTACGAACTCGCTCCCTTTCCCCGGACCGCCGCTCAGGGCCTCGATGCTTCCACCGTGCATTTCGACCAATTTCCGCACCAGAGTCAACCCGATACCGAGCCCGCCTTGAGACCGGTCCAATGAGCGTTCGGCCTGCGTAAATAAATCAAATACGTGCGGCAGGAGTTCGGGCGAAATGCCGATACCGTTGTCCTTTACAGACAATATGAGTTCCCGTGCATTTGGGATCGCCGTTAGCTGAATGTGGCCACCGTGAGGCGTGTATTTGGCCGCATTATTCAAGAGATTGGTAACTACCTGAACCAGCCTGACCGCATCCCCTCTCAGCAACACCGGTTCCTCGGGAGATGAGATAGAAAGTCGATGCTGTTGGGAATCGATAATGGCTTCGGTAGCTTCGACTGCCCGGTCGATGAGGACGGACAGTTCGATAGGTTCGTTCTTGAGCGTAATCTTGCCGCGGGTGATGCGCGATACATCCAGGAGATCATCGACCAAATGAACCAAATGTTTGACCTGGCGATCGATCATGTCTTTAACCCACAGCAATCGCGAATCGGTCAGATTCAGCAGTCCCATCACCTGAACCGCATTGCGAATGGGAGCCAAGGGATTACGCAATTCGTGGGATAGCATTGCCAGGAATTCGTTCTTGCGCCGATCGGCTTCTTCCAAGGCATCCTGAACCCGGACGAGTTCGTCGATGTCGGAGCAGATTCCGAACCACTTGGTGATGCGACTGCTCGCATCACGAATCGGGCGAGCGCGAACCTGAAACCATTGGTAGGATCCGTCGGTCGAGCGAAGACGATACTTGGTTCGGAACGGCTCACCCGTTGTCACCGCATGCTGCCATTGCAGCCTGGTGCGCTCTTCGTCATCCGGATGTATGGCCGCAACCCATTCGGTGCTTTTCGAATCCGGCGGTAAGCCCGAATACTCATAGAATCGGGGGCTGATATAGTCGATAAACCCGCTCGAATCGCTGGTAAACAGGATATCCGGCACCGTCTCGGCCATGGCGCGGAATCGCGCTTCGCTCTCCCTAAGCGCCGTCTCGGCCCACTTGCGCTCGGTAATATCGCGTATGATTCCTGTGAACTTTGTTTGCCCGCCGATCTGCATCTCGCTGACGGTAAGTTCGGCCGGAAAAATAGAGCCGTTTTTGTGTAGTACATCGACATCCCGACGGATGCAGATGATGGTCTTCGTGCCCGTGGCTAGATAACGTTCGATGAAACTGTCATGGCGTTCGCGGTCTGGCGACGGCATGAGAATTCGAATGTTTTTCCCGATAACTTCAGCAGCGGTATAGCCGAATAGCCTTTCCGCAGCGGCGTTGAAAAGCTCGATGTAGCCGCCGCTGTCCGTGGTGATGATCCCATCGACGGCGGTAGTGATAATGCTTTGGAGACGTTCTTCACTGAATTTTAGGGCTGCGGTACGTTCTTCGATTCTCCTTTCCAACTGCTCGTACGCTTCATGCAGCGCCGACTCGGCCGCTTCCCGCCGCTGGATTTCCGCCTCCAGTCGGGCGTTCTTTTCCAACAAATCGGCAGTACGAGCGGCGACTTGATTCTCCAGATCATCTAGCACCTGCTCCAACCGTTCCTTGGTTTCCCGTTTCTCCATTAAAGTCGCCACGAAATTGGCGGTGTTGAGGATATAGGGAGCATAAGGCGTGAACGCCTGCAGGTTTGCGATTCTGAGGATGAGAAAGCCGAACAGCGTCGTGTTCGTGCGCAACGGGATACACTCATGCCCGGCATCGGGAATGGCGCCACAGCGTTTAAGTCCAATGGACGGTGTGGTGTTCGTACAATGATCGCACGTAGAGAGGCCGGCACCTTTCCGCTGTTCGGATACGAATGATCCACAAAAGCAAAAGTGGACATTCTCGACCCCGGGGATGTCACGCAATGCGCGGCAAAGGAAAGCGGCCTGCTCTTCCCTTGCGGACAAAATCCCGAGCGTTTGTTGCACGATCAGCAGTTTCCCCAATATTTCGGGCTGCGGCTGAAGAACGACCGTTACCGGACTCGTCATAACGCTGTTTCCACCTTCAGGTGGATGATGGGGCCAACTCAAGCTCAGGCAGGAGCGCGGAGTATGCAAGGCAAAGCCGAAAAAATGACCGTGCGCTAAGGGTAACGATCATCTTGAAGCCCGGAGCCGGGACAGATATTGCTCGGGTGCTTCGTAATAGGGGTTGTGCAGAATTTGCCCCTGAACGATCATCAGAGGATGCACCCTTAGAATTTCGTACAGATTGGCACCGCCCAGTCGGTTGGCATCGTACTGGCAAATGATGCTGCTAAAAGGGACCTCGTTTACAACGATGTTGAGCATCGACTCGTATTCGAACCACCGCTCCAGCCCAGGATGCTCGTTGCTGGTCCAGCCGGTTTCACCAGTGGCGCGTATTCCCAAAAAGCCTTCATCGATACTCTGCCGATACATCGACCGCCAGGTGTCGATCATCCGTTCCGGCAGAAAGGCCCCGTCGGGGCAATACGTCTTTTCAGCTTGGCTCAAAATGAACTGGCCCGGCCGGAGATGCTCGGGTAAATTAATGCCCAGTCTAGCGATATACTGTTCGAGTTCGTCGCCCGATGACACATCCGCCAGATAGGCGACCTTTTCTCCGGATACCAGACCGCTCTCCACGAATTGCGCCATCGTGCGGGAATGCTCTTCTTCATCGGTGTAGATGTAGCAGAGGTGACTGCCTGAAGGGAGATGCTGATCGGTGAAGCCGAACGCCGCATCCTTTTTTTGCGCGTAACACATAAGCTTTTTCAGGAAATTTCTGTCCGATCTAAATCAATGCTAACCCAAGTCATTTGTCAGAAAAAGACCGCGACCATTTTGTACGTACCGAAGTCGAATAGAGCGAATAACCAATTGAGACAGAGTTGACACCGGAAAGCGCCTATATGTTCCCCACCGCGATCGCCCTTTGTGCTCATTCTTCGAACCGTAGCCAGACCGGGGGCGAACCATGAACAACCCGATCTTCGAACCTTACGCATTAGGGCCTTATAAACTGAAGAACCGCATGGTCATGGCGCCGCTGACGCGTTCGCGGGCTGGGCAGCCCGGAAATGTTCCCACCGATCTGAACGCACTTTACTATGCGCAACGCGCATCCGCAGGGCTCATCATTTCCGAGGCTACGCAAGTCTCGCAGCAAGGCCAAGGATACGCGTGGACGCCCGGCATACATACGCCGGACCAGGTCGTCGGCTGGCGTTCGGTTGCGGAAGCAGTACATCGAACTGGCGGCCTTATTTTTATGCAGCTATGGCACGTGGGTCGCATTTCTCACCCGGCCTTGCAGCCGGACGGGCAGCTCCCGGTGGCGCCTTCAGCGATTCGGCCATCGGGTACGGCCTTCATCGTCAACGAGCGAGGCAAAGGCGAAATGGTTCCCTTCGTCACTCCCAGAGCGCTGGCTATCGAGGAAATGCCCTATATCGTGAAGCAATATGCGCACGGTGCGAGCAATGCCCTCCACGCAGGTTTGGACGGCGTCGAGATCCACGCCGCCAACGGCTACCTGTTGGACCAATTTCTCAACACAAGTTCCAACCACCGCACCGATGAGTACGGCGGACCGGTGGAAAACCGTGCCCGGCTGCTAATGGAAGTGATGGAGGCCGTCTGTCGGGTATGGGGATCGCAGCGTGTCGGTGTCCGTTTGTCGCCGCTGGGCAGTTTCAACGATATGGGTGATGACGACCCGGAAGCGCTTTTCCGTCACGTCGCGGAACAGTTAAACCGCTTCAATCTCGCTTATCTTCACATTGTCGAGCCAGAAATGGCCCGCGATCCTGCCTCCCCGTCGTTTGATCCGCGGGGACCGGCGATGATGAAGCTGATCCGCGCCAAATACAGCGGTACGCTGATCGTTTGCGGCGGATACGATTACCGCAAGGCTGTCGCGTGTCTTGAGGAAGGGCGGGCGGATTTGGTGGCGTTCGGCCGCTTGTTCATCGCCAATCCCGACCTCCCGGAGCGCTTTCGACAGAATGCCGAGCTGAACCCGCCGGATGAATCGACCTACTACGGCGGCGGCGCGAAAGGGTATGTGGATTATCCGACGCTGAAGCAGCTGAGAGGCGAGGAACCGATGCCTATGATCAATGGAGCGGAAAAAATCTGACTTATGAAGATCTCTCTTATCGTCGCCATGGGCGAAAACCGGGTGATCGGCGCAGATAACCGAATGCCCTGGCATCTGTCTGCGGACCTCAAGCGTTTCAGGAAGATCACCATGGGAAAACCTTTGATCATGGGCCGCAAGACTCACAAATCCATCGGCCGGCCGCTGCCGGGCCGGAAGAATATTGTCCTTACCTCAAACCGGGAGTACGCCGCTCCGGGCTGTGTGGTGGTACATACTTTGGCCGAGGCGCTCAGTGAGGCCGACGCCGACGAAGTCATGGTCATCGGTGGCTCGTCTTTGTATGAGGAGTTATTGGCGAAGGCCGATCGGCTATATCTCACGCTCATTCACCGCGAGTTCGCGGGAGATACCTTCTTTCCGGAATTCGAATGGAAGGAATGGTCTGAAATTGAGCGCCTCGACGTGACGGACGATCCGGACAGCGGTCTGAGCTACAGTTTCTTGGTGCTCGAAAGGAAAGCACCGTAATCCGAGCGACGAGGGCGTTTGATCGAGTTCTCTTCCTGCCTTTTCGCAGAAAGAGTTCTCGGCTCGCGCCTAGCCTTTTTCTCGCTGCCAGTGCCCGGATTTTCCGCCCGCTTTCTCGAGCAGGCGAACCGACTGAATCGTCATTCCGCGATCCACCGCCTTGCACATGTCGTAGATGGTGAGGAGCGCCACTTGCACCGCGGTCAGCGCTTCCATTTCGACTCCGGTTTGCCCGACGGTTTTGACGGTGGCTTCGCAGCGCACACGGTGGCGCTCCGGCTCCGGTTCGAGGATCACGTCCACACTCGTGATCGCGATCGGATGGCATAGCGGGATCAGCTCCGAGGTCTTCTTGCTGGCCATGATGCCGGCGATACGGGCGATACCCAGCACATCGCCTTTCTTGTGGCCGCCTTGCAGGATCAACGCCAGGGTTTCGGAACGCATCTCGATATAACCTTCGGCGATCGCCACCCGTTGCGTGGCCGATTTGCCGCCGACGTCGACCATATGGGCGGCGCCCGATTCATTGAAATGAGTAAGCTTGCTCATGCTACGGTAGTCTAAAGCCAAGATGACGCTATTATAGAGCCGCGATAAGCCAGTTCGGGGGCAAAGAGAGAATCATGAGTCAAGCCATAGCCGATTTATTCAGACGAATCACTTGTGGTGTCTACGTGATCGGTGTCGCCGTCGGCGAACGCCACAACGCCTTCACCGCAGCCTGGGTTATGCCCGTATCCTTCGACCCTTTGCTTTTGGCGTTGAGCATCAATCCCCGTCATTCCTCCTATGAACTGCTCAAGCAAGGGAAATCGTTTTCGGTGAACGTGCTGAGTCGGGAGCAGATGGATGTGGCGAGACATTTCGGAAGTCCGGCCAGCACCGATAAACTCGCTTCGGTGGCCTGGCGGAGAGGGCGCGACGGTACGCCGCTATTGATGGATGCCCTAGCCTGGTTCGAGTGCGAGTTAACCGGAGGATGCCCGGCCGGAGATCATGTGCTGGCGCTTGGCCGGGTAATTGATGGAGCTTTGCTGAAGCCGGATGCAGCACCCCTGACGTACCGGGAGACCGGCGATATGGATGGCGCGGCGGCGATTTTTCCGGATCGTTTTTCCTGAAATGACGCCGCGCGCCCGGACATCAGTAATTCAAAAAGAGGCTGACCGACAATACATGGCTGATTCGGTCGGGAGCCTCGGCTCTCCGGATATATTGATTCATGTAGCCGATTTCGGTCCTGATTTCTTTATTGAAGTTGTAGCCCAATCCTACGAAGAGCCGGTTCTGATCAAGCCCATCATCCCCGCTCCAGTCGGCTTTGTTGATTCTGACAAACACCTCTTCCCAGCCCACCAGGCTGAAGTCCGGTGCGAAGTCGAGCGGGACCGAAAGTTTTACGAATTGCCGGAAGCGCCAGCCGACATCGCTGCCGGTTTCGGCGAAGCGCTGCTCTAGCCGGGATCGGCTGGTGAAAGTGCCGAATGAAGTAGGCTGTGTCCACAGGAATTGCTGCCAGATACGATTTTCGTCGAAGCGCCGCCCGGTAAACGGCCGATCGGTGAAAATCCAGGCATAGCCCAGCCACACGCTTGCATTGTCGTTGAGCGCGTAACCCAGCGCGGGCCTCACCATGCTTTGTGACAAGCGGGAAGTATCCTCGCCGAAACGCCCCTGGCCTTCCAGCCAATAGCGGAAGCTTTTGAACTTCGGATCAATAAACCCGAAGCCGCCGACGGCGGTGACATTGCCCCAGGTTTGGAAATCTTCGAGCGATTCGGCTGAGGTAACGTGCGGCCCGGACAAAAAAATTGCCGGCAACAGCCAGCGGAGGCGCTGATTCGATCGGTATTTCATCGTCTACCCTGTCTCTTGAAAGCAAGTCGGGTATTATCGGGTCAATACTATCTGCGTCAACCCGTTTTCGCGACGACCTACGGCTTGGTCAGACGTTCCTCCGCTTCCCGATATTTTTCGGCCGTTTTGGTAATCACTTCAGGCGGCAAATGAGGAGCGGGAGGCTGTTTGTTCCAGGACAGAGTTTCCAAATAATCCCGTACGAATTGTTTGTCGAAGCTGGGCGGGCTGATGCTGACCCGGTATTGATCCACCGGCCAGAAACGGGACGAATCCGGAGTCAGAGCCTCGTCGATGAGATAGAGCTGGCCGGCATTATCCAGGCCGAATTCGAATTTGGTGTCGGCAATGATGATGCCCCGATCGAGGGCGTAGGCCGCCGCTTCGGTGTAAAGCTTAAGGCTGATGCGTCTGACTTGTTCCGCCAAATCTTTTCCGATCAGTTCGACGGTTTTCTCGAAACTGATATTTTCGTCGTGGCTGCCGAATTCCGCCTTGGTCGACGGTGTGAAAATGGCCTCAGGCAGTTTCTCCGCAAGCTGCAATCCCGGCGGTAGCGCGATACCGCAAACCGCTCCGTTCTTTTGATAATCCTTCCAGCCCGAGCCGATCAGATAACCGCGTACGACGGCTTCCACCGGAAGGGGCTTGAGTTTCTTGACGACGATTCCCCGCCCTTCGACCTGGGCGCGTTCGGCGGGATCGGAAATGACCCGATCCAGCGTCAGGCCGGACAAATGGTTGGGGACGATATGCTTAAGCCTTCCGAACCAGAAATTGGAAACCGAGGTGAGTACCCGGCCTTTTCCGGGAATGGGATCGGGCAGAATGCAATCGAACGCGGACAGGCGGTCGGTCGTGACGATCAACATGTGATCGTCGTCGATGTCATAAATGTCGCGGACTTTGCCGCGGCCGCGGAGGCTCAAGCTTTTCAGCGAGCTTTCGTATAGGGTGTCCGGGGCGTTCATCATTCCTCTTCGGCAACTGTGGTTGAAACGGACTATGGTCAAGACCCGATCGGCGTCTTGGCAGGCCGTAAAGCACGGACTGCGCCAACGTTGTGGGCTTTATGAATAACCGCCAATCATGTAACTTTGTGGCTTTCACTGCAAGAATAAAAGACCCTTTCAATCATGACTTGGCTCGGCAAGGTCGTCGGCGGGACGTTCGGTTTGTTCATGGGTGGACCGTTATTCGCTATTCTGGGCGCTGCCCTGGGGCACCAGTTCGACCGGGTCATGGGCAATGTCGGTCTGCTGCAAACGGATTTCGTTCCCGGTACGCAGAGTCGCGTGCAGATGGTCTTTTTCACCGTCACCTTTTCGGTGGTGGGGCACATCGCCAAAGCCGACGGACGGGTGTCGGAAGCCGAAATCAAATCCACCCGGGCCATCATGGATAGGATGGGGCTTTCGGAGGACATGCGCAAAACGGCCATCCGGCTGTTTAACGAAGGTAAGCGCGCCGATTTCCCGCTGGATGACACTTTGGATCAATTTCGAAGCGAGTGTCGCCGCCGATCTTCGCTGCTGCGCCTGTTTATCGAGTTGCAGCTGGAGGCGGCCTATGCCGATGGCGTCCTTCATTCAGCGGAGGAACAGCTGCTGCTCCGAATCTGCGACCGGCTTCAGTTTTCCCGCTTCGAGTTTCATGCCATCAAGGCCCGCATGGAAGCGGAACTGCGCTTTGCCCGCACGGGGAGCCAGTACTCTCAGTGGCGCCGAGAACGAGCCGCGGGCGCGCGCCGACCGTCGGCCGCCGATGCCTATGCCGTTCTGGGCATCACCCCGTCGGCCAGCGACCAAGAAATCAGGCGTGCTTACCGGAGGCTGATGAGCCAGCACCATCCCGACAAATTGGTCGCCAACGGCTTGCCCGAGGAAATGGTCAAACTAGCCACCGAAAAAACCCAGCAAATCAGGAGCGCTTATGACGTTATCGCCAAGGCACGCAAGTTCTGAGCGCTCGCGGCACCTTTCAAACACGTTCTGAGAGGACACGTCATGCCATCTTTCGACATCGTATCGGAAGTCAATCTGCACGAAGTGAGCAATGCGGTCGACCAGGCCAACCGCGAAGTCGGCACACGCTTCGATTTCAAGGGTTCCGACGCCCGTTACGATCTCGCGGAAGCCGTCGTGACCCTGCACGCGCAGACCGAATTTCAGCTTCAGCAAATGATGGACATCCTGCACACCAAGTTGGCCAAGCGCGGGGTCGACATCGCCTGTCTCAAAATCGATCCGCCTCTGGTTTCCGGCAGGGAGGCGCGTCAGACCGTGACCTTGCGCCAAGGGATCGATTCGACGCTCGCCAAGACTATCGTCAAGCTGATCAAGGACAGCAAACTGAAAGTGCAGGCCGCGATTCAGGGCGAACAGGTCCGAGTGACGGGCAAGAAAAGAGACGATCTGCAAGATGTCATCGCACTGCTGCGCGAGGCCAAGCTGGAATTGCCATTGCAGTACGTCAATTTCCGGGATTGACCGGTTTCGGCGTGGCACGGGGACCGCTCCCGCAGCATTCAGCGCTTGTATGCCAGGCGCGGTCGTGCCCAATTCTGATGTGTGCGAGTGAATCTGCGGTTGTTACCGACCGGCAAGGCCGCCTGCCGACGCGCTTCGTCGGCAGGCGGCTTTCGGCAATCCTTTTGGGATCAGCTTCGTTCCGTTGCGAACGCGGGCTCTTCATCCTGCAGCGATAGCTGACTCGATCGCTGCAACAAGCCGCTGACGACCTGCCAGGCGATCGACAACGCGCCGACGATGAAGACGACATCGCCAAACGTGCGCACCCAGCGCAGCGTCTCGAGGACGGGTTGCTGCAGAAAGGCTTCGCTGCGCGCATACCACAGGCCCTGGCTGACGCTGGCATGGAACTGGAACAGTCCGATAGGTAAGAGACTGGTGGCTATCATCAGCACCAGCCCTGCATTGAGCCACCAGAAGCCCGTCTTCATCAGCCGCTCGCTGAACACCAATTCCGGACGGACATAGCGCAGCACCAGCAGCGTGAAGCCCAGCGCGAGGAAGCCGTACACGCCGAACAGTGCGGCATGGGCGTGCACCGGCGTGGTGTTGAGCCCTTGCACATAGTAGAGCGAAATCGGCGGATTGATCATGAAGCCGAATACGCCCGCGCCCAGCATGTTCCAGAAGGCGACGGCGATGAAACACATCAGCGGCCATTTCAGGTTCGTCATCCACGTCGCGCGATCCTTGAGACGCCAGTTCTCCCAGGCCTCGTAACCGAGCACCACCAGCGGAACCACTTCGAGCGCGCTGAAACTCGCGCCCACGGCCATGATCGGCGTGGTCGTGCCGGAGAAATAGAGGTGATGAAGCGTGCCGGGCACGCCGCCGAGCATGAACAGCGAGGCCGAGGCCAGGCTGGCGGTCGTCGCCATGCGCACGGAAACGAGGCCCAGCGTGGAGAAGACGAAGGCCAGCGCCGTGGTGGCGAACACTTCGAAGAAACCTTCGACCCAAAGATGCACCACCCACCAGCGCCAGTACTCCATCACCGACAGGTGCGTGCGCTCGCCGTAGAAAAAGCCGGCGCTGTAAAAGAGGCCGATGGCCACGACCGAGGCGGTGAACAGGGCCAGCAGGTTTTTGTCGCCCGCCCGTTTGAATGCCGGCACGATGCCGCGCAGCATCAGCACCAGCCAGAAGGCGACGCCGACAAACTTGCCGATCTGCCACAGCCGGCCGAGATCCACGTACTCGAACCCTTGATGGCCGAGCCAGAAGTTGAGCTCTTTCGGCATCACCTGCGCGATCGCCAGATAGTTGCCGATGAAAGAACCGAGCACCACGATGACCAGCGCCCAGAACAGGATATCGACGCCGGTCTTCTGATAGGCCGGGTCCTTTCCGCCGTTGATGAGCGGCGCGAGAAACAGGCCGGCCGCCAGAAAGCCCGTGGCGATACAGAACAAGGCGCTCTGGATATGCCAGGTGCGCGCCAATGAATAAGGCAGCCATCTCGAAATATCGAGGCCGTAGAACTCTTGCCCTTCCACCGTGTAATGCGCGGTGAGACCGCCCAAGAGGACCTGGAAAGAGAACAGCGCGACCACCAGGAACAGATATTTCCCCAAGGCCCGTTGCGAGGGCGTGAGCGCGATCAGGGACAGGGGATCGCGCGCCGGGGCTTTCGGGTCGCTTTCATCGTGCTTCCGCAGGAACGCCCAGCCCCAGATCAGGAAGCCGACGCCGGCCATCATGAAGGCAACGCTGGCGATCGACCACACGATGTTCTCGCCGGTGGGCCGGTTGCCGATCAGCGGTTCGTGCGGCCAGTTGTTGGTATAGGTGGCGCTGGAACCGGGGCGCTCGGTTGCGGCGGCCCATGCGGTCCAGAAGAAAAAGGCCGAGAGGTCGCCACGCCGTTCGGCGCTCGGCAGCGTGGCCTCTTTCATGGCATAGCTTTCGCGGGTGCTCCGTAGCTCGGGCGCATCGCCGAACAGCCGGTCGTAATAAGCGGCAGTCCGTGCGATCGCTTCGGCTCGCTGCGCCGAGACAGTCGCGGTGCCGGTCGCTTCATCGAAGGTATTGTGCCGGTATTCATTCTTCAGGCGCGCCGTCAGTATCGCCTGGCGTTCCCCATCAAGGGCGTCGAAGTTCATGCCGTATTCCGCTTGTGCGGCCAGCTCCAGCCAGTTCGACAGTTCGCGGTGCAGCCAGTCGGCGGTCCAGTCCGGCGCCTGATAAGCGCCATGCCCCCAGATCGAGCCCAGCTGCATGCCGCCCACGGACTGCCAGGCGGTCTGTCCGTCGAGAATGCGGTTCTGGGTGTAAAGCGTCCGACCTTCGTGCGTGATGACGCGCTGCGGAATCGGCGGCGCGCTGCGATAGACTTCGGTGCCGTAATAACCGAGCACGGTGAAGGTCACGGCCAGTACGCCGATCAGCGTAAACCAGAGCTTGCGGTAATTACCCATGAGAGGCCTCCGTTTTATGGACTGGTGTGGCGGTTTCGAAAAGGACGTTGTTCTCGAGATAGATGTTTTCCATCAGGTCTACGCACAGCGCAGCCAGTCCCAGATACAGCGCACGCCAGGTATTGCAGGCGCCGGGCGGCGGGGTGAAGCCATCGGTGAGGCCGTTGAGGCGTTTGAGTGCTTCGCCGTAATGGTCATGCTCCATGCGCATGACCAGAATCAGCGTGCGCGCGAAGGCCCCTTCACCGCGAGCCAAAAGAGGGAACAACACCTGCTCCTCCGTCTGTATGTGACTTTCCAGCGCCTGTTCCAACACACTGAGGTGATCGGCCAGTCCACGCGGGCATGAGGGATGCTCGCCGTGCGTCTGCTCGATCCGGCGCGCCAAGTGGATCAACTCCGGCAGTTGTCGGCGATGCCGTTGGTGAAAACGATCGAGGAGATGCGTGATGAGTTCCGCCGGGGACGCATTCTTCCAATCGGTCGTCTCGGAAGTCTGCTGCTCCTCAAGGCTTTCGAGCTTGTTATCGATCTCCTGTGCTCGCCGCCCTTTGGCTCGGGCCGCTTCGCGGAGACTCTGTCCGTCGGGGCGACGGAATTTCGGTGCGTATTGTTGAAAGATCTGCGTTGTTCCGGCGAGACTGCCCGGAGGTTGGTCGAGTGTGTTCATGATCGGCTCCATTGAGAATTCCAATCTTCCCTTAGCAAGCCGTAGGCCACACAATCTCAATAATAAAATCCGTAACTTAAATAACTGAAGGTATTTTTAACCATAGCGTGTTATGGTTGTTACTACCATATACGGTAAATAACACCATGATTGAGAGCATGCTGGTCGCCGACCTGGCGGCCGACTTGCCGCAGGCTATGCGCTTGCAAAGACTGGTAAGCGCCTTGCGGACACAGTTTCGTTGCGGGGCGGTTGCCCTGCTGCGTTTGGAAGAAGCGCATTTGCGTCCGGTCGCCGTCGACGGCTTGGTACGCGATGCCTTGGGCAGGCGCTTTGCGATGAGCGAGCATCCGCGCCTCGCCGCCATTCTTTCGCGTCGCGAGCTCACGTGCTTCGATCACGACAGCACGCTGCCCGATCCGTACGACGGCCTCATCGAGACGCATGTCGGCGAGCCTCTCCCGGTGCATGACTGCATGGGCATCAGTTTGTACGTGGAAGATCAGCCGTGGGGCGCGGTCACGCTGGACGCCCTGGAAGTCGGCGTGTTCGACGATGCCGCGCGGGACTGTCTGCGCCAATACACGGCGTTGATCGAGGCTTCGATACGGGTGACCCGATTGGAAGCGGAAATCCGTGCGTTGCGCCTCGCTCACGATAAGGAACCCTTCTCGGCATCGCCGTTGGAAGACGACGGCGAGATCGTCGGTCAGAGCCAGGCCATCACTCAATTGTTGCGGGAGCTCGATGTCGTGGCCGATTCCGAACTCCCGGTGCTGTTGTTGGGCGAGACCGGCGTAGGCAAGGAATTGTTCGCGCGTAGGCTGCACCGCCTGTCGCGCCGTCGCGCTCAGCCGCTGGTCCACGTCAATTGCGCGGCCTTGCCCGAATCGCTGGCCGAGAGCGAGCTGTTCGGCCATGCCAAGGGAGCGTTCTCGGGGGCGGCGGTCGAGCGTCCGGGTCGCTTCGAGGCCGCCGAGAACGGCACGCTGTTTCTCGACGAGGTGGGCGAATTGCCGCTCGCGGTTCAGGCAAAGCTCTTGCGCACGCTGCAGAACGGAGAGGTTCAGCGCCTCGGCGAGGATCAACCACGGCATGTGAACGTGCGGGTGATCGCCGCGACCAATCGCAAGCTGCGCGACCAAGTACGTGACGGGGCTTTCAGGGCGGACCTTTATCACCGTCTCTCGGTTTATCCGGTGCACATACCGCCCCTGCGCGAGCGCGACAACGACGTGCTGCTATTGGCGGGCCGCTTTCTCGAACTCAATCGCGCACGGCTGGGCTTGCGCAGCCTGCGGCTCGCTCCGGAAGCGGAAACTGCTCTCAGGCAATATCGCTGGCCGGGCAATGTGCGCGAACTGGAGCATGCGATCAGCCGTGCCGCCTTGAAGATCATGAGTCGTGGCGTCGATCGAAACGATATCGTCACCCTGCCCGTCGATTTGCTCGATCTCGACCTCGATCAGTTCGAACCTGGTCCCAATGTGGACTCCACGGCTTCGGTTCACGAACCGGCGGTGGTTTTCACGCTGCGTACGGCGGTTGAGGAAAGCCAACGCCGCTGCATACAGCACGCGCTTCGCTTGTGCGGCGGAAACTGGGCCAAGGCCGCGCGCCAGCTGGACGTGGACCCGAGCAATCTGCACAAGCTCGCGAGGCGGCTAGGTTTAAAGCCGGACGACGTACGAACGGGGCTAAGAGAAAAATGAGAACGTCGCGAGCAGAATGGCGCCGGCGATCACCCAATACCTCGGGCGAACCTTGTCGGCCCACTGCCGCGCGGTGACGAGTTCTTTCAGCCACCACGCCTTGGCAGCCGCGACAATCCCGCCGAGGATCGCCGTGATCTTTCTGACGATGAAGGGCGATAGACCCAGAAAAACCACCAGGCCAAACCAGGCGGTGACCATTTGCGCGCTTCGGGTAGATAGCCCGAAGTGTGTTTCCAGCAGGTGTTCGGACGCGAGCTCCACGACCTCCACGAAAAGATGAAGTCCTTCCAATAGGAAGGCAAAAACAGCATCGCCCTGAAACGCGATGACCAACAGAACCAGGGTGATCAGACTTCTGATCTGAATTTCTTTTCCCATGCTTACCTCGGGTGGATCGAGATGCTTCCGTCAGCATTCCCGGCGCGCATCTCCGAGCGACGATGGCTCGCGGAGATTGCCAAACGGTTGACGGTTTTATTGGGGGATAGCATTAGAGGAGTCCGTGATAGCCATACATCACTCGATTGCAGGTTGCCGTCCCGATTCGGCGCGGCTCGGCCGAGCCGTTCCGGAGACGGTTGCTCCGTAGCGGAGAGCCTGGGCGCGGCACGGTTCGCCTCTAACGAATCATTTTTCGGTACCAGATCGGCCATGGTGATTGCCTCTGCTTTTTGCGTTGCTCAACAGGACAGCGTCGGCGCTTGGTTCTCGTTTCTGCCGGCGCGCTCTCAGTCGGCGATCGATTGGGGGCGCGTGATGTCGGCGTTGTTCGTATATCCCCCGCCCAGGGCTTCGATCAGATCGGTCATGGCCACGAGTTGGTTGGTCTCCAGGCTCTTCAGCACATATTCCTGATTCAGAACCGCGTGCCGGCTCTGGAGTACCGTGCGGCGGTCGTCCAGTCCGGCTTGGAGGCGCGTCTGCGCGAGGTCGAGATCTTCCCGCTGTGAAACCAGGAGACGCAGGTGCGCCTCCAATATGTTGCGCGTCTCGCGCCAGCTGCTCAGGCTGTCTGCGACCTCTTGTATCGCCTGCACCAAGGTGTCGTTGTAGAGCTCGACCGCTCCGTCGTACTCTGCCCGCTGCGCCGACAGCTCGCCACGCAGGCGTCCGCCCTCGAACCAGGGCAGCCTGAGCCCCGGCGCGATCCCGTAAGCGAAACTCGAACCCGAGAACAGAACGTTGGCCAGGGAGCTCGCCCCTTTGGTGGTGAGCCTCAGGGCATTCACGCCGACGAAAGCGGTGAGATCGACCGTGGGCAGAAAGCGCGCCTTGGCCTCTTTGATCCTGTGCGCCGCCGCCTCGGTCCGATGGAGGGCGGCAGCCAGGTCCGGCCGATGCGCGAGCAGGCCTATGGGAAGCCGGGTGGGCAGCGGAATTCTTTCCGGGATGGTCACCGGATTGGCAAACAGTTGGCGGGTTTCGTCCGGGCTGGTACCCATCAGCCGGGCCAGTAGATTCCGCTGCACGTCCAATTGATCCTCGGTACCGGCTTCTCGTTTTTGGGCCGTTTCCAGGGCGATGTTCGCCCGCTTCACCGAGCTGGCAGACGTGAGGCCGCTTTCGAAGCGGGTATCGGCGAGCTCGAGCAGCTCATGACGCAGCTCCACCATTTCCCGGGCCAGATCGAGCTGCCGCTTGAGCGCCGCTCCGCGGAAGTAGGCTCGGGCGATGGCGGTCGTCAACTGCAGACGGACTTCCGCCTGTTCGGCCGCGGTCGCTTCCGCCTCGCCCAGCGCCGCTTCCAGCGCCGCTCGATTCTTTCCCCAGAAATCGAATTCGTAGCGGAGACTTACGGGGTTGATGCTGGCGAAAATGACGTTCGCGCCTGCCGCCTCTTCGCGATTGAGCGCGGCGAATACGCCGTTCTCCGAAATCCGTTCGTTGGCGAACTCCACGTCCGCGTCCAGGAAAGGCAAAAGTCTCGCGCCTTCCACTCGGGCCATGGCCTGCGCCTGGCGCAGCCTCGCCGCCGCTGCCTTGAGGCCGGGATTGTCCTTGAGTGCCACCGCCATGAGACGATTCAGTTCGGGACTATCGAACTGCCGCCACCATCGGTCTTCGGGCCATGCTCTCCTCGGCGTCAGGGGCTCCTTCTCGCGGGCTTCGGATAATCCATGCGCCATGTCGGGGGCGGGCATGAACTCCGCGCGCTTTCCGCCGGGCGGAATCCAGGCACACCCTGCGGCAAGGAGTACGCATCCGACGGCGAGCCCGGCCCAAAGGCTTCGACCTCTAGCAAACGCGGGAGTGGACAAGTTGAAGCGCCAGCTATGCAGGCGCCCTGAGAAAATCACTAGCATCCACTGTCCTCGCAGTAAACTTTTATCGGCGCCCCGGTTTGCCGAAATTGCTCGCGGCACCGGGCCTGTTCATTGGTCACCTGAAGCTGGCGTTTGCGCAGGGTCGTTCGACACGCATTCGGAAAAGTCGGCGATGACCGATTGGACGAGACCGGCCGTGAGTACCTGACGGATTCACACGGGTTGCTGCCGATGGTGAAGCATTCCGGATGACGGGGGGCTTCTCGGGAACGCCAGGCATTAGGCTGCAGGCGGCGAACCCTAGGCACCGTTTCGGCCGGTCCTGTCGGCTAGACAGTGGCAGGATCAGTGCCAATTTGTAACTAACTGAACTAAATGAGAAACTTTCAAACGCAATTCTGAGCAAAATTGTCAGATACAGTCATTTTGACTACATGCACTCGTCAGTCATCAGATAAGTTACTGAGCTACAAACAAATCGTACGAGAAAGACTGACCGACTCATCGTTGTCATTTCGCCACACAAAATGATTTGATTAAGAACGATGTCATTTTTACTCGATACGTTTGGCGATTCGCAGAACGCTCTGCTCGACACTGTCCTGGATTTGACCGCGTGCCTGCCGTCGAGAGAGAGATATACCCGGCTCCTCGCCGCGTTGAGCCGGGTGGTTGGGAACGATGCCTGTGCCTTGTTGCGCTGTCAGGGCGATGTCCTGGTGCCTACCGCCTCCCAAGGACTTAACGCCGAAGTCATGGGCCGGCAGTTCCGGCCCGAAGAGCAGCCACGCCTGGCCGCTGCTCTCGCTTCCCGGAAGCCGGTCCGCTTTCCGGCCGACGATTCGCGGCCGGACCCTTACGACGGGCTGCTGCTCAATGATTCCGGAGGGCGATTGCAGGTCCACTCCTGCGTTGGGTGCGCCCTGTATTCCGAAGATGACTTATTCGGTGTATTAACGGTCGACTCCCTGGCGCCCGGCGCCTTCGACGGGATCGAAGACCGGGTATTCGAGATTTTCGCCTCGATAGCCGCCGTGGCGATGCGCTACGAAACCTTCATCAACGCGCTGGAAGCCTTGGCGAATCATCGCGGGCTGGTCAGCCGGGAACTGGTGCGGGAAGCCTTGCTGCGCGGTGGTCGAATGCTGGGCGAAAGCCCGGTCATGCGGGACCTGAACCGAGAGATCGATATCGTCGCACGGTCCGATCTGACGGTTCTTCTGACGGGGGAAACCGGTGTCGGCAAGGAGGTGGTGGCCCGCACTCTCCACGCGCGTTCGCGGCGCGCCGACCAGCCTCTGGTCCATGTCAATTGTGCGGCGCTTCCGGAGACTCTGGCGGAAAGCGAACTGTTCGGACACGTGCGCGGTGCTTTTAGCGGCGCGAACGCCGACCGGTCCGGCAAATTCGAACTCGCGGACGGCGGTACCTTGTTCCTGGATGAAATCGGTGAACTGCCGCTCTCGATTCAGGCGAAGCTGCTACGGGTATTGCAGTTCGGAGAGATTCAGCGCCTGGGATCGGACAAGAATCATCGGGCCGATGTCCGCATCATCGCGGCGACCAATCGTCATTTGGCGGAGGAAGTGAAAGCCGGCCGATTCCGAGCCGATCTTTACCATCGGCTGAGCATCTATCCCTTGCATGTACCTCCGCTCCGGGAGCGGATCGAGGACATACCGTTGCTGGCGGGGCATTTTCTGGATCAGGCACGGGTGCGCCTGGGCCTTGATCGGGTGCAGTTGGCGTCTTCGGCCGTCGAGGCCCTGACACGCTATAGCTGGCCGGGAAACATACGGGAACTCGAGCATGTGATCCTCCGGGCAGCGTTGCGCGCTTCCAGCCGGGGGAGTTCGGTGATGCTCCAGGTCGAAGATCTCGCGATTGGGGGCATGTCGGCGCCAAAGCGAGTGCCAGAGGTCGAGTCGGCCAGCGGCACGTCGCGGTCTCTGGCGGAAGCAGTAGCGGACCTTCAGCGGCAGGAGATACGCGCCGCTTTGGACCGCTCCTCTCAAAACTGGTCGGAAGCTGCGCGGCGGCTGGGACTCGACCGCAGCAATCTGTACCGCCTGGCGAGGCGATTGGGAATCAAGTAGGCCAGCCGTGCAATCGGGTGCGTAGCGGCTTCACCCAAACGGTGAGATCGGTAGCAGGTAGGACGGTCACAATTCATACGGCTTTTCTATTCCTTCTAAGCGGTCAACTGCCGTTTCTAGGACGATGTGCTCGCGCGACCGCATCAGCCTAAATCGCCCCAAATCGCTTGTATCGCCGACAGTGCGGCGAGCACGGCGGTTTCCGTCCGGAGGATACGTGGCCCCAGCCGAACCGGGACGAACCCCGCTTCCCGGGCCAGCACCCGCTCCTTCTCGGCGAAGCCGCCTTCGGGCCCTGAAAGGATGCTTACAAAACCTTCCGGCCGCGGCAGGTCCTTCAGGCCGACCGCGCCTTGCGGGTCGAAAAATAGCCGCAAGCCTTCGCGTCCTACCACCCAATCCTTAAGCTCGATCGGTTCCTCGACCTCGGGTACGCGGTTCCGGCCGCATTGCTCGCAGGCGCTGCGCGCCACTCTCTGCCAGTGCTGGCGCCGGTTTCCGCGTCGCGTATCGTCGAGGCGAACCACGCAATGTTCGGTGAACAAGGGCGTAATTCGGCTCACTCCGAGCTCCACCGCTTTCTGGATGGCGAGATCCATGCGTTCGCCGCGCGAGATGCCGAGGCCGAGGTGAGTGGTGAGCGGCGATTCGACTTCGCGGTTTCGCCCGTCGCCGATTTCCACGTGAACCTCATCGCGTCCTATAGCCGAAACCCGAGCCGAATATTCGCGCCCGTCGCCGTTGAACACGGTCAAGTCGGCCCCTTTTTTGAGCCGAAGCACGGTGCGGAGATAGTGGGCGCTTTCCTCGTCCAGCCGAAGGACCGCGCCTTCTTCGAGCGTTTTCTGAAGATAAAGCCTGGAAACACGCATAGCTAATCTTTCGTTGCGATATCGATGGCTTCGCCCGCGACATCCGCCATGAAACGGATTTGGTCGGGGGTGATGACGTATGGCGGCATGAAATAGATGACGTTGCCCAGAGGACGCAACAACACGCCCCTCGTCAGCCCGTGACGATACACGCGAAGCCCGCGCCGCTCCTGCCAGGGGTATGGTTCGCGATCCGTCTTGTTTTTAACCAGCTCGATGGCCAGAATCATCCCGGTTTGGCGGATTTCGGCAACATGCGGATGATCTTCGAACGCCGCCGCCGATTCTGCCATGGCATCGGCCAACAGCCGGTTCGCTGCCAATGTGTTCTCCTTCTCGAATAAATCCAGCGTCGCCAGTGCCGCCCGGCATGCGAGAGCGTTTCCGGTGTAGCTGTGGGAATGCAGGAAAGCCTTCAGCTTGGTGTATTCGTCGTAAAAGGCGGCATAGACCGCCTCGGTGGTCAGCACGCAGGACAGCGGCAGGTAGCCGCCCGTCAGCCCTTTAGACAGACACATGAAATCCGGCCGGATACCCGCCTGCTCGCAGGCGAACAAGGTTCCGGTACGGCCGAAGCCCACGGCGATCTCGTCGGCGATCAGATGCACGCCGTGGCGGTCGCAGGCCTCCCGCAAGAGCTTCAGATAAACGGGGTCGTACATGCGCATGCCGCCTGCGCATTGGACCAGGGGCTCGACGATGACCGCGCAGGCCTCCGCCGCGTGAGCCGCGAGTGTCCGTTCCATCTCGGCGAATTTCCGTCGGGAATAATCCGCCCAGGTTTCGCCCGGCTCCCGGTAATGACAGTCGGGACTCTCGACGGTGATGGGTTTCAGCAAGAGCGGCTCGTAAATTTTCTTGTAAAGCGCCACGTCGCCGACGGCCAAGGCGCCAAGGGTCTCGCCATGATAGCTGTTGCTCAAGGCGATGAAGCGGGTCTTCTCCGGTTTTCCGGCATTCCGCCAGAAATGGAAGCTCATTTTGAGCGCCACCTCGACCGCGGACGAGCCGTTGTCGGCATAGAAACAGCGGGATAGTCCCTTCGGCGCAAGGCCGATCAGCCGTTCGGCCAGCCGCACCGCCGGTTCGTGCGTGAATCCGGCCAAGATTACGTGTTCCAGCGTTTCGAGCTGATCCTTGAGCGCGGCCTTGATGTAAGGGTGGCCGTGGCCGAACAGATTCACCCACCAGGAACTGATAGCGTCGAGATAACGATTGCCCTCGAAATCCTCCAGCCATACGCCCTGCCCGCGCTTGATCGGAATCGGCGGCAGGGCCTCGTGGTCCTTCATCTGGGTGCAGGGGTGCCAGAGGACGGCGAGGTCGCGGCTGGACCAGTCGTGGTTGTTCATGGTCGAATACAGGAATCAAGTGAAAATGGCGTTGATCGCATAGGAGATACAGTCGTGAGCCGGCCTCATACTCTGATGACTCCGAATCCTTACGAACGCTTGCTCGCGCTGCCGGAAAACCTGGTGGGCGAAGTGCTCGACGGCGAGCTGTATACCCAGCCCCGCCCCGCCGGGCGCCACGCCGCGGCGGAGTCCGGTCTGCAGAGCAAAATCGGTGGGCCATTCCGCTACGGCGACGGCGGCCCCGGCGGGTGGTGGATCCTGGTGGAACCGGAAGTCCACTTCGTTCGTGACACCGAAGTCGCCGTGCCCGATCTCGCCGGCTGGCGGCGGGAACGGATGCCGACGCTGCCCGAAGACCACCGTTTCGAAGTGGTACCGGACTGGGTGTGCGAAATTCTTTCGCCCTCGACCGAGCAGAAGGACCGTACCCGAAAGCTGCCATTGTACGCCCGTTACGGGGTTTCCTATGCCTGGCTGGTCGACCCTCTGGTACATACCCTGGAAGCCTTCGCGCTGCGCGAAGAAGGCTGGCTGCTCATCGCTACGCTCAAGGACGACGATCCGGTCAAGGTTCCGCCCTTCGACGCTATCACCTTCTCGCTGGCGGATCTGTGGGCGTGAGGCTCAGTCCGCCGCAACCCCCAGATTCATCCAAATCCCAAACACCGCCTCGGCACGATTCAGCGTGTAGAAATGCAGTCCTGGCGCGCCCTGCTCCAACAGCCGTCGGCACAGGTCGGTCACCACTTCTAGACCAAACGCGCGGATCGATTTGCGGTCATCGCCGAACACCTCGAGCCGCTTCCGTATCCAACGCGGGATATCCGCTCCGCAGGCGTCGGAAAACCGGGCCAGTTGCGTGTAATTGGAGATCGGCATGATGCCGGGCACGATGGGAATGTCGATGCCCATTTTTTCGCAATCGTCGACGAAGCGGAAATAGGCTTCGGGATTGTAAAAATACTGCGTAATGGCGCTGTCGGCGCCGGCCTTGACCTTGCGCTTGAAGTTGCGCAAATCGGCCTCCATGCTGGCCGCCTGGGGATGCATTTCCGGGTAGGCCGCCACTTCGATGTGGAAGTGATCGCCTGTTTCCCGACGGATGAATTCCACCAGTTCGTTGGCGTAACGGAATTCTCCCGGTGACAGCATGCCGGAGGGCATGTCCCCGCGCAGCGCGACGATATGCCGGATGCCCTGATTTTTATAGGCTTCCAGAACCTCCCGCACGCTAGTCTTGGTGGACGCGATGCACGAGATATGAGGAGCCGCCTCGATGCCGGTATTCCGCTGGATTTCGACCACCGTCTCGAAGGTCTTCTCCCGCGTCGTCCCGCCCGCGCCGAACGTCACAGAACAGAATTTCGGCTTGAGCGCGGCCAGTTTCGCCAGGTTCGTGCGGAAAGCGTCTTCCGCTTCATGATTCTTCGGCGGGAAGAATTCCAGGCTGAAGATTCTCGGATATTTTTTTTGCGATTCCATGGGAGTCATCGTATCTCAGATAGAAGAAATCCTGCACAAGGCAGGATTTCTTCGTGGTCAGAACGGTAAGCGTAGGGCAAACGGTTTTCTACCCTATTTGCTGCCTCGCAGGATCAATACCGGTAATGATCCGGTTTGTACGGACCGTCCACCGGTACGCCGATGTACGCCGCCTGTTCCGGCGTCAACTGCGTGAGCTGTGCGCCGATCTTCTTGAGATGCAGGCGCGCCACGTGCTCGTCCAGATGTTTCGGCAGCACATAAACCTTGTTCTGGTACTTGTTGCCATGGCAGAACAGCTCGATCTGGGCCAAGGTCTGGTTGGTGAACGAGTTCGACATGACGAAGCTCGGATGACCCGTGGCGCAGCCGAGGTTCACCAAGCGCCCTTCGGCCAGCAGGATGATGCGCTTGCCGTCCGGAAAGATGACGTGGTCGACCTGCGGCTTGATGTTTTCCCAGGTGTACTTCCTGAGACTCGCGACCTCGATTTCCGAGTCGAAATGGCCGATGTTGCAGACGATGGCGTTGTTCTTCATCTTTGCCATGTGATCATGGCTGATGACGCCAACGTTGCCGGTGGCGGTGACGAAGATGTCGCCCTTGTCGCACGCGTCGTCCATGGTGACCACGCGGTAGCCTTCCATCGCCGCCTGCAAGGCGCAGATCGGATCGATTTCGGTGACCCATACGGTGGCGCCGAGGCCACGGAACGCTTGGGCGCAGCCCTTGCCCACGTCGCCGTAGCCGAGGACCACGCAGATCTTGCCCGCAATCATCACGTCGGTGGCGCGCTTGATGCCGTCCACCAGCGATTCGCGGCAGCCGTACAAATTGTCGAACTTGGACTTGGTCACCGAATCATTGACGTTGATCGCCGGGAACGGCAAGCGGCCTTCCTGCTCCATCAGGTACAGGCGGTGTACGCCGGTGGTGGTTTCCTCGGTGACGCCCTTGATGTTGGCGAGCACTTTCGAATACCAGCCCGGCTGGGAAGCCAGACGCTTCTTGATGGCGGCGAACAGCACCTCTTCCTCTTCGCACGTCGGCTTGTCCAGGAGCGACGGGTTCTTTTCGGCGCGCGAACCCAGCGTGATCAGCAGCGTCGCGTCACCGCCGTCGTCGAGGATCATGTTCGGCGTGCCGCCGTCATGCCATTCGAAGATGCGGTGAGTGAAATCCCAGTATTCTTCCAGGGATTCGCCCTTGTAGGCGAACACCGGGATGCCGGCGGCGGCGATGCCCGCAGCGGCGTGGTCCTGAGTGGAGAAGATATTGCAGGACGCCCAGCGCACTTCCGCGCCCAGGGCGACCAAGGTCTCGATCAATACGGCGGTCTGAATGGTCATGTGCAGACTGCCGGCGACGCGGGCGCCCTTGAGCGGTTGCAGTGCGCGATACTCCTCGCGCACCGCCATCAGGCCCGGCATTTCGGTTTCGGCGATGGCGATTTCCTTGCGGCCCCAGTCGGCCAGGGAAATATCGGCGACGCGGTAATCGTTGGATGAATCAGGATTTACGACAGCGTTCATGTTTCATGCTCCTCATTGCGTGAATTTCTCCACCGGCCACAAACACTGGTCAGGTGTCCCGACCAGCGGAGATGAACCGAGCGCCGTTGACATAACAGTTGCGCCGACCGAGCCTGGCGGATGTCCCGTCGCAGCGCTCCTCAGCCTGCACAACACCGCCTCACCCGGCGGCCGGGTAAAACATTACAGAGCGGATAAGCCGGCCGCTTCGCGCAGCGCCTCGGCCTTGTCGGTCTTTTCCCAGGTAAACGTGTCCTCGGTACGGCCGAAATGTCCGTAAGCGGCCGTGGGACGATAAATCGGCTGCAGAAGATCCAGCATGCGGATCAGCCCTTTCGGCCGCAGATCGAAATACTCGCGCACCAGTTGCACCAGGCGTTCCTCGGCAATGACGCCCGTCCCGAAGGTATTGACGCTGATGGAGGTCGGCTCGGCCACCCCGATGGCATAGGACACCTGAATTTCGCAGCGTTCGGCCAAGCCGGCGGCCACGATGTTCTTGGCCACGTAGCGGCCCATGTATGCCGCCGAGCGGTCCACCTTGGACGGGTCCTTGCCGCTGAATGCGCCGCCGCCGTGCCGTGCCATGCCGCCGTAGGAATCGACGATGATCTTGCGGCCGGTCAGTCCGCAGTCGCCGACCGGACCGCCGATGACGAACTTGCCGGTGGGGTTGATGAAGTACTTGGTGTCCTTGTGCAGCCATTCTTTCGGAAGGACGTGGAGGATGATTTCGTCCATCACCGCCTCACGCAGGATTTTCGGATCGATATCCGGTGAGTGTTGGGTGGACAGAACCACGGCATCGATGGCGACCGGCTTGTTGTCCTCGTAGCGGAAGGTCACCTGGCTCTTGGCGTCAGGACGCAGCCAGGGCAGAAATTTCTTTTTTCTCACTTCCGCCTGGCGCTGCACCAGCCGGTGGGCGTAAGTGATGGGAGCCGGCATCAACACATCGGTCTCGTTGGACGCGTAACCGAACATCAGGCCCTGATCGCCGGCTCCTTGTTCGTGGTCGTCGGATTCGTCGACGCCCATGGCGATGTCGGGCGACTGTTTACCGATGGCCGTGAGCACCGCGCAGCTTTCCCAGTCGAACCCGATCGACGGATCGTCGTAGCCGATTTCGCGCACGACCTGGCGTACCAGCGTCTCGGTATCCACCCAGGCCGATGTGGTAACTTCGCCCGCCAAAATCACCATTCCGGTCTTGACCAAGGTTTCGACGGCCACTCTGGCCCTCGGGTCTTGTCTCAGCATTTCGTCCAGAACGGCATCGGAGACTTGATCGGCGATCTTGTCCGGATGGCCTTCGGAAACGGATTCGGAAGTAAAGATAAAGTTGTTGCTCACAGTATGACCTTCCTTAAAAACGGTGATTACGAGCGGGCCTAAAAGCCCGCCATTATAGGGTAATGGGATAGACCGACCAAATTTTTGCGGCAAAAGTCAATGGGCATCCGGCGCAGTCTCAAATCACCCGGAAAACCGCATTCAGCCCGAGCAGCAGAAAGCTAAACGGAATCGATGCTAACAGAAGAAACAAGGAGACGACGAGGCCGGCGCGAATGCCGATCGGTCGTCCAGTCCGATCGAAGCGGACGCCAAAGCCGTAAAGAGCACCGAGCATCTGTGATGCCACCGCGATTACAAAAATCAGGATATACCGTTCTTCCAGGCGAAATGCATGCGCCAGTATGTCGCTCGACACCGTGAGCATCAGCGGCGCGTAAACCACGGCGGACGGCAAGGCGAGGCCGTAAGCGCGGGGGAGCGTCAGGCGGATTCCGACCGTTCGTCGCACCGCGAACCGCAATGCCGCCATCCACGGAAGATTGATGATGAGGTAAATCAGGACCAGCCTGGAAAAATCGTCGACCGAGTACGCGGACGGGCGGAGTAAGAGATCGGCTGAAAGATACAGTAAAGGGTGAGCTTTAAAAAGCAAAGGGTTCACGGTTTTATGCCCAAAAATTAGACCTCATCCAGGAAATAGCCTATTTGATGGCTGATCTTGCCGGGAATGTCGCATCATATCGTCCACAGTTCCTTACCAACCGGCCGACCAGCAAACATTGCTATAATCCCGCAGTTTTACCTCAGCTAAAGGAGTATCCGACCCCATGTCTTTGATGAAAGTCAGTTCCGGCAAGAGCGTTCCGAACGACATCAACGTGGTCATCGAAATCCCGGCGTACAGCGATCCGGTGAAGTATGAGATCGATAAAGAAACCGGAGCGCTTTTCGTCGACCGCTTCATGGGCACGGCGATGCAATATCCCTGCAATTACGGTTACGTTCCGCACACTTTGTCGGAAGACGGCGACCCCGTGGACGTACTGGTGGTCGCTCCCTGGAAACTATTGAGCGGATCGGTGGTTCGCTGCCGGCCGATCGGTCTATTGAAAATGACCGACGAAGCCGGCGGCGACTGCAAGATTATCGCGGTTCCCCACGACAAATTGACCCCGCTTTACAGCAAGGTCAACTCCTTCCGCGACATTCCCGACAGTCTGCTCGCCCAAATCGCACACTTCTTCGAGCACTATAAGGACCTGGAACCCGGCAAATGGGTCAAGATCGACGGCTGGTACGACGGCGAGGAAGCGAAGCAGGAAATCACCAGCAGCATCGAACGTTACAACTCGGCCAAGAAAAAGCCGAATTTCTGATCAGTCTCCGACCGAGAGCCCGTCTTCCCATTAAACGTCGTAATCCATGCTGAGCTACCGCCACGGCTTTCACGCCGGCAATCATGCCGATGTATTCAAACATCTGGTTTTGACCCTGCTAGTTCGCTCGCTGCTGCGCAAGGAAAAGCCGTTTTTCTATCTGGACACCCATGCCGCGGCCGGGCGTTACGATCTCGGCTCGGCGATAGCCCGCAAGAATCGCGAGTACAAAACCGGTATCGGTCCATTGTGGGAGGTTAAAGACGCGCCCGAGGCGATCCTGAACTATCTCGGAGCCGTGCGCGCTTTGAATTCCGACGGCAAACTGCGCTTTTATCCCGGCTCTCCCCATATCGTCCGGTACTACCTGCGCCCAGGCGATCGGATGACGCTTTCCGAACTTCATCCCAACGAAGTCAAGGTACTCGGCGAGGAATTCGCCGGCGACAAGCAAGTCAAGATCCATCATCTCGACGCCTATCAGGCGCTCAAGGCGTTGCTGCCGCCTTCCGAACGGCGGGGCCTGGTGCTGATCGATCCGGCCTTTGAGCTCAAAGACGAGTGGCGGCGTCTGCTGGACGCCGTGAAGGAGGCTTATCGGCGTTGGGCGACCGGTATTTTTGCAGTCTGGTATCCGATCCAGGATCGCGCCACGGCGGACGATTTTCTACGCCGTTTCAAGAAATCCGGCATCCGCAAGGTGTTGGTCGCGGAATTCTCGATACTCGACCCTGACGAAACCCTCCGCCTGAACGGCAGCGGCATGGTCATCATCAACCCGCCCTGGAAACTGGAAGAGGAACTGCGCAGTCTGTTGCCTTGGCTGTGGGAAAAACTGGCGGTGGATGGCCAAGGGACGTGGCGGGTGGAGTGGTTGGTTGGGGAGTGAGCCAAGGGCGAAATATCGTGCACCGTATGCAGACGTTCCATTCGGCGCATTACGTCAACGCTAATGCGTCCTACGCGGTCTGTTGGGCGGTCAGGTTGAGGGAAGCGTCAGACCGAATTATGAATCCGGGTGCGTTTCAGCCCAAGGCCGAATATGTGCGAGGGTTTCGGCCATCGTCTCGCGCGCGATCATAGTGTCGTAATGAGCTTGGGCGCGGAGCCAATAACCATCGGACAAGCCGAAAAAACGACACAATCGAAGATCGGTATCCGCGGTAACGGAGCGTTTTCCAGCGACTATTTCTCCGATGCGGCGTTGGGACACGCCGATCTCCTTCGCCAACCTGTACTGGGTGATACCCATCGGATTCAGGAACTCTTCGAGGAGCAGTTCGCCGGGAGAAACAGGAGCAATATCGCGCATAAGTATCCTCTCAATGGTAATCGACTATCTCGACGTCGAAAGCCTTGCCGCTCTCAAAGCGGAAACAAACGCGCCACTGGTCGTTAATGCGAATGCTCCACTGATCCTTTCGGTCACCTTTCAAGGCTTCCAGCCGATTTTGGGGAGGTACTCTCAGGTCCTCCAAGCGCCCCGCGACATCAAGCTGCGTCAGTTTTCGGAGCGCCACTCGTTCGATATTGACGAAACGTGGAACTCGCTCACCTCTGAACAGGGCCTCCGTTTCGCGGCATTTGAACGATTCGATCATGACAACAATGCTGACGAGAGGCGTTAGTATTGTCAAGCGCCACTATTGCTGGGTTGGATCTCGTAAGATTCGTAAGATAAGAGCACCAGTTACCCGGAGCCCGCGTAGGATGTGCCGACGTAGGAGGCGCATCGATCGCGAATTTGAACGATGCGGTTCCTGCGTCACGGCATCCTACACGTGCTATGCGGACTGATATCCATAAAAAACGTCCATGACGTATCACGACTCTGGAATGATGGGTTTCGCTTGGCTCTACCCATCCTACATGGGCTGCAATCCTTGCAGGTAAGTTATGCACCTATCAGCGACATTGCTGCTTTTGATAGGGCGACGACACCGCCAGCGCAGGCAAGGAATGCAGAAAGCCCAACAACCCAGTTGAACACCCTCAGTGGCATAGGCGCGTTCATAATTTCAGCGCCGGCCCGGCTGTTCCTAAGCTTGGCAGAGAACTTCAAGCCGACAGCGATCATCGCAAAAACCTGCCCGAGCATAAACAAGAGTGAAAAGACTATGCTTGCCGACAAGAGCAACCATCCGTTTTTCAGAAGCGAGATAGCTTCCGATGGGAATTGCGGCGGTATTCCGTTCAGAAATGCACCGATAGTGATTGCCTGAACGCCGCCGCTTAGGAAAAGAACTTGTCTTACCAAAGCATCGATCTTAGATCGGACTTCGACTGAGTATGTATTAAACATGCCCAGTGATTCGGTGAGCGGAATTTTCTCTTCGTTCATCCGACTCTCCCCCAGCCTAACTAGAATTGGGCGCCCCGAAAGGGCAAGACCTTACGCCTTGAAGGTGTATAAACCGCGTTCCTAAAGCCGACGCGCTGTTTGAAAACCATGAAGCCATTTTTACAGCTCAAATTTCAAATCGACTGCCCCTTTTGTGCCCGGATTGGGACGCTATGCCCGAGGCTGTTACTCCAGAAAGGCCGGATTTCGAGCATACGGAGAACCGAGGCGGCGCGATGGTGAATCGTTATTGCGACATACGTCAAGTCAGCTAAAGCTTACAAATCGGGCCGGTATTTGATCCGATACGACATTGGGAATCCGGCGCCACACATCTTCGCGTCTAGTCTAGGTCGGCGGTGGCGAGGAGATGCATCGGGCGGCGAGAAGTGTCCTGGCCTGAAAGCTCTTCCAGGATTCGCGATCAGGAAGACTCAATGGGACTCCTCGGTCTTCTCGCTCTCATCGCCGACGGGCTCCAGGCTCAGATTCATCGTGCCGAATGGCGACTCGCCGGTTTGAGCGCTCTCGGTTTTTTCGCTGCTCTGATCTTGAGGAGACTCCGTATTTTCCGGCGATGTGTCCTTGGGAGCACGCTGCTGGCCCAGGCTGATTTTCAATCTGACGTTGTTGGCCGAGTCCGCATTGCGGATGGCTTCTTCGGCGGTAATCCGGCCGGCCTGGTACAGCTTCACCAAATGGCTGTCGAAAGTTTGCATGCCCAAACCTTCGGATTTCTCCATGACTTCCTTGATCGCGTGGACTTCGCCCTTCCGGATCAAATCGCAGACCAGGGGCGTTCCGAGCAGAATCTCGATGGCGGCGGCTCGCTTGCCGTCCACCGTCGGCACCAGGCGCTGCGAGACGAAAGCCCTCAGGTTGAGGGACAAATCCAATAACAGCTGATTCCGCCGCTCTTCGGGGAAGAAATTGATGATTCGGTCGAGCGCCTGATTCGAGTTGTTGGCGTGCAGGGTCGACAGGCACAGGTGGCCGGTTTCCGCGAAATTGATGGCGTACTCCATCGTGTCCTGGGAACGGATTTCGCCGATCAGGATGACGTCGGGCGCCTGCCGGAGCGTGTTCTTGAGAGCGTCTTCGTAAGTCTGGGTATCGACGCCGACCTCCCGCTGATTCACCAGGCACTTTTTGTGGGGGTGCATGAATTCGATCGGGTCTTCGATGGTGATGATGTGCCCGGCGGAGTTGCTGTTGCGATAGTCGATCAGTGCCGCCAGCGAGGTCGATTTGCCGGAACCGGTGGCGCCGACGAAGAGAATCAGTCCCCGTTTTTCCATGATGACGTTTTTGAGGACTTCCGGCAGACCCAGATCATCGACCTTGGGAATGTTGACCTTGATATTCCGCACCACCATCGCATGGGCGTTGCGCTGCTTGAAGATGTTCACGCGAAAACGCCCCACGCCTTCCTCGCTGATGGCGAGATTCATTTCCGGACGCCGCTCGAAATCCCGCCGCTGGCCTTCATCCATGACCGAATAGGCGGTCTCTTTGATCATGTCGTCGGTCAGTTCAATGGTATCGACAGGCGTCAGCTTCCCCTGAAATTTGGCTGCGGGGGGAGCGCCAGCGGTGAGATAAAGATCCGAGCCGTCCTTGTAGACCAGGAGCTTGAGGTAATTCTTGAACTTCATAGGCATTCTTCCTCGGCTGAAAGGGTAGTTTGATAACGACCGCGGATTTGCGTCCCGCATCATCGAAACGCTGTCGTTACGCCGAGAACCTCGTTTCATGTATCGCAGTCCGGCGCCGACACTCCAGTGATCCAAGTATAGATACCGAATCCTGCCCGACCGTGAACTGAGCCGCACAAATCAAGCGGCTTCGCGCCTTGTTTCAAAAATCAATTCGTAACCGGAATACGGGGGTTGACACCGAAATGAGAACGATTATCATTTGTGGCGTGTTCATTAGTTTCGGGAGTCGTGCCGTGAACTCCGTCGACCGTACGGTTTTTCAATCAGTCCGCCGACGGCATGCGGCTGCAAAGTCCGCCATCAAACTGGTCAGACTACTCGAGAACGGAAATCGGCACGCCGAGGATTTCCACTGTCTGGATCTGCCTTCGAAAGATTTTTCCAGACGCCTGTTGCAGTCGGCCGGCTTGAATACGGGTCGGCACATTTGTTGAAACGCCGGGGAGAGATACATGATCGTCGAAAGTCGCGCATGCGCCGATGCGGCGCCATCACCCGATTTGCTGGAGGAGAGTTTGCGTTTTCTGCTGATGCGGTATGCGAGAAATCCGTCGCCATCGACAGCCGGGCATATCGCCGCCTGCTTGGACGGACTGCTCACTCATCCCGAGTTTAAAGCGGCTCCGGACGACCGCTGCACGTATCGTCGGATGCGGTGCTATTGGCGGTTGGTCGAGCGCCTGGGTTGAGACAGGCGATACCCTTTTGGCGGACTGTAACGAACGGTGTTATCGGCTTAGATAGGACCGATTTCGGGGGTCCGAGATTTTTCCGCTACGGTGGCCAATAAGCCGGCCAGCGCATCGGGATCTACGGGTTTGACCAAGTGGCAGTCCAGGCCGGCTTCCTCCGAGGCGCGGCGATCGTCTTCCGTGCCATAGCCGCTGATTGCTACCAAGAGCGCCTTTTCCATGCCGGGCAAGCTCCTAAGACGCCTCGCCAGTTCATAGCCGTCCATTCCGGGCAATCCGATGTCCAGTAACGCGACCTCGGGTTTGAAGTTTGCCGCGATATTCAGCGCCATGGGCCCGTCGTAGGCGACCTCGACCGTATGTCCGGAGGCGCTGACGATCAGCGCGGTACTCTCGGCGGCGTCGTGGTTGTCGTCGACGATAAGAACCCTGCGCGGCACCAATACCATTTCGGATTGCAGCGCGGTGATGTCTTGGGGGCTTTCGTCGATTCCCTGCCATAACGGCAGATACACCAAAAATTCACTGCCGAGGCCGAGTCCGGCGCTTTTGGCTTCCACCCGGCCGCGGTGCAGTTCGACCAGCCGGCGCACCAGCGTGAGCCCGATTCCGAGCCCTCCCTCCATGCGGTCCAAGCCTCTCTCCGCCTGCACGAAAAGGTCGAAGATATGCGGCAGCGCCTCGGGGCCGATGCCTCTGCCGTCGTCGCGGACCCGCAGCACGGCTTCATCGTTGACGATATGGAGACTGACCTCGATGTGGCCGCCCGGCGGAGTGTATTTTGCGGCGTTGGCGAGCAGGTTTTCGACGACCTGCTCCATGCGGGTGGGGTCCACTTTGACGAACAACGGACGCCCCGGCAGATCCAGGGCGAGCTTGTGCTGGCGCGAGTCGAGCTGATATCTGACGATTTCCAGAACATGAACGATCAGAGGCACGAGATCGATCGTTTCTTCGCGCAGCTCGATTTGGCCGCGGGTAATGCGCGCCACGTCGAGCAGATCGTCCACGATGCGGGTGAGCTTGGTGAGCTGCCGGTCCATCATCGCGTGGATCTGCTTGACGGGAGTCTTGTCGGGGTTGGCCCTCTGCAGGATGTGAAGCCCGTTACGGACCGGCGCGAGAGGATTGCGCAGTTCGTGGGCGAGCATGGCCAAGAATTCGTCCTTTTGCCTATGGGCTTCGCGCAAGGACTCCTCGATATCCTTGCGCTCGGTGATGTCGCGATTGGTCTCGAGCACGAGCGGCGGCTTGTTGCGCTGGACGACGACGGTGTTGCGGCTGTCGACGATGATGCGTTTTCCGGTGCGGGTGGTATGGACCACTTCGCCGACCCATTGCCGGTCCCGGGCGAGTATGCGTTCGAATTCCTCGGAGCTGATGCCGCGTTCGGTTTTCAGCAAGGTGTGGCTGATTTTCCCTATCGCCTCGGAACGCTTGTAGCCGTACAGTTCCTCCGCGCCCCGGTTCCAATACCGGACCGTGCCGCCGAGTTCCCACATCAGGACAGCTTCGTGGGCCTGGTCCAAGATTTCGCTCCGCTGCCTCAGGGCCGCTTCGATACTGCGACGCTCGGTGACATCCTGAATCGTCAGTAGGATCAGATCGTTCAGATGATCCTCTCCGAGCAGTTTGTAGGCGCTCAGGTTCAGGATGCGTTCGCCGATTTCGGGATGCGCCTGGATGATCTCATAATCCTCCAGGGTTCTCCCGCCCTGCGACACGATCTGGAGCGACTCTTTGATCTCCCGCCTATCCCACAGCCCGTTGCCGGTGTCGTAGAGGCAATTGTTCTGGATGGCCTCCGGTTTGGTCCGGAACATTTCGAAATAGGCCCGATTGGCGCGTTTTACCCGGAGATCCCGATCGAGCACCACCAAGGCGTCGCGCATGGTTCCCAGAATGGCCTCGTTGAATTCCTGCGCGTTCTTCAAGGTGAGATTGACCTGGCTCAACTCGTGATTGCGGACCCTCAGCTCTTCATTCGCCGTGGCGAGTTCCTCGTTGGCCGACTGCAATTCCTCCTTGGCGGTTTCGAGCTCTTCGTTCGTGCTCTGGAACTCCTGGTGAGCGGACAAGAGTTCTTCTTCCAGCGACCTCAGTTTTTCCTGGCCGGCTTTGTGGGCCTCGATAACGGATTGCAGATGGCGTTGCGTGGCATCGAGTTCTCGTCTCAACTCCGAGAATTGGAACTGCCCTCCAGCTTGCGCGGACTTGAAAAGCAGGCCCACTTGTCGCGTCAGAACGGAGGAAATTCGCCGAAGCCAATCGGCCGGGGCATGGATTGGAAGCCGGGACGGCGAATTTTCGAAAAGAATCAGGAAGAATTGCGCGGTGCCCTCGGCGTCGTTGAGCGGCAGGACCTCGAATTGAACATACCGTTCTTTCCCGTCGGTGCGGATGCGGATGTTTTCCCGTCGGACGGATTGTCCGGTCGACCGCGTCTCCTGAACGGCCTCCGACAGTTCGATGAAGAGATAGGTTTGGGTCAGGCTTTTTAGGTTCAGGCTTGCCGAACCCTGTTGATGCTCGAGAAACTGTCCGGTATGGCCGCGAAACTGGAGAACGTTCAGATCGTCATCGATCAGCACGCCGGCCGGCGCGTAACGTGCGAGCAGGATGTTGTCGGCCTGTCGCTGAACCAATCCGGGGTTTTGCAGTGGCGCAGCCGTTTCTGTCAGCGTTTTTTCAGGCTGAAGTGTCCTTTGTTCCTTCCCGCCGAAGTTCAGCAACATTCGGCCGGGAACGTTCTTCCTCACGTAGATGCTCCAATTTTTGTTTAAAGGTTCGAAGAGATGCGAACCTTGGGGACCGATATTTTCGGATGGCCCGAGCGCGAGAAATTTACCCGGATTGAGCGCGTAATGAAAGGTCGACATGACATGTCTCTGCAGTTCCGGATCCAGGTAGATGAGGAGATTGCAGCAACTGATCAGATCGAGCTTGGAAAAGGGGGGATCTTGCGCCACGTTATGTTCGGCGAAGACGCACGATTCCCGGATCGCCGGAATGACTTGATAATGAGCGTCGGCTCGGATGAAGAAGCGTCTGAGCCGCTTTTCCGAGATATGAAGCCTGATGTTTTCGGGATAGCGGCCGGCCCGTGCCAGGCTGATGGCCTGCGAGTTGATGTCGCTGCCGAAAATCTGTATCGGGATACTGACCTTCTTCTCGTCCAGAAACTCGATGAGCGCCATGGCGATGGAATAAGCCTCCTCGCCGGTCGCGCAACCGGGCACCCAAATACGAATCGGATCGTTCGGAGACCGGCCTTGCAGCAGCCGCGGAAAGACTTCTCTCGTCAATCCACGGAATGTCTCCGGGTCCCGAAAGAACGCGGTAACGCGGATCAGGAAATCCTGGCACAGCGCCTCGACTTCGGTCGGTTGATTCTGCAACAGGGCGAGATAATCGGAGAGGCTATGGATCTTGTTAAGCGCCATTCGGCGCATGAGCCGCCGTAAGATGGTCTTGCGTTTGTACTGGCTGAAATCGAGCCCGCAAGTGACGAGAACGACACGGAATATCTGCTTCAGATCCTGTTGCCGGATGGCCAGGGTCTCCAGATCGCCGGCGGCGGTCCCGGCTCGCTGGCCGAGGTTTGTGAGCTCCCGTGCGATCTCCTTGGGCGGCAATACGTAGTCGACGCATCCCATGCTGATGGCGCTGCGCGGCATCCCGTCGAATCTGGCCGAGGACGGATCTTCCGCAAACGCGATTCCGCCGCCGGTCTTGATCGCCTTGAGCCCCTTCGCTCCATCCGACCCGGTCCCCGACAGCACGATTCCGATTGCCTTTTTCCCCAGCTCGCGAGCCAGGGAAAGAAACAGATGATCGGCCGGCAGATGAGGCGACGGACGTCCGTGCCGGCGCTGAAGGTTCAGGCAACCGACCGAAACGCTTATATCCGCATCCGGAGGAATGACATAAATATGATCCGCCTGTATCGCCATCCCCTCGCGTGCCTCGATAACCGGCAATCTGGCGGTATTGGCCAGGATTTCCGCCAGCTTGCTGTCATGATCGGGCGATAAATGCTGGGCGATCAGGAAGGCGAAGCCGATGCCGGGCTCGATGGCTTGGAAAAGATCCAGCAGCGAGTTCAGACCTCCCGCCGAAGCGCCTATACCCACCATGGCCGGAATAGTCTCGGGCGATCTCAAGCAGCCACCGTCCGGTCTTGTCGTGTCGTGTCGTTTCCGGCGTTCATCCGTCGTATAGCGCACTCACTCACGGCCTAGAGCTTGTACAACGGCTCCAGATCCGCGGCTACGGACGGTTTGCCCGCCTTGGACGAGATCATCGGGTCGGATCGAAAAGCCGCCCAAAGGGCCTGCCCTTGCCAACCGGGTTCCGGGTGTCGGTAAAGTGTGCGGTTCAGCCGCTCGATTTCACGACCCAATTCGCCTTTGCAACGCCGCTCCAGGTCCTCCAAACCCATAACGCGAGCCGAAGGCCAACGCTGTCTCGCCCAATCCAAGAGAGCCTGCCGCGCCGCGGCGGGGTCGTTCTTCCGGCAGGCTATTCTCAAGGCGTTTGCGGCCGAGCGCTCGGACCGACCGTCGTCGTATGACTGCGGGACCGGCGTCTTCCGGGGCCTGCCGCTGAGCCACCAGGCCGCGGCGGTTCCAATCCAGCCCAGCCCGAATAACAGAGCCAGCCAAAACCAGAGCCCGCTTGCAGGACCTGCAGGTAGCGCCTCGCTCGGCAGCGAAGATTCCGGTCGTGCCGGAGCGGCGGACGATCCCGAACGTGTCGTGGGCAAAGCGGGTGGGGTGGATTCCGGCGATTGGGCTCCCGGCAGCACGGTCAGGGTGCGCTCGGGAACCCGCGCGGCCTCCATCCGCTCGGTCTTGGTGTTCCACCAGGGGATTTCGATCGGCGGAATCCGGTAGGTTCCGGAACGCGCGGGAATCAGGGCGATTTTTTCCTGCCGGACGCTGGCCAGTCCGGTCGTCAGTTTTTCCTCGTTCAGCAGCGGTTGATCCGGGTAACGCTTGATGTCCGCCGGGGATCGTCGAGAGGCTTGCGGCTCCAACTCGGGCAACAGGCCGACCGTCGTTCCATCGGCCCGCACGGTGATGGTCCGGGTGATCGGTTCGCCAACCGTGGTTTGAGGGGCATTCTGCGACCAGGAATCGTCGATTTCCAGGTGTTCCGCCGGCAGCCAGTGTTTGCCGGAAAAAGCCGCCGGAATCGGCCGGACGTCCAATCTCACCGAATCCGAATGCGCGCGCAAAATGTGAGTCGAGTGATTGAAAAACTGATTGAAGAGGGATCGCCCGCCGGCCGCGCTTCGGGCTTCGAGCGTCAACGGTTCCAAAAGGAGAGTCCCGCTCTTCTGCGGAAAAATCGCATACTTACGTTCAATTGCCGTGTACTGGAGGCCGCTGCGATGGGTGGTATAGCGCCGGTCGTCGCCCAGCCTTTGAATCAAGGCATCCTCGGCCGAAGGCTCGCTGAGATTTGCAGCGCTGAAATGGACGCGGCTCAACACTCGAACCGTGTAGATCACCTGGGCCTGGACATAGGGATTCTTCGGTTCGGCCTCGACTTCCAGGAAAAAATCCTCGCCGTTGCCACCCGCCAATGGCGGGGGCGATCCGGCGACCTGGAGAGTCAAGGGTTGGGATCGGTCGGTTCCGAAGGCGATGGGCGGGACGGTCAGCGTGCCCGTCCGTTTCGCCATGACCGTGACTTGCCATTCCGTCCGCTTGCTGAAACGGCCGTTGATGAGCGAAATCTGGCTGCTTTGCGATTGACCGAGGACATGGAAATCCTTTTCCAGTGGCGCGAAGTCCGGATCGTCGTCCGGCGTTTTTTCCGCCGAAAAGATGAGCGTGAAGGATTCGCTCACCGGTACCGGGTCGCGGTCGGCGGTCACGCTGATCGCCGCGGCCGAAGCGCTTCCCGCATGGAACAGAAAGATCAAGGGCCATAGGCGAATCAATCGGCGCAGAACGGATAACACCCGATTGGAATCCGGGTTCAACCTTGGGTCAGAGCGATGCGCCCAGAGAAAACACGAATATAAATAAAAGAGTTCGCTCATGGTCTAGGCTCCGCGCCTTGAGTCCTTTGTCGTTGACGGTACTGGTAATAAAACTTGCGTTTTAGAAGGCCGCCGGGATCGTCCGGGATACGCCGCAGCCATTGCTCCTCGGCCTGGCGGGTTTCATCGGTCTTACCCGTTTCCGCTGTCGCCGCAGCGGCCTCCCGCTCACCGCTTTCGTCGGGCCGTCTATCCTGTGCTTGGCCGGCGGTCTGTTGCGGGTCGGACCCGTCGTCGGGCGTTTTTTCGCCATTCTTATCCGGCCGATCTTGCGCCTTGCTTTCCGATCCGGAGGCGGCGTCGGCGCTTTCGGGCGAATTGTTTTCACCGTTCGAGCCATTGTTCCGCGGCTGGGCGTCCTGTTCCTTGCCCGCTTGTTCGTGTGGTTTTTCCTCTTCGTTTTTTCGATCCTGACCGTCCGATGGCCCTTGCGGCGATTGCGAAGACTTGGATTCGGATTCCGAGCCCGAATCCTTCTGACTTTTCTGCTGTTCTTCGTGCTGCTTCTTCTGCTGTTCCAGGGCTTTTTCGACGAGTTCCTTGTTGTAGCGGGCGTCCGCATGGCCAGGATCCAGCTCCAGGGCTTTCTGGTAAGCCTTGATGGCCTCGTTGTAACGTCCCTGCCGGGCCAGGGCGTTGCCGCGATTATAATGGCCGGTCGCCGAATGCGACTCCTCTAAGAGTTTGGCCGCGTCCTCATAGCGTCCGGCCTTGTACTGGGCGGCCGCTTTCCATTCGGAATCTTGAAATTTTTTCGCCGCCTCGTCGTAATTCTCGGCTTGAAAGGCTTGCCGAGCCTGTTGGTCGGGCCTTTGCCACAGGTTGTGCCAGTCCAGCGCCTGGGCATCGTTCGGAACCGGGGCTGCCAGAACCAACAGCCAGGCGGCGAGCCATCCGCGCCGGAACGACAAGGCCGCGAGCGGCAGTAGGGCCAGCAGCAGCCAGACACCCTGTTCCTTCCATTGGTCCACGTTCAGGGTCTTTTCGTTCTGCGTATCGGCGGCGGCATGCTGTTCGAAAAATCCCAATAGCGCATCGAGATCGCCCGCAGTGGCGGTGAGATTCCGATAGATGCCGCCCCCGGCTCGGGCCAGCTTCCGCAGCGCGTCGGTATCGAGCCGTGGAACCACGATATTGCCGGTATCGTCCTTCAAGAATCCGCCTTCGGGCATGGGAACCGGCGCGCCCTCCTCGGTGCCGACGCCCAGCACGGAAATGCGATAACCCTCGGTTTTCAGCCGGTGCGCTGCCTCCTCGGCCTCCGCCGCCCGTTCTCCGGCGGTGACCAGCAGGATATCGCCGGACCGCAGGCCGGCTTGCCTCAAGAGCCGCGCAGCGGATTCCAGCGCAAGATCGATGCGAGTTCCCTGTACGGGCATCAGGCCGGAGTTTAGGGCGAAGAGTTGCGCGGCGATGGTGGCCGCATCGTCGGTCAGCGGCGTGACGGTGAACGCATCGCCTGCATAGACGACCAAAGCGGTTTGACCGTCCTTGCGCGTCTTCAGGATATCGGCAATCTTGTAGCGGGCACGCTCCAGACGGGTCGGCTTGAGATCGACCGCCTCCATGGCCGAAGAAAGGTCGAGTACGATGACCACGGCCGCGATATTGCGAAAAGCCGGTGCGGGCAGACGCTCCCAAACCGGCCCCGCCAAAGCCATGATGGCGACGATGCCGCCCAAGGCCGCGGCGAACAGCGGATGGCGGCTCGCTCGGCCGTCCCCGCCGATGAGTACGTGGGGCAGCAGCGCATCATCGCAGATGCCCTTCCAGTCTCCGGTGCTCCGGCGCCGCCGGTACAACCCCCAAAGTATCGCCGCGAGCGGGAGGACGGCCAAAAGCCACCAGGGCCTCAAGAAATGAAACTCGTTCATCGGCAATCGTTGTCGCGATTCATGGATTCAGCGTCGCAGCCCATCATCTCCGGCCCAAGCAGTCATTCCCGCAATTTGCTTACCCCCAGCACAGCCGCCAATAGCAGCGCGGCGGCCAGGGGCCAGTGATAGAGCTCGGTCCTCGGCCGGTAAAAATGCTTTGTCCGTTCCACCGGCTCCAGTTCGTCCAACAGTGCGTAAATATTCTCCAATTCGTTGGTATCCCGCGCCCGGAAGTAGCGACCGCCGGTTTTTTCGGCGATGGCGTTCATGGTTTCCTCATCGAGGTCCTGAGACGGATTGACGCGCCGTGTGCCGAAAAGATCGTTGACGATCATCTGATCGGCCCCGACGCCTATGGTATAGATTTTTAGCTTCTCGCGCGCCGCGACTTCGGCCGCTTGCAGGGGGGAAACCGCGCCGGCGGTGTTGGCCCCGTCGCTGAGCAGTATCAGAACCCGCTGTTCGGCGGGATTGTCCCTAAGGCGCTTGGCGGCGAGGCCGATGGCGTCGCCGATGGCGGTCTTGTCGCCGGCGAGTCCGATGACCGCTTCGTCCAGCAGGATGTGCACCGTGGTGCGGTCGAAGGTCAACGGGGCTTGCAGGTAGGCCTGCTCGCCGAACAGGATCAGCCCGATGCGGTCGCCCACGCGCCGTTCGATGAACTGGCCGGCCACCCATTGGGTTGCGGTGAGGCGATCCACTGCCCGGCCATGGAGGAAGAAGTCCTCGATTTCCATACTGCCGGAAAGATCGACCGCCAGCATCAGATCGCGGCCGCTGACCGCCTGCTCGATAGGCTCGCCGAGCCACTGCGGGCGGGCCGCGGCGCTGACCAGCAACACCCAGCCGGCGACGGCGATCCAAATGGCATGCGGCTTGGTTTTCGTTACGCCCTGGCTTGACGGAAGGCTATCGAATTCCTCGAGAAACGGCGTCCGCAGCGCCGCGCCGCCCGGCTCCGGCGCGGCGGGCAGCCAGCGGCGCATCAGCCAGGGCAAGGGCAAAACCAGAAAGACCCAGATCCAGGCGAATTCGATCATGGTTCGGCGGCGGCCTGCTGAGGCGCGGAATTTTTCCGGGGCGGCACGACGGTTCGAGGCAGGGCCTTAAGCCAGTCGCGGCAAAGCGCGATCAGGCGATCCATATCCGCATCGCCCACCGGGCGGTACGGCGCATCCAGCAACGCCCGGCCGACACCCCGAGAAAAGCGGGGCGTTCCGAGCGGTCGGTCCAGCCATTCGAGCCAGTCCTCGCCGGTCAGCCCCGCCACATCTTCTCGAGGGTAGGCGCTCAAACCGGCCCGGCGCAGCAGGATGGACAGTCTTCTCAATTTTTCGGTCATGCCCAGCGTCGAATCCTTTTGCAGCGCGTCCAGCTCCCGCAAGGCGAGCTTCGCCACCGTGACCTGCCGCCAGCGGCGAATAAGCCATATCGCAGTCGCGATCAGCAAAACCGCCGCGACCGATACGATCCACCAGCCGATCGCGGGCGGCCACCAGCTTATCGGGTCCGGCAGATGAATATCGCGTAGCGGCAAGGTTTCCATGATCAGGCGTGGAAAAGCGACGGGCGGCTGCTCTGCTGCAAGACGAAAAAAGGCTCGTCCGTGGTGCGGCAGGCAACGAAGCGTATGCCGTGCCGGCGGGCCAGCTCGCGCAGCCGTTCCTCGCGGACCCGGAACGAATGTTCATAGACGTCGGCGGTCCGCGCATCGGCATTCAGCAAAACATCGCGGCGGCCGTTGCTGAACCGGTGAGGTCCCAGAGGCAGGCGTTGCTCCAACGGATCGAAGATGAACACCAGCACCAGATCGCAGTGGCGGGACAACCGGCTCAGGCTCGCCTCGCCGGCGGCGGTCAGATGCCGGAAATCGCTGAACACGAACACCAGGCTGCCCGGTCGCGCGTGGCGCGGCAGACGAATCAGTGCGTCTTGCAAGGCAGTCTCCGGCGTGCCGTCGCTTCGGGGGGACGCTTGGTCGACCAGCATTTTGAGGAGTCTCAACACCGCACGGTGGCCGTGCTCAGGTTTGAGCTCGATGCTTTCCGCCTCGGAGAAAATCTGTCCGCCGACGCGATCGCCATGCCTTCGGGCGCTCCAGGCGATGAGCGCCGAGAGCCTGGCCGCCATCGCCGATTTGAACATGCCACGGGTTGCGAAGAACATCGCCGATCGGTAGTCCACCGTCAGAAAAACCGGCCTTTCGCGCTCTTCGCGGAAAAGCTTGGTATGCGGCTTGCCGGTGCGCGCCGTGACGCGCCAGTCCAGGTTGCGGACATCGTCGCCCTGGGCGTAGAGCCGCGTTTCGTCGAACTCCATGCCGCGCCCCTTGAAAGCCGAGAGATACTGCCCGCTCTGCAAGGCGCGTACGGTCGGCCGGGCCAGCGTCAATCCCGCCGCGGGCTGGCTGAGCCGGATCAAATCCTCGAGCGTCGGCCGGACCAGCGAGTTGTCGGGCTTCGTCGTCGCCACCGAGCTTCCGGATGATGGGGTGGGCATGGAGGTAAAGGGTTAATTCAGAAAACGCTGCAACACATTATCCAGGAAATTCCAGCCGGTGTCGGTGCAGCGAATGGCACCGTCGCGCCGTTCGACTAATTCGGCGGCGATGCAGTCGGAAAGTTCCGGTTCCAGGGCAGCCAAGGGTAACCCGGTGTATTTGCCGAACGCCGCTTCGGCGAAACCTTCCCGGAGGCGGAGGTGATTCATCAGAAATTCGAACGGCAGGTCTTCCCTCGGGACCGCGGCCCGCCCGCCCTGCCGATCCGGTCGGCCGGCGAACTCGAGATAATGCTGCGGGTGTTTGATCTTCCAGGTCCGCATTATGGATTGCTCCGCCGCGTTCGTAATCTTGCCGTGAGCGCCCGCGCCGATGCCCAAGTAATCTCCGAAACGCCAATAATTGAGATTGTGCCGGCAGCGGTACCCTTCCCGAGCATAGGCGGATACCTCGTACTGGCGATAGCCATGATCCGCCAAAAGCGCCTGACAGCTTTGCTGCATGGCCCAGATGCGATCGTCCTCCGGCAGGCGTGGCGGGTACTTGTGGAACACGGTGTTGGGTTCCAGGGTGAGCTGATAGAACGAGATATGGGTCGGGTTCAGGCCCACCGCGGTTCGAATGTCCGTCAGCGCCTCGTCCACGGTTTGGTTCGGCAGCCCGAACATCAGGTCCAGATTGAAGTTCTCGAATCCCGCTGAGTGCGCGATTTCGGCGGCGAGCCGCGCCTCTCGGCTATCGTGGATGCGGCCCAGTTTTTTCAGATGCGTGTCATGAAAGCTCTGGATGCCGATCGACAAGCGGTTCACCCCGGCCTCGCGAAAACCCTGGAATTTGGCGATCTCCGCAGTGCCGGGGTTGGCTTCCATGGTGACCTCGGCATCAGCCGCTATGTCGAGCCGTAACCGAATCCCCTCCAAAAGAGCGCGGATCGCGGCCGGACTAAAAAGGCTGGGGGTGCCGCCGCCGATGAATATCGTTTCCACCCGTCGCCCTGCGACGGAAGGCGCTTGTTGTTCGAGATCGCCGAGCAGCGCCTTTACGTATTCGTGTTCGGGCAGCGCGGTGTCTGCCGCGTGCGAATTGAAGTCGCAATAAGGGCATTTTCTTACGCACCAAGGCACGTGGATGTAAAGGCTGAGCGGGGGTGTCGAAAGCATGGTTTGGGGGTATTTTAACCCGAGATCCGAAGAATAAATGGGCGGGAGGCTGCGTCGGCACCCCGGAATTCGCTGTGCCGACTGCCCGGATCAAGTCCGCAGTGCGTAATAGGCAAGCAGTCCGTAGCAAGTGGCGGCGGTTCCGCCGTGCAGCAGAATCAAGGCCCTAGGCTGAATGCCTTTGGCCCGTTGAAACGAAATGTACAGTCCGGCGGCGATAATGACCAGCGCCAGGCCGATAATCACGTAGAGCCGGGTATCGCCTTTCAGGGCGACCATGATCACCAGAGTCGATCCCAGCAACGCCAAGCCGCCGTGTATCAGGGCGTACAACCGGGAACTGCCCCTTCCCTTGAAGGCGTCGATTCCCATGCCCGCCCCCATGAACGCCACCAAAGTAAAAACCGCAACCGACAACATCAGCATGATCTTCTCCTTGACAACCGGATGTTGGACAAGGTTTCGATTGTAGGGAGGGGACGATTGAACGGCAAGTCGCGCCGGCCGTTCAAATTACTTATTCCGCGGAAAGCCCCGTGAGTCGGTCTTCGAGACGGCGGACGATGGTCTCCACGATCGCTTCCGGCGTTTGCCGAATATCGATCGTGATGGCGTCGGAGGGTTCCTCGAGTGCCGCGAACTGGCTGGGAAGAAGGTCTAGCGGCATGAAGTGCTCCTGCCGGCGCGCGAGTCGTTCGCGGATGAGTTCGAAAGAACCTTTCAGATACACGAAGACCACTTCGCGGTGTCCTCGCGCGAGGCGCTCCCGGTAGGAATGCCGCAGCGCGGAGCAGGCGATGACGGCGGAACGCCCAGTCGCTATGGACGTTTCTATCAGCTCGGCGAGCCGGTCGAGCCAGGGTTCCCGGTCGGCATCCGTCAAAGGCTGGCCTCGCGCCATTTTCTCGATGTTTTGCACGGGATGGAAATCGTCCCCGTCGAAGAACGGCCAACGCAGGCGCTCGGCGAGCCGCTGGCCGATGGTCGATTTTCCGGAGCCCGAGACTCCGAGGAGTACGACGATGGCGATTGGACAGTCCATTATTAAGCTTGACGAAGCACGATGGCCATCGACGGCTCGACGAAACCAGCGGTAAAGGAGTCCACCGTTCTTGCCTCAGTTCGCCTGCGAACCGGAGTCCGGAAGCGTTTGCAGCACTTTCCCATAGCGTTCTTCCAGATCGGCGCGGTCGCTGGCGTCCGGCAGATTGGTCAGCGTGTCCTTATAGATCAAGCGCGCGTGCCGTGCCAGAGCGTTACGATAAGGCTCGGGTAGTTCGGCCTCGGCCAGAACGGCGATCATGTCCAGGAGGCGAATCGCCACGGCCTCGTTCTTCCTGGCGTGCTGGCGCAACTGATTGAACGCTGCATCGAGGATGCCTTCGTAGGTGTAAGGATCGGTCACAACGCAGATGCGCCCGTCTGCACCGCGGCAGAGCGGGGAAGTCAGCTTCCGGCCGGCGAGAAACGACAGCGCCGCTCCCAGCCAATCGATACAGTTGACGGCGGTGAAGGGATCGTTGATGCCGGGCGAAAGAGCGCGGACCGCCACTTCCACCAACTGGTCGACGGCAAACTCGGCATCCTGGATCAACGTGCGCTGAGGTCCTAAAAGAAAGCATTCTCCGATCTCTTCGACGATCGCCTCCGTTACCGCTTCGCGCGGCGAAGCCAAAGCCAGCACATGGCCTTCGATGATGAACTGGCCCGGCCGTTTGAGCAGATGCACGAGCAGATTGTGCCGCTCGGCAATGTCCCGAATCCGCTCCAGTTCGATGGCGTCCAGGTAGCCGTTGCCGGGCGCCGGAATGCCGGAGGCGTGCTCCGCAAAATCGGTCGGCAGTTGCCGCTCCTCGTCCGCGGGATTATTCCGCCCGCCGGGATCGGAAGCTTCCGGAAACAAGTTGCCGAAAGTCTCGATCAAGCGTGCGCCGACATTCTCGACGATGTTCGGCGCCTGTATGAATGTGGCGACCCGGTGGATGAAATAGATCAGCAGCCCGAAACTGAGCACCCCGAGCACCAGAGCGACGCTGACCGAAAGATGGGGAATTTCCGCCCCGTCATCGGTCGAACGGACTCGGGTCAGCACCAGAATGGCGTAGATGAAGGTCGCGATGAACCCGCCGAAAACGATCTGCGTACCCCCTTGCCGCATGAAGTTCGGCAGCAGGCGCGGGCCGAATTGCGACGAGGCGTTGGAGAGCACCAGCATGGCGATGGAAAACACCACCCCCGCCACCGTGATCGCCGAGGACGCCAACGTGGACAAAATCGCTTGAGCCCCCGGTGCGTCCATCACGTAAAGATCGGAGAGAAACGGCAGATATCGCTCGCGGGCCTCCTGATCGACCAGAAACAGCAAGACCGCCAGGATCGCGGCCGTAACCGACATCAAGGCGGGGACGAACCAGTAGCTCGAGCGGAGCGTCTCCCAGAGCTGGACCAGGCGAAGTTTCATGGTTGTTTGGACCGCGCGGGAGCGCCCGCGATTCCGTAACGGTCTGGCAAGCGCTTCATCGGATGCATCGATACGTCCCGGTTTCGTTGTATCCCATACATGGTACGATCAGACTTTTGTCCTTGTCTTCATCGCAAGGAGCTCGATAAGCGCCGGATCGACCGCCAATAAACGATCCTTCCGAAGATCGCGCGAACCAAGCGCGCCGTTTCCTGTCCATCGAGTGGACTTGCTCGCCGGGTCCAATTCCTTGCTGAACAACAATAAACGAGACATCTGATGGAAATTGCCGGAATCTTCATGTTGCTCATCCAGATCGGATTCGCCGTTCACGCGATCCGCCACGGCCATCCGATTTTCTGGGTATTTCTAATTATCTTCCTGCCCTTGCTCGGCTGCATTCTTTATTCGGTGATGGTGCTGCTGCCCGAAGTGATCCAAAGCCGCACCGCCCGGCAGGGTTCCAAGGCCCTGCTGAGAACGCTCGATCCACAAAAGGAGCTCCGAAAACGCCGCGAAGCATTGGAGGTCTCGGACACCATAGGCAACCGGAGCGCACTGGCACACGAATATCTCAGGCATGGCATGCTCGACGAAGCCATCGAACTTTACGAGAGCTCCCTCACCGGGATGTACCGCACCGATCCCGACCTCTTGCTTGGCCTGGCCAAGGCGCTGGTGGAAGCGAACAATTTCGGACGGGCGCGGGAAACGCTCGAAATGCTGTTCGGGGCTAATCCGGAATTCGAAAACCAGGAGGCGCATCTGCTTTACGCCCGCTCGCTCGAAGCGCTCGGCGAACTGGATCGGGCCTTGGACGAATACCGGGCACTGGCTAAATATTCCGCAGGCGCCGAAGCCAAATGCCGCCATGCCCTGCTGCTGAAACGCATGGGAAAAACATCGGAGGCGCGGGCGCTGTTCGAGGACATCCTCAAGGACGCAAAGATCGCATCCAGGCACAGCCACCGGTTGAACAAGGAGTGGGTGGATATCGCGAAGCGGGAGGTGGCGTAGGTCAATCCGGTTCGAGGGCTCGAACGATGCGTTTCGTGCCTCAGGTCATAGGATGCGCTTCCTTCGTCAGCACATCCTACGCAAGGTGGTTTGAATTGCCACCGCCGCTTCGTTTCCCTCACCGACCTGAGGCCTAAAGCCTCCGATTCGATCGTCACGCTTCCTCGCGTACCGGCAATACTGACGGCAACCGACACCTTGCCATCGACCGATTGCTCCGATGAATAAGCGTTGCGCTCGATCGGACATGATGGTTTATTGTTAGGCCGGGCTGATGCGGGTTGACCGCGGATGTAACAAATAATTAACAGATCGGCGCAAACCCGCTCCGGCTGGGTACAATAGCCGATTTTCGGCTTGCAACATACGCGACATGAAAGTCCTGCACTGCACATGGATTCCCGAGTGTACCGACGAGTTCGTCCAGCCGGGCGATTTTTGGCTTTGGATAGAGCATGACGGCGAACCCGCCGACGTCTCTGGAGCCGCGAACCGTCATCCTCGGCACCTCACCAAAGCGGAGCTGGTGGCTTTTCTCGAAGGCGAACTCGGGCTGGACGTTTCACCTTATGAACGCCGGTTTCATTTCGCGCCGCAGACGGTCCTTTTGCCGACGGTCGACGGTCGGCCGCTGCCGGGCCTAGAGTTGGAAAGCGGAGTGGACGAAGAGCCCATCGAAGCGGCTTTGACGGGCTGGGAAGTGGACGGCTATCGCCTGGCCCACCCTTTCAAGCAGCTCGGCGAGTTGCGTTTTCTGTCGGCTTACCGGACCTCGCAGACCAAGGCGGGCATCGATCTGCTGTTTTGGCATTACTTCACGCAGTCGCTGAAGTCGGTGATCGTGAAGGATCGCTATATCCCGGCGCTGCTCTATCGAACCATGCCGCCCGAAGGCTATGAAATCTACGCCGGCTGGGAAATCGTTTCCGACAGTTATGAACGCCTGATTCGGGAGGCCGTCGAGCGGATGCCTCCGGTTTGTGCGTCGGCCGGCGGTTTTTTTTACGAGAGCGCCAGTCTGCTCAAGCATTGCGCCGATGTCCTGGTACATCGCACTATCGTCCAGGCGGCGTCTGCCACCAAGTTGGGCCGCAAGATCGAGGGCACGCTGTTGAATGCCTGCCGCAACGGCGCGCCGGCCGGGCATCCGTGGAAAACCGACGAGGGTATCGAGCTCTACCGGCAATGGCTCGGCTGGCGGCGCAATCTGCTCGGGCGCCGAGAGGAAGCGGACCTGGAGTTGGTGTTCCGCTTGCAGGAAGCAGCCTCCGAGGACGATGCCTGGCGATTGGAAATTCTCCTCTCGCCGCGCCGCGATCCCGCCCTGCGCCTGCCTTTGGCCGAATACTGGGGGCTGCGCGCCGAGGAGAAACAGGCTTTCGCCAAGCCGGTCGGTCCGGAGTTCGAGAAAAACCTGCTGCTCGGCTTGGGCCAGGCGGCTCGCATCTATCCGAAATTGTGGGAAGGCTTGGACGAAGAGCGCCCCACCGGGGTCGATCTGGCTTTGGAAGAGGCCTTCGCGTTTCTCCAAGAGGATGCCTGGGTATTGGAAGATGCCGGGTTTACCGTCATGGTGCCCACCTGGTGGACTCCGCAAGGGCGGCGACGTACCAGAATCCGCCTTTACGCCAGCCGCCGCAGCCCCTCGGATGCGGGTACTCGGCGCGATTTGGGCTTGCAGAACCTGATCGCATACCGTTACGAGCTGGCACTGGGAGCGGAGACCATCGACGAGGCCGAATGGGAACGCCTGGTCGAAAGCAAGACGCCGCTGGTTCGCTACCGCGGTCAGTGGCTGACGCTGGATCGGGAAAAGATGCGCACGATGCTGGAGTTCTGGCGCAAGCACCGGAGCGAGGACGGCGGCATGAGCCTGCCGGAACTGATGCGGAAGACGGCGGAGGATTCGGATCTTTTCGAGATCGATCCCCAGGGAACGTTGCTGGAAATGCTGGGGAAGCTCCGCGATCACAGCCAGCTGCAGCCGGTGGACGATCCGCCGGGCCTGGTCGCGCGGCTTCGGGATTACCAGCGGCGCGGGCTCGCCTGGCTCTGTTATCTCGAAAGCCTGGGGCTGAACGGATGCCTGGCGGACGACATGGGCCTCGGGAAAACCGTGCAGGTAATCGCGCGCTTGGTTCACGAGCGGGTCGAGACGAATCAGCATGCCCCGACCTTGCTGGTCGTGCCCACGTCGGTGATCGGCAACTGGAAGAAAGAGCTCGAGCGTTTCGCGCCCGGCCTGCGCGCCATCGTCCATCACGGCGGCGGACGTTTTCGGGATGTCGGACGTTTTCGGGAGATCTGCGCGGAGCACGATGCGGTTATCACGTCCTATGCCTTAGTGCGACGGGACGAGAAACTGTTTTCCCAGATCCGATGGGCGCGGATCGTGCTCGATGAGGCCCAGAATATCAAGAACCCCTTGTCCGCCCAGACCAAGGCGGTTTTGAGGCTCAATGCGGAGCATCGCCTGGCCTTGACCGGAACCCCGGTGGAGAATCGGCTGCTCGACCTGTGGTCGATCTTCAATTTTCTGAATCCCGGTTATTTGGGCAAGCAGACCCAGTTCCGCCAGCGTTACGAGCTTCCGATCCAGCGCGATAACGATCCGGCTCAGACCGAGACCCTGAAACAGCTGATCGAGCCGTTCGTCCTGCGCCGCGTCAAAACCGATCCCAATATCATCAAGGACCTGCCCGACAAGGTCGAAAACAAGCAGTTCTGTCATCTCTGCAAAGAGCAGGCCTCGCTCTACGAGGCCGTGGTGCGGGACGTGGAGCAGCGCCTGACGATGGCCGAAGGTATCGGTCGGCAGGGCTTGATGCTGTCGGCACTGATGAGGCTCAAGCAGGTGTGCAACCATCCCGCCCAATTTTTGCGCGACGGCAGCGAGTTCACGCCCGAGCGTTCTCCGAAACTCGATCGGTTGCACGACATGTTGACCGACGTGATCGCCGAGACCGAAAGCGCTCTGGTGTTCACCCAGTTCGCCGAAGTCGGCGAGAGCCTGTACAAATATTTGCGCGATGCCTTGGGCTGCCCGGTATTTTACCTGCACGGCGGAACGCCGCCGGCAAAGCGCGAGCGGATGATTTCCGAATTTCAGGATCCGGATACCGAGCCCGGCGTGTTCATATTGTCCTTGAAGGCGGGCGGGGTGGGCATCACGCTAACCAAGGCCAACCACGTTTTTCACTTCGATCGCTGGTGGAATCCGGCGGTCGAGGACCAAGCCACCGACCGCGCCTTTCGAATCGGGCAGTGCAAGAATGTTTTCGTCCACAAATTCATCACCATAGGGACGCTGGAGGAGCGTATCGATCGTATGATCGAAGACAAGAAACAGGTGGCTTCGCTGATCGTCGGAAATGATGAATCCTGGCTGACGCGACTCGACAACGAGGCCTTCAAGGAACTGATCGCCCTGAATCGTCAAGCCGTTATGGAGTAGCCCATGAGCAAGATCGGCAAGACCTGGTGGGGCCAGCGGTTCATCGAAGCGATGGAAACATTCACCGACCCGAAGCGGCTGATGCGTGGGCGCCAGTATCTCAGCACCCACCGCATTCTCGGATGGCGGGTGGAGCAGAACAAAGTCCTGGCGCGGGTGCGGGGACGGATGAGCCCCTACCTCGGATTTTACGAGGAGCCCATCTATGAGATTCACATCGAGTTCCTGTCCCTGCCGGCGTCCGCCTGGGATAACGCCATCCGGCTCATCGGGAGTCGTGCGGGATTTCTGGCCCGCTTGCTTCTCAACGAAATGCCGGACGAGATCGAAAAGCCGTTCGAGAATCTGGAAATCGATCTCCTGCCGCGGAGCCGCAAAGACATCAAGACGCGCTGTTCATGTCCCGATCCGGAAAATCCGTGCAAACACATTGCCGCTTTGTATTACCTGCTCGCCTCGCGGCTGGATCACGATCCCTTTCTATTGTTCGAACTCCGGGGACTTCCCCGCGCCGAACTGGCCCGGCGACTTCAGAGCACGCCCTTGGGGGCGGCGCTAGCTACCGCCTTGACGGAGAACGGGGGCGAATTGTACCCGGCGGAGTCCTACTTCAGTCGTCCCTTGCCCAGCACCGTGCCGGACACAGTCGTTCCCAGGGACTACTGGCGCGGCGCGAAAAAACTGCCCTCCGGCGTGGAACCGCCGGAACCCGCTCCGGTTTCGGGCATTCTGGTCAAAAAAGGCGGCGATTTCCCGCCGTTCTGGCCCAAGGACGTGTCCTTCGTCGACGTGATGGAGGCCTTTTACGAGCAGGTCAGGAAAAAGGCGAAGGATTGGATGTGAACGAAGCGACCGGCAATCGGGAAAATCCATCGATGTTGTCGGCCGTCCACGCAAGTTCCTCATATGCTTCTTCGTCAGCCGGGGCATTCAAGTCGCCGGCGAAATCATGGAAGCCTGATCCCATTTGCCAAGCGGGCTAGCGGCAGTTTGACCCGAAGCGTTTGCTAGAGCGTTCTCATCTCGCTCGTACGGCAAAACAGGCCTGCTGGAGTCGTTGGCGCCTTCGGCCAGGGTAGCTCGACTCAAGCTTTCGTAGGTCGGCAATCCTTTCCCAATCGCAAACGGTCGCTTTAGTCGCGACCCTTCCGACGAAGACGCTCGGCGGGGACGTGTCGTCGGGAAAGGATTCCCGACCTACGCGCGAGTGCCCGTACAGTAGGTATGAAAATGCTCTAGCTCCCAAGCCTCGTCCGGAATCGATTTCGCTTGCCAATGCATGATCCTAGAAACAGCAGTTGACCGCTTCGATGCACCAGAAAAACCCGATGAATCCTGAACGTCCCGCCCTGCATCAATCTCACCTTTTGGGTGAAGCCGCTACGCACCCGATTGCACGGCGGGCGGGCCACCTGGCGGCGTTGCTCCTTCTTGCGGGGGACGGCCCCATAGCGGCGTCGCGCCCCTTCGACCGAGCTCAGGACAGGCCCTTCGACGGGGCTCAGGACAGGCTTGCCAGCCGACCCGCCCGCCGCACACTCCGGCACGTCCAACTGCCGTTTCTAGGATGATGCGATTCCAACATGGTCGATCCAGCTCAAATGCTCGCACGCGTTCTCTACGATCGACAGGCCCGCCGCCGCGGCTTGGTCCCGAACGGAGAGCCATAAGCCGGCCGGTCTTTCAGAATCAGTGTGGATTCGCTCCCTGCCTAACCGGATGCCGCGCATCCCGCGATATTCTCCGATGGAGTACTTCAGCCAGGCTTTCGGCCGACTGCATGCCCGAGAGGGGGATGCCTTGGACGATAAAGGAAGGCGCTTCCTCGAAACCGAATTCGAGCGCCTCCGCGGTGTCCCTGGCGATGGCCTCGCCGATCTCCTCGGAGGAAAGGCACTGTACCAAGGCGGCGGGATCGATACCCAGCCCGCGAGCGAGTACCGGGAGGGTTTCGTCTTTGTACCAGGCTTCTCCGAAAGGCGGCGGATCCCGCGTCAAAAGCTCCTTGCGCATGCGCTGGAAGGCGCCCAGCCGGCTGGCGCAGCGCGACAAGCGGGCCGCCTCGCTCGCCACGGGATCGTACACCGGAATGAAATCGCGGAAGGTGACGCGCACTTTTCGGTCGGCGGCCAGAAGCCGATCGATCTCCCGATGGTTAGCCCGGCATGGCGTGCAGCGGTAGTTGATGTAGACGACGAGACGCAGTCCTTCCCGTGCGCCCAAGGCGGGGGCATTCGCCTCGATCATGGGTAGACGGGGTGGGGAGGGCTCCTCAAGCAGGATCTCGATGCGCGCCGAAGCCCGCAGCCTCTCGACCAACGCGGTGCGACGGGCATGGGCTTTACGGAAAGCCAGGTATTGTCGGGCACGTTCGGGGTCCGATACCGGCCGGCCCGCCGCGCTTTCCGACTGGATGAATGTATTCAACTCCTCGTCGCCGACGGCCGCGTCCTGTGTCGCTTTTGTCAAAAGATTCTCGGTGGTAATGCCGCGTCGCCGGGCCTCCTCGCTCAGCAGCCGATTTTCGATGGCCGTCTCGACATTGCGCCGGCGCTCGAGATGGATCTCCTTCCTCAGCCGATAGAGGCGAAGCGCTGCGGCTTGCTCGAGTTTCCCGGCCGGGATGGGGACACCATCCACCAGCGCCACGGTTCGCTTAGCGGGCAGCGGCTGTTCGAGGTCCCGCGCTTCCGGGATCAGGATTTTAATGGCATGGCCTTTCCGGAGATCGCGGCGCGTCTCGGCGCTTCTGGCTTCGAGCGCTTTCTGCTCCAGATAGTGCCGGATCGCGGGCCGCGCAGCACTCGGATGGCGCCTGGTCTCGGTGGGCGCGAAAGGCCCCTCGAAATCTTCCGCCCGTGACGAACGAAAGTCGCGGATCGCTTCATCCGTGACCGGCTTGGACGAAGGGGATTTCATCGCCGCCGAGGACGTCCGAAGGTGCCGGTCGATCAGCCGATCAAGCGTCCGGGCAGCCTGGTCGACCAAGGCTTGGTGCAATCGGACGATCTTCGGGCGCGAAGGCGCGTCGATCTCGGATAACAAAAGCGTCTGTCCGTTTATTCTGGCCGCCGCCTCGTCGCCAAGAGCGGCCGGGCTTCCGACCAAGAAGAGCATCAGGAGGATGATCCACATTGGGCGATGTTATCGACGCGATCCGCCAGGCTCCGCCGGATGGACTTCCTCGACGGGATTGCCGTCGAGTCCCCGCAGGAAGTCCGAGAAGCCGATGCCGAGCTCTTCGCGAAAAAGGCGATCCGATTCCACCAGCACCAGCGTGCGCGCCAGGTGATCGCGCAGGGAATCGGGATTTTGGGGATCGAGAAATTCCGAGCGCAATCCGACCGAGGCATCGCGCAGCCGTCGTAGAGCCTCGAGCAGCCGCGCCGTCCGATCGGGGCTGAGCCTTTGGCCGAGGCGCTGCTCCACTTCGCGCTCGAGCGCGCCGCTAACCAGGGCGTCCCATTGCTCGTGGCGCACGGGATCAAACTCGACATCGGGATCGGGAGGCGGCGGAGGGATTGTTGGCGAAGAAATCGGACCAGGGGTTGTGACGGGAATGGATGTGGAGGAGGCTGTCGAGTGCCGCGCGGCGGAAGATTCCAGCTGAGTCCGCAGCACCGCGAGTTCCTGTTCCGCCTTCCGGGCGCGCGCCTGCCATTGGTCGACATCTTCGCCGACCGGAACCGGCGGCGAATGAGTAGACAGAAGTACCGCGATCGCGCCCACCACTCCCGCGCCTGATAAGAATGCGGCGACCCGGCTCATAACGGCTTAGTCAAGTTCCTGATGTTCCCTGAACGGACCGCTATTCCAGGTCTCCCTCGATAGAGCCTTTTGTCCTTCCCAGGAACTATGGAAACAGTCGAGGTTTGAGAGTTCGCTCTGCGTGAACGGATAGGTGAAGCTCACATCGGTAAACGAGATGAACTTGTCCTGATGCTGTGCGGCCTTGTTCTCGGTGATTTCCCGGAGCATCTGGTTGTACGCCATGATCCGGGACAGCGCAAAAGCACGGTCCGAATCGGTCGCATCGGGCGAAAGCACCGAGCCGCAACTGCCCGACGTCGCCCAAACCTCCGGGCAATCGACCAGCCCCAGCGATTGTTTGACTCGGCCCTGGTTATAGACCTCGACGATATTGGGGATTGCCACTACCTGCACGGTAGCGCCCGCAGCCAAATTCGCGAGCAGGGTATCCATGCCGCCCTCGAATCGCGTTCTGAACTGCTCGTCGGTGGGAAGATCGGCGATCGAGTCCTTGCACACATCGTTCGAACCCAGCAGCACCGTGGCATAGGTTACGTTCTTGCCGGCCGTGCCGGACGCTTGAGCGGCCAGATTGCCCATCGTCGCACCGTTTTCGGCCGCCGTCTGATTGCTGCGATCGCTGTCTCCGAAATTGGCATCGATGCGCTGGTTATGCGACTCGACATCCGGCAAACCGAAGAGATCCTCCCAAAAGCCGTGATAACCGTTGACCCAGCTCAGGTGCGGATTGTCCAGGGGAGTGTTGGCATTGAAACCCCGCGTCATGGAATCGCCCGTCGAAAAGAGCCGTTTCGGCTCGCTTTGGCCCGGTTCCAGGGCGAGTAACGAGCGCGCCATGAGGAGTGTCGCCAATATTGTCCCTAATGTGACCAGGCTATGAATTTTCATAGCGATCTCCTATCCGATGAGGTTTCCTATTAACCCGGCCTATAAATATAGGCCGGGTTAATCCGGGGCAGGGTTTCCTTAGCGCGGCGACAAGCGAGTGAGCTAAGGCCTAAGCGTGTACCGGCCTGGGCGGCGACCCGAAATACCTGGAGGGTATTTACGGGCCTGATTAATAACTGACTAAAGGCAGGCGAGGAAGTTCATAAACGGCTCGGTCTGGCGCGACATCCGGTTTCTTCGCCGTCCCGGCTCGTTTCAAAGTCGGTCCAGTAAAGCTACTGCCCGGCCAAATTACTTATCCAATCGGAAGGATCTTTTCGTCGGGCACGGAAGATACGAACTTTGGAGGCGGGGCGCTATCGAATGCAATAAATAGCAGGTGCCGCGTGTCGTAGCAGACAGCAGGGAAAAGGCATGGCAAGCAATCAACAGACAAGTGACCCGTTCCTTTGTTGCGGCGATACCTTGAACCGCTCCTACGCACATTGGCGCGGGACGAAGAAAGTCGGAAGGTTTGCTTTCCGAGGCATTGCTTGGCGCGTTGGTTTACCAGCACTGCTGTCGCTCGGTGCGACACTCGGTTGCAACGATGTCCAAGCGCAGGAATGCGAAGATACCCCGGAAGGTCGCATCTGCCGAGTACGACAGCCGATTGGTGCGGGAACGGAGGTTGATCTCGAGACCCAGCGCCAACTGGGGCTCGTGGCGATTAATAACGGCTGCTCGGGCACCCTGCTTAACCAGTATTGGGTATTGACCGCGCGCCACTGTGTCACTCAGGACGGCCTGATTTCCGGCGCCCTTGTGCCGCCCGACCAGGTGCGCATCACTGCCGACTGGGCACCCGACCGCGTCGGCATCGCTTCGCGCATTCATGATTTCACTATTAACGCGGCTCCAGGTTCGGTGCCTAGTCGCGACATTGTCCTCGTCTACCTAGGGGCCGCCGATCTCGGCCCGGTGGACAGCCAGCGGATCCACGTCGTCGCACGTGACCAAGGTGGCGGATCGGTCGTGCTCAGCGGCCGACTGACTACCTCCGATACGGTCACCCAATATGGCCAGGGCTTTTCGACTTTCGCGACCGGCGTATTCGGCACGCCCACCGCACAGCCATCCGATGGCCAAGGTACCTATCGCAGCGCGCCCTTCATGCCTTCGTCTATCACAGATACTGGTTATGAGCTTGTCATGAACAGCGCGAACCAGGTGGGTCACGGCGGTGACAGCGGAGGTCCGACTGTGGTCACCGTCAACGGATTCGGCGTCGGCATCGCGGGGGTCCAGTCCACCTGCACACCGAGAGGATACATTCCCAACACGCCTGCCACCTCGCAAAATTGGTTTTGGGCGACGGGTGCCAGCGCGTGCCAATACGTGTCGACCGAGCCCTTCGTCAGCGAGATCAGCAACGCCGTCAAAGAGACGGCGGAGTGCGCGCTCGGCCCCGCCTGCGCCATTACACCCATCGTTCGCGGCGCCATGCGGACGGCCGACTGACACCATCCACCCACCTCAACGGAGGACTACATGCGCCCTATAGCCATAATGCTCGCCGCGGTCGCCGCCGGATTATCCGCGCCAGCCGTCGGTCAGCCAGTTCATCAGCCCGGATCGATCACCATGGTACGCACCGGCTGGAACGCCGATAGCTTCGCCGTCGTAACCGCCGAGCCGATCGTCAACCCCGCCGGTTGCCCCACTCCGGACGGCTACATCTCGGATAAATCGTTTCCCGGCTATGAGACGTTTTATTCCGCCGCGCTTACTGCGTTCGTTGCCCGCCGCCGCGTGATAATGGTCGTGGACGAGGCTCAATGCTTCAACGACCGGCCGAAGATCGTCGGTATCAATATTACTTCGGAGTAGCGCTGCGAACGCCATCTTCCGGGACCTTGACTGCACCGCGTGAGTCGCATCGCAAAGAATGCCAAGGAGCGGTGGGGCGAGGCGCACGCGTGCGTAGGGGTCGGGCTTCGATAGAGCAAAGTAGGTGCCGCTTCGTCAATCTTTCCGAGGTCTATCTTCGTCCGCCGTATTCTCCCGATTATTGGTCGGCACCAAACTATCAGCTGCCGGGCGAGAGGCATCGAGGAACCTCGCCCAAATTTCGTTCGGTTCCCATACGCGTCCGATATGCGCCCGGGCCTGATCCCGAGACCAGCCCAGCCGCGCTTGGCCATACAGCGCGATGAAGCAGGAGACCCGATAGTTGCGGGCGCAATGGACAAACACTTTCCGGCCTTCCGATTTGTCCATAAGCTCGAGGAACTGCCGGAAGTCTTTCCACTCGGGCACCTGAAAATCGACCGGAATGTGGTGATACGTCATGCCCAGTGATCGGACGAGACCGGCCTCGTCCGCCAGGCAGTAGCGCGGGTCCAGCAACCCGAGATTGATGACGGTCTCGAAGCCTGCCTGCGCCAGCAGCCGAAGTTGCTCTTCCGTCGGCTGACCCCCGGTTGCCAGTTCGTCGGAAAGAGCGACATAGTTTTTGATCTCATCGATTGCCATTGATGATACCTACGTGTCTTCCATTTTGGCGGCAGACGAGTGTTTGTCGAACTCCTCGACCAAGGCAGCCATCTCCTGGGCATCATGGTTTCCATATTCCCTGAGTCCCCGGATCACGCCCGCCCGATTAGGCTCAGGCTGATTCTGGCTTACCTTCCATTTTCCCACGAGTCTGGTGATGACGATCTCGACGCCGACGATCGCTTCGATCAGACGGTCGGTGAATTCGCGAGGAGCGTCCGATACGGACCACGGTTCGCTGAACGAGGCTTCATGCCGGTCGGTGAGCGCTTCGAGCTGGCTCCGCAGCCAGACCGGGTCATCGATAATGCGAAGCGGACCGTAGGCATGCACGGCCACGTAGTTCCAGGTCGGAACCACCTTGCCATGCTCCCGTTTCGTGGCATACCAGGATGGGGTGACGTAGCTGTCGGGGCCGTGGAATATCGCCAACGTCTCGACATCCGAAACCAAGTCGCGCCATATCGGGTTCGAGCGCGCGACATGGCCGCGTAAGGTGCCGAATCGGCTCTGCTCTTCGGAGAGATGTAAAGGAATGTGATTCGCGTCGATTCCGCCGGACGACAATGTGACAAGCGTGGCGAGCGGATGAGTGCGAATCAGTTCGTGCAGGACCTCGACTCGCGATTCTTCGAAATGTGGTGGAACGTACATGGCCTTGTTCGTTGATGTGCAATGGACGGCAAAACGCGCCGTTTCCTAATCGGTCCACGCCAATGAACCGTTCTAGGCCGGAAGCGCATAAGAAATCCTGGTGTTGTTGACCGTGACCAGGCCTTGCTTTTGCAACTCCTGGAGCAGGGACGCCAGTTCTTGTTCAGAGAGTTGCTTCTGAAAAAGGGAGTTGATCGTACTCGATAATGTCTGGGCGGTTCTCGGCTTTGAAGCACCGCGCCGCTTAAGATCGCTGATGATGAGGTCGAGTTTCTCGGTCGCGGGCATCGGATTGACTGCCTTTATGATCGGTATGTCGGTGACGTCCCGCGATCGGCACACCAAGATCTTCTTGCTCTTGAGATGCTGAATCAGCGGATCGAAGCCTGTGTCCTTAGAGACGATGTGAAAATACGCGTCTGGCTCGGACACCGCAAGCCGGCCGATGTAATAAGCAATGTGGAAATCCAGCGCATTCGAGCCGTTGCTGGCGATCTTGACGTACTCCGCTCGATCTCCCATGCGCTGGAGCGTGGCAGCGATCTCGAACGCAAGCTTCGACTGATTGGCTCCGACGAACACGATAACCTTGAAATGCTCCTTGTCGAGAACGGAGATCGCCTCCGGTTGCACATTCTCGTAGTCTATGAGTACGTAATTCGTCTTCACGTGGCGGCTTCCCCCCGAATTTCCAGATGGCTTCATGTCGGCCTTCCCGCGTCTCGTTATGGGGTGCCGGCAAGCTCCATGACTAAAGCGTAGATGAAAACGCCGGAACGTCGGTTCGGCTCCGTGCCTGCGGGAACTTTTCCGGAATAAATCGACCCTGAGCAATAAGCGCTGCCGAGTTGCGCTGCATAGGCAGGATATTCGAAATCCAAGCCACATACTTGGGGAGGCGGTATGCACGACTGGAATGTCGTCGTTTCGGTGTTCGAGCATGGGTTCAGGCGTGCCCGCGATCTGCTCGAAACGCTCGGTCCTGTCCACAAAACCGATTATTTCAATGTGCTGGTGATGAAGGTCGACGATACGGCAGGATTTCTCAGGACCTTAAAGGAGTGGTCCGACAGAGACCCCGAAATCTTCACGCAGTGCATTTCCCGCGCGATTCCCCTCACGGCTCTGTTCGGTTTTCAGACCCCGCCGGAGTTCGAGGCAAAAGCGCGCGAGGCCACCGCCCGCTGGCTGCGAGATCTAGCTGGCGCTCGATTCCATGTGCGCATGCACCGCCGCGGATTCGCCGGGCGCCTGTCCAGCCAGAACGAGGAGCGTTTTCTCGACGAATTCCTGCTGACCAAGCTGGATGAAGCCGGAATGCCGGCCTCGATCGACTTCCAAGATCCCGATGCCATACTGGCCGTCGAAACGGTCGGACAGCGAGGCGGGCTTTCGCTGTGGACGCGCGAGCAATTGCGGACTTATCCGTTTCTGGGTTTGGACTGAGCAAGACCTGCCGTTGGCCGTCAACATTTTTGCCTGCCTCGTGATACGAAGCCGCTCGATGCGTGTCAAAGGCGGGTAATGGGGCGATGTGCCGATCGGCTTGGCGGATCGGGAAGCCCTGAGTGCGGTAGGTCGCCAATCCCTTCCCAATCGCAAACGGTCGCTTTAGTCGCGACCCTTCCGACAAAGCTCCTCGCCGACCCAATGTGTCGGCAAAGGATTGCCGACCTACGAATTTCCCGATTCTTACCGCTAAACTACGGTGAAAAACGCTTTAGCCAGCAAATTTTTTCCCGCCTCGTGATGCGAAACAGCCGGATGCCTGTCAATGGCCAATGGTGTTATCTGCTGATCGATTTTGTGATCGAGAAGCCCTGAAGATTATTTTTAAGTCGCATAGCCATGAATCCAGCGGAAAACCTCCCGGAAGGCTTTCAAGCCGGTTATCTCACACTGCTCGAAAGCGGCGAATTGGAGCAACGGGTCCGCATCGCCCGTCAGCATCTTAAATCCTGCGATCTCTGCGCGCGCTATTGCCGGGTAGATCGGCTGCGTACGACCCAAGGCGCGGTGTGCCGGACCGGAGAGCGTGCCGTCGTCTACAGCTACGGTCCTCATTACGGGGAAGAAGACGTCCTGCGCGGCTGGAACGGCTCGGGAACGATTTTCTTCAGTTGGTGCAATTTGCGCTGCGAATTCTGCCAGAACTGGGAAATCAGCCAAAAAGGCGAGGGCCGCGAAGTGGAGCCGGACGAACTGGCGGCAATGATGCTGGACTTGCAGGCCCGAGGCTGCCACAACATCAATTTTGTCACCCCCAGCCATGTGGTGGCGCAGATTCTCGAAGCGACGCTGATTGCCGCCCGGCGGGGACTCACGCTGCGCCTGGTCTACAACACCGCCGGCTACGACAGTCCCGAAGCTCTCGCTCTGCTGGACGGCATCATCGACATCTATATGCCGGACATGAAATACGGCGATTCCGTCATCGCCCACCGATATTCGCATGTGCGGAATTATTGGGAGGTCAACCGGGCGGCGGTCAAGGAAATGTACCGACAGGTGGGCAACCTTCGGTTGGCCGAGAATGGCTTGGCTTACAGGGGGTTGTTGGTTCGACACCTGATTCTGCCGGCCGGCTTGGCCGGAACGGAAAAGGTTCTGAAATTTATCGCCCGCGAGATTTCCACGGAGACTTATGTCAATCTGATGGGACAGTACTATCCCGGCTATCGGGCCAGCGACCTGCCGGAGCTATCCCGCCGCATTGCCGCGACGGAATACAGAGAAGTGCTGGATATCGCCCGGCGTCTAGGCCTGACGCGGCAGGACCGACCGTCACCCGTGAACCGTTTGCTCTGAGCGTCATGTTACTGATCCAGCTTCCGCGCATGCGGAAGCAACATCCGGTGCAATGGCCGGCAGCCATTGCACCCGAATGTCGGCATTTCCTCTATTTGGCTTTACATATACCTGGACAATCCGCGCCGCCCTGGGTGGGATCGCAGTCGTCACTCGGATCATCGACACAGACTTGATCATCGGGGCACTTGGTTCCCGCGATCCCGCCACAGGCTACGGGTTCAGTTTTCGGGCACTCGCCCTGATGGTCGATGGAAACTCCAGCGGCAGCTGCCTCACAGGCATTGCCATAAGTTTTGCCGTCGCAACCGCAGACGGGATCGAATTCCTTGGTGCAAGCGGTTGGTTTGGTTTTGCAGACCCCTTGTGCATCTGCAACTTTGCACTGGCCGACGCCAAGATCACAGTATTGTCCCTCCGGACAAGACAACCCGCGGATAGTACCGCATACGGTTTCGGGTGGTTTGGGCGGAGTCTCGCGATCGCAACCAGCAAGCAAAGCAAGTAAAGAAAAATAAACCAGCAGTGTGACAAGCCTTTTCATACTCTAATCTCCATGATGTTCAACATCGTTCGATGTTGTCGTAAGGCATGTGAATAGCGCGGTTTTGCGGCGCCGGATTCCCTGAATTTCCATCGAGTCCTCCTTGCACACCCTCGATGAGGGCCGGCTAAGTATATGTACGCTATGGAAAAGGCGTAAAGCTCTGGATGTGCAAGGCATATGGTTGGTCGCCGGTCTATCGGCTCCAGACTGAGAGAATGTCTTAGAACCACCCGAGATCGGAGCATCGTAGATTAGGCAGGAGTCGCATTATACGGTGCTCCCAACAGGCCTGACCGGGATGGAAAGGATTCTGGTATTCACGGGATGCGAGAATTTCGATGAGACTCAATTCGAGATTTTTCCCTCTGCTTCGATACGAAATCGGTGACTAGACAGTTACACTGGCACTGGCAAGCAGCGGGTCCGCCTCGATCCGAATATCGTGATAGCCAAGCAGACGGATATTAGCCGTACAGCCAAAATCTCAGCTGAATGCGGCGCAAATCTCTTCTTCGGATGTTCGAAACACCGCGTCGGCATTAGCTCCAAACCACAGTATCGGCTTTAAGGTCGCGATAGAGACATGCGGGCTCGGCATTTCCTTTCGAGTAGCTGTCGAGGAAATCCGTGACTGCGGCCGGTGTCAAAGCCTATACGCTCCACGCATCGGTGTCGGGATTCTTTTGTACAGCCATGGCGCATCACTGGATTTTTTCGGCCTTCCATAAGGACTATACTGTACAAGTTTTTACCATCCGTACTATTGTCGAACTGTGACAACGCTCGCTTCCCGTACGATCCTGCTAGTTCTCTTGACGCTGATGCAAGTCATCGCGCCGTGGGTTCATGCGCACACCGGGGGCGAAACGGGCGGCTTTCTGCATGTTCCGGGGCTGGAATTCCTCTCGAAAAGCGGAGAGACATCGGTTCAAGCCGATGCGCCGCCGCTCGATCAGGACGTCATTATCAGCGTTCAGGCCGGATTCTGGGGCGAGGCCGGCAAAGCCAAGTTTTCGCCGATCGCCGATGATCAGCCTTGCCTTCCCTCCATCGCCGCGTCGATTCGGCGATCACAACTAATCGCGACCCCATCTCTTGTCGAGGAATCACCCTCGCCGGATTCGTGTTTCTACCGCAATACCGCCCCGCGCGCCCCACCGTTAAACGCTTGACCAAATTCGCCTTTTAAAGGACTTTCGCTCTCTGTTCCCGGCTTTATCGGGGGCCTGCCCTGTGTGGGCGGGTGGCCTTTAACGAAAAGAATTCAGTGGGGACATCGGGCAATGGGCACGGGAGCGTTTCCCGTCCAGCTTGAGCAGCGGTCACCGTCGTCCCGGCTCGTGACTTTGGGAGAAAAATACCAATGAAGCTTTTAGTGTGTGTGGCAGGCGCGGCTTGTTTTTTCGCGATCGCGCCCGTCGCCTCCGAAGAGCGCTTTGTCGATCATTACGATGAGCTGGTGTTCGACGAATCGCTGAGCCTTGGCCAGGTCATCGAGGCCACTTTCGAAAAATACCCGCAAAGCGCTCTCATCGCGGCTTTCGAGAATGAGGCTAAGGCTCTGGAGCGCCGCAGTGCCAGTTGGATAGCGGGTTACCCTGCGGTCTATCTGCAATGGATCGACGATCGTGCCTTTAACGATCGCGGCGCGGTGGAAATACAGACCGGCTATCAAATTCCGGTATGGATGTGGGGCCAGCGCGCGGCGAGCAGGGCCGTGGCCGAGGAAGCGACGCAGAGCACCGCTTTGCTCGCGCGGGCGATAAGGCACGAGGTGGCCGGCCTAGTGCGCGATGCCCTATGGAACCTTCGGCTGGTGGAAAACCGATATGAGCTTGCCGAGCGTATCTACGAGGTTTCCAGGCAGTTGACCGCCCTGGTGCAACGGCGTGTCGATGTCGGCGACCTCGCGCGGGCAGACTTGCTGCTTGCGGAAAGCGACGAGCTGGAGAAAAAGACCGCGGTTGTTCAGGCCGAAGCGGAGGTGATGCATGCCCGCAAGAGCTATTCCAATCTGACCCGCCTGGAGCGTGCGCCGAAATTTTTCGAGGAGGAGCAAAGCCCCCGCAGCACGTTCGACGAGAGCCATCCGGCCCTGGCCGTCGCCAACGCATTGATCGAGCGCGCCCAGGCCGAAGTCGAGTTCACCCGCAAGTCCAAGCAGGGCAACCAGCCTTCGATTCTGGTCGGTACCCAGCACGAACGGGGCACCCGAAAAGAAGGCTATAACAACGAAACCAACTTCGTGCTGCAAATCCCCATCGGCGGTGAGGCCTATAACGCGCCGTTCGTGGCCGAGGCCAATATCGTCCTGACCCAGCGCCTGACTGATCGGGACATCTTGTTGCGGCAGTTGGAGAAGGCGCTGCATGAGGCGATACACAATCTCGAGGTCGATCGCGCCGCCCTGACGATCGCCGAAAGGCGGCGGGAAATCGCCGAGTCCCAGCTCAAAATGAGCCGGCTCGCGTTCGAGACCGGGGAGATTTCGCTGATCGATTATCTCAAGATCCAGGCCACCGCCCAGGCCGCCATTCGCGATGCCGCCGAACGGGCCATCCTGTTGCAGCGGGATATCGCGGTCTACAACCAAGTGGTCGGAGTCACGCCATGAGACTCGTCTTTTTGTCCATGCTTTTATGCTTTTGCGCGACGGGACTCGCGGCCGAGAATGCGGTTCAGGTTACGGCGGAACAAGCGAAACATTTGGGAATCCGCACGGTGAAGCCGGAAGAGGTTGCAGCCATGCCGCTGGCGCGGGCGCCGGCCCGTGTCGTTTTACCGCCGCAGAACGAATTCGTCGTCAGCGCCCCGCAAGCGGGAGTGATCAGCAACGTCGCCGTACCCCTGGGCGTAAGGGTGAAACAAGGCGAAGTGCTCGCCCGTATTCAGAGTCCCGATTTGCTGGCCCTGCAACGGGAATTGCTCGATGCCGCCTCCGAATTCAATTTGGCCCAAGCGCGGCTGAGACGGGACGAGACTCTGCTTAAGGAGGGCATTATTTCCCGGTTGCGCTGGCAGGAAACCAAGAGCGATTTCGACAAGGCTCAGGCGGCGCTGCGGGCAGCGGAACAGACCCTGGCGGCGTCAGGGCTGGGCCAAGGCGAGATTCGGCGCCTTAAGACTAATCGGCAGCTGAGCAGTCTGATAGAAGTGCGTTCCCCGATAGACGGCGTCGTGCTCGAACGCATGGCCGTGGTGGGGCAGCGGGTGGATAGACTCGCGCCGCTGTTTCGGGTCGGCAGACTGGACGAATTGTGGCTGGAGGTCGACATGCCTCAGGAACGGCTGCACGAGGTGAGAATCGGCGACCGCATCAGCCTGGAAAATTCTCGGGCCACCGCCCGCATCATCGAGGTCGGTCAGCACGTGGATCCCAAGAGCCAAAGCGCTTTGGTACGGGCCGTGGTCGACAGCCCAGCGGAGGATCTGCGGCCGGGCATGCACATAAACGCGCAACTGATGCACAAAAGCACCGACCTGATTTTCCGCCTGCCCGTCGCCGCGTTGGTCGGCCACGAAGGCCGAAACTACGTGTTCGTGCAAACGCCTGAGGGTTTTGTCGCGCGCGAAGTGGCGGTGGCCGGTCTGGAAGCCTATAGCGTCGTCATTCACGAAGGCTTGGACGCGGGCGAGGAAGTGGCCGTGCAAGGCGTGGCCGCGCTGAAGGCCGCCTGGCTCGGCATGGGAGAAGAAGAGTGATCGCACGCTTGATCCAGTTCGCGCTGACCCAGCGCCTGTTCGCCTTGCTGAGCGCCCTGCTCCTGGCCGGCGCCGGCTGGTTCGCCGCGGCCAATCTGACCATCGACGCCTTTCCGGACGTTTCGCCGACTCAGGTCAAGATCATCATCAAGGTGCCCGGCATGACCCCGGAAGAGGTGGAAGCGCGCGTCACGGCGCCGATCGAGGTGGAAATGCTCGGCATCCCCAGGCAGACCATGCTCCGCTCCATCGCGAAATACGCGCTTACCGACATCACCATCGACTTCGAGGAGGGCACCGATATTTATTGGGCGCGCCAACAGGTGGCTGAGCGCCTGAACGAGGTTTGGGGAAATCTGCCGGGCAACGCGGAAGGCGGTATCGCACCCATGACCACGCCTTTGGGCGAGATGTTCATGTTTACGGTGGAAGGCGATGGCTTGAGCCTCTCCGAGCGGCGAACCCTACTGGACTGGGTGATTAGACCGGCGCTGCGCACGGTGCCGGGCGTCGCCGACGTGAACGCATTGGGCGGGATGGTGAGAAGCTTCGAGGTCATTCCCGACAACATGCGGATGGCGGCTCGCGGCGTGAGTATCGGAGAACTGGCCGAGGCGCTCAAGTCCAATAACCGCAACGACGGCGCCGGCCGTTTGGCCCAAGGCGAGGAGGCGCTTCTGGTGCGTACCGAGGGGCGGATCGTCGACCTGGACGACGTGCGCACCATCGTCGTCGCGGAGCGGAACGGCACGTCCATCACCGTGGGCGATGTGGCCGACGTCCGCATAGGCGCCCTGACCCGCTACGGCGCCGTGAGCCAGAACGGCCAGAGCGAAGCGGTCGAGGGCCTGGTGCTGAGCCTCAGGGGAGCGAATGCCCGGCAGGTGGTGGAAGGAGTCGAGAAGAAGCTCGAGGAAATCCGCCCGGCTTTGCCCAAGGAGGTCAAAGTCAGCGTGTTCTACAACCGCGGCGACTTGGTCGGGAAAGCAATAAACACCATCGTCCGGGCCTTGGTGGAGGCTACCATTCTGGTGCTGATCCTGCTGGTTCTGTTCCTCGGCGATCTCCGGGCCGCGCTGACCGTCGCCTTCATTCTGCCCATGGTGGCCCTGTTCACCTTTCTGCTGATGAACCACTTCGGCCTGACGGCCAATCTCATGAGCCTCGGCGGGCTCGCCATCGCGATCGGCAAGCTGGTCGACCCGGCGGTGGTGGTGGTGGAGAACATCACCACCCATCTCGCTGAGCAGAGCAAGACGAATCGAGTGCCGCGACTGCACGCGATCTACCGCGCCATGCGCGAAGTCACCGCGCCCGTGGTCTCGGGGACGATCATCATCGGCGTCGTGTTCGTGCCGCTGTTTACCCTGGAGGGCCTGGAAGGGAAGATGTTCAAGCCCTTGGCCTTCACCAACGTGTTCGCCATGAGCGGATCGTTGATCTTCTCCTTGGTCGTGATCCCGGTCGTGGCCTCTTTCCTGATGAAGCGCGTCAAACACGAGGAGCCCTGGCTGGCGCGGAAGCTCTCGGAATGGTACCGCCCGGTCCTGATCTGGTCCCTCGCTCACGGCCGCACCGTGTTGCTCGGCGCGGGACTGCTGCTGCTGTCCACTGTGGGCGTTTATTTCCAGATCGGCAAGACCTTCATGCCCACCATGGACGAGGGCGACATCATCGTGCAGGTGGAGAAACTGCCGTCCATCACGCTGGAGCAGTCGGTGCGGCTGGACCAGCAAATCCAAAAGGCTATCCTGGAGCACGTGCCGGAAGTGACGCGGGCCGTATCCCGCGTCGGCGCGGACGAGATCGGCCTCGACCCCATGGGACTCAACGAGACCGACAACTTCTTCGTCCTCAAGCCGCCGGACGAATGGCGCATGGACAGCAAGGAAGCCCTGATCGACGAAATCCGTAAGGTTCTGGATACCATTCCCGGCATCGCTTACGGCTTCACTCAGCCGATTCAGATGCGGGTCACCGAGATGCTGACCGGAGTGCGCGGCGACGTGGCGGTCAAGCTGTACGGCCCGGAACTCGCTGTGCTCAACGCCAAGGCGGAGGAAATCGCCGCCGTGATGCGGAAGATTCCCGGCGCTTCGGACGTGTTCACCATCCGCAACGAAGGCATGCAGTACCTGGTGGTGAAAGTGGACCGGCTGGCCGCGGGACGCCTGGGGTTGGATGCGGATTCTCTGGCCGACACCTTGCGGGCCCAGATCGAGGGGCTCAAGCTCGGCATCGTCCAGGAGGGCATCCGCCGCACGCCGTTGCTGCTCAGAGGCTCCGGAGAGCCGGCCAATATGTCCACCCTGCAGATCGCCTTGCCCGACGGGCGCCGGGTGCCATTGTCGGTAGTCGCCAAAATCGAGCCGGTGGAAGGCGTGGTGGCGGTCAACCGCGAGCGCGGCCAGCGCTACACATCGGTGCGCAGCAATGTCGAGGGACGGGATCTGGTGGGCTTCGTGGAAGAGGCCAAGCAGGCCGTGGCCGGCCAGGTGCAGTTGCCTACCGGCTATTACATCGAATGGGGCGGCCAGTTCGAAAACCAGCAGCGGGCCGCCGCCCGCTTGGCCGTGGTTATTCCGGTGTCGATCGGGCTGATCTTCCTGCTTCTGTTTTCCACCTTCGGTTCGGTGCGCCAGGCCATTCTGGTCTTGGCCAACGTGCCCCTGGCGCTCATCGGGGGCGTGTACGGCGTCTGGATTTCCGGAGAATATCTCTCGGTGTCGGCCTCGGTGGGCTTCATTTCCCTATTGGGCATCGCGGTGCTGAACGGCGTGGTGATGGTGAGTTATTTCAATCAACTGCGGGTACTGGGGCTACCCATGGATGAAGCGGTGGTGGTAGGCGCAATGCGCCGGCTTCGGCCGGTGCTGATGACCGCCGGCATCGCCGCCTTCGGACTCATTCCGCTGTTGTTCGCGACCGGCCCGGGCTCGGAAATCCAGCGGCCGCTGGCGGTGGTCGGCGTCGGCGGACTCTTCACGTCGACGCTGCTGACCTTGGTGCTGCTGCCCATTCTCTACCGTCGCTACGGCGAATCCAAAGTCGGGTCCAATCTCCTCTCCCTCTGGGAGAAGATTAGGGTGGGGGAGCCAAAACAATGATTTCCTCCTTATTCCATTCGGCATTCGAGTGAACATTCATCGTAGGATGGGTAGAGCGAAGCGAAACCCATCGATGGCGGGATAGCCCCTCGGCTCCGCTCAGGACAGGCTCCGCGTAACCCGCCGATTGGAGGTCGCTTGGTGGGTTACGGCGCACGCGAAGCACAGTGATCGGCAGTCGGTCAGTGCTGATGTGCGCCTAAGCCACCCTACGAAAATGAATGCCTGATTGAAAGCGATTTGGAATTACCCATTCGGAGCATCCCATGAGCGAATTCTTTCTCCTTACCTTGATCGCCCCACCCGGTCACGAGGAACCCATAATCGATTGGCTATTGCAGTACGAGCATCCGAGCGGATTCAGCAGCTTTCCGATCAGCGGCCATTCGAGCCATCCGGAAAGCTTGACCCTGGTTGAGCAGGTGACCGGACGCAAGCGGCAGGTTCGCTTCGATGTGCAGCTCGCCGGCTCCGACCTGGAGGTGTTGCTGGATCGATTAAAGACGGATTTCGCAGGATCGGCGATTCACTACTGGGTTTCGCCGATTGTCGATGCGGGGCGGCTTTGATGGACGGAGAGCGGCTCCGGGCCGATTAGAACAAACGATCGTCCGATCGCGGCGGCGGTACCGGATGAACAGTCTTTTGGTAAGTCGCCAGAATGCGCTGAACATAGTTGCGGGTTTCCCGATAAGGGGGAACACCCTGATATTGTTCAACGGTTCGCTCGCCCGCGTTGTAAGCGGCCACCGCCCATTCGACGTTGCCGCCGAAATGCCGCAACAGCCAGTGGAGATAGGCGGTTCCGCCCTTGATGTTTTCCACCGGGTTCCAGACATCCTTGATGCCGAAACGCTCCGCCGTGGCGGGAATGAGCTGCATCAGTCCCTGGGCGTTCTTGCTGGAGAGTGCGGACGAATTGAAACCGGATTCCGCCTGGATGACGGCCAATACCAGTTGCGGATCGATGGAATATTGCGGTGCGATCTGGCTGACCCAGCTTTCGACGAGTTTCCGGCTTGGATTTGAACTGGGCTCGATGCTGGCTGTAACCGGTGCCGGTTCGGGCTGGCAGTCGGAGTCGTCCGCAGGGGTTATGCCCTGGTAGCGCACCAGCATCCGCGCCGCATAAACATCGCCGGTCTTGGCCGCACGCATGAACCAGCCTACGGCGACGTCCGCCTTGCGGGAAAGGCCTCGGCCGTTGAAGTACATCCAGCCGAGGTTGTACGCCGCTTGCGCATCCCCGAGCAACGCCGCTTTGCAGTAAAGGCGGTAAGCCTCGGCGTAGTCCTGTTTGACGCCTCGGCCGTGCTCGTAGCGCAGAGCCAGGGTGCGCAGATCGCTTGCCGTGTCGATGCTGTCCTGCGCCAGGACAAGCGTCGCGCTGATACTTAGCAGCCAACCAAGCAGGAGTCGAATTGCAATCAAATTGGGCTCTCCAAAACCGACGGCACTGGTTAAGCAGCGTATGTGCCAATCGTTTGGAATGCGTGTGTCGCCTGCAAACTTGGGGCAAGCCCGCGGCTCGGACGCCGCAACTGTAAAATTTTTCGACAAATGAAGTGTGTCGTACAGGGCGACACCCGATACGGTTCAGACGCGGACCGCACGGTTATGGCTATAAGTCATTGAAGGGCTGGCAGAAACTGGAGATCTCCCGCCTCCGATACGTAAAAGCCCCTGGAATGGCGATAGCCTCGAAGGAAGCATTTCGAGGCGGAAAGAGCGGGAAGATTAGTCCGGGGAGTGTAAAGCAGGTTTTACGGCGACTCGGCCGGATGCAAATGCTTCCAGCGGAAGCAATCGACGGTGTGGTCGTTGACCATCCCGATCGCCTGCATGTAGGCGTAACAAATGACGGAGCCGACAAAACGAAATCCGCGTTTCTCGAGGTCCTTGCTCATCGCGTCGGACTCGGGCGTTCGGGCCGGCACGTCCGCCATGCTCCGCCAGGCGTTTTGCCTGGGACAGCCGTCGACGAAGCGCCAGACAAAGGCGTCGAAGCTGCCGAATTGCTCCTTCACGTCCAGAAAACGGCGGGCATTGTTTACCGCCGCGGCGATTTTGAGGCGGTTGCGAACGATGCCGGGATTGGCCAGCAGTTCGGCGGTCTTGGCTTCGTCGTAGCGGGCCACGTGTTCGGGATCGAAGCCGTCGAAAGCCGCGCGGTAGGCGTCTCGTTTACGAAGAATCGTGGTCCAGGAAAGGCCGGCCTGTGCGCCCTCCAGAATCAGGAATTCGAACAGCAGGCGGTCGTCGTGGACGGGCGTTCCCCATTCATGATCGTGATAAGCCTGCTCCAGCAGGCTGCGCTCGGCCCAAGTGCAACGAGTCAATGGTTCCAATGGGTCCATACCGGAGTCAGATCGGACGGAAGCGGGGGTAATCGGCCCAGTTTCACCCAGGCTGTTTCCGGGCTGTGAAAGTCGGAGCCGCTGGAGGCGCGCAATCCGAAACGCCGCGCGTATTCGGCGCTGGACTGGGTATCGCTAGGAGAGGCCGTTCCCGAGACGACCTCGATCGCCTCGCCGCCGCATTCCTTGAATTCCCCGATCAGCCGTCGCATCCAACTGGCGGTGAGTTTGTAGCGCTGCGGATGGGCCAGCACGGCGCCACCGCCTGCTTCGCGAATCCAAGCGATGGCATCCGCCATTTCGGCCCACCGGGTCGAAACATAGCCCGGCTTGCCGCGGGTCAAGAAACGCTCGAACACGTCTTTCATGCTTCCTGCCAGACCTAGCTCCACGAGATGGCGAGCGAAATGGGTGCGTGTAATCATGCCGTCGCCGGCCATTTCCCGCGCCGCTTCAAAGGTGCCAGGAACACCGTAGCGGTCGAGGCGCCGGCCGATCTCTTGCGCCCGTTCGAGGCGCGTTGCCTGGAGGCGGCTCAGTCCCTGTTTTAGGACGTTGCAGTGACGGTCGATGCGCAAACCGACGATGTGGATGGTTTTGTCCGCCCAGGTTACCGATATTTCGACGCCGGGAATCAGTTGAATGCCGGCATCGAGGGCGGCGGTCTCCGCCTCGTCTAGGCCCGCGGTGGAATCATGATCGGTAAGGGCGAGCACGTTTACGCCGGCTGCTGCGGCCTGGCGAACCAATTCGGACGGCGAATAGGCGCCGTCGGAAGCAGTGGAATGGGTGTGGAGATCGTACAAAGGCACGCCCGAGGTTTGAGTCCGGAAAGCCGGGTATTGTACCCGATTTACGGCTGGCGATTTTCGGCTTCCCTCCGGCGAATCGAGCCGTAGGGCACGGCTTAGGAGGTGAACGATAGATCCCGTGCGCGCCGCACCGCGGGTTTCTGGCCATAGAGCCGCGCGTACAAACCTTTGCCGGAAACCAGGGTTTCATGATCGCCCTGCTCGCAAATGCGCCCGTCCTCGAACACGTAAATGCGGTCGGCGTGTTTGATCGCGCTCAAGCGGTGGGCGACGATGATCGTCGTGCGGTCCGCGAGGAATTCGTCCAGACCTTCGTACAAGCGGGTCTCGGTTTCATTGTCGATGGCCGAGGTCGCTTCGTCGAGGATCACCACCTTGGGATCGGCCAGGATCATGCGGGCGATCGCCAGCCTTTGGCGCTGACCACCGGAAAGCCGCATGCCCAGCCGGCCGACGACGGTATCCAGCCGGTCGCGGCTGTCTTCCACCACGTCCCTGAGTTGGGCGATTTCGAGCGCGCGCCAGAGTGCTTCGTCGGGCGCCGGACGGCCCAGGGTCAGGTTGGCTCGGACGGTGTCGTTGAACAGCACCGGGTGCTGCAATACCGTGACCACATGTTCCCGTATCACGTCCATCCCGATTTTGTCCATAGGCGCGCCGTTGAAATAGACCATGCCCGAAGTCGGGGGATAAAGGCCGATCAATACTTGCACCAAGGTCGATTTGCCGCCGCCGCTTGCACCGATCAACGCGACTTTCTCGCCGGGGCGGATGTCCATGGAGATGCCGCGCAAAACCTCGTTGCCGTTCGGATAGGCGAAGTGAAGATCGTCGATGAAGATGCCCACTCTCCTATCCTTTTCGAAGGGATCGATCAGATGCGGGTACTTCGGCTCCTGCTTCAGGTCATTCAATTGGTTGATCCGCTCCAGCGCCGCCTTCGCGCCGAACCAGGCGTACTGTATTCCCAGAATCTCCTGCACCGGGGTCATCATGAACCACAGGTAGCCCGAGACCGCCATCATCTCGCCGACGGTGAGGTCGGAGTAGATCACCATAAAAAAAGCCAAGGCGCGGAAGACGTCGAACCCGAACAGGAAGACCAGAAAACTGACCCGGTTGGCGGCGTCGCTTTTCCAGGCGTAGGCGGCCGAATTCTCGCGAACCGTCCGTGCCGCTTCCATCAGCCGCCCCATGTAGTGCTTCTCCCGATTGCTGGCCCGGATTTGATGGATGGCATCCAGGGTTTCGGTGAGTGCGAGCTGAAAGGCGCCGATCGCGGAATTTTCTTCGCGCTTCAGATTTTTTACCCGTTTTCCCAGCGATTTGGTGAAAAAAATCACGATTGGATTCAGGAACAGGATGAACAGCGCAAGCTGCCAATGCATCCACAGTAGAATGACGGCGGTGCCGGTCAAGGACAGTAACGCCACCACGAAGCGCGCGACGGTTGTGCCGATGAACGTATCGAGCGTATCGAGGTCGGTGACCAGATGGGTCACGACGGAGCCGCTGCCGAGATTTTCGTATTCCGCCATGGAGATGCGCTGCAGCTTGCCGATCAGCCGGCAGCGGATGCGATAGATGGTGTCTTTGGCAATAAAGCTGAACTGCCGCGTCTGCCACACGTTGAAGATCGCCGCGATCAGGCGCAGGAGCAAAGTAAGCCCCAGTATGGCCGAAATATACAGGGCCGGCCCATGCCATTCGGCGGGAAAAAGCCGGTCGAGCAGGCCGACGGCCATGCCGGGCTTGTTCAACAAGACCTCGTCCACCAGCAGCGGCATGAGTAAAGGCACGGGGACCGCGCTCAAGGCCGCGAACACGGCGATCAGGTGAGCGGTGAACAATTCGCGCTTGTGCTCCAATGCGACGGATCGGATATAAGCCCAGGTGAAGCGGTGGGAATTCTGAGGACTGGAATCGGAAACCATTTCTAAGTCGTTAGGCCCTAAGAGCGGGATAAATCAGCGGCACGCTTTCGGCAGGCAATCCAGGACCGGGTGGAGAAAAGCGTCCGTAGCCAGCGAGCGTTTTCGCCGGCAGCGGGCCGACGATACGCTCCAGTTCGGACAGCCGAATGCCTTGGCGGACCAAATAACTAATATAAGTGTGGCGCAGGGCGGATGCATCGATCGTTTCGGGCTGCGCAAGGCCGGAATCGACGACCGCGCAGGCGATCAACGATGCCGGGTCGTCTGTTTCCAAGTTGGGAAAGTCTTCGCTTTCGGCCAACCAAAGTTTGACGCGCCGAGGGATGGGCACGGCCCTAGGATTTTTGCCGTCGATACGCAGCGTATCACCGGCGTGTTCGAACTGCTCGGCACGCAGTTCCACGATTTCCTCAAGGCTCAGGCCGGATAGAAGCAGGCCTATCGTCCATTTGGCTTTGCGATTGGCCGCTTCCAGCAATACGCGGGCCTCCGGTTCGGTCAGTTCTCGTATCATCGGGCTTTCCAAAGCGGGAAATTGTTCCGCGGGAAGTGCCGACGGCGTTGTCATTCGACGCTCAATCAAAACCTTTTCCGGCACCGAATAAACGTGGATATCGGGTAAGACTGTCGCAGACGGCGGGGTTTCCCTGCGCGTGAGGTATTCGTAAAGCCACACGGTGATCAGGGCGAGGCCGAGGCTGCCGCCGAAGGCGATTCGGCTGTCGCGCCAATAATTCGGCCAGATAGGTCGAACCGGGGCATAGCCCCGTTCCAAGACCTGGAGTTGAGGGAGGTTTTCGTAAGGTTTCGCTTCGACCTGTGCCAGCCGGATTTCGGCGTCGCGGTAAACCTCTTCGAGCTTTTCGAGGTTTGCGCGCATAGCCTCATGCTCGGCGAAACGGCTTGTGAACTCGGTCGCCTCCTGCTCATGCGCCTCGATTTGACGGCGTATTTCCCTGACGGTCTGTTGAGCGGACGCATAAGCCTGCTGTGCTTCGCTCAATGCGTTCTGTTTCCCATATTCGAGCTTTTTCTTGATCTCGTCTTCGGTTTGTTTGAGCTGTTCCGGAATAAGCTTGAACTGAGGCTGTAGCGAAAGGTATTGAGACGTGTAACGGCGTTTCAAATCCTTGAGCTGCTGGCGCAGGTCGTGCGCTTTCTTTTCCAGATTCGCCAATCCTTGCTCATCGCTGGGCGGCACCACGGGTTCGCCTCGGGCGATGGCCTCTTTGATGGCGTCGAGCTGGGCTTTCGCTTTGACCTCATCCTCGGTGGCTTTGTTGAGTGCGGTGTTGAGACCGGAAAGCCGGGCCATGGCGCGGTTGTCCGCGTCGTTTTTCGAAACGATGCCGTGTTTACGGCGAAATTGATCCAGTTCCCAGCGCTTTGCCTCGATTTTTTGGGCGAGCTGTTGAAATTCGAGCTGCAAGGCCGTGGCGGTGCCGTCTTTCGTTTCGCGGGTCTGTCGTTCACGGCGCGCTTGATAGGCATCGATCCAAGCGTTAATGACCGAAGCCAGAACCTTGGGGTTCGATCCTTTGGCGTGCAGCTTAACGATGTTGGTCTCGGTTATGACATCGACCGAGAGCAAGGCCTGAAGATCGCCGACAGTCAAGTCGGACAATTCGGATGCGTCATCGGCGGCTCTCAAGTTTCTCAAAGTTGCTTCAAGCAAAGGGACGCCGAGCAGGATCTCGCTTTGTACAGTAACGTGCTGGACGCTGGCTTTCGCCTCTGCTTCGTCTATGGCGGTAGGCGCTACCGTAAGCAATGCGGCCGTGCTCTCATAGACCGGCTCGCGCAGCCACACAAAAGTCGCGCCGGTCACGAAGGCAAGCAAGAACGCACAGCTAAACACCATGAGACGGTGGGATCTTGCGGGTGGCAGGTCTGCGCCGGAATACCCAAAGAAATCCCGTGGCGGCTGTGAGCTGCGCAAAATTTCGATCGACGGTAGATCCTGCATGGCTGATTTCCCGCGAAGGTTGCTCGTTGTCGTTTACACGCTCGGTATTCTAGCCCGTGTAGGCTCGGGCCGGTCTATAAAAGCACATCACCGATTGGATCAGCTTCCGGGAATGATAACCCGACCGGTATGTCGAACCGTGTTCTCTGTGTCGGCCAACTTTGACGAGATGACGGCCGATGGCCAAAGCATCGGCTGTGAATTCCGCGTTGGCGGACGTGTGGATAGATTTCATTTCTTGTTGGGAAATATGACGGTGTCTCAATACCGACTTTGCCGCACGCTGCTGGAATTCATGTTTTCCTGATACAATAAGCCTTTTCTTTGCTAGGCCTTGACGGGAAATAAACTTTCGTGCGTTCCGAGGGTGCTATCCGGAAGTTCTCATCGATAAATGGATTTTCGCCCACGATAAAGTTTGGCAATCGGCTTGGAATTTTGGTACGGCCTGGTCGCCCTCGGTAACCAGTGGGTGCCGAGAGGCAACATAAAACAACAGCGATATCGGGCACTTTTATGATTGTTAAGGAATCTAGATTACAACAGAGACAGCACAGTTACAGTCGGGACGAATTGATTCAATGCGGACGCGGTGAAATGTTCGGCCCCGGCAATGCCCAGTTGCCGCTTCCTCCGATGTTGATGTTCGATCGCATCACCCGTATCAGTTCCGATGAGGGGCTTTACGACAAAGGTATGATCATCGCCGAGTTGGATATAACGCCGGACCTTTGGTTTTTTTCCTGCCACTTTCAGAATGATCCTGTGATGCCGGGCTGTCTCGGCCTTGACGCCATGTGGCAGATGATCGGATTTTACCTCGGTTGGATGGGCGGGTTAGGGCGCGGGCGCGCGTTAGGCGTGGGAGAGGTCAAGTTTCGCGGCCAGGTACTGCCGCATCATAAGCTTGTGACTTACCGTATTCATCTCAAGCGGGTGATGATGCGCAAGTTAGTCATGGGGTTTGCCGACGCGGAAATGGAGTGCGATGGCAAGGTCATCTATGAGGCTAGCGATCTTCGGGTCGGCCTGTTTACCTCTACAGATGCGTTCTGAGCGAGCTATACAGATATGAGACGCGTTGTTGTAACCGGCATCGGTATCGTTTCCAGCATAGGCAGCAATCAACAGGAGGTAACCGAGTCTCTGCGACAGGGGCGTTCGGGTATTCGGTCCAGCGAAGAATACCGGGAGATGGCATTCCGCAGTCAGGTCTACGGTCCGATCGATCTGAATTTGGACGATCTTATAGATCGCAAGATTCGCAGATTCATGGGAGATGGCGCAGCGTACAATTACCTCGCCATGCAGGAGGCGATCGCCGATTCGGGCTTGGACGAATCCGAAATATCGCATTCTAGAACCGGCTTGATCATGGGGTCGGGCGGTCCTTCCACGGCGAATCTCTTGCTTGCGTTCGACAACTATCGTGAGAAGGGCGTTAAGAAAGTTGGGCCTTATATGGTGCCCAGGACCATGTCCAATACCAATTCCGCCTGCCTCGCGACGCCGTTCAAGATCAAGGGGGTCAATTACTCCATCAGTTCCGCATGCGCGACCAGTGCCCACTGCATAGGAAATGCGGCGGAACTTATTCATCTGGGCAAGCAGGACATCATTTTTGCCGGCGGCGGCGAGGAAGTGCATTGGACGATGACCGTGCTCTTCGATGCGATGGGAGCGTTGTCTTCGCAATATAACGACAGGCCCGAGATTGCATCGCGTCCCTATGATGCCGACCGGGACGGATTCGTTATTTCGGGAGGCGGCGGGGTACTGGTTCTTGAGGAGCTGGAGCATGCCAAGGCCCGTGGAGCCAAGATTTACGGCGAGCTTATCGGATACGGCGCGACCTCCGACGGTTTCGACATGGTGCAGCCTTCCGGCGAGGGGGCTGCGCGTTGCATGAGGCAAGCCATGGAAAGTGTGCGCAACAAGATCGATTACATCAATGCGCATGGAACGAGCACGCCGATCGGCGATATTAAAGAGCTGCAGGCCGTGAAATCCGTTTTCGGCGATGAGGTTCCGCCCATTAGTTCGACAAAGTCGTTGACAGGCCATGCTTTGGGCGCTGCGGGCGTGCACGAAGCGATTTATTCCTTATTGATGATGAATGGCGGTTTCATTTCCGCTTCGGCCAATATCGAAACGCTGGACCCGGGCGCGGAAGGCGTTCCCATCGTGCGGAAGCGGATCGACGATGCCCGCATCGACACGGTCATGTCGAACAGCTTCGGGTTTGGCGGGACTAATGCTAGTTTGATCTTCGGGCGTTATGGTGGATAGGGCGGCAGGCGCTCTGACCGAAAAGCAGCGTTACGAATTCAATAAGCTGCAAAAGAGATTGCGCCGTTTAGTCGGCGAGGCCATCGCCGACTATCGAATGATCGAGGACGGCGACAAGGTGATGGTTTGCCTCTCGGGAGGAAAGGATTCCTACACGCTTCTGGATGTCCTGCTCAGTCTTCGGCTGAATGCCCCGGTTCAGTTCGACATCATTGCTGTTAATCTGGATCAGAAGCAGCCGGGATTTCCCGAGCACGTGCTGCCGGAGTATCTCGCCGGTCGCGGGATTCCTTACCATATCATTGAGCAGGATACCTACAGCATCGTCAAGCGGGTAGTACCGGAGGGCAAGACGACATGCGGTTTGTGTTCCAGATTACGACGCGGGTTGCTTTACCGATATGCCGCTGAGCACGGCATTACCAAGATCGCGTTGGGTCACCATCGCGACGATATCCTTGAAACCTTCTTTCTCAACCTGTTTTACGGCGGCACCCTTAAGGCAATGCCGCCCAAACTGTTGAGCGATGATCGGCGCCATATCGTTATTCGGCCACTTGCGTACTGCCGGGAAAAGGATATTGAAGAATACGCGCGCATCAAAGCGTTTCCGATTATCCCGTGTAACCTCTGCGGCTCGCAGGAAAATTTGCAGCGTAAGGCGATGAAGGAAATGCTGCAGTCATGGGAAAAGCAGTTCCCAGGGCGCTTGGAAACTATTTTTACAGCGCTGCAGAATATAGCGCTATCTCAGCTTGCGGATCGCAATTTGTTCGATTTCATCGGGCTCGATCAGGTACGAGGCGATGTGACTGGTAATCAGGATGCTTCCGTCTCCGCCGGGCTGGAAGTGCTTTTTCTCTGAATGATCCAATCGGTACCTCGTGTTTTCTGCCCGTGCTAGGCGGGTGCGTGGGTTCAAACGTTCCGCCCTTTCTGCCCCTTGCATTTTCGGGAAATCTTCTTTATAAAAGATTCCGTGCTACATGCACTACCAACTAAAAAATCTTAAAGCTTTGGAAATTGAGGAGGATCTTATGAAAAAATTGGCATGCGTTATCAGCTTGGTCATGGTAGCTCTGGGAGTGATTGCTTGCGGTAACTCTCCTGACGGTGACAAACAGAAGATCTCGACCACCGTATCCCCGAGCCTTTAATTTTTATTTTTGATAAGTCTTTCTGCCCTTTGTACGAAGCGGCAGTAGCTTTTAATAATTAGCTTTTAGCCTTTAAAGGCACCGATATTAACCTGGATGAAGGTTTCTTCATCCAGGTTTTTTTGTGTCACTGAATCATAAAGGCGCGGCTGGTTTACGTACCGTTTTTGTTGCTACGATTAACGGATCGATCCGTTGGGCCGCTCGTGACAGACGTCCAGCGACTTGACAGCGCTAGCTCAGACGGTAAGATAACCGGCGCGATAGCATTGTTCTGCTATTAAGATTTTCGATAAAACCAAATAAGGTAGGTTAAGAAATGGGAGCCATACTAGATTTAGTTGAAAAAATGAGAACCCCGATGGGTATGGTGGTCACTATCGTAGTTATAGCTGCTGCCGTCTTCTTCGTCCGTTGGGTTTTCAGCGACGACGACAAGAAATAGGCCACCAAATGTGGCAAGCATAGGCGTTACCTTATAAGTTTTTAATCTTAGTTAACAATCCTATCCTTGCCACTTCCTCGTAAGACTTCTCCTCCACCGCTCGTCTAGCTGGGCAAATAGCCTAGCCATTCCCGAAACCAATCGATTCTGGTGCCCCAAATCCACCACCCGTTATAATTGCTTGCCCTCTTTTTCTACGAGAGCTGTTTTTCGGGTGCGAAGCTCGCGCCCTCTGGGAAAGCAGTTCGTCGATAGGAAATAAGGGGTTGTTTACATCCTTGCCAAGGGAGGGGGAGGAAATATGCGAATATTCATCACTGGCGGAACTGGGTTTATCGGCAGGAGCTTATGTAAAGCACTGCTTGGCGCAGGTCATCAGTTGACCGTGCTTAGTCGAAAGCCTGAGACAGTGCCCGGAAAGTGCGGGATCGGAGTGGTCGCGCTGAAAAGTTTAGCCGAATGGACGTCGGATCAACATTTCGACGCTGTGATCAATTTAGCGGGAGAACCCATTATCGGCCCCCGTTGGAGTGAGCAACGAAAACAAATTCTATGGAATAGTCGAGTCACCCTGACCGAGCATCTCATCGACGCGATCCGTAATGCCAATTCCAAGCCGACGGTGCTTATCAGCGGATCAGCGGTTGGAGTCTACGGTGATCAGGGGAACGAAATCCTTGATGAAAATTCGCCCCCGGTACGGGGCGAGTTCGGCCAAGAACTATGCGAGGCATGGGAGCGTGTCGCATTAAGTGCAAGGGAATACGGCGTTCGGGTATGCCTGCTTCGGACCGGATTGGTCATCGGCAAGAATGGCGGATTTCTGCAAAAAATGCTGCTTCCGTTCAAGCTTGGGTTAGGTGCGCGGCTTGGCGATGGTAAGCAATGGATGTCTTGGGTTCACATAAACGATCACGTTGCGATGACTCAGTATTTATTGGAGTCGCCGGCTCTCGACGGAGCGTTCAACCTAACGGCACCTGAACCGGTGCGCAACGATGAGTTTACTCAATGTTTGGCAAACGTTTTGAGACGGCCCGCGCTACTAACCGTTCCGGCATGGCTTCTCAGGCTGGGTGCCGGCGAAATGGCGGAGTTGATGCTGGGGAGTCAGCGGGTGATTCCCAAGCGTTTTCAGGGCCAGGACTTTAAGTTTTTGTATAACACCTTAGGGCTGGCGTTGCAGGATACGCTTGCGTCAAACAAACCTCATGTTCCCTGAATTTTTGCACGCCGGTAGTAGTGCGAAACTGATTGGTATGCTTTTGATGCTGTAGTCACCGTTATCCGTTGCGAATGGTTATGGCTGGATTTGGGCAACGAAATCGATAAAACTCCGCGCCGGTAACGCGCCTTTATGTTGTCCTGGTCAATCTCGGCAGGCAGATGTATGACCCGCTCAAAAAAACCATAGGCTCGTTCCAACAGAAAATAACGTTCGCCAATGCTTCCCTCGTGCGCATTTCGCTTTTCGCCCCGGACGATTAGCTGATCTTCGAGGATTTGTATTTCGAAATCGTCGGCCTCCATTCCCGGGATTTCTATATCGATCGTAATCCGATCATTCTCCTCCCGCACTTCCGCTGGCAATAAACCCCATCGCGACGCTCCCTGCGTCAATTTTCCCCCTTCGTGAGGAGGCTCGCGAAGTGTAAAGCGCGTGAGTGCATGGGACGCTCGTTGTTTCAAGGCAGACCAGCCTTCGGCAAGCGAATGCAAAGTATGGTGTAGACCGTGGTGTATGTGGTTCAGCGTGTTCATAGAAGGCCCTAAAATGTCACTTACAGCGCGCGCCGGCGTAAAGCCTCGAGTTCTTCGAGTAAATCCAATGCCAGTGCCGCGCCGGGCAGGTTAACCCCGAGATCGCGTTGCAGATGTAACGCCGTTTGCAAGCGCCGTAACGCGGCGGTATTGAATTGCCAATTCATCGGCTCCGAGCCTTCTGGATCGACAATTCCTTCGTTAACCATTTCAAAAATGGATTCCGCGTCGACTCTGCATGCCTCGCATACATCTACCAGAGATAGTTTAATCGTTTCGTCCAATACCATACCGGACGAGGAGGTAGCGGTCCGATTCGTCATGTTCACGCTCCCATATGCGCCCGTGGATTCATCGGCATGACCTCGGCCATCTTTCTATAGAGAGACTTGGCCTCCGCGGTTGTGGCCTCCGGAATCACGATGCGCAGAGTTACAATTTGATCTCCTGGTGGAGTGCAGGGCAGCCCGCGGCCTTTTAAGCGCAGCCTCTGCCCACTTTGAGAGTTAGGAGGGAGCTTGAGTTCGACTTTGCCGCCTAACGTCGGTGTGGGAACCGAAAGTCCGAGAGCGGCCTCCCAGGGCGTTACTGGCAACTCCAGCGAGATATCCGCGCCTTCGGCGCGAAAGAATGGATGAGGCTTAAATCGTATTTCCAGATAAAGATCACCCGCCGTGCCGCCCAGCCGACCCGATCCGCCCTGCCCGGACAGGCGAATGCGTTGTCCTTCTTTGACGCCTTTCGGTATCTTGACGTTTAAGGTGCGGGTCTTGTTAACAACCCTGCCTTTTGCATCGATTTCCGGGCTCGCAAGAGTAACCGTTTGAGTCCCTCCCGAGAATGCCTCGTCGAGGCTGATGTAAATGTTGGCATATTGATCCTGGCCAGATAGAGGTCCGGTCCAGCCGCTACGGGGTTCTCGCCGCCCGCCTCGCGTAGCCCGGCCGAATAGGCTGTCGAAAAAATCGCTAAATCCGCTTGCGTCGCTCCCCGTAAAACCGCCACCACCAAAGTCGAAGTCAAATGCCCAGTCGGGTGGAGGCGTAAAACGTTCGCCGTGCTGGCGACCGGCCGCGATTTGATCGTAAGCCGCGCGCTTTTCCGGGTCTTTCAAAACTTCATAAGCCTCGCCAAGTTCCTTGAAGCGCTCCTCGGCATTACGTTCCTTGCTGACGTCTGGATGATATTTGCGGGCGAGCTTGCGATAGGCTCGCTTTATATCCTCTTGCGAGGCGTCTCTGGATACACCCATGATCTTGTAATAATCCTTGAATTCCATGAAACAGTGTTCCCTGTTAGATTTTGGATAAGGCTACCGCTGCGGGGTAAGTTATGACATTGAAAAGCCTTAGAAATCATAACAATGTAAAGCAAGCAAGCACAGCTGCGCCGGTCAGGTGGCATGCTTTGGAGCAGGTATCTGCGGCGTATCAAAGACGAACCCCGCTTTCGCGGGGTTCTCGGTTTGACAGATGAGCTAAATGGCTCGTTTAGAAGGCCAGGGAGCCACGCATCTGAACCGTGTCGAGATCTGACGGATCCCCTTCGAGAAGTGCTCGACTTGTCCCGGCGGTGCCGAGATCTATATCGATCACATGGGTGTAGTCCAGCATCAACCGGAACCACGGATTCAGATACCAGTTGACGCCGAGGGTCGCCGCTGTCTCGCGTCCGCCACGTTCGCCGGGCGTACCGATCTTGTTCATGTTGACTTGCGAAATGCGGCCTTTGAGTTCCCAGGCGCCCCAGCCGCCGGCCAAGTCAAAGTTTCGATTGGGCGTTAAACGCTTAATGACGGCATCTTTCGGATCGTAGGCGGCGGCCCGCGATTCGCCGGTCAGGCTATACATCACGTCGAAGTGCCAACCGTCGAACTTGGCGTCTTCGGTTCCATCCCCGTTCCGTTGCAAATAGGCCACGTTATATTCGCTTTCGAACGAAACGGGGCCGTAGGCGCCCGTTGCCTCGGCGTTGAAAAACACCTCATCGTCGATATTTCCGATATTCCCGGTATCGATCGGATAGAAGTGATCGATGTGAGTGGGGCGATTGCGATACCGAACGGTTTTGTCGCCCTGCTGCGGTACTCGGTAAGCGGCAGAAGCGCCGACATGGAACAGCTCGCCCGGTTTAAACCAGGGAGCCCAAGTAGCGCGCCCCGACGCGCCCCAGCCTTCGTCGTCCGCCGCGCTGTCAGCTTGCCGTGTTGCCGTATCGCCATAAATGCCAGCTGCGGCGGTCCATGTGCGACCGTAATGATCATAGCGGAGGCCAATCGCACGGTTCACAGAAACATCGGTGAAAGCATACTCCAACGAACGTTCCATAAACGGCATGTCGTTGGAACTCATCATCTGCTGAAAGCTGTACGGTTGCTTGCTTTGGCCGATGGTCCATTCGCCCCAGTCGAAACCGGTGTATTTTACGAACGCGTCCTTGAGTCTGACTTGCTCGTCGGCATAGTCCGGTTGCAGCTTGAATTTCCAGTCGTTGAAGAACTGGCCGGCGACCTCGATACGGACACGGCGGAGTTCGGTGCCGGAGTCGAGATCTCTCTTTGTCGCTTCTTCGTCGGCAGGATCGAAGCTTCCGTTACTAGGATCGTTGTCGTTATAAGTTACAAACTTGTCGCCGGACTGGATGGCGGCGTCCGCATGGAGGCGCCCGTTGATGGCGAATTTGAAGTTTCCGTCGTTCGATTGAAACTGAAGTCCCTTTGCGCCAAGAGTGACCTTGGCGTCATCCGGAGCTTTGGGCTTATTGGCTAAAGCATCGATTTTTTTATTAAGGCGTGCCTCTACGGCTCTAATCTGGTCGCCGTCCCCCTTGGAATTTGCGGCTTTCTTAGGCGTTTTGGGTTCTTCGGTCGCTTCTTCGTCGACTCTTTCAAAGTTGCCGAGTCGTACGCGCCCCGGACCGGGTTCTGCGTAAATTTGCTTGGTCTTGCTGTCCATATAAAGGTCGAGTGCATACGCGTTATTCGCGCCGACTCCGGTAAATGCAACGGACATCGCACAGGCTAAGTGTTTAAATCTCATTGTTCCCCCAATCGTAAAACTGTGCTCGAAGAATTGCGCCTCTAGAGCCGACGCAACTTTTTGGCATATGCCCATTTTTTGGGCTGTTGGTTACATCTCAACAATCGATCGCGCCAAAGCAACAAAAGATTAAGGGGAGACTATGACTATTT